>NC_007951.1 GCF_000013645.1 Paraburkholderia xenovorans LB400 | reverse complement strand
CGGACCCGTAAGGGAGTTATCCACAGGGACGGATCAGCCGTCGAACTCCTCGCGGGGCACGGTCGAATCAGGCTAAACTATTGACGGTCAACGAAAAACCGGTTTAAATAGCGGGTTCCGCGAAAACCAATTCAGTAAACCTCCGGCCATTGCGCTTTCAGCGATGATCGCGCGGTTATTTTTCGATCAAGTGAGAGCAACATGAAACGTACTTACCAACCTTCCGTTACCCGTCGCAAGCGCACCCACGGCTTTCGCGTTCGCATGAAGACCGCCGGTGGCCGCAAGGTCATCAACGCACGTCGCGCGAAGGGCCGCAAGCGCCTCGCCATCTAAGGCAGGCGAGCGGATTGCGCGCACTGTGTGTGCCAAGCGAAGCCAGCGGTAACGCGGGAACGGCTGGGGCGCAGCAACAGGGCTCGGTTCCGTTGCGAGCGCAAGCCGCCTTCCCCAAAGCCGCAAGGCTGCTGAAAACGGATGAATTTTCATCCGTTTTTCGTTTGCGCCCGTGGCGCCGTACCGCGCACTTCGTGGTGTACGGCCGGCCCACCGGCAACGAAGCTCGCTTAGGCCTCGTGATCGGCAAGAAGTACGCGCCGCGTGCGGCCACGCGTAATCTGGTGCGTCGAATCGCGCGTGAAGCCTTCCGGCTGCGTCGCGCGGAATTCGGCGGTTGGGATGTGCTGCTGCGTTTGCACACGCGCTTCGACAAGAAAGCTTTGCCGAGCGCTTCGTCGCCGCCGTTGAGGGCGTTGTGCCGCAGCGAAATCGAGGCGCTGCTCGACAAGGCAGCGCGCGAAGTGACCCGTCGCGAGGCGCCGCCCGCGGAAGCGCCCAAGACGGAATGACGCTCAAGTGACCGCCCGCTTTGCAGTTCAGGCCGCTCCGGCGGCCGTGCTGCGCGGGCCTCGCCCGGTACTCCACGTTGCGCGGCGCCGTCCGGCCGCACCAGCCATGCAAACGGTACTCATCGCTTTACTGCGTTTCTACAAGGTTGCCGTGAGCCCAATGCTCGGCAACCGGTGCCGTTTTTACCCTTCCTGCTCTGATTACGCGCGCGAAGCAATCCAGTATCATGGCGCCGCGCGCGGGACTTATCTCGCCGCCAGGCGTATTTGCCGCTGCCACCCGTTTTCCGCGGGCGGCATCGATCTCGTCCCGCCTCCCACTTCTGAAAAGCGCTGACGCGCCGTTCCATCGACACTGAGACAACGCATGGATATCAAACGCACCGTCCTATGGGTCATCTTTTTCATGTCAGCGGTCATGCTGTTCGACAACTGGCAACGCGACCACGGACGCCCGTCGATGTTCTTCCCGAGCGCCACGCCGACCAGGACCGTCGGTAGCGCCGCACCGGGAACCACGACGCCGGGAACCCAGCCCGCCGATCTGCCGGCCACGAACGCAGCCGCACCGGGCAACGCGCCGGCGGCCACGCAATCGCAACTGATCAAGTTCAACACCGACGTCTATAGCGGCGAAATCGACACTCGCGGCGGCACGCTGTCGAAGCTGTCGCTCGTCAAGCAAGGCGACGGCAAGCAGCCCGACCTCGTCATCACGCTGTTCGACCGCACCGCGAACCACACGTACCTGGCGCGCACGGGCCTGCTCGGCGGCGACTTCCCGAATCACAACGACATCTACACGCCGTTGCCGAACCAGCCGCACGATCTGACGGGCGACGAAAAGTCGTTCCAGATCAGCTTCGAGTCGCCGGTGAAGGGTGGCGTGAAGGTCATCAAGACCTACACGTTCACGCGTGGCAGCTATGTGATCGGCGTCGACACGAAGATCCAGAACGTCGGCACCACGCCGGTGAGCCCGTCGGTCTATATGGAACTGGTACGTGACGATCAGCCGGTGGAAACGCCGCGCTTCTCGCACACGTTCATCGGGCCGGCTGTCTACACTGACCAGCATCACTTCCAGAAGATGACGTTCGGCGACATCGACAAGAACAAGCAGGACTACGCGACTTCGGCCGACAACGGCTGGATTGCGATGGTCCAGCATTACTTCGCGTCGGCCTGGATTCCGCAGCAAGGTGCGAAGCGCGATATTTACGTCGAGAAGATCGATCCGGCGCTGTATCGCGTCGGCGTGAAGGAGCCGGTGCCGACCATCGCGCCGGGCCAAACCGTCGACGTATCCGCGCGTCTGTTCGCGGGTCCGGAAGAAGAGCGCATGCTCGAAGGCATCGCGCCGGGTCTGGAACTGGTGAAGGACTACGGCTGGGTGACGATCATCGCGAAGCCGCTGTTCTGGCTGCTCGAGAAGATCCACAGCTATGTCGGCAACTGGGGCTGGTCGATCGTGCTGCTCACGCTGCTGATCAAGGCCGTGTTCTTCCCGCTGTCCGCTGCGAGCTACAAGTCGATGGCGCGCATGAAGGCGATCACGCCGCGCATGCAGGCGCTGCGCGAACGCTTCAAGGGCGATCCGCAGAAGATGAACTCGGCGCTGATGGAGCTGTACAAGACCGAAAAGGTCAATCCGTTCGGCGGCTGTCTGCCGGTCGTGATCCAGATTCCGGTGTTCATTTCGCTGTACTGGGTGCTGCTGTCGTCGGTGGAAATGCGCGGCGCGCCGTGGATCCTGTGGATTCACGATCTGTCGCAACAGGATCCGTTCTTCATCCTGCCGGTGCTGATGGCCGTTTCCATGTTCCTGCAGACCAAACTGAACCCGACGCCGCCGGACCCGGTTCAAGCCAAGATGATGATGTTCATGCCGATCGCGTTCTCGGTCATGTTCTTCTTCTTCCCGGCCGGCCTGGTGCTGTACTACGTCGTGAACAACGTGCTCTCGATCGCCCAGCAGTACTACATCACGCGGATGATGGGGCAGGCGAAAACCAAAGCGGCCTGATATCTGGCCTAAGGCGGGCGGCAACGCCCGCTCGCAGGCCGATGCAAGCCGACGCTGGCTCACGCAGCAGCCCAAGAAAATGCCGCCCGGTTTGCACCGGGCGGCATTTTTTATGGTTACAGCCGAAACCATCGCCTCGGCGAGGCCGCCGTTACTCTTCTTCCGCATCCTCGCCGTAGAAGCGCACGATCATCTCCTCGACCAGGAAGCGGTCTTTCGGCGTCAGCGACTGGATCTTCGAAGCGAGTTCGATCGTTTCCGGCGACGGCGGATATTTCTCGCCGCGCGCCAACGGCCTCGCGTTCGTGCCCGGTGGCGGTCCGTAATGAAGCCAATGCTCTTTGACGTTCAGCCATTCGGCTAACGTACGCAATTTGTCGGGCTTTGGAATCGTCGTACCGGCTAGCCACTTGTGAGCGGTTTGCGGCGTAACCTCACGCTCGCCCCGGTAGCGAAGATTGAATTGCTCGGCGAGCTTGGTCCCGCCGCGAATTTTCAGCGGCTCTAGCAGGTCCTTCAGCCGTTTGGCGAAGGCGGCTTTTTCTTTGTTGGTCGGCATGGGCCGGATTGTGCAATTCAACGTTCAACCAGTTGACAACCAGCCAAGCTTACTTATAGCCTATTTGAGATACATTTAGCTTGCAGGCGCCGCCGAACAAAGCGCGGGCCGAAGTTGTCATTTTTTGTTGTTTTTCGCTGTATGCTGGACCTGCAGTAGCCATGAAGTCGGGCGGCGTCCTATTTTTTCGCAGGACAAGCGGTAGCAATCCTAGCTTGGTTGAGATAAATCCGACTTGTCTGTTGAAACAGCAGGCAGACAGTCCATCAGGCGGCACAGTTGCCCAATGTCAGGTAAACACGATCTGACAGTTCCGAGGCCAGCGGGCGGCAGGCCGTTGAGCGCCAAAAGCATTGACGATCAAAAGGCCTGCAAGCCGCACGCTCGCTAACTTTCTTCGTCATTCTGGCTGGCAACGCGGACGGTCACCTCCTGGAACCCGGCGCGGTCCTCCAGGTTTATCGTCAATATCAACGCGCCCTTTTTCGGCACCCACTCGATCGTCTCGGCCGAAAGCGGATAGCTCTCGCCGGGCGCGAGGGGCTTTGCCTTCGTATCCCGCGACAGTCCGTAAGCCAGCCAATGCTTATCCACGTCCAGCAATCTGGCTAACGTGCGCAGGTTGGCCTGACGTGGCATTGTCGTTCCGTCGAGCCATTTGTATATGGCCTGATCCGTCACGTCCGCGCCGGTGTGGAGGAGATTGAATTTTCTACAGAGCTCGGCCCCGTTGGGAATATTGAGCCGCTTCATCGAGCGGCTGAGTCGTTCGGCAAACGCGGCTTTCAATTGTTTGGTCGTCATGCATCGGATTGTGCAAGCGCCCGAGCCGTGGGTTCTCAACCAATCAGGCTAGGAAGTATCGAAATTAATATATTTTTTAGCTTTGACCAGCGCCAGCCGTGATGCGCCGCGATTTTAAAAATTGTGCGTTTTTTCCCTTTTTTTACAGTCTGATAGGGATTTAGCTATCTCGTGCAGTCTTAATTATTCTCAAAAAACGCAGCACAATTTAGCTTTTGCGAGATAAATCCGAAATCGGCGCCGGGTCACCAAAGCGGCGGCTCCGCCGCGCCGCCTGTCAGCCTTCACACACCGCCGCGTTACAATGCCTCGCGCCGCGTTGACCGCCAGCACCCTGCCCTCCTCACCGTTTTTGCCCACGCTTCCATGCTCACCACCGATTCCGATCCCATCGTCGCCATCGCCACCGCGCCCGGCCGGGGAGGTATCGGCGTGGTGCGGATTTCGTTCGGCCGAGCGGGTGAGGCGGCGGCCCAGCCGCTGATGCAAGCGCTCACCGGTCAGACACTCGCCGCCCGCCGCGCCAGCTACGTTCCGTTCCTCGACGCCAGCGGCGATGCGCTCGACCGTGGCATCGCGCTGTACTTCCCGGCGCCACACTCCTATACGGGCGAACACGTGCTCGAACTGCAGGGCCACGGCGGTCCGGTCGTGCTGCAACTCGTGCTGCAGCGTTGCATCGACGCCGGCCGCGCCTTCGGTCTACGTCTGGCCGAACCGGGCGAGTTCACGCGCCGCGCCTTCCTCAACGACAAGCTGGATCTGGCGCAAGCCGAAGCGGTCGCCGATCTGATCGAGGCCAGCACCGAGGCCGCCGCGCGCTCGGCGGGCCGCTCGCTCGACGGCGCATTTTCGCGCGACATTCACGCGTTGGTCGAAGACGTGATCACGCTGCGCATGCTCGTCGAAGCGACGCTCGACTTTCCCGAGGAGGAGATCGACTTCCTCGAAGCCGCCGACGCCCGCGGCAAGCTCGCGCGGATTCGCGAGCGCCTCGGGCACGTGCTGAGCGAGGCGCGGCAAGGCGCGTTGTTGCGCGAGGGCCTCTCGGTGGTGCTGGCCGGGCAGCCCAACGTCGGCAAATCGTCGCTGCTGAATGCGCTGGCGGGCGCGGAACTGGCGATCGTCACGCCGATCGCCGGCACCACGCGGGACAAGGTCGCGCAGACGATCCAGATCGAAGGCATTCCGCTACACGTGATCGATACCGCCGGCCTGCGCGATACCGAGGACGAAGTCGAAAAAATCGGCATTGCGCGCACCTGGAACGAGATCGAACGCGCGGATGTCGTACTGCATCTGCTCGATGCGCGCACCGGCATGACGGTCGAAGACGAGGCGATCGCCGGGCGCTTTCCGGCCGGCGTGCCGGTGGTGCGCGTGCTGAACAAGACGGACCTGACCGGCCTTGCGCCGGCAACGCGAGCACTCGACGCAGACCTGGATCTGAGCGAAGTGCGGCTCTCGGCGAAACAGGGCGACGGCGTAGCGCTGTTGCGCGAAGAGTTGCTGCGGATCGCCGGCTGGCAAGCAGGCGCGGAAAGCGTGTACCTGGCGCGCGAACGGCATCTGATTGCACTACGCGCCGCCGAAGAACATCTCGCCACCGCAGCCGCGCACGCCGATCAGAACTCCCAGGCGCTGGACCTATTCGCTGAAGAGCTTCGGCTCGCGCAGGACCAGCTGAATTCCATCACGGGCGAATTCAGTTCGGATGACCTGCTCGGAGTGATTTTCAGCAGGTTCTGTATCGGCAAGTGAACGAGGCTCGGCCTCCACCTCATAAAGGTTATATTTCAGGCTTTCACGAGGGATTCGGCGACCGTCCTCATCCATATGAAATCTCGCTTCGTTGACCCAAAAACCGCTAAATCTTTGGTACACAGTGGGCATAGGTTTAAAATCGCCGCTGTCCGCGTTTCAACGATCCGAGCATGCCCCGATTAGCCGTCCCCCTCACCGAAGCCCAGATCCGCGCGCTCGAACCGCGCGCCGCCCGTTATTGCGTCGCCGACGGCAACGGCCTCGTCATCGAAGTCATGACGACCGGCACCAAGGTCTGGCGTTTCCGCTATTCGCTGGACGGCAAACGTCAGCCGCTCGCCACCATTGGCGACTACCGGATGATCTCTTTGCGCGTCGCGCGGGCCAAGGCGCAAAAGTATGCGGAGATGGTCGCGCGAGGTATTTCGCCGGTCGCCACCGCGCGGCGCGATCGCGGCGCGGAAAGCAAAGCCGACGTGCTGCGCGAAGCAGCCGAGCTTTATCTCGCGACGGAAATGGCGGGCAAGTCGGAGGAATATCGCCGCACCACGCGGCGCGCGCTCGAAAAGGACGTGCTGCCCGCCATCGGCCACATGCCGGTCAAAGCCGTTACCGCCGCCGACATCGTGGCGATATGCGACAGAATCAAAAGCCGCGGTTCGCCGAAAATGGCGCTGCACACGCGCAATGTGGTCAAGCGTCTCTACGAGTACCTGATTGCCCGGCAACTCGCGGCCGGCAATCCGGCCGAAGTCGTTCCGGCGCGCTCCATCGCCACTTTCGACAGCCGCACCCGCGTGCTCTCGGGCGACGAAATCGGCGCCATGTTCCGGTCGATCGACGCGTCGAGCATTCGCCGGCCGCTGAAATTGGCGCTGCATCTGTTGGTGTTGACGATGGTGCGGAAATCGGACCTGGTCGAATCGACGTGGGCCGAATTCGATCTGGACAAAGCGCTGTGGACAATACCCGCCGCGCGCCTGAAGAAAGACCGCGATCAGCGCGTGCCTCTTTCGCTTCAGGCAGTTTCCATGCTGCGCGAGCTTCACGAGACCAGGGCCAGCCGAAACTTCGTATTCCCGAGCGTCAGAGGCGACGACCGGCCCATCGCCAAAAGCACATTGAACCAGGCCGTCAAGGCGCTCGGCCTCGACGTGGAGCATTTCGTTCTGCATGACTTCCGGCGCACCGCAACGGCGCACTTGCGCGAGATGACGGCGCACGCAGAGGCGACCGACCGCGGTGCCGAAGAAGTGCCCGAACGTCTCAGGCAAAGCACGAATGCGGAAAAGGCTGCGGATCAACGTCGGATCATGCAGCGTTGGGCGGATTTCGTCGATGCGCAGATCAAGGACACCCGCAGCGCATGACCCGCTAGCGCTGACGGGCATGCGTCGTTCTATTCCGCCAGCCGTGGCACCAAGACGATTCTTTGGTACACGAATCACCTTGGATCGATCCTAACTCTTTGCCGCAAAGACAGAATCCGATTTCTCATCAGGTTTCAAAAAGCGAAAACCCGGACGCCATGCAAGCACGCGTCGGCATCGATTCACGCGGTCCTTTTCTCTCGCGTTTGATCGCCTAAACTGAAGGTTGCACGCAACCCCATACGGAGGCTCCCATGTCTGAATCGCTGATGGCTTATTTGCTGGGGCCTGCCGTCATGCTGCTGGTCGGCGTCGCTATCTGGGCCGCGTCCCACTACCACCAGAAGACGAGGCCGCAAAGACGCGAGCGCTGGCTCGATACGCACTATGCGGAGTGGCTGCATCACCGGCACTGAACGACGCATGAAATGAAAGGCCGTCGCGCAAGGCGACGGCCTTTCATTTTGTGCACGCGCAACAGCCACGTGCTCCGCTATCAGATTACCAACCCGGTTGAGGCTGCGGATATCCGTATTGCGCCGGCGGCGGCGCACCGCATGCGACATACGCACGTTGATACTGGTCATAGCAATATCCCGGCGGCGCCTGCGCATAGACCGGAGCGGGTTGATACGCCGGCTGCGCATACACGGGCTGCTGGTAAGCCACCACGGGCGCCGGATTCAGCGCGGAGGTCACCACCGCTCCCAGCACGGCGCCACCAATCAGCGCGCCCACCACGTCCCCGCCGTTACCGTGCGCCGACGCTTGCCCGGCTACGCTCAGACTTCCCACCATCAACAACGCCACTGCGATCTTTTTCATGTTTGACTCCCCGCCGTTCAGGCATGGAACCGATTGTGGCCGGCGCGCGCGGAAATAGATGCAGCAAGTGGTAACCGGCCATTACTCGTGTAATGCGCAAAGCGCCGGCCGCCATGAAGATCGCCTGGTCCCTCCGTTCGACTGATTCATTCCCCCGATCAATGTGAAATTCGCCTCATGACTCGCCAGATAAATTTGGCGCCCCGTAAAGCTTGCCGACCCATCGATCCCAACACAGACGACGCCGACAACACCGGCTTGAGGTAAAGCCACAAGTAAGGCGCGCGACCTCGCGCGATCTGCCGCGCATCATGAACGAAGTGGCCGGCCAGTCGGCGGTGCTCGCGCCGTCCGTCACCGAGCCGGTGACGAAGCCGATCGAAGCCGCCGATGTCGGCCTGTATCGCGCCAAACGGGACGGCAAGAGCCGGGTCGCGGTGAGCGACTGACCATTCTGCAGCCGCTTTCTAACGTTGCCAGGAAGCGGCACCGACTGCTGCGGCGCCGAGATACTTGCGGCGCGCTTCGGCGAGCACGGTTGCCCCGATCGCGCCCTCGTCCGCCAGCGCTTTGAGGGCGGCGATCACAATCGCCTTGCGGTCGACTTCGAAGAACTCGCGCAACGCCTGGCGCGTGTCACTGCGGCCGAAGCCGTCGGTGCCGAGCGTCACGTAGCGGCGCGGCACGTACGCGCGAATCAGTTCGGGCACGGCGCGAACATAGTCCGTGGCGGCGATGATCGGACCTTGCGATGCTTCGAGCGCTCGCGTGACATACGGCGTGCCGGTTTCCTCGCCGAGACGCGCGAGCCGCTCCGCCGCCATTCCGTCACGCTGCAACTCGGTGAAACTGGTCACGCTCCACACGGCGGCATCGATCTGCCAATCGTCCTTCAACATCTGCCGGGCCGCGATCACTTCACCGAGAATCGCACCAGCGCCGAGCAATTGCACCCTGGCTTGCGTGCTCTCCTGCGCTTGCGCGGCGAGCGGATAGATGCCCTTGAGAATCCCTTCGCGCAGCGCCTCCGGGCTGTCGCCCGGCACCGACGGCTGCGCGTAATTCTCGTTCATCACCGTGACGTAATAGAACACGTCGCGCTGCTGCTCGACCATCTCGCGCATGCCTTCGTCGACGATCGCGGCAACCTCATACGCGAACGCCGGGTCGTACGCGCGGCAGTTCGGAATCGTCGATGCCGCCAGATGGCTCGTGCCGTCCTGATGCTGCAAGCCCTCGCCGCCAAGCGTTGTTTTGCCGGAGGTTGCACCGATCAGGAAGCCGCGCGCCCGCTGATCCGCCGCCGCCCAGATCAGATCGCCGATGCGCTGGAAACCGAACATCGAGTAGTAGATGTAGAACGGCAGCATCGGCAGATCGTGCACACTGTACGACGTTGCCGCCGCGATCCACGACGACACCGCGCCCGCTTCCGAAATGCCCTCTTCGAGAATCTGGCCTTTCGTGTCCTCGCGGTAGTACAGCATCGAGCCGAGATCTTCCGGCTCGTACAACTGCCCGAGCGGCGAATAGATGCCGACCTGGCGGAACATGTTCGCCATGCCGAAGGTACGTGCTTCGTCGGCGACGATCGGCACCACGCGCGGACCGACTTCCTGATCCTTGAGCAGTGCGGTCAGCATGCGGACCAGCGCCATCGTCGTGGACATCTCGCGGCCGTTCGATTCCAGCGCGAATTGCCCCCAGGAGGACACCGGCGGGACGATCAGCCCCTTCGATGCAACTCTCCGCCTTCTGGGCAGATAGCCTCCGAGAGCTGCCCGGCGCGCATGCAGGTATTGCATTTCCGGGCTGTCTTCTGCTGGTTTGTAAAACTTCACCTGTTCCACGTCCTCGTCCGTCAGCGGCAGGCGGAAGCGGTCGCGAAACGCCTTGAGGTCGTCGAAGTCGAGTTTCTTCTGCTGATGCGTGGTCATGCGGCCCTGGCCCGAGGTGCCCATGCCGAAGCCCTTCATCGTCTTCGCGAGAATCACCGTCGGCTGACCGTGGTGCGCGAGCGCGTTCGCGTACGCCGCGTGCAGTTTGCGCACGTCGTGGCCGCCACGGCGCAAACGGTCGATGTCGTCGTCACTCAGTTGCGCGGCGAGCGCGGCAAGCTCCGGGTTCTGGCCGAAGAAGCGTTCGCGGTTGTAGGCGCCGTCGTTCGCCGAGAAGGTCTGGAACTGACCGTCCACGGTATGCGCGAAAGCGCGCAGCAAAGCGCCGGTGCGGTCGCGCGAGAACAGCGCGTCCCAGTCCGAACCCCAGATCACCTTGATCACATTCCAGCCGGCGCCGATAAAGTGCGCTTCCAGTTCGTCGATGATGCGGCCGTTGCTGCGCACCGGGCCGTCGAGGCGCTGCAAATTGCAGTTGATCACAAACACCAGATTGTCGAGCCCTTCGCGCGCGGCCAGTGAAAGCGCGCCGGTCGATTCCGGCTCATCCATTTCGCCGTCGCCGAAAAAGCCCCACACTTTGCGGCCTTCCGTTTGCACGAGGCCGCGATTGGCGAGATACCGCATGAAGCGCGCTTGATAAATCGCATTGATCGGCCCGATGCCCATCGAGCCGGTGGGAAATTGCCAGAAGTCCGGCATCAGCCACGGATGCGGATACGAGCACAAGCCCGGTCCGCCGATCTCGCGCCGGTAGTACTGCAGGTTTTCTTCGGAGAGAAAGCCTTCGAGATAAGCCCGCGCGTAGACGCCCGGCGACGAGTGCGGCTGGAAGTAGACGAGGTCGCCCGTGCCCTCCTCGCCGCCCGGCGCAGTGGCGCGGAAGAAATGGTTGAAACCGACCTCGAACAGGTCCGCCGCGGACGCGTAACTCGCAATATGGCCGCCGAGTTCGCCGTAAGCCTTGTTCGCGCGCACCACCATCGCGAGCGCATTCCAGCGCAGCGCGGCGGCGAGCCGTTCTTCGAGTTCGAGATTGCCCGGATAGCGCGGCTGTTGCTCGAACGGGATGGTGTTCTGATACGGCGTCACGCTGGTGCGCGCCGATTCCACGCCGAGCGAGAGCGCATGGCTCGCGAGCTTGTCGAACAGAAACTGCGCGCGGTCGCGGCCAACATGCGCGACCACGCCGTCGAGCGCTTGCAGCCACTCGGCGGTTTCCTGCGGATCGGTATCCGCCTGCTCCGTCGTGTCGACACGATGGGTGTTCAAAAACCGCAATTGCTTGCTACCGCTGGATAAATCCGTCATGGCGCCACTCCCGCATCGACACGTTCGGTTCAAGATCGAATGAGTCAATGGTAACCATGTGGTCGCAAAATGAGCGTCTCATTTGCTTGTGTTCCTGCACTGCGATAGGCTATTTGTTCCTGAATTCGCCGGTGACACGGAATATTTCATCTATGACCACGCCACCCAGACGGCTTGACCGTATCGACATCGGCATCCTGAGCCAGTTGCAGCAGAACGCGCGCATCACCAATTCGGATCTGGCGCGTTCGGTGAACCTGTCGGCCACGCCGTGTTTTAACCGCGTGCGGGCGCTCGAAAAGCTCGGCCTGTTCAAGCAGCAGGTCACGCTGCTGAATCCGGAGCCGCTCGGGCTGCGCATCAACGTGTTCATTCAGGTGAGCCTGGAAAAGCAGGTGGAAGACGCGCTGCAGCGCTTCGAACAGGCGATTTCGGAGCGCCCGGAAGTGATGGAGTGCTATCTGATGACGGGCGACGCCGACTATCTGCTGCGCGTGGTCATGCCGGATATGCAGACGCTGGAGCGCTTTATCGTCGATCATCTGACCAAGATTCCGGGCATCTCCAATATCCGCTCGAGCTTCGCGCTCAAGCAGGTGCGTTACAAGACGGCGCTGCCGCTGCCGTCGTCGGGACTGACGCTGGTCGATCCCGACGACGTGTCGACTGACTGGCGCTGAGAGCCACAAAGGGCAGCGTCCAGTTGCCGCTGCCCTTTGTGAGCTGCCTGTCTGCCTTTGATGCGCCGAAAGCAGTCGTTACGCCGTTGCCGCGACGTGCGTATAGCGCGCGGCCGGCAGCTTGTGCGACAGGTTCGGCTGCAACTGCTGGCGCGCGCTGTTCAAACGGTCCCAGTCTGCCGCGTCCGGCAACGACGGAATCGTCACCAGTTCGCCCTGATCGAGGCCGGCGAGCGCGGCGTCCACCATGTCTTCGGCGGTCATCACGATCTCCGACGGCAGATGCTCGACCGGCAAGCCCGCGCGGCCCCAGAATGCCGTGCTGGTCGCGCCCGGCAGCACCGCCTGCAGCTGCACGCCCTTGCCGCTCACTTCGTGATGCAGCGATTGCGTCAGGTTCAGCACGTAGGCCTTGGTGCCGCTATACGTGCCGTTCAACAGTTCCGGCGACAACGCGACGATCGACGAAATATTGATCACGATGCCGTTGCCGCGCTCCACCAAAGCCGGCACGACGGCCGCTGTCAGACGCGTCAGCGCCGTCACGTTCAGGTCGATCATCTTTTCGAGCGCGTCCACGTCCGAGTCGATCAGTGAGGCGGTCGCGCCGACGCCTGCGTTGTTGACCAGCATCGTGATGCTGCGGTCCGCGCGCAGCCGTTCCTCGATGCGGCGCACATCGGCTTTGACGGTGAGGTCCGCCGCGATCGTTTCGACGTGGAGGCCGGTTTCGCTCGACAGACGCCCAGCCAGACCGTTCAGCCGTTCTGCATCGCGCGCCACGAGAATCAGGTCGTAGCCGCGCCGCGCGAGGCGGTCTGCATACACTGCGCCGATACCCGACGACGCCCCCGTCACCAATGCCGTTCCTTTGCCTGCTTGCGTTGCCATTTAACTCTCTCCTAGTGGGCGCGGCGGGTTGCGCCGCTGCCCGTCCGATGAATGGGAAAACCCGGAAACCTCCGCTGCCGCGCGGTTTGCGTGGACATTGCGGTGTTGACGAGGCAAGTGTAGGCGCGTACTCTTTCGTCTCAAATGTCGTATTTACCTCGTTTTAGGACATCGCGATGAGACATATCGGCGTGGTGGTTTTCCCCGGCTTCCAGATTCTCGATATGGTGGCGATCTCGGTGTTCGAACTGGCGAACCTGGAGGCCGGCCAGCCGGAGTACGAAGTGGAAGTCATTTCCGAGCATGGCGGAATGGTGCGCAGCTCGGCCGGCGTCGAGATCGCCACCCGGCCGTTCAGCGATCCGGCGTACGACACCGTGGTGGTCACCGGCGCGATGCAGATCGCGCCGTCGTCGTCGGGATTGCTGGCGTTTCTGAACGACGCCCTCGCCGCCTCGCGGCGTACCGCCAGCATCTGCACCGGCGCGTTCGTGCTGGCGGAAGCCGGGATTCTCGACGGCCGCCACGCCACGACCCACTGGATCCACGCGCGCGATCTGCAACGGCGCTTCCCGCAGGCGCGCGTGGACGAAGACCGCATTTTTATCGTCGACGGTTCGGTGTGGACATCGGCCGGCATGACCGCCTGCATCGACCTGTGTCTCGCGCTCGTCGAAAACGATCTCGGCGTGGAAGTTTCGCGCGCTATCGCCAGGAAGCTCGTGGTCTATCACCGCCGGGCTGGCGGCCAGTCGCAGTTCTCGGCCATGCTGGAACTGGAGCCGAAATCCGATCGCATCCAGAACGCGCTCTCGTACGCCAAAAGCCATCTGCGCGAGCCGTTGACGGTCGAACAACTCGCCGACGTCGCGCATCTCAGTCCGCGCCAGTTCAGCCGCGCCTTTCGCGACGAAACCCGCCAATCCCCAGCCAAAGCCATCGAGGCATTGCGCGTAGAAGCCGCGCGCGCCATGCTGGAAGCGGGCCGCCACTCTATGGAAGTGGTGGCGGCGGAAACCGGCTTCGTGGATACAGAACGGATGCGCCGCGCGTTTCTGCGCGCGTTCGGCCAGCCGCCGCAGGCGATCAAACGCGCCGCGCGCGTGATGTAACACAGGTGATGGACAATACGGGGAACCGCAGCAACATCCGATATGACCTTCCACCATGAGAGGAACGCGATGAACTACGACGACAGCAATCCCTTCGCGAGGATTCTGCGCGGCGAATTACCCTGCATCAAAGTGGCCGAAACCGATGCCGCCCTCGCCTTCATGGATCTCATGCCGCAAGCCGACGGCCATCTGCTAGTGGTGCCGAAGGAACCGGTAGCAGAGATTTTCGAGCTGTCGGATGCTTCCCTAGTGGCATGCATACGCATGACGCAAAAGCTCGCAATCGCGGTGCGCGCGGCGTTGCGCCCGGACGGCGTGTTCATTGGCCAATTCAACGGCGCCGCCGCGGGACAAACCGTGCCGCATGTGCATTTTCACGTGATTCCGCGCTGGGAAGGCCAGCCGCTGCGCATGCACGCGCGCGACGTCGCCGACGCGGATACGCTCGAAGCACTCGCCAAGCGCATTCGCTCACATTGGCGCGCTCACTGACCGGGTGCCGGGTGCGTGACGCGCCATGCACGACGCGCGGTCACGCGCCGTACGGTGGGAAGAAATCGCGCGGCGTAGCACGCGGGCGTATTGATCGGCAGGCAGGCGCGGCGCGCTTCAAAGGCGATGCCGCGAGCGGCGCAGCGGATGCCGCCAGTCGATACGCCGCGGCTTGACACGCGCGGGTCGCATTTCGTGAAGATGCCGGTGTTCCTGCCACAATTCGTCGGAGAAAAGAAACGCCACGATGAGCAGCGGAATGACCAGAAAAACGCCCAATATCAAGTGCTCGATCACGGTGGCCTCCGGTCGCAAGAGCATGATTTCATTGTAGAGCACCGGGCGTACCCATACCGTGCCGCGGCGCTCGCAATCGCGCGATCACGCGCGATCGCGCGCCTGCGGCAACACGACGCCAGGCACTCTCCAAAGCCGCATGCCGCGGCGCGTGTTGCAAAAAAGTGGCGTGCGGAAGCAGGACTTTGCAAGAACTCCCCACCCCGGGCCCTGACTAACTGGAACGCGCCCACGCACGGAATGCGCGTTCAGACCAATAACTCTCAAGGGGAATCCAATGACTATCGAACGCAGCAGCGAACTCACGTTGCGCCCGCTCGAGCGCACCGATCTGCGCTTCGTCCATGAAGTGAACAACAACGCGAAAATCATGCGTTACTGGTTCGAGGAGCCCTATGAAACCTTCTCCGAACTGACGCAGCTTTACGACCAGCACGTACATGACCTGCGCGAGCGACGCTTCGTGGCGATCGACAACGAGGGGCAGACCGTCGGGGTCGTCGAATTGATCGAGCTCGACTACATTCACCGGCGAGGCGAGTTTCAGATCATCATCGCGCCTCATGCACAAGGCCGCGGCTATGCAACCCTCGCCACGCAACTAGCAACCGACTATGCGTTTTCAGTGCTGAACCTGCGCAAGGTCTATCTGATCGTCGACAAGGCGAATACAGCGGCCATTCACGTCTATGAGAAGTGCGGCTTCCGGCACGAAGCCGAGCTGATCGAAGAGTTTTTCGGCAACGGCAGCTATCACAACGCTCTGCGCATGTGCATGTTCCAGGAGGAATTCTTCAAGGTGAATCAGCAAGTCTATTGAGCGTGCGACTGCGCAGCGCCCTCACCAAACAAACCCCGCACGCACCGCTCGTGGTACCTGGCACTGTTTATCTTCTGCAAATACACCGTTATTTTGTCATTCCTGTTTAGCCAGCTGAATGACTTTGTGTGCAACGCACCAACTGCCCACAATAAATGTAGTAAATCGCTTAATTGACGCCCCTCGTTTACGCGAATACGCGTCGCAAAGCTTTACTGGTTAAAGCGGCGCGCGTCACCCATTTGCGGATTATCGATCGCAAGGACACTTGATCAAGTCACCGCTCAACAGATAACCCGGCGCAAACGCTGGTGCGACAATTAGCCGCTGTTGCAACCGCACACAAGATGTGCTTGTCGTTCTCTCGCGTTCTCCTAAAGTGCAAGGTGCGGGTTCAACGTTAAAGTTAAATACATAGCTAACCTGAGTATCCACCCGCACCGGAGGAAAATATGAAAACGCGAATCGCCCTTGTTTTCGCCATTGCGGGATTGGCTGCCGCGACAGTTCAGGCGCAAGACGTCGTGATCAAGCCGCAGCAAACCATCCAGTTCAAGGCCAATGGGTATGGCTGCCTGTCGAAGGATAAACTCGACGCCGCCGACCAGCATGCGCAAGCCGGTGAACAGCAAAAAATGCAGGAATTCTTCTCCGGATACCAGTGTGTTTCGACGCCAGAAAACTCAAGCTTCCGCGTTGTGCGCGTGGTCGGACACGACGTCGAATTCGTGAATTCCGGCAATAGCGACACGCAAGGTCTTTGGGCGAACGATCGATTCATCAAGCAATAAGCTGAACGCCCATATTCCGGCATTGCCCGGAATATGATTCCGGTTCGGCATGCGTCGATCCTCTGACTTTAAAAAGCCGGAGGCGGTGAACCTGTGAGTTAAAAATCGGCTGGGCATGAAATGCCTGGCCGTTTTTTATTTGCGTGCGTTTTTTCGTCGCCTTGAAACGGACAGAAAAAAGCCGATGCGGACGGTGTCCATCCGCATCGGAAGTGCGCTTGATTGGCAGGTGCAGGAAACGACCGCTGGCTCATGGCGCGCGCGGTCGTGCCCGTCAGTGAGAATCGCGCGGCACCGGCGCACCGCTCGATCCCACCAGAAAGTCCAGATCCGCGCCCTGATCCGCTTGCAACACGTGCTCGACATAGAGCTTGTAGTAGCCGCGTTTGGGCGCCTCGGGCGCCTGCCATGCGGCACGCCGGCGCGCGAGTTCTTCGTCGGTGACGTCCAGATGCAGGCGGCGTGCGTCGACGTCCAGCTCGATCATGTCGCCGGTCTGCACGAAAGCGAGCGGGCCGCCCGCAGCCGCTTCCGGCGACACATGCAGCACCACCGTGCCGTAGGCCGTCCCGCTCATGCGGCCGTCGGAAATGCGCACCATGTCCGTAATGCCCTTTTGCAGCACCTTTTTCGGCAACGGCATATTGCCGACTTCCGCAAAGCCCGGATAACCCTTCGGCCCCGCGCCCTTGAGCACCATGATGCAATGCTCGTCGATGTCCAGCGACTCGTCGTCGATCTTCGCATGCAGTTCCTCGACGTTCTCGAACACCACCGCGCGGCCGCGATGTCTGAGCAACTGCGCGGTTGCCGCCGACGGTTTGATCACCGCGCCATCCGGCGCCAGGTTGCCCTTAAGCACCGCGATTCCGGCCTTCGGCTTGAACGGCTCGGCGAACGTCGTGATGACCTTCTCGTCGTGATTCGGCGCGTGGCGTACGTTGTCCCAGATCGTCTTGCCGTTCACCGTCAGCGCGTCGCGATGCAGCAGGCCTTGCTCGCCGAGCTGCTTCAACACCGCGGGCAGACCGCCCGCGTAGTAAAAATCCTCCATCAGATATTCGCCCGACGGTTGCAGATTCACGAGACACGGCACGTTCGACCCCAGCTCCCAATCCTCCAGCGACAACTCCACGCCAATGCGCCTCGCCAGCGCAATCAGATGAACGACGGCATTGGTCGAGCCGCCGATCGCCGCATTGGTGCGGATCGCGTTCTCGAATGCCTCGCGCGTGAGAATCCGGTCCATTGTCAGATCCTCGCGGACCATGTCGACGATCCGCCGGCCCGCGAGATGCGCGAGCACCTGGCGGCGCGCATCGACGGCGGGAATCGCGGCGTTATGCGGCAAGCCCATGCCGAGCGATTCGACCATCGAGGCCATTGTCGACGCCGTGCCCATCGTCATGCAGTGACCGCGCGAGCGGTTCATGCACGACTCGGCTTCGGTGAATTCTTCCTGCGTCATCGTACCGGCGCGCACTTCTTCGGACATCTGCCAGACTCCGGTGCCTGAGCCGATATTCTTGCCGCGAAACCGTCCGTTGAGCATCGGCCCGCCGGAGACGGTGAGCGAGGGCAGGTTGCACGAAGCCGCGCCCATCAGCAGCGCGGGCGTGGTCTTGTCGCAGCCGACGAGGAGGATCACGCCGTCCATAGGATTGCCGCGAATCGACTCCTCGACGTCCATCGAGGCGAGGTTGCGAAACAGCATCGCCGTGGGCCGCAAGTTGGTCTCGCCGAGCGACATCACGGGAAACTCGAGCGGCAGGCCGCCCGCTTCATGCACGCCTTTTTTCACGTACTCCGCGAGTTCGCGAAAATGCGCGTTGCACGGCGTCAGTTCGGACCACGTATTACAGATGCCGATCACCGGGCGCCCGTCGAATTCGTCGTGGGGAATGCCCTGGTTTTTCATCCACGACCGATGCAGAAAACCGTCGCGGCCCTGGAGGCCGAACCACGCCTGGCTACGCAGCGGCTTCCGGGTCTGGTTGGAGTCAGCCATGAAATCTCCTGTTGGCAAACATGTGGAGCGGGAGGTAACCGCGGGCGTAAAAGTGCGCTACCCGCATCATCTTGAAAATAAGACAGATTGGACGACGCGCGAAATCGTCAGCGCCAGGTGGGTTTTGTAGCCACTGGCAGCGTCTGGCGCCATCGCTTCGATCCGATGTTTTCGCCGATCGAGCCGGACTTGCCTTGAAAGGTAGTGAATAACCGGCAGTTTTCCGGCGCTTTCGAGCTCGCGGCTGCAAAGCAACATGTTGCCGGTTTCACCTGCCGAAGTGACGCGTCAGTACCAACAGTACGCGTTCTGAAGCGACTGTCCGATCGATTTAGCGTACAGGATGGATACATTCGGTATCATCACGCGCCAGCCGCACTTACTTTCGCGCGCAGCCCTGGTAGTGCTCGAAGCCTTGCGGGAAGCCGCCGGTGGGTCTACGGCGCGGCTTCCGGGCCGTCAGTGGCGCGATAAATGCTTCTTCCCTGGCAATGGCAGCCGGCTGACGGCGCGGGGGAACAGGCGATGTACAGCAAACACGGAAAACGGCAACGCGCCGTCGACGATTCTTTTTCAGTTCGCTCCGGTGGAGCGAGCGTCTGGTTTAGCAACGGCATGGCTCTCAAATCTACGATTTACAAAGCGGAACTGCAGATCGCCAACATGGACCGGCACTACTACGCCGACCATTCGCTGACGATCGCCCGCCATCCCTCGGAAACCGATGAACGGATGATGGTCCGCGTCGCCGCGTTCGCGCTGTTCGCGCGGGAACGGCTCGAATTCTGCAAAGGTCTGTCGGACGTGGACGAACCGGACCTGTGGGAAAAGGATCTCACCGGCGCGATCGAAACCTGGATCGAAGTCGGCCAGCCAGACGAACGGCGCATCGCCAAGGCAAGCGGCCGCTCGAACGAGGTGATCGTGATCGCCTACGGCGGCCGCGCGTCGGACATCTGGTGGCAGGGCGTGCGCAGCAAGGTGGAACGCATGCGCAACGTGACGGTGTGGACGCTGGGCGAAGACGTCGCCACGGCGCTCGGCTCGCTGGCCGAACGGACCATGCGGCTGCAATGCACGGTGCAGGACGGCGAAGCCTGGCTCGGTAGTGCCGAAGCCGATGCGGTGAAAATCGAATGGACCGTGCTGAAGGCGCCCGCCAACGCCTGACACTTGCCGCTTTTCGACGCTTCTCGACGCCTGGACGCGTGAAGCGCCCTAAAGCGACGTCACGCGCGCCGCTTCCGGCGGCCCCTTGAGTTCGACCATGTTGCCTTCCGGGTCGAACAGATACAGCGACAGTCCATAGCCGTCCGCGCCATAGCGCAGTCCCAGTTCGCCCAACTGCGCGCCAC
Source organism: Paraburkholderia xenovorans LB400 (assembly GCF_000013645.1). GTDB lineage: Bacteria > Pseudomonadota > Gammaproteobacteria > Burkholderiales > Burkholderiaceae > Paraburkholderia > Paraburkholderia xenovorans. The sequence goes on along the minus strand of NC_007951.1, from coordinate 4,875,982 downwards.
ACTCGGCCAGCTGCGTCTTGAGCGCCTCGGCGTCGAACGGTTCGATGCGCAAACAGAGGTGATCCATGTTGCGCCCCGTGCCCGGCACGCCGTTTCCGGCGTGGTCGAGTTTGGCGCCCGCCTGCAACAGATCGATCAGCGAGCGCCCCGCGCGCAGTTGCATCAGGCCGAGATCGCGCTGCTCCTTCTCCACGCTGCAGCCGAGCACGTCGCAATAAAAACGCGCCATCGCCTCGACGTTTGTCGCCCGAATGACGACGTGATCGATCTCTCGAATGTGGATTTTCATGTCGAACGCCCCTTGGCTGGTTCGAAGAAGGGATGAATAGCCAGTGTAGAAGAAAGGGCGGCGCTGTGAGCGAGGGCCGGATCAGACAGATACAGGCGAAAAAAAGCCCGCTCTATGTGGAGCGGGCTGAATCCATATCAGGAGGAGACATGGAGGAGACAAGTACTAATATACACATGGGGTTGGTGCGACGCAATAAGTTTTTAAGGGAAAACCCGATATCGTGCAAAATTGTCGCAGTTTGCGGCAAAACGGGCGCCTGGCGGGGCTTCGGGCGCTACGAAGAAGCTACGAAGTGGCTACGGACAAGCAGTGAACAAGCGCAATGACAGAGCAAGAACCGGGGCGTAGTGTGTCGGCATGCGGCCTACATTGGTGAGCATCGACACCGCCTTTCCGGGACCATCATGAACCGCAAGCCTTCCGAAACCGCCTCCGGCACCGCCAGTTGGACTTCCGACGACGAGCGCTGGGAAGCCGTCACACGCCGCGAGCCGCAAGCCGACGGCGCGTTCTTCTATGGCGTCAAAACGACCGGCGTGTTCTGCCGGCCGTCGTGCGCGTCGCGCCAGCCGCGCCGCGAGAACGTCGCGTTCTTCACCGACGCCGCCGCCGCGCGCGCTGCGGGCTTTCGCGATTGCAAGCGCTGCCAGCCCGGCGGTCTGCCGCGCGAGCTGGAAATCGTGAACCGCGCATGTGCCGCGCTCGACGCCGACCGGCAACAACGCCTCACGCTCGCCCAGTTGAGCGACGCCGTGCACGTCAGCCCGTTTCACCTGCAGCGTCTGTTCAAGCGCGTGGTGGGCGTGTCGCCGCGTCAATATCAGGCCGCGCAACGGGGCGCCGCGCTGCGCGACGCACTCCAGTGCGGCTCGGACGTCACTCGCGCCACGCTCGACGCGGGCTTCGGCTCGCCGTCGCGAATGTACGACAGCGCGCCGGCCGAGCTCGGCATGGCGCCGTCCGCGTATCGCCGCAAGGGCGCGGGGCTTACCGTGCGCTACGCGAGCGCGTCGACGCCGCTCGGCTTCGTGCTCGTCGCGGCCACGGAGAGGGGCATCTGCAAGATCGGTTTCGGCGACGACACCGCCACGCTCGCCGACGACCTGCGCAGCGAATTTGCCAACGCCGACCTGTTGGAAGATACCGTCCACCTCGCGCCGTTCATCGCGCAAATCGACGCCTATCTGCGGGGCACCCGCCAGAACTTCGATCTACCGCTCGATATCGCGGCGACGGCATTCCGGCAGCGTGTCTGGGAGGCGTTGCGGCGCATCCCCTACGGCGAGACGCGCAGCTATTCGCAGATCGCCGAAGCGGTGGGCACGCCGCGTGCCGTGCGCGCGGTAGCCAGCGCGTGCGCGACGAACCCGGTGGCACTGGCGATTCCGTGTCATCGCGTGGTGGCAAAGGGCGGGGCGCTGGCGGGATATCGCTGGGGGCTGCCGCGCAAGGCTGCGCTGCTCGACAACGAGGCACAGCATGCCGGCGTTTTTTCGCGCGGCCCGATCACGCGCGACGAACGCGTCCTTGCCGATGCCGATGCCGGCGTCGGCAACGGCAACGGCAACGGCAACGAAACCACCACCACCAAACTGGACCACGCCGCGTGAGCACGCTTGACGAAGTCGCTACTCTGGAATTGCCGTTCAAACCACCCTTCGACTGGCCGCGCCTGCTGCGTTTCTTCGGCGGACGCGCGACGCCGGGCGTCGAAGCGGTGGAAGACGGCGCGTACCGTCGCGCGATCGAATGGGCCGGCCACAGCGGCACACTCAGTGTGCGTCTGCATTCGCGCAAGCGCTGCCTTGTCGCCAGCATTGAAGGGCCCGTGAGCCGTCACGCCGATGCGCTCGCCGCGCCGATTGCAAAGATGTTCGATCTGCATGCCGACCCGAAAAAGATCGGCGCCGAACTCGCCGCTGATCCGTGGCTCGCGCCGCTCGTCGAAGCGGTGCCCGGCCTGCGTGTGCCGGGCGCGTGGTCGGGCTTCGAACTGGTGGTGCGCGCAATCGTCGGGCAGCAGGTCAGCGTGAAGGCGGCGACCACCATCATCGGCAGGCTCGTGCAGCGCGCCGGCGGGCGCATCGAGGGGCATCCGCATGAGAACACCGCCTGGCGCTTTCCGACGCCCGCCGCGCTGGCCGCCGTGGATCTCGCGCAGATCGGCATGCCGGGTAAACGAGTGGCGGCGTTGCAGGGCTTCGCACACGCGGTCGCCACCGGCGACGTGCCGCTCGACAGCAGCACGGCCGACGCGGACAGCCTGCGCGCCGCATTGCTCGCGCTGCCCGGCATCGGCCCCTGGACCGTCGAGTACGTCGCGATGCGCGCATGGCGCGACGCCGACGCGTGGCCCGCATGGGACCTCGTGCTGATGCAGTCGATCTGCGCGCGCGACCCGTCGCTCGTGCGGCCCACGCAGCAACGTACCCGCACCGATACGTGGCGGCCGTGGCGGGCGTACGCGGCGATGCATCTGTGGAACGAAGTGGCGGACCGTGCCGGCGCCGCGCGTGGCGGCTGAAGCCTGGCGCCGGGTGAGGACAAAAGCGGCTCGCGCGCATGGTGCATGACCGCTACAGTGATAGGGCGCACAGCCGACCGACTGGCCGAAAAACGACGCGGATTGGCGGGCAAAGAGGCGGCCCGGAGTGCCCGGATGGGCCGCGGGAACGACCTCAAGCAGCGGTCGTGGCGAGATGTTAAAGTGCCCGCTACTGAAAATTCCGCCGAACGTTGTCAACCGCGCTGTGCTGCGGCACATGGCGGCCCGACAACGCCCGACTCGCATCAATGCCAAACACGACATCTTCCCGCACGACCGACGCGTTCTCGCACCGCCTGTCCGTGCTGACCACAGGCCCGCAGCGCGATGCGCTGATTCGTGGCCTGCGCGGCATCGAAAAGGAAAGCCTGCGCGTGACGCACGAGGGCAAGCTCGCCTTGACGCCGCATCCACGCGCGCTCGGTTCGGCTCTCACGCATCCGTCGCTAACCACGGACTATTCCGAAGCGCTGCTCGAATTGATCACGCCGGCCGAGCACGACGTCGCGCTGACGCTCGAGAAGCTCGACACGCTGCATCGTTTTGTCTATGCGGAACTCGGCGACGAGATTCTGTGGAACAACTCCATGCCCGGCCTGCTGCCCGGTACCGACGAGGGTATTCCGATCGCGCACTACGGCAGTTCGAATATCGGCAAACTGAAGTACGTCTACCGCATTGGTCTCGCGCTCCGTTACGGACGCACCATGCAGTGCATTGCCGGCATCCACTACAACTATTCGCTGAACGAAGAAGTATGGCGGCGGCTGCATGCCGATCAGCAATCCACCGCGAACGCCGTCGACTTCCAGTCCGACCGCTACCTCGCGCTGATCCGCAATTTCCGCCGCACCAACTGGCTGTTGATGTATCTGTTCGGTGCTTCGCCGGCGCTGGATCGCCGTTTCTTGCGCGAGCGCAAACATTCGCTCGATACGTTCGACGCCGACACGCTCTACCGGCCGTACGCGACCAGCCTGCGCATGAGCGACCTCGGCTATTCGAACACCACGGCGCAAGCCGCGCTGCACGCGGATTACGACACGCTGCCAGGTTATCTCGACGCGCTGGCGAAAGCCGTGAGCCAGCCATACCCCGCGTACGAGGCAATCGGCACACAGCGCGATGGCGAGTGGGTACAGATCAACACGAACGTGCTGCAGATCGAAAACGAGTTTTACTCGACGATCCGCCCGAAGCGCATTACGTATCCGGGCGAGCGTCCGCTGCATGCACTGGCAGCGCGCGGCGTGCAATACGTGGAAGTGCGCTGCATGGATATCGATCCGTTCGAACCGACCGGCATTTCGCTTGAAACGTCGCGCTTTCTCGACGCCTATCTGCTGGTCTGCGCGCTCGACGACAGCGCGCTGCTGCCGCCTGATGCCTATGCCGAAGCCAATCACAACTTCGCCCGCGTGACGATGGAAGGGCGCAAGCCCGGCCTCGAACTGACACGCGACGGCCAGCCGGTCGCGATGGCGGATTGGGCGAACGAACTGCTCGTCAAGATCGACGCGGCTGCGGCCACGCTCGACGCTTTGCACGGCGGCGACGCGCATGCACGCGCTGTCGCCGTTCAACGCGCGAAGCTGGCCGATGTATCGCTGACACCGTCGGCGCGCGTGCTGCAGACCATGCGCGAGAAGCAGCAGAGTTTCCTCGCCTTCGGCCTTGCGCAAAGCGAAGCGCACGCCGCGTATTTTCGCGCGCGTCCGCTGGACGCGGAGCAGACCAAGGTATTCACCGATCTCGCTGCACAGTCGCTGGCTGAACAGGCGAAACTCGAACGGGAAGAAGTCGGTTCGTTCGACGCATTCGTCGCGGCTTATCGCGCGTACACGTTGAACCGGTTCAGCGTCTGAACAACGCGCGCGTGGGTAAGGCGTGGGTGAAGTGAGAAGAGAAACAGGCGGTCGGAAAGGCCGCTTTTTTCTGCGCAGGTAACGTCTACGCAATGCGCCACCGAGTGTCGAACACCATCGGCAAATTCTCCACGCGTTCTGACGATTCTCTGATCCAGATGAAACACCGCAGCGCTGCGGCGGTCCAAACTCAAACGACGCGCACCACAGAGGGAGGATTCGACGCGATGAAAAAAAGTCTGTTGGCCATGCTGTGCGTAGCGGCGGCGGGGTGTTCGACGCAAGGGCAGGTCGATCCGGACGTCATGCAGATCGCCACGACGCCGTTGACATGTTCAAACAAAACGGAATGCGATGTCTGGTGGCAACGGGCGCAAACGTGGGTGACGAGCCATTCGAAGTACAAGATCGAATCCTCGACCGACACGCTGATCCAGACCGCCGGCCCCGATGGCGGCAAGCGCGCGTTGGCGTATCAGATCACGCGCGCGGCGAATCCCGACGGCACCGCGACTATCGGTTTTGCCGCACATTGCGATGGCTCGACGGGCTGCAAGCCAAACCCGTGGGAAGCCGGCGCCGACTTCAAGCAATACGTGCGCGGCGTCGCGGCCGGCGCGCCGCAGAGTGGCGTCAAGCCCTCGGCGCCCTCGGCCCCGCATCCGGATGCTTTGCAGGGGCAATCGAATCCGGCAACGAACGGCGAAGCCGTGACGCAATAGAGAAAGCGGAAAGACGCGCGTTCGCTCAGCGCGTCCTTTCGAACTTCAATGGCCCATTGAAGGCCCGGCGCCCTTGCGCGGCTTGGTGATCCAGACCAGCACCGCAAGCACGAGAAACGCCGCACACGAAATGCGGAAGAAATCATTGGTGGCCATCATATAAGCCTGCGCCGTCACTACCTGATTCAACTGCGCGGTGATGCTGTCGCCAGACAGTCCGATGCCGGCCAGTGCGTTGGTATAAGCATTGGTGTTCGGAGCATAGACGTTGACCGAATCGGTCAGCATCGCGTGATGGTAGATCGTGTCGTTTTCCCAGTACGTCGTACTGATCGCCGTGCCAATCGCGCCCGACAAGGTCCGGAAGAAATTGGACAGGCCTGACGCGCTCGCCAGCCTTTCATCCGACACGCTGGAGAGCGTGATGGTGGTCATCGGCACGAAGAAGCAGGCCACGCCGATTCCTTGCACGAGCCGTGGCCAGATCACGTGATTGAACGGCACGTCGAGCGTGAACGTGGAATTCCAGAACGACACGAACGCGAACACGATGAACGCAAAACTCGCCACCACGCGAAGGTTCAACCGGTGCATGTTCTTGCCGATCATCGGCGACAGAAACAGCGCGAGCAGCCCGACCGGCGCCGTCGCCAGACCCGCCAGCCCGGCCGTATAACCCATCACCGTCTGCAGCCAGAGCGGGAAAATCACGACCGAGCCGAAGAAGGCCATGAACCCGAACGAGATGATCAGCACACCGAGCGCGAAGTTGCGATCCTTGAACAGCGAGAGATCGACAACGGGCTCTTTCTCCGTCATCTCCCACACCAGCATGAAGGCAAGCGACACCACCGCGATCACCGCAAGAGCAACGATAAATGTCGAATTGAACCAGTCGCGATCCTTGCCGAGGTCGAGCATCATTTGCAGGCACGACACGCCGATCACGAGCAGCGCGAGACCGACGGCGTCGATGCGCTGTTGCGTAGTCTTCGTCTCACGGCCACGCAGCAGCAGAAACGCGCATACCGCCGAAAACACGCCGATCGGCACGTTGATGTAGAAAATCCACGGCCACGTGTAGTTGTCGGTGATATAGCCGCCCATCACGGGCCCGAAGATGGGCGCGCAAATCACCGTCATCGCCCATAGACCCAGCGCGAGTCCGCGCTTTTCGGGCGGATACGAGCGCATCAGAATGGTTTGCGAGAGCGGCACCATCGGCCCGGAAACGAGCCCCTGAACCAGCCGGAACGCAATCAGCGACTCGAAGTTGTGCGCGAAACCGCACAGCGCCGAAGCGATCGTGAAAAGCAGCACGGACAGCGTAAAGAGCTTCACTTCGCCGACGCGCCGCGCGAGCCAGCCCGTCAGCGGCACCGCGATCGCCGAAGCGACAGAATACGACGAGATCACCCACGTGCCCTGACTGGTCGCCACGCCGAGGCTGCCGGAAATAGTCGGCACCGCGACGTTCGCAATCGACGTGTCGAGCACCTCCATGAAGGTGCCGAGCGCGAGCCCGACCGTGAGCAGCGCCAACGCGCCGCCTTTGAGCGGAGCGGGTTCGGCGGCGGGCAGGGCAGCGGCGGAAGCCGTGGCGTCCATAGATTTTTCTCCTCAGCCGGGAAAGCTTGTCGCGGCATCTTTATCGCGCGCTTCACACGGCGCACTTACATGCCGGATCACTCTCTGCCCAGACAGACATCATCAAACAATGACGCTCTCGAAAAGCGCGCCTGGTTAGCGTTCGCCGTGTTCCGGCGGCGAGTCTTCGGGTGATTCGTCCTGCGATTCCTGTTGCGGCCCCAAGCCACACCCGGCGCTTGCTCCCGCGTCGATGCCGTTCGCAATGAAACGGCCGAGCAGGTCGATCAAGGTGGCGTGGTCGGCGGCGGAAAACCCCCGCAACTGCTCGTTCAGTACCGCCGCGCCCAGACCGGGCAGTTGGCGTGCGGCTTCGTGGCCTTGCGGCGTCAACTCCAGTTTCACCATCCGCCGATCGGTCTCGCTGCGCGTGCGCACGACAAAGCCTTTCTTTTCAAGGCGATCGAGCAGACGCGTCATCGACCCGCTGTCATACGACATGGCGCGCGACAGTTCGAACGGCGTACTCGCACGCCGCGACGACAGCATAAGGATCACGCCGATCTGCTGCGTGGTCAGCCCGAGCGGCTTGACGGCACGGTCTGTCCGCTCGACCAGCACATTTCGAGCTTTCGTCAGGTAGTAGCCAAGACTCGATTCGAGGTGAATCTCGTCCGCCTTGTAGGGACCGTCGGTCATCGTGTATCGGCAATATCGTCGAGCAGAACGGATTTTAGCTGCCTAAGCAGACAAGTCAAACCTGATTTCACGTAGTGCGAACAGCAGAAAAACAACACAGCCGAGGCGCGCAGAGCAAAGTATCTTGAAATTTGATTGCATAGTCAATATTATTACAGGCAACGAGTTACGCGCGACCGCGCCACCCGAGACCATGTTCTGACCGATTGCCTGCACGCCGCGAGCCGACGTGCGAAAAGGATTTTCCCGATGCTGTACCTCAAAAACACGCTTGGCGGCCTGAGCCGCTCCCTGACCGATTCCGCACTGAGCACCTTCAAGGGGCCGCACCGCTGGTGGAAACTCGCGCTGTTCGCCGTGCTGTTCGTGCTGCCTGGCGGATCGGTGGGCGTGGCGGCGCTGGCGTGGGCCGAGCATCGGCGGGCACGGAAGAGTGTCGAGAAGGCGAAAGCCGCGAAAGTCGAATTGACGGCCGCGCCGCTTCCCACCGTCAACACCGCCGTTGCGCAAAAGCACGTCGGTCCTGTCGGCGCCTGTCAGGCGCGCGGCGATGCGCCTTGCCGGGCTGCGGCGGGCAAACTGCGGCGGCAAGCCAAGTCGACCGAATCACGCGTGTAAAGGCCAGCCCGGTAACAGCGCGTAACCTTCGCGACATCCTCAGTAACACACCTGCCGCCTTCCTCGCATTACCCTTTCAGTTTCCCGCGCCCAGCGGGCTCATACGCTAACATTCCCGCAGACCAGGATCTCGTCCGGCGTGCCGCCATCGGCTGCGCCGCGGCGTCAGAAGGAATTCATTGCATGCAGTCTGATCGAATCTCGCGCGCGCGGACGCTTGCGCCACGCGCCCTGACTATTGCTGTCGCAGCGGCTCTCGCCGGCCTGCTGTCCGCCTGCGTGGTCGGCCCCGACTACAAGCGGCCCGCGGCCACGATCCCGGCGTCATACAAGGAAGCTGCCCCCGGCTGGAAAGTCGCCGAGCCGGCCGATCAGCACGATCGAGGCGACTGGTGGACCATTTACGAAGATCCGCAACTCAACGCGCTGGAAGACCGGCTGAACACCGCGAACCAGACCGTCGCCCAGTTCGCCGCCGCGTACCGTCAGGCGCGCGCGCTGGTTGGCGAAGCGCGTGCAGCGTATTTCCCCACCATCGGCGCATCGGCGGGCGCCACGCGTTCCGGCAACGGCTCGTCGTCGAGTCGCAGCTCGACTGCCACGACGAGCCGCTCCGGCATCAGCAATAGTTTCAACGTACAACTCGACGCAAGCTGGGAGCCGGACCTGTGGGGTTCGGTCACCCGCTCGGTCAACTCGCAGAAGGCCGGCCAGCAAAGCGCCGCGGCGGACCTCGCGAACGCGCGGCTGTCGGCGCAAGCCACGCTTGCCCAGACCTATTTCTCGCTGCGCGCGCTCGATTCGACTCAGAAATTACTCGACGACACCGTCGCGGCTTACCAACGCTCGCTGCAACTCACGCAGAACCAGTACGCGGCCGGCGTCGCCGCGCGCTCCGACGTGATCCAGGCGCAAACGCAATTGCAGTCGGCCCAGGCAGCCGCGATCGACAACGGCGTCCAGCGCGCCCAGGACGAGCACGCGATCGCCGTACTGGTCGGCGAACCCGCCTCCACCTTCTCGATTCCGCCGATGCCGCTAACGGCCACGCCGCCCGCCGTGCCGGCGCAAATGCCGTCGGCGCTGCTCGAACGGCGGCCGGACATCGCGTCGGCGGAACGCAAGGCCGCCGCGGCTAACGAACAGATCGGCGTAGCCATCGCCGCTTTTTTCCCGTCGCTGACCCTGTCCGCTTCCGGCGGCTTCGAAAATTCAGTGTTCTCGCAATTGCTGACCGCGCCGTCGCGCTTCTGGACGCTCGGCCCGCAACTCGCCGCAACGCTCTTCGACGCCGGTCTGCGCCAGGCCCAGACCGACGCCGCCCGAGCCGCCTACGACGGCGACGTCGCGAGCTACCGTCAAACGGTGCTGGCCGCATTCCAGGACGTCGAGGACAATCTCGCATCACAGCGCATCCTCGAGCAGGAAATCGTCGTGCAGCGGCAAGCGGTGGATTCGGCGCGTCAGGCGCTGGCCATCGTCACGAACGAGTACAAGGCGGGCACGGTCGGCTACGTCAACGTGCTAACCGCGCAAACCACCGCCTTCACGGCTGAGCAGAAACTGGAGAACATCGCCGGGCAGCGGATGGTGTCGTCGGTAGGTCTGGTGAAGGCGCTGGGCGGCGGCTGGGACGCGTCGCAGATGAATCGCGAAACGGGCGATGTGGCCGCGCCAGCGCCGCTGCCGGCATCAGCGGCTGCGCCGGTCGCGCAAAACGGGGCGACGCCGCCTTCGCAGATGCACAACGAATAGAAGCGCCGGCCGTCGGCGTAACGCAAAAGAGGCACGACCGCTTTCTCCACGGTCATGCCTCTTTTTTGCATCGACGCCTCAAGGCTCTAGCAGTTTGAGCAGTTCCCGGGTGCTTATCGCGCGCAGCGCCAGCCCGCGCACGATAACGACATCGAGGCCGACGCCCGACCACCCCGCGCGGCAGTGCCCCGCCATCCGCCTCAGTGCACGAAGGTCAACGCCACCGTGTCCGGTCCGCTCGGCCGCCCCAACAGATTCAGCAATCCCGCAAGATTGTCGCGTGCCTCCGGCGCGGCGCTGGCCGTCCCGCGAAACGACGTCGACGCCGCCGACACCGTGCCGTTGCCGGTCAGCATCAACGGCCCCTTGGTGGTGCTCAGATCGAGCGTGGACGACTCGCCCTGCGCCTGAAACACCACCCGGTACGAGCCGAGCGGCTTGACCATCGAGACGCGCGAGCTGACGTCGGTCAGCGTGACGCTCAGTTGTCCGAACGCCTCGCGGTTGAAGCTGCGCCAGTCCGACCAGGACAGCTGCACATTGCCCTGCAGATCGAGCGTATTGAACGGCGCGCCGAGGCCGCTCAGCAGTGAAGCCGGCACGGCGATCGTGCCCGGCGTGACCGTCGCGCTGCGCGGCGTGGCGTCGACCGTGATCGGCTCCGGCATCGCCTCGCTGTGCCGCATGGTCATGCGTACACGGCCGGCGAAGAGCGGCCAGAAAGCCGTGTGCCATTCGATCCGGCCAGGCAGCAGCGTCGCGGCGCTCATATCGGAGCCCGCGGCCAGCATCAGCGTGGCCGAGCCGTGCCACAGCGAACCGGCCGGATTGACGAGGTTGACGTGCCCGCGTGTCTGTCTGGCGAACTGCGGCGTGATCCAGGCGGCCGGCAGCATCGCCAGCATCACGGCGGCGGCGGACAGCAGCGCGACCACCAGCCAGGGAAGCGCGACGCGCAGGCGCCGCATCCAGTAAGTCATGCGAGATCCTGTGACGGCACGGTCGCGGTTATTTTCATTTCGCGGTGGACGGCTGCAGCGACGCCGTCAGATCCACCTGGCCGTCTTCCTTGAGCGCCGTGGCGTGCGCCTCCAGGACCTGAACCTTGAACTGCTTGCGCACGTCGTCGACCCAGGTCGTCCACGCCGGGAACGACGCGTTCTTCAACTGGATCTGCACGGCGTTGCCGATCACCTGAATCTGCGTGGCCGCGAGGCCATGATCGTTGAGCGAAGCGGTGAGGGCGTCTTTCAGCGCGGCGCCGGTGGGTGCCACGCCCTGAGCCGCCGCCGAGAGTTGCCGCGCTTCGTTCGCCTGCGCGGTCATCTGCGCCAGTTGCCGCTGCAACGTGGGCAGCGACTCACGCAGATGCGCGCGTCCTTCCTGCGCGGGCGACCACAGCACCGACCACGCGATCACCACGGAGAGCACGCCGCCGCCCCACGCCAGCAGGGTTTTTTCGCGCTCGGTGCGCTGGTCCCAGAATCCGGCCCATGTTTGAGCGAGTTCAGCTTTCATTGTCCGTTCCTGATGGTCCACTTGCCGGTATTGCTGTCGATCGCGCCACTCAGTCCGTTGCGGCCAAGGCGCTTCGAGAAGTCGGGATCGAGCTTCACCTCCGGCTTGAAGGTCACGTCGAGCCTACGGTCGTGATAGTCGAGCGCGGCAATGCCGTTGACCGGCACCGGCGCCAGCGAGCGGGCGAGGCCGTCGGCCAGCGCCAGGAAATCGTCCGGCGACAGTTCGCCCGCCGCGACGCGCAACTGCTGCAACTGGCGCGCCATCTGGTCAGGCGCATCCAGCACGACGGTCGTTTTGGGGAAGGTATTGAGCAGCAGTTCGGTCATCTGCGTGTTGATGGCGTCGCGTTGGCGCGCGAGCAGCAGCCACTGCACGTTCGCGCCGACGATCGCCACCACCAGCGCACCGACCGCGAGCCACACCGGCAGGCGCAGTCGCCGCAGGGTTGCGCGGTCGAGCCGCCACGGCTGCGAAGCAAATTCGAACTGGCACAGGTCGAAGCGGCACTCCAGCGCGCGCCGCGCGAGCTGCTCGAACGGCAACGGACTGGCGCCGTGGATATGCGCCGCGAGCCGCGCCGGACTATTCGCGGCGAGGCTCGGCTCGTTGCCGGGCACTTCGGTGAGCATGTACAGCGAGACCGGCACTGCGCCCGCGAGCGCGCCGAGCGTCGCGTTCACGGCGCTGGCCGGCACCGCCAGCCCTTCGCCTTGCACGCCGCGCGCGATCGCCAGTTCGACGCGCGGCACACCGTTGCCCGCGGCGCCTTCCACCGCGCCTTCGAGCAGCATGGCGGGCGCGGTCTGCACCACGGCGCCGAGCACCGCGGCCACCATCGGCACCACGGACGCAAGGCCGGGCGCCACCACCGGCGCGACGCCCGGCAGCGACGTCGCCACGCCGGCGGCGCCTGCGAGAACCGGTTCACCGGCGCTCACCATTTCCTCGACTTCGGCGGCCGCGTTGATGTCGAGCGCTGCCGCCTGCGGCAGGCAGCGTGTCACCGGCACTGCGCGCAAGCTGCGGTGACCGGCATTGGCGAACGATTCGCAGATAAAACGGAACCAGCCGCGGTCGATGATCGCCAGCAACTGCCGGCCGCCCGCGAGCGGTTTCGGATCGACCGCAATGTGGCAGGTCTGCGGATCCTGGATCAGTTGATCCTCGACGATATTGGGCAGCGCCTGACGCAGCCGCGGGCCGCGTAGCGGCGGCAGCGTGGCGGGCATCATCAGCAGGTCGCGCGCGGCGACCATCAGGATGGCGACCGAGGCGCGCGGCAGCAGCGCGAGCGCCGAACGGCCAGCGCGCTGGGTGCGCCCCGACTTGTCGAGCAGCACGAACGGCAACTCCGGCAGTTGCCATTCCTGCGACGGCACCGCCGGATCACGCGGCGGCAATAGAACGATCAGCGTGCTCAAAGGCCACTCTCTCTGGGAAAGGCGTTATTCATAGTTGGTCTTCTACTCGCACGATACGCGTAGTGTGAGTCAATGCGTCGCGATAGACGAGGGTCGTGCGGTCCACCTCGGCGCGTTCGTGCTGCACGCGGCCGTGGATCAGAAAGTAATTCGAGTTGACGTCGAGTTCGCTCGGGTCGATCGAGATCGATTGCACGCCGGCGGCTTGCAGCGCGAGCTGCACGTCGCCGGCGTTCCGGAAAAACACGGTCTGCCGCCGCGCGACGAACGCTTGCGCCGCCGACACGCTCATTCCCGGCACGACTGCGGCGATCACTTCGGCGGAGGCCGTATTGACGTTGACCGCCGAGACGGTCGGCAGCACGGTGACGAACGGCCGCAGGCGCGCGACCATTTCGGGCGTGTAGCCCGGAATGTCGAGCAGCGAGTCGATGTTGATCAATTGCAGCGGCGCGTTCGCCGCGCTGTCGTTGCTGTCCTCGATGCCGGGTTTGTCGGTGAAGCTGCCGCCGGTGGCGCCGCCTTGAACCTGCGGGGCCGCGGTCGTGCCGTTGGTCGACGTGACGGTCTGGAAACGGGTTGCCGATTGCGCGAGGCTCGCGCGGACCTGGACTGCCGTGGTTTTTGCCAACTGGCTGTTCAGGCCGAGCGAAACGAGCAGGCGCTGGTAGGCGCCGACCTGGTTCATGTCCAGTTGCATAACGCCGGGTGCCGGGCTGTCGACCAGATTGCGGAGGTTGAATTTCGCCTGGGCGTCTTCGATTGAACCCGATAGATAGGTTGCCGCGCCTTGTTCGGCTCTCACTTCGCCGATCTGGCCGAGGAAATCGGATAACCGGGTTTTGGCGATGGGGACGCCCCATAGGCCGCCCAGGTAGGTGATGCCGGCTGAGGTGTCGCCCTCCGAGCGGAGAATCAGGCGCGTCCAGTCGAGGGCGCCGCGGGCGACCCATTGGGCTTGGGATAGGAGGCGTTGGTTTTCGATTCGGCGGATCTGGACTTGTTGGCGCCAGAGCATGCCGGAGACGAGGATTGCTGATAGGGCGACTACTAGTAGGGCGCTGATGATTGCTACGCCTTTCTCGGTTTTCCGGGTTTTTTGGGTTGTCTGGATTCGGGGGGTGTTGGCCTTTCCTTGTGTTCTTTGTGGTTTATTAGGGTTGCCCCTGTGCGGGGCGGCACCTACTTTCTTTGCCGCGGCAAAGAAAGTAGGCAAAGAAAGCCGCTTTACACCGCCAATGCTAAGCGGGGCCCCCGCACAGTCACGGTAGTGGCACATCTGGAATCGGTCTCCTCGCACACTCGCCGCCAGTGACAAAGCCGTCATACCTCCCGCCTCGCACTGCGTGCTCGCCGGAACGGCATCCCTCGAACACCATTGGGGACTCCTTGCCTCGCGGGTGCCGCCGGCTTCGCCTCGGCGAGACGCCGGTCTGCGATGGTCTGAGGTATTGCGACGCGCGGCAAGACGCCGGTGGTTTTCGTGTGTACCGCTCGGCGCGCGCAGCGCCGCCGGAACGGATGACTGCCTGGTCACTGAAGTGAGCTGAGCGAGGGATCGTTCGTTTATCGCGCCACTACCGTGGCTGCGCGGGGGACCCGCTTGTACGCTGGCGGTGTGAAGCCGCTTTCTTTGCTTACTTTCTTTGCGGCGGCAAAGAAAGTGAGTGCCGCCCCGCACAGGGGCAACCCTAATAAACCACAAAGAACACAAGGAAAGGCCAACACCCCCCCACCCAGACGGAGACAAAACAAAACCCATCATTTCACTCTCCGACGAGAAAAACCCGCGTAACAGGCCGAGCCAAAGAAGTCGCCCCAACACTCACCTGCAACCCCGTCACCGAACGCGGCAGCGGCGCACTCCCCAACTGGGGTACTTTGAGATTATTGTCCGCCTCCGTAATCGCACTCTGCACATCGCTCATCTGCGTAGTCCAACCCACCTTCGGCACATACACCTGCGCCGAAATCGCCCCGACCCCACCCATCAGGGGCACGCTACTCCATCCTTCTCCTTCACCACCGCGCAGCGCCCGCCGCAACTCGCCCATATTCCCCAACGGCGGCGAAGCATACCGAATCACCCGCCCACCGGATACCCGATACCGCACCACCTGCAAACGCGGCGCCGCACCCGGCAAGTTGATCTGCCGCACGATCTGCAACACGCTGGCGGATACCGACACGGCCGCCTGCCCGGACTCGTCGTCCGATGCGGCCTGGCGCGCGTCGATCCGCATCTGGTCGAACAGCTGCGCGAACACGCGCTCGTCTTCCATCGCGTTCGTGATGGTCTGCCGGCCGCGAATGATCTGGTCGAGTCCGCGCCACGACAGCACGGCAATCACCGCCAGAATCGCAATCGCCACGAGCAATTCGATCAGCGTGAATCCGCGCGCGCCCCTAGCGCCGAATGGGCGGCGGCGCTCAGAGCGAACGGTTGTTTTCATTCGCCACCACCGTCACCATCTGGGCCAGATTGCCGGACCCGCCCGGCATCGTCACCATCACTTCCACACGACGAAACACCGGATTCGGCGTTGCCGTCACATGCTCGGTACAGATCAACTGCAAATTGCCCTGCGAACAGTCGAAGCTCGTCGAACCCACGTTCGGCCACGCATGCGCGAGATGCAATTGCGCCAGCGTGTTGTCCGCGCTCCAGCCCGCCAGCAACCGGCGATGCAGATCGGCCTCGCCACTCGCGAGACTGCCCACCGCGCGCAACGATGCCGCCAGCGCCACCGCGATGATCGCCAGCGCGACCAGCACTTCGATCATCGTAAAACCGCGCTGCGCGCCATGAACCGTTTCGCGAGCCGCCATGCTCCTGCAACGACGCATCTCAATGCACCTCGTAGCGGCCATTGCCGGTGCCGACGATCGTCGCGCTCCCGGTTGCCGAAAACAGCGTGATCTGCACCGGCACGTCGATCGCCTCGGTACCGAATACGATCCGGCTGGGTTGCGTATCCGAACCGGGATAGTTGATGCTCACTCCCGTCACGCCACCTTCCCAGCGACGCGGCCCGAGCAGATCGTCACGCAGCGGACGCCAGCCGTCTTCGGTACGCAGATCGAAACGGAAGCCGCCTTCGACCGGTTGCCAGGCGATCGGCCGCGCGCGCACCTGTGCTTCGTCGCCGGCCGACTCGAACAACAACGCGAGACGCTGCGCTTCCTCGTTGAGGTCGGTGCGCGGATTGCGCGTGATCGTCAGCGCGGTCAGGGACACCAGCAGGCCCGCAATCACCAGCACCACCAGCATTTCCAGCAGCGTGAAACCCGCCGCGCGTTTGCGGCCGCCGTGCGCGCTCGCATCACGTGAGCGGCGCACCCCATGACGACGCGCGCCGGCACACGCCGCGCGCGGCAACGAAGCCATACACGGCGTGTCCACACGGGACTTGCAAGCGGACAATCGCATAGTGCCGGCCACGAACGATCAACTCAAAATCGAACCACGCTGCATCGAGGAACGCGCGCGGTGCAGGCTGCCGCGCGCAGGAGAATCATTGATGGCCTACTGCCACGAGCCGACGTCGGCATCGTTGCCTTCGCCGCCCGCCTTGCCGTCCGCGCCGTAACTGAACACGTCGATCTCGCCGTGCACGCCCGGATTCAGATACTGATACGCGTTGCCCCACGGATCGTTCGGCAGACGTTCCAGATAACCGCCGTCTTTCCAGTTGTTCGGCACCGGGTCCGTGCTCGGCTTTTCGATCAGCGCGCGCAAGCCCTGCTCCTGGGTCGGATAACGGCCGTTGTCGAGACGATAGAGCTTGAGCGCCTGCATGACCGTGCCGATGTCCTGCTTGGCGGCCACACGCCGCGCTTCATCGGGACGGCTCATGATCTTCGGCACGATCAACGCGGCCAGAATGCCCAGAATCGCGATCACGACCATGATTTCGATCAGTGTGAAACCGCGCTGACGGCGGCCACGGGGCCCCGCGATTTCATGACGGCGAGTGCTCGACAGTTGCATAGCTTGCTACCTCTTTTCAGATGAAATTTTCGACTGGGCGGGATTCACATTCCGCAATCAGGTGCCATTGAACACGCCCGGCCGGTCATTTTAATGTCATGGAGTTGAAGGGTCGTCAGAAACCGCCGGCCCGCTCCGGGTTTGCTCGCCCTCCCGGGGAACTGGCTCGAAGCACCGGGCTAGAGAAGCGCTTCAACCCAACGCAATTTTCACAATAGTCCGTACAATGATGCGCATGAACGCCATCCAAATCCGCCTTCTGTCGCTCGCGCTGTTCGCCGTGTTCTGCGCGACGCTGACCTATTGGGTCATCACGCTCAGCACGATGTCCGGTGCGCCGTTGCCCGCGGCTGCCGCGCATGCGCAGGTCTCGACCGACCAGGCCGCCACGCTGTTCGGCGGCCAGCTCACGCGCAGCGCCAACCAGGACGTGCGGCTGTTCGGCATCCTCGCGTTGCGGGAAGGCGCCGCGGCTATCGTCAGCGTCGGCGGCGAACCACCGCATGCGGTGTCGCTCGGCAGCGCGCTGATGCAAGGCGCCAAACTCTCCGAGGTCCGTGCCCGCTCGATCATCATCGACCGCAATGGCGCGCACTCCGAAGTGTTCCTGCCCGCCAACCCCGCCGGTCCCACGATCTACGTGCGCTGAAACAAGGCGCCGGGCCAGGCGCCGAACAGCAGCTTCGCTCCGACTGATTGCGCGCTCGCCGCACCGACACGCGACGCCGGTCACGCGCAATCCAGTTTTCTTTCCCGGCCTTACTGCACCAGGTTGTTCAATTCGATGATCGGCAGCATCACCGCCAGCACGATCACCAGCACCACGCCACCCATCGCCAGAATCAGCAACGGCTCCAGCAGACTCGTCAGGAACATCGTGCGACGCTCCAGCTCGCGCGCTTCGCCGTCGGCCGCGCGGTCGAGCATCGTGGTCACGTCGCCGGTCGCTTCGCCCGAACGGATCAGGTGGACCAGCACGGGCGGAAACGTCTTCGTATTGCCGAGCGCGCGCGACAACGACGTGCCCTCGCGAACGCGCACGATGGCGTCGTCGATGTTCTCGCGCATGGCGTTATTGCTGAGCGTTTCGGCGGCGGCTTGCAGCGCGCGCAGAATCGGCACGCCCGCCGCGGTCAGAATGCCGAGCGTGCTCGCAAAGCGCACGGTGTTGTAGCCGCGTACGAGTTTGCCGAGCAGCGGGGCAGTGAGCAGCCAGCGGTCGAAAGCGAGGCGCGGGCCGGGCTGCTTCAGAATCGAGCGCACCAGATACACCAGCACGACCACGCCGATCAGCATCGCCCACCACCAGTTCCGCACGAACCCGGACAGCGCCATCATCATGATGGTGAGGAAGGGCAGTTGCTGCTTGGTACTGGCGAACACGTTCACCACCTGCGGCACCACATAGCTCAACAGAAACGTGACGATGCCGAAGGCGATGAGCGTGACGATCGCCGGATACGTGAACGCAAGCACGATCTTCTGCTTCAGCGCGTTGCGTTGCTCGATATAGTCGGCGAGCCGCGACAGCACCAGACCGAGCTTGCCGGTATGTTCGCCGGCCGCGACCAGCGCGCGGTAGATCTCGGGAAAGTCTTTCGGATGCTGCGTCAGCGCATTGGCGAGCGAATGGCCGCCGAGCACTTCCGCGCGGATCGACGCCATCAGTTCGCGAATGTAGTCGCGCTCCGATTGCTCGGTCAGCACCGAGAGCGCTTCGTCAAGCGGCAGGCCCGCGATCAGCAGGCTGGCGAGCTGGCGCGTCAGGATCGCCTGCTCGCGTTGCGACAAACGCCGCCCCAGCGACAGACGCTGATTGCGCTCGCCGCGCGTGCGCGTAGCCGCCGGTTCGACAATGAGCGGCGTCAGTCCCTGCGAACGCAGATTGGTCCGCGCGCCGCGCGCGCTGTCCGCGTCGAGCACGCCTTTTTGCGCCTTGCCCGCCGCGTCGATCGCTTCGAAACGAAATGCCGGCATGCGCTTATGCTCCGCCCGTCACGCGGATCACTTCTTCGAGCGACGTCAGCCCGGAGGCGAGCCAGCGATCCGCATCCTCGCGCAGCGTACGCATGCCTTGCTCGCGGCCGGCCGCGAGGATTTCCGCATCGGCCGCGTTGCGGTGAACCAGCGTGCGGATGTGGTCGTCGATCAGCAGCAGTTCGTAGACGCCGCGACGTCCCGCATAACCAGAGTGCCCGCAGCGCTCGCAACCGACCGGATGCCAGCGCACGCTGCCGTCTTCTTCAACGCGCTCTTCGCGGCACACCGGACACAGCCGCCGCACGAGCCGCTGCGCCAGCACGCCGAGCAGCGACGAGGCCAGCAGATACGGCTCCACGCCCATGTCGGTCAGACGTGTCACGGCGGAGGCCGCGTCGTTGGTATGCAGCGTGGCGAGCACGAGGTGACCCGTCAGCGAAGCCTGCACCGCGATCTGCGCGGTCTCCAGGTCGCGGATTTCACCGATCATGATGACGTCCGGATCCTGCCGCAGAATCGAGCGCAGCGCCCGCGCGAAGGTCATGCCGATCCGCTCGTTGACCTGCGTCTGGCCGATGCCGGACAGGTCGTATTCGATCGGGTCTTCGACCGTCATGATGTTCGTGGTCGCCGTTTCGAGCCGCGACATCGCCGCATACAGCGTGGTCGTTTTACCCGAACCGGTCGGGCCGGTCACCAGCACGATGCCGTGCGGCCGGCCGATCAGCTTGTCGAACTTGACGAGCGTGTCGGACGCCATGCCGAGCGCTTCGAGATTCAGGCGCGACGCGTCCTTCTCCAGCAGACGCAGCACCGCGCGTTCGCCGTGGCCGGTCGGCAGCGTCGAGACGCGGACGTCGACCGGGCGGCCGCCCACGCGCAGCGTGATGCGGCCGTCCTGCGGCAAACGCTTTTCGGCAATGTCGAGTTGCGCCATGATCTTGATCCGCGAGATCAGCGCGCCGTGCAGCGCTTTCTTCGGGCGCACCACGTCGCGCAGCGTGCCGTCCACGCGAAAGCGCACCACGGAAGAAGTCTCGAACGGCTCGATATGAATATCCGACGCCTGCTCGCGCGCCGCTTGCGTGAGCAACGCGTTGATCATGCGGATGATCGGCGCGTCGTCTTCCGACTCCAGCAGATCTTCCACTTCAGGAATGTCCTGCATGAGCCGCGAGAGATCGACTTCGCCTTCCACTTCGCCAACCACTTGCGCAGCACTGCCGTCCTGGCGCGCGTACGCCTGGTTGATCGCCTGTGCGAGTTCGTCGGCGGGCAGACGGACGATCGACACGGCGCCGAAGTTGCGCGCCACTTCGGAAAGCGCGGCGTCGCTCGTGCGTTCGCTGATCCAGACTTCGAGACTGTCCGCATGCTGATGCGCGACCAGAATCTGGCCGGCGCGCGCAAAGCCGTAGGGCACGAGCCGCGCGGCGATCGCCGAAGGCGCCTCGCGCCCAACATGCTCCGTCGCACCCGCGAACGGAATCGCCGCGCCTTGTGCCGCGGCACCGGTTCGCGTTGCGGCCGGCGACGCGGACGCTGACGGCGGCGTGGACGGCGTACTCACGGTCGCACTCCGGGCGACGCGGTGGACGGCGACACAGTAATCGGGCTGGTCTGCACGGCAGGCCCGACGGTGGCAGGGCTGCTCTGCAGGGGAGTGCCGGTAGTGGCCGCGGCGCCGTTCGTGACCGCACCGCCGTTAGCCGGCGGCGGCGCCAATTGCTGACGGCGCATCTTGTCGAGATCGAACAGGTTCATCTCGGGCGAAGCACCCTGGCTCGGGCCGAGCGGCATGGGAGGAACCACCGGATCGTCATTGTCCTTGATCAGGTTGTTGTCCTGCCTGTACGCACCCTGTACGCCCTGAATGTAGTCATAACGATTCGACGTCACAGCCTGAGCGGTACCGCGATCGCTGATGATCACCGGGCGCAGGAACACCATCAGATTGGTCTTGTTGCGGGTCTTCTGTTCCGAGCGGAACAGCTGGCCGATCCACGGAATGTCGCCGAGCAACGGCACCTTGCTGTTGCTGACCTGGTAGTTGTCCTGCATCAGGCCGCCCAGCACGATGATCTCGCCGTTATCGGCGAGCACTGTCGACTGGATCGAACGCTTGGTGAATTCCGGGCCCGCCGGGTTGGTGGTGGCGTTGGTCGTGCCGGTCACGATCGCCGAGTCTTCCGTGTAGAGCTGCAGCTTGAGAATGCCGCCGTCGGTGATCTGCGGCTTGACGTGCAGCGTCAGGCCCACGTCCACGCGATCGTACGTATTGAACGCCGAGGTCGCGGTCGAGCTCGTGAGGTTCGAATACGAGCCCGTCTGGATCGGCACGTTGGTACCGACGACGATCTTGGCTTCCTCGTTGTCGAGCGTAATCAGGTTAGGCGTGGACAGCACGTTCGCGTCGGCGGTCTGCGACAGCGCCTGCAGCAGCGCACCGAGTCCCTGCACACCGAAAATGTTGTGAATCCAGCCGATATTGAGGCCCTGCTGGAGACCCTGGGTGCCGATCGCGCTAGCGAGACCACCGGTGGCCGCACCGGCTGCCCCGGCCGCGATGGCGCCCGCCGTCAGATTGACGATGCTGTTGCTGCTGCCGGTCTGCAGATTGGTGCCGGCGAAAATCGAATTGTTCGCGACCTGCCACTGAATACCGAGGTTGCCGCTCGTGTTCGAGTTCAACTCGACGATCAACGCCTCGAGATAGACCTGCGCGCGCCGTGCGTCGAGCTGGTCGATCACCGCCCGCAGGTTGCGGTACACCGGCTCGGCCGCCGTGACGATCAGCGAGTTGGTCGCGGCATCCGCCTGGATCATGCCGCCCGCCTGATTGTCGTCGCCCTTGTCCTTGTCGTTGCCTAGCAGGCCGCCGGAATTGGAACCGCCGCCCGCGCCGTAGCCACCGCCGCCGCCCATCGGCGACGCCATCGAACTGCTGCCCAGACCACCCGAAGGCAACGGCGGCGTACCCGACGTGCCCGTCGAATTGTTGCCGCCCAACCCACCGCCGCCGCCATTCTGGTTGAACGAATTGGCGTCGTTCGAACTCGCCGACGAGCCCGTATCGCCGCCTTTGCCGAACATACCACGCAAGGTTTTGGCGAGTCTCGTCGCGTCCGCGTTACGCAGCGGCACCACGTGGATGTTGCCGGGCATCGTGGTGGGCGTATCGAGTTCCTTCGCCAGTTGCTTCGCCGCCGCGAGGCGCGCGCCGTTGGAAGCGCGGATCAGCAGCGAGTTGGTGCGCGGATCGGCTGTGATCGAAACCTTCAGCGTCGCGTCGGTGCTGCCGATCGAGCCCGGATCGAGCATCTTGGAGAGTTGCGTGGCGATGTCGATCGCATTCGCGTTCTTCAGCTGCACCACTGACACCGACTGGCCCGCCGCCGTATCCACCCCCGCGATGATCTGCGCAATGCGCCGCACGTTGTCGGCGTAGTCGGTGACTACGATGGTGTTGTTGGCAGGGTAGGCCGCCACGGTATTGTTCGGCGAGATCAGCGGGCGCAGCACCGGCAGCAGATTGTTGGCCGACTCGTTCTTCAGCACGAACACCTGCGTGACCACCTGGTCGCCACGCGCGGTAGGCGTGTTGCCGACATAGGTCGGCACGCCTTGCAGCTTGGCATCGGCCTCGGGCACGACTTTCAGCACGCCGTGATCCTGCACCAGCGCGAAGCCCTGCATGCGCAGTGCGGACTGCAAGGTCTTCAGCGCCTGATCTTCAGGCACCGCATTTTCCGACACGAGATTCAACTGACCCTTCACGCGCGGGTCGACGATGATCGTTTTGCCGGTTGCCGCGCCGATCGCCTTGGCTACCTGATCGATGTCGGCGTTGACGAAGTTGAGTGTCACCTGTGCCTGTGCTGTCTGCGCGGTGATCAAGCCAGCCACCAGCAGCGCCGTTGCGACGCGACGCAAAGCCATACGATTTCTTCTCATGGAATAGGGTATTGATGCCGACAGCCGTAGCCGCCGACGGTCATGCAGTGCGGACATGGGAGCAGGCCGCCGCCCTGTCGATCTGCAGGCCGGCCTCGCGGACGATCATCGCCCCCGCTGCCCACCGCCCGATGTCCGAAAAAAATGAACAGTAACAGTTTTTCATGTCGGATTTGTCACAAAACAAACTGCGCCGTGCGATTCCTCTAAAGATCGCCCCTCTTTGTCAAGTAACTGAAAGCTAATGAGATGTTCTGTGATGCGCAAGAAAATGCAGCATTTTCTGCGTGCTTATGTCGGTTAGCCAACTTGACGGAGGTCTGCCTGCCGGTATGATACGAGCCGATCGAGTCCCTGGTTGCGGGTTGCCGGCGCGGGTTTTCCCCGATGTCCGACAAATGCCCCGCCAGCGTGGCCCGGCGGCCGTCAGCGGCTGAAGTATGGCCGACGCGATCCCTTACCGAACCTTACTCTTGCGCATTACTTAGTGGTCTTGACCGATGAAACATCCCTTCGTTACCGTGGCCGCAGGACTTGCCGTGCTGATCGCAGCAGGGTCGGCACGCGCCGACTGCTTTGACGAAGCCGCGAGGTATCAGAAGGTCAACCCCCTGATTCTGCGCGCAATTGCGTGGCAGGAGTCACATAATCGGCCCGATGCGCAACATAAGAACGCCAACGGCTCGATCGACTACGGCGTCATGCAGATCAATTCCGTCCATCTGCCCACGCTCGCCCAGTACGGCATCTCGCAAGGCACGCTCATGGAGCCGTGCAAGAACGTCTATATCGCGGCATGGCATCTGCGCCGCCAGATGAACAAGTACGGCAACACCTGGCAGGCCATCGGCGCATATCATTCCGAAACCCCGGCACTGCGGGACAAGTACGCGCAGCAGATCGTCGCGATCCTGCGCAAGTGGAATCTGATGCCGGCAGCGCGCTGATCCGGCCGGTTGGTCTGGCCCATTGCGCGGCCACGGCCCGTTTTGATGCACAATGCGGCTTCGTGCTGCCGTCGCGCCCCGAACATCATTCGGGTCACGCAGTCATGCGGCCCCAAGCCCGGCACGCCTTCCAATCCACTAGCTTTTCCGTACTGCGATGAACCAGCCGCTATTGCCCGTCACCGTGCTCTCCGGTTTTCTGGGCGCCGGCAAGACCACGCTCCTGAATCACATTCTCGCGAATCGCGCCGGTTTGCGCGTGGCCGTGATCGTCAACGATCTGGCCGCCGTCAATATCGACGCAACGCTCGTGCGCGACGCAGCCGCGCTTTCTCACATCGAGGAGCAACTCGTCGAGTTGTCGAACGGCTGCATCTGCTGCACGTTGCGTGACGATTTGCGGGTCGAGATCAAGCGTCTCGCGGCCCAGCAGCGCTTCGACGCGATCCTGATCGAGTCGACCGGCGTGGCCGAACCCATGCCGATCGCCGAAACCTTCACCTTCGTCGACGACGAAGGTGCGTCGCTGTCCGACGTCGCGCGACTCGATACGATGGTGACCGTGGTCGATGCATTCAACTTCCTGCGCGACTATGGTTCGGCCGACGCGCTCGCCGAGCGCGGCATCGCGGCGAGCGAAGAAGACGACCGCACGCTCGTGGAGTTGCTGATCGAACAGATCGAGTTCTGCGACGTGCTGGTGGTGAACAAGGCCGACCTGGTCGGCGCAGATGAACTCACGCGCCTGCAGCGCATTCTCGGCCGGATCAACCCGCGCGCCGTGCAGGTGGTCGCCCGTTTCGGCGAGGTGCCGCTCGCGCAGGTGCTGAACACCGGCCGCTTCGATTTCGACGAGGCATCGAGCGCGCCGGGCTGGCTGGCGTCGCTCAATCATGAGCACGGCCACGAGCACGGTCACGCCCATCACGGCGAGGCGGACGAATTCGGCATCGGCAATTTCATTTACCGGGCGCGCCGGCCGTTTCACCCGGAACGCCTGTGGGCGCTGCTGCATCAGGAGTGGAAGGGCGTTCTGCGCAGCAAAGGCTTCTTCTGGCTGGCCACGCGTAACGATATCGCCGGTTCGCTCTCGCAGGCGGGCGGGGCTTGCCGGCACGGCCCGGCGGGCATGTGGTGGGCCGCTCAGGATCGCAGCGAATGGCCCGACGGCGACGACGAGCTGGCCGCCGAAATCGCCGCGGACTGGTACGGCGACCCGGACGATCTGAGCATTGGCGACCGTCGCCAGGAACTGGTCATGATCGGTATCGGCATCGACCCGGCCGTGTGGACCGCGAAGTTCGACGCCTGCCTGTTGACCGATGAGGAATACGCACAGGGACCGCAAGCATGGGCGAAGTTCGCCGATCCGTTCCCGGCCTGGGACTTCGACGAAGATGATCACGACCACGACCATCATGACCATGATCACGATGGTCACGGCCACGGCGAGATCGTGCATCGCCACGACTGAACGGCCTTTGCCTGCCGCCGGGATAGCCGCGACGCTCGCCGCCGCTATCCCTTGCCCACTGCGCAGCGCGAACGCGCAGGCCAAAAAAAACCCGCCGTTGGCGGGTGTCAACTGCCTGGCAGTAGTCTGCTTAGCGCTTGTTGACTGCGTCTTTGAACGCCTTACCAGCCGTGAATTTGACGGTCTTGGCGGCCGGGATCTTGATAGTTTCGCCGGTCTTGGGGTTACGCCCCGTACGTGCTGCCCGCTTGCCCGAACCGAAGCTGCCGAAGCCGATCAACTGGACCGCGTCACCCTTCGACACAGACTTCTTGATCACTTCAAGCAACGTGTCCAGCGTTTCACCGGTTTGAGCCTTGCTGGCGCCCGTCTGTCCTGCGACGGCGTCGATCAGTTCCTGTTTGTTCATTAAGGTTCCTTTCTGAGTTTAGGTTGACACGAACAGCGCGAACGCGCCGATTATACGTGCGCGGGCCGCGCCGTCGAGCAGCTCCGGCTCCGGATCCCCTCCGGACCAATAGCGCCGGACAGATAACCGTCCGCCGGCCGTGCTGCCGCTCCCTTCGCGGCGCTTGCTATGATAGCGCAGCGCAAACCCAATCAGGACAAGGGTTTCGAAGAATTACGCGGTTGCGCGGCGGATATTGCAACGAAACCGCCGTTTTTGCTCCCGGCGACCTCCAACCGAGGGCTCAAACCCAGTACGGACGGGGCCTGGCGTTGGTTTTTGCCAACGTTCGGCGGGTCATTTTCGCCGTCCGGCGAGCGAGGCGCGGGCGGTAATGTTCACCTGCGCGGGAAAAAACGCCGGGCCGCCTCAAGTTTTCTCACACCCTTGGAGGCCTTGGCGCCAGGCGACAGGTTCCGGGGGCATTTTTCCGAGCCTTATTTTCCCTCGTGCATGACTGATCCGCTGATCCCCGCCGTCCTCGCTTTTCGCGCCAACGGCACGCCTTTTTCGCCGCTCTACGACGACATCTATCACAGCGCCGTGGGCGGTCTCGAACAGGCTCACTACGTTTTCCTGCGCGGCAATGCGCTGCCCGAGCGGTGGCAGGAGCGTCGCGTTTTCACGGTAGTCGAAACCGGCTTCGGCATGGGCATCAACTTTCTGGTGACCTGGGCCGCGTGGCGCGCCGATTCCTCACGCTGCGAGCGGCTCCATTTCGTCTCGACTGAGAAGCATCCGTTTACCGTCGACGATTTACGCAAAGTGTATGCGGCGACGATTTCCGATCCGGAGATCGCAGCCTTGGCGCAAGCGCTCGCGGATGCCTGGCCGATGCTCGTCCCCGGCACGCATCGGCTTGAATTCGAGGAAGGGCGCGTCGTACTCACGCTCGTTTTTGCCGACGCGCAGGACAGCGTGCCGGCCTTGAGGCTGCGCGCCGATGCGTTCTACCTCGACGGCTTCGCGCCGGCCAGGAATCCCGAACTCTGGACTTCCGCGATCTTCAAGGCGCTCGCGCGGCTGGCCGGCGAGGGTGCCACGTTCGCCACCTACAGCAGTGCCGGCGACATCAAGCGCGCGTTGACGCAGTGTGGTTTTGAATACCGCAAGGTGGACGGCTTCGGCTGGAAACGCGCGATGCTGGTCGGCCGCTTCGCGCCGCGCTGGCGCGTGCGCCGTCATGAGCCACCCGCGCCGCTCGTGGTCGACGAACGGCATGCCGTGGTGATCGGCACGGGCCTCGCCGGCTGCGCGGTGATCGAGCGGCTGGCCGCGCGCGGCTGGCGCGTCACGTCGCTCGAACGGCATGCAGCCGTTGCTCAGGAAGCGTCCGGCAATCCGGCCGGCGTGTTCCATCCCATGATTTCCCGTGACGACAGCGTCGCCTCGCGCGTCACGCGGACCGGTTTCCTGTATTCGCTCAGGCATTGGGCCGCGCTCGAACGGCTCGGCTACGGACCATCGCGCGGCAGCAAGGGCCTGTTGCAGATTGCCGCGGATGACGAGGAAGCCTTGTCGATCAGCCAGGCGATCGCCGCGGCAAGCTATCCATCGGAGTACGTGACCTCCGTCCCGGCAGACGAAGCTCAACGGCTGGCCGGCATGCCGCTCGCGCACGGCGGCTGGTTCTTTCCGTACGGCGGCTGGATCGATCCTGCATCGCTCTGCGCCGCGCAGTGCGCCGCGGCAGGTCCGTTGCTCGAACGCCGCTTCGGGGTGGACGTCGCGCGGATCGAGCGGGCGGGTGGTCAGTGGATCGTCTTCGACACCGCGGGTCAGGTTGTCGCGCGTGCGCCGGTGGTGATCGTTGCGAGTGCTCACGATGCCGCGCGCATCGCCGGTTTGCAATACGCGCCGACTCGCAGCATTCGCGGCCAGCTCACGTTATTGCCGGCCGGCACGGTGCGGCCGCCGCTCGAGTTGCCGGTGATCGGCGAAGGCTACGCCGTACCGCTTGCCAACGGCGCCACGCTGACCGGCGCCACCTATGAACTCGACGACCCCGACACCTCGCTTCGCACGGATGGCCATCTGGAAAACCTGGCGCGCGTCGCGCAGATGTTGCCGGCGTTTGCGGGCATCGTCGATCGCGCCGATCCGGCGGCGTTGGCTGGACGTGTCGCGTTCCGTTGCGTCACCAGCGACCGCATGCCGATGATCGGCCAGCTCGCCGACGAAACCGTGGCAGCGCGCGACGCCCAGCGTCTGCGCGGCGCATGGCCGCTCGATCTGCCGCGCACAGACGGCCTGTACGGCGCGTTTGCCTACGGTTCGCGTGGCCTGGTGTGGGCTGCGCTCGGCGCGGAACTGATCGCCTCGCAACTGGAAGGCGAACCGTGGCCGCTCGAACGGGATCTGGCTGAAGACATCGATCCCGCGCGCTTCCTGTTGCGGGCATTGCGCCAGGGGACGGTGAGTTGACACGTGTTAACGCGGGCCGCCGGGCATCCTTGCCTGACCCGGTTATCCACCGACACTTGTGGATAACCGCGCCGTTTACCCGCGCAACTCATGTGGAACCGTTGTGGACGTAAACGGGGTAACTCCGCCGCCGCCGGAAATCGCAAAAAGTTCCTCTTGTATACCCGCCGCTCCCGCACATGCTGTGCATCCGGTTATGCGGCCGGCAAACCGATGATTCGTTTCGGTAAACAGGAGTTATCCACAGAAACCGAGGCACCTTGTTAACTGTTACTACGTATACATACGGTAAACCTGTAAACAGAAAGGCCGTGGCTGGAATGGCGCTCATCGGCATAGCTCGCGCCCCGCTATCCGCGCAAAAACTTCCCTCTGCCATGTCCCGAAAAACACATCTGCCATCTTCAGACTAGCCGCGCACGCGGTCGATTTCAGGCCTAAAACGGTCGCTTTTTCCTCATGCCGACGAGATAACGTACGTTTTTACCGTTTTGCCAGCATGTTCGTGTCTTTTCGATCGAGGCTGAAAAAGCTATGGCACAATCGCCGTTCTTTTCCGCGTCGTGTCTTGCCTCTACAGCGGCACACGCAGCAAACGGAACGGTGCCGCTCAATCAGAATCTGATTCAAAGTCGACGGCGTTCTTTCACCGTGCCGGTTGCTACGGCCACACCCGAATGCGTCAGGCTCTCTGCGGCCGCGGCGCATTCAGATCATCCGATCGTTGAAAACTCGCAACGCTGGCCATGCGAAGCGATCGCGACAGTGAGCGCTTCGTGCGTCCACCCGCTCGCCGGTGTTTGCGCCGGTTCGTGTCGTCTGCCGTTGCTGCAAAGGAGAACCCATTACGATGAATTCGGCGTTTTCATTTTTTCCAGCCTGGCCGCTTTCACCCGACGCCATTTTTTGGGCTGGTCTCGCATTGCTCGCAGCAGGTCTGTGCGGTGAGCTTTGCTATCGCGCGTGGCGTTTGCCGCGCATTTCCGGGTATGCGGTCATTGGCCTCGTTGCCGGCGCGGCTGGTTCGGGTGTAATCGATGCGGATTCCGCGAGCGCCGCGCGGCCCTTGCTCGACGTCGCGCTCGGTTTGCTGCTGTTCGAACTCGGTAGCCGGCTCGATTTGCGCTGGATCCGTCGCAATCCGTGGCTGATTCTGTCGAGCGTGGCCGAAGCCACGCTGACATTCGCGCTGGTTTTGCCGGTTTTGCTGTTTCTGAACGTGCCGCTGATGGTGGCGACCGTGCTCGCCGCAATCGCGATGGCGACTTCGCCGGCGATGGTGATTCAGCTCAAAACCGAATTGCGCGCGGAAGGCCAGGTCACGCAGCGTTTGCTGACCTTGACGGCGCTGAACAGCATGTATGCGGTGGTGATCGAAAAGCTCGTGTCGAGCTGGCTGCACCAGGAGGTCTACGGCAACGTATTCGCAACCATCTTGCAGCCGCTTTATCTGCTGGTCGGCTCGCTCGTGCTTGCGTACCTGCTCGCGCGTACCTGCACGTTCTTTTATCGGCGTTTGAACATGCAGGACGAGCATTCGTTTGTCGCGCTGTTCGGGCTGGTGCTGCTGGCCATCGCGGTGGCGCATCTGTTCAAGCTGTCGACCATTCTGGCGCTGCTCGCCGCCGGCATCATCGTGAAGAATCATGAAGCGCGTCCGCAATTGTGGCCGCAGCATTTCGGCACCGCAGGCTGGTTGTTGACCGTGATTCTGTTCGTGCTGACGCTGACTTCGTTCGAATGGAAAGACATCGCGCTAGGCGGTGTCGCCGCGCTGGGTCTGATTGTTGCGCGCCTCGTTGCGAAACTGGTCGGCGTGCTGGCGTTCGCGAGGCCAAGCGGTTTGAACTGGAAGCAGGGCATAGCGCTCGGTTTGTCGTTATCGCCAATGTCGGCGCTCGCGTATCTGCTGGTCGACGATACCTACAACCTGTATCCGAACTTCGATCCGCAACTGCGGGCCATCGTGATGTGTTCGATTTTCGTGCTGCAGATTCTCGGGCCGTGGCTCGTCTATCGCAGTCTCGCGATGGTGGCCGAACGGCGCGAAGAGTAAGCGTAGGCTCGGGCCGGTCAGCGCAGTGCATTGCCTGAGGCCAGAGGCTCGAAGCCCGATACTCAAGACGCTTTATCAACCTGTATCCGATTCAAAAACGGCCGGGCATGTGGCCCGCACACGGACCCGCATCCGGCCGAACTGACCTAGGGGACGCCATGTCACTCGAACCCTTCATCGATTCGAAACCGTTCACATTCGGTGTCGAACTCGAGATGCAGATCGTCAACACGCACGACTATGATCTGACCAAAGCCGGCTCGGATCTGCTGCGCCTCATCAAGGACGAAAAGATCCCCGGCAACATCACGCCGGAAATCACCGAAAGCATGATCGAGCTGTCGACCGGCATCTGCACGACGCATGAGCAGGCCGTCGCCGACTTGCGCAAGATTCGCGATACGCTGGTTTCCGCGGCGGATCACCTGAACGTCGGCCTGTGCGGCGGCGGCACGCATGCGTTCCAGCAATGGAGCGAGCGGCAGATCGTCGATACGCCGCGCTTTCAGTACCTCTCCGAGTTGTACGGCTATCTCGCCAAGCAATTCACGGTGTTCGGCCAGCACGTGCATATCGGCTGTCCAGATCCGAACAGCGCGCTCTATCTGCTGCATTCCATGTCGCGCTTCATTCCGCACTTCATCGCGTTGTCCGCCTCGTCGCCGTTCGTGCAGGGTGTCGATACCGGCTTTCATTCGGCACGACTGAATTCCGTGTTCGCGTTTCCGTTGTCGGGCCGGGCGCCATTCGTGTTGACGTGGGACAGTTTCGAGGAATATTTCTCGAAGATGGTCCACACCGGCGTGGTCAACAGCATGAAGGATTTTTACTGGGACATCCGGCCGAAGCCCGGTTTCGGCACGATCGAAGTGCGCGTGATGGACACGCCGCTGTCGGTGGATCGCGCGGCGGCGATTGCCTGCTACATCCAGACGCTTGCCCGGCATCTGCTGCTCGACAAGCCTATCTCGCCGAAGGAAGACGACTACCTCGTCTACACCTTCAATCGTTTCGAAGCATGCCGCTTTGGTCTCGCCGGCACCTGCATCAATCCGCAAACGGGCGAACGCAAGACGATTTCCGAAGACATTCTCGAAACGCTCGACCGGATCGCTCCGCACGCCGAAGCGTTGGGTTCGGGCAATGCGCTGGCCGAAATCGGTGCGATTGCACGCAGTCAGGTCAATGACGCGACGTGGCTGCGCGGCGTCGTCGAACGGGAAAAGTCCTTGCACGAAGCCGTCAGGCAACAATGTCTGGAGTGGCGCGCCTAGCCGGAAACAGGATTGTTCGCGGCAAATCGTAAGAAAACCCGCCTCGAGCGGGTTTTTTTCAATAAATTAAATTCCAGCTCGGCGTGTCCAAGGTTTTTATAAAGTTGACGTATACAGACGTAGTAGTAGTTAACAAGCATTGCCCCGGCCTGTGGACAACTGAATAATTCCCTGCAAAGTCAATGCGCTGCGTAAACCATAACCGGGCTGGTCGTGGGTGCGTCGAGGCCGGTATACGAGGACAACTTCGGGGCGGTGAGGCCGGCCTCGACGCTTATCAAGAATCGGCACACAAGCTGTCCCGGCGTTTTCCCGTGGTTATCCACAGCCTGCTTTGGATAAGTTAGCTGTACGATTCGCCGCTCTCGCATAGAATGTCGTTTTCGCTGCTTTGCCTTGCAAGGCGGTAAATTTTTGAGATAGTTGAAAACCGTCTTGTCCGCAGTTGGGCGAGGCTACCCCACACAGGCTACGGGCGCGGTCGGTGAACGGTTCGCCGGCATCGTACGAAAGCTGTAAATAAACCAATCGAAGATTATGAGCGAAGGCGTATACGGAGAACAGGCGACCGGGCGGGTGACCCACAGCCTATTGCGATTGAGCACGGCAATGCGGAGCCAGGCTTGGGAATGGGCGGAAGGCGCTGGCCTGACACCGACTCAGGGCGAAATTCTGGTTTTGTTGATGCAGCGCAAAGGCCCGATGCGTCTCGGCGAAATTGCGCGTGAAACGGCGCTCACCGCCGCGACGACCAGCGACGCAGTCAGCACGCTCGAGACCAAGGGACTGGTCGAAAAGCGCCGTGCCCTCGACGACGGCCGCGCCCTCGCGGTCCGCCTGACGGCACGCGGCCGCACGGCTGCGAAGCGCGCTGCACAGTGGCCGGACTTTCTGGCCAAGGCGGTCGGCACGCTGCGTGACGAGGAACAGGCCGTGTTCTATCGCACGCTGCTCAAGACCGTTCACCAGCTGGAAGCGCAAGGCACGATTCCGCCGCATCGCATGTGTCTGAGCTGCACGCACTTCGAGCCGAGCAGGAACCCGAAGAAGACGCCGCATCATTGCGCGTTGCTCGATCTGAAGATGTCGGATACGGATCTGCGCCTGGATTGCTCGGTGTATGAGACGGCCGACGTTGCCACCCAGAAGAAGACCTGGAAGATCTTCGCCCAATAAGGCGGTTTCTTCCGGGACAATCCGCTACACTGCCGGGCCGGTTCCGGCGGACGGCACATGCCGCCTGTCAGCCGGCCGGTGCCGCGTGGCGGCAAGTCTTTAGTCAACCTGAAGGTGGGACAGGCCGATGAATCACGAAGTTCTGGCCATTCGCCACGTGCACTTCGAGGATCTGGGCAGTCTTGAGCTGGTGCTCGGCGAGCGCGGGCGTCCGGTCCGCTATCTCGACGTCGGCTTTGCCCGCATCGAGGCGCCGAACCCCGTTGCCGCCTCGTTGATGGTGGTGTTGGGCGGCCCGATCAGCGCAACCGACGACGCGCTTTACCCGACGCTCGTGCCGCTACTGTCCATGATCGAGAAGCGTATCGCGGCTGGTTTGCCGACACTCGGCATCTGCCTTGGCGCCCAGTTGATCGCACGCGCGCTCGGTGCCCGCGTCTATCCCGCCGGCCGCACCGAACTCGGTTGGACGCCGCTCACGCTGACCGACGCCGGCCGCGCTTCGCCGGTGCGCCATCTGGACGGCGCGCAGACCTCCATGCTGCACTGGCATGGCGACACCTTCGATCTGCCTGACAATGCCACGCGTCTCGCGTCGACGCCGGCATGCGAAAACCAGGCGTTCGCCTGGGGCGGCCATGTGCTCGGTCTGCAGTGCCATCCGGAGATCCGCACCGACCGCTTCGAACCCTGGCTGATCGGCAACGCCGGTGAGCTTGCCGGCCACGGTATCGACGCGCGCCGGTTGCGGGCCGAGACCGCGCAATTCGGTCCCGCGCTCGAAGCCGCCGCGCGCCGGATGTTCGGTGAATGGCTCGATCAGGTCGAGGCGAAAGCCTGAAAGGCGCGTGCCTGCAGTAAATCATTTGCGGTGCTATGCTCGATCGCTCTTGGGTTTTTACTGGGCCTGATCCATGAGCGCGCTTTTTTCTCCGCTCACGCTGCGCAGCGTGACGCTTCCCAACCGTATCGTCGTGTCGCCCATGTGCCAGTATTCCGCGGATCGCGGCGAGGCAACGGCGTGGCACATGATCCATCTCGGCAGCATGGCGTTATCCGGTGCGGGCATGCTGTGCATCGAGGCAACCGCGGTCGAGCCGGACGGACGTATCACTCCCGGCGATCTCGGCCTGTGGGACGACGTCACCGAAGCCGCGCTCGAACCGGTGCTCGCCGCTATCCGCAAGCATTCGCACATCAAGGTCACGATGCAGTTGTCGCACGCCGGGCGCAAGGCGTCGAGCCATGTGCCTTGGGAAGGCGGACAGCTGATTCCAGTATCGCAGGGCGGATGGCTGCCGCATGCACCGTCCGCGTTGCCGCACAAAGCCGGTGAAGAGCCGCCCCTGGCGCTCGACGTACCCGCGCTGGCGCGCATCCGCGAAGCATTCGCGGCTTCGGCGCGGCGTGCCGCGCGGCTCGGCATCGACGGACTGGAGGTGCACGCGGCACATGGCTATCTGCTGCATCAGTTCCTCTCGCCGATCGCCAATCAACGCGACGACGAATACGGCGGCTCGCTCGAAAACCGCATGCGCTTTCCGCTTGAGATCTTCGACATCGTGCGTGCCGCATTTCCCGCCGACAAACCCGTCGGCGTACGTGTGTCGGCAACCGACTGGGTGGAAGGCGGCTGGACGCTCGCAGATACGATCGCGTTCGCGCAGGAGTTGAAAAAGCGCGGCTGCGACTGGATCGACGTATCGTCCGGCGGCGTCTCGCCATTGCAGAAGATTCCGCTTGAACCGGGTTATCAGATTCCGTTCGCAAAGGCGGTCAAAGAAGCCACCGGCCTCACCACCATCGGCGTGGGCCTGATCACCGACCCGTTGCACGCCGAGCAACTGATCGAGGCCGGCGAAGCCGATCTGATCGCGCTGGCCCGCGCGTTGCTGTACAACCCGCGCTGGCCGTGGCATGCCGCGGCGCAACTTGGCGCGACGGTCGAAGCGCCGCCGCAATACTGGCGCTCGCAACCGCGCGAGCAAAAGGCACTGTTCGGCGACATTTCGTTCGGACAACGGTGAAATTGGCGGCCCGTGCTGCGCGCGCGTCTTTTTGACGGTTGAACGAAGCCGTCTTGAGCGTGTACGATGCCGGTTGTGGCGCATGAGCGTCGCAGGTCGACGCGGCGCTCGCAAGGCGCCGCGTTTGCTATGCGCGTCAGAAAAAGCGGCGCGTCAGACGCGGGCATTTGCGACGGCTGCCGATCTTCACCCCAAGTTTTTCACAAGGATTCATTCAATGAGTTCACGCAGGATCGCCGTGCGCCGTTCGGGTGTGCACGGCAAAGGCGTGTTCGCCGTCGAACCGATTGCGGCCGGCGAGCGGCTGATCGAATACAAGGGCGAGCGGATCTCCTGGAAAGAAGCGTTGCGCCGTCATCCGCACAATCCGGCGGAGCCGAATCACACGTTCTATTTCGCACTCGACAGCGGCAAGGTGATCGACGGCAAAGTGAACGGCAATAGCGCGCGCTGGATCAACCATTCCTGCGCGCCGAACTGCGAAGCCGAAGAAATCGACGGTCACGTGTATGTGCACGCGTTGCGCGATATCGCCGAGGGCGAAGAAGTCTTTTACGACTACGGCCTCGTGATCGACGCGCGGCAAACCAATAAGCTCAAGAAGGAATATGAATGCCGTTGCGGCGCGCGCAAGTGCCGCGGCACGATGCTGGCGCCGCCGGAGAAGGAGAAGGGCGCGGGCAAGTCCGGGAAGTCGGCGAAGAAGGCCGGGACAACGGTGAAGAAAGCGAAGAAGAAATGAGACGCGGGCTGCCTGCGTCGCTCGCGTTGGCGAACGCGCGAGGCAGCCTGTCGATTATCTGAACTGTCAGATATCCATCGGCGCCGAGTGCGCCGATTTTTTTACCGGCCGGCGTGGTTCGGCTTCCACCTCGCTCAGCACACTGACCGATACGAGCGGAATACGCACGATGAAACGTGCGCCGCCTTCCGGTGCGTCTTCGTAATGCACGCTGCCGTGATGCAGCACCATGATGTCGTGAACGATAGCGAGGCCGAGACCGGCGCCGCTATCCACGCCCGCATCCGTCTGGCCGTCGCCGCGGAAAAACCGTTTGAAGAGATCGGCTTGCTGATTGCGCGGCACGCCCGGCCCGTTGTCTTCAACGACGATCTCCGCCATGCGCAGCTCGTCGATCACCGTTTGCGACACTGTCACCGTAATGCGGCCACCATCGAAGCGCGACGGCGGCACATACTTGAGCGCGTTATCCAGCAGATTGGCGATCACTTCGTGCAGCAGCACGGGATTGCCGCGCGCCATCAAAGGATGGCCGTTGCTCGGGTCGTCCAGACGCTGGAAACCGAGGTCGACGTGGAACGTCAACGCACGCGGCACCCATTCCGCGCCGGTGTCGAACGCGAGCGCGGCCATGTCGACGTTGACGAAGCGGGCCGCCTGTTCACCCGGCTCGGCGCGCGCGAGCGAAAGCAGTTGATTCGACAGCCGCACGGCGCGGTCGGCTGCGGCGCGTAGCTCACGCACCGCGGCCAGCGTCTGTTGCGGGTCGCGCGCGACGGCCGCCTGTTCCGCATGCAGCTTGACAGCGGTGAGCGGGGTGCGCAGCTGGT
This sequence comes from Paraburkholderia xenovorans LB400, assembly GCF_000013645.1. GTDB lineage: Bacteria > Pseudomonadota > Gammaproteobacteria > Burkholderiales > Burkholderiaceae > Paraburkholderia > Paraburkholderia xenovorans. Next base: position 4,839,634 of record NC_007951.1, on the reverse strand, counting down.
GCGCGGCGTCGGCGATAAATTTGCGCTGGCCGTCGAGCGCCGTTTTCAGACGTCCGAGCAGCGCGTTCAGCGCGCCGGTCAGCGGCCGGATTTCAACCGGTACGTAGGTTTCATCGACCGGTTCGAGCGACGTGTGGGTTTGCCGGTTCAGCGAGTCCGCGAGATCGGTCAGCGGATTGAGCTGCTGATTGACCACGCGCCACACGATCACCCAACCCGCCAGCAGCAGCAACAGCAACGGCATCATGATCGCGACCAGAAATTCGGCGGCGATACGAAACCGGTGGTGCACCGGCTGGCCAACTTCGACGACGATCGGATTGCCGGTCGGCTGATCGACCCGCACCTGCGCCACGCGCACCGTCACGCCCTGATGCTGCGTTTCGAAGACGTACGCGTAATGCATGCGCCGCACGCTCGTGCCTTGCAGCGGAAGATTGTGATCGCCGGCAATTTCGGTTTCGCCATTGCTGATCCGGTAGACGAGGTGCTCCACCGGGTCCGAGAACATGGCTTGCGCGAGCGGCGGCACGGTGACTTTGGCGTTCGGGCCGGCAATCTGGATCTGTTTGGAGATCGCGGTGGCGAGATCGGCGAGCGAACGGTCGACCACGTGCTGCGTGTACTGCCACGCCAGCCAGTAAGCGATCAGGCCGCTCATCAGCGCGAGCAGCGAAAGGGGAGCGGCGAGGCGCCGCAGCAGCGTGCGGCGCAGACTATTGGCGGCCAGCTGGGGCATGATCGAACGCGCGGGAAAAAGGCAGCGGCGCGAGCACCGCAGGACGACGGCGCAAGCACCACAAAGTTTCGCCGGATGCCGGCGACTTGCGCAACGAGTGCGCGGCGCCGGCCCGGCGCCGTCAGGCCGCGATGGGATTCGCGGCCTTCATGACGATTATGCGGCCTGGCGGATTTCCTGCAACAGATAACCGAAGCCACGCACCGTGACGATCTCGACACGGCAGCTTTCCAGTTTTTTACGGACCCGGTGCACGTAGACTTCGATCGCGGTGTCGCCGAGATCGCCGCCGAAATGCGTCAGATGGTCTTGCAGTTGCGCCTTGCTGACCACGCGGCCATGACGCAGCAGCAGCATTTCGAGCACCGCGAATTCACGCGGCGAGAGTTCGAGCGGCTTGTCGTCGTTGAAAATGCGGCGATCGACGCCGGACAGGCGCACACCGCCCAGCGACACTTCAGGACGCGGCATGTCGCCGTGCGGACCGCTGCGGCGCATCACCGCGCGAATGCGCGCTTCGAGTTCGGTGGGTTCGAACGGCTTCAGCATGTAGTCGTCGGCGCCGGAATTCAGGCCTTGCACGCGGTCGTTCAGCTCGTCGCGCGCGGTGAGGATGATCACCGGCGTGTGACGATTGCTCTGACGGAAGCGCGAGAGCAGCGTCATGCCGTCGATGCCGGGCAGGCCCAGATCGAGGATCACCAGTTCATGGCGATTTTGCGTCAGGGCCTGTTCGGCGAAAATGCCGTCGTGGACCATGTCGACGGTGAAGCCGGCTTGTTCGAGACTGCTTTGGATGCCGCGTGCGATGGGGCGGTCATCTTCGATCAGAAGGAGTCGCATGGATTTCGCTCAAGTACAATGGGTTAGGCGTTTGGGCAAGCGGTTCGCCGGGGCGCCTGCTGCACAGGCAGCGTGCGGCGTGGCCGTACCGAACTGACGCGAGCCGGCCACGAAGCAGGCAACGAGCGGCCTCGAAGCGCGTACTTAGCGCCCCAGACCTGTCGCATCGCACCAATCCCCCGCAAGGGCAGGAAAACGCTGAGAAGGCCCGGCGTTTTCTTGAGAGCGATCACGAAGTCATGTCCGAGATAAGCATTCACGAACTGGAAGCCGCAATCAACTTCTGGCGCGCCCGCTCACCTTCGAGCGGCGACGAACTCGTTCTGTGCAAGGAGGCAAGCGCGCTCTCCAAGCCGTATGCGCTGATGATTGTACAGCGTCAGCACACGCTATCACCGGATCGTTTGGACGGGATTGCGAAGCTTGCGTGGCAATCTTACGTGCACCTTAAGAATAGCCTGTAGAACTGAAGGTTTGCACAGGGATTACCTGCAATGTCCTTTCATCGCAGCCCGATTATTCAATGTTCGGCCATAAACACGCCTGAATCGCACCTGGCCGTTTGTATTACGCCGTAATACTGTCGATAAACGCGGCCAGTCTGATGTCCCGTTCGGTTACGCCATTGGCCTCATGGGTGGAAAGCGTGATTTCCACCTTGTCGTACACGTTGAACCATTCCGGATGGTGATCCATTTCCTGCGCCTTGATCGCGACGCGCGTCATGAAGCCGAAGGCCTCGTTGAAGTCGGCGAATTTGAACTGGCGCTGGATCGCGTCGCGGCCCGTCGCGGCTTGCCAGCCATGCAGCGCGGCGATCTGGGTGGCGCGTTCTTCTGAAGTCAGTTTGTGAATCATGGTGCTACCTCGCTGGATCTAAACGGGCACGCCGGCCGGCGTGCCCGTCCGCTATTTTTTCACGGATGCAGCCCGCCCGCTGCGGGCCTGCCCGGCGCGCCCGTCAGATATCGCCGTCTGCCAGCCAGCCTTCGCGCGAGCCGCGTGTCATCACGCGATCGTGTTCGAGGACGTCGCCGGCCGCGAATGCGGGTTCGGCTGCCAGCCTTGCCAGCAGCGGCGTGAAATCGGTTTGCGTCACGTTGAACAACTGCGCGAAGTCGTCGATCACGAAGTAAGTCTTCTGGAACGTATCGATACGGTAGCGCGTGCGCATCACGCGTTCGAGGTCGAAGCCAAGGCGGTTCGGCGCGGCGCTTTGCTGGCTGTAGAGCGTTTCGCCCTTGCTCGACACGATTCCCGCGCCATAGATCTTCACGCCGTTCGGACTCGCCGCGTCGCGGATCAGGCCGAACTCCACGGTGTACCAGTAGAGCCGCGCGAGCAGCGGCAGCGCACCGGCGTCGTTGGCGGCGAGCGCGGCGCGGCCATACGCGTGCATGTAGTCGGCGAAAACCGGGTTGATCAGCAGCGGCACGTGGCCGAACAGATCATGAAAACAATCCGGCTCCTGCAAGTAATCGAGTTGATCCGGCCGGCGCATCCACCATGTGACGGGAAAGCGGCGATTCGCCAGATGCTCGAAGAACACCTGGTCCGGCACGAGTCCGGGCACGGCGACTATCTGCCAGCCGGTGGCGGGCGTGAGCTTCGCATTGATCTCGTCGAAGGAGGGCACGCGGTCGGCCGGCATGCCGATGCGTTCGACTCCCGCGAGAAACTCGTCACAGACGCGCCCTTTGAGCAGCGCTGTCTGGCGCGCATAGAGCTGCTGCCATACCGCGTGGTCGACCGTGCCGTAGCGTTCGGTTGGTTGGTCGATGGTGAAATCGGCGCGGGTTTCGAGTCCGGCGTCGAATTGCTCTTTCAGTCTGGCGGTATTGGCGGTGGGCATGATGATGCGCGCTCTACGATGACGGCAAGTGTGAATCGGTGATGCAAGTGTAGAGCGTCGCGTATGCGGAAAGGACGCAAAGACGGCGTTTGAGCGCATGATTATGCAATAATCGTGCATCAAATGGCTATTCAATGCGGAAATTCGACATGTTAGAACTGGATCACTTCGATCTTGCACTGCTGGAGGTGCTTCAGCGCTTCGGCCGGGCAACCCATCAGCAACTGGCCGAGCAGGTCCCGCTGTCGCCGTCGCAGATTGGACGGCGCTTGCAGCGTCTCGAACAGATGGGCGTGGTGGACGGCTATCGCGTCGTGTTGCGGCCGGAAAAGCTCGGGCTCGGCGTGACTGCGTTCACCAGTCTGAAATTGAAGCACCACGGCGATTCGATCATCGAGCAATTCCAGCAACAGATCGACGTGCTGCCAGAAGTGCTCGAATGTCATGCCGTGGTGGGCGACGCCGACTATCTGCTGCGCATCGTCGCGCCCGATCTGAATTATCTGTCGACGTTCGTGATGAAGAAGCTGATGCGTGTGCCGGGCGTGGATAGCGTGCGTTCGAATATCGTGCTCACCACCTTCAAGCGCAACGGGCCGCTGCCGCTTGGCCACTTGTCGCCGGGCACAGCCGCCGCTTGATGCAGCGGCGGCATGAGGGCAGCGCCGCCCGCGCGGAGTTCGCCACGCGACGCACCGCGCCCAGGTCCTACGCCACCTGTTTCGGCTCGCTATCGGGACTCAGCAGATCAACATAGGCCACCGCCACCAGATCCGATTCCGGTACGCCGAGCGTGGCGAACATGGCATGCGCTTCGGCGTGGCCGTCTTCTTCGTCGTCGTCCTGGGCAAGCACGACTTCGAGTTCGACGAAGTCGCCGAGACCATCCACCCGGTCCAGATGGATTCGCGTGCGCCCGGTCAGATACACATGCCGCTCCTTGGTGACGATGCCGCGCGTGGTCAGCGCGGTGGCAAGCAGCGCGTGCATGGCTTCCGGGTTGGTCACCGGGCTGCGCGTGTAATAGGACGCTTTCGGGCCGTCGCGGTCGTCGCGCTGGTAGAAGATCAGCTCGGCCGGCGTGCCGTCGTCGAACTGGCGCAGCTTCAGGCGGCCGCGCGGCACGTCGTAGAAAAAGTCCTGCTGGCGGAAGATTAGCGGCGCGTCCGGCGCGAGCTGCGCCGCGCGTTCGCGCAGTTGCTCGAAATGCTGGGCGCGGGCTTTGATTTCAATGTTGCGTGCCATGTCAGGCTCCTGTCGAAGGATGGCGTGGTCGGCGGCTTCCGGTGTTGCCGGGGCGAAGCTGCCGGGAAGGACAAAGTCAGGCGGAATGGAAAACGATGCGGAGCCGGCGCGTGAGCGCGAACCCTCAATCTAACAAAAACTGCGTGACGGTGTGGTTTCAGATGCGGGGCAGATGGACGCGGTGAGCGATCGTGCTGATCGACGGGAGCCAGCGAAGGCGCTGCGCAAGGCGACCACCAGGAGGATCGCAGTAGTTTGCAGACATTATGAGGATGGCTCATATCGCTCGCCTGGCGCTCTTTAACGCCGACGGCATGTCGAGCTTCACCCGGCAACCGTTCGCGTGCCGCTCAAGTCGCCCATTGCTGCTCGATCAACTTCAGCGCCGCCGCAATCGCCGGTTCCTCCTTGCGCTGCGCGAGCGTGATGAAGCTGAGCTGGGTCGGCACCGTCACGCCTTCGACGATAGTCAGCGCGTGCGCATGCGCTTCGGCGATCGCGGTGGCGTCGCGTGCGAGCGTGAGACCCACGCCGGATTTGACCAGGTCGAGCATCGACGGCTCCTGATCCACTTCCGCCACCTTGATGGGCTTGACCCCGGCCTCGTCGAAGCAGCGCGACAACAAGCGGTGATGCGCCGACGCGGGCGGCGTCCAGATCCACGGCAGGGCGGCGAGCGCACGCCAGTCGCGCGCGCCTTTGACGCGGTCTTTCCAGCCCGCCGGCGCCAGCACGCGGTACTGGAACTGAGTGAGCGTGACGGCATGAAAAGCGGGGCCCTCGCGCGGTTCGTCTTCGGACGGAAGGCCGATGTAGTAGCCGACATCCAGTTCACCCGCGCGAACCTGGTCCAGCACCCAGCCCGACATGCCGTGACGCAAAGCCGTTTCGATGCGCGGCCAGGTTTCCACCAGTTGCTTCAGAAAACCGCCGAGGCGCAGAAACGCCGGGTCGAGGATCGTGCCGATCCGCAATCGTCCGCGCACTTCGTGGCGCAGCGATTGTGCGGCCCGCTGCACGTCGCTCGCCGCGCCGAGCGCGCGTTCGGCATGCGGCAGCAGCGCCTGGCCGTCGCGCGTGAGCGAGAGCCCGTGCGAAGTCCGCGTGAACAGGGTCACGCCGAGCGTCTCCTGCAAATGCTTGATTTGCAGGCTGACGGCGGGTTGGGTCAGGTGAAGCTGCACGGCGGCACGCGTGAGGTTGCCCTCGCGTGCCACGGTGACGAACGCCCGGAGCAGAGTGAGATCCATGCCCTGATATTAGCGCGCCTTATGACGCAGTTGAGCATTACTCATTGGATTTGTCGACCCGAAGCGCCGTACGCTTCACCTTCAGCACGCCTTGATCGAGCCGTGGGCGCAGGGGCGGAAGACTTCTCAGGAAAGAGGACAACATGAGCGAGACATATCAGGACGAAGCCGTGCGCAGCACGAAGAGCGCAAGCGCGCTGACCCATTTCATCAACGGCAAGACTGTCGAAGGCACGAGCGGCCGCTTCGGCGACGTCTTCAATCCTGCGCAAGGCAGCGTAAGCGCACGCGTGCCGCTCGCGAGCGTCGCGGAAGTGGATGCGGCCGTCGCTGCTGCCAAAGACGCGTTTGCCGCATGGAGCGAAACCGCGCCGATCAAGCGGGCGCGCGTTCTGTTCAGGTTCAAGGAACTGCTCGATCGACACCACGACGAACTCGCGGAACTGATCACGCGTGAGCACGGCAAGGTGTTTTCGGACGCGAAGGGCGAAGTGATGCGCGGCATCGAAATCGTCGAATTCGCATGCGGCATTCCGAATCTGCTGAAGACCGACTTCACCGATCAGATCGGCGGCGGCATCGACAACTGGAACCTGCGTCAGCCGCTCGGCGTGGTGGCCGGCATTACGCCGTTCAATTTTCCGATGATGGTGCCGTGCTGGATGTTCCCGGTCGCGATTGCGTGCGGCAATACATTCGTGCTGAAGCCGTCGGAGCGTGATCCGTCCTGTTCGAACCGGCTTGCCGAATTGTTGAAGGAGGCCGGCTTGCCGGATGGCGTTTTCAACGTCGTGCATGGCGACAAGGTCGCGGTCGATGCGCTGCTCGTGCATCCGGACGTCAGCGCGTTGTCGTTCGTCGGTTCGACGCCGATCGCCGAATATATCTACACGGAAGGCACGAAGCACGGCAAGCGTGTGCAGGCTTTGGGCGGTGCGAAGAATCATCTGGTGGTGATGCCCGACGCGAATCTCGATCAGGCGGTAGACGCGTTGATCGGCGCGGCCTACGGCTCCGCGGGCGAACGTTGCATGGCGATTTCGGTGGCCGTCGCCGTCGGGCATATCGCCGATGAACTGGTCGAGCGGCTCACACCGCGCGTGAAGAGCCTGAAGATTCTCAACGGCATGGAGTCGGACGCCGAGATGGGGCCGTTGGTCACGGCGGTGCATCGTGAGAAAGTGGTGGGCTATATCGATTCCGGCGTCGCGGCGGGCGCGACGCTGGTTGTCGATGGGCGAGGACATCAGGTCAGCGGTCACGAGAAGGGTTTCTTTCTCGGCGGCACCTTGTTCGACAATGTCTCGACCGACATGAAGATTTATCGCGAAGAGATTTTCGGGCCCGTGCTCTGTGTCGTACGCGTGCCGGATTTTGCTTCGGCGGTGGAGCTCATCAACGCGAATGAGTTTGCCAACGGCGTGTCGCTATTTACGTCCGATGGCGGCGTCGCTCGCGCATTCTCGCGGCAGATCCAGATCGGCATGGTAGGCATCAACGTACCGATTCCCGTGCCGATGGCGTGGCATTCGTTTGGCGGCTGGAAGAAGTCCCTCTTCGGCGACCATCACGCGTATGGCGAAGAGGGCGTGCGGTTCTACACCCGCTACAAGAGCATCATGCAGCGCTGGCCCGACAGCATCGCCAAGGGCGCCGAGTTCACTATGCCGGTGGCCAGGTAGTGTGACGCAGCAGCGCAACAGACGACGAACGCGCGCAAAGAAGGCAGAAAACACAATCAAAGCCCAGCGCCGTGGCTGCATGGCGACCATGTAACCCATCGGCGAAAAAAGCTTAGGAGACTGAACAATGAGCTATACCGACACCACGCCCGAGACTGCCCGGCGGCTCGAAGGCGAGTTCGACTACATCATCGTGGGCGCGGGGACGGCGGGATGTGTGCTGGCCAATCGCCTGAGCGAAGATCCGGACGTGCAGGTGTTGCTGCTCGAAGCCGGCGGCAAGGACGATTACCACTGGATTCACGTGCCGGTCGGCTACCTCTATTGCATCGGCAATCCGCGCACGGACTGGCTTTACAAAACCCAGGCCGAAGCCGGGCTCAATGGCCGCGCGCTTTCGTATCCACGCGGACGCGTATTGGGCGGCAGTTCGTCCATCAACGGCATGATCTACATGCGTGGTCAGCGCGAAGACTACGATGAATGGGCGCGAGTCACCAACGACTCATCCTGGTCCTGGAACTCAGTGCTGCCCGTCTTCAGGCGTAGCGAAGATCATTACGCCGGCGCGAGCGAATCTCATGGCGCGGGCGGCCCTTGGCGCGTCGAGAAACAGCGGTTGAAATGGAAAATTCTCGAAGAGTTTTCGCGTGCGGCGCAAGAGGCCGGCATTCCCGCAACCGACGACTTCAACCGTGGCGACAACACCGGCGTCGGCTACTTCGACGTCAATCAGAAACGCGGCATTCGCTGGAACGCGTCGAAGGCATTCTTGCGTCCCGCACTCAAGCGTCCGAATCTCACGGTCATCACCGGCGCGCACACGCAGCGCGTCGTCTTCGAAGGACGCCGTTGCACGGGCGTCGAATATCGCGGCAACGACACGGACTATCTGGCCAAGGCTCGCTGCGAAGTGATCCTGAGCTCGGGGGCCGTCAACTCGCCGCAATTGCTCGAATTGTCCGGCATCGGCAATGGCGCGCGTCTGCAGAACCTGGGCATCGAGGTCGTCAACGATCTGCGTGGCGTCGGAGAGAATCTACAAGACCATTTGCAATTGCGGATGGCTTATAAGGTCGACGGCGTACGCACGCTCAACACCGCGTCCGCGCATTGGTGGGGCAAGCTGATGATCGGCCTGCAGTACGCGCTGTTCCAAAGCGGCCCCATGTCGATGTCGCCGTCGCAACTTGGTGCGTTTGCCAGGTCCGATCCGAACGATCGCTCGCTCACGCGGCCCGACCTCGAATATCACGTCCAGCCGCTCTCGCTCGATCGCTTCGGCGAACCGCTGCATCGGTTCAATGCGTTCACCGCGTCGGTGTGCCAGTTGCGGCCCACTTCGCGCGGCAGCATTCACATCGAATCGGCCAATGCTTCAGCGCCGCCGTTGATCGCGCCGAACTATCTCTCCACCGATTACGACCGGCACGTCGCCGCCAACGCACTGCGTCTCACGCGGCGCATTGCCGCGGCGCCGGCGCTTGCACGCTATCGTCCGCAAGAGATTTTGCCCGGCACTCAGTACCAGACGGAAGAGGAGTTGCAGCAGGCTGCCGGCGCGGTCGGCACGACCATCTTCCATCCGGTCGGCACCTGCCGCATGGGCACGACCGACGACCCCGGCGCGGTGGTCGACAACCGGCTACGGGTTATCGGTGTTGACGGACTGCGCGTGGTCGATGCATCCGTCATGCCGACCATCACCTCGGGCAATACCAATTCGCCCACGCTGATGATCGCGGAGCGCGCCAGCGACATGATCCGCGAGGATCGCCGTGCGCGCGTGGCCGCCAGTTCCGTGGCGCAAACCAGCCCGGCGCCTTCAGCATTCGCAGTGTGACAGCTGACATGCGACTCGCATGAGATACTCGCCCGCCCTGCGCGGCGGGCATCTCGTGCGCGCGGCCGCGTTCGGGACGGGCATCATCCACTAAGTGCAAATCCCAATGAATGCGCTGCATCATTGGCGCGACAATGGCAGCCATGCTGCGTGCTGCCCCAAGGATTACCGTCCGGATTGGTGCAGCACGCCAACGAGCGCGCACGGGGTGCCGCCGTCATAAAAAAGTCGCGCGGTGGTTCGCGCGGAAGATCGTAATGCTTCGCCTTACTCCGTATGGAAGGGAACATGATTCTCGGCGATACGATTCTCGAAACGCGCGGCCTCACCCGTGAGTTCAAAGGCTTTATCGCCGTGAACGGTGTGAACCTGCGCGTGCGCCGTGGCTCGATCCATGCGCTGATCGGCCCTAATGGGGCGGGCAAGACTACCTGCTTCAATCTGCTCACCAAATTTCTGGAACCCACTGCGGGTCAGATCGTTTTCAACGGTATCGACATCACGAGCGAGCGGCCGGCGCAGATCGCACGGCGCGGCATCATCCGCTCATTCCAGATTTCCGCTGTCTTTCCGCATCTGACGGCATTGCAGAATGTGCGCATCGGCCTGCAGCGGCAACTGGGCACGGCATTCCATTTCTGGAAAAGCGAGCGCACGCTGCGCCAGCTCGATGATCGCGCAATGGATCTGCTCACGCAGGTCGGTTTGACCGATTTCGCCGATGTATTGACGGTCGAGCTTTCCTACGGCCGCAAGCGCGCGCTGGAAATTGCCACGACGCTCGCGATGGAGCCGGAACTCATGCTGCTCGACGAGCCGACGCAAGGCATGGGCCATGAAGACGTCGATCGCGTGACGGCGCTGATCAAGAAAGTATCGAGCGGCCGCACCATCCTGATGGTCGAGCACAACATGAATGTGATCGCCGGCATTTCCGACACGATTACCGTGCTGCAACGAGGCGAAGTGCTCGCCGAAGGCAGTTACGCCGAAGTGTCGAAGAATCCGCTCGTGATGCAAGCCTATATGGGCAGCGCCGACGCGGCGCTCGCCGGAGCCCACGCATGAATACGATTGCCGAGCGTGAAAGCCTCGAAGTGAGCGGTACGGACGGCGCCGCTGCCGCGCTGGACATCAAGGGATTGCAGGCGTGGTACGGCGAATCCCACATTCTGCATGGCGTCGATCTGACGGTGAACCGCGGCGAAGTCGTCACGCTGCTGGGCCGCAACGGCGCGGGGCGGACCACCACGCTGCGCGCCATCATGGGCCTGACCGGACGGCGCACCGGCTCGATCCGCATTGGCGGGCGCGAAACCGTCAATCTGCCCACGCATCGCATCGCGCATTGCGGCATTGGTTACTGTCCGGAAGAGCGCGGTATTTTTTCGAGCCTCTCATGCGAGGAAAATCTGCTGTTGCCGCCGCCCGTCGGGGACAAGGCGCACATGATGTCGCTCGAAGAAATCTATTCGATGTTTCCGAATCTGCATGAACGCCGCATGAGCCAGGGTACGCGGCTCTCGGGCGGCGAACAGCAGATGCTCGCGGTGGCGCGGATTCTGCGCACCGGCGCGAGCCTGCTGCTGCTCGACGAAATCTCGGAAGGGCTCGCGCCTGTCATCGTTCAGGCGTTGGCACGCATGATCATGACGCTCAAGGCGCGCGGCTATACCGTGGTGATGGTCGAGCAGAATTTTCGCTTTGCCGCGCCGCTTGCCGATCGCTTCTACGTGATGGAGCACGGCGCAATTGTCGAGCACTTCGGGGCGAGTGAGCTCGAAACCAAGATGCCGATCCTGCACGATCTTTTGGGCGTATAAAAAACCGCCCGAATGCCTCTGATAACCACAAGCGAAGAAACCAGGAGACAGGAATGAAAAAGAACCCCCTCGCGCGGCTTGCCACACTTTGTTTCGCGGTCGCCGCCGGCGCCGCCTTGACGATGGGCAGCGCGCAAGCGGCTGACGACTCGGTGAAGATCGGTTTCATCACCGACATGTCGGGTCTGTATGCGGATATCGACGGCCAGGGCGGCCTCGAAGCGATCCGCATGGCAGTGGCGGACTTTGGCGGCAAGGTCAACGGCAAGCCGATCACCGTGGTCTACGCCGATCACCAGAACAAGGCGGACATCGCGGCCTCGCGCGCACGCGAGTGGTTCGATCGCGACGGGGTGGATATGCTGATCGGCGGCACGAACTCGGCAACGGGTTTGTCGATGAACACCGTGGCCGGCGAAAAGAAGAAGGTGTATATCAGCATCGGCGCGGGCGCCGACACGCTCACTAACGAGCAATGCACGCCGTACACGGTCCACTATGCGTACGACACCACGGCGCTGGCCAAGGGCACGGGCTCGGCGGTGACGAAGCAGGGCGGCAAGACCTGGTACTTCCTCACGGCCGACTACGCGTTCGGCAAGGCGCTCGAGAAGAACACGGCGGACGTGGTGAAGGCGAACGGCGGCCAGGTGCTCGGCGCGGTGCGCCATCCGCTGTCGGCGTCGGACTTCTCTTCGTTCCTGTTGCAGGCGCAGGCCTCGAAGGCGCAGATTCTGGGCCTCGCGAACGCGGGCGGCGACACGATCAACTCGATCAAGGCGGCCAAGGAATTCGGCATCACCAAGACGATGAAGCTCGCCGCGCTGCTGGTGTTCATCGACGACATCCACAGCCTGGGCCTCGAAACCACCCAGGGTCTCGTGCTGACGGACAGCTGGTACTGGAACAAGGACGCCACGACTCGCAAGTGGGCGGAGCGCTACTTCGACAAGATGAAGAAGATGCCGTCGAGCCTGCAGGCGGCCGACTATTCGGCGACCATGACCTATCTGAACGCGGTGAAGGCGGTGGGTTCGACCGACTCCGACAAGGTGATGGCGCAACTGAAGAAGACGAAGATCGACGACTTCTACGCGAAGGGCTACATCCGTCAGGACGGCAGCATGATCCACGACATGTACCTGATGCAGGTGAAGACGCCGGCCGAATCCAGGGAGCCGTGGGACTACTACAAGATCACCGCGACTATCCCTGGCGAGCAGGCGTTCACGACCAAGGCGGAAACGCGCTGCGCGTTGTGGAAATAAGCGCTGGTTGGTAACCAGACGGCCGTCTGTCTGCTGCTACTGGCGTGCGATACGTAGTGTCGCGTTGGTACACAGGTCGACGGCAAACCGGTTCACATGCCGCGCGCGATTGGCGTCGCTGCCGCTGATCGCGCGCCGGCCGGATCGTGCGTGACCGATCTCACCTTGGCGATGGGTTAAGGCTTCAATGGAAATCTTTGGCGTTCCGCTACCGGCGATGCTCAGCCAGCTGTTGCTGGGGCTCGTGAACGGCTCGTTCTACGCAATTCTGAGTCTCGGGCTGGCGGTGATCTTCGGCTTGCTCAATGTGATCAACTTTGCGCACGGTGCGTTGTTCATGCTCGGCGCGATGCTCGCGTGGATGGGGCTGTCGTATTTCGGCTTGCCGTACTGGGTGATGCTCGTGCTGGCGCCGTTGATCGTGGGGCTGTTCGGCATGGCGATCGAACGCTCGATGCTGCGCTGGCTCTACAAGCTCGACCATCTGTATGGCCTGTTGCTGACCTTCGGACTCACGCTGGTGGTGGAGGGCGTGTTCCGTTCCATCTACGGTTCCTCTGGCCAGCCGTACGACGTGCCGTCGGCGCTTTCGGGCGCGACCAATCTCGGCTTCATGTTCCTGCCGAACTATCGCGCGTGGGTCGTGGTGGCCTCGCTGGTGGTGTGCTTCGCGACGTGGTTCGTGATCGAGAAGACGCGTCTTGGCGCATATCTGCGCGCCGGCACGGAAAACCCGAAGCTGGTCGAAGCGTTCGGCATCAACGTGCCGCTGATGATCACGCTCACATACGGCTTCGGCGTCGCGCTGGCGGCATTTGCCGGTGTGCTCGCCGCTCCGGTGATCCAGGTCTCGCCGCTGATGGGGCAGCCGATGATCATCACCGTGTTCGCGGTGGTCGTGATCGGCGGCATGGGGTCGATCATGGGCTCGATTCTCACCGGCTTGATGCTCGGCGTGATCGAGGGGCTGACGCGCGTGTTTTACCCGGAAGCGTCGGCGACCGTCGTCTTCGTGATCATGGCGCTCGTGTTGCTGGTGCGCCCGGCGGGTCTCTTCGGCAAGGAAAAATGATGCAGAGAAAAGTGCTCTACGGTCTGCTGCTGATCGTGCTTCTCGCGGTGCCCGTGCTCGGCATCTATCCGCTCTTCGTGATGAAGGTGATGTGCTTCGCGTTGTTCGCGGCGGCGTTCAATCTGCTGATCGGCTATACCGGATTGCTGTCGTTCGGCCACGCCATGTTTCTCGCCTCGGCGGGCTATGTCACGGGCTACGCGATGCAGACGCTCGGCTTCTCGCCGGAGCTCGGCGTGCTCGCCGGCACGGCGGCGGCCACCTTGCTCGGGCTGATTGTGGGCATCTTCGCGATTCGCCGCCAGGGCATCTACTTTGCGATGGTCACGCTGGCGCTCGCGCAAATGGTCTACTTCGTATTCCTGCAGGCGCCGTTCACGCATGGAGAGGACGGTCTGCAAGGCGTGCCGCGCGGCAAGCTGTTCGGCGTGCTGGATCTCTCGTCCGACGTGGCGTTGTACTTCGTCGTGCTCGCCGTGATGGTGCTGGCTTTCCTGCTGATCGTGCGGATCGTGCATTCGCCGTTCGGACAGGTGCTGGTGGCGATCAAGGAGAACGAACCGCGGGCGGTGTCGCTCGGCTACGATACGGATCGCTTCAAGCTGCTCGCCTTCATTCTGTCGGCGGGAATCGCGGGTCTCGCGGGGTCGCTCAAGGTGCTGGTGCAAGGGTTCGAAACATTGAGCGACGCGTACTGGACCATGTCGGGCCTCGTGATCCTGATGACGCTCGTCGGCGGCATGGGCACGCTGTTCGGACCGTTGCTCGGCGCGGCGTTGATCGTCGCGCTCGAGGACCGGCTGGGCGATTTCGGCGCGGCGCTCGCGTCGTCGACGGGCGTGGAGTGGTTCCGCTCGCTGGGGGAATCGGTGACCATCGTGACCGGCATCATCTTCATTGCGTGCGTGCTGGCGTTCAGGCGCGGCATTGTCGGCGAGATCGTCGCGCGAGTGCGGCCGTTGCGGGCCTGACGCGCCGTGAAATATGCAATTGCTTCGGCGTCCGATATAGTGTGGCGGCCTTGATGCGGTGAGGCCGGAGCGCGGCGTCGTGCGGCTTCGCCGAGGCGCCCCGGCAGGCTGGACCAGGTCCGCGCAAACGTGCCCCAATTGAGTGCCGCAGTGCACCACTAGGGTAATTGCTAGTTGTAGTAGAGCGGGTGCTCATTTAATCTTCATGCAGTTCTGATGCACCACGAATTTTGCAGGTGGAGAACGAGGAGACAATGAGGCACTCAGTGCCCAGACGAAAGCGCTGTTGGATTGATATCCAACAGCGCTTTTTATTTGCGCTTCCGGTTATTCGCCATTCGAATTTCCGGGCTAATTCGGTGGCCCTTTTTTATTCGCCGAAGCGGTCGCTATGTCGCACCGCAAAACCCTGCAAAACGCTTGCAGCGCGTGGCTTCCGTCCGCTAAACTCCCCATTCGCCGACCACTGGGTCGGGATTTAAATCCGTGGATTTAGATTCGAATGAAATAACGGGGTAGACAGAGGAGCGGAATGAAGTCGGCATTGCGTTGGATCAGCGCGGCACTGGTCGCCACTGGAGTCACCGCGGCATGGAGCAGCCATGCTTTCGCGGACGTGAAAATCGGCGTGACCGTGTCGGCAACGGGTCCTGCCGCGTCGCTCGGTATACCGGAAAAGAACACGATTGCGCTGCTGCCTAAAGAAGTGGCAGGCCAGAAAATCGAGTACATCATGCTCGACGACGCCACCGACTCGACTCAGGCCGTCAAGAACACGCGCAAGCTCACCAGCGAAGATCACGTGGATGCGCTGATCGGCTCGACCGTGGTGCCGAACTCGCTGGCCATGATCGATGTCGCCGCCGAAACCACCACGCCCATGATCTCGATGGCCGCTGCGGCGAGCATCGTCGAACCGATGGATGCGAAGCGCGCGTGGGTCTTCAAGACGCCGCAGAACGACATTCTCATGGCCACCGCGATCGCGCAGCATATGTCGAATCACGGCGTGAAAACGGTCGCCTTTATCGGCTTCTCGGACGCTTACGGCGAGAGCTGGTTCAAGGAATTCAGCAAGGCCGCGGACCTCGCGAAGATCAGGATCGTCGCGAACGAACGCTTCGCGCGTAACGACGCGTCGGTGACCGGCCAGGTGCTGAAAGTCATGTCGCGGAATCCGGATGCGGTGCTGATCGCGGGCGCGGGCACACCGGCTGCGCTGCCGCAGAAAACGCTCAAGGAGCGCGGCTACAAGGGCAAGTACTATCAGACGCACGGCGTCGCCAATAACGATTTCCTGCGCGTGTGCGGCAAGGATTGCGAAGGGACTTATCTGCCGGCCGGCCCGCTGCTCGTTGCCGATCAACTGCCCGATTCGAGTCCGGTGAAAAAGAGCGCGCTCGCCTATAAGCGTGCGTATGAAACCGCTTACGGTGTCGGCTCGGTGTCGACCTTCGGCGGGCATGCGTGGGACGCGGGCCTGCTGCTGCAACGCGCGATTCCGCTGGCGCTGAAGAAGGGCCAGCCGGGCACGCCCGCGTTCCGCGAGGCGCTGCGTGCAGCGCTGGAAAACACCAAAGACATGCCCGCGTCGCACGGCATCTTCAACATGAGCGCGAACGACCATTCCGGTCTCGACCAGCGGGCGCGCGTCATGGTGGAGATTGTCGGCGGCAAGTGGAAGTTGTCCGGCGACTGAGCGAAGGCGAAGCGATACGGATCCCCATTAAAAAAGACGCGTGCAGTTGACGCGTCTTTTTTATTGTCCGCATCGCGTGAAGAAGTGTGGTTCCGCGGCTTCAGGACAAACCCGCATTTGGGTGGCGGTCTATTGACCGTCGATCGCGCGGAACGCAATACTACTAACATATTAGTGTTTTGTTTGCAGGATATCGCAGCAGTTTGCAGTCGTAGTAAGCAGCAGGAAGGTGGCACCCAGGCAGCAAAGGCATTCGCGCTGAGCAGGGAAAACCATGCTTGGCACGCCAGAACCCTATAACTAGATTCAGACACCCGGCCCGTGAGCCGATTACAGATACGCGCTTCAAAGCGTTCGGAGACTTGCAATGAAAAAGACAAAGCAATGGGTACGCACCGGCATTGCCGTGGCGTTGATGTGCGGCGCGGGCGCGGCATTCGCGCAGGTGAAAATCGGCGTCACGCTTTCCACGACGGGGCCGGCTGCATCGCTCGGGATTCCTGAAAAGAACACGATTGCGCTGCTGCCGAAAGAGATCGGCGGCAAGACCGTGCAGTACATCATTCTCGACGACGCATCGGACACCGGCAAAGCCGTGCAAAACACGCGCAAGCTGATCGACGAAGATCACGTCGACGCGATCATCGGTTCGACCGTTACGCCGAATTCGCTCGCCATGCTCGACGCCGCTGCCGAAGGCAAGACGCCGGTGATCTCGCTGGCGGCGTCGGCGGCGATCATTTCGCCGATGGACGCGAAGCGCGCATGGGCCTTCAAACCGCCGCAAAACGACAGCCTGATGGCGGACGCTATCGCCGACTATATGGAGCATCACGGCGTGAAGACGGTGGGCTTCATCGGCTTCGCGGATGCGTACGGGGACGGCTGGAACAACGTCTTCACCGCCGCGGCCGCCGCGCACAACCTGAAGATCGTCTCCAACGAGCGCTTTAACCGCACCGACGCGTCGGTGACGGGTCAGGTGTTGAAGACGATGGGCGCCAATCCCGACGCCGTGCTGATCGCGGGCGCGGGCACGCCGTCGGCTCTGCCGGCCAAGACGCTCAAGGAGCGCGGCTACAAGGGCAAGGTCTACCAGACGCACGGCGTCGCCAATAACGACTTCCTGCGCGTGTGCGGCAAGGACTGCGAAGGCGAATTCCTGCCGGCCGGTCCGATCCTCGTGGCGGACCAGTTGCAGGCATCGAATCCGGTGAAGAAGTCGTCGGAGGCCTATAAGGCGGCGTATGAGAAAGCGTATGGCGCAGGCTCGGTGGCGACGTTCGGCGGCCACGCGTGGGATGCCGGCCAGATGCTGCAAGCGGCGATTCCCGTCGCGCTGAAGACGGCGCAGCCGGGTACCGAAGCATTTCGCGTGGCACTGCGCGGCGCACTTGAGAACATCAAGGAGCTGCCGGTCTCGCACGGCATCATGAATACCACGCCGACCGACCACAACGGCCTCGACAAGCGCGCACGCGTGATCGTGCAGATCGTCGACGGCAAGTGGAAGCTGCAGAACGACTAAATACAAAAGCGGTACGCGCCTCTCGCGCAACGTGCGGCATGTGACGCCGCATTGCCATTCTGTTCGATGACAATGGCATCGACCGCCGCGCCGTGTTCCGGCGCGGCGGTCGCCTTTTCTGATATTGCGGGTCGATGGACGGCCGCTGGTTCTGCCGTTCCGACTGTTTCCCGGTTTCGATTTCGACGCTTCAGGACGAGGAAGTATGGATCTATCAATTGCGGCGATCCTCGCGCAGGACGGCATCACCACCGGCGCGATCTATGCGCTGCTCGCGCTCGCGCTGGTGCTGGTGTTCTCCGTGACGCGGGTGATCTTCATCCCGCAGGGGGAGTTTGTTTCGTACGGCGCGCTGACGCTCGCCGCACTGCAGACACAGAAATTTCCGGCCACCTGCTGGTTGCTGATGGCGATGGGCGCAGCCTGTTTCGTCGTCGAGATAGCGGGGCTGGTGCGGCATCCCGAGCGGCGCCGGCATGCGGCTCGCACGCTGGTCATGCTGGTCGGCAAATACCTGCTGTTTCCAATCGCGGTCTACGCGCTCACACAGGGCGTTTTCATGCAGCCGCTGCCGATGATCGCGCAGATCGCGTTGACGCTGCTGATCGTGATTCCGATGGGGCCGTATGTGTACCGGCTTGCTTATGAACCGATCGCGGAGGCAACCACGCTGCTGCTGCTGATCGTGGCGGTGGCAGTGCACTTCGCAATGGTCGGCTTGGGTCTCGTCATGTTCGGTGCCGAAGGTTCGCGCACCACCGCGTTTTCCGACGCGACCTTCAACCTCGGCAGCCTGTCGATCTCCGGGCAGAGCTTGTGGGTCGTCGGCACAGCGGTCGTGCTGATCGGCGCGCTTTACCTGTATTTCGACCGCTCGATCTCCGGCAAGGCATTGCGCGCGACGTCGGTGAACCGGCTCGGCGCGCGGCTCGTCGGCATCGGCACGACGCAAGCGGGGCGCCTCGCGTTCACGCTGGCTGCGGGCCTCGGTGCGCTGTGCGGGATCCTCGTCGCACCCTTGACCACCATCTACTACGACTCGGGCTTCCTGATCGGTTTGAAGGGCTTCGTGGGGGCCATTATCGGCGGCCTCGTCAGCTATCCGCTGGCGGCCGCGGGCTCGATCCTGGTGGGCCTGCTGGAATCGTATTCGTCGTTCTGGGCGAGCGCTTACAAGGAAGTGATCGTATTCACGCTGATCATCCCGGTGCTGCTCTGGCGCAGTCTTGCCAGCCCGCACACCGAAGAGGACGAGGAGTGATGCGATGAAAAGGATCATGCAAAACAAGTTCTTCTGGTTGTTCCTCGTGGTGCTGTTCGCGCTGCCGGTGTTGCCGCAACCGATTCACGTGCCTGAGTACTGGGTGACGCTGCTCAACTACATCGGCCTGTATTCGATCGTGGCGATCGGGCTGGTGCTCCTGACCGGCATCGGCGGCATGACGAGCTTCGGCCAGGCCGCGTTTGTCGGCATCGGCGCTTATGCGACCGCATATCTGACCACGCAATACGGCATCTCGCCGTGGTTCGCGCTGATCGTGGGCGTGGTGGTGACGGCGTTGATCGCGTTGATGCTCGGGCTGGTGACGATGCGTCTGTCCGGGCACTTTCTGCCGCTCGGTACGATCGCCTGGGGGCTCGCGCTGTTCTACCTGTTCGGCAATCTGGAAATGCTCGGCAAATACGACGGCATCAACGGAATCCCGGTGCTGAATGTTTTTGGCATCAACCTGGAGTCCGGCCGCCATATCTATTACCTGATCTGGGTGGTCGTGCTCGGCGCGGTGATTTCTGTTCAGAATCTGCTTAATAGCCGGCCGGGGCGGGCGATCCGCGCGCTGCGCGGCGGCGGCATGATGGCCGAAGCGATGGGTGTGAATACCGCGTGGATGCGGGTGGTGATCTTTGTCTACGCGGCCGTGCTGGCTTCGATCTCGGGCTTTCTGTACGCGCACCTGCAACGCGCGGTGAACCCGACGCCGTTCGGACTGAATCACGGCATCGAGTTTCTGTTCATGGCCGTGGTGGGCGGGGTATCGCACGTCTGGGGCGCGGTGCTCGGTGCGGCGATTCTGACGGTTCTGCAGGACTATCTGCAAACGTTGCTGCCCAAGCTGCTCGGTGAGAACGGCAATTTCGAAGTGATCGTGTTCGGCGTCCTGATGGTGCTGCTGCTGCAGTACGCTCGTCAGGGCGTATGGCCGTTCGTGGCGCGGTTTTTCCCGAAGGGTCCGCGCGCCCATCTTGCCGATCATGCCGAACCGTTGCCGCAGCGCAGCAAGCCGACGGCTGGCGAAAACCTGCTCACCGTGAACAAGGCGCGCAAGCAGTTCGGCGGTCTGGTTGCAGTGAACGACGTCAGCTTCGAGGTGAAGGCCGGGCAGATCATCGGTCTGATCGGGCCGAACGGCGCCGGCAAGTCGACGACCTTCAATCTGGTCACGGGCGTGTTGCAAGCGACTAGCGGCGAGATCACATTCCGGGGCGAACGCATCGATTCGCTGACTTCACGTGAAATCGTCAAGCGCGGAATCGGCCGCACCTTCCAGCACGTCAAGCTGCTGCCGGGCATGACGGTGCTCGAGAATGTCGCGATCGGCGCGCATCTGCGCGGTCAGGCTGGCGTTTGGCGCAGTGTGGTGCGCCTGAACGGCGCGGAAGAAGCGCGCTTGATGGCTGAAGCGGCTCGTCAGATTCGCCGCGTCGGCCTCGAGCAGCATATGTACGACGAAGCCGGCAGTCTCGCCTTGGGGCAGCAGCGAATTCTGGAAATTGCTCGCGCGCTGTGCTGTGACCCGACGCTTTTGTTGCTGGATGAGCCGGCCGCCGGCCTGCGCTATCAGGAAAAGCTTCAGCTTGCCGACCTGTTGCGTCGCCTGAAGGCGGAAGGCATGAGTGTGCTGCTGGTGGAGCACGATATGGATTTCGTGATGAACCTCACTGATCGGCTGGTGGTTATGGAGTTCGGGACCCGGATTGCAGAAGGTCTGCCGCAAGACGTACAGCAGGACCCGGCTGTGCTGGAAGCTTATCTCGGTGGGGTGGAGTGATGGAGAACACGATGAATGCTGCTGGTCCGATTCTCGACGTGGACGGTCTGTCGGTCCGCTATGGCAAGGTCGAGGCGCTGCACGGCGCGGCGATCAAGGTGCGGGCGGGGCAGATCGTTTCGGTGATCGGCCCGAACGGCGCAGGCAAGTCCACGCTGTTGAACGCGATCATGGGTGCGTTGCCGACCACGGGCCACGCGAAGGGCGCTGTTTTGTATCAGGGCGAAGATGTCAGCGCTGTGCCGGTCGAAAAGCGTGTTGCGCGCGGCATGTGTCTGGTGCCGGAAAAACGGGAGCTGTTTGCGTCGATGACGGTCGAGGACAACCTCGTTCTCGGTGCATATCGGCGCAAGCGGGCAGGGGAGCGCAACTTTCTCGACCAGCTCGAGCCGGTTTTCACGTTGTTCCCCCGCTTGAAGGAGCGCCGCAAGCAGGCCGCCGGAACGTTATCCGGTGGCGAGCGCCAGATGCTCGCGGTGGGTCGGGCATTGATGGGCAAGCCGGATCTGCTGATGCTGGACGAGCCGAGTCTCGGTCTTGCGCCGTTGATCGTGAAAGAAATCTTCCACATCATTAGCGCGCTGCGGCAGACCGGCGTGGCCACGTTGCTGATCGAGCAGAACGCGCGGGCCGCGCTCCAGATCTCCGATTATGGCTACGTGTTGGAAACCGGCGAACTGGCGCTGGAAGGCCCGGCAGCGGAACTGGCGCAGAATCCGCGCGTGATCGAAACGTATCTCGGCTTGGCGAAAAAAGTGGCATAACGTTCGCCCGTCTCGCTGATTTCCGTTGTTCAAGCGGTGTGTTTCACGTGAAACACACCGTTTTTTTATGGGTTGGCCATTCGGACGAAATTCGGGCCTAAACCGAACCCGTTATAATTCGCCCATACATTTCCTTTGAAAGGCTCACGCGATGACCTGGCGTGAGATCCGCGATGCTCTTTCCCACAGAATTTGACGTAATCGTCGTCGGCGGCGGTCATGCCGGCACGGAAGCCGCGTTGGCTTCAGCTCGCATGGGCAATACGACGCTCCTGCTGACCCACAACATCGAAACCCTCGGCCAGAT
Source organism: Paraburkholderia xenovorans LB400 (assembly GCF_000013645.1). Lineage (GTDB taxonomy): Bacteria > Pseudomonadota > Gammaproteobacteria > Burkholderiales > Burkholderiaceae > Paraburkholderia > Paraburkholderia xenovorans. The sequence continues at coordinate 4,817,698 of NC_007951.1, read as the reverse complement.
GAGCTGCAATCCGTCGATTGGCGGCATTGGCAAAGGCCATCTGGTCAAGGAAGTCGACGCGCTCGGCGGCGCAATGGCGGCCGCGACGGACGAGGGCGGCATCCAGTTCCGCATCCTGAATTCGTCGAAAGGCCCGGCTGTACGTGCAACGCGCGCTCAGGCTGACCGTCTGCTGTACAAGCAGGCTATCCGGCACCGGCTCGAAAATCAGCCAAACCTGTGGCTGTTCCAGCAAGCGGTTGACGATCTGATGGTGGAGGGCGACCGCGTCGTCGGCGCTGTGACGCAGGTGGGAATTCGTTTCCGCGGGCGCGCCGTGGTTTTGACGGCAGGCACGTTCCTCGACGGCAAAATTCACGTGGGGTTGAACAACTATACCGGCGGCCGCGCCGGTGATCCGGCGGCGGTTTCGTTGTCGGCGCGTCTGAAGGAATTGAAGTTGCCGCAAGGCCGTCTCAAGACGGGGACGCCGCCGCGTATCGATGGCCGCACGATCGATTTTTCGCAACTCGAAGAGCAGCCGGGCGATCTGGATCCGGTGCCGGTGTTCTCGTTCCTCGGGCGCGTCGAGCAGCATCCGCGGCAGGTGCCGTGCTGGGTTACGCACACGAACGCGCGGACGCACGACATCATCCGTGGCGGACTGGACCGTTCGCCTATGTACACCGGGGTGATCGAGGGGGTGGGGCCACGCTATTGCCCATCGATCGAGGACAAGATTCACCGATTCGCTTCAAAGGAGTCACATCAGATCTTCCTCGAGCCAGAAGGGCTGACCACGAACGAGTTCTATCCGAATGGAATCTCCACGAGTCTGCCGTTCGACGTTCAACTGGAACTGGTCCGCTCGATGCGAGGTTTGGAGCATGCGCACATCCTGAGACCGGGCTATGCGATCGAATACGACTACTTCGATCCGCGTGGGTTGAAGGCTTCGCTCGAAACCAAGGTTATCAGTGGGCTCTTTTTTGCCGGCCAGATCAACGGCACGACCGGCTATGAAGAGGCAGCAGCGCAGGGTCTGCTGGCCGGCATCAACGCGGGCCTGTATGTGCAGGGCAAGGAAGCATGGTGCCCGCGCCGCGATCAGGCTTACCTTGGCGTCTTGGTCGACGATTTGGTGACGCGCGGCGTGTCTGAACCGTATCGGATGTTCACGAGCCGTGCCGAATATCGTCTGAGTCTGCGCGAAGACAATGCGGATATGCGTCTCACCGAGATTGGCCGTGAGTTGGGTGTGGTCGACGACGTTCGCTGGGATGCCTTCAGCCGTAAGCGCGACGCTGTTTCACGTGAAACAGAGCGGCTTCGCACGACATGGGTCAATCCTAAGACGTTATCCGCCGACGAGGCCACAGCGCTGCTCGGCAAGCCAATCGATCACGAATATAGTCTGGCGGATCTGCTGCGCCGCCCGGGTGTGTCGTACGACGGCGTTTGCGCGTTGCGTGCCGGCGCGTGCGCCGCGCCTGAAACCTTGGCCGAAGACGACGTGCTGCTCGCGCAGATCAAGGAACAGATCGAGATTGGCATCAAATATCAGGGCTACATCGACCGCCAGGCGGGTGAAATCGAGCGAAATGAGGCGCACGAAAGTACGCGTCTGCCCGAAGGGCTGGATTACGCGGAAGTCAGAGGGCTCTCGTTCGAAGCACGGCAAAAATTGACGCAGTTTCGCCCCGAAACCATCGGCCAGGCGTCGCGTATTTCGGGTATTACGCCGGCGGCCATTTCCTTGCTGATGGTCCATCTGAAGCGCGGCTTGGGTCGTCGCCCGACGAAGCCCGCCGAGTCGGGCACCGACAGCGCGCCGGTGACGCAATGACGGTAAGCCAGAAGGGAAGCGGCAGGGAGGCGTTGGAGCCACTGCTGGCGGACGGTGTTCGCGAACTCGGCCTCGCCCTGAGCGATGCGCAACTCGGCAAGCTGCTTGACTACGTTGCGTTGCTGGCGAAGTGGAATGCCGTCTACAACCTGACGGCAATTCGCGATCCACGGCAGATGCTGATTCAACACATTCTGGATTCGCTTTCGATCGTGCCGCATCTCGCGCCGCTTGGGCCGTCCTCGGTACTCGACGTCGGTTCCGGCGGTGGTCTGCCGGGCATCGTGCTGGCGATTGTTCTGCCCGAATGGACCGTTACCGTGAACGACATCGTTCATAAAAAGACAGCCTTTCAGGCTCAGGGAAAGGCCGAGCTAGGGCTCGCGAATCTCTCGGTGGTAACCGGTCGGGTCGAGAGTTTGCAGCCGGGCGCCGAAGTACCGGCGAAGTTCGACGTAATTGTCTCGCGTGCATTCGCAGAACTCGCCGATTTCGTTACACTGGCCCGTCATCTGGTTGCGGAGCAGGGTGCGATCTGGGCCATGAAAGGCGTACGCCCAGACGGCGAGATCGAGCGTTTACCGGCGGGCGCCCACGTGGAACAGGTCATTCGACTGAATGTGCCGTCGCTCGACGCAGAACGGCACCTGATCAAGGTTGTGGTGGATGCCGGCGGCTAGCGCCTGGCGCAGACTGCTCACAGCCGCATCCGGTATCACACACGATTTTCACTTCATCCAGGCAGCAAAAGGGACACACCAACGATGGCAAAAATCTTCTGCGTTGCGAACCAGAAGGGCGGCGTCGGCAAGACGACGACCGCAGTCAATCTGGCCGCGAGCCTGGCAGCGCAGGGACAGCGAGTCCTTCTCATCGATCTGGACCCGCAGGGCAACGCCACGATGGGCAGTGGGATCGATAAGGCTGCGTGCACCAACACCGTCTACGAAGTGCTGGTGGACGGCGTCGCGGTGGCCGATGCGCGAGTGCGGCCGGAGGCCGTCGGTTATGACGTGCTGCCGGCGAACCGCGAACTCGCGGGCGCCGAGGTCGAACTGGTCAGCGTGCAGAACCGCGAGCGTCAATTGAAGGTCGCGCTCTCGGCAGTCGAAAACGAATACGATTTTGTGCTGATCGACTGTCCGCCGGCTTTGTCGCTGCTGACGCTCAATGGCCTGTGCGCTGCACACGGCGTTGTGATTCCGATGCAGTGCGAGTACTTCGCGCTAGAAGGTCTGTCGGACCTGGTCAATACGATCAAACAGGTGCACGCCAACCTGAATCGGGATCTGAAAGTAATCGGCCTGCTGCGCGTGATGTTCGATCCGCGCATTACGTTGCAACAGCAAGTCTCGGATCAACTGAAAGAGCATTTTGGCGACAAGGTGTTCGACGTCGTGATTCCGCGTAACGTACGTCTTGCCGAGGCGCCCAGCTATGGTTTGCCGGGCGTGGTATTCGACAGGGCGTCACGCGGCGCGCAGGCATACGTGCAGTTCGGCGCGGAAATGATTGAGCGGGTGCGCGCATTGAATGACGCGCCCCAGGCATCCTAAGCGGATCGAGGAAGCACGATGAACGCAGTAGCGAGAAAGAAGGGATTGGGGCGCGGTCTGGAGGCATTGCTGGGCGGCAGTGCCGACATTACCGAGGCTGTGGCGATCGAGGGCGCGCCGCACGTGCTGCCGCTCAGCAAGTTGCAGGCGGGCAAATACCAGCCGCGCACGCGTATGGACGAAGGCGCGTTGCAGGAGCTGGCGGCCAGCATTCGTGCGCAGGGGTTGATGCAGCCGATTCTCGTGCGCCCCGTGTCCGCGGACAAGTACGAGATCATTGCCGGCGAGCGGCGTTTTCGCGCGGCACGTCTTGCTGGCCTCGACGAAGTGCCGGTGCTGGTGAAGAACGTACCGGACCAGGCCGCCGCCGCGATGGCGCTGATCGAGAACATTCAGCGCGAAGATCTGAATCCGCTGGAAGAAGCACAAGGCATCCAGCGCTTGCTCGACGAATTCAATTTCACGCACGAGCAGGCTGCGGAATCGGTCGGCCGTTCGCGGTCCGCGGTATCGAATCTGTTGCGCCTGCTCAATCTGGCGTCGCCTGTACAGACCATGCTGCTGGCCGGCGATCTCGACATGGGGCATGCGCGCGCGCTGCTGGCGGTCGATGCCGCGACACAGATCACGCTGGCCAACCAGGTCGTCAACAAACGCATGTCGGTGCGCGAAACCGAAAAACTGGTAACGACAACGACCAGGACAGTGCCAGCGGTGAAGGCGCGTGCGAATCCGGACGGTGGCCGCGATACGCGACGACTCGAAGAAGAGTTGTCGGACTTGCTGGCGGCGACGGTCAAGATCAAACTCGGCCGACGTGGGCGCGGGCAGGTGCTGGTCGACTTCGGCGATCTGGACGCACTGGAAGGCATTCTGGTGCGATTGCGCGGCAACGCCACTGCCTGACTGGCGCGGTGAATGTGAGCGGTGTCAAAGTCTTGCGATGAGGCTCTGTGCAGATCGCAAGCTGTTGGCGCGCTATGGGTGTGCTGGACAGTAGGCGTTGTGGTGCCGCTTTCGTAGTCGAGGCGGGGCCAGCAAACGCACATAGCGTCGCCTGTAAAAGATTCAGGAACAAATCAGCGATCGATATTTGATGGATTCCTAAATAAACTCCACCGCACATAATCAGGATCGCTGAAATATCTATCCGTCGACGCCTGAGGTCCAATACGGCGCATCTCCCGTCTGAATCGCATCTGGCTTGCAAAGCGTCCAGCGTCCAGTTCGCTGTGTCCGCGCGATAAGACAGGTTCACAAAGCAGGGTGCGGCCTGACGCGCAATGTGAAAGCAGAAGCTGTCCTTCTCAAGCGCACTCATTCGGTGCGACCGACGTCCTTTACGCCGTTCTCCCTTGTCGAAGTCATGCGCGAGACTGTCGATCAGAGCACACCGATCGCCGCTTACCCGGCACCGGCCGTTATGTCCACTCGCGCAGGCAAAAATAGACGTTTGTTGCATTTTCGAGACGTCTGCTGCGACGTTAAAACGACCTGTCGACGGGCGCGAACTCACTCCATCCAAACCGCATGTTTTGGTGCACCCCTACAGCCTTACATTTGACGTCTTTCGTCTCGCCAGACGGTTGCTCCCGCATCGTGAAGAGGCTTTTCACGCTGGTTATTGAACGGCCTAAAGTCTTGAATTGCCTGCAACTATCGCTTACAATCGCCCGGATTTAATTGCACGGGAACCCCGTAAGCGCAACGTAAGCTCGCGGGCTGGAACAAGACTTTCGGAACACTGCGATGGCGGTCAAAACGTCGAATCAAGCGCCGAAGAATGGGCACGACGAACACCGCGCTGAACGCAAAGCTTCCGTTGCGTCCACCGGTCAGCAAGCGGCACCTGACGAAGCGTGGGATGTCGAGCAGCAAGATAACAATATCGTTCCGCTCACGCGGGCTGAAGCTGAGAAGCTGTTTGGTCCCGACGTGAGCCGTCCATCGCGCGTTACGCCTTTCAAGGTCGTGGCGGCGCAAATGGCCTTGTCCCTGGGTGCTACGCTGGTGTGGTGGCTGTTTTACAAGCCGCCGGGCGCTGCTGCGCTGTCCGCGTTCCTGGGGGGAGCGATCTGCTGGGTGCCGGGCGCGTTGTTCGCGGCACGGCTTAGAACGCTGAGCGGCGCTGAAACAGTCATGAGCTGGATGATCGGCGAAGCGCTCAAAATGGGGACAACGATCGCGATGTTTGTAGCCATCGCCTTCTGGTATCACGACGTACGTTGGGTTCCGCTGCTCGTGACTTACCTCATCGCGCTCAAGACGTACTGGATTGCCTTGGCATGGCGCTAAGGTAGCAGCACAAAAGTGGCAGCAAAAAAGTAGCAGCAAAGAATTCAGGCTGGCGCACAGCGCCGGCAACAGGTGTGCGGATATGACACGGTCCGCACCCGGCGTGTTCCCGCAATACAGAATTGCAGCGGGAGCGGCCTAAGACGATTTTCGACAATTTGGGTGGCTTTAACGATATGGCAGCTAGCGAAGGCACGCGCGCAATGGATCCGTCCGAGTACATCGCGCACCACTTGCAGAACTTTTCCACCGCGCACCAGACGTCGATTTTCGACATTCACGTGTGGAATCTGGACACCCTTTTCTGGTCGATCGTTTGCGGTCTGGCCACGATCTTCATCCTGCATCTCGCTGCTCGCAAGGCAACGTCCGGCGTGCCGGGCCGTTTCCAGTGCGCGATCGAAATGCTGGTCGAAATGGTCGAGGATCAATCGAAGTCGATGATCCACGGCTCGCGTACCTTCATCGCACCGCTGGCCCTGACCGTGTTCGTCTGGGTCGCGCTGATGAACTCGCTCGACTTTATCCCTGTCGACCTGCCGGGCCACGTGATTGGCTGGCTGGGTCTGTCCGAAGTCATCCCGCACCACCGCATCGTGCCGACCGCCGACCTGAACGGTACGCTCGGCATCGCACTCGGCGTGTTCGCGCTGATGATTTACTACAACTTCAAGATCAAGGGCGCCGGCGGCTTCGTGCATGAACTGCTGTCCGCTCCGTTCGGCGCGCATCCGCTCTTGTGGATCCCGAACCTTGCACTGAACATCATCGAGTTCGTCGCGAAGACGGTCTCGCTCGGCATGCGGCTGTTCGGCAACATGTACGCGGGCGAACTGTTGTTCCTGCTGATTGCCCTGCTCGGCAGCATCTGGAGCTTCGGCGCGGACACGACGGTGCTTGGCTTCATCGGCCACGTGATCGCCGGCAGCGTGTGGGCAATTTTCCACATCCTGATCGTTCTGCTGCAGGCGTTCATTTTCATGATGCTGACGCTGGTGTACATCGGCCAGGCACACGACACGCACTAAACTGCGCCGTCGGCAAAAAGAATCGTAGTTTTTTAAATCCCAGTTCCAACCAGTTCTAAAAGACTTTTCACAAAGGAGTGATCATGCAAGCTTTCATCGCCAACATCCAGGGTCTGACCGCCATCGGTATCGGCATCATCATCGGCCTGGGTGCAATCGGCGCCTGTATCGGTATCGGCCTGATGGGCGGCAAGTACATCGAAGCATGTGCACGTCAGCCTGAACTGATGAACCCGCTGCAAACCAAGATGTTCCTGCTGGCTGGTCTGATCGATGCGGCGTTCCTGATTGGCGTTGGTGTGGCAATGCTGTTTGCGTTCGCGAACCCGCTGCTGTCGAAGCTGGCAGGCTGAGGTTCCTCGGAAGTTTGCGCCTGAGCTATAACTAGTGAGGGCGCAGGGCGGAACGGGCACTCGGGCGCTGATCGAATACAGAATCGATGAGCGCCTTGCCGTTTCACTTTCCGAACTAGCAACGTTTAAGGAAACACCGTGAATCTCAACGCAACCCTGTTTGCGCAAATGGTCGTGTTCCTGATCCTCGCGTGGTTCACGATGAAGTTCGTGTGGCCGCCGCTGATCAACGCCCTCGACGAGCGCTCGAAGAAGATTGCTGACGGTTTGTCGGCTGCTGAAAAGGGCAAGGCAGAACTCGAAGCCGCTCACAAGCGCGTCGACCAGGAACTCGCTCAGGCACGCAACGACGGTCAGCAACGTGTTGCTGACGCAGAAAAGCGCGCTGTGGCAGTCGCTGACGAAATCAAGGCTCAAGCACAGGCTGAAGCCGCTCGCATCATCGCGCAAGCGAAGGCAGACGCGGAACAGCAAGTCGTGAAAGCGCGCGAAACGCTGCGCGGCGAAGTCGCCGCACTCGCTGTGAAGGGCGCTGAACAGATCCTGAAGCGCGAAGTCGACCAGGCAGCTCACGCTGACCTGCTGAATCAACTGAAAGCCGAGCTCTGATCATGGCCGAACTTGCAACCATCGCCCGTCCGTACGCAGAAGCGCTGTTTGGCGTGGCCGAAGCTGGTGACATCGCCGCCTGGTCCACGCTCGTGCAGGAGCTGGCACAGGTTGCGCGTCTGCCCGAAGTGCTGTCGATCGCCTCGAGCCCGAAAGTAAGCCGCGCCCAGGTCAGCGAACTGCTGCTCACCGCGGTCAAGTCGCCGCTCAAGGACAACGCGCAAGCGAAGAATCTGGTGCAAATGCTGGTGGACAACCATCGCCTGCCCTTGCTGCCGGAAATCGCCGTGCAGTTCGAAGAGTTGAAGAACGCCCGCGAAGGGGCGGCCGATGTGCTGATTGTCAGCGCATTCCCGCTCGAAGGCGCACAGTTGAATGACCTCGTCGCAAGTCTCGAACGTAAGTTCAAACGCAAGCTGAAGCCGACGGTTGAAGTCGACTCGTCGTTGATCGGCGGCGTGCGCGTAACGGTCGGCGACGAAGTGCTCGATACCTCGGTCCGCGCGCGGCTTGCCAGCATGCAGACGGCTCTGACGGCCTGAAGCGCCTAAGGCGCTGAAGCGGCTGGCACGCAACAGAATTGACTATCAGGAGCGAATAATGCAACTCAATCCCTCTGAGATCAGCGAGCTGATCAAGAGCCGGATCCAGGGCCTTGAAGCGAGCGCAGACGTTCGCAACCAGGGCACTGTGATCTCCGTGACCGACGGTATCGTGCGTATTCACGGCCTGTCGGAAGTGATGCAGGGCGAAATGCTCGAATTTCCGGGCAACACCTTCGGTCTCGCACTGAACCTCGAGCGCGACTCGGTCGGCGCCGTGATTCTGGGTGAGTACGAACACATTTCGGAAGGCGACGTCGTCAAGACGACCGGCCGCATTCTGGAAGTGCCGGTGGGCCCGGAACTGCTCGGCCGCGTGGTCGACGCACTCGGCAACCCGATCGACGGCAAGGGCCCGATCAACGCGAAGAAGACCGACGCAATCGAAAAGATTGCTCCGGGCGTGATCTGGCGTAAGTCGGTTTCGGAACCGGTCCAAACCGGTCTGAAGTCGATCGACGCGATGGTGCCGGTTGGCCGTGGCCAGCGTGAGCTGATCATCGGCGACCGCCAGTGCGGCAAGACCGCGGTCGCAGTCGACACGATCATCAACCAGAAGGGCAAGAACCTCTTCTGTATCTACGTCGCGATCGGCCAGAAGGCTTCGTCGATCATGAACGTGGTGCGCAAGCTGGAAGAAACCGGCGCGCTGGAATACACGATCGTCGTGGCCGCTTCGGCTTCGGAATCGGCTGCCATGCAGTACCTGGCGCCGTATGCAGGTTGCACGATGGGTGAATACTTCCGCGACCGCGGTCAGGACGCGCTGATCGTTTACGACGACTTGACCAAGCAGGCTTGGGCGTACCGTCAGATCTCGCTGCTGCTGCGCCGTCCGCCGGGCCGTGAAGCGTACCCGGGCGACGTGTTCTATCTGCACTCGCGGCTGTTGGAACGCGCTGCTCGCGTGTCGGAAGACTACGTCGAGAAGTTCACGAATGGTGAAGTGAAGGGCAAGAGCGGTTCGCTGACGGCACTGCCGGTCATTGAAACGCAAGCCGGCGACGTGACCGCCTTCGTTCCGACGAACGTGATCTCGATTACCGACGGCCAGATCTTCCTGGAAACCGACCTCTTCAACGCAGGTATCCGCCCGGCAATTAACGCTGGCGTGTCGGTGTCGCGCGTCGGTGGTGCGGCTCAGACGAAGGTTGTGAAGAAGCTGTCGGGCGGTATCCGTACCGACCTCGCGCAGTACCGTGAACTGGCTGCATTCGCGCAGTTCGCCTCGGACCTCGACGAAGCAACCCGCAAGCAGCTGGAACGCGGCCGCCGCGTGACGGAACTGCTGAAGCAGCCGCAATATCAGCCGCTGCAAGTGTGGGAGCTGGCTGTCGCGCTGTTCGCAGCGAACAACGGTTACCTCGACGATCTGGAAGTTGCGCAAGTGCTGCCGTTCGAAAAGGGCCTGCGCGACTACCTGAAGTCGAAACACGCTGACCTGATCAAGCGCATCGAAGACACCAAGGAACTCTCGAAGGACGACGAAGCCCTGTTGCACACGGCGCTCAAAGACTTCAAGAAGTCCGGCGCTTATTGATCCGCGAGTGACCTACAAGGCATAAACGGACCTTGAAGCAGCGCGGCCCACAGGCAACTGAACCCGCGCTGCTTCAATAGCTTTGCATGGGACCCGAGTTACCGCGAAAGCGGTAACCCGGGCCGACAAAGGAGCAAGCAATGGCTGGAATGAAGGAAATTCGCGGCAAGATCAAGAGCGTGCAAAACACGCGCAAGATCACGAAAGCGATGGAGATGGTGGCCGCATCGAAGATGCGCCGCGCTCAGGAGCGCATGCGCGCTGCTCGCCCGTATGCCGACAAGGTCCGCGATATCGCTGCACACATGAGCCGTGCGAACCCGGAGTATCGTCACCCGTTCATGGTGTCGAACGAAGGCGCGAAGACGGCCGGCATCATCCTCGTCACGACCGATAAAGGTCTGTGCGGCGGCATGAACACCAATGTGCTGCGTGCGTCGCTGCAGAAGTTCAAGGAACTGGAAGGTCAGGGCAAGACGATCGAAGCAACCGCGATCGGCACCAAGGGTCTGGGTTTCCTGAACCGTCTGCGTGCCAAGGTGGTGTCGAACGTCGTGCATCTGGGCGATACGCCGCATCTGGAAAAGCTGATCGGCGCGGTGAAGGTGCAGCTCGACCTGTACTCGGAAGGCAAGGTTTCGGCGGTGTACCTGGCGTACACGCGCTTCGTCAATACGATGAAGCAGGAGCCGGTGATCGAGCAACTGCTGCCGCTGTCGGCAGACCAGTTCGAGCGCAAGGAAGAAGACGGCACGACGCCGAGCACGCAGTGGGACTACATCTACGAGCCGGATGCGCAGGCAGTGGTGGACGAACTGCTGGTGCGTTATGTCGAAGCGCTGGTCTACCAGGCCGTCGCGGAAAACATGGCATCGGAGCAGTCGGCACGGATGGTCGCAATGAAGGCCGCTTCGGACAACGCGAAGACGGTGATCAACGAATTGCAGCTCGTGTACAACAAGAGCCGTCAGGCCGCGATCACGAAAGAACTGTCGGAAATCGTCGGTGGCGCGGCGGCGGTCTGACCTTGACGGTCGGCACGCCGCTTCGTGTGCGCCTTCGCGGCGCACCCATCGAAACTGCGCCTTTGCGCGAGTGAAGAATTGAGTATCTAAAGGAAAAGCGATGAGTACTACTGCTTTGGTAGAAGGCAAGATCGTACAGTGCATCGGCGCGGTGATCGACGTGGAATTCCCGCGTGACCACATGCCGAAGATTTACGACGCGCTCATTCTCGAAGGTTCGGAACTGACGCTCGAAGTCCAGCAGCAGCTGGGCGACGGCGTTGTCCGCACCATCTGTCTGGGTGCATCAGACGGTCTGCGCCGCGGTACGACGGTGAAGAACACCGGCAAGCCGATCAGCGTGCCGGTCGGCAAGCCAACCCTCGGCCGGATCATGGACGTGCTGGGTCGCCCGATCGACGAAGCCGGCCCGATCAACTCGGACGTGGTTCGCGGCATTCACCAGAAGGCTCCGGCGTTCGACGAACTGTCGCCGTCGACGGAACTGCTCGAAACCGGCATCAAGGTTATCGACCTGATCTGCCCGTTCGCGAAGGGCGGTAAGGTTGGCCTGTTCGGTGGCGCCGGCGTGGGCAAGACCGTGAACATGATGGAACTGATCAACAACATCGCGAAGGAACACGGTGGTTACTCCGTGTTCGCCGGTGTTGGCGAGCGTACCCGTGAAGGGAACGACTTCTATCACGAAATGAAGGACTCGAACGTTCTCGACAAGGTCGCGCTGGTGTACGGCCAGATGAACGAGCCGCCGGGCAACCGTCTGCGCGTCGCGCTGACCGGTCTGACGATGGCTGAGCACTTCCGTGACGAAGGTCTCGACGTGCTGTTCTTCGTCGACAACATCTACCGTTTCACGCTGGCAGGCACGGAAGTGTCGGCACTGCTCGGCCGTATGCCGTCGGCAGTGGGTTATCAGCCTACGTTGGCTGAAGAAATGGGTAAGCTGCAAGAGCGTATTACGTCGACCAAGACCGGCTCGATCACGTCGGTTCAGGCCGTGTACGTCCCTGCGGATGACTTGACCGACCCGTCGCCGGCTACGACTTTCGGCCACCTGGACGCAACCGTCGTGTTGTCGCGTGACATCGCTTCGCTGGGTATCTACCCGGCAGTCGACCCGCTCGATTCGACCTCGCGTCAGATCGACCCGAACGTGATTGGCGAAGAGCATTACTCGATCACGCGCGGCGTGCAGCAAACGCTGCAGCGCTACAAGGAACTGCGCGACATTATCGCGATTCTGGGCATGGACGAACTGGCGCCGGAAGACAAGCTCGCCGTGGCGCGTGCTCGTAAGATCCAGCGTTTCCTGTCGCAGCCGTTCCACGTCGCTGAAGTGTTCACGGGCTCGCCGGGCAAGTACGTGCCGCTGAAGGAAACGATTCGTGGCTTCAAGATGATCGTGGAAGGCGAGTGCGACCACCTGCCGGAACAGGCGTTCTACATGGTCGGCACGATCGACGAAGCCTTCGAAAAGGCCAAGAAGATCCAGTAAAGGTAGGGTGTAACGAAGCGGGCGCCGCTCGCGCTCAATACTACCCAACGGATAGTATTGGGCAAAACCGGCGCCTCTTATTACGCTCATCGCCACAGGAGTCGATATGGCAACCATTAAAGTAGACGTCGTCAGCGCGGAAGAGCAGATCTTCTCGGGCCAGGCGAAGTTCGTCGCGCTGCCGGGCGAAGCAGGTGAACTCGGCATTCTGCCGGGCCACACGCCGCTCATCACGCGGATCCGTCCGGGTGCGGTGCGCATCGAAGCTGAAAACGGTGAAGAAGAGTTTGTCTTCGTCGCCGGCGGCATTCTCGAAGTCCAGCCGGGCGCCGTGACGGTACTCGCCGACACCGCGATCCGCGGTAAGGATCTCGACGAAGCCAAGGCCGAAGATGCACGCAAGCGTGCGGAAGAAGCGCTGCAGAACACGGGTTCGAACCTTGAATACGCAACCGCGCAAGCGGAACTGGCGTACGCGACGGCTCAGCTCGCTGCGATCCAGCGTCTGCGTAAGCTGCGCGGCCAGCATTAAGCAATACGTATCAGAGAGAAAGCAGCCTTCCCGGCTGCTTTTTTTTGACCTTCACTTGACGTTTACGGAAAGGTGAGCAGAATCGTGTTCTCGAGCCGATGGCGCCACGCCTCAATGTCAGGAAATGCGCTGCGGGTAAGACTTGATGCCTGACCGGCACATGCCGGTGGCACAATCGGTTTCAAATTCATTTCAATAAGAGCTTCCGCTCAGTTCACGGAGACAACACCATGACAACGCATGTGTCAGGCGAAGGTGCACTCATCGAACCCAAAGACGGGCTGTCGTACGTCCGCGGGCCGACCGACATTCCGTTGAGCGAAGCGACCATCGGCCAGTTTCTGCGTGATACGGCGGAGCGTTTTCCGGATCGTCCAGCAGTGGTGTTTCGTGAGCAGCGCATTCGCTGGACATGGCAGGAGTTCGTGGAAGAAGTCGACGTGTTGGCGGCCGGCCTGCTCGCACTCGGCATCGAGAAGGGCGACCGCGTCGGCATCTGGTCGCCGAATCGCGTGGAATGGTTGCTCACCCAGTTTGCGACCGCGCGCATCGGCGCCGTGCTGGTCAATATCAACCCGGCGTACCGGCTCGCGGAACTCGAGTACGCCTTGAACAAGGTTGGTTGCAAGGCGATCATTGCCGCCGAGCGTTTCAAGACATCCATGTACCTGGAGATGTTGCAGGAACTCGCACCCGAGCTGGCCACGCAAGCGCCGGGCGAGCTGCACGCATCGAGGCTGCCCGAATTGCGCTACGTGATTCGCATGTGCGATACGGAAACGCCGGGCATGTTGAGCTTTTCCGACGTGATCGAGGAAGGCCGCGCGTCGCTGGACGTGCCGACGCTCGACGCCATCGGCGCCACGCTCTCGTGCCGCGACCCGATCAACATCCAGTTCACCAGCGGTACCACAGGCAATCCGAAGGGGGCGACGCTGACCCATCGCAACGTGGTCAATAACGCGCGCTACATCGCGATGGCGATGCGGCTGACCGAGCAGGACGGCTTGTGCATCCCCGTGCCGTTGTATCACTGCTTCGGCATGGTGTTATCGGTGCTGGCGTGCGTGTCGGTTGGCGCCAACATGGTGTTTCCAGGCGAAGGATTCGACCCGGCCGCAAGCCTGGCCGCAGTCGCGGAAGAGCAGTGCACCGCGCTGCACGGGGTGCCGACCATGTTCATCGCCGAACTCGATCACCCGGACTTCGCCACGTACGATTTATCGCGCCTGCGCACCGGCATCATGGCGGGCTCGCCATGCCCGATCGAGACCATGAAGAAGGTCGTCTCCCGAATGCATCTGGGCGAGATCACCATCGCCTATGGCATGACGGAAACCAGCCCGGTCTCGTTCCAGAGTTCGACCACCGATCCACTCGACAAGCGCACAACCACGGTCGGGCGCATCCAGCCGCATCTGGAAGTGAAAATCGTCGATCCCCTTGGCAACATTGTGCCAGTGGGCGAAACCGGCGAGCTGTGCACGCGCGGCTATTCGGTGATGCAAGGCTATTGGGACGATGAGGCGAAGACACGCGAAAGCATTGTCGACGGCTGGATGCACACCGGCGATCTGGCGACGCTCGATGCCGAAGGCTACTGCAACATCGTCGGGCGTCTGAAGGACATGCTGATTCGCGGCGGCGAGAATATCTATCCGCGCGAAATCGAGGAATTTCTGTTCCGCCACCCGAAAATCCAGAGCGTGCAGGTGTTCGGCGTGCCCGACTCGAAGTACGGCGAAGAGGTTTGCGCGTGGGTCGTATTGCGCGCGGGCGAGCAGGCAACCGCTGAAGAGATCCAGCAGTTCTGCCAAGGGCAGATTGCGCACTACAAGGTGCCGAAGTACATCCGTTTTGTCGACGAACTGCCCATGACGGTAACCGGAAAGGTGCAGAAGTTCATCATGCGCGAGCGGATGATCAGCGAATTGAAGTTGCGGCAGGACAAGACGGCGTGATGAAGTTCGACCGCAGGTTCGCACGCCGGTTGACCGCGCGGCGGACCTGCCGTTGAAGAACAGAAATCAGAGTGTTTGCTGCGCGTAAGTCGCGAAAAACTGTGAACTTACTGCAAAAGGCGCGCTACTGCGCCGCGCAAACGTTTGGCGGGGCGAAAAAAAAGCGGGCCTGGAGCCCGCTAAAAACCACACGCTACGGGGTTAGCGCGAGGAGACCAAAGAAGGAACCGACTGAGACGGCGACCCTGCGCCGACTACGGCCCCAGCAGGGATGCCCCTTCACAGGGCTTCGGCATACGCCGACCGGCAAGTGCATCGTATCCGCTCACACCACGCACCCAGCCACATCCGTGTTGAAACCGTTGAGGGCATTGTGGGCGAATTAACCTGGGAGCGCGGTAACAAAGTGTTTCAGGTTGTAACGCCCGCCAGATAAGGCGCTGCAGGATATATTGCCAAAAAGAATCGTTTAAAACGTAATATTTACCGATGACTCACCCGCAATTTCATACGCATGATTGATGCTATTCGCGATGCATATTGCGGCGTAGTCCATTAAGTCGATTCCGCATGAAATGGTTGCAAGGTCATCGTTTCGGTGATGAATCGCCCGCGTTACAGGTGTTCGTTCGTACTCAATAAATTTGGACGGTTCAAAAGAGGCCGCCGGGTTGCGTCGCAACATTCGCCGTATGCGCGTCGGCCGCAAAAAAGGGGCGCATTCCATGACGCTCCGCCCGGCACAATTGATCTGTTTTACCCGGACGGGCGCCGTGCCGTTACATGATTCCGCGCGTGAGCGAAATTCTTCGGCATTTTCCGACCACCCTCGTCTGCCGGAAAGAACGGGAAAAGGGCGGGCGGAAAGACCACTATGCTATTTCAGCCACTTGTCCGAAATGGCTTGATATTCGCCGGTTGCGCGCGCGAGGTGCAGCCACTGGTCGACATACTGCTGAAACACCACGTCGCCGCGTGGCAGCAGCCAGGCCTTTTCTCCATATTGGAAGGGCTTGTCCGGATGCACCGAGCAAAGGCCTGGATTCAGCTTTTGCTGCAGCAGCGTTTCCGATGCGTCCGTGACCATGACGTCGGCCTTGCCGGCAAGAATCTGCTTGAAAACGGTCACGTTGTCGGGATAGACGGTCAGGTTGGCGTGCGGGAAGTACTGCTTCGCGAACCGCTCGTTGGTGCCGCCCGGATTGACGATTACCCGAGTTGCGGGCTGGTCGATCTGCGCCACCGTCTGGTATTTGCTGACGTCGTCGCATCGAACGATCGGCGTCTTGCCGTCGATCATGTACGCCTGCGTGAAAAACGCGCGCTTCTGCCGTTCGAGGGTCGGCGATACGCCGCCTACGCCGACGTCGCATCTGGCGACGAAGTCGTTCATCAGGTTCGACCACGAGGTCTTGATGTACTCCGTCTTGACGCCGAGCGATTTGGCGAGCGACTCCGTCATGTCGATATCAATGCCTTCGAACTGGCCGTCTGACTTGTAGAACGAGTACGGTTTGTAATCGCCGGTCGTGCAGGCGCGCAACGTGCCGCGCGCGATGATTTCGTCGAGCCGCGAGGGCGCCGCCGCCGTGCCGGCGCTCTGGGCCGAGGCCGCGCCTGCATGCATCAAAACACCGGTCAGTACGCCGAGCAGCGCGAGTGTCGCCTTGTTCATCGAGTCTCCTTGGTTGTATGTAATTGTGTGGTAAGCCAGCCGGATGATAGCTCGGCAATCCGGGCTTGAACATTGGCCGTTCAGCCAGGTGAGTCGCGGCTGCCAGCCCGCGAAAAAGCCGCCTTGAGCAAAGCACGCAAGAGTTATTGGCCGCATCGGGCACGATGCGGCGAGCCTGGTCCGGTAAAATGCCCCTTTGCCCTGAGTCGTACGCAACGTGGCCCATAAACTTCTGAACGATACTTTCCTGCGCGCGCTGCTGCGCCAGCCGACCGACTACACGCCGATCTGGCTGATGCGGCAAGCTGGCCGCTACCTGCCGGAATACAACGCCACGCGCGCTCGCGCGGGCAGCTTCCTGGGTCTGGCAAAAAACCCGGCGTTCGCAACGGAAGTCACGCTGCAACCGCTGGAGCGCTATCCGCTCGACGCCGCGATCCTGTTCTCCGACATCCTGACCGTGCCCGACGCAATGGGTCTGGGCCTCGAGTTCGTGACTGGCGAGGGCCCCAAATTCGCGCGCCCGGTGCGCACGGAAGACGACGTCGCGCGCCTCGCGGTGCCGGACATCGACGCCACGCTGCGCTACGTGACCGACGCCGTGCGCGAAATTCGCACCGCGCTTACCGACGCGCAGGGCCGCCAGCGCGTGCCGCTGATCGGTTTTTCGGGCAGTCCGTGGACGCTCGCGTGCTACATGGTCGAAGGCGGCGGTTCGGCGGACTTCCGCACGGTCAAGTCGATGTTGTATGCGCGTCCGGACCTCATGCATCGCATTCTCGACGTCAACGCGCGCGCGGTTGCGGCCTACCTGAACGCGCAGATCGAAGCCGGCGCGCAAGCTGTGATGATTTTCGACACATGGGGTGGGGCGCTGGCGGACGGCGTCTATCAACGCTTTTCGTTGCACTACATCCAGCAGGTGGTGAGTCAGCTAAAGCGCGACCATGACGGCGAAAAAGTGCCGGTGATCACTTTCACCAAAGGCGGCGGCCTGTGGCTCGACGAGATCGCCGAAACCGGCGTGGATGCGGTCGGCCTCGACTGGACCGTGAACCTGAGCAAGGCCCGGGAGCGCGTGGGCGGCAAGGTGGCGCTGCAAGGCAATATCGATCCGTCGGTCCTGTTTGCCCCGCCGGCTGCGATCCGCATGGAAGCGCGCGCCGTACTGGACAGTTTCGGTAACCATCCGGGCCATGTGTTCAACCTCGGCCACGGCATTTCGCAGTTCACGCCGCCGGAGCACGTCGCCGAACTGGTGGACGAAGTGCATCGTCATAGCCGGGCAATTCGCAGCGGCGCACATGCACCGGCATGAGGCCGTAATCGTTACCATTTTTGTTGCGACGCAGCGAACTGGGCTCTCGGTCTAAGGGAAAATATGCAGTCAACGGGCCGTCAGATGGCGGTCCTGAGAAAGTCAAGACTTGACTTATGCACATTCATCACGCTGCGGCGCGGTAGAAGCTTTAGTCGCATCGTAGCCCTTGCACACTGCGGGCGCATTTGATCCAAGCCTTGTCTGGCAAGGGTTTGAGCGGATCGGTGCAGAATGTGCGGAACCCCACAGAAGGCCGCTGCGGCGCGGTTCCCGGGCCTTCCGGGCAAAGTTCTCAACAAAGTTATCCACAGGCACGCGGGCCGATTGCAATTGTTCAGCGGAATCCAAAACTTAGCGCCGAAATTGAAGTTTTACTTTAACTTCGGGCGCTGTGCCGTCTGCTCGGCGCACACCACGAAGCGGCGTGGCGTCGCGCGCGTCGTGCTGATTTCCGTCGACGCGTGAGTGACGTGTTCGTCCGCGTCGCGCTGGATCATCCGCTGCCGACCTTGTTCGACTATCGGTGCGACACGCCTGAGCGGGTGGCGCCGGGCATGCTGGTCAGCGTGCCGTTTGGTAAGCGCCACGTGGTTGGGCTTATCTGCGAAGTGACCGCTCACAGTGACGTGCCGCCTGATCGCCTTCGCGCGATCAATAGCGTGTGCACCGCGTGTCCGCCGGTATCGTCGGAATGGTTGAGGTTGGCCGCTTTCGCGGCGGATTACTATCAGCGTGGCCTCGGCGAAGTGGCGTTGCCGGCTTTGCCGCAAGCGCTGCGCGATGCTTCGCGGTGGTCGCGGCTGTTTGCGCCGCAGGAGCGTTACAGCCTCACGCCCACAGGCCGAACGGCACTACCCGACGCACTGCCGGCTCGCGCGAGCGCGTTGCGCAAGCTGGCGCAAGCGTTGGCCGAGACCGAGTTCCTGGTGGCCGCCGAGGTTCGCGCGCTGCACCCCAAGGCGATCACGACGCTCGATGCATGGCAGGCGGAAGGCTGGGTGGCGCTGGAGCTCATCGAAGCCGCCGCCGAGCTTGCCGCTCCGGCCTCGCCCGACGCACCGGCGCCCATGCCGACGCTGCCCACGCTCACCGACGAGCAGGCGGCGGCTGTCGAAGCCATTCGCGACGCCAACGGTTTTGCGCCATTTCTGCTGCACGGCGTGACGGGCAGCGGCAAGACCGAGGTCTATCTGCGCGCACTCGCGGAAATCCTGGCCGCCAGGCCCGACGCTCAGGCGCTCGTCCTCGTGCCTGAAATCAATCTGACGCCGCAGTTCGAAGCGGCTTTCCGCGCGCGTTTCGCCGCGCTCGAAGGCGCGTCGATCGTCACGCTGCACAGCGGTCTCGCGGAAGGCGAGCGCGCCCGCAGCTGGTTCGCCGCTCACACAGGGCGGGCCCGCATCGTACTCGGCACCCGCCTGGCGGTGCTTGCCTCGCTGCCGAAGCTCGCGATCATCGTCGTCGACGAGGAGCACGACCCGGCCTACAAGCAGCAGGAAGGCTTGCGCTATTCGGCGCGCGATCTGGCCATCTATCGCGCCAAGCAGCTCGGATTGCCGGTTGTGCTCGGCTCGGCCACACCGTCGCTGGAAAGCTGGTGGCAAGCCGATCAGGGGCGCTACAAGCGGCTCACCCTGTCGCGCCGGGCGGTTGCCGACGCCGTATTGCCCACCGTCAGACTGATCGATCTGGAAGAAGAGCGGCGGCGCGGCCGGGCGTCCGTGGAAGGGTTGTCGGGGCCGTTGATCGCCGCATTGAAGGCGCGGCTCGAACGCGGCGAGCAAAGCCTCGTGTTCCTGAACCGTCGCGGTTACGCGCCGCAGCTTGCCTGCGACGCCTGCGGCTGGGTCGCCGGTTGTCCGCGTTGCAGCGCCTACGTGGTGCTGCATAAGCCCGAGCGCGCGCTACGCTGCCATCACTGCGGGTGGGAAGCACGCATTCCGCGCTCGTGCCCGGAGTGCGGCAACGTCGACATCGCGCCGATGGGCCGCGGCACGCAACGCGTCGAAGAAACGCTGGCGAGCGCGGTGCCCGGCGCGCGGGTATTGCGTATCGACGCCGACAGCACGCGCCGCAAGGGCAGCGCACAGGCGCTGTTCTCCGACGTTCACGCGGGCGAGGTCGACATCCTCGTCGGCACGCAGATGATCGCCAAGGGCCACGACTTCCAGCGCGTGTCGCTGGTCGGCGTGCTGAACGCCGACACCGCGCTCTTTTCCCACGACTTCCGCGCGAGCGAGCGGCTTTTCGCGCAATTGATGCAAGTAAGCGGCCGGGCAGGCCGCGCGGGTTTGCCCGGCGAAGTGCTGGTGCAAACGCGCTATCCGCGCCACGCGCTCTACCACGCGCTGGCGCGCCACGACTATGTCGGCTTCGCCAACTCCACGCTGGCCGAGCGGCGCGATGCGCACTTGCCGCCGTTCGTGTATCAGGCCTTGTTGCGGGCCGAAGGCCGCACGCTCGAGGCCGCGCTCGCGTTTCTGCAGCAGGCGGCGGCCGGCCTGGCCGGCATTCCTGCCGCCGAACGCGTGACCGTTTACGACGCCGTGCCGCTCACCATCGTCAAGGTGATGCACGTGCACCGCGCCCAGTTGCTGATCGAGAGTGCATCGCGCGGCGCGTTGCACGCAACTTTGCGTGCCTGGCAGCCGCTGTTGCGCGGCATGAAGGGCGTGCTGCGCTGGAATCTGGAAGTCGATCCGCTCGACATCTGAGGCAGGTCGCCCGACCGGCGAAGCCGTTACTTCTTTGAGTCATATTCATAGAGCGAATGGTCGTTTCGTTTTGCGACGCCGCTCGCCTATATTTCGCCGAATCGGCGCACATTCGGGCAAAACTCCAACATTCCGGCGCCGACGTACTTCAACTCTCTCGGGGCATGGCGATGAGCGATACCAATCAAACGCTGCCAACCGGCGCCGCGCCGGCCAACCGGCAAAGCACGCACGGCGGCGGACTTTTTTCGACCGAAGACTGGTGGGCGGTGTGGGTCGGCCTGCTGGTGGTCGTGATAGCGTGGGCGCTGTTCGCGTCGGGCAGCAGCATCAAGTGGCTGGCGGTGGCGCCGGCCAGATGGTCGGGCGTCGGGCAGGCCGCGCAGGACGCCGGCAAGCATTTGCCGAACTATGTTGCGCTGTTTGTCGTGTTCGCGCTGCTGTTCGGCGTGAGCCTCGCTGCGCTCAAGCAACGGGTCGGTGCTTTCCTCGGATCGTTCCTGATCCTGTTCGTCGCGTCGGCGCTGATTTTCACACTGGGCGCGTGGGTCAATGCGTCGAAGTACAACCTCGAACCGCCGCTCGTCGCGCTGGCGCTCGGTCTGCTGATTTCGAACGTGTTCACGCTGCCCGAATGGTTTTCGGCGGGCTTGCGCGTCGAGTTCTATATCAAGGTCGGTATCGTGCTGCTCGGCGCGACGTTGCCGTTCACGCTGCTGGTGTGGGCGGGACCGGTGGCGGTCGGGCAGGCGACCATCGTTTCGCTCGTCACATTCTTCGTGATCTTTTTTGCCGCCAAGGCGTTCGGCCTCGATCGGCGTTTCGCCGCCGTGCTCGGTGTCGGCGGCGCGGTGTGCGGCGTCTCGGCGGCGATCGCGATTGCCGGTGCGGTGCGGGCCAAGCGCGAACAGGCGTCAGTGGCGATTACGCTGGTCGTGCTGTGGGCGATCGTGATGATCTTCGTGCTACCGTTCGCGTCCCGTTCGCTCGGACTGTCGACCGCGGTCGCCGGCGCATGGATCGGCACGTCAGAATTCGCCGACGCAGCCGGCATCGCGGCCGCGCAAGCTTATGGCGACTTCGCGAAACAGGCCGGCAGCGCGATCGCGGGGGCGCCGGAGGCGTCGCTGCAGGCGTTCACGCTGATGAAAGTGGTCGGCCGCGATATCTGGATCGGCATCTGGGCGTTTGTGCTTGCGATCGTCGCGACGACGCGCTGGGAATCGCAAGACAGCGGCGTCAAGGCGAAGCCCAACGCCGGCGAGATCTGGGCGCGCTTTCCGAAGTTCGTGATCGGTTTTGTGATTGCGTCGGCGCTGGTGACGTGGGTTGCCAGCCATTATTCGCTGGCCGATTACCGCAAGGTCGTGACGCCTGAATTCGTCGCGCCGATCACCGCGTTGCGCACCTGGGCGTTCACGTTCTGTTTCCTGAGCATCGGACTGACTACGCGCCTGCGCTCGCTGACCGCCACCGGCCTGAAGCCGTTCCTCGCCTTTACGGCGGGCGTGGTGGTCAATATCGCCATCGGCTACGCGCTGTCCGCGCACGTGTTCGCACCGTACTGGAATAGCTTGGGGCAGGGCTCGTGACAAGCGGCGCGCGCCGCACTGCCAGTACGGCCGACGCACGCGAGGCAGCGTGCGCGCCGTGCTGCGCAGGCTGCCGGTATCGCGCCGAGAGTCGGGATTCGTTGGAGCAGAGCATTCCTGGCCTCGCGATATTCGGTTCGGCATTTGGCGCGAGCGTGGCGGACAGCCGGCTCTGCCGGCTGCACGACCAGCTCGTTTCACCGGGCGACGCCTGCCCGCAGTTCGAGCCGATCCTTCGGCACTGACGTTTGCCTGTGCGTCGCCGCGGCTTCAAGCCGGGCTTCGCGCGCGTCTTCCCGCTGGAGGGTCAACTGGAGCGAGTCAACCGAAGACCGGCGTCGCTCACGCCGGCACGACACGCCGGACACCGCCATTCAATCGTTCAAAGCAGTCCGCGCGTCGCCCGCCGATGCGCGCGACGCCGCCGGCGTGCGTTCCTTGACGGGCTCACGCCGGCCGGGGCCACTCGTCGCGCCGCGGATGAACAGCACCGCGCAAGTCGCGCACATCGCCCAGATGCCTAATACCACCAGCCATTTTTCCATTTCGCCTGTCCTCTAAAACCCCGTACCGTGCTTTTTGTGCGTGCCAGGGAGGCCGCGCGCCACTATGTTCCGTATAACGGCGCGCTGACCCGTTCTGATAAGGGTAAATGCAAAAAGAATCACGCCAGGGAAAGTACTGATCGCAACCACCGTCTCCCCGTGCAGCGCGATAACGCGCAAACCCCCGTCGCGCAAGGCTTCGGGCAGGGTGCAACCATGCATCCGACATGGTTGCACCTTTTTATTGGGAGGCGTACGATTCGCCCAACTTTTAGTCTTTTGCCAGCGTATCTGTCTGGTATCCGAAGAAGGAAACATGGCTAGCACCACCCTTGGCGTCAAGGTCGACGACCTCTTGCGTTCCCGGCTGAAAGATGCCGCTACCCGTCTCGAACGCACTCCGCACTGGCTCATCAAGCAGGCCATCTTCGCGTACCTCGAAAAGATCGAGCACGGTCAATTGCCGCCCGAGCTGTCGGGTGTGGCGGGCTCGGCCGATCTGACCGAGGGCGCCGCGGTCGAACACGAGGAAGACGGTGGGTCGCACCCGTTCCTCGATTTCGCGCAAAACGTGCAACCGCAATCGGTGCTGCGCGCCGCGATCACGGCCGCTTACCGTCGTCCTGAGCCGGAGTGTTTGCCGTTCCTGCTCGGTCAGGCGCGTTTGCCGGCCAACCTCGCGGGCGACGTGCAGACGATGGCCGGCAAGCTCGTCGAAACGCTGCGCACGAAGAGCAAGGGCGGTGGCGTCGAAGGTCTGATCCACGAGTTCTCGCTGTCGAGCCAGGAAGGCGTGGCGCTGATGTGTCTCGCCGAAGCGCTGCTGCGCATTCCCGACCGCGCCACGCGCGACGCGCTGATCCGCGACAAGATCAGCAAGGGCGACTGGAAATCGCACATGGGCCAGGCGCCGTCGATGTTCGTCAACGCCGCGACCTGGGGCTTGATGATCACCGGCAAGCTGGTGACGACCAACAGCGAGACGAGCCTCTCGTCGGCGCTCACGCGTCTGATCGGCAAGGGCGGCGAGCCGCTGATCCGCAAGGGCGTGGATATGGCAATGCGCCTGATGGGCGAGCAGTTCGTCACGGGTGAGAACATCTCCGAGGCGCTCGCCAACAGCCGCAAGTACGAAGCCCGCGGCTTCCGCTACTCGTACGACATGCTCGGCGAAGCGGCCACCACCGAAGCCGACGCGCAGCGCTACTACGCGTCGTACGAACAGGCGATCCACGCGATCGGCAAGGCTGCCGGCGGCCGTGGCATCTACGAAGGCCCGGGCATTTCGATCAAGCTCTCCGCGCTGCACGCACGCTACTCGCGTTCGCAGCAGGAACGCACCATGAGCGAACTGCTGCCGCGCGTGCGCTCGCTGGCAATCCTCGCGCGCCGCTACGACATCGGCCTGAACATCGACGCGGAAGAAGCCGACCGCCTCGAAATCTCGCTCGATCTGCTCGAAGCGCTGTGCTTCGATCCGGAGCTGGCCGGCTGGAACGGCATCGGCTTCGTGGTGCAGGCGTATCAGAAGCGCTGCCCGTTCGTGATCGAATACCTGATCGATCTGGCGCGCCGCAGCCGTCACCGCATCATGGTGCGCCTCGTGAAGGGCGCGTACTGGGACACCGAAATCAAGCGCGCGCAAGTGGACGGCCTCGAAGGCTATCCGGTCTACACGCGCAAGATCTACACAGACGTGTCGTATCTCGCCTGCGCGAAGAAACTGCTCAGCGCGCCCGACGCGGTCTACCCGCAATTCGCCACGCACAACGCGCACACGCTGTCGGCGATCTATCACCTCGCGGGCAACAACTATTACCCCGGCCAGTACGAGTTCCAGTGCCTGCACGGCATGGGCGAACCGCTGTACGAAGAAGTCACCGGCCGCGACAAGCTGAACCGTCCGTGCCGGGTGTACGCGCCGGTCGGCACGCATGAAACGCTGCTTGCCTATCTCGTGCGCCGTCTGCTGGAAAACGGCGCGAACACGTCGTTCGTGAATCGTATTGCCGATGAAACCGTCGCGATCAAGGACCTGATCGCCGATCCGGTCGATGAAGCCTCGAAGATCGTCCCGCTCGGCGCGCCGCACGCGAAGATTCCGCTGCCGCGCAATCTGTACGGTTCGGAACGCCTCAACTCGATGGGTCTCGACCTGTCGAACGAGCATCGCCTGGCGTCGCTGTCGTCGGCGTTGCTGGCGAGCGCGCATCATCCGTGGCGCGCCGCGCCGATGCTCGAAGACAACGAGATCGCCGTGGGCCTCGCGCGCGACGTGCGCAATCCGGCCGATCATCGCGACCTCGTCGGCACGGTCGTGGAAACGACGCCGGAGCACGTGAGCGCCGCTTTGGCGCACGCGGTGGCCGCCGCGCCGATCTGGCAAGCCACGCCGGTCGATGCGCGCGCCGATTGCCTCGCGCGTGCCGCCGATCTGCTCGAAGCGCAGATGCATACGCTGATGGGCCTCGTGGTGCGTGAAGCCGGCAAGTCGCTGGCCAACGCCGTCGCGGAAATTCGCGAAGCGATCGACTTCCTGCGTTACTACTCCACGCAGATTCGCGAGGAGTTCTCCAACGACACGCATCGTCCGCTCGGCCCGGTGGTCTGTATCAGCCCGTGGAATTTCCCGCTGGCGATTTTCATGGGCCAGGTGGCCGCGGCGCTCGCCGCCGGCAACACCGTGCTCGCGAAGCCGGCCGAACAGACGCCGCTGATCGCCGCGCAAGCCGTGCGCATTCTACGCGAAGCCGGCGTGCCGGCGGGCGCGGTGCAACTGCTGCCGGGCAACGGTGAAACGGTCGGCGCCGCATTGGTGGCCGATCCGCGCACCCGCGCGGTGATGTTCACCGGCTCGACCGAAGTCGCACGCCTCATCAACAAGACGCTGTCGAGCCGACTCGATCCGGATGGCAAGCCGATTCCGCTGATCGCCGAAACGGGCGGCCAGAACGCGATGATCGTCGACTCGTCGGCGCTTGCCGAACAGGTGGTGGCGGACGTGCTGCAATCGTCGTTCGACTCCGCCGGTCAACGGTGTTCCGCGCTGCGCGTTCTTTGTCTGCAGGACGATGTCGCGGACCGCACGCTGGAAATGCTGACCGGCGCGATGCGCGAACTGGCCGTGGGCAATCCGGACCGTCTGTCGGTCGACGTCGGCCCGGTGATCGACCTCGACGCGAAGCGCGGTATCGACGCGCACGTCGCGGCGATGCGCGAGAAGGGCCGCAAGGTCGAGCAGCTGCCGATGCCGGACGGTTGCGCGCAAGGCACCTTCGTGCCGCCGACGTTGATCGAACTCGACAGCATCGACGAACTGAAGCGTGAAGTGTTCGGCCCGGTGCTGCACGTGGTGCGCTACCGCCGCAGCCAGCTGGACAAACTGCTGGAGCAGATCCGCGCGACCGGCTATGGCCTGACGCTCGGCATCCATACGCGTATCGACGAAACGATCGCGCATGTGATCAGCCGCGCGCACGTGGGCAACATCTACGTGAACCGGAACGTGATCGGCGCTGTGGTCGGCGTGCAGCCGTTCGGTGGCGAAGGTTTGTCGGGCACGGGTCCGAAAGCGGGCGGCGCGCTCTATCTGCAGCGGCTCCTCGCCACGCGTCCGGCCGGTTTGCCGAAGTCGCTTGCGCGGGCTTTGGTCGTGGATGTTCCGCGCGCGGCCGAAAACGGCGACAATCCGTCCGCTGTATTGACGGCTTACCGCGACTGGCTGATTACCGAACGCGAGCCGCAACTGGCCGCGCGCTGCGACGGCTATCTGTCGCATGTGCCGGCGGGCGCCACGGCGGTATTGTCGGGACCGACCGGCGAGCGCAACACGTACACGCTGGGCGCGCGCGGCACGGTGCTGTGTATCGCGTCGACGGCGAGCGGTGCGCGCGTGCAGTTTGCCGCGGCGCTGGCTACGGGAAATCGCGCGTTGTTCGAAGGCGCGGCTGGGGAACAATTGGTGTCGCAGTTGCCCGCCTCGCTGAAGTCGCACGCAAGCGTGAAGAAGAGTGCCGATACGCCGTTCGACGCCGTGCTGTTCGAAGGCGATAGCGACGAACTGCTGGCGCTGGTGAAGGAAGTCGCGAAGCGTCCAGGCCCGATCGTGTCGGTACAGGGCGTCGCGGCACGCGCGCTGGAAAGCGGCGACGAGGACTACGCGCTCGAGCGTCTGTTGACGGAACGCTCGGTCAGCGTCAATACGGCAGCTGCAGGCGGTAATGCGAATTTGATGACGATCGGTTGAGCGAACCTCTCTGATCACTCAAAAAAACGGAAGCGGTACGGCGACCCCGAAACCGCTCCATCCACACCTGGTACCAAGGAGAAGCTATGCAACACAAGATGAAACAGCTGGCAGGCGCTGCACTGGTTGCAGCGATGTCGCTGGCGGGGACGGCCAATGCTCAATCGGCGGAAGATGTGAAAATCGGCTTTGCCGGCCCGATGACTGGCGCGCAGGCGCACTACGGCAAGGACTTCCAGAACGGCATCACGCTGGCAGTGGAAGACATGAACGCGACCAAGCCGGTGATCGGCGGCAAGCAGGTTCGCTTCGTGCTGGATTCGGCCGACGACCAGGCCGACCCGCGCACCGGCACGACCGTTGCGCAAAAGCTGGTGGATGACGGCATCAAGGGCATGCTCGGCCACTTCAACTCAGGCACCACGATCCCGGCTTCGCGCATTTACGCGAACGCGGGCATCCCCGAAATCGCAATGGCGACGGCGCCGGAATACACGCAACAAGGTTTCAAGACCACGTTCCGTATGATGACGTCCGACACGCAGCAAGGTTCGGTTGCCGGCACGTTCGCGGTGAAGACCCTGGGCATGAAGAAGATCGTGATCGTCGACGACCGCACGGCCTACGGCCAGGGTTTGGCCGATCAGTTCGAAAAGGCGGCGAAGGCGGCGGGCGGCCAGATCGTCGATCGTGAATACACGAACGACAAGGCAGTCGACTTCAAGTCGATCCTGACCAAGCTGAAGGCTGTTCAACCGGACCTGATCTATTACGGCGGCGCGGATTCGCAAGCGGCACCGATGGTCAAGCAGATGAAGGCACTGGGCATCAAGGCGCCGCTGATGGGCGGCGAAATGGTCCACACGCCGACGTTCATCCAGATCGCGGGTGACGCGGCGAACGGTACGGTGGCATCGCTCGCCGGCCTGCCGCTGGAAGAAATGCCGGGCGGCAAGGACTATGTCGCGAAGTACAAGAAGCGTTTCAACGAAGACGTGCAAACGTACTCGCCGTACGCTTACGACGGCGCAATGGCCATGTTCGACGCAATGAAGAAGGCGAACTCGACCGATCCGGCCAAGTACCTGCCGATGCTCGCGAAGACCTCGATGCCGGCAGTGACGTCCGCGAATCTCGCGTACGACAGCAAGGGTGATCTGAAGAACGGCGGCATCACGCTGTACAAGGTTGTCGACGGCAAGTGGACGACGCTGCAAAGCGTGGGTGGAAAGTAATCAGGTTTTCTGCTCGAGTATGCGGTTGTCGCGTGATGATATGACGTGGCGTCCGGCGCAAAAAAGCCCTGCGGTTCTCTAACCGCAGGGCTTTTTGTTTGCCGCCTCACTACATCTGGCAATCACACGACGACCCGTTTACTCCCCGCGCATCTTCCTCCCCTGCTCGCGAATCTGTTCCAGCGTCGCCCCCGGCGTGCTCGCTTCCTGCGGCATGCGGATCTCGATCACCGCCGCACGCTTCGCCTCGATCGAACGCTTCAGCGCAGGCAGAAAATCCTCGGTCCGCTCCACCGTCTCACCATGCGCGCCGAACGAACGCGCGAACGCCGCGAAGTCCGGATTCGTGAGTCCGGTGCCGTGCACGCGGTCCGGATAATGCCGCTCCTGATGCATCCGGATCGTCCCGAACTGGCTGTTATTCAGCACGATGAATAGCACGTGCAGGTCGTACTGCATCGCCGTCGCGAGTTCTTGCGCAGACATCATGAAGCAGCCGTCGCCGGCCAGCGCCACGACCGCGCGTTGCGGATACATCGACTTCGCCGCGATCGCCGCCGGCACGCCATAACCCATCGCGCCGCTCGTCGGCGCGAGTTGCGAACGGTAATGGCGATAGGAGAAGTGCCGATGCAGCCACGTCGCATAATTACCCGCGCCGTTGGTGAGAATCGCGTCATCCGGTAGGTGCGCGCGCAACTGCTGGATCACTTCGCCCATCTGCACGTCGCCCGGAATGCGACGCGGTTTGCGCCAGTCGAGATACGCGCGATGCGCCTCGCTCGCGGCCCCAGACCAGGCAAGTTGCTCGGACGAAGGCTCCAACTCCGCAAGCATTGCCGCCAGTTCTGGCATACCGGAGACGATCGGCAGATCCGCCGCATACACGCGTCCCAATTCCTCCGCGCCTTGATGCACATGCACGAGCGTCTGCTTCGTTTTCGGGATGTCGAGCAGCGTATAGCCGTTGGTGGTCGCTTCGCCCAGGCGAGGCCCGATTGCGAGCAACAGGTCGGCTTCGCGGATACGTTGCGTCAGCGCCGGATTGATACCAAGGCCGACGTCGCCGGCATAGTTCGGATGCTCGTTGTCGAGCGTGTCCTGAAAGCGGAACGCGAGGCCAACCGGCAGTTGCCAGTTCTCGACGAAGCGTTGAAAGTCCGCGCACGCAGCAGGCGTCCAGCCGCTGCCGCCCGCGATCACCATTGGCCGTTGCGCGCCTTCGAGCAACCCGCGCAACTTCTCGATCTGCGCCGTCGAAGGCGACGCCGCGACGCGCTGATACGCGGGCGCGCCGGCCACGGCGTTGCACGCGTCGCTCAACACGTCTTCCGGCAACGACAGCACGACGGGTCCAGGCCGTCCGGATGTCGCCGTGTGAAACGCGTGGCTCAGATATTCGGGAATGCGTTTGGGATCGTCGATCTGCGCGACCCACTTCGCCATCTGACCGAACATGCGCCGGTAGTCGATTTCCTGGAAAGCCTCGCGGTCGAGATGCTCGCGTGCGCATTGGCCGATCAGCAAAATCATCGGCGTGGAATCCTGAAACGCGGTGTGTACGCCGATCGACGCATGCGTGGCACCCGGTCCGCGTGTGACGATCGCCACGCCTGGCCGGCCGGTCAATTTGCCGACGGCTTCCGCCATATTCGCCGCAGCCGCTTCATGACGACAAACGATGGTCTGGATGCGTTCGGTTTCATCGTGCAGCGAATCGAGCACGGCGAGAAAACTTTCGCCCGGCACACAGAAAACACGCTCGACACCGTGCGTCAGCAAAGCATCGACGACGAGACGCGCGCCGGTGGTTTGAGCGGCGGCGGAGCCGGAAACAGAAACGGGAGCATTCGGCTGCGACATTGCGATGAAGCCTCCAGGCAGTGCATGAGTGCGATGTGAGAATGCAAGCCTCGACCGGACGCTGGCCGATGGGGCGCTCCGACAGCTTACGCCGGCAGCGCCCGCGCTGTCACGGCGCGGCGCAACCGTGGCGCTCGCGCATAACGCGGCGCGCAAATAAAAACGCGGGCCTCATAGCCCGCGTCGTCATCGGTCATAAAGCCCACAGCGCACAACTCAACACTCCACGATATTCACCGCCAACCCGCCGCGCGACGTTTCCTTGTACTTGGTCTTCATATCCGCGCCGGTTTCGCGCATGGTCTTGATCACCGAATCGAGCGACACGTAGTGGCTGCCATCGCCGCGCAAGGCCATGCGCGCCGCATTGACCGCCTTCACCGACGCCATCGCATTGCGCTCGATGCACGGAATCTGCACCATGCCGCCGACCGGGTCGCACGTCAGACCGAGGTTGTGTTCCATGCCGATTTCCGCAGCGTTCTCGACCTGCCGCGGCGTGCCGCCCATGACAGCGGCGAGCGCGCCCGCCGCCATCGAACAGGCAACGCCCACTTCACCCTGGCAGCCCACTTCGGCACCGGAGATCGACGCGTTCAGCTTGTACAGAATGCCGATGGCCGCAGCGGTCATCAGGAAGTCGATCACGCCCTGCTGATTCGAGCCCGGCATGAAGCGCGTGTAGTAATGCAGCACTGCCGGGATGATGCCGGCCGCGCCGTTGGTCGGCGCCGTGACCACGCGGCCGCCGGCGGCGTTTTCTTCGTTGACGGCGATCGCGTAGAGATTGATCCAGTCGACCATTGAAAGCGGATCGCGCAGCGCCAGTTCAGGATTGCCCGACAGCGCGCGATACAACTGCGGCGCACGGCGCTTCACCTGGAACGGGCCGGGCAGGTTGCCGTCGGCGTCCGGATTGTTGATGCCGCAACCGCGTGCGACACACGATTGCATCACGTCCCAGATTTTCAGCAGGCCGGAGCGCGTTTCTTCTTCCGTGTGCCAGACGCGCTCGTTTTCCCACATCAACTGGGCGATGCTCTTGTCGGTCGATTCGCACAGCGCAAGCAACTCGTTGCCGCTGCGAAACGAGTGCGGCAATTGATCGACGGCGCTCAGCACCTTCGTGTTCGGCGCGCCCGCCGTCACCACGAAACCGCCGCCCACCGACAGATAGGTCGACTCGCGCAATGTCTCACCCTGCGCGTCGTAAGCGCGCAGCTTGAGACCGTTCGGATGCTCGGGCAGCGCCTGACGATAGAACGCAATCTGATCTTTCTGCACGAATGGCACGTCATGCGCGCCGAGCAGCGCCAGCTTGCGGGACACGCGCACGCCTTCCAGCCGCTCGGCGATCGTGTCCGGATTCACGGTGTCGGGTGCGTCGCCCATCAGGCCAAGCATCACACCGCGATCGGTACCGTGCCCCTTGCCCGTCGCGCCGAGCGAGCCATACAGCTCCACCTTCACCGATGCGGTCGCAGTGAGCAGCCCATCGCGTTCGAGCCCTTGAGCGAACATCAGCGCCGCGCGCATCGGCCCGACCGTATGCGAACTGGACGGACCAATGCCGATTTTGAAGAGGTCGAACACGCTGACTGCCATTTACTGCTCCCTGCTTATAGATAGTTGGTTCATCGCGCCGGCAGCGGCAAACACACGGCGAGCCAGGCAGGCGGCGTGGGTGCGAGCTGCAGCGCGATCGGCGTATAGCGCCCGTCGAGGCGCGCCGCCAGATGAAACAGTTCCGTCGCGTTCTTCGGGTCCCACTGACCCGAATAGCCGGGCAAGCCAGCCTCGCGACGTTTTGCGTCGAACGGAACGCTCGAATGCACGAATTCTTCGTGGGTCTTGTTGCCGGCTGCGTACGGCGCCAGCCAGTTCAGCGCGGCTTCCAGCGAGGCGCCGTCCGTGCCTTTCTCCGGCAGCCAGTTGCGGTTATGGCGGCGCGCGGCGAGCGCGGCTGTCACGAGCGGCTGCAGATCGTAGGTGACGTAATGCAGCGCGTCGCGCTCGCTGAAATCGATAGTCGAACCATCCGGCTCGATGTTGTCGCCGATATGCTCGACGAACAGGCGCTGCGCCGCGGTGATCATCTTGCGGTTATCGAGCGTGAACGCGGCCATCGCGATCAGTTTGACCCGATGGCTCTGCCAGTTGTTTCTGAACGTGCCTTTGAGCGGCCGCGGCTGCGCGTCGATCTGGCCGATGTAGCCGTTCGCGAGTTTGGTGAGGAACGCCATCGACGCATTGCGCGTTTTCACCGGCAACGCGCTCGCGGTCATGTCGTACGCGAGAATCAGCCCTTCGAAACGGGTTTCGTCGATCGGATTGAAGCTCGGTTGATACGTAGTGACCCACGCGAACAGCAGGCGGTCGACGAGCTTGAGATACCGGTCGTCGCTGGTGGCGCGCCAGGCGAGCGCGGCGTCGCGCAACAGATCGAGATCTTTCTCTGCTTCCACGCTCTGGTCGTAAATGCCTTCGTGCGGCAGCGTGCCTTCGGTATGCAGTTTCGCCAGCGCATGCGGCTGATCGTTCAGATGGGCCTGCACGTTGCTGACCAGTGCTTTCACGCCGGGATCGGCGTTCGTGCGTTCGCTGGTTTGCAGTGCGGGCGCCGCACAAAAATTCATTGCGGCCTGCGCTTGCCGCAGCGGCAGCAGCACGGCCGCGCCAGCCAACATCAGTGTGCAGGCCTGTCGCCACGTCCGGGCCCGCCTTGCTCCGGTCGGGCTTTGCATCAATCGCACCTTTCGCGCCATGCGAAACTCCTCGTTAGGCTGATTCGGTGTGTGATGTTAGCCGTTTGCGGCCAGGAGCGACAGAGAACTCAGGAGAGAACCGCGCACCGCCTTGCCGCCTCTTTTCGAGACAGCGGGCGATGCGCGGCGGCGATCGCGCTTACTCGTAATCGGCGATCGGCACGCAGGAGCAGAACAGATTGCGGTCGCCGTACACGTTGTCCGCGCGGCCGACCGGCGGCCAGTATTTTTTCGCGATCAGCGTGGGCAGCGGATACGCCGCGGTTTCGCGCGCATACGCATGCTTCCAGTCATTCGCGATGACCACCGCCGCCGTATGCGGTGCATGCTTCAGCGGATTGTCCTCGCGGTCCGAGCGGCCTTCTTCGACTGCGCGGATTTCCTCGCGGATCGCGATCATCGCTTCGATGAAACGGTCGAGTTCTTCCTTCGATTCCGATTCGGTCGGCTCGACCATCAGCGTGCCCGGCACCGGGAAGCTCATGGTCGGCGCATGGAAGCCGTAGTCGGCGAGACGCTTGGCGACGTCGTCGACGGTAATGCCGCTGGTTTCCTTGATCGGGCGCAGGTCGAGAATGCACTCGTGCGCGACCAGTCCGCCCGGGCCCGAATACAGCACCGGATAGTGCGGCGCGAGTTTCTTCGCGACGTAGTTCGCGTTGAGGATCGCGGTTTCGGTCGCGGCGGTGAGGTTCTTCGCGCCCATCATCGCGATATACATCCACGAGATCGGCAGGATAGACGCCGAGCCGTACGGTGCGCCCGACACGGCGCCGATACCGTTCGGCGCGCGTTCGTAGCCCGACGAGATCTGATTCGGCAGGAACTGCGCGAGATGCGCGCCGACCGCGACCGGACCGACGCCCGGTCCGCCGCCGCCGTGCGGAATGCAGAACGTCTTGTGCAGATTCAGGTGCGACACGTCGCCGCCGAACTGGCCCGGCGCAGTGAGGCCGACCATCGCGTTCATGTTCGCGCCGTCCACGTAGACCTGACCGCCGTGCGCATGCACGATCTCGCAGATTTCGCGCACGTTCTGCTCGAACACGCCGTGCGTGGAAGGATACGTGATCATGATCGCCGCGAGTTTGTCGGCGTGCTGTTCGGCCTTTTTCTTCAGGTCTTCGATATCGACGTTGCCTTGCGCGTCGCACGCCACCACGATCACCTGCATGCCGGCCATGTGTGCCGAGGCCGGGTTCGTGCCGTGCGCCGAAGCGGGAATCAGGCAGACATTGCGATGCGCTTCGCCACGCGACGCGTGATACGCGTGAATGATCAACAGGCCCGCGTACTCGCCTTGCGAGCCGGCATTCGGTTGCAGCGACACGGCAGCGTAGCCGGTGGCCGCGACCAGCATCGCTTCGAGCTGATCGATCATTTCGCGATAGCCGACGGTTTGCTCGGCCGGCGCGAACGGATGGATCTGGCCGAATTCAGGCCACGTGACCGGCAGCATTTCCGAGGTCGCGTTCAGCTTCATCGTGCACGAGCCGAGCGGGATCATCGAGCGGTCGAGCGCGAGGTCTTTGTCCGACAGGCTGCGCAGATAGCGCAGCATTTCCGTTTCCGAATGATGGCGGTTGAATACGTGGTGCGTGAGATACGCGCTGGTGCGCTCGAGCGCGGGCGGCACCGATGCCGTATCCGATGCGGCGATGGTCGAGTCGAGCGCGTCCACTTGCGGCACGATTTTGGCGCCCGCGGCTTGTGCGAACACTTCGAGCAGATCGGCCAGATCGCGGCGCGTGGTGGTTTCGTCGACCGACAGGCCCACTTGCGTGTCGCTCACGCGGCGCAGGTTGATGCGCTTCGCAAGCGCGGCGTCATGCAGCGCTTGCGTGCGCGCGCCGGTTTCGAATGTGAGCGTGTCGAAGAACGTTTCGTTGACGAGCGTGTAGCCGAGTTGCTTCGCACCTTCTGCCAGCAGCGCGGCGATCCGGTTCACGCGCAGCGCGATCGTTTTCAGGCCGTGCGGGCCGTGATACACGGCGTACATGCTGGCCATGATCGCGAGCAATGCTTGCGCGGTACATACGTTCGAGGTGGCCTTCTCGCGGCGGATATGCTGTTCGCGCGTTTGCAGCGCGAGACGCAGCGCGGGGTTGCCTTGCGCGTCGACGGTCACGCCGACGAGGCGGCCCGGCATCTGGCGCTTGAATTCGTCGCGCACGGCGAGGTAAGCCGCATGCGGGCCGCCGAAGCCGACCGGCACGCCGAAGCGCTGCGTGTTGCCGACGGCCACGTCCGCGCCCCATTCGCCCGGCGGCGTGAGGACGGTCAGCGCGAGCAGGTCGGCGGCGACCACCACGTGGCCGCCCGCGGCGTGGATCGCTTCGGCCAGGGCGCGGTAGTCGCGCACGTCGCCGTTCACGCCCGGGTATTGCAGCAGTACGCCGAACGCGTTCGCGTTCGCCGCGTCCGCAGCCGGGCCCACTTTCACTTCAATGCCCACCGGCGTGGCGCGCGTCTTCACCACTTCGATGGTTTGCGGCAGCACGTCGTCGGCCACATAGAACACGTTCGACTTCGGCTTGCCGATGCGTTGCAGCAGCGTCATCGCCTCGGCCGCGGCCGTGGCTTCGTCGAGCAGCGACGCATTCGAGATCGCCAGACCCGTCAGGTCGACGATCATCTGCTGGAAGTTCAGTAGCGCTTCCAGACGGCCTTGCGAAATTTCTGGCTGGTACGGCGTGTACGCGGTGTACCACGCCGGATTTTCCAGCACGTTACGCAGGATCACCGTCGGCGTGTGCGCGTTGTAATAGCCCTGGCCGATGTACGAGCGGAACACCTGGTTCCTGTCCGCGAGCTCGCGCAGCGTGGCGAGCGCTTCGGCTTCGCTTTTCGGTTGCGCGAAGGGGCCGAGCGGCAGCGGTTCGGTGCGGCGGATCGTCTTCGGAATGACGGCGTCGATCAGCGCGGCGCGCGACGCGAAGCCGAGGGCTTCGAGCATCGCTTGCTGGTCGGCCGAATCCGGGCCGATGTGCCGTTCGGCGAAGGCGTCATGCACTTCGAGCGCGGCGAGCGAGAGAGGAGTGCGGTTCATCAGACGATCCGGGTGTTCGAGCTTCATGGGTGTTCCTGGCGGTGCGGCGCGCCATGCCTGACGGCCGCCGCACCTGACGGTTTGACTTTAACGAATGGTGAATCAGGCGCCGATCGACTTGCTGTATGCGTCGGCGTCGATCAGACGGTCCAGCGCGGCGTCCGCGGCCGGCTTGATCTTGAAGAGCCAGCTTTCGTACGGTGTGCTGTTGACCAGATCAGGCGTATCGGCCACGGCGCTGTTCGCTTCGATGATCTCGCCCGAAACCGGCGCGTAGATATCGGAAGCGGCCTTGACCGATTCGATCACGGCGACGGTGTCGCCCGCGCTCACGGTCTTGCCCAGTTCCTGGACTTCGAAGAAGACGATATCGCCGAGCGCTTCCTGCGCGTGGTCGGTGATGCCGACCGTCAGTGTGCCGTCCGCTTCGGTGCGGACCCACTCGTGCGATTCGGTGTATTTCAGATCGGCCGGGATGCTCATCGGATGCTCCTATGCGGTGTGATTCGGGGATAACTTAAAGTGGACTACGCACGCGCCGGTTTGCTTAAACCGCGAGCACTTTGCCATTGCGCACGAACGGCAGTTTTACCACGCTTGCGGGAACGTTTTTGTCACGAATCTGAACGTGAACGGTGTCGCCCGGCTGCACGCCTTTCGGCACGCGCGCAAAGGCGATCGATTCCTGCATGGTCGGGGAAAAAGTGCCGCTGGTGATTTCGCCTTCGCCTTGCGGTGTGACGACTTTCTGATGAGCACGCAGCACGCCTGCCGCCTTGCCGTTTTCCTTCAGCAGGATCAGGCCGACGAACGCGGCTTGGGAACCGCCCGCCTCCAGCTTGCTCTTGCCGACGAAGTCGCGCGGCGAGGTGAGGTCGACTGTCCAGGCGAGGCCGGCGTCGAGCGGCGAGACATTGTCGTCCATGTCCTGGCCGTACAGGTTCATGCCGGCTTCGAGGCGCAACGTGTCGCGCGCGCCGAGGCCGGCCGGGCGCACACCTTGCGCGCGCAGCGCGTTCCACAGCGCTTCCACGTGATCCGCCGGCACGATGATTTCGAAGCCGTCTTCGCCGGTGTAGCCGGTGCGGGCAACGGTCAATTCGCCGAACGGCGTGTCTGCGATACGGGCGGCGTTGAACGGCTTCAACGCCTCGGTGGCGGCGCGCGTAGCCGGCACGGTTTGCCAGACTTTTTCGCGAGCGTTCGGGCCTTGCACGGCGACGATCGCGTAGTCTCGGCGCGGCGTGATGGTCAGGCCGAAGCCGCCTTCGGCGTTGAGCTGGCCGAACCAGGCGATGTCCTTGTCGGCGGTGCCGGCGTTGACGACCACGCGGAAGTGATCTTCGCCGAAGTAATAAACGATCAGGTCGTCGATCACGCCGCCGTTCGGGTTCAGCAGGCAGGAGTACAGCGCGCGGCCGGGCGTTTGCAGCTTGGCGACGTTATTGGCCAGCGCATATTCGAAGAAGGCGCGTACGCGCTCGCCGGTGAAATCGACCACGCACATGTGCGAGACGTCGAACATGCCGGCGTCGGTGCGCACGGCGCGATGTTCGTCGATCTGCGAGCCGTAGTTGACGGGCATGTCCCAGCCGCCGAAATCGACCATGCGGGCATTGAGCGCACGGTGGGTGGCGTTGAGCGGGGTGTGTTTGAGTTCGGTCATGGGGCCTCGGGCATCTCGCGAAACAAAAAAGGCCATGCGGCGCTACGCCTCGCGGCCTGACGGCTGCGAGCGATGCGTTGCATGGCCCCTCTGTCCTCGATACCTGAGAGATTGCGTTGCCGTGAGAACGTGAGTCCGCCACGGTGAAACGCGCGCCCCTTCGGTGGGCAGCCTGCCAATCTGCTCGATTGAACGATGCAGACGGCTACTGCCGCTCTCCAGAGTGCGAAAAACCGGTGCCTTGATGTTGCCTCAACGCGGGTTTTTCGACGCGGTCGGTCCTTTTGCCTGAGAGTTTGCGGGTGTGCCCCTTCGGCGGCGCGGCCTACGGTTTTCTGCGGCCAGCACGCTCTCCCGACGCGTACGGCGAATGTACGCGAGCCCTTAGTCCTTGTCAAATAACCCGCATCGCTATTTCAGAATTGGCCGAGACGATTGCGGTAGGTGCTTCGCTAAACTGATCTCGCCATCAGAATTGTCTCGTAACGATGCAGAAAGCCCGCATATATCAAATTTTTTATTCAGAACAGACCCGCAGAAATCTCGACGCCGGGTTCATTCCACTGAATAACTCCAATCGGCGGCCGGACTGGTGCGAGTACTGGCCGATCAGAAATTATCTGATCGACGAGCCGTTGGACAGTGACACGTATTACGGCTTCCTGTCGCCGAAATTCCGATCGAAAACGGGACTCATGGCAGCAGACGTCCATCAGTTTCTGAACGATTCCGCCGACGCCGCGCCCGACATCGTGACCTTCTCGCCGTTTTTCGATGCCGCTGCGTTATTTCCGAACATCTTCCTGCAGGGCGCCGACTCCCACTCGGAAGTGTGGCCAGCGTTCGTGGAGAGTGCGCGGCTGCTCGTACCGGGCATCGACCTCGATACGCTCGTGATGGATTCGACCAACACCGTGTTCTGCAATTATTTTCTGGCTAAGCCGCCATTCTGGCGGCACTGGCTCAGCAAGGCCGAACGGATCTTCCAGATCGCGGAACAGAGCAATACGCCTTTCGCCCAGGCGCTCAACCAGACGACCAACCACAGCAGCGGCCCAACGGCCGTCAAGGTTTTTGTGATCGAGCGGCTTCTTTCCCTGATTCTGGCGACCGAACCACAGTGGCGCGTGAAGTCTTTCAACCCCATGTGTTTGCCGCTGAATTATCCGGGAGCCGACCGGATCGGCGAGCAGCTGATCATGCTGGATGCGCTGAAAATGGCGGCGGTCGCCACCGGCCGTTCAGAATACATGCAGGTCTTCGCTTCCCTGAAAACCCGCACGGTGAAGTAGCTCCGTGCGCGCGGATAGCCGTGGCGGCAAGCGTCGACGGGCGGCGCGCTATCTGCGCACCGCCCGCTGGGACTGCCAAACCCGTTCGCCTTATTCGCCGATGGCGTGTGCCGCGTTGTCCAGTTCCTGATTCAGCACGCGCTGTTCTTCGCTGGACAGGCCGCCGCCGTGTTGCGCGGCCATGTCGTGCGCTTCCTGACGGATCACGTCAAGGCGATGATGCAGCGCGCCGCCTTGCGGGGGCGGGTAATAACCCTGATTCACGCGGTTATCGATACGGCGGCCGAGATTATCGATGCGGCCGTCGACCTGATGCAGGCGCTGATCCGCGATCTGTTGCGGATTGGGGCGCGGGGCCGGCGCGGGTTGAGGCGCCACCACGCAGGCGGCGAGGGAACTGAGCAGGGCGCACGCGGCAAGCGCGCGGATGGAACGGGGCATGAACTCTCCGGAAGTCGTTGTCGTTTGTGTTGTTACTCGGAAAGCAACGGCTGACTGCCGGACCACGCTGACCGGGAGCGCGGCCTTATTTGTAACGTTATGTTCCTTTCGGGCTTGTTAGATTCCTTTCGGGCTTGTTAGATTGCGGCCTGCGCGGCGCGGGCGGCGAGTACTGTTTTAGGTACGCAAGCCGTACCGGCACGCAGGCAAGCGGGTCAGCGAACCCGTTCAAACGGCAGCCGGACGCCTTCTTCCGAACTGCGGGCGGCGAGCTCGATAATTGTCATTACGTCGACGGCATCCTGCGCGCTGACCGGGAACTTCACGCCGTTCTGGATGGCGTCGGCCACGGCGATATAGAAGCCCACGTAATCTCCGTTACGCGTCGGCAACTCGCGCTCCACTTCCTGATTGCCTTCCAGCACGCGCAGCACGCCTGCCGCATTGCCGGCGCCGAAGCCTTCGTCGCCGGGCCGCAGGCCGGCCTTCAACTGATCTTCCTGTGTGTCGAGCCCGTATTTCATGTAGCTGCCGCGCGTGCCGTGAATCGTGAACCGCGGCGCGACCAGGGCGGTCAACGCGCTGGCGTGCAACACGACTTCGAACTCGCCGTAGCCGAGCTGGATATGCACGTAGTCCGGCGCGCTGGCCTCGTCGCGATGTGTGCGCACCGTGGCCAGCACGCTCTGCGGCGTGCCGAACAGCGCCAACGCCTGGTCGGCCAGATGCGGCCCGAGGTCCAGCAGCAAGCCGCCGCCGCGCGACGCTTCCTCGCGCCAGCGCTGCCGCACCTCCGGCCGGAAACGGTCGAAATGTGATTCGTATTGCGTGATCCGTCCCAATTCGCCGCTCGCGAGCAGATCGCGCACGGTCAGAAAATCACCGTCCCAGCGACGGTTGTGAAACGGCATGAAGAGCTTGCCGCGGGCGAGCGCGATGTTGGCGAGCGTGCGCGCGTCGGCGGCATTCAGCGTGACCGGTTTGTCGACCACCACGTGCTTGCCCGCTTCCAGCGTGCGGCGCGCCAGTTCGAAGTGCGTGTCGTTCGGCGTGGCGATCACGATGCAGTCGATTTCGTCGAGGGCCAGCAATGCGTCGAGGTCGGCCACTACCTTGGTATGCGGATAGTCGGCGAGCGCGCGCCCGGGCTGGCTCGTGGCGATGGCCGCGACGCTCGCGCGGCCGCAGTGCGCGATTACCGGCGCGTGAAAGGTCGCGCCGGCGAAACCGTAACCCATCAATCCAATCTTCAGCGATGCGGACATGCTTGTCTTCCTGCAAAAAACGGCGCGCCGCTTTGCCACCGCGGCGGCGGCGCGCAACACTGCAATTGTGGCATGTCCGGGAGGCGGACCGGCAGGGTCGTCGAGGTCCGGGTGAGCGTCGTGGGACGCGGGCAACGGTGGCGCGCATCCGTGTTAACATCGCTCCTCTCGCGCGATTGCACAGCGGGCCGGCACGCCCCGCGCACCGCGCGGGGCGCCTGTTCCGGCAGCCGGCGCCGCGCAGCATGCCCCCGGGCCTTCGGCCGGCGTTTCGCGCCGCCGCGCCCTCAACCGCCGCTTTAACCGCATCACCCATCCACAGACGATGTCCGCAGGCCTGAACCCCGCTCAAAATGAAGCGGTCCGTTATCTCGACGGTCCGTGTCTCGTGCTCGCCGGCGCAGGCAGCGGCAAGACGCGCGTGATCACGCAGAAAATCGCGCACCTGATCGAGGCCAAGGGCTTCGAGCCGCGCCACATCGCCGCCGTCACGTTCACGAACAAGGCCGCGCTGGAAATGCGCGAGCGCGTGGGCAAGCTGCTGGAAGGCAAGACGCTCACCACGCCAGGCAAGGAAGGCCGCAAAGTGCCCGTCAACCAGTTGACGGTGTGCACCTTCCACTCGCTCGGCGTGCAGATTCTGCGGCAGGAGGCGGAACACGTCGGCCTGAAGCCGCAGTTCTCGATCATGGATTCGGACGACTGCTTCGGCATGATCCAGGAGCAGGTCGGCTCGACGGACAAGGGTTTCATCCGCAAGATCCAGTCGATCATCTCGCTGTGGAAGAATGGCATGATCATGCCCGAGCAGGCGATTGCGATTGCGGCGAACGAGGACGAGCATCAGGCCGCGATCGTCTACCGCAATTACGTGGCCACGCTGCACGCGTACCAGGCGGTGGATTTCGACGATCTGATCCGCCTGCCCGCCGAGCTCTTCGCGAAGAACGAGCAGGTGCGCGACCGCTGGCAGAACAAGCTGCGCTATCTGCTGATCGACGAGTATCAGGACACCAACGCCTGCCAGTACGAACTGGTGAAACTGCTGGCCGGCAAGCGCGCTGCGTTCACGGCGGTGGGCGACGACGATCAGGCCATTTACGGCTGGCGCGGCGCGACGCTCGAAAATCTCGGGCAGCTCAGCAAGGACTTTCCGAAGCTGCATCTGATCAAGCTGGAGCAGAACTACCGCTCGACGGTGCGCATTCTGACCGCCGCGAACAATGTGATCGCGAACAATCCGAAGCTGTTCGAAAAGAAGCTGTGGTCCGAACACGGCATGGGCGACACGATCACCGTCACGCCCTGCAACGACGAAGAACACGAGGCGGAGTCCGTGGTGTTTCGTCTGTCGGCGCACAAGTTCGAGCGGCGCGCGAATTTCCGCGACTACGCGATCCTCTATCGCGGCAATTTCCAGGCGCGCATCTTCGAACAGGTGCTGCGGCGTGAGCGGATTCCGTATGTGCTGTCCGGCGGCCAGTCGTTCTTCGACAAGGCCGAAATCAAGGACATCTGCGCCTATCTGCGCCTGATCGCCAACGCGAACGACGACCCCGCGTTCATCCGCGCGATCACCACGCCGCGCCGCGGCGTCGGCAATACGACGCTCGAGGCGCTCGGCTCGTTCGCGGGTCAGGCCAAGGTGTCGCTGTTCGAAGCCGTGTATATGGGCGGCATCGAGGCGCGCCTGTCGCCGCGGCAGATCGAACCCATGCGCGTGTTCTGCGACTTCATGCAGCGCCTCACCGATCGCGCCGAGAAAGACGCCGCCGGCACGCTGCTCGACGAACTGATGGACGCCATCCACTACGAAGCCTACCTGTACGACGCGTTCGACGAACGTCAGGCGCAGTCCAAGTGGCAGAACGTGCTGGAGTTCATGGAGTGGTTGAAACGCAAAGGCACCAAGGCTGAGCCGACGGGCGCCGCGGCGAACGAAGCCACCGGCTACGACACCGCCGATGGTCTCGGCGACACCGGCAAAAGTCTGCTGGGTCTGATCCAGACCGTCGCGCTGATGTCGATGCTCGAAGGCCGCGAGGAAGATCCCGACGCGGTGCGGCTCTCGACGGTGCACGCGTCGAAGGGGCTCGAGTATCCGCACGTGTTTCTGGTCGGAGTGGAAGAAGGCATCATGCCGCATCGCGGCGGTCCCGACGACGAGCCGATCGACGACGCGCGCATCGAAGAAGAGCGCCGGCTCATGTATGTGGCGATCACGCGTGCCCAGCGCAGTTTGCATCTGAACTGGTGCAAGAAGCGCAAACGCGCGCGCGAAACGGTGGTGTGCGAGCCGTCGCGCTTCATTCCCGAAATGCTGCTCGACGACGCTCCGCCGCCGACGCCTGAAGAAGCGCCGATGTCGCCGAAAGACCGGCTCGCGAGTTTGAAGGCGCTGTTGCAGAAGCCTTGAGCGGTGAAGCCGCTGATCTGGCTATAGCGCCCATCTACGGTCGATAAAAAAATCCCTGCTCCGCGTTTCCGCGGGCAGGGATTTTTTGCGACGTGGCTCACGCCACGGTTCGTTTTACTTCACTGCGCTGACCATGTAGTCGACGGCGGCCTTCACGTCCGCGTCGGAGGCATTCGAGCCGCCCTTCGGGGGCATGGCGCCCTTGCCGTGCAGCGCGTAGTTGTAGACCGTGTCGATGGGGTCTTTCAGACGCGGCGCCCAGGCGTCCTTGTCGCCGAACTTCGGTGCGTTCAGCACGCCGGCGGCATGACAGGCCTGGCAGACTTGCTGATACAGCGCCTTGCCGGCTTGCGAGGCATCCGCGCTTTGCGTGCCGCCGGCTGCCGGCGCTGCCGCTTGCGGCACGCTGGCCATTGCGGCCATAGCTGCGGCGGCCTGGGCCGCGCCCGCGTCCGAAGCGCCGGTCGCTGCGGCTGCGGCCGCACCGGATGCCGCTGCGGCGCCCGCAGCCGGCTCAGCCGGTTGCGGGAAGCTCGCGCCGGAATTGTTCGCCATGTAGGTGACCGCGCGGGCGATTTCGAAGTCGCTGTAGTCGTCCGGGCTGGTGCCGCCGCGCGGCGGCATTGCGCCCTTGCCGGTGAGCGCCGTGTGCAGCAGCGTGTCGAAGCCCTGCGCGATGCGCGGTGCCCAGTCGGCGGTATTGGTGAATTTCGGCGCGCCCGCGGCGCCCGACGCGTGACACGCGGAGCAAACGGCCTTGTAGACTTCTTCGCCGGTCTTGTAGACGCGCGGCGCATTGGCGTCGCGAATGTCGACCTGGGCGAACGGCTTGATGCGGGCGGTGACCTCGGCTTCGGAGAGAGAGTCGGTGCCGGCGCCGGTGCGCGTCGAGTTATCGACGTAGACCGCCAGCAGAACGATGATGATGATCGGAACAGCAAACCCGGCGATGACCGCGGCG
Source organism: Paraburkholderia xenovorans LB400 (assembly GCF_000013645.1). Lineage (GTDB taxonomy): Bacteria > Pseudomonadota > Gammaproteobacteria > Burkholderiales > Burkholderiaceae > Paraburkholderia > Paraburkholderia xenovorans. Next base: position 4,773,831 of record NC_007951.1, on the reverse strand, counting down.
ATGAGCTGTGCTGGGGTTTTGATCGGGGCTCCGTGTGGTGCTTCGCTCATGCTTGTCTCGTCTCCGTGGGAATGTGAGCGGTACAGCGTGACGGCAACTTCTTGTTCTTTAATCAGCCACGGACGATTATAGACGCAAGATTTCGACGGCGGCGAGGGGCGCGGCGAGGTGTTCAGCAGGCGTTTACCCGCATCGCGAGGAGCGGCCGGAAGGCGCCGCGTGCTGTCATTCAGGCCGTCCGGTGGACGGTGTGGCCGAAACCGGGTATTCTTTCGGTCTCTCGCTTTGGCGTCGCATCCGTTCTGGTTGCCGCGCTTTCGTGGTGAAGCGCCCGTAGCTCAATGGATAGAGTACTGCCCTCCGAAGGCAGGGGTTGCTGGTTCGATCCCAGCCGGGCGCACCAAAAAGAGTGGATTTTGAACAAGGGCTTGCGCTGTCCAGTTCACCTCTTATTGTCGTTTACGACACGAGCTGATTGTTTTTCGAGCGCTGAAAGTCCGAACGCGGATTGTTCCTTCGTCTTAGTCCACATCGGTTTCCCCTTTCAGACCCGGACGCAGCCTCCAGAGGCGCGGACCCATGGCGTCCGATTGCGCCATGCTATGCCTCGCCCAACCGAATTTAGGGTGCTCTGCGAGGCGAAATTTTCCGAGACATTTGATTCTCGACGAGCGCACGAGCCCTACGCAGAAAATCCTGCCCCTCGTTGAAGCGAAAACGGATACCAGTTCGCTCGAATGCGTCCGCGAAAACAGCGCGCCGTGATGGCAAGAAGCCTCTTTGTGCGGCCAAGGTGGAGAACGACTGATTGAAAGCATCGAAGCGGAATTCACGGCGACTGAGTGTCTGTGTCTGCCGGCTTTCCGCTCCACGCTGAACAAGCACCGCCGACTGAGTCGGTGCCAGCCGCCTGAGGTACTTTTCTGAGACTCGCAATTGGTCGGCGGCTTCCTTCGCGTTGGACGCCGCGCCAGATTCAACAATAGCGTCCAGTTCAGCCAGCAGCGACTCCTTACCTTTCTTGAAGCCGTCGCGTTCCTTAGGGGATAAAGCACCTAATGGTGACGAAAGGGGCACGCGCCTCAGCATCACCGTGTTTCCAAGGATGACGTCCGACACCGCGCAGCCGCAGCAATATGCTATTTGCACGAGACGCGGTAGGCTCGGTTTCACATCGCCGCTCATCCAACCAGACAAGGCACCTTTGCCGACGCCGAGGTGTTGGGCAAAGTTGATGGCGACGTCGGCATAAAGGTAAGCGCGAAATTTTCCCCACCTAGCTTTTGAGTCCAGCAAGATCCACGATTGCGTCCGCAACTCACAACTTGCGGACGCAATTTATGACCCAGGATGACCTTTCATTTTTGCCCCTGCGGGTGACCCGCGTTGGCGTGGGTGGCAAGCGCAGCTTCGATCCTCTAGGCAAGCGGCGGCTGGTCGAGGCCTGCGAGCAGCCCGGTGCGTCATTGTCCGGTCTGGCGTTGAAGGCCGGGGTGAACGCCAATCAACTGCGTAAATGGGTTCGGCTGCATCGGCAGGCGCAAACGCGCATGAGCAACGACGGCATGGCCGCTTCACCGTCGGCGTTCGTGCCGGTCGTCGCCATCGCCGATACGGCGCCGGCGCCTGCGTCGATGCATTCTGTGCGCATGCAGCCAGAACAGCGGTCATCGCATCTGTCTTCGCGCTCACCAGCGTCAGCATGGCTGTCGGCCCAGTTGCCCAATGGCGTAAAGCTTGAGCTCGAATGCTCGGAACGCGACGCCGCGCTCGTGAGCGCCATGATCGCGGCACTGGGACGGCGCTGATGTTTCGCTTCGAAGCTGATTTGAAGGTGTTCCTGCACCGCGAGCCAATCGACTTCCGGGCAGGCATCAACAGTCTGGTGACGCTGGTCGAGCAATCCATGCAACTGGACCCGTTTGCGCGTGCCGTGTACGCCTTCCACAACCGCAGACGCAACCGGATCAAGCTGCTACTTTACGAGCGCAACGGTTTCTGGCTGATGTTGCGGCGTCTGGAAGAAGATCACTTCATCTGGCCGCGTCGGCAACAGGCGGTGATCGAACTGACGACCGAGCAGCTACGCTGGCTGCTCGAGGGTATCGACATCGAGGCAATGTGCCGTCATCCGGCGCGGCGGTACCGCCACGCCAGCTAATGACCGGCCTGCCGGCCAGCAACGCGCGCGAGGGACTGTTACAAATCTCCGTAAACCTGTAGCGCGCGGCATTCGACTATCCTGGGAGCATGAATGAAGACGACTTCTCCCGATTGCCGCCCGCCGCCCAGGCCTATATCCGTGAACTGGAGTCACGCAACCAGCAGCTGGGCGAACGTATTGCCCAACTAGAGGAGCAGTTCCGCCTGGCGCAGAGCCAACGTTTCGCCCCGAGCAGTGAGAGGCTACGCGATCGTGTGTTCGACGAGGCTGAGCAGATCGCTGCGACCGAAGCGCATGACGCGGACGTCGCTGCCGACACCTTCACACTGCCCGATACTGGCCTGCCCGATGCGCCGCAACCGCCACGGCGCAGTCCTGGGCGCAAACCGCTACCGGCCCATCTGCCACGTCAGCGCATCGAATACGACCTGCCTGATGACCAGAAGATATGTCCGTGCTGCGCACACGAGCTTCACCGTATGGGTGAAGAGATCAGCGAACAGCTGCATATCGAGGCGAAGGCCTCGGTGCTGCAGCATGTACGTTTCAAGTACGCGTGCCGGCACTGCGAGCGCCACGCCGAACGCACGCCGGTGATCACCTCACCGATGCCGGCGCAGCCATTGCCGGGCAGCAACGCGAGTGCGGCGATGATCGCCACCGTGACTGCCGGCAAGTATGTCGACGGAACACCGCTATACCGGATGGCCAACGCATTGGGGCGCGCCGACATTGAAGTTGGACGCGGCACACTGGCCAACTGGATCATCCGGCCCGCCGAGCTGCACTATAGCCGGCTCTATGAGGCTCTACACAGGACACTGCTGTCGCAACCGCTGATTCACGGTGACGAGACAACGGTGCAGGTACTCAAGGAACCCGGCCGTGCTGCGCAGAGCACCTCGTATATGTGGACATATCGCAGTGCCGACGGCAGCACGCAGCCGGTTGTGCTGTTCGACTACCAGCCGGGGCGCGGGCAGGAATATCCTCAAGCGTTCCTCGCGGGCTATCAAGGCCTGCTGATGACGGATGGCTATGCCGCCTGGCGCACACTCGAAGGCCCCACGCACTTCGGCTGCCTGGCTCACGCCCGTCGCGCCTTCGTTGAAGCGCTCAAGGGCATGAAGAAACCCGGTGGCCGTGCCGCGCAGGCGCTGGAATACTTCAAGGCGCTGTATCAGGTCGAAACGCTCACCAAAGCCGATCTGCCCGAAGGCGAGACGCGCGCTGACTACACATACCGCCTGCGTCAGCAACACAGCGTGCCACTACTCGAAGCATTCAGAAAGTGGCTGGACGACCAGGCACCGCAAGTCCTGCCAGAAAGTCTGCTGGGCAAGGCAATCTCATACACGCGAAACCAGTGGACGTATCTGTGTCGCTACGTGAGCGACGGGCTGGCCCCCATCGACAATAACGTCATCGAGCGAGACATCCGTCCATTCTGTACCGGCAGAAATTCATGGCTGTTCAGTGACACGGTTGCCGGCGCGAAGGCAAGCGCCATGATCTACAGTCTTATGCTGACCTGCAGGGCTTGCAACGTCGAACCCTACGCCTACCTCGTGCACGTACTCACCGAACTACCGAAGCGCGAACCGGATGCTGACGTGACCGACCTCTTGCCGTTCCACCTTGCAAAACTGACCACCGCCGCTCGTTGAGCTTGATCTGGTCGCCTTGCCGATCGATGCGCCGCCGCCTGGCACGTCAACCTCCGTGCACCCCTATGAACTCGGTGTGCTAGATCGCGCGCTTACAGATGAACTGACAGGTGAGTTTCTGAAGAATGTTGACGAGATTGCCACGGAACTTATCACCGGATTCGGATTGAAGCACAGCCTAGCCGTCGCCGGCCTGCAAACTCCGTTGCTTCGGTGGATGGATTTCCGGCTGCGGACAATCGACCCTCGTCCACGCCAAATCTATGCATCGGATAACTTTCCGAAGTCGCTTGATGAGCCCACAGTCAAGGCCCTTCGTTCAATTGAACAGGCCATTCGAAATGGCGATGACATCAACCCGTTCCAGGGCAAGGGACTTCTTCGGTTTGATTCCAGCGGCAAGAATCGGAGCGAAAGAACCGACTTGCTGTGGGCGGACTGGGGCATCCATCACTTGCATCTGGGAGAAGCATCTACCGACCAATACTTTTCGTCTCGAAGCAACTACCTGCTGTTTGCGATGTTCTTTGCAGACGCAGCGCTTTTTATCGACGTTCTTCCGCACTCAGGCGACCCGTTGTTGTTTGCACGCGAAGACTTGATTCGAGTGGTGGCTAGAAACTGGCCGGTTGTTGTTGAGCCCTACCGACTGAGGGGGACGCTGATTCCTGAACGTCAGTTTGACGACAATGACCGCAAGATGCTCCGGAAATCTGGAATTGAAGCGCCACTAATCATTGGTGGAAAGGCCTACTCCTCGCCGGGACGCGGGGTCACAAGTGCATCAACGCCCGGCAAGGTGACTGACGCCATGTTCCGTCTGCGTCGAAATTTGCGTTTTCTTGCGCAGCAAGTGTTGGAGCCAGAAGGCCAATTCCTAGCGCCCTTTGACGAGGAGTCCCGGCGGGACTGTCAGTTCTCGCTAAGGCTCTGTCCTGAAGGCCTTGTGGTTTATGAGCGCTCGAGGGACCATGCGTGGACTCTGCCCGATGCAAAGTTCGATGGGAACGACACTTACTTCGCTGAAATTTCTGACGCACTTTCGCCGCCATGGGCGAAACAGTCGATTCAGGAAGCGATAACTCGGGCGCAGGCACAGATAGCTCCCTCGTAAGCTGCCCCTTTCTACGAGGGTCCAAGGGTCGACCGCGCTAGCGTCTGCAACCGACATCTACACGGCGGGGCGCAACTAGACGGTTTTGTCCACAACTTCGCTTGCAGTATGCTTCGCAATTGTGGTCGGCGAGAACGGCCATTACTGGCTAGCTGCCCTCCGCTGTCCATGTGGATACGGGGGGGATAGCATCCAGTTGCCGATGATTGAAGGGCAACGTCCGCGGTGGGCTCTCACGCAAGAAAGCAGACACCCTCCGAGCCTGACTCCGTCCGTTGACCGCACAGAGTCGGCTGCCGCTCACATTTCTGGCTGAAGCAAGGCGCGCTTCGCTGGTGCGAAGCCCGGTGATGAGAGCCGCCCGAACCCGGTCCCGCGCCAGTGATGACCGGCAACCTCGCGCAAACTTCCGACTAAGAAGCTGTTGCGAAATTAGTTAAACAGAGGCTTTAGGCGCGTCCAGCAAATTAAGGCGCAAGCCAAAGACAGGAATGCTTCGTGAACATGCGCATAGCGTTCGTAACGAATCTTGAGCCGTCGAAACGAGTGAAGCCACGCAATCGAACGCTCGACTGGCCAACGTGTTTTGCCGAGCCCACTGCCATGCGGCGCGCCGACTTTTGCGAGTAGTGGCGTGATGCCTCGCTCACGCAAGCGTTGCCGATGGGGTTCGGAACTGTAGCCCCGGTCGCCCTGAACGATTCGCGGCTTGTGCAAGGGACGACCCCGCTTGCCCCGGATGCGCGGAATGGCATCGACCAGCGCATCAAGCTGGGTAATGTCGTGCCGGTTCGCCGCGCTCAGGATGACCGCGAGCGGGATGCCTTGCGCGTCGACGATGAGGTGGTGTTTGCTGCCGAGCTTGCGCCGGTCCGTGGGATTCGGGCCGGTTTTTTTCCCGCCAGCACGGCGCGAATCGATGAGCTGTCGACGAGCGCACGCGAGAAATCGATTTCGCCACGGCGACGCAGTTCGGCGAGCAACGCTTCGTGAATGTGTTGCCAGACACCTGCCTTTTGCCACGCGACGAGCCGTCGCCAGCAAGCTGTGCCTGAACCACATCCCATTTCTTGCGGCAGAAGGTTCCACGCAATGCCTGAGCGCAGCACAAACACGATGCCGGTCAGCACCGCTCGGTCGGGTTTCGGTTTGCGGCCCGCAAACTGGCGATTGCGTGGTGCTCGCGCAGGCAGCAGTGGTTCGATGAGTAACCACAATTCGTCGTCTATCAGTTCTTTAGGCATCGCTTCCTGTCAGGCAAAACAAGACAGAAAGTTAACACCAAGCCGGAAAAGTTAACAGACCCAAAACTTAATTTCGCAACAGCGTCTAAGCGCCAATGTTGATAAACCACGCGCAAGCCAAGAGGAAAAAAGTTGGCAACTGAATTCAATTTTACCGGGCTACACCCCGCATTTCTCGAGGCGGTCAAGCGGCACGAGCCTTCCATTGCCTTCACGCTTACGGATGGCGTCGGCAAGTTCGCCTTCCTGCTGTTCATGAAAACTGATTCGTCGGGCAAGATTGTTTGGGGACAGCTCGAGCTATTCATACTGCTCGCTCGCAACGGATGATACGGTGCAAGCTCCTCGGAAATCACAAAAATGCGGGTGATTTCAAGGTACGCTTGACAGACGATGATGAGCAGAAGGTTCGGGAAGAGCTGGGGCTCGGGGAATCAACGGCTGGCCCAGCTTTCGTGCTTCGCGACTTACTTGCGAAGCTGAATAGCATCATTCCAGCTTCAATTCCGCTCGAAATGAAGATAGCTGTTGTCAGAGAGCATAGGGTCAACATCAGAACGCATTGCCCGGAGTATTTCGACGACGCGAGCAAGGTCTATCTGCTTAGGGCCGGTCCATTGGCCGCGGGCAAGCGGCCGCGCGAGGAAACGCTGAGAAAGCTGTACATGCTCGATGTGCCAAGAGAGGATATCGCTGCACTCATTCGAAATCTGAAGGGCATCCGCTGGACTACTTACTGGACTGCGTCGGTGCCAGCGACCGACAAGTTCGCGGAAATCTTCGCGAAGGTCGCAGGTGTTCCGGTCAACGCGTAGCCGACGCACGGCGGCTCACATCATCCTGACCAATGCAGTAACTATCGGAAAACGTACTCCCGAGGCTTCGGCGCATCGCAGCGGGTAGCACCAAGCAGGCGAGCAAACACCGTCGACGAGTCTGGGCAGGCCCGATGCGCAACAGTTCAAGCGCTATGTGTGTTGATGGGCGCATAAAACTGACCCACTTCCGCTAGAAATTTGCATCGAAAATTGACCCACATGTTCAACTTCCTGCTTGGACGCCAAGCAGGAGAACGGAGTGATAACCGTGAGCATGTTGGCCAAGATTCGGCGGATGCATTTCCGCGACGGCGTCCCTCTTCGGGACATTGCTAGACAGACTGGGCTTTCGAGAAATACGATTCGACGATGGTTGCGCGAGCCGTCGGCGAGCGAGCCGAAGTTCGCCAGACGCGTCAGCAACAGCGTCGTCGACCCATGGTCGGAGCAACTGCGACTGTGGCTGGTCGCCGATACAAGGCGTACAAGACGGGAACGGCGCTCCGCTACTCAGATGTATGAAGATTTACGGGCGGCTGGCTACGACGGCAGCTACGACCGCGTGTCGGCCTTTGTGCGCAACTGGAAGAAAGAGCGCGATTCCGGGGCGCAACGTGGCGCCTTCATACCTCTTGCCTTTGAATACGGTGAAGCGTTCCAGTTCGACTGGAGCTGCGAGTATGTTTTTATTGGTGGCCTCAGGCGACGTGTAGAGGTCGCACACATGAAGCTCGCCGCGAGTCGTGCCTTCTGGCTTGTGGCTTATCCGACCCAAAGCCACGAGATGCTGTTCGACGCCCACGCACGGGCATTCGTCGCGTTAGGCGGCATTCCCCGGCGCGGCATCTACGACAATATGAAGACTGCCGTCGACAAGGTTGGTCCGGGTAAGGAGCGAGCTATCAATGCGCGCTTCCATGCGATGTGCGGTCACTACCTGTTCGAGCCTGAGTTCTGCAACCGAGCAGCCGGCTGGGAGAAAGGCATCGTTGAGAAGAATGTTCAGGACCGGCGCCGACAGATATGGCACGACGCAATTGGTATCCGGTGGGAATCGCTTGAGGTCCTGAACATATGGCTGGCCGAACGCTGTCAACAGGCCTGGAAACAATTGAGACATCCGCAATGGCCTGAGCTCAGTGTAGAAGACGCCCTGGCGGATGAGCGCCCCCGGCTGATGCAGGTTCCGAAGCCGTTCGACGGCTACATTGAGAAGCCCGTGCGCGTCTCGCCGACGAGTCTGGTACATCTCGACCGGAACCGTTATAGCGTGCCGACGGAGTATGCACATCACATCGTGAGCCTGCGTAGCTATCCGACCTACATCAGCCTCGTAGCCGACGGCGTCGAAATTGCCCGCCATCCCCGCAGCTTCGACCGTTACCAAACCTTCTACGACTGGAGGCACTACATCGCTCTGGTGGAGCGCAAGCCCGGTGCGTTGCGGAACGGCGCGCCGTTCCTGACGATGCCAGAGCCGATGCTTCGCCTGCAGAGACACCTGCTGAGGCAGACCGGTGGCGACCGCGTAATGGTCCAGGTTCTGGCGGCCACTCCCGTTCATGGCCTGGAGGCCGTGCTGGTTGCCGTCGAACTCGCGCTCGAGTCCGGACGTCCGAGCGGAGACCATGTCCTGAACATCCTTGCCCGACTGAAGAGCCAGTCGGTCCATTCGGGTGACGGGGTGAGAACAGCAATCACGCTCAAGGTCGAACCGCTTGCAGACGTCTACCGTTATGAACGACTGCGCGTTACGCGCGACCAGGAGGACGGTCATGTCGAATGAAACTGCCGCACTTCTCAAGTCGCTGAAGCTTCACGGAATGGCGCAAGCGTGGCCCGAACTGGTAGCACAGGCGCGACACAGCGACTTTGAACCGGAGAAATTCATGCAGATGCTTCTCAAAGCGGAAACGGCTGAACGACAGGTCAGGTCAATCAACTATCAGATGGCCGCCGCGCGTTTCCCCGCGCACCGTGACCTTGCCGGCTTCGACTTCCAGCAGGCGAGCGTCGATGAAACTCTTGTGCGAGAACTCCACACGGTCCGCTTCTGCGAGTCCGCGCAGAACGTAGTGTTCATCGGTGGACCTGGAACGGGAAAGACGCACCTTGCGACGTCCATCGGTATTGACGCAATACAGAATCATGCAAAGCGGGTGCGGTTCTTTACGACGGTTGAACTCGTAAACCAGCTCGAAGCGGAGAAGGCAGCCGGCAAACCCGGGCAACTGGCAAATCGCCTGATGTATGTCGATGCCATTGTTCTGGACGAGCTGGGCTATCTCCCGTTTACGCAAACCGGAGGGGCACTACTGTTCCATCTGCTCTCGAAACTTTACGAGCGCACGAGCGTTCTTGTTACGACCAATCTGAGCTTTACTGAATGGTCGAACGTGTTCGGCGACGCAAAGATGACGACCGCGCTGCTTGACCGACTCACACACCACTGCCATATAGTGGAAACAGGCAACGATTCCTGGCGCTTTAAAAACAGCACGGCGGGGCAGCCCGCTTCGCGGGCTGCAACCCGTAAAAGCTCACCCAAACGACAAAAAGAGGAGGAAATCGACGCACCAGAATGATGTTTCTGAGCATCAGGGGTGGGTCAATTCTAGATGCAAAAAGTGGGTCAGTTCGCGGCGCAAATCAACACCCCAGGCTGGGTTAGGCGGATGGACCCTCCAAGTATCCGCTTCAGCGTGGAAACGTTGACGTACTTGAAGAGCAGGTTCTTCTCCATCAATGCCTCGCTTCAGTGTGTGGTGACATGCTGCCCGTTGCGCGGTAGACGCCTGCCGGTCAGTCTACATGGCAGCACAACCTTGGTCGACCGGGGTCAATGATTGCGACTGGGAGGAAGCGGGGGCGCATCATTCCAATTCATGAAGACACCGTACGTCCCCCATCTCTTCGGAGCCGATGCGTTAGCGAAGGCTGCTGACCGGGTTGGCTGGCTAACAGTCGGCGTTGCCTCGTCCATAGCGTGGCCCGTTGATGACGTCTGGGTTCAATATGACGGCTCTGAATACCTGCTCCACGGAGTCAGGCAAGAGGGTGAGCGACGCATCGCGCCGAGCGTCAGTACGCCAGCCGCCCGCGAGGACATTGATGAAGCACTTTCTCGACTTTATCGATTCGTTTCCGTACTCGGCTTCTTCAAGCAGGGCTATGTCGACATCACTAGCCGTAGTTGGTCTGGCCATGTCACGCGTAACATCACCCTCGGTGAATCGTTTGGCACGCTGCTGCAGAGTGGGGAGCGAGGATTCAGTTGCAATCACATGCCTGTTATCCAGGACGACCAAGTGCGTAAGGCGCTCGCGTTCCTCCGAGAGGGGCGCAGGTTGGAGCGAGTGCATGAGCCTTACTCGTTCTGAACCGCCCCGGATTTGAATTGACCCCCGAGAGTTGGACACAACCTTGGAGGCTCCGTGAGGAAATTCGATGTAAAGTTTAAGGGGAAGGTGGTTCGCGAGTATCTCGCTGGCAAAGGGGGCTATAAGCTCCTTGCGGCGAAGTTCGGTATTGCTGAAAGCATGGTGAGGCGATGGGTCGCGGCATATCGTCACCATGGTAACGCTGGGCTCATCCGCCAGCGTGGCGCTTACACCCTTGAGTTCAAGCTTGAGGTGGTGCACCGGGGCGTGGCTGAGAACCTTTCCTGTCGAGAGCTGGCTGCCATTTACAATATCGGCAATCCGCACAGCATCACGATGTGGCAACAACAGAAAGCACGGGGAGAGCTCCGTTCGCTAAAGGGCATGCACCCGTCGGGACAGGATGTTTCGGTGCCAGCAAAGAAAAAGACCTCGAACCAGTCGTTAGAAGCTCCGCGATCTGAGGAGTCAGACCAACTGCTTCGTGAGAATCAGCAGTTACGCGCGGAGGTCGCGTACCTAAAAAAATTCAATGCCTTGGTTCTAGCAAAGAAGTTGGCGCGGCAGAAAGAGCCAAAATAGTGCTTGAACTGAGGCAGGAATTCCCCTTGGCCGACCTTCTCCGGGCTGCGGGGTTGCCACGCAGTACGTACTACTATCGGGCCAAGACGTTGGCCGCCCCAGACCGGCATCGTGGACTCAAGGCGAAGATTCAGGCTGTCTATGCTGCACATCGCGGCTTGTATGGCTATCGTCGCATCACCTTAACTATCCGCAGTGATGGCGAGCTAGTCAATCACAAGAAGGTGCAGCGCCTCATGAACGAATTGGGAATCAGGTCGAGGGTGCGCCGGAAGAAGTTCCGGTCATACCAGGGCGAGGTCGGCGAGGCCGCTCCGAACCTGCTCAATCGTGAATTCACCGCATCGAGCCCAAACGAGAAGTGGGTCACCGATGTGACCGAGTTCCGGGTCGCGGGGAAAAAGCTGTACCTTTCTCCGGTCATGGACCTCTACAATGGGGAAATTGTTGCCTACGAGTCGAGCCATCGCCCCGACTTCCCAATGGTCATGGGCATGCTCAGGAAAGCTGTCAAGAAATGCGGGAATGCGGGAATGCGGCTACACCGATGCTTCATTCAGACCAGGGTTGGCACTATCGCATGCAACCGTACCGAGCGGCACTGGCGCGCTACGGAATGAAGCAAAGTATGTCGAGAAAAGGAAATTGCTTCGATAACGCGGCCATGGAGAGCTTCTTTGGCACTCTGAAGGCCGAGTACTTCCATCTCACGGACTTCGAAGACGTCGACGCCCTAAGGGTAGGCCTGAAGGGCTACATCGATTACTACAACCGGCATCGCATCAAATCGAAACTTGGTGGACTGAGTCCCGTGGAATATCGAATGCGAGCGGGAAAAAATTAACGCTTCAACGTCCAACTCTCGGGGGTCAATTCATTTCCGGGGCGGTTCAGCATTTTTAGGTCTCGCGCCTTTGGGGGTGAGCGGTGACAGCTTCGAAGACCTGGCTAGCTACTTTCGCCGATTGGCTGAGCTCCACCTGATGCGTCCATGGACGCTGGCACTGCGCTGCGTTGCGCCGTTGATAGGTAGCGATACGTCAACTAGGGGCCAAAGACATGTCGCGGACTCCTGTTACGAGCGCTCCATGAACGGAGTAACGGAGCACGCTGAGAGATGGGTAAAGGCGTTGTCTCAACTCACCCTCCGCAATGACCTTCACTTGAGGACATTGCTTCCACTGCGTGACATCGTGCCCAGTTGGAAGCTACTTTCTCAGAAGGAACGTTATTGCCCGCTCTGCTATAGCGACGATGAAAGCAACAAGAGACCGAAATACAACCGTCTGCTGTGGTCCCTAGATTGCGTGATGGCGTGCCCCGTCCATAATGTGCTTCTTGTTGAAGTTGGCTCCTCCGGTATGGGAGGGGGACGCCCATTCTTCCTACCAGGCGTATCGCGCCTGGTAGGAAGCAGCCTGGCGGGGCAAATGGCCCCGCCAGCAACTTATGAGCAGTCGTGCATGGCCCGCATGGCGGCTCATCTTCTTGATGACGTACATCACCACCCTGACGCATTCGTCGAAGGCAACTGCAGCCCCGCACCCTTCTTGAAGTTTGCCACGAAGGAGCTTTATGCGTAAGCGCGCGATCTAGCACACCGAGTTCATAGGGGTGCATGGAGGTTGACGTGCCAGGCGGCGGCGCATCGATCGGCAAGGCGACCAGATCAAGCTCAACGAGCGGCGGTGGTCAGTTTTGCAAGGTGGAACGGCAAGAGGTCGGTCACGTCAGCATCCGGTTCGCGCTTCGGTAGTTCGGTGAGTACGTGCACGAGGTAGGCGTAGGGTTCGACGTTGCAAGCCCTGCAGGTCAGCATAAGACTGTAGATCATGGCGCTTGCCTTCGCGCCGGCAACCGTGTCACTGAACAGCCATGAATTTCTGCCGGTACAGAATGGACGGATGTCTCGCTCGATGACGTTATTGTCGATGGGGGCCAGCCCGTCGCTCACGTAGCGACACAGATACGTCCACTGGTTTCGCGTGTATGAGATTGCCTTGCCCAGCAGACTTTCTGGCAGGACTTGCGGTGCCTGGTCGTCCAGCCACTTTCTGAATGCTTCGAGTAGTGGCACGCTGTGTTGCTGACGCAGGCGGTATGTGTAGTCAGCGCGCGTCTCGCCTTCGGGCAGATCGGCTTTGGTGAGCGTTTCGACCTGATACAGCGCCTTGAAGTATTCCAGCGCCTGCGCGGCACGGCCACCGGGTTTCTTCATGCCCTTGAGCGCTTCAACGAAGGCGCGACGGGCGTGAGCCAGGCAGCCGAAGTGCGTGGGGCCTTCGAGTGTGCGCCAGGCGGCATAGCCATCCGTCATCAGCAGGCCTTGATAGCCCGCGAGGAACGCTTGAGGATATTCCTGCCCGCGCCCCGGCTGGTAGTCGAACAGCACAACCGGCTGCGTGCTGCCGTCGGCACTGCGATATGTCCACATATACGAGGTGCTCTGCGCAGCACGGCCGGGTTCCTTGAGTACCTGCACCGTTGTCTCGTCACCGTGAATCAGCGGTTGCGACAGCAGTGTCCTGTGTAGAGCCTCATAGAGCCGGCTATAGTGCAGCTCGGCGGGCCGGATGATCCAGTTGGCCAGTGTGCCGCGTCCAACTTCAATGTCGGCGCGCCCCAATGCGTTGGCCATCCGGTATAGCGGTGTTCCGTCGACATACTTGCCGGCAGTCACGGTGGCGATCATCGCCGCACTCGCGTTGCTGCCCGGCAATGGCTGCGCCGGCATCGGTGAGGTGATCACCGGCGTGCGTTCGGCGTGGCGCTCGCAGTGCCGGCACGCGTACTTGAAACGTACATGCTGCAGCACCGAGGCCTTCGCCTCGATATGCAGCTGTTCGCTGATCTCTTCACCCATACGGTGAAGCTCGTGTGCGCAGCACGGACATATCTTCTGGTCATCAGGCAGGTCGTATTCGATGCGCTGACGTGGCAGATGGGCCGGTAGCGGTTTGCGCCCAGGACTGCGCCGTGGCGGTTGCGGCGCATCGGGCAGGCCAGTATCGGGCAGTGTGAAGGTGTCGGCAGCGACGTCCGCGTCATGCGCTTCGGTCGCAGCGATCTGCTCAGCCTCGTCGAACACACGATCGCGTAGCCTCTCACTGCTCGGGGCGAAACGTTGGCTCTGCGCCAGGCGGAACTGCTCCTCTAGTTGGGCAATACGTTCGCCCAGCTGCTGGTTGCGTGACTCCAGTTCACGGATATAGGCCTGGGCGGCGGGCGGCAATCGGGAGAAGTCGTCTTCATTCATGCTCCCAGGATAGTCGAATGCCGCGCGCTACAGGTTTACGGAGATTTGTAACAGTCCCTCGCGCGCGTTGCTGGCCGGCAGGCCGGTCATTAGCTGGCGTGGCGGTACCGCCGCGCCGGATGACGGCACATTGCCTCGATGTCGATACCCTCGAGCAGCCAGCGTAGCTGCTCGGTCGTCAGTTCGATCACCGCCTGTTGCCGACGCGGCCAGATGAAGTGATCTTCTTCCAGACGCCGCAACATCAGCCAGAAACCGTTGCGCTCGTAAAGTAGCAGCTTGATCCGGTTGCGTCTGCGGTTGTGGAAGGCGTACACGGCACGCGCAAACGGGTCCAGTTGCATGGATTGCTCGACCAGCGTCACCAGACTGTTGATGCCTGCCCGGAAGTCGATTGGCTCGCGGTGCAGGAACACCTTCAAATCAGCTTCGAAGCGAAACATCAGCGCCGTCCCAGTGCCGCGATCATGGCGCTCACGAGCGCGGCGTCGCGTTCCGAGCATTCGAGCTCAAGCTTTACGCCATTGGGCAACTGGGCCGACAGCCATGCTGACGCTGGTGAGCGCGAAGACAGATGCGATGACCGCTGTTCTGGCTGCATGCGCACAGAATGCATCGACGCAGGCGCCGGCGCCGTATCGGCGATGGCGACGACCGGCACGAACGCCGACGGTGAAGCGGCCATGCCGTCGTTGCTCATGCGCGTTTGCGCCTGCCGATGCAGCCGAACCCATTTACGCAGTTGATTGGCGTTCACCCCGGCCTTCAACGCCAGACCGGACAATGACGCACCGGGCTGCTCGCAGGCCTCGACCAGCCGCCGCTTGCCTAGAGGATCGAAGCTGCGCTTGCCACCCACGCCAACGCGGGTCACCCGCAGGGGCAAAAATGAAAGGTCATCCTGGGTCATAAATTGCGTCCGCAAGTTGTGAGTTGCGGACGCAATCGTGGATCTTGCTGGACTCAAAAGCTAGGTGGGGAATAGACGGCGTCAAGCAGCACGGCCGGTCAGCGACAACTATCTTGGCCGGTCGACGGGTTTAGTTGTCGCTGGCTAATTCATAATTGTCGCGCCTCCCTCGTAATTGTCGTCGGGTAATTGTCGCCGGCGAGCGCTCTGTTTGTCGCTGGCCTTACGACGGCGATAGCTTTCGACGTTCAGCTCGAAGATCGTCGAGTGATGGACGAGCCGGTCGATGGCTGCGACCGTCATACCGGGGTCGGGGAACACATCATTCCAGCCAGAGAACGGCTGATTGGCCGTTATTAAAAGACTTTTGCGCTCATACCTCTCGGCAATCAGTTCGAACAGCACACTGGTTTCGGCCTGGTCCTTGCGCGCGTACGACAGGTCATCCAGAATGATGAGATCGAAGCGATCGAGCTTCGCAAGCGCGGATGGCAATTGCAGGCTCTGGCGTGCAGCCTGCAGCTTCTGGACGAGTTCACTGGTGCGCGTGAACAGCACCCGGTAGCCAGCGTCGATCAACGCGTGTCCGATGGCTGATCCCAGATGACTCTTGCCGGCGCCAGGCGGCCCGAACAGGAGAATCGTGGCGCCTTTCTCCAGCCAGGATTCTCCGGTTGCCAACGCAGTGACATGCGCCTTCGAGACCATGGGCACCATGCCGAAGTCGAAGGTCGCAAGTGTCTTTGTCGGGTCCAGATGTGACTCGGTTCGGTGGCGCTCGATACGTCGTTTAGCTCGTTCAGCCAGTTCGTGCTCGAGCAATGCGCCGAGTAGCCGGGTGGCCGGCCAGCCTTCCTTGTCAGATCGTTCCGCGAACTCGGGCCACAACCTGCCGATGGTCGGCAAACGCAGCTCGTTGAGCATCAGGGCCAGACGGCCGTTGTCATGGGCGGGAGCGTTCATGCTGCCACCTGGTCGAGCAGTTCGTCATAGATCGCCACGGGTGGCATGTCGACCACCACTTCGGGACACAAGGCCTGACGCGGCGCGAACTCGTCGCGCAACTGCTTCAGATCGGGCAGCTCACCGGCTGCAAGCAACGCTTCAAGCCGTTCGGCCAGCACCGCTTCAACACCGTGGTGCCCCGCGAGTTCTAGCAGGCCCACCATGCTCTTGCAGGCCAGACGTTGCGACAGTTTCCCCTCGAGCTGCTCCCAGGTCCGGCGATAGGCTTCGCGAGGAAACAGGGCATCACGAAACGCAAGCCCCTTGAACGCCTGCGGCTTGCGCCTGAGTGAGTCAATGAAGTGTCGGTAATCAAGCGCGTGGCGGTTGTCGGCTGCACGGGAGCCTCGCGGCGTACTGTGCACCAGTGCGCCTGACAGATAGCAGTCGAGCCGGTCTCCGTAGAGACGCACCTTGAGGCGATGGCCGATCAGGCGCGACGGCGCGCTGTACAGGATGCCCCGCACGGTGAAAGTGCTGCAACGGGTCACGAGCGCCTCTTCCTCGGCGAAGTCAGTGG
Source organism: Paraburkholderia xenovorans LB400 (assembly GCF_000013645.1). Classification (GTDB taxonomy): domain Bacteria; phylum Pseudomonadota; class Gammaproteobacteria; order Burkholderiales; family Burkholderiaceae; genus Paraburkholderia; species Paraburkholderia xenovorans. The sequence goes on along the minus strand of NC_007951.1, from coordinate 4,757,171 downwards.
TGCGGCGTTCAGGCAAATCCTGCAACTGTGCACGCTCAATGCGAAACGCCGCAGCGTTGCGCCGGTTTCGGCGCATCACCACCTCACGGATGAATTCATCGTAGGCCACCCGGTCCGCGAAGTCGCGATGGCCGCGCAGCATCAGGGCCTGGTCGACCGCTTCCTTCAGATATCGATGCGAGGATTCCACGCTGCCGTTCTCGTGACCGAGACCGCGATTGTTGCGCGTACCCTCCATGCCGTAGTGATCGAGCAGCGCCGCGTAACGCGTCGTGAAGTCCTGCTGTTCGGTCAGGTTCTTGAAGGCGGCCGACAGACTGTCAGAGCGATGTTCGCGCGGGCAGCCACCTGCCTGCCACAGCGCGTTCTGCAGTCCGGCCGCGAGAGCTTCGAAACTCTCGCCGCCTTCAATCACATTCGCGTACTCCCAGCGCGAGAACGCCAGCACGAAGTGATACAACCGGTGGCCGAATGGCGCACCGCCAATCGTCACGCAGAGCTTGCTCATATCGGTGAAGTCCGACAGTCCGCGCACGCCGGGTTGATGCTCCTGGGGGAAGAACACCTCCAGATTAGGCCCTTCGAGTGCCCGCCACTGACGAATACGTCGCTCCAGTGTGCGACGCATGCTATCGGGATAACGATCCGGATGATCATCCTGCAGCTTGCGCAAGATCGTGATGCCCATCAGGTTGGGCGCGTTGCGCAGCCACGGTACGACTTCGCTGTCCCAAACGTCGACGAAGGGATCAGGGCGGGTCCGCCATGATTGACGTGGCTTCTGGGACGGCAGCGTGGCATCGCGCTCGATGCGTCGCGCCGTACGCACGCTGATGCCGGTCTTGGCGGCGGCGACTTCCTGCGAATGACATTTGCGCTTGTTCATGTAGAGACAAACCTGTTGGTCGGTAATGCGGGTTCCAGACATGAGCTGACCGCTTCTTCTTTAAGCTTCGATCAGCCCAATCCTAAAGCCCCGCCGACACAGCGCTGCCGGTGGCTCGTCGTCTCCGGCGGCTTCGCCGCCTACGACTCCTCACCACCGGCCAAAGCAATCGTCAACGACCGGCCAAGATAATTGTCGCCGCCCAGTGGGGAAAATTTCGCGCTTACGTTCATCTAGTGTTTCCACAGGTTATCGCTTTGTCTGGTGGGTTTTGTGCTTGCTTGCGACAAGCGTGACATGAGGTTGCTGGAAGGCTTTACTGATTGAGATAGCCTTGCCAGTTCATCGCACTCCATTTCAAAGATGGAATCGGCGCTATCGGCGGTATCGAAGGTATTGCCGGAACCGGGGGAATCGCCGGGATTGGAGGGATAGGCGGGATAGAGGCGATGGGAAGAACGGGGCCTCCTTTCGCTCCTGCTTCAAATGCTACGACCGCACCAGCATGGTCCCGAAAGAGCCCACCGGCAACGCGACCAAGATGCTGTCCCCTGTGGCCATAAAGACTGCCGCCATTCAAGACGGCCATATGTTTCCCGTCCAAAGCGTGGATGTTAGTTCCATTGCGCCATGCGACCACTTTTCCGTTTTGACCGAATATAGGCTCCATCATTCCTCGTTTTGTTTGTTTGCGGCAAACGCGGTCTCGGCTGTGCTTGCCTACTCGCTATCTTTAATAAATGAGAGTTTCGTTCAAGGTCTTTCGCGCGGCTTCCAGCGCACGGCTGCGGTCAAAGATGAACGGCAGGGTGTCGTTGTATTCACCCGCAACATTGTCGATGGCCTCCGTCAATTCTTGCCGCAGCATGGCGACAGCGAAGAATTTTTCGGAGGAGTCGAGGACTGCACGGGTACCGTCTGGCGTCTGCAGCGAGGTCGCATATTGGTAGTTCGACTCGAGACGTCGTAAGTAGAGGTCCACCCGGTCGAGCAGCTGGAGGGGGAAGAACGGATTCACGGACAGCTCCGCATTGGGCATGTGATATATGAGTCCCGCGATGTCAAAGCTGCTTAGGGCGATGTCAACGTCGGCATCTCTGCTCAAGCACTTGAGGAGCCGAATGGCGCGTTTGGCGTGACCGTTGGACGAGGTGTCCTTAACGTCAATCAACCCCATATGCATGAACGGTCTGTTGACCACGGTCTCTTTTTTCACCTTGTCGAGAATCGCCACATCGCGATGAATCTCGAGCTTGCTTTGCTGATACTCGACTGTGTCGACCCAATACGACGGGACCACATCAACCTTGCGGGCAAGGGACCCGCCTGATACAGCGATAGATTTAGCGCCGGAGGTGTCAACATCCGCAGCGGGGTATTTCGTCGGGAGGAACCGTTCGCAGAAGCTACGAAGCTTCACTAACTCATCGAAGGACGACGCTGGGCCGTTGGCGAAGTCGTACGTGCTGGGCGGCACTACGGGCAGCTTGACATTCACGAACCAGTCGGCGAGCACTAACAGGTCTACATCGGATGACGCATAGATATGTATATTCAAAGGAACGGAGCCCTGCAGGCGCGTTATTACCTTGAACTCGCTCTGGCCAGTTAATTGGTCAGCAATACGATTGCCGTCACGAAGTGAAATCGCGGTGTACTGGGGAGGCACTTCTGCCATACAGCCCAGCGCGTATCGAGTCGCGTCTCCCTTTCCCTTCTCCTCAAATGACTCAAGTGCGGGCCGCAGGTCCGCTGAGTCCATCGCAATGCCGGCCGACAGACTCGCGCTCTTTGTGCGAGGCGTGCGACGAGCTCGAAGCTTGTCCAGTTTGTTAGTGTATTTGGTATTCATCTTTATCAGTTCGCTTTGGTCAGACGCATTTCGCCGTACGTGACGCGACCCATGTTGTTGAAATAGAATCCCGTCGCGCTTCGTCCGTCCGCGGCGAATTTTAATTCGCAGTAACCCCGATGCGCCTCCAAGCCATCGTTGGTCCTCGCACGCGCCGACGGGTCGTTCGTGTACGAATACATGAGCACCGCGTGTCCATCGACATCTTGGACGGCCGCTGATTTGCTAAACGATTCGGACGATGACGTTTCAAGCCGCACGCCTATCTTGGTCCACTGCTGGTTGATTTTTATTCTGCCCGCCCATGGTCGCGCCGCACCGTCCGGTTGCAGCGTTTCTGCTGGGCCGAGCGTGGTCCCGGCGACATTCCACTCGCCGCTTATATCGTGGAAGTGGAACAGCTTTCGGCATACCCAGTTGCGCCAGAACCAGCGATTGAACCCAAAATAAAGCACCGTAAACGCGAGCGCTGTGTCTAGGGTCTTGGGAATGCCACCCCAGATTGAAGGAAACAGCTTTGTCACCACCTGGCCGGCTAGCCCCCAGCCGGCCGTGTACAGGGCAGCCAAAACTGTTATTCCCGTTCCGATGTACTGAAAAATCTGACCCCGGTCGTGGTCAAGTATCGAGTATTCGTGGTCTGTCATGGTTCTGGTTCTTAAAGATATGAAGTGATGAGAGCTGTCCCGTGGCCTCTCGTGCGCGCAGGAACACCATCGTCCAATCACCTCCAGCCCGCGCATGCGTTCAACAGACTGCTGCTACTAAAAATCGCCGTCCCCGTCGTCCACATCAATATCGATGACGGTCTCCGGTGCGACGATGGTCGCGATAGGGGTATAGATGTCCGTCTCGATGTTATCGGCGACTTTCAACGAGACCACGAGCGCGTAGCGAGCTTCGCTATCCCACTGACGTGCTTCCTTCCAGTCTTTCCACCAGCCGCCGACAGGAAACACTGCAATCTGCGATTTCGTTGCTAGTTGCGCCGCCGTTCCTACCCAGACGTCCGAATGCATTGAGCCACGCGCCCGCAACTGTGCGCCATACTTCCACTGGACAACATCGGGGTCGCCGAATCCGCTATCTTCAATCTGCAACCGCTCAAGCCTGTTGATACGGGCTCTGAACTGGTTCGCGTCTTCGGTTGCGCCTTTGACGGCGAAGCGCAGCGCATAGGACTGGTAGCGGAACTTGCTGAGCCAGCCACGCGAACTTGGGTTCGGCTCTACAAAGTAGGAGAGCGTGATGCGCAGTTCGACTTGAGCCTCGCCCAGTTGCAATAGCTCCTCGACTGGCCAAGGCAAGTCGTGCAGTTGCATCTTGCCCAGCACAATTGAGCCGCCCGGCTTGCGGTAGTACGGATTGAACTGCCGCTGAACCACGAGCGTCGGCCGGTGCGCAGTCGAATATTCGGACTGGACCGGGCTAACCAGCCCGTATCCGAAGGTCCGGAGAAGCTTATCCTTGTCGAGTTTCTTGGGCTCGTGAGGAAGCGTTGCATGCATGCCTTTCGTGTGCTCGGCACCGTGTGCGACGAGAGCCCGAATCGTTTCCGGCCAGTATTGCGGATACTTTGCGCGGAGGTGTGCGCAAATCCGCGCAACCTCTGCCGCCGCAGCGCTGGTGTCGCCTGTGTCGGCAAAAAGGTTTTCTGCTGGGGTGCTCGAAGTCGTCAACAGGCGAAGTGACTCCGGGCCTACCGTCGCGTGGACGCCGCCGTCGAGCGACCCATTTCCACCTTCAGCGACGACGTCCGGCTTGAATGGCCAAGGCGTGTTGCTCCACAGCACCGAGGTGGTCGAGGCAGGTGAAAGCATACCGGGTTTGGCAATTGCCTCGAGCGTTGCATGCTTTTTTGCATCGATATCGGTCAACGACGTTGCTGCACCGACAGTGAGCGCGTTCCACGCTTGACCAGGATTTTGGACGGGGCTCAACGCGTTGACATCCGGATACGCGCCCCACTCGGTCCACTGGACATTGCCGGCAGAGAGCACGAAGAGTCGAGGTACGCGAGTCTCAGCTTCGTCTTCCCCTTCCGCCGACCCACTTACATCAATAGGTGAGCGACCAAACGCCAGTTGGTCGACCGTCGCGGACCATTCAGAGGGAGCGCCGAGGAGGTGGCCAACCGACGTCGTCATCATCGCGAAGACCCGCAACCTGTCAGGAGCATCGACCTCAACCCGCGCTACGGATTCCGAAGTCACGGAGCCCCAGAGGCGGGGCGGCGTTTCGCCGTCGGGCGGCAAAATCTTTACGGATTCAAGGCGATGCGGGATTTCAAGTTCATCGCCCGTATGCAAGGCTGCGGTCAGGTCACCAAAAAGGGCGATGCCCGCCATCTCGCTGCCATGGCCAGCATGGTCATGCTTCTGCCAGTCGGGATTGTGGGTGTGAAGGTCCGCTTCATCGAGAGCTGGCGCCAGGAGCGGATGCCCGTGGTTCACGCCGGTATCGAGGATGCAAATATGCGGTGCGCCCTCGTCGGTGGTGAACGCGATTCGCCCGAGAAGGTTTTTGACCCAATCTGCCTGTTCCGCTGGGGTTATGTCACTGAGGAAGAACTCTGCGTTCGGCTCGACGAATCGGATTTCGGCGATAAGGTCGAGCAGGGCAGCGCCCCGTTCGATTGCAGCGCGAGTCGCATGCGCTGCAACGACCACGCGACCGGGAAATCGAACGAAACCCTGTTCGACATTGATGCCGACCTTCGAGGCCTCATCTCTAAACTCGGCTACAACGTCGGCGAGTGCACCGGCCGTGTGCCGCAGCCAAACCTGGAACCAGTGCGGTTCGTCGTCCACAGGCGGGTCTGCCGCATCCGTCCACAACTCTGTGAAGGCGGCGCGGCGGATGTTATCAATCGCATTTACGAGAGCCGCGTGCTGGGGAGCTGTCCCGTTGCGATTGTCTTTCTGTAGGTATTCCGTAACGCGTTTTACGAACGCGGACAGCTTGCCATCCGGAACGTGCAATACGGCGACGTCTGAGTTCGGGTGAGCAAGCACCGTCAGCAGTTCAATGCCAGCAGACTTCCATTCGACCTTTCCATAATCGAATGAGCCGCGCGGGCTGAACTCGACGGCGATGGACAGGCCGCGTCGCTCGGGTAATCCCAAGGCTTCACGAGTCTCCTCGAGTTCGACGATGGTGCCGGAAATCTCTTCAAGCTGAGCCAACAGGCGCTGGCCGTGTGCTCCTCGGTCCCTCTGCGGCGCATTCTCGCGCTGCACGGACAAGGGTGAGCGAAATTCAAGCGACGTCACGAATCCTTCAATGGACAGGTGACTTTTAAGTTCGTCCGCCATTCTCTCAGGCTCTTCATATAGTTTTATTCGCCTGAGAGTCTAACGCAAGATTTCCCGATTAACTCATCCGGGATGTTGTTTTTACGGATGTATGTTGTGGCCCTGTGCGCGCTCTTCCAAATGCCGGATGACGCTCGCTTCACTTACCGTTTTCTGGCCTTCCATAATCGCGTCTTTCAATGCGTCGAGACACGCCTTGACGATGTCTGCGTGCGACTCACCCTTGCCGATATGGGCGAGACGGCGATAGTCGATGTCCGACGTTCCGAAGATGCCTAAGCTGTTTCTCAGCAGCGTTTCAATCTGGTGCTCGTCAGGGGCCTCGTACTTAATGACGTCGTCGAATCGTCGGAAAAGCGCTGTGTCGAGGTCTTTCCCATGGTTCGTCGCTGCAATCAGAAGGCTATCCGACGCATCCTGTTCGATGAGCTGCAAGAACATGTTCAATGTGCGGCGCATCTCGGCGACGTCGTGCTGACTGCCGCGCTGGAGCCCGAGCGAATCGAACTCATCGAAGAAATAGACACCGCGGGTCGACTTTAGAGCTTCGAATACCAAGCGCAGCTTTGACGCGCTCTCACCCATGAACTTGGTGATGAGGCTGTCGAACCGCGCCGTGAAGAGCGGCAAACGGAGCTCGCCGGCCAAGGCGGCGGCGGTCATTGTCTTACCGGTACCGGGTGGGCCGACCAAAAGCAACTTTCGACGAGGGCTCAGGCCGTGGCTGTGCAGCTGCTCGTGGTGGCGTTGCTCCCGAAGGACGCGGTTCAGTTTTCCGCGGACCGCCTCCGACAGGACCATCTGGTGCAGATGCTCTTGCGGATACTGCACTGTCAGCAGTTCCGAAAGCTCGCCCTTCGGTTGAGCCAGCGGAGTCGGGCGCTGCACGCCCTTGCTTTGAACTGAGGACAGCCCAGGCTTTCTGCCTGCCTTGGCGGCGTCGACGAGGTCGCGCAACTCTGCCGCCAACTTTGTGTGGCCACGATGAGCCTCGTCCGCGGCCATCTGCATAGCAACCGCGTAGAAATGCTCGTGGTTGTCACCAGCATATGCGCGCAGTAGTGCTTTCACTTGGTCAGAACGGGCCATTAGAACCTCAAAAGTCTTGAAACGAAGTATAGACTTCGAACGGCGGAATGTTGCTATTATAGCAATCCAATTGCTACTAAAGCATTTTAAACCGAATGTTTCCACCTCGAAGTCAAGGTGAGCTTCTGCGGTGGGCGCGAGGCGAAAGCACTCAAGCTGAATTCGCCGCGTTGACCGGCGTCAACAAATCGACGCTTTCTCGATATGAGTCGGAGAAGCTCGGGGCGCCTACGCACCTCATCAACCACTGCCTCAAGCGTCTTGCAGAATATGTAAGTGACCACCCACATACCGAGGCAGGGCTAGAAGGTGCACTGGACAACGCCAGAAGAACCGTAGAGTTGCTGGAAGGGCTCTCGCAGAAGTAACACGAATACTGTATGTATATACAGTATTCGAGATTTATGCCATCATCGTTTTCAGCCGTGTATAGAAGGGTTGCCTATATAGAAAATGGCGAAACCTTCGATTCACTGGCGAGCGTCCGCGCGGGGGACACGAACTCATGGACGTTCTGTTGGCAGACACGGCGGTCGATGTCGAGCTTGTGAGCAGGGAGCTTGGGCTGACTGAGGTCATGAGCGAACGGCTGCGACGAGCGCTCGACCGGCTGGAATGCGTCGCAGCGGTCTTGGAGACAATGCGTCCCGCGTCGGGCGGATATGAATCCGCTGAGGTGGTTGATGCGGCGGGGTGTGCTGTCGAGGAACTGGCGGTAAGGGAGCCGCAGGACTATCCGGCCGGAGCACTCGAGTGGGTAATGCTCGCGGATTGAGCGCTTGGTAGCAGGGAGTCAATGTTGCGACAGTAGCAACAAGGCGCGCTCACGCACCAGTCGAAGGTCCAGCCGATAGAAAAAGGGCTCGACCATCGAATTGTTAAGTGTCTGCATACAATGGCGACATGGACAGGCTGTCTTGACGCTTACTTCATCACCCCAAGCTGCGCGCACCCCTCATTGGCGACAAGAGCGGATTGTCCAGACGCGACATGAAGTGGTGAACTCTACAGCGCCGTATGCGCCGAGCCCTTTTGTTCTTTCACGCTCTTGCGACATCACGAAGCGCCGCGCGCGTCTCCACAATCCCCTGACACGCCCTCTCCGATCTCCCCCCTAAACAGAACTATCCAAAGAAAATCTGTAAATTCCCGTGCATCAATTCAGAATCAGACGTGTAAACGTTTATCTGCAGAAATTTCCAATTGTTCCAGTCTGTCCCCTTAATTAGCATGCGTGCACCATGCAAATTTCACGAAGCGTGGACATTCCCGGAGCGGCATTTCAGCAATCGCTTCCCCAATTAATAAAAAGGCTTTCGCGAAACCATCCGCACGCCAGTGTTTTATTTGCAGGTCATGTACAAAACAATCCGATTGATTTTAACTGCATCAGTCATGATGCTGTCCAACCTTGTGCACGCGCAATCAGTGCCGCCTCTCATGGGCGCAAGCCAGTTTGCCGGCCCATATCTCGGCTTCAAGGTAGGTGTGAATAGCTCCAACGCTTCCGGTGTCATCAGCAAAGCATCGCACACTACAGTTTTCCCCGGCTTCACGGCCGGATATAACTTCGACGTCAACCGGTTCGTGGTGGGCGCCGAGGCCTTTGCCGATTTACATCACGGCTCGACAACCTGTAAGGACGGCGGAATCGATGCAAAATTCGGCATGCCGTTCAATCAGGTATTGCCTTATGTCCGCATCGGATTCACCGGAGACGATCCAGACACGCGCTTCCATTGGGGCCTGGGCGTCGAATATAAATTTGCCAGACACATAAGCGCCGTAGGCGAATGGACAACTGACACCAGCAACCACGACGGCACCAAAAGAACAAATAACAGTTTCACAATCGGTCTGCAGTATCACTTCAATTGATCTGCCCGATTAGCGGCGGGGCGGCGAGTTTCCAAGGCCCCCGCCGCCCCGCCGCTATTTCACCCTGCCAAGGTTGTTGAAAGCGTCCCATGCCGTTAGAATCCCCCGGTCACTGGGGAGTAGCCTTCCTTCATCGTTTGAAGGAGAACGCGTCAACATACTTGGCCTTGCAGGTCATGGCGCGTTCGGCCGTGTCGGTTTGGCGAGACCATTGACGCACTGCCTCGTTCTGGTCGGACGGGCGGCGGTGCGTCATTGGTTTGTCGTCTACGTCCGACCGTGGAGTTGCCTCGTGATACATCGTTGTGCCCTGCCAGTCTTCCCCGCTCGCCGTCTGCCACGCCGCCACCTTTCCGTGCTTGCGGGGAGCAGCGTATGACCGGTCTCCTGCTCGAACTCGCCGTCATGCTGGTGGTCATTCTGGTGGCCGCCGAACTCTTCACCAACGCACTCGAACACCTGGGCGAGCGTCTCAGGATTTCCGAGGGCGTGACGGGCTCGTTATTCGCCGCGGTCGGCACCGCTTTGCCCGAGACCCTCGTGCCGCTGCTGGCAATCGCCGGCGGCACGACCGATAGCGCGGTCAATCAGGAGATCGGCGTGGGCGCGATTCTCGGCGCGCCGCTGATGCTCTCCACGCTCTCCACCTTCCTCATGACACTCGCGATCCTCGGTTCGCGCGGCGCGAGCGGCTGGGTCGCGCCGGAACGCACGGGCTTTACGCGCGACCTCAACTACTTCCTGTGCGCGTTCGTACTGGCCGCGGCGGCAATGTACGTGCCGCACGAGCAGATGCTCGTGCGTGCCCTCTTCAGCGCGGCGCTGGTCGGCGTATACGTCACGTATGTGGTGATGACCTTCCGGGCATCGAATCAATTGGTCGATGCCGGTCACGGCACCGAAGCGCCGGGCAAGATGCTGATCTCGCGTCTCGGCGTGCCGACCAACCTCGTGACGATCGTGGCGCAACTGGCGCTCGCCGTGGCACTGCTGGTGTGGGGCGCGGAGGGCTTCATCCACGGTGTTCGCGGCGTGTCGCAGGCGCTCGGTATCTCGCCGCTGCTGCTCTCGCTGCTGATCATACCGATCGCCACCGAACTGCCGGAGAAGGTCAACAGCATTCTGTGGATTCGCCGCGGCAAGGATACGCTGGCGTTCGGCAACATCACCGGTGCGATGGTGTTCCAGGGCACCTTGCTGCCCGCGATCGGCATTCTGCTGACGCCGTGGACGCCGCGTATCGAAGTGGTGACCGGCATCGTGATCACGCTCGCTGCCGCGGCCTGGCTGCGGATCAATGTGCGCGCGCGCGGTGTGCCGGTGTGGGCGCTGCTGGTTTGCGGCGTGCTGTATGCGACCTATCTGGTCATTACGCTGACTCGCTAGACGCGCCGCTCAACGAGCCGCCTGGCGGCAAGCGGAACGATCGCAGAAGGCAGCCCACTGGCAGACCTTCTGCGCTTCTCGCTCACTTGACCGTTGCACCCGTTGCGCCCGTTGCACCCGGCGCTGTCGTGTTGGCTGGTTTGAAAACCGTCTTCCAGTCATCCTTCATGTCGACGATCAGCCAGCCTTTTACCGCGGCCTCGTCCAGACCTTTGTCGAGCTTGCCGCTCTGCGACGCGTGGTCGTACTGGTATTCGCGTTCCGCGTCCGTGTGATGCACGAGCGCGGCAAGGCGCGGGCCGTCGCCGGCCGAAGTCCATTCGAGCATCGGCGCGTCGCCATCCGCGTTGCCGAACGCGATCACCGGACGCCTGCCGATCACGCGATCGATGGCAAGCGGTTTGGCCGCGCCATCGACCAGCGTGTCGACCTGCGCGAGGCGCGTCAGCGAAATCGCGTCGTTGGTCTGGCTATACCGGTACCTGACGGTGCTGCCTATCACCTGCTCGGGCGGAATGCCATACATGCGCTGCGCCACCTCGCGGACGAACTCGACATCTCCGCCCGTCACCAGATAGGTTTTGAAGCCATTCGCGCGCAGGTAGGCGAGCAATTCGAGCATGGGCTGATATGCGAGATCGGCATAAAGCCGGTTGAAACGCGGGTCGCTCGCGGAGTCGAACCATTCGTGCGCGAGCGCGGCGAACTGCTCGCTCGTCATGCCCACGTGCGCCGCGGCCAACACCCGCAAGGAGCCGGCGTCGCCGCTTGCCGCCACACTCCTGAGATTGCCTTTGAGGATCGAGCGGAACGGTTCCTGGCGCTTCCACTCCGGATGCCGTCCGGCCACTGTCTTCACGCGTTGCAGCGCGAACACCAGTTGTACCCGCACGGGTTGCTCCGGCCACAGCGTGCCGTCGTTGTCGAACACGGCGATGCGGTCGGCGCTCGGGATGAAGTCCCTGGATTCGGGCGTGGTCACGAGCGTGACGAAATCGACGATCGAGCGTTTGGTCCTGGTGTCGTTCCACGATGCCAATGTCGCGGCCGCCGACGCGCCTGCCTGCGACTCGCTTGCGTCCTGGCGCGGCGTAACGGAGCAGGCGCTGAGAAATACGACGGTAAAGGCAATGCAATACCGGTACAGCGTGTGAATCATGAAAGCCTCATCGAAAGCGGTGGATCGAACCTTGAACGAGCGCCAGTCTAATGGGCGCAAGGCGCTTATTGCAGCCTTTGCAGAATTTTTTGCGGACAGCGGCGGAGCGTGTGCCGCCAGCACAAATACCAATTGAATATTTCAGGAGGCCGGACGACGCGCAGCTCGAGCGCGGCGCCTCGGCCGCGTTACAAATTTATCTCTATAAAGCCGGGAAACATTGCTAGTATTCCCAACGATGCCAGCGTGGTGAATCGTCCACTTTCCGCATGCTTCGTTTGATGCGGCGTTTCTCGTTTTCAAGGAGCGCTCATGCAAGTCCCGTACACCGCTGCGCCGCCTTTCCCGATTGTTCAAGTGACATAGCACGCCTCTTCCGCGTGGTCCGTCGTCCACCCGTACATGGTCACCGGGCGGCATGAACAAGCGCGCAAAATGAATTCGATTTAAATCGGAGATGCGAACGCCAACATCACTTTTAGACAAATTCGCATCAGGCAAAAGCAGGCGCTCGCCAATAAGAACATCCGTGGACGAGATCCGATCAACGACTGCTACACACGAACGGCAATAGCGAAGTCGAATGTCACTGTCAACAACGCGAACGAGGCACAGTGTTTTTATTCGGACACCGACACATTGGGGCAATTTCTTGATGGCAGCGGCGCTACACTGTGAGCTACGCTAAAGATCGGCTACGGCGCTTGCCAGGGGCCCCGGTCACTAACGGTGTATAGGTGTATAACGCACGTCACTTTTTTTCACTCCGCCTACAGAACCGCTACGCGCTACGCAAGAAGATCAAAGACCCGCAGTTCAATTCAGACGGTTTGCTCGCGTCCTACGTGCAACACACGAGGCTTCCGTGAAGACAAAAGTTTGCCAATTGGTTGCAGGCGCCGGCTAATGAAAAGTTCTTCCTGTCCTTGCGCGCCCACGGTCCTATTAAGCAGGCAATACTCGATGACAACAGGGCGCTGCCGCCAACCGTGCGACAAACAAGGGCGTGCGCCTGCACGCGTGCGGCTTTGCGACGCAGACGGTCCAGATGTAGTTCGGCCGGAGTGAGAATGCCGAACTTCTATTTGATGAGGACGATTATGAGTCAACCTAACTGTTTATTCCCAACGAGGCGGCTTGTCGCCCAACTGTGCAAGGGCGCACTTCTGGCCGCTGCCGGCGTCAGTCTCTTCCAAACAGCGTGGGCGACTGAAGGCGGCATTGGCCGGCCAATCACAGGTATGCAGGTGACGCCCTATGGCGGCATCGTGCCGCCCACCAGCGACTGGATCGTGACCGCCGCCACAATCTATTACGAAGGCTCGCTGGGCGCGAGCAAGTCGATTCCGATCGCCGGTCAGGTCACGGCCGGCGTCGACGCAGCAGCCGAATACACCATCCTCGCGGCAATCAAGACGTGGGGCATTACCGTGGGCGGCTGGAACTTCGCGTCCTCGTTCGGCGTGCCAGTCCAGTACACGGACATTTCGTCATTTCATGGCCGTTTGCCGAACGACCACGGCACGCAGTTCGCCGATTTCTTCTTCACGCCGGTTATCGCCGGCTATCACCTGACCAAAACCGACCATATCGCGCTGAGTGTGCAGATCTACGCGCCGACCGGCGCGTATAACCCTAACCGGCTCGCCAATGCCGGGCAGAACACGTGGACCTTCACGCCGACAATCGCCTATACGAAACTGCTGCCGAAAGAGAACATCGAGTTGTCGTTGAACTATGGCCTCGAGTTCTACACGCCCAATAACGACACCCATTATCACAACGCGCCGGTCAGCGTGCTCGATCTGCTTGCGCTCAAGCGCTTCAGCAACGGCTGGGGTGTCGGCGTGGTGGGTGGCTACATCCAGCAGATCGGCAAAGACAGCGGTGGCATCGCGGACGTCGTCGGAGGCAGTCAGGGCCATTCCGTCGGCCTCGGGCCGATGGTCACGTGGTCGGGCAAGATCCAGAAAACGCCCGTATCGGCTTCGCTGCGGTGGGTCAACGAATTCAACACCAGCAACCGGCCGAAGGGCAATGCGGTGCAACTGTCGGTCAATGCGACTTTTCAGTAACGCGGCACGCCGAGCGTGCACCTTACCCGCTTTGGCACGCTCTTCTCATATTTGATGAGCTACAACACGCGCGAATTGACGAAGTAGCGAATATAGTTGGCCTGCGAATAGACGGTATCCGTCTGCCATTCGCCGCACAGCCGTTCCTTCCCGGTCGGATCGGGCGGGTTACGCAAGGGTGCCGGCTTCAATCGACGGTGCTGGTCGCCTGCAGCGAAGTGGCTTCGTCGATCGACGTCTGGATCTGGTGCAACACGGCCTCGCTCGTCTCGCCGACGGCGCGGCACGATTGCCTGAAGTGGTCGATCTTCACTTCCGCGTCCGAAGGAAAGCGGAGCGCGTTCGTCGACCAGCTTTCTTTCGGTAGCAATTTGCAGATTTCGTGATCTTCCTCGAACACCTTGCGGTTCATTCGCACCGTCGATTCGAAAAACGTGTCGAGCATGCGCGCGGCGTTGTCATTCAGCGTGTTCGATGCGTACAGGCGGCTCGTGAAGTGCGTCAAGCCCTGACCTTGCGCAGCGGGGAAGAAATTTTGCAGCGAATACGAGTAGCCGTATGTCGAAGAAATCATCGTGAACGGGAAGATATAAATGCTCATATATCCCCCGTACTGATAGTCGATGTTGAACAGTTTGCGCAGACGAGCTAACTGATTGGCGAGGCGTGTGTTGCCGAGTGGCGCGTACCAGATCGAGTTCATCTCGTCGAACACGTTTTCTCCATCGCCCAGTTCCAGCGTGGCGAGCGTTTCCGAGTGCACCGCGGCGATGTGATACGGCTCGAGTGCGTTCTCGACGGCGAGCGGCCAATAGCACTCGTAGTTGTAACGGTTCAGGTCGAGCCGTTGGTCGACGTTGAACGAAATGTTCTCCAGAAGCTCCGCGGTCCTGCCCAACTGTTCATACAGGCCCGAGCGCGGTTTGATTGCAAAGAACACGAAATCGCCGCACCAGTCGACCTGGAATGTGTTGAAGCGTGCGCGGTCGAGCTCGCACGATTTGAAGCGCTCTTTTTCCGGCACGATGATCGTGCCGTGCTTATACGTCCAGCCGTGATAGCTGCATGTCGCCGGCCGGTTGCCGTGCGCATCGCTATAGATTCGCGCGCCGCGATGCGGACAGGTATTGTCGAATGCAACGATCTCGCCGTTGTCGTTGAACAATACGACTTCGCCCAACACCCCGTCGAATTTGACGAAGTCGCCGTCGTTGGCAAGTTCGCGGCGATGACAGCCGAGATGCCAGTACTGTTCGAACAAAAGGCGATCGAGGGTCATTTCAGAGCTTCCTCGCCGGCGCGGCATAGATCACGGCGTCTTCGGCGACTGAGCGCATCACGATCGCGCCGGCGCCGATTTTCGCTCGTGCGCCGATCTTCAGCTTGGGCAGTATTTTCGCGCCGCTGCCGAAAAATACTCCGTCGCCGGTTTGCACGTAGCCGGTCAGATCCACGTGCGAGCTGAGCGTCGAGTAGGCGCCGAGCTTGACGTCATGGCCGACGCTGGACAGCACGTTGATCGCAACGAAGTCGCCGACATGCGCGTCAGCCGATATAACCGCTTGAGGACACACCATGACGCCTTCGCCCAGCACGGCAGAGCGGGCGACGACGGCGCTCGGATGCACGAGCGTCGCGAACACGGCGCCGCGTTCGCGCAGACGCGCCACCACAGCATGTTTGCCCGCTGGGTCGCCGATAGCGACGAGCACGGCGTCGCCATCCCGCGGGCGGTAGTCGTCGATATCGCCCTGCCATTCGAGCTGGTATGGATAGTCTTGCAGCGCGGCCGGGTTGGCGTCGAGAAAAGCGCTGATGGCTGGGCCGCGCCCCGCATCGGCTGCATCTTGCGCCCAGTTGATCAACTCGCGCGCGAAGGCTCCGCAGCCGGCCACGATCAGTCGCTTCACCATCATCGAACCTTGTATCCGCCGTCGACGACCAGCGTCGTGCCGGTGATCCAGCGGCTCGCTCCGCTCAGCAGAAACAGTGCGGATTGTGCGACATCGTCGGCTTCGCCGAAGCCGAGCAGGTGGCTCTTCTCGTAAGCGGCGAGTGCTTCATCCGGGCTGCCGCCCGTGAGCCGGTCATGCATGGCGGTGTGGACCGCGCCGGCCGCGATCGAATTGACGCGAATCTTGCGCGGCGCCATTTCACAGGCCAGCGAGCGGACCAGACCGTCGACGGCGGCCTTGGCGGCGGAGTAAGCGGTCATGCCTGCCTGGCCCGTCGAGCCGGCTACTGACGACATGAAGACAAGCGAGCCGCCGTCCACGATGACATTCTTCTTGCTGCCGGCGCGGGCAATTCCGAACGCGGCATACAGGCTGCTGCCGAACACCTGATCCAGTTGTTCCTGCCTGGTCAGCTTCGCGGGGCGAATCAACTCGACGCCCGCCGCATGAAACACGCCGGCAAAGGCACCGTGCGTCTCGGCGAGATGGCTTACCCATTCGGCGGTCTGATCGGCGTCGACGAGCGACGCCGCAGCGGCTGCGTGGCCGCTGCCGTGGAGCCCGGCGAGCGTTGCCTGAAGGCGGGCCTCGTCGCGCCCGGCGGCAATCACATGTCCGCCCAGGCGGGCAATCAGTTGCGCGCTCGCCTGGCCGATACCCGACGACGCGCCGGTCACGAGATAGCGGCCGCCGGCGAGGCAGTTGTCAGCGAAGAGTGTCATGTCTCGATCGTGTCCACGATGTTGAGCGGTCCGACCGCAAGTGCCGCCGATGCCCACGAATATCCGACGCCGAAGCCAAACATGCCTAGTTGCAGCGTCTCTTCCTTCAGGCGGTCTTTCAGTTCGGTGGTGATCAATAGAGGAATCGACGCGCAGCTCGTGTTGCCGTACTCGCC
The DNA here is from genome assembly GCF_000013645.1 of Paraburkholderia xenovorans LB400. Lineage (GTDB taxonomy): Bacteria > Pseudomonadota > Gammaproteobacteria > Burkholderiales > Burkholderiaceae > Paraburkholderia > Paraburkholderia xenovorans. The sequence continues at coordinate 4,740,679 of NC_007951.1, read as the reverse complement.
GATATTGACCGGCACGCGTTCGGCCGGCAAGCCAGCCTTTTTGGCCAGATGCTTGAGCATGAACAGATTGGCCTGATGGAACAGGAACGCGTCGTACGAGTCCTTGTCGCGGCCGGCAATGTCGAGCGTGCGTGAGACCAGCTTCGGCACCGCGTTCAGCGTGAAATTGAAAATCTCGCCACCGTCCATGAACAGGCATTCCGGCGACTTGCCGGCCATGCGCTCGTCGGCCGCGGCGTCATACGGCTTGAAGCCGCCCGACGGCACGATCAGATTGCGCGCGCCCTTGCCGTCCGCACCGATGATGAAGTGGGCGGCCGCATCGCCGTTCGAGGTCTCCAGCGCCGTCATCGTGCCGGCGTCGCCGAACAGCAGCGAGGTCGAGCGGTCGGTCGGGTCGATCATCTTGCTGATCGTGTCGCCCACCGCCAGCAGCACGCGCTTTGCCGCGCCCGTCTGGATCAGGTTCATGCCGAGCCACAGCGCCTGCGGATAGCCAGAGCAGCCGAGATTGATGTCCAGCGCGAGACACGATGCCGGCAGATCGAGCTCCGCCTGCAATACGAACGCCGTGGCGGGCAAGCGGTAGTTCGGCGTTTGAGACACGAAAATGAGCGCGTCGATCGAGTCCGCCTGCCAGCCGAGTCCGGCAAGCAGCTTCTCGCCGGCCTTGCGGCACAGATCACCGGCGCTCGTCTGCGCGTCTGCCCAGCGGCGCCGGTTGACACCGATCATCTTGACCACATCGCGGACGGCGGATGCGTCGAACCTCTCGACGAAGTAGTCGTTATCCACCTGTTTCGAGGGCACGCACGACACGACGCCTGCGATGCGGGCGCCTTGCGTGCGTAACTCGCGTCCCGCGCTGAAGTCCGGCGAACTCATGTCCAACTCCTTAGGCTGCTTTTTTCGCCGTGCTGATCAGCGCTTCGATGTCGGCGATGGTATTGCAGTTGTTCAACGCCTGGCCGCTTAGCATCACGTTGAAGCAGTCGTCGACGAGAGCGATGGTCGACACGACGGCAAGCGAGTCCCAGTTGTGCTCGTGCAGATCGAGTTCCCGCGTAATCAGGCTTGCATCGATTTCAAAGATTTCGGCCATTCCTTCGTAAAAGTTTTCCATGTCCACTCCTGCTAGTAAGTCACGAGGCAGCCGGCCCATGAGTAGCCGACACCAAAGCCCAACAACATCAATCGACTGCCATGCTGGAGCAGGCCGTCGTCTTTCATCTGCTTCAATGCGAGCGGAACCGTCGACGAAACGGTGTTGCCGCATTGCTCCATCAGGATCGGAAACTTCGCTTCCGGGACCTTCATTTTCTTGCGCAGTGCCTCGAGCATGAAACGGTTCGCCTGATGCAGCACGAAGAAGTCGATTTCCTCGCGGTCCATGCCGGCTTTTTCGAGCAGCGATGTCGCCGCTTTGGGCACTTCGGCAAGCGAGAATGCCATGACTTCGGCGCCGTTCATGTACAGGTGTTCGTCGGTGCGCACGTTGCCGGACGCATCCTGGGTTTCGAGCGCGCTTTGTGCGTTCTTCGGCTCGCGGAACAGCCCTGCCTTGACGATCAGGTTCTGCGCGCCGCGGCCGTCCGTGCCGAATACGAAGGGGCCGATCGACGCGTCGCCGTTCGTGGAGGCCGTGATTGCCGTCGCCGTGGCACCGTCGCCGAACAGGGTGCGAACGCTCTTGTCGAGGGGGTGTACGTACTTCGAATAAGTGTCGGCGGTCAGCAACAGCACGCAGCGCGCGGCGCCGGTTTCCACCAGCCCCCTGGCGAGCGAAAGTCCATACACATAGCCGGAGCAGCCGAGATTGACGTCGAGCGCGCCGGCGTGAGTCGAAATGCCGAGCCGGTCCTGCAACAGGCAGGCCGAGGTGGGCAACACATAGTCGGGCGCCTGAGTGCACAGAATGACGAAGTCGACGTCCTGCGCATTCACCGAGCCTTGGGCAAAGAGGTTGCGCGCCGCTTCATAAGCCAGGTCCGCCGCGGTCTGCCCGGCCGCGGCGATATGCCGTTGCTGAATGCCTGTCTTGGCCAGAATCTTGTCCGCCGGCCATTCCGGATAGAGCGCCGCCAGCTGCTCGTTCGTCAGGACCTGCTCGGGCAGGAATCCGGCGATATCGAGAATGCGTGCCTGCACCCGGTCGGATCGAACAGAGGACGTCATGGTCAGCAATCCGCGATAAGTCCGATGATGCGGTCGAGCATGCCGTCGGTCAGCGCCGGGAAAATCGGCAGGCATAGCACCTGTTGCGCGGCAGCATGCGCGATCGGCAGGTTTTCACGGCGTGCGGACGGCAGACCACGATAGATCGGGAAGTCCGAAATCAGCGGATAGAAGTAGCGCCGCGTGTAGATATCGTGGTCGCGGAACTTCTGGTACAGCGCGTCGCGGCTGATCGGGAAATCCGGACCGACCAGGATCGGGAAGTACGAGTGGTTTGCCACTTTCTCGCCGGCTTTCTGCATGCAACGGATGCCGGGAATGTCGCGCAGCCGCTCGCGATAGATTGCATCGATCTGCGCGCGCCGGGCCAGTGCTTCGTCGATGTGCTGCAGTTGCAGCAAGCCGAACGCGGCATTGATCTCGCTCATCTTGCCGTTGATGCCGGATGCCACCACCGTCACTTCATCGACGAAACCGAAGTTCTTCAGATGGTCGATGCGCTGCTTGGTCTTCGCGTCCTGGCAGATGATCGCGCCACCTTCGAAGGTGTTGAACACCTTGGTAGCGTGAAAACTCAGCACCGCGAGATCGCCGTGTTCGAGCACGCTGCCGGTGTCGGTCTGGACGCCGAACGCATGGGCCGCGTCGTAGATCACTTTCAGATTGTAGTTGTCGGCGATCTTCTGGATGGCATCGACGTCGCACGGCTTGCCGTAACAGTGCACCGGCATGATCGCGGTGGTCTGCGGGGTGATGGCCGCCTCGATCCTGGCCGGATCGAGATTGAGCGTGTCCGGGTCGACATCGGCGAACACCGGCTTGATGCCGTTCCACACCAGCGAGTGCGCGGTTGCCACGAACGAATAGGGTGTCGTGATCACCTCGCCCGTCACACGCAGCGCCTGTAACGCGGTGAGCAGCGCCAGCGTGCCGTTCGTGAACAGCGCGAGATGGCGCACGCCGAGGTACTTGCACAACGCCTGTTCGAACTGCTGGTGAAACGGGCCGCCGTTGGTCAGCACCTTGCTGTCCCAGATCTGCTGAAGATAAGGGATGAACTCTTCGAGCGGCGCGAGGTGCGGCTGGGTAACGTAGATGCGCTCGTCGACAGGTGACTCGATAGCGCGAAGCGGCAAAGCTGCGTTCACTTGGATTCCCCTTTATCGGACAGCACGGGCGCTTCATGGGCGGCGCCGTTTATGTCTTCCATCGAAACTTCGAACGCCGCGGCCGGCTCGCCGGCGCACCAGCGCTGCCACATGATCCGCAGCGCGCGCGAGACACCTGCCGCGACCACTTCGGGGTGGAACGCCGCCGACGCGGCACAGCGTTCGCGCAGGCCGGTGCGGATGGCGGCGAGCGCGGGAATGTCGGACGCCAAAGCCACACCGCGCGCAACGAACTCTTCCTTGTTCGCGGCGACGAATTCCTCGAGCCCGACATGCGACATCCAGGTGGTGCCGGCGCGGCTCGCCAGCGTATCGCCGGCGATGGTCAGCGTGGGAACGCCCATCCACAGCGAGTTCAGCACCGTGGTCGAACCCGTGTACGGGAACGTGTCCAGGCAGATATCGACGTGGAAATGCTGCTGCAGGTAGACCGGAATGCTCGAACGGCGGCGGAACATCAAACGCCCGCGTTCGATGCCTTCTCCGGCGAACCAGTCGATCAGCAACTGTTCGTCTTCGTCGGTGGCGATTGCGCCGAGCAACATCCTGGCGGTCGGCTGCGCGCGCAGCAATTCGGCCCACAGGGCAATCACGTCACGGCGCAGTTTGTTCAGCCGGTTGAAGCTGCCGAACGTGATGTAGCCGTTATGCATGGCCGGCAGAATATTGACCGGCGGCGCACTCTTTTCCGGCAGGAACGTCGCGCTCGACGGTAGATGAACGATTTTTTCGGAGAACAGTTTTTCCGCCGGCCCGAACGGCACGCCGTACTTGTCCACCAGGTAATAGTCCATTGCGCTCAGGCCGGTGGTGCCCGGATAACCCAGCCAGGTCACCTGAATCGGCGCGGGTTTGCGCGCGAACGTCAGCAGCCGGTTGCGGCCGGTGTGGCCAGACAGATCGAACAGAATGTCGATGCGTTCATCGCGGATCTTGCTGGCCAGTTGTGCGTCCGGCATGCCGGTGATCTGCTGCCATTCATCGGCGCAGTCGCGCAGCATCTGCGTGTAGTCGTCTTCGGCAATGTGGTTGCTGTACACATGCAGGGACAGACTCGGATCCTTCGCCAGATGTTCCATGATCGGCAGCAGGTACGAGGCGACGGCGTGGCGGAACAGGTCGCCCGAAACGAGGCCGATTTTCAGCTTGCGATCCGGCGAGCGTTTGTTCACGTGACGCGGCCATTGCGCGCGCACCGGGTCTTCGTGCTGGCGTGCGAAATTGGTGTGTTCGGCGAACAGCGTGGCGTGATCGGTCTCGGGGTTGTGCCACAACGTGAACAGAAAGTTGTTGGCCGCGATGTGGTCTTTAGGATCCTTTTCCAGCGCGGTGCGGAATTCCTTTTCCGCTTCCGCCACGAAGCCGAGATCGAGCAGCAGGACACCCAGCGTGCTGTACATCGAGGCATTGTTCGGCGCGAGTTCGACCGCCCGTCGTACGGCGGCCAGACCCTCGGCCACGCGGCCCTGATGAACCAGCGACATGCCGAAGATCCGCTGCGCTTCGGCGTAGTCCGGATTGATCGCCAGAACCGCGCGGCACTCCTGCTCGGTTTCCGCGTGCAAGCCTTTCAGGCGCAGCGTATCGGCCAGCACCGTGCGGCTTTCGAGTTCCTCGGGGACCAGTTCAGCAGCCTTGCGCAGCGGGACGAGCGCTTCGTCATAGCGGCCCAGACGGTGTAGCGCGATGCCGAGCCAGCGCCACGAGTTACCGTCGGCGGGAAAGCGCTGGGTCAGGGAACGCGCGAGTTTCACCGCCTCGACGACATGGCCTTTGTTGTAGAGCGCCGTATAGCGATTGGTTTCCTGCTGGCTGACCCGGCGGCCCGATGCGATGGTGGTCCGCGTGCGTTCCGCAGCCGCCGGCGTGTCTGTTGCAGCGGCAGGCTGAGCTTGCGGCTTCAGCGTCGCGACCGGCACGGTATGGATGACTTTGCCGGGGTTGGCCATGCGCACGATCAAACCGTCGACCGCCGGCCCCTTCAAGCCCTGCTTCTGACCCATTTCGAGCGCCAGCCACGCCGCGGCGGTTTCCCCGGCGTCGATCAGCGCGCTGATGTAGGCGGCCCAGTATTGGCCGTTGTGGGGATGCAGCCCCAGGCACTGCTCGAAGAGCGGCAGGGCCTGGGCCGTACGGTCGGTCTGGCCGAGCAGTACGCCGAGGTTGTACAGCACGTCGGCGTGTTTCGGATTCGCGTCGAGGATGGCCCGATATAGCGCCTGCGCGTCCTCGAATTCGCCCTTGTGGTGATGGTCGAGCGCCGTCTGCAACACGAGTGCGATGTCCTGCTCGAGTTGTTGTTCGGGCGTCAGGGGTTCGGCAGGCTGCTGCTCGTACAGGAGAGTCATGGTCTCGGCGCAAAATGTTCTATGGAGGAAATTGTGCGACCAGGCCGGTCTTTCCGATGCGCGGAGATGACGGTAAAAAAGCCGCCTGTTTAGCGTATGGAGGAAGGGGGCGGAGAGCCGGAAGGCAAGAAAAAAGCCCGCACGAGGCGGGCCGAGGGAACGAGCGCGCCTCACTTCGGCACGTAGTTCTTATTGTTGGGTCGGCCGGCAGGGCCGGCTTCTTTGGGACGGATGCCGCTTGGGCCGGCGGCGCTTCGGATGATTCTTACAGGCGGGCCATCCGCTGATATTCCCCGGCGGCCCGGGTGCGTCCGATCGCCGCTTCGAACTCGATATGCAATTCGTTCTGGGTGACTTCGGCGTCGGCGAGCAGCGCTGCGTCGATTGCCTGGATCTGGCGGATCATCTCCAGCGCGGCCGGTTCCTGCGCGGCGGTGAGCGACATCAGCAGCGGCGAGCGCGTTTCGGTCAAACGGGCCGCTTCCGGCCAGTCCGCGAGCGAGGCCGCCTGTTCGATTTCCCGCGTGATGGACAACACGCGTTCGACCAGTTCCGTCTGGGTCATGTTGTGCGCGTTCATGGCTTAGCTCTTGTTCGTGGCCAGCGCGCCTGCGCTGTTGGTGCCGCCGAACAGCGCGGTCAGGTATTGCGAATTGTTGTTCATGGTCGCCATCAACGTGTTCAGCGCGGTGAACTGCGCCTGATACTGGTTCGTCAGTTGTGTCGTGTAGTCGGCGAGCGCGGTTTGCTGTGTGGCGATGCTCTTCAGGTCGGCGTTCAGCGCGGTATTGCGCGTGTCGATGATGCCGCCGGTCTGCGTGAAGGTGGTGATGCTGGCGTTCAACTGCTCGGCAATGCCATTGGTCGAATTGAACAGCGAGGCGACCGTGGCCGGGCTGCTCGTCAGCGCCGTGTTGAGCGCGTTGTTGTCGACCACCAGCGTGCCGTCCGCCGGATCGTCCTTCAGCGTGATGCCGATCGCCGCCAGGGTGGCGCCCGTGCTGCCCGACCCAACCGCGCCGCCGATGATATTGGCGAGCGTGTTCTTGATCGTCTGCAGCGTGGAATCGCCCAGCAGCGGACCTTGCGACGTCGAGCCGGAACTGAACGAGGTGAGCGTGGACATCGTCGTCACGACGGTGTTGTACAGGCTCACGAAATTGTTGATCGCGGTGTTCTGCGACGTGGTGTCCGGCGCGATGGTCAGCGTCTGCGGGGTGCCAGCGGGCGTGCCCACGGCCGCCGCCGTCAGGTTGATCGTCACGCCTGAAATGGCGCCCGTCACCGCGTTGCTGGAACTGCTGCCCGCGATTCCGCCGATCGTGAACTCCGCGTCTTGCGCGTAGCCGCTTTGCGTCCACGCGCTGCTCGAATTAGCCGACGAGATCGACGACTGGCCGCCCGTGGTGCTGGCCGTCGACGTCACGCCGAGGCTCGACAGGCCGGTATCGCTCGTGACGTTGCTGGTCGAGACGTTGATGACGTTGGCCGCCCCCGTGTTCGCCGCGCGCAGCACGAGGTGGGCGCCGTCCGTGCCGGTCACGATGGTGGCCGTGACGCCCGGGTTGCTGCTGCTCGCGTTGATCGCCGACGCGATGCCCGAGAGCGTATTGTTGGTGCTGTCGACGTTGATATCCATCGACTTGCCGTTCATCGAGATCGACAGCGTGCCGGTGCCTAGCGCCGTCGTGGCGCCGAAGGCTGCCGACGACAAGGCTTGCGAGCTGGCGATCTGCGTCACGGCGATCGAATAACTGCCGGCCACGGCGCCGACGCCGGCGGTCGCCGTCAGCCCGGTGCCGCTCGCGGTCGCCGCGAACGTTGCCAGCGTGTTGCCGTTGGCGAGATTCGTGATGCCCGACTGCAGCGCGCCGAGCGCCGAGCTCAGTGCGCCGTACGCGGACAGCGTGGTGTTGTCGGTGGTTTGCTGTGCCGCCAGAGCCGCGGTTTGTCCGGCGGTCTTCGCGTTCACGAGCGCCGTGACGAGCGTCGACACGTCCATCGACGAATTGCCCGTCGAGCCGCTGATGATCGATTGGGCAGCCGACTGCAGCGCGGCGTTGGCGCTTGCTGTAGAAGACGAGGTTGAGATCGAGGACATGCAGAGGCTCCAGGCGTCTAGGAATCTGTATCAGGTGGTGCGCGATGCTACATCACTACGTGATGGAAATGCACAGCGGGAGGCGTGCCTCCCGTCGCTTGAAACCCGGCGATGCGCCCCGCTTGCGCGCGGCGCATCGCCGTTACTGCGTCAGCGCTTACTGCAGGAGCTTCAGAACTTGCTGCGGATTCGAGTTAGCTTGCGCCAACACCGAGATACCAGCTTGTTGCAGCACTTGCGCCTTGCTCAGGTTCGCCGTTTCCTGTGCGAAGTTGGCGTCCGTGATTTGCGATTGTGCCGACGACAGGTCGGTCGATTCAGCTTGCTGCGACGTCGAGATTGCGGTGAAGCGGTTTTGCGCGGCGCCCAGTGCAGCTTGCAGTGTATTCACGGTCTGCAGCGCATTGTCGATCGAGACCATTGCTTCGTTCGCGCCGGTGACCGTGCTGATGTCGAGGCCCGACACCGTCGGCGGGTTGTTGATCGCGTTGATCTGCGCAACCGATGCGACGGCGGCGGAGGAAGCCGCGCCGGTCGTCGGCAGAGCTGTCGAGCTGATCGTCAGGTTGGTGACCGCCGTGCCGGTACCCGCGCCCGTGCCCGCGCTGAAGATTGCGTTGGCGACGCCCGAGGTGATGGCCTGGTTGTTCTGGTCCGTGAAGGTGTAGCCGCCTTGGCCGTCCGACAGAACGTTGATCGACGTGATCGTCGCGCCGGTGCTCGTGTATGCGCCCGTTGCATCCAGGCTGACCGCGATCGTGCCGACCGTTTGACCCGTTTGCACCAGGCCGCCGCCGATCTTCGCTGCCGACATCGATTGGCTCAGGTCCAGGCTGATCGTCTGACCGACGTTGGCGCCGACCTGGAACGTCACGCTGCCTGCCGAGCCGTCCAGAATGTTCGTGCCGTTGTACGTCGTTTGCGATGCGATACGGTTCACTTCAGCGATCTGCGCCGAAACTTCCTTCTGCAGCGCGGCCTGGTCGCTCGCCGACAGCGAACCGGTCGATGCTTGCACCGCCAGCTGGCGGATACGTTGCAGGCTGGAGGTCAGCGAGGACAGTGCGCTCGATGCGGTTTGAATCATCGACACGCCGTCGTTCGCATTCGACACGCCCTGATTCAGGCCGTTGATCTGCGTTTGCATACGCGTCGAGATTGCCAGGCCTGCTGCATCGTCAGCCGCGCTGTTGATGCGCTTGCCCGACGACAGGCGGGTGATGGCTTGCGAAAGGGCGCTTTGCGAGCCATTAAGGTTTTGCTGTGCAACCAGCGAGTTGATGTTGCTATTGATTCCGAGCATGGAAAATCTCCTAAATAAGCCTTGAGCCCAATACGCCACGTTGGCATCGGCGGAAGCACTCGTTCATTGCTGGCCGCCTCAGTGAAGGTTGACGGCGCCTCTTAAAAAAACTTGAGGAACTTTGTGCAATAGCGACCCAATTGTTTTCCAGGCCGGGAGGCGCTGTGCGGCGCTGGAACCCTTGCTCCGCAGACCCACTGCAGGTATTGAAAAGACGGCGTATTCTCTTTTTCTCTTGTGACAAACCCTGGAGAAATCATGCAAAAGCGCAGGATTGGGCGTTCGCAATTACAGGTCGCGCCGCTTATGTTCGGCGGCAATGTTTTCGGCTGGACCGCCGATGAAGCCACCTCGTTTTCGATTCTGGATGCGTTTGTCGATGCCGGTCTCGACTTTATCGATACTGCCGATGTCTATTCCGCATGGGTGCCGGGCAACCAGGGCGGAGAGTCGGAAACCATCATCGGCAAATGGCTCCGCCGGAGCGGCAAACGCGACAAGATCGTGCTCGCGACCAAAGTCTCGAAGCTTCCGCAGCGCAAGGGGCTGTCGGCCGCGAACATTCAGGCGGCTCTCGATGATTCATTGCGGCGCTTGCAGACCGATTACATCGACGTCTACTTTTCCCACGACGACGACACCGGAACGCCGCTTGCCGAAACGCTCGGCGCGTATCAGAAACTGATCGAGGCGGGCAAGGTGCGGGTGATCGGCGCGTCGAACTACAGTGGCGCGCGTGTCGAGGAAGCGCTCGCGGTGTCCCGTCAGCACGGACTACCTGAATATCAGCTGTTGCAGCCGGAATACAATCTGTATGACCGCGCGGAATATGAGCGCGACATCGAACCGGTGGCGCTCGCCAATCAGCTCGGCGTAGTGGTGTATTACAGTCTTGCGAGCGGCTTTCTGTCCGGTAAATACCGCTCGAAAGCGGATCTCGCCAACAAGGCGCGCGGTAGCCGCGTCGAAAAGTACCTGAACGAACGCGGTTTGCGGATTCTCGCCGCGTTGGACCGGGTCGCCGACGCGCACGGCAGTACGCCGGCCACGGTCGCCCTGGCATGGCTGATCGCACGGTCCAGTGTTACGGCCCCGATTGCTAGCGCAACGTCGGTCGACCAGCTCGAAAGCCTCGCGGCCGCCGTACATTTAATGCTGACGGGCGCCGATATCCGCGAACTGGACGAAGCTAGCGCCTGAGCGCAAACGGCCTGGCGCAATCGCTAAACCCCTGGTAGGATGGAGAGTTTCCTGATATCATCGGGAGTGAATTGAGATCTTTGCCTGTTTCGTCAACGCTTTTCCGTTGATGAAAGGTCGGCGAAACGGCAGCAGACGCGGCTTTTGCATCATGTCTGTCCGCGTTGCGCGGTGAACTCCCCACCTCTCTTTTCCGGCCTCCGTGGCCGCTTTGCCTCTCGTTTCAATCGTGGTTTGGCTGGGTTCTACCCGCGTTTGCCTGTTACTGGCCATGAATTGGAACGACCGGAGGGCCGGCGCGTGAGCGGTATGCCGCCACGCAATTTACCCCTATCAAGTGATTGAGTTAGGAATTACATGACGACGATTCTTCTGAAAGAAAACGAGCCGTTCGAAGTGGCGATTCGCCGCTTTCGTCGCGCAATCGAAAAGAATGGCCTGATCGCTGAACTGCGTGAGCGCCAATCGTACGAAAAGCCGACCACGGCACGTAAGCGCAAGAAGGCTGCTGCTGTGAAGCGCCTGCACAAGCGCCTGCGCAGCCAGATGCTGCCGAAGAAGCTGCACTAAGCACGCTTTTTCCGCACGGCCGAATGGCGGTGTGAGCTTCGAAAGAAGCCACATCGCCGTTTTGCTTTTTGTGCACGTCTTTGCTTTTTTCAGGGTGGACACGCCGACGCTCATATATGCCGGCATCGCGGCAGCCGTTTTGCCCAAGTAGCGCACCGGAATATCTCAATCGCGGTTATGTAGTCGCGAGGCCTGATGAAGTTGCCCACCGGGCAGCCGCCGCAATAACCGCGATAAGCGCGGCCGCCGCTGCTTCAGCCCGCTTTACGATTACGTCCTTTCTTGCCAAGCGCCGCGCATCGTGCGCGGCACGCGCAGCTCGCCTCGTGGTCGTTGACCATGCCCACTGCCTGCATGAACGCGTAGCAGATGGTCGAGCCGACGAACTTGCAACCATAGCGTTTCAGCCCCTTGCTGAGCGCGTCCGAAATGTCGGTCGACGCAGGAGCCTGCTTGTACGAAGTCCAATCGTTCTGGATCGGCGTCTGATCGACGAACGACCAGACGAAATTGGCAAGCGAGCCGTGCTCGGCCTGAATCTGCTGGACTGCGCGAGCGTTGGTAATGGCCGCTTCGATCTTGCCGCGATGGCGCACGATACTTTCGTCCTTCACCAGCGCATCAACGTGTTTCGGCGTGAAGCGCGCAACCTTGTCGATATCGAAGTCGGCGAAAGCGCGCCGATAGCCGGCCCGTTTGTTGAGAATCGTCGACCACGACAAACCCGCCTGAGCGCCTTCCAGCACCAGCATCTCGAACAGATGCTGGTCGTCGCGCGAGGGCACGCCCCATTCGGTGTCGTGGTAGTGTGCGAGCGCTTCGCTCGATACCCAGTTGCATCGCTGTGTCACTGTCGCGCTCCTGCGTTGTGATGTCGCCCGCCAGCATAGCCGAAGCCATGTGTACTGCAAGTTAGCCGTTCGGCCGATTGCCGGATTGAAACTGACCTGCCACGCTACGCGTTATTCATCCACGGAACTCATTCGATTCCATGAACAAAGACTTCTTTCTGATCGGCATCGACGGCGGCGGCAGCGGCACGCGCGTCGTGCTCGGCGACGCACAGGGCCGTGAACTGGCGCAGGCGGCAAGCGGGCCCTCGGGTTTGGGGCTCGGTGTCGAACGTGCGTGGCAGGCCATTGCGGCCGGCTGCGGCGAAGCATTCGCACGCGCCGGCGTGGCGCTCGACTGGTCGCGCTGCGTGCTCGGCTGCGGACTCGCCGGCGTCAATAATCGCGACTGGTTGACAGCGTTTCGCACCCAGGCACCCGCGCTAGCCGGGCTCGCCGTGGAAAGCGACGCCTATACCACCTTGCTGGGCGCGCACGCTGGCGCGCCTGGCGTGATCGTCGCGCTTGGCACCGGCAGCGTGGCGGCCGTACTGGATGGCGACGGCGAATGCCGTATGGTCAGCGGCTACGGCTATCCGTCGGGCGACGAAGCGAGCGGCGCGTGGCTCGGGCTGCGGGCCATCGTGCATGCGCAACATGCACTCGACGGGCGCGGCGCCAACGACGATCTCGCGCAAGCGCTGCTCGCCCATACCGGCGCACATGACCGTGACAGCCTCGTCGTCTGGCTTTGCGAAGCCAATCAGACCGCTTATGCGAGACTTGCGCCGATCGTCATCGCCCACCGCTCGCATCCGTTCGCGGCGCGTTTGCTCGGCGAGGCCGGTGCCGAAGTGGGCAAGATGATCGCCGCGCTGGACCCTTCGGCGAGCTTGCCGATTGCGCTGTGCGGCGGGCTCGGCGCGCCGTTGCGCGAGTACGTGCCGCACATCTATCAGGCGCGGTTGCGCGAGCCGCTGGCCGACTCGGCACACGGTGGATTGCAACTGGCGCAGCGCGAGGCGGTTCGTCTCGGCGGCTGATAACGGCACGTCGTGGCGCGCTCCCGGCTGAGAATTGCAGGAAATGGCTGGTGCGTTTCCAGTGAACCCGGCCGACGCCGGTAAAATGCTCGCTTCGATGTTGCCCGACTGCTCACACTATGTACAAAGTTATCGCCACGGACCTCGACGGTACGCTGCTCAATGCCGATCACCAGGTGGACCCATTCACGGTCGCCACCGTGCGCAAACTCGAGAGCGACGGCCTGCACTTCGTGATTGCTACGGGCCGCCATTATTGCGACGTCGCCGGCATCCGCGACGTGCTGGGCATCAGCCCGTATCTGATCACGTCGAATGGCGCGCGCATCCACGCGCCGGACAACACGGTGATCCACGCCGACGATCTGCCTCCTGCCATCGTGCAACGGCTGGTGCAGCCGGAAATTGCCGGCGCGCATGGCCGTGTGATCGTCAACCTGTTCGCCGATCAGGCCTGGCTGATCGACCGCGACGCGCCGGATCTGCTGAAGTTTCACCAGGACTCCGGGTTCACCTATGAGGTGACCGATCTGCCGAAACATGACGGTGCCGACATCGCGAAGGCGCTCTATATTGGCGAGCCGGCCGATCTCGCGCAGGTCGCGGCGAATCTCGCACGCCAATTCGGCGACGCGCTTTACGTGACCTATTCGCTGCCGGACTGCCTGGAAGTGATGACGGCGAATGTATCGAAGGGACGGGCGTTGCAGATCGTGCTTGAGCGCGTCGGCGTCGATGCCTCGCACTGCGTGGCGTTCGGCGACAACATGAACGATATCGATCTGCTGGAGACGGCTGGACATCCGTTCATGATGAACAACGCCAATCCCGATCTCATGACACGTCTGCCGAACGTGCCGCGCATTGGCAACAACTTCGAAGCGGGCGTTGCGCACCATCTGCGCAAGCTTTTCTCGCTCGACGACGAATTGATGTCCTGACGGAAAATGGAAACGGCCCGCGTCCGTTTTCATGAACGCGGGCCATTTTTCGTGCGAGCCTTTCCGGGTTTCCGGTTGCTATCGACCGTGTGGCAGATCGCCGGTTGAGCGGCAGCGGCAAGACACCTCATTGGCCGCCGCCGGCCGCATCAGGACGATCAGCCGTGCCATCCGCCACGGCGCTCGCCGCGATCATCGTGACCCCAGCCACGATCATTGTGATTCCAGCCGCGATCATGCCGATGGTCGCCACGGTAGTAGTCACCGTGGTCGTAACCGCGGCCCCAGCCGCCATTGCCGTAGTACACCGGCTGCGGCGCGGCATAGACCGGAGCCGGTCGGGCATAAACCGGTGCGCCGAGCGACAAACCGATGTTCAGATCCGTATGCGCTTGCGCGACACCGCATGCGCCCGCTGCGAGTCCTGCGGCAACCAGCAAGTGAGTGACGATGCGTTTCATGTTTGTTCTCCTGTGAGGCGACGTATGTGTGTCGCACAAGACCAATCTACGCATTCCGGCCGGTGGGTGCTGCGACGAGATGTTACGGACTGCAAGCATCGTCGCGGGAATTGAAAGGCGCGGGCGGCGGCATCCGGGTGCGTCCCGTGCGAGCCGCTGCCCTCTCAAAGCCAGGCTGTGCAAGGATGCGCGGCCACTTGAGCCGCTCCGAAGCCCTCTAGGCGCCATGCTTTATTCCAATCAGCCGGCGGCGAGCGTAATTGCGGCTTACATCTGTATTGCCGGATTAATCTGCCGCATTCCCGGAAGATGCCGCCGCAGCCGCCGACGATGCACCCGGCAGCGCCGCGCAAGGGCAATCGGTTGCGCGTCCGTCCAGTCCCTGCCGGTCATGTTTGAAGCTGGCGCGCGCGGTACCGTTTTCCCAGTTGAGGCGAACAATATAGATACTGTCGAAATCGTCGCTCTCCCACTTCGGTACATCGGCTGCATTGCCGCCATGCGCGCTCAGCATCTGCCGCAACAGTTTCACGATCAGCTTGTGCTCCCAGGCCACGACGATCAGCTTGTTGCGATTGGCCGGATTGACGAGTGCGCTGCCGAGTTGATCGATCTGAGCGAAACCATAGGGCGTTTGCACCGGCATCTGGAACTGGATGGCGGTCGGTTCGATGGTCGCAAGTGGCCGGATGTAGTAATAGGGCTTGCCGCTGTCGTCTTTCTGCTGGCCGGGATCGGGTGCATAGATCGCGTCCGGCTTGCCGAACTTGGCAGCAATTACCGCCGGCAAGGCCAGAGCGCGGTTGAGCCCCTGGCAGTTGAGCTGGCCGTAGCCTTGGGCCGGTTTCTCGCCGTGCCGCACGAACACGAGCGTTTCGACCTCGGTGCCAGCCGCATGCGCGGCAGGTAGCGCCGACAGACCCGCGCACAGGCCGCCGATGGAGAGTGCGACGCCATGCAGAAATCCGCGGAAACGCTTCATAGGTGACACCTGTGCGAGCTTGGGAGGTCGCACGATTCTAGCAGCGGTGCTTGAGCGCGCCGTTGGCACGGCGATACCGCGCTGCCCGGCGGCGGCCATTGCGGGCGGGCGTTATTTCGCCGGCCAAATGTAGCCGTTATCAAAACGTGTCCGACGCACTCGCTCCGGCACAAACAGAACGGGCGCCGTAGCGCCCGTTCCGAATGCCCGCGCTCGTTATTAGTCGAGCGCCAGCTTCTGTGAATTGCTGTCGCGGCTTTCGGCGAGGGCCGGATACAGCACGCCCGCGATCACTGCGCCGAGAATCGGTGCAAGCCAGAACAGCCACAACTGATCCACCGCCGCGCCGCCGACGAATAGTGCCGGGCCCGTGGAACGTGCCGGGTTGACCGACGTGTTGGTCACCGGGATCGAGATCAGGTGAATCAGCGTGAGGCACAGGCCGATGGCGATCGGTGCAAAGCCGGCCGGCGCGCGCTTGTCGGTCGCGCCGAGAATGACGAAGAGGAAGAAGCCGGTCATCACCACTTCGCAAATGAATGCCGCGGCGAGCGAGTAATGACCCGGCGAGCGTTCGCCGTAGCCATTGCTCGCGAAACCGCTGGCAACGAGGTCGAAGCCCGGCTTGCCCGTTGCGATGAGCGACAGCACGAATGCACCGAGCACCGCGCCGATCACCTGCGCGACGATGTACGGCAGCAGATCGCGCGCCGGGAAGCGGCCGGCGACGGTCAGGCCGACGCTCACCGCGGGATTCAGATGGCAGCCGGAAATATGGCCGATCGCATAAGCCATTGTCAGGACAGTCAGGCCGAAGGCGAGCGCTACGCCCACGAACCCGATGCCCAGACCGTGGACCGGCCCGTCGAAACTGGCGGCGAGGACGGCGCTGCCGCAGCCCCCGAGGACGAGCCAGAAGGTGCCGAACAACTCGGCGGCAAGGCGTTTTGACAACTGCATGATTGGTAATCCTAAAAAGATGATGCTTCCGCTAGCACGCACGGCTAAGTCAGGACGCCATGCCTTCAGCGCGCAATTCTAGGGAAAGGTCGCCAAATCCGCTGTCAAGAATTGTCAATGCCGTGTCGGGTTTACCTATTATTGCGAGATAAAGAGGTTGTTTAACAATTCATCCGTGTTAATAATTATCTGAGGATATCTTGCTAAATCGGTATTGTTGTCCATTGCGAATTTTTATAATTACAGTTAGTCTGCGAGCGAATGAGTTCTAGAAAAGGGGAGAACCGGAATGTCTCAATATGCAGACCTCAAGGCACAGATCGCCAAATTGCAGGCACAAGCAGAAGAAGCGCGGCGTACGGAAATCGACAACGTGATCGCTGACATCCGCCAGAAGATCGCTGAATACGGTCTGACGGCTCAGGACCTCGGCTTTGCCGTCGCCGCCAAGCGCGGGCGCCCGCCCAAGAAGGCGCCGCTGCCGGCGAAATACCAGGACCCCAAATCGGGAAATACATGGAGCGGGCGCGGCAAACCGCCCAAGTGGATCGTCGGCAAGAATCGCGAGCGCTTTCTGATTGGCGCGGCTTGAGGCGCTTGAGGCGATTGCCGGTCGTCACGAAAGCCAACTGAAGGTTTATTGGCACTCGGTCTTTATTTGCCGAGTGCCAATCTTCTATGGAAGCGCATCCATACCTGTATTAAAAAAGCCGCCTTTGAGGGGCGGCCTTTTTCGACAAGAAGCGGGATAACCTGAATTTACCGTTCGCGCAAACGATTCACACGAAGCAACGACTGGCTGGCGACCTGCGAATCGGAAATACTGCGCGCTGTGGCTTCCGGTGTTCAAGCGACTGGCCGAAAATTTGCCACCGTCGCTCGAATGCAACATCCGGATGCAACGTTTTTTAGCCCACCGCCACCTGGCGCAGTACCGGCCGGCGCGTAGCTTCGATCAGCGTCGAGTAGCCGTCCACATAATTCTGCGCCATAGTCTTCGAGCTGAAGCGGCGTTCGAACTGGGCACGGATTTCGGTGCGCGACAGTTCGTCCAGGCGCTGTAGCGCGGCGACTGCGCCTTGCACGTCCTCGACGATGTAACCCGTCACGCCGTGGTCGATCACTTCCGGTACCGAACCGCGGTTGAATGCGATCACCGGCGTGCCGCAAGCCATCGACTCGATCATCACGAGGCCAAACGGCTCCGACCAGTCGATCGGGAACAGCAGCGCCTTGGCGCCCGAAAGAAATTCGGGCTTCTGCGCCTCATTGATCTCGCCGACGAATTCCACATGCGCCTGCGACAGCAGCGGCTCGATCTCGCGCTTGAAGTATTCCTGGTCGACCTTGTCCACCTTGGCGGCGATCTTCAGCGGCAGACCGCTTTGTGCAGCGATCTTGATGGCTGTATCGACGCGCTTCTCCGGACAGATACGGCCGAGGAACGCCAGGTATTCCGGCTTCCTGTGCGTTTGCGGCGTCAATAGCTGCTCCGGCAGGCCGTGGTAAATCGTGTTGAGCCAGTTCGCCTGCGGCAGCGGCGCACGCTGCGAATCGGAAATCGAGACGACGGGAACATCGGAGAACGCGTCGAACACCGGTTGCAGTTCCGGCAGGTCGAGCCGACCGTGCAGCGTCGTCACGAACGGCGTGTCCATCGTGCTGAAAAGCGGGAACGGCATGTAGTCGAGGTGAAAGTGCAGCACGTCGAACTCATGCGCGACCTTGCGCACCTTCTCCATCATCAGGACGTGCGGCGCCAGCGCGTCGCGGATCGTTGGGTCGAGGCGCAGCGCACGTGGCCAGCAGGCGTCGAGGTTCGCGGAGGTGGCCGAATCGCCGCTCGCGAACAGCGTGACGTCGTGGCCGAGATCGACCAACGCTTCGGTCAGATACGATACGACACGTTCGGTGCCACCGTAGAGTTTCGGCGGGACAGCTTCATACAACGGCGCAATTTGTGCGATTCGCATGCGTTTTCTCCTGAACTGAACGGCATCGCACAGCGGCGCTCGAGTCGAGCGAGGAGCGAATGCCTGACGGACGGTTGGGCGCGGTAAGCCGCCGCCCGGGGGTGCTCCGAACCTGCATCGGGTAATCCCTTAGCTTCATTATCGGGATCGGCCGGGCGAATTCGAGTTATTTTTCAAACGCTTAATGTTGTTACAGCGCGAAACATGCAGCGTTACAGGTCATCTGGAAGGCGATCCCGATACCCAGGGCGCGAAAACTGTCCATTTTATTCGAACGCAGCACAATCCATTAGCAAGCCGCAGACCCGGACGTCAGAGCGTGTTCCCTACAGGGCGCGCGTTACGCAGAAGTGAAAACGTCTTATAATTCTTTCTCACCGCTATAACGGTGCGAAGTTCGAGTTCTTCAGACTCACTCTTCGGCCGACCTCCCGCCTCATTATCGGTAATATTCAGGGCGCATAGACTTCCAGATTGCGCTTCAGCCGTTTCCGTTTGGCCCCCGCTCCAGCCCATGCTTGTAGGAAAAATTCCTACACGAATGACGGATTAATCCGTCAACGAGGCTGGGTGTCTGTCCGATTTTCGTCCGTGCCCCCTTTCGACACAATGCTCGCAAGACCAGAAACGAGCCGATTCGTGCGGTTTAAGCGCGCGCGTCCGAGCAAACGTTTCCGCAACGGCCTGACCAGCCAGATACACCCCGGGGGAATCATGAGCGCGACAAGCGATATGCTCAATGAGATCAGAGAAGTTAACCTGTCTTATCTCCTGCTCGCACAGCGACTGCTGCGCGAAGACAAGCCGATGGGCATGTTTCGCATGGGGATTTCGGACCAGTTAGCCGATGTGCTCGCCAATCTGTCGTTGGCGCAGACCGTCAAGCTGGCAGCGTCCAATCAGGTGTTGTGCCGTTTCCGTTTCGACGACCATGCCGTGCTGTCCGCTCTGGCGGACAAGGGCAAATCCGGCGCCGTGGCACAGGCGCATTCCGCGATCCTGATGGCAAGCCAGCCAGTCGAGCAACTCGGCTGATGGCACGTTGTAACCAAAGCCAGGCAATCAGGACAGGGGAAACGCTAACGGATGGCCTATAAAAGTGTTGTGCTCGAAGTCAGGGAGATCACCCTGGCCATCGAACTGATCGAACTTGGCGCGCGTTTGCAGTTGCTGGAGGCTGAAACCAGCCTGTCGCGCGACCGGCTCATCAAGCTGTACAAGGAACTGAAAGGGGTGTCGCCACCCAAGGGCATGCTGCCGTTTTCGACTGACTGGTTCATGACCTGGCAGCCGAACTTTCACTCGTCGCTGTTCTACAACATCTACCGTTTCATGGCCGGCCACGGCGGTTGCCTGACGATCCAGTCGATCGTGAAGAGCTATCGCCTCTATCTGGAACATGTCCAGTTGCACGACGACGAGCCCGTGCTCAGTCTCACGCGCGCCTGGACGCTGGTGCGCTTTTTCGACTCCGGGATGCTGCAAATGACCGCCTGCTGCCGTTGCGGAGGACATTTTGTCGCGCATGCGCACGATCCCCAGCACGCGTTCGTCTGCGGACTGTGCCAGCCGCCCTCGCGCGCCGGTAAGACAAAGAAATTCGCCGACGCCCGCGCCCGCGAGAGCCTCGCCGCCCTGGAAGCTTGACCCACAAGGCGGCCCGCCTGCGCGGTCCGCCATCCGCCCCCCATGCGGCGGGCCTTCCAGCCCGCCCGCACGACGCCCGGTCCCGCCGGGGCCGGCTGTTTCGGCCTCTGGTTTACACCGGCGCGACGCGCCACATTTCCGCCAAAGTTTTCCGCTTTGTTGCCGTAAACCTGATTAACGACGGTCACCGTCGCTTCTTTGTGAGGGCTCGGCAGTGCTGATTTTCGTGGGAACACTCGTGACGCTTTTGTCCGTTTTCGGCGGTTATGCGCTGGAAGGCGGCCATCTCGGCGCGCTCCTGCAGCCCGTTGAAGTGCTGATGATCGTGGGCGCGGGCATCGGCGCGTTCATTCTCGGTAACGGAATGAAGACGATCAAGGCGACGCTGCGCGTCATTCCGACCCTGTTCAAGGGCGCAAAGTACAACAAGGACGTGTACATGGAGTTGATGGCGCTCCTCTACGTCCTGCTGGCCAAGGCGCGCAAGGAAGGCACGCTGACGCTGGAAGCGGATATCGACGATCCGTCGAAGAGTCCGATCTTCACCCAGTACCCGAAGATTCTCGCCGACAAGCACATCATCGAATTCCTGACCGACTACCTGCGTCTGATGGTGGGCGGCAACATGAACGCGTTCGAGATCGAAAGCCTGATGGACGAGGAGATCGAGACGCATCACCAGGAAGGCGAGGCGCCCGCGCACGCGCTGAACAAGGTCGGCGACGCGATGCCGGCATTCGGTATCGTGGCCGCGGTGATGGGCGTGGTGCATACGATGGCCTCCGCCGACAAGCCGCCCGCGGTGCTCGGCGAGATGATCGCCCAGGCGCTGGTCGGCACCTTCCTCGGGATTCTGCTTTCGTACGGGCTGATCGGGCCGCTCGCGAGCGTCGCGGAACAGCGCGTGACCGAGTCGACCAAGATGTTCCAGTGCATCAAGGTGACGATTCTGGCCAGCCTGAACGGTTACGCGCCGGCGATTGCCGTCGAGTTCGGCCGCAAGGTGCTCTTCTCGACCGAACGCCCGTCGTTCGCCGAGCTGGAAGAGCACGTGCGCCGCGTCAAGGCCAAGTAAAGGGCGCCGGGAACCGATCCGATGAACAAGGATAAAGACCGCGCCATTGTCGTCAAGCGCGCCGCGCCGAAGAAAGCCAGCCACCACGGCGGCGCGTGGAAGCTCGCCTATGCGGACTTCATGACCGCGATGATGGCGTTCTTCCTGCTGATGTGGCTGCTGAGTTCGGCGTCCACGGTGCAGTTGAAGGGCATTGCCGATTACTTCAACCAGCCGCTGAAGATCACGCTGTGGGGCGGTGACCGCAGCGCCGAGGACTCGAGCATTCTGAAGGGCGGCGGCCGCGATATCTCGACCGACGCGCAGGGCGTGACGCGCTCCACCGACGGTTCGAACAACCGCTCGGAGCGCAGCGTCTCGCACAACAACGAAGACTCGGTGAAGCAGTTGCAGGGCGAACTTGAGCGCCGCGAGCAGGTCCGCCTGCACGATCTGCAGGTCAAGCTGATGGCCGCGATCGAAGCGAATCCGGTGCTGCGCCAGTTCAAGCAGCAGATCCGCATCGATTCGACGCTGACCGGCCTGCGCATCGAAATCGTCGACTCGCAGAAGCGGCCCATGTTCGCGACCGCGAAAGACCAGGTGGAACCGTACATGCGCGACATCCTGCGCGAAATCGGCCACACGCTGAACGACGTGCCGAACCGCATCATCGTGCAGGGCCACACCGACGCCGCGCAGTACGCGGGCGGCGAGAAAGGCTACAGCAACTGGGAACTGTCCGCGGACCGCGCCAATGCGTCGCGCCGCGAACTGATCGCCGGCGGCATGGATGAAGCGAAGGTCATGCGCGTGCTCGGCCTCGCGTCGACGCAGAACCTGAACAAGGCGGACCCGATGGACCCGGAGAACCGCCGCATCAGCATCATCGTGTTGAACAAGAAGTCGGAGGAGGCGCTCGACCACGACGACTCCACCACGACTACCTTGTCGGACGACGCAGCCGGCTCCAGGCCGTTGCTGCAAAAGCTTGCGCAGCCGGCAACGGCTGCACCGAAGGTGCCGGCGGCAGCGTCGGCGGCCCAGTAACAGAGACAACGATCGCCCGCCCGTTCACGCGCCCTGCCGGCGCGCGCGGCAGGGCGATCCACAGCGCACGTGCAGCGAGGTTTTGATGATCAGGCACATCCTGGCAATCGACGATTCGGCATCGATGCGGCAGATTCTCGCCGCCACGCTGACGACGGCCGGCTATGAGGTGACGCTCGCGGCGGACGGCAACGAAGGGCTCGAAAACGCGCTCGCCATGTCGTTCGACCTCGTGCTGACCGACCAGTACATGCCGGGCAAGACCGGCCTCGATCTGATCGCCGCGCTGCGCAACAACCCGGCTTACCAGGCCACGCCCATCCTCGTCCTCACGACGGAATCGGGCGAGCCGTTCAAGGAAGCGGCGCGGGCTGCGGGCGCGACCGGCTGGATCGAAAAGCCGCTCGACCCCGACATGCTGACCGAACTGGTGGCGGCGCTAGCCGAGCCGGACCACGCGTAAGCACCACCCTTAGATCAAGTTGTAGAAGCTCTCGACGCGGCGGCTCGGTAGCCCACGCCAAGACAGGAACTCTCGCGGTGACCCAGGCATGACACTCGACATCACTCAGTTCTATCAGACGTTTTTCGACGAAGCGGACGAACTGCTCGCGCAGATGGAGCAGTTGCTGCTCAATCTGGATATTGCGCACCCGGACCCCGAAGACCTCGCAGCCATTTTCCGCGCGGCGCATTCGATCAAGGGCGGCGCGGCCACGTTCGGCTTTACCGCGCTGACGGAAACCACCCACATTCTCGAATCGCTGCTCGATCGCGCGCGCAATAACGAACTCGTGCTGCGCAAGGACATGATCGACACGTTCCTCGAAACCAAGGACGTGTTGTCCGGCCAGCTGGCCGACTACCGCGCGAGCGCCGAGCCGGACGCGGCCACCGCGAAGGCGATCTGCGCGAAGCTCGAACGGCTGCACGCGGAAAACGGCGACGGTGCCGCGCCGGCTGCGGCGCCCGTTGCCGCGAGCGCGGCGCCGGCGGCAACCCAGCCGGGTCAGGGCGGTACGCCGCCGGAGCACGTCGTCGAACAGGCGGTGCAGGCGGCGGGTGAATGGACTGACGGGGAACCGGCACAGACCGGGAAAGCCACGGGAGCCGGCGGTGTCGGCGGCAACGACGACAACGCCGGTCCCCATCTGAAAATTACGCTACGGGGCGTTGGTGAGAAGGACCAGGAACTGCTGGCCGAAGAGCTCGGCAACCTGGGCAACATTGTCGGGCAGGTCAAGAGCGGTGGCGATCTGACGCTGTGGCTCGCGACCGATGTGACCTCCGACGACATCATCGCCGTGTGCTGTTTCGTGATCGACGAAAGTCAGATCGTGATCGGCCGCGGCACCGCACCGGCGGACGAGACGCAGCAAGGCGAACCTGGAACGCCCGAGGCTGCCGATTCGTCCCCGGCGCACGCAGTACCGGCCAGTCAGGCGGGACCCGCAGCATCGCCGGCACAGGCGGCCGGCACCGCTGCGCCCGCTTCAACGGCCGCGCACGGTTTGTTGGACGCGCCGGCCGCGTCTGCGCCCGCCGCGGCTCAACCCGCGGCGCAGGCCGCGGCGGCAAGCGCACCGGCGCCGGCTCAGGCCGGCGCGGCCGCACCCGCCGAGCATGACCGTAAGGCACGTCCGGCCGCGGCGGCTGGCGGTGCGGAAGGCAGCTCGATTCGCGTCGGCGTCGAAAAGGTCGATCAGCTGATCAACCTGGTCGGCGAACTGGTGATTACGCAAGCCATGCTCGCGGAAACCACCAGCACGTTCGACCCGGCGCTGCACGACCGGCTCTTCAACGGCATGGCGCAGCTCGAGCGCAACGCGCGCGATCTGCAGGAAGCGGTGATGTCGATCCGCATGATGCCGATGGATTACGTGTTCAGCCGCTTCCCGCGCCTCGTGCGCGATCTGGCGGCGAAACTCGGCAAGGAAGTGGAGCTCGTCACCTTCGGTCAGGCGACCGAACTCGACAAGAGCCTCATTGAACGGATCATCGACCCGTTGACTCACCTCGTGCGCAACAGTCTCGACCACGGCATCGAAACCGTGGAAGCGCGGCGCGCGGCGGGCAAGGATTCGACCGGGCAGCTGGTGCTGTCGGCGGCGCATCACGGCGGCAACATCGTCATTGAAGTGAGCGACGACGGCGCGGGCCTGCGCCGCGACAAGATTCTCGCGAAGGCGGCCAAGCAGGGCATGCAGGTCAGCGAGACCATGACCGACGAAGAAGTCTGGAACCTGATCTTCCTGCCGGGCTTCTCGACGGCGGAACAGGTCACGGACGTGTCGGGCCGCGGCGTCGGCATGGACGTGGTGAAGCGGAACATCCAGTCGATGGGTGGTCACGTGGAAATCACCTCGCACGCCGGCAAGGGCAGCACCACGCGCATCGTGCTGCCGCTCACGCTGGCGATTCTCGACGGCATGTCGGTCAAGGTTGGCAACGAGATCTTCATTCTGCCGCTGAACTTCGTGATGGAGTCGCTGCAGCCGCAAGCCGAGGACATCTATACGGTGGCCAACGGTGAGCGCGTGGTGCGGGTGCGCGGTGAATATCTGCCGCTCGTGGCGCTGCACGAAGTGTTCAACGTCGAAGACGCGAAGCAGGAACCCACCCAGGGCATCGTCACCATCATGCAAACCGAGGGGCGCCGCTTTGCGATGCTGATCGACGAACTGGTGGGCCAGCAGCAGGTGGTCGTGAAGAATCTGGAAACGAATTACCGCAAGGTGCACGGCATTTCCGCCGCGACCATTCTCGGCGACGGCAGCGTGGCGCTGATCGTCGACGTGGCGGCGCTGAACCGCGAAACGCGCAACGCGCATGGCGCGATGAGCCTCGCATGATGTCCGCCGAACTCGCCGTAACACTTACTCAACTTATTTCATCCCAACCGTTTGGGGGCTAACGTGGCAGAAGTCCAATCCATCAATTCGAGCGTCGCGAACGCGAGCGGTACGAATGGCCGCCGCGACGTGCAGCAGGCCGACGCCGGCGGTCAGGAATTCCTGGTCTTTACGCTCGGCGCCGAAGAGTACGGCATCGACATCCTCAAGGTGCAGGAAATCCGCGGCTACGACAACGTGACGCGGATCGCCAATGCGCCCGAGTTCATCAAGGGCGTGATCAATCTGCGCGGCATCATCGTGCCGATCGTCGACATGCGCATCAAGTTCCATCTGGGCCGTGTCGAGT
Organism: Paraburkholderia xenovorans LB400; assembly: GCF_000013645.1. Taxonomy (GTDB): domain Bacteria; phylum Pseudomonadota; class Gammaproteobacteria; order Burkholderiales; family Burkholderiaceae; genus Paraburkholderia; species Paraburkholderia xenovorans. The sequence goes on along the minus strand of NC_007951.1, from coordinate 4,715,671 downwards.
ACGACCACCAGACGGTGGTGATCATCCTGAACGTCGCGCATCGCGTGGTCGGGATGGTGGTGGACGGCGTGTCCGACGTGCTGACGCTCGCCACCGACCAGATCATGCCGGCGCCCGAATTCGGCGCCACGCTGACGACCGAGTACCTCACGGGGCTGGGCACGGTGGACGGCCGCATGCTGATCCTGATGGACATCGAGAAGCTCATGACCAGCCGCGAAATGGCGCTGATCGAAACGCTCGGCGTCTAACGGCGGCAGCCTTTACGAACGATTGGGATAGGGAGCATCGAAATGCTGAGCAGGTGGTCGATTCGCACGTCGTTGACGATGGTGGGGATCATTCTGGTCGCGCTGACCGTGGTGGTCGGCGTGCTCGGACTGACCGCGCTGAATGGCGCGAGCCAGTCGCTCGACCGCATCGCAAGGGGCGACCTGGTCGCCATTCATGCACTCGACGATGCCTCGTCGTACCTGCTGCGTTCGCGTCTCGCGGTGGACCGTTTCAACACGCTCTCCGCCACGGGCAACGCGGACGAAGCGAAGAAAGCGATCGACCGCGCGCAGGAACTGCTGACAAAGGGCAACCAGAGCTGGCAGCTCTATCTCGACGCACCGAAGCCCGGTGTCGACAAGGCGGCCCTCGACGACGTGCTTGCCAGGCGTACGACCATGATGCGTGAAGGCGTCGACCCGGAGTTCGCCGCGCTCAACGCGAACGACATGGCCGCCTATCACGCGGTCGCCGATACGAAGATCAGCCCGATGTTCATTGCCTATGACGGCGCGGCGTCGACGGTCATCAAGGAATTGCAGCAGGGCGCCGTTGAGCAGCAGGCGAGCGCGCAATCGAACATCTCGCTGATGACGATGCTGATCATCGCCGTCACGGCGCTCGCGCTGCTGCTGGTGGTGGGCATCCGCTTCGCGCTGCGCGGCCTGATCGTGCAGCCGCTCGCCGACGCGACGGCTTGCTTCGAGCGCATTGCCGCGGGCGATCTGTCCGAGACGATCCAGGTATTCAGCCGCAATGAAATCGGGCGCCTTTTCACCGGTATCAAGCGCATGCAGGAAAGCATGTCGACGATGGTGAAGGCGGTTCTCAGCAGCACCGAATCGATCGACACCGGCGCGCGCGAAATCGCGATGGGCAACACGGATCTCTCGCAGCGCACCGAGCAGCAGGCCGCCTCGCTGCAGGAAACCGCGTCGAGCATGGAGCAGTTGACCGGCACCGTGCGGCAGAACGCCGAGAACGCGCGCCAGGCGAGCCAGCTGGCCGTCAACGCATCCGACATCGCCACGCGCGGCGGCGACGTGGTGAGCCAGGTCGTCACGACCATGCAGGACATCGCGACCAGTTCGAACAAGGTCGTCGACATCATCGGCGTGATAGAGGGCATTGCCTTCCAGACCAATATTCTCGCGCTGAACGCGGCGGTGGAAGCCGCACGGGCCGGCGAACAGGGCCGCGGCTTCGCCGTGGTGGCCGGCGAAGTGCGCAGCCTCGCGCAGCGCAGCGCCAGTGCCGCGAAGGAAATCAAGGAACTGATCGGCGACTCGGTCGACAAGGTGCAAAGCGGCTCGGCGCTGGTCGGCCGCGCGGGCACCACGATGGACGAGATCGTGCAGGCCGTGCGCCGGGTGACCGACATCATGGGCGAAATCAGCGCGGCGTCCGAGGAACAGTCAGGCGGCATCGAGCAGGTGAATCGCGCGGTGGTGCAGATGGACGAAGTCACGCAGCAGAACGCGGCGCTCGTCGAACAGGCGGCGGCTGCGGCGGCATCGCTCGAAGATCAGACGCGCCAACTGCAGGCGGTGGTGAACGGCTGGAAAGTGGCCGGCGGCCCGGTGCGCAGCAGCGCTGCGGTACGCCCTCAAGCGGCGCAGCCTCGCGCGAGCGGCGGCAAGAGCAAGCCCGCTGGCAAAGCCGTGCCGCCTGCGTCCGCGAATGGCGCGGTGCATCCGGCCGCAGGCACGGCGGCAACCAGCACAGCGCAGGCGTCGGGCAATCACGATGCAGGCGCTGCGCGCGTCGAACCGGCGCTCAAGCCGAAGACGGCCCGCGCGGCATCCGAATCCGCAGCACGTCCGGCCGCGGCAAGCGCGGCCACGGCGGGCCCGGATACGGACTGGGAAACATTCTAGGAAGTGGCACAAAAGACATGCAGTCATTCGGCATCTCGCTCCATGACGGGCGAATCATCGAAGCACGCTTTATTGGCGTGTCGCGGGCCGACTGCATGCCGGCAGAACTCGCGGGCAGGCGCGACCCCGCGAACACAATCCCTTCTTCCCGGCGAGATTGCCTGGGCGGAAAGCGGGATGGCTCGTATCGCAGGCGGGAATTTTCATGATGGCAACGCGCGCACAGCAACGTCCAGATCGGGCGGACCCGGTTAGAACCGGCGAACAGGGAAGGGACTTCGAATTCACGTCGGCGGATTTTGCCCGCATTCGCGAACTGATTCACCGCAGCGCGGGCATTTCGCTGTCGGATCACAAGCGCGACATGGCGTACAGCCGTCTGGCGCGCCGTCTGCGTGCGCGCGGCCTCGACACGTTCAAGCAGTATCTCGACCTGCTGGAAGCGGAAAACGATCCGGCCGAGTGGGAAGCGTTCACCAATGCGCTGACCACCAATCTGACGGCGTTTTTCCGCGAGGCGCATCACTTTCCGATTCTTGCCGAATTCGTGCCGCGCCGCGCGCAGCCGGTTTCGGTATGGTGCTCGGCGGCTTCGACCGGTGAAGAGCCGTACTCGATCGCAATGACACTGATCGAAGCGCTCGGCGAGAGCGGCGCGCGCCAGGCCACCGTGCTCGCCACCGACATCGACACCCAGGTGCTGGCCAAGGCCGAAGCCGGCATGTACCAGTTCGATCAGGTGAAGCACCTTTCGCCCGAGCGGCTCAGGCGCTTCTTCCTGAAGGGCACGGGCGCGCATGCCGGCATGGTCAAGGTGCGCCCGGAAGTGCGCGCGCTGGTGCGCTTCCAGCAGCTGAACCTGACCGACCGCGATTACCAGTTGCGCGCGCAATTCGACGCGATCTTCTGCCGCAACGTGATGATCTATTTCGACAAGCCGACGCAAGCGCAAGTGCTCGCGCGCTTCGAGCCGTTGATGAAGTCGGGCGGCCTGCTGTTCGCCGGTCACTCGGAAAACTTCACCTACGTCACGCAGGCGTTCAGGCTGCGCGGCCAGACCGTCTACGAATTGTCGCGTGACGCGGCCGGCGTGCGTGCGCCGGCGCGCGCGACGGCAACCGCGGCGCGCAACACGACGAATGGGGTGACGGTATGAGCAGCGCCCTGCCGATCGCCACCAATCTGTATTACGACAACCACTTCCAGCGCCCCGGCGTGAAACTGCTGCCCAACGAGTTCTACACCACCAGCGAGGACATGGTGCTGGTCACCGTGCTCGGTTCCTGCGTGGCGGCCTGCATTCAGGATCGCACGGCCGGTATCGGCGGCATGAATCACTTCATGTTGCCCGACGACGGCGCGGATGTCGGCCAGGCCGCGTCGGATTCGATGCGCTACGGCGCGTACGCGATGGAAGTGCTGATCAACGAGCTCATCAAGGCCGGCGGCCGGCGCGAGCGCTTCGAAGCCAAGGTGTTCGGCGGCGGCGCGGTACTCGCCGGCATGACGACGATGAACATCGGCGACCGCAATTCGGAGTTCGTGCGCCGCTATCTGGCGCTCGAGAAGATCCGCATCGTCGCAGAGGATTTGCAGGGTTCGCACCCGCGCAAGGTGGCTTTCATGCCGCGCACCGGCCAGGTAATGGTGAAGAAGTTGCGCCTGCAGCAGGAAGCGGGCGTGGCCGAGCGCGAGCAGGCGCTGATGCGGCAAAACGCGCAGGCGCGTGCCGAGCGGCTCGCCGCGGCGCGCAAACGGGTGGAATTGTTTTCGTCGCCGGCCGCGTCGAAAGCCAGGGTCGAGCTGTTCTCGACGCCCGCCGCCGCCCGCCCGAAGGTCGAGCTGTTCGGCGCCGGCTCGCGCCCGATTAATTCAAACAACGCCAGAACTACAGAGGAGGCGTGAGCGCTGTGCAAAAGATCAAGGTACTGTGCGTCGACGATTCGGCGCTGATCCGCAGCCTGATGACGGAAATCATCAACGGCCAGCCGGACATGACGGTGGTGGCGACCGCACCCGACCCGCTGGTCGCGCGCGAACTCATCAAGCAGCACAATCCGGACGTGCTGACGCTCGACGTCGAAATGCCGCGCATGGACGGCCTCGACTTCCTCGAGAAGCTGATGCGCCTGCGGCCGATGCCCGTGGTGATGGTGTCGTCGCTGACCGAGCGCGGCAACGAAATCACGCTGCGCGCGCTGGAACTCGGCGCGGTCGACTTCGTCACCAAGCCGAAGGTCGGCATTCGCGACGGCATGCTCGACTATTCGGAAAAGCTCGCCGACAAGATTCGCGCGGCGGCCCGCGCGCGCGTGCGCCAGAGCGCGCCGGTGCAGCACGCGGCCGCTCATGCCGCGCATGCGCCGGTCGGCGCGGCGCCGCTGTTCAATAATCCGCTGCTCAGTACCGAGAAGCTGATTATCGTCGGCGCGTCGACGGGCGGCACGGAAGCGATCCGCGAAGTGCTGGTGCCGCTGCCGCCGGATGCGCCCGCGGTGCTGATCGCGCAGCATATGCCGCCGGGCTTCACAAAATCTTTTGCGCAACGCCTCAATGGTTTGTGCCGGATTACCGTTAAAGAGGCAGAGCACGGCGAACGCGTGCTGCCCGGGCATGCCTATATCGCGCCTGGCCACGCTCACCTGTTGCTTGCCCGCAGTGGCGCGAACTATATTGCTCACCTTTCGGACGAACCGCCGGTGAACCGGCATCGTCCGTCCGTGGATGTGCTGTTCCGTTCGGCCGCGCAGCATGCGGGCAAGAACGCGGTTGGGGTGATCCTGACCGGGATGGGGCGCGACGGCGCCGCCGGATTGCTGGACATGAAGAAAGCAGGGGCATACACCCTTGCGCAGGACGAAGCGAGCTGTATCGTGTTCGGCATGCCGCGTGAAGCGATTGCGCTCGGCGCGGCCGACGAGATCGCATCGTTGCCGGAAATGAGCCGGCGCGTGATGGCGCGTCTGTCGTCGATGGGCGATCGCGTTCAGCGGGTATGATGCGCGCCAGCAGGATTTGAGGCGCCGGTTTCAGACGGTCGGGCGCCGCACCGTGGATAAAGCAAAGGGAATGAAATGGATAAGGGAATGAAGATTCTGGTTGTTGACGACTTTCCGACGATGCGCCGGATCGTTCGCAACCTGCTCAAAGAACTCGGCTACTCGAATGTCGACGAAGCCGAAGACGGTCAGGCCGGTCTCGCGCGTCTGCGCGGGGGCACGTACGATTTCGTGATTTCCGACTGGAACATGCCGAACCTGGACGGTCTGGCCATGCTCAAGGAAATTCGCGCCGACGCCAATCTGACGCACCTGCCGGTGTTGATGGTGACCGCCGAGTCGAAGAAGGAAAACATCATCGCGGCGGCCCAGGCCGGTGCGAGCGGTTATGTCGTCAAGCCGTTCACGGCTGCGACGCTCGACGAGAAGCTCAACAAGATTCTCGAGAAGATGGCCAAAGCCGGGAGCTGATGTGAATCTGCCGACCAACGCGCAAGGCGCCGAAGCGGTGCACGAGAGCGGGGACTTCGCGTCCGACCGCATCCTCGCCCGCATTGGACAACTGACGCGCACGCTGCGCGACTCGATGCGCGAGCTCGGGCTCGACAAGCATGTCGAGCGTGCGGCGGAAGCCGTGCCCGATGCTCGCGACCGTCTGAAATATATCGCGGATATGACCGAACAGGCCGCCGAGCGCGTGCTGTCCGCGATCGACGTCGCCAAGCCGCTCCAGGAGCAGTTGAAGGACGACGCGGGCAAACTCGATGCGCGTTGGGAGCAGTGGTATGCGGCGCCGATCGAGCGCGAGGAAGTGCGTGCGTTGATGAACGACACGCGAACCTTTCTGCGCGGCGTGCCGGAGGCGGCAGGCGCGACCAATGCGCAGCTCATGGAGATCATGCTCGCGCAGGACTTCCAGGATCTGACGGGCCAGGTCATCAAGAAGATCACGGACGTCGTGTACCTGATCGAGCAGCAGCTGCTCGGCGTGCTGGTCGAGAACATCGCGCTCGAACGGCGCGAACAGTTCGCGGCGAACGCGGCGGCGCTGGCGGCCGAAGTCTCGCCGACCGGCAGCCCCGAACATCTGCTGAACGGTCCGCAGATCAATCCGGAAGGCAAGACGGATGTGGTGCAGGACCAGTCGCAAGTCGACGATCTGCTGGCAAGCCTCGGTTTCTGATCTGCCGGCCGCGCAGCGGCGTAACGGCACGTCGCGGGCCGCCGGCCCGCGCGCGCGACGTAAGCCGTACGCCTGGCAAGCACGCGCCCCCCGCGCGTGCTTGCTGCCTACCGACACAAACCACAGGCATACTACGAGCTCAAGCAGCGGCACGGCGCTCCGGAGGAAGCAGCCTCCGGCCGGTGGCACGATGGGGAACGTTTCCAGAGTGTGACCGCCGCAGTGCCGTATGATCTGCATAAATGCAGCCGGTTCGCGCGCTTGCGAGCCGAGCGGCAGCTCGGGAGGAGCTTCGTCATGTGGAGTCTTGTACGCCGCGCCGGGATCGTTACGGCGCTTGCTTTGCCCTGCTCGTTAATTGTCGTGCAGTCCGCTCGTGCGGGACTGGGCGGCGCCCCCATGACGCCGCCTTCGGACGCGGCCGTTTCTTCCCGTACCATCCAGCCCGGTAGCACCGCCGCCAACCCGGCGCAGGCCGTAATGCGCTCCGCGTCCGGCGCGGCTTCCTCCGTTTCTGCTTCCTCGTCCTATACCGTGCGCGAGACGGCGCTCGGCAACGGCACCGTGGTCCGCGAATATCTCGCCGCGGACGGTTCCGTGTTCGGCATTGCGTGGCGCGGCCCGCAAATGCCGGACCTGAACGATCTGCTCGGCAGCTATTTCCCGCAGTACGTGGCCGGCGTGAAGGCCGCCCGCGCGGCGCGCGGCGGCGGCCGTGGCCCCGTTGCGGTCGATCAGAGCGGCCTCGTGGTGCGCTCCGGCGGCCATATGGGCGCGTTCAGCGGCCAGGCGTGGTTGCCCCCGGCGCTGCCCGCCGGCGTCAGCGGTTCCGACATCCAGTAATCGCGAGGGCGAAACATGCGAACCAGGCATATTGCTGTGAAGCTCAAGGGTTGGATGCAGGCCGTCGCGGCTGTGGCGCTGCTCTCGGCACTCGTTGCGTGCGGCGGTGGTGGCGGCAGTTCCAACGATTCGTCGGCCACGCTGAACGGCGGCTCGCTGCCGGCCAGCCCGACCCAGCAGCCGATCGCCGCGACCGCGGCCAATACTGTGCCGATCACGGTCGGCCAGGGCGTGGGCGGGGTCGTCAACATTCCGACGGTCAGCGTGACCGTCTGCGCGCCCGGCTCGAACTCGAATTGCCAGACGATCGACAACATCCAGGTCGATACCGGCTCGTTCGGGTTGCGCGTGGTCGGGTCGGTTTTGAACGCCTCGGTGCTCGGTGCGTTGCCTGTCAGCACTGTCAGCGGCAGCGGCGCGCAACTCGCCGAATGCGCGACTTTCGCGGACGGCTTCACGTGGGGCACGGTGCGCACCGCGACCATCGCGATAGGCAGTGAAAGAACGACGGCGGCGATTCCGCTGCAGATCATCGGCGACAAGGACGCCAGCACGGTGCCCACACGCGGTTGCGGCAGCGGCTCGGCGCAGAACACGGTCAGCGATCTCGGCGCCAACGGCATTCTCGGCATCGGCACGTCGCCCACGGATTGCGGTGGCACCTGCGCGAACGCGGCAACCGCCATGAATTACAGCAACTACTTCGCGTGTCCGGGCGGCGTCTCCTGTACCCGCACGCCGGTGCCGCTCGCCCAGCAGGTGGCCAATCCGGTCGTCAATTTCCCGGCCGACAACAACGGCGTGATCGTGCAGATGCCGCCGGTGCCGAATACCGGCGCGCCGTCCGCCACCGGCACATTGGTGTTCGGCATCGGCACGCAGTCGAACAATGCGCTCACCGGGGTCCAGATCTTTACCACCGACACCTTCGGCGATCTGAACAGCAGCGTGTTCAACGGCACGACGGTGCAGGCGTTCCTCGATTCGGGCTCGAACGGCTACTTCTTTACCGATAACTCCATCACGCTGTGCGGCAGCAACTTCGCGGGCTTTTACTGCCCGTCGTCCGCGCAAACCCGGTCGGTGACGCTGGTCGGATCGAACAATAACCAGACAACCGCCAGCATCGGCATCCTGAGTGCGGCGACGCTGTTCGGCAACGGCGGCAACTATGCGTTCAATGATCTCGCCGGACAGATCGGCGGCAGCGGCAGCTTTGACCTCGGCCTGCCGTTCTTCTACGGCCGGCACGTGTACTACGGCTTCGATCAGACCGCAAACGGCGGACAGGCGCCTTACGTGGCCTTCTGATCGAGGCGCGGCACTGAAGGGGGAGGCCGCTCCGGCGTCCGCGCGTGACTGCGTGGAGCCGGGGCCGACCTCGCATCGCCGCATCGGCCGAGACCGAGATCGAGACCGAGATCGAGACCGAGACCGAGACCGAGACCGAGACCGAGACCGAGACCGAGACCGAGCGTGAGCGGTCGCCGAGGCTCGGCCGAAGCGGCCTTCCTGCGCCGCCCCGCGCCACCAGCAAGGCTGACCCGCCGGTTTTCCCGCGCTTTCATCCCTCGAAATACCCCCCTTTCTCCGCCCTTATCCGCCGATCGGTGCTTGCGTCGAGCGGGAATAATCGCTCTCACTGGAAAGAGGCGCCGTGCCTCAGCCGACTGGAGAGCGTTTGTGGCAGAGGAAAGCGACCTCGAAAAAACCGAATCAGCCACGCCCCGGCGCCTGCAGAAGGCGCGCGAGGAAGGGCAGATCGTGCGTTCGCGGGAGCTGTCCACGTTTGCGCTGCTGGCGGCGGGGTTCTTTGGCGTGTGGGGGATGTCGGGCAGCATCGGCGAACACTTGCAGGGCATGCTGCGCGCGGCCTTCACGTTCGATCATGCCGGTGCTTTCGAAACCCGCCGCATGCTGATCGGCGCGGGCGTGGCGAGCCGCGAAGGGCTTTACGCGCTGCTGCCGATTCTCGCCTTCACCGGCGCGGCCGCGCTGTTCGCGCCGATGGCGCTGGGCGGCTGGCAGTTGTCGTCAAAAGGCCTCGAACCGAAGTTCGACCGCCTCAATCCGATCGCCGGCCTCGGCAAGATGTTTTCGATCAACGGACCGATCCAGCTCGGCTTGTCGCTCGTCAAGACGCTGGTGGTGGGCGTGATCGGCGGTACGGCGATCTGGAATCGCCGTGAAGAAATCCTCGCGCTGGCGACCCAGCCGCTGCAACTCGCGCTCGCCAACACCGTGCATCTGATCGCCGTGTGCTGCGGCATGACGGTGGCGGGCATGTTCGTCGTCGCCGCGCTGGATGTGCCGTATCAACTGTGGCAGTTCCACAAGAAACTGCGCATGTCGAAGGAAGAAGTGAAGCGCGAACACCGCGAAAGCGAAGGCGATCCGCATGTCAAAGGCCGGATTCGTCAGCAGCAGCGTGCGATTGCCCGCCGCCGCATGATGACCAACGTGCCCAAGGCCGACGTGGTGGTGACCAACCCGACGCACTTTGCGGTGGCGCTGCAATACACCGACGGCGAGATGCGCGCGCCGAAGGTCGTCGCCAAGGGCGTAAACCTGGTGGCCGCGCGGATTCGCGAGATCGCCGCCGAAAACAACGTGCCGTTGCTGGAAGCGCCGCCGCTCGCGCGGGCGCTGTATCACAACGTCGAACTGAACCGCGAGATTCCGGGCCCGCTCTATGGCGCGGTCGCCGAAGTGCTCGCCTGGGTGTACCAGTTGCGGCGCTTCAAGACCGAAGGCGGCGCCGTGCCGATGGCGCCGACCGAGCTCGACGTGCCCGCCGAACTCGACAAGGGCGGCATATCGGACGACGAAGCCGATCAGGAAGCCGCCGACACGCTCAATCCCGCCATGAACCCCGATAACGACGCTTCAGGAGCCTCCGCATGAACGCTCGCGCCGGTTTCCTCGCTCGACGGCCGGATGCCTTGAGCGGCACCAATTTGCGCGCCCTCGCCGGGCCGGTGCTGATCTGCATGATCCTCGGCATGATGATTCTGCCGTTGCCGCCGTTCCTGCTGGATCTGCTGTTCACCTTCAACATCGCGCTGTCCGTGATGGTGCTGCTCGTCAGCATGTACACGATGAAGCCGCTCGACTTCGCCGCGTTCCCGAGCGTGCTGCTGTTCTCGACCTTGCTGCGTCTCTCGCTGAACGTGGCGTCCACGCGGGTCGTGCTGCTCGAAGGGCACACCGGCCCGGATGCGGCGGGGCAGGTGATCGAGTCGTTCGGCCACTTTCTCGTGGGCGGCAACTTCGCGGTCGGTATCGTCGTCTTCATCATCCTGATGGTGATCAACTTCATGGTGATCACCAAGGGCGCGGGGCGGATCGCGGAAGTGTCCGCGCGCTTCACGCTCGACGCGATGCCCGGCAAGCAGATGGCGATCGACGCCGATCTGAACGCCGGCCTCATCAACGAGGAACAGGCCCGCAAGCGCCGCTCCGAGGTCTCGCAGGAGGCCGAGTTCTACGGCTCGATGGACGGCGCGAGCAAGTTCGTGCGCGGCGATGCGATCGCCGGTCTGCTGATCATGGTGATCAACATCGTGGGCGGCCTGATCGTCGGGATGGTCCAGCACGGCATGGACTTCGCGTCCGCGGGCAAGAACTACACGCTGCTGACCATCGGTGACGGGCTCGTTGCGCAGATTCCTTCGCTGGTGATTTCGACGGCGGCCGGCGTGATCGTCTCGCGGGTCGCGACCAACGAAGACATCGGCACGCAGCTTACCGGCCAGTTGTTCACGAATCCGCGCGTGCTGGTAATCACCGGCTGCATTCTCGTGCTGATGGGCCTGATTCCGGGCATGCCGCATTTCGCGTTTCTGGTTCTCGGCGGCGGGCTGATCCAGCTTGGCCGCACCATGAAAAAGCGCGCCGAGGATCGCAAGAACACCACGGCGCTGGTCGATGTCGCGCCGGCCGCGATGGCGCCGGTCGAAAACACCGAAGCGAGCTGGGACGACGTGACGATGATCGACACGCTCGGCCTCGAAGTCGGCTACCGGCTGATTCCGCTCGTCGACAAGAACTCGGACGGCGAACTGCTCAAGCGGATCAAGAGCATTCGCAAGAAGTTCGCGCAGGAAATCGGCTTTCTGCCGCCGGTCATTCATATCCGCGACAACCTCGAACTGCGGCCGAACGGCTACCGTATCGCGCTCAAAGGCGTGGAAGTGGGCGTCGGCGAAGCGTATCCGGGCCAGTGGCTGGCGATCAATCCGGGCCAGGTTTCCGCCGCGCTGCCCGGTACGCCGACACAGGATCCCGCGTTCGGCTTGCCGGCCATCTGGATCGATACGAACCTGCGTGAACAGGCGCAGGTGTACGGCTACACGGTGGTCGATTCGAGCACCGTGGTAGCCACGCACCTGAATCACCTCGTGGTCACGCATGCGTCGGAACTGCTCGGCCGCCGCGAGGTGCAGGCACTGCTCGAGCGGATGCAGAAGGACACGCCTTCGCTCGTCGACGATCTGGTGCCGAAGTCGTTGCCGCTCACCACGCTGCAAAAGGTACTGCAAAACCTGCTGGAAGAAGGCGTGCCGATCCGCGACATGCGCACGATTCTCGAAGCGCTCTCCGAACACGCACCCAAGATCACCGACGCGCACGACCTCACCGCCGCCGTGCGCCTCGCGCTGGGTCGCGCGATCACGCAGCAGTGGTTCCCGGGCACCGGCGACATGCAGGTGATGGGCCTCGACTCTAATCTCGAACGGGTGCTCTCGCAGGCGCTTTCGACCGGTTCCAATCCGGGTCTCGAACCGGGTCTCGCGCATACGTTGCTGAACGAAACCCAGAAGGCGATGACGCGTCAGCAGAATCTCGGGCTCGCGCCCGTGCTGCTGGTGCAGCACGCATTGCGGCCGATGCTCGCGCGTTTCCTGCGCCGCAGCCTGCCGCAGCTGAAGGTGCTGTCGTACGCGGAAGTGCCCGACACGCGCAATATCAAGGTGGTGAATCTGATCGGTGCGCACGGCTAGCGCGCCGGGTTCCTGGCGGCCGGTTTCACTTCCGGCCCCTGTCTGTCGCCGGCGCTCATCGGGCGCCGGTTTTCATTTCGGCGCCTGACTTTTCATGCCGCAAGCGCACGGCGCAGTACAGGCTGCGTCCGCGAAAGCGCCATTGGACGCCGCCGCGGAGCGTGTTTCAAACCTGCGCGCGTGCGAATCCGCACACGTTTCCATCGCCCGAATTGCCCACCTTTAACGGTCTTTATCCATCGATCGTGACTCGACGGGTTTCGCAATAATGATCTCAATGGGAAGCGGTATGTTGCCGGTCCGTTAGTCCGTTTACCTCATCGGGGGTCCAGCTTGAACATTCGTAAATTTGTCGGCGCTACCAGTCGTGATGCGCTGCGTCTCGTGCGCGAAGCGTTGGGCGCGGATGCCGTCGTGCTCTCCAATCGCACGATGGACGACGGCAGCGTCGAGATCGTCGCGCTGGCCGACAGCGACCTCGCCGCCATCACGCCGAAAGTCCCGCGCGCAAGCGCCGGCGCACCGCAGGCTGGGTCGATGAATGTCACGGGTGGACAGCCGGCGCTTGCCGCACCGCGCGCCTTGCCGGCCGCAACGCCGATGCAGACGAACCCGTATGCGAGCGGCATGCCCGATGTGTTCTCGTCGGTGTTCGGCGCAAGCCCGGAAGCCGGTGTGGAGAATCAGGGCAACGGCGCGTTCAATACCAGCAGCAATTCCAACGCCAATTCCAGCCACGCCGACGACGACGTGAGCGACACACCGGCCGCCGTCATGAAGCCGGGCGCGAGCGCGCCGAAGGCCGCGCTGCCCGGCACGTCCAAAGCGTCTCCCGCCGCGCCGGTCAAGGCAGCCGCGGCGGCGCCGTCGCAACCGGCCGGCCTCGATCGGCCGAGTGCCCGTGCCGCGGCGTCGCGTCTCACCGAAGACATCCGTGCCGATCTGCTCAAAGCCGCGGGCGTGCCGGCCGCATCTCTCGCGCCGACCTCCGACGCGCAGACGCCGCGCACGATGGCCGAATCGAACCCCTGGCTGATCGACCACGCGCGCCGCATTGCCGCCGAGCAACAGCAACAGGGCGCATACAGTGCGCGCCCCGCCGCGATGACGCCGGCCGCCGCGATGGCCAAGGGCCTCGGCGCGGCCGTCGAGCCCGGCAAGGCCGCCGCGCCGCAAGCCGTCGACACACCCGACTGGGCGCGCGAAGGCGCGCAAGCCGCCGCACGCCGCGCCGCGCAGAAAAACGCACTGCCGCTGTCCTCGAACGACGACGCCCGCACGCCCGCCTCGGTCGCCGAAGCGATCAAGGCGCGCATGGAGCAGGTCGTCAACGACACCGTGATGAGCGAACTGTCGTCGATGCGCGGGATGATGGAAGAACACTTCGCCGGCCTGCTGTGGGGCGAGCGCCAGCGTCGCAACCCGGCGCGCGCCGCGCTCACCAAGCATCTGTTCGCCGCCGGTTTCTCCGCACAGCTCGTGCAGATGGTGGTCGACAACCTGCCCGACGACGTCGAGAGCATGGAAGGCGGCATGGATTGGGTCCGCTCGGTACTCGAATCGAATCTGCCGGTGATGGAAGACGAAGACGCGCTGATGGAGCGCGGCGGCGTATTCGCGCTGATGGGCCCGACAGGCGTCGGCAAGACGACGACTACCGCCAAGCTGGCCGCGCGCTGCGTGATGCGCTTCGGCGCCAGCAAGGTCGCGCTGCTCACCACCGACAGCTACCGGATCGGCGGCCACGAACAACTGCGCATCTTCGGCAAGATTCTCGGCGTGTCGGTGCATGCGGTGAAAGACGGCGCCGATCTGCAACTCGCGCTCTCCGAACTGCGCAACAAGCACATCGTGCTGATCGACACGATCGGCATGAGCCAGCGCGACCGCCTCGTCTCCGACCAGATCGCAATGCTGTGCCACGCCGGTCAACCGGTGCAGCGCCTGTTGCTGCTCAACGCAACGAGCCACGGCGACACGCTCAACGAAGTCGTGCAGGCCTATCAGCGCGCGCCGGACCAGCAGCCGCTCGCCGGCTGCATTCTGACCAAGCTCGACGAAGCCACCAATCTGGGCGGCGTGCTCGATACGGTAATCCGCTACAAGCTGCCGGTGCATTACGTGTCGACCGGTCAGAAGGTGCCGGAGAACCTGTACGTCGCGACCCGCAAATTCCTGATCAAGAGCACCTTCTGCATACCGCGCGACAACTCGCCGTTCGTGCCGCACGACGACGACATTCCGGGATTGCTGTCCGCATTGTCCGCGCGTTCCACGGCCGAACTGCACGAGGTCCGCTTTGGATAAGCTCATTTCCGATCAGGCAGAAGGACTGCGGCGGATGCTGGCTCGCAGCGGCTCACGCGTGATTGCGGTGACGGGCGGCTCGCTCGGCGCCGGCTGTACGACGACGGTGGTGAATCTTGCCGCCGCGCTGGCGCAGCAGGGCAAGGACGTGCTGGTGATCGACGAGTGCCTGGGCGAGAAGTCGGTGAGCGCGATGCTCGGCGGCGTGCGCGGCGCGGGCAATTTCGCCGCCGTGATGCGCGGCGAGATGACGCTCGACGACGCCGCCGCGCGGCACGCGCTCGGCATTTCGGTGCTGGCCGCCTCGCGCCTGAGCCGCGAAGGTCACACGGCCGCGGAATTCGGCGTGGTGTTGCGCGGTTCCGCCGACGTCGTGCTGATCGACGCGCAACTGGATCCGCAAGGCCACCTGTCCGCGCTCGCGCAGCAGGCGCACGACGTGATGATCGTCACGCGCATGGCCGCGCAGGCGATCACGGACGCGTACGCGTGCATGAAGCGCCTGCACTACGGACATGCGATCGCGCAGTTCCGCGTGCTGGTGAACTACGTGCAGAGCGTGAACGACGCGCATATCGCGTTTGCCAACCTGGCCGGCGTGGCCGGGCGCTACCTGACGGTGGCGCTGGAAGACGCCGGTTGCATTGCCGCCGATGCGCGGATGGCGCGAGCCCTGGAGTTGTCGCGTTGTGTCGTCGATGCGTTTCCGTCGACACCGGCTGCGCGCGACTTCCGGCATCTCGCCGCCGAATTGCAGTACTGGCCGATGCGGTCAGCGATGTCGTCGCAAACGCCGTGGATGGCGCCCGCGACAGTTACAGCGGCGCAACACGCCGACCAACCGTCTGCGCAGCACGCCTGAAGGGCGGCACAAGGACAAGGGGAGCACGATGTATAACGCTCAGGGAAAGATCTCCCAAGCCGACGTTCTGACGAAGTACGCACCGCTCGTGCGTCGCCTCGGCTTGCAGCTCGTTGCCAAGATGCCGGCGAGCGTCGATCTCGACGATCTGATCCAGGCCGGCATGATCGGACTGCTGGACGCGGCAAGCCGCTACAAGGAAGACCAGGGCGCGCAGTTCGAGACCTACGCGAGCCAGCGGATTCGCGGCGCGATGCTCGACGAATTGCGCAGCAACGACTGGTTGCCGCGCAGCTTGCGGCGCACCTCGCGCGAAGTGGAAACGGCGGTGCACAAGGTGGAGCAGAATCTGGGCCGTTCGGCGAGCGAAACGGAGATTGCCGAGCATCTGCAAATGCCGCTCGACGAGTATCAGTCGATGTTGCAGGATCTGCACGGCAGTCAACTGATCTATTACGAAGACTTCGACCGTTCGGCGGACGACGAGCCGTTCCTCGACCGCTACTGCGTCGATCATTCGGACCCGCTGTCGGCGCTCCTCGACGACAGCCTGCGCTCGGCGCTGGTGGAGGCGATTGATCGCCTGCCGGAGCGCGAGAAGCTGCTGATGTCGCTGTACTACGAACGCGGCATGAACCTGCGCGAAATCGGCGCGGTGATGGAAGTCAGCGAGTCGCGGGTGTGCCAGTTGCACAGCCAGGCCGTGGCCCGTTTGCGCACGCGCTTGCGCGAGATGGCCTGGGCGAACGCCGAGGCGACCTGAAGCGCGGATCCGGTGTTTCAACGCGAAAGCAAATCGACGTTCTAGCGGCGGCCTGAACCCCGCCCGTTTCATGCACCGGCCATTTCATGTTCCGCGGCCAGCGCCAGAAACGCCGAGCGCGACATGCCGCGCGCCTGGGCGTAAGTGTCGATTTCCTGAACCAACGCTTCGGGCAACGAGATATTGATACGCACCGCCTTCTTCAAGGCGGGAATATTCCGGGTGGCGACAAGCCCCCACGTGAAATCCGCATAGTCGGGATTGCGCCGATGCTCCTCCAGCGAGAGTCGCGCAGGGACCGGCAAGCCTTCGTCGAGCAGCAGATCAAGATGCGCTTCAATGGCTTCTTTCGCGTTTGCGTAGGCCTCTTCCAGCGTATCGCCTGCTGCGTAACAACCCGGGATGTCGGGCACGATCACGCCGAACGCGTGATCCGCATTGCCCGGTTCAATCGCGATCGGAAAAGTCAGGTTTTTCATTTCAGTCCCGCCTGTTTCAAGATGCTGTTCAACGTGCCGGGAGGAAGGTCTTTGTTCGGATGCGGGATGGTCACGAGACCGGCTCTTGCCGCGTGACGGAAATGATGGTGGCTTCCCGATATGCGGATCAGCCGCCAGCCAGCCGCTTGAATGAGTTTCATAACCTCGGCGCTTTTCATGCTGCACTCCTCGAATCATACACACGACTACACAACCTCGCTAGTGGGTAGCACTCCGCCGATGCTCGTCCGGAGACTTCTGGAAAAAAGCTCGGGACGTCGGAGTGTTCAGTAAGGGGAAGCCGTGATTTCAACGCGGCTGGCCAATCCGCGCCACCTGGCCGGATGGCTAACGTGCAGGAGTAGGAGTGAGGTTTGCTCGAACTGAGGGAGCTGAAAGAAAAAAGGGCTCGTCAAAAGACGAACCCCTTTCAATTCACCATGTGTATCAGACCGCGCATCAGGCCGCGCAGGTCCAGTGACAATCTTTACACGGCGGGACGCGCCGGAATCCGGCCATCCGGACCATAAAAACCGGCCTTTTGCGGCACGGCCACCTGCAGCGCCGTCAGCGCCCGCTGGTTGTAGTCCATCCGCACGCGGATCAGTTCACCGTTGCTCGTATTGCTGCGCCGCGCGCGTTCGGCGGCTTTTTGCAGCAGCGACCATTGTTCAGCGATGCGTGCGTCGGTGCTGGCCGCGAGCTCCATGCCGGGCCACCCGGCCGGGAAGCCCAGCTCGGCGAGCAGCCCGTCGCGCGTGGCTTCGAGCCTGGCGAGTTCACCGATCAATCCGGTTTTCTGCTCGATGATCGGCGGCAGTAGTTCCAGCGGCGACAAGGCGGTCAGCGCCTTGGTCTCGAGCGTCAGAATCGAGGCAAATGCCTCGACGGCCGAATATTCTTCGATGAGGGTGGCAAGCAGGGCGTCTTTCATCTCAACAACTCGCTGAACACGACGGCTCGCGCATGATGGGCGAGCCGGGTTGGTCGAATGCCGCCCGGCACTTCACCGTAATTCGATGCGTCGATCAGTTGCCGGTCGACGAGGTTTTGCTTTGCAACAGTTCGCGCGCCGTGTTCAGCACGCCGTCGGCGATCTTGCCGGAATCGATCTTCAGCGAGCCGTCCTTGATGGCCTGCTTGATCGACTCGACATGCGCCGTGTCGATGTCGGCCGAGCCGGACGCCGCGAGGCTGCGCAGATGCTGCGACAGGCCCGACAGGCTGACGCTGGCGTCGCCCGAACCGCTGGTGGTGGTCGGCGAGCTCGTGCCCGCAGTCTGCGCGTTGCTGTTCGCGGTCGTCGCGTCGCCTGGTTGCGAGCGGGACAGGGCGTCTTTCAACGTCGGCAGATTCGAATTGGTTGTGGAATCGACTTTCACGATTGGCTTCCTGAACGATTTGATCCTGATAACGGCAATCGGTGATCAAAACTTTAGCGCAATCGCTCCAGGTTTTGCCTTGTCTTTCAGGCCAATCCGGCCCCTTGGCGACCCCGCCGGCGGTTTCATTCGCTACGCCTTGCGCGGCGGCCCGAGCGGGCGTCGGGCAGGCTGGGCGCATGATCCGCGCCGTGGCGCGCGCGCCGCGGCGATTCACAGCTGGATCTCCACGGTCGAGCCGTCTTTCACGATGCCGGAAATGATCTGGCCGTTGGCCGTCTTGACCCGCACCTGCTGGCCCGGCGACGCGTTGTTCATCGCGCTGCCTTCCGCCGAGATCGCGAACCCCTGGCCCGCCGCCACGACTCGCACCGTCTGTCCGATCGACACCGCCGACGCGCTCTTCAGCATGTCACGGCGCAGCGGCATGCCGCCGGCGACACGCGTGAGCGTGACCGAGCCGACCGCCTGCGAGGGGTCCGTGACGATGGCCTGCGGCAAGCCGGTCAGATCGCCGTCGCGTGCGACGAGGTCGGCTGCGGTGAGCACTTCGCCCGGCGCCATCGCGCGCGCGGCCAGATAGTAGGTGGCGCGCAGCGAGATGCGCGCCTGCAGATAGATCGTCCACGGACGCTCGCCCGCGCAGCGCACGCCGACGGTCATGCGGCCCCACAGGCGCGCGCCGCTCGGCATGAACGGTTCGAGCGTCGTGCAGGCGCTGAGACCGCGCGGAAATGCCGCCGCCACGGTGATGTCCACCTTGCCGGGCAAGCCGGCGGATTGTTGCTGAAGAAACGCGAGCGCGGCGCTGCGGATTGCCTCGGGATCTTGCTGGCCGGGCAGCGGTGCGGCTTGCGCAACCGCCGCGGGACGCAGGTTCTGCTGCGCGACCGCGGGTGCGACGGGCCGCGCCGCCGACGCGCCGGCAATCGTGGCCGGCGCGGGCGCAGCGGCCGCAGCCGGAGCGGCAACCGCCCTGGTCGCAACCGGCTTGCCGTTCGCACCAAACTGCGGCGGCTCACCGCGTGAAGCGAGGCTGTCGAAGCCTGCGGTCGCGGATGCCCCCGCGACAGCGGCGAGCGGTGCGTTGGCGGCCACCGGCTGGACGCCCGCGACTTGCCGTGCGCCGCTGAGCTGCGGCGCGGGCGTGACCACGACCGGCACGACCTGGCGCGAAGCCGGCACGACGTTGACTCTCGCGACACCGTCCTTCGGACTGGCGCTGCCCGGCGCGGGAATCGTCACGACCCCGTTGGCGTCGGGCTTGAAGTTGGTGCGGATCATTTGCGGCGCGGCCGGCGGTTCGCCCGCGCCCGGAATGACGATCGAGCCGTTCGCATTGGCGGCACGCGTGAACGGATCGGCGTCGCGCGCCGTCTGGCCCGGTGTCAGCGATTGCGCGGTGGCGGCCGCCAGCGTGGCGGCGGAGCCGGCGCGCTTCGCGGGCGCGGCCTGCATGTGCTCGGCCAGATCGGCGAGCGCGGCCGGATTCTTTTCTCCGGGACCGGGAATCACGATCGGACCGCCGGCTTCCTGAGCCTGGCTGCTGGCCGGCAGCAGCACGATGCCGCCGGCGACCCACACCGTCAGACTCACGACGAGCCGGGTCACGAGGCGCGAAGCCCCGCGCGAAGTGCGCCGTGCGGCATGAGCGCCCGCGCCCACGCGATGCGCGGCCGCGCGGTTTGCGCGGTGCGTCGGCTCGAAGGTGGGCTGGTCCATCGTGTTTCTCCATCGAATGCATCGGTACGCCTTGCATTCTAGTGAGCGCCCCCTTTGCGCAAACGTTGAATAGAAGCCCCCTTTCCCGGTTATTCGTCCGATTGCCGCTTGCGTTCGGCCCATAAGATGCACCTCATGCAAAAAGGTCTTCCCGCCTGGCGCAGTCTTCATGCGAGGCGCGCATGGGAAGCCTCGGGAACCTTCTCCGGAGATTCTTATGCTGGACAAACTCGATGCCGAATTCGCCTTTGGCCGTCAAGCGCTCGATGTGCGCGCTTACCGGCAGGAGCTGCTGTCGTCGAATATCGCCAATGCCGATACCCCCGGGTACAAGGCGCGCGACGTCGACTTCGCCTCGTCGCTCGCCGGCGCGCTGAAGAAGGCCGGCGGCAGCGCCGGCACCGCTGCGTCGAACAGCTCGACGCTGGCCATGACGCAGCCCGCGGGCGTGACGGGCGGTATGTCGATGGTGTCGACCGCGCCGGGCCACATGGCCGGCAAGTCGACGCTGACGCCGACCGGCGGTGCGCCCGACGACTACGGCAATCTGCAATACCGCGTGCCGACGCAACCCGCGCTCGACGGCAACACGGTCGACATCGACACAGAGCGGGTGCAGTTCGCGGACAACACCTTGCACTTCGAATCGGGCATGACGGTGTTGTCCAGCCAGATCAAAACGATGCTGTCGGCGATCCAGTCGGGCTCGTAAGAAGCCACGGCGACAGACTCGGCAGTACGCAGGAACAATCGCTACGGGATTAACGTGAAGCCGGCTCAACCCGTGCAACCGCGTTGCACGGGACCGGAGTAGGCGCTGAAGCGCTAACTCCGGCCGACACAGGAGAAGTCAGGAAAACATGCCATCTTTAATGAACATTTTTGGTGTCGCGGGCTCCGCAATGTCCGCGCAGTCGCAACGGCTCAACGTGACGGCGTCGAATCTCGCCAACGCGGACAGCACGACTGGCCCGGACGGCCAGCCGTACAAGGCCAAGCAGGTCGTGTTCGCGGTCAGCCCGCTGGGCGGCGCGCGCACGGCTTCCGGCCAGCAGGTCGGCGGCGTGCAGGTCACCGGCGTGGTCGACGACCCGACGCCGATGAAGACCGCGTACGACCCCGGCAATCCGGCCGCGAATGCGGACGGCTACGTCACGCTGCCGAACGTCGATCCGGTACAGGAGATGGTCAACATGATCTCGGCCTCGCGCTCGTATCAGGCCAACGTGGAGACCTTGAACACCGCCAAGACCCTGATGCTGAAAACGCTCACGATCGGAACCTGAGGAGAGCTCCTTGACCACCAACACCACCATCGGCAGCAACGGCACGAATGTGTCGCAAACGCTGCTCGATACGATGAACGGTACGAACAGTGCCTCGAGCTCCACCAGCTCGACGGGCAGCACTTCGGGCACGTCGGCGACCGATCTGCAGAACACCTTCCTGCAACTGCTCGTCGCACAGTTGAAGAACCAGGATCCGACCAATCCGATGGACAGCTCGCAGATGACCTCGCAGCTGGCGCAGATCAACACGGTCTCGGGCATCAGTCAGCTGAACACGACGCTCACCTCGCTCGCCACGCAGATGTCGGCGGGCCAGCAGTCGCAGGCCGCGCTGCTGATCGGCTCGACCGTGCTGGCGCCGGGCAGTTCGGTTTCGGTCGCGAGCGGCAAGGCCGGCGCGTTCGGCGTGCAGCTCGCCAACCCGGTGGGCGACCTGCAGGTGGTGGTGAAGAACTCGTCGGGCCAGATCGTCAGCACGCTCGACCTCGGCAAGCAGTCGGCGGGCACGATTCCGGTGGGCTGGACGCCGACCGATTCGGCCGGCAACGCGCTGCCCGACGGCACGTACACGATCAGCGCGGTCGGCACGATCAACGGTCAGCAGGCCACGGCCACCACGCTCACGGGCGCAACGGTGCAAAGCGTCGTCATGCAGGCCAACGGCACGCCGGGCCTCGTGCTGTCGAACGGCTCGACGGTCGGCTTGACCAGCGTCGCCGCCATCCTCTGATTCAGATTCAGTCAGTCACGACTTTCCAGATACGGAGACCGTCATGGGTTACCAACAAGGTTTGAGCGGTTTGTCGGCATCGTCGAGCGATCTCGATGTGATCGGCAACAACATTGCCAACGCGAACACGGTTGGCTTCAAGAGCGGCGCCGCGCAGTTCGCCGACATGTACGCCAATTCGGTGGCGACGGCGGTGGGCAACCAGATCGGCATCGGCACCAAGCTTGCCGACGTGCAGCAGCAGTTCTCGCAAGGCACGATCACGAGCACCAACCAGGCGCTCGATGTCGCGATCAACGGCAATGGTTTCTTCCAGCTGTCGAACAACGGCTCGCTGGTGTACTCGCGCAACGGCGTGTTCCAGCTCGACAAGAACGGCTTCATCACCAACGCGCAAGGTCTGCAACTGATGGGCTACGCCGCGAACAGCTCGGGCATCATCAACACCGCGCAAACCGTGCCGCTCACCGTGCCGACCGCAAACATCGCGCCGCAGGCGACCACCAAGATCGTCGCCGGCCTGAACCTGAATGCGCAGGATCCGCTGATGCTCGGCACGCCGGCCGTGACGCCGACGCTCGTCACGGGCAGCACGCTCACGACGCCCGGCGCGACCATCACGAACACGGCTTCGGGTACGAACAACGACAGCTACACCGTCAACTTCACGAGCCCGACGACCTACACGGTCACCGACACCACGCTCGGCACGACATCCGCCTCCGCGACGTACACGGCGGGCACGGCGATCTCGCTGGGCAATGGCCAGACCATCACGTTCAACGGCACGCCGGCTACCGGCGACAGCGTCGCGATCGCGCCGACGCCCGTGGCGTTCAACCAGAACAGCTCGTCGACGTACAACTACTCGACCAGCACCACGGTCTACGACTCGCTCGGCGGCTCGCAGACGGTCAACATGTACTTCGCCAAGACCTCGGCCGGCACGTGGAACGTGTATGCCGGCACGTCGACGGGCACGGCGCAACTGATCGGCCACGCCAACTTCAACTCGTCGGGCACGCTGCTCGGCACGACGGACGCATCCGGCACCGCGACCACCACGCCGTTCGCCTACAACTTCCAGATTCCGACCACCGACGGTTCTTCGACGCCGCAGAATCTGACGCTGAACATCGCCGGCACGACGCAGTACGGCGGCAAGGACGGCGTGAACTCGCTGCAGCCCGACGGCTACGCAGCCGGCACGCTGACGAGCTTCACGATCGGTGCCGACGGCACGCTGACCGGCAACTATTCGAACCAGCAAACCGCAGCGCTCGGCCAGATCGTGCTGGCGAACTTCTCGAACCAGAACGGTCTCGTGAACCTCGGCAACAACGAATTCCAGCAGACCTCGCAATCCGGCGTCGCGCAGATTTCGGCACCGGGCTCGACCAACCACGGCGTGCTGCAAGGCGGCGCGGTGGAAAACTCGAACGTCGATCTGACGAGCGAACTGGTGGATCTGATCACCGCGCAGCGCAACTATCAGGCGAACGCGCAGACGATCAAGACCCAGCAGACCGTCGACCAGACCCTGATCAACCTGTAAGCGACCGGGACCCACCCATCATGGATCGGCTGATCTACACCGCGATGTCGGGCAGCACGCAGGCGCTCGAACAGCAGGCTATCGTCGCGAACAACCTGGCCAACGCATCGACCACCGGTTTTCGCGCGCAACTGGCGACTTTCCGTGCCGTGCCGATGTCGTTCGGCGACGGCAGTTCGATCAACGACAACACCACCCGCACCTTCGTGCTGTCGTCGACGCCGGGCGCGGACTACACGCCCGGGCCGATCCAGCAGACGGGCAACCCGCTCGACGTGGCGATCCAGGGGCCGGGCTGGCTCGCGGTGCAAACCGCTGACGGCGGCGAGGCTTACACGCGCGCCGGCAATCTGCATATCGACGAAAACGGTCAACTGGTGAACGCCACCAATCAGGTGGTGCTCGGCAACGGCGGGCCGGTCTCGGTGCCGCCGGGCGCGGAGATCACCATCGGCAAGGACGGCACGGTGTCCGCGCTGACGCCGGGCGATCCGCCCACCGCGGTGGTGACGGTCGATCAGCTGAAGCTGGTGAATCCGGATCCGCAAACCATGACGCGCGGCGACGACGGCCTCTTTCGTACCGGCGACGGCAACCCTGCCGATGCCGATCCGACCGTCACGCTGGCGCCGGCGTCGCTGGAGGGCAGCAACGTGAATCCGGTGAGCGCGATGGTCTCGATGATCACCAACGCGCGCCAGTTCCAGATGCAGACCAAGCTGCTGGAAAGCGCCGACAAGAACGACCAGTCCGCCAACCAGCTGCTCAGCTTCAGCTAACGGGCGCTCAGGCGCCTTGGAGAAGAATAGTGAATCGCTCACTCTACATCGCCGCAACCGGCATGAATGCGCAGCAGGCGCAGATGGACGTGATCTCGAACAACCTCGCGAACGTCAGCACCAACGGTTTCAAGGGCTCGCGCGCCGTGTTCGAGGATCTGCTGTATCAGACCATCCGCCAGCCGGGCGCGAATTCGACGCAGAACACCGAACTGCCGTCCGGCATCCAGCTCGGCACCGGCGTGCAGCAGGTCGCCACCGAACGTCTGTACACGCAGGGCAACCTGCAGCAGACCGGCAACTCGAAAGACGTTGCGATCAACGGCCAGGGTTTTTTCCAGGTGCAGATGCCCGACGGCACGACTGCCTATACCCGCGACGGCTCGTTCCAGACCAACGCGCAAGGCCAGCTCGTGACATCGAGCGGCTACCAGGTGATTCCGGCCATCACGATCCCGAACAACGCGACCTCGCTCACCATCGGCAGCGACGGCGTGGTGTCGATCACCGTTGCCGGTTCGACCAACAGCCAGCAGCTCGGCTCGATGCAGATCGCCACTTTCATCAACCCGGCCGGCCTCGATGCGAAGGGTGAAAACCTGTTCGCGGAGACCGCTTCGTCGGGCGCGCCGAACGTCGCGCAGCCGGGCCTGAATGGCGCGGGTACGTTGAATCAGGGCTACGTGGAAGCATCAAACGTGAACGTGGTGCAGGAACTGGTGAACATGATCCAGACGCAACGCGCTTACGAAATCAACAGCAAGGCCGTGACGACTTCCGACCAGATGCTGCAGACCCTGAGCCAGATGCAGGTTTAAGGCTCAAGGGACTGGCAATGAATAGCGCCCCCCACCCTGCTGCTTCGCGCCAGGCCCTCCAAGGGCGGGCGAGAAAACTTGGGGTGGCCCGGCGTTTTCTCGAAAGGCAGTAATGATGATGTCGCACCTCACTCGCAATCCGGTTCATTCGCGCACCGCGCAGGCGCTCGTGCAGCTCACGCTGCTCGCGGCCCTGGGTGGCTGCGGCCTCGTGCCCAAGCAGCCGATCACGCAGCAGCCGATGACGGCGCTGCCGCCGATGCCGCCGCAGGCGCAGTCGCCGGGCTCGATCTTCAACCCCGGTTACGCAGGCCGGCCGTTGTTCGAAGACCAGCGCCCGCGCAATGTCGGCGACATCCTGACCATCGTGATTCAGGAAAACGTTAACGCAACCAAGTCGTCGGGCGCCAACGCGAACCGCTCGGGCAACACCAACTTCAACGTGCCGACGGCGGGCTTCCTTGGCGGCCTGTTCGGCAAGACCAATCTGAGCGCCACGGGCGCCAATGTATTCAGCGGCACCGGCGGCGCGAACGCGTCGAATACGTTCAACGGCACGATCACCGTGACGGTGACGGGCGTGCTGCCGAACGGCAACCTGATGGTGAGCGGCGAAAAGCAGATGCTGATCAATCAGGGCGATGAGTTCGTGCGCTTCTCCGGCGTGGTGAATCCGAACACGATCTCCAATCTGAACGCCGTCTACTCGACCCAGGTGGCCGACGCGAAGATCGAATATTCCGCGAAGGGTTATCTCAACGAAGCCGAGAATATGGGCTGGTTGCAGCGCTTCTTCCTCAACGTGTCGCCGTGGTGATCATGCGTACCGTCTTCTTTCGCTCCGGCCGCCTCAACCGCTTCGCGCGAGTCGTTCAGCTCGGCCGCGCGGTGGCGCTACTCGTGCTCGCCTGCGCGGCGTTGCCGGTGGCGACGCCCGCGCACGCCGAGCGTCTGAAGGATCTCGTGCAGATTCAGGGCGTGCGCGACAACCCGCTGATCGGCTACGGCCTCGTCGTCGGTCTCGACGGCACGGGCGACCAGACCACGCAGACGCTGTTCACCACGCAGACGCTCGCCAACATGCTGGCGAACCTCGGCATCTCGATCAACAACCAGGCGGCGGGCTCGACCAACCAGCAGTCGTCGCTGTCGAACATCCAGTTGAAGAACGTCGCGGCGGTGATGGTGACGGCGGTGTTGCCGCCGTTCGCGCGTCCGGGCGAGGCGATCGACGTGACGGTGTCCTCGCTCGGCAATGCCAAGAGCCTGCGCGGCGGCACGCTGCTACTCACGCCGCTGAAGGGCGCCGACGGCCAGGTGTATGCGCTCGGCCAGGGCAATCTCGCCGTCGGCGGCGCGGGCGCCAGCGCGAACGGCAGCAAGGTGCAGGTGAACACGCTGGCCGCGGGGCGCATTGCCGGCGGCGCGATCGTCGAGCGCGCGGTGCCGACTTCGGTGTCGCAGGCCGGCACGATGCAACTCGATCTGAACGACATGGACTACGACACCACGCAGCGCGTGGTGGCCGCGGTGAACAACGCGTTCGGCAGCGGCACGGCGACCGCGCTCGACGGCCGCACGATCCAGCTGCGCGCGCCGAGCGATCCGGAACAGCAGGTCGCCTTCATGGCGCAATTGCAGAACCTCGACGTCAAGCCGGCGCAAGCCGCCGCGAAGGTGATCCTGAACGCGCGCACCGGCTCGATCGTGATGAATCAGATGGTCACGCTGCAGAACTGCGCGGTGGCGCACGGCAATCTTTCGGTTGTGATCAATACGCAGCCGGTGGTGAGCCAGCCGGGCGCGTTCTCGAACGGCCAGACGGTGGTCGCCAAGCAGTCGCAGATCCAGATGAAGCAGGACAACGGCGCACTGAAGCTGGTGACTGCCGGCGCCAATCTCGCCGAAGTGGTGAAGGCGCTCAACGCATTGGGTGCGACGCCCGCGGATCTGATGTCGATCCTGCAGGCGATGAAAGCGGCGGGCGCTCTGCGCGCCGACCTGGAAATCATCTAGGGAAGACACAGGATGAATTCGGATACGACCAATTCCGCCGCTTCGGCGAACGACCTGACCCAGCGCTTCGCGCTCGACGTGCAGGGCTTCGCGAAGCTGAGCGCGCAGGCCAAGGCATCCCCGCAAGCCGGCATGAAGATGGCCGCGCAACAGTTCGACGCGGTATTCACGCAGATGATGCTGAAGAGCATGCGCGACGCGACCCCGCAGGACGGTCCGTTCGATTCGCACGACAGCGCCACCTTCACGTCGATGATGGATCAGCAGTTGTCGCAGCAGCTTTCGCAAAAGGGGATTGGCGTGGCGGACGCCATGCTCAAGCAGTTGATGCGCAATCAGGGCATGCAGGTGGGCGGCGGTGCGGGCGCCGCGGGTGGATTGGCCGGCATGGCCAACGCGTTGGGCGGCGGCAGCGGCGGCGACGAAGGCCAGACGGCGGCGCTGAACGCGCTCGCGAGAGCGTACGGCAATGCCCAGGCCAACGGCCAGTTGGCGATCGGCAGGGGCTATTCGGCCAACAGCGCGCTCACTCCGCCGCTCAAGGGCGACGGCAGCTCACCGAAGGTCGACGCTTTCGTGGACAAGCTCGCCGGGCCGGCCCAGGCCGCGAGCGCGGCGACCGGCATACCGGCGCGCTTCATCATCGGTCAGGCCGCGCTCGAATCGGGCTGGGGCAAGAGCGAGATCCGGAAGACGGACGGTTCGACCAGCCACAATGTGTTCGGCATCAAGGCGACCAAAGACTGGACCGGCAAGACTGTGTCGACGGTCACGACTGAATATGTGAACGGCAAGCCGCAGCGCACCGTCGAAAAATTCCGTGCGTACGACTCGTATCAGGAAGCCATGACCGACTATGCGAGCCTGCTCAAGGGCAATCCGCGCTATGCGCAGGTGATCAATTCGGCACACGACGTGAACGGTTTTGCCAACGGCATGCAGCGCGCCGGCTACGCCACCGATCCGCATTACGCGAAAAAACTGATGTCCATCATGCAGAAGATGGGCTGAGAGATGGGCTGAGCGGCCGTCGCGCCGTTCGAACCATCCGCTCATTCAATCGAATAAAACCATGCACGCGACGGGGCCAGGTGCATAAAAAGACGGACGAGGCCGGCTGCCGTGGGCGGCCGGCCCACCCGCGAGAGGCATAATGCGGTTTTCACCGTTTGCGGAAATAATTCATCGCAGGCCCCTAAATTTTATCCGGACGCTGCCGCTAATCAGTTAGACCCAATACCGGAAAAGCGTTGTAATGTCCGGTTTGACGCGCGTGCCGCGGCTTCGATGAAGACCGCGCGAAAGCCCCGGCAGGAGCCCTGGCACGCGCCCGCAAGAACAAGCATACCGGCAAGCCCATGGATACTAACCAGTCGAACGGCCAGACCGACACGCCCGGCCAGCCGCACGCACCGACCGACGAAAGCGGCAACGATTTTGGCCGTCGCAATCCGCTGGAGATCGGCGTTCAGTTGCGCAATCTCGTCAATCGCGGCGATTTCCTCACCGTTCAGTACGCGGGCGGACAACTCGTGACCCGTCTGCTCGACGTCGACGTGCGCGGGCGCACCTTCACGTTCGATTGGGGCGCACTGTCCCATCAGAACAAAGGCCTGCTCAGCGCGCCGCGCTGCCAGTTCCACGCACAGCCGGACGGCGTGCGCGTCGAATTCGCCACCAGCACGCCGCGCGAAACCCGTTTCGAAGGACTGCCCGCATTCGAGGCCGACTTCCCCGAGGTGCTGTTCTACGTGCAGCGCCGCGAGTATTTCCGTGTCGATGCGCCGATTCTCGACCCGTACATGTGCACCGGCCTTCTGCCCGAAGGCGACACGTTCCGCTTCGAAGTGCACGACCTTTCGCTGGGCGGCGTCGGCATGCGCACCACCGACGAACGCGTGGCCGAATTGCCGATGGGCACGCGCCTGATGGATTGCGAGCTGGCGCTCGGCGCGCTCGGCCGGCTCTCGCTCGATCTGCAGCTCGTGTCGCATCGTTCCACCGCGCTGCCCAACGGCACGCAGCGTTATCAACTCGGCTTCCGCTTCCTGACGCTGCCGGGCAGTGCGGAAAACACGCTGCAACGTCTGATTACGCAGCTCGAAATGAAGCGCCGTTCGCTGGTGCGCTGACTGGAAAATACTGGATCAGCGGCGCGCGAGTGTGCCTGCTCGCGCACCGTTCGCTTGCCGCTTCGTCACCACTGCCTCACCACCTGTTTTCCGCACCGTCCTCACCTTCATGCGCGACGCGTGACAAGCCCGGCAGGCTAGCCTCGTCAACGTTGAAACAGGCGTTGAAACAAACGTCGAACACACATCGGAATGACCTCAATTTTTCCCTGTTGAGGCCGTTAAACAGAATGTTCAAGTAACGCGGCGGCATGTGTACGGTGTCGCCCTTCAGGATGGCGCATGTCCAATCTCATCAATCTCGGCCTCAGTGGACTGAACGCAGCCCAGTGGGGACTCACGACGACCGGCCAGAACATCAGCAACGCGTCGACGCCCGGCTACACCATCGAAACGCCGGTATATGCGGAAAGCGGCGGCCAGTACACGGGTTCGGGCTATCTGCCGCAAGGGGTCTCGACCACGACCGTGACGCGCCAGTACAGCCAGTATCTGACCACTGAGCTGAACAACGCGCAGTCGTCCAGCAGTTCGCTGTCGACGTACAACACGCTGATCTCGCAACTGAACAATCTGATCGGCAGCCCGACTGCCGGGATTGCGAGCGCGATCACCAGCTATTTCACCGGCTTGCAGAACGTCTCGAACAACGCATCGAGCCTCGCGACGCGCCAGACCGCGATGAGCGGCGCGCAGACGCTGGTGAACCAGATCAACGCCGCGGGTCAGCAATACGACGCGCTGCGCCAGAGCGTCAACACGCAACTCACCAACACCGTTTCGCAGATTAACAGCTACTCGCAGCAGATCGCGCAACTGAACGGACAGATCGCCCAGGCCAGCACGCAAGGGCAGCCGCCGAACCAGTTGCTGGACCAGCGCGATCTCGCCGTGTCCAACCTGTCGCAGTTGATCGGCGTGAACGTCGTCAACAGCAACGGCAGCTACAGTGTGTTCATGAGCAATGGCCAGCCGCTCGTGTCGTCCACCAACAGCTACAACCTGGGCACCGCGCCTTCCACCGGCGACACCAGTGAACTGTCCGTGCAGTATCTCGGCCAGGCCGGCGCGAACCCGGCGGCGACGCCGCAGAACCTGCCCGACAGCAAGATCGACGGCGGCACGCTCGGCGGCCTGCTTGCGTTCCGCAGCCAGACGCTCGATCCGGGCGAGGCGCAACTCGGCGCGATCGCCGTGAGCTTCTCCGCGCAGGTCAACGCGCAGAACGGGCTCGGTATCACGCTCGCCGGCGCCAAGGGCGGCGCGCTGTTCTCGGTGGGCGGCCCGACCGTCTACGCGAACACACAGAACACCGGCAACGCGTCGCTGAACGTGTCGTTCGCGGACGCCACGCAGCCGACCACCGGCGACTACACGCTGGCCTACAACGGCACCACCTACACGCTGACCGACAATTCGACGGGCACCGTGGTGGGTTCGGCAACTAACCTGAGCCAGCCGATCAACGGCCTGAATTTCTCGACCACCGGCACGATGAACGCCGGCGATTCGTTCACAGTCGAGCCGACGCGCGGCGCGCTGAACAGTTTCGCGACCGCCACCACCGACGCATCGGCGATCGCCGCCGCCGCACCCGTGCTGGCCGCCGCTGCCGCGAGCAACACCGGCACCGCCACGATTACGCAGGGCACGGTGACGGCCGGCTACACCATGCCGAACTCGACCACCACGCTGTCGTACGACGGCACGGGCCTGTCCGGCTTCCCGGCCGGTTCGACGGTGACCGTGGCCGGTACGCCTCCCACCACGTACACGATCGCCAGCGCGGCGACGGTGGTGCCGTATTCGTCGGCGACCGGCGCCACGCTCACGATCAACAACGCGACCGCCGGCCAGATGAACAATGTGTCGGTGACGATCAGCA
The DNA here is from genome assembly GCF_000013645.1 of Paraburkholderia xenovorans LB400. GTDB lineage: Bacteria > Pseudomonadota > Gammaproteobacteria > Burkholderiales > Burkholderiaceae > Paraburkholderia > Paraburkholderia xenovorans. The sequence goes on along the minus strand of NC_007951.1, from coordinate 4,684,774 downwards.
ACGCACCGGCTGCCGGCGACAAGTTCACCATCGGCCCGAACACCGGCGCGACCAACGACGGTCGCAACGCGCTGGCATTGTCGAATTTGTCCACCGCGAAAGCGATGTCGGGCGGGACGGTCACGCTGACGGGCGCGTATGCGAACTACGTCAACAATATCGGCAACCAGACCAACCAGATCCAGACCTCGAGCACGGCGCAGAGTTCGCTGGTGACGCAGATCACCACCGCGCAGCAGTCGGTTTCGGGCGTGAACATCAACGAAGAAGCAGCCAACCTGCTTCAGTATCAGCAACTGTATCAGGCGAACAGCAAGGTCATCCAGACCGCGCAGACCCTGTTCCAGACGATACTCGGCATCTTCCAGTGAGGCGTTGACAATGCGCATCTCCAGCACGCAGTACTTCAACATGAACGTTGCGACGATGAGCGATCAGCAAGCTCAACTGTCGCAGTTGTATGCCGAGATTTCGAGCGGCGTGAGCCTCTCCACGCCGTCGGACAATCCGCTCGGCGCGGCACAGGCCGTGCAGCTGAGCTCGACGGCGACGACCCTGTCGCAATACACCACCAATCAGGGCACGGCGCTCGCCTCGCTGCAACAGGAAGACACCACGCTCGGCAGCGTCAACACCGTGCTGCAGACCATTCACACGCTGGTGCTGCGCGCCGGCGACGGGTCACTGAACGACGGCGACCGCGGTTCGATCGCGACGCAGTTGCAAAGCTTGCGCAGCCAGCTGATGACGCTCGCCAATTCGACCGATCCGCAGGGCAACTACCTGTTCGCCGGTTATCAAAGCAGCGCGCAGCCATACACCACGAATTCGGCCGGCGTCGTGACCTATTCCGGCGACACCGGCACGCCCGCCGTGCAGATCACCGACTCGCACGTCGTGCAGACCGGCGACAACGGCATTTCGATCTTTGGCAGCGTGGCGCCGATCGGCACGAGCGCCGTGCCGGCCGCGACGACCGGTAATACCGGCACGGGCGTGATCAGTTCGGTGAGCCTGAACAACCCGACCGATCCGACCAACGCCGACAAGTACTCGATCAACTTTTCGTCGGCGACCACCTACACCGTGAGCCAGACCGATCCGGCTACCGGCGCGGTGACCACGAGCGCGCCGCAGGCGTTCACCGCCGGCTCGGCCATCACGCTCGGCGGCCAGTCGGTGACGATCACCGGTGCGCCGAATGCCGGCGACAGCTTCACGGTGACACCGGCCACGCAAGGCAGCATGGACGTGTTCGCCAATCTGAGCCAGTTGATCACCACGCTGCAAACGCCGGTGTCGGGCGGCGCCTCGACGGCCAGCTTCCAGAGTGCGCTGACCACCAGCATGGCCCAGCTCGAAAACACGATGAACAACGTCGTGACGGCGCAAGCGGCCGTGGGTGGCCGCGAGCAGGAAGTGCAGGCATTGCAGACGGTCACGCAAACCAACACGCTGCAGACCTCGAGCAACCTCGCGGACCTGACGCAGACCGACATGGTCAAGACGATCGGCAAGTACACGATGACGCAGGCCGCATTGCAAGCGGCGCAGCAGGCGTTCGCGAAGATTCAGAACATCTCGCTGTTCCAGTACCTGAACTGATAGCACGAGTCGTCTGAAAACGGAGAAGGGCGGAGCCGGTGTGAGCCGGGGCCGCCCTTCTTGTTTTTGCGTGCGCTGCATTGCGCAGTCGAGGCTGGTTCTCGAACTCGCCAGCGTGCGCCGGTCGTCCTGATCATTTCGCCGGATCGCTCGATTCACTTAAGCGCTGACTGTCCCATTCGCCAAGGTCGATCGCATGTTGAAGCATCGCGATCGTAAGTGGCTCCCGCTCCTCGTATTTTTTTACGCCCCATCTCCGATGGAGCCAATTTGTAAAGATGGAAAATGGCCAAAAACTCAATCCTTCCATTTCAAAATAGCGGTTGAAATCAAAGTCGCCGGGCCGGACGTCGAACCGGGTGGAATAAGCTTCCATGAACTTGTCCGCATGGTCGCCGGTTATGCCAAATTCATCCACCAGAGAGTCGGAGGGTTTTATTTCAACTTCGTCGGCCAATCCAATTTCCTTGCGGATAAATGTTTCGAGTTCAGCCGAAACTACCGGTTGTTGCGTCATTGATTTGATCTTCCGGTTTTGCCAGTCTGTGTCGAGACTGATTGTTGCGGATGCCTATGGCGTCGAGCAGGCAACCGCATCTTCGCGACCGGTGCCTCGTGGCTCGCCGGAGCGTGTTACCTGAATCCCGCCGCCACCCGCCCCATCTGATCAATCCCAACATCAAACAGCCGCATGAAGAACGGAATCATGTTCGGGGTCATCAACTGCAGAAGCAGCATGCCGATCAGTATGGTGAGCGGAAAGCCGATCTGGAACACGCCGATCTGCGGCGCGGCCCGATTCAGAATGCCGAGCGCGAGGTTGGTGATGAGGAGCGCGACCACCACCGGCAGCGACAGCAGCAGTCCCGCTGAAAATACCGTGCCGCCGAAGTTCGCCAGCGTGCGCCAGCCGGGCGCGCCGAGAATGTTCGCCGAGACCGGCACCGACTGGAACGTGGCGAGCAGCGCGCTGATCATCTGCAAATGGCCGTCGATCACCAGAAACACCAGCATGGCGATGGTGTTCATATAGCTCGACAGCACCTGGCTCGAACTGCTTGCCTGCGAATCGAAGAAAGTCGCAAAGCCGAGCCCCATGCCGAGACCGACGAAGTCGCCGGTCGCACTGATCGCCTGAAACACGATCTGCATGGTCATACCGAGCGCAATGCCGATCAGGAACTGGTTGACGATGATCCACACGCCCTCGGCGGAAAATACCGTGAATTGCGGCAGTGCGCCGAGCGTAGGCGCGACGATGATCGTGACGAAGGCCGCGAGGCCGATCTTCACGCGGATCGGCAGCGAGCGGTTGCCGAGCACCGGCGCGGTGGCGACCAGCGCGAGAATGCGCACGAACGGCCACAGGAACGCGGTGAGCCAGGCGTTCAGTTGCGCGTAGGTGACGGAAAACATCGCGGCGGGAAAACGAACGGGAGAACCGGTGCGGCGCTCAGTTGACGAGCGTCGGAATGTTGGTGAGCGTCTGGCGCAGATAGTCGAGCATGGTCGTCAGCATCCACGGGCCGGCGATCACCATCGTAACGGCAATCGCCAGCAGCTTCGGGATGAACGACAGCGTGCTTTCGTTGATCTGCGTGGCGGCCTGGAACAGGCTCACCACCAGACCGACCACCAGCGCGACCAGCAGCAGCGGCGCGGCGAGCAGCAGGCCGACGTACATGGCCTGGTGCGCGAGCGTCATGACGGATTCTTGATTCATGGCGTTGGGACCCGAAGCGTGAAGGGCGCCGTTAGAAAAACGCGGTTAAAAAACGCCGCCAGAAAGCGCGGTTAAACGAAGCTCTGTGCCAGCGAGCCGAGCAGCAACTGCCAGCCGTCGACCAGCACGAACAGCATCAGCTTGAACGGCAGCGAAATGGTCGCGGGCGACACCATCATCATACCCATCGACATCAGCACGCTCGCCACCACCATATCGATGATCAGGAACGGGATGAAAATCGTAAAGCCGATCTGGAAGCCGGTTTTCAGTTCGCTCGTCACGAACGAGGGCACCAGCAGCGACAGCGGCACGTCTTCGGGACCTTGCATCGGCGCGGCGTGCGAGATGCGGGCGAACAGCGCGAGGTCGCTTTCGCGGGTCTGGCGCAGCATGAACGTCTTGAACGGCGCGAGACCGCGATTGACGGCGGTCTCCATCGGGATCGTGCCGTCGGAGAACGGCTTGTAGCCGTCGGTGTAGGCCTTGTCGAGCACCGGCGACATGACGAACAGCGTGAGGAACAGCGCGAGCCCGACCAGCACCTGGTTAGGCGGCGTGGTGGTCGTGCCGAGCGCCTGGCGCAGCAGTGAGAGCACGATGATGATGCGCGTGAAACTCGTCATCATCAGCACCATTGCCGGCAGGAACGACAGCATCGTGAGCAGCAGCATGGTCTGCACGCTCAGCGAATACGTCGTGCCGCCGTTCGGACCGGGGCTCGTGTTGAAGGCGGGCAAACCGGCCGCCTGAGCGAACGACAGCGTCGGCAGCGCGAGCATCAGCGCCGGCAACGCAACGGGTGCGACGCGGCGCAGCGCGCGTACGACTGTGGAGATCACTTTCGTCGGGGCGATGCCGGACATACGAGCGGATTGCGCGTGACGCGCCGGTGGAAGACTGAACTGCATTACCGAACCCCGCCGCCTTGCCCGTTGAAACGTTTACCCACTTCGCCTTTCAAGGCATCGCGAAAACGCTGGCCGAAGGTGCCCGGCAGTGCAGCGCCCGCGCCTGACACACCGGGTGTGCCGGGTGTACCTACCTGTGTGGCACTGAGTGGATCAACGGCGGCCGAACCTGCCGGCATGGTGTGAAGCAGACGGACATTGCCGGGCGCCGCGCCGAGTACCAGCCACGTATCGCCGATCTCGACTACCGCGACCCGCTCCTTGCCGCCGAGCGAGGCGCCGCCGATGGTTTTCACGAGGCCGCCGCGATTCGCCGGCTGCAGGCCGAGGCGGCGAGCGAGCCATGCACAACCGAACACCAGACCGATCACCACCAGCAGGCCGACAATGGTCTGCAATACCGCGCCGACGCTGAGCGCCGGAACCGCAGTTCCCGCACCGACGCCCGAGGCGATTTTCGCGGCATTGTTGACCGCGTTCATATCCGCCGCGTGAGCGGCCGACGGTGTGAGCAGCAGGAAGAACGACGCCGGGGCGGATACCATCGCCGCGACGTTCGCAGCCAGTGCGGCGCAAGTCGGAACAGTGCGCGACGCGGCGCGACCGGCAACGCGTTTCATCGATTGAGTTTCCGGATGCGTTCGGACGGCGTGATGATGTCGGTCAGGCGGATACCGAACTTGTCGTTCACCACCACCACTTCACCCTGCGCGATCAGACAGCCGTTGACCAGCACGTCCATCGGCTCGCCCGCCATGCCGTCCAGTTCCACCACCGAGCCCTGGGCGAGTTGCAGCAGGTTGCGGATCGCGATCTTGGTGCGGCCGAGTTCGACGGTCATCTGAACCGGAATGTCCAGGATCATGTCGATGTCGTTGCGCGTCGAGGTCGGCTCGACTTTCGACAACGGCTGGAACACGCCGGCCGTGGCCGCGCTGACTTCCGAATTGTCGTTCTGCTCGGCCAGCGCGCTGGCCCAGTCCGCCATCGCCGCGTCGTCTTCGGCAGCGGCTGCGTCGGCGGCCGGTTGCGGCTCGCCGGCGGCCAGTTCAGCCTCGGGTTTTGCGTTCAGGTCACTCATATCCACCTTCCTTCATCGTGTCGGCTGCGCTGATCATCTTCTGGACCCGCAACGCGTACTGACCATTGAAAATTCCGTAGCCGCACTCCATTACCGGCACGCCGTCGACTTTCGCCGTGATGTGTTCGGGAATGTTGATCGGCAGAACATCGCCTTTGCGCATGTTCAGGATCTGTTCGAACGTGACCGGCACCTTCGCGAGGTCGGCGGTCAGTTCCACTTCCGCTGCCTGCACCTGTTGCGACAGCACGCGGACCCAGCGGCGGTCGACTTCGAGCGCCTCGCCCTGGATCGGCGACGAGAGAATGTCGCGGATCGGTTCGATCATCGAGTACGGCATGCAGATGTGCAGCGTGCCGCCGGTCGTGCCGAACTCGATCGAAAACTGCGTGACGATCACGATCTCGTTGGGCGTCGCCACGTTGGCGAATTGCGTGTGCATTTCCGAGCGCACGTATTCGAACTGCAACGGCCGCACGCTCTTCCACGACGCCGTGTAGTTGTCGAACACCAGGTTGAGCAGCTTGTTGATGATGCGCTGCTCGGTCTGCGTGAAATCGCGGCCTTCCACGCGGGTGTGGAAACGCCCGTCGCCGCCGAACAGGTTGTCGACCACGAAGAACACCAGATTCGGATCGAACACGAATAGCGAGGTGCCGCGCAACGGCTTCACGTGGACCAGGTTCAGGTTGGTCGGGATCGGCAGGTTGCGGGTGAATTCGCTGTACTTCTGCACCTTCACCGGACCAACGGAGATTTCCGCCGAGCGCCGCATGAAGTTGAAGATACCGACGCGCAACAGACGCGCGAAACGGTCGTTGATGATTTCGAGGCCGGGCATCCGGCCGCGGACAATGCGTTCCTGCGTCGCGATGTTGTAGGGCCGTACGCCCGCACGGTCGCTTTGCTCGGCTTCCGAGTCTGTTTCGCCGGTTACGCCCTTGAGGAGAGCATCGACCTCCTCCTGGGACATGAACTCTTCGTGGCCCATTCCTTATTCCTCGTGCGTCCCGTGGCGGTTAATGATGACAGCGCTGAACAACGTCACGACCGGCGTCACTGCACGACGAATTCGGTGAACAGCACGTCCTGGACATGGATCGGCGCGGCGCCCTTGTCGGTCGGCTGTTCGATCAGCGTCTGAAGTTCCGTGGCGAGCGCGCGCTTGCCTTCGAGCGGCGCGAGCTCTTCAGGGTGCTTGTTCGACAATGCGAGCAGGATGCGGCTGCGCACTTCGGGCATGTGTTCACTGAGTTCCTGCTGGGTCTTTGCGTCGTTGAGTTTGAGCGTCAGGCCGATGCGCAGGAAGTGCTGCTGGCCGTCGTCGGATTGCAGGTTGACGGTCATCGATTCGAGCGGGAAGAACAGCGGCGCGGGGAGCGGCGCCGGCGCGCCGGCGGTTGCCGCCGAGCCGGCTGCGGGGGCGCGCTTGGACATGAAGAACCACACACCCGCGCCGGCTGCGCCCGCGGCAAGGATCGCGATCAGCACGATCAGGATGATGCGCTTCAAGGGGCCCGGGGAAGCGGGCGCGGCTTGCTGGTTTGCGGTCGTGGTTGCCATGAGGTTTGCTTTGCTTGCCTTTAGTGCTGGTGAGGGTGATTGTTGTTTATTTGCCTGCGGCGCGATGGGTCGAAAAGAAGGGTTATTGCGGGTTATCTCTTGTTTTTGGTTTTTGGTTTTTGTTTTGGTTTTGCTGTTTGGGTTTTGGCCTTTTCTTGATTTGCTTGTGGTCTATTAGCGTTGCCCCTGTGCGGGGCGGCACCTACTTTCTTTGCCGCGGCAAAGAAAGTAGGCAAAGAAAGCCGCTTTACACCGCCAGCACTTAAGCGGGACCCTCGCGCAGACCCGGTAGTGGATCATCTGGAATCCGGGTTCTCGCATTCTCGGACCCGGTGACAAAGCCGTCATACTTCCGGCGGCGCTTCGCGCGCCGTTGCGGTACTTTCTCTTCGCTAGATGGAAATTGGCGCCCGGTGGGGGCGCCAATCACGAATCGCCTGAATCATTTGCCGTCATGCTTTTGAGGCCGGGAATGTTGGTGCTCTTTGCTTCCCGTCACGCGAATGTGTCGACCAGGCCTATCGTGCGTCTTGTCGGGACGCTCGCCGTCGTGTCGATCGGGTCTGTGCCGCCGCCGCCGAACGATCCGCTCGCGCCGCTCGAACGGGCCCCGGATCGGCCGGAGTCGGCGTTCTGCTGTTGGCTGCCCTGGCGGGCAAAGCCGTCGCTGACGCTCGCGCTCCCCAGTCCGATGCCGTTCGATTCCATTGCTTCCCGCAACTTCGGTAACGCCGCTTCGACGGCTTCGCGCACGGATTGATGCTGCGAAACAAACAACGCATGTGCATGGTTATCGGCAACCTGCAACACAACCTGTAACGGTCCCAGATCCTTCGGGTTCAAGGTCAGCTCGGCACTCTGTGAATGCGCGTTCGACAGGAACACCACCTTCTGACTCAATGCGTCCTCCCAGTCGGTCGTGCCGACCTGCGGTGACAAGGCGTTCGCCGTCTCCGCCGCACCGGCATTGCCCGTGGTCTGCATGGCGGCCGTCGTGCTCGCGGCGCCGGCCGCAGCCTGTGTGGCAGCCAGTGCCGCCGTCGCCGCGTCGGCCGCGCTCTTGAAGGACGCCTGATCGGCCGCCGATGCGCCGCCGGCAGCCGTCGCCGTCAGTGCGTCCGCCGCCGCTTTTGCCGCGGCCGATGGGTCGGCTACGGTCGTCGCGGCAGCCGTCAGGCTGCTCCTCGATGCGGTCGAGCCCTTGCCGTCGCCGAATAGTCCGCCCGCAAGCGTCTTGCCGTCAGAGGTTCCGTTCAGCTCATCATGGGCGCCGGTCAGGCCGTTTGCCGAAGTCGCGGCGTTGGCGGCGCCGCTTGCCATCGCTTGTGCCGGAACTGCGCCCTGGCCGTTTGCCAATGCGGCCAGCGCTGCCTGCAATGCGTCCTGCAACGACTTCGGATCGGTGGCGGCGGTCTTTTTGCCCGAGGCGCCGCCGGTCGTACCGTCCGTGCCGGTGCCGGGCAACGCGGTCGCGGCGTCGGTCAAGGCCGCGGCCGGGTCGGCGGCGGTTGGTGTGGCGGCGTTGTTCGCGTCGGCTTGAGCTTGTGCCTGCGCCTGTGCGGCGGCGGCTGCCGCCGCAGTGCCGGCGTCGGTCTGGCTTGTCGTGTTGGCGGGCTTCGGCGGCGTGGCGCTGGTCTTGTCGGTCGAAGCCTGGGTGTTGCTCTGCGAAGGCGTGGACGCAGCCGAACTCGCCGGCTTGCTGGTGTCCTTGCTGCTGCTCGCGTCGTCCGCGCTTTTCGTGGCGGGATCGGGCGGCGGCGGCGCGTCGTGCACGCTCGACGAAGACGGCGACGGCTGCTGCTGGCTCGCGCTCTGCGCAGCCGCGCTGTTCTGCTGATCGATGCTTTGCTGCAGCGTTTGCGAGAACGGTTTGGCGTTCGCCGCAGCAGCCATAGCCGCGCTAGTGGACGTGCTGCCGGCAGAGCCGAGCAGCGAGCCGATCTGTGAGAGAAGCGACATAGGGAATCCTGTCAATCCGTCAAACGGGGTGTTCAGTCAATCGGGGCGGCGCTCATGCGCGTCATGCGCCTCGTGCAATTCATGCGCCTTCGGTGCGCGTTCTCAGAATCCGGGCCGCGTGTTCGTCGGCGTCGCGCTGATCGCGCCGCGCCGTGGTCCTGGCTTCGGCGGCTTCGCCGCGCGCCTGCAGCACTTCATACGAACCGAGCTTCTGCTTCTGACGCTGCCAGTCCGGTTTCGCGGCCTCGACGCGCGCGGTGGCCGTCGCCAGCAGGTTGCGCTGCTGTTCGATGGCGGCGTCGAGCGTGTCGATGAATGCCTGGAAGTTGCGCATGTTGCCCGCGGGCATGCCCGTCTGGGCGGATGCCGTGAAGCGCGCGTGATATTCGTCGCGATACTGCACGAGAGCATCGAGTTGCGATTGCACGTCGTTGCGCTCGCGCTGCGCGCGGCCCAGACGTTGCGCCGCGGCGTCCACATCGTCCTGAGCCAGGCCGATGAGTGTCTTGATCGGGAAGTGTTTCGCCATCGTCAGCCTCCTTGGGCAAACAGCGCGTCCAGCATTTCGAGACTCGGTTCAAAGTTCGCGCACTCGCGAAAACCTTGCTGCAAAAATGCTTCCATCCGCGGATACAGCGCGATGGCACGGTCGAGCAGCGCATCGCGCCCGCTCGAATACGCGCCGACGTTGATCAGATCGCGATTGCGCTGATAGCGCGACAGCATCTGCTTGAACATACGCGTCTTCTCGAGATGGTTATCGTCGATCAACGCGGTCATTGCGCGGCTAATCGACGCTTCGATGTCGATGGCCGGATAGTGGCCGGCTTCGGCCAGCGAGCGCGACAGCACGATGTGGCCGTCCAGAATCGCCCGCGCGGAGTCGGCGATCGGGTCCTGCTGGTCGTCGCCCTCGGTCAGCACGGTGTAGAACGCGGTGATCGAGCCGCCGCCCGCCGGGCCGTTGCCGGTCCGCTCGACGAGCGCCGGCAGCTTGGCGAACACCGAAGGCGGATAGCCCTTGGTGGCGGGCGGCTCGCCCACGGCCAGCGCAATCTCGCGCTGCGCCATCGCGTAACGGGTCAGCGAATCCATTAGCAACAGCACGTGCTTGCCCTGGTCGCGGAAATATTCGGCAAGCGACGTCGAATACGACGCAGCCTGCATCCGCAGAAGCGGCGAGACGTCGGCGGGAGCGGCGATCACCACGGAGCGCGCCAGACCTTCCTCGCCGAGAATCTGCTCGATGAATTCCTTCACTTCACGGCCGCGCTCGCCGATCAGGCCGATCACGATCACTTCGGCGCTGGTGTAGCGCGCCATCGTGCCGAGCAGCACCGATTTACCCACGCCCGAACCGGCGAACAGGCCCATGCGCTGGCCGCGGCCAACGGTCAGCAGCGCGTTGATCGCGCGCACGCCGACGTCGAGCACCTTGTGAATCGGTTCGCGGTTCAGCGGATTGATGACCGGTGCGGACAGCGGCGCGTCGGCATGCGCGCCGAGAGGACCGAGTCCGTCGAGCGGACGGCCGGACGCATCCAGCACGCGGCCGAGCAATTCCCAGCCGACCGGCAGGCGCTTGGCGCCCGCCATCGGATCGGCGATCGGCGCGCTTTCGAGCGGAAACACGCGTGCGCCGGGCAGCAGGCCCATCACTTCGGTGGTCGGCATCAGAAACAGTTTGTCGCCGGAGAAGCCGACCACTTCGGCCTCGGCCATCGGCAGCGAACTGCCTTGCGGCAGTTCGATCATCACTTCGGCGCCCACCGAGAGGCGCAGGCCGACCGCTTCGAGCACCAGACCGGCGGCGCGGGTGAGACGCCCGCACGCGCGCATCGGCCTGGCGATCGCGTTGCGGGCGCGCAATGCGTCGAGGCGGCCCCGCCAGGCTTGCATGTACGGGTTGCTGTCGAGCGCGGGGTCGTAAGGCGCGTGGATGGCGTGGGCGGAGGCGGCGGAAGCCGGGCTCGAAGCAGCGGCGTCGCGGATCGCGGCGACGCCCTCCGCCGGATGGGTATGCGCGGAATCGCGCAGCGCGGCGTCGATGGCCGCGACGGCGGCCGCAGCGGGCATTACCGCATCCGGAACGTCGGCCAGCGCCTCGGCGCCGAACGACGCCAATGCCAGCTCGCGTTCGAGCGGCGTCAGATCGCTGGCGCGAATCTCTTCGAGCGTCGGCTTCACCATGTGCTCACCTTGCCGAGTGCGGCGGCCACGCGCTCCCAGCGCGTATCGATGCCGGCGTCCACTTCGCCGGTGCCGGCCTGGGCGCGGCAGCCGCCGCGCTCCACCGCCGGATCGGTGCGCACGGTCCAGCCGCGCGTTTGCAGTTCTTCCATCAGATAGGCTTCGACCACCGGCAGATCGGCGGGACTCACGATCAGTGCGGGCGCGCCGACCAGCGTGGGCTCGCTCGCCAGCACCTCGCGCGCGGCGGCGATCAGCGCGGTCGGGTCGTGCTGCACGTGCTGACGCACCACCTGTTGCGCGATGTCGAGCGCCAGTGCGACCAGCGTTTCGGAGATCGCGCCCTGGGCGCCCTCGAGCGCCGCCTTGAAGGTTTCGGCCAGGGCGGCGAGCCGCGCCGCTTCTTCACGCGCTTCGCTCTGGCCTTGCTCGAAACCCTGCGCATGACCTTGCTCGTAGCCGGCCTGATAGCCGAGCGCCTGACCGGCCACATGACCGGAGGCGATGCCCTGTGCATGCGCGGCCTCGCGCAGACGTTCGAGTTCGGCCTCGAATGCGCCGTCGTCGACTTCGGGTTCGGGCGGTGCCGGAGGCGCCGGATCGAACGAGGCCATCTCCCAGCGCTGGTAGGCCGAGAGGCTTTCCTTCGCCGTGGAGTTCGAATCAGACATATGCATCTTCGGCCTTGCCGCCTAGAACGATCTGGCCGCCTTCGGCCAGGTTGCGCACGATCTGCAGGATGCGGCGCTGCTGCGTCTCGACTTCGGAGACGCGCACCGGACCGCGCGCGTCCAGATCTTCGGCGAGCAGTTCGGCGGCACGCTGCGACATGTTCGACAGGAACTTCTGGCGCAGCGCGGGCGGCGCGCCCTTTAGCGAGATGATCAACGCTTCGGACTCGACTTCCTTCAGCAGCAGCTGGATCGCGCGGTCTTCCAGATCGAGCAGGTTCTCGAACACAAACATCTGATCAATGATCTTCTGCGCAAGTTCCGCGTCGTACTGGCGAACGTTCTCGATCACGCCTTCTTCATGATTGCTCGACATGAAGTTGAGAATTTCGGCCGCCGTGCGGATGCCGCCCATCGGGCTGCGCTTGAGGTTGTCGCTGCCGGACAGGAGGCCCGTCAGCACGTCGTCGAGTTCGCGCAGCGCGGCCGGCTGGATGCCGTCGAGCGTGGCGATGCGCAGCAGCACGTCGTTGCGCAGCCGCTCCGTGAAGCAGGCGACGATTTCCGACGCCTGATCGCGGTCCAGGTGAACGAGGATGGTGGCGATGATCTGCGGATGCTCGTTCTTGATGAGTTCGGCGACCGCCGCGGAATCCATCCACTTCAGGCCTTCGATACCGCTGGTATCGCTGCCCTGCAGAATCCGGTCGATGATCGCGCCGGCCTTGTCGTCGCCGAGCGCCTTGGTCAGCACCGAGCGGATGTACTCGCTCGAATCGAGCGACATGCCGGTGTGCTGCTCGGCCTCGCGCACGAACTCCTGCAGGACTTCGTCGACCTGCTCGCGGGTCACGCTCTTCAGTGCGGCCATCGCGACGCCGATCTTCTGGACTTCGCGCGGCCCGAGGAACTTGAACACCTGCGCGGCTTCTTCCTCGCCAATCGACATCAGCAGGAGCGCGCTCTTCATTACGCCTTCAGCGCTCATCGGACACCCAATTTTTCACGACGGTTGCGACGATCTTCGGATCCTGGCGCGCGATGTTGCGCGCGAATTCCAGGTTCCGCTCATATTTGTGCTTGGAGTTTTCGAGCGCGAGCAGTTCGCTGTCGGATTCCAGTTCGGCGACCGAACTTCCGCCCGCGCCCGCGCGCTCGGCGGCGGGAATGCCATCCAGCAGGATCGGCTCGTCCGGCGACGGCAGCGCCCCGGCGACCACCGGCTCCGGCGGCGGGAAGGCGCGGCGCAGCGCCGGCTTCACCATCACGAAGTAAAGGAACAGGGCGACCGCGCCGATGCCGAGGTAAGTGGCGACCTGCCTGGCGAGCGCGATCATGTCCGGCGTGCGCCACCACGGCAGGTCGGCGTTCGGGTCGAGGTCGGTGGTGAACGGACTGTTGACCACGTTGACCGAGTCGCCGCGCGCGGCATCGAAGCCCATCGCGTCCTTGACCAGCTGATTGACCTGCGCGAGCTTGTCGGCGGTGACCGGCTGCATGGTGGCATGACCCTTGGCGTCGACCACCCGCAGGTAATTCACCACCACCGCCACCGACAGACGCTTGATGCCGCCCATCGGCCGTTCGAGGTGCCGTACGGTCTTGTCGAGTTCGTAGTTGGTGGTCGAATCCTTGCGGTCGCTGACCGGCGTGGTCGTCACGCCGCTCGCGCCGGTCGGCGCGTTGATCGGCGCCGAAGCCGGCTGCGGCGGCTGGTTCGACAGCGCGCCCGGCACGCCCGAGGCGCCGCCTTGCGACATTTCGGTGGCGCTGCTCGACTGCTGGCTGCGGATCGCCGCCTGTTGTGGGTTGCCGTTCGGGCCGTAGTTTTCCGAGGTCTGCTCGCTGCGCGAGAAGTCGATGTCGGCGCTCACTTGCGAATGCGCGTTGCCCGAGCCGAACAGCGGCGCGAGGATCGCGTCGATGCGCTGCTGGGTGCTGCGCTCGATCTGCTGGCGGTATTTCAGTTGCGAAGCGTCGAGGCCGCTGCCGGTGGACGGCTGCGTGAGCAGATTGCCGTCCTGGTCGAGAATGGTCACGCCCTTCACCGGCATATCCGGCACCGCCGAGGAGACCATATGCGTGATCGCCAGCACCTGGCCTTCGTCGAGCGCGCGGCCCGGGTAAAGGTTGACCAGCACGGAGGCGGACGGCGCTTCCTTGTCGCGCACGAATACGGAGGGCTTCGGAATCGCCAGATGCACGCGGGCCGATTTCACCGACGAAATCGATTCGACCGTGCGCTCCAGTTCGCCTTCCAGTGCGCGCTGATAGTTGATCTGCTCGGCGAACTGGCTGATGCCGAACTTCTGGTTGTCCATCAGTTCGAAGCCGACCGAGCCGCTCTTGGGCAACCCCTGCGACGCGAGGCGCAGCCGCATTTCATGCACCTGCTCGGCCGGCACGAGGATCGCCCCGCCCGCGTCGGAGAACTTGTAGGGAATGTTGGCCGCCTGCAACGCGGTGATGATGGCGCCGCCGTCGCGGTCCGACAGATTGCTGTAGAGCACCTTGTAGTCCGGCGCCCGCGACCACAGGAACAGGCCCGCCACCACGGCGACCAGCAGCGCGACTGCGAAAATCAACGGGGCGCGCGGGTTGCCGCGCATTTGCGCGAGGCCTGACAGGCGCTGACCGAAATTGCCGCCGAGACCGCCCGACAGGCCACCCAGGTCCGCGCCGCCGGCCTGGCCGGCGCCGGCCGCACCGGCGCCAGGCTGCGCGCCGGCGAGGCCCATGCGGGCGTCGGGGTTGATCAAAGAGTTGGCTGACGAATCCATGCGTCGGGTTTCTCCGGGATGCCTTTTGCGTTCTGCCGCTCACCGCACCGAGGGTCGGCGGGCGCACGGACAGAGACTTTCACCCTTGAAATTATCCGCAGCGCGGCTCAACCCGATTGCTTGAATAGAGCCGGGTTTTCCCCCTAGTTTCGGGGCTTTCCCGTATGACCCGCTGCTATGCTTTCGTCCAGATCGGTACGGTTCCGGCATGCCGGTCGTCATTCCCTGGAGAAAACATGACTTTCCCCGTGAACGCGCTCTCGTCGGCGCTGCAACAGATGCAGTCGATGGCGGCGCAAGCGGCCGGCGGCAGCACGGCCGTCGCCGATACGTCCGGCGCGGCAACGCCCACCGGCTTTGCCTCCGCGCTCAAAGCATCGCTCGACAAGATCAGCGGCGATCAGACCAAGGCGATCGGTGAATCGCAGGCGTTCGAACTCGGCGCGTCGAACGTGTCGCTGAACGACGTGATGGTCGACATGCAGAAGGCCAACGTGGGCTTCCAGTTCGGCCTGCAGGTGCGCAACAAGCTCGTGTCCGCCTATAACGACATCATGCAGATGTCGGTGTGAACGCGACCCGGGCGGCAAGGCTCACCCGCCCGCCCGAACGCGTGCATGCCGTGCGGCCTTCGTGGGCCGCGTCAATTGGCCCCTTAATCCTCCTTACACCGGCCTAAAGCTTTCGCGCTGCCTATCCGATAACCAGGTACAGGCAGAAATCGGGGCGCGGCAACGTGCCCGGATCAGGAGCCACGACCAACCGCAGTGCAAGAGAGGAGGAGCGCCGATGTTTTCCCCAGGACACTCTGGAGCCAATGCGTACGCACGCGTCGGCGTCGAGACAGGGGTGATGGGCGCGAGTCCGCATCGTCTGATCGTGATGTTGTATCAGGGCGCCCGGCAGGCCATCGCGCAGGCCCGCATGCACCTGCAGCAAGGCAACGTGCCGGCTCGTGGAGAAGCGATCGGCAAGGCGATCCAGATCGTCGAAAGCGGGCTGCAGCAGTCGCTCAACCTCGAGGCGGGCGGCGAGATTGCAGAGCGGTTGAATGCGCTATATAGCTATATGTCGCGCCGGCTGCTCGAAGCCAATATAAAACAGAGCGAGGCGATGCTGGTCGAGGTGGACGGCCTTCTGGCGACACTCGAGGAAGCATGGATCGGGATTGCCCCGGAGATCGCGCGGATGGCAGCTCAGCCGGCCGCGGAAAGCATGAGATGACATCGAACGCAGAATACTTCGCCCGTTACGAGGCGATTGCAGCGATTTCCTGCCGCATGCTGACGGCTGCCCGGCGCGCACTGTGGAACGATCTCGTCCACCTGCAAGAGGAGTACCGGCATCTGGTGGAGGCGTTGCGAGACGCCGAAACCGGCGTGAAGCTCGACGAGGCGGAGCGTCTGCGCAAATACGCGCTGATCCGCCAGATCCTTGCCGACGACGCCGCGATCCGCGATCTGGCGAATCCGCGCATGGCCGGTCTGTCGGCGCTGTTCGCCGGCCGGCCGACTCACGTGCTCAAGGAGCTGTACGGGGCGCGCTGAGTTTTGCGCGCTAGCGCCGCCTGCGCCTCTATCCATCCGGCTCACTGACTTGATTTGAGCGCGCCGCCGCCAATGTGACCAAGGAATCGGCATGAACGGAATCGACACGGCCGTCGCTTCGGTGCTCGCGAGCCGGATCGACAGTCTGCTCAATATCGCGCCCGGCAGTGCGGCAGCGTCGCAAGCCGGCACGGCGGGCGTCGAAACCGCGCCGACTATGCCGGCGCTCATCGAGACGCCCGCGCCGCAGCCTTCCGCGCAAACCGCGCTGTCCGCCGTCGCGCTCACGCTCACCGCGATTCTGCGCTCGGGCGGCGAGGCCACGCCCGCGGTGTTCGGGCAGACGCCGATCTGGCCAGCCGCACCGGCGCTCGATGTCGAAGTCGATGCGTTGCCGCTGTTCGGCGCGACGGCTGCCGCCGCTTCAAGCGCCAATCCGAATGCCGCCGCCACCGGCGTGAGCGCGGCCACCGCCAATGTGGCCGCGGCCCAGGTGCCGGTCGCGGCGCTCGCGGCCGCGCTCGAACAGACCGTCGGCGACAGTGGTCTGTTCTACGAAGCCCATCTCGCGCAATGGCTGGCGGGCCAGCGTTCGCCCGCGTCGCTCGCCGCCGAGGCGCAGAACAGGCTGGTGGCCGCCGCCGCGCAATTGCCGCTCGACTGGGCGAACGACGCCGGCGAGGCGTCTTCCTCCGCTAGCGGTCCGGGCCGGCAGGGCTCGGGCGCCGCGCCGAATGGCTCGCCCAATGGCCCACCGAACGGCGCGGCTGACGCCGTCGGCCGCCCCATGCCGTCGATCCAGACTGCGCAGGCCGCCCGTTTCATGGCCGGCGAAGTGCTGGCCAGTTCCCTGTCCGACCTGAACGCCCAGCCCGCGCATGCCGGCCTGCACAGCGCGGCGGCGCAACCGGCCGACGGCGGTTCGTCGCAGAATTCGCAGTCGATGGCGGCCGCGGTTCATCCCGCGACCGTGCCCCTCGTGCGCCAGCAGCTCGATCTGCTCGCAACCGGACAGTTCCGCTGGACCGGCGAAGCGTGGCCGGGCGCGAGGCTCGACTGGACCATCGAACAGGAAGGCGACGAATGGGACCGCAGCGGCGGCGGCACGGCGAGCGAGGACGACCAGCCGTGGCGCACGCGCCTGACGCTGTCGCTGCCGACGCTCGGCACCGTCGACGCGGAATTGACGCTGACCGGCACACGACTCGTCGCGCGGGTGCAGGCCAGTCCGGGCGGTGCCGCGCGCCTTGCCATGCAGGGCGAGAGCTTCCGTCAGCGGCTCGCGGCGGCGGGTATCGAGTTGAATGGCTTGACGATCCGCGAGATCGGCGGCGGCGCGCCGGCCACCGGCGCCAACGCAGCGGGCGCGGCGGCCGCCGCTCAGGCGGCGACATCGGCGTATGCGAAGTCGGCTTCGGCGGCGAGTCCGGGCACGACGGCCGCTGACAGGACCACGACCGTGCGGCGCGCGGCACGCATACCTCGCGCCGAAGCCGCGGCGCCGGACGATTTCGATTGGGACATGTCATGAGCCGCAGGAATCGCCGCAGCGCGGCTGCGCTCGTCTACGACGCCCAAAGCGGCGATCCCGCGCCGCGCGTGATCGCCAAAGGCTACGGGATGCTGGCCGAAATGATCGTGCAGCGGGCCAAGGAAGCCGGACTGTATGTGCACGAGGCGCCCGAAATGGTCTCCCTGCTGATGCAGGTGGATCTCGACGCGCGGATTCCGCCGCAGCTTTATCAGGCGGTCGCGGAGTTGCTCGCGTGGCTGCATCGGCTGGAAAGCGGCGCGGAGAACGAGCCGCCGCAAGGCGCGAACGCGGCCGCGCAGGACGTCATCGACGTAGTGGCGACCGAGGTGGAAGGCGGCACCGCGGCGCGTTGAATGTTAGACCCAGGTGTTAGAACCAGGCATCAGAACCGCATCATCAGCTTCAGCAGCGCATTCACCCGTTTGCCGTACGGCGGCGATATCCACCCGCGCGCGTTCAGACGCGCCTGCGTCAGCACCGGCTTCATCTTCGAGAATGTCACGAAGCCTTCGTAGCCGTGATATGCGCCCATTCCGCTCGCCCCGACTCCGCCGAACGGCAGGCTTTCGCACGCCAGATGCATCAGCGTCTCGTTGACCGCCATGCCCCCGGCGATGGTTTCGTGCGTCACGCGCCCGATGGTGGCGGCGTCGTCGGCATACAGATACAGCGCGAGCGGGCGGGGACGAGCGTTGATCCACGCGATCGCGTCGTCGAGCGTGTCGTAGGGGACGATCGGCAGCAGCGGGCCGAAGATTTCCTCCTGCATCAGCGCGCACGCGTCCGGCGCATTCGTGACGGCGATCAGCGGAAAGCGGCGGCTTGCCGCATCGGGCGAACTGTCGGTGAGCGGGTGCAGTTGCGCGCCGGCGGCCTGGGCTTCGTCGGCGAGACGTTCGAGGCGCGCGAAGTGACGCGCCGAGATGATCGTCGTGTAATCGGGGTTGTTGGCGAAGTTCGGGTACATCCTCGCCATCCGTGCGCGCGCCCGCTCGACGAACGCCTGCTCCTTGCCGCGCGGCACCAGCACGTAGTCCGGCGCGACGCAGGTCTGCCCCGCATTGAGCGTCTTGCCGGCGACGAGGTTGTCCACCGCGTTGTCGAAGCGCGCATGCGCGCCGATGATGGCCGGCGACTTGCCGCCCAGTTCGAGCGTGACCGGCGTCAGATGCTCGGCGGCGGCGCGCATCACTTCGTGGCCGACCCTGGTCGAGCCGGTGAACAGCAGATGGTCGAAGGGCTGCGCGCTGAACGCGGCGGCGAGCGCGGCGTCGCCGTTCACCACCGCGACGTGATCGCGCGCGAAGGTCTGGCCGATCAACTGCTCGAACAATGCCGAAGTGCGCGGCGTCAGTTCGGACATCTTGATGATCGCCCGATTGCCCGCGGTCAACGCGCTGATCAGGGGCCCGACGGCGAGCAGCACCGGATAATTCCACGGCACGATGATGCCGACCACGCCGAGCGGCTGCGGCACGACTTTGGCGCGCGCCGGCAGCAGCCATTTGCTGGTGCTGCGGCGCTGCGATTTCATCCAGCGCTTGCCGTGCCGAAGCGCGGCGTCGATCTCCTCCTTCACCAGCAGGAATTCGGCGAGCAGCACTTCCTGTTTCGCGCGATTGCCGAAGTCGACGTTCATCGCGTCGGCGAGGGCGTCGCGATTGTCGAGCATGACTTTGCGCAGCGCTTTCAGGTGCGCGGCGCGGGTCTCCCATGACGGATACGGCGCGCGCAGATAAGCATGGCGCTGATCGCGCAGCAGTGCTTCGAGCGCGGCTACTTCCGGCAGATCGTTCTTCATGTGTCCACTCCCTAATGGATATCGTTGCGCGTGATGTCGCGCTTTTATTGGATGTACTGACGCTGCTTCACGGTGCAACAGAAGCGTGCTGAACGTCAGGCAGGAAAAGCTCTTTCGACGATCGCCGCGTGATCGAACGTGGCCGGCAGCGTGCCGTACACCCGGCCGCTCTCGCCGCAGCCGTCGGCAAGACGCGTGGCAATGAATGCCTCGGCGACTTCGGCCGGCGCATGTTCGAGCAGCAACGTGGCTTGCGCGATCAGCACGACCTGCTGCGCGATCCGCCGTGCCGAGGCTTCGCGATGCTCAGCCGGTCCGTTAAACGCGGCGGCGAGCTTGCCCAGTGCGGCGCTCAATGCCGGGTGCGCCTGGGCTTCCCTCTGCCACGCGGCGAACAGGGCCCGCGCCGCATCCGGCTCGCGTTCCATCGCGCGCAGCACGTCGAGGCACATCACGTTGCCGGAACCTTCCCAGATCGAGTTCACGGGCGCTTCACGATAGAAGCGCGCCATCGGACCGGTTTCGACGTAACCGTTGCCGCCCCAGACTTCCATCGCCTCGCCGGTGAATTCCAATGCGCGCTTGCAGACCCAGTACTTCGCCGCAGGTGTGACGATGCGCCGCCACGCGCGTTCGGCGAGCGAGGTGGAGGCGGCGTCGGCGGATTCTTCGAAAGCGCGTGCGAGACGCATGAACAGCACCGTCGCCGCTTCCGATTCCAGAGCGAGATCGGCGAGCACGTTGCGCATCAGCGGCTGATCGGCGAGATGGCGGCCGAATGCGCTGCGATGACGCGCATGGTGAATGGCCTGCACGAGCGCGGCGCGCATCAAGGCCGCGCTGCCGATCACACAATCGAGCCGCGTGTAATTCGCCATTTCGATGATGGTCGGCACGCCGCGTCCTTCGTCGCCGATCATGATGCCGAACGCGTCGAGAAATTCGACTTCGCTGCTTGCATTCGAGCGATTGCCGAGCTTGTCTTTCAGGCGCTGGATCTGCACGGCATTCTTGCTGCCGTCCGGCGCGAAGCGCGGCACGAAGAAGCACGAGAGGCCCTCGTGATCGTCGGTGCGGCCGAGCACGAGATGGGCGTCGCACTGCGGCGCGGAAAAGAACCACTTATGGCCGACCAGCCGATAGGCGGCGCCGCGGCCGCTGCCGGCGGTGGCATAGGCGCGGGTCTGATTGCTGCGCACGTCGGAGCCGCCTTGCTTCTCGGTCATGCCCATGCCGATCATCGCGGAGTTTTTGTGCGTGAGCGGTACGTCGCGCGGATCGTGTTCGCGCGCGTAGAGTTTGTCGCGCAGCCTGGCGAATAGCGCGGGCTCGCGTTGCAATACGGGGATGCTCGCGAAGGTCATCGTCAGCGGGCAGAGCGAACCGGATTCGATTTGCGCATGCAGGAAGTAACCGGCGCAACGCGCCACCATCGCGCCGCGTTGCGGGTCGGAAAACGGCAGCGCGTGCAGACCTTCGCGGCGCAGCAGCGAGAGCAGCGTGTGCCACGAAGGATGAAACTCCAGCGCGTCGATGCGTTCGCCGCGCGGGCTGTGCGTGAACAGTTCCGGTGTATGGCGGTTGGCCAGTTCGGCGAGCGCCAGTGTTTCGGGTGTCGTGAGCGCCGCGCCGTGCCGCAGCAGCGCGTCGCGATGCCACGCCGCGCCGTCGCGTTCGAGCGCGGCGGTCAATGCGGCATCGCTGGAAAAGAGGTTGTAGTCCGCGAGCGGCGGGACCTGATTGGTCACCTCGTGAGTCTGGCCGAAGCTGTGCCGTTCCATCTGCTGTCTCCGTTCAACGCATGCTCGCCGGCGTCGCTCGACGGTGCGCTGTTTGAGCGCTGCATGTCGCGCCGCGCACTAAGAGGACGACGCCTGCGGCGCCGTGTTTGAATGCCGCGCGCGGCCGCCCGGCGGGCGTATGCGCGTCTTTCATCATAGGGTCGCGGCGGCACTTCCGTTTAGAGGATTCGCTCTGGCACGAACCCGCCGCGGTATCCGAACGCTCCCTACAATGCCGGAAAACATACGGAGACAGGGTTCGCGAACAACGCGGCCCACAAGGAGGAGCGGATGCAATACGACTACATCATCGTCGGCGCAGGCTCGGGTGGCTGTTCGCTGGCGAGCCGTCTCGCGGACAACTGCCCGGACGCGACGATTGCGCTGATCGAAGCCGGGCCGCACACGGACCGCAATCTGTTCGTCAACATGCCGGTCGGCGTGGCGGCCGTGGTGCCGCACAAGCTCAAAACCAACTACGGATATCTGACCACGCCGCAGCCGGGACTCGGCGGGCGGCAAGGGTATCAGCCGCGCGGACGTGGCTTCGGCGGATCGAGCGCGATCAACGCGATGATCTACACGCGCGGCCATCCGCTCGATTACGACGAATGGGCTGAACTGGGTTGCGAAGGCTGGTCGTGGGCGGAGGTGCTGCCGTACTTTCGCCGCGCCGAAGGCAACGAACGCGGTGCCGACGCCTGGCATGGCGATAGCGGCCCGCTCACCGTCTCCGATCTGCGCTATCAGAATCCGTTTTCGCGCCGTTTCGTGCAGGCGGCGATGGAAGCCGGCTACAAGCCGAATAGCGACTTCAACGGTGCGGAGCAGGAAGGGATCGGCTTCTATCAGGTGACGCAGCGCGACGGGCGCCGTTGCAGCGTGGCGCGCGCCTATATCTACGACCGCGCGCGCCCCAATCTGCACACGATCGCCGACGCGACGGTGCTGCGCGTGGCCTTCAAAGGCAAGCGCGCGAGCGGCGTGGAGATCGTGCGCGGCGGCCGCCGGGAAACGCTCGAAGCGCGCGCCGAGGTGGTGCTCGCCGCGGGCGCGTTCAATTCGCCGCAACTGCTGATGTGCTCGGGCATCGGGCCGGCGGCGCACTTGCGCTCGTTCGGCATTCCGGTGCTGCACGACGCGCCGGAGGTCGGGCAGAACCTGATCGACCACGTCGATTTCACGATCAACAAACGGGTTTCGTCGATCGAGCCGACCGGCTTTTCGATTCGCGGCATTGCGCGGATGCTGCCGCAGTTCGTTACTTTCATGCGCCACGGGCGCGGCATGCTGTCGAGCAATGTCGCCGAAGCGGGCGGTTTTCTGAAGAGCAGCCCGACGCTCGAGCGGCCGGATCTGCAGTTGCACTTCTGCGCGGCGATCGTCGACGACCACAACCGCCACATGCATTGGGGCCACGGTTATTCGCTGCACGTGTGCGTTTTGCGACCGCATAGCCGTGGCACCGTGACGCTGGCGAGTGCCGATGCGCGCACCGCGCCCGTGATCGATCCGCGCTTTTTCAGCGACTCGCGCGATCTCGACCTGCTGGTGGAAGGCGCGCAGATGGCGCGGCGCATCCTCGATGCGCCTTCGCTCGCGCTGCACGGCGGCCGCGAGTTGTACACGCATCCCGGCCAGTCGGAGGCGGAGTTGCGCCGGACCATTGCCGAGCATGCCGACACGATCTACCACCCGGTGGCAACGTGCCGGATGGGGGGCGACGTGCGCTCGGTGGTCGATCCGCAACTGCGGGTGCGGGGCGTCACGGGGCTGCGGATCGTGGATGCTTCGGTGATGCCGACGCTGATCGGCGGTAACACCAATTCGCCGACGGTGATGATCGGCGAGCGGGCCGCCGAGCTGATCGCGGCGGCGTGGCGCGGCGCGTCGGCGGAGCCGGCAGCGGCACCGAACCACGGAACCCGCACGGCGACGAATGCCGTTTGAGCTTCGCCAGCATTGCAGATTTGTCCGGCAAATATGAGACAACTTGGCCGAACGTCGGTCAATTCGTCATAAATTGTGCCGCTTCGTTTATGAGATTCCCCGAAACCTATAATCGCGCCGCGAAAAAGAGCGGGTCAGGTGGCGCGTTCGGGAACTCAAGGAAGCGAAGCGATGAGCATCAATACGATTCAATTGATTCAGTCCGCATTGACGGACAGTGTCGTGCGCCAACTGGCGGAGCGCTTCGGGCTCCCGTCGGAGGCGACACGCAAGGTGTTGGCGACCGTGGCTCCGGCGCTCGTCGCCAGCCTGATGCAGAAGGGCGCGACGCTCGACGGCGCGCGTTCGCTGTTCGGCACGATTCTCTCGCCGGAGGTCAACAGTCATATTGGCGAACAGCTGCCGCAACTGCTCGGCAGCACGGGTGGCGTAAGCCGGCTGGAAATTGCCGGGCGGCATCTGCTCGAGCGCGCGCTGGACCGCGGCGTCGACGGGCTGAGCGATGAAGTCGCCGTGCAGACCGGCGTGCCGGCTCATGCCACCCATGCCATGACGGGCATTGCCGGTGCGACCTTGCTGGGCCTGCTCAAGCGGCATTTTCTCGAAGGGCAGGGCAACGCCGGGCAATTGCCGACGCTGCTCGGCCATCAATTGCCGGTCATTGCGCCTTACCTGAACGACCGTTTGATGACCGCGCTCGGACTGAGCGGGCTCGGCGCGTTCTCCGCCAACATTCTGTCGCAGTTGAAGGCCGTTTCGGCGCATATCGACCACCCGACACCCGCGTCCACGCCGGTGGCCGAGGCCTTGTCGAAGATCCACGTGCCGGCGGACGCCGTGATGCGCGAAGAGCGCCGTTCGCACAAGTGGCTCTGGTGGCTGCTCGCGGCTCTTGCAGCGCTGCTGGCTTTTCTGTTTCTGCGTAGCTGCCAGAGCGAGCAAAACGCCAATCGCGCTGCCGGACAAGGCAGTTCCGCGGGAGCCGTCGCCGCGCAGCCCGCCTCTGCGCCGGTCCGCGCTTCGGACGCAGCAGTAGCCGCGAGCGAGGTGGCGGCGTCCGCGCCCGCAGCCAGCGCCGCGGCCTCCGCGAGTGCGGCGAGCGCCGTACAGCCGGCCGCCGCCGCGCCCGCGCCGACCAAAGACAGCCAGCTCAGCTTTACGGTGGACGCCGCCGGCAAGCCGACGGTCACCGCCACGGTCGGCAGTGAAGCCGAAAAGACGCAACTGATCGAAGAGCTGACCAGGCGCCTCGGGCAATACAACTTCGTGCCGAACATCACGGTCGATCCGGCCACGAAGCCGGCCGACTGGCTGCTCCATCTCGACGGCCTGCTGCCGCTGATGTCGCTGCCCGGCGCGGAAGTGAAAGTGGACGGCACGCACATCGAGCTCAGCGGCACCGCGGCGGACAAGAAACTCGGCTGGCTCGACAAACTGAAGTCGCTGTTCGGCGCGTCGTATCAGATCGGTTCGTTCGACGTCGCGCATGCCGTTGCCGATGCTACCGAGAATTTCCGCAGCGCGGTCAAGGGCCTGCTTGGGGCGGACAGCTCATGCGCGGTGGCGGACGTGGTCAAGGTGCTGAACCTGCAGGTGATCAACTTCGCGAGCGCGAGCGCGCGTGTACCGGCTTCGGCGGTGGAAGATCTGAACCAGTCGGCGCACGTGCTGAACGCCTGCGCGGGCAACGGCAAGACGGCCCGGCTCGAAGTGGCCGGCTATTCGGACAACGTGGGTGGCGAAGCAGCCAATCTGCAACTGTCGAAGCAGCGTGCCGAAGCGGTGCGCGCCTACCTCGTCAGGACCGGCGTGCCGGCTGATTCGCTGATCGCGCAAGGTTACGGGGACGCGCGTCCGGTTGCGAGCAACGACACGGCGAGCGGTCGCTTTGCCAATCGCCGCATCGAGTTCGTCGCGCAGCAGTAATTGCAGCTTCGATAAGCCATGCAAGACGTGCCCCCGGCGTTTGCCGGGGGCATTCGTCATTTGGCGGGCGGGACCGGGAACGGCGTTGTGATACCGGCCACGCCAATGCCCGGCGCCAGCATGAAGTCGTCGCCGGCCTGGCCGGGTAATGCTTCGCGAGCCACGTCGAGCCATGCGCGCGCAGCGTGCGACAGATAACCATTGCGGCGCCAGCCGATCGCCATTTCCCACGGAATTTCCGGCTCGATCACCGGCCGGCAGGTGAACTTCGCGGGGTCGAGCCGCCGGCAGTACGGCGCCGGCAACAAGGCGATGCCGACACCGGCCAGCACCAGCGCCGCCATGAAATCCCAATGCCCGCTGCGCCCCACAATGGTCGGCGCGAAACCAGCGGTACGGCACGCGTTCAACACCACGTCATTGAGCGCGAGACTTTCGCCATAGAACACGAACGGTTCATTGGCGAGTTGCGCGAGCGGCACCTCGTGCAGATCGTCCCAGTTCGAGCCGGTGCGCGCGACGAGCCACAGGAGTTGGCGCGTCACGGGCAATACCTCGATATTTTCCGGGTCGACGGGTTGCAGCACGCCGCCCAGCTCCAGTTCGCCGTTGATCAGCGCCGCTTCGATGGCGCGCGAACCCTGCTCGAACAGTTTGAGTTCGATTTTCGGATAACGCTGGCGGAACGCGGCGATCGCCGGCGTGAAGAGGGAGCCGCCCATCGGCGGAATGCCGATGGTGAGTTGACCGCGGCCGAGCGTGTCGAGGTCGTTCAGTTCAGCCTGCAATTGCGCGTGCGCGGCCAACACGTCCTGGCCGCGCTGGTAGACGATCCGGCCGGCATCGGTCAGCACCATCTGCCGCCCGTCGCGCAATAACAGCGGAGAGCCGATTTCGTCCTCCAGCGACTTGACCATTTTGCTGATGGTCGGCTGCGTGACGAACATCTGCTCGGCGGCAACGGTGAAACTCTGCTGACGCACCACTTCGACGAAATACCGCAGCGCACGTAGTTCCACGATCTCAGGCTCCAGAATTCCAGATTGGAATGATCCGGGCAATTGTAAGTCACCTTATTTATATCGCGGCGCAAGCTGCGGTGCGGACTCCGCTGGCTTTCGCTGCGCGCGAGTTGATGGCATTGCCGGCGCGGATGCTGGACTTGCTTCCTCGCCGAAAGCGCCCCACCCATTTCAAGATGCGCCTGGCGGCAAGCGGAATAACATCGTCGGTTCTTCACCGTTGACCCGCCCCGCGCGCCCGTTCATTCATGACGCCCATTTCGATCATCATTCCCTGCTACAACGGCGCGGCGACGCTCGTCCGTGCTTTGCAAAGCTGCCGGATCCAGCCGGAGGCCGCGCAGATCATCGTGGTGGACGACGGTTCGTCCGACGCCTCCGCGGACATCGCGGCGCAGTGCGGCAGCCTCGATTCGCGCGTGTGTCTGCTGCGAATGCCATACAACGGCGGCGCGGCGCGTGCGCGCAACTGGGCTGCGATGCACGCGTCGCACGACCTGCTCGCCTTTCTCGACGCCGACGACGAATACCTGCCCGGCGCCCTCGGCGCGGCGAGCGCGTTCCTCGCGCAACATCCCGACGAAGTGTCCGTGCGGCTCGACGTCGAGTACACGGATTTTCCCCGCGAGCTCACCGCTCATCCCGACTTCGCCGCGCATGCGGCAACGCTCAGCAACACCGTGCCGAGCAGCCTGCTGATTCGCCGTACGGCTTTTCTCGCGCTCGGCGGCTTTCCGATGGACGACGCGTTCCGCCGCATTGGCGGCGAGGACGGCGCGTTTTCCTGGGCGCTGCGCGACATCTTCGGCAATCCGCGCCTGGAAGATGCGAAGCGCGTGCGCATGCATTACCACGCAGGCATCCACGCGGAGCGCTACTTTCGCATCGCGCTCGGCCTGCAGGCCGCCGACCCCGACGATACAGCCGATGCGTTTCGCTTCTCCCGGCAGTTCCTCGATATGGCGCGTGCGGGGATCGCGCAATTGCGCGCGGCAAAAGTGATGGTTCAGGTTCCGGCACAAAACGCACCGGCCGCGCCAGGGAGTCTTCCATAAGCCTGGGCGGCGGCCGCATCGGAGCAGGCCGCGCCGGTTCTCCTCATACTCGCAGGCCGGCAAATACGAACCCGAACCGCGCCCCGAAGCCATCTCGATTTGCTACAATCGCCGTTCGTCTTCGAGGAGCGTTGCGACGGGTACCGCGAATCAGCATATTCGCCGGCTGCCCGCCAGGCTCGAAGGCTTCAATCGGAGGGCCCGGATGCGCATAGCGCTTTCCCATCCACCGCATCGAACCGCGCTCACGTCAAATTTCTAGTCAATTTCTTAGAAAGGAGGGCGTGATGAACGCCGCAGTTATCGATTCCAAAAATTCCCAGGATTTCATTGTTGCCGACATGTCGCTTGCCGACTGGGGCCGCAAGGAACTGAACATCGCCGAGACGGAAATGCCCGGCCTCGTGCAAACGCGTGAAGAGTACAAGGTGCAGCAGCCGCTGAAGGGCGCGCGCATCGCAGGTTCGCTGCACATGACGATCCAGACCGGCGTGCTGATCGAGACGCTGACGGCGCTCGGCGCCGACGTGCGCTGGGCCTCGTGCAACATCTTCTCGACCCAGGATCATGCCGCCGCGGCAATCGCCAAGGCCGGCACGCCGGTGTTCGCATTCAAGGGCGAATCGCTCGACGAATACTGGGAGTTCTCGCACCGCATTTTCGAATGGCCGAACGGCGAGTTCGCCAACATGATCCTCGACGACGGCGGCGACGCCACGTTGCTGCTGATCCTCGGCTCGAAGGCCGAGAAAGACCGTTCGGTGATCTCGAAGCCGACCAACGAGGAAGAAGTCGCGCTGTACAAGTCGATCGAGCGCCATCTGGACGCCGACCCGACGTGGTACTCCACGCGCCTTGCGCACATCAAGGGCGTGACCGAAGAAACCACGACCGGCGTGCACCGTCTGTATCAGATGGAAAAAGAAGGCCGCCTGCCGTTCCCTGCGATCAACGTCAACGACTCGGTCACCAAGTCGAAGTTCGACAACCTGTATGGCTGCCGTGAGTCGCTGGTCGACGGCATCAAGCGCGCGACCGACGTGATGATCGCGGGCAAGATCGCCGTGGTCGCCGGTTACGGCGACGTGGGCAAGGGCTGCGCGCAATCGCTGCGCGGTTTGGGCGCCACCGTGTGGGTCACCGAAATCGATCCGATCTGCGCATTGCAGGCGGCGATGGAAGGCTACCGCGTCGTGACGATGGAATACGCGGCGGACAAGGCCGACATCTTCGTGACGGCGACCGGCAACTACCACGTGATCGGCCACGACCACATGAAGGCGATGCGTCACAACGCGATTGTCTGCAACATCGGTCACTTCGACTCGGAAATCGACGTTGCGTCGACCCGTCAGTACCAGTGGGACAACATCAAGCCGCAAGTCGACCACATCATTTTCCCGGACGGCAAGCGCGTGATCCTGCTGGCTGAAGGCCGCCTCGTGAATCTGGGTTGCGCGACGGGCCACCCGTCGTTCGTGATGTCGAACTCGTTCACGAACCAGACGCTCGCGCAGATCGAACTGTTCACGCAAGGCAACAAGTACGAGAACAAGGTGTACGTGCTGCCGAAGCATCTGGACGAAAAGGTCGCACGCCTGCATCTGGCGCGCATCGGCGCGAACCTGACCGTGCTGTCGGACGAGCAGGCCGGCTACATCGGCGTCGACAAGAACGGCCCGTTCAAGCCGAACCACTACCGCTATTAAGCGCGCCGCGAGCGGTTGAGCAGCATGACAGTTTGACGACAGGGCGGCGCATCATGCGCCGCTTTGTTCGCCATGACCGCCTCCGCCCGTTCTGTACGCGCTTTTTCCCGCTATCGGACATCCTGCCCACAAGGAGCTCTACATGACCGTGCTGCTGACCTGGCTGATCAACGCGCTTGCGCTCCTGATCATCACCTACCTCGTTCCGTCGATCCATATCCGCAGTTTCGGCACCGCGTTGATCGTCGCGGTGGTGCTCGGGTTGATCAACACGATCCTGCGGCCGGTGCTGATCCTGCTGACGCTGCCCGTGACCATTTTCACGCTCGGACTCTTCATTCTGGTGGTCAATGCGCTGTGCTTCTGGCTGGCCGCGTCGCTGCTGAAGGGCTTCGAGGTGTCGGGATTCTGGTCGGCGTTCTTCGGCTCGATTCTGTACAGCATCGTTTCGTGGCTGCTGTCCGCGCTTATTTTCGGCAACCGCAGTCTCGGTTGACCGACGATTGACTAAAGAATCATGAACCCGATCGAACTTTCATTCGAATTCTTCCCGCCGAAAACGCAGGAAGGCGTGGACAAGCTGCGCGCCACGCGCGCCCAGCTCGCCACGCTCAAGCCCAAGTTCGTGTCCGTCACGTTCGGCGCCGGCGGCTCGACGCAACAGGGCACGCTCGACACCGTCGTCGATATGGCGAAGGAAGGGCTCGAAGCGGCGCCGCACGTGTCGTGCATCGGCTCGTCGAAAGAGAGCCTGCGCGCCATTCTCAACGAGTACCGCGCACATGGCATCCGCCATATCGTCGCGCTGCGCGGCGATCTGCCGTCCGGCATGGGCGAAGTCGGCGAGCTGCGCTATGCGTCGGAACTGGTGAGCTTTATCCGCGCCGAATTCGGCGACTGGTTCTGCATCGAGGTGGCCGGCTATCCGGAATACCACCCGCAGTCGCGCTCGCCGCGTCAGGATCTGGAAAACTTCGCCCGCAAGGTGAAGGCCGGCGCCAATTCGGCGATCACACAGTACTTCTTCAATGCAGACGCGTATTTCCGTTTCGTCGACGACGCGAGAAAGCTCGGCGTGGACGTGCCGATCGTGCCGGGCATCATGCCGATCACGAACTTCTCGCAGCTGATGCGTTTCTCGGAGATGTGCGGCGCTGAAGTGCCACGCTGGATCGCGCGCCGGCTGGAAAGCTTCGGCGACGATCGCGAGTCAATTCGCGCGTTCGGGCTGGATGTGGTGACGGACCTGTGCAGGCGTCTGATCGATGCGAAGGTGCCGGGCCTGCACTTCTACACGCTAAACGGCGCAGCGGCGACCAAGGCGATCTGCGAACGGTTGAACGTTTAAGCTCGAATCGGTCTGTCGAGACGAAACCGCGCGGCTGAGAAACAGTCGCGCGGTTTTTTTTGCACCGCGAATAGCGTACAGGCTGCCACGCGGATGCCACCCGAACGCCACGCCCGCGTCAGCCAAACGAATCCGGCGCTCGCGTGACCGCTGCGATCGTTGCTGCAATGCAACAGACCTCCAGTCACGCGCAAACCTTGCGGCGTGTAAGCCCGCATTGAACCCGATTTTTGTGCTGTCTATGATCGAAGCGCAGCTGACGTGGCTGCTGTGCGGAGAACGTGATGACGGTATCCAAGTTGCTGTTTGCAGTTCGCCAAACCTGCCTTCCAGCGCTGAGCGCCTGTGCCGTGCTGACTGCGAGCCTTGCGCCCGCCGCAGCCGATGCGGCCACGCTGCCCGACAAGACCCTCGTGTTCTGCTCTGAAGGCAGTCCGGCGGGCTTCGACAGCGCGCAGTACACCACCAGCGTCGAATTCAGCGCGGGCTCGTACACGGTCTACAACCGCCTGATCGAGTTCGCGCACGGCAGCACGGATATCGAACCGAGTCTCGCCGAAAAGTGGGATGTGTCGCCCGACGGGCTGACCTATACGTTTCATTTGCGCCACGGTGTGAAATTCCAGACCACCTCGTTTTTCAAGCCGACGCGCGAATTCAACGCGGACGACGTCGTCTTCACCTATCAGCGGATGCTCGATCCGGATCAGCCGTTCCGCAAGGCATACGCCGTACCGTTCCCGTATTTCACCGATCTCGGGCTCGCCAAGAACATTGCGAAGATCGAAAAACTCGATCCGTACACGGTGCGTTTCACGCTGAAGGAAGTCGATGCGCCGTTTTTGCAACAGATCGCGATGCCGTTCGCATCGATCCTCTCGGCGGAATATGGCGACCAGTTATTGAAAGCGGGTAAAGCGTCGGATATCAATCAATATCCGGTCGGCACTGGTCCGTTCATTTTTCGCAGCTATACGAAAGACGACACGATTCGCTTCGACGGCAATCCCGATTACTGGAAGCCGGGTGTCGTCAAAGTCAGCAAGCTGATATTCGCGATTACCGTCGATCCGGCCGTGCGTCTGCAAAAACTCAAGCGCGGCGAATGCCAGGTGATGGCGTATCCGCGTCCCGCCGATATTCCGGCGGTCAAAGCCGATGCATCGCTGGCCATGCCGAACCAGGTGGGTTTCAACCTCGGCTATATCGCCTACAACACCACTAAGAAGCCGCTCGACAATGTGCTGGTGCGCCGTGCGCTCGATATGTCGATCAATAAGAAAGCGATTATCGACTCGGTGTATCAGGGGGCGGGCCAGGCTGCCACGAACCCCATGCCGCCGACCCAGTGGGGCTATGACAAGAATCTGAAAGACGCGCCCTACGACACGGAAAAAGCCAAGGCGCTGCTGAAACAGGCGGGTTATCCCGATGGCTTCGATCTGACGCTGTGGGCCATGCCGGTTCAACGGCCATATAACCCGAACGCGCGTCTGATGGCGGAAATGCTGCAATCCGATTGGGCGAAGATCGGCGTCAAGGTGAAGATCGCCACTTACGAATGGGGCGAATACATTCGCCGCGGCCATGCCGGCGAACATGAAGCGATGCTGATCGGCTGGACCGGCGATTACGGCGACCCGGATAACTGGCTCGGCGTATTGCTGGGTTGCGACGCGGTCAATGGCAGTAACTTTTCCAAATGGTGCTACAAACCTTACGACGACTTGATCAGAAAGGGCCGCGGCACCACTGACCTGGCTGAGCGCACCAAGGCTTACACGGAAGCTCAGGAAATATTCAAAGATCAGGTTCCATTTACGCCGATCGCCCACTCCACGGTCTATCAGCCGATCAGCAAGAACGTGACGGGCTTCAAGATCGACCCGTTCGGCCCGACGCAATTCATGAATGTGGGGCTGAAATAACCTCGGCGGGCCGTTTTTTTGCTGCGGCACCCCTCTGCGGCCGCACGCTCCCGGCAATGCCGGCGTGCGGCCGCGCTTATGCACGATGGTTTCCGATCGTCTGCGCTGCATGGGATCGGAGTAACGGCTAAAGCGGTAACTCCGATCGACCGCCGTGCATGGGACCGGAGTAACCGCTAAAGCGGTAACTCCGATCGACCGCTCTGCATGGGATCGGAGTAACCGCTAAAGCGGTAACTCCGGTCGACCGCCGTGCATGGGACCGGAGTAACCGCTAAAGCGGTAACTCCGGTCGACCGCCGTGCATGGGATCGGAGTAACCGCTAAAGCGGTAACTCCGATCGACATACAATTTCCTCTGCTTGTTGCTGCAAGCCAAGCTCAAGTAATATCGCGCTACGCCGGCGGGAGCCGGCCACGAACCTGGAGGAAACATGAAGCAAAACAATCTGTTGCGCGCCGCGCGTGTCACGACGCTCGTCGCAGCTGCAGCGGCATCGATGGTGGGCGCAAGTGTCGCGCGCGCCGAGATTCCGAATAAAACCCTGGTTTACTGCTCAGAAGGCAGTCCTGCGGGTTTCGATCCTGCCCAATACACCACGGGCACCGATTTCACGGCTAATACGTTCACCGTCTACAACCGCCTCGTCGAATTCGAACGCGGCGGCACCAAGGTCGAACCGGGCCTCGCCGAAAAGTGGGAAGTCTCGGCGGACGGCAAAACCTACACGTTCCACCTGCGTCATGGCGTGAAGTTCCAGACCACGTCGTTCTTCAAGCCGACGCGCGAATTCAATGCGGACGACGTCGTGTTCACGTTCCAGCGCATGCTGGACCCGAACTCGGCCTTCCATAAGGCTTACCCGGTCCAGTTCCCGTACTTCACGGACATGGGCCTCGACAAGCTGATCACCAGCGTCGAAAAGGTCGATCCGTACACGGTCAAGTTCACGCTGAAGGAAGTCAACGCGCCGTTCATCCAGAATCTGGCGATGGAATACGCGTCGATCCTCTCGGGCGAATACGGCGACCAGTTGCTGAAGGCCGGCAAGGCGGCCGACATCAACCAGTTCCCGGTCGGCACGGGCCCGTTCATTTTCCGCAGCTACACGAAAGACGCGACGATCCGCTTCGACGGCAATCCGGATTACTGGAAGCCGAACACGGTGAAGATCTCCAAGCTGATCTTCTCGATCACGCCGGACGCCGGCGTGCGCGTGCAGAAGATCAAGCGCGACGAATGCCAGGTGATGAGCTATCCGCGTCCGGCCGACATCGCGCCGCTGAAGGCCGAAGCGAACATCGCCATGCCGTCGCAACCGGGCTTCAATCTCGGCTACCTCGCGTACAACGTGACGCACAAGCCGGTCGACAAGGTCGAAGTGCGTCAGGCGCTCGACATGGCGATCAACAAGAAGGCGATCATCGAGTCGGTGTACCAGGGCGCGGGCCAGGCGGCCACGAACCCGATGCCGCCGACCCAATGGTCGTACGACAAGAACCTGAAGGGCGCGTCTTACGATGCGGACAAGGCCAAGGCCTTGCTGGCGAAAGCGGGCTATCCGAACGGCTTCGACATCACCCTCTGGGCGATGCCGGTGCAGCGCGCGTACAACCCGAACGCCCGCCTGATGGCGGAAATGATCCAGGCCGACTGGGCCAGGATCGGCGTGAAGGCGAAGATCGTCACGTATGAATGGGGCGAGTACATCAAGCGCGCTCACGCAGGTGAGGACGACACGATGCTGATCGGCTGGACCGGCGACAACGGCGATCCGGACAACTGGCTCGGCACGCTGCTCGGCTGCGAAGCGGTGAACGGCAACAACTTCTCGAAGTGGTGCTACAAGCCGTTCGACGACCTGATCCAGAAGGGCCGCGTCACGTCCGACCAGGGCGCGCGCACCACGGCTTACATGCAGGCGCAGCAGATCTTCGCGCAGCAACTGCCGTTCTCGCCGATCGCTCACTCCACGGTGTACCAGCCTGTCAGCAAGAAGGTGGTGGACATGCGCATCGAACCGCTAGGCTATGCGCGCTTTGACGGCGTCAGCGTCAAGTAACCCATCAGGCAAGTCGTAAAATTCGCGCAGTACGCTTTTCGCACGGTTAGAAAACTGGTCGAAATGGTCCGGCGACCGGGGTCACAAGCCCTCGTCGCCGGTTGCGTTTTTTGTTCATCAAGACCATAGGGACAAAACCATGTTCCGCTTTGTTTTGCGCCGCGTCGGCATGGTGATTCCGACCTTCATCGGCATCACGATCCTCGCGTTCGCGCTGATTCACCTGATACCGGGCGACCCCATCGAAGTGATGATGGGCGAGCGCGGCGTCGATCCCGCCATGCACGCCGTGGCGATGCACCGGCTCGGGCTCGACGAATCCCTGCCCATGCAGTACGTCCACTACATCGGGCGCGCGCTGCACGGCGACCTCGGCACCTCGATCATCACCAACACCAGCGTGATGGGCGAATTCCTCGCACGCTTTCCCGCTACCGTCGAACTGTCGATCTGCGCGATGCTGTTCGCATTGATCGTCGGGTTGCCGGCGGGCGTGTTCGCGGCCTTGAGGCGCGGCACCGTGGTCGATCACGGCGTGATGGGCACGGCGCTCACCGGCTACTCGATGCCGATCTTCTGGTGGGGCTTGATCCTCATCATGGTGTTTTCCGTGAAGCTCGGCTGGACGCCGGTGTCCGGCCGCATCGCGGTCGAATACGACATTCCGCACGTGACCGGCTTCATGCTGATCGACGCGATGATGTCGACCGACGAAGGCGCGTTCAGATCCGCGCTGAGCCATCTGATCCTGCCGGCCATCGTGCTCGGCACGATTCCGCTGGCGGTCGTCGCGCGCATGACGCGTTCGTCGATGCTCGAAGTGCTGCGCGAGGACTACATCCGCACCGCGCGCGCGAAGGGCCTGTCGCCGGGACGCGTGATCGTCGTGCATGCGTTGCGCAATGCGCTGATTCCGGTGGTGACCGTGATCGGTCTGCAGGTCGGCACGCTGCTCGCGGGCGCGGTGCTGACCGAGACGCTGTTTTCGTGGCCGGGTATCGGCAAGTGGCTGATCGACGCGATCGGCCGGCGCGACTATCCGGTGGTGCAGGGCGGTATCCTGATGATCGCCACGCTGGTCATTGTCGTGAACCTCGTCGTCGATCTGCTGTACGGCGTGCTCAACCCGCGCATCCGCCATACGAGGTAATCACGATCATGGCAGACATACAAAACACAGTCCCCCAGTCGGTCACGCCCCCAAGCGGCCGCGCTATCGCCGCCCGTGAATTCTGGGCGAATTTCTCGCGTAACCGTGGCGCGGTCGGCGCCGGCATCGTCGTACTGGTGTTGATCTTCGTCGCGATCTTCGCGCCGTTGATCGCGCCGCACAGCCCGATCGAGCAATACCGCGACTTCGTGAAGATTCCGCCCGCATGGCTCGACGGCGGCAACTGGAAGTTCATTCTCGGCACCGACGAAGCGGGCCGCGACATCCTCTCGCGTCTGATGTACGGTGCACGGCTGTCGTTCTGGATCGGTTTCGTCTCGGTGGTGCTCGCGCTGATTCCGGGCATCGTGCTCGGGCTGATCGCGGCATTCTTCGAGAAGTGGGCCGACACGCCGATCATGCGCATCATGGACGTGCTGCTCGCGCTGCCGTCGCTGCTGCTCGCCGTGGCGGTGGTGGCGATCATCGGGCCGGGTCTCGTCAATACCATGCTCGCCATCGCGATCGTCGCGCTGCCGGGCTATGTGCGTTTGACGCGCGCGTCGGCGCAAGGCGAGTTGCAGAAGGAGTACGTAACGGCTTCGCGTGTGGCGGGTGCGAGCACCTTGCGTCTGATGTTCTCGCAAGTGCTGCCGAACTGCACCGCGCCGCTGATCGTGCAGGCTACGCTGGGCTTTTCGTCGGCGATTCTCGACGCCGCGGCGCTCGGCTTTCTCGGCCTCGGCGTGCAACCGCCTTCGGCGGAGTGGGGCGCGATGCTGGCTTCGGCGCGCGACTACATCGACAGCGCTTGGTGGATCGTTACCATGCCGGGTCTGTCCATCCTGATCTCGGTGCTCGCAATCAATCTGCTCGGCGACGGGCTGCGCGACGCACTCGACCCGAAACTGAAAAGGATGGCGTAATGACCAGCTTATTAACCATCCGCAATCTCGCGGTGGACTTCAACGGACTGCCCGCCGTCGACCGGATCAGCCTCGATATCGCGCCGGGCGAAGTGGTCGGCGTAGTCGGCGAATCGGGCTCGGGTAAGAGCGTGACGATGATGGCGCTGATGGGCCTGATCGACGCGCCCGGCAAAGTGACGGCCGACGAAATCACCTTCAACGGCACGAACCTGCTGAAGGCATCGGCGAAGGAACGCCGCAAGATCGTCGGCAAAGACATCGCGATGGTGTTCCAGGACGCGCTCACCAGTCTGAACCCCAGCTACACGGTCGGCTATCAGATCAAGGAAGTGCTGAAGCTGCACGAAGGCCTGCGCGGCAGCGCGCTGGACAAGCGCGCTCTGGAACTGCTCGACCAGGTCGGCATTCCGGATGCGAAAAGCCGTATCAGTTCGTTTCCGCATCAGATGTCCGGCGGCATGAACCAGCGCGTGATGATCGCAATGGCGATTGCCTGCAATCCGAAGTTGCTGATCGCCGACGAGCCGACCACCGCGCTCGACGTGACGATCCAGGCCCAGATCATGGAACTGCTGATCAAGCTGCAGAAGGAACGCGGCATGGCGCTCGTGCTGATCTCGCACGATCTGGCGGTGGTGTCGGAAGTCGCGCAACGCGTCGCGGTCATGTACGCTGGCGAAGTGATCGAAACGAACAAGGTACCGGACATTTTCGCCGCGCCGCATCATCCGTACACGGAAGCGTTGCTGGCGGCGATTCCCGAGCACAATGTCGGCGCCGTGCGGCTCGCGGCACTGCCGGGCATGGTGCCGGGCCGAGATGACCGCCCTAGGGGCTGTCTCTTCGCACCGCGCTGCAAGTACGTGGTCGACGATTGCACGAAGGCGCGGCCCGCGCTCGCGCCGATGCAAGGTCACGCCGAAGTGGCGCGCGTGCGCTGCATCAAACCCCTGAACCTGAGCGGCGACGCCAATGTTCACACGCATGGAGGCGCACGATGAACGCAGTACCCGAAACGCGCCGCCAGTCGGACCATGCGGGCGATCACGTGCTGGTGGCCGACAAGCTCGCGCGCTACTACACGGTCAAGCGCGGCATGTTCGCATCCGGCACGGTGAAGGCGCTCAATGGCGTCTCGTTCGCGCTCGAACGCGGCAAGACCCTGGCGGTGGTCGGTGAATCCGGCTGCGGCAAATCGACGCTCGCGCGTCAACTCACCATGATCGAACCGCCCAGCGCGGGCCGCCTGCTGATCGACGGTGAAGACGTGGCCGGCGCCGATCACGCGAAGATCGCGGCGCTGCGGCGGCGCGTGCAGATGGTGTTCCAGAACCCGTTTGCCTCGCTCAATCCGCGCAAGACCGTCGAGCAGACGCTCGGCGAGCCGCTCGCGATCAACACGCAGCTGAGCGCGACCGAGCGCGCCGAACGGATCGCGCAGATGATGCGCACCGTCGGACTGCGTCCGGAACACGCGAAGCGCTATCCGCATATGTTCTCCGGCGGCCAGCGGCAGCGCGTGGCGATTGCGCGCGCAATGATTCTCGATCCGCAGATCGTGGTCGCGGATGAACCCGTGTCGGCGCTCGACGTGTCGATCCAGGCGCAGATTCTCAATCTGTTCATGGATCTGCAGGAGCAGTTCAAGACCAGCTACGTGTTCATCTCGCACAACCTCTCGGTGGTGGAGCATATCGCCGACGATGTGATGGTGATGTACTTCGGCGGCGTGGCGGAGCTCGGCGACAAGACGCGGATTTTCTCGAAGCCGCGTCATCCGTACACGCGCGCGCTGATGTCGGCTACGCCTTCCATCTTCGAAGCGGATCGCAGCATCAAGATCAAATTGCAGGGTGAAATGCCGTCGCCGCTGAATCCGCCGTCGGGTTGCACGTTTCATCAGCGCTGCCCGTACGTGATCGACCGCTGCCGCAGCGAAGAACCGAAGCTGCGTGAAGTGGATGGCCGCCAGGTGTCGTGTCACCGCGCCGAGGAGGTGGGGGACGTGGATGCCTGATGGGTTGGCGGCGCGTCGTGCTACGCGCCGCTTGCGTGATGGCGACCCTGGCGCTGCTTTCGCGCGGCGCTGGAGGGCGCGTGCACTGACCGGTGCCGCGCTCCTCGGCGTTTGTTCTGTATTTCATCTGTGCACGGCGGCGCTCGGCGTTGCGCATGCCGCTGGCGCGGCTGCCAACGCGCCCTCGCAGGCGGGGCGTCCGGCGCTGCCGGTGCCCAACATGCCGGCGCCACCGCGCGCGAGCCTGCCGGGTTTCAATCCGCCGCCCGCCTCACCGGGCACCACGGCGAGCGGCCCGGTGCGCGCGCAACCGGCGCGCATGCCGTTCTATGTCGCGACACGCGGCACGACCACCATCTATGTTCTGGGCACGCTGCACGTGGGCGATCCCGCCGACTACCCCGCCAATCAGCCGTTTCGCGCACCAATCCTCGGCGCACTGGCTGCCTCGCCGACGCTGGCGCTCGAACTCTCACCCGACGAACTGCTGGTTTCGCAAGACGATGTCTCGAAGTACGGCGTTTGCCGGCGCGACTGTCTGCCAGGTTTGCTGCCCGAGCCTTTGTGGCACAAGCTGGCCTTACGGTTACGCGGTAACCCGGCGGCACTGGACGCGATCAAGAAAATGCGGCCGTGGCTCGCTTCGCTGCTGGTCGAAACCTACGACTCCCTGAGTGCCGGCCTGCAAACCGAGTACGGCTCCGAAGCGCAGTTACAGAACGTGTACATCCGCACGCGCGGCAAGATTGTCGGTCTCGAAACCTTGCCGCAGCAGATGCGCGCGTTCACGGGGCTGACGCTCGCGCAGCAGCGGGAGATGCTGGCGCAGGATCTGGTGCAGACGCCTGCGCAAAACGTCGAGGACGTGCGGACCTTGCATCGACTGTGGCGCGTGGGCGATGCGGATGCGATCGCCGCCTGGCAGGCCGCGAAATCCGAGAAGCTCGCGCGCGACAAACGTATTTCCGATTCGATCGATAACAAGATCGTCTATGACCGCAACCGGCGCTTCGTTTCGCGAATGCTGCTGATCGCCGCGCCGAACAAGCCGGTATTCGTGGCGATCGGCGCGCTGCATCTGGGTGGCCCCAAAGGCGTGCTGGAGCTTTTGCGGCAGCGCGGGTTCGTGGTCGAGGCGGGATGACACTGATCGGAATCCAGGACGAAACATACGCAGGGACCCAGGCGTCCTACGCGGGATAGGCCGTTCGGCCATGACCGGAACCGTTATCCGGGGCGCCAGTCCGACGCTGACGTGTGCCGCAAACTGCTCGCGGAACACGCTGCCATAGGTGCCTTTGCATGCTATGATGTATGTACAAACGTCAATACAGGTGGCGCGTGCAGTTCGAGTGGGACGAAGCCAAAAATCAAATCAATATCCGCAAACACGGCATCGACTTTCAGGATGCCATCGACGTGTTCAATCATCCCGTACTTACGGCACTAGACACGCGGGAAGATTACGGCGAGGACCGGTGGATCGCATTGGGCTGGATGGCGGCTGTCGTGGGCGTGGTGGTGTACGTGGAGCGCAGTGCGGATGTGATCCGGATCATTTCGGCCCGCAAGGCAACCAGGCACGAACTCGGACATTACAAGCAGCGCATCTGGAATTGACGGAAGGGTGGCAATCGAGGCAAGCGAGCAGAGGTGAAATGATGGGCAAAACATCGGGAACGGATTGGAAGCGACTCGCCAGAACGGACGATGCGCAAATCGATAAGAGCGACGTACCTGAGTTGGGCGACGAGTTTTTTGAGCGCGCCGAACTGCATGTTCCTCCAAAGCAGGCCGTGACAATGCGTCTGGATGCGGACGTGTTGAACTGGTTCAAGGAGCAAGGTCAAGGCTATCAGACGCGGATCAACAAATTGTTGCGCGCCTATATGCTGGCACATCAGCGCCGGCGTCCTTGAGTCGTGTCCCTGGTCGCGGCCTTAATCGCGTGGCCCTGATCGCGCGCCCTTGAGCCGTCGCGAAAAAGCTGTGTGCCGCTATCAGCAGAGGCGAGCGACGCTGCGCAGTGGTGTCGGGCCTCAACGCAGCGTGTCGCATTCAATGGGCGCCGTCGTGCAGTGCCTTGGCCACTTCGTCAACCACCGGCACCCAATCCCCTAACACCGCCTGCCGGAACAGCCTCATTCCTGGATACCACGGCGAGTCGCTGCGCGCTTCCAGCCAGCGCCAGTCGGAATTGGCGGGCAACAGTAACCATACTGGCTTGCCCAACGCCCCCGCCAGATGCGCAACGCCGGTGTCCACCGCGATCACCAGATCGAGATTCATGATCAACGCCGCCGTGTCTTCGAAATCGTTCAGCCCGGCGGTGAAATCGTGTGC
Organism: Paraburkholderia xenovorans LB400; assembly: GCF_000013645.1. Classification (GTDB taxonomy): domain Bacteria; phylum Pseudomonadota; class Gammaproteobacteria; order Burkholderiales; family Burkholderiaceae; genus Paraburkholderia; species Paraburkholderia xenovorans. Next base: position 4,644,188 of record NC_007951.1, on the reverse strand, counting down.
GCTGAAAGCCGGCGGCGCAGCGGCCAGTTGCGCATGCGCCGGGCCTTTTTGCAGCGCGTACCAGGCCACGTTCTTTAAGCCGCGGAGCGCGCTCAGGTCGGACAGCGGGATCGACCGGTAACGGTCGTTGCCGAATGTCGGGCTGCCGGCCCAGACGAGCCCCACCTTGCGCGCCGATTTGTCGGCCGCGCCGAGCCGCTTGCGCCATGCCTTGATCTTTGCCTTGTCGGCGGACAGATAGGGCACGTCCGCGGGAATGGTGGAAAGCTCCAGGCCGAGGCAGGATGGGATGCTCATCATCGGCACCCAGAAATCGTATTCGCCATCGGGCTTGCCGCTATACGCGCGACGCACACCCGCCACGCGTTCGACCAAAGGCAACAGCGGTTCGCGCACGCAGAGGTCGACGGTTGCGCCGCGTTGGGCGAGCACGCTTGCAAAGCGCAGAAACTGGAAGTGGTCGCCAAAACCCTGCTCGCCGACCAGCAGCAGACGGCGCCCTTCGAGCGGCTCGCCACGCCACTCCGGCACGCCCGGCACCGCGATCGCTTCGTAGTCGGTCTTGCGCCAGCGCAGCGCGAATTCCGCCCAGCCCTGTTTGTAGTCGCCGCGCTTGAGCAACAGCCACGCCAGATTCTGATGGGCGTCCGCATGGTGCGGGTCGAGCGCGAGCGCCTGGCGATAGAAGCCTTCTTCTTCGTCGAGGCGCCCTTGCGCACCGAGCGATCCGCCCAGACACACGAGATGAGTCGGAACCGGTTTGAGCGCGACCGCGCGCCGGTAGTGCGATTCGGCGCCCGCATAGTCGCCGAGCTTGCCGATCAGGCTGCCCAGGTTGACGTGCGCCTCCGCGTAATCCGCACGCAGTGCCACGGCCTGCTCGAAGCTGGCGATCGCCGCGCCGTGGTCGCCGCGCGCCTGGTAGGTATTACCCGCGCTGAAGTGCGCCTCCGCCGAGGCGGGATCGAGCGACAGAACATGGCGATAGCACGCCAGCGCTTCGTCGAAACGCGCGAGCTTGTTCAGCGCCGTGCCCAGGTTCAGATGCGCGTCGAGCAGCATGGGGTTGGAAGCCAGCGCCAGGCGGTAGTGTTCGACCGCTTCCGGCAACGCGCCTTGCGCTTGTAACGCGGCGCCGAAGTTGTTGTGCGCGTCGGCGAAATCGGGCTGGAGTTGCAGTGCCTGGTCGTAGCAGATCATTGCTTCGTCGAGATGGCCGAGCGCGGCGGCCACGAGCCCGCGGTTGCTCCAGCAGGCGGCATCGTGACGATCGAGTTTGAGCGCGCGGCTCATCAGGCTGGCGGCGATGTCGTGAGCGCCGCGCTGATAATGCAGCACGCCGAAGTAGTGCAGTGCGCCCGTATGGGCGCTGTCGAGCGTGAGCGCCTCGCGGTAAAACGATTCGGCGGCGTCGAGCCGACCGGCCTGGTGCGCTTCGAGCGCGGCGTCGATCAATGCGGTGAGATAGGCGGTGTGCGGCGGGGCGGCGTGCGTGCGCTCAGGCTGGGATTGATGTTCCATGGAAACCTGCGGGAGAGCGTCGGCGGTGCGCGCAGCGCGTACCGGCGCGTGTGGATGGGAGACGATTCAGCATCGTAGGCTCGCCATCCAATTCCCGACGATCGGACGCTTCCTAATTCGGTGGCGTCCCTGTCGTGCAGTGTGTCCGTTTCACTAACGTATCGCAGAGAGATCCTGCGATACGTCAGCGTTTATCGATTGCGAAAGTAAGAGTCCTACAGGAACATCAGGAAATTCAACAGGAAGATGTTCACGACCAGCAAGGTGAGCGCCGTCGGTATCTGCACTTTGATCACCGCATTCTTGTCGGGCAATTCCAGCAGTGCGGCCGGCACCATGTTGAAGTTCGCGGCCATCGGCGTCATCAGCGTGCCGCAGTAGCCGCTGAACATGCCGATCGCGACCATCACCGCCGGATTGCCGTGAAACACGCCTACCAGAATCGGTACGCCGACACCGCCCGTCATCACCGGGAATGCGGCGAAGCCATTGCCCATCACCATCGTGAAGAGCGCCATGCCGATGCAGTACACGGCCACCGCGATGAAGCGATAGTCGAGGCTGATATAAGCCGTGGTCACGTGCGCGACGGCCTTGCCGACGCCGGCGTCCGAGAACACGAGCCCGAGCATGCCGAGCATCTGCGGCAGGACCGCGGCCCACGACAAGGCATCGACCAGCCGGCGCGCTTCCTTCATGGACTGGCCGACGGTGTCGCGCGTCATCACGCAGGCAATCGCGAGCGCGATCACGCAGCCGATGCCGAATCCGATCAGCGTGACATTGGCCTTCTCGATCAACGGCATGCCGCCGAACACCAGATGACTCGCCGAGAGCGTGATGATCACGGTGACGACCGGAATCGTCAGCGCGGGCACGAACAGCTTGTTGCGAAGGCGCGCGGCGCTCGCCATGCGCGCTTCGAGCGACAGCACTTTCGGCTTGCCCGCGGTCACGCCGCCAAAGCCCGCGATCAGCGCCATCACGATGACGAGCACGCCGACCACCGAAAGCGGCAGCTTGTCGCCGATCAGGAAGATCAGTGCGTAGAGAATCCAGAAACCGCCCGCGGTGAAACGGCGCGGATGATCCCTGTCCGTGACGATCATGCCGCCGACGACGAGCAGCACCACGCCCAGCAGCCAGAACAGATAGGTGATCGTGAGCGTCATGCTTTGTCTCCTGCGGCGGTTTGCGTCGACGAAACAGCGGGGCTGCCCGCCACGGCGTTGCCCCGCAGCTCGCGTTCGAGTTTGCGATCGAGCAGATACAGGCGGAAGCCGTGAACGATGAACGCGCAGATAGCGGTCGGAATGCCCCACACCGCCACGTGAATCGGCTCGACGATGATCCCCGCTTCCTTCAGGAAGGTGGTCATCAGCACGATCGCGCCGAACGCGACGAAGATGTCCTCGCCGAAGAACAGGCCCACGTTGTCGGTCGCCGCGGAGAAGGCGCGCAATTTGAAACGCACCGCGTCGCTGATCTTGCCGAAGCGCGTTTCGGTCGCGCCTTCGGCCATCGGCGCGATCAGCGGACGCACCATCTGCGGATGGCCGCCGAGTCCGGTCAGGCCGACCGCCGCGGTCAGTTCCCGCACCAGCAGATAGACGATCAGGAGACGCCCGGCGGTCGCGGCCTTGATGCCGCCGATCCACGCTTGCGCCCGTTCACGCAGGCCATGCCGTTCGAGCAGACCGATGACGGCAAGCGGCAGCAGAATGATCAACGGGATATTGCGCGTCTTGATGAAGCCCGTGCCGATCTCGGCAAGAATCTTTTCAGGCGGGAAGTGCGCGGCGAGGCCGGTGATAATCGCGGCGACCGCCACGATCAGCATCGGATTGAACCGCAATAAAAAGCCGACGATGATGACGGCCACGCCAATGAGCGGCCATAGACTGACTGTTGTCTGCATCTGGATCTCCAAACAGGGTTTCAACCTTGCCGCTTGTGGCGGCTAACGTGGGACGGCTCCCGAGGGTCCGGGCGCCGTCTTGTTGCCACGGCTCTTGATGGCCGCGTCTGCTTCGAACTACACCTGCACCTGCTGATCGACTGCGGGTACTGCAATGCGTCCTGCACCTGGTCAACGCCCCGCGTCAGGCGGGGCGTTGACCAGGTGCGCAGGGGTTGAATCGCGCTGTCCGGCTCGTGCCCGGATGAATGCGTCCGGCTTGTGCCGGGGCCGGCGCTCAGGCGCGGGCGGCGCCGGCCGCGTGGACTTCGATGCCGGCGTCCTGGAGCGCGCCGCGGATGCGCCGCGCGAACGCCAGCGCATGCGGGCCGTCGCCATGCAGGCAGATGGTCTGTGCGTTCAGCGGCACCCATTGACCGTCCACGGCCTGTACGCGCTGCTCGCGAATCATCGAGAGCGTGCGCGCCAGCACCTTGTCTTCGTCGTCGAGCAGCGCGCCGGGTTCTTTGCGCGGCACCAGCGAGCCGTCCGCGCGATAGCCGCGATCAGCGAAAACTTCTTCGACGGCGATGAGACCCACGTTGCGCGCCGCCGTCACGAGTCCACTGTTGGCCAGCGCGAACACCGCCACCGACGGGTCGAAATCGTGCACCGCCGAAACGATCGCGTCGGCGATCCTGCTGTCGCGCGCGGCCTGGTTATAGAGCGCACCGTGCGGCTTGACGTGCGCGACGCGGCCGCCCTCGGCCTGGGCGATCGCGGACAGCGCGCCGAGTTGATACAGCACGCCCGCGTAGATGTCGTTGGCCGGCAGATCCATTTCCTTGCGGCCGAAATTTTCCGGATCGTTGAAGCTCGGATGCGCGCCGATCGACACGCCTTTCTGCACCGCCCAGCGCACGCAGTCGCGCATCGCATTGGCGCCGCCCGCATGCCAGCCGCACGCAATATTCGCCGAGCTGACCAGATCGAGCAGCGCCTCGTCGGACCCGCAGCCTTCGCCCAGATCGGCGTTCAAATCGATTTCCATGATGTTCCTCTGCCTCAGTATCACAGCGCCGCGACGGCCGACTGGCGCGCGCAGCGTTCTTCATGCATCGCGATCGCAGCGTCGATCTGCCGCAAATACGTGCGTTCTTCGAGTAGAGCCTGGCGCGCCTCGTAGAGCGTCGTCGGGATAAAGCGGACGGATGCGTTCAGGCGCACCTGCGCGAGCTTCCAGAGGTCGGCCTGGATCACCGCGCCGATCTTCGGGTAGCCGCCGGTGGTCTGCGCGTCGCTCATCAGCACGATCGGCTGGCCGTTCGGCGGCACCTGAATCGTGCCGGGCAAGACCGCGTGCGACAGCAGATCGGTTTTGCGGGTGCGTTTGAGACCGGCGCCCGCAAGGCGGTAGCCCATGCGGTTGCTGTTCGGCGTGACGAGCCATTCGTCGGACCAGAACGATTCGTGGGCTTCGTCGGTGAAGCTCTCGTATTCCGGTCCGCGCAGCACACGGATCGGCACCGCCCACGGCACGCCCGACGGATGGCGGCCACGCCGCAGCGGCTCGTGAACCAGCACGAACTTGCACCAGGCGGGCGCCTTCACGCCGAACTCCGGCGCCTCGGGCGCAAAGCCGGCATGGCCGCGTTGCGGCGGCGCGCCGACCGGCAAACGGTCGCCGTCGCGCAGCGCGCGGCCGCCGAGTCCGCCGAAATGGCCGGCGAGATCGGTGCTGCGCGAGCCGAGCATCGGCAGGACGTCGACGCCGCCCGCCACGCACACATAACCGCGCATGCCGCGTTTGGCTGCGTTCAGCACCAGTTCCTGGCCCGCCTGTACCGGCAGGCTCCACCACGAGTAGACCGGCTTGCCGTCGAGCGTCGCGCCGAATTCGGTGCCGGTGATCGCCACCCGCGTGGCGCGTAGAAAGCGCAGCACGGTCGGACCGAAGGTGATTTCGAGTCCCGCCGCATCGGGGCGGTTGCCGACCAGCCGGTTGCCCACTTCGAGCGACAGACGATCGAGCGCGCCGCCCATTGCGACCCCCAGATGCCGATAGCCGTGGCGGCCGAGATCCTGAATGGTGGTCAGCAGACCCGCGCGAATCACATCGATCATGCGTGTATCCCCGCGATGGTGAAGCGCACCAGGTCGCCCGGCTGCAGCAGCGTGGGCGGCCGGCGCGCCGGGTCGAACAGCGGCAACTCGGTGCGGCCGATCAACTGCCAGCCGCCGGGCGAGGTGGCCGGATAGATGCCGGTCTGCTCGCCGCCGATGCCGACGGATCCGGCCGGCACTTCGAGCCGCGGCGACGCGCGGCGCGGCGTGTGCAGCGCGGCTTCGAGTCCGCCCATATAGGCGAAGCCCGGCTGGAAGCCGAGGAAGAACACCACGTAGTCGCCCTTCGAATGACGTTCGACGACCTCGCGCACGCTCAAGCCCGTGTGATTGGCGACCTCGTGCAGATCAGGGCCGAACTCGCCGCCGTACTGCACCGGAATCTCGACTTCGCGGCCTGGCGCGGGCGCGTCGCTCACCGCATTCCAGGCCGCCTGCAGGTGACTCACCAGGGCGTCGCGGTCGGCTTCGAGCGGGTCGAAAACGAGGGTGAGGTTGTTCATGCCCGGCACCACTTCCAGCACATGCGGCCATTCGCGCGCGGCTTCGGCGGCCGCCCACACCCGACGCTGGCATTCCAGCGTGGCGGGCGGCGGCGCTTCGCAGACTAGCGCGGTATCGCCGAGCGGAAAGATTCTTGGTTGGCTCATGGGTTAACAGCCCAGGTCGAGTGGGAGGATTCGGGCACGGCGCACCCTTTGACCGGTTATCGGCATCGGGCAGGCGACGATTGAAGCGTACATTATCAATAAAATATCAACAATTTATCAATAAGCGTTTTTGCCAGGCTCCCCTGGATCGGGCGCTCGTCGTACACTCCCGACACCTTCCCCAATTGCCTCTCGAGAATCCTCGCCATGTCGCGCCATCCCACCAAGATCGTCTCCTCGGAACATCTCGTGTCCGAGACCAGCGCGGAACTGTCAGAACTCGAGTACGCGCTCATCATGGCAGGCAACGCATTCAACCGATGGATGGTGCGCTGCATGTCGGCGGCCGGCGACAAGGACATGACCGCCATCGAGGTCTCGCTGCTGCATCACGTCAGCCACCGCGAGCGCCGCAAGAAGCTGGCGGACATCTGCTTCGTGCTGAACATCGAAGACACGCACGTCGCCACGTACGCGTTGAAGAAGCTCGTAGCTAGAGGGTATGTAAAAAGCGAAAAGACCGGCAAGGAAGTGTTCTTCTCCGCGACCGAGGCCGGCCGCGAACTCTGTCTGAAATATCGCGAGGTGCGCGAGAGCTGTCTGATTTCGACGCTCAAGGAAAGCGGCCTGACCAACGAGCAGATCGGCGAAGCGGCGCAACTGATGCGCAACGCGTCCGGTCTCTACGACACGGCCGCGCGGGCGGCCGCGTCGTTATAACGCAGCGCGGTTTGCGCGGTTTGCGCGGCGGCGGGGCGGCCGCTTGTGCCGCGCTCACCCAACGTTTAATCCACCGGGCGCGGATAAAGCGCCGCCTCGGTGACGATCAGGTCGAGCGGAATGTCGTGGGCTTCGCGCTCCAATGCGGGCGTGCGGCACGCTTCGTACGCGATACCCACGGTGATGGGCTTTGTCGCGCCCGGCCACGCTGCCAGCGTGCGATCGTAATAGCCACCGCCGTAACCGAGCCGGTAGCCGTTGGCGTCGAAACCGACGCACGGCACGAACAGCAGTTCGGGAATCACGATCCGCCCGGAAGCCGGCACGGTGATCCTGTGATGACCGATCTTCATCGGCGTATCGGGCGCCCACGCATGAAATTCGAGCGGCACGCCGCGCTCCTTGACCACCGGCAAACTCGCTTCACGCTGCGTGTTCGCCGCAAGCCAGATCGAGATCGCGGCGCGGGCGTCGAATTCGCCGGCGAGCGGCCAGTAGAATCCCACGCTGTTCACGCCGTACTGCTTCAACGCATCGAGCAGGTGCCGTGCGAGCGCGGTGTTGCGCGCGGGCTCGGAAGCCGCTTGCAGCCTTGCTTCCAATAGCATTTTACGCAGCGCCTTTTTCGATTCCGCGGCAGGGTTGCATGCTATGCTTGGGTTCAATTCGCGCTCCAGAAACAACGATGTCAAAACGCCTTTACCGAGTATATCGCGCGGCCGGTCTGGCGCTTGCCGCCGCGGCGCTCGTCGCGTGCAGCACGGCCTCCGCCGTCAAGCCCCTTCCTCTTTCGCAACTCACGAACGACGACCAGATCTTCGTTCAACTGCGCGAGGCCGCCCGCAGTAACGACGCGGCGCGCGCCGCGCAGTTGGCCAGCATGATCCCGAGCTATCCGGCGCCTTCGTATCTGGAGTACTTCCAGATCAAGCCGCAACTGTTCGATTCCGGCGGGCACGCGCGGGTCGACGCGCCGGACGCACCGGTGCTGAGCTTCCTGCAGAAGTACGACGGCCAGGCGATCGCCGACCGCCTGCGCAACGACTACCTCACGGTGCTCGGCGCTCGTCATGACTGGCGCAATTTCGATCAGCAATACGCCCGTTTCGTGCTGAACGACGACACGCAGGTGAAGTGCTACGCGCTCGAATCGCGCGCCTCGCGCGGCGAGAACGTGGCCGACGCGGCTCGCGCGCTGCTCGTCGATCCGAAATGGTACGGCGACGGCTGCGTGGATCTGATCAACGCGCTCGCCATCAACCAGCAGTTCAGCTCCGCCGACGTGTGGCAACAGATCCGCCTCGCCTACGAACAGAACTACACCAACACGGGCGCGAAGCTCGTCGACGCGCTCAGCAACCAGCCGCCCGACCCGGTGCTGTTCAATCAGGCCACCACCACGCCGCCGTTGCTGCTCGCGCGTGGCGTCGGACCGGATACGCAGTCGCATCAACTCGCGTTGCTGGCCATCACGCGCATGGCGCGCAACGACCCGGCTATGGCCGCGGCCACGTTCGCCTCGGTGGCGCCGTCGCTGAGTTCGCCGGAGCGCGCCATCGGCTGGGGCACGATTGCGTATCAGGCAGCGGCCAGGCAGATGCCGGGCGCGGTGGACTGGTATCGCCTGTCGGTGAACGCGCCGCTGTCGAATCCCGCGTATGAATGGCGCACCCGCACCGCCTTGCTCGCGGGCGACTGGACGATGGTGCGCTGGTCGATCGAACAGATGCCGGCGGCGCTGCGCAATCAGCCGTCGTGGGTGTATTGGCACGCTCGCGCGCTCAAGCAGGCCGGCGAAACGACCACCGCCACCCAGGAATTCGAATCGATTTCGCGGGGCTACAACTTCTACGGCCAACTGGCCGCGGAAGAACTGGGCCAGAAGATCACGGTCCCGCCGAAAACCACGGTGAGCGACGCCGAAGTGCAACAGGCCGGCAATACGCCCGGCTTCGATCTGGCGCAGCGCTTCTATGCGCTGAATCTGCGGCTCGAAGGCAATCGCGAATGGAACTGGCCGCTGCGCAACATGAGCGACCGGCAACTGCTCGCCGCCGCCGAATACGCACGCCGTATCCAGCTGTATGACCGCACTGTCAACACGGCGGATCGCACGAAGACCGAGCACGATTTCTCGCTGCGTTATCTGTCGCCGTTCAAGGATATCGTCGAGCGCGATTCGCAGTCGAACGGGCTCGACGTGGAATGGGCCTATGGCCTGATTCGCCAGGAGTCGCGCTTCATCATGAATGCGCGCTCCGAGGTCGGCGCGAGCGGTTTGATGCAGTTGATGCCGGGCACCGCGCAACTGGTCGCCAAGAAAATCGGCCTGGGTCCAATCTCGCGCGAACAGATGAACGACATCAACACCAACATCCTGCTCGGCACGAACTATCTGTCGATGATCTACAATCAGTTCGACGGGTCCGCCGTGCTGGCCACCGCGGGCTATAACGCAGGGCCCGGCCGTCCGCGCAGCTGGCGGCAATCCTTGCAGCGTCCGGTGGAAGGCGCGATCTTCGCCGAGGCGATTCCGTTCCAGGAAACGCGCGACTACGTTAAGAATGTGTTGTCCAACACGGTCTATTACGCGGCATTGTTCGAAGGCCGTCCGCAATCGCTGAAGGCGCGTCTGGGTTACATCGCACCGTAAGCGCGCCGTGCCGCCGCCGTCCCGTTCCGGGCGGCGGCGCGCCACGCCAGCCGTTGCCGCGGCTTCCACCAGGGAGTCGAAAATGCGACACAAAGCCATTGCGATCATCGGCGGTTCCGGTTTTATCGGCAGCCATCTCGTCAATGCCCTCGTCGAAGCGGGCAAAGATGTGCGCATCGCCACCCGGCGGCGCTACAACGCCCGCCATCTCACCCTCCTGCCCATCGACGTGATCGAAGCGGACGTGTTCGATCCGGTTCAACTCGCGCGCTTTGTCGAGGGCGCCGATTGCGTGATCAATCTCGTGGCCACGCTGCACGGCAAACGCGGCACGCCATATGGTCCGGAGTTCGCGCGAATGCACGTGGAGTTGCCGACGAAAATCGTGGCCGCGTGCGAAGGCAAGGGCGTGCACCGGCTGCTGCATGTCAGCGCGCTGGGTGCCGACCCGAACGGCCCGAGCATGTATACGCGCTCGAAGGGCGACGGCGAGAAGGCCGTGCACGCGGCCAATCTCGCATGGACGATTTTCCGGCCGTCGGTGGTGTTCGGCCCGGAAGATCAATTCCTCAACAAGTTCGCATTCCTGCAACGGATGTTTCCGGTGATTCCGCTCGCCATGCCGGATGCGAAATTCCAGCCGGTGTATGTGGGCGATGTGGCGAAGGCGATCGTCAACGTGCTCGATCTCGATGCCGCCGGCGGCCGCACCTATGAACTGGGCGGTCCGACGGTCTATGCGCTCGAAGATCTCGTCAAGTATTGCGGCGACGTGATCGGCAAGCATGCGCGCATCATCCGTTTGCCGGAGGCGTTCGCACGCCTGCAGGCGTTGACTTTCGAAATGGCGCCCGGCGAGCCGGTGATCTCGCGCGACAATCTCGATTCGATGAAAGTCGACAACGTGCTGAGCGGACCGCTTGCGCCTGAACTCGGCATCGAGCCGGCCAGCATCGAAACGATCGCGCCGATCTATCTGACCGGCGCGTCGACACGTTCGCGTTTCGATACGTTTCGCGCGAGTGCGGGGCGCTGATTTTTTTCTTCTCATTTCTTATTCAAAGCATGAAGCTGCTTATAGGCGACAAGAATTACTCGTCATGGTCGATGCGTCCGTGGCTGCTGTTCAAACATTTCGACATTCCGTTCGAGGAGGTGCTGATCCATCTGAATCAGCCGGACACCAATTCGAAAGTGCTCGCGCTCGCGCCGTCGGGTCCGGGCAAGATCCCGTGTCTGATCGGCGACGACGGTCAACCCACGTGGGATTCGCTGGCGATTGCCGAAACACTGGCTGAGCGTTTCCCTCAACATGCGCTGTGGCCGCGCGATGCGGCGGCGCGTAGCCACGCGCGCAGTGTGAGCGCGGAAATGCACTCGGGTTTCGGCGCGTTGCGCTCGAACATGTGGATGAACATTCGCGCGTCGTTCCCCGGCAAGAACGCCACGCCAGGCGCGCTGGCGGACATCGCGCGGATCGAGGCGATCTGGCGCGACTGTCTGGACACTTATGGCGGCCCGTTTCTGTTCGGCGAATTCAGCATTGCCGATGCGATGTACGCGCCGGTCGTGATGCGCTTCCGGACCTGGCAGCCGGCGCTCTCGGACGTGTCTGGAGCTTACGTGCAGCGCGTGACGGAACTGCCGGCGGTGCAAGCGTGGATCGACGACGCGCTGAGCGAAACGTATGCGATCGCTTATCAAGACGTATGCCCATGAACATCTATGCAGTAGGCGGCGCGATCCGCGACGAGTTACTGGGCGTACCGGTGCAGGATCGTGATTACGTGGTTGTCGGCGCCACGCCGGAGCAGATGGTGGCGCAAGGCTACCGTCCGGTGGGCAAGGATTTTCCGGTGTTCCTGCATCCGCAGACTCATGAGGAGTACGCGCTCGCCCGCACTGAGCGCAAGACGGCGGCCGGCTATCACGGTTTCCAGTTTTTCTATGCGCCGGATGTCACGCTGGAAGAAGACCTCGCGCGCCGCGATCTGACCATCAACGCCATGGCGCGCGAAGTGCGTCCGGACGGCGAGTTGACCGGCCCGGTGATCGACCCGTTCAACGGCCAGGGTGATTTGCAGGCGCGCCTGTTTCGCCACGTCAGTGACGCGTTTCTCGAAGACCCCGTGCGGATTTTACGGATCGCCCGGTTTGCGGCCCGTTTTGTGGACTTCACCGTCGCGCCGGAGACACTGGCGCTCATGCGCAAGATGGTGGCCGACGGCGAAGTGGACGCGCTGGTGGCCGAACGCGTGTGGCAGGAAGTGTCGCGTGGTCTGATGGAAAGGAAGCCGTCGCGCATGTTCGGCGTGCTGCGCGAGTGCGGTGCGCTGGCGCGGATTCTGCCGGAAATCGACGCGCTGTTCGGCGTGCCGCAGCGCGCCGACTATCACCCCGAAGTGGACACCGGCGTGCACGTGATGATGGTGGTCGATCATGCCGCGCAGCAGGGTTATACATTGCCGGTCCGGTTTGCGGCGCTGACGCATGACCTCGGCAAGGCGACCACACCCGAAGACGTGCTGCCGCGGCATATCGGCCACGAAGGGCGCAGCGTGGATCTGCTGAAGCCCCTATGCGAGCGGCTCCGGGTGCCGAATGATTGCCGCGATCTCGCGCTGCTGGTTGCGCGCGAGCACGGCAACATTCATCGCGTGATGGAAATGGGTGCTGCTGCGCTGGTGAGGCTGATCGAGCGCTGCGATGCGATCCGCAAACCTGCGCGCTTTGCTGAAGCCTTGCAGGCTTGTGAAGCCGACGCGCGTGGGCGGCTGGGGTTCGAGATGCGGGACTATCCGCAGGCCGAGCGGTTGAGGGTGGCGCTCGTCGCGGCGCGCGGCGTGGACGCCGGCGCCGTGGCCAAACGGCTCGCCGACGCGCCGGCCGGCATCAAGGACGCCGTGCATCAGGAGCGGGTCCGGGCTGTCGAAGCAGTGCTCGGCTAAGACCTTCAGGTTGCGGGAGCGGCGGCGAGCGTGGAGTCCACGCCATTGCCGCCGCCGCCAAAGGCAGCCGAACCTAGAGCAGTCTGGCCACAAGCGACAACACCATCGACAACACCAGCGTCGACATGAACGGAAACGGGTACTCGCGCCCAAAGAGGCGCAAGGTTACGTCGCCCGGCATGCGGCCGATGCCGATTTTTCTGAGCCACGGCCAGCACGACGACAACACCGCCACGGCGATAAACGTAGTCAACAGCCAGCGGATCATCGTCGGTTCCTGATGCGGAAATTCACAGCGTATGCGACCGGTCGCCGCTCGTGAACGCTTGCAGCGTGTCGTCCAGGCCGCGCGAGAAGGCAATCACCTTGAACAGTTCACCCATCTCCGCTTCCGACAACAGCTTCTGCACCGCATTCGCCGCGGGCAGATACTGTTTGGGGTCCGCGGGATCGATCTCGGCCAGCGCCTCGGTGATTCCCGCATTGAGCAGAAACCGCGCTTGCGACGTAAAGCCCAGCAGATCCGCGCCCGTCTCGACGCCGGCTTCGGCGATGCCGGTGAATTCAACGTGTGCGGTGATGTCCTGCAAGCCGGGGTAGAGGAACGGATCGACGTGCGCACGGTGCCGGTAATGGCACATCAACGTGCCTTGCGCGCGCTGCGCGTGGTAATACTCGTGACGCGGAAAACCGTAATCGATGAAAAAGGCCGCGCCGCGTACGAGCATCGTGCAGATGGTGCGCGTAAATGCGCGGGCGGCTTCGTGCGTCTCCGTCACGTAGTCTTCGCCGGCTGTTTCGATTTCCGACAGCAGCGCGAGGTCCGCCGCGGCGGACACGGGCTGGCCGTCGAACGCGAACGCCTCGTCGCGCCATACCACGCCGCGCTCGTGCCAGGCGCCGCCGGTGAAAGCAAACAGCCGCACTGGCATGGCGTCCAGCACCTCGTTGCCGATCACCACACCTTCGAACCGCTCCGGCAACGCGTCCAGCCAGCGCACTTTGGCGGCGAGCGCCGGCACCGCGGCTCCGATCGTCTCGCTTTGGCGCTCGCGGAGTTCGCCTGACAGATCCACGATCGAGTAGCTGTCGAATTCCGCACCCGACGCGTCGAGCGCATGCAGCAGGCCGGCCGCGAGTTTGCCGGTGCCGGCACCGAATTCCATCACGTTGCGCGTGCCGCTCGCCTGCAAGGCTTCCGCAATCGGGCGCGCCAGCGTCGCGGCGAACAGCGGCGACAGTTCCGGCGCGGTGACGAAGTCGCTGCCGTCGTCGCCGCGCAGACCGAATTTGCGGGCGCCGCCGCTGTAATAACCCAGCCCCGGCGCATACAGCGCACGTTCCATGTAGCGGTCAAACGGCAGCCAGCCGCCGGCGGCTTCGAGCTCCGCACGGATCTGCGCGACCAGCGCTTCGGACTGCGCCAGCGCGCTCGGGCCGGGAGCAGGTAAACTGTCGGGTTGGTGAGCTTTCGGATTCATCCCCGCATTGTAAATGACCGCCTCTCTGGACACCGCCGCCGCCCGCGCGCCTGACACGCCGCGTGTCGTGCTGATTACCGGCGCCGCCCGCCGTATCGGGCGCTCGCTCGCGCTCGGTTTTGCCGCGCGTGGCTGGGACGTGGCCGTTCATTACGGCGCCTCGGGGGCGCAAGCCGACGAACTGGTCGCTGAAATCACCGCTCTGGGTCGCCGGGCGGTCGCGCTGCACGCCGAATTGGCCGACGAGGCGCAAGTCCAACGGCTTTTGCCGGCGTGTATCGAGGCCTTGGGCCTGCCGTCGTGTATCGTCAACAATGCGTCGCGCTTCGAGGAGGACACGGCGTGCACCGTCGGTTACGAGCTGCTGCTGAAGCTGACCGCGATGAATCTCGGCGCGCCGCTGGTGCTGGCGCGCGGCCTGTACGAGTTGACGCCGGAGGCCGCGCGCACCGACGAAAGCCTGCGCAGCGTGGTGATCAACGTGCTGGACCAGAAGCTGTACAACATGAACCCGGACTACCTGTCGTACACGCTCACCAAGGCGGCGTTGCAGACAGCCACGGTTGCGCTCGCCCAGGCGCTGGCGCCGAAAGTGCGCGTGGTCGGGCTCGCGCCCGGTTTGACGATGCAATCCGGCGATCAGACGCCGGAGGGTTTTGAAGCCGCTCACCGTACTACGCCTTTGGGCCGCGCGTCGCGGGCCGAGGATATTGTCGCCGCCGCGCTGTATCTCGCGGACGCAGCGGGCGTGACCGGAACGACGCTGGTGGTCGACGGCGGGCAGCACCTCGTGCCGCTGCCGCGCGACGTTATGTTTTTGACGGGCGCTTAAAGCGTGCGGCCAGCCGCCACGCTGGCGGCCGCCGTCGTTTGACGCGCCCCTTTGCGTGCTCCGCACGCTTTTTTCGACTGGAACGAACATGTTTGCCGCTCTTTCGCATCCCCGGCTCGCCGATTGCCGCCGGCTTTTTCTGCGCAATTACGAAGTGCACATCAACATTGGCGTGCACGACTTCGAAAAGCGCGGCGAACAGCGCGTCGTGATCAACGTCGAACTGTTCGTGCCGCTCGCGCTGTCCACGCCGGTCCACGACAAGCTGAACGAAGTGGTCGACTACGACTTCATGCGCTCCACCATCTCGCGCCGCGTCGAGCAAGGCCATATCCACCTGCAGGAAACGCTCTGCGACGATCTCGTCAAGACCATGCTCGAACATCCGCAAGTGCGGGCGGCGCGTGTGTCGACGGAAAAGCCGGACGTTTATCCCGACTGCGACGCGGTGGGCGTCGAGGTCTTCCGTATCAAGGAGGATTGAGCCATGAATGCTCCGGAAATCCTGAACGGCGCCACTGCCGCCGCGCCCGCCGGTACAGGCGAGGCGACGCCAGTCCACGCGCGCGCCAGATCGCCGCTCACGCGCCGCGAACAGAAGGAAGCGTACGAGAACAACAAGCTGTTCAAGCGGCTCGCGCGCCAGGTCGGCGAGGCGATCGTCGACTTCAACATGATCGAGGACGGCGACAAGGTGATGGTCTGCCTGTCCGGCGGCAAGGACAGCTATGCGATGCTCGAAATCCTGATGCGGCTGCGCGAGCGCGCGCCGATCAACTTCGACATCGTCGCCGTCAATCTCGACCAGAAGCAGCCGGGCTTTCCCGAGCACGTGCTGCCCGAGTACCTGAAGCAGCTCGACATTCCGTTTCACATCGAGAATCAGGATACGTACAGCATCGTCAAGCGGCTGGTGCCGGAAGGCAAGACCACCTGCTCGCTGTGCTCGCGGCTGCGGCGCGGCATTCTGTACCGCGTGGCGGGTGAACTGGGCGCGACCAAGATCGCGCTCGGCCATCATCGCGACGACATTCTGCAAACGCTGCTGCTGAACATGTTCTACGGCGGCAAGCTGAAGGGCATGCCGCCCAAGCTGCAATCCGACGACGGCAAGAATATCGTGATCCGCCCGCTTGCCTACGTGAAGGAAACCGATCTGGAGAAGTACGCCGAGCTGCGCGAATTCCCGATCATTCCGTGCAACCTGTGCGGCAGCCAGCCGAATCTCAAGCGCGCGGAAATGAAGGCACTGGTCCGCGACTGGGAGAAACGCTTCCCGGGCCGCATTGAAAATATGTTCAATGCGTTGGCGAATGTCGTGCCCTCGCATTTGATGGATCACAAGCTGTTTCCATTCGCTGGCCTGCGGGCGACCGGCGAGGCCGATCCGCAAGGCGATATTGCATTCGACGAAGAGCCGTGTTCGACCGACAGCGGTAATAGCACGACGCTTGACGGAGCGAAATCGATTGCAATCGTCCAGTTTGACGATCTTTGACCAAAACGCCCGTGGCACGGGCGTCTCCGCGCATTCCAGTTTGCAACGAGGCCGCTCAAGCGGCCTTTTCTGCTAGAGGGTGCGTGTTAGAATCGTCGGCTCCAAACTCGTCTATTTGCGGTGCCATGAACATTGTGATTTTGGCGGCAGGCACCGGCAAGCGCATGCGGTCCGCGCTTCCCAAAGTGCTGCATCCCCTGGCCGGTCGGCCGCTCCTCGCTCACGTCATCGACACGGCTCGCACGCTCAAGCCCACGCATCTCGTGGTAGTGATCGGCCACGGCGCCGAAGCCGTGCGCAAAGCCGTGGCGGCGCCGGACGTGCAGTTCGCCGTGCAGGAGCAGCAGCTCGGCACGGGCCACGCGGTGCAGCAGGCGTTGCCGCTGCTCGATCCGTCCGCGCCCACGCTGGTGCTTTACGGCGACGTGCCGCTTACGCGTGCCGGCACGCTGCAGGCGTTGACCGATCGCGCGGGGCAGGGCGGCTACGGCGTGCTCACCGTCACGCTGGCTGATCCGAGCGGTTACGGGCGCATCGTGCGCGATGCGCATGGCAAGGTGGCGCGCATCGTCGAGCAGAAAGACGCTACGCCCGAGCAGCTCGCGATCGCCGAGATCAACACCGGCATCATCGTCGCGCCGACCGAACGTCTGGGCGACTGGCTCGCCGCGCTGAAGAACGACAATGCGCAAGGCGAGTTCTATCTGACCGACGCGGTGGAAATGGCGATCGAGGCTGGCCTCGAAGTCGTCACCACGCAACCGGACCACGAATGGGAAACGCTCGGCGTGAACAGCAAGCAGCAGCTTGCCGAACTGGAGCGGATTCATCAGCGCAACGTGGCTGACGCGTTGCTGGTCGCGGGCGTGACACTCGCCGATCCGGCGCGTCTGGACGTGCGCGGCACGCTCGAATGCGGCCGCGATGTCTCGATCGACGTGAACTGCGTATTCGAAGGCCGTGTCACGCTGGCCGACAACGTCACCGTCGGGCCGAACTGCGTGATCCGCAATGCGAACATCGGCGCCGGTACGCGCGTCGACGCGTTCACCCATATCGAAGGCGCCGAGGTCGGCGCGAATGTCGTGCTCGGACCGTATGCGCGCTTGCGCCCCGGTGCTTCGCTGCACGACGAGTCGCATGTCGGCAACTTCGTCGAGGTGAAGAACGCGGTGCTCGGTCACGGTTCGAAGGCGAATCACCTCACGTATATCGGCGACGCGGATATCGGCGCGCGGGTGAACATCGGCGCGGGCACCATCACCTGCAATTACGATGGCGCGAACAAATTCCGCACGATTATCGAAGACGACGTGTTCGTCGGTTCGGACACGCAACTGGTCGCGCCGGTGCGTGTGAAGCGCGGCGCCACGATCGCGGCGGGCACCACGGTCTGGAAGGACGTCGAAGCTGATGCACTGGTCCTGAACGACAAGACGCAAACTAGCAGAACGGGCTACGTGCGCCCGACCAAAAAGAAGAGCTGATGGGTACGACGCGCGCCCGAGGCGCGCTCCTTGAAACCCGGCACTAGCACTGAAAAAGGAATGATCCATGTGTGGCATTGTCGGCGCGGTAGCGCAACGTAATATCGTCCCCGTCCTGATCGAAGGACTGCGTCGCCTCGAGTATCGCGGCTACGATTCGTGCGGCGTGGCCGTGCTCGGCAGCGACGGTCCGCGCCGTGCGCGCAGCGTCGCGCGTGTGGCCGATCTCGACGAGCAGGTGCGCGAGAGCCATCTTGAAGGCATCACGGGTATCGCGCATACGCGCTGGGCCACGCACGGCGCGCCGGTCACGGACAACGCCCACCCGATCTTCTCGAAAGACGCACTCGCGTTGGTACACAACGGCATCATCGAGAACTACGAGACGCTGCGCGACATGCTGCGCGGCAAGGGTTACACGTTTGTTTCGCAGACCGACACAGAGGTTATCGCGCATCTGATTCACAGCCTGTATCACGGCGATCTGTTCGCGGCGGTGCGCGAAGCGGTCGGGCAACTGCACGGCGCGTATGCGATCGCCGTGTTGCATAAAGACCAGCCGCATACGGTGGTCGGCGCGCGGCAGGGTTCGCCGCTGGTGGTCGGGCTCGGCGAGGGCGAGAACTTCCTTGCCTCGGACGCGTTGGCGCTCGCGGGCAGCACCGAACGGTTCATCTTCCTCGAAGAAGGCGACGTCTGCGAACTGACGCTCGAGGGCGTGCGCATCGCCGATCGCGACGGCTACGAGGCGCAGCGCGAAGTGCGCCAGGTGGCGGCGTATGGCGGCGCGGTCGAACTCGGCCCGTATCGTCACTTCATGCAGAAGGAAATCTTCGAACAGCCGCGCGCGATCACGGACACGATTCCGCAAGCGGATTCGTTCGACCCGTCGTTATTCGGCGAGGGCGCGGGCAAGGTGTTCGCGGAGATCGACAGCCTGCTGATTCTGGCGTGCGGCACGAGCTATTACTCGGGGCTGACCGCGAAATACTGGCTCGAATCGATCGCGAAGATTCCCACGCAGGTGGAAATTGCCAGCGAGTATCGTTACCGCGAGTCGGTGCCGAATCCGAAGTCGCTGGTCGTCGTGATCTCCCAATCGGGCGAAACGGCGGACACGCTGGCGGCGCTCAAGCATGCACAGGAGCTCGGTCACAAGCATACGCTGGCAATCTGCAACGTCGGTACGAGCGCGATGGTGCGCCAGACCGAGCTGGCGTTCCTGACGCACGCGGGCCGCGAGATCGGTGTGGCATCGACCAAGGCGTTCACGACGCAGCTGGTTGGGCTGTTCGTGTTGGCGGCAACGCTGGGCAAGTTGCGCGGGCGTGTGAGCGAAGAGCAGGAAGGGGAGTATCTGAAGCAACTGCGTCACTTGCCGGCGGCATTGAATAGCGTGCTGGCGCTGGAGCCGCAGATCATTGCGTGGTCGGAAGAGTTTTCGCGCAAGGAGCATGCGCTGTTTCTCGGGCGCGGCTTGCATTATCCGATCGCACTCGAGGGCGCGCTCAAGCTCAAGGAGATCTCGTATATCCACGCCGAGGCTTATCCGGCCGGCGAGTTGAAGCATGGGCCGCTCGCGCTCGTGACCGAAGCCATGCCGGTGGTGACGGTGGCGCCGAACGACGCGCTGCTGGAAAAGCTGAAGTCGAATATTCAGGAAGTGCGCGCGCGCGGCGGTCAGCTGTATGTGTTCGCCGACGCGGATACGAAGATCGTCAACGACGAAGGTTTGCATGTGATCCGGATGCCGGAGCATTACGGCCTGTTGTCGCCGATCTTGCATGTGGTGCCGCTGCAGTTGCTGGCGTATCACACGGCGTGTGCGCGCGGTACGGATGTGGATAAGCCGCGGAATCTGGCGAAGTCTGTGACGGTGGAGTGAGGGGGGCTTAACGCCACCATGCTGTCCCGCCCAAATAGAAAGCTTCCGGAAGTAGTGGTCGGAAGCTTTTTGCGAGGGGGGCTCAACCCCTCGCTCAGCCTTTGTGGATAAGGCCGAAAGGCTTCTTCGTTTGCCTGTCGCTTGTTGCAATTCGATGACTGAGTCCCACCCTCTCGAAAAATCCATTTTTTCGTGCCTGAGTGTCATTGAATTGAAAGGTTATGGTGTGCGCTCCCGTTCGAATGAAAGCAGCCTCGAACGCGCATCCATAATTAGTTCCACATCGAATTCGAAGCCAAAACAGCCAATCACATGACCATTTTGGAAACGAACGAGAGGCTGGCCGAGACCTATAGCGAAGCTTGTTACTTCTTGCGTCTGGACCAAGCCGCGCGCGCGGACTCTGACTGATTCAAGGGCTTTCTGGCCTATCCCAGCGTGCGGAGCTTTTTCAAGCAGTCCGTCTTCGGCAAAGGAACTGTGCTGAAGGTGGCTGCAGTTTCCCAAATCGCGCACGCGTACGTGGCCTGCTTCGAACGCGAGCCTTCCGAGCCACTGCCCACAACTGCTGCAGTTCGCGGGCTGATGAAGAAAGCTGCCGCCTTTGAGTCCGAGCTTTCGGCTGAAAGCTCGTCTTGGGTGCCGTCGGAATTGGAGAAGAGCTTTCGCGGTCCGTTGAAGAACCTTCGGGACGCTGCATCGACGGTCGAACGTCGGTCGGCGGGGCGTCCGGCATTCAGCGAGCGGCGCATCTTCATATTGCATCTTGCTCGCGCGCTCTACGGAATGTGCGACGACTTTCCGGGCAGGTTCATTGCCACGGTCGCTGCTCGGGTATGGGAAGACACGGACGACCGTACTGTCCGGAAAATATTGACCGACGACGAGCGGGACGCCATCAAACGGCACGCCGAGAAGAACCGCCGCCAAGTTGCTGAAAGCGAAAACGCTGCGCACTTGCTGCTGAACCGCGCCAGCATCCCGCCGAAGGCGCCCCCTCAGACTCGGGAGCCGCAGACGACCAGCGAGATATTTGAAATGATGCTGGCGCTCGCGAAGCGTATTCCGGACGAGACCACATCAATCTCGGCCGTCAATTTCATGCACATGCTTCGCCATGAAGCCGAAATAGAGCCGGACTTTCCACAGGAATGAGGCGGCCGAAATAGGCGTCAAAATCTGCCCTATTTCGGCCGGATGATTTTCCGGTCAAATTGCGGGGTATTTCGGTAGCGGTGTTTCGAGGCGGGAGGCGAACAATACGCATTGTCTCAACTACTACTGCTTCGAATGCACAATTTCCTGTCCTTCAGCCCCATCATCGACAACTGGCCGGATAACACCGCCGCGCACCAGCGTGCACGCCTGCTTGAGGCAATGAGGGTTCGCGGAGGGGTAACGACGCTCGAGGCGATGCGGTTTCTCGACATCGTCGACCCGCGAGCGCGGATTGTTGAGCTGCGCAAGGAGGGATACCGTATTAACACCTCTTACGTGCACCAGTTGTCCGAGTGCGGGCGGCCGCACGCCGTTGGCCTGTATACCCTCATAGGCAACATAGAGGGCGCCGCAATCACCACGTTCTCGACGATGCCCCGCGACGCGTCCAGCCTGCAGATGAGGCTCGCACTTTGAAGGACCTCGTAGGGCTGCTGCGCATGTGAACCGGTCGGCGGCACTCCCTCGAGTGCCGCAGCGTCGGAATCAGGTTTCGGAGCCGGCCATGCTGCGCTTACCATACGGCCCGACTTCTCGTTGCGGTCCCAATCGCTTCGACGTTTCGACAGCAAGCTGGGCGATACTTGGCAATGAAGAGACATCAAGGCACGTAGTTCTTTCCTCCGTTGTTGATAAAATCTGGCGATTGAAGCGTGCTGCAGAACAGTCTGCTTTGTGGCGAGCAGTCCGCAGAGTTCTGCGCAATCCCTAAAGAAGCGATGACGCGCTCCGTAAAGGCGTACGTAGGCGGGCCAGCTTCTCGGCCGCCGGCATAGTTCATACGATGCCCATAAAACTGGCGTTCAAAAACGAGAATCTCCGCAAGGTCTGCGAGAGCCCGCGCTCGGCGAAGCTCAAGTACGGGGAAGTCGCAGGACCGGCGATTCATCGCCGGCTAGCCGACCTGCGCGCAGCCGATTCCCCGCTCAAGTTTGTCGAATGGGGATTCGGCAAATTCGACAGGACGGCGCATGACCGGATTGCCATTCCAATCGACGGCGGTTACTGTCTGGTTGCGGAGGCCAACAATCGTCCTCCTCCTGGTCACCCGGGAGCGTTGGACTGGGGGCAAGTGACCCGCATGAAAATCTTATCTATCGAGCATGCCAATGAGAGCTGAAGCAGAATTCGCGCCCATGTGGGCGATTCCGCCAGGGCGAACCATCAGCGATTTGATGAAGTCGCGGGGCGTTGCATCGACGCACTTGGCGCGTTCGGTCGATATGTCCGATGACGATTTCGGAAGCCTCCTCGAGGGAAGACGCGCGCTCACGGTGCAAATTGCCGAGCGTCTGGAGGCAGAGCTTGGAGCATCGGCTGGTTTCTGGTTATGCAGAGAGGAGCAATATCGGGAGCAGCTCGCCCAACTGACCGATGGCGTCGACCCAGATAATGACGATTACCAGGCTTGGTTGAAAAGCCTTCCTCTGAAGCAGATGCAAGAGCTTGGTTGGGTTGAGCCGACCAATGACAAACGAGAAAAGCTCCGACGTTGCCTTGCTTTCTTTGATGTGCCAAATCTGGATGCATGGCTGCGCACGTATTCAGATGTGAAAGGCGCGGCAGCTTTTCGTACCAGCGAGACCTTTGCTGAAGACGAGGTGGCTACTGCGGCGTGGCTTCGTCTTGGCGAGCTGGAGGCTGATAAGATTAAATGCAAACCGTGGAACCCCTCTCTATTCGCGGAGCAGTTGTCTCAAATCCGCGCGCTCACGACCATACCTAACCCGTCGGAATTTTTGCCGAAGCTTCAGCGTATTTGTGCTGAAGCGGGAGTAGCTGTTGTTGTCGTGAAAGCGCCTAAGGGATGCCGGGCGAGTGGCGCCACCTTTTTCGGTGGGCCTGATAAGGCCGTGTTGCTTTTGTCTGTCCGCTATCTGAGCGATGACCAGTTTTGGTTTTCCTTCTTCCACGAGGCCGGGCATTTAGTCCTACATTGGGACGCCGATTTGCTGATTCTCGAGACTTCGGACGGCCCAATGTCTCCTCAAGAGGATGAGGCAAATAAGTTCGCGACGGAGCAACTTATTCCGCCAGGACTTCAGGCGCGTTTACCTGCTGCTTCGAGGTCGCTCAAGGGCATCATGCGGCTCGCGCGCGACGCTGGGGTGTCGTACGGCATCATCGTTGGGCAAATGCAGTTCCGTGGACTTGTCAGTCAGCGGAACTACAACAGCCTAAAAAATCGGTACAAGTGGAACGGCGATTAACCGCGAAACTGCAAGTATTCCGCAGGTTTCTTTTGCCAGTTGCAGAGCGAATCCTCAATCACCTGCATACCCACTCCCAAGGTGTTATCCAGGTCGAACGATAGCTCGTCGAGCTTCCGCTTTGAAATGGAATTGTTGTCTACCGTACCGGTGAAGAGTAGGCGCGCCCCACGAACAGGACCTGTCGCGTGCACCATGTACGCGGACGGCGGCTCAATGTCTACCAATCCGATTTTCCCTACCATTGTCAGAAAATCGAACTTGGCGGTCCGGCCAAAACGCTGCACTGCATCCATGCTTTTATACAGGTGGTCGAACAGGACTTTAGGGTCGTCTCCGACCTGCGCCTTCGCCGCCGCGATGAACTGCTCGTGTGAGTTGTTTGACGCAATCCAGTCAACGTAGCTGGTCAGCACGGCATCGAGTTGGTCGAGACTCTCGTATTTCCGATGGTTGCCGAATGGGAACTCTCGACGCTGTTGTTTGATGGCGTCGATGTGCTGCCCCAACCACACTGAAAAGTTGGGGTTTTGGTTGAAACGTTGCCATGTCCAGACGAACTTATCCTGGAACGCACCATAGACCATTCGAAGTAGCCCATAGCCTTTCGTGGCGTGCTTGCCGCAGTGAACGAACAGAAACACTAGCCAGAACGCTTCATCGACGTTGCCGTCGCGCATGTGCTGAATCGCGGCCCGCAGGGGGTCAAACATCTTGACCTCCTTCGGGTCGAGCCGCTTCGGTGAGATAGGGCGCTCTGCGATTCTCTTTACGAATTCGATGCGTGCGACGCTATCTACCATTTGCGCGACCAACGCTTCGCGCTCGGCCGCGGACGGAATCCCGGCAAGGGCTTTTCCGTTGACGCGATAGTCTCTGAGCTTCTTGTCCAGCTCTTTCGCGAGTTCCGGGTTCGCGAGCAGTGGATTCTTTGTCATGCGCTGCGGTCCTTAGTCTGGATACGTGTACTTGCCTACCGCTGATTCGAGTCACTGCTCGCCGGTTGTTGGGCGTCGAGTTCTGCGGTATCGAACAGCAGTTGTTCTTCCGGTTGTGCTGCTACTGGAGCGCGGAGTTGGCGCTTCAGGATGTGGACGTCGTAGACGTTCGTCGTCATCTGATTCTTGATGTCTTCGACTTTGTCCCGCTTCGCCCGGCGTGCGCCGTTGCGCGAGTAGCGGAACACCTGCAGAAGTCTCACAAGGTCCGCCCAGTAAGGGTCCAGCCCGTTCAAATTCGGCTGCTTTCCTTGCCTGATAGTGTTCTCTGCCTTCAACAGTCTCTCGACCGCCGGCCACGGGTCCCCAGCCGGCATCGGAGGCATGGAAACGCTTTCCTGGAAGCCTTCGGCAAGGTAGTCGTTGACTGCTTGCGTGTTGTTGGCATAAAGGTGCAGGCTACCGACAGCGTGCTTGTACTGTCCAACCTCCACCCCCAAGGACCGCGCGATGAGCTCTTGCAGCATCGTGAAGGCGAAAATATCGTGCGGCAGCCCCATGAAGGCATCGTTCGAACGCATCGTCACCATCGCGTTGAGCTGATAGTTGCGAATGAAGAACTGCAGCGTGCAAGTACAGGGCAGGTCTTCGCGCCGCTTCACGAGGTTCGCGGCGAGGTCATCTCCGTGGAACAGCTGGATGACGGCTCGCCGCGAGTGTTGATTTGCACGGAGTGTCTGTATGACGTTCTGAACTTGGTCGGTGCCGCTTGTCGGCCCGAACAGGCGAGGTCCGTAAGCGCCAAAAACGGTCTTCCCGTCGTCGGAAAAGTCCTTGTACCGGCTAATATAGTATTGGATGAAATCGAGTTTATCGCTGCCGGCGAGATACCAAAGAAATTCACCCAGGCAGCTAAACAAGGTGTTCTTCTTTTCACTTTGACTGAGACGCGCACGTGGTTTTTTCAGAACTAGCAGCGCGCCATTAATCTCGGTTGCCGGACCTTTTGTCGGGTTGATGTCGTCAGAGCCGCGCTTTCGCAGCAGGCGACCATAGACTTTCCGGAGCAGGTCGTCGATTGTTTCTGCAGTCAGATACATGGCAAAGACGGCGCGCCCGGCGTGGCCTATCGCTGGCGGAACCGCAAAAGTTGAGACGACGAAAACCTGAATATCAGTCAAACAGCCGAAGCTGAGAGTCTGCCTTTAAGAGCGATTCTTGAAGTTCAAATTTCAGTTGGCGGCCACGCAATACGAGCATCCGTCGGTCAGCCTGCACCGCCCCTCGACTCAGCGCGAGGTCTCTGACTTCAACAGTAATGTCGTAATGCGGTAATGACGCTTTTGCCTGGAACCAGCCGCGCTTTAACCCTAGAGATTTCGCGAATCGGTGTAGTTCGTCGAGCGAATCGGCAACCAAATGACACCACTGGCGTCCACGCCACGCAATTCGAGCGTTATCCACGTAGACCGCCAAACCAGCCTCTCAAGAAAATTTTACTTTTACATTCACGCAAAGCGATGATACTTCATAAAATCCGCTCACGGGCGGCCCATTCGTCGCCTCTTTTCTGGATTTCCTCCTGTTGTTCAGTTGCGCGTTCCCAAAGCACGTAGCCTTCATAGGTCGCTCGTTCCATCGTTGTTGTGTTCATCAGAGGACGTTTCGGTCGGCCTTGGGCCGAACATGACCGAAATGAATCGCTTTGCTTCGTCGATGCTCACACGCTCTACCGGCGACGCATTAGAAGCATGAAGGTATGGTGTGCCTTCACGATAAGTAATCTTGACGGTCAGTCGGAGCAAGGAGCCGATTGGATATTGCTTCCGCATAGAGCGACTGCACGCGACGTTCAGGCGCGGGTCGAGTCCCTGCCCGGGTAGCGGCCGCACCCGTAATTCCGCCGACGACGCTTCACCATGCGGCACATACGTCTCGACAATAATTTCCACCGCCGTCCTCCCTCTATCCGCGACTTCGCTATTCGCCGGTGCATCACTCTGCACTGTAGCGCGGCGCGCCGACCGCGCTTTGACCAACAGAAAGGCCGCAACGACGGGCGACATCTGTAACGCAAATATCACAATATGACATTTTCTCTCATATTGTAAAAACTTCCGATTTATTTCGTTCGACCAGTTGAAATTACCGCACCGCATCTCAAAATGCGGCGAACCCGCGCCTGCAGGGCCAGCACGGCGTCGGCTGAAAAACAACGAGGAGAGAACGAAAGATGACAACCGGTATCGAGATTGATTTTCTGCCAGTGGGCGAGGGCGAACATAGTGGCGACGCCATCGCGATTCGTTGGGTGGAAGATGGGCGCTCTAGGGTCATGCTGTATGACGGCGGGACCAAGGACTACGGCCAAGCACTGGTGAATCACGTCAAAACGCATTTCGGAGCGGATTACGTCGACTATGTTGTCAACTCCCATCCGGACAACGACCACGCCGGCGGTCTTCTCTATGTCCTCGAAAACCTGAAGGTCGGTGAGCTCTGGATGCACCAGCCGTGGAACTACAGCAGCCACATTCGCCACTACTTCCGGGATAAGCGCATCACCGACGACAGTCTCGCGGAACGTCTGCAGAGGAAGATGGCTGCGGCATTTGCGCTTGAGGAGATGGCCGAAAGTATGGGAATCACGGTGCGTGAGCCGTTTGCGGGTTCCAAGATTGGCATTTTCACGGTGCTGTCGCCGGAACGCGAACGTTACATCCACGAGCTGATTCCTGCGTTCGAAAAGTCTCCTGAGTTGCTGAAGGCTGCCACCGTGATGGATTCGATTGCTGACGCGGTGAAAGGAGCAATCGGGTATCTTGCTGACGTCTGGGACAAGGAGTATCTGCCCGACACGGTCACCACGTCGGCAGAAAACGAAAGCAGCGCTGTCCTTTTTGCATCGTACGGAGGACGGGGTTTTTTGCTGACCGGAGACGCCGGTGTCGATACGCTCCGCGCGTCTGCAGACTATGCTGCGCGCATGGGAATCCACCTGCCCACGCAGGTCACTTTTGCCCAGATTCCGCATCACGGAGGACGGCACAACGTATCCTCCGAGACCCTCAATCTCGTGTTCGGTGAGCCGTTGCTCTTTCGTCCTGAAAGTCCGGACCGCGTCGCATTTGTTTCCGCCGCTGCGAAAGCTCCGAGCCATCCGAAGCGCGTTGTCACGAATGCGTTCAATCGCCGGGGCTTCAGGGTTGCGCAGACCAAGGGAAATAGCATTTGGCATCGTCGCAACATGCCTGACCGGGCAGGCTATGGGCCGCTCACCTACGTGCCGTTCTACGATGAGGTTGAGCAATGACCGAGTCAACAAGTCTGGTAGGTGCTCTGACGAGTATGGTCTCTGCCTTCGGCGACCGGTATGACCGCAACGCGCGGCTGAAACCGGCGTTGCTCATGCTCTTGCCCGCTCTCGTCGCAATCGTCGCGCTCTATCACGATGCATTAGGAACGTTGGGCACAATCGTCACGCTCGCCAGCGGATGCGGCTTGCCGTTTTTACTTGCAGATTTCGCCCGAAGCCTCGGAGTTGCTCGAGAGCCGGAACTGTGGAAAAGCTGGGGTGGTGCGCCGAGCACCCAGTTGCTTCGTCACGCGGACTCGACTGTCGACGCCGTGTCGAAAGCGCGATACCACAGCTTTCTTGCGGAAAAAATCAGCACAAAGTTTCCGACGCCTGCTGCGGAGAAGCAAAATTCTGAGAAAGCAGACGCGGTATATGCGTCGGCGACGAAATGGCTGCGAGGTGCAACTCGTGACGAAAAGAAGTTTCGGCTTCTTCTGAACGACAACATCACCTACGGGTTTCGTCGCAACGCGTATGGTTTGCGGGGTTTCGGCATCGCTGTGTCTGCGTTGACGTTCCTCTGGGTCTGCCTGCGCCATGGTTTCGCGCCTTTCGTTGCGCGCGTTCGCGAAGCGAAGGAAATCGAAACGCTATTCTCCGCCGGTGAATGGATGTCATTGCTGTTCGCGTTGATTATGCTCGTCACTTGGATAGCGTTCTTCTCGAAGGCATCAGTACGGGCGGCTGCCTTCTCCTACGCCGACAAGTTGATTCTCGCTTGTGAAACGCTGATGAAGCCGGACAAGAAGTCGACGTCGCGTGAAGGCAAGAAAACCCCTTCTCCGAGAACGGGCCGCGAAAAGCCAATTCAATAAGCCGCACAAGGAGGGTTGCGCCCGCAGCCCAACCCTCCTCGACACTCGACTGGCGAGTGTCGCCACGCTAGTACGATATTCCGCCGTGCCCCCTTGGAAACTGGGCGAAGTTCATATGACAATGACTTTAGCGGCCAAGATACCTTGCGAGGTCTTCCAGCGCTCAGTCGTAATATTGCACGAGCTGAATGAAACCATTGTCAAGGCGCTTCACGCCGAGGTCATGTCCAACCGCTTGACTCAGCGCGACCCCTCCAAATTGGACACCTCCGCCAAATGAAACACCGGGCGTCATAGTGGTACCGTTGATTTCAACCGGGACCTTCGGCGACAGCATACCGTTAGAGTCAATAGTAAAAATTTGGTCGAAATGTACTCGCATTAACCCATCTGAACTTGAGCTGGCCGGCTGTGCCGATTGCGCTTCCGCCGGTTGCTGAGCAGCAGCATCGACTTGATTCGGAGTAGGCAAAGAAGACGCATCAGGAGACGCAGCAGTTGCCGCAGAGGAAGCGACCGCAGCTTCCTGTGCAGGTGAGGCCTGCTTGTCGCCACAAGCGGTCAAGCTTGCGACCAACACAAATACGGGTACTAACAGCACTTTTTTTACATTCATTCGGTTATTCTCTCCTATACAGTCGGGAAATCCGACACGGTATATATCGGCAATTCGGATATTCATCTTTAGTGGCAGTACCACGTTTAATGCGTGACGCATTGAACGCTCGGAGCTTCATCTAATTGATGTGCCGCACGGATTCACGGGCGAGGAACGCTGGTTTGGTGCCAAGCCGGCAACAGTGCGGCTGAAGGTGCGCGCGCTGAAGAAGTTGAAGGACGCGGCGGCCTAAGCGCTGCCTAGTGATTTAAAGAGGCCTGCCTTCAGCGGGCTTTTTTGTTTGGGCCATCGCGAATGCTCGAACACAATAAGTTAAACCAGAAGGAGTACGGAGTTGCCGCGTCTACGCTGCCAGGCGGTGTTCATAGAAGGGGCGGTGCCTGTCGTCGAGGATTGCGTAGAGCGAGGCAAGGTCCTTTGGGTCGGGATGTAACCAAGCCTCGACGTTCTCGGGCTTGATGGGAATGATGCATCGGTCATGACCCGCCGCAGCGACCTCCGGAGGCGGCTCGTCGGTGATTGCCGCGACGACAACAGATTTGGCTGCCCGGGCGCAGTCCAGCGGGACCAGAGGCAAGCCACGAACATCGGCTCTCCATCCTCCGGGCGGAACTCGATGACTAGGTTCTCGTCCTTCTCTCCATCGGCCAGCGTCCTCCCTTCTGCCTTCGCTTTGCTCACGTTCTCGTAGAACACGTCGACGACTATGATGCCGTGGGTAATATACCGCTCTGGAGTGCCGGATTGTCGGTGACGTCGTGAAATCACAGACTCGAAGCGACGTTGGAGCGCTTCGGGAAATGTCGAGACTTGGCTAGCTCCATGCCTCCCCGAGCGCCTGTGCCTGCTGCAAAACCAGCTCCACCGCGCCGTCCTGTTGGTCCGGCGGGTACTTGTATTTACGGAGGATACGCTTGACCATCAGCCGCAGTCTGGCTCGCACGCTCTCCCGCTCCGACCAGTCCACTGTGATGTTCTGACGCAGGTTTTCGGTGAGTTCGTGTGCAATCTTCTTGAGCGTCTCGTCGGTCAGCTCGCGGACGGCTGACTCGTTATTGGCGAGCGCGTCGTAAAAACGGATTTCATCTTCCGTCAAGCCCAGCTCCTCGCCGCGGGTCGCGGCTGCGCGGAACTTCTTGGCCATATCGATGAGCTCTTCAATGACCTGGGCTGTTTCAATCGCCCGGTTCTGGTAACGCGTCACGACGTTGGCGAGCATCTCAGAGAACTTCTTTTCCTGCACTACATTGCTTGCGAAACGGCTTTTGATTTCGCCTTCAAGAAGCCGCTCTAGCAGTTCCACAGCAAGGTTGCGTTCGGGCAGATTCCGGACTTCCGCGAGGAAGGCTTCGTCGAGAATACCGATGTTCGGCTTTTCGAGCCCGACCGCCTCGAAGACATCCACCACTTTCTCGGACACAACTGCCGAGCTGATGATTTGCCGGATGGCGAGTTCACGCTCCTCGTTGGTCTTCTTCTTGTCGCTCAGTTCGCGCTTGGTGAGAATGACCTTCACGGCCTGCATGAAGGCCACTTCCTCGCGCACGAGCTTGGCCTCATCGAGCGTGCAGCACAGCGTAAAGGCCTTGCTCATGGCGAGCGCCGTATCCGCAAAACGCTTCTTGCCGTCCTTCAATCCCAATACGTGGTTGGCCGCGCCGGCGAGGCATTTGTGGCCGCCGGTCAGAAAACCGCTGTAGTCGTAGCCATGAAGCATGCCGCGCAGCACATCGAGCTTTTCCTCGAGCACGGAATACGCTTCGGCGGCGTCGACCGTTGGACGTCCACGTCCATTGCTGGCCGTGTATTCCTTCAACGCGCTCTTCAATTCGTTGGCGATTCCGATGTAGTCAACGACCAGTCCACCCTGCTTGTCCTTGAAGACGCGGTTCACCCGAGCAATCGCCTGCATCAGGTTGTGGCCTTTCATGGGCTTGTCCACGTACAACGTGTGTACACATGGCGCGTCGAAGCCCGTAAGCCACATGTCGCGGACGATGACCATGCGCAGTGGGTCGGCCGGGTCCTTAAAGCGCTTTTCGAGCCGCTTCTTGACCTGGCCGCTGTATATATGCGGTCGCAGCAGCGCCTTGTCGCTGGCCGAGCCGGTCATGACGATTTTGACGGCGCCTTTCTCCGGGTCCGGGTCGTGCCAGTCGGGGCGAAGCTTGATGATTTCGTCGTAAAGGTGAACGCAAATCTCGCGGCTCATCGCCACCACCATGGCCTTGCCGTTCTGTGCCTTGTTGCGTTCCTCGAAGTGTGCGACGAGGTCGGCTGCCACGGCTGCCACGCGTGGTTCCGCGCCGACTACCTTTTCTAGCGCGGCCCAGCGGCTCTTGAGTTTGGCCTGCTGGCTTTCCTCTTCGTCCTCGGCCAGTTCGTCCACTTCGGCGTCGATATGCGGCAGGTCCTCGGCCTTGAGCGACAGCTTGGCCAGGCGCGACTCGAAATAAATGGCGACCGTGGCGCCGTCCTCTTTGGCCTGCTGCATGTCGTAGACGTGGATGTACTCCCCGAATACGGCGCGCGTGTCACGGTCCTCGCTCGATACCGGCGTGCCGGTAAAGGCTACGAAGGTGGCATTGGGGAGTGCGTCGCGCAGGTGCTGCGCATAGCCGACCTGATACTTTTCCTGGCCCGGTTTGCCCCTCAGTTGTGCCTCGAAGCCATACTGGGTGCGGTGCGCCTCATCGGCGATGACCACGATGTTGTTTCGGTCCGAAAGCACCGGGTACGTGTCTTCGTCCTCGCCGGGCATGAACTTCTGGATGGTGGCAAACACTATGCCGCCGGAGGGCCGGTTAGCGAGCTTCGCGCGCAAATCCTGGCGGGTGCCGGCCTGCACAGGCTGCTCGCGCAACAGGTCCTGTGCCAGCGAAAAAACGCCGAACAGTTGTCCGTCAAGGTCGTTTCGGTCGGTGATGACGACTATGGTCGGGTTTTCCATCGCCGCTTCCTGCATAACGCGGGCTGCGAAGCAGGTCATGGTGATGCTCTTGCCGCTGCCCTGTGTGTGCCAGACCACTCCACCCTTGTGGCTGGCACCCGGGCGCGATGCCGTCACCACCTGTTGGATAGCCGCGCACACCGCGTGGAACTGATGGTAGCCGGCAATCTTCTTGACCAATGTGCCGTCATCCTCGAACAGCACGAAGAAGCGTAGGTAGTCGAGCAGGTAAGTCGGCGCAAGCACGCCGCGAATCAATGTTTCCAGTTCGTTAAACTGACCAAGCGGGTCAAGCGTGGCGCCGTCGATGGTGCGCCACTGCATGAAGCGCTCCGCATCGGCTGACAGCGAACCCATGCGCGCCTGCGACCCATCCGAAATCACCAGGACTTCGTTGTACTGGAAGACGTCCGGAATCTGCGCCTTGTAGGTCTGTATTTGGTCATAAGCCTTCCAGATGTCGGCGTTCTGGTCGGCGGGGTTCTTCAGCTCCAGCAGTACCAGCGGCACGCCATTGACGAACAGCATCACGTCGGGACGCCGTGCATGCTGCGGGCCCTTGATGGCGAACTGGTTGACCGCCAGCCACTCGTTGGCCGCCGGGTCGGCCCAGTCGACGAGGCGCACGAAGTCACCGCGCAACTCGCCGTCCTTCTGGTACTCGACCGGCACCCCGCCGACCAGCAACTGGTGAAAGTGCCGGTTGGCCGACAGGAGCGCCGGAATGCCCAGGTCCCGCACCTGCTGCAACGCATCCTCCCGCGTCGCAGGCGGGATGCCGGGGTTAAGCCGTGCAACCGCGCCGCGCAGCCGTTCGACCAATAGCACGTGGCGGTAGTCGGCCCGCTCGGGGTTGGCACCATCCGGCGCGAGGTCGGGGCCGAAGAGGCAGCGGTAGCCAACGTCGGCCAACCAGTCCAGCGTTTCCTGTTCGAGTTGGTCTTCGGTCATGGTCGTTGTCAGGCGACGAGCGTTTCGGCTTCGGAGAGATGGAGTTGTCCTGAAATCAAACGAGGGAGCAGACTGTCGCGAAGCTCACCCAAGCTTCGAATACGCACGGCGTTTTCGATACGTAGCTCAATCAGGGGCGCAACAAACTCCGTCAGTCGTGTCAGAACCTCCGGCGGAGGCACAGCGATTTTCGCTTCCGTGAGGTGCTTCCGCTGGATGTGCCCCATCGTCGTTGCTTTGTGTGCGGCAATCTCCCTGAATTCCGGCAAGTGGTGACGGGTAGCCAAGTAATAGAACCACTTAGGGACCTCGCTTGAGGTGACCTTGAAGAGATGCTGGTTCAGTGCACCTTCGCCTCCACACCATAGCTCGACTTCCAGCGAACCTGACCAAGAAAACAGTACATCGCCGTCCCGGACTATGTACTCAGCCTTGAGCTTTGTGCTCGCGCGGTCAGCGTTTTGCGTATTGCCGGCGCGTAGCTGGGCAATCTTGATGACGGGAAGATACTCATCCTCGCTTTCGGCAGGAAACTTCTGAAGCGCCAGGCCATTGAGATAGTCGGCAAACGAGTCCAGCGAGCGCGCCCTCCACGCCCTCGGCACCAACCCCAACTCCGACTCCTCAAACCCATCCGGAAACAGCGCAGCGGTGGCTTCGTCCATGCCCTCAGGCGCGCGCCCCTCCTGCTTGGCGCGGACGGGTTCGAAATCTACAAACCAGGACTTGAACATGGCCTGGGCGATGGCTTCTAGGGTGACGTTGGTTTCGCGGAGGAGGGAAATGCGGTCGTCAATCGCGTCAAGCGCCTCTGCGATTTCCCGTTGTTCCGCAACCGAGGGCAATTTGAACTCAAATGACTCAATGCGACTGGGGGCCGTGTGAAGAATCTTGGTTCCTGTCGCTGAGTTGACTAAGTGTCTATTGAAGGGGGGGTAAAGAAAGAGCCAGTACAGGAAGTCAGAGCAGACCCTGCCGCTCTTGAGTACAACCTTCCCAAGGCGTTGGTTATGCAGGTAGACGCGACCATTATCAGGAACGCGCGCCGGAATTCCGAGAATCTCGCCACCCGCGGTTTGACAAGTCATCACCAATAGAATCTCTCCGGGCTGGAGTATGTATTCCGATGGGAACTCTCCTGTGTAACGCTTTATTTGCGTCGACTCGAAGCGGAAGCCACCCGTATACTGGAAGTTGCCTATAGCAACAACGATTGGCAAACCTGCCGCCTCGTCATCAGCCTTAAAATAGTCACTCTTAAATGCCCAGCCGTGCTTGACTTCGGCAAGCTCGCCAAGTCGAACATGTGTCCACTCAGAACTCATACCCCATCCCCCCCAGCTTCTGCCGAATCAACTGGTCCAGTTCCGCCCCCTTCGCCATTTGCTCGCCCAGCATTTCCGTGAGCTTCTGCATTTTCTCGACAAAGGCTTCGTCGTCGTCCTCGACTTTCTCGGCGCCGACATAGCGCCCCGGCGTCAGAACATGGCCGTGCTCGGCAATCTCGGCTAGCTTCACGCTGCGGCAGTAGCCGGGAACGTCCGCGTATTCGCCGACACCATCAATCGCCTCGCCGCGCCAAGCGGCGACCGTATTGGCAATGCGCTCGATAATTTCGTCGGTCAGTTCCGTCTGCACACGGCTAATCATGCTGCCGAGCTTGCGTGCGTCGATGAACAACACTTCGCCCTTCCGCGTGGTTTTTTGCTTCGCGAGGAACCAAAGACAGGCCGGAATCTGAGTGTTAAAGAAGAGCTGGCCTGGCAGGGCCACCATGACCTCGACCACATCGGCGTCGACCATGGCACGGCGGATGTCGCCCTCTGAGTTCTGGCTGGAACTCATCGAGCCGTTGGCCAGCACGATACCGGCGCGGCCATTGGGTTTGAGGTGATACAGCATGTGCTGCAGCCACGCGTAGTTGGCGTTGCCCTGCGGTGGCGTGCCATAAACCCAACGCGGGTCGCCTTCCAGGCTGCCGTGCCACCAGTCGCTGACGTTGAAGGGTGGGTTGGCCAGCACGAAGTCGGCGCGCAGGTCCGGATGCTGGTTGCGCACAAAAGTGTCGGCCGGTTCGCGCCCGAGGTTGTAGTCGATACCCCGGATGGCGAGGTTCATTGCCGCCAGCCGCCAGGTGGTGGGGTTGGATTCCTGCCCGTAGATGGATACATCACCCAGCTTGCCTCCGTGTGCTTCGATGAATTTCTCGGACTGCACGAACATGCCACCGGAGCCGCAGCAAGGGTCATAGACTTTGCCGTGATGGGGCGCCAGCACCGCAACCAGTGTCTTCACGATAGAGGCTGGTGTGTAGAACTGCCCGCCCTTCTTGCCTTCGGCACTGGCGAACTGGCCGAGGAAGTATTCGTACACCTGGCCGAGCACATCGCGCGCGTGGCTGGCGTCCTCGCCAAAGCCGATAGTCGAAATCAGGTCGACCAGCTCGCCCAGTTTGCCGTCGGGCAACTGCGAGCGGGCATAGCGCTTGTCCAGGATGCCCTTGAGCTTGGGATTCTCGGCTTCGATTTCCGCCAGCGCCTCGTCGATACGCTTGCCGATGTCGGTCTGCTTGGCCGCGCTGCGCAGGCTCTCCCAACGCGCCGTTTCGGGCACCCAGAACACGTTGACCTCGCGGTAGTAGTCACGGTCCTCCAACTCTTCGGCCAGCAACTCGTCGTCGCATTCGCGCAGGAAGTACTCGTCGTTCTCGTCGGCGAAGCGCCGGGTTAGTTCGGCGCGGCGGCCGGCGAAAGTGTCGGAGATGTACTTGAGGAAAATGAGGCCGAGCACGATGTGTTTGTACTCGGCAG
Organism: Paraburkholderia xenovorans LB400; assembly: GCF_000013645.1. GTDB lineage: Bacteria > Pseudomonadota > Gammaproteobacteria > Burkholderiales > Burkholderiaceae > Paraburkholderia > Paraburkholderia xenovorans. The sequence continues at coordinate 4,608,623 of NC_007951.1, read as the reverse complement.
CGTCCATATTGGCGCGCTGCTTGTCGGCGGTTGCCCAGAGGGTCTTTTTGATGTCGTCAAGCATCAGAACTGGTTCGTCCGGTCATAGTCAGGTGTATATCCAGGCATAACGCCCGGCATCTTGCCATCAAGAAATTGGGAGCGATTCTATCTTGATTGCCACATGTGCTCCCTGGCGTGCTTGTACATCACCCCGAGGCGTCCAAACGTATGGGGCGCGGTAGATTTTATCTCTAGCCATCTCTGCCTAGCCGCCGATTGGGCATCCCACCGTCCCGGCCGGATAGTCCCCCGGCCACTCCTTTGCCAGCAAACCAAGCTCACGCGCATGGCCGCAGAGGTTGCTCCCAATGAAATCCTCTGTCTCGCCATCGCCTGCGGCCGGACACACTCCCGCTCCGCCCGCCGCAGCCACCCCGACCAGACCGACTGTTGCTGATGCAAGCGCGCGCATGACGCCATCGACTTCATATCGAGGGACCTGTGCGACGTGATTCCGGATGTCAAAGCAATGGCGGCTGGTCACCGTTGTCCGCAACTGACTTCGGCTTCCGCGGTGGCAATGGGAACGGTTCAGCATGCATCGCTTCGACCGGGAATAGATTTAGAAACGAACGCGCCTCGTCTGTCGTTTTACACGACAGCCAGTCCGAATACTCCGTCGGCGGCACAATCACGACCGAACGCTTTTCGTCTCCAGGCTTGTGAAAGCGCTTCATCAGCGGATGCTCATCTGAATTGACGGTCAGCATCGTGAACGCAAGAGTTTGCGAACCGTCGACTTCCTTCCACGAACGCCAGAGGCCTGCGATAGCCAAGGCTCCGCCGTTGGCCATGCCAATCTTCCAGCGTATCGGCTTACCGGTTTCATAGTTCGGCTCAAAAAACGCGCGGCACGGAATGAGGCAAAGTTGCAGGTTCTTCCAAGCGCCGCTGAAGCTTCGCTTGTCGCCAACGGACTCGGAGCGGGCATTCATCGTGTCGAAGACCTTCACGCCGGGTGGAATGTGCCGTCGCGGCACGATACCAAATGAGGCCGGCACCGTCGCAAACTCATCTGCATTGCGTTGAAGGATGGGAGCGTAATAGTCCTTGTAAATCTCAGGCCGGTACTCGAAGTCCGGAACAGGAAACAGGCTGAACACGTCCCAAGCGTCGTTCGGATTCGCTTCATAGCTTGTACACATTGGGGCCTCCTCTCGCGCCATGATACCCGCGAAAAACCAGGCTATACTGTATATCCATACAGTAGTTTGGTTGGCCATGGATACTGTTCGCACCCCATTACCGGAGTCGATTCATCCGGCGCTTTGGCGCGCATCGCAGCTCGCGCGCGGCCGCGTGTCGACGGTCGATACGGGGTACCCGGTCTTGTCGCACGAGCTGCCTGGCGGAGGGTGGCCCATTGGAGCGCTCACCGAAGTCTTGGCGCAGGCACCGGGTTCAGGAGAGATGCGGCTACTCGCCCCGGCACTGGCGTCACTGAAAGCGCCAGTGGTCTTGGTTGAGCCGCCATGCGACCCGTGCGTTCAGGGTCTCGCGTATTCCGGCATTCCGGCTGAACAGGTTCTCCTGTTACGTGCGAAGCGTTCGAACGACCAGCTTTGGTCGGCGGAGCAGATTCTGAAGGCGAGCACCTGCGGCGCGGTTTTGCTCTGGCAGACGCATGTGCGCGCAGATTCGCTCCGGCGTTTGCTATTGGCCGCTCGGTCGAGCACGTCACTTTTTTTCGTATTTCGACCCATTCTCTCGGCATCAGATGCATCTCCGGCTGAACTTCGAGTCGCCGTGCGTCCCGCCGAAGAAGGCGTGAGCGTCGACATCATCAAACGCAAGGGGCCAAAGTTCGAAGGCGACCTGACCGTGAATGTGCTGCCAGGGTCCGCGCTCCTGAGCCCCCGTGGTCGGCCACGCCGCGCGGTCGCGCCGTTCGAAATCGAGACTAGAGTCACAAGGGATGCATTCGCCTGATTGCAGGTTGCGGGCGCGCATGCTACATCCGAAGGAGATTCCATCATGAGAGCGGACGACTGGGTACGAGAAGCTGAGCGAGAGTCGAAGCTTGTCGATGCCCTGTACAAGGCGCGCTATCTCATTTCATTGCACAACGGCATGACCGTACGGTGTGACGGTGAGGAATGGGCGCTTGATTTCGGTCAGGAGTTGAAAATGATTGACGCTACATTGAAGATGGCTGGAATCGACACTCAGCGCCTCAAACGGTAGATACTTGTGGGGCCGCTCGTGTCGCGGCAAATATTGATGGGAAGCAGTGTGGAGGACCTCCAGAGGTCGACAGATGCAAACTGAGAAATATCGTGGATATACGCTGTGGGGTCATTCCATCCTGCAGCAGGAAGACATCCTGCAACCGGAACGGTTCGCAGGAAGCGGCACAGTCATGCGAGACAATAAGGTCGTAGACGCGTCCGGCGTCCTTGGTGCGTTCGATTCTGATGACGAAGCGGAATTTACAGGGCTCTCGTGGTGTCGCGCATGGGTCGACAGCCACGGCTAGTGCGCAGCGGCAGACTCTGCCGCACACGCTATGCGTTACTTCCCGTTCTTCCGCGCTCGCTTCGCATCTTTCACCTCGCTGCCAGTCCTGCTGCGTTTCCCCGCGGGTCCGGCCTTCGAGCTTTTTGATTTCGTCGAAACAAGTCGAGCGGCCAAGTCGCCGTAGCCGTGTTCGGCCAACAGCGCCGGGAGCAATGCTGGTTTGATGCCCGATGCGCTGACATCGGCGCCAATCTCAATTAGTTTGGCGATGCAATCAATCCGTTCGATGTCGGCGGCGAAGTCCAGCGGCGTCATGCCATCGCGGTCCGGGGTATTCGGGCTAGCTCCAGCAGCCTTGAATACGTCGATAAGTTCGTCTGGAAGATAGCCCTCGTTGTTCCCAACAATCGCTGAGTGGAAAACGGTGGAGCCGTCACCGCCGGGCTCGCTCGGGTCCGCGCCGAGTTCGATGAGCTCACGGACAAGCGCCCACTCACCCCTTTCGACCGCCAACATCAAAATGGTCGGGTCGGCTTCAAAGGGGCGCAGATTCAGAAGCAGCACTCTGTCTTCGTGGTTCCTGGCCATCTCAATCGCTGCGCGAAGATACAGGCGTTCAACGAGCGCCCGATAAATATGCTGGTCTTCAAAGTCCCCAAGGTTCCCAGCATCAGGCGCGCGGCCCTCAGACAAAGGTTGGTCGTCCGACACGCTCATGGCTAGAGCAAGCGAGGCCTGCAATATGACCTGAGAGCTTTCCCCTTGGAGCACAGACTCGAGAATATTTTTGACTTGCGCAACGGTTCGGTGACCATCATTTTGTGTTCCGTTCGCCATTCCGGCTTCGCGCGCGTTTGTCTTCGCGATGTTCCTTTTTTTTGACATGGTTGCTCCAAGTGAGTCAGGACCAGAGCTTAGTGTTAGCCTTCCGGCCGCGGTAGGGGATTAAAGATTGGTTTTTGAGAGAGACGACAACCCGTGTCAGGTGAACAGAACGACCAGCAATGCAGCGACATCCCTCGACGACTGGCGGAGCGCATTCGCTGCGCACGTGAACTGTTCGACCTGTCGCTTCATGCGCTGTCGGAAAAAGCCCAGGTCGACCGGAAGTCTCTCCGAAGCATTGAGGCTGCGGAATTTAATCCGTCAGTGAAGACTTTAGAACGCATCGCGAACGCTTTTGACATGACCATTGCCGAGCTTTTCGGCGCGTCGCGAGGGAGCATACCGTCGTCTTTGCTCGACGCCCCCACACTCGTCGCGCTTAACGTCAAGCGGCTAAGACGCGCGAAGGACTGGAATGCTGCTGACCTTGCAGAGCGGACGCTCATGAAAGCTGCATACGTTAGTCTGCTCGAGACCGGGAAATGCGGATGCACATTGCGAACGCTGCTCCGCCTGGCTGCAGGATTCCAAGTTGATGTCGTGCAATTGCTGACGCATCCCGCCCCGCATGAGCGATAAGGTGGTTCCACAGCCTCCAGAGTTGAACGCTGCGCTGTCTTGGACCCACGACGACTTAACAAAACGAGGCGAACCGAAAGCGCGCAAGCGAGCGCGCGGATGCAAAGGTCATCTCGGGAAAAGCGGTCGCATTTGCCTATACAGGAATCTGTATGACGCCAACCGCTCGGAGAGTATTTGACGCCGTTCGTCGTCAGGGAAGAACTCCTGCGATAGCGACTGCGTACGGACGACAACGGGGAAGTCCCCGCCAGCTGCAAGCCAGCCTAGACGAGCGGCGCCGAGCGCAGCGATGTAATGTGTGTCAAACGGACGGCGTAACACTATCCCGAGTACGTCGACGAGCAACTGTGCCCAGAACGTACTGCGTGCGCCTCCGCCTATAAGGTTCACCAACGTTTCCTGAGTACCATCTGTACGCAAGGCGTCGAGGCCATCGGACAGGGCAAACGTGACGCCTTCGATAACGGAATAAGCGAGCGTCGCACGGTCCGTTGATTGATTAAGACCGCAGAACACGCCCTGAGCATATGGGTCATTGTGAGGCGTCCGTTCGCCGGAAAGATACGGCAGGAACAATGGCGCTTTAGTGCGACCGCTCGCGCTGACACCCTCGACCTCGGCTAACAAAGCAGTTTCGTCAGCCGAAGTCAGCTTGCAAAGCCAGCGAATGCAGCTAGCCGCGGACAGCACGACGCTGGTTCGGTGCCACCTGTCTGGAATTGCGTGGCAAAGTGCGTGCAGTCCCAGTTCCGGGCTTGGCCGGAAGCGCTCGGTGACGACGGAAAGGACACCCGACGTACCGAGCGACAGAAAGCCCTCTCCAGGTTCTGTCGCGCCGACGCCGAGCGCGCTTGTCGCCGTGTCGCCTCCGCCCGCTGCAACCAGTACATTTGGGGACAACCCAAGCTCACTGGCGACACTTGCGAGCACAACGCCGGTTGCCTGGCAACCTTCCACAATCCGAGGAACCTGCATCTGCGTCATGTCACAGGCATGTAGGAGCTCGTCGGACCACTGCCGGCGTCCAACATCTAGCCAAAGCGTTCCCGACGCATCAGACGCGTCCGTAAGCTTGATGCCGGTCAAGCGCAGACGAACGTAATCTTTCGGTAGCACCACGCATGACACCCGTCGGAAGCACTCCGGCTCGTGTCGCGCCAGCCATAGAAGCTTCGGCGCAGTGAGTCCTGGCATCGCGCAGTTGCCTGCTATCTCGCGCAGTCTCGGTGCGCGGGCCTCGAGTTCGGCGCATTCGCTGGCGCTGCGCATGTCATTCCAAAGTATCGCTGAGCGCAACGGTTCGTCATTTGCGCCGAGCAGAACAGCGCCGTGCATCTGACCCGACATGCCAATGGCCTGCACGCGAGCAAACGCATCGGGATGGCTATTGCGTAGCGTCGAAAGCGCAATTCTCGTAGCTCGCCACCAATCATCTGGGTCTTGCTCTGACCATCGGTGCCTCGGCCGTGAGATTTCCAAAGAATGACGAGCGGTCCCGACGACACTTCCATCGCTTGACAGCAAAAGGACCTTCAATTCGGTCGTGCCGAGGTCAATGCCGAGGAACATTGCTGATACCCAAGGTGAAGCCTGCCTAGCTCGCCTATAGGTCGAAGTTGGTGGGCATCAAGACCACGTCGCGGATGGTCAGGCCGCGTTGCCGTGTCAACATGAACATGATTGCATCCGCCACCTCACTAGCCTCGAGCAGGCTCCCGGATTCTTTGGCTTCTTTCAGTTTTTCTTCAGGCCAATCGGCAAGCAGTGCACTGATGACCGGGCCAGGCGATACAGAACCGACGCGGATTCCGTGTTTGAAAACCTGACGCCGCACGGTCTGGACAAAGCAGTTAATCGCCCACTTGGACGAAGCATAGACCGGCTCCCACGGCGTCGGAAAGTGAGCCGCCAGGGAGCTGGTCACCACAATATCACCCGTCCGACGAGCAATCATGTGGGGCAGCACGTCGTGAACGTTTTTCATCACGACATTGACGTTGAGATTCAGCATTCGGTCAATCGCTGCAGTGTCTGCCTCGACCAGTTCGCCACCCACATAAGTGCCGGCGTTCGCGTGCAGGATGTCGATTTGCCCGGCGATGTCCAGCACATGGGGTACGAGAGCCGAGCACGCTGCTGGGTCGAGCAAATCCACGACTAAAGGAAAAGCTGCGTCGCCGTGCTCCCCACAGATTGACGTCAATGCCGCCTCATCGCGGTCGACCAGCACGACGCGAGCACCGGCAGTCAACATCGCCTGGGTACTCGCCAAACCTATCCCTGAAGCAGCGCCCGTTACAACAGCGACCTTGCCCTGCAGTTCTCCGGCCATAACATTGCCCTCCTGGTTTGCCACATTGCAGATTTGCGAGGGCTGGAAACGTCCCACTCACTTTGTCGCTCGCAGAAAGAAGTTCGATTTCCGGCTCAAGAGTCCGCCACCCGCTGAATGCAATCACAGCATCGGTTGCCGCCCGGAAAATATGTCACTGAACATTTGCTCTTCGTAAGGGCAAATAATCTGATGACCGGTTGACCCTGTCAAGGCGATTTCAAGAGGGAAAACCCCGACGACCGGTTCCGCGACCGGGGGTAATGAAGGTTCGGGCGCGAGGACGAAGAAGGGTGCGCTGCCCATCAACTGGTGCTGAACGGTGAGCCTGATAGCCGAAGTGACCTCTCGCGCCGACACCACTGCCTTCACGGGCTGTTGCGGCCTTGCGACTAAACGTCTTCGGCGAATCGGCGGAGTAAATAGCATCCGGTGCGAGAGCGTGAAGAAGGCTCCGTAGCTGCGCGAACTGGCGCAAAGCGGCCGGCCCCCAGTCACCCTTGCCGGATTCAACCTATGTGCGCTACGACGGGCTGGGCGACATCGCGGTATTCGGCGCGACCCAGACCGAGCAGGGGCCTGACGCGTATGGGATGGACTTTGCCCAACTGATGGGTCGCGGTTATGCGCTTGCCGGTACGGCAAAGTGGGTTGTGGTTGGAGGGCAGACCGTCTGGCTGGCGGGGCTGAGCGACACGGCCGGACAGGCGTATGGCCTGCTGTTCGTGTTTCGTGACGCCAGGGGCTATGTCTGGCATGTATTCACCGCTACCGGGCACATCCTGGCGAACACGGGCGGCCCCGCCGACCCGGGCTTTTACACGCGCGCCAACGCACTCGCTACTGCGTTCGTGAAGGCCGCCTTTGCCGGTTGAGGGCCGCAGGCCGAGGCTGCGTGTCACCCGGCTGACTCAGCTGCGGGGCGGCGGCTGGTCGGGAAACGTGAAATGGATGGGTTCGGCGGTATCGACACCAAGCAGCTCAAGCGCTCGCTTCAGCGCGTAAATCTCGGGAGCAAAGCTCCGCCTACGTCGACGTTGAAGAAGCGCTTGCGCCGCATCGCGATGCTCAAGGCCTGCCGCGACATTGACAGCGCCGCCTGAGGGCGGCGGAAGTGAGTAGCTGGCCGTCCGCGAGCAGCTTGCGCCGCTTGGCCGGCTGCGAAGACTACCTGCCGAGACGCTGCTTGTGCATCTTCACCAGCTTGCCGGTGTAGCCGGTCGAATACCCCATCAAGCTGGCCGCCTGGGTGCGCGTGTAGTCCTGCTTCTCTACAAGGTCATAGGCGGTCGCCGATTTCTGCGGCACGCTCTGCGACCTGACCAGCGACTGGAGCTGCGACTGCAGCTCGGCAATTTTCTGGTCTTGCTGGGCAATTTTCTCGTCCTTACCGGCTCTGTCGGCTTCGAGTGACTGGATACGGTCCTCATGCTCGGCAAGCTGCTGGTCGTGCTCCTCAAGTTTCTCCTTGAAGGCCCTAAAGCCAGAATGCATGAGTGCGCCCAGCTGGCGCATTGCATCGCTTTGTGGATTACTCATTGTTTCCTCCGTTTCGAGCATCAGATTTCCACATGCATGCAGTCGCAGGGGCATGCCCGCCTTGTTGCCCGAAGGCAACCGACCACATGCGCATTGCCGCGAGCATCCGATGAAACGCGGGCGGCCGCGGGGCTCCCGCGGACTCCCCCGAATCAGGATGGCGGGTCGAACAGCGTAGCGCATAGAGGGCGCGCGAATCGTTCGGCGCGCCACGCTGTGGACGATAAAAAGGCCCCTTTGCAAAAAAGGGCGAGAAAAGGCTTGATGACGCGCTAGGCTGCTGGCCACCAACCTCGTCACACGGCGTTGCTCTATCCCGGTATGCCGGGGCTGATGGTGTTCACCGGGTCAGCTCATCCCCGTCCATGAGTGTGTCGATGAGCGGGCACGACATCTTTCCTTTCGACGTTCGAACAGCGGTGCACCAGGGTCGCCAGAGCGGCCTCCAGCCTCGACAAATCCTGCATGCGCTGGCGCACATCGGTGAGCCTGTGTTCGGCGATTGCGCGCGCGGCCCTGCACGTCTGACCGTCGTGCAGAGACAGCAACGCTTCCACCTCATCCAGTGAAAAGCCAAGGGACTGCGACCGCTTGATGAAGCGCAGTCTCCTCAGCACATCTGCCGGATAGCGCCGAATGCCACCGGTCGGACGCGGCGGTAGCGGAAGCAACCCCCGGCGATGGTAGTACCGCACGGTCTCGACATTGACCTCTGCCGCTTCGGCCAGCTGTCCGATGGTCATTTCCTGCATGGCGTGCTTGACTCCGTACTCAGGTACGCACCTAGACTAGACTCAACCAGTCGGAAAAGGAAGTGTCATGCGGCGTCGCTGGACCACCACTGGCTCCCTCCTCGTGGGAGCGGCTGCCGCGCTTGGCGCATCCGCCTGCTGTGCGGGCCCCTTGCTCCTTGTGGTGCTGGGAGTGGGGGGCGCCTGGAGCTCGCGTTTGACCGCGCTGCGGCCATTTCAACCGCTGTTTATTGCGGCGTCCATCGCCTTCTTCGCAATGGCCTTCTACAGGCTCTACGCCCGGGCTGGGAAATGTGCTGAGGGCGAAGCCTGCCTGGTGCCATCGATGCGGCACAGGCAGCGCGTCGTTTTCTGGGTTGTTGTGCCGGCCGCGCTCGCCCTGATGTCGTTCCCCCTGTATGCGCCGCTCTTCTATTGAGACTCTGCCATGAAGAAACTGGTTACAGTGTTCGCGATGGCGCTGACAGCGTCGACCGCCTTCGCTGAAGGCCTTCGCACGGTCACCCTTGACGTCACAAACATGGATTGCGCGGTGTGTCCGATTACGGTTCGCAAAGCGATTGAGAAGGTACCGGGCGTGGCTACGGCCAAGGTCGACTTCGCGACCAAACGCGCGGAGGTGATATTTGACCCAAAGCAGACTACGGTCGGCGCATTGACGAAGGCCACAGCTGACGCGGGCTATCCATCTCATCTCGAGAGGGAGCAATGATGAGCGCGGTTGTGCTGAATTCCATCATCACTTGCCCGGCGTGCGGGCATCAGCAAGACGAGACAATGCCCATAGATGCCTGCGTGTGGTTTTACGAATGCGAGCACTGCAGGACGGTGCTGAGGCCAAAGCCCGGCGATTGCTGTGTGTACTGCTCATATGGCACCAACAGATGCCCTCCAATGCAGCAGTCAGGCTCATGCTGTGCTGGCTGACTCAGATGTGCTGTGGCCTGCCTTCACGGACCAAGGACGTCGAGGACGGATGTTGTCACGACCGCAGGCGCGATTCGTTGCTTGCAGTTGTCCGGCAAACTGGCAACTACGATGCGTGGATGGATTAGCGCAGTACGCGCTTTATGAGCGCTGCAATTCCGAGAGGCTAAAGACGCAACAAATTCACCAAATAGCTGGAAATGCGCTCAGGAATCCGAAGGTTAGTAGTGTTGCCGCAGCACGAGCGCTGCGGGAAAGGCTAGTTTCCTGGTCGACGCCTTCCGGTGAGGGCAAGATGCGGTTTTCGCCGCCGAAGCCCTATCAAGTTCGTGATAACGGTGTGCACGTCGCTCCGCAATGCAGACCACGCGCACTGAAAACACCGAGGGCAACGTCGCTGAAATCATTGGCTGATTGTCAGCCGATGCATTGCAGGGCCAATGATGCAATGCTTGGCATGCCTGGTCGCGAGCTTGGAGTTCACAAATGCGATGAAGACGTGTGGTCGCTTAGGTCCGAAATCGGGCGACGCGTCACGGTGCCACAGTATACTGTCACGCAGCCCTTGCTCCTGCATTGGTGGTCAAGCTAACCACGCAAGACATACGCGAGGTCCTCGAGCGAGGGCGGCTTGATGAGACGGTGGTCGAATCCGCTCTCAATGGCGGTGGAATCCGGCATTGTCCCTGCGTAACCGGTCAGTGCCACCAGACGGGTCGATGAGCATTGCGCATGCTCGCGCAGTCGGCGTGCCAGTTCATGCCCGTCCATGCCGGGCATGTTGATGTCAATGAGTGCAATGTCGGGCGTGAACGACTCGACTATCGAGAGCGCCTCCGGTCCGGACTGCGCACGTCTGACCTCATGACCGTCGAGCGTCAACAACATCGCGAGTGCCTCGGTGGCATCTGCATTGTCGTCTACCAGCAGGATGCGAGCTGGGGACATGCCGTGCGTGGTCGCCGCCGCGTGGTCGAGCTGACTTCTGCACACGATAGGCAGCCGTACCGTGACTTCCGTACCGTTGCCCTCACCCTCGCTGACAACTGCAATCTCGCCCCTATGGGCGTTGACCAGGTATCTGACGACCGACAGGCCAATGCCCAGCCCGCCGTCTGAACGCGTTCGCGCGGACGGTGATTGGGCGAACATGTCGAAGACGTGCGGTAGCATGCCCGGCGCGATACCCATGCCGTTGTCCCGCAAGGTGACGATTGCGTCCCTCGGCGTCGAATCGTGCGCGGGTATCGTATTCGGGTCGGGAGCATCCACCCGTAGCCTGATTTCACCTCCTGATGGCGTGTACTTCACGGCGTTCGACAGCAGGTTTGAGACGACCTGGGTCAGACGGGCAGCATCTGCAAAGACCGTCACCGGGTACTCCGGCAGCGTCACCTGTAGCTGTTGGTGACGTCGCTCTGCCTCGTCCGTGACGGCGGCCATCGCGTCCTTGACGATGTCGCCGAGTAGTCCGTAGGCGTGGCGGACAGACAGCTTGCCGTGCCGTATCCGCGATGCGTCAAGCAGGTCACTCACGAGGCGCTTCAGTTGCCGCACCTGCCTGTTGGCGAGCGCCAGCGCCGATAGCACGGAGGGGTTGCCGGCTGCCAACTTTTGCGCCGCCGCGAGCGCGCTGTCAATCGGACCGAGCGGATTTCGCAGTTCGTGACCGAGCGTCGCGATGAAGTCGACCTGATGAGCCTCGACTACAGCGAGCGCATTCCTCGCGGCTTCCGCTTCCTCAGCGCGCGCTTCTGCGTCGGCTTTCGCCTGCCGGATAGTCAGGGCGGCACACGTGAAGTTTGCAAGACTCGTCAGGATGCGGCGGTGTTCGCTGTCAAAGTGAAGGTGCTCATCATAAGACATGACCCAGAGCGCGCCCCAGGGCTCGGGCGTGCCGGGGACGGGCACGACCAGTTCTTCTGTGACCTCGTGCGTGATGGGGGCAAGGCAATCGAACTGGCGTTTGGGGAATGCAAACAGCTGGGGCGAGCCCAGTTGAAGCGTGACGCCCGCCGGGCTGTTATCGGGCGGAAGCAGGTGTCCGACGAGGTCTGCACAGTGACCCGAGAGCGCCACCCAGCGGAAGGTATGAGGTAGGCTCGCATCACGCTCGCGCAGGCTGATGCCGGCGCTGCCGGCGTTGCACAACTTCAGCGCGGTGTCGACGAGCGTCTGGAGCATCACGCCATCCGCTGCGTTCAGCGTCTGGGCGAGACCATGCAGGGCCTCGTTTTCGGCAGCAAAGTCCGGAGCCCGGCGTCGACGCGCGTCGAATTCCTCGGTCACAAGCGTGCCGGCGCGTTGGACCCGATTTACGGCGTCTGAATCTGACATCCTGGGCATGCCACCCTCTTGCGGAGTGAAGGTTCGTTGTAAGAAAAACGCCAGTCCACGTCAATTCTAGTTCGGCAATTTCGACCGGACTATCGTGACGTCGGCATGCGCCGGTGCAAGATTGTTCATGCAAAGTTAATACAGGTGCGGAGACGCAGCGGTTATGGCGCGTACGGAAGGCGGCACCGGCCTTGCTGATATAAGCTTGTTGTAAGAGAGCGCGCGGCACGCGGGTCGCGCAGCAAGGAGCAGGTCATGAAAGCGCTTGATGCAGCGTCGCGCGCACGCAGCGCCGTTGCGGTGGTGGCGCTGTCCGCAGGTTTGTCCGGTTGCTATTACTACGCGCCCTATGGCTACGTTCCATATGATGACGTGCCGACAGCGGTGACGCAGCCATATCCGTTCACGATGCCCGATGCAGCCGCATCCGGCACAGCGTCCGATGCGACTGCATCGACGAACACCTATATCGCAACCGCCGCACCGGTCTTCGTCGAGCCTGCGTATTACCCCGTCCCGTATCCGTACTACGGCTGGCCGTGGTGGGGACCTTCGGTGTCACTGAGCTTCGGCTATTGGGGCGGCTGCTGTTACGGTGGAGGCCATCATGGTCACTGGGGCCATGGAGGCTGGGGCGGCCACGGCTATTGGGGCCACGGGCAGGGAGGCGGCTGGACTGGCCACGGGTACCGATGGCGCGGTGGCGGTGGCGGCTGGGGCGGCGGTGGCGGTGGCCATTATTGGGGCGGCGGCGCACGTCATGGGTCTCTGCACTGAACGCGACGGGTGCCCGCCGGGCGGTCGTAACAACCGCGGTCCCACGGCAAACTTCGCGCGTGCTTCCTGAGCTCAGTGGGCGAATGCGCAGACATGTACACTGCACGCGCTTGTCATCTGCCCCCCAGCGCTTTTCTTCGACCAGGCTTCGAGACCCTTCGCAGCCCTTGAGCCGACCGTTCGTATTTAAGTGACTCTTGAAGGGATTGGTGGTTATACTTAGGTATTAGTCCGTAAATCTGACCGGACAGGCTAGGCCATTTAATCATTTAATAATACATATTACATAAGAAGAATTCTTGGCAGCGCCGCGAACTTCTCGTAATTGGAAATATTGAATGAACGTGCTCGTCGTTGACGACAATGAGTCTGTTGCGGACAGTCTCGCTTTCCTGCTGGACTGCTATGGCCACCATGCTGTTGTGGCCTACGATGGCGAAACCGCGCTCGCGCTGCTTCGTACCGGCACTTTTGAAATCACGTTCCTTGACGAGAACCTGCCCGACATCAAAGGCAGTGTGGTCGCACGGTCGCTGAAGGAAACGCCGATTCGCTCCAGGGCTTTTCTTGTCTCGATGACGGGAGACGCGGACAGCCAAGGCGACTTTGCCCGGCTCTTCGATGTCTGTCTGCAGAAGCCGTTCTCCTGCGAGGCACTCATGCAGGTCATCGAAGACGCTCGCTGCAGCAGCGATGCGGTAACTCTCCAGGCTGCCTAGGCACATTCATCATCGAAACCGTCGGCGAAATTCGGTCTCGTTATTTACGCGTGCGCTCTTCAAACCGTTGAGCCCAGCAATGGCATCAGCGATTAGCAGCTCATCAGCATGCTGACGATTCAGCTCGCGCCTTTGCCTGCGTTGAGTTGTGAGAGATTTGACGCGAGCGCACACCTTCATGATGTCGGCAGGTTCTCGTGTGGCCCAAGCGGAGCGAGGTATGCCGCCAGCACTAGCTCAGTAAGCCATACGCCGTTTTCCGAGCGCGAGAAGGCATACCCGTCGGCATGCATCTGCGCGCCATCGACGACCAGTACCAATGGTCTACCATGTCGTGCACCTACCCGCGTTGCCGTGTCGACGTCCGTGCTCAAATTGACGGCGTGCCTAGTTTGAGCCTTCAACCCTTCAACGGCGATACTCGTCCAGTTGTTCCAGGCGGTGCCGTGATAGAGAACATCTGGCGGTTTCACTGCGGCATAGGCCCACTTCATGAAACTTGCGAAGCGCAATCTCCAGGTCAAGATTGTTATCCGAGTTCTTCTCTACCTCTGCTGATTTTGAGGGAACGATGGGCGCGTTTTATGGTAGGTGCGCATCAAAAAAATCTTCGTTCACGAATCGCTTTTTTGATGCGCAGCATAACCAAGCTGAGTACGAAGCCGCATGCTGGCACGACCAGTAATGCCGGAAACTTGAGAGCGAATTGCCAGATTGCTTCCATCGCATCTATCCGTGCTTGACTGCAGCATACTTTGCCGACGAGGAATTCCTCACCGCTTGGCGAACTCCGCAGCGATGCGCAACACTTGCTTCCTGTCGCCATAGAAGAGTGCTTGCAACGGTGTCAGGTCATCCAGCGCACCATTGGGCGTTGTGAAAAAATTCCACTTGCTCCAGCCTGTCAAATCACCAAGCGTTCGCACAACCTTCGCTAGGTCCTTTCGGCGCATTTGCTCAACCAGGAAGAATGCTGGGAAATACGGTTCATCTTCGATGTCGACACTGAAGATGCGCTGAGCAGCGACTTCTTTATCGACCTTTTGGGGGGTGAACCCTATGGCCGCACAGAAATGAGACTTGTGCAGTAGTTTTGCGTTGGCAATCAGGCGTGCCGGCGTCGACTCTCCTTGATTTGACCGGAGGTCCTCCCGCCGTTGCGCGCTTTCTTCACGAATCGAACGTTGTTCTATGTTCAACACCGTGGCTAGCCCCGCAACTCTTACCAGCGCACGTTTGAACCGCCGCCCGATTTCGGCATCCGGAAGTTTAAAAAGCTCTCGGGCTCCGACCGGGTCGAACAGGGTTAATGCAATCGCAGCGCTCTGCAAAAGCTGCAGCACGTGGGCATCAGGGGAGGAAGGTTCACTTGTTGGGTTGTTTTGACGGCGCGGCATGGTCATCCTCGCTCGATACGCTATTCGTCGGTGGGAGTCGCGAACAACGGAACGACGCGAGCGCACGCTGTCAGTTCGTGAGGTCGCTCGACGGTCGGCTGCGCCCAGACTCCCGGAAGCGCGCTCGCTGACGCGGCCAAGTCAACGTTCAAGGGGTAGTGCCTGAGAAGGCCAATTGCGACTGATTGCACCAAGCCGCGAATTGTGACTTCTTCTGAAGCGCTTAGCATTTGCAGAAAGTCGCGCGTGTCGACCACAGCTTTCGTGCGTTCCGCTGCCGTTGTCATATCTTTCCCTCCACGAGCACATCAGCTGTGACGTCGGTATATGAAGTTATGCCGTTGACGATGCACCAGCGCTCCCAGATGTATTGGCCGTTCGATGAGCACCCTTGGGAGCCGACCAGTTGATACACGCGACCGGATGAAGTAACTCCCCGTAGAGCGGTCGAGTCGAACTGTTGGATGGCTGTGCTCACTCGCCCTGTGCAATCACGCACGTCGATACCGACAAAATGCCTAGAGCCAAGTTGGGTCTCTAGGATTTGCCATTCAGAAATTGACAATTCTGGCTCGGCGCTGATACCTGCAACGCTCCAGACAGGCATAACTTCCTCCACTTCTCGCACATTAGGGAGACGCAATGTCGAATAAACAGCTCAAAGCACGCAGTGTCAGATTCGATGCACTTGTCGAAGCATTGACAATGTTGTCACCTCGTCGATGTGCGCTCGACGTAAAGTCGCCGATTCGACCGAACCGGTCTACACGCAGGCGTCACACGCACTTATGGACATTGGGGACCTCTCCGGTTGCCGGGCCATGGAGCGAACTTGCCGCCCATAGAGGCAGGACAACGCCAGACCACGTTATGGTTCTACTTGATTGTGGCCATCGAAAGTGCGAAATTTTTCGCACAAATTGAGTCTAGTACATGGGGAAAAATCTGCAACCACGTCCGGTGCAGTGACCGAGCTAGACCCGTGATACGCCTTTGGCAGCCTCAGCAAGGTCGTCTTGGTCAATGAATCGGTCAAGCGAGTTGGAGTTCAACAAGTACAGCAATTGAAGGAAGAGACTGAGCTGCAAGGTGCCCGTTTGAATCTGGACGTCGAGAGTCTTCGCCGACATGATTGTCCCCAGCCGCGATAGGCCGGCTGTGAAGTCGTTAGCAAGTTCAGACGGCTGGCGATTCATTTCGGCCGACGCAACGGCGCTAGCCTTAACGTCCCAGTCCTCCTTGAGACGAAGCGCGTCCGCCCATCGTTCAGGCGGACGGATTCCAGTCACGGACATAATGTGGAGGAAAAGGCTCAGCTTGAGCGTCCCACGGGAGATGCGTGAGACTATTGCCCTATCGCCACCAGGCTCACCGTCGGTCGTCAACGCCTCTACCAGCGACCCGTACGTCGTATCCTTGCGAGTCAACGCTACGCGCGTGACA
Organism: Paraburkholderia xenovorans LB400; assembly: GCF_000013645.1. GTDB lineage: Bacteria > Pseudomonadota > Gammaproteobacteria > Burkholderiales > Burkholderiaceae > Paraburkholderia > Paraburkholderia xenovorans. The sequence continues at coordinate 4,592,434 of NC_007951.1, read as the reverse complement.
CGTGATGCAAGTCGAGCCCAAGGAGTGTCGGCTTCACTCATCGACGAGTCCTCGCATCGGAAAAAGTCCTTGAAATTCGAAAATCGCGAACTAACCTTCAAGTGCGAAATATTTCGCACTCGTCCGAGGGGTTAACAGCAGAACAATCGCCGAACCGAGCGCCTGCCCCACTTGCTGGAGATAGCCCTGTGCGCATTACAGAGTATATCGCCGGCGCGCGTGTGCTCACACGCATACTTTTGAAAGGGGGTTCCCATGACCCCGCGCATCATCCTCTACCTCGCTGTGGAAGGTGTTCTCCTGTCGCGAAGCGTAACGCGGTCCCAGCTGCGTAGCAGTGAATTCCGCATACTCAAGGACAGTCCGCACGTTGCTCGCCTCGCCGAGTTGCTCGCGCTTAACAGGCAGACCGATGTCGTCCTCAACTCACGGCTCGTTCTTGAATTGGGATTCCGCGCCCTCTTACAGCTCTTCCCGACTCTGTTCTGCTCTCACATAGTCGGTGCCACGATACATGGTAATCGACTCATTCGCTGTCGCCAGCTTTCACAGCAATGTGGCCGATGCGCCTGGCTTTCTGCAGATGCTGAACGAAGGCAAGCGGGCCAGCTAGTCGTTTTGGAACATGACGCTCGCTGCGTACCAGTGCCATTCCGGGACCGGGCCATTATTGTTTCCTCGGGGCTCGAAGCCGCGACAAGCGAGGACTGGAGACGATTGCGAGATTTGCTTGAACCGCATGAAATAAATTCTGTTAATTGATAATCCACTCCATAATGCCGCCCGCGATTACCGGCTTGCAATATAGCGTGAAATAGAGAAATGAATTTAATTGTCTAAAGAAAATAATATAGCGTGAAATGGAATTTAAAATTTTCGAAAAAATTCTATTGACGAATTTTGTTTGGTCGTTATTATGTTGAGCAAGCAGGAAATGCCAAGTAACAGGTGAGCCAGAAGCGGTGTATTAATCGTTTTTGGCGCAGATTCGAAGTAGTGGTCCGCGAGGCAACCGCCCTTTAAGCGGTCGGTCAACTCGCAAAGTTTGGTGGCAAGCGGATTCTGTCTTGCCGATGGGTGTCTCCCAAGGGGAGGGTTCTTTCGCTGAATGGGCGATGAGACTCTCACCAGGAAGACGTCTTCAAACGAACTGCGCGCACAGCATAGGGCGCGTGGGAGAATTGACCTATGTCGTCGAAATCGTCCGAGTGCTTTCATCACCTCATCGCCGAACGATGTGCATCAAGTGCGTACTTGACCCTCATACGCGATGCAAGCCAGCGCCGTCATCCCAAACTTCAATCAGTATTTTCGGTCAGCTGACCTTTACCGACAGTTACCGCTCCACATTAAGTGGTCGACGGCCTGCTCAATCAGCCCGGTTGGGATGAAATAAAGCGGTTTTTAGGCGCGCTCGCAATAATTCCATCCTGCAAAGGATTTGTTATTCGCCACGCCGACTGAGTGAGCAGCTGGTTTTTGAATAGCCCGTCTGACATCGAAAAATTGCTAATGGGCGGTCGTTGGGACAAAGCATGCGCTTCAAATTTTGAAGGCTGTGGATGTCTTGCGCCATCAAGACTGATGTTGCCAATTTCTTCGGTAATTCAGGAGCACTTCATGCATGCGTTATCTAAGAATATCGAATCACAATCCCTTGTGAACGTCTGCGGAGATAACGTGTTCACAGATTCTTGATTGCGTGCCATCGATTTGCCTCTTATGGCTTGCTATTTGGAGAAACAGCAAGAATGAGTTCAGAAACTACGGAGGGCGTTGTTGAAGATGTGGCAATCGACGTCCCCACGTCATCGTCGAAGGCCCTTGCGGTTACGAGGAACGTGGCAGAACTGCGAGAGGCATCTCGGCGACGATGGCAAGAGCTTCTTCGAATCCGCCCCGCCGACGAAGTAAAGCAACTGCTCTCTCACCGCGGTGTACCTGATGAAGAGAGGCTCAAGACCGCGCCGAGCGCCATTAAATTGAACGCTATGGCTCTCTTCACGCAGTCGTTCGTCGCCGACGAAAAAACAGTCACTTTTACAGAATCCGTGTTCGCCAAGGTCTGTCATTCGATGACAAGACGCAATTTCGAAGACGCGGACTATCGCGAGTTCTTCTTTGGCTTGGACAAAGTGCTCAGGGGTGGGCGATTACACCCACTTCCCCCATCGCTGCAACTTCTCAGGGGTGCGTTCTTCACGGTCGAAGGTCCATCCTTGTGCGGAAAGTCGGCGTACGTGGCGCGCCTCGTCCAAGCCTTCGAAGGCGCGTTTAGCTTCTACGGAACCGGCAAAGAACCGGGCCTGATGAGCGTCATCCCGTGCTTGTTCATCTCCTATCCTGAATGCGGTACGCGCGCGGGTCTACTCAGAGAAATCCGTTACAAAATCGAGGCGCATATTGGGCGAATTGATACCCCGACCGGCGTATTTCCCGAGGTGGAAGGCAATGATTCTCTCAATGCTGTTATCTCCCTTTGTTTGCTAGTGAATGTGGGCATCCTTGTCATCGACGGAGCGAGTTTCCATCGTTTGTCTGGCGAGCCGCAGGAGATATTGAAGCTCCTTGTCCGCCTACAGCATGGGTCTGGGATTGTGGTGATGCTTGCGGGAACTCCCGCCTTTATGAATTGCGTGGAGTTGGCAGGTAGTGATTCTTCGAATTTCTTCAGCGGTCAGACCCTCAGCCTCGGTCCGTTGCAATCCCCTTTGGATAAAGAAGGAAACCTTGATAAGAAGAGCCGGTTTTACACGGTGGTCTTATGGTTCTGGAGAGCTGCGACGCTTCCTTCTGGAACGCCGATGCCATCGCAACTCCCGCTTTGGATGTATCAGCTGACACTCGGACGGTTGGGTTGGTTGGTCCAAGTCTTTGAAGACTTGCATATCGAGTTGATTAAAAAGCCTAACTTGGTTACCGCACTAACGTACGAAGAACTCGCGAAAATTGCCAGGCGGCGGTTAAATCGTCAGCTCTCCGCAAGGCAAGTGGTTACCGAGTCGATGGAAAGGAAGACCATCGCTGATGACAAAGACTTCTTCAACTACATCGACCACTTTCCCAAGTCGTTGCTCGACACTAAAAAATACAGGGAGCTACTCACAAGAGGTTAGCTATGCAACCGGTCGAAAAGTTTGCTTTGATGGCGCCGCCATTTCCTGTCGGTCAGGTCGTCAACGACTATCTCGCCAAGCTGAGTCAGAGCGAGTCTGGGCGTCGATTGGAGGTCGTCTGCAAATCGTTGCTTGAGCGTGCGCCCGGTCTCGACAGTATGCCGAACGGGCTTCGTAATTTTCATCGGGTAGTTGGCTATCTCTACGGCGACCTTGAGGACATCGCGCGAAATCATCTTGCTATCGAATACTACTGCTGTGGTCTTCCCCCAGATAAACATCGTCAACAGTTCGAACGAGTCTTTGAAATTCTTCCCGGGCCCGTGCGATTGACGCGCTTACCACTTCTGTTCAGTGTGTCTGAGCGCGAGTACCTCACGTGTCCCGAGTGCGAGGAGGTTCAAATTAGAATGAACGGATTCTCGTACGTTCATCGCAGAACCGGAGCACCATTTGTGGATGTCTGCGGCATGCACGGATGTGACTTGAAGCCAGCAAACGGACAAATGTTTCTCTTCGACCAAGGATGCCGAGGACGACCCACACCATATCAACGGTCGATGAGTGGTGAGTTCGCGAAGCGCGTCAACGAAAGTATGGAGGTTCCTGCTACAGTTTCCGCATTCAGGAAGGAGGCTGTTGCCGAAGCGCTTCATCTCGCTGGATGGATTAGCAACGGCGGACGTCTCCAACTTTCAAGTTTGTTGACTGAATTCACCAGGTTTTTCTCGGGTGCATTCTCAGATTTGCGGCTGCAGTTCTTGGTCCAAAGCGAACCACTGGTCGAAAACGCGTTGCACAACCTTCTACGTGATACACGAGCCGTGCATCCGGTGTGGTGCATTCTATTCGCGTGGTTTGCCAGTGCCTGTGAGATGAAAAAGAGTGCACCGCGAACAGAGCGACGCCAGCTACGGCCCGAACCATCAGCTGATGAACTTCGAGTCCTTATGCTCAAGCACGGGACGGTAACGAAGACGGCGGCTGCTCTTTCGCTAACCACTCATCGGATATGCACTCTGTGCAAGCGGTACGGGATTGATGCATCGTGGAGGCCTAAGTTCATAGATGCCTCGATGCAGAAGGCCATAGGTGATGCGTTAGCACGAGGAGAATTACCAAAGACGGTCCAAGTTAGGTTTCAAGTATCCATATCCACGGTCTATCGCATTCTCGCTTCTCAGAAGGACGGTATCCTGCCACGTCGGAAAGCGACGGTTGCGCGCACTGAAGCTGCGAAGGCTCGATGGCTCCTGGCGCGCGCAGAGCATCCGACACTCTCTGCAACCGGTCTTCGCAAGCTGGTTCCCCCGACTTGGGCCCGGCTCAATCGTAACGCGCCCGATTGGCTACGGGAAAACACGGGAAGCCTGAAGGTGCAGAAGGTCTACCATCGAATCGTCCAACATCCACAGGCAGTGTTGCGGACTTTTTCGGAGTCCGTGCGCGCTGCTGAGTCAGCGTGCGTCGGGGATGAACACCCGCCGTTGAGGAAGTCCCTTTATCGGATTCGCCGCGAGCTTGGCGTGTCGGAGTACGCATTCGTCCGTGGTCGACTTCGACTCTCAATGTCGAGCGAGGGCGAGCCATCGCAAGCTTTCGTGGCCCGCCGAGTTAGCTGGGCAATCCCACGGGTATGCCGTCGCGGCAAGCACAACTGGGCCATCGCCAGAAAAGCCCGGCTGCGGAAGGAAACGGTAAATCGTTATCTAGGGTGGCATGCTCAAAAGGGGTGAGCCAACAAAGGAGGTTGGTTTGACATCGTCTGCCGAAAGTTCCTATCTTTACATTCGAAACATCGCCGAGGAAGAAGATTTTATCGGCTTTCTGAATCAAGTATCGACTGCTCGCGCGGCTCCCGATGCAAGAATTGTGAGAGCACTGTGGGGTATGAGAAGCGACGTGAATAGCTGGTTTAGCCCTAAAAATGTTAGTGCAGTTGTTGACGCCTTCTGGATGGCCTTGCCATCTATCAGGGAGACTTTGGATAACCATACTCGAACTTCTGTCGATGTCGCTTTTAGGAACGAGGAAGATGCACGTAACTTGGTAGACGCTCGTGTCCACCTCCACAGGCGGTCTCGGTCGAGCCCAAGGTTCAAAGGACGCTTGAAGGTGTGCTCTGAGTGCATCGAGCAAGACATGAAGACGTACGGATATGCTTATTGGCATAGGCTAGCTTTGATGCCGGGCATCGATGTGTGCCCGACGCATGCATCGACATTTCTGACGCTCTGTGCTGGATGTGAGACAAAGAATCACATGACGAGTCGTGTGCCGTGGCAGCCGGGTCATCGATGCCACTGTGGTGGACGATTGCGAGCAGTACGAAATCTTTCGAAGACGCATCTAAAGGCGGAGCTTTCCATCGCGAAAATGGTGCAGCAATTGCTCACCGGAGAATTCCGTCCACGCACTATGAACGGCGCCTTCGCACAAAGAGTAAGAGACCAATGTACCCAAAATGCTGTCGGCGGGAATTCTCCCGCCGCGATTTTCAACGAGATGTTGCACGACAAACTAGGCGTTGAATATCTGACAAAAATTCGCTTAGGGCCTGCGGCTCAGGCGAGATTCATCGCGGATTCTGGAGGAATACCGACCATCGAGCCACTGGTTAACATAGGCGCAGCCTACGCGGTTTTTTGCAGTTGGCAAGGATACGAGGAATCAACGAAAGCAGACCTTGATGAGCTACAGTTGGGCAAGCCTACCCCGACTGTTGACGGCGCGGAGTGCATGAAAGCAGAACAAGTTAGGACTAGAGCCCAAACAGAGCAACCTAGGACTAGAGCCCAAGAGTATATGAAGGGTTACATGAAGACGCTTTCAATGACAGCCTATAAGGAGCATTTCTTAGAGCTTACCGAGGAGCAGCGTGTTTCCTATAAGCAAGAAGCTCGTCAGTGGTTGCGGGAAATTTTGAAGGAGAGGCCAGACATTACGCGAACGAGTCTAGCCGTGTCAAAAAAAACAAATCGTTTTTTTGCTTTTTTGAAACTCTTTGACAAGGAATATCTCTGCGCTGCGATTCCGCGGAGCAAGCCGACTTTGTGGAAGGTGGACGTCGAAAAGCGGATTGAACACGTCTACGCTCGCAGAGCCTTCCTGCTTGCCGAATTTCCCGGTCTAAAGATAACGTCATCATTTCTTCTCGAAGGGCTATTTTTAAAAGCAAGTGACCGGGGGAGCAAAGAAGTTAGAGATGCAATAAGAAATTGCAAGGATACGGTGGAAAGTTACTACGAGAGATTGGTCCCAATCCTTTGTGGAATTGCACGCTCGATACAGGCAAGTTCTCGTTACTGCGACGAGAAAACCTATCGTTCATCGGAGGGAAAGCTATGCCGCAACCGCATCGCGATGGCCAAGCAATGGCTGAAGCGGTCAATCCAATCGGTGACTGCTCATTCTTACCTTTTTCCAGAGCAGAGGCGAAGAGGACAGCGCTCGAAACATCGTCAACCGAAACGCTGATATTCGGGCCGGACGAAGGTGCTTTGCATCTAAGATTGCTTCGCGGACGACCTATTCTGAAGTGGCCAATCGTACTCCCTCCTCATGACCCTCAAGGCATCAGCAGCGCTGGAGAGTTTCGGTGTTGGAAAAAAGCTTGTGCGAGCAAGTTAGGAATAGCCGGGGCATATTTCAGCAGAAAGGCCGGCGGACGTACTTGGTGCCACTCGCACCTTGAGGAAAAGCTACTCCGGTTCTTCGACATGTGCCCATTCGTTGTCGAAATCAGAACCCAATATCCATCATTGGACTTTGAGAAGTTCGAGCGTTACTTGATGTCGGGGAAGCGACTGCCAAGGAGCAGCATCATGACCATTGACTTCATGCTTACCTTGCAAATTCCGGGTTGTCCTTTCCGAGTCTATCACGCAGTCTCGGGAAAGCCTGCCGCCCTTTTGGATGAGCCAGACGTCGAGTCGCGCCATATGCGCGAAGCAAGGGACAATTCGACATGGGGTTGTTCGCATGAAATCATGACGGAATTCGACGTTACGCCTGTCGAGCATATAAACCATCGACGTCTCCTGTCGTACATGCTGCATACCATTAACATCGAAGATTACGTGCTTCCGGCGGCAGAGCTTGCCCGTGCTTTGTTGGCGACCACCGCCAAAGGAACGCTAAACAGAGTTCTAACCATGGTGGGGAAACGACATGGCTGGGAACAGCGTACCGCCTACAAAATCTTTGGCATAGCCCACTTCCTTGGATACCTGAGATGGAACCATTTCTACGAGGTGCATCGCGATAAGCCGATGATGCTGCTGAAATGACGGGTGCCTGCTGCGCCTCTCCATCGACGGTCCCGCTCAACCTGAGTCGCTCGCCCTGCAAGGAGCCGAAATGGAAATCGACGACATTAAGTTCTCTCGCAACGAAAACCTAGTCAAAAGCACAGCTGGTCGACCGAGCACAGTCTATCGTTACATAGCTAGTTCGCCCACGCATATCTATGTGATGGAGATTGGGAAGCAGCAAAAAGACGGGGGGCTCAAGTTGCACAGTCCGCCGAAGACAACTCTCCTCCGGAAGGCATGGAAGAAGTGCGACGCTCTGAAGTGGATTGAGGCGAAGCGGTTGACACGGGTGGAAGAGCGCGGCATCCCGATACAAATGAAGGTCGCTACGGTTGCGGAAAGCAAAGGCGAGATTGAGTGCGACGAGCTTCTTGCTGTGAAACGGGATGTCATTGCTTACGTCAACGAGCGACATGGACCGGACTGGATTTGGTCAAAGAGAGCATACAGCGAAGCGGTGAAAGACGCGGTCGTTGCGTTCGAAACATCGAAGAAAACAATTGAGAACTGGTTGGAATACGACCTCTTCTACGGCGGACATCCCTACGCCAACATGATTCACCACTGGCTCAAAGGAGCACCAGGTGAGCCAAAGCCAGAACTGAGAGACGAAGGTGGGAATCTGCGACCTCGTGGTAGGCCGACGGATGCGGAACTCATCGACCCTGATACACGTTATCGGCGCCACACATGCTCGGCCGCCTTGCATTCTAAATGGCAGAAATTCGTCCGCGCGGAAGGTCTGCGTACTGACGACTCTCTCGGCGTCATCCTCGACCGCTTCAAGCTCATTCAAGTGGCGTTCAATCGCGACGCATCCGGGGTAATGCGGGCGTATCCGGCAAACCGAAAGCTGCCGCGCGATAGTTATATGAAGGACTTGGGTCGGCCGGTGCTCAGAAAGGCGAGAGACGAAAGGGCCGCAACGCGCAGCAACGAACCGGGCGGACGTCGCGTCTTGGCTGGTGGCTCCGCAACGTTACTCGCGAACGGCGACCTGAACGTGCTGGACCTCGATGCGACCATTGCTGAGAATTTTCTTCGATATGGCGAAAACGAGATTTACATTGACGGAGCCGGAAAACCGACAGTCCTTCTTGCAATTGACCGCGGGAGCGACTTTATCCTCGGTTGGTATGTCACGTATGGGTACGAGAATGGCGACTGTTATCGACGCTGTCTGTTCTCAGCCTACACGCCGAAGGAACGCGAGCTGATTCGATGGAATGTACCGCATCTGCTTCCGGGTATGGCGTATGGTCAAGCAGCTGTAGTTTTCGTCGACCGCGGGCCTGGCATGTCTGAGGCCACGCAGATGGCAGCGGTAGATAGGCTGAACGGTGATATGAAATTTGCCCGGCCTGGAGACCCTCAAGCGAAAGGGCATGCCGAGGGTGGGATGAACTGGTTCCAGGAGGCTTTATCAAACATCCTTGGCTCCACTTACACCAAAGGCGATGATGACCGTGACCGTGAGCGAAGGAAGAACGCGAAAAAGCAGGCCGTCCCATTGGAAGTGTTCATGGCCGCACTGCTCACAGCAATCTACATTCGGAATACGTCGATGCCCGTGAAGCACCTGATGACGGAGGACATGGTCAAAAAGAACATTAAACCGACTCCCATAGCAATCTACACATATAACAAGCAGCTGCGGGGTGGTGACTTTGCGGAAGATTGGCCGGAAGAAAAGATTTTCCGGCAGCTCAACGACAGGCTCGTCTTGACCGCTACGGACGGGATTGTCACGCTCAACAAGCGGCAGTTCTCGTCTCCATTGTTGAAAGCGGTGGCGAGGCACCACAAAATCGTGCGGCCAACCGAGGAATTCGCCATCACGGTGTACTCAGTGGCAAACGCGCCGCTTCATCTCTTGTGGGACGACCCGGCCGGCAACCTCCGCGCACTCCAGGCTACAGAGCAAACGACGCTCGGCTATCCCGATTCCTTCAAGTGGCAGCACGACTTCATCAATCGCATCAACAACGCGAACTTCCAGTCTGCCTTGGCGCACGCGCAGAAGGCCATTGACAACGCCAAGCGCACCTCAGCTGCGGTGGTCTCCGCGGCGCAGGAAAAAATTCTCAAAGAAGCGAACGATAGACGACTTGGCAGAGCGAAGGGGCCAGCCAAGGGGACGAGGCAGACCGCCAAAGCGGCGCTCGACCACGCTGACGTTCAACAGTTTGAACGTGCATTTGACAAGTCGGGTTCGGACGCCCCGGCTCCAGCAATCAGTTCGGCATTCCCGACCCTAGTCACCGATGACGACGACGAAGGCTCATTTTTAACCGATTGATGGGGGGCCTGCAGAGAAAAGCTGACGACGACCAAGCCGCCAAGCCTCGACAGGACGGGGCTTGGCGGCTTTTTCTAAGGTGTTCTCGTTGCTTACGTAAGCGGCTCGTCCCCACCGTCGTAGGCGGTTGCTGCGATACACATCAAAGTGATGCCCATCATTTCCGATTTGATGGACACCACTTTGTCAGAGTCTCCAGAGAAGAAGCATGGAAGTCGAGCAGGCCGTCCGAATTACCCGCGGGAGCTTCGGGACCGGCTGGCGGCAGCAGCGTGTGAGCCGGGCGTCTCGGTCGCAAGACTGGCCCGTGAGAATGGCATCAACGCGAACATGTTGTACACCTGGCGGCGGCGATATCTTGCCGAGCAGCAAGCTCCGTCTACCAGCCTCCTCCCGGTCGTACTGCTGAGTGACGCGCTGACGCAGGTCGTTGCGTCATCTTCGGGGGTTCCGCAAGCGCCAGATATGAAGCCGGCGTCTCCTGGGGGCACGATCGAGATCCGCATCGGCCGTGCGGTGGTTAAGGTAGACGGCCTGGTCGACGCTGACATGCTGCGTACCGTGCTGGGCAGTCTGCGATCATGATCTCCCTGCCGGTTGGTACGCGCATCTGGATCGCTGCAGGCGTGACCGATATGCGCTGTGGGTTCCAGGGACTGGCCGCAAAGGTACAAACGGCGCTTGAAGAGAATCCGCTGGGAGGCAACGTCTACATCTTCCGGGGCCGCCGAGGCGACCTCGTAAAAATCCTCTGGGCAACGGAGGACGGAGTCTGGCTTCTCGCGAAGCGGCTTGAGCGGGGCCGTTTTATCTGGCCCCAGGCCGACGGCGGGAAGGTCCATCTGAGTTCAGCACAACTGTCGATGCTTCTCGAGGGCATCGATTGGCGACAGCCCCGTCGTACCGCCGCGTTATCGATGTTGTAAACCGCGCCGCAGACTCGTAAACTACGGCGTATGTCGAACGGCGCCGATCTTCCAGACGATGTCGAATTGTTGAAGGCCTTGCTGGTCGAGGCCCGTAGTCTGCTTGCTGAACGCGATGTCGAGATCGAGCAGCTTAAGGCGCAGATCGACAAACTTCGGCGCATGCAGTTCGGCCGTAAGTCCGAACAGTTGCAGCGGCAGATCGAGACCCTCGAGACCCAACTCGAGGATCTGGCCGCCGGACGCGGCGTTGCAGACGTGGAGCGTGCACAAGCTCGAGGCGCAAACGCTTCCTCCTCCAATGCAACGACGGACGAAGCGGCTTCGAGGCAAGCACTGGCTGCGCACCTCGCGCGTGAGGATCATGTGCTCGAGCCCGAATCGAGTTGCCCGGACTGCGGTCAACAGATGCAGGTGCTCGGTGAGGACGTGTCCGAGCAACTCGCCCGGGTCGCAGCGGCGTTCAAAGTCGTTCGCACGATCCGGCGCAAATTCGTTTGCCCATGCTGCAGCACCATCAGGCAGCCGCCGATGCCCGGCCTTCCGATCGAGCGAAGCATTGCCCATCCAAGCTTGCTGGCGGATATCCTCGTTTCGAAATACGCAGACCACCAGCCGTTGTATCGGCAATCGGCGATCGCGGCGCGCGACGGCGTGACGCTCGACCGGGCCAGCATGGGTCGCTGGGTCGGTCAATGCGAAGCGTTGTGCGCGCCGCTGATTGAGGCGCTGCGCCGCTATACGGTGTCGGCCGCCAAGCTGCATGCGGACGACACGCCGATCCCGGTGCTCTCACCGGGCAACAGGAAGACCCGCACCGGTCGGCTATGGGTCTATGTGCGCGACGATCGTCGCTCGGGGTCGACGCAACCCGCTGCGGTATGGTTCGCATACTCGCCGAACAGACAGGGCATCCACCCTCAGACTCATCTCGCCGGCTTCAGGGGGACCCTGCAAGCGGACGCTTACGCGGGCTTCGACGAGCTGTTCCTGGGTGGCTCCGTACTGGAAGCGGCATGTCATGCTCACGCGAGGAGAAAGTTCTACGACATCCACGTGCGCACGCCGTCCGACACGACGCAAAAAGCACTTGAATACATTGGCGCGCTATACGACATCGAGGCCTCCATTCGCGGCAAGCCAGCGGCCGAACGGCTACGAATACGGCAGGAGAAAGCCAGACCACTGCTTCAAACCTATGAAGCGTGGCTCAAGGCCAAGCTCGAAACGTTGTCGTCGAAGTCCGACACTGCCAAGGCGATCAACTACTCGATTAACCAGTGGCGCGCCCTGACGCTATATTGCGAAGACGGCACGCTCGAGATCGACAATAACATCGCGGAAAACGCGTTGCGTTGTGTAAGCCTGGGTCGGAAGAATTTCCTGTTTGCCGGTTCCGACAGCGGCGGTGAACGGGCCGCCGCAATGTACGCGCTGATCGGAACTTGCGCACTGAACGACATCGATCCGCGCGCCTATCTGGACTATGTGCTAACTCACATCGCTGACCATAAAATCAATCGCATCGACGAGCTTCTGCCGTGGCGCGTGGCCGACAAGCTGCACACGCCAGCCAGTCCGCCGACACCCGCTACCTGACAGCCCAAGTCCGGATCACCATCATGCCTCACGTGCACGCGCGCGTGGACGAACGGCCCACGTGAGCCGCTTACTTGCTTACTTTTTTGGTCGTGCGCGAAAACGGCTTTTCGTCCTCGTTTCGGGGGTAGTTGACCTACCTGTCGGCGGAAAGTGGAAGGGCGCTGAGCCTTATGCCACAAGGAAATCGAGGTAAAATGGGAACGGTGCCGGAAGCTTTCTTTTTGAGCGGCACACATGCCACGCCGTCAAAAAAACCACCCGCGGGTGGTTTTTTTGTCCCTACGGCCTGCACCACACAACCCTCACTCCCGCACCAGTTCCACCGCCGCCGCCGAAACAAACTCCGCGCGCACGCTATCGCCGACTTCCAACTGATCGAGCGAAATCCTCTTTGCGGCCCTGAGCACCTGTTGATGCTTCGGACCGCGCAGCGTAACGCTATTCGTGGCTGCATCGATTGCGACGACGCGGACTTGAGCGTGAACCAGTTCGGCGCGCGCGAGCGCCCGTTGCCCGGCGTGAGCATTGGCGTCTTGCGCGAAGGTGGATTGACAGCGCGCAGTCAGCACGCTCGCCAGCACAACCACTCCAAACATCACCGCGGCCGATGAGCGGACTTTGCGCGAACAGGTCATTCGCGGCTCCCGAAGTGATCATCACGATCGATAACGCAAACAATCAACTCAAACCTGTTACGCGCCGGCGCCTACAACTCCGGGCGCGCCAGGTCGCTGGTGACAATATGTTCGCCGTACACCTGCGCCGCCGCGATCGCTTCCAGCTTGGTTGCATAGGGGCCGAGTTCGGGCGCACCGTCGAACGGAAACAGCACGCGTCCGTCCGTGGTTCGAACCACTTTCAGCACGCCGAAAAAACGCTTGTAGCCGGCGAGTTTCGACGTGGCCGAAATGTCGAAATCGTCCTCCGACGTCGCGGGCACGCTGGGAATAAATGCGGTCTTGCTCATACCTGGAAGCATCGCTTGTTCAATGGGCCGGCATCGGCAGGAAACGCCGAGCCTGCACCCGGTTGTCCCGGGAAGACATTCGCCGGTGGGCTTGATTGTCTCAAATCCGGGCGGATCCGATCGGTGGATTCGCAAGCGAAGCGACACGACGCTGCGTCTGTCGGCTTCGGTATTCGGGTACTCGAAGTCTTCACGTCGCCGCTCCCTCGACCAAGCTAAACGACCATTCCGTCACGAAGCCGAACCCGTCGCATCCAGATGCGACAGAGCCCGCCCGGCTACAATTCTTAAGACGAATTTCCGCCCGTTCTGGGTGTAATTTGGGGGCAGAGCTATAATGGCCGGATCCCTTTCTTTTCCTATCTTCCGCTATGAGCCGGTTACTTTGCCTGATCGTGCTTTCGCTCGGCCTGATACAGACCGCGGCGGCCGACGAGAACACCGATCGGATGTCCGCGTATCTGACGCACAAATTCGGTCTGGCAAAGGAAAAGGCCCAAAAAATTTCGGACGCAGTGCAATCCGCCGCGTCGAAATACTCGCTCCCGCCAGCGCTCCTGCTGGCAATCATCTCGATCGAATCCCGCTTCAAGGAAAAGGCCAGGGGCGCCAACGGCGCGACCGGGCTGATGCAGGTCGTGCCGGGTGCGCATCGCGGGCTGCTGAGGAACGTCAAGGATCTCACTGAGCCGACCGCGAACATCGAAGTAGGCTCGGCGATCCTGTACGGCTATATGCGCTCGGCCAACGGCGACATGAACGCCGCGCTCAGGAGCTACGGCGGATCGCAAGCCTATGCGCAGAAGGTGAGCTTGCGGGCCGGAGATTTCGCGGCGGTCGCCGCGCCGCAAGACGCGTTGCAGCAGGCGGACGCGCAGGCCGGCGCGTGCTCGGCGCAGTCGGTATCTGACCGTTGCGCTGCGCTGGATAGCTGGGCCGATGCGTTCACCGTGCCGGCCGTCGGCGCGGCCGGGAAAAATGGCGCGGTTGCGTCTTCGATGGGACTTCCTCCTACGTCGCGCTAGGCGACATCCTGCTTCGCCCGGCTTCTTTTCCCGCCGCGGCGCCGCGCCGAGGTGGTGCATTGTCACGTCCCGTAAGGCGGCGCGTTGCGTGTTTTTTACGCATATGCGGCAACCGCTCTACAATGCATTCCCATTCGCGCTTACGTGGCGCCTCTTCCGATCGACCATGTTGACCTCGTTTTCCAGAACCACAGCCGCCGCGCTCGTCGGCCTGCTGACCCTTGCCGCCTGTAGCAGCCCGCCGCAGTTGAAATTCCAGCAGGAACTGTTCGAAACCGGCGCGAGCCCATATGCACGCAATTTCAATTCGAGCACCACGGACACCTGCGAGGCCGCGCGTCGTGCGCTATTGAGCCAGGGCTACCTGACGACGATGACACGCAACGACACCGTGGACGGCACCAAGAATTTCCAGCCGACGGGAGATAGTCACGTGGTGGTCGAATTTCATGTGGTCTGTACGCCGGGGGAAGAGGCGAGCAACACCAGCATCGTCTACGTCAACGCCGTGCAGAATGGCTTTGCGTTGAAGAAAAGCGATACCTCGGCGAGCGTCGGATTGAGCGTGCTGGGTTCGCTGTCGCTGCCGATCCGCTCGAACAGTGACGCAATGGTCAAGATTTCGAGCGAGACGATTCCGTCGGGCAAGTTCTACGACCGTTTCTTCGGCCTTGTCGACCACTATCTGCAGACGGTGGTGCGTGCGCAACCGGTCGCGAGTAGCCAGATCGAGACGCGCGTGCTGCCGCCTGCGCCGGCTCCCGCACCCGTTCCCGAGATGCCCGACGCGATCGGCGCGGCGGCGTCTTTGTCGCCGGCGAGTGGAGCGGGCGCGGCGCCGTGATTCACCGATATCAGATCCCGGTGTGAAGGCCGATCAGGTGCCGATCAGCCTTTAATCTCATCGCGAGGCGCGGCTTATCCTATATCTTTTACTTCATACGTATACATAAGTAGTAATAGTTAACAAGGGTTAACCCGTTCTGTGGATAACTCCCAAATGTGCCGACATATCAAGGTAATGCGGACGCCATAACCCTGCGGAACACATCTGTAGAAAAACTACAGAGGCGGGATAACTTCGATTGGGCTTGCCTGACGGGCCGCTTTATCAAGATTCCGCACACAGGCTGTTCCATGCGCTATCCCGAAGTTATTCATAGGCAATTGTGGATAACTCGCCCTCCAGGCCCTTTCTTCAATGCTTGCCGGGCATGTTTTCAACTTCGGCAAGCGCTCGTCACCGTACAGACTGCTGGGCGGCCTACGCGCACATTGAAGACGGACGGTACAAAGATTGCGTCTTTCTTTTTGCAGGCGCAACTGTTGCTATTTAGTCAAAACCATTTGGGCAACGGCTGATCCAGGCATAGAGTTAAAGTGTTTTCTGAAGTTATTGGTGCAATGCGGGGTGAGTAATGAAACGCAGAACAGCACGACAGCTTGTCCGTCTTCTTTCGGATATTCGACACGCCACCCATTGCAGCACGCTGCGGGCGGCAGCCACAAACCGGGCTATCACGCTCGCATCCGCTGAACACGACGCGGACGTTGCAGACAGCGACGACAACACCGAAGCCTCGCGCGATGCGCATCAGGACAAGCCTGCCCGGAGCGGATCATGAGAATTGAGAGTGAGCAGTCGCTGAGATTTCTGGTAGAAAAATGGCTCGCGCCAGAGCCTTCGGTGCCGGTTCACGTCACCGAATTCAGCCGCACCCGCGTGGGTGGCCGGCGTTATGTGCGCGTCGAGACCTCGCTTGAGGCGGGTTCACGCGGACTGTTCTTCTTTCGTCACGACGACGGCTGCTGGTGCGTGTTTCCGCCTACTGCCGATACGCCTGCCCTGTTCGCGCAGCATTCGCGAGCGGCGTGAAAGCGCGGGCGCGCAACTCAACGACGAACTCACCGAACCTGCCGACACCGATCGCCTTCGCAACGACTTCGCGCGCTCCGGCGTGGCATGCAGCGAATGGCTACCTCTTCAGGACGATGCGCGAGGCAGGCGTTCATTCCCGCGTCGCCAGGCCGGCATCACCTGACACACGACCAAACCCGCCAGCATCAGCGCGCATCCGGATAGCGCGCGCGCCGACATTGTCTCGCCGAGCACGAGCCAGGCTGCGAGCGCGGCAAACACGCCTTCCATACTGAAGATCACCGCGGCGTGCGATGGCGCCGCATGCTTCTGCGCGACCACCTGAATCGTATAGGCGACGCCGACTGACAGCGCGCCGCCGTACACGATAGTCGGCGCGGCGCGCGCGATCACCGCAAGACTGAACGGTTCAATGGCGAGGCCGACCACGAGGCACGCAAGCCCACACGTCACGAACTGCACGAGCGCGAGCATGAGCGTGTCGTGGCGCAGCGCGAAGCGTCCGACCAGCATCATCTGGATGGAAATCACGAGCGCGCCGGCAAGCTGATACCAGTCGCCGTAGAGCATCGAAAACTGCTCGTTCACGCTCAGAAAATACATACCGACGGCGGCGAGCGCCGCACCGAGCCACGTGCCGATTCCCGTGCGATGTCTGAAGAGCACGCCAAGCAACGGCACGATTACCACGTACAACGAACTGATGAAGCCTGCGTTGGCGACCTTCGTGTATTGCAGGCCGATCTGTTGCAGCGAAATCGAGGCGGCCAGCACCACGCCGAGCAGCACGCCCGCGCCCAGCAGTTCGCGTGCGCCGCCGGATTCGCGCTTCGACAGTTCAGCCGGCGCGGAACGCCGGACGCAAACAATCAGCGTCAGCACGACGAGCGCGCCGAGCAGGAAGCGCAGTCCGGTGAACAGAAACGGTCCGATCGCATCGAGACTCAGGCGCTGCGCGACGAACGCCGAGCCCCAGATCATTGCAGCGATCAGCATCAGCACATTGGCGCGCAGGTGTTGGCGGGTTTCGGCTTTCAAAGGTGATCTTTTCAGGTTCGGTGATTATCACAAGGTGTTCGCGGCCGGTTAGCGCCGGCTCGAGCCGCGCGTCGCGGCTCGGCCGCAGACATGATACGTGGGCCCGGCAGCTCTGGCGTTCGCACATCGCACATCGCGCAGTGCCGGCATCCTCGAACAGATGCGCGCGGCGTCGAATGCGCCAATCGATCAACGGCCGCCCGTCGCTCCCGGCACGCGCGATAATCGCGCGACGGCCACCGAGCGCAGTGCCCCACTGGTCCGACGAGCCGGCTGATTTTCAGGCAAACGCAATGGACGAGAAAGACTGGATCGCGGGCGCCGCGAAAGCGCTGGCGATCATCGAAGCATTCGACGAAGAGCATGCCCGCATGACGCCGACCACGGTGGCCGCTCGCGCAGGTCTGTCGCGCACGGCGGCGCGGCGCTATTTGTTGACGCTGCGCGAACTCGGCTATGTGGATACCGACGGCAAGCTCTTCTGGCTCGCGCCGCGTGTCTTGCGGCTCGGTCAGTCGTATCTGGATTCGGCGCGCTTGCCGCGCACCGTGCAGCCGTTCCTGCAACGCATTACCGCAACGGTGCAGGAAACCGCGCTGGTCGCGATCCTCGATGAACACGATGTGGTGTACGTGGCGCGCAACGGCGTGAACCGGGCGATGGCGGTCGGCTTCGTGCTCGGCTCGCGCGCGCCGGCGCCGTTGTCGTCGGCGGGACTGGTCTTGCTGGCGTTCCAGGCGCCGGAGAGCATCGAGCAGTGGCTCGCGTCCTACCCGATCAAGGTGTTCACGCCGCACACCTATTCGACGATCCAGCAGTTGCGCGACGTGCTCGGCGAGATCCGCCGCAATGGCTACGTGGTGACCGATCAGCAACTGGAGTTGGGCGTGCGCGGCGTGGCGGTGCCGTTGCGCGACCGGCACGGTTCGGTCGTCGCGGCGATTAGCGTCAGCATGCCGATCGGACAGGAGTCGGCAAACGCCGCGCTGCACCGGGTTTTGCCGACCCTTCTGGAGAACGCCAGCCTGCTGCGCAATCTGGTTTGAGGCTGGTTTGAGGCTGGTTTGAGGCGGTCTAGGTGAATGCCCTAGTGCGGGACAACTAGCGGGTGAAAGGCCCTCGAAAGCAAGCTGTCTCCCGGAAAATACATATCGAGTTTTGGGCATGACAAACCGCCTACACTGGGTAATACTCTCCCGCGGGGAGCGGGGAAGGCGCCTCAAGCCCTGTCTGCTTCACCGTGCAGCTTATTCATTCACATTGACTCAGTCGTCCAGGTTTGGGGAACAACACATGAAAAAACTTATCGTCTCGCTCGCAGCCGCTTCGATCGCGCTGGTTTCCGTTCAAGCTTTCGCACAAGCGTCGGACGCAGCACCGGCTGCTGCAGCAAGCGCGCCGAAGAAGCATCACATCAAGAAGCTGAAGACGCACGGCAAGCGCGCTCCGGTTTCGGCAGCCGCTTCGGCA
The DNA here is from genome assembly GCF_000013645.1 of Paraburkholderia xenovorans LB400. Lineage (GTDB taxonomy): Bacteria > Pseudomonadota > Gammaproteobacteria > Burkholderiales > Burkholderiaceae > Paraburkholderia > Paraburkholderia xenovorans. The sequence goes on along the minus strand of NC_007951.1, from coordinate 4,573,799 downwards.
GCCGGCACGAATGACAAGGGCGCGCAAAACTAAGCTGTCGCCCGATTCATCGGGCCAGCTTCGCCGGTCCACCGCATCGCGCCGCTAGCCGGCTGGTGCAGTGCGAACCGGATGAAGGCGTTGCAAGCAGAAAGGCCAGAGTTCATGCTCTGGCCTTTTTGCATTCCGGGCGCGGTTTGCGCGGCGCTCAGCCCGCAAGGCCTCGCTTGATGACTTCGTTCAGCAGCCCTGTCATTCCTTCTGGATGGGTCGCGGCCCGCTCTTTCAGTTCGGTCACCAGATCGCCGTTCAGCTTGCACGCGAATGCGACGAGACCCTGTGCCTGATCGAGCTTGCGCTGTTCGCGGCGATCGAGTTTCGGCTCGGCGGCCGCCGCTTTGCCGAAACGCTCGGCCGTCGAGAGCTTCATTGCATTGTTCAGCTTGAGCGCCTTGTTCTTTTCAAGGTCGGTTTTTTTCATCGCCATACGGAAGGCCTCTGCCAGATAAGTAATCCCGCATTGTACGCACCGCGCCGAACGCCGCGCGAGTGCGCGGCGTTCGGAGTTTCACGCGCATGTATCGCCGCGCGGCGGGAGCGAAGGTGGACCTCAAGCGAGGTTCACGCGGAGCGGTCTGGCGCGGCAGCCACGCTGTCCATCAGCGCGCGCATTCTTTGCCAATGCGTACCTTCCCAGAACACGCGGCGGCACACGTCGCAGGTGACGAACTGGGCATGCCTTTCCAGTACGCCGTCGGGCGCGCGCGTGCCGACTTCTTCCTTGGGAATACGCCGTAGCGGCACATTGCACATCAGACACAGGCGGAACGGTTGCGCGCTGCCGGCCAGATCGAGCCGCTCAAACACTTCGCGCAATTGTTCGCGCGGCCTGAGCGTGCGCACGTAGCAGCCGTGCGTGATGTTGCGGCGTTTCAATAACTCGCGGTCGCGTGTCAGGACGATGCGCTGCTGGGCGGCGGCGAGCGCTTCGATATCGGCGTCGGGATAGTGGTTGTCGTACAGCGTATCGAAGCCGGCGAGCCGCAGGAGCGGCGCGAGGCCGCCCAGATGCGCGTCGGCGATGAAACGCACCACGCGCAGCGGCCGCTCGCGTACGCGCAGGAGCGGGTGGATGTCGAGCGCTTCAAACTTCGGATAGACGGCTAGGCGATCGCCGTCCGAGAGGGGATGATTGAAACCGACCGACTCGCCATTGACCAGAATCAGTTCGACTTCAGTGTGCGGCACGCCGAGCGCTTCGATCATGTGCTTGGCGGTGGCGCCCGGCGCACAGGCGTAAGTGAACGCGCGCCGGCGCAGTGGGCGGGCGAGAAAATCGTTCAGCTCCTCGTAGAAGCGGAATGTCGCGGTCACCATTGCTGCAGTATCGCACCGTGTTTCGTTGCGTGCTGTCCTGCACGTGTCGCATGGGTGTGCTTTACTTCCAGTTCTTTAGAAGACGGAGCGACAGATGGACATCGGTTTTATCGGTCTCGGCGAGATGGGTGCCGCGATGGTTGCAAACATTTTGAAAGCCGGGCATCAGGTGCGCGTGTGGAACCGCTCGCCGGAACGCGCGCAACCGCTCGTCGAGGCAGGCGCGCGGATCGTCGCGACGCCGGCCGAAGCGTTTGCGGGCGACGCGGTGTTCTCGATGCTCGCCGACGACAGCGCGTTGCGCGAAGTCATCACCGCCACCCTGCTGGAACATGCTCCGCGCGGACTCACTCACGTGAACATGGCGACGATTTCGGTGGCGCTGGCCGAGGAACTGGCGACGGCGCATGCGTCGCGCGGCGTTCACTACGTCGCCGCGCCGGTGTTGGGCCGGCCCGATGTCGCGGCGGCGGGCAAGCTGACTATTGTGGCGGGCGGACCGGCCGAGTCGATCGACCGTGTTCAGCCGATTTTCGATGCGATCGGCCAGAAGACCTGGCGGATCGGGTCGCTGCCGCAGCAGGCGAACGTCATGAAGCTGGCCGCCAACTTCATGCTCGGTGCGGCGGTCGAGACGCTCGGCGAAGCGGCGACGCTGGTGACCGGCCACGGTCTGGCCATGCAGGATTTCCTCGACGTCATTACGAGTGGCCTGTTTCCGGGGCCGGTCTATTCGGGCTACGGCAAGCTGATCGCGGAGCAGCGCTACGAGCCGGCGCTGTTCAAGGCGCGTCTCGGCCTGAAGGACATCCGTCTTGCGCTGGCAGCGGCCGATGCCGTGACCACGCCGCTGCCGATCGCCAGCGTGGTGCGCGACAGCCTGATCGAAGCCGTAGCTCACGGCGACGGTGAGAAGGATTTCGCGGTGTTGGGGCAGGTCGCCGCGCGGCGAGCCGGGCGCTGAGAGGTAGGGAGAGGTACGGAGGCGGCGCTGGCAGGCACGGACCTGACAGAGACCGGCGGGCGCACTGCGAGGCGGGCACTGACGGGCTGCCATGACGGCAGGCGCCACTGACAGGCGCGGGCGGGCATAATAGCCGTCCGCTTCCTTACTCGCCTCGATTCCCATGAGTCTGCATACCTGGTGGCTGTTCGTTGCCACTGTCTTTGTCGTTTCCGCGATTCCCGGTCCGAACATGCTGCTCGTGATGACGCACGGCGCCCAGCACGGCCTGCGCCGCTCCAGCGCGACTATGGCGGGTTGCCTGTCGGCGCTGGTGCTGATGCTGGCGGTATCGGCCGCGGGACTCGGCGTCTTTCTCGAAGCGTGGCCGGCCATGTTCAACGCGCTGCGGATGATCGGCGCGGCCTACCTCGTGTATCTCGGCGTCAAGGCGTGGCGCGCGCCGGCCGACGAAGCCGCCGCCGGTAACGCCGACGACCTGGCCGCAAAGCCCGCGCGTTCGCGCCTCGCGCTGTTCCGCAACGGCTTTCTCGTCGCGAGCAGCAATCCCAAGGCGATTCTGTTCGCCGCGGCGCTGTTGCCGCAATTCATCGACGCCGCGCAGCCCAAGCTGTCGCAATTCGGTGTGCTCGTCGCTACTTTCGCCGTGATCGAAGTGAGCTGGTATCTGGTGTACGCGGGTTTTGGCACGCGTATCGGCGCGAGGTTGAAAAGCCGCAGCGTCGCGCGGATGTTCAATCGGCTGACGGGCGGCGTGTTTGTCGGATTCGGCGCGATGATGGCGCTGATGCGCCACTAGCCCCGGCGGCAACGTCTCATTAATGGAGGCGACAAGACATTCCGCAAAATGTTGTGTTTTTGCAACGTTGAGGGTCAACCCTAATTTGTATGTTGCGACGCACCAAAGCATTTGCTATAGTTTGTCTTGTCTCCTCCATGTCTCCTCTGATATGGATTCAGCCCGCCCAAATAGGCGGGCTTTTTTTTGCCCTGAATTTGCAGCATCCGGGAAAAGACAAAGCCGGCTGGCCCTTGCACCGGGCCGCCGGCTTTTTGCGTCAGCGCTGAACTCAGAACTTGTACGAGACGGCGAGGAAAGAAATGATCGGATCGGCCTTCAGTTCCGCCTTCGACACCCCCAGCTCCGTGCCGTCCGCCGCCTTGATGATGACCGACGAGGTCGTCTTCAGCGGAATGTAAGTGACCGATGCCACGAGGCCCCAGTGATCGGTGATGTTGTACGCGAGCCCCGCATTGAACACCGGCGCCCACGACGACGACGCCTTCGCCGACACCTGCGTCTGCCCCGGCTTGCCCGCGCCGGCGGCCAGCACCGCGCCGAGGTTGTTCTGCGTCGACTGGATGAAGTTCGGGCTCAGCTGAATGTCGGAGAACCAGTTATACGACACGCCGACGCCGACAAACGGCCGGAATTTCGCCGTCGGCGCATTGAAGTAGTACTGGAACAGCAGCGCCGGGCTCCACTGGCGCACGCTCTTGACGATCGGATTGGACTGCGGATCGCCCAGATCCTGCTGGCCGAGCGCGCCGGCCGGTCCCGGCGGTTTGATGACGCCGTGCCCATAGATCTTGAACACCGGCGGCACGCCCGCCACCGTCGTCACCGCAATGTGATCGGTGAGGTAATGGCTGAATACCAGACCGACCGTATCGGCGCTTTTGGTCGACAGGCTCGTACCGGCCGACGTGAACGAACTCGGCAGGCGCAGCGGCGTGTTGATCGGCGTCGGCGCGACATGGGTGGTGAGCGGCGTGCTCGAGTCCTGCGGCATGACGTGAAACCAGCCGAGTACCGCGACGTTGTCGCCCGCATGCTGGGCGTGCGCGCTGGCGCACAGGCAGGCGGCCAGTAACGCGAAACAGATTCTTTTCATGATGTTCCTCCTGAGGCGCGCGTGAAGCCGATCGCGCGCGGCAAGCGGCGGCAGGTCGGTGACCACGCCGGTGCGTTGCATGTTCGTTGGGCGCCGGCTGCCGCGCGGTGACGCTGCGCGGCAGCCGGAACGCGAACGCCACGTTGCGGACTGGCGGCGCGTGCGGCGCCCATTACTGGACGAAGGCGCCGATCGTGAAGTACGGCGAGGCCGCGTTGGTCAGATCGAGGTAGCCGAACACGCCGCCCGTGAAGATCATCTTTCCGGTCGGTGTGGTGCCGGTCGATGCGCCCACTTGCGTCGTCGTCACCACGCCCGGCACGGCTTGCGTGAAGTCCAGATTCAGCGCCGTCGCAAGCGATGCCTGCGATGCGTTGAACGGATCGAGCAGCGTGGCTTCGGCGCCTTCGAGCGCGGTGGTGCGGTAGTCGAACTGGCTATCCACGCCGATGTACTCACCGTTTTGCGAGTTCACCGCGATCGCGCTTTGCGGCGCCAGGATCGAGATGCCCGATTCGTCGTCGGCGTACGGGCCGAGCGCGCCGTTTTGCGGCACGGTCACCGACGAGTTCGCCGCGCCGGTGCGCACCAGAATCGGCACCAACTGGTTACGCAGCTTGCCGACGATCATGTAGCCGCGCGCTTCCGGAGTGGTTGCGAGCGTGGGCTTTGCCTGGCCGAGGAAGTTGTTGGTCTGGAACGCGCCGCTGCCGTCCGCCGACTGCGCGAAATTGCCGCCGGGCTGCTGACATTTGCCAGCGTTGATGCCGGAGTTGTCGCACTCGGTCCAAGTGCCGTCCGCGTTGATCGTGATCTTCGAATCGACCGCGACCGGCGCGAAGTTTTGCGACGGCACCTGGTGATAGCCGAGCTGGTTGTACGTGCCGGCCACATTCGCGAGATTCGTTTCAATCGACGAGAAGCCGATGAACGGGTAGTACGGGAATTTGGTGTCCGGCACGGCGCCTACGCCGAGAATCCCGCCGAACGAAATTTCCGCGCCCGGAATCGTGCCGCCCGCCACGCCTTCGCCCACAAAAATCCGTGCCGGACGATTCGGGTCGAGACTCGCGCCGTTCAGACGGAACGCGCACTGATTAAGCTTGTTGGTCGGCAGCAGGGTTTCCTGGGTAAGCTTGCCGCTGGCTGATTGCCCGGCGCGCGTCGGGACGACGGTACCGGTGGTGGCAGGAATCGGTGACTCGATGTAATTGATCTGCCAGGTCATCCTGGTCGTGTCGAGTTGCAGCTTGACCAGTTCGCCGTCACCGCCGCCGCCCGTGAATACCGTGCCGTAGTCCAGCGACGCCGGGCACAGACGCACTTCCGTCACGGGTCCGTCACCGCCGCCGCCGCCACCACATGCCCCCAGCAACGGTGCCGCAAGAGCGAGCACCGAAAGGATTCTCCATTTCATACCGCCTCCAGAATTTTCTCGTTGTGTGTGGCCGGCTCCCAGTCCAGCCACCTGCTTTATTTATGTCTCGTACTGCGAACTGCCGGTCCGTTGTGGCTCACTTGCTGATTTGCGCGCCAATGCCGAAGTAAGGAGCGCTCGACGCCGTGCTGCTGAGTTGCGACGTCGGCGCTACCCCGCCATTCACGGTCCCTTGAATCTCGATGGCGTACAGCCCGCCGGATGCGATCGCGAGGCCGGTCTGACCGTTCGCCTGCTGCACACCAACGAGTCCCGGGCTCGGCAAGCTGTAGCCGAGACCGAAGCCGTCTTCCGCTGCGGAAGTCGACGGGTTGATGAAAGTGCCGACGCCGCCCTGGATCAATGCCGCGGTGTACCTGAAGTTCGAGTCGGCACCTACGTAGCCGCCGTCGAAGCCGCCGGATGCAAGCGGCGTGGCCGCCGCGAGCATCGCGATGCCGGACTCGTCGTCGACCTTGGCGTCGGCGTGCAGCAAGGCGGCCGTACCCAGATTCACGGAACCCGTGCGGATGACGAGCGGCACCGTCGCGCCATTGATCTGGCCGAGAATCATGTGCGCCTGCGCGGACACGCCGCTCGGCTGGTTCAGCGGCGGCAGCTTGAGCTGCGCGCCGATCTGCGGTGCGTTCTGGCTGTCGAAGTAACCGCCACCATTGGCGGTCCACGCTGTGCCGGTGGTCAGGCAGCCGCTCGTGCTCGGCGTGAAGGCCGCGTTCGCCGGATTCGAGCCGGTGCAGTTGCCGGCCGCGTCGAAGGTTTCGACCGTGTTGGTGGCCGTCGCCGCGTACGAGCCGGACGGCACGAGGTGGTACAGCAGACCGTTGTAGGTGCCGGCCAGCCTGGTGATGTCGGTCGTCGTGCTGGCGAAACCGAGGAACGGATAGAAGTCGAAGTGCCGGTTCGGCACCGCGCCGACGTGATCGATGATGCCGGGAACGATGGTCAGTCCGTCGTACTCGACAGTTGCGCCCGGAATGCCGCCACCGGCCACGCCCTGGCCGACCAGGATCATCGGTGGGTTCGGGTTGTTGACGAAGTCGGGCGTCGTGTACGTGGAGCCGTTTGCGGGCGCGGTGCCGGTGCCTTTGCCGAGAATGAAAGCGCAACGGGTCTGCTCCGCGGTCGGCAGCATGCCGGTTGGCGGATGAATCACCGCACCGGTGATCTGGGTGCCTTCGCGGGTGATCGTGACGTCGGCGCTGGTCAGCGGGATCGGTGACTTGAGCCACTTCAGCGTGTAGGTCATCGCCGTCGCGTCAATGTTCAACTGCACGACTTCGCCGCTACCCGCGCCGCCTAGGAACGTGCTCTTCACGATGTCGGCGGTCGCGGGGCACAACGCAGCCGCGCCGGCGCCCGAGGGTGGCGGACCTTGCACGCCGCAGCTCGCGCCTGAACATTGCGCTGGGTTGACCGGGCCTGGATTGTCGGCCTTGCCGCCACCGCAGGCGATCAGGAATGGGGCCGTGGCAATGGCCATCGCCAGGCCTCGAGTAATGGCGTGCGACATGCTGCTGTCTCCCTTCATGTAATTGTGCGAGCTAATTTCGCTGTGCGGATAATGGCTGTCAATTGAATGAGCCGTCTAAAAAGACTGATTCAAACAACATGTTTTTTGCCGGACGCGCACCGTCTGGACGCAGGCGGCCCTTTTAAACAAAAAAGGAATTTTCGGCTGGAAGACGGCATTGTGGCTTCGCCGCACTCCCTTGACAGGCAAGCCTTACAGCAAAATGGCTCTATCATCTTCGAACGACCGTTCGCAAAAAAATCAGGAATTTCCCTATGCGGAAAACTCTGCTGTGGACGTCGTTATCAGGAATGAATTACCGGCGCTTTGTGAGAGCAGTCCCATTTTTATTTTTTAAGTAATGCGGGCTACTACTGATTAAGCGCGGAAAAGGGGAATTGGGAATGGCGGTTTTTAAAACAGAAAAGCCGGTCCTGATGGACCGGCTTTTCTGCGCTCGACGGCGAGGCCGCCGTCTGCATTTTTCCAGCTTGTTCAGCGTTTCAGGCCGCTTTCTTCATTGGCGCCGATCGCGAGGTTCATGCACTGGATGGCCGCGCCCGAAGCGCCCTTGCCCAGGTTGTCCAGCCGTGCGACGGTCACGAAGCGCTCTTCGTTGCCGAACACGAACAGGTCGACGCGGTTGGTGTCGTTGTTCGCCTGCACGTCGAAGAAGCCGCTGTCGAGGTTCGCTTCCGCGTTGAACGGCGCAACGTGCACGAAGGCTTCGCCCGCGTAGTACTCGGCGAATAGCGCCTGCACGTCTTGCGGCGTTGCCTTCTTCGCCAGTTGGTTCGGTGAGAAGAACGAGGTGACCGCGAGGCCCTTGTAGAAGTCGCCGACGATCGGCGTGAAGACCGGCGCCGACTTCAGGCCGGTATGCGCGGCCATTTCCGGCAGATGCTTGTGCGTGAGACCGAGCGCGTACGGACGCGGGCTCTTGAGCCTGTCGTTGCCGCCTGCTTCGTAGTCGGCAATCATTTTCTTGCCGCCGCCGCTGTAGCCGGTAATCGAGTAGGCGTGCGCGGCGAACTCGGGCGCCACCACGCCGGCTTCGACCAGCGGACGCATGGCGAGCACGAAGGCCGACGCATGGCACCCCGGCACGGCAATGCGTTTCGCCGTGCGCAGACGCTCGCGTTGCGAGCGCGCCAGTTCGGGCAGACCGTAGGCCCACTCGGCGGAAGTGCGGAACGCGGTGCTGGCGTCGATCAGCACGGTGCGATCGTTCTCGACCAGCGAGGCGGACTCGCGCGAGGCGACGTCGGGCAGACACAGGAACGTGACGTCCGACGCGTTGATGAGACGACGGCGCTCTTCGAGGTCTTTGCGTTTCGCTTCTTCGATACGCAGGATCTCAACGTCGGCGCGTTGCGACAGGTATTCGAAAATCTTCAGGCCGGTCGTGCCTTCCTGTCCGTCGACAAAAACTTTCGTGCTCATCTCGATCTCACTGGCTTGCTGGAAACGGGGCGCTACGCCGCGCCGGAACGCTATTTTAAGACCTGATGGCGCCCGACGTACAAAAGGGGTGAAAAAACGACGATGCGCGCCGAAGATGACATCGGCGTGACCCGTTATACGATGGATGCACGCCGATGCCGGCCGGTTCGCCGCAACCCGCACGTCAACCCACGCTCCAATCCACGCTTCAGCGGGCCGCGGCGATCCAGCGCGCCGTGACCGCGGCCACGCGTGCGCCGAACATGCGCGCCGTTTCCAGATCGCCGGGGGGCGGTGCTTCTTCCGGCGACGCGTCGGCCGGCGACTGCGTGAGCAGCCCGGTAAAGCCGCCCACGTAGTTCAGGTCGTTGCGGGTCGCCGCCTTGGTGTTCGACGGCATCATGCCGGTGCCCGCCCAGATCATGCTGTGCTGCATGGCCAGCGTGACGAAATACTGGATCGTCGAGAACTTGTCGCCGTTCATGGTCGCGGAATTGGTGAAGCCGGCCGCGATCTTGTCCTTCCACGTCTGTCCGAACCAGGGTTTCGAGCTCGCATCGGCGAATTTTTTGAAATCGGCGGAAGGGCCGCCCATGTATGTCGGCGCGCCGAAGATAATGGCGTCGGCCGCGGCCAGGTCGGCCCACGCCGCGTCGTCGATCTCGCCGACCGGCAGCAGCTTCGCGTCCGCACCGGCTTCGACGGTGCCTGCGAGCACCGCCTCGGCGACTTTCTTCGTGTGGCCGTAGCCGCTGTGATAAACGATGACGATCTTCGACATAACACTCTCCAGCAAGATGAAAAGGAAGGGGCAGGCACGGCGATGGTGCGCACCTGTAGCGGCGCTGCTTCGGCAAGCATGACGCTCGCCGGCTGACTGCACATTAGCGTGCACGGATGACAGAATTTCCGCGCAGGCGGCAATAGGAGACAAGCGGCTGCGAGGAGATGCAAGCCGTGCGCCAGGCGGGGCTCCGGCTCGCGCACGGCCTGGGTTGTACGAGCCTGGCCTAGCGTCCGTAACTGACCACCATCCGCGCACTGCCGAGCGTCGCGGTGCTGATCTCGTGATCGAACATCAGTGCGGGGCGGCCTTGCGCGAGACGCAGATCGGCGGTGCTCAGCGCATAAACGGTGATGATGTAGCGATGCGGCTTGCCCGCAGGCGGACACGGGCCGCCGTAGCCGTCGGTATCGAAGTCGTTGCGCGCTTCGAGCGCGCCCACTTTGCTGAGGAACCCGGAAGAACTCGCGTTCTCCGGCAAGCTGACGACCGTAGCCGGAATACCCGCAACCGCCCAGTGCCACCATCCGCGGCCCGGCGCATCCTGATCGAACATGGTGACTGCGAAGCTGCGCGTGCCGGGCGGCGCGTCGTGCCAGGAAAGTTGCGGCGAGCGGTTACCGCCCTTGCAGTCGCCCTGATTGAAAACCTGAGCGGCTTCCACCGTGCCGCCCGCGTGGAAGCTGGCGCTGGTCAACGCGAACGCACCCTCGGCGAAGGCATGCGGCCCTTGCGCTGCCAATAGCGCGAGGCCCAGCATGGCGCAGGGAAGGGACGGCAAACGGCGCAACGGCAAAGCATTCGAAACAACCAGGCAACGCGAGCGCATGTGCCGGTTCTCCTGTGAGGGCGCGAGGCAGTTGCACTCGCGAAAGTTATTGTCCCTATTTTGTGCCTCAAGGTCGAATCAAGTCTAACATTAGCTCTGCTACGCACCATTGTTGCGCACTCCGGTGGAATTTGCGCGCCGGAATCGGCTATAGTCGGAGGAATTGTCCGCGCGAGACTCAAGCCGCGTCCTCATTCGTTTGAGTACTAGAGCACAAAGGCATGTCAGAAGTTTTGGAGAGTGGTTTATCTGCCGAAGGGAGGGCAATGCAAGATCCAGTCAGGGTCGTGGTCGCTGACGACCATCCGGTTATTCTGTTCGGCGCCGAGCAGGCTTTGCTCAAGTTTCCTGGTCTGCAAGTGGTCGCCCGTGCACGACAGTCAACCGAATTGATCAAGGTGCTGCAAACCATTGCCTGCGACGTGCTCGTCACGGATCTGGCAATGCCGGGCGGCCAATATGGCGACGGCTTGCCGCTGATCGGCTATCTACGCCGCAATTTCCCCAACCTTCCCATCGTCGTATTGACGATGCTCGAGAACGCCGCGTTGCTCAAGCGGCTGAGCGAACTCGGCGTAACGTCGGTCGTCAACAAGTCGGACGATCTGAGCCATATCGGGCTCGCGGTGCAGCACGTCAGCCGCAACCTCGAATACATGAGCCCGTCGGTCAAGGCGTCGCTAGATGCATTGCGCATGAACGCCGGCGGCAAGAACGACGAAGTCATGTTGTCCAAACGTGAGCTGGAAGTGGTGCGCCTGTTCGTGTCCGGCATGACGATCAAGGAAATCTCGGAGCAACTCAACCGCAGCATCAAAACGATCAGCACGCAGAAGAACACGGCCATGCGCAAACTCGGCATCGAGCGGGATTCCGAGTTGTTCCAGTACGCGCAGAGCAACGGCTTGCTGAACCTGTCGTCGCATTCAACGGACGCAACCGGCGGCGTGTCTTAACGTCGCGCACGTTTTGTAGGGCGAAGATAGAAAAAGGGCGCCTGTCGATAAGACAGGCGCCCTTTTTTATCCGATCCGCGTCAGGCGGCGACGCTTATTGCGGCGTCGAGGTTGCGCCGCCATGCGCCGCCGACCATTCAGCCGGTGCGTGCAGGAATTTTTCCACTTCGTCGAGCGTCCTGGTGTCGAAGTACTTGTTTTCCTTCGCGACGCGCAACACGTCCCACCACGTGGCGAGCGCGTGCAGATCCACGTCGATGTCTTTCAGCACCGAGACGCTTTCCTTGAAGATGTTGTAGTGGAACAGCACGAAGCAGTGGTTCACCGTGGCGCCGGCGGTGCGCAGCGCGTTGATGAAGTTGATCTTGCTGCGGCTGTCCGTGGTCAGGTCTTCGACCAGCAGCACGCGCTGACCTTCGGTCAGCAGGCCTTCGATCTGCGCGTTACGGCCGAAACCCTTCGGCTTCTTGCGCACGTATTGCATCGGCACCATCAGGCGATCGGAGAGCCAGGCCGCGAACGGGATACCGGCGGTTTCACCACCGGCGACCGCGTCGATCTGTTCATAACCGACGTCGCGCAGGATCGTGGTCTCGGCCATTTCCATCAGACCGCGGCGCACGCGCGGATACGAGATCAGCTTGCGGCAGTCGATATAAACCGGGCTCGCCCAGCCGGACGTGAAAATGTACGGTTTCTCCGCGTTGAAGTGCACTGCCTGTACTTCCAGCAGCATCTTGGCGGTCGTGTCGGAGATCGTCTGGCGATCGAAGCCTGTCATGGGCGGATCCTTGGGTGTCAGCGGGGAGAAGCGGGCGCGAGGCCCGGTGGCGCAGCAAGTGGGGTATGCCGCACCATGTTGGGCGGCGCCTTGACAGGCAAATACGCTGCCGGTCAGTGGAGTGCAGGCCGGTTTTGCTGCGCGCGTAGGCCGACATTTTACCCGAAATGAGCCCTTCGGAGGAGGCCGTGACGCGTGCCGGCGGTCAATGATGGGCATGACGGCCGCGCTTCACAGGCTTGGCGGCCATTGAACGGACACGCCGGCCGGGCACATTCGCTCGTGCTTTTTGGCTCGCTTGTGAGCAGCCGGGGGCGCCTTTACACTCACGCGATTTCCCGGGCGCTTGCTGCCGTTGCCGCGCCTTCGACCTACGGAATGCTTTCAATGAACGCCGCTCCTTCCGCCACCGATACGCGCGCATCCGCGAAAGATGGCTACGCCGCCCGCGCGCTGGTCGCCTCGGTACTCGGTTACGCAATGGACGGCTTCGATCTGCTGATCCTCGGCTTCATGCTCCCCGTGATTACCGCCGATCTGCATCTGAGCTCCGCGCAAGGCGGTTCGCTCGTCACGTGGACGCTGATCGGCGCGGTGGCGGGCGGTCTGATCTTCGGCGTGTTGAGCGACTATTTCGGCCGCGTGCGCATGCTGACGTGGACGATCCTGATCTTTGCAGTCTTCACCGGCTTGTGCGCGCTGGCGCAGGGCTATGTGGACCTGCTGATCTACCGGACCATCGCCGGGATCGGGCTCGGCGGCGAGTTCGGCATCGGCATGACGCTGGTGGCCGAAGCGTGGCCGGCGTCGCAGCGAGCACGCGTGTCGTCGTACGTCGGGTTGGGATGGCAGCTCGGTGTGCTGGCGGCGGCCTTGCTGACGCCGCTGTTGTTGCCGCTGATCGGCTGGCGCGGCATGTTCGCGCTCGGGCTGCTGCCGGCGGTGGTGTCGTTCCTTGTCCGGCGCCATGTCGAGGAGCCGGCGCTCTTTACGGAGCGCGTCGCGCGCGGCATGCGCAAGCTGCCGCTGAAATTGCTGGTGGCCGATGGCCGCACCACGCGCGCCAGCATCGGCGTGGCGATTCTCTGTTCGGTGCAGAACTTCGGCTACTACGGCCTGATGATCTGGCTGCCGAGCTATCTGTCGACAACCTTCGGCTATTCGCTGACCCGATCCGGACTGTGGACCGCCGCGACGGTTCTCGGCATGGCGTGCGGCATCTGGCTGTTCGGCATCGCCGCCGACCGCTTCGGCCGCAAGCCGGCCTTTCTGTTCTACCAGGCGGGCGCGGTGGTGATGGTCTTCGTCTACGCGCACCTGAGCACGCCAATGGCGCTCCTGATCGGCGGCGCGGCGATGGGCGTGTTCGTCAATGGAATGATCGGCGGGTACGGTGCGCTGATCTCCGAGCTTTATCCGACCGATGCACGCGCTACCGCCCAGAACGTGCTGTTCAATGTCGGCCGCGCGGTGGGCGGTTTCGGACCGGTGGCCGTGGGCGCGCTGGCCGCGCGCTACTCGTTCGGCGCTGCGCTCGCCGTGCTCGCGTCGATCTACTTGCTCGACATCTTCGCGACGCTTTTCCTGATTCCCGAACGACGCGGCGCCGAACTCGAATGAGCGCGACCGGCACCGCGTGTGACCTGCGAATGACAGGCGGCGCATGCGGCGCTGCAGCATTGCCAGCCGCTGTTTCGCCGATGGTGAGCCGCGTTAACCAGTCAGTCCATCGACGCATTCGGGGTGTACACTAATCGACCCGCTAAGCACTCCGCACCGTCCCGTCCCCCGGTGAGGTTCGACGCCGCGCCCAACCGGCGCATGCGCAAGCCGCCTCGGTCGATTATCCATTCGATAGATGTAAGCGACGCCGATGGTGCGGTGTGCCGGGCTCAATTACTTACGTCTCGCAGGTCAGAAAATGGACGAACAACTTAAGCAAAGCGCTCTCGCCTATCACCAGAACCCGAAACCCGGCAAGATTTCGGTCACCCCCACCAAGCCGCTGTCGAACCAGCTCGATCTCTCGCTCGCATACTCGCCGGGCGTCGCCGCGGCGTGTATGGCGATCTACGACGAGCCGCTCGACGCGCAGAAGTACACCTCGCGCGGCAACCTGGTCGGCGTGATCACCAATGGCACGGCCGTGCTCGGTCTCGGCAACATCGGTCCGCTCGCCGCGAAACCCGTCATGGAAGGCAAGGGTTGCCTCTTCAAGAAATTCGCCGGCATCGACGTGTTCGACATCGAACTCTCCGAGTCCGATCCGGACAAGCTCGTTGAGGCGATCGCCATGCTCGAGCCCACGCTCGGCGGCATCAACCTCGAAGACATCAAGGCGCCCGAGTGCTTCTACATCGAGAAGAAGCTGCGCGAGCGCATGAAGATTCCAGTCTTCCACGACGACCAGCACGGCACCGCGATCATCGCGTCGGCGGCGATCCTGAATGGTCTGAAAGTAGTCGGCAAGAAGCTCGGCGAAGTGAAGCTCGTATGTTCCGGTGCGGGCGCGGCAGCGATCGCGTGTCTGGATCTGCTGGTGAACCTGGGCCTGTCGAAGAAGAACATTCTGGTCACGGACTCCAAAGGCGTGATCTACGAAGGCCGCGGCAATCTCGATCCGTCGAAGGAACGTTACGCGGCGAACACCGGCGCGCGCACGCTCGCTGACGCCATCCGCGGCGCCGACGTGTTCCTCGGCTGTTCGAGCGCGGGCGTGCTGAAGCCGGAGATGGTCGCCGAAATGGGCACCCAGCCGCTGATTCTCGCGCTGGCGAATCCGGAGCCGGAAATCCGTCCGGAAGACGCGAAGAAGGTTCGTCCGGACTGCATCATCGCGACCGGCCGTTCGGACTACCCGAACCAGGTCAACAACGTGCTGTGCTTCCCGTTCATCTTCCGCGGCGCGCTGGACGTGGGCGCCACCACCATCACGGAAGAAATGAAGCTCGCGTGCGTGCGCGCGATCGCCGAGCTGGCCGAAGAAACCGATCAGGGCGACGAAGTCGCGAAGGCCTACGAAGGCCACTCGCTGGAATTCGGTCCCGAGTACCTGATTCCCAAGCCGTTCGATCCGCGCCTGATCATCAAGATCGCGCCGGCCGTCGCTCAGGCGGCAATGGATTCGGGCGTTGCGACCCGTCCGATCAAGGACATGGACGCATACCGCGAAGAACTCGGCACCACGGTGTATCGCACCGGCATGGTGATGCGTCCGGTGTTCGCCGCGGCGAAGTCGGAGCCGGCGCGCATCGTGTTCGCCGAAGGTGAAGACGAGCGCGTGCTGCGTGCCGCGCAGTTCGTGCTGCTGGAAAAGATCGCCAGGCCGATTCTGGTTGGCCGTCCGTCGGTGATCGAGATGCGTCTGAAAAAGATGGGCTCGAAGCTCAAGTGCGGCGACGACTTCGAGGTTGTCGATCCGGAGGACGATCCGCGCTATCAGCAATCCTGGCAGGCCTATCACGAGCTCGGCGCGCGCGAAGGCGTGACGCCGGACGTGGCAAAGGCCGCCATGCGCAAGTTCAATACGCTGATCGGCGCGATCCTCGTGCGCCTCGGCGAAGCCGACGGCATGATTTGCGGCATGATCGGCCAGTACCACACGCACCTGAAGTTCATCGAACAGGTGCTGGGCAAAGCAGAGAACGTTCAGAACTTCGCGGCAATGAACCTGCTGATGCTGCCGGGCCGCAATCTGTTCATCTGCGACACATACGTGAACGAGACGCCCACCGCCGAGCAACTGGCCGACATGACGATGCTGGCTGCTGGCGAGATCGAGAAGTTCGGTATCACGCCGAAGGTCGCGTTGCTGTCGAACTCGAACTTCGGCAGCGCGCCTTCTTCGTCGTCGCAGCGTATGGCCGCGGCTCGCAAGCTGATTGTCGAGCGCGCGCCAACGCTCGAGATCGACGGTGAGATGCACGGCGATGCGGCGTTGTCGGAAGCGGTGCGCAAGGCCGCGTTCCCCGGCACGACGCTGAGCGGCGAAGCCAACCTGCTGATCATGCCGAACGTGGAAGCGGCGAACATCACGTACAACCTCCTGAAGATGATCGGCGGCGAAGGCGTGACGGTTGGCCCGTTCCTGCTGGGCGCGGAAAAGCCGGTGCACATCCTGACGCCGGCGGCGACCGTGCGCCGGATCATCAACATGACGGCGGTGGCTTCGGCCAACGCGCGCAAGCCGGCGAACGCGAAGTAATGCAGATGCCTTGAGGATTGAAGCGGCGCCTCGCCGAGGTGCCGGCTACGAGCCTGCCAGAACGCCACGGAAGTTGATTCCGTGGCGTTTTTTGTATGCGCGGCTGCGGCGCGTTCGTGGTTGGCGGCGTCTTCGTCCTAAGAATTCTTAGTTCGTTTCGTGTGTTTGGGAATGTTCCTATTCGATCGGCAGCGATGCGTTTGTAAAGTGACTCCTGAAGCACAGCACATGCTGACAGCAACGGAACAGTCGGCTGGTCAATCCCTGTTGTCGTCGTGCGCTGCGCTTCGCCACGTAAATGTTCGTTGTGTTGCAGGAAGTAGCAGTACCAGCAGTACCGCCGGTCTGGCGCACATGCATGACGTGTCTAAACCGGAAACAAAAAAGGCGACTGTCCGCGAGGACAGCCGCCTTTCCCATTTGCGCCCGATGCATCACATCCGGTCAGGCGAACACGATCACGCTGCGTGTTGCGCCTTTGCCGTCTCCGGCGAACGCCACCGCGCCAGCAACTCGTTCCATTTGACGCGCACGCCCTTCAGGTTGTTCTCCTTCACGTGACCATAACCGCGAATGCCGTCCGGCAGATTCGCGAGCTCTACGGCCAGCTCACGCGTCTGCACGGTCAGGCCGCCAATCAGCTCACGCACCAGCGCTTCATACTCGACGATCAACGCCCGCTCGGTACGTCGCTCTTCCGTCTTGCCGAACACATCGAACGCGGTGCCGCGCAGGAACTTGAACCTGGCCAGTACGTGCATCGCGCTGAAGACCCACGGACCGTACTTCTTCTTCACCAGATGGCCTTTGGCATCCTTCTTCGAGAAGGTCGGCGGCGCGAGGTGAATGTGAAGCTTCCAGTCGCCTTCGAAATTCGCCTTCAGCTTTTCGATGAAGGCCGGATCGCTGTACAGACGGGCGACCTCGTATTCGTCCTTGTAGGCCATCAGCTTGTGCAGATTCTTCGCGACCGCCTCAGTCAGCGGCAACTGGCCGTCGATCGAATCGAGCGCCGACTCCGCCGCACGTACCTGCGACACCAGCGCGCGATAACGGTCGGCATACGCGCTGTTCTGCCACGCCGTCAGATACGCGGCGCGTTTGTCGATCAGCGTGTCGAGCGCTTTCGGCGTGTGCAGCGAGATGATCTTGCTGCTCATTGCTTCCGCGGCGGCGCCGCGCCCCTGCGATTGCGCGAGCTGGCGTACCGCGGCCAGGTCGTGCGCCGCACGGCGGCCCCATTCGAACGCCGCACGGTTCTTTTCGACCTGGACGTTATTCAGCTCGATGGCGCGCATCAGCGACTGATACGTGAGCGGCACCCAGCCGCGTTGCCATGCGTAGCCGAGCACGAACGGATTCGTATAGATCGCATCACCGAGCAATGCGACGGCGAAGTGATTCGCGTCGACCGTATCGACGCCTTCGTCGCCGGCGCCGGCCCGCACGTCGGCTTCCGTGCTGCTGCCTGGGAAGCGCCAGTTCGGGTTCTTGATGAGCTCGGCGGTCGGCGTATGCGCCGTGTTCAACACGACGCGTGTGCGGCCTGCCTGCATGCGCGAGACGCATTCGTCGCTGGCGGTCACGATCGCATCGCAGCCGATCACCAGACTGGCTTCACCCATAGCGATACGCGTCGCGTGGATGTCGGCCGGATTCTTCGCGATCTGCACGTGGCTCATCACGGCGCCGCCTTTCTGCGCGAGGCCGGTGACGTCGAGTACCGTGACGCCCTTGTTCTCCAGGTGCGCGGCCATGCCGAGCAGCGCGCCGATCGTCACGACACCCGTGCCGCCGACGCCCGTCACCAGCACACCGTATGGCCTGTCCATCGACGGCAGTTCGGGTTCCGGCACCGGTGGCATGGCGTCGCCGACAATGCCGGAGGCGGCCTTGGGCTTGCGCAACTGACCGCCTTCAACCGAGACGAAGCTCGGGCAGAAGCCGTTCACGCACGAAAAGTCCTTGTTGCAGGTGGACTGATTGATCTGGCGCTTCGTGCCGTACTCGGTATCGAGCGGCTCGACCGACAGGCAGTTGGACTTCACCGAGCAATCGCCGCAGCCTTCGCACACTGCCTCGTTGATCACGACGCGGCGCGCCGGATCCGGATAGGCGCCGCGTTTCCTGCGACGGCGCTTCTCCGTCGCGCAGGTCTGGTCGTAGATCAGGATCGTCGTGCCGGACACTTCGCGCAGCTGGCGCTGCACTTCGTCGAGCTTGTCGCGGTGATGGACGTCGATGCCCGGCGCGAGGCCGACGTTCGCCGAGTATTTCTCCGGCTCGTCGGTGACGATCACGATCTTCGTCGCGCCTTCGGCGGCAAGCTGGTGGGTGATCTGCGGCACGGTCAGCACACCGTCGACCGGCTGGCCGCCCGTCATGGCCACCGCGTCGTTATAGAGAATCTTGTAGGTGATGTTCGCCTTCGACGCGATCGCCGCGCGAATCGCGAGCAGCCCCGAGTGGAAGTAGGTGCCGTCGCCGAGATTGGCGAATACGTGTTTGTCGTTGGTGAACGGCGCCTGGCCGATCCACGCGACGCCTTCGCCGCCCATCTGGCTGAACGTGCTGGTGCTGCGGTCCATCCAGACCGTCATGTAATGGCAGCCGATGCCGGCCATCGCGCGCGAGCCTTCCGGCACGTTGGTCGACGTATTGTGCGGGCAGCCGGAGCAGAACCACGGCTTGCGTTCGGCTTCGACGCGCGGCCGTGCCAGCGCCTTTTCCTTCGCTTCGATCACCGCGATGCGCGTGGCGATGCGAGCGCGCACGTCGGACGGCAGGTCGAATTTGTCAAGCCGTGTGGCAATGGCCTTCGCGATGATCGCCGGCGAGAGTTCGTAATGCGCCGGCAGCAACCAGTTGCCCATCGGCACCGACCATTCGCCGCCGGCGCCGTCCTTTTCGTCGAACTTGCCGAACACGCGCGGGCGCTGCGCGTCGGGCCAGTTGTACAGCTCCTCCTTGATCGCGTACTCGAGAATCTGGCGCTTTTCCTCGACCACCAGAATTTCGTCGAGGCCGCGCGCGAAAGCCTGCGCGCCTTGCGCTTCGAGCGGCCAGACGCAGCCGACCTTATAGAGCCGGATGCCGATGCGCGAGCACGTTTCGTCGTCGAGACCGAGATCGGTCAGCGCCTGACGCACGTCCAGATACGCCTTGCCGCCGGTCATGATGCCGAAGCGCGCATGCGGCGAATCGATTTCGACGCGGTCCAGCTTGTTGGCCCGGACATAGGCGAGCGCGGCATACCACTTGTAGTCGAGCAGACGCGCTTCCTGTACCAGCGGCGGATCCGGCCAGCGGATATTCAGACCGCCTTCGGGCATTGCAAAGTCGTCCGGCAGGACGATCTTCGTGCGGTGCGGATCGATATCGACCGAGGCCGACGACTCGACCACGTCGGTCACGCACTTCATCGCGACCCACAGGCCGGAGTAGCGGCTCATCGCCCAGCCGTGGAGACCGAAGTCGAGATATTCCTGCACGTTCGAGGGGAACAGCACCGGCAAGCCGCACGCCTTGAAAATGTGTTCGGACTGGTGGGCGAGCGTGGAGGACTTGGCCGCATGATCGTCGCCGGCGAGGACGAGAACGCCGCCGTGTTGCGCCGAGCCGGCCGAGTTGCCGTGCTTGAAGACGTCGCCGGAACGGTCGACGCCGGGGCCTTTGCCGTACCACATCGAGAACACGCCGTCGTATCTGGCGCTCGGGTACAGATTGACTTGTTGTGAACCCCAAACGGCGGTGGCCGCGAGGTCTTCGTTGACGCCTGGCTGGAACACGACCTGATGCGCGGCGAGATGCTGTTTCGCCTTCCACAGGGATTGGTCGAGCCCGCCCAGCGGCGAACCACGGTAGCCGGAGATAAAGCCGGCGGTATTGAGCCCGGCGGCCCGGTCGCGTTCCTGCTGCAGCATGGGCAGACGCACCAGCGCCTGAATGCCGCTCATGTACGCGCGGCCGCGTTCGAGGGTGTATTTGTCGTCGAGCGTGACGGAAGACAACGCGGCTTCGAGCGAGGCTCGCTGACCTGCGTCTAGCGGGGCATTCATTATGTGTACTCCTCCAACCAGTTTGGGATCACCAAAACTTTTTTTGAGCCCCGGCATCTTGTGAATGCGGAGGGCCGGGGCCGCCATATTGACGTGTTTCAAGCGATGGTAGCACTGGTGAAAACCCGCCGCACATCGTCAGAAAACAGACGCCGTGGCGGTACTGGCCGGCTGGTGCAGCGTTTTGCCGTCGACAACCTGAGGCACCTGTTCGTGAGCCTGTAACAAGCTGTAAAAACTACAGATCTGCGGAACTGTAGTTGAAATTTCTGTCTAAAACCCCACCTGCGAGCAATGTCCGCGCAACGCTCCGCATTCGGCGGAGCTTCACGACAGCAGGGCAGTTAGAAAAGGAGTACGCATGAACACGAGAAACATCCAGGCCTTCCTGATGGTTTCGGCCGCATTTTTTGCCATGAGCGCACCGGTGCGCTCGAACTCGGGCAGCGCGGGGGCGCAGTCGAACGCGGTGACTCGCACGGCGCAGGTCGCGCCCGCACGTATCGCCTTGGGCAGCGTCACGCGATCTACCAAGGCCGACGGTCAAGATCAGAATTCGTGATGCGCGGCTTATGCAGCGCGTCGATTGAATAACTGGCCGTCGTCCCACCAGGCCACCCAGGGTCCGCTTGAGACAACGGCATAAATGAAAAGGGCGAGGATCGTGAGATCCTCGCCCTTTTCATTTGGTATCTACCGATCCCGCGCAGCCACGAACGTCAGGCTTTGTCCTGCACCACGCCACGGCGAATCTGATCCAGCTCGATCGATTCGAACAGCGCCTTGAAGTTGCCTTCGCCAAAGCCCTGATTGCCCTTGCGCTGAATGATCTCGAAGAAAATCGGGCCGATCTGGTTTTCGGTGAAGATCTGCAGCAGCAGATCTTCGGGCGCGCCGTCGATCAGAATCTTGCGCTTGCGCAGCTCGTCCAGCGGCTCGCCGTGATTCGGCACGCGGCGATCGACCAGTTCATAGTAAGTGTCGATCGTATCGAGCAGCGAGATGTTCGCCGCGCGCAAGCCGTCCACCGTGCGATAGATGTCGTTGGTGCCGAGCGCAATGTGCTGAATGCCTTCGCCGCGGTACGCGTCGAGATATTCCTGAATCTGGCCAGCGGTGTCCGAACCTTCCTCGTTGATCGGAATGCGGATCTTGCCGCATGGCGAGGTCATCGCCTTCGACTTCACGCCCGTCACTTTGCCTTCAATGTCGAAATAGCGCACTTCGCGGAAATTGAACAGGCGCTCGTAGAACTCCGCCCACTCCTGCATGCGGCCGCGATGCACGTTGTGTGTCAGATGGTCGATGTAGGTCAGGCCATGACCCACCGGATTCGGGTTCGCACCGGGAATCGGCTCGAAGTCGACGTCGTAAATGTCGATGTTGCCGACGCTGTTCGGCTCGGCGCCGTTCTTGCCGCGCCAACGGTCGACGAAATAGATCAGCGAGTCGCCAATACCTTTGATCGCCGGAATGTTCAATTCCATCGGGCCGGTTTTGTTGTCGAAGCCCCATGCGCCTTTTTCCAGCGCCTGCTGGTACGCCTTGGCGGCGTCCTGAACGCGGAAAGCGATCGCGCAGATCGACGGGCCGTGCAGACGCGCGAAGCGTTGCGCGAACGAATCCGGCTCCGCGTTGACGATAAAGTTGATTTCCCCCTGGCGATACAGCGTCACGTCCTTATGACGATGCCGCGCGATCGCGGTGAAGCCCATCTGTTCGAACAGCTTGCCGAGCGCCTTCGGATCCGGTGCGGTGTATTCGATGAACTCGAAACCGTCGGTGCCGAGCGGGTTTTCCCAGGTTGAAACCTGCATTGTCTGTCTCCTCATGTGGGCCGGCGCGTGGCGCGAGCGGGGTAGGCGGGTAAGCGCGACTGGATGGCGCAAGTGTAAAGGCCTGCTTGCGACGAAAACTTGCGAACTTAATCGCGTACCGATACGCTGACGCTATTTTCTAGCTCGATAGACCGAACGGACGGCAGAAAATGGCCAATATAGAGATAGATGCCATCGACAGGCGGATTCTGGCGATCCTGCAGGAGAATGGCCGGCTGTCGAACCAGGAGATCGCCGAGCGCGTCAATCTTTCGCCGAGTCCGTGTCTACGGCGTATCCGCCGGCTGGAAGAGAGCGGCGTGATCCGCAGCTATGTCGCGTTGCTCGACGCGCAGCGGCTCGGGCTCGACTTGCTCGCGTATGTGAATGTGCGGTTGGAAAAACGCGGTGGTTCGGCGCTCAGCCCGCGTGGCGACGCGACCCACGCCGATCTGTTTCGCGCGGCCGTTCAGGCGTGGCCCGAAGTGGTGGCGTGCCATGCAATGACCGGCGAGATGGACTATCTGCTGCGTGTTCAAGTGGAGGATATGGCGCACTTTTCGCGCTTTGTGCAGGACCAGTTGCTGCACCATCCATCCGTGATCGACGTGAAAACGAGCTTCTCGCTCGAAAAGATCAAGGAGACGACGGCGCTGCCGATCTTGTGAGGCGCCGCCGCGCGCGCAGGCGCTCGATAAAAAAAGGGCAGTTCACTCGTGAACTGCCCTTTTTTGTGAACCGCGAAGCTATCAGGCTGCAGCCGCAACCTTCGCCGGCATGAACGATTCAAACAGCCTGGACGCCTGACGTGCTTGGCGCTTGAGCGCGTAGTCGAACACCGCGGCCTGCTCCTGCAGCATTTCGGCGATGATGCTCGACTGGTCCGCCGGCGGCAGCGTCAGATAGGCGTCTGCCTCGCCATAGGCGTATTCGATCTTCATGCCCGCCTTCTTGGCGATGTGCATCATGGTCGAGTTGCGCGACAGGCAGTGCATGTACAGCGTGGTGACGTGCGTATTGCGGCTGCGAATGGCGGCGCGTTCAAACAGCTTCGAGCCGATGCCCTGACCGCGAACGCTTTCCAGCACGGACACGCCGAACTCCGCAGTACGCTTGTCGCCTTCAGCAGGCAGATAAGCCAGGTGGCCGACGCCGGTCAGTTGCAATTGGCTGTTGAAGACGCCGAACACGGTGTCGCGCGTGAAATCGATCGCGCGGACGTAGTTCTCGATCACATGGTCCGGCACGATCTGGCCGAAGCGCAGAAGACGGTCGTCTTCGTCGAGCGCGAGGAAGTGGGTGAGCAGCCGTTCGCGGTCGACGGCAGTGAGTTCGCGGACCAGAGCTGGCGTACGACCGGCTGGCTGCGTGGAACGATCGTGCGCGACGATCGGCTCAGCGGCGCGGGGTGTAATCAGGTTCATGGTCGGGTTCTCCTTTTAATCGAACGGCGTGGTGCACCGCAAAAGCAATTTTAGCGGAAACCCGCTCCGATCACTAGGGAAAACCCGTACAAAATTCTGAAGAGAATGCCTAAAAAGATGACGCCCTATTTTTATGTTATTGATTTTTATGAATAAATAAATAAAACGAGCGTGCTCGATATGATGTTGTATATCGACCATCTCGCATCGATATGTCAGCTGAATATTGTTGCGCTGCGCAATCAGCCCGGATTCGAACCCAGCCCGTGGTCCACCATGCCGACCACCTGCTCGGCGAATTCGCGGTAACCCAGGCGGCCATCCGGCTTCAGCCAGGTGAATGTCCAGTTGATCATGCCGAACACCATCATGGTGAGCGCGGTCTGGTTTTCGCGCGTGGCGCGCTCCGGATAAGCACGCGCCAACTGCCGCGCAAATGCCGCGACCACGTCGCGCTGGCGGTTCAGGATCACCTCGCGCTGGGCGTCGACAAGGTACTTCACGTCGTTTAACAACGCGACGTGCCGGCTGTGCGATGTCTCATATTCCGACAGAAACGCACGGATCAGCTCCGCAAAGGTTTCCCGCTCCGACAAGCCGCGCCGCTGGCTCGCGCCTTCCACCTCGGCGATGATCAGCATGAGCCGCTTGGTGTAACGGTCGAGCAGATCGAACAGGATCGCTTCCTTGCTCGCGTAGTAGTGATAGAGCCGTGCTTTCGACGTGCCGCTCGCGGCGGCGAGATCGGCCATCGAGGTGCTGGGATAGCTGGTCTGGGCGAATTTCGCCGCGGCAAGCTCGAGAATCTGCTCGCGCTGGGTTTCGTGGTCGGGGGCTCGGGTACGGGCCATAGTTGTCTGTTTTATTAGTGTGGACAGGGGGCGAACGCCGCGCACAGTTCCAGTGTGCGCCATGCGTTTGCGTCGCCGCGCAGCTTGATGCGCCGGGCTGCGGCCAGTTCGCGCATGCGCCACAGCACAATGCTGTCGCTGACCAGAAATCCGAATTCGGCGGCCATCAGGGCGGCGGCAACGCGCGCGGCGGGCTGCCAGTCTTCGGTGGCGTGTTCGAGAATCAGCGCGTCCAGTTCCGCGAAACTGCCGCTCGTGAACGTGTTGTCGCGCCAGCGCCGCGTTTCGCCGTTCGCGTGTTTGACTTCCTGCCATTCGAGCGCGAGCCGGCTGATGCGCAGCACG
Source organism: Paraburkholderia xenovorans LB400 (assembly GCF_000013645.1). Taxonomy (GTDB): domain Bacteria; phylum Pseudomonadota; class Gammaproteobacteria; order Burkholderiales; family Burkholderiaceae; genus Paraburkholderia; species Paraburkholderia xenovorans. The sequence goes on along the minus strand of NC_007951.1, from coordinate 4,549,144 downwards.
GAAATCGGCGCGGCGTCCGCCAGCCGGTCCTGCAGCACGGCCGGCGCGAACATGCCCACAGATGTCGCCCGGTCTTTGCGGCTGTGCGCCCACGCGCCCGGATCCGTGAGATCGCGGATCGACAGACGCACTTCGTTCAGCCGCTGCGGGTTGTTGCGCAGGTGATAGCAGACGCGGCGCAGCATCAACTGATCCGACGCGCTGTCGCCGTGCCAGACCACCAGGTTCACTTCGGCGCGCACGATGCTCTCCAGCGCCGCATCCTGCTCGCGGATTTCCCGCAGAAAATCGCGCCGGGTGTCCGCGCTCACGCGATCCCAGAAGTCCGCGCGCACGTCGGGGGCGTCGTCGACGCCGCGCAGCGGGCCGACCGCGAGATCGTCTCGCAGCGCGTGCACGCGATCGCTGCGGCCCGCATCGCGCAGCGCGGTGCGCAGTGACTCGGCGGCGACGTCGCCGTTGGTGAGGTGGATCGTGCTCATCGGCAGTGGCGTAGGGCGGTTAACGACATAAGGGGCCGCTCATCGACCAGAACAGGCGTCCGGTCGATGAGCGGCCCCTAGTGTAAGCGGATCGCGGAGCTGCTGAAAGCGGGGTCAACGTTCGTCGTAGCTCACCACCACGCGGTCGCTGACCGGATGGCATTGGCACGTCAGCACGAAACCGTCGCGGATTTCGTGTTCTTCGAGCGTGTAGTTCTTTTCCATCTTCACTTCGCCTTCCAGCACCTTCGCGCGGCAGGTGCAGCAGACGCCGCCTTTGCACGCGTAAGGCAGCGCGAGGCCGGCGCGCAGGCCGACGTCGAGCACGCTCACCCCCTGATACGGCAGGCGCAGCTTGCGGCGTTTCCCGTCGAGCACGATTTCGAGGTCCGCGGCCGGCGTGTCCTCGGTGATTTCGATCTGCGGCACGCCCGCTTGCGGCAGCGGCGAACCGAAGCGCTCCACGTGCACCTTTTCCGGCGGCACGCCGGCGGCTTTCAGCGCGGCTTCGGCGGCGTCCATCATCGGGGCGGGGCCGCAGATGAAGGCTTCGTCGATTGCATCGGCCGGCAGCAGATTCTCGATGAAGGCCGCGCACTTTTCCTGATCCAGCACGCCGTTGAACAGTTCGACGTCCTGGAGATCGTCGGACAGCACGTGATAGAGCACGAAGCGGTTCATGAAGCGGTTCTTCAGGTCTTCGAGCTCTTCCGCGAACATGATCTGATCGACGCTGCGATTGCCGTACACGAGCGTAAAGGTGCTGCGCGGCTCGACTTCGAGCGTCGTCTTGATGATGGCCAGCACCGGCGTAATGCCCGAGCCGCCCGAGAACGCCAGGTATTGCTGGCCCTGATCGGCGTTCAGGTGGGTAAAGAACCGGCCGTCCGGCGTCATCACGTCGATCGTGTGGCCGGGCTGCAGCGTGTCGAAGGCGAAGTTCGAGAAGCGTCCGCCGCGTACGCGCTTGATGCCAATGCGCAGTTCGCCGTCGCGATCGTAATCGGTGACGCCGACGCAGATCGAATACGAACGGCGCGTTTCCTCGCCGTCGATGTGCGTCTTCAGCGTGACGAACTGACCTTGCGTAAAGCGATACTGTTCGCGCAGTTCAGCGGGGACTTCGAAGGCGACCGAGACCGCGTCGGCGGTTTCGGGCCGCACTTCGCGGATACGCAGCGGATGAAATTGCGGGGTGGCCATATCAGTATGGTTTGAAGTAGTCGAAGGGTTCGCGGCAGTCGAGGCAGCGGTACAAGGCTTTACAGGCCGTCGAGCCGAATTGCGCAAGACGCTCGGTATGCGCCGAGCCGCAGCGTGGACACGACGGCGCGGGCAGCGCCCGTGGCACGAAGCGCATCACTTTTTCCTGAGCCGGCGCGGCGGAACCGCAATTGCCCGTGGGCGGCGCGATACCGTAGGCGCGCAGCTTTTCGCGCGCGTCGGCGGTCATCCAGTCGGTGGTCCAGGCGGGCGCGAGCACGGTGGCGACCCGATACGGCTTGAGCTCCGCCACGTCGAGCGCATGCGCGACGTCCTCGGCAATCTGCGACATGGCCGGGCAGCCGGAATAGGTCGGCGTGATCACGACTTCGAGCGTGCCGTCGGCGGCGCGCCGTACGTCGCGCAGAATGCCGAGCTCGCGAATCGACACCACCGGAATCTCCGGATCGGGCACCGTTTCGAGCACGGCCCAGGCGCGTTCGAGCGCGGCGTCGGTCGTGCCGGTCGCATCGGTCGGGCCAAAGGCAGTCGAAGTCGTCATGGTCGTCTTACCAGGTGGCGCCGGGATGCTGGCGAGCGAGGCTCTGCATTTCGGCCAGCACGAAACCCATGTGCTCGGAATGCTCGCCGTGTTTGCCGGTGGTGATGTGCCTGACCGGTTCGGGCAGCTTCAAGGTGGCTTCGTCGAGCGCGGCGCGCACGTCGTCGAGCCAGGCAGTTTCGAGGTCCGAGGTCAGTGGACCGATGCCGGCTGCCGCAATCGTCTCCTCTACCGCATCCGTGCTGAAGAATTCGCGGGTGTAGGGCAGCAGATAGTCCAGCGCGGCTTGCGCGCGGCGATGCGATTCCTCGGTGCCGTCGCCGAAACGGATCAGCCACTCGCGTGCGTGATGCACGTGATAGCTGGTTTCCTTGATCGACTTCGACGCGATCGCCGCCAGCTGCTCGTCGGTGGACGCCGTGAGGGCCGTCCACAGATGAGCCATCAACGTCGAGTAGAGAAAATTGCGCACGATGGTGACCGCGTAATCCTTCTCGGCTTTAGCCGTGGCCGACAGCGGGCCGACATGCGGCAACTCGGCGAGTGTGTAGTTGGCGAATTCGCGCTCGGCGCGAAAATACGCGTAATCGTCTTCCGTGCGGATTTTGCCGGTGAGCTGCTGTTCGAGCGAGGCGGCGTGCGTGTAGAGCAGACGCGCCTGGCCGATCAGGTCGAGGCTCATGTTCGACAGCGCGATGTCCTCTTCTAGGATCGGACCGTGGCCGCTCCATTCGGTATTGCGCTGACCGAGGATCAGCGCGTTATCCGCGAGGCGCAGCACGTATTGCAGATGTTGAGGCGTGATGTTCATGGCTGCGCTTACATGTGGTTGACTTCGTCGGGGAGCGTGTAGAACGTCGGGTGGCGGTAAATCTTGTCGCCAGCCGGTTCGAACAGCTCCGCCTTGTCTTCCGGCGCGGACGCCGTGATCGCCGAGGACGGCACCACCCAGATGCTCACGCCTTCCTGGCGGCGCGTGTAGACGTCGCGCGCCATGCGCAGCGCCATCGGCGCGTCGGCGGCGTGCAGGCTGCCGCAGTGTTTGTGGTCGAGTCCCTGCTTGCTGCGCACGAAGACTTCCCAAATCGGCCATTCCTTGTTCATTGCAGATCTCCTGATTCTTTGTCTGACATGCCGCGCGGGTCAGGCGGCGTGCTGTTGGGCGCGCTGGCGCTGCTTTTCGGCGTGGGCGAGGGCGGCCTCGCGGACCCAGGCGCCGTCGTCGTGCGCTTTGACGCGGGTGGCAAGGCGCTCGCGGTTGCACGGGCCGTCGCCATTCACCACACGCCAGAATTCTTCCCAGTCGATGTCGCCGTAGTCGTAATGGCCGCGCGCTTCGTTCCACTTCAGGTCCGGGTCGGGCAGCGTGACGCCGAGCACCTTGGCCTGGTCGACGGTGGCGTCGACGAATTTCTGACGCAGATCGTCGTTCGAGATGCGTTTGATGCCCCATTTCGACGACTGGCTGCTATGGACCGAATCCTTGTCACTCGGGCCGAACATCATCAGCACCGGCCACCACCAGCGATCCACGGCCTGCTGGACCAGCTCGCGCTGCGCTTCGGTGCCGGACATCATCGCCATGAGTGCATCGAAACCCTGGCGCTGGTGGAACGACTCTTCCTTGCAGATGCGGATCATGGCGCGCGCATACGGGCCGTACGTGCAACGGCACAGCGGAATCTGGTTCATGATCGCCGCGCCGTCCACCAGCCAGCCGATCACGCCGACGTCCGCCCATGTAGGCGTCGGGTAATTGAAGATGCTCGAATATTTGGCTTTGCCCGAATGCAGCGCCGCGATTAACTGGTCGCGCGACACGCCGAGCGTTTCGACCGCGCTATATAGATAGAGACCGTGGCCGGCTTCGTCCTGAACCTTGGCGAGCAGAATCGCTTTGCGCTTCAGGCTGGGTGCGCGCGTGATCCAGTTACCTTCCGGCAGCATGCCGACGATTTCCGAATGCGCGTGCTGCGAAATCTGCCGAACCAGCGTCTTGCGGTAGGCCTCCGGCATCCAGTCCTGAGCTTCGATCTTGCCGTCGGCGGCCATGACCGCGTCGAATTTCGCCTGCTCGGGCGAGTTGGCGCCTGCGTCGAGCGGGGCAACGTTGCCGGGAATATCCAGGGATTGCGTGTACATGGGGACGCTCTCTGCGGAAGTTGTCTGTGTACGCACAGTATAAACCAACCGACCGGTCGGTTAATAAATTTTTTGAGATAGGTCGATCGTGCCGATAGGACCGGGACGGTTTCGTCGCGGAGGCGTTTCGTCAGTGCCGATGCCCCGTGCCGACACTAAACCTATAAAATTACGAATTGGCCGCAATTTGCGGCCTTCCCGCATCCCCCGGTACTCATGTTACGTCTCAGCGAAATCAAACTCCCGCTCGATCACCCCGAGAGCGCCCTCGAAGCCGCCGTGCGTGCGCGTCTCGCGGAACTTGGCGTGGCCGCGGACGGGCTTATCCAATACACCGTGTTTCGCCGCGCGCACGACGCCCGCAAGCGCGCCGACATCAAGCTCACGTATATAGTCGATGTCGAAGTTGCGGATGAAGCGGCGGCGCTCAAGCGGCTCGCCGACGTGCCCCACTGCGGCGTCACGCCCGACATGGCCTACAAGTTCGTCGCGAGAGCGCCGGCGCAGATGACCGCGCCCCGTCCGGTCGTGATCGGCATGGGGCCGTGCGGCCTGTTTGCCGGGCTGATCCTTGCGCAAATGGGCTTCCGGCCGATCATCCTGGAACGTGGCAAGGCGGTGCGCGAGCGCACCAAGGACACTTTCGGCCTGTGGCGCAAGTCGGTGCTCAATCCCGAGTCGAACGTGCAGTTCGGCGAAGGCGGCGCTGGTACCTTCTCGGACGGCAAGCTGTACAGCCAGATCAAGGATCCGAAGCACTACGGCCGCAAGGTGCTCGACGAATTCGTGCGGGCCGGTGCGCCGGAAGACATTCTGTATCTGAGCCGGCCCCATATCGGCACGTTCCGGCTCGTCAGCATGGTCGAAAAAATGCGCGCGACCATTCACGAACTGGGTGGCGAGGTGCGCTTCGAAACCCGCGTCGACGATATCGAGATCGATCAGGGCAAGGTGCGCGGGTTGAAGCTCTCGACCGGTGAAACGCTGCGCTGCGATCACGTGGTGCTGGCGGTCGGACATAGCGCGCGCGATACCTTCCAGATGCTGAACGACCGCGGCGTCTATATCGAGGCGAAGCCGTTTTCACTCGGTTTTCGCATCGAACATCCGCAGGGTTTGATCGATCGCAGCCGTTTCGGCAAATTTGCCGGCCACAAGCAGTTGGGTGCCGCCGACTATAAGGTGGTGCATCACTGCAGCAATGGCCGCACTGTTTACAGCTTCTGCATGTGCCCCGGGGGCACGGTGGTGGCGGCGACTTCCGAGCCGGGCCGGGTGGTGACCAACGGCATGAGCCAGTATTCGCGGGCAGAGCGCAATGCCAATGCCGGGATCGTGGTCGGCATCACGCCTGACGATTATCCGGGCGGGCCGCTCGCGGGCATCGCCTTCCAGCGCAAATGGGAAGAGCGGGCTTTCGAACTCGGCGGCGGCAATTATATGGCGCCGGGTCAGCTGGTAGGCGATTTCATTGCCGGCCGGCCGTCCACGTCGCTGGGTTCCGTCGTGCCGTCGTATAAGCCCGGCGTGCATCCAACGGACCTTAGCACTGCGCTTCCGGACTATGTGATCGAGGCCATTCGCGAAGCTTTGCCGCAGATGGACAAGAAGATCGCCGGTTTTGCGATGCACGACGCGGTGCTGACGGGCGTCGAAACGAGAACGTCGTCGCCGATTCGTGTGCGGCGCCGGGACGACTACCAGAGCATGAATGTCGAAGGTCTGTATCCGGCCGGCGAAGGAGCGGGCTATGCCGGTGGAATCTACTCAGCGGCTATCGACGGGATCGAAGTTGCTGAAGCGCTCGCGTTGAAGATGACCGGCGCGCAAGCGGCCTGAGTCCAGGGCGAAACGCTGTCGCGCCCACCCGCGACGGCCGCGGCGATCGGGCACAATGCACGTTTCGCCTCGAACCAACTTCCCGAATGAGCATTCGCACCCTGGCTGCCGCATGCGGCGCGGCACTGTTTGTCCAGTTTGCCGTTTCCCCGACCGTTTTCGCCGCCGACGCCCCGGCACATTGGGTCACCGCATGGGCCACGGCGCTGCAACCCATTCCCCAGCGGGCGGACCTGCCGCCGCTCTATCGCGCACCGGAAGTCGCGGGGCGCACGGTTCGCCAGATTGTTTATCCGACGCTGTCCGCAAGGTCGGCGCGAGTCCACCTTAGCAACCAGTACGGCAAGACTCCGCTCGTCATCGAGGATTTGCGCATCGCACGCTCGACGGGCGGCGCGGCGGCGGCCGGTAACGGCGACGCGCGCGTGACGTTCGGTGGCAGGAGCGCGATCTCGATTCCGCCGGGCGGGGAGTTGGAGAGCGACCCCGTCGCGATCGACATTGCCGAAGGTGCGCCTTACGCGGTAAGCGCGTTTATGGGGCCGGAGCAGCGTATCGTGGCGTGGCATCGCGTGTCGAACCAGGTAAATTACGTTTCCGCGCCGGGCAATCATGCGGCGGACGCATCTGCGGACGCTTTTCGCGGTCGGTTTACGCAATATGTGTGGGTGACCGGGCTTTCGGTTGAGGCTGCGCCCGCGTCTGCCGCAGTCGCTGCCATCGGCGACTCGATCACGGACGGTATGCGCTCCAGTCTGAACCAGAATCGCCGCTGGCCGGACGCGCTGGCTCGCCGGTTTGCCGCGGCTGGCGAGCGCTCGACCGCGATCGTCAATCTGGGGATTAGCGGCAACCGCCTGCTGAGCGACTCCCCCTGCTACGGCGACGCGCTTGCAACGCGCTTCGAGCACGACGTGCTGAAGCGTCCGGGCGTCAAGGCGGCGATCCTGCTGATTGGCATCAATGACATTAACTTTGCGGCAATGCCGCCGCGTGGCGGTCTCGACTGTGACTTTCCGCACACCACGGTGACGGCTGCCGACCTGATCGCTGGATATCAGCGAGTGATCGTCACCGCCCGGCACGCTGGCGTGAAGGTGTTCGGCGCGACGTTGACGCCGGCATCGCTTCCGCCGCAGCGAGAGAGTATCCGGCTTGCGGTCAACCAGTGGATCCGGACCAGCCATGCCTTCGACGGCGTCGTGGACTTCGACGCTGCGCTGCGTGATCCGGCGCAGCCGGACCGTTTGCGGCGCAGCTTTGATAGTGGGGACGACATCCATCCCAGCGACGCCGGCTATGCAGCAATGGCCGGTGCGGTTCCAGTGGACGCAGTGGTGAAATCGACCCGTAATTGAGCCGCCAAAAAAGAATTCGGTCAAACCCTTGTCATATGACCGATGTTCACCTAAGATTCGCTTCCTCGTTTGCGAACGAGGGCCGCGGCAGAAACCAGCGGTCGTTGCGTCAACAGGTTTTAAGCGAAAGCGAAAAAATGTTGTTGACGAAACGAAAAAGAGCCTTCATAATCTCGTTTCTCTGCTGCTGATGCAGCGACGCAGAACAAAGCGGTACCGGTGGTGTGAGTTGTTGAGGTTCTCCGGTGGCGGTTTGGTGGTGAATGCGGACCCGATCTTTAAAAATTAACAGCCGATAAGTGTGGGCGCTTGATGCGCGATGCGGGGCGGATCTTCCGGGATCTGCCGTAAAGCGGAAGTATCAGGTCTCACACAGTAATGAAAGGAAGGTTTGACTGTCGCAAGATGGTTGGATCATTCGTCAGTACGTTGAGTGAGCGACCGGGCTCGGAAGAGCCCGAAAAACAGTAACAGGTTTGAACTGAAGAGTTTGATCCTGGCTCAGATTGAACGCTGGCGGCATGCCTTACACATGCAAGTCGAACGGCAGCACGGGGGCAACCCTGGTGGCGAGTGGCGAACGGGTGAGTAATACATCGGAACGTGTCCTGTAGTGGGGGATAGCCCGGCGAAAGCCGGATTAATACCGCATACGCTCTGCGGAGGAAAGCGGGGGATCTTCGGACCTCGCGCTACAGGGGCGGCCGATGGCAGATTAGCTGGTTGGTGGGGTAAAGGCCTACCAAGGCGACGATCTGTAGCTGGTCTGAGAGGACGACCAGCCACACTGGGACTGAGACACGGCCCAGACTCCTACGGGAGGCAGCAGTGGGGAATTTTGGACAATGGGCGCAAGCCTGATCCAGCAATGCCGCGTGTGTGAAGAAGGCCTTCGGGTTGTAAAGCACTTTTGTCCGGAAAGAAAACCTCTGCCCTAATACGGTGGGGGGATGACGGTACCGGAAGAATAAGCACCGGCTAACTACGTGCCAGCAGCCGCGGTAATACGTAGGGTGCAAGCGTTAATCGGAATTACTGGGCGTAAAGCGTGCGCAGGCGGTTCGCTAAGACAGATGTGAAATCCCCGGGCTTAACCTGGGAACTGCATTTGTGACTGGCGGGCTAGAGTATGGCAGAGGGGGGTAGAATTCCACGTGTAGCAGTGAAATGCGTAGAGATGTGGAGGAATACCGATGGCGAAGGCAGCCCCCTGGGCCAATACTGACGCTCATGCACGAAAGCGTGGGGAGCAAACAGGATTAGATACCCTGGTAGTCCACGCCCTAAACGATGTCAACTAGTTGTCGGGTCTTCATTGACTTGGTAACGTAGCTAACGCGTGAAGTTGACCGCCTGGGGAGTACGGTCGCAAGATTAAAACTCAAAGGAATTGACGGGGACCCGCACAAGCGGTGGATGATGTGGATTAATTCGATGCAACGCGAAAAACCTTACCTACCCTTGACATGTATGGAAGTCTGCTGAGAGGTGGATGTGCCCGAAAGGGAGCCATAACACAGGTGCTGCATGGCTGTCGTCAGCTCGTGTCGTGAGATGTTGGGTTAAGTCCCGCAACGAGCGCAACCCTTGTCCCTAGTTGCTACGCAAGAGCACTCCAGGGAGACTGCCGGTGACAAACCGGAGGAAGGTGGGGATGACGTCAAGTCCTCATGGCCCTTATGGGTAGGGCTTCACACGTCATACAATGGTCGGAACAGAGGGTCGCCAACCCGCGAGGGGGAGCCAATCCCAGAAAACCGATCGTAGTCCGGATCGCACTCTGCAACTCGGGTGCGTGAAGCTGGAATCGCTAGTAATCGCGGATCAGCATGCCGCGGTGAATACGTTCCCGGGTCTTGTACACACCGCCCGTCACACCATGGGAGTGGGTTTTACCAGAAGTGGCTAGTCTAACCGCAAGGAGGACGGTCACCACGGTAGGATTCATGACTGGGGTGAAGTCGTAACAAGGTAGCCGTATCGGAAGGTGCGGCTGGATCACCTCCTTTCCCGAGCTAACGTGTCAAGCGTTGAGCGCTCACGCTTATCGGCTGTGAAATTGAAGACAGAAACGCAGACAGACTCAGGGGTCTGTAGCTCAGCCGGTTAGAGCACCGTCTTGATAAGGCGGGGGTCGATGGTTCGAATCCATCCAGACCCACCATGTCGATGACCGTTGGCGCTTTAGCGCTTACGGGCATCCCACCCCCGAAGGGGGCAGGGCGGATCTGGTGTGTGCATGACTGGGGGATTAGCTCAGCTGGGAGAGCACCTGCTTTGCAAGCAGGGGGTCGTCGGTTCGATCCCGTCATCCTCCACCAATCCTCAATGCGTAGCGTTCTGCGAGAGAAGCAGAGCGTTGTGCATTGGCGATTGAGCCAGTCAGAGTGATACATGGTTATAGCAACCGTGATATCGGCTGTCGTTCTTTAACAATCAGGAAGAAGTAGTAAGGAGATTCACGAAAGCATACTTAGAGATGGGTGTGCGAGTAGGTGAATCAGGGTTGTGATTGTATCAATGTATGAAAAGGTGATCGAAAGATTGCTTTGGAATACGGCGCAACACGAATACTCAACCTGTAGCGTGTGTATCGAGAGACACACCCGTTATAGGGTCAAGCGAACAAGTGCATGTGGTGGATGCCTTGGCGATCACAGGCGATGAAGGACGCGGTAGCCTGCGAAAAGCGGAGGGGAGCTGGCAAACGAGCTTTGATCCTCCGATATCCGAATGGGGAAACCCGGCCCGTATGGGTCATCCGTAGCTGAATCCATAGGCTGCGTGAAGCGAACGCGGTGAACTGAAACATCTAAGTAACCGCAGGAAAAGAAATCAACCGAGATTCCCAGAGTAGTGGCGAGCGAAATGGGACCAGCCTGCATTCTTTATCCGTAGTGTTAGTCGAAAGCTCTGGAAAGTGCTGCCATAGCAGGTGATAGCCCTGTAGACGAAAACATCATGGAAGAACTAGGTATGCGAGAAGTAGGGCGGGACACGTGAAATCCTGTCTGAAGATGGGGGGACCATCCTCCAAGGCTAAATACTCGTGATCGACCGATAGTGAACCAGTACCGTGAGGGAAAGGCGAAAAGAACCCCGGGAGGGGAGTGAAACAGATCCTGAAACCGCATGCATACAAACAGTCGGAGCCTTTGAAAGAGGGTGACGGCGTACCTTTTGTATAATGGGTCAGCGACTTACATTCAGTGGCAAGCTTAACCGATTAGGGCAGGCGTAGCGAAAGCGAGTCCGAACAGGGCGATTCAGTCGCTGGGTGTAGACCCGAAACCAGGTGATCTATCCATGGCCAGGATGAAGGTGCGGTAACACGTACTGGAGGTCCGAACCCACTAACGTTGAAAAGTTAGGGGATGAGCTGTGGATAGGGGTGAAAGGCTAAACAAACCTGGAAATAGCTGGTTCTCTCCGAAAACTATTTAGGTAGTGCCTCGTGTATCACCTTCGGGGGTAGAGCACTGTCATGGTTGTGGGGTCCATTGCGGATTACTACGCCATAGCAAACTCCGAATACCGAAGAGTGCAATCACGGGAGACAGACATCGGGTGCTAACGTCCGGTGTCAAGAGGGAAACAACCCAGACCGCCAGCTAAGGTCCCCAAATATTGCTAAGTGGGAAACGAAGTGGGAAGGCTAAAACAGTCAGGAGGTTGGCTTAGAAGCAGCCATCCTTTAAAGAAAGCGTAATAGCTCACTGATCGAGTCGTCCTGCGCGGAAGATGTAACGGGGCTAAGCAATATACCGAAGCTGCGGATGCATATTTATATGCATGGTAGGAGAGCGTTCCGTAAGCCTGCGAAGGTGCATTGAAAAGTGTGCTGGAGGTATCGGAAGTGCGAATGCTGACATGAGTAGCGATAAAGGGGGTGAAAGGCCCCCTCGCCGTAAGCCCAAGGTTTCCTACGCAACGTTCATCGGCGTAGGGTGAGTCGGCCCCTAAGGCGAGGCAGAAATGCGTAGCTGATGGGAAGCAGGTTAATATTCCTGCACCATTGTTAAATGCGATGGGGGGACGGATCGCGGAAGGTTGTCCGGGTGTTGGAAGTCCCGGTCCTTGCATTGGAGAAGGCGCTTTGGCAAATCCGGGCGCAGGATTCAAGGGTGCGAGGCCATTCACTTCGGTGAAGAAGCAATCGGAAGTGGTTCCAGGAAAAGCCTCTAAGCTTCAGTTTAACAAGACCGTACCGCAAACCGACACAGGTGGGCGAGATGAGTATTCTAAGGCGCTTGAGAGAACTCGGGAGAAGGAACTCGGCAAATTGGTACCGTAACTTCGGGATAAGGTACGCCCCTGTAGCCTGACTGGCCTGCGCCAGAAGGGTGAAGGGGTTGCAATAAACTGGTGGCTGCGACTGTTTAATAAAAACACAGCACTCTGCAAACACGAAAGTGGACGTATAGGGTGTGACGCCTGCCCGGTGCCGGAAGATTAAATGATGGGGTGCAAGCTCCTGATTGAAGTCCCGGTAAACGGCGGCCGTAACTATAACGGTCCTAAGGTAGCGAAATTCCTTGTCGGGTAAGTTCCGACCTGCACGAATGGCGTAACGATGGCCACACTGTCTCCTCCCGAGACTCAGCGAAGTTGAAGTGTTTGTGATGATGCAATCTCCCCGCGGCTAGACGGAAAGACCCCATGAACCTTTACTGTAGCTTTGCATTGGACTTTGAACCGGTCTGTGTAGGATAGGTGGGAGGCTTTGAAGCGTGGACGCCAGTCTGCGTGGAGCCGACCTTGAAATACCACCCTGGTCTGTTTGAGGTTCTAACCTTGGTCCGTTATCCGGACCGGGGACAGTGCATGGTAGGCAGTTTGACTGGGGCGGTCTCCTCCCAAAGTGTAACGGAGGAGTACGAAGGTACGCTAGGTACGGTCGGAAATCGTGCTGATAGTGCAATGGCATAAGCGTGCTTAACTGCGAGACCGACAAGTCGAGCAGGTGCGAAAGCAGGTCATAGTGATCCGGTGGTTCTGTATGGAAGGGCCATCGCTCAACGGATAAAAGGTACTCTGGGGATAACAGGCTGATACCGCCCAAGAGTTCATATCGACGGCGGTGTTTGGCACCTCGATGTCGGCTCATCTCATCCTGGGGCTGTAGCCGGTCCCAAGGGTATGGCTGTTCGCCATTTAAAGAGGTACGTGAGCTGGGTTTAAAACGTCGTGAGACAGTTTGGTCCCTATCTGCCGTGGGCGCTGGATATTTGAAGGGGGCTGCTCCTAGTACGAGAGGACCGGAGTGGACGAACCTCTGGTGTACCGGTTGTCACGCCAGTGGCATCGCCGGGTAGCTATGTTCGGAAGAGATAACCGCTGAAAGCATCTAAGCGGGAAACTCGCCTTAAGATGAGATATCCCCGGGGCTTCGAGCCCCTTGAAGGGTCGTTCAAGACCAGGACGTTGATAGGTCAGGTGTGGAAGCGCAGTAATGCGTTAAGCTAACTGATACTAATTGCCCGTAAGGCTTGATCCTATAACAGGTGTGTCTTGCCCCCACAGGGGGAAACAGGACACGCACGGTTGAGTGATCCGTGTTGTGCCAGCAGAAACAACACAACCCCACGCTCCACCCCTGGTGAGCATCACCAGAAACTACTTCTTCCCGATTGGCCGCGCTGGCCCCAGATCCAGCGCGGCAACCAGTCATGCCTGATGATCATAGCGAGTCGGTCCCACCCCTTCCCATCCCGAACAGGACCGTGAAACGACTCCACGCCGATGATAGTGCGGATTACCCGTGTGAAAGTAGGTCATCGTCAGGCTCCCAAGCAGCATCAGAAACCCCACCCCAGCAAAGGTGGGGTTTCTGCGTTTACCGGACGCGATCAAACCATCATATAAGTGAGAGCTTTGGGTTTGGAACAGTCAAGCGAGCCTTGACAACAAGCGGTTGTTCCCCCATAATCATCAGTTCTCTGCGGAGGGGTGCCCGAGTGGCTAAAGGGGGCAGACTGTAAATCTGTTGGCTTACGCCTACGTTGGTTCGAATCCAACCTCCTCCACCAGAATGCAAGTTTGTAGCAGTTGTTGGGAATCCATGAATTCTTGCGGGTGTAGCTCAATGGTAGAGCAGAAGCCTTCCAAGCTTACGACGAGGGTTCGATTCCCTTCACCCGCTCCAGCAACACAGAAGTAGCGCCCATGTGGCTCAGTGGTAGAGCACTCCCTTGGTAAGGGAGAGGTCGGCAGTTCGATCCTGCCCATGGGCACCAGAAGTACTCGGTGATTGTTTGCGCCCGGCGCAACGTACGGAAAATCCTCTTAGGAGTCGAAAATGGCCAAGGGTAAGTTTGAGCGGACCAAGCCGCACGTGAACGTCGGCACGATCGGTCACGTTGACCACGGCAAGACCACGCTGACGGCAGCGATCACGACGGTTCTGACGCAGAAGTTTGGCGGCGAAGCGAAGGCATACGACCAGATCGACGCGGCGCCGGAAGAGAAGGCGCGTGGTATCACGATCAACACGGCACACGTCGAGTACGAAACGGCTAACCGCCACTACGCACACGTCGACTGCCCGGGCCACGCTGACTATGTGAAGAACATGATCACGGGCGCAGCGCAGATGGACGGCGCGATCCTGGTGTGCTCGGCCGCTGACGGCCCGATGCCGCAAACGCGCGAGCACATCCTGCTGGCGCGTCAGGTTGGCGTGCCGTACATCATCGTGTTCCTGAACAAGTGCGACATGGTGGACGACGCTGAGCTGCTGGAGCTGGTCGAGATGGAAGTTCGCGAACTTCTGTCGAAGTACGACTTCCCGGGCGACGAGACGCCGATCATCAAGGGTTCGGCGAAGCTGGCGCTGGAAGGCGACAAGGGCGAGCTGGGCGAAGTGGCGATCATGAATCTGGCCGACGCGCTGGACACGTACATCCCGACGCCGGAGCGCGCAGTTGACGGTGCGTTCCTGATGCCGGTGGAAGACGTGTTCTCGATCTCGGGTCGCGGTACGGTGGTGACGGGTCGCGTTGAGCGCGGCGTCGTGAAGGTCGGCGAGGAAATCGAAATTGTCGGTATCAAGCCGACGGTGAAGACGACCTGCACGGGCGTGGAAATGTTCCGCAAGCTGCTCGATCAAGGTCAGGCGGGCGACAACGTGGGTATCCTGCTGCGCGGCACGAAGCGTGAAGACGTGGAGCGTGGCCAGGTGCTGGCCAAGCCGGGTTCGATCAACCCGCACACGCACTTCACGGCTGAAGTGTACGTGCTGAGCAAGGACGAAGGTGGCCGTCACACGCCGTTCTTCAACAACTATCGTCCGCAGTTCTACTTCCGTACGACGGACGTGACGGGCTCGATCGAGTTGCCGAAGGACAAGGAAATGGTCATGCCGGGCGACAACGTGTCGATCACGGTGAAGCTGATCAACCCGATCGCGATGGAAGAAGGTCTGCGTTTCGCAATCCGCGAAGGCGGCCGTACGGTCGGTGCAGGTGTGGTTGCCAAGATTCTCGAGTAACGCCAGATAGTTCTCGTTAATCGGTAGTTTTCGGGGTTGGCGGTGTCGTCAACCCCAAATGGTTTAGGGGTATAGCTCAACTGGCAGAGCGTCGGTCTCCAAAACCGAAGGTTGGGGGTTCGATTCCCTCTGCCCCTGCCAACTCTTGCGCCGTATGTGGCGCTTCGTTAAGGTGTTATGGCGAATCCTTCCGTCGAAACTGTAAATACATCCGGCGACAAGCTGATGCTCGTCGCGGGCGTATTGTTGGTCTTGGCCGGGTTCGTGGGGTTCTTCTGGCTTAGCGGCCAGGAATGGTACGTCCGCGGAGCTGCCTTGGCTGTAGGTGCGATCGCGGGTGTTGCAGTCGGTCTTCTCTCCGCGCCTGGCAAGGGTTTCATCGCTTTCGCCAAAGACTCGTACAAAGAAGTGCGTAAGGTTGTTTGGCCGACTCGCAAAGAGGCTACCCAAACAACGCTCGTAGTGTTCGGCTTCGTGTTCGTCATGGCAATCTTTCTTTGGGTTAGCGACAAATCCATCGAATGGGCGATTTTCTCGGTGATTCTGGGTTGGAAATGATATGAGCGATACTCCGGCATCCCCGAGCGGCAAACGTTGGTACGTCGTGCACGCCTACTCCGGTATGGAGAAGAGCGTGCAACGGGCGCTTCAGGAGCGCATCGAACGTGCTGGCATGCAAGACCAGTTTGGTCAAATCCTCGTTCCGACTGAAGAAGTGGTCGAGGTAAAGGGTGGTCACAAATCGGTGACCGAGCGTCGTTTCTTTCCGGGCTACGTGCTCGTTGAGATGGAAATGACGGACGAGACGTGGCACCTCGTAAAAAATACGGCAAAGGTGACCGGTTTCGTAGGTGGTGCGCGTAATCGTCCGAGTCCGATTTCTCCGCGCGAAGTTGAGAAGATCATGTCGCAAATGCAGGAAGGCGTGGAAAAGCCGCGTCCGAAGACCCTGTTCGAAGTAGGCGAGATGGTGCGAGTAAAGGACGGTCCGTTTACCGACTTCAACGGCAGCGTCGAAGAAGTGAACTACGAAAAGTCACGAGTCCGTGTTTCGGTTACAATTTTCGGCCGCGCAACGCCGGTCGAGCTGGAATTCGGTCAGGTCGAAAAGCTGTAATCCAGAATTTTACGGAGCGCATCAGCCGGTGCGTTCCGTATTTCGCGCTTACGGTCCGCGCAATGGCCGTTGAGGAGCGTAATTAGCCGAATTTCGGCGAACGCGCGCTACTACTCACTGAACATTCGCATGTACTTATGCGGTGTTCCAAAGAGGTTTTCAACATGGCAAAGAAAATCATCGGCTTTATCAAGCTGCAGATTCCTGCAGGTAAAGCCAATCCGTCGCCGCCGGTCGGTCCGGCACTGGGTCAGCGCGGCCTGAACATCATGGAGTTCTGCAAGGCGTTCAACGCGCAGACCCAAGCACTGGAACCAGGTCTGCCGATTCCGGTTGTGATTACGGCGTTCGCGGACAAGAGCTTCACGTTCGTTTTGAAGACGCCGCCGGCAACGGTTCTGATCAAGAAGGCAGCGAAGATCGACAAGGGTTCGAGCAAGCCGCATACCGACAAGGTCGGTAAGATCACCCGCGCTCAAGCTGAAGACATTGCCAAGACCAAGATGCCCGATCTGACGGCAGCTGATCTGGACGCAGCGGTTCGTACGATCGCTGGTAGCGCCCGCTCGATGGGCATCACCGTGGAGGGCGTGTAAATGGCTAAGCTTTCGAAACGTCTGCAAGCGTTTGCAGCCAAGGTCGATCGTCAAAAGTTGTACGCAATCGACGAAGCTCTGTCGCTCGTTAAGGAATGCGCAAGCGCGAAGTTCGACGAGTCGATCGACGTCGCAGTGCAACTCGGCATCGACGCGAAGAAGTCGGACCAAGTGGTTCGAGGCTCTGTCGTTCTGCCAGCAGGTACCGGTAAGTCGGTCCGTGTTGCTGTGTTCGCACAAGGCGAAAAGGCTGAGCAGGCTCGTGCAGCTGGCGCAGAAGTCGTTGGCATGGAAGACCTGGCCGAACAGGTCAAGGCTGGCAAACTGGACTTCGACATCGTGATTGCTTCGCCGGACACGATGCGCGTCGTCGGTACGCTCGGTCAGATTCTCGGTCCGCGCGGCCTGATGCCGAACCCGAAGGTCGGTACGGTTACGCCGGACGTCGCGACGGCGGTGAAGAACGCAAAGGCTGGTCAGGTGCAATTTCGTGTCGACAAGGCCGGTATCATTCACGCCACGATCGGCCGCGCTTCGTTCGAGCCGACGGCTCTGCGTAGCAACCTGAACGCTCTGGTCGACGCGCTGCAAAAGGCGAAGCCGGCAACGAGCAAGGGTGTCTACCTGCGCAAGGTTGCACTGTCGAGCACGATGGGCGTTGGCGTTCGCGTCGACCAGGCATCGCTGGCTGCACAGTAAGAAAATTTATCGTCTCGGCGAAAGTCGGGGCGGTTTTATGGGCTTTGGGCGGTTGTGAAATGGCAGTTTGCATTGAGCAGCCGGTTGTCAAAGACCGTTGGCGGACACGCAGCGGGTAGGCGAGTCCTTAATGCAAAGCCAACGCAGATGGCGAACCCGAAAAGGTTTTGTAGTGATGAAGCTGGTCGATATCCGCCGCAATGCGAATATCGGGCGGTCGAAATACTCCTGACTGGTCGGACGCCGTTATTGAACGCGGTACACAAGGCGCACGCTGCGTGTATCGAATCTGGAGGTTAACCGTGCCACTCAACAAAGAAAGCAAGCAGGCTGTGGTCGCTGAGGTTGCCGCGCAAGTCGCGAAAGCCCAGACCGTAGTTCTGGCTGAGTATCGTGGAATCGCGGTTGGCGATCTGACCAAGCTGCGCGCGAAAGCGCGTGAGCAACAGGTTTACCTTCGCGTGTTGAAGAATACGCTGGCGCGTCGCGCTGTTGAAGGTACCCCGTTTGCTCCGCTGGCAGAGCAGATGACTGGTCCGCTGATCTACGGCATCTCGGAAGATGCAATTGCTGCTGCCAAGGTCGTCAACGACTTCGGCAAAACCAATGACAAGTTGATCATCAAGGCTGGTTCCTACGAAGGCAAGGTGATGGACAAGGCTGGCGTGCAAGCGCTGGCAAACATCCCGAGCCGCGAAGAACTGCTCTCCAAGCTGTTGTACGTTATGCAAGCACCTGTTTCCGGCTTTGCACGCGCTCTGGCCGCGCTGGCAGAAAAGAAACAAGGCGAAGAAACCGCTGCGTAACCTACTTCAGTCGAGCGTGATTGATCGCTGGCTGTATCCGAATTCAATTTAGGAGTATTTCAAATGGCAATCGCAAAAGAAGACATCCTCGAGGCAGTAAGCTCGATGTCGGTTCTGGAACTGAACGAACTGGTCAAGGCGTTCGAAGAAAAGTTTGGCGTGTCGGCAGCTGCTGTTGCAGTGGCAGGCCCGGCAGGCGGCGGTGCTGCCGCTGCTGCTGAAGAGCAAACCGAATTCACGGTCAACCTGACGGAAGTCGGCGCGAACAAGGTTTCGGTCATTAAGGCTGTTCGTGAACTGACGGGTCTCGGCCTGAAAGAAGCGAAGGACCTGGTCGACGGCGCGCCGAAGCCTGTTAAGGAATCGGTACCGAAGGCTGCTGCTGAAGAAGCCAAGAAGAAGCTGGAAGAAGCCGGCGCGAAGGCTGAAATCAAGTAAGTTTCAGCGCGCTGTGCGAAGGCTGGCGGTTTTCCACCGCCGGCCTTTTTGTGCTTTGTGGGGACTACGTTTTTGTCGACGTTTTTCGGCAATAACTGATGCCCCAGAGGCCAAAGAAAATCGCCATTCGGCAACATTGACCGGCGCTTCTCTTTGTCTTCTGAAGCGACTGCAGAAGGCAAGTTTGGTCGGGTAGCGGGCAACATAGGCATCCGCTGCCGTCAGCCAGCGGTTGGTAGCGGCCAACCACCAAGCTTCTAGGCTCGTTCAAGCCATCGGACGGCCATCGGGTCTCAGTCGGTGAACACTCGGGTTGTCTCATCAAGGTATCCTGCCTCGACAACAATGCCCGCCGTGATTCGGAGATCGTATGCAATATTCCTTCACCGAGAAGAAGCGTATTCGCAAGAGTTTTGCGAAGCGCCCCATCGTTCACCAAGTACCTTTCCTGCTGGCTACCCAGCTTGAATCATTCAGCACGTTTCTGCAAGCAGACACGTCGTCCACGCAACGCAAGCCGGAAGGCCTGCAAGCTGCGTTTACCTCCGTTTTTCCCATTGTTTCGCATAACGGGTTCGCTCGTCTAGAGTTCGTCAGCTACATGCTGTCGCCGCCGGCATTCAACATCAAGGAATGTCAGCAGCGCGGTTTGACCTATTGCTCGGCCCTGCGCGCGAAAGTGCGTCTGGTGCTGCTCGACAAGGAATCCCCGAGCAAGCCGGTCGTCAAGGAAGTGAAGGAACAGGAAGTGTACATGGGCGAAATTCCGCTCATGACGCCGACGGGTTCGTTCGTCATCAACGGCACGGAACGTGTGATCGTTTCGCAGCTGCACCGTTCGCCTGGCGTGTTCTTCGAACACGACAAGGGCAAGACGCACAGCTCGGGCAAGCTGCTGTTCTCGGCACGTATCATTCCTTACCGCGGTTCGTGGCTCGATTTTGAGTTCGACCCGAAGGATGTGCTGTACTTCCGCGTCGACCGCCGCCGCAAGATGCCGGTCACGATCCTGCTGAAGGCAATCGGCCTCACGCCGGAACAGATCCTCGCAAACTTCTTCGTGTTCGACAATTTCACGCTGATGCCGGAAGGCGCGCAGATGGAATTCGTGCCGGAGCGTTTGCGTGGTGAAGTCGCGCGTTTCGACATCACGGACCGTGACGGCAACGTGATCGTCCAGAAGGACAAGCGGATCAACGCCAAGCACATTCGCGATCTCGACAACGCCAAGACCAAGTTCATCTCGGTCCCGGAAGACTATTTGCTCGGCCGCGTGCTGGCGAAGAACGTGGTCGACGGCGACACGGGTGAAGTCATCGCTAACGCGAACGACGAAATCACGGAAACCGTGCTCGAGAAGCTGCGCGAGTCGAAGATCAAAGACATCCAGACGCTCTACACGAACGATCTGGATCAAGGTCCGTACATCTCGTCGACACTGCGTATCGACGAAACCGCGGACAAGATGGCCGCGCGCATTGCAATTTACCGCATGATGCGTCCGGGCGAGCCGCCGACCGAAGAAGCGGTCGAGGCGCTATTCAACCGTCTGTTCTACAGCGAAGACGCATACGACCTGTCCAAGGTGGGTCGTATGAAGTTCAATCGCCGTGTCGGCCGCGACGAAATCGTCGGTCCGATGACGCTGCAAGACGACGATATCCTCGCCACGATCAAGATCCTGGTCGAGCTGCGTAACGGCAAGGGCGAAGTGGACGACATCGACCACTTGGGCAATCGTCGTGTGCGTTGCGTCGGCGAACTGGCCGAAAACCAGTTCCGCGCCGGTCTCGTGCGTGTCGAACGTGCTGTGAAGGAACGCCTCGGCCAGGCCGAAAGCGAAAACCTGATGCCGCACGATCTGATCAACTCGAAGCCGATTTCGTCGGCGATTCGCGAGTTCTTCGGTTCGTCGCAGCTGTCGCAGTTCATGGACCAAACGAACCCGCTGTCGGAAATCACCCACAAGCGCCGTGTTTCGGCTCTTGGCCCGGGCGGTTTGACGCGTGAGCGCGCCGGCTTTGAAGTCCGTGACGTGCATCCGACTCACTACGGTCGCGTGTGCCCGATTGAAACGCCGGAAGGTCCGAACATCGGCCTGATCAACTCGCTCGCTCTGTACGCGCACCTGAACGAATACGGCTTCCTCGAAACGCCGTATCGCAAGGTCGTGGACAGCAAGGTGACCGATCAGATCGACTATCTGTCGGCGATCGAAGAAGGCCGTTACGTGATCGCTCAGGCGAACGCGGCGGTGGCGGAAGACGGCTCGCTGACCGACGAACTGGTGTCGTCGCGTGAAGCAGGCGAAACGCTGATGGTCACGCCGGACCGCATCCAGTACATGGACGTGGCGCCGTCGCAGATCGTGTCGGTGGCAGCATCGCTGATTCCGTTCCTCGAGCACGATGACGCGAACCGCGCGTTGATGGGTTCGAACATGCAGCGTCAGGCTGTGCCGTGTCTGCGTCCTGAAAAGGCCGTGGTCGGTACCGGTATCGAGCGCACGGTGGCAGTCGACTCGGGTACGACGGTTCAGGCATTCCGCGGTGGCGTGGTGGACTACGTCGACGCAGGCCGTATGGTGATCCGCGTGAACGATGACGAAGCCGTTGCTGGCGACGTCGGCGTGGACATCTACAACCTGATCAAGTACACGCGTTCGAACCAGAACACGAACATCAACCAGCGCCCGATCGTGAAGGTCGGCGACATCGTGTCGCGTGGCGACGTGCTGGCTGACGGCGCATCCACCGACCTCGGCGAACTGGCTCTCGGCCAGAACATGCTGGTCGCGTTCATGCCGTGGAACGGCTACAACTTCGAAGACTCGATCCTGATCTCTGAGAAGGTGGTTGCCGACGACCGTTACACGTCGATCCACATTGAAGAACTGAACGTCGTGGCTCGCGATACGAAGCTCGGACCGGAAGAAATCACGCGCGACATCTCGAACCTGGCTGAAGTGCAACTCGGCCGTCTCGACGAGTCGGGCATCGTCTACATCGGCGCTGAAGTCGAAGCAGGCGACGTGCTGGTCGGCAAGGTCACGCCGAAGGGCGAAACCCAGCTGACACCGGAAGAAAAGCTGCTGCGCGCGATCTTCGGTGAGAAGGCTTCGGACGTGAAGGACACGTCGCTGCGCGTGCCGTCGGGCATGAGCGGCACCGTGATCGACGTTCAAGTGTTCACGCGTGAAGGCATTCAGCGCGACAAGCGCGCGCAACAGATCATCGACGATGAACTGAAGCGTTACCGCCTCGACCTGAACGACCAGCTGCGTATCGTGGAAGGCGACGCGTTCCAGCGTCTCGCACGTATGCTGACCGGCAAGGTCGCGAACGGCGGTCCGAAGAAACTGGCGAAGGGCACGAAGATCGAACAGGCTTACCTGGAAGATCTGGATCACTACCACTGGTTCGACATCCGCCTCGCGGACGAAGAAGCAGCGGCACAGCTCGAAGCGATCAAGGACTCGATCGAACAGAAGCGTCACCAGTTCGATCTGGCGTTCGAAGAAAAGCGCAAGAAACTCACGCAAGGCGACGAACTGCCGCCGGGCGTGTTGAAGATGGTCAAGGTGTACCTGGCAGTCAAGCGCCGCCTGCAGCCTGGCGACAAGATGGCCGGCCGTCACGGTAACAAGGGCGTGGTATCGAAGATCGTTCCGATCGAAGACATGCCGTACATGGCCGACGGCCGTCCGGCTGACGTCGTTCTGAACCCGCTCGGCGTGCCGTCGCGGATGAACGTGGGTCAGGTTCTCGAAGTGCATCTGGGTTGGGCCGCGAAGGGTCTCGGCTGGCGTATCGGCGAAATGCTGCAGCGTCAGGCCAAGATCGCTGAACTGCGCGAATTCCTGACCAAGATCTACAACGAGTCGGGCCGCGCTGAAGAGCTGGACAGCTTCACGGACGACGAAATCGTCGAACTGGCGAAGAACCTGCGCGAAGGCGTGCCGTTCGCTACGCCGGTGTTCGACGGCGCGACGGAAGAGGAAATGTCGCGCGCGCTGGATCTCGCATTCCCGGACGACATCGCGAAGAACCTCGGCATGACGCCGTCGAAGAACCAGGTGCGTCTGTACGACGGCCGCACGGGCGAAATGTTCGAACGTACGGTGACGGTCGGCTACATGCACTACCTGAAACTGCACCACCTGGTCGACGACAAGATGCACGCGCGTTCCACGGGCCCGTACTCGCTCGTGACGCAGCAGCCGTTGGGCGGTAAGGCGCAATTCGGTGGCCAGCGTTTCGGTGAAATGGAAGTGTGGGCGCTCGAAGCGTACGGCGCATCGTACGTGCTGCAGGAAATGCTGACGGTGAAGTCGGACGACGTGACAGGCCGGACCAAGGTTTATGAAAACCTGGTCAAGGGCGATCACGTGATCGACGCCGGCATGCCGGAATCCTTCAACGTGTTGGTGAAGGAAATCCGCTCGCTCGGTATCGATATCGACCTCGACCGCAACTAATCGGACTACGGAGAGAAAGCAATGAAAGCTCTGCTCGATCTATTCAAGCAAGTCCAACAGCCTGAAGTTTTTGACGCGATCAAGATCGGTCTGGCTTCGCCGGACAAGATCCGTTCGTGGTCGTTCGGTGAAGTGAAGAAGCCGGAAACCATCAACTACCGGACGTTCAAGCCGGAACGCGATGGTTTGTTCTGCGCGAAGATCTTCGGGCCGATCAAAGACTACGAATGTCTTTGCGGTAAGTACAAGCGCCTGAAGCATCGTGGCGTGATCTGCGAGAAGTGCGGCGTCGAAGTGACGCTGGCGAAAGTGCGTCGCGAACGCATGGGCCACATCGAACTGGCCTCGCCGGTTGCGCACATCTGGTTTTTGAAGTCGCTGCCGTCGCGTCTGGGCATGGTGCTCGACATGACGCTGCGCGATATCGAACGCGTGCTGTATTTCGAAGCATACGTGGTGATCGATCCGGGCATGACGCCGCTGAAAGCGCGGCAGATCATGACGGAAGAGGATTACTACAACAAGGTCGAAGAATACGGTGACGAATTCCGTGCCGAGATGGGCGCGGAAGGCGTGCGCGAGCTGCTGCGCGCGATCAACATCGACGAACAGGTCGAGATGCTGCGCACCGAACTCAAGAACACGGGTTCGGAAGCGAAGATCAAGAAGTACGCGAAGCGCCTGAAGGTGCTCGAGGCTTTCCAGCGTTCGGGCATCAAGCCTGACTGGATGGTGCTCGAAGTGCTGCCGGTGCTGCCGCCGGAACTGCGTCCGCTGGTGCCGCTCGACGGCGGCCGCTTCGCGACGTCGGACCTGAACGACCTGTATCGCCGCGTGATCAACCGTAACAACCGGTTGAAGCGTCTGCTCGAACTGAAGGCGCCTGAAATCATCGTCCGCAACGAAAAGCGGATGCTGCAGGAAGCCGTCGATTCGCTGCTCGACAACGGTCGCCGCGGTAAGGCCATGACCGGCGCGAACAAGCGTCCGCTGAAGTCGCTCGCTGACATGATCAAGGGTAAGGGCGGTCGTTTCCGTCAGAACCTGCTTGGTAAGCGCGTCGACTATTCGGGCCGTTCGGTGATCGTGGTCGGCCCGACGCTCAAGCTGCATCAGTGCGGTCTGCCGAAGCTGATGGCGCTCGAACTGTTCAAGCCGTTCATCTTCAACAAGCTCGAAGTGATGGGTGTCGCTACCACCATCAAGGCCGCGAAGAAGGAAGTCGAGAACCAGACGCCGGTGGTGTGGGACATTCTCGAAGAAGTCATTCGTGAACATCCGGTCATGCTGAACCGTGCGCCTACGCTTCACCGTCTCGGCATTCAGGCTTTCGAGCCGGTGCTGATCGAAGGTAAGGCTATCCAGTTGCATCCGCTCGTTTGCGCGGCGTTCAACGCCGACTTCGACGGTGACCAGATGGCTGTTCACGTGCCGCTGTCGCTGGAAGCGCAGATGGAAGCGCGTACGTTGATGCTGGCGTCGAACAACATTCTGTTCCCGGCCAACGGCGATCCGTCGATCGTGCCGTCGCAGGATATCGTGCTCGGTCTGTACTACGCGACCCGTGAAGCAGTGAACGCCAAGGGCGAAGGTCTGACGTTCACCGGCGTTTCGGAAGCGTTGCGTGCGTACGAGAACAAGGAAGTCGAGCTGGCCTCGCGCGTCAACGTGCGGATCACGGAAATGGTCCATAACGAAGACAAGTCGGACGGTGCGCCGGCGTTCGTGCCGAAGATCTCGCTGTACGCGACCACCGTCGGCCGCGCAATCCTGTCGGAAATCCTTCCGCCGGGCCTGCCGTTTTCGGTGCTCAACAAGCCGCTGAAGAAGAAGGAAATCTCGCGCCTCATCAACACCGCATTCCGCAAGTGCGGTCTGCGTGAAACGGTGATTTTCGCCGACCAGTTGATGCAGTCGGGTTTCCGTCTGGCAACGCGCGCTGGTATCTCGATCTGCGTCGACGACATGCTCGTGCCGCCGCAGAAGGAAACCATCGTTGGCGACGCCGCGAAGAAGGTGAAGGAATACGACCGTCAGTACATGTCGGGTCTCGTCACGTCGCAAGAGCGCTACAACAACGTGGTCGACATCTGGTCGGCAACGTCGGAAGCGGTCGGCAAGGCGATGATGGAACAGTTGTCGACGGAACCGGTCACGGATCGCGACGGCAACGAAACGCGTCAGGAATCGTTCAACTCGATTTACATGATGGCGGACTCGGGTGCTCGTGGTTCCGCGGTTCAGATTCGTCAGCTGGCCGGTATGCGTGGCCTGATGGCGAAGCCGGACGGCTCGATCATCGAGACGCCGATTACGGCGAACTTCCGTGAAGGCCTGAACGTGTTGCAGTACTTCATCTCGACCCACGGCGCACGTAAGGGTCTGGCTGATACGGCACTGAAGACGGCGAACTCGGGTTACCTGACGCGTCGTCTCGTGGACGTGACGCAGGATCTGGTGGTGGTCGAGGACGATTGCGGTACGTCCAACGGCGTTGCCATGAAGGCGTTGGTCGAAGGCGGTGAAGTCGTCGAAGCGCTGCGTGACCGTATTCTCGGTCGCGTGACGGTGGCTGACGTCGTCAATCCGGAATCGCAGGAAACCCTGTACGAAACGGGCACGTTGCTCGACGAAGATGCGGTCGAAGAAATCGAACGCCTCGGCATCGACGAAGTGCGCGTGCGTACGCCGCTGACTTGCGAGACGCGTTACGGTCTGTGCGCAGCCTGCTACGGCCGCGACCTGGGCCGCGGCTCGTCGGTCAACGTCGGTGAAGCAGTCGGCGTGATCGCTGCTCAGTCGATCGGTGAACCGGGCACGCAGCTTACGATGCGTACGTTCCACATCGGTGGTGCGGCATCGCGTGCGGCAGTGGCTTCGTCGGTTGAAGCGAAGTCGAACGGTACGGTGCGTTTCACCGCAACCATGCGTTACGTCACCAACGCGAAGGGCGAGCAGATCGTCATCTCGCGTTCGGGCGAAGCGATGATCACCGACGACCACGGTCGCGAGCGCGAACGTCACAAGGTGCCGTACGGCGCGACGCTGTTGCAACTGGACGGCGCGCAGATCAAGGCCGGCACGCAACTGGCCACGTGGGACCCGATGACGCGTCCGATCATCACCGAGTACGGTGGTACGGTGAAGTTCGAAAACGTCGAAGAAGGCGTGACGGTTGCCAAGCAGATCGACGACGTGACGGGTCTGTCCACGCTGGTCGTGATCGACGTGAAGCGTCGTGGTTCGCAAGCGTCGAAGACGGTGCGTCCGCAGGTCAAGCTGCTCGATGCGAACGGCGAAGAAGTCAAGATCCCGAACACCGAGCACTCGGTGCAGATCGGCTTCCAGGTCGGCGCTCTGATCACCGTGAAGGATGGTCAGCAAGTGCAGGTCGGTGAAGTGCTCGCACGGATCCCGACTGAATCGCAGAAGACGCGTGACATTACCGGCGGTCTGCCGCGTGTGGCGGAACTGTTCGAAGCACGTTCGCCGAAGGACGCAGGTATCCTGGCGGAAGTCACGGGTACGACGTCGTTCGGTAAGGACACGAAGGGCAAGCAGCGTCTCGTTATCACGGACCTCGAGGGCAACCAGCACGAGTTCCTGATCGCGAAGGAAAAGCAGGTTCTGGTGCACGATGGTCAGGTCGTCAACAAGGGCGAAATGATCGTCGACGGGCCGGCGGATCCGCACGACATTCTGCGTTTGCAGGGCGTCGAAGCGCTGTCGCGTTACATCGTGGACGAAGTGCAGGACGTGTACCGTCTGCAAGGCGTGAAGATCAACGACAAGCACATTGAAGTGATTGTTCGTCAGATGCTGCGCCGCGTGCAGATTACGGACAACGGCGATACGCGTTTCATCCCGGGCGAACAGGTCGAGCGGTCGGATATGCTCGACGAGAACGACCGTATGATCGCGGAAGACAAGCGTCCGGCAACGTACGAAAACGTGCTGCTCGGTATCACGAAGGCCTCGTTGTCGACCGATTCGTTCATCTCGGCGGCGTCGTTCCAGGAAACGACGCGCGTGCTGACCGAAGCGGCGATCATGGGCAAGCGCGACGACCTGCGTGGTCTGAAGGAAAACGTGATCGTCGGCCGTCTGATTCCGGCCGGTACGGGTCTCGCGTTCCACAAGGCACGCAAGAGCAAGGAACTGTCCGACCGCGAGCGTTTCGATCAGATCGCAGCGGAAGAGTCGTTCGAATTCGGTACGCCGGAAACTCCGGCCGCCGAACAGCAGCACTCAGGCGAGTAAGCTCAGGTCAGTGGCCGAGGCGGCACAAGCCGCCTCGGCTCACCAGCCAGCGAAGCCGCTCAGTTTCGACTGAGCGGCTTTTTTTATGCGCTTTCTTTTTACGCGCTTACCCCCTGCTTTGTTAGGCCGAAAGGCTAACGTTGCAGGAAAGCGCGGGCGCAGCACGAATGCGTTGGTAAAATTCGTGTCACCGGCATCACGCTGCTTCTCTCAAATCCATGTCCCGTCCGCTCGAAATCCTCAACGAAGTCTTCGGTTACCCCGCGTTCAGAGGACAGCAGGGCGAAATTGTCGAGCACGTCGCCGGCGGCGGCGATTGTCTCGTGCTGATGCCGACGGGCGGCGGCAAATCCTTGTGTTATCAGATTCCGTCGCTGGTGCGCCGCGAGCGCGGCTTCGGCACAGGCATCGTCGTGTCTCCGCTGATCGCGCTGATGCAGGATCAGGTGGCCGCGCTTACAGAGGTGGGCGTGCGCGCGGCGTACCTGAATTCGACGCTGTCGAGCGCCGAGGCGATGGCGACCGAGCGTGCATTGCGCGAAGGCGATATCGATCTCCTCTACGTGGCGCCGGAACGGTTGATGACGCCCCGTTTCCAGGAATTGCTGGAACGTACCCGCATCGGCTTGTTCGCCATCGACGAGGCTCATTGTGTGTCGCAATGGGGACATGATTTCCGGCCGGAATACATCCAGTTGTCGGTGCTGCACGAGCGGTTTCCGAACGTGCCTCGAATCGCGCTGACGGCCACCGCCGATGCAATCACGCGGGACGAGATCATCCACCGGCTCGCGCTGGACGACGCGCGCATTTTCGTGTCGAGCTTCGACCGGCCGAACATCCGCTATCGCATCGTTGAAAAGGACAACGCGCGTACGCAGTTGCTGGACTTTATCCGCGCGGAACATTCGAAGCCGGACGGCACGACCGACGCCGGCGTTGTCTATTGCCTGTCGCGCCGCAAGGTCGAAGAGACCGCGGAGTGGCTGAAAGAAAAAGGGATGCGTGCGCTGCCGTATCACGCCGGCATGGACTTCGAGATCCGTCAGAAGCATCAGGAGATGTTTCAGCGCGAGGAAGGCATCGTGATGTGCGCGACGATTGCATTTGGCATGGGCATCGACAAGCCGGACGTGCGTTTTGTCGCTCACCTCGACTTGCCGAAGAGCGTCGAAGGCTATTACCAGGAAACGGGGCGCGCGGGCCGCGACGGCATGCCGGCGAATGCGTGGATGGCCTACGGCCTCGGCGACGTCGTGCAGCAACGCAAGATGATCGACGAGTCCGACGCCGACGACGCGCACAAGCGCGTGCAGACCGGCAAGCTGGACGCGCTGCTCGGTCTGTGCGAAGCGGCAACCTGCCGGCGGGTGCGGTTGCTGGCGTATTTCGGCGAATCGAGCAAGCCATGTGGCAACTGCGACAACTGTCTTGAACCGCCGGACACGTGGGATGCTACGCGTGAGGCGCAGATGGCGCTGTCGTGCGTGTTCCGCGCGCAGCGGGCGAGCGGTTTTCATTTCGGCGCGGGACATCTGATCGACATCCTGCGCGGCAACAGCAACGAGAAAATCCTGCAGCGTGGTCATGAGAAACTGACCACGTTCGGTATCGGTTCGGCGCTAGGCGAACCCGAGTGGCGCGCGATATTTCGCCAACTCGTCGCGTTCGGCTATCTGACGGTCGATCATGAGGGGTTCGGCTCGCTGGTCCTGACCGAGACGAGCAAACCCGTGCTAAAGGGCGAGCAGAACGTCACGATGCGCCGGTACGTGAAGCCGACGCGTACACGTCAATCGTCCGGCCGCACCAGTGAACGCGCCGACCCGACAATCGGCATGGGACCACGTGAACGCGCCCGCTGGGAACGCCTGCGTGCGTGGCGCACCGAAACGGCGAAGAGCGACGGCGTGCCGGCGTATGTGATCTTCCACGACGCGACGCTGGCGGAAATCGCCCGTAACGGTCCCGATTCCATCGAAGATTTGCGTGGCATTCCGGGCATGGGCGCACGCAAGCTCGACCGCTTCGGCGACGAATTGCTGGAAGTCGTCGCCGCCGACTAAGCGCTCAGCGAGCGCCTGGCCAGGTCGGCAGGGGTACGAAACATCGCAACCTGTTGACTCCCTTAGTAATTTCGGAATATTATGCTAGGTTCCGGTTCTTGGAATGCCTGCGCGCGAAGTCTATTCGTGCGCCGACTACCGGTCCGGAAGTTCGATGCGCAATCGTTTCTGCTTTGCCCGGAAACAGATGCGTCGATTTTGTTCAATTTCAGGAATAAACAATGCCAACCATCAATCAACTGGTTCGCAAAGGCCGCGCGTCGGAAACGACGAAGAGCAAGAGCCCGGCTTTGCAGGACTGCCCCCAGCGTCGCGGCGTGTGCACCCGTGTGTACACCACGACGCCGAAGAAGCCTAACTCGGCACTGCGTAAGGTTGCCAAGGTTCGTCTGACGAACGGCTTCGAAGTGATTTCTTACATCGGTGGTGAAGGCCACAATCTGCAGGAACACTCGGTCGTGCTGATTCGCGGCGGTCGTGTCAAGGACTTGCCGGGTGTGCGTTACCACATGGTTCGTGGCTCGCTGGATACCCAGGGCGTCAAGGATCGTAAGCAGGCTCGCTCGAAGTACGGTGCGAAGCGTGCAAAAGCTGGTAAATAAGCTGGCAACCAATTAGCCGGTCAGTAGTTTCAGGTCGCCTGCAAAGGCGGTAATAGCGGTGGTGCCGGAATCGCCGGTGCTGTCGAGTAAGTGGTCACCCGACCAGGCTGGTAAGTCGTTAGGGATGAATCGGGTTAGTTGGTGGCCGCGGGGCTAAAAGTTAGCTCCAACTGAAAAGTTAAAGGAAGAAACATGCCGCGTCGTCGCGAAGTCCCCAAGCGGGAAGTGTTGCCGGATCCGAAATTCGGTAACGTTGATGTAGCTAAGTTCATGAACGTGCTGATGCTCTCGGGCAAGAAGTCGGTTGCCGAGCGTATCGTGTACGGCGCTTTCGAACAGATCCAGACCAAGGGTGGCAAGGACCCGCTGGAAGTGTTTACGGTAGCGCTCAACAACGTCAAGCCGGTGGTCGAAGTGAAGAGCCGCCGCGTTGGTGGTGCGAACTATCAGGTTCCGGTCGAAGTGCGCCCGTCGCGTCGTATGGCATTGGCGATGCGTTGGCTGCGTGAGGCCGCGAAGAAGCGCAGCGAGAAGTCGATGGCCCTGCGTCTGGCAGGTGAACTCTCCGAAGCGGCCGAAGGCCGTGGCGGCGCAATGAAGAAGCGCGACGAAGTTCACCGGATGGCAGAAGCCAACAAGGCGTTCTCGCACTTCCGTTTCTAAGCTTCCCCACCCCGGGTTTAGCAGAAAAAACGGAAAGAAATTCCGGGCGGGTGCGCTTACAAAGCGCCTCGCCCGTTTGTGTTACAGCGCGATGGGTATTTTCTCGCATCGCGTCATCCCAATAGAGGATCAAAGTGGCTCGCAAGACACCTATCGAGCGCTACCGTAACATCGGTATTAGCGCTCACATCGACGCCGGCAAAACGACGACGACCGAGCGCATCCTGTTCTACACCGGCGTGAACCACAAGATTGGTGAAGTTCACGACGGCGCTGCCACCATGGACTGGATGGAGCAGGAGCAGGAACGCGGTATCACGATCACGTCCGCTGCTACCACGGCGTTCTGGAAAGGCATGGCCGGCGACCGCGCTGAGCACCGCATCAACATCATCGACACCCCGGGTCACGTCGACTTCACGATTGAAGTTGAGCGCTCGATGCGCGTGCTCGACGGCGCGTGCATGGTGTACTGCGCTGTGGGCGGCGTTCAGCCCCAGTCGGAAACCGTGTGGCGTCAGGCTAACAAGTACAAGGTTCCCCGTCTCGCGTTCATCAACAAGATGGACCGTACCGGCGCGAACTTCTTCAAGGTTTACGACCAGCTCAAGCTGCGTCTGAAGGCGAACCCGGTTCCGGTCGTGGTGCCTATCGGCGCGGAAGAAAACTTCACGGGCGTCGTCGATCTGCTGAAGATGAAGGCGATCATTTGGGACGAAGCGTCCCAAGGCACGAAGTTCTCGTACGAAGAAATTCCGGCTGAACTGGTCGACTCGTGCAACGAGTGGCGCGAAAAGATGGTCGAAGCGGCTGCTGAGTCGAGCGAAGACCTGATGAACAAGTACCTCGAA
Source organism: Paraburkholderia xenovorans LB400 (assembly GCF_000013645.1). Classification (GTDB taxonomy): domain Bacteria; phylum Pseudomonadota; class Gammaproteobacteria; order Burkholderiales; family Burkholderiaceae; genus Paraburkholderia; species Paraburkholderia xenovorans. The sequence continues at coordinate 4,517,494 of NC_007951.1, read as the reverse complement.
GAGGGCGAACTGACGGAAGCGGAAATCGTCAAGGGTCTGCGCGACCGTACGATTGCTTGCGAAATCCAGCCCATGCTGTGCGGTACCGCGTTCAAGAACAAGGGCGTGCAACGCATGCTGGACGCCGTGCTCGACTTCCTGCCGTCGCCGATCGACATCCCGCCGGTTACCGGCGAGCTGGAAAACGGTGAAAAGGGCGAGCGCCGCGCTGCCGACGACGAAAAGTTCTCGGCACTGGCATTCAAGATCATGACCGACCCGTTCGTCGGCCAGCTGATCTTCTTCCGCGTGTACTCGGGCGTCGTGAATTCGGGCGACACCGTGCTGAACGCGACCAAAGACAAGAAGGAACGTCTGGGTCGTATTCTGCAGATGCACGCGAACCAGCGCGAAGAAATCAAGGAAGTCCGCGCAGGCGACATCGCTGCTGCAGTCGGCCTGAAAGACGCAACGACCGGTGACACGCTGTGCGATCCGCAAAGCCCGATCGTGCTCGAACGCATGATTTTCCCGGAGCCGGTGATTTCGCAGGCTGTTGAGCCGAAGACGAAGCCTGACCAGGAAAAGATGGGTCTGGCGCTGAACCGTCTGGCACAGGAAGATCCCTCGTTCCGCGTTCAAACGGACGAAGAATCGGGCCAAACCATTATTTCGGGCATGGGCGAGCTCCACCTGGAAATTCTGGTTGACCGTATGAAGCGCGAATTCGGCGTGGAAGCGACCGTCGGCAAGCCGCAGGTTGCTTATCGCGAAACGATTCGCGGCAAGGCGGAAGACGTTGACGGCAAGTTCGTCAAGCAGTCGGGTGGTCGCGGCCAGTACGGTCACGCGGTTATTACGCTCGAGCCGAACGAACAAGGCAAGGGCTACGAGTTCCTCGACGAGATCAAGGGCGGTGTGATTCCGCGCGAATACATCCCGGCGGTGGACAAGGGTATCCAGGAAACGCTGAAGGCAGGCGTGCTGGCGGGCTTCCCGGTCGTCGACGTCAAGGTTCACCTGACGTTCGGTTCGTACCACGACGTTGACTCGAACGAAAATGCGTTCCGCATGGCCGGCTCGATGGCGTTCAAGGAAGCAATGCGCAAGGCTCAACCGGTCATCCTCGAACCGATGATGGCAGTGGAAGTCGAAACGCCTGAAGATTACATGGGCAACGTGATGGGCGACCTGTCGGGTCGTCGCGGCATCGTGCAGGGCATGGACGACATGGTTGGCGGCGGCAAGATTGTTCGTGCCGAAGTGCCGCTGTCGGAAATGTTCGGCTACTCGACGTCGCTGCGTTCGCTGACCCAAGGTCGTGCAACGTACACGATGGAGTTCAAGCACTACTCCGAAGCACCGCGTAACGTGTCCGAAGCGATCATCAACGCGAAGTCGAAGTAATCGCGCGGCAAGTCATTCAACGATTAACTTTTTGAAAGAAGAGAAACATGGCTAAAGGTAAATTCGAACGGACCAAGCCGCACGTGAACGTCGGCACGATCGGTCACGTTGACCACGGCAAGACCACGCTGACGGCAGCGATCACGACGGTTCTGACGCAGAAGTTTGGCGGCGAAGCGAAGGCATACGACCAGATCGACGCGGCGCCGGAAGAGAAGGCGCGTGGTATCACGATCAACACGGCACACGTCGAGTACGAAACGGCTAACCGCCACTACGCACACGTCGACTGCCCGGGCCACGCTGACTATGTGAAGAACATGATCACGGGCGCAGCGCAGATGGACGGCGCGATCCTGGTGTGCTCGGCCGCTGACGGCCCGATGCCGCAAACGCGCGAGCACATCCTGCTGGCGCGTCAGGTTGGCGTGCCGTACATCATCGTGTTCCTGAACAAGTGCGACATGGTGGACGACGCTGAGCTGCTGGAGCTGGTCGAGATGGAAGTTCGCGAACTTCTGTCGAAGTACGACTTCCCGGGCGACGAGACGCCGATCATCAAGGGTTCGGCGAAGCTGGCGCTGGAAGGCGACAAGGGCGAGCTGGGCGAAGTGGCGATCATGAATCTGGCCGACGCGCTGGACACGTACATCCCGACGCCGGAGCGCGCAGTTGACGGTGCGTTCCTGATGCCGGTGGAAGACGTGTTCTCGATCTCGGGTCGCGGTACGGTGGTGACGGGTCGCGTTGAGCGCGGCGTCGTGAAGGTCGGCGAGGAAATCGAAATTGTCGGTATCAAGCCGACGGTGAAGACGACCTGCACGGGCGTGGAAATGTTCCGCAAGCTGCTCGATCAAGGTCAGGCGGGCGACAACGTGGGTATCCTGCTGCGCGGCACGAAGCGTGAAGACGTGGAGCGTGGCCAGGTGCTGGCCAAGCCGGGTTCGATCAACCCGCACACGCACTTCACGGCTGAAGTGTACGTGCTGAGCAAGGACGAAGGTGGCCGTCACACGCCGTTCTTCAACAACTATCGTCCGCAGTTCTACTTCCGTACGACGGACGTGACGGGCTCGATCGAGTTGCCGAAGGACAAGGAAATGGTCATGCCGGGCGACAACGTGTCGATCACGGTGAAGCTGATCAACCCGATCGCGATGGAAGAAGGTCTGCGTTTCGCAATCCGCGAAGGCGGCCGTACGGTCGGCGCAGGTGTGGTTGCCAAGATTCTCGAGTAAAATCGCGGCTTGACGTATTTGCTGCAAGTGGTGCCCGGAGCCGGGCGCCGGCCCTCAGCGGCCGCCCGGCTCTACGTTCTTTACTGTTTGGCGGTGCAATACCGCCTCGCTCTTTTCCAAGGAATTGTCATGCAGAACCAGAAAATCCGCATTCGCCTGAAGGCTTTCGACTATCGCCTGATCGATCAATCGGCTGCTGAAATCGTCGACACGGCAAAGCGGACTGGCGCAATCGTTCGTGGTCCGGTTCCGCTGCCGACCCGCATTCAACGCTTCGACATCCTGCGTTCGCCGCACGTCAACAAGACGTCGCGCGATCAGCTCGAAATCCGTACGCACCAACGCCTGATGGACATCGTCGATCCGACGGACAAGACCGTTGACGCACTGATGAAGCTGGACCTGCCGGCTGGCGTGGACGTGGAAATCAAGCTGCAATAAAGCTTCAAAGCGCTGCCTGGCTTACCGGGCTGCGCTAAGTCATTGATTGCTTGCGGAAAACGAAAAGTCTCGCTATAATAGTGGGCTTTTCGCGCATTTGCGCAAAAAAGTCGGTGTGCAGCAGCATGTCTTCATTCGAAGCGCATGCCCGAAACGGCACCGGCATTTTGTAAATTAGCCCCGACCAATCGCAGTCGGGAATGGAGAAAACGATGAGCCTTGGACTCGTAGGTCGCAAGGTTGGCATGACCCGTATCTTCACGGCAGAAGGGGATTCGATTCCCGTTACCGTGCTGGACGTGTCCGACAACCGCGTGACGCAGATCAAGACTGTTGAAACCGACGGCTACACGGCCGTACAGGTTGCATTCGGTACGCGCCGTGCATCGCGTGTGACGAAGCCGTTGGCCGGTCATCTCGCCAAAGCCGGTGTTCAAGCCGGTGAAATCCTCAAAGAATTCCAGATTGATGCTGCCAAGGCTGCCGAGTTGTCGAACGGCACCGTGGTCGGTCCCGACCTGTTCGAAGTAGGCCAGAAGGTCGACGTGCAAGGCGTGTCGATCGGTAAGGGCTACGCCGGTACCATCAAGCGTTACAACTTCGCATCCGGCCGTGCATCGCACGGTAACTCGCGCTCGCACAACGTGCCGGGTTCGATCGGTATGGCGCAGGATCCGGGTCGTGTTTTCCCGGGTAAGCGCATGACCGGTCACATGGGTGACGACACGGTAACGGTGCAAAACCTCGAAATCGCTCGTATCGACGCTGACCGCAAGCTGTTGCTGGTCAAGGGCGCCGTTCCGGGTGCGAAGGGTGGCAAGGTATTCGTTACGCCGGCCGTGAAGACGCGTGCCGTGAAAGGAGCGAAATAATGGAACTTAAGCTCCTGAATGCCAATGGTCAGGAAGGTGCAGGCGTTAGCGCGTCGGACGTCGTGTTCGGTCGCGATTACAACGAAGCCCTGATTCACCAGGTTGTGGTGGCGTATCAAGCGAATGCCCGTAGCGGCAACCGCGCGCAGAAGGACCGTGAGCAAGTCAAGCACACGACCAAGAAGCCGTGGCGCCAGAAGGGTACGGGCCGCGCCCGTGCCGGTATGTCGTCGAGCCCGTTGTGGCGCGGCGGTGGCCGGATCTTCCCGAATTCGCCGGAAGAAAACTTTTCGCACAAGGTCAACAAGAAGATGCATCGCGCAGGTCTCTGTTCGATCTTCTCGCAGCTGGCCCGCGAAGGCCGCATCTCGGTGGTCGACGAGCTGACGCTCGAAGCGCCGAAGACGAAGCTGCTGGCCGAAAAATTCAAGGCGATGGGTCTCGACTCCGTGCTGGTGATTACCGACACGGTTGACGAAAACCTGTACCTCGCGTCGCGCAACCTCGCCCATGTGGCAGTTGTCGAGCCGCGTTACGCCGACCCGCTGTCGCTGATCTACTTCAAGAAGATCCTGATCACGAAGGCTGCGGTCGCCCAGATCGAGGAGTTGCTGTCATGAGCGAGATTCGCAAGAACGATCATCGTTTGATGCAGGTCCTGCTCGCGCCGGTGATCTCCGAAAAGGCGACGCTGGTGGCCGACAAGAACGAGCAAGTCGTGTTCGAAGTCGCGCCCGATGCCACGAAGCAGGAAGTGAAAGCTGCAGTCGAGCTGCTGTTCAAGGTGGAAGTCAATTCCGTCAACGTGCTGGTCTCGAAGGGCAAAGCCAAGCGCTTTGGCCGCTTCATGGGCAAGCGCAAGGACGTGAAAAAGGCGTACGTCTGCCTGAAGCCCGGCCAGGAAATCAACTTTGAAGCGGAGGCCAAGTAATCATGGCAATCGTTAAAGTTAAGCCGACTTCGCCGGGTCGCCGTGCGATGGTCAAGGTGGTCAACAAGGATCTGCATAAGGGCAAGCCGTTCGCACCGCTGCTCGACTCGCAATCCACGACCGCCGGCCGTAACAACAACGGCCACATCACGACCCGTCATAAGGGTGGTGGTCACAAGCATCACTATCGTGTCGTCGATTTCCGTCGCAATAAGGACGGTATCGCAGCGAAGGTCGAACGTCTCGAGTACGACCCGAACCGTAGCGCGAACATTGCGCTGGTTCTGTACGCAGACGGCGAACGTCGCTACATCATTGCTCCGAAGGGTGTCACCGTCGGCCAGCAACTGATGTCGGGTTCGGAAGCGCCGATCCGCGCTGGCAACACGCTGCCGATCCGCAACATCCCGGTCGGTACGACGATCCACTGCATCGAAATGCTGCCGGGCAAGGGCGCGCAAATGGCGCGTTCGGCTGGTACGTCGGCGATGCTGCTGGCTCGTGAAGGTATCTACGCACAGGTCCGCCTGCGCTCGGGTGAAATCCGCCGCGTCCACGTTGAGTGCCGCGCGACAATCGGTGAAGTTGGCAACGAAGAGCACAGCCTCCGTCAAATCGGTAAGGCTGGCGCAAACCGCTGGCGCGGTATCCGCCCGACGGTGCGTGGCGTTGCAATGAACCCGGTCGATCACCCGCACGGTGGTGGTGAAGGCAAGACGGCTGCAGGTCGTGATCCGGTGAGCCCGTGGGGCACGCCTACTAAGGGTTATCGCACCCGCAGCAACAAGCGCACGACGAGCATGATCGTCCAGCGCCGTCACAAGCGTTAAGGAGTAGGCAATGGCACGTTCTGTAAAAAAAGGTCCGTTCTGCGACGCCCATTTGCTGAAGAAAGTTGAGGCGGCAGCAGCTTCGCGGGATAAGAAGCCGATCAAAACCTGGTCGCGCCGTTCGACGATCCTCCCGGATTTCATCGGTCTGACGATCGCCGTTCATAACGGCCGTCAACACGTTCCGGTGTACATCTCGGAAAACATGGTCGGCCACAAGCTTGGCGAGTTCGCATTGACCCGTACGTTCAAGGGTCATGCAGCCGACAAGAAGGCTAAGAAATAAGGGGCTCATGATGGAAGTGAAAGCAATTCATCGCGGTGCCCGCATCTCGGCGCAGAAAACGCGCCTTGTGGCTGACCAGATCCGCGGTTTGCCGGTCGACAAGGCGCTGAACGTTCTGACGTTCTCGCCGAAGAAGGCTGCGGGAATCGTGAAAAAGGTCGTGCTGTCGGCGATCGCGAATGCGGAGCATAACGAAGGCGCCGATATCGATGAGCTCAAGATCACGAGCATCTACATCGACAAGGCTGCGTCGCTCAAGCGTTTTACCGCGCGCGCTAAAGGCCGCGGTAACCGCATCGAGAAGCAATCCTGTCACATCACTGTGACGGTCGGGAATTAAGGGGTCATACGATGGGACAGAAAATTCATCCGACTGGCTTCCGTTTGGCCGTCAGCCGCAATTGGGCGTCGCGTTGGTACGCGAACAACAACAATTTCGCGGCGATGTTGCAGGAAGACATCGGTGTTCGTGAATACCTGAAGAAGAAGCTGAAGAACGCTTCGGTTGGTCGTGTCGTTATCGAGCGTCCGGCGAAAAACGCGCGCATCACGATTTATAGTTCGCGTCCGGGTGTGGTCATCGGTAAGAAGGGCGAAGATATCGAGCTGCTGAAGTCGGAACTGCAACGCCGCATGGGCGTTCCGGTCCACGTCAACATCGAAGAAATCCGCAAGCCGGAAACCGACGCGCAACTGATCGCGGATTCGATCACGCAGCAGCTCGAGCGCCGGATCATGTTCCGCCGCGCAATGAAACGTGCGATGCAAAACGCAATGCGTCTGGGTGCTCAGGGCATCAAGATCATGAGCGCTGGCCGCCTGAACGGTATCGAAATCGCCCGTACGGAATGGTATCGCGAAGGTCGCGTGCCGCTTCATACGCTGCGTGCTGATATCGACTACGCAACGTCGGAAGCAAAGACGACGTACGGCATCATCGGCGTGAAGGTGTGGGTCTACAAGGGCGACACGCTCGGCCGCAACGACGCACCGGTGGTTGAAGAAGTCGCCGAAGAAAAGCGTCCGCGCCGCAACGCACGTCCGGGTGGCGATCGTCGTCCGCGTCGCGATGGTGAAGGTGGTGGCCCGGCAGGTGCTCGCCGTGGCGCTCCTCGTCGTGCTGGCGGTGCCGGCGACGGCGGGAAGACTGGAGAATAACGATGCTGCAACCGAAACGCAGAAAGTATCGCAAAGAGCAGAAGGGTCGTAACACCGGTATCGCTACCCGCGGCAACGCGGTGTCGTTCGGTGAGTTCGGCCTGAAGGCTATCGGTCGTGGTCGCTTGACCGCGCGCCAGATTGAAGCGGCACGTCGTGCAATGACGCGTCACATCAAGCGTGGTGGCCGCATCTGGATCCGCATCTTCCCGGACAAGCCGATCTCGCACAAGCCGGCTGAAGTACGGATGGGTAACGGTAAGGGTAACCCTGAGTACTACGTCGCAGAGATTCAACCGGGCAAGATGCTGTACGAAATGGACGGCGTAACCGAAGAGCTGGCACGCGAAGCGTTCCGTCTGGCTGCAGCTAAGCTGCCGCTCAAGACGACGTTTATCGTGCGTCAGCTCGGCGCCTAAGGAGCAAATGATGAAGGCTTCCGAACTTCACCAGAAAGATCAGGCCGCGCTCAACAAGGAGCTGTCGGACCTGTTGAAGGCGCAATTCGGCCTGCGCATGCAACTCGCGACCCAGCAGCTCACGAACACGAGCCAGCTGAAGAAGGTTCGTCGCGACATCGCACGTGTGCGGACCGTCCTGACTGAGAAGGCGAACCAGAAATGAACGATAGCGTAAAAACCTCGCTTAAGCGGACGCTGGTCGGCAAGGTCGTCAGCAACAAGATGGACAAGACGGTCACCGTGCTGGTTGAGCACCGCGTGAAGCACCCGATCTACGGCAAATACGTTGTGCGTTCGAAGAAGTACCACGCGCATGACGATGCGAACACGTACAACGAGGGCGACCTCGTTGAAATCCAGGAAACGCGTCCGATTTCGAAGACGAAAGCTTGGGTTGTGGCTCGCCTGGTCGAGGCTGCTCGCGTCATCTGACGCCGCAAAGTTGTAGAAGTAATTGAAATCGCAGTAAGTTTCGCTTGCAAGACCGAGATTATTTGTTATAATCTCGGTCTTCCCTCTTTTATGGGAGCCCCGTCGCGGGCGAAGTTGGTGGGGGAAGCGGTTCGGGCGCCAGCCTGTTCCGAAGGATTCACCGCATTGCGATGGCGGGTTTCGTTTGCCGTCGCTGCTGTTCTAACCCAAGCAGCCGATTGGCTGACGGGACCAAGACTGACCGGGTGCGCCATGGTGGTGTGACCGGATTAAGTTGGGAAAGATAAACCATGATCCAGACCGAAACTCGGCTTGAAGTGGCCGACAACACGGGTGCACGTGAAGTCATGTGCATCAAGGTGCTCGGCGGCTCGAAGCGTCGTTATGCCAGCATTGGCGACATCATCAAGGTGACCGTCAAAGAAGCAACGCCGCGCGGGCGCGTGAAGAAAGGCGAAATTTATAACGCCGTGGTGGTTCGTACCGCCAAGGGCGTGCGCCGTCAGGACGGCTCGCTGATCAAGTTCGATGGCAACGCCGCTGTGTTGTTGAATGCCAAGCTCGAACCTATTGGCACCCGTATTTTCGGGCCTGTCACGCGCGAGTTGCGCAGCGAACGATTCATGAAGATCGTTTCGTTGGCACCTGAAGTGCTGTAAGGAGTCGCGATGAACAAGATTCGCAAAGGTGACGAAGTTATCGTCATCACCGGCAAAGATAAAGGCAAGCGCGGCGTCGTGCTGTCCGTTGGCGAAGGCAAAGTGATTGTCGAGGGTATCAACCTCGTCAAGAAGCACGTCAAGCCGAATCCGATGAAGGGTACGACGGGCGGTGTGGAAGCCAAGACGATGCCGCTGCAAATTTCGAACGTCGCATTGGTCGACGCGAATGGCAAGGCGTCGCGTGTAGGCATCAAGGTCGAGGGAGACAAGAAAATCCGTTTCCTTAAAACGACCGGTGCCGAGCTGAGCGCCTGACGCTGCGGAGTAAAAAAATGGCTCGTTTGCAAGAGTTTTACAAAGAAAAGGTTGTACCCGGCCTCATCGAGAAGTTCGGTTACAAGTCCGTGATGGAAGTGCCGCGCATCACCAAGATCACCCTTAATATGGGTCTTGGCGAAGCGGTCGCTGACAAGAAGATCATCGAAAACGCCGTTGGCGACCTGACGAAGATCGCAGGCCAGAAGCCGGTGATCACGAAGGCACGCAAGGCAATCGCTGGCTTCAAGATCCGTCAAGGCTATCCGATCGGTGCAATGGTCACGTTGCGTGGTCAGGCAATGTACGAATTTCTGGACCGTTTCGTGACGGTCGCGCTCCCCCGGGTGCGTGACTTCCGTGGCGTGTCGGGTCGTGCGTTCGACGGTCGCGGCAACTACAACATCGGTGTGAAAGAGCAGATCATTTTCCCCGAAATCGACTACGACAAGATCGACGCGCTGCGTGGGCTGAACATCAGCATCACGACGACTGCGAAGACCGACGACGAAGCAAAGGCTCTGCTCGCCAGCTTCAAGTTCCCGTTCAGAAACTGAGGTTACCGTGGCTAAACTGGCACTGATCGAACGTGAAAAGAAGCGTGCTCGCCTGGCCGCTAAGTACGCTCCCAAGCGTGCAGAGCTGAAAGCGATTATCGGCGATATGAGCAAGTCGGACGAAGAGCATTACGCAGCACGTCTGGAATTGCAACAACTGCCGCGTAACTCTAATCCGACCCGTAAGCGCAACCGTTGTGCAATTACCGGTCGCCCGCGTGGCACGTTCCGTAAATTCGGGCTGGCGCGTAACAAGATTCGCGAAATCGCGTTCCGCGGCGAGATCCCTGGCCTGACCAAGGCGAGCTGGTAATAGGAGAAACGTAAATGAGCATGAGTGATCCTATCGCCGATATGCTGACTCGCATCCGCAATGCGCAGATGGTTGAGAAAGTCTCGGTGACTATGCCCTCGTCGAAAGTCAAGGTTGCGATTGCGCAGGTCCTGAAGGACGAAGGTTATATCGATGATTTCGCAGTGAAGTCCGAAGGTGCGAAGTCTGAATTGAACATCGTGTTGAAGTACTACGCTGGCCGTCCGGTTATCGAACGCATTGAACGCGTCTCGAAGCCTGGTCTGCGTGTGTACCGCGGCCGTAACGACATCCCCGTGGTCATGAATGGCCTCGGCGTGGCAATCGTGTCGACGCCGAAGGGCGTGATGACGGACCGCAAGGCGCGTGCAACGGGCGTTGGCGGCGAAGTCATCTGCTACGTCGCTTAAGGCCGAAAGGAGAGAAACATGTCTCGAGTAGGTAAAAGCCCTGTCGCGCTGCAAGGCGCAGAAGTGGCCCTGAGCGACGAACGCATTACCGTCAAGGGCCCGCTGGGTACGATTTCGCAGGCTGCCAACAGCCTCGTGAAGGTGGTGAACGACAACGGCACGCTGAAGTTCGAGCCGGTTGACGAAAGCCGCGAAGCGAATGCGATGTCGGGCACGATGCGCGCACTGGTTGCGAACATGGTGAACGGCGTGACGAAGGGTTTCGAGCGCAAGCTGACGCTGGTTGGCGTTGGTTACCGCGCACAAGCGCAAGGCGACAAGCTGAACCTGTCGCTGGGTTTCTCGCACCCCGTGGTGCACCAGATGCCGGAAGGCATCAAGGCTGAAACCCCGACGCAAACCGAAATCGTGATCAAGGGGATCAACAAGCAACAAGTTGGCCAGGTCGCTGCAGAAGTGCGCGGCTATCGCCCGCCGGAGCCCTACAAGGGCAAGGGTGTGCGTTACGCCAATGAGGTTGTGATCCTCAAAGAAACGAAGAAGAAGTAAGGGTGCGCAATCATGGATAAGACTCAATCTCGCCTGCGCCGCGCTCGTCAGACGCGTATCAAGATCGCTGAGCTGCAGGTCGCGCGTCTCGCCGTGCATCGCACGAACACGCACATCTATGCGCAAGTGTTCTCGCCGTGCGGCACCAAGGTGCTCGCCAGCGCGTCGACGCTCGAGGCCGAAGTGCGTGCGCAACTGGCTGATCAGACGGGCAAGGGCGGCAATGTCGCTGCTGCTACGCTGATTGGTAAGCGCATCGCAGAAAAGGCTAAGGCTGCCGGCATCGAATCCGTCGCCTTCGACCGTTCCGGTTTCCGTTACCACGGCCGCGTGAAAGCGCTGGCTGATGCGGCGCGCGAAGCCGGACTCAAGTTCTAAGGGAAGAATTCGTCATGGCAAAGATGCAAGCGAAAGTTCAGGCTGACGAACGCGACGACGGCCTGCGCGAAAAGATGATTTCGGTCAACCGCGTTACCAAGGTTGTGAAGGGCGGCCGGATTCTCGGTTTTGCCGCACTGACCGTGGTTGGCGACGGTGATGGCCGCATCGGCATGGGCAAGGGCAAAGCGAAGGAAGTTCCGGTTGCTGTTCAGAAGGCAATGGAACAAGCTCGCCGCAACATGTTCAAGGTGCCGCTGAAGAACGGCACGTTGCAACACGAAGTGCATGGTAAGCATGGCGCATCTGCAGTCCTCCTCGCTCCGGCGAAGGATGGTACGGGCGTGATCGCTGGCGGCCCGATGCGCGCAGTGTTCGACGTGATGGGCGTGCAAAACGTGGTTGCTAAGAGCCACGGTTCGACGAACCCGTACAACCTCGTTCGTGCAACGCTCGATGGTCTGCGCAAGCAGTCCACGCCGGGTGACATCGCGGCGAAGCGCGGCAAGTCCGTCGAAGATATTCTGGGCTAAGGTGGACACCATGTCTGATAAAACTGTCAAGGTCCAGCTCGTCAAGAGCCTGATCGGCACCCGTGAAACGCACCGTGCGACGGTGCGTGGCTTGGGTCTGCGCCGACTCAACTCGGTTAGCGAGTTGCAGGACACGCCGGCCGTGCGCGGCATGATCAACAAGGTTTCGTACCTCGTTAAGGTCATCAGCTAAGCGGCTGACCAGGACTCAAGGAGTTGATAATGGAATTGAATAACCTGAAGCCGGCTGAAGGCGCGAAGCACGCAAAGCGTCGCGTTGGTCGCGGCATCGGCTCCGGCCTCGGCAAGACCGCTGGCCGTGGTCACAAGGGTCAGAAGTCGCGTTCGGGCGGCTTTCACAAGGTCGGCTTCGAAGGCGGTCAAATGCCGCTGCAACGTCGCCTGCCGAAGCGCGGCTTTACGTCGCTGACGAAGGAATTCGTTGGTGAAGTGCGTCTCTCGGATCTGGAAAAGCTGCCGGTCGACGAAATCGATCTGCTGGCTCTGAAGCAAGCCGGCCTGGTCGGCGAGCTGATCAAGAGCGCCAAGATCATCGCGACGGGCGAGCTGAAGCGCAAGGTCGTTGTGAAGGGTCTGGGTGCGACGAAGGGTGCGCGCGCTGCTATTGAAGCAGCTGGCGGCTCTTTTGCCGAGTAACGCGCAAGTTATTTGCCGTCACTAGCATTTGCATCGGAGAAGGTACTTGGCTAACAGCCCGAGTCTCGCAAAACCCGGTCGCAGCGCGGCGAAGTTCGGCGATCTGCGTCGGCGTGCAGTGTTCCTGCTGCTGGCGTTGATCGTCTATCGCATCGGCGCGCATATTCCGGTGCCGGGTATCGACCCGGACCAGCTGGCAAAGTTGTTCCAAAGCCAGTCGGGCGGCATCCTTGGCATGTTCAACATGTTTTCGGGTGGCGCACTTTCGCGGTTCACGATTTTCGCGCTGGGGATCATGCCGTATATTTCGGCGTCGATCATCATGCAGTTGCTGGCAATTGTCTCGCCGCAGCTCGAAGCGCTTAAAAAAGAAGGGCAGGCGGGGCAGCGCAAGATCACGCAGTACACGCGTATCTTTACGGTCCTGTTGGCGACGTTCCAGGCGTTCGGCATTGCCGTCGCGTTGGAAAATCAGCCGGGCCTGGTGATTGATCCGGGGATGGTTTTTCGGTTGACGACGGTCGTGACGCTGGTGACCGGCACGATGTTCCTGATGTGGCTGGGTGAGCAGATCACGGAGCGTGGGCTTGGTAACGGTATTTCGATCATTATTTTCGGCGGGATTGCAGCGGGTTTCCCGAATGCGATTGGCGGACTTGTTTCGCTGGTGCAAACCGGCTCGATGAGCCCGATATCCGCGATTATCGTCGTCGCACTGATTGCTGCTGTGACGTATCTGGTGGTGTTCATCGAACGCGGCCAGCGCAAGATTCTTGTGAACTACGCGAAGCGGCAAGTCGGTAACAAGATTTACGGTGGACAGTCTTCGCATCTGCCGTTGAAGTTGAACATGTCGGGCGTGATTCCGCCGATCTTTGCGTCGTCGATCATTCTCTTCCCGGCAACCATCCTGAACTGGTTTAGTTCGGGATCGCGTACCGGTTGGTTCGCAGACACGTTGCACAACGTAGCCGAAGCCCTTAAGCCCGGTCAACCCGTGTACGTGTTGCTGTACGCGTTGGCGATCGTTTTCTTCTGCTTCTTCTACACCGCGCTGGTGTTCAACAGCAGAGAGACGGCCGACAACCTGAAAAAGAGTGGCGCTTTCGTCCCAGGTATTCGCCCGGGCGATCAAACGGCGCGATACATCGACCGCATCCTGACGCGTTTGACGCTGGCCGGTGCGATCTACATCGTGTTTGTTTGTCTGCTGCCCGAGTTTCTGGTGCTGCGCTGGAACGTACCGTTTTATTTTGGTGGAACGTCGCTGCTGATCATTGTCGTCGTCACAATGGATTTCATGGCACAGGTGCAGTCGTACGTTATGTCGCAACAGTATGAATCGCTGCTGAAGAAAGCTAATTTCAAAGGCGGCGGCGTCCCGATGCGTTGAAAGGACTTATGGCCAAAGACGATGTTATCCAGATGCAGGGTGAAGTCATCGAAAACCTGCCTAATGCTACCTTCAGGGTGAAGCTGGAAAACGGCCATGTCGTATTGGGACACATATCTGGGAAGATGCGGATGCATTACATCCGGATCTTGCCGGGCGACAAGGTGACGGTTGAATTGACGCCTTACGATCTGTCGCGTGCGCGGATCGTGTTCCGGGCGAAGTGATTTGAAAAAAGGGTAATATCATGAAAGTGATGGCATCGGTTAAACGCATTTGCCGCAATTGCAAGATCATCAAGCGCAAAGGCGTTGTGCGCGTGATTTGCAGCTCTGATCCGCGCCACAAACAGCGTCAAGGCTGAACGCCGCGCTTTTGCTTGCGCTTTTTGTTTGAGGAAAAACAATGGCTCGTATCGCAGGGGTTAACATCCCGAATCACCAGCATACCGAAATCGGCCTGACGGCTATTTACGGTATCGGCCGCACGCGCTCGCGCGACATTTGCGTCGCTGCTGGTGTGGCATTTTCGAAGAAGGTCAAAGACCTGAACGACGCAGACCTCGAAAAGCTGCGTGAAGAAGTCGGCAAGTTCATCGTTGAAGGCGATCTGCGCCGTGAAACGACGATGAACATCAAGCGCCTGATGGATCTCGGCTGCTACCGTGGCGTTCGGCATCGTAAGGGCTTGCCCCTGCGCGGCCAACGTACGCGTACGAATGCCCGTACGCGCAAGGGTCCGCGTCGTGCAGCGCAATCGCTGAAGAAGTAAGCGGAACTGACAGTTACAGGAAAACGTAATGGCTAAGGCTTCGAACAACTCCGCGGCGCAACGCGTTCGCAAGAAGGTCAAGAAGAACGTCGCCGAGGGCGTGGTTCACGTTCACGCGTCGTTCAATAACACCATCATCACGATCACTGATCGTCAAGGCAATGCACTTGCTTGGGCAACGTCGGGTGGTCAGGGCTTCAAGGGTTCGCGTAAATCGACCCCGTTTGCAGCTCAGGTGGCAGCCGAATCGGCAGGCCGCGTGGCGATGGAATACGGCGTGAAGAACCTCGAAGTGCGGATCAAGGGCCCCGGTCCAGGCCGTGAGTCGGCGGTGCGCGCGTTGCATGGTCTTGGTATCAAGATCACCGCGATCTCCGACGTGACTCCGGTTCCGCACAACGGCTGCCGTCCGCCGAAGCGTCGTCGTATCTAAGACGCTTGTTTTGCTAGCGCCTGTTGCCGCCTTGCGCGGCGGCAGGCTGCTTGCGCTATTGAATTGACTAAGCCCACCGTTCGACCCAAAGGGTTCGGACTAGCGCGAGTGGACGCATTCGCGTGATTAATCATTGAAGGAACCAACGTGGCACGTTATATCGGCCCTAAGGCCAAGCTGTCCCGCCGTGAAGGCACTGACCTCTTCCTGAAGAGCGCCCGTCGTTCGCTGGCTGACAAGTGCAAGCTTGACAGCAAGCCTGGCCAGCATGGCCGCACCTCGGGTGCACGCACGTCCGACTACGGCACGCAGTTGCGCGAAAAGCAAAAAGTGAAGCGTATCTACGGTGTTCTCGAGCGCCAATTCCGTCGTTACTTCGCTGAAGCCGACCGCCTGAAGGGCAACACGGGTGAAAACCTGCTGCAATTGCTCGAATCGCGTCTGGATAACGTCGTGTATCGCATGGGTTTCGGTTCGACGCGCGCTGAGGCACGTCAGCTGGTGAGCCACAAGGCGATCATGGTGAACGGCGTCGTGTCGAACATCCCGTCGATGCAAGTGAAGGCCGGTGACGTCGTCGCAGTCCGCGAACAGAAGAAGAAGCAAGCGCGTATTCTCGAAGCGCTGTCGCTGGCTGAGCAAGGTGGTCTGCCGAGCTGGGTTGCTGTCGATTCGAAGAAGTTCGAAGGTACGTTCAAGCAGAAGCCGGAACGCAGCGACATCGCTGGCGATATCAACGAAAGCCTGATCGTCGAATTGTATTCGCGGTAATCGGATTAACGGCCGGGGCACCTCGATTGCGCTAAGCAAGGAGGCGTCTCGGCTGTTTATTTTCAGGTTGTTACCGGTCAGCCTTATCGGTGTAACGAGCCGAGGGTATTGAAAAGGAAAACCTATGCAAACCAGTTTGTTGAAGCCCAAGATCATCGCAGTTGAATCGCTTGGTGAGAGCCACGCGAAAGTGGTCATGGAACCGTTTGAACGCGGTTACGGCCACACCTTGGGTAACGCGCTCCGGCGCGTACTGCTGTCGTCGATGATCGGCTACGCGCCGACCGAAGTGACGATCGCAGGCGTCGTGCATGAGTATTCGACGCTCGACGGTGTGCAAGAGGATGTGGTCAACCTGTTGTTGAACCTGAAGGGCGTGGTGTTCAAGCTGCATAACCGTGACGAAGTGACGGTTACGCTGCGCAAGGAAGGCGAAGGCGTTGTCACCGCTGGCGACATCGAACTCGCACACGATTGCGAAGTGATCAACCCGGATCACGTGATCGCGCATCTGTCGAAGGGCGGCAAGCTCGACGTGCAGATCAAGGTGGAGAAGGGCCGCGGCTATGTGCCGGGCAATGTGCGTCGTTATGGCGAAGAGTCGGCCAAGATCATCGGCCGTATCGTGCTGGATGCGTCGTTCTCGCCGGTTCGCCGCGTGAGCTACGCCGTTGAAAGCGCTCGCGTCGAACAGCGTACCGACCTCGACAAGCTCGTGATGAACATCGAAACCAACGGTGTGATTTCGCCGGAAGAAGCGATCCGTCAGTCGGCGCGCATTCTGGTCGATCAACTGTCGGTCTTCGCTGCTCTGGAAGGCACCGAAGCAACGGCTGAAGCGCCGTCGCGTGCGCCGCAGATCGATCCGATCCTGCTGCGTCCGGTTGATGATCTCGAACTGACGGTTCGTTCCGCGAACTGCCTGAAGGCCGAGAACATTTACTACATCGGCGACCTGATCCAGCGCACGGAAAACGAGCTGCTCAAGACGCCGAATCTGGGCCGCAAGTCACTGAACGAAATCAAGGAAGTACTGGCGTCGCGTGGTTTGACGCTCGGCATGAAACTCGAGAACTGGCCGCCGGCTGGGTTGGACAAGTAATCGACAAGCAGTCCCGGGACAGAACCCGCCGCTGCACTGGCAAAGACGCGGATTTTCCTTTAAAATCCGCGTCTTGTCTTTTTTCACTACCGGCCCGTGCACTCACACCTTCGGGTGAATTGAGCGCGATAGAAGAGCTGGACCAAAACTTTGAATCGAAGGAATTAACATGCGTCACCGTCATGGTTTGCGGAAACTGAACCGCACGAGCAGCCACCGTCTGGCAATGCTCCGTAATATGTCCAACTCGCTGATCGAGCACGAAGTCATCAAGACCACGCTGCCGAAAGCAAAAGAACTCCGTAAAGTTGTCGAGCCGCTGATCACGCTCGGCAAGAAGCCGTCGCTGGCAAATCGTCGTCTGGCGTTCAACCGCCTGCGCGATCGTGACTCGGTCACGAAGCTGTTCGAAGTTCTGGGCCCGCGTTACGCTACCCGTCCGGGCGGCTACCTGCGCGTCCTGAAGTTCGGCTTCCGCGTCGGCGACAACGCTCCGATGGCACTGGTTGAACTGCTCGACCGTCCGGAAGTTGAAGAAGTCGAAGTGCAAGAAGCTGAGTAAGCTTTTTTGTTTGTAGCGCCAGAACGCATCACGGCGGCGCCGCCGTGGCGGCCATATGCCGCACAGTTGCCGTGGAGCTGTCTGCGGTAGGGCAAGGCTAGGTGATACGATATCGGCAACTGAATCGTGCCTTGCCGGAGCCATCTGTGAGTTTGAATGTGACCTTGATTCTGACGACGGTGCCGGATGTGGCCGTGGCTCAGAAGCTCGCTACGGATGCCCTGGCCACGCAGCTATGCGCCTGTGTCACCCAGCTGGGTGCCGTGCAGTCCAGCTATCACTGGCAAGGCACAATCGAAACGGCGCAGGAAATCCAGTTGCTGTTCAAGACCAGCGCGGCACGCGCGCTCGAGCTCGAGCAGTACATTCAGGCGCACCATCCTTACGACACGCCGGAGATCCTCTCCTGGCAAGCGACGGCATCTGCCGCGTACGGCCAGTGGATCACTGCTGAAACCCAACGTCCCCTCCATGTTTAACGGTATCGACCGGCGTGCGCGCAGGGCGCTGCGTGCTCTGTTCTTCCTGTTCGGTTGCCTTATCTTCGCCCAGTTCGGCACCTCGGCTCGCGCTGCGGACGACTTCCTTGATCCCGCGGTCGCTTTCAAATTCAGCGCGACGGAGAAACCCGGCGAAGTCGACGTGACCTACAAGATTGCGGATGGCTACTACATGTACCGGGAGCGCTTCGCCTTCGCGACGCGCAACGGCACGACGACGATCGGCGAGCCGCAACTACCGGCCGGCCACGTCAAGTTTGATCAGACCTTCAACAAGAACGTCGAGACGTATCGGAACGAGTTGACGATCCGCATTCCCGTTAAGCAGGCGGCCGGACCCTTCGATCTTGCGGTGACATCGCAAGGCTGTGCGGATGCCGGCATCTGCTATCCGCCGATGGAGCGCGTGTACCACGTAAGCGGCGCGGCTCTGCAGGCAGCCGGCAGTCCAGAAGCCGCCGGCGCCGGTGTTGCGCAACAATCGGAACAATCGGCTGTCGCGGGCAGCTCATGGTATGAGCGCGCCACCAGCGCAGACTACGCGCAGTCGCTGCTGCAAGGCGGGGGCTTCTTTGCGATCGTCGGACTTTATTTCGTCGCCGGCGCCGTGCTCAGTCTGCTTCCATGTTCGTATCCGATGATTCCTATTCTCTCGGCAATCATCATCGGGGAGGGCGCGAGAGTGACGCGTGCCCGCGGATTCGCGTTGTCAGCCGCCTATGTGATCGGCATGGCGCTCGTGTACACGGCGCTTGGCATTGCCGCTGCGCTGATCGGACAAAGTCTCGGCGCGTGGTTGCAAAATCCGTGGGTGCTCGGTGCCTTTGGCGTGCTGCTGACGGTTTTCGCGCTGACCCTGATTGCCGGCCTCGACATCGCGCTTCCGCAGCGCTGGCAGGACGGCGTTTCGCGCGCGTCGGCGGGGCGCTCCGGCGGCAAGTTTGCGGCCGTTGCCCTAATGGGCGCGCTGTCCGCGCTGGTGGTCGGCGCCTGCATGACCGCGCCGCTGTTCGCGGTGCTGGCGTTCATTGCGCATACGGGCGACGCCGTGCTCGGCGGCGCAGCGCTATTTTCAATGGGACTGGGCTTGGGCGTGCCGCTGCTCATTCTCGGTCTTGGCGCGGGCACGCTGTTGCCGCGCGCCGGCGCGTGGATGGACGGTGTCAAGGTGTTCTTCGGTGTGGTGCTGCTCGCGGCGGCGCTGTGGATCGTCTGGCCGGTGCTCGGCGCAACTGCGACCATGCTTCTGAGCGCCCTCTGGTTGCTGATCGCCGCAGCCTCGCTCGGCTTGTTCTCGGCGCCCGTCGCGCAGGCTTCCGTTTGGCGCCGGCTGGGCCGCGGCATCGGCGCCGCGCTCGCGGTCTGGGCCGCAGTCCTGTTGGTCGGGCTGGCTGCGGGCTCATCCGATCCTCTGCGCCCGCTCGCCGTTCTGGCGGCGCGCGGCGGGGAGGCGGGTGTGGCAGGTGTGGCGAACGCGTCGAATAAGCCTGACGGCGCGTCGCAGAGCGCTCTGACGTTTGTCCCGGTGCGCTCATCGACTGAACTCGACGAGGCCGTCAAAACGGCTGCACAGCCCGCTATGCTCGATTTTTACGCCGACTGGTGCGTCAGTTGCAAAGAGATGGAGAAGTTCACCTTCAGCGACCCGCGCGTGCAGGCGAAATTGAAGCAGATGAATCTGTTGCGCGCCGACGTCACCGCAAACAACGCCGACGATCAAACGCTGCTTAAACGCTTCAGCCTGTTCGGGCCGCCGGGGATCATATTCTTCGATCAGGGTGGCAAGGAAGTGCTGCGTGTGGTGGGATATGAGTCGGCGGATAAATTCTTGCGCAGCCTGGATCGGGCGCGTGGGACCGGGGCCTAACTGAGGACGAGTGTCCTCTATCGTCCGCGCCTAGTGTCCGAAGCTGATGAATGTCGAGCGCCACCCGCGGTCAAACGACGCCTGACCGCAACTGAACAAACAACATTTCGCGGCACGCGCCGGCGCGAGTGCCAAATAAAAAACGGAGGCACGACAAACAAGTCGGCCTCCGTCCATTCCAACGCCTGAGCCGCCTCGAAAGGCGGCGCGCCGGGTTACTTCTGCGAGCGCAAAATCCGCGCGGCATCCAATGCGAAATAGGTCAGCACACCGTCCGCGCCGGCCCGCTTGAACGCCAGCAGCGACTCCATCATCGCTTTATCGTGATCGAGCCAGCCGTTCTGTGCGGCCGCCTTCAACATGGCGTACTCGCCGCTCACCTGGTACACGTACGTCGGGAACTGAAACTCATCCTTCACGCGGCGCACGATATCCAGATACGGCATGCCCGGCTTGACCATCACCATGTCCGCGCCTTCGTTGATGTCCGCCTGCACTTCGCGCAGCGCTTCATTCGAATTGGCCGGGTCCATCTGGTAGGTCATCTTGTTGCTCTTGCCGAGGTTCGTGGCGGAGCCTACGGCGTCGCGGAACGGGCCGTAAAACGCCGACGCGAATTTGGCGGCATAAGCCATGATGCGGGTGTGCACATGATCCTCGCTCTCGAGCATCTCGCGGATTGCGCCGATGCGGCCGTCCATCATGTCCGAAGGCGCGACGATATCGACGCCCGCTTCAGCCTGAGCACGAGCCTGTTCGACCAGGATCTCGACTGTCTCGTCGTTGATGACGTAACCGGCTTCGTCGAGCACGCCGTCCTGGCCGTGGCTCGTGTACGGGTCCAGCGCGACATCGGTGAGCACGCCCAACTCGGGGAAGTTCTTTTTCAGTTCGCGAACCGCGCGCGGAATCAGGCCGGCCGGGTTGGTCGCTTCGCGGCCGTCGGGCGTTTTCAGTGAAGGCTCGATGGCCGGGAACAGCGACAGCACGGGCACGCCCAGTTCGACGCACTGCTCGGCCACGCCCATCAGCAGATCCACCGACACACGTTCGACACCCGGCATCGACGGAACGGCTTGTCGCACGTTGGTGCCTTCGACGATAAAGACGGGATAAATCAGATCGTTGGTGGTGAGGATGTTTTCCCGCATCAGGCGGCGCGAGAAGTCGTCGCGGCGCATGCGGCGCGGACGGTAGTGCGGATAGAAGCTCATAGACGAACCGAAGAAACGTGGATGTGTGGAGTGGACAAGTAGCGCCTGCCTCCGCTGCCGGAAACTTTTCGAGACAATGGTATATCATACCGATCGAGCAAGGCGCCTTGCGCTGACCTCCCCGCTTCTCCTCCCTGAGCGGGTGCCTGTCGTTTTTTCGATTAGGCTGTTTGACCCGCCGTTAAAGCGGCGGGTTTTTTTATGGGCGGCCGAAAATGGCGTTTTTGCTACGTGACGGCGCCTGCCTCGCTTACTGAGGCGTGTCGGTTTCGCCCTTCGCCTCGGGGATCAGCCAGCTTTCGATCAGCGCGTGCGCTTCGTCGATCCCGATGCGCTTGAGCGCCGAGAACAGTTGAGCGGTCAATTCCCCGCGATAGCCGGCGGCGCGATATTCAGCCAGACCCTTCTGCGTCGCGCGCAACGCATTCACGCTTTCCTGGCGCGTCAATTTGTCGCACTTCGTGAGTAGCGTGTGGATCGGCTTGCCGGTCGGCACGAACCACTCGATCATGCGGCGATCCAGATCCGTCAGCGGGCGGCGCGAGTCCATCATCAGGATCATGCCGCGCAATTGCGAGCGTGACTGCAGATAGGCGGACAGCAGCGCTTCCCAATGCGCCTTGGCCGCGCCGGGCACTTCCGCGTAACCGTAGCCCGGCAGATCGACCAGATGCGCGGTCGGCTCGTCCGCGTTGCCCACCGAAAAGTAATTGATGTGCTGCGTGCGTCCTGGCGTCTTGCTGGCGAAGGCCAGCCGCTTCTGATTGCACAGAATATTGATAGCCGTCGACTTGCCCGCGTTCGAGCGTCCCGCAAAGCAGATCTCGGGTTGCGAAGTGGCCGGCAGATCTTGCAAGTGATTGACGGTCGTGAAAAAGCGGGATTGGTGAAGCAGGAAGGACATGATCAGGCCAGGATTCGAGACGCCGGGGAACCCGGAGTGGGGACGGGTCAAGCCCGACTGGCGTCTTAGCGATTAGCGAGTTATTGTACAATACGATGGTTTACTGAAAACCTGAGGGGGCCAGCCCGCGTGCCTTGGCGGCTCCCGGCGGTCACTCGGTCGCCGTCGTATTTTGCAAAACCTTCAAGAAACGCCGGGCCTGGCGCAAGTCGGCAGGTTTAGGGGCTCTCTAAAAATCCCACAAGACGAGACAGGGTGTGCGAATGAATCGACTGAGCAAGACTCTGATGGTGCTTCATGTAGCGGCAGGTCTTTCAGGTTTGGCAATTCAGGCACGAGCAGCAGATCCGGTAAAGCCGGACGTCAATCGGGGGCAGGCAATCGCGGTGCAGGTGTGCGCATCGTGTCACGGCGCAGACGGCAACAGCGCCGGCGGTGCGTATCCGAAACTGGCCGGCCAACACCCTGAGTATCTCGTCAAGCAGCTCAAGGATTTCAAGACCGAGCCGGGCGCCAGGCAGCCGGCGCGCAACAATGCGATCATGGCGGGCATGGCTGCGGCGCTGTCCGATCAGGATATGGTCAATGTCGCCGCTTATTTCGCCGCGCAGACCCCGAAGCCCGGTTACGCGCACAACAAAGACACCGTTCCGCTTGGCCAGAAGATTTATCGCGGCGGCATTGCCGACAAGGGCGTGCCGGCCTGCGCAAGCTGCCACGGGCCGACCGGTCAGGGGATCCCGTCGCAGTACCCGCGCCTGTCGGGGCAGTGGGCGGAATATACGGTGGCGCAGTTGACCGCGTTCACGCAAGGTCCCGGCGCACGTAACAATAACGAGGCGATGCATGCAATTGCCACGCGTCTGTCGGACAGTGAGATCAAGGCTGTAGCCGATTACATCGCGGGCTTGCATTAGGATAGAGGGCCCCCGAACCTGGCGCTTCGCGCTGGGCTCCCCGAGGGGGAGAAAATCTGGGCGGCCCGGCTTTCTTGCGAGTCCGCACGCAAGTGCAACCGGTCCGGCGAGGCCGGTACAAAACAAGAAAAGGGTGGGGGCGTCGTGCCTGCGACAGCCCTTCACCCTTTTTTGCTGTTCAGTCGGAGCATGAATGAGCGTCACCACGTCGGGTTTGCAGTCGAAGTCGGGCAATCGCATTACGCGCAGCGTCATCGAAGTCTTGAGTTCGATGCGTTTTGCCATTTCGTTGCTCGTGATTCTGTCGATCGCCAGCATCATCGGCACCGTCCTTACGCAGGACGATCCGTACCCCAACTACGTCAATCAGTTTGGCCCGTTCTGGGCGGACATCTTCCGCTCGCTCAGCCTGTACACGGTGTACAGCTCGTGGTGGTTCATGCTGATCCTCGGCTTCCTGATGGTGTCGGTGTCGCTCTGCGTGATCCGTAATGCGCCGAAAATGGTCGCCGACGCGAAGAGCTGGAAAGACAAGGTCCGCGAAGGCAGCCTGCGCGCGTTCCATCACAAAGGCGAGTTCGCGGTGCAGGGCACGCGCGCGCAGACCTCGGCCGTGCTCGCCAGACTCTCGGCCAGGCTCGGCTACAAGTTCGTCACACGTGAGTCCGACGGCGCGACCTTGATCGCCGCCAAACGCGGCGCGCTGACCAGGTTCGGCTACATTTCGGCTCACCTGGCGATCGTGGTGATCTGCCTCGGCGGTCTGCTCGACAGCAATCTGCCGATCAAGCTGCAAATGTGGCTGTTCGACAAGTCGCCGATCCGCGCCAACACGGTGATCAATGACATTCCGCCGGAACATCGTCTGTCGCAATCGAACCCGACGTTCCGCGGCTACGCGTGGGTGCCGGAAGGGCAGCACGTTTCCACGGCGATCCTGAACCAGCCGGACGGCTCGCTGATCCAGGACCTGCCGTTTTCGATCGAGCTGAACAAGTTCATCGTCGATTACTACTCGACGGGCATGCCGAAGCTGTTCGCGAGCGACATCGTCGTGGTGGATCACAAGACCGGCGCGCGCGTGCCGGCTCGCGTCGAAGTGAACAAGCCGTTCACTTACGACGGCGTGTCGATCTATCAATCGAGCTTCCAGGACGGCGGCTCGCAAATGCAGATGACGGCCTACCCGATGAGCGGCGCCAGCGCGAAGACCGCGCCGTTCGGCGGCACGATCGGCGGCAATGCGCCGTTGAGCTCGGCCACGCCGCTTGCCGATGGCCAGACGGTGGAATTCACCGATTTCCGCGCGATCAACGTCGAAAACATCCAGAACGGCAGCGGCCAGACCGACGCCCGCGGCGTCGCGGCGCACCGCACGCTGAAAGAAGCGTTCGACGAGCGCCTCGGCTCCGGCGCGAAAACCTCGAAGCCGCTCGATCTGCACAACGTCGGCCCGTCGGTGCAATACAAGGTGCGCGACAAGGACGGCCAGGCGCGCGAATACAACAATTACATGCTGCCGGTCGACGTGTCCGGCGAAAAGATGTTCCTCGCCGGCATGCGCATGAATCCGGACGATCCGTTCCGCTACCTGCGCATTCCGGCCGACAGCGGCGGCACGGTCAAGGAGTGGATGAATCTGCGCGCCACGCTCGAGGATCCGGCCATGCGCGCCTCGGCCGCTCACCGTTTCGCGCTGCGCTCGGTGCCCGGCGCGAATGCCGAACTGCAACAGCATCTCGAAGAAAGCGCGCTGCGCGTGCTGACCCTTTTTGCGGGCGCGGATAACGGGATCAAGATGCCGAACGGCCAGGCGGTCGGCGGCTTCCAGGCCATCGCCGGTTTTATCGACCATTCGGTGCCGAAGGGCGAACAGGAAAAGGCCGCCGGCCTGCTGCTGCGCATGCTCGAAGGCTCCACGTGGGATCTATACCAACTGTCCCGCCAGCAGCTCGGCGAGCCCGAGGCAACGCCCAATGCGGACGCCAGCCGCTTCATCCAGAGCTCGATCAATGCGATATCCGACAGCTTTCTGTATGGATCGCCGGTCTACCTGCAACTCGACTCCTTCAAGCAGGTGCAAGCCTCGGTATTTCAGCTGACGCGCGCGCCGGGCAAAAAAGTCGTGTATCTTGGCAGCCTGCTCCTCGTGTTAGGCATCTTTTCGATGTTCTACGTCCGCGAACGGCGCCTCTGGTTCTGGCTTAAAGATACCGACCACGGCACAAATGTCGTGATGGCGATGTCGAGCGCGCGTAAAACGCTCGACTTCGAGAAAGAGTTCGTCCAGACACGCGACGCCGTGGGCGCCGCGCTGGGCGCCAAACTGGCTGAAGCATCCGACGCCGCCAGCGCCTCCGCCAAATCCGGCAACGCCGGCGCGCCGTCCGCAAGCTCACACGATTCGACCCGGTAAGATCATGGACTTGACTCAGGTTTCCTCATCCTCTTCTTCACCCTCGCGGCCCAGGAAAGCGCCCGCCGGTGAAGTGCCCAACGTCGCGCAGTACGACGAGCGGCCGTTCCTGAAACGGCTCGGCGTTGTCGACTGGCTGTTTGCCGTCGCGATGGTCGCGGGCGCCGGGTTTGCGCTGTCGCGCTATCACCCGTTCATGAACTACTACGACAAGCTGGTGCTGGTGTGCGCGGTGCCGGTGTTCATGGTGCTCGGCTGGCGCTGGAAACCGGTGCGTCCGCTGATGGTGGGGATCACGGCGCTGTCGCTGCTGGCCATCCAGATCTACCACGGCGACCTCAGCCGCGCGGATAACGCATTCTTCCTGAAGTATTTCCTGTCGAGCCAGTCCGCGATCCTGTGGATGAGCGCGCTCTTCGTGTTCGCCACCGTGTTCTACTGGATCGGCCTGCTGTCGCGCTCGCCGACCGGCGCGGCGATCGGCTCGAAGATGACGTGGGCGGCGGTGCTGATGGGCTTTGTCGGCCTGATGGTGCGCTGGTACGAGTCGTACCTGATCGGCGCGGACGTCGGCCATATTCCCATCTCGAACCTGTACGAAGTGTTCGTGCTGTTCAGCCTGATCACCGCGCTGTTCTATCTGTACTACGAGCAGCACTACAACACTCGCGCGCTCGGCGCGTTCGTGCTGCTGGTCATCAGCGCCGCGGTCGGCTTCCTGATGTGGTACTCGGTGGCGCGCGACGCGCAGCAGATCCAGCCGCTCGTTCCGGCGCTGCAAAGCTGGTGGATGAAGATTCACGTGCCGGCCAACTTCATCGGTTATGGCAGCTTCGCGCTGTCGGCTATGGTGGGCGTCGCGTATCTGGCCAAAGAGCGTGGCGTGCTGGCCGACCGCCTGCCGGCGCTCGAAGTGCTCGACGACGTGATGTACAAATCCATCGCCGTCGGTTTTGCGTTCTTCACGATCGCGACGATTCTCGGCGCGCTGTGGGCCGCTGAAGCCTGGGGCGGCTACTGGAGCTGGGACCCGAAGGAAACGTGGGCGCTGATCGTCTGGCTGAACTATGCGGCCTGGCTGCATATGCGTCTGATGAAGGGGCTGCGCGGCGCGGTGGCGGCGTGGTGGGCGTTGACCGGGCTGCTGGTCACGACCTTCGCGTTCCTCGGCGTCAACATGTTCCTGTCGGGCCTGCATAGCTACGGCAAGCTGTAAGAAAGATCTGCCGCTCTGAACCGATGCAAAACCGCCGTGTGCTTCGCACCGGCGGTTTTTTTGTGGCCGATGGAATATTGCTGCATCCAGAGTGTTCGCTCTCACAGTACCTATGGATGACTGTGACAAACGCCTGGGCGAGCGATCATCAATATGGCCTTTCAAGCTGTATGGACCGATGGGCCGGCAAGGAGTACCACTATGTGGATCAAGCGTAGCGACAGAATTCAACTCAGCGGCGACGACATTGCGCGCAGCGAAATCACGCCGCAGCGTGTTTTTCAGAACCGGCGGCGCGTGTTGCAGGCGGCCGGCGCGGTGGCGCTCGGCAGTCTGGTCGGTGTGAACGGCGAGGCGCTGGCGGCTTACGCGTCGCCGGACCCGAAGGCGCAGAAGCTGGCGGCGAAGACCAATACCCGATTCGTTGCGCTCGACAAGATCACGCCGTACAAGGACATCACGACGTATAACAACTACTACGAATTCGGCACCGACAAGGCCGATCCTGCGCGCAACGCCGGGACGCTGCGGCCGCATCCGTGGAAGGTGAGCGTCGAGGGCGAGATCAGGAATCCGAAAGTCTACGACATCGACGAATTGCTCAAGCTCGCGCCGCTCGAGGAGCGCGTGTACAGGATGCGCTGCGTGGAAGGCTGGTCGATGGTGATTCCGTGGATCGGCGTGCCGCTCTCGGAGCTGATCAAGCGCGTTCAGCCGACAGGCAACGCCAGATACGTGCAATTCATCACGCTGGCCGATCCGTCGCAAATGCCCGGACTCTCGACGCCCGTACTCGACTGGCCGTATTCCGAAGGTCTGCGCATGGACGAAGCGATGAATCCGCTGACCTTGCTGACAATGGGCCTCTATGGTCAGGTGCTGCCCAATCAGAACGGCGCGCCGGTGCGCGTGGTGGTGCCGTGGAAGTATGGTTTCAAGAGCGCGAAGTCGCTGGTGAAGATCCGCTTCCTCGACAAGCAGCCGCCGACCAGCTGGAACACGTACGCGTCTAACGAATATGGGTTTTATTCGAACGTGAATCCGAATGTCGACCATCCGCGCTGGAGTCAGGCGACCGAGCGGCGTATCGGCGAGGACGGTTTCTTCACACCCAAGCGCAAGACGTTGATGTTCAACGGCTACGGCGACCAGGTCGCGTCGCTTTATCAGGGCATGGACCTGAAGAAGAATTTCTAGGCGGCGCGATCATGGCTTCCGATACGCAACCTGCTGCTCAGCCCGTTCAGCCCGCTGTTCAGCCGCCTGCTCAGGCCGCGCGCCCAGCGTCGCGCGCGCAGCCGCCCGCGTCATCGGCGGCGGCGAGGCGGCCCGCAGCCGGCGCGCGCTGGATCGTGCCGGTCAAGATCGCGGTGTTTATCGCGGCGTGGTATCCGCTCGCGCGCATCGTGCTATTTGGCTTGACCGACCGGCTCGGCGCGAATCCCATCGAGTTCATTACGCGCTCGACAGGTCTGTGGACACTCGTCTTTCTCTGCATCACGCTGGCGGTGACACCGTTGCGCCGGCTCACCGGCGTCGCCGCGTTCGTGCGCTTTCGCCGCATGCTCGGTCTCTATGCGTTCTTTTACGCTACGCTGCATTTCACCACGTACCTGTGGTTCGACAAGTGGTTCGACGTCGCCGAGATCGTCAAGGACATCGGCAAGCGGCCGTTCATCACGGTGGGCTTCGCGGCGTTCGTGTTGCTGATCGCATTGGCCGCGACGTCGCCGCGTGCGATGGTGCGCAAGCTCGGGCGCCGCTGGCAGATGCTGCATCGGTCCATCTATGCGATCGGCGCGCTCGCGATCCTGCACTTCTGGTGGATGAAGGCGGGCAAGCATGATCTGATCTTGCCGAAGATTTACGGCGCGATCATGGTGGCGTTGCTTGGCTGGCGATTGGTCGTGTGGTTGCGTGACCGGATGTCGAAGGCGCATTGACCGGCGTCGAAACATCTCGCGTAAACAGAAAAAGGCGATGCCGCAGTGGCATCGCCTTTTTTACGTTCGCGTCACTATTGCAGGTTACGCTGGCAAAATCGTTTCGCCCACAAACAGTTGCCTGACCTCTTCGCGGGCGCGTGCCACATGCACTTGTGTACCATCAACCATCACCTCGGCCGCACGCGGACGGGTGTTGTAGTTGGAGCTCATCACGAAGCCGTACGCGCCGGCCGAGCGGATTGCCAGCAGATCGCCCGGTTCCACCGCCAGCAGGCGTTCGCGGCCGAGCCAGTCGCCGCTCTCGCAAACCGGACCGACCACGTCGTACACGTGGGCCGGCACGTCGCGCTTCACGACGGGATCGATTGCGTGATACGCCTCATACATGGCGGGGCGCGCGAGATCGTTCATGGCCGCGTCGACGATGGCGAAATTCTTTTCCGCGCCCGGCTTCAGAAATTCGACGCGCGTAAGCAGCACGCCTGCATTGCCGACCAGCGAGCGGCCCGGCTCGAAATACACTTCACGATGGCCGTGACCGCGCGCTTCGATGCGATCGAGCACGGTGCGCACGAACTCGCCGATCTCCGGCGGCGTTTCGTCGTCGTACGTGATGCCGAGGCCGCCGCCTACGTCGATGTGGCGAATCTTCAGGCCGTCCTGCTCGATCTGTTCGACCAGTTCCAGCACCTTGTCGACCGCGTCCAGATACGGGGCGGCTTCGGTGATCTGCGAGCCGATATGGCAGTCGATACCCACCACTTCGAGATTCGCCATGCCCGCGGCCGCCTGATACGTGGCGCGCGCGTCTTCGAATGCGACGCCGAACTTGTTCGACTTGAGGCCGGTGGAGATATACGGATGCGTCTTTGCGTCGACGTCGGGATTCACGCGCAGCGAGACGGGCGCCTTCTTGCCCATTTCCGCCGCGACCGCATTCAGGCGGTCGAGCTCGGGAATCGATTCGACGTTGAAGCATTTCACGCCGGCGGCGAGCGCCTCGCGCATTTCGTTCGCGTTCTTGCCGACGCCGGAAAACACCGTGTTTTCCGCTTTGCCGCCAGCGGCCAGCACGCGTGCCAGTTCGCCGCCGGACACGATGTCGAAGCCGGCGCCGAGGCGCGCGAACACATTCAGCACCGCGAGGTTGCTATTGGCCTTGACGGCGACGTGCACGCTTGCGCGGCGGCCGGCACAAGCGCCGGCGTAAGCGTTCCACGCCGCGGTGAGCGCGGCGCGCGAATACACGTACAGCGGCGTGCCGAACTGCTCGGCGAGGGAAACGGCGGATACGCCTTCGGCATGCAGCACGCCGTCGACGTAGTCAAATGCGGATCGAGTCATGCGAAAGTCTTATTGAACGGGTGTGGCAGCGGAAGCCGGCAGCGGAGCCGACGTAGCGGATGCAGGCGGCGTGGCGAGTTCGTTTTCCGGCGCCAACGAAAGCGGCGTGCCCGAGGTATCCGGAACGGTGCCCATGTCGGTGGAGGTTGCCGGGGCGGATGGCGCGACGTCCGGCGGGGTTTGCGTGCGATCGGTCGGCTTGGCCGGTAGCGGCGGCACGGTGGGCAAATAGAGCGAACCGCGTTGTCCGCAGCCGGCAAGTGCACAACCTGCGAGAATGGCCAAAACCGCTACAATCGCGCGGCCGGGCGCCGCCGCGCGCATCCGAGATACGACTCGCATGACTGTCCCTGAATAAATAATCGATGGAGTTTAGCATGTCCGATAGTGAATACCTGACCCGCGCGGAAGCCGCGCTAGCCGCCATCGAACGCGCGCTGGACGACACGGATGCCGACATCGAACTCGAGCGCAGCGGCAACGTCCTGACCCTCGAATTCGAGAATCGCTCGAAGATTATCGTCAACCTCCAGCCGCCCATGAGCGAGATCTGGATTGCCGCGAAAGCGGGCGGTTTCCACTTCCGTTTCGTCGATGGCGAGTGGCGTGACACGCGCAGCGGCACGGAGTTTTTCGCCGCGCTGTCGGAGTACGCGACGCAGCAAGCCGGCGAGCCGGTTCACTTCGAAGCGTAAAACGCGCAGTCTGGAGGAGCGCCGCAAACGCGGCTCCCGCGATCCCGATCATCCCGACTGCACAGGCAGAATGGCCGCGCATTCAGCGCGGCCATTCTGCTTTCTGAAGGGACTTCGAGCGGTGGCGTCAGTGGCCGCGGAACAGGTTCATGATGTCCTGCTTCTCCTGTTCGCCGACCTGCTCGGGCGCGGCCGCCGACGCGCCGCTCGCCTCGGCATCCAGCGCCGCCTGACTGATGCCGACCGTGGCGACGAAACCGTGCCCCGGCGTGAAGTCGTCGAAGTACAACTCCGAGCCGAGTTCGGTCAGGCCGTCGGGCATCGGCATCTTGTACTCCGGCACACCCTTGAGCGCGCGCCCCATGTATTCGACCCACACGGGCAATGACAGACCGCCGCCGGTTTCCTTGTCGCCGAGGCTGCGCGGATTGTCGTAGCCGATCCACGCGATGGCCGTGAGCGTGTGCTGATAACCGGCGAACCACGCGTCGCGCGAATCATTGGTCGTGCCCGTCTTGCCGGCGAGATCGGTGCGCTTGAGGACATTGGTCTTGGCGCCCGTGCCGCGTTGCGCCACGCTTTGCAGCAGGCTGTTCATCACGTACGCATTACGCGGTTCGATTGCGTGCGGCGCGCTTTGCGCCGCCACCAGCGGCTGCGCGTGCGCAACCACGATGCCGCGCTGGTCGGTAACTTCGGCGATCAGATACGGGTTGATCCGATAGCCGCCGTTGGCGAACACCGAGTACGCGCCCGCCATCTGCAACGGTGTGACGAGACCGGCGCCCAGCGCCATTGGCAGATAAGCCGGGTGACGATCCGCGTCGAAGCCGAAGCGCGTGATGTACTGCTGCGCGTACTTCGTGCCGATCTGGTTCAGGATGCGAATCGACACCAGGTTTTTTGAGCGCTGCAACGCCGTGCGCATGGTCATCGGGCCGTCGAAGCCGCCGCCATAGTTCTTCGGCTCCCACGCCTGGCCGCCGGTTTCAGCCGCGCTGAAAAAGAGCGGCGCGTCGTTGATGACGGTTGCCGGCCCGAGTCCCTTTTCGAGCGACGCCGAATAGATGAACGGCTTGAAGCTCGAACCCGGCTGACGCCACGCCTGAGTCACGTGATTGAACTTGTTCTTGTTGAAGTCGAAACCGCCGACCAGCGCACGGATCGCGCCATCTTGCGGAATCACCGAAACGAACGCGCCTTCCACTTGCGGCAATTGCGTGATCGACCAGTCGCCGTCGTCGTTCTTGACGAGCCGGATGATCGCGCCGGGCCGCACACGTTGATTCGGCTGAGCGCGCGGACCGAGCGCGAACTGCGCGAAGCGCAAGCCGTCGCCCTGGATCGTCGCGACATTGCCGTCGATGAAAGCGGCCTGCACCTGCTTCGGACTCGCCGCGGTGACCACGGCGGCAATGATTTCGCCGTTGTCCGGGTGTTCGAGCAGCGCGTCGTCGATGGCCTGTTCGCGGTCGTCGGCGTCGGACGGCAAATCGATGAACGCCTCCGGACCGCGATAACCGTGGCGCCGTTCGTAGTCCGTCAGACCTTTGCGCAGCGCCCGGTAAGCGACGTCCTGGTCGGCCGAATCGATCGTGGTCACCACGTTCAGGCCGCGCGTATAGGCTTCCTCGCGATATTGCGCGTACATCATCTGACGCACCATTTCCGCGACGTATTCCGCGTGCACGCTGAACTCCTTGCCCGCGCCCTTGACCACCAGCGGCTGCTTGCTCGCTTCGTCGTATTGTTCCTGGGTGATGTAGTGCAACTCGTACATGCGCTGCAGGATGTACTCCTGGCGCACCTTTGCGCGCTTCGGGTTGACCACCGGGTTATAGGCGGACGGCGCCTTGGGCAGTCCGGCCAGCATGGCGGACTCGGCCAGCGTCAGATCCTTCAGGTCTTTGCCGAAGTAAACGCGCGCCGCGCTTGCGAATCCGTACGCGCGTTGACCGAGATAGATCTGATTCATGTACACCTCGAGAATCTGATCTTTCGACAGCTTCGATTCGATCTTGTAGGCGAGCAGCATCTCGTAGATCTTGCGCGTGTAAGTCTTCTCGCTGGAGAGGAAGAAGTTGCGCGCCACCTGCATGGTGATCGTGCTCGCGCCCTGCGTGGCGTGGCCATTGGTCAGCGCGACGATACCCGCGCGCGCAATGCCGGTGAGGTCGACGCCGCCGTGGTCGTAGAAGCGCGCGTCTTCAATGGCGAGGATGGCCTTCTTCAGACTATCGGGCACGTCCTGAATGTGGACGATGTCGCGCCGTTCCTCGCCGAACTCGCCGATCAGCACGTGGTCGGCCGTATAGATGCGCAGCGGCACCTTGGGCCGGTAATCGGTCAATGCATCGAGCGACGGCAGATTGGGCGTGGCGACGACGAGCGCATAACCGAGCACCAGCAGCACGCACAGAATGCCTGCGACGATGAGACCCACGAAGCCGATGATGAGCTTCAGCCACAACGGGCGTTTGCGCTTCTGCGGCGCGGGCGGCGGGGACGTAGGAGACGTGGATTGCATATAGGCACCAAAAAACAGTCCCGCGATTATAGCCGCCTGGCTTTTCAGCTTTCGGCATGCTTACTGACACTTCTTCACAAGTCTGCGCGCCGCGCGGGAATGACTTCACTGTAGTCGCTTTGATGGCGCACAGGACGTGCGTTGCTCAACGTTAGCCGTTTGGCTGAGTGTCGCGCGGCGGCGCGGCTGCGCACAATTCTTCCTCATCACTCGCGTTCGAATGGTTCGTCGCGTGAGTTAGAGGGAGGGCGTCATGGCGTTGAAAAGATCCTGGCTTCAGGCAGTGCAACCCGGTGCGCAGCGTTTCGCTGCAGGGATCGACGTCGGTCCGCAGGCCGTGCGTCTGATCGTGCTCAGTCAGCGGGCGCGTCCGCCTGCCGCGCTGCATATCGAATACGTGAGCACCGTGCCGCTTGTCGCGGGTGCAATGGCCGGCGCCGAGATCGCCGACCGGCATGCGGTGGCGCGTGCGTTGCGCGACGCGTTTGCCGGACTGCCGCACGCGTGCGCCACACGCGCCCTGCGCTGCGCGATGGCGCTGCCCGCGTCGGCCACCCTGACCGCTACGGTGCCGCTCGCGCGGCTTGCCGCGCAGAGCGGTTGCGCGCAGGACGGCGGGCATCAGCTGGCTGAACTGGAGCCGGCGGTGATGAGCGAAGTCGAGCGCATTGCCGGGCTGGAAAGGCATGCGCTCGCCGTGGACTGGTATGTCGACGAAGCGCCTTCGCCAGTCCGCTCCGTAACCATTGCCGCCACCGCGCGGCAACATCTCGAAGCGCGAATCGAATGCGCGGCGATTGCCGGCATCTCGCTTACCGCCATCGACGGTGAGCCGCACGCGG
The DNA here is from genome assembly GCF_000013645.1 of Paraburkholderia xenovorans LB400. GTDB lineage: Bacteria > Pseudomonadota > Gammaproteobacteria > Burkholderiales > Burkholderiaceae > Paraburkholderia > Paraburkholderia xenovorans. The sequence continues at coordinate 4,483,665 of NC_007951.1, read as the reverse complement.
CGTTACGCGCCATGCGCTACACGGCGAGCTACGAGCTCGATCCGCACGAGCCCTATGTCGCGTTGTGGATCGGCATGGACGGCGTATATGGCTGGCGGATCGTCGACGACGGCATAGCCAGAGAAATGCGCTACCCGGCGCCCGAACACACCGATCTCGCCGACGCATTGCGCGACCTGGCGCACGGCCCGGAGCTCGATTGTGCGTTGTTGAGCGGCGAGGTCGATCTGCTCGACGGCGTGGGTTTCACCATTGCGGATATCGCGGACGTGTTGGGCTGCACGGTGCTGCCGTTCGAATGCGCGGCGCTCGGTGGTCTCGAACGGGCGTTGACCGATCCGCTGTTGCACGAGCCGTCCGGTGCGGTGGCATTCGGGCTTGCGTTGCGCGGGGTGCTCGAATGACGGGCGGTCTGTTGCACGCGGAGGCCTCGAACACGAGGACGCCAATACGCGGCGGCGGCACGCGTTTCGCGCGGTCCTGGCTCGGCGGTTTCAATCTGCTGCCTTACCGGCAACGCAACGCGCGGCTCGCGCGTCGGCGGCGCATGCTCGAATGGATTGCAGCGGTGTGCGCCGGTGGCATCGCGGTGCTCGCATTGGCCGGCTGGCAGGCAGTCGAAAGGGCGCTGCTCGATGCGCGGCGCGCGTCGATCGAACAATCGCTCAAGCAATTGTCTGCGCCGCTCGCGGAGCACGCGGCATTGCTGCGGGCGCGAGACGAACAACGCCAGAACGCGGCGCGCGCAAAGAGCTTGTCCGAACCGCTTGCGCATTTACGCGATCTGCTCGATGCGCTCAGTTTCGAACCGGGCGACGGCGTGGTGTTGCGGCAGCTGCGTCACCGTGAAGACGAGACCGAATTGCTGGCGAGCTCGCGCGGCCATATCGCTTCGGCCGAGTGGCTCAAACGCCTCAGTGCGATTCATGGCGTGAAAGGGGCGGAGATGAGTGACCTGCATAGCGCGTCTTCACGCGGCGCTGCGGCTGCGGCCGCGCAGGCAAGCATGACTGGTCCGATCGAATTCGGCGCGCATCTGCGATGGAACGAGCCCGTGCAGAAAGCGGCTCGCGCGGCCGCGTCCGCGGCACCGCGTCCCGTGAAGTCCGAACAATCAGGAGGTACGAAATGAGTACGACGTTTGTCGAATCTGGCGGTGCGGCAAGCGAGCAACTGTCGCTTTCTTATTGGGTGAAACACGTGCGTTTGCCGCTCCATGCATGGAGCCGGCGTCGGCGGTGGGTGGTGGCGCTGCTGATCGCCGCATTGGTGTTCGGCCTTGGCGCACATGGCTGGGTTGTCGCCGACCTGGGTGGCGTCGAAGCGAGCCGCATGGCGTTGGAGGCCACCAGCCTGCGTCTCGCGAACGCAAGGCGCGCGCTTGCGCAATTGCCCGTGCTGCGCCGCGAGCTCGACGGGAGGCAGGGTGCCGCTCCGATCGCACGTTCATCTGGACCGTGGAGCATTGCCGAAGACCTGCGTCTCGTCTCCGAACTGGCCGCGCAGAATAGCGTCGAGTTGCTGGCGGTGGAACCCGGCGTTGCTGGCGGCGCGGGCGCTGACAGCATGCGTTCGCTGCAACTCACGGCGCGCACGGATTTCGTCCACTTGATGGCGTTTCTGCGCGGGTTGTCGGACCTGCCGGTGCTGATGGTGCCTGTGGATGTGACCGTCAAGCGGGATGCCGCCGCACTGTCGGTCAGCGCCACGCTGCGCGTATTCAATGCGCTGCGGCCGGCGCCATCGGCAGCTTCCGCGGAGGCCTTCGCCGAAGACAGCCTCGATTCGGATGACGAAGAAAACGTCGTTTTCTTCGATCCGTTTTCGCAGCCTCAGGTGCAGGCAGCAGGTGACTCGCCCGATGTTTCGCAACTGCGGCTGGTGGGATTGCTGCGTGATCGCACGCGTGGGCTGGCGTTGCTCGATACGCCTGATGGCGTCACGGCCGTGGAGCCCGGACAGCAGATCGGCGTGGAACGTGTCACGAGGCTGGACGCGTTCGGCATTACGCTCGCGAAGGGCAGCGCGACGCGCATGCTGGCGCTGACGGAGACTTCGTGATGAGACTCGCGAAGCCATTTCCGGTTGGATTGTTGGGCGTCGGCGCAGGTGTATCGCCCGGACTGAAAATATGTCTCGCTCTGTGTGTCAGCGCGGCGCTGGCTGTCGGGGGTGCGAGCGCGTCGACTCCACCGTTGCCGCCGTTGCCTGCCGGGATGCCGCTCGACGGTGCGGTTATGCCAGCCGATCCTCCGTACAGCGCGCCATCGCTGCCACGCGAAGTTACCGCCGACGTGCCCAATCCGTTTCGTCAGGATTCCGCAGACGATCCAGACGCATCGCCTGCCAGTGCGACGGCCGCCGATGCCGCCGCGGACGGGCCTGCCACCGACGTCAACGCCGCCACCGCCGCTGACGGCTCCGCGCCGCTACGCAGGCAATCTGCCGCAGCGGCGCGCGACAATGCCGCCGGCAGCAGCGCGCTCGAAGGTCCGCCGGTGCCGCTGCCGCCGCTCGCGCGTCTGAGCGGCGCGCCGCTCAGTGCCGCCGATGCCGGCCTCGCCCCCGACGACAAACCGCTCTCGCTGAATTTTCAGCGTGCCGAACTCGGCGCCGTGCTCAATGCGTTTGCCAGGTTCACGGGGCTGAACATCGTTGCGAGCGAGAGAGTGCGCGGTGCAGTCTCGCTACGGCTCGACAAGGTGCCGTGGCGCACCGCCTTCGACACCCTGCTCGACGTCAACGGCCTCGCGATGGAGCGGCACGGCAACGTGATCTGGGTCGCGCCGATTGCGGATCTGGCTGCGCGCGAGCGGCAGCGCTTCGAAGCGCACGCCCGGGCCGCCGATCTCGAGCCGCTCGCCAGCCGCACGTTCGAACTGCACTACGCGCATGCGGAGGACGTCAGGCGCCTGCTGACCGGTTCGGGCGCCCAGCGCGTCCTGTCCAAACGTGGTGCCGCGACCGCCGATCCGCGCACCAATCTGCTGTTCGTGACCGATCTGGAAGCGCGCCTCGCGCAGATTGCGGCGCTGCTCACCTCGGTTGACCGGCCGACGCGCCAGGTATTGATCGAAGCGCGTATCGTCGAGGGCGAACACGGTTTTTCGCGCAATCTCGGCGTGAAGCTCTCGATGGCGACCAGCAACGCCGACGGCAGCGCGAAAGGTTTGACCGACGCCGCCTACGATCTGTCGGCCCGCCCGATCGCCGGTTTCGATGCGGCGACCGCCGGTCTGACGTTATTCGCCGCCGGCGCGACGCGCTTGCTGAACATCGAGCTGAGCGCGCTCGAAGCACAGGGGCGCGGCGAAATCGTTTCGAGCCCGCGCGTGGTCACGGCGGACCGGATGAAGGCGGTGGTCGAGCAGGGCACCGAACTGCCGTATCAGGCGAAAGTGGGGCAGGGCGTATCGGGCGTGCAGTTTCGGCGCGCCACGCTCAAACTGGAGGTCGAGCCGCAAATCATGCCGGACGGCCGTGTGGTGCTGGACCTCGACGTCGCCAAAGACAGCGTCGGCGAACAGACCGACGCTGGGCCTGCGATCAACACCAAACACGTGCAAACGCGCGTCGAAGTCGAGGATGGTGGTACGGTGTCGATCGGCGGCATTTACGCGACCGACGACCGGGACGATGTGACGCAGGTGCCGCTCCTGGGCAAAATACCGGTTTTGGGCGCGCTTTTCCGCCATCGGGCTCATCGCGACCGGCGCAGCGAGCTGGCCGTGTTCATCACGCCGCGCGTCGTTCAGACAAATTAGGGCACGCTCCTGCCTCTGCCGGGAAAAACGCAGGGCGGCCCTAAGTTTTCCGCTTTACAGCGCGCCCACCCGGCGATTCCCATTGGGGCGCCGGGCGCGAAGCGACAGGGCTGGCGGCGCTCACGGGCGGCGCGCAGGCTCGACAAGGCAGCCGCTTTGCCAGTAAGCTGCGGCACGAACCATACCGGATTAGCCAGAGGACACCGTTGCAAGCGCGGGACGCACACGCCAATGTATTTTTTGTAGGGCTCATGGGGGCAGGAAAAACCACCGTGGGCCGGGCCATTGCGCGCCGTCTCGATCGTCCCTTCTTCGATTCCGACCATGAAATCGAGGCACGCACGGGCGCGCGCATCCCTGTGATCTTCGAGCTGGAGGGTGAAGCGGGCTTTCGCGAGCGCGAGGCGAACGTGATTTCCGAGCTCACCGCGCGCGAAAATATCGTGCTCGCGACCGGCGGCGGCGCGGTGCTGCGGCCGGAAAACCGCGAGGCGCTGCGAAATCGCGGAGTCGTGATTTATTTGCGCGCCAATCCGCACGACCTGTGGCTGCGCACCCGCCGCGACAAGAATCGCCCGCTTTTGCAGACCGAAGACCCCAAAGCGCGTCTCGAAGCCCTCTACGAAGTGCGCGACCCGTTATATCGGGAGTGCGCGCATTTCGTGATCGAAACTGGCCGGCCTTCGGTCAACGGACTCGTCAACATGGTTCTGATGCAGCTCGAGATGGCCGGCGTCGCCAAACTTCCTGCGTCATAATGGACCGTATGATTACCGTCAATGTCGAACTGGGCGAACGCGCCTACCCCATCCATATCGGTGCCGATCTGATCGGCCAGACCGCGTTGTTCGCGCCGCATATCGCCGGCAGTTCGGTCACCATCGTTACCAATACCACTGTCGACCCGCTGTACGGCGACAAGCTGCGCGCCGTGCTGGCGCCGCTCGGCAAGCAGGTGTCCACGGTCGTGTTGCCGGATGGCGAGGCGTACAAGAACCTCGAAACCCTGAACCTGATTTTCGACGCGCTGCTCGGTGCGCGGGCCGATCGCAAGACCACGCTGATCGCCCTGGGCGGCGGCGTGATCGGCGACATGACGGGTTTTGCGGCGGCCTGCTATATGCGTGGCGTGCCCTTCATCCAGGTGCCGACCACGTTGCTGTCGCAGGTGGATTCATCGGTGGGCGGCAAGACGGGCATCAATCACCCGCTCGGCAAGAACATGATCGGTGCGTTCTACCAGCCGCAGGCCGTGATTGCCGATATCGGCGCGCTGCATACGCTGCCGGCGCGTGAACTGGCGGCGGGCGTCGCCGAAGTGATCAAGACCGGCGCCATTGCCGACGCGGGTTTCTTCAACTGGATCGAAGCCAATATCGAGGCATTGAATCGCTGCGAGCCCGCCGCACTCGCCGAGGCGGTCAAGCGGTCGTGCGAGATCAAGGCGTCGGTGGTTGCGCAGGACGAGCGTGAAGGCGGACTTCGCGCCATCCTCAATTTCGGCCACACCTTCGGCCATGCGATCGAAGCCGGTCTCGGCTACGGCGAGTGGCTGCATGGCGAGGCGGTCGGCTGCGGCATGGTGATGGCGGCGGATCTGTCCGTGCGCATGGGTTATCTCGACGAAGCCGCGCGCAAGCGTCTGGTCGACGTGATCGTCGCCGCCCATTTGCCGACCCGGGCGCCCGCGCTCGGCGACTCGCGCTATGTCGAACTCATGCGGGTCGACAAGAAGGCGGAAGCCGGCGCGATCAAATTCATTCTGCTGAAGCGTTTCGGTGAGACGCTGATCACCCAGGCGCCCGATGCCGAGGTGCACGCCACGCTGGCCGCTGCCGTCTGAATCTGGCGAGGCATCCAGCAACGCATCACGCACCCCGCGTCACGAGGCGCCGCCCATGTTTCGGAGAACCCGGTGACTGACAGGCGCAGCGACGTTGTAAAGCATGACCCGGCGGCAGGCGCGGCCAAAACCGGCGTGCCGACGCAGGAAGCACTCGAAGCTCACCTCGCGCCGTACGCCGCGCATTCCGCGCAGTCACGCGGCCGCCGCTTTCCGGAAGCCGCTCCCAGCGCGCGCACCGAATTCCAGCGGGACCGCGACCGTATCGTTCATTCGACGGCATTCCGCCGGCTCGAATATAAAACGCAGGTGTTCGTGAATCACGAAGGCGACCTGTTTCGCACGCGTCTGACTCACAGCCTGGAAGTCGCGCAGATCGCGCGTTCGGTCGCGCGCAATCTGCGTGTGAACGAGGATCTCGTCGAGGCCATTTCGCTCGCCCATGATCTGGGCCACACACCTTTCGGCCACGCGGGTCAGGACGCGCTCAACGAATGCATGCGCGAGCATGGCGGTTTCGAGCACAATCTGCAGAGCCTGGCGGTAGTCGACGATCTGGAAGAACACTACGGCGCGTTCAACGGCCTGAACCTCTGCTTCGAAACGCGCGAAGGGATTCTCAAGCATTGCTCACGCGAGAACGCCCGGCGACTCGGCGCGCTGGGCGAGCGCTTTCTGGAAGGGCGGCAGCCGTCCATCGAGGCGCAGATCGCGAACGTTGCCGACGAGATCGCCTACAACAACCACGATGTCGACGACGGCTTGCGCTCGGGCCTGCTCACGGTGGAGCAACTCGCGGAAGTGGAGTTATGGCAGGTGCACTACGAGGCGGCGCGCAGCGACTTTCCGCAGATCGAAGGGCGCAGGCTCATTCACGAGACGGTGCGCCGCATCATCAATACGCTGATCGTCGATCTGATCGATACGACCAAGCTGAATCTCGACCGGCACACGCCGACGTCGCTCGACGCCGTGCGCGCGGCGCCCGCGCTCGTCGCGCACAGCGAAACGATCGCCGCGCAGGCGGCCGCGCTCAAGCGCTTTCTGTTCAAGAACCTGTATCGCCATTACCGCGTGATGCGCATGGCCAACAAGGCGCGCCGCGTCGTCGCCGGCCTGTTCGACGCGTTCACGGACGACCCGCGGTTATTGCCGCCGGGCTATCAGTCAACCGACGCATTGCAGCAGCCGCGCCTCATTGCCCACTACATCGCGGGAATGACGGATCGGTATGCGGTGAAGGAATACCAGCGGTTGTTCGTGATCGACGACAACTGAGCAGCACGGCCCGAGGCTGCGCGCGCCGGCGCCTCCGACCCCTCCGACCCCGCACAATCTCGACCCGGCATCCGTCTGCGGCGGTATGCCGCTGAACCGACGTGCGAGCCGCCCTGCTGAGGCGGCCCTGCCTGTCGCCCTCCGCCTCGTGCTTTAACGCAGCCGCGAGGCGAACAGCGCGCCGGCAATCAATGCCACGCCGCCGACGATCGCGATTGTCTGCCACGGATTTTCGTGGACGTAGTCGTCGGCGTCGGAGATCGCGACTTCGGCGCGTTCGCGCACGGCTTCGCGCGTGTCGTTCAAGCGGGCGCGCGCCACTTCGAGTTGCTTGCGAAGTTTGCTGCGCAGCGCCACCGCGTCAGCCTGGGTGCCGTCCGCCAATGTGGATTCGAGTTCCGACATTAGCGTGCGCAGTTCGCCTGCGATATCTTCGGCCGCATGGCGGCTGTGGCGAGCGATACGCCGCGCACGGCGGCTGGTGCTGGTCCACGATTCGCCGAGGGCGTCTCGCGTATTCGGAAGTGCAGTCATGGTCGCTCCGTCGATGAGGTGAAAGGGTCCCGCGTTGTCATGCATTGTTGCGAAGACGCAGGCTCACGCCGCGACGCGGGAAACACCCTGCGGACGCAACTTTGGTGCCAAACTCCGCAGCCCCCACGCGCCGTGGCGCGGCCGCGCATTCGTCAGCAGATATTGCACCAGCCGATGCATTTGCGGGTCAAATTTACAAATGCCTACGCTTGTGCTCCGCGTTTCTTCCAGACGCGCCAGCCGCGGCCTTGCCAGGCGCACATAAAAGTGAAAACGCCGTCATGGGATATATGACGGCGTTGTCCAAGCCACGAAAATTCGACTACCCTACCTAACGACCCCTAATTTTCCGAAGGGTTAGAAACGGTAACCGATGTTGACGTACGTAACGATCGGGTTCAGCTTGATCTTCGTTTGTGATTGCACGTTCAGCGTGCCGACCGGTGTGTTCGCAGCAGTGCTCAGCTTGGCGGTCGTGCTGAGCGGCAGGTACGACACCGAAAAGCCCGCGAACCAGTGCTGGTTGAAGGCGTAAGTGAAGCCGGCATTAAACACCGGCTCCCACGAACTATCCGTAGTGACGCTGGTCGGACCATGCAGAACGTTTGCCTCGAATGCGCTGTTGGTGATCTTTTCGTCGGTGAACCAGATACGGCTCACGCCAACGCCGAGATACGGACGGAAAGCAGCGGTCGGTGCGTTGAAGTAGTACTTGAACAGCAGAGTCGGGCTCCACTGTTTCGCCTGGCCCAGCTTGCCGAATTGGGCGAGGCTGCCCGAGCCCTCCAGGTCGAATGAAGGCGGGTAGCCGACCACGAGTTCGGCCGCGATGTGGTCAGTAACGAAGTAGCCGGCGGTGATGCCAATGGTGTCGGCTGAACTGAGTGATGCGCCTGTGTTGGCTTCTGTGATGTTGGTCGGGCTGCCGCCAATGCTTGTCACCTTCAACGGTTCACTGTTCGATTGAGGTGCGAGATGGAACCAGCCTGTCGTGACGTAAAAGCTTCCGGCCGATTGCGCGTGAGCTGCCGTTGTCATGCAGGCTAGCGCCGCGATCCCCGTTACGGCCTGTTTTAATTTCATATGTGCTCCTCCAGAAAAGGCCCGCTCATTATGACGAGAACGTTTGAAACAAACCATACGCGGCGGTTAGAGCTTTCTCCCTAAGCTCCGCGCGGTTTCTGGCTCTGCCGCGCCGCGCCGAACCTTGCGCGGATGCGGTTCTTCGGACCTTCGGGTATGTACCAACGCGACTATTGGATACTCCAGCATGGCACGGCTTGCACGTCTCTATGTCCCTGACCAGCCGCAGCACGTCATCCTCCGCGGCCTTGATCAGCAACCCGCATTCGTCGACGATCAGGACTACGAGCTCTTCATCGATTGTCTAAAAGCGGCTTCACGCGACCATCACTTATCGATCCACGCCTATGCGTTGATGCCGGGCGCGGTGCAACTGCTCGTCACGCCGACCGAGGAGTCGAGTCTGCCGAAGGCGATGCAGGCGGTGGGGCGCCGCTATGTGGCGCACTTCAACCGGCGCTACGCGCGCCGCGGCACCTTGTGGGAAGGCCGCTATCGCGCCACGGTGATCGAAGGCGAGCGCTACTTCCTGCTGGCGAGCCGCGTTGTCGAGATGTGTCCGGTGCGTGCCGGGCTCGTGAGCGCGCCGGAGGATTACCGCTGGTCGAGCTATCGCCATCACATCGGGCTGACGCTCGACAGCCTGATCACCGATCACCCGCTGTACTGGTCGCTCGGCAATACGCCGTTCGAACGGCAGCGCGCGTACCGTGAACTGTGCGAGCAACCGCTCGACGAACGCGAAGCCAGCCAGCTTCAGCAGGCCACGCTGAAGGGCTGGGTTCTGGGCAGCGACACGTACCGCGAATGGGCGGCGCGGGCCGCCAACCGGCGGGTATCGCCGCTGCCGCGCGGGCGGCCGCGCAAGGTGCGCGAGACGCCGCAGCAGCAATAAAGCGTTTCGCATCAAAGGGCTGCATCGGAACGGCATCTTCGCATGCCGTTTTCTTTTGCACGATATTGATGTGGCACCAATAAAAACTGGCTGCGATGCACCAACATGATAATTGGGGTTCAATCATCACGTTTTATTTGCTATTCCATTGATTCGTCGCGTATATTCCGAATTCCGGCGCTTTTTGACACGGGTAGCATCGAGCGTTGAGCGCGCCGTCGTGTTGCGAACGCGGTTACGAATCGCACTGCGGCAATAGAAAAATGGTTTAACGGCCTGTCCGGCCCCTCACAGACGGTGTCCCCATGAACGACCACCAGCAACCGATCCACCCGGTTCCCGCCGCGCAAGGTCTGTACGACCCGCAAAACGAGCACGACGCCTGCGGCGTCGGCTTTGTCGCTCACATCAAGGGCAAGAAAAGCCACGAGATCATCGAGCAGGGTCTGAAGATTCTCGAGAACCTCGACCACCGGGGCGCCGTCGGCGCCGATCCGCTGATGGGCGACGGCGCGGGCATCCTGATCCAGATTCCGGACGGCTTCTACCGTGAGGAAATGGCGAAGCAGGGCGTGGTACTGCCGCCGCACGGCGAATACGGCGTCGGCATGGTCTTCCTGCCGAAGGAGCACGCGTCGCGTCTCGCCTGTGAACAGGAGCTGGAGCGCACGGTGAAGGCCGAAGGCCAGGTGGTGCTCGGCTGGCGCGACGTGCCGGTCGACCACACCATGCCGATTTCGCCCACCGTCAAGGCGAGCGAGCCGCTGATCCGCCAGATCTTCATCGGCCGCGGCAAGGACATCATGGTGACGGACGCGCTCGAGCGGAAGCTGTACGTGATCCGCAAGACCGCGAGCCACCGCATCCAGGCGCTCAAGCTCAAACACGGCAAGGAATACTTCGTGCCGTCGTGCTCGGCGCGCACGGTTGTCTACAAGGGGCTGCTGCTCGCCGGCCAGGTTGGCGTGTATTACCGCGACCTGCAGGACGAGCGCACGGTGTCGGCACTGGCGCTGGTGCATCAACGCTTCTCGACCAACACGTTTCCGGCATGGGAGCTGGCTCACCCGTACCGCATGATCGCCCACAACGGCGAAATCAACACGGTGAAGGGCAACGTCAACTGGCTGAACGCCCGTACCGGCGCCATCGCGTCGCACGTGCTCGGCGACGATCTGCCGAAGCTCTGGCCGCTCATCTATCCGGGCCAATCCGATACAGCGTCGTTCGACAACTGTCTCGAACTGCTGGTAATGGCCGGCTACCCGCTCGTCCACGCCATGATGATGATGATCCCGGAAGCCTGGGAGCAGCACACGCTGATGGACGACAACCGCCGCGCGTTCTACGAGTACCACGCCGCGATGATGGAGCCGTGGGACGGCCCCGCTGCAATCGCCTTTACCGACGGCCGTCAGATCGGCGCCACGCTCGACCGTAACGGCCTGCGTCCGGCGCGCTACATCGTCACGGACGACGACCTCGTCATCATGGCGTCGGAAGCCGGCACGCTGCCTATCCCCGAGTCGAAGATCGTCAAGAAGTGGCGTCTGCAGCCGGGCAAGATGTTCCTGATCGACATGGAGCACGGCCGCATCATCGACGACAAGGAACTGAAGGACAACCTCGCGAACGCCAAGCCGTACAAGAGTTGGATCGACGCCGTGCGTATCAAGCTCGACGAAATCGAGGCGAAGGCCGAAGACGTGGCCACGGAACGCCGCGAAGCCGCTGCTTTGCTCGATCGCCAGCAGGCGTTCGGCTACACGCAGGAAGACCTCAAGTTCCTGATGGCACCAATGGCGCAAGCCGGCGAAGAAGCGGTCGGCTCGATGGGCAACGACTCGCCGCTGGCGGTCATGTCCAACAAGAACAAGACGCTGTATCACTACTTCAAGCAGCTGTTCGCGCAAGTGACGAACCCGCCGATCGACCCGATCCGTGAAAACATGGTGATGTCGCTGGTGTCGTTCGTCGGTCCGAAACCGAACCTGCTCGACACGAACAACATCAACCCGCCGATGCGCCTCGAAGTGTCGCAGCCGGTGCTCGACTTCAAGGACATCGCAAAGATCCGCGCGATCGATCAGTACACGGGCGGCAAGTTCAGTTCGTATGAACTGAACATCTGCTATCCGGTGGCATGGGGCAAGGAAGGCATCGAAGCGCGCCTTGCCTCGCTGTGCGCGGAAGCCGTGGATGCGGTGAAGTCCGGCTACAACATGCTGATCGTGTCGGACCGCAAGACCGACCGCGACAACGTCGCAATTCCGGCGCTGCTGGCCACTGCCGCGATCCACACGCACCTCGTGCAGCAAGGTCTGCGCACGAGCACGGGTCTGGTCGTCGAAACCGGCTCGGCGCGTGAAACGCACCACTTCGCGCTGCTCGCGGGCTACGGCGCGGAAGCCGTGCACCCATACCTCGCAATGGAAACGCTCGGTCAGCTCGCAGCGGGCCTGAAGGGTGACCTGTCGCCGGAGAAGGCGGTCTACAACTTCACCAAGGCGGTCGGCAAGGGTCTGCAGAAGGTCATGTCCAAGATGGGCATTTCGACCTACATGTCGTACACGGGCGCGCAGATTTTCGAAGCCGTTGGCCTTGCTGAAGATCTGGTGCAGAAGTACTTCAAGGGCACATCGTCGAAGGTGGGCGGCATCGGCCTGTTCGACGTGGCGGAAGAAGCGATCCGTCTGCATCGCGACGCGTTCGGCGACAACCCGGTCCTCGCCAACATGCTCGACGCCGGCGGTGAATACGCGTACCGCGTGCGCGGCGAAGAACACATGTGGACGCCGGATGCGATCGCCAAGCTGCAGCACTCGGCACGCAGCAACTCGTACCAGACGTACAAGGAATACGCGCATCTGATCAACGATCAGACCAGGCGTCACATGACGTTCCGCGGCCTGTTCGAATTCAAGTTCGATCCGACCAGGGCCATCCCGCTCGACGAAGTCGAACCGGCGAAGGAAATCGTCAAGCGTTTCGCCACCGGCGCGATGTCGCTCGGCTCGATCAGCACGGAAGCGCACGCCACGCTGGCTATCGCCATGAACCGGATCGGCGGCAAGTCGAACACGGGCGAAGGCGGCGAGGACGTGAACCGTTACCGCAACGAATTGCGCGGCATTCCGATCAGGAACGGCGACACGATGAAGTCCGTGATCGGCGACGAAGTGATCGTCGACATTCCGCTGAAGGATGGCGATTCGCTGCGCTCGAAGATCAAGCAGGTGGCGTCGGGCCGTTTCGGCGTGACGGCGGAATACCTCGCCTCCGCTGATCAGATCCAGATCAAGATGGCGCAAGGCGCGAAACCGGGCGAAGGCGGTCAGTTGCCGGGCCACAAGGTGTCGGAATACATCGGCAAGCTGCGTTACTCGGTGCCGGGCGTCGGGCTGATTTCGCCGCCGCCGCACCATGACATCTACTCGATCGAAGATCTGGCGCAGCTGATTCACGACCTGAAGAACGCCAACTCGGCAGCCAGCGTCTCGGTGAAGCTGGTGTCGGAATCGGGCGTCGGTACGGTTGCCGCGGGTGTTGCGAAGGCCAAGGCCGATCACGTCGTGATCGCCGGCCATGATGGCGGCACGGGCGCGTCGCCGCTGTCGTCGGTGAAGCATGCCGGCACGCCGTGGGAACTGGGTCTGGCCGAAACGCAGCAAACGCTGGTGCTGAACCAGTTGCGCGGCCGTATCCGCGTGCAGGCCGACGGTCAGATGAAGACCGGCCGCGACGTCGTGATCGGCGCGCTGCTCGGCGCGGACGAGTTCGGTTTCGCGACGGCGCCGCTCGTGGTCGAAGGCTGCATCATGATGCGCAAGTGCCACCTGAACACCTGCCCGGTCGGCGTCGCGACGCAAGATCCGGTGCTGCGCGCGAAGTTCCAGGGCCAGCCGGAACACGTCGTGAACTTCTTCTTCTTCGTTGCGGAAGAAGCCCGCGAAATCATGGCGCAACTGGGCATCCGCAAGTTCGAGGACCTGATCGGCCACGCCGAACTGCTCGACACGAAGAAGGGCATCGAGCACTGGAAGGCGAAGGGTCTCGACTTCTCGCGCGTGTTCTATCTGCCGCAAGTGTCGGCTGAAGTGGCGCGCAAGCATGTCGACGTGCAGGACCACGGTCTGGACAAGGCACTCGACCACACGCTGATCGAGAAGGCGAAGGCCGCGATCGAGAAGGGCGAGCACGTCTCGTTCATCCAGCCGGTGCGTAACGTGAACCGTACGGTCGGCGCCATGCTGTCCGGCACGATCGCGAAGAAGTACGGCCACGACGGCCTGCCCGACGACACAATTCACATCCAGCTGAAGGGCACCGCGGGTCAGAGCTTCGGCGCGTTCCTCGCGAAGGGCGTCACGCTGGATCTGGTCGGCGACGGTAACGACTACGTCGGCAAGGGCCTGTCGGGCGGCCGCATCATCATCCGTCCGACCAACGATTTCCGCGGCAAGTCGGAAGAGAACATCATCTGCGGCAATACGGTGATGTATGGCGCGATCGAAGGCGAAGCGTTCTTCCGCGGCGTGGCGGGCGAGCGTTTCTGCGTGCGTAACTCGGGCGCGACGGCGGTTGTCGAAGGCACGGGCGACCACGGCTGCGAATACATGACGGGCGGCACGGTGGTCGTGCTCGGCGAAACGGGCCGTAACTTCGCGGCCGGCATGTCGGGTGGCGTCGCCTACGTGTTCGATCCGGACAACACGTTCGCGGGCAAGTGCAACAAGTCGATGGTCGCGCTCGATCCGGTCCTGCAACAGGCCGAACAGGAACGCACGGTCGACAAGGGCCTGTGGCACACCGGCACGACCGACGAAGCGCTGCTCAAGGGACTCATCGAGCGTCACTTCCAGTTCACGGGCTCGCCGCGTGCAAAAGCGCTGCTCGAAAACTGGGACGCGTCGCGCCGTCAGTTCGTGAAGGTGTTCCCGACCGAATACAAGCGCGCGCTGGGCGAAATGGCCGCGAAGAAGGCGAACAAGGAAGTGCTCGCCGCTTGACCGGCCCTAAGCCAAAGACGTCACAACCAAGCCGTACCCGCCGCGTGGCGCCGTTGATCGGTCGCACGCGGTGGGTGTAGATCACCCCACCTGATTAGATAGAGAAGAGAACCACATGGGCAAGGCAACCGGTTTTCTCGAGTTCGAACGCCGCCACGAGGCGTACGAAGCTCCGCTCACGCGTGTGAAGCACTACAAGGAATTCGTCGCCGCACTGAGCGACGAGGAAGCGAAGATTCAAGGCGCACGTTGCATGGACTGCGGCATTCCGTTCTGCAACAACGGCTGCCCGGTGAACAACATCATCCCGGACTTCAACGACCTGGTGTTTCATCAGGACTGGAAGAACGCGATCGAAGTGCTGCACTCCACCAACAACTTCCCCGAGTTCACGGGCCGCATCTGCCCGGCGCCGTGCGAAGCGGCGTGCACGCTCGGCATCAACAATGACCCGGTCGGCATCAAGTCGATCGAACACGCGATCATCGACAAGGCATGGACCGAAGGCTGGGTCGCGCCGCTGCCGCCGAAGCACAAGACCGGCAAGAAGGTCGCCGTGGTCGGATCCGGCCCCGCTGGTTTGGCTGTCGCGCAGCAACTCGCGCGCGCGGGGCACGATGTCACCGTGTTCGAGAAGAACGACCGCATCGGCGGCTTGCTGCGTTACGGCATTCCCGACTTCAAGCTCGAGAAGTGGCTGATCGATCGCCGCATGCGCCAGATGGAAGCCGAAGGCGTGACGTTCCGCGCCAACGTGTTCATCGGCAAGGCGGATTCGCTGCCGGCGCATATCGGCAACACGGCGAAGGAAACCATCACGCCGGATCAGTTGAAGGAAGAGTTCGACGCAGTGGTGATCGCGGGCGGTTCGGAAACGCCGCGCGATCTGCCGGTGCCGGGCCGCGAGCTGGAAGGCATCCACTACGCGATGGAATTCCTGCCGCAACAGAACAAGGTCAATGCCGGCGACAAGGTCGCGAACCAGCTGCTCGCGAAGGGCAAGCATGTGGTCGTGATCGGCGGCGGCGATACGGGTTCGGACTGCGTGGGCACCTCGAATCGTCATGGCGCGAAGAGCGTCACGCAATTCGAACTGCTGCCGCAACCGCCGGAAGAAGAGAACAAGCCGCTTGTGTGGCCGTACTGGCCGATCAAGCTGCGCACGTCGTCGTCGCATGACGAAGGCTGCTCGCGTGACTGGGCGGTCGCGACCAAGCGCCTCGAAGGCAAGAACGGCAAGGTCGAGAAGCTGATCGCGGCGCGCGTCGAATGGAAGGACGGCAAGATGCAGGAAGTGCCGGGCTCCGAATTCGAAATGAAGGCCGATCTGGTGCTGCTCGCGATGGGTTTCACGCAGCCGGTCTCGCCGGTGCTCGAAGCGTTCGGCGTCGACAAGGATGCGCGCGGCAACGTGCGTTCGTCGACCGAAGGCGACAAGGCGTATTACACGTCGGTGGACAAAGTGTTCACCGCGGGCGACATGCGTCGCGGCCAGTCGCTGGTGGTGTGGGCGATTCGCGAAGGCCGCCAGTGCGCGCGTTCCGTCGACGCGTTCCTGATGGGTCATTCGGAACTGCCGCGCTAAACGTCTCCGGCCGGCTTCGCGCTTTGGCGCGAAAGCCGGCTACTGCTTGCAGGAAGAGGTGGAGACGACAGACGTGCTACGTGAGCGGCACATCGAGCGGTGAAAAAATAAGGCCGGGCACCCGCGAGGGTGACCCGGTTTTTTAGTCAGCGCGAGTGACCCTCACCAGTTCGCACCTGTTTGTCGTGAGGTTCTCGGATTGCCAATGCCATCATCGTGGCTAGTCAGGCCCGATTGTCAGACTATTTTTCAATCTGAGTGAAACCCGGACACACGTTCGCACCTCACACTTTAAAAGAAGACGGATGACAAACTGGACAGTACGGCGACCCTCTCGCAGATTGAGAAGTGTCCTCTAACGGCTCCTATCTTGATCATAACTTTTGTGTGTTCGTGCTGAAATGCCACCAAAGGGGTAGGCTATGTGTTGACCGCCCTGCTAAGATTCTTTATCAGCAGGGCTCGGCCCATCTTCGTAGTTCGAGACAAACATGGATACCCGGGAACGCCTCAACTTCAGAATCGACAGCTTTACGCCCGAGACGCTGCCTATGGCCAGGCTGGCGCAATATCTCGCGCACCTGGCTATCTTGTACGGGAACGACGATTCCGTTCATTTCGAGAAGTTGCGCAAGGGTAGTGCGATTGTGCAGGTAAGGGTTGAGGACCCAGCTTTTCCGAAGGTTGTCCAGCGTTTGCAAAGTGTGCGAATGGGAGATCCCGACCCGGAAGTTCAAAAAGCATTTCGCTCGATCGACCGGTTATTGAGGGCCGACAACGCAGTCGGAACCATCACGCGAAGCGGTAAGGCAAAGCTCCTCGAGTTTCCTGGTCGTAAGCTGCCGATTGTCGATCCCATTACGATTTATCAACCCACTACGATCGACGGAGTTGTGATCAGGATTGGCGGGCGCGACGACACCATACCCGTGGCGATTCAGGATCAAGAGGGCGCGGTATTCACCTGCGAGATACGCGGTCGCGCACAAGCCAAGGAACTGTCGCGTTACTTCCTGGGGGAAACGCTACGCGTGTCGGGCAATGGAAAGTGGAGCCGTACGAGCAGCGGCGTGTGGGCCCTTGAGTCGCTTTTGATCCAGTCTTTTGAGGTTTTGGACAATGCGGGTTTTGATGATGTCGTAACGGCGTTGCGCAACGTCAAGAACAATGGTTGGGCGGATGTCGAAGATCCGCTGGGAGCGTGGAAAAAACTCCGGGGCCTGGATGATAATTTTTGATGCAAACGTACTTATCTCATTGTCCACCGGGGACGAAAACGACGAGACGTTCGAACGCCTTTCCGGACTAATTCAAGATATCGTTGCAGCGAAAACAGTTATTGGCGTTCCGGCTCCAGCATGGGCCGAATTTCTCTGTGGTACGGGATTGGGAACGTCCAGCGTAATCCAGGCGCTCAAGAAGCGCAGTGCAATCAGAATCCTTCCATTCGACGAGATTGCGGCGACGGAACTCGCGGCCATCGACGAGGTGACGCGCGCGAAAGGTGGAAAGAAAGGCGCTTCCAAATCTCATTGGCAGAAAATCAAGGTAGATCGTCAGATCCTGGCTATCGCGCGCGTGCTTCAGGTTACGGCGATCTACACAGAGGACTCAGACCTGATCGCTGAGGCGACCCGTTTGGGTATAGCCGTGTGTCGAGTTAGAGATATCCCACTGAAGCCAAAGCAAAGCACACTCGACCTGCCCGACCCAGAGTAGTGCGGCAGCTTACGTCCCTCTGGTTTGCTGGCAGTTTGGCAAGTTGCTTTCGGTCGTATTTCCAGAGAGCAGGCCAACCCTCTCCAGCATATGTCGAACGGTGGACTATCTTTGAATGGATCGAAGCAGACTGCCTGGCAAATGCAGCTTGTGCTGAGCCCATTCCACCAGGTCCGACATCGTGTAGCCATAGTGCAGCATGTGCCCGCGCCGCCAACGTCAGTTGCGATACCGCGCCAGCGTCAGTCCATCCAGATCGATCTCCGGCTTGCGGCCCGTAATCAGGTCCGCGACCACGCGACCCGACCCCATCGACATCGCCCAGCCCGTCGAGCCGTGTCCAAGGTTCAACCACAGTTTCTCCACACCTGACGGACCGAGCAGCGGCGCGCCATCCGGCGTCATCGGACGGCGACCCACCCAGAAATGCGCGGACGTGGGATTGGCCGCATGCGGGAACCAGTCGCCGAGCACTTTCATCAGCGTTTGCAGCGCCTGTTCGCGCAACGTGCTCTGGCGATTGCCGAGTTCTGCGGTGCCGGCCACCCGCAGGTTGTTGCCAAAGCGCGTGATCGCCGTCTTCAACGACTCATCCATCAACGCGGCGCGCGGGGCTTTTTCTTCATCGGTGATGGGCAGTGTCGCCGAATAGCCTTTCACGGGGTAAAGCGGCACCTTCACGCCGAGCCGCGCAAGCAGCGAATCACTGTCGACGCCCAGCGCCACCACCACGGCATCCGCGTGCAACCTCCCGGCGCCGCGTTCGCTCTCGATACGCACCGCGCGCACCGCACCGCCTTCCACGTCGAGCGAGCTCACCCGCGTGTCGAAACGGAAACGCACGCCGTTGCGCTCGCAGATCGCGCGCAGTTCGCGGGTGAAGCGGGCACAATCGCCGGCTTCGTCGTCGGGCAGATAGAGGCCTGAAAGCGGCGTCTGACGCGCCCAGCGCAAGCCCGGCTCGATTTCGGCACACTGCGCCGCGCTGACTTCCCGGTGCGCGATGCCGGCCTCGCGCAGCACCGCAAGCGCCGGCTGCGCGAGTTCGACGTCGTACTCGCTGCGGAACAGCTGCAGATAGCCCTGGCTGCGGCCATAGTCGAACGGATGGCGGCCGCGGAATTCGCGCAGGCACTCGCGGCTGTAGTAAGCAATGCGCTGCATGCGCTGCTTGTTGACGCGAAACCGTTCGAGATCGCATTCGCGCAGCCAGTGCGCGATCCAGCGCCATTGAGCGGGATCGAGAGTTGGGCGGAAAATGAGCGGCGAGGCCGGTTTGAACAGGTATTTGAGAATCTTGGCCGGCATCCCGGGCGCGGCCCAAGGAGTCACGTAGCCTGGTGCGATCACCCCCGCGTTGCCGAAACTGGTGGCGAGCGCGACATCCGGCTCACGCTCGATCACGGTCACCTCGCAGCCTTGCTGGCGCAGGTAAAAAGCCGTGGCGACGCCGATCACGCCGCCGCCCAGAACAATCGTTTTCATGTGTATGTACAGCGGATTCAGGCAGCGGGGCGGGTGGTCCCGAGCACCTTGCCCTTGGTCTCAGGCAGACACATCGCCGCGATGATCACGAGCAGATAGCCCGAGCCCGCCACGACGCCCATCGCCTTCACCAGCGTCATGGTTTGCGACAGTGTACCGACCAGAATCGGAAAGAACGAGCCGAGCCCGCGCCCGAGGTTGTAGCAGAAGCCTTGTCCCGAGCCGCGTATCGCATTCGGATACAGTTCGGACAGGTAGGCGCCCACGCCCGCGAAAATCCCCTGGACCACGATGCCGAGCGGAAAACCGAGCGCGAGCATCATGCCGTCGGTGATCGGCAGCATGGTGTAGAACATGCCGAGCACGAACGAGCCGATGGCGAACAGCACGAACGACGCGCGCCGGCCGATCCTGTCGCACAGAATCGCGCCGACAATGTAGCCCGTGAACGAACCGACGATCAGCACGATCAGATAGCCGCTGGTGTTGAACACCGACAGATGGCGCACGGTCTTGAGATAAGTCGGCAACCAGGTGGTGATCGCGTAATAGCCGCCGAGCATGCCGGTGCACAGCGCGCTGCCGAGCAGGGTGGTTTTGAGGTGAGCGGCGGAGAAGATCTGCAGGAAGTGCGAGGTGTCGAAGCCGTTCTCGCGGGCCCGGCGCGTTTCGAGAAAGATTTCCGGATCGCTCACGTTGCGGCGAATGTAGATGATCCACGCCGCGGGCAGCAGCCCGATCCAGAAGCAGGCGCGCCACGCATATTGCTCCGGCAGCAGCGCGAAAAAGGCCCAGTAGATGATCGCCGCAGCCGCCCAGCCGAACGACCAGCTGCTCTGCACGGTGCCCACGGCTTTCGCGCGGTGCTGAGGCGAGCGAATGGTTTCGGCCATCATGATCGTCACGACCGACCATTCACCGCCGAAGCCAATGCCCTGCAGCGTGCGGGTGGCGAGCAGTTGCCAGAACGAGTGGGTGAAGCCCGACAGAAAGGTGAAGAGCGCAAAGGTGGCGATGGTCCACTGCAGCACCCGGATGCGGCCATAGCGGTCGGCGAGAATGCCGGCGAGCCAGCCGCCCACCGCCGACGAGATCAGCGAACTGGTGGCGATCATGCCGGCTTCGCTCCTCGTCATGCCCCATGTCGCGATCAGCGTCGGAATGAGGAAGGAGTAGATCATGAAGTCGAAGGCGTCGACCGCGTAGCCGCCAAAGCCAGCGTACAGCGTGCGGCGTTCGCGCTGGGTCAGTTCGGTAAACCATTGGAGAGAGGGCATTTTTGTTGTGGTCGCCAGGACGTGTCGGCCTGCCGTGGGCTCGAATGTGGGGTGTTCGTATTCTACGGGGCGTGGCGTAGTGGGGCCAGTTGTGGTCAAAAATGGCAGCCATTCCTTACCAACTACTACCGTGTAACCCAAAATATACAGAGCGTGGTTAAACTGCACTCGCAGTGCCGATGCTGCGACTCACCTTCTCACGTCCGCGCCAGCCACGCCTCATGTCCGCCACCGCAAAAACCTGCTCGCCGTTGCGCCGCTCCGCGAGCATGTTCCTGCGGACAAGCCCGATTTCGACCCGCGAGGCCGCGGCATCGCGCCGGAACTTTCTGAAGCGCTCAGCCGGCGTGCTGCTGATCTCCGGCGTGGGCGGCTCGCTGCTGTCCGCATGCGGCGGCGGCAACCTCGGCGACGATCCGCCTGCAACGCCGCGTCTTGCCTCGGTCGGCAACTTCCGCGATCTCGCGGGGGCGGCGCCCTATCCGACCGTCGACGGCAAACAGATGCGCCGTGGCGCGTTCTATCGCGCGAACGCGTTGACGCTCGACGCCGTCGACGAGGCCGCGATCGACCGGCTCGGCATTGCCTCGGTCTACGATTTGCGCACGCCGGCTGAAATCGCGCGAACCGCCGATATCCTGCCGCGCGGCGCGACAACCCGGACGCTCAACGTGCTGGGCACCGCCGACTTCGTCGCGCCGGCTTTCGACACGGCGGCGGCCGCCGTCGCGTTCATGGAAACGCAGGCGCGCGGCTACGTGACCGGCGCCGCCCAGCGCGCCGCTTACGGTGCGCTCCTGACGAATCTGGCCGACGCTCCCGGCGCGCAACTGTTTCATTCCAGCGCGGGCAAGGATCGCGCGGGCTGGGTCGCGGCGCTCCTGCTCAGCATTGCGAATGTGCCGCTCGACGTGATCATTCAGGACTATCTGTTGAGCAACGTCTATCTGGCGCCGCAGATCAAGGCGCAAACCGAGACGCTGCGCACGCAGGACGGCGACGCCGCCGCTTCGGTCGAAGCGCCGTTGTTGAGCGTTCAGGAAAATTATCTGCAGGCCGGCTTCGACCAGGTGCAGGCGAGCTACGGCACGATGGTGAGCTACCTGACGCAAGGCCTCGGCGTCTCGCAGGCGACCATCGACACTTTGCACAGCCGCCTCGTGGTTTGAAGCGTCAGCCGTCAGCGTGTTGCGTTCACCGCAGGCAAAAAAAGTCCGCCCCAAGGGAGCGGGCGGACGGAGAAGGGCGGCATCGAGGTTGCCGGGGCCGACTATAAGGCCGCCGCGCCTGCGAGAGTCCATCCAGTAAGGGCGCGTAAGCGCCCATAAGAAGTGCCCGCGCAACTTCCGTCACGTCAGCGCCGGCACCACGGGCAATTCGATCCGCACTTCCAGACCGCCCTGCGCGTGATTGCGCACGTGACACCGTCCACCGCGATCGTGCGCGAGCCGCGCGACGATCGCGAGACCCAGCCCGCAATGGCCTTCGCCGCCGCGCGCGGCGTCGAGCCGCACGAACGGCTTCATGGCGGCGGCAATGCGCCCGTCGGGAATGCCGGAACCGTGGTCGCGTACGCTGATCACCCAATGGCCGTCATGGCGCGCGGTGCCGATATCCACGGGCGGCGCGCCATGTTCGAGCGCATTATCGACGAGGTTCGTGACCAGCCGGTCGAGCAGCGTGCGCGGTAGCGTGAACGCCGGACCGGCGCTCAGGTCGAGCGTGAAGAGCGGTGTTTCGGTGCTGTCGCCGGCAGAGAACTGTTCCCGCAGGAAATCGTCCACTTCGACTGGCGGCCCGGCTTCGGCGGACTGGCCCGCGAATTCGAGAAACTGCTGGACGATGTTTGTCAGCGAGTCGACATCGCGAATCAGACCGGCGCGCTCGTTTTCCGCCACCAATACGCTCGCGCGCAACTTCAGCCGCGTGAGCGGCGCTTTCAGATCGTGCGCGACGCCGGCCAGCATCACGGCCTGATCGTCGCCGGCTTCGTTCAGGCGCCGCATCATGTCGTTGAACGAGCCGATCAGATCGCGCAGCTCTCGCGGGCCTTGCACCGTCACGGGCTCCGGACGGCCGCCCGAGCCGAACGCGCGCGCGGCGTCGGCGACGCGCGACAGCGGCCGCTGCATCTGCCAGGCCGCGAACACGGAGAGGATCAACGCGGCGAGCAGCATAGAGACCGATTCGATGAGGAAGCGCGGGCGCGGCGGTACGTCCACCGGCACGACAACCCAGTTCGACTTGCCGGGAAACAGCACCCACAACTGCGGCGGGCGCAGGTCGTCGACGGCGATCCGGGTGCCGGGCGGCAGATTCTCCCGCAGATGCCGGCTCAGTTCGACCAGCGGATGATTGGCCGGCTCGTGCAGGTGCACGCTCGCCGGCATGTTCCAGGTGGGCACGAGATGCACGCGCATGGCGGGCGCGAGCGCGGCGCCTTTCATCGGCTCGCCGTTGATCGCCTGCAACACCAGCAGGATGCCGCGCGCGAAGCCGTCGATTTCATGGCGCGGCGGCTGCATCACTACCAGCACGAACCAGCCGGCCTGAATCGCGAACAACACCGCCGCCGAGAGTAACGCCATCCTGCCGAACAGCGTGTTCAGCGGGTTCTTCATGCGCTTGAAGCAGCCTCGTCGGCGAAGGGTGTGCCGTCGGCATCGGGCACGAACACATAGCCTTTGCCGCGCACCGTCTGCACATAACAGGGGTTCGACGGATCGTCTTCGATCACGCGGCGCAGGCGCCAGATCGGCACGTCGAGGCTGCGGTCGCGGAAGGCGAGATTGTCGCGATGCACGAGATCGTGAATCAGCACGCGCGAGAGCACCTTGTACGGATTGTTGACGAAGATCTTCAGGAGCGCGAACTCACTGTCGCGCAGCGGCAGCTTCGAACTGTCCCGGCACAGCGAACGGGTTGCGAAGTCGAGCTCGAACGGACCGAAGCGATACGGCTTGCGGGCTTCCGGCGCGCTGGTGGTGGACGGCCCGCGCCGGCGCAGCACCGTGTGGATGCGCGCGAGCAATTCGCGTGGATCGAACGGCTTGGTCAGGTAGTCGTCCGCGCCGAGCGAGAGTCCCACAATGCGATCGGCCACCGTGCCGCGCGCCGTCACGAAGATCACCGGAATATCGTCGCCGGCGGCGCGCAGCGCGGTGAGCGCGCGCAGGCCGTCGGTGTTCGGCATCATGATGTCGAGCACGACGACCGACGGCCGTTCACGTTCGAGCCGGCGCTGAAGATGGGTGCCGTCGTGGAGCACGGACGCATCGAAGCCGTTCGATTGCAGAAACTTGCAAAGCAGATCGCGTACGACCGGATCGTCGTCGACGATAAGGACCTGTGGATTCATGGCGAAATTTTAGACTGGCCTGTGCGACAGGCGTCCGACTGTTTTCTTACCAATGCTTACGCTACGCTGCGCGGCTGTTGGCGGCTCGTGCGCAGCGACCGTCACACAAGGCTCACGGCATATTCAGCGCGGCCATATTCGGCAATGTGGGCTGCCGCGCCTTCCCATTCGCTTCGCATCCCCAACATTCCTCCCAAGAAAGAATTTGCGCGTATTTGGAACCGGCCGCAACGGCGCGCAACGGCTCGTAAGAACCGCTGGAAAGCGCGCTTTCCTTCGTGCATCGGCACCGCGCGAGCGGCGAGATGATTCGTCGTGCAGTACGTTGCGCCGCATGCTGAAAAACAGCCTGACGCCTTGGGCCCACGGCAGGCGGCGTGAAATCGAAACCTAGCGCCACGCGAGGCTCATCATGACCGTTCCCAGCAATCTCACCTCCACCCGCTTTTCTTCGCTGGCGCCCACGCCGCCGGCGGAAAGGTCCACAGCCGCCAGCAGTTCGAGCGCCGCCGCGCAGACACGGGAGTCTGCCAGCTGGCCACAGCCCTCGTTACCTGCCGGGCTGGTCGGGCATCACGTCAATACCACAGCCTGACGTATCGGGGCCCGTGTGTCGACCTCGAGAATTCTTCACTGCTTCATGCGAGTTGCCGCGTGGTTGACGCTCGGCGCGGCGCTACTGCCTCTGGGTGGCTGCGCCGTTGCCGCGCTGCCGTGCCGGCTGACCTCGGCCACGCTGAAAATCATTCCGGTCGTCGGCCATGCCGCGGCCTCGCCGTTCGACATGTGTTCATCCGCCATCGACTGAATCATGACACTCAAACGGATTGCCTGCGCGCTGGTTTTACTGGGCGGAGTGTTCCCGTTGACCGTTCGAGCGCAGCCGCTCGTGCGTGAGACGGGTGCGGCGAGCGCCGCGTCGAAAGAACCTTCCGCCGATGCACGGCGGCGCTCGCAAGACGCGCCGTTCGCGTTCCGTGGTGTGGCGCTCGGCATCACGCTCGACGAATTCCGCGCAGGTTCGACCGTGCGTGCCACGCCGCCCGGCAGCGTGCCGGTCTGCGAGACGGACGTGCAGGCGGGCGCGCTCGGCATGCGGCTGAAGTCGCACGAGAGTCTCACGGTGGCATGCCGCTGGGCGTATCGCGCGGACAGCGGCTGGGTGGTGTCGCAAGCGGTGGTGGACGGCGCGCCCGCGCTGGAGCATGTGCTGCGCTTTGCGCGCGTGGACGGGCAAAGCGCGCTGCGGCTGTACGAGATTTCTTTCGTGATCGACGAGATCACCGCCGAGGACTTGCGCGACGCGCTCGCGGACCGCTACGGACCACCGCGTCAGGCGACGCAGAACGTGTCGGCCGCGGGCGCGATGCCAACTTACGTCTGGGAAAACGCGGTGAGCTCGATCACATTGTGCTTTCTGCCGGGCACTCGCAACGGCACGCTCACCTATTTGCTGAAGGGCTCGGACGCGTGGGTGAAGTCGGTCGTGCGGCAATGGCAGGCAAGCGGCGCCGAGGCGGGTTGATGCGCGGCATTGTGTGTGGCCGTGAGGCCCGTTTCGAACAAGGAGCATGCATGACTGCGCTACATTTCACTGTCGCGGTCGGAGCGGCTGCCTGCCTCGCGGCTTGCGCGAGCCGGCAAAACTCGATCGTGGATACGCCGATGGCGCCGCCGCTCGCCTCGGCGCCGTTGAACGTCAACACGCAGGGCGCGATCTATCAGGCCGGCGCGCCGTTGCTGCTATACGAAACACCGCGTGCGCAACATATCGGCGACGTATTGACGATCCGTCTCGCGGAATCGTATAGCGGCAATAACAGCGCGACCGCGGCGGCGAGCCGTTCGAGCAGTATTACCGCCGACGCCGCCGACCACTCCACCAACGCCGCCGCGCGGCTCGCGCGATTGTTCAACATCGGCTCGGCGAGCACTGACTACAAGGGACAAGGCAGTCTCACCGACATCAGCGGCATGAGCGGCACGCTTGCCGTCACGGTGATCGGCACGATGTCGACCGGTAATCTCGTGGTGTCGGGCGAGAAAGTGATTGCGATGAGTGGCAACCGCGACCGGCTGCGCCTGTCGGGCATCGTCAATCCCAAGGATATCGAAGCGGGCAACTACGTGGCGTCGAGCAAGGTGGCGAACGCGCGTATCGAACAGGCCGGCGTGGGGATGGTGTCCGACGCCACGACAATGGGCTGGCTGCAGAGAATGTTCCTGAGCGTGCTGACGTTCTGAGCGGCCGGCGTGCGGGATACCTCCTGTGGCATAAGAAGTGCACGAGGCGATATCCATCGCGCCTTGTGCCACACGGTCAGGCCAGCGGCGCGTCGCGTTCGGCTGCGCCGATTTCACCGTCCGGCACGAACACGTAGCCGCGTCCCCACACGGTTTGCACGTAGCGCGGCTCGGACGGATCGACTTCGATCAGCCGGCGCAAACGCCAGATCGAGACGTCCAGGCTGCGATTGCGATGCAACTCGCTATTGCCGTGCAGCTTCTCCAGCAGCTGCGCACGCGTGAGCACGGTCATCGCGTGGGTGACGAATATCTTGAGCATGGCGAATTCGCTCGAACGCAACGCAATGCGCTCGCCGTCCCGGCGCAGTTCGCGCGCCGGGAAATTCACTTCGAAACGGCCGAAGCGGTAGGGCGCGCGCTGTTCCGGCGCGCTCGGGGCAATGGATCCGCGACGGCGCAGCACGGTGCGAATCCGCGCGACCAGTTCGCTCGGTTCGAAGGGCTTGCCGAGATAGTCGTCCGCGCCGAGTTCGAGGCCGATCACGCGGTCGATCG
This sequence comes from Paraburkholderia xenovorans LB400, assembly GCF_000013645.1. GTDB lineage: Bacteria > Pseudomonadota > Gammaproteobacteria > Burkholderiales > Burkholderiaceae > Paraburkholderia > Paraburkholderia xenovorans. The sequence continues at coordinate 4,457,033 of NC_007951.1, read as the reverse complement.
GATCGGCGCGCGCAGTGAGCAGAATCACGGGAATGTCGTCGCCGGCCACGCGCAATGCGCGCAGCGCGCTGATGCCGTCGAGCTCCGGCATCATGATGTCGAGCACGATCAGGGCCGGCCGCTCGTGCTGCAATTGGCGCTGCAGCGCCATGCCGTCTTGGAGCGTGTCAACCTTGAAGCCGCGTCCCTGCAGATATCCGCTGACGAGCTCACGTACGACGGGGTCGTCGTCGACGACAAGAATGGATGGGTTCATTCAGGTCATCTTAGAGAAGCGTGCGCGCGGAGCAAAGCGCGTCACGCTTTCGAATCCTTTCCCATGTAAGAGAAAGCAAGCGGTCCGGGCGCCTCGCCTGGTTCGCCTAGTTCGCCTGGGAAGTCTGAATGGTCTGCGGCGGCTGGCGCGCGAAGTCGGTCCGATCCACCACCATTCGCGCGATCAGGCCATTGAGCTTGGTCGAGGCCGAAGAGAAGCGGTCGGTGTTCAGGCCGCCGGTCTGATAGCGGGCCGTGACCAGAATGCGGCCGTTCTGGATCAGCGTCAGGTCGATGATGGACAGGTACTGGATTGTTTCGTCGCTGAACGAGCGGCGGCCGTAGTCGATCGCAGCGTTGTAGACGAGACGCGCCTCGCAGCCGGCGGGCGACGTGCCCGGATTGTAGACGTCCGAACGAATGCCGCGCCGGTCGAGCGCGAGTTGCAGCGCCGGCACGAAATCGCCGATCGAGACGTTCTGGTTCACTTCGACGCAGACGTGGCGCACGTCGGCCGGCCCGCCGTTGACGAAGGTCGGCGACGAGTAGTTCGCGGCGATCGCGTAGCCCGCCTGTATGACTGAACCGGTGGCGTCGGCGGCCTGGATCAGCGTCCATGCGCAGCCGTTCAACCCAAACGCCAGCGTCGCGGAGACCGCGAGCCACGCGCACGGACGCCGCAACACGATCCACGCGGCCCGTGGGGCTCGCGTGAAAGCGTCAGCGCGCGGGGTCGGCATGAAGGTCATGAGGCGGCGCCGGGTGTCGGTTGGTGAATGGCGGGAATCACAGCGGGTAACGGCGATCGGGCTCACGCTCAGCGCGTGACGCGCAGGCGCAATTCGTTCTGCCCTTGCACGCTGGCCGTGACACTGACGCGCCGCTCGGCGGTGGTCACGATGAAATGCTGGCGCGTCGGTGTGTTGATGTCATGCACGACATTCGGGAAGCAGGCCGCGATATCGGCGCCGAATTCTTCGAGCGGATCGGAGACGACACCGTCGGCTTGCCAGTGCGCGCGCCAGTGGCAATCGTACGCATGCGTGCTGGCGCGGCAGTCGTCGGCGCTTTCCGTGCCCGGCAGTTGCGCGGCGGATTGGGTCTGCAACCGCCGGAAATCAGCGGCGTCGACGATGTGCCTGAGCGCGGGGCAAACGTCGGCCGGCTCGTTGGCGAGACTGGCCTGGTTCGCTTGCGCCGCATGCGCGGCGCTCGCGACGAGCAGAGCGCCGAAAGCGAGCGCGAGACGCTGGGTCAAAGGATGGGAGCGGCGATCGAATGACATGTGAGAATCCAGTAGCGGTGGATGACGTGGGGCAGGACGTGGTACGGCCCGCACGGCTATCGTCGCCGCCGGAGGGCATTTTCAAAGCACGGAACAGCTTGCCGGCTTCGCAAATGCTTTCGAACTCTTCTCGCGTGTTTCGGGATGTTGCGGCGCGTTGTTCGGCGTCGCCAGGGTGGGCGGCCGGCGCGCGGCGTTCTGGCGTGGCGGTGTGCGGTGGCGTTGCGATCGAGGTGCCGCACGTGTGGCGCTTGTGAGGTACGTGCGGCTTGCGTGGCGCCTTTCGCTCAGCCGAGCGTGAGGCCGCCGTCGATGTGGATTACCTGGCCGGTGATGTGGCGCGCCTCGTCGGAGAGCAGGAACGCAATCAGCGCGGCGATATCCGCGGGTTCGGCGACATGGCCGAGCGGCGTCGCTTCGGCGGCGCGCGTCCACACTGCTGCATTATCGGCACTCGGGCCGCGATCTTTACGGGTGTAGCCAGGCGCCACGCAATTGACCGTCACGCCGTGCGGCGCCAGTTCCGCCGCCGCGGTTTTCGCCAGCGATTCGAGCGCCGCTTTCGCGGCGGCCGTCGCGGCAAACGGCGCGTCCGCGCGATAGCGGTGTGCGACGAACGAGCTGAGCGCGATTACGCGGCCGCGTTTCGACGTCTCCAGCGCGGGCGTTGCGCGTTTGACGAGCGCCGCGAACGCGGCCGGCATGGCCGCGAAGGCTGCGCTGAACGCGTCCGGATCGAGTCCGCCAAGCGTTTGGCGCTGTGCGTGGCCGGCGTTGGCGACCAGTTGATCGAGCGCGCCGAAGCTTGCGAGCGTTTGATGGATCACATGCTCCGCGGCGCCGCGTTCGGCGAGATCGCCGTACACCGTCGCGCAGCGCGCGCCGTTCGCGCTGCAATCGGCGGCGACATGGGCGAGTCGTTCACGCGCTTCGTGATCGGCGCCGCGTGCGTGCAACATCAAGGCCGAGCGCGGCGCGGCGATGCGCCGGGCCAGCGCGGCGCCGATGCCGGACCCGGCGCCGGTGATCAGCACGACGCGCTCGAATCCGGCGCTGCCCGCTTCGTTCAGATCGTCGACGCGGCTCATGCTGCTCATGCCGCGACCGCTTCGTCCGAGCGCTCGACGTCGAGCGTTTCGTCGTGGAACGCGGCCAGCGACTCGCGATGCGCGACACTGACAATCGCCGCCTTCGGCAGCCGTTCGGTGAACAGGCGATACAGGCGTGCCTCGTTTTCCGCGTCGAGCGCGCTGGTCGCTTCGTCGAGGAACAGATAGTCCGGCTTGTGCAGCAGCACGCGCGCGGCGGCAAGGCGCTGTTGCTCGCCCGGCGAAAGAATGCGGGTCCAGTGCCCCGATTCCTGCAGGCGGTCCGCGTACTCCGACAGATGGCAGACGACGAGTGCTTCGCGGCATTCGTCGTCGGTGTAGGTGTCGGCGGAGGAGGGGTAGGCGAGCGCCGCCTTGAGCGTGCCGATCGGCATGTAGCTGACCTGCGGGATGAACATCATGCGCGCGTTGACCGGGGCGTCGATCGAGCCGTCGCCGAACGGCCACAAGCCGGCGAGGGCGCGCATCAGCGTGCTCTTGCCCGAACCCGACGGGCCGCGCACCAGCCAGCGCGAGCCCGGCCGGATCGCGACATCGCGAATGCGCGACAGCGGATTGCCGTTGGGCAGGGCGAGTTTGAGGGCGTTGGTGGAGAGCTTGTCTTCGTCGACGAAATGCAGATTGATGCCGCCATGCGCGGTAGCCGGCGAGACCGATTCCTTCAGCCGCGGCGCGTGCACGACACGCTTGAATTCACGCAACCGGTTCACGGTGGCGCGCCATTCGACCAGCGTGCCGTAACTGTTGATGAACCAGGAGAACGAGTCGCTGACGGTGCCGAATGCGCTGGAAATCTGCATCAGCACGCCGAACGTGAAGGCGCCGGCGAAGTAGCGGGGCGCGGCGACCACCAGCGGAAAGATGATCGCGATCTGGCCGTAGAAGCTCAGCACGAACGTGAGGCGCTTGGTGTACTTCATCACCTGCCACCAGTTGTCGCGGATACGCGCGAACAGCGAGTGCGCGTTCTTCTTCTCGGTCTCCATGCCGTTGTAGAACGCGATCTGCTCGGCGTTTTCACGCAGACGGATCAAACCGAAACGGAAATCCGCCTCGACTTTCTGCGCCTGGTAGTTGATCGGCACAAGCGGATGGCCGACCTTCTGGATGATCAGCGAGCCGACCACGGCATAAAGCGCCGCGGCCCACACCATGTAGCCGGGGATCTCGATCGGCATGCCGCCGAGCGAAATGGTCAGCGCGCCGGCGAGCGACCACAGGATCGTGATGAACGACACCAGGGTGACGACCGTGGACAGCAGGTCGAGCGTCAGCGAAAGGGTACTGGTGGCGAACGATTGCAGATCGTCGCTGATCCGCTGGTCGGGGTTGTCGGCGAGGCGGTCGCGCTCGATCCGGTAGAACGCGCTGTCTTTCAGCCACTCGTTCAGGTAGCGCGTGGTCAGCCACTGGCGCCAGCGGAAGCCGAGCATCTGGCGGAGATAGCGCCCGTACACGGCGAGAATGATGAAGCCGAACGCGAGTGCCGAGAACACCATCAGCAGGTGCGGGAAGTCGTGCACGTTCTTGGTTTGCAGCGCGTTGTAGAAGTCGGCGCTCCAGCGGTTCAGGCGCACGTTGATCCACACCACGAGCAGATTCATCACGATGATCGCGATGAGCAGGCCCCATGCCGTGTTTCGTTCTTCGGAGACCCAGTAGGGCTTGATCAGGCTCCAGGCGGAGACTTTCTCGTCGGGCGGCAGCGCGTGGCTGGCAGAGGTATTCGGTGTCATGAGCATCCTGAAGTAGTGCTGGCCCATTTGGGGCTGACCCGTGGAGCAGGCCCGTCTGCGGGCTGCCCTGCGGCGGGTTTGCGTTACGTGCCCGGGCGTCGTGCTCGACGAACGCACGCCCGGGCGAGCGTCCGATTCTGGCGCGAAGCCCTTAAGCGAAAATTAATTCACGCCGCGAGGCCTTGCCGGAAACCGCCGGGAACATGGCAAGTCCGGCTGGCGTGCCGGCCGCGCTGCTTTCGTACGGCATCCTGTGCTGGCATTGTGCCAGAGCACCGCTCTGCGCCGTATTGATAATGAGAAAGGCGGTGCCGGATCAAACTCCGTGCAGCGCGGCAAGCCGCTGGTTTGCGGGCGCCGCGCCTTTTATGGTCTAATGGGCTTCGACGAAACAGGGGTGCTTCGCGCACGGGCGGCATGGTTTTCATGCCGCGGCGGCGAGGCTGAGAGAGACCCTTTGCACCCGATCCGGGTAATACCGGCGCGGGAAGTTTCCGGAAGCAGCCAGTCTTCCATTCCCCGCCGGGCGGCGTTTGTCATTGGAGCGCGCATTGCCCGGCCGGCCTCACCCGCCGGTTTCGTCCTGGGTACGTGCGTTTTTGTGGCCGTACGGAAAGGACTCGATGACCGCCTATTCTTCAGATATGAGTTTTGCTCTTCGTCACGCCGCCGTCGGCGCGCCGTGCTTCAGCGTTGCCTGCCGTCCCGCATCGGAGTGTGCGCGATGACGCGTCCTGCACAACCCGATTTCGCCGTGCTCGGCGGTGGCCTGTGCGGCCGGCTGGTCGCGTGGCGTCTCGCCGGACTGGGGCATCGCGTGGCGCTTTATGAGCGTGGCGACGCCGCCGGTTCGCAAGCCGCCGCGTGGGTCGCCGCAGCCATGCTGGCGCCGCTCGCGGAGGCCGCCAGTGCCGAGTTGCTGATCACGCGCCTCGGCGCGAGTTCGCTCGACAGCTGGCCGCAAGTGCTGGCCGAGCTGCCCGAGCCGGTGTTCTTTCAGCGCAATGGCACGCTGGTCGTCTGGCATCACGCCGACCGCACCGAAGCGCCGCTGTTCGAGCGCCGGGTGCGCTCGAATGCTCCGCCGGAATTGCTGGACGGAGGCTTCGTCACGCTCGCGGCCGCGCAGCTCGGCGCCGCCGAGCCGGCGTTGGCGGGGCGTTTCAATCAGGGCTGGCTGCTGCCGCGCGAAGGCCAGCTGGATAACCGGCAGGTGCTGGCCGCGCTCGCCGCAGGCCTCGCGCAACGCGGTGTTGAAACGCACTGGAATACGGCGGTCGACGATCGCGCGCTGCCGTCTGCCCATATCACGATCGACTGCCGCGGCCTCGGCGCGAAGTCCGTGCTGCCCACGCTGCGCGGCATTCGCGGCGAAGTGGCGCGCGTGCATGCGCCCGGTATCAAACTGACGCGGCCGGTGCGGCTGCTGCATCCGCGCTATCCGCTCTATATCGCACCGAAGCAGGACGATCTCTACGTGATCGGCGCCACCGAAGTGGAAGGCGAGGACATGTCGCCGGTCAGCGTGCGCTCGGCGCTCGAACTGCTGAGCGCGGCGTTTTCCGTGCATCCCGGCTTTGGCGAGGCACGCATCCTCGAACTGAATTCGCAGTGCCGTCCAACTTTGCCGGACCACCGTCCGGCTTTGCTGTGGGACGGCGCGCAGACGCTGCGCGTGAACGGCCTGTACCGGCACGGCTACATGATCGTGCCGGAAGTCGCCGACGAAGCCGTGCGCTTTGCCGCGGCGCTGCTCGACGGCCGCATCGGCGACGCCGATGCTTTCGCCGACTGGCAGCGCGGTGCGCGCTGGAGCGAGCTCTTTCAACTGGACTCCGCGCGGGAGCCGGCATGAGCGTTGCGCGCGTGGTCCTCTTCCGGACGAGCGCTGCGCGCCGCGCCGCTTTCGCCATCGATTGAACCGTATTCGAACATCATGGACATTCATATCAATCAGAAGCCGTTGTCGCTGCCCGAGGGCGCGACTGTCGCCGACGCGCTTACCGCGTACGGCGCACGGCCGCCGTTCGCGGTCGCGCTGAACGGCGATTTCGTGGCGCGCACCCAGCACGCGGCGCGCGCGCTGCAGGCGGGCGACAGGCTCGACGTCGTGCAACCCGTGGCCGGCGGCTGAACGGCTCGCCACGCACTGCCGGGTGGCCGCAGTGAGGAAACCGAGGATTATGCAAATGACTTCCCCCCAGAGCGCCGACGCGCTCACGCTCTACGGACAAACCTTCGCGAGCCGTGTGCTGCTCGGCACCTCGCGCTATCCGTCGCTGCAATCGCTGTCCGATTCCATCGACGCGGCGCGTCCCGGCATGGTGACCGTCGCGCTGCGCCGGCAGATGAACGAAGGCGGCGCGCAAGCCGGCTTCTTCGACCTGCTCAAGCGTCACGGCGTGCCGCTCCTGCCGAACACGGCCGGCTGCCTGACCGTCGGCGAGGCGGTGACGACCGCGCATATGGCGCGCGAAATCTTCGACACCGAGTGGATCAAGCTCGAACTGATCGGCGACGACTACACGCTGCAGCCCGACCCGGTCGGCCTGATCGAAGCGGCCACGCAACTGGTCAAGGACGGCTTCAAGGTGCTGCCGTATTGCACGGAAGACCTGGTGATCGGCCGCCGTCTGCTAGACGCCGGCTGTGAAGCGCTGATGCCGTGGGGCGCGCCGATCGGCACCGGCAAGGGCGTGATCAATCCGTACGGTCTGCGCGTATTGCGCGAACGGTTGCCGGACGTGCCGCTGATCGTCGACGCCGGGCTCGGCGTGCCGTCGCATGCGGCGCAGGTCATGGAATGGGGTTTCGACGGCGTGCTGCTGAACACCGCCGTCTCGCAGGCAACGCACCCCGAAGCGATGGCGCGCGCCTTCGCGCTGGGCGTCGAAGCGGGTCGCCAGGCTTTTCTGGCGGGGCCGATGGCCGAGCGCGAAAGCGCGCACGCGAGCACGCCGGTGGTCGGCATGCCGTTCTGGCATCAAGACGGGAGCGCCGCATGACGCAGACTTTGACATTGAAAGATCGCGACCTCTTCTGGCCGCCCGCCGACGAACTCACAGAGGCCGCCGAGCGCATCCGCGCCCGGCTGGGCGACTGGCCGCCGACGCACGCGCCGTGGCGCATCTGCCTGACCGCGCCGGACGAACTGAACGGCAGCGACCTGATCGTGATTGCCGACGCGCAGCAGCACGGCGAGCAGATGGCGCACTGGCTGGTGCGCGGCGCCGGCGTGATCGAAGCCGCCGAGGAGAAGGCCACGCTGCATCTGGGCGGCGAAAAATACCGCCTGGAAGGCCATCTGGCGGAAGACTGGATTGCCGCGCTGGCGGCCTTCCTGGATTGTGGCTTCGATCCGCATGACGCGTTGGTGCTGGCGCTGGCCTGGCGCGACGGCGACGAAACCAGTGCCGACGACGCCTTTCCCACCGATCTCAGCCGCTTTCCGCGTCTTGCCGGTTTGCCCGACGCGCCTGCGCAGGCGTTCGCGCGCTGCCCGGAGCGGCTCGGCCTGTATCCCGTGCTGCCGACCGCGGAATGGGTCGAGCGGGTAGTCGGTTTCGGCGTGAAGACGGTGCAGTTGCGCCGCAAATCCGCCGAACCCGCCGACGAACTGAAGCGCGAAATTGCCCGCTGCGTGGCGGTCGGCCGTCAGTACGATGCGCAGGTGTTCATCAACGACCATTGGCAGGCCGCGCTCGAAGCCGGCGCTTACGGCGTCCACCTCGGCCAGGAAGACGTGCATACGGCGGACCTCGCCGCGCTCGCGTCGGCAGGCGTGCGGCTCGGTCTGTCGACCCACGGTTTCTACGAGATTCTGAAAGCGCTGCATTTCCGGCCGAGCTACATTGCACTGGGCGCGGTGTTTCCGACCACCACCAAGATCATGCCGACCGAGCCGCAAGGCCTGCGGCGTTTGGCCCGCTACGTGCGGTTGCTCGATGGCGTCGTGCCGCTGGTGGCGATCGGCGGCATCGACCTGCAAGTGCTGCCCGACGTGCTGGCCACGGGCGTGGGCAGCGCGGCCGTGGTGCGCGCGGTGACCGAAGCGGCGGACCCGGCCTCTGCCGTTTCTGCACTGCAACACGCGTTTACGCAATAATCGTCACGTTTGGTTAAGGACGGGGCACCCTCAGGGCAACTTTTGCACGATGGCCCTATAATTCGGCCTTCCGTGTAAAAGGACTGTCAGTTTCGTGTCTTCCTCACCCGAGCCCTTACTCGAGTTGCGCGACGTCGACTTCGGTTATGGCGACCGGCTCGTCCTGTCGAACCTGAACCTGCGCTTCGAGCGCGGCCAGGTCGTCGCGGTCATGGGCGGGTCGGGCTGCGGCAAGACCACGGTGCTGCGCCTGATCGGCGGTCTGGTGCGCGCCCAGCGCGGCGAAGTTCTGTTCCACGGCCAGGACATCGGCCGGCAAACGCGCGACGGCCTCTACGCGCTGCGGCGCAAGATGGGCATGCTGTTCCAGTTCGGCGCGCTCTTCACCGACATGTCCGTGTTCGACAACGTCGCCTTCGCGCTGCGTGAGCACACCGACCTTCCCGACGAACTGATCCGCGACCTCGTGCTGATGAAGCTCAACGCGGTCGGTTTGCGCGGCGCGCGCGACCTGCTGCCGTCGGAGATCTCGGGTGGCATGGCGCGGCGCGTGGCACTCGCGCGCGCCATCGCGCTCGATCCCGAACTGATGATGTACGACGAGCCGTTCGCCGGTCTCGATCCAATTTCGCTCGGCATTACCGCGAACCTGATTCGCGCGCTGAATCAGGCGCTCGGCGCCACGTCGATCCTAGTCACGCACGACGTGCCGGAGTCGTTCGCGATCGCCGATTACGTCTACTTCCTCGCCAACGGCGGGGTTCATGCCGCAGGTACGCCCGCCGAACTGCGGGAATCGACCGATCCCACCGTGCGCCAGTTCATCGACGGCGCGCCGGACGGCCCCTTCAAATTTCACTATCCCAGCAAGACGCCGCTCGCGGCGGACTTCGGCATTGGCGGAGGTCAGTCATGATCAGTGCGATCGGCCGCTCCGTGCTCGACGGGCTGGGCACGGCCGGCTATGCCACGCGTTTCTTCTTCCGGCTGCTGCTCGAGTTTTTCCCGTTGTTGCGCCGTCCACGTCTTGTCACGAAGCAGATCCACTTCGTCGGTAATTATTCGCTGGTGATCATCGCCGTGTCGGGCCTGTTCGTCGGCTTCGTGCTCGGTCTTCAGGGCTATTACACGCTGACCCGGTACGGCTCCGAGGAGGCGCTCGGACTGCTGGTCGCGCTCTCGCTCGTGCGCGAGCTCGGGCCGGTGGTCACGGCGCTGCTGTTCGCCGGGCGCGCCGGTACGTCGCTCACGGCCGAGATCGGCCTGATGAAGGCGGGCGAGCAACTGACCGCAATGGAAATGATGGCGGTGGACCCGGTGAAGATCGTGATCGCGCCGCGCCTGTGGGCCGGCATTATTTCAATGCCGATCCTCGCCGCGATTTTCAGCGCGGTCGGCGTATTCGGCGGCTATGTGGTGGGCGTGCTGCTGATCGGTGTCGATGCCGGTGCGTTCTGGTCGCAGATGCAAGGCGGCGTCGATGTCTGGCACGACGTGGGCGCCGGCGTCGTCAAGAGCGTGGTGTTCGGCCTCGCGGTGACGTTCGTTGCGCTGTTTCAGGGCTATGAAGCCAAGCCGACGCCGGAAGGCGTGTCGCGCGCCACGACCAAGACAGTCGTGTACGCGTCGCTTGCGGTGCTCGGCCTCGATTTTCTGCTGACCGCGCTGATGTTCAGCTAAGACTGCGCCACACTGTTTCGCCAGCGGTGCGTCTACCGGACGCGCGCGGCGGGAGTGTCGACGGCGCGGCGGATTCACTTTGGGATGACGATGAAAAAGACTGCTCTCGACTTCTGGGTCGGCCTGTTCGTGGTGTTGGGTTTCGTGGCGTTGCTCTTCCTTGCGCTGAAGGCCGGCAACATGAGCTCGTTGTCGTTCCAGGCAACGTATCCGGTCAAGCTCAAATTCGACAATATCGGCGGACTGAAGGCGCGCGCCCCTGTGAAGAGCGCGGGTGTGACGGTCGGGCGGGTCGGTGAGATCGGCTTCGACAGCAACGCATATCAGGCCGTCGTCACGATCGATCTCGACAAGCAGTATCAGTTTCCGAAAGACACGTCGGCGAAGATTCTGACGTCGGGTCTGCTCGGCGAGCAATACATCGGGCTCGAACCCGGTGGCGACACGGAGATGCTCAAGGCGGGCGACACCATCTCCATGACGCAATCGGCGATCGTGCTGGAAAACCTCATTGGACAATTCCTGTATAGCAAGGCTGCGGATTCCGGTGCGTCCAAGCCTGGCGCGGCCGGCAGCGCACCCGCAGCAGCGCCTGCGGCACCGGGCCTGCCCGCCTCCGGCGCGGGCGCTCAATAAGGAGAAAAAGAATGCAGACCACACGCATCCGGGCCGCGCATGCCTTCCCGATCGCTAAACTGGCAGTCGTCACAGCGCTGCTCGCCGGCTGTACCACCGTGCAGACACCGACCAAGGGCGACCCGCTCGAAGGTCTGAACCGCACGATGTTCACCGTCAACGACAAGCTCGACCAGTACGCGCTCAAGCCGGTCGCGAAGGGCTATGTCTGGGCGACCCCGCAGCCGGTGCGCGACAGCGTGACGAACTTCTTTTCGAATATCGGCGACGTCTACATTGCGGCCAACAACCTGCTGCAGTTGAAGATCACCGACGGTGTCGAAGACATCATGCGGATCGTGATCAATACGGTGTTCGGCGTGGGCGGCCTGTTCGACGTGGCGACGCTTGCCCGGCTGCCCAAGCACGACAACGACCTCGGCCTGACGCTCGGCCACTACGGCGTGCCGGCGGGCCCGTACCTCGTGCTGCCGCTGTTCGGGCCGAGCACCGTGCGCGACGCGGTCGGCTCGATCGGCAATTACTATATCAACCCGCTCAGCTACGTCGATCCGGCGGGTCTGAGCTGGGCGCTGTACGGCCTGAATGTGGTCAACACGCGCGCCAATCTGCTGGGCGCGAGCGACGTGCTGGAAGGCGCCGCGCTCGACAAATACTCGTTCGTGCGCAATGCGTATCTGCAACGTCGTCAGTACCTGTTGTCGGACGGCAGGCAGTCGCAGGCGCTGCCGAACTACGGCGACGAAGCGCCGCTGCCGAAATACGACGATGTGGACGGCAGCGCGGCCGGTGCGCCGGCAGGCGCTGTAACCGGAACGGCGGGTGCGGCAGGCACGCAGGGTGCTGCTGCAGCCAGGGCGGCGCCTGCTTCCGGCGCGACAGCGGCAACGCCACCGCAAGCGGCCTCGGGCACTGCGGCAGCGCCGGAAGCCGCGTCCGGCAGCGCCGAAACGCCGCCGCTCGACCTGAACGGCGGCCCTGAAACGACGCAGATTCCGGCCGGTCAGCTGGTTCCGCCTACGCGTTTCAATTTTCCGTCGTTCAAATTGCGTTGATCGTGCAGCCGTAACAGATCGATACGACTCTCGCAGTTTGCGCATGGATTGCGGCTGAACTCGCGTGCTAATGTCGGCTCAAACGGCTGCACCATTTTTAAGGCAAGGCTCCCTATGATGAAAAAATTCTTCCTGATTCCGCTGTTCGCCGCGCTGTTCTCGTTCGCCAGTGCCGGTGTCTCAGCACAAACGGTCGACACCAATTCGCCCGACGGCATGATCAAGACGGTCACCCAGCAGGTGATCGACTCAATTCGCGCGGACAAGTCGATCCAGCAAGGTGACATCTCGCACATCACCCGGCTGGTCAACGAAAAGATCCTGCCGTACACGGATTTTCGCCGCACCACGCAACTGGCAATGGGCCGCAACTGGCGCACCGCCACGCCGGAGCAGCAAAGCCAGGTGGTCGAGCAGTTCAAGATGCTGCTGATCCGTACATACTCGGGCGCGCTGGCTCAGGTGCGCGACCAGCAGATTCAATACAAGCCGTTCCGCATGAACCCGGACGACACCGACACGGTGGTGCGCTCGGTTGTGATGAACAACGGCTCGCCGATCGAACTCGACTACCGTCTGTACAAGACGCCGCAAGGCTGGCGCGTGTATGACATCAACGTGCTCGGCGCATGGCTGATTCAGGCGTATCAGCAACAGTTCAACGAACAGATCCAGCAGAAGGGCGTGGACGGACTGATCCAGTTCCTCACACAGCGCAACCAGCAACTCGCCGCGGGCAAGCAGTCGTGAGCGAAGTGTCGAACCCTGTCGCCAACCGCTTCGAAAGCGGCGCGACGCTGACCCACGAGAGCGCGAGCGCCGCGCTCGCGGCGGGTTTGCAACGCATCGCGGCGGGCGCGAACGGCGTGGATTGCGCGCCGCTCGCGCAATTCGATTCGTCCGCGCTGGCCGTCCTCATCGCGTGGCAGCGGGCCGCGCAGGCACGCCGGGCCCCGTTCGAGATCGTCAATCTGCCGGCTGGCCTCGCCAGCCTCGCGCAAGCCTACGGCGTCGATACCCTGCTTTCGGCGCGACATTGACGCGCTAACCGCGTCACTTCCCAACCCCCCGGCTGAGATAGGGCCACTGATTTTTGCCCTATAATCAAACGTTTTTTGGGGCCCATAACCGGCCCCAATTCCGTTCCTTCCAGCATTTGTGCGCCCCCTCAGGGCTCCTTTAGGCGCCGCGACGCACGCGGCCCACAGTCAATGTCAGCCATAGAAATTCGTAACGTCAAGAAGCGCTACAAGGATTTGCAAGCGCTCAAGGGCGTCAGCCTCACAGTTGAAGAAGGCGAGTTCTTCGGACTGCTCGGTCCGAACGGCGCGGGCAAGACAACGCTCATCAGCATCCTCGCCGGGCTCGCGCGAGCCGACGAAGGCAGCATCGCGGTGCGCGGCCACGACGTCGTCAGCGATTTCCGCGCCGCGCGCCGCGCGCTTGGCGTGGTGCCGCAGGAGCTCGTGTTCGATCCGTTTTTCACGGTCCGCGAAACCTTGCGCATCCAGTCCGGCTACTACGGGCTGCGCAACAACGACGCGTGGATCGACGAGATCATGGCCAATCTCGACCTCACCGACAAAGCCGACGCCAACATGCGCGCGCTGTCGGGCGGCATGAAGCGCCGCGTGCTGGTCGCGCAGGCGCTGGTGCACCGGCCGCCGGTGATCGTGCTCGACGAGCCGACCGCGGGCGTCGACGTCGAATTGCGGCAAACGCTGTGGAAGTTCATTTCGCGCCTGAATCGCGAAGGCCACACCATCGTGCTGACCACGCACTATCTGGAAGAAGCCGAGTCGCTGTGCGATCGCATCGCCATGCTGCGGCGCGGCGAAGTCGTGGCGCTCGAGCGCACCAGCACGCTGCTGCAACGCTTTGCCGGCATGCAACTGTTCCTGCGTTTCTCGCAAGGCGTCCTGCCCGCCGATCTGCGTGTGCTCGAAGTGGAAAGCGGCACGGGCAACGGCAATGGCCGCCAGCATCTGCTGCGTCTCGCGAGTTACGACGACGTCGAAAAAATTCTCGCGCAGTGCCGCGCAGCGGGCTGCACATTCGAAGAAATCGAGGTCCGCAAGGCCGACCTCGAAGATGTGTTCGTTCAGGTGATGAACGGTCCGGAAGTGATCGAGGGGCTTGCATGAGCGGTTACAGTGGATTCACCACGCTGTTTTATAAAGAACTCCTGCGGTTCTGGAAGGTGGCGTTCCAGACCGTGCTGGCGCCGATCATTACCGCGCTCCTGTATCTGACGATTTTCGGCCACGCTTTGCGCGGTCATGTGCAGGTCTATCCGGGCGTCGAATACACGAGTTTCCTGATTCCGGGTCTCGTGATGATGAGCGTGCTGCAAAATGCATTCGCCAACAGTTCGTCCTCGCTGATCCAGTCCAAGATTACCGGCAACCTGGTGTTCGTCCTGTTGCCGCCGCTGTCGCACTACGAGATGTTCGGCGCCTATGTGCTCGCGGCCGTGGCGCGAGGGCTGGCGGTCGGCTTCGGCGTGTTCATCGTGACGATCTGGTTCGTGCCGGTCAGTTTCAGCGCGCCGCTCTACATCGTTCTCTTCGCGATTTTCGGCGCGGCGATTCTCGGCACGCTCGGTTTGATCGCCGGTATCTGGGCCGAAAAATTCGATCAGCTGGCGGCGTTTCAAAATTTTCTGATCATGCCGCTCACGTTCCTCTCGGGCGTGTTCTACTCCACGCATACGCTGCCACCGGTGTGGCGCGAAGTATCGCGGCTCAATCCCTTTTTCTACATGATCGACGGCTTTCGCTACGGTTTCTTCGGGATGTCGGATATCAATCCGCTCGCGAGCCTCGCGATCGTCGCCGGTTTCTTTGTGGTGCTGGCCGTGGTGGCGATGCGCATGCTCGCTTCCGGCTACAAACTGCGCCACTGATCAGGAGCTTCTCTCATGTTGCCGACTCCCGAACAGGTCAAGCAATACATCGCGGCTGGGCTTGCCTGCCAGCATCTCGAAGTCGAAGGCGACGGCCAGCATTTCTTTGCGACCATCGTTTCGCCGAGCTTCGAAGGCAAGCGTCCGATCCAGCGCCATCAACTCGTGTACGCGGCGCTCGGCGACCGCATGCGCGAAGAAATCCACGCGCTCAGCATGAAGACGCTGACGCCCGCCGAATGGCAGAACGCGTAATCTGGAAATTTAGTGCGAATTACTCAAGAAGGGCGCGACGCCGGTAGCGGCGCGTCGAACACAGTCAAAGCAGCCCCGGCCGAAGTCCGGGTCAATCAGGAATTGACAGGCATGGATAAACTCGTCATTGAAGGTGGCTACCCGCTGTCGGGTGAAGTCGTCGTCTCGGGTGCGAAGAATGCGGCGTTGCCGATTCTGTGCGCGGGTCTGCTGAGCGCGCAGCCGGTGCATCTGGAGAACGTGCCCGACCTGCAGGACGTGCGCACGATGCTCAAGCTGCTCGGCCAGATGGGCGTGCAGATCGAGAGCGGCGACGGCCGCGTGTCGCTGAACGCGTCGAAGGTGGACAACCTCGTCGCGCCGTACGAAATGGTCAAGACCATGCGTGCTTCGATCCTCGTGCTCGGCCCGCTGGTGGCGCGCTTCGGCCACGCGCGCGTCTCGCTGCCGGGCGGCTGCGCGATCGGCGCGCGCCCCGTGGATCAGCACATCAAAGGCCTGCAGGCGATGGGCGCCGAGATCACCATCGAGCACGGCTTCATCGAAGCACGCGCAAAGCGGTTGAAGGGCACGCGCATCGTCACCGACATGATCACTGTGACCGGCACCGAAAACCTGCTGATGGCCGCCGTGCTGGCCGAAGGCGAGACCGTGATCGAGAACGCGGCGCGTGAGCCGGAAGTCGGCGATCTCGCGCATCTGCTGGTCGAGATGGGCGCGAAGATCGAAGGCATCGGTACGGATCGCCTCGTGATCCAGGGCGTCGACAAGCTGCATGGCGCGAAGCACACGGTGATTCCGGACCGGATCGAGGCCGGCACGTTCCTGTGCGCGGTGGCGGCTGCCGGTGGCGACGTCACGCTGCGCAAGGTCCGTCCGTTGATTCTCGAAGCGGTGACCGAAAAGCTGCGCGAAGCCGGCGTCACGGTCGAAGAAGGCGACGACTGGATGCGCGTGCGCATGAACAAACGTCCCAACGCGGTCACGTTCCGCACCTCCGAATACCCGGCGTTCCCGACCGACATGCAGGCGCAGTTCATGGCGCTGAACACGATCGCGACGGGCACCTCGCAGGTCGTCGAGACGATCTTCGAAAATCGCTTCATGCACGTGCAGGAATTGAACCGGCTGGGCGCGAACATCACGATCGACGGCAACACCGCTCTCGTGACCGGCGTCGAGCAGCTTTCCGGCGCGAAAGTCATGGCAACCGACCTGCGCGCGTCGGCGAGTCTCGTGATCGCCGCATTGCGCGCTGACGGTGAAACGCTGATCGACCGGATTTATCACCTCGACCGCGGTTACGACCGCATGGAAACCAAGCTCACCGCTCTCGGCGCGAAGGTGCGCCGTGTCTCGGGGAGCCAGGCATGAGCGCAATGCCGCAAACTTCGTCGTCGCCGGCGGTGAGCGCGCCGCTCACGCTGGCGTTGTCGAAAGGGCGTATCTTTGAAGAGACGTTGCCGCTGCTCGCCGCAGCCGGCATCGAAGTGGCCGAAGATCCGGAGACCTCGCGCAAGCTGATCCTGCCGACCACGGACGCGAACCTGCGCGTGATCATCGTGCGCGCCACCGACGTGCCCACTTACGTCGAATACGGCGCGGCCGACTTCGGCGTGGCGGGTAAAGACGTGCTGCTCGAACACGGCGGCAGCGGCCTGTATCAGCCGGTCGACCTGGATATTGCGCGTTGCCGCATGTCGGTCGCGGTCGCGGCCGGTTTCGATTATGCGAATGCGGTGCGCCAGGGCGCCCGCCTGCGCGTGGCGACCAAGTACGTCGAAACCGCGCGCGAGCATTTCGCCGCCAAGGGCGTGCACGTCGATCTGATCAAGCTGTACGGTTCGATGGAACTGGCGCCGCTGGTCGGTCTCGCCGACGCGATCGTCGACCTGGTGAGCTCGGGCAATACCTTGCGCGCCAACAATCTCGTCGAGGTGGAGGAGATCATGCAGATTTCGTCGCGCCTCGTGGTGAACCAGGCGGCGCTCAAGCTCAAGCGCGCCGCATTGCGGCCGATTCTCGACGCGTTCGAACGTGCGTCGAAAGCCGGCTCCACGACGGCCTGATCGCGTCGGTGCGAACATGCAGTAACGAGCGCCTTACCGGAACGGATACCCGTATGTCTATCAAGATTCGCAAACTCGATTCCACCGCTCCCGACTTCCAGAAGTCGCTGCACGCGGTGCTCGCGTTCGAGGCGAGCGAAGACGAAGCAATCGAGCGCTCGGTCGCGCAGATTCTGAACGACGTGAAGGCGCGCGGCGATGCTGCGGTGCTGGAGTACACGAGCCGCTTCGACCGTGTCGAGGCGAAGAGCGTCGACGCGCTCGAACTGCCGATGTCGGAGCTGGAAGCGGCGCTGGAAGGCCTCGAACCGAAGCGTCGCGCGGCGCTCGAAGCGGCGGCGGCGCGGGTGCGCGGCTACCACGAGAAGCAGAAGATCGAATGCGGCAGCCATAGCTGGCGGTACACGGAAGCCGACGGCACCGTGCTCGGCCAGAAGGTCACGCCGCTCGATCGCGCGGGTATCTACGTGCCGGGCGGCAAGGCGGCGTATCCGTCGTCAGTGCTGATGAACGCGATTCCGGCGCGAGTGGCCGGCGTGCGCGAAATCGTCATGGTGGTGCCGACGCCGGACGGCGTGAAGAATCCGCTGGTGCTCGCGGCCGCGCTGCTCGGCGGCGTGGATCGCGTGTTCACGATTGGCGGCGCGCAGGCGGTGGGCGCGCTGGCGTACGGCACGGCGACCATTCCCGCGGTCGACAAGATCTGCGGTCCGGGCAACGCGTACGTCGCGTCGGCCAAGCGCCGCGTGTTCGGCACGGTCGGTATCGACATGATCGCCGGGCCGTCCGAAATCCTGGTGCTGTGCGACGGCACCACGGATCCGCGCTGGGTGGCGATGGACCTGTTCTCGCAGGCCGAGCACGACGAGCTCGCGCAGTCCATTCTGCTGTGCCCGGACGACGCGTTCATCGGCCGCGTGAAAGATGCGATCGACGAACTGCTGCCCACCATGCCGCGCCGCGATGTGATCAGCGCGTCGCTGGAAGGCCGCGGCGCGTTGATCAAGGTGCGCGATATGGCGGAAGCCTGCGCGATCGCCAACGACATCGCTCCGGAACACCTCGAAATTTCCGCGCTGGAACCGCAGCAGTGGGGCCAGCTGATCCGCCATGCCGGTGCGATCTTTCTCGGCCGCTACACCAGCGAAAGCCTCGGCGACTACTGTGCGGGGCCAAATCACGTTTTGCCTACGTCTCGTACCGCACGGTTCTCGTCTCCTTTGGGCGTCTATGATTTCTTCAAGCGTTCGAGCGTGATCGAGGTCAGCGCGGAGGGCGCGCAGACGCTGGGCGAGATCGCCGCCGAACTCGCTTACGGCGAAGGCCTGCAGGCGCATGCCCGCAGCGCCGAATACCGGATGCGGCAAAACGGCTGAGTGCGTCGGGTCCGACGCCGAGGCCGAGCGGGCATCGAGCCGATGCCCTCGAACGCCGGCGACGGATTGCGTGCGGTTCCACGTTAAATACAGACAAGACAAACAGACCAACCTCTGGCGGCCAGCATGCCGCCGACGCCGGGCTTGCGTTCCCTTGCGGCCCGCTCCACCGACCTATGACGACACCTCAAGACATCATCCGCCGCGACGTGCTCGCGATGACGAGCTATCCGGTTCCGGACGCCACGGGCTATATCAAGCTCGACGCGATGGAAAATCCGTTCCCGCTGCCGCCGGTGCTGGCCGCGCATCTGGGCGAGCACCTCGCCGGCGTCGCGCTGAACCGCTATCCGGCGCCGCGTCCGGATGCGCTGATCGAGAAGATCAAGCGTGTGATGCAGGTGCCGCCCGGCTGCGACGTGCTGCTCGGCAACGGCTCGGATGAAATCATCAGCATGGTGTCGGTCGCGTGCGCGCAGCCGGGCGCCAAGGTGCTCGCGCCGGTGCCGGGCTTCGTGATGTACCAGATGTCGGCGAAGCTGGCGAATCTCGAGTTCGTCGGCGTGCCGCTGAAAGCGGATTTCACGCTCGATACCGAAGCGATGCTGGCCGCCATCGCCGAGCACCAGCCGGCGATCATCTACCTCGCGTATCCGAACAACCCGACCGGGACGCTGTTCGACGACGCCGACATGGAGCGCATCATCGCCGCGGCCAGCAAGAGCCTCGTGGTGATCGACGAGGCCTACCAGCCGTTCGCGCAGCAAAGCTGGCTGCCGCGCGCCGACGCGTTCGACAACGTGGTGGTGATGCGCACGGTGTCCAAGCTCGGCCTGGCCGGAATCCGTCTCGGGTATCTGGTCGGCAAACCGGGCTGGCTGACGGAATTCGACAAGGTGCGGCCGCCGTACAACACCAACGTGCTCACGCAGGCCGCCGCGGATTTCCTGCTCGACCACGTCGACGTGCTCGATTCTCAAGCCGCGCAATTGCGCGAAGAACGCACGAAACTCGCGCACGCGATCGCCCAGTTGCCGGGCGCCGAAGTGTTCCCGAGCGCCGGCAACTTCCTGCTGGTGCGTGTGCCGGACGCGTCGGTCCTGTTCGAAACGCTGCTGGCGGCGCGGGTTTTGATCAAAAACGTGAGTAAAATGCATCCGTTGCTGGCCAATTGCGTGCGTTTGACCGTCGGTTCGCCCGAAGAAAATGCGCAATTGCTGGCCGCACTGAAGCTCGTATTGCATTGAAGGCGTGCCGAATGGCCGCGCAAGCGCTTTTCCTCATCACGGGATAGCGCGCGCAGCCCTGCCGTTTTTCCATCCCACATACCTATCGCTTTCTAGCCAGATTCGAGGAATTACCATGCGCCTTGCGGAAGTCGTTCGCAACACCAGCGAAACGCAGATCCGTGTGAAGATCAATCTGGACGGCACCGGTCAGCAGAAGCTGGCCACCGGCGTGCCGTTTCTGGACCACATGCTCGACCAGATCGCGCGGCATGGATTGTTCGACCTCGAGA
The DNA here is from genome assembly GCF_000013645.1 of Paraburkholderia xenovorans LB400. GTDB lineage: Bacteria > Pseudomonadota > Gammaproteobacteria > Burkholderiales > Burkholderiaceae > Paraburkholderia > Paraburkholderia xenovorans. The sequence continues at coordinate 4,437,048 of NC_007951.1, read as the reverse complement.
TCGAAGCGCATGGCGATCTGCATATCGACGACCATCACACGGTCGAAGACACCGGCATCACGCTCGGCCAGGCCGTCGCGAAAGCGATCGGCGACAAGAAGGGCATCCGCCGTTACGGTCATTCTTACGTGCCGCTCGACGAAGCGCTGTCGCGCGTCGTGATCGATTTTTCCGGTCGTCCGGGGCTCGAATTCCATGTGCCGTTCACGCGCGCGCGCATCGGTACGTTCGACGTCGATCTGTCCATCGAATTTTTCCGCGGCTTCGTCAATCACGCCGGCGTGACGCTGCATATCGACAACCTGCGCGGCCTGAACGCCCATCATCAGATGGAAACGGTGTTCAAGGCGTTCGGGCGTGCATTGCGCATGGCTACCGAACTGGACGAACGCGCGGCCGGACAGATTCCGTCGACCAAGGGCAGCCTTTAAGCGCTCACCAGCCGGCTCATCGGCCTATTTACCTGGACCGGGACCGGCGCCGTTTGCGCTCGCGCCCGGTGTGCGATGGACATTCTGAAGTCGTTTATTTCGCTGCTGGCGTTGATCAACCCGGTCGGCGCCATCCCGTTCTTCATGAGCCTGACAGCGCATCAGAGCGACGCCGAGCGGCGTAGAACCATCCGGATCGCGGCCATTTCGGTGTTCTGCGTGATTGCGGTGACCACGCTGCTCGGGCAGCAGATCATCGCCTTCTTCGGCATTTCGGTCGGCTCGCTCGAAGTGGGCGGCGGGATCATCATGCTGCTGATGGCGATCAACATGCTGAACGCGCAGATCGGCAACAGCCGTTCCACGCCGGAAGAGCGCCACGAAGCGGAGCAGAAGGACAACATCGCGGTCGTGCCGCTGGCGATTCCGTTGTTGACCGGTCCGGGCGCGATCAGTACTACGATCATCTATGCGGCCGGCTCGGCGCATTGGTACGACCGGATCAGCCTCGTCGCGATCGGCGCGGTATTGGCGGCGATCTGCTTTTTTTCGCTGCGCCTTGCCGAACCGATTGCCCGCTGGGTGGGTCGCACGGGTATCAACATCGGCACGCGGCTCATGGGTTTGATGTTATCGGCGCTGGCGGTGGAATTCATCGTCGATGGATTGAAGGCATTGCTGCCTAATTTGAAATGAAAACTTCGATAGCGATTGTGGATTACGGAATGGGCAACCTGCGTTCGGTTGCCCAGGCGCTGCGCAAAGCCGCGCCGGAAGCGGATGTGGCGATCGTCGACCGGCCGGAAGCGATCCACGCCGCCGGCCGCGTGGTGCTGCCCGGCCAGGGCGCGATGCCCGACTGCATGCGCAGTCTCGGCGAGTCCGGCCTGCAGGAAGCGGTGATCGAAGCATCCCGCACCAAGCCGCTGATGGGCGTGTGCGTCGGCGAGCAGATGCTGTTCGACTGGAGCGCGGAAGGCAACACGCCGGGTCTCGGTCTACTGCCCGGCAAGGTGCTGCGCTTCGATCTGGAAGGCCAGTTGCAGGACGACGGCTCGCGCTTCAAGGTGCCGCAAATGGGCTGGAACCGCGTGCATCAGACCCGGCCGCATCCGCTGTGGGACGGTGTCGCGGACAACGCGTTCTTCTACTTCGTGCACAGTTACTACGTGGTGCCCGATAATGCGGCCCATACCGTGGGCGAAACGGTGTACGGCGTGCCCTTTACCTCGGCGGTGGCGCGCGATAACATCTTCGCGACCCAATTCCACCCGGAAAAGAGCGCCGAAGCGGGGCTGCGCGTGTATCGCAACTTCGTGCACTGGAACCCGTGAGCGCCTTTCTTCATCCTGTTGCCGTGCGTCGTTCTGCCACAAGCGGAACGATCGCCGCGCGCCGCACCCGCAGCACCGCGATTTCGCTTGCGCCCGACGCCGCGCAAGGACGTCGAAAGAGTTGTACTAAACTAGCGAAACGGCGTCCCGGCGGGCTGAACCCTCAGCCGCTCGCGCCGACCTTCAACCCCTTCCCAGACAACACCCGATTGCTATGCTGCTGATTCCCGCCATCGACCTGAAAGACGGTCAGTGTGTACGCCTCAAACAGGGCGATATGGACCAGGCGACGATATTTTCCGAGGAACCGGCGGCGATGGCCCGACATTGGGTCGATCGCGGGGCCCGGCGTCTGCACCTCGTCGACCTGAATGGCGCGTTCGCCGGCAAGCCGAAGAACGAAGACGCGATTCGCGCGATCATCGCAGAGGTGGGCGGCGAGATTCCCGTTCAGCTGGGCGGCGGCATTCGCGACCTGAACACGATCGAGCGCTATCTGGACGACGGTCTGTCGTACGTGATCATCGGCACGGCGGCGGTGAAGAATCCCGGCTTTCTGCAAGATGCCTGCACGGCGTTCGGCGGCCATATCATCGTGGGGCTGGATGCGAAAGACGGCAAGGTCGCGACCGACGGCTGGAGCAAGCTCACCGGCCACGAAGTGGCCGACCTCGCGCGCAAGTTCGAGGACTACGGCTGCGAGTCGATCATCTATACCGACATCGGCCGTGACGGCATGCTGCAGGGCATCAACATCGAAGCGACGGTGCGTCTCGCGCGCGCGGTGAAGATTCCGGTGATCGCGAGCGGCGGCTTGTCGAACCTTGCGGACATCGAATCGCTGTGCGAAGTCGAAGACGAAGGCATCGAAGGCGTGATCTGCGGGCGGGCCATCTACTCGGGCGATCTCGACTTCGCGGCGGCGCAAACCCTCGCGGACCGGCTGCGCGAATCGGACGACGCTTAAAACGGGGAGGCGGGGTCGGCAGGCTTGCCGCTCGCGCCTCGTGCGTTCGGCGTCGCGGCGAGCGAATCGCCGGCGTCCGAGCGGCGCGGCCTGACACCGGCATACCGTCTCGAGCCGGTTGCGTGGAACTCACCGGCGGCGCGACTGACCGCGCCGGCATTGTGCCGCTCATCCAGGCGAGCGGCCTCATCAGCGGTATTGGCAGAATTGCAAGATCATGGCTCTAGCTAAACGCATCATCCCCTGTCTCGACGTCACGGCTGGCCGCGTGGTCAAGGGCGTCAACTTCGTCGAACTGCGCGATGCGGGCGACCCGGTCGAAATCGCCCGCCGCTACGACGATCAGGGCGCGGACGAACTCACCTTCCTCGACATCACCGCCACCTCGGATCAGCGCGATCTGATCCTGCCGATCATCGAAGCGGTCGCCTCGCAGGTGTTCATTCCGCTGACGGTCGGCGGCGGCGTGCGCGCCGTCGAAGACGTGCGGCGCCTGTTGAACGCGGGCGCGGACAAGATCAGCATGAATTCGTCGGCGGTGGCGAATCCGCAGCTCGTGAAAGACGCGACGGACAAATACGGCTCGCAGTGCATCGTGGTCGCGATCGACGCGAAGCGCGTCTCCGCAGAAGGCGAAGTGCCGCGCTGGGAAGTCTTCACGCACGGCGGACGCAAGGCTACCGGGCTGGACGCGGTCGAATGGGCGCGCAAGATGGCCGAACTCGGCGCCGGCGAAATCCTGCTCACCAGCATGGACCGCGACGGCACGAAGAGCGGCTTCGATCTCGCTCTCACGCGCGCCGTGTCCGATGCGGTGCCGATCCCGGTGATCGCCTCGGGCGGCGTGGGCAACCTGCAGCATCTGGCCGACGGCATCAAGGAAGGCCACGCGGACGCGGTACTCGCCGCGAGCATTTTCCACTACGGCGAACACACCGTGGGCGAGGCCAAGCGCTTCATGGCCGATCAGGGCATTTCGGTGAGGTTGTGACGTGGTGAATCCCTCGGCAGTCAATTGGCTCGACAAGGTCAGGTGGGACGCGAACGGCCTCGTGCCGGTGATCGCGCAGGAAGCGTCGACGAACGACGTGCTGATGTTCGCGTGGATGAACCGCGAAGCGTTGGCGAAAACCGTCGAAACAGGCCGCGCGGTGTATTTCTCGCGCTCGCGTCAGCGCCTGTGGTTCAAGGGTGAAGAGTCCGGCCACGTGCAGCATGTGCACGAAGTGCGGCTCGATTGCGACGAAGACGTCGTGCTGCTGAAAGTGGAGCAGGTGTCGGGCATTGCCTGCCATACCGGCCGCCACTCGTGCTTTTTCCAGAAATTCGAAGGCTCGGTGGAAGATGGCGACTGGGTTGCCGTCGACGCCGTGCTGAAAGACCCCGAACAGATCTACAAATGACGCAATCCACGCAAACCACGCCGTCCAACGCCGCGTCCACCACCGACACGCTGCTGCGCCTCGCGGCGATCATCGACAGCCGCAAGGGCGGCGATCCGGAGGTCTCGTATGTGTCGCGCCTGTTCCACAAAGGCGACGACGCGGTGCTGAAGAAGATCGGCGAAGAAGCCACCGAAGTCGTGCTGGCCGCCAAGGACGCACGCCACGGCGGCGCGCCGAAGGCGCTGGTCGGCGAAGTCGCGGACTTATGGTTCCATTGCCTCGTCATGCTGTCGCACTTCGATCTGAGCCCGGCTGACGTGCTCGCCGAACTCGAACGCCGCGAAGGCATGTCGGGTATCGAGGAAAAGGCGCTGCGCAAGAGCCGCGACCGCGAGCAGAACGGCGACTGAGCGACGGCTGAGCGGCAACTGAGCGGAGGCCGAACGACGGACGTTCGGCGCACCGTCTTGAACTGGCGAGCAACGGCGCCCATATTGCACTGAACGCATCTGACGCGCATCCTCGGGAGGACGCAAGCATGGAACAGTCGCACGAAAGCTATCCGCCGCCGGTTTATCGCAACGCGATCGAGCCGGAGCGCGAGCGCAGCCTGCGCACGCTCACCCACGTTCTCTACGCGCTGTACGCGGTCCACTGGCTGACGGGCGGCCTGACCATCCTGATCGCGATCATCATCAACTACGTCAAGCGGCCCGACGTGGTGGGCACGCCGTATGAAGCCCATTTCGAGTGGCAGATCCGTTCCTTCTGGATGGCCTTGCTGGGTTATGCGATCGGCGGCGTGCTGCTGTTCGTGGTGATCGGCATTCCGGTACTGTGGGCCGTGAGCATCTGGATGTTGTACCGTATTATCAAAGGCTGGCTGTATCTGTACGATAACAAGCCGCTCGCGAATCCGCGCGGCTGGTTCTGAGTTTCGTCCGGGCGTTGCCGGGCCTGACATGAACCGCGCCGCGCACGTTTCGCGCTCCAGCCATACTGTGTCAGGAATACGATGAGTCACGACCCGAACTGCCTTTTCTGCAAGATCGCCGCCGGCGCGATTCCGTCGACCAAAGTCCACGAAGACGACGAGTTCGTTGCCTTCCGCGACATCCGCCCGGCCGCCGAAACCCACGTGCTGGTGATCCCGCGCAGGCACATCGCCACGCTGTCGAATTGCACCGGAAGCGATGCACCGCTGCTTGGTAGAATGCTTGTCCTGACCGCGCGTCTGGCGGATCAGTTAGGCGTGGCGTACACGGGCGGCGAAACGGGTTTTCGCACGGTAATCAATACCGGTCCGGGCGGCGGGCAGGAGGTGTATCACCTGCACGCTCATATTCTCGCGGGACCGCGCCCCTGGCAGCGCATGGGTTGACAGGGCAACCGGGCGGCGCGGTGAGTTTTGGTCACGGACAATAGCGCGGCCGATGTTTTTGCCGCATTGTAATGTCGCCGACGCGATCGTCTGGCCACAATGGCATTCCGTGTCGCGGGTTGAACCGGAAGGGCTCGCGGTAACGTATATATAGATGAAGCGTACGCGCTTCGATTCACGCTGCAAGGCGTCCGAGTTTCACCGCATCACGGTGCGATATCGGGGTTAAGGAGAGTAGTCATGGGTTCGTTGAGCATTTGGCATTGGTTGATCGTGTTGTTGATCGTGGCGCTCGTGTTCGGCACGAAGAAACTGCGCAATATCGGCACCGATCTGGGTGGCGCCGTGAAGGGCTTCAAGGAAGGCATGAAGGAAGCCGAAACGCCGGCGGGCGAAGCGCAACAGCGCGAACTGCCGCGTAACGGCGCCGTAGATGTGGATGCGAAGGAAAAGGCGCCGCGTTCGGGCGATTACCGCTAAGCCGCGGCTTAACCGCGTTACTGACGGACATTCCACTTCATGCTGGACCTCGGTCTAACCAAGATGGCGCTGATCGGCGTCGTCGCGCTGGTCGTACTCGGCCCTGAGCGCCTGCCACGCGTCGCCCGCACGGCCGGCGCGCTGTTCGGCCGTGCGCAGCGGTATATCAACGACGTGAAGGCCGAAGTCACGCGCGAAATCGAGCTCGACGAACTGCGCCGCATGAAAAGCGAGTTCGAGGCAGCCGCGACCAACGTCGAAACCTCCGTTCAGGACAATCTGCGCAAGCATGAGAGCGAGCTGAACGACGCGTGGAACAGCGGCACGTCGGTGTCGCCGAGCATTGCGGGCGGCGCGCTCGAAGACGTCGGCAATGCAGGCAATACATCGTGGCCCGGCAGCACGCCGGCCGCCGGGGCCAAACGCAAGAACTGGCGCGTCAGGCAGACGGCCATGCCCACCTGGTACAAACGCGCAACCACGCGCCGCACGCGTGTGCAGTCGGGTGCGGCGCGCGTGGCGCGGCATACGCCGGCCACCATGCGTCGTCCGACGCGGTTCTTCTGATGATCAGAACGACAATCTCTAACCGAGGGCCGGTGTGAGCGACCCCCAGCAAACCCAGGACGAAGGCACTGAAGAGACCTTCATTTCCCACCTCGTTGAATTGCGCGACCGTATCATTCGCGCCGGCCTTGCCGTCGTCGTGGTGTTCGTCGGACTCGTGTATTGGGCGCCGGATATCTTCCGGCTGCTGGCGCGGCCGCTGATGCAGAATCTGCCGAAAGACGGCAAGATGATCGTCACGGATGTGACCGGCTCGTTCTTCGTGCCGATGAAGGTGACCATGCTGGTGGCCTTTGTGATCGCACTGCCAATCGTGCTGTATCAGATCTGGGCGTTCGTTGCGCCGGGTCTTTACCAGCATGAGAAGAAACTGGTCGGGCCGCTGGTGGGCAGCAGCTACACGCTGTTCCTGTGCGGCATGGCGTTCGCGTACTTCGTGGTGTTCCCGACTATTTTCCGCGTGATGGCGCACTACAACGCGCCGCTCGGCGCGGAGATGACCACGGATATCGACAATTACCTGAGCTTCGTGCTGACCATGTTCATCGCGTTCGGCGTGACGTTCGAAGTGCCGATCGTCGTGGTGCTGCTGGTCCGCATGAACGTGGTGACGCTCAAGAAGCTCAAGGAGATTCGTCCGTATGTGATCGTGGGCGCCTTTGTCATCTCCGCTGTGGTCACGCCGCCGGACGTGTTCTCGCAGTTGATTCTGGCGATTCCGCTGATCGTGCTTTACGAGGCGGGGATCATTGCGGCGCGGTTGATCGTAGGCAAGCAGCCGGTGGTGATCGAGGATGCGGGTGCGTCGGAGTGAACCACCACTATCCGGCCGCAAAGCTGAAAAGCGGCCCTTTCTTCGCAACGGTAGCCAAGTCGCCGTTCAGCGCCAGTGCGCGCGAAACCCTCGGCGGTAGATCGCTTACTCTCGGCATGCTCGAAGAGGCTATGAAAACGGGGCGGCGGGAAGCGTAGCGCTCTTCCAGCACCTGAATCTCAACCCCCGTCGTCATCCTGCTGATCACCGCCGCCATTATCCTCGACCGGTTGCTTCGGCGGCGGCGGGCGCTTGCCGATGGTGACGTCCAGATCCATCTCGCGGCTCTTGCGCACCAGATGCACCTTCGCAGCCGTGCCCGGCTTGATTTGCGCGATCACGTTCAGCAGGCGCGTAGTGTCGGTGATCTCCTGCCCGTTCACGTTCACGAGAATGTCGCCCGGCTTGATGCCCGCACGGTCCGCGGGACCGTTCTTCAATACGCCCGCAACAATCGCCCCCGACTTCTGATCCAGCCCGAACGATTCGGCGATCTCCGGCGTGACGTCCTGCGGTTCGACGCCGATCCAGCCGCGCGTGACCGAACCCGTGGTGATGATGCTCTCCAGCACGCTGCGCGCGGTCGACACGGGAATCGCGAAGCCGATGCCGAGCGAGCCGCCCGAGCGCGAATAGATGGCAGTGTTGATGCCGAGCAGGTTGCCGTTCACGTCGACCAGTGCGCCACCCGAGTTGCCCGGGTTGATAGCCGCGTCGGTCTGAATAAAGTTTTCGAACGTGTTGATGCCGAGGTGATTGCGCCCAAGCGCGCTGACGATACCCATTGTCACGGTCTGGCCGACGCCGAACGGGTTGCCGATCGCCAGCACCACGTCGCCGACGCGCGTCTGGTCCATGCGGCCGAGCGTGATGGTGGGCAGATTGGTCATGTTGACCTTGAGCACGGCCAGATCCGTTTCCGGGTCGATGCCGATGACCTTCGCATTCGTGGTGCGGCCGTCGGCCAGCGCGATTTCGATCTGGTCGGCGCCGTCCACGACGTGCTGGTTCGTTAGAATGTAACCTTCCGAACTCACTATCACGCCGGAGCCCAGATTGGATGCGGGCTGCTCCTGCTGCTTGCGGTTGTTCTTGTCGCCGAAAAAGTAGCGGAACAGCGGATCTTTCGCGCGCGGGTCGGGCGGCAGTGAGCCATCCTTGCTGGAGAACACGTTGACGACCGCGGGCATGGCCTTTTGCGCGGCGTCCGCATACGACGCCTGGGCTGGGCCGCTGCCGATGCCTGGCGCCACTTCCCGGAGGGCGACGATCGGCTCGGCGAGTTGCTTGCCGAATTGCCCCTGACGCTGCAGCCACTGCGGCTTGAGAGTCGCAATGATGAACATGAGCGCCAACAGCACGGTCACCGCTTGGGCAAAAAACAGCCAAAAGCGTCTAAGCATCTGAAGACTGGAGGTTTATATGGATCGGATCGAACTTGAATTGTACTTGAACAATCTCCTTGAAACCGCGCGCTTCAAGGACTATTGCCCCAATGGGCTGCAGGTCGAAGGGCGTCGCAGGATCAACAGGCTGGCGACCGGCGTAACCGCTTCGGCAGCCTTCCTGGAAGCCGCGCTGGATTGGGGCGCGGACGCGGTGCTGGTCCACCACGGCTACTTCTGGCGCAACGAGGCGCCGCAGATCACCGGCCGTAAATATGGTCGTCTCAAACTGCTGATCGCCAACGAGCTGAATCTGTTCGCCTATCATCTGCCGCTCGACGACCATCCGGAGTTCGGCAACAACGCGCAGATCGGCGCGAAGATGGGCTGGATCAGCGACGCGCGCTTCGGCGAGAACGATCTTGGCTGGCTCGCCACCTTTCCGATGCCGATCACGCTCGCCCACTTCACCGCGCAAGTCGAGCAGACGCTCGGCCGCACGCCGCTCGTATTCGGCGACGCGGAGCGCGAACTGCGCCGCGTGGCCTGGTGCACGGGCGCCGCGCAAGGCATGTTCGACGCGGCTATCGACGCGGGTGCCGACGTTTATCTGACCGGCGAAGTGTCGGAGTCGGTGATGCATACGTCGGCGGAAAGCGGCGTCGCTTTTCTCGCAGCGGGCCACCATGCCACGGAACGCTTCGGCGTGCAGGCGGTGGGCAAGCACCTGTCCGAGCAGTTCGATATCGAACACCTCTTTATCGATATCCCTAATCCCGTTTGAATCGCGAAATTCAGATAAAACGCATTAGAGAAGAAAAAAGCAGGAATAACGCAGAGGGCACTTAAAAGGAGGTGCAAAAAAGTTTGCGATCCGTACGGAGAAACCCTGATTTATCAAGGGCTTCGCACGGTTTTTGGCAATCGGCCCTTGTAAATGGCGACTCCATTCGCGCAAACTAGCGGCGGTAGAAGCGACGTGAAGGAAAAATCCAACTCAGAAGTGGGGCGTGTGATGCGAGACAAGGAAGATGAACGCGTCGACGGCAGCCGCCGTACCTGGCTGATAGCGACGACCGTAGCAGGTGGCATAGGAGGCGTTGCCACTGTCGTACCCTTTGTTAGTTCGTTTGCACCATCTGAAAAGGCCAAGGCAGCAGGTGCGCCGGTCGAAGTCGATATCGGCGATCTCAAGCCCGGCGACATGAAGACCGTAGCCTGGCGTGGCAAACCGGTGTGGATCATCAACCGCACCGACAAGATGCTCGCCGATGTCCAGAAAGCCGATAACGAAGTAGCGGATCCCCACACCAAGAATCCTTTTTCAATGCCGTTGCCGGAGTACTGCAATAACGAGTACCGTTCACGCGCCGACCACAAGAATCTGTTCGTCGCCGTCGCCGTATGCACCCATCTGGGTTGTACGCCGACGCCGCGCTTCCAGGAGGGCCCGCAGCCCAATCTTCCGGACGACTGGCCAGGCGGCTTTCTCTGCCCGTGCCACGGCTCGACCTATGACATGGCCGGCCGCGTCTTCAAGAACAAACCTGCGCCGCAGAACCTCGACATCCCGCCTTACATGTTCACGTCGGCCACCGGCCTCGTGATCGGCAAGGACGAGAAAGGAGAAGCGTAATGGCGATCGAACACGAAGTAGAGACGACCGGGCTGGTCGGCTGGATCGACCGGCGCTTTCCGCTGACTTCCACCTGGAAGAAGCACGTTTCCGAGTACTACGCGCCGAAGAACTTCAACTTCTGGTACTTCTTCGGTTCGCTCGCGCTACTGGTGCTGGTCAACCAGGTCGTCACCGGCATCTTTCTCACCATGAACTACAAGCCCGACGCGACGCTCGCGTTCTCGTCGGTCGAGTACATCATGCGCGAGGTGCCGTGGGGCTGGCTGATCCGTTATATGCACTCCACGGGCGCGTCGATGTTTTTTGTCGTCGTCTATCTGCATATGTTCCGCGGGCTGATGTACGGCTCGTACCGCAAGCCGCGCGAACTGGTGTGGATCTTCGGCTGCGCGATCTTCCTGTGCCTGATGGCCGAGGCGTTTTTCGGCTATCTGCTGCCGTGGGGCCAGATGTCGTTCTGGGGCGCGCAGGTGATCGTCAACCTGTTCTCGGCGATTCCGTTCATCGGGCCGGATCTGTCGCTGTGGATTCGCGGCGACTATGTGGTCTCGGACGTCACGCTGAACCGCTTCTTCGCGTTTCACGTGATCGCGATTCCGCTGGTGCTGATCGGTCTGGTGATCGCCCACCTGGTCGCGCTGCACGAAGTCGGCTCGAACAATCCGGACGGCATCGAGATCAAGGCGAAGAAGGATCCGGACGGCATTCCGCTCGACGGCATTCCGTTCCACCCGTACTACTCGGTGCACGATTTCATGGGCGTGACGGTGTTCCTGCTGATCTTCGCGGCGATCATCTTCTTTGCACCGGAGATGGGCGGCTACTTCCTCGAAGCGAACAACTTCGTGCCGGCCAACCCGCTGCAAACGCCGCCCGAAATCGCGCCGGTGTGGTACTTCACCGCCTTCTACGCGATGCTGCGCGCCACCACCGACCCGTTCAAGATCGTGCTGATGGTCGTGATCGCGCTGCTCGGCCTGCTCGCGCTGGTGCGCGCGCGCGGCAAGTGGCGGCTCGGTCTGCCGGTGCTCGCGGTGCTGGTGATTCTGGCTATGGCGTTCACCGAATCGAAGTTCTGGGGCGTGGTGGTGATGGGCAGCGCGGTCGTTTCGCTGTTCTTCCTGCCGTGGCTGGACCGCTCGCCGGTCAAGTCGATCCGTTACCGGCCGTTTTTTCACAAAGTGTTCTATGGCATCTTCGTGGCCGCGTTTCTGACTTTGGCCTTCCTCGGCACCAAACCGCCGTCGCCGGCCGCCACGCTGATCGCGCAGATCTGCGCACTGATCTACTTCGCGTTTTTCCTCGGTATGCCGTTCTGGACGCGGCTTGGCACGTTCAAGCAGCCGCCCGAACGGGTGCGGTTCAAGCCTCACTAATCGCGAGCCAGGAGAACACGAAATGAAAAAACTGCTTACGAAGTGCGCGCTGATCGGCGCGACACTGCTCGCGGTGCTGGCCGCCCCGGCTTACGCGGACGAGAATTTCCCGCTCGACCGCGCGCCGGATAACGCGGAGAATTTCGCTTCCTTGCAGCACGGCGCGCAATTGTTTGTAAACTATTGCCTGAATTGCCACAGCGCGAACCTGATGCGCTACAACCGGCTGACCGACCTCGGCATTACGCCGAACGAAATTCAGGCGAACCTGCTGTTCACCACGGATAAAATCGGCAACACCATGACCGTGGCGATGCGCCCCGAAGACGCGAAAGCGTGGTTCGGCGCAAGTCCGCCGGATTTGTCGGTGGAAGCGCGGGCGCGCGGCAAGGACTGGCTGTACACGTATTTGCGCAGCTTTTACCGCGACAATACGCGGCCGACCGGCTGGAACAATCTGGTGTATGAAAACGTGAGCATGCCTCACGTGCTGTGGCAGCTTCAGGGGCAACGTACCGCGAAGTTCGGTGACGAAACCGACGAAAAAACTGGCGAGACGGTACACAAATTTGTTGGCTTCCAACAGGTCACTCCGGGGACGATGTCGCCGGTAGATTATGATTCTGCTGTGGCCGACCTCGTGTCGTACCTGTCGTGGATGTCCGAACCGACCCAGAAAACCCGCAAACAGCTTGGCGTGTGGGTGCTGATGTTCCTCGGTATCCTGAGCTTTTTCGCCTGGCGACTGAACGCCGCGTACTGGAAACATATCAAATAATCACGCCGTCACCCGGCGTGGGGCCGGCGCCAGGAAAAACCTGCTGAACGGTTTTTCCGCGCGCTGGCCTTTCAGCTTTTTGAGGAAACGTAAACATGATGGTTCTGTATTCCGGCACAACTTGCCCGTTCTCCCAGCGCTGCCGGCTGGTGTTGTTCGAAAAGGGCATGGACTTCGAGATCCGCGACGTCGACCTGTTTAACAAGCCGGAAGACATCGCCGTGATGAATCCGTATGGTCAGGTGCCGATTCTCGTCGAACGGGACCTGATTCTGTACGAATCGAACATCATCAACGAGTATATCGACGAGCGCTTCCCGCACCCGCAACTGATGCCGGCCGACCCGGTTCAGCGCGCCCGCGCACGCCTGTTCCTGCTGAACTTCGAGAAAGAGCTGTTCGTGCACGTCGGCACGCTCGAGAACGAAAAGGGCAAGGCCGCCGAGAAGAATCACGAGAAGGCCCGTCTCGCGATCCGCGATCGTCTGACGCAACTCGCACCGATCTTCCTGAAGAACAAGTACATGCTCGGCGAAGAGTTCTCGATGCTCGACGTCGCGATCGCACCGCTGCTGTGGCGTCTGGATCATTACGGCATTGAACTGTCGAAGAATGCCGCACCACTGATGAAGTACGCTGAGCGCATTTTCAGCCGCCCGGCTTATATCGAAGCGCTGACGCCTTCGGAAAAGGTGATGCGTCGTTGAGTTTGGCTTTGGGGTAAGGGCGCCGCGCGGCTGACTGGGCGCGGGCCCGCGCCCGGCAAGAGGACTGTTGATGCAAGAGATTTCCACCAAGCCTTACCTGCTGCGCGCGCTCTATGAGTGGTGCACGGATAACGGTTATACGCCGCACATCGCGGTCCGGGTCGACAATCAGACGCGCGTGCCGCGTCAGTTTGTGCGCGACAACGAAATCGTGTTGAACATCAGCTTCGAGGCGACCAGCCAGCTGCAGATGGGCAACGAGTGGGTCGAGTTCAGCGCGCGTTTCTCCGGCAAGTCGCACAAGATCGAGGTGCCGATCGCCAATATTCTCGCGATTTACGCGCGTGAAAACGGCCAGGGTATGGCGTTCCCGGTCGAGTCAGCGGGCGGTGAAGCGCAGGACTCGGGCGCCGACGCGGAAGTGACCGAAGAGACGGACCCGCCCGCGCCGCGTGCGGTCGAAACGGCGCCGGCCACGGACGCCGCCACCGCTAAAGCGGATAGCTCGACCGGCGGCCCGCAGCCCGACGACGACGGATCGAAAGGTGGCGGAAGGGCTCGCCTCAAGATCGTAAAATGAAGTAGAATCACGGCCTCATGCCGGCTTAGCTCATCAGGTAGAGCGCTTGACTTGTAATCATGAGGTGGCGGGTTCGAGTCCTGCAGCCGGCACCAGTTGTACTAAACGGGGTTTCTGTTCATTCAGAAACCCCGTTTTTATTTTGTGCGCGCGTACGCGTTTGCGACGACGGGTGATTAAATCCACCGCGCATAAATGGAGATTGTCGGGAATAACCGGATTAATGAAAAAACCAGTTGCGGACGCCAATGAACGTCCGCAACTGAAGGCTTATTTTGAGCTAACGCTGTGGATGTGATCCGGCGCTGCGGTTGGTCTCTCAGGTTCTTCGGGATACGGCTGTAGTCCATTAATCGAGAAAAACTATACCGGGCAGACTCCTGTCTGTCTATTAAATGGTTGTAAACACCTACATAACATGGCGCCGCGTGACGTGGGTTGACGGACTCGTATAATCGTTTTCACCTATTTTTTGTCGAATAAGAAGCGGACGGCACAAACGAGCGGAATCTAGGCTGCATGGAGGCGAGGCTCGATAGGGACCGAAATCGCCATATCTCTTTCACCTTGTCGATAGTAGACTTTTTTGTCCAAAATCTCGTCCACGATTGGCCCGCCGATCGCGACCGCCCACCCGCTTCACCAGATTTTCACCGGCGAATTAGCGCACCGCGACCCCGGACGAGAGAGGTACTATTCGGGCGTCAGTCGGCACGCTATCAAGTACCCCGGCGGGCAACGCCCCCGATGACGCGGCTTCCCAGCGCGTCGCTCCCGCAACACCGATCCCACCTCCATCATGACCAGCCCTGCAACCATCACCTGGCCCGAAGCCGACGGCCCCCGCGTCGCGCGTTGGCGCTCCGAAGCGGCCGTGCCGCCGCCCAGGCGTGTCATCGTCGCGGACGACCGTACTACTGCCGATTCCGCTTACCGCCTCGCTTGCGAAGGTACGGCGCTGCTGTGGAACGGCGACTTCCAGAACGCTCGCCAGCTGCTTCAGGCGGTCACGCGCCGGCTCGAGCGCAAGCCTCGCAAGCACGGCGAGACGCCGATCGACGCGTTCAATCTGCACCGGCAGGCCCAGTCGCAACGCGCGCGCACGCTCGGCATGATTCTGATTCCACTCGACGCCGCGTACGGTATTCCGCTGCGCCGCGCGCCCGATGTCCAGCAAGCCTGCATCGAAACTTATGGACCACCCGCTGGCGAGGCGTCCGTCGTATCGCTGCGCGAACTGCTCGGCATGATCGGCGCGCACGAATGGCGCAAGAAGGGCGTCGAGATCGTGGCGCTCGGCGAGCGGATCCACCCCCACTACGGTGTGTTTTCACCGGTGCGCGGCGAGTATGTGGATCTCGTCGCGCGGACGCCGCTGCCTTCGCTGAACAAGGCGTTCGATATCGGTACGGGCACGGGCGTGTTGGCCGCGCTGCTGGCAAAACGCGGCGTGAAGAAGATCATCGCTACCGATCAGGATCCTCGTGCGCTCGCTTGCGCGCGCGAGAACCTGACCCGGCTGGGATACGACCGGCAGGTCGAGGTCGTGCAGGCCGATCTGTTTCCTGAAGGCCGGGCGCCGCTCGTAGTTTGCAATCCGCCGTGGCTGCCGGCAAGGCCGGCTTCTCCGATCGAGTATGCGATCTATGATCCGGAGAGCCGCATGCTGCTCGGTTTCCTGAATGGGCTTTCGGAGCATCTGTCGCCGGGCGGGGAAGGCTGGCTGATCATGTCGGATTTCGCTGAGCATCTCGGTTTGCGCACGCGCGACTGGCTGCTTGCCGCTATCGACAGGGCGGGGTTGGTCGTGGCGGGGCGCGAGGAAATTCGTCCGCGCCACCCCAAATCGACCGATGAAACCGACGCGCTGCACACGGCGCGCATGGCCGAAGTGACATCGCTGTGGCGTCTCAGGGCACGATAAGCGGCGGGAGGTGTTGCCACGCCGTGAAGCGGGCAACGCGGCGCGTCACGCCGATGCGTCGCGCGCCTTGAGTCTGGCGAGCGTGGCGAGGTAAGCCGCCGCGCCACGCCCCGCTGCGAGGCCGCTGGCAAAGCAGGCCGTAAGCAGGTAGCCGCCCGTCGGCGCTTCCCAGTCCAACATTTCGCCCGCGCAGAATGCGCCCGGCAGGCGTTCGATCATCAGATGCCCGTCGAGCGCTTCGAAGGGAATGCCGCCGGCGGTGCTGATCGCTTCTGCGACCGGCCGGGCGCGCGTCAGGCGCACCGGCAGCGCCTTGATGGCGTGCGCGAGGCGGTCGGCGTCGGCGAAGGCTTCTTTCGACAAAATCTCATGCAACAAAGCCAGTTTGACCCCGCCAATGCCGATCCTGCCATGCAGATGAGTCGACATCGAGCGTGAGCCGCGCGGTCGCGTGACTTCGGCGACGACTCGCTCCAAAGGCAAGCCTGGCACCAGATCCAGCGCGATCGTCGCGGCCCCGTCGGCCACGATTCGGTCGCGGATGACGGCCGACAACGCGTAAATCAGGCTGCCTTCGAGGCCCGTTTCAGTCAGAAGTATTTCACCTTGTCGATTGTGGACTTTATTGTCTACTCCTGTGAGCGCAATGGCTACCGGCTTGACCGGTTGGCCCGCAAAACGCTCGCGCAGATAAGGGCTCCAGTCCGCGTCGAAGCCGCAGTTTGCCGGCAGCAAGGGCGTTACGGGCACTTCGCGCGAAGCCATTAGCGGCACCCACGCGGCGTCCGATCCGAGACGCGGCCAGCTTGCACCGCCAAGCGCGAATACCACGGCGTCGAAGCTCAGGGCTTGCTCACCGCCCGGCGTCGCGAATCGGAGCGTATGCGTCGCGGCGTCGCCGCCTGCTGCGGCATCCCAGCCGACCCACTTGTGGCGCATGTGAAAACGCACCCCCGCTTCGCGCAATCGATGCAGCCAGGCACGCAGCATCGGCGCGGCTTTCATATCGGTTGGAAAAACGCGCCCCGAACTGCCGACGAAGGTCTCCACGCCCAGCCCGTGCAGCCATGCGCGCAGGGCTTCGGGGTCGAAGGCTTTCACCAGCGGTGCGAGTTGCGCACGGCGCGCGCCATAGCGCCCAAGGAACGGCTCGAGCGACTCTGAATGCGTGATGTTCATGCCGCCCTTGCCCGCCATCAGGAATTTGCGCCCGACCGACGGCATGGCGTCGTAGACGTCGACCTGCACGCCTTGCGAGGCGAGCGCCTCGGCGGCCATCAGGCCGGCGGGGCCGCCGCCGATCACGGCGACGCGGGCGGAATCGAATGAGGATGACATGCGGGCCTGCGGATGAGCGGAAGAGGCGGCGCGCCGGCTGGATCGGGTGAAACGGGCGGCGCGAAGGGCACTATTTTCACACCGCGGCCAGCGCAGGGCAAACGCGCGGGCACGCCGGCGGGCCGAAAATGACTGGGTTCAGGCGGTCCCGCGTCTGGCGGGCCTGCGCCCGGAGGCTTCGCTGCGGGCAGCCGCGACCTATAATTTTCAGACACCTTCCATCGGACGCCGTGCGCGTCTTCTGCGCGTCAAACCCAGATTCTCTCCTTCTCGCCGCGCGACGCTACCCTTGCTGTCTGTGGTGCCGCGTCTCGGAGGAATGCAATGTGGTTCGCGCGTCTGCTGCCTGCGTGGCTACCTGAACGTCTGGATCAAGGAGACTGCCATGTCCCGCAAATACATTGATTGCCGCGAGTTTCCGAGCGAAATGAACTGCACCGTCGCCCTATCCGCCGATAGCGAGAGCGAATTGCTCGACGCCGCGGTTCAGCATGCGGTCACCGTGCATAAACATGCGGATTCGCCGGAATTGCGCTCGCAACTCAAGACGCTCTTTCACGACGGCACGCCACCGGTCGAAGCGCCGCGCGCATGAGTTGCCATTTTCCTCCGGGAAATGAGACAGGCCGTGCGACCCGCGCGAGCGGCGCCTTGCCGCCCGTGCGCGTCCCGGCCTCCTTGAACTGTTCTAGCCAGGGTACGCCTCGTCGACCTTCAGCCCGGCGAGCTTGAAGATGACCCGCAGCGTTTGCGGTTTGATGTCGCGCCGCGAGGCGAGCGTGGTCATGACGAAGTCGAGTACTTTGGCGTACTTGAGCATGGTCAGGCAGGTTTCCATATCTACGCTGCCGTCGCGCATGACTTCGGCGAGACGCAGCATTTCCGTGGAGATGTCGCGGGCCATTTCCAGCTCGAGTTGCTGCTTTTCCGACCAGGCGGGGGTAGCGACGAGCTTCGCCAGCATTTCCTGAAACTTCTGTTCGACGTTTCCGTTGGGTACCGTATCCATTGCTGCCTCTTCTATTTTCCGAGCGCGCGTCCGGTTGATGTCTCGGCGCGCTACTGGTTACGTAACGTTCGGCCCGTGTTCCGGGTCCGTCCTCCCCACATGCATCCGGTTCGCGTGATCAAAGCCACGGCCGCAGCCAGTTGTTATGAGCGATACGGCCGCCGCCGACGGGGCGAGGCCGATGCGCACGCTGCTTTTGGCCTCCATCTGAATCTTCTGCATAAAGCCTTTACGAGCAGGAAGTGTTCCAGTTGGACGCGATTTCTTACATGATCCGCGCGGCTCTTCCGGTAAGCGAGCCGCACTTTGGGTAAACTGGCAGCAACTTTTCCCTTTTTCCGTCACCTGTCGCACGTTCGCGTTGCAAATGATGACGATTTCCCCCCGATGTCCAGCAAAACCCACGAAATCCGTCCAAACCAGTCCGTCGAGTTGCTGAAGGAGCTTCACATCCTCACGCGCGACGGCAAGATGAACCAGGACAGCCGTCGCAAGCTGAAACAGGTCTACCACCTGTTCCAATTCATCGAGCCGCTGCTCAAGGAGCTCAGGGACGAGCGGGGCGCCGTGACGCTCGTCGACCACGGCGCGGGCAAGTCCTATCTAGGTTTTATCCTGTACGACCTTTTCTTCAAGGAGTTTCAGGCGCAGACGGGTGGTGCATCGCACATATACGGCATTGAAACGCGCGAGGAACTCGTCGCGAAGTCGGAGGAACTGGCGGCCCGGCTGGGTTTTACGGGCATGTCGTTCCTGAATCTGTCGGTCGCGGACTCGATCACGTCAGATCGCCTGCCGGCCCGGATCGACGTCGTGACGGCGCTGCACGCCTGCAATACGGCAACCGACGACGCGCTGCGCTTCGCGCTGGAAAAGAAGGCGAAGTACATCGTGGTCGTGCCGTGCTGCCAGGCCGAGGTGGCGGGCGTGCTGCGGCAGAACAAGGGCAAGTCTCTCGGGAACGCATTGACGGAGATCTGGCGGCATCCGTTGCATACACGGGAGTTTGGGAGCCAGATCACCAATGTGCTGCGGTGTTTGCAGATCGAAGCGCACGGCTATCAGGTCAGCGTGACCGAGCTGGTGGGGTGGGAGCATTCCATGAAGAATGAACTTATCATCGCCCAGTACAAGGATTTGCCGAGGCGCCGGCCGGCCGAGCGCCTGAACGAGGTGATGGAAACACTCGGTATCGAGGAACTGAAAGAGCGGTTTTTTGTTTCGGCCTGACGGGCCGTTCTTTTCCGCGACAAGCCCCTCGCTCCCGGTGAATTACTGTTTCATCAAGGCGTTCCACCCGGCAAGGCCGATTCGCCGAAGCGTCTCCTGATTCCGCTCGTAAATCTCTTGCGCATCGGGAAAGGCCTGAACCGCGCGCTCGATGCTGTCCTCGCGCAGCAGGTGCAAAATCGGATAGGGCGCCCGATTCGTGTAGTTCTCGATATCGTCGGGCCCGCTGTCCTCGAACTGATAAAGAGGATGAAAGCTGGCAATCTGGACGATGCCTTCGAGCCGAAGCTGCTTGAGCATGCGGTCGGCGAAAAACAGGCAGTCGTTGTAGTCGAGAAAATCGTCAAGCGCCTGCGGCACGATCAACAGCGTCGTGTCGACGGCATCCGGGCTGGCTGCCATCAGCGTGTGAAGCTCGGTTTCCAGATCGGTCAGCACGCTTTCCATGTCCACGGCATTGCTGACCGCGTAGCGAATCTGGTCCTTCACATGCACCGCCTTCGCGAACGGGCACAGGTTGAGACCGATCACCGCTTCGGTTAGCCAGTGGCGAGTAGCGGCAACGACGGCATCGTGGGATTCGGCGGGCAACGACATGGCAGGCGGTGGCGTGAGAGATAAAACGCCATTCTAACGGCGCGGATCGGCGTCGATTCGCGTCTCGCGAAAACAGTATCGCGCCAGACGAACCTCAACCGTCCGAAGGCGCCGCTGCCGTGCCGCATGCGGCGGCGATCAACTGCGCGGCGACCTTCGGCGCGGCCAGAATGGGCCCGCATCCTGGACCGTAGGTCTGGCTGGCCGCGTACACGCCTTCTATTATCAAACCGAGCGCATTGGCGAGCGTTACCGGATCGTCGGCACCTGCCGCGGCGGCCAGTTCCGTGAGCCGCTCCATCAACCGCGCCTTGTTGCGGAACACGAACTGCCGGGCCTGATGCGCCGCGTCCGGAAACTCCACCGACACGTTCACGAAAGGACAGCCGCGATAATGATCCACCGACGCGCGCACTGCGAGGTCGTCGACATATTGCTGAAGCTGTTTCGCCGGCTCGCCCGGATGTTTGGCGAAACTCCTCTCCACGTAGCCGAAGAACTGCTCGTCCTTGCGCTCCAGATAAGCCATGACCAGGTCGTCCTTCGACGAAAACTGGCGGTACAGGCTCATCTTGTTCACACCGGCGCGTTCGACCACCGCATCGACGCCGACGGCGCGCACGCCCTCACGGTAAAACAGTTCGTCCGCGGCGCGAAGCAGATGCTGCTGCGCCTGCGGCCCCGCCGTCTGTGCGCCGCGCGTACGCCGTGCGCTGGCCTGCTTGGGGGTTTCACTGTCGGACATGGATGATCACCTGAATAAACTCGACGCCTTGACATGTTACCGATCAGTAACTAACATCGCAACACCCATTGTGACAGAGCTGTCACAAGTCCTTTACCGAATTCGTAACAATATGAGCGGCGTGGCCTGCGAGGCAGGCGTCGATTGGAGAACCGATGAACTGGGCAGCGAAACTGATTGGCGGACGCTTCCACTATGGCTGGCTGACCGTCGCGGTGGTGTTTCTGGTGTTGCTGGCAGCGGCCGGCACGCGCGCCACGCCGAGCGTGATGATGGTGCCGCTCGAGCATCAATTCGGCTGGAGCCGCGCAACGATCTCACTGGCGATTTCGGTGAATATCGCGCTGTACGGCCTGATGGGCCCGTTCGCGGCTGCGGCCATGCAGCGTTTCGGCGTGCGGCCCACGCTGCTGGCCGCGCTCGGCACGATGGCCGCAGGCGTGGCGCTCTCCTCGCTGATGACGCATCCGTGGCAAATGGTGCTGATCTGGGGCGTGATGGTCGGCGGTTCGACGGGCGTCGCGGCGCTGTCGTTGTCGGCGACCGTGGTGACGCGCTGGTTCACGACGCGGCGCGGCCTCGTCATGGGCATTCTCACGGCCAGTTCGGCGACCGGCCAACTGGTGTTCCTGCCGATGCTCGCCGCCATCGCCGAGCATGACGGCTGGCGGCAGGTGGTGTGGACCGTCGCCATTGCTGCCGCCATCGTGATTCCGCTGGTGGCGTTTCTGTTGCCCGAACGTCCGTCCGACATGAAGCTGCGTCCCTACGGCGAACCGCACGATACGCCCATCAACGGCACGGTCACCAGACAGAATCCGTTGGCCATCGCCTTCGGCACGCTCGCGATGGCGAGCAAGACCCGTGACTTCTGGCTGCTGTTTTTCAGTTTTTTTATCTGTGGCGCGAGCACCAACGGCTACGTCGGCACCCATCTGATCGCGATGTGCGGCGACTATGGCATGACGGAAGTGCAGGGCGCTTCGCTGCTCGCCGCTATGGGCATCTTCGATCTGTTCGGCACGACGCTCTCGGGCTGGTTGTCGGACCGCTTCAATAGCCGTGTGCTGCTGTTCTGGTACTACGGTCTGCGCGGTTTGTCGCTGATGTATCTGCCACACGCGTTCGGCATCGACTTTTTCGGTCTGCCGCTGTTCGCCGTGTTCTACGGTCTCGACTGGATCGCGACCGTGCCGCCCACGGTGCGCCTCGCTACCGACGTCTACGGCAAGGAGGCGGCGCCGGTGGTGTTCGGCTGGGTGGTCGCCGGCCACCAGCTCGGCGCGGCGTTCGCGGCGCTCGGCGCGGGGATGCTACGGGCGAGCCTCGGCACCTACACGGTGGCGTCGATGATTTCGGGCGGCTTGTGCCTCGTGGCGGCGGTGATCGTGTTGCGGATCAACCGGCCTGCCAAGGTGCCGGAGCCGCAGGCGGTGTGACGCGGCAGGCGGCGCGCCGCGCCCCGCCGCGCGCGGAGCACGGCGCGGTTGAAGAAATGGCCCCGCATGGGGCCGTTTCTCCATTGCCCGTCAGCGCAAAAACAAACTGTTCGCCCGATGGAGCGCGCGCGCCAAAGCCCGGTTATGCTATGTGACCCCGGGCGATTCGCCCGTCGATCATGAATTTCGACCGAGAGAAGCGCATGACCAACAAACCCGCCCCTACCGCAGTTGCCATTCACGAGCTGATTGCAGGCCGCTGGAGCCCGCGCGCGTATTCCAGCGAACCGGTGAGCCGCGAGCATTTGCAATCCGTGCTGGAAGCGGCACGCTGGGCGCCGTCTTCGTATAACGCGCAGCCGTGGCGTTTCCTCGTATTCGACCGCAGCGTCGATGAAGTCTCGTTCAAGCAGGCCTTTGCCACGCTGGTGCCGTTCAACCAGGGCTGGAACGCGCCGGCGCCGGTGCTGATCGCGGTGACCGCGCACACGCTCACCAGCAAGGGCGAGGTGAATCGCTGCGCGCCGTACGATGCGGGCGCCGCGGCAATGGCGCTGGTGTTGCAGGCGCATGCGCTCGGACTCGCCGCGCACCAGATGAGCGGTTTTGACGTGAACGCGTTCCGCACCACATTCAAGCTGCCGAGCGACGTCGACGTGATCGCGATCATCTCGCTCGGTCATTACGGCGATGTCGACAAGCTGGATCCGGTGCTGCGCGAGCGCGAGAAGTCGGTGCGTCAGCGTTTGCCGCTGGCGGAGATCGCCTACGGCGGCGGCTGGAAAAAGGCGTTCTGAACGGCTTGCAGCTTTTTGCCGAAGTGAAACGCGCGGCGACGACCGCGCGTTTTTTATTCCGCGCCCTCCGCGACGCTCGACAGCGGCGTCGCCACGTTCTCCAGCGACTTGCGCTCCGCATCCACGCCCCAGATCGCGGCGATCACCGCCGCCGCCAGCATCAGCGCCGAGCCGACCAGATAGCCCGAAAACACTTCGCTGCGCTGATGCGTGTCGATGAGCCTGCCGAAGAACGCGGGCCCGGCGATACCGCCGAGCGCCGTGCCGAACGCGTAGAACACCGCGATGGCCAGCGCACGAATCTCCAGCGGGAAGGATTCGCTGACGGTCAGATAAGCCGAACTCGCAGCTGCCGACGCGAAAAAGAAGATCACCATCCACGCGATCGTCTGCGTGACGACGGTGAGCAACTGCTGCTCGAACAGATAGCCGCTCAGCGTCAGCAGGACGGCGGACATCGCGTAAGTCGCAAAGATCATCTTGCGTCGGCCGATCACGTCGAATAGCCGGCCGAGCAGCAGCGGTCCGAGGAAATTGCCGAGCGCGAAGGGCAGCAGATACCAGCCGATGTGGTCGCCCGGCACGTGATAGAAATCGGTGAGCACCAGCGCGTAGGTGAAGAAGATCGCGTTGTAGAAAAACGCCTGCGCGGTCATCAGCGACAGGCCAACCAGCGCGCGCCGCCGGTGTACGTTGAAGAGCGTATGAAATACCTCGCGTAGCGGCGTATGTCCGCGAGCGCGCAGTCGTAGACGCGTGAGGTCATTGTCGGAGAGCGTGTGGCCTTCGTTGCGAAAACGCGTTTCGATTCCTTCGACGATCGCGCGCGCGTCGCGCTCGTCGCCGTGCGTGAGCAGCCAGCGGGGGCTTTCCGGCACCCAGATGCGCATCGGCAGAATGCCCAGCGCGAGTACCGCGCCGATGAAGAAACAGGCGCGCCAGCCCCAGTCGGCCGGCAGCAGATGGGGATCGAGCAGCACCAGCGAGCCGGCCGCGCCGAGCCCCGCACCGAGCCAGAACGTGCCGTTGATGCCCAGATCGGTCCAGCCGCGCACGCGCGCGGGCGTGAATTCCTGGATTGTCGAGTTGATCGCTGTGTACTCGCCGCCAATGCCCGCGCCGGTCAGAAAGCGAAACAGCAGAAAGCTGGCCAGATTCCACGACAGCGCGGTGGCCGCGGTTGCCGCCAGATAAAGGGCGAGCGTGATGAAAAACAGCTTGCGGCGGCCGAGCCGGTCGGTCAGCCAGCCGAACCCCAGTGCGCCCAGCACCGCTCCGGCAATGTAAGCGCTGCCGGCCAGACCAACGTCGGCGTTGGTAAAGTGCAACGATGGACTGGACTTCAGCGCACTCGCCACCGCGCCCGCCAGCGTCACTTCCAGCCCGTCGAGCAGCCAGGTCACGCCTAGCGCCACCACGATCAGCGAGTGAAACCGGCCCCACGGCAAGCGGTCGAGCCGCGAAGGCAGATCCGTATCGACGAGCGTCGTGCTTTTTTCGTGAACAGCGGCTGTGGGCGGCGCGCTCATTGCTTGAAGTCTCCTGAAATCCGAAAATTGGCGGCGTATCCTGTCGAAATGAGCAATATTCGTTCCGTCGAACCGCACTTCTCCGTTATCGCGACTGAGTTGAAAACGTCAGTTGATGCTGATCGGTCTTTCGTGTTACAAAGCCGCTCCCCTTCTGTCCGCGCCAGCCGTGAGCGGCGATTCCTGCCATGAACTATTGCGCGATTGACTTCGGTACTTCCAACTCGGCCGTGGCCGTTCCTGACGGCGGCGCGCTCAGGCTCGCGCCGGTCGAGGGCGCCTATACCACGCTGCCCACCTCGGTCTTTTTCAATACCGACGAGGACACCCGCGAATTCGGGCGGGCGGCGCTCGCCGCGTACATTGACGGCTTCGACGGCCGCCTGATGCGTTCCATGAAGAGCATTCTCGGCTCGCCGCTCGCGGAGAACTCCACGGATCTGGGCGACGGTTCCGCGATCAGGTACACCGACGTGATCGCGATTTTCATCGATCACCTCAAGCGCTCGGCCGAACAAAGCGTCGGCGGCCCGATTCATCGCGCCGTGCTGGGCCGCCCGGTGTTTTTCGTCGACGACGACCCGCGTGCCGATCAGATGGCGCAGCGGCAACTCGAAGCCGCCGCACGCTCGGTCGGTCTGCAGGAGATTCACTTTCAGTATGAGCCGATCGCGGCCGCGTTCGACTACGAGTCGCATCTGGCGGAAGAAGGGCTCGTGCTGGTGGCCGACATCGGCGGCGGTACCTCGGACTTCTCGCTGGTGCGGGTCGGGCCCGAGCGGATGAAGCGCGTCGAGCGCAAGGACGACGTGCTGGCCCACCACGGCGTGCACGTCGCCGGTACGGATTTCGACCGCCGCGTGGAACTGGCGACGATCCTGCGTGAACTCGGCTATCAGACGCTGGACCCGGAAGGCCGCGAGATCCCGAACCGGGTCTACTTCGATCTCGCGACCTGGCATCTGATCAACACCGTCTACTCCCCGAAGCGGGTCAGCGAACTCGCGCTGATGCGCCATCTGTTCACGGAGGTCAAGCATCACGACCGCCTGATGCGCGTCGTGGACCGGCGCCTCGGCCATGCGCTGGCCGCGCATGCGGAAGAGGCGAAGATCGGCGTGGCGGCGGGTGGAGAGACCGTGATCGATCTCGACGAAGTGGAAGACGACCTGCGCCTCGCGTTCGACGAAGCACAACTCATCAAGGCCGGCCACGACGAAACGCTGCGCATCGTGCAGGCGGCGCGCGATACGGTGCAGGCGGCCGGGGTCGCGACACGCGACGTCGACGCCATCTATTTCACCGGCGGCTCGACGGGTCTGGCGTTTCTATCGGGCGCATTGGCGGCGGCATTTCCCGATGCCAGGGCGGTATTCGGCGACCGTCTCGCGAGTGTGGCGACGGGACTCGGTATTCACGCGCGGCGTGTGTTTGGATAACCGGACATTATCGGTCGCATATTGCGAAGATAATCCCTGTTCTAGTTGAAGCAGATATAAAAAAACCCCGCCGAGGCGGGGTTTTTTTGCGTCCTGAAGGGAGCGTGTTGCTTACACCGGCTTGATGTTAGCAGCTTGCTTGCCCTTCGGGCCCGTCTTCACTTCAAACGTAACCTTTTGGTTTTCTTGCAGCGTCTTGAAGCCTTCCGTGCGGATTTCCGAGAAATGCGCGAACAGATCTTCGCCGCCGCCGTCCGGCGTGATGAAGCCAAAGCCCTTTGCGTCATTGAACCATTTGACGGTACCGGTTTCCATATTACTTGTTCCTAAAGATGGTAAATAAGGCCGAAGCCCAGAGGGTGCATGAAAATCAAGGAAGGGGGTAATGGGACCAACCGGAGTACCGTTGATGGGCGAACTACGAAAGACCAATTCACTCGCCGCTTGAAATCCTGCCCGAACGTTATACGGCGATTTTGAGAGAAGGTCAACAGTCTCCACACAACTTTACGTATTTTCTGGCAACGGGCGCAAAAGTTGCTTACAAACCTTGCTTTCCGTCTGTTTTTTTGCCAGGGAGAACCCTTGGTTTCGCTGCAGGGGCGGGGTGCAACCGTTAAACTACGCGCCGCGCGTCGGTTGCACCTGTTTAGAATGGACCGTCGCGCAAGCACGTGCGTCACCCGTCTCCAGCGCCACGAGCGATGTCACGCGGTGCCGACATGGTTTTGCTGCAAACTTGCATGGGGCCGGGCTGGGTGCTGAAACACCGGCTCCGGCCGACACAGGAGAAGACGTGAAAAGTTCTATACAACGGAACATCGGGCCATTCGCGCTGATGCTCACCGGCTTGGGCTCGATCATCGGATCGGGCTGGCTGTTCGGCGCCTGGAAGGCTGCAAAAATTGCCGGGCCCGCTGCCATTTGTGCGTGGGTGATCGGCGCGGTCGTGATTCTCGCGATCGCATTGACCTACGCAGAACTCGGCGCGATGTTCCCGGAATCCGGCGGCATGGTGCGTTACGCGCGCTATTCGCACGGTGCGCTGGTTGGATTCATCAGCGCATGGGCTAACTGGATTGCGATTGTTTCAGTTATTCCCATCGAGGCTGAAGCATCCATTCAATATATGAGTACATGGCCCTATCCCTGGGCGCATGCGTTATTCGTGGACGGATCATTAACCACCCACGGGTTATTACTGTCCGCGGCACTCGTGATCATTTACTTCCTGCTGAACTATTGGGGCGTGAAACTGTTCGCGCGCGCCAATTCGGCAATCACGATCTTCAAGTTTCTGATTCCGGGCGCGACCATCCTCGGCCTGATGCTGACGGGCTTCCACAAGGAAAATTTCGGCGAAGTGAGTACCTTCGCGCCGTACGGCTGGTCGGCGGTGCTGACCGCCGTGGCGACGAGCGGCATTGTGTTCGCGTTCAACGGTTTCCAGAGCCCGATCAACCTTGCCGGTGAAGCGCGCAATCCGGCCAGAAGCGTGCCGTTCGCGGTGATCGGCTCGATCCTGCTGGCGCTGGTGATCTATGTTCTGTTGCAGATCGCGTATATCGGCGCGGTGAACCCGAGCGACGTGATGAAGGGCTGGAGCCACTTCAACTTTGCTTCGCCGTTTGCGGAACTGGCGATCGCGCTAAACCTGAACTGGCTGGCGATCCTGCTCTATGTCGACGCGTTCGTCAGCCCGAGCGGCACGGGTACGACCTACATGGCGACCACCAGCCGCATGATCTACGCGATGGAGCGCAACAACACCATGCCGAAGATGTTCGGCAACGTGCACCCGTTCTACGGCGTGCCGCGCCCGGCAATGTGGTTCAACCTGCTGGTGTCGTTCATTTTCCTGTTCTTCTTCCGCGGCTGGAGTTCGCTCGCGGCGGTGATTTCCGTCGCCACCGTGATCTCATACCTGACCGGCCCGATCAGCCTGATGTCGCTGCGCCGTGCGGCAACGGACCTCGAGCGTCCCTTGCATATTCCGGGCATGAAGATCATTGCCCCGTTCGCGTTCGTCTGCGCGTCGCTGATCCTGTACTGGGCGAAGTGGCCGCTGACCGGCGAGATCATTCTGCTGATGGTCGTCGCGTTGCCGGTGTACTTCTACTTTCAGGCGAAGTCGGGTTTTGCCGGCTGGGGCCGTGATCTGAAGGCGGCATGGTGGCTGGTCGCCTATCTGCCGGTGATGGCGATTCTGTCGCTGATCGGCAGCAAGCAGTTCGGCGGTCACGACCTCATCCCTTACGGCTGGGACATGCTGGTGGTCATCGCGTTTTCGCTGGTGTTCTACTACTGGGGCGTGAATAGCGGCTATCGGTCGGAATATCTGGACGAGCGCCAGGAGCACGATGAAGTGCTCGAAGGCATTGGTGCGCACTAGGCTGCCGCACTGAGTCTGCTGGCTGGATCGTAGTCGGATCCGCTGCAAAAACCCCCGCCTGAAGCAATTCAGGCGGGGGTTTTTATTTGCAGCCGTGCTTAAGACAACGGATGGATCACGCGGCGCCAAACACGTAGTTCGTCATGGCCAGCGAGCGCTGGTAGGTTCCGAGCGACTGGATGGCCAGCGAGTAATCGTCGTCCGCCGCGCCCAGGGCGGCGAATACAGGCAGCAGATGCTCGTCGGTAGGGTGCATCAGTGCCGCGTGCGGCGCCTGGCGGCGGTAGTCGAGCAGGGCGTCGATATCGTGCACGGCGAGCTTTTCCTCGAACCAGCCGGTGAATTCGGCGACGCGCGGATCGGCATCCTCTGGGCGCGCAGAGAAGTCGGCGGCGCGCAGGTTGTGCGTGATCTGGCCGGAGCCGATCACCATCACGCCGTCGTCCCTCTGCGACCGCAGCGCACGGCCGACGCGAAAGTGATGCGCAGCGTCCATATGCGGCTGGATCGACAATTGGGCGACCGGTACGTCGGCATGGGGGAACATGAGCAGCATCGGTACCCATGCGCCGTGGTCGAGTCCGTGCGGCTGGACGTCCGTAAGGATGCCGTTGTCGTTGAGCAGAACGGCCGCGCGGCGCGCTACATCGGGCGCGCCGGGAGCCGGATACTGAATCTCGTATAACCGACGCGGAAAGCCGTAAAAATCGTGGATGGTCTCCGGCGCGGTCGACGTGCTCGCCACCGGTTGCGCCGTGCCCCAATGGGCCGACAGCATCAGCACCGATTCCGGACGCGGCAGTTGCGCGCCGAGTACGCCAAATTCGGCGGACGGCAACGACGGGTCGATCGGCAGCGTCGGCGCGCCGTGCGACAGGAAAAGCGAAGGCAAGCGGTTCATGGCAGCAACACCGCAGCTAAAGGGCGGCGTGGAGATTGGGTTGCTACCAATATAGCGATGAACCGTTGTTTGATAAACGGGTGAAAACGGAATTGATTGTGTCGCAGGTGTTATTAATCTGTGCCGATGCACAGACTCAGCGCTGCCCGGCGCGCTATTCCTGAGCGCCGCGCAGCCCGGCCCACGCCGGGGCCAAAGCCGGTCCGAGCGCGAACAGATCCAGCACGCGCGCCACGGTGTGATCCACCATTTCGTCGATGGAAGCGGGTTGGTTGTAGAAGGCCGGCAAGGGCGGAAAGATCACGCCGCCCATTTCGGTGACGGCCGTCATGTTGCGCAGATGCGCCAGATTGAACGGCGTTTCGCGCACGAGCAGCACGAGCCGGCGGCGCTCTTTGAGCGTGACGTCGGCGGCGCGCGTGATCAGGTTGTCCGAGAAACCGTGTGCGACGCTGGCAAGCGTCTTCATGGAGCAGGGAGCGACAACCATGCCGTCGGTGGCAAAAGAGCCCGACGCGACGCTCGCGCCCACGTCGCGCACCGAGTGGACGACGTCCGCGAGCGGATGGACGTCTTCTTTGCTCAACCGGAGTTCGTGCTGGATATTGAGCCAGCCCGCGCTGGAAATCAGCAGGTGGCTTTCCACGCCGCCCAGCCGGCGCAGCGTTTCGAGCAGCCGGATGCCGTAGATGGCACCCGTCGCGCCGGTGATCGCAACGATCAGCCGGCGTGGCGCCGCAGTGTGTGTTTGCATGGCTCGCGGCGCCTCAGGAATGCAAGCGTGTGGACCGTGGCCGCTCAGGCGGCGGCAAACAACTGCTGCAGCTCACCCGATTCGTACATTTCCATCATGATGTCCGAGCCGCCGATGAATTCGCCTTTCACATAGAGCTGCGGAATGGTCGGCCAGTTCGAGAACTGCTTGATACCCTGGCGGACCTCGTCGTCTTCGAGGACGTTGACGGTCTTGATCTCACCGACGCCGCACGCCTTCAGGATCTGGATGGCGCGGCCCGAAAAACCGCACATCGGGAACTGGGCGGTGCCTTTCATGAAGAGGACGACGGCGTTGTCGTCGACGATTTGCTTGATGCGTTGTTGCGTATCCATGACTGACCTTGCGGTTCCGTTATGTGTAGGGAATAGGCTGAAATGATAGCGGATTTCGATACGGCAGGCCGAGCGCTGCTTTGTCCTCTCGGCCTTTGTGGATATTAGGCGATGCGGGTCACCCGGCCAACCGTCCGCCGCTGATCCGTTCGATGCCGGCGAGATCGCGCTCCGAGCGGACCTGGGTGAAACCTCGCGCCGTCAGCAGTTTGCGCACGGCTTCCGCCTGATCGTAGCCGTGCTCGATCCACAATACGCCCCCGGCGGCAAGCCGTGTGGGCGCGCCGGCAATGATGGCGCGAATGGCGCTGAGCCCGTCGGCTTCGTCGGTGAGCGCGCCGCGCGGTTCGAAGCGCAGATCGCCTTGCGCCAGATGCGGATCGCCGCTCGCGATATACGGCGGATTGCTGACGATAACGTCAAAGCGCAGCGCGGCGTCGAGCGAGTCGTACCAGTCGCTTTGGGTCAACGCCACGGCGCCGCCGGGCCGTTTCGCGTCGAGCAGACGGGCGGCGTTGCGCGTGGCCACCGCCAGCGCTTCGGCGGAGTGGTCGAGCGCCCAGACCTGCGCGTCGGGCCGCATGGATGCGATCGCGACGGCAATCGCGCCGGTTCCGGTGCCGAGATCGAGCACGCGAGGCCGCGAGAGATTTTCCAGCGCCGCCAGCGCGGTTTCGACCAGCAATTCCGTTTCGGGGCGCGGTATCAGCACGTGCGGCGTGACTTCGAAATCCAGTCCGAAAAATTCCCGGGCGCCGACCAGTTGCGCGACCGGCTCGCCGGCCGCGCGGCGCGCTTCTAAAGCCCGGTAACGCTCGACCAGCTCGGCGCCGAGCGGTTCGTCGCTGCGCGTAATCAGCTGCGTGGGCCGCCAGCCGAGCACGTGCGTGAGCAGGATCCGCGCTTCGGGCGGTGGCAGTGGCGAGGCGCGTAACAGCGCGGCCGGTGTCGTCGGCGCGGTAGACGTGGCCGAAGTCATGCGCGCGTTAGTCCGCGTCGCCCAGCGACGCCAGCAACTCAGCCTGATGCTCGCTGACGAGTGCCGCGATCAGCTCGTCGAGATCGCCGTCCATGATTGCGTCGAGACGGTAGAGCGTCAGGTTGATGCGGTGATCGGTCAGACGCCCTTGCGGGAAGTTGTACGTGCGAATCCGCTCCGAGCGGTCGCCCGAGCCGATCAGGCTCTTGCGCGTGGCGGCTTCCTTCGCCTGCTGCTCGTGCGATTGCTTGTCCTTGATGCGAGCGGCCAGCACCTTCAGCGCGCGATCCTTGTTCTTGTGCTGCGAACGGTCGTCCTGACATTCGACGACGATGCCGGTCGGCAAGTGCGTGACGCGCACCGCGGAATCGGTCTTGTTGATGTGCTGGCCGCCCGCGCCGGACGCGCGAAACGTGTCGATCCGCAGATCGGCCGGATTGATCTCGACTTCGCCGATTTCGTCCGCTTCCGGCATGACCGCGACCGTGCACGCCGACGTGTGAATGCGGCCCTGGGTTTCGGTCGCCGGCACGCGTTGCACGCGATGCCCGCCGGACTCGAACTTGAGCTTCGAATAGGCGGCTTCGCCGGCGATCCGCACGATCACTTCCTTGTAGCCGCCCAGGTCGGATTCGCTCGCCGACATCATCTCCACTTGCCAGCGGTTGCGCTCGGCATAGCGCAGGTACATGCGCAGCAGGTCGCCCGCGAACAGCGCGGATTCATCGCCGCCCGTGCCGGCACGGATTTCCAGGAAGATGTTGCGATCGTCGTTCGGATCTTTCGGCAGCAGCATTTTCTGCAACTCGGCGCCGAGCTTGTCCATGCGCTCACGCGCCGCCCGAATCTCTTCTTCCGCGAAGTCGCGCATGGACGCGTCCGCCAGCAGTTCCTGCGCGGTGGCGGCGTCGTTCATGGCCTGGCGCCACAGCGCGTAATGCTCGACCACCGGCCCGAGCTCGGCGTGTTCCCGCGTGAGCTTGCGGTATTGGTCGAGATTCGAGGTGATGTCCTCGCGGCTCAACAGATCGTTCAGTTCGGCCAGCCGGGTAGTGAGCTGGTCGAGCTTGCGTTGCATGCTCGTTTTCATCGGGCGGGTATCGGAGCGGGCTCCGGCAAGGACGACAACTAGGGAGTGGGCGGATGCCCTTGGGTCAGAAGCACGTCGCGGGCCACTTGCGGACGGCCCGGACAGCGCGGCGCTGGCTGCGCCGCTAACGCTCCGTGGAACCGGAGTGTTTGTAGAAGCCGCTCATGAGTTCGATGAGCGTGTCACGGTTTTCGCTGCTCGCGCGATTGAGCGCGTGCGTGGGGCCGTGGATCAGTTTGTTGGTGAGCGCCTGCGACAGCGCCTCGAGCACGGCGGCCGGATCGTCGCCGCGCGCAAGCATTTTCTGCGCGCGTTCCACCTCGGCGCGACGCAGCACGTCGGCCTGCGTGTGCATATGGCGGATCACCGGCACGATGCTGCGTGCGTCGAGCCATTGCATGAAGTTCTGCACGCGCGTTTCGATGATCGCTTCGGCCTGCGCGACCGCGGCTTGCCGCGAAGCATTGCCTTCGCGGACGATCGCGCCGAGGTCGTCGACGGTGTACAGGAACACGTCTTCGAGCTGGCCGACTTCGGGTTCGATATCGCGCGGAACGGCCAGATCGACCATGAAAATCGGCCGGTGACGGCGCGCTTTCACCGCCCGCTCGACCGCGCCCAGGCCGATGATCGGCAAGGTGGACGCAGTGCACGACACGATGATGTCGAACTCATGCATGCGCGAGGGCAGTTCCGACAGCGGAATGGCGCGGCCGTTGAAGCGTTCGGCGAGACGCGTGCCGCGCTCGGCCGTGCGGTTCGCGACCACCAGTTCCTTCGGCTGCTGCGCCGCGAAATGCGTGGCGCACAGCTCGATCATCTCGCCCGCGCCGATGAACAGCACGCGCTGGTTCGCGACCTTGTCGAAAATCCGCTGGGCGAGGCGCACGGCGGCGGCGGCCATGGAAACCGACTGCGCGCCAATTTCGGTCGTGCTGCGCACTTCCTTCGCGACGGCGAAGGTGCGCTGGAACAACTGGTTCAGATAGGTGCCGAGTGCGCCAGCTTCGGATGCGGTACGCACCGCGTCCTTCATTTGCCCGACGATTTGCGTCTCGCCCAGCACCATCGAATCCAGCCCCGATGCAACGCGAAACGCGTGGCGCACGGCTTCCGACTGCGGCAGCGCGTAGACGTGCGGCGCGAGTTCGCCGATGGGCAGGTTGTGGTAGCGGGACAGCCACTGGATCGCGGCTTCGCGCGCGGCCTGGTCGTCGGTCGCGCAGTAGAGCTCGGTGCGATTGCAGGTGGACAGAATCGCCGCTTCGGGCGCCGTGCGGGCCGACGGACCGAGCCAGATGCTCTTGAAGGTGTCCAATGCGGGCTTGATCTGTTCGAGCGGAAACGCCACGCGTTCGCGCAAGGCGACAGGCGCAGTGTGGTGATTGATTCCGATCGTTAGAAGCTGCATTTGGGGGAGCTATGGTTTAGCTCAATATTATAGCGTTTCCACGATTTTCACATTGCACAGACGTCATTCGACGGCCGCAACGGCTTCCGGCGGGATCGCATCGAGTTGATAGCCGTAGCCGTAAAGCGGTGTTAGGCAGTAACCGTGTTCGGGGTGAAGCTGCAATTTGCTACGCACGCGCGATGCATGCGTGTCGACCGTGCGCGACCTTACGTCGCGGCGGCGCGTCCAGACGTTTTCGAGAATATGCGCCCGCGACACCGGCCGCGACAG
This sequence comes from Paraburkholderia xenovorans LB400, assembly GCF_000013645.1. Taxonomy (GTDB): domain Bacteria; phylum Pseudomonadota; class Gammaproteobacteria; order Burkholderiales; family Burkholderiaceae; genus Paraburkholderia; species Paraburkholderia xenovorans. The sequence continues at coordinate 4,403,021 of NC_007951.1, read as the reverse complement.
ATTGCTGAAGAGCAGCAGCGCGAGGCGAAATTCTTTCGGCGTGAGGGTGACCGTCCGGTTGCGGAAGGTGACGGCGAACTGCGCCGCGTCGAATGCATATTCGCCGATGATGTCGCGCCGCCGGTTGGGCGGCCGCCGCAAGCCGGCGCGGCGCAGCAGCGCGTCCACCCGGGCCAGCATCTCGGGGCCGCGGACCGGTTTGCTCAGGCAGTCGTCGGCACCGGCGTGCAGCGCGGCGACAATCTGGCTTTCGCGCGGCGCCGACATCAGCACGATCACCGGCAGGCCCGGCAGGATGGCGCGGGCGCGTGGGATGACGTCTTCCGCGGAGTGGTCGCCGGCCCAGCTTTCGGTGATGAGAAGGTCGAAGAATTCGTCGTTGGCGCGAGCCAGAAACGGGACGCTCGCGGTGAAGTGCTGACACAGGTGACCGCCGGCGAAAACCAGCCGGCCCACCAGTTCTGCATGCCGCAAGTCCGGCTCGATAAGGGCGATTCGCATGGCGCGCTTTCAGCGTGGCAATGACCGGGGACCAGGCTTTTTCGTAAGGCTTACAACTTGCCTAACATCACCCCGACCCCTAAACTCAACCGCTATGCGGAAAGCGCCGTGCTGAACTTCTATAGTTAATGAGACAAAAATGCTAGCTGTTTTGGCCCCTTGCGCCCATGAGACGAATCCGAAACTGCGCGAGGCCGGCCGTTAATGGGGTGGCCCGGCCTTCTGGTCTTGGGGGCGGCGATCGGCCTGGCGGGCTGGTGGCTGCATCCGCTGCGACGCGCGAGCCGCGCCCGTTGGTGGCTGGCGCTGTTGGCCGGGGTGCTGGGCGCGGCTGTCGCGCACATGGCCGGCAACGTGACCGGTCTCTTCCATGACGGTGATACGCTCGAATGGCCGGTATGCACCGCCGTTGCGTTGATCGCCGTTGCCGTGACGGTCGGCTTGCTTTCCCGTCGATGAATATTTGCAGGTGACTCCGATGAATGCCCGACTTCCCGAAACCTCCTCCATTCCCGAACGGCTCGCCACTTTGCGCAACGCAATGGCGCGCGAAGGCGTCGCTGCCTATCTGGTGCCGTCCGCGGACCCACATCTGTCCGAGTATCTGCCAGGGCGCTGGCAAGGCCGGCAGTGGTTGTCGGGCTTCACCGGCTCGGCCGGCACGCTGATCGTCACCGCGGATTTCGCGGGGGTCTGGACGGACAGCCGCTATTGGGAACAGGCCTACGCGCAACTGGCGGGAACCGGCGTTCAGTTGATGAAGATGACCGGCGGCCAGCAAACCGCGCCGCATTTCGAATGGCTCGCGCAGAACGTGCCGGCAGGCGGCACGGTCGGCGTGGACGGTGCCGTGCTCGGCGTGGCGGCGGCGCGGGCCTTGAGCCAGGCGCTGAGCGCGCGCGGTGTGCAACTGCGCACCGACGTCGATCTGTTCGACGCGATCTGGCCGCAGCGTCCGTCGCTGCCGGCGGCCGCCGTGTTCGAGCATGCCGCGCCGCACGCGAGCGTCGCCCGTTCGGACAAGCTCGCGCAGATTCGCCGCGCAATGGCGGACAAGGGCGCGCAATGGCATTTCATCTCCACGCTCGACGATCTTGCCTGGCTGCTGAATCTGCGCGGCGCCGACGTCAGCTACAACCCGGTATTCGTGGCGCACGCGCTGATCGGAGTCGATCACGCATCGCTCTTCGTCGCTGACGGCAAGGTGCCGCAGGCACTGGCCGAGGCGCTGGCGAAAGACAACATCAGCATCGAGCCGTATGCCAAAGCTGCGGACGCGCTGGCCGCGCTGCCCGCCGGCAGCACGCTGCTGATCGACCCGCGCCGCATTACGTTCGGCTCGCTGCAATCCGTGCCGGCCACGGTCAAGGTGATCGAGGCCGTCAATCCGTCCACCTTCTTCAAGTCGCGCAAGACCGCGGCGGAAGCCGGGCATGTGCGCGAGACGATGGAACAGGACGGCGCGGCGCTGGCGGAATTTTTCGCCTGGTTCGAAGGCGCGTTGGGCCGCGAAACGATCACCGAACTCACTATCGACGAACGTTCGACGGCGGCTCGCGCGCGCCGGCCGGGTTTCGTGTCGCTGAGCTTTGCGACGATCGCCGGCTTCAACGCGAACGGCGCAATGCCGCATTACCGCGCCACTGAAGAATCGCACTCGGTGATCGAGGGCAACGGCCTGTTGCTGATCGACTCCGGCGCGCAGTATCTGAGCGGCACGACCGACATCACCCGCGTGGTACCCGTCGGCACCATCAGCGAAGAACAGCGGCGCGATTTCACGATCGTGCTCAAGGGCACGATGGCGCTTTCGCGCGCGCACTTTCCGCGCGGTATCCGTTCGCCCATGCTCGACGCAATCGCCCGCGCGCCGATCTGGGAAGCCGGCGCTGATTACGGCCACGGCACCGGTCACGGCGTGGGTTATTTCCTGAACGTGCACGAAGGCCCGCAGGTGATTTCGCACTATGCGCCGGCCGAACCGTGGACCGCGATGGAAGAGGGCATGATCACCTCGGTCGAGCCGGGCATTTACCGTCCGGGCAAATGGGGCGTGCGGATTGAGAACCTCGTGCTGAACGTGCCAGCCGGCCAGACCGAGTTCGGCGACTTCCTCAAGTTCGAGACGTTGACGCTGTGCCCGATCGACACGCGTTGCCTCGATCTGTCGCTGCTGCGCGAAGACGAACGCGCGTGGCTGAACGCGTATCACGAGACCGTGCGCACGCGCCTCGCGCCGCACGTCTCGGGCGAGGCCAAAGCATGGCTGGAGTTGCGCACGCAACCCATCTGATCGCAATCGGGAATCGGCTTACGGAGCGTGCATGGCCATCAAGGCAGTGGTATTCGATTTCGGCGGCGTGCTGATCGACTGGAGCCCTGAGTATCTGTATCGGGAGCTGATTCCTGACGAGACCGAGCGCCGCTGGTTTCTGACGCACGTCTGTTCGATGGACTGGGTGATCCGTCAGGACGGCGGCCAGCCGATCGTCGAAGCCACCGAGGAACTCGTCACGAAGTTTCCCGATCACGAAACGCTGATCCGCGCGTTCTACGAGCGCTGGCACGAGATGGTGGCCGGCGTGCTCGAAGAGGGCGTGGCAATCATGGAGAAGCTCGAAGCGGCCGGCGTGCCGCTCTTCGGGTTGACCAACTGGTCGGCGGAGACCTTTCCGTATGCGTGGGAGCATTACCCGGTGCTGCGGCGGTTTCGCGACATCGTTGTGTCGGGGCGGGTGGGGCTGGTGAAGCCCGATCCGGCCATCTTCGCAGCCATGCGTGAGCGGATCGAAGCGCAATTGCCTGGCATCGAGCCCGCCGAACTCGTCTTTATCGACGACAACCTGAAGAACGCCGAGGCCGCGACCGCGCTCGGCTGGCACGGCGTGCATCACACCAGCGCCGCGCAAACCGAAGCGAAACTGCGCGAGTTGGGATTGCCGGTTTGACGCCGCGGCGGTTCTAACGGCAAGGCGGCGCGTCAGCCGTTCCAGCGGCGCCGCGTCGCTTCGGTTTATTTAGGCGCGTTTCGTCCCCAACCGACCGGCCTACTGGCCAAGCAGATTCTTCAACGCGTTACCCAGGCCTTTCACGGTTTGCCCCGCGCCTTTCGCCACGTCCTCCACGCTTACGCCGAGCGCCTTCGCAAAGCCGGTGCCGATGCGCTTCATCAGCCCTTCCTGCACCGAGAATTTCGGGTCGCGCAGATTTCCGTCCAGAACGAAATGCAGCGTGATGTCGCCGTTGTGCGTCTTGAGCGCGGCGACCGCGGCTTTGGTCGGAATCGACATGAAGGTATCGAGCGGGTTGCCGCTGTCGGCGAGTTGCAGATTGTGGACCGTCAGCGTGCCGGGTGCGTGCAGCTGATAGTTGCGCACCGTCGAGTCGACCGTCAGGTCGACCGTGCCGCCGGTCACTTGTGCCTTCGCACCGGCTTTCTTGATCAGGTACGGGTCGAGCATCACGAGGTCGACGCCGCGCAGCTTGCTGCTGGTCTGCGAATCCTTGCTGGCGATCTTGATCCAGCCGCCGAACGACACCGTGCCCGTATGCGCCGGCCCCTTGATCGAACCCGTGACCGTGATGCTGGTCGGCTCGGTGAGGGCGGGCAGGCGCAGATTGTCGACGGTCGCGTTGGCGTCGCTGACCGTCACCTTGAACGGCGGCGGCCCGACCGTCATATCGTAGAAGTGGAAGTTGCCCTGCTCGAAACTGATGTGATCGACCTGCTTTTCGCGGGGAACGGGGGCGGCCGCGCCGCTGGCTTCCGTGTCGGATTGATTCACCGTTTGCCGCAGATTCGGCATCAGGCGAATCGCGCCGTCTTTCGTGCGCAGCACGGCGATGTCGAAGCCTCGCACTACCACGCTGCGAATGTGCATGCGCCGCGCGATCAGATCGCGAATGTCCGGTGTCAGCGTGATTTCGTCCGCCCGCAGCGGGTCGCCGGCCGGCCAGCCAGGCGGCGCTTTGAGAAGGACGTTGGTGAGACGGACTGAGGTTAGTCCAACATCGATGGTTTCGGCGCTGCCCAGTGGCCCGAGCGCCGCAATCACGCGCTCCTTGACCTCGCGTTGCGCGAACTGCAGGGCGCCGACCACGACGACGATCAGCACCAGCAGCACGCTGCCCACGGCGACGGCCCAGCGCTTGCCCTTCGACATCGCCATGCTTGCCTCCTCGTCACCGCGTTCCGGGCGGTGTGGCAGTGATTGGCCTGCGCGCTTGCCGGATAGGCGCGCGCCTGAATGGGGTCTTCGGGCGGAGCGCACGAGCTCTGCCACGATGACATGTACCACGTCGTGGCACGCAATGCGTGTGCCGTACCGCTCACCCGCCGACGCCGGATAATTCGCGGCATCTGCCGCGCTGTGCCGCGACGCCGTGCCGCGAAATATCCACCGCCCCGTGCCTTGCGCGGCAAGCGGCCGTCAACGCGGCTCGGGCGTCGTCACAACCGACAAGTCACGCGCAAGCCGCCCGGTTTGGCGCTTATCGCGCGATCGGCTTGTAACGCAGACGCTTCGGACGTGCACCTTCTTCACCCAGACGCGTGCGCTTGTCCGCTTCGTACTCCTGGTAATTGCCGTCGAAGAACGTGACTTGCGAATCCCCTTCGAACGCGAGGATGTGCGTGGCGATCCGGTCGAGGAACCAGCGATCGTGCGAGATCACCAGCACCGAGCCGGCGAATTCGAGCAAGGCGTCTTCGAGTGCGCGCAGCGTTTCGACGTCGAGGTCGTTCGACGGTTCGTCCAGCAGCAGCACGTTGCCGCCCGAGATCAGCGTCTTGGCCAGATGCAGCCGCCCGCGTTCACCGCCCGACAGATTGCCGACGATCTTCTGCTGGTCGCCACCCTTGAAATTGAAGCGGCCGATATACGCCCGCGACGGCGTTTCGTACTTGCCGACTGTCAGCACGTCCGCGCCGCCGGAAATTTCCTCGAACACGGTCTTCGAGCTGTCCAGCGCATCGCGGCTTTGATCCACGTACGCGAGCTTGACGGTCGGGCCCTGCACGATCTCGCCCGAATCCGGCTGTTCGCGGCCGGTGAGCATGCGGAACAGCGTCGATTTACCCGCACCGTTCGGTCCGATGATGCCGACAATCGCGCCCGCCGGAATCTTGAAGCTGACGTTGTCGAGCAGCAGACGGTCGCCATACGACTTGCTGACGTTCTTGAACTCGATCACTTCATTGCCCAGCCGATCGCCGACCGGAATGAAGATTTCCGAGGTTTCGTTGCGCTTCTGGTAGTCCTGGCTGTTCAGTTCCTCGAAGCGCGCGATACGCGCCTTCGACTTCGCCTGACGGCCCTTCGGGTTCTGGCGCACCCACTCCAGTTCCTTCTTGATGGCCTTCTGGCGCGCCGATTCCGACGACTCTTCCTGCTTCAGCCGCTCTTCCTTCTGGTCGAGCCAGCTGCTGTAGTTGCCCTTCCACGGAATGCCGTGGCCGCGGTCGAGTTCGAGAATCCACTCGGCGGCGTTATCGAGGAAGTAGCGATCGTGAGTCACGGCGACCACGGTGCCCGGGAAGCGCGTGAGGAACTGTTCGAGCCAGTCGACCGATTCCGCGTCCAGGTGGTTGGTCGGCTCGTCGAGCAGCAGCATGTCCGGCTTTTCGAGCAGGAGCTTGCACAGCGCGACGCGGCGCTTTTCACCGCCCGACAGATGTTCGATCTTCGCGTCCCAGGGCGGCAGGCGCAGTGCGTCGGCGGCGATTTCGATCTGCTGCTCGGCGTTGCCGCCATCCGACGTGGCGAGGATCGCTTCATACTTGGCCTGCTCGGCGGCGAGCGCGTCGAAGTCGGCGTCCGGTTCGGCATAAGCCGCGTAGATTTCGTCGAGCTTCTTCTGCGCGTTGAACACGTCGCCGAGACCTTCCTCGATCGTTTCACGCACGGTTTTGTTCGGATCGAGCTGCGGTTCCTGCGGCAGATAGCCGATGTTCAGGTTCGGCATAGGCGTGGCTTCGCCTTCGATGTCCTTGTCCACACCGGCCATGATGCGGATCAGCGTCGACTTGCCCGAGCCGTTCAGGCCGAGCAGGCCGATCTTCGCGCCGGGAAAAAACGACAGCGAGATGTCTTTCAGGATTTGACGCTTGGGCGGCACGATCTTGCCGACCCGGTTCATGGTGAAGACGTATTGGGCCATTTGCTTGCAATAGACGTTGACGACGCCGGCCGCGAAGGGGCGGGCTGCCGTGGGTGGATGGGTAATCGGTGTTATGGCCGGGCGGCGCGCCCGGTGCCGGCCGGCGCGGCGTGGAGCGCGGCGCCGAACTTCGCGACGCCTCGCGCGCGGGCGGCTCCTTCAGGTGGCATTGTACTTCGGCAGGGGCGCCGGACGGCAGTGGGTGTGCGCTGGATATCCGTTCGGCCAAGGGCGGTTCGGATGCTCAGAGCCAATCCGCCACGCCGCCGTGCCGCGAGCACGTGCCGCTGCGGTGCCGGCTGAAGCTGTACGTGCCATCGCGGCAGCGCGCGGTCGCGCCTTCCGGCGCCTTGCCGGATAGGGAGCGGGCCGGCGCGTGCACGGTGTTGCCGTCGCGATTGGTGTAGCTGTTGTGATTGCTGAGGTTCGCTTCGTCGGGCGTGGTGCCCGGCGCCACATAGGCGAACGCGGACGACACGCTGAACAGCAGCGCCGCCGTCATTGCCGCGCAGGCGCGCAGTGTGTTGCGAGTCAAGCTTGTCATGGTTTTCCGAGTGCCTGTTATTTCGACCGCTGGTGGGTTTTATCAGGCGTCAATTGGCGCGTCTTCCGCTTGCCGGATCGAAGAAATGCAGATGCTGCGCGGGCAGCGCCACTTGTAGCGCTTCGCCCGCTGCGGGCCGATGCGCGTGCGGCAAGCGCACCGTCACGTCATGCTTGCCCCAGCGGCCGTGCGCCAGATTGTCCGCGCCGAGCAGTTCGCAGGAATCGACGGTGAGCGTTGCGTGAGGCGCGTCCGCCTGACCCGGGCTCATGTGTTCCGGGCGGATGCCGAGCGTCCATTCGCGTCCTTTTGCGACTTCGCGGCCGATCGATACCACGCCCGCGAGCGGCAGTTCCGGACCGTTGCCGGCGACTGCAAAAACAGCGCCGTCGTCCGACACGCGGCCTTCCAGCAGATTCATTCCCGGCGAGCCGATGAAGCTCGCAACGAACACCGTGGCGGGCCGCTCATAGACTTCGGTCGGCGCGCCGATCTGCTCGGCGTGGCCCTTGTTCATCACGATCACGCGCTGGGCCAAGGTCATCGCTTCGATCTGATCGTGCGTCACGTACAGACTCGTGGTGGCAAGCCGTGCATGCAGACGCTGGATTTCGAGCCGCATCTGCACGCGCAGTCGGGCGTCGAGATTCGACAGCGGTTCGTCGAACAGAAACACGGCCGGCTCGCGCACGATCGCGCGGCCCATTGCGACACGCTGCCGTTGCCCGCCGGACAACTCGCGCGGCTTGCGTTGCAGCAGCGCTTCGAGTTCGAGAATCTGCGCGGCGGCGTTCACGCGTTTCTGGATCTGCGCGCGGTCCACGCCCGCGATCTTCAGCGCGTAGCCCATGTTTTCGGCCACGCTCATGTGCGGATAGAGCGCATAGTTCTGGAACACCATCGCGATGTTGCGATCTTTAGGCTCCAGCTGATTGACCACTTTGCCGGCGATCGAAATGCTGCCCTCGGAGATGCGTTCGAGTCCCGCCACCATCCGCAGCAAGGTCGATTTGCCGCAACCGGACGGGCCGACCATCACGACGAACTCGCCGTCGGCGACGTCCACGTCGATGCCGTGCAGCACGAACTGTTTGCCGTCGTAGGTTTTTTTAACGCTTTGCAGAGTCAGTGCAGCCATGCCGTTTTAGCCTTTCGTTGCTTGCCGCGTGTCGCGCGGTGTTGTCCGCCGTGTTGTCTATTTCAACGCATGAAAAAATGCTAGCCGAAGCGCCGCTCACTTCTCCGCGTCCACGAGTCCGCGCACGAACCAGCGCTGCATCGTCAGCACGACGGCGAGCGGCGGCAGCATTGCGAGCAGTGTCGCGGTCATCACCAGGTGCCATTCGGTCGCGGTGTCGCCCGAGGCGATCATGCTTTTGATGCCGACCACGGCCGTGGTCAGCGATTGCTGGCTCGTGATCAGAATCGGCCACAGGTACTGATTCCAGCCGTAAATGAACGTGATGACGAAGAGGGCCGCCATGTTCGTTTTCGACAGCGGCAACACGACGTCCCAGAAAAACCGCATGGCGCCCGCGCCGTCGATCCGCGCGGCTTCCATGAGTTCGTCCGGCAGCGTCATGAAGAACTGGCGGAACAGGAATGTCGCGGTGGCCGAGGCGATCAGCGGCAACGTCAAACCGCTGTACGTATTGCTCAGATGCATCGACGACACGACCTGCACGGTCGGAAAGATCCGCACTTCGACCGGCAGCATCAGCGTGATGAAAATCAGCCAGAACGCGAGGTTGCGGAACGGAAAACGGAAGAACACGATCGCGTACGCGGAGATCATCGAGACCGCGATCTTGCCGATCGAAATCACCAGCGCCATGACGAGGCTGTTGAACAGCATGCGGCCGAACGGCGCCGCCGCGTTGCCGCTGCCTTGCGACCAGACGGTCGCGATGTTCTCGAACAGATGCGTGCTCGGCACCAGCGAGAGCGGCACGCTGAACACTTCGTGCTCGCTCATGGTCGCCGCGCAGAACGCGACGTACACCGGAAACACCACCAGCACGACGCCGAGCATCAGCACCGCGTGGCAGAAGAGGTCGAAACCGCGGCGGTTCTCGATCATGAGTATTGAACCCTGCGTTCGATGAAGCGGAATTGCACGACCGTCAACGCGACGACGATCACCATCAGGATCACCGACTGCGCGCCCGAACTGCCGATGTCGAGCCCCTGGAAACCTTCGGCGAAGATCTTGTAGATCAGCGTGCGGGTGGCTTGCGCGGGGCCGCCGCCGGTGGCGGCGTCGATCACGGGGAAGGTATCGAAGAACGCGTAGGTGATGTTGATCACCAGCAGGAAGAAACTGGTCGGCGACAGCAGCGGCAGTGCGATGCCGAAAAAGCGCCGCACCGGACCGGCGCCGTCGATCGCCGCCGCTTCGATCAGCGAGCGCGGAATTGCCTGCAAGCCGGCGTAGAAGAACAGAAAGTTATAGCTGACCTGTTTCCAGACAGACGCGAGCACCACGAGGAACATGGCCTGCCCCGCGTTCAGCGCGTGATTCCACACAATGCCGTACCTGGCCAGCGCATAGGTGACGAGGCCGATGCTCGGGTTGAACAGGAACGACCACAACACCGCGGCGATGGCGGGCGCGACCGCGTACGGCCAGATCAGGAGCGTCTGATATGTCCTGGCGCCGCGTGTCACACGATCCGCGCAGACCGCCAGCAGCAGTGAGATCACGAGTCCCGACACCGTGACGAGCGCGCAGAAGATCAGCGTCGTATAAAACGACGACAGGTAAAGAGGATCAGCAAAGAGCTGCCTGAAGTTGGCAAGCCCGACGAACTCGCTCGACGTGCCGAACGCGTCCTGACTTTGCGTGGATTGCCACAGCGCCTCACCGGCCGGCCACAGGAAGAACAGCAGCGTGATCGCGAGCTGCGGCGCGACGAGCAGGTAGGGCAGCAGGCTGGTGCCGAAGCTGGAGCGCTTTTCCATCGATGATTTCCAAGGTTCTGCCGCAGGCACGGGTTCCGGTGCGGGCGCACCGGAACCTTGCACGCTTAATTACCGGCTTTCTCGAAGCGGCGCAGCAGTTCATCGCCACGCGACACGGAGGCATCGAGCGCCTGTTGCGGCGTCTTCTTCTGTGCCCACACCTGTTCGAGCTCTTCGTCGATGACGGTGCGGATCTGCGGCATGTTGCCCAGACGCAAGCCCTTCGTGTACGGCAGCGGCGGCTTGTTGAGCATCTGCTTGATGGCGGTGTCGCTGCCCGGGTTCTTCTCGTAGAAGCCTTGCTGCTGTGTCAGTTGATAAGCGGCGGTGGTGACCGGCAGATAGCCGGTGTCCTGATGCCACTTCGCGGCAACCGGTGCCGACGACAGATACGCGAGGAATTTCGCCACGCCCTTGTACACAGCCGGATCCTTGCCCGACAACACCCACAGGCTCGCTCCGCCGATGATCGCGTTCTGCGGCGCGCCCTTCACGCTGGCGTCGTACGGCATCATGCCGGTGCCGAAGTTGAACTTCGCATACTTCTTGATCGTGGCGAGCGACCCCGACGAGTTGGTGATGATCCCGCAGTCGCCGCTATAGAACTTCGACACCGGTTCGTCCTTGCGGCCGACGTAGGTGAACGTGCCATCCTTCTGCATGTTCTGCAGGAACTGGATATGCGCGACCTGCAGCGGCTTGTTGAATTCCAGTTGCGCGTCCGGGCCGTCGAAGCCATTGTTCTTCGACGCGAACGGCGCGCCATGCCAGGCGCTGTAGTTCTCGAGTTGAATCCAGCTCTGCCAGCCGGACGAATAGCCGCACGCCATGCCCGACGCTTTCAGCTTCTGTGCGTCGGCCTGCAGTTCGGCCCAGGTTTTCGGCGGCTGGTTCGGGTCGAGACCGGCTTTCTTGAAGGCGTCCTTGTTGTAGTAGAGCACCGGCGTCGAGCTATTGAACGGCATCGAGATCAGCTCGCCGGTTTTCGCGTCGCTGTAATAGCTGGCGATGGTCGGCACAAAGGCCTTTTCATCGAGCGGCACGCCAGCTTGTCTGAATACTTCCGAGACGGGGATCACGGCTTTCTTCGCCTGCATCATCGTGGCGGTGCCGACTTCATAGACCTGCAGGATGGCTGGCGCATTGCCGCTGCGATACGCGGCGATGCCGGCAGCGAGGGTCTGGTCGTAAGTGCCTTTGAAGACCGGCACGATCTTGTAGTCGCTTTGCGACGCGTTGAATGCGTTGGCAATGTCGTTCAGCCGTTCGCCCAGCGCGGCTTCCATGCCGTGCCAGAACTGGATTTCTGTTGCGGCGTGGGCCGCCTGACTGAGGCCGGCGCACAACACGGCGGCAACGGAAAGCGAACGGATTAGCGGCTTCAAACTCATCGATTTGTCTCCCATGCAACCTGGTTGCTGATCGGAACGGGCGCTGACGCGAATCGCGCGATTCTATTTGTGTTCGATGACAGTCCGGCGTCGGCTGCCGAGCGTCGGACGCCGTTTTTTTGACGGGCGCCGAATTCCGCAATTTAACATCGGTGTCACAAAACGGAAACAGCCGGCGTTGGAACGTGCAAGTTTGCGTGTGAGCAGGCGCGGACCTCGTTCGCTGGACGTGGCCGTTTGCGCGCGGGCATGATAGGCGTTGGTTTGGGTCGCGCCCGCTTCGGGTACGTTACGCTTCGGTGCGTATTAATCAGGATTCCAGATGCTGAGTTCAATACGATTTGTCGCAGGTAGTGGCATCGCAAGCGTTGCACTGGCGGGTTGTTCACTTGCGCCCGTGGCGACGAATACCGCCGTCGCCCAGCTGAGCGCGTTGCCGGCGATCATCGCGCATCGCGGCGGCACGGGCGATGCGCCGGAAAACACGCTCGAAGCGATTCGGCTGTCGATCTCGAACCACGCCGATGCGATGTGGCTCACCGTGCAGTTGAGCCGGGACGGCGTGCCGGTTCTCTATCGGCCGGCCGATCTGTCGGCGTTGACCGACGCGTCGGGCCCGGTGTCCGCCTATACGGCGGCGGAACTCGCACGCGTGAATGCCGGGTGGAAGTTCCAGCGCGCGGACACGTATCCCTACCGCGATCGCCCTTTGGGCATTCCGACATTGCGCGCGGCGCTGCGCAGCATGCCGCCAGGCATGCCGGTCATCCTCGACATGAAGGCGCTGCCCGCCGAACCGCAAACGCAGGTGGTCGCGCGCGTGCTCGATGAAGAAAACGCGTGGCAGCGGGTGTCGATCTATTCGACCGAAGCGGCTTATCAAAAGACTTTTGCGGCTTATCCGCAAGCGAGGCTGTTCGAATCGCGCGATGCGACGCGTGGGCGGCTCGTGCGTGTGCTGCTGCATCAGGGTTGTGTGGACGCGCCGGCCGAACACGCCATGAGCGCGTTCGAGTTGCATCGCGCGGTGACGGTGGTCGAGAAGTTCACGTTGGGGGAAGGGCGGTCGGACGTCCAGGCTACGCTGTGGACGCCTGCCACAGTCGCATGCTTCCGGCAGAAGCGCGGCGTACGAATCGTCGCGATTGCCGTGAACGATGCGGACGATTACCGGACGGCGGCATGCCTCGGCATCGACGCGGTGCTCGCGGATTCACCGTCGAAGATGGCGGAAGTCAGGGATGGTATTGCGTTGCCGCTGCAGTGTGCGCGTGCCGGCATGAACGGCCGGCAGTAAAGTAAAGAGCCCGCGCAAGGCGGGCTCTTGTGAGGTCAGCGGCGGTGGGTGGCGCTGGGCGGCGGTGCTCGGGTTTCCACCCGTGGCCGCCTCGCGCCGAAGCCGAGGCTCGAACTCAATACTCACACGTTGAACAGGAAGTTCATCACGTCGCCGTCGTGCACGACGTATTCCTTGCCTTCCGCGCGCATCTTGCCGGCTTCCTTCGCGCCTTGCTCACCCTTATAGGTGATGAAGTCGTTGAACGCGATGGTCTGCGCGCGAATGAAGCCGCGCTCGAAGTCCGTGTGAATCGCGCCCGCAGCCTGCGGCGCCGTATCGCCGATATGGATCGTCCACGCGCGCACTTCCTTCACGCCGGCCGTGAAGTAGGTTTGCAGGCCGAGCAGCTTGAAGGCGGCGCGGATCACGCGGTTCAGGCCCGGTTCTTCCATGCCCATGTCGGCGAGGAATACTTCCATGTCGGCTTCGTCGAGGTCGGCGATTTCCGCTTCGATCGCAGCGCACACGGCGACGACCGGCGCGTTTTCCGTGGCCGCAAACTTCGTGACCGCGTCGAGGTGCGGATTGTTCTCGAAACCGTTTTCCTTCACGTTGGCCACGTACATGGTCGGCTTGGCGGTGATCAGGCAGAACGGCTTGAGCGTGGCTTTTTCTTCGTCCGAGAGGTCGAGCGCGCGGACCGGCCTGGCCTGGTCGAGCTGAGCGCGCACTTTTTCCAGCACGGCGGCGTTCTTGATGGCTTCCTTGTCGTTGCCCGACTTGGCCGCCTTCGAATAGCGCGCCAACGCCTTTTCGACGGTGGCGAGGTCGGCCAGCGCCAGTTCGGTGTTGATCACTTCGATATCCGACAGCGGATCGACCTTGTTCGCGACGTGAATCACGTTCTCGTCTTCGAAGCAGCGCACCACGTGCGTGATCGCATCCGTTTCGCGGATGTTGGCGAGAAACTGGTTGCCCAGACCTTCGCCCTTGCTCGCGCCGGCCACGAGACCGGCGATGTCGACGAATTCCACCACGGCCGGCAGGATGCGCTCCGGCTTGACGATTTCAGCGAGCGCCTTCAGCCGCGCGTCCGGCACTTCGACGATGCCGACGTTCGGCTCGATCGTGCAGAACGGATAGTTTTCGGCGGCGATGCCCGCCTTGGTCAGCGCATTGAACAGAGTGGACTTGCCGACGTTAGGCAGGCCGACGATGCCGCATTTGAGGCTCATGGAAATCCTTCAGTGATTCAGTAAGTTGCGTGACGCGCTCGACGCTGTGTGCAGGATTCGGGAAGCCTTCGCGTGTGGCGTGGCGGACAAATGCAGCGGAGCGGGACAAGACACCGGATCGGGGCGTTGGCTCGACGACCGGGTGCGAGTTTTCACGGAAAGCGTAATTGTAACCCGTTCGGATCGGCTGACTGCGGCGGCGGAGGGCGAGCGGCGCTTGCCGTCCAAGGCTGGCGCCCGGAGCCGCCTGCCTTCCAGCCGCGAATCGAAGCGGCTGCGCGGGGCGAACACGGCGCTGGCGGCGGCCGGTCATCCGTGAGTAGCGGCGCGCTTGTCCGGGCGCAAATGCCGCGCGCGTCGATCCGTCCCTCGCAACCCCCGCGGCTATAATGCGCGGATGAACGCACACCACCAGACCTTTGACGCGGCCGTGATCGGCGGCGGGCTCGTCGGCAAGACCGCGGCGCTCGCGCTCACGCAAGGCGGACTGCGCGTGGCGCTGCTCGCGCAACCTTGCGCGCCGCTGCCTCCCGGCGCCAGCTTCGACTCGCGCGTCTACGCGCTGTCGTCGAGCTCACAGGCTCTGCTGGAGCGTTTGCGGGTCTGGCAGGCGCTCGATCTGACGCGGCTCGGGCCCGTCTACGACATGCGCGTCTATGGCGATGCGCACGCCGAGCTGCATTTCTCCGCGTTCCAGGCTTCCGTGCCGCAACTGGCGTGGATCGTCGAGTCGTCGGTGATCGAGCGCGCGCTGGATGCGGCGCTGCGCTTCCAGCCGAATCTCACCTGGATCGACACGCGCGCTCAGGCGCTGGACTTCACCGCTGACAGCGCCAGCGTCGGCCTCGCCAACGGCAATGTGATCGAGGCCGATCTGGTGGTCGGCGCGGACGGCGCGCACTCGTGGGTGCGCGCGCAGATCGGCTCGAAAATGGACCGGCGCGACTACAGGCAGACCGGCGTGGTCGCCAATTTCAAGGCCGGGAAGCCGCACGGGGAGACTGCTTATCAGTGGTTCAAGGACGGCGAGATCATCGCGCTGCTGCCCATGCCGGACGGTCACGTTTCGCTGGTGTGGTCGGCGCGCACCGAGCACGCCGCACAACTGGTCGCGCTCGATCCGGCGCAGCTCGCCGCTGAGGTGGAGCGCGTCACGGGCGGCCAGTTCGGCGCGCTCGACTGCGTGACGCCCGCGCAAGGTTTCCCGCTCGCGCTGCAAACGGTGGACCGGCTGGTGGCGCCGCGCGTCGCGCTGGTCGGCGACGCCGCGCATCTGATCCATCCGCTCGCCGGGCAGGGCATGAACCTGGGTTTGCGCGACGTCGCGGCGCTCGCCGACACCGTCGCCGGCAAGGAGTCGTTCCGCGATCTCGGCGACATGGTGCTGCTGCGCCGCTACGAACGGGCGCGCCGCGAAGACATCCGCGCGCTGATGATCGCCACCGACGGTTTGCAAAAACTGTTTTCCGTTCCCGGTCCGTTCGCCAAGGCGCTGCGCAATACCGGCATGGCTTTCGTCGGGGCGCAGCCGTTCATCAAACGCTGGCTGGTGTCGGCCGCGCTGGGTTGACGCGCGCGGTCCGGCGTGCCGCAGCCGGCCAGACAGGTATCATGAACGGATGGACGCGGTTCCGGTCAGACCGGAACCGTCACGAAACGCGCCAAACGCGCGCCTGAACCCAGGAATTCAGCATGAAAAAGACTTTCCGCATCGCGGCCGCCGCGCTTGCCATCGCCGCCGTCACGATCGGCTGTTCGGCACAGGCCGACCAGACCACCGACAAGCTCAAGGCCACGCTGCAAACGCGTCTCGCGGACGTGACGATCAAGAGCGTGACGAAGTCGCCCATTGCCGGCCTGTACGAAGTGAACCTCGGCACGCAGATCGTGTATAGCGACGCGAACGGCGATTATCTGCTGCTCGGCGACATGGTCGACGCAAAGACCCGCAAGAATCTGACCGAAGCGCGCCTCGCGGAAACCAACCGTATCGATTTCGCGAGCCTGCCGTTCGGCAATGCCGTGAAGGTCGTGAAGGGCAACGGCGCGCGCAAGATCGCCGTGTTCTCCGACCCGAACTGCCCGTACTGCAAGCAGCTCGAAACGTCGCTCAAGTCGATCGACAACGTGACGATCTATACCTTCCTGTACCCGGTTCTGTCGCCGGACTCGACCATGAAATCGAAGTCGATCTGGTGCTCGGCGGACCGCGCGAAGGCCTGGGAGTCGTGGATGCAGGACCATCAGGCGCCCACCGCCGCCGGCACTTGCGACACCGCCGCGATCGACAAAAACCTCGCGCTCGGCCATGCCATGAACGTCGACGGCACGCCCACGGTGTTCCTCGCGGACGGCCGCCGTCTGCCCGGCGCCGTGCCGGCCGACCGGCTGGACAAGGAAATGTCCGCGGTACGCTGAGCACGCCCAACCCATCCGGCAAAGGAGGCGCGACGTGCGCCTCCTTTCGCATCAAGCCCGACCATCCCCGCCAGAACACTTCCAATTCGCCGCCGATGAAGCCGATCCGCTACACCATCGTTCCCAAACAGCCCGCCGCCCACCTGTTCGAAGTCACCGTGACCGTCGCCGACCCCGATCCGGCCGGCCAGCGGTTCATGCTGCCGGTGTGGATTCCGGGCAGCTACATGGTGCGCGAGTTCGCCCGCAACATCGTGACGCTGCGCGCTTTCAACGACGCCGGCCGCAAGGTGCACGTCGAAAAGACCGACAAGCACACGTGGCAGGCCGCGCCGGTCAAAGGCGCGCTGACGCTGCGCTACGAGGTCTACGCGTGGGATCTGTCGGTGCGCGCCGCGCATCTCGACGACACGACGGGCTTTTTCAACGGCACGAGCGTGTTCCTCTCGCCGCTCGGTCACGAGGAAGCGCAGTGCGTGGTCGATATCCAGAAACCGGACGGCGCGGCGTATCGCAACTGGCGTGTGGCCACCGCGCTGCCGGAAGCACGCGGCACGAAGCGTTATGGTTTCGGCGAGTACCGCGCGCAGAACTACGACGAGCTGATCGATCACCCCGTCACGCTGGGCGAATTCGCGCTGGCCACGTTCAAGGCGCATGGCGTGCCGCACGACATCGTGATCGCCGGGCGCGTGGTCGGGCTGGACATGGCGCGTCTGTCCGCCGACCTGAAGCGCATTTGCGAAGCGCAGATCGCGTTGTTCGAGCCCAAGTCGAAGAAAGCGCCAGTGGATCGCTATGTGTTCATGACCCAGGCCGTCACCGATGGATACGGCGGGCTGGAGCACCGCGCTTCGACCGCGCTGATCTGCAATCGCGGCGATCTGCCGGTGGAAGGGCGCGAGGCGCTGACCGAAGGCTACCGAACCTATCTCGGCCTGTGCAGCCACGAATACTTCCACACCTGGAACGTGAAGCGCATCAAACCGGCCGTGTTCGCGCCGTACGACCTGAGCGTCGAAAACTACACGTCGCTGCTGTGGCTGTTCGAAGGCTTCACGTCTTACTACGACGACCTGATCCTCGTGCGCAGCGGCCTGATTTCGCAGGACGACTATTTCGGCCTGCTCGGCAAGGTGATCGGCGGCGTGCAGCGCGGCAGCGGGCGCCTCAAGCAGAGCGTCGCCGAAAGCTCGTTCGACGCCTGGGTCAAATACTACCGGCAGGACGAGAACGCGCCGAACGCGATCGTCAGCTATTACACCAAGGGCTCGCTCGTCGCGCTCGCGTTCGATCTGACCATCCGCGCGCAGACCAATAACCGCAAATCGCTCGACGACGTGATGCGCTTGCTGTGGCAGCGCTTCGGCCGTGACTTCTATCGCGGCAAGCCGGTCGGTGTGGAAGAAAGCGAGATCGAGGCGCTGTTCGCGGAAGCGACCGGCGCGAAACTGGCCGGGTTGTTCGCCGAAGCCGTGCACGGCACGCGCGATCTGCCGCTCGACACGCTGCTCGCGCCGTTCGGCGTCGCGATTGCGCCCGAGCTCGACAAGAACGGCAAGCCGTCGCTCGGCGCACGTGTGCGCGGCGGCGCGGATTGCACGCTCGCGGCGGTTCATGAGGGCAGCGCCGCGCAGAAAGCCGGGCTCTCGGCCGGCGACGTGCTGATCGCGCTCGACGGCCTGCGCGTGACCGGCTCGAATCTTGACGGGCTGCTCGCGCGCTACCAGCCGGGCGCGAAGGTGGAGGTTCACGCTTTCCGCCGCGACGAGTTGCGCACCACGCAAGTCAAGCTGGACGGCCCTGAGGTGGCGCGCTACAAGCTCGCCGTCAGCGACAAGCGGCCCGCCGCGCGCAAGGCGCGCGAGTACTGGCTGGCAAGCTGATCGTCATCCGGCCGTCGCTATTGGGCGGCGGAGCGTGGCGGATTGTTCTACCACTGCAACAATCCGTCGCCGCCGGACGGCTTTTTCCCGGGTCGGTAAAAAAACACAATGGCTCCACTCGCGCAACACTGCGCGCCCCAACTGGAGTCAACCATGACCACGATCCTGCAAATCAACTCGGCAGCCCGCTCGCAAGGCGCGAACTCGACGCTACTCGTCAACGAGCTGACCGCAAAGCTGCAACAATCGAATCCGGGCGCGCAAGTCGTCGTCCGCAATCTGCAAGCCGAACCGCTGCCGCATCTGGACGACGCCGTCCTCGGCGCGTTCTTCACGCCGGCCGACCAACGCACGGCCGAGCAAGCCGCGATCGCAGCGCGCAGCGAAGCGCTGATCGCCGAACTGCAAGCCGCCGACATCGTGGTGATCGGCGCACCGATGTACAACTTCGGTATCTCGTCGCAACTGAAGACGTACTTCGACTTCATCGCACGCGCCGGCATCACGTTCGCATACACGGCGAACGGTCCGGAAGGGCTTGTGAAGGGCAAGAAGGTTTACGTCGTGTCGGCACGCGGCGGCAAGTATCTGGGCACGCCGAACGATAGCCAGACGCCGTACCTGAAGAGCTTCCTCGGCTTCCTCGGCATGACCGACGTGAGCTTCATTTACGCCGAAGGGCTGAACATGGGCCCGGACGCTGCCAGCGCCGCGCTGGCTTCCGCGCGCGAAGCGATCGCCGCCGCGTAAGGCTGGCCGCGCCGCTTCAATTTGCGGCGAATCGCCCGGTGGAATGAAAAACGCCACGGATTTTGAGTCCGTGGCGTTTTTTTAGGCGCCGATGTTTCGCCGATGCCTGATGTCCGATGCCGGCGCTTTCAGGCGAGCATTTGTGCTTCATCTGGCAGGCGCCAGTCGATCGGCTCGCGGCCGTGCTGTGCGAGATATTCGTTGGCCTTGGCGAAATGCCCGCAGCCGAGAAAACCGCGATGCGCCGACAGCGGCGACGGATGCGGTGCTTCCAGCACGCAATGCGACTTGCCGCCGAGCAGCGCGCGCTTGGCTTGCGCATGCGCGCCCCACAGCATGAACACGAGGCCGTCATGGCGCATCGCGAGTTCGTGGATCAGCGTGTCGGTGCATTTTTCCCAGCCGCGTTTTGCGTGGCTGGCGGCCGAGTCTCGCTCCACCGTCAACACCGTGTTCAGCAGCAGCACGCCCTGCTTCGCCCAGGTGTCGAGACAGCCGTGACGCGGCGTCTCGTGGCCAAGGCTTGCGGCGATCTCCTTGAAGATGTTGCGCAGCGACGGCGGCGTGCGCACGTTCGGCGCTACCGAAAACGCCAGCCCGTGCGCTTGCGGCGTGCCACGGTCTTCGCCGTGATACGGATCCTGGCCGAGGATCACCACTTTCACTTCATCGGGACTGGTCAGGCGCAGCGCGCGGAATACGTCGGCGGGATAGACGGTTTTGCCGGCGGCGCGCTCACCGTCGACAAAGCGGCAGAGCGGCGCGTAGGCGTCGCTTTCGATGAACGGTTTGAGATGCGCGCGCCATGCCGGCGGCAGCGCGTCGAATTGCGCCTCGAGCGTTGGCGGCGGCGCGCTGGCGCCGGATTTCTGCGGCGTGGTCGACGTGGCGCTGGTTGGCTCGGATGCGGCGTCGCCGAACAGCGAAGCCTGCGACGGATTGGAGCGGGTGCGGGAAGCGGAGGTCATGGCGGGGAAGTGTCGCAGCAAACGCTGCGTTGCTCAAGGTGTGGGCACGGCATTCAGCGCGAGCGCCGGAGGAGCGGCTTTGCGGCGCTCAACCCGCCCGCAACTGGTAACCGCGCTGCGCCTTGCTGATGTTGTCTGGTGCCAGAGCGGCAATCTGCTTGCCGAGTTCCGTGGCGAGCGCCTGGAGCGTGGCTTCGTCGCCGGACTTCAGTTCGAGTTCGACTTCCGAGATCGGCGCGCGGCGCGTTTGGCCGTCCACCTCGGCGAGCACGTCGCCCTGATCGATCGCCGCTTCGACTTGGGCACTGTCCGTCTGAAGCTGCCACAGCGTCCGGGTGAAATTCGTGCGGAAGAGTTCGATGAGTTCGGGCGCGGCCTGACGCAAGGCATCCGCAGCCGACGGTTCGTCGCACTCGCGCAGCAACGCGTCGATCTCCAGCCTTTCGCCCGCCACCGGCATTTCCCATTCGTGCCGGCTGTGCAAACCATCCTCGGCCTTGCCGACCGTCTTGAAGGTTTGCAGCCAGCCCTCGGGCGTCTGGCGCAAACGCAAGGCGCTCTTCGAGCCTGCCAGCGTCAGGTCAGACGTGTCGAAGTAAATATTCACCAGCTTGATCGGTGTACCCTGCGCGCCGGTGCGTGCGACGAACCACTGCGTCGCCGCCTCCACCTGCGCGGGCGGCAGCGCCAGTTTGATTTCGCGTTCCATGCCCATGACCTGCTCCGCTACGTATGCCGCTTGCCGCGTGTCGACAGCGCGCTCAGAAAAACATCCGCGCAAGTTCCACACCCGGCTCGTCCGCGCGCATGAACGCCTCGCCGACGAGGAACGTGTGCACATCCATTGCGCGCAGGCGCTCCACGTCGACGCGCGACAGAATGCCCGACTCCGTGACGACGATGCGGTCGTCGGGAATCGCTTCGAGCATGCCGATCGTCGTTTCGATCGACGTCTCGAAGGTGCGCAGATTGCGGTTGTTGATGCCGATCAGCGGCGTTTTCAGCGTGAGCGCTTCCATGAGCTCGTCGCGGTCGTGCACCTCTACCAGCACCGCGAGGCCCAGCGAATGCGCGAGCGCTTCGAGATCCTGCATCTGCGAGGTTTCGAGCGCGGCGGCAATCAGCAGGATGGCGTCGGCACCCATCGCGCGGGCTTCGACGATCTGGTACGGATCGACGATGAAGTCTTTGCGCAGCACCGGCAAATTGCAGGCCGCGCGCGCCTGCTCCAGATACGCGACGCTACCCTTGAAGAACTGCACGTCGGTGAGCACGGACAGGCAGGCTGCGCCGTGTTTTTCATACGAACGCGCGATCTCGGCCGGCACGAAGTGTTCGCGCAGCACGCCTTTGGACGGGCTCGCCTTCTTGACTTCGGCGATCACCGCGGCGAGACCCGCCGCGTGCTTCGCACGCAACGCGCCGACGAAATCGCGCAGGTCGCGCGACGACGCTTCGAGGCGCAGCTCTTCGAGCGGCGCGCTCTGTTCGGCCGCCCGGACTTCTTCGCGTTTGACCGCGATGATGCGGTCGAGAATGTCGCTCATAAGTGTCTCGCTACGTGGTTACTGCTTGAATTGCTGGGTGAAACGGGCCAGCTCGTCGACTTTCGCGCGCGCCTTGCCGCTCGCGATCGCTTCGCGCGCCAACTGGATGCCGTCCGCAATCGACGAAGCCACGTTCGCCGAATACAGCGCGGTGCCCGCGTTCAGCGTGACGATTTCGCGCGCGACGCCCGGCTTGTTGTCGAGCGCTTCGAGCAACATCGCTTTGGATTCGTTGGCGTCGGCCACTTTCAGCGTGCGGTTCGACACCATCTGCATGCCGAAGTCTTCCGGATGAATCTCGTACTCGTGAATCTGGCCGTCGCGCAACTCGCCGACTTGCGTCGCCGCGCCGAGCGAGACTTCGTCCATGCCGTCCATACCGTACACCACCAGCACGTGCTTTGCGCCGAGGCGCTGCATCACGCGCACCTGAATGCCGACGAGGTCGGCGTGGAACACGCCCATCAGCTGATTGGGCGCGCCGGCCGGATTGGTGAG
Organism: Paraburkholderia xenovorans LB400; assembly: GCF_000013645.1. Classification (GTDB taxonomy): domain Bacteria; phylum Pseudomonadota; class Gammaproteobacteria; order Burkholderiales; family Burkholderiaceae; genus Paraburkholderia; species Paraburkholderia xenovorans. Next base: position 4,380,884 of record NC_007951.1, on the reverse strand, counting down.
CGGCCCGAGAATGTTGAAGATGGTCCGCACGCCGAGTTCGCGGCGCACCGGCGCGATGTTCTTCATGGCCGGATGATGGTTCGGCGCGAACATGAAACCCATGCCGGTTTCCGCGATGGAAGCCGCCACCTGTTCCGGCTGCAAGTCGATATTCACGCCGAGCGCTTCGAGCACGTCCGCGCTGCCCGACTTGCTCGATACACTGCGGCCGCCGTGCTTCGCGACCTTGGCGCCCGCCGCGGCGGAGACGAACATGGTCGCCGTGGAAATGTTGAAGGTGTGCGAGCCGTCGCCGCCGGTGCCGACGATATCGACGAAGTTCGAGTTGTCCTGCACCTCGACGTGCCGGGCAAATTCACGCATCACCGTGGCGGCGGCGGTGATTTCGCCGATGGTCTCTTTTTTGACGCGCAAGCCGGTAATGATCGCGGCCGCCATCACGGGCGAGAGTTCGCCGCGCATGATGAGCCGCATCAGGTGCAGCATTTCGTCGTGGAAAATCTCGCGGTGCTCGATGGTCCGTTGCAGCGCTTCCTGGGGCGTAATCGACATGATGTCGTCTCTCTTCATCAAGCGTTGCGATTGGACGTTTGTGCGCCGGCGCGCTTCGACTGCTTGAGGAAGTTTTCGAGCAGCGCGTGGCCGTGTTCGGACAGGATCGATTCAGGATGGAACTGCACGCCTTCAACGGCCAGTTCTTTGTGACGCACGCCCATGATCTCGCCGTCTTCGGTCCACGCCGACACTTCCAGACAGTCGGGCAGCGATTCGCGTTCGATCGCGAGCGAGTGATAGCGGGTCACGACGAAATGCTTCGGCAGGTCCGCAAACACGCCTTTGCAGTCGGTTTCGATCGTACTGACCTTGCCGTGCATGATGGTTTGCGCGCGCACCACGCGCCCGCCGAAGGCCTCGCCGATTGCCTGATGGCCGAGACAGACGCCGAGAATCGGCGTCTTGCCGCTGAATTCGCGCAGCACGTCCAGCGTGATGCCGGCGTGTTGCGGATTGCTCGGACCAGGCGAGAGGCAGATGCGCTCGGGGTTGAGCTTCGCGATTTCGTCCAGCGTGATTTCGTCGTTCCGGTAGGTGCGCACGTCTTCGCCGAGTTCGCCGAAGTACTGCACCAGGTTGTAGGTGAACGAGTCATAGTTGTCGATCATGAGCAGCATGGTGTGTCTCCGGTCAGAAGTCGCTATCGAGGCCGTCTTGCACTTGTTCCGCGGCGCGCAGTACGGCGCGCGCCTTGTTCTCGGTCTCCTGCCATTCGGATTCCGGCACCGAATCCGCGACTACACCCGCTGCCGCCTGCACGTACAGATTGCCGTTCGCGATCACGCCGGTGCGAATGGTGATGGCCAGATCCATTTCGCCGGTGAACGACAGATAGCCGACCGCACCGCCGTACAGGCCACGTTTCACGGGTTCGAGTTCGTCGATCAGTTCCATCGCGCGAACCTTCGGCGCGCCAGACAGCGTGCCGGCCGGGAAAGTGGCGCGCAGCACGTCGAAATTGGTGGTGCCGGGTTTCAGCTTACCTTCGACCGAACTCACGATGTGCTGCACGTGCGAGTACTTTTCGATCACCATCTTGTCGGTGACGACCACCGAGCCGATTTGCGCGATGCGGCCCACGTCGTTACGCGCAAGGTCGATCAGCATGACGTGTTCGGCGATTTCCTTCGGGTCGTTCAGCAGTTCGGTTGCGAGTTCGGCGTCGCGTTCCGGCGTGTTGCCGCGCGGACGCGTGCCGGCGAGCGGACGGATCGTGACGATGCGATCCTCGCCGCGCTTTTCCTGGCGCACCAGAATTTCCGGCGATGCGCCCACCACGTGGAAGTCGCCGAAGTTGTAGAAATACATATACGGCGACGGATTCAGCGAGCGCAGCGCGCGGTACAGCGAGAGCGGATTGTCGCGATACGGCTTGGTCAGGCGCTGGCCGACCTGCACCTGCATCAGTTCGCCGGCCGCGATGTATTCCTTTGCCTTGCGCACGGCCGCCAGGTAATCGTCTTTCGCGAACTCGCGGTAGGTCTCGGTGCGCACGCTGGCCGAAGTGACCGGCGGCTGCACGGTAGTGCGCAAACGCTGGCGCAATTCACGCAGACGCTGTCTGGCTTTGGTGTACGCCTCGGGCTGCGTCGGGTCGGCGTAGATCACCAGATAGAGCTTGCCCGCGAGATTGTCGATCACCGCGACTTCTTCGGTCAGCAGCAACTGGATGTCGGGCAGATTCAGATCGTCTTTCGGCGCCGTGTGCGCAAGCTTTTTCTCGATGTAGCGCACCGCGTCGTAGCCGAAATAGCCGGCCAGACCGCCCGCGAAACGCGGCAAGCCGGGGCGTTGCGCCACTTTGAAACGCCCCTGGAACTGCTGGATGAATTCGAGCGGGTCGCCCTCGTGCGTTTCGACGACCTTGCCGTCGCGCACCACTTCCGACACGCCGTTGCGGGTGCGCAGCAGCGTGCGCGCCGGCAGTCCGATGAACGAGTAGCGGCCGAAACGTTCGCCGCCCACCACCGATTCCAGCAGGAACGAGTTGGCGCCGTTGCGCTCGCTCTGCGCGAGCTTCAGGTACAGCGAGAGCGGCGTTTCGAGGTCGGCGAGCGCTTCGGCGATCAGCGGGATGCGGTTGAAACCCTCGTTGGCGAGGGACTGGAATTCGAGTTCGGTCATGTTCCGATCCTGTACGGTGGTCCGGCGGCGTGCGTTGGACAAAGCGGGGCGTGGCGCGCCCGGTCAGGCATTCGTTCGACGTTTCGACACGATGATACCGACCGGCGCGAGTTTCCCATCGACGCGTGCAAGGGATTTCAGCGCACAGATGTACTTTGCGGGTACACGCAGGCCGAATCAACCGATGCAGCGAAACAAAATGATGGAAAAAACGCGTGAGCGCAGCGAAGTAAAAAACGGTTGCCGAAGACGAGCTTCAGCGTACCTCAAGCGAGGTTAGCGCGACCAGCGACGCCAGGGCCAGGCTCCCCGGTCGATGCTAATCAGACTCCGTTTTTTATTCAGAAACATGAGGATGAAGGACTTTTCAAGTCGTGGATTGGTGCGCTGCGATCGCCTTGGCGGCGTCCAGCAGCGAGGCAACTATACCATCGGATTTTATTGTTTGTATAGCTTGGCCGTGGTTGTAGCCGTAGGGCACCGTCAACGTGGCCATGCCCGCCGCGCGGCCTGCCAGTGCATCGTTTTCCGAATCGCCGATGGCGACCGTGGCCTGCGGCTCGACGCCCAGTTGCGCTGCGGCGGTGAGCATGGGCAGCGGATCGGGCTTCTTTTTCGCGAGGCTGTCGCCGCCGAGCACGACGCTGAAATACTGGGCGAGCCCGTATTGCTGCAGCAGCTCGACCGCGAACCGATGCGGCTTGTTGGTCACGCAGGCGAGTTTGAGGCCGGCATTGCGCATGGCGATCAGGCCGGCTTCGACATCGGGATAAAGCCGCGTGTGCGTGCCGTTGATCTTTGCGTACTCCGCCTGATAGATCGCGAGCGCTTCGTCGAAGCGGTCTTGCGCATGCTCCGTTTCGAAGCGCGGCGCCAGCACGCTGCGGATCAGATGCTCCGAACCCTTGCCGACATAACCGACCACTTCCTCGCGCGAAGTCTCCTGCGCGTCGAGTTGCGCGAGCATGCCGTTCAGGCCGGCGGTGAAGTCGTCGGCGGTATCGATCATCGTGCCGTCGAGGTCGATGATCGCGGCTTGCAGGCGCGGGCCGGTGAAAGTCGGGGCGGGGAACGGAGTGGTCATCTTGCGTGCCGGTTATGCGTCGATTCTCAGTGCTGGATGTTGGCGAGTGCTGCGCGCATTTTCTCGATCACGACCTTGTGGTCCGGCTGGCCAAAAATCGCCGAGCCGGCCACGAAGGTGTCCGCGCCGGCCGCCGCGATTTCGGCGATGTTGTCCACCTTCACGCCGCCGTCCACTTCCAGATGAATCTCGCGGCCGGTGCGCTCCGTGTAGGCGTTGATGCGCTGGCGCGCTTCGCGCAGTTTGTTGAGCGCTTCCGGAATGAACGATTGGCCGCCGAAACCCGGATTCACCGACATGATCAGCACGAGATCGACCTTGTCCATCACGTGATCCAGATAATTCAGCGAGGTGGCCGGATTGAACACCAGGCCGGCCTTGCAGCCGTGGTCGCGGATCAACGAGAGCGTGCGGTCGATATGATCCGAGCCCTCCGGGTGAAAGCTGATCAGGTTTGCGCCGGCCTTGGCGAAGTCCGGCACGATCCGGTCGACCGGACGCACCATCAGATGCACGTCGATCGGCACGTCCACATGCGGGCGGATCGCCTCGCAAACGAGCGGGCCGATGGTCAGGTTCGGCACGTAGTGGTTGTCCATCACGTCGAAGTGGATCCAGTCGGCGCCGGCGGCGACGACATTGCGCACTTCTTCCCCGAGGCGGGCGAAGTCGGCTGACAGAATGCTTGGGGCGATGCGGAATTGCGTCATGGCGGGGGCGGAGGCAAGCGGGAAAGCGCCATTTTACCGTTTTGTGCGCGAGCGTCCCGGTTCGCCGCCGCTTTGAGGCCCGCGCCACGCCCGGCATCGATTCGGGTGGCGAGTGTGACAAAACGTCTTACTGGTCCCTGGCCAAAGGGATTTGTCCGGTTGCGGGCGTGTCGCGCATCAAGCAGAATGCCAACACCATCAGCGCCGCTTCGCCAATGCGCCCGCAAACCATTGGCGTTCGGGCTTTCCCGCGACATTTCACACCGCGTTTCAGCAGACCGGAATCAGGATGAGCCAGTACGAATTCAGCGTCTCGACGCAGGTGCAATATCTGCCCGAAGAGTCGGACCCGGAGCGCCGCCAGTATGCATTCGCATACACGCTGACTATCCGTAACACCGGCCAGGTGCCCGCGCAGTTGATCGCGCGGCATTGGGTCATCACAGACAGCGACAAGAACGTGCAGGAAGTGAAGGGTCTTGGCGTGGTCGGCCATCAGCCGCTGCTCAAACCGGGCGAGCATTTCGAGTACACGAGTTGGGCGGTGATCGCCACACCGGTCGGCACCATGCGCGGAGAATACTTCTGTGTGGCCGAGGACGGCGAGCGGTTCGATGCGCCGGTGCCGGAGTTCATCCTGCGCATGCCGCGTACGTTGCATTGAACCGGGCGCGTGGCTCGCGGTCTTTAGAAAGCTCAATGCGCGATTCAACGCGCAGCTTTACTGCGGTTTTTGCTGTTTTTGTTGCTTTTGCTGTTCAGTGGCGTTGGCACGCGCCGCTTTCTTCTTGCCGGACGACGTCCATACAACGATAAAGACGAGCAGGAAGAGCGCGAGGAGCGATTCCAGCGCGAAGATAAGCATCGGGTATTCGTCGAACAGATCAGACATGGCGGTTTCCATCAAGAACGAACATTGTATGCGTTTTGTCCGCACGGCCGCAGGGTGGCTCGGTGCGCTTTCGGTCGCGGTATTGCTGGCGTCCTGCGGCGGCAGCGGCGCGGTCCGGCCTTCAGTTTCGCCACCCACGGGTGCGGCGATCATACCAGGACAGATTGCCGCGACCCGGCTGACGGCAGTTGCATGGCAGCAGGTGCCGGGCTGGCAGGACGATTCGCTGATCGGCGCGACCGCCGCATTGCGGCAAAACTGCGTGAGGCTGGCGCGTCAACCGAACTGGTCGCGCGCATGTGCGGCGGCCTCGCACATCGACGACCTCGACGTCACCAGTGCGCGGGCTTTCTTTGAAGCTTATTTCACGCCCTTCCAGCTAGCGAATACCGACGGCACGGTGGACGGCCTGGTTACCGGTTACTACGAGCCCTTGCTGCGTGGTTCGCGCACGCGGCACGGCGTGTATCAGACCGCGCTGTATCGCTGGCCAAGCGGTTATCGCGCGGGCGCACCGCTGCCGGCGCGCGCGCAACTCGAGCGCGCGGGGGTGCTCAACGGTAATGAAATCGTATGGGTCGATGATCCAATCGAGGCGTTCTTCCTGCAGGTGCAGGGCTCGGGGCGCATCGTGATGGAAGACGGCAGCGTGATGCGTCTTGGCTTTGGCGGCACCAACAATCAGCCGTACAAATCGATTGGTCGCTGGCTGCTGGATCGCGGCGAACTTACGCCGGCGCAGGCGACCATGCAGGGTATCAAGGCATGGGCGCGTGCGAACCCGAGCCGGGTCGATGCGCTGCTCGATACGAATCCGCGTTTTGTGTTCTTCCGTGAGATGCCGTCCGGCGAAAGCGTGCCGAACGGCAGCGCGGACGGCCCGATCGGCGCGCTGGGTGTGCCGCTGACGCCGGAGCGGTCGATCGCGGTCGATCCGACGGCGATTCCACTCGGCACGCCGGTGTTTTTGCAGACCACGCGCCCGCTGACCAATTCGCCAATGAATCGCCTCGTCTTCGCGCAGGATACGGGCTCCGCGATCAAGGGCGGTGTGCGCGCGGATTACTTCTGGGGCTTGGGCGACGACGCCGGCGACCTTGCCGGCAAGATGAAGCAGGGCGGCCGGATGTGGCTGTTGCTGCCGAATTCCTGATGTGTAAGTAGCGCACGGCGCGGCGTTATCCGCCGTGTCGCGCGCTCATTCCTGTTTGTTACAGCCCCGACTTGCGCTTGTCGACCACACGCCGCGCCTTGCCCACCGAACGCTCGATCCCGTTCACGCCCAGCACGTTCACCACCGCGCTCACGCCAATCAGTGCCTTGATGTCATAGGCCAACGCCTGCCTGGCCGTGTTCAACGCGGCGGTGTCAGGTGCCGTTTCCGGGCACGGCTCGACATTCAACGTCAACACGTCGAGCGGGCCTTCCCTGGTCAGCACGATCTGATAGTGCGGGGCGAGCATGGGCTGCTTGAGCAGCAGTTCTTCGATCTGCGTGGGGAACACGTTCACGCCGCGCACGATCATCATGTCGTCCGAGCGGCCGGTGATTTTTTCCATTCGGCGCATGGTGCGGGCGCTGCCCGGCAGGAGGCGCGTGAGATCGCGCGTTCGGTAACGGATGATCGGCAGCGCCTCTTTGGTCAGCGACGTAAACACCAGCTCGCCGAGTTCGCCGTCCGGCAGCACTTCGCCGGTTTCGGGATCGATGATCTCGGGATAGAAATGATCTTCCCAGATGGTCGGACCGTCTTTCGTTTCCACGCATTCCGACGCGACGCCGGGTCCCATCACTTCGGACAGACCGTAGATGTCGACGGCATCGATGCCCATGCGTTTTTCGATTGCCTGACGCATGTCGTTGGTCCACGGTTCCGCGCCGAAAATGCCGATGCGCAGCGAACAATTGGCCGGGTCCACGCCTTGACGCTCGAGTTCGTCGGCAATCGAGAGCATGTAGCTCGGCGTCACCATGATGATGTCCGGCCGGAAGTCCTGGATCAGTTGCACCTGCTTTTCGGTCTGGCCGCCGCCGAACGGGATCACGGTGAGCCCCGCGCGCTCGGCGCCATAATGCGCGCCGAGACCGCCCGTGAACAGGCCATAGCCGTAGCTCACGTGAACCTTGTCGCCGCGCCGTGCGCCGGCGGCGCGGACCGAGCGCGCGACGAGATTCGCCCACGTGTCGATGTCGCGCGCGGTGTAGCCCACCACGGTCGGCTTGCCCGTAGTACCGGACGACGCGTGAATCCGTGAAACCTGGTCCTGCGGTACGGCGAACATCCCGAACGGATAGCTGTCGCGCAGATCTTTTTTGGTGGTGAAGGGAAAGCGCGCCAGGTCCGCGAGGCTGTTCACGTCGCTCGGGTGAACGCCGGCTTCATCGAATTTGCGCCGATAAACCGGCGAGTTTTCATAGGCGTGGTTCAGCGACCATTTGAGCCGTTCAAGTTGAAGGGCGGCAAGTTCGTCGCGGCTGGCGGTCTCGATTGGATCGAGCGGAAGGGCGGTGGTCATCGAATGTCTCCTTGCTGCCTTAATGCCTGGGTCTGGTGTACATGCGCTCGTGCGCGAAAACCGGGGCGCCGGCGGTCGTTTAACCGGGCGGCGCCCGGGAGCTCCACTGAGCCGCGAATCTGCCGCGGGTTTTGTCGCGGGGCATCGTGCGATTGCCGGGTGCTTGACGCGAGCTTGCCGTGGGGCTGCCGCGGGGTTGCCGATATCAATCGCCTGCCGGAATCAGGTTCCCTTTGATCTGTGCCGATTTGCCGCGAAACATCGCGACGGTTTCGTCGGCACGATTCGTCACGCGGATATCGTAGATGCCGGTCCGGCCGCTCAACGTCTGCTCGACGGCTTCCGCCGTCAGCACGTCGCCGCCTTGCACGGGCCGCAGGAACTCGATCGAGCAGCCAGCTGCGACCGTGTTGATGTTGTACGTGTTGCAGGCGAACGCGAACGTCGAATCCGCGAGCGTGAAAATCAGGCCGCCGTGGCAAATCTGATGGCCGTTCAGAAAGTCGTCGCGTACGGCCATGCGCAGACGCGCGTATCCGGGGCGCACTTCGACGATTTCGAGGCCGAGCGCGCGGCTGCACGCGTCGTTCTCGTACATGGCCACGGCGGTTGCGCGGGCCAGTTCGTCAGGCGTCATCTGGCTGGGATGGTTGGCTCGAGTGGACATGTCAGCGGCCCTCGAAGCGCGGCGCGCGCTTTTCCACGAAGGCCTGCACGCCTTCCGCGTAATCGTGGGAAGCGCCCAGTTCGCGTTGCAGATCCCGTTCCAGATCGAGTTGCTGATCGAGCGTTTGCGTCGCGCCCGCGCGCATGGCCTGCTTGATTGCTGCGATGGCGCGCGTGGGTTGCTGCGCGAGTTGGGACGCGAGTTTTGTCGCGGTGCCGGCGAGCTCGGCGTCTTCGACTGCCTGCCAGATCAAACCCCAGCTTTCGGCTTTTTCCGCGCTGAGTTTGTCGCCGGTAATGGCGAGTCCCAATGCGCGAGCCATGCCCACACGCTGCGGCAGGAACCATGTGCCGCCGGAGTCCGGCACCAGGCCGATCTTCACGAACGCCTGAATGAAGCTCGCGGAGCGAGCTGCGAGCACGAGGTCGCACGCGAGCGCGAGATTGGCGCCGGCGCCGGCAGCCGTGCCGTTCACCGCGGCGATGACCGGCAACGGCAATGCCTGCAGGCGGCGAATCAACGGATTGAAATGTTGTTCGATCAGTTCACCCAGATCGGTCATGGCGCCTGGCGTGAAGTCGAGGTCGGCCAGATCCTGGCCGGCGCAAAAGCCGCGGCCCGCGCCGGTGAGCACGAGCGCACGGGCACCGGACGCTTCGACCTGGTCCAGCGCGGCGCTCAATTCCTGATGCATCGCGCGAGTAAAGCTGTTGAGCTTGTCCGGCCGATTCAGCGTAATGGTGGCGACGTGGCTCGATGCGTCGATGTCGAGACGGATCGCTTCATATGACATTGGGTGTCTCCTCGAAGTCTCGTTGACCGATGGGCGCTGTGGTGCTCGTGTCAGAGCCGCTCGATGACCAGCGCGATGCCCTGGCCTACGCCGATGCACATCGTGCAAAGCGCAAAGCGGCCGTTGATCCGTTCCAGCTGGTACAGCGCGGTCGTGATCAGACGCGCACCCGATGCGCCCAGCGGGTGGCCGAGCGCGATGGCTCCGCCGTTCGGATTGACGCGCGGGTCGTCGTCGCGCAAGCCGAGCGTACGCAGAACTGCCAGGCCTTGCGATGCGAACGCTTCGTTCAACTCGATCACGTCGAATTGTTCGAGCGTCATGCCGAGCTGCTTCAGCAGCTTTTGCGTAGCCGGCGCCGGACCGATCCCCATGATGCGCGGCCCGACGCCCGCGGTCGCCATGCCCACCACGCGGGCGCGGCGGCGCAGGCCGTACTGGTCGGCGGCCTGCTGGTTCGCGAGCAACAGCGCGCAGGCACCGTCGTTCACACCGGACGCGTTGCCGGCTGTCACGCTGCCGTCGGGGCGAACCACGCCTTTGAGCTTGCCCAGGCTTTCGAGCGACGTTTCACGCGGGTGTTCGTCGAGCAGCACGCGCACTGGGTCGCCTTTCTTTTGCGCGATTTCGACGCCGACAATTTCCTGGGCCAGCGTTCCGTCCTGTTGTGCGCGAGCCGCCTTTTGCTGGCTTGCCAGCGCGAACATGTCTTGATCCGCGCGGCTCACGCTGAATTCAACGGCGACGTTTTCCGCGGTTTCAGGCATCGAATCGACGCCGTACTGGCGTTTCATCAGCGGATTGATGAAGCGCCAGCCAATGGTCGTGTCGTAGATCTCAGCCTGGCGGGAGAACGCGCCAGTCGCCTTGCCCATGACGAACGGCGCACGTGTCATGCTTTCGACGCCGCCGGCGATCATCAGACGCGCTTCGCCCGCCTTGATGGCGCGCGCCGCGGTGCCGACCGCGTCCATACCCGAGCCGCACAGGCGGTTGATGGTGGCGCCCGGTGCCTCAGTGGGCAAGCCGGCCAGCAATGCCGACATGCGCGCAACGTTGCGGTTGTCTTCGCCCGCCTGGTTGGCGCAGCCGTAGATCACGTCGTCGAGGGCGCGCCAGTCGACGCCGGGATTGCGGTCGATCAACGCCCTGATCGGCACCGCGCCGAGGTCGTCGGCGCGGACATCCTTCAGGGCGCCGCCGTAGCGGCCGATTGGGGTGCGAATCGCATCGCAAATGAAGGCGTCGTTCATAGGGATTCCTGCTGGGGCGGATCGGCGCGAAATGCCGATCCGATGTCTCATGTTAGTTGGAGCGCACAGCCCGGTCCATTCGGCCAAACGGTATAGGACGAAGCCGTGCTTTGTCTTATGCCACTTTGTCTTATGCCATTCAGCCAGCTACCGCCGGCGCCGCTTTCGGTTCAACATGAACGCGGCTTTGAACTACGCGGAAGCGATTCGCAACGAAGGCCGCGTCGGCCAGCGCGGCATTGGCTGCCGGATTCGCGCCCGTGCCGTGGAAGTCCGAAAAGGCCGCCGACTGATTGACGAATACACCGCCCGTCAGATTGATCGACAAGGCCACGCCACCACGAATGGATGCTTCGTGCGCCTGTTCGAGCACCGCTTCGTCCGTGCTATAGACCGACAACGTCAGTGCGCCATGTTCGGCAGCGATTGCGCCGGCGAGGTCGAGCGACTGCGCAGTCGAGTCCGTCGCGATCACGAAAGAGATCGGGCCGAACCATTCTTTGGTGAACTGCGCGTAGTCGGTCGCGGCATCCAGCTGAACCACGAGCGGCGTGCGCACGCGGGCGCCCGCAAAAGCGGGATGCTCGAGCGTCTGGCTCTCGACGAGAACCCGACCGGATTTTGCGGCTTCCTCAATGCGTTGCGCCACACCTTCGTTCTGAATCGCGCCGAGTATTTCGACCGCGCGGGCCGGGTCGGAGACGAGTTTTTGCACGGCGGCGGCAATGGCTTGAGCGACTTCGTCAAACCCGAGCGTGCCTTCCGCGGTGCGGATACCGCCGCGCGGCACATAGATGTTTTGCGGCGCGGTGCACATCTGGCCCGAGTACAGCGCGAGCGAGAAGGCGATATTGCGGGCAACGGCTTTGATGTCGTCCACCGAGTCGATCACGATCTGGTTCACGCCGGCTTTTTCGGTGTAAACCTGCGCCTGGTGCGCATTGCGTTCGAGCCACGTGCCGTTTTGCGTGCTGCCCGTGAAGTCGATGAGCTTGATTTCCGGGCGCAGGGCCAGCTCCTGGACGAGCGCGCCGTCATTCGGTTCGGTGGCCAGCAAGGTGATGACGTTCGGATCGAAACCCGCTTCGCGCAGAACATCGCGCGCAATGCGTACAGTCAGGGCGAGCGGCAGGATTGCGCCCGGATGCGGCTTGACGATGACCGTGTTGCCTGTGGCCAGGTCGGCGAAGAGGCCCGGATAGCCGTTCCACGTCGGGAAGGTGCAGCAGCCGAGTACCAGGCCGGTGCCGCGCGGCACGACGGTGTAATGCTTGTGCATGGCGAGCGGCGGATTCTTGCCTTGCGGCTTTTCCCAGTGGGCGTCGCCGGGAATGCGGCGCAATTGGTCCCACGCGTACGCGACGGCTTCCAGTGCGCGGTCTTGTGCGTGCGGGCCGCCGGCCTGGAAGGCCATCATGAACGCCTGACCGGTTGTGTGCATCACGCTGTAACCAATTTCGAAGCTGGCGCGATTCACGCGGGCAAGAATCTCGAGGCACACGCCGATCCATGCCTGCGGACCAGCCGCACGCCAGTCACGCTGGGCAACGGCGGCCGCCGCGATCAGTGCGGTGGGGGCGGATTTCGGGTAGCGCACGCCGAGCGGGAATCCGAACGGCGAGACTTCGGCACCGACAGTTTCGCCCGTCGACGGTTGGTCCAGCTGGAACGTCGTGTTGAGATGCGCTTTGAATGCGGCTTCGCCGTCTGCGTTAGCTGTTTCCCCGTACACTTTCGGACTGGGCATTTCGACGAACGGGCTCCAGTAGCCGCGCGTTTCGATCGCGGCGAGTGCCTTTTGCAGCGTGTCTTCGTGTTTGGTGAATAGCGGATGTGTCATGGCAGGGGGACTTGGCTCGTACGTTGGGGAAAGCCTGTCTAATAATTGACCGACCGGTTGGTTGGGGAATGTTAGCATTATTAGGATGGCCGCGCGAAGTGTTTTCGCGCGCGATGTTTCTACCCTTAGGAGGTGGCATGGCTTACGAGAATATTCTGGTTGAGACGCGGGGGCGGGTCGGGTTGGTCACTTTGAATCGACCGAAGGCGCTGAACGCGCTGAACGACGCATTGATGGACGAACTGGGCGCGGCGCTGCGCGAGTTCGATGCCGACGACGCGATCGGTGCGATCGTGGTGACCGGCAGCGAGAAAGCGTTCGCGGCCGGTGCAGACGTCGGCATGATGTCCACTTATACCTATATGGATGTTTATAAGGGGGACTACATCACCCGCAACTGGGAAACGGTCCGCTCCATCCGCAAGCCGATCATTGCGGCGGTGGCGGGCTTTGCGCTTGGCGGCGGCTGCGAATTGGCGATGATGTGCGATATTATTTTTGCCGCCGACACGGCAAAGTTCGGTCAGCCGGAAATCAAGCTCGGCATCATGCCGGGTGCCGGAGGCACGCAGCGGTTGCCGCGCGCCGTCTCCAAGGCGAAGGCAATGGACCTTTGCCTGACCGCGCGTTTCATGGATGCCGCCGAAGCCGAGCGTGCCGGCCTGGTGTCGCGTGTTATTCCGGCTGCTTCTCTGGTTGACGAGGCGGTAGCCGCGGCTGCCACGATCGCAGAATTCCCGTTGCCGGCCGTGATGATGGTGAAGGAATCGGTTAATCGTGCTTATGAGACGACGCTCGCGGAAGGTGTGCATTTCGAGCGCCGCCTGTTCCATTCGCTCTTCGCTACCGAAGACCAGAAGGAAGGCATGGCCGCGTTCGTGGAGAAGCGCAAACCGGTTTTCAAACATCGTTAATACGCTTGTCAAAATAACGCTTGCAAGGCGGAGTCCGGCTCGCTAGAATCTCGCTCTTTCGTGCTCCGGACAACGGGGCGCGGGAGGCGGGAGAGCCAGCAGTGGCAAGGCTTTCAGCGAAGTGGGCGGGTTGGAAAAGTTGGAAAAACCTGTTGACGACGTAGCGAAAGTTCTTCATAATCTCGTTTCTCTGCTGCTGATGCAGCGACGCAGAACAAAGCGGTACCGGTGGTGTGAGTTGTTGAGGTTCTCCGGTGGCGGTTTGGTGGTGAATGCGGACCCGATCTTTAAAAATTAACAGCCGATAAGTGTGGGCGCTTGATGCGCGATGCGGGGCGGATCTTCCGGGATCTGCCGTAAAGCGGAAGTATCAGGTCTCACACAGTAATGAAAGGAAGGTTTGACTGTCGCAAGATGGTTGGATCATTCGTCAGTACGTTGAGTGAGCGACCGGGCTCGGAAGAGCCCGAAAAACAGTAACAGGTTTGAACTGAAGAGTTTGATCCTGGCTCAGATTGAACGCTGGCGGCATGCCTTACACATGCAAGTCGAACGGCAGCACGGGGGCAACCCTGGTGGCGAGTGGCGAACGGGTGAGTAATACATCGGAACGTGTCCTGTAGTGGGGGATAGCCCGGCGAAAGCCGGATTAATACCGCATACGCTCTGCGGAGGAAAGCGGGGGATCTTCGGACCTCGCGCTACAGGGGCGGCCGATGGCAGATTAGCTGGTTGGTGGGGTAAAGGCCTACCAAGGCGACGATCTGTAGCTGGTCTGAGAGGACGACCAGCCACACTGGGACTGAGACACGGCCCAGACTCCTACGGGAGGCAGCAGTGGGGAATTTTGGACAATGGGCGCAAGCCTGATCCAGCAATGCCGCGTGTGTGAAGAAGGCCTTCGGGTTGTAAAGCACTTTTGTCCGGAAAGAAAACCTCTGCCCTAATACGGTGGGGGGATGACGGTACCGGAAGAATAAGCACCGGCTAACTACGTGCCAGCAGCCGCGGTAATACGTAGGGTGCAAGCGTTAATCGGAATTACTGGGCGTAAAGCGTGCGCAGGCGGTTCGCTAAGACAGATGTGAAATCCCCGGGCTTAACCTGGGAACTGCATTTGTGACTGGCGGGCTAGAGTATGGCAGAGGGGGGTAGAATTCCACGTGTAGCAGTGAAATGCGTAGAGATGTGGAGGAATACCGATGGCGAAGGCAGCCCCCTGGGCCAATACTGACGCTCATGCACGAAAGCGTGGGGAGCAAACAGGATTAGATACCCTGGTAGTCCACGCCCTAAACGATGTCAACTAGTTGTCGGGTCTTCATTGACTTGGTAACGTAGCTAACGCGTGAAGTTGACCGCCTGGGGAGTACGGTCGCAAGATTAAAACTCAAAGGAATTGACGGGGACCCGCACAAGCGGTGGATGATGTGGATTAATTCGATGCAACGCGAAAAACCTTACCTACCCTTGACATGTATGGAAGTCTGCTGAGAGGTGGATGTGCCCGAAAGGGAGCCATAACACAGGTGCTGCATGGCTGTCGTCAGCTCGTGTCGTGAGATGTTGGGTTAAGTCCCGCAACGAGCGCAACCCTTGTCCCTAGTTGCTACGCAAGAGCACTCCAGGGAGACTGCCGGTGACAAACCGGAGGAAGGTGGGGATGACGTCAAGTCCTCATGGCCCTTATGGGTAGGGCTTCACACGTCATACAATGGTCGGAACAGAGGGTCGCCAACCCGCGAGGGGGAGCCAATCCCAGAAAACCGATCGTAGTCCGGATCGCACTCTGCAACTCGGGTGCGTGAAGCTGGAATCGCTAGTAATCGCGGATCAGCATGCCGCGGTGAATACGTTCCCGGGTCTTGTACACACCGCCCGTCACACCATGGGAGTGGGTTTTACCAGAAGTGGCTAGTCTAACCGCAAGGAGGACGGTCACCACGGTAGGATTCATGACTGGGGTGAAGTCGTAACAAGGTAGCCGTATCGGAAGGTGCGGCTGGATCACCTCCTTTCCCGAGCTAACGTGTCAAGCGTTGAGCGCTCACGCTTATCGGCTGTGAAATTGAAGACAGAAACGCAGACAGACTCAGGGGTCTGTAGCTCAGCCGGTTAGAGCACCGTCTTGATAAGGCGGGGGTCGATGGTTCGAATCCATCCAGACCCACCATGTCGATGACCGTTGGCGCTTTAGCGCTTACGGGCATCCCACCCCCGAAGGGGGCAGGGCGGATCTGGTGTGTGCATGACTGGGGGATTAGCTCAGCTGGGAGAGCACCTGCTTTGCAAGCAGGGGGTCGTCGGTTCGATCCCGTCATCCTCCACCAATCCTCAATGCGTAGCGTTCTGCGAGAGAAGCAGAGCGTTGTGCATTGGCGATTGAGCCAGTCAGAGTGATACATGGTTATAGCAACCGTGATATCGGCTGTCGTTCTTTAACAATCAGGAAGAAGTAGTAAGGAGATTCACGAAAGCATACTTAGAGATGGGTGTGCGAGTAGGTGAATCAGGGTTGTGATTGTATCAATGTATGAAAAGGTGATCGAAAGATTGCTTTGGAATACGGCGCAACACGAATACTCAACCTGTAGCGTGTGTATCGAGAGACACACCCGTTATAGGGTCAAGCGAACAAGTGCATGTGGTGGATGCCTTGGCGATCACAGGCGATGAAGGACGCGGTAGCCTGCGAAAAGCGGAGGGGAGCTGGCAAACGAGCTTTGATCCTCCGATATCCGAATGGGGAAACCCGGCCCGTATGGGTCATCCGTAGCTGAATCCATAGGCTGCGTGAAGCGAACGCGGTGAACTGAAACATCTAAGTAACCGCAGGAAAAGAAATCAACCGAGATTCCCAGAGTAGTGGCGAGCGAAATGGGACCAGCCTGCATTCTTTATCCGTAGTGTTAGTCGAAAGCTCTGGAAAGTGCTGCCATAGCAGGTGATAGCCCTGTAGACGAAAACATCATGGAAGAACTAGGTATGCGAGAAGTAGGGCGGGACACGTGAAATCCTGTCTGAAGATGGGGGGACCATCCTCCAAGGCTAAATACTCGTGATCGACCGATAGTGAACCAGTACCGTGAGGGAAAGGCGAAAAGAACCCCGGGAGGGGAGTGAAACAGATCCTGAAACCGCATGCATACAAACAGTCGGAGCCTTTGAAAGAGGGTGACGGCGTACCTTTTGTATAATGGGTCAGCGACTTACATTCAGTGGCAAGCTTAACCGATTAGGGCAGGCGTAGCGAAAGCGAGTCCGAACAGGGCGATTCAGTCGCTGGGTGTAGACCCGAAACCAGGTGATCTATCCATGGCCAGGATGAAGGTGCGGTAACACGTACTGGAGGTCCGAACCCACTAACGTTGAAAAGTTAGGGGATGAGCTGTGGATAGGGGTGAAAGGCTAAACAAACCTGGAAATAGCTGGTTCTCTCCGAAAACTATTTAGGTAGTGCCTCGTGTATCACCTTCGGGGGTAGAGCACTGTCATGGTTGTGGGGTCCATTGCGGATTACTACGCCATAGCAAACTCCGAATACCGAAGAGTGCAATCACGGGAGACAGACATCGGGTGCTAACGTCCGGTGTCAAGAGGGAAACAACCCAGACCGCCAGCTAAGGTCCCCAAATATTGCTAAGTGGGAAACGAAGTGGGAAGGCTAAAACAGTCAGGAGGTTGGCTTAGAAGCAGCCATCCTTTAAAGAAAGCGTAATAGCTCACTGATCGAGTCGTCCTGCGCGGAAGATGTAACGGGGCTAAGCAATATACCGAAGCTGCGGATGCATATTTATATGCATGGTAGGAGAGCGTTCCGTAAGCCTGCGAAGGTGCATTGAAAAGTGTGCTGGAGGTATCGGAAGTGCGAATGCTGACATGAGTAGCGATAAAGGGGGTGAAAGGCCCCCTCGCCGTAAGCCCAAGGTTTCCTACGCAACGTTCATCGGCGTAGGGTGAGTCGGCCCCTAAGGCGAGGCAGAAATGCGTAGCTGATGGGAAGCAGGTTAATATTCCTGCACCATTGTTAAATGCGATGGGGGGACGGATCGCGGAAGGTTGTCCGGGTGTTGGAAGTCCCGGTCCTTGCATTGGAGAAGGCGCTTTGGCAAATCCGGGCGCAGGATTCAAGGGTGCGAGGCCATTCACTTCGGTGAAGAAGCAATCGGAAGTGGTTCCAGGAAAAGCCTCTAAGCTTCAGTTTAACAAGACCGTACCGCAAACCGACACAGGTGGGCGAGATGAGTATTCTAAGGCGCTTGAGAGAACTCGGGAGAAGGAACTCGGCAAATTGGTACCGTAACTTCGGGATAAGGTACGCCCCTGTAGCCTGACTGGCCTGCGCCAGAAGGGTGAAGGGGTTGCAATAAACTGGTGGCTGCGACTGTTTAATAAAAACACAGCACTCTGCAAACACGAAAGTGGACGTATAGGGTGTGACGCCTGCCCGGTGCCGGAAGATTAAATGATGGGGTGCAAGCTCCTGATTGAAGTCCCGGTAAACGGCGGCCGTAACTATAACGGTCCTAAGGTAGCGAAATTCCTTGTCGGGTAAGTTCCGACCTGCACGAATGGCGTAACGATGGCCACACTGTCTCCTCCCGAGACTCAGCGAAGTTGAAGTGTTTGTGATGATGCAATCTCCCCGCGGCTAGACGGAAAGACCCCATGAACCTTTACTGTAGCTTTGCATTGGACTTTGAACCGGTCTGTGTAGGATAGGTGGGAGGCTTTGAAGCGTGGACGCCAGTCTGCGTGGAGCCGACCTTGAAATACCACCCTGGTCTGTTTGAGGTTCTAACCTTGGTCCGTTATCCGGACCGGGGACAGTGCATGGTAGGCAGTTTGACTGGGGCGGTCTCCTCCCAAAGTGTAACGGAGGAGTACGAAGGTACGCTAGGTACGGTCGGAAATCGTGCTGATAGTGCAATGGCATAAGCGTGCTTAACTGCGAGACCGACAAGTCGAGCAGGTGCGAAAGCAGGTCATAGTGATCCGGTGGTTCTGTATGGAAGGGCCATCGCTCAACGGATAAAAGGTACTCTGGGGATAACAGGCTGATACCGCCCAAGAGTTCATATCGACGGCGGTGTTTGGCACCTCGATGTCGGCTCATCTCATCCTGGGGCTGTAGCCGGTCCCAAGGGTATGGCTGTTCGCCATTTAAAGAGGTACGTGAGCTGGGTTTAAAACGTCGTGAGACAGTTTGGTCCCTATCTGCCGTGGGCGCTGGATATTTGAAGGGGGCTGCTCCTAGTACGAGAGGACCGGAGTGGACGAACCTCTGGTGTACCGGTTGTCACGCCAGTGGCATCGCCGGGTAGCTATGTTCGGAAGAGATAACCGCTGAAAGCATCTAAGCGGGAAACTCGCCTTAAGATGAGATATCCCCGGGGCTTCGAGCCCCTTGAAGGGTCGTTCAAGACCAGGACGTTGATAGGTCAGGTGTGGAAGCGCAGTAATGCGTTAAGCTAACTGATACTAATTGCCCGTAAGGCTTGATCCTATAACAGGTGTGTCTTGCCCCCACAGGGGGAAACAGGACACGCACGGTTGAGTGATCCGTGTTGTGCCAGCAGAAACAACACAACCCCACGCTCCACCCCTGGTGAGCATCACCAGAAACTACTTCTTCCCGATTGGCCGCGCTGGCCCCAGATCCAGCGCGGCAACCAGTCATGCCTGATGATCATAGCGAGTCGGTCCCACCCCTTCCCATCCCGAACAGGACCGTGAAACGACTCCACGCCGATGATAGTGCGGATTACCCGTGTGAAAGTAGGTCATCGTCAGGCTCCCAAGCAGCATCAGAAACCCCACCCCAACACAGGTGGGGTTTCTGCGTTTACCGGACGCCACGAAACCACCGCGACCTGAGCCTCACTTAGGTACGTTCGCGTTCAAGTGAAGTCCGAGAAAGACATCTAATCCAAAGAGCGAGGGGAGCCCAGACGGCGAACTAATCACCAAATCAAACGGCTCCTCGAAAGAATTCTATTTCTCCTGCGCCAGGAACCGTTGGGCAAGCCTTACCCAGTATGTCGAGCCGATCGGCAACAACTCGTCATTGAAGTCATAGCTCGCGTTATGCAGCATGCACGGACCCGCGCCGTGGCCTGAATCCCGGTGGCCGCCGTTTCCATTGCCCAGAAAGGCATAGCAGCCCGGTTTAGCGAGCAGCATGAAGGAAAAATCCTCTGCGCCCATCGTCGGCTCAACTGCGTCGTCGACATTTTCTGCACCGACAATCTCTTTCATGACCGTCGCCGCGAAGCGGGCCTCTTCACTACTGTTGATCGTTGGCGGATAGTTTCGGTGGAATTGAATATCGACGGAGCAGTCGTAGGCTTCTGCAGTGCTCTCTGCGATCTTACGCATACGCGCTTCGATCAGATCGAGGGTCTCGATTGTAAATGTCCGTACCGTGCCTGCGATCCACGCATTGTTCGGGACCACGTTGACCGCGTCGCCAGCGTGAATCTGAGTGACCGACAGTACTGCCGTGTCGATCGGTTTCTTATTCCGCGTGATGATGCTTTGTAATCCATTTGCAATCTGCACGGCGGTAAACACCGGGTCGTGACCATTGTGCGGCATCGCTGCGTGCGAGCCCACCCCTTTGATTTCAATGCGAAATTCGTTACTCGATGCCATGATCGGACCTTCGGTCACACCGAAGTGACCCGTCGCCATGCCCGGCCAGTTATGGATGCCGAACACTGCGTCGACCGGAAATTTCACGAACAGGCCGTCGTCGATCATGGCCTGCGCACCGGCACCGCCTTCTTCGGCGGGTTGGAAGATAAACACGATCGTGCCGTCAAATTCGCCGTGCTTGACGAGGTGCCGCGCGGCGCCCAGAAGCATCGCGGTATGTCCATCATGGCCGCACGCGTGCATCTTGCCGTCGTTTTTCGACCGATGATCGAAGCTGTTCAGTTCCTGTATCGGCAACGCATCCATATCAGCACGCAGACCAATGGAGCGTGAACCATTGCCGCGTTTTAATACGCCAACCACGCCGGTTTTGCCCAATCCTCGGTGTGTTTCGATACCCCACGACTCAAGAGTTCGCGCAACCAGATCAGCTGTCGCTGTCTCTTCGTAACGCAGTTCCGGATGGGCGTGGATCGTTCGTCGGAGGGTCTGGATTTCGCCGTGAGCGGCCTGGATTTCGGGAATCAGTTTCATGATGGAGTGATGATGCGTGTGTGCTGGCTTGCGTGGAATCGCTCGGGAACGCGCTGGCCCGGGCACGGTGATCATCGATTCTACGCCGAAGGCGTTTTTGGCGGGACCGTGCGGGTTAACCGGCAATTGACGTAATAGAATCTCCCATTGCTTTACCGCTCCCCACGACGGACCGCCGATGAATGCTCCGACTGAACACGCTCGCGCCGTGTGCCCGCACGATTGCCCCGACACCTGCGCGATGCGCGTGACGGTCGAGGCCGGTCGGGCGATCAAGGTCGTCGCCGATCCCGAGCATCCTCCAACGCAAGGCGCGCTGTGCACCAAGGTCAGCCGCTACGCGGAGCGCGTGCATCATCCGCAGAGACTGACGCGGCCAATGAAGCGTGTCGGGCGCAAAGGCGAGGGGCGCTTTGAGCCGATCGGCTGGGACGAGGCGTTCCAGCTCGCGGCGCGTCGCCTGTCGGAAATTGCACATCGCGCGCCGGAGGCAATCCTCCCTTACAGCTATGCCGGCACAATGGGCTTGATTCAGGGCGACAGCATTGCACAACGGTTCTTCCACAAGCTCGGCGCCTCGCAACTGGATCGCACGATTTGCGCGGCCGCCGGCACAGCCGGGCTGAAGTACACCTACGGCGCGAGCCTCGGCATGCTCACCGAGTTTTTCGACGAAAGCGAGCTCATCCTCATCTGGGGCTCGAATCCGATCGCGTCGAACCTCCATTTCTGGAC
The DNA here is from genome assembly GCF_000013645.1 of Paraburkholderia xenovorans LB400. Classification (GTDB taxonomy): domain Bacteria; phylum Pseudomonadota; class Gammaproteobacteria; order Burkholderiales; family Burkholderiaceae; genus Paraburkholderia; species Paraburkholderia xenovorans. The sequence goes on along the minus strand of NC_007951.1, from coordinate 4,359,610 downwards.
GCGCGCCCAACAGGCCAAACGCCGCGGTGCACGGCTGATCGCAATCGATCCGTACCGCTCGCTGACGGCCGAAAAATGCCATCAGCACATCGCTTTGAAACCGGGCACCGACAGCGCTTTGGCGCTCGGTATGATCAACGTGTTGATCAGGGAAAATCTGCTCGATCACGCTTACATCGAAGCTCATACGTCAGGTTTTGAAGCGCTGAAAGCCCGCGCGCTTAGCTACCCGCCGTCGCGCGCTGCGGAAATCTGCGGTATTGACGAACGGGTGATCGTCGATCTCGCACGACTTTACGGTGGCACCAGAAAGGCCGCGATCCGCATGAACTACGGCCTGCAACGCGTACGTGGCGGCGGCAATGCCGTGCGCGCGATCGCTTGCCTGCCGTCGCTCACGGGTGCTTGGCGCGAGAGAGCGGGGGGCGTGTTGCTGTCGTCGGGCGGCTGGGCGCCGGTCGACTCGTATGCGTTGCAGCGTCCGGACCTGATGCCGGGTTGGCCGACCAGGACGAGCCGCGTCATCAACATGAACGGGATCGGCGACGCGCTGCTGCACAAGGGCGACGCGGCGTTCGGTCCCAAGGTCGAAGCGATCGTCGTCTACAACTCGAATCCGGTGGCTGTCGCGCCAGATTCGGAGCGAGTCGCCGCGGGTTTCGCGCGCGAAGATCTGTTCACAATCGTCCTCGAGCATTTCCAGACCGACACAGCCGACTACGCCGATCTGTTGCTGCCCGCGACAACTCAACTCGAGCACCTCGACGTGCACAAGTCGTACGGCCACACGCACGTCATGGTCAACCTGCCGGCAATCGCGCCGGTCGGCGAAGCGCTTCCGAACACGGAGATTTTCCGCGGCATCGCGCGTCATATGGGCCTCGACGAGCCCGCGCTGTTCGAGAGCGACGAGACCGTCGCGCAGGCGGCGTTTCGCTGGCAAGACAGAACGCTCGAAGGCGTAGATTGGGAGACCCTCAAGAAGACCGGCTGGGCCAAGCTGAATCTGCCCGATGCGCCTTTCGCCGAAGGGGGGTTCCAAACGCCGTCCGGCAAATGCGAGTTCTACAGCGAGCGCCTCGCGCAACGGGGACTCGACCCACTGCCGGACTATCTGCCTCCCTACGAATCCGCTGATGGCGCGCCGGAACTTGCCGCCCGTTATCCGCTGGCGATGATCTCGCCGCCCGCCCGCAACTTCCTGAACAGCACCTTCGTGAATATCGAAAGTCTGCGTTCGACCGAAGGCGAGCCGCATCTCGACATGCATCCGGCCGACGCGCAATCGCGGGATATCGTCGACGGCGATCAGGTGCGCATTTTTAACGATCGCGGGTCGATGCAGGCGCGCGTCCGCGTTACCGATAAAGCACGCGAGGGGCTCGTGGTGGGCCTGTCGATCTGGTGGAAGAAGCTTGCTCCGGACGGCCGCAACGCCAATCAGGTCACCAGCCAGGCGCTCACCGATCTGGGCGGATCGGCGACTTTTTACGACTGCCTCGTCGAAGTCGAGCGCGTCTGAAATACCTTCAATCGCCGAGCGGTGCTCGTCTTCTGAGGGTTCGAGGCTGCAGTCTAACCCGGCCGCTTTTCGCAAATAACCGAGAGGTGCCCATGCTACGATGCGTTTTTAGCACGACCATTCGAAAATAAAGGAGGAGACGCTGCATGGACAAAATCTGGCTGAAATCTTATCCACCCGGCGTTCCCGCAGAGATTGACCCAAGCCGCTACTCGTCGGTCGGAGAACTGCTCGAAGAAGCATTCCGCGACCACCGCGCCAAGCCGGCGTTCGTCTGCATGGGCAAGGAAATCAGCTACGGCGAGCTCGACGTGCTTTCGCGCAAACTCGCCGCATGGCTTCAGTCGAAGGGCTTGGCCCGCGGCGCACGCATTGCGATCATGATGCCGAACGTGCTGCAATATCCGGTGGCGATTGCCGCTATCCTGCGCGCGGGCTACGTGGTCGTGAACGTGAACCCGCTTTACACCCCGCGTGAGTTGGAGCATCAGCTCAAGGACAGTGGCGCCGAGGCGATCATTCTGCTCGAGAACTTCGCCGTCACGCTGCAGGCGATCGTACGCAACACCTCGGTCAAGCATGTTGTCGTGGCCGCGATGGGCGATCTGATGGGGCTGAAGGGCACGCTGGTGAACTTCGTCGTGCGCAAGGTGAAGAAGATGGTGCCGGCGTGGAGCCTGCCAGGTCACGTCAGGTTCAATACCGCGATCGCGCAAGGTGGACGCCAGAATTTCGAGCCGGTCCAGCAAGGTCCGAACGATGTCGCGTTTCTCCAGTACACGGGCGGCACGACGGGCGTGGCCAAGGGCGCGACGCTGCTGCATCGGAACCTGATCGCCAACGTGCTGCAGTCGGAAGTCTGGCTCGATCCGGTGCGCGCGAATCGTACTGATATCGATCAGTTCATCACCGTGGTTGCATTGCCTTTGTATCACGTGTTTGCGTTGACGGTCTGCGGGTTGCTGACAATCCGTACCGGCGGCCTTGGCGTGCTGATTCCGAATCCGCGCGACATTCCGGGCATGATCAAGGCGCTCGAAGGGTATGCGATCACGACCATTCCCGCCGTCAACACGCTCTACAACGCGATGTTGAATAGCCCCGATTTCCATAAGCTCGATTTTTCGAAGCTGATCGCTGCGAACGGCGGCGGTATGGCGGTACAGGAGGCTGTGGCCAGGCGCTGGTACGAGCAGACGCACACGCCGATCATTGAAGGCTACGGCTTGTCGGAAACGTCGCCGTGCGTGACCTGCAATCCGGTGACCGTCACCGAATACAGCGGGACGATCGGTTTGCCGCTGCCGTCGACGGAAATCTCGATTCGAGACGACGAAGGCAACGAAGTGCCACTCGGCCAGCCGGGCGAAATCTGCATCCGTGGCCCGCAGGTCATGGCAGGTTATTGGAACCGGCCCGACGAAACGGCGAAAGTGATGACGGAGGATGGCTTCTTTAAATCGGGCGATGTCGGCCTGATGAACGAACGCGGCTTCGTCAAGATCGTCGACCGCAAGAAGGACATGATTCTGGTGTCCGGTTTCAATGTCTATCCGAACGAAATCGAAGACGTGGTCGCCAAACTGCCGGGCGTGTTCGAAGTCGCCGCGGTCGGCGTGCCCGATCAGCATTCGGGCGAGGCGGTGAAACTGTTCGTCGTGAAGAAGGATCAGGCTCTTACCGATGCGGACATCTTTGCGTACTGCAAGCAGCAACTGACCGGTTACAAGCGGCCGAAGATCGTCGAATTCCGCACGGAACTGCCGAAGAGCAACGTCGGCAAGATACTGCGCCGGGAGTTGCGTGACGGGCGGGCGTAGGCGGGATCGCGTGCCGATCACACACGAAGCGGGCATGAAGTAGCGTATAGCGGTAAACGGCAAAAGCCCGGCAGATGAAAATCTGCCGGGCTTTTTTCACTTCTGCGTCACCGTTGCCGTGCGAATGCCGTCCGCAGCAGTACGCAGCGCAGCGCCATAAAAAAAGGCGCCCGAAGGCGCCTTGGAGGCAAACTGCTTTATTACGACTTATTAGAACTTGTGGCGGATACCGACGCGAGCCGTGAACTGATTCTGGTTCGACGAACCCGTCAGGCCGTTGATGCCTGCCGTTGCGTCGACCACGTTGCCCGCTGCCGTGACCGTGTCGCCCAGAGCGTGTTGGTACACACCCGTCACGTACACGTCCGTGCGCTTGGACAGGAAGTAGTCCACGCCAACTGCGCCCTGGTGGTACTGAGCACGCGAGTTGCCGTTGATTTCCGCGCCGCGCGTGTAGTCATACGCTGCGCCGACCAGCAATGCCGGGGTCAACTGATACTTGAAGTTCAGTTCGGCGTTGTTGAACGTAGCCGACTGGCCCTTGAACGGCGACGCGAACGAAGCGCCCAGGTTGCCGAAGCGGATGTTCGAGTACGTCACGCCGACCGTTGCTGCGCCGAACGTGTATGCACCGCCTGCACCGATGACCTGGTACGTGTTAGCCGACGAGAAGCCAGCGTAGACCGGCGACGTCACAGCACCTGCTGCCGTCGTAGCCGTACCGCCGTTGTTGAACAGGCCACCCGAAGCTGCCGGGGTGCGTGCGTTCAAGTAAGCAACGCCCAAAACGAGGGGACCGTTGTTGTAGCCAGCGCCCAACGACCAGATCTGGTTCGACGTGACGTTGCCCGCGATGCCGCCGAAGCTGTACGTGCCGCCGAACGTCAGGCCGCCGTAGTTTGCGCTCGTGAACTTGACCGTGTTGTTGGTGCGGTACGCGTTGTTGAAGTTGTCGATATCGCCCGGGTGAGCAGCGATGTAGCCGCCCCACTGGTCGCCGGCTTCCAGCGGACCAACGTAGTCAACCACGGAGTCGTACTGACGACCCAGCGTGACCGTACCGAACTGGCTCGACAGGCCGACGTAGGCTTGACGACCGAACATCAGGCCACCTTGACCGAGCTTGCCGTTGTTCACGTCAAAGCCGTTTTCCAACACGAAGATGGCCTTCAAACCGCCACCCAGGTCTTCCGTGCCGCGCAGACCCCAACGCGAGCCTTGCAGAACGCCGCTCGACAGGTTGTACAGGTGCTTGCCACCCGAGTTGGTGTTGATGTTGAAGCCTTCGTCAATGATACCGTACAGGGTCACGCTGCTCTGAGCATGTGCGACGCCTGCGAATGCGCCCAGTGCTGCGAGAGCGAGAAGCGACTTTTTCATCGAATGATCTCCAAGGATTACGAATCTTTTGTACAAGGCGAATATTTATCTAGCGTTGAGGCCTTGCTTGTCCAACTTCGCGAGAAGTTGCACGTAATGTAACAAAAGGCCTACATGGCACAAAGAAAAAGGAGCGGGGCGGGAAGGCTCCTGTTTCGTTTACGCAACATGGTCTAAAATCAGGAATTGGCCGCCTGATTCACGCGGTTCGAAGGTTTCCGCACAGTCCGAATTCAGCCGTAAAGCCTTATGGCACGGACCTGGCGGATCGATGAAGCGGTGGGCGAACAAGGGGGCGTTGAATGTTTCTGGACGAGTTGATTAGCGAGTTTGATCGGGGTTTACGCTCAATGACTGGCGTGTCGCGAATGAGCCGTCCGTTGCCGGTGCCGCAAGAATCAGCGGTGACGGAAGCGGCGCCCGAACTCTCACCGGCGGAGCGTGCGCATTCGGCTGGATTGATGCGCGTGAACCATGTCGGCGAGGTGTGCGCCCAGGCGCTCTACCAGGCTCAGAAACTCGCGACCAGGTCGCCTTCGTTGCGCGCCGTGTTCAATCACGCGGCAATCGAGGAGGAAGATCACCTCGCATGGACTGCGAAGCGTCTGGAAGCGCTCGACTCGCGTCCCAGTCTGTTGAACCCGCTCTGGTACACCGGCGCGCTGGCAATCGGCCTGGCAGCGGGGCGCATGGGCGACCGTGTCAGCCTGGGCTTCATGGCTGAAACCGAGCGCCAGGTGGAGCAGCATCTGGATAGTCATCTGGAGCAGTTGCCGGAAGCCGACCGCGAGTCGCGCGCGATCGTCGAGCAGATGCGGGTGGACGAGGTGGAACATGGCAAGGCCGCAATGGAAGCCGGCGGGATCGAATTGCCGTTCCCCGTGCGCGGACTGATGCGCGCCGTGTCGAAAGTCATGACCCGTACCGCTTATTACATTTAAGCTCGAGATATCAGTTCGAGCGCTCCGCTCACGTACCCGCCGAAAGTGGGACGGCGCCTCGTGCGCCGTCGCCTGAAGTACCGGAAACGCCAGCCGACACCTCCCGATCCCGCTTGACGATCTCTTTCATTCCGCGCCTTTCCCCTGCACTTTTCACGTATCACCTTCACAAGTTGCACTAGCTCATTCATTTATAACGGTTTTCCGTTTTATGTCTGACGTGAAGGAGTCGCGCTAAGTCCTTGTTCTAACAAACAAAATTCGTCGCAAAAGCGCGCATCTCCCTTGACCCCTGTTTAGCGTTCCTCTAAAGTGGGAGACAGTGTGAGAAAGTGTATTTTTGTGTGATCTCACAGGCAGTTTCGGGTAGATTTTCACGAATCGGGCAGCGGGCGCAAACGCGTCACAGGGGAGAGCGAAGTGTTCCAAGGGGCGTCGGCGCTGACGCTCGATGCGAAAGGGCGGATGTCTATTCCCTCTCGGTATCGGGATGCGCTGCAAACACAGGCAGAGGGCCGGGTGACGATCACCAGGCACCCGGACGGCTGCCTGTTGCTCTTTCCGCGCCCGGAGTGGGAAATCTTTCGCGACAAGGTCGACAAGCTGCCCATGAACGCGACCTGGTGGAAACGCATTTTTCTCGGCAACGCAATGGACGTGGATATGGACGGCGCGGGGCGCGTGCTCGTGTCGCCGGAATTGCGCACGGCCGGCGGGCTGGCAAAAGAAGTGACCTTGCTCGGCATGGGCCGTCACTTCGAGTTGTGGGATGCACAGACATACACCGCGAAGGAACAGGCGGCAATGGCAGAGGGCATGCCCGATGCCTTGAAAGATTTCACGTTCTGATCGCGGTTTACATATATGGCACCTGCGATGGGAAATGAATTGCAGCATCGCACGGTGCTGCTGGAAGAAGCGGTTCAGGCGCTGGTCACGCGCGCGGACGGCGTGTATGTGGACGGCACGTTCGGGCGCGGTGGTCATAGCCGGCTGGTGTTGGAGAAGTTGGGTGAGTCGGGGCGTCTGATCGCTTTCGACAAAGACCCGCTCGCCATCGCCACGGCTCAGCAAATCACGGATCCGCGCTTTGGCATCGTGCACGAGAGTTTTGCTTCACTGCGCACCGCAATGGCGGAGCGCGGCGTAGGGCGGGTGTCGGGCGTTTTATTGGATCTGGGCGTATCGTCGCCGCAAGTCGACGATCCGGAGCGGGGCTTCAGCTTTCGCGCCGACGGCCCGCTCGACATGCGGATGGACCCGACGCGCGGCGAATCGGCGGCTGACTGGCTGGCGCGGGCCACGGTGCAGGAATTGACGGAGGTGATACGAGATTATGGGGAAGAACGGTTTGCTTTTCAGATTGCAAAGGCGCTTGTTGCTCGCCGGGCAGAGTCCGACCGTCTTGGGCCTCTCGTCAGCACGGGCGAGCTTGCCCAAATCGTGGCTAACGTCGTCAAGACCCGTGAGAAGGGCAAGGATCCGGCAACCCGCACCTTTCAAGCTATACGGATTCACATCAATCAAGAGCTTGCGGAGCTGCAAGTCGTTTTAGAAGCGGCGTTGTCGCTGTTGGAGCAAGGGGGGCGGCTGGTGGTCATCAGCTTTCATTCGCTCGAAGACCGGATCGTCAAGCGATTCATGCAGGCGCACGCGAGTACGCCGGCGGTGGACCGCCGTCTGCCGATTCGCGCAGTCGATCTGCCGAGCCCTCCGCTCAAGATCATCGGCCGCGTGTTCGCGAGCGACGCTGAAGTCGCCGCGAACCCGCGCGCCCGTTCTGCCGTGATGCGCGTGGCGGAGCGGATCGCACCATGAACCGCCTCAATATCTTCCTGCTGATTATCGTGATGGGCTGCGCCTTGTCGGTCGTCAACGCCACCAATCAGCAGCGCCAGATCTTTATCCAGTTGCAGCGCGCTCAATCGCAGGAGCGCCAGTTGCAGCAGGACTATTCGCAACTTCAGTATCAGCAGAGCGCGTTGTCGAAAACCTCGCGCATCGAGCAGATCGCCACTGATTCCCTGAAGATGCAATCGGTTACGACCGGCCGTACCCAGTACCTCACGCTCGATCCGGGCGCGGTGAAAGCTGAAGACGCGCCGATCCCGACTTCCGGCCCCGCATCGGCGCCGGCGGCGACCCGTCGCGGAGGCGTGCGATGAAAAAATCGTCGGCTCGCAAGAGCGTGGCTTTCTCGGCCAACCCGATCCTGTCGGTGCGCCTGCCAATGTGGCGCTCCAAGCTCGTCGTGTTCATGCTTTTCATGGCGTTCGTCGCGCTCACCGCGCGCGCCTTCTGGATTCAGGGCCCGGGCAACGCGTTCTATCAGAAGCAGGGTGAAATCCGCTATCAGCGCCGCCTCGAACTGCCGGCTACGCGCGGCAAGATTCTCGACCGCAACGGTCTCGTGCTGGCCACGAGTCTGCCGGTGCGCGCGATCTGGGCGATTCCCGAATCGGTGCCGGACGACCTCGGCGCCGACAAGCTGACTTCGCTCGGCAAGCTGCTCGGCATGACGAACAAGGAACTGCGCACCAAGTTGTCGGAAGACAAAAACTTCGTCTACGTGAAACGCCAGGTGCCGGTGGACATTGCGGAAAAAGTCACCGCGCTGGAGATTCCCGGCATTTACTCGCGCGACGAGTACAAGCGCTTCTATCCGGAAGGCGAGATCACGGCCCACCTGATCGGCTTTACCAACGTGGAAGACGAAGGCCAGGAAGGCGTCGAACTCGGCGACCAGAAGCTGCTCGCCGGCGTGTCGGGCAGCCGCCGCGTGATCAAGGACCGCATGGGCCACATCATCGAGGACGTGGACGAGCAGGTCGTGCCGCACAACGGCCAGGACGTGGATCTCTCGATCGACAGCAAGATTCAGTACATCGCTTATACGAACCTGAAGGCGGCCGTCGAAAAATTCAAGGCGAAGGCCGGCGCGGCAATGGTGATCGACGTGCGCACCGGCGAAGTACTGGCGCTCGTCAATTACCCCACGTACAACCCGAACGACCGCACTCACCTGACCGGCGACCAGTTGCGCAACCGCATCCTGACCGACACGTTCGAACCCGGCTCGATCATGAAGCCGTTCACGGTCTCGCTCGCGCTCGATCTGCACCGTGTCACGCCGACTACACTGGTTGATACAGGCGGCGGCCGTTTCGTGCTCGACGGCGCGCCGATTACCGACGACAGCGCGTTCGGCGTGCTGACCGTGGGCGGCGTGATCCAGAAGTCGAGCAACATCGGCGCGACGAAGATCGCCATGCAGCTCAAGCCCGAAGAGATGTGGAACATGTACACCAGCATCGGTCTCGGCCAGGCGCCGAAGGTCGGCTTCCCGGGCGCGGCGGCTGGCCGTCTGCGTCCGTGGAAGAGCTGGCGCCGCATCGAGCAGGCCACCATGTCGTACGGCTATGGTCTGTCGGTGTCGCTGTTCCAGTTGGGCCGCGCTTACACCGCGATCGCGCATGACGGCGAGATCATGCCGGTGTCGATCTTCCGCACGCCTGGCGATCAGCCGGCCACCGGCCCGCAGATCTTCGCGCCCACTACCGCTCGCGAAGTGCGCGCCATGCTCGAAACCGTCACGGCGCCGGGCGGCACCTCGCCGGATGCGGCGGTGCCGGGCTATCGCGTCGGCGGCAAGAGCGGCACGGCGTACAAGCACGGCGCGCACGGCTACGACCACTCCAAATATCGCGCGTCGTTCGTCGGCATGGCGCCCATGCCGAATCCGCGCATCGTCGTGGCCGTTTCGGTCGACGAACCGACCGCGGGCAGCCACTTCGGTGGTCAGGTGTCGGGCCCGGTGTTCTCCAGCATCGTCGGCGATACGCTGCGCTCGCTGAACGTGCCGCCGGACATGCCGGTCAAGCAGATGGTGGTGTCAGACGACTCGGCCCCGCCGGCGCCGACCGCGCCCGCCACGCCTGCCACGGTCAAGAAACTCTCCACCAGCGCCGGCGCGAAGAAGATGACGATTGCCGCGAACGCGAGAAGCCATCCGGGAGTCGTGCGATGAGTGCGCTGCGTCAGAAGCATCCCGCGCAGCGGCAGATCGCCGACGCCCTCACCTGGCTGCACGCTCACGTGCAGCCAGGTGCGCATCTGCACGCCGACACGCGCTCGCTCGCGGCGGGCGACGCGTTTTTCGCCTACGCGGTGGACGGCGCGGACAACCGCCCGTTCATCGAGGGTGCGATCGAGCGTGGCGCCGCCGCCGTGCTGGTTCAGCCCGAGGGCTTCAGCGGCGCGATCAATCCGTCGAACATGCTCGCCGTGCCGGCGTTGAACGAACTCGCGGGTTCGATCGCGAGCGGCTGGTACAACGACCCGAGCGACAGCATGCTCACGGTCGGCATTACCGGCACGAACGGCAAGACTTCGTGCAGCCAGTGGATCTCGGCGGCGCTGACGGCGCTCGGCACGCGTTGCGCGATCATCGGCACGCTCGGCACGGGTTTGCCGGGTCACCTGGTGCACACGGGTTTCACCACCCCCGACGCGCCGCAACTGCAACGCAGCCTTGCGCAATTGCGCGACGCGGGTGCGCAGGCGGTAGCGATGGAAGTGTCGTCGCATGCGCTGCACCAGGGCCGCGTGAACGGCACGGCGTTCGACATCGCCGTATTCACGAATCTCACGCAGGACCATCTCGACTATCACCAGACATTCGAAGCCTACGAAGCCGCCAAAGCGCGCCTCTTCGCCTGGCCGGAACTGCGTGCGGCGGTGATCAATCGCGACGATGCGGCCGGCCGCCGTTTGCTCGCGAGCACGCAAGGCCACGCGCGCACGATCGCGTACGGGCTCGACAGCGGGCAAGGCGCGCTGCAGGACGCACCGCAAGCCGACGCGTTGCTGCTCGCCTCGAATGTGCGCGCCACGGCCACCGGTACCGCGTTCCATCTGAGCACCTCGGACTGGGGCGATGCCGAAGTCGAAGTGCAAACGCTCGGCGCGTTCAACGTGAGCAATCTGCTCGGCGTGCTGGGGGCATTGCTCGCCGCCGACGTGCCGTTCGAAGCCGCGCTGGCCGAACTGGCGCAGCTCGAACCGGTGAACGGCCGCATGCAGCGTCTGGGCGGCCGCTTGCAGAACGACGAACCGCTCGTCGTGATCGATTACGCGCACACGCCGGATGCGCTGGAAAAAACACTCGAAGCGCTGCGCCCGATGGTAACCGCGCGCGGCGGCGAACTGATCTGCATGTTCGGCTGCGGCGGCGACCGCGACGCCACCAAGCGTCCGCTGATGGGCGCGATTGCCGAGAAGATCGCCGACGGCGTGGTGGTGACCAGCGACAACCCGCGCAGCGAAGATCCGCAATCGATCATCGAGCAGATCGCGGCGGGTATGAAAGACGCGTCGAAGGCGCGCCGTATCGAGGACCGCGCAAGTGCGATCCTGCAGGCGATCCGCAGCGCCGCGCGCGAAGACGTCATCGTGCTGGCCGGCAAGGGGCATGAAGCAACACAGGAAATCATGGGTAAGAAACGCGCTTTCTCCGATCAGGATCACGCGCGCCTCGCGCTGGCCGCACGCGCGACGCACGCACGCGGAGGTGGCGAATGAGCATGTTCTCGCTGCGTGAAGCCGCGGCGCTGATCCCGGGCGCAACCGTGCTCGGCGACGACAGCGTCACTATTGAACGCATCTCGACCGACAGCCGCAGCGCCGGCCCGGGCGATCTGTTTGTCGCGATCAAGGGCGACCGGTTCGACGCGCACGACTTTCTGCCGGACGTGGCCGTGCGCAACGTGAGCGCTGTTCTGGTTACGCGCACGCCGCAAGACTGGAACGTACCGGCGCTCAAAGTCGCCGACACGCGCGTCGGCCTGGGTGCGCTCGCACGCGGCTGGCGCCGCCGGTTCAGCATGCCGCTCGTCGCCGTGACGGGCAGCAACGGCAAGACCACGGTCAAGGAAATGATCGCGTCGATCTTCGCGGCTGCGGTCGGCGCCGACGCACGTCTCGCCACTGCGGGCAACTTCAACAACGACATCGGCTTGCCGCTCACGTTGTTCCGGCTGCACGCGGCGCACCAACTGGCGGTGGTCGAACTCGGCATGAACCATCCGGGCGAAACCTCCGAGCTCGCGAAAATCGCCGAGCCGACGGTTGCCGTCGTGAACAACGCACAGCGTGAGCACCAGGAATTCATGGCGACGGTCGAGGCTGTCGCGCTGGAACACGCGAGCGTGATTCATGCGCTGTCGCCCGAAGGCGTCGCGGTGTTCCCCGCCGACGACGCTTACGCGAGCATCTGGCGCGTGGCCGCAACCGGCAACCGCATCATGGACTTCGCGCTGAACTCCGCGGAGCGCACCACTGAAGCTGCAGTAAAAGGCACGTTCGCTGGCAACGTCCTGAGCATCGACACGCCGGCAGGCCGGCTCGAAGTCACGCTGCAGGTGCTCGGCGACCACAACGCGCACAACGCACTGGCCGCAACGTCCGCCGCTTTGGCCGCGGGCGTTTCGCTCGACGCGATCAGGCGCGGTCTCGAATCGTTCGGCGCCGTAAAGGGCCGCTTGCAGGTGAAGCAAGGCGTCCTCGGCTCGCTCGCCGGTGCAACCGTGATCGACGACACCTACAACGCCAATCCCGATTCGATGCGCGCCGCAATCGACGTGCTCGCCTCGCGCCCCGCACCCCGCGTGCTGGTGATGGGCGACATGGGCGAAGTCGGCGACAACGGTCCGGCGTTCCACCGCGAAATCGGCGCATACGCCAGGGACCGCGGTATCGACGCGCTATACGCAATGGGTGACGCCTCGCGCGACGCCTGCACCGCGTATGGCGCGAACGCGCACCACGTCGCCGACATCGGCACGCTGGTCGCGCAATTGCAGCAGGCCGGTTTCGGACCTGCCGCAACGCTTCTCGTGAAAGGCTCGCGCTTCATGCAGATGGAGCGCGTGGTGGACGCCGTTACGAGTCCACAACCCAACGCAGCGGGCAGCACGCCCGCCGCACATTGAAATAGAAGGACCGAAGCATGCTACTGGCGCTGGCGCAATGGCTGCAGAATGACGCAAGCTTCTTGCGCGTGTTCAGTTATCTGACTTTCCGTGCGGTGATGGCTACCATCACCGCGCTGCTGATCGGGCTCGTCTGCGGCCCGGCGGTGATTCGCAAGCTGACCGCCATGAAAGTCGGTCAGGCCGTCCGTAAAGACGGCCCGCAGACACACCTCGTCAAATCCGGCACGCCGACTATGGGCGGCGTGCTGATTCTGCTCGGCATCGCCGTGGCTACGTTGCTGTGGGCCGATCTGACGAATCGCTTCATCTGGATCGTAATGCTCGTCACCTTTGGTTTCGGCGTGATCGGCTGGGTCGATGATTACCGCAAGGTGGTCTACAAGGATCCGCGCGGCATGTCGTCGCGCGAAAAGTACTTCTGGCAGTCGGTGATCGGCCTGTTCGCCGCCGTGTACCTCGCGTTCAGTGTGTCCGAGGCGAGCAATGTGCGCGTGTATGACCTGTTCATGGCGTGGGTGCGCAGCGGCCTCTCGATGGGCCTGCCTCCCCATGCCGACCTGATGCTGCCGTTCGTCAAATCGATCAGCTATCCGCTCGGCGTGTGGGGCTTCATCGTGCTGACGTATCTGGTGATCGTCGGTGCGAGCAACGCGGTCAACCTCACCGACGGTCTCGATGGTCTCGTGATCATGCCGGTGGTGCTGGTCGGCGCGTCGCTCGGTGTGTTCGCCTACGTGATGGGTAGCTCGGTCTATTCGAAATACCTGCTGTTTCCGCATATCGCCGGGGCGGGCGAACTGCTGATTTTCTGCTCGGCAATGGGCGGGGCAGGGCTCGCGTTCCTCTGGTTCAACACGCACCCGGCGCAGATGTTCATGGGCGACGTCGGCGCGCTCGCGCTCGGCGGCGCGCTCGGCACGGTCGCGGTGATCGTGCGCCAGGAAATCGTGCTCTTCATCATGGGCGGCATTTTCGTCGCGGAGACGCTCTCCGTGATGTTGCAGGTCACCTGGTTCAAATTCACCAAACGCCGGTTCGGCGAAGGGCGGCGTCTCTTCAAGATGGCGCCGCTGCATCACCACTTCGAGTTGTCCGGTTGGAAGGAAACGCAGGTGGTCGTGCGTTTCTGGATCATCACGTTGATGTTGTGTCTCTTTGGTTTGTCCACGCTCAAACTGCGTTAAGCAGCAGGTATTAGGGGAAGCAGGCGATGTTCGGCGAGAAGTTTCGGGATCGGCAAAAGCCGATGGTGCTCGTGCTGGGACTGGGTGAATCCGGTCTCGCTATGGCGCGCTGGTGCGCGCGGCACGGCTGTCGGCTGCGTGCGGCCGATACGCGCGAAGTGCCGCCGAACCTGTCCGCGCTCGAAGCACACGGCGTCGACGCACAATTCGTCGGCGGCCCGTTTTCGCCGGTGCTGCTCGAAGGCGTGGAACTCGTCGCCATCAGTCCGGGTTTGTCGCCGCTTGCCGCGGATCTGTTGCCGCTGATCGCGGCGGCGCGCGAGCAGGGCATCCCCGTGTGGGGCGAACTCGAATTTTTCTCGCAAGCGCTGAAGACGCTCGGCGAAAGCGGCTATGCGCCGAAAGTGATCGCGATCACCGGCACGAACGGCAAGACCACGACTACGAGCCTGACCGGCCTGCTGTGCGAGCGCGCCGGCAGGAAGGTCGCGGTGGCGGGCAATATCAGCCCGGCGCTGCTCGACAAGCTCTCGGAAGCGATCGACAACACCGCGTTGCCGGACGTGTGGGTGCTGGAGCTATCGAGCTTCCAGCTCGAAACCGCGCACACGTTTTCGCCTGACGCGGCGGTCGTGCTGAACATCACCCAGGATCACCTCGACTGGCACGGCGGACTGGACGCGTACGCTGCCGCGAAGGGCCGCATCTTTGGTACACAAACGGTGCGCGTGCTGAATCGCGACGACTCGCGCGTGATGAAGCTCGCGCCTTCCGAAGACAGCGAAGCCGGGATGGTCACGTTCGGCGTCACCGAGCCGAAGAACGAGGGCGACTACGGCTTGCTGCGCGACAACGGCATGATCTGGCTGGTCGAGGCGCACGATCGCGACGCGAGCGACGAACCCGCGCCGAAGCGCCGCCGCAAGAACGAAGTGGCGACGCCGCCGAACATCGCACTGAAGCGCCTGATGCCGGCAGACGCCTTGCGCATTCGGGGTTTGCACAACGCCGCCAATGCGCTCGCCGCCTACGCGCTCGCACGCGCGATCGGCCTGCCGGGCGCGTCGCTGCTGCACGGTCTGCGCGAATATCGCGGCGAGCCGCATCGCGTGGAATTGATCGCGTCGATCGACGGTATCGACTATGTGGACGACAGCAAGGGCACCAATGTCGGCGCGACGGTCGCCGCGCTCGACGGACTCGCGCAGCGTGTGGTGCTGATCGCCGGCGGTGACGGCAAGGGCCAGGATTTCGAACCGCTCGCGGCGCCCGTCATGCGCTGGTGCCGCGCTGTGATGCTGATCGGCCGTGACGCGCCGCAGATTCGCGCCGCGCTGGAAGACACCGGTATCGCGATGACGGACCACGCCACGCTCGAAGAAGCAACGCGCGCCGCGGCCGCGCTGGCCCAGCCGGGCGACGCCGTACTGCTGTCGCCGGCCTGCGCGAGCTTCGACATGTTCAAGGGTTACGCGCACCGCGCCGCGGTGTTCCGCGGCACGGTGGAAGAGATCGCAGCCGAACGGGGGACGATGATATGAGCTGGTCGGAACGTTTCGGTTCGCGTCAGGCTGCAGCCAGCGACGCAGGCGGTTTGGGCGGCGCGGGCCGGGTCGGCGGCCGCACGGGCGGCGGCAGCGGTCTCGCGAGCGCCGTCAACGGCGTGCGTCCGCTGCGCTCGCGCATGCTGGACTACGATCACTCGCTGCTGTGGGTAGTGGTCGCGCTGCTCGGACTCGGCGTGGTGATGGTGTATTCGGCGTCGATCGCGATGCCCGATTCGCCGAAATACGCGTCGTATCGCGACTACGCCTTCCTCGTGCGCCAGATCATTTTCGTGGTGATGGGCTCGGTAATCGGCGTCGTGTCGTTCCGCATTCCGATCGCCACGTGGGACAAGTACGCGCCAAAGCTGTTTCTGATTTCGCTGGCCGCGCTGGTGATCGTGCTGATCCCGCACGTCGGCAAGGGCGTGAACGGCGCGCGCCGCTGGATTCCGCTCGGCATCACGAACATGCAGCCGTCGGAAATCATGAAGCTCGCGGTAACGATTTACGCCGCGAACTACACGGTGCGCAAGCAGGAATACATGCACAGCTTCGCCAAAGGCTTTTTGCCGATGGCAGTCGCCGTGGGGCTCGTCGGCGCGTTGCTGCTGCTCGAACCGGACATGGGCGCGTTCATGGTGATCGCGGCGATCGCAATGGGCGTGCTGTTTCTCGGCGGCGTGAACGGCAAGCTGTTCGGCGGCCTCGTCGCCACCGCGGTCGGCACGTTCAGTTTGCTGGTGTGGGCGTCGCCGTGGCGTCGCGAGCGGATTTTCGCGTACCTCGATCCGTGGGACGACCGTTACGCCCAGGGCAAGGCCTATCAATTGACGCACTCGCTGATCGCGTTCGGCCGCGGCGAGTGGTTCGGCGTGGGACTCGGCGGCAGCGTCGAGAAGCTCAACTATCTGCCGGAAGCGCATACCGACTTCATCCTCGCGGTGATCGGCGAGGAGCTGGGTTTTGTCGGCGTGCTGGTCGTGATCCTGATGTTCTACTGGATCGTGCGCCGCTCGTTCGAGATCGGCCGCCAGGCGCTCGCACTCGACCGCACGTTCGCGGGTCTGGTCGCGAAGGGCGTCGGCATCTGGTTCGGCGCGCAGACCTTCATCAACATGGGCGTGAACCTCGGTTTGCTGCCGACCAAAGGTCTTACGTTGCCGCTCGTCAGTTACGGCGGCTCGGGCATTTTGCTGAACTGCGTCGCGGTGGCTGTGCTGATGCGCGTCGACTATGAGAACCGGGTGCTCATGCGCGGAGGGAAAGTATGACCGCTCTGCCGCAACGCACGCTGATGGTGATGGCCGGTGGCACCGGGGGACACGTGTTCCCGGGGCTCGCGGTCGCTCATCTGATGCAGGCGTGGGGCTGGAAGGTCGTATGGCTCGGCAATCCCGCGGGCATGGAAGCGACGCTGGTGCCGAAGCACGGCATCCCGATGGAATACGTGCGCTTTGGCGGCCTGCGCGGCAAGGGCCTGAAAACCAAGCTGATGCTGCCGCTGAATCTGCTGCGTGCCTGCACGCAAAGCCTCAGCGTGCTGCGCCGCGTGAAGCCGGATGTGGTGCTCGGCATGGGCGGCTACATCACGTTTCCGGCCGGTTTGATGACCGCGTTGAGCGGCCGTCCGCTGGTGCTGCATGAACAGAATTCGATTGCCGGTCTGGCGAACAAGGTGCTCGCGAAAGTCGCTAAACGCGTGCTGGTTGCATTCCCGAATGCACTGCCGCACGGCGAATGGACAGGAAATCCGATTCGTGCGGAACTTGCGGGCGCAATTGCACCCAAAGCACGCTACGCGCAGCGCAGCGGTCCGTTGAATGTGCTGGTGGTGGGCGGCAGTCTGGGCGCGGCGGCATTGAATGAAGTCGTGCCGCGCGCGGTGGCTTTGCTGGCGCCGAACGAACGGCCGCGCATCGTGCATCAGGCGGGCGCGAAGCACATTGAAGCGCTGCGCGAGAACTACGCGGCAGCGGGTTTGCAAGCGGGCGCCGACGTCGAACTCGTGCCGTTCATCGACGACATGACGAGCGCCTACGCGAACGCGGACCTGGTGATCTGCCGGTCCGGCGCGATGACGGTGTCCGAGATTTCGGCAGTGGGCGTGGCGGCGCTTTTCGTGCCGTTCCCGTATGCAGTAGACGATCATCAAACCACTAATGCAGCGTTCCTCGCCGACAACGGCGCGGCGCTGGTCGTGCAGCAACGCGACCTGTCGGCGGAAACCCTCGCTGACTGGTTGCGCAGCCAGACGCGGGAGACCCTCGCGGAGATGGCGGAGCGTTCGCGCTCGCTCGCGAAACCCGACGCCACGGAACAGGTCGCGCAGATTTGCGCGACCGTGGCGGGTTCGATTTCGGGCGCGAGCCCAGAAGGAAAGCAATGAAACACATCGTCAAACACATTCACTTTGTCGGCATCGGCGGTGTCGGCATGAGCGGCATCGCGGAGGTGCTGGTCAACCTCGGCTATCAGGTGAGCGGCTCGGATCTGACGAGCAACGCGATTACCGATCGCCTCGCCGCACTCGGCGCGCGCATCGCGATCGGTCACGCTGCGGAGAACATTGAAGGCGCGAACGCGGTAGTCGTTTCTACCGCGGTGCGTAGTGACAATCCGGAAGTGCTGGCCGCGCGCCATCGCCGCATTCCGATCGTGCCGCGTGCGGTGATGCTCGCGGAACTGATGCGCCTGAAGCAGGGCATTGCAATTGCCGGCACGCACGGCAAGACCACGACCACCTCGCTGGTGGCGAGCGTGCTCGCCGCCGGTGGACTCGACCCGACCTTCGTGATCGGCGGCCGGCTGATCAGCGCGGGCGCGAATGCGCGGCTCGGTACGGGCGACTTCATCGTCGCGGAAGCCGACGAGTCGGACGCGTCGTTCCTGAATCTGTTCCCGGTGATCGAAGTCATCACGAACATCGACGCCGATCACATGGACACCTACGGCCACGACTTCGCGCGGCTCAAGCAGGCGTTCATCGAATTCACGCACCGTCTGCCGTTCTACGGCATCGCGGTGCTGTGCGTCGACGATCCGAACGTGAAGGAAATCCTGCCGTTCGTGTCGAAGCCGATCATCCGCTACGGCTTCGCGCCGGACGCGCAGGTGCGCGCGGTGAACGTACAGGCACGCGACGGCAAGATGCATTTTACGGCGATGCGCGAAGACGCGGCGCCGCTCGACATCGTGCTGAACCTGCCGGGCGAGCACAACGTGCAGAACGCTTTGGCCGCCATTGCCATTGCGACTGAACTTGAAGTGAAAGATGCCGATATCCAGCGAGCGCTGGCGGATTTCAACGGCGTGGGCCGACGCTTCCAGCGCTACGGCGAGGTGCCGGTGTTCAGCGAAGGCAGCACGAACGGCGCGTACACACTGGTCGACGACTACGGTCATCACCCGGTCGAAATGGCGGCCACGGTGGCGGCGGCGCGCGGCGCATTTCCGGGCCGGCGTCTGGTGCTGGCATTCCAGCCGCACCGCTTCACGCGTACGCGTGACTGCTTCGAAGATTTTGTGAAAGTGCTGTCGACCGTCGACGCGTTGGTGCTGACCGAAGTCTATTCGGCCGGCGAGTCGCCGATCGTCGCCGCGGACGGCCGCGCTCTCGCGCGTGCGCTGCGGGTGGCAGGCAAGGTCGAACCGGTGTTTGTCGATACGGTGGATGAAGTGCCGGACGCGCTCTCGGCGATAGTGCGCGACGGCGATGTGGTGATCACGATGGGCGCAGGTTCGATCGGCGGTGTGCCGGCTCGCCTCGCGCAGGAAACAAAGGTGTGAGTGAGATGAGCAGTATCGACCCCAAACAGTTCGGCAAGGTGGCAGTGCTGCTCGGCGGTAATTCCGCCGAGCGCGAGGTGTCGCTCAATTCCGGGCGTCTCGTGCTTCAAGGTCTGCGCGACGCCGGCATCGACGCGCATCCGTTCGATCCGGCCGAGCGTCCGCTCGCCGCATTGAAGGAAGAGGGCTTCGTGCGCGCGTTCAACGCGCTGCACGGCGGCTACGGCGAGAACGGCCAGATCCAGGGCGCGCTCGATTTTTACGGCATCCGCTACACGGGCAGCGGCGTGCTCGGCTCGGCGCTCGGTCTGGACAAGTTCCGCACCAAGCTCGTGTGGCAGCAACTCGGTATTCCGACGCCGCCGTTCGAAGCCGTGCTGCGCGGCGACGACTACGAAGCGCGCGCCAAGGAGATCGTCGCGAAGCTCGGTTTGCCGCTTTTCGTGAAGCCGGCGAGCGAAGGTTCGAGCGTCGCGGTAATCAAGGTGAAAAGCGCAGACGCGCTGCCCGCCGCGTTGATCGAAGCAGTGAAGTTCGACAGGATCGTGGTGGTCGAAAAGAGTATTGAAGGCGGCGGCGAATACACCGCGTGCATCGCCGGCAATCTGGATTTGCCGGTGATCCGCATCGTGCCGGCCGGCGAGTTTTACGATTACCACGCGAAGTACATCGCGAACGACACGCAGTATCTGATTCCGTGCGGTCTGACGGCGGACGAGGAGGCGCGTCTGAAAGTGCTGGCGCGCCGTGCCTTCGACGTGCTCGGCTGCACCGACTGGGGCCGCGCGGATTTCATGCTCGACGCCGACGGCAACCCGTATTTCCTCGAAGTGAACACGGCGCCCGGCATGACCGATCACTCGCTGCCGCCGAAAGCGGCGAGAGCGGTGGGCATCAGTTATCAGGAACTCGTTGTCGCCGTGTTGGCGCTGACGCTCAAGGACTAACCGGGGCGACCCAAAAGCAACACCATGTGGAACAACGTTCGCCAGCTCAATTTCGCCTCCAACGCATTGCATGTGTTGCTGGTGCTTGTGCTGCTGGCGGCAGGCGGTTACTGGCTGATCCAGCGTCCGAATTTCGCGCTGCGCCAAATCCAGATCGACGGCGACACCGAGCACATCAATTCGCCGACGGTGCGCGCGGGTGTCGTGGGGCGTTTGAAGGGCAACTTTTTTACGGTGGATCTCGACGTGGCGCGTCAGGCGTTCGAGCAGATGCCGTGGGTGCGTCATGCGAGCGTGCGGCGCGTCTGGCCGAATGCGCTGGCTGTCACGCTCGAAGAGTACAAACCGCTGGGGACGTGGGGCAGCGATCAGCTGGTGAGCGTCGACGGCGAGTTGTTCACCGCGAATCAGGGCGAGCTCGAAGAGGATCTGCCCGCGTTCGACGGTCCGGACGGCACGGCAAAAGAGGTGGTCGCGCGGTATCACGACTTCCAGAAATGGTTTGCGCCGTTGGGCGCGACGCCTGAAGAAGTGACGCTGTCGCCGCGCTACGCGTGGACGGTGAAGCTCTCGAACGGCACGCAGGTGGAACTTGGGCGCGAGCGCAATCAGGACACGCTACTCGATCGGAGCCGCCGGCTGACTGCGGCGTGGAACGCGGTGACGCAACGTTGGGGAAAGGATATCGAGTATGCGGACTTGCGCTATCCGAACGGTTTCGCGATTCGCGCGGCAGGGATGCGCTTTATCACCGAACCCGACAAGGGCAAGAAGTAAACGGACATCACACGCAATGAGCACGCTATGAGTAAAGACTATAAAGATCTGCTGGTCGCCCTCGACATCGGGACGTCGAAGGTCGTGGCCATCGTCGCCGAGTTGAAGGGCGAAGGTCACTACGAGGTGATCGGCCTCGGCCAGAGCGAATCGAAGGGGCTCAAGAAAGGCGTGGTGGTGAATATCGAGGCCACCGTGCAGTCCATTCAGCGCGCGCTCGAAGAAGCCGAGCTGATGGCCGACTGCAAGATCACGAACGTATTTACCGGGATTGCCGGCAGCCATATCCGCAGCTTCAATTCCAGCGGCATGGTCGCGATCAAGGAGAAGGAAGTCACGCAGACGGACGTGGCGCGCGTGATCGAAACGGCGAAGGCGATCAACATCCCGACCGATCAGCAGGTGCTGCATATCCTGACGCAGGAATTCATCATCGACGGGCAGGAAGATGTGCGCGAGCCGATCGGCATGAGCGGCATTCGCCTCGAAGTGAAGGTGCATATCGTCACCGGCGCGGTGAGCGCGGCGCAGAACATCGTGAAGTGCGTGCGCCGCTGCGGGCTCGAAGTGAACGATCTGATCCTGCAGCCGCTCGCTTCGTCGCTCGCGGTGCTGACGGAAGACGAAAAAGAACTCGGCGTGGTGCTGGTGGATATCGGCGGCGGCACGACGGACATCGCGATTTTCAGCGAAGGCGCGATCCGGCATACGGCGGTGATTCCGATCGCCGGCGACCAGATCACGAGCGACATCGCGATGGCGCTGCGCACGCCCACGCCGGACGCGGAAGACATCAAGGTGGATTACGGCATCGCCAAGCAGGCGCTGGCCGATCCGGACGAAATGATCGAAGTGCCGGGACTCGGCGAGCGCGGCCCGCGCACGCTGTCGCGCCAGGCGCTGGCGGCGGTGGTCGAGCCGCGTGTCGAAGAACTGTTTTCGCTCGTGCAGCAGGTGGTGCGCGAGTCGGGTTACGAGGAACTGCTGAGCTCCGGCGTGGTGCTGACCGGCGGCGCGTCGATGATGCTCGGCATGGTCGAGCTCGGTGAGGACATTTTCCTGAAGCCGGTGCGGATCGGCGTGCCGGAATACGCGGGCGGTCTCGCCGACGTGGTGCGCAATCCGCGCTACTCGACGGCGATGGGCCTGCTCGTCGAAGGGCGCTCGCAACGCATGCGCGGCCGCAAGGTCGCCGTGCAGTCGGGCTCGATGGGCCAGGTGTTCACGCGCATGAAGGACTGGTTCCTCGGCAACTTCTAAAGCATTCGCTGTATCGCTGCACAGAACAGGTTTCGAACGGGTTTTAGGAATACGCGCTGGTGCCGGCGGCCAGCGCGCGACAGGAGGTTGCCCGATCTCCCGCCGAATAACGGCCGAGTGGCTGTAATTTTTTATCTTGACGGAGGCATCATGGATTTCCAAATGCTGGAAACCGAAACGAACGGCACCATCATCAAGGTGATCGGAGTAGGTGGCGCTGGCGGCAATGCCGTTCAGCACATGATCAACAAAGGCGTGCAAGGCGTCGACTTCATCGTGATGAACACGGACGCGCAGGCGCTGTCGCGTTCGCGCGCCTCCGCGGTGATCCAGCTCGGCAACACGGGTCTGGGCGCCGGCGCGAAGCCGGAAATGGGCCGCGCCGCAGCGGAAGAAGCCCGTGAGCGCATCGCCGACGCACTGCGCGGCGCGCACATGGTCTTCATCACGGCCGGCATGGGCGGCGGCACGGGCACGGGCGCAGCACCCGTGGTCGCGCAGATCGCCAAGGAAATGGGTATCTTGACCGTTGGCGTGGTCAGCAAGCCGTTCGAATTCGAAGGCGGCAAGCGGATGCGCGTCGCGGAAGCCGGTTCGCAGCAACTGGAGGATCACGTCGACTCGCTGATCGTCGTTCTGAACGACAAGCTGTTCGAGGTGATGGGCGATGACGCCGAGATGGACAAGTGCTTCCAGTGCGCAGACGACGTTCTGAACAACGCAGTTGCCGGCATCGCGGAAATCATCAACGTCGACGGTCTGGTGAACGTCGACTTCGAAGACGTGAAGACGGTGATGGGCGAGCAGGGCAAGGCAATGATGGGCACGGCGACGGTTGCCGGCGTCGATCGCGCGCGTCTGGCCGCCGAGCAGGCTGTCGCCAGCCCGCTGCTGGAAGGGGTGGATCTGTCGGGTGCGCGTGGCGTGCTGGTCAACATCACGTCGAGCCGTTCGCTGCGTCTGTCGGAAACGCGCGAAGTGATGAACACCATCAAGAGCTATGCTGCGGAAGATGCCACCGTGATTTTCGGCGCGGTGTACGACGATGCAATGGGCGACGCGCTGCGCGTGACGGTCGTGGCAACGGGTCTGGGCCGTGCGGCGAAGAAGCAGCAATCGGCACCGATGACGCTGCTGCGCACCGGCACCGACAACCAGCCGGTCAACGCGCACGCTGCGTACGCACCGCAGTCGGCGCACGCCAGCACCGCCGATTACGGTGCGCTGGATACGCCGGCAGTGTGGCGCACGTCGCGCGATACGGCCGCTTCGCATGTGCAGGCGCTCCAGGAAAAGGGCGTCGACACGTACGACATTCCGGCATTCCTGCGCAAGCAGGCGGACTGAGCGCACGGGCAGGCTTTCGTTGCCGCGCCGATTCTGGCGCTGGCGGACGAGTGCACGAGCGTGGCGGGTGAACGGCGAACAAGTCGCGTATCTTTGAGGATTCGCGACAAGGACAACTGCCCTCTTCGGATTCGCGAAGCGGAGTGGGCGACTGTCGCCGGGCGGCGGAACGTGTAGTGGGGTTCATGCCGGTTTTTCACTGCGACACGACGACGTGCGAGCGTGCTTCGCATCGATGCAAAGGACTGAGCATGATTCAGACAGGTGACAAGCTGCCCGACGCAACGCTCTTCGAGTTGATCGAAGACGAGCGGGCGGGCTGCACGATCGGGCCTAACAGCTTCGACGTGCGCGAGCAGACGGCGGGCAAGCGTGTGGTGATCTTCGGATTGCCGGGCGCGTTCACGCCGACCTGTTCAGCCAAACATGTACCGGGTTATGTCGAGCATGCCGGGCAGTTGCGCGCTCTCGGCATCGACGAAATCTGGTGCGTGTCCGTCAACGACGCGTTCGTAATGGGCGCGTGGGGACGCGATCAGCACGCCTCGGGCAAGGTGCGCATGATGGCGGACGGCAGTGCGGCTTTCACGCGAGCGCTCGGTCTCGAGCAGGATTTGTCGGCGCGCGGCATGGGAATCCGTTCCCAGCGCTACGCGATGGTGGTCGACGACGGCGTGGTCAAGACGTTGAACGTCGAGGCTGCCGGCAAATTCGAAGTCAGCGATGCAGGGAGTATTCTCGCCACGTTGAGCTAGGCACGTTGGCGTCGCGGCCTTCACCTTGGGCATACGCTTTGCGCGTTGTGCCAGGGCAACGGCCGATAAGACGCTTTTGTGACAGGCCGTTACGCGGGCCGATGACCGGAAACGCCTCCGTTCCGGGACATCGGCCCGTCACGCTTCCCCTGACGGGCGCCCAAGGGTAAC
The DNA here is from genome assembly GCF_000013645.1 of Paraburkholderia xenovorans LB400. Classification (GTDB taxonomy): domain Bacteria; phylum Pseudomonadota; class Gammaproteobacteria; order Burkholderiales; family Burkholderiaceae; genus Paraburkholderia; species Paraburkholderia xenovorans. The sequence goes on along the minus strand of NC_007951.1, from coordinate 4,335,181 downwards.
GCAGCGAAACAGATTGATACGTTCCGCGCAAAGACGCTCTTTAGGGTATTGGAGTATACTCCGCGCTATGGAATAAAAAGTCCCGATTGGGATTTTCAATCGAATAGAAGATCACCATGTTGAAGCAGCGCACTATCAAACAAATCGTCAAGACAGTCGGCATTGGTCTGCACTCGGGCCGTAAAGTCGAACTGACGCTCCGTCCGGCGGGGCCGGATACGGGCATCGTGTTTTCGCGCGTGGATCTGGCCACGCCGGTCGACATTCCCGCGTCGGCGATGGCGATTGGCGATACGCGTCTGGCTTCTGTCTTGCAGAAAGACGGCGCGCGCGTCTCGACCATCGAGCATCTGATGTCCGCCTGCGCCGGTCTTGGCATCGACAACCTGTATGTCGACGTCACCGCCGAAGAAATTCCCATCATGGACGGCAGTGCCGGTTCGTTCGTGTTTCTGATTCAATCTGCAGGTATTGAAGAGCAGAACGCGGCGAAGAAATTCATCAAGGTCACCAAGCCGGTGGAGATTCGCGACGGCGATAAATTCGCGCGTCTCGATCCGTATTTCGGTTTCAAGCTCAAATTCACGATCGATTTCCGTCACCCGGCTGTGGATAAAACCGGCCAGGCGCTGGAAGTGGATTTTGCCAATACGTCGTATGTGCGCGAGATCGCGCGTGCCCGCACGTTCGGTTTTGCGCATGAAGTGGAAATGATGCGCGAACTGGGTCTTGCGCGCGGCGGCAGCATGGACAACGCAATCGTGCTGGATGAGTACCGCATTCTGAACAACGACGGCTTGCGCTACGACGACGAGTTCGTGAAACACAAGATGCTCGACGCGATCGGCGATCTGTATGTGGTCGGGCATCCGTTGCTGGCGTCGTACACCGCGTACAAGTCCGGCCACGGCCTGAACAACGCGCTGCTGCGGGAGCTGTTGGCGCACGAAGATTCGTACGAAATCGTCACCTTCGACGACACGCAGAAGGCACCGCGCGGCTTTGCCTACGAAACGCAGACGGCTTTCGCCTGACGCCTTCCGGCGAAATTTCCGAAACAAGCGGATGAAAAGCAAGCGGCCCAGTCGGGCCGCTTTTTTTCTGCCTAGCGATTTCTCCGATGCCGGGCCGCCATTTTCGCCAGGGCTTCCTGCAAAGGCGACGGCGCCAGCGATTCGCTCAGCGCGTGGAGCGCATCCGCGCCGGCCGGCGTCATGCGGGCCTGCTTGACCGGCGGCGGTTCCTTGACCGGTTGCGGCCGCACCCGAATCCGCAGTGCATTGACGGGCCAGCCGCGCTGCTGCAGATCCGACAACAGCCGCGGCTCCAGATGCCGAAGCCGTGCCGCCAGCGCGTTATGGCCGGCAAACAGGGCGAGCACACCTTCCTTGATAAAGCTGGGCTCGACGCTCGTTGCCAGATAGTCGGGCAGCAGCGCGCGCAGGTCCTTTTCCAGCGCCGCAATCTGCTCGACGCCCGCGCGCAGGGCCGCGAACGCATCCGTGCGATTGAGCACTTCGGCGACCGGCTGCGGGCGGCGCGCCTTGAACTGCTTGGGCGGCGGCCTTGAAAAGGAAGGAAAACGGCTCATTTTCGATGGGTAGCGGCGTGTTCGCACCCTATGCGCGTTCACGCCGCGATTGTACCGCGCGGGATGCACGCGGACCCGCCTCATGCGCACTCTCCGGGCGCGCTGCTGCGGGCTTCGGATGCCCTGCCGCCGTCTCATTGCTGACACAGGCGTGGGCGGGGGCGCGTGCTAAAATGCGCGATTCGAATTCACTCTTGGACTAAGCCGCCGAGGCCCTTCTGACCCCCGGAGCGCACGTGCACGAATTGCACGGCGCGACCCAGCCGAAGCCGCGACGCAGACACCGATCCGATGACCACCGGTTTTCTACAGAAGATTTTTGGCAGCCGCAACCAGCGGCTAGTCAAGCAATATCAAAAGACCGTCGCGGCGATCAATGCGCTCGAGCCGCAGATCGAGCAATTGACGGACGACCAACTGCGCGGCAAAACGGGTGAATTCCGCCAGCGCGTCGCGAGCGGCGAGTCGCTCGACAAGCTCCTGCCCGAAGCCTTCGCGGTGTGCCGCGAAGCCAGCAAGCGGGTGCTGAAAATGCGCCACTTCGACGTGCAGCTGATCGGCGGCATGGTTCTGCACTACGGCAAGATCGGCGAAATGCGCACGGGCGAGGGCAAGACGCTCGTCGCCACGCTGCCGGTGTACCTGAACGCGTTGTCGGGCCGCGGCGTGCACGTCGTCACGGTCAACGACTACCTGGCCCAGCGCGACGCCGAATGGATGGCGCGGCTGTACAACTTCCTCGGTCTGTCGGTCGGTATCAATCTGTCGCAGATGGATCACGCCGCGAAGCAGGAAGCCTACGCGGCGGACATCACCTACGGCACGAACAACGAATTCGGCTTCGACTACCTGCGCGACAACATGGTCTACGAGACCGACGCGCGCGTGCAGCGAGCCCTGAATTTCGCGGTGGTCGACGAGGTCGACTCGATCCTGATCGACGAAGCCCGCACGCCGCTGATCATCTCCGGCCAGGCCGAAGATCACACCGAGCTCTACGTGCGCATGAACGCGCTGCCGCCGCTGCTGGAGCGCCAGATCGGCGAAGAGAAAGCGGACGGCACCGGCGTAGAAAAGCCGGGCGACTACACGCTGGACGAAAAAGGCCGCCAGGTGTTCCTCACGGAATCGGGCCACGAAAAGGCCGAGCGCCTGCTCTCCGAGTGGGGTCTGATCGGCGAGGGCGAAAGCCTGTACGCGCCGCAGAACATCACGCTGATGCACCACGTGTACGCCGCGCTGCGCGCGCACACGCTGTTCTTCAAGGACCAGCATTACGTCGTGCAGAACGGCGAGGTGGTGATCGTCGACGAATTCACCGGCCGCCTGATGTCGGGCCGCCGTTGGTCGGACGGCCTGCACCAGGCTGTCGAGGCGAAGGAACACGTCAAGATCCAGAGCGAGAACCAGACGCTCGCGTCGATCACGTTCCAGAACTACTTCCGCATGTACGCGAAGCTGTCCGGCATGACCGGCACGGCGGATACCGAAGCCTACGAATTCAACGAGATCTACGGGCTCGAAACGGTCGTGATCCCGACCAACCGTCCGCCCAAGCGGATCGACAAGCAGGATCAGATCTACAAGACCGCCAAGGAACGCTACGACGCGGTGATCCGCGACATTCGCGATTGCTATGAGCGCGGTCAGCCGGTGCTGGTCGGTACTACGTCGATCGAAAACTCCGAGTTGCTGTCGCATCTGCTGAAGCAGGCCGGTTTGCCGCACGAAGTGCTGAACGCCAAGCAGCACGCGCGTGAAGCCGAGATCGTCGCCGAAGCCGGCCGTCCGAAGCGCATTACGATCGCCACCAACATGGCCGGTCGCGGTACGGACATCGTGCTCGGCGGCAATGCGGAAAAGCAGGCGTCGTTCCTCGAACTGGACGAAACGCTGCCGGAAGACGAAAAGCGGCGCCGTATCCAGAAGCTGCACGACGAATGGCAGGCGCTGCACGATCAGGTGAAGGCCGCGGGCGGCCTGCACATCATCGGCACCGAGCGTCACGAGTCGCGCCGGATCGACAACCAGTTGCGCGGCCGTGCCGGCCGTCAGGGCGACCCGGGTTCGTCGCGCTTCTATCTGTCGCTGGAAGACCCGCTGCTGCGCATTTTCGCCGGCGACCGCGTGCGCGCGATCATGGAACGCCTGAAGATGCCGGAAGGCGAAGCGATCGAGGCCGGCATCGTCTCGCGCTCCATCGAGTCGGCGCAGCGCAAGGTCGAAGCGCGCAACTTCGACATTCGCAAGCAATTGCTCGAATACGACGACGTGTCGAACGATCAGCGCAAGGTGATCTACCAGCAGCGCAATGAATTGCTCGAAGCGAACGACATCACCGAAACGATCGGCGCGATGCGCCAGAGCGTGATCGCCGATATCGTCCACCAGTTCGTGCCGGCCGGCAGCATTGAAGAGCAGTGGGACGTGCCCGAGCTGGAGGAAGTGCTGCGCAACGAGTGGCAGCTCGACCTCGCGATCCAGGAAATGATCAACGAGTCGAACTCGATCAGCGCCGACGAGATTCTCGAAGCGGTTGAAGCCGCGGCAGACGAAGCGTACGAAGCGAAGGTCGAACTGGTCGGCCGCGAGTCGTTCAGCGCGTTCGAGCGCTCGATCATGCTGCAAACGCTGGACCGTAGCTGGCGCGAACATCTGGCCGCGCTCGACCATCTGCGCCAGGGCATCCATCTGCGCGGCTATGCGCAGAAGAACCCGAAGCAGGAATACAAGCGCGAGGCGTTCGAACTGTTCGCCGCGATGCTCGACGCCGTGAAGCTCGAAGTCACCCGCGTGGTGATGAACGTGCAGATCCAGTCGCCGGAACAGCTGGAACAGGCCGCCGAACAGTTGGAAGAGCAGGGCAGCCACCTGGAGAACGTCGAGTTCCGTCACGCCGAATTCGCCGAAGCCGCTGCGGCGGCGCCGGTCGCCGCGGAGGCGGCCACCGCCGCCATGATCGGCGACGCGATGAGCCACGGCTCGTCGCAGGCGGCCGCAGCGAACATGAGCGCGGACAACGTGCCGAAGGTCGGCCGTAACGACCCGTGCCCGTGCGGCAGCGGCAAGAAGTACAAGCAGTGCCACGGCAAGATCGTGTAATGCCGAAGGCGGCGCGCTGCGAGGCGCGCCGCGTCGTTTTTGCGCGGTAGCTTGTCCCGATTTCGCGGTGGTCCGGCAGCATGCCCGGGCCATCAGTTTCCGTTTCCCTCGATGCCGGCGCCTGCCGGCATTTTCTTCGACAGGTCGCGACCATGGCTGTCAATTTCCCCTCGATCGATCCCGCTCAACTCCATCCCGTCGCCGGCGTTTCGCTCGGCTGGGCGGAGGCGAATATCCGCAAGCCGAACCGCAAGGACGTGCTCGTCATTTCCGTGGGCGAAGGCGCCACGGTCGGCGGCGTGTTCACGCAGAACCGTTTTTGCGCGGCGCCCGTCACCGTGTGCCGCGAGAATCTGGACCGCGTGCGCGCGGGCGGCAAGCCGATTCGCGCGCTGGTGATCAATACCGGCAACGCGAACGCGGGCACGGGCGAACCGGGCCTGGTGGCGGCGCGCGAAACCTGCGCGGAGCTCGCGCGTCTGGCGGACATCACGCCGGAACAGGTGCTGCCGTTTTCGACGGGCGTGATTCTGGAGCCGCTGCCGGTCGATCGTCTGAAGGCTGGGCTGCCGGCTGCGCTGGCGAATCGCAAGGAAGCGAACTGGTACGACGCCGCGCAGGCGATCATGACCACGGACACGCTGCCCAAGGCCACCTCGCGCCAGGTCACGATCGAGGGTCACACGGTCACGCTGACCGGCATCAGCAAGGGCGCCGGCATGATCAGGCCGAACATGGCGACCATGCTCGGCTTTCTCGCGTTCGACGCCGCCGTCGCCCAGCCGGTGCTCGATGCGCTGGTCAGGCACGTGGCAGACCGCTCGTTCAACTGCATTACGATCGACGGCGATACGTCGACCAATGATTCGTTCATCCTGATCGCGTCGGGCAAATCGAGCCTGCCGGCGATCACGTCCACCGACTCGCCCGCTTATGCAGCGCTGCGCGACGCGGTGACCGAGGTCGCCCAGACCCTCGCACAACTGATCGTGCGCGACGGCGAAGGCGCGACCAAATTCATGACCGTGCATGTCGAAGGCGGGTCGAGCGTCGGCGAATGCCGCCAGATCGCGTATGCGATCGGCCACTCGCCGCTCGTGAAGACGGCTTTCTATGCATCGGACCCGAATCTCGGCCGCATTCTGGCGGCCATCGGCTATGCCGGCGTGGACGATCTCGACGTCGGCAAGATCGATCTGTATCTCGACGACGTGCTGGTTGCGACTGCCGGCGGCCGCAATCCGGCCTACCGTGAAGAAGACGGCCAGCGCGTCATGAAAAAGAGCGAGATCGGCATTCGTGTCGTACTCGGGCGCGGCGATGCGCAAGCCACGATCTGGACTTGCGACCTGTCGCACGACTACGTGAGTATCAACGCCGACTATCGTTCGTAACCAGGTTCCTCATCAGGGTTTTAACGCGGCCTGCTGGCCGCTTACCTCATAGTCATGGACAAACTCGAACAGTTTCTGACCCGAGCCGAAGCCGTGCTCGTCCGCCTGGAGGCCATGCTTCCGCCCGCCGCGCCGCAGATCGACTGGTCGGCCGCGGTCGCGTTTCGCTGGCGTAAGCGCCAGGGTCGCGGCTACCTGCAGCCGGTGCCGGCCATCTCGGCGATCACGCTCGACGATCTGCAGAACATCGATCGCCAGAAAGGCCTGATCGAGCAGAACACGCGTCAATTCGTGCATAAGCAGCCGGCCAACAACGTGCTGCTGACGGGCGCGCGCGGCACCGGCAAATCGTCGCTGATCAAGGCCTGCCTGAACGCGTATGCGAAAGACGGCCTACGTCTGATCGAAGTGGACAAGGACGATCTGCACGACCTCGGCGATATCGTCGACCTGATCGCGCAGCGGCCGGAGCGCTTCGTGGTGTTTTGCGACGACCTGTCGTTCGAAGACGGCGAGTCGGGCTACAAGGCGCTGAAGGTCGCGCTCGACGGCTCGATCGCCGCGCAGTCGGACAACGTGCTGATTTACGCGACGTCGAACCGCCGCCATCTGTTGCCCGAGTATATGAGCGACAACGAGACGTACAAGCACACGTCGGACGGCGAGATTCACCCCGGCGAACTGGTGGAAGAGAAAATCTCGCTGTCCGAGCGTTTCGGGCTGTGGGTCAGCTTCTATCCGTTCAAACAGGACGACTACTTGTCGATCATCGGCCACTGGCTGCGGCATTTCGGTTGCGACGACGCCGAAGTGGAAGCGGCGCGCGGCGACGCGCTGGTGTGGGCGCTGGAGCGCGGCTCGCGTTCAGGACGTGTCGCGTGGCAGTTCGCGCGCGACTGGTCCGGCCGCAAGACCTCAGCGTGAGCCTCGGCATGAGCGACGACACGCAGAAGAACGCCGCCGGCCGCAAGGTGACGGAAGTTGCCGTCGGCGTGCTGGTTCAGCCCGATGGGCGCTATCTGCTCGCGCAGCGCCCCTCCGGCAAGCCGTACGAAGGGTACTGGGAGTTTCCGGGCGGCAAGCTGGAAGCGGGCGAGTCGGTCGAGGCCGCGCTCGCTCGTGAACTGCACGAGGAACTGGGTATCGACGTTAAGGTGAGCCACCTCTGGCATACGCTCGAACACGACTACCCGCACGCCTATGTGCGGCTTTTTTTCTGCAAGGTGACGCAGTGGTCCGGCGAGCCGCACGGCCGCGAAGGTCAGGCTTTTGTCTGGCAGACGCTGCCCGCGAATGTCGAGCCGCTGTTGCCGGCGACCATTCCAGTGCTGGAATGGCTCGCGGCCGAGAAGAAGAACTGAAACGAAAGAAGACGGGCGCGCGGCAACGGGCGCTGCGTTAGCAGCACCAGCCCGCGCGACCCGGACAGCGGGCCGCGCTCAGTGCGGCGTGTAATCCCCGCCAGGCGTCTCGTCCGACGACGCTTCCTGCTCGGATCCACCGATCTTATACTTCTCAGTGGCCCAGGCGCCGAGATCGATCTGCTTGCAGCGGTCGGAGCAGAAGGGACGGAAGCGGTTTTCAGGTGTCCAGCGGACGTCCTTTCCGCAAGTAGGGCATTTGACGACAGTAGGCATACGGTCAGGCAGTTAATCGCAAACGGAACAAGTAACGAATATAGGGGCATTTTTCGCCGCTTTAAAGGCGCGCCCCTTCGGTTCGGATCGGCCAGGCAAGGCCAGGTTCAAGCGGGTTAAGCGTGACAGGCGCTTGCGAGCGCGATTACAGGCTGCAGAGCGTAAGCTGGAAAGGTACGTCGACATCCACCGCGCGCGGACGCAGATCGCCGTCCTGGACCGTGAAGCGCACCCACAGCATGTACTTGTTGGCGCTGGCCTCGGGGATCACGCGCAATTCCGGTGCCACCCTTACCTGCATCAATTGATACGAACGGCCGGACAGCATTTGCTGATAGCTGCCCTGCATGGCCATGACCTTGGACGCCTGGCCGGATTCGCGCGCGAGCCGCAGCACGATGGTGGCCGCGTCGCGCAACGGCAGCAGCGGGGTCACCCACTTGGCAATGTCCTGGCGGCGCTGATCGGGATGAAGCTGCTGCCACGCGTAGTAGGACGGCAAATCGAACTTGCAGGTGCCGCCCGGAATGATTGCGCGGCTGCGGATGCTGGCGAGCCACTCGTTGTCCGCAAGATGCTGGCCGGTCTTGCCCTGCATCTGCGAAAGCCCCGACAGGGTCTGCTCGATCTCGCCGAGTACGGCCTCAAGCGCGTTCTGCTCGATTCCCGGATTGCCGCGAAACGGCGCCAGTGTTTGCCGCTGGCGTTCGAGCTCTTTCATCAGATCCGACTTCAGATCCGCGCGACCCGCAACCTCTGAGATTTCGAACAGCGTGGTCAGTGCGACGTGATGTTCCCTGGCGTCTTCCTGGGTCAGAAAGAACGTGAAGCGCTCGAACAGGTCTTCGAGGCGCAATAGCGTCCGGATTCGCTCGTTGAAGGGATACTCGTAAAGGATCAAGCGGGCTCGCCTCGGGCGTGGTCGGTGACGGGAATGCAGAACATTCTAATGCCGTGAGACTACCCTAGCAATCACGCACTTTTTCAGCGCGCATTCGCAACTTTTTTCACTTGTTGCGGGCGGTTTTCAACGCGCTTTTGGCAGGCGCATGGCCGTGAAGTTCAATCGGGGTTTGCTGAACGACGCGTCGGCCTCATGCGCCGGCGAGCGACAGATACACGCGATGCTGCGCGTCGACTTGCGCCCTGAGCGCTTCGAGCGATACGTTGTCGTTGTCGATTACGTCGTCGGCCGCGGCGAGGCGCGCTTCGCGCGTGGCCTGGCGGGCGATGATCGCCAGCACCTGTGCTCGGCTGAAATTGTTGCGGCTCATCACGCGCGAGATCTGCGTTTCCACGCTGCAGTCGACCGTCAGCACGCGGTTCACGCGGTTTTTCCACGTGCCGGATTCGACCAGCAGCGGCACTACGACGATCACGTAGGGACCGTGGGCCTCGCGCTGTTCGCGTTCGGTCTCCGCACGAATCAACGGATGCGTGATGCCTTCGAGGCGTTTGAGCGCGCTGTCGTCGCTGAAAACGAGCGTTCGCATGCGGGCGCGGTCGAGCGAACCGTCGGCGGCGACGAACGCATCGCCGAACTCGGCGGCGATCTGCGGCATTGCCATGCCGTGCGGCGCGGTGATGCGGTGCGCGATCAGGTCGGTGTCGACGAGCGGCACGCCGTGCGCGGCAAACAGGTCGGCCACAGTCGATTTGCCGCTGCCTATGCCGCCGGTCAATCCCACAGCAAACATGCTTCAGCCCCCCAGAGCCAGATAAAGCGGTGTGCCGAGAAACAGTGTGAGTGCGCCGCCTGCCGCGAGAAACGGCCCGAACGGCAATGGCTCTTCGAAACGCATGCGGCCGCGCCATGTTGCCAGCAGGCCGATGACAGCGCCCGCCACCGCCGCGATCAGCACGATCTGCGGCAGCGCTGCCCAGCCGAGCCACGCGCCGAGCGCCGCGAGCAGTTTGAAATCGCCGTAACCCATGCCTTCGACGCCGCGTACGAGGCGAAACAGCCAATGCACGACCCACAGCACCAGATAGCCGAAGATCGCCCCGAGCACCGCGTCGTGCAGATTCGCAAACATGCCGTTGAAGTTGACGATGATGCCCGCCCACAGCAACGGCAATGTCAGCGAGTCGGGCAGCAGGTGGGTGTCGATGTCGATCGCGCTCATTGCGAGCAACGCGGCGCACAGTCCGAAGGCGGCGAGCGCCGTGAGAGTCGGGCCGAACAGCGCAAGCGAGCCGGCCGCGAGCGCGGCACTGGCGATTTCGAGCAGCGGATAACGCAGGCTCACATGAGCCTTGCATGCGGAACAACGCCCGCGCAACAACACATAACTGAGCACCGGCAGATTCTCCCACGCGCTCAACACGTGGCCGCAATGGGGACACGCGCTGCGCGGCACCCACAGGTTGTAGCGCGCCGGCAGGCCATCTTGTTCCGGTTGCGGCGGTTCACCGGCGGCCTCGTTGAATTCCGCTTGCCATGCACGTTCGAGCATGATCGGCAGCCGATGCACGACCACGTTCAGGAAGCTGCCGATCACGAGGCCGAACACGACGGCGAACGTCATCTGCAGACCGGTGGGCAAGCTGCCGAACGCGAAACCGAGCCCGGTTGCGAAGTGATCGATGCGGCCGGGCAGTAAGCCCGACAGCAGGCTGGAAGAAGTGTCTGGCACGAGAAAAGTTGTTGCCCGCATGGATAAACGATGGATTCGGCTGCGATCCTACACCACGTTGCCGAGTTGAATAATGGGAAGATACATCGCGATCACGAGGCCGCCGACCAGCGCGCCCAGCACGATGATGACGAGCGGCTCGCACAGGCTCGAGAGCGTGCCGATCTTTTCGTCTACCTGACGATCGGCGAGCGACGCTACATCGATCAGCATGGTGTCGAGTGCTCCGGACTCCTCGGCAACCGCGATCGGCTGTACGACCTCGGGCGGGAAGCAGCGCGCTTCGCGCATGGCGGCGGCAAGCCGTTCGCCGCGCCGAAGCCGCGCGGCGATTTCCACGGTGGCACGGTCGAAGAAGGCGTTGCCGGTGGCGTGAGTCAGTGAACCGAAAGCGTCGGCGAGCGGCGTGCCGGCTGATAGCAACGTGCCGAGCGCGCGGCTCCAGCGCGCCGCGCACAGCGTGCGCAGCAGCGGACCGGCGACCGGTATTGTCAGCGATGCGCGCGCAAAGCGGATGCGCGCGGCTTCTGAACGTCGCAGCAGAAATGTCGCCGCCCAGCTCGCTGCAAGGATCATGGCGAACGCCGGTACGCACCATCGCGCCAAGCCGGACGACAACGCCAGCACGAACTGCGTCGGCGCGGGCAGTCTCGCGCCGAAGCCGTCGAAGATCTGCTGGAACGTCGGCACGACCCACACGAGCAAAGCCGCGGTAATCGCCAGGGCCAGCACGAGTATCGCGACGGGATAGGTAAGTGCCGCGCGCACTTTCGCACGCTGCGCGGCGGCGCGTTCGCGGTCCTCGGCGATGCGGGCGAGGACGGCCGCCAGCGCGCCGGCCGCCTCGCCGACTTCGACGAGCTGGCAGTACAGCGCGTTGAATTGCGCTGGGTGCCGCTGCAATGCCGCCGAGAAACGCAGCCCGCCGGTGATGTCGCGCGCCAGAGCGCCGACGATCCTCGGCATGCCTTGGCGGCGCGAAGCCTGCGCTTGCGCGAGCAGGTCCAGCGCGGGCGCGAGCGGCAGGCCGGCGCGCAGCAGGCTGGCGAGCTGCCGGGTGAACAGCGTGATGTCCGCGGCGCGGGCGCTCGGGCGCGGTGCCGGACCCTGCGCGGTCAGTTCGATGACGAACAGGTTGTCGCGTTTGAGCAGCGTGCGTGCGGCGGCCGCGTCGGGTGCGATGAGGGCGCCGTTTTTCCGTACGCCGTCGGCGTCGACGCCGCGCCATTTGAAACGCATATCGGCGGCCGGAGGCCGATGAGTCGTGACCGTATTCATGCGACCTCGGTCGCGGCGAGCGCTTCGGCGAGACTGGTGGTGCCGTCGCGCACGCGCGCCAGCGCTGCGTCACGCAAAGTGGCCACCTGCTCGGTTTGCGCGAGCCGCGCCAGTTCGTGCGTGCCCGCGCTTGCCACGATCAGCTCGCGCATCGCATCGGACACGGGCATCACCTGGTGAACGCCGACGCGGCCGCGATAGCCGATGCCGTGGCACGCCGCGCAGCCGCGGGCGGCGTACGGCTGCCAGCCGTCGAGTTGATGCTCGCTGAAACCCGCGGCCCGAAGCGCCGCCACCGATTGCGGCGCGGGCATCCGACAGGCTGTGCAGAGGCGCCGCACCAGCCGTTGCGCGGTCACCATGCGCAACGCGGCCGCAAGGTTGTACGGCTCGACACCGATATCGATCAGGCGTGCGACCGCGGCGGGCGCGTCGTTCGTATGCAGGGTCGACAGCACGAGGTGGCCGGTTTGCGCGGCTTTCACGGCGACGTCGGCGGTTTCTTCGTCGCGGATTTCGCCGACCATGATGACGTCGGGATCCTGGCGGAGAAAGGCGCGCAACGCCACCGCGAAGGTCAGCCCGGCTTTTTCGCGCACGCTGACCTGATTGATACCGGCCAACTGGATCTCAGCGGGATCTTCCACCGAACACAGATTACGCGCCTCGCCGTTGAGCAGATTCAGGAAGCAGTACAGCGACAGCGTCTTGCCGCTCCCAGTGGGCCCGGTGACGAGCACGAGGCCGTGCGGCACGCGAATCGCGGCATCGACAGTTTCGCGTTGGTGCGGATCGAGGCCGAGCGAGTCGAGTGAAAGATCGGCGGGCAGCGCGTCGAGTCGGCGCAGCACGAGTTTTTCGCCGAACAGCGTAGGCAGCGAATTGACGCGATAGTCTTCAACGCGCCCCGGCGACGTGGAAATACGCAGCCGGCCGTCCTGCGGTATGCGCCGCTCGGCGATATCCATGCGAGCGAGCACCTTCACACGCGTAACGAATGCATCGCGCAGATGCGCGGGCGGCGGCGGGATCTCGTGCAGTACGCCGTCGATTCGCAGGCGCACGCGCCAGCCGTGTTCCGCCGGTTCGATGTGAAGATCCGATGCGTTGCGGCGGGTCGCTTCCTGCAATGTGTCGGTGAGCAGACGCACGGCGGGGGCGTCGTCCGGATCGGCGAGACTTGCCGCGCCGGACTCGCGTGCGAATGGCCGCGGCTTCGCCCGGACCGCGCTCTCGTGGGAGGTTGCGATGGGACGCGGCAATGCCGCCGCGGGTTGAAAAGAAGCTTGCATGAGAGACCGGTGATGAGCCGCCTGTAGAACACGACGGCTTCATCTTCCGGTACGGCGGTGGGCGCCGCCATTCAGCCATTTGGCTAATGGCGCGCGCCGTGCGCCTATGCGATGCTGTGCCGTGTCGCGCCTAGCTGCGCAAGACCTTAGTGGCTTTCGCGCGCACCGGCGGCCTGAACAGCTTGACGGTGCGAATCGCCTGATCGTCGCTACGCATCACTTCCAGTTTGACTTCGCCGATCTGCACGCACACGTCGCCGTCGGGAATATCTTCGAGAATTTCGAGGATCAGGCCATTGAGCGTTTTCGGCCCGTCGGTGGGGAGCGTGAGTTGCAGCCAGCGGTTCAATTCGCGCAGCGGCATGCTGCCTGCCACGATGCATTCGCCGCTCTCGTTCCAGCCGCCGCGCGAATTGGCGCTACGCGGAATCGAAGTGGTGAATTCGCCGATCAGTTCTTCAATGATGTCTTCCGGCGTGACGAGGCCCTGCAACTCGCCGTATTCGTTGACGACCAGCGCCGTGCGGTGACGGCTCTCCTGGAAGAATTGCAGTTGCTGGAACACGGGCGTGCCGCTTGGCACGAAGTACGGCTCGGCCAGCAGCTCGCGCAGCGTTTCGCGCTCCAGTTCCTGGTTGTGCAGGGCGGCCAGGGTCTTGCGTACGTGCAGCACGCCGAGCACCCGGTCGATGTCGCCTTGATAGACGATCAGCTTGTTGTGATAGCAGGTTTCCAGCTGATGCAGGATCTGTTCGAACGGCGCGTCGAAGTCGAGCGCCTCGATGCGGCGGCGCGGGATCATTACGTCGTCGACGGAAATGTTTTCGAGGTCGAACAGGTTCAGCAGAATGCTGCGGTGCTTGGTCGGCATGAAGCTGCCGGACTCGAGCACGATGGTACGCAACTCTTCGGTAGAGAGGCGCTGATCGCGCGCGCCTTTCGTATTGATGTGCAGCACGCGCAGGATGCCGTTCGCAAACAGATTGACGAACCAGATGAGCGGTTTGGCGACACGCATCATCGGCGCGATCAGCAGGCTGGCCGGTAGCGCGATCTTTTCCGGGAACGTTGCGCCGACGATCTTCGGCGTGATCTCCGCGAACACGATGATCAGAAACGCGACGATCCCGGTCGCGATCGACAGCACCAGGTTGTTGCGGCCGAACGTGTGCAGCGCGATCGAGGTGGTGAGCACCGGAATGATCGTATTGAACAGGTTGTTGCCGATCAGCACGACGCTCAGCAGTTGATCGGTGTGCGCCAGCAGACCCTGAGTGGTTTTCGCGCCGAGCGCGTTCTGGTTGGCGAGATGTTTCAGGCGATGGCGGTTGATCGCCATCATTGCCGTTTCGGAGCTCGAAAAAAAACTCGAGCAGATAAGCAGCAGAAAGACGGCGCCGATCTGCGCCCATAAGGGAAGTTGTTCCACGCGTCGTGAAGGATAGGGGAAAGGATGGAGAGAATATAGCAGAGGGGTTTGCCGGAGCCTTCGCGGCTGGCGGCGAAAGACAGGGCGGGCGGCAACGGCGCAGGGCGTTGCGCGTGAAACGTGCAATTTGCGTGATCCAGAACAAAAAACCGCCGAGCAAGCTGGGCGGTTTTTTGAGCCTTGGGCTAACAAGGCGAATATCTGGTCGGGGTGAGAGGATTCGAACCTCCGGCCTCTACGTCCCGAACGTAGCGCTCTACCAGGCTAAGCTACACCCCGATTTGTACTGCGGACTCGATTCAGACTAAGCCGGCCTTTCAGTCCCGTTCAAGACTGTCTTGCCGTCGAGTAAGAACATAATTCTAGCAGGCTATCTTTGAAAATGGAATCCGGAAACGAAGAAATTGCTGCCGCGGCCGCCTGGGCTTCCTGTTTCGCGCATTCGAGCGTGTGATCCAGCGCGCCGGAACGCGTGATTGCCTCGAAAATGGTGTCGAAACGATCCGTGCCGCCTTGCTCGATCGCTTCGCGCGCCAGCGCCGATTGCTCCGGCGTGCCGCGTTCGATCAGATAGATCAGCGGGAGCGTTGGCTTGCCTTCGCGAAGGTCGTCGCCGGCATTTTTTCCCATCGACTCGGCCGTGCCCGTGTAGTCGAGCCAGTCGTCCATGATCTGGAAAGCGGTGCCGATGCGCCGGCCGAATTCCGCCGCCGCCGCTTCGGTTTTCGCGTCCGAACCGGCCAGCACCGCGCCGAGTTGGGCCGCGGCCTCGAACAGCTTGGCGGTCTTGTAGCGAATCACCTGCATGTAGCGGGCTTCGTCCACGTCGGCGTCGTGCATGTTGAGGAGTTGCAGCACTTCGCCTTCGGAGATGATGTTGGTCGCCTCCGACAGAATTTCCATGACGCGCATCTTGCCCACGCCGACCATCATCTGGAACGAGCGCGAGTACAGGAAGTCGCCCACCAGCACGCTCGCGGCGTTGCCGAACAGCGCATTGGCCGTCTGCCGGCCGCGCCGCAGGTCGGATTCGTCGACCACGTCGTCGTGCAGCAGCGTGGCCGTATGGATGAATTCGACGACCGCCGCCAGTTCGTGCCGGTGCCCCGTGGTTTCACCCAGCGCGCCGGCCACCAGCAACAGCAGCGCGGGCCGCAGGCGTTTGCCGCCGGCGCTGATGATGTACTCCGAAATCTGGTTGATCAGCATCACGTCGGACGCAAGGCGGTGCCGTATGACGCGATTGACCTGCTGCATGTCTTCGGCGATCGGAGCGAGCAGGCTGGCGGCGTTGGAGGAGGGAGTGGCAGTCGACGACATGATGGCTGAGTTGGGTAGTGCCGCGAATTATAAGGCGAATCGCGGCAGTTCCGGGTCGCAGGCTGCCGCGCGGCGCGTTCCGGGCTGCGGCAGAGCCGCGCGCCGCAGCTTTGCGGCAAGGCGCCGGGCGCGACGCGCGGCGGCTCTCAACGAGTTTTGACCGAGCAGCTAACTCTATGTATAATCACGGGTTTCCGCGCGCGGTGCGTGGGAAAAATGAACACAGAGTGAGGTTCTCAATGTACGCGGTCATAAAAACCGGTGGCAAGCAGTATAAAGTTGCCGTCGGCGAAAAACTTAAAGTAGAACAGATACCGGCAGACATTGACGCTGAAATCACGCTCGACCAGGTTCTCGCAGTGGGCGAAGGCGAATCGATTAAGTTCGGTACGCCGCTGGTCAGTGGGGCTTCCGTCAAGGCTACCGTCGTGTCGCAAGGTCGTCACGCAAAAGTGACCATCTTCAAGATGCGTCGCCGGAAGCACTACCAGAAGCATGGCGGCCACCGCCAGAACTATACCGAACTGCGCATCGACGCGATCAACGCGTAAGCGCACCGGTTAAGGAGCAAATCAAATGGCACACAAAAAGGCAGGCGGATCGTCCCGGAACGGCCGCGACTCCGAATCGAAGCGTCTCGGCGTGAAGGTTTACGGCGGTCAGGCTATCAACGCTGGCGGCATCATCGTTCGCCAACGCGGCACGCGTATGCACCCGGGCGAAAACGTCGGTATGGGCAAGGATCACACCTTGTTCGCGCTGACGGACGGCCACGTCAATTTCTCGACGAAGGGCGCAGCGAAGAAGCACATGGTCAACGTCGTCCCGGCAGCAGTCTGAGCTTACTCAGGCACGGGCTTCAGGACCGGAAAAAAGGCCCCGCGAAGTTAGCGGGGCTTTTTTTATTGCGGCGGTTTTTTCCGGATGAACGAGCGTGAGTGCATGCGCTCACGCCGCGCGCCTATGCTGTTCGGTCGATTGATCAGCACGCGGCGGGCGCGGCAAAATAGCATCATCCAGTAGCAACCCAATCTGGCAGCACTATCTGGCAGCACACCACGGAACGGAGTTACGCATGAAGTTCATTGACGAAGCGAGGATTGAAGTCATCGCCGGCGACGGAGGGGATGGCAGCGCGTCGATGCGCCGCGAGAAATTCGTTCCGTTCGGCGGCCCGGATGGCGGCGACGGCGGCCGGGGCGGCAGCGTGATCGCGGTCGCGGACCGCAACATCAACACGCTGATCGACTATCGCTACGCGAAGAAACACCTGGCGCGCAACGGCGAAAACGGCCGCGGTGCGGACTGCTACGGCAAGGGCGGCGACGACATCACGCTGCGCATGCCGGTGGGCACCACCATCACCGACATGGAGACCGGCGAGCTGATCGCCGATCTGACCGAGCACAACCAGAGCGTGCAGATCGCTCAGGGCGGCGCGGGCGGTCTCGGTAACCTGCATTTCAAATCCAGCACGAACCGCGCGCCGCGTCAGAAGACGGACGGCAAGCCGGGCGAGCGCCGCATGGTGCGCCTCGAGTTGAAGGTGTTGGCGGACGTCGGTCTGCTCGGCATGCCGAACGCGGGCAAGTCGACCTTCATCTCGTCGGTGTCGAACGCAAGGCCGAAGATCGCCGATTACCCGTTCACCACGCTCGCGCCGAATCTCGGCGTGGTGCGTGTCGGGCCGAGCCGCAGCTTCGTGATTGCGGACATTCCCGGCCTGATCGAGGGCGCGGCGGAAGGCGCGGGCCTCGGTCATCAGTTCCTGCGCCATCTGCAGCGCACGGGTTTGTTGCTGCACATCGTCGACCTCGCGCCGTTCGACGAATCGGTCGATCCGGTCGCGGAAGCCAAGGCGATCGTCAACGAACTGCGCAAGTACGACGAACTGCTGTATGAAAAGCCGCGCTGGCTGGTGTTGAACAAGCTGGATATGGTGCCGGAAGACGAGCGCGAAGCGCGTGTCTCGGCATTTATCGAGGGCTTTGGCTGGGACGGTCCGGTGTTCGAAATCTCGGCGCTGACTGGCCAGGGCTGTGAAAACCTTTGCTACGCGGTGTTCGACTACATCGCCGCGCATTCGGACGCACAGCGCGCGGCCGAGGCCGAAGATCTCGCCGCCGACGTGCGTTTCCGCGCGAAGCCGGCAGATCCGGTCGCAGCGGACGACTCCGGCGTCGACCCGCAGCAATAAGAAAGCTCGAGCACCGGCACCCGAGCGGGCTGCCGGTTTGCATCACGCGTCATCTTGGGAGACTGCGCATAATGCGTTCCGTCATCGCAGATTCACGGCGATTGGTAGTGAAAGTGGGTTCGAGCCTCGTCACGAATGACGGGCGCGGCCTCGATCATGCCGCTATCGGCCGCTGGGCCGGACAGATTGCCGCGCTGCGCGCGCAAGGCAAGGAGGTGGTGCTCGTGAGTTCGGGCGCCATCGCCGAAGGGATGCAACGGCTCGGCTGGACCAGGCGGCCTCGCGAAATCGACGAACTGCAGGCGGCCGCGGCCGTTGGCCAGATGGGTCTCGCACAGGTCTACGAAAGCCGCTTTGCCGAGCATTCCATTCAGACCGCGCAGATTCTGCTGACTCACGCCGACCTTGCCGACCGCGAACGCTATCTGAATGCGCGCTCCACGCTGCTCACGCTGTTGCGCCTGGGCGTGGTGCCGATCATCAACGAGAACGACACGGTCGTTACCGACGAAATCAAATTCGGCGACAACGACACGTTGGGCGCACTCGTCGCGAACCTGATCGAGGGGGACGCACTCGTCATCCTCACCGATCAGCAAGGGCTCTTTACCGCCGACCCGCGCAAGGATCCGGCCGCCACCCTCGTCCAGCAGGCCGATGCCGGCGCGCCGGAACTGGAAGCAATGGCGGGCGGCGCGGGTTCGAGCCTCGGGCGCGGGGGCATGCTGACCAAGATTCTGGCCGCCAAGCGTGCGGCTCACAGCGGCGCGAATACGGTGATCGCGAGCGGGCGCGAAGTGGACGTGCTGTCGCGGCTCGCTTCGGGCGAGGCGATCGGCACGCAGTTGATCGCACGCACGGCACGGATGGCGGCGCGCAAGCAATGGATGGCGGATCATCTGCAGGTGCGTGGTCACGTGGTGATCGACGACGGCGCAGTCGAAAAACTCACCGAAGGCGGCAAGAGCCTGCTGCCCATTGGTATCGTCGGCGTTCAGGGCGCGTTTGCGCGCGGTGAGGTGATTGCCTGTCTGAGCGCCGCGGGGCGAGAAGTGGCGCGCGGACTGACCAACTACAGCAGCGCTGAAACCAAGCTGATCCAGCGGCGGCCGAGTGGCGAAATCGAATCGGTGCTTGGCTACATGCTGGAGCCTGAGTTGATTCACCGCGACAACCTGGTGCTGGTCTGAGTCACTAACCGGCGGGGCGCGCGCATACGAGCACGGCAAATAAAAAGCCGTTCCAGCAGGAAGCTGGAACGGCTTTTTTTCTTGTCTGCGAGTCAAACGTGCTCAAATTCAAAGCGCGCTCAGCAAAGCGCCTCAGTGGATCAACGAACTCGCGGTGCGCTTGTAGCGGATGTTCTCCAGAATCGTCTTCGCATTCCCCATCGGCATCTTGTTCGCGCACAGATAATCCTGATACAGCGCCGCATGGTAAGCGTTCAGTGTGCCGTTCTCGATGCGCGTGAAATCGTTGGCGACCGTTGTGTCCCACCCGTCGTGATCCGCATTGAGGCCGGCATACAGGCGCCATTCGTATGTGTCGCAGCGGATCCCTTCGTAGTTCACATTGCGAGCGCCGCTCGCGCTCGTTACGACTACTGTGTAGCGGACCACGCCGTCGGTGCCGACGGTGAGCGAGTTGCGATCGACCGCGAACTGCAGCGGCGTATTGCCGGAAACTTCGAAGGGCAGCAGATTCGAGTCTTGCGGCAGCGGCGGCAGCGTGTCCACCTTGTTCTCAACCCAGTTGCTCTGCCGGTCCAGCAAATACGTAAACGCGCTGTCGTCTTTATTGGTAGGTTTGCCGGCGCTCGAACAGCCAGCCAGCAGGGCGCCGGTGGCGACGCACGCCACGACGAGAGCAAGTGCTTTCAATATGATTTCCTCGAAACACTGGCGCGGCTCGACGAGCCGCGCCAGAGAGAGGCGGCGTGGACAGCCGCACAGAGTTGTTAATTGCGCACGCCCGGGCGGAACAGCGAGCCGGCCGTTTCGCGCGCCGATTCGTCTTCGTGTTCCGGCGCGGCGCCTACCTCGGCCGCTGACCCGGAGCCCGGACCGCAATCGGACGCGATCGTGGCGTGAACCGATGTTTCGATGCTGACGGTGGTCACCGATGTTACGGTGGTCACCGTCATTACCGTGGAATCCGGCGGACTTTCCATTGACGACGCTATCCGGGGATAACGCGGCCCATGATGCCCGCCAGGTTTTTCCGCACGCGGCGCAGCCCGGCGCATGAAACGGGACAGCTCCGTCAGCGCCAACTGATACACATCCCGCTTGAACTCGATCACACAGTCGAGCGGCACCCAGTACTCGTTCCAGCGCCACGCATCGAACTCAGGGTGGTCGGTGGCGCGCAAGCAGATGTCGCAGTCGCGTCCAACCATCCGGAGCAAAAACCAGATTTGTTTCTGGCCGCGGTAGTGACCGCGTACTTCGCGCTTGATGAACTTGTCAGGCACCTCGTAACGCAACCAGTCGCGCGTGCGACCAATCACCTTGACGTGCTCAGGAAGCAGCCCGGTTTCTTCGTGTAACTCCCGATACATCGCTTGCACGGGGGTCTCTCCGTACTTGATGCCCCCTTGCGGAAACTGCCAGGAATGTTCACGGAGCCGTTTGCCCCAAAACACCTCGTTGTGCGCGTTCAAGAGGATGATGCCGACGTTCGGGCGAAAGCCTTCACGATCCAGCATACAACCACCTTCGAATCCTTTAAAATTGCTTTGATTATAAACAGATAACGGACCTGACGCACCGATTCGCACCAGATTGGAACGATTCGCCGCAAAAGGCCCCGTGTTTGCGGTAGCCTGTCAGTCTTTCCGTGCCTCATCCCTTGTGCAAAGGCGTTGCGCGGCGGCCTGGGCGCCGCGGGCGGCCAGCGCTGTGCCCCGGGTGTCAGTGTCATTGTCAGGTGAGCCGTGCCGGCTCAGAGCCGGATCTGTGTCGATTTCCCACCGTTTTCACCTTTCGGGCGGTCCCTCCGGAGCCGCCGCTTTTGGATAATCTGAATGAAAGCTTCCCGTTTCTTTATCGGTACCCTCAAAGAAGCTCCCGCCGACGCAGAGATCGTCAGCCACAAGCTCATGGTGCGCGCCGGCATGATCCGGCGCGTTGCCGGCGGTATCTATAACTACCTGCCGATCGGCTTGCGCTCGATCCGCAAGGTGGAAGCCATCGTGCGCGAAGAAATGAACCGGGCAGGCGCGATCGAGTTGTTGATGCCGGCCGTGCAGCCGGCCGAGTTGTGGCAGGAATCGGGCCGCTGGGAAAAGTACGGCCCCGAGCTGCTGCGCTTCAAGGACCGCAAGCAGTCCGATTTCGTGATCGGACCGACCCACGAAGAAGTGGTCACGGATATTGCGCGTAATCAGATCAAGAGCTACCGCCAGTTGCCGGTGAACTTCTATCAGGTCCAGACAAAGTTCCGCGACGAGATCCGTCCGCGTTTCGGCGTGATGCGCGGGCGCGAATTCATCATGAAAGACGCGTACTCGTTCGACAAGGACATGGACGGTCTGCGCGAGTCGTATCGCAAGATGTACGACGCGTACGTGCGCATCTTCACGCGCCTCGGTCTGGACTTCCGCGCGGTGGCGGCGGACAACGGTTCGATCGGCGGCAGCGGCTCGCACGAATTCCACGTGATTGCCGAGACCGGTGAGGACGCGATCGCCTATTGCCCGACCTCGGATTTCGCGGCCAACGTCGAGGCGGCTGAAGCGCTGCCGCTCCACGCGGAACGCGCGGCGCCCGCCGAGGAAATGAAGAAGACCGCAACGCCGGGCAAGGCGAAGTGCGAAGCCGTGGCCGAGTTGCTGAACATTCCGCTCGAACGCACCATCAAGTCGATCATTCTCGCAACCGAGAACGAAGGCGCCGAGCCGACCATCTGGCTGCTGATGCTGCGCGGCGACCACGATCTGAACGAGATCAAGGCGAGCAAGCTGCCGGGTCTGGCCGACTTCCGCATGGCGACCGAGGCTGAAATCATCGAAACCTTCGGCACGCCGCCGGGCTACCTCGGCCCGCTCAACACGAAGAAGCCGGTCAAGGTCGTCGCGGATCGCACGGTCGCGAACATGAGCGACTTCGTGGTGGGCTCGAACGAGGTGGATTACCACACCACCGGCGTGAACTGGGGCCGCGACCTGCCGGAACCGGTCGTCGCCGACATTCGCAACGTGAAGAAGGGCGATCCGTCGCCGGACGGCAAGGGTGTGATCGACATCTGCCGCGGTATCGAAGTGGGCCACGTGTTCCAGCTCGGCACCAAGTATTCCGAGGCAATGAACGCAACCTGCCTCGACGAAACCGGCAAGCCGCGGCCGATGGAAATGGGCTGCTACGGGATCGGCGTCACGCGTATCCTCGGCGCCGCGATCGAACAGAATTTCGACGATAGAGGCATCATCTGGCCGGAATCGATCGCGCCGTTCGAAGTCGTGCTGTGCCCGATGGGTTACGACCGCAGCGAAGCCGTACGCGAAGCCGCCGACAAGCTGTACGCAACGCTGCTCGAAGCGGGCATCGACGTGATCCTCGACGACCGCGGCGAACGCCCCGGCGTGATGTTCGCCGACTGGGAACTGATCGGCGTGCCGCATCGCCTCGTGATCGGCGACCGTGGTCTCAAGGACGGCAAGCTCGAATATCAGGGCCGCCGCGACGCCGAGGCGACGCTGCTGCCGGTTGAAGACGCCGCGCAAACGGTGATCGCGAAGGTTCGCGCAGCGTTGGCGCGCTAAGCGGAGCGGACGGTGGAGTACACCTTCCTGTCCGCGACCATCCTGCTGATTCTGATCACCGACCCGCTCGGCAACATTCCGCTCTTCATCAGCTGTTTGCGCGGTGTGTCGCCGAAGCGGCGCACGATCGTCATTCTCCGCGAGGTGGCAATCGCCTTCGCGATCCTGCTGGTCTTCATGGTGGCCGGCGACGGCTTTCTGCGCATGATGAGCCTGACCGATCAGTCGCTGCGCATCGGCGGCGGGATCGTGCTGTTTCTCATTGCGCTCAGGATGGTGTTTCCGCACCCGGACGGTCCATTCGGCGGCGACACGCGCGGCGGCGAACCGTTGATCGTGCCGCTCGCCATTCCGGCCCTGGCAGGACCGTCCGCGCTGGCCACCGTGATGCTGCTGACGTCGCAGGCGCCCGGCAAGATGTTCGAGTGGATCGCCGCGCTAACCGTCACCATGATCGTCTGTGCGGTCGTGCTGATGCTGGCGGAGCGCATTCAGGCGTGGCTCGGCGAGCGCGCCATGATGGCCTTCGAACGGTTGATGGGTCTCGTGCTGGTGGCAATTTCGGTGGAGATGATGCTCGGCGGTATCCGGTCGTTCGTGCATCAACTGTGATGCGGCAGCCGCCGGGGCGCTGAGCCCCGCAAAGTGCAGCGCAAAGAAAAGCGGCCCGTCGTGGGCCGCTTTTTCCATGTCGATTCACCGCCCGCTGGCGGTCGCCTCAAAGAAGCCTCAAGCGCCTTCGGTCAGCGCGCGAATCGTGGGCAGGTTACGCCAGTAACCCTTCGCATCCATGCCGCAGCCGAACACATAACGGTCCGGCACTTCGAACCCGCAGTAATCCGGGCGCAGCGGCTTGGCTTTCGGAATGATCTTCTCGCACAGCACCGCGCTCAGGAAGCGCTTCGCGCCCATCGCGAGAATGCGGTCGCGGATCGCGGCCATCGTCTCGCCTTCGTCGAGAATATCGTCGAGCACCAGCACGACGCGATCCTTCACCGATTCCGCCGGCGCCACGCGCCATTGCATCTCGTTGCCGCCTTTGGTGGTGTTGCGGTAGCGGGTCAGATGGATGTAGTCGAACTCGAGCGGGAAATCGAGGTGCGGCAACAGCATGCCGGTGAAGACCGCCGCCCCGCCCATGACCGACAGCACGAGCGGGAAGTCCTCGCTCATCTCGTCGCGGATGGCGGCCGCCATGCCGCTGATCGACGCATTGACGTCGTCGGCCGAAACGATTTCTTCGGAGTGGCTAAAAATGTGGAGAGCTTCTTCGCGGTTCATGACGTCTGACGGGCGGTGACTGTATACATAGTGTGGGTGAGGACGGCGGCGTGCGGTACAGAATAAACCCGCACAAAGCTGAAGTCAGCCGCGCGGAGTCAGGGTCGCGTTCCGTGGTCCATGCGCGGAACGCGCGCCGCTGTCTTGCTAAAGCTTAGCGCATGCCGGGCAACATGCCCTTCATGCCGCGCATCATCTTCTGCAGGTTGCCGCCCTTGAGCTTTTTCATCATGGTGCGCATCTGGTCGTACTGATTCAGCATGCGGTTGACTTCCTGGACCTGCACGCCCGCACCCGCGGCGATGCGGCGCTTGCGCGTGGCCTTGATCAGGTCGGGCTTGGCGCGTTCCAGCGGCGTCATGGAATTGATGATGCCTTCCATGCGGCGCATCTGCTTTTCGGCCTGGCCCATGTCGGCGCCGGCGGCGGCCTGCTGAAATTGCGCGGGCAATTTGTCCATCAGCGACGACAGGCCGCCCATGCCCTTCATTTGCGTCAGCTGGGCGCGGAAATCGTTCAGATCGAAGTCGCCGCCTTTCTTGACCTTGTCGGCGAGCTTCTGCGCAGCCTGAACGTCCACACCGCGTTGCGCTTCTTCGACGAGGGCAAGAATGTCGCCCATGCCGAGAATCCGGTTCGCCATGCGATCCGGGTGGAAGACTTCGAGGCCGTCGAGCTTTTCCGCGACGCCGACGAACTTGATCGGCTTGCCCGTGACATGGCGCACGGAGAGCGCCGCACCGCCGCGCGAGTCGCCGTCGAGCTTGGTGAGGACCACGCCGGTGAGCGGCAGCGCGTCGCTAAAGGCCTTGGCGGTGTTCACCGCGTCCTGGCCGAGCATCGCGTCGACCACGAACAGCGTTTCCGCCGGTTTCAGCTCGGCGTGCAGCGCGGTGATTTCCTTCATCATCGCTTCGTCGATACCGAGACGGCCGGCCGTGTCGACCAGCAGCACGTCGTGATAGTGGCGCCTGGCCCAATCCACGGCGGCGCGCGCGATGTCCACCGGCTTCTGGTCCGGTTCCGACGGGAAGAAATCCGCACCGACCTGCTCGGTCACCGTCTTCAACTGCGCGATAGCGGCGGGGCGGTAGACGTCGCACGACACGGTCAGTACTTTCTTCTTGTACTTCTCACGCAGCAGCTTGGCGAGCTTGCCGACCGTGGTCGTTTTACCCGCGCCCTGCAGGCCCGCCATCAGGATGACGGCCGGCGGCGTGACGGCGAGGTTGAGTTCGACCGCCTTGCCTTCGTAGTCGCCGCCGATGATCGCGGTCAGCTCGCGCTGCACCACGCCGACCAGCGCCTGGCCCGGCGAGAGGCTGCTGATGACTTCCTCGCCGAGCGCCTTTTCCTTGACCTTGGCGATGAACTCGCGCACGACGGGCAGCGCCACGTCGGCCTCGAGCAGTGCGAGACGCACTTCGCGCAGCATTTCCTGGGTGTTCGCCTCGGTAAGCCGGGCTTCGCCGCGCAGCGTCTTGACGACGCGCGCCATCCGTTGAGTCAGATTGTCGAGCATGGGGAGCGATGAACAGTGCGGCCGGAGCAGGGCGCGATGCAGGAGACGTCGCGGAGCAGGGGCCTAGTGTAAACTTCGAATATGGATATTGTACTGTATGCCCTCACTGCGCTCCTCTACGGCGGATTAGCCGTGGCCGGCTGGCGCTCGCACCGGCACGCCGCCGTGTGCCCCATGCTCGAAAGCGTGCCGCCGGTGCCGGCCGCCGCGGGCGGTTCGGCCGCTTCGGGCATGAGCACGTCGGGCCGCGCGCTGCTGTTCGTGGCGCTGCTCGCGCACGGCGTGCTGCTGCATACCACCATCTTTCCCCAGAACGCGATGGTGTTCGGCTTCGCGTTCGCGCTGTCGGCCATGTTCTGGCTGGGCGCGGGCATCTACTGGATCGAGAGTTTTTTCTTTCCGCTCGACGGTCTGCGCCTGCTGGTTCTGCCGCTCGCGTGCGTCGCCTCGCTGTTGCCGCTTGCGTTCAACGGCGTGCGCGTGCTGCCGTATTCCGCCGCGCCGATGTTCAAGCTGCACTTCCTGATCGCCAACATCGCGTATGGTCTGTTCGCGATTGCGGCGCTGCATGCGGTTCTGATGCTGCTGGTCGAGCGGCGTTTGCACGCCATGCGCGGCGGCGTCGCGCAGCGGCATGCGGCCGCGGCGGGCAACGGCTGGCTGTCGAGCTGGCTCGATACGCTGCCGCCGCTCCTCACGCTGGAGAAGCTGCTGTTCCGTCTGATCGGCGCGGGTTTTGTCCTGCTCACGCTCACGCTGGTGTCGGGCATCCTGTTCAGCGAGCAACTGGTCGATCGTGCGTTGCAGCTCGATCACAAGACCGTGTTCGCGATTCTTTCGTGGGTGATGTTCGGCGCGCTGCTGACCGCGCGCAAGGTTTCCGGCTGGCGTGGCCGTGCGGCATTGCGCTGGGTGCTGGCGTCGTTCGTCGCGCTGTTGCTGGCGTACGTCGGCAGCCGTTTTGTTTTCGAGGTGCTGTTGCACCGTGCTGTAGTGTGAGCGTGTCCCATGCGACAAATATTTCTGCTGATCCTGTTGTTCATCGTCGGCCAGTGGCTGGTGAAGGCGCTGCGTCGTCATGACGCGCAGGCGTCCCAGCGCAACGGTACCGGCGCCAATGGCGCCGCGGGTGCGAAAGGCCCGAATGGCCAGAATGGCGGCGCGCGCGCTTCCGCTTCCGCGCCGGCGCAACTCGCCGAGCCGATGATCCGTTGTGTCGAATGCGGCGTGCACGCGCCGAAGAGCGATTCCGTGGTGGTGGCCGGGCAGCCGTTCTGCTGCGCCGCGCACGCGCAGCGTCACGGCGCGCGACCCACCGGCCGCGACGCTCGATGAGCGTCGAGTTCACCGTCGACGCCGACGGTTGGGTCGCCGCCGCACGCAAACTGCCATCGCCGAATTTCGAGGCGCGGCCTGAAGGAGCCGAGCCGACGCTGATCGTCGTCCACAACATCAGCCTGCCGCCCAACGAATTCGGCGGCACCGCAATCGCCGAACTGTTCCTCAATACGCTCGACTGCAACGCTCACCCGTATTACGACTCGCATCTGCGCGGCGTGCGGGTGTCGGCGCATTTCGTGATTCATCGCGACGGCGCGCTCGAGCAGTTCGTGTCGTGCAACGAGCGTGCGTGGCACGCCGGGCCGTCGAATTTTTTCGGCCGCGAGCGTTGCAATGATTTCTCGATCGGCATCGAGCTGGAGGGCAGCGACACCACGCCTTTCGAAGCGGCGCAATACCGCACGCTCGGCGCCCTCGTGAGCGCGCTCAAGGCGCGCTATCCGGTCACGGCGCTTGCCGGTCACTCGGACATCGCCCCCGGTCGCAAGACCGATCCAGGGCCGCATTTCGAGTGGTCGCGCCTGCAGCGCGACGCGTCGCTCGACGCTCAGTATTTCCCCTATCTCAAGTTTTCCAAAACGCCGTAACGGCCCTTCGTGCGACTTCGCGTGATGCGAGGAGAACAAGGCGCTGCCTTGTTCTCCGGGGAGTCGGCTTCGCGCCGTGTTTGCGCCGCACCAGGCAAAAGTCAAGACTTCGAAAGCAAATAAAACGATTTGACCTGTCTCGAATCTCCACTATACTTGGTGCCAGAAATTCGGTTCTGCACTACATCTTGTGTTCAGCTGTGCATAACCGTGTGAATAACCAAGTGCATAACCGAGTGTATAAGTCAGCGGCGCCCCGCTTCCGGGCACGGCGCCGCAAGCATTCCAGGCAGAGAAAAAATTCCTGTGGCGCGGCCGGCACGACCACCGGCGGCATCCAGAAAACCTTCAGGAAAAGGGCTTAGCCAGTGATCGCGACACACACCGTGAAGACCGTTATCAATTCGAATCAGGCTTCATCGCTGTCGCATCCCGCCACCCGGCTTAGCCGGCCTTTTTCCTGCACCCCTTCGCTTGCGCACGCGGCGGCGCAGCGTTCGTTTTAATCCGCGGATCTTCCCGCAACATTTCCAGGACCAGGAGCTTTGCACATGCAAACCACCGACAACGTGACGACCCGGTATGAGGGCTCACCGACTGGCCAGGCCTTTGGCCAGGCACAAGGCGCACAAGCGCTCGCGCCGCAAGCGACCTTCGCCGACTACAAGGTGATCCGTCGTAATGGCAGTGTCGTGTCGTTCGAACCGTCGAAAATCGCCATCGCCGTGACGAAGGCATTTCTGGCCGTCAACGGTGGTCAAGGCGCCGCGTCGGCGCGCGTGCGCGAACTGGTCGAGCAACTCACGCAGAACGTGGTGCGCGCACTCGTGCGCAGCCGCCCGAACGGCGGCACGTTCCATATCGAAGACATTCAGGATCAGGTCGAACTCGCGCTGATGCGCGGCGGCGAGCACAACGTCGCGCGTGCATACGTGCTGTATCGCGAGAAGCGCACGCAGGCGCGCGGTCATGACGATCAGATCGTGGCGAACACGCCGGGTCTGAACGTGACCGACAACGGCGTCACGCGTCCGCTGGACATGGCTGCGCTGCGCGGCATCATCGAACTGGCCTGCTCGAATCTGGGCGATGCAGTGAGCGCCGATCCGATCATCGCGGAAACGGTGAAGAACCTGTACGACGGCGTGCCGATGAGCCAGGTCTACGACTCGGCGATTCTGGCGGCCCGCACGATGATCGAAAAGGACCCGGCTTATAGCCAGGTCACCGCGCGCATCCTGCTGCACACCATCCGCCGCGAGATCCTCGAAGAGGAAGTCACGCAAACGGAAATGGGCGAGCGCTACGCCGAATACTTCCCGCAGTTCATCAAGCGCGGCGTGCAAGCCGAACTGCTCGACGACAAGCTGCTGCAGTTCGACCTGAAGCGCCTCGGCGCCGCGCTCGACAACAACCGCGACCTGCAATTCGGCTACCTCGGCCTGCAAACGTTGTACGACCGCTACTTCCTGCATCACGACGGCGTGCGCATCGAAATGCCGCAGGCATTCTTTATGCGTGTCGCAATGGGTCTGTCGCTGAACGAGATCGACCGCGAAGCGCGCGCGATCGAGTTTTACAACGTGCTGTCGACCTTCGACTTCATGTCGTCCACGCCCACTTTGTTCAACTCGGGCACCCGCCGTTCGCAACTGTCGTCGTGCTACCTGACCACGGTCGACGACGACCTCGACGGCATCTACGAAGCGCTGAAGGAAAACGCGCTGCTGTCGAAGTTCGCCGGCGGTCTGGGCAACGACTGGACGCGCGTGCGTGCGCTCGGTTCGCACATCAAGGGCACTAACGGCAAGTCGCAAGGCGTGGTGCCGTTCCTGAAGGTGGTGAACGACACGGCGGTCGCCGTGAACCAGGGCGGCAAGCGCAAGGGCGCGGTGTGCGCGTACCTGGAAACGTGGCACCTGGACATCGAGGAATTCCTCGAACTGCGCAAGAACACCGGCGACGACCGCCGCCGTACCCACGACATGAACACGGCGAACTGGATTCCCGACCTGTTCATGAAGCGCGTGATGGAAGGCGGCGACTGGACGCTGTTCTCGCCGTCCACCTGCCCGGACCTGCATGACAAGTTCGGCGCCGAGTTCGAAACGGCTTACACGGCTTACGAAGACAAGGTTGCGCGCGGCGAGATCAAGCTGTTCAAGAAGATCCCGGCGGCGCAACTGTGGCGCAAGATGCTGGGCATGCTGTTCGAAACCGGCCACCCGTGGATCACGTTCAAGGATCCGTGCAATGTGCGCTCGCCGCAACAGCACGTCGGCGTCGTCCATTCGTCGAACCTGTGCACGGAAATCACGCTGAACACCAGCGACGCCGAAATCGCCGTCTGCAACCTGGGCTCCGTGAACCTCGTCGCCCACCTGAAGGAACAGGCCGACGGCACGCTCGTGCTCGACCACGACAAGTTGAAGCGCACCGTCAGCGTGGCGATGCGCATGCTCGACAACGTGATCGACATCAACTACTACGCGGTCGCCAAGGCGCGTAACTCGAACCTGAAGCACCGTCCGGTCGGCATGGGCATCATGGGCTTCCAGGACTGCCTGCATCTGCTGCGCACGCCGTACGCGTCGGAAGAGGCGGTCAGGTTCGCCGACACGTCGATGGAAGCGGTCTGCTACTACGCT
This sequence comes from Paraburkholderia xenovorans LB400, assembly GCF_000013645.1. GTDB lineage: Bacteria > Pseudomonadota > Gammaproteobacteria > Burkholderiales > Burkholderiaceae > Paraburkholderia > Paraburkholderia xenovorans. The sequence goes on along the minus strand of NC_007951.1, from coordinate 4,305,164 downwards.
TACTACGCGTCGACGGAACTGGCGCAGGAGCGCGGCCGCTACTCCAGCTACCGCGGCTCGCTGTGGGATCGCGGCATCCTCCCGCAAGACTCGGTGAAGCTGCTCGCCGAAGCGCGCGGCGGTTACGTGGAAGTCGATTCGAGCGAATCGATGGACTGGACCGAACTGCGTTCGCGCATCGCCCAGTACGGCATGCGCAATTCGAACTGCGTCGCGATCGCGCCGACGGCGACGATCTCGAACATCATCGGCGTGTCGGCCTGTATCGAACCGACCTTCCAGAACCTGTACGTGAAGTCGAATCTGTCGGGCGAATTCACGGTGGTCAACGACTACCTGGTGCGCGACCTGAAGGCACGCGGCCTGTGGGACGAAGTGATGGTCGCCGACCTGAAGTACTTCGACGGCACGCTCTCGCGCATCGACCGCATCCCGGCCGACCTGCGCGCGATCTACGCCACCGCGTTCGAAGTCGATCCGAAGTGGCTGGTCGAAGCGGCCTCGCGTCGTCAGAAGTGGATCGACCAGGCGCAGTCGCTGAATATCTATATGGGCGGCGCGTCGGGTAAGAAGCTCGACGAGATCTACAAGCTCGCCTGGGTGCGTGGCCTGAAGACGACCTACTACCTCCGCACGATGGCGGCGACCCACGTCGAGAAATCGACGGTGGCGCACGGCGCGCTGAACGCGGTGAGCTCGGGTGGCGGCGAAGGTTCGGGCGGTGCCGCAGGTGGCGCGGCCGGCGGGTTCGGTGCGAACAACGGCGCGGCTGGTGGTGCCGCGGGTGGCTTTCAGGCTGCAGCGGCCGCGCCAGCAGTCGCGGTTGAAGCAGCGCCGGAAGCGGATGGTCCGGTGTGCATGATGCGTCCGGGCGACCCGGGCTTCGACGAGTGCGAGGCTTGCCAGTAACAGGCAGGCAAGCACGAAGCCGGCAGCGGGATCGCTGCTTGCTGACGGGTTGTAGGTAATGACCCGCATGCAGCGAGCAGCGAACCAGATAGAAGACAGATAGAAGTGAATGGAAGTGGAGTCGATGAGCGGCGCGGCGAGTGAAGTACGAAGCGCGCCGCTCATCGCACCGGTAGCGAAGCAGCACAGTTCGCCGAAGTAGCGAAGCGGTCATCGTGACCCGATGACCGTGACGGTCAATCAGCAGTCAGCAGTCGGCAGCACCAGACGAAGCGCGCGACACAGTGCGCGCACTACACGCTTCGATCGATGGTCGATCGACACGCCGGCCGGATAGCGGCAAGCAGTCGCAAGACGCTACGAGCACGCTCCGCAATACAGATAGATAGAGCAGCGAAACGATACTTCGACACGTTGCTCTTCGAGCTCGCGAAGCACCTCGACGACACATGTTCAACACGCTTCACACGAGGTGATGCACACATTCTGTTGAACAAAGTGTTGTATGAACGTAGCAACGCGAATCGAAAACAGGATTTTTCATCAGCGAACTCTTTTATCGCTCGTGAAAAGATGGTACAAACCGTTCTAAATTGATGGTGACATTTATGCTCAACTGGGATGACGAGATCACTGCCGTAACTCCCTCGAGCGCTACGCAACAGAATGTGTTGCGCAACGCTGCGGGACCGGCTGTCGGTTCGCAAGTCGGAACGCGTTCCGCTCCTCATGCTCCCTCGGCTCAAGACGTCTTCGCGAACGACATTGCTGTCGCTCCCGTCGCTCATGTGACCCACGCTGCGGCTGGAACGGCTGCCGTTTCGGAAGCGCGGGTCAACGTCGCCGACAAGCGCATCATCAACGGCCAGACCGACGTCAATCAGTTGGTGCCGTTCAAATACAAGTGGGCGTGGGAAAAGTATCTGGCTGGTTGTGCCAACCACTGGATGCCGCAAGAAGTGAACATGTCGCGTGACATCGCCCTCTGGAAAGACCCGAACGGTCTGACCGAAGACGAGCGCCGCATCGTCAAGCGCAACCTGGGCTTCTTCGTGACGGCCGATTCCCTCGCCGCCAACAATATCGTGCTGGGCACCTACCGCCACATCACGGCGCCCGAATGCCGCCAGTTCCTGCTGCGCCAGGCGTTCGAAGAGGCGATCCACACGCACGCCTACCAGTACATCGTCGAATCGCTGGGCCTCGACGAAGGCGAAATCTTCAACGCGTATCACGAGGTCTCCTCGATCCGCGCGAAAGACGAATTCCTGATTCCGTACATCCACGTGCTGACCGATCCGGCCTTCAAGACCGGCACGCTCGAAGCAGACCAGACGCTCCTGCGCTCGCTGATCGTGTTCGCCTGTGTGATGGAAGGGCTGTTCTTCTACGTCGGCTTTACCCAGATCCTGGCGCTGGGTCGCCAGAACAAGATGACGGGCGCGGCGGAACAGTACCAGTACATCCTGCGCGACGAGTCGATGCACTGTAACTTCGGCATCGACCTGATCAACCAGATCAAACTCGAAAACCCGCAACTCTGGACGGCTGAGTTCCGCGCGGAAATCCGCGAGATCTTCCAGCAGGCGGTCGAACTCGAATATCGTTACGCAGAAGACACGATGCCGCGCGGGGTGCTCGGCCTCAATGCGTCGATGTTCAAGAGCTATCTGCGCTTCATCTGCAACCGCCGTTGCCAGCAGATCGGTCTCGATCCGCTGTACCCGAACGAGGAAAACCCGTTCCCGTGGATGAGCGAGATGATCGACCTGAAGAAGGAACGAAACTTCTTCGAGACGCGAGTGATCGAATATCAGACTGGCGGCGCGCTGACCTGGGAGTGATCCGGGTTCGTGCTGCAGATGCATTCATCGATGGGGATGCCGCTGGCTTGGGCCGCGGCAATTTTGGCTAGGAGCAGAATCGCCTGATGCAAAGCATGCCCGGTGCGCCGCGTGCCTTCGCGGCCCACAACTATGACAGGCACTTTGCGAACCCTTCAGTGGGATGGGCAAACTTCCCCCCGGAAAAAGCCGCTGGCGCGATCGCCGGCGGCTCGATCAAGCAATTGCCGGCGTTGAGCTTCAACGCCGATCAGATCTGGCGCGCGGTGCCTTGTGGCACGGCGCGCCTTACCGCATTCATTAGCGTAAGCGCGCAGCACCTGCGTACGCCGATGAATAGCCCGCTTCGTAGCGCGCGCCCTGAGAAGCGTCCGCGGGAAGCGGGTTTTGACGAAGGGTGTAGTTTGAACTGACTCTCATCTGAAAACCTGAAGGAGAAAATGATGGCAACTGCAAAAAAAGCCGCCGCAAAGAAACCCGCAGCAAAGAAGGTTGCAGCTAAGAAAGCTGCTCCGGCCAAGAAGGCTGCTCCGGCGAAGAAAGTCGCTGCCAAGAAAGTCGCAGTGAAGAAGGTTGCAGCGAAGAAGGCAGCACCGGCGAAGAAGGTTGCAGCGAAGAAAGCTGCTCCGGCCAAGAAGGTTGCAGCCAAGAAAGTCGCGGTGAAGAAGGTTGCGGCGAAGAAGGCAGCACCGGCCAAGAAAGCCGCAGTGAAGAAGGTTGCAGCTAAGAAGGCAGCACCGGCCAAGAAGGCTGCAGCGAAGAAGGCTGCACCGGCTAAGAAGGCTGCTGCCAAGAAGGCTGCGCCTGCGAAAAAGGCTGCTGCTAAAAAGGCTGCGCCCGCGAAAAAGGCTGCCGCTAAAAAGGCTGCGCCTGCCAAGAAGGCTGCCGCGAAGAAGGCCGCTGCTCCTGCCAAGAAGGCTGCCCCTGCGAAGAAGGCTGTCGCCAAGAAGGCGGCTCCTGCACCCGCAGCGACTTCTGTCTCGAGCGCACCGGCGGCGACGGTGAAGACCGCGCTGAACCCGGCAGCGGCATGGCCGTTCCCGACGGGCAGCCGTCCGTAAGCTGGCGCGTCAGCGGTAGAAGTACTTCGGCACGTCGTACTCTGTGTCGATGATCGAGTAGCGCTTAAGTAGCAGCATGACCGAGCGCTACTCGGTCAGGGTCCCGTTGCCGGGTTTCTGGCGACGGGATTTTTTTTGCTTCGGCGCAGGCGCCTTCGTTAAGACACGCTTCAAAACCCGCAGGCGAAAAAAAACGCATGCACAGGGGAGGGCATGCGTGTGAGGTCGTCGCGGCGGCGTAAAGCCTCGCCGCGCGAGAGGGGAAACCTAGTGCGTGACGCGCGTGACGCCTCCGCTGGAAAGCAGACGCACGCGCTCGCCGGCGCGGAAGATCTCGCCGGTGGCGCTCTGGGTGATGGCACGCATGTCGCCGTTGTCGAGCCGCACGGTGATCTCCAGACCGTCGTGCACCGCGACGCCGTTCTCAACCGCATTGCCTGCCACTGCACCCGCCAGACCGCCGATGATGCCCGTGACGATCGAGCCGCGCCCGCCGCCGATCGCGCTGCCGGCAACCGCGCCGAGCGCGCCGCCGCCGATCGCGCCCAGACCGCTCGGCTGGCCGTTGTTCGAACTGATCTTCACCGCGCGCACGCTATCCACCGTGCCCATGCGGACCGTTTCTTCCCGCTGTGCCTGCGACGCCGTGTACACGTCCGCAGAGCTGCTGTTGTACGCACACCCCGACATGGCCAGCGAACCGGCGATCAAGGCGGCCACTATCAGGCGACTCGTTGTTCTCATTCCCTAAACTCCAATAGCTCTCGGTATTACGGCAGGTCGTATCCGAACGCCTGCTTGAACCGCTCGTTGATCTCGGCCCGGCTGGGCGCGTAGTTTTGCGGGCCCTGGTGTTCGATCTTCAGCGCGCCCATCAGGCTCGCGAGCCGGCCGGTGGTGGCCCAGCCGAGCTTGTTCCCGATGCCGTACAGCAGGCCGCCGCGGAATGCGTCGCCGCAGCCTGTGGGATCGAGCACTTGCTGTGCCTTGACCGCCGGAATGTCTTCGACCCCGCCCGCGTGATGGATCTGCGCGCCTTGTTCGCCGAGCGTGACGATCAGCGCTTCGACCTTGCCGGCGATTTCTTCGATCGACCAGCCCGTTTTGTTGCTCACCAGTTTGGCTTCGTAATCATTGACAGCCACATAGGTAGCGAGTTCAATCATGCGCCGCAGCGACGCACCGTCGAAGAGCGGCAACCCCTGGCCCGGATCGAAGATGAACGGCACGCCCGCGGCCGCGAGGTGCTCGGAATGCTGGATCATGCCGTCGTAGCCGTCGGGTGCGACGATGCCGAGCGTAATGCCCCTGGCCTGGTCGGCGCGGTTCAGATGCGACTGCATCATCGCGCCCGGGTGGAACGCGGTGATCTGATTGTTTTCCAGATCCGTGGTGATCATCGCCTGGGCCGAATAGGCGTCGGGCACTACCAGCACGCTTTCCGTCGACAGACCGAGTTGCCTGAACCGGTCCATGTACAGTTGCGCGTCGACCGAGCCGAGCGCGCCCATGATGCGCGCGTCGCCCCCCAGCAGATGCAGCGAGTAGGCGATGTTGCCCGCGCAGCCGCCGAACTCGCGGCGCATGGTCGGCACGAGAAAGCTCACGTTCAGGATGTGGACCTGCTCCGGCAGGATGTGCTCCCGGAAGCGGCCTTCGAAGGTCATGATGTTGTCGTAGGCGAGCGAGCCGCAAATCAGCGTAGCCAAGGCGAGCGTCCTGTAAAAACGATAAAGGGAATGGGTACGACCATGTGACAGCGCCGCGCATGGAGCGCGGCGCCGGAGTCCGTACGCGACGGTGTTACTTCAACGCGGCGAGTGCGGCGTCGTAATTCGGCTCGTTCTTGATTTCGCCGACCAGTTCGGCATGAACGACCTTGTCGTTCTCGTCGATCACCACCACGGCGCGTGCCGTCAGGCCGGTCAGCGGGCCGCTCGTCACGTCCACGCCATAGGCTTGCGCGAATTCATGGCCGCGGAAGGTGGATGCGGTGACGACGTTCTCGATGCCTTCGGTCGTGCAGAAGCGTGATGCGGCGAACGGCAGATCGCCCGACACGACGATCACGGCCGTGTTGGTCAGTTTGGCGGCGGCTTCGTTGAACTTGCGGGTCGACGTGGCGCAGGTCGGTGTGTCGAGGCTCGGAACGATGTTCAGCACTTTGCGCTTGCCGGCGAAATCGGCCAGCGAAACCGGCTTCAGATCCTTGCCGACCAGCGAGAAAGCGGGAGCGGCCTGGCCCACGGACGGGAACGTGCCGGCTACTTCAATCGGGTTGCCACCCAGCGTGACTTGACTCATGTTGTTGTGCTCCGAAAATTCGTCAGTAATAACGGTGGACGCGCCCGGTCGGTGCCGGGCGCGCAAGAATGCGTTACGGATAAAAAATCTGCACGCGGAAATTGGAAGCGACCGCATTGCCCGTATCGAGATGCACGATCATGGTCTGGGTCGTGTGCGCGGGCAGGCCGGCCGCGATCGGCGTGCCGGGCGGAACATAGTCTTGCGGCCACAGCACGCGGCGTACCGCGACATTGTTCTGGTCGTCGAGCAGCGTGAGTTCGATGGCCGGATAGGCGAGCGCAATATTGAAGCGGTTGCGCAGCGGCATCTTTAGTTCGAGCTTGTGCGGACCGTCGATCTGCCGCAGATCGGAAGGTTCGACCTGCAAGCCGTCGATGTCGTGCGGCGGGGTGACGAGACAGCCCAGCGCCGAGCAGGCCTTTGCGTAGAGCGTCTGCGAGCGCGGCAAATACACCATCACCGTTTCGCGCTGCCACCACGCGAGTTGCGCAAGCAGCGCGATGATCAACAGCCCCGCCACCACCGAGCCGACGATGATCCAGCCCATGCGCCGCGGTTCGGCCGGGCGCGTTTCGCGCACAACCGGGAAGGGATCGGCGCCGTCGTTGACCGGCTGGACGGAGAAGGGCTCGCCGCTGGCGGCGAGCGGGGCGCTGCTGGCGGGCGCCGCGCCGGCGGCAGCGGCGGGGTTGGCAGCACCGAAGGCGGCCGTGCCCGCACCCGCCGCCGCGCTTACGCCGGCCGCACCTACACCGGCCGCAGCTACGCCGGCGGCACCGAAACGCGGCTCATTGTCGGGAATGCCGTGCAAGGTAGCCGATCGATCCAGAACCGGCTCCTCCAGCGGCGATTCAGAAGCCCGCTCGGTCTTGTGCCAGACGCGCGGCGCTTCTTCCACGGGCGGCTCGACGGGGTAGGCGAAGGGGTCGAGCGGCGCGTCCGCGAGTATCGGTTCGTGGTCGGGCGTAATGGGCGCGGTGAATGCGCCGGCCGGCAATTCGGGTTCCGTAGCGTGGCGCGGCGTGACCGCAATGCCAGCGCCGGTGGAGACCGGCGCGAGCGGCACATTGCCGGCGTTGTGGCGCAGACGGTTGTCGATGGCGGCGTCGGGTGACGGCGCCCACGGGTCCCAGGCTCCGGCGCTGAAGTCCGGGCCTTGCGGGCGTACGCCCGAGAGCGCTTCGATCGCCGCGGCAGCGGCGACCGGTTTGGCGGTGGAGAAGTCGCCGCCTTCAGTAATCTCGAACAGGCTGCTCGACGCGTCGAACACTTCCTGGCAATGCCCGCAGCGCACGAGGCCGCGACGTAGCGCGAGCTGTTCCGTTTGCAGGCGGAAGACGGTTTCACAGAAGGGGCAACGCGTTGCCAGGAGCATATTGAGCCGATGAGCCGAAAGGCCGTTGGTTGGACAATACGCCTTATTCTAATGGCTTTCGCGACGCGTTCCCGACAGACATACCCAACCTTCGTGTTCGCGCCAGACGCTGATGTCGATCCATCGTGCGTAGACCTGTGCGACTTCGTCCGCCTGCCGCGCCAGAATGCCCGACAGCGCGATCCGGCCACCCGGCTTGACCTTCGACGAGAGCATCGACGCCATCAGCTTGAGCGGATTGGACAGGATATTGGCGACTACGATATCGAACTCGCCGGTGGGACATGCGTCGGGCAAACCGTACGTGACTTCCGCGCGATTGCGCTCGCTGTTATGACGCGCCGACTCCACCGCTTGCGGGTCGATGTCGATGCCGTACACCGGATCGGCGCCGCACTTCTTCGCGAGGATCGCGAGAATGCCGGAGCCGCAGCCGTAATCGAGCACGGACTGCCCGGGCTGCACCGATTGCTCCAGCCATTCCATGCAAAGCCGCGTGGTGGGATGGCTGCCGGTGCCGAAAGCGAGTCCCGGATCGAGTTCCAGCACGAGTGCTTCCGGGTCCGGCGCATCGTGCCACGACGGCACGACCCAGATGCGCTCGCCGATCTTGATCGGATCGAACTGCGACTGCGTGAGCCGCACCCAGTCCTGCTCTTCGACTTCACGCACGGTGAACGAAGGCGCTGCTTCCAGGCCGATTTCATTGGCCGCGGCGGTCAGCAATACCGCCGGCTCGTGCTCCGGCGCGAGCAGCGCGATCACGCGCGAACGCTGCCATGCCGTGCGATCCGGCGTGAGACCGGGCTCGCCGAACAACGGCTGCTCGTCGGGCGTGTCGGCGTCCGCGTCTTCGACCGATACGGACAACGCGCCCAACTCGAGCAGCGCGTCGGAGAACTCCTCCGCGTGCTCGCGTGCCAGTTCGGCGATCAGTTCCCGGTAGCTCATGAGTTACGCTTCTTCCGGCGCGGCCTGCTGCTTCGCGGCCAACCGGTTTTCGAGGTAGTGAATGCTGGTGCCGCCTTCGACGAACTTCGCGTCCAGCATCAGCTCGCGGTGCAACGGGATGTTGGTCTGAATGCCTTCCACCACCATTTCCGACAGCGCGATGCGCATGCGCTTGATCGCCTGCTCGCGCGTCGCGCCGTAGGCGATCAGCTTGCCGATCATCGAATCGTAGTTCGGCGGCACGAAGTAGCCATTGTAGGCATGCGAGTCGACGCGGATGCCGGGGCCGCCCGGCATATGCCACGACGTCAGGCGTCCCGGCGACGGAATGAACTTGAACGGATCTTCCGCGTTGATCCGGCATTCGATCGCGTGACCCTTGAACACGATATCGCGCTGACGGAAGGCGAGTTTTTCGCCGGCCGCGATGCGGATCTGTTCCTGCACGATGTCGACGCCCGTGATCAGTTCGGTCACCGGGTGCTCGACCTGCACGCGCGTGTTCATCTCGATGAAGTAGAACTCGCCGTTCTCATACAGGAACTCGAACGTGCCCGCGCCGAGATAGCCCATCTTCTTGCAGGCGTCCGCGCAACGATCGCCGATGCGGTCGATCAGGCGGCGCGCGATACCCGGCGCCGGCGCTTCTTCGATCACTTTCTGGTGACGGCGCTGCATCGAGCAGTCACGCTCGCCCAGCCAGACTGCGTTCTTGAACGAGTCGGCCAGCACCTGAATTTCGATGTGCCGCGGGTTCTCCAAGAATTTCTCCATGTAGACCTGCGGGTTGCCGAACGCGCGGCCGGCTTCTTCGCGCGTCATGTTGACTGCGTTGACGAGCGCGGCTTCCGTGTGAACCACGCGCATGCCGCGGCCGCCGCCGCCGCCCGCGGCCTTGATGATGACCGGATAGCCGACCTGGCGGGCAATCTTCACGATCTCTTTCGGATCTTCCGGCAACGCGCCTTCCGAGCCCGGCACGCACGGCACGCCGGTCTTGATCATGGTCTGCTTGGCCGTGACCTTGTCGCCCATCATCCGGATGGTTTCCGGGCGCGGGCCGATGAAGGTGAAGCCGGACTGTTCGACACGTTCGGCGAAGTCGGCGTTTTCCGAGAGGAAGCCGTAGCCGGGGTGGATCGCTTCGGCGTCGGTCACTTCCGCCGCGCTGATCAGCGCGGGCATGTTCAGGTAGCTCAGGTTCGAAGGCGCCGGGCCGATACAGACCGCCTCGTCGGCGAGCTTCACGTATTTGGCTTCCTTGTCGGCTTCCGAATAGACGACGACGGTCTTGACGCCAAGCTCGCGGCAGGCGCGCTGGATACGAAGCGCGATCTCGCCACGATTGGCAATGAGGATTTTTTCAAACATAGCGGGTTTTCGACTCATCAATGGGCGCCGGGTTGATCACAACGCCGGCTGCCTCAGAGGATCGGTCGCGCGCCCTGGATAGCGGGCGCGCGGGCGGCATGCGCAGAACTGAGCGCTGGGCGTGCCGCGTCAGCCGACCACGAACAGCGGTTGGCCGTACTCGACCGCCTGGCCGTTTTCGACGAGGATTTCCTTCACCACGCCGGACTTGTCCGACTCGATTTCGTTGAGCAGCTTCATGGCTTCGATGATGCAGATCGTCTGGCCTTCCTTGACCGTGTCGCCCACCTGGACGAACGGCTCGGCGCCCGGCGACGGCGCGCGGTAGAAGGTGCCGACCATCGGCGAAGTCACCACATGGCCTTGCGGCGCGGCGGCGGCCGGCGTAGCCGGTGCGGCTGCGGCAGCGGCCGGCGCTTCGCCGCCGGCGGCCGGCAGCGGCTGCGCGTATTGCGGTGCATACGAGGCGGACGGTTGCACGTAAACCGGCGGCGCATTCTTGACGATGCGAACCTTGCCTTCGCCCTCGGTCACTTCGAGTTCGGAAATACCGGACTCCGAGACGAGGTCGATCAGAGTTTTCAGTTTACGTAGATCCATCAGGAAGCCCCTTTCAATGCGTAAAGTGCCGGCGCGTGCGCGGCCGGCGCAAATTAGACGTGTTTGGAATCAGCCGCGCGACGAGCCGGCGCAGAGCCGGTCGAGCGCGAATTCGAGCGCGTACAGATAGCCCTTCCAGCCGAGGCCGCAGATCACGCCCTCCGCCTGGTCGGAGAAATACGAATGATGCCGGAACGGTTCGCGACGATGCACGTTCGACAGATGAATCTCGACGAACGGGATGCCGACCCCCGCCAGTGCGTCCCGAATGGCCACGCTGGTGTGCGTGTACGCGGCGGGATTGATCAATATGAAATCGGTGTTTTCAGTCCGCGCGGATTGGATGCGATCCACCAGAGCGCCTTCATGATTGCTCTGGAACGACGCGAGTTCGACACCTGCGTCCGCTGCGCGGTCCGCCAGCGCCTGATCGATCTGCGGCAAGGTCACGCGACCGTAGACCTCGGGTTCCCGGGTGCCGAGAAGGTTGAGGTTGGGTCCGTGCAGTACCAGCAGTCGCGTCATGGTCGCTTCTTTTTCCGTGGAATTGGGCGCACTTTAGCGCTGATTAGAGAAACTTGTCTAGTTTCCCGCGCGTACGGATCGGTTGCGGCACCGTTTTGCCGCCGCCGTGGGCGCTCATCTTCTCTCAAATCCGCGCGATTTGCGCGCATTTTTCCGCGTTCGGCAGGTAAGTGAGTGTCAAAAGAATGTGAAATTTAAAGCGCGTCGAGCGTCTGTTTCAGCGCTTGCGGGTCGATTTGTCCTAATTTTGTCGAGCGAATGTTGCCTTTTGCGTCGATTACCACGGTGAAGGGCAGGCCGCCCGCTGTATTGCCGAACGCACGCGCGAGGTCGGCGCCGCCGAAGCCGGTCACATAGACCGGGTACGCTACTTTCACTTTTTGCAGGAACGCCTGCACGTTTTTATCCGAATCGACGCCAAGTCCGACGAACTGGATGCCTTTTTTCGCGTAATCGCGCTGAAGCTGCGACAGCGCGGGCATTTCTTCCACGCAGGGCCCGCACCACGAGGCCCAGAAGTTGACGACGATTGGGTGTCCTTTAAGCAAACTTAGCGTCTGCGGCTTGCCGTCCACCGTGGTCACCGGCTCGGTCCACAGTTGGGCGACCGCGCTTTCGGCCGAGGCCGGTTGCGATGCATGCGCCACTTCGGCGCCGCCGTTCAGCCAGTGGTTCGCCAGCACCCCGCCGCCCGCAGCGACGATGGCGATAAGCGCACCCGCCAGAATCCGTCTCATATTCATCCTGGTCAGTCTAGTTGGTTGAGGGAGCGACGCCGCTGCTATCGAGCAGCGTCTGAACGGCCTGCAGGTTCGCGCGCGCCGTGCGGCCGCGCGTGTCGGCGCGTACCGCGCCGCGCAGGTCATCCGTTTCGTAGAGCGCGACGTGCACGCCGACCGGCTCCGCGTCGCGCCCTTCGTTAGTGGGGCGCCACAGGAAGCTGAGCGTTTCGACGTAGCCGCGGCCGGCAAAATGCCGCGTTTCCGAGACGTCGTACTGGATGTTCGCGTTCAGAAAGTAGATTGCGACTTCTTTCGGATTGTCGCAGAACACCTGAAGGTGAATGTCCGAGTGTTCGCCGGCGGTGCCGCCGAGCACCGCGCCGGTCAGATAGGGGTTGAACGGCGCGAGCCGCTCCATCCAGTCGACGGCGATACAGCGCAGCCGGCGTAACAGCGCAGGCTGGCTGTCGCCCTGAAACAGCGACTGATATTCCCGGATTTCTTCTTCGATCTGGTCGTTATCCGGCAGCCATTCGCCGGCAACCCGGCTCTCGCCGACAACCTGCCGGGCCGCTTTGCGCTTCGCCGTGGCGTAATCCAGACCGTCTTCGGCGATCATGCGCGCAGCCGCGATGGCGATTTCCTCACGCACGCGCTGCGGATCGAAGTGTGATTTGCGAACCATCCCCCGATCATACTAGAGAATGATGGCGGCCTTTCCTGGCGGGTCGCAGCGCGCGTCGGGCCAAGGATCGCGCGGACCAGGCGTTCGTAGGGCGATCCGGAGGCGTCGGTTACAATAGCGTCCTTTGCAGACGGTCGTTTCGGCCGCTCTTCTGCGCTCCCATCCCTCTCAGGAAAACGCCGGGCCGCCCCAGGTTTTCTTGCCCCCTCGGGGGCCTGGCGCGAAGCGGCAGGTTAGGGGGCCCTTCCAGGAAAAACGCCCGCGCGGCACGACAGGCTTATGCACATCCACATCCTCGGTATTTGCGGCACGTTCATGGGCGGTCTCGCGGTCCTCGCGCGCGGCGCGGGCCACACCGTGACGGGTTGCGACGCCGGCGTCTATCCGCCCATGAGCACGCAGCTGGAGGCGCAAGGCATTGGTCTGATCGAAGGTTACGACGCGGACCAGCTGAACGGTCTGAACGCGGATCTGTTCGTGATCGGCAACGTGGTCTCACGCGGCAACCCGCTGATGGAGGCCATTCTCGACCGCGGCCTGCCGTATACCTCCGGTCCGCAATGGCTCGGCGAGCATGTGCTGAACGGCAAATGGGTGCTGGCGGTGGCCGGCACGCACGGCAAGACGACCACCAGCTCCATGCTGACATGGCTGCTCGAAGACGCCGGCCTCAATCCGGGCTTCCTGATCGGCGGTGTGCCGCTGAATTTCGGCGTGTCGGCCCGGCTGACCGATTCCAGCTTCTTCGTGATCGAAGCCGACGAATACGACACGGCCTTTTTCGATAAGCGCTCGAAGTTCGTCCACTACCGGCCCAAAACCGCCGTGCTGAACAACCTCGAATTCGATCACGCGGATATTTTCCCCGATCTGGCCGCGATCGAAACTCAGTTCCACCACCTGATCCGCACCGTGCCGGGCATTGGCCGGATCGTGACGAACGGCCGTGAAGACGCGCTCGAGCGCGTGCTGACGCGCGGTTGCTGGAGCGAAGTGGAGCGCTTCGGCGTGCAGGGCGGCTGGGAAACACTGCCGGCCGAAGACGGCGTGCCGGTCGACGAGCGTTTCGCCGTCTATCACAACAGTGAGCGCGTCGGCGCGGTCGAGTGGCAAGTGCAAGGCGAGCACAACCGCATGAACGCGCTGGCCGCGATCGCCGCCGCGCGCCATGTCGGCGTGCCGCCGGCGCAAGCCGCCCGGTCGCTGGCGAGCTTTCGCAACGTCAAGCGCCGCATGGAGGTGCGCGGCAGCGTCGACGGCGTCACCGTCTATGACGACTTCGCCCATCATCCCACCGCCATCGAGACCACCCTGGCCGGGCTGCGCGCCCGCGTGGGCCGCGACAACACGCGCATTCTCGCCGTACTGGAACCGCGCTCCAATACCATGAAGCTTGGTGTGATGAAAGCGCAGTTGCCGGCCAGCCTTGCCGACGCCGATCTCGTCTTCGGCTACGGCGCGCCGACCGGCCGCGACGCGCTCGGCTGGAATCTCGGCGAAGCGCTCGCGCCGCTCGGCGGCAAGGCGCAGGCTTTCGACAATCTCGACGCGCTGGTCAAAGCGGTAGTTCACACAGCGCGCCCCGGCGACCAGATTCTGGTGATGAGCAACGGCGGCTTCGGCGGCGTGCATCAGAAACTGCTCGATGCTCTTTCCGCGCGAGGCACTTCGTGATCCTTTATCTGCACGGTTTCCGCTCGTCACCCAATTCGTTCAAGGCGCGCGTGCTGGCGGCACGGCTTGTCGAACTCGGCCGCAGCGACGAATGGTGCTGCCCCATGCTGCCGGTTTCGCCGTTCGAGACGGTGGCGCTCGCCGAATCGCTGGTGGCCGCCGCGAAGCCGAAAAACGTCACGCTGATTGGCAGTTCGCTGGGCGGCTACTTCGCCACCTATCTGGCCGAGAAACACGGCTGGCCGGCGGTGCTGCTGAACCCGGCGGTCGTGCCGCAGCGCGATCTGAGCGCCTATCTCGGCGAGCAGCCGTTGTGGCACGGCGGCGGCAGCATCGTCGTCGAGCCGCATCATCTGGATGAGCTGCGCGAGCTCGGCGTCGCGTCGATCACGCGGCCCGAACGCTATTATTTGATGGCCGCCACCGGCGACGAAGTGCTCGACTACCGCGAAATGCTCGCGCACTATCCCGGCGCGCGCACTACGCTGATCGAAGGGAGTGACCACGCGATCAGCGAGTTCGCGCAATACGTCGACGAAGTGCTGGCTTTTTGCGACGCGGAAGACGTCGAGCCGCCGGCGCCGCGCGAAGCCGCCTGAGGCCGGGCATTGCGGCAGCGAGGCATTAGCCGCGCATCAGATCCATGCCGCCGGCGCGCGCGTATCGCGCCGCGGATCCACTACCACGAACACGTTGCCGTGCCGCGCACGCAGTGACCGATCGCTGAGCAAGATCGGGCGCGCCGGCAGATGCAAGTCAGAACGAGAGTATTGAGTGAACGTTTTCTTCGAGGAATCGGGCAGTTTCAAGGCCGGCAGCGTGCTGTCGCGCCAGGGCGACGCTTTTCAGGTCGAGTTGCCGGGCGGCCGCCGCACCAAGGTGCGCGCGAAAGATGTGCTGATCGAATTCGACAAGCCGAGCGCGGCCGAGCTCATGCAGCAGGCCGACGCCGCCGCGCAGGAGATCGATCTCGACTTCCTGTGGGAATGCGCGCCTGACGACGAATTCCCGTTCGCCACGCTCGGCGCCGAGTACTTTGGCGAACGCTTCGGCGCGATCGAGCGCGCCGCGCTGGTGCTGCGCCTGCATGGGTCGCCGGTGTATTTCCGCCGCAAGGGCCGCG
Organism: Paraburkholderia xenovorans LB400; assembly: GCF_000013645.1. Taxonomy (GTDB): domain Bacteria; phylum Pseudomonadota; class Gammaproteobacteria; order Burkholderiales; family Burkholderiaceae; genus Paraburkholderia; species Paraburkholderia xenovorans. The sequence continues at coordinate 4,290,017 of NC_007951.1, read as the reverse complement.
GCATGTATCAGCGCGCGCCGCAGGAGCAACTGAAAATGGCGCTTGCCGGGCTGGAGCGCAAGCGTCAGCAGGCGCTGGTGCAGGCCGGTTATGAAGAAGAGCTGAAGGCCGGCCGGCTGCCGGGCGCCTTTACCGGCAGCAAGGCGCTGGCGCTGTTGACCAGGCCCGACAAGAACACGATCGAATACAAGGCGCTCGAAGGCGCCGCGGCGGCGCGCGGCATTTCGCAAGCGCGCCTGATGCTCGAATGCGGCGCCATTCCGTCGGCGCGCGCGTTGCACGAAGCGAAATTTCTCTCCGAGTTTTTCCCGCACGGCACCGGCTTTCCGCCGGTCACTGTTGGCAGCGTACCGGAAGATCTCCCGGAAGCGGACGTGCAGGCGTTCTCGATCGACGACATCACCACCACCGAAATCGACGATGCGTTCTCCGTCGAGCATCTGGCGGATGGCCGCGTGCGGATCGGCGTGCATATCGCCGCGCCGGCGCTCGGCATTCAGCGCGGCGACGAGGTCGACGCGATCGCGCGCACGCGCCTCTCCACCGTGTATATGCCGGGCGACAAGATCACCATGCTGCCCGACAGCGTGGTTGAAGCGTTCACGCTGGCCGAAGGCGGCTTGCGCCCGGCGCTTTCGCTGTATGTGATCGTCAATCGCGAGACCCAGGAAATCGTCGCGAGCGAAACGCGCGCCGAGCGCGTGTTCGTGAAAAACAATCTGCGCCACAACACGCTCGATGAACTGGTGACCGAAGAGGCGCTGGCCGCCGGCACCGGCGACTATCCGCACAAGGAAGACCTTGCCGTGCTGTGGCCGTTCGCGCAGGCGCTGTTCGAAAAGCGCCAGGCCGCGCGCGCCAGCTATGGGCTGCGCCGCGAAGTGCAGCGCAATACCGACTTCAACTTCTACGTGGAAGGCGAGCACGTCACGATCACGCCGCGCCGGCGTGGTTCGCCGCTCGATACGATCGTCGCCGAGCTGGCGATTCTCGCGAACTCGTCGTGGGGCGCGTTCCTGCACGACCACGGCGTGCCGGGCATCTATCGCACGCAGCGCGCATTCGGCGCGCCGACCGGCCCCAAGCGCACGCGCATGCAGACCAACGCCGCGCCGCACGAAGGCCTCGGCGTCACCCAGTACGCTTGGAGCACGTCGCCGCTGCGCCGTTATGTCGACCTGGTGAACCAGTGGCAACTGATCGCCTGCGTGCAGCATGGCGTGACCGCGAAACTGGCCGCGCCGTTCAAGCCGAAAGACGCCGACCTGTTCGCCGTCGTGCAAGGGTTCGACGATACGTACACCGCGTATGCCGATCATCAACGCCGCATGGAGTACTTCTGGTGTCTGCGCTGGCTGAAGCAGGAGAACCGGAAGCAGGTGGTGGCGTCGGTGGTGAAGGGCGATCTGGTGCGCCTCGAAGAGATTCCTCTGCTGCTCCACGTGCCGGGCCTCGGCGTGCACGCACGCGGCACGCGTTTGCAGATGGAAGTGATGTCGATCGATGAATTGACGGTCGAAGCGTCCGTGCGTCTCCTGCACGTACTCGACGCGCCGACCGTGACGAGCGGCAGCGAGGCCGAAGAAGCGGACGAGAGCGAAGAAGAAATCATCGACGCGCCCGACGAGAGCGCCGAAGGCGAAGCCGAGGCTCAGGCCGAAGCCGAACTCGACGGCAGCGAGGCGGCGGCCGCGCCGAACGACGCCGCAAATGGCGAAGGCGAGGGCGAAAGCGCGAGCGATGCCGCCACGCATCGGCACGTCGCGGAGCCGGGACGATGAGCGCCGGCGATTCACTCGACCGGTACGCGGTTATCGGCAATCCGGTCGGCCACAGCAAGTCACCGTTCATTCACGGCCGCTTTGCCGAGCAGACCGGCGAGGCTATCGAGTATGGCCGCCTGCTCGCGCCGGTGGATGCGTTCGTGCCCACCGTGCGGGCTTTCATCGAAGCAGGCGGGCGCGGCCTGAACGTGACCGTGCCGTTCAAGCTCGAAGCGTGTACGTTCGCCGACACGTTGTCGCCGCGCGCGGCCGCCGCGGGCGCGGTGAACACGTTGCGCGTCGATGCGAACGGTATTTACGGCGACAACACCGATGGCTTTGGTCTCGTGCGCGATATCGAGGTGAATCTCGGCGTGTCCCTGAAGGGCGCGCGCATTCTGTTGCTGGGTGCGGGCGGCGCCGCGCGCGGCGTGGTTCTGCCGATATTGGAGCGGGCGCCGCATACGCTGACCATCATCAATCGCACCGCGCAGAAGGCCGAAGCGCTGGTCGATCAGTTCGCGCAGGCCGCGCGCGACGCCGCGTGCCGGCTGGGCGGCGGCAGCGCGCGGGCGATCGAAGCGGGCGCGTATGACGTGATCGTGAACGCCACGGCGGGGAGCCTGGACGCGTCGTTGCCCGAGTGCGACGACCGAGCGTTCGGCAGCGGCACACTCGCTTACGACATGATGTATGGCGCGCATCCCACGGTGTTCATGGAACACGCGCGGAAACTGGGCGCGCGCGGTGCAGATGGACTCGGCATGCTGGTCGAGCAGGCCGCCGAATCGTTTTATGTGTGGCGCGGCGTGCGGCCTGACGGCGCGCCGGTGCTGGCCGAATTGCGGGCGCTGTTGACGGCGCCGTCGCACGCATAAAGTTGCGCATCACCTTGCCGCATTCACCGACACGAGGATCTCGAGCACGATGACAGCAACGCGGCGCGTGAGCCGGCCAGGTCCGGTGCGATGGATGTTTTATCTGGGCGCGGTAGTGGCGATTGCGTGGCTGGCGACGCAGGCGTTTTACTTCGCGCAGATCGCGGTGTGGAATTACGTGAATCCGCGGACCACCTCGTTTATGCGGTCGGACGCATGGCGGTTGTCGCAGGATCGGCCGGATCTTTCCGTGCAGCATACGTGGGTGCCGTATGACCAGATTTCGCGCAATCTGAAGCGCGCGATCATTGCTTCCGAGGATGCGAATTTCGTCAATAACAATGGGTATGAGACGGACGCTATCTTGCAGGCCTGGGAGCGGAATAAGGCCAAGGGCAAGATTGTTCGTGGTGGGTCGACGATTACCCAGCAGTTGGCGCGGAATCTGTTTTTGTCGCGGGAGAAGAGTTATATCCGGAAGGGGCAGGAGCTTATCATTACCTGGATGCTTGAGACCTTGATGGATAAGGAACGCATTTTTGAGATTTATCTCAACTCCGTTGAGTGGGGGAATGGGGTTTATGGGGCTGAGGCGGCGGCTCATTACTATTTCAAGACCTCGGCCAGTAAGTTGACTGCTGCGCAGTCGGCTCGGTTGGCTGTTATGTTGCCGCAGCCTAAGTATTTTGATGAGCATAGAGGGTCGCCGTATTTGGCTCAGCGCTCGCGGGTGATTGCTCGGAGGATGGGGGCGGCGGAGTTGCCGGATTAGATGTTTTTTTTGTCTGTGCGGCGGTTTTTTTTGGCGGCTGTGTTTTTTGGGGGTTTTGGCCTTTCCTTGAGTTCTTTGTGGTTTATTAGGGTTGCCCCTGTGCGGGGCGGCACTCACTTTCTTTGCGGCCGTGTATGGACCGGAGACATGGGTAACAGGTGTGCGGAGACATGGGTAACACATGCTCCGCTCACTCCTGCGGACTCAGGTTGATGGTTCCGAAACGGTGATGCGCAAAAAACAGGTCGTAGCAGTTCTCTTCACCGACGCGCTCCCGGATGGCCACGGGCAGGTTATGCAATGCGCTCGATACCTTGAAGCGCTGCTTCCTGAAGCGTAGTTCACCATTCCACTTCACGTACTGCACGTGGTCGTTTGCGCCGTACTCGATCGGCGGCAGGCTCTCGGGGTAGGCACGCGGGCTCGGTCGATAGCGCGTAACCGGGGTCGCCATGTCCAGCGCCTGATGCGGGCGCTGGTGGTTGTAGACCGAGCGCCACTCATCGAACGCCTGCTGGGCGCTGCGCAGGTCCCTGAAATGGCGCCCGGCGATCACCTCGGCCTTCAGCGTGCGATGAAACCGCTCCTCCTTGCCATTGGTCTGCGGATGCGCCACGCGGCTGTGCGACAGTCGCACGCCCAGCCGGATGAGCCAGATGGCCAGTTCGGTCAACTGGCCCGGCTGGCTGGGGCTGCCCCACGGCGAACCATTGTCCGCGTTGATGCGCAGCGGCAGCCCGTAGCGGCGGAACGTGCGCTCCAGATGATGCTGCACGATCCGGGTGTCGGTGCTGATGCAGGCATCGAGGGTCACGTTGTAGCGCGAATGATCGTCCAGCATGGTCAGTGGCGAACAGTGCCGTCCGTCCTGCAGGTCGAACCAGCCCTTGAAATCCATCTGCCAGAGATCGTTGGGCTGCGCGTGCTCGAAGCGCTGCCAGGCCGTGGCGGCGGCGGAAGCGGCCGGCTCGATCAGCCCGTGTCGATGCAGGATATCGGTCACGGTGCTGGGCGCGGGCACATCCGTTTGACCCAGATCGCACAGACGTCGGCTGATCTTGCGTCCACCCCAGGCCGGATGCGCCCGCCGCAGTTCGACCACCCGCTGCTCGACCGACGGTGGCGTGCGTGCCGGGCTCTGCTGGGGCCGTCGCGAATGATCCGTCAGCGCGGTGTCGCCACCCTTTGCGTGGCGATCGAGCCACTTGTAGCCGGTCTTCGGGCTGATGCCAAAACGCCGACACAACTCACGACGGTTGGCGCCTTCCTGCGAGGCCAGTTGAACGAATTCCAGACGCAAATTCATGGTGTCTCTCGGGTTCCAGGGCATAACCGGCTCCAGGCGATTCGCTCGCCCAGAGTGTTACCCATGTCTCCGCACACCTGTTACCCATGTCTCCGGTCCATACACGGCCGCAAAGAAAGTGAGTGCCGCCCCGCACAGGGGCAACCCTAATAAACCACAAAGAAAAGAAAAGGCCAAAAACCAAAAAATCCCATACAGAACACACAACAAAACAAAAAATCCCATTATATGAATCCAGCACTCACATATTGGAGCTTTCTCAAAAACCGCCCTACAATCCAACCCAACGCCCAAAGCGCCGCACCGGCAAGCACCTCTCCCGCCGCCAAAGCGCCAAAAAGCCAAAAAAGCAGAGCAAAAAAACCGGAGACAAAAGCCCAACCATGCCTAAACCTCAAAGGCAGCACGCCCGCCACACGGCGAGCACCCCAGGCCCTCTCTCCGGCCCCGCGCTGTAAGCGCAAAGAAAACCACCGAAAAGCGAATCGCCATGAACAAAGCGATGCCCACTCACGCCGCGACCGCGTCCGAAGCCGATCTGGCGCCATCCGCCGATCAGGCGCCCAACGCCGCCCCGCGTTCCGCGCCCGCCGCTAACGCGCCCGCCGCCAAAGTGCCCCGCGCCGCCGCAGGTATCCAACCGCCTCCGGTCGACGGAATCGCCTTACCCAGCACGCTGCTCGACGTCACACCGCAACAAGCCGGCACACAAACGCTGCTGCGCGGCCTCGCGATCCTGGAAGCCGCCGCCGCTGGCGTACGCGACCTGCGCACCTTCGGCGCCGCGCTCGGCACGACCCGCAGCACCACGCATCGACTGGTGAGCAGCCTCGTGCAAGCGCGCTATCTGCGCCAGGTGCAAGGCGGCTATCTGCTCGGCCCGAAGCTGATCGAACTCGGCACCATCGCGCTCGAACAGATGCCGCTCACCGCAGTCGCCCGTCAGCATCTCGAATCGCTCGCGGAGCAAACCCTCGACACCATCCACCTCGGCGTGCGCGACGGCGACGACGTCCTGTACATCGACAAGATCCCCGGCACCCGCGGCCTCGAAATGCGCTCGCGCGTCGGCCACCGCATGCCGCTGGCATCGACGGGAATCGGCAAGGCCATGATGCTCGACCTCACGCCGGACGTGTGGCAAGCGCTCTTCGACGCATCGCGGCGCGCGCTCGCCGGCGTCAGCTTCAAGCCGGATAACCGCCCCGACGCGCAGACCTTCATGCAGCGCATGGCGAACTACGCCGCCGGCGGCTACACCTTCGACCTCGAAGAAAACGAAGCGTCGATCCGCTGCGTCGCGGCGCCCGTGCGCGATGCGTCGGGCGCGGTGGTGGCGGCGCTTTCGGTGGCGAGCACGATTCCGTATATGTCGCTCGAACGCATGGACGAACTGATTCCGGTCGTGCAGCGCGAGGCGCGCGCGATCTCGGAAGAACTCGGCTGGCGCGCCCCGCAACCGGCCACCCGCAGGATCAAGCGATGAAGCAAGCGGGTTCCCCCACGCCGACAGCCAGTCACGCAGCGGCAGGCGCGGTCGACGCCAGCCACGCGCATGCCGCGCTGATCGCGCTCGACTGGGGCACGACGTCGCTGCGCGCGTATCTGTACGACGCGTCCGGCAACGTGCTGGCCACGCGCGGCTCGGCGGCGGGCATCATGAACCTGCCGTGCAGCGCGGACCAGGGCGGCTTTGACGCGGCTTTCGACGAGGCCTGCGGCGCCTGGCTCGAACATGCGCCCGCCGTGCCGGTGATCGCGGCAGGCATGGTCGGCAGCGCGCAAGGCTGGCTGGAAGCGCCGTACGTGGACACACCGGCGAGCGCCGACGCGCTGGTGGCCGGCATCGTTCGCGTCAAGGCGGCGTGCGGCGTCACGCTGCATATCGTGCCGGGCGTCCTGCAACGCGGCGAACTGCCCAACGTGATGCGTGGCGAAGAAACGCAGATTTTCGGCGCGCTCGGCCAGGAAGCGGGCGCCGCGAACGCGGCCGACAGCGGCAAGCGCTCGCTGATCGGCCTGCCCGGCACCCACGCGAAATGGGCGGTGGTGCAGGCGGGCCGGATCGAACGGTTTCACACTTTCATGACCGGCGAAGTGTTCGCGGCCCTGCGCGACCACACGATCCTCGGCCGCACGATGGACACGCCGGACCGTCCGGATACGGGCGCGTTCCTGCATGGCGTGAACATCGCCCGGGAAAAGGGCCACGCGGGCGTGCTCGCGACCATATTCAGCGCGCGCACGCTCGGCCTCACCGGACAACTTTCGCGCGAACAGCAGCCCGACTATCTGTCGGGATTGCTGATCGGGCACGAACTGGCCGGCCTCGACGCCGTGCTCGCGCAACAGCAAAGCGCACTCGCCGGGCAAAGCCTGCGCCTGATCGGCAACGAAGCGTTGTGCGAGCGCTATCGCCTCGCGCTGGCGCAATTCGGCTGCACCCAGGCGGAGCTGGTGAAGCACGCCACCGAGCGCGGCCTGTGGCGCGTCGCCTCGCAGGCGGGGCTCGTCAAACCCGCGCCCCAAGCGGCGCGCGCGGGCTAACCGGCAGCGCCGCCGCTCACGAAACAAGGAACCGACATGCAACCTCATATCAATCTGCCCGCTCCGTATCTGCCGCACGCGGGTTTGATCGCGGCGTTCGAAGCGTGTCCGCTGATCGCGATCATGCGCGGCGTGACGCCTGCTGATGCCGCCGCTCACGGTCAGGCGCTTTACGAAGCCGGTTTCCGGATCGTCGAAGTGCCGCTGAATTCGCCGCAACCGTTCGACAGCATCGCTGCGATCCGCAAGGCGTTGCCGGCCGATGCGATCGTCGGCGCGGGCACGGTGCTGCATCCGAGTTTCGTCAACGACGTGAAGTCGGCGGGCGGCGAACTGATCGTCATGCCGCATAGCGACCCGGAAGTGGTCAGCGCCGCGAAAGCACAAGGCATGGCCTGCGCGCCGGGCGTCGCGACGCCCACGGAAGCGTTCATCGCGCTGAAGAACGGCGCGGACGTGCTGAAGATGTTCCCCGCCGAACAGCTCGGCTGCCAGGTCGTGAAGGCCTGGCGCGCGGTGATCGCGGTGGAAGTGCCGCTGGTACCGGTGGGCGGCATCACGCCGGACAACATGGGGCCGTTTCTGAGCGCGGGCGCGAACGGTTTCGGTCTCGGCTCGGCGCTGTACAAGCCGGGTCAGAGCGCGGCCGTGACCGCGTCGCATGCGAAGGCGTTCATCAACGGTTTGCGTATCGCCAGAGCAGGGGCGAAGAAATGAAACGGCTCGCCGGCAAAGTCGCGCTTGTCACCGGAGCGGGACGCGGCATCGGCGCGGCGATCGCGTACGCGTTCGCGCGCGAGGGTGCGGCGGTGGTGCTGGCGGAACTGGATATCGAAACCGCGCAGCAGACAGCGGAGCACATCAGGTCGCAGACCGGCGCGCGCGTGCTCGCGGTACACACCGACGTGACGCAGGCGGCCTCGGTTCAACACGCGGTGAGCGAGGCCGAACGCGCATTCGGCGCGCTGGACGTGCTGGTGAACAACGCCGGCATCAACGTGTTCTGCGACCCGTTGACCATGACCGACGACGACTGGCGCCGCTGCTTCGCGGTCGATCTCGACGGCGTCTGGAACGGTTGCCGCGCGGTGTTGCCGCGCATGGTGGAGCGCGGCGCGGGGAGCATCGTGAATATCGCGTCGACGCACTCGTTCAAGATCATTCCGGGCTGCTTTCCGTACCCCGTGGCCAAGCACGGCGTGATCGGCCTGACGCGCGCGCTCGGCATCGAATACGCGCCGCGCAATGTGCGGGTCAACGCGATCGCGCCGGGTTACATCGAAACGCAATTGACGCACGACTGGTGGAACGAACAGGCCGATCCGGCCGCCGCGCAGCAGGCGACGCTGGATCTGCAGCCGATGAAGCGCATCGGCCGCCCGGAAGAAGTGGCGATGACGGCGGTATTCCTCGCCTCGGACGAAGCGCCGTTCATCAACGCCACCTGCATCACGGTGGATGGCGGCCGCTCGGCGCTGTATCACGACTGATTTTGCAGTACCCGGATTGCGCAGGGGCGCAACGAGTACACCGGACGACGCGCTGGCCGCGTGTGTCACACCCGGTACAAGAAGACGCGGCCGATACCTTCTCGTTATCAATTAGTCAGGAGACACGCATTATGAAACGTAGAATTTTCCTCACGCTGGCAGCAGCGGCGGCGGGTGTGCTCTTCAACGCACCGGTCGCGCAGGCCGCTGATCCGGTGAAGATCGGTTTCCTCGTGAAGCAGCCGGAAGAGCCGTGGTTCCAGGACGAGTGGAAGTTCGCCGAGATCGCCGCCAAAGAGAAGGGCTTCACGCTGGTGAAGATCGGCGCGCCGTCGGGCGAGAAGGTGATGAGCGCCATCGACAACCTGGCGGCGCAGAAGGCGCAAGGCTTCGTGATCTGCACGCCTGACGTCAAGCTCGGACCGGGCATCGTCGCGAAAGCGAAAGCCGACGGCCTGAAGATGATGACGGTGGACGACCGTCTGGTCGACGGCGCGGGCAAGCCGATCGCGTCGGTGCCGCATATGGGCATCTCGGCGTACAACATCGGCAAGCAGGTCGGCGACGGCCTGGCTGCCGAAATCAAGAAGCGCGGCTGGGACATGAAGGACGTGGGCGCGATCGACGTGACCTACGAACAGTTGCCCACCGCGCATGACCGCACCAGCGGCGCAACCGACGCACTGGTCGCCGCCGGCTTCCCGAAAGCGAACGTGATCGCCGCGCCGCAAGCGAAGACCGACACGGAAAACGCGTTCAACGCGGCCAACATCGCGCTGACGAAGAATCCGAACTTCAAGCACTGGGTCGCCTACGGTCTGAACGACGAAGCCGTGCTCGGCGCGGTGCGCGCAGCGGAAGGGCGCGGCTTCAAGGCGGACAACATGATCGGTATCGGCATCGGCGGTTCGGACTCGGCACTCAACGAGTTCAAGAAGCCGTCGCCGACGGGCTTCTACGGCACGGTGATCATCAGCCCGAAGCGCCACGGCGAGGAAACCTCCACGCTGATGTACGACTGGATCACGCAAGGCAAGGCACCGCCGCCGCTGACCCTGACCACCGGCATGCTGGCCACGCGTGACAACGTCGCGGATGTGCGCCAGAAGATGGGCCTCGCGGCCAACTAAGCGGTTTGGTTGGGACGCGGGACATGCAGTGAACTGCCGGCGCGTGTTTCTCTTTCGCGGAGAGAGTGCGCGCGCCGGCAGCAGTATTAAAAGATCAGCAGTAGAGACAGACGGTTCACACGAAGCAACAGGAGGCGAAGTGTCAGCGACGCTACGTTTTGACAATATCGGCAAGGTCTTTCCAGGCGTGCGCGCGCTCGACGGTGTGTCCTTCGACGTCAACGTCGGCCAGGTGCACGGCCTGATGGGCGAAAACGGCGCAGGGAAATCGACCCTGCTGAAGATTCTCGGCGGTGAATATCAGCCCGACTCGGGCCGCGTGATGATCGACGGCAACGAGGTGCGCTTCACGAGCGCGGCGTCGTCGATCGCGGCGGGCATCGCGGTGATTCACCAGGAACTGCAATACGTGCCCGATCTGACGGTCGCGGAAAACCTGCTGCTCGGGCAACTGCCGAACTCGCTCGGCTGGGTCAACAAACGCGAAGCCAAACGCTTCGTGCGCGAACGCCTCGAAGCGATGGGCGTGGCGCTCGATCCGAACGCGAAGCTGCGCAAGCTCTCGATCGCGCAACGGCAGATGGTGGAAATCTGCAAGGCGCTGCTGCGCAACGCGCGCGTGATCGCGCTGGACGAGCCGACCAGTTCGCTGTCCCACCGTGAGACCGAAGTGCTGTTCAAGCTGGTGCGCGACTTGCGCGCCGACAACCGCGCGATGATCTACATCTCGCACCGCATGGATGAGATCTACGAGCTGTGCGACGCCTGCACGATCTTCCGGGATGGCCGCAAGATCGCCTCGCATCCGACGCTCGAAGGTGTGTCGCGCGACACCATCGTCAGCGAGATGGTGGGGCGGGAAATTTCGGACATCTATAACTATTCGGCGCGGCCGCTCGGCGAAGTACGCTTCGCGGCGAAAGCGATCGAAGGCCACGCGCTCGCGCAGCCGGCCAGCTTCGAAGTGCGGCGCGGCGAGATCGTCGGCTTCTTCGGTCTGGTGGGCGCGGGCCGCAGCGAACTGATGCATCTGGTGTACGGCGCCGATCGCAAGAAGGGCGGCGAACTGACGCTCGACGGCAAGCCGATCAAGGTGCGCAGCGCGGGCGAAGCGATCCGGCACGGCATCGTGCTGTGTCCCGAAGACCGCAAGGAAGAGGGCATCGTCGCGATGGCGAGCGTGTCGGAGAACATCAATATCAGTTGCCGCCGCCACTATCTGCGCGCGGGCATGTTCCTCGATCGCAAGAAGGAGGCGGAAACGGCGGACCGTTTCATCAAGCTGCTGAAGATCAAGACGCCGAGCCGCCGCCAGAAGATCCGCTTTCTCTCGGGCGGCAATCAGCAGAAGGCGATCCTGTCGCGCTGGCTGGCCGAGCCGGATCTGAAAGTGGTGATTCTCGATGAGCCGACGCGCGGCATCGACGTCGGCGCGAAGCATGAAATCTACAACGTGATCTATCAGCTTGCCGAACGCGGCTGCGCGATCGTGATGATTTCGTCGGAGTTGCCGGAAGTGCTGGGCGTGTCCGACCGCATTGTCGTGATGCGTCAGGGCCGGATTTCCGGCGAGCTGGCGCGCCAGGATGCAACGGAACAGTCGGTGTTGAGTCTCGCGCTACCGCAAAGCTCGACCGCCTTACCTGGCACCGACGCCGGAACGGAAACCGCCGCCCAACAGGCGGCCTGAACATCATCGGACGAAAGTCCGGCAACCCGTGGGGAACGGGAGGAGTCTTCAACATGCAAGCCAGAGAAAACCTCGCGCAACAGGCCGCCAAGGGCGCAGCCGAAGCGCTGATTCCGCAGACCAACGACAAGGCGAAATGGTGGCAGCAGATCACCGAGTACAGCCTGATCGTGATCTTTGTGGTGATGTTCGCCACCATGTCGCTGACCGTCGATCACTTCTTCTCGATCGAGAACATGCTCGGCCTCGCGCTGTCGATCTCGCAGATCGGCATGGTGGCGTGCACGATGATGTTCTGCCTCGCCTCGCGCGATTTCGACCTTTCGGTGGGTTCGACGGTCGCGTTCGCCGGCGTGCTGTGCGCGATGGTGCTCAACGCCACCGGCAACACGTTTATCGCGATCGTCGCGGCGGTGGCGGCGGGCGCCGTGATCGGTTTCGTCAACGGCGCGGTGATCGCGTATCTGCGCATCAACGCGCTGATCACGACGCTCGCCACGATGGAAATCGTCCGTGGTCTCGGCTTTATCGTCTCGCACGGTCAGGCGGTCGGCGTGTCGTCGGATACGTTTATCGCGCTGGGCGGCTTGAGCTTCTTCGGCGTGTCGCTGCCGATCTGGGTCACGCTGCTGTGCTTCATCGTGTTCGGCGTGATGCTCAACCAGACCGTGTATGGCCGCAATACGCTCGCGATCGGCGGCAATCCGGAAGCGTCGCGTCTGGCCGGTATCAATGTGGAGCGCACGCGCGTCTACATCTTCCTGATTCAGGGCGCGGTGACTGCACTGGCCGGTGTGATTCTGGCCTCGCGCATCACATCGGGTCAGCCGAATGCCGCGGAAGGCTTCGAGCTGAACGTGATCTCGGCGTGCGTGCTGGGCGGCGTCTCGCTGCTCGGCGGACGTGCGACGATTTCCGGCGTGGTGATCGGCGTGCTGATCATGGGCACGGTCGAAAACGTGATGAACCTGATGAACATCGACGCGTTCTATCAGTATCTGGTGCGTGGCGCGATCCTGCTCGCCGCCGTGCTGCTCGACCAGTTGAAGAATCGCGGATCACGAGATTAAATCCGCGACCAGCTTACTTGCTCTAAAAGGAATCGAACGATGTCGTCTCCGGCCAATGCAAACGCCCGTCTCGCGGAGAGCGCCTTCGCCCGCTATCCGAGTCTTGTCGACCGCACGGTGTTGATCACGGGCGGCGCGACTGGCATCGGCGCGTCGTTCGTCGAGCATTTCGCGGCGCAAGGCGCGCGTGTCGCGTTCTTCGACATTGACACGAGCGCCGGTGAAGCGCTCGCCGACGAACTCGGCGACTCGAAGCACAAGCCGCTGTTTCTGCCGTGTGACCTGACCGACATCGACGCGCTGCAAAAAGCAATCGCCGACGTGAAGGCCGCCCTCGGTCCGATCCAGGTGCTGGTGAACAACGCCGCGAACGACAAGCGCCACACCATCGGCGAAGTCACGCGCGAGTCGTTCGACGCGGGCATCGCGGTGAATATCCGCCACCAGTTCTTCGCGGCGCAGGCGGTGATGGACGACATGAAGGCGGCCAACGGCGGCTCGATCATCAACCTCGGTTCGATCAGCTGGATGCTGAAGAACGGCGGCTATCCGGTGTACGTGATGTCGAAGGCGGCGGTGCAGGGTTTGACGCGTGGTCTCGCGCGCGACCTCGGCCAGTTCAATATCCGCGTCAATACGCTGGTGCCGGGCTGGGTGATGACCGGGAAGCAGAAGCGCTTGTGGCTCGACGACGCCGGCCGCCGGTCGATCAAGGAAGGGCAGTGTATCGACGCCGAGCTGGAACCGGCCGATCTCGCCCGCATGGCGCTCTTCCTCGCCGCCGACGACAGCAGGATGATCACGGCGCAGGACCTCATCGTGGACGGAGGCTGGGCGTGAGTGCGAATGGTTCGCCAGTCGCGGCGGCCAGGCGCGCCGCGCTGCTGCTCGACACGAAATGCATGCTCGGCGAAGGCGCGACATGGTGCGCGCAAACCGGCCGCTTCTACTGGACGGATATCGAAGGCGCGCGCCTCTGGCGCCATGACCCGAGCGACGGCCGCAGCACGTTCTGGCGCATGCACGAGCGTCTCGCCACGTTCGCGCTGTGCGCCGATCCGCATTACCTGTTGCTTGGGCTGGCGACGCATCTCGCGTTTTTCGATCTGGCCACCGGCGAGACACGGCGTATCGTCGACGTCGAACCCGGTTTGAACACGCGTGTGAACGACGGCCGCTGCGATCGTCAAGGCCGCTTCGTGTTCGGGACCAAAGACGAAGGCACGCCGCTGCGGCCGGTCGGTGGGTTCTACCGGCTCAATCACGATTTGTCGCTGGAGCGTTTGCCGCTGCCCGCGCCGGCGATCTCGAACAGCATCGCGTTCAGTCCCGACGGCGCGACGATGTACTACTGCGATTCGCCCATGCGCGAAATCCGCGTCTGCGACTATCGCGCGGACGGTAGCGTTGCCAACCACCGGCTGTTCACGCGGCTGACCGATGCCACCGGCGAACCCGACGGCTCGACCGTCGATCGCGACGGCGGCCTGTGGAACGCGCAGTGGGGCGGCGGGCGGGTGGTGCGTTACGGGCCGGACGGCGTGGAGACGGAACGCGTCGACGTGCCGACCGCGCAGCCGAGTTGCGTCGCGCTGGGCGGTCCGCAACTCGGCACGCTGTACATCACGAGCGCGCGCTGCGCTCTCGATGCGGCGGCGCTCGCCGGCGACAAACGGGCGGGCGGCGTGTTCGTCGCGACGCCCGGACGGCGCGGTTTGCCTGAACCGGTGTTCCAGGGCGCGCCCGCTTAGCGCAGAATGGCGCTGCCCCGGTCTCGAGGCGGCGATAAAGCGACGAAGCGCGGCAAGCCAGTGAATCCGAAAGTGAATCGCAGGTTGATGTTGCAATCCCAGTGGCAGCAAATCGGCAGCATGCAGTTCGGACCCAGAGGCGACCTGTTCAAAAAATCGCCCTCCAGCATCCGTCAGCAATGACGGCAACGTCCCAAGCCTCTCGATGGAGCCAGATATGACTGTTGCGAATCTCGTTTCCTCCTCCGCCCAGACCTCTCAGAGCCGACGCTCGCGACTTGCCGCGGCGGCCAATCCGGTGCTTGCGGGGCCCAGCACGTCGGCGGTGGCCGTCGGCGAAACCACTGGCGGCGATGTCGCGTGCATTACGCTCGCCAATACGCATTTGCGTCTCGATGTCGCGCCGACGCTCGGCGGCGGCGTCACCCGTTTCGACTGGCGCGACGACGGCGCGCTTACGCCGATCTTCCGGCGCTGCCGCCACGTCGCGGCCGACACGCAGCCGAACGAGCTCGCCTGTTATCCGCTGCTGCCGTATTCGAACCGCATCGGCGGCGGGCATTTCAACGTGGCGGGCCGGCGCGTGGACGTGCCGCGCAATCGTGCCGACGAACCTTTGCCGATTCACGGCGATGGTTGGCAGTCGGCATGGCAGGTCGCGGAGTCGGACCGTGAGAACGTCCGCCTCACGCTCGACCGCCGCGACGGCAAGCCATACGCCTACCGTGCAACGCAAACTTATACGCTGGACGGCCCGACGCTCGTCGTCACGCTCGAAGTCGAAAACGCCGGCCGTGAGGCGCTGCCTTTCGGGCTGGGCGTGCATCCGTTCTTCGTGCGCGACGCGGACACCGAGCTGTCGGCCGCGGCCGGCGGCCTATGGCTCTCCGGCGACGACTGGCTGCCGGTGCGGCACGTGCCGGCGCCGCCCGCCTGGCAATTCGGCGTGGCGTATCCGCTGCCGGAAACCATCGTCAATCACGCCTTTACCGGCTGGAGCGGGCAGGCCGCGGTGGTGTGGCCGAAGCGCCGCCTGTCGCTGAACATCGCCGCCGACACCGATTACTACGTGCTGTACACGCCGCCTGGCGAAGATTTCTTCTGCTTCGAACCCGTCGATCATCCGATCAACGCGATGAACCTGGCCGGCGGCGCAAGCGAAAACGGCATGACCTTGCTGGGACGTGGCGAGCGCCTTACCCGCACGTTCCGCTTTACCGTCGAGCGCACGGGCTTGCGTTCGATGCCGGGCGCGCGCGGCTCGAAGCGGCGGCAGTAGCGGCGAGGGTGGGGCGAGGGTGGGGCGACCGCGCGGACGCGTGCGCCCCCGGCGCGGCTCGCCGCGCAGGACGGGTAAAATACGCGCCTCTTCCGTTTTCCTGCTCGCCGCGAGACCCACCATGTCCCATTTCATCCAGACACTCAACGACGCCTGGCAGCGCACCAACTCGCTGCTGTGCGTCGGCCTCGATCCCGAGCCCAGCAAATTCCCGGGCGCGCTCGCGGGCCGTCCCGAGGCGATTTTCGACTTCTGCCGCACGATCGTCGATGCGGCCGCGCCGTACGCGTCGTCGTTCAAACCGCAGATTGCCTACTTCGCGGCGCATCGAGCGGAAGACCAGCTCGAGCAGTTGATCGCTCACATTCATGCGAACCATCCGGGCTTGCCGGTGATTCTCGACGCGAAGCGCGGCGACATCGGCAGCACAGCCGAGCAGTATGCGCGCGAGGCATTCGAGCGCTATCAGGCCGACGCGGTGACGGTGAATCCGTACATGGGTTTCGATTCGATCCAGCCGTATCTGGAGCACGAAGGCAAAGGCGTGATCGTGCTGTGCCGCACGTCGAACGCGGGCGGCTCCGACCTGCAATTCCTGGAAACCGGCGGCCGGCCGCTCTATCAGGTCGTCGCGCAACTGGCGGCGGACAAATGGAACGCGAGCGGTCAACTGGGTCTGGTGGTCGGCGCGACGTTCCCGAAGGAAATCGAAGTGGTGCGCGGGATTGTCGGCGATATGCCGCTGCTGATTCCGGGCATCGGCGCGCAAGGCGGCGACGTGCAGGCCACGGTCAACGCCGGCCGCACCGCGAATGGCACGGGCATGCTGATCAACTCATCGCGAGCGATTATTTACGCGGGCAAGGACGACGATTTCGCCGAAGCCGCGGCAAAGGCCGCGATGGAAACGCGTGACCGGATCAACACGTTCCGGTAACGCGGGCTGTCCTTCCCGAAGAGAGCTTCAGAGGAACGGGCAGGTGGGTATCCGTCAGGCCGGCCGCAGCCGCTCGATCAACGCCGCATGCCGCGGATGCCGCGCTTTCAACACGTGGACATCCGCCAGCTCGAACTCGCTGAACTCAAAACCCGGTGCCACGGTGCAGCCCACCAGCGCGAATGTCGCCGGATCGGCGCATTCCGCTGCGAACCACAACCCTGCCGGCACCACAGCCTGAAACACCGCATCCGCATGCGTCAGCGCGTTGCCGAGCTTGTGCGTCACCAGCGCGCCGGTTTCGTCGAGCACGTGGACGTGCAACGGTTCGCCGGCATAAAAATGCCAGACTTCGTCGGACTTGATCCGATGCCACGCCGAATGCGCGCCGTCGCAAAGCAGGTAATAGATCGCGGTCGACGCCGAGCGCGTTTGCGCCGAGCCACTGCCATCTTTGTCGCGGATCACGCGCTCCGCCGAGCGGTACGTCTCGCTAAAAAATCCGCCTTCGGGATGCGGCTTGAGATCGAGGCGGCGGATCAGTTCGTCCTTGACGTCCTTGACGTCCTTGACCGCGTGCAAATCAGGATCAGGCATGGGCTTCCCGCTCTGGACAGAGGTCAATGCTCGCGCTCGTCGAGCAACGCGAGTATCCCGCGCAATGCATGCGCGGCGGCCTGCACGCGGATCTTTTCGCGATCGCCCTTGAAAATCTTCGTTTCCACCGACGTATGCAGCCGGTTGCTCCAGCCGAACGACACCATGCCGACCGGCTTGGTTTCGGTGCCGCCGCCCGGCCCGGCGACGCCGGTAATCGACACCGACACCTGCGCGCGGCTGTTGCGCAGCGCGCCTTCGGCCATAGCGCGCGCCACTGGCTCGCTGACCGCGCCGTGCCTGTCGATCAGATCGGCGGGTACGCCGATCATCTCGCTCTTCGCCTGATTCGAATACGTGACGAAGCCGCGCTCGAACCAGCCGCTGCTGCCGGAAATGTCGGTGATCGCGGTCGCCACCATGCCGCCCGTGCAGGACTCGGCGGTGACGAGCATGAGGCGCTCGTCGCGCAGACGGTTGCCCACGCGAATGGCGAGCTGATGAACGACGGAATCGGTAGACATGGCGTCAATCCGGAAAGCAGGGGCCGGGTAGATGCCCGGCGGCGCGGCGGCCGCGGGGCAGCGGTTAAACGGACATGCGCCAGAGCGCAATCACGAGCAGCGTGAAAAACGCGGCGACCAGGTCATCGAACATGATGCCAAAGCCACCTTTCAGACGGCGATCGAAATAACCGATGGGCGGCGGTTTCACCATGTCGAAGAAGCGGAACACGATGAACGCCCAGAACTGGCCGGTCAGCGTGACCGGCGTGACCATCAGCAGCACCAGCCAGAAGGCGATGATCTCGTCCCACACCACCGGCGACGGATCGTCGATGCCAAGTCTCTTCGCGGTAAATCCGCAAATCGCAATGCCGCCGATAAAGCCGGCGACGATCAGCAGGCCCCATTCGATCACCGTCAGATAGCGGCTCAGGACAGCGAACGAGGCCCACGCGAACAACGTGCCGATCGTGCCCGGCGCGACCGGCGACAGGCCGCTGCCGAACCCGAGCGACACGAGGTGCAGCGGATGCGACAGCATGAAGCGCGCGGTGGCACGGCGCGGCTGACGGCCCGGCGGCCGCGGATCGGGCGCCTGCGGCGCACGGGGCGGCTCGCCGCCGATGAGTTTGCCGGCAGCGCCGAGCGGGGGATCAGTCTGCATGAAAGTGGTCGAAGCCTTGCAACGTCAGTGTGAGCGGCGCGCCGGCGGCGTCGCGCCAGCCGATCGCCGGGCGCCGGGCCGCCTGGAGAGCGCTTATTGTACCGATGCGGGTGACGGGTACATCCGCCTCGTGGCCGGCAGCTTCCACCGAGGCGCGCGCCGTGGCCGGCGCGGTGAAGCACAGTTCGTAGTCGTCGCCGCCGGCGAGCGTGCAGCGGCGCTGGATCTCGGGCGGCAGACGGCGCAGCGCGGCGGAACGCGGCACGGCATCGACGTCGACGGTGGCCTGCAGGTTCGAACGTTCGAGGATGTGCAAGAGATCGCCGGCAAGGCCGTCCGAGAGGTCGAGCGCTGCATGGGCGATGCCGCGCAGCGCGAGACCGAGCGCGACGCGCGGCTCAGGGCGCTCCAGAGCGCGACGAAACGCCGCAGCGTCGCTGGCATCGGCGGACCATTCGCCGCGCTGTATGCCGAGGCCGGCGCGCGCGTCGCCGAGCGTGCCGGAAATCCAGATATCGTCGCCTGGTTGCGCGGCGTCGCGGCGCAGCGCTGCGTGCGGCGGCACGCTGCCGAATACCGTGATGCACAGATTCAGCGGGCCGCCGGTCGTGTCGCCGCCGATCAACTCGCAACCGTGGCGTTCGGCCAGTGCGAACAGCCCTTCGCTGAACGCGGCGAGCCAGGCTTCGTCCGCCTTCGGTAACGCGAACGCCAGCGTGAACGCCAGTGGTTTCGCGCCCATCGCGGCGAGGTCCGACAGATTCACCGCGAGCGCTTTGTGACCCAGCGCCTCGGGATCGATGTCGGGGAAGAAGTGGCGGCCTTCCACCAGCATGTCCGTCGATATCGCCAGCATTTCGCCTGCGGGCGGCGCGAGCAGCGCGCAGTCGTCGCCGATGCCGAGCGTGCCGCTCGCGGCGCCGGATGGCCGGGCAGCGGCGCGGCTGGCGAAGAAGCGGTCGATCAGCGAAAACTCTGAGAGCATGGTGGCCATGAGTGAACGGATTAGTGCAGCGAAGTTCGGCTAACGGCGTGCATCGTATGAAGTAGCAGTAGGGTAAACGCGCGATCAGCGGACAACTCCGATCTGAGCCGCGTTCGGTCCCACGCGCGCCGCGTCAAGCTTTCGCTATGTTTAAGTCGCGGCAGTTGTACCCGTATTGAAGGAATCGGGCTGGCAATTGGGGCTACAATGCCGTCGAACGTCTATTCTAATCTGCCCTTCGAAGCCCGCCTTATGTCGACTCCCGTCAATAGCAAACTCCGCGAAGCCGCCCTCGATTACCACGAGTTCCCCACCCCCGGGAAGATCGCGATCGCCCCGACCAAGCAGATGATCAACCAGCGCGACCTGGCGCTGGCGTACTCGCCGGGCGTGGCGTTCGCGTGCGAGGAAATCGTCGAAAACCCGCTGAACGCCGCGCGTTTCACCGCGCGCAGCAACCTGGTCGGCGTGGTCACCAACGGCACCGCGGTGCTGGGTCTGGGCAACATCGGGCCGCTCGCCTCGAAGCCGGTCATGGAAGGCAAGGCCGTGCTGTTCAAGAAGTTCGCCGGCATCGACGTGTTCGATATCGAGCTGAACGAGTCCGACCCGCACAAGCTGGTCGACGTGATCGCGGCGCTGGAGCCGACCTTCGGCGGCATCAACCTCGAAGACATCAAGGCGCCGGACTGTTTCATCGTCGAGCGCGAATGCCGCAAGCGCATGAAGATTCCGGTCTTCCACGACGACCAGCACGGCACCGCGATCGTCGTCGCGGCGGCCATCACCAATGGTCTGAAGGTGGTCGGCAAGGACATCAGGGAGGTCAAGCTGGTGTCCTCCGGCGCGGGCGCGGCGGCGCTGGCCTGTCTGGACCTGCTGGTCGACATCGGCCTGCCGCTGGAGAACATCACCGTCACCGATCTGGCCGGCGTGGTCTACAAGGGCCGTGTCGAACTGATGGACCCGGACAAGGAGCGCTTCGCGCGTGAAACCGACGCCCGCACGCTTGCCGAAGCCATCGGCGGCGCGGACGTTTTTCTCGGCCTCTCCGCCGGCGGCGTGCTCAAGCAGGACATGGTCAAACAGATGGCGGACAAGCCGCTGATTCTGGCGCTGGCCAACCCGACACCGGAAATCCTGCCGGAACTGGCGCTCGAAGTGCGCCCGGATGCGGTGCTGTGCACGGGCCGCACCGACTATCCGAACCAGGTGAACAACGTGCTGGTGTTCCCGTTCCTGTTCCGCGGCGCGCTGGACGCGGGCGCGACCACGGTGACGCGGGAAATGGAAATCGCGGCGGTCAATGCGATCGCCGAACTGGCGCGCCAGGAACAGAGCGATATCGTCGCGACGGCGTATGGCATTCAGGATCTCTCGTTCGGCCCGGAGTATCTGATTCCGAAGCCGTTCGATCCGCGCCTGATCGTCAAGGTCGCGCCGGCGGTGGCGCAGGCCGCGATGGATTCGGGCGTCGCCGAGCGGCCGATCGAGGACATGGACGCGTACGAACAGCATCTGCAGCAGTTCGTGTATCACAGCGGCACGACCATGAAGCCGATTTTCCAGCTGGCGCGCAGCGTCGAGCCGGAGAAGAAGCGCATCGTGTTCGCGGAAGGCGAGGAGGAGCGCGTGCTGCGCGCCATGCAGATCATCGTCGACGAGAAGCTGGCCAAACCGATCCTGATCGGCCGCCCGGCGGTGATCGAGCAGCGCATTGCGCGCTACGGTCTGCGGCTGGTCGCGGGGCAGGACTACACGGTGGTGAACACCGACCACGACGAGCGTTACCGCGACTTCTGGCAGGAGTATCACCGGATGATGTCGCGCAAGGGCATCAGCGCGCAGATGGCGAAGCTCGAAATGCGCCGCCGCACCACGCTGATCGGCGCGATGCTGGTGGAAAAGGGCGAGGCGGACGGCATGATCTGCGGCACGGTGTCGACCACGCACCGGCATCTGCACTTCATCGATCAGGTGATCGGCAGGAAGGCGGGCGCGAAAGTGTACGCGGCGATGAACGCGCTGGTGTTGCCGAACCGCCAGATCTTCCTGGTGGACACGCACGTGAACGTGGATCCGACGCCGGAGCAACTGGCGGAAATCACGATCATGGCGGCCGAAGAAGTGCGCCGTTTCGGGATCGAGCCGAAGGTGGCGCTGCTGTCGCATTCGAACTTCGGCACGAGCAACGCGCCGACCGCGCAGAAGATGCGCGACACGCTGGCGATTTTGCGCGAGCGCGCGCCGGACCTGCAGGTGGACGGCGAAATGCACGGTGACATCGCACTCGACGCGAACCTGCGCCGCGAAGTGATGCCCGACTCGACGCTCGAAGGCGATGCGAACCTGCTGGTGCTGCCGAACATCGACGCGGCGAACATCTCGTACAACCTGCTGAAGACCGCCGCGGGCAACAACATCGCGATCGGTCCGATACTGCTGGGCGCAGCCAGGCCGGTGCACGTGCTGACGGCTTCGGCGACGGTGCGCCGGATCGTCAATATGACGGCGTTGCTGGTGGCGGATGTGATCGCGGCGCGTTAATCCGCGATCCACACGAAGCATGGCGCGGGAACGACCGCGCCATGCAAAAAAAAGCGCGCCCGCAACGGGCACGCCTCAGGGTGAACAGGGGATCCCTCACCCTAAAAAACGGCAAGTCAGACAAAAAATTCCATCGCCAAAGCGTTCAAGGGCTGCAAACCCTTTGCAACAGCGCATCCCGATGTCTGCAGACGCACACGAAGCAGCCACCATCCGCTCCCCCTCTGCCTGCCGTCACCTCGATTCGCGTTGTCGGGCTAATTTTAGCCTGACCAGGATTAATATTCTGTCAAAAGTCGTCAAAGTCCCTCCGGTGGTGCTTTCTCGCCTGATTGGAAGTTTGGGGCCGCTTGGCGAACGTTGATTCCGGGGACCATTAGCGATACCCTTACGACTTTCATGGTCGTCAAACTCGTGATCTAACAGCGGGGAACCCTGATACATGGCACGCAAGTGGCAACGCATGAAAGGCGTGCTGATCGGTGCTGTTACGCTGTGCGCTTTATCCGGCCCCGTGCCTGGCGCGTTTGCGCGCGACTCCACGGCACTCGCCGACTCGAACGTACAGTTGCTGGGCACGGTCGCGCTGGCGCAGTTGCCACGCGAAGCGGTCAATACATTGAACTTGATTGCCGCAGGCGGGCCTTACCCGTATGAGAAGGACGGCATCGTATTCGGCAATCGCGAACGGTTGCTGCCGGCCCATCGGCGCGGCTATTACCACGAATACACCGTTCCCACGCCTCGCTCACGTAATCGCGGGGCGCGTCGCATCGTCTGCGGAGGTCCGCTGAAGCGAACCGATAATTGTTACTACTCGGACGACCACTACACCAGTTTTAATCGTATTGTTGAATGACATCGGGATGAACGGCATGAGCGACAACGTCTACGCGCACGACTCCGGAGTCGCGACGGATCTTTTCGCGGCCGGCGACGGCAATCTGTTCCAGCGCGTCATGCAGATGCGAGCCGGCGAGCAGGGCCGCGAGAACCAGAGCGAAGCAGCAGGCACTGTGGTTTCATCGAACGAGGAGCCCATGAGTCTTTTCAAGACCGTACGACCGAACATCGTACAGTCGATCCGCGCGTTCCGCGTGCAGGATCTGGCCGAAGAGGCCCACCAGCTCGGCCAGCATTTTCTGTATGCGTATTGCGCCAATGCCCAATCCAAACAGGAAGTGCTTGAAACCATCGCAACGTCGTTCCTGTTTCCGAAACACTTCGGCAAGAATTACGACGCGCTGTACGACTGTTTGACCGATCTGGTTCAGAAGGCGGGTGCGCAGCCGGGCTTCGTGATCGTGCTCGAACAGTTGCCGGTCGCCCAGAAGTTCGACAAGGAAGGGCGCGAGACGCTGCTGGACGTGTTCCGCGAGGCCGCCGAATTCTGGGCTGAGCGCAAAGTGGCGTTCCGCGTGTTTTACTCGTTCGCCTGAGGTTTTAGTTCGAACTTTAGCCTGGGTGTTGCCAGTTCAGGCTAAATAAGAAAGGCCCGCCAGTTGTTGGCGGGCCTTTGCTTTTGCTGCGGCGCGAATGCCGGCATGAGTTCGCCGCCTTCAATCGGATCAAGACGGCAGGCCAGGCGCCTTACCAGCCGCCCCAGCCCGCGGCGAGCGCCGAGAGTACCGCGATGCCGGCTGTTTCAGTGCGCATGACGCGCGGGCCAAGACCGACGGCGGTGAAGCCATGATCGGTCGCGGCCGCTTCTTCAGCGGCGGAAAATCCGCCTTCCGGGCCGACCAGCACCGTCACGCGTCCTTGCGGCGGCTCGGCGGGCAACGCGGAAAAGCTGATGCTCGCGCGCGGCGACAGCAGAATGCGCAAGTCGCCTTCTTCAGGCGTGCGCGGCATGGCGCCCAGCCAGGTGGCGATTTCTCGCACCGGCATGACTTCCGGCAGCCGGTTGCGCCCGCACTGCTCGCACGACGCCCGCACGATGCCTTGCCAGTGCGCATGCCGCCGCTGCGCGCGCTCGCCAGTCAGACGCACGACGCTGCGCGTGGTGGTGAGCGGCACGAAGGCCGACGCGCCGAGTTCGACGGCCTTTTCGATCAGCCAGTCCATCTTGTCGCCGCCGGCGATGCCCTGCGCAAGCGTGAGCCGATACGGCGCTTCCACTTCGATGTTGCGGAATTCGCGAATTCTTACCTTGGCCGAGCGGCGTTCGACCTCGACGAGTTCGGCGCTGTATTCGCCGCCTTCGCCGTTGAAAAGCACGATCGAGTCGCCGGGCTGCAACCGCAGCACGAGCACATGCCGAACGACGTCATCGGGAAGCTGCATGATGTCGTCGGACTGGAGGGGCGTACCGACGAAGAAGCGTGGCATCAGAAAAATACTCATTGGTTCACGAAAGGTGGCGAGCGAGCGCCCAGCGGTAGCCGTCCAGATCTTCGACCTGGGCGAAGCGGTCGCCCCAGAACTGATCCTGTGGCTCGCTCAGCGATTTTGCGCCGGCGGCCAGCGCCCGCGCGTAAATCGCGTCGACATCGTCGACATAGACATAGAACGATTGCGGTGCGATTGCGCCCGCGCTTTTGGGTGTTTTCGCCGCCGAGCCGAACGCGCCTTCCGGTGCGAACATCACGATCAACTGGCCTTGATAGGTCATCTCGACATGCATCACTACACCGTCGTCCTGAACGCTGTCGCGAACTTCGAAGCCGAACGCCGCCGTGAAGAACGCGGACGCGGCACGGGCATCGCGCACCGTCAGATAGGGGGTCAACCAGGGCACACCGGCAGGGCGGGAGGCGGTCATGGGATTCTCCGGATCTAAGAGGTTGGCGGGGCACAGGCTGCGCGCCCGGGCGGATGGTCGCGTATCGGCGTGCCGATAGTGCAGTCCGACGGAACCGTGCATTTTGCCCACGCGTTAGCTTGCTGGCTTTAAGAATTGACTTAGAAGCTGTTGCGAAATTAGTTAAACAGAGGCTTTAGGCGCGTCCAGCAAATTAAGGCGCAAGCCAAAGACAGGAATGCTTCGTGAACATGCGCATAGCGTTCGTAACGAATCTTGAGCCGTCGAAACGAGTGAAGCCACGCAATCGAACGCTCGACTGGCCAACGTGTTTTGCCGAGCCCACTGCCATGCGGCGCGCCGACTTTTGCGAGTAGTGGCGTGATGCCTCGCTCACGCAAGCGTTGCCGATGGGGTTCGGAACTGTAGCCCCGGTCGCCCTGAACGATTCGCGGCTTGTGCAAGGGACGACCCCGCTTGCCCCGGATGCGCGGAATGGCATCGACCAGCGCATCAAGCTGGGTAATGTCGTGCCGGTTCGCCGCGCTCAGGATGACCGCGAGCGGGATGCCTTGCGCGTCGACGATGAGGTGGTGTTTGCTGCCGAGCTTGCGCCGGTCCGTGGGATTCGGGCCGGTTTTTTTCCCGCCAGCACGGCGCGAATCGATGAGCTGTCGACGAGCGCACGCGAGAAATCGATTTCGCCACGGCGACGCAGTTCGGCGAGCAACGCTTCGTGAATGTGTTGCCAGACACCTGCCTTTTGCCACGCGACGAGCCGTCGCCAGCAAGCTGTGCCTGAACCACATCCCATTTCTTGCGGCAGAAGGTTCCACGCAATGCCTGAGCGCAGCACAAACACGATGCCGGTCAGCACCGCTCGGTCGGGTTTCGGTTTGCGGCCCGCAAACTGGCGATTGCGTGGTGCTCGCGCAGGCAGCAGTGGTTCGATGAGTAACCACAATTCGTCGTCTATCAGTTCTTTAGGCATCGCTTCCTGTCAGGCAAAACAAGACAGAAAGTTAACACCAAGCCGGAAAAGTTAACAGACCCAAAACTTAATTTCGCAACAGCGTCTTAGTTTATCGCGCACCGAGCGGGATGCCGAGAACAGTGCGGCGTGCGTGCCCGCGTCGTAATGCATCAGGGGGCCGATCCGCCGCGCGGCGAGGCGCTCGATGAGCGTATCGGCGGCGAGGGCGGCAGGGTCGAGCGTGTCGCTCGCCGTTGCCATTATCCAGAGCGAGCCGTACAGCGGAATAAACGTGTTCATGGTGCGGACCACGGCGAACGCCGCGCGCAAGTCGTCGAGCAGGCGCGCGATACGCGCGGCGTGGAAATACGGCGAGCCGAGATGCACGGAGACCGCGGCGATCGGGCGCATGACCCGCTTGAGCTGCTGATAGAACGTTGGCGTGTAAAGACCGGCGGCGGGCGAGTCGGGCGGCGTCAGGTCGAACACGACGAGATCGAACCGCGCCGGCGCGGCGTGCGCGACATAATGCGCGGCGTCGCCGATCACGAGTTCGACGCGCGGATCGTCGAACGCGCCGCCGTGCACTTCGGGCAAATGCTCGCGCGTCAGGCGCACCACTTCGGCGTCCAGTTCCGCCACCACGATCCGTTCGATGCCCGCATGCCGCAGCAATTGCCGCGCGGCGCCGCCGTCGCCGCCGCCCAGTACGAGCGCCGCTTGCGGCGACGGATGCGCCAGCGCGGCCGGATGCACCATGCATTCGTGATAGATGAACTCGTCGCCGGTGGACGTCATGGGACGGCCGTCGAGCGTGAAGAGCCGGCCGAGCTGCGGCGTGTCCCAGACTTCGATCCGCTGGTAAGGCGATACGACTTGCGTCACGCGCTTCGCGTGCGGAAATCCGTAGACGGCATCGAGACTCGGTCGGAACAGCAGTGGAGCGCTCACGGCGGGCGGGCTCCGTGCGGAGCGCGGTGGGTTGAGGTTGTGCAATTGTAAAGGGCGAAGCACGGCGCGGCCCGGCGCATGCATCGGCCGCATGACGAGGCGGCTTTCGGGGCGGGAGGCCGGCAACGATCTGTTAGAATGTCACGCTTTCAGCCTTGTCCGTTTGCTCTGCCCGTTTCGCGTCTCCTGGCGCCGCACCGTGCGCCCGAGTGAGCTGGCATTCGAGCATCCGGGCCTCAAGCGCACACCGCTTTCTGACTCTGTCTCCGGACTCGACATGACGACCCCGTCTCCCGCACCCACTTCCTTGATGGCCAACGCAATCCGCGCGCTGTCCATGGACGCCGTTCAAAAAGCGAACTCCGGCCACCCCGGCATGCCAATGGGCATGGCCGAAATCGGCGTGGCGTTGTGGTCGCGTCATCTGCGCCACAACCCGAAGAACCCGCAATGGGCCGATCGCGACCGTTTCGTGCTGTCGAACGGTCACGGCTCGATGCTGCTGTACTCGCTGCTGCACCTGACCGGCTACGATCTGCCGATCGAAGAGCTGAAGAACTTCCGCCAGATGCATTCGAAGACGCCGGGCCACCCGGAATACGGCATCACGCCGGGCGTCGAGACGACCACCGGCCCGCTCGGCCAGGGTCTGGCGAATGCGGTCGGCATGGCGCTCGCCGAGTCGCTGCTCGCCACCGAATTCAACAAGCCTGACGCAACGATCGTCGACCACCACACGTACGTGTTCGTCGGCGACGGCTGCCTGATGGAAGGCATCTCGCACGAAGCCTGTTCGCTCGCGGGCGTGCTGAAGCTGAACAAGCTGATTGCGTTCTACGACGACAACGGCATCTCGATCGACGGCGAAGTGGTGCACTGGTTCCACGACGACACGCCCAAGCGCTTCGAGGCGTACGGCTGGAACGTGATCCCGAACGTGGTCGGCCACGACGTCGAAGCAGTGGACGCGGCCATCAAGCAGGCGAAGCAATCCGACAAACCCACGCTGATCTGCTGCAAGACGGTGATCGGCGAAGGCTCGCCGAACAAGGCCGGCAGCCACGATTCGCACGGCGCGGCGCTCGGCGACAAGGAAGTCGCGGCCACGCGCGAAAAGATCGGCTGGAAGTGGGAGCCGTTCGTGATCCCGCAAGAGGTCTATGCAGCTTGGGACGCAACAGAAGCGGGCGCACGCAACGAATCCGAGTGGGACAAGGCATTCGCCGCGTACGCTGCCAAATATCCGCAGGAAGCCGCTGAATTCAAGCGCCGCAACGCGAAGCAGTTGCCGGCGGACTGGAAGGAAAAGGCCAAGGCGATCATTGCCGGCGCGAACGAGCGCGCGGAAACCGTAGCGACGCGCAAGGCATCGCAACAGGCTATCGAGGCTTTGTCGGCCGTGCTGCCGGAACTGCTCGGCGGCTCCGCCGACCTGACCGGCTCGAACCTGACCAACTGGAAGGCCGCCAAACCGGTACGCGTGAACGCCGAAGGCAAGGCTGCCGGCAACTACGTCAACTACGGCGTGCGTGAATTCGGCATGAGCGCCGCGATCAACGGCGTTGCGCTGCACGGTGGCTTCAAGGCGTTCGGCGGCACGTTCCTGACGTTCTCGGACTACAGCCGCAACGCGCTGCGCGTCGCCGCGCTGATGAAAGCGCCGTCGATCTTCGTGTTCACGCACGACTCGATCGGTCTGGGCGAAGACGGCCCGACCCACCAGTCGATCGAACATGTTGCGAGCCTGCGTCTGATTCCGCACCTGCAAGTG
This sequence comes from Paraburkholderia xenovorans LB400, assembly GCF_000013645.1. GTDB lineage: Bacteria > Pseudomonadota > Gammaproteobacteria > Burkholderiales > Burkholderiaceae > Paraburkholderia > Paraburkholderia xenovorans. Next base: position 4,261,667 of record NC_007951.1, on the reverse strand, counting down.
TGGCGTCCGGCTGATACCGTCGAGACGGCGGTGGCCTGGACCCACGCGGTCGAACATCATGGCCCGTCGTGCCTGATCTTCAGCCGTCAGAACCTGCCGTTCTCGGAGCGCACGGACGCGCAGATCGCCAACATCGAGAAGGGCGGTTACGTGCTGCGCGACTGGAACGACGAGATCGTCGCGCGCAAGATCATCCTGATCGCCACCGGTTCGGAAGTCGAACTGGCGCTGAACGCGGTCGAGCCGCTGGCGCGCGAAGGTATCGCGGCGCGCGTCGTGTCCATGCCGTCAACCACCGTGTTCGACAAGCAGGACGCCGAGTACCGTGAACGCGTGCTGCCGCAAGGCGTGCGCCGCGTCGCGATCGAAGCGGGTGTGACGGATTTCTGGCGCAAGTACGTGGGTCTGGAAGGCGGCGTGGTCGGCATCGACACGTTCGGCGAATCGGCCCCGGCTGGCGTGCTGTTCAAGCATTTCGGCTTCACCGTCGAACACGTGGTAGAGACGGCAAAAGCCGCACTCGGCTGATCCTGGACAAGCGTTGCCGTTCGCGTGCGAACGCGCGGCAACGCGGTCAGTCAGACGAACCTGGACGTATTTTTTTAGCCATCAGGAGATAGACCATGACGATTCGCGTCGCAATCAACGGCTACGGCCGTATTGGCCGCAACACGCTGCGCGCCTTCTATGAAAACGGCAAGAAGCACGATATCGAAATCGTCGCCATCAACGACCTCGGCGATGCCAGGACCAACGCTCACCTGACGCAATACGACACGGCGCACGGCAAGTTCCCGGGCGAAGTGTCGGTGGACGGCGACTACCTGGTCGTCAACGGCGACAAGATCCGCGTGCTGGCCAACCGCAACCCGGCTGAACTGCCGTGGGGCGAGCTGAACGTGGACGTCGTGATGGAATGCACGGGCTTTTTCACGACCAAGGAAAAGGCCAGCGCGCACATCAAGGGCGGCGCAAAGAAGGTGATCATCTCGGCGCCGGGCGGTAAAGACGTCGACGCCACGATCGTCTACGGCGTGAACCACCATGTGCTGAAGGCATCGGACACGGTCATCTCGAACGCATCGTGCACGACGAACTGCCTCGCGCCGCTCGTCAAGCCGCTGAACGACAAGATCGGTCTGGTGAACGGTCTGATGACCACGATCCACGCGTACACGAACGACCAGGTTCTGACGGACGTGTACCACGAAGACCTGCGCCGCGCGCGCTCGGCCACGCACAGCCAGATCCCGACCAAGACCGGCGCGGCTTCGGCGGTCGGCCTGGTGCTGCCGGAACTGAACGGCAAGCTGGACGGCTACGCGATTCGCGTGCCGACGATCAACGTGTCGATCGTCGATCTGTCCTTCATCGCCGCGCGCGACACGACGGTCGAAGAAGTCAACGCGATCATGAAGGAAGCGTCGGAAGGCTCGCTGAAGGGCATTCTCGGCTACAACCAGGCACCGCTGGTGTCGATCGACTTCAACCACAACCCGGCTTCGTCGACGTTCGACGCCACGCTGACCAAGGTGTCGGGCCGTCTGGTGAAGGTGTCGAGCTGGTACGACAACGAGTGGGGCTTCTCGAACCGCATGCTGGACACGGCTGTGGCGCTCGCTCACGCGAAGTAAATCACGGCGCTTCGTGCGCTATGCCCGCCAAAGCCGGCTTTGAGCCGGCGGCGGCACAGGGCAAGCAAAGCCGCTCTACGGAGTGGCTTTTTTTACGCCTGCGGCTGGGCCTGCGGAGTCGGGAAATAAACGCCGGCGCGCTGCGCGGCGTTCGAAATATGCGTTTCGATGGCTTTGCCGGCCGCGGCGGAATCGCGCGCCTTGAGCGCGTCCAGAATCACGCGGTGTTCGTTGTACGTGGACAGCACCAGTTCGCGCCGGTAATACGGCATGCGCTGGCTTTCCTTCATGATCTCCGCGCTGCTGCTCAGAATCGATTCGATCGCCGCGTTGCCGGCAATGCCGACGATCCGCATGTGGAAGTCGTAGTCGAGGCGCGCGGCTTCGTCGAGTTCGTCGCAGGCGAGCGCCGATTGCATGGCCGTGATGTTGTCTTCGAACCAGGCGAGATCAGAATCGCTGACCGCAAGCGCCGCCATGCGCGCGATAAAGCCTTCCAGCGCGAAGCGCATCTGATAGGTATCCGGCAGCGACGACTGCTCCGCGAAGCGCCACGATTGCGCGGCCGATGCCTGCGCACTTTCCACATAGACGCCCTTGCCGGGCCGGATCACCAGCAGGCCGAGCGCTTCGAGCGTGGACAGCGCTTCGCGCAACGAAGCGCGGCTGATCGCGAGTTCCTCGGAGAGCTGACGCTGCGCCGGCAGCAGACTGCCCACGGGATAAACGCCCGCTTCGATCCGTTCGCGGATGGTCGCGATCGCGGCATCGGTAACGGTATGCGGGACGTTCTTCATGATGGGCTCACTTGAAAGTGCGGTCTGACCAGCATTGTAATACGCGGCTCGAACGCTCGTGCGGCTTACCGTTCACCGCCACGCATCCGGTCTGAAAACGCTGTAAAAACAGCGGGTAAACACTGTTCCATGAACCCTTGACGCCAGTATATCGGCTTCCTACTATTCGACATAACAGCACTGGTCGGACCAGTCTGAACAGATCTGAATCGCAACCAGGAGGAAGCCGTGTTGAAATTTTTCAATTCGCTGTTTGGCCGGGTCGTCATAGCGCTGGTGGCGGGTATCGTGATCGGCGCCGTGTACCCGCATTTCGCCCAATCGCTGCGCCCGCTCGGCGACGGCTTTCTCAAACTGATCAAGATGGTGATCGGCCCGATCGTGTTCTGCGTCGTGGTGAGCGGCATGGCGCATGCCGGCGACCTGCGCAAGGTGGGGCGCGTCGGCCTGAAGGCCGTGATCTACTTCGAGGTGATGACGACGATCGCGCTCGTGATCGGCGCAATACTCGCGTATGTCACGCAGCCCGGCGTCGGCATGAACATCGATCTGCGCTCGCTGGATCCTTCGTCGCTCTCGACTTACACCGAAAACGCGAAGAGCCTGAAGGACACGGCAGGCTTCCTGCTGAAGATCATCCCCGACACGGCGATCAACGCGTTCGCTACCGGCGACATCCTGCAGATTCTGGTGTTTTCGGTGCTGTTCGGCTCGGCACTCTCGCTGCTCGGCGGCAAGGCGCAGCGTGTGAGCAGCCTGATCGACGAACTGTCGCAGGTGTTTTTCCGCGTAATGGGCTTCATCATCAAGCTCGCGCCGCTCGGCGTGCTCGGGGCGATTGCCTTCACCACCGGCACCTATGGCGTCGAGTCGCTCAAGCAGCTCGGCATGCTGGTGCTCGTGTTCTACGTGAGCTGCTTCGTGTTCGTGGCTGTGGTGCTGGGCGTCGTGATGCGGCTCGCCGGCTTCAGCATCTTCAAGCTGATCCGCTACCTGCGCGAAGAACTGTCGATCGTGCTCGGCACCGCCTCGTCCGATGCCGTGCTGCCGCAGATCATGCGCAAGCTCGAATGGATGGGCGTCAAGGACTCCACCGTCGGGCTCGTCATTCCGACCGGCTACTCGTTCAATCTCGACGGCTTCTCCATCTATCTCACGCTGGCGGTGATTTTCATCGCGCAGGCCACCAATACGCCGCTGTCCGTGCATGACCTGATCGTGGTGGTGCTGGTTTCGCTGGTGACGTCGAAGGGCGCGCACGGCATTCCCGGCTCGGCCATCGTGATTCTGGCCGCGACGTTGTCCGCGATTCCGGCGATTCCCGTGCTGGGTCTCGTGCTGATCCTGCCGGTCGACTGGTTCGTCGGCATTGCGCGTGCGCTGACCAACCTGATCGGCAACTGCGTGGCGACGGTGGTGGTCGCCGTGTGGGAAAACGATATCGACCGGGCGCGCGCGCATCGCGTGCTGAATCGCGACGAAGCGTTGCGCTACGTGCCGGCCGGTGAAGACGCCGAGCCTGCCGCGGGCGAACACGCTCCGGCCGTCTGAACCTGAGAAACCGTATCCAGATCGGCGCGCCAACGCAGCGCGCCTCCAGCGCCGGCAGATCCCCAGGAACGCCGGCTCTCCTTCACTTTTTCGCCGCCTGACCGAGACTAGAGACTATGGCTAATCCGATCCTCGACCCCAACGCTCCCGCTTTCACCCGTCGCTACATGAACCTCGCCGACCCGCGTCTGGGCGCGCAGGCGCTTTTTGCGAGCGACGAATTCTTCGCGCCGAAAGAACGCATGCTCGAGCCGCAGCCGGCGGTGTTCATCCCCGGCAAATACGACGACCACGGCAAGTGGATGGACGGCTGGGAAACCCGCCGCAAGCGCACCACCGGCCACGACTACTGCGTGATCCGTCTCGCGCGCCCGGGCGTCGTGCACGGCGTGGATCTGGATACGAGCCACTTCACCGGCAACTTTCCGCCGGCCGCGTCGATCGACGCCTGCTACGTGGAAGGCGATGTGCCGCCCGACAACGCCGACTGGCAAACCCTCGTGCCTGCGACCACGCTGCAGGGCAACCAGCACCACTATGTCGATGTGAACGACACGCGCGCGTTCACCCATCTGCGCGTGAATCTGTACCCGGACGGCGGCCTCGCGCGCCTGCGCGCGTACGGCCAGCCGAAGCGCGATTGGGAGCGCGTGGAGCGCGGCACGCTGCTGGATCTGGCCGCCATCGAGAACGGCGCCTATCTGGTCGCGGCGAACAACCAGCATTTCGGGCCGGCCTCGCAGATGCTGATGCCCGGCCGTGGCATCAACATGGGCGACGGGTGGGAAACCCGGCGCCGCCGCGAGCCGGGCAACGATTGGGCGATCGTCGCGCTGGCGCGGCCGGGCGTGATCCGCAAGATCGACGTAGATACGGCGCACTTCAAGGGCAACTTCCCGGACCGCTGTTCACTGCAAGCCGCGTCGGTGACGGGCGGGACGGACGACTCGCTCGTCACGCAGGCGATGTTCTGGCCGGTGCTGCTCGGCGAGCAGAAACTGCAGATGGACCACGTCCACACCTTCGCGGATAACCTCGCGTCACTGGGCCCGGTCACGCATGTGCGTTTCAATATCTTTCCGGACGGCGGCGTGTCGCGCCTGCGCCTGTGGGGCGAAATCGCATAACGGGGCGGCGTCGATGAAGACATTGCAGATGGAACGGCTCACGCGCGCAGCTTTTGCGCCGTTCGGCGACGTCATCGAGCTGGAGGGCGCGCGTCATTTCGCCATCAACGGCGGGACGACCGAGCGGTATCACGACCTCGCCTGCGTCGACGTGACGGAGAACGGCGGCCGGCCGCTGATCAACCTGTTTCGCGCGCAGCCGCGCGCGCTGCCGGTCGAAATCACGATGATGGAGCGGCACCCGCTCGGCAGCCAGGCGTTCATTCCCTTAACGGCGGGGCGTTATCTGGTGGTAGTCGCGCCGGCTGGCGAGTTCGATCCGACGCAGATGCGCGCCTTCTGGACCGACGCGTGGCAGGGCGTGAACTATGCGAAAGGCGTCTGGCATCACCCGTTGCTCGCGCTCGATCGGGTGAGCGATTTCGTGGTGGTGGATCGTGGCGGCGAGCAGCCCAATTGCGACGAATTGTCATTGGCGCAGCCGCGGCGGCTGACGTTCGAGGCTAGCGCCGAAAGGGTGGAATAGCGGCGTAAGCGCCCGCATAAAAGATCTCGCATACAGATGCAAAAAGACCCGGCCGATTCGCATCGGCCGGGTCTTTTTTGCTCGCGGACCGCGCACCCCAGCGCGGCCGGCCTCACGTCAATGCTTGCGATGCGGGCAGTTCTCCTTGGTGCAGGCGCCGTACAAAGCCAACGCGTGTTCCTGCAGCTTGAAGCCGCGTTCCTTCGCGATGGACTGCTGACGGGCCTCGATTTCGGAATCGAAAAATTCTTCGACGAGCCCGCAATCGAGACAGACGAGGTGGTCGTGGTGCGACCCCTCATTCAGTTCGAACACCGCCTTACCCGACTCGAAATTGCTGCGCGAGAGCAGGCCGGCCTGCTCGAATTGCGTCAGCACGCGATACACGGTTGCAAGTCCGATATCGAGTTCTTCGTGCAGCAGGTTGCGATACACGTCTTCGGCCGTCAGGTGGCGCACCGGGCTGTGCTGAAAAATCTCAAGGATTTTGAGGCGCGGAAGGGTCGCCTTGAGCCCGATATTCTTGAGATCGGTTGGATTGGTCATGACAAGGGATCCCTAGAGTACAATGCTGGGCTCTCATAGTAATGTGTTTTTGGCGTTCTGGTCATCTTCGATGGAATGAAACTCGCGCGGCTCGTCAGCGGGCCCGCACGGTGAGTGAAATGATTTCAAAATCTCAATTGATCTACCGGGGGAGCCGCATGCGGGGTACCTTGATCGCTGTTGCGACTGTCGCGGTTCTTGCCGGATGTTCCACTTACGACAGCCTGACACAGCGTATTGCCCAAAGCATCACGCCGTACCGTATTACGGTGGTGCAAGGCAATTTCGTCTCGAAAGAAGCGGCTGCGCAAATGCAGATCGGCCTGACCCGCGCGCAGGTCAAGCAATTGCTCGGCACGCCGCTCCTGACCGATATGTTCCACGCGGACCGCTGGGACTACGTGTTCTATTTCAAGCGCGGCTCGACTAACGTCGTGCAGCAGCGCGACTTCGTGATTCTCTTCGCGGGCGACCGCGTCGCCAGCTGGTCGGGTGGCGAAGATCTGCCGTCCAACCTCGAATTGCTGGCTGAAATCGACGGCGACAAGCTGGGCAAGAAGAAGGCCGCTGCCGCCGTGGCGACCAGCGCCAGCGGCGCGAGCGAGGCGACCGCCGCCGCGGCGCCGGTCACGCTTGACACGGTGCGCTCGCCGTCCGTCGCCGGCGCAGCCGCCGCGGCGGTGCCGTCCACGGACGCCAACGCAGAAGCCGCACAAGCCGCCAATCGGGCGACCAATGCTGTGCAGTTGACGCCCGCGCGTCCGTCCGTGCCCACCGCGCCGACCGCCAACGGCGGCGGCATCCCGCAGCAAAGCCCCACGGGCAATGGGCAACCGCAATTCCAGTTCCATCGTCCGCCGCCGCCGCAGAATCCGGGTACGGACAACAGCAATCCGGTTGGCCCGACGGGCCCGCAAAGCAGCAACGGCGGGCCGACGTACAACACGCCGTTGACCTCTTCGCCGGCTTCGGGAACGGGCGGCTAATCGCGCTGTCCCTGTCTTAATGCTCGTGCTTAAGACGTATGCTCAAGACGGACGCTGCGCACGGGCAACCGCGGCGCGCGGCGTCCGTGCGGTTCTCTGCCTGTTTCAGTCATGCGCGGCGCACGGGTGCTGCCCGCCGCCGCTTTCGCCCGCTTTTGCCGGGTTTTGCCTTTTCGAACCCTCGTAGCCATGAAAATTGCCATTGCTGGCGCATCGGGCCGTATGGGCCGCATGCTCATCGAAACCGTCCTCAATGATTCCGACGCTACGCTGTCCGGCGCGCTCGACCGCGTGGGCTCCCCGCAGCTCGGTCAGGACGCCGGCGCATTTCTCGGCAAACAGACGGGCGTCGTGCTGACCGACGACATCGAGCGCGTGTTCGCCGAATCCGACTACCTGATCGACTTCACGCGCCCGGAAGGCACGCTGGTGCATCTGGAAGCGGCGCAGCGTCACAACGTCAAAATGGTGATCGGCACAACCGGCTTCGACAACGAGCAGAAGGCGCAACTGCGCGCAGCGGCGGACAGGATCGCCATCATGTTCGCGTCGAACATGAGCGTGGGCGTGAACGTCACGCTGAAGCTGCTCGAATATGCCGCGAAGCATTTCGCGACCGGCTACGACATCGAGATCATCGAGGCGCATCACCGCCATAAGGTCGACGCGCCGTCCGGCACCGCATTGACAATGGGTGAAGTAATCGCCCACGCGCTCGGCCGCAATCTCGACGACTGCGCGGTCTACAGCCGCGAAGGCGTGACCGGCGAACGCGACCCGTCCACGATCGGTTTTTCGGCGATTCGCGGCGGCGATATCGTCGGCGACCATACGGTGCTGTTTGCGGGCATCGGCGAGCGCATCGAGATTACGCACAAGTCGGCGAGCCGTCTGTCGTACGCGCAAGGCGCGCTTCGTGCTGTACGTTTCCTCGAAGGCCACGCAACCGGCTTTTTCGACATGCAGGACGTACTTGGCCTGCGTTGAACGCTGAGTTGAACGTATTCTGAGCGGATCTCGGGCGCATTGCGTTTCCCGGCGCGTCCGTGCAATCACTACTCCACGGCGAGGTCAGATGGCAGGCAGCAGCGGCATCATCCATTACCTGCAAACCAGCGACGCGATCACGCATGGCGTCGCTTATGTGCTGCTGGCCATGTCGATTGCGAGCTGGTGCTTTCTGATCGTCAAAAGCTGGATCCTCACCCGCGCCAAACGTCAGGCCACGCGCGCGATCGCCCAGTTCTGGCAGGCGCCCACGCTCTCCGAAGGCGTCGCGGCGTTGCGGCGCGCGGACCGCGAGCGGGTCTTCACGCCGCTTGCAGAAGCGGCGCTCCACGCGGCTGAGGTGGATATTCCCGGCGCGCTGCTCGCCCGCGTCGAGCGTAGCGAGCGGGTGCTGCGCGCGTTGCGCCAGGCGCTCAATGCGTCGCAGCGGCGGCTCGAATTCGGCCAGGTGCTGCTGGCCTCGGTGGGAAGCACGGCGCCGTTCGTCGGCTTGCTCGGTACCGTGTGGGGTATCTATCACGCGCTCGGCAGCATTGCGGCGAGCGGTCAGGCGCAGATCGAAAACGTCGCCGGACCGGTGGGCGAGGCGCTCATCATGACCGCTTTCGGCCTCGTGGTGGCGATTCCGGCGGTGCTGGCGTACAACGTGCTCGGCCGGCTGGTGCTGCAGTTGTCGGAAGAACTCGACGGCTTCGCGCACGATCTGCACGCCTACGTGTGCGCGCCGGCGGAACAGACTCCGGCGCCCGCGCGCGCCCAGCAGGTCTCGACCCACTAAGCGCGCGCTCAGGCAGAAGGAGGCGACATGGCATTCGGCGGACTCGAGAAAAAGCAGACGGCCGCGCCGATGGCCGAGATCAACATGACGCCGCTGATCGACGTGATGCTGGTGCTGCTGGTGATTTTTATCATTACCGCGCCTTTATTCACGCACGCAATCCGGCTCGATCTGCCGAAAGTCGCCGCCGCGCCCGCGCGCCAGACGCCGCAAACCATTTCCCTTTCCATCGACGCCGCCGGCAAACTCTACTGGAACGGCACCGTCATCACGCTCGACCAGATGCGCACGCGCTTCACGCAAGCGGGCAAGCAGAGCGACCAACCCGAGATCCATCTGAGCGCCGAGCGCTCCACGCGCTACGAAGTGATCGCGCAGGTCATGGGCGCGGCGCAGCAGGCGGGTCTGGAGCGGATCGGTTTCGTGACCGACCCGCCGCCGCCGGCTGCGAAGCCGTAGCCGCGCCGCGTCGCACGCCGCGCCGCGCGGCGTAGCCGTCCGCGGACGGTATAATCAGCCCTTTCCCCCGCAGAAGGGGAATCGACGCCATTTCATCCAGCAGAGCACCAGGCCCGGTGCGAAAGCACCGAACCCAGCGATCCCATCACACCATGCACGAAAAATACGTTCCCTCCGACGTCGAATCCGCCGCGCAAGGGCAATGGCGCGCCATCGACGCGTACAAGACGACGGAAGTCACAGACAAGCCCAAGTTCTATTGCGTCTCGATGCTGCCGTACCCGTCGGGCAAGCTGCACATGGGTCACGTGCGCAATTACACGATCAACGACGTGATGTACCGCTATCTGCGGATGAACGGCTACAACGTGCTGATGCCGATGGGTTGGGACGCGTTCGGCATGCCGGCGGAAAACGCCGCGATGGCCAACAACGTGCCGCCCGCGAAGTGGACCTACGACAACATCGCTTACATGAAGAAGCAGATGCAGTCGATGGGCCTCGCGATCGACTGGTCGCGCGAAGTCGCCACGTGCAGCCCGGATTACTACAAGTGGAACCAGTGGCTGTTCCTGAAGATGCTCGAAAAGGGCATCGCGTACAAGAAAACCGGCACGGTGAACTGGGATCCGGTCGACCAGACCGTGCTCGCCAACGAGCAGGTGATCGACGGCCGCGGCTGGCGTTCGGGTGCGCTGGTCGAAAAGCGCGAAATCCCGATGTACTACATGCGCATCACGCAGTACGCGGACGAACTGCTGAACGACCTCGAAGGCCTCGGCTGGCCCGAGCGCGTCAAGATCATGCAGCAGAACTGGATCGGCAAGAGCTTCGGCGTGAACTTCGGCTTCCCGTACGAGATCGACGGCGAACAGAAGCTGCTGCGCGTGTTCACCACGCGCGCCGACACGATCATGGGCGTCACCTTCTGCGCGATCGCCGCCGAGCATCCGCTTGCTACGCGTCTGGCGAAAGACAAGCCGGAACTGCAAGCCTTCATCGAGGAATGCAAGCGCGGCGGCGTGGCTGAAGCCGACGTCGCGACCATGGAAAAGAAGGGCATGGCCACCGGCTTCACCGTCACGCATCCGCTGACGCAGGAGCAGGTCGAAGTGTGGATCGGCAACTACGTGCTGATGAGCTACGGCGAAGGCGCGGTGATGGGCGTGCCGGCGCACGACGAGCGCGACTTCGCGTTCGTGAAGAAATACGGTCTGCCGGTCAGGCAGGTGGTCGCGGTCGAAGGCAAGGAATTCTCGACCGAAGCCTGGCAGGAATGGTACGGCGAGAAGACCGGCACGCTGATCAACAGCGGCAAGTACGACGGCCTCAACTACGAACAGGCAGTGGACCGCATCGCCGCCGACCTGAAGGAACTCGGCCTCGGCGACAAGCAGATCACGTGGCGTCTGCGTGACTGGGGCGTGTCGCGCCAGCGTTACTGGGGCACGCCGATTCCGATCATCCACTGCCCGACGTGCGGCGACGTGCCGGTGCCGGAAAAAGATCTGCCGGTGGTGCTGCCGGAAGACCTCGTGCCGGACGGCACGGGCAATCCGCTCGCCAGGTCCGAAGCGTTCGTGAACTGCACCTGCCCGACCTGCGGCGGCGCGGCCAAACGCGAAACCGACACGATGGACACCTTCGTCGATTCGTCGTGGTACTTCTACCGCTATGCGTCGCCGGGTGCGAAGACCATGGTCGACGAGCGCACCGACTACTGGGCGCCCATGGACCAGTACATCGGCGGCATCGAGCACGCGATTCTGCATCTGTTGTACTCGCGCTTCTGGGCGAAGGTGATGCGCGACCTCGGGCTGATCAGGTTCGGCGAGCCGGCCAAAAACCTGCTTACGCAGGGCATGGTGCTCAACGAAACCTACTATCGTGAAAACGAAGCGGGCAAGAAGACCTGGTACAACCCGGCCGAGGTGACCGTTTCGTTCGACGACAAGGGCCGCCCGGTCGGCGCGATCCTCAACGAGGACGGCCAGCCGGTGGTGCTCGGCGGCGTCGAGAAGATGTCGAAGTCGAAGAACAACGGCGTCGATCCGCAATTGCTGATCGATCAGCACGGCGCGGACACCGCGCGTCTGTTCGTGATGTTCGCCGCACCGCCGGAGCAGTCGCTCGAATGGTCCGGTTCAGGCGTGGAAGGCGCGAGCCGCTTCCTGCGCCGCGTGTGGAGCTTCAGCCAGGCGAACGAAGCCGCTCTGCGCCAGGGCGGCACGTTCGACGCCGCGCAACTGAGCGACGTCGAGAAAGTCTTGCGCCGCGAGATCTACAGCGTGCTGAAGCAGGCCGACTTCGACTATCAACGCCTGCAATACAACACGGTGGTGTCGGCCGCGATGAAAATGCTCAACGCGCTCGACAGCGCGAAGGGCGCCCGCCCGGCCGTGCTGCGCGAAACCTGCAGCGTGATGCTGCGCGTGCTGTATCCGGTCGTGCCGCACCTCACGTTCCAGTTGTGGCAGGAACTCGGTTACGCCGACGAGCTCGGCTCGCTGCTCGACGCGCCGTGGCCGAAGGTCGACGAGAAGGCGCTGGAGCAGTCCGAGATCGAACTCGTGCTGCAGGTGAACGGCAAGGTGCGCGGCGCGATCACGGTGGCGAAAGACGCCTCGCGTGAAGCGATCGAACAGCTCGCGGCCGCTCATGAGATGGTCGCGAAGTTCAGCGAAGGCAAGGCGCCGAAGAAGATCGTCGTGGTGCCGGGGCGCCTCGTGAACGTGGTGGTGTGAGGACCGACGAAGAAATGACAGCAGGCAGGGCGCCGTCGCGTGCGGCGGCGCTCCTGTCCCGCTGCGGAATCTACTGCGAACCAGGAGCCAATGTGACTCGCAGATCGTTTTTGACGCTGGCTTGCAGCGTGTTGATGTTGTCCGCCTGCGGCTTCCAGTTGCGCGGTCAGCAGGACTACGCATTCAAACGCCTCTTCATCGCCGGCGGTTCGCCGGCGGCGGCCGCGCGCCTGACGCGTATCGTGCAAGGCGGCAGCGACACGGTCGTGGTCACGTCGGTTGCGAATGCCGACGCCACGTTGCAGATTACCGAAGGCCGCGGCATCAACACGCTGACGCTGAATTCGCTGGGCGCGGTCGAAGAGTATGGGCTGAATCTCTCGATGACCTATTCGCTGACGGCCAAAGACGGCACGCTGCTGATTCCGTCGAGCGTGATCGCGCTGAACCGCGCGATGACCTATAGCGATCAGTTTTCGCAGGCGAAGGCCGCCGAGAGCGACATTCTCTTCGCCGATATGGAAAACGACGCGATCGACCAGCTCTCACGCCGTCTGTCGGTCGTGCGCTCCATGCATCCGGCGCCGGGCCAGGAAGTGCCGGCGATCGTGCCGCGTGCGCCGCTGCCGCCGCCGCCTCTGTGAGCGTCGTGTTTCGTTCAATGTGCCGCACCTGTTCAACTTCGCCGATCGGTAGCCATGCAACTGCGACTTGACGCGCTCGAAGCGCATCTCGCCAAGGGACTCGCCGGACTGTACGTCGTGTACGGCGACGAGCACCTGCTCGCGCAGGAAGCGTGCGACCGGATTCGCGCCACCGCGCGCGCGGCCGGCTTCACCGATCGCTCGGTGTTCACCGTGGAGCGGGGTTTCGACTGGAGTTCGCTGCTGGGCGCGAGCCAGTCGATGTCGCTGTTCGGCGACCGCCAACTGGTCGAGTTGCGCATTCCGTCGGGCAAGCCCGGCAAGGAAGGCGCGGACGCGCTGAAAGCGCTGGCCGCCGCCGTGAATGACGATGTGCTCACCATGATCACGCTGCCGCGGCTCGATGCGGCCACGCAAAAGTCGGCGTGGTTCACGGCGTTGTCCGATGCCGGCGTCGCGTTGAAAATCGATCCGGTCGAGCGTGCGCAGTTGCCCAATTGGGTGGGCCAGCGGCTCGCCGCGCAGGGTCAGCGCGTGGCTGCCGGTGAAGAAGGGCGGCGCGCGCTGGCCTTCATCGCCGAGCGTGTGGAGGGCAATCTGCTCGCCGCGCATCAGGAAATCCAGAAGCTCGGGCTGCTGTATCCGGCCGGGTCGCTGAGCTTCGAGCAGGTTCAGGACGCTGTGCTCAACGTCGCCCGTTACGACGTTTTCAAGCTGAATGAAGCGATGCTGGCCGGCGATGTCGGCCGCCTGTCGCGCATGCTCGACGGCTTGCGCGGCGAAGGCGAGGCCGCGGTGCTGGTGCTGTGGGCGGTGGTGGAAGAAGTCCGCACGCTGCTGCGCATCAAACGCGGCGTCGCGGCCGGCAAGCCGCTTGCCATGCTGGTGCGCGAGAACCGCGTGTGGGGTCCGCGCGAACGGTTGATCGGGCCGGCGTTGTCGCGGGTCAGCGAAGGCACGCTGGAAAAGGCGCTTGCGCTGGCGGCGCGGCTGGATCGGCAGGTGAAGGGTTTGTCGGGCGGCACGCCGGGCAATCATCGCAACGATCCGCCGCCTGATCCGTGGGATGGCCTGTTCGAATTGGCCATGACGGTGGCGGCGCCGAAAACGTCGCCCGTGCCACCGCCGCGACCTCGGGCCGGGACTGCTGCACCGGCACGAAGGCCGGCCTGAACGGCAACGCCAGGCTAGCCGGCACCTTGTGAGGGCGTTTGTGGGTCGGTCTTAAGGCGCTCTTGAGTTGCATCGTGATGCGCTCCTGTGTCGCAAGCGAGCCGGCAAGCCTGCTACGTGCACCGTGCGCCGGCGCGAATCGCAACCCGCCCTACCGACAAGCAAAGCGCCTTCGCCCGACTTACAATCGCTGAATCATTCGCTCATTCTGTCCGTCCGCCGCACCTCGACGTGCGCGGCACCACGAGAATTTCAATGGATATCGACCAGTACATGACCGACCTCGGCCGTCGCGCCCGCCAGGCATCGCGGGCTATGGCGCGGGCGTCGACGGCGGCGAAGAACGCCGCGCTCGCCGCCGTCGCCGAGGCGATCGAGCGCGACGCCGCCTCGCTGAAAGAAGCGAATGCGCGTGACGTGGCCAAGGCTCGCGAGAAAGGCCACGACGCCGCGTTCATCGACCGTTTGACGCTGTCGGACAAAGCGCTGAAGACGATGGTGGAAGGTCTGCGGCAAGTCGCCGCGCTGGCCGATCCGATCGGCGAGATCAGCAATCTGAAGTACCGGCCGAGCGGCATTCAGGTCGGTCAGATGCGCGTGCCGCTCGGCGTGATCGGCATCATCTACGAATCGCGTCCGAACGTGACGATCGACGCCGCGGCGCTCTGCCTCAAGTCGGGCAACGCCACCATTCTGCGCGGCGGTTCCGAAGCGCTCGAATGCAATACGGCGCTGGCGAAGCTGATCGGCGAAGGGCTGGAAGCCGCCGGTTTGCCGCAGGACGCCGTGCAGGTGGTGGCCACCTCGGACCGCGCGGCGGTCGGCAAGCTGATCACCATGACTGAATATGTCGACGTGATCGTGCCGCGCGGCGGCAAGAGCCTGATCGAGCGCCTGATGAACGAAGCGCGCGTGCCGATGATCAAGCACCTCGACGGCATCTGCCACGTGTACGTGGACGATCGCGCGGATCTGACCAAGGCGCTGACGGTCTGCGACAACGCCAAGACGCACCGCTACGGCACCTGCAATACGATGGAAACGCTGCTGGTTGCGCGCGGCATTGCAGCCGAAGTGCTGCCGCCGTTGGGCAAGCTGTATCGCGACAAGCAAGTTGAACTGCGGGTGGATGCGGCGGCGCGCGCGGTGCTGGCGGATGCGGGCGTGGGACCGCTCGGCGATGCGACCGAGGAAGACTGGCGCACCGAATATCTCGCGCCGGTGCTGGCGATCAAGGTGGTGGACGATCTCGATGCGGCGATCGAGCACATCAACGAGTACAGCTCGCAGCACACCGACGCGATCGTCACGGAAGACCACGATCGCGCGATGCGCTTCCTGCGCGAAGTGGATTCGGCGAGCGTGATGGTCAACGCGTCGACGCGTTTTGCCGATGGTTTCGAATTCGGTCTGGGCGCGGAGATCGGCATCTCGAACGACAAGCTGCATGCGCGCGGGCCGGTGGGACTCGAAGGGCTGACGTCGTTGAAATACGTCGTGCTCGGGCACGGCGAAGGCCGTCAATAAGGGCGCCTTCGCGGGCTCGTTCTTCCCCAGGGGCGCGCTGATACGCGCGCTTCTTTTTACGCCAATACGCTGCACAAGGATCGCCGATGCTTTGGGTCAAAACGTTTCATATCGTCCTCGTTGCTTCGTGGTTCGCCGGCCTGTTCTATCTGCCGCGCATCTTCGTCAATCTGGCGATGGAAACGGAACCCGCGGCCACGGCGCGTCTGTTGACGATGGCGCGCAAGCTGTTTCGCTTCATGACGTTTATCGCGGTGCCGGCGTTGGCGTGCGGGCTGTGGCTGTGGCTCGTGATTGGCATCGGCAGCGGGCAGGGGTGGATTCACGCGAAGGTCGGCGTGGTGGTGCTGCTGATCGGTTATCACGCGTATTGCGGCGTGCTGCTGCGGACTTTTGAGCGCGGTGAGAATCGTCGGTCGGATAAGTGGTATCGGATGTTTAATGAGTTGCCGGTGCTGGGGATGTTGGCGGCGGTGGCGTTGGTGGTGATCAAGCCGTTTTAACTCACGCGTGCGCGAGCGGTTGCTGCGTTGGTTGGGTTGCAGGTTTGGATTCGTAGAAGGGCGGTTTGCCGGATTCGGCAGACTGCCTTTTTTTATTGTTGGTGCTGATGTGCGACGTGTTGTCTTAGGCTGAACGGCCAGGGCCGTTGTGAGGCTATATTGGGACGGCCAATGTGCGTGGGCGCTGATTTATAATTTCCGAACCACCGGCACCAACCGGTGGTCTGGTTTAGCAGCCAGTGCCAAAAACCGCACACCCGCCCAGGCGGGCGTGCGTCTGCCTCTGCACGTCTAATTTCAATGGGCGGGCCGTGGTGGGGAGCCGAAAGGCTCGCCGGTATGTTTTTGGCCCGGTCTGCTAACCCGCTACGTGCCCGCTCACCCTCCTTGCAAGCGAGGGTCGGGCGATCCAGTCAAGTTTTCAGGAGATCGCACCATGAGCAAAATCGGAAAGAACACCAAACCCGCCTCACGCCCGCCAGTCGATGCCTTGCAGTACGAAAAGCTTGCACTGTCGGCATTCGGTTCGTGTGAACGGCAGTTGACTCAACTCAACCGTTTGGCAACGCTTGCGACCTCGATATATAGGAATCCTGCACTGACGACCCACGAACGACGCAGCCGGCAAGTGCTGCTTGAGTTGCTCGTGGAAACGTGCGAGGAATACGAGCGTGAAGTGGAATGCGACCGCGAGCTGTATAAGGTGATCGCGCTTGATGCGCGAGGTATCGCTCATCGCCGGATTACGGCGAGTGTTGCGGCGAAACTGCTCGCGGAGGCGGGGCGCGAAGCGAAGAAGGACAAGCCGGACGTTAGACAGAGCGTGACAGCGACGCGCAAATCGGCGGAGAGTAAAACGGATACGGCCACGGCTGCGAACGCGCATTGAGAGTGGCTGTCGACACACTCTGGTAAATGAACAGAGGCGCGAAACGACCGCGCCTCTTAGGTTTGGCTAAGCGCTAGAGAACATCTATGCGCTGTTTGCGCGCGTCGCAGCTGACGATGCCGCAGGCCATGTATCTCCACGTCGCACGTACAAATCGGTGAAAGCATAAGAGGTTGTTTTTATGCCGGCGGCCGGTGTGTAGTGATTGACACCAGAAACCATTGCGATATTTCCAAAGATACGCACCTTCAACTCCCTGAGCGTTTGCGCGGAATCAGGCGGCAGCGTTGGTGCGACCAGGACCTCGGCCTTCGTGCGACGCGCACTGTTAGGCATCGTCTCGACGAACGAGTCGGCGAGCAATTGATCGAGCGTCGCGCGGTCACCGTGGATTGCGGCATCGACCCATGCGTGCTCCATTGAGGCGAGTTTGGTTTCGACTTGTAGTCGAGTGGTCAGGACGGTGGTCAGGCCGCAGGTTGAGAGGCCGATCGCGGCCAGGAAGCTAAGGTGTTTCATGATGCCGTCCTGCCTATCGGCGATTCAAATGAAATGGATGAACTGACGAATCACGTGAGTCGTGCGTGATACGCAATCACTGCGCCGATAAAAACGCAGTAGCTGGCTTGGTACTGTCCTGTTGTCGCCTGCTGCGCGCCAGGCTGACCAGCATCGCCACTCACGGGGAAACCGGGTTCGTTCAGTCGTGGTTCACAGCCACGGAAATTTAAAAGCCACTTGTGATTCGTCGAAGAGGCGGCCGCGATAGTGCGGCGCGCCCGCCATCTGACTTCTGGAGCGGAGGCAACCGTTCCGAGCGGAATGGACAATCGAATGCGTTCGGAGGGCCGGCCGTGTAAAAACCGGCCTACGCATTATTGCACTGCTTACAGCGAAGCGAATTTGGGAGCGTTTAGATACTTTATGTGTATTTTGGAATGACTAATAAGATAAGTCTCAATGTCACTGATTTATACAATTGCACACGTGGCGAGGAACTAGCGTCCCGTCGTCAATCGAGACGCGGCATAGGCAAGTTGGCCGTGATCTGTGCATTGTTATGAAGCGTCAACGACCACGAGCTCAAGCTGGCATCGGTGTCAGCGCGACGGTTTCAAATTGCCGCGTCTGAATGATCAAGGGACGTTTGTCCTGCGCCGCCATAAGGATGCCCGTCGTCGGTATCTAGTTGATTCCTTTGCAGGGACGTCGCGCATAGACCCGTTTCTTCACCGCCGGGCGCGGCGCACCGATCCGGCTAGTGCTTTGGCATCGAAGAGACGGCGGCTTTCGAAGCTCTTCGCGCATCTGAACAATCCGACCAGGTGGGCAGGTTTTCTTCCAGAATTCTTACGCCATCCGCGATAGTCGTTGTCAGTCCAGCCCGTCCTAACACCCTGATGGCTACCCGTCAGTGAGACTGTTCTTAAAAATGATTCGCGCAGACGAAATATGGTCCCGTTACTCGTCGGATGCGTCCGCTTTGGATTGCTGAATTTTCTGGATTGAATTTTCTTAAGTCATGGAATCGAAACTTTGGAGTATTCCCGTCTTGATTCGGAGTGCTCCTATTCTGCGGTGCAGACCATTCTCGTAAATTCTCAGGCGTCGAGAACGTGTAATGAGATGCGAAGTTGCAAGAGATTTCGGTATTGGAACTCGATGAATTTGATGAGCCCAATTCGAACCTGGTAACGAGTGACGAAAAGTCACAGATTTCGGATTGGCGAGCACATCAACCTCTAGTTCTCTGATCGGGTCTCCGCCGAGCAAAAGCGACAACGTCGACCCACTAACGCACAACCACGTCGCCATAAAGGACGCGTGGACGACATTTTTGACTAAATCAGGGTTTCAAAATGAACAAGACATATCGCTCCGTCTGGAACGAGTCGACAGGCACTTGGGTCGCTGCGTCGGAACATGCAAGTGCACGCGGGAAAAAATCTTCTGCGAAAACCTCTTCCACTAAGGCAGTCGTCGGGGCGTTGGGTCTGGCAGCCGGGCTATATGGTGCCGACGCGTTTGCGCTGGGTGGAGGGCTAACCCTTTGTCCGACCACCGAAGGATCCGCCGGGTACACTGCCGGTAGCGCTTCTAGCGCAAACGGGGCTTACTGCGGGTCCGACTATCAATGGGGTTTGTTCAGCAACACCAATGCCGACGGCAGTAAAAGCGGCCAGCCGATTGGTGCCGCGATTGAGGGAATGAATGACGGCTCATTGCTGTTGTACGGTCCCAACAACATTGTGATGAAGAACCTGGTCAGCATGTCCAGCAACAAGATCATCAATCTTGCCCCTGGGACAGTGAGCTCTACCAGCGCAGACGCGGTAAACGGCTCGCAGTTGTATGCGACGAACCAGAACGTGTCGAACATCGGAAACACGGTGAACAACATCACCACCGGTGCCGGCATCATGTACTTCCACGTGAACTCGACGCTGGCGGATTCGACCGCGAACGGCGTGAATTCTATTGCTATCGGTGGCGCGACCAGAACGGACGCGAACAATTCGATTTCGATCGGTACGGGACTGACGCAAGCCTCAAGCAATACAGGGGCTATCGCAATTGGTCAGAATGCGAGCATCAATGTATACGGCGCGAATAGTATCGCTATCGGCACAAACAGTGCGACGGGTGGCATTGGCGGTGCGATTGCGCTCGGCGAGAACGCCTTTGCAACCGGCGGCAAGATGTTGGCGCTCGGCTCCGGTGCGAGTGCGACGACGGCTAATTCGGTCGCGCTAGGCTCAGGTTCGACGACGACGGCGAATTTGACAGCAGCAGGATATAACCCTGGCAGCGGCACGCTTGCCGGTACGTCACAGGCTACGAATGGCGAAGTGTCGGTGGGCAATGCAGGTGCAGAGCGTCGTATCACTAACGTTGCGGCCGGTTCGGCAGCCACGGATGCGGTGAACGTGAGCCAGTTGCAATCGGAAGATGCAAAGGTGAACACGATCAACAACAACGTGAACAACCTGAGCGGCAGTGTCACCAACATCAGCAGCACGGTGAACAACATCACCAACGGTGGTGGCATCAAGTATTTCCACGCGAACTCGACGCAGGCGGATTCGTCGGCCACGGGCACGGATGCAGTGGCGATCGGTGGCAATGCCCAGGCGACGGCGGCGAACTCGGTGGCGCTGGGTTTGAACTCGACGAGTAAGGGAACGAACGCGATTGCACTGGGCGGGGCCGTGGCTGGGGGGAGCTACGCTTTCGCGGCAGGCAGCCTGGCATTGGCTGCAACTACTGGTGACATTGCGCTGGGTTCATCGGCGACGGCTAGCAGCGCTAACAGCAATGCTTACGCAACTGCGCTGGGTACCAACGCGTTGGCAAACGCAACCGATGCAACTGCCATTGGCGAAGGTGCCTCGGCAACAGCAGCATCCTCGGTAGCGTTGGGCGCGAGATCCAAAACGACAGCGAACCTGTCGACAGCGGGCTATAACCCGGGTACGGGGACGTTGTCCGGTACTACCCCGACGGGCGAAGTGTCGGTGGGCTCGGCAGGCAAGGAACGACGCGTGACGAACGTGGCAGCCGGCTCGGCAGCGACGGATGCGGTGAACGTGAGCCAGTTGATGTCGGAAGACGCAAAGGTGAACACGATCAACAACAACGTGAACAACCTGAGCAACAACGTCACGAACATCGCGGGCAATGTCACCAACATCAGCAACACGGTGAACAACATCACCAATGGTGGTGGCATCAAGTACTTCCACGTGAACTCGACGCTGGCGGATTCTTCCGCGGGGGGAACAAATTCTATAGCTATCGGCGGCGGGGCTACTACGGGGAATGTTACTGCAGGAACTTCAGACAATATATCCATCGGCACCAACGCCACAACCAACTATGGCAAAAATATTGCCATCGGCGGCAATGCGCAGGCCTTGGGAGGCGCATACGACGGTGGCTACAACACTGCGATTGGTGAGAACGCGATTGCAAAGGGAGATGGAGCAGGTGGCTTCGGCGGAGGGGGGTGGGGGCAGACCACGGCCATTGGCGGTGGTTCGCAGGCATTGCATGACAACACCACGGCGGTCGGTTCAGGCGCGATCGCAAATGTGGCTAATGCTACTGCTTTGGGTATGTCTGCCAGCGCGACCGCTGGGAGTGCTATCGCGCTGGGTCAGGGGGCAGTGGCGTCGGCAGCGAACTCGGTGGCACTGGGTTCGGGTTCGACGACGACGGCGAACCTGTCGGCAGCGGGTTATAACCCGGGTACGGGTACATTGTCGGGCATCGCTTCGGTAGCCAATGGCGAAGTGTCGGTGGGTGCAGCAGGCAAGGAACGTCGCATCACCAACGTGGCAGCCGGCTCGGCAGCCACGGATGCAGTGAACGTGAGCCAGTTGCAATCGGAAGATGCAAAGGTGAACACGATCAACAACAACGTGAACAACCTGAGCGGCAGTGTCACCAACATCAGCAACACGGTGAACAACATCACCAACGGTGGTGGCATCAAGTATTTCCACACGAAATCGACGCTGGCCGATTCGTCGGCGACGGGTACGGATGCAGTGGCGATCGGCGGCAATGCCCAGGCGACGGCGGCGAACTCGGTAGCACTGGGTTCGAACTCGACGACGACAGCGAACCTGTCGGCAGCGGGTTATAACCCGGGCACGGGTGCGTTGTCTGGCATCGCTTCGGCAGCCAACGGTGAAGTGTCGGTGGGTGCAGCAGGCAAGGAACGCCGCATCACTAACGTAGCAGCCGGCTCGGCAGCCACGGATGCGGTGAACGTCAGCCAGCTCCAGTCGGAAGACGCAAAGGTGAACACGATCAGCAACAACGTGAACAACCTGAGCGGCAGCGTCACCAACATCAGCAGCACGGTGAACAACATCACCAATGGTGGTGGCATCAAGTACTTCCACACGAACTCGACGCTGGCGGATTCGACCGCGAACGGCGTGAATTCTATTGCTATCGGTGGCGCGACCAGAACGGACGCGAACAATTCGATTTCGATCGGTACGGGACTGACGCAAGCCTCAAGCAATACAGGGGCTATCGCAATTGGTCAGAATGCGAGCATCAATGTATACGGCGCGAATAGTATCGCTATCGGCACAAACAGTGCGACGGGTGGCATTGGCGGTGCGATTGCGCTCGGCGAGAACGCCTTTGCAACCGGCGGCAAGATGTTGGCGCTCGGCTCCGGTGCGAGTGCGACGACGGCTAATTCGGTCGCGCTAGGCTCAGGTTCGACGACGACGGCGAATTTGACAGCAGCAGGATACAACCCGGGCAGCGGCACGCTTGCCGGTACGTCACAGGCTACGAATGGCGAAGTGTCGGTGGGCAATGCAGGTGCAGAGCGTCGTATCACTAACGTTGCGGCGGGCTCGGCAGCCACGGACGCGGTGAACGTGAGCCAGTTGCAGTCGGAAGATGCGAAGGTGAACACGATCAACAACAACGTGAACAACCTGAGCAACAACGTCACAAACATCGCGGGTAACGTCACCAACATCAGCAACACGGTGAACAACATCACCAATGGTGGTGGCATCAAGTATTTCCACACGAAATCGACGCTGGCCGATTCGTCGGCGACGGGCACGGATGCAGTGGCGATCGGCGGCAATGCCCAGGCGACGGCGGCGAACTCGGTAGCACTGGGTTCGAACTCGACGACGACAGCGAACCTGTCGGCAGCGGGCTACAACCCGGGCACGGGTACGCTGTCCGGTACTACCCCGACGGGCGAAGTGTCGGTGGGCTCGGCAGGCAAGGAACGTCGCGTGACGAACGTGGCAGCCGGCTCGGCGGCGACGGATGCGGTGAACGTGAGCCAGTTGCAGTCGGCCATCATCGGCAGCACCGCGAACGCGGTCGCCTATGACGACGGCACGAAGGCCACGGTTACGCTGAAGGGCGCGAGCGGCACGAAGATCACCAACCTGACGGCGGGCAATCTGAGCGCAACGAGCACGGACGCGGTGAACGGCTCGCAGTTGTACGCGACGAACCAGAACGTGTCGAACATCGGTAACACGGTGAACAACATCACCAACGGTGGTGGCATCAAGTATTTCCACGCGAACTCGACGCAGGCGGATTCGTCGGCCACGGGGTCGAACTCGGTCGCGGTGGGCGACAGGGCGTCGTCGCTTGGCGGTTCGTCGGTCGCGATGGGTGACGGCGCGACAGCAGTGGGCGCGGCGAGTATTGCGATTGGTAACAATGCGCAGAACGTGACCGGGTCGAACAATTCAGTTGCCATTGGAGGTGATTCGAAGGCGGGCGACAGGTCCGTTTCACTGGGCAACGGTGCAGATACCTCGCTGTCGAGCTGGGGCGTTGCAGTCGGTACCAACGCGAACGTTTCTGCTGCACTGGGCACGGCAATTGGTGCCGGGGCCAACGTGAGCGGCGCGAATTCGACGGCCATCGGCGCGAACGCGGTGGCCTCTGCGACCAACTCGGTGGCGCTGGGTTCGAATTCGACGACGACGGCGAACCTGTCGGCTGCGGGTTATAACCCGGGTACGGGTACGTTGTCGGGCATCGCGTCGGCGGCCAATGGCGAAGTGTCGGTCGGTGCAGCAGGCAAGGAACGTCGCGTGACGAACGTGGCAGCCGGCTCGGCAGCCACGGATGCGGTGAACGTGAGCCAGTTGCAGTCGGAAGATGCGAAGGTGAACACGATCAACAACAACGTGAACAACCTGAGCGGCAGTGTCACCAACATCAGCAGCACGGTGAACAACATCACCAACGGTAGCGGCATCAAGTACTTCCACACGAACTCGACGTTGGCGGATTCGTCGGCTGGGGGGGCCAATAGCATTGCTATCGGTGGCGGGGCGGCGACCAGTAGCAGTGCCGGCCTGAGTGACAACATGGCGATCGGCACCAACGCCACCGCAAGCTACGGCAAGAACATCGCCATCGGCGGCGGTGCGCAGGCTACAGGTGGCACGTACGACGGCGGCTATAACGTCGCACTCGGTGAAAACGCTAATGCCACAGCAGGCACGAACGCCTGGGGACACAATACGGCGATCGGTGCCAACACCGTAATCAATGGCGTCAACTCGGTAGCGCTCGGGATCTCGGCGACGACGAGCGGGAGCGGCAGCATGGCCTTTGGCTCGGCGGCACAGGCAAGCGCGGACTATGCGATTGCAAGTGGGGCAGGCGCCAATGCATCGGCTGTGAATTCCGTGGCGCTGGGTTCGAACTCGACGACGACGGCCAACCTGTCGGCAGCGGGTTATAACCCGGGTACGGGTACGCTGTCGGGCATCGCTTCGGTAGCCAATGGCGAAGTGTCGGTGGGCTCGGCAGGCAAGGAACGTCGCGTGACCAACGTGGCAGCCGGTTCGGCAGCGACGGATGCGGTGAACGTCAGCCAGCTCCAGTCGGAAGACGCCAAGGTGAACACGATCAACAATAACGTGAACAACCTGAGCAACAACGTCAGCAACATCGCGGGCAACGTCACCAACATCAGCAACACGGTGAACAACATCACCAACGGTGGCGGCGGCATCAAGTACTTCCACGCGAACTCGACACTCGCCGATTCGTCGGCAACGGGCACGGATGCAGTGGCGATCGGCGGGAATGCCCAGGCGACGGCGGCGAACTCGGTAGCACTGGGTTCAAACTCGACGACGACGGCAAACCTGTCGGCAGCGGGCTACAACCCGGGCACGGGTACGCTGTCCGGTACGACCCCGGTGGGCGAAGTGTCGGTGGGCTCGGCAGGCAAGGAACGTCGCGTGACAAACGTGGCGGCCGGCTCGGCGGCCACGGATGCGGTGAACGTGAGCCAGTTGCAGTCGGCCATCATCGGCAGCACCGCGAATGCGGTCGCCTATGACGACGGCACGAAGGCCACGGTTACGCTGAAGGGCGCGAGCGGTACGAAGATCACCAACCTGACGGCAGGTAATCTGAGCGCAACGAGCACGGACGCGGTGAACGGCTCGCAGTTGTATGCGACGAACCAGAACGTGTCGAATGTCGGTAACACGGTCAGTAACCTGAGCAACAACGTCACGAACATCGCGGGTAACGTCACCAACATCAGCAACACGGTGAACAACATCACCAATGGTGGTGGCATCAAGTATTTCCACGCGAACTCGACGCTCGCCGATTCGTCGGCGACGGGCACGGATGCAGTGGCGATCGGTGGCAATGCCCAGGCGACGGCAGCGAACTCGGTGGCGCTGGGTTCAAACTCGACGACGACGGCGAACCTGTCGGCAGCGGGCTATAACCCTGGCACGGGTGCGTTGTCCGCTACGACCCCGGTGGGCGAAGTGTCGGTGGGCTCGGCAGGCAAGGAACGTCGCGTGACGAACGTGGCAGCCGGCTCGGCAGCGACGGATGCAGTGAACGTCAGCCAGTTGATGTCCGAAGATGCCAAGGTGAACACGATCAACAACAACGTGAACAACCTGAGCAACAACGTCAGCAACATCGCGGGTAACGTCACCAACATCAGCAATACGGTGAACAACATCACCAACGGTGGCAGCGGCATCAAGTACTTCCACGCGAACTCGACGCTGGCGGATTCGTCGGCAACGGGCGTTGACGCAGTGGCGATCGGCGGCAATGCCCAGGCGACGGCAGCGAACTCGGTAGCACTGGGTTCGAACTCGACGACGACAGCGAACCTGTCGGCAGCGGGTTATAACCCGGGCACGGGTGCGTTGTCTGGCATCGCTTCGGCAGCCAACGGTGAAGTGTCGGTGGGTGCAGCAGGCAAGGAACGCCGCATCACTAACGTAGCAGCCGGCTCGGCAGCCACGGATGCGGTGAACGTCAGCCAGCTCCAGTCGGAAGACGCGAAGGTGAACACGATCAACAACAACGTGAACAACCTGAGCAACAACGTCAGCAACATCGCGGGCAACGTCACCAACATCAGCAATACGGTGAACAACATCACCAACGGTGGCAGCGGCATCAAGTACTTCCACGCGAACTCGACACTCGCCGATTCGTCGGCAACGGGCACGGATGCAGTGGCGATCGGTGGGAATGCATCGGCATCGGCGGCAAACTCGGTGGCGCTGGGTTCGAACTCGACGACGACGGCGAACCTGTCGGCAGCGGGCTATAACCCGGGCACGGGTGTGTTGTCTGGCATCGCTTCGGCAGCCAACGGTGAAGTGTCGGTCGGTGCAGCAGGCAAGGAACGCCGCATTACCAACGTGGCAGCCGGCTCGGCAGCCACGGACGCGGTGAACGTCAGCCAGTTGATGTCCGAAGATGCCAAGGTGAACACGATCAACAACAACGTGAACAACCTGAGCAACAACGTCACCAACATCGCGGGCAATGTCACCAACATCAGCAACACGGTGAACAACATCACCAACGGTGGCAGCGGCATCAAGTACTTCCACGCGAACTCGACACTCGCCGATTCGTCGGCAACGGGCACGGATGCAGTGGCGATCGGTGGGAATGCCCAGGCGACGGCAGCGAACTCGGTAGCACTGGGTTCGAACTCGACGACGACGGCGAACCTGTCGGCAGCGGGCTATAACCCGGGTACGGCAGCACTGTCGGGCATCGCGTCGGCGGCCAATGGCGAAGTGTCGGTGGGTTCGGCAGGCAAGGAACGTCGCGTGACGAACGTGGCAGCCGGTTCGGCAGCCACGGACGCGGTGAACGTGAGCCAGTTGCAGTCGGAAGATGCCAAGGTGAACACGATCAACAACAACGTGAACAACCTGAGCAACAACGTCAGCAACATGGCGGGCAATGTCACCAACATCAGCAACACGGTGAACAACATCACCAACGGTGGTGGCGGCATCAAGTACTTCCACGCGAACTCGACACTCGCCGATTCGTCGGCGACGGGCACGGATGCAGTGGCGATCGGCGGGAATGCATCGGCATCGGCAGCGAACTCGGTAGCACTGGGTTCGAACTCGACGACGACAGCGAACCTGTCGGCAGCGGGCTATAACCCGGGCACGGGTGTGTTGTCTGGCATCGCTTCGGCAGCCAACGGTGAAGTGTCGGTCGGTGCAGCAGGCAAGGAACGCCGCATTACCAACGTGGCAGCGGGCTCGGCGGCGACGGATGCGGTGAACGTGAGCCAGTTGATGTCGGAAGACGCAAAGGTGAACACGATCAACAACAACGTGAACAACCTGAGCAACAACGTCAGCAACATCGCGGGCAATGTCACCAACATCAGCAACACGGTGAACAACATCACCAACGGTGGCAGCGGCATCAAGTACTTCCACGCGAACTCGACACTCGCCGATTCGTCGGCGACGGGCACGGATGCAGTGGCGATCGGTGGGAATGCCCAGGCGACGGCAGCGAACTCGGTAGCACTGGGTTCGAACTCGACGACGACGGCGAACCTGTCGGCAGCGGGCTATAACCCGGGCACGGGCACGCTGTCCGGTACGACCCCGGTGGGCGAAGTGTCGGTGGGCTCGGCAGGCAAGGAACGTCGCGTGACGAACGTGGCAGCGGGTTCGGCGGCCACGGATGCGGTGAACGTGAGCCAGTTGCAGTCGGCCATCATCGGCAGCACTGCGAATGCGGTCGCCTATGACGACGGCACGAAGGCCACGGTTACGCTGAAGGGCGCGAGCGGTACGAAGATCACCAACCTGACGGCGGGCAATCTGAGCGCAACGAGCACGGACGCGGTGAACGGCTCGCAGTTGTACGCGACGAACCAGAACGTGTCGAACATTGACAACACGGTCAGTAACCTGAGCAACAACGTCACGAACATCGCGGGTAACGTCACCAACATCAGCAACACGGTGAACAACATCACCAACGGTGGCAGCGGCATCAAGTACTTCCACGCGAACTCGACGCTGGCGGATTCGTCGGCGACGGGCACGGATGCAGTGGCGATCGGCGGCAACGCATCGGCATCGGCAGCGAACTCGGTGGCACTGGGTTCGAACTCGACGACGACAGCGAACCTGTCGGCAGCGGGTTACAACCCGGGCACGGGTGCGTTGTCGGGCATCGCCTCGGCAGCCAACGGCGAAGTGTCGGTGGGTGCAGCAGGCAAGGAACGCCGCATCACCAACGTGGCAGCCGGCTCGGCAGCCACGGACGCGGTGAACGTCAGCCAGTTGATGTCCGAAGATGCCAAGGTGAACACGATCAACAACAACGTGAACAACCTGAGCAACAACGTCAGCAACATCGCGGGTAACGTCACCAACATCAGCAATACGGTGAACAACATCACCAACGGTGGCAGCGGCATCAAGTACTTCCACGCGAACTCGACGCTGGCGGATTCGTCGGCAACGGGCGTTGACGCAGTGGCGATCGGCGGCAATGCCCAGGCGACGGCAGCGAACTCGGTAGCACTGGGTTCGAACTCGACGACGACAGCGAACCTGTCGGCAGCGGGTTATAACCCGGGCACGGGTGCGTTGTCTGGCATCGCTTCGGCAGCCAACGGTGAAGTGTCGGTGGGTGCAGCAGGCAAGGAACGCCGCATCACTAACGTAGCAGCCGGCTCGGCAGCCACGGATGCGGTGAACGTCAGCCAGCTCCAGTCGGAAGACGCGAAGGTGAACACGATCAACAACAACGTGAACAACCTGAGCAACAACGTCAGCAACATCGCGGGCAACGTCACCAACATCAGCAATACGGTGAACAACATCACCAACGGTGGCAGCGGCATCAAGTACTTCCACGCGAACTCGACACTCGCCGATTCGTCGGCAACGGGCACGGATGCAGTGGCGATCGGTGGGAATGCATCGGCATCGGCGGCAAACTCGGTGGCGCTGGGTTCGAACTCGACGACGACGGCGAACCTGTCGGCAGCGGGATACAACCCGGGTTCGGCAGCACTGTCGGGCACGGCCTCGGCAGCCAACGGCGAAGTGTCGGTCGGTGCAGCAGGCAAGGAACGCCGCATCACGAACGTAGCAGCCGGCTCGGCAGCGACGGATGCAGTGAACGTGAGCCAGCTCCAGTCCGAAGACGCGAAGGTGAACGCTGAAGGCGCGGCCACTGCGGCAGCGCTGGGCGGCGGTTCGACCTACAACACGACGACGGGTGCGATCACCAGTCCGACGTACATCGCAGGCGGCAAGACGTTCAACAATGTTGGCGATGTAGTCACGAACATCGACGGCCGTGTTACGCAGAACTCGACGGACATCACGAACCTGACTACGACCATCGACAACGGCACGATCGGTCTGGTGCAGCAGGCTACGCCGACGAGCACGATTACGGTCGCGAAGGACACGGGCGGCGCGACGGTGGATTTCCGGGGCACGGGCAATGCAACTCGCACGTTGACGGGCATCACGGCGGGTGAGTTGAGCGCAACGAGCACGGATGCGGTGAACGGCTCGCAGTTGTACGCGACGAACCAGAACGTGTCGAACATTGACAACACGGTCAGTAACCTGAGCAACAACGTCACGAATATCGCGGGCAATGTCACCAACATCAGCAACACGGTGAATAACATCACCAACGGTGGTGGCGGCATCAAGTACTTCCACGCGAACTCGACGCTGGCGGATTCGTCGGCAACGGGCGTTGACGCAGTGGCGATCGGCGGCAATGCCCAGGCGACGGCAGCGAACTCGGTAGCACTGGGTTCGAACTCGACGACGACAGCGAACCTGTCGGCAGCGGGTTATAACCCGGGCACGGGTGCGTTGTCTGGCATCGCTTCGGCAGCCAACGGTGAAGTGTCGGTGGGTGCAGCAGGCAAGGAACGCCGCATCACTAACGTAGCAGCCGGCTCGGCAGCCACGGATGCGGTGAACGTCAGCCAGCTCCAGTCGGAAGACGCGAAGGTGAACACGATCAACAACAACGTGAACAACCTGAGCAACAACGTCAGCAACATCGCGGGCAACGTCACCAACATCAGCAATACGGTGAACAACATCACCAACGGTGGCAGCGGCATCAAGTACTTCCACGCGAACTCGACACTCGCCGATTCGTCGGCAACGGGCACGGATGCAGTGGCGATCGGTGGGAATGCATCGGCATCGGCGGCAAACTCGGTGGCGCTGGGTTCGAACTCGACGACGACGGCGAACCTGTCGGCAGCGGGATACAACCCGGGTTCGGCAGCACTGTCGGGCACGGCCTCGGCAGCCAACGGCGAAGTGTCGGTCGGTGCAGCAGGCAAGGAACGCCGCATCACGAACGTAGCAGCCGGCTCGGCAGCCACGGATGCGGTGAACGTGAGCCAGCTCCAGTCGGAAGACGCGAAGGTGAACGCTGAAGGCGCGGCCACTGCGGCAGCGCTGGGCGGCGGTTCGACCTACAACACGACGACGGGTGCGATCACCAGTCCGACGTACATCGCAGGCGGCAAGACGTTCAACAATGTTGGCGATGTAGTCACGAACATCGACGGCCGTGTTACGCAGAACTCGACGGACATCACGAACCTGACTACGACCATCGACAACGGCACGATCGGTCTGGTGCAGCAGGCTACGCCGACGAGCACGATTACGGTCGCGAAGGACACGGGCGGCGCGACGGTGGATTTCCGGGGCACGGGCAATGCAACTCGCACGTTGACGGGCATCACGGCGGGTGAGTTGAGCGCAACGAGCACGGATGCGGTGAACGGCTCGCAGTTGTACGCGACGAACCAGAACGTGTCGAACATTGACAACACGGTCAGTAACCTGAGCAACAACGTCACGAATATCGCGGGCAATGTCACCAACATCAGCAACACGGTGAATAACATCACCAACGGTGGTGGCGGCATCAAGTACTTCCACGCGAACTCGACGCTGGCGGATTCGTCGGCAACGGGCGTTGACGCAGTGGCGATCGGCGGCAATGCCCAGGCGACGGCAGCGAACTCGGTAGCACTGGGTTCGAACTCGACGACGACAGCGAACCTGTCGGCAGCGGGCTACAACCCGGGCACGGGCACGTTGTCTGGCATCGCTTCGGCAGCCAACGGTGAAGTGTCGGTCGGTGCAGCAGGCAAGGAGCGCCGCGTGACGAACGTAGCAGCCGGCTCGGCAGCCACGGACGCGGTGAACGTGAGCCAGTTGCAATCGGAAGATGCCAAGGTGAACACGATCAACAACAACGTGAACAACCTGAGCAACAACGTCAGCAACATCGCGGGCAATGTCACGAACATCAGCAACACGGTGAACAACATCACCAACGGTGGCGGCGGCATCAAGTACTTCCACGCGAACTCGACGCTGGCGGATTCGTCGGCGACGGGCACCAACAGCCTGGCGGCCGGACCGGCAGCGGTGGCATCCGCCACTGACGCAGTCGCACTGGGCAACGGCGCGAAGGCAACCAACGCCGGCGCGGTGGCACTCGGCGCAGGTTCGACGACAACGACCGCGGTGGCAACCTCCGGCACGACGATTGGCGGCATCACCTACACGTTCGCAGGCGTCGCTCCGTCGAGCACGGTGAGCGTGGGTGCGGCGGGTAGCGAGCGCACGATCACGAACGTGGCGGCTGGCCGCCTGAGCGCGACGAGCACGGACGCGGTCAACGGCAGCGAACTGTTTGCAACCAACCAGCAGGTGACGCGAAACACCGCGGACATCACCAACCTGACGAACAACATGAACATCGGTTCGGTGGGTCTGGTGCAGCAGGACGCGACGACACGCACCATCACGGTCGCGAAGGCCACCGACGGTACGCGGGTCGACTTCACGGGCACGGGGGGCGCGCGTCAATTGACGGGCGTGGCCGCAGGCGCAGTGAACGCGACGAGCGTGGATGCGGTGAACGGTTCGCAGCTCTACGGTGTGTCGCAGAGCGTGGCGGATGCGATCGGCGGTGGCTCGACCGTGAACACGGATGGCTCCATCTCGGCCCCGACCTACGTTGTGGACGGCACGACCGTCCACAATGCGGGCGACGCGATCAGCAACCTCGACAACCGTGTGACGCAGAACACCACCGACATCAGCACGATCAACAACACGCTGAACAGCATCACCACGGGTGCGGGCGTCAAGTACGTGCATGTGAACTCGACCCTGGCCGACTCGCTGGCGAAGGGTGCGGAGTCGGTGGCGATCGGCGGTAACGCGCAATCGCAGGCGGCGAACTCGGTGGCATTGGGTTCGAACTCGGTGGCGGATCGTGCCAACACGGTGTCGGTGGGCGCGGCTGGTGCGGAGCGTCAGATCACCAACGTGGCGGCCGGTACGGCGGACACGGATGCGGTGAACGTCGCGCAGTTGAAGGCGTCGGGTGTGATCAATACGGATGGCACGACCAACGCCGCCGTCACGTACGACCACAACGCGGACGGCTCGGCCAACTACAACAGCGTCACGATGGGTAACGGTGTAGCGGGCGGCACGACGATCCACAACGTGGCGGCAGGCTCGGCTGCCGACGACGCGGTCAACGTCAGCCAGATGAACGCGGCGATCTCCAGCGTCTCGAACATCATCGGCTCGGCGGGTAATCCGCTGTTCACAGCCGACGGCAACCGTGACACGGAAGCCGCGGTCGCCAGCGGCACGCATGCCACGGCAATGGGCGCGAACGCGAAGGCAAGCGCGGCCAATTCGGTGGCGCTGGGTGCGAACTCGGTGGCGGACCGTGAGAATACGGTGTCGGTGGGCTCGGCGGGCAACGAACGCCAGGTCACCAATGTCGCGGCCGGTACGGCCACCACCGACGCCGTCAACGTCGGCCAGTTGAACCAGGCGATCGGCGCATCGATCGGCAATCTGCCGGCCGGCATGTCGGCGAAGGACTACACCGACCAGCAGATCAACGCGGTGCAGAACGGCGTGAACCAGGTTGCGAAGAACGCGTATGCAGGTATCGCGGCCGCTACGGCGCTGACGATGATTCCGGACGTCGATCAGGGCAAGACGATCGCGGTCGGTGTCGGCGGCGGCTCGTATAAGGGTTCGCAGGCTGTGGCGCTCGGCATCTCGGCACGTATCACCCAGAACCTGAAGATGAAGGCCGGCGCGGGTACGAGCTCGCAAGGCACGACGGTGGGCCTGGGTGCTTCCTACCAGTGGTAAGCGCCATGACGGACGAGGCGTGAGCCTCGTCCGTCAGCCTGGTCTGGTTTGACTTAACTGCAAGCGCGCTCCGGTCCATGTCACACATGGCAGGAGCGCCGCTTCGATCGACTGAATCCCCGAAAATGAATACAACTTTTTTTAAGTCGCCGCGCATGCTGCTGCTCGGCGCGTGTGTGACGTTCCTTGCTGCGTGCACTACGCAGTCGGGCCCAACCTATACGCTTCACGCAGTGAACGTGCCGAACCAGCAGGCACCGATTTATCGGGTCAGCTGCGAGGGACTCTTCGAAAGCTCGAAGAGTTGCGTGCGTGTGGCTGGAGAGACCTGCAAGAATCAGCCGGTGACGTGGCTCGAAGCCATCGATCGCGTAAGCGACGGCGTGCAGAAGAAGGATGCGCGCAATCTGACCTTCATGTGCGGCAATCCGGTTGTGGCCCAGCCGGTCCCGCAACAGGCTCCGCAGGCGGCCCCACAACAGCCGGTTCCGCAACCGCCGGCTGCGCAGCCGCAAGCAAAACAGGTGGCGCCGCAGGTTCGCCTACTGCTGCAAGGCAACGCTAACTTTGCGACGGATAGCGCGGTGCTGAGCCCCATTGCAAAGAAAAACCTCGACGACTTCATGCGCGCGAATCAGGGCGTCAACCTGCATCGCGTGATGGTGGTGGGTTATACGGACGCAACGGGTTCGGAAGCACATAACCTGAACCTCTCCCAGGCTCGTGCCGCCGCCGTCGTGCAATACCTGCGTGACGGCGGCCTGCGCGCCGAGCAGTTCGTCGCGCGCGGACTGGGCAGCGCCGATCCGGTGGCGTCGAATGCGACGGCCGAGGGCCGCATGCAAAACCGCCGCGTCGACGTTCGCGTGCTCGCGGAGTAGATAGCGGCAGCACACGTTGCCTGACCACTAAGGCCTGCCATCGCGCAGGCCTTTTTCATCTCCAAAGCATCAACTCTCGCCGTCGACCCTCAAGCGTCCGATCACGCCTTTCGCCTGTCCCACCCGCTCCACCAACTCCGGTCCACGCCTGAGCGCGACGCCGACCGCCAGAATGTCGCCGATCGCCAGATGCGACATGCGCGAGGTCATCGGCGAAAACACATCGTTTTCCTCCACCACATTCGAGAACAGGCAGATCGACGCGACCCGCGCGAGCGGTGAGCTGCCATGCGTGATCGCGATCACTTTCGCGCCGCGAGCGAGCGCCGAACGCGCGGCTTCGATGATGTCGCGGGTGCGGCCGGTATTCGATACCGCCACCACCACATCGCCGGGTCCGAGCAGCGCCGCCGACATCGAATAGGTATGCGGATCCGAGTACGCGACGCTCGGCATGCCGAGCCGGAAAAACTTGTGCTGGATATCCTGCGCGGCAATGCCCGAGCCGCCCGCTCCATAGAACTCGATGCGCGCCGCGTTCGCGAGCAGTTCGACGGCCGCCTCGACGCTATCCGGCGACAGGCTGTTGCGCACTTCGATCAGTGTGCCGATGGTCCGGTCGAACACCTTCGCGATGAGACCGGGCGCGCCTTCATCCGGCCGCACGTCCCGATAGACGGTCGGCACACCTGAAGCAATCCCTTGCGCAAGCCGGATCTTGAACTCGCGAAACCCCGAAAAGCCGAGCGCATGACAAAACCGCGCGATGGTCGGCTGGCTCACGCCTGCGCGGGCGGCCACTTCGGTCATGGACAGATCGAGCACTTCGCGCGGCGCTTCAATCACATAGTCGGCCAGTTTGCGTTCGGACGGCCGCAACTGGTCGCGCATCTCTTCCACCTGGGACAGCATCATTGGAAAACTCGCACTATGCTGAAGAATGCGTGGACTATATCCGATTGCCGAAGAGGTACAAAAACTACATTTCGTGCTGTAGGTGTAATCCCCAGGTTTCAGTTGTTACGCGTAAAAGCAAGGCTGGTCGGGCATGTTGGGCGGTTTCTCTATGCCGCAGCGCAGCAGCGTTCGTCGTTGCGATCATGTAGTTTTTCTACTAAGATGGCGGCGTCGACTGATCCGACATCCCCGCTATACCTGCCTGGCCTCACGCGCGCACGCCCGCCGCCAGCGACGAAGGAGCTCCGATGGTTTCCCCGCATTCGCAATTGTTGAAGGTCACGCAACGCGTGGTCGAGCGCAGCAAGCCTACGCGCGAGGCGTATCTGGCCCGCATCGAGCAGGCGCAAGGCCGCTTCCCGGCGCGCGGTGCACTCTCGTGCGCCAATCTGGCCCACGGTTTCGCCGGGCTCGAAGGCAACGACAAGCTCGTCATCAAGCAGATTCGCGAGCCGAACATCGGCATCGTGTCCTCGTACAACGAAATGTTGTCGGCCCACGCGCCGTACAAAAACTACCCGGACATCATCAAGCAGGCCGCGCGTGAAAACGGCGGCGTCGCCCAATTCGCGGGCGGCGTACCGGCCATGTGCGACGGCGTCACGCAAGGCAACGCGGGCATGGAACTGTCGCTGTTCTCGCGCGAAGTGATCGCAATGAGCACGGCGGTCGCGCTGACGCACAACATGTTCGACGCGGCACTGTGCTTAGGTATTTGCGACAAGATCGTGCCGGGCTTGCTGATCGGCGCGCTGCAATTCGGCCATCTGCCGACCATCTTCGTGCCGGCCGGCCCGATGGGCAGCGGCCTGTCCAACGACGACAAAGCCAAAACGCGCCAGCTCTTCG
This sequence comes from Paraburkholderia xenovorans LB400, assembly GCF_000013645.1. Taxonomy (GTDB): domain Bacteria; phylum Pseudomonadota; class Gammaproteobacteria; order Burkholderiales; family Burkholderiaceae; genus Paraburkholderia; species Paraburkholderia xenovorans. Next base: position 4,226,048 of record NC_007951.1, on the reverse strand, counting down.
CCACCGGCCAGTGCGGCCGCGACGCGCTGCTCGAAGCGGAAGCCGCCGCGTATCACAGCCACGGCACCTGCACGTTCTACGGTACGGCCAACAGCAATCAGATGCTGATGGAAGTGATGGGTTTGCATCTGCCGAGTTCGGCTTTCGTGCATCCGCATACGCCGCTGCGCGACGCATTGACCGCGCAGGCCGCGCGCCGCGTGCTCGATCTCACGGTCGAGCGCGGCAACTACACGCCGATCGGACATGTGGTCGACGAGAAAGCGATCGTCAACGGCATCGTCGCGTTGCTGGCGACAGGCGGCTCGACCAACCACACGCTGCACCTGGTGGCGATTGCTCGCGCGGCGGGCATCGTGATCGACTGGGACGACTTCGACGCGCTGTCGCAAGCCGTGCCGCTGCTCGCGAAGATCTATCCGAACGGCAAGGCCGACGTGAACCACTTCCACGCAGCCGGCGGCGTCGCCTTCCTGGTACGCAACCTGCTGGAAGGCGGCTTGCTGCACGAAGACGTCAACACGGTCGCGGGCAAGGGACTCAAGCACTACACCGAAGAGCCGAAGCTGATCGACGGCAAGCTGCAATGGGTGCCGGGCGCCGAAGCCAGCGAAGACACGGCGGTGCTGCGCGGCATCAAGGAGCCGTTCCAGCCGGACGGCGGTTTGCGTCTGATGCAGGGCAAGCTCGGCCGCGGCGTGATCAAGATTTCCGCGGTGGCGGCGCAGCATCGCAAGGTGAAGGCGCCGGCGATCGTGTTCGATTCGCAGGAAGCCGTGCAGGAAGCGTTCGACAAAGGCGAGCTGAAACGCGACTTCATCGCCGTGGTGCGCTTCCAGGGCGCGCGGGCAAACGGCATGCCCGAGTTGCATCGTTTGACGCCGCTGCTCGGTGTGTTGCAGGATCAAGGTTTCCACGTTGCGCTGGTCACGGACGGCCGTATGTCCGGCGCATCGGGCAAGGTGCCCGCGGTGATTCACCTGTCGCCGGAAGCCTTGCTGCAAGGCCCGATCGGCAAGGTGCGCACGGGCGACATGCTGGTGATCGACGCCGAAGCCGGTGTGCTCGACATCGAGATCGACGCGGCGGAATGGGCCGCGCGGCCGAATGCCGTGCCGCTGCATCAGGCGGAAAACGAAGTCGGCTTCGGCCGCGAACTGTTCGGTGTGTTCCGCGCGGCGGCGGCGCCGGCGGAGCAGGGTGCGTCGGTATTCGGCGCGATGGTGGGCGAGCGTTCGGCGCATCACGGCGAAGCGGCCGAAGCGCACACCGGCAAACATACAAGCACCACTCAAGCCAGCTAAGCGCTGCAGAACAAGGAGTCTGACTATGACGTCGAAAACAGTAAGCGATATCGTGCGCCTCGGCCCGGTGATTCCGGTGCTCGCGTTCGACTCGGTCGAACAGGGCGAACAGGTGTCGCGAGCGCTGCATGCGGGTGGCGTGAAGGTGCTGGAGATCACCTTGCGCACGGCGGCCGGCCTGGAAGCGATTGAACGCGCGAGCCAGCTGGCGGAAGACATCGTGGTCGGTGTCGGCACGATTACGAAGCCCGAGCACTGCGCTCAGGCTAAAAAGGCGGGCGCACAGTTCGGCGTCTCGCCGGGTTTGACGAAAGACATGCACAAGGCGGCACAGGACGCGGGCTTGCCGCTGCTGCCGGGCGTGATGACGCCGACCGACATCATCACGGCGCTCGAACTCGGCTACGAGATCGTGAAGTTTTTTCCGGCCCAGCAGGCCGGCGGCGTGCCGATGCTGCAAGCCTTTTACGGCCCGTTCCCGAATCTGAAATTCTGCCCGACCGGCGGTATCACGGCCGAATCGGCTTCGACTTTCCTGTCGTTGCCGAACGTGGTGTGCGTCGGCGGTTCGTGGCTCACGCCGAAAGCCGCGCTTGCTTCGCACAACTGGGAAGAGGTCACGCGTCTCGCGCGCGCCGCGAGCCAACTGGCCGCGCCCGCTCACTGAGTTGATGCGGCGCGCACGTTAAGCCGTTGTCAAGGCCCTATGCAAAGGAGCCTCGTCGATACAGCCGTTCGGGCTGTCGCGGCGAGGCTCCTTTTCGATATGCGCACGGAAGCGGTACGCGTGGGCAGACGACACACAGTAAAATTCGGCGTCCGCGCGGTGAGCCCGGTTTCAGGGTGCCGCACAGGTCACCGTGAGACAAGGTGCTGACCGTGTTCCGCACTCAGAATCAATAACGCAAAAGGAGGAGCTTCATGGAAGCTGTCCACGGCAGCATGCTGCTGGTCTTCGCGGCGATCGCCATCGCATTGCTGATCCTGCTGATCACGCGCTACAAGGTTTACCCGTTCCTCGTTCTGATCATCGTGTCGCTGCTGCTGGGTCTCGCATCCGGCATGCCGATCGGCACCATCGTCAAATCGTTCGAAACGGGCAACGGCAATACGCTTGGCCACATCGCGATCGTGGTCGGCCTCGGCACGATGCTCGGCAAGATGATGGCCGAATCCGGCGGCGCGGAGCGCATCGCCACCACGCTGATCGACTTCTTCGGCGAGAAGAACATCCACTGGGCGATGATGATCGTCGCGATCATCGTGGGCTTGCCGGTGTTCTTCGAAGTCGGCTTCGTGCTGCTGATTCCGATCGCTTTCAACGTCGCGAAGCGCACCAACAAGTCGTTGCTGCTGGTCGGCTTGCCAATGGTCGCGGGTCTGTCCGTCGTGCACGGGCTGCTTCCGCCGCACCCGGCCGCGATGCTCGCGGTGCAGGCATATCACGCGGATATCGGCAGGACCATCGCCTATGGCCTGATTGTCGGCGTGCCGACCGCGATCGTCGCGGGTCCGTTGTTTGCGTTGATGATCAGCCGCTATATCAAGCTGCCGAAAGACAACGCGCTCGCCTCGCAATTTCTCGGCGCCGATGAAACCGGTGCGGCGAACAACGGCAACGGCGAGCAAAAGACCGCGCCCAGGCGCGAACTGCCGAGCTTCGGCGTGACGCTGTTCACGATCCTGTTGCCGGTTATCCTGATGCTGGTGGGCAGTTGGGCCGACCTCGTGTTCACGCCGAAGACCCTCGCGAACGATCTGCTGCGTTTCGTCGGCAATTCGGATGTGGCGCTGCTGGTCGCGGTGCTGGTCAGTTTCTGGACCTTTGGTGCGAGCCGTGGCTTCGATCGCGAGCAGATCCAGAAATTCTGCGGCGAATGTCTCGCGCCGATCGCGGGCATTACGCTGATTGTCGGCGCGGGCGGCGGCTTTGGGCGCGTGCTGATGGATAGCGGCATTTCGAAGGAGATCGTCAACGCGGCGACGTCGGCGCATCTGTCGCCGCTGCTGTTCGGCTGGCTGGTCGCGGCGCTGATTCGCCTGGCCACCGGCTCGGCGACGGTCGCGATGACCACCGCTTGCGGCATCGTCGCGCCGATCGCGGCGGCGGGCGCGGTGCAGGTGAAGCCGGAACTGCTGGTGCTGGCCACGGGTTCGGGCTCGCTGATCTTTTCGCACGTGAACGACGGCGGTTTCTGGCTGATCAAGGAATACTTCGGGATGACGGTGGGGCAGACCTTCAAGACATGGTCGCTCCTCGAAACCATCATCTCGCTGATGGGTCTGGGTTTGACCTTCGCACTCGCGACGGTCGTGTAAGGAGTTTTTGATGATTCTGATCGCAATGGGCGTGTCGGGCGCCGGCAAGACGAGAATTGGCGAAATGCTGGCGGAGCGCCTGCACTGCGCGTTCACCGACGGCGACGCATTTCACAGCGCCGCCAACAAGGAGAAAATGCACCACGGCATTCCGCTGACGGATGAAGACCGCTGGCCCTGGCTGAAAACGATCCGCGCGGCGATTGAGGAGAAGCAGACGGCGGGCGAGACGGCGGTGTTCACGTGTTCGTCGCTGAAGCGCTCGTATCGCGACGTTCTGCGCGACGGCGACAAGGACGTGTGCTTCGTCTACCTCAAGGGTTCGCGTGAGGTGCTGGAGCAGCGCCTGACCACGCGCACCGGCCATTTTTTCGATCCGTCGCTGCTGCAAAGCCAGCTCGATACGCTCGAAGAACCGGGCGCCGATGAGGCGATCACGGTAAGCATCGAACTGTCGCCGGAAGAGATCGTCGACAGCGTGCTGATTCAGGTCGAAGCGCGTAAGTGAGTTTGCCTGGTTGCAGGTAGATAGATGTAAAAAAACCGCTTCTCGGAGCGGTTTTTTCATGCCTGGTGCAACAGGCGGGCAACAGGCGGCCAACAACCGATGCGGCCAATTGGGATCAGGCAATCCGCCTGGCCAGTTCGGCCGCCTTGCCGACATACGAAGCCGGCGTCATGGCCAGCAAACGATCCTTCGCGTCCTGCGGAATCGCCAGGCCGCTCACGAACGTTTGCAGCGCTTCGCGCGTGATGCCCTTGCCGCGCGTCAGTTCCTTCAGTTGTTCGTACGGATTCTCGATGCCGTAACGGCGCATTACCGTTTGCACCGGCTCGGCCAGCACTTCCCAGCAGTTGTCGAGGTCTTCGTGCAGGCGCTGCGCATTCACTTCGAGCTTGTCGAGGCCGCGGATCAGCGAGTCGTACGCAAGCAGCGAATAGCCGAACGCGACGCCGATATTGCGCAGCACCGTCGAGTCGGTCAGGTCGCGCTGCCAGCGCGACACCGGCAGCTTGTCGGCGAGATGGCGCAGCGTGGCGTTCGCCAGCCCCAGGTTGCCTTCGGAGTTTTCGAAGTCGATCGGATTGACCTTGTGCGGCATCGTGGACGAACCGATTTCGCCGGCCTTGGTGCGTTGCTTGAAGTAACCGACCGAGATGTAGCCCCACACGTCGCGGTCCAGATCCAGCAGGATCGTATTGGCGCGCGACATGGCGTCGAACAGTTCGGCCATGTAGTCGTGCGGTTCGATCTGGATCGTGTACGGATTGAACGTGAGTTTCAGGCGCTGCTCGACCACTTCGCGCGAGAACGCTTCCCAGTCGAACTCCGGATACGCGGACAGGTGCGCGTTGAAGTTGCCGACCGCGCCGTTCATCTTGCCGAGCAGTTCGACCTTTGCGATGCGGTCGATCGCGCGTTCCAGACGCGCGGCCACGTTGGCGATTTCCTTGCCGAGCGTGGTCGGGCTGGCCGGCTGGCCGTGCGTGCGCGACAGCATGGACTGGTCGGCCAGCGTGTGAGCCAGTGCGACGAGACGCTGATGCACCGAGCGCAGCGCCGGCAGAATCACGTGTTCACGGGCGCCCGCGAGCATCAGGCCATGCGAGGTGTTGTTGATGTCTTCCGAGGTACACGCGAAGTGGATGAACTCGCTCGCGCGCTCCAGTTCTTCCTGACCCTTGACCGACTCCTTGAGCCAATACTCGACCGCTTTCACGTCGTGATTCGTCACACGCTCGATTTCCTTGATGCGCGCGGCGTCGTGCGCCGTGAAGCGCTCCGCCAGTTGCAGCAGGAATTGTTCGGCGGCTTCGGAGAAACGCGGCACTTCGGCGAAACCGGCATGCGAGAGTGCGATCAGCCAATGAATTTCGACCGTCACGCGATTGCGCATGAACGCGGCTTCCGAGAGCCAGTCGCGCAGGGCTTCGGTTTTCGACGCATAACGGCCGTCGAGCGGGGAGAGCGCGTTCAGCGCGAACAGGGTGTCGGGGCGGGTGTCGGACATGATGGGGGCCGGGTGAGGGCAAAGAGCAAGGGTGAAAACGTGGAAGAAACTGCGGGAAGCGCGAATTTTACCACCGGACGCCGACAGCCCCGATTTCCCGTGGCAGGCCCGAGGCGCCTAGCCCCGGTGGCCTTCGTAGCCCGGAAACAGCGTGGGGAGAATGAACGACGGCATCGTATAGCGCGAAAAGCACCGCGAGGTCGAAGAGGGATGGACCAGATGCAGGCAACTGGCGCGCGGATCGTCTACCGCGATGACTTTGCGGCCGGTGTCGACCACGCGGCGGATAAAGCGCTCGTCTTCATAGAGATCGATGTCGTCGAAGGCCGACACTGCGGCGAGCGCCTTGTCGTACACATACGAGAAACCATAGAACAGGATGAAATCCGCGCCGATCTGCATTTTCTCGTGGAATTCAATGTGGCTGACCGAGCGGCCGCTCAGCTCGTAGTGGAGGCCCACCTTCGCGTTCAGGTCCATGTAGCCGAAGAACTGCGTGTGCGGCGCGTACATGAAAAAGCCCGATAGCTTGATGAGGTCCGCGCCGTTGTCCTGCATCGTTCCGATCATGTGCGCGAGGTAATGCGGCGCGTAGTGGTCGTCGTCGTCGAAATGCGCGATTACCGGTCCGCGCGCCTCGCCGATCAGGTAGTTGCGCTTTGCGCCGATCGACATGCGCGTGGGTGAATGAAAATAGCGGATGCGTGCGTCCTGCGATGCCAGCGCCCGCATGCACGCGCTCGGCTCGGCGCTGTCGTCGAGCACCAGCCATTCCCAGTCGACTTGCTGGCTAAGAACGCAGCGCGCGGCGGCCGGCAGCAGAGCTTCGCGATTGGCCGTCGGCGTGATGATGGAAACGAGTGGGGACATGGCTGGGTGCTGGAAGGGATTGTCGATAGCCGGAGTTGCGTGGCTGCGGCGTGGTGCGATTCGGAATGGCGGCTGCCTGGTCCTGCCGGGCGCGGTGTCGTTCGGGGCAATGTGATTGCCGGGTTGGACAGCGGGTCCGCGAATTGCCCGAGGCAAGATATAGAGTCGCCTCGATCCGGCCTATCGGCATAGTCCGATTTCGCGGGCAGACATGGCCGGACCTTGCCGCGTCGCCGTGGTCCGCTTCGCGACAGCATCTAGAATGCTGACTTCTTCCCTCCGCTGGTGGCAGGCCCCGCATGGAACTGAAATGGCTCGAAGACTTCGTCTCGCTCGCGGAAACGCGTAGTTTCAGTCGTTCGGCGGAGTTGCGGCACGTCACGCAGCCGGCTTTCTCACGGCGGATCCAGGCGCTGGAAGCATGGCTCGGCACGGAACTGATCGACCGTTCGGTTTACCCGACGCGGCTGACGGCGGCCGGCCAGGTGTTCAACGAGCAGGCGCTCGCCATGCTGTCGCAATTCCACGAGGCGCGGGCGTTGCTGCGCGGCCATACGGCGACGCCGCAGGCGACCATCGAGTTCGCGGTGCCGCATACGCTGTCCTTGACTTACTTTCCGCGCTGGCTGCAGCGTATCGAAGCGCAGATGGGCCCGATCCATACGCGGCTGCGCGCGCTGAACGTGCACGATGCGGCGTTGTCGCTCGTGGAAGGCGGCTGCGATCTGATGATGGGCTATCACCATCCGAGCCACCCGGTCGCCCTCGATCCGGGCCGCTACGACATGCTGACGCTCGGCAACGAGCCGATCAGTCCGTTTTCGGCGCCCGGCCGCGCGGGCCGGCCGCGTCACACGTTGCCGGGCAGCGCCGAGGCGCCCACGCCGTATCTGTCCTATACGCCGAACGCCTATCTGGGCCGCATGACCGAAGTGATCCTGGCCAACGCGCCGGAGCGTCTCTATCTCGACCGGCTCTATGAAACCGACATGGCCGAAGGACTCAAGGCGATGGCGCTGGCCGGACACGGCATCGCCTTCCTGCCGCACAGCGCGGTGGAAGACGCGGTCGCCGACGGCAAGCTGATCCGCCTCGACCGCGCCACCCGCGGCACACCGGAAGGCCAGCTCACGCTGACAATGGAGATCCGTCTCTATCGCGACAAGCTCGCGGCGAAGAGCGACGATGCCCGCCAGATCCTCGTGCGTCAGTTGTGGGACGTGGTGTCGCAGGAACTGGCGCCGGACGCGCCCTGAACCTGCGTCCTTACGACGCGAATTTGCAGCTTCCCGATGGTTATGCAAAAAAAACATAATCGGATAAGGAAACGGCATTGGATTTCAAAACGGCGTTTTTCGACAATGCTGTCATTCGATCAACGCCGGAGCGTTCATGTCATCCCAGCAACAGGCAGCACAACTCGCACAATCCGCAGCAACGTTGCACTCGGTTCCTTCCTACCTGAATAAAGACGACCTCGGCCCGTGGGGCAACTACCTGCGTCAGGTCGATCGCGTCGCGCCGTACCTCGGCTCCCTGTCCCGCTGGCTCGAAACCCTGAAGCGCCCGAAGCGCATTCTGATCGTCGACGTGCCTATCGAACTCGATAACGGCACGGTCGCTCACTTCGAAGGCTATCGCGTGCAGCACAACGTATCGCGCGGTCCGGGCAAGGGCGGTGTGCGTTATCACCAGGACGTGACGTTGTCGGAAGTGATGGCGCTGTCGGCGTGGATGTCGGTGAAGAATGCTGCGGTGAACGTCCCGTACGGCGGCGCGAAGGGCGGCATCCGTGTCGATCCGCGCACCTTGTCGCGTGGTGAGTTGGAGCGTGTGACGCGCCGCTATACCAGCGAAATCGGCATCATCATCGGACCGAATACCGACATTCCCGCGCCGGACGTGAACACGAACGAGCAGATCATGGCGTGGATGATGGACACCTACTCGATGAACCAGGGCCAAACGGCCACGGGCGTCGTGACGGGCAAGCCGATCACGCTGGGCGGCTCGCTCGGCCGCCGCGAGGCAACCGGCCGCGGCGTGTTCGTGGTGGCGTCGGAAGCCGCACGCCGTATCGGCGTGGACATCGAAGGCGCGCGCATCGCGGTGCAGGGTTTCGGCAACGTGGGCGGGATCGCGGCGCGTCTGTTCCAGGAAGCGGGTTCGAAGCTGGTCGCGGTGCAGGATCACACCGGCTCGCTGTACAAGTCCACGGGTATCGACGCGGTTGCATTGCTCGAGCACGTCGCAAAACACGGCGGCGTGGGCGGCTTCCCGGAAGCGGATGCCGTGAGCAATGAAGAATTCTGGACGGTCGAATCGGACATCCTGATTCCGGCCGCGCTGGAAAACCAGATCACCGAAAAGAACGCGGCGAAGATCAGGACGAAGATCGTCGTGGAAGGCGCCAACGGCCCGACCACTACGGCGGCGGACGACATCCTGCACGATCGCGGCATTCTCGTGATTCCGGACGTGGTGGCCAACGCCGGCGGCGTGACCGTGTCGTACTTCGAATGGGTGCAGGACTTCTCGAGCTTCTTCTGGACGGAAGACGAGATCAACCAGCGTCTGGAGCGTGTGATGCGCGAAGCGTTCGCCGCGGTGTGGCAGGTTTCGAGCGAGCAGAAGGTGTCCGTGCGGACCGCGGCGTTTATCGTCGCGTGTAAGCGGATTCTGGAAGCGCGCGAACTGCGCGGCCTGTATCCCTGATTTTTCCGCTTCGAACGGCGGTTCTGTCATCTCGCAGAACCGCCGCCAATCCCTGTTTTGACGCGGCTCACGAGACCGCGTGCGGGGCCCGGCGGGCGGCATCGTATCGATGCCGCCCGCCTTTGCATGTCCGGAAAGGTTGGCCGGCCGGCCGCCAGCGCCGCAAACGCTTAGCGGCGGCCACGCAACAACATGGTTTATAGCGATACTTTCAGAATAATTACTTTGCTAAACTGGCGCCGGTTCTTGCCAAGGAGATCAAAAATGAAGGTTAAAAAAGCTGCGCTGCTGCTCGCGACTCTCGGACTGTTCACGGTTGGCGCGCATGCGCAAGACGCTGGTACGCTGAAAAAGATCAAGGATACGGGCGTCATTTCGCTGGGTCATCGCGAATCGTCGATCCCGTTTTCGTATTACGACGACAAGCAGAACGTTATCGGCTACTCGCAGGAATTCGCCCTGAAAGTGGTGGATGCGGTGAAACAGAAGCTGAACATGCCGAACCTGAAGGTGAAGCTCACGCCGGTCACGTCGCAGAACCGTATTCCGCTGGTGCAGAACGGCACCGTCGACATGGAATGCGGCTCGACCACCAACAATGCTGAACGTCAGCAGCAGGTCGCCTTTTCGAACACGATTTTCGTGATCGGCACGCGCCTCATGACCAAGAAAGACTCCGGCATCAAGGACTGGGCCGACCTGAAGGGCAAGACGGTCGTCACGACCGCCGGCACCACCTCCGAGCGCCTGCTTCGCAAGATGAACCAGGACAAGAGCATGGGCATGAACATCATCAGCGCGAAGGACCACGGCGAGTCGTTCCTGACGCTCTCCACGGGCCGCGCCGCTGCCTTCATGATGGACGACGCACTGCTCGCGGGCGAACGCGCGAAGTCGAACAACCCGGGCGATTTCGTGATCGTCGGCGCGCCGCAATCGCATGAAGCGTACGGCTGCATGATTCGCAAGAACGATCCGGAATTCAAGAAGGTGGTCGACGACGCGATCGCCAAGGTCGAAACCTCGGGCGAAGCCGATCAGATCTACAAGAAGTGGTTCGAAACGCCGATTCCGCCGAAGGGCCTGAACCTGAACTTCCCGGAAAGCGACGACATCAAGGCGCTCTACAAGAGCCCGAATGACAAGGCAATCGACTAAACCTTAGCTGTTTTTTTGAAACGCTGAACGAAACGGAAGGGGCCACGCGCTTCTTCCGTTTCTTTTTGCTGGAGTCTTGGTCATGTCATATCACTGGAACTGGGGCATTCTGCTGAGTCCCGTCTCCACCGGCGAGCCGACCACCTATCTGGGCTGGCTGCTGTCGGGCTTCTGGGTGACGATTACCGTGTCGCTGTCGGCATGGGTGATCGCGCTGATCGTCGGGTCGTTGTTCGGCGTGTTGCGCACGGTGCCGAATAAATGGGCGTCGGGTATCGGCACGCTCTATGTCGCGATTTTCCGAAACATTCCGCTGATCGTGCAGTTCTTCATCTGGTATCTGGTGATACCGGAGTTGCTGCCCGTATCAATGGGCAACTGGTTCAAGCAACTGCCGCCGGGCGCGCAGTTCTTTTCGTCGTCGATCATCTGTCTCGGGCTCTTCACTGCCGCGCGCGTGTGCGAGCAGGTGCGCTCGGGTATCAACGCACTGCCGCGCGGCCAGCGCGCCGCGGGTCTGGCAATGGGCTTCACGCAATGGCAGACGTACCGCTATGTGCTGCTGCCGGTCGCATACCGGATCATCGTGCCGCCGCTCACGTCCGAGTTTCTGAATATTTTCAAGAACTCGGCGGTCGCGTCGACGATCGGCCTGCTCGATCTGTCCGCTCAGGCGCGCCAACTGGTCGACTACACGTCGCAGACGTATGAGTCGTTTATCGCGGTCACGGTGGCGTACATGCTGATCAATCTGGTCGTGATGCAACTCATGCGCTGGGTCGAAGCGAAGACCCGGTTGCCCGGCTATATCGGAGGCAAGTAATGCACCATTTCGACTGGAGCGGTATTCCGGGCGCATTGCCTACGCTGTGGACCGGCGCCGTAGTCACTCTCAAGATCACGCTGATCGCGATCGTGTTCGGCATTATCTGGGGCACCGTTCTCGCGATGTTGCGGCTGTCGTCGTTCAAACCGTTCGAGTGGTTCGCGAAGGGCTACGTGACGATCTTCCGTTCCATCCCGCTGGTGATGGTGCTGCTGTGGTTCTTCCTGATCGTGCCGCAAGTGCTGCAGAACGTGCTCGGCCTGTCGGCGGATATCGACATTCGTCTTGCGTCGGCCATGGTCGCGTTCTCGCTGTTCGAGGCCGCGTACTATTCGGAGATCATCCGCGCCGGCATTCAGGCCGTGCCGCGCGGACAGGTCAACGCGGCGTTCGCGCTCGGCATGAACTACGCGCAGGCCATGCGCCTGATCGTGCTGCCGCAGGCATTCCGCGCGATGGTGCCGCTGCTGCTCACGCAGGGTATCGTGCTGTTTCAGGATACGTCGCTCGTCTACGTAATCAGCCTCGCCGACTTCTTCCGCACCGCTACGAATATTGGCGACCGTGACGGTACGAATATCGAGATGGTACTGTTCGCGGGCGCGTGTTATTTCGTGGTCTGCGTGATCGCGTCGAGCCTCGTCAAAGGTCTTCAGAAAAAGGTCGCAAGATGATCTCTATCAAGAATGTTTCGAAGTGGTACGGTCAGTTTCAGGTGCTGACCGACTGCACGACGGAAGTCAAAAAAGGTGAAGTGGTGGTGGTGTGCGGGCCGTCGGGTTCGGGCAAGTCCACGCTGATCAAAACCGTCAACGGCCTCGAGCCGTTCCAGAAGGGCGAGATCATCATCAACGGTCAGTCGCTCACCGACAAGAAAACCAATCTGTCGAAGCTGCGCTCCAAGGTCGGCATGGTGTTCCAGCACTTCGAACTGTTTCCGCATCTGTCGATCGTGCAGAACCTCACGCTCGCACAGGTGAAGGTGCTCGGCCGCTCGAAAGACGAAGCCACGGCGAAAGGGCTGAAGCTGCTCGATCGCGTGGGCCTGCGTGCGCATGCGGACAAGTTTCCGGGCCAGTTGTCGGGCGGTCAGCAACAGCGCGTGGCGATTGCGCGCGCGTTGTCGATGGACCCGATCGCCATGCTGTTCGACGAGCCGACTTCGGCGCTCGATCCGGAAATGATCAACGAAGTGCTCGACGTGATGGTCGAACTCGCACAGGAAGGCATGACCATGATGTGCGTCACGCACGAAATGGGCTTCGCGAAGAAGGTCGCGCATCGCGTGATCTTCATGGACAAGGGCTTGATCGTGGAAGACGACCGCAAGGAAGACTTCTTCGCCAATCCGAAGTCGGATCGCGCGAAGGACTTTCTGGCCAAAATCCTGCACTGAGTGGGTTTTGGGGCCGCGCCGTTCAGGCGGTGCGGCCTCCCACAAAGCACAGAAACAGAAAAGCCGCTTCGAAAGCGGCTTTTCTGTTTCTGGCGCTTCGGCTTGAGCGAACGCCGGCGGCCTTAACTGCTCAAGCGCTCAGGATTCGAATGCGGCGGCGTCGTCCGCTGCTTCCAGATCCACTTCGGCGTCCCTCTCGGGCATGGCTTCAGCCGAAGCCGCGATCGTGCTGGCCGAAGCCGACGCGTCCAAAGCGGGATTGCGCAGCTTTTCGAGCACCGAAGCCGGCACCGGCACGTTCACGCGGCCGATTACCTCGCCATGCTGGAACATCATCAGATCGCCCGGTTCGAACGCGGTCCAGACTTCGTTGTCGGTCAGCGGCTTGGTGGCGATCACCGCGACGCGGTCTTCGGGCGTGGTGTATTTGGCGAAATCGATCGACACGTCCGCGTCGACGAGATGCGCGGTGGAAAACGGCCAGCGGCGCACGATGTAGTACAGATGGGTCGAGCAATGCGCGAACAGCGCCTGGCCGTTCGACATCAGGAAATTGAACACGCCGAACTGCGTGATTTCGCGCGTGAGCGTTTCGAGCGCGGCAAACAGTTCGTCGAGCGGCGGCTGCTGCGCGCCCGGAAAGGCCTTACGCAAACCTTCGAGCAGCGCGCAGAAAGCCAGTTCGCTGTCGGTCGTGCCGACCGGCTGGTACACGCCCGACAGCACAGGCGAATAATCCTTGAGGTCGCCGTTGTGCGCGAAGATCCAGTGGCGTCCCCACAGTTCGCGCATGAACGGGTGGCAGTTTTCCAGCAGGATGTGCCCCTGCGTCGCCTTGCGGATATGCGCAATGGTGTTCTTCGATTTGATCGGGTAGCGCTTGACCATTTCGGCGATCGGCGAGGTGGCCGACGATTGATGGTCGATGAACAGGCGGCAGGCTTTGTCTTCGAAGAAGGCGATGCCCCAGCCGTCGGCATGGTGATCGGTGACGCCGCCGCGCGCCGCAAAGCCGGTGAACGAGAACGTGACGTCCGTTGGCGCGGCGCAGTTCATTCCGAGAAGTTGGCACATGTTGCGGGTAAGCCTGTGAACGGGGCGAGCCGTTACAATGATGATTTTCCAAGCATATCACCGAGCCAGAAACGCCAAATAGCAAAATTGACGTGTGTTCATGCCGCAACGGCGCGGTTTGACCGCATAGATTGGCTTTTGTCGCCGAACTCGTCCCCCTTTTCGCCATGACCGCTTCCAACGCTTCCCTCGACTCCATCACGCTCGCCCGGCCGGACGACTGGCACCTGCACGTCCGCGACGGCGCGATGCTGGCCGCCGTGCTGCCGGACACCGCGCGCCAGTTCGGCCGCGCGATCATCATGCCGAACCTGAAGCCGCCGGTCACGACCACCGCAATGGCGCAGGCTTATCGCGAGCGGATCGTCACCGCGATTCCCGAAGGCGCGAAGTTCGAACCGCTGATGACGCTGTACCTGACCGACAACACGCCGCCCGACGAAATCCGCCGCGCGCGCGAAAGCGGCTTCGTGCACGGTGTGAAGCTGTACCCGGCGGGCGCGACGACCAATTCGGACGCGGGCGTCACCGACATCATGAAGTGCGCGAAAACGCTCGAAGTGATGCAGGAACTGGGCATGCCGCTGCTGGTGCACGGCGAAGTGACGGATGCGTCGATCGATCTGTTCGACCGCGAGAAGGTGTTCATCGACCGGGTCATGACGCCGCTGCGCCGCGCGTTTCCGGCGCTGAAGGTGGTGTTCGAGCACATCACCACGAAAGACGCGGTCGACTATATCCGCGAAGCCGGCGTGGCGCCGGAAGTGCTGGGCGCGACGATCACCGCGCATCATCTGCTGTACAACCGCAACGCGATCTTCCAGGGCGGTATTCGCCCGCATTACTACTGCTTGCCCGTGTTGAAGCGGGAGACGCATCGGGTGGCGCTGGTCGAGGCGGCGACGTCGGGCAATCCGCGCTTTTTCCTCGGAACGGACAGCGCGCCGCACCCGAAGGGGCTGAAAGAGCATGCGTGCGGCTGCGCGGGCTGCTACACGGCGCTGCACGCTTTGGAGCTCTATACGGAAGCATTCGACAAGGCCGGCGCGCTGGACAAGCTCGAAGGTTTCGCGAGCTTTTTCGGCGCGGATTTCTATGGTCTGCCGCGTAACGAAGAGAAGGTCACGTTGCGTCGCGAGGAATGGACGCTGCCGGCCGAACTGCCGGTCGGCGATACGCCGGTCGTGCCGCTGCGCGGCGGCGAGTCGATCGGCTGGCGCCTGGTTTAAGGCATCAGCACGATGCAGGCGCGTGAGGCGGAGCCGCCGGGCTTCGCTGCCATCGACTGGTCGAAGCCGTGGTTCGCGCCGTTCGCCGAACGCGGCAAGCGCTGGCAGCAGGCTGCGCTGACGAGCTACCAGGCGTTGCTCGCGGAAATGAACGCCGATGCCGGGGAGCTGCGGCAGAGCACAGGCCGTGGTCAACGCCTCGCGTTCATCGCGCAGGACGATCTGCCGCCCGGCGCGGCGTACGAGGCGCATATCGCGGCAACCGGCTGCGTGCCGACACGCCACAATCTGCACGACTTCTTCAATGCATCGATGTGGTTTGCCTTTCCGCGCATCAAGGCGGCGCTGAACGCGCGGCAGTCGGCGGCGATCGACGCGTTAGGCGTCGGTTCGAGCCGCGGCGGCGTACGCGACATGCTGACCCTGTTCGACGAGAACGCACTGCTGTTCGCGTGCGCGGATGCCGCTTTGGGCGCGGCATTGCGCGGGTTCGACTGGCACACGCTGCTGGTCGCCCGACGCGATGCCTGGGGCGCGGGTTGCGAAGTGCGCTGCTTCGGCCACGCGCTGATGGAAAAGCTGGTTGCGCCGTTCAAGGCCTGCACGGGGCATGCGTGGATCGTCGACGTGCCGGCCGGGTACTTTGAATGGGACGCCATGAAGCGCGAAGCGTTTCTGGACGAGTCGGTCGCCGCGGCGCTGCTTGGCACTGACGCACTGACGAGCCGCATGTTCGCGCCATTGCCGGTGCTGGGCATTCCGGGCTGGTGGCCGGACAACGAATCGTCCGTGTTTTACGACGACACGTCCGTGTTTCGCGCGGGGCGGCGCGCGCGCTGAGCGCGGTGAGGTTCGTCGCGGCATTTCCTGGTCATCCGGCTATTTCAGCCGTTGCTCCGGCTTCCCGCTGCCGCAGGTGTTAAAATCCGCCCCAGCAAAGCAGGCTAGGCAGTCGCGGCCTCCGCGGTTTCGACCAAAGAGGGCGAGGAAAGTCCGGACTCCACAGGGCAGGGTGATGGCTAACGGCCATCCGTGGCAACACGCGGAACAGGGCAACAGAAAGCAAACCGCCGATGGCCCGGCGCAAGCCGGGATCAGGTAAGGGTGAAACGGTGCGGTAAGAGCGCACCGCGGCTGCTGCAAGGCAGACCGGCACGGTAACCTCCACCCGGAGCAATTCCAAGTAGGCAGGCTGGCATCTTCGAGATGCAGGGCGGGGCCCCCGTCACGTCTGCGGGTAGGAAGCTTGAGCGCGTCAGCAATGGCGCGCCTAGAGGAATGGCTGCCACGCGCGCCGCGTCTTCGGACGTGGCGCGTGCACAGAATCCGGCTTATCGGCCTGCTTTGCCACCTGACAAAAGAAAATGCCGGCTCCATATGGAGGCCGGCATTTTCTTTTGTACGCCCGGTCCGGCGGCGAGCGTTCCGGCCCGCGCCGCAACCGCCAAGTCCGCTTTCAGCTCGCGACGATCTCGAACGAGTGCGTCAGCTCGGCGGTCTTGGCGATCATGATCGAGGCCGAGCAGTATTTGTCGTGCGACAGGTTGATGGCGCGTTCCACCGTGGCCGGATTGAGATTCTTGCCCGTCACGGTGAAATGGAAGTGAATCTTCGTGAACACTTTCGGATCTTCGCTGGCGCGCTCGGCCTTCAGCGTCACCGAACAACCGGCGATTTCCTGACGGCTTTTCTTCAGGATCATCACGACGTCGTAGGCGGTGCAGCCACCGGTGCCGAGCAAAACCATTTCCATCGGACGCGGCGCGAGATTGCGGCCGCCGCCTTCAGGCGCGCCGTCCATCGCCACCAGATGGCCGCTGCCCGTCTCGGCTGCAAACGCCATCCCGTCTTGCCCCATCCAGCTTACTTTGCATTCCATGCTCTGCTCCACCGCGCTTCGCTTTATCGAGACGGCATTGTAGCCCGGTGTTCGAGTGTCCGCCCGAGGCGACATTTGCCACAAGTTATGCGCAATGACGGCTTGCGTGCTGCGCTGCGGCATGGTCAGCCAGTTCGGGAATGCCCTGACGAATTTAGGGGTTTTACTCTAGGCGATATCTGTGAGCGTCGCTGCTCCGGTATCCCTTAGTATCTGATTCAAAAGAATTTTTCGCGTGCTCGAGTCGCGAAATGCGATTGCCGTATTGTGAAATCGCATTTCGTAATGCAAACATTCTTGCGTCGCACAAGGTGCACTCATATAATTCGATCTGTCTCCTCCACCTCCTCCTTTGGTGGATTAAACCCGAACCGCTCGTTCGGGTTTTTTTTCGCCCGCATCCTGTTCGGGCGCGGGCGGTTTGGGCACGAAAGGGTGCTAAAACGCACTCCGTGGCCGCCGGATCGCCGGAGATCTCGCGCAAACTCCCGTACGTTTTGACTTGCCGTAGCAAATTCCTTTATAATTCAGGGCTTTTCCGCATCCGCGCCCGCGGAGGAAGAACCAGGGAGAGCCTGCACGCGCCTCGATGCGCACACTACAAGCAGGAAAAAACACATTGGGCGCAGCAATTTTTTTGGATCGATCATGAAGACGTTTTCCGCAAAAGCCCATGAGGTTACGCGTGAATGGTACGTGATTGACGCGACGGATAAGGTTCTCGGGCGTGTCGCCAGCGAAGTGGCACACCGTCTTCGCGGCAAGCACAAGCCTGAATTCACTCCGCACGTCGACACCGGTGATTTCATCATCGTTATCAACGCGGGTAAGTTGCGCGTCACGGGCAACAAGGCTACTGACAAGAAGTACTACCGTCACTCGGGCTACCCGGGCGGTATCTATGAAACGACGTTCGGCAAGATGCAGGAACGCTTCCCGGGCCGTGCGCTCGAGAAAGCGGTCAAGGGCATGCTGCCGAAGGGCCCGCTCGGCTACGCGATGATCAAGAAGCTGAAGGTCTACGCTGAAGCAACGCATCCGCATTCGGCACAACAGCCGAAAGCGCTCGAGATCTAAGGGGAGCCCACATGATCGGTAACTGGAATTACGGCACGGGCCGCCGCAAGAGCGCCGTCGCACGCGTCTTCATCAAGGCAGGCAAGGGCGATATCGTGGTGAACGGCAAGCCTATCGCCGATTACTTCTCGCGCGAAACGTCGCTGATGATCGTGCGTCAGCCGCTGGAACTCACGAACCACGGCGTTACGTTCGACATCAAGGTCAACGTGACGGGCGGCGGTGAAACGGGTCAAGCCGGTGCGGTTCGCCACGGCATCACCCGCGCGCTGATGGACTACGACGCAACGCTGAAGCCGGAACTGTCGAAAGCTGGTTTCGTCACGCGTGACGCTCGTGAAGTCGAACGTAAGAAGGTCGGCTTCCACAAGGCACGCCGCAGGAAGCAATTCTCGAAGCGTTAATCGCTTCGGGTGCGAACCGGCTTTTGGGCCGGAACGCTGCAAAAGCCGCCAACGCTTTCGCGAAGGCGGCTTTTTTTCATGGGTTGGTGGCTCGTTGAGATTTAGTATTGCGCCAATGAACTCGTCGGCAGAGCGGCGATACATCCCGCTCTGCCGGGCTGGTGGCGGAAGAACGCGTTATCCATTGATTCTCTGGAAGAACCCATTGACTTTGTGGGCTTCGGCACGATATCGAGATCAGCCCTACAATAGCGGTTAGAAGCTTTTTGGAGAGTTCGAATGAACGCAGTCACCGATACACCCGTGACCGAGATGCCCGCCCCCTTCGTTTTTACCGACGCAGCGGCTGACAAGGTCAAGCAACTGATCGAAGAAGAAGGCAATGCGGACCTCAAACTGCGCGTTTTCGTGCAGGGCGGCGGCTGCTCGGGCTTTCAGTACGGTTTTACGTTTGACGAAGCCGTCAACGAAGACGACACCGTCATGAACAAGAGCGGCGTCCAGCTGCTGATCGATTCGATGAGCTACCAGTATTTGGTGGGCGCTGAGATCGACTACAAGGACGATATCAACGGCGCTCAGTTCGTCATCAAGAACCCGAATGCTACGACCACCTGTGGTTGCGGCTCATCGTTCTCGGTGTGACGACGGGTTGTTGAGCAGTTGATTGTGGCAAACGGGGCTTCGGCCCCGTTTCTTATTGCCTGCGCCGAAATCCGCGCCACGCTCAGCTCAGCGCGGGTAGATTGCCCCGAGTACGCGCTCGGCGGATGCGCCTGTCACCGCCGGCAAATTGCCCGGCAGACGCGCCACGCAGCGCATGGCAAGCCAGGCAAACGCCAGCGGCTCCACCTGGCTCGGCGGCACGCCTAGCGCGTCGGTTGTCATGACGGGCACGCCGCTGACACCGCTGTCTTCCAGTGCCTGCTGCAAGGCCTTCAGAATCTCCGGATTGCGCGCGCCGCCGCCGCAGACATAGACTGCCTTCGCGTCCGAGGCATGCCGCTCAATCTCGCGTGCGACCGTCACCGCGGTGAGCGCGACCAGTGTCGCTTGCACGTCGGCGTGGTCGAGCGCGGCAAACGGCGGCAGCTTCGCGTCGAGCCAATCAGCATTGAACAGGTCGCGGCCGGTGCTTTTCGGCGGCTGCTGGCCGAAAAACGGCTCGTCGAGCAAGGCGTTCAGCAGCGTGCGATCCACCTGGCCGCCGGCCGCGAAATGGCCGTTCTCGTCGAACGGTTTGCCTAGATGGCGCTGCGCCCATTCGTCGAGGAGCGCGTTGGCCGGCCCGCAGTCGAAGCCGCGCACGCTGCCGGTCGCGTTCAGGATCGTGATATTGCTGATGCCGCCGAGATTGCAGACCACCCGCGTTTCGTTCTTTGCGCCGAACACGGTGGCGTGAAAAGCCGGCACGAGCGGCGCGCCCTGGCCGCCGGCCGCGACGTCGCGGCTGCGGAAATCGGCGATCACGTCGATGTGCATCATTTCCGCGAGCAGCGCCGGGTTGTTGATCTGCCGCGTATAACCCTTTTCCGGCCGGTGCCGCACCGTCTGCCCGTGCACGCCGATCGCACGCACCTCCGCGGCGGGTACGCGGCTGTTGTGCAGCAGGTCGTGGCAACACACCGCGTAACGCGTGGCGAGCGCATTGGCGGCCAGCGCCTCGCGCTCGATCTCGTTGTCTCCGGGTTGCTGGAGCGCGAACAATGCATCGCGCAGGCCCGCGGCAAAGCCGACAAACGCCTCGGCCAGCACCACGGACGGCTTGCCTTGCGCGAACCTGACGGCCACGCCATCCACGCCGTCCATGCTCGTGCCGGACATCAATCCAAAGTAGACGCCGTCTGCGGGGTCTTGCGCCACGTTACTGCTCCTCTCGATGGTTCGTTGCGATCCGTTGTAGCAGATTATCGGGCGAAGCGCGGACGAATATAAAGCGCGGCAATGCCGGCGGCACGGCGCCGGACGCGGAAATCGCGCGTCGGCGGCGCACCTGCGGCTGCGCCGATGGGCGCGGCGGCGCGCATCTATGGGACAATCTCCTTTTTTTGCGACTTCACGTTTCCAGCATGAGCACCGAGCCCACCAAGCCCAACGCCGCTTCCGCCTTCCCGATCACCGACGAAGTCCGTCACGCGCTCGCCGTCACCAAACGCGGGGTCGACGAACTGCTGATCGAAGACGAATTCGCGCAAAAACTCGCGAAGAGCGCGGCGACCGGCAAACCGCTGCGTATCAAGCTCGGGCTCGATCCGACCGCGCCGGACATCCATATTGGCCACACGGTCGTGCTGAACAAGATGCGCCAGTTGCAGGACCTCGGCCACACCGTGATTTTCCTGATCGGCGATTTCACCTCGCTGATCGGCGATCCGTCGGGCCGTAACGCCACGCGCCCGCCGCTCACGCGCGAGCAGATCGAATCGAACGCCAAGACGTATTTCGAACAGGCCGCGCTCGTGCTCGACCGCGACAAGACCGAAATCCGCTACAACAGCGAATGGTCGATGCCGCTCGGCGCCGACGGCATGATCAAGCTCGCGTCGCGCTACACGGTGGCGCGGATTCTCGAACGCGAAGATTTCACCAGGCGTTTCCAGAGCGGCGTGCCGATCTCGATCCACGAGTTCCTGTACCCGTTGATGCAAGGCTACGACTCGGTCGCGCTGAACGCGGACCTCGAACTCGGCGGCACGGACCAGAAGTTCAACCTGCTCGTGGGCCGTGAGTTGCAGAAGCAGTACGGCCAGGAACAGCAGTGCATCCTGACCATGCCGCTGCTCGAAGGGCTGGATGGCGTCGAAAAAATGTCGAAGTCGAAGAACAACTACATCGGTATCAGCGAAAAGCCGACCGACATGTTCGGCAAGCTGATGAGCATTTCCGACGTGCTGATGTGGCGTTACTTCGAACTGCTGTCGTTCCGTCCGATGGAAGAAATCGCGGGCTTCAAAAAGGAAACCGAAGCAGGCCGCAATCCGCGCGATTTCAAGGTGATGCTCGGCCAGGAAATCGTCGCGCGCTTCCACTCGCAAGCCGACGCCGAACGCGCGCTCGAAGACTTCAACCATCGCGCGAAGGGCGGTGTGCCGGACGATATCCCGGCCGTGACGCTCGCGGGCGCACCGCTCGCGATCGGCCAGTTGCTCAAGCAGGCCAACCTCGCGCCGTCGACCAGCGAAGCGCTGCGCAACATCGAGCAGGGCGGCGTGAAGATCGACGGCGCAACCGTGTCCGACAAGGGCCTGAAAGTCGAAGCCGGCGAGTACGTCGTGCAGGTCGGCAAGCGCCGTTTTGCACGCGTCACGCTGACGGCCTGATGGGCCCGACGTCGCATCTGGAGTCGAACCGATGATCGCGCTGATTCAACGTGTGCGGCGCGCGGAGGTGCGCGTGGCCGACCGCGTAACGGGCGCGATCGAGGCGGGTCTGCTCGCGCTCGTCTGCGCCGAACGCGGCGATACGGAGGCGGCGGCCGACCGGCTGCTCGCCAAAGTGCTCGGCTACCGCGTATTCAGCGATGCGGCCGGCAAAATGAATCTCTCCGTACAAAATCTCGACGGCGCCGGGCGCGCGGGCGGCCTGCTGCTCGTTTCGCAGTTCACGCTGGCCGCGGACACCAACAGCGGTCTGCGTCCGAGCTTTACGCCAGCCGCGCCGCCCGATGAAGGCAAGCGCCTCTTCGATTATTTTGTCGCAGCGGCGCGGGCGAAACATCCGGTCGTCGAGACCGGCGAATTCGGCGCCGATATGCAGGTGTCGCTCGTCAATGACGGGCCGGTCACGTTCTGGCTGCAGACGCACGCCTGATCCCGGCGGTCGTTCCGGCATGCGCGCCGCGGCGCGCATCTACCCTCCAGCCGCTTTTTGCGACAATAGCGGCTCGGCATAACCGGCTGATGGCGCCCACTTTCATCCCATGACTACGCAGATTCTGTTCATCCGGCACGGCGAGACCGACTGGAATCGCATCAAGCGCATTCAAGGTCACGTCGACATTCCGCTTGCCACGACGGGGCTGGCCCAGGCGCAGCGGCTTGCGCGCCGCATGGCCGAAGAGGCGAAGCAGGGCGCACGGCTCGACGCGATCTATTCGAGCGACCTGCAACGCGCGCAACAAACCGCCCAGCCGGTCGCCGACGCGCTCGGCTTGCCGCTGCAGTTGCGCGAAAATCTGCGCGAGCGTTCATATGGCGCCTTCCAGGGCCATGACAACGACGAGATCGCCCAGCGCTTCCCCGACGAATACGCGCACTGGCAAACTCGCGATCCTGGCTTCTCGCCGCCGGACGGTGAGTCGCAACGCGCGCTCTACCACCGTGTGCTGCACGCGATCGAACCGCTGGTCGCCGCGCATCCCGGCGGGCGGATTGCCTGCGTCGCGCATGGCGGCGTGCTCGATTGCGTGCGGCGCTTCGCCTGCGGTTTGCCGCTCGATGCGCCGCGTGACTATCCGCTGCTGAACACGAGTGTGAACACGGTGGATTTCGATAATGGCAAGGCGACGATTGTGACGTGGGCGGACGTCTCGCATCTCGATGCGCCGAGCGAAGACGATAGTTTCAAGAAGGCGGCAGAGCCGGGCCGTTGATCGGCACGTGCCCGGTTGGGCGGCGTGAGCGTGAGTTCGTGCTCGGCGGCCGACCTGGACCGTTCGCGAACCTTCCGCGCATTGGCGCAGCCAAACGTTCGCGAGTCAGCTTGCATGCGGGTTGGTCGCGATTCGCTGAGCTTGCGATCGGCGCGGCGGCTGGCGCGCATATTCCAACCAGGCCGCTCAAGCTAATGTGAGTTGCTTGTGCGAGCGGCGCCCGGCTGCGTTATTCCGGCTCCCGCACGCCCGCGGCCACGCGGCGGCGTGCACGTTTCGATACGCCATTCACCAGCGCCCAGCGGATCACCGGCGCGACCAGCCGCACGCCGGGTCTCGTGACCGCACGGCGAAGCGCCGCGTAGCGCTGGAATCCCAGCATCGCTTGCGCCCAATCGGGCAGAAGATCGACGCCGGCGTTGAGCATCAGCACGCCGGCCGGCCGCATCGATGCACTCGGGGCCGGCGCGTTCATCAGAATCCGCACCAGTTCACGCGTGCGCTCGCTGGCTACGAGCTCAGGCTGCATGGCCAGCAGGTAAGCGTCGATCCCGGCTCGCGAGCGCGGAATGTCCGACGCGCCGAGCATCTCGGCAATGCGCGCGGTTTCTGCGAAGTACTGATCTTGCGCGGCAACGGGCAGCAACGGATTCACATAGCGCAAGTGCGCGGTCATGAAACTCGACACTTCGGCGACATGCACCCACGTCAGCAGCGCGGGCTCGCTCGCGCGATACGGCCGGCCGTCAGGCGCGACGCCGCTCACGCCGAGATGGATGCGCTTCACACGTTCGACCAGCGCCAGTGCGTCGTGCCGGTTGCCGTACGTCGTGCCCGCGATGAAGGTCGCGGTGCGCCGCAGGCGGCCGAGAATGTCGGTGCGAAACGCCGAGTGGTCCCAAACGCCGGCAAGGGCCAGCGGGTGCAAAGCCTGGAGCAGCAGCGCGCTGATGCCGCCTGTCATCATCGACGTGAAATCGGCGTGGACTTTCCAGCACACCGAGTCCGGCCCGAACAGGCCCGGGTCGCCCGGAGGGGAAGAATAGTCGAGCGTGGGACCGCTGCCGCTTGTCAGATGCGTGACCCCGGCGGCCAGCTTTGAACGGAGCCTGCCGGTAAGAAGCTGCGAAAGACCGCTGGATGAGTTGGGCTGCCTGGTTTGGTCGGACATCCTGATTCGGTCTCGTGCTGCGCGTAACGGCTCAGGTATCGGCTCAGGTGGCGGCCGAATCCCACAGGCCGGGCAGCGTGCTGCTCGACGAGTCGGGCGCGGCGAGGCCGAAATGCCGGTACGTAAGCAGCGTGGCGACGCGGCCGCGCGGCGTGCGCTGCAGGAAGCCCTGCTGGATCAGATACGGTTCGAGCACGTCTTCAATCGTGTCGCGCTCTTCGCCGATAGCCGCCGCCAGGTTGTCGACGCCGACCGGGCCGCCGTCGAACTTGTGCAAAATCGCTTCGAGCAGCTTGCGGTCCATCAGGTCGAAGCCGACCGCGTCCACGTCGAGCATCTTGAGCGCGGCGTCGGCCACTTGCGCGGTGATATTGCCGTCGGCCTTCACCTCGGCGAAGTCGCGCACGCGCCGCAGCAGGCGGTTCGCGATCCGCGGCGTGCCGCGCGCGCGTTTGGCGATTTCGAACGCGCCGTCCGGATGGATCTGCGCATGGAGCAGCGACGCCGAACGCGTGACGATGCGCGCCAGTTGCTCGGCGTTATAAAACTCGAGCCGCGCCACGATTCCGAAGCGGTCGCGCAGCGGGTTGGTCAGCATGCCCGCGCGCGTGGTCGCGCCGACCAGCGTGAACGGCTGCAGGTCCAGCTTCACGCTGCGCGCGGCCGGTCCTTCGCCGATCATGATGTCGATCTGATAATCCTCCAGCGCCGGGTACAGAATTTCTTCGACGACCGGCGAGAGCCGGTGGATTTCGTCGATGAACAGCACGTCGTTCGCTTCGAGATTGGTGAGCAGCGCGGCGAGGTCGCCGGCGCGTTCCAGCACCGGCCCGGACGTTTGCCGGAGATTGACACCCATTTCCCGCGCGATGATGTGCGCGAGCGTGGTTTTGCCGAGGCCCGGCGGGCCGAACAGCAAGACGTGGTCAAGCGATTCGGAGCGGCGTTTGGCGGCCTCGATAAAGATTTCCAGCTGGCCGCGCACTTTTTCCTGCCCGACATATTCTTCGAGCTGGCGCGGGCGCAACGCACGCTCGAACGCTTCTTCGTTCGGCGAGACGGGCGTGGCCGCGATGATGCGCTCGGCGGCGAGTTTGTCGGTTTCGATCATGCGTTCATTGTACCGCGAGCCGCCCGCCGCGAAACTCGGCCGAACGGCCAGGGTGCGCCGCTCGCCGGCCTGTGCGAAGCTTCACTCATCGCATGCATGCCGGACACGAGGGTTGAGCGTCAGCCCTTGGACAGCGCCTTCAATGCGAGCTTGATGCCCTCGGAAACGCCGGTGCCGGCCGGCACGTTCTTGACGGCGGCCAACGCTTCTTTTTCGGAGTAACCCAATGCGAGTAGTGCGTTCAGAATGTCGGAGGCGTGGTCGGATGCCGACGCCGCGCCCGCCATTGCGCCCAGGTCTGCGCCGATCTTGCCCTTCAGTTCGAGGAGCAGCCGCTCCGCCGTCTTCTTGCCGATGCCCGGCACGCGCGTCAGACGCGCCGCGTCCTGCATCGTGACGGTTTGCGCGAGCTCGTGGACGCTCATGCCCGACAGCACCGCCAGCGCCATGCGTGCGCCGATGCCGGAGATTTTCAGCAGTTCGCGGAAGGTCGAGCGTTCCTCGGCGGTGCCGAAGCCGTAGAGCAGGTGTGCGTCTTCGCGCACGATCATCTGCGTGAGCAACACCACGCGTTCGCCGGTGGAGGGCAGGTTGTAGAACGTGCTCATCGGCACATCGACTTCGTAACCGACGCCGTTGCAGTCGACGAGCAGATGCGGCGGGTTTTTTTCCAGCAGAACGCCGGCAATGCGACCGATCATGGCGAATTCAATCTCGAGAGAAAGGGCGAGTGTAGCGCAGCGAGTGAGCGTCGAGTGGCTCGCGAATCGCGCGTCAATCGCGGTTGATCCATGCGTTGCCGCATGAGCTTCTATCCGACCAGGCGTCCGCGTCTCACGCGCAAACCTTTCTTTGCCAGCGAGGGTGCGATGCCGCCCAACGTGCTCAGCGTCGTGCCGCCGTGCGCGTGGCAGATCGCCATGCCAAGCGCGTCGGCGGCGTCGGTGCCGGGTACGCCGGAGAGATTGAGCAGGCGCACGACCATCTGCTGCATCTGCTCCTTGGTGGCGCGGCCGTAACCCACCACGGCCTGCTTCAATTGGAGGGCGGTGTATTCGGCGACCGGCACGCCGCCCGCGACCAGTCCGCAGATGGCCGCGCCGCGTGCCTGACCGAGCAGCAAGGTGGACTGAGGGTTGACGTTGACGAACACTTTTTCGATCGCCGACTGATCCGGCGAATGCTGGCGGATCAGTGTGGAGATGCCTTCGAAGATGGTGCCCAGACGCGAGGGCAGATCGGCGTCGGCGGTTTTGATGACGCCGCTCGCGACATAGCTGAGCGTGTGGCCGCTTTGGTCGATCACGCCGAAGCCGGTCACGCGCAGGCCGGGGTCGATGCCGAGAATTCTCATGAGGTGCCGCGGGAGCGGTAAAAACCAGGTGCTTGCGATACTACAACACGCGCGCCCCGCGGCGAACGGCGCGCGGCGAGGTCAGCGGAATAAAAACTGCTGCGTGTGGTGCAAGGCGGCGCGCAAGGAGGTATTCGCAGATGGAGCGCTATCGGAATCTCAGCGGCGATTCGGGCGTCGAGGCTTATGAAATCGGCGACGACTTTGTGGCGGTCCGCTTCAGGCATGGCGTGGTGTATTGGTACACCGAGGCGAGCGTCGGCGAATGGCATGTTGCCGCGCTCAAGCGTCTCGCGCGGCGCGGCCGGGGGCTCAGTACTTATATCAGCCAGCACGCGGAGGTGAGCGGAGGTTATGCGAGAAAGGAACCGGACGACTGAGCGCGGTGTGTAAAGGGGCGGCGCAAATGTGGCGTGAGCGTGGCGCGAGCACGGCAAAAGCAGGCACGGCGCAGGCAGTGGCACTGTACAGACGCGGCACAAGCGCCGCGTAGGTATGCCACAACCACGGCACAAGCGCCGCACCAAAGAA
This sequence comes from Paraburkholderia xenovorans LB400, assembly GCF_000013645.1. Taxonomy (GTDB): domain Bacteria; phylum Pseudomonadota; class Gammaproteobacteria; order Burkholderiales; family Burkholderiaceae; genus Paraburkholderia; species Paraburkholderia xenovorans. The sequence continues at coordinate 4,199,027 of NC_007951.1, read as the reverse complement.
AACGGCCGGCGGAAAACCCGCCAGGCCGTTTTTCTAAAGTTCAGATCTCACTCAGCAGCGCTGTCTCATCAAGAAACACGCGCCGCCATCCAATCCGAATCAATGCCGGAAGTGACGCACGCCCGTCAGCACCATCGCAATATTGTGCTCATCCGCCGCGCTGACCACTTCTTCGTCACGCATCGAGCCGCCCGGTTGGATCACGCAGGTCGCGCCTGCCGCCACCACCACGTCGAGGCCGTCGCGGAACGGGAAGAACGCGTCCGACGCCACGGCCGAACCGGCCAGCGTCAGACCGGCGTTCTGCGCCTTGATGCTGGCGATGCGCGCCGAGTCCACGCGGCTCATCTGGCCAGCGCCGACGCCGAGCGTCATGCCATTGCCGCAGAACACGATAGCGTTCGACTTCACATACTTCGCCACGCGCCATGCAAACAGCAGATCGTCCATTTCCTTCGGCGTGGGATGACGCTTCGTGACCACGCGCAATTCGCGCGGCTGCACGTTCTTCGAGTCGAGCGACTGCACCAGCAAGCCGCCGCCCACGCGCTTCAGATCGAACGCGTTATGCCCGTCGCCCAGCGCGATTTCGAGCAGACGCACGTTCTGCTTCGCCGCGAACACCTGGCGTGCCGCGGCGCTGAACGACGGCGCGATCAGCACTTCGACGAACTGCCTGGCCACGGCTTGCGCCGCCGCCTCATCCACTTCGCGGTTAAAGGCGATGATGCCGCCGAACGCGGAGGTCGGATCGGTCTGGAACGCCTTCGCGTACGCTTCGTTGGCGTCCGCGCCGACTGCCACGCCGCAGGGGTTCGCGTGCTTGACGATCACGCACGCCGGCACGTCGAAAGTCTTCACGCATTCCCACGCTGCGTCGGAATCCGCGATGTTGTTGTACGACAGTTCCTTGCCTTGCAACTGGTTGTAGTTCGCGAGAGCGCCGGCCGGCACCGAGAGGTCGCGGTAGAACGCCGCGCTCTGATGCGGGTTTTCGCCGTAGCGCAGGTCCTGCGCCTTGTTGAACGCCAGATTGAACGTGGCGGGGTAGGCGTTGCGCGACGAATGTTGCAGCTCGTCGGTCAGGCTCGTCAGGTAGTTCGTGATCGCGCCGTCGTACTGCGCGGTATGCGCGAACACCTTGGTGGCGAGGCGGAAGTTCGTCTTGTACGACACGGCGTTGCTGTTCGCGCGCATTTCGTCGAGCACGACCGCGTAGTCGGCCGGATCGACCACCACCGTCACGTCGCGATGGTTCTTCGCGGCCGAGCGCAGCATGGTCGGGCCGCCAATGTCGATGTTCTCGATCGCGTCTTCCAGCGAGCATTCCTCTTTCGACACGGTCTGCACGAACGGATACAGATTCACGACCAGCAGGTCGATGGTCGGAATGTCGTGCTTTTCAAGCGCTGCCATGTGTTCCGGCAGGTCGCGGCGCGCCAGAATGCCGCCGTGCACCTTCGGATGCAGCGTTTTCACGCGCCCGTCCAGCATTTCCGGGAAGCCGGTGTAGTCGGCGACTTCGGTGACGGAGAGGCCCGCGTCCGCGAGCAGTTTCGCGGTGCCGCCGGTAGACAGGATCCTGACGCCGAGGTCCGACAGCGATTTGGCGAAGTCGACGATGCCGGACTTGTCGGAAACGGAGATGAGCGCTTGCTTGATCATGATGAAGACGAAAAGCCGAAGGGAAACGTGGCAGGGCGCCGGAAAAACTACAACAAACCGTGCTGTTGCAGCTTCTTGCGCAGCGTATTGCGGTTGATGCCGAGATACTCGGCGGCCAGCGACTGATTGCCGCCGGCCTGCTCGAGCACCACTTCGAGCAGAGGTTTTTCCACGCACGAAATCACCATGTCGTAGACGTCGTGCGGATTGGAGCCGTCGAGATCCTGGAAATACATGCCCAGGCTGTCGCGGACAGATTGTTCGATATTGTTCTTGCTCATGCTGCCAGTCGGTCGGTTGGGTCCTCGTCCGTGCCGAGCGTTTCGTCGACGTAGACGAGGCGGTCGGAGATCGCCTTCTGTGCGTCGAAGAACTCGTTGACGGCGAGGAGTTGTTCGCGTGTGGTGTCCAGCGTATTCATGCGATGCCGGAACACGTTGGCGCCAGAAAGGCCGCGAGTGTACCAGCCGATGTGCTTGCGCGCAGTGCGCACACCCGTAAATTCGCCGTAGAACGCGTAGTGGTCTTCGAGATGCTCGTTCATCACCTGCTGGATTTCGTCGATGCGCGGCGGCGGCAGCAACTCACCCGTTTGCAGGAAATGGCCGATCTCGCGGAACAGCCACGGGCGCCCTTGCGCGGCACGGCCGATCATGAGCGCGTCGGCGCCGGTGGCGGCCAACACCTCGCGCGCTTTTTGCGGCGATGTGATGTCGCCGTTGGCGACCACCGGAATGCGCACGGCTGCTTTCACCGCGGCGATGGTGTCGTATTCGGCCTCGCCGTGATACAGGTCGGCGCGCGTGCGGCCATGCACGGTGAGCATCGAAATACCGGCCGACTCGGCCAGACGCGCGACGTTCAGCGCGTTCCGGTTCTCGCGATTCCAGCCGGTGCGGATCTTGAGCGTGACGGGCACCGCGTCGGGCCCGACGCCCACCGCGCCGACCACCGCCTCGACGATGCGCTGCACCAGCGGCTCGTTCTGCAACAGGGCCGAACCCGCCGCGACGTTGCACACCTTCTTGGCCGGGCAGCCCATGTTGATGTCGATGATCTGCGCGCCGTTTGCCACGTTGTAGCGGGCCGCTTCGGCCATCATGGCCGGATCGGCGCCGGCGATCTGCACGGCGATCGGTTCGACCTCGCCCGCGTGATTGGCGCGGCGCATGGTCTTCTCGCTTTTCCACAGCTGCGCGTTCGAGGCGACCATTTCCGACACCGCGTAGCCCGCGCCCAGCCGTTTGCACAGCTGCCGGAACGGCCGGTCGGTCACGCCGGCCATGGGCGCGACGAACAGGTTATTACGCAGATTGTGGGAGCCGAGAGTGGGCATAACGTGAAACGCGGTGAACGCGCACGCGACCGATTGCCCAGTTTCTGTCAATCGGAGCGTTCGCGAAATGCGAGGGAAAACCGCTATTTTAGCGTTAACAGATAGCCGACACCCGCGATGTGTCGCGCGTAACCCATTAAATCTTCTATGAAAGTGCGCCGGTTCATAGAACCGGCGCCGCCCGCGCGGCACCTTGCGCGTGAAGCAAAAAGGCCGCGCGGCGCGAGCGGGCGGCGTGCCTAGCGCCGCTGTCCGAACATCATTTGCCGTGCCAGCGCGGTTTTCACCGGCGGCAGGAATTCGAGCGCGGTGAGGGCGAGGCCGCGCATGATCGCGAGCGGTGCGAAGTCGACGGTGAAGAGACGCGCGAGCGTGTCGGTGGCGCCGATCGTCAGGCGCCGGTCGAGTGCGCGGCGTTGCGCGAAGGTGGCCAGCGCGAGCGGCGTCGGACCTTCCGCCGACAAGGCGTCGGCAAGCGAGTGCGCGTCGCGCAGACCGAGATTCAGCCCTTGACCCGCCACCGGGTGCAGCGTTTGCGCCGCATTGCCGATCGCGACGATATGCCCGTTGACGAGCGTCTCCACGGCGTTCAGCCCCAGCGGGAACGACGCGCGCCCCTTGATGTGCGTGAAGCGGCCCATGCGGTCGCCGAACGCGGCGCCGAGTTCATGCAGGAAGGCTTCGTCGGAGAGTTGCGCGCGGCGCGCGGCTTCTTCGGGCGCGCAGCACCAGACCAGCGCGTAGTCGGCGCCGCGCACGCCGCCCATCGGCAGCAACGCGATCGGACCTTGCGACGTGAAGCGCTCCCACGCGACATGCGGCTGCGGCGAGGACACCGTGACCGTGCCGACCAGCGCTGTCTGCCCATAGTCGCGCAAGGCGGGTTCCGCGGCGGCTCGGCCTGTGCGTCGTGCGGCGGCGCCGTCCCGGCCAGTTCGCGGATCGACGCTTTTCACCTCGACGCCGGCGGCTCGATTGTCGGGAGTTTCGGCGTTGGCGCGGGGGTCGGTCTGCTCGTCCGCATTCACGCTGGCGCCTTTGGCCACGCCTCGCCCCGACTTCTGGTCGCCGAACAGGCCACCTTCGGCATTCACCAGAATGCGCGTGCGCAACTGCCGCGTGACGCCCGCGGTTTCGATCGGCAGCGTGACGCCGTCGAATTCCTGCGTCGGCGCGCCGGCCGAGGTGGAGCGGAACCAGTGCACCGGGGTGGCGTGCACCGCCTCGGCGAGACCGTGGACGATCGAGCCGTACCGCAGCACGTAACCGAGCGCCGGCAAACCGTGTTCGCCGTGGTCGATCAGCGTGCGGCCGAAGTGGCCACGCTGCGAGACGTGGATGCGCCGGATCGCGGTGGCGTCGGCGGGCCAGCGCAGCGGCTCCAGGATCATCCGGCTGCCGTGAGATACGGCGATGGCGCGCGGATCGGCGATCGAATCTTCCGGCTCGCGCGCGTCGATGAGCGCGATCTGCAGTGCCCGCGTCGCGCTGCGGCGCGCGAGCCAGCCGGCCAGCGCCAGCCCGACCGGCCCGGCACCGACGATCGTCACGTCGAAATCGAACGGGTGGGCCGCCGCGGCGGGCTTCAGGATCACCGTCGACTGGGAAACGTCGTTCATTGCGGATTACTTCCTTGCGAGTTACTTCCCTGGGTCATTGCCCTGAGTTACTTCCCCGAGTTACTTCGCGGCTTCCTGGGCTGCGCGGGCTTCCAGCATCAGCGCCTCGATCTCGTCGGCGGCGACGGGTACACCGCGCGTGATCAGCTCACAGCCGTCCGGCGTGACGATCGCGTCGTCCTCGATGCGGATGCCGATGTTCCAGTAGCGCTCGGGCACGCCTTCGGTCGGCCGGATATACAGGCCGGGCTCGATGGTCAGCGTCATCGAGGCCTGCAGCGTGCGCCACGGCAGCGCGCCCGCTTCGTCGCGCGGCGCGCCGCGTTCGCGGTAGTCGCCCACGTCGTGCACGTCCATGCCGAGCCAGTGGCCGGTGCGGTGCATATAGAAGGGCACGTAGGCGCGCTCGGCGATTACGTCGTCGACCGAGGCGAACTTCGCGCGCTCGATGATGCCAGTGTCGAGCAGGCCCTGCGACAGCACACGCACGGCGGCCTGGTGCGGGTCGTCGAAGGTGGCGCCGGCGCGGGTCGCGTCGATGGCGGCCTGCTGCGCGGCCAGCACGATGTCGTACAGCTCGCGCTGCGCCGGCGTGAAACGGCCGCTCGCGGGAAAGGTGCGGGTGATGTCGGACGCGTAGCCGTCGAGCTCGCAGGCCGCGTCGATCAGGATCAGATCGCCGTCACGAGCAATCGCATTGCCCGCCGGGTAGTGCAGCACGCAGGCATTTGCGCCCGCCGCGACGATCGACGTGTAAGCCGGCGCCTGTGCGCCGAACTTGCGGAACGTGTAGAGCAGCTCGGCTTCGAGTTCGTACTCGCGCATGCCGGGACGGCACGCGGCCATCGCGCGACGATGCGCCTCGGCGGAAATCTGCCCGGCCCGGCGCATGATGGCGAGTTCGTGGTCGTCCTTGATGAGCCGCATGTCGTCGAGCAACGGAATCAGATCGTGCGCGGCGGCCGGTGCGGCGACGCCGCCGCGGGCTTGAGCCCGTACTGCGTCGAGCCAGCCGCGCACCCGTTCGTCCAGCTGCGGCGAAGTGCCCAGCGCGTAGTGCAGCGACGGCTTGTCGGCGAGCAGACGCGGCAGTTGCGTATCGATTTCGCCGATGGCGAAAGCCGCGTCGAAACCGAAAGCCGCGCGCGCGCCGTCCGGGCCGAAGCGGAAACCTTCCCACGTTTCGCGCTCGACATTCTTCTCGCGGCAGAACAGCACCGAAGCCGGCTCGCCGGGCGCGGCGCTGGCGTCGAGCACCAGCAACGCCTCGGGTTCGGTGAAGCCGGTCAGGTAGTAGAAGTAGCTGTCGTGCCGATAGGGATAATCGGCGTCCCGGTTGCGCAGCGCTTCCGGCGCGGTGGGCACGATGGCGACGCCGCCGCCCGCCGCCCGGAGCGCGGCGAGTACGCGCTCACGGCGCGTGCGGTAGACGTCGATGGCGATGGTGGGTTCGGTCGGCTGGTTCATCGTGCGATTGTAGCGCCCATGCGCGGAGTTATTTTGCGCGGGATACTGGTGCAGGTGGAGACGAAGGCGCGCGCGGCGCTGTTGCAATCCGTCCACAGCGAGTCTGCAAGCGGCTCGCGAAGCGTCGCCATGACGCGCGTGAACGCTCGCTTAAGCCGCCGACCACTTATACTTTCGCCGGATTCAGGAAAAGGCAGATGGTAATGATGAAACTCATCGGTTCGCTCGGCAGCCCCTTCGTACGTAAAGCGCGGATCGTGCTGGCCGACAAGAAGATCGACTACGAACTGGTGCCCGAGAATGTCTGGGCGCCGGACACCAGAATTCACACTTTCAATCCGCTTGGCAAAGTGCCGTGCCTCGTGATGGAAGACGGCGAAGCGGTGTTCGACTCGCGGGTCATCTGCGAATACGTGGATACGCTGTCGCCGGTCGGCAAGCTGATTCCCCAGTCGGGGCGCGAGCGGGTCGAGGTGCGCTGCTGGGAAGCGCTCGCCGACGGCGTGCTGGACGCGGCGGTGCTGATCCGTCTCGAAGGCACGCAGCGCACGCCGGAGCAGCGCGTGCAAGCGTGGGTCGCGCGTCAGCAGCGCAAGATCGACGAAGCTCTGATCGCAATGGCGCAGGGCTTGGGCAGCAAGACGTGGTGTGCGGGCAATCACTACACGCTCGCCGACATCGCGGTGGGCTGCGCGTTGGGCTATCTGGATTTCCGCATGCCGGAATTGAACTGGCGCGAACCGCATCCGAATCTGGACAAGCACTTCCAGAAGCTCTCGCTGCGCCAGTCGTTCATCGATACGGTGCCCGTCAACTGAGCCGGCGCCTTACTGCTTGCCGTTCTGGCGCCGCCTGATACCCGGTCCGAACGCAAAGCCGAACGCCAGCAGGAGCAATGAAACCGCCAGCACGGTGTTGTTGCCGCTCGTGACATACGGCGTGCTGCCGGAAGTGCCCTGCACCGCGAGGTCGAGCGAGCCGACCGTGTACGGCGTCAGGCGCCCGAGCACCTTGCCGTCGGCATCGATCGCGGCGGTCATGCCGGTGTTGGTCGCGCGCAGCATCGGGCGGCCGGTTTCCAGCGAACGCATGCGCGCGATCTGCAGATGCTGGTCGAGCGCAATCGTGTCGCCGAACCAGGCCAGATTGGTCGAATTGACCAGCACGCCGGCGGGCGTATCACTTTCGCGAATGGTCCGCGCAATCTCTTCGCCGAAAATATCCTCGTAGCAGATGTCCACGGCAACCGGCTGGTTGTGGACGATGAACGGTTTCTGCACCGGCGCGCCACGGTAGAAATCGCCGAGCGGGATGCTCATCAGGTTGACGAACCAGCGGAATCCCCACGGCACGAATTCGCCGAACGGCACGAGGTGGTGCTTGTCATAGCGGTACACGTCGCGCGTGCCGGGTGTGACGCCGAACAGGCTGTTCGTATAGTCGATCACCTGGCCTTCCGGCGTAATCGTGCCGCCGATTGCGCCGAACAGGATCGCGCTGCCCGTCGTGTCCGAGAAGTTGCGCACCGCCGAGGCAAAGGGCGCGGGCAGTTGCTGCGCAAGCACCGGAATCGCGGTTTCCGGGGTGACGATCAGATCGGCCGGCTTCGACGTAATCATCTGCTGATACTGGTCGATCGCGGCGCGCATGCCGGATTCCTCGAACTTCATTTCCTGTTTGACGTTGCCTTGCAGCAGGCGCACGGTCAACGGCGCATTGGCGGGCACGGTCCATTGTACGAGCGGCAGCAGCAGGCCGGCGGCGATCAGCGCCAGCGCGATCGCGCCCGGCACCACGACGCGCGACACGCCCGGTTTGCCGCCCTTGCGGTCGGCGCCCCCGCTTCCGCCCGGCTGGCGCGAAGGCAGCAGCGGCAGCAGCGCCTGCACGATCAGCGCGGCCACCAGCGCCAGCATCCAGCCGACGCCGTACACGCCCGCCACCGGCGCGAAGCCGGCGAACGGACCGTCCACCTGGGCGTAACCGCTCGCAAGCCACGGAAAGCCCGTGAACACCGTGCCGCGCAACCATTCGCCGATCGCCCACGCGCTCGCGAACGCTAGCGCGCCGTGCCATGTGGGCGAGAACGGCGTGTCGTCGTCGGCCGCGCCGTTGCGCGCGTGACCGGCGCAGAACGACCAGACCGCCGCCGCCAGCGCCGGATAAACCGCCAGATAGAGCGAGAACAGCACCACGGCCGCGCCGGCCAGTGGCGCCGCCATGCCGCCATAGAAATGCATGCTGACGTAGAGCCACCACACGCCGGTCACGAAATTGCCGAAGCCGAACGCGCCGCCCGTCAGCGCCGCGCTCTTCCAGCCGGTAGTGCGCGTGAGCCAGGCGAAGAAGAACGCGAAGATCGCGAGTTCGAGCCAGCCGCCGTGCGGCGTCGGCGCGAACGAAAGCGTATTGGCCGCGCCCGCGGCCAGCGCAACGAGGTAGTGCCAGCGGGGCAGCGTGCGACCGCGTGTTTGCTGGGCGGCAGAGGCGCTCGCGCCGCGGCGCGAGCGGGAAGTCATCGGGTCGGCCATTGTTGCGCGGTCGGCGTGAAGGGTTGAGAAGCGGGTTGAGAAGTGGGTCGGAAGCGGGCTGGAAGCGGGTTGACGAAGTGAAGAGCGAACCGGCCGGGACCGGATCAGGTCTGCACGTGCTGCGCTTCGCGCTCGCGCTGGCCGGCGAGCGGATCGCGGCGCACCAGCAGCATATGAATCTGGCGGGCGTCGCCGCGCAGAATCTCGAAGATCAGATCGTCGAGGCGGACTTTTTCACCGCGATGCGGCACCCGTCCGAAGTGATGCGTGACGAGCCCGCCGATGGTATCGACTTCGTCGTCCGGGTAATGGGTGCCGAAGGCCTCGTTGAACTGTTCGATTTCGGTCAGCGCGCGTACGCGGAAGCGTCCGTCGGGCGAGGCGATGATGTTGCCGCTTTCCTCGTCGAAATCGTATTCGTCCTCGATGTCGCCGACGATCTGTTCCAGCACGTCTTCAATCGTAATCAGGCCGGCCACGCCGCCGTATTCGTCGACCACCACCGCGAGGTGATTGCGATTCACGCGGAAGTCGTGCAGCAGCACATTCAGGCGCTTCGATTCGGGGATGAACACGGCGGGGCGCAGCATGCCGCGCACGTCGAATTCTTCTTCGGCGTAGTAGCGCAGCAGGTCTTTGGCCAGCAGCACGCCGATGATGTTGTCGCGATTGCCCTCGTAGACCGGATAGCGCGAGTGCGCTTTTTCCAGCACGTAAGGGATGAATTCGGCGGGATTGTCCGCGATGTTGATCGCGTCCATTTGCGCGCGCGGCACCATGATGTCGCGCGCGCTGAGTTCGGACACCTGGAATACGCCTTCGATCATCGACAGCGAGTCGGCGTCGATCAGGTTGCGCTCATGCGCGTCCTGCAAGATTTCCAGAAGTTCGGCGCGCGAGTCGGGCTCGGGCGAGATGAAGTCGGTCAGACGCTCGAGGAGCGAGCGTTTTTCCTGCGGTTTGTCGGTATGGCGTCGACTGGGATACGTGTCGTTCATGGTAGTGCGCCCGGCAAGACTGGGCGCGCTGTTGCAGAGCATTAAGGATACACCAGGCACATGGCAGGACCGTGTCCTGCCGGGCTGGGCGATGAGTGAAGCTGGGGTGAAGCGGCTTCGCCGTGACGGGCGGGCGTGGGTCAATCCTAACTGATTACGCGCGGAAAAGCGTTTTCGAGAAAAAAAGCGCCGCTCGTGGCGGTTATTTCGGGGCGGCTCTCAGGCCTGCCGTTAGTCCGGTTTCGCGGCTTTCCTCGCGGCTTTCTTCGCGGCACCGTTCGAGTAGCGCTTCGAGGGCGCGGTCGGGCATGCCGCTTTCACGCAGCGCATGCACGGTGCGGCTGACGTAATCCAGCGTGGTGCCATAGCGCCCGCACGCACAGCCGAACACGGCCTTGACGACTTCGTCGCGCAGCTTGCCGGTGTAGCTCGGCACGTCGCGGCGCATCACGAACGCCAGCGCGTCGACGCGCCGGCCGTCGGCGAGCACGCACGGCAGCCACGCCGGCCGGTACGAGCCCATTGCCATTTCGCGGCGCCAGAGCGCTTCGAGATGCGGCGCCGAGCCTTCGGCCGCGAGCCGGAACGCAATGCCGGTGCACGAACCGCCGCGATCGAGCGCGAGCACGAGTCCCGGCTGCTCGGGCGTGCCGCGATTCACGCGCGACCAGAGATAGAGGCCGCGATGGTAGCCGTGAACTTTCGAGCGGGTGGCTTCGACGGTGGGCAGGCCGGGATTCCAGATCAGCGAACCATAGCCGAACAGCCATAGATCGCTCTGGCGGTCCCAGTCGCGCATCGTGCATTCGAGCGATGCGCGCAATTCTTCGTCCGTCAGAAGCCGCGAGTCGCCGAGCACCGGGGGATAGTCCGGGCAGGGCGGTCGGGTGTCGGCTTCAGGGGCGGAGGTATTCACGATGGGCTTTGAACGGTTGGATGTGGGCAGGCGTTCCGGCGATCGATGCCTACTGATACGGATCGGGAAACCCGAGCTTGCCGAGGATCTCCGTTTCGATCGCTTCCATCTCTTCGGCTTCTTCCTCCACTTCGTGGTCGTAGCCCTGGGCGTGGAGCGTGCCGTGCACGAGCAGATGCGCATAGTGCGCGACCAGCGGCTTGCCCTGCTCGGCGGCTTCTTTCTCCACCACTGGACAGCACAGGATCAGGTCGCCTGTCACCGGATCGTCTTCCGATTCGGCGTAGGCGAAGGTCAGCACATTGGTCGAATAATCCTTGCCGCGATAGGTGCGGTTCAGCGTGCGGCCTTCTTCGGCGTCGACGAAACGCACGGTCAGCTCGCCGTCCGCGAAGAGCGCCGCCTTGATCCAGCCGGCCACGGCGGCGCGCGGCAGCAGCGCCTTGTGTTCCGGCCAGGCTTTGGCGGCGGGGAATTGCAGATTCAACGTCAGTTTCGGGGTGCGGCTCATGCGGTTTCGTGGTGGTGCTTTCGTTGCGTGCGGTGCGGTCGTTGCTTTCGTCGTGCGTGCGGGTGATTAGCGCGAATCCGCCGGAGTGGCGGTTTTCTGCGAATGCGCATCGTACGCCTCCACAATTCGCGCGACCAGCGGATGCCGCACCACGTCCGCGCTCGTAAAGCGCGTGAGCGCGATGCCGCGCACGTCGGCGAGTACCTGCTGCGCTTCGATCAGCCCGCTCTTGTGGCCGCGCGGCAAGTCGACCTGGGTCGTGTCGCCGGTAACCACCGCCTTCGAGCCGAAGCCGATCCGCGTGAGGAACATCTTCATCTGTTCGGGCGTGGTGTTCTGCGCCTCGTCGAGGATGATGAACGCGTGGTTCAGCGTGCGGCCGCGCATGTAGGCGAGCGGCGCGATTTCGATCATTTGCCGCTCGAACATCTTGGCGGTTTTGTCGAAGCCGAGCAGGTCGTACAGCGCGTCGTACAAAGGACGCAGGTACGGATCGACCTTTTGCGCCAGATCGCCCGGCAGGAAGCCGAGACGCTCGCCCGCTTCGACCGCCGGACGCGTCAGCACGATGCGTTTGACCTGATCGCGCTCCAGCGCGTCCACCGCGCAGGCCACCGCGAGGTAGGTCTTGCCGGTGCCGGCCGGCCCGATGCCGAAGGTCACGTCGTGCGAGATGATCTGTTTCAGATACTCGCGCTGCGCCGGCGTGCGGCCGCGCAGATCCGCGCGCCGGGTGTACAGCTTCGGGCCGAGCTCTTCGAGGTCGTCTTCAGCGACGTCGGCGGGCTGGTCGAACGGATGGTCCGGATTGCCCGGGAAACGCGGGTCGATCGCCTCAGCGCCATGACCATTGCCATTGCCGTTCGGGCGATGCCGCGCCGGATGGCGCACTTCGACGAGCGCGAGCTGGATGTCGTCGACCGACAGCGGCTCGCGCGCGTTGTTGTAGAAGTTCTCGAGCGCGGTGAGCGCGAGTTTCGCGCCGCGCCCGCGAATCGTGATGCGGTGGCCACGGCGTTGCAGCGTCACGTCGAGCGCCTGCTCGATCTGGCGCAGATTTTCGTCGAGCGGGCCGCAAAGGTTGGCGAGCCGCGCGTTGTCGTCGCGCGGTGCGGTGAATTCCAGATGCTGCTGAGTGGTCTTCAAGGCGGTGGGTCGATCCTGTCGGTTTCGGTTCGCGGTTGGCGTCGTGGGTTGGCGTCGCGGGTTGCCGTCGCGGGTTGCCGTCGCTTAGTGAGTCGTGGCCGGGGCCTCGTCATGCACCAGCACGAGTTCGCCACGTAGCGAATGTGGGTACGCTTTGACGATTTTCACGTCGACCATCTGGCCGATCAGCCGCGCGTGCGAGGCGACCGGCGCCGGGAAATTCACTACCCGGTTGTTCTCGGTGCGGCCCGCGAGTTCGTTCGGGTCCTTGCGCGCCGGGCGTTCCACCAGAATGCGCTCGATCTTGCCGACCATCGAATCGCTGATGCGCTGCACGTTTTCCTCGATGGTGGCCTGCAAATGTTGCAGCCGCCTGAGCTTCACTTCGCGCGGCGTGTCGTCGTGCAGATTCGCGGCCGGCGTGCCGGGGCGCGGGCTGTAGATGAACGAGAAGCTGGTGTCGTACTTCATCTCGTGCACGAGCGTCATCATCTTGTCGAAATCTTCTTCCGTCTCGCCGGGGAAGCCGACGATCAAGTCGGTGGAGAGCGACAGATCGGGGCGGATCGCGCGCAGCTTGCGGATCACCGATTTGTATTCGAGCACCGTGTAGCCGCGCTTCATGGCCATCAGGATGCGGTCGGAGCCGTGCTGCACCGGCAGATGCAGGTGGCTCACGAGCTTGGGCACCTTCGCGTAGGTGTCGATCAGGCGCTGCGTAAATTCCTTCGGATGCGACGTGGTGTAGCGAATCCGTTCAATGCCCGGAATGTCCGCGACGTATTCGATCAATTGGGCGAAGTCGGCGATTTCCGTCGAACCCAGTGTAAGGCCAGCGCGATAAGCGTTCACGTTCTGGCCGAGCAGCGTGACTTCACGCACGCCCTGGTCGGCGAGACCGGCGATTTCGGTCAGCACGTCGTCGAGCGGGCGCGACACTTCTTCGCCGCGCGTGTACGGCACGACGCAGTAGCTGCAGTACTTGCTGCAGCCTTCCATGATCGACACGAACGCGCTCGGTCCGTCCACACGAGCCGGCGGCAGGTGATCGAACTTTTCGATTTCCGGGAACGAGATGTCCACTTGCGCGCGGCCGCTCTCGCGGCGCTTGTCGATCATTTGCGGCAGACGGTGCAGTGTTTGCGGACCGAACACCAGATCGACATAAGGTGCGCGCGCAACGATCGACGCGCCTTCCTGGCTCGCCACGCAGCCGCCCACGCCGATGATCAGATTGGGATTCGCTTCTTTCAGCTCGCGTACACGGCCGAGGTCGGAGAAGACTTTTTCCTGCGCTTTTTCGCGCACCGAGCACGTGTTGAACAGAATGACGTCCGCGTCTTCCGGCGTGTCGGTCTTGACGAGTCCTTCCGCCGCGCCGAGTACGTCGACCATCTTGTCGGAGTCGTACTCGTTCATCTGGCAGCCAAAGGTCTTTACATAAACTTTCTTGGTCATCTAATTTCGCCGGTCGCAGTGGTTAACCTGGGGGCGTCGTTTAAAAGGTGAAGAGGGGCGAAACGTGCGGGCGGGCCGCGGGGCGGCGCTTTCGGCCACTGCCGGGCGAGTGCTGGCGCACGTTTGCAGCGTAGCTCATTATTATAGCCCTTCGCGCGACGCGGTTTCCGCGCCCGCCTGGCCGCCCGGCCGCTCCGGCGGCAAGCCCAGCAGACCTTCCAGTTCATCCGACACCTGCGCGAAACGCTCGCTCAGGAAATCCAGCAACACGCGCACGCGCGGCGCCATGAAGCGGTTGCGATGGTAGAGCGCGTGCAGCGGCGCGTCCGGATAACGCCATTGCGGCAGCAGGATTTTCAGGCCGTCGGCGCGCAGATCCGCTTCCACGTCCCACATCGACTTGATCACGATGCCGTAGCCGCGCAGCGCCCATTCGCGGGCGACGGCGCCGTCGTTGGTTTCGCGGGCGGTTTCGAACGGCACGGTGTAGTGCTGCACCTCGTCGCCGCGCGTGAAGCGCCACTCGTTCGCCAGCCCGGTGGCGGTGGCCAGCACGATGCAGTCGAAATTCGCCAGATCGTGCGGATCTTTGGGCTCGCCCTTGCGCGCGATGTACTCCGGCGACGCGCACAGCACGCGCCGGTTCGGCGCCAGCTTGCGGGCGACCAGCGAGCTGTCCTGCGGCACGCCGAAGCGGATCGCCAGATCGATGTCCTCCTGCACCAGATTCGCCAGCGAGTCCGACAGCGTCAGCGCGAAGGTGACTTCCGGATACAGCGCGTTGAATTCGTCGAGCCAGTGCATCAGCAGATTGCGGCCGAAGTCCGAAGTGGCCGACACCCGCACCTTGCCGCGCACCACGCCCTGACCGGCTTGCAGCGCGGCTTCGGCGTCGTCGAGCGATTGCAGCGCCTGGCGGCAGCAATTCAGATACAGGCGGCCCTCGTCGGTGAGCCGGAGTTGACGGGTGGTGCGTTCGAACAGACGCGCCTTGAGGCCGGCTTCGAGTTTGGCGAGGCGCGCGCTGGCGGCGGCCGGCGTCAGGCCCATCTTGCGGCCCGCCGCCGACAGACTGCCTTGCTGCGCCGCTTCGACGAACAGGCGGATGTCACCGAGGTTATCCATTGGGTGGCTCTTTCAAACAGAATTTGAAAATGCTTCAAATGCTACGCCAATTATCAAATCGTTTCGTCTCCTCGACAATGCTGCATCGAAATCCCCGATGCCGCCCACGCCATGCAATTCGATCACGCAACGATCGTTACCGCCGACCTGGAGTCCGCCCGACGTTTCTTCGTCGATATCGCCGGGCTGACCGAGGGCGCGCGTCCGCCGTTCTCGATCGACGGCTACTGGCTGTACGCGAACGGCCGCCCGCTGATTCACCTGATCGACGCGACGGCGCCTGCATCGGCTGGCAGGACGGCGCCGCGTATCGACCACATCGCGTTGCGGATGGAGAGCGCCGCCGAATGGCAGGCGCTGCTCGGCCGCCTGCACGCGCACGGCGTCGACTACCAGGCCGCGCGCGTACCGCCGATGGGGCCGCAGGAGGCTCAGGCGCAATTGTTCGTGGCGCTGGCGCCGGGCGTCGTCGTCGAATTCGTGACGGCGCTGCATCACGCTCAACCTTAGAACGAGGAGTAGAAAAATGCCCATTCCATTACTGGCGCTGGCGATTAGCGCATTCGCGATCGGCACGACCGAATTCGTCATCATGGGCTTGCTGCCCGAAGTCGCGCACGATCTGGCCGTGTCGATTCCGTCGGCGGGTCTGCTGGTGAGCGGCTACGCGCTCGGCGTCGCAGTCGGCGCGCCGCTGCTCGCGGTGGTGACCAGCAAGATGCCGCGCAAGCTGGCGTTGCAGTTGCTCATGGGCGTGTTCATCGTCGGCAATACGCTGTGCGCGATCGCCTCCGGCTATTCCGTGCTGATGATCGCGCGGGTGGTGACGTCGTTCGCGCACGGTTCGTTCTTCGGCATCGGCGCGGTGGTGGCGGCTTCGCTCGTGCCGGCCGAAAAGCGCGCGAGCGCGATCGCGCTGATGTTCACCGGCCTCACGCTCGCGAACGTGCTCGGCGTGCCGTTCGGCACGTTCATCGGACAGGAGTTCGGCTGGCGCGCGGCGTTCTGGATTGTCAGCGGGTTCGGCGTGCTGTCGCTCGCGGGCATCACGGCGCTGCTGCCGAATCGTCACGACGCCGGGCCGGCCGGTCTCGGCCATGAAGTGCGCGTGCTGAAGGACCCGCAAGTGTGGACCGCGCTCGCAATGACGGTGCTGGGCTTCGGCGGCGTGTTCGTCGTGTTCACCTATATCGCGCCGATCCTCGAACAGGTGAGCGGCTTCTCGCCGCGCGGCGTCACGCTGATTCTGGTGCTGTTCGGCGTGGGCCTGACGATCGGCAACACGGTGGGCGGCAAGCTCGCGGACCGCGCGCTGATGCCTTCGCTGATGGGCATTCTGGTCGCGCTCGCGGTGGTGATGGCGATCTTCGCGCGCACCAGCCATTCGCAGGTGGCGGCGGCGATCACCATTTTCGTGTGGGGCATTGCCGCCTTCGCGACGGTGCCGCCTTTGCAGATGCGCGTGGTCGAGAAGGCCGCCGCGGCGCCGAATCTGGCTTCGACGTTGAACATCGGTGCGTTCAACGTCGGCAACGCGGGCGGCGCGTGGCTCGGCGGTCTGGTGATCAATCACGGCCATTCGCTCGATACCCTGCCGTGGGTCGCGGCCGCAGTCAGCGTGGCGGCGTTGTTGTTGACGTGGTTCGCGGCGCGCCTGGATGCGCCGGCGGCGAGCGTGGCGCAGGGCGCGTGAACGCATGACGGCCGGAGAATGGAACGTATGGACGCGGCCGTATGGACGCCCTTATGAAAAATTCGCACAAGCATTGCGGAAAACGTCCTCCGCAATGCTGATAACAGTGTGAAGATAACTTCGTTGGGCGCGGCGGGACGCAATGCTATCTTGCATCCACTAACCGCTTGCCCGCCGTCCGGCGGCGCTTCTGGAGGCAATCATGCATTCCCCGCTTGCGCTGGTTCGCGATCCCACGGCTGACACCGATGCGTCGCCGCGTGCCGCAGAACCCTTCGATGCACTGGAACATCTGGTCGGCGTGAATCTCGCCCGTTTGCGCGCCGAACGGCAACTGTCGCTCGACGCTCTCGCCCGCGCGTCCGGCGTCTCTCGCGCCATGCTCGCGCAGATCGAATCGGCGCGCAGCGTGCCGTCCATCAAGGTCCTGTGCAAGGTGGCCGCCGCGTTGAAGGTGTCGGTAGCGGCGTTCCTGCGCCGTCATGCCACCAACGGCTTCGAGCATTTGCCGGCGGAGCGCTCGTCGCGTGTCGTCAGTTCGAACGGGCGCTATTCGGCACGGCCGCTTTACCCCGACGGAGAGCCGACCGCCGCCGAGTTTCACGAGTTGCGTATCGCGCCGTTGCACACCGAAGCCGGCACGCGCCGCGCGCCGGGCACGACGGTGAATCTGGTGGTGAGCGAAGGCACGCTGGAAGTCAGCGTGCACGATCAGCGCCAGCTACTGGCCACCGGCGACGCGATCGTGTTCGACGCCGACCAGCCGCACAGCCTGCGCAATCCCGGCGACACGGAAGCGCGCGCGTTTCGCGTGACGCTGAAGGCGGAGACGCCGCCGCGCTGGGACGTGCCCGCGCACGCCGAGCCGGCCCGAGAGGCCGCACCGGTTTGATCTGTGTTCGCAGACACGTGAGCCCGCAATCGGGGATTACCGTCTGACCAGTAGGGTTGCGCTGCATGGGCGGCGCGACTGTTGTATGCTTTGCCAGCCGGTTGATCCGGCAATCAGTGCGTCTTCAGGGCGGGGTGAAATTCCCCACCGGCGGTATGCCGGCAACGCGAGAGCGTGAGCCGGTGAGCCCGCGAGCGCCCGCGTCGTCAAGGTGTTTGGACCTGTGCAACTGCGTTGCACGGGACCCGAGTCAGTGCTTTGCATGGGACCGGAGTAATGCGCCAAAGCGCGAACTCCGGCCAACGGCTAAAGCGCCAACTCTGGTCGACATGGGGTCAGCAGATCTGGTGAGAAGCCAGAGCCGACGGTTAGAGTCCGGATGGAAGAAGATGTGCAGATAGTCATGTTCGTTTCCGTGGCGCCGCTTGCAGGTCCGGGCGGTGCGCGAACGCCGCGTTGCGCGGCGCTCAGCGGTGCGTCTTTGTCTGTTTGCAATGCCCTGAAACGTTTTTCGCCCAACTTTTGCGATGAGCGTTTCAACTATGTCTTTTGCTACTTTTCCTGCTCCGTCAACGATTGCGGATAGCGCATTCCTCGATCTCCCGCTGCTCGACGCCGACGCCGTTCCGCCGCGTATCGCCGCCGCCTTGCAGGCCATGCGCGAGGGCCGCGCCGTCGTACTGCAAGACGACCACGACCGCGAGAACGAAGCCGATCTGATCGTCTCCGCCGAGCGTCTTTCCGTCGAAACAATGGCGTTGCTGATCCGCGAATGCAGCGGCATTGTGTGCCTGTGCCTGCCCGACGAGAAGATCCGCGCGCTCGAACTGCCGCCAATGGCCGTCAACAACGAAAGTCGTCACGGCACCGCATTCACGGTTTCGATCGAAGCGCGCGAGGGCGTCACCACCGGCGTGTCCGCGCTCGATCGCGTGACGACGATTCGCGCCGCGATCGCCGATACGGCGAAGCCCGCCGATATCGTGCGCCCGGGCCATGTGTTCCCGTTGCGTGCGCAACCTGGCGGCGTGCTCGCGCGCCGCGGCCACACCGAAGGCACGGTGGACCTGGCGATTCTCGCGGGTCTGAAGCCGGCCGGCGTGCTGTGCGAACTGATGAACCCGGACGGCACGATGACGCGCGGCGCGGACGTGGAGCGCTTCGCCGCGCAACACAATCTGCCGATGCTGACCATTGCCGAGCTGGTGGAGTTTCGTCAGGCGCTCGCGCAGGCGCGCGAATGCGTGGCCGACGAGGCTTGATACGCGAGGAGTGTGCGGGCGTGAGGTGACGTGTGCATACGCCATCGCATCTCGTCTCGCGCCTTGAGGCAAAAAAGCCGGCAGTCTTCGTGAACTGCCGGCTTTTTTATCGCCGCGAACGGCTATCTATGACTGCACGTCACCGAATTCGCCGCGCACGCCCGCTTCGACCAGCGCGGGCAATTCATCCATATGCTGCATGATGCGCGTCATGCCCATCTTGCGCAGCGCTTCCGCATAGCCATCGGGAATGTGGCTCGCGCCGACGAAAGCGATCGTTTTCATACCCGCCGCACGCGCGGCATTCAAACCCGCCACGCTGTCTTCCACCACGACGCATCGTGACGGCTCCACGCCCAGCGTCTTCGCGGCGAACAGATATACGTCGGGATAGGGCTTTGGCCGGGCCACCTGTTCCGCGCTGAAAATGCGTTCGCCGAAAATCTGCTGCAAACCCGCGCGCCGCACCGACGCATTCACGCGCGTCATGCGGCTGTTCGAGACGACGGCGGCCGGCAAGGTAACGCGTTGCAAGGCATCGCGCACGCCGTTGATCGGGCTGAGCGAAGCCGCGAGCGCGAGCTCGACGTTGTGTTCGATGGTGTCGAAAAAATTGGCCGGCAGCGTGATATCGAACGACTTTTCAATGCTTTCGAGAAAGCGCGACGTTTGCTGGCCAAAGGCCGTTTTGACGACGGGTTCGAAGTCGAGGCCGGGGAACGTGGCGCTCAGCGTTTCGAGCATTACGCGGTCAGCGATGATTTCGCTGTCGACGAGCACGCCGTCGCAGTCACAGATGAGGTGGTCGATCATGCCTGAAAACGGAAAGCGAAGCGCATGGGGCAAGGCAATCGCAAGCTCATGCGCAGAGAGTGAAAGCGTCATGATACGTGCTTTGGCGCCGCCCGCACGGCGGCGCCGCTTTCCGTCGCGCCTCGGGCGCGTTCCTGACACGCGCCTGAGGCGGGTCTCAAGCGCGCGGCCGGATCAATGCACGTGCAGGTACAGATACAGACACGCTGCCGCCGCGCCGCCCAGCAGCGGACCGCAAACCGGAATCCACGCATAGTGCCAGTCGCTATCGCGCTTGCCCGGAATCGGCAGCAGTGCGTGCATCAAACGCGGCGACAGGTCGCGGGCGGGACTCATCGCATAGCCGGTCGGGCCGCCGAGCGAGATGCCGATGCCGAGCACCAGCAGACCGACCGGCAGCGCGTCGAGCGCGCCTAGGCCGACTTGCGGCGAAGCCAGATACAGCACGCCGAGAATCAGCACGAAGGTGGCGATCATTTCGGTGAGCAGGTTATGCGGCACGCTGCGAATCGCCGGCGCGGTGCAGAACACCCCGAGCTTCACGTCGGCGTCGCCTTCTTTCGCGAAGTGCTGGCGATAAGCGATCCACACGAGCAGCGCGCCGGCCATGCCGCCGAGCATTTGCGCCGCCACATAGCCCGGCACTTTGGTCCACGCGAACTTGCCGGCCAGCGCGAGGCTGATGGTCACGACAGGATTCAGGTGAGCGCCGCTGAAAGACGCGGTGACGTACACGGCGATGAACACGGCCATCGCCCAACCCATCACGATCACGATCAGGTCCGCGCCTTTGCCTTTGGTGCGCGCAAGCAGCACGTTGGCCACGGCGCCGTCGCCGAGCAGCACCACGAGCGCCGTGCCGATGAATTCCGCAATGTAAGGGTGCATCGTTGGTTATCCGAAGTATAATTGTCAGGGAAGCCGCGGGATAAGCGGCTTCTTGATGTTTTTATGTCGAGAGAGGCAGACTGGACAAACGCGCTCAGGGTGTATCGGCCCACGCCTTCGCGGCGCGGATCGCGCGCTTCCAGCCGTCGAGGCATGCCTTGACCTCGGCGTGCGGCAGGGCAGGCGTGAAGCGGCGGTCGAGTTTCCACTGGCTTTGCAGCTCGTCGACATCTTTCCAGTAACCCACCGCGAGACCGGCCAGATAAGCGGCACCCAATGCTGTCGTTTCCGACACCTTGGGACGCACGGCGTCGACGCCGAGAATGTCCGCCTGGAATTGCATCAGCAGATTGTTCGCGCAGGCGCCGCCGTCCACCCGCAATTCGCCGATGCGAATGCCGGAGTCGGCTTCCATCGCCTTCAGTACGTCGACCGATTGATAAGCGATCGAGTCGAGCGCCGCGCGTGCGATATGCGCCGACGACGTGCCACGCGTCACGCCGAACAGCGTGCCGCGAGCGCGCGCATTCCAGTGCGGCGCGCCGAGACCGGCGAAGGCCGGCACCAGATACACGCCGTCGCAATGCGGCACACTGCGCGCCAGCGTTTCGATTTCAGCGGCGTTCCTGATGATCCCGAGGCCGTCGCGCAGCCACTGCACCACGGCGCCGCCAATGAAGATGCTGCCTTCCAGCGCGTAATTGATCTGGTCGCCGATCTGCCACGCGATCGTGGTGACGAGATTGTTCTTCGATTCGATCGGCTTGTCGCCGGTGTTCATCACGAGGAAGCAGCCCGTGCCGTAGGTGTTCTTCACCATGCCCGACTCCGTGCACATCTGGCCGAAGAGCGCGGCGTGCTGATCGCCGGCAATGCCCGCGAGCGGAATCTTCGAAGCGAACACGGTGGTCTTGGTCGGCCCATACGTTTCCGACGAAGCGCGCACTTCCGGCAGCATGCTGCGCGGAATGTCGAGCGCTTCGAGCAGTTCGTCGTCCCACTTCAGCGAGTGGATGTTGAACAGCATCGTGCGCGACGCGTTGGTGACGTCGGTGATATGCAGGCCGCCCTTGGTGAAATTCCACACCAGCCAGCTATCGACGGTGCCGAACGCAAGACGCCCCTGTTTGGCTTTTTCGCGCGCACCTTCGACGTTGTCGAGAATCCAGCGGATCTTGGTCGCCGAGAAATACGAATCGATCGGCAGGCCGGTTTTCGCGCGGACTTTTTCTTCGAGCCCCTGCTCCTTGAGCTGGTCGCAGAAGTCCGCAGTGCGGCGGTCCTGCCAGACGATCGCGTTATAGATGGGATGGCCGGTTTCGCGATCCCATACGATGGTGGTTTCGCGCTGATTGGTGATGCCGATCGCGGCGATCGAGGTGCCGTTCATGCCGGCGCGCGTCACGGCCTCGGCGGCGACGCCGGCCTGGGTCGACCAGATTTCCTGCGGATCGTGCTCGACCCAACCCGGACGCGGGTAGATTTGCTGGAATTCCTTCTGGGCGGTCGACACGATATTGCCGAGCCGGTCGAACAGCATCGCGCGCGAGCTGGTGGTGCCTTGGTCAAGCGCGAGAATGTACTGATCCTGCATTGTCTCTTCTCCATGCGTTTCATGAATCGCCAGCGGGGTAACCGGCGACGGGAACGGCTTGTTGTTTTAAGCGGGCTGCAACAGTTTGTGGTGATGCGTCCCGGCTTGGTCCAGCCGAGGGGTGAAGCAATCCGGTTCTTCGTTCAGATGCAGCGCGGGCTGCGTGCCGATGTCTGACTATGCGCTCTGTCGCGCGGGTTCGCGGGCGAACCATGCGTCGATATCGCGTGTGATCGAATCGAGCGTGCCCGGCTCGACGTGCAGGCCGAGTTTCGATCGGCGCCACAACACGTCTTGCGCGCTGCGCGCCCATTCGGTATCGCGCAGATAAGTCAGTTCCGCTTCGTAAAGACCGGGCGCGAAGGCGCGGCCGAGCTCGGCCACGGAACGCGCATTGCCGATCACATGCTCGACGCGTGTGCCGTAGGCGCGGGCAAGGCGGTGCGCGAGGCCGGCCGGCAGCCATGCATGCTGCTGCCTGAATTCGCTGAGAAAGCGCTCGAAGTTGGCGCCGGGAATATCGCCGCCAGGCAATGGCGCACCGGCTGTCCATGACGATGTGTCGTGATGCAGTGCATGCGCGAGTTGGTCGACGGCTTCTTCCGCCAGTTTGCGGAAGGTGGTGATCTTGCCGCCGAACACGGACAGCAGCGGCGCTTCACCGGCGGGCGCGTCGAGTTCAAGCGAATAATCGCGCGTGACCGCGGACGGATTGTCCGCGCCTTCTTCTTCGAGCAGCGGGCGTACGCCGGAATAGGTCCAGCGCACATCGGCCGGCGAGATCTTCTGCTTGAAATAGCGGTTGATCGAATCGCACAGGTATTGCGTTTCTTCGGCGTTGATCGCCACTTGCGACGGGTCGCCGCGATATTCGAGATCCGTCGTGCCGATCAGCGTGTAATCGTGTTCGTACGGAATCGCGAAGATGATGCGCTTGTCCGGATTCTGGAAGATATATGCGTGATCGTGTTCGAACAGTCGCCGCGTAACGATATGGCTGCCTTTCACGAGCCGCACGCTGTGCGACGCCGCGCGGCCGAGCGCGCCTTGCAGCAGTTCGCCGACCCACGGTCCGGCGGCGTTCGCAATCGATGCGGCGCGCACGTCCAGAATCGTGCCGTCCTCGCGCTTGAGTTGCGCGCGCCATTCGCCGCCCGCGCGCACGGCGCTCAGCAGTTTCGTGCGGGTGAGAATTTTCGCGCCGCGCTCTTTGGCATCCAGCGCGTTCAGCACGACCAGCCGCGCGTCGTTGACCCAGCCGTCCGAATACACAAAGCCGCGCTTGATCGAATCGACCAGCGGCGCGCCCGCCGGATGGTTGCGCATCACAATGCCGCGCGAGCCGGGCAGCAGTTCGCGTTTGGCCAGATGGTCGTACAGGAACAGGCCGGCGCGGATCAGCCAGGCCGGGCGCAGGTCGGGCATGTGCGGCATCACGAAGCGCAGCGGCCACATGATGTGCGGGGCGGCGCGCAGCAGCGTTTCGCGCTCCTGCAGGGCTTTGCGCACCAGCCCGAACTCGCGGTATTCCAGATAGCGCAGGCCGCCGTGAATCAGCTTGGTACTGGCCGACGACGTATGCGCCGCCAGATCGTCCTGTTCGCACAGCAGAACCGACAGGCCGCGGCCCGCCGCGTCGCGAGCGATGCCGGCGCCGTTGATCCCGCCGCCCACGACGAGCAAATCGTATCTTGAGCCTTGCGTCACCTGCTGTGTCCCCTACGTTGATCTGGAAAGCCGTTTGGAACACTATCGAACTGATAGTGTTCGTTTTCGAACTTTAATGAACATATTCGAAAAAGTAAAGTTCGGATTGTCTGGCTGACCTTCTAACCTTTGTCCGGATAGTGGCGCAACGCGCGGCCACGGACGATACTCTCGGCAGCAGCCATTTCGAGGTGAATTCATGCGTGGACTTTTGATGATCGGCGCCGCAGCGCTTCTCGCGGGGTGCGTCAGCTCGCCGAGCCTGAGCGGAACGAGGGGCGCACCGTCGTTCGTGTCGTTGCAACAGATGTGCAGCGCCCAGACGGTCGACTACGGCAACGACGCCCAAGGCGTCTACGCGGCCATGTTCGACGCGTATGTGGCGAACCGGCACGGCAAGTTGTCGAAGGACGATTTCTGCGCGTTCCAGACGTCGATCGCGCAGCGTTACACGAGCCAGGGCGCGAGCAGCGATCCGCAAATCCGTAATCAGTGGGTGACGTTCTTCACCGACCAGCGAGCCAGAGCGTTGAGCTGGCGCGCGGCTGTGGATCCGACCTTGCGCAACGGTTGAGCCTGGCGCGCGCGCCTGCCTTGCAGAGCGCTTGCCGCCGTTGGCTGAACGCAGCGGCGCGTAGCCGGCGCTAGCCGCGCTGCGGCTGCGCGCCGCGCCACAGCATGCGGCGAATTTGCGCGAACACGGCTTCGCGCGTCGGCGTATTGTGGGCGGCGGGTTGTTGCGCCTGCGGCAATGGCAACTGATCGGCCAGCGCCAGCATGGTGAAGCCATGCAGACTGGCCCAATACGCATAGCCGATCAGCCGTGGATCGCCTTCCAGAATGCCGGCGCCGACGAGCCGCTCGAAATGCGCGCCGAGCATGCGCCATGCACGCTGTGACGCGGCGGCGAGTTCCGGGTAGACGCTGTCCCGCTGGGTCAGATCGAACATCAAACGGTAGGCGTGCGGTTCGTCGAATGCGAAAGCGACGTAGGCTTCGCTCACCACGGAATGATCCGTTTCCGTGGCGGTCTGCGCCGCCGTTTCGAGGCGTGCCGCGAAACGATTGAACGCGGCGGCGCGGACCATCGCCAGGATCTCGTCCTTGTCGCGGAAGTAGCGATAGGGCGTCATGGCACTACACCCCAGTTCTCTTGCCAGCTCGCGCATGGTCACGCCTTCGGCGCCGCGCGTGGCGAACGCATTCTCGGCCACGCGCCGCATGGCTTCGCGGAATTGGCGAATGTCGTCGGGAGAGAGCGTTTTCGGCATGCGCGAAGGCAGAAAGTCCGTCGCGTCAATTTACTGCGTAAATGATTCGGGCACAATAAAGCAGACGCCGGGTGGCGCCCTGCTTTTCATGCGAAGAAAATCCGCGCCGTCCCGATGCCGCCCAGGCGCGCAATTAAAGGCACGGTGCACGGCGCCTTTCGCGCCGTTGCGGACATGGACGCCCGTTCAGCGGCGAGACGCGATGAAACCCGCAAAACTAGGAAAGACGCTTGATGGCCCGCAATGCGCTGTCGCCGGTTTCAGTCACGCGCCATTGTTCGTTGCCCGACGCGAGCCGTTCCAATTCCACCAACTGGCGTTCCAGCAAGGCGTCGAGTTCTTCTCGCTCCATGTCGACCTGATTGGGAGCGTCCTTGACGAGCAACAACGTGGCGAATTCATGCGGACTCAGCATCGTTCTCTCCATGTCAGGCAAACGCGGACGGCCTTGCCGGCGACTGGCTCAAGCCAGTGAAGTCCGCAAAGGATCAGGCGGGAGGTACGGCTCACGACAGTTTCACGCAACCGGCGCCGCGCGGAACGCGCAACGAACGCCGGGGAACTGGAGTGTAGTCAACCGCACGTTAAACACCAAATCGGCCCCAGTAAATTTTCCCTTTGACAATTGGGCGCTTGAGCGGCGGTTGGGAGCCGCGGTCAGATCCTTGATTTCACTCGAAGTTCTTCGTGCGTTGCAGCATGGCGGAGAATGCCTGGCCTCATTCGGCGACATACACCTGGCAGTTGGCGGCAGTGAGCGTTTCGGTCATCGCGGCGGGCGGCGCCATGTCCGTGAACAGAGCGTCGATCTGATCGAGATGACCTTGGCGGACCAGCGCGGGGCGGCCGAATTTCGAGTTGTCCGCGGCGAGGAAAACCGTGCGCGCGTGCTGGATGATCGCTTCGGCCACGCGCACTTCGCGCGTGTCGAAATCGCGCAGCGTGCCGTCCGTTTCGATGCTCGACGTGCCGATGATCGCAAAGTCCACCTTGAACTGGCGGATGAAATCGATCGCCAGTTCGCCGACGATCCCTTTGTCCCACGGCCGCACGATGCCGCCCGTCACCAGCACCTCGCAATCCGGATAGCCGCTCATCATGCTGGCGACGTTCAGATTGTTGGTGATCACGCGCAGCCCGCGGTGGCGATTGAGCGCGCGAGCCACTTCCTCCGTGGTGGTGCCGAGGTTGATGAACAGCGAGGCCTGATCGGGAATGTGAGTGGCCACTAGCGCCGCAATGCGCCGCTTTTCTTCGTGGAACATGCGCTGACGCGCGGTGTAGGAGACGTTTTCGGAACTGGTCGGAAGACTGGCGCCGCCGTGATAACGGCGCAGCAGATTCATGTCGGCGAGCCAGTTGACGTCGCGGCGGATCGTCTGCGGCGTCACGTCGAAGTGGGCGGCGAGGTCGTCCACGGTCACGAAGCCGTCGCGTTGCACCCACTCCAGCAGTTCCTGTTGCCGGGCATTGAGAGTCAGGCGGGGGTCTCGGGTCATGTGTCTCGGTGCGTGGGATTGTTGTCTGCGCTGCCCGCCGCCGGCGCGCCAGGGCCGAGCGGTGGACGGGTTAGGCGTGAGCGGGGTGAGCGTATTGTAAGACCATCGCGCGCCTTGTCTGCCCACTCGCGCGACATGCATAAGATGCAAGACGACGGCGACACTCCCGATTCAGGCGCTCTACGCATTTATTCATTTGATAAATGAATTTGTTTTTTGGGCCGGATCACGATGCAATCCGGAATTCCGCGTTGACTTGTGCTTCACTCCGTCCACCCCATTCGCCCCGTTTCCATTGGTTCCGCGTTCCGCAGGCCGGGCCGCGCTTTCTAGAGTGTTCGACATGACTGGCTTCAACTGGCAAAACCCTTATCCGACGCCGCGTCTGCCTGTGTTCGCGCGCAACATCGTTTCGACTTCGCATCCGCTCGCCGCGCAAGCGGGGCTGCGCATGCTGTGGAAAGGCGGCAATGCCGTCGATGCGGCGATCGCGGCCGCCGCCGCCATCACGGTGGTCGAGCCGGTATCGTGCGGGCTGGGCAGCGACGCCTTCGCGCTGGTGTGGGACGGCAAGAAGCTGCATGGCCTGAACGCCTCGGGTGTGTCGCCGGCGGCGTGGAATGTCGACTACTTCAAGCGCAAGTACGGCGAGGAAAACGGTCTCGCGAAGCAGCCCAAGCGCGGCTGGGACGCGGTAACGGTGCCGGGCGTGATCGCCGGCTGGGAAGCGCTGCATCAGAAATTCGGCACGCTGCCGTTCGCTGACCTGATGGAGCCGGCTATCGAGATCGCCGAGCGTGGTCATGCGGTGGCGAGCATCGTCGCCTACAAGTGGGCGGCGGCCGTGCCGGAACTGAAGGATCTGCCGGGCTTCGCGCAAACCTTCATGCCGCGCGGCCGCGCGCCGGAAGTGAGTGAACTGGTGCGCTTTCCCGGCCATGCGAAGACGCTGCGCAAGCTCGCCGAGCAAGGCCCGCGCGCGTACTACGAAGGTGAAATCGCCGAACGGATCGCCGCATTTTCGCGCGAAGGCGGCGGCGCACTGACCGCCGAGGA
The DNA here is from genome assembly GCF_000013645.1 of Paraburkholderia xenovorans LB400. Lineage (GTDB taxonomy): Bacteria > Pseudomonadota > Gammaproteobacteria > Burkholderiales > Burkholderiaceae > Paraburkholderia > Paraburkholderia xenovorans. Next base: position 4,171,580 of record NC_007951.1, on the reverse strand, counting down.
TCTGCGCAACTATCGCGCGGATTGGGTCGAGCCGATCGGCAAGGACTATCGCGGCTACACGGTGCACGAGATTCCGCCGAACGGGCAGGGCATTGCGGCGCTGATCGCGCTGGGCATCCTCGAAAAATTCGATGTCAAGGAACTGGCGGTCGACAACGTCGAGTCGCAGCACCTGCAGATCGAAGCGATGAAGCTGGCGTTCGCCGACGTCTACCGCTACGTGGCGGATCCGCGTTCGATGGACGTCACGCCCGAGCAGATGCTCGACGACGCATACCTCACCTCGCGCGCGAAACTGATCGATCACAAGCGCGCTACGCAGTTCGACTTCGGCATGCCGAAGGCCGGCGGCACGATCTACATGTCGGTGGCGGACGAGCGCGGCATGATGGTCAGCTTCATCCAGTCGAACTACATGGGCTTCGGCTCGGGCATCGTGGTGCCGGATAGCGGCATCGCCATGCAGAACCGTGGCTGCGGCTTCTCGATGGACCCGAAGTCGCCGAACGTGGTGGAAGGCGGTAAGCGGCCGTTCCACACGATCATCCCGTCGTTCCTCACGCAGCAGGTGAATGGGCAGCAGGAAGCGGTGATGAGCTTCGGCGTGATGGGCGGCGACATGCAGCCGCAAGGTCATCTGCAATCCATCGTGCGGATGCTCGACTACGGTCAGCAGCCGCAGGCCGCGTGCGACGCGCCGCGCTGGAAGGTCAATCGCGACTTCACGATCGACATCGAATCGACACTCGATCCGAAGACCGCCGAGGCCTTGCAGAAGCTCGGCCATACGATCAAATCGGTCGACGATCCGTACATGGACTTCGGCTCCGGCCAGTACATCTGGAAGCTCGATCGCAACGAGCCGGAGCGCGGCTATGTGGCGGCGAGCGACAGCCGCCGCGACGGGCTGGCCGCCGGGTTCTAGAAAAGGCATCCATTGGCGAAGCGGCCGCCCGGTGAGGCGGCGCTTCGCTGTGCACGCACGCGAGGCTTCGTGCATCGCTCGCGGCGCGATTGATCGACTGCCGCTGCAAGGCATCGCACGAATCAGCTACACCGGACGCCAGCGGCGCTTCTGGCACACCCGGCATCGGGCATCAGACAGGCAGGAGATATCATGCAGACCCCCGCGTCGCCGTCGGCGACCACTTCCGCGCATTCGCCGTCTGCGCCGCTTTCCAAAGCGATGGTTCGGCGGATCGTGTTTTCTTCGTCGGTCGGCAATGCGCTCGAATGGTTCGACTTTCTGGTCTACGGATACTTCGCGACCATCATCGCCAAAGAGTTTTTCCCGATGCAGGACGAGTGGCTCTCCACGCTGCTCGCCATCGCCACCTTCGGCATTTCGTTCCTGATGCGTCCGCTGGGCGCGGTCGTACTGGGCATCTATGGCGACCGCAAGGGCCGCAAGGCCGCACTGACGCTTGCTATCGCGCTGATGATGGTCGGCACCTTCACGATGGCTGTCATGCCGCCATATGCAACCATCGGCATGGCGGCGCCGATCCTGATTCTGCTCGCGCGGCTCGTGCAAGGCTTCGCGGTGGGCGGCGAGTTCGGCAGTGCGACGGCCTTCATGGTCGAACACAGCGCGTCGCGCCGCGGCTACTACGCGAGCTGGCAGTTCGCGAGCCAGGGTCTCGCCGCGATCACGGCGGCCGCGTTCGGCTCGCTGCTGACCGCCTGGCTGCCGCCCGCGCAACTGAATGACTGGGGCTGGCGCATGCCGTTCGTGTTCGGCTTGCTGGTCGGCCCGGTGGGCTACTACATCCGTTCGCATCTCGACGAGACACCGGAATTCCTCGCGCTGCGCGAGGCGCGTGAGGCTGGCGGCGCACGCACGGCGGCAAGCGGCGAGAAGGACGCCTCGTTCGCCAGCCAGTGGGTCAACCTGCTGCTCGCGGTCGGTATCGTCGCGCAATCCACGGTGGGTGTGTATGTGCTGCAACTGTACATGCCCATGTATGCGGTCAAGCAGTTGCACATGCCGGCGGCGGCATCGTTCGGCGTGGTGGTGCTCAACGGCGGCCTGCAGTTCCTGCTTTCGCCTGTCATGGGCGCATGGTCCGACCGCATCGGCCGGATTCGCATCATGCTGACCACGTCGATCCTGATGGGCGGGTTGATCTATCCGATGTTCGCACTGCTGCAGGCTCATCCGACCATTGGCTGGCTGCTGCTGTTGCAGGGCACGGCGGGAATTTTCAAGGCGGCGTATTCCGGGCCCATGCCCGCGTTGATGTCCGAGATCTTTCCGACCCAGGTGCGCTCCACGGGTCTTTCAATCGGTTACAGCATCGGCGTGACGATCTTCGGCGGCTTCGCGCCCACGATTGTCGAAACGTTCATTCATTTGACCGGCGACAAACTTGCGCCAAGTTACTACGTGCTGATTGCCGCGGTACTGTCGGGCCTCTCGCTCGTCGTCGTGGCCTGGCGCATGCGCCGCGTGCGTCTGATGCAGGGCGTTCAGCCCGCCTGACCGGCAAGGCGGCCGGCGCCGAACGAGGCGCCGGCCGCCCTGCCTGGCATGATCGGCACGGCATCGTCGCAGACCTGAGCCGGCTCTTCGAGCTGGCTTTTTTGTGCCTTGACGCCGCTATTTTGTCCGACCGAATGTTTCGACTATCGATGAACTGGAACTGCGGCGGACCGGCATGGTCTGTGCTGGGTTATCTGCAGAGTTGTGAAACACCGGCTAAGATGCAAGATACAAGGGGTTAACTCTAATTCAAGGCGCTGTATCTGACACGGCAGACCGTTCGGGCGAGAGCGGGCTGTTTCGAGCACGCTCCACGAGTCGATACAGCTTTCGGAGCAAGACACGATGCACACTGAGCTGAACCATGTCATGCCCTGGCGGATCGAGGATATCGACCTCACCCGCATTGATCGGCAAAAGGCCGTCGCGAACGAAGACTTGCTGCTGCTGCTGTGCGCGTCTTCGTTTATCGAAAGCGGCTCCGATCTGTACACCGCCAACCTGAGCACGTTTTTCAACGGCGATCCCGAAGTCTCGGCCTGGCTCAACCAGGAGTGGGAGCCGGAAGAACTGCAGCACGGCCGCGCGCTCAAGACGTATATCGCTTACGTGTGGCCCGAGTTCGACTGGGACACGGCGTTTCGCAATTTCATGGAAGAGTACTCGCTGACCTGTTCAGTGGAGGATTTCGAAAAGACCCGCGCGCTCGAGATGGTCGCGCGCTGCGTGGTGGAAACCGGTACGGCAACGCTGTATCGCGCTATCGGCGAATGCTCGGACGAGCCGGTGCTCAAGCAGATCACCGACAACATCCGCACCGACGAAGTCCGTCACTACAAGCACTTTTTCAAGTATTTCAAGAAGTACAACAAGATCGAAGGCAACGGCCGGCTTGCCGTGCTGGGCGCGCTGATGCGCCGCGTCATGGAGATCAAGAACGAAGACTCCGAGATCGCGTTGCGGCACGTCTTCGCGGTTCGTTATCCGGAGCGCGTGCACGACTCGGCCTATAACCGCGAACGCGCGGCACGTATCAATGCGCTGGTGCGGCGCAATCTGTCGGCCGACATGTGCGTGAAGATGCTGCTCAAGCCGCTCGATCTGCCAGCGAGGATCCAGCCGGGCGTGCATTACCCGCTCGCCAAGATTACGCAGCACGTGTTCTTCCGCTGATTCACGGTCGATGTCCGGCGCCGATGTCCGGCGTTGCAAATGGCCCGCTCATGCGGGCCATTTGCTTCCCGATGCGTGATGCGGACTTGTTCACCCGGACTTGTGACCAGACTTGTCCACCTCTAACCAGATCGAGACGATGAGCGCTACTCCCGCCCCCGAACGTCCGCTCGAACACCACGTGTTCGATGAATGGCCCGATGCCGTGCGTGCTTTGTTCGACGGTTCGTCGCTTGCGAGCAAGACGGGTTTTACCGCGTCGTTGCTGAGCGTCGATGCGAATGGCCATGTGCGCACTTCGCTGCTCGGCGTCGGTGAGTTGTATGCGCCGGATTCGCGCACGCTATGCATCGCGTTGTGGCCGCAAGCGAGGGCGACGCGCGCCATTGCGCAAAGCGGACGGGCGGCGCTTACCTTTGTCTGCGACGAAGCTTTCTATCAGGTGCAACTGCTGATGACGCCGCTCGCGAGCGTTGCCGGCGACGCCAGCGGGCTCGTCTATCTGCACGGTTCGATCGACACCGCGGAGGCGCAAAGCGTCCGTTATGCGCGCCTGACTAGCGGCATTACGTTCGAACTGGGCGGGGAGGGAAAGGCGGTGCTCGATCGATGGGAACGGCAGATCGAGCACCTGAAGCAGGCCGCGGCTGCGGCCGGCCGGTAGTCTTTCTTCACGTGAGGACAGCGGCCGGCGAGGAGGCCGCTCGGGACCTCAGCGCAGAGGTTCGAAGCGGAACCTCAACGCAAAGGCTCAACGCAAAACCTCAGCGCAAAACCTCAGCGCCCGCGCTGACCACTGCGCGTGGGCTGGCCACCGCGCGGCGCGTCGTTGCGCGGCTTCGTGCCACCCAGCAACGCACCCGGATTGCCGCCTTGCGGCTTCGCGGCCTGCGGCTTGCGCGGCGCATGCTGCGCGGCGCTGCCTTCATGCGCGACGGCGCGCGGCCGGTCGTCGTGGCGCTGGCCGTCACGACGCGGCTGACCGCCGTTGCCGGCCGGCTTCGCACCCTGCGGCTTCGGCTGCTGTTGACCGTTGGCCGGACGTTGACCCGAACGTTGCGCCGGTTTCGCGGAACCGGCGCCATCGCGCCTTGCATCGTCACGCTTCGGTGCGCCTTGACCCTGACGCGGCGAGCGGCCACCACCGCCGCCGCCACCACCCTGGCCGCGGCGCAGGATCGGCTCCGGCTTCGCGGTCGGGTCCGGTTCGAAACCGGCAACCACTTCCTGCGGCACCGGACGCTTGATCAGCTTCTCGATGTCCTTCAGCAGTTGCAGTTCGTCGACGCACACCAGCGAGACCGCTTCGCCGGTAGCGCCTGCGCGGCCCGTGCGGCCGATGCGGTGCACGTAGTCTTCCGGCACGTTCGGCAAATCGTAGTTGACCACGTGCGGCAGTTGATCGATGTCGATGCCGCGCGCGGCGATGTCGGTCGCGACCAGCACCTGCAGCGTGCCGTCCTTGAACTCGGCGAGCGCGCGGGTACGGGCCGACTGGCTCTTGTTGCCGTGAATCGCCAGGGCGCTGATGCCGTCTTTGGTCAACTGTTCGGCAAGGCGGTTGGCGCCGTGCTTGGTGCGCGTGAACACCAGCACCTGGAACCAGTTGTGCTGTTTGATCAGATGCGTGAGCAACTCGCGCTTCTTGTCACGGTCCACCGGGTGAATCTTCTGCGCGACCGTTTCCGCCGTCGTGTTGCGGCGTGCGACTTCGATCAGCGCCGGCGAGTCGAGCAGATTGTCGGCGAGCGTCTTGATCTCGTCGGAGAAAGTGGCCGAGAACAGCAGGTTCTGCCGCTTCGGCGGCAGCTTGGCGAGCACGCGTTTGATGTCGTGGATGAAGCCCATGTCGAGCATACGGTCGGCCTCGTCGAGCACGAGAATCTCGAGATGCGACAGGTCGATGGTTTTCTGCTGCATGTGATCGAGCAAACGGCCCGGCGTGGCGACGACGATATCCACGCCGCTGCGCAACGCGCCGATCTGCGGATTGATGCCGACGCCGCCGAACATCACGGTCGACTTCAGCTTCAGATACTTGCCGTAGGCGCGCACGCTTTCTTCCACCTGCGCGGCCAGTTCACGCGTGGGCGTGAGGATCAGCGCGCGCACGGCGCGCTTGCCCGAACCGTTCGCAACGGCGGGCGAGGAGTTCAGACGTTGCAGGATCGGCAGCGTGAAGCCGGCGGTCTTGCCGGTGCCGGTTTGCGCACCGGCCAGCAGGTCGCCGCCGTTGAGCACAGCGGGAATCGCTTGCGTCTGGATCGGAGTCGGCGTGGTGTAGCCAAGTTCGTGTACAGCGCGGACCAACGGTTCGGACAAGCCGAGAGAATCAAAAGACATAAAAGCTCTTTGCAATGCAGTTTTGCGAACGGCACAAATGGGCCCAGGCAGGCATGAATGCGGCATGAACACGCCCGCATGGCGTGTTCGAGGCCCAAGCCCACTTCCGGTCGCAGAGAAATCGGCGGCACGCGGGAAACGCGTGCCGAATGCTTCAACGCGCTATGCAGACACGTTGACTGGCCTTTAGTTGCATTTCGTCGCCGTGGGATGTCACGCGACGTAGCGCGCAACACTGACGAATTGACACAGACTGCCCGCCAGTACGAACAGGTGCCAGATACCATGTCCGTGCCGGATGCGCTCGTCGTTGATGAAGAAGTAGATGCCGGCGCTGTAGATGACTCCGCCGGCCACGAGCCAGGCGGTACCCGCTGCCGGTAAGGCTTGCACCAGCGGGCGGACGGCAACGAGCGCGAGCCATCCCATCAACACATACAGCACCATCGAAACGCTGCGGGTGCGTCGCCCCAGCGTCAATTCCTGCACGATGCCGAGAGCGGCGAGCCCCCAGCTTACGCCGAAAAGCGACCAGCCCCACGGTCCGCGCAATGTGACGAGCGTGAACGGAGTGTAGCTGCCGGCGATGAGCAGGTAGATCGCCGAATGGTCGCATTTCTGCAGAACCGCTTTCACGCGCGGACTGCGCACGCTGTGGTAAAGCGTGGAGATAGCATACAGCACGAACAGCATCGCGCCGTACACGCTGAAGCTGACCACCTTGTACGCGTCGCCGTCGAGTGCGCCCATCGTGACGAGCGTTGCAAGACCCGCCACCGACAGCACGGCGCCGACGAGGTGGGTAATGCTGTTGAAACGCTCACCGACATGCACGACTCTTTCCTCCTGCGCGGTTTCATAAGGACATATATCTTCAGCATGATACCGGTCCTGAAAAAACGAAGGGCGCGGCCGCGAATTCCGCAGGCCGCGCCCCGGGTGCAACGAACGCTGCTTAGTCGAGCGGCGCCGAACGCAGATCGGACACTTGCTGCGGCGACACGGCCGTACCGTGGTTGCCCCACGACATACGGATGTACGTCACAACCGCTGCGACTTCCTGATTCGACAGCGCTTGCGCGAACGGCGGCATGCCGTACGGATGCGGGTTGGCATCCGTGCTCGGCGGGTAACCACCGTTCAGCACCATACGGATCGGATTGACCGCCGACGGCATCTGGATCGACTGGTTGTTCGCGAGCGGCGGGAAGGCCGGCGGCATGCCGAGGCCATTTTCCGCGTGGCACTTCGCGCAGTTGTCAGCGTAGATCTTCTGACCTTGCTTCAACAGTTCGCCGCCGAACTTTTCCGACGTTTCGAGCTGCAGCGGTTCCGGTGCTTCGCTCTTCTGCGGAATCGTCTTCAGGTACGTGGCCATCGCATTGATGTCTTCGTCCGACATGTATTGCAGGCTGTTGTGAACCACTTCAGCCATCGGACCGAACACGGCGCCGCGGTTCGACACACCGGTCTTCAGCAGATCGGCGATGTCTTTGGTTTCCCAGTCACCGAGGCCGGCTTCCTTGTTCGACGTGAGCGACGGCGCATACCAGTTCTGCAGCGGGATCAGGCCGCCGGCGAATGCCGCCGAGCTGACCGGGCCGCCCATTGCGTTGATCGACGTGTGGCACATGCCGCAGTGGCCGAGGCCTTCGATCAGGTAAGCGCCACGGTTCCATTCGACCGACTTGGTCGGATCCGGCTTGTACTCGCCTTCACGGAAGAACAGCGTGCGCCAGCCGATCAGCATGTTGCGCTGGTTGAACGGGAATTTCAGTTCGTGCGGACGGCTCGGCACGTTGACCGGCGTGACCGAACGCAGATACGCGTAGATCGCGTCCGAGTCGGCGCGCGTGACCTTCGTGTAGCTGGTGAACGGGAAGCCCGGATACAGCAGGCTGCCGTCTTTCGAACGGCCGGTGTGCATGGCGCGGTAGAAGTCGTCCTGCGTCCACTTGCCGATACCGTACTGGTCGTCAGGCGTGATGTTCGGCGTGAACATGGTGCCGAACGGCGTGGCCATAGGCAGGCCGCCGGCGAACTGCTTGCCGCCGCGCACCGTGTGACAGGCGATACAGTCGCCGGCGCGGGCGAGGTACTCGCCCTTCTTGATCAGCGCGGCCTGGTCGGCGGGCGTTGCCGCCACGGCCGTGCCGTTATGCAGGTTGTCGCCGCCCGACCACAGGACGGGAACGAGTGCGGCAGCCGCAACGACGACGACTGCCGAGAGGGCGAACAAAGACTTGCGTTTCATTTGAGTGTCTCTCCCGTTGCCTTATTGCGGTTCGCTGCCGCAGGCAAGCGGAGTCTTCATCGAGCGGGCCGGAGCCGGCACGGGGTTTTGTGGAGCCTGTTGCGTGGAAAGCCATGCGGCAACGGCGTTCACGTCTTCGTCGGTCAGACGCGTGGCGATGGTGTGCATGCAATCAGGCGCAATGGCGTGACGCGAGCCCGAGCGCCATGCGCCGAGCTGCGCGCTGATGTAGTCGGAGTGCAGACCGACCAGACCCGGGATAGCGGGTTCCATGCCGGTCAAACCCTTGCCGTGGCAAGCCGCGCAAGCCGGAATCTGCTTCGAGGCGTCGCCGTTCAGCACGATCTGCTGGCCGCGCGCGAGCGTGCTTGCCGACACCGTTGGTTTGGCCGGCGGCGGATACGGCGGACGCTGCTGCGAGAAGTACGTGGCGATCTGATGAAGGTAGTCGTCCGAGAGATACGTGACGAGGTAGTTCATGGGCGGGTACTTGCGGCGCCCTTCGCGGAAGTTCTGCAACTGGTTGTACAGATAGTCGGCCGGCTTGCCCGCGAGGCGCGGGAAGTAGTCGTTGTCGGTACCTTGGCCGTGAGTGCCGTGGCAGGCCGTGCAGCCTTGCACGCGCGCTTCCATCGTGTCGGGGGCCTTCGGTTGAGTCTGCGCTTTCGCAGCGCTATAGACACCCGCGGAGCCGATCAGCAGAAGGGCAAGCAACGGGCGGAAAATGCGTCTTGAAGACACGCGTAACTCCATCAAAATCGGGGACCTGACCGAACTTCGAGCGGCTCGGTGTGAAGGGCAGCCGGCGCTGCGGCGACGCAGCATTCTATCATCGAAGGGTGATGGTGACTATTTGCCTCATTAGAGAAGGTTCCGGCTGTCACAGCTATGCGACAGTTTGACGCGCAGCGCTGCGTCGGGCTATCTGTCGATCATCCGAATTTGCCTGCGCAATCAAGGGGCAAGCGTCGAACCCGGACGATCTATCCACAAACCAGTTTGAACCGACGCCCGCACCCGCCATCGAAGCGTACACTTCCGGGCGCGCCGGCCTCCATCCGGCCGGGAATGCCCGGGTCCGACGCCCACTGTTTTCCTGATCATCCCCTATCGGCCTCACATGAAGCTACCCAAATTTTCCCGTCCGGCGCTGCGAGCGCCGATGCTCGGCGCCCTGGCGCTAGTTGCGACGTCCACGGCATTCGCCCATGCGCATCTGATGTCGAGCCAGCCGGCCGCAAACGCCGAAGTCGTCGCGCCTGCCGAAGTGACGATCCATTTCACCGAACCGCTCGAACCGGCTTTCAGCAAGATCGCGCTTGCCGACGCGAGCGGTAACACGGCCGCGCCGGCTGCGTCGCAGGTCGACCCGGGCGACGCCAGGGTCATGCATCTGCCGCTGCCGCAGCTGAATGCCGGGCGCTATGCGGTGCACTGGACGGCGGTAGCCACGGATGGCCACCGGACCCAAGGCGACTTTGCGTTCATCGTCAAATGAGCATCGACGGACTCTGGATCGGGCAGGTCGCAATGGCCGCGCTCATGAATGTCGCGTTTGCGTTTGCGGTCGGTTCGGCGTTGCTCGGCGCGTGGCTCGCGAAGGACGCCCAGCAGAAGATCTCGCCCGCGCGTCCCGCCTGGTTGCGCGCGCAACGCTCGATGTTGACGGCGACGGTCGTGCTGGTGCTCGCGGACCTCGGCTGGCTGTTGTATCAGGCGGCGTCGATGGGCGGTGTCGCATTGCCGGCCGCGATCGGCGTGGTGCCGACCGTGCTCACGCAAACCCATGTCGGCTATGGCTGGAGCCTCGCGTTTGCTGGCGCGCTGGTATTGCTCGGCACGGCGATGGCCAGTCATACCGGCATGCTGCGCAATGCGCTGCTGTGGCTGGCGGTGATCGCGGTCGCCGCGGGCAAGGCCTCGCTGGGACATGCGGCCGATGCCGGGCCGGCCTCGGCCGCGATTGCCATGCAAACGCTGCACGTGCTCGTCACCAGTGTGTGGGGCGGGCTGGCGATGGCGGCGGGGCTTGCAGTTCTGCCGGCGCTCGGCACCTCGACCGCGCGCGGCATGTTGATCCGCACGGCGACTCAGGTATCGAATGTTTCGGTGGTGGCGGTTGCGCTGGTGCTGCTCTCCGGCATCTTCAACGCGGTGCGGGGTTCGGGCGGCTCGTTCGAGGCGATCGAGCTGAGCACGTGGGGCCATGTGCTGATGCTCAAGCTCGCGCTTGTCGCGCTCGCGCTCGTGCTCGGCGGACTCAACCGTTTTTCGGCGCTGCCGCGCCTGCGCCGTACGGCCTCGACAATGGACGCCCATACGTTCGTCAACGTGCTGTATCTGGAAGCACTGGCAATGATCGGCGCGTTCGTCGCGGCGGCCGCGCTGTCGCATAGCGTGCCGGCGTTTGCCGCGCTCGGTTGAGACCGTGGCGCGAGATGGCCGGCGGGACTGGCGGCATGTCCGCCGCCATTTGAGCTTCGAGCGCGTCCGCATTGGCTCAAGTCTGCAAAGACTCGCCCGCGTCCTGTAAGCCGCAAAAAAGCGCCGCACGGCAAACACGTGCGGCGCAATACACACGGTCGCCTGGCGGTGGCCGGCAATCCGCTATTGCTCTTCAGGCGGCGGCCATGTGGCTCGCCCGCTCCAGTGTCTCCTCCGGAAACATCTCCTGCCGCAATTCGCCCGCGTCGCTGAACCACTGGCAGATCAGCCAGTTGCCCGGCGCGAACAGCACCGGACCGCTCCAGGTCACCGTCATCGGGCGGCCGCCCGACTTGAGCTTCAGGACGTCGCCCGAGCGATACGCGGGTTTCGCGCGCCTCGTGAGACGCCTCGGCAGCCGCATGACGCCCTCCGCTTATTCGAAGCCGAGCCGATGTCCGAGGATCGGCGCGCAAAAGAGCGCGATGGCGCAGCCCGCGGCTTTGCCTTCGAGTTCGGCGCCGGCGGCGCGCATCCCGTATGTATGCGTCAGCAGATCGAACAGTTGCGGCAGGCAATAGACCACCGCGGCGCCAATGAAGCATTTCTCGACGACCGAGATGCGCCAGCCGCGCTCGAACGCCAGCGCCGCGCCGATGATGCGCAGCACGCCGAACACCACCAGCGCGCCGACGGCGGCCTGTTCGCGCAACAGATAGTCAGGAAGGAATTCGCCCATGATGTACCCCGATGCATGTGTCGTTCGACCGCATTTGAGCAAGGAGTGGGCCATGCGTATGTCCGATGCCGAACAAACGGTGCGAGAGCCTTGATGAATAAGGCTTTTACGGGGAGGTTGGCGGGGCGGAGGGAGACCCGGAACGGCCTGTTTCGGGCCATTCGGTCCGGGATGTTACGTAACTGCGACGCCTGGCGCGTCACGTCGCCGTAACGCGCTCGCCGCGTGTCACGGCAGCGCTTGAAAACGCCAACGTCAGGACACGAACGTGCGCGCCAATCGAAAACGCCGCCCACGGGCGGCGCTCTTTCACCTGATCACCATTCGGCGACGCTGCCGTCTTCATGGCGCCACACCGGATTGCGCCAGCGGTGGCCGATCTTCGCCATCTCCCGCACTTTCTCCTCGTTGACCTCGATGCCGAGCCCCGGGCCTTGCGGAATCGACACGAAGCCGTCTTCGTACCTGAAGACCTCCGGATTCCTGATGTAGTCGAGCAGGTCGTTGCCCTGGTTGTAGTGGATGCCGAGGCTCTGTTCCTGGATGAACGCGTTGTAGCTCACCGCGTCGATCTGCAGACAGGTCGCCAGCGCGATCGGGCCGAGCGGGCAATGCAGCGCGAGCGCGACGTCGTAGGCTTCGGCCATCGACGCGATCTTGCGGCACTCGGTAATGCCGCCCGCGTGCGACGCGTCCGGCTGAATGATGTCGACGTAGCCGCCCGACAGAATGTGCTTGAAGTCCCAGCGCGAATACAGCCGCTCGCCCAGCGCGATCGGCGTGCTGGTCTGATTGACGATGTCGCGCAGCGCTTCGGCGTTCTCCGAGAGCACCGGTTCTTCGATGAAGAGCAGCTTGTACGGGTCGAGTTCTTTCGCCAGCACCTTGGCCATCGGCTTGTGCACGCGGCCGTGGAAGTCCACGCCGATGCCGATGTTCGGTCCGACCGCCTCGCGCACCGCCGCCACGTTGTTGATGACGCCTTGCACCTTGTCGAAGGTGTCGATGATCTGCAGTTCTTCGGAGCCGTTCATCTTCACGGCCTTGAAGCCGCGTTCGACCACGGCGCGCGCGTTGTTGGCCACGTCGCTCGGACGGTCGCCGCCGATCCACGAGTACACCTTGATCCTGTCGCGCACCTGGCCGCCGAGCAGCGCATGAACCGGCACGCCATGATGCTTGCCCTTGATGTCCCACAGCGCCTGGTCGACGCCGGCGATCGCGCTCATCGTGATCGGACCGCCGCGATAGAAGCCCGCGCGATACATCACCTGCCAGTGGTCTTCGATCAGAAGCGGATCTTTGCCGATCAGATAGTCGGACAGTTCTTCCACCGCGGCCGCCACCGTATGCGCGCGGCCTTCGACCACCGGCTCGCCCCAGCCGACAATGCCTTCGTCGGTTTCGATCTTCAGGAAGCACCAGCGCGGCGGGACGATGAAGGTTTCGAGCCGGGTGATTTTCATGGTGTGCGTCTCCTTGCGGCTTGGGCGCCTGCGAATATTTCGAGGATTCACATGCTACAACAAAAGCGCTTTTAAATACTATCAATAGTACTATTGGTCAAATAGTGCGACGTCGTCTCCTCCACATGGCGTTGTCGAAGCGGTGGGTGTCACGGTCGAGATGCCGGATAATCGCGCTCGTTCCGGGCCTGGTTCCGATATCGATAGCGCCGCAAGGCAGCTGGGAGAAAGCTATTCAGCATGATCTGCATGGGCGTGTCGCCCATCTGCTGGCAACCGCGATTCTGCGCGGCGACTATGCGCCCGAGTCGATCCTGCCGCGCGAAGCGGCGTTGATGGAAACCTTCGGCGTGAGCCGCACGGTGTTGCGCGAAGCGTTGCGCACGCTCACGTCGAAAGGCCTGATCGAATCGCGTCCGCGCGTGGGCACGCGGGTGCGGCCGAAGCGCGCGTGGAATCTGCTCGATGTCGACGTGCTCGACTGGTACTCGCGGGTTGCCGAGCCGATGGCGTTCGCGCTCAAGCTGCAGGAAATGCGCGAGATGATCGAGCCGTACGCGGCGGGTCTGGCAGCGGCCTCGCATACGGACGACACCTTCCGGGCACTCGCCTTGGCTCATGCGGCCATGATCGCGGCGCGCAATGTCGACGAATGGGTGCGCGCCGATCTGCAGTTTCATTTGAGCGTGCTGATTGCGTGCAGCAATGAATTGCTGATCCCGCTCGGCACGCTGATCGAGCGGACGCTCGAAGCGCAACTGCGCCTGAACGCGAAACGCGCGGACGTGTTCAATGCGTCGCTGGCGGAGCATACGGCCGTATTCGAAGCCATTCGCGATCGCGACGCCGCCGCGGCGCGCGCGGCGATGGCGGGACTTCTAGGTGTGACACGCGCCCGCATCGAGGCCTAGGCGTCAGCCTCGCGGCTGGCCACGCCGCCGCGCTTCAATCCATCGCGGCGTGCGCCACCGACGCGTCCGGCGCCTTGTGCGCGGGGCGGATCAGCAGAAGCAGCGGAATGACCAGCAGCGTTGCCATGAACATCAGCTTGAAGTCGTTCAGATAGGCGATCATCGACGCCTGCTGGGTGATCGACGCATTCAGCGCGGCCATGTCGTAGTTCGAGCCGGTGTTGAGCATGGGCTGAACCGCGGGATTGAAGGCCGTGATATTCGCCGCGAGGTCCGCGTGCGAGACCTGCGTGTTGCGCGTCATCAGCGTTTGCACGATCGAAATGCCGATACTGCTGCCGATATTGCGCATCAGGCTGTACGTTGCGGTGCCGTCCGCGCGCAGTTCGGGCGTGAGCGTCGAGAAGGTCAGCGCGCTCAGCGGCACGAACACGAGGCCGAGCCCGAAGCCCTGAATCACCCCAGGCCAGACAATGTCCGAAGCTGACAGCACGATCGTGTAATGCATCATCTGCCATAGCGCGAACGCCGAGATCAGGAAGCCCGCGAGCAGCAGGATTCGCGCATCGATCCGCTTCAGCAGGCGCCCGGCGAACAGCATGGCGACCATCGTGCCCGCGCCGCTCGGCGCCGTGACGAGGCCGGTAGTCGCGACCGGATAGTTCATCAGGTTCTGCAGCATGGGCGGCAGCAGCGCGCGCGTCGCATACATCACCGCGCCGATCACGAAGATGAAGAACGTGCCGGTGGCGAAGTTCGGGTCCTTCAACAGTTCATATTTGAAGAACGACTTCTTGCCGACTGTTGCCGTGTGCGCGAGAAAGAATGCGAAGCTGATTGCCGCGAGCAGCGCCTCGATGACGATCTCGTTGGAGCCGAACCAGTCGAGTTGCTCGCCGCGATCGAGCATGGCCTGCAATGCGCCAATGGCGAGACCGAGCGTGGCGAAGCCGAACGCGTCGAACTTCACGTCGTGTTTCGGTTCGCGCGAGGGCAGGAAGGTCGCCACGCCGAACAGCGCGAACGCGCCGATCGGCACGTTGATGAAAAACACCCAGCGCCAGTTGTAGCTGTCAGTGAGCCAGCCACCGAGCGTCGGGCCGAGAATCGGTCCGACCATCACGCCCATGCCCCACACCGCCATCGCCTGGCCCTGCTTTTCGCGTGGGTTGATGTCGAGCAGGATGGACTGCGACAGCGGCACCAGCGACGCGCCGAAAACGCCTTGCAGCAAACGCGACGCGACGATCTGCGTAAGCGTCTCCGACAACCCGCATAACGCCGACGACACCGTGAAGCCGCCGATCGCGACGATCAGCAGGCGCTTGACGCTCAACCGGTCCGAGAGCCAGCCGGTGAGCGGCGTGGCGATCGCGGCGGCGACGATGTACGAGGTCAGCACCCACGTGATCTCGTCCTGCGAAGCGGACAGCGTGCCCTGCATATGCGGCAGCGCCACGTTGGCGATCGTGCTGTCGAGCGTCTGGATCAACGTTGCCAGCATGATCGAGATGGTGATCATCGGCCGGTTGAGCGGCGCGGCGGCGGTGGCTACCGGGGTGTCGGAAGACATGAATGAGCGGGGGGTCGTCGATATAATAAGCATGCTTAGTATATCGGTTGCGCGAGCGCGCGGCATCGGGAATTATGCGGAGCCTGAATTTCGCCTGTTTCAATGCTGAAGAACGAAGGCCTTTCGTATAATTCGCGGATGAAAACCCAACTCGATGAGCGCTTCGGCTTCCTGATTTCCGACGTCGGCCGTCTGACCGGCAAGCGTTTCGACGATCTCGCGAAGTCTTCGGTCGACCTGACGCGCGCGCAGTGCCGCGTGCTGGCCTATCTCGCGCATTACGGCGACACCAATCAGGCGCGGCTCGCGGACCTGCTCGAAGTCGCGCCGATTTCGGCGGGCCGTCTGCTCGACCGGATGGAAGAGGGCGGCTGGATCGAGCGGACCGCCAATCCGCAGGACCGCCGCGAACGCCAGGTGCACATGACGCCGAAGGCCGAGCGCACGCTCGGCAAGGCACGCAAGGTGGGCGACGAGGTCGCGCTCGAAGCGCTGAACGGCTTCACCGGCGAAGAGGCGAAACAGTTGATCGCCCTGTTGCAGCGGGTGCGAGGCAATCTGAGCCGGCTGGTGGATCGGTGATGCAGGACGGTTGCGGCAGGTGCGAGCCGGCCGGCGGCCCGGCTTACGGAAATAAAATCGCCCGTAACGAAATTGCCTTGTCGCGGTAATAAATTGAAAGTTTTCCTTCGACCCTTCCATGCTCGCTCCGCTTCTGGTCGCCTTTTACGAAACTGTCCGGCAGGGCAGTGTGACCGCCGCCGCGAAGCGTCTCGAAGTCAGTCAGCCGACCATCACGGCGCGTATCCAGCAACTCGAAAAGCAGTATGGCGTCGAGCTGTTCCACCGGCGCGGCAGCCGCTTCGATCTGACCGACGCGGGCGCCGCGTTGATGCCGCTGATCGACCGGATGCAGCAGATCGAGAGCGACATCGACTTCACGCTGCGCAACGAGCGTGAGCTGGCAGCCGGCAATCTGCGGGTCGGCGCGACCGGGCCTTACTACATTCTGCCGGCCATCGCGGCGTTTCATCGCCACTATCCCGCCGTGAAGATTTGCGTCGAAATCGGTAACTCGCAGCAGATTCTCGATGCGCTGCTCGACTTCCGCGTCGATCTGGCCGTGTCGTCGCAGCGCGTTGACGACCCGCGTTTCGCACGCCGCACGATTGCCGACGACCCGCTTGTCGTCGTCGCGCATTGCAGGCATCCGCTCGCCGCGCAGAAAACGGTCAGGCTCGCCGATGTCGCCGCGCATACGCTGCTGTTGCGCGAAGCCGGTTCGCGCACCCGCGAGGCGACCGAGATGGCGCTCAAGCGGATCGGCGTGCAGCCGGCCGTGCTGATCGAGATCGGCAGCCGTGAAGCAATCTACGAAGCGATCCGCCACAACATGGGCTGTACGCTGATGCCGCTCGGCGAAGCGCCGGCGCATCCCGATCTGCGGCAGGTTCCTCTCGAAACCGATGCACCGATCCTGCAGGAGTACCTGTATTACCTGCAGGCGCGAGCCGGTTCGCGTCTGATCACCTCGTTCATGGCCGACGTCGACGGTTGCACCCGGCAGCCCACAAAAAAAGCTGATGCCGTTATCGGCTAGCTTGCGCAGAACGACATACCCTCGTCGTCCACGGTCCCTATCGTTGCATCGACTCGCCGGATGGTCCGGCGCACATCGGCATCGAAGAGAGGACCAACATGACACGGCACACCGTGGCGCAATTCGCATGCGGCCTGGCGCTGCTCGGCGCTCTCGGCGCGACGGCGGCGCTGAGCGGCTGCGGCGGCGTTTCGCAGTCGGACAGCGGGAACGTCAACAACGGTGCGGGCGGCACCCCCGCCAGCACACCGGCAGTCACGGCGCCGCCCGCCAGAAAAATGCTGCTGATCGAACTCGACGGCGTGACGTATAGCGCGCTGAGTGCCGGCATCGCCGGCGGCAAGCTGCCGAATCTCGCCAAACTGACTGTGGCGCCCGCCTATAGCGGCGGCGTCAACGGCACGCTGTCGCAGCAGCCGAACCTCGACACGCCCGGCTGGGCTTCGGTGCTCACCGGCACGTGGGCGGACCGCCACCAGATCAATTCCGACGCACCCAATCAGGCTCTGCACAGCAGCACCGTGTTCCAGATGCTCAGGAGCGCGGGCGCCGGTTCGACGGGTGCGGTCGTCGATTCGGGAAGCCTCGCGACCCTGTTGAACCCGGATCAGAATGCCGGCTATCTGAACACGCTGGTGAACTGCGCATCGGTCGATACCTGTGTGACGCAGACCGGCGCCGGCATGATCGGCAACGGCTATTCGTTCGTGGTCGCGCAATACCATTCGGCGCAGGACGCGGCGCTCAACGCCGGCCTCGCATCGACGAACTACGCGAACACGCTGGTGCAACTGGATGCGGCGGTCGGCACGTTGATCGGCGAGACCGCCAAACGCAGCAACGAGAGCTGGCTCGTCATGGTGACCGCCGGTCACGGGCTGAACGCGGCCGGCGGCACCGACGGATTGCCGCTTCGGGCTGAGTCGACCAGCTTTATCGCGCTGAACCAGACGCCGAACGCGCGCCTCGGCAACACCGCCGCGCCGGCGACGATGGCCGCGCTCTACACGCGCGCCAGCATCGCGGACGTCACGCCGACGCTGCTCGCCTATCAGGGCGCACTGCCGGACGCCGCGTCCTATGCGCTCGACGGCGGGCAACTGCTCGGCGCCACGCCGGTCTCGCAACTGCTCGGCACGACCGGCAGCGACAACGCCAGCCTCGTGCTGAAGTGGGCGGCGCCGGCCAGCGGCGCGATCAGCGTGCTGCGCAACGGCAGCGTGATCGCGAGCCTGCCGGCCGGCACGGCGACCTACACCGACAGCCAGCTCGGTCTGACGACCACCGGCGTGTATCCGTTCAACTACACGGTGGCAGCCGGCGGCGCGCCGCTCTCGACGATCACCCAGGTCGTGTACGTGCAACCTCCGCCTCCGCCGCCCCCGCCGCCGCCGCTCGCCACCACGCTGACCACGGGGTTGAGCAGCTACTACCCGTTCGGCGCACTGCCGCCGGTGGACCGTCTGAGCGCCAGCACGATGGGTCCGTGGGCCGCGGACGCCGACGCCGGCACGCTGGTCGCCGACCCGTTCGGCGGCAAGGGATTGCAGATCGACACGCATACGGTCGACAGCAATGGTTTCGACGGCTACAAGCTCGCGCAGACCGACGACGTGACGACACATGCGCAGTTCACGATCGGCTTCTGGTTCTACACGTCGTGCGCGAATCTCACGGGTAATGGCACGCCTGTGTTCTCGAACAAGAACTACTACTCGGGCGGCAATGCCGGCATCGCGATCGGTCTGTTCCCCGGTTCGGGCACGAGCTGCAACATCCGCTTCAATGTCGGCGATGGCAGCACGCGCAACGACATCAACAGCCTGAACGTCAGTGCGAACAAATGGACGTATCTCGCGCTGAGCATCGACACCTCGGCGAAGAAGATCAACGCGTACATCTTCGACCCGGTGCTGGGCGAGCAGAAGGTGCTGGGCCAGACGTTGAGCGTGAACATCGCCAGGCTGCCAGGTCTCGGCGTGTTCGGGCTCAATGAGGACGGCACGGGCCGCTACTACATGAACGCCTGTAACGACAGCCCGCCGTACACCGTTGGCGAGTGCGCGGCCACGCCGCCGGATGTGCAGGCATTCAGCGATCTCGCGCTCTGGACCCGTATCGTCACTGAAGCCGAGTTGCAGTCGGTCTACGGTTCCGGGCAACCGCTCTCCACCCTGATCCATTAAACGGAGTTCCGCAATGAACCCGACCACTTCCTGTTCGAAGGTGCGCGAGGCGCATGAGATAGGCGAGGCTCTCGCGCGCTGCGGCGAGGCGGCGAAACGCGGGCTGCTTGCAGCGGCGGCCTTGTGTGTGGTGTGCGTCACGCTGGCCGGCTGCGATGGCGGCTCAAGCGGCTCAAGCGGCTCAGGCAACGGCAGCAGCGGCGCGGGCGGCGCGAGCGCGGCGGTGGCGATCGTCGCGGCACCCGCTTCAGGCGCGTGTGCCGCGTCGGGGGCGAGTGCCGCGCAACCGTTGCAGAACACGCAACTCGTCTGCGCGCCCTGACGCAGCCACTGCCGCGTGCGCCTGTCACGTCGACCTTCCCACCCTCTGGCCGTCCAATACGGCGGCCATGCAGGGGGTCACTCCGGGCGCACAGATTCTGACGATTCCAACACACCAAACATGACCTCACTGGACCGCCGTACCTTCCTGCGCAGCGCCGCGGGCGCTGCCGCGCTCGGCCTGTTCCCACCCGCGATTCGCCGCGCGCTGGCGATTCCCGCGAACAACACGACCGGCACCATCAACGACGTGCAGCACGTCGTCATCTTCATGCAGGAGAATCGATCGTTCGACCATTATTTCGGCACGCTGCCAGGCGTGCGCGGCTTTAGCGACCGCTTCACGATTCCCCAGCCCGGCGGCACGACCGTGTTTCAGCAGAACGACGGGACGCGTACCGTGCTGCCGTTCCATCTCGACAGCACGCAAGGCAACGCGCTGCTCGCCGGCGGCCCGCATTCGTGGAGCGACGCGCATCAGGCGTGGGACAGCGGACGCATGACGCAATGGCCGAAGGCCAAGGGCGACGTGTCGATGGGTTATCTCAATCAGGCCGACGTGCCGTTCCATGTCGCGTTGGCGAATGCGTTCACGATCTGCGACGCCTATCACTGCTCGCTGCATGGCGGCACCAACTCCAACCGCATTTTCCTGTGGACCGGCACCAACGGCGCGAGCGCGGGCGCCAATCCGGTGGTCAACAACGACGGCTGGGATGGCCTCGGCGCTTCCGCCACGGGCCTGACGTGGACGACTTATCCCGAGCGCCTGCAGGCCGCGGGCGTGAGCTGGAAGGTCTACCAGAACATGCCGGACAACTACACGGACAATTCGCTCGCCGGCTTCGCGACCTATCGCAAGGTCAACGAGACGCTGCCCGGCTCGCCGCTGCTGCCGTACACGCAGTCGCTCGAAGCGGTGGCGCCGCTGTACAAGGGCATCGGTAACACGATGCCCGATGGCGGCTTCCTGCAGGCGTTGAAAGACGACATCGCCGCGGGGCAGATGCCGCAAGTGAGCTGGATCGTGTCGCCGCAGGCGTACTGCGAACACCCCGGCGCCTCGACGCCGGGGCAGGGCGCTTACTATCTGCAACTGCTGCTCGACACGTTGACCGCGAACCCCGACGTGTGGAGCAAGACGGTGCTGTTCGTCAATTACGACGAGAACGACTGCTTCTTCGATCACATGCCGCCGCCCGACGCGCCGAGCAAAAATGCGGACGGCACGTTTGCCGGCAAGTCGACCGTGGACACGCAGTACGAATATTTCACGAAGACCAACCCGCCGGGCGATTCGTCGCCGATCGTGCCGGACGGACAATGTTTCGGCCCGGGGCCGCGCGTGCCGATGTTCGTCGTATCGCCGTGGAGCACCGGCGGTTGGGTGAACTCGCAGGTGTTCGATCACACTTCCGTATTGCGTTTCCTCGAGCAGCGTTTCGGTGTGACCGAAACCAATATCAGCCCGTGGCGCCGCGCGGTGTGCGGCGATCTCACGTCGGCATTCAACTTCCGTAATCCGAACGACGTGCCGCCGGCTTCGCTGCCGGCGGCCCCGAGCAAAGCTCAGGCGGACGCACAGAACACGCAGCAGAGCGCGCTCGGCGCGGTGCCGGTGCCGTCGGCGGCCAGTCAGCAGATGCCGCAGCAGGTGCTGATGTCGCGGCCGTCGCGCGCGCTCCCGTATCTGCTGCACGTGAGCGCCAACGCCGACGTGCAGGATGGCCTGATCTGGCTGGTCTTCAGCAACACAGGCACGGCGGGCGCGGTTTTCCATGTGTACGACCAGTTGCATCTCGACCGCGTGCCGCGCCGCTATACCGTCGAAGCCGGCAAGGAACTGTCGGACTCATGGAGCGCGCTCGCCGACGATCAGGGCAACTACAGTCTGTGGGTGCTCGGACCGAACGGATTTCATCGTTCGTTTCAGGGAAATGTCGCGACGGTGGCGACCGGACCGAACCCGGAAGTGCGCGTTTGCTACGACGTGGTCAACAACGCCGTCTATCTGACGATCATGAATACGGGCAATGCCGTCGCCAACGTCACGGTGACTTCGAACGCGTATCGCGGCGACGGTCCGTGGACGTACGCGGTACCGGCGGGCATGCAGGTCGAGCCGTACTGGTCGACCGGCGCCGTGGGTGGCTGGTACGACTTCACGCTGAGCGCGGCCGGTGGGTTTTCGCGGCGTTTTGCCGGCCGTATCGAAACCGGCAAGGATAGCGTCAGCGACCCGGCAATGGGCGTGACGAGTTAAGGCAGCAGCAGGACCGCGCGAGGAGCGCAGGAAGTGGCACTTCACAGGGAGTCAGCCTGGCGCTGACTCCCTTTTTTTGTCTCGTGCCTGGATAAATGCGGCTAGTTCGTTCCGGAGGCTGCGGCCGCTCCGGACGGCGGCACCAGTTCGAAACATGCCGGTGGTGCGGCGGACGTTTTCGTTTTCGCGTCAGGCTGCTGTGGGTCGATACATTTGAAGGCGCTCTGATCGCGCTGGACGAAGATCGTGTCGGCCGGGCCGGCGTTGCCGTGAGCGCCGTTCACGACTGCGACGATCTTGTAGCCGTCCTGCAGCAGCGTGGAGAGGGTGGTCGAGCTCGTGCGCCACTGGCTGCCGGATGGTGTCTGGGCCTGAACGGCCGACGCGGCAGTGCCGCCGAGAAACGTGATGGAAGCGGTGGCCACGGCGAGCATGGCGGTGCGGAACGTCATCAAGAAACCTCCTTGAAGTTGCGATTTGGAAAGCCAAAACAAAAAAGCCGCTGAACCTTGCGGATCAGCGGCTTTTTTTTGCAACTGGTGGCGAATCACGGAGGGTAAAACACTCCCGGGATTTTGCCAGCAAGATCAGTCGCTTAGGCAATGGCTAGCCAGAATTTCGTACGAACTAAAACGGCTCACTGATAGTATCACGACTGATGATGTTCCAGTCGGACCGGGAGGCCCAAAGGGATTCCATTAAGATCAGTTCATAAATATCAAAATGACGACCGACACAAACCTTCTGCATGCTTGATTGCCAATATTACGTCGCATGGTTCGTGGCGTCATTGATGATGGCAGGAGCATGGGTGCTAACTAAAATTATTCAGCGGTTTGGCCCTTGGCAAAATTTCTTCATCAAATTTTTGACGGAAAAGAGGGCTCGCAATACAAGCGGGACTATCAATGGCGGTAGGCTTCGCCGTTTGTTGTGCAATTTTTGCAAACTGATTGCGGGTGTCCGTATTGTTTTAATCTCGGTATTGCGACCACGCGAGTAAACACAACACATATAGGAAGGCGACAAAGATTAGTCCTTGAACTGGCGTTATATCTTTCGAAGGAAAGCGTGTTCCTGCTTGTTTTTGCATGCTGATCTCCCGGCAAAAAATTAGGAGGCATGTTTATGGCGATAGCTTTATTTGGCCTGCGGTTGGCCCGCTCAACTCCACGCCCCCCGTTTTTTATGTGATCGAGCCAATGAGAGCAACGCCGCTGGTCTAAATTCGACGGCTTCCCTGTGAAGCGCCGGAACGAATGCGAGCGCTTGTGGAAGACGCCCGCTTCAATCCGAGCGAGCCGTCGCCTCGATCGCCGCGGTGTCCCAGCGGCCCGCGCGCATCGCGTCGGCGAGCATGCCAAGGGTCAGCGGTTGCGCAGCGGCCTTCCGGTCCCGTTTTGAGAATAGCGACGCGACCGCGCCGATCAAATCGAGTCCTTCGGGCCCAAAATAGCGGTCGTATGGAAAGCCCTCGGCCGCCACGCCAAACCGCTCCGCCCATTTGTCGATGAAATCCACAGCGTCGGTCCCGGTCAGACCCAATTCGTCTTCAAGCTTGCTGTTGGGCTCAATGCGCAACTGCCCGAAAATCGGCTTCCCGAGTTCTTCGCGCGCAAACGCTTCCAGCTTTTTCCACACCTCGTCTTTCGTTTCGCTCATCAAAGCACCCGGTCTTCCGGCTTCACCAGGCGATTGTACGAGTTGACTGTGTGCCTCGCGATCAAAAACGCGTCATAGCCCATTACGACGACACCGACGACGGGAATCGCGCGGCCAACGAAGGCCCCGATGTTCCGGGCGAAGGCGATTCTCAACCTTCTCGCGCCGACGCTCGTGATTGTGGGCAGGCGATAGCGCACTTGCCACGGCAAGAGCTTGCGCGCGGCCATCGACACAACTGACGTTCCGGCTGTGGCTCCGCCGAGCTTGCCCGCCACAGGGACATCGTTTTGCCCGAGTAGGAGCGCCGCAGCGGCGGCGAGGTCTTCGAATCCGAGTTGCTTTTGAGTTTCATCGAGAGCGACGAAGAAAAACAACTCGCCTGCCGAAATGTTCCTATATTGAAAATAAGAATATCTGTTATCGCTCATTTTCAGAATTGGACGTTACTTTGGGATTTCGCAGAATACCAGAGGAGGGCGCGCGACAAAACCCAAAGCGCCAGGGTGCAATAAATTGAACGGCCAGCAATTGCTTGATTATGCGATTTGCTTTGCTTTGGATTCAATGGAAAGTCAATTGGCCGCGTTTGGCAAATTGGCTTGCACGGAATGTCGGGCCAGTTGCCCGGCGCTGGCTGGTTTCAAGACTTGCGCGCGGCGCAACTGGCTGTGGCCGGGCGGCGAACGCATCGATACCGCAAGGCCGAGGGTGAAGTCCTGACGTAACCTAACCGGCTTGAGCGGCAATTCGAACCGTGCGCGAGTTTGTGCATGACATGGCTCACAAACTGGCTCACCGGCGCAAAACGAAAGGCCCGCTCTCAGTTAAGAGTAGCGGGCCTTGCGAGTGATACTGGTGGCGAATCAGGGACTCGAACCCCGGACCTGCGGATTATGATTCCGTCGCTCTAACCAACTGAGCTAATTCGCCGAAAGAAGCGAGATTATGCGGACGGCGCCGGAGGCTGTCAACCCCCGGCGCGCAACTTTTTCAGGTTGCCGTGGGCATCAGGCGTGTCAGTCCCTCGCGTAGATGTCCGAGTCCTTGGTTTCCTTGACGAACAGCATGCCGATCACGAAGGTAATGAGCGCAATCACGATCGGATACCACAGCCCGGAGTAGATATTGCCCTTCGCCGCCACGATCGCGAACGCGGTGGCCGGCAGGAAGCCGCCGAACCAGCCATTGCCGATGTGATACGGCAGCGACATCGAGGTGTAGCGGATGCGCGTCGGGAACATTTCCACCAGCATGGCCGCGATCGGACCGTAGACCATCGTCACGTAGATCACGAGGATCGTCAGGATCACCACGCTCATCGGCCAGTTGATCTGCGAAGGATCGGCCTTTGGCGGATAACCCGCGGTCTTCAGCGTCGTCGCGAGGGTGGAGTCGAACGTCTTGCCCCGATCCTTGGCGTCGGCGGCCTTGCCGTCATACGTGTTGACCACCGTATCGCCAACCTTGATCTCGGCCAGCGTGCCCGCCGGCGCCGCAACGTTCTCGTAGTTCAGGCCGGCCTTCGAGAGTGCGCTCTTGGCGATGTCGCAGGAACTCGTGAACTTCGAGGTGCCGACCGGGTTGAACTGGAACGAGCACTCGTCCGGATTCGCGATCACGACGATCGGCGCCTTCGCCGTTGCGGCTTCCAGCGCCGGGTTGGTGTAGTGCGCCAGCGCCTTGAACAGCGGGAAGTACGTGCATGCGGCGATCAGCAGGCCGGCCATGATGATCGGCTTGCGGCCGATACGGTCCGACAGCGAGCCGAAGAACAGGAAGAACGGCGTGCCGATCAGGAGCGCGATCGCGATCATGATGTTGGCGCTGCTGCCGTCCACCTTCAGCGTCTGCGTCAGGAAGAACAGCGTGTAGAACTGACCCGTGTACCAGACCACAGCCTGGCCGGCGGTCAGGCCGATCAGCGCGAGAATCACGACTTTCAGGTTTTTCCACTGGCCGAACGCTTCGGACAGCGGCGCCTTGGAGGTCTTGCCTTCGGCCTTGATGCGCTCGAACACCGGCGATTCATGCAGTTGCAGACGAATCCACACCGACACGCCCAGCAGGATGATCGACGCGACAAACGGA
Organism: Paraburkholderia xenovorans LB400; assembly: GCF_000013645.1. GTDB lineage: Bacteria > Pseudomonadota > Gammaproteobacteria > Burkholderiales > Burkholderiaceae > Paraburkholderia > Paraburkholderia xenovorans. The sequence goes on along the minus strand of NC_007951.1, from coordinate 4,146,092 downwards.
ATGCGCCAGCCCCAGGCACCGAACGCGTCTTCCCCCATTACCGTGCGCACGCCGAGAATCACCAGCAACGACAGGAACAGGCCGAGCGTGGCGGTCGTCTGGATCCACGCCGTATAGAAGCCGCGGCGTCCCGCCGGCGCATGTTCGGCCACGTAGGTGGCCGCGCCGCCGTACTCGCCGCCGAGCGCGAGGCCCTGCAGCATCCGCATGGCGATGAAGATCACCGGCGAAGCAATACCGATCGCCGCGTAGCCCGGCAGAAAGCCGACGAGGAACGTCGACAGACCCATGATCACGATCGTCACGAGGAACGTGTACTTGCGTCCGACCAGATCGCCGAGCCGCCCGAACACGATCGCGCCGAACGGCCGGACCGCGAAGCCGGCGGCGAAGCTGAGCAGCGTGAAGATGAAGCCGGCGGTCGGATTGACGCCGGAGAAGAAGCTCTTGCTGATGAAGGCCGCGAGCGAGCCGGCCAGATAGAAGTCGTACCACTCGAAAACCGTACCCAGCGACGATGCGAAGATCACCCGCTTCTCTTCGTTCGTCATCGGCACGTGCGAGATTTGCCCGCCAACGGTAGCCATATGTCATCTCCAATATTGATATACACGCGGTCTGCCAGTGACGGCGTTCCCGTGAAACCGATTATTGGAGTGGAAACTTACGGTGTACTGACGTGGCGAGGTGAAATTGCGGCTTGACGCGTACCAGCCGATTTTCTCGAAAATTCGCCAACATGCCAATAAAATCGTCTAACACTCCGCCTAATTATCTCAATATTGAGATGGCACATTTGCGCGCTCAGGGCGCGTTAGGGTAAGTCCCGCCCCGCTCGTGCACGTGCAAACTGACGCGTACGAGCGTGCCGGCCAGCCGCGGCGAGGTTTGATAGACGTTGTCGTCGATCGTCAGCTCACCGCCGTGCATGGTCGCGATCTCGCGGACGATCGCCAGCCCCAGGCCGCTGCCGTCGCCCTCGCGCCCGAGAATCCGGTAGAAGCGCTCGATCACCCGCGAACGCTCGGCGACCGGGATGCCGAGCCCGGTGTCCTCGACCTCCAGATGCACGAGCCGCTCCGGCGCGTCATGCCTCACCCTGACCGTGATGCGTCCGCCCGGCGGCGTATAGCGGATCGCGTTGTCGATCAGATTCGACAGCATTTCGCGCAACATGACCGGATTGCCGTCGACTTCGACGGGTTCGTCGGGCGCTTCATAGCCCAGATCCATCTGCTTGGCGAGCGCGGCCTGAACCCAGTCGCGCACGGCGCTGCGAGCGACCTCCGTCACCTCGACCGGCGTGAAAATCTGCCCCGACATGCGGTTCTCCGCGCGCGCCAGCGCCAGCAACTGCGTGACGAGTCGCGCGGCGTGCTCGGAACTGGTCGCGATCTGTTCGAGCGAGCGATGCACTTCGGCGGAAGCGTCCTGGCGCAACGCCAGTTCCGCTTGGGTGCGCAGGCCGGCGAGCGGCGTTTTCATCTGATGCGCGGCGTCGGCGATAAAGCGCTTTTGCAGTTCCATGTTCTGTGCGAGGCGCGTCAGCAGATCGTTGAACGAGGTCACGAGCGGCTCGATTTCGGGCGGCGCGCGGCGCGCTTCCAGTGGCGAAAGATCATCCGGGCGGCGCGCGCGGATATGCGCCTGCAGCGCGTGCAGCGGCGCGAGGCCGCGCGAGAGGCCGAACCACACCAGCAGGATCGCGAGCGGCAGAATCACGAACTGCGGCAGGATCACGCCTTTGATGATGTCGTTGGCAAGCTGGCTGCGCTTGTCGAGCGTTTCTGCCACCTGCACCAGCACGGGTTGCGCGCCGGGCGTCTGCGGAAACTCGACGGTCGTGTAGGCGACGCGGATATCGTTGCCGCGCAGCACGTCGTCACGAAATTCGACGAGACCCGGCTGCGGCCGGTCTTCCTCGTGCGGCAGCGGCATGTCGCGCTCGCCGCCCACCAGTTCGCCGCGCGTGCCGAGCACCTGGTAGAACACGCTGTCCACGTTGTCGGTGCGTAGAAAATCGCGGGTGGAGTCGGGCAGCGACAGCTCCGCCACGCCGTTGACCGGATGGATCTGCCGGGCGAGCACGTAAGCGTCGGTTTCCAGCGCGCGGTCGAACGGGCCGTTCGCGATCGACTTGGCGACCAGATACGTGACGGCGAGGCTCATCGGCCAAAGCAGCAGCAGCGGCGCCAGCATCCAGTCGAGAATCTCGCCGAACAGCGAACGCGGGCGCGCCTCGGCGGCGGCTTCGGTTTCGTCGGGCGGCGCGAACGGGTTGGCGTAACGCTCGTCACGCGCCTCGTCGAGGTCCGCCGCGTGCGCCGTAGCGCGGTCTGCGCGTGCGGACATGGGCGTCCTCTATTTGTAGTGGTGGCTCGCCGGCATCGCGCCGGATGGCGGCGATGGCGGCGGCTCGGGCTCGGCGGGCGAGGGCGTGGTCGGGGCGTTGGCGCCGGGGTTCGCGCTAGCCGGCGCCGCCGCTTTCTCCAGGCAGTAGCCGAGCCCGCGCACGGTGATGATGCGCACGCCGCTCGGCTCGATTTTCTTGCGCAGGCGGTGCACGTAGACCTCGATCGCGTTGTTGCTGACTTCCTCGCCCCATTCGCACAAGTGATCGACGAGCTGTTCTTTCGAGACCAGCCGGCCGATCCGTTGCAGCAGCACTTCGAGCAAGCCCAATTCGCGCGCGGACAGATCGATCACCTGTTCGTTGACATAGGCGATCCGGCCGACCTGGTCGAACGACAGCGAGCCGTGCCGTACGACCGTCGGGCCGCCGCCCGCGCCGCGCCGGGTCAGGGCGCGCACGCGTGCTTCGAGTTCGTTCAGCGCGAAGGGCTTGGCCATGTAATCGTCGGCGCCGAGGTCGAGACCCTTCACGCGCTCGTCGACGCTGTCCGCGGCGGTCAGGATCAGCACCGGCAGGTTGGAATTGCGCGCGCGCAGGCGGCGCAGCACCTCGAGCCCCGACATGCGCGGCAGGCCCAGATCGAGAATCAGCAGGTCGAAAGTCTGCATCGACAGCGCGGTGTCGGCTTCGACGCCGGTCTTTACGTGGTCGACAGCATAGGCCGATTGGCGGAGTGATCGAACCAGACCGTCCGCGAGTATGCTGTCGTCTTCGGCAATCAGAATTCGCATGGTGCGCCAGCCTGGCATTGCCGGCACCGTGGGGTGTTCCCCCGGCGCACAGCGGTCTCCGAAAATTATTGTGGGTGGTTTGGGCAGCGCGACGGTAAAAATGCGTGTTCGCATGAGAATCGCGCTTGCTAAAACTACTGTTTTTTTATACAGTGTCTGGGTTTCCTGTGCTGTCCTTTGCGAGTAGGTTGAAACTCGGGGTCGCACATCCGCCTCAGACGCCGTTCATCATAGCAAAGGACGATTCATGGAAGAAAGCAAGAAAGGCTCGGCTGGACTGACTGCTGAAAAGAGCAAGGCACTCGCTGCCGCACTCGCGCAGATCGAAAAGCAGTTCGGCAAAGGGTCGGTCATGCGGCTCGGCGCAGGTGAGGTAATCGAAGACATCCAGGTGGTCTCAACCGGATCGCTCGGTCTCGACATCGCGCTGGGCGTCGGCGGTTTGCCGCGTGGCCGTGTGGTCGAAATCTATGGCCCGGAATCATCCGGTAAAACCACGCTGACGCTGCAAGTCATTGCCGAAATGCAGAAGATCGGCGGCACGGCGGCGTTTATCGACGCGGAACACGCGCTGGATATCCAGTACGCGAGCAAGCTCGGCGTGAACGTGAACGACCTGCTGGTTTCGCAGCCCGACACAGGCGAGCAGGCGCTCGAAATTGCTGACGCACTGGTGCGTTCGGGCTCGATCGACATGATCGTGATCGACTCGGTCGCGGCACTCGTGCCGAAGGCTGAAATCGAAGGCGAAATGGGCGACTCGCTGCCGGGTCTGCAAGCGCGTCTCATGTCGCAGGCGCTGCGCAAGCTCACCGGCACGATCAAGCGCACGAACTGTCTCGTGATCTTCATCAACCAGATCCGCATGAAGATCGGTGTGATGTTCGGCAATCCGGAAACCACCACGGGCGGTAACGCGCTGAAGTTCTACGCATCGGTGCGTCTGGACATTCGCCGCATCGGTTCGATCAAGAAGAACGACGAAGTGATCGGCAACGAAACGCGCGTGAAGGTTGTCAAGAACAAGGTATCGCCACCGTTCCGGGAAGCGATTTTCGACATTCTGTACGGCGAAGGCATCTCGCGTCAGGGCGAAATCATCGACTTGGGCGTACAGGCCAAGATCGTCGACAAGGCCGGCGCGTGGTACAGCTACAGCGGCGAACGGATCGGTCAGGGCAAGGACAACGCGCGTGAATTCCTGCGTGAAAATCCGGATATCGCTCGCGAGATCGAAAACCGTATCCGCGAATCGCTGGGCGTGAATGCTATGGCTGAAGCCGCGACCGTCGCAAGCGCTGAAGTCGCGGACGAAGAAGAGTAACCATCACGTGATACGCAAGGGCCGGCCGTTGTCCGATACCGGACGCCATACGGCGGCCCCGCGTGATGAAGACGACGAGTCGTTCGATCCATTCGAATCGTTCGACGCACACGATCGCGCTGCGGGCCGCAATCCGCAGCGCGATCGGTTTGAAACCTCTCCGTCCTCCGGTTCCGATCCTTCGGAAACCACCTACACCCGCTCGCGTCGCGTTCCTGGCGAAGCGAAACCCGAGCAGGACGAAGCCAAAAAATCCCAACGTCCGGCACGATCGCTAAAAGGCCGCGCGCTCGGCTATTTATCCCGCCGTGAATACAGCCGCACCGAACTCGCGCGCAAGCTGAAGCCGTTCGTCGAGGAAACCGATTCGCTCGACACCTTGCTCGATTCGCTCGAAGCCGAAAACTGGCTATCCGATTCACGTTTCGCGGAGAGCCTGATTCATCGCCGTTCGTCGCGGCTGGGCGCGAGCCGGATTGTCGGCGAATTGAAGCAGCACGCGGTCGACCGGACGCTCGTCGAAGAAGCGAGCGCGCAATTGCGCGAAACCGAGCTCGCCCGTGCCCAAGCCGTCTGGCAGAGAAAATTCGGCCGGCTTCCCGAAACGCCGGCCGAGCGGGCGAAGCAGGCGCGCTTTCTGGCCTCGCGGGGATTTTCGGGCGCCACGATCGGCAAAGTCCTCAAAGGGATCGACGAGGAGTGGGCCGGCGAGTAGCCGCGTCGTTTTTTGTTCGCATACCCGTTGGGACAGTGTCTTGCGCGCTCAGCCGCCTGTAGCGCGGCCGAGCGCATTCCAATCTGTCTCAAATATTCAGTATGCTAAAATTCGTGGGTTTTCCAATCTGGCCTTTCCTTCCCGCATGCCGCTCTCCCCGCCCGTGTCCCGTCAATTGCGCCATCGTCGCGCAATCAGAGCGGAAGCCTATGAGCGAGCCGATGGCCTGTGGGATGTGGAAGCGTGCTTGACCGACGAAAAACCGCGCGACGTGGTGCTTGCGTCGGGCGTCCGGCCCAATGGTCAGCCGATCCATGAACTCTGGCTTCGCATCACCATCGATCGCAAGCTCAATGTCGTCGACGCCGAGGCGTCGTCCGACTGGATGCCCTATCCTGGTTTGTGCCAGGTCAGCAATCCCGCCTATCGTGCCCTCATCGGGCTCAATCTCCGCCAAAACTTCCGTCGTGAAGCTGCCCGTTTGCTGGGCGGCACGGTGGGTTGCACGCATCTCACCGAGCTGTGCGCCGTCCTGCCGACCGCCGCGATCCAGGCATTTGCCGGCGCAGTGTGGAGTACCGGTGACAGCACGCCGGGCGCGAACGCAGGTTCAGGAGACGGATCGTCTAACGGCACAGGCGAGCATTCCAACGATAAACCGCCATTCCAGCTGGGACGCTGCCACGCGCTGCGTTTCGACGGCGAGGCGGTGCAGCAGTTTTATCCGCGCTGGTATGGCCATGCGCCGCGTTCAACGGAACGCGTGGCATCGTCAGGCGACGGGACAGTCCGCCAGGCAGCCGAAGGCGGCGACACGTCCGGCATGAACGACGGCAGCGGAAACGAAGTTCAATCCAACTCTCAGACTGAAGGGAATCACGCATGAAGATTCACGAGTACCAGGGTAAGGAAATCCTGCGGAAATTCGGCGTCGCGGTACCGCGCGGCAAGCCGGTCTTCTCGGTGGATGATGCGGTCAAGGCCGCGGAAGAGCTCGGCGGCCCGGTATGGGTCGTGAAGGCTCAGATCCACGCGGGTGGCCGTGGCAAGGGCGGCGGCGTGAAGGTCGCCAAGTCGCTGGAACAGGTTCGCGAATACGCGAACCAGATCCTCGGCATGCAGCTCGTCACGCACCAGACCGGCCCGGAAGGCCAGAAGGTGAATCGTCTGCTGATCGAAGAAGGCGCTGACATCAAGAAGGAACTGTATGTCGGCCTCGTGATCGATCGCGTGTCGCAGAAGATCGTCGTGATGGCATCGAGCGAAGGCGGCATGGACGTCGAAGAAGTCGCGGAAAAGACGCCTGAGCTGATCCACAAGATCGCCGTCGACCCGGCAACCGGTCTGAAAGACGCCGAAGCCGACGAGCTCGCAACGAAGATCGGCGTGCCCGCCGCTTCGCTGCCGCAAGCTCGCGCGATCCTGCAAGGCCTGTACAAGGCATTCTGGGAAACGGACGCATCGCTCGCCGAAATCAACCCGCTGATCCTGACCGGCGACGGCAAGGTCATCGCGCTGGACGCCAAGTTCAACTTCGATTCGAACGCACTGTTCCGTCACCCGGAAATCGTCGCGTATCGCGATCTGGACGAGGAAGATCCGGCTGAAGTCGAAGCGTCGAAGTTCGACCTCGCGTACATCTCGCTCGACGGCAACATCGGCTGCCTCGTGAACGGCGCCGGCCTCGCAATGGCAACGATGGACACCATCAAGCTGTTCGGCGGCGAACCGGCGAACTTCCTGGACGTGGGCGGTGGCGCCACGACCGAGAAGGTCACGGAAGCGTTCAAGATCATGCTGAAGAACCCGAACCTGACGGCGATTCTGGTCAACATTTTCGGCGGCATCATGCGCTGCGACGTGATCGCGGAAGGCGTGATCGCGGCGTCGAAGGCCGTCTCGCTGAAGGTGCCGCTCGTGGTCCGCATGAAGGGCACGAACGAAGACCTCGGCAAGAAGATGCTCGCTGAATCCGGCCTGCCGATCATTGCGGCGGACAGCATGGAAGAAGCGGCTCAGAAGGTGGTCGCGGCCGCTTCGGGCAAGGCTTGAGCCTGGTCCGCAAGTTTTTGCGAGACGCTTTTTCCAGGTAACCAGGATTACGAATGGCGGCGCGGGAATGGCGCATGAGCGGCGCGGGCGAAGAACATCCCGCCGCGCGGCGCAATAGCGCGACGCCAAACGAACAGAGGTCAATACATGTCGATTCTGATTAATAAAGACACCAAGGTCATCACGCAGGGCATCACCGGCAAGACCGGTCAGTTCCACACGCGTGCTTGCCGTGAATATGCAAACGGCCGCGAAGCGTACGTTGCGGGTGTGAACCCGAAGCGTGCCGGCGAAGACTTCGAAGGCATTCCCATCTACGCCAGCGTCGCTGAAGCCAAGGCTGAAACGGGCGCGACCGTGTCGGTGATCTACGTGCCGCCGGCAGGCGCTGCTGCTGCGATCTGGGAAGCGGTCGAAGCCGATCTGGATCTGGCGATCTGTATCACGGAAGGCATTCCTGTCCGTGACATGATCGAGCTGAAGGCTCGTATGCGCGCCGAAAACCGCAAAACGCTGCTGCTCGGCCCGAACTGCCCGGGCACGATCACGCCGGACGAGCTGAAGATCGGCATCATGCCGGGTCATATCCACCGCAAGGGCCGCATCGGCGTCGTGTCGCGTTCGGGCACGCTGACGTACGAAGCAGTCGGCCAATTGACGGCGATCGGCCTCGGCCAGTCGTCGGCGGTCGGTATCGGCGGCGACCCGATCAACGGTCTGAAGCACATCGACGTGATGAAGATGTTCAACGATGATCCGGAAACGGACGCCGTCATCATGATCGGCGAGATCGGCGGTCCGGACGAAGCGAATGCCGCGTACTGGATCAAGGACAACATGAAGAAGCCGGTGGTTGGCTTCATCGCCGGTGTCACGGCGCCTCCGGGCAAGCGCATGGGCCACGCCGGCGCGCTGATCTCGGGCGGTGCGGATACGGCCGAAGCGAAGCTGGAAATCATGGACGCCTGCGGTATCACGGTCACGAAGAACCCGTCGGAAATGGCGCGTCTTCTGAAGGCGATGCTGTAAATCGAAATTCACGCGCAGTCACGGCGTTTTTTTTGATACGCTTACGAGACCCTTTCGTGAGCGTGCGGTTCAAAAAGCGGGGGAGTGCAGACTCCTCCGCTTTTTTATTGGCCGCGCGCCGGACTTCTTCTTATTCTTTCCATCATGCTCGAGTTCTTCGCCACGCTCCATTGGGGCGCCGTCATTCAGATTATCGTCATCGACATTCTGCTGGGTGGCGATAACGCCGTCGTGATCGCGCTGGCCTGCCGCAATTTGCCGCCGTCGCAGCGCACGAAGGGTGTGCTGTGGGGTACGGCCGGCGCAATTGTGCTGCGCGTGGCGTTGATCGCGTTCGCGGTCGTGCTGCTCGACGTGCCGTTGCTGAAGTTCGCGGGTGGCTTGCTGCTGCTGTGGATCGGCGTGCGCCTGATGGCGCCCGCGCACGACGCGCACGAGAACGTGAAGCCGGCCGACAAGCTGGTGTCGGCAATCAAGACCATCATCGTCGCGGACGCGGTGATGAGCCTCGACAACGTGATCGCGATTGCGGGCGCGGCCGAGGCCGCCGATCCCGAACACCGTCTCGCGCTGGTGATTTTCGGCCTGCTGGTGAGCATTCCGTTGATCGTGTGGGGCAGCCAGCTGGTTCTCAAGCTGCTCGACCGCTTCCCGATCGTGATCACGCTCGGCGCCGCATTGCTGGGCTGGATCGCGGGCGGGCTGATCATCAACGACCCGGCCGGCGACCGTTGGCCGATCCTCGATACGCCGTTGGCCGAATATGGCATGAGCATCGCGGGCGCGCTGTTCGTCGTGATACTCGGGTATCTGCTCAAGCGCCGCAATGCCAGTCGCGCGGCGGCTTGAGACTGCGGTTGGTGCCGACACGATTGAATTTCAGCTGGTGTGAACCTGAGCCGACCCATGCTGCAACGTTAGCCATTCGGCTGACTGTCCGACACGAGCGCCGCTGGCTACGATTGAAACGCCTGTTCCCGATCCGTGGAGCAGGCGTTTTTCGTTTCAGGAGCCTGCCGATGATCGTTACCTTGCCGTATTCCCCTTACTCCCAGTCCTCGCTGGCCACGCGTTCGAGATTGGGCCGTGCCGCCTGGTCCGCGCGGTTCGCCCGTGCCTGCCGGCGCCTCGGCGTCGGTTTCACGCTGATCGAACTGATGATCGTGCTGGCGATCGTCGGTGTGATCGCCGCTTATGCGATTCCCGCGTATCAGGACTATCTGGCTCGCAGCCGCGTCGGCGAAGGGCTGTCGCTGGCGGCTTCCGCGCGCCTCGCCGTGTCTGAAAACGCCGCCAGCGGCAATGCATTCAGCGGCGGTTATGCATCGCCACCCGCTACCCGCAACGTCGAGTCCATCCGGGTCGACGACGACACCGGCCAGATCACCGTCGCTTTCACGACGCGCGTCGCGCCCGCGGGTTCGAACACGCTCACGCTCGTGCCGTCGGTTCCTGACAATGTGGATGCGCCGACTGCGCGTGTTGCGTTGAGCAAGGGTGCGGTGCAGGCGGGCGCGCTCACGTGGGAATGCTTCGCGGGCGGCAAAACGGCGTCCTCGCTGCCGGCGCCGGGCGCCGGGCCGGCACCTGCCGATGCACCCAGCCTGGCGTCGAATCTTGCCCCGCCGGAGTGCCGCTCGTGAGGTCATGAAGAGATGAAGGGGCACCTAAGCGCGCGATGACCGTGGGCGCCGATCAGTCCGTGGTCGTCCGCACCTTCCGCACGTCTTCCGCACGTAAAAGGCTGATTTCCGGGATATTTCAGCCCGGCCGGCGCACAGCAGGAGAATTTTTTTGTATAGTGCGCCGGTTGCTGACGCCCACCGGTTACTCGATGCCCACCCCTTTCGCGCGCTACCTGTCCTTCATTCTGCTGGCTCTCGCGTTGGTGCTGCCTTACGCAGTTGTCAACCATACTTATCCGATTCCGACGTTTTACGCTGAATTCACGGCACTCGCGCTGTATCTGCTGACCGGCGCGGGCGTCGTGCTGCTGGTGGCGAGCGCGAGGCCGCGCGTGACGTTCGCGTCGCCGACGGTCGCGCTGGTGCCGTTGCTGTTCGGGCTGCTGCTGGTGGCGCAATCGGTGGTGTTGCCGGTTTCGCAGCCGTCGATGAACTGGCTCGGCGGCGGCTATCTGCTGGCGGCCTTCATGGCGACGCATGCTGGTTATGGTTTCACGCGGGCCAGGCTCAACGAGACCGCGTTGCGCTGGGCGGCCGGGGCGTTGATCGTCGGCGGGCTGTTTGCGGTGTTCTGCCAGATCATTCAGCTGTTTCACCTCGAAACGCGCGTTTCGCCGCTCGTCGTTGCCTATAACGTGACCGTCGAGCGCCGGCCGTTCGGCAATATGGCCCAGGCCAATCATCTCGCTACCTATATCGCATTTGCGATGGCGGGCGCACTGTTCCTCGTGCAGACGCGGCGGATCGCCGTCAGCATCTGGTTCCTCGTGTCGACGATTTTCGCGGTTGGCCTTGCGCTGACCGTCTCGCGCGGGCCCTGGCTGCAAATGGGCGTGATCGTGGCGGCGGGTTTCTGGATGGCATTCGCGCAGACCCGCAATCAGTTGCAGCTACGCCGCAGCAATCGCGAGTGGATCATTCCGATTGTGCTGGCCGTGCTATTTTTCGTGGTCAACGCGCTGATTCGCTGGGCCAACGTTCGCTACCACCTGGAGCTCGGACAGTCCGCCGCGGAACGCTTCAAGGACGCCGGCCAGATCGCGCCGCGTCTCGCGCTGTGGAAGTACGGCTGGACTATGTTCAGAACGCATCCGCTGCTGGGTGTCGGTTGGGGCGAATTTCCGAGCTACCAGTACGAGTTTGTGAAGTCGCTCGGCGCCGTCGAGATCGCCAACAATTCGCACGACATCTTCATCGACCTGCTCGCGAAGACTGGCTTGCTCGGCCTCGCGATCGTGCTGTTCGGCCTGATCACATGGCTCGTGCGGGTGGTGCGCGCACCGCAAAGCTCGGCGCGCGTGTTCGGCATTGCGCTGATCGGTGTGCTGGTCATGCACGCGCTGGTCGAATATCCGCAGCAGTACATGTTCTTCCTGTTGCCGGCAATGTTCGTGTTCGGCTTGCTGGAAACGCGGCCGCTGCGCCTCGTGCCCGCACGCGTGTCGTTCGGCGCGTTTGCCGTGGTGGTGTTCGGCGGGCTGGCGGCGCTGTATCCGGTGTATCGCGATTACGCGCGCGCCGAGGTGTTGTACTACGGCTCGCGTCCAGCCGAGCAGTATCGTGCGGATCCGTCGTTCCTGTTCCAGGCGTGGGGCGAGTATGGAATGGCGACGCTTTTGCCGATGAACCCGATGGACCTGCAGCACAAGCTCGCCATGCACAGACAGGCGATTGCGCTGCTGCCGGGCGAAACCGTGTTGCGCCGCTATGCGGTGCTGCAGGCGTTGAGCGGCGACCAGAAGGCGGCGTTCGACACTGTCGAACGACTGAAGATTTTCGCCGGGGAACTGAAGGACTGGCCGTCGCAACTGAGCTATCTGTACGAACTCTGCGACGAGCAGAAAACGCTGACCGGTTTCAAGGCGGAACTGGTCAAGCGCTACGGTATGCCGCCAGGCGACATCAATGAAGACGACGACAGCGACGAGGATTGAGCCGCTCGCTCGCTATCTTCGTTTCAAAGGCGTGTGAAGGTGAAGCGGGGCGACGGTTCTGAAGGTCGTCAACCCGCCACCCAATCTCCCGACTTGCCACCGTGCTTCTCCAGCACCTTCACATCGGTGATCGTCATGCCGCGATCCACCGCCTTGCACATGTCATACACCGTCAGCAGCCCGACCTGCACGGCGGTCAGCGCCTCCATCTCCACGCCGGTTCGCCCAAGCGTTTCGACCTGAACCGTGCAATGCACGCCAGGCAGCGTTTCGTCGAGCTCGAAATCCACCTTGACGCGCGTGAGCGCGAGCGGATGACAGAGCGGGATCAGATCGGCGGTGCGCTTCGAACCTTGAATCGCGGCAATCCGCGCGATGCCGATCACATCGCCTTTTTTGGCGTTGCCGTCGCGGATCAGCGCGAACGTTTCCGGCAGCATGCGAATCGAGCCGCGCGCAACCGCAATGCGTTTGGTCTCCTGCTTGCCGCCGACGTCCACCATATGCGCCTGGCCGGCGGCGTCGAAATGAGTGAGTTCAGGCATGGTCGGGTTCCTTTTCAGAGGGCGCCTATCATAGCAGCGGCACAGCCGGACGGCGGCGGCAGTGCATTGGCGCGCGCCGTCGCGCAAGGGCTCCGTCGGCGGGTGATTACACGGCGCTTGCGGCGCGGCGATCGTCTGAAACGCCCACTACGCCCAAATCGCCATGACGTGAATCACACGAATTCGCGTGACGACTGATTACAATTGCCTCATGCCCGCTATCTTAGTCCGAGCGGCGGGCTTCGCTTTTCGACTTCGTCATACCGACCTCGCGATGCGCCCGAAACGGTTCCTTGCTGCGTTGTTGTCTGTTGCGCTGGCGACGGCGCCGGGCGCGTTCGCGCAATCGCAGGGTGTTTCGGGCGCGACGCCCAGCACGTTCTCCGCGGAACCACCGCTGGTCAGTGGGCCGGCCGATACCTACGCCGATCCGCTCATCCCCTCCGACATCGCGCAAGGTGTGTTCGGCGTGTACGGCGGGGCGCAGAGCCGCCTCTCCGGCAATTCAGGCGCGAACACCAGTTGGCGGGCGCCGATCGTCACGCAGCAATTACCCGATCTCGGCAACGGCGGTTCGGGCTCGCTCACGCCGCAGGCCGAACGCAAACTCGGCGAGCGCGTGATGCGCGAACTGCGCCGCGATCCTGACTATCTCGACGACTGGCTGGTGCGCGACTACCTGAACTCGGTCGCCGCGAAACTTGCCGCGGCGGCGAGTGCGCTCTATATCGGCGGGTATCGTCCGGACTTCGATCTGTTCGCGGTGCGCGATCCGCAGATCAACGCGTTCTCGCTGCCGGGCGGTTTTATCGGCGTGAACACCGGCCTCATCGTGGCGACGCAGACGGAATCCGAACTGGCGTCGGTGCTGGGTCACGAAATGGGACACGTGTTGCAGCGGCACATCTCGCGCATGATCACGGCGGGCGAGCGCAGCACCTATGCTGCGCTCGCCGGCATGCTGTTCGGTGTGCTCGCCGGCGTGCTCGCACACAGCGGCGATCTGGGCAGCGCGATCGCGATCGGCGGCCAGGCGTATGCGGTCGACAACCAGTTGCGTTTCTCGCGTTCCGCCGAGCACGAGGCGGACCGCGTCGGTTTTCTGCTGCTGGCCGGCGCCGGCTACGATCCGTACGCGATGACGACCTTCTTCGGCCGGCTCGATCGCGCCGCGATGAGCGACACGGGCATCCCGGCCTACGCGCGTACCCATCCGCTGACTGGCGAACGGATTGCCGACATGGAGGACCGTGCGCGCCGCGCGCCTTACCGGCAACCGCATCAATCGGCCGAGTATGGCTTTGTGCGCGCCCGCTCGCGGCTGCTGCAGGACCAGTCGCGCAGCGAGTACGGCGATGAGATTTCGCGCCTGCGCTCGGAGATCGAGGACCGCACGGCGGTCAACGTCGCGGCAAACTGGTATGGCATTGCATACGGGCAGATGCTGCTCGAACGTTACGACGACGCGGTGGCGTCGTTGGCCTCGTGCCGCGCGGCGTTCACGGCGGGCGAGCAGGCCGAGGGCGGAACCGCGCGGAGTTCGCCGAGCCTCGACGTACTGGCCGCCGACATCGCGCGGCGCGCCGGCCGCGACGACGAGGCCGCGCGTCTGGCCGAGTTCGCGCAGAAGCGCTGGCCGCAGTCGAACGCCGCCATCGACATGCATATCCGCACCTTGCTGACGCTGCACCGCTTTGCCGATGCCCAGGCGCTCGCGCAAAAAGAGACGCGTGCCCAGCCCGATCAGCCTGCCTGGTGGCTGTATCTCGCGCAGGCCAGCGCCGGCACGGGCGACGCGTTGACGCAGCATCGGGCGATGGCCGAAAAGTTCGCGCTCGAAGGCGCATGGCCTTCGGCGATCCGGCAGTTGAAGGACGCGCGCGATCTGAAGGCGATTGGCTACTATGATCTCGCGACCGTGGACGCGAGGCTGCATGAGATGGAGAGCCGCTATAAAGAGGAGCGGCTGGACGAAAAGAGCTAGCCGCTGCTCATGGTTCGCTGCGTTTCGCCGACCTTGCCCGATGAAACAGGCCGCGCGGCGCAAACAACTACGGTACTTAGGCGCTCGCGGCTGCCGGACTCGGCACAAACCTGAAGCGGCCGGCAACATCGCCTCGCCGTACGGCCTGCAGCGGCAACGTCAGTTGGTCGTTCCAGCGAAACTCGCCGCTCATGGCGTCGTCTGTCAGCGTTGCGTGCTCGGAGAACACGTCCAGATCGTGGTCGTGCAAGACCGCGACTCTCGGTTGCGCCGAGCCGTCGGCAAAGAGTATTCCGCCTTCTTCATCCACGAACACGGCGGCGGGTTCGAAAGCGCCGCCGGCCTGATCCTGCAACGCGAGCGCGCCGCCGGCATTGGCCGACAACCTTACCACCCACGGCGTATAGCCCAGTTCCACGTACACGCGCTGCGGGCCGTTCTGGAAAAACCATTGCCCGTGTTCGTCGACATCGTAATTCCGGTTGATGAACCCGAGCAGCGCTTCATGGCGGATCGGCGTGCCCGGCGAACCGCTCGCCTGCGCGGCCTCGTCGCGCATGCGCCAGTTGCCGCGCCGATCCAGCATCAGCCACCCCGTGCAACTGGGTACATTCGGCCATTTGGCCAAGGCCTGCCTGACGATGTCATCCATGATCGACGTGCCGCTCCAGATAGCCGAACACGCGCCGCGACAGCCAGTCGATGCGGCCCGGAAACGGCCCGGTCATAAAGCCGGCGTGGCCGCCGTGCCTGGGTTGGTCGAGTTCCACCGCCGCCGATACCTCATGCCGAGACGGCAAGGCCTCAGCCGGCAGAAACGGGTCGTTGCGCGCGTTCAGCACCAGTGTCGGCACCTGAATGTGCGGCAGCAGCGGGCGCGTGGTCGCCGTGCTCCAGTATTCGTCGGTATTGCGAAAGCCGTGCAGCGGCGCGGTCACCACGTTGTCGAATTCGTACATGGTGCGGCTCGCCAGCATCGTGTCACGATCGAACAGGCCGGGAAACTGGATCAGCTTCTGCTCGGCCTTCTGCTTGAGCGTCTTGAGGAAACTGCGCGTATAGACGAGCCCGAAACCCTGCGACAACGCGCGCCCGCCCGCATGCACGTCGATGGGCGTCGAAATCGCCGCGGCGGCCGAGACCACCGACGCCGCGTCCTCGCGCCGCTCGCCCAGCCAGCGCAGCAGCACATTGCCGCCGAGCGACACGCCGGCCGCGACCACCGGCCCGCGATGCGCGGCGCGCAAACGCCGCAGGATCCAGTCGACTTCGTTGCTGTCGGCGAGATGATAGAAGCGCGGCATCCGGTTCATTGGCCCGCTGCAACTGCGAAAGTGCGGCACCACGCCATGCCAGCCGTACTCGCGCGCGGCTGCCATCAACGAGGCGGCATAGTGCGAGCCCGAACTGCCTTCCAGGCCGTGAAACAGCACGAAGAGCGGGGCGGTGTCGGCGGGAATCCGGGGTGCGGCGCCGTGCGTGAGCGCTGACTGGGCCTGTCCGTCATGCTGGACCCAGTCGAGATCGATGAAGTCGCCATCGGGCGTGTCCCAGCGCTCGTGCCGGAACGAAACCGCGGGGCGGCGTGCGAACAGCGACGGGACGATGGTTTGCACATGCCGGTTCGGCAGCCAGAGCGGCGCACGGTAGAGCAACTCGACGGTGGCATCGACAGCGGCCTCGACAGCGGCCTCGGCGCGTGCCGTGCCCGAAGACGCGGATGTGTCGTGCGTCGTCTGCCGCTCCCCCAAGAAGGGGACTTCTTTCAGTGTGGAGGACTTCCTGCGGGGCGTGCTCATGCCTGCTTCAAAAAAGTAAAACGCGTGCAACGCGTTAGTGCAGCGACCCCTGGCCGTGTCGCATTTTCGTGGCGAACTGGCTGGCGGCTTCATTGGGCATCGGACTCGCGTGAATATGCGCAATGCGCCATTCGCCGCGTTCGTGGACCATCACGTAAGTGGTGAACACCATTGCAGGCGTGGCCTTCGGATCGGCCGGCCGGTGTGCTTCGGCAATTGCGTAGACCACCGTGCCGAGGCTGTCGTAGACGCGGATGTCGAGCGGCTCGATGGAAACGGGCGCGGCTTCGAGCTGGATCTGCAGGCCGGCGCGAATACTTTCGAGGCCGTGCAGGTGGGAACCGTCGGCGCAGATGCAACTGACGAACTCTTCATCGATCCACAGACCCATCAAGCTGTCGATATTGACCTCGGCGACGGCCTGGTAATAGGCGTTCAGGGTATCGGCGGCGGCTTCGAAGATATGGGCAAAACGTGGCATGGCTCGTCAGTCTCTTGTGCGCGGCGCGCGGTTGCGGGGCAGCGGTCAGCGGGACAGTCCGGAGCACCGGACAATCGCACCCGAGCGCCAGAATGCCCGCGCCGCAAGGCGCGAACATGACGCGACGCGCTCAGGGGCGTGCGGTGTTGCGTGCAAGTGTCAGCGGTGCCGGCGGGCTCAGCGTTGCGCGAGCAACATGCCGCGCAAATCGCCGAATACCTGCTCGGCGCTCAACTGCTTCAGGCAGTTCAGATGACCGAGCGGACACTCGCGCTCAAAACAGGGGCTGCATTCGAGATGAAGCCATTGTACCTTCGCAAGCTCGGACAAGGGCGGCGTGTGGCGCGGATCGGTCGAACCGTACACGGCCACCAGCGGCCGGCGCAGCGCGGCGGCCACGTGCATCAGCCCGGAGTCGTTGGTGACGACCGCGTTGGCGCGCGAGATCAGTGCGCACGCTTCGCCCAGCGCGGTCTGGCCGCACAGGTTGCGCACGTTCGGCGCTTTCTCGGCGATAGCCTGCGCGAGCGGCGCATCTTTGGGCGAACCGAGCGCGACGATCTGCGTGTACGGGAACGACTGGCCGACCATTTGCGCGAGCGCCGCGAAGTGTTCGGGTGGCCAGCGCTTGGCAGGGCCGTATTCGGCGCCCGGACAGAACACCAGCAGCGGCACGCGCGTATCCAGATTGAAGCGCGCCGAGACGCGCGACGCTTCGTTCAGGTCGGCTTCGAGGCGCGGCATCGGCAGGTCGTCGGGCATCTTGGCGCCGGGCGCGTAGGCGAGGGCGGCGTACTGGCCGACCATGGGCGGGCGCTCGTCCTTGCGCGGATTCGCGTGACGCACGTTCAACAGGCCGTAGCGGCTTTCGCCGGTGTAGCCGATGCGCAGCCGGATTCCCGCCATCCACGGAATCAGCGCCGACTTGAGCGAATTCGGCAGCACGTAGGCGGCGTCGTAGCCCACGTCGCGCAGGTCGCTCGCCAGCTGCCAGCGGCGCAGCATCTGCAGCTTGCCGTGCGCGAGATCCGTGGCGTAGACGTCGCGGATCTCCGGCATGCGTTCAAGTACGGGCGCGACCCACGAGGGCGCGACCGCGTCGATCACGATGCGCGGATGCAATTTCACGAGGCGCGCAAACAGCGGCTGCGCCATCAATGCGTCACCGATCCAGTTCGGTGCGATAACCAACGCGCGACGCATCAGAATGAGTGTCCGGTGTCGAAACGAAACCTCGCGCGAGCCATGCGCGTGGCATTCGGATAGGTAAAAGGGGAAAGCCGCGAGCCGCGTCACGCGATTCCGGCGTGGCCGGACGCGCCGCGGTGGCGGCCTTGCTGTGGCGTGGCTGCTGTGGGACGGGGGTGCGCGTTCGCTTTTGCTTTCGCGCCGGCGTGACCACCGTGTGCCGCACGGTCACGGCCGGCCTGTCGAACAGCGCGCCGGGCCGCGCAACACGCGGCAGGTCACGAGGCAAAGTCCGCGACGCAAACCCAAATGCAAACCGAAACGCAAACTGCCGCGCAAACCCGCAGCGCAAACCGAAATGCGACCCGCGACGAAGCACGCAGCCGCTCCGGCAAGCGCCACCACAAGCAACCGGTACTCAGCGCGCCGGGCTCAATGACCCTTGACCACTTCGCCGTCGCGCAGCTTGTAACGCGTGCTGCAGTACGGGCACTTGGCTTCGCCGTGCGTGACGTCGATAAAGACGCGCGGATGGGCGCTCCAGCGCGGCATGGCCGGGTTCGGGCAGTAAGCCGGCAGATCTTTTGCCGACAGTTCGACCAGCGGCATTTCCTTGATTTCGCTCATGAGGGATTCTCGTTGTATGCAGGGGGCGTGCGCTGCGCCGGTACAGGCCGGCGCAGCGCGCGTTAAATCCTGGTCAGCCAGTGCGCGTACTTGTCGCTCTTGCCGTTCACGATGTCGAAGAAGCCCGATTGCAGCTTCTCCGTGATCGGGCCGCGTGCGCCGGAGCCGATCGTGCGGTTGTCGAGTTCGCGGATCGGCGTGACTTCGGCGGCGGTGCCGGTGAAGAACGCTTCGTCGCAGGTATAGACCTCGTCGCGC
The DNA here is from genome assembly GCF_000013645.1 of Paraburkholderia xenovorans LB400. Taxonomy (GTDB): domain Bacteria; phylum Pseudomonadota; class Gammaproteobacteria; order Burkholderiales; family Burkholderiaceae; genus Paraburkholderia; species Paraburkholderia xenovorans. Next base: position 4,127,327 of record NC_007951.1, on the reverse strand, counting down.
GTGATGCGCTTTTCGATCACCTGGATGCCCGCGTCGCGCGCCAGCGTGATGACCGTGTCGCGCGTGATGCCGTCGAGACACGACGCCAGGTCCGGCGTGTAAAGCTTGCCATTGTTCACGAGGAAGAAGTTCTCGCCCGAGCCTTCCGACACGTAGCCGTCCACGTCGAGCAGCAGCGCTTCGTCGTAACCGTCGGCAATCGCTTCCTGGTTGGCGAGGATCGAGTTCACATACCAGCCCGACGCCTTGGCGCGGACCATCGACACGTTCACGTGATGGCGCGTGAACGACGAAGTCTTCACGCGGATGCCCTTGGCGATGCCGTCTTCACCAAGGTACGCGCCCCACGGCCAGGCCGCGATCGCCACGTGGATGGTGTTGCCCTTGGCCGACACGCCGAGCTTTTCCGAACCGACCCAGATGATCGGGCGCAGGTAGCAGGATTCGAGCTTGTTTTCGCGGACCACTTCGCATTGCGCGGCGGCGAGCGTTTCGTGGTCGAACGGCACGTCCATCTGGAAGATCTTGGCCGAGTTCAGCAGGCGCTTTGTGTGTTCCTGCAATCGGAAAATCGCGGTGCCGCCGTCAGCGGTCTTGTAGGCGCGTACGCCCTCGAAGACGCCCATGCCGTAGTGCAGCGTGTGGGTGAGCACATGAATCTTGGCATCGCGCCAGTCGATGAGCTTGCCATCCATCCAGATCTTGCCGTCGCGGTCGGCCATTGACATACGATTCTCCAGCAGGTGCGTTGTTAGGCATAGCTATGACAGGCATAGCCAAGACCGGCATTTTAGCGTCTTTTGCACGCGGAACGAGCATTTGGCCGCATTCCGGACGCTATAATCCAGCGCACGCATAATTCAGATCCGGATGCGCCAGCGGGTGCTTGACGACCTGGCGCCCACTTCCCTACGCTGCGACGCCTCTCGCGTCCGCGTTTCGCCTCATGCTCGCTCGCCTGTCAGAAACCGATCGCCGTGCCTTCCGCGAGGGCGCGCGCGACTACTCGCCCACGCTGATGGCGATCTTCTCCTGGGGCCTCGTCACCGGCATTGCCATGAGCAAGTCAGTGCTCACGTTGCCGCAGGCGCTCACCATGTCGCTGCTGTGCTACGCCGGTTCGTCGCAACTGGCGGTGCTGCCGCTGCTCGCCGCCAGGCTGCCGGTCTGGACCGTGCTGCTCACCGCCGCGATGGTCAATACGCGTTTCGTGATCTTCAGCGTCGGTCTGGCGCCGCATTTCTCCTATCTGCCGATGTGGCGGCGCATCGTCCTCGGCTACTTCAACGGCGACGTGATCTACCTGCTGTTCCAGAAGAAGAGCTTCCCGACCGGCTATGTGCCGGGCAAGGAGCCGTACTACTGGGGCATGGCGCTGTGCAGCTGGCTGTCGTGGCAGGTGTCGTCGATCGCCGGGATTCTGCTGGCGAGCCTGATTCCCGACAACTGGGGCCTCGCGCTGGCGGGCACGCTGGCCTTGCTGCCCATCATGGTGTCGGCGATCGCGACGCGCTCCACGCTGGTCGCGGTTGCAATCGCGGGCGTGGTGTCGCTGCTCGCGTTCGACCTGCCGTACCGGCTCGGGCTGCCGCTCGCGGTAATCGCGGCGATCGTTGCCGGCAGCGCCGCCGACCTGATGGTCGAGCGCGCCGACTTGCGCCGCATCCGTAACAGCACCGGAGGTTCCCGATGACGTCCACGCAGATCTGGCTGGCCATATTCGGCATGACCTTCGTCACCGCCCTGACACGCGCCATGTTTCTAATCGGCGGCGAGCGCACGGTTTTGCCGGCGCGGGTCCAGCGGATGCTGCGCTATGCGCCGGCCGCGGCGCTCGCCGCCGTGGTGTTGCCGGACGTGCTGGCGACCCCCGAGGGCCTGTCGTTCGCGCTGTCGAACCATGAGTTCTACGCCACGCTGTCGGGTCTCGGGTGGTTTTTGTGGCGGCGCACCATGCTCGGCACGATTGTCGTCGGAATGGTCGTGTTCACGCTGTTGCGCCTCTTCATGTGACGGATGAGACAGGAAATGCTGCGCCGCGGCACGCGCGCCGCCTCCTTCAAATACGGGACATTCGCTCCGTTGCGGGTCAGAAGGCAGTGTGGATCAGTTAAAATGGTCGTTTCCGGGATAACCGCGCCGCGGCAAGGCGCGCGAAGCCGCGGCCCTGCCGCCGGCACCCGATTCAGTGGAACCGCTGCCGTGCCTGAGCGCTGGAGTTCACCGCGCCCGAGTGCCGCGCGCCGTCCGCCACCGCCTTCTCATCAACTCGCACACACACGCCCATGAACAAGGTATTGCGTCTCTCCGATCTGATCGCCGAAGGCAAGCTATCCGGCAAACGCGTGTTCATCCGCGCCGATCTGAACGTGCCGCAGGACGATCAAGGCAACATCACCGAAGACACCCGTATCCGCGCTTCCGTGCCGGCCATCAAGGCCGCGCTCGACGCGGGCGCCGCCGTGATGGTCACGTCGCACCTGGGCCGTCCCACAGAGGGTGATTTCAAGCCTGAAGACTCGCTTGCGCCGGTCGCGAAACGTCTGGCCGAACTGCTCGGCCGCGAGGTGCCGCTGGTGGCGAACTGGGTCGAAAACGGCGTGAACGTCGCGCCGGGCTCGGTCGTGCTGCTGGAAAACTGCCGCGTCAACAAGGGCGAAAAGAAAGATTCCGACGAGCTCGCGCAGAAAATGGCGAAGCTCTGCGACATCTACGTGAACGACGCATTCGGCACCGCGCACCGCGCCGAAGCCACCACGCACGGTATTGCCAGATACGCGCCGGTGGCGTGCGCCGGCCCGCTGCTCGCGGCCGAACTCGAAGCGCTCGGCAAGGCGCTGGGCGCGCCGAAGCGTCCGCTGGTGGCGATCGTCGCCGGCTCGAAGGTGTCGACCAAGCTGACCATTCTGAAGTCGCTCGCCGACAAGGTCGATCAACTGATCGTGGGCGGCGGCATTGCCAACACGTTCATGCTGGCCGCGGGCCTGAAGATCGGCAAGTCGCTCGCCGAAGCCGATCTGGTGAACGAAGCCAAAGCCATCATCGACGCGGCGAAAGCCCGCGGCGCCTCGGTGCCGATCCCGACCGACGTGGTCACGGCGAAAGAGTTTTCCCCGACCGCCAAGGCAGAAGTCAAAGCAGTCGCCGACGTTCAGGACGACGACCTGATCCTCGACATCGGGCCGGAAACGGCCAAAGTGCTCGCCGCGCAACTGGAAAAGGCCGGCACGATCGTGTGGAACGGTCCGGTCGGCGTGTTCGAATTCGACCAGTTTGGCAACGGCACGAAGACGCTGGCGGAGGCTATCGCCAAATCGTCGGCGTTCTCGATTGCCGGCGGCGGCGATACGCTTGCTGCGATCGCCAAGTACGGCATCCACGACAAGGTCAGCTATATCTCGACGGGCGGCGGCGCTTTCCTCGAATTCCTCGAAGGCAAGAAGCTGCCGGCGGTCGAAGTTCTGGAATCGCGGGCTTAACGTGGCGACGCGCTCCCCAACGGCAAAGTCTGCGAATGCGCGTGGCGGCAAGCCGCGCAACAGCGCAGCGGCATCGGCAGGGGAGCGCGCGGCGCGCTCCGCCGCCACTCCGGCGGCCGGCTCCGCAGGCGAGTTCGCGAGCGGCCCAGCTAGCCAGCAACATGAAGAATCCGGCTCGCCTCTCGGGCTCGCGGAGTTGACCACTGCCGGGAAGGCCGCGAAATCGTCCAGCGCAGACGCTGTACAAACCGCCCCCTCTCCCGCAGAACTCCCGGACGAAGAGATCGCGCTCATCTCCCCACCGGCACCTCCCGTGCTGCTCTCGAACACCGCTTCACCCTATAAAGCGACGCTGGTTTCAACCGGCGCGCAGCCCCCGGCAGCATCCTTCGGTGCGCAGCCTCCGCATCCGACTCGCAGCGCTCTTTCCAGCGATCTCACCCAGACGAGGAGACTCATGCATCGCGCCACCAAGATTGTCGCCACCATCGGACCGGCTTCCAATACGCCGGAAATCCTGCTGCAAATGATTCAGGCAGGGTTGGACGTGGTGCGGCTCAATTTTTCGCACGGCACCGCCGACGACCACCGCCAGCGCGCCGGATTCGTGCGCGAGGCGGCCCGCCAGGCCGGCCGCGAAGTCGCCATCATGGCGGACCTGCAAGGCCCGAAGATCCGGGTCGGCAAATTTGAAAACGGCAAGATCATGCTGGTCGCCGGCGAGCCGTTCGTGCTCGACGCCGACTGCGAACTCGGCAACGAGCAACGCGCCGGCCTCGACTACAAAGACCTGCCGCGCGACCTGAAACCGGGCGACGTGCTGTTGCTTAACGACGGCCTGATCGTGCTGAACGTCTCGCGCGTGATCGGCAACGAGATCCACACGGTCGTCAAGATCGGCGGCGAACTGTCGAACAACAAGGGCATCAACCGCCAGGGCGGCGGCCTGTCCGCGCCGGCGCTGACCGCCAAGGACATGGAAGATATTCGCACCGCCATGTCGCTCGGCGTCGATTATGTCGCGGTATCGTTTCCGAAGAACGCGACCGACATGGAAATGGCCCGCCAGCTGGCGAACATTGCCGGCGCGCCGTTCGGCGTCAAGCCGAAGATGATCGCCAAGATCGAGCGCGCCGAAGCGATTCCGGCGCTGCAAGGCATTCTCGACGCGTCGGACGGCATCATGGTCGCGCGCGGCGATCTGGCCGTGGAAGTGGGGAATGCCGCAGTTCCGGCGCTGCAAAAGCGCATGATTCGTATGGCGCGCGAATCGAACAAGTTCGTGATCACCGCCACGCAGATGATGGAGTCGATGATCCACGCGCCGGTGCCGACCCGCGCCGAAGTGTCGGACGTCGCCAACGCCGTGCTGGACGGCACGGACGCGGTGATGCTGTCGGCGGAATCGGCGGCGGGCAAGTATCCGGTGCAGACCATCGAGACGATGGCGGCGATCTGTATCGAGGCGGAGAAGTCGGAGCAGTCGGAGCTGGACAAGGATTTCCTCGACCGCACGTTCACGCGGATCGACCAGTCGATCGCAATGGGCGCGCTCTTCACGGCGTTCCATCTCGGCGCGAAGGCGATCGTGGCGTTGACGGAATCCGGCTCGACCGCGCTGTGGATGTCGCGTCACTGGACTCACGTGCCGATCTTCGCGCTCACGCCGCGCGTCGGCAGTGAACGGGCAATGGCGCTGTATCGCAACGTGACGTCGCTGCATCTCGATACCAACACCGACCGCGACACGGCGTTGCAGCAGGCGTTGGAGACCGTGGTGAGCAAGGGCTACGCGTCGCGCGGCGACATGGTGGTGCTGACGGTCGGCGAGCCGATGGGGCAGGCCGGCGGCACGAATACGCTGAAGATCGTACGGGTCGGCGAGCCGTATTGATCGTGCTGCGTGGCAACGGAGGAAGGCCTTCAGCGCCTCCTCCGTTGCCACGCACACGGCTCGATCGGTACCCGGCTGATTGACCGAAGCAGGCTGCCATGCCCCGCGAGAGGCGGCGCACAGGCTCCAGTCGCGCGTTGCAGCGAGCAGGACCGCTCCGCGCTTCAGGGAAGGTGTGACGGGTATGCAGCATGCTTCGCGATAAAATCGCCCAAAAGATGCCGACGGCACAGGAATTCGTTTCAATCTAAGGAGTTAAGCATGCCTCTCGTATCAATGCGTCAACTGCTGGACCATGCCGCTGAAAACGGCTATGGGCTTCCGGCATTCAACGTGAACAACCTGGAGCAGGTGCAGGCGATCATGGCGGCCGCCGACAAGGTCAACGCACCGGTCATCATGCAGGCTTCGGCCGGCGCGCGTAAGTACGCGGGCGAGGCGTTCCTGCGCCACCTGATCGAAGCCGCGGTCGAGTCGTATCCGCATATTCCGGTCGTGATGCACCAGGACCACGGCCAGTCGCCGGCGGTCTGCATGGCGGCGATCCGCAGCGGTTTCACCAGCGTGATGATGGACGGTTCGCTCGAAGCCGACGGCAAGACGGTCGCCTCGTACGAGTACAACGTCGACGTGTCGCGCAGGGTCGTGGAAGCGGCGCATTCGATCGGTATCACGGTGGAAGCGGAACTGGGCGTGCTCGGTTCGCTGGAAACCATGAAGGGAGACAAGGAAGACGGCCACGGCGCGGAAGGCACGATGACGCGCGAGCAGTTGTTGACCGATCCGGAACAGGCTGCCGACTTCGTCAAGCTGACCCAGTGCGACGCGCTGGCTATCGCGATCGGCACCTCGCACGGCGCGTACAAGTTCAGCAAGAAGCCCACGGGCGACATTCTGTCGATCCAGCGTATCAAGGAAATCCACCAGCGCATTCCGAACACGCACCTGGTGATGCACGGTTCGTCGTCGGTGCCGCAGGAACTGCTCGCTGAAATCCGCGAATTCGGCGGCGACATGAAGGAAACCTACGGCGTGCCGGTCGAGGAAATCCAGGAAGGCATCAAGAACGGCGTGCGCAAGGTCAATATCGACACCGACCTGCGTCTGGCGATCACCGGCGCGATCCGCCGCTACATGGCGACCAACCCGGGCAAGTTCGATCCGCGCGATTACCTGAAGCCGGCGCGCGAAGCGGCGATGAAGATCTGTATCGAGCGCTACACGCAATTCGGTTGCGAAGGCCAGGCGGGCAAGATCAAGCCGGTCACGCTTGATAAAATCGCGGAGAAGTACAAGTCGGGCGAGCTCGCGCAAGTCGTCCGCTAAGCTATCAACATGCACTGCGCCTGGCCGTTTGGCCAGGTTGTCGTTAGATCGCCGTTCCCGCATCATCCGGGGAACGGCGTTTCCCTTTTGTTCCGGTCACACTTTTTGCCCCATTTTTAGCGAACCACGACGATGTCTACCCTCTACGAATCCACGCTCCACTCGCTGCCGCTGCTCGGCCGCGGTAAAGTCCGCGACAACTATGCGGTGGGCAACGACCAGTTGCTGATCGTCACGACCGACCGTCTGTCGGCGTTCGACGTCATCATGGGCGAGCCGATTCCGAATAAGGGCCGCGTGCTCAACGAAATGGCGAACTTCTGGTTCGAAAAACTCAAGCACGTGGTGCCGAACCACCTCACGGGCGTCGCGCCCGAATCGGTGGTGGCGGCAGACGAAGTCGAGCAGGTCAAGGGCCGCGCGGTGGTGGTGAAGCGCCTCGAGCCGATCCTCGTCGAAGCCGTGGTGCGCGGCTATCTGGCCGGCAGCGGCTGGAAAGACTACCAGGCAACCGGTTCGGTGTGCGGCGTCGAACTGCCGCCGGGTCTGCAGAACGCGCAGAAGCTGCCCGAGCCGATTTTCACGCCGGCAGCCAAGGCCGAAATGGGCCACCACGACGAAAACATCACGTACGACGAGATGGAGCGCCGCATCGGCACCGAACTGTCGGCCACGATCCGCGACATCTCGATCAAGCTGTACAAGGAAGCCGCTGATTACGCCGCGACGCGCGGCATCATCATCGCGGATACGAAGTTCGAGTTCGGGCTGGACAATCACGGCAAGCTGTACCTGATGGACGAGGCGCTGACCGCGGACTCGTCGCGCTTCTGGCCGGCCGACCAGTATCAGGTCGGCACCAATCCGCCGTCGTTCGACAAGCAGTTCGTGCGCGACTGGCTCGAAACCCAGCCGTGGAAGAAAGAGCCGCCGGCACCGAAGCTGCCCGACGACGTGGTCGCGAAGACGGGCGAGAAATACCAGGAAGCGCTCGAACGCCTGACCGGACACAAGCTCGCGTGATTACGCGCACCGGTTGGGTTCGCGCCGCCTGAGATAGGGCAGAAGAGGCAGCAAAGACCGCCCCAGGTTTTCCGCTTCGCCGTTGGTCCCCGCGGGGGCTGGCGCGAATCGACCGGTTCCGGGGCGCTCTCGAGAAACAAGGAAGCCGTAACATGAGTGAAGCTCAAACCGCCCATACGCATGGCGCGCCGGTTGTCGGCGTGCTGATGGGCTCCAGTTCCGACTGGGAAGTCATGAAGAACGCCGTGGCCATTCTGCAGGAATTCGGCGTGCCCTACGAAGCGAAGGTCGTGTCCGCGCACCGCATGCCCGACGAAATGTTCGCCTATGCTGAAAGCGCGCGTGAACGCGGCATTCGCGCGATCATCGCCGGCGCGGGCGGCGCGGCGCATCTGCCGGGCATGCTGGCGGCCAAGACCACGGTGCCGGTGCTCGGCGTGCCGGTGGCGAGCAAGTACCTGAAGGGCGTCGATTCGCTGCATTCGATCGTGCAGATGCCCAAGGGCGTGCCGGTCGCCACGTTTGCGATTGGCGAAGCCGGCGCGGCGAACGCGGCACTGTTCGCCGTGTCGCTGCTGAGCGGCACGAGCAATGAATACGCGGAGAAGCTGGCTGCGTTCCGCGTGCGCCAGAACGAAGCGGCTCACGCTATGGTGTTGCCGGCGCTATAAGCGCACAGACTGATTGCTTCAAGACGTCCCCCTGTCCGACCCCCGGCCGGGTGCCTGCCATCGCATTGCATGCACACCGGCCGCGACCGACCACTAAGATGAACCCAGACAACAACCCGGTTTCACCGATTCTGCCCGGCGCATGGCTTGGCATGGTCGGTGGCGGCCAGCTCGGCCGCATGTTCTGCTTTGCCGCTCAGGCTATGGGCTATCGCGTCGCCGTGCTCGATCCCGACGAAAACAGTCCGGCGGGCGCCGTTGCCGATCGGCATCTGCGCGCGGCGTACAACGACGAAGCGTCGCTCACCGAGCTCGCGCGGCTGTGCGCGGCGGTGTCCACGGAGTTCGAGAACGTGCCTGCCGCGAGCCTCGACTTCCTCGCGCGGACCACCTTCGTGAGTCCGGCTGGCCGCTGCGTCGCCGTGGCGCAGGACCGCATTGCCGAGAAGCGCTTCATTGCGTCATCGGGCGTGACGGTCGCGCCGCATGTGGTGATCGAATCGTCGGATGCGCTCGCCGCGCTCGACGACGCCAAACTCGAAGCCGTGCTGCCGGGCATTCTCAAGACCGCCCGCATGGGCTACGACGGCAAAGGCCAGATTCGCGTGCGCAACGCCGAGGAAGTGCGCGAGGCGCATGCTTCGCTCGCCGGAGTGCCGTGCGTGCTGGAAAAGCGGTTGCCGCTGAAGTTCGAAGTGTCCGCGCTGATTGCGCGGGCAGCGAGCGGCGCCTCGGTGGTCTATCCGCTCGCGCAGAACACGCATCGCGACGGCGTGCTGTCGCACACCATTGTCCCGGCGCCGGACGCGAGCCCGACGCTCGTTCAGCAGGCGCAGCAGGCCGCGCTGCAAATCGCCGACAAACTCGGTTACGTGGGCGTGCTGTGCGTCGAGTTTTTCATTCTTGAAGACGGCTCGCTGGTCGCCAATGAAATGGCGCCGCGTCCGCACAACTCCGGCCATTACACGGTCGACGCCTGCGCGACCAGCCAGTTCGAGCAGCAGGTGCGCGCCATGACCGGCATGCCGTTGGGCGATACACGTCAGCATTCGCCGGCGGTGATGCTCAACATTCTCGGCGACGTGTGGTTTCCGGACGGCCCGAAGCGCCCGGCGGTCACGCCGCCCTGGCAGGAGGTCGCCGCGATGCCGGCGGCGCGTTTGCATCTGTACGGCAAGGAAGAGGCGCGTTGCGGCCGCAAGATGGGCCACGTGAACTTCACGGCGGCTACGCTCGAAGAAGCCCGCACCGCTGCGCGCGATTGCGCACGGCTTCTGCACATCATCACGAGCTGACACGAGAGCCATGCCGGATCAACAGAAAGCCGCCGAAGGCGCATTGCCTGTGAGCGCCGCGCAGATCGAACACGCGGCGGCGCTGCTGGACGCGGGAGAGCTGGTCGCGTTCCCCACGGAGACGGTGTACGGTCTCGGCGGCGACGCGGAGAATCCTGACGCGGTCGCGCGTATTTATGCGGCGAAGGGCCGGCCGGCGAATCATCCCGTCATCGTGCATCTCGCGCCGCAAGGCGATCCGAACTACTGGGTCGAGCATTTGCCGGCGGATGCTCAGCGGCTGATCGACGCGTTCTGGCCTGGCCCGCTCACGTTGATCCTGAAGCGCGCCGCCCGCATTCCGGCGGCGGTGAGCGGCGGGCAGGATTCGGTGGGGCTGCGCTGCCCGTCGCATCCTGTCGCGCAAGCTTTGCTTGAGGCGTTCAGCGCATTGCGCAGCGGACATGGCGGTGTGGCGGCGCCGTCGGCGAACCGGTTCGGCCATGTGAGCCCGACCACGGCGCAACATGTGCGGGACGAGTTCGGCGACACGATTCATGTGCTGGACGGCGGCGCTTCGGATGTGGGTATCGAATCGACCATTCTGGATTTGTCGCGCGGCTTTCCGGCGCTGTTGAGGCCGGGGCGTGTCACGCCGCAGGATATCGCCGACGTGCTCGGCGAGGCGCCGCGCTTGCCCGATGGTTCGGACGCGACTGCGCCGCGCGCTTCCGGCACGTTGAAGGCGCACTATGCGCCGAGCACGCCTTTGGCGTTATTGCCTTTTGGTGCGCTGGAGACTTTGCTTGCCGCGCGGCATGTGGACGAACGCGTGGCGTTGGTGGCGCGGGTTTCCCGTGCTGGGCATTGGGCCGATGCAGAAGGGGTGCATTTCGTTGCTGCGCCTGAAGATCCGCATGTCTATGCGCGTGAACTGTATGGGTTGTTGAGGGCGCTTGATCGCGCGAACGTCACGCGAATTCTTATCGAGAAGTTGCCGGATACGATTGAGTGGATTGCTGTTAATGATCGGTTGGGGCGGGCTGCGGCTGCTTTTGAAGCGCAGGGGTGATGGGTGGGGGTTTTGCCTGTGCGGCGGGTTTTGTTTGGTTGTTTTGGGCTTTTCTTGAATCGTTTCTGGTTTATTAGCGTTGCCCCTGTGCGGGGCGGCACCTACTTTCTTTGCATGCCGCAAAGAAAGTAGGCAAAGAAAGCGGCTTTACACCGCTAATTCTTAAGCGGGTCTCCCGCACAGTCACGGTAGTGGACCATCTGGAATCTGTGTTCTCGCACATTCGGCCCTGGTGACAAGGCTGTCATACCTCCGGCGGCGCTGCGCGCGCCGATGGGCAATTCATAACAGGCCGTCTGCGGGGGGTGCTCTCGCGACAACGCGCTCATCGGTTCCCATTACGCACTGCCTGCATCGCGGACGGGTATGCAACCAGGGATTCGTTTTGCACGCCACGGTGGCGCCGGCTTCGCGCCCGTCGAGTCGATAGTGCCGCACAGGTATTCTCTGCTCGAAACGGCCACGCCGCAAACCCCACCCCGCAGCGCGGCCATCCTCAATTTACTTCCCCAACCCCGTCGCCGCAATCTGCTGCTGCACATACTGCGCGAACAACGCATGCAGGTGCGAACTCGGATGAACCGTATCCGCGAACATGTACGTCTGGTCAGCGCCAGCCACCGTATAAGTCTGCGGCGAGCAGAATAGCGACGAACCGAACTGGGCGCCATACTGCGCCGGAGTCAGCCCGTTCGTCGCGCTCGGATTGGCAGTGGCGTACGCAGTCGCGTTGTTCTGCATCGACGTCAGGTTACACGCCGTGCCGGTGTTGGACACCGTGAAACCCAGCGCCTGGTAGTTCGGCAACTGCTGATCCAGCCACGTAAACGCATCGGCCACGATCACCTTGCCCGTGCCCAGCAGGCCAAGCGCTGTCATGTTCTGAACCAGCAGATAGTTGTACGCCGCGGTAATTCCGGTCAACAGGGCAGCCGAGCCAGGTGTGCTCACGTTGGCCGCCAAGCCGAGCGGCGTATTGCCGATGTCCGGCACCGTCGACACCACCACGTGAGTCGCACCCGAGTTGACGATGGTCTGCACTTGCGCGGCAAGCTGCGTGGCGGCCTGCGCGATCTGCGGATTGGCCAGCTGCTGCAGATAGCCGACGATGAACGCGACCTGACCTGCCTGCGAGTTCGGCAGTTTGCCGGCCTGCACGAGCAGCGGGTACTGCGTCTGCAGCGCAGTGCCGAGCGCGGTCAGATTGGCGGTGGTCCCCGCGAACTGGAAGATGTCGTTCGCGCCGCCGTTTATCAGCACGAGCTGGTTCGCGTTGAAGCTCGTATGCGCGCCCAGATAGTTGGCCACCTGCGTCACCACCGGCACGGTCGTCGCGGCCATGTTATTGGGCGCCCAACCCTGGCCCTGGGCGTTGACGACGTCCGAGCCGCCCTGCGCGTAGCCATAGCCACCCGCCGCGACCAGCGGCTGGCCGAAGCCGCCGAGGTATGCCGGTGTCAACGTGTCGCCGTAATACTCGGCGACCTTCTGGGTCCACACTTCGCCCGGGTTCGTCGTGAAGCGGCCGCCGCCGAAGCTCCCCTGAATCACCGGCGAATACGTGCCGACATCCGACAGGCTGTCGCCGAACGACACGACCTGCAATTTGACGCCGCCGGCAGGCGTGCTGCTCGCATTGTTGTTATCGCTGCCCCCGCCGCAAGCCGCGAGCAACGCAAAAGCCGTGCTGGCGATGGCGATCTGCGTCACGCGCAGCCAATGTTGTTTCCTCGATGCCGTTTGTTTCATGTTGACTACATCTCCTCGTATGTGTGGCCCTTATGCCATGTGTTGCAGGCAGCGCCCACCGCTTGAGCGGCGTGACGACAGCTTACAGAATCTTCTACGGCCTGCGCGGTGCTCGAAACGCGGCCGTATGGTCCTGCTTCACGCGAATCGTTTCGCCTGAATTTTCACTTGTGTCCGGCGCGCACGACATCAACGCGCCGGCGCCGCGCCGCGCGTGATAATCCGCGGCCCACGCGGGCGGCGCAAACAGCGCGCGCAACTTGTTGCGCCAGCCGGACACGCTCGCGAAGTCGGCGGCCATCGACACCCATTCGTGAAACGTCGCCTTTAGCGGGTTGTATGTGTGAAGCGGCTCGACGATGCCGTAGACCGGCGCATCGCGCGGGTCTTCCTCGACGTAGCTGCCGAACAGGCGATCCCAGATCACCAGCACGCCGGCATAGTTGCGGTCGATATAGCGGTCGTTGCGCGCGTGATGCACGCGATGGATCGACGGCGTGTTGAACACGTATTCGAGCCAGCCGAGTTTGCCGATGGCCTGCGTATGCACGAAAAACTGGAAGCCGAGGTTGATCAGCACGATCGCGACGATCTGCTTCGGCGGAAAGCCGAGCACGGCAAGCGGAATCCAGAACAGCCACATGCCCGCAACCGGATACATCAGGCTCTGGCGAAACGCGGTCGAAAAATTCATGCGTTCCGACGAGTGGTGCACGACATGCGCGGCCCAAAGCCAGCGCACACGATGGCTGCAACGGTGAAACACGTAGTAGAGCAGATCCTGAGCGACGAACAGGACGACGAACGAAACCCAGCTCGCCTGCCACGTGAAAACGCGGTAGTGGTCGTAGAAGAATGCGTAGACGGGGATGATGGCGAGCCATGCGAGCTTGTCGGCGGCTTGCTGCATTAGCGCGAGCGCGGCGTTGCAGAGCGTGTCGCGCCAGCTATAGAGTTGCGCGCCCGGGCGGGCGCGCTTCAGGTGCCACGCCTCCCAGCCGATGCATGCGAGAAAGACTGGCGCCATGCCGAGCAGTAGCAATTCGGCATCGAATTGCATCGTGTCTTCCTCCGTGGTCCCTGGCCGTCGCGCCGTGCGCAGACGGTGTTGTCGTTATCGTTTGAGCGGGACCATCGACGGTGTGCGGTCCCGGCGCCGCGTCCAGCGTTTTACGCGCACCTCAAACACTGCCCGACAGCGTACACGCTTAGGGCGTTGCCGCGCGCGGCTTCGCTAGAAGGAACACTCAGTGAGCGCCGCGCTGATGCGGGTTTTTCCTGGGCTTGCTGCTACGCGGTTCGACGACCGGATCGGAGACTTTGGTAAAGCCTTGCGACGGACCCTGGTACACCCATTCGAGCAGCGCATCGTGCGCGGCGCGTGCGGCTTCTGAATGCGGATCGTTGATCAGGCTGACGACCACGTAACTATTGCCGTCCGCCGAGGCCACATAGCCCGCGATTGCCCGCACGTCGCGCAAGGTGCCTGTCTTGATGTGCGCGTTGCCGCCCGCGCCCTGGTTGGTCAGCCGGTTGCGCATGGTGCCGTCGACCCCCGCGATCGGCAGCGACTCCACGAACACCTGCGCGACCGGACTCGCGTTGGCCCGCTGCAGCAGATCGGCGAGCGCGAGCGCGGTGATGTGCTCGTCGCGCGAAAGGCCCGAGCCGTTGTCGAGCGTCAGATATTCCATGTTGATGCTGTCGCGGCGCAGAAACGCTTCGATCGCGCGCGCCGATTTGGCAGGCGTGGCGGGTCCCTTTTCCTCGGTGGCGCCGATCGTCAGGAACAGGTTGCGCGCCATTGTGTTGTTGCTGAACTTGTTGATGTCGCGAACGATGTCGGACAGCATCGGCCCCTGGTGTGTCGCCACCAGTTTGGCGCCCACCGGTACGGCGCCTTCGCGCGTCGCGCCGCTGAACGTGCCGCCGGTCTGCTGCCACAGCGCGAGAAAACCGCCCGCGAAAAACGCCGAATGATCGAGCACCGCGACGTTGATCGTGCGCGGGCCGCAGCGCACCGAATAGTCGCCGTCGAACGAGGCTACGACAGTGCCGTTCGGCTGCGGCGTGACGGTGGGCGACACGGAGGCCGCGTCGCCGCGGCATGGGCCGTTGACAGCGTGCATCTGGTTGTCGATCTGCAGCTGCGCGAGCGCGGGCAGCACGTCGATCGCCACGCTGCCGTCGGGCGACGGCGTCAGCGTGAAGGACAGCGATTTGAACGCATAGAGCAGCGGATCGGGGCCGACGTTGTACGGCGCGGTGGCGTCGTCGTCGAACGGCGGCAGGTCGCGTGTGGACGGATCGAAGTAGCGCTTGTCGAGCACCAGCGCGCCGTCGATGCCGTTGATGCCCGTCTTGTGGATCTTCTGCACGAGGTCGATCAGTTCTTCGGGCACGAGCTTGGGGTCTCCCGTGCCCTGAATGTAGAGATTGCCGTGCAGCACGCCGTTGGCGTCGAGCGTGCCGTCCGCATAGGCGCTGGTGCGCCAGCGGTACTCGGGGCCGAGTATCGACAGGCCTGAGTACGTGGTGACGAGCTTCATGGTCGAGGCGGGCATCATCGGCTTGCCGGCGTTCAGGGCGACGATCGGCGTGCGGTCGCCGACTTTCTCCACGACCACGCTGATCGACGTCAACGGCACGTGTGCGCGCTGCAAGCCGGCCATCACCGACGGCGGCAAGACCGTCGTGACGTTGACGCTCGGATGCGTGGCCTTGACGCGAGCCTGCGCGGCGAGCGGCAGCGATGCGCCGCAGCCCAGCGCGACGCAGGCGAGCAGCCAGCCGCTCGCGCGCGGCGCGAACCGGCGAGGCAGGCGCGGCAAGTGAGGCAAGTGAGGCAAGTGAGGCAAGTGAGGCAGGCGAGGCGTGGAAACGTTGGGCGTGTCGGAAGCAGACGGGAAACCCGGACGGCGCGCGGCATGGAATACGCGACGTGCGAGAGAGGTCAGAAAAGCGTGCGTCATGGACGGGCGAAAAAAGCAAAATGTCAGGGCGTGGGGCACGCGGTAATCGAGGCTGCGGCAATGCATCGCGCGGTGCGCGGACGAGTCGCCGGCCGCGCGACGCAAAGCGCCCATTGTAGAGACATGCCGCCGGGCTGCGGTGGAAAATGCGCCACGCGCCGCACATGCCGGGGACGGGCGCTAGAATGCGGCATCATCGAACGATTCGGAACGGATAACCATGCGCATCTTGCTAGTCGAAGACGACCGGATGATCGCTGAAGGCGTGCGCAAGGCGCTGCGCGGCGAAGGCTTCGCGGTCGACTGGGTGGAAGACGGGGAGTCTGCGCTCAGCGCGGCGGCGAGCCAGCCTTACGATCTCGTGCTGCTCGACCTGGGCCTGCCCAGGCGCGACGGTCTCGACGTGCTGCGCACGCTGCGCGCGCGCGGCCACGCGTTGCCGGTGCTGATCGTCACCGCACGCGATGCCGTGGCGGATCGCGTCAAAGGCCTCGACGCCGGCGCCGACGACTACCTCGTCAAACCTTTCGATCTCGACGAACTCGGCGCCCGCATGCGCGCGCTGATCCGCCGTCAATCCGGGCGCAGCGATTCGACCATCCGCCTCGGCAACCTGACGCTCGATCCCGCCTCGCATCAGGTCACGCTCGAAGGCGCGCCGGTCGCGTTGTCGGCGCGCGAATTCGCGCTGCTCGAGGCGCTGCTCGCGCGTCCCGGCGCCGTGCTCTCGAAGAGCCAGCTCGAGGAAAAAATGTACGGCTGGGGCGAAGAGATCGGCAGCAATACCGTCGAGGTCTACATTCACGCGCTGCGCAAGAAACTCGGCGCGGATCTGATCCGCAACGTACGCGGTCTCGGCTACATGATCGCGAAGGACGCCTGAGCCGATGCGTTCGATCCGCCGTCAATTGCTGGTGTGGCTGCTGGCGCTGGTGCTGCTCGGCGTCGGCATCGCGGGTTGGCTGATCTACCGGCAGGCGCTTGCCGAAGCCAACGAACTTTTCGATTACCAGTTGGAGCAGATCGCCGCGGCACTGCCGTCGGAACCGTTTTCCCAGGTGCTGGGTTCGCGCGATACCGGCGACGAAGGCATCGTGCTGCAAATCTGGAATCGCGATGGCGTGCTGATGTACTACTCGCGTCCGCGTGCACCGCTCGCTCCACGCGCCGAACTCGGTTTTTCGACCGAGCACACGGATCGCGGCGAGTGGCGCGTGTATGGCGCGATCGTCGGCGATAACGTGGTGCAACTGGCGCAGCCGGTGTCCGTGCGTAACCGGCTCGCCGCGAACGTCGCGCTGCGCACGCTGTGGCCGCTGATCGTGCTGCTGCCGTTGCTGGGGCTCGCGGTGTGGGTGATCGTCGGGCGCGGACTCAGGCCGTTGCGGCGCGTGACCAGCGCGCTCGACGCACGTCGCCCCGAGGCGCTCGATCCATTGCCGGACCAGCGTCTGCCGCTCGAAGTGCAACCGCTCGTGCGTGCGCTGAATGGTCTGCTGGAGCGGCTCGCCACCGCGCTCGATATCCAGAAAGCCTTCGTCGCCGACGCTGCGCACGAATTGCGCACGCCGCTGGCCGCCGTGCAGATCCAGGCGCAACTGGTGGCGCGCGCAAAAGACGAAGCCGGCCGCGGCGAGGCGCTCGCCGATCTGCAGGCGGGCGTGACCCGCGCCACGCGTCTTGCCGAACAGTTGCTGGCGCTCGCGCGTTCCGAACCGGACGGCCTCGCCGCCACCGACGCGATCGATCTGCGCGCGCTGCTTCAGGAGTGCGTGGCGGCTTACGCGCCGCTTGCACAGAATCGCGGCATCGATCTCGGCATCGAGGCGACGGAGTCCGCCACCGTGATCGGCGACGCCGACGCGCTGCGCGTGATGTTCAACAATCTCGTGGACAACGCAACCAAATACACGCCGCGCGGCGGCCATGTGGATGTCAATCTGCGCGTGGAAGAAGGGCACCCGGTCGTGCGGATCGCCGACAGCGGGCCGGGGATCGAACCGGCCGAACGCGATCGCGTATTCGATCGTTTCTATCGCGCGGGCGCCGGCGCGAATCGCGCGCGTACCGACGTGACGGGCAGCGGTCTGGGACTCGCGATCGTGCGCCGCATCGCCGTGCAGCATCACGCCGCCGTGTCGCTCGACGAATCGCCGGCGGGCGGGTTGCAGGTCAACGTGCGCTTTTGAGGGCGGAGCTTTCTGATTGTAAAGAGACCTGAACTGGGCTCGAGCAGGCCACAAACGAGCCACAAACGAACCACAAACAGCCCTGAAAAACAGGACGGAAGCGATCTGTCGCTGCTTAAGACTCTTTTAAGCGATGCGACGTACTCTTCGAGACATCCAAAGTCTCTTCTCCCAGTCAGGAGTACACGATGAACGCGAAAACCTTGTCCCGCAGCGCTGTTGCAGTGGCTGTCGCCGTAGCGCTTTCCGCCGGCTATGTGGCGGGGCATCGCGACGTGCCCACGCCGCAGGTGATTACCCCGGTGCAAGCCGCGATGATGCCCGCCGAAGCCGCCGCCAAAACCGGCATTCCCGATTTCTCCGGCCTCGTCGAAACCTATGGGCCGGCCGTCGTCAACATCAGCGCGAAGTACGTCGTCAAGCAGACGGCGCTGCGCGGTAATCCCGGCAACGGCGGCGGCAACCAGTTGCCGATCGATCCCAGCGATCCGTTCTACCAGTTCTACAAGCACTTCTTCGGCGGCATGCCGGGCATGCAGGGCGGCGACGGCGGCGATGCGCCCGATCAGCCGAGCGCGAGCCTGGGCTCAGGATTCATCGTCAGCAACGATGGCTACATCCTGACCAATGCGCACGTGGTGGACGGCGCCAACGTCGTCACCGTGAAGCTGACCGACAAGCGCGAATTCCGCGCGAAGGTGGTGGGCGCCGACAAGCAGTCCGACGTCGCCGTGCTGAAGATCGACGCGAGCAACCTGCCGACCGTGAAGATCGGCGATCCGCGTCAGAGCAAGGTCGGCCAGTGGGTCGTCGCGATCGGTTCGCCTTACGGTTTCGACAACACGGTGACCTCGGGCATCATCAGCGCCAAGTCGCGCTCGCTGCCTAACGAAAACTACACGCCGTTCATTCAGACCGACGTGCCGGTGAACCCGGGCAACTCGGGCGGCCCGCTCTTCAATCTGCAAGGCGAAGTGATCGGCATCAATTCGATGATCTATTCGCAAACGGGCGGCTTTCAGGGCCTTTCGTTCGCCATCCCGATCAATGAAGCGATCAAGGTGAAGGACGACATCGTCAAGACCGGCCACGTGAGCCGCGGCCGCCTCGGCGTGGCGGTGCAGGGCATGAACCAGACGCTCGCCGATTCGTTCGGCATGCAGAAGCCGCAAGGCGCGCTGGTGAGCTCGGTCGATCCGGGCGGCCCCGCGGCCAAGGGCGGTTTGCAGCCGGGCGACGTGATTCTGTCGGTGAACGGCGAACCGGTCGGCGATTCGGCCGATCTGCCGTCGCAGGTCGCGGGTCTGGCGCCGGGCAGCTCGGCAACCGTGCAGGTGTGGCGCGACAAGGCCACCAAGGACCTGAAGGTGACCATCGGTTCGTTGTCGGATGCGAAGGTTGCCTCGGACAAGGCCGATCAACCGACCCAGTTGCAAGGCCGGCTCGGCGTGGCGGTGCGGCCGTTGACGCCGGAAGAGAAGAGCGGTGCGTCGGTGTCGCATGGTCTGCTGGTGCAGCAGTCGGGCGGCGCGGCGGAAAGCGCCGGCATCCAGCCGGGCGACGTGATTCTGGCCGTCAACGGCCGGCCCATTTCGAGCGTCGACCAGTTGAAGCAGATGATCGCCAGTGCCGGCAACAGCATCGCGTTGCTGATCCAGCGCGACAACGCGCAGATCTTCGTGCCGGTCGATCTGGGCTGAGCAGAAGGCGTGCGCGCCGGACGAACCGATTGGCGGTTTGACCGACGGTCTTGCTGGTCCGCCCGCGAATTGAAGTAATGGTTGCCGGCCCGTTGCATTTACTGCCAGCGGGCCAGCAATTTCATCTGGAAGCAGCTATCGACAAAGAATGCCGTGCGCCACCCGGCGTGGCGCGCAGCGACTTCCCGACGGGCGCGCCGACTGCCTGGCACGCGCGTTGCGTCTGCTGTGATCCGGGCCCATTGCGGGAGACCGGATAAGCAGGCATAAGTTCTAACAAGGAGCGAACCGATGAAAACCCAACGCAATCAGCGAAGGATCGTAGCCGCTGCGGTATGCGCAGCGCTCACGCTCGGTCTGGCGGGTGGCGCGTATGCGCAGCAGGCGAGCGATACGACCGGCGGCACGACCGCCGATCAAACCAGCGCGGGCAACGCCAACGGTGGCGGTCTGCCGCAAATCCAGCAGCAAGGCGATGTCTCGTTCGTGTCGGGCGGCGTCGGTCTCGACGAATCGAAGGCGCTGCAGCAGGCGCAAAGCCAGTGGCCGCTGTCGCTGCGCTTTACCGGCCCCGGTTCCGACTTTCTCGCCGACGTGCATGTGCGCGTGGTCGATGCGCACAACGGCGAGGTGCTGAGCACCACGTCCCGCGGACCTTACATGCTGGTCAAACTGCGCCCGGGCCGCTACACGGTGCATGCGCAATACAAGGACCGCGACCAGTCCAAAGCGGTGACCGTGCCGGCCAAGGGCACGGCGAAGGCCGCGTTCTACTGGAACACGCAATAAGCGCGGTGCCGGTTTGCACGACGTAGCGGCGCACCTCATCCTCCATGCAGGAACGCCGCGCAATCGGCCGGACTTTGGCCGATAATGAAGCCACGGGCACGCCCCGTGGCTTTACTGTTTGCAGTACCGCATCCCATCACGGAGCCGAGACATGAGCGATGCCTTGACACCTCACGGAAGCCCCGGCGCGAGCACGGGCGGGCATACCATCGTGATCACCGGCAACAACCATCGGGTGCGCGTGATACACGGTGGTGTGACTATGGCCGACACGCAGGCGGGGCTGACCCTGGCGGAAACCGGTTTGCCGGACGTGTTCTATTTTCCGCGTTCGGATGTGAACATGGCCCGGCTCGAACGTTCGGCGCACACGTCGCACTGTCCGTTCAAAGGCGACGCGTCGTACTTCCATCTGCGTACGGAAGACGGCCTGATCGAAAACGCCGTGTGGAGTTACGAAACGCCGCTCGAGTCGGCGGTCCAGATCAAAGGGTATCTCGCGTTTTACGCATCGCGCGTCGACCGCATCGATCAGACGTCCTGATCCACTGTCGCGCGTTCATCGGGGAGGCTGGCATGGAACTGAACGACGCGTTACGGATTCCGCTTGCGCCGTCCGACGTCTGGGAGGCGCTTCAAGACCTCGCGCTGCTACGCGCCAGCCTCGACAACTGCGAGTCGTTCACGCGCCTCGCGCACGGCGAATACGAGCTGGTCATGACCGTGCCGCTCGGGCCGCTGCGCGCGCGTTATGAAGCGCGTGCCCACGTGGCCGGGCAGGATTCCGGACCGGCGGACGCGCAGCGCCGCACCATCAATTTCAAAGCCCGCGCCGAAGGGATCGGCGCCTTGCGCGGCCAGATCGAAGTGCGCGTGCGCGCGGACGAGAGCGCGCTCGGCGGTGACAAGGCGCGCGGCACGCGGATCGATTACACGATCTGGGCGACTTCGTCCGGCCCGCTCGCCGAACTGCCTACGCGTCAACTCGAAAACGCGCTGCATCAACTGGCCGACGACTTCTTCGCCGAGTTTGACGCGGTCGTGCGCGCCAAGCACGGGCAAGGTCCGAATCGCGCGCGAGGTTCGGCGGTACGCCGCCAGCACGTGTTTCTGCGACCGATCACGCTCGGCGGCATGGCGCGGCGCGTGCGCCCGGATCACGGCAATGCGTTGCCGGGGCGTGCGGCGGGCGCGTCGCACGGCACCTCGCCTGGCGTGTCGCACGGGGTCTCGCACCACGAGCCCAGTCCGCACGCAGTCCCGAACTGGGCCTGGGCGGCGATGATCTTTCTGGTGGCGCTGCTGTTGTACGTCGCGCGCTGGATCAGCGAGCGTTGATTTTTTGCGGTTCGGTCGTCCGGGCACAAGCGGGACTCGCCGCGCAGTTGCTGTCGCGTCAGCGCGACTACGAAATTCCGGTGGCTTGCTACGAAATGTCGTCGGAGAGGATCCCGCCAGCAGCGCGCTCGTGCCACTCGTGCCACTCGTGCACTTACACGCCGCGAAACTCTCTTCGCCATGCGGACGGCGACGTGCGGAACGCCTCCGCGAAATGCTGCCGTAGCGAAGCGGCCGAGCCGAAACCGGCGATTCCCGCGATCGCTTCCACCGACTCGTCGGTGCTTTCCAGCAGTTGCTGCGCGCGTGCGAGCCGCTGTGCCAGCAACCATGCACCTACGGTCGTGCCGATGGCGAGCCGGAAGCGGCGCGTAAAGGTGCGGCGGCTCATCAGCGCGCGCCCGGCGAGCGTATCGAGCGTATGCGGCAACGCCAGATTGCCGCTCACCCAGTCGAGCAGGCCCGACAGCCGGTCGCCGCGCACATTCGGCGGCATGGGCTGCTGAACGAATTGCGCCTGGCCGCCTTGCCGATGCGGCGGCACCACCAGCCGGCGCGCCACGTGATTGGCCACCTGCGCGCCGCACATCTTGCGCATCACATGCAGACAGCAGTCGAGGCCGGCGGCGGTGCCGGCCGAGGTCAGCACGTTGCCGTCGTCGACATAGAGCACGTTGGGGTCGAGGCGCACGCGCGGGTAACGGCGCGCGAAGTCGTCGGCCCATGCCCAATGCGTCGAGGCCGGACGGCCGTCGAGAAGGCCGGCGGCCGCCAGTACGAACGCGCCCAGGCATAGCCCGACCAGTTGCGCGCCGCGCGCATGGGCGGCGCGCAGCGCGTCGAGCAGCGCGGCGGGCGGCGTTTCGGCCGGGTCGCGCCAGCTCGGCACGATGATCGTATCGGCATCGGCCAGCGCTTCGAGTCCATGCGTGACGGCGATCGAAAAGCCCGCTGTGGTGGTCAGCGCGCCCGTTTCAGCAGCGCAGACGCGGAAGTCGAAGTCCGGCACGCCGCCGCCGCTGCGATCCTCGCCGAACACCACGCACGGCACCGACAGATGGAACGGACTGATGCGGTCGAACGCGACCACCGCGACGACGTGACGGGGCGGTTCGCCGTGCGTCGCGGCGGAAGAAGCGGGCGTGGCCATCAGTCACCTCAAGAGATCCGACGATGGCCCGATTCTAGCGAATCTTGTCATTCGGGTCGCTGTCGTGGAATTGGGTGTGGGAGAACAATGCCGTCATCGCCGCAACTCGCCCGAAGCCCGGACCCGGACTGGACTGGACTGGACCAGCAGCCCGCGCGGCGCCCGCCATCCCCATCCCTTTACTCTACCGAGGAGTCTTGCCATGACCACACCGCGCCGTGCGCTGATCGTCATCGATGTGCAGAACGAATACGTGACCGGCGATCTGCCGATCGAATACCCGGACGTGCAAAGCTCGCTCGCCAACATCGCCCGTGCGATGGATGCGGCGCGGGCGGCCGGCGTGCCGGTGGTGATCGTGCAGAACTTCGCGCCGGCCGGCTCGCCGTTGTTCGCGCGCGGCAGCAATGGGGCGGAACTGCATCCGGTGGTGAGCGAGCGGGCGCGCGATCATTACGTGGAGAAGTCCTTGCCGAGCGCCTTCACCGGGACCGATCTGGCCGGCTGGCTCGCCGCGCGCCAGATCGATACGCTGACGGTCACCGGCTACATGACGCACAACTGCGACGCGTCGACCATCAACCACGCGGTTCACTCCGGGCTTGCGGTCGAATTTCTGCACGACGCGACCGGCTCGGTGCCGTACGAGAACAGCGCGGGGTTCGCCAGCGCCGAGGAGATTCACCGCGTGTTCAGCGTGGTGCTGCAATCGCGCTTCGCGGCGGTGGCGAGCACGGACGAGTGGATCGCGGCGGTGCAGGGCGGGACGCCGCTGGCGCGCGGCAATATCTATGCGTCGAACCAGAAGGCGCGGGCCAGACGGGCCACGGCGTAACTAGCCACCGGCTGTTCGCCGTGCATGCCCGTTGCGCAGCGCCGGGCTCAGCTTCAGCGCGTCGAACATGCCTTCCACCATCTGCACGGCGTGAGCGCCGAAATCCGTGGCGTCGGGCAGGAACAGCATGTCGCGCAGCGAACCGCTGACAAACGCGTGCACCATAGCCGCGGCCAGCTTCGTGTCCAGATCCGCGGGCATTTGCCCTTTGGAGATGGCGTTGCGCAGGCCGCCTTCGATTTTCGCGAGTCCTTCGCGCATGTTGGTCTGATAGCGGACCATCACCGGGCCCATTTCCTCGACCAGTTCGCATTTCAGAAACAGGATGTCGAACACGCGCCGGCGGCGTGGATCGTTCGCGGTGTCGCGCAGGCAGACCGTGCAGATTTCCATTAGCCGGCCGAGCGGATCGGGCTCGTTGGGGTCTTGCGAGGCGGCTTTGAGTTCGTCCAGCGGCAGCAGCACGCGGTCGAACATTTCAGTGAACAGGTCGCTTTTATGCGCGAAGTGCCAGTAGATCGCGCCGCGCGTGACGCCGGCGGCCTGCGCGATGTCGGCAAGCGACGTGCGCGAAACGCCCTTCTCGAAGAAAACGCGCTCGGCCGCGTCGAGAATGCTATTGCGCGTCTCCAGCGCCTCTTCTTTGGTTCTACGGACCATGTAGGAATGCCTGCCCTGATTGTGGGGGTCTCAGGCGCTTTTAAGTACGCCCGATGACAATCCATCTACGCCTGAGCGAATTGTGAAGCGATCTTGCAAGCCCCCCGCCTGCAAGCGATGTAAACGCACTTTTACATGCATTCGTGAATGTATATATAATAGCATCCCACGATCGGATAGCCCAAGCCGTGACGAAACGTTAATATCCGTCACTGTTGCCTTTCAAAACGCTCTTTGCGCCGTGCCGGAATGGGCGGCGCCGTGCGGCATTTCCCCGGTATGGCGCATTTCGTTCAGGATGCCCTGCAGGTTCGGTTTGCGTCCACGGGCATCCGGTCAGGCGTCGCGAGACGCATGCGTGCGCTGCTGTCCCCGGCGTAGGGATGCTCGCACTTTTTCATTCTCTCAGTCTTAGACAGAGGTCGCTCCATGCGCGTCGAACGGGTTCCATTCCGCTTAATCAGTGCCGCGACGGCTGCCGTATTGCTGGCAGCGTGCGGACCAAAACAATCTGCGCCGCCGCCCCAAACGCCCGAAGTCGGCGTTGTCACAGTTCAGCCGACGGCCGTCCCCGTCGTCACCGAATTGCCCGGCCGCACCAGTGCCTTCCTCGTCGCGCAAGTGCGCGCGCGGGTCGACGGCATCGTGCTGCGCCGCGAGTTCACGGAAGGCAGCCAGGTCAAGGCGGGTCAGCGTCTGTACAAGATCGATCCGGCGCCGTACATCGCCACGTTGAACAACGCCAAGGCGACGCTGGCGAAGGCGCAGGCCAATCTCGTGTCCACCACGGCGCAGGCCAATCGCTACAAGGTGCTGGTTGCCGCCAACGCGGTCAGCAAGCAGGACTACGACAACGCGGTCGCGGCGGAAGGCCAGGCGGCGGCTGACGTCGCAGCGGGCAAGGCGGCGGTCGACACGGCGCAGATCAATCTGGGCTACACCGACGTCGTGTCGCCGGTGAGCGGCCAGGTCGGCATCTCGCAGGTCACGCCGGGCGCCTACGTGCAAGCCAGCGCCGCCACGCTGATGGCCACCGTGCAGACACTCGATCCGGTCTATGTGGACCTGACGCAATCGAGCCTCGACGGCCTGAAGCTGCGCCGCGACATGCAGGAAGGGCGCCTGAAAACGACGGGTCCGGACGCCGCCAGAGTGTCGCTGATTCTCGAAGACGGCCGCACCTATTCGGAAAAGGGCAAGCTGCAGTTCACCGACGTGACGGTCGACCAGGGCACCGGTTCGGTCACGGTGCGCGCGATCTTCAAGAACGCCGACCGGGTGCTGCTGCCTGGCATGTTCGTGCGCGCGCGCATCGACGAAGGCGTGAACGACAACGCGCTCGTGGTGCCGCAAGTCGGCGTGACGCACGACCAGAAGGGGCAGCCCACCGCGCTGGTCGTCGGTAACGACAACAAGGTCGCACTGCGTCAACTGGTTACGTCCGGCACGTATGGTTCGAACTGGGTGGTCGAAAGCGGCCTGAATCCGGGCGACCGCGTGATCGTGCAGGGCACCGACAAGGCGAAACCCGGCATGCAGGTCAAGGCCGTTGCCGCGCAACTTCCCGCCACACCCGCTTCCGACGCCTCCGCTCAGGGCGCGCCGGCCGCCAGCGGTGCTGCGCAGATGGCTCAACCTGCCTCCGCTGCATCGGGCGCGTAATAACAGGGAGCCCGCCTCATGGCAAAGTTCTTCATTGATCGCCCGATTTTTGCATGGGTGATCGCCATTATTCTGATGCTCGCGGGTATCGCGTCGGTCTTTACGCTGCCGATCGCGCAATACCCGACCATCGCGCCGCCGGCCGTGCAGATCAGCGCTACGTACCCGGGCGCCTCGGCGAAGACGGTGGAAAACACCGTCACGCAGGTGATCGAGCAGCAGATGAGTGGTCTCGACCACTTGCTGTACCTGTCGTCCACGTCGGACGACTCGGGCACGGCAACCATCACGCTGACGTTCGCGGCCGGCACCAATCCTGACATCGCGCAGGTGCAGGTGCAGAACAAGCTGCAGCTCGCCACGCCGCTGCTGCCGCAAGCCGTGCAACAGCTGGGCACCAAGGTCACGAAGTCGAGCAGCAGCTTCCTGCTGGTCATGGCGTTCGTGTCCGAAGACGGCAGCATGAACAAGTACGACCTGGCGAACTACGTCGCGTCGAACATTCAGGATCCGGTCAGCCGTATCGACGGCGTGGGCACGGTGACGCTGTTCGGCTCGCAGTACGCCATGCGGATCTGGCTGGACGCGAACAAGCTCACCAACTTCGGCCTCACGCCGGTGGATGTGCAAACGGCGTTGACGGCGCAGAACGTGCAGGTCGCGGGCGGTTCGCTCGGCGGCACGCCGTCGGTGCCGGGCCAGGTGTTGCAGGCCACCATCACGGAAGCCACGCTGCTGAACACGCCTGAACAGTTCGGCAACGTGTTGCTGAAGGTGAACCCGGACGGCTCGCAGGTCCGTATCAAGGACGTCGGCCGCATCGAGCTGGGTGGCGAAAACTACAACTTCGACACCAAGTACAACGGCCAGCCTACGGCAGGCTTCGGTATTCAGCTCGCTACCGGCGCGAACGCGCTGGCCACCGCCACGGCGGTGCGCGCGAAGGTCGCCGAACTGTCCAAGTACTTCCCGCACGGTCTGGTCGTGCAGTACCCGTACGACACCACGCCGTTCGTGCGCCTGTCGATCGAAGAAGTGGTCAAGACGCTGCTCGAAGGTATCGTGCTGGTGTTCCTGGTCATGTACCTGTTCCTGCAGAACCTGCGCGCCACGCTGATCCCGACGATCGCCGTGCCGGTGGTGCTGCTGGGCACGTTCGCGATCATGGGGCTGGTGGGCTTCTCGATCAACACGCTGTCCATGTTCGGGCTCGTGCTGGCGATCGGCTTGCTGGTGGACGATGCGATCGTGGTGGTGGAAAACGTCGAGCGGGTGATGCAGGAGGAGGGCTTATCGCCTCGTGATGCAACCCGCAAGGCGATGGATCAGATTACTGGCGCGCTGGTCGGCGTGGCGCTCGTGTTGTCGGCGGTGTTCGTGCCGGTGGCGTTCTCGGGCGGTTCGGTCGGCGCAATTTACCGGCAGTTCTCGCTGACGATCGTGGCGGCCATGGTGCTGTCCGTGCTGGTGGCGTTGATTCTGACGCCGGCATTGTGCGCGACGATCCTCAAGCCGATCGAAAAGGGTCATCAGGAAAAAACCACCGGTTTCTTCGGCTGGTTCAACCGCACCTTCAACAAGAGCCGCGACAAGTATCACTCCGGCGTGCACCACGTGATCAAGCGCTCGGGCCGCTGGCTGATCATCTATATGGTAGTGATTTTCGCGGTCGGCCTGCTGTTCGTGAAGTTGCCCAAGTCGTTCCTGCCTGACGAAGACCAGGGCACGATGTTCGTGCTGGTGCAAACGCCGTCGGGCTCGACGCAGGAAACCACGGCGCGCGCGTTGAAGGACGTGTCCGACTATCTGCTCAACACCGAGAAGAGCATCGTCGAATCGACCTTTACCGTGAACGGCTTCAGCTTTGCCGGTCGCGGCCAGAATGCGGGTCTCGTGTTCGTGCGCATGAAGGATTACGCGCAACGTCAGCACTCGGACCAGAAGGTGCAGGCGCTGGTGGGCCGTCTCTTCATGCACTTCGGCAGCTACAAGAACGCGCTGGTGTATCCGGTGAATCCGCCGTCGATTCCTGAACTCGGCACCGCCGCGGGCTTCGACTTCGAATTGCAGGATCGCGCGGGCGTCGGTCACGAAAAGCTGATGGAAGCACGCAATATGTTGCTGGGCATGGCGGCGAAAGATCCGACGCTGGCTCAGGTGCGTCCGAACGGCCTGAACGACACGCCGCAGTTCAAGGTGGATATCGACCACGAGAAGGCTTCGGCGCTCGGCGTGTCGCTGTCCGCGATCGACCAGACGTTCTCGATCGCGTGGGCGTCGCAGTACGTGAACAACTTCCTCGATACCGACGGCCGGATCAAGAAGGTGTATTTGCAGGGCGACGCGCCGTTCCGCATGAAACCGGAAGACCTGAACGCGTGGTACGTGCGTAATGGCGCGGGTAACATGGTGCCGTTCTCGTCGTTCGCGAGCGGCACGTGGACCTACGGTTCGCCGAAGCTGGAACGCTACAACGGTATTTCCGCGGTGGAAATCCAGGGCGCGGCGGCACCGGGCAAGTCGACCGGTCAGGCCATGACGGCGATGGAAGCCCTGGTGGCGAAGCTGCCGGCGGGTGTCGGCTACGAATGGACGGGCCTGTCGCTGCAGGAGCGCCAGTCCGGTTCGCAGGCGCCGATTCTGTACGGCATCTCGATCCTCGTCGTGTTCCTGTGTCTCGCGGCACTGTATGAAAGCTGGTCGATCCCGTTCTCGGTGATCATGGTGGTGCCGCTCGGCGTGATCGGCGCACTGCTGGCCGCCACGCTGCGCGGGCTCGAGAACGACGTGTTCTTCCAGGTGGGTCTGTTGACCACCGTGGGCCTGTCGGCGAAGAACGCGATTCTGATCGTGGAATTCGCCCGCGAACTGCAGCAGAGTGAAGGCATGGGGCCGGTCGAGGCCGCGCTGGAAGCAGCGCGTCTGCGGCTGCGTCCAATCCTGATGACCTCGCTCGCGTTCATTCTCGGCGTGATGCCGCTCGCCATCAGTAACGGCGCGGGCT
Source organism: Paraburkholderia xenovorans LB400 (assembly GCF_000013645.1). Classification (GTDB taxonomy): domain Bacteria; phylum Pseudomonadota; class Gammaproteobacteria; order Burkholderiales; family Burkholderiaceae; genus Paraburkholderia; species Paraburkholderia xenovorans. The sequence goes on along the minus strand of NC_007951.1, from coordinate 4,098,540 downwards.
CGGCCAGCCAGCACGCGATCGGTACCGGCGTGATCGGCGGGATGTTGACGGCGACCTTCCTCGCGATTTTCATGATCCCGATGTTCTTCGTCGTGATCCGTGCGAAGTTCGGCGGCGAGAAGGAAGACCCGGATGAGGCGCTCGCACACTATAACCAGCACCATCCGCATGACGGCCAGGGCGGCGGGGCGGCTGATGAAGGCTCGGGCAAGGACGGACACTGAGATGCAAAAACACTCTCTGATTGCAGTGGCGGTCGCGCTGTTCGCGGCGGGTTGCACGATGGCGCCGAAATATGAGCGCCCGGCCGCACCCGTCACGGCGACCTTCCCGACCGGCGGCGTGTACGACACGCAACCGGGCGCGACCCAGCCGGGCCAGCAGCAGCCCGGCACGACAGGCGCCGCGCGCACCGCGAGCGGCCAGGCCGCGGCGGATATCGGCTGGCGCGATTTCTTCGTCGATCCGCGCATGCAGCGGTTGATCGAGATCGCGCTGAAGAACAACCGCGATCTGCGCGTGTCGGTGCTGAACATGCAGGCTTCGGCCGCGCAGTTCCGGATCGTTCGCGCCGGCCTGCTGCCTACGCTCGACGCCTCGGCGTCGCAAACCAAGCAGCGCACGCCTAAAGACCTGTCGTTCTTCGACCAGACGATTTCCAACTCGTACTCGGTCGGGCTGAACGCGTCGTGGGAAATCGACTTCTTCGGGCGGATTCAGAGCCTGAAGGATCAGGCGTTGGCGCAGTACCTGGCCACGGCTCAGGCGCGCAAGGCGGCGGAAATCACGCTGGTCTCGCAGGTGGCGAACCAGTACATGACGGTGCTCGAACTCGACGACCTGCTGAAGGTCACCGAGAACACGTTGAAGACCTCGCAGGAATCGTATCGGATCGCCAAGCTGCAGTTCGACAACGGTACGGGTTCGGAACTGGATCTGCGCCAGTCGCAAACCGTGGTCGAGCAGGCCCTGGCCAACCTGCAGCAGCAGCAGCGGCTGCGGGCTCAGGCGGATAACGCGCTCGTGCTGCTTCTCGGCGAGCCGTTGCCGGACGATCTGCCGCCGGGCATGACGCTGGACAACCAGAATCTGCTCACGGATATTCCGGCGGGTCTGCCGTCCGATCTGCTGACGCGCCGGCCGGACATCATGGAGGCCGAAGAGAATCTGCTGGCCGCCAACGCGAACATCGGCGCGGCGCGGGCCGCGTTCTTCCCGAAGGTTTCGCTGACCGGCAGCTTCGGTACGCTGAGCCCGTCGCTCGGCGGGTTGTTCAAGCCGGGTTCGGCGGCGTGGAGCTTCGCGCCGTCGATCACGCTGCCGATCTTCGAAGGCGGGCAGAATCTTGCCAACCTCGATCTCGCCAACATCCAGAAGAAAGTCCAGATCGCCACGTATGAAAAGGCGATCCAGACGGCCTTCCGCGAAGTGGCAGACGCCCTGGCGGCACGCGGCACGTACGATCAGCAGATCCAGGCGCTGGAGCGCAATACTTTTGCGGAACAACGCCGGCTGGATCTGTCGAATCTGCGCTATACGAATGGCGTCGATAGTTATCTGTCGGTGCTGACCGCGCAGACGGATCTGTATTCGTCGCAGCAGTTGCTGGTCACGGCCCGGATGGAACGTCTGCAGAACCTCGTGACGTTGTATCAGGCACTGGGCGGCGGCTGGGTCGAGCACAACGGCGATCAGCCGCGGCCGGCCGACGCGCCGGTCGACTACGGTGCGGCGAGTGCGCCGGTGGCGGCTTCGGCCGCTACGGCGGGTTGAGTCCTGTAGCTTCAGGCGCGCAAGGCGGGTTTCTGTTTCAGTAAAACCGTTCTGCGGGGCCAGTCACATGAAAAACGCCACGGCATGCCGTGGCGTTTTTTTATGCACGGCGCTCGCGCGACATTGCTCGCGCGGCGCCGGATTGCGTGCCGTTCAGTGCAGGTCCGCTGCGCGCAGCATCTCGTCGCGTCGTGGTTCGTTGCCGCCGCGTCCGTCGAAATCGTGTCCGGCGCTGCGAATCTCGCAGCGTGCCTTCTTCTCGCTCTTCACGCCGTTGAAGATCAGGTTCAGCACGACCGCCGACACGGAAGCCAGCAGAATCCCGCTATGCAGCAGCGGCGAGAGCGCCGGCGGCAGCTTCGAAAAGAAGTGCGGCGACACCACCGGCACGAGACCCAGGCCGATACTGACCGCGACGATAAACAGGTTGTGGTGGTTCTTCACGAAGTCGACCTTCGAGAGCACCTTGATGCCGTTCGCCGCAACCATGCCGAACATCACGATGCCCGCGCCGCCGAGCACGAAGGCCGGCACCGACGCGACCACCTGCGCCATCTTCGGGAACAGGCCCAGCAGCACCAGGATCACGCCGCCCATCGCGCAGACAAAGCGGCTCTTCACGCCGGTCACGCCGATCAGGCCGACGTTCTGCGAGAACGAGGTATGCGGAAACGAGTTGAAGATGCCGCCGATCAGCGTGCCCAGGCCGTCTACGCGCAGGCCGCGCACCAGCGTCTTCTGATCGACCGGGCGGTCCACCATGTCGCCGACCGCGAGAAACATGCCGGTCGATTCGATGAAGGTGACGAACATCACGGTGACCATCGTCGCGATCGACAGCGGGTCGAAGTGCGGCAGGCCGAAGTGGAACGGCATGATGAAGCCGACCCACGGTGCGTGCGTCACGCCTTCCATATTGACGCGGCCGAGCGCCAGCGCGATCACGAAGCCCGCGACAATGCCGAGCAGCACCGAGATATTGGCGAGGAAGCCCCGGGCGAACTTGTTGATCAGCAGGATCAGCATCAGCACGATCAGCGAGAGGCCGAGATAGACCGGATTGCCGTAATCGGGATTGCCCACGCCGCCGGCCGCCCAGTTGATGCCGACTTCCATCAGCGACAGACCGATCACCGAGATCACCACGCCGATCACGACCGGCGGAAAGAACCGCAGCAACTTGCCGACCGCCGGCGCGAGCAGGATCCCGACCACACCGGCCGCAATCGTCGAGCCGAAAATGTCGAGAATGCCGAGCGAGGGATTGGTGCCGATCGCGACCATCGGCCCGACGGCCGCGAACGTGCAGCCCATGATGACCGGCAGACGGATGCCGAAGATCCACAGGCCGAGTGTCTGGATCAGCGTGGCGATGCCGCAGGAAAACAGGTCAGCGCTGATCAGGAAGGCGATCTGGTCCTTCGGCAACTTGAGCGCCGCGCCGATGATCAGCGGGACGGCGACCGCGCCGGCGTACATCACCAGAACGTGCTGAATGCCGAGGGTGAGCAACTGGCCTGCGGGCAGTCGCTGGTCGCACGGGTGAACCGCGTTCGATTGCATATCGTCTGTCTCCACCATCTCGTTTTTGGGATGGCTCCAAGGTATCGGGGACGAAAAGGCGCAACAAGACCGCTGGAGCCTATTCCGGCATTCCCGGTGACGATATGCGTGCGCGCCTTTTGAAAGCCAATATCAATGTGCGGACCGGGTTCATTGGCGGTCAGCCCCTTGCAGGGGGGACGCGAGGCCGTGTGTCGCGCAAGCCCGGCTTCGCGTGATATGTGTGAGAATCAATGAGGTGTATCCCGCTCGCCGCATAGTCCTGTTTTGATGCGGCTTGCGGCGCGGGTGGGTTAACCCGCGATCCGGGATTGTCGGCATGCGTTTGCGCGCTTTGCCGAAGCAGTACGCCGGTGAAAAAATACAGCTTTCGGGCACGCTTTCGCGTGTTCATCTCGATTCCCAATTTCACGCTCAATCATCCATGAGTTTTCTCGGCATCGACCTGGGCACCGGCTCTCTCAAAGTGGCGATCGTCGACGAAAACGGTCGCGAGCAGGCGGTGGCGAGCGTCGCTTATGCAATCGAAACGCCGCATGCGGGTTGGGCGGAGACGTCGGTGCAAACGTGGTGGCGCGCGCTGTGCGAAGCCGCCGCACGTCTGCCGGACGGTCTGCGCCGCGAGGTGCGGGCCATTGGCTTTTCCGGCCAGATGCACGGCGTCGTGCTGATCGACGAGGCGGGCGAGGCCGTGCGGCCCGCCATGCTGTGGCCCGACACCCGCGCGCTGGCCTTGCTCGACGCGTGGCCCGAGCCGCAGCCGAATCCGGTTGCGCCGGGCATGGCCGGTCCGCTGCTGCGCTGGATCGTGTTGCACGAACCGCAGTCCGCGAGCCGCACGCGTTGGGCGCTGCAACCGAAAGACTGGCTGCGCGTCGCGCTGGGCGGCGCTGTCGTGACCGATCCGTCCGATGCCTGCGCCACCGCGCTCGCCGATCCAGCGGGCATGTGGGACGCGGCGCTACTCGATCGGCTCGGTATTCCGCGCGCGTGGTTCGCGCCGCTGGCGCCGTCTTATGCCGCGGGTGGCGTGCTATCGGAAAAGGCGGCACAGGCTCTGGGTTTGCGCCCCGGCATCGTGCTCGCGACGGGCGCAGCGGATACGCCGTGCGCCGCACTCGGCAGCGGACTCGCGCACGACGGCGACGCCTTGCTGACCACCGGCACCGGCGGACAAATCGTCGTACTGGCCGAGTGTGCGCCTGCGGCGGCCAGAGGCTTGCATCGCTATCGGGCGGCGAGCGACCACTGGTACCGGATGGCGGCAATGCAGAACGTCGGCATTGCGCTCGAACGGGTACGCGGCTGGCTGTCGTATGAATGGGCCGATGCGTATCGTGACGCGTTCGGCGACGCAGCCGGCGCGAGCACAACGGCTGCGTCGGGCCTCACGTTTCTGCCTTATCTCACGGGCGAACGCACGCCCTGGCTCAACCCGATGGCGCGCGGCGGCTGGCTCGGCCTTGCCCTCGATCACACGCGCGGCACGATGATGCGCGCCGCGTTCGAAGGCGTCGCGTTCTCGTTGCGCGCCGGCCTCGACGCGATTCGCGCGAGCGGCGCGACGGTGACGGCATTGAAGCTGGCGGGCGGCGGTTCCATCGACGCGCACTGGCGGCAGTTGCTCGCCGATGCGTTGAACGTCGAACTGCACGCGGTCGATTGTCCGAACGCCGCGCCGCGCGGCGCGGCCATTCTCGGCGGCCTTGCGAGCGGGCACTGGCACGCGCGCGATCTCGCCGCGCTCGCGCCCGGCGCGACGCGTGTCGCCGGTCCGCGAGGCGATGCGGCGCTCGCCGAACGCTACGCGCGCTTTCTCGATCTCTATGGGCGCGTCGAAACATGGTTCGACGGCACGCATTCGCGGTGAGCGTTTTCATATCAGGTTCAGACAATGCAGTGACGCACTTTGCAATACCATTACGTGTTTCGCGCGCTAACGTGTAGCTCGGCGCACTGCGCCGGGTGGCGGCAACAGGCTTTGCCCCTGGTGCGGCACACGCATCAACCGCAGTACCGAATCGCAGCACGTGCGCGCCGCGGGGTTCCGGGCACGCAACGCGCCTTGCATTGACAGACTCACAGGAGCATTCACGATGAAGACCAAAGCAGCAATCGCATGGAAAGCCGGCGCCCCGTTGACGATCGAGGAAGTCGATCTGGAAGGTCCGCGGGCCGGTGAAGTCCTGATCGAAGTGAAGGCCACGGGCATCTGCCATACCGATTACTACACGCTCTCCGGCGCGGATCCGGAAGGCATTTTCCCGGCGATTCTCGGCCACGAAGGCGCGGGCGTGATCGTCGACACCGGGCCGGGTGTCGGCACGCTGAAGAAGGGCGACCACGTCATTCCGCTCTACACGCCGGAATGCCGGCAGTGCAAGTTCTGCCTGTCGCGCAAGACCAATCTCTGTCAGGCAATCCGATCGACGCAGGGCAAGGGTCTGATGCCCGACTCGACCTCGCGTTTCTCGATCGACGGCAAGCCTTTGTTCCACTACATGGGCACGTCCACGTTTTCGAACTACATCGTCGTGCCGGAAATCGCGGTCGCCAAGGTGCGTGAAGACGCGCCCTTCGACAAGATCTGCTACATCGGCTGCGGTGTGACGACGGGCGTGGGCGCGGTCGTGTATTCGGCCAAGGTCGAGGCCGGCGCGAACGTGGTGGTGTTCGGTCTCGGCGGCATCGGCCTGAACGTGATCCAGGGTGCCAAAATGGTCGGCGCGGACAGGATCATCGGTGTGGACATCAATTCGGGCCGCGTCGAACTCGCGAAGAAGTTCGGCATGACGCACTTCATCAACCCGACCGAAGTGGAGAACGTGGTCGATCACATCGTGCAACTCACTGATGGCGGCGCGGACTATTCGTTCGAGTGCATCGGCAACACCAAGGTGATGCGTCAGGCGCTGGAGTGCACGCACAAGGGCTGGGGCCAGTCGTTCATCATCGGCGTGGCGGCGGCGGGCGAGGAGATCAGCACGCGTCCGTTCCAGCTGGTGACGGGCCGCGAATGGAAAGGCTCGGCGTTCGGCGGCGCGCGCGGACGCACGGACGTGCCGAAGATCGTCGACTGGTACATGGAAGGCAAGATCAATATCGACGACCTGATCACGCACCGTCTGCCGCTCGAACGCATCAACGAAGGCTTCGATCTGATGAAGAAGGGCGAGTCGATCCGCTCGGTCGTGCTGTACTAATCCAATGCGGCACAACGAGGAGCATGGCGATGCTTGAACTTCTGTCGTCGCACGCCTGTCACGGCGGCGAGCAGCGCATCTATCGGCACGACTCGCAGACCATCGGCCTGCCGATGCGCTTCTCCATCTATCTACCGCCGCAGGCCTTGCAGGCCAATGCGAACGTGCCCGCGCTGTTCTACCTCGCGGGTCTCACGTGCACGGAAGAGACGTTTCCGGTCAAAGCCGGCGCGCAGCGCTTCGCGGCGCAGCACGGCATTGCGCTCATCGCGCCGGACACCAGTCCGCGCGGTGCGGGCGTGCCGGGTGAAAGCGCGGCGTGGGACTTCGGCGTGGGCGCGGGCTTTTACGTCGACGCCACGCAGCAGCCGTGGGCGCAGCACTATCGCATGTACTCGTACGTGCGTGACGAACTGCGCGAAACGGTGCTCGCGAATCTGCCGGTAGACGGCGCGCGTCTCGGCATCTTCGGGCATTCGATGGGCGGTCACGGCGCGTTGATGCTGGCGCTGCGCAATCCGGAGATCTATCGGTCGGTATCGGCGTTCGCGCCGATCGCCGCGCCGACGCGTTGCCCGTGGGGTGAGAAAGCGTTCAGCGGTTATCTGGGCGCAGACCGCGAAGCGTGGAAGCAGTACGACGCGAGCGAGCTGGTCGCGCAGGCGTCGCGCAAGTTTGCGGAGGGGATTCTGGTGGATCAGGGCCTCGCGGATCAGTTCCTCGCGGAGCAACTCAATCCGGACGTGTTCGAAGCCGCCTGCCAGGCCGCGGGTCAGCCGCTGACGCTGCGCCGGCACGCGGGGTACGACCACGGCTACTATTTCATCTCCACGTTCATCGAGGATCATCTCGCGCATCACGCGAAGGTGCTGCTCGGCTGAAGTCTTTCGCAGGGAGAAGGCGGCGTGCGGATGCTCCGCCGCCTTCGTCCTCGTTTTCGTCTTGCTTCAACGCCGTTTCAACAAACTCCCGCCGTACACCAGCGCCGACAGCACGGTGATCCAGAAGCTCGTCGGCCAGTCGGTGTAGAACGCTAGCGTCAGACCGAGCCACGCCTGCAGCAGCGCAAACACGGCGGCGAGCACGAGGCCGGCCGACAGGCGCGTCGTCACGTTTTGCGCGGCGGCGGCCGGGCCGACCATCAGCGTGAACACCAGCAGCACGCCGACGATCTGCGTACACGCCGCCACGGCCAGCGCCGCAATCGCCAGAAACAGCACGGACACGAGGCGCAACGACACGCCCTTGGCTTCGGCCAGTTCCGGCTGCAACGAAGCGAACAGCAGCGGCCGCATGATCGCCGCGAGCGCGAGCAGGCTCACCACGCCCAGCGCCGCCAGCACCACGAGCGTCGACGCGTTCACGCCGAGCACGTTGCCGAACAGCAGCGCGGTGACCTGGGTTGCGTACGCGGTGAAGAAGTGCAGAAACAGCAAGCCGAAGCCGAGCGACAGCGAGAGAATCACGCCGATCGCCACATCGCGTCCGGCGAGGCGTTCGCCGAGCGCGCCCATGCCGACGCCTGCCGCGAGCGTGAAGCCGATCATCCCCCAGATCGGCGAGATGCCGATCAGCACCGCGCCGGTCGCGCCGGTGAAGCCGACGTGCGAGAGCGCGTGGCCCGCGAAGGTCTGTCCGCGCATCACCAGAAAATACCCGACCACGCCCGCCAGCACCGCGACGATCCCCGACGCCGCGAATGCGTTCACCATGAAATCGTATTCAAACATCGTGCGTGTGTCCGTCGCTTGAGTCGTGCTGATGTGAGTGGCCGTGCGAGTGGCCATGCGCCTGTGGATGAGCGTGCGAGTGGCTGTGGCCGCCGCTTTCGTCGTGTTCGTGCTCGTGATCGTGTTTCTCGACTTCGACGTCGCCGGACATCACGAAGATGCGGCCGTTCACGCGCATCACGTCGATCGGCGAACCGTAGAGACGCGACAGCACCGGGCGGGTGATCACTTCGTCGACGGTGCCGAGCGCTGCTACGCCGCTGCCGAGATACAGCACGCGATCGATCGAGTTCAGCAGCGGATTCAGCTCATGCGCTGAAAACAGGACGGCGATGCCGAGTTCACGCTGCACGCGCCGCACCAGTTCGACCACGCTCTTCTGATGATGCGGGTCGAGGCTGATCAGCGGTTCGTCGAGCAACAGCAGTTTCGGGTTGCCGAGCAGGCATTGCGCGAGCAGCAGCCGTTGGCGCTCGCCGCCCGACAGCTCGGACAACGGCCGCTCAGCCAGCTTGCGCCCGCCCACCAGATCCAGCACGCGTTCGACATCGGCGCGGGTGGCGGCGTCCGCATACGGCAAGCCCCAGCGATGACCGTCGGCGGCCATCGCGACGAAATCGCGGCCGCGCACGCGGCGTCCGGCGAGCGCGCTGCGCGTTTGCGGCATATAGCCGATCGACGCATTGCCGCGCTCGACCGGTTGGCCCAGCACGCGGATCACGCCGTGGGCGGCCGGCACGAGACCGAGCACAGCGCGCATCAGCGTCGTCTTGCCCGCGCCGTTCGGCCCGAGCACGCCGATGAATTCGCCCTGATTCACCACGAAGCCGGTATCGCGCAGAATCGTGCGCTCGCCGAGTTCGAGCGTCACCTGCTCGAGTTCGAGCACGGGTGCGGTGGTGGGGGCGCGCGCAGATGCGCCGCGGCCAGTCAGAGTCATTGAGTTTTTCCTTTCGCGGCTGGCGCCGCCGCATTCGCGCCGCCCGCGCCGCCGGCGCCGCTCGTGCCGCTTGCCTCGCCCGCGGCCAGCGCCTTGCCCAGCGCGTCGAGCTGCGACAGCATCCACGTCTGATAGGTCTTGCCAGCCGGCTCGGTCTCGGTGACGCTCATGGTCGGCACCCTGGATTGCTGCGCGAGTTTCAACATGCGTTTGGTCAGGGCCTCGGTTGCCTGGCTGTTATAGATCAGAACACGTACGCGCCTCTCGCGTAGATCGCCGTCGAATGCGGCGATATCGGCCGCGCTGGCTTCGGTGTCGTTCATGGTGGCGAGCTGGAAGCGCAGATTACGCATTGTCAGGCCCACCGCGTCGGACATATAGCCGAACACCGGCTCGGTTGCCGTGACCGGCACGCCCGCGTAGCGGCCATGCAGCTCGGCGACCTTGGCGTCGACCGGCTTTAGCGAATCGAGAAACTTCGCGAGGTTCGCATCGTACGCCGACTTGTGCGCCGGGTCAGCCGCGACGAGCGCTTCGCTCACCGCGCGCGCCACTTTCGGCATGGTCGCCGGGTCGTACCAGAGGTGCGGATTGTCGCCGCTCTTCTTGCCCGTGAGGTCCGCCGCGACGATCGTGACGCGCTTCGTGCCCTTCGACGCCGCCAGCAATTTTGCCATCCACGGATCGTAGTCGGCGCCGTTGTAGACCACAAGGCTTGCATGCTGCAACGCACGCGCCGTCTTCGGGCTGGCTTCGAACAGATGCGGGTCCTGATCCGGATTGCTGAGAATGCTCGTCACGTCGACGCGATCGCCGCCTAGTTGCTGCACCACGTCGCCGTAAAAATTCTCCGCCGCGACCACTGGAATTCTGGCATCCGCGGCCATTGCGGCATGGCCGAACGCGAGCACGGCGGCGCTCACGGCGACATGCTTCGACAACTTCAGCGCACGGTGCGCCCCATTCAATACCGAGCCGAATTTCTGCATTGTTGTGTCCTGCTGCGTGAGAGTTGAAAGAATCACAAACGTTGGGAAGGGCGCGCCGGCTTCATGCCGGCTGGTCTGGCGCATCGCTTCATGCCGAAGCACCGGCGGGGCGCGCGCCGCGCGCACACCGCGCGCATAGCCCGCTCAGTTCGACCACCTGGCGATGCACTTCGAAGCCGTGTGCCGGCGCGCTATGCGACAACTGTTCGGCGAGGTCGTCGCCGGGAATCTCGACGGTCGCGCCGCAGCGGTCGCACATCAGGAACTGGCTGCGATGCGGCACGCCGACTTCGCAGCAGGCCACGAACGCGTTCTTCGATTCGATCCGATGGACGAAGCCATGCGCGAGCAGAAAGTCCAGCGCGCGGTAGACGGTCGTGGGCGGCATGCGGCCGCGCTGCGGCTCGAGCGCGTCAAGCAGTTCGTAAGCGCCGACCGGCCGCTCGCTGGCGACGATCGCCGCATACACCTGGCGACGCAGCGGCGTCAGCGCGAGTCCGTGCAACGTGGCGTGCGCGTCGGCATGCGCGAGCCGCACGGCATGGCGTTCTGCAATCGATGTAGCCATCGGCAAGGTGCTCCTGACGGAAAGGCGATCAAGCGGCAAGGCTTCGAAGCGAAGCGAGGTCGCAATGATATAACGTATCTCGATTTTTTGTCAGCGAGGTTCGCGGAAAGCAGATTGGCTCGCTTCGATTTTCTGTATTAGCGATTCGAGGCAGCAAAAAAATTTGCGGATCTCCTGCCGCGCTGCACCATCGAAATCTGCTCGGGCGCCTTGACATGACCCGGTGCGTATCCGATCATTCGATCACAAACAGAGCAATTGTTCGCGCAACGAGCGTTCGCTCACCGCGCCTCAAGAAGCGAAACGAACCGGAGACAAGCAGTGGCGGCACGATTGCAAGACAAGGTGGCCATTCTGACGGGTGCGGCAAGCGGAATCGGTGAAGCCGTGGCTCGACGATATCTGGATGAAGGCGCGAAATGCGTGCTGGTCGACGTAAAGCCGGCCGACAGTTTCGGCGACGCGCTACGCGCCGCATACGGCGATCGCGTGCTGACCGTGAGCGCCGACGTCACGCGCCGCGACGATATCGAACGCATCGTGGCGAGCACGCTGGAGCGTTTCGGCCAGATCGACATTCTGTTCAACAACGCGGCGCTCTTCGATATGCGCCCGATCCTCGACGAATCCTGGGACGTGTTCGACCGCCTCTTCGCGGTCAACGTGAAGGGCATGTTCTTCCTGATGCAAGCCGTCGCGCGGAAGATGGTCGAGCAGGGCCGCGGCGGCAAGATCATCAATATGTCGTCGCAAGCCGGCCGGCGCGGCGAGGCGCTCGTCTCACACTACTGCGCGACCAAGGCCGCCGTGCTGAGCTACACGCAATCCGCGGCGTTGGCGCTCGCGCCGCACAAGATCAATGTGAACGGCATTGCGCCGGGCGTCGTCGATACGCCGATGTGGAACGAAGTCGACGCGCTCTTCGCCCGCTATGAAAACCGTCCGCTCGGCGAGAAGAAACGCCTGGTCGGCGAAGCGGTGCCGCTCGGCCGCATGGGTGTGCCGGACGATCTGACCGGCGCCGCCCTGTTCCTCGCGTCGGCGGACGCGGACTACATCACTGCGCAAACCCTGAATGTCGACGGCGGCAACTGGATGAGTTGAACCCGCGCCGTTCATCGTCATTTTCGTAGAACAAACGCTGCACTACATAACGTACGAGAAAGGAGACAACATGAAGCCAGCCCTCAAATCCACGCTAAAGGCGGTCAGTGCCGGCGCTGTCGCATGCTTTGCATTGAACGCGTCGGCGGCCACGGTGACGATCGCCACGCTGAACAATCCGGACATGATCGAGCTGAAGAAGCTCTCGCCCGAATTCGAAAAGGCGAATCCGGACATCAAGCTGAACTGGGTGATTCTCGAAGAAAACGTGCTGCGTCAGCGCGCCACCACCGACATCACGACCGGCAGCGGCCAGTTCGACGTGATGACGATCGGCGCGTACGAAACGCCGCAATGGGGCAAGCGTGGCTGGCTCACGCCGCTCACCAATCTGCCCGCCGATTACGATCTGAACGACGTCGTGAAGACCGCCCGCGATGGCCTCTCTAGCGGCGGCCAGTTGTATGCGCTGCCGTTCTACGTCGAAAGCTCGATGACGTATTACCGCAAAGACCTGTTCGCGGCCAAAGGTCTGAAGATGCCCGATCAGCCCACTTACGACCAGATCGCGCAATTCGCCGACAAGCTTACCGACAAGGCCAACGGCATTTACGGCATCTGCCTGCGCGGCAAGGCGGGCTGGGGCGAGAACATGGCTTACGGCACGACGGTGGTGAATACCTTCGGCGGCCGCTGGTTCGACGAGAAGTGGAACGCGCAGCTCACCTCGCCGGAATGGAAGAAGGCGATCACCTTCTACGTCAACCTGCTGAAGAAAGACGGCCCTCCGGGAGCGAGCTCGAACGGCTTCAACGAGAATCTCACGCTGATGTCGTCCGGCAAGTGCGCGATGTGGATCGACGCGACGGTCGCGGCCGGCATGCTCTACAACAAGCAGCAATCGCAGATCGCCGACAAGGTGGGGTTTGCCGCGGCGCCGATCGCGGTCACGCCGAAGGGATCGCACTGGCTATGGGCCTGGGCGCTGGCGATTCCGAAATCGTCGAAGCAGACCGACGCGGCGAAGAAGTTCATTACGTGGGCCACGTCGAAGCAGTACATTGAACTGGTCGCGAAGGACGAAGGCTGGGCCTCGGTGCCGCCGGGAACGCGTCAATCCACGTACGCTCGCCCCGAGTACAAGCAAGCCGCGCCGTTCGGCGACTTCGTGCTGAAGGCGATCGAAACGGCAGATCCGGATCATCCGACGCTCAAGCCGGTGCCGTACACCGGTGTGCAGTTCGTCGGGATTCCTGAGTTCCAGTCGTTCGGCACGGTGGTCGGTCAGAGCATCTCCGGTGCGATTGCCGGTCAGATGACGGTCGACCAGGCGCTGGCAGCGGGCAACGCCACGGCGGATCGTGCGGTGAAGCAGGCCGGCTACCAGAAGTAAGCCACTCGAGTTACGTGGCACGCGCCGGCTGACGCCCGTCAGCCGGCCCACGCAGCACAGCGGGCCGTCTCCGCCTGCGCATGCGCCGCGACATCGCAGGGTGTCGTCGCGGGTTTCATGCGATTCCAGGCAGCGGCTCGCGCATTACCGAACAGGTGGTCAATCATGCGTCCTTTGCGCCTGCCTCTCATGCATGCCCATCCCCAGACAGAAAAAGAACGCGAAACTCGCAAGGCCAATTCCGCCCGCTGGCTAGTCTCGCCGTCGGTCGCGGTGTTGGTGCTGTGGATGGCGATTCCGCTCGCGATGACGATCTGGTTTTCGTTCTCGCGCTATAACCTGTTGAACCCGGACCTCAAGGGCTTCGCGGGTTTCGACAACTATAAGTATCTGGCCAGCGATCCGTCGTTCGGCCCTTCGATCGGACACACGCTGGAACTGATCATCTCGGTGCTTCTGATCACGGTGGTCGGCGGCGTGCTGATGGCGATCCTGTTCGATCGCAAGTTCTACGGGCAGGGTATCGCGCGGCTGCTCGCCATTGCGCCGTTCTTCGTGATGCCGACTGTGAGCGCGTTGATCTGGAAGAACATGATCCTGCATCCGGTGTATGGCCTGATCGCGCAGGGCATGCGTGCGATGGGCATGACGCCGATCGACTGGTTCGCTGAATATCCGCTCTTTGCCGTGATCATGATCGTTGCGTGGCAGTGGCTGCCATTTGCTTTCCTGATTCTGTTCACAGCGATCCAGTCGCTCGATCAGGAGCAGAAGGAAGCAGCGCGCATCGACGGTGCGGGTCCGTTCTCGATGTTTTTCTACATCACGCTGCCTCACCTGAAACGGGCAATCGCGGTAGTGGTGATGATGGAAACGATTTTCCTGCTGTCGATCTTCGCCGAAATCTATACGACCACGGGCGGCGGTCCGGGCACCGCGACCACCAACCTGTCGTACCTGATCTATTCGCTGGGCCTGCAACAGTTCGACGTCGGTCTCGCCTCCGCGGGCGGCATTCTCGCTGTCGTGCTGGCCAATATCGTGTCGTTCTTCCTCGTGCGGATGCTCGCGAAGAACCTGAAAGGGGAGTACGAAAAATGAGCCATGTCGCCTCCAACCCGGTGTCGAGTTCGACTGCCATGACCGTGCCGGCGAAGTCGCCGTTCGCCGCGATTCGCCGCGCCATTCCCGGCGTGATCGCATGGCTCGTTGCGTTGCTGCTGTTCTTTCCGATCTTCTGGATGACGATCACCGCATTCAAGACGGAACAGCAGGCGTATTCGTCGTCGCTGTTTTTCATCCCGACGCTCGACAGCTTTCGCGAGGTGTTCGCGCGCAGCAATTACTTTTCGTTCGCGTGGAATTCGGTGCTGATCTCCGCGGGCGTGACGATTCTGTGCCTGCTTCTCGCCGTGCCGGCCGCGTATGCGATGGCGTTTTTTCCGACTCGCCGCACGCAGAAAGTGCTGCTGTGGATGCTCTCGACCAAGATGATGCCGTCGGTCGGCGTGCTGGTGCCGATCTATCTGCTGTGGAAAAACAGCGGGCTGCTCGATACGGTGTCGGGTTTGGTGATCGTCTATACGCTCATCAATCTGCCGATTGCGGTGTGGATGTCGTTCACGTACTTCGCCGAAATTCCGCGCGACATTCTCGAAGCTGGGCGGATCGACGGCGCGGCGACGTGGCAGGAAATCGTCTATCTGCTGATGCCGATGTCGCTGCCTGGGCTCGCGTCCACCGCGTTGCTGCTCGTGATCCTGTCGTGGAACGAAGCATTCTGGAGCATCAACCTGTCGAGCTCGAACGCCGCGCCGCTGACCGTGTTCATCGCCTCCTATTCGAGTCCTGAGGGCCTCTTCTGGGCCAAGCTGTCCGCCGCTTCGCTGCTGGCGGTCGCGCCGATCCTGATTGTCGGCTGGCTGTCGCAGAAGCAACTGGTGCGCGGCCTCACGTTCGGGGCGGTCAAATGACGGCAGGCACGAGTGGAAGCACGACAGTGGCTAATTTCGCGCTGATCTGCGATTGCGATGGTGTGCTGATCGACAGCGAAGCCGTGGCGGCGCGCATGCTGGTGCGTGAACTCGAAACGCGCTGGCCCGGCACGGATGTCGAGCCGGTGGTGTTGCCGCTGCTCGGACTGCGCATCGAGAAAGTGCTGCAAGGCACCGCGGCGCAACTCGGCAAAAGCCTCACGCCCGACGATATCGATGCGATCCGCCGCGCGGTTGAAGCCGCTGCGATGCAGGCGCCGATGGTCGAAGGGATTGAAGCCGCACTCGCTCAGGTGCCGCTCACCAAAGGTTGCGCGAGCAACAGCTTCCGCCCGTATGTGGAATCGGTGCTGGCGCGCACGGGGCTCGTGAGGTTTTTCGGCGACCGTCTGTTCTGCGCAGACGCGGTGCCGAATCCGAAGCCCGCGCCCGATGTCTATCTGGCCGCGGCGAGAGGCCTCGGACTCGCGCCCTCGCGGTGCCTCGTGGTGGAGGACAGCGTCACGGGCGTGACGGCGGCGAGCGCGGCGGGTATGACGGTGCTCGGTTTCATCGGCGGCGGCCATGCGAGCGATGCGCAGATCGACAAGCTGCATGCAGCGGGCGCGCGTCACGTGTTCGACGACATGCAGCAGTTGCCGGAACTGGTCGCGCAATGGACGCTGAGCGCGACGGCCGCAACGGCCGCAGCGCCGTAAAGCACGGCACATGTACGCATGACATCGAGAATCGGATCAACGCGGTGTCCTGGGAAACTCAGGTTACCGAAGCAACGGACAAGCAACACATAGCATTACACGGAGACACATCATGGCAAGCGTAACTCTGCGCAACATCAGGAAGGCGTACGACGACAACGAAGTGATGCGCGACATCAACCTCGATATCGCCGACGGCGAGTTCGTCGTGTTCGTGGGCCCGAGCGGTTGCGGTAAATCGACGCTGATGCGGATGATCGCCGGCCTCGAAGATATCAGCGGCGGCGATCTCACCATCGACGGCACGCGCATGAACGACGTGCCGCCCGCCAAGCGCGGCATCGCAATGGTGTTCCAGTCGTACGCGCTCTATCCGCACATGACGCTATACGACAACATGGCATTCGGCCTGAAACTCGCCGGCACCAAAAAGCCGGAAATCGACGCCGCCGTGCGCAATGCGGCGAAGATCCTGCACATCGACCATCTGCTCGATCGCAAGCCGAAGCAGTTGTCCGGCGGCCAGCGTCAGCGCGTGGCGATCGGCCGCGCGATTACGCGCAAGCCGAAGGTGTTCCTGTTCGACGAACCGCTGTCGAATCTCGACGCCGCGCTGCGCGTGAAAATGCGCCTCGAATTCGCGCGTCTGCATGACGAACTGAAGACCACGATGATCTATGTGACGCACGATCAGGTCGAAGCCATGACGCTGGCGGACAAGATCGTGGTGCTGTCGGCGGGCAATCTGGAGCAGGTCGGCAGCCCGACCATGCTGTATCACGCGCCGGCCAATCGCTTCGTGGCGGGATTCATCGGTTCGCCGAAAATGAACTTCATGGAAGGGGTGGTGCAGTCGGTCACGCACGACGGCGTCACGGTACGCTACGAAACCGGCGAGACGCAGCGCGTGGCGGTGGAGCCGGCCTCGGTCAAGCAGGGTGACAAGGTGACGGTCGGCATCCGCCCCGAGCATCTGCATGTGGGCATGGCCGACGACGGCGTCTCGGCCCGCACGATGGCGGTCGAATCGCTCGGCGACTCGGCGTATCTGTATGCAGAATCGAGCGTCGCGCCGGATGGACTGATCGCGCGGATTCCACCGCTTGAGCGGCATACCAAGGGCGAGATGCAGAAACTCGGCGCCGCGCCCGAGCATTGCCATCTGTTCGACAGCGCAGGCAAAGCATTCCAGCGCAAGATCGTCGAAGTGCTAGCTGCGTGAGTTTCCGGGGGCCGCGTCCATGCGGCTTCGCTCCCTCCGAGCTATGCAATGAGTCCCTGCCGCGCCGTCGAGCGCGGCATTTTTTTATCGATCAGGAACGCGTGCCTTCATTGCTCGGCCAACCCTGATGGGTTGAATCATGTGCACGCGTTGATGCCCCGCCTAGCCCCTCTGCCTCACCATTAATGAATAGTCATCACCTCGCGTACGCCTCAAAAAAATAGCATGGGAACTGACATCCCTTCCTGGCAACAGGTACTCGAGCGCACATGATCAAAGACCTTCAAGATACTTTTAAGCCACCGACCCGTCGCAAATTCATTGCCGATATCGCCCGGCTTTCGGTGGCCGGAGTCGTGACCGGATGGACGCCGGTCTATCAGATTGCCGCGCGCGCGCAAGACACCGCGCGCGTTCCGGCAAATTTCCCCGCCGGCATTCCACTATATAAACAGGCATTCCAGAACTGGAGCGGTGAAATTGCGGTAGCCGATGTCTGGACAGCGTCGCCCGATACGCCCGCCGCCGTGGTTACGATCGTCAACTGGGCGCGCGCAAACGGCTATCGCATCCGGCCTCGCGGCTATATGCACAACTGGTCGCCGCTGACGATCGACCGGACCACCGGAGCCTCCCAAGTCGTCCTGCTCGACATGACGAAGTCGCTCAACGCCATATCGGTGGACAAGTCATCTCAGCCTGCACGCGTCACGGCTCAAGCCGGCATTTCGATGGAAGCGCTACTGGCCACGCTCGAACAATCCGGTTTGGGTGTCACGGCCTCGCCCGCTCCAGGCGACATCACGCTAGGCGGCGCTCTTGCGATCGGCGCTCACGGAACAGCGATACCCGCTTCCGGCGAGGCTCCATTGAAGGGGCATACCTATGGTTCGCTGAGCAATTTGATCCTGTCGCTTACGGCGGTAGTGTTCGATGACCGGAAACAGCAGTATGTGCTGCGCACCTTCAAGCGTACCGAGCCCGACATCGGGGCGTTCCTCGTTCACCTGGGCCGCGCGCTGATCGTCGAGGCGACGCTCGAAGCGGGTGTCAACCAGAGGCTGCGCTGTCAGAGTTATGTGGATATTCCGGCATCCGAACTGTTCGCCTCGGCAAAGTCAGGGGGGCGTACGATCGAATCGTTCCTGGACCGCTCGGGCCGGATGGAGGCGATCTGGTTTCCGTTCACGAGTTGCCCGTGGCTCAAGGTGTGGTCCGTGCAGCCCAGCAGGCCGTTCTTCTCGCGTGAGGTGAAGCAGCCTTACAACTACCCATTTTCGGATTCTATTTCGCAGCCGCTGGCGGACCTGGTCAAACGTATTATGATCGGCGGCGAATGCTACCTGACGCCGCTTTTTGGGCAACTACAGATGGGGATCGTCGTCGCGGGGCTGGGTGTCACGTTCAGTAGCGATATCTGGGGCTGGTCGCGCAACGTTCTGCAATACATCCGTCCTTCGACGCTGCGCGTGACCGCAAACGGCTACGCGGTGCTTGCCCGGCGTGCCGACGTGCAACGCGTCATCTATGAGTTCGTCCAGTTCTACCAGAACCGGGTCGACGTCTACAGGCAACGCGGCGAATTTCCGATGAATGGCCCTGTCGAAATCCGCGTGACCGGGCTCGACCAGGCGGCCGATGTCGGGCCTGGTGCCGTTACGCCGTCGCTTGCCGCGCTCAAGCCGCGTCCCGACCATCCCGAGTGGAACATTGCCGTCTACTTCGACCTTTTGACGTTGCCCGGCACCCCGTTGGCGAACAGTTTTTATCGGGAAATCGAGCAATGGATGATGTCGAACTACGCTGGTTCATATGCGACTGTGCGTCCCGAATGGTCCAAAGGCTGGGCCTACACAAATGCCGAGCCCTGGCAGGACAGCATGATGATCGGCACCACGATTCCCAATCTGCACTCCGAGGGTCAACCGCCGGGGAGTAGCTGGAGCACGGCGCGCAATACGCTCAACCGCTACGACCCGTATCGCGTCTTCTCTTCCGCTTTGCTTGACACGCTGCTTCCCTAACCCGCGCGGCAAGCCTGTCCGCGAGGTCAGTTGTACTGGACATCGACAGGCAACACCATTGAGCGGCGATTCGTCATCGAGCCGCTGACCAATACCCGGCCAGACGGGTCATCTGGCATGTAAATCGACGAAGGAAATCAATATGCAACAACTGACTTCGACAAAAATCGACGCATTTTCTAGCGCGGGATTCATGTATTCGAACGCCTCGGCAGCGCCGCGCGCCGAACTCCGTTCCGGCGGACATGGACTTGAGCGGCACGCGTCGGGGTTCAGCGCCACATTCAGCAGCACGGCTGGCGTCAGCACAATCGCTGGGGCACGTGGCGAACGGTTAGCCAACTCGGCAGCCGTGAACTCGATGTCGATGCTCACCGGCCGGAACGGGAAGTCGACGTCTTCATCTTTTCCTGCATGCGGCAAGTCCGATAAATCTGCTGACGCAAGCGCCAAGGATGCGATGAGTTCGATTGGTTCAGCGATCATTGGCGGCGTGTCGAAGTGCAATGACCTGCTGAATACGCCGCTGGTTTCGTCGGTGGGTCAGATATTCAACAAGTTCGGCCTTTGCGGGAAACTCTGTCACCTCGCACCCGATCTCGGGGGTTACGCGGTTTCCAGAATGGTCGCCGGCGTTGGCAAGGCGCTTGGCGGCACCGGCTCGCCGGACTACCACTTCGAACACGAGTGGTTGCGCGGCGGATCGTCTTCGAAACAGACCTGAATTTTCGGCATACGTAGCCGGTCACGGGGGACACTGCGCCGTTCCGCCGCGAACCGGCAAGACGCGAAAACTCGGCGCGACGTCCGGGCATTGCCATCTGTTCGACAGCGCAGGGAAAGCATTCCAGCGTAAGATCGTCGAAGTGCTCGCCGCGTGACGATGGGAAAGCGGCGGGCGCGCCGCTTTCCTCGTAGTTTTCCGCTCCATCACGCTCTGGAACGCTCATGCCCGCCTATGTCGTCATTACGCGCGAGAAAACGCTCGATCCCGCCAAACTGGAAGAATATAAACAGGTTGCGCCTGCAACCTTCGAGCAGCATCCGGTGATGATGCTGGCGAGCCACGGGCGCAGGGAAGTGGTGGAAGGTCCGGCGATCGAAGATATTCTGATCCTCGAATTCACCAGCTACGACGAGGCGCTCGCCTGGTATCACAGCCCGGAGTATCAGGCCGTCAGCGATACGCGCCTGCAAGGGGCGGACTATCGCATCATCATTACGGAAGGCTTGCCGGTCATGTAAGCCGCGGTGGGCCGCTTTCAGCGCCGCATCGGATGGTGCCCAAGCCTTTCGCTCAGGCTTCGAGCGCGGCCCGCGCACACGATTCGTCGGTGACCAGTCCCGAGAGCCAGCCGCCCTTGAGCACCGCAATCAGCGCCTCGCGCTTGCGCTCGCCGCCGGCGAAACCGATGGTGGGGCGCCGCGGCGGCGAATCCAGCGCGATGCTCGTCACGCGCCGGCCAATCGGCAATTCCACGTGGGCGCCGGCCGAATCGATCGGCAGTCCGAGCATTTCGGCCACCGCGCCGTTCTGCATCAATTCCTTCACTTCCGCCGACGTAATGAAGCCGTCTTCGTGCAGCGGACAATTTGGCCCGATATTGCCGATGCCGACGAACGCCACGTCGGCCTGCGCCGACAGCGACTCGACGATCCGGTACAGCCGGTGATTGCACCACTGCGCGCGCTCCGCTTCGCTGTCGGCGAGCAGCGGCGCCGGCAGCAGAAAATGCTTGCCGCCCGTCTTCTCCGAAATGTGCAGCGCGACGTCATAGCGGTTCGAGGAGCCGTCCTGGGCGATCGCCCCGACCATCGATACCAGCCGGTGCTGCGGACGGTCCAGCTGCGCGATCTGATCGACGGCGGCCTTCAGCGTGCGGCCGCTGCTCACCGCGACCACCATCGGTTTTTCCTCGCCGAGATAGCGCTCCATCACCTGCGCGCCGGCTACCGCCAGCTTGCGGTCGACTTCCTCTGGCGTGTCGCTGTCGACCGGCACCACTTCGCACATGCTCAGGCCGTAGCGCTTGGACAGTTGATCGGCGAGCGCGAGGCAATCGGCCAGTTGATGATCGACGCGCACGCGAATCAGATTCTTTTCCACCGCGAAGGCGACCAGCCGCTGCGCGACCGGGCGCGACACCTGGAGCTTTTCGGCGATCTCGTTCTGGGTATTGCCGGCGACGTAGTAGAGCCACGCGGCGCGGGTAGCAAGATCTAATTTTTCTGTGGACTTGGGCACGGTGACGGTTCGCTTGAAGTGCGCCGATGATAGCAGCCGGTTCGCGCGCTTTGACTGAGCCTCGCGCGCCAACCGGTTGCGGATTGCCAGTCAGGCAAGCGGTTTCCGCGCAGGGTCGAACAACGGCCGCACATGGCGGTAAAGCGCGCGATACGCTTCGAGCCGCGCGCGCAGTTCGGCATGGCGGCGCGGGTTCGGCGTGAACTCCTTTTCGATCGGCGGCTTGGTCAGCACCGTGGCCGGATCGCCGCCGGCCGCCAGCCAGCCGAGCCGCGCCGCGCCGAGCGCCGCGCCGGTTTCGCCGCCGCCGTGCTTGCGCGTCGCGGTATCGAGCGAGTCGGCGAGCAACTGCGCCCAGTAGTCGCTGCGGGCGCCGCCGCCGAGCAGCGACAGCGCCTTCGCTTCGGTGCCGGCCGCGCGCAGCGCGTCGAGGCCGTCGGTGAGCGCGAGCGTGACGCCTTCGAGCACTGCGTAGCCGAGCAGCGCGCGATCGGTTGCGTGGTTCATGCCGAAGAACACGCCTTGCGCATACGGGTCGTTGTGCGGCGTGCGTTCGCCGGACAGATAGGGCAGGAAGAGTGGCGCGGTGTTCAATGCGTCAGCCGGGAGCGCCTCGATTTCGGCGAGCAGGGTCGGCTCGTCGGTGGAGGTGAGCTTGCAGACCCAGCGCAGACAACTCGCGGCGGACAGCACCACGCTCATCTGATGCCAGCGATCCGGAATCGCGTGGCAGAACGCATGCACGGCCGAAGCCGGATTCGGCCGGAAGCTGTCGCCCACCACGCACAGTACGCCCGACGTGCCGAGCGAAACGAAACCGTCGCCGGGTTGCGTCGCGCCGATGCCGATCGCGCTGGTGGCGTTGTCGCCGCCGCCGGCCGCGACGATCACGCCGTCGCTCAGGCCGAATTCGCGCGCCACCGCGGGCAGTAGCGTGCCCGACGGCTCGCTGCCTTCGGCGAGGCTCGGCATCTGCGCGCGCGACATGTTGCAGGCCGCGAGCAGCGAATCGGACCAGTCGCGTTTGGCGACGTCGAGCCACAGCGTGCCGGCCGCGTCCGATGGATCGGACACTTTGCCGCCGGTCAGTTGCAGGCGCAGGTAATCCTTCGGCAGCAGCACGCAGGCAGTGCGCGCGAAAATGTCGGGCTCATGGCGAGCGACCCACAGCAGCTTCGGCGCGGTGAAACCGGGCATGGCGAGATTGCCGGCCACGCTATGCAGCTCCGGCGCGCGTTCGGTCAATTCAGCGCATTCCTTGTCGCTGCGCATGTCGTTCCACAGGATCGCGGGACGCAACACGCGGTCCTGCGCATCCAGCAGCACGGCGCCGTGCATCTGACCCGACAGGCCGATGCCGCGAATCTGCGCGAACTCGTCGGGATATCTGGCGCGCAGGGCGGCGAGCGCTGCGCGCGTGCCTGCCCACCAGTCTTCGGGATTCTGCTCGGCCCAGCGTTGATGCTGGCGCGACACGGTAAACGGCGAGCCTGCGGTGCCGATCACGCGTCCGTTGGAGGCGAGCAGCAGAACTTTCACTTCGGACGTGCCGAGGTCGATGCCGAGATACATGGGCGCGGAACCTTCGTCGTTAGAGATGCGCTACTTTAGCCGCACATGGCGCGCGGTGCCATGCGCATTAAGCCTGGCACCGGCGCGCTTCGATGCCGCGTGGGGCTTCCTGAGCTTCCTGAATGCGAGGCTGGCGAGGCCGGCGCTCAAACCACGCCGCGTCTGGCCAGCCAGACATCGACGCGCGCCAGTGCACCCTCCAGCGCCGACTCCAGTTCCGGTGTCTGCGCCATGCTGCCCCATAGCAGACGGTCGGCGGCGAACGCCTTCAATGGATCGGGCGCCGCGAAAAAGCCCCGCGCGACGCGCTCATCCATCACGCCATCCTGATACGTGTACGGCAGCTTGCCGGCGTTCCAGCGCTCCAGAAAGCGGAAGAACAGCGCGGGCAGCATCGCCGTCGCCGCCGGCGTGACGCCGCGCTCGAAACACTCCGCCAGCGTCGGCGCAATGAAGCCGGGCAGCTTGGAAAAACCGTCCGCCGCAACGCGCTGGTTCGTGTCCTGGATATACGGATTGCTGAAGCGTTCGAGCACCACGTCGCGATAGCGTTCGAGATCGAGCGGACTCGGCGTGAGACATGGAATCACGTCTTCCGTGACGTAGTCGAAAGCGAACTTGCGGATGTCCGCGTCGAGCGTGCCTTCGTGAATATAGTTCAGCCCGATCAGCGTCCCCGCCCACGCGATGCAACTGTGCGGCGCGTTGAGAATGCGGATCTTCGCTTCCTCGTACGGCATCACCGAGTCGACCAGTTCCGCGCCGACCTTTTCCCAGGCCGGGCGGCCCGCGATGAACCGGTCTTCGATCACCCATTGGATGAACGCTTCGCCCATCACCGGGCAGGCGTCGTCGACGCCGGTGGCGGCCTTGACGCGCTCACGCACATCCGGCGTGGGACGCGGCGTGATGCGGTCGACCATCGAGCTCGGGCAGGCAGTGTTGTCGTCGAACCATTGCGCCAGTTCGTCCGCGCCGCGCCGTTCGAGAAACTCGCTCATGCCCGCATGGAAGCGCTCGCCGTTGCTGCGCAGGTTGTCGCAGGTCTGCAGCGTGACCGGGCCCGCGCCGCGCTTCATGCGCGCGTCGAGAATCGCGGCGAGTGCGCCGTAAATGGTGGTGTGGCCGCCGTTGAGGTCGGCGGCGAGATCGGCGTTGGCGGTGTCGAGTTCGTCCTCTTCGTCGAGGTAATAGCCGCCTTCGGTCACGGTGAACGCGATGATCCTGCAGGCCGGATCCGCGCCCGCCTCGATCAGCGCGTCGAGGCTCCCGGTCCACGGCACGACGCGCTCGATCGAGCGAATCGTTTCGTATGCGCGCTCACCTTGGGGCGTGACGGTCTCGAGCGTGTACACGCCGTTTTGCGCGGCAAGTGCTTCGAGCACCGCATTCATATCGCTGCGGATATTGCCGACCGTCAGCGACCAGTGCGGCTCGCCGGGCACTTTGGCCTCGTTCAACCGATGCAGATACCACGCTTGATGGGCGCGATGAAACGATCCCGCGCCGATGTGCAGGATCACGTGTGCGGCCGCGCCGCTGCCTTGCCCGCTGTTCATGTGCGTCTCCTGAATGTCTTTGCCCGCACGACTCGAAGCGTGCGTTTTTCTCGTGAGTGTCCGGCCTGGCGCTTCGCGTCAGCTCCCTTAGGAGCAGGAAAACGTAGGCGGCCCCGGCGTCTTCCTGAAAATGGAGCATTTGCTCTGCTTGTGAGCGAATGATCGTACCCGCTGAAACGAAAGTCAAGGCGGGGTCGCAGGCTTTTTTGTGGCGCAGCGCGGCGCGGCGGGATTTTTCGGGACGGCGCGCGCAGCGCGTGGGCGTGACGGGGGCGCGTTACCGCGTGTATTGCGTTGCATCAAATTTGACATGCGATGCGCCAGGCCTGACCCGAATGCAAAAAAGTATCGAGCCGCGGTTTCATTTTTAGTGGTGCAGCGGGCGTTTGAGGGTTACGTTCCGCTATATAAGACAAAAACCGGCGGCGCCTTTGGCAGGCCGCTTCATGGAGGCAGACAGTGCAACCCGATCTCGAACTCGTGGCCGTACGCCGCGACGATCGTTCAAAGTGTGGTCGCACGGCTATCCGTATCGCACCGTGCGTTGGCACTTTCATCCCGAATACGAAATTCATCTGATCGTGGCGACGACCGGCAAGATGTTCGTTGGCGATCACATCGGCAGCTTCATGCCTGGCAATCTGGTGTTGACGGGGCCGAACCTGCCGCATAACTGGGTGAGCGACGTGCCGGAAGGCGAGACGATTGCGCAGCGTAATCTGGTCCTGCAATTCGGGCAGGAGTTCGTGTCGAACTGCGCCGACTGTTTTCCGGAGTGGCGGCAGGTCGAGACGCTGCTTGCCGATTCGCGCCGAGGTATCTCGTTCGGCGCGCAAACGAGCGACGTTATCCAGCCGCTGTTCCTCGAATTGCTGGCGGCGCGCGGACTGCGCCGGCTAGGCCTGTTCATGTCGATGCTGGAAATCCTGACGGGCGCCGCGGATCGCCAGATTCTGGCGAGTCCCGCCTATCAGGCCGACCCGGCCAGTTTCGCGTCGACCCGCATCAATCACGTGCTGTCGTATATCGGCGAAAACCTCGCGAACGAATTGCGCGAGTCGGATCTCGCGCAATTCGCGGGACAGAACGTCAGCGCGTTCTCGCGCTATTTCCGCCGCCATGCCGGGCTGCCGTTCGTGCAATACGTGAACCGCATGCGAATCAACCTTGCGTGCCAGTTGCTCACCGACCAAGCGTTGAGCGTGACCGACATCTGTTTCAGGGCGGGCTTTAACAACCTGTCGAATTTCAACCGGCAGTTTCTCGCGGTCAAGGGTATGGCACCTTCAAAGTTCCGCCGCTTTCAGCAACAGAACGACGCGAGCCGCGACGCCTCCGAAGAAGCCGCGGCGCGCGGTGTGGGTGTCGACGATGCGCCCGCTCTCACGCCCGGTCTGCCGCGCAGTGTCGCCGCCGCTTATCCACCGGCGTAGTTCGAGGCGCAGGCTTCCAGCCGAAGCGATTCATCTCTTTCGTTAAAAAATTGCCGCGCGTGGCACGGCGGCTGTGGTAACGCTGGTCCTCGGCCTGCCGTTCATCGCCATGCTGGTTGTGCAGGCCTCGTTGCTAACACGGCGACCTCGGCGAAGAACGACCTCGGCGAAGAAGATGGGCATTGTGCTCGCCGCCCAATAAACGATTATACAGTTGTACTACAAAATACCGGAGAACGACGTTGGAATCTTCGTGTCCTTCCCTCGCCACATGGGCAAGACAAGGACACGAACCGATTTAACCACTCTGCCAGGAGGCAAGCATGACAACGTCTTCCGTGAACGGTACTTCATCCGCGTACTTGTCCTATTCGGACAATGTGCTAAGCACTGGCGCTCAGCTGGATTCTCGCGATCAACAGACGGGAAGGTCGACGCCGTCGCAGCAGTCTGGATCGGGCTACCCGTTGCCTGACCAACTCGCGGGCGGGCAGCCGACGCAGGACCGGCTTTTGGGTTACGACCTGAGGGCCAGGACCAGCCGGGAAGGCATGCTGAAAATTCAGGTGTTGCGGCGCAGAGCCGGGCGCTCTCCCACGAAAGCACCGCCGACGGGTGGAGAGGGAGGTATTGCGTCACTCAATGCTGTCATGAAGCCGCCAGTCACGTCGCTTCCCCAGCCATTCCATCCATTCGCCAGCCTCCCGATCGCCTTGCGCCACTACAACGCGTTATATCAGCCATCCGTGGAAAACAACAACGAGTATCTGTTTCAGACGAGACGAGGTCATGAAGATTGGACCGGCTGTCTCGGTAGTACCCAATATATCCAGTCTGTAGCGGCGCAAAGCGGGCAGGATTTGATGGCGGCCTCCTCTGAGGTGGTCGCCAGACTCGAAGGAAAACAGGGCGAGGACGTGCGCCAACGCACTGCAGCGGAAATGTCCGATTTGCAGTTGAGGTATGCCTATGCCGGGCATGTGCCTCTCGCCAATCATGTCGAGATGCCTGAACGGAATTGGGACGACGGGCAGCACACTCCCAGGGAAGCTGCCCGTTCAATCATCGCCGAATTGGCAAACCGTTTTTCGACGCCCTTCAGACCACTGGGAGAGAGATATGGCGCACCAGTCCAGTTCGTTGGAGTGACAACCGAAATGGGTGCGCCGGCAGAGCTGGGCGCATATGATGACGACTTTTTCACCCATTATTTCGGCATTCAAAGACTTCACCGCACTGGCGATTATCGGAGCGACGACTATGAGATTTTCGACAACAACTTCGGGGCGTTTCGATACGCCAACTTCAACCAGCTATCCGCTGCATTGACCGCCGACTTCGATATATCGGCGCCACGCTCCGGTCGCGTGAGGTTTTTCGGACTTGACTCTCAGGCCATGATTCACGTGAGGCAGCACGGACTCAGCGACCTGAACCTGGGTGCTGTCGGAGGCAGCTATGGAATTCCTCTGCCTGCGCAGCCGGGCGGCTACGCGACGCTGACGCCACCGCGAGCGGACTTGCCGCGACCGGACTGGGATCAGCCAGGGCCGTCGTGGCGTGATGAACTGAAGAAGCGCAGCACGGACACGGCGGCGGACACGCGTGAGGGTGCACTGTACCGTCCGTCGGCGGTTAGTCCGCAGGAGTTGAAGGCGCATGGCGGTTTCAATGGCGAAGACACGCCGCTGCGCAACGTCAATCTGGACCTGCACGATTCGGCGGTGGCGAGGGATCCGCACAACAGCGATGGCGGCGGCTATCTGGGCACGTACCGGAGCGCGTTTACAGCGCAGCAGAAGATGCCGGCGAAGAACGGCTACATCTACGACGTGGCGCCTTCGCCGAACATGGTGGATGTCAGCGGCTCGCTGGGTGCGCATGCGCGCAACCCGGCGCAAGGCGAGGTGGCGGCGATGGGCCGTATCGACTACAACCAGGTGCGCGGCTGGTGGCAGATGAAAAACGGCGAGGTGGGCAACTACACAGCCAATCCAGACTATCGTTGGGACGTGTATGACCAGACCAGTACGGCCGGCGCGCAGCCGCAACTGGCGGGCTTCGCGGGCGATGACCCGGCGTGGGGCGACACGCTGCACAAGCCGTTCATCGGCTCAACGAGCCTGCGCGACGGCAAGACGATTTACACGCCGAAGCAGGATCCTGATCTGACGCAGGCGCAGTTTTACGGGCATGCACTGGAGAAGATCCAGGCCTTGGCGAATGGGCAGCATTACGCGGGCCCAGTTGCGATTCGTGCGAAGGACGGCTGGGCGGGCGGAGCGTTCGGCGTGCTGACGCCGCTCAGTGGAGTAAATGATCCGCTTGCGCCTGGTGGCTCGTCTGGCGCCCCGCACGACCGTGTGGGCGTGCGCAACACGCAGACGCCGGACCAGGACGCCGGCAGCGCGATCATCACCCCGGACGGGCGTATCGAGTTCACGGACCCGTCTTACAAGGGAAGCGTGATGCGCCCGGATAGTGAAGGTTTTCTGTATGCGGACAGCCGCGGCAACAGCACGGGCGACAAGAGCGGTTCGTTTCACTACGACACGGATCATCACCTGGTCAGCAACGCAAACGGTCAGAGGGTGACTTATGACGCGAACGGCTATGCACAGCTATCCGCGACGCGGAACCCGGGGCCGTTCGAGGAAACGAAGAGCCGGTGGGACATCGTGGACCGCAACGGCAAGACGGTGACGCCGGCGGCGGACCCGAGGTCATACACGGACAATGACGCGGGTCGTGCGGAAACACAATACCGTTTCGAGCAGGATCCGGACTCGGTGTTGCCGTCCGGCACGACATCGTTCGTGACCGGGGTGCCGAGCGAACCGGACTATGCCAGCTTCAAGGACTGGCTGGTCGAAGCGCCGAGGGGAAGCGGTCCGCGCATTCACGCGTGGCTGAAGCATCACAACGCTGCGTTGCTGTACCGGGACGGTTCCTACGTGGTGCCAGGTGAATCGGGCGAACTGAAGCTATACAACCTGGATGGCGTGGCGCAAACCAGGGTGTTAGGGGAGCCGCCACGCACCTATCGGGTACCCGACGCGCTGTGGGTGCAGATGCAGAATTACACGAACAAACGCGTGGCTTTCGAAGAGCGGAACAAGCCGGTTTAAAGTGAGCGGCGATGCGCTGTCTGGGGCTTTGGCGGCGCTGCGCGCTCCGTCCACGTTGTTCAGATGATCGCTTACGTTCCGCACGGGTGCAATGCGAGCAGACCACTGTGACCTCAAGCAAAGGCCGACATCCCGGGGGCACAGCCAGCGCAGCGCAGGAAAACAGGACCTACAGCATCGTCCTGACATGCCAAAGCTCAGGAAACAGAACCACATCTAACATCTTGCGCAAATAAGGAGCCCCACTGGTTCCCCCAGTCCCTTGCTTGAACCCAATAATCCTCTCAACCGTAGTGACATGCCTGAACCGCCACTGCCGAAAAGCATCTTCCAGATCGACAAGCTCCTCAGCCATCTCATAGAGCTCCCAATATTGCGAAGGATTCCGATAAACCTCAAGCCAGGCTGCTTCGACAGAAGCATCATGAACAGTAGGCTGAGTCCAATCCCTCTCGAGCCGGGAAGGCGAAATCGCAAACCCACGCCGCGCCAGCAACCGAATCACCTCGTCATAAAAAGAAGGCGCTTCCAGCGAAGCCTTAACCTCGGCAAACACATCAGCCCGATGCGCATGCGGCTTCAGCATCAGCTCATTCTTGTTACCGAGCAAAAACTCGATCTGCCGATACTGATACGACTGAAACCCCGAAGAACTCCCGAGATAAGGCCGCATCGCCGTATATTCCGACGGCGTCATCGTTGCAAGAACACTCCAGGCCTGCACGAGCTGCTCCATGATCCGCGACACGCGCGCGAGCATCTTGAACGCCGGCGGCAACTCATCACGGCCCACGGCCTGCAACGCCGCCCGCAACTCATACAACGCGAGCTTCATCCACAACTCGCTGGTCTGATGCTGGATGATGAACAGCATCTCGTTGTGATCCGGCGACAACGGATGCTGCGCATCCAGCACCGTCCCGAGCGACAGATAATCGCCGTAACTCATCGACTCCGAAAAATCGAGCTGCGCGTCATGCCAGCCGTCGCCTGAATCAGCGGCCGGGGCGGCCGCATGAGAAGCAACGCTCCCATGCCCAAACGGACATCCCTGCGCCGGTTTCTCTTCCGGCAACCCCGGTGTTTGCATGTGATCGGTCATCGCGTCGTACTCCTCAGGTCACAGCGCCGCGTGCGGCGAATTCAGGCGCCCGCCAGGTCTCTTGCGTCAGTACCTCGCGCAAGGTTTCCACGGCATCCCATACATCGACAAAGCGCGTGTACAGCGGCGTAAAACCAAACCGCAGCACATGCGGCTCGCGATAATCGCCGATCACGCCGCGCGCGATCAACGCCTGCATCACCTCGTAACCATGCGGGTGTTCGAAGCTCGCATGCGAACCGCGCTGCGCATGCTCGCGCGGCGTGACGAGCTTCAGCGGAAACTTGCTGCAGCGCGCTTCGACGAGTTCGATGAACAGATCAGTCAACGCCAGCGACTTCTTGCGAACTGCCTGCATGTCGGTTTGCAGAAACACGTCGAGCCCGCATTCGACGAGCGACATCGACACCATCGGCTGCGTGCCGCACAAGAAGCGGCCGATGCCGTCGTCGGGCTGATACGCCGGGTCCATCCTGAACGGCGCGCGATGACCCCACCAGCCGGACAGCGGTTGAGCAAATTCATTCTGATGCCGCCTGGGCACCCACACGAACGCCGGCGAACCCGGGCCGCCGTTCAGATACTTGTACGTGCAACCAACCGCGTAGTCCGCGCCGACGCCGTTCAGATCGACCGGCACCGCGCCCGCCGAATGCGCGAGGTCCCACAGCGCGAGCGCGCCCTTGTCGTGGATCAGTCTGGTCAGCGCGGCCATGTCGTGCATATAGCCGGTGCGGTAGTTCACGTGCGTGATCATCGCAATCGCGGTGTCATCGCCGATCGCGGCAGGCAGTTCGGCGGGATCGTCGACCAGACGCAATTCATAGCCACGGTCGAGCTGCTCGATCAGTCCTTGCGCGATGTACAGATCGGTCGGGAAATTCGAGCGCTCGGAAACGATCACGCGACGCTTCGGATCGCGCGCATTCGCCACTCGCAGCGCGGCGGACAGCAGCTTGAACAGATTGATCGAAATCGTGTCGGTGACGACCACTTCGTCTTCGGCCGCGCCGATCAGCGGCGCGAGCTTGTTGCCGAGGCGGCGCGGCAGCGCGAACCAGCCCGCGGTGTTCCAGCTGCGAATCAGGCCTTCGCCCCATTCGGCGCCGATTACGGTCTGCGCGCGCTGCGCGGCGGCGGCCGGCGGCACGCCGAGCGAGTTGCCGTCGAGATAGATGGTCGTCGACGACAGCGCGAATTGATCGCGCAACGCCGCCAGCGGGTCGGCGCTGTCGAGCGCCAGTGCTTCGTCACGGTGGTTCATGGTGATTCCGTCGGTCAGATCAGAGGTATTCAGTGAGACTCGGGCAGCGCGCGCAATATCGCGCGTACTGGGCTTGCGTCGAGTGTGGTCAGCTTGAGCGGCAGCGCGATCAGTTCGTAGTCGCCGGCGGCGACCTCGTCGAGCACGATGCCCTCGAGAATCGCCATGCGATGCGCACGGATGCGGTGGTGAGCGTCCATCGTCTTCGACTCCTGCGGATCGAGCGACGGTGTGTCGATGCCGATCAGTTTCACACCGCGCGACGCCAGCAGGTCGATCGTGTCCGGCGCGACCGCGCAGAACGCGCTGTCCCAGACGTTGGTCGGCGCGTTTCTGTAAGTGCGCAGTAAGACTCGCGGCGGCAGGTCATCGAGCGAACCGGTCAAGTGTTGTGGCGTCACAACAGGCGATGCGCCGATGCAATGAATCACGCGGCATCGGCCGAGGTAGGCATCGAGCGGTACATCGCCGATCGCGGCACCTTCGGCGTCGTAGTGGAGCGGGGCATCGGTGTGCGCGCCGGTGTGCGGCGACAGCGTGAGCCGCGCCACGTTGACCGGCGAGCCCGCCTCCATGCGCCATACGCGCTCGATACCCACCGGCGTGTCGCCTGGCCACACGGGCGTGGCGGTATCGACGGCGGGTGTGATGTCCCAAAGTGTTCGCATAGTCGCATCGGCAGTTTGTGTCTATCCGGGAATGATAGGTGGCTTGACGCGAAATGTGATTGCGAAAAAATCTCCTTCCAGGCCGTGTCTTGGAACATAATTTGAGATAAATGGGAAAGGGAGACCGAATATGAACGCGATCTCGCTCGACGCCACCGATTGCCGTATCTTGACGGTGCTTCAGCAAGAAGGACGGATCAGCAATCTCGACCTCGCGGAGCGTATCTCGCTCTCGCCGTCAGCCTGTCTGCGACGCCTGCGCCTGCTCGAAGAGCAGGGTGTCATCGAACATTACCGCGCGTGTCTGAACCGCGAAGTGCTGGGATTCGAGCTGGAAGCGTTCGTGCAGGTGTCCATGCGCAACGACCAGGAGAACTGGCACGAGCGCTTTGCGGACGCGGTGCGCGACTGGCCGGAAGTGGTCGGCGCGTTCGTCGTGACCGGCGAGACACACTATCTGCTGCGCGTTCTCGCGCACAACCTCAAGCACTATTCGGATTTCGTGCTGCAGCGGCTCTACAAGGCGCCGGGCGTGATGGATATCCGTTCGAATATCGTGCTGCAGACACTCAAGGAAGATTCGGGCGTGCCCGTTTCGTTAGTGAAGAAAGCTAGCGGCCACGGCGCCGCGCACAACGATCGTTGACGGCGCCGAAGGCCGCGCGTTCACAGCGGCTTGAGTCCGTGAAACTGGCCGTTCTGAAACACCAGGGGCGAGACTCCGGCGGCATTTTCGTGCACGCCGCAGCGCTCCACTTCGCCGACGAAAATCACGTGGTCGCCTTCTTCGTAACGGCTGCGGTTATGGCATTCGAACCAGGCGAGCGCGCCGTCTAGCACCGGCATGCCCGTGTCGCCTTCCGCATGCGACACGCCTTCGAAGCGGTCGCCCTTCACGGTCGCAAAGCGCTTGCACAGATCGAGTTGCGACGCGGCCAGCACATTGACCACGTAGTGACTGTTCGCGCGGAACACAGGCATCGACGCCGAGCGCGTTGCAAGGCTCCACAACACCAGCGGCGGATTGAGCGAAACCGAATTGAACGAGCTGGCCGTGATGCCGATCAACTGGCCGGACGCCGCGCGCGTTGTAATGACGGTGACGCCGGTGGCGAATTGGCTGAGCGCCTGTTTAAAGGCGCTCTGGTCGAAGTTGGGCGGACTGGCGCGCTTCATTGGGCGCGAGCCCCTGGCGCAAACCGGCCGAAGCTCGGGATGAACCTGTCGCACGCATGGCCGAAAACAAATGATTCGAAAGTCATAGTGAAAATCGTCGATTTGTCCCAATTTTAACTGCAATCGCGGCGGATTGGCCGTGACCGCGAGCCGGTGAGCGAAAAACCCGCTAAGCTGGAAAATCAGCGGGTGGAACGGGCGTTGCGGCGAAGCGTGGACCGGCATCGGCCGATTATGAGTTCAAGGAGCGGGCAGCATGAATCAGACAGGCGAAGTCGCCACTCTCGGCGGCGGTTGTTTCTGGTGCCTTGAAGCGGTGTATCTGGGCGTCGAAGGTGTGAACGCGGTGGAGTCGGGCTACGCGGGTGGTGAGGCCCGGCATCCGACTTATGAAGACGTGTGCGACGGCGAAACGGGCCACGCGGAAGTCGTGAAGGTCGACTTCGATCCGGCGAAGATCAGCTATCGCGAGATTCTCGACATCTTCTTCGCGATCCACGATCCGACGCAGTTGAACCGGCAGGGCAACGACGTCGGCACGCAATACCGCTCGGTGATCTTCACGCATTCCGACGCGCAGCGGGAGATCGCGCTGCAGGCGATCCGCGAGATTGGCGAACAGCAGATCTACGACGGCCAGATCGTCACCCAGGTGTTGCCGCTCAACGACAACTACTGGCCTGCCGAGGATTATCACCAGAACTATTTTGCGCACCATCCGAATCAGGGTTACTGCTCGTTCGTGGTGGCGCCCAAGGTGGCGAAGTTTCGTCAGAAGTTTGCTCACCGGATCAAGGCGAGCTGACACGGCGAGCGGCTGGCCGACGCTCCCTCTCAAGCGTCGGAGTGAGGTGGGCTCCCGTCCCCGTCGGCCGGCGGGGGCTCATGTTCGTGCTCATGAACCAGCCGCGCATACGCGTCGATGATGGCGCGCGCCAGCTCCACGCAACTCAGCGGCGCCGAGCCTTCCGCCTTGTTGTTGATCGCGATCACCACCGGCTGGCCGGCCAGCGCGTAGCGCGCGGCCAGTTCGGCGAGTGAGGCGCGGGTCGCCGGATCCTGATCGACCAGCTGGTTGAACGGTTCGTACTTCGCCTTCGCCTGTTCGTATTTGAAGCCGCCGTGCAGACTCCAGCGCACGATTAGCGGCCCGGCCGGTTCGCCGTCCAGCAGCGCGAGCGCCGCGGCCTGGCGCAGCGGGTCGGGCATGCGGGCGTGAATTCCCACGCAATAGCGCACGCCCGCCGCTTTGAGCGTGCGGATGAAGCGCGGCGTGAGCAGGCTCGCATCGCGGATTTCGATCGCGTAGCAGGTGCCGTCGGGCAGCTTCGGCAAGGCCGCGAGAAATTCGCCCAGCCGTTCGATGAATGCCGCCGGCTGCGCGAGCATCTGATCCGGCAGCGGTGAAATCTGGAACACCAGTGCACCGGCCTTGGCGCCGAGGCCTTCGAGGCAAGGCGTGACGAAGTCGTCGATCGCCATTTGCGCGTTCAGAAAGCACGGGTTCATCGAGACCGGCTCGCCGCGTTCGGCGCGCACGGTGGCGTCGGTGATCGTCATCGGCGCTTTGACGATGAAGCGGAAGTGCTCGGGCACTTGCTGCGCGTAGCGCAAATACTCGGTGACCGTGAGCGCCTGATAAAACGAGCGGTCTATGCTGACGGTCTTGAGCAGCGGATGCGCACCATAGGCCGTGAGACCTTCGCGCGAGAGTTTGCTGTTGCTGTATTCGTCGCCGTAGACAATGCCGTTCCAACCTGGAAACGACCACGTCGAGGTGCCGAGATGGATCTGCGCCGGCAGTTGCGCCGCGAGTGCGAGCAGTTCGGGCGAGGGCGGGGCGGCGAGGATTTCCCGCGCGCGGCGCTTTTTGGCGACGGCGGGGACGGTCGCGGTGTCGGCTTCATCAGGCGCGGCGCCGGCGTCGTCCGGCTGCGAAAGGGTTACAGCGCTCTTCGGACTTGACGGCTTGATCCGGCCTTCGCCCTTCGGCGCCGGCGTTTGCACCGGCATGCCGAACAGATCGAACTGCACGGCTTCGCCCGCAGCGTCAGACTCGCCTTCTACCGGCTGTTCAACTTCGCTTGTCCCGCTCTGGTCCATCGGTGTCCGGTCTGCTGTTCAAAGGTTGCGCCGCGGTCGCCCGCTCATGCACGGCGCCGCGGCGCAACCGTATTACAGCGGTTTGTCGTACATATAGCGGCGCGACCATGGCAGGGTTTTCGCGCTGCGGCCGGCTTTGCGGCACACCACCTGGTAGATGGAGACGTCGTCGTTTTCGAACGCGTAGGCGCAACCCGCGAGGTAGACGCGCCAGATACGGAATTTTTCGTCGTCGACCAGTTTGCGGGCTTCGTCAGCGTGCGTTTCGAAATTGTCCGCCCAGATGTCCAGCGTGTGCGCATAGTGACGGCGCAGGCTTTCGACGTCAACTGCTTCGAGCCCGCCGCGCTGCATGGCTTCGAGCGCGAGGCCGATATGCGGCAGCTCGCCGTCCGGGAACACATAACGGTCGATGAATTCGCCGCCGCCCAGCGCCGTCTCGCCGCTATCCGAATCGCTCGACGTAATGCCGTGATTCATGGCGATGCCGTCGTCGACCAGCAGATCGCGAATCTTCCCAAAGTACCCCGGCAGATTCTTGCGGCCCACGTGCTCGAACATGCCGACGCTCGTGATGCGATCGAATTGCCCCTCGACGTCGCGGTAATCCTGCAGACGGATCTCGATCTGGCCTTCGAGACCCGCGGCTTTCACGCGCGCGGTGGCGAGGTCGAACTGGTTCTGCGAGAGCGTCACGCCCACACATTTCGCGCCGAACTTCTGTGCCGCGCGCAGCACGAGCGCGCCCCAGCCGCAGCCGATATCGAGCAGGCGCTGCCCCGGCTGCAACTGGATCTTGGTGAGGATGTGGTCGATCTTCTTGATCTGCGCGGTGGCGAGATCTTCGTCGCCGTTCTCGAAGTAGGCGCACGAGTACACCATGTTCTCGTCGAGCCACAGCTTGTAGAACTCGTTCGAGACGTCGTAGTGATACTGGATCGCCTTCTTGTCCGACGCCTTCGAATGATTGAAGTAGCGCCGCACGCGCGCCAGCTTGCCCGCGCTGGTGACGGTGTTGCGCGCCAGCTGGTAGCCGACGTTGATGATGTCCGACAGCTTGCCCTCGATGTCGATCTTGCCCTTCACGTACGCCTCGCCGAGATTGTCGAGGCTCGGTTCGAGCAGATAGGGCAGCGCCGTGGCGCTCTTGACATGCAACGTGACCTGGGGCGCGGCGAACTGCCCGAAGTCATGTTGCTGACCGTCCCACAGCACGAGGCGTGCTGGAACGTTAGCCTTGATTTTTACATCTTCCACCCACTGCGCCAGCTTCTTCTCCCAGAACATGCGATCTCTCCGTGTCCGTTGAATTAAAGCAAAGCTTGTGTGGACTGCAGCCCGATGCGGCGCAACTCCTATGCCGCGAGATGCCGTCCTGCCGGCGCGCGCTGCTGCATTGGCAACGCACTGCCGGCGTTGTATGCCGGTTCAAGGCGACAGGCGGGAGATTTGCCAGTCGCTGTGTTCGTCCGATCGGGTGTAGAGCAGGCGGTCGTGCAGACGCGACGGCCGGCCCTGCCAGAACTCGATTGCTTCGGGCACCAAACGATAGCCACCCCAGTGTGGCGGACGCGGCGGTTGATCGCCGTATAGCAGGCTGAATTCGCGTTCGCGTGTTTCGAGCTGCGAACGGCTTTCAATTACCTGACTCTGATTGGATGCCCACGCACCGATACGTGAACCGAGCGGGCGCGACGCGAAATAGCCATCGCTTTCTTCCGCACTGGTCTTGACGATACGTCCCTCGACGCGCACCTGGCGCTCCAGTTCTATCCAGTAGAACAGCAGGCTGGCGTAGGGATTGGCCGCCAGTTCGCGGCCTTTACGGCTCTCGTAATTGGTGAAGAACACAAAGCCGCGCTCGTCGACGCCCTTGATCAGCACGATGCGCGCCGACGGTCGGCCGCGCGGGTCGACCGTGGCCAGCGTCATGGTATTCGGTTCAGGCAGTTGGGCGTCTACCGCCTGTTTGAACCACGTGTCGAATTGACGAAACGGGTTGCGGTCGACATCGCCGACGTCCAGAGAACCCAGCGAATAGTTTTTTCGAAGTTCGGCGAGTGAGGTCATGTTCTTATGCGAACGCTACAGTCCAACCAGTATAGCTAAGGCGCTAATTTTTTGCGCGTAGCCAGGTCAAGGCTTCGCGCGTGCTCTGGTGCATGCCGACGCGCTGCGGCCCACGGTGCTGCACTTTCCACGGCGATGCAAGCTGATGCGTTCAGGCAGAATACGGGGTTGCGCACGCGTGAGCGTTGCCATCCTGTATTTTTGCCTGATCAACGAGCCCTGCCATCATGTCCAGCACCACCGCGCCATCCGATCTTACTACCAGCCTCGACGGGAGTGAAACCGCCGACCGCGCGCGGCGCTTCGGCGGCATTGCCCGCTTGTACGGCGCACCGGCGCTCGCTGCGTTCGAAGGCGCGCACGTGGCGGTCATCGGCATTGGCGGGGTCGGGTCGTGGGTGGCCGAGGCGCTCGCGCGCAGCGCGCTCGGCACGCTGACGCTGATCGATCTCGACAACGTCGCCGAAAGCAACACTAACCGGCAGATCCATGCGCTCGACGGCAACTACGGGAAACCGAAGGTCGAAGCGATGGCGGAGCGCATTGCGGCGATCAATCCGTTTTGCGACGTGCGCCTGATCGAAGACTTCGTCGAGCCGGACAATTTCGAGGCTACGCTCGGCGGCGGCTTCGATTACGTGGTCGATGCGATCGACAGCGTGCGCACCAAGACCGCGCTGATCGCATGGTGTGTGGAAAAGAAACAGCCGTTGATCACGGTCGGCGGCGCGGGCGGCCAGCTCGACCCGACGCGCATTCGCATCGACGATCTCGCGCTGACCATTCAGGACCCGCTGTTGTCGAAGGTGCGCGGCCAACTGCGCAAACAGCACGGCTTTCCGCGCGGGCCGAAGGCGAAGTTCAAGGTGAGCGCGGTGTATTCCGACGAGCCGCTGATCTACCCGGAAGCCGCCGTCTGCGATATAGACATGGAAGCCGAGCACGTGAGCACGTCGCCGGGTCACACGGGACCGGTCGGTCTGAACTGTGCGGGCTTTGGGTCGAGCGTGTGCGTGACGGCGAGCTTCGGTTTTGCCGCGGCCGCGCATGTGCTGCGGGCGTTGGCGAAGCAGGCCACGGCTTGAGGTGAGTCAGGTTGCGGCAAACGCCGCGGCATATCCGGAAAGTCGCGTATTCAGGCGCGGCACACCGGCCGCGCCTGAAGCCTGAATCCTGACTGGGCAGATCAGAACAGCGAGGCGCTCAGCTTGCGCCGCCATTGCGACACCAGCTCCGGCTGATGCGCGGCCAGATCGAACACCGACAGCATGGTCTTACGGCCGATATCGTCGCGGAACGTGCGGTCGCGCTGCACGATCGCAAGCAGTTGCTCGAGCGCTTCCGCATATTTGAGGCGGGCGATGAACGCACTGGCGAGATCGAAGCGCGCTTCGAGATCGGCCGGGTCGGCGGCGACCTTCGCTTCCAGCGCATCGGTCGGCGGCAAGGCCGCGGCGGCGTCCAGTGCGTCGAGGCGCGTCTTGATCGCGTTGAAACGCGCGTCGATGCCTTGCGTCGTTTTCGGCGACAGCAGATCGACTTCGCCGCGAGCCTCGTCGATACGGTTGTCTTCGAGCAGCATTTCAATGCGGTCCATGCGCGCTTCGTCGAAACCCGGGTCGTAGGCGAGGGCCGCTTGCAGCGCCTCGTAGGCATCTTCGCGGCGGCCTTCGGCCAGCGCGGCTTGCGCCTCCAGACGCGCGGCGTCCGCGCCTTGCGGCAC
This sequence comes from Paraburkholderia xenovorans LB400, assembly GCF_000013645.1. Lineage (GTDB taxonomy): Bacteria > Pseudomonadota > Gammaproteobacteria > Burkholderiales > Burkholderiaceae > Paraburkholderia > Paraburkholderia xenovorans. Next base: position 4,059,296 of record NC_007951.1, on the reverse strand, counting down.
GAGCCGCTCGATAAACTCGCGCAACTGGCCTTCGGGCAGCACGCCGACGAACTGATCGACCGGCCGCCCGTCGGCGAATGCCATGACGTGCGGAATGCTGCGCACCTGGAAGTGCGCGGCCAGTTCCTGATTTTCGTCTACGTTGACCTTCACCAGCTTCCATTTGCCGGCGGCTTCGGCTTCGAGCTTTTCGAGCATCGGACCGAGCGTCTTGCACGGGCCGCACCAGGGCGCCCAGAAATCGACCAGCACGGGGGCCAGTGTCGACGCCGTGATGACGTCCTGTTCGAAAGTGGCCAGAGTGGTGTCCATTGCGTCCTCGTCGATAAAACGGTTTGACGGTTAGTTGGGGCCGAACGCCGCGGATTCAATGCTGCCCGAACCCGCCGGTGTTCATTTGCGCTGGGGCAGCGGAATCCATTCGGTTTCGCCCGGCACCTTGCCCATTTCCTGATGGGTCCATGCGAGCTTCGCGGCTTCGATCTTCTCGCGCGAACTGGCGACGAAATTCCACTCGATAAAGCGCTCGCCGTCCAGCTTCTCGCCGCCGAGCAGTATCACGCGCGCGCCGTGGGTGCTCGCCAGCGTGACCGTTTCGTCGAGCGCGAGCACGGCCATCTGACCGGCTTCGAGCGGCGTGCCGTCGATTTCCAGATCGCCGTCCACCAGGTAGACGCCGCGTTCCTCGTGTTCAGGTTCGAGCGCGAAGGCGCTGCCCGGCGCGAATTCGCCGGCCACATACAGCGTGCCGGAGAATGTCGCGACCGGCGAGGTTGCCCCGAAAGCCGTGCCCGCGATCACCCGCAGCGTCACGCCGTTGCGCTCGACCACCGGTAGCGTGTACGCCGCGTGATGCGCGAACGACGGCTCGATCTCTTCGTCTTCGAGCGGCAGCGCGACCCAGGTCTGAATGCCGTGCATGGTCAGGCCGCTCGCGCGATCTTCGTCCGGCGTGCGCTCGGAGTGGACGATGCCGCGCCCGGCCGTCATCCAGTTGACGTCGCCGGGAACGATTTTCTGCGCCGAGCCGAGGCTGTCGCGATGCATGACCGCCCCTTCGAACAGATAGGTCACGGTGGCGAGGCCGATATGCGGATGCGGCCGCACGTCGAGGCCGACGCCGGGTTCGAGGGTGGCCGGGCCCATGTGGTCGAAGAAGATGAACGGGCCGATCAGGCGCGCCTGCATGGCCGGCAGCACGCGCCGCACGGTCAGATTGCCGACGTCGCGCAGATGCGGCTTGAGGACTGCTTTGATCGAGGAGGACATGGCGGGCTCGGCTGGAAGGATGAGTGGAGATCGGCTCAATGAACGATTCTACTGCGGAGGGCAGCCATGACGATTGCTGGACGGCATGCCGGCGTTCCGGGAATCCGTAATGCGGTCCATCGGGCGGTCCATCGCCCGCTTCTGCCGGCTCCGCTAAACTGCCGGATCGAACAATCAATTGGAGAGCGCATGTCGCCCAGGGATTTGCTGCTCGCGCTGGTCGTCGTCGTGGCATGGGGCATCAACTTCGTCGTGATCAAGGTGGGTCTGCATGGCGTGCCGCCGATGCTGCTCGGCGCGCTGCGCTTCACGCTCGCCGCGGTGCCGGCGGTGTTTTTCATCAAACGGCCCAACCTGCCGTGGCGCTGGCTGCTCGCCTACGGCGCGACGATCTCGTTCGGGCAGTTCGCTTTTCTGTTCTCGGCCATGTATGTCGGCATGCCGGCCGGACTCGCGTCGCTGGTGTTGCAGGCGCAGGCGTTCTTTACGCTGATCTTCGCGGCTATCTTCCTGCATGAGCGGTTCCGCTTGCCGAATGTCGCGGGATTGGCGATCGCGGCGGCCGGGCTTGCCGTGATCGGCATGCAAGGGGGGCGTGCCATGACGCTGGCCGGTTTCGTCCTCACGCTGTGCGCCGCGTGTTCGTGGGCGCTCGGCAACATCGTCACGAAGAAGGTCGGCAAGGTCGATCTCGTCGGACTCGTGGTGTGGGGCAGCCTGATTCCGCCGCTGCCGTTTTTTGCGCTGTCGTACGCGTTCGAGGGCCCGCAGCGGATCGCCGCGGCGCTCGCCGGCATCAGCGCGATGTCGATCTTCGCGATCGTGTATCTCGCGTTCATTGCCACGCTGCTCGGCTACGGCTTGTGGAGCCGGCTGCTGTCGCGCTACCCGGCAAGCCAGGTCGCGCCGTTTTCGCTGCTGGTGCCGATTGTCGGGCTCGCGTCGGCGTCGCTGTTTCTCGACGAGCAACTGTCCTCGGCGCAGATCGCCGGTGCGTTGCTGGTGATGGCGGGGTTGGCCGTGAACGTGTTCGGCGGCTGGGTGGTGCAGCGGTTTTCGCCGGCGCGTCGGGCAACTGACGCGTCTGATTGAGCACGAAAGACGCGCGCGAAAACGCGCACCACGACGACGAAAATACGGCCGCATCGAGCGGCCGTATTTCATTGTGTTGCTGCAAGCGAAGTCATCACGTCATGCGGCTTTTCGCGAGCGGCGGATTTGCCGCGAAATAGCGCTTGATGCCGGTCATGATCGCATCGGCCATCTTCTCGCGATACGCGTCGTCGTTCAGGCGGCGCTCTTCGTCCGGGTTGCTGATGAACGCGGTCTCCACGAGGATCGACGGAATGTCCGGCGCCTTCAGCACCGCGAACCCCGCCTGTTCGACCGAGCCCTTGTGCAGCTTGTTGATGCCGCCGATCTCCTTCAGCACGAAGTTGCCGTAGCGCATGGAGTCGCGAATCTGCGCGGTGGTCGACATATCGAACAGCGCGCGGTTCACGGTAGCGTCGGCGGACTTGATGTTGATGCCGCCGATCTGATCCGACGAGTTCTCCTTGTTCGCCATCCAGCGCGCCGCGGCGCTCGACGCGCCATGCTCGGACAGCGCGAACACCGACGAGCCCTTCGCGTCGGGCGTGGTGAACGCGTCGGCATGGATCGACACGAACAGGTCCGCGCCGACGCGCCGCGCCTTCTGCACACGTACGTTCAGCGGCACGAAAAAGTCGGCGTCGCGCGTCATCATGGCGCGCATGTTGGGTTGCGCGTCGATCTTCGCGCGCAGCTTCTTCGCGATGTCGAGCGCGACGTGTTTCTCATACGTGCCCGAGCCGCCGATCGCGCCCGGGTCCTCGCCGCCATGACCGGGGTCGATCGCGACGGTCAGCAGACGCACCGTGTTGCTCTTGCCGGACTTGGGGTTGGTGAACGCGTAGGTGTCGTCGCTGCCGGCATCGTCCGCGCCCAGCGTGCTGGCGCCGTTGCCGCCGTTGCCCTTGTTGCGTGCGATGGCCGTGGGTGGCGCCACCGGCGCGGCGGGCTTGCCGGGAATCGGCGGAACGGGTGTCGGCGCGACGCGCGCGGGCGGACGCGGCACGCCCGGCGCGGACCCGCTGCCGCTGTTCTGCGCGTAACGCTCGAAGAACGCCTCACTGTTGTCGGCGGTGGGCGGCGTAGTACCGGGGCCGCTCAGCGTGACAGGCGGCGGCGCGCTGTTCTCTTCGTTCAGCGTCTGCTGCTTGCGTTCCGTCTGCGCGAGCAGATCCATCAACGGGTCAGGCGCGACCGCCGGGTACAGGTCGAACACCAGCCGGTATTTGTACGCGCCGACCGGCGGCAGCGTGAACACCTGCGGCTTCACCGAGCCCTTCAGGTCGAACACCATGCGCACCACATGCGGCTGATATTGCCCGACGCGCACCGATTGGATCTGCGGATCGTTCGGCGTGATCTTCGACACGAGGTCTTTCAACGCCTGGTCCAGATCGAGGCCGCTCAGGTCGACCACCAGCCGGTCCGGTCCCTGCAGCAACTGCTGTGCGTTCTGCAGAGGCTGATCGGATTCGATCGTCACGCGTGTGTAGTCGCGCGCCGGCCAGACCCGCACGCCGAGCACCGAACTCGCCCAGGCGAGGCGCGGCGCGACGAGACCGAGCACGAGCGTGGACGCACCCGCGCGCAGAATCTGCCGGCGCCGCCAGTTATGCGTTGCGGTGGCCGCCGATTCGATCGAGCGGAACGGTTTGATCAACATCTTTCGAGACATGCCTTTCCTGGTTCGCTGTATGCCCGTGCGACGAGCACACGGCCATCGCCCTGGTTCTCGTTATCGAGGTCGAGCGAGAAGACGAGATCCGGCACGCCCAAGAGGCGCCCCGCGCGTTGCGGCCATTCGACGAGGCAGACAGCGCCGCTGTCGAAGTACTCGCGAAAGCCCGCGTCGGCCCATTCGGCCGGATCGGTGAATCTGTACAGATCGAAGTGATAGAGCGCGAGTTCCCCGGCGGGGCGCTCGAGCACGTAAGGTTCGACGAGTGTGTAAGTGGGACTGCGCACGCGGCCGGTGTGGCCGAGACCGCGCAAGGTTGCGCGCACGAGGGTGGTTTTGCCCGCGCCGAGGTCGCCGACGAGTTGCACTTGCAGCCCGTGGAATGCCGTGTGGTCCTGAACGCCCGGCGCCTGTTGCGAAGCCTCACGCACGCTTTCGATCGCCTTCGCGAAGCGCTTGCCGAACGCGAGTGTGGCGGCTTCGTCCGCGAACGCGAAGGTGCGTTCGAGCAGGACGTTGGCGGGCGGTTGGATCGCGAGATCGGGATTGACAGGCATTCTCGTAAAATGGCGTGATGAACCGAAGTCCGGAGTCCCCTGTTTCCTGCCCGCCTGCGTCTGACGACGATGCGCGTGCCGAGCGTCATTTCAATGAAACGGCGCTGAACGCGCTCGCGCTGAACATCAAAACGTGGGGCCGTGAACTGGGTTTCGGAGCGATCGGCATTAGCGACACCGATCTCTCCGCCGCCGAAGCGCCGCTTGCAGCCTGGCTGGAAGCGGGTTGCCACGGCGAGATGGATTATATGGCGAAACACGGCATGAAACGCGCGCGGCCCGCCGAGCTTGTGGCCGGCACGCGACGTGTGATCACCGCGCGCGTCGCTTATCTGCCTGCGGGGACAATGAGTGGAAAGGCGCATGAAAGCGCTTTGCAGGACGGCCCGCTCGCGCTGGAGAAGCAGGCGAGGCAGGACTGGCGCGCGGTTGAGCACGCGCGGCTCGCGGACCCGTGCGCAGCGGTGGTGTCGATCTATGCGCGCGGCCGCGACTATCACAAGGTCATGCGTAACCGTCTGCAACATCTCGCCGAAAAAATCGAGGCGGAGATCGGCGCGTTCGGCTACCGCGTATTTACCGATTCGGCGCCGGTGCTGGAGGTAGAACTTGCCCAGAAGGCCGGCATCGGCTGGCGCGGCAAGCACACGCTGCTGTTGCAGCGCGACGCCGGGTCGCTGTTTTTCCTCGGTGAAATCTATGTCGACGTGCCGTTGCCGACGGATGCCGAAACCTCGCCCGAGCGCGCGCCCGAAACGCCGGGCTCGCATTGCGGCAGTTGCACGCGCTGCATCGGCGCGTGTCCGACCGGTGCGATCGTCGCGCCTTACAAGGTCGATGCACGCCTGTGCATCTCCTATCTCACGATCGAGTTGAAGGGCAGCATTCCGCTGGAAATGCGGCCGCTGATCGGCAATCGCGTGTATGGCTGCGACGATTGTCAGCTCGTGTGCCCGTGGAACAAGTTCGCGCAGGCCGCGCCGGTCGCCGATTTCGACGTGCGGCATGGGCTCGATCGCGCGTCGCTCGTCGAGCTTTTCTCGTGGAGCGCGGACGACTTCGAGACGCGCATGCAGGGCAGCGCGATTCGCCGGATCGGCTACGAGAGCTGGCTGCGCAATCTCGCGGTGGGCATGGGCAATGCGCTGCGCGCGTCGCCCGACAGTTTGAGCGAAGCGGCGCGTGACGCAATCGTGCAGGCGCTCAGAGCGCGTGCCGGCGACGCTTCGGCAGTTGTGCGCGAGCATGTGGAATGGGCGTTGGAAGCGGCGTAAAGTAGCGGCAATCTATGGGGCACTGGCGTGCGCCGCGCATCTGCGCGATATGCAGGTGCGCCAGCTTGTGAGGCGGAACGTCGCGCCAGTGAGGAGCAGGCAATCATGTTCAACGCAGTGATCGATGCACCGTTCGGCAAGGTTGGCATCCGCCTCGAAGGCGAGGCCGTGCGCGAGATCGTCTATCTGCCGGATTCCATGCAAAACGTCGCACCCGGCACGCCGTTGGCGAGGCAGGCGGCCGAGCAGATCGAACGATATTTCGAGCGTGCTTCGGCGAAGTTCGAGTTGCCGCTTGCCTCGGTGGGCACCGCATTTCAGAAGCGCGTCTGGCAGGCCATCAGCGACATTCCGCCGGGCGTCGTGCTGACCTATGGGCAATTGGCAAGGCAACTCGGCAGCGCGCCGCGCGCGATCGGTCAGGCGTGCGGTGCGAATTACTTTCCGATTGTGATTCCATGCCATCGGGTGGTGAGTTCGAGCGGCATCGGCGGTTTTGCGAATCACGCCGAAGAGGGTTTCTTCCGCAACGTGAAGCGCTGGCTGCTGGCGCATGAAGGCATTCCCTACGCATGAGCGATACCTTGATCGACGACGCGCCCGCCGCGTCACCTCTCTTTGTTGCCAGCTCGGCGTCGATCGACGCATTCTGCGACGCGCTGTGGCTCGAACATGGCCTGTCGCGCAACACGCTCGACGCGTACCGCCGCGATCTGCGTCTCTTTTGCGAATGGCTCGCGCAGAGCCGCAATGCTTCGCTCGACACCGCAAGCGAAGCCGATCTGAACGCGTATAGCGCTGCACGGCAGAAGGACAAATCGACCTCGGCGAACAGGCGGCTCTCGGTGTTTCGCCGCTACTACGGCTGGGCGGTGCGCGAGCATCGCGCGAAGGTCGATCCGACGGTGCGCATCCGTTCGGCGAAACAGCCGCCGCGTTTTCCGTCCACGCTCACCGAAGCGCAAGTCGAAGCGCTGCTCGGCGCGCCCGACGTCGATACGCCGTTGGGTCTGCGCGACCGTACGATGCTGGAGCTGATGTACGCGAGCGGTCTGCGCGTGACCGAACTCGTCACGCTGAAAACCGTGGAAGTGGGCCTGAACGAGGGCGTGGTGCGCGTCATGGGCAAAGGCTCGAAGGAGCGCCTGATTCCGTTCGGCGAAGAGGCGCACGGCTGGATCGAACGCTATCTGCGCGAGGCGCGGCCCGCATTGCTCGGCGCGCGCGCGACAGACGCGCTGTTCGTGACGGGCCGCGCGGAGGGTATGACGCGCCAGCAGTTCTGGAACATCATCAAGCGTCACGCGGCGGCGGCCGGTGTGAATGCGCCGTTGTCGCCGCACACGTTGCGGCACGCGTTCGCCACGCATCTGCTCAATCACGGCGCCGACCTGCGTGTCGTGCAACTGCTGCTCGGCCACACGGATATTTCGACCACGCAGATCTACACGCACGTGGCCCGTGAACGGTTGAAGTCGCTGCATGCGCAGCATCATCCGCGGGGTTGATTTGCGCTCGCGGTGGCGCTTGCCCTTGCGCTTGCCCTTTGCTCAGAGAAACTCGCGCAGCCGATGCTTGAGAATCTTGCCGGTCGATGCGGCCGGCAGCGCGGCAAGCACTTTGACTTCGGCCGGCCGCTTGTACGGCGCGAGACGCTCGCCGCACCAGTCGATCAACTCGGCGGGCGTCACCGTCGCACCCGCAATCAGTTCGACGAACGCGACCACTTCCTCGTTGCCTTCCACCGCGCGCCCGACCACCGCCGACTGCACGACTTGCGGATGCGCGTTCAACACATGCTCGACCTCGGCCGGATACACATTGAAGCCCGAACGGATGATCAACTCCTTGCTGCGCCCGACGATATGCAATGCGCCGTCGGCGTCCTGCCGCGCGAGATCGCCGGTTTTGAGCCAGCCGTCTTCGGTCACGACCGTCCGGGTCTGCTCGGGGCTGCGGTAGTAGCCGAGCATCACATTCGGACCGCGCACCCATAGCTCGCCGATCTCGCCCTTCGCGGCGTCGATGCCGTCGAGTCCGACGAAACGCACTTCGACACCCGGAATGACCTCGCCGACGGAGCAGTCGCTGCGCGGCGCATCGAGCATGGTGTGCGACACGGTCGGGCTGCTCTCGGTCATGCCGTAACCGTTGTGCAGCGGCAAACCGTAGACGCGTTCCACCTGCGCTTTCAACGCGGCGTCGAGCGGCGAGCCGCCTGAATAGGCGAAACGCAGTTGCGGCGCGGACCACGGGTGCCCGTGCGTTTTCAGATACTCGAGCAGTTTGGCGTGCATGGCCGGCACGCCCTGGAAGATCGACACGCGTTCCCCGGCGAGGGCGCGGCGCACGGCTTCCGGTGCGAAGCGCGGTACGAGCCGCAAGGTCGCGCCCGCGTGCAGGCTGCCCAGACACACCGACGCGAAGCCGTACACGTGCGAGATCGGCAGCACGGCGTAGACGACGTCGTCCGGGCCGACTTTGCGCAAGCGGCTCGACATTGCGGCGATGAAGAGCAGATTGCGATGCGAGAGCATCACGCCCTTCGGTGCGCCGGTCGTGCCGGTGGTGTAGATCAACGCGGCGCATTGGCGGTGGTCGGCGGCTTCGACAGGTTCGGCTACCGCCGCGCTGTCCACGGCGTACGACCAGTTGCCGATGTCCGGCGTGATAGCCGGCGCCGTGGTGGCTCGATGCCGCCGAGCGTGCTGTTCGGCGTCGGTCGAGCTTTCCGTGGCGTAGGCGACCACGCGCGGTTGCGCATGCGCGCGGATCGAGTCGAGTTCGGCTGCCGACAGCCGCGCGTTCGACACCAGCGCCCACGCATCGAGCCTCGCGGTCGCGAACAGCAGCACGATCTGCGCGATGCTGTTCTCGGCGACGATCATCACGCGATCGCCGCCGCGCACGCCCCATTCGCGCAGCAGCGCGGTGGCGGCGTCGACGGCCTGCAGCAGTTGCGCGCTGCTCAGACGGCGCGCATCCTCGATCAATGCGATATGGTGTGGATCACGCGCGGCAGCGAGCGCGGCAATGTCGGCGATCCGCGCGGGCAGTGCAGCCAGCAGCGCGGGAATGTCGATCGTGGAACGGGTGGATGAATCGAGGCTCAACGCTGTCTCCCAGAAACGAGTCGGTGCCCGGCGTGCGGTGCGCCGGAGGATTTTCGAACGATCGTGCCATAATCGCCGGGCCCGCACAATCGACCATTCGGCAAATAGCCGTTGCGTAAAGTCGCCATTACAATGCGCCGATGAGCAAATCCAGACACGTCTCCGAAACGCCGGCCACGCAGTTTCTGCGCCGCCACGGCGTCACTTTCGGCGAGCATCCTTACGATTATGTCGAACACGGCGGCACCGGGGAATCGGCCCGCCAGCTCGGCGTGGACGAACATCACGTGGTGAAGACGCTGGTGATGGAAGACGAGCACGCCAGGCCGCTGATCGTGCTGATGCACGGCGACCGTACCGTCAGCACCAAGAACCTCGCGCGGCAGATCGGCGCGAAGCGCGTCGAGCCGTGCAAGCCCGAAGTGGCGAACCGGCATTCCGGCTACCTGATCGGCGGCACCTCGCCGTTCGGCACGAGAAAGCAGATGCCGGTGTACGTCGAATCGAGCATTCTCCAAATGGACCAGATCTGGCTGAACGGCGGCCGGCGCGGTTTTCTGGTCAGCATCGAGCCGAAGGTGTTGACGCAGTTGCTGGCGGCGAAGCCGGTTCAGTGCGCGAGCGTCGATTGACGTTTGCCTGAATGTTTTCCGGGCGCGCCGGTTCGGTAGAATGTGCGCCGCTTCGTTCCGAGTTGCGCGCCCTGTTGCGGTTGGGGTATCGAGTTTCAGACCGCCGATCCTTATAAGAGTCCCAGATGCAAAACCTGATCGTTGCTGTCGTTGCCTACCTGATCGGTTCGGTGTCGTTCGCCGTGATCGTGAGCGCCGCGATGGGCCTCGACGACCCGCGCTCGTACGGCTCGGGCAATCCGGGCGCCACCAACGTGCTGCGCAGCGGCAGCAAGAAGGCCGCGATTCTCACGCTGATCGGCGACGCGTTCAAGGGCTGGCTGCCGGTGTGGTTCGTCGTGCACTTCGGCGCGCGCTATGGGCTCGACGACACGTCGGTGGCGATCGCGGCGGTTGCCGTGTTTCTCGGCCACCTGTATCCGGCTTTCTTTCGCTTCAAGGGCGGCAAGGGCGTGGCGACCGCAGCGGGCGTGCTGCTTGCGATCAATCCGATCCTCGGCGTGGCTACCTTGCTGACCTGGCTGATCGTGGCATTCTTCACGCGCTATTCGTCGCTGGCGGCGTTGGCCGCGGCGGTGTTCGCGCCGATCTTCGACGGCTTTCTGTTCGGGCCGCATATCATCGCGCTGGCGATTGTCGTGATGAGCTCGCTGCTGGTGTGGCGCCATCGCGGCAATATTGCCAAGCTGATGCGCGGGCAGGAAAGCCGGATTGGCGACAGGAAGAAGGCGGATGCGGCGGCAAAGCCGACGGCGGGGAGCGACGTCTGACGGGCTGATGCATTGGCGCGCGGGGTTCGCGCGCCGAAGCGTCAGTCGCGGAAGTTGTTGAAGTCGAGCGGCGTGTCCGTCACGTCCTTGCGCAGCATGGCGATCACGCTTTGCAGATCGTCGCGCTTGCCGCCGGTGATGCGCACCGCGTCGCCCTGAATGCTCGCCTGAACCTTGATCTTGCTGTCCTTCACGAGGCGCACGATTTTCTTCGACAGATCGCCCGACACGCCCTTCTTGATCTTGATGACCTGCTTGACCTTGTCGCCGCCGATCTTCTCGATCTTGCCGTAGTCGAGGAAGCGCACGTCCACGTTGCGCTTGGCCATTTTCGACAGCAGCACGTCTTTCACCTGGCCGAGTTTGAAATCATCGTCCGCGTAGGCCGTGATTTCGTTTTCCTTGTGTTCGACGCGCGCGTCCGACCCTTTGAAGTCGAAGCGCGTTGAAATTTCCTTGTTGGACTGCTCGATCGCGTTCTTGACTTCGATCATGTTCGCTTCGCAGACGACGTCAAACGATGGCATTGCTTTCTCCCAATAGTGCTGCGGTGCGCGACGCAACCGGCCGGCTGCTCGCGAGGCACTCGCTATAATCACGGACCGGACGTCATTTTACCGACGCCACTCCCTTTTGCCCAAGGCCGCCGCGCATTGTCGCCCGGCTGGCGCCGCAAGCCGGTTCGATCGGCTGCTTTATTCGTTGTTTCATTCGTGAGTTCCACCGTTCTCGTTCCGATGTCCCAAACCGAATCCGCCGCGTTCCTTGCCGGCTATCCGCTCAAGGCGCACAACACCTTCGGCTTCGATGTTCGCGCGCGGTTTGCATGCCGCATCGAGCAGGAAGCGCAATTGATGCCCGCGGTGCGCGATCCGCGCGCGGCCGGCCTGCCGCGCCTCGTGCTGGGCGGCGGCAGCAATGTCGTCCTGACCGGCGACTTTGGCGGTCTGGTATTGCTGGTCGCGCTGCGGGGCCGCCGCGTCGTGCGTGAAGACAATGATGCATGGTACGTCGAAGCAGCGGGCGGCGAGCCGTGGCATGAGTTTGTCGGCTGGACTTTGTCGCAAGGAATGGCGGGTCTCGAAAACCTCGCGTTGATCCCGGGCACGGTGGGCGCGGCGCCGATCCAGAACATCGGCGCGTACGGATTGGAGATGTGCGAGCGCTTTGCGTCGCTGCGCGCGGTGGAGTTGACCACGGGCGCGGTGGTCGAGCTGGATGCGCAGGCGTGCCGCTTCGGCTATCGCGACAGTTTTTTCAAGCGGGAAGGGCGCGACCGTTTCGTGATTACGTCGGTGACGTTCCGTTTGCCGAAGGTCTGGCAGCCGCGCGCCGGCTATGCGGATCTCGCTCGCGAGTTGGCCGCGAACGGCCATGCCGGCACGCCGCCGACCGCGCAGGCCATCTTCGATGCGGTGGTGGCGGTGCGGCGCGCCAAACTGCCCGATCCGCTGGAACTCGGCAATGCGGGCAGCTTCTTCAAGAATCCGGTGATCGGGCCGGCGCAGTTCGAGGCGCTGAAGCTCAGGGAACCGGACGTCGTGTCCTACGTGCAGGCAGACGGGCGGGTGAAACTCGCCGCCGGCTGGCTGATTGACCGATGCGGCTGGAAAGGCCGCGCGATGGGCGCGGCGGCCGTGCATGAACGGCAGGCGCTGGTGCTGGTGAACCGCGGCGGCGCGAGTGGCGCCGAAGTGCTGGCACTCGCGAAAGCGATTCAGCGCGATGTGCGTGAGAGGTTTGGGGTGGAACTGGAGCCGGAGCCGGTTTGTTTGTGATGACCGGCTGCCGATAAAAAAGGCGCCGGGAGTCTCCTCCCGGCGCCTTTTTGCGTTTTGGCTCTGGCCGAGCCTTGCGGCGCCTGACTTCGCTTACGCGAAGTCAGCGTCCACCGAAACACTCGCCATCAGCCACGCTGACGACGCGCGTTTTCCGCAATCCGCATACGCAGTGCGTTCAGCTTGATGAAGCCGCCGGCGTCGGCCTGGTTGTAGGCGCCGCCGTCGTCGTCGAACGTTGCGATGGTCTTGTCGAACAGCGTTTCCTTCGAATCGCGCGCGACAACCGACACGCTGCCCTTGTACAGCTTCACACGCACCCAGCCGTTGACCTTCTCTTGCGTATGGTCGATCAGCACCTGAAGCGCGCGGCGCTCCGGGCTCCACCAGTAGCCGTTATAAATCAATGCGGCGTAGCGGGGCATCAGATCGTCTTTCAGGTGAGCCACTTCACGGTCGAGCGTGATCGACTCGATGCCGCGGTGCGCCTTCAGCATGATCGTGCCGCCCGGCGTTTCGTAGCAGCCGCGCGACTTCATGCCGACATAACGGTTTTCCACCAGGTCGAGACGGCCGATGCCGTGCTTGCCGCCCAGACGGTTCAGTTCGGTGAGCATTTCCGCAGGCGACAGACGCTTGCCGTTGATTGCAACCGGATCGCCGTGCTCGTACTCGATGTCGAGGTATTCAGCCTGGTCCGGCGCTTCTTCCGGCGAGACGGTCCAACGCCACATGTCGGCTTCCGCTTCCGCTTTCGGATCTTCCAGGTGACGGCCTTCGAACGAAATGTGCAGCAGGTTCGCGTCCATCGAATACGGCGCGCCGCCTTGCTTGTGCTTCATTTCAATTGGAATGCCGGCCTTTTCGGCATACGCGAGCAGCTTTTCGCGCGACAGCAGGTCCCATTCGCGCCACGGCGCGATCACCTTGATGCCCGGTTCCAGCGCGTAGTAACCGAGTTCGAAGCGAACCTGGTCGTTGCCCTTGCCGGTTGCGCCGTGCGACACCGCTTGTGCGCCGGTGGCGCGCGCGATTTCGATCTGACGCTTGGCGATCAGCGGACGCGCGATCGAGGTGCCCAGCAGGTACTCGCCTTCATAGATCGTGTTGGCGCGGAACATCGGGAACACGAAGTCACGCACGAATTCTTCGCGCAGGTCTTCGATAAAGATGTTTTCCGGCTTGATGCCGAGTTGCAGGGCTTTCTTGCGCGCCGGTTCCAGCTCTTCGCCCTGGCCGATGTCGGCCGTGAACGTGACGACTTCGGCGTCGTAATTGTCCTGCAACCACTTCAGGATGACGGAGGTGTCGAGGCCGCCCGAATAGGCGAGCACGACTTTCTTGATATCGCTCATGGTGAACTCGTAGCTGGAGAAAGCGGGAAAACAAGGCGCGCCGGCGGTCCCGGAGCGCGGAAAACCACTATTTTGACACTAAACCGCCGGTTGCCCGCGTTTTTGGGGCAGTGCGGTGACGAAGCCGGGTCCGCTTGACGCAGTGGACGCCGGCCCCATGCGTGGCGCTGAACGTGGATGCCTTGCCTCGTATTCAAGGCCCCGTCGCGCTTCACGCAGATGCTGCTTCAGATGCTGGGCAGCGGCTCGCTCAATGATTCAGCTTGCCGAGCAGCAGGTATTCCATCAACGCCTTCTGCACATGCAGACGATTTTCCGCCTCGTCCCACACGACGCTTTGCGGGCCGTCGATCACCTCCGCGCTCACTTCCTCGCCGCGGTGGGCGGGCAGGCAGTGCATGAAGAGCGCATCTGGATTGGCGCGCGCCATCATGTCGGCGTCGACGCACCAGTCGGCGAAGGCTTTCTTGCGCGCTTCGTTTTCGGCTTCGAAGCCCATGCTGGTCCAGACGTCGGTGGTCACGAGGTCGGCGCCGGCGCAGGCCTCGTTCGGATCGTCGAATTCTTCGTAGAACGGCGCGCTCTCGGCGGCGACCACGGCGCGGTCGAGCTTGTAGCCCGGCGGCGTGGACAGGCGCAGCTTGAAGCCGAGAATCTGCGCGGCTTCGATCCACGTGTACAGCATGTTGTTGGCGTCGCCGACCCACGCGACCGTCTTGCCGCGAATCGGGCCGCGATGCTCGAAGTACGTGAAGATGTCCGCCAGCACCTGGCACGGGTGATATTCGTTGGTCAGCCCGTTGATCACCGGCACGCGCGAATTCTCGGAGAAGCGCTGGAGAATGTCCTGCCCGAACGTGCGGATCATGATGATGTCGACCATGCGCGAGATGACCTGCGCTGCGTCTTCGATCGGTTCGCCGCGACCGAGCTGCGTGTCACGCGTGCTCATGAAAACGGCGTGGCCGCCCAACTGGAAGATGCCGGCTTCGAACGACAGGCGCGTGCGTGTCGAATTTTTTTCGAAGATCATCGCCAGCGTGCGATCGTGCAGCGGATGGTAGGTCTCGTAGTTCTTGAACTTGCGTTTCAGAATGCGCGCGCGTTCCAGCACGTACTCGTAGTCTTCCAGCGAGAAATCCTTGAACTGCAGGTAGTGGCGAATTTTCTTGGCGGTCATGAAACAAATACGGCGGTCTCACCCGGCAGGATTGCCGGACGGCGCCGCCGTCGTTTGTGGTAACTCAATGCAGCATAAAGGATTTCGCCCGGTTTGACGAGTCGGCCAAAAGGCCGCTCGAGCGGTCTGAAAGGCTTATGGATAGCTCAGACATGTCTTGTGTGCGCTGCGGAAAAAGGTCCGCTGCGCTATAATCTGCGGGTTATCCCAAAGCCCAGCAGGCCGGTATTTCGCTTGCGGGACACGGCTCGCGCGGCTCGGAAAAGCCTGCTCGCGGTGCGCCGTCATGACAGGCGCAAAGGCGGCTCAGCCAGCCCTTCGCGGTTCTGGTGGTGCGGTTCGCCATCGCGGCATGGTTGGCGGGTCCAGGCAATTCAAAGCCGTTTCCGCCGTCAGCTTTGCCGTCATCCCGCTGGGCAGTCACACAGGTATTCCTACATGGCCGAAGCAGCTCCAATCGAATATTTCATTCAGGGCATCACGTCGACGGGAAAAAAGTTTCGGCCGAGCGACTGGTCGGAGCGCCTCGCAGGCGTCATGGCGTGCTTCGGCCCCGGTGCAAGGAAGGGGCCGAACGCCTACATGCAGTACTCGCTTTATGTCCGGCCAACCATGCTCGGCGACCTCAAATGCGTGATTCTCGATTCGCGTTTGCGTGACATCGAACCAATGGCATTCGACTTCGTCCTCAACTTCGCGAAAGACAACGACCTCGTCGTGACCGAAGCTTGCGAGTTGCCGCCGGAGCACGGCACGCAGCGGCCCGAGAATAAGCGCTAAAGCGCAGGCCGGTTGAATGGGCAAAAACAAAAACCCGCCAGCAGCGGGTTTTTTCATGGCCGAAGCACGGGCATCGGCGGGTGGGACGGGCCATTAGGTCGCACCGGTTCCAGACAAAAAAGCCCGCCGAGGCGGGCCTTTCCATGCAGCGGAAACAGGAGGTAGCCCGCCGAAGCGGGCCGACCGGAATTACTGCGCTGCGGGCGCTTGCAGACCCTTGATGGCTGCAGCGAGGCGGCTCTTATGGCGAGCAGCCTTGTTCTTGTGAACGATTTTCTTGTCGGCGATGATGTCGATGGTCTTCGACGATGCCAGGAAGATCTCAGCGGCCTTGGCCTTGTCGCCGGCGTCGATCGCCTTGCGGACAGCCTTGATGGCCGTGCGGAACTTCGAGCGCAGTGCCGAGTTGTGCGAGTTTGCCTTGGCGGCCTGGCGGGCGCGCTTGCGTGCTTGTGCGGAGTTAGCCATGACGGTTCCTTATCCTGTTCCTGTTTCCAGTACCTGACCTTCAAGTGGTGAGGTGCTGCTTTTAGATCGAACTCTTGGAAGCGATTGCCCAAGAGCGCAAAAGTGTCGAAAAAATCGCTCGGACTACGCAAAGGCAGGCCTGTGTTTTCGGGCTATTCGAGGGTGTTCGCAGGTGGCGTGGCGCCGACCCCGACCTCGTACGGAAATGGCCCGAAAGTTAAGCGAGCTTCGAAACCGGCGATTATAGCAACAAAATCAGGCACGTGGCAACGGGAAAGCGCTATGACGCCGTGTCGCCCCATTGCGTAAAGTCCGGCGCCCGGCCGGCGGCCATTGCGCGGCGTCGCGCCGAAGTCCGGGCAGAAGGGCGGCCGCGGCGGCCTGTCGAACGGGACGGCGCCGCGCGCGAGGCGAGGAAAAACGCGCCGATGCGCCTGTCGTATCGAACGTCTGCGCGGCAAATCGGTCCGAATCGCGTTCCGGCTCGTCGTCCGCACTTGCGGCACCCGTATAATAAGCGCCCCATGAATCTATTCCGAGCCCTGCTGACGGTCAGCGGCTTCACGCTGCTGTCGCGCGTGACCGGACTGGCCCGCGAAACGCTGATCGCACGCGCGTTCGGTGCCAGTCAATACACTGACGCGTTTTACGTCGCCTTCCGCATTCCGAACCTGCTGCGCCGCATCTCCGCCGAAGGCGCGTTCTCGCAGGCCTTCGTGCCGATCCTCGCCGAGTTCAAGAACCAGCAGGGCCACGACGCCACCAAGGCGCTGGTCGACGCCACGTCGACAGTGCTCGCCTGGGCGCTCGCGGTCCTCTCGCTGATCGGCGTGGTAGGCGCCACGGGCGTGGTGTTCGTCGTTGCCTCGGGTCTCGCGCATGAAGGTCATGCGTACGCACTCGCGGTCACCATGACGCGCATCATGTTCCCGTACATCATTTTCATTTCGCTGACGTCGCTGGCGTCGGGCGTGCTGAATACGTACAAGAACTTCTCGCTGCCCGCGTTCGCGCCGGTTCTGCTGAACGTCGCGTTCATCGTCGCCGCGGTGTTCGTTGCGCCACGCCTGCAAACGCCGGTCTATGCGCTCGCCTGGGCAGTGATCGCGGGCGGCGTGCTGCAGTTCCTGGTGCAACTGCCGGGTCTGAAGAAGATCGACATGATTCCGCGCATCGGCCTGAATCCCGTGAAGGCGCTTGCGCATCGCGGCGTGAAGCGTGTGCTGTCCAAGATGGTGCCCGCGATGTTCGCTGTCTCGGTCGCGCAGATCAGCCTGATCATCAACACGAATATCGCGTCGCGCATCGGCCCCGGGGCCGTGTCCTGGATCAACTACGCCGACCGGCTGATGGAGTTTCCCACCGCGCTGCTGGGCGTCGCGCTCGGCACGATCCTGCTGCCGAGCCTCTCCAAGGCGCACGTCGACGCCGACCCGCACGAGTATTCGTCGCTGCTCGACTGGGGCCTGCGTGTCACCTTCCTGCTCGCCGCGCCGAGCGCTGTCGCGCTGTTTTTCTTCGCGCAGCCGCTGACCGCCACGCTGTTCAACTATGGCAAGTTCGACGGCAACTCGGTGGTGATGGTCGCCCGCGCGCTGGCGGCTTACGGCGTCGGGCTGATCGGTCTGATTCTCATCAAGATCCTTGCGCCGGGTTTCTACGCCAAGCAGGACATCAAGACGCCAGTGAAGATCGGTGTCTTCGTGCTGATCCTCACGCAGCTGAGCAATTATGTGTTCGTGCCGATTTTCGCGCACGCGGGTTTGACGCTGAGCGTCGGACTCGGCGCTTGCGGCAATGCGCTGCTGCTGTTTCTCGGTCTGCGCAAGCGTGGCATCTATACGCCGTCGAGCGGCTGGCTCAGATTCTTCGTGCAGTTGTTCGGCGCCTGTCTGGTGCTGGCCGGCGCCATGCATTGGCTGGCGATCAGCTTCGACTGGATCGGCATGCACAGCCGGCCGGTCGATCGCATGGTGCTGCTCGCAGCGTGCCTCGTTCTGTTCGCCGCGCTATATTTCGGTATGCTTTGGCTGATGGGCTTCAAGTACGCGTATTTCAAAAGGCGAGCGAAGTGATCACGATGACGCGAGTTCTCGACTATTTCAGCACGCTGGTCGCCGAAGACGACAGTCTTCCGCTGACCGAGGCGGCGCTCTCGCTCGCGCAGGACGCTTACCCCGATCTCGATCTGCAAGGCGCGCTCGCCGAGATCGACGAGTTGGTGGTGCGCCTGCAGCGGCGCATGCCGGACGATGCCGACATCAAGCAGAAGGTCGGCATTCTGAACCGGTTCTTCTTCCGTGAACTCGGTTTCGCCAGCAATCTGAACGATTATTACGACCCCGACAACAGTCATCTGAATGTGGTGCTCAAGCGCCGCCGCGGCATTCCGATTTCGCTGGCGGTGCTGTATCTGGAGATGGCCGAGCAGATCGGTATTCCGGTGCGCGGCGTGTCATTTCCCGGCCACTTCCTGCTGCGCGTGACAACGCCCGACGGCGACGTGATGCTCGATCCGACCAGCGGACACTCGCTGTCCGAATCGGAGATGGTGGAGATGCTGGAACCGTATGTGGCGTCGGCGGGGGAATCGGTGAGCAGGGCGCTGCGCATGCTGCTGCAGCCGGCCACGCGCCGCGAGATCATCGCGCGCATGCTGCGCAATCTGAAGTCCACGTATCTTCAGACCGAACGCTGGCAGCGCCTGCTGGCGGTGCAGCAGCGTCTCGTGATCCTGCTGCCGGAGAGTATCGAAGAAGTGCGCGATCGCGGCTTCGCTTATGCGCGACTCGATTACCTGCGGCCGGCGCTCGAAGACCTGGAGCGCTATCTCGGCGACCGGCCGGATGCCGAAGACGCGACCGTGGTGGAGTCGCAACTGCATGAATTGCGTCAGCGTACCCAGCACAACGACCGCGACTAGCCGACCGGCAACGCCTGTCAGGAAGGTCAGAAAGAACGGCTCAAACAGAAAACGCCTGCACACGTGCAGGCGTTTTCTATTGGCGCGTCCGTATCACCCGGCAGGCTGCAGGGTGGTCACTTCGGCTGCATGCGGATCG
Organism: Paraburkholderia xenovorans LB400; assembly: GCF_000013645.1. GTDB lineage: Bacteria > Pseudomonadota > Gammaproteobacteria > Burkholderiales > Burkholderiaceae > Paraburkholderia > Paraburkholderia xenovorans. The sequence continues at coordinate 4,040,288 of NC_007951.1, read as the reverse complement.
CGCCGTCCAGACGGATCACTTCGCCGTTGAGCATGGGGTTGTCGAAGATCTGTTTGGCCAGCATTGCGTACTCCGCCGGTTTGCCGAGACGCGGCGGGAACGGCACCATCGCGCCGAGCGCGTCCTGCACTTCCTGGGGCATGCCGAGCAGCATGGGCGTTTCGAAAATGCCCGGCGCAATGGTCATCACGCGGATCGCGTTGCGCGACAGGTCGCGTGCGATGGGCAGCGTCATGCCGACCACACCGCTCTTGGACGCCGCATAAGCCGCCTGGCCGATCTGGCCGTCATACGCCGCCACGGACGCCGTGTTGATGATCACGCCGCGCTCGCCGTTCGCATTCGGCTCGTTCTTCGACATGGCTGCGGCAGCGAGCCGGATCATGTTGAAGGTGCCGATCAGGTTGATCGAAATGGTGCGCGTGAACGAGTCGAGCGGATGCGGGCCGTCCTTGCCGATCGTTTTGATGGCGGGCGCAACGCCCGCGCAATTGACGAGGCCGCGCAGCGTGCCGAGCTTCGTGGCGGCTTCGACGGCCTGAGTGGCGTCGTCTTCGCGGCTGACGTCGCATTTGACGAACACGCCGCCGAGTTCTTTCGCGAGCGCTTCGCCGGCGTCCACATTCAGGTCGGCGAGCACCACCTTGCCGCCGTTTTCGACGAGAAGGCGCGCGGTGGCCGCGCCGAGGCCTGATGCACCGCCGGTGATCAGGAATACATTGTCACGAATCTCCATGTCTTCTCCTTTGCTACGGTTCGCTAATGTCTGGATCGAATATTTTTTCGATGATCGATTGTAACGACTATGCTGCAACGCGGAAAGCGGCACAGCCGGCCGCCTGATTCACGTGCCGCGAAAGTAAATCGATACGGATGGCTAACTAATTGAAAGCGTAGTCGGTAAAAAGACACGCCGCATCCACGCGGCGCGATGCAATAAAAAACCCGCCGGCAAGGGCGGGTTTCACTGAGGCAAACACAGGGCGAAGCGAGCTTACTTCAACGCCTCAAACGCGCGTTCACGAATTTCATCGACGCTGCCGAGGCCCGAAATGCGGCGATACTGCGGCGCCTTCAACGGGGTCGACGAATCGCCGTTCTTCGCCCAGTTGGTGTAGTACTCGATCAACGGCTTGGTCTGCGCCTCATACACTTCCAGACGCTTCTTGACTGTTTCTTCCTTGTCGTCGTCGCGCTGGATCAGCGGTTCTCCGGTCACGTCGTCCAGGCCTTCAACCTTCGGCGGATTGAACTTGACGTGGTACGTACGGCCCGACGCGGCGTGCGAGCGGCGGCCGCTCATCCGCACGATGATCTCCTCGAACGGCACGTCGATCTCCAGCACGTAGTCGATCGCGACGCCGGCCTGCTTCATGGCCTCGGCCTGCGGAATGGTGCGCGGAAAACCGTCGAACAGATAGCCGTTCGCGCAGTCCGGCTGCTGCAGACGTTCTTTCACCAGATTGATGATCAGTTCGTCCGTGACCAGTTCACCAGCGTCCATGAAGCGCTTGGCTTCAAGGCCGAGCGGCGTGCCGGCTTTAACGGCTGCGCGCAGCATGTCACCGGTGGAAATTTGCGGAATGCCGAACTTTTCCTTGATGAAGGTGGCCTGAGTGCCCTTACCTGCGCCGGGCGCACCCAAAAGAATCAAACGCATGTGATATCTCCAGATCTATGTGAATTCTTTGGTGGCGCAGCAGCCGTCCCACGATGCGTCGAAGGCTCCGCGTCGGCTGCCGGTACGAGTCTCGCGCTGCACGTCACCAGACGGCGCTGCAGGACCGCAACGGCGCGACCGGGGCAAACCCTGACTTTCGTTTGTCTCGGGAGGCGCGCACAACCGTCCGATTATGCCACGGGTTTTTCCGCTCAAGACCCGAATAAAGCCTGCACGCGCGCGAGATCGGCGGGCGTGTCGACGCCGGGCAGCGGCACGTCGTGGGTGACGAGTACCGCGATCCGTTCGCCGTGCCACATTGCGCGCAGTTGTTCGAGCGCTTCGACCTGTTCGATCGGCGAGATCGCGAGACTTGGGTAAGTGCGCAGGAATTGCGCGCGATACGCGTACAGGCCGATATGCCGATGGACCACCGCGGGTGCGGGAGGCGTGGGCATTGCTGCGACATTGGGCCAGTGCGGTTGATAAGCGTCGCGTGCCCACGGTATCGGCGCGCGCGAGAAGTACAGCGCCACGCCGCGCGCGTCGAGCACGACCTTGACGACGTTCGGATTGAAAATCTCGGCGGGGTCGGTGATCGGATGGGCGGCGGTGGCGATCGCGCAACCGCCGCTCGCCGCGAGGTGCGATGCGACGCCGCACACGAGCGCCGGATCGATCAGCGGCTCGTCGCCCTGCACGTTGACCACGATCGTGTCGTCGCTCCAGCCGAATTGCGCCGCGACTTCCGCGAGACGGTCCGTGCCGGACGGATGGTCCGCGCGCGTCAACACGGCTTCGAAGCCGTGAGCGCGGGCGGCGTCGAGTACCGCTTGCGCGTCCGAGGCGACCAGCACCTGCTGCGCGCCCGATTCGCGCGCGCGTTCGGCGACCCGCACCACCATCGGCTTGCCGCCGATGTCGGCGAGCGGCTTGTTGGGCAGACGCGTCGACGCGAGGCGAGCCGGCACGACGGCGATGAACGGGGGAGTGGTGGTGTTGGCGTGGGTCATCGGCAAGACAGGCGCAAAGACGGGCGGAAAGGCGGGCGGCGATGAAACCGGAGGAAGGCGGCCGCGCATACGACAGCCGTGATAGCGGCGGACCGGAAAGACGGCGCGGGCGGATCGCAACGCGCGGGACACCGCGCAGGACGGCCGCCCGTGCGAGCGAGCCGGACCTAAGCAACGGAGCCCGGATTCAGATCGACCGGCGTGCCTTCCACGGTTTGCCGCGCCTCGTCGACGAGCATGACGGGAATGCCGTCGCGGATCGGATAGGCAAGCTTGTCCGCGTTGCAGATCAGTTCCTGCGCGGCGCGGTCGTAGCTGAGCGGGCCCTTGCAGATCGGGCAGACGAGAATTTCAAGCAGGCGAGCGTCCACGGACTTTCTCCACAACTAATGCAATGAGGCGATGATCGAGCGCGGCTTCAACCGGGACTACCCAGATGCGCGCGTCGTGCCAGGACCCTAATTTTACCGCATCCTTTTCTGTTATCAGGATGGTGTCGGCGTCCACGTCGGTAAACGGATTGCGCTCGAACGCGTAATGATCCGGCAGCGCGCGGGTGGCCGGCGTCAGGCCGGCGGCGCGCAGCGTGGCGAAAAAGCGCTCGGGCGCGCCGATGCCGGCAGCGGCCAGCACGCGATCGCCGCTGAACTGCGCGAGCGGACGGCGCAACGCGGGATTGTCCAGATGCCACGCGTCGCCGGGCGCGAGTTGCAGCGCGAAGGTGTTCGGCCACGCGGGCAGCGTGCGCGCGTAAGGATCGTTGATGAGCGTGGCGTCGCGGCGGCGCGACAGCGGCTCGCGCAGCGGTCCGGCGGGCAGCAGAAAACCGTTGCCGCCGAGCCGGTGATCGAACACGACCAGTTCGACGTCGCGCTGGAGCCGGTAGTGCTGCAAGCCGTCGTCGCTGACGATCACGTCGACCTCGCGATGCGCGGCGCACAGCGCCTGCGCGGCGGCCACGCGATCCGGGCAGACCCAGACCGGCGCGCCGGTGCGTCGTGAGATCAGCAGCGGCTCGTCGCCGCCCACACTCGCCGCCGACGCGGGCGTGATCTGCGTCGGCGTCGTCACGCGCGCGCCGTAGCCGCGCGACACCACGCCGGGATTGAAGCCCGCGACACGTAACGCTTCGACCAGCGCGATCACGGTCGGCGTTTTGCCCGTGCCGCCGACGGTCACATTGCCGACCACCACCACCGGCACGCCGACGCGCACCGACTTCAACCAGCCGAACGAAAAGGCGGCGCGCCGCGCGGCGGCGATCGCGCCGAACACGCACGCGAACGGTGTCAGCGCCCATGCAAGCGGGCCGCGCTGTTGCCATTCTCGCGCAAGGCGCGCTTCGAGACGGTTGCTGATTTCGCTCATGGGCAGATTGCTCGGGCAAGCGGCGCGCCGCCCGCCGGAAAGCGCCGGGACGGCGGCATGAAGGCGCTAGGCGCAATACGCGGGGCAAGCATCAACGCGGTTCTCCGGACTGTCGAAAATGAGGCGAAAGATGAAACAGGTGCCGCACCGGGCGCGCGTGCGCAGGTGCCGCGATGCCAGGCGCTACGCACCATCCGGCATGCCGTCGAGCCCGCCACTCTAGCGCGCGTGCGTCCCGCCCGGCAAGTCGCGAACCGCGTGTCGCGCGCCGGAACGGCACTAGCGGCGTTGCCCACGGCCTGTGGATAACTTTGTGGAGAACCTGCCATCGGACGGGCGGAGAAGGCCGGTCCGCGCGCCCGGTATCGGCAATCATTCTCTTTAGTGAGATATAAACTCCATATAAATCAAAGACATGCTTCGGATTCATGCGGCCGCGCGGGCCATCTGGCGGGTTTCGTCCGGCTGGCCCCGCCATGTGGACACTTTTAACAATTCGCGCGTCGTGCTGGACGCCAATGGCCGCTCGGTCTATCGTCTGTCCGGCCAGCCACACATATTCCTCGCATGAATCCCGAAAGCCCATTTTTCTCGTCGGCCGCGCCCGGCGGCGAAGTCGTCGTTCCCGTTTCGGCGCTCAATCGCGCAATCGGCACGATGCTCGAACGCTCGTTTCCGCTCGTCTGGGTTGCCGGCGAAGTATCGAACTTCACGCGCGCCGCGAGCGGCCACTGGTATTTCTCGATCAAGGACGCGCAGGCGCAGATGCGCTGCGTGATGTTCCGCGGGCGGGCGCAATACGCCGAATTCACGCCGCGCGAAGGCGATCGCATTGAAGTGCGCGCACTGGTGACGATGTACGAGCCGCGTGGCGAGCTGCAACTGAATGTGGAAGCGGTGCGGCGCACCGGTCAGGGGCGTCTCTATGAAGCGTTCCTGCGGCTGAAAGCGCAGCTCGAAGCCGAGGGTCTCTTTGCCGCCGAACGAAAACGGCCGCTGCCGTCGCATCCGCGAGCGATCGGCATTGTGACGTCGTTGCAGGCCGCGGCATTGCGCGATGTCCTGACCACGCTGTCGCGCCGCGCGCCGCACATTCCGGTGATCGTCTATCCGGCGCCGGTGCAGGGCGCGGGCGTGAGCGGGAAGCTCGCCGCGATGGTCGATGCCGCCAACGCAAGGCGCGAAGTCGACGTGCTGATCGTCTGCCGCGGCGGCGGCTCGATCGAAGACCTGTGGGCGTTCAACGAAGAAGTGCTGGCGCGCGCGATTGCGGAAAGCGCCATTCCGGTGGTGAGCGGCGTGGGTCACGAAACCGATTTCACGATCGCCGATTTTGCCGCCGACGTGCGCGCGCCGACGCCGACCGGCGCGGCCGAACTGGTGAGTCCGCAGCGCGTGCTGCTGTTGCGCGAGCTCGACCACCGCCACGCGACACTCGCACGCGGTTTCGGCCGCATGATGGAGCGGCGTGCGCAGCAACTCGACTGGCTCGCGCGCAGGCTGGTGTCGCCAGCCGAGCGTCTCGCGCGGCAACGCACTCATTTGCAGCAACTGAGTGTGCGGCTCGCGTCGGGGGGCACGCGCCCGGTGCGTGATGCAAGAGCGCGGTTTTCGCTGCTACAGATGCGCTGGCAACGCTGGCGCCCTGATCTCGCCGGGCACCGGGCGAAGCTCGGCAATCTCGCAGGGCGTCTGGACACGGCTTTGTTACGGCAGCATGAACGTCAGACCGCGCGCATCGACACGCTTGCCGCGCGTCTCGAAGTGCTGAGCCCGCAGCGCACGCTGGAGCGTGGCTATGCGGCGGTGCTCGATGCGCAGAGCGGGCGCGCGGTGCGTGCACCGTCGTCGTTGAAGCCGGGGCGGCGCCTCACGGTGCATCTCGCGGAAGGTGCCGCGGACATCGCGCTCGCGGATGTGCAGCCGCGTCTGACCGACGGATTCTGACACTTCGCCGACGGCGTGGGCGCCAGTACTTTTGACGTTTGCAGCGCCTTGGCACACGGTGTGCGAATGCATTAATTACGCTATGCGCGCAGCCTGTTCGCCAATGCCGGACATAAAGTCCGTTGGTTTGCGGGGTTATTCCAAGTCGCCTACAATCGAGTGCTCTATAGCGTTATCCGCAGACTCCCCCCACAACAGATACTGAGAAGGAAAGCACCATGGAACATACGCTCCCACCGCTGCCGTTCGCGAAAAACGCACTCGTTCCGCACATGTCGGAAGAGACGCTCGAGTTTCACTACGGCAAGCATCACCAGACCTATGTGACCAACCTGAACAATCTGATCAAGGGCACGGAGTTCGAGAATCTGTCGCTCGAGGAAATCGTCAAGAAGGCATCGGGCGGCGTATTCAACAACGCGGCTCAAGTGTGGAATCACACGTTCTTCTGGAACAGCCTGTCGCCGCAAGGTGGTGGTGCTCCGAGCGGCGCGCTCGCCGACGCGATCAACGCCAGGTGGGGTTCGTTCGACAAGTTCAAGGAAGAATTCGCCAAGACCGCAGTCGGCACGTTCGGCTCGGGTTGGGCATGGCTGGTGAAGAAGCCCGACGGTTCGCTCGACCTCGTGTCGACGAGCAACGCCGCCACGCCGCTGACCACCGACGCGAAAGCGCTGCTGACCATCGACGTCTGGGAACACGCTTACTACATCGATTACCGCAATGCGCGTCCGAAGTTCGTCGAAGCGTACTGGAACATCGTCAACTGGGAATTCGCGTCGAAGAATTTCGCGTGAGTTTGCGGTTGCGCAAAGGCGAACGCGGTCTCCCGCAATAAACTTTTGCAAGCCGTAGCCTGTATGAAAGCCCTCCGCGCGAGGGCTTTTTTGTGCCCGCCTTTCGCATCGTGCAACAGTCGGGCGAGCGTTTTGCCAGGGGGGTAGTATGTGTCTGCCTGGCAGGCCCGGCGCGCTGCGTGCAGACGCCTCCCGCATTCTTCATGGACCAATCGGAGTTCCTCATGAAAGGCAGTCAATTGACGTTGTTTGCAGCCAATCAGAGTCACCGCAAGAGTCACATGACCGTCGTCGAATGGATTCTGGAGAAGACGAAGGAAGCCGGCATCGAGGGCGCCACGGTGATCGAGGTAAGCGAAAGCATCGATGCGCATGGCAAGTACCACGCGGCGCGTTTTTTTGAACTGGTCGACCAGCCCGTCGTCGTCACGGTGGCGGCGGAAGATGAACGCATCGACGCGCTGCTCGATACGCTCCGGCACGGCGGCGTTAAGCTCTTCTATACGCGCTGTCCTGTCGAATACGAAGTGCTTGGCGCAGGCGCGGAAGAGGGCGGCGAGTAGCGTGGGCTGCGCCGGTGTCAGGATGCTACGCGCGGCCGTCTTTCCCGCGGGGCATGGGCTAGAATGAATCAGGCGATGGGGTGCGGCCCGGCGTCGGGCGGCGGAGATATACGATGAACGGCTATCAACTGACGTTCTATACAGAGCAGAACAGGAAGCACGGCCATCAAACCGTGTGCGAATGGCTGCTGCATGAAGTCCGCCGGCTCGGGATCAGCGGCGCGACCGTGATCAATTGCGCGGAAGGCGTCGGCCACGCTGGTGCGCGTCACGCGGCCCGCATGCTCAAACTCGACGATCAGCCGGTGCAGATCATTCTTGCCGTGACGGAAACGGAGGCGGAGCAGCTTCTCGATCTGGTGCGCGCCGAAAACGTGCACGTTTTCTACATGCGTTTTCCAGTCGAGTTCGGTGTCATCGGTGAAGACGTACCGCATAAACCATCGAAGCATTTCTCGCTGTTCGGCCGGTCGACTGGCGACGAGGGCTTTGCATGAGCGTGCGCGTCGAAAAACCATCGGATACCTAAGCGAATTGCCTGAGCCAATTCCCTTGCTTAAATCCATGCAGCTGGCTATCTGCAATCTCTCGCGAAGGGCGTACGTGATTGCCGAACTTTACCCACTCTTCGCCTCGCTCACAACGGTGCTTTCCTGGCATCGAGCAAGCGGTTTTCCAACGACCAAGTTATAGTCACGACCTATCAATAGCATTGCAAGAACCGCTTTCTGTTGCGAGAAACTCTCACCTATATTTCGAATCTCGGCAGGTCTGAAAAGGTGAGCCATTCTCGTCCAATTCCCGCCATGAATATCCCGCGTCGCAGCACGATTATGCGCGATCGGGTGATCGACAGCGGCACACCAGAAAGCGTGCGCGTGAGGTTTTCAGGCAGACCCCCGGCGCCGGATTGTCGCCGCGTCCGGAAGTCTGACGCCACAGTGGAACATCCAGGTGTACGTCTCCCCAAGGAGGTATCGCATGTCAAGCGAAGCAAAGTGCCCGTTCAACCATGCCGCCGGCGGCGGCACCACGAACCGCGACTGGTGGCCGAAGCAGTTGCGGCTGGATCTGCTCAGCCAGCACTCCGGCAAGTCCAACCCGCTGGATGGCGGCTTCAATTACGCTGAAGCGTTCAGGAGCCTCGATCTGGCGGCAGTGAAGAAAGACCTGGCCGCTCTGATGACCGACTCACAAGACTGGTGGCCCGCGGACTTCGGCCACTATGGCCCGCTGTTCATCCGCATGGCCTGGCACAGCGCCGGCACTTATCGCATCGGCGACGGCCGCGGCGGCGCGGGGCGCGGTCAGCAACGGTTCGCGCCGCTCAACAGCTGGCCGGACAACGTCAGCCTAGACAAGGCTCGGCGCCTGCTCTGGCCGATCAAGCAAAAGTACGGCCAGAAGATTTCCTGGGCCGACCTGCTGATTCTCACGGGCAACGTCGCGCTCGAGACGATGGGCTTCAAGACCTTCGGTTTCGCGGGCGGTCGCGAGGACACATGGGAGCCGGATCTGGACGTCTATTGGGGCAACGAGAAGACCTGGCTGGGCGGCGACGTCCGTTACGGCAAGGGCGCGGCCGGCGATAACGACGACGGCGGCGTGATCGTCGCCGACGAAGAAAAACACGGCGAAGAGGTGAGCCGCGACAACAGCGGGCGAAACCTGGAAAATCCGCTGGGCGCCGTGCAGATGGGCCTCATCTATGTCAACCCGGAAGGCCCCGACGGCAATCCGGACCCGCTCGCCGCGGCGCACGACATTCGCGAAACCTTCGCTCGCATGGCCATGAACGACGAAGAGACCGTCGCGCTGATCGCCGGTGGCCATACCTTCGGCAAGACGCACGGCGCGGGTCCTGCGGACAACGTCGGCCCTGAACCCGAGGCGGCCGATCTCGAGAACCAGGGGCTGGGCTGGAAGAACAGCTTCGGCACCGGCAAGGGCGCCGACACGATCACGAGCGGTCTGGAAGTCACCTGGACCACCACGCCGACGAAGTGGGGCAACGGCTTCTTCGAAAACCTGTTCAAGTACGAATGGGAGCTGACCAAAAGTCCTGCCGGCGCGCATCAGTGGGTCGCCAGGGACGCCGGCGAAACGATCCCGCACGCTCACGACCCCTCGAAGAAGCTGCGGCCGACCATGCTCACCACCGACCTCTCGCTGCGCTTCGATCCCGTCTACGAGAAGATTTCGCGGCGTTTTCTGGAGAACCCGGACCAGCTCGCCGATGCCTTCGCCCGCGCCTGGTTCAAGCTGACCCACCGCGACATGGGGCCGCGCGCCCGCTATCTCGGTCCGGAAGTCCCCGCCGAAGAACTGAACTGGCAGGACCCGATTCCGGCGCTCGACCATCCGCTGGTGAACGAGCAGGACATCGCCTCGCTCAAGCAGAAGATTCTGGCGTCGGGGCTGTCGGTCTCGCAGCTGGTGTCCACGGCGTGGGCTTCGGCATCCACTTTCCGCGGCTCGGACAAGCGCGGCGGCGCCAACGGTGCGCGCATTCGCCTCGCGCCGCAGAAAGACTGGCCGGTCAATCAGCCTGAGCAACTGGCGAAGGTGCTGAAGGTTCTCGAAGGCATTCAGAGCGAGTTCAACGGCGTGCAGTCCGGTGGCAAGAAGATTTCGCTGGCCGACCTGATCGTGCTGGGTGGCGCCGCCGCTATCGAGCAGGCGGCAAAGAGCGCTGGCCAGCAGGTGAGCGTGCCGTTCTCGCCGGGCCGCATGGATGCCTCGCAGGAGCAGACCGACGTGCAATCCGTCGCGGCGCTCGAACCGCTTGCCGATGGCTTCCGGAACTACCTCAAGGGCAAGTATCGCGCTCCGGCGGAGGCCTTGCTGATCGACAAGGCGCAATTGCTGACGCTGACGGCTCCTGAGATGACAGTGCTGCTCGGCGGCTTGCGCGCGTTGAACGTTCACGCAGGGCAGGATTCGCACGGCGTATTCACGCACCGGCCGCAGACGCTGTCCAATGACTTCTTCCGCAACCTGCTCGACATGGGCACGGAATGGAAGCCGCTGTCGCCGGCCCGGGACGTGTTCGAGGGGCGTGATCGCAAGACCGGCGAACTGAAATGGACGGGCACGCGTGTCGACCTGGTGTTTGGTTCGCATGCTCAGCTCAGGGCCTTATGCGAAGTCTATGCAAGCGAGGACGCGCAGGAGAAATTCGTCCGCGACTTCGTTGCGGCCTGGGCGAAAGTGATGGATCTCGACCGGTTCGAGATTGCGTGACAGGTCGGAGAGCCCCGTCGGAGCATGACCCTGGCGGGGTCTCATAAAGTCCGGCCGGCGGGGCGAAATGCTTATCCGCCCTTTGTCACCGACGAATCTTTGTCACAGTTAGTAACCGCCTGCAGGTTCACAACGCGCTTTCCGCCTGTGGGCGGCGGGTCTGGATATATAAGAAAAAATACGGTAACTGTCTCGTAAACAAGGCGGACGCAAATTGGCCTAACGTATGTTTCTCCCATGAAGAAACGTGCGCCCCCATGATCTCAAGTCTCAAATCGATACGCGTCGCGCTGCCTGCAGGCGCGGTCGCACTGGCGCTCCTTGGCGGCTGTGCGGTCGTGCCGCCGAGCGGTCCTTCCATTGTCGCGCTGCCGCGCAGCGGCGAGCCGCTTAATCAGTTCCAGCAGGACGACTACTCGTGCCGCGACTACGCTTACCGTTCGTCGGACGCGGCCGGCGCCGCGCAGAGTTCGACTACGAACAGCGTCAATAGCGCTGCCGTCGGCACGCTGGGTGGTGCAGCTGTCGGTGCGCTCATCGGCGCGGCGGCGGGCAACGCCGGCGCGGGTGCGGCAATTGGCGCGGGCAGCGGCTTGCTGCTCGGCGGCGCGGCCGGCGCAAACGGCGCGCAGTATTCGGCCAACAGCATGCAGGCGCGATACGACGCGGCGTACGCGCAATGCATGACGTCGAAGGGCAATACGATCTCGCAGCCGCAGATGCCGGTGTATGCGCCGCAGCCGGTATATGTTGCGCCGCCGCCCCGTTACTACGGGCCGCCGCCGGTAATCTATGCCCCTTATCCGTACTACTGACCGAGTTCGATCGAGCGCCCGCTGAAGCAAGGCCGCGTCGCCCTCATGTATTGCCCGGTATGGCGGGGGGAGGCGAAACGATGGCGGCAAACGCCTTTGCAAACAGCGTACGGTTAATCATCCGTAAGGGCGACCAGCGCATCCAGCGATCGGAAGACGCACATGGCGAACTCCTCTCTTGCGGCACGCGACGTGATTCACGACGCGCACCGTTCGTTGTGCGGAGTTGACCGTCGCATCGCTCATAAGACGAGGCGAAAATGCGAATCTCGCAAGCTGGCGTTGAGACGTCCGGGCTGGGTGTATGGTCCCGCCGGGGTATGGTGGCGGTATTGATCGCCGTCGCCTCCTGTTTCGTGTCGTGCGGCGGCGGTGGTGGTGCGCCCGCCGCGGCGTCAGGAGCGGCAGGCGGGAGCGGCACCGCGGGCGGCTCGGGTTCAGGCACGGGCAGTGGCGCCGGAACCGGTTCGGGAATGGGCAGCGCCGGCACGGGATCGACCGGGACAGCGGGTACCGCCTACGCCACCGACGTCCTCATGCATCACAACGATATCGGCCGCACCGGTCAGATGCTCGCCGAGACCACCCTCACGCCGGCCAACGTCAATTCGACCCGCTTCGGCAAAGTCGCGTTTCTTGCCGCGGACGGCAAGGTCGACGGCGAGCCGCTTTTCGTCACCAGTCTGCCGATCGGCGGTACGCCGCACGACGTGGTGTACGTGGTGACCGAACACGATAGCGTCTACGCTTACGACGCGACGTCGTTCGCGCAATTGTGGAAGGTCTCGCTGATCGGCAGCGGTGAAACGCCCAGCGACGACCACGGTTGCCAGGACATCACCCCGGAGATCGGCATTACGTCGACGCCGGTGATCGACCGCAATCGCGGCGCGAACGGCGTGCTGTATGCCGTGGCCATGACGAAAGACGGGAGTGGCGGCTACCATCACCGGCTGCATGCGCTCGATCTCACGACCGGCGCCGAAGTACTGGGCGGTCCCACGGAAATTGCGGCAACGTACGCGGGCAACGGCGCGGGCAGCGTGAACGGTGTGATTACCTTCAACCCTTCGCTGCATACGGAGCGCGCGGCGCTCACGCTGGTTGGCGGCAACATCTACATGGGCTGGACCGCGCACTGCATGTCGGGCGCGTACACGGGCTGGCTGATGGCCTATAGCGCCGACACGCTGAAACAGACCAGCGTGCTCAACATCACGCCGAACGGCAGTCAGGGCTCGATCTGGATGGCCGGTTCGGGCATGGCGTCGGACGGCACCTCGCTCTACGTGGTGGACGGCAACGGCACGTTCGGCACCACGCTGAATGCACAGGGCTTTCCTGTCGACGGCGACTTCGGCAACTCGATGATGAAGCTCTCCGTGGGCAACCTGCAGGTCACCGATTACTTCGCGATGTCCAACGTCGTCGAGGAAGCGGGCACGGACAACGATTTCGGCTCGGGAGGCGCGATGGTGCTGCCGGACCAGACAACCGCAAGCGGCGTCGTCAAGCATCTCGCGGTGGCGGCCGGCAAGGACAACCATATCTATGTCGTCGATCGTGATTCGATGGGCAAATTCAGCCCGACCGCCAACAACATCTGGCAGGAGTTGATCGGCACGCTGGCGGGCGGCATCTGGGGATCGCCGGCTTACTACAACGGCGTGGTTTACTACGGCGGCCTGAACGACAACCTGAAGGCGTTGCCGGTTTCGGGGGCATTGCTCGCGACCACCGCTGCGTCGAGGAGCCCGACCACCTTCGCTTATCCAGGTGCGACGCCGGCCGTGTCGGCGAACGGCGCGAGCAACGGCATTGTCTGGGCGGCGGAAAACGGTACGACCGGCGCTTTGCACGCGTACAACGCAGGCAATCTCGCGGTTGAGTTGTACAACAGCAACCAGGCCGGCACGCGCGATCAATGGGGCGCGGGCAATAAATTCATCACGCCGATGATCGCGCGCGGCAAGGTGTATGTCGGCGCTACCAATGGTGTGGCGGTGTTCGGGCTGTTGTGAGTGGAAGAGGTTTTTGTATTGCGTTTGGCGGGATGCGGTTGTTGCCGAGCGTGTTCGTGTAGGCGGCGGGACGTAGTGTTAGTGGTTAGCTTGCGATGGTTCAGATCGCGTGTGATAAGAAGCCCCAGTGCCGGTTTTCCGGACACAGGGGCTTTCTGTTTCACGCTGGGTTCACGCACGTCGTAGCGCATTGCTCAGTGCGGGAAGCGTACCGCTCGGTGGGAGCGGGCCCTTTCTTTTGCCGCCGGGCGCACATTAAACGCCGGGCCGCGATGCTGGGCCAGCGCCGCCAGGCAGACGACGCCGGGCGCCGCACCGACGTGCGACGCTTACTGCATGTCGCTCGTCGCAGCCGTCTTGCGCGGACGACGACTGCGCGGCGCAGCTTTGCGTGCGGCCTTTTCTGCCGGCGCGGACGCTTCTTCCGCTGTGGCAGAAGGGGCTGCTGTTTCAGCAGGCGCCGCGATCTCCGGAATATCGTCGATGCTTCGCGGCTCGGCTTTCTTTGCTTTTTTCGCAGCCGTCTTGCGAGGTGCGCGTTCTCGTTCTTTACGGCGCGCGGGTTGTTTGCTGCCCGTATGCGGTTCGTTGGCTTCGCTGTCAACGCCGCCTGACCCTTCAGCCGTCAGAGTTTCCGGCGACGCCGCCGGCGCTTGCGGCAGTTCAAAAATGAACTCGCTGTTTCTCGGCGTTTGCGCGTGCAGGTTATCCGTTTGGGCCTGAGCGCTGCCACCGTGCTCGGCGGCATGACGTTCTTCGTGAACGGTTTCCTGCTGGCCGCGGCCTGCCTTGCGATTGCCTCGCCCTCGGCGGCGCGACTCGTGCTTGCCGCCCGACTCGGCGCTCACCGTTTCGGCGACCTGCGCCTCATACAACTGTTCCGCCGACTCGGCAGCCTCAGCGGCCTCGCTCGCGTTCTCGCCAGCCGCATTCGCAGCCGAACTCCGATAGACATATGCGCCGGACTTCTCGTCGCGGCCGAATTCGAGCAGTCCGCGGGCATGGGCCTCTTCCAGCAGATTGCCGAACGCGCGAAAACCATAGTACGTCTCGTTGAAATCCGGTTTGCGGCGCTTGATCGCGTTCTTCAGTACCGACGCCCAGATCTTGCCGCTGTCGCCGCGTTCCGACGCAAGCGCGTCGAACGTTTGCACCGCGATCTCGACGGCCTTGGTGCGGCGTTTTTCGAGGTCTTCCCTGTTGCGGGTCTTCTCTTCGTCGGGTGCGCGTTTGGCCGCCGGTTGGGCGGCCTGGGGCGGACGCGACGACTCGCGTTTGGCAACCGTGCGCTGACTTTCCCGCACGAGGTCATCGTAAAAGAAGAATTCGTCGCAATTCGCGACCAGCAGATCCGACGTGGATTGCTGCACGCCGACGCCGATCACCTGCTTGGCGTTCTCGCGCAGCTTCGACACCAGCGGCGAAAAGTCAGAGTCGCCGCTGATGATGACGAACGTATTGACGTGCGATTTCGTGTAGCAAAGGTCGAGCGCGTCGACCACGAGCCGGATGTCGGCGGAATTCTTGCCCGACTGGCGCACGTGCGGAATTTCGATCAATTCGAAATTGGCTTCGTGCATCGCGCCTTTGAAACTCTTGTAGCGGTCCCAGTCGCAGTACGCTTTCTTCACGACAATGCTGCCCTTGAGCAGCAGCCGTTCGAGCACCAGCTTGATATCGAACTTGTCGTATTTCGCGTCGCGCACGCCGAGCGCGACGTTTTCGAAATCGCAGAACAGCGCCATGCTGACGGTTTCGTTGGATGACGCCATGTATATCTCCATTGAAGCGATCGTCAAATGCGACGAATCGCGACCATGATAGCGATTCCAGCGGAGGTGATCAGTTTTTGTGTTCAGCACGCGCGCCAATGCGGGCGGGCTGAACCCGAAATGACTCGGGCTCTTTGCGATGTTTTTCACGGGTTTTCAAGGCGGTTCACGCCGTGACGTGCGTTGCGACGAAACAATTCGACACGCTAGCCCAGCGGTGCGCGATGGATCGGCCAGGTGTCACCGCGCTACCTGTCGTGGAGATGCGGCGACGCACCTAACGCTGCGCGCGTTTCCAGCACCTCGTCGACGAGACCATACGTTTTGGCCGCATGTGCCGACATAAAGTTGTCGCGGTCGGTGTCGCGGGCAATTTCCTCGATGCTGCGGCCGGTGCGCTCGGCCATCATGGCATTCAGGCGCTCTCGCAGATAGAGCACTTCCTTCGCCTGGATCTCGACGTCTGCCGCCGTGCCCTGGCTGCCGCCCGACGGCTGGTGAATCATGATGCGCGCGTTCGGCAGCGCATACCGCTTGCCGCGCTGGCCGGCGGTCAGCAGGAAGGTGCCCATGCTGGCGGCAAAGCCGGTACACAACGTGGAGACCTCCGGTTTGATGAACTGCATGGTGTCGTAGATCGCGAGACCGTCGTATACGGAACCGCCCGGCGAATTGATGTAAAAAGAAATATCCTTGTCGGGATTCTCGGATTCCAGAAACAGCAACTGCGCGACAATCACGCTGGCCGACTGCTCGTTCACGGGCCCAACGAGAAACACGATGCGCTCGCGCAGCAGACGCGAATAGATGTCATAGGCGCGCTCGCCGCGACCCGACTGTTCGATCACGGTGGGCACGAGGCCAAGGCCGGTGATGGTTGGGTAGCTGCTATGCATGTTGACCTCGCGTATGCCGCCTGGGTGACGGTGGGTTGTGCGGAGCACCCGCGCATTCAATGCGCCGGTTGTTACCCTTATGACGGCGCGGCACAGCACGACGTGACAGGAATATTTTTGCGTGATGCTGTCACATCGTTCGCTGCCCAGCCGTCAAGTCGAAAGGAATGACGTTGTCGGCGCGCGCCCGGACAGGATCGCAGGCAAGGCGCCGCGCACTTTTCACCAAGCACGATCTGGAGGTCTACTTATGACGGAACAGGCAATCGAGAAGGCATCCAGCTTCGAGGCAGTGCGCGCCCGCCTGCTCGCGCTGGCGTACCGGATGCTCGGCAGCCGCGCCGAAGCAGAAGACGTGGTGCAGGACGTCGGCCTGAAATGGCACCTCGCGGACACGCAGGAGGTGCAGACACCGGCCGCCTGGCTTACTACGATCACCACGCGCGCGGCGATCGACCGGCTGCGTCACGTGCAGCGCGAACGCGCATCGCAAGCCACCGGCTGGTTGCCGGAACCGTGGCTCGACGAGGTCGCGCCATCGGCTGAGGAACTGGCCTTGCGCGCGGCGGAGATGTCCTACGGCGTGATGCTGCTGCTCGAGCGGCTGAAACCCGACGAACGGGCGGCATTCGTGCTGCACGAAGCCTTCGACTGTGATTACGCCGAGGTCGCGGCGATTCTCGAGCGCACGCCGGCCGCCTGCCGGCAGATCGTCCATCGGGCCAAAGCGCGTCTGCAACGGGCGGGCGCGCCGGTAGAGCGGCCCGACCCGGCCGCGCATGCGCGGATCGTGGAACGGTTGCGCACGGCGCTGGAGGCGCAGGATCGAGCCGGCTTGCTGCGGCTCTTCAGTGACGCGCCGGAAGTCGTCAGCGACGCGCCTTTGTGCACGCCGGTGAGCACGCCGGTGAGCACGCCGGTGAGCACGCCGGAACCGGCAATGGCCGGGTGGATGGATACCGTAACGTCGCTGGTCGAGCATGCCAGCAACGCCGAGACGGTATCGGTCGCGGGCACGTTGTGTGTCGCCTTGCTCTTCGAGGGCGAGGTAATCGGCGTCCTCGACATATCCACGAACAGCTTCGCGGATGGCTCCGCAAAGATCGTCGCCATGCGCGTGGTGACCAGTTCGGCGCGCTTGCGGGCCACCAACCGCATGCTGGGCCGCGCCGCAGTCAGGCAACTGCTTGCGCGGATCCAGCAGAGTGCCGTGACATCAATTCCGGTGGGCCGCGACTTCCCAGTTGATGTCCACGCATAGCACCTGTGTGCCCGTCGGCGTGTGCGCGGCGATCGAGGCGGTCACGCACAGGTGCGCTTCGTTGATCGACAGGTAGGGCGGGGTGAGGTGCACCTGGCCGGGCACGCGCATCGCCTGGATAAAGTACGGCCGGCGCTCCCAACTCGCGCCTTCCGAATGCAGCAGCGGGCGGAAACGCTTGGCGCGTTGCGAGGCGCGCCCCGGCGGCAGTACGTTGTCGCCGATCTGCCGGCCCGAACCGTCCAGCACGAAGCAGCGTGCCGTTTCGCCGAGCGTGAGGAGCGACGCGGTGGCTTGCGCGACCGACTCGCCGGCCACCAGTTGCGCGGCTGCCGTCTCGAGCGCGGTGACGTACGGCGCGAGCCGTGCAGACTGTGCACGCTCACGCGCGGCGACCCGCTCACGTAGCGCTGCGGAGAGCGAGTCCATCAAACCGGCTGCCGCTTGCGGCTTGACCGGTTCGACGCTCGGGCCCGCGAAAAACGCGCCTTGCACGAAGTCCACGTTGCATTCGAGGGCGATCAGCGCGTCGCGTTCGGTGGTCAGGCCGCCCATCAGCACCAGTTGGCCGGATTCGTGCAGCAGCGAGACGAGGCCGGGCAGCACGCGTTCAATATGCGAGTGTTCGCTGGCTTGCGCGAGAATGCAGCGGTCGAGCGTGACGATGTCCGGCCGCAGATTCCACACGCGGTCAATGTTCGAATGCTTCGCGCCAAAGCCGTCGAGCGCGATCAGGAAGCCGGATTTGCGCAGCGCATCGATGATTTCGGCGAAGCGCGTAGTTTCGCCGCCTGCCTGTTCGGAAACTTCCAGCACCACGCGCTGCGGAGGCAGGCCGAGCGCCTTGAGGCCGGCCAGCAGCGCGTCGCCGTAGCTGGTGTCCATCAGCGCGGCCGGGTGCAGGCTGAGGAAGAGCCATTCGTCGTGGCTGTCGAACGCGTTGAAGTTGCCCAGATGCAGCGATTCAGCGAGCCGCCCGAGTTCGAGCAGGTCGCCGCGCCGCGCGGCTTGCGTGAAAACTTCGTGCGAGGGCACCTGCAAGCCGTGTTCGTCGCGGGCGCGCAGCGAAGCGTGATAACCAATCGCGCGCCGGTGCGACACGGAGAAAACCGGCTGGAACACGCTGAAAACAGTGTAGCCGCCGTACAGAACGGTGCGCCGGGAGCCCTCGTCGCCGGCCATTGGGCGCGGCGGCTGGAAGCCGGGAGGATCGAGTTCGATCATGCTCATCATGTCAGTCGTGTGGAGGTGGCGGCGCGCCTGCATGCTCGACACGAGTCCGCATGCGCAAAATGTGAGTTTACAGGATAGCCGAGCAAGAACTATGCACGTGTGGAAACACCGCACGCACGCCCGGCTGTCACAGTCAGATCACACTCAGATAAGACGATTGTGCGCCAGCGCGGGCGCGAGCGCGACCATTCGCACTTCGCTGGTGCGGCCCGCGCCCCGTTGCGGGTCGGCTGCGGGCCGGCGAACATCAGGTGCGTTCGGAGGGATCGGTCTTTTTCGCGGGTGTGCGGATGTCCGGCGACAGTTGCGCAAAGATCCACGAAGAGCCTGCCGTAATGATGCCGACACACAGGAAAGTCGCGTGAAATGCGGGCAGCGAATTGGCGGCCGTCACACGCGGCAGCAGGCCGGTGAAGGTGGCGAGCAGGGCGCCGGCTACCGTCACGCCGAGACTCATCGACAGCATCTGGACCAGCGAAAACAGGCTGTTGCCGCTGCTCGCTCCACCGGTGCCCAGGTCCTTGAGTGTCAACGTGTTCATTGCCGTGAACTGAATCGAGTTGGCGCCGCCGAAAAGTGCCAGTTGCACGAGCCGCAGCCACAGCGGCTGATTCGCGGCGGTGAGCGCGAAGCTTGCCATCGTCAGGCCGACCAGCACCGTGTTGATGATCAGCACGCGCCGGTAGCTGTACTTGATGATCAGCGTCGTCACGAGACGTTTGGACGCCATGCCCGCGGCCGCCACCGGCAGCATCATCAGGCCGGCTTCGAAGGCGCTATAGCCGAGACTCACCTGCAATAGCAGAGGAATCAGATAAGGCATTGCGCCACTGCCGATCCGTGCGAACAGATTGCCGAGCAGGCCCACGCTGAAGGTGTGGATCTTGAAGAGGTCTAGCGAGAAAATCGGCGAGGGCTCGCGCACGGCGTGCAAGCCGTAGGCAACAAAGCAGGCAAGGCTCAGGATCAGCAGCACCAGCACCGTGGCGTGCTGAATGCCGAATTCGGTGCGGCCGTCGAGTGCGAACGAAATTGCCACCATGCCCAGGATCAGCAGCAGGTAGCCTTTCATATCGAACTTGCCGACGTGCTCGTTGCGGCTATCCGGCATGAAGATGAACGTGGCAATGCACCCGACTATGCCCACCGGCACGTTGATCAGAAAGATCCAGTGCCACGAGGCGATCTTCACGAGCCAGCCGCCGAGCGTGGGGCCGATCAGCGGTCCGATCAGACCGGGGATCGCCACGAACGAGAGCGCCGGCAAATAGCGTTCTGCCGGAAAGGTGCGCAGTACCGCGAGCCGTCCAACCGGCAACAGCATCGCGCCGCCCACGCCTTGCATGATGCGGAAAGCCACGAGCTGATTCAGGGTGTGCGCGTTCGCGCACAGCAACGAGGCGACTGCGAACACCAGGATCGCGCTGAAGAACACGCGGCGTGTGCCGAGCTTGTCGGCGAGCCAGCCGGATACCGGGATCATCACGGCCATCGTCAGCGAATAGGCGATCACCACCGATTGCATGCGCAGCGGCAATTCGCCGAGGCTCGTCGCCATCGCGGGGAGCGCGGTGTTGACGATGGTCGAGTCGAGCGTCTGCATGAAGAAGCCGGTAGCGACGACCCACAGCATTACCGTGAGCGAGCGGGCGGAAGGAGTACTGGGCGTGGGAGCGGACGAAGTCGGCGTGGACATGGGGGCGGCTGGGCGCGCAGGACGGGGTGGGACTCGCTATTCTAGGGAAAAGCGCCACCCCGCGCACAGAGTGTGGAGTTTGGGTCGGGCCGCGAGCGTGGTGATTGCCGGGCTCGGCGCCTCACCCTAGTGCTTCATCGCGAAGCCGGCAACGCCGCCGCCGCACGAAAGAACGCCTGCGCGCGCGGGTCGTTGCCGAAGGCAATGTGAATCCTGGTCCACGGACTGACTTCCATATTCGGCCGGAAGTAATTGCCCGGCACGACGGTCACGCCGAGCGGCGCGCCGCACTCCACCAGCCGCTCGGCATTGGCCACGTGCGGCACGCGGGCCCACACGAATTTCCCGCCCACGGGTTTGTCGAAGATGTCCCAGCCGGCGTCCTCGAGTGTCTGGATCGTCGAGCCGAGCGCGTCGCGCATACGCCGCCGCAGGCGCTCCAGATACTTGCGATACGCGCCGCGCTCCAGCATCGACACGGCCACTGCTTCGGCGAACCGCGAGCCGCCGATGCTCGTCAGCATCTTGATGTCGACCAGATCCTTGATGACCGCGTGGCTCGCCACCACACAGCCGATCCGCAGCGAGGAAGACAGCGTCTTCGAGAGGCCGCCCACGTAGATCACGTGTTCGAGTTGATCGAGCGTGGCGAGGCGGTCGGTGAGGTCGGTCTGAAAGTCGGCGTAGATATCGTCCTCGATGATCGAGAAGCCGTGCTCGCGCGCCAGTTGCAACAGCCGGAAGGCCACCGGCGGCGCCACCGTGGTGCCGGTCGGATTGTGGAACACGGTGTTGATGAACAACAGCTTGGGCCGGTGCGACTTCAACTGCTCCTGCATCACATCCAGATCGGGACCGTGACGCGTGCGCGGAATGCCGATCAGTTTCACGCCGTGCAGCTTCAGCAGCCCGTAAAGGTTGTAGTAGCCGGGGTCTTCGACAAAGATCGTGTCACCTGCCTTGAGCATGTAGCGCATCAGCAGATCGAATGCCTGGCTTGCGCCGTTCGTGATCAGGATCTGCGACGCATCCGCCTGTATCCCCAACTGGCCGATGCGGCTTTGCAGGTGCTCGCGCAAAGTCAGGTTGCCGAGCGGGGTGGCGTAGTCGACCATGCTCGCCGGGTCGGTGCGCGACACGTGGCGAATCGCCTGCGCGATGCTGTCCATGTCGCGCCACGCTTCGGGGATAAAGCCGCTGCCCAGCTTGAGCGTTTCGCCGGGGTGGTTGAACTGCTGCAACAGGTGGTCCGATTCGCCTTCGGCGCGGCGCGGGTCTGAAGTGCCCTGGCAATGCGTGCCCGCCGGCTGCCGGTCGGAGACGTAGAAGCCGGAACCGTGGCGCGAGTCGATATAGCCGAGCGACACCAGCCTGTCGTAAGCCTCGATCACTGGAAAGCGGCTCACGCCGTAGTCGGTGGCGAACTGGCGGATCGACGGCAGCTTCGAGCCCGGGTGCGCGGTACGCGAGCGGATCCACGTCGTGACGCCCGCGACGATCTGCTCGGTCAGCGGTACGCCGTTATCCCGATCGAGCTGGATTTCGAGTTTCATGCGGATCTTTTCCTTCACCGGACGGCGCGGCGGGTGCTCACGGCTTTCCGCCCGTGAACGGCACATGTTTCGCGCCAACTGTCCGGTTTTTCGACTGAACAGTTCCGACTAAAGTGTTCGGAACTGTGCATGGGTATCCGATCATCGCACGTCAATAATCGGTACAACAGAAAAGTTCTTTGAAGGAGAAAGGCGATGCGTGAAGTGCGGATTTTCGAACTGGAACATGGCGAGCCCACGGCGGCCTGGCGTGTCGCGCGTCCGTCCATCTTCAAGGTGATCTCGGGCGAAATCTGGCTGACGATCGAAGGCGACAGCGAGGATCACTGGCTCGCTGCCGGCGAGTCGATCGAACTGCCGCGCCGCGCGGTGGCGTGGATCAGTGCGGGACAGGCCGGGGCGCGTTTTGCGCTGGCTAGCGGCTCCTTGCGTTGCGCCACGAAGCCGGCGCCGCGCGTGCCGGCGCTGAGCTGGTTGCCGCGCTGGCTGGGTGTGGCCTGACCGTTCGCCGAATCTGTGTCGAGTCTGTGCTGTGCCCCAAGCGCGCCCGGTAGCCTCGTATTCCCCGATGTAGCGCGCCCGCGGCCGGATCAAGCGGCCGTCGCGCGTCTGTTCCATCGCGTGGGCGATCCAGCCGACTGTCCGGCCCACCGCGAACAGCGTGAACGCGGCGCCGGCCGGCAGCGCCAGCACCCGCTCGATGGCGGCGAGCGCGAAATCCACGGTCGGCTCCGCGCCGGTCGTATCGCGGACCGCGCGCGCCAATCCCAGCACTTCGGCCAGCGGCGAACGCGCGGGCGCGCAGTCGGCGAGCATGCCTAACAGCAGCCGCGCACGAGGGTCGCCCTCCTGATAAAGCGGATGACCGAAGCCCGACAGAATCGGCCCATGCGCGCCATGTTCGTGGCGCGCGAGGCGGTTCGCCAGATAACGGTCGAGATCGGGCGCACGCGACGCTTCTTCGAGCAGCGCGCCGACGCGCACCGTTTCGCCGCCGTGACGCGGGCCCGACAATGCGGCGAGACCGCCGGCCACGGCGCCGAACAGGTGCGCCCCCGTCGAGGTGATACAGCGCACGGTGAAGGTCGACGCATTCAACTCATGATCCGCGCAGGCCACCAGCGCCGCGCGCAGTACGTTAGCCTGCTGCCGGTTCCGCACACGCCACGTTGAGGCCAGCTGCCGATGCAGCGGCTCGTTCGACGGCGCCGCCGAGATCATCGCGGCGGCCAGCAGGCGCATGACGGCGCAGGCCGTATCGAGTTGCGCGTCACGGCCGAGCGCCCACACCCGCGGCATTTGCGCCGCCGCGGCCGGCAACAGCACCAGCGCGCGATCGAGCGGCGTGCTGTCGCTCCACAGCTTGAGCCACGCGGCCCACTGAGCGGTGGCGAACGGCACGGCCGGCGCATCGGCGATCCGCCTCGCGCTGCATTCCCACAGCAACGCGGCAATCTCCTCGAGCGAGGCGCTTTGCGCCAGGTCCATTGCGTCGTGCCCGCGATACAGCAGCCGGCCCTCGGCGACCAGCGTGATCGACGATTCGAGCACCGGCACGCCCCAGTCGAGCACCTTCTGCGCGACCTTGCCGGCGCGTTTGCCGTCTTCCTTGCGGCGCGCGAGACGGCGCACTTCGCCGGCGTCGTAGAGACGGTGCTTGCCTTGCGCATCCGGCGACGAGCTGAGCATGCCGCGGCTCACATAGGCGTAGAGCGTAGGCAGGCTGATGCCGAGTGCGGCGGCGGCTTCGGCCGCGGTCAGGGAATTCGAGGTCGACATGGAAAAGCGCGGAAACCGAAGAAATCAATATATGTTGATTATCATAATCAAGATTGATTGCGGCGTGGCGGACTTCTAGACTCGGTGCACTTCCTCCTGCTCTGTTATGGAACGCCATGACGCCTGAACTCGCTCTCAAACATATCTGGACGCTTGCCGGGTGCGACCCGAGCGCGCTGAGGTCTGTCACGCTCACGGGCGCGGATCCCGGTTTGCCGTCCGTCTACCGGGTGGGCACCCTCGCTTCGGCAAGCATCGCCGCGACCGGACTCGCGGCCGCCGAATACCACCGTCTGCGCACAGGTCGCAGGCAACACGTGACGGTGGCGATGCGGCGAGCGCTGGCGTCGTTTCGCAGCGAACGCTATTTGCGTATCAACGACGGCCCGCCGCCCGCGTTGCGCGATCCGGTGATGGGCTTCTACGAGACGCGCGACGGCCGCTGGATTCAACTGCACACGAACTTCCCGCATCATCTGCAGGGCGTATTGAACGTACTTGGCTGCGCGAACGGTCGGGATGCGGTGGCCGCCGCGATTCGCGGCTGGGACGGCGCGACGCTCGACCAGACGCTCGCCGACGCGGGCCTGTGCGCGGCGTTGATTCGCACGCCGGATGAGTGGGCCGCGCTCGATCAGGCCAAAGCGATTGCGGGCTTGCCGCTCTTCGAGATCGAGCGCATCGGCGACGCGCCCACGGAATCGCCCGGTCAGCGTGGCGCGGACCGGCCGCTGGCGGGTGTGCGCGTGCTGGATCTGTCGCGCATCATCGCCGGGCCCGTCGCCGGCCGTGCGCTCGCGCAGCATGGCGCGCAGGTGCTGATGATCAACGGGCCGCATCTGCCGAACATTGCGCCGCTGGTGATCGACAACGGTCGCGGCAAGCGCTCGGCGCTCGTCGATCTGCGCGAAGCGCAGGGGCGCGAGGTTCTGCGCGGCCTTGCCGGCGCCGCCGATGTATTTCTGCAGGCATATCGCCCGGGAGCATTGGCCGCGCGCGGTTTCGGTCCCGAGGAGCTGGCGCGTATGCGGCCGGGGATCGTCTACGTTTCGGTGTCGGCCTATGGGCACGAGGGACCTTGGGCTCAGCGGCGCGGTTTCGACAGTCTGGTGCAGTCGGCAAGCGGAATCGCGTTTACCGAACGCCAGGCGGCGGGGTGGAACGAGCCGAAGCATCTGCCGTGTCAGGCGCTGGATCATGCGACCGGGTATCTGGCGGCCTTCGGTGCGATGGCCGCGCTGGCACGGCGGGCAACCGAAGGCGGAAGCTGGCATGTGCGCGTTTCGCTCGCGCAAACGGGCCGGTGGCTGCAGTCGTTCGGGCAGATTCCCGAGGGCTGGAAAGCGCCCGAGGTCGCGCTCGATGATGTGCGCGATTGCCTCGCGAGCGTGGAGTCGGAGTTTGGCCGCGTGCTGGGAGTGCAACCGGCCGAGGTGCTGGACGAGACGCCTGCGTTTTTCGCGCTGCCGCCAAGCCGCGTGGGCGCGCACGAGGCCAGGTGGGAGTGAGGTGCCCTTACTTCCTCAATTCCGCCACGAAGTCGTAGTAATCGTTGCGGCAGTACGTGTCGGTCAACTCGATCGCCCGCTGATCGGCGGTGTAGCCCACGCGCGTAATCAACAGCAGCGCCTCGTTCGGGGCGATGCTCATCTGCTGCGCGATTTCCTCGCTCGCGTTCACCGCGCGAAAGTGCTGGAGCGCGCGGACAATGGTCAGTCCGCGATTCTCCAGGTACGTGTACAGCGAATCGCCAATAGCTTGCGGATCGGGAATCACCGCAGCGGGGAAGGTGGAATTCTCGACCGCCATCACGATGCCGTCGGCCAGTCGCAAGCGCCGCAAGCGCGTGACCGCCGCGGCCGGCGACAAGCCGAGCTGAATCACCTCGTCGCGGTTTGCCGGCAGGATTTCGCGCGACAGCCACTTCGAACTCGGCGTAAAACCCCGCCGCCGCAGCATTTCGCTAAAGCTCGACAAACGCGACAGCGGATCTTCGTAGCGCGGCGTGATGAAACTGCCCGCGCCCTGAGTGCGCCGGATCAATCCCTGCTCGACCAGCAAGGCAATGGCCTTGCGTGAAGTGATTCGCGATACGCCCAGCGCCTCTGAGAGCACGCGTTCCGAAGGCAGCGCCTCACCCGCGTTCCAGCGGTTTTCGTGGATCGCGGCCCCGAGCTTGCGGGCAAGTTGCAGGTAGAGCGGCGTGTCGTTTTCCGGGTCCGGGCGCAGATCGCGCCAGCGGTCTTCCGAGGCAGAGGTCATGGAACTCACGCAAGAAGGGCAAGCGGCAATTCTATGACATCGGCGCGCGGTGTTATAGCGGGCTTTTGCCTGGTGGCCGGTCGAATGTCCGTTGAACCGCTAAACTCGTCGCTATGTTTTCGTGGCATACGCCGCGCATTCGCCTGCGCTGAGGCATTGCCGACCATTGAGCCACTTCGAGGAGTCAGCATGACGAGCGACATCGCAAGCGTGAGCCTGCCCGACGGCGAACGCATTCCGAAACTGGGACAGGGCACCTGGGAGATGGGTGAGGTGCCGGCGCGGCGTGCCGCTGAGATCGACGCGCTGCGTTGCGGCATCGAACTCGGCATGACGTTGATCGACACGGCGGAAATGTATGGCGACGGCGCGACCGAATCTCTGCTGGGCGTTGCGCTGGCCGGGTTGCGCGACAAGGTGTTTCTGGTCAGCAAGGTGTATCCGCATAACGCCAGCCGGCGCGGCGTGATCGCGGCCTGCGAGCAGAGCCTCAAGCGTCTGAAGACGGATCAGCTCGATCTGTATCTGCTGCACTGGCGCGGCTCGGTGCCGCTCGCGGAAACGGTCGAGGGCTTCGAGGCGTTACGGCGGGCGGGCAAGATTCGCCACTGGGGCGTCAGCAACTTCGACACCGCGGACATGGAAGAACTCGTCGCCACGCCGGGCGGCGATGCGTGCGCAACCAATCAGATTCTCTACAACGTGGCGCGCCGCGGGCCGGAATTCGAACTGCTGCCGTGGCTCGCCGCGCGCAAGATGCCGGCTATGGCGTACAGCCCGGTCGATCACGCACGCTTGCCGAAACGCTCGCCGCTCGACAATATCGCCGACGCGCGCGGCGTCTCGGTGTTCCAGGTGGCGCTCGCATGGGTGCTGCTCGCGCCCGGCGTGTTCGCGATTCCGAAGGCGGGGCGCGCCGAGCATGTGCGCGACAACCATCGCGCGGCGCAACTGCAACTCGGCGCGGATGAACTGGCTGCCATCGACGCGTATTTCAAACCGCCGCGCAGCAAGCGTCCGCTCGAAATGCTGTAAGCGCGGCGGCGCCCGTTTGCCGCGCGACGGACGGTTCGCCGCGGGCGGCGGCTTATCGATGGCGTCGCACGCGCAATGGCCGCGGCGGGCGCCTGATCAATTGCAACTGTGGTGCATGTGCACGGAACCCAGCACCGCGACTTCCGCGGGGGTGTGCCTGAGCGAATCTTCGTTGACCTGGGCGGCGTCCGCGACGAATTCGTCGACGATCGACGACACCTGCGTATTGCGCAGACACAGCGACACGCGCTGCGTTTCATTGGCCGGCAGGGCCGTGCGCTGACCGAGGAACAGCACGCCGTACTGATAGCCGTGGATGATGCCGCGAATCGCGCCGACACATTGCCCTTGGGCGACGTTATCGTTTTTCTGCTTGCAGGTCTGCGCGAGCGAATAGGCGGAGAAGGTGGGATCGACCGGCGGTGCGGCTTGCGAGAGCGTGGGCGACAGCGGCTGTGCGGGTGTTTGGGCGGGTGTTTGCGCTGGCGTTTGCGCATGAGCGAGCGATGCGAGGCTGAGCGCGGCGGCCATCAACAGGCCGGTGACCGCGTGTGCCGCGGAGGGTGGGACGTTTCGTTGCATGTTGTGGTGCCCTCATATCGAACGTTGAATCTGATATGAGGCAATCGCCCCGGTTTGGTTCCGGTCATGCACCCATGAGCGACCGATTGTTTGATGTGTAGCCGCTTTGCCGGCGCGCTCCATGTGCATGTTCGCATGATGTGGACCGGCTTCACGGCGGCTTGCCGGCCCGCTTACGTGGAACGTCCGAACGGACCGGCCTCGGGCGGTGACGCCCGACCGGGGGATCGGGTCATCACCGCCGACGCCGGCGGACAGCGAACGGTGTGCCGGAGAATGTCGTTGGCGGGAGCAGGGCACGGGGGCTCCCTGCTCCTGGACCGGGCGATTGCTAGTGCCCGTTTCCTCCGCCATTGCCACCACCGTTCCCTCCGCTACCCTTGCCCCCGTGACCGCCGCCGGAGCCTCCGCCAAAGCCGCCGCCGAAACCGCCACCGAAGCCGCCGCCAAAACCACCACCTTTGCCACCGCCGAAACCGCCGCCAAAGCCACCGCCTTTACCGCCGCCTGCACCGGCGCCTGCACCGGCGCCGCCGCTGGAGCCTCCGCAACCGCAGCCGCCACTGCTTCCGCCGCCGCTGCTTCCGCCACCGCTGCTTCCGCCGCCGCTGCTTCCGCCGCCGCTGCTTCCGCCGCCGCTGCTTCCGCCGCCGCTGCTTCCGCCGCCGCTGCTTCCGCCGCCGCTGCTTCCGCCGCCGCTGCTTCCGCCACCGCTGCTTCCGCCGCCGCTGCTTCCGCCGCCGCTGCTTCCGCCGCCGCTGCTTCCGCCGCCGCTGCTTCCGCCGCCGCTGCTTCCGCCGCCGCTGCTTCCGCCGCCGCTGCTCCCGCCGCCGCTGCTCCCGCCGCCACTGCTTCCGCCGCCACTGCTTCCATTACCACTTCCGTTGCCGTTCCCCTTGCCGCCCCCGCTTGCACCGGCGCTGCCACTGCCCGAACCCGCCGCCCCGGCTGCGCCGCCGGCGCCGCTGTTGCCCGAACCCGCCGCCCCGTTGCTGCCGCTGCCGCCACCACGGGGCGCGCATCCACTGACGTTGGCGCTGCTGCAGTCGTGCGGCCGAAACACCAGCGCGGCATCATCGGCGGCGGTCGGCTCGCCGGCCGCGATGCCCGTGCTCGACGTGCCGGTAGTCGAGCTGCCCGCCGCGGCGCCGTCGTCCTGCGCGAGCTGCGCCGCGCCATGCACGGCGCTGGCTGGCAGCGCAGCATCGGCGAGCACGATCCACTGCGGGATCACATCCGTCGAGGCCGGATACGCGACCTGAGTCGCTATCGCAACTACACCTGCTACGATCGCAGTGCTCCGTATCACCCCGCAGTAGTACTGATTGAATCTCGTGGTCTTCATCACGTCTCTCCCGAGGGAACGACGGCACCTCGTTGCCGCCATCTCTCACGCTGAGTCGGCGACGCCGGGTCGGTCTGCACGCTGGCCTCGTCGCCCCCGAGTGTGCTTTGCCGCTGCCGGTCAATCGCCCATCGCTTTTTTCCCGGTACCGTTCTGCCGCCCGTCGTCCAGCGTCGCGCCGCTGCTGCGCCTCTCGCCGGCTGCGAATGTCTGGCCGGTACTTAGCGATATCCATGCCATTGACCGCAAAGCGTTGCGGCAGCGGGTAGCGGATAAGGATGTGCGTTGCGCAGGCGGAAAAAACACGCGAAAACGTTTCGGCGATGAAACGCGCGGCCGCATCACGCCACGCTATTCGTCGCGCCCGGCATTTTCTGGCGCGTTTTCGGAGCCGGTGCCCGGGATCTTCCTCGCGACGTTGTCCGCGGCATCGCGTGAAGCGGCTTGCAGCGCGCGCAATTCGTCGACGGGAATGTGGCAGCGGATCCGATGCGCGGCTGGCCCTGCCGCGGCGCCGGCGTCGAGGAACGGCGGGTCCTGCTGTTCGCAGATCGCGCCGAGCTTACGCGGGCAGCGCGTGTGGAACACGCAGCCCGATGGCGGCGATACCGCGCTCGGCAGATCGCCGGATAGCCGGATGCGGGTTGCGCCGCCGCGGCCATCGAGCGTCGGTACCGAAGACAGCAGCGCTTCGGTATAAGGATGATGCGGGCCGCAGAACACAGCCGCCGCCGGGCCGATTTCCAGCAGCCTGCCCAGATACAGCACGGCGATGCGGTCCGACAGATAGCGCACCACGTGCAGGTCGTGCGAGATGAAAACGTAACTCACGCCACGTTCGCGCTGCAGATCGGCGAGCAGATTCAGGATCGCGGCCTGCACGGAAACGTCGAGCGCGGAAGTGGGTTCGTCGCACACCACCACGCGCGGCTCGCCGGCAAACGCACGGGCAATCGCCACGCGCTGTTTGAGTCCGCCGGACAGTTGCCGCGTGCGCGAGTCGAGATAGCGCTGCGGCAGGCGCACTGCGGCGGTCAACGCGGCAAGCCGTTCGTCGATCGCGGGTCCGCGCAATGTGGTGAGGCGCGACAGCGCGCGGCCGATCAGCCGTTTCACCGAATGCGCGCGGTTGAGCGCCGAGTCCGGATTCTGGAAAACGATCTGCAGCGACTTGATCTGATCGTCGCTGCGTCGTGTGACGCGTGCCGCGAGCGGCTCGCCATCCAGTTCGAGCACGCTGCCGGCATCCGGCGTGAGCAGGCCGAGCATCAGCCTCGCGAGCGTCGTCTTGCCGCTGCCCGATTCGCCGACGAGCCCGAGCGTCTCACCGCTGGCGAGATCGATTGAGACGTCGTCCACCGCGCGCAGCGGCGCGCCGGACACGTGAAACGTCTTCGACAGTTTTTCCGCGCGCAGCACGAGAGCAGGCGGCTTGCCGTCGAGCGGCGCGCCGTTGCGCTCCGCCAAGGCTTGCGCGCTCGCACGCGGCAATTCGATCGCGCGTTCGTGGTAATGGCAGCGCGACATCTGATCGCCGTGCGCGGCGCTCACGCGATACGGCGGCGGCGCTTCGCGGCGGCAGCGGTCGTCGGCGAGGCGGCAGCGCTCCGCGTAGATGCAGCCCTGCGCCGCCATACCCATCGACGGCAGGCTGCCGGCGATCGTATCGAGCCGCTCGCTGTCCTTGCTGCGCCCGGCCGTGGGCAGACAGCGCAACAGTCCGACCGTATAGGGATGGCGCGGCCGCGTGAAGACGTCTTGCGTCGCGCCCTCCTCGACCAGTTTGCCCGCGTAAAGCACGCCGACGCGTTCGCACATCCGCCCGATCACCGCGAGGTTGTGGCTGATGAACAGCACAGCCGTGCCGAGTTCCTCGCGCAACTGCGCGACGAGGTCGAGCACTTCGGCCTCGACGGTAGCATCGAGCCCGGTAGTCGGTTCGTCGAGAATCAGCAGCGCGGGGTTCGAGGCGAGCGCCATCGCGATCACCACGCGCTGCTGCATGCCGCCCGACAATTGATGCGGATAACTATCCATCACCCGCTCGGGCGCGGCGATGCGCACGCGCTGCAACATCTCCAGCGTGCGCCGCAAGGCTTCGTGGCGCGCGACGCCGGCTGCTTCGAACGCTTCGGAGACTTGCCGCGCAATCGTCAGCGACGGATTCAGCGCGCGCCCCGGGTCCTGGTAGACCATTGAAATCGTCCGGGCGCGCATGGTGCGCAACGCGTCGGCATCGAGCTTCTGCACGTCCTCGCCGGTGACGACGATCTTGCCGGCCTTCACTTTGCCGTTGCGCGGCAGATAGCGCAGCGCCGCCATCGCGACGGTCGACTTGCCGCAGCCGGACTCGCCGACGAGACCATACGCTTCGCCGCGCCGCACGCGGAACGAAATGTCCTGCAGCACCTCGCGATCGCGTCCGCGCACGCGGTACGTGACCGTCAGACCGATCACGGTCAGCGCGTCCGTGCGGTCGCTCTTCGAGACGTCGAAGGCGGGGAACGAGGAGGGCGGCGGGCCGTTCATCGGTCGAGCACGCCTTGCACGCTGTCGGCGATCAGATTCACCCCGACCACGAGGCTCGCAATCGCGCCGGCCGCGAACACCACGGTCCACCATGCGCCGCCCGCCATCAGCGTGTATGACTCGGACAGCGCGAGACCCCAGTCGGCCGACGGCGGCTGGATGCCAAAGCCGAGGAACGACAGCGTGGCGACCGCGAAGATCGCGTAACCGAGCCGCACCGTCGCCTCGACGATCACGGGCGGCAGCACGTTCGGCAGAATCTCGGCGAACATGATGTAGGGCGCGCGCTCGCCGCGCAGTTGCGCCGCCGCGACGTAGTCCAGATGCCGTTCGGCGAACACGGCGGCGCGCACGGTGCGCGCGGTGATCGGCGTGAAGGTGATGCCGATCACGAGGATCACGGTGAAGTTCGACGCGCCCACCGCGGCCAGCGCGAGCAGCGCGACGATCACGAGCGGCAGCGCGAGCACGGCGTCGATGGCGCGTCCGGCCACGTTGTCGACCCAGCCTTCGAAGTAGCCGACGATCAACCCCAACGTGGTGCCCGCCGCCGTGCCGAGCAGGGTGGCGAGCGGCGCGATGGTGAGAATGTCGCGCGCGCCGACGATCACGCGCGAGAACACGTCGCGCCCGAGTTGATCGGTGCCGAACCAGTGCGTGCGATCCGGCGGCATCAGCGAGTTGAGCGGATCGGACGCGTAAGGGTCGATGCGCACGATCCATTGCCCGGCGATCGCGCAGACGATCCACCACGCGACGATCACCACGCCCACCACGAAGGTGGGCGAGCGCAGCAGCACGCGCAACTGGTCGAAACGCGGCTCGGTAACCGGACGCGCAGTGGGCGGCGCGGCTGGCGGAACGATCGTGCTCATTCGGCGCTCCTCACTCGCAAGCGTGGATTGAGCAGGACGTGCAGCGCGTCGGCGACGAGATTGGCGACGGTGTAGACCACGCCGATCGTCAGTACGCCTGCTTCGAGCATGGGAAAGTCCTTGGCCTTGGCGGCGTTGTAGATCAGCGAGCCGATGCCCTGATAGTGGAACAGCGTCTCGACCACCACGAGCCCGCCGATCATATAGCCGAGCTGCGTGGCGGCGACCGTGATGGTGGGCAGCAACGCGTTGCGCAAGACGTGCCGCCAGATCACGATGCGGCGCGGCAGGCCCTTGAGAATCGCGGTGCGCGTATAGTCCGCGTCGAGCGCCTCGACGGTGCCGGCGCGCGCCATTCTCGCGATGTAGCCGAAGAACACCAGCACGAGCGGCAGCACCGGCAGCACCAGATGACGCAACTGTTCGAGTGCGCTCGCTTCGGGCGGATACGACGCTTCGATCGGCAGCCAGCGCAGCCACACGCCGAACACCAGAATCAGCACGATCGACGAAACGAATTCCGGCACTACCGTGGCCGACAAGCCCACGATGCTGATCGTGCGATCGAGCCAGCGCCCCGCGTGCATGGCCGACCACACGCCGCCCGCAATGCCGAGCGGCACGACGACGATGAACGCGAGCAAGCCGAGCTTCGCGGAATGCGCGAGCGCGTTGGCGATAAACGGCCCGACCGGCTCGCGATACGCATAGGACAGCCCCATGTCGCCGCGCACGAAATGCGCAATCCAGTCGACGTATTGCGTCAGCAGCGGACGGTCGGCGCCGAGCTGATGATTGAGCGCGGCGACCGCGCGCGCATCGGCGAGCGGGCCGAGCACCGCGCGGCCGATATCGCCGGGCAGCAGTTGTCCGCCGGCGAAGACGATCACCGAGAGCAGCCACAGCGTGATCAGCGACAAGCCGACACGCGTAGCCAGAAAACGCACGACGCGGCCCGCGTTGCCGCGCGACACGGAGGAAGTGGAAGGGGTCACCGTGCTCGACATCATGCTCTCCTGCGCAGAACGCGCTGGCGCTCGGGCGCTCAACCTCGGGCGTCCGGCATTACGCGCTCAACACCGCGCGGTCGAAGTAGAGCTGCGCGAGCGCGGTGAAGCGCACGCCGTTCACACCCTTGCGCATGGCGATCAGCTGATCGTAGAAGAACGGAATGATGATGGGCGTTTCATCGAGCAGCAGCGTCTGGATCTGCCCGGCGATTTTCCGCTGCGAGCCGAGATCGATGGCCGCGACGAATTGTGCGACCAGTTGATCGTATTGCGGATTCCTGAAGTGCGCGGCGTTCCATGTGCCGGTGCTGGTGAGCGGTGCATTCAGAAAAACGTTCGGCACGCCGCGATGACCGTAGTCGGTAATGCCGAGCGGCGAGTCCAGCCAGTCCGACTTGCCCGGCGTGCCCGCGCCGTAATACAGCGACTGGCTTTCGATCTTCAGATTGATGCGCACGCCAATGGCCTTCGCCGCGTTCTGCACGACCACCGCGAGATCGGGAATCTCCATGTATTTTTCGGTGGTCAGCGTCACGTCGAAACCGTTCGGCACGCCGGCTTGCGCAAGCAGTTGCTTCGCTTTGGCGACGTCGATCCTGCGTTGCGGAACACCCGCATCCGAAGACGGAAACACCGGCGCGAACGGACTGTCGTTGCCGAGTTGCGCGCGCCCCTTGAACAGGCCGCGCACCAGCACGTCGCGATCGATCGACAACGCCAGCGCCTGGCGCACGCGCTTGTCCTTGAACAGCGGATTGTCGTTGCGCATGTGAATCTGCCGGTGCGCGCTCGACTTCACGCCCACGGCCTTGTAATCCGGATTGTTCAGAATGCCGGCGCCGCCCTGCACGGTGAAGGTGCCCATCACGTCGGCCTGATGGCCTTGCAGCGCGAGCAATTGTGCCTGTTCGTCGGCGTAGAACGAGAACTGTACGCGTTGCGGTAACGCTTTTTCGCCCCAGTAGTCGGGATTGCGTACGAACGAGGCGCCCACCTTGGCCTGATACTTTTCGAGCTTGAACGGACCCGTGCCGATGAAGCTCTTTTCATAACCGCCCGCGTAGTTCGCGGGCAGGATCACGGCGTTGTAATTGTCCGAGGAAACGTAATACGGGAAGTTGCCGTTCGGCGCGTCCAGATGAAACGCGACCGTGTGGTCGTCGACCACCCTGGCGCCGCCTTTCGAAAGAACGCCCTTGAGCACGGAAAGTGCCGCCGAACCGCTCGCCGGATCGGCGAGGCGGTCGAAGGTGGCGACCACGTCTTTGGCGCTGAACAGCTGGCCGTCGTGAAACTTGACGTTCGGACGCAGCTTGAAGGTCCACACGTCGCCTTTGTCGTTCGGTTTCCACGACAACGCGAGTGCCGGCTTGAGCACGAGCTTTTCGCCGTCGTCGTCGATCAGGAATTCGCCGGTCTGGTTCAGCAGCGCGAGGCTGGCGGCGTCCGTCACGGTGAGCGGATCGACCGCGCCGGCCGGTGTCAGGTGAGCCACGCGGATGGTCTGATTCGACGCGGCCGCGGTGCCTTGCGCACGCGCTTGCGGCGCATTCAGCACGCTGGCGCCGGCCAGCGACAAACCGATCACGCTTGCATAGCGCAGCAGATCGCGGCGCGTGATGCGGCCGGCGACGAATTCGTCGATGGCGTGGTTGCCGTAGGCGTCGGCGATGAGGCGGGCTGCGCCGAGTGCGGGAAACCGGTTCGCGGGAATCTTCATCGATGGAGTGTCCAGTCCGTTCTGTTGCCGGTTCTGAAAGGCCGTGCGGGATGCGCGCGGCCCGGCGACGGTATTGCAATGACGAAAGCGGCGAGCGAAGCGGGTTCAGTGTAAGCGATTGCCCGTGGGTTCGGCGTGCTTGCGGCGTTACCGGGTTGCCGATTGGCGGATAAAAGGACCGGTGTGTATCGTCGTCACAACGCCCGGCGCCAGCGATGGAACAGCACCGAGCCGATCCAGCACGCCATGAACAGCGCGACGATGCCGTAACCCAGCACGCCGAAGCGTTCGTTCACGCTGGCGATCGCATCCCATACGCCGCCGTTCAGACCGAGCTTGTCCGACAGCAGTCCCAACGCTTCAACGCCGCCGATCACGATCGCCACCACCGCCGAAACGAACGTGATGCTCGCGTTGTAGTAGAGCTTGCGTTTCGGGTCGTCCATAGCCCAGCCGTACGCATGCACCATCAGCACGTTATCGGTCGAATCGACCAGCGTCATGCCGGCGGTGAAGAGTGCGGGGAACACGAGAATCGAATAGAGCGGCAGACCTTTGCCGGCTTCGGAAGCGGCAATCGCCAGCAGACCGATTTCGGTCGCAGTATCGAAGCCGAGGCCGAACAGCACGCCGACCGGGTACATGTGCCAGCTTTTCGTCACGAGCCTGAAGAGCGGTTGCAGCGCGCGCGACAGCAGACCGGCCGGTGCAAGCGGATCCGGCGTTCCAGCAGGCAATTCGCCGCTTTGCCGGACGTGGCGATACCGGCGCCACACGTCACGCAGAATCACGAGATTGACGGCCGCCAGCACCAGCAGGAAGCTCGCGGAGACGAGCGTGCCGATGGTGCCGCCCACGGCCTTGAAGGTCTCGAAGCGGCCATGCAGCGAATGCGCGGTCCACGCTATGCCGATCGTCGCGAGGATCACGATGGTCGAATGCCCCAGCGAAAACGCCAGCCCGACGCCGAGCGGCCGCTTGCCGGTTTGCATGAGCTTGCGCGTGACGGCGTCGATCGCCGCGATGTGATCGGCGTCGACCGCATGACGCAGGCCGAAGCCGTACGCGAGCAGCGCGGTGCCGAGCAGCAGCGGGTAGTCGCGAAACGCGAGCAGCGCCCACGCCCATGCACCGAGGTTGGCGGCGATCAGCACGGCGTACAGCGTGAAAAGGCGAGGGCGCAGCGAAGCGGTCGGCGTCATGAGTTGCATGGGCGGAAGTTAATGATCGTGCGGGTGCTTGTGAATCGGATCGACCCAGAACACCGTCTCGGGTTGCTCTACCGCGTCGATGTTCAGATTGACCACTACCGCTTCGTTGTCGCTGCGCACCAGCACGCATTCGAGCGGGTCGTCGGTACTCGCGTTGATCTCCTGATGCGGCACGTACGGCGGCACGAAAATGAAGTCGCCTGGACCGGCTTCGGCGGTGAACTCCAGATGCTCGCCCCAGCGCATGCGCGCCTGGCCGCGTACCACATAGATCACGCTTTCGAGCGCGCCATGATGATGCGCGCCGGTCTTCGCATTCGGATGGATCGTTACGGTGCCGGCCCAGATCTTCTGCGCGCCCACGCGCGCGGCATTGATCGCCGCCGCGCGATTCATGCCCGGCGTTTGCGCCGTGTTGCTGTCGAGCTGATCGCCCTTGATGACCTTCACGCCATGCTCGCGCCAGTCGGGCGCGGTGGACGGCACGTCGTTGTAATGCGGGTGTTCGTGATCCTGGCTCATGATGTGTCTCCTCGTGGGCGTGAGTCCCTGCGTTCGGCACGGCGCCTTCCGGCATTTTTGCACGTTCATAAACGTGCGTGTGAAGAAGCCCTGGGCGCGGCGCGGCGGACGAAAAAAAACCCGTCCACAAGGGACGGGCTTCGAGCCGTTGGCATGAATGCCGTTGGCGTAGTGCTTACTTGTGCTTCGCGTTGATCACGGCTTCAGCGACGTTGTTCGGCGTTTCCGCATAGTGCTTGAACTCCATCGTGTAGGTCGCGCGGCCTTGTGTCGCGGAGCGCAGCGACGTGGAGTAGCCGAACATCTCCGCGAGCGGCACTTCGGCGCGCACCAGCTTGCCGCCGCCGCCGGCGATGTCTTCCATGCCTTGCACGAGTCCGCGGCGGCTCGACAGGTCGCCCATCACGTTGCCCATGAAGTCTTCCGGCGTTTCCACCTCGACGGCCATCATCGGTTCGAGCAGCACGGGCCTGGCCTTGCGCATCGCTTCCTTGAACGCCATCGAGCCGGCCATGCGGAACGCGTTTTCGTTCGAGTCCACGTCGTGGTACGAACCGAAGGTGAGCGTCACCTTCACGTCCACCACCGGATAGCCCGCGAGCACGCCGGCCTTCAGCGTTTCCTGGATGCCCTTGTCGACGGCCGGAATATATTCACGCGGAATCACACCGCCCTTGATCGCGTCGACGAATTCGTAGCCCTTGCCTTGCGGCGCCGGCTCCAGCGTAATCACCGCGTGGCCGTATTGACCGCGGCCGCCCGACTGCTTGACGAACTTGCCTTCGACGTCTTCGACCTTGTTGCGCACCGTCTCGCGATACGCAACCTGCGGCTTGCCGACAGTCGCCTCGACGCCGAACTCGCGCTTCATGCGGTCGACCAGAATTTCCAGGTGCAGCTCGCCCATGCCCGAGATGATGGTCTGGCCGGATTCTTCATCGGTCTGCACGCGGAACGACGGATCTTCCTGGGCAAGACGGTTCAGCGCAATGCCCATCTTTTCCTGGTCGACCTTGGTCTTCGGCTCGACGGCCTGCGAGATCACCGGCTCCGGGAAGATCATCTTTTCGAGGATGATCACGTGGTTCGGATCGCACAGCGTGTCGCCCGTGGTCGCTTCCTTCAGGCCGACGGCCGCGGCGATGTCGCCCGCGTAGACTTCCTTGATTTCCTTGCGCTCGTTGGCGTGCATCTGCAGGATGCGGCCAAGGCGTTCCTTCTTTTCCTTGATCGCGTTGTAGACCGTGTCGCCCGAATTCACCACGCCGGAATAGACGCGGAAGAAAATCAGCTGGCCGACGAACGGGTCGGTCATGATCTTGAAGGCGAGTGCCGAGAACGGATCGTTGTCGTTCGGATGACGCTCGATTTCGTTGTCGTGTTCGTCGTGGCCGGTAATGGCGGGCACGTCGAGCGGCGAGGGCAGATAGTCGATCACCGCGTCGAGCATGGCCTGCACGCCCTTGTTCTTGAACGCGCTGCCGCACAGCATCGGCACGATTTCATTGGCGATGGTGCGCACGCGAATGCCGTGCTTGATTTCCTCTTCGGTCAGCGTCTCGCCGCCGAGGTATTTGTCGAGCAGTTCTTCATTCGCTTCGGCCGCGGCCTCGACCATCTTGTCGTGCCATTCCTTCGCGGTCGCCGCTAGCTCCGGCGGAATATCGCGGTACTCGAACTTGATGCCCTGGTTCTCTTCGTCCCAGAAGATGGCTTTCATCTTGACGAGATCGACCACGCCCTGGAAGTGTTCTTCCGCGCCGACCGGAATCTGGATCGGCACCGCGACGCCTTTCAGGCGGTCGCCGATCTGCCGCTGCACACGGAAGAAGTCCGCGCCCACGCGGTCCATCTTGTTGACGAACGCAATGCGCGGCACCTTGTACTTGTTCGCCTGACGCCACACGGTTTCGGACTGCGGCTGCACGCCGCCGACCGAGTCGTACACCATGCAGGCGCCGTCGAGCACGCGCATGGAGCGCTCCACTTCGATCGTGAAGTCGACGTGGCCCGGGGTGTCGATGATGTTGATCCGATGTTCCGGATAGTTGCCGGCCATGCCCTTCCAGAAAGCAGTGGTGGCCGCCGACGTGATGGTGATGCCGCGCTCCTGCTCCTGTTCCATCCAGTCCATCGTCGCCGCACCGTCGTGAACCTCGCCGATCTTGTGGGTCACGCCGGTGTAGAACAGGATGCGTTCAGTGGTGGTGGTTTTGCCGGCATCGATGTGAGCGCTGATGCCGATATTCCGGTAGCGCTCGATGGGAGTCTTGCGGGGCACGTGAACCTCCTTGGAATGGCGCGCCTGAAACGCTTGCCGGGCAGCAGTCTGTGCTGTCCGGGGAGCCTGGGTGCTGCTTTACTAAGATTACTA
Organism: Paraburkholderia xenovorans LB400; assembly: GCF_000013645.1. GTDB lineage: Bacteria > Pseudomonadota > Gammaproteobacteria > Burkholderiales > Burkholderiaceae > Paraburkholderia > Paraburkholderia xenovorans. The sequence continues at coordinate 4,001,206 of NC_007951.1, read as the reverse complement.
GGATAGCGCGTCGGCCCGTCTTTTGCAGGAATCTTCCCGGTCGGCCGCGAACGGGTGCTGGCAAGGCTTCGGCTGCGGGTGCCGCGCGCTCTGGTGCGGCGCGATCCGCTTTAATGGGCGCAATCGGGCGCCTGTCTATGCCGCGGCGCGCAAATAAAAAAGCCGGCGCCTCATGTCGACGAGGCACCGGCTTGGGCAAAGCGGTGAAGCAAAGCGGTGAAGCAATGTGGCAGGCGAGCGGCGGCGCGCTCGCGCGGCCGCCGCGGTTTATTGCGCGGCGGGCAAGCCCTGGATCTTCATCCCCGGTTTGATGCCTTTCGACGTGAACCAGCCTTTGCTCATCTCCAACGCATACACGCCGTTGTTCTTCGGGCAGTGATTGTTGGTGGTCTCAGCCTGCATCTCGTCGATGTCGGTGACCGTGCCGTCGGCGCGCATGAACGCGATCGACAACGGAATCAACGTGTTCTTCATCCAGAAGCAATGCACCGCGTTTTCGTTGAAGACGAACAGCATGCCCTCATTCGGCGCGAGGTTCGTGCGATACATGAGGCCTTGCTCGCGGTCGGCGTCGTTCGCAGCGACAGCGGCGTCGATCACGAACATGCCCGCGGTCAGTTTCGCGCGCGGAAATTCGCTGGGCTGTTTAGCGCCGGCCGGCATCTGCTGCGCATGAGCAGGCGCGATGGTGGTGGCGGTGAACGTCAACGCGGCGAGCGGCAATGCAACGGCAACGGCGAAACGCGCAATCAACGAGCGCATGGGAAATCGCACGGCATGACTCCTTGCTGGAAATTAACCCGCGAATGTTACGCGAGCGCGTCAAAAACAAAAAGGCAGATCGCCTTGCGGTGATCTGCCTTTCAACGCCGTAAGAACGGCAATGAAGCTAGTTCTTGACTGCGTTTTTACAACAAACTTACTCCGAAGCGCCCGAAGCTGCAGCAGCTGCTGCTGCCTTCTTGTGCGACTTCTTGTGAGCGTGCTTCGTGGTCTTCTTTGCCGACGAAGCTGCTGCTGCCGGAGCTGCCGAAGCTGCTGCCGGTGCCGAAGCTTGTGCGAATGCTGCCGTTGCGAAGAGACCAGCGACCAGAGCGGCGATCAGTTTGTTCATTTTGTGAATCCTCAGCTTTAGTTAATTAACCAAATGACCCGGTTATATATGGAGTCATGTCGGTAAACGTGCCATCCACCTTTCGGTTGACAGCCGCATCGAACAAATTTTCGACACGTCTGCGTTAGCGCTCAGACTCCCCGCACTTGCCGCGAGAGCGGCTTGCACAAAGGCCCTTAAGGCTGAATGCCGGATAGCTTCGGGCGGCATCTGCGTCGAATAACGCCTGAGCTCGCGCAGCGGTTGACGCGAAATTTGTGGAAAACTTATAAGCCGATGGATTGATTCACATCACGTGCCGCGACGTTGTCATGGGCGTCATTGTTTCACGCGTTTTTCGCAGCGGTTTCACGCGCTTTTTTGTTTGCGGATACAACGAGTTAGATATTGCGTCGCGATGTGAAGTGGAGGCGTTGCGCAGATTCGATGAGCACGCGGTCATGCGTGGGCGCATGATCACATCGTGCCTTTCCACGGCGCGTCCGGCGGCAAATCGACGCTCTCTCCCGGTTGCAGCCCGAGCGAAAAGACGTCGAGTGCGCCGATGCCCACGCGCACCAGGCGCAATGTCGGAAACCCCACCGCGGCAGTCATGCGACGCACCTGGCGGTTCTTGCCTTCGGTGATCGACAGTTCGATCCACGTGGTCGGTATCGCGGCGCGATAGCGGATCGGCGGCGTGCGTGACCACAGTGTGTCGGTCGGTTCCACGTATTCGGCGCGACAGGGTCGCGTCACGTAGTCGCCGAGATCGACACCGCGGGCGAGCTTCCTGAGTGTGGCCGCATCGACCGCGCCTTCCACTTGCGCCCAATAACGCTTGACGAGTTTGTGACGCGGTTCGGCAATGCGCGCTTGCAGTGCGCCGTCGTCGGTGAGCAGCAGCAGGCCCTCGCTATCGGAGTCGAGCCGGCCCGCCGGATAGACGTTGGGCACCTTGACCCAGTCGGCCAGCGACGCGCGCGTTTCGTGCGGCGAGAACTGACAGATAGTGCCGAACGGTTTGTTCAGAGCGAGAAGGCGCATAGTGGATCAAATAGGAGCCGCGACACGCCGTTGCGGCGGCGTTTGCCGCGCAGCCCCGGAAGGCGCCGGGCCAATAGTAAATGGCGGGATAATAAAGCATAATGCGCGGCGATAAGCTCGTTGTCTTATATAAGATATAAGAGTCGCGCCTCGCTGGATTGCCTTCGTCCATGTTGGAAAACCCCGAGCCGCCGCGGCCTCGGCGCAGCGTTCGCGTGGGCTAGAATAGCGGCCAGGCCGCTTGCCGGCGTGCGGCATTGCGCGTAGCGAGGAGCGCCCCCGTTTTCGCAGTCTCCCATCAGCTTTCAGCACAGCCTTCACTGGAGTCCGACCATGCCGTATCAGCACATCAAGGTTCCGACCGGTGGTGACAAGATCACCGTCAATCCCGATTTCTCGCTCAACGTGTCGGACCAGCCGATCATTCCGTACATCGAAGGCGACGGCACCGGCATCGACATCACGCCGGTCATGATCAAGGTCGTGGATGCCGCTGTGGAAAAAGCGTATGCAGGCAAGCGAAAAATCCACTGGATGGAAATCTACGCCGGCGAGAAATCCACCAAGGTGTACGGCCCGGATGTGTGGCTGCCCGAAGAGACGCTGCAGGTGCTCAAGGAATATGTCGTCTCGATCAAGGGCCCGCTCACCACGCCGGTGGGCGGCGGCATCCGTTCGCTGAACGTCGCGTTGCGCCAGGAACTGGATCTGTATGTGTGCTTGCGGCCGGTGCAGTATTTCAAGGGCGTGCCTTCGCCGGTGCGCGAGCCGGAGAAAACCAACATGGTGATCTTCCGCGAGAACTCGGAAGACATCTACGCGGGTATCGAGTGGCCGGCCGAATCGGAGCAGGCGAAAAAAATCATCAGGTTCCTGCGCGAAGAAATGGGCGTGAAGAAGATCCGTTTCCCGGAAACGTCGGGGATCGGCATCAAGCCGGTGTCGCGTGAAGGAACGGAGCGTCTGGTGCGCAAGGCGATCCAGTACGCGATCGACCACGATCGCCGTTCGGTCACGCTGGTGCACAAGGGCAACATCATGAAGTTCACCGAAGGCGCGTTCCGCGACTACGGTTACGCGCTGGCGCAAAAGGAATTCGCCGCGGAACTGATCGACGGCGGCCCGTGGATGAAGATCAAGAATCCGAAAACGGGCGGCGACGTCGTCCTCAAGGACGTGATCGCCGACGCGTTCCTGCAGCAGATCCTGCTGCGTCCGGCTGAATACGACGTGATCGCCACGCTGAACCTGAATGGCGACTACGTATCGGATGCGTTGGCCGCGCAGGTCGGCGGTATTGGTATCGCACCGGGCGCGAATATGTCGGATTCAGTCGCGATGTTCGAAGCCACGCACGGCACCGCGCCGAAATACGCCGGCAAGGACTACGTGAATCCGGGCTCGGAAATTCTCTCGGCAGAAATGATGCTGCGCCATCTCGGCTGGACCGAGGCGGCGGATCTGATCATCAAGTCGATGGAAAAATCGATTCTGCAAAAACGCGTCACATACGATTTCGCGCGCTTGATGGAAGGCGCGACTCAGGTGTCGTGTTCCGGATTTGGTCAGGTGCTGATCGAAAATCTGTAAGCGGCTCGCGTTGGGCTGACCGGTTCGCATGTGTAACCCCGGCGCCGCGAGGCGGCCGGGGTTTTTTGTTTCTGGCTTCACGCGATGTTCACGCAACGCGCGATGTGAAGCGCAAAACCTCACGGTCAACAGCAGACCGAAGAAATTGCCCGATATATGGGACGTGCGCGCCGGGTGCAACCAGGACAACCCTCAGACCAACTAACTGGAGGGCGACGCCCCAAAAAAGAAACCCGGCACGGAGCCGGGTTTCAAAGGACGGGTATCGAGCAGCTTCAGGCGGGCGCCTGAATGTTCGATGCCTGTTTGCCTTTCGGGCCTTGCACGACCTCGAAGGTTACCTTTTGGCCTTCCTTGAGGGTCTTGAACCCATTCATCTGGATGGCCGAGAAGTGTGCAAACAGATCCTCGCCACCTTCGTCAGGCGTGATGAATCCGAAACCTTTTGCGTCATTGAACCATTTGACCGTACCAGTTGCCATTCCAACTTCCCCTGTAACTCATGTCACTACCACGAGCCCTCGAAAAGCTCGACGACCGCGCGATGCAGCCGCTCCCTCCTCACAAGCTCACCATCGGCATTTTTTCGAAATTATGGCTTGGTGAAAAAAGTGCCAGCTTGATTGTTGAGGCTCTTTATTCGGGTGTCAAGAAAATTTTGAGATGCCGTTGCCGCGTTGCAAACAGGCACTTTCCAGGGTTTTTCCCGCTTTCGTTATGTGCGGTTGCGCAAGCGGGCCGTCTTGAAAAGTCGCATAATCGACTCACCTGCTGTTCAGCGGGTCGCCTCGGCGAAGACTGGGCCGGGCGACCCGTCAGCCAGCTACGGCAGGTTGTGCGATACTCGATCCGACTGCGGCGCAGCACGGCCGCAAGCATCACAGGATAGGGGCCGGCTCCGCAAATCGGCTCGTCGATTTAACGCACGCGTGGCGGGGAATCACCCATCAGGCGGTCGCGAACGGGCTTACTGGCCGGTTGGCCGGGTTTTGACAGGATTGCGGGCCTGTCCTAGTTGTTTAGAATGGGTGTATGGCGATTATCCCGGACAAGCAGGACGGCACCGTACTGGAGCGGCAGGAGAAAAAGCTCAAGCCGCCATCCATGTACAAGGTGGTGCTGCTGAATGACGACTTCACGCCAATGGAATTTGTCGTGATGATCGTGCAGGAATACTTCAATAAAGATCGAGAAACCGCAACACAGGTAATGTTGAAGGTGCATCGCGAGGGCAGGGGAGTTTGTGGGGTCTATACGCGGGACATCGCGTCGACCAAAGTCGAGCAAGTCGTTACCCACGCACGGCAGGCCGGGCATCCGCTGCAGTGTGTGATGGAGGAAGCATGATTGCCCAGGAACTGGAAGTCAGCCTGCACATGGCGTTCATGGAAGCACGCCAGGCGCGGCACGAGTTCATAACGGTCGAACATCTTTTGCTGGCACTGTTGGACAATCCGACAGCAGCGGAGGTGTTGCGTGCATGCGCGGCCAATATCGAGGATCTGCGCCAGAACCTGCGCAACTTCATTCATGACAACACGCCGACCGTGCCTGGCACGGACGACGTCGACACGCAGCCCACGCTGGGTTTCCAGCGTGTGATCCAGCGCGCGATCATGCATGTTCAGTCCACCTCGAATGGCAAGAAGGAAGTGACTGGCGCCAACGTGCTGGTCGCGATCTTCGGCGAGAAGGACTCGCACGCGGTGTACTACCTGCAGCAGCAGGGCGTGACGCGTCTGGACGTGGTCAATTTCATCTCGCACGGCATCGCCAAGACGAGCAGCACCGACGCCGCGAAAGCGAGCGACGCGAATGCCGAGTCCGACGAAGCCGCCGCGCAGAAAGAAACCCCGCTCGCGCAGTTCACCCAGAACCTGAACCAGATGGCGAAAGACGGCCGCATCGATCCGCTGATCGGGCGCGAGTCGGAAGTCGAGCGTGTGGTGCAGGTGCTGTGCCGCCGCCGCAAGAACAATCCGCTGCTGGTCGGTGAGGCGGGCGTCGGCAAGACCGCGATCGCCGAGGGTCTGGCGTGGCGCATTACGCGCGGCGAAGTGCCGGACATTCTGGCGGATGCGCAGGTGTATTCGCTCGACATGGGCGCGCTGCTCGCCGGCACCAAGTATCGCGGCGACTTCGAACAGCGCCTGAAGACGGTCCTCAAGGAATTGAAGGAACGTCCGCACGCTATCCTGTTCATCGACGAAATTCATACGCTGATCGGCGCGGGCGCTGCGTCGGGCGGCACGCTGGACGCGTCGAACCTGCTCAAGCCGGCGTTGTCGTCGGGCACGCTGAAGTGCATCGGCGCGACCACGTTCACGGAATATCGCGGCATCTTCGAAAAAGACGCAGCCTTGTCGCGGCGTTTCCAGAAGGTCGACGTGACCGAGCCGACCGTCGAACAAACGGTGGCGATCCTGCGTGGCCTGAAGTCGCGGTTCGAAGAGCACCACGGCGTGAAGTATTCGTCGGGCGCGCTGTCGGCGGCGGCTGAGTTGTCGGCACGCTTCATCACGGATCGTCATCTGCCGGACAAGGCAATCGACGTGATCGACGAAGCGGGCGCGGCGCAACGCATCCTGCCGAAGTCGAAACAGAAGAAGACCATTGGCAAGAACGAGATCGAGGAAATCATCTCGAAGATCGCCCGCGTCCCGCCACAAAGCGTGTCGCAAGACGATCGCAGCAAGCTGCAAACGCTGGATCGCGATCTGAAGAGCGTGGTGTTCGGGCAAGACCCGGCCATCGACGCGCTGTCGGCCGCGATCAAGATGGCGCGTGCGGGTCTCGGCAAGCTGGACAAGCCGATCGGCGCATTCCTGTTCTCCGGCCCCACGGGCGTCGGCAAGACGGAAGTGGCAAAGCAGCTGGCGTTCACGCTGGGCATCGAGCTGATCCGCTTCGACATGTCGGAATACATGGAGCGTCATGCGGTCAGCCGGTTGATCGGCGCGCCGCCGGGCTATGTCGGTTTCGACCAGGGCGGTCTGCTGACCGAGGCTGTCACGAAGAAGCCGCATTGCGTGCTGCTGCTCGACGAAATCGAGAAGGCGCATCCGGACATCTACAACGTGCTGCTGCAGGTGATGGACCACGGCACGCTGACGGACAACAACGGCCGCAAGGCGGATTTCCGCAACGTCATCATCATCATGACGACGAACGCGGGCGCCGAGGCAATGGGCAAGTCGGTGATCGGCTTCACGAATCGTCGGGAAACCGGCGACGAGATGGTCGACATCAAGCGCATGTTCACGCCTGAGTTCCGTAACCGTCTGGATGCGGTGATCAGCTTCCGCTCGCTCGACGAAGAAATCATCATGCGCGTGGTCGACAAGTTCCTGATGCAGCTGGAAGATCAGTTGCACGAGAAGAAGGTCGATGCGCTCTTCACCGACGCGTTGCGCAAGCATCTCGCCAAGCACGGTTTCGATCCGCTCATGGGCGCGCGGCCGATGCAGCGTCTGATTCAGGACACGATCCGTCGTGCACTGGCCGACGAACTACTGTTCGGCAAGCTGATGAACGGCGGTCGCGTGACGGTCGACGTGGATGCGGAAGACAAGGTGCAACTGACGTTCGACGAGCATCCGGCGCCGCGCAATCCGAATCCGGAAGCAGTGGAAGTCGAATAAGCGCAAACGGTAGCACTGAAAAAACGGCGTGGACTCAGGTCCACGCCGTTTTTCTTTAGGGCTGGTGTTATTGATCGAACCTGATCGGATCGTTCATGTAGGCATTCAGCTTTTCTCTAGTCCACGCCTCGGGGTTGCCGATCGCCGAGACGATGCCGGTTGTCGCTCCACCGCCCAGCAGGACGCTGAAGATACCGCGCAACGGGAAGTCGCCGTACATCGGATTCGAAATGTCGAACGGTTCGGAACGCAGGAACATGTCCTCCGCCGTGACACCCATGTATTGCTGGAATACTGACGGGAATTGCAGCGCCAGAATGGTCGGATGCACGTTGCGGTAGTCGGAGCCGATTGCCGGATCGCCCAGCAGGCAACTGCCACCGGTTCCCCAGTGTTGGGAGTCGAAGTCCTTCGCGACCGGGTCGGTCGTATTCGGAATGCGGCTCGCGGGAACCTGCCACGGCATGACCGGTAACTTGAGTGCGCGGCTCACCGTTCTGCAAAAATCGAAGTAGCGTTTCCATTCGCGAGGACCATAGCAGTAGCCGTTCACGTACGCGCGCTGCGTGAAGTCGTCCGCTTCGTAGCGGTCGATCGCGAGGAAGTCGGGCGCGTACGGGCCGTCGTACACGCCGAGGCTCGCAATATAGTCCGCCGTCTGCTGCGCCATTTGCGCCGTTTTGTCGGTGTCCTCATAAATCCACTCCGAGTAGCCGACGCCCCATAGATTGATCTGCCAGCCGAAAGTCACGGCCGGCGCCACGGTGCGAGTCAACCAGTTGACGGCGAGGACGTAGCCCGCAATGTCCTCGGTGATGTTGCTGGGAATCGCCACGGAGAGCGACCAATGGTCGAGCGCGGTTTGCAGCGGCCCGCGCACCGGCATCGCGTAGGTCGCGCTGAAGTTGGCCTGCTCGCACGCGCCGAGAAAGTCGGGGTTCACGATGAAGCCCGCCGGCACCGGGTGAGCGTTGTCGATCGCCTCGGTGGCGATGTTGAGCGCGAGGATGTAGTTCGCGAAGCTGTGTGCGTGAGCGTCGGCGTTGGCGAGGATCGTCGGCGTGTCGCCGAGCGACAGGTTGCAGGTGTACGAGACCATCACGGGCAGCACGGGCTGCAGGTTGCCCAGTTGCGTTTCGACATTGCGGGCGAGCGTGATCGTCGTTCTGGTCTGGACGTCGTCGGTGAGGAACACGTTCGAGTCGCCGGCGCCGTCAGTGCCGGCGTAATCGAAGACCGACGTCGCGCGCGCCGCGGCGAAGTCCGCCAGATTGCTCGGCTGCAGATCGGCGCAGCCGCCGAAGCACAGATACTCGGGGAAGCCCCGCACGTGGAGATTGGCGGATGCACCGACGGTGACGTCGAGTTCGACGTGGCCGTCGCCGCTCACGCTCAATTGCGCCGGCGTGTCGACCGCATATACGACGGCCGCCGACAGGAAGTCGCCGGCCTCCACTGCATACTGGCCAGGCTTGACCAGCGCCGCGAAAACGGTCTGCTGCGATTTGACGGCGACCGTCTGCAGATAACTCATGTCGTCGCCGATCAGGCGCACGTCGATCTGCCGATCGAGCGCCTGTTCGGCGGTGACATTGATCGGCACCTTGACGTATCCCGACGTGTTGACGGGCGTGCTCGCCATCATCGAGTTGTCGATAGTCACCTTCTGCAGCGCGTTTGTCAGCTTGATGTCCGGCACCTCGAACGTGTAGTTGACATCGTTCAGCGCGACGTTTTGTATCGATACACGCGCAGTGCCCGACGGCGGCAGTTTGCGCAGCGATGTCACGCTGTTCGTGGTTGCGTCGAATGCAGAGAGCGTGTTGCCGGTCTTGCTGTCGGTCAACGTAACGCTGAGCGTTTGCTTCGACAGACCAGTGAGCGACCCGATCGAAATATCGAGCGCGCAATATCGCTCCACTGGCCCGAATGTCACTCTGATCGTCGAGGTATTGCCTGCGGTGACGTCCACCGAGGTGGGATTGATGACGAGCGGCGCAACAACGGTCTCATCGGCAGTGGCAACGCTGTCGCCGCTCACGGTATAGCCGCCCTGTTCGAGACTTACGGTGACGCTCTCGCCGTAGCTGAGTGGCAAGGTGGTGACCATGCTGCCCTGGGCGAGCGTGAGAACGGGCGTCACGCTCGCCAGCGACGGGTCCGGCACCGCCTCGCACGCGGCGGACACCGTGCCGAAGATGGTCGGTTCGTGATCGGCTGCGAACACGAATGAGTCGAGCCAGGTATCCGGATCGGCGACCAGATTGCCGTTGATGCCGATCGTGATCTGATCGGGCGGCTGCATCGTATAAGGCGTGGTGAACGGTATCGTCACGGTGACGTCGTAGTTGCCGTCGCCGATTTGCGATGCCTGCACGGAAGTCTCGCCGACGACCCAGCTGACGAACTGCGGCTGGACGGCCGTGGCGTCCAGATTGGCCGGCGAATGGAAGTTGAATGCGAGGAATTCGCTGACGTTGACAGCGCTGCCGTCTTCATAGCGCAGGTTGGAGACGATGATCGTGCCATACCATTCATTGGCACCCGGGCCGACGATTGCATCATATTCGATCTTCATGTTGGCTCCATTCAGGTTAGTCCGGTGAACTCGGGTTGCTTGCCCGGATGGGCGAAGAAAAAGTTCTGTCCGGAGGGCAATGCATCCGTACCAGATTCGCTATGGTATGGATCACTAAGTAAATCTACGGCTTGACGGTCGTGATGGCGATACGAGCCTCCTTTGTCTGGCTTTGACGGAACTCAGAAACGAGAAGCGAGAAGCGGGAACTGGAAAACGGGAACGTGAGATGGCCGGCAATCAATCAGCAGGTGTGGCCGGATAGATCGGCGAAGCTGGTGGTTGATTTATAGGTGGGAGAATTGAAGGTCCAAATCGGATAATTCCGAATTTGGTTCGCCGGAGAAAGTCGCGAGGAGGGCGCGAAGCGAGGGAGAAAGCCGTGCCGGATTGGGCTCAGCCAGCACGGCTTTGGGGAAAATCTGTCTTAATGCTTGCCCGTGCTGCCGAAACCACCCGCACCACGCTCGCTGGTTTCGAAGTCGTCGACGATATTGAACTCCGCCTGCACGACCGGCACGATAACCAGTTGCGCCAGGCGCTCCATTGGGTTCAGCACGAAGGTGGTTTCGCCGCGATTCCACGTCGAGATCATTAGCTGACCCTGGTAATCCGAATCGATCAGGCCGACCAGGTTGCCGAGCACGATTCCGTGTTTATGCCCCAATCCCGAGCGCGGCAGAATCAATGCGGCATAGCCCGGATCGCCGACGTGAATTGCGAGGCCCGTCGGCACTAGCGCGGTTTCGCCGGGCTTCAGCGTCAACGGTTCGTCGAGGCACGCGCGCAGGTCGAGGCCCGCGCTGCCGGTGGTGGCGTAAGCCGGGAGCTGATCGCGCATGCGCGCATCGAGGATCTTCAGGTCGAGTTTCATGCAGGTTGGAAGGTTAAGGAGTGGACGCCGGGCGTTCGAGCTGGAACGCCTCGGCAAGAAGTTCATAGGAGCGCAACCGGGCGCGATAGCTGCCCGCAACCGTGAGCACGATCAGCTCGTCCGCCTCGAACTGCTCCTGCAACACATGAAGCCGTTCAGTGACGGTTGCGGGCGTGCCGATGATACTGCGCGGCTTTTCGCGCGAGATCACGAGTTGCTCGCGCTCGCCGTACTCCTGCGCAATGCCCTGTTCGATGGACGGAATCGGTTCGTTCAAACCATAGGCCATCTGCACGCGGCGCAGGTCGACGGCTTTTTCCAGATCAGCGGCGTCCTGTTCGGTGTCCGCGCAGATCACGAACACGGCGGCGGCCAGATACGCTTGCTGTATGTCCTGGCCGGCCTTGAAGCGCTCACGATACGCATGCGCGACCTGATGCCCGAAATGCGCGTTGATGAAGTGCGCAAATGCAAACGGAATGCCGAGTTGCGCGGCCAGCAATCCGCCGAATTCACTCGACCCCAGCATCCATACTTGCGGGCGCGTATCGATTTGCGGCTGCAGCAGCACGCCGCCCGCAATGTGATCGGCGGGCAACGTGCCGTGCATCAGGCCGAGCAGATCGGCCACCTGCTGCGGGAAAATGTCGCCGCGATTATAGTCGCCGGCGGCGACCGCTTGCGCGGTGCGCATGTCGCCGCCCGGCGCGCGTCCCACGCCCAGATCGATACGATTGGGAAACAGCGCCTCGAGCATCATGAATTGCTCGGCGACCTTGAACGGGCTGTAGTACGGCAGCATCACGCCGCCGGAGCCCAGCCGGATGTGGTCCGTCACGCTGCCGAGGCGCGCCAGCATCACCTCGGGGCAGGGATTCGACACGCCACGCAGGCCATGATGCTCGGCGCACCAGTAACGCGTGTAGCCGAGGTCGTCGGCGAGTTGCGCGAGTTCAACCGTGGCGGCAATCGCGTCCGCCACCGAGTGCCCGGCAATCACCGGCGTTTGATCGAGTACGGATAGTCGCGTCATGTCAGTACCGCTCCAGATGATTCCAGTTCGCTGGCGCGACTCACGGCGGCCGCATTGAGGCACGTGCCGCCGTGACGGCTCAGCGAATCAGACTTGTGTCGGGCAGACGCCTCGCGATTTCCGCGATCAGCGCGCGCGCGAGCGTCTGCTTGTCGGCGCGTGGCAGCCTGGTCGCGCCGCCTGCTTCGAACAGGATCACTTCGTTGTCGTCGAGGCCAAAAGTCTGCGGGCCGAGATTGCCGATCAGCAGCGGCACATTTTTGCGCACGCGCTTTTCTTCGCCGTGGATTTCGAGGTCGCCGCTTTCCGCGGCGAAGCCGACCGTGAACGGCGGATGCGGCAGTTTTGCCACCGAGGCCAGAATGTCCGGATTTTCGACAAAGGTGAAGCTCGGCAGCGCACGATCCGCGGTCTTCTTGATCTTGTGCTCGCTGGCGTGATCGACGCGCCAGTCTGCCACCGCGGCCACGCCGATGAAGATGTCGGCGTCCGCGACGGAGTGCATCACCGCGTCGTGCATCTGCTGGGCGGTTTGCACGTCCTGGCGGAACACGCCCCAAGGCGTTTCCAGCGCGACCGGGCCGGCCACCAGATGCACCTCGGCGCCCGCCTGTTGCGCGGCGCGCGCCAGCGCAAAACCCATCTTGCCGCTGGAGCGGTTGGTGATGCCGCGCACCGGATCGAGCGGTTCGAAGGTCGGCCCGGCGGTCAGCAGCACGCGCCGGCCGCTGAGGATTTTCGGCGTGAAGAACGAGGCGATGGCTTCGTACGTGGCGGCGGCTTCGAGCATGCGGCCGTCGCCGACTTCGCCGCACGCTTGCGGGCCGGAATCGGGGCCGAGCACTTCGACGCCGTCCGCGCGCAATTGCGCGACGTTGCGTTGCGTGGCGGCGTTCTGCCACATCTGCCGGTTCATGGCCGGCACCACCAGCAGCGGACAATCGCGGGCGACGCACAATGTGGACAGCAGGTCGTCGGCCATGCCGTGCGCGAGTTTGGCGAGGAAATCGGTGGAGGCGGGCGCGATCACGATCGCATCCGCTTCACGCGACAGATCGATATGGGCCATATTGTTCGGCACACGCCCGTCCCACTGGCTCGTGTAGACCGGACGGCCGGACAGCGCCTGCATGGTGACGGGAGTGATGAACTGCGTGGCCGCTTCGGTCATGACGACCTGCACGGTCGCGCCGGCCTTGGTCAACAGACGCGTGAGTTCGGCGATCTTGTAGCAGGCAATGCCGCCCGTCATGCCGAGGACGAGGTGTTTTCCTGCGAGTTCTGCGGTTGCCAACGAAAGCCTCCGACAAAGCGTGGTGGCGCTCAGCGGCGCGGGGCGTTGCCTCCCCGCCACCGCGCCTTTCGAACCGTACGGCTGCGCGAGTCTTGAGCGTGGTGAACCTGCGCGGCGTTAGCGTGCGCCGCGCACGCGCCGCAACTCGTCGAGCACGAGCAGGACCGCGCCGACGGTGATCGCGCTGTCGGCGAGATTGAATGCCGGCCAATGCCACGTGCGCACATGGAAATCGAGGAAATCGATCACGTGGCCATACGCGAGCCGGTCGATCACGTTGCCGAGCGCGCCGCCGAGAATCAGCGCGAGCGCCGTGCAGAACATTTTCTGGCCGCCGTGGCGCTTGAGCAGATAGCAGATCACCAGCGCGGCCACCACGCCGAGCGCGGTGAACGCCCAGCGTTGCCAGCCGCCCGCCATCGCGAGGAAGCTGAATGCCGCGCCGCGGTTGTACACGAGGATCAGGTTGAAAAACGACGTGACCTCATGCGCGACGCCGTAGGCGAACACTTTCTGGACCGCGATTTTCGTCAGCTGGTCGAACAGGATGACGATCAGCGCGACCCCGAGCCAGGGCGCCAGCGAACCGTTTGCAGCAGATGTTTTCGACGCGGTTTTCGACATGGTTCTCGCCATTATGCCGCGCTCCTGGTTTCACCGTTGCCGAACAGATTGCTGAAGCAGCGGCCGCACAGCGTGGGGTGTTCGGCGTTCGCGCCGACGTCCGCGCGATAGTGCCAGCAGCGTTCGCATTTCAGATACTTCGAGGCGATCACTTCGACGCCTTCTTCCGCTTCGCTGTCCACCTTCACCACGCTCGCCGCCGACGTGATCAGCACGAACTTCAGGTCGTCGCCGAGACTCGTGAGCGCGTCGTAGCGTGCGCCGCTTGCGCGGATTTCCACTTCCGCCTGCAACGACGAGCCGATCAGGTTTGCGACGCGTGCTTCCTCCAGCGCCTTGGTCACGTCGCTGCGCGCGGCGCGCAGGAGCGTCCATTTGTCGAGCAGCGCGCCGGCTTCCGGCACGGCCGGGAACGCGTGATACGTCTCGGTGAAGATCGTCTCGCTGTTCGGCTCGAAGATCTTCCACGCTTCTTCCGCGGTGAACGACAGGAACGGCGCCATCAGACGCAGCAGGCCGTGCGCGATGTGATACAGCGCGGTTTGCGCCGCACGGCGCGCGACGGAGTCCGCGGCGGTCGTGTACAGACGGTCTTTCAGCACGTCCAGATAGAAGCCGCCGAGGTCTTCCGAGCAGAACGTCTGCAGCTTGGCGACCACCGGGTGGAACTCGTACTTCTCGTAATGCGAGAGGATGTCGTTTTGCAGATTCGCCGACAGCGCCACCGCATAGCGGTCGATCTCGAGCCAGTCTTCGACCGGACGCGCGTGTTGCGCGAAGTCGAAGTCCGACAGGTTCGCGAGCAGGAAGCGCAGCGTGTTGCGGATACGGCGATAACCTTCCGTGACGCGCTTCAGGATTTCTTCCGAGATCGCCAGTTCGCCCGAGTAATCGGTCGAGGCGATCCACAGGCGGATGATTTCCGCGCCGAGGCGGTTCGCCACTTCATGCGGATCGATACCGTTGCCGAGCGACTTGCTCATCTTGCGGCCTTCGCCGTCCACGGTGAAACCGTGCGTGAGCAGCGCGTTATACGGCGGGCGGCCGTCGAGCATCGAAGCGGTCAGGAGCGACGAGTGGAACCAGCCGCGGTGCTGGTCCGAGCCTTCCAGATACAGGTCGGCGGGGAATTGCAGTTCGTCTTTGTGCGAGCCGCGCAGCACGTGCCAGTGCGTGGTGCCCGAATCGAACCACACGTCCAGCGTGTCGCGGTTCTTCTCGTACATGTTGGCCTCGTCGCCGAGCAGTTCGCGCGGGTCGAGCGACTGCCAGGCTTCGATGCCGGCCTTCTCGACGCGTTGCGCGACTTCTTCGAGCAATTCCAGGGTACGCGGATGCAGCTCGCCGGTTTCCTTGTGCACGAAGAACGCCATCGGCACGCCCCATTGGCGTTGGCGCGACAGCGTCCAGTCCGGGCGGTTCGCGATCATGCTGAAGAGGCGCTGCTTGCCCCACGCCGGATAGAACGCGGTGTTCTCGATGCCTTCGAGCGCGGTTTCGCGCAGCGTCCTGTCGGTGTCGTTCGGCTTCACGTCCATGCCGGCGAACCATTGCGACGTGGCACGGTAGATGATCGGCGTCTTGTGGCGCCAGCAGTGCATGTAGCTGTGCGTGTAGTTCTCGGTGCGCATCAGCGTGCCGGCGCCTTGCAGCGCCTCGACGATCTGCGGATTGGCCGCCCAGATCGACAGGCCGCCGAACAGCGCGAGCGATTCGATATAGCGGCCGTCGCCCATCACCGGATTGATGATGTCCGAGTCGGACATGCCGTGCGCCTTGCACGACACGAAGTCTTCCACGCCATACGCCGGCGACGAGTGCACGACGCCCGTGCCCGATTCGGTAGTCACGTAGTCGCCGAGATAGACCGGCGAGGTGCGCTTGTAGCTCGGATGCGCGGACGCAAGCGGGTGGTTGAAACGCAGATTGACGAGCTTCGCGCCCGGCGTGGTGGCGACGATCGTGCCTTCCAGACCGTATTGTTTCAGGCATGCTTCAACGCGCTCTTGCGCGAGGATCAGCAGGCCGCGCGACGTATCGACCAGCGCGTAGACGATTTCCGGGTGCAGGTTCAGCGCCTGGTTGGCGGGGATGGTCCACGGCGTGGTGGTCCAGATCACGATGCCGCCTTCGTTGCGCGGCAGTGCATTCAAGCCGAACGCCTGCGCGGTCTTTTCCGGCTCGGCGAAGCTGAACAGCACGTCGATGGTCGGATCGGTCTTGTCCTTGTACTCGACTTCCGCTTCGGCGAGCGCCGAGCCGCAGTCGAAACACCAGTTCACCGGCTTGAGGCCGCGGAACACGTAGCCTTTTTCCATGATCTTCGCGAGCGCGCGGATTTCGCCGGCCTCGTTGGTGAAGTTCATGGTCTTGTACGGATTGTCCCAGTCGCCGAGCACGCCCAGACGCCGGAAGCCGACCTTCTGCTTTTCGATCTGCTCGGTCGCGTAGGCGCGCGCCTTCTGCATGACTTCGGCGGCCGGCAGCGATTTGCCGAACTGCTTTTCGATCTGGATTTCGATCGGCATGCCGTGGCAATCCCAGCCCGGCACGTAGACCGCGTCGAAGCCCGCCAGATTGCGCGCCTTGACGATCATGTCCTTCAGGATCTTGTTCACCGCGTGGCCGAGGTGGATGTCGCCGTTCGCATACGGCGGGCCGTCGTGCAGGATGAACTTCTTGCGGCCCTTGCTGGCGGCGCGGATCGTCTCGTAGACCTTGCGTTCCTGCCATTCCTTGACCCATTGCGGCTCGCGTTTGGGCAAATCGCCGCGCATCGGGAACGGCGTGTCGAGCAGGTTGACCGGGTAGCGTGACTGCGGTTTCGAATCGGCTTTCTTGTTGCTCATGATGAGGTCGCGGTGAATTCTTTCTATGCGCAGCAGGGCTGCGGAATGCGCACGATGCGCGAGAGGCGTTGGGCGCGCCCGGCAGGCATGTCGCGTGATTCACGGACGCCCTTCGATGCGCGCGGCGAAGGTCCACATGCGGCGCTTAAGCGCTTGCGTGGACCACGGCGGTTATCTAATTCGGTCGGTGGCCGAGGTGGCGAAGCCGGTGGAGCGGCTGCCCGGCGTGCCGGCGCCGACGGCCGCGAACCATGCGCGCGCGTTGGCGACGTCGCGCGCAATGGCGGCGGTCAGCGTTTCGAGATCGACGTACTTTTCCTCGTCGCGCAGCTTCTTCAGGAATTCGACGCGCACGAGTTTGCCATATGCGTCGCCATGCCAGTCGAGCAGATGGACTTCGAGCAGCACGCGGCCGGAATCGTCTACCGTGGGGCGCAGGCCGAGGCTCGCGACGCCGGGCAGCGGTTCATCCGCCACGCCGTGCACGCGCACCACGAAAATGCCCGCGAGCGCCGGGCGCTTGTGGGCGATCGGCAGGTTCAGCGTGGGGAAGCCGAGGTCGCGGCCGAGCTTCATGCCGTGCACGACGTGGCCGCTGATCACGTAGTCGCGGCCCAGCGCGGCGCGTGCCGAGTCGAGGTCGCCCGCCACCAGCGCCGCGCGCACGCCCGAGCTGGAAATGCGCGCGCCCGACGGATCGGCCACCGTGGCCATCTGTTCGACTTCGAAACCGTGTTGCTGCCCCGCGGCCTTGAGCGACGCGAAGTCGCCCGCGCGTTTTGCACCGTAGCGGAAGTCGTCGCCGATCATGACCCAGCGCGCATGCAGCCCGTTGACGATGATCCGTTCGACGAACGCGTCCGGCGACTGGCTCGCGAACGTCTGATTGAAGTGCTCGACGACCACCCGGTCGACGCCGTTGGTGCGCAGCGCCTCGAGCTTGTCGCGCAGCATGGCGATGCGCGGCGGCGCGCCCGCCGGGTTGAAGAATTCGCGGGGGTGCGGCTCGAAGGTCATCACGCAGACGGGCAGGCCGCGTGCATCGGCCGCGGCCCGCACGTGGGCGAGCAGAGCCTGGTGGCCGCGGTGGACACCGTCGAAGTTGCCGATGGTCAGTGCGCAGGGCGCACGGCTTTCAGCATTGGGAAGACCGCGGAAGACTCTCACGATAGCGGGTTTGAGGTAGAGCGGCCGGGGTGCCGCAAAACAAACGATTATAAACGTTCAGCGCAATGGACGGCGGAGCGTCGCGGTTTCAGTGTCCCCGAAT
Source organism: Paraburkholderia xenovorans LB400 (assembly GCF_000013645.1). Classification (GTDB taxonomy): domain Bacteria; phylum Pseudomonadota; class Gammaproteobacteria; order Burkholderiales; family Burkholderiaceae; genus Paraburkholderia; species Paraburkholderia xenovorans. Next base: position 3,983,313 of record NC_007951.1, on the reverse strand, counting down.
GATAAAATCCGCGGATGAAAAAACTCGTCATCCTGATTTCCGGACGGGGAAGCAACATGGAAGCCATTGTTCGAGCCCGCTCGGACGAAGCCTGGCCCGCGCAAGTCGCGGCCGTGATTGCCAACCGTCCTGATGCCGCGGGCCTTGCGTTCGCGGCGTCGCACGGCATTGCCACGGCGGTGGTCGACCACCGCCAGTTTTCCGGCCGCGACAGCTTCGACGCCGCGCTCGCTCAAAAAATCGACAGTTTCGCGCCCGATCTGGTGGTGCTCGCCGGCTTCATGCGGGTGCTCACGGCCGGTTTCGTCGATCACTACGCCGGCCGCATGCTGAATGTGCATCCGTCGCTGCTGCCGAGCTTTCCGGGCCTGAAAACCCATCAGCAGGCGCTCGACGCGGGCGTGCGGCTGCACGGCGCGTCCGTGCATTTTGTCACCTCGCAGCTGGATCACGGGCCGATCGTCGTACAGTCGGCGGTTCCCGTTGAAACGGGCGACACTCCCGCCACGCTCGCCGAACGCGTGCTGGCAACCGAACACATCATTTATCCACGCGCGGTGCGCTGGTTCGTCGAAGGGCGCCTTGCTCTCGAAGGCCTGCGTGTCACGCTTACGCCGCCGGAGCCGCAATGGCTCTTTGCCGGTCACACCGCCGGAGAGGGCGCATGAGATTGCATGGTTTTCTGATTGGACAAACTGAGACTTTGTTGGCTGAAGTCCTAAAACTCAACGGCCCGGCCGACGCCACCACGAGCCGTTTCTTCCGCGCGCACCCGAAGCTCGGGCACGGCGAGCGCGGGGTCATCGCCGAGGCGGTTTTCGCGGTGCTGCGCCGCCGGATGGAATTCGCCCATCTGGCGGAGGGCGGCGCCGGCAGCCCGGCACGCCGCATGGCGCTGCTCGGCCTGATGCAGACGGCGGGACGTAACGCGCTCAAGCCGTTTGTGTCGGAACAGGAACTGAGCTGGCTCGAACACGTCTCGAAGATCGACCCGGAAAGCCTGCCGCTGCGGATTCGCCTGAATCTGCCCGACTGGATCTATCAGGCGCTCAGCAAGCGTTTCGAACCCGACGAACTGGCGCAGCTGGCCGCGGCGCTGAACTACCCGGCGCCGCTGGATCTGCGCACCAACCCGATCAAGGCGAGCCGCGACGACGTGCTGAACGCACTGTCGAAAGCTGGCATCGAGGCCGGCGCCACGCCGTTCGCACCGTTCGGCGTGCGGGTGGTCGGCAAGCCGCCGCTCACCAAACTCGACGCGTTCCAGCATGGCTGGGTCGAAGTGCAGGACGAAGGCAGCCAGTTGCTGTGTTCGCTGGTCGCGCCCAAGCGCGGCGAAATGATCGTCGACTTCTGTGCGGGCGCGGGCGGCAAGACGCTGGCGCTGGGCGCGGCAATGCGCTCGACCGGCCGGCTCTATGCCTTCGACGTCTCCGAGCGGCGTCTCGCCAAGCTCAAGCCGCGCCTTGCGCGCAGCGGCCTGTCAAATGTGAATCCGGTGCTGATCGATAGTGAACACGATTCCAAGATCAAGCGCCTCGCGGGCAAGATCGACCGCGTGCTGGTCGATGCACCGTGCAGCGGCCTGGGCACGCTGCGTCGCAACCCGGATCTGAAGTGGCGCCAGTCGCCGGAATCGGTGGCCGAACTGGCGCCGAAGCAGGCGTCGATTCTGGCGAGCGCCGCGCGTCTGGTAAAGAAGGGCGGACGTCTGGTCTATGCCACCTGCTCGATTCTGGAAGCCGAAAACGAGGCGGTGGTGGAGCAGTTCCTCGCCGGCCATCCCGATTTCGCTCTGGTGCCCGCGCGCGACGTGCTGGCCGAGCAGCGCATCGATCTGGAAATGGGCGATTATCTTTCGCTGTGGCCGCACCGCCACGCAACGGACGGCTTCTTCGCCGCCGTGCTGGAACGCCAGAGCTAGGCGCAGGCGTAACAGGCTTCTGCCGGCGCGCGCGGGTTCGATTCCTGAACCCGGCTGGGCGCCGGCGACTTCCGCGACATCATGCAAAACCGTCTTTTCCCTCATATGTTCAGCGACCTCGCGCGCGACTTCGGTCAGCCGGTGATGCTGTGGCAAGTCGGCGTCCTGCTCGGGACGCTCGCGATCGCGTGGCTGCTCGCGCGCCTGTTGCGCCGGGCACTGGATCTGCGTCGCCAGACGCGTTACCAGACTCTGCGCTTCGGCGCGGAAAGCCTGAACCGCGCGTTCTTTCCGCTGATCGGCGCGACCCTCGTGTGGCTCGCGCGGTCGGTCACCGGCCAGTTCATGCACACCGCGCTGCTCGATCTGGCGCTGGTGCCGTTATTCGGCATCGGCTTGATTTACATTGTGTTTTTCTTTGCGCGGCGGGTTTTCAGCCACGACGGCGCGACGCATCCGTGGCTGTTCCTCGTCGAAAAGATCGTCTCGCTGGTCGTCTGGGTCGGCATGGTGCTCACGGTCATGGGCATTCAGGACGACGTGATCACGTGGATGGCGAGCGTCCAGTTCCGTGTCGCCAACGCGCACATGACGCTGCTCTCGCTCATCTCGGGGCTGCTGTGGGTGTGCGTGACGATGATCGTCGCGATGTGGCTCGGCTCCACGTTCGAAGACCGTCTGATGCGTTCGAAAACGCTCGATGCCAACCTGAAGGTGGTGGTGGCGCGGGTCGGCCGGGCGGCGTTCGTGCTGGCGGCGGTGCTGATCAGCCTGTCGCTGGTCGGCATCGACATCACCGTGCTGGGTGTGTTCGGCGGCGCGCTGGGCGTGGGGCTGGGGTTCGGTCTGCAGAAGATCGCCAGCAACTACGTGTCGGGATTCATCATCCTGATCGACCGGTCGCTGCGCATTGGCGACACGATCAACGTGAGCGGCCTGCAGGGCATGGTCACGCAGATCCGCACGCGCTATACCGTGGTGCGTGGACTGGACGGCATCGAGACGCTGATTCCGAACGAAAAGCTGATCACGGACGTGGTCCAGAACCAGTCGTCGTACCTGACGCGCGGCCATGCGAAAGTGGCCGTGCAGGTCGCGTACACGTCCAACGTCGAGCAGGCAATGGCGCTGCTGGTGCAGGCCGCCGCAGACGTGCCGCGCGTGCTGCAGGAACCGGCGCCGACATCTTATCTGGCCAGTTTCGGTGCGGACGGCATCAACCTCGAACTCGGCTTCTGGATCGAGGACGCGGCCGCCGGCACCGCGGGCGTGCGCTCGGCCGTCAACCGCAATATCTGGCGTCTGTTCTCGGAGCACGACATCTCGATTCCGTTCGCGCAACGCGAAGTGCGAATCGTCGGCAACGTTGGCGTCGGTGTACCGCAACCGGTAATAATGACCGGATCCTCGGCCGATCAGGCGGACAGCGCGCATTGACGGGCACTTCTGGCGCGCCGGCGAGTCTTATATAGAGCTTCGGCGCGTTCCTTTCCGTTGATGCGGCACAAAAAATCCCTATTTGTTACAAACACTTGGAACGGTTCAAGTAGAATGTCGTCCAATCCCGCTGTATGCTTTCACTTTCTTGACACGCGCAATCTGCGTGTATCTCGGACCTCTCGTTCCACAGGTAAATTGCCTTGTTGAATTCTTTGCTCGATTTTCTTGCCCACGGTCTGCTGCACTTCTCGTGGTGGCAACTCGTGCTGTACACGGCGATCGTGACGCACATCACGATCATCGGCGTGACAGTCTATCTGCATCGCTGCCAGGCGCACCGCGCGCTGGAGCTGCATCCGGTCGTCAGTCATTTTTTCCGGTTCTGGCTGTGGATGACCACCGGCATGCTGACCGGCCAATGGGCTGCGATTCACCGTAAGCACCACGCCAAGTGCGAGACTGAAGAAGATCCGCACAGCCCGCAAACGCGCGGCATCTGGAAGGTGCTGCTCGAAGGCGCGGAACTGTACCGCACCGAAGCAAAAAACGAAGAAACGATGCGCAAGTTCAGTCACGGCACGCCGAACGACTGGATGGAACGCAACGTCTACACCAAATACCCGATCCTCGGCGTGAGCCTGATGATGGTGCTGAACGTCGCGCTGTTCGGCGTCGTCGGCCTGACCATCTGGGCCGTGCAAATGGTATGGATTCCGTTCTGGGCCGCTGGTGTGGTGAACGGTCTCGCGCACTTCTGGGGCTATCGCAACTTCAACTCGGCGGATGCCAGCACCAACATTTTCCCGTGGGGCATCATCATCGGCGGTGAAGAGCTGCATAACAATCACCACACGTATGCGACGTCCGCCAAGCTGTCGAACAAGTGGTACGAGTTCGATATCGGCTGGATGTACATCCGTATCATGTCGGCGTTCCGCCTCGCCAAGGTGAAGAAGGTAGCGCCTACGCCGCGTCTGACCACCGGCAAGCTGGTGCTCGATCAGGACACGCTGCAAGCCGTGCTGGCCAATCGCTACGAAGTGATGGCGCGTTACGGCAAGGCGCTCAAGCGCGCCTATCGTCAGGAACTGGCGCATCTGAAGGAAGTCGGCGCGCGCGAGAAGTATCAGCTCATGCGCGGTGCACGCAGCTGGTTCCACAAGGAAGAAGCAGGTCTCGACGAACCTCAGAAGCGTCAGTTGCCGCAAATTTTCGCGAGCAGCCAGAAGCTCAAGACGTATATCGACATGCGCAACGAACTGGCGGCCATGTGGGAGCGCTCCAATGCTTCGCGTGATCAGTTGCTGGTTCAGTTGCAGGACTGGTGTCATCGCGCTGAACAAAGTGGCATCAAAACGCTGCAAGACTTTGCGATGCGATTGCGCCGTTATGCCTGATAGCGAAATCCATTAAAATCTCAGTACGTCACAAAACCCCGCGTTGGCGGGGTTTTGCTTTTTGGGCCGCGGAAACTGCAACGACACGCGATTGAGAGTCCGCGGCGGCAGAGCGAAGGCAGAGGAGATCATGGATCAGCAGGCTATCAGGACCGTCGAATACGACCGGCCACAAGCGCAGGGTACGACCTGCGGGATCGGGCAGGCGTGGGCGAAGGTGCCCGACATGCCGTCGGCCGAAGAGAAGCTGGCGCTGAAGGCACGCATCCGCAAATTGCTCGAACGCGAGAAAGCGGTGCTTGTCGCGCATTATTACGTCGACGCGGAATTGCAGGAGCTCGCCGACGAGACTGGCGGCTGCGTGGCCGATTCACTGGAGATGGCGCGCTTCGGGCGCGATCACGCCGCGCAAACGCTGGTCGTTGCCGGCGTGCGCTTCATGGGCGAGACGGCGAAGATTCTGAGTCCGGACAAGCGCATTCTGATGCCGGATCTCGACGCAACCTGTTCGCTCGATCTTGGCTGCCCGGCCGATGAATTCTCGGCTTTCTGCGACGCGTACCCCGATCGCACGGTGGTGGTGTATGCGAACACGAGCGCGGCCGTGAAGGCGCGCGCGGACTGGATGGTGACGTCGTCGATCGGGTTGGAAATCGTTGCCGATCTGCACGCCCGTGGCGAAAAGATCATCTGGGCGCCCGACCGCCACCTCGGCAGTTATATCCAGAACAAGACCGGCGCGGACATGCTGCTGTGGCAGGGTTCGTGTCTGGTTCACGACGAATTCAAAGGCATCGAACTCGATCTGCTGCGCGCCGAATATCCGGGCGCGAAGGTGTTGGTGCACCCCGAGTCGCCGGCCAACGTGGTCGCACAGGCGGACGTGGTGGGCTCGACCACGCAGTTGATCGATGCGGCGCAAAAGCTGGACGCGACGCATTTCATCGTGGCGACGGATCTCGGCATACTGCACAAGATGCAGCTCGCCGCACCCGGCAAGACCTTGATTGCCGCGCCGACGGCCGGCAACAGCGCGACCTGCAAGAGTTGCGCGCACTGCCCGTGGATGGCGATGAACGGCCTCGCCAATCTGGCCGATGTGCTCGAGCGTGGCCACAACGAAATCTTCGTCGATCGTGCGATCGGCGAGCGCGCGCGTCTGCCGATCGACCGGATGCTGGATTTCGCGGCGCGTCACAAGAAGCGCGTGCAGGCGAGCGGCGATCTGGCGCGCGACGCGCAACTGTATTCGAACGTGGGAGCAGCGTGATGGGGGCGGTTGAGCGCAGTCAGGTCGAGGCGGTGTCGCCGCTGTTCGCTGAAATTCAGGCACAGTACGGCGCGGCATTCGAAGCCGCGTTGGCGCGCAACGTCGCCGACGCACTGGCCGAAGACGTCGGCACCGGTGACCAGACGGGCCGCCTGGTTCCAGCGGATGACGTACGCGGCGCGCGCATCATCGTGCGTGAGGATGCGGTGCTGTGCGGGGTGCCGTGGTTCAACGCGGTGATGCGCCAGGTCGATCCGCGTATCGAGGTCCAGTGGCGCTATCGTGAAGGCGACCGGATGAAGGCCGACACAACGGTCTGCGAACTGCGCGGACCGGTGCGCGCCTTGTTGACGGCGGAACGCAACGCGCTGAACTTCCTGCAATTGCTGTCGGGCGTGGCGAGCGCGACGCGCCATTATGTCGATGCCGTCGCTCATACGCGAACGCGCATTCTCGATACGCGCAAAACCTTGCCAGGTCTGCGGCTCGCGCAGAAGTACGCGGTGCGCGTGGGCGGTGGGGCGAACCAGCGTCTCGCGCTGTACGACGGTATTCTCATCAAGGAAAACCACATCGCCGCGGCTGGCGGGGTGGGCGCGGCTATGAACGCGGCGCTGGCGCTGAATGCGGGCGTGCCGATCCAGGTCGAAGTCGAGACGCTCGAGGAACTGGAAATTGCGCTGGCTCATCGCGCGCAATCCGTTCTGCTCGACAATTTTTCGTTCGAGGCCATGCGCGAAGCGGTGCGCATCACAGCGGGGCGGGCGGTGCTGGAGGTGTCGGGCGGTGTGAACTTCGATACGGTGCGCACGATCGCCGAAACCGGCGTCGATCGTGTGTCGATCGGCGCGCTGACCAAAGACGTGCGCGCAACAGATTACTCGATGCGGATCGTCTGACGTTCGAGCGCAACCGGTCGCGGTCGATAGGAAAAGGGCTGTCGCCGGGATGATCCGGCGATGGCCCTTTTCGTTTCAGCTCGTCCCGATCACACGTTGCGGTTGCGCACATGCTCCGGTGAGAGCACTGTGGGCAGCGCCTTGGGCAAAGTGGCCGGCCAGTCACGGCTGAAGTGCAAGCCACGGCTCTCACGCCGCGACCGCGCGCCTTCGACGATCAACGACGCCACATCGACCAGATTGCGCAATTCGAGCAGGTCGCGGCTCACCTTGAAGTTGGCGTAATACTCGTGAATTTCATCGCGCAGCAGGGCAAGCCGATGCTTCGCTCGTGCGAGCCGCTTGTCCGTTCGTACGATACCGACGTAATTCCACATCAGCCGGCGCAGTTCGTCCCAGTTGTGCGCGACCACGACTTCTTCGTCCGGATCCGACACGCGGCTTTCGTCCCAATCCGGCAGCGGGGCATGGACAGCGGCGCTAAAACCTTCTTCTTCGATCGCTTGCGCCGCGGAGCGTCCGATAACGATGCATTCGAGCAGGGAGTTGCTGGCGAGCCGGTTCGCGCCGTGCAGACCCGTGCATGACGTCTCACCGACCGCGTAGAGGCCTGCCAGGTCTGTTCGTCCCGCCAGATCGGTCACGACGCCGCCGCAGGTGTAGTGCGCGGCCGGCACGACCGGAATCGCTTCCTTGGTGATGTCGATGCCGAACTCCAGACAGCGCGCCAGAATCGTCGGGAAGTGCTCACGCAGGAATTCGGGCGGTTGATGGCTGATGTCCAGATACACGCAATCGATGCCACGCTTCTTGATTTCGAAGTCGATCGCACGCGCGACGATATCGCGCGGCGCGAGCTCGGCGCGTTCGTCGTGGTTCGGCATGAAACGCGTGCCGTCCGGCAGTTTGAGAATACCGCCTTCGCCGCGCACCGCTTCCGAAATCAGAAACGACTTTGCATACGGGTGGAACAGGCAGGTGGGATGGAACTGGATGAATTCCATATTGGATACGCGGCAGCCGGCCCGCCACGCCATCGCAATGCCGTCGCCGGTCGCGGTGTCGGGATTCGTGGTGTAGAGATAAACCTTGCCGGCGCCGCCGGTGGCGAGCACGGTATGCGGCGCCTCGATCGTGACGGTGCGGCCGCTTTGCAGGTCGAGTGCATACAGGCCGTGACAACGCCGTCCTGGCAAGCCGAGGCGGTCGGACGTGATCAGGTCGATTGCGTAGTGATCTTCGAGCAGCGTGATGTTCGGGTGACGGCGCACCCGCTCGCTGAGCGTGGCCACCACGGCGTGGCCTGTTGCATCTGCCGCATGGATGATGCGCCGGTGGCTATGGCCGCCTTCGCGCGTCAGGTGGAAGCCGAGTTCGGCGGCGTCGTCTTTGGTGAACGGCACGCCTTGCGCGATCAACCATTCGATTGCGGCTCGCCCATGTTCGACGATGAAGCGCGTCGCCGCTTCGTCGCACAGGCCACCGCCGGCAATCAGCGTATCGCGGACGTGATTTTCAATGCTGTCCGCCGAATCCAGTACTGCGGCGATGCCGCCTTGTGCCCAGTCGCTCGCGCCTTCGGTCATCGATCGCTTGGCGACCACCGCAACCCGCCGGGTCTCCGCCAGATTGAGCGCAACGCTCAAACCGGCCAGACCGCTACCGACAATCGCCACATCGAATTCCATTGCGTACATCTCCGTCGTTTCGTTTTGCAGTGACGGCGTGCGATTCGCTCGCCGCTAAAACGAGAAAGGATACGCGCCGCGACGGATGAGGGAAAGCTGGTCGAACGGCATAAGACTATTCGGACTGTTGAGTCATGGACAAGCAACGACGCAGAGACAGAGAAGGGCGCACCAAAAACAAAAAGCCCCGCACGAATGCGAGGCTTTTTTGCATGTCTTTGCCTTCGTCAGGCAGGAGCCAGGACTTACTTGATCTTGGTTTCCTTGTACTCAACGTGCTTGCGGACGACCGGATCAAATTTCTTGATCAGCATCTTTTCCGGCATGTTGCGTTTGTTCTTCGTCGTCGTGTAGAAGTGACCCGTGCCTGCGGTCGATTCCAGCTTGATCTTGTCGCGTGCGCCTTTCGCCATGATTTACTCCTTAGGCTTCACCGCGTGCGCGCAGATCTGCGAGCACAGCGTCGATACCGTTCTTGTCGATCAGGCGCAGGCCGGCGTTCGAAACGCGCAGACGCACCCAACGGTTTTCGCTTTCCACCCAAATGCGGCGGTTTTGCAGGTTCGGCAGGAACCGGCGCTTGGTTTTGTTGTTCGCGTGGGAAACGTTGTTGCCGCTCATCGGCGCTTTCCCAGTTACTTGGCATACGCGTGCCATGAGAGCACTCCTAATACGCTAATTCTGAGTTCGAACGCCGTGAAAGTTTCCCGAAAAGAGCCGCGCGGAGCTGTTGACACAACTCCAGGCACGTTTCCTTTCCGGAACGCCTTGGTGGCTTCGGAACAGGGGGTTGGAAATAGGCAAACCGGAATTCTAGCAGAAAAAAAGCCGCAAAATCAAACCTTATTTGCGATGCCGGGCACGACGCAACGTCTGCGCGGCCCGTGTTCACGCCGTGTCACGGCCAGCCGGCGCGGGCGAAGGAGTAGACGCTATCGGTGCCGATCACCAGGTGATCGACCAGTTGCACGTCGATCAGCGTGAGGGCGTCGCGCAGCGTATGAGTCAAGCGGCAATCGCTCGCGCTCGGCTGGACGGCGCCGGACGGGTGATTGTGCGCGACGATCAGACTGGCCGCGTTCAGACTCAGCGCGCGCCGCACGATCTCGCGCGGATATACCGCCATGCGCGTGAGCGTGCCCTGTGCACTTTCTTCGCAACGTATCAGCCGATGCCGGGCGTCGAGGAAAAGCGACACGAAAATTTCCTGCGGACGCCCGCCGATCCGCAGGCGAAGGTAATTTTCCACGGCCTCGGGCGAATTGATCAGCGAGCGCATGCGCATTTTATCGACTAGCGAGCGCCGCGCCATTTCCATAATGGCGAGCAGTTGCGTCTTTTTCGCGGGGCCAATGCCGCGTAGGTCGGCGAAATCCGTGTAGGTCGCGTCGAGCATCGCGCGCAGCGAGCCGAAGCGGTCGAGCAACGTGCGCGCCACATCGAAGACGTCATGGCCCGGCAGACCCGAGCCAAGAATCAGCACGATCAGTTCGGTATCCGACAGCACGCTGGCGCCCTGTTCGATCAGCCGCTCGCGCGGCATGTCGTTTTTGAGCCATTTGCCGCGCACCAGCGGCGCGGACGCTGTCTCCAGTGCCGCGGGACCGGGGGCGGCGGTTTCAAGGTTTGCTTCGTCAATCAGGGTGGCGTGATCTGCCATATGTACAGTGTCCTCCGCTTCGGATGAGTGGGGCGGCGGCTGCAGCGGCCGCGCGGCGATGCGCGCGACCGACGCAGCCGCCGCCCGCTATGTGGCTTACAATAGGCGCTTTGCGCACGGCACCCCGACGGTTTGCCACACGCGTCGACTGCGCCAGCGGCGCACGCGTGCAGCGCGCTTCGACTGAGCGAGCATTGCATGAGCATCATCGACATTTCCGAAGTGAAACCGGGTTCACACGTGACGCTTCACTACCGGCTTTCCCTTGCCGATGGCGCCGAAGTCATCAATACCTTTAGCGACAAGCCGGCCACGCTGCTGCTCGGCGCCGGTCAGCTGGCGCCGCCGCTGGAAGATATTCTGCTGGGTTTGAAGGTCGGCCACCATTCGACCTTTCAGCTAGCGCCGGGCCAGGCGTTCGGTCCCCGCAATCCGGAATTGATCCAGCGCGTATCGCTCGCCACGCTGCGCGAAAACAGCATGATCGGCGAGGATTTTTCTCCGGGCGACCTGGTCGAATTCAACGCGCCGGGTGGCGGCCGCTACGCCGGCGTTCTGAAAGAAGTCGGTGAAACGTCGGCCCTGTTCGACTTCAACCACCCGCTTGCCGGCCAGGCGCTGGCGTTTGAAGTGAAAATCATTGGGATTCTGTAAACATGAGCATGACGGATACGACTCTTGCTGAAACCGAGATCCTGCTAGCGCAGCCGCGCGGGTTCTGTGCCGGTGTCGACCGGGCGATCGAGATCGTAGAGCGGGCCATCAAGCTGCACGGCTCGCCGATCTACGTGCGTCACGAAATCGTCCATAACGCGTACGTGGTCGAGGATCTGCGCAAGAAGGGTGCGATCTTCATCGAGCGGCTCGAAGAAGTGCCGCCCGGCAACACGGTTATTTTCAGCGCGCACGGCGTGTCGAAGGCAGTGCGTTCCGAGGCCGAGATTCGCGGGCTGCGGGTGTACGACGCCACGTGCCCGCTCGTGACCAAGGTGCATATCGAGGTCGCGAAGATGCGCCAGGACGGCTTCGACATCGTCATGATCGGCCACAAGGGCCATCCCGAAGTCGAAGGCACGATGGGCCAGGCGGGCGAGGGCATGCATCTGGTGGAAGACATCGAAGACGTACAGGCCTTGCAACTGGCCGATCCCGAGCGGATTGCATTCGTCACGCAAACCACCCTGTCGGTCGACGACGCAGCCCAGATCATTGCCGCTCTGAAGGCCAAATATCCGTCCATCCGCGAGCCGAAAAAGCAGGATATCTGCTACGCCACGCAAAACCGCCAGGACGCGGTGAAGTTCATGGCGCCGCAATGCGACGTCGTGATCGTGGTCGGCAGCCCGAACAGCTCGAACTCCAACCGGCTGCGCGAGCTGGCCGAGAAGCTCGGCGTGCCTGCCTATATGGTGGACTCGCCCGATCAGATCGATCCGGTCTGGGTCGAAGGCAAACGCCGCATCGGCGTAACGGCCGGCGCCTCGGCGCCGGAAGTGCTGGCGCAGGCGGTGATCGCCCGCCTGCGTGAGCTCGGCGTGCGCAATGTGCGCGCGCTCGACGGCATCGAGGAAAACATTGCGTTTCCGCTACCGCGCGGTTTGGGTCTGCCCGCCTGACAATTTGCTGACTGCTGAAAGAAAAGCGCGCCCGAGGGCGCGCTTTTTTCATATCTGGCGTCCAGCAACTGCGGCTAAAATAAAGTGCCAGATCATCATGTGCAAGCAATTTCGATGTCCTCCCGCACAAATTTCTTTGAATTGTGATGCGGGTTTTTATAGATTTAAACGTGATGCGGCCCCGTTTTATGAAAGCTAAACAGGTTGCGCGTTTTTTTGACGCACTAAGATAGTGCGTATATCTCGATAACAGCAGAAACGTAATATGTAACGCCAGCCCCGCTGCAATCGGGCGTGCGGGAAATTCGCCGCAACACTTGATGCCATTGGGTTCAACGGTGGTGCAACTGATGCACGAAAAACTGTCGCAACCCGGTTGCGCCTTTTAAGCGCCTTCGCTCTCAAAATAAGGTTGCAATGCAGGAAAACCCCAGCGGCTCAACAATATTGCCCGTCGCAAAATTGGAGTTACAATGCGCGCGTTCTCAAGGCCTCAGGGTCTCCGAACAATAGATTTTGCAAGGCGCAGGAGACCTATTTAATGCGAGTCAAGTTTGCTTACGCCGTGTCCATCGCGGCCGCGGTTGCGATGCTGACCGCGTGCGGCAAGAAACAGGATGGCGAGGCGGGAGCGGGTGCATCCGCGGCTGTGGCCGCAGCGGCACCGGCGAGTGAAGCGACTATCGTGAAGATCGGTCATGCGGCCCCTTTGACGGGCGGCATAGCGCATCTGGGCAAGGACAACGAAAACGGCGCGCGTCTGGCGGTCGAGGAAATCAATACGCAGGGTTTGACCATCGACGGTCACAAGATCCAGTTGGAGCTGGATGCGCAAGACGACGCAGCGGACCCGAAAACGGGCACGGCGGTCGCGCAGAAGCTGGTCGACGATCATGTGGTGGCGGTGGTGGGGCACCTGAATTCGGGCGTGTCGATTCCGGCTTCGAAGATCTATAGCGATGCGAGCATCGTGCAGATCTCGCCGTCGTCGACGAATCCGGCGTACACGCTGCAGGGTTTCAAGACGACCTACCGGGTCGTCGCCACCGACGCGCAACAAGGTCCGGCGCTCGCCGATTACGCCACGAAGGCGTTGGGCGCCAAACGCATCGCCATAGTGGACGATGCAACCGCCTACGGTAAGGGGCTCGCGGACGAATTCGCGAAGACCGTACAGGCGAGCGGAGCGAAGATCGTCGCGCGGGAAGCGACGAACGACAGGGCCACGGATTTCCGGGCCATCCTCACGAAGATCAAGAGTGTTCAGCCGGACGTGATCATGTTCGGCGGCATGGACGCGACGGGCGGGCCGTTTACCAAACAGGCGGCGGCGCTCGGTATCAGGGCAAAAATCCTTGGCGGCGACGGTGTGTGTACCGACAAGGTGGGTGAGCTGGCAGGAACCGCCGTGCAAAACCTGGTCTGTTCGGAGGCGGGACTCGCGCTTTCGAAAATGGACAAGGGAGCGGACTTCGAAAAGAAGTACGTGGACCGCTTCCACACACCGGTGCAGATTTACGCGCCGTTCACGTATGACGCTGTGTACGTGATTGTCGATGCAATGAAGCGCGCTAATTCGATCGAGGCGCCCAAGGTGCTGGCTGCGATGCCGTCGACCGATTACAACGGGGTAATCGGTCACATCGCGTTCGACGACAAGGGTGATTTGAAAGAGGGCGCCATTACGCTTTACGACTTCAAGGACGGCAAGAAAGCGGTCCTCGACGTCGTAAAGATGTGATGACGGGACGTTCAGCCTGACGGCACCGAAACCACCCAACGGTGCCGTTTTTGCATCCGCCCAAGGCGAGCCCGCGACTGTCATCCAGTCGCCAAGGCGAACCGGCAGCGGATAACCCTTACCGGTCTTTTACATCAGTACCCGCAGTGCCGTTGAGATTGGCGTACCGCATCACCGCCCACCGGCTGATGAAGAACGCGAATCCAGTCGCACGGGCTAAGGAGCATTAAATGGATATTTTCATCCAGCAGGTTCTCAACGGGCTGGTGCTTGGCAGCGTTTACGCCATCATCGCACTGGGCTATACGATGGTTTACGGCATTCTGGGCATCATCAACTTCGCTCACGGCGATGTGTTGATGGTGGGCGCGATGGTTGCGCTCTCAGCCATAGGCGTGCTGCAGAACCACTTCCCCGGCCTCGGCAATGTGCCGACGCTCGTCATCGCACTGATCATCGCGGCCGTTGTGTGCGCGGTCGTCGGTTATACGATCGAGCGCGTAGCCTACCGGCCGTTGCGTAAAGCACCGCGTCTCGCCCCGCTGATCACCGCGATCGGCGTGTCGATCCTGCTGCAGACGCTGGCCATGATGATCTGGTCGCGCAACCCGCTGCCGTTCCCGCAGCTGTTGCCCACCGACCCGCTCAATGTGATCAAGGCCACGGACACGACGCCGGGCGCCGTGATCTCGATGACCGAAATCGTGATCATCGTGGTGGCGTTCCTCGTGATGGGCGGCCTGCTGCTGCTCGTGCACAAAACCAAACTCGGCCGCGCGATGCGCGCCATCGCCGAGAATCCGGGTAACGCCAGCCTGATGGGCGTGAACCCGAACTTCGTGATCTCGGCCACCTTCATGATCGGCTCGGCGCTCGCCGCACTGGCCGGCGTGATGATCGCGTCGGAATACGGCAACGCGCACTTCTATATGGGCTTCATCCCCGGCCTGAAGGCCTTTACCGCGGCCGTGCTCGGCGGTATCGGCAACCTCGGCGGCGCGATGGTGGGCGGCGTGCTGCTCGGCCTGATCGAACAGTTGGGCGCCGGCTATATCGGCAACCTCACCGGCGGTGTGTTCGGTAGCAACTATCAGGACGTGTTCGCCTTTATCGTGCTGATCATCGTGCTGGTGTTCCGTCCGTCGGGTCTGCTCGGCGAACGCGTGGCGGATCGCGCCTGATCCTGGGAGAAAGCAAACATGACCTCAATTCAACCGATCGAACCGTCCACGACGCTCATCCCTGAAAAGAACCTGACCAGGACGCTGATGGTCGGCATCATCACCGCGATCTTCGTGATCGCGGCGCCGATGATCATCGGCGCGGCAGGCGGCAACTACTGGGTCCGCGTGCTCGACTTCGCGATGCTCTACGTGATGCTCGCGCTCGGCCTGAACGTGGTGGTCGGCTTCGCCGGCCTGCTCGACCTGGGCTACATCGCGTTTTACGCGGTCGGCGCCTACGTTGCGGCGCTGCTGAGTTCGCCGCACCTGTCCACGCAGTTCGAGTGGATCGCGCATCTCGCGCCGAACGGGCTGCACGTGCCGTTCCTGATCATCGTGCCGTGCGCGATGGCTCTCGCCGCGCTGTTCGGCGTGCTGCTCGGCGCACCGACGCTGCGTCTGCGTGGCGATTACCTCGCCATCGTGACGTTGGGCTTCGGGGAAATCGTGCGGATCTTCATGAACAACCTCGACCGTCCGGTGAACATCACCAACGGCCCGAAGGGGATCACGGCGATCGACCCGGTGCATTTCGGCGACTTCAGCCTCGCGCAGACGCACTCGCTGTTCGGGTTGCAGTTCCCGTCGGTCTACTCGTACTACTACCTGTTCGTGATCGCCGCCCTGGTCGTGATCTGGGTGTGTACGCGTTTGCAGCACTCGCGTATCGGCCGTGCATGGGCCGCGATCCGCGAGGACGAAATCGCCGCCAAGGCAATGGGCATCAACACCCGCAACGTGAAATTGCTGGCGTTCGCGATGGGCGCTTCGTTCGGCGGTCTGTCGGGCGCGATGTTCGGCTCGTTCCAGGGCTTCGTGTCGCCGGAATCGTTCACGCTGCCGGAATCGATCGTGGTGCTGGCGTGCGTGGTGCTGGGCGGCATGGGCCATATTCCGGGCGTGATTCTCGGCGCGGTGCTGCTCGCCGTGCTGCCGGAATTCCTGCGCTCGACGATGGGCCCGCTGCAGAACATGATCTTCGGCCATGAAATCGTCGATACGGAAGTGATCCGTCAGCTGGTCTATGCACTCGCGATGGTGCTGATCATGCTGTACCGCTCGGAAGGCTTGTGGCCGTCGCCCAAGCATGAAGACAAGATTGCGAAACTGTCGAAGCGCAACGGCAAGAAGCCGGTGCGGGTCTAACGGACATGGAGAATAAATATGAGCGATAACATTCGACTGTCCGTCAAAGGCGTGAACAAACGCTTCGGCGGTTTGCAGGCGCTGTCCGATGTCGGTCTTGAGATCAAGGCCGGGCAGATTTACGGTCTGATCGGCCCGAACGGCGCCGGCAAGACCACCTTCTTCAACGTGATCACGGGCCTGTACACGCCGGATTCGGGCGAATTCAAGCTCGACGGTACGCCGTACACGCCGACCGCGGTTTATCAGGTGGCGAAGGCGGGCATTGCGCGCACGTTCCAGAACATCCGTCTGTTCGGCGGCATGACCGCGCTGGAAAACGTGATGGTTGGCCGTCACGTGCGCACCAAACACGGCCTGATCGGCGCGGTGTTCCAGACGCCGGCCGAGCGCAAGGAAGAGCGCGAGATCAAGGAACGCGCGATCGAACTGCTGGAATACGTCGGCATTGCGCAGTATGCGGACTACACGTCGCGCAATCTGTCGTACGGTCACCAGCGCCGGCTGGAAATTGCGCGTGCTTTGGCAACGGATCCGAAGCTGCTCGCGCTGGACGAACCGGCTGCCGGCATGAACGCGACGGAAAAAGTCGAGCTGACCAAGCTGCTCGACAAGATCCGCGCTGACGGCAAGACGATCCTGCTGATCGAACACGACGTGAAACTCGTGATGGGTTTGTGCAACCAGATGACGGTGCTCGACTACGGCAAGGTGATCGCGCAGGGTCTGCCGCAGGACGTGCAGAAGGATCCGAAGGTGATCGAAGCTTATCTGGGTGCGGGGGTCCACTAATGGCAACGGCAATGTTGAAAATCAAGGGCCTGCAGGTCAATTACGGCGGCATTCAGGCAGTCAAGGGCATCGATCTCGAAGTCGCGCAGGGCGAACTGGTCACGCTGATCGGCGCGAACGGCGCGGGCAAGACCACCACGATGAAGGCGATCACGGGTCTGAAGCCGTACACGATCGGCGACATCGAGTACATGGGCGAGTCGATCAAGGGCATTCCGCCACACCTGCTGCTCAAGCGCGGACTCGCGATGGTGCCGGAAGGCCGCGGCATTTTTGCGCGCATGTCGATCGTCGAGAACATGCAGATGGGCGCTTATCTGCGTACCGACACGGATGGCATCAAGGCGGACGTGGATCGCATGTTCGGCTTCTTCCCGCGACTGAAAGAGCGCGCGACGCAATACGCGGGCACGCTCTCGGGCGGCGAACAGCAGATGCTGGCAATGGCGCGCGCGATCATCTCGCGTCCCAAGCTGTTGCTGCTGGACGAACCGTCGATGGGTCTGTCGCCGATCATGGTCGAGAAGATCTTCGAAGTGGTGCGGGCGATTTCGGCTGAAGGCATGACCGTGCTGCTGGTCGAGCAGAATGCGCGGCTCGCGTTGCAGGCGGCCAATCGCGGCTACGTGATGGACTCGGGTCTGGTCACGATGTCGGGTGACGCGAAGCAGATGCTGGATGATCCGAAGGTGCGGGCGGCGTATCTGGGTGAGTAACCAGGTTAGTTTGCTGTACGTATAAAAAAAGTCGCATGCGAAAACGCATGCGACCTTTTTTATTGGGGCTGGCGCGAATCTAGCTGGTGACGCCCACCGGGTCCGCCAATTTACCCAGACGCTTGCCGAGACTGATCACCGCGTCCGCGCGATAACCGAGCGCCTCGTAAAACGCGCGCACGTCGGCCTTCGCGGACAATACCTGCAGATTCAGCTTCGGGCAGCCACGCTCCGTCAGCGCGCTTTCGACATGCGCGACGAGGCGCGTGCCGATTCCATGTCGACGCAGCGACTCATCCACCGCGAGCGAATACAGCCAGCCGCGATGGCCGTCGTAGCCGCCCATCACCGTGCCGACGATCCGCTCGCCGAGCACCGCGACAAAGAACAGTTCTGGTTGTGTCGCGAGCTTGTTGGCGATCGACAGATGCGGATTGCGCTGCGGCCGCGTGACGTCCCGATACTCCGGAAAGGCTTGCTGCCACAGCGCGACCACGGCATCGGTGTCGCTCACTTCGAAGCATCGGATCGACAGCGTTACGCTCGACGTCATACACGCGGTCCTGTCCGGTTACAGCGTGTCGAGAATCGAACGCAGCATCGCCATCATCTGGTCGATTTCTTCGTTGCTCACGTTCAGCGCCGGCATGAAGCGCAGCAGGTTCGGACGCGCCGCGTTCAGCAGCAGGCCATCAGGCTGCATGTCGCGCGCCTTCTCGACGATCTGGTTGCCGATGTCCTTGCCGAGCAGCAGTGCGCGCAACAGGCCTTCACCGCGTTCGCCCACGAAGCCGCGCTCTTCCGACAACTCCAGCAGTTTCGAGCGCAGATACTCGCCGCGCGCCCGCACGCTTTCGAGGAAGCCCGGCGCGGTGAGTTGCGAGATCACCGAGTAGCCGACCGCCGTCATCAGCGGATTACCGTTGTAGGTGCCGCCCTGGTCGCCCGCTTCGAACACGGCGACGTCCGCTTTCGAGAGCAGTGCCGCGAGCGGCACGCCACCGCCGATGCCCTTGCCGAGCGTCATGATGTCCGGTTCGATACCCGATAACTCGTACGCGAACAGCGTGCCCGCGCGGCCGCAGCCGCTTTGCACTTCGTCGACGATCAGCAGCAGGTTGTGCTTGTTCGTCAGCGCGCGCAGTTGCTGCATGAACTCGCGCGTGGCGGGAATCACGCCGCCTTCGCCCTGGATCGGTTCGAGCATCACGGCCACGGTCTTCGCATTGATGAGTTTTTCCACCGACGCGATATCGTTCAGGTCCGCCTTCGGAAAGCCCGGCACTTGCGGTGCGTAGATCGTGTCCCAACCCGGCTTGCCGCTGGCCGACATGGTGGCCAGCGTGCGGCCGTGGAAGCTGTGATCGAACGTGATGATCTCGAATGCGCCGTCCTTGAACTTCTTGCCCCACTTGCGCGCGAGCTTGATCGCGCCTTCGTTGGCTTCGGCGCCGCTGTTCGCGAAGAACACCTTGTCGAAACAGCTGTGTTGCGTGAGCAGGCCGGCGAGTTTCGCCATCGGCTCGTTGTAGAAGGCCGGCGACGGGTTGATCAGCAATTGCGCCTGTTTGTTCAGCGCTTCGATCATGCCGTCGTTGCAATGACCGAGGCTGTTGACCGCCCAGCCCTGGATGAAGTCCAGATATCGCTTGCCGTTGTTGTCGTAGAGCCACGAGCCTTTGCCGTGCGTGAAAACGATTTCGGGCCGGTTCGTGATGTACATCAGCGACTCGATCGGATATTCATTGAAATTCATGACGGCAGGCTCCAGACAACGGGGGTGAAGGGTGGATGAAGTTTGGCCAACTACAAAATAAGAGCCGAAAAAACAGAAAAGCCACGGCGTGCCGTGGCTTTCATGATTCGAACAGCTTGCGCCTTTGTGTGGCGCGAATCCGTGACGAAGCCAGCGGCGTCCCTAGGGAAGCGGCGAGCGGCGACGTCGAAGTTCGGACTGGATGCGGTTCATGCGCGAAAGAATACGACAAGGAAAGCGCCGGTGTAAACCATGAATTTGCGTTGGAGAGATATTTTTTCCGTCGCGCAAAGCCATGTTGCTTACCGATTATGAGATGTCCGGCTGACTAAAATGTGACGGCGGTGGTTCAAATTGTTTGTCCGGCGGGCGGGGCAGGGCACGAAGAACGGCCGCTCGAAATGCAAATGGGCGCTCAACCGGGCGCCCATTCTGAATCAGGAAGCCGGGGGCGCTCCCTCTCACATCAAACCGCGTTCGCCAGATCCGCTGCGCTCGTGAACGAATCCGCGTAGAACTCGTCTTCCGGCAGTCCATGATGCTGCGTGAAATCGCGCTGCGCCGACTCCACCATCACCGGCGCGCCGCATGCGTACACCTGGTACGCCGACAGATCCGGCAGGTCCTCGATCACCGCGCGATGCACGAAGCCGACGCGACCTGTCCATGCGTCGCCCGCATCCGGTTCGGACAGCACCGGCACGAACTTGAAGTTTGGAATCTCGCGCGCCCATTGCTCGGCCAGTTCGAGCAGATACAGATCTTTCTTGCGGCGTGCGCCCCAGTACAGCGTCATCGGCCGGTTCAGGTTCTTGAACACGGCGTGCTCGATGATCGCCTTCAACGGCGCGAAGCCCGTACCCGACGCGAGCAGCACGATCGGCTTGTCCGAATCTTCGCGCAGGAAGAACGTGCCGAGCGGCGCTTCGAAGCGCAGGATGTCGCGCTCTTTCATGGTGTTGAACACATGATCGGTAAAGGCACCACCGGGCATGTGACGGATATGCAATTCGATCGGGCCTTCCGTGTGCGGCGCATTCGCCATGGAATAGCTGCGGCGCTTGCCATCTTTCAGAATGAATTCGAGGTACTGGCCGGCGAGATATTGCAGACGCTCGTTGGCGGGCAATTGCAGCTTCAGCACGATGACGTCGTCGGCCTTGCGCTCGATCGCGTTCACCCGGCACGGCAGTTTCTTGACCTGCACGTCGCCGACCCCGGCCACTTCGCGAATGTCCACTTCGAGATCGGTGCAGGCGGTCGCACAGCAGAAGAGCGCCATGCCGCGCGTTTTTTCCTCGTTCGACAAAGCCGACGACGAATGTGCGCGCTGCTCGATTTCGCCGCTGATCACCGTGCCCTTGCATGAGCCGCAGGCGCCGTTCTTGCAGCCGTACGGCAGACCGATGCCCTGGCGCAAGGCGGCGCTCAGCACCGGTTCGTCCTGTTCCACCTGAAACTGCCGGCCGCTTTGCCGGAGCGTGACGTTAAATGCCATAGAGTGTTCGAAATCGAAAAGTCGGTAATCGTTATCGGACTCGCCGTACCCACCGCGCGGTACCTGCCGCGCCTGAGGGCTACAATGCGTCCACCATGAAAGCGACACGAAACTTCCGCCGGCCGCGCGTGTTAATCGTAGGTTGCGGCGACGTCGGCATGCGCTGCGTGCCCTTGCTGCAACCACGCGCGCATGTCTTTGCGCTGACCAGTCATGCCGGGCGCAGCGCCGGATTGCGCGCTGCGGGCGTCACGCCGCTGGTCGGCGATCTCGATGTGCGCCGCAGCCTGAAACGACTCGCAGGCCTCGCGCCGACGGTGCTGCACCTCGCGCCGCCGCAAAAAACCGGCGACGACGACCGCCGTACCCGTGCCTTGCTCGCTACGCTGGGCACGCGCCGCGCTTCAGCGCTGCGTGCCGCGCATGGCACCGTGGCGGCGGTGGGGCGATTGCGCCGCGTTCGTGCCTCGTGGGCGGAATCTGAAACAGCCGGTATTGTACCCGACGGGGTGCGCCGGACCGCCGGTTCGCGCGCATCCGTGCGCCTCGTATACGCGAGCACGACGGGCGTCTATGGCGACTGCGGCGGCGCGTGGATCGACGAGACACGCGTGACGCAGCCGGCCAACGCGCGCGCGAGGCGCCGTGCCTCAGCCGAGCGGCAATTGCGGCGCGCGACGGCGCGCGGCAGTGTGGCGGCAAGCATCGCGCGAATTCCGGGCATCTATGCGGGCAACCGCCTGCCGCTCGCGCGGCTCGAAAAAGGCACCCCGGCCCTGACCGATGCCGACGACGTCTACACCAACCACATTCACGCCGACGATCTGGCCGCGATCCTCGTGCGCCTCGCCACGCACGGGCGGCCGGGGCGCGTGGTCCACGCGTCCGACGATTCGGCGCTGAAAATGGGCGAGTACTTCGACGAGGTGGCCGATGCGTTCGGACTCCCGCGCGCGCCGCGCATTACGCGGGTTGAAGCCGAGCGGCAGATCGAGCCGACCCTGCTGTCTTTCATGCGCGAATCGAGACGGCTTTTGAACCGGCGCCTCAAACAGGAGTTGAGCGTGCGCTTGCGCTACCCGAGCGTCGAAGATTTTCTGCGTGAAAGCGTGAAAGCGTGAGAGAGAAGAAAAGCGCGGCAAAACGTCATCGCCCAAGGCGTCGCCGGGACAATCCCGCCCGCGCGTCGCTCCACTGCATCGGCGTCGCGCGGCTTCGCGAGGTCTATGTCAGCGCGGGCAATGCTTCCAGCAGCACGAAGCACAGCATTGCGCCGATCAACGCCCCGATCAGGTTCGGTTGATAGTTATGCCGCAGCCGCATCACGACCAGCAATCCGCCGATCAGAACCAGCCCCAGGCACAGAAAAACAACCATCACGGACGAAATCCGGAAACTGTCGTGGATGATCATGGCGCCCCTCCTTGAACCCTTTGTAGTCTTTGTTTAAGCGAGTATAGGGCGACGTGTAAGGAAGATCATGCTGCGACGCAGCGCCCACACAGCGGCCATGCGCGCTGTGTGCGCAGCCGCGCATGCGTTTTCCTGCTGCATCAAGGCCTTAAAGGGGCACTACCGGTTTACCCGCTCCGTAGAGATCCGAGGTCGGTTTCGTCGAGCCATTGCCACGCGCCTCGCGCAAGTGCTTCGGGTAAAGCGAGCCCGCCTATCCGCTCGCGATGCAGCGCTTCGCAGCGATTGCCGGCTGCCGCGATCATCCGCTTGACCTGGTGATACTTGCCTTCCATCACGGTGAGCGCGAGCGTGTGGTCGCCGCGCGCCTCCACGTCGACTGCGGCAATCGGTCTGGCCTCGCCATTCAGCAACACGCCGTCGCGCAGTGCGCTCAATTGCGCGTCGTCGATCGGATGGCGCGTGGTGGCGACATACACCTTGGGCACCTTGCGTTTTGGCGAGGTGAACAGGTGAACGAACTTGCCGTCGTCAGAGAGCAGCAGCAGGCCGGTCGTGTCCTGATCCAGCCGGCCCACGCATTGCACGCCGCGCCCGGCGAACTGCGGCGGCAACAGGCTGAACACGCTCAGATGATGCTGCGGATCGCGCGAACATTCGTAGCCCGCCGGCTTGTTCAGAAGCAGATAGGCGTGTTCGCGATACGGCCAGTCGACACCGTCCACGGTGAAGGAGAACGTGGTGTCGCCGGTGGGGAAATCGGCGTCGGCATCGGTGCAGACAGCGCCGCCGATGCTCACGCGCGCGTCGGCGATCAGCGCGCGGCATTGACGGCGCGAGCCGAAACCTTGAGTGAAGAGAATGCTTTCGAGATTCATGGCGAGCGAAGAATAACACCGCAGGAAGCGGAGCGCGCCCCGCGCGCGCGAGTCGGACCACTGCGATCCGTTCATCCATTGCGTCTCCGTGAAAACCCTCAAAAATGAAAATGAATTTTTTCTGATGGAAGTTTTATGTAAATATACTTTCATTCATTTTCATTACGCCGTGGAGAATCCCTCGTGCGACACCACACCGCCTCGTTCGCATGATTCATCAACCGTCCGTTGCCGCCAATCCCGCCGAGCAGGCCATCGCCGCGCATATCGCAGCCGCCATGCCGACCCTCACGCCGATTCATCGGCGCATGGGCGAATACGTGCTGGCCAATCTGTTTCGCGCGGCGACCATGCGGATCGACGAACTGGCGAGCGTAGTCGGCGCTTCGGTGGCGACGGCGAACCGCTTTGCGCGCGCGCTCGGGTTCGACGGCTATCCGCAGTTTCGTGAAGCGCTGGTGCGCGGTTTCGAGGCGACGCTCGCGCCGGTCGAGCGCTTGCGCAGCGCGCAGGAGTCGCTCGCAGCCGGTGACGATGTGGTGGACGCGTCGCTCGAACAGGCGGCCAACAATCTGCATGCCACTCGCGCGGCGATCGACCGTGCCGCGGCCGAAGCCGCCGTCGAAGCGATCATCGCCGCACGCCGCGTGTTCGTGCTCGGCTACGGCGCCAGCGCGTTTCTCGCCGGGCTGATGGAGCACGGCCTGATGCCATATCACGACAACGTGCAGTCGCTCGCGCTGATGGGCGGCCCGTCGCACGCCGCGCGCCGTCTGTTCGCCTGCAACGAGGGCGATCTGGTGATCGGTATCGCGTTTCCGCGTTATGTCGAAGACACGATCGAGCTCGCGCATCGCGCTGCAAGCCGTGGTGCTCGCGTGCTCGCGCTCACCGACAGTCCGCGTTCGCCGCTCGCGCAATTCGCCGATCTCCCGCTTTACATCCGTGCCGATCGGCGACTCGCGGCGAATGCCGATTCGGCCGTGCTCGCCGTGATCGAAGCGCTGTGCGACGCGGTGGCGTACCGGACGAAGCGTTCGGCGAAGGCCGCCGCCGAGGTCAGCGAATTCCTGCTGCCGTGGCTCGTCGATCTGCAAGCGGGAGCCGCCGGCACGAGCGCGCGGCCCGCGCGCAACGCGACCCGAACCACCCGTACTGCCCGAACCACTCGCACTAGCCAATCCAAACGATGAACTCCAACGCAGTCATTGCCATTCATGGCGGAGCAGGGACGATCCTGCGCGCGTCGATGTCGGCCAGCGCCGAAGCCGACTATCACGCCGCCTTGCATGCGGTGCTGAGCGCCGGCCAGCGCGTGCTTGCCGAGGGCGGCAGCGCACTCGACGCCGTCAGCGAGGCCGTGCGCCTGCTCGAAGACTGCCCGCTCTTCAACGCGGGCCGCGGCGCGGTTTTTACGGCGGCGGGCACGCACGAACTCGACGCCGCGATCATGGACGGCCGTACGCTCGAAGCCGGCGCGATCTGCTGCGTGAAGCGCGTGCGCAATCCGGTTCTGGCCGCGCGCCGCGTGCTCGAAGGCAGCGAGCATGTGCTGTTCACGGGCGAAGGTGCGGAAGCGTTCGCCGCCGCGCAAGGGCTCGAATTGGTCGAGCCTGAGTATTTCCATACCGAAGCGCGCCATCGTCAATGGCTGCTCGCGCGCGATCAGCAGCGCGCCATGCTCGATCACGACGGCGCCACGCTCGCCGCCGCGCCGGCTTCGAACGACGACGATCCCACGCCGCATGAACCAATCGATCCGAACCGCAAGTTCGGCACGGTCGGCGCGGTCGCGCTCGATCGGCACGGCCACGTGGCGGCGGCGACCTCGACGGGCGGCGTCACCAACAAGCAGGTCGGCCGGGTCGGCGATGCGCCGCTGATCGGCGCCGGCTGCTATGCGGACGACGCGACCTGCGCCGTCTCGACGACCGGTTCGGGCGAGATGTTCATGCGCATGGTGGCGGCCTACGACGTCGCCGCGCAAATGGCCTACCGCAACGTGTCGCTGCAGGAAGCGGCCGACGACGTGGTGATGAACCGCCTTCCGAAGATCGACGGCCGCGGCGGCCTGATCGCCGTCGATGCGCGCGGCAACGTCGCGCTGCCGTTCAATACCGAAGGCATGTATCGCGGTTTTGCGCGGCTCGGTGAAACGCCGGTGACGGCGATTTACCGCTAGTCGTTCTGCTCGCCGATAGCGTGAATCTTCGTTTCAAACTCGCCTGAATTTCAGTTAGCCGCGTTCGAATTCAAAGGAACCACCGTGCCGACTCCATCGCACACCGCCCGTCCGCTTATCGAAACCTTGCCGCCGCAACGCGTGCTCGCGGTCGACGATCTGTCGGTCGCATTCCGCCGCGGTGACTCCACCTTCAACGCGGTGCGCAATCTGTCGCTGACGGTCGAGCGCGGCGAGACGCTGGCGATCGTCGGCGAATCGGGCTCGGGCAAATCGGTGACCTCGCTCGCGTTGATGCGGCTGATCGAGCACGGCGGTGGGCGCCTTGCCGGCGGCAGCATCGCTTTCCGGCGCCGCGACGGCAGCGTGCTCGACCTCGCGAAGGCGTCGTCCGGCACCATGCGTTCGATCCGGGGCGCCGACATCGCGATGATCTTTCAGGAGCCGATGACTTCGCTCAATCCGGTCTTCACGGTGGGCGATCAGATCAGCGAGGCGATCGCGTTGCATCAGGGCAAGAGCCGCACGGCCGCGCAGGCGGAAACGCTGCGCCTGCTCGAACTCGTGCGTATTCCGGAAGCGCGGCGCGTGACCGCGCGGTTTCCGCATCAACTGTCGGGCGGCATGCGCCAGCGCGTGATGATCGCGATGGCGCTCTCGTGCAAGCCCGCGCTGCTGATCGCCGACGAACCCACCACCGCGCTCGACGTGACGATCCAGGCGCAGATCCTGCAATTGATCCGCGGCTTGCAGGACGAGATGAACATGGGCGTGATCTTCATCACCCACGACATGGGCGTGGTCGCCGAAGTGGCGGACCGCGTGCTGGTGATGTATCGCGGCGAGAAGGTGGAAGAGGGCGCGTCAGACGCGTTGTTCGCCGCGCCGTCGCATCCTTATACAAAGGCGCTGCTTGCCGCCGTGCCGCGGCTCGGCGCGATGCAAGGCACGGATCGACCGGCGAGGTTCCCGATCCTGACCGTCGAACAGGCGAGCCTGAGCGGCAGCGACGCAGCCGTGCGTCCCGCAGCCGCCGTCGCCGAACAGGCGCAGCCGCTGGTGTTGCAAACCACGCCGCCGATTCTGCGCGTGCATGATCTGGTCACGCGCTTTCCGGTCAGGAGCGGCCTCTTCGGCCGTGTGACGGGCCGCGTGCATGCGGTGGAAAAAGTCAGCTTCGACTTGCGGCCCGGCGAAACGCTGGCACTGGTGGGCGAATCGGGTTGCGGCAAATCGACCACGGGCCGCTCGCTGCTGCGCCTCGTCGAAAGTCAGAGCGGGTCGATCGAATTCGACGGCAAGGAAATCAGTTCGTTGACCGGTCCCGCGTTGCAGGCGCTGCGCCGCGATATCCAGTTTATTTTCCAGGACCCGTTCGCCTCGCTGAATCCGCGTTTGACGGTCGGCTTCTCGATCATGGAGCCGTTGCTCGTGCACGGCGTCGCACAAGGTGCAGAAGCGCAGGCGCGTGTTGCATGGCTGCTCGAAAAAGTCGGCTTGCCGCCCGAAGCCGCGCGGCGTTATCCGCACGAATTCTCCGGCGGTCAACGGCAGCGGATCGCGATTGCACGCGCGCTCGCGTTGAATCCGAAAGTCGTGATCGCCGACGAATCCGTTTCCGCGCTCGACGTCTCGGTGCAGGCGCAGATCGTCAACCTGATGCTCGATCTGCAGCGCGAACTCGGCGTCGCGTATCTGTTCATCTCTCACGATATGGCGGTCGTGGAACGCGTCAGTCATCGCGTCGCGGTGATGTATCTCGGCCAGATCGTCGAAATCGGTCCGCGCCGCGCGGTGTTCGAAGCACCGCAGCATCCGTACACGCGCAAGCTGATGGGCGCGGTGCCGGTTGCCGATCCGGCGCGCCGTCACGCGAAACGCATGCTCGCCGCCGACGAGATTCCGAGCCCGATCCGCGCGCTGGACGATGAACCGGACGTAGCGCCGCTCGTCGCGGTCGGACCGGATCATTTCGTCGCCCGGCATCACGTGGGCGGTGTGTATTAAAGCGCGTGTCAAAGAGCCTGACTGAAGAGCCTGACCAAAGAGCGGTACCAGGAACCCAAGTCACACGCTTCCTCTCGCAGTAACACAACCTGTTTTCATTTCGCAGCCTGGAGCCAACCTCATGAACCTGCTGGTCCCGTCCTCTCCGTTTCGTTTGCGCGCGCTGATCAGCGGCGGCGCGGTGGTGTTCGCGATGCTCGCGGGCAATGCGGCGCACGCCGACACCACGGCCGTGATGGCCGTCGCCTCCACCTTCACGACGCTCGATCCGTACGATGCCAACGACACGCTCTCGCAAGCCGTCGCCAAGTCGTTCTATCAGGGGCTGTTCGGCTTCGACAAGGACATGAAGCTGGTCAACGTGCTGGCCGACAGCTACGAAGCCAGCCCGGATGCGAAGGTCTACACGTTCAAGCTGCGCCACGGCGTGAAGTTCCAGGACGGCACCGACTTCAACGCCGCAGCGGTGAAAGCGAACTTCGACCGCGTGACCGATCCGGCGAACAAGCTCAAGCGCTACAACATGTTCAACCGCATCGAGAAGACC
This sequence comes from Paraburkholderia xenovorans LB400, assembly GCF_000013645.1. GTDB lineage: Bacteria > Pseudomonadota > Gammaproteobacteria > Burkholderiales > Burkholderiaceae > Paraburkholderia > Paraburkholderia xenovorans. The sequence goes on along the minus strand of NC_007951.1, from coordinate 3,955,520 downwards.
GAGGTGGTCGATCCGTACACGGTGAAGATCACGCTGAAAGCGCCGTTCTCGGCGTTCATCAATGTGCTCGCGCATCCGTCGGCGGTGATGATTTCTCCGGACGCGCTGAAGAAGTACGGCAAGGACATCGCGTTCCACCCGGTCGGCACCGGCCCGTTCGAACTGGTGAAGTGGGACCCGGCGGGCGACCTGACGGTGAAGAAGTTTGCCGGCTACTGGAAGAAGGGCTACCCGAAGGTCGATGCGATCGACTGGAAACCGGTGGTCGACAACAACACGCGCGCCGCGCTGATGCGCACCGGCGAAGCGGATTTCGCGTTCCAGGTGCCGTTCGAGCAGGCCGCGCAATTGCAGTCGAGCCCGAAGGTCGATCTGATCGCGTCGCCGTCGATCATTCAGCGCTATATCAGCCTGAACGTGAACCAGAAGCCGTTCGACAATCCGAAGGTGCGTGAGGCGCTGAACTATGCGGTCAACAAGGACGCGCTCACCAAGGTCGCGTTCGCCGGTTATGCGACGCCGGCCGACGGCGTGGTGCCGCAAGGCGTCGACTACGCGGTGAAGCTGGGCCCGTGGCCGTACGATCCGGCCAAGGCGCGCGCGCTGCTGAAGGAAGCGGGCTATCCGAACGGTTTCGAAACCACGCTGTGGTCCGCGTATAACTACTCGACCGCGCAGAAGGTGATCCAGTTCGTGCAGCAGCAGCTCGCGCAAGTGGGCATCAAGGCGCAGGTGGAAGCGCTCGAAGCAGGTCAGCGCGTCGCCAAGGTGGAGAGCGCGCAGGATGCCGCGACCGCGCCGGTACGCATGTACTACGCGGGCTGGTCGTCGTCGACGGGTGAAGCCGATTGGGCGATCACGCCGCTGCTCGCATCCGTGTCGTTCCCGCCGAAGATGGTCAATACGGCGTACTACAAGAACGACGCCGTCGACAGCGATCTGAAGCAGGCGCTCGAAACCACCGACCGCACGAAGAAAGCCGAACTCTACACCGACGCGCAAAAACGCATCTGGGCCGACGCGCCGTGGATCTTCCTCGTCAAGGAGAAGGTGGTGTACGCGCGCAGCAAGCGTCTGTCGGGTGCATACGTGGCGCCGGACGGTTCGTTCAATTTCGACGAGATCGCGATCAAGTGATGAGCTGACCGTGCGCGCCGGCATGCCGTTTCATCGTATGCCGCGCGCACCGCGGTCACTGTTTTGCTCCACTACGCGCCGCACAAGATCTTTCGTTACCCGCATCATTGCCGGATTGGGTTCCATGCTGACCTTCCTCGTCAAACGTCTCTTTGGCCTGCTGCCGACGCTTTTCATCGTCGCCGTGCTGGTGTTCCTGTTCGTGCATCTGTTGCCGGGCGATCCGGCGCGGCTCGCCGCCGGTCCCGAAGCGGACGAGGCGACGGTTGCGCTGGTGCGCGCCGACCTCGGCCTGAACCAACCGATGCCGCAGCAGTTCGCGAGCTTCTTCGTGAAGATCGCGCATGGCGACTTCGGCATCTCCACGCGCAGCAAGCGCCCGGTCAGCCAGGAAATCGGCGAGCGCTTCATGCCGACGCTGCTGCTCACGCTTGCCAGCATGGTGTGGGCGGTCGTGCTGGGCATGGGCATCGGCATCGTCTCGGCCGTGTGGCGCAACCGCTGGCCCGACCGGCTCGGCATGACGCTCGCGGTATCGGGTATTTCGTTTCCCGCGTTCGCGCTCGGCATGCTGCTGATGGAGATATTTTCGGTGAAGCTCGGCTGGCTGCCGATTGTCGGCGATGGCTCGTGGCAGAGCTACGTGCTGCCGTCGCTCACGCTCGGCGCGGCTGTCGCTGCGGTGATGGCGCGCTTCACCCGCGCGTCGTTCGTCGAAGTGATGAACGAAGACTTCGTGCGCACCGCGCGCGCGAAGGGCGTGCCCGAACCTCTCGTGATCGTCAAACACTGCCTGCGCAACGCGATGATTCCCGTCATCACGATGATGGGCCTGCAATTCGGTTTTCTGCTGGGCGGCTCGATCGTGGTCGAAGTGGTGTTCAACTGGCCGGGCCTCGGGCGCCTGCTGGTGGACGCCGTGTCGATGCGCGACTATCCGGTGATCCAGGCCGAAGTGCTGCTGTTCTCGCTGGAATTCATCATCATCAACCTGGTCGTGGACGTGCTGTACGCCGTGATCAACCCGACCATCCGTTTCAAGTGAGGCCCGCATGAGCACGACCGCCACCGAGCCGAATGCGGCCAGCACCGTGAAAGCCGAATCCGCGATCCGCACACCGTGGAGCGAGTTCTGGCGCAAATTCCGCAAGCAGCATGTGGCGCTTGCCGCCGGCATTTTCGTGCTGCTGCTGATCGCGCTTGCAATTGCGGCACCGCATATCGTGCCGTACGACCCGGAGAATTTCTTCGACTACGACGCGTTGAACGCGGGGCCGTCCGCCGCGCACTGGTTCGGCGTGGACTCGCTGGGCCGCGATATTTTCAGCCGTATTCTGGCGGGCTCGCGTATTTCGCTCGAAGCGGGCTTTCTGTCCGTTGCGATCGGCGCGGTGATCGGCACGTTCTTCGGCTTGCTGGCCGGCTATTACGAAGGCTGGTGGGATCGCATCACGATGCGCGTCGCCGACGTGCTGTTCGCCTTTCCCGGCATTCTGCTGGCCATCGGCGTGGTGGCGATTCTCGGCAACGGCATGATCAACGTGATCTGCGCGGTGGCGATCTTCAGCATTCCGGCGTTCGCGCGGCTCGTGCGCGGCAATACGCTGATGCTCAAGCAGCTCACGTATATCGAAGCGGCACGCAGCATCGGCGCGTCGGATTGGACCATCATCGTGCGGCACATTCTGCCGGGAGCGATCTCTTCGGTGGTGGTGTACTTCACGATGCGTATCGGTACGTCGATCATCACGGCGGCAAGCCTGTCGTTTCTCGGCCTCGGCGCGCAGCCGCCGACGCCCGAGTGGGGCGCGATGCTCAACGAAGCGCGCGCCGACATGGTGACTGCGCCGCATATCGCGCTGTTTCCGAGTCTGGCGATTTTCCTGACGGTGCTGGCGTTCAACCTGCTCGGCGACGGTTTGCGCGATGCGCTCGATCCGAAGCTCGACCGGCCATGAATTCGCCAGAGATGCGCCGCGCGCCGCATATCGGCACATTGCCGGCAGGTCCGCGCGGCACGATTGCCGATGTACACGGCGTGACAGTCGGACATTGCACGCTCGATGAAGGCGCCGTGCAAACCGGCGTGACCGTGATTCGTCCGCATGACGGCGACCCGTTTCTCGACAAGGTGCCGGCGGCGGCGTCGGTGATCAATGGATTCGGGAAGAGCATCGGGCTCGTGCAGGTCGAAGAACTCGGCACGCTGGAAACGCCGATCGCGTTGACCAATACATTCAGCGTCGCCGCCGCCGCGCAGGCGCAGATTCGGGCGGCGGTGCGCGCCAATCCGCAGATCGGACGCGAGTGGCCGACGGTCAATCCTTTGGTGTTCGAATGCAATGACGGCTATCTGAACGATATCCAGGCACTGGCCGTCACCGCGCGGCATTTCGACGACGCTTATGCCGCAGCCGGCCCGGATGTCGCTGGCGGATCGGTCGGCGCGGGCCGGGGCATGTCGTGCTTCGATCTGAAGGGCGGCATAGGCAATGCATCGCGCGTGGTGAGCGCTGCTGGCCGCAGCTATACGGTTGGCGCACTCGTGCTGGCGAACTTTGGCCGCCTGCCGATGCTAACCATCGACGGTATGCCGCTCGGCCGCGCGCTGGCCGAACGCGCGGACAACGCGGAAGCGGCGGCATTGCTGTCAGCCACGCCGGCGACACAACCCGAGCAAGGCTCGATCATCATGATCGTCGCCACCGACGCGCCGCTCGACGCGCGCCAGCTCAGGCGACTCTCATTGCGCGCGGCAGCAGGCCTCGCGCGCACCGGTTCGGTATATGGCCACGGTAGCGGCGATATCGCGCTGGCGTTTTCGACGGCTTATACCGTGCCGCACGGGGCCGACTTCGTCACGCTGCCGCCGCTCGTCGCCGACGAGCGCCTCGACCCGCTCTTTCGCGCCTGCGCGGACAGCGTCGAACAGGCGATTCTCGACGCCTTGTGGCGTGCTGCGTCCGTGACCGGGCGCGCCGGCCGCCGGCGTCTGTCGCTGCATGACAGCGTCCCCGATCTCGCCCAACTACTCAAGCCCACTCCCTGATGAAAGTCCTCATTTCCGCCGACATAGAAGGCATTGCCGGCGTGTTTCATCCCGAGCAAACGCGCGCGGGCAATAGCGAATACGAAGCGGCGCGCCGCTGGATGACGCTCGAAGCCAACGCCGCGATCGAAGGCGCATTCGCCGGCGGTGCGACGCAAGTATGGGTCAACGATTCCCACGGCGGTTTTCGCAATCTGCTGCCCGACCTGCTCGACGCGCGCGCTCAGGTGGTGCTCGGCAAACCGCGCACGCTCGGCATGATGGCCGGGCTCGAATACGGCGCGGCGCTGGTTTTCATGATCGGCTATCACGCCATGTCGCAAACGCGCGGCATCCTCGCCCATACGATCAACAGTTTCGCGTTCGCACGGGTTTCGCTGAACGGCGCCGAGGTCGGCGAGGCGGGTGTGTACGGCGCGCTGGCGGAAGAATATGGCGCACGGGTCGCGCTTTTATCCGGCGACGACGTTTTCGCCGAAGAAACCGCGCTGCGTTTCCCAGGCGCGCGTTTCGTCGTCACCAAGAGCGCGACCGGGCATGCGAGCGGCGTCACGCAGTCGCCGGCAAACGCGCGCGCGGCGATCGGAAGCGCCGCGCGCGAAGTGGTTCAGCAGCATCTTGCCAACGGGTATGCGCGGGAATCCACACGCGCCGAAGCGAAGCCGGTGGAATGCGAACTGCGCGTGCAAACCAGCGCGCTTGCCGATCTGTTCTGTCAATGGCCGACGCTGACGCGCGTCGATGCGGTCACGCTGCGATTCGGCGCGGCGTCGGCGGAACATGTGGTGCGCATGCTGAACTGTCTGTCGGCGATGTCGTTCATGTTGCGCTGATCGACGGAGGCTCGGAAACCTATGGTGTCCAAATCGAATCGCTCTGTCGGAGCATCGAACCGGTATTGCGCGAAGGACACTCGCGAATGCGCCTGAACGGGACTACTGCTGGCGGCTCAACTCACGCGCCGCGCGATCGATCACGTCGGCAATCGCACCGGCGTGCGATACCGGAGCCAGGTGGCTCGATGCCATCGGCACGACTTTCGCGCCCATGCGGTCGGCCATGAATCTTTCCACTTCCGGCGACACAGCCCGGTCGCGCGTCGTGATCACGTACCACGACGGCTTTTCCCTCCAGGCGACCTGACTGACCGTTTCACTGAAGGCCGTTGCGGCAATCGGCACCTGCGCGGTGGCGAGCACGCGCGTCAGATTCTCGGGGACGTCCGCGGCGAAATCGGCGTGGTATTTCGTGCGATCGAGCCAGAGGAAGCCGCTCGGGTCCTTGATGATGCTCGCGCCCGCGGGCATTGGCGCGGCGCGCTTCATCAGATCCACGGTCGACTCGTGCAGGTCCGGCGCAATCGCCGCGATATAGACGAGGCCGGCGACGTTCGGCGCGTTCGCGCCCGCTTCGGTGATGACGACGCCGCCCCAGGAGTGCCCCACCAGCATGGTCGGACCGTCCTGGCGCGCGAGGACGCGGCGGGTCGCGGCGACATCGTCGGCGAGCGAGGTGAGCGGGTTCTGTACCGAACTCACGTGATAACCCTTCTGCTGCAGTTTGGCGACCACGCCGTTCCAGCTCGAGCCGTCGACGAACGCGCCGTGAACCAGCACGACGTTGCGCACCGGTCCGGTCATGGGCGCGGCGGGAGGCGGCGCGGCGGCGGCCTTCGCGGGCGGCGCGGCGGGTGCCACGGGTGCCGGAGCGGGAGCTTCGGGTGCGCTCGTCTCCATACCCGGCTCGATGGACGGCTCGGCAGCGGGTTCCACGGCAGGCGCAGCGGCGGGCGGCGTGGCCGGCGCGGCGGTTTGGGCGAGAGCGGCGGCCCCCGGCAAGCAGAGACACAAAGCAGCGGCGCAAAGCAGGCGTTTGGGCGACATGTTGAATCTCCGGGGCTGAAAGCTCGACTAGGGCAACATACAGAAGCCTTGTGCCAGTGACAATCACTATCCTTGCGGTTAAGTGCGGCGCAGAACCAAGCGCGGGTTGCTCCCAGTATTTAGGTAATATCGGCCACGGTAAAATTTCAGGTTCGGCCGGCCCGGACCATAAGTCCGATCGGGTGATCGATATCCATACACTGGGGCGCAATTTGAATAGTGCACAGCAGCAAGACGGCCTGAAGCGGGGGCTCAAGAATCGCCACATCCAGCTCATCGCGCTGGGCGGCGCGATCGGCACGGGGCTCTTTCTCGGCTCCGCCAGCGTGTTGCAGGCAGCCGGCCCGTCGATGATTCTCGGCTACGCGATCGGCGGCGTCATCGCCTTCATGATCATGCGGCAGTTGGGCGAAATGGTGGCGCAGGAGCCGGTGGCCGGTTCGTTCAGCCACTTCGCGTACAAGTATTGGGGCGACTTTCCGGGCTTTCTGTCGGGCTGGAATTACTGGGTGCTGTATGTGCTCGTGAGCATGGCCGAGCTGACTGCTGTCGGCACGTATGTTCATTACTGGTGGCCCGGCGTGCCGACGTGGGTGTCGGCGCTGGTGTGCTTTGCCGCCATCAACGCGATCAATCTCGCCAACGTCAAGGCCTATGGCGAAACGGAGTTCTGGTTCGCGATCATCAAGGTTGCGGCGGTGATCGGCATGATCGTGTTCGGCGGCTATCTGCTGATTAGCGGCCACGGCGGCCCGCAAGCGTCGATCTCCAACCTCTGGGCTCACGGCGGTTTTTTCCCGCACGGGTTTCATGGTCTGTTCATGATGCTCGCGGTCATCATGTTCTCGTTCGGCGGGCTGGAGTTGATCGGTATTACGGCGGCGGAGGCCGACGAGCCGCAGAAGAGCATTCCGAAGGCCGTGAATCAGGTGATCTACCGGATTCTGATTTTCTACATCTGCTCGCTGACGGTGCTGCTGTCGTTGTACCCGTGGAACGAGGTCGCGGCCGGCGGCAGTCCGTTCGTGATGATCTTTTCGCAGATTGGTTCGACGCTGACCGCGAACGTCCTCAACGTGGTGGTGTTGACCGCGGCGCTGTCGGTGTACAACAGCGGCGTCTATGCGAACAGCCGCATGCTCTACGGTCTCGCGGAGCAGGGTAACGCCCCGCGCGCGCTGATGAAGGTCGACCGGCGCGGCGTGCCGTATATGGCGATCGGTTTGTCGGCGCTCGCCACGTTCACGTGCGTGATCGTCAACTACCTGATTCCGGCCGAAGCGCTCGGCTTGCTGATGGCGCTGGTGGTGGCGGCGCTCGTGCTCAACTGGGCGCTGATCAGCATCACGCATCTCAAGTCGCGCAAGGCGATGGTCGCGGCAGGCGAGACGCTCGTGTTCAAGTCGTTCTGGTTCCCGGTCAGCAACTGGATCTGCCTCGCGTTCATGGCATTGATCCTCGTGATTCTGGCAATGACGCCCGGTCTGTCCGTTTCAGTGTGGCTGGTGCCGGCGTGGCTGGTGGTGATGTGGGCCGGCTATGTGTTCAAGCGCCGGCGCGCGGCCGTGCAGGGCGGGGCGCGGGTGGTGGGGCGGTAAGGGTAGTGATGCTGTGATGGTGGCTGTGAGGCCGGCCTCGCGCATGCGCCTGTGCCAATGGTTTTTGCCGAAAACGGGCTGCAACGGCTGGCACTCCGGGTCAATGGCGTATTGATGGAGACCACCTGCGCATCGGGACATCGTTTGTCCGAAGCGCGTTGCAAACTGACGGCGTGAATTCAAGCAGGCATCGCGACATTGGCAATACGAACTCGCTGCACTCACCTGAGAGGACTCAAAATGCTGAACCACAATTCGCCCCTCGAAAGCCTCGCGGCATTCGCGATCGTCTTCGCCACCGGCATCCTTTCAACCATCGCGCTCGGCAAGTACATTGAGAAGGTGCGGCGCGACGCGCAGAATGCAGCGTCTGGCGCAGCGTGAGCGGCCAGTACACTAATGTCCACATTGCCACTTCAGCACGGGTGCGCACCATGCCGGTTCCTGTATCGCCGATGAAGCTGACGTGCCGCGGTTGCGGCCGGCATCGCGTCTATCCGCAGCGCAGCGACGCTTTGATCTTGCCCAGCGCATGCGAGTCGTGTGCGGGAACCGACCTCGAGATCAGGCCCGCGCTGCCGCTCGACGGCCCGGGTGCGCTGGCGACGTGGCTGCTGGACCGCGTCACCGGCCGTTCGCGCATGCGGCGTTAGCGGCGTGGCGACACCTGCATAAAAACCACATGGACGGGCTCGCTCGGCCCGACGTGCCGATGTTTCAGGGCGGCGCGCTGAACGTGCTGCCGGCAATCGGGGCCGCGCTCGCATGAAGCTCGCGTTAAAGCGCAGGCTAAAGAAAACTGCAAAAGTGCCGATAAACCCGGGACCATCCATGCACGCGACTCTATCGCTCAATGCCCGACATCGAACGCGAAATCATGCGTGTCCTTCCCGGCGCGGCCACGGCTGGCGCAATGATCGATCTCGACGAGACATTGGCGCCGCAAACGCTCAAACGTCTTTCGTCGCGACAGATTCCGGAGCTGGTGGCCGAGTCGCTGACGCCGCTATTGGAGGTCGCCGGGACGCGGCTAATGAGGACCAACAGCGAAACTGAGCACAAGTATTCGCGCCGGGCCAGCAAGATCGCTGTCGAAAGAGGTGGTCTCGCGCTGCACTATCCGGTGCTCAGGCCCGACAGCGCGAACATCTACAGTAAATAACGGTCAGCGGGAGACAGCGACATATGGCGCAGATTTACCCGGCCGGCTGGCGTGATGCGATCGTGAGCGGCGCAGCGAAGCGCGAGATCGAAACGCTCGGCGTTCTTCATCGCGACCTGCCCGACACTTACGCCGTCTATCATGGCGTGCACTGGACGCAGCTGAACAAAGGCTTTTCCATTTTCGGCGAGGCCGACTTCGTCGTGGTCAGCCCGGCTGGGCGTGTGCTCGTGATCGAGCAGAAGTCGGGGGCCCTCGAAGAGACGCCGGACGGTCTCGTGAAGCTTTATGCCGGCAGGGGCAAGAGCGTGCATTCGCAGATTGCGCGCACCATCGGTGGTATGCACAAGCGCTTTTCCAGCGCGTTCGGCGCACGGAACTATAAGCTCGAAGAAATGCTGTACTGCCCGGACTATCGGGTGAACGATCCGGCAATCTCCGGTGTCAATCCCGAGCGGATCGTCGACGCGACGCGCAGCGATCAACTCGCGCAGATCGTCGAACGCATTCTGCCTGCCGACGAGCCGGCGCAGCCTTGCCTGCCACGCCTGCATGCGTTTCTTGCCGACGAACTCTCGCTGACACCGGATGTCCGCTCGATGATTGGCGAGATCAACAGGCACGTTACGCGCGTGTCTGGCGGCCTGGCCACCTGGGCGCGTTCGATCGAATTCGAGCCTTTCAGGCTGCGCGTGATCGGCACCGCGGGCTCGGGCAAGACGCAACTCGCGGTGCGGGTGCTCGACGACGCTGTCAAGGCAGGCCGGCGCGCGCTCTACCTGTGCTTCAACCGGCCGCTTGCCGATCATCTCCGGCGTATCGCGTCCGAGGGCGCAACCGTTCTCACGTACCACCAGCTTTGCCAACTGGCGGCCGCGCGCCAAGGGCATGCAATCGACTTTGGCGACGCCGGTGTGTTCGGGTTGCTCGAGCGGGCACTCCTCGACATGCATTTCGACGAATCCGAGCGTTTCGATACGGTGATCGTCGACGAAGGGCAGGACTTCCGCCAGGCGTGGGTGGCGCCGATCGAACGATTGTTGCGCCAGGACGGCCGCTTCTGGTGGCTGGAAGATCCGATGCAGAATCTGTACTTGCGCAAGAGCGTCGAACTGCCGGGTTGGGTCGAAGTGCGTGCAATGGCCAATCACCGTAGCCCGCATGACGTCGTGCAGTTTATCGACATGCTCTCGGACGCGCCCATGAAGATCGAGGTGGCCGGACCGTTCACCCGATCGGATCTCCGCACGATGACCTACGCGGGCAGCAATGCGACGCAGGCCACCCTGGAAGCGCTCGACGAAGCGATGTCGGCCGGCTTTTCGCCATCGGACATCGCGCTGCTGACGTTCAGCGGCCGTGACAAGTCGCTGTTGCTGGCGCTCGACCGGCTCGGCCGTCATCGGTTGCGCAGTTTCTCCGGCGCGTATGACGGACAAGGGTCGCCACGCTATCGCGACGGCGACATCACGGCAGAAACTGTCTATCGCTTCAAAGGGCAGAGCGCGCCTTGCGTGATCCTGACCGAGGTCGACTTCGAACAGTTCGACGACGCGGTGTTCCGGCGTCTGTTCGTCGGTGCCACGCGTGCGACGATGAAGCTGATCGTCGTGATGTCCGAACGCGCGGAGGCGCAACTGATTCGGCGATTGTCGTAGCGCATGCGGTAGGGGCCTGTCCGGTATCGTGCGGCGGCGCGATCATGCGCGGCAGCTCGCGACTCACGTGGCCCTGTATCGCGTCGCGAGTCGGGACACAGATTGTCCAGATCGCTTGTTATGATTCGGTCGGTCCCTGGGCAGAGTCATTTTCCGGGCTACGCGCAACTTCTGATGATGAGCTGGACTAAAGACCCGTCAATATCTGACGATAAACACGGAGTGGTCCTGCGTAATGCATCGAGCAATCCCGCATGCGAACCACGACGAAAAGATTCTCTATAGGAAAACTGTCATGACAAGTACAGTGCTCGTTTCGTCCAAAGGTGAATTGAAACAGGCTATCAACGATAAGATCGAACAGATTGTTATCACTGATCCTGCTTTGGCCAGGCATATCCGTGTCATCAAATCATCGTCAAAGTGGGTGCTTGCAGCCGCCATCGCCGCGGCGCTTGGGACGGGGGTTGCCGCAACGAATTTCTGGAATCCGGCGGGCTGGGCGGGCGGTGCGACGGCGGGAGTGGTCACTATGGGATTGACTGCGGCCGGAGCCGCCGGCGCCATCGACGCCACCTTGATCGCCGCGATCGTTGTGCTCGGCCTAAGTGCAACGATTCTCTACGCTATCTATAGCAATTACGAGATCAAGGGTAGTGCAAAGTTTAAAAACGCAGACGGAACGGAGATCGAGGGCGAATTGAGTCTGGTCCGAAAATAGCCGGGTGCCCGGGACAGCTGGCGGCCTGACGCCGGTTTCGAACCACGAGAAAACCAGCAACAACGATCTATGGCATCGCAACTTTCCTGGCTCGATCACGACGCGGCCGCCGCACAACGCAGCCTTCAGATACTCTCCCTGTTCAACGAGCCTGATGCGCGCGACGAGCTGGGCATCGGCGGTATTCGCGATTCGATCGCGGACCAGCTGTTTCCCGGCACATCGACCATTCAGACTCGTCTGCGCTATGTATTCTTCGTGCCCTGGTTGCTCGAACAGCTGGAGTCACGCAACACGTCGTCTTCGGCGTTTGCTGGCGCGTCACGCGCGGCGGAGTTCAAGCTGCTCGAGCAACTGATTGCTCACGCGCCGCCGAACGAGCCCGGCATCATTGGCCGGGACGCGCGCGGGGAATTAAAACGCTTGCCGAGCTCGGTCTACTGGGCGGCATTAGGCAGCTGGGGCATGCGGCGCTCGCGCGTTTCGCTGCAGCAGTATTTCGGCCTCGCCGACCGGCGATCCGCGCAACGCCGCGCGCAGCGCAAGCGCGACGACAATGAAAGCTACGATGGCGAGCAGACCGGCCGCGTGTGGGACGAGAAGCTGATTGCGCTGCGCCCCGAGGGCTTTCCGGCCGCGGCACAGTTGCAACTCACGCGCCATGAAGCTGAATTTCTTCTCGACCGCTGGACGCTCAATCACCGGAATTCGCTGCTGACCCGGCTCGCGCACGACCTCGCAAAAGGCGATCCACTAGCCGACGCTGAGCAGATCTGGTTGCATCCACGCAAGGAGCAGTTCCCACAGGAAATCCGCCTACTGATTGCCGATGCGCAGCGCCTGACGATTCTGATTCGGGGCGCGGCGCTTCTTTACAACCTCGAACTTGCGAAGCTCGCGCCGCGTTGCGACAACATTGTCGCCGATCGGGAGCCGGAACTCGCAGTTTGGGCTGAGCAGGATTTGCCGCTTTGCGCCGGCTGGGACCTCGATTCGTTCTGGACGCGCGTCGTAGGCAAGGGTCACACGATAAGCGCGCCAACCCGGGATTTCGTGCGCAACTGGCTCGATCTTGCGTTGCGCGAACAAAAGGGTGTGGCCGAATCGCGCGACTGCTGTCAGCTCATCCGGATCCGCGAATCAAACCTCAAGACCGGGGGCAACCGCTCGCGCTTCGAGAACCAGGCTGCGCGTGCCCAATGGAGCGGCAAGGCCGGCCTCGTCCCGCTCAGCTATCGCTGGCCGGTGGCGCGCGATTTCCTGCGCGAATGGTACGCCGGCTGGAGAGCCGCATGATTAATCCCGATCAACGCAGTCTGCTTACCGACGCACTTACGCCACCAGACCGCTATCGTTACGAATGCGGCGTCGCGACGACCTATTCGCTCGACCTGATCACGCTGCTGAGCTTACCGCTCCACCTCGCGCGCCGTGATACCGAAGACACCTCGCCGGACCGGCCTGACCCGCTGCCGGTGCTGGATGCGCTCAGACGCATGGGCGACCGGCTGACGGTTTTCTGTCAGCGCGGACGCTTGCAGATTCCGCGCAAATCCAATGCGTTGCTAGGATTGCTCGAGGATATGGTCCATGAAACGCAGGCACCCTTTGAGGGCGTCTTCCACCCGAAAGTGTGGCTACTGCGTTTCGTTCCGCACGATCCGGACGACAAAGCGCCGGTGCTCCTGCGGCTACTCGTGCTCACCCGCAATATCACCGACGACCGTTCCTGGGATCTCTCGCTGTGGCTGGAAGGCGAGCGGGGTAATAAGCTCGTCGGCACCAGCAAGCCGCTCGCCACTTTCGTTGAGTGGCTGACCCGCACGGGCAGCGAAACGTTGGGCGCCGCGCGCCGCGAGCAACTCGACCTGCTTGCCCTCGACGCGAGGCATACCCAATGGACGGCTCCCGGCAAATTCAGCGAGGTGCACTTTCATGCGCTCGGCATCGGCACAAAAGCGGCGCAATGGTTCCCGCAACACGCGAGCGGCATGCCGTGGGACCAGCTTGGTGTGATCTCGCCGTTCGTCTGCGCCAACGCGTTGGATGAGCTGTCGTCGCGCGCCGGAGAGTTGCTTTTCCTGGTGTCGCGCGCCGAGGAACTCGACAGGTGCGCGTCGCATGGGCGCTTTTCGGATGTGCGCGTGTTGAGCGACCACGCGACCAGCGGCGACACAGAAGACGATGTGGTACACCGGCAACGCGGGCTGCATGCGAAGGTCTACATCGGCAAGCGGGCGCGGGATACCCACCTGTTCATCGGATCGGCGAACGCAACGGGCGCCGCGCTGGTGGATGGCCGCAATGTCGAGTTCGTGGTCGAACTGGTTGGCCGCACCAGCAAGGTCGGCGGCCCTTCCGACTGGGTTGGCGGCAACGGGCTCGGGCCGTTGCTGGAGCGCTATGTTCGCTCCGCATCGATCGACGAGCAGGACGTGAAGGACGAACGCGCTCTGGAACAGGTGCGTGACGCGCTCGCTCGTGCGCCGCTGGCACTGTATTGCGAAGAAGCGGAGCAAGGCTGGCGTGTCGTTCTTCGTGGGCTCGACGGCATCGACTGGAACGGTGCGGCGGCGCGCGCATGGCTCGTGTCATCGGACGAGGCGCGCGCCGTTGCGATTGATCCCAGGCACACGAATGCCATCCAGGGTGTGCTGCGGCAAGGCCTTTTAATCGGCGAATTCGCGCCCCAGCAGATCACGTCGTTCACCGCGTTCTCGCTCACGCGGGGTGAGGCGGCGTTGAGTTTCGCCCTGAAGCTGCCACTTTTCGGTGGACCTGAGGAGCGGGACCTGGAAATCCTGCGCGCGGCCATCCGGAATCGCGACGGCTTTATCCGCTATCTGATGCTGCTGCTCGGCGACTGGACGGCCGACGATGGCAATGGTCAAGGCGATGGAGTAGCGTCCGGTGACGAGCCGCGCGGCTCATTCGACGACACGCCTCTGTTCGAGATGCTTGCCCGTGCCTATGCGCGCGAACCGGAGCGGCTGGCGCAGATTCGCGATCTCGTGGAACGTCTGCGCCGTCCCGATGCCAACGGGCACGAGAGCGAACCCATCCTTACGGCTGACCTGATGGAGCTCTGGTCGGTCTTCGAATCAGCGCTGGCGGAAGGAGAGAACCAATGACGCGCAACGTTGCGGCCAGCACGGTGCTGAGAGGACTGAAGGACTTTCAGCGAGACACCGTCGAATACGTATTCGAGCGCATGTTCGACGAAACGCAGCCAGCCACGCGCTTTCTCGTGGCCGACGAAGTGGGTCTCGGCAAGACCATGATCGCGAAGGGCGTGGTCGCGAAGACCATCGATCGGTACACGCATACGAATGAGCGCATCGATATCGTCTATGTCTGTTCGAGCATCGAAATCGCGGCGCAGAACATCAGGCGACTGCGGCTGCCGGGTCAGCCGGACATGTCGAAGGCCAATCGGCTGACGCTGTTGCCGCTGTACACCCGGGAGCTTGCGCGGAATGCGGTGAACCTGATCGGCTTCACGCCGGGCACGGCACTTCCATCGAACAACGGCGCAGGGCGGCGCACCGGGCGTAAGGAAGAGCGCCATCTGATCTATCAGATGTTGCGTGACCTGCCGGGTGTGTCGGAGCGCGGCCTGAGCCGCGCGTTAAAAGCCACGGCTGGCAAAGATTGGAAAAGGGACGCACAGAAGCCGCTCGATTACGACAAGGCCATCGCGAAAGCCTATCGACAGGCGATAAAAAACGACAGGGTGCTTTATCGCGAACTGCGCGAGATCGCCAATATTCACGACGACGGCCGCAAAACAGTGAGCGACACGGACAAAGAACGGCGGGCGATGCTCACGGGAGAGCTTCGGACGCTGCTTGCCCGCACCTGCCTTGTCGCGCTCAAGCCAGCGCTCGTGATTCTCGACGAGTTCCAGCGCTTCAACGATCTCTTCGAGGATCCCGCCGAGAGTGAGAATCCGGCCGCGGAGCTTGCGCATCAGTTGTTCAACTACGAAGCGCGCACGCGTGTGCTGCTGCTGTCCGCGACGCCGTACAAGATGTACGCCCGCGATGACGAAGACGAAGATCATTACGCCGACTTCCTGCACACACTGAAATTTCTCTATCCCGGCGATCAGGCGAAAGTCGATGCGCTCAAGATCGACATCAGTGCGATGCGCACGGGCCTGCTGGGTGCGCGTGGCGCGGCGGACTTCGCGGCGCTCGAACAGGTCAAGGAGCGGATCGAGCGCACGCTGCGGCATGTCATGTGTCGTACCGAGCGTGTCGAGGCGACGCGGCGCGCGGACTCGATGATCAGGGAAAAGCTGCTGGTGCCGCGTTTGCATCCTCGCGACCTGGCCGACTTCCGCGCGTTGGAGTCGCTCGCGCAGGCCCTCAAGGAGCCGGAGACAATCGAGTACTGGAAATCGAGCCCCTACCTGCTCAATTTCATGGATGGCTACAAGTTCAAGGAGACGGTGCGCGAACAGGCGGAGCAGACTTCATCGCCGATCCATGCGGTGTTGCTGCGGCACGCGCTCGCGCTCCTCAGCCAGAAAGATATTGCGGGCTATCGGCAGATCGATCCCGGCAACGCGCGGCTTCGTGCGCTGATCGAGCGCATCGATGCCGACGGCCTGTGGAAGCTCCTGTGGATGCCACCGTCGCTGAACTACTGGCAGGCCGCGGGCGAGTACGCGGAGGTCGGCACGGTCAGCAAGCAGCTCGTGTTCTCGGCCTGGAACGTGGTGCCCGACGCGCTGGCCGCGTTGCTGTCTTTTGAAGCGGAGCGACGGCTCATCCAGCGCGCGAAGCGCAGCGTGGCATACGCAAAGATGCCGGATCGCTTTGCGCAGCAACTGCGCTTCTCGATCAAGCGCGGCAGCGGGCCCACCGGCATGTCTGCGCTGCTGCTCGCGTTTCCTTCGCAAGCGCTGGCGCAACTGGTGGATCCCCTCACGCTGCGCGCCCTCGCGAGCGTGGACGCGATGCCAGGTTATGCGGACCTGCGCGAGCGCGCCATGACTGTGATGGCGTCGGCGCTCGAGCCGCTGCTCGATCGCAGTGTGAAGGAAGGTCCGTTCGACCGGCGCTGGTATTGGGTTGCGCTGGCCCGCCTCGAGGCGCAGCTTCGTCCGGCGGCGCGCGACTGGTGTGCGCTTCGCTGGGCAGAGGCGCGCAGCGGGCGTGGCGACGAACAGGAAGATCCGGTCAGCGCATTTGATGCGCACGTCAATTTGTGGCTGGATGCCTGGGATGGCAATGTCATCGGGCTCGGTCGCGTGCCCAATGACATTGTGTCCGTGCTCGCGAGCGTCGCGCTGTGCGGGCCGGCCACCTGTGCGCTGCGCACCTTGCTGAAGATCTGGCCGCACGAGATGGCGCCCGACGCGATGCTCGATGCCGCCGCGCGCGTCGCGGAAGGCTTGCGCAGTCAGTTCAACTCGCCGTGCGCGGTCGTCATGCTGAAGACCGTCGAGGACGAGGATTCGTACTGGCAGAGCGTGCTGCAATATGCTGCCGATGGCAATCTGCAGGCGCTGCTCGACGAGTACGCGCACATCCTCTTCGAGTCGAACGGACTTGCCGACCACGCCGCGCAGGACGGTTGCGAGACACTCGCCGATGCGATGTACGAAGCGATGTCTTTGCGCAGCGCGCCGTTGCAGCCCGATGAGCTGCAGATTCGGGACGAACAGTTGAGCATCAAACCGTTCGAGACGCGAGTGCGCACGCACTTCGCGTTGCGGTTCGGCAACCAGCGCGGAGAAGACGGCGCGGTCGCCCGCCGGAAGGTAGTACAGGCAGCGTTCAACTCGCCGTTCTGGCCGTTCGTGCTGGCGTCGACGTCCGTCGGTCAGGAAGGGCTCGACTTCCACAACTGGTGCCATTCAGTCGTGCACTGGAACCTGCCGTCCAATCCCGTGGATATGGAGCAGCGAGAAGGACGCGTGCATCGCTACAAGGGCTATGCGGTGCGCAAGAACGTCGCGCGCAGGCATGGCATCGCGGCGCTGCAGGAGACCCGCGGCGATCTCTGGAATACGCTGTTCGACCTCGCCGTGCAAAGCCGCGCGCCAGACGCCAATGATCTGATTCCGTACTGGATCTACGAAGACGAAGACGGCGCGTCTATCGAGCGAACGGTGATGACGCTGCCGCTCAGCCGCGACGAGTTCCGCTACCGGCGGTTGAAACGCAGTCTCGCACTATATCGCCTGGTGTTCGCGCAGCCGCGTCAGGAGGACCTTCTATCCTGTCTCGAGCAGAACCTGAGCGAGGAAGATGCAGTGGCCTCTGTCGGGCGCTGGCGCATTTCGCTTGGTCCCAGGAGACGCTGAATATTGCCGACAGCCCGTTTGTTCGCGCAGAACATCGCGCGCGCGACGGGACTTGGATCGAAGGAAAATCACGAAGATATGCCAGTTACCATTCACACATTGAGCAGCAGCGCTCCGTTCCAATATGAAAGCTCGCTGGCGAAGGGCGTTCACTTTTGGATAGGTGCAAACGAAACGCATGACTTCGTCGCCGCCGAACTGCTTGAGCGCCTGGTTGGGTATTTCCGCGCCCAGTCAGACACAGCGTCGGCGCCTCATGGATCCACCGGAACGGGACAACCGGCACGCCCACTTATTGATCCACGAGGAACTGCACTTCGACGCGCCGATTCCTTGGATCGGCCGCATCCACGCCCGGCAGAGGCCGCGATTCGCCATAGCCCGCCACGACGATGCGCTTGGCCGCGTCGTCGCTGATAGTGCCGAGCAGCGCGCGGCGCGCTTCGCGTGCGCGGGCGGCGGACAACGTGAAGTTGTCGTCGTACACGGTGCAGAAGCGCTGATAGTCGATAACGGGCCGCGTGACAGGCAGGTTGTCCGTATAGCCCTCGACGAGCATACGTGCTTTGGGATTGTCGGCGATGAAGTGCGCCAGTTCGCCTTGCACCGCGCCGATCGCGGCGCGCGCTTCCGGCGTGAGGCAGGCACTGCCACGCTCGAACACACCGTCACGCAGCGTCAGCCTGTTGGTGCTGCGATCGAGCGTCATGAGGCCGGACGCCTCGCCGTTCCCTAGTTTCGCGCCCAGCGTCTGCATCATCCTGGCGACTGAATCGCCTTTGCTGGCCTTTGCATTGGCCAGTTCCTGCTGATAGCGCAGGTCGCTGGTGCTTTTCTGCACGACGGCAACGACCAGCAATAGCATCACCACGGCCATGACGCCGGCCATCAGGTCGGAGATGGCGATCCACTCGCTCGGTTTGTCTTTCATGACCTGGGCTTATTCGACATTGGACATATCGGTGCGCGTGCGCTCCGTCGCCGCCATAAGGGCGGCGATTTTGCGCAAGCCCTGAAGTTCGTGCAGGATGGCCTGCTGGTGGGCAGGCAATGCGCTGAGGGGTTCGAGCAGGCGTTGCTGCTTCGCACCCTGTTCGGCGAGCGGTTCCAGCGTGTCCGGCAGAGCGGCGATCTTTCCGATAACTTCATCAAAGCCGTTCAGCGTCCTGTCCAGACTGCGGCCCATGCTGTTGATATGTCGACTCACATCGGCAACCGATTGCAGTCTTTCGTCGAGACCCGTGCTCAGCTTCTCGAACCGTTCGGTGGACAGGCTCAGATTCTCGTCGAGTCCCTTGGTCGAGGCCGTGAACTCGATCGAAGCTCTTTTCTGAACCTCGAGCGCACTGCCGATCGATTCCTGCACCGCGCTCATGGTTTGCTTGACATCCTTGGACAGCCCTTCGAGCGCCTTCGAAATCTCGTTGGTGGCGTTCTCCATCTGGCGGCTGCCGCGGTCGAACGTTTGAGAGGCCTGAGCGCTCATGTTGCCGATCGCATTGCCCAGGTCTTCACCCACGCGATGCAGTGCAGCGGTGAACTGTTGCTTGAAGTCGGCCACGGTTTGCGTCAATCCGCCGGCGGACTCGCCCACCTTGTCGGCTCCGGCGGCCATGCGCTGCGCAGCCTCGCTCATGTTCCGGATGACGCCTTCGACGCCGTTCGTGAACTGCTTCATCGTCTCGTTGGTCGCGCGGCTTTCGGTGTGCGTGCGTTCGAGCCCTTCGCAAATCAGCGCGATGTGCGCATCCAGACGCGTTTGGGCATGTTCGCGCGCAACCGTCTCCGCGCGCACCAGCTGCGCGGTCTGCTCGTTGACGCCCGCCGCGATAGCGGCCGCCGCGCTCCGGATCTGCTCGAACAAGGCGCCCTGTTTGGCGTCAGCCGCGGCGGCTTCGGCCTGCTTGCGGCGTTCGAGTTCGGTCTTGACCTTGCCAATCACCCAGGTGAGCCGTTTTTCCGGAAAACGGGTGCATTCGCTCCAGAACTTGAGCAGCACAAAACCGGTAATACCCCAGGTCGAGGTCTTGAACTTGGTGCCGAGCCCTTGAAGCAGGCCCACCAGATCGTTCATGCTTTTGGCGGCACCGTTGGCGCTCAGCGCGTCGGGCTGATTCAGGATGCTCGACGCATGGTTCAATGCAATGCCGAGGCCAAGGAACGTGCCCAGCAAGCCGATCACGAGGAGCAGGCTCGGCATGACTTCCGCAAGCTTCTCCGGCGTCGTGGAAACGGCCTGCCAGAGATCGGTGACGCTGCCGTGCTCGATATCGAGGTCGTCGCTCGGGTCGTCGGGCGTGCCGCGATTCCATTTGCGTTCCCACGAGCGGGCTTTCGCGGTGATGTGAGTGCAAATCGCGGTGCCGAGCACCAGCGCGACGATGATCGTGAGAAAGCCCACCTGAAGCCGGTCGGACAGATCGGGCGTCAGAAAATCGATAACTTCCTGCGTCTTCATGCTGCAGCCTTCAGAAGAAGCTCAGTGCGCGCTTGCGATTCGCGCTTGAAGATATTGGCGTAGTCGTTGACGAGCGCTTGCTGTTCGTTGTCGAGTTCGTTGAACGGAACATTGTTTTGCGCGCAGTCGATCAGAATCTTGCCGACTAGCGCGCCGTCTTCGATCAGATATTCACGGTCTTCCTGCTCGATCTGCTCGGGCGTCTTTTCGAGGAGTTGCAGGAAGCCTTCGGCCGCGCCGGTGTAGCGCTCGATATCGCGCTGCTGCCGGGCCACGTCGTCCAGTTGCTGTTTGAGCAGCGGCACGTTCTTTTCGAGGTTCGCCAGTTCGAGCGTTTCTTCCTCCGACAACTCATCCTGAATGTCACGCGCGATCGTCAGGCGCTTGAGCAGGATTTTGTCCTTCGAAAAGCTGCGATTCGCTTCGTCCCAGCGCTTGCCGAGTTGTTCGGCACGCATGGCCCATGACGCAATCAGTTCTTCGAAAACGAACGGCGTCAGTTTCTTGCCGTAGCGCTGCTGCAGCAGACGATCGAGGCGCAGCGCCGCTTCCTTGCCAAGCTCGGGGTTGGACTTGATGAGGTCGGACGCAATGCGTACGAGGAAGATGTCGTCGACACTGATGTCGTCAATCGTCTGCGCGGCGCGCAATGTCCTGTCCGCCATGCCCAGCAGCTTTTGCGTGGCGCGCAGGCGCAGATAGTGTTCGAAATTGGCCGGCGCCGCATCGATCGCATTGGCCAGATCGGTCCTGGCAATTTCGAAGTCGTTGATGACAGACGCGAGTTCCATCTGATGACGCAGCGGTTCGGAATCGACTTCGCGTTCCGCCGCGCGCAGATCGTCCTGGTGCCGCTTCGCGGTCCTGAGTTCTTCTGCGGAGAGACGCTCGCTCTCCTGTTCGCCCTGGGTGGACTTCTTCCAACGCTGCGCGAGTTTGATCGCCCATGCAATGGCTTCGTTCACCTTCTTCGCGATGGGGGAGTTCTCGAACGCGGTCAGCGCGCCCAGGCCTTTATCGAGCGCCAGCAACGCGGCGCTAAGAAAAGGTATCTCCGCGGTGAGCGCCGCCGCGGTGCGCAAACCCGCGCGAATATGCTCCACGTAGGGCTTGACGATCTGCCATGTGTGCTTCACGTCTTCGACGAACTTCTCGGCTTCTTCCGCCATCCAGCCCACGGCCCGGCTCGCGACGTCTTTTGCCGTTTCCCACGCCGCATTCGCAGCACGTTTGACAGTGCTGGCGGCCTCGCCGATAAAGCTACCTACCCGACTCCAGAATCCCACTTGCTCACTCCCCGTACGTATGGAACTTGACTTTGTTGAAATAGTGATGAATCTAGTCCGCGAGCCCGAGCAATTGCCGCCCCGCGTCCGCGCTGGCCTCGCCCGATAACGGCGCCGGACGGTGCTTGCCGACATTGCGATGCGCAGCCCGAATGTCGTCGATCGCGGTTACGATATGCGGCCAGCGAACGGTTGGCGCGGCTGGATCGCTAAGGATTGCGCGCGGAAACGCCGTGCGCAGCGCAGTGCGAATCTCGCGCCCGCTCAAGCCTTCCGACGCTGCCGCACAGCGCTCGATGATGTCGGCGCGCGGCTCGCCAAGCGGAACACCGGGCACGAGCAAACGCTCCCAGAGTTGCTTGCGCCCGTCGAAGTCCGGCAGTGCGAATTCGATGTGATAGCGGATGCGGCTCACAAACGCGTTGTCGTAATTTTTTGCAAAGTTGGTGGCAAACACCACCACGCCTTCGCAGCGCTCCAGTTCGATCAGCAGCGTCGAGCGCATCGCGTTAATTTCGTTGTCAATGCCCTGCGTGACCGAGGAAAGGCGTGCGCCAAGCAGCGTGTCGGCTTCATCGAAGAACAACAGTGCGCCTTCGGCGTCGGCTTCGCGAAAAGCCTGTGTGATGTTTTTCGCCGTTTCGCCGACATATTTGCTTTCGAGTTCGGAAATGCCGATATGCAGGAAGGGGCGCTTGAGGGTGCCTGCGAGCGCTTCGGCGGCCAGCGTTTTGCCGGTGCCCGGCGGCCCGTAGAAGTTGACGACCATGTTGCGGCCGGTGGGATCGACCGCGCCGAAGCCCCAGTCGTTGTAAATGGTCTTGTGATGGCGCATGGCGCCGATGGCTTCTTCGAACATGCGCCGCGTTTGCGGTGCGAGTACGACATCGTTGTCCAGCGTCATGCGGGGCGTGCGCAATTCAAACGACGATGTGGCCGAAGTCCCGTCGCGATCGCGGGATTCATTCATGTTTATATCCAGCTTGTATATTGACTTCAGGCTTATTCATTGAATGCCCCGGGTAGCGACGTTGTTCTTGTTCACCAGGCGACGGCTTCGACCGGAGGTCTGGATGACCCTGGGTGAGGATGAGGCTTCACACGCAGACCGTGCCCGGTTTATCGACCGCAAAGACGCTGCATTTAGGGTGTTTGCTTAAAAATATTTACGCCGCCGTATGCGCCTGGGTCATCATGAAGCGGGATTGCGACAAATCATGTCCCGAACGTGGCCAGTATGCGAACGTGCTGCGGAAGATGCGCGAAGGGAATTGAACGAAGAGCGCCGGGTCGGCGGCGTTTGGTGTCGACAGGCGACCTCTCCCGCCGGGAAAACCCGGCAACGAGGCGGATACCATCAGATACTTCCGGCTGTCGACGAGTCAGCGCGCGGATTGTCAGGGAAATTGACAGGGAATAAAAAAACCCCGTGAGACGTTGATCTCACGGGGTTTCCCGGAATGCGGCGGCGCTTGCCGGAATATTCTTTGGTGCCCAGGGCCGGAATCGAACCGGCACGCCTTGCGGCGGGGGATTTTGAGTCCCCTGCGTCTACCAATTTCACCACCTGGGCAGGCCTTGCAGCGTACGCACCAGAAGCTGGCACGCAGCGAAGACGCAGATTATGGCCGAAAATCGAACGACGGGCAAGCCGGTTACCTTTATCCGCGTTGCGGCCTTCACACCGTGCGGGAAAACCGTTCGAGTGTCTGCTGGCCGAGGTAACGGTCGAACACCATAGCGATGTTGCGCACGAGCATGCGGCCGGCCATTCGCACTTCGAGCTTGTCCGCGCCGAGCGACACCAGTCCGTCCTGCTCGAAGCCGCGCAAACGCTCCAGCTCCGGCTCGAACGTCTCGGCGAAGCGGATGCCATAAGCCGCTTCGAATTCATCGAAGCGCAATTCCAGGTTGCACATCAATTGCGTGATCACGTCGCGGCGCAGACGGTCGTCGGCGGTAAGGCGCACGCCACGCGTGATGGCGAGCTTGCCTGAATCGATGGCCGCGGCGTAGCCCGGCAGATCCTTGGCATTCTGTGCGTACACGTCGCCGACCTTGCCGATCGACGATGCGCCGAAACCGATCAGATCGCATTCGGCCCGCGTGCTGTAGCCCTGGAAATTGCGATGCAAGGTTCGCTGCGCCTGCGCGCGCGCCAGTTCGTCGGTGGGCAGCGCGAAGTGATCCATGCCGATGTACACATAGCCCGCGCCCGTCAGACGTTCGACCACGCGCTGCAGGATTGCGAGCCGGACATCCGGCGAGGGCAGCGTGGCGGGGTCCATCTGCCGTTGCATCTTGAAGAGTTGCGGCATGTGGGCATATGCGAATACCGAGAGACGATCGGGCGCGAGCTCGATCATCGTGTCGAGCGTACGGCTGAAGCTCTCGACCGTTTGATGCGGCAGCCCATAAATCAGATCGACCCCGATCGAATGAAAGCCTGTGTCGCGCGCGGCCTGCATGACCGACGCAGTCATTTCCAGCGGTTGAATGCGATTGATCGCCTGCTGCACGACCGGAT
Source organism: Paraburkholderia xenovorans LB400 (assembly GCF_000013645.1). Taxonomy (GTDB): domain Bacteria; phylum Pseudomonadota; class Gammaproteobacteria; order Burkholderiales; family Burkholderiaceae; genus Paraburkholderia; species Paraburkholderia xenovorans. The sequence continues at coordinate 3,931,725 of NC_007951.1, read as the reverse complement.
CGAAGTCCTGCACGCCGAGGCTCAGCCGGTTGAAGCCCAGCTTGCGCAAATGCGCGATCGTCTCGGGCGACGCTTCGCGCGGATCGACTTCGATCGAATATTCGGCTTCGGCATCGGGCAGCAGCGTGAAGTGTTCACGCGTGGCCGCCATCAGCTCGGCCGTTTCGTCGTGCGACAGAAAGGTCGGCGTGCCGCCACCCCAATGCAATTGAGAGACCGGACGCCGCGTATCGAAACACACCGCCTGCAACGCTATTTCGCGCTTCAGCTGGTCGAGGTACGGACGCGCATGCGCGCGGTTTTTCGTGGCGATCTTGTTGCAACCGCAGTAGAAACACACGGTGTCGCAAAACGGAATGTGGAAGTACAGCGAGAGATCCGTGGAGGAGGCGCCCGGGTCCGCGGCGGCGCGTAAATAGTCGCCGGGATCGAAATCGTCGCGGAACTGCAGGGCGGTCGGATAGGACGTATACCGTGGGCCGTTTGCACTGTATTTGGCGAGCAGGTCGGGGCGAAACAGCGAGTTGTCGTTGGACATGAGAGGCTCGAGGGCTGGCGGCCATCGAGGAAGAGGCGCAACCGGCGGTGAGTCGCGAAACCGGATCGAACAGCGCAGACGCTTCTTGAGCATGGCCTTTCGGATCCTTCGAGTGTACTTGAGCGCGCATTCGCCTGATTGCGTAAAAAGGTCGCATGCAATGCGGTGGCACAATGCGGGTCTGATAATGCATTGCCCGCTTTCGGGTTCGGGAAGAATGGAGTGAGCGAAGTGTCTGAAGTGTCGGAGAGCGTCGTGAAGGACGGGCCTGTGTTCCATGTGGCCGGTCATGCGTGCCGCCCCGATTGCGGCGCGTGCTGTATTGCGCCGTCGATTTCGAGTGCCATTCCGGGCATGCCGAACGGCAAGCCGGCGGGCGTGCGCTGCGTGCAGCTCGGCGACGATCTGCGCTGCGCGATCTTCGGCCAGCCTGAGCGGCCGGCCTGCTGTTCCGGTTTGCAACCGCAATTGGAAATGTGCGGCACGAATCGCGGCGAAGCACTCGCGTGGCTCACGCAACTCGAAGCTCAGACTCAACCGCGCGCGCTGCCGAGTGGCCGCTGACGCCGCTGACAAACGCGCATGAGCGCACGAGCGCACGTATGGCCAAAACGCCGCAAGCCGCAAACGAACGACGCAACTGCAGGCCCGAACAGGTTTCCACAGGAGATTTCGCATGACTCGACCCGCTGCGCCGGCCCGGCGCCGCTTTCTGCTCGCCGCGCTGACCGGTTCTGGCGCGCTCGGCATCACCGTTTCGCTCGCGGCCTGCGCAACACCGACGTTTCCGTTCATCCCTTCGCACTACACGTTCTCGCAGCAGCAGGTGCAGGACGCGGTGCAGCGCAAGTTCCCGTATCAGCGCACGGTCTCGCAGGTGTTCGATATCGCGCTGACCAACCCCGTGGTCGGCTTCCTGCCGGATACGAACCGCGTCTCGGTGAAGCTCGACGCCCGCTTCGCGAGTCCCTTCATGCCGCAGCCGGTGGACGGCGTGTTCATGCTGTCGAGCGAACTGGCCTACGACGCCGCCAGCAAATCCGTCGTGCTCAGATCACCGAATGTCGACAATGTCAGCGTGAGCGGGCAGGCGCAGGCCTACACGCAGCAGATCAACGCCGCGGCGGGGCTGCTCGCCACGCAGTTGCTGACCAACTATCCGATCTACACCTTCAAGCCCGAACAACTGCAATTTGCCGGTGTGAATTACGAACCCGGTACAATCACCATCCTTACAAACGGCATACGCGTGCAAATCGTCGAAAAATGACGTGCCGCGCGGCCGGCAGGGCCGCGCGATTCCACGCCGGCCCTGTTCGTTCCGACTATCTATAGCGATGAGGGGCACGGATGGACTGGCTATTGGCTTGCAAGGCGCTGATTCTGGGCGTCGTCGAAGGGTTGACGGAGTTTTTGCCCGTGTCGAGTACCGGGCATCTGATCGTCGCGGGCAGTCTGCTGAACTTTACCGACGAGCACGCGAAAACCTTCGATGTCGTGATCCAGCTCGGTGCGATTCTCGCCGTGTGCTGGGAATACCGCCGCCGCATCGGCAGTGTGGTGTCCGGTTTGCCCAGCCGGCCGGACGCGCGCCGCTTCACGCTGAACGTGATCATTGCCACGATTCCCGCGATCGTACTCGGCCTGCTATTCGAAAAGACCATCAAGGCAGCGCTATTCTCGCCGGTGCCGGTTGCGTTCGCGCTGGTGGCGGGCGGCGTGGTGATTCTATGGGCGGAGTCGCGTCAGCGCACCCGCGGCGAAACGGTGGCGCGCGTGCAGAACGTGGACGACCTGGGCGCGCTGGACGCGCTAAAAGTGGGGCTCGCGCAATGTTTCGCGCTGATTCCGGGTATGTCGCGCTCGGGCTCGACGATCATCGGCGGGATGCTGTTCGGCCTCGATAGGCGCGTCGCCACGGAGTTTTCCTTTTTCCTCGCGATTCCGATCATTTTCGGCGCGACCGCTTACGAACTGCATAAAGACTGGCATCTCCTTTCCGTCGATGCGCTCGGTACTTTCGCGCTCGGCTTCGTGGCGGCCTTCGTCAGTGCGTTTGCCTGCGTGCGCTGGTTGTTGCGCTATATCGCCGCGCACGACTTCACCGCGTTCGCGTGGTATCGGATCGGTTTCGGATTGCTGATCCTGCTGGTCGGCTATAGCGGGGCGTTGAACTGGACGGAGTGAGTACGTTCGTTTTTTTCGAGTCATGACGGCATGACAAAAGGTCCGCATTCGCGGACCTTTGTCTCATTGCCGTATGAGTTTCTGCGCGCGGTCTTACCCAGCGCCACGTTTGCGGAAGACCAGATCCCACACGCCGTGCCCGAGCCGTAATCCACGGCGCTCGAACTTCGTCACCGGACGGTACTCCGGACGTGGCGCATAGCCGTCGGCGGTGTTCTTCAGCGACGGCTCGGCGCCCAGGACTTCGAGCATCTGCTCAGCGTAGTTCTGCCAGTCGGTCGCGCAATGCAGGTAGGCGCCCGGCTTCAGACGCGATACGAGCAGCGCGACAAACTTCGGCTGGATCAGCCGGCGCTTGTGGTGGCGCGCCTTGTGCCACGGGTCCGGAAAGAAGATATGCACGCCGTCGAGGCTGTCGGGCGCGATCATCTGTTCGAGCACTTCGACCGCGTCATGCTGAATGATGCGGATGTTCGACAGGTTCTGCTCGCCCATCAGTTTCAGCAGCGCGCCCACGCCCGGCTCGTGCACTTCGACGCCGAGGAAATCTTCGTCCGGACGATGCGAGGCGATCTCCGCCGTGGTCGCACCCATGCCGAAGCCGATTTCCAGCACGCGCGGCGCTTCACGGCCGAACACGCTGTTCCAGTCGGGCTGTTGCGGCGCGAAGGGCACCACGAAGCGTGGGCCGAGTTCGTCCATTGCGCGGCGCTGGCCGGTCGAGACGCGGCCCGCGCGCGTGACAAAGCTGCGGATACGGCGCCGATGCAGCGCTTCTTCCGGCGGCGTGGTGTCGCCGGCGGGCGAGTTTTCGGCTTCGGAGGAGGGCGTCGGGAGTTGGTCCGGCAGGCCGGCGTCGTTTGGATCGTGGATCATCGTCGATGCTGCTACAAGGGTAAGGGCTTCGCGGCGTGCCGCGCGGCGCATGTCCGTGCTCGCGCCGGCGCCGTATGCAGGGCCGCGAGCCGCACGCGAGGTGCGGGCAGGCGCCTCGCTTACGGACTGCGGCGCCGGGCTGCCGCCAGGACAAAAAAGCCGCCTTCATGGAGGCGGCTCGTGCTGGATTCTGCTGAAGGCATCAGCAGGAAGGTGGAGCGGGCGTTGCAAGTGCGCGTAAGGTAGCACACCCGAAAAGGGTGCGTCCAGACGGAGTGCGGGCGGTGGCGAGCAGGGGGGAGGCGGCGGTGCTATTGCGTTTAAATAACCAGATGTGTGTTTGGTTGGGTTAATGAATTTGTAAGGTATTTGATCGGAGATGATTATCCCGGTCAATACCAATCATCAGCTTGTGTTCGCGTGGCTAAGCTGTGACGGCACGTCGTTATACGATGCTGATGGAAAAGGCGGCGCCGGTTCAAATCGGCGTACATTCGGAAATGTGGTGGGGACATGCCAAGGTATCGTTTGCTATTTCCCGACCGCTATAGCAACGCCGCGTCTGCCCGGCCGGTTTGGCAGGCGAATCAATTGCTGAAATTGATGATGAAGAAAAGGCTTGTTGACTGGGACGGATGGGAAGCGCGGTAGCGTCAGATCCTTTTGCGACGTTGCCCACTTGCTGATGGACGTTCGGAAAGTATCTGGAGCGGGCGATGGGAACACAAAGCTGCATCTAACTCATTGTTTAAACGAAACATTTTTCCGTTCGCCCGCCGAAAATGCCCACCATATTGTACCACTGCTAAGCGGCCGGCTGCCGGGGGGCACGCTCGCGAAACTGGCAGGGTGGCCGGATGTCCTGCCGGGGCAACGCCCGTTTAGCCTGCGATACGCTTGAATAGCGCATCAGCGGCCTGTCCTTCGAGATTCAAGTCGTTATCAGAGCCGCTGACATCGGCGACTGAATGCCGTGCCAGGATCTGTCTGAGCTGCGGCGGCCGATCCGCACCGGAAGGTTGCCAATGCGACCTTCAGCACGCTGGATGTAGCGGCTCCGTCTCGTCTAATTGGAGATTTGGAGTTGGAGCATGGCCCTCACCGACTTGCGCGTCCGGACCGCAAAGGCAACAGGAAAGATCTATACGCTGAGTGATTACGACGGGTTGTCGTTGTTCGTATCAGCCACGGGCAGCAAGGCATGGCACTTTCGGTACTCCTGGCTAGGCAAGCAACTGCGGATATCCTTGGGCTCGTACCCCGAAGTAGGTTTGCGTGATGCGCGGGTCTTGCGGGAAGAAGCGCGGGGGCTGGTCGCCAGGGGTGTTAATCCGAAGATGCATCGTCAGCAGAAGCGGCTGGCGGTGAGGCTGGCGGGCGAGTACACGTTCACGGTGGTGTACGAGCAGTGGCTTGCGCGTCGGGAACTGGTGCTGGAAGAAGGGCGGCAGAGCACGCTGGAGCAGATCCGGCGGGCGTTCAGGAAGGATGTTCTTCCGGCACTCCGGAGAATGACCGTTCACGAGATCACGCGGCACCATCTGCTGGAGGTGATCGGGCGGATCGAAAAGCGGGGCTCGCTGTCGGTGGCGGAAAAGGTGCGGACCTAGATCCGGCAGTTGTTCGAGTATGCCCTCGTGGCCGTTCCTGAAATGGAACGAAATCCTGCGACGGACCTGCATGTTGTCGCGGCACCCTTGCCACCGGTGCAGCACAACCCGTTCTTGCGAATGGCGGAACTGCCTTCACTTCTGCGAACGTTGCGTACCTACCAGGGACGCCTGACGACGCAGCAGGCTGTCCGCCTGCTACTGTTGACCGGAGTGCATACAGGGGAACTGCGGCTGGCGACACCGGATCAGTTCGATCTTGAGGGCGGGCTTTGGATCATCCCTGTCATGTCTCAAGCAGCGAGCAATGTTAATTCGAGGACGGCGCAAGCGCATTGAGGACATTCCTCCGTACATCGTGCCGCTCTCCACCCAGGCACAGACAATCGTTCGCTCCATGCTCAAGGAATTCAAGCCGGCGCAGAAATATCTGTTCGCTTCGGCTACGCGGCTGACGGACCGCATGAGCGAGGACACGGTCAACTTCGCGCTGAAGCGTATGGGATACGACGGGTTGCTGACCGGGCATGGACTGTGTGCCACGATGTCGACGGCATTGAACGAGATCGGCTATCCGCGGATATAGGTGGACGCGCAGCTATCGCATACGGATCCGAACCGGATCAGTGCGACGTATAACCATGCGCAGTATGTGGACCAGAGAAGGGTGATGATGCAGGACTGGGCGGATCGCGTGGACCTGCTGGAGCAGGGTGAGGTGGAGGCTGCGGGCAGGGGACTGATTGTGCAGGTCAACGGAATGGCGCTGACGCATCGGTGGGATAAAAACCTTTCTATGGCCGTGAGCTGCGATCTTCCAAGCTATTTCAGCGTAGGACCTCATTTCAGAATGTGCTGAAACGGGTTATCCGAATGAAATTCTGTCTTTTTTCAAAAAATATGATACTTTCAACATAGGTTGAAAGGATGCTATTTGATGAAAGAGACAGAAGCTCGTGCCGCAGAGGCCCTCCGCAGGTTGCTCGAGAATATCCCGATCCTTCATGTCGAAGGCATCGACGCTGAAGCCGTGTCCGGTGACTGGGTGCCAGACTTGATTGCCCGGCTGGTCGTGGACGGTAAACGGCATCTGCTTATCTGCGAATACAAGTCGAGCGGGCAACCGCGGTTTGCCCGATCCGCACTGTTGGAACTGCGGAACTATGTTGCACAGCGGGCTCCCGAGGCCACGCCCGTCTTCATTGCGCCCTATATTTCGCCGGTAGTGAGGAAGATGTGCGAAGAGAAGGGCGTCGGTTATCTCGACCTGGAGGGAAACGCCCGGATCGCATTCGGTGGCGTGTTTATCGAGCGCATGGTGACGGACAAGCCTGTGGTCGAACAACGCGAACTCAGGTCGCTGTTCAGGCCAAAATCCGCCCAGGTGCTACGCGCAATGCTGCGCGACCCTGGCCGTGCATGGCGTGTCACCGAGTTGTCGGAAATCTCCGGGGTCAGCCTCGGACACGTCAGCAACGTTCGCACCGGCCTGATTGATCGGGAATGGGCTCGTGCCTCGGACGATGGCCTTATCCTTTCTGAGCCTGACGCACTGTTGGACGCATGGCGGGACAGCTATGCTGCGCCGGCGGGCGAACGGTCGAGCTTCTACACGCCGTTGCACGGCAGTGCACTCGAAGATGCGGCCCGCAGTGTTCTGCGCGTTGAAGACACGCGCGGGCGCGCAGCCTTTGCATCGTTTTCGGCGGCACAGTGGCTTGCTCCCTATGGGCGCACCGGCACGCACTACTTCTTTGCTGACGAGGACGGTCTGCGTAAGCTCCAGGCAGCGCTGAAGCTCGCGCCCGCCTTGAAAGGCGAGAATGTGATCGTCACCGTGCCGAAGGACCTGGGACTGCTCGCCGACACAGTTGAGCCTGCGCCGGGGGCGATCTGCACCAGCCCGGTTCAGACTTATCTTGACCTCTCCATTGCGGGCGAACGCGGTGCCGAGGCCGCCGACCACTTACGCCAGGAAAGGCTCTCATGGCCCAGATGACGCCATCCCAGGAACCGCAGTCCGCCGCCGAATACGACGACCGGACGACCGCGGCTGTGAAATCCGTGCTGATCGAGATCGGTCAGATCCTTGGTAGCTTCAAGGGAAAGTTTGCCATTATCGGCGGCGCGGTTCCCTGGCTGCTGCTGGCCAATGAGGACATGCCCCACGTGGGTACACTCGATGTGGACGTCGGGCTGGATGCGGAAGCGCTCGGCGACGGTGAGTACGCAACCTTGGTCGGCGCGCTGCAGGGGCATGGATACGCCCAGCGTGAAGGGTTACGGCGCTTCCAGCTGGTTCGCCAGGTTCCCGCGCGAGATGGCGGAGAAGCGATCGACGTTGTGGTCGATTTCTTGATGCCGCGTGACGCAGAGATCGTCAGGAACAATCCTCCCCTGATTAGCGACTTTGCCGTGCAACGGGCGGATGGTGCCGATCTGGCGATGCGGTTCTATCAACTGGTGGCCGTGGCCGGATCGATGCCGGACGGAGGGACGAACCGCGTAGAGATCGCGGTGTGCTCCATCCCCGCTCTACTGGCAATGAAGGGCCATGCGCTGGCAGGCCGCTACAAGCAGAAGGACGCCTACGACATCTATTATTGCGTGCGGAACTATCCCGCTGGCATCGAGGCGCTGGCGCAGGAATGTCGCCCACTGCTGGGACATGCCAGCGGCGAGCGCGGCTTTCTGCACATTGCCGACAAGTTCGACGCCTTCGATGGGTACGGTCCCACGTGCGTGAGACGCTTCGTCGAAGACACGCAGGCACTGGGCGATCGCACGCCCGATCAGTGGCAGCAGGACGCGTTTGGACAGATCGACGCGCTGCTACGCGCTATGGCGCTGCGGGGGTGAGTCACCCGTGGACTACGCGCAACTTCGCGGCTTGCTGGAGCCGCTCGTCACGGCACTGAAAGACGCTGGCACGCACGCGATGCTCCCTTCGCTTTGTGAGGAATTGGGATTGCCTGTGCCTGCCGCAGGCGGTTTCAGACGCGACCGCATGAACGTGACCTTCACGGACCGATGTTGATTTAGATGCACGGTTCATGCACTTTTCGATTCGCGTTGGTGGAGAGCGGACAAGACAGTGCGAAGCGCACTCGGCCACTCTAGGCGTTCCTGCTCGAGGCGCCTTGATGTACCCCAGTCGTGCGCGAGAAGCGCGTCGTAGACATCGAGTTCGGCCGCAGTCAGGAGCGACCGGTCGATGGACTTCGTTTGCTGTCCTTCTTCGACGAGGCGGTCAAGGTGGGTTTCGACGGTGCTGCGGTCCATGAGCACAGAGCGCACGTCATGCAACTTCTTGCGAGCCTGAACCAGTATTGAATATCCGTAGGTGTCGATGTCGCCCCAATACAGTACCGGCACACGCACGAGCCAGGCGATTCTGGTCACCAATGCGACGGCGTTCCCAAGCTTGATGACCGCGACGACACCGTCGACGTCTGGCATAGCCAGGCATGTGTCCTTGTTCTCGACGACCAGAAGCTGGCGCGGTTTGAGCTGCAATTGTGCCCAGTCCTCGATGGTCGCCTCGATGTCTCGCAGGCCCCCGACTTGCGTTCTCAACTTTGGGCACAAGATCAGGATGCGAAGTTTTACGGGAGGACGTAGCAACCCGCAGGTGTCGTAGAAGTTCGAACTTTCCTTTTCAATGGAGTATGCCTGGCCGGTGGCGTCGATTTCTGCGCCTTCACCCTCCACGAACGACTGGACAGCCTGGAGGGCGGCTTGCGGCTTGATGATGCGGCTGAACAGGTCGGCGACCACACCTCGTCGTTGGAGGTCAATCCACTTGGTGTCGATGTTGGGGACCGGCAGTTGGCGCAAGTAGATGCCTGACTTCGGGTTAGCGACCAGCCACTCCAGCACGGCAAGCAGTCGCTCGAAGTCCTCGTCCTTGAATTCGCCCAGAGCGGTGTAGTTGGACCCAAACCCTGAAGCATGCAGTGCGGGCCACCGGGCCAGCATCGTGGCCCGTCGGGAGACGATGCGGCGCCAGACCTTGCCGTCTCCGCAGTAGTCGGCCACACACTCCGGAGAAGAGAAGGCCAAGGCGCCGGGCAGAGTCTGTTCGCCCATGTTGCGCCAGGCGACCGTGGCCGTCAAAAGCTCTGGCAGTGGTCGAGACGCATCGGCAGGGTGGACAGCGAGCCAGTCCGCCCAGGAAGACGACCATGTGCGGACAGCGCTAGGGTCGGCAAGCGCGACCTTCTGGGTCGGAAGGTCAAGACTCACTTGGAGCGGCCAGGCGCCGCCCCCGTCAAGCCAGGCCCAACGTTGGCGCTGGTAGCGCTGCCTGACCCACTTGGTGACCTCCTCAGGACTTTTCATCGTTGGCGCTCGAGCCGTCAATCTGCCTGTAGTCGATGCTCTGCGTCTCGTCGTCGTAGGGCAGCACGAGCGCACGCGAATGCATGCGGTCCTTGATATGGATGTAGACGGCTCCCCCCACGTAGGGTTCGATGGTCATGACCGACTTGATGGGCGTAGCGATGATGAGTTGGAAGCCGAACGACTTGAAAATCTTCATTGCCGCATCAGTGAAGTCCGCGTCTGCCTTGTCAAAGGCCTCGTCGAGGAACACTGTGCTGAAGGTGGGGAGCACCCGGCCTGGGCCGCCGAGCTGATATCGCAGTGCCGCGGCCAAGCAGGTCGCCGTCAGCTTCTGCCGTTGGCCACCTGACTTGCCTGCACCGCTGCGGTGAGTTTGTACTTCGCGGCCTTCCTCATCGAGCTCTCGAGCTACGAACTCGACATGGAGTCGAACATCGAGCGCTAGCTTCTTCCAGTTTACATGCTGCGGCTCTTGGCTGGCCAGTCGCTTGATGAGGCGTTTCATGCTCTGGAAGCGTGCCTCGGCCACCTTGTCGTCCATGCTCAAGGAGTGACTCAAGGCGGCACGGAGCTCCGATTTCAGTTCTTGCGCCTCGGGCGGGGTGGTCTCTTCGACCTCGATGACCAGATGCGTGCCCTCGTTGTACTCGGCCTGCCTGAGGCTCTCGTTGACAGTGTCCATCCGGTCCGAAATGTCCCGGCGCTCCTGCTCCAACCGGTCTGAGAGCAATGCGATGTGCTGATTGCTCTGCTCATTGAGTAAGTCCTTGAACTTCTTCTCAAATCGTGGCAAGTCGTCGACCTGAAGCCGCGTGAGCTTGGCGTCAAACTCGTCGTAGCTGGCCATCGTCGAGTCCAGCCCGTCCGACTCCGCTTCCCAAGTGCGTGCGTAGTCCGCGAACTTGGCTTCAATGCGGGTCAGCAGCCTGGCGGCCTCGCTCTCCAGGGTGCCGATGTCCTTGCCAATTTCGCGGTCCACGAACCGGACGTCATCAGGCATCGACTCGATGGTCGGCTTGCGTCCGGCTCCATCGAGCTTCTGGAGAAACGTCTCGCGTTGCAAGGGGGTGGGAGACGTAAGAGCTAGCTTGGAAACGTTCTCCAGTTCCTCTCGCAGCTCGTTCAACTTGATTTGGACCGCCATGGACGCCTGCGACTGGGCCTTGTACTTCTTCTCGGCCGTTGCCTCGCTCTCTGCCGCGACCACAATCTTGACCTCGAGGATGTCCAGATCGGGCGTCGTCGCGCGCAGCTCTTGAATCTGTGTGTCGAACTGGGCCACAAGAAGCGCCGCTCCACGATGGTCGATCTCATTCCAGCTGAAATTGACCAGGGTCTGCCAGTGCAGCGCGCGGTTCAGGCGTGCCAGCTCCTTCTTGCGGAGCTGCTCGAGCTGAGCCTCAACACCGTCGATGGCGTCGGTCAGCTCGCGTTCACGGTCTTGCAGCCCCAAGGCCTTCGAACGGGTATCGCCGCCGAGCACCCAGTTGCGGGTGTTGTTGATATCCGAGCGGTCGTCTTTCTCGTGCCTGCGACCACCCGTCTTGAGCAATCCAGCGCGCGTGATGCCGAAGACCACATCTTCGAGGTCGCGTTCGGTCTCGACGCATTCGGCGTCATAGCTTTGGAGCAACTCCGTCTCAACCCAGTCCTGGAACGGGCCGTCGGAGACCTTGATCTTCCGATAGACGCCGTTCGGCTTGGGAGCAGGCGTCCTTGGCGGCTGCCGCATCACCCGCAGATAGACCAGTCGGCCTCGGAGGTTCGTGCTGTTGATGAACTTGGCAACCGCGGCATGCAAGTTGTCGGGTACAAGCATCGTCCGGGAGAAATTCCTGAGCACTCGCTCGACCGGGCCAGTCCAACCCTTCTCAGATGGCTCGACCTCGATGAGCTCGCCGGCGAACGGCAGCGCCCCCTCGTCGTAGCCGAGGCCGTCCGTGATGAGCTTTCGCATGGTTATGAGGTCTGCGCCCATCTTCGAGCCGGGCATCCGTGCGAGGACGGCCAGTTCGCTGAGGATGGTCGAGCGCTCCTTGTCAAGCTCATGCTTCTGCACAGCAAGCGCGTCTTGCTTCTGCGCGGTGTCGCCCGCGCCAGAGGCGGCAGAGGGCAGTTCTCGCCGTCCTTGGGTGACCAGCTCGGCATATCCCTCTGCCTTGGCGGGTACGGTAAAGCCCAGCGCCTTGCAGGCCTCAGCGACCTTGCCATATCGTTGGCTCCGCTCGCCTTCGTCACGTTCGGCACTGACCTTGGATGCCTCGAGGGCCGCCAACTGCTGGCCACCCAAGCCATCACGCCTCTGCTTCAACCCCTGGACTGTCGTCCTGACGGCCGCGAGCGCTTGTTCGAGTGCCAGCTCCTGAGCCTGTTCGCCTGCCAGCTTGGCTTCGAGGGTGTCCCTGCGCTCAACACGCAGCGATTGGAGCATCTCCTTGGCGACGTGGTCGATGCCCATGCGGGCCTCATCCAAGCGACCTTTGTCTGAGAGCTTTTTCTGCCGTTCCAGATTGAACTCGCGAGCTGGCAACAGCGTGGCGATTTGCCGCGCTGCTGACACCACCTCGTTGTGTGCATTTTCCAGGCGCTCGAACTGGGTGACCAACTGGTCAGCCATGTCCTGAGTCTTGGGCTCATCCAGCATGAAGTCCCGCAGGAAGTCGGTCAGGCTGCCGAGGTTCTTTGCAGACTGCGTCTTATGCAAGAGCTTCAGTGCGTTCTCGGTCTCGATGCCCAGACGGGAGCGCATGCGCTCCTGATACTCCGGGAAGGAATCTGTGTCCCAGACATCGGGTAGGTCAGACTTGAAGCGCCGTGCGTTAAAGCCAGAGTCGGGAAAGAACAAGAGCTCTGTGAGGTCGAGCAGACGCTCCGCGACTATGAAGCGCTTGTGCACGTCCTTTCGCTGGTTGGACGTGCCCTTGATCCAGTACACGTGGACGAGCGTGATGACCTGGCCCAGTCCGTTTCGGTAGACCTCGGAAATTGCCGACCAGGTTGGGCCGGGACGCAACTGCTGCTGTGCTATCTCGCCAGTGTTGGCCGTCTGCTCTCCCCACACACCGCGCAGGTACGTCAGGTCAGAGCGGTCTTGCTTCGATTCGCTTTCCCGCGCGGCGACATTGAAGTGCACCCAGCGGGGAGGCGTGAGCAGCGCTGCGTGTGAGTCGAAGATGGTCGACTTGCCCGAGCCGGACGGGCCGATGAACAGCATCCCCTTCTCGGAGACGTCCAGCTTCAGCAGGCCGTGGAACGTGCCCCAGTTGTAGCTCTGGATTCGAACCAGCCGGAACTGCTCCTCACGCTCTCGCTTTAGGCGCACATTGTCCGGGCCGTCTGGCGGCGTAGGCGGCAGGTCGAAGTCAGGGAGCAGTGTCGTTTTGGAAGTTGTCGTCATGGTCACTCATCTTCGTCTTCGTCGGCCTCACGCTCGCCTTCGGCGATGGCCTGGTCCATGGTCAACTCACTGGTGCCACCAGGTGCGCTCTTGAGCGCCTCGTACGCGGCGGTCAGGGCCTGGATGTCCTCGGCATTGAACAGCAGCTTTAGCGTCGGTGAGACCTCGAAACGCGTGGCGCTTGAGCGAATGGGGCGGATGAGGTTGAGCGCCTTGCACTTTTTGATGGCGCCGTCGCACTGTCGGTCGAAGCGCGCGAGGTCGGTATTGCGAGCCTGGTCGAAGAGCGAGAGGTGCTCGACCATCTCCTCGGTGGACACCACCGCGCGTTCGTTGGCTGAGTCCGCCTCGGTCAGGCGCTGGCGTAGGAACAGCACCAGGGCCGACTCAACCAGCGTCAGTTGGTGGCGGCGAAGCAAGATGGGGATGTCCGTCTCGCTCTCGTCCGGTACCTGGCGTACAAAAGCGACCTGCTGGGCGATGTCGACGACTAGGTCCAAGAAGATGTTGTGGAGGTAGGTCTGGATGACCTCGCGGTCTCGCAGCAGCACTGACCACAACCCGGCTTGCCGTCGGCCATCTACGCTGGGGCCGTTCAGCAGACTGACCAGGCACCGGCGCGTGTCCAGCCGTAGATTGCCGGTGTCCCCGTTGAACAGCAGCGTCGATGGTGGGGCGGCGGGCTTCGCAGGCTCGTCGTTGTCTGCCGTATCCAGCCAGTGGGCAACATTCGACGGCAGGTTCGCAGGCATCTCTTCGGACGATCCCGGGCTCCGGGATGAGCCAGGAAAAAATGGTGGCCGACTTGCCGCCGATTGTTCACTCTCGAAGCTCATCGATGCATTCCTTGTAGAAGTAGAAAAGCGGTGCATCTGCGCTTCGCCAAATGCCGTCGCCACCTTCCCAGCGAACGCGTTCGCGTCTCTCCGTGGGTTCGGCATGGCGAGTTGCCAAGTGTATGTAGCCGACGACCGAACCCAGGCCTTGCTCAGCAGGGAAACGCTCGAGGACATGGGCAATGCTGATGGGGCCATCGGCCAAGCCGAGCGCCGCAACGAGGTTGCGTTTCAAGGAGCGCATGTCGATTTCCGAACGCTGCACCAGCTCCTCGATGTCCTCAAGGCGGGCGTCGCTGCTCTCGATTTCGGTCATTGTGGCATCCACGACATGCGCAGTCGGGTCGTGGAGCATCCACTGCGACACAGACCGTATGGCGGCGCTTGTCCGGAAAAGGAACGCATCGACCTTCTGAGTGGGCCGAATGTCCTCTGCGGCGGCCATGGCTGCGACCGTTGCGGAGCGGAGAAGAGCGACCAGGCGGCGTTGCTCACGAAATTCTCGGCTGCGGACGAACGACTGCAGGCCTGAGGCGAAGGTTGCCTGCACTGTGTGCACGTCCGCCGCCCGCTCCACCATCCGACTTTTGAGCTTCGTCAGTGAGCGACGCTCAGTAGCATCCATGGAGCCCAGGAACGAGCGGGTGATGACCTGGGTCAGCGCCGCCTCGAATCTGGTGGATGCTACTGGGTCGACCAACATCCGCCAAAAGGCGTCGAACGCGCGCCCAGCCTCGGTCTGCTTGATGACATCGATGCCGTCGAAAATGCGCTCGAGCGTATCGGCCCGCGCGCCGTCGTTTTCCACTAGCTCACGCCGCAACTGCAGATTAATGGCAGCGAGCGACTCCTGCACTCGGACGAAGTCCTCTAGCAGCTCGTTGGACTGCGTCAGCACCTCACGGGCGCGCTCAATTGCCCGTTCGGGTGGCAACTGGGTGACTTTGCCAGAACGCACGGCCTGGATTTGTGCGTTCAAGGCGTCGCGGTCCGCCAGCAAGCCAGCTAGGCGGGTCTCGGGGTTGTTATCCGTCTCCTCAGCCAGCGTCTGCAGCAGTTGGACGACGGAGGCGAGTCGGCTCTCGGTGGCCGTGGCACGCGGGCGGCTCAGCCGCATGAGATAGCGGGTGGCATCAACGGCAGGCGCCGTCAGCTCAAACATCTCTTCAGTCGCGCCATGAGGAAAATCCCGCCGCAACCAACCTTCCGCAATCCAGTCGCTGGAGTAGTCGGCTGCCAGCTTGGGCAGGTCGGCGCCGGCGCGCCGAACGATTTCAAGTTGCCGGTGCAGTCGCTCGTGGAATGCCGACGACGGCAAGGTACGCTCGGACAGGAAGAGCACGTGCAGGCATGTGCAGATTGCCGGCGACTGTTGCGTCGCCAGAAGACGCCAAGCCGGCTCCTCCTTGCGAGCACGCAAGTCTTCATACAAGGCGAATGTGTCCTGTGTGCTCATGGTCAATTTGATTTTTGTCTGATCACAAGCTCACCATGCGAACTAGCTACCGTTCCGAAAGCGTCGACTTGCCGCATCCTCCCTGAATCTGCCATTTCCTCCCCCTTTGCCTCGGAGCAAAATAGCACATCGACGCGGCAGGCGAGGCGTGCCGGCAGCGCTGGCTGTGCAGAAGTCAGCTCGTCCTTCTCGATCCACAGGCCCAGGATGTCGCGCGTACCGTTGTACCGTTGGGCAGAATGCCCAGCGCCAGATAGACGGCCTTGTTGCGCACAACGGCATCCTCGCGGATCTTCACGCGCAGCGCGTCGAAGAACACAACCGGGTACATCGGTTCGAGGGGCCGGGCCTGCCATGCAGTGACTTCGCTCATCACCTCGTCGGTAACCGAACTGATGAACTCAGGCGAGACCTCCGTGCCGTACTGTTCCAACACAAAGCCCTGAATCTCGCGCACGGTCGTGCTCCAGGCATACATGGCGACGATCTTGTCGTCGAAGCCCGTGAAGCGTCGTTCATGTTTGGGAATCAGCAGCGGTTCGAAGCTGCCGTCGCGGTCGCGCGGCACCTCGATGCGGATCGGCCCATCCTCGGTCAGAACCATCTTGGCGCTCTTGCCATTGCGCTGGTTGGTCACGGCCACCGGCCAGGCCGCGCCGGACGGATAGCCGAGGTGGTGATTCATTTCTCCGCCCAGCGCCCGCTCAATCAAGGCCTTCTTCAGGGCCAGCCAGCGTGGCGGCGTTGATGGCTTCGGCCGTCATTGGGCCGTTGCCGAACTGCTCCAGCCGTTCAGCGGGAATTACCGGCAGCTCTGCTGGCGGGGTTTTCGGTTTGCGAGGCATATCTTTTCCTGGAGAGCATCATATGCCTTGAACACGAAATTAATGACAGGCCCGAAAAAGGCTGTGAATACGCGGTGCTGGTTTCGCTGTTGGAGCCTGATAACGAGCTCTACAACAGCGGCATCGTCGATGTCTCGCACCGCTCTACCCAAAGATGTACGTGGTGCGGCCGCAGTTCTTCATTCCTATGATCACGCTGCTGCGCAATGCGGCCATGAACTCGCTGCACTACAAGTCCGAACTGGCCTTGGTGAAAGCGCAGAACGTGGATATCACTCGCTTTGAGAATCAGCTGGAAGACTTCAAGACCTCGTTTGGCCGCAACTGGCGTCTTGCCTCCGACGGTTTCGAGGAAGCTGTCAAACGCATCGACGAAGCCATCAAGGATCTGGAAAAAACCAAAGATGCGCTCTACGAATCGGCCAACAATCTGCGCCTGGCTAACGACAAGGCCGAAGACCTCACCGTCAAGAAACTGACACGCGGGAACCCGACCATGGCTGCCAAGTTTGCTGAACTGAGGAGTGAAGGCCCCACTGAGTCAAATTGACATGGAATCAAAGGTTGGAAGCGACTTAGCTGCGGCAATTTAGGCGCAGGGCTTTGAATGATTCCATTAAGAGGCGGTTTCATAAAGACTGCTGCACGCGCTGAAGAATGTTCCGGCAGATCAAGCAACAGCCGAGTTTGAGGAACGCTTCGTGAATGTCAGCGCGACGCTCAAAGCGAATACGCAGACGACGGAAATGATGCAACAGGCATGTGTACGCTCGACAACCCAGCGGACTTTCCCGAGGCCACTGCCGTGCGGGTGACCACGGCGGGCGATGCTCGTGAGGATACTGCGCTCGTGCAGCACGCGTTGGTGGTATTTGTCGTGGTCTGACCTGTCCCACATATTGCGCGTGGTTGTAGGTGGCTCTGATGCGATTCGGATCTGCATGTGACAGTTGAGCATCTACCCATGCCTTGGGATAGCCGATCTCGCTCAAGGCTGTCGACATCGTTGCACGCAACCCATGCCCGGTCAGCCGACCGTCGAAGCCCATTCGTTTCAGGGCGAAGTTGACGGTGTTCTCGCTCATGCGGTCCGTCAGCCGCAGCGCGCTTGGGAACAGATACTTTTTGAGCAGGCTTGAAGTCATTCAGCAGTTGCTTGACGATCTCTTGCGCGTGGCTCGACAAGGGCACGATGTAGGGGGTGTCATCCACACGCTTGCGCTGTTTACGGGTCAGCGTCATGCGCTGTTTGAGCGACGCTGCAGGGATGATCCATAGCCCTCGCTCCAGATCGAACTGGGCCGGTGTGGCCAGCCGCAGTTCGCCTGTGCGTACGCCGGTGAGCAGCAGCAGGCGGACGGCCAACTGCGTCACCTGGCTTCCCTGGTAGGTATGCAAGACTCGCAAGAACGAAGGTATTTCCTCCATTCGCAAGAACGGGTTGTGCTGAACCGACGGCAAGGGGACCGTGACCACACGCAGATTCCGTACCGGGTTGTTCTCCATGCCCGGTACGATCACATTGGCATATCCGAACAACTGCCGGAACTAGGTGCGAACCTTCTCGGCCACCGACAACGACCCGCGCTTTCGATCCGCCCGACCGCTTCCAATAGGTGATGCCGCGTGATCTCGTGGATGGTCATTTGACGCAGTGGCGGGATGACGTCCTTCTTGAACGCCCGCCGGATCTGCGCCAGCGTGCTCTGTCGTCCTTCCTCGAGGGCCAGCGCTCGGTAGGCCAGCCACTTTTCGTACACCGCGATGAAGGTGTGCTCATCCGCCAGTCGAGCAGCCTACTGCTTCTGCTTACGCGCGATTCTAGGGTTGATGCCCTTGTCAATCAGCGTTCGCGCTTCATCCCGCATGGCCCGAGCATCGCGCAAGCCCAGTTCGGGGTACATGCCCAGCGACATCCGCGACTGCTTTCCCAGCCAGTGGTAGCGGAAGTGCCACGCCTTGCTGCCCTTTCGCGGGACGAAGAACGACAGGCCATCGTAGTCGCCCAAGGTGTAGTTCTTGCCCGTTGCTTTCGCGTTGCGGGCATGCAGATCAGTGAGTGTCATACTCCAAACTCCCAGATTAGATGGGACAGGAGTCGCGGCTGCTTCAGCGCCGACCTTCAGGTCGCAACAATGCGGTGCGTCGGATACCGCATTGTTGCGACCGAAAAATGTACTTGCTTGGGTAAGCTGCGGGCAGATTTCACTGATTGCCAGCGAAGCAAAGACCAAAAATTCACTTAAATATCAGGATCTTAGGGGCTTCCCAAATTCACCCGTGGGGGTGTGGAGAATCACCTGGAGCGGGCGATGGGAATCGAACCCACGGCTCTAGCTTGGGAAGCTAGGGTATTACCATTATACGACGCCCGCAGAGCTCGTCATTCTACGCGCGTTTCGCATGATTTGGCAAACGTGGCGGTTGTCCGGAGGTTGGCCCCAATCGGAAAGCTTGTCTGTTGCGAAAATTCTTGTGCGAGGAACGGCGTATTCCGCGTCACTGCGTGGTGAATGTCTCCTGCGATCTCGGTCGTCTCTGCGAAATCTCCCACGCGCCGCAGACTTGCCATGCGGGCAATCGCAACCGGCCTTCGTCTCGCATCATCGCGGGCGCGATGGCCGTGCAAACCGAGTCGCAACACAAATGTGCCGATTGCCAATCAGTTAGCGGAAATTGAACGCAGGTCGAAGCGCATATTAATACGAAACTAATTCATTAGAACAACCCGCCCAAATCCGATGTTAATTCGTTCTGCATCATATTCGTTGGCATCAAAGGGCTGATTTCAAAAAATTCGAATAAATATTAAAGCTTGTTGAAATCCCGCCGTTTACTCCCCTAGCGCCCTTTCCAGTTGTTACAGCAATTAATGCGATTTGATTCTGTCAAGCGGATTGCTGGAATGATTTATCGAACTGGCGCTGACAGCAAACATCGAGATCAAATTACTAACTAACTACGAACGGGCGCGACACAGCGAATCTGATCGCCTGTGCAATCGCCCCAGAAAACAAAAATGGATATGAAAAACAAGGCTAAATTGACGTCATCTCTGCTCGCTTCGCTCGCTCTGGCAGCTTGCGGCGGTGGTGGTGGCGACGGGGGCAATGCGACGCCGACGCCGACGCCGACGCCTTCGGCCGGCAGCGCTTCGTCGCCGTCGGTGGCGAGCGCTCCCGCTCCGGCAAGCGCGCCGGCTTCGTCGGCGGCGCTCAACGGTGAGCCGTTGCCGAGTCTGTCCAGCCCGCAGAGCGGTTCGGCCGCCGCCACGGGCAACGGTGTGGAAGGTATCTGGGTCGCCCAGTCCGGCGTCGACAAGACCACGGCGCTCATCGATCCGCAGGGCAACGTCTCTTACCTGGATACGGTGGCCGGTTTCGGCATCTCGCAGTTCTTCGGCCTGATCGCGGCCACTTCGCCGAACTGGACGCTCACCTCGGGCACCGCGTTCATCTCGAACTTCTACTATCCGACGACCTCCGGTTCAGGTTCTTTCGTCAACAAGCAGACCTTCACCGGCACCTACGTCGAGAACGGCAACACGGTGAACCTCTCGTGGAACTACGACGCCGCGAATGCGCTCGCCGTGACGCAGTCGAGCGTGGCCGGCACGTGGGCGGAAACCGGGTCGTCGCTGACGATTGCAAGCGACGGCACGCTAAGCGGGACCCTCAGCAATTGCCCGGTCTCCGGAACGCTGTTGCTCGCCACGCCGTCGTCGGCGAAGAACCTTTACACGTTGAGCGTGACCGGCACGACCGCGTCCTGCACGCTGAAATCCGGCGCGACTTACTCCGGCAATGCCGCGATTACGTTCCTGCCGATCACGGGCAGCAACCTGTACGTCCGCACGATTTTCTTCATGATCAAGACAGCGACCAACACGACGGTCGCCTACGGTCAGTTGACGAAGCAATAAGCGAAACATGAAGCGAAGCCGCCGCCTGTGAGGGCGGCGGCTGAATGCGGCTGGCAGCGGGAGGCGTCAGATCACGAAGTAAGTCAGTTGCACGGCCGCGCGGGTGACCACCATCAGCAACACCTGCACGATCACGAACAGCAGAATTGGCGAGAGGTCGATGCCACCGAGTTGCGGCACTACGCGGCGCAGCGGATTCAGAAACGGCGCTGTCAGCTGGTACAGAATCGGCATGGCGGGCGAGCGTGGATTGAGCCATGACAGCAGCGCCATCAGGATCGTCATCCAGATGATCAGATTCAGCGCCCATTTGATCAGCGTGAGCACCGCGACGATCAGCAGTGTCGGCAGCAGCGTGAGCGGATCGGCGCCGGTCAGGACCACCATCAGCACCACATAGACGATCGCCGCGATCAGGGCGGCGACAAGGCTCGCCCAGTCGATCTTGCGCGTGCTCGGCAGGATATGCCGCAACGGCAGAACGATCCAGTTGGTAGCCTGGAGCACGGCGTTCGTAACAGGGTTGTAGGGCGGCATGCGCACGACCTGCAGCCAGGCGCGCAGCAACAGCGCCGCGCCGAACAGCGTGAAGACGGTATTGAGCAGAAAACGGGCGATATCGCCAAACATCTCGTGTCCTTATCCTTCGGATGACGGCCGCCGACCGGCCGCAGGGTGCCGGCGCTTTCCGATCGGCGCGCCGGCGGTTTCATTTGGATTGCCCGCGCCCTCACTGCGGCAGGGCGCGTTATGCGTCGTCTCGAGCGGCCATGCGGTGCCGCGATGCCACGGCTTGCAGTTCACGTTCGACGACGGCTATCGGTATTACGTATTACAGGCTCGCATTCGTGCCGCGTCCGCCGGGCATCACACGGAAATCCTGATCTCGCTGATCAGGGTTGTGCCGTTGCCGGCGTCGGTGTAGTTCGGAATGTCAGCCATCAGTTGTTCGGAAGCCGACTTGGAGACCTTATAGAAATCGTCCGTGCTGTCGAACAGGAAATGACCCGCGGCGACATACGGCGGCGGCGTTCCGGGTGGCCCGGCGTTGATGCCGACGTCGACCGACCAGCCTTTCAGGGACGGCCCGAACAGCTTCGCCGCGAGCGGCATATGCGTGACGCAGTAATAGTCCACGTCGAAGTGGCCGTTTTCCCGATACGGATAAAGGATGCTGACCTTGATCATTGTGCGTTCTCGTCTGTTGGTCCCGATGCGCGGCGCTGGCGGATTGCGCGCGGCGCCGGACGTCACATTATCACGCCTTACTTGACGCTTGCACCTGCTGCGGCCTGATTCAGCGACCGGCTGAGCGATTCTTCCACGGTCTGGGCGATGGCTTCGATCGCGGCGGGCGGCGTGGCGCGCCGTTCAGCCAGTTCCACCGCGCGGCGCGTCAGCAATCCGTAGAGTGCGGCATGGTCGCCCCCGAGCCCTTCCAGCAACGCCAGCTGCTTGCGCACCACGCCCGTGTCGCCTCGCGACACGGGGCCGGCGAGTGCGTTCGGCAGACCTTTGTCGCGAGCGGTTTCGATGGTGCCGGAGAGCATCGGCAGCAAGGCGCGCAGCGCGTCGTCTTCGGCAAAACCGAGCGTGCGCCACAGCGCGACGCATTCCGCGAGGCTGCACAGCGCGAAGCTGGCGGCGTAGTGCGCGGCAGCGTGATAAAGCATGCGGCCGCCCGGTGGAATCGACAGCGGATGGCAGCGCAGCGCGACGGCCAGCGCCGTCAATTCGTCCTTGAGCACGCCGTCGGCTTCGATCGTCACCGAGCAGCCGGCGATGCGCTCGAGGTCGGCGAGGTCGCCGCTAAACAGGTACAGTGGATGAAAACCGCCGATCGCGGCACCCTGGTCACGCGCCGGGGCGAGCAATTCGACCGGCGAGGCGCCGCTGCAATGCACGAGCGCCTTGCCGCGCGGGCCAGCCGCGCGGTCCGGAATGAACCGGAGTGTGTGTGCTGACGTACCGATGCTGTCGTCAGGAACCGCTAAAAAGACGATATCAGCGGCGTCGACCACCTGTTGAGGATCGTCGAATACCGCGCAATGCCCGATTTGACCGGCGAGCCGGCCGGCCGAGACCGCCGAGCGGCTCGCCACTGCCGTGACCGGATAACCGGCTCGTGAAAAGCTCAGCGCCAGACAACGCGCGAGCCGGCCCGCGCCGATGAAACCGAGGCGCGGCAGAGGGGACTGGGACATGGTTGCCTGCTCCAGACGGAATATTTGACCGGGAAAGCAGAAGTATCGCGCATCCGTCACGCCTGCGGCGCGGCCTGACGGCGACTTTGGTCCGATCAGTGCGCGCGCGATATGGCGCGTTTAGCCGGTCATGTGGCGCCATGCGCCCCGTGGGCTTGAAAACTGCTCACAATGGCCGCATTGGCTTTGTTAGCCGGTTTGGCAGTTGCTGTTCTGGGTATTTCGTCTCGCAGTCAGATTCGGGAGGTATCACGATGAATATTTTTTCTTACCGAAAGCACTTGCGGTTCCTGACGCATGCACAGCGCCGTCGCTGGTGGGACCAGAAAAAGCGCCTGACGCCACGGGTGCGGATCAGCGGCGCCTACGTCCCGCCGAGCGTGTCCCGCGAATTTGCCTATGTGAAGGTTGGCTGAAACGGCGTCTTTCGCGGATAAGAAATGCCCGGTCCATTGGCCGGGCATTTTTCATTTGGCGCGTCGATCAATGGCGTCAGGATTGAAGCTAATTTGTAATCAAAGATTACTGGACGCGAATGCGTTGCGCCCGCCCGGGCGTATCGCGCCCCGCCCGGCTCCGTTCCTCCAGGCGCAATCCCTGAGTTTTCAGTGCTTTGCGAGGCGCGTGTGCGGCGCATTGCCTCAGCGCTAATTACAAGCTTTTGTGGGCAATTGCAATTTGCAACAAATGCGAACAGATACGCCCGGTCTTTTTCGATACATTAATTTCATGGCATGCAGGGCATGCAAAGTCGGCGACCTTGGTGGGCCGCGCTAGGAGAATAAAAGTGAAAAAGATCGTTCCGTTTGTCGTTGCCGCAGCACTCGGCTTGGGACTTGCCAGTGCCGCTGAGGCGCACGTTTCTGTGGGTATCGGCATCGGGGTTCCGATCGCGCCGGCTTATCCGGTGTATGCCGCGCCGCCTCCGGTCTATTACGCGCCGCCTCCGCCGGTCTACGCGCCGCCGGTCGTCTACGCTCCGCCGCCTGCGGTGGTGGTGGGCGGATACTACGGTGGCTATGGCCGTCCTTATTATCATCACGGCTACTACCGCGGTTACTACGGCCACGGCTACTATCGCCGCTGATCGCTCTTTGCAGGCATAAGGTTGTGCTGACGGCGTAACGCCGGCTTGATCGCCGGGTTACGCCGTTTGTATTTTTGCTGCGCGTTCAACGTTCCAAACCTTCGTCGAAGCTGGGAGAATGGCTGTTTCGCCACCGCTCTGGAGAGTTTCGCCGATGCAAGCGCTTCCCGCTCCCACTTTCGACGACGTACTCGACGCCGCTGCGCGTCTTGAAGGCGTCGCCCACCGCACTCCCGTGCTGACCTCGAGCACGTTTGACGAACGAACGGGCGCGTCGGTGTTCTTCAAGTGCGAGAATTTTCAGCGCATGGGCGCCTTCAAGTTTCGCGGTGCCTATAACGCGATCTCGCATTTCGACGCGGAGCAACGCAAAGCCGGCGTGCTGACGTATTCGTCGGGTAACCACGCGCAGGCAATTGCATTGTCGGCGCGGCTTGCCGGCATTCGCGCGACGATCATCATGCCGCACGACGCACCGGCCGCCAAAGTCGCGGCAACCAAAGGCTACGGCGGCGAAGTGATCACCTACGACCGCTACACCGAGAACCGCGAAGAGATCGGCCGGCGTCTCGCCGGAGAGCGTGGCATGACGCTGATTCCACCATACGATCATCCACATGTGATCGCCGGGCAGGGCACGGCGGTGAAAGAACTGATCGAGGAAACCGGCCCGCTCGACATGCTGTTCGTGTGCCTCGGCGGCGGCGGGCTGATCAGCGGCAGCGCGTTGTCCGCCGCGGCGTTGAGCCCGGCGTGCACGGTGATCGGCGTCGAGCCGGAGGCGGGTAACGACGGCCAGCAGTCGCTGGCGCGCGGCGAGATCGTGCATATCGACACGCCGCGCACGATCGCCGACGGCGCCGCCTCCACGCATCTGGGCGACTACACGTTTGCGATCATCCGCAAGCTGGTTGCGCGGATCGAAACGGTCAGCGACGGGCAACTGATCGACACGATGCGCTTTTTCGCGCAGCGCATGAAGATCGTGGTCGAGCCGACGGGTTGTCTCGCCGCGGCGGCGGTGCTCAACGGCATCGTGCCGGTGAAGGGCAAGCGTGTCGGCGTGGTGGTCAGCGGCGGCAACGTCGATCTGGAAAAGCTCGCGCAGTATCTCGCCTGATACGTCGGGGCGGCTGTTGTTGCGCTCGCGGGACCCTATGACCTGATATGTGACGCTTGATCGAACACGGCTCGAACGGCGCGAGCCGTTGTTATATCAGCTTGCCGCGTGCGCGGTTTGCACGATCAGATCGCGATACCCGTTGACGATCACGCTATACGAGAAGTAAGCGAACAGCAGCGCCGACAGCACGTGACAGGCGCGCAGCAAACCGGTGCCCGCGCGTTTGCGTCCGTGGCTGCCGAGTCCGCAGATAAAGATCGTCCAGCACAGACCGCCGAGAAAGAATCCACCGAGAAACACCGGTGCGGTCGTCACGCTCGTGGCACCCGCTTTCGCGATCAGCGCGCCGCCTACGGCCGCGAACCAGAGAATCGCCGAAGGCGACGACACCGCCAGCAAGACGCCGCGCAAAAACCCGCGCCACGCGGACAGATGCGGCGCCTTGCCGTCCGCTTCACCGTCCGCCTCGCCGGCCACCGCGGGCGCCGTGGCCGGGTACATTGCTTCGCGCGCCATCTTCCAGGTCAGGAAAAGCAGGATTGCCGCGCCACCAATCCACACTACCCAGCGCACCGATTCGAACTGCAGTAACGCAGCCATGCCCGCGAGCGCGAGCGCCGCGTAGATCAGATCGCCGATACACGAGCCGAGGCCGAGCCAGAAGCCCGGTTTGAAGCCATGCGAAAGCGTCAGGGAAATCATCGCGACGTTCACGAGACCGATATCCAGACACAGCGACAACGACAGAAAAAATCCATCCGACATCATTGAAAAGGCATGCATCCGCGCAACTGCTCCGTTCGTTCTGTTATTTCATGCTGGTTGTACGGCCTGCCTTAGAGGCCCAACTCGTTCCACAAGGAATCGATGCGCTGTTTGACCGCGGCGTCCATGACGATTGGGCGGCCCCATTCGCGATCGGTTTCGCCCGGCCATTTGTTGGTGGCGTCGAGACCCATTTTCGATCCGAGTCCGGCCACGGGCGACGCGAAATCCAGGTAGTCGATCGGCGTGCGGTCCACCAGCACCGTGTCGCGTGCCGGATCGATGCGTGTGGTGATCGCCCAGATCACCTCCTTCCAGTCGCGGATGTTCACGTCCTCGTCGACCACGACAATGAACTTCGTGTACATGAATTGCCGCAGGAAGCTCCACACGCCGAACATCACGCGTTTGGCGTGACCCGGGTAGCTCTTCTTCATCTGCACGATGGCCATGCGGTAGCTGCAGCCTTCGGGCGGCAGATAGAAGTCCGTGATCTCGGTGAACTGCTTCTGCAACAGCGGCACGAACACTTCGTTGAGCGCGACGCCGAGTACGGCGGGCTCGTCGGGCGGTTTGCCGGTGTAGGTGGAGTGATAGATCGCGTCGCGCCGCATGGTGATGCGCTCGACCGTGAAGACGGGGAACCACTCCTGCTCGTTGTAGTAGCCGGTGTGGTCGCCGTACGGGCCTTCCAGCGCATGTTCGTAGGCCGCCGAAGCGCCTTTGACCGGCCGCGGCGGCGCGCCTGCGGGAGCGGGCGAGGGCGCGCCCTCCTGCGGATAGATGAAGCCTTCAAGCACGATTTCAGCGCGGGCGGGCACCTGCAAGCCGTCGACGCCCGGCGTGAGGCACTTCGCGAGCTCCGTGCGGCCGCCGCGCAGCAGGCCGGCGAACTGGTATTCGGAGAGCGTGTCGGGCACCGGCGTGACCGCGCCGAGGATCGTCGCCGGATCTGCGCCCAGCACGACGGCCACCGGGTACGGCTTGCCTGGATTCTGCAGCGCGAACTCGCGGAAATCGAGCGCGCCGCCGCGATGGGCGAGCCATCGCATGATCAATTTGTTGCGTCCGATCAGTTGCTGGCGATATATGCCTAAGTTTTGTCGGGGCTTATTGGGACCTTTTGTCACGGTCAGGCCCCATGTAATCAGAGGGCCGGCGTCGCCCGGCCAGCAGGTCTGAATGGGCAGCCTGGCGAGGTCGACATCGTTGCCTTCCCAGACGATTTCCTGGCAGGGCGGCGCGCTCACGGTTTTGGGCGCCATGTCCCAAACCGCCTTTGCGAGCGAGAGCAGTTTGCCGGCGTCCTTGAGCCCTTTCGGCGGCTCCGGTTCCTTCAATGCGGAGAGCAGGCGGCCCACGTCACGCAGCGATTCGAGCGCGGCGCCATCACCTTCACCTGCCTGCGCGTCGACCCCCATACCCAGCGCGACCCGCCGGGGCGTGCCGAACAGGTTGCCGAGCACGGGGAACGCATGCTGCGCCTTGCTCTCAAACAGCAGAGCGGGACCGCCGGCGCGCAGCACGCGGTCGCACAACTCGGTCATTTCCAGGACAGGTGAAACGGTTTGTGAGATGCGGCGCAGTTCACCGATCGTCTCGAGGCGGCCGACGAAATCGCGCAGGTCTTTGTATTTCATCTGGTGCGGTTCAGTGCCGCGCAAGCGGCGGGAAGGAGAGGCGCGCGGGGCTTCGCGGCGCCAGAACGATTGTCGATTTTACCTGTGTTGGCAGGCGCACGTAGATTGGCCAAACGGGCGAGGCGAGACCGCGGAATCGAGATCGCTCAAAAGGCGCATGCCGCGCGGTTCTTGACCGACTGAACACCGTTCTTTATTACAATTAGTTATACATTTGCCTATCTATAGTGTTGACGATCTATAAAACCCTGCATAGAATCCGTCCACATTGGTTGCAGGGCGTGAACCTTTTTACCACCGCCCCCGGTCCCATCAGACGCAACGCGTCACCATTTACCGAACCCCTGCACGGTATCTGACGGCCTTATTGAAGTCCTCGCCAGCGCCAACTGACGCTGGTTTTTCGCGTGGGAGCCACCGCCCGCATGCTTTTTTGACATGCCGCGGACCTCTATCAGGACGGCTCCCCACAAACGGTATTTGCCGTTTTCCCGACGTCGCTGCTGCCCTAACCAGACAGAGCACGCGATGTCTTGACTCTGCGAACGTGCGTTACCGCCTCTTCATCCGGCGGAGTTCGCGGATCATGCAACATGGGAGATCTGAATGAACGCCTGGTTATCGTGGCGTCCCGATGAGCGTATTGCGCAGGTTGTGCGTGGTGTGCTGCGTCGCGGGACGCGAATGAGTCATCACCTGTTCAGCATCGTCGGTGGTATCGCGGTCGTGCTGACAGTCGCACTGTGGCTGATGCCGGCCCTGCGCGGCACACTCGCCGCCAGATTGATGCCGGTCATCTCGGCTGCCGTGCAAGCCGGTCCTGCCCGTCTGTTGCAGGGCAACCCGCTGCCGGCTTTCGGGCCACCCGGCGGCGCGTCTTCCGACGACTCGCTGTCTGCCAGCTCTAACGGATCCGATGCCGCGAGCGGCACGAACAACGGTAGCAACGGCAACGCCGGCGTTACCGCGAGCAACACCAGCTTTGACGGCGCATTCGACGCCAACGGCTCGACCGGCATGGGCGTCGCGGCGCTCAACGGCCTCGACCCGCGCACCATGCAAAGCGTGACCGCGCTGGCGCGGCTGATTCCGTCGCAACGTGTGTCTGCCGACGCGCGCGACGACCGCGTGCTGGTTTCGACCCGCGAGCAGGATCTGGTCGCGTCCTACCTGGCACGGCGCTATCGCGTCGCTCAGGAGCCGGTCAGCGAGCTCGTGAAGGCCGCGTTCGACACCGGCCGTGAAGTCGGTCTCGATCCGCTGCTGCTGCTGTCCGTGATGGCGATCGAATCCGGTTTTAACCCGTACGCTGAGAGCGGCGTCGGCGCGCAAGGCCTGATGCAGGTCATGTCCAAAGTGCACTCGGACAAGTTCCAGTATTTCGGCGGCCAGAGCGCGGCGCTCGAACCGGTCGCGAACATCAAGGTGGGCGCACTGGTGCTGAAGGATTGCATCGCACGCGGCGGCTCGCTGCCGGGCGGCTTGCGCCTGTACGTCGGTTCGTCAACGCAGGACGACGGCGGTTACGGCGCCAAGGTGATAGCTGAGCGCAGCCGTTTGCGCGACGTGGCGCGTGGCCGCAAGGTGCCGATCAACGCGCCGCAGGCGCCGGTTCTGACCGCGTCGGCCAATACCAGCAGCGCGGCTGCGCCTGCCGCCAACGGCAAGCGCGTGCAGATGACGCTTGACGGCGGTCATCCGTTGAGCGCGTCGACTTCGGTGAAGACGCCAGTTTCCGAGCAGGACGACGCGAGTTCGAACGCCACGAAGCACGTGGCATCGGCTTCGGAGTTGGGCGCTTGAGGTTCGCGGCGTAGTAGAGCTGGCCGCTCGCCGCGGGAGCAACAACAAAAAAGGACACTCTGATGAGCGTCCTTTTTTTCGTCTGGTGGTTGGATGCGGCTGAGGCGGGTTGAGGGCGCCGTTGCTTTGCTCAGTCCTTCCCGAAGAGCTTCGCCAGGCGGCCGACCGCTTCTTCCAGCTTCGGATAGGCAGTGGCGTACGACAGCCGGATGTAGTCCTTCGGCGCGTGCGTGCCGAAATCCATGCCCGGCACCAGTACCACGCCCGCGTCGTGCAGCATGGCCCTGGTGAGCGCCGCGCTGTCTCCCGCAGCCGGATGTGCGACCGTACGGCAATCCGCGTACACATAGAACGCGCCGTCCGGCATGAGCGGCACCGAGAAGCCGAGCGATTGCAGCGCTGGCGCGATGAAGTCGCGGCGACGCTTGAATTCCAGACGCCGCGCTTCGTAGATCGCGATCGTGTCCGGTTCGAAGCAGGCGAGCGCCGCGTGCTGGGCCAGCGCGGAGGCGCAGATGAACAGATTCTGCGCGAGCTTTTCGAACGCGCTGACCATGCCGGGCGGGACCACCAGCCAGCCCAGACGCCAGCCCGTCATGTTGAAGTACTTCGAGAAGCTGTTGACGGTGATGACGTCGTCGCCGAATGAGAGCGCCGAGATGGGCTTCGCGTCGTAGCTCAGACCCTGGTAGATTTCGTCGACGATGGTGAAGCCACCACGTGCCCGCACGGCCTTGACGATGCGCTCCAGCTCAGCCGGTTCGATCGACGTGCCGGTGGGATTCGACGGCGACGCGAGCAGCACGCCGCGGGTGCGCTCGTTCCAGAGCCGCTCGACGTCGGCGGCGGTCAGCTGGAAACGTTCAGCCGGGCCGCTCGGCACCATGACCGGCTTGCCTTCGGCGGCGATCACGAAATGACGGTTGCACGGATAGCACGGGTCGGGCATCAGCACTTCGTCGTCGCGATCCACCAGCGCCGCGCACGCCAGCAGCAATGCCGCCGATGCACCGGCGGTGACGACGATTCGCGCCGGATCCACGCTGACACCATAGAAGTCGGCGTAATGCGCCGAAATCGCTTCGCGCAGCGCATGCAGGCCAAGCGCGTTGGTATATTGCGTGACGCCGCGGCGCAGCGCGCTCGCGGCTGCCTCGATGACCGGCTCGGGTGCGGTGAAATCGGGTTCGCCGATTCCCATGTGAATGATGTCGCGTCCGTCGCGCTCGAGAAGCGCGGCTTCCTTGGCCAGCTCCATCACGTAGAAAGGCTGGATGGCATCCACGCGGGCAGCAAGCCGCACCAGGGGTTCGGTCACGGAGTTCATACGGTCAAATCCAGTTCAGAAGCAAAAGCGGGACGGCGCGTTGCGCGTGCGTGCGCGGCGCGCTGTCCTTGCAAGCGGTTTCGTTGCGCTGCATTCAGCAAGGCGCATGACGGAAATCACATCGTGGTCATGCGCCTCGCGCTCAACGCTTGCGGGCCGCCTGCGTTTCATCCTCCCGCAGCTGGGCCGACAGCTTGTCCAGCACGCCGTTCACGTACTTGTAGCCGTCCGCGCCGCCGAACGTCTTGGCGAGTTCAACCGCTTCGTTGATGACCACGCGATAAGGGATATCGAGGTGATTCTTCAGTTCGAACGCGGCGACCAGCAGCACGGCGCGTTCGACCGGCGAGAGCTGCTCGATCGGCCGGTCGAGACACGGAGCGATGGCCGCGGACAGTGCTTCCGAGTCGCGGATCACGCCGTGCAGGACGGCGTCCAGATGTTCGTGGTCTGCCTTGTCGAAGCCTTGCGCGCCGCGCAGTTGCGCGTCGATTTCGCCACCGGGCGAGCCCGACAGCAGCCACTGGTAAAGCCCCTGCGTGGCCAGTTCGCGGGAGCGTCGGCGTGCGCTCTTCATGCCTCTTCCTCTTCGTCTTCTTCCTCGTCGTCATCGCCGCCGAGTTGTTCCAGTGCGACCGCGAGATTCGCCATTTCGACGGCCACGCGCGCCGCGTCGCGACCCTTTTCGGTCATGCGTGCAACGGCCTGCTCGTCGTTTTCGGTAGTCAGCACCGCGTTCGCGACCGGAATGCCGAAGTCGAGGCCGATACGCGTGATGCCCGCGCCGCTTTCGTTCGACACCAGTTCGAAGTGGTACGTTTCGCCGCGGATCACCGCGCCGAGCGCGATCAGTGCGTCGAATTGCGCGCTTTCGGCGAGCTTTTGCAACGCCAGCGGGATTTCCAGCGCGCCCGGCACGGTGACGAGCAGCACGTCTTCACCCGTCACGCCGAGGCGTTCGAGTTCTTCGATGCAGGAGTCTGCGAGACCATTGCAAACGGGTTCGTTAAAGCGCGCCTGGACGATGCCGATACGCAGTCCGTCGCCGTCGAGATTCGGTTGATATTGTCCGATTTCCATGTGAATTCCGTAGTGTT
This sequence comes from Paraburkholderia xenovorans LB400, assembly GCF_000013645.1. GTDB lineage: Bacteria > Pseudomonadota > Gammaproteobacteria > Burkholderiales > Burkholderiaceae > Paraburkholderia > Paraburkholderia xenovorans. The sequence goes on along the minus strand of NC_007951.1, from coordinate 3,900,668 downwards.
TTGAGTGAGCGCCAAGCGCGTGAATGGTCGGATCAGCCTTGTTGCGGAGCCTGCGCGGTGCTGCCCGGCATCGGCACGAAGCCCGTGACTTCGAGACCGTAGCCCGACATGCTGCCCAGCTTGCGCGGGTTCGACAGCACCTGCATCTTGCCGACACCGAGCTCACGCAGGATCTGCGCGCCGATGCCGTACGTCTTGAAGTCGACCGGCCGGCGTTTGAGCGCCTCGGCTCTTTCCTTCGAGTCGAACGCCTTGAAGACGTCGATCAGATGGTCTTTCGAGTCGCCGCAGTTCAGCAGCACGATCACGCCGCAGTCGCGCCTCGCAATCTCTTTCATGGCCGCGTCCAGCGTCCACGAGTGGGTGGATTCGCCCACTTCGAGCAGATCCAGCACCGATAGCGGCTCATGCACGCGCACCAGCGTGTCCTGATCCGTGCACGGCGTGCCGCGCACCAGTGCGATGTGCGGCTGGCCGCTCGGCTGGTCGAGATACATGACCGCGCGAAACGCACCGTGCGCCGTCTGCATGGTGCGCTCGCAAATGCGCTCGACGATCGATTCCGTGCGGCTGCGATAGTGGATCAGATCCGCGATGGTGCCGATTTTCAGGCCGTGCTCCTTCGCGAATTCCATCAGGTCCGGCAGGCGCGCCATCGTGCCGTCGTCGTTGATGACTTCGCAGATCACCGCGGCCGGCGTGAGGCCTGCCAGCGCGGTGAAGTCGCAGCCCGCCTCGGTGTGGCCGGCGCGCACCAGCACGCCGCCGGGCTGGGCCATGATCGGGAACACGTGGCCCGGCTGCACGATGTGCTCGGCCTTGGCGTCCGGCGCGACTGCGGTGGCGATCGTGCGGGCGCGGTCGGCTGCCGAAATGCCGGTGGTGACGCCTTCAGCCGCTTCGATACTGACGGTGAACGCCGTGCCGTACTGGGTGCCGTTGCGATAGGTCATGAGCGGCAGGTTCAGCAGCTTGCAGCGTTCCTGCGTGAGCGTCAGGCAGATCAGGCCACGGCCGTAGCGGGCCATGAAATTGATCGCTTCCGGCGTGACGAATTCGGCGGCGATCACGAGGTCGCCCTCGTTTTCGCGGTCTTCTTCGTCGACGAGGATCACCATCCGGCCGGCTTTCAGTTCGGCGATGATCTCTGGAGTGGAGGCGAGCGTCATGAGTTGGCGAGAGTTTCGAAGAAAGCGCGTATTTTACGCCACGCGCGTCCCCAAGTCGCCTCCGCTGAACGGCATAGGCCGTTTGGCCGACTGGCGATGAGCCGTCCGCCGTTGCTATGCTCGTTGAAAACGATGGACGCATGAACCGGCTGAAAGCGGCGGAGCGCCGCCGCCAGCGCATGCGTGGCCGGGTTGCGGTCTGTTATTTCGGTGCGTTCAGCATCCGCTCCACATACCGCGCAATCAGATCAATCTCCAGATTCACCCGCGTGCCTTCACGCAGATGTTTGAGCGAGGTCACTTCGACCGTGTGCGGAATCAGGTTGATCGAGAATTCGCAGCCATCGTCGCGATCTTTAACCGAGTTGACGGTCAGGCTCACGCCGTTGACAGTGATAGAGCCTTTGTACGCCAGATAGCGGCCGATCTCGCGCGGCGCCAGCACGCGCAGTTCGTGCGATTCACCAACCGGCGCGAAATGCGTGACCGTGCCGAGGCCGTCCACGTGACCGGAAACGATATGGCCGCCGAGCCGGTCGTGCGCGCGCAGCGCTTTCTCCAGGTTGACTTCGCCAATCTCGCCGAGGCCTGCCGTGCAGTTCAGGCTCTCGCGCGACACGTCGACTTCGAACGAATGGTCGGTCCTGGCGACCACGGTCATGCAGGCGCCCTGGATCGTGATGCTGTCGCCGAGCTGCACGTCGCCGAGATCGAGGCCACCGGCTTCGACGTTCAGGCGCACGCCCGCGTCGCCGTTCGTGCCGAGCGGCTTGACTGATTCAATGCGGCCCACGGCCGCGACGATTCCTGTGAACATGGTGCTAATCCTTGATCAATTCGAAACGGGTTGGGGCGCGGGCTCGCCGCCGGGTTCGGGGATGGCCTGAGGCGCGGGCGGCGCCATAAAGCGCGCGAGAATCCGCAGATCGTCGCCGATCCGGTCCACTGCGTGGAAGTGCAGTTTCACGCGATCATCGAGCGTCTCAGGGGTGGTCAGACTGAACATGCTCATCGAATCCATGCCGAGCAGGCTTGGCGCGAGATACACGAGCAGTTCGTCGACACAGCCTTCGCGCAGCAGCGAGCCATTCAGCTTGTAGCCTGCCTCGACATGCAGTTCGTTCACGTTGCGCTCGCCGAGCACTTTCAGTACCGCGGGCAGATCGACCTTGCCGGCCGGGTTCGCCAGTTGGACGATCTCGGCGCCGCGATCGCGCAACGCATTGGCGCGATCGGTATGGCGCTGATCGAGATTGCCGCAGAAGATCAACGTGGGCGCGCCGGCCAGAATCTGCGCCTCCGGGGGCACGTCGAGCTGGCTGTCGATCAGCACGCGTTGCGGCTGGCGCGGCGTGTCGACGGCGCGCACCGTCATGCGCGGATCGTCTTCCCTGACGGTGCCGATACCGGTCAGGATCGCCGACGCGCGCGCGCGCCAGGCGTGGCCGTCGGCGCGCGCCGCTTCACCGGTAATCCATTGGCTGACGCCTGAAGGCAAGCCGGTGCGGCCATCCAGCGAGGCCGCGACTTTCATGCGTACCCACGGGCGGCCGCGGGTCATGCGCGAGACGAAGCCGATATTGAGTTCGTGCGCTTCGTTGGCGAGCAGTCCGCAGCGCACCTCGATGCCCGCGTCACGCAGTATGGCGAGACCGCGTCCGGACACGAGCGGATTGGGATCTTCCATCGCCGCGACCACGAGCGCGACCTGGGCTTCGATGAGCGCGTTGACGCACGGCGGCGTGCGGCCGAAGTGGCTGCATGGCTCCAGCGTCACGTAGGCGGTGGCGCCGCGCAGATCATGGCCGCGCGAGCGCGCATCTTTCAAGGCGCGGATCTCGGCGTGATCCTGACCGGCCGGCTGAGTGAAGCCTTCGCCGATCACCGCGCCATTCTTGACGAGTACGCAGCCGACCCGGGGATTCGGGTCGGTGGTATACATGCCGCGCCTGGCCAACGCGAGCGCGCGTTCCATATGGACGAAATCGGTTTGCGAAAACATCGGTGTCCGGTTGGGTACGGTGGCCAGGCTGTAATGAGCGTCAGTCCTGACGGTGTGTGGTCTCGGCGGTTTCAGGCCGCGAGCGAGGCGAATGCGCCGCGCGCGGCGTCGATCGTCGCGTCGATGATCGCGTCGTCGTGAACGATCGAGACAAAGCCTGCTTCATAGGCCGAGGGCGCAAAGTACACGCCGGCATCCAGCATCTTGTGGAAGAACGCATTGAAACGCGGCACGTCGCTTTGCGTGACTTCGGCGAAGCTGGTCGGGATCGACTCCGTGAAATAGAGGCCGAACATGCCGCCGAGCGAGTCGGCCGCGAACGGCACCCTGGCTTCACGCGCGACATTCGCGAGACCTTGTGCGAGGCGCGTGGTGCGCGCGGCGAGTGTGTCGTAAAAGCCGGGCGCCTGGATCAGCTGCAGCGTTTTCAGACCGGCCGCGACGGCGATCGGGTTGCCCGACAGCGTGCCCGCCTGATAGACGCCGCCGAGCGGCGCGAGGTGAGCCATGATGTCGCGCCGTCCGCCAAAGGCCGCCGCCGGCATGCCGCCGCCGATCACCTTGCCGAGACACGTCAGATCCGGCGTGATGCCATAGACCTCTTGCGCCCCGCCCAACGCGACGCGGAAGCCGCACATCACTTCGTCGAAAATCAGCACCGAGCCGTACTCGCTGCACAGGCGCCGCAATGCTTGCAGGAATTCGGGCGTGGCGCGCACGAGGTTCATATTGCCGGCCACCGGCTCGACGATCACCGAGGCGATCTCGTTGCCGAACGCCTTGAACGCTTCTTCGAGTTCGGCGACGTTGTTGTACTCGAGCACGGTGGTGTGCTTCGCAATATCGGCGGGCACGCCAGCCGAAGTCGGATTGCCGAAGGTGAGCAGGCCCGAACCGGCCTTGACCAGCAGGCTGTCCGCGTGGCCGTGATAGCAGCCCTCGAACTTGACGATACGGGTGCGGTTCGTGAAGCCGCGAGCCAGACGCAGCGCGCTCATGGTCGCTTCGGTGCCGCTCGACACCATGCGCACCTGTTCGATGGAGGGCACCAGCTTGCAGATTTCTTCGGCGATCTCCACTTCCGATTCGGTCGGCGCACCGAACGAGAAGCCGTTGCCCAGCACGCGCTGCACGGCCTCGAGCACCTCCGGATGGACGTGGCCGAGGATCATCGGGCCCCATGAGCCGATGTAGTCGATATAACGCTGGCCGTCCGCATCCCAGAAGTAGGCACCCTGCGCCCGTTCGATGAAACGCGGCGTGCCGCCGACCGAGCGGAAAGCGCGGACCGGCGAGTTCACGCCGCCGGGAATGGTGCGTTGTGCGCGCTCAAAGAGGGTTTCGTTTTTGGACATGGCGATGACCGGAATGTGGGTTGCGCAGCGGCGCGGGTTGCCCGTGGGCGGTTCGCGCGGCGCTGGGATAGGTGGGGAAATTGTACCGGAGTCAGCGTGAAGAGGCTTTGCGCGTAACCCGGCGGAGCGGGCCGCCCGCTCAGTTTTTGCGCACGCCTTTCGCGGCTGCGTGCTTTTTTGCCGCGGCGTGCGCCGTGACCTTGCTCGAACGCGTGGGGCCCGGCTGCGCATCGAGCCTGGGCGGCTTGCGCTTGCCGGTGAGTTCCGCCCAGCGCTTTTCCAGCGCGCCTTCGGCGATCGGCTTGATCACCGTTCCCGAACTCTGCGCGTCCCACGTCTGCACGGAAAATGGATGCGTGCGCAACATCTCGCGTGGAATCACCACGCCTTCATGGGCATCGACCAGCCAGTCGTACACGAAGTCGATGCATAAACGGTAGCCTCGCTTCGTCGCTGCGTCCGGGACTTCGTACGGCGCACGGGTCACATACCCGGAGCCGAAAATGCCCTTCGGTTCCTGCGCGACACGATGCAGGAAGACGCGATCGCCAGGCAGGATGCCGCGCGCGAATCCGCAGCCCCACACGTCAGTCACCGCGACACCGGTGGCGACGCGTTTGGCCACGTCGGGCAACTCGGGCCAGGGCCATTTCCTGGGGCTCCAGATCAACAGGAATGCGGTCATCGCAAGATCGACACGTGATGGTTGGGAAGGGCACCTCGAACAGCGCCGCGAACAGTTCATGCGTAGCCGCAAGCGTTCTGGCGGCAGCTTAACCGATCAGCGGCGCGCCTGCCGTGCATCGTCGATGTCGTTCGGGCCGCTTCGTGATCACCGTCGCCAACCTGTACGAAGTCGAAGTCCGCGAGCGCATTAACCGTCGAGTACAATTGAAACTGTCAGGTTGCTGCTTTCCCCGTTTCACCTGTTCCGCTGCCGATGGCGGCGCGGCGCTTCATCTGGATTCCCATGTCTCACGTCACCAGAAGCCGGCCCGATGGCCGGCTGATTCTGTTGCTCGGTGCGCTCGCCGCATGCGGGCCGATTTCGATCGATATGTATCTGCCGAGCCTGCCGACCATCGCGCAGGCGTTCGCTATCAGCACCGGCGCTGCGCAGACCACGCTCACCAGTTTCATGTTCGGCTTTTCGATCGGTATGCTGCTGTATGGTCCGCTGTCGGATACCTATGGCCGCCGGCCGGTGCTGCTCGGCGGGATCGTCATGTATGCGCTGGCCAGCGTGGCCTGTGCGTTGTCGTTCTCGATCGGCTCGCTGGTGATATTCCGGTTCGTGCAGGCGCTGGGCGCGGGCGCGGCTTCGGTGCTGGCGCGCGCCATTGCACGCGACGCCCACGGACCGGCCGACGCCGCCCGCGTGCTGTCCATGCTCGCCATCGTCACATCGATCGGGCCTTTGCTTGCGCCGCTGATCGGGGGGCAGTTGCTGCTGCTCGGCGGCTGGCGCGTCGTCTTCATCGTGCTGACGCTGTTCGGTACGGTGTGTGCGGTCACCGCGTTTCTCAAGGTGCCGGAAACGTGGCCGCGCGAGAAGCGCGCGCAGTCGGCGCTGCTGAAATCGTTCGGCGCATACGGCAAGTTGTTGCGCGATCCGGTTGCGTGGGGGCACATGCTGTGCGGCGGCATGGCGTTCGCGTCGATGTTCGCGTACATCACGGCAACGCCGTTCGTCTACATCGAGTATTTCCATGTGTCGGCGCAGCATTACGGCTTCCTGTTCGCGTTGAATATCGTCGGCATCATGTTCGGCAACTTCATGAATACGCGGCTTGTCGGCCGGCTTGGCCCGCTGCCGCTCATTTCTTTTGCCGCAACCGTGAGTTGCATTGCCTCGCTGTTCGTCTGTCTCGTATCGCTGACCGGTTGGGGCGGTCTGTGGTCGATCGTGTTCGGCCTGTTTTTCGTGGTCGGTGTGGTGGGTCTTCTGTCCGCCAACTGCACGACCGATCTGATGCATCGCTATCCGGTGAATGCCGGTGCTGCGGCTGCGGTGTTCGGCGCCGTGCAGCTGGCGCTCGGCGCGCTGTCGAGCCTCGCGGTCGGACTCTGGCAGGATGGCTCGCCCAAAGGTATGGGCGTGGTGGTGGGCGCGGCGGGCCTGCTCTGTTATCTCGGCCGGATTCTGGTCGTCAGGTGGCACGGAACCAGGGCGCCCGTTGCTGTCGTTTAAAGCCTGGTGAGGCGCAAGCCGCGCGGCGTCTACGGAAAAAACACCAGGTGTTGCGCGCACGCGACCGTGCGTCTCAATTTGCATTGCTATGATGGAGCCACTGTTCCTCGGAGCGGCAATCATGGCGATCAGAGATTTGATGAATGGCGAACGGCAACACGCTGCTTTCGCTGAAGCGCAGAAGCTGGCAGACAGCGGCGCCTATCACGATTACACGGACATCGAATACGTCTTGCGCTTTGATTACGGCTTGTCTGATGTATCGGCGCTGCTCGACAGTCAGTTGATGCATCGCGACCTGAATCGCCGTTGCGCGGATGCGCGTGAAAAGCTTGAGATGCTTGGCGTGTGAGGCGTGCGGCGCGCAGTCGGGCGCCTCACCGTTCAAGCAAGCCGGTTGCGTGCGGCGTTTTGTCTGGAGTGGGCAAGGCTCGCGCGTTGCATGATGGTTCGCGTGGTCGCTTCATCGCTTATGCGCAACGGGATGCAGCCGCGCGAACGACTCGCGTGCAGCGTCATGCGTTGTCACATCTGGAGTGGTATTCATGGCTGACAGTCAGCACGGCTCGCATCTGCCGCGTACAGAAAATCCTGCCACGCTTTCGAAGCCGGGTGGCCACTATAGTCACGTCGCGATTGCGAATGGCTTTGTGTTCGTCTCGGGACAACTGCCGATTACCCCGCAAGGCGGCAAGCTGTCCGAGGCGTCGTTCGAGGTTCAGGCCGAACAGGTGCTGGCCAATGTGCAGGCGGCGCTCGAAAGTGCGGGCAGTAGCGTCGCGCAACTGGTGCAGGTGCGCGTCTACATTGTCGATGTCGAGCATTGGATGAGCTTCAACCAGATCTATGCGCGGTGGGCGGGCGAAGCTCGGCCGGCGCGCGCCGTCGTGCCGGTTCCTCAACTGCACTACGGCTTCAGGATCGAGGTCGAGGCGACGGCGCTGGTTTAGGTGGTGAGCCTGGCATCCTGATCGCGTGGTGGCTTTTTGCGCATCTCCATTTCAAAAGCCTGATGCGCGAAAGCCCGCTTGTGGCGGGCTCAAGGGATGTCATATGAAGTCTGGCGGCGAAGTTCAGCGGCTGCAGCGCCGAGGCCGTCTTTTCTGCAAGACGCCGAAAGCTCGGCGCCGGTCTGTTCTGGCGGAGGCGGTGAGATTCGAACTCACGGAAAGATTGCTCCTTCGCCGGTTTTCAAGACCGGTGCCTTAAACCACTCGGCCACACCTCCAAGCCCTAAATTGTAACCTGAAAAAACCTCGTTGCGGCATGCTGCGCGATCCGCAATCACTGCGGATCTTTCAGAAACAGCTCCTGCAGATCGTTCAGGAACGCCTGGCCAAGCGGCGTCGGCGCAATCTTTTCGTGGTCGCGCGTAATCAGCTTGCGCCGTTCGGCTTCTTGCAACGCCGGTTCGATCGACGTCATCGACATTCCCGTGCGCTCGATGAACCGATGCACCGGAAACCCTTCCACCAGCCGCAGCGCGTTTAGCATGAACTCGAACGGCAGATCGCGCGTCCCGACTTCATGCTCTTCCTGCACCGCCGTGCCGGCCTTAGCCTGCTCGATGAAGGTGGTGGGATGCTTGTAACGCGCCTGACGCAGCACGCGATTCGGAAACGAGAGCTTGGTATGCGCCCCCGCACCAATGCCGAGATAGTCGCCGAAGCGCCAGTAGTTCAGATTGTGCCTGCTCTGCCGATGCGGCCGCGCATACGCCGACACCTCATACCGTTCATAACCCGCGGCTGAGGTGCGCTCGTGAATCCAGTCCTGCATGTCGGCGGAGGCATCGTCGTCGGGCAGGGCGGGCGGGAACTTTGCGAACAGCGTGTTCGGTTCGAGCGTCAGGTGGTACAGCGACAGATGCGGCGGCGCGAACGACAACGCCATCTCGACATCGGCCTGGCATTCGGCGAGCGTTTGCCCCGGCAGCGCGAACATCAGGTCGAGATTGAAGTTGTCGAAGGTGGTTGACGCCACCTCAACGGCATGGCGCGCCTGCGCCGAATCATGAATGCGGCCGAGCGCCTTCAGATGCGCTTCGTTGAAACTCTGAATACCCACCGAGAGCCGGCTCACACCACTCGCGCGAAACTGCGCGAATTTGTCGGCTTCGAACGTGCCGGGGTTGGCTTCGAGCGTGATTTCCGCGTCGGCGTCGAGCGGCAGCAGCGCGCGCACGTCCGACAGCATGCGATCGAGCCCGGCCGCCGACAGCAGGCTGGGCGTGCCCCCGCCGATGAACACCGTATGCACCTGGCGTCCCCAGACGAGCGGCAGCGCCATTTCCAGATCGGCGCGCAAGGCATCGAGATATTCGGTTTCCGGGAACGTGTCGCCTTTCCATTCGTGCGAATTGAAGTCGCAATACGGACACTTGCGCACGCACCACGGGAAATGCACGTACAACGCCAACGGCGGCAGCGACGTCAGCCGGATGCTGCCCGGCGACGTGAACGCCTTGATGACGCCATTGCCGATATCGGCGGGCGCGGGCTTGATCGGAATCACGCTTCCTCCGTCAGGCGCGCGAGCAGTTGCCGCAATGCAATCGCGCGATGGCTGCCGGCGTTTTTCACCGCTGGATCGAGTTCGGCGGCGCTCGCATTCAGCGCGGGCAAAAAGAAGTACGGGTCGTAACCGAAACCATGCGTGCCGCGCGGCGCATCGAGCATTTCGCCGTGCCAACGGCCTTCGGCGATCAGCGGCTCGGGATCGTCGGCGTGACGCACCAGGGCCAGCACGCAGAAGTAATACGCGCGCCGGTCGGTTTCGCCGCGCAACGCCGACATGAGATGGGCGTTATTCGCCGCGTCGCTCTTTTCGCCGCCGGCAAGTTGCGCGTAGCGCGCCGAATAGACGCCCGGTGCGCCGCCCAGCGCGCGCACGCAGAGCCCGGAGTCGTCGGCAAGCGCGGGCAGGCCGGTCAGCTTCGCCGCGTGGCGCGCCTTGGCCAGTGCGTTTTCAACGAACGTGGGATGCGGCTCTTCGGCTTCCGGCACGTTCAGCTCGCCTTGCGCAATCAGTTCGATGCCCGCGGCGCCGAGCAACGCCGCGAACTCGCGCAGCTTGCCCGCGTTGTTCGACGCCAGCACGACTTTTTTCAACGGCGAACCGGATGCGGCCGCGCCGTTGACCTGCTTCACCTCATTCACCCTTTTGCTCCAGCGCCGCCTTCTGCTTCGCGATCAGCGTATTGATGCCGTCGCTCGCCAGATCCAGCAGCGCGTTCATTTCGTCGCGCGAGAAAGGCACGCCTTCGGCGGTGCCCTGAATTTCGACGAAGCCGCCGGCGCCTGTCATCACCACGTTCATGTCGGTGTCGCACTGCGAATCTTCGTCGTAGTCGAGGTCCAGCACCGGCAGTCCGTCGTACACGCCGACCGAAATCGCCGCGACGTAATCGGTAATGGGCGAGCTCTCGATGCGGCCCGTGGCCAGCAGTCTGGCTACCGCGTCATGCGCGGCCACGAACGCGCCGGTAATGCTGGCCGTGCGCGTGCCGCCGTCGGCCTGGATCACGTCGCAGTCGATATGCAATGTGCGCGCGCCGAGCTTCTCGAGATCGAACACCGAGCGCAGCGCGCGGCCGATCAACCGCTGGATTTCCTGGGTGCGGCCGGTCTGTTTGCCGCGCGCGGCCTCGCGGTCGCTGCGGGTGTGCGTGGCGCGCGGCAGCATGCCATATTCGGCAGTGAGCCAGCCCTGGCCGCGGTCGCGCAGAAACGACGGCACGCTCTCGGCGATGCTCGCGGTGCAGATCACTTTCGTGTCGCCGAATTCGACCAGCACCGAGCCCTCCGCGTGCTTCGTGTAGTGGCGCGTAATGCGCACGTCGCGCAGCTGGTCGGCCTGGCGGCCGCTCGGGCGTTGGGTGTTGTTGGTCATGTTGGAATCGGTCAGGAAAAAAGCGGGAGGGAAAGCGCGATTTTACAGCCGATCGGGCACGGCGGCTGCCCGCATCTACCTTGGCTCTCCGAGGGGGCCGTCGCCAAAAATGGGATAATGCCGTTTCCCCGCCCCGCGTCTCGTACACGCCGGGCGATTCGACTCTCCGGCCATCGTCGAACGCATGGCCACAATCGCGAGAAATACGATGATCTACAGCATGACTGGCTATGCGAGCGCCACGCGCGAACTCGTCGGGGCCTCAGGCACAGGCGGCGTGAGCGTATCGGTCGAACTGCGCACGGTGAACTCGCGCTTTCTCGATCTGAACTTCCGCATGCCGGAAGACGTGCGCGTGAGCGAACCCACGCTGCGCGAAATGTTGATGAACAAGCTGTCGCGCGGCAAGGTCGATATCCGTATCAATCTGCAACGCAGCGAGCAGTCCGCCAACGCGGGCTCGATCAATCGCGAAGCACTGGCGCAACTCGCGCTGCTCGAACGCACGGTGCTCTCCACGTTTCCGGAAGCGGGGCGGCTGCGTACCGGCGAAATTCTGCGCTGGCCCGGCATTCTTGCGGAAAGCGGCGTGGCGCCCGAAGTGCTGCGCGACGCCGTGCTCGCGTGCGGCAAGCAGGCCATTACGGACCTGATCGACGTGCGCGCCCGCGAAGGTGCGCAACTGGCGACCATGCTGCTCGCCAACGTCACCGAAATGGAAGCGATCGTCACGAAGATCACGCCGCTCGTGCCGGAACTGATCGCCAAGCACCAGCAGAAGATTGTCGAGCGCTTGCAGGAAGCGCTCGGTATCGCCGCGCCGGATACGGCGGCGACGAGCGTCTCGCGCGAAGAAATCAATGAACGGATTCGCCAGGAAGTGACGATGTACGGCATCCGTATCGACATCGCCGAAGAACTGTCGCGCCTCACGGCACACCTGAACGAAACGCGTCACGTGATCCAGAAGGGCGGCAAGGTCGGCAAGCGCCTCGACTTCATGATGCAGGAGCTCAATCGCGAAGCGAACACGCTTGGTTCGAAGGCGGCCGCGAAGGAACTGGCGGATTCGTCGATGACCCTGAAGCTGCTCATCGAACAGATGCGCGAACAGGTACAGAATCTGGAATAAGGCTGGAGCACCACAAAAATGACCGACCACCACACACGCGAAACGCCGCGCAATCCGTACGCCGGTGCTTACCCCGGCAACCTGTTCATGGTCGTCGCGCCTTCGGGCGCGGGCAAGTCGACGCTCGTGAACGCGCTGCTCGCCGGCGACGACGCGATCCGTCTGTCGATTTCGTACACGACGCGCCCGCCGCGTCCGAAGGAGCTGGACGGCGAGCACTACCACTTCACCACCGTCGACGATTTCATGAAGCGTCACGATGCCGGCGAGTTTCTGGAAAGCGCGGAAGTGCACGGCAACTACTACGGCACCTCGCGCGTGTGGATCGAGGACCAGATGAAAAGCGGCCATGACGTGCTGCTCGAAATCGACTGGCAGGGTGCGCAGCAGGTGAAAAAGCAGTTTCACAACGCGGTCGAAATCTTCATTTTGCCGCCGTCGCTCGAAGCGCTCGAAGAGCGTCTGAAGAAGCGCGGCCAGGACGAGCCGAACGTGATCACACGCCGGCTGCTCGCGGCCGGCAGCGAGATGGCGCACGCGGCGGAAGCGGAGTACGTGGTGATCAACGAGAACTTCGATCGCGCGCTCAGCGAACTGCAATGCCTGGTGGCGGCGACGCGTTCGCGCTTCGCCTCGCAATACGCGCGCCACACGCAGCTTTTCGTGCAACTCGGCATTCATCTGCCACACGCGTAAGCGCGGCGGTGTATCGAGCACATAAGGTAGAATAAGCAACATACTGAGAAGGAACCCAACATGGCCCGCATTACCGTCGAAGACTGCCTCAAACAGATCCCGAACCGTTTCGAACTCGCGCTTGCCGCAACCTATCGCGCGCGTCAGCTCGCGCAAGGCCACACGCCGAAGATCGAAAGCCGCGACAAGCCCACGGTCGTCGCGCTGCGCGAGATCGCGGCCGGTCAGGTCGGCGTCGAAATGCTGAAGAAGGTGCCTGTTTAAGGCGCACTGTTCCGTTTTCGATTGCGCATTTGCCACACCTGTAATTGATCAACGTGCAGACCGGCGTCCAACCCTAACCGATACGGAGGCGAACATGAGCACGACCCCGCCCACCGCCACGGAAGTGGAACACGACGCCGACTCGCCCTCGTCTGCACGCAAGTACATCGACGCGGTCCTCGAACAGTCGTTTCGCCATCTGTTCGGCCCCACCGCCACGCCGGAGCAACCGCGCCGGCATGACGTAGTCTCCATTGCCAAGCTGACCTCCGCCTTATCCGGCTATCTGCAGCCGGAAGAGATCAAGGAAGTCAAGGCGGCCTTCCATTTCAGCGACGAAGCCCACCTCGGCCAGTACCGCCAGAGCGGCGAGCCTTACATCACGCATCCGGTTGCCGTCGCGGAAATCTGCGCCGGCTGGAATCTCGACGCCCAGTCGATCATGGCGGCGCTGCTGCATGACGTGATGGAAGACCAGGGCGTGACCAAGGCCGAACTCGCCGAGCGTTTCGGCGCGAAGGTCGCGGAACTGGTCGACGGCTTGTCCAAGCTCGACAAGATGGAGTTTCGCAATCGCGAGGAAGCGCAGGCGGAAAACTTCCGCAAGATGCTGCTCGCAATGGCGCGCGACGTCCGCGTGATTCTGGTGAAGCTCGCCGACCGGCTGCACAACATGCGCACGCTGGGTGCCGTGCCGGCCGAAAAACGCCGCCGCGTGGCGCGCGAAACGCTGGATATCTATGCGCCGATCGCTCACCGGCTGGGCCTGAACAATACGTATCGCGAGTTGCAGGACCTGAGCTTCGCGAACTTCAATCCGCACCGGTACGCCACGCTCGAAAAAGCCGTCAAGGCGGCGCGCGGCAACCGGCGCGAAGTGGTCGGCAAGATTCTCGAGTCGGTGCAGCGCGCGATTGCCGACGCGAAGCTCGACGCCGAAGTCACCGGCCGCGAAAAAACCATCTTCAGCATCTACAAGAAGATGCGCGACAAGCAGTTGTCGTTCTCGCAGGTGCTCGACGTGTATGGCTTTCGCGTCGTGGTGGAAAGCGCGCTGGAGTGCTACACCTGCATCGGCGCGCTGCATGCGTTGTACAAGCCGGTGCCGGGCAAGTTCAAGGATTACATCGCCATCCCGAAGGTGAACGGCTACCAGTCGCTGCACACCACGCTGGTCGGCCCGTTCGGCGCGCCGATCGAGTTTCAGGTGCGCACGCGCAAGATGCACGAAATCGCCGAAGCGGGCGTGGCCGCGCACTGGCTGTACAAGAACGGCGGCGCCGATCTGAACGACGTGCAGAAGCGCGCGCACCAATGGCTGAAGTCGCTGCTCGACATTCAGAGCGAAGCAGGCGATTCGAGCGAATTCCTCGAGCACGTCAAGATCGATCTGTTCCCGGACGCGGTGTACGTGTTCACGCCGAAGTCGAAGATCATGGCGCTGCCGCGCGGCGCCACGGCGCTCGACTTCGCGTATTCGATCCACAGCGACCTGGGCAACCAGTGTGTCGCGGTGAAGATAAACAATGAACTGCTGCCGCTGCGCACCGAGCTGAAGAGCGGCGATATCGTCGAAGTCATCACGGCGCCGTATTCGAAGCCGAATCCAGCGTGGCTCGGATTCGTGCGCACCGGCAAGGCGCGGTCGGCGATCCGCCATTATCTGAAGACCATGCGCCTGAACGAGTCCGTTCAGCTTGGTGAGCGTCTGGTCGATCAGGCGCTGAAGGGTTATGGGCTGGCGCTCTCGGACGTCACGCCGGAAGCGTGGGAAAAGCTCGTGCAGTGGACGGGCAACAAGAACCGCCAGGAAATTTTCGCGGACATCGGCCTTGGCCGGCGTGTCGCGGCGGTCATGGCCAAGCGCATCGAAGTGCTGATGAGCGGCCGCGACGCCGACGACGACGGCTCGCGCTCCGACAGCAACGCGCCGCATGCGCCGCCGGTGGTCATCACCGGTACGGAGGGCATGTCGGTGCAACTGTCCGCATGCTGCCGTCCGATTCCGGGCGACGACATCATGGGCTATATCGGCATCGGCCTCGGCATGGCCATTCACACCACGGATTGCCGCGTCGCGCAGCGTATCCACCGGCGCGATCCGGGCCGCTGGATCGACGTTGCCTGGGCGCCGCAACCGGGGCGTCTGTTCGACGTCGCCGTGAAGGTGCTGGTCAAGAACACCAAGGGCGTGTTTGCGCGCGTGGCGGCGGATATTACGTCGGCGGATGCCAACATCGTCCACATTGCAATGGACGAAGATCTGTCGCAGGAATCCACGGTGTTGCGCTTCGTGATTCAGGTCAGCGACCGCGTCCATCTGGCCAACGTGATGCGCCGTGTGCGCACGAACCCGGACGTCATGCGCATTGCACGCGAACGGCCGAGCGAGGAAGGCCATCACCGTCACGAGGGCGGGATGCGGATCGACCGCGAGCGGGCGGACTACTGATCGGCTGCGGCGGCCCTGAGTCAGCCTCGGGGCGTTTCTTATCTGTTCGTCCGAATCTGAACGCACCGGCTACGCGCGAGTCTCAACTGAAACTCAGGGAGAACGCTTGTGAATGTAGCTGACCTTACCGGACTGGCGCTCGATTATTGGGTCGCCCGCAGCCTGCACGACTTCGTGCGCGAAATCCACTTTACCGATAGCGGCGAAACTGTCTCGATTCGCGGCAACGACCGTGGCCGTCCGTGGGACGGCCGTTTTACGCCGTCCACGTCATGGGAGGCCGCGGCAGCGGTGCTGGAACGCGCGCAGCGGTTGGAAGTGCGCGAGCGCACTCACCAGGGTTCGGCGCACTGCATCGCGGAGTTCGAAGGCGGGCACCGAACCGTGGAAGGGCGGGGCGATTCCTTGCGGGTCGCGCTGCTGCGGGCGTTCGTCGAAAGCCGCTTTGGCGATACCGTGGACGACGTGCTGCATGAAGCGCAGGCGCTGACGGGCGACCGGGCGCAACCGATCGGCGAGCGGGAGATTGCCGGCGATCAGGCAGCGGTAAATTCGTTCGGAGATATTCCCAGCCCGGACGGGCAGATCGGAGATATTCAGTCGCCGCCACGTTGACAGTTTGTGCCGGCGCCCGGCCTTCAGGCGAGGTGCTGTGAGGCAGGAAGGGCCGGACAAAAACGCGCGGCACAAAAAACGCACGGGATAAAAACAAAGGGCCTTCCGATCGGAAGGCCCTTCATAGGTGGTGCGGCTGGCAGGATTCGAACCCACGACCCCTTGGTTCGTAGCCAAGTACTCTATCCAACTGAGCTACAGCCGCACGCTAAACGGGTGATACACACTGCAGTGAAACTGGGGCAAAACGTGAGGGCCTCCCCGGAGGAGGCCCTCGAATAAGTGGTGCGGCTGGCAGGATTCGAACCCACGACCCCTTGGTTCGTAGCCAAGTACTCTATCCAACTGAGCTACAGCCGCACGCAGAAACGAGATTATAGCAAAGGTTTTGAAAAAAGGAAGCGCGTAGGTGCGATTTGTCCCATAGTCGTGATCGTGTACCCTTGATAGGCAGTCGCTTGCTGCAGTTACCGGATCATCATGAACAAGGCCTTTGTCAAAGAGTCGAGCGAAGAGAACGACGACGACCTCGACGTCGCCCAGCCGGACATTCCCGCTGGCACGAAAAACTACATCACGCCCGCCGGCTACCGGCGTATGCGCGACGAACTGCTGCATCTGATCGACGTGGAGCGGCCGGAAGTGGTCAGGCTGGTGTCGTGGGCCGCTTCCAATGGCGATCGCTCTGAAAATGGCGATTACATCTACGGCAAGCGCCGCTTGCGCGAGATCGATCGGCGCATCCGCTTTCTCACCAAACGCCTCGATCTCGCTGAAATCGTCGACAGCAGCAAGCAGGAGAACGTCGATCAGGTTTTCTTCGGCGCAACCGTCGAGTACGCGACCGAAGACGGCGAGGTGCATACCGTGACGATTGTCGGCATCGACGAGGTCGATCTGGATATCGCGCACGTGAGCTGGATTTCGCCGATTGCGCGTGCGCTGCTCAAGGCGAAAATCGGCGATACGGTCACGTTGTACACCCCCGCCGGCCCGCAGCCGATCGACATACTGGATGTCAAATATCCGTCGCCTGAAGCCGGCAGTTAGGCCGTCATCAAATAAGCAGTCCATCCTGTTCCTGCTCGACACCTCGGGCGACGCGGCATAAAAAAAGGCGCCGCGAACGGCGCCTTCGAGACTGCGGTTACGTCAGGCAGCTTTAGAAGCGGTGACGCAGACCTGCGGTCACAGCGACCTGCTTGTTGTTGCCCGAAGCGGCCAGACCGTTGATATCGGCATCCACGACGGCGTTGTCGTTGACTTGCTGATACTCGCCTTGCAGATACACATCGGTACGCTTGGACAGCGCGTATGCGGTTTGCAGGTTGAACTGGTTCCAGTGCGGACGCGTGCCAGCCAGGCTTGCACGGGTGTAGGTGTACGAACCGGCAATGCTGACCGCCGGCGTGAGCGCATAGCGGGCGTTCGCTTCGAAGTTCTGGAAGTGAGCGCTGTTGTTGGCGAAGCCGATACCGCCGGTTTGACCGGATGCACCCGCGCCGATACCGGCCAGGCTCGACAGGTTCGTTTGCGAGTACACGAGGCCAACCGTTGCCGGGCCGAACGCGTAGTTTGCACCGGCGCCCCACGTTTGCTGACGGCCGGCAAAGAACGTGTTGTCGCTCGACACCGCGCCGCCCGAATTGAACGCCGCCGCCGCGCCGCTCGCGCCGTTGCTGTTCAGTTGCAGGTAAGCGGCGGCGAGGTTCAGGCCGCCCCAGTTGTACGACGCGCCCGCGCTGTATGCGCGGTTGTTCGCGAAGCCGTCGGCCTGGTTCGAGAAGCCATACAACGCACCGAACTTGAAGCCGCCGTAGTTCACGCTCTGGTACTTGACCGAGTTGTTGACGCGGAACGAGTTGTTCAGGTTGTCATTGTCGAACGGGTGCGCGAACTGCGTGCCGCCGTATTGCGTGCCGGTCAGGGCCAGCGGGCCGACATAGTCGACCATGCTGTCGTATTGACGGCCAAGGGTGACGGCGCCGAACTGGTCGCTCGTCAGGCCCACGAAGGCTTGACGGCCGAATTCGCGGCCGCCTTGCTTGAGCGTGCCGTCATTGATGCCGAAGCCGTTTTCCAACGTGAAGATGGCCTTCAGTCCGCCGCCCAGATCTTCAGAACCGCGCAGGCCCCAGCGGCTGCCGTTCACCGAGCCGCTCGTTTCCTGCCAGTTGCTATGACCGTGCTGGTTGTTCGTATAGGTGATGCCGGCGTCGATCAAGCCGTACAGCGTGACGCTGCTTTGGGCATGTGCCGCCGTTGCAAAAACGCCCGTAAGGGCCGCGACCATGAGTGTCTTTTTCATCTTGTAACTCCGAGAGCGAGAGTGGGCATTAAACCCAGGCTTAGGAGACCTTCACGCGGGGCGCTGCGAGAGGCGTAATCCGAGTGAGAAGCGCGCTGAACAAACCGCGCCGGTTTCCGGTTAGGCAGAGTGTAGAGAGACACTCCGCAAAGTGGAGGTTCCGATTTCCGCAATAAAGTATTACGCGTTCGGAAACGATATGCGAATGCCGCTTAAGCCCTATAAACAAAGGCTTTCGGCAGTTTTGCGGAGATTGGAAAGGTGCAGTGGTGATCTTGCGTTGCTGATTTGCGACACTAATCGATGCAAAAAAACAACGCAATAAAACGTAATAGAGGATTGTTGTTGTTACTGCAATAGATGATTGTTATTTGTGTGAATAATCGAAATGAGCAGAGCCGCTATACTGAAAGTTCTGCTTTCCGAAGCAGACTTTTTCGTTGACGGAAAAGATCTCCAAACCTTTGTCGGCGCGACTTTCCGGTCGCGCTTTTTTTTCGTCTGCCGGCCGGTAATTGGCGAATACGGTCAGTGCGCGGGTGCCGCACCGTCCGCTTCGTTCCAGTTCTCCGTGACGGAGACGCTCCAGTCTTCCATCACGTAGCGGCGCGCGTCCATCGGACACGACAGCAGGTTCTGCCAGTGATCCCCATGCCACATGGGATCGAATTCGAATGCGGAGGGCGTTTCGGCGGGCGCCGCGGGTGGGGCGGAAGCCGTATCAGTACGCGGGTGAGTCAGCCAGGCGACGAGACGGCGGATTTCATTGAACAGCATGGCAATCTCCTGAAGCGTTACTACCAACTACTGATTCCAATCATCGCGGCATGGATGCGATGCAGCAAGTCGGACAAACACTTACTGAAAACATCTTTTGTTACATTCTCCGCAATCTGCTGAAATTTTTCCCGCTCGCTCGCATTATTTCGCAAATAGGGAAGTAATATTGACTTGCTGCTTATTCGGCTGACGCTGAATAATGCATTGAGAATCCTTTAGCGGCTATATCGGTTCACGCGCTAAACGCATATCCAGAATTCACTTGACGCCATTTCTTCGTTCCCCGTATAACGGCAATTCCAGATGTCACCTCGCAGATCCCGCTGCGTAGACTGGTGATATCCGGTTCGAGGGCAATGCCCGATTTTGATAATTCATTGAGGGAAACTGGAAAAATGGAAACTGGTATCGTCAAATGGTTCAACGATGCTAAAGGCTTTGGCTTCATTACATCGGATTCGGGCGGCGAAGATCTGTTCGCGCACTTTTCGGAGATTCGCGCCGACGGCTTCAAATCGCTGAAGGAAAACCAGCGCGTCTCGTTCGACGTCAAGGCGGGCCCGAAGGGCAAGCAGGCGGCAAACATCCAGCCGCTGTAATAGTCAGTCGATGCTGCGATGTGCTGGGCCGGGCAGCGGAACGCGCGAAAGCCTTCGCAAAACGCGAGGGCTTTTTTATGCCAGTTGTTATTCGACTGCGGAAAATTGATTTAACTATCTGGTTCGGAATGATTTGAATGGATGCAAACATTCGCTAAAACCATGCAGCCTTGAGATGTCGCCGGCCGCGGCGAAACATAACGATTCGTGGTTTTAAGCATGCCGTTTGCCCGCGCGAAAACGGGGCTGTTGCGCCCTGGTGAGGCTGCCGTAATGCAGGCTGTTCGAGTGCACCACGGGCAACTGGTGCATACTTGCCGCAAAGCCACGCGTCCAAAGTATTCTTTTCCATGTCTGAACAGTTTTTGTCCGAACCGGCCCTGGATGGTCCGATTGTTTTCGTCGACCTTGAAACGACCGGCGGCTCGACTGCCGAGCATCGCATCACCGAGGTCGGGGTGGTCGAAGTCGGACCGGCCGGCGTGTCGCGCTGGAGCAGTCTGGTCGACCCTCAGCAGCCCATTCCCTCCTTCATCCAGCAACTCACCGGTATCACGAATGCGATGGTGCGGGGCGCGCCGACTTTCGAGGCCATCGCCCCCGCTCTTTTCGAGCGTCTGAACGGCAAACTGTTCGTGGCGCATAACGCCAGTTTCGATCGCGGCTTTCTGCGCGGCGAGTTTCGCCGGGCGGGACTGGCGTTCGATCCCGACGTGTTGTGCACGGTGCGTTTGTCGCGCGCGCTGTTCCCGGCGGAAAAACGCCACGGTCTCGACGCTTTGGTCGAACGTCATACGCTCGTGCCGTCCGATCGTCACCGCGCGCTCGCCGACGCCGACCTGATCTGGCAGTTCTGGCAGCGTCTACACGGCCTCGTGCCGCTCGACGTCCTGCGCGCGCAGATCGAGCGCACCACGCGGCGGTACCGGCTTGCCGGTGACATCACGGAAGATCTGCTCGACACCGCGCCCGCGGGCTGTGGCGTGTATGCGTTCTATGGAGAGCAGGACTTGCCTCTGTATGTCGGGCGAAGCGTGCGCGTGCGTCAGCGACTGCGTTCACATCTGACCGGCGAGCGGCGCTCGGCCAAAGATATCCGGCTTGCGCAACAGGTGCGGCGCGTCGAGTGGCGGGCCACCGGCGGCGAATTGGGCGCGATGCTCGCGGAGGCACAGTGGATCGCGGCGCTGCGCCCCGGCCACAACCGGGTGCCGCGTGTCGCGAAGAGCGATCCGGCGGACGCGCCCTGGCCGTTCGAGGGGCCGATCGTATTCGAGGAGCGCGAGGAGGCCTCGCAGGCCCGCGCGTTTCATGTCGTCGACCGCTGGCGCTACGTGGGCCATGCGGCGTCGCTCGCTGAGGCTGCCGGGTTGCATGCGTCGAGTGTTGCGGGAGCATTCGAACTGTCGACGTATCGCATTTTGCAGAGCCATCTTGCCCGCGGCCTGCGGGTGATGCCGTTGAACGTGTCGAGCGGAACGCCCGTGGCGAAGGTCGCTTGACGAAGTCCGACTGCTTGGCATTTGGCGGCTTTGTTTTTGGCCTTTCTGCGGCCCGCCTCTGTTTCCAGCCGCTATTCCTGCCCGATAACTCGCCGCCCAACGCAGGTCAACGCGCGCATTCAGCCTTCGGGCCGACTGCCGCGCACGCTCAGCGCTTGTTGCCGGCCCAATCAGCCGGTCGCACCCACGCCACCCGTTTCGCACACGTGCCCAAGCGCGCGTGTCAGCGCGCTCGAACGAAGCGAATCGTATCGGGTCAGCGATTTCCAGCTTGCAAGCGATTGCGCGACGCGCGACGGACAATCCGGCGCGGCACGCAGCGGCTGCACGCGTGCGAGGCCGGCCACCAGCGATTGCGTCAACCGGTCCAGCTGCGGTCTCGTGCTGGTCGCAAGATCGGGCGCGGGTCCTTGCGGCGCCTGCGTGCTGCGCCAGGTGGCGAACAGCGCGTTTTGCACGTCCTTGCTCGCATCGATCTGATCCTGGAAGAAGGCGCGGGCGAATGCCGGGTCGACGTTCGCCGCAGCGGCGCGCTTTTCGACATCGGCGAGGAGGGCGTTCTCGCGCGGCGTGTCGGTGATGTCCTGATGGTTGGCCCACTTCCAGCGTGCCACCGGTTCCGCGAGCGCGAGACGCTGCGAAGTCAGCGCGATCAGATTGGTGAGGGCGGTGTCGTCACCATCCGCAACAGCGGGAACTGGCGTGAAAACGAGGGTAGCGAAGAGCGCGAGCGCGCATGACGCGCCGAAGCGGTACGAACGATTCATGGAGGTGGCAGTGGCCGGGCAGCCGCGGAAGAAAAACCAGAAGAATAGACGATGCGCTGAGCATGCAGCATCTTCGTTTTCACGGGAAGCGAACGGTGCGCGGGAAAACTTCCACGCGGGCTTCTTCTTGAGGCGCGCAGAAACATACGCCGGCCGCACGGCCAGGCGTTGTGCAATTCAGACCGATTCACCTCGTATCACAAATCGGTTTGAACACGAAAATCGGGGCGTGTGCCAACATGCGCCGCGCGCCGGACGCGCGGGCGCCGATGCTGCATCGCGCAACTGCACAGTTACTTCGAATCGCACGACTTGCGTTGTTCGTCGAAAAAGGCACGAACATGCTCAGGCAGTTCGGCACCCAGAAACTCGACGCCAGCGGGTTCCGGATCCGGGCAAAAGACTTTATCCGGGGTCGGAACTTTCGGTGGTTTGGCATCCATGATCTTTCTCCTTTACAAACCGATTATCTGCCTCGGTCCCCGTTTTACACCAGAGCCTGATGTGGGTCACAGGTTGTTTGTTGCTTTAACGGCACAGGCCAACAATGGAACGGAATGTTTGAATAGAATTTATCGGTTGCCTGTTTGCGCTTTTCGCGAGTCAAGGCAGTCCCATATTTCTTCCGTGCCGTTCCGAGCCTTGTTCTGCGGGTCATTCAGCACGTCGCCCTCTGCGCTTGCACACCACCCGCTTTATTGACTTATTATCAGTCAATCTGCGTGGATTTTGTGCGGTGCCGCATCGGCAGGATTTTCTTCTTAAAGGGCGAACGTTCGTTAATTACCGACCATTTCAGTCTGGGCATTCAGCCCCCATTGTTTCGTAAACGATCGGTCTGCGCGATTCGTTGACGAGGAAAACACTTTTCTTGATTCGTGCGTGAATAAAAAGGCCCACCGTTGCGACGCGAACGGTGGGCCTTTGTTGGCCGTCATTTTCAAGCTGCAGGCGCCCGGGATTTTCATCGGCGCGGAGTAGGTTGCTGATTTGTCAGTAGCTCGACCTGTCCGTGCATCCGCGCTTTCTTCCTTCGCGATCACGCTACGAGCTGTTGCCGCAGATACCCGGCGGTGCGGCTTTCCTTCGCACGCGCGACGTGGGCCGGTGTCCCGCTCGCGACGATGTTGCCGCCGGCGTCTCCGGCGCCGGGGCCGACGTCGATGACCCAGTCGCTTTGCGCGGCCACCCGCATGTCGTGCTCGACGACCACCACCGTATTGCCGGCATCCACGAGTCCCTGGAGTTGCACCATGAGCCGGTCGACGTCGGCGGGATGCAGGCCGGTGGTCGGTTCGTCGAGGATATACAGCGTCTCGCCGCGTTGCGCGCGCTGCAGTTCGGTGGCGAGTTTGATGCGCTGGGCTTCGCCGCCGGACAATTCGGTGGCCGGCTGGCCGAGCCGCAGATAACCGAGGCCGATGTCGCGGAGCACTTTCAACGCGCGCATCACGCTGGCCTCGTCGGCGAAGAATTCGCAGGCGGCGTCGACGGTCAGGCCGAGCACTTCGGCAATGTTTTTATCACGCCATGTGATTTCCAGCGTCTGCGGGTTGTAGCGCGTGCCGTGACACGTCGAGCAGGGCGCGTAGACGCTCGGCAGAAACAGCAGTTCGACGCTGACAAAACCCTCGCCTTCGCAAGTCGGGCAACGGCCTTGCGCCACATTGAACGAAAAGCGGCCCGCGCCGTAGCGGCGCTTACGGGCGAGCGGCGTGTCAGCGAACAGCTTGCGCACATGGTCGAACAGGCCGGTGTACGTGGCGAGGTTCGAGCGCGGCGTGCGGCCGATCGGTTTCTGATCGACGCGCACGAGCCGCCGCACGGCATCCATGCCTTCGGCGATATGGCCGCCGGTCGGCGCGGTCGCGGCGGCGAGCAACGAGTCTTGCTCGTCGTCGTCGGGGTTTTCGAAAGCGCGACCGAGGTGGCTTGCCACCAGCTCGGGCAGCGCCTGACTCACGAGGCTCGATTTGCCCGAGCCGGATACGCCGGTGACCGCGGTCAGGCAGCCGAGCGGAAACGCCGCGTCCAGCCCGTGCAGGTTGTTGCGCGTGATCCCGGCGAGCCGCAGCCAGCCGGCAGGTTCGCGCGGCGTGCGGTCGACGGGCGCGGGCGGCGCGAACAGATGCCGGCGCGTTTGCGACGCCTCCACCTTCGCGAGTCCGGCGGGCGGCCCGCTATAGACTACATGGCCGCCGGCTTCGCCCGCCGCGGGACCGACGTCGACCAGCCAGTCGGCGCGCCGCATCATCTGCAAATCGTGTTCGACCACAAACAGCGAATTGCCCGCCGCCTTCAGTCCTTGCAGCGCGCTGAAGAGCGCTTCGCCGTCGGCGGGATGCAGACCGGCCGACGGCTCATCGAGCACGTACACGACGCCGAACAACTGCGACGACAACTGCGTGGCGAGCCGCAGGCGCTGCAATTCGCCGGACGACAGCGTGGGCGTGCTGCGCTCCAGCGCGAGATAACCCAGGCCCAGATCGACCAGCGTCGTCAGCCGTTCGAGCAGCTCGGCCGCGATGCGTTGCGCGGCGACGCGCTTTTCCTCGGACAGGTTGGGCGTGCGCCGCACGTCGGGCGAGGCTTTGTGCGCGGAGCCGCCCGCTGCGACCCGTTTGTCGACGGCATCGCGCATGGCGCTTCTGCTGAGCACGCCGCCTTTGCCGGTGGTTTTGCCGGCGCCGTTGCCCGAATTCGCGTCGGCCGTTTCCGGCCATTCGCCGCGTGCGATCGGTTCGAGCATCGCGGTAAGTCTGGCGAGCGGCAACTGCGAAAATTCGCCGATGTCGAGCCCGGCGAACTTCACCGAGAGCGCTTCTTTCTTGAGCCGCTTGCCATGACAGGCCGGGCAGACGCTGCCAATCATGAACTGCGAGACGCGTTTTTTCATCAGCGCGCTTTGGGTGTTGGCGAACGTGTGCAGCACGTAGCGCCGCGCGCCGGTGAAGGTGCCCTGATAGCTCGGCTCGTCCTTGCGCTTGAGCGCGGCGCGCGTTTCCTTCGGCGTAAGGCCGGCGTAGACGGGCGCGGTCGGTTGTTCGTCCGTGAAGAGAATCCAGTCGCGGTCTTTCTTCGGCAAGTCGCGCCACGGCGTATCGACGTCGTAGCCGAGCGTGACCAGAATGTCGCGCAGATTCTGGCCGTGCCATGCGGGCGGCCATGCGGCGATCGCGCGCTCGCGAATGGTCAGCGAGTCGTCGGGCACCATCGATTTTTCGGTGACCTCATACACGCGACCGAGTCCGTGGCAAGTCGGACAGGCGCCTTGCACCGTGTTCGGCGAGAAATCTTCGGCGAACAGCATGGGTTGCTTCGGCGGATAGTCGCCGGTGCGCGAATACAGCATGCGCACGAGGCTCGACAGCGTTGTCACGCTGCCCACCGACGAGCGCGCGCTCGGCGTGCCGCGTTGCTGCTGCAAGGCGACCGCGGGCGGCAGGCCTTCGATTGCGTCGACTTCAGGCACGCCGACCTGGTCGATCAGGCGTCTCGCATACGGCGCAACCGATTCGAAATAGCGCCGCTGCGCTTCCGCGTACAGCGTGCCGAATGCCAGCGACGATTTGCCCGAGCCGGACACGCCGGTGAACACGACAAGCGCGTCGCGCGGAATCTGCACGTCGACGTTTTTCAGATTGTGCTCGCGCGCGCCGCGCACGCGCACGAAGCCGGTGAATGTGTTCGCGCCAGGTGCGGGCGGTGTCGAGCGGGGCTTGTTGCGGATGGCGTCCATATCGATGAGTAACGGATAAGCGTGGCCGCGCGAAGCGGAAGAACGCTTGTGAGGTTGCACGGAATATGCCCGATGAAATGGCGATGATGCCAGTGAAGGTGAGGTCGGCGCGCAAGACGCATGCGTAATCCGCGCGGAAGCCGTCAACCAGGCATCACCGTCTATCATTGAAGCAGCTATCTGCGGCCGAGAGTGCGGTGGATAACGGACGCGCAACTACAGGCGCGGAAGATGGCAGTCTTCTTCCTTCAGAGAGTTGCGCCATGGAAAACGCTGTGTACTGGAAAGGTCGTCAGGTCGGAATCGAGTGCGCCGGCCGGATTCTGTGGTTTTCTTCGGCGCCGCAGGAAGTGGTCGCGGCGTACGGCACGCAGCGGGTTGAACCGGCGCGCGTGGAAGTGCGCGTGGAAGATACGGTCGTGGCGCGTAACCTTTTCGTCACGGCGCAATTCGACCGGCCGGAGTTGGGTGGGTGAGACGGCGCTGCCGTTTGCTTACGCCTTTCGCAGTAGTGCTTGCAGAAGCGGAAAGCAGACGCAGAAAACAAAAAGCCCAGTCGTGACGACTGGGCTTTTGCTTGAATCTTGATGGTGCCGGAAAGAGGAATCGAACCCCCGACCTTCGCATTACGAATGCGCTGCTCTACCGTCTGAGCTATTCCGGCATCAGGAGAAACGAGATTATAGGGACTTCTTTATCAGCTTGGCAAGCCCCTGAACTCACTTTTTTGTTTCGAGATGGTAGCGGGTAACCCGGTCGACCTCGTTCTTCGAACCGAGGAATACCGCCACGCGTTCATGCAGGCTTTTCGGCTGGATGTCCAGAATGCGCTTCTCGCCATTGGTCGCGGCACCGCCTGCCTGCTCGACAATAAAGGCCATCGGATTGGCTTCGTACATCAGGCGCAGCTTGCCCGGTTTGTCCGGCGTGCGCTTGTCGGCCGGATACATGAAGATGCCGCCGCGATTCAGAATGCGGTGCACGTCCGCCACCATCGACGCGATCCAGCGCATGTTGAAGTCGCTTTGGCGCGAACCTTCCTTGCCGTCCTTCAACTCGCCGATGTATTGCTGAACAGGCGGATACCAGTGACGTTCGTTCGAAGCGTTGATCGCATATTCACGCGTTTCGACAGGAATGCGCATGTCGCTCTGCGTGAGCACCCACGAGCCGAGTTCGCGGTCGAGCGTGAAGCAGTTCACACCGTTGCCGGTGGTCAGCACCAGCACGGTTTGCGGACCATATACCGCATAACCCGCGGCAACCTGCTGCGTGCCCGGTTGCAGGAATGACTGTTCGGTAGGCTGCTGGCCGTCCGGGCAGCGCAACACCGAGAAGATCGTGCCGATCGAAACATTGACGTCGATGTTCGACGAGCCGTCGAGCGGATCGAACACGAGCAGGTATTCGCCCTTCGGATAGTTCGCCGGGATCGGGAAGAACTGTTCCATTTCCTCGGACGCCATGCCCGCGAGGTTGCCACCCCATTCATTCGCTTCGAGCAGGATTTCGTTCGACAGGATGTCGAGCTTCTTCTGCACTTCGCCTTGAACGTTCTCGCTGCCCGCCGTGCCGAGCGCGTCGCCCAGCGCGCCCTTGCTGACGTGGTAGCTGATCGCCTTGCACGCACGCGCGACGACTTCGATCAAAAGGCGCAGATCGGCCGGCAGATTGTTGGTCTCGCGCTGCTGCTCGATCAGGTACTTCGTGAGAGTGGTACGACGTTGCAAAGCCATTGCTGTACTCCGGGAGGCTTGAGGAATATTCGGATTTTAACCGTTCGTTGTGTCGGCTCCGTGCTTTTGCGTGGGCACCGTGCACGGCAACGCCGCCGGACACACCCGCCGGACACACCGACGCGTGGCGAAATTCAGGTTTTGCGGCGCGCCTTGCCCGCCGCGATCTTGCCGCTCACGCTCGCCGCGAGCGCCGCGGCCCGCGCGTGATCGCTCGAAACCTTCGGCAGTTTCGGGCGCTCCGCCTTCGGCATGGGTTCGATTTCACGTTCGATCTGTTCACCGGCCGCCGCCGTGGCGACGCGCAGGTCGTAAGCGATCTGCAGGTTGAGCCAGAACTGCGCGCTCGCGCCGAAATAGCGTTCGAGCCGCAGCGCGGTGTCCGCCGAGACGGCGCGCCTGCCGCGCACGACGTCGTTGATGCGCGGCGCCGGCACGCGCAGCGCGAGCGCGAGCGCATTGACGGACATGCCGAGCGGTTCGAGAAACTCGCTGCGCAGAATTTCGCCCGGATGGATTTCCGGGATGCTGTTGCCGGAGTCGATGCCCGAGAAATCGATGCTGTCCAGATCGGAGCGTTTGATGACCATGCCGGTCTCCCAATAATCAGTGATAGTCGACAATCTCGACATTCAGCGCCTCCCCGTCGACGAAATGAAAACAGATGCGCCATTGCGCATTGATCCGGATACTCCATTGTCCAGCTGCGCTGGCCTTGCAACGCTTCCAGCCGGTTGCCCGGCGGCGCGTGCAGATCGCAAACGGACTCCGCAGCGTCGATCAGCAGCAGCTTGCGGTGCGCGAGCGTTTGCATGTGAAGCGGCAGTGAGTACACGAACCTGCCTTGAAAAATTCTCGCCGTAGCTTTGTCGCCGAATGTCGTGATCATGGGATGATATAACGCATAGCGTTAAACGTAAACCGTTAAATGAATGCGTTTACTTTCACCCCGCCGGCGCGAGCCGACCAGTCGTCCAGATGGCCAACGTTGGAGCCGCGCGCCACCGCGCCAGCAAACGCAGGGCGAAAAAAAGCCGGCAACGCGTGCCGGCTTTCCGATGCGACAACAGCGCTCAGGCGGACTTCACGCCAACGCTTTCTCCACGATCTCGCGCACGTCGCGCGATTTGACCTGCGCGGCCACTTTCTCCAGTGCCGCGCGCATGCCGTCGCGCAGCGCCGGCGTGAAGCGGCGCCACAATTCCAGCGAGCGGGCGAGGCGGGCGGCCACTTGCGGATTGATGGCGTCGAGCGCGATCACCTGATCGGCCCAGAACGCATAGCCCGAGCCGTCTTCGGCATGGAACTGCGCCGGGTTCGCCGCGCAGAAGCTGAAAATCAGCGAGCGCGCGCGATTCGGGTTCTTCAGGTTGAAAGCCGGGTGAGTCATCAGCCTGCGCACGACGTCGATCACCGGACGTTGCGCGCTGCCGCGCTGCGTGGCCTGCAAGGCAAACCACTTGTCGATCACGAGCGGTTCCTTTTCGAAGCGCCGGTAGAAGTCGTCCAGCGCCTGCTGCGCCTCGGCGCTGCCGCCGTTGGCCGCCGACGCATTGAGCAGCACGGACAGTGCCGCCGAGCGGTCGGTCATGTTGTTCGCCGCATCGTATTGCGCGGACGCGAGACGCACGGCCTCTGCTGGATCGTCCAGTTCGGCGAGATACGACAGCGCGAGATTCTTCAGCGCGCGATGACCGGACGCTTCAGGCGTGGCCTCGTACGCCCCCGGCGTGCGATGCTGCTCGTACACGTTGAGCCAGTCGCTTCTGAGCGCATTGGCAAGACGCTTGCGCACGAACTGCCGCGCGGCGTGCACGGCCGCCGGATTCGATTCGGCCATCTGCTCGGCCAGATACGCTTCCGAAGGTAACATCAACGCGAGTTCGCGGAACGCAGGCGAGAGCGTTTCGTCGGTCAGCACGCGTGCGAACGCGGCGACCACGGAATCGTCGAGTTGCAGCGGCACACCCGTGGCGGCGCGCCCGGCGAGCGTGAGCAGTTCGCGCGTGGCGAGCCGCTGGCCGGCTTCCCAGCGGTTGAACGGGTCGCTGTCGTGGGCAAGCAGGAATGCCAGCTGTTGCGCCGAGTAGTCGTATTCGACGATCACCGGCGCCGAAAAATTGCGCAGCAGCGAAGGCAGCGGTTCCTGCGCCACGTTGACGAATGTGAAGGTCTGTTCGGTCTGCGTGAATTCGAGCACGCGCGTGGTCGCCTTGCCGGCCTGCGCTTCGCCTTCCAGTTGCAGCGGCAGGTCACGGCCGTCCTTGCCGATCAAACCGATCGCGAACGGAATCAGCAGTGGACCCTTCTGCGTTTCGCGCGCGGCCGGCGCGGCTTCGCCGTAGCCTTGCGTGAGCGTCACGCTGTAGCGTTGCTGCGCGGCGTCGTATTGCGTGCGCACGGACACCCGCGGCGTGCCGGCCTGGCTATACCAGCGCTCGAACTGCGCGAGATCGCGGCCGTTCGCGTCGGCGAGCGCGTGACGGAAATCGTCGCAGGTCACGGCCTGGCCGTCGTGGCGCCTGAAGTACAGGTCCATGCCCTTGCGGAAGCCGTCGCGGCCGAACAGCGTCTGATACATCCGCACGACTTCCGAGCCTTTCTCGTAGACGGTCATCGTGTAGAAGTTGTTGATCTCGACGTAGCTTTCCGGGCGCACCGGGTGCGCCATCGGCCCCGCGTCTTCGGCGAACTGCATCTGGCGCAGCACGCGCACGTCCTCGATGCGCTTGGTGGCGCGCGCGGCTTCGTCAGTCGCGCCGCCGGCCATGTCGGCCGAGAACTCCTGGTCGCGGAATACCGTCAGGCCTTCTTTCAGGCTCAACTGGAACCAGTCGCGGCACGTCACGCGATTGCCGGTCCAGTTGTGGAAATATTCGTGGCCGACCACGGCCTCGATGTTCGCGAAGTCGGTGTCCGTTGCCGTTTCGGGATTCGCCAGCACGTACTTCGTGTTGAAGATGTTGAGCCCCTTGTTCTCCATCGCGCCCATGTTGAAGTCGCTCACCGCGACGATCATGAAGCGGTCCAGATCGAGTTCGAGCCCGAAGCGTTCCTCGTCCCAGCGGATCGAATGGATCAGCGAATCCATTGCGTGACGGGTCTTGTCCAGATCGTGCGGCTCGACCCACACCTGCAGCAGCTTTTCCTTGCCCGAGCCGCTCTTCACGCGTTCTTCCAGCGCGACCAGCTTGCCGGCGACCAGCGCGAACAGGTAGCTCGGCTTGCGGAACGGATCTTCCCAGCGCGCGAAGTGGCGGCCGTCCGGCAAATCGCCTTCTTCGAGCAGATTGCCGTTCGACAGCAGCACCGGATAATCGGCCTTGCTGGCGCGCAGCGTGACCGTGAAGGTCGCCATCACGTCCGGGCGGTCGAGGAAGTAAGTGATACGGCGAAAGCCCTCGGCCTCGCACTGCGTGAAGAAGTTGCCGCCCGACACGTACAGGCCCGACAGCGTGGTGTTCGCAGCCGGATTGCAGATGCTCGTGAGCGTCAGTTCGAACTGGTCCGGCACGTTGTCGAGCAGCAGGCCGTGGTCGTGCGCATGAGCATTGGCGAACGGCTTGCCGTCGATCGCGGCGCTGACGAACTCCAGCTGTTCGCCCATCAGTTCCAGATGCGCGGCGCGCGCGGCTTCCGGATTGCGGCGCACGCGCATCGTGTTGCGGACCACCGTGCGTTCAGGAACCAGATCGAACTCCAGCGCGACGGTGTCGATCAGGAAGGCGGGCGGCGCGTAGTCGGCGCGGCGAATCACATTGGGCGTTGCGGTATCGGCCATGACGTTCTGTAGTGTTGGAACTCGAGTCGGCGCGCGCGCTTCTGACGCACGAGCCGGGCATGTCGAACCATTGTACAAAGCCTCGGCGAATCGTGCGGAGCGAACTTTTTACCGAACCCGCCAGTCAGCGTATTATCGGGCGCCCGCCCGGTAAAAAAGCCTGCGCGCCGGACGGGCCGGTCATGATGGACAATACAGAGACATTGAGAAGCTTCACGAGGTAGACCATGAAAATCGATCGATGGACCCGCCGCGCCACGCTGCTGCTAGCTGGGCTGGCGGTGCTGCTTTCAGGCTGTACGACCTACGTCACCACGCAGGTCACGGCTTTCTCCGACTGGAGCGGTAGCGACGCCACCCGCACCTATGCGTTCACGCGGGCGGCGAACCAGCAGAGCAATCTCGAGCTCAGCACCTACGAGCGTTTGGTCGCGAACGAACTCGCCACGCATTCGTTCCGCCAGGTCGACAGCGCGCAGGCGCGCTATCTGGTCGGACTCTCGTACGGAATCCGTTCGGACATGGTGACGGTCTCGGAGCCGGTGTATTACAACCCGTGGCCGGCGCCGTATTGGGGCTGGGGCCGGCCGTTCGATCCGTGGGGGCCTTGGGGTGGATTCCCCGCCACGTACGTGAACCAGAGCTATCCGATCTTCACGCATCTGTTGGGTATACGGATCACGGAGCGGGCAACCGGCAAGGAGGTCTACAACGTGACGGCGCGCAATTCGGGCGGCGAATCGTCGCTGGTCCGGGCCATGCCGTATCTGGCGCGTAGCGCGCTGGCCGATTTCCCGCTCGGCAACGGCGTGGTCCACACCGTGAAGATTCCGGTCGACAGGAACGGCGGGGCATCGAACGAAATAGCCGCTACCGGCGCTGCGCCTGCCGCTGCGCCGGCGCCGGCTTCCGGTGCGAAAATCGTTCAGTAGGTCACGCGACTGGCGGCGCGCGCTAACGCGCGCGGGGGCTGCAGAGAAAACAGACGGCCCGGCAACTCATCCTTGCCGGGCCGTTTGTTTTGCTGACACCGGATCGAGCCC
Source organism: Paraburkholderia xenovorans LB400 (assembly GCF_000013645.1). Taxonomy (GTDB): domain Bacteria; phylum Pseudomonadota; class Gammaproteobacteria; order Burkholderiales; family Burkholderiaceae; genus Paraburkholderia; species Paraburkholderia xenovorans. Next base: position 3,868,646 of record NC_007951.1, on the reverse strand, counting down.
GATGAAGCATTACGGCGCCCGAATCAATCGCCGCGCGAGCGGACCCGCAAGCGAGCCGCGCCGCGCACGGCGACCGGATGCTGACCGTGCGCTGCCTGAGTGCCGAGTGACCCAGCGGACGCAGCCGCTAATTCCTTGCCGTATCGCCTTGCGCTACCCACCCGATCGGCTGGCGACCTTGCCCTAAAGGCCCACGCCGAACAGCGCCATCGTCCCGAGAACGACAAACATCACCGCTGCGATGCCATGCACGAGGCTGGTCGGCAGCCGATGAGCAAAGCGGTCGCCGAGCAGGATCGCCGGCACGTTGGCGATCATCATGCCGAGCGTGGTACCCGCCACTACGCCGAAGAAATCGTGGAAACGCGCGGCGAGGGCCACCGTGGCGATCTGCGTCTTGTCGCCCATTTCCGCGAGAAAGAACGTCACCACGGTCGCGCCGAACACGCCGAAGTGCGTGCGGCTGGTATTGGCGTCTTCGTCGTCGAGTTTGTCCGGAACGAGAATCCACAACCCCATGCCGATGAACGACGCGGCCAATGCCCAGCGCATGATGGTCGGCGTGAGCAGCGAGCCGAGCCACGCGCCGAGCGCGCCCGCGCAGGCGTGATTCACGAGCGTGGCGGCGAGCACGCCCAGAATGATCGGCAGCGGCTTGCGGTAGCGGGCCGCGAGGACGAGCGAAAGCAATTGCGTCTTGTCGCCGATCTCGGCGAGCGCGACCGCTCCGGTCGAAATGAGAAAAGCGTGATCCACGGTGTGTTGATTCCCCGGGCCGAGATATGAACGAGCGACGACCCACGACACAGCCGGGCCCTGTTGCGGCGGTGTGTGGATCATCGGTCTCGCCAGGCCAGAGGCTGCGGCTGCCACGGCCGTACAGGCCAAGTCTGTTGACAGGCGCCCCCGCGAACCGCACGTGCGACGCACCCGATGACAGCGGTGCGGACGTGCCGCGAGGCGGCTACTCCCCAATGAGGGACGGAGTATAACAGGCGTGGCCGCGCCTGATAATGGATTGCGTCGGCCGCGCGCGCCGTCGCATCGCACAAAACTGTGGACGTGAGACGCTTTGCGTCGGCCATTTGGAAACCAGGGCGAAAATGGCGCCAAAGCCCGGCAATCTGAAACACTTTTTCAGAAAGTTAAATGAAAGTATGGGCGTGTGCAGAGGAAAAGCTTCCATGTCCGTATCGACTGCAAATCCCGCCGCCAGTGGGTTCTGCGTTTATGCGCTTGGGGGAAAATCGCGTCGGCGGCCCGCGTGACGGCTTTTTCGCCGAACGTCGCATGAGAGATACGGATACAGATGGATACGTCTTTTGTGGCTGATTTATCCCAGAATATTCAGTATGATTCCGGCGACCATAGGGAGCCCGATACGATTCTCCAGACAAACTGGCGAGGGTGCCTAAATAATCGGGGCCAAGTGCCGTTAATTCGCTGAACCCTATATAAGATAAGAAGATTGGATCGACCCCGGCTGGAGATTGCCGGTCCGCGCGGCGCGTACACGCTGTGACGGTGCCGTATTCCGTCAGGCGCTTCAGCCTCCTCGCTTCTACGCGCGAACACCGATATGCCCGATCTGCACTGGACCATTCCGGTCGCTCGCTGGTCTAGCTGGCCTGCCGCCGCATCTGCCGCACCTGATATTGGCTTCGTCGAGCCGATCGTGCGGCGTCGTCTGAGCACTCTGTCGCGAGTGGCGCTCAAGGTTGCGCACGATTGTGTCGCCCGGGACGCGGCGCGGGTCGTGTTCGCTTCGCGCCACGGGGAACTGCGGCGCACCACGGAGATCCTGCGCGCCATCAGCGCCGGCGAACCGGTGTCGCCGACCGCCTTCAGCCTGTCGGTGCTCAATGCGATGACCGGCGTGTTCGGCATTGCGCGCGGCGACCGGTCGGCGGCGAGCGCGATTTCCGCCGGCGCCGAAACGCTCGGCTACGCGCTGCTGGAAGCGCACGCGCAATACGCCACGCAGCCCGATTCGCCGCTGCTGCTGGTCTATGCCGACGAACCGGCCGACGCCGCGTACGGCACGATCGAAGACGAAGTGCCGGGCGGCGCGATCGCGATCCTGCTCGATAGCGAAACGGCGCCGGCCGAGCTGGTGTGCATGGTCTGCCGCGCGGGCGCGCGGGAGCCCGCACCGGTGCGCGAAGCCAGCGCGAGCCATGCCGGCCGCGAGCACGGCGCCGGCTCGCCAGGCTTCTTCGCGACCCAGAGCCAGGCGCTCCTGCACAGCCTGGAAACCGGCCTGCCTGCCGCCTGGCAAGGTGCCGACGCCAGTTGGCATTGGAGTTGGCATGACCGCGCGGCTTGATTATTGCTGGCGGTTCTATGCGACCGGCATGGCCTTCGTGGTCTTCGGCGTGTGCGGCGTGCTGTTTTCGGTGGTGGTGTTTCCGCTTGCATGGGTGTGGCCGCACCGTGCGTCGCGGCAGTTCGCGGTGACGAGCGTGATCCACTGGTTTTTCCGCGCGCTGGTCGCGGTGTTGCAGCGCATCGGCGTGATGGAACTCGAAGTGTCGGGCATGCACGCATTGCGCGCGGACGGCCCGGCGATCGTGGTTGCCAACCACCCGACCTATCTCGATGTGATGGTGCTGCTGTCGCTCACGCCGCACGCCTGTTGCGTGGTGAAAAATGCGCACTGGAGCAACCCGTGTTTCTGGGGCATCGTGCGCTCGGCGGAATACGTCAGCAATGCCGACCCGGCGGAGCTCGTCGAGGCCGGCGCGAAGCAACTGGCGGCGGGCTATACGATGATCATCTTTCCGGAAGGCTCGCGCAGTCCCGCGCCGAACCGGCTGCATGCTTTTTCGCGCGGTTTCGCGCACATGGCGCTGAAAGCCGGCGCACCCATCGTCCCGGTGCTGATGGATTGTGATCCGCCCGCCTTCACCAAGCAGATGCGCTGGTACGACGTGCCGGCGCGCGCGTTCAGAATCCGCGTGAACGTACTCGAACCGCTCGGCGTCGACCAGCTTGCGGCCCATGACATTCCACCGGCTCTTGCGGCGCGCAGCGTGACGAGCGCCGTCGAAGCACACATTACTCAGCACCTGTTCGATTATGGATTCTTTAAAACTGGAAATTAAACAGCTTCTGATCGAAGCGCTCGATCTGGAAGACCTGAGCCCGGCCGATATCGACGACGATGCGCCGTTGTTCGACACCGACGGCATCGGTCTCGATTCGATCGACGCGCTCGAAATCGGCATCGTCCTGCGCAAACAATACCAACTGACCATCGCGGCGAACGACGAGCGCACGCGCGAACACTTCCGCTCGATCAACACGCTCGCAGCGCTGGTGGCGAGCCAGCGCGAAGCGGCGCACGCCGTGAACGAAACAACCAGAAAAGGGGAATAAATCGTGTCCGAGGCAGAGATTCTGGAGCGCATCCGCGCCATCTTCAAAGAGAACTTCGCGATCGAGCCCGAGCGTGTCACGCCCGAAGCGCATCTGTTCGAAGACCTCGATCTCGACAGCATCGACGCCGTCGACCTCGCGATCAAACTGCAGGAAATGACCGGACGCCGCATCAAGCCGGAAGAGTTCAAGTCGGTGCGCACCGTCGGCGACGTGATCGGTGCGGTCGAGTCCCTGCTGGCGGCACAAGGCTGATGTGCGCCGCGCGCTCGCGCACGCAAGCGGCGCCGCAGCAGGCCGCCGATGCCTCGCCCGGCACCGGGCGCCGCCTGGGCAAAACCGTCGTGCAGGTGCTGCTGAAGCTCGCGTATCCCGCGCTGATCCTGTGCGCGTGGCGCTGGGACACGCCGCGCTATGTGGGCTGCATGCTGTTCGCGATCCTGTGGCTGCAACGCTGGGCCGGCAGCGGCCCGGTCGCGACCTCGCTGCGTCGGCTCTCCACGATCGACTGGAGCGTGGTTGGCTTGCTGAGCTGCGCGTCCGCGGCCATCGTGCTCACCAATAGCGAACTGCTGTTGCGTCTTTATCCGTCGCTCGTCAATCTGGGTTTGCTGATCGCATTCGGTGCGACGCTCGTGCGCGGGCCGTCCATGATCGAAAAATTCGCACGCCTCGGCAATCCCGACCTGGCGCCGGGCGCGGTGCGCCATACGCGGCGCGTGACCCAGGTGTGGTGTGGGTTCTTCGCGCTGAACGGCGTGTTTTCCGCTTATACGGCGCTGTCCTGGAGCCGTGCGAACTGGTCGCTCTATAACGGCGCGATCGCTTATGGGCTGATCGGCGTGCTGCTGGCGGCCGAAGTCGTCTGGCGTTATCTGGTCGTGCTGCCGCGCGCCGCGCGTTCGGAGGCGGCATGATCGCGCTGCATGATCTGTTGTCGGTGGTTCATGAGAGCGCCGCGCTGCGCACACCCGTTTGCCGGGAGGGTGGCACGGTGCTCGATCGCGCGGCGTTTCGCGCGCGCGTCGCCGCCTTGATCGCGCTCGTGCAAACGCGGGCCGCGCAACGCTACGCACTCTGTATCGACGATCCGTTCGATTTCGCCTGCGCGCTGTTCGCATTGTTCGCGTGCGGCAAGGAGCCGGTGATTCCGGCCAATGCGACGCCGGGCTATCTGGCCGATCTCGCGGATGCTTATGACGCGGTGTTGACCGATGCGGATTTGCCGCCGTTCGAGTTTGCTGCTAAAGCCAACGTTAGTGTCGACGCCGAAGCTGAAGTCAACGCAGTCATCCATGCCGATACCGGCCTCGACACGGGTGTCGAAGTCGGCGTCAGCGCAGCAGCGGCAGGCAACGCAGGAGTCGACACCGATACTGGAAACGCCGAGGCAGCCTCGGCGTACGCATCGAACGCCGCTTACCCGATCGCCCGCCACGCCCCGCTTACGCTTTACACATCCGGCAGCAGCGGCCGCCCCAAGCCGATCCGCAAAACGCTCGCGCAATTCAACGCCGAAGTGCACACACTGGAAAAACAATGGGGCGCGCTGGTCGGCGACGCGACGATGCTCGCGAGCGTGCCGCATCACCACATCTACGGTTTGCTGTTTCGCGTGCTGTGGCCGCTTGCCGCCGGCCGTGCCTTCGACCGTGCGGTCAGCATCGAGCCATTGCATCTGCAAGCGCAGATCGAACAATGCGGCGCGGTGGTGATCGTCTCGACGCCCGCGCAACTGTCGCGCTGGCCCGCGTTGCCCGGCTTTGCCGACCTGACGCCGGCGCCGCGCGCGTTCTTTTCGTCGGGCGGCCCGCTGGCGCCTGAAGCCGCGCAGGAATACGCCGCAGCCTATGGCGCGGCGCCGCTCGAAATTTACGGCAGCACGGAAACCGGCGGCATCGCATGGCGGCGCCAGGATCAGAGCGACGCCTGGCAACCGGTGGCCGGAATCGACGTGCGCCGCGACGAAGACGGCGCGCTGAACGTCCGCTCGCCGCACCTCGATCACACGGGCTGGCATCGCACCGACGACAGGATCGCTTTCGACGCCGACGGCCGTTTCCGCCTGCAAGGCCGGCTCGACCGCGTGCTCAAGCTCGACGGCAAACGCGTGTCGTTGCCGGAACTGGAAGCGCGCCTCGCGCTGCATCCGTATGTGGCGCAAGCGGCGATCGTGCCGCTGACGGGCGCCTCGCGCGAGCGCGTCGGCGCCGTCGTGGCGCTCACCGAAGCGGGCGGCGCGGCATTGCGCGACGAAGGCCGCGTGGCGCTCGCAAAAATGTTGCGCCGGCACCTCGCCGAATATTTCGACGTCGTGGTGCTGCCGCGCCATTGGCGTTTTCGCGTCACGCTGCCGTTCGACGCGCGCGGCAAACTGCCGGTGGCCGCCGTGGCGGCCGCGTTCGAGCCGCGCAGCGAAGGTGTCGAAGTGCTGGCCGAAGCGCGCAGCGGCGATACGCTGCATTACGAGTTGCGCGTGCCGCCCACGCTCGTGCATTTCGCCGGGCATTTTCCCGGCCTGCCGATTCTGCCCGGCGTCGTTCAGATCGACTGGGCGATGCGCCTCGCCGCCGACCACTTGCCGGCCGTGCGCGCGCTGGCGTCGATCGATCGTCTGAAGTTCATGGCGCCGGTGCCGCCGGGCGCCGTGCTCAAGCTCACGCTCGCTCACGACGCGGCGCGCCGGCGCGTGCAGTTCGCGTATCGCGTGAACGGCCGCGATTGCGCGTCCGGTGTGATCGTCTACGGGGCGCCGGCGTGAAGACCTTCTCCCCATGCATCGTCATTCCGATCTACAACCATAAGGACGCGATCAGCGCGACCGTCGCTCATCTCGCGGTTCACGGCCTGCCGTTTTTCGTCGTCGACGACGGCAGCGACGAGGCCACCCAGCAGGTGCTCGCCGTGCTCGCGCAGCAGTACGCGGGACAGCTCACGCTGCTGCGCCTGCCGCGCAACGGCGGTAAAGGCGCGGCGGTGATGGCGGGGCTGCGCGCCGCGCGCAAGGCGGGCTACACGCACGCGTTGCAGATCGACGCCGACGGCCAGCACGACGCCACCGACGTACCGCGTTTCATCGAAGCGGCGCGCGCCGAACCGGGCGCAGTGATTCTCGGCCGCCCGGTCTACGACGAGAGCGGGCCGAAAGCGCGTCTCTACGGCCGCTACCTGACGCACGTGTGGGTATGGATCGAAACGCTTTCGCTGACGATCCGCGATTCGATGTGCGGCTTTCGCCTTTATCCGCTGGCGCTGGCCTGCAATCTGATCGATAGCGTGCGGCTGCCCACGCGCATGGACTTCGACATCGAAATTCTCGTGCGTCTGTACTGGCGGCGCGCCGCGTTCCGCTCGATTCCGACACGCGTCACCTATGCGACTGACGGCGTCTCGCATTTCGACGTGCTGTGGGACAACGTGCGCATCAGCCGCAGTCATACGCGGCTCGTGTTCGGCATGCTGTGGCGTCTGCCCATGCTGCTCGCGCATAAGGTGATGCCGCGTCGTTCCGCACTTGCGGATGCGCCGGCCAAAGACAACGAACAGGACTGGTGGCGTATCGCCGAACGCGGCAGCCACCTGGGCATGTCGCTGCTCGCGCTCAGTTGCAAGCTGTTCGGCCGGCGCTTCACCGCGCTCTGGCTGCATCCGATCGTCGCGTATTTTCTGCTGACGGGGCGCGCCGCGCGCGAGGCCTCCGGCAACTACTTCAGGCATCTCGGCGAAGCCGCGCCGCAAGACGGTACGCCGCGTCCGGGCTGGCTCTCCGCGTATCGCCATATGCTGGCGTTCGCGCAATCGGGCTTCGACAAGCTCGCGGCCTGGTCGGGCCGCGTCAACAACGCCGACGTCGAGTTCGAAGATCCTTCGGCGTTCGAAGCATTGGTGGCGAGCGGCAAGGGCGCGCTCGTGATCGGCGCGCATCTCGGCAATCTGGAGATGACCCGCGCGCTCGCCGCGCAGGGCGCTTACGCGAAGGTCACGGCGGTCGTCTATACGGAACACGCGCGCCGCTTCAATAGCGTGCTGGCTTCGGCCAATAGCGAGTTCGCGCGGCATTTGCTCGAAGTGCGCGACTTCGGACCCGAGACCGCGATGATGATGCAGGAGCGCGTCGATGCCGGCGAGCTGCTGGTGATCGTCGGCGACCGTGTGCCCGCACACGAAGCAGGCCGCACGACTGAAGCACGATTTCTCGGCTCTACCGCGCCGTTCGCGCAAGGCCCGTATGTGCTCGCGCATGCATTGGGCTGCCCGGTCTATCTGTTCTTCTGCCTGAAAGAGCGCGACGGCTACCGTCTTTATTTCGAACCGTTCGCGGAGCGCATCGAACTGCCGCGCCGCGAACGCGCGCAGCATCTTGCCGCGTGGGCGCAGCGTTACGCCGTGCGTCTCGAACACTATTGCCGCAAGGCACCTTATCAATGGTTCAACTTCTTCGATTTCTGGGCCAGCCCCAAGCGAGGCGCGAATGGCCGAACATGATCTGATCGATGTACCGGAGGCGGGCGCAAACGTGAACACGGCAGCCGTGGTAATAGGCGGGCGCAAGCTGACGATCGAAGAGGTCGTCGCGATTGCGCGGCACCGCGCGCCGGTCGCCTTGAGCGCCGATCCGGCATGGCGCGCGCGCATCCAGCGCGGCGCGGATTTTCTGCGCCGGCATCTGGCCGCGGGCGCGACCGTGTACGGCGTCAACACCGGTTACGGCGATGCCTGCGTGGTCGACGTGCCGATGGAACTGGTCGAAGCACTGCCGCTGCAACTCACGCGCTATCACGGCTGCGGCATGGGCCAGTATCTCGACGAAGCGCAAACGCTCGCGGTGATCGCCGCGCGGCTCAACTCGCTCGCATACGGTTTTTCGGGCGTGCGTCCGGTGTTGCTCGAACGTCTCGCCGATCTGGTCAATCATCGCGTGTTGCCGCGCATTCCGTCGGAAGGCTCGGTCGGCGCGAGCGGCGATCTCACGCCGCTTTCGTATGTGGCCGCCGCGCTCGCCGGTGAGCGCGACGTAATGTTCGAAGGGCAGTTGCGCAACGTGCGCGAGGTGTGGACCGAACTCGGTCAAACGCCGCTCACGCTCGCGCCGAAAGAAGGGCTTGCGCTGATGAACGGCACCGCCGTGATGACGGGTCTCGCCTGTCTCGCGTTTGCGCGCGCCGATCATCTCACGCGGCTCACCGCGCGCCTGACGGCGCTGTGCACGGTCGCGCTCGACGGCCGTGCCGCGCATTTCGACGCAATGCTGTTCGAGGTGAAGCCGCACGCCGGCCAGGCCGAAGCGGCGGCATGGATCCGCGACGACCTGGCCGGGCGCGACGACACGCCGGGCCACCGTTTGCAGGACCGCTATTCGATTCGCTGCGCGCCGCACGTGATCGGCGTGGCGCGCGACGCGCTTTCGTGGGTACGCCGCGACATCGAGAACGAACTGAACAGCGCGAACGACAACCCGCTGATCGATCCGGACAACGAACGCGTGCTGCACGGCGGCAACTTCTACGGCGGTCATATCGCTTTCGCGATGGACTCGCTGAAGGTCGCGGTCGCCAACCTCGCCGATCTGATGGACCGGCAACTGGCGCTTCTCGTCGACGTCAATTTCAATAACGGCTTGCCGCGCAATCTGTCGGGCGCTACGTCCGCGCGCGCCGCGATCAATCACGGGTTCAAGGCGGTGCAGATTTCCTCATCCGCATGGACCGCCGAAGCATTGAAGAACACCATGCCCGCCAGCGTTTTCTCGCGCTCCACCGAGGCGCACAACCAGGACAAGGTCAGCATGGGCACGATCGCCGCGCGCGACTGCCTGCGCGTGCTGGAACTGACCGAACAGGTGGCGGCAGCGCATACGCTCGCAACCGTGCAAGCTGCCCGTCTGCGATTGAAGATCGATAGCGGAACACCGGTTCCCGCGCCGCTGCGAACGTTCATGGAGAGCGTGAGCGCGCAGTCGCCGTTCGTGGACGAAGACCGCGCGCTCGAACACGAACTGCGCGCCCTGACCGCGCGCATTGCCGCGTGCGATCTGCTGCGGGACTATCGCGGAGGACCGGACGCATGACAGGTTCCCGCAAAGTGCTGAGCGCGAGCGCGACGGTGGAAGTGCCGTTCCACGATGTCGATGCGATGAACGTGTGCTGGCATGGGCACTATCTGAAGTACTTCGAGATTGGCCGCGCGGCGCTGCTGCGCGCTTTCGACTACGACTATCGCGAGATGCAGGCTTCCGGCTACCTGTGGCCGATCGTCGAAGCGCATCTGAAATACGTGCGGCCGGCTACCTACGGTCAGCAGATCGAAGTGCGCTCGCAACTGCTCGAACACGAAAACCGCCTGAAAATAGGCTATGAAATCGTCGATTGCGCGTCCGGCACGCGCCTGACCAAGGGCTATACGATCCAGGTCGCGGTCGATGCCGCTACCCAGGAGTTGCAGTTCGTCTCACCGCCGGTCGTGTTCGACAAGCTGGAGCGCGTATGGGGACGGTGAATTTGCGCGCGGTGATCGTGGGTACATTGAGCACGCTGAGTGTGGCGAGTGTGCTAGCCGCGACAGTCGTATGGACGCAGGCCGCATCGGCCGCGCCGTCGGTATCGGCGAAAGAAGCCGCGCCCGGCAACCCCGCACTCGTCTCGCAGATCGCCGCGCATCTCGCGCAGGCGCGGGGCGTGCGCGCCCAATTCACGCAGACGCAAACGCTGGCAGCGATGAAGCAGCCGCTCGTCAGCACCGGCTCGCTGTTGTTCTTCCGCGAGCGCGGTGTGATCTGGCAGATCGACAAGCCATACAAGACCACCTATGTAATCACCGACGCCGGCGTGGTGGAAGTCGATGCCAACGGCCAGCGCGTCGCGGCGCACAGCGCCCAGGGTACGCGCGGCGTCGCGCAAGTCTCGAAGATGATGCGCGCGATGCTCGGCGGCGATCTGTCGGCGCTGTACTCGCAATTCGACGTGGAAGCCCAGGGTAACGCCGCGCAATGGCGCATGCAGCTCACGCCGAACCAGCCGCAGATCGCGCAGTCGATCAAAGGTCTGGCAATGAGCGGCGGCGACTATCTGCAGAGCCTGCGCATCACGTTAGCAAATGGCGACGTCACCCAACTCGACTTCACGAAGAGCGCGGCCGTGACCGAACTCAGCGCGGCTGAGCGCGGCCTGCTCGGGGCGCCGTAATGGAGATGCTGCAACAGCGGTCGCCGAAACAGGTGTGGAGCGTGCGCGCCGCGTGGCTGCTGCTCGCGCTCGTGGCGGCGCTGTATTGCGGCTGGCGTTTCGCCGGACCGTCGCCGCTGCAAACCAATCTGCTCGCGCTATTACCCGCGACCGAGGCCGATCCGGTCGCCGAACAGGCCGTGGATACGCTGGCGAGCGCGCTTGGCGACCGCACGGTTTTTCTGGTCACCAGCAACGACGACGCGCACGCGAAGGCGGCCGCGAAACAGCTGGGTGCGTCGCTGCAAAAGAGCGGCGCGTTCGGTTCGGTGACGGCGGAATTGCCGCCGTTCGATCTGTCGCAAATCGCGGCGCTGTACATGCCGTACCGCTTCGGCCTGCTGGCGCCGGCGGACCGCACGGCATTGGCCAATGGCGCGGCGGGCAGCACGTTGCGGGACACGCTCGCGCAGCGCATCTACAGCCCGTTGCGCGGCGGCCTCACCACGCCGCTCGCCGACGATCCGTTCGGCTGGCTCGAACACTGGCTCGGCGGCCTGCCGCTGGCCACCTCGAATCTCGAACTCGAAGACAACATGCTGGTTTCGCATCACGGCGCCGCCACCAGTGTGCTGATCGTCGCGACGCTGCCGGGTTCGGCGTACGAAACGAAAACGCAGCACGCCGTGCTCGCGGCGCTGGCCGAAAGCGAAAGCGCCTTGAAGCAGTCGTTCCCCGATGTCTCTGTGGCGAGAACAGGCGCCGTGTTTTACGCGGAAGCGGCGCGCAGTGCATCGGAACATGAGGTGCATCTGATCGGCATTGCATCGCTGTGCGGTATCGCGCTGCTGATGATGTGGGTGTTCCGTTCGCCGCGTCTGCTATTGCTCGGCTTCGTATCGACCGCGCTCGGCATAGTTTGCGCGCTCGCGGTGACGATGCTGATTTTCGGCAAGCTGCATCTGTTGACGCTCGTGTTCGGCGCCAGCCTGATCGGCGAGGCGGTCGACTATTCGATCCAGTACTTCGTGGTGTATCTCGGCGCGCAGCGCGACTGGGACGCACGGCGCGGCGCGCGCGCCGTGCGTCCCGCGCTGAGCGTGGCGCTGGCGACGAGCCTGCTCGGCTACGCGATTCTCACATGGGTGCCGTTTCCCGCGCTCAAGCAGATTGCCTGCTTCGCGATTGCAGGGATCACGACGGCGTTCGCCTCCGTGCTGTGGCTGCTGCCCGCGTTGCTCACGCGCGCGCCTGAACGCAGCCCGCAGCGCGTGTTTGCAGGCGCGGCGCGTGTGCTGGCGGTATGGCATCGCACGATCGGCGGCAAGCGGGCGTGGTTTGTCGCGGCGCTGCTGCTGTTGCTGGCGATTCCCGGCTGGCTGCGTTTGAGCAGCGACGACGACATCCATCTGCTGATCCAGCGCGATGCCGTGCTCGTCGCGCAGGAAGACAAGGTGCGCGCGGCGGTCGGCGTGGATAACAGCGCGCAGTTTTTCGTGGTGCGCGGCGAGACGCCGGAACGCGTGCTGCAACGCGCCGAAGCGTTGGGGACGAAGCTGGATGCATTGAACGGAACAGCGAACAAGGTCGGCAGTTATCAGTCGGTTGCGCAATTCGTGCCGTCGGCGAAACAGCAGAATGAGGACCGCGCGTTGCTCGCGCAGCACGTGTTCGGCGACCGTGCCGCGTTGCGCGCCACGCTCCTGCAAGCCGGCTTCAAGGACGAAGTCGCCGACGCCTGGCTCGCCGCGTACGCGAAACCGCAAGCACCGCTGACGGTCGATACGTGGCTCGCGGCGCCGTGGTCGCAACCGTACAAACACCTTTGGCTCGGCGAAGTCGATGCATCCACGAAGGCCTATGCCGCGGTCGTCATTCCGCAAGGCGTGACGCCGCGGAACGAACCCGCGTTGATCGCGTTGGCGCAAGGCTTGCCCGGCGTCGTGTTCGTCGACAAGGCCGCCAGCGTGTCGAAACTGTTCGGCGCATATCGCGTGGATAGCGGCTGGTGGCTCGGCGGCGCGCTGGCCACCGTGCTCGTTCTGCTGATGCTGCGTTACCGCGTGCGCGGCGGCATCGCCGTGGCTTTGCCGGTGCTGCTTGCCGTGGGCGTCACGCTCGCCGTATTCGGCTACGTTCACGTGCCGCTCAATCTGTTCAACTGGCTCGCGCTGATGCTCGTGCTCGGCGTAGGCGCAAACTATGCCGTATTCCTGCGTGAAGGCTGCCTGCGCGCGGACGCCGACCTCGGCGCGGTGTGGACCGGCGTGTTGTTGTCGGCGGCCACCACGCTGTTGTCGTTCGGCATGCTCGGCATGAGCGCCATGCCCGCGCTGAAAAGTTTTGGCGCGACGCTCGCGCTCGGCATCGCGGTCTCGGTGCTGCTCGCGCCGATCGGCATGCCATCGGAATCAAGGAGGGCCGCATGAAGGCGCCATCAGTTTATTTGCACGCGCTCGGCATGATCAACGCGCTCGGCGGCGACCTCGACAGCATTGTCCCGGCGCTTGCCGCCGGCCGTTCGCCGGGTATGGCGAACGCGCATACGGGGATCGGCGAGGCGTTCGTCGGCAGCGTGCTCGCGCCGCTGGAGCTGGCGCCGCGCGCCGAACTCGCCCGCTACGACTGCCGCAATAACCGCTTGCTGCTCGCCGCGCTGGCGCAGATCGCGCCCGCTGTTGAAGCGGCGCGCGAACGTTACGGCGCGCATCGCGTCGGCGTGGTGCTCGGCACCAGCACGTCGGGCATCGAGGCCGCTGAAGCCGCGTTCGTCTATCAGGCGCAGGCCGGCGATCTTCCCGCGAACTTCAACTACCGGCAGATGGAAATCGGCACCGCCGCGCCGTTCGCCGCCGCCGCGCTCGGCCTGCACGGTCCGGCGTTCACCATTTCGACCGCGTGCACATCGAGCGCGAAAGCCTTTGCGTCGGCACGCCGGCTGTTGCAGTTGCAACTATGCGATGCGGTCGTGGTGGGCGGTGTCGATTCGCTGTGCGAGCTCACGGTGCAGGGTTTCGCATCGCTCGAATCGACCAGCAACGTGCGCAGCAATCCGATGAGCCGCAATCGTTGCGGGATCAATGTCGGCGAAGGCGCGGCCGTGTTCCTCATGAGCCGCGACGAGGCGATGGTGCGCGTCGCGGGCGTGGGCGAATCGAGCGACGCGCATCACATTTCCTCGCCGGACCCGCAGGGCGTGGGCGGCGAACTCGCGCTGCGCGCGGCGCTCGCGGATGCGGGTGTCGAATCGGCGGCGATCGGCTACGTGAATCTGCACGCCACCGCCACGCGCAAGAACGACGAGATGGAAGCCCACCTGATGTCGCGCGTCTTTCCCGGCGGCGTGCCGACCAGCGGCACCAAGCCGTTGACCGGCCACCAGCTCGGCGCGGCGGGCGCGACCGAACTCGGCTTCGCCTGGCTGACGCTGGCGCGTGAGAACGTGCCGTTGCCGCGTCATCTGTGGGACGGTGAAGCCGATCCGGCATTGCCGCCGCTGGATCTCGTGGAAAGCGAGCGGTTTTTGCCGCAAGGCGGCGCGCAGTACGCAATGAGCAATTCATTTGCTTTCGGCGGCAGCAACGTCAGCCTGATTCTTGCCCGATGAGCCACGCCATGAACCCGACGCGCACCGTTCAGGAACTGGTCCGGCAGCCGATCGAGGCGATCATCCCGCATCGCGGCACCATGCTGCTGATCGACGCCGTGGAAACGTTCGACGAACAGACGCTGAGCGCGCGCGCCACCGTGCGCGCCGACGCCTGGTATGCCGACGCCGAAGGCGCCATGCCCGCGTGGATCGGCATCGAACTGATGGCACAGGCGATCGCCGCGCACGTCGCGCTGCTGGCCATGCGCGGCGGCGGCCGCGCGCGGCCGGGCGTGCTGCTCGGCTCGCGCAGCTACAAGGCATTGCAACCGTCGTTCGCCGCCGGCGCGCAGTTGTCGATCCACGTGATGGAACTGCTGCGCAGCGAAGAAGGCCACGGCGCCTACGAATGCACGATCCGGCATGGCGGCGCGGACTGCGCGGAAGCCGTCATTAAGGTTTTTCAACCAGCTGATTTTCAGTCATTCATCGAAGGGAGTTTCAGTTCATGAGCCGGCGTGTTCTCGTTACCGGCGCAAGCCGTGGCATTGGCCGCGCGATTGCGTACAAGTTGGCCGCCGACGGCTTCGCGGTCTCCGTGCATTGCCGCACGGGGCGCAGCGAGGCCGACGCGGTTGCCACGGGTATCGCCGCGCAGGGCGGCACGGCGCGCGTGTTGCAGTTCGACGTGCGCGAGCGCGCCGTGTGCCGCGAAGTGCTCGAAGCCGACGTCGCGGCGAACGGCCCGTATTACGGCATCGTGTGCAGCGCGGGCGTGACCCGCGACGCGGCGTTCCCCGCGCTCAGCGGGGAAGACTGGGACGTGGTGATCGAAACCGGACTCGACTCGTTCTACAACGTCGTCCATCCGTTGACCATGCCGATGGTGCGGGCCCGCCAGGGCGGCCGTATCGTCACGATCGCTTCGGTGTCCGGCGTAATGGGCAATCGCGGGCAGGTGAACTACAGCGCGGCGAAAGCCGGCCTGATCGGCGCGACCAAGGCGCTCGCCGTCGAACTGGCGACGCGCAACATCACCGTCAATTGTGTCGCGCCGGGTTTGATCGAAACCGGCATGCTCGACGAGCTGCCGCTCGAACAGGTGTTGAAGACGGTGCCGATGAACCGCGTCGGCCAGCCCGCCGAGGTGGCCTCCGTGGTCAGCTTCCTGATGTCGGATGCGGCCTCGTATGTCACGCGCCAGGTGATCGGCGTGAACGGCGGGATGATCTGATGAAGCGCGTCGTCATTACCGGCATGGGCGGCGTCACGGCATTGGGCGACAGCTGGGACGTGATCGAAACGCGTCTGAGGAGCGGCGTGAACGCCGTGCGGCGCATGCCCGAATGGGACTACTTCGAGTCGCTGCATACGCGGCTTGCGTGTCCGCTGCCGGGGTTCACGATGCCCGCGCATTATCCGCGCAAGAAGACCCGCTCGATGGGACCGGTCTCGATGTACTCGGTGCGCGCGAGCGAACTGGCGCTCGCCGACGCGGGCCTCGCCGACGACGCCACCATCAAGGACGGCCGCATGGGCGTCGCGTACGGTTCGTCGTCGGGCTCGGTGCAGCCGATCCGCGCTTTCGGCACGATGCTCGAAACCGGCTCGATGAGCGACGTCACCTCCAACAGCTACGTGCAGATGATGCCGCACACCACCGCGGTCAACGTCAGCCTGTTCTGGGATCTGAAAGGGCGGATCATTCCGACCTCGTGCGCGTGCGCCTCGGGCAGCCAGGCAATCGGCTATGCGTATGAAGCGATCCAGACCGGCAAGCAGACGCTGATGCTGGCGGGCGGCGCGGAGGAACTGTCGGGCCCGGCGGTCGCCGTGTTCGATACGCTGTACGCCACCAGCACGCGCAACGACGAGCCGCATCTGACGCCGCGTCCGTTCGACGCCGCGCGCGACGGCCTCGTGGTCGGCGAAGGCGCGGCCACCCTGGTGCTCGAAGAATACGGGCACGCGGTGGCGCGCGGTGCGCGGATTCACGCGGAGATCGTCGGCTTCGGCTGCAATTCGGACGGCGCGCATATGACGCAGCCGACCGCCGAAACAATGGCGCTCGCGATGCAACTCGCGCTCAGGGATGCTCAGCTCGCGCCTGAAGCGATTGCCTACGTGAATGCGCACGGCACCTCGACGGATCGCGGCGATATTGCCGAAAGCCACGCGACCGCGCAGACCTTCGGCGCGCACATGCCGATCAGTTCGCTCAAGAGCTATGTCGGCCATACGCTCGGCGCGTGCGGCGCGCTCGAAGCCTGGTGGACCATCGAGATGATGAAGCGCAACTGGTATGCGCCGACCTTGAACCTGACCCGCGTCGATCCGGCCTGCGCGCCGCTCGATTACATCGCCGGCACGGGCCGGCAGATCGATGCCGAATACGTGATGAGCAACAACTTCGCGTTCGGCGGCATCAACACGTCGCTGATTTTCAGGCGCGTTCGATGAGCATGGCGCTGCAACGCGTGGTCGTGACCGGTATGGGGATCGTGTCGTGTCTCGGCAATACGCTCGACGAAGTTGCCTCGGCGTTGCGCGCGGGCCGCTCGCGCATTCAGCGGATCGACGCCTGGCGAGAGCGCGGCTTCGCTTCCCAGGTGGCGGGCGTTGCGTCGGTTGCGCACGAACCGCCGTTTGAGCGCAAGCTCGAACGCTTCATGGGCGACACGGCGCGGTTCGCCTGTCACGCCGCGCGCAACGCGATCAGCGACGCCGGGCTCGATGCCGCGGCGTTGCGCTCGCCGCGCGCCGGCACGGTGATCGGTTCGGGCGTCGGCACGATGTCCACTTACGACGCGGCGATGGCAACCGCGCACGCTCGCGGTGTCGACAAGGTGCCGCCGTACACGGTGCCGCATGCGATGAGCAGCACCGCGTCGGCGAACGTCGCGCAGGTGTTCGGGCTCGAAGGCGTCAGCTATTCGCCGTCATCGGCGTGTACGACCTCGGCGCTCGCGATCGGGCAGGCGATGCAGCTGATCCAGACCGGCCGCCAGCAGATCGTGCTGGCCGGCGGCAGCGAGTCGCTGCACGACAACATGACGCTCATGTTCGACGCAATGGGCGCGCTGTCGCGCCGCTTCAACGACACGCCGCAGCGCGCATCGCGTCCTTATGACACGGAGCGCGACGGCTTCGTGATCGCGTCGGGTGGCGGCGTGCTGGTGCTCGAATCGCTCGAGTACGCGCTCGCACGCGGCGCGCGCATCTACGCGGAACTCACCGGATTCGGCGACTGCACGGACAGCGCCGGCATGGTCGCGCCGCGCGCGGCGGGGATCGCGCGCGCCATGCGCGGCGCGCTGCATGAAGCGGGCAAGCGGCCCGATTACGTCAACACGCACGCACCGTCGACACCGCTCGGCGATACGGAGGAATTGCGCGCGTTGAGCGAAGTGTTCGGCGCGGCGTTCGATCGTCGCGTGCCGGCGTTTTCATCGACCAAGGGGATGACGGGGCATCCGCTCGGCGCTTGCGGCGCGCACGAGGCGATCTACACGCTGCTGATGATGCGTGACGGCTTCATTGCTGGCACGGCGGGCATCGACACGCCGGAGCCGGCCGTCGACGGCATGCCGCTCGTGCGCGTCACGCGTGAGGCGCGTATCGACACGGCGATGTCGGTTTCATTCGGGTTCGGCGGCAGTTGCGCGAGCCTGGTGTTCGAAGCATGGCAGGGCGGCTGAAACGGCCGCGACTTTAAAAAAAACGAGGGTAAGAAAAATGAAAAAAACAGCTGCATTGGGCGCACTGGCGGTGGTGGTGTTGACGCAGGCGGGATGCGCCACCCAGGTGAAGTCGTTGCCGCTCGCGGCAGCCGCCGGCGAATCGCGCGGCGGCGTGCCGGTGTATTTCGGCCAGCAGGACCACCCGGCGGTCAGGACTCGACTAGGCGACGTGTCGTACTCGGTGCGGATCGCGCGCAAGGTCGCCGGTCCCGACGACGCTTGCCACGAAGCACTCGCCGAAGCGGTGCAGAAGTTGCGCGCGGCGGCGAACGAACGCCACGCCAACGCTGTAATCGATGTGTCGACGCGCTTTCACAGCACCGAGAGCAATTCGTCGGCCGAATTCACATGCGGGGTCAGCCCCAGCGCCGCCGCGATTGCCGTGAAGGGACAACTCGTCGTGCTGGAATCGAATTGAGCCGGATCGAAAATAGAACTCACCAGAGCAACAACAACCACCAAGGAGTCTCAATGAAACGCCAAGTGCTGTTTGCCGCATTGTTTGCTTCGTTCGCCACGCTGAGTGCCGCGCCGGCTTTTGCCCGCGATACGGTCAACTACTATCCGGTCGATCAGGCCTTGCAAAGCGAACCCGGCAAAGTGAGCGACGACGTCGCGCTGTATTTCGCGGGTCAGCACCATCCGGCTGTCGTCAAGACGATGGGCGAATTCGCGACCAACAAGAAGACCAACGCGTTCGGCAAGAGCGATTTGCAGGCCTGCCAGCACGTTTTCCTCTCGGCGGTGATCGAATTGCAGGAACGCGCGCGCAAGGAAGGCGGCAATGCGGTGATCAACATCAAGAGCAACTACAAGAACGAATTGCGTGAAAGCGCAACCGAGTACACCTGTGGCGCGGGCGCGGTGATCGCCGGCGTGGCGTTGACCGGCGAAGTCGTGACGCTGCGCAAGTAAGGGCAATTATGCGCAAGTGAGCGCAAATGAGCGCGGGTCGGTGCGGATCCGCGCGAGCACCGCAGGAAAGGCGGCGAAGTCGCCGCCGCCTCGCGCTGTTTTGCCGCGCCAGGCTCGCGGCTTGCTGCTTGATGCTTGCTGTGTGGCTGTGTTGCGGATCAACCGGTTTTAATCGCCGCGACATTGACCAGCGTTTCACGACGCTTGCCCGGTTGCGGGTGAGAGAGGCCGAGCCGTTCCAGAAGACCGAAGTCTTTCGCGCGGCTCCACCACAGGTAGGGCAATGAAACATTGCGCTCGCTGAAGCCGAAGCCGCCGCGCCGGATCATGTCGAGGTAGCCGTCGGCGCTCTTTTGCACCTGCATTGGATGACGGAACAGCAGCCGGATCACCCACGATTTGATGTACGCGTCCGTGGACTCGGCGAACAGCAGCACGCCGCCGGGTTTGAGCACGCGGCGGAACTCGGCGAGTGCACGATCCTGCTCGACGAGATGATGGAAGGTCTGATGGCAGAAGACGATATCGGCGCTTGCGTCGGGCAGCGGCAATTGCGCGCAGTCGCCGTGCAGCAGTTCGATATCGGCGAGCGTGTCGCGGCAGGCGGCGGCCGCTTGCGAGGCGAGCGTCAGCGACGGCTCGTGGAAGTCGATGCCGACAATGCGCCGCGGCCTGAATGCCTCGGCGAGCAGACGGAACGACAGGCCCTGGCCGCAGCCGGCGTCGACGATTACCGGCGCCTCGGGCAACGGCGTGTCGATGAGGCGTTTGAGGTCGTTGATCGCGACCCGCAACACGTGGTGCTTCCAGGTGTAGGTACGCAGGAACCAGATCCCGAACGCCGTTTCCGGCACGTAGGGCACGCTGGATGTTTCGGATGGCGACACGCTGGGCTCCCCGGCGAAATGGCGTTGTTGTTGTCAGAGTGTAATTGCAACGAGATGTAAGGATGCAGCGAATCGCTGCTCCGGGCAAGCCCAAACGATTGAGGCAAATTTGAGTACACATTCGTCAACGCGCACGACCGTCGATGTCGTGATCATCGGTGCCGGACCGGCAGGCGCGGTTGCGGCGGCGCTGCTGCGCAAGGCCGGGCGCTCCGTGGTGGTGCTGGAGCGCCAGCACTTTCCGCGCTTTTCCATCGGCGAGAGCCTGCTGCCGCAAAGCATGGCCTACCTCGAAGAAGCCGGTATGCTGCAGGCCGTGGTAGAAGCCGGTTTCCAGTACAAGAACGGCGCGCATTTCATCTATCGCGACAAGTCGTCGGCGTTCGATTTCCGTGACAAGCATTCGCCGGGTTGGGGCACGACGTATCAGGTCGAACGCGCGGTGTTCGACGACATCCTGATTCGCTGCGCCGCGCAGCAGGGCGCCGACGCGCGCTTCGGGCACACGGTGCGCGCGGTTCAGACGGGCGCCATGCCTTTGGTCGACGTGGTCGACGAAGCGGACCACGCGTATCAGATCGAAGCGCGTTTCGTGTTCGACGCGAGCGGCTTTGGCCGTGTGCTGCCGCGTTTGCTGAACCTCGAAGCACCGACGCGCATGCCCACGCGCGCGGCGATCTTCACGCACGTGCAGGACGGCATTCCGGCCGGCATGACCGATCGCAACAAGATCTGTGTGGCCACGCATCCGGAGCACCGCGACGTGTGGTTCTGGATGATTCCGTTGGCGGGCGGCCGCTCGTCGGTGGGTTGCGTTGCCGAGGCGAGTTTTCTCGACGTGCCGGAAGCGGCGCGCGATGCGAAACTGCGCGCGCTGATCCAGCAGGAGCCGACGTTGAACCGTTTGATCGGCAGCGCGCCGTTCCTGATGCCGGTGCGCCACATCGGCGGTTATGCGGCCAACGTGGAGCGTTTGCATGGACCGGGTTACGCGCTGCTCGGCAATGCGGGCGAGTTTCTCGATCCGGTGTTTTCATCCGGTGTGACGATCGCGCTGCGCTCCGCGCATCTCGCGGTGCAGACGTTGAACCGGCAACTGGACGGCGAACAGGTGGACTGGTCGGCGGATTACGACGTGCCGTTGCGCAAGGGCATCGATACGTTCCGCGCTTTCGTCGAACGCTGGTACTCGGGCGCGTTGCAGGACATCATTTTCTATCCGGAACAGGCGCCGTCGATCCGCCGCATGATCAGCGCGGTGCTGGCGGGTTATGCGTGGGACGAGTCGAATCCGTATGTCGCCGATCCGGTGCGGCGGCTGAATGCGTTGCACGAGGTGTGCACGCATCGTTGATGCATATTGCTGCAAGGTGTGGGCAAATGAAAACGGCGCTTCGAAATCGAAGCGCCGTTTTCTATTCAGCCGTGTGAATCACGCAAATTCAAGCCGCGACTCTCTCCGCGCCCGATGCATATTGCCGCACGTCGTCGCGGCGGTGCACGCGCTTGCCGGCCGCATACGTTTCATAGATCGCGCGATCGTCGCCGAGCAGCGCGAACGCGAACAGCAGTTCCTCCAGCGATTCGGTGCGCCCGGTGCGGCGCGCGAGCAGCGGCGTTGCGCGCGGATCGAGCACGACGAAATCCGCTTCCGACTTCGGCTTCAACGTGCCGACCTTGTCCGCGAGATCGAGCGCTTCGGCGGCGCCGGCGGTCGCCAGATAGAACATGCGCGTAGCCGTCAGATGATGGCCGGTCAGACGCGCGACCTTGTGCGCTTCGTTCATGGTCTGCAGCATCGAGAACGAGGTGCCGCCGCCGACGTCCGTTGCCAGTGCGATCGGCATGCCGGCTTTATCCGCCTTGTCGAAGTCGAACAGGCCGCTGCCGAGGAACAGGTTCGAAGTCGGGCAGTGCGAGGCGACCGTGCCGGTTTGCGCCATACGCTTGCGGTCTTCCTCGTCGAGGTGGATGCAATGCCCGTACACGGCACGGCGGCGCAGCAGGCCATAGTGATCGTAGATGTCCAGATAGCTGCGGTGGCCGGGGAACAGATCGGCCACCCATTTCACTTCATCGTGATTTTCCGCGACGTGGCTCTGGATGAAGATGTCCGGATGCTTGCCCGCCAGCACGCCGCACGCTTCCAGTTGCGCTTCGGTCGAAGTCGGCGCGAAACGCGGCGTGAGCGCGTACATCTGGCGGCCGCGATTGTGCCAGCGGCCGATCAGCTCGGCGCTGTCGTCGTAGCCCGATTGCGCGGTGTCGCGCAGGAATTCGGGGCAGTTGCGGTCCATCAGCACCTTGCCGGCCACCATGCGCAGATTGCGCGCTTCGCTCTCGGTGAAGAGCGCGTCGGCCGATTCCTTATGGACCGTGCAATACACGAGCGCGGTGGTCGTGCCGCACGCCAGCAGTTCCTCGACGAAAAAGCTCGCCGTGTCGCGCGCATACGCCGGGTCGGCGAAGCGGCGCTCGGTCGGGAACGTGTACGTCTCGAGCCACGGCAACAAACCCGGCGCGGGCGACGCGATCATGTCCGTCTGCGGATAATGAATGTGCGTGTCGATGAAGCCCGGCACGATCAGCTTGTCGCGCATCTCCACGACCTGGGTGCCGGGCGCGAGTTGCGGCGCGAGCGCGGCATAGGCGCCCGCCGCGACGACATGGCCGTCTTCGACGATCAGCAGGCCGTCCTCGTTGAAGACCGCCGCGTTGGGTGATTGCGCGGGATCGCCGTTGAAGGTCAGCAGTTGCGCGCGGAATGCCGATTGGGCTGCCTTAGCCGATTGAGTCATGGAAAAACCGTCTCCGAATGTGAGAAGCAGAACAGCGCGGACGACGGGTCGATCCCGGGCTCTCAGGCGAACCCGCGCCGCCGCCGGCTGCGATACGTCGGCCCGTCAGTGCGGGCCGCCTGGGTGCCAGTGCGCGTCGAGCTTCGCGATCAGTTCGCTGCGTTGCCCGGGCGTGACGAACGACGCTTCGAAGCTGTTGCGGATGATCGTGTAGACCTCGGCATCGTTGAGCTTCAACGCGTCGATGGTGGCGAGATAGTTGGCGTTCACGTAGCCGCCGAAATAAGCCGGATCGTCGGAATTCACCGTCACGGCCACGCCGCGATCGAGCAGGTCCTTCAGCGTGTGTTTGGTCAGGTCGTCGAACACGCAGAGCTTCAGGTTCGACAGCGGACACACCGTCAACGCCACGCGCGAATCGGCCAGACGCGTGACCAGCGCCGGATCCTCGATGCTGCGCACGCCGTGATCGACGCGGTCCACTTTCAGCAGATCGAGCGCTTCGTAGATATACGAGGGCGGGCCTTCTTCGCCCGCATGCGCGACGAGTTTCAGGCCGAGCGAGCGCGCCTTCGCGAAGACGCGCTCGAACTTCGAAGGCGGATGGCCGCGCTCCGACGAATCGAGACCCACGCCGATCAGACGGTGCCTGTACTGCTCGAACAAAGGCCGCGCTTCTTCGAAGGTGGCGAGCGCGTCTTCTTCGGACAGATGGCGCAGGAAGCACAGAATCAGCTTGCTCGACATGCCGCGCTGCTCAGCGTCCGCGAGTGCGCGCTCGATGCCGGCCACGACGGTCGCGATCGGCACGCCGCGTTCGGTGTGCGTCTGCGGGTCGAAGAAGATTTCGCTGTGAACCACGTTGTCCGCCAGGCACCGTTCAACGTACGCCATCGTCATGTCGTAGAAGTCCTGCTCGTGCAGCAGCACGCTCGCGCCCGCATAGTAGATGTCGAGAAACGATTGCAGATCGGTGAACGCGTACGCGGCACGCAACGCGTCGATCGAGTCGTAGGCGAGCTTCACGCCGTTGCGCTCGGCGAGCGCGAAAATCAGTTCGGGCTCGAGCGAGCCTTCAATATGAATATGCAGTTCGGCCTTGGGTGCCAGCACGGTTTTTTCGGCCAGCGGCGTGGAGGTAACGGTCGTTGTAGTCATGGTCGGTCAGAAGTTTATTGGAGTGGTTTCGAGCCGGAGACAATGGGCGATGGCGATGTTCCGCGCCGCCGTGCTTCACACTGTCTGCGTGGTGCGGTGCGTCGTGCCCGCGTTCGCCTCGACGGCCTGCAGCACCTGCGCCGCCGCCGAGATCGCAATGATCTCCGGCGACTTGTCGACGATGCCATCCACGCCGAGCGGACACTTCATCCGCGCGATCAGCGCCGGATCGAGACCGCGCGCGGCCAGCCGGTGCTCGAACTGCTTGCGCTTGCTGTGCGAGCCGATCATGCCGAAGAACGCGAAGTCGCCGCGTCGCAGAATGCGCTCCGCCAACTCGAGATCGAGCGCATGGTTGTGCGTCATCACGATGAAGTACGTGTTCGGCGCGGCCTGGTCGACGGCTTCGTCGGGGGCGTCGTTCGGATCGATCTTCACGTTCGACGCATGCAGCGTTTCCGCGGGCGGAAACTGCGCGTCGCGCTCATCCACCCAGCGGACCGCGCAGGGCAGCGTGGCCAGCACGCGAACCAGCGCGGCGCCCACATGGCCGGCGCCGAACAGCACGACCGCGAAGTCGCCTGGCGCGATGGTTTCGGTGAGCAGCGCGCCGCTGTCGTCGAAACCGGCGCCGTCCCACAGCAGGCAGTCCGCGGCGTCGACGCCCGGCTCGGGGTCGGACAGCATCACGGCATCCGGTGCGGGGCCGAATGATACGCTACGCACCGTCGAAAGCCCCGCCGCCACGCGTTTGGCGAGCGACGTGATCCAGCCGAGGTCGCCCACGTCGAGCCGCTCGAACGCGAGAATCACCGCGCCGCCGCAGCACTGGCCGAGGCTCGGGCCGAGCGCGAAGCGCTCCAGCCGGCGCATGTGCGGCGAGCGCATGCCGTCGCGCAGTACCTGGCGCGCGGTCTCGATGGCTTTCCATTCGAGGTGTCCGCCGCCGATGGTGTGTTTCGCCGAGTCGCGCGTGACGATCATCTTGGTACCGGCCTCGCGAGGCGCCGAACCTTCGACGCGCGCGACCGTCACCAGCACGGCGGCGTCGCCGTGCGCGAGCAGTTGTTGCAGGTCAGGTAGCCAGGGCTGCATCCGGCGTTCTCCATACGTGGCTGCGCGGGGTGTCCGTGCGGCCGGTTGACTGTGGTCCGGCGCGTTCGTGTCGCGTCGGGCCGCGGGGTGATCTTTTCACGCGGCCGTGTCGGTCGTCGCGGGCTCCGTTGCCGGTTGCGGCGCGCGCTGCGGCTGCAATGCATCCAGCGCGTCGAGAATCGCTTCGGGCGTGGCCGGTGCGCGCAACGGCGGCGCCTCACGCGCATCCGGCACCGCGGCCGCGATTGCGTCGCGAATCGCGAGGAATACCGAGAACGGCAACAGCAACGGCGGCTCGCCTACGGCCTTCGAGCGGAACACGGTCGGCTCGGCGTTGTGGTTCTGGTAGAGCTGCACGTGGAACGCGGCGGGCGTGTCGCTCACCGCGGGAATCTTGTACGTGGACGGCGCGTGTGTCATCAGACGGCCATCGCAGTTCCACCACAGTTCCTCCGTGGTGAGCCAGCCCATGCCCTGAATGAAGCCGCCTTCCACCTGGCCGATGTCGATGGCCGGATTGATCGACTGGCCGGCGTCGTGCAGCACGTCCGCGCGCACCAGTTTCCATTCGCCGGTCAGCGTGTCGATCACGACTTCCGACACCGCCGCGCCATAGGCGAAGTAATAAAACGGGTGACCGGTCAGCGTTTTCGCGTCCCAATGCACTTTCGGCGTGGTGTAGAAACCGTCCGACCACAACTGCACGCGCGCCAGATACGCCGCGCCGACCAGTTGTTCGAACGGCATCGCACCGCCGTTCACCGACACCTGGCCGTTGGCGAATTGCGCGTCACCGGCGCTGCCGCCGAGTTGTCTGGCCGCGAGTTCGGCGAGCCTTTCGCGAATGGTTCTCGCCGCGGCTTCGGCGGCCTTGCCGTTCAGGTCGCTGCCGGTGGAAGCCGCGGTTGCCGACGTATTCGCGATCTTGGATGTATCGGTTGCCGTGACCCGCACGCGCGAGAGCGGCAAACCGAACTGGTTGGCGACCACTTGCGCGACCTTGGTATTGAGCCCCTGGCCCATTTCGGTGCCGCCGTGATTGACGAGCACCGAGCCGTCCTTGTACACATGCACCAGCGCGCCGGCCTGATTCAGAAACGGCACGTTGAACGAGATGCCGAACTTCACCGGCGAAAAGGCGAGGCCGCGCTTGAGGACCGGACTGTTTGCATTGAAGGCCGCGATTGCCGTGCGGCGCGCGCGATAGTCGCTGGTGCCGAGCAGCTCGTCGGTCAGCGGCGCGATGATGTTGTCCTCGACACGCTGCCCATAGGGCGTCGTATCGCGCTCGCCGATGCCGTAGTAGTTGGCGAGGCGCACGTCGAGCGGATCGCAGTTCAACTGACGCGCGATGCTGTCGAGCATCACTTCCATGACGAGCGCGCCTTGCGGACCGCCGAAGCCGCGAAACGCGGTGTTCGATTGCGTATTGGTCTTGCAGCACAGCGCCACGATATCGACATCGGAAAGGTAGTACGCGTTGTCGAAGTGGCAGACGGCGCGCGTGGCGACGGCGCCGGACAGGTCGGCGGAATAGCCCGCGCGCAACGCGATTTCGACGCGCGCGCCGAGAATGCGGCCGCTGTCGTCGAAGCCCGCTTCGTACTCGTAGATGGCGTCGTGGCGCTTGCCGGTGATCATGAAATCGTCGTCGCGGTCGGCGCGCAGTTTGACCGGCCGGCGCAGCCGCTTTGCCGCCAGCGAAGCCACGCAGGCGAACAGCGCCGATTGCGATTCCTTGCCGCCGAAGCCGCCGCCCATGCGCCGGCATTCGCACACCACGTTATGCGCCGGCCAGTCGAGCATATGCGCGACCACCTGCTGCATTTCGCTCGGATGCTGGGTCGAACTATAGACGAGCATGCCGTCCATTTCTTTCGGCACTGCGTACGCGATCTGGCCTTCCAGATAGAACTGCTCCTGGCCGCCGACTTCGAACGTGCCGCTGATGCGGTTCGGCGCGGCGGCGATCTTCGCAGCCGGTTCGCCGCGTTTCAGATGCAGCGGCGGCAGCACGAACTGCTGGCGGGCTTTAGCTTCGGCGGGCGTGAGGATGGCTTCGAGCGGTTCGTAGCGGATCACGTCGTCGCTCTTTGCGAGCGCCGCGGCACGGCGGGCGAGTTCGTGGCTTTCGGCGATCACGGCGAACACCGGCTGGCCGAGATACAGCACTTCTTCAACGGCGAGAATCGGGTCGTCGTGCAGCACCGGGCCGCAATTGTTCTCGCCGGGAATGTCTTCGGCGGTGAGCACGGCGATCACGCCCGGCGCGTTTCTCACGGCGTCCAGATCCATCGATACGATGCGCGCGTGCGCATGGCGCGACAGGCCGAGCGCCGCGTGCAGCGTGCCTTGCAACTCAGGCACGTCGTCCGTGTAGGTGGCTTCGCCGCTCACATGCAGCGCGGCCGATTCATGCGGCAGCGAAACGCCGATCGACGCCTCGCTTTCATGAGCGGCGGCGTGCGTGGCGGCGGGTTCGACGAAAGCATCGGTCCGGTTCATCACGACGGCTCCTTCGCAACGGCGGCGTCTGGTGCGCCGGCTTCGAACGCGAACGCATTCACGTCGAAGAGGGCGAGCGGCGCGTCATTGCGTGTTTCGAGGTGGAAGCGCCACAACAGATTGCGCGCCACCTTCAGTCGATAGGCGCTCGAAGCGCGCATGTCGGTGAGCGGCTGGTAATCGGCGGCGAGCGCATTCATGGCCTGCCGCGCGGTGCTGTCGTTCCATGTTGCGCCAGTCAAGGCCGCTTCGGTTTGCGCGGCCCGCTTCGGCGTGGCGGCCATGCCGCCGAACGCGATGCGCGCTTGCCGGATCGCGCCGTTTTCGTCGACGTGCAGCGCGAACGCCGCGCACACCGCCGAGATGTCCTGGTCGTAGCGCTTCGACACCTTGTAGGTGCGAAAGCGCAGATTGCCCGCCGGCCGTGGCACGCGCAGCGCCGCGACGAATTCGCCGGCGGCGAGTGCGGTCTTCTGATAGCCGAGGTAGAACGCGTCGAGCGGCAGCGTGCGCGTTTTCGGGCCGTGGCGCAGCACGACTTCGGCGCCGAGCGCGAGCAGCGCCGGCATCGAATCGCCGATCGGCGAGCCGTTCGCGACGTTGCCGCCGAGCGTGCCCGTGTTGCGGATCGGCAGCGAAGCAAAACGCGTCCACAGTTCGGCGAGTTCGGGATAGTCGACGGCGAGTGCCGCGTAAGCGTCTTCGAGCGTGACGGCGGCGCCGATCGTCAGCGTCTGCGTATCGCGCTCGACCGTCTTCAATTCGGCGACGTTGCCGATATACAGAATGTCGCCGAGATCGCGGAACTGCTTGGTGACCCACAGGCCGACGTCGGTGCTGCCGGCGAGCAGCCGTGCTTGCGGATGCCCGGCGCGCAGTTTCGCGAATGCATCGAGCGAGACCGGCGCATAAAAGGTGGGCGAACCGAACGCGGCGCCGCGTGTGTCGGGCGCGCGGTATTCGAAGGTGTCGCGCCGTTGCAGTTCGCGCAGCTGATTCGCCACGGCCTGGCGGTCGAGCGTCACGCGCGGATATTGCGGATAGTCGAACATCTTCTGCGAGGCGTCGACGATCGGCCGGTAGCCGGTGCAGCGGCACAGGTTGCCGGAGAGCGCGGCGTTGATTTCATCGCGTGTGGGCAGGCCGGCGGCGGCCGGCTGGTTTTCGTACAGCGCCCACATCGACATCACGAAACCAGGCGTGCAGAAGCCGCACTGCGAACCGTGGCAGTCGACGAGCGCCTGCTGGACGGGATGCAGCGCGCCGTCGGCGGCACGCAGGTCTTCCACGGTGAAGAGCGCCTTGCCGTCGAGGGTGGGCAGGAACTGGATGCAGGCATTGACCGCTTTCAGCGCGAGGCCGCCGTGCGCATCCAGTTCGCCGACGACGACCGTGCAGGCGCCGCAGTCGCCTTCCGCGCAGCCTTCCTTGGTGCCGGTGCAATGCAGATCTTCGCGCAGGTGCTGGAGCACGGTGCGCGACGCAGGGACGTCCGCGACCTCACGGATGGACCCCTGGTGATAAAAGCGGATGGTTTGCGTTGTCATGGCGAATCCGAAAGACAGTGCGGACCGGGCGCGCGTTACGCATGGGGTCGCGCTAAAGCCGGCCTCGCGCACGTAGATCGCCATCCAGATCCGAAGATAGCATTACCTTGTCCCAAAAATATTTCCCATATCGCATGAAGCTTATTCGGAAGCGGTCATGAGATAAGTACGATTCGCGGGACGGCGGGAAGTTGCGCGCGACGCAGCGGAGAATGGGAAACCAGCCGGTCGGGGCGCAACCGGGGGAAAACGGGCGGTCAATCAGCCGCCAGATGCGGGAGTTGCGGGCGAAAAAACGCCGGACTTCGGCCACTGTGCATGGCGGCGCAACGTCCGGCGCTATTCCCTGCGGCCAAAGCCGGTGAGGGCAACGGGAGAACAGCCGCCTGATCAGGCGATCCGGCGACGGTTGCGCACCAGGCTCAGCGCCAGTGGAATGAACGCGATCACGAATGCGACCAGCGACCATTGCGGCAACGTCAGGCCGAGAATCGGCGGATAGGCGGTTTCGCACAGGCCGGCGACCTTGAACACGCCCGGCAGCCAATGCGCGGGCGGCAAGCTGTCCACCAGCGGCTGCAGCGCGTCGAAGCCGCAGCTAAAGCCCGGATTCGCCTGAACATAGACGTGGCGCGCGGCCGTTACGATGCCGCCGAGCGCCGACAGCGCCGCCAGCACTTCCAGCAGACGCACGCCGCGCCAGCTATTGAAGCGCGCGCCGAGGAACGCGAAGATCGCAATCAGCAGGAAGAAATACCGCTGGATGATGCACAGCGGGCAAGGGTCTTCGTGCAGGAAGTACTGCAGATACAGCGCGCCGCCCACGAGGGCGAGGCAGATCAGGGCCAGCAGAACCAGCAGGGAGCGCTCGCGGCGCAGCATCGCAGTGTCGTTATTCATGGATCGTGTGGCTGTCTCTGGAAACGGAAAGGGCGGGTGCCCGCGATTCTAGCGCGAACCCCCGCCCTGCCGCTTATCCTGCTTTTACGACGTATTTTCCGATCAGCGGATCGCGTTGAGCACCGCTTCGGCGCCGCGGCCGATCGCCAGCAGCGCGTCGTCCGCGTGCGGTGCGCCGGCCAGCATCAGGCCTACCGGCGCGTCGCCGCGCAGATGGCACGGCAGCGACAGCGCGCAGGTATCGAGGAAGTTGAACGCGCTCGGGTTGCGCAGGATCAGCGCGTTGGTGCGGCCAAAGGCGTCATCGTCATCGACCAGGTCGGCGACGCGTGGCGGCACGACCGGCACCGTCGGCGCCACGACGGCGTCGAAGCGCTGCCACAGCGTGCGGGCGGCCTCGGCCAGCATCGCCTCGCGTTCGGCGAGCAGATCCAGATAGTCGGCGGCGCTGGCGGGCTGGCCTTTCAGAATGCGCACCAGCACGCGCGGATCGTATTGGTCGCGATGCTTTTCCAGCAACGGACGATGCCACGCATACGCCTCGATCGGCGAGAACCCGAAGCGGTTGATTGCCGGCAGACGGTCGAGCGGTGCGAAACGCACTTCGCTGACAATCGCGCCGGCCGCTTCCAGGTGCTTGAGCGCCGTGTCGACCGCCGCGGCGACGGCCGGCTCCACGCCGTCGGTGACGAAATTGGTCAGCACGCCGAGGCGTACGCCTTCGAGCGGGCGGGCGGCCGGAATGCGCGGCTCGAGCCCGGCCAGCATGCGGTCGACCAGCGCGCAGCACGCCACGGAAACGCCGATCGGCCCGAACGAATCGAGCGTCGACGAAAGCGGCACGCCGCCCTGTTTCGGGATGCGGTCGGCGGTTGGTTTGAAGCCGGTCAGGCCGCACAGCGCAGCTGGAATGCGGATCGAGCCGCCGGTATCGGTGCCGAGCGCAATCGCCGCCATGCCGTCCGCAACGGAGGCCGCCGCGCCCGACGACGAGCCGCCCGAAATCCGCTCGTCGCCCTTCACGCCGCGCCGATACGGCGATAGCGGATTGCCGTAGTGCGGGTTCAGGCCAAGTCCGGAAAACGCGAACTCGCTCATATTGGTCCGGCCGACGAGCACGGCGCCGGCCCGCTTCAGGCGCGCGACCGCGACGGCGTCCGCCTTGGCGGCGGGGGCGTCGGCGAGCACGATGGAACCGGCGCGGCTCGGCTGGCCTTCGATATCGAACAGATCCTTCAACGACACCGGAATCCCGGCGAGCGGCGAGAGCACGGTGCCGGCGGCGCGCAGGCGGTCGTGCGCGTCGGCGGCGGCGCGGGCGCTGTCGGCGTCGACGTGCATGAAGACGGCCGCGCCCTGGCCGGCCGGATCGGCGATCCGGTCGAGCGCCGTCTCGACGAGCGCGCGGCTCGTGGTGCGCCCGGCGGCGAGGTCGGCGGCAAGTTGGGCTAACGGCGGGAAGGGCGTGAATTCAGTGGCCATGATGTCGGTAGGAATCCGGTTGGACCGGGTGAAGCCGGGGAGTGGGACGCTTACATGCGGGGTCATGTCGTCCGCATTGTAGAGCAAGGTTTTGCGTGCGCGGCGCGCTGTCGTGCCCTGGCGGGTGCGCCGCAGGCAAGGGGGCGAGCGCCGGCCGCAATCCGGCGCGCCCCGGAGGTTCGCGCCATCCGGCGAGCCGTATTGGTTTGTTACACTGCGCTTCTGGAAAATTACTTTTTGTAAGGGACGTTTTCATGCACCACGGCATTGGCTTCATTCAGGACCTGGCGGTCGTGATGGCGCTCGCCGGCGTCGTCACCGTGCTGTTCCATCGTCTGAAACAGCCGGTGGTGCTCGGCTACATTGCCGCCGGCGTGATCATCGGGCCGTACACGCCGCCGTTCCAGCTGATCCACGACGAGCAGACCATTCAGACGCTCGGCGAACTCGGCGTGGTGTTCCTGATGTTTTCGCTCGGCCTCGAATTCAGTCTGCGCAAGCTCTTCAAGGTCGGCGCGACGGCGATCGTCGCGGCGCTCTCCGAGATCGTGCTGATGCTGTGGCTCGGTTACGAAATCGGCAGCGCGTTCGGCTGGAGCCCGATGGATTCGCTGTTCCTCGGCGCGATCCTCGCGATCTCGTCGACCACGATCATCGTCAAGGCGCTCTCCGAACTGGGGCTGAAGCGCGAGAGCTTCGCGCAACTGGTATTCGGCATTCTGATCGTCGAGGACATTCTCGCCATTGCGATGCTGGTCCTGCTGTCGGGCATCGCGCAGACCGGGCAGTTGAGCGCGGGTGTCGCCGTGGTCACGCTCGGCAAGCTGCTGCTGTTCATGACGGTGTCGCTGGTGGTCGGCATTCTGGTGGTGCCGCGCGCGTTGAACTACGTGGCGCGCGCGAAGAGCGACGAGATGCTGCTCGTCTCCGTGCTCGGCTTCTGCTTCGGCTTCTGTCTGCTGGTCGTGAAGCTCGACTACAGCATCGCGCTCGGCGCGTTCCTGATCGGCGCGATCATGGCCGAATCGCGCCATCTGCACCGGATCGAGCATCTGATCGCGCCGTTGCGCGACGCCTTTTCCGCGATCTTTTTCGTGACGATCGGCCTCATGCTGAACCCGGCCGTGCTGGTCGACTACGCGTGGCCGATCGCGGTGATCACAGTGGCGGTGATCGTCGGCAAGATCGTGTCGTGCGGGCTCGGCACCTTTCTCGCCGGCAAGGACGGCCGCACGGCGATGCGCGTCGGCATGACGGTCTCGCAGATCGGCGAGTTCTCGTTCATCATCGCCTCGCTCGGCTTGACGCTCAAGGTGACGAGTGCGTTTCTCTATCCGATCGCGGTGGCGGTGTCCGCCATGACCACGCTGTTCACGCCGTATCTGATCCGCGCGGCCGATCCGCTGACCCAGCGCCTCAGTCACGCCATGCCGCGCACACTCGCGAACGTGTTCGGCATGTACGGGCAATGGCTGGACAGTCTGAGCACGAAAACCGGCGAGCCGACGCTGTTCAGCATGACGCGGCGGATCATTCTGCAGATTGCCGTCAATCTGGCGCTGGTCGCCGCGATCTTTCTGATCGTGTCGTATAGCGCGCCTTATACCAGTTCGCTGCTCGCGCACTGGCTCGGTTCCGAGCCGATGCAGCGCGTCGTGCTGTGGAGCGTGGCGCTGGTCGTGTCGATGCCGTTTCTGGTGGCCGTGTATCGCAAGACCAAGTCGCTCGCGTTGCTGCTCGCCGAGGTCAGCGTGCAGCCGGCGACGGCAGGGCGCTTCACGAGCGCGATCCGTTACGCGATTTCCGATCTGGTGCCGGTGGTTTCGATGGTCGGCGTGTTCCTGCTGGTGGCGGCGCTGTCTGGCGGCATTCTGCCGCCGACCGGCCTGCTCGCCGCGGTGCTCGTCTGCGCGGCGTTGCTGCTGGCGCTGGTGTGGCGCTGGTGCGTGAAAATCCATGCGGCAATGCAGATCGCCTTGCGCGAGAGTTTCGACGAACAGCCGGATCCTTGAGTCAGATAGGCTCACTCACTCGTCAGACAGACTCGCGTCGCGGCCTCGCAAAGGGTCTTGTTTCGGGGTGCGGCAACAATGTGAGCAATTGTGTGCGGGTTTGCGGGGCTTGGCGCGCTAGCGGATAATCAGGGCATATTCATTCGTTCGCGTGGAAGGCGCCTGTCTGACTGTCATGAGCGAAAACAAACCTGAAAACGCCGGCAAGCCCGGCGATCCCACGCCGCCTTCGGCGTCGCCTGCGCCCTCCGGCGCAGCGCCCGGCGCGTCGCTACCCGGCTTTGCGCCGGATGAACCGGCCACCTCGCTACCTCTCTCGCATGAAGATGCCATCCAGTCGCCGGTCAAGGACGCGGTAACGCCGCCGGTCCATGCGCCCGCTGAAGCGGCAACCCCGCCGGCTGCCGGCGAGGCGGCCGTGCGATCGTCGACCGACGATCCCGACAGCGCGTCGGCCGTCACGCCCGTTGATCCGCAAACGGCGCGGCAACGCGACGCGGCCGAGGCGCGCAGTTCGGCTGCCGCGTCCACGGCGCAGCAGGAAGCCGAGGTTCATGAAAAGGCGGCGCGCCGCACCGGAACGTACGCGGCGAGACCGGCTCCCAAATCCTCGCCGACTTTCGCGAGCAGCGAACCTGTCGATGCCGAACTGGTTACTTCAGTGGAAGACGCCGCCGTAGTCGATGAGGTTCAGGCCTCCGCCGGGCGCCAGGCCGGTTCGCCGCCGCCCGGTTTCGGCGCGGCGCCCGACTTCAGCGCGTCCAATCCGCCGCCGCCCAACGCATTGCCGCCGTCGCCACCGCGCTATCTGAAGCACAACGATTCGGCGTGGACCGTGTTCGGCCGCATCATCGCGGCGCGCGCCCGCCAGTTGTTCGATCGCGCCGGCCAGCGGATCACGCAGCGCACGCTGCGCATCGGCGTGTCGGCGCGTATCTTCCATCCGGAGCCGGGTGCGAAGGGATTGCGCGGCAAGACCCTGCAGTATCTCGAGGAATCGATTGCGCATTGGGTGATGTCGCGCGACGTGCTGGTGTTCATGATTCCCACGGTCGGGCATCAGGGCATGCTGCACCCTAGCAATATCCGCCTGCGCGATTATGCAAAGCATCTGGACGGCCTGCTGCTGCAAGGCGGCGCCGACGTTTCGCCGCAGTCTTACGCGGAACAGGCGACCAGCCACGAGTGGCCCGGCGACCGCGTGCGCGACATGTACGAGCTCGAACTGCTGCATGAGTTCATCGAGTCGGGCAAGCCGGTGCTCGGCGTGTGCCGTGGCTGTCAACTGATCAATGTGGCGTTCGGCGGCACCTTGTATCAGGACATCGCCACCGATGTGCCGACCGCGGGCGCCCACGTCAACGAGAACTACGATCAGCATCGGCACGGGATTCACTTCCCCGACGGTTCGACACTCGCCAATATGTTCCCGGGCCAGCGCGATGCGATCGTGAACTCGATTCACCACCAGGCGGTCAAGACGCTCGGCCGGGATCTCAACATCGAAGCCGTGTCGGCGTCCGACGGCATCATCGAGGCCGTGCGCTACCGGCGCGCGCCGTTCGTGATGGGCGTGCAATGGCATCCGGAGTTTCATCGGGCGGGCGGCGCGGAGTTGCTCGACTGTACGCCATTGCTCGATACATTCCTGCGTGTGGCGCGGGAAACGCGTTTTTAGGGCGGCGTTTTTAAGGCGGCCGCCCGGTGTCGAGTGCGCGCCTTGGGCGGCACGGACCGAAGGTTGAGTTTTCCAGGCGGGTTTGTTCGAGGCGCACCACTGCTGTTTGCAAGGGTGCGCCTCATGGTTTTGGGGCGGTGTTCCTGTTGCGTTCCTGATCGGCAACGGGCTTGCTTTCCTGGGGATTCTTGGGGATTCCTTGGGATTTTTTGGGCTCCCGTCGCGCTTCGATACGCGCTTCGATACGCGTTACGCGCCGGTCGGGGTGGCGCGGTCGGCGGCAGTTCCTGGCTTCTGAAATCGTAGAGGTTTCGTTATCGAGATGGATATTCAGGAATGCGAGTTATTGGGTGGCCGCAGTGCATGTCTCTGCCAGCCGGCACTCTATCTCCATATCTTGACCTGCTTGTTGTTGGATTCGCGCGAATCGAACGTGATTTGAGAATTATCTGAGTGAGGCGGAAGGTTGCATTTTCGTCTTATATGAACCCGTTTCCAGTGTGATTGCCGGGTGATTCGACCAGATCAGTCGCCCGCCATTTATCTCGATTTAAAGTCGGTCTACGCGACATTTGAATGCTTCGCTTAAAGGCCAATCCGCGCGATAATCTGCGGCTGTTTTGGATTCGCATGGAGCAAGCACGTATGAAGTACCCCTTAATTGTACGGCGCGCCATGCTGCTCGCGACTTCGTGTGCGCTGCTGCAGCAGGGCGGTCTCGTGCTGGCGGCGCAAGGCGACGAGGCCGCGCCCATGGTCGGCACAAGGCCGGCTATCAGTACCCTGACGCCGCAGCCCGTGGCTGACGCGCTGCGCAACGCGTCAGCCACGCCGTCCACGCCTGCCGACGCGCAAGGCAACGTCGCCGAATTGATGCAGATGATTCACGGCGCGAAACTGAGCGAACTGCGCACCACCTATAACGGCAGCTACGGCGCCAGTCTGTTTTTCTATCCGCAGGAAATGACGTATTACGTCGCGCTGTTTCAGGACAAACATTTCTGGCGGGTGATCAAGTCCGAAGACGTGGCGCGCGCGGAAGCAATCTATGCGGGCTTTGCCCAGCAGACCGCGCAGCTTGCGGACGTCGAGATTCGCCGCACGCAGTTGCAGGCGCAGAAGGCGTACATCGAAGACATCATCGTGTTATCCGAAGATCGCGCCAAACGCCTGCAGGCCGATCTCGACGTGGCTCGCACGCAGCAGGCCAAGGTCAACGACTATCAGCGTCAAACGCAAGGCGAAGCGGCCGCGCTGCATGCGGAGAAGGAAAGGGCGCAGGCACAGTTGCGCCAGGTGCAGGGCGAAGTGATGCAACTGCAGCGGCAAACGGAAATGGGATTGCCGACCCAGAAGTAATAGCGGGAGTGTAAAAAAGCCCGGCCATTCGTGAGTGAATGACCGGGCTTTTTTTATGCCACGCCGCTGGGATTGCAGCGCGGCTACTTCGCGAATTGATCGGGGATCTCGGTCACGCGCCGCTGTGAAAGACGGCTCATCCATTCCGTTGCCGTGCCGCCGGACGCATTGTTCGACGAACCGGCGTGCGATGGCGGCATATCGCGCAGATGCGTGGATGCGGACAGTGTCACACCCGCGTATTCGTCGACGCCGAGTCGAGTCGGCGCGAGAGGCGAATAGGATCCCGCAGCGGAAGGCCTTGTTGTCGAACCTGCCGCAACGCTCCGGATTGCGATCTGCGGCAAGTCGCCGGCATTGACCGCTGAGTGCGACGACTGGTTTGCGGTGGCGTACCGCGTGATGGGCGGGCGGTTTTGTTGCCGTTGCGTACCGCTTGTCTCCCGAGCGCGGTGATAGCGGCGCGCGCCCGTCTTGTCAGTGGAGATGTGCGTGGGAGCAGCGGGCAATGCCTGAGCGGGAGCGCGAGCCGAAGCGGTTGTAGACACCGTTGCCGACGTCGGGTTAGATGCAGGCGTGAAGGTTGGCGCCATGCGCGGGAGCTCGGGCGCAGAGGCCGCAACTGTGACGGGCGCGTTTACCACACCGCTGCCAACCGCGAGGTCGCTCGCCGTAACAGGCGATCGAAGATCCGACACCTGCGAGCTCCGATGAGCCGATACGCTACCAGCGACAGGAGTGGCCACCTGGCGATGCGCCAGATGGTCGAATCCAATCCACGCCAGTACTGCGGCGCCGCCGAGTACGCACGCGCCGCCGGCTAACGCGCCCCAATGGTTGCCATAACCACGCGCCGCCGTGACATACGCGGGCCCGGGCCCGACGGCGGGCGGGACAGCAGGGGCAACAGGCGTTTCAACAGCCGTTTGCCTCGCGGCCTCGGGCGACGCGGCGAAAACCGCTGCCTGCGCCGTTGCGGCTGACCCGGACTGAGCCGCAACCGCAACTGCGCCCGCAACCGCGCCCGCGCGTTGTTCACCCAGCGGCGACCACCGGCAAAGAGAGCGAATGGCCTGATCGCTCAGGCAGAACGTGCGCAGCATGGCTGCATAGAGCGCCTTGAGTTCCGCCCGCAAACTGTAGCCCGGCGGAAGGAGCGCCCAGTCCCGGCCGAAGGGCGCCGGCACGTGACCGAGCGGGCGGAGGCGCGGTAGCGCCAGAGAGCCTTCGATCGGGGTGAAAGGAATGGTAGACATCGGTCTTTTCCAGCGCCTCGTAAGGGGAACGCCGCTCGGCGTTCCCGTGGTCTGCGGGGACTCAGGCCTCGGAGCGATGCGCGTGAACGCCTTCCATACAC
This sequence comes from Paraburkholderia xenovorans LB400, assembly GCF_000013645.1. Taxonomy (GTDB): domain Bacteria; phylum Pseudomonadota; class Gammaproteobacteria; order Burkholderiales; family Burkholderiaceae; genus Paraburkholderia; species Paraburkholderia xenovorans. Next base: position 3,831,086 of record NC_007951.1, on the reverse strand, counting down.
GTGCTGCGTCGACGCCGCGCACCGGCGTCATGTTCGCGGCGAGCGAATGGACACATGGGCACAAGGACACATGGGCGCGTCGCCATGAAGCCATCGGAGTGCGGAAGATGATGTCTGGAAGCCGCCAGCCTGACGATCGGACGGTTCCGAAATATGGTGCTGAATCGTGCGGGATGGTGCGAAACCTCGACGACGGACAGGCGAGCCGCCCCCGTTCTATCGGTCGAGTCTGTACACGTAGCGCAACGCCGTAATATCCACGCCACCCATATGGTCGGGTTCGGCGCCGACAAATTGCCAGCCTTGCCGTTCGTAAAAGCCGATTGCCGGCGTATTGCCTTCGAGCACATAGAGATAGAGCTGCAACTCGCCTTGCGCGCGCGCCCAGTCCTCGGCGGCCTGCATCAGCAGCTTGCCGACGCCGAGACCCTGATACGCAGGCCGCGCGTGCAGGTTATCGAGCAGCACACCCCATGCGGACTCCGGCTGACGTTCAGCGCAGACAAAGCCGGCCGGCTCGCCCGCGAGCTCGGCAATCAGCACGATACGGCGTTCGCCGCCGGGCGCGCTCAGGCGCGCTTCCCAGTAAGCGGCGCGTTCGCGCGCGACTTCGCCGTCGAGAAAGGCGTCGGGCAGCAGACCGCGATAGGTGGCCTGCCAACTGCTGCTGTGGATCGAAGCAATGAGCGCGGCATCCGCGAGCGTGGCGGGGCGCAGCGAAAGAGCGGGGGTGGTTCGCATCGGTAGTGATCAACGAAATGCCTGACTGCAAAATGTTACCCGACGACAGGTGACACCCTTTGTAATGAAACTGTATGCATTACGCGACAGCGCCATCAACGGTAACATTACGTGGAGCGAGCACCGCATGATTCACAACGTTTACCCTGATACCGTGCGAGTGCGTTCAGCATGAAAATGCAGCGCCCCCGGCGCGTTCTTCTATCCGTCCGAGGCATCCGCCCGCCGAACCCAGTGGATCGTTTCAACTGCCTGCGCGTCACTGTTTCTTTCGTGGCAGCAGGTCCATCAGAGAATGTCATGTCTACTGCGTCACACGCTACTTCCTCATCGGAAGAATCCAAGGTCAAGACAGTATTCCGCGTGGTCAGCGGCAACTTTCTTGAGATGTACGACTTCATGGTCTATGGCTATTACGCTTCGGCGATCGCCAAAACCTATTTCCCGAGCGGCAACGAGTTTGCCTCGCTGATGCTGTCGCTGTCGGTGTTCGGCGCGGGCTTCCTGATGCGGCCGCTCGGTGCGATCGTGCTCGGCGCCTACATCGACCATCACGGCCGGCGCAAAGGCCTGATCCTCACGCTCGGCCTGATGGCGCTCGGCACGCTTACGGTGGCGGCAATTCCGGGTTACGCGACGATCGGCGTACTCGCGCCGGCGCTCGTGCTGTTCGGCCGGCTGTTGCAGGGCTTCTCGGCCGGGGTCGAACTGGGCGGCGTCTCGGTGTATCTGTCGGAGATCGCCACCAAGGGAAACAAGGGCTTCTATTGCGCGTGGCAGTCGGGCAGCCAGCAGGTTGCCGTGGTGTTCGCCGCGCTGATCGGCGTGTTCCTGAACAAGCTGCTGCCCGCCGACCAGATGGGCGCCTGGGGCTGGCGCGTGCCGTTCCTGATCGGCTGCCTGATCGTGCCGTTCCTGTTCCTGATCCGCCGTTCGCTGCAGGAAACCGAGGAATTCAAGGCGCGCAAGCACCATCCGAAGATGGGCGAGATCATGAAGACGATGGCCGCGAACTGGGGCATCGTGCTGGGCGGCATGGGCATGGTGATCATGACCACGGTGTCGTTCTATATGATCACGGCCTACACGCCGACCTTCGGCAAGGAAGTGCTGAAACTGTCGTCGATCGATACGCTCGTCGTCACGGTCTGTATCGGTCTGTCGAATCTGATCTGGCTGCCGCTCGCGGGTGCGTTGTCGGACCGTGTCGGCCGCCGTCCGGTGCTGCTGGCCTTTACGATTCTGACCATCATTACCGCGTATCCGGCGCTGCAATGGCTGGTGGCGGATCCGTCGTTTGCGCGTCTGCTGGCAGTCGAATTGTGGCTGTCGTTCCTGTACGGCAGCTATAACGGCGCGATGGTCGTCGCGCTGACCGAGGTCATGCCGGTCGAAGTGCGGACCGCCGGCTTCTCGCTCGCCTACAGCCTGGCTACGACGATCGGCGGCTTCACGCCGGCTATCTCCACGTTGCTGATTCATACCACCGGCAACAAGGCGGCGCCGGGTCTGTTCCTGGGCGTGGCGGCGATTTGCGGGTTGATTGCGACGCTGGTGCTGTACCGCACGCCTGAATCGCGCGACCAGTACCGGACGGCCTGACTTCAGCCGGTCACCGGCCTGCCGGTCAAGTAAAAAGCCCGCGCGTTCTCACGAACGCGGAGGCTTTGTTTTTGGCGCGGGGTCCATGCAGCCATTCGCTGCGTTGAATCCGCTCACTGCTTGCGCAATTCGTTCGCCACGGCTTCCATGACTTCACTCCACGCGCCCGGTTGCGACTGGCGCACCAGCGTCGCGCCCGGATACCAGGAGCTGCGCGTTTCGCCGGCAAACCAGCGCCAATCCGCGGCGAACGGCAGCATCAGCCAGAGCGGCTTGCGAAGCGCGCCGGCAAGGTGCGCGATGGCTGTATCGATCGACACCACCGCGTCGAGCCGTTCGATGATCGCCGCGGTGTCCGCGAAGTCGCCGATCCGGCCGTCGAAACGATGAATCGACGCCGCGCGCGGATGCGTGTCGAGCGCCGCGCGTTCGTCGGCGCTCAACTCCGGTTGCAGCACGATCCAGTCGATGCCTTCGAGCGCGAACAGCGGGTCGAGCATGGCAAGCGGCATCGAACGCGTTTCGTTTTGCTGGATGCGTCCCGACCACGCAATGCCGATCTTGCGTTTTGCCTGGCCGCCGAGCGAGCCGCGCCACTTGCGGCCATAAGCGGGCGGCACGTCGAGGTAGGGCGTGCGCGCGGGAATGGTGTCGTAAGTGGTGCCGAGTGCAAGCGGCAGGCTCAGTAACGGGCATTGCAGATCGGCGGCGGGGCGCGGCGTGCCCTGGGCGATCAGCGTCACGCGCCAGGCTTGCGCGGCAGGCGCCAGCAACGGCAGCAGTTGCGGCTGCACTTCGAGTATGACGCGCGCCGCGCGCTGCGTGACGAGCGGCACGAAGCGCACGAATTGCAGCGTGTCGCCGAACCCTTGCTCGGCATGGACCAGCAACGTACGTTGTGCGATCGGCTCGCCGTGCCAGCGTGGCAGCGTCTGAATCACAGGCTGCGCCACGGTTTGCAGACGCCACTCGTACTCCGGCAGCCCGCGCGCGAAATCGCGCAGTGCGAGCCAGGCCAGCGCGCGGTTCATATGCGCGGAGGCGAGGTCGGGGCGCAGGCGCAGCGCCTGGTCGAATGCGCGCACGGCGGGGCCATGCGCGCCCAGCGCCTGGTGCGCGGTGCCCAGACTCAGCCAGGCGAGCGCGAACTGCGGATCGAGACCGACCGCGCGTTCGAGATAGGGCAGCGCTTCCGCGTGGCGCCCCAGCGCCGCGAGCGCATTGCCCATGCCGAAGATGGCCGGCGGCAGGTTCGGCTGCAAGCTCAATGCGGCCCGGAACGATGCGACCGCGTCCGCATGGCGGCCGGTGGCGTCGAACGTATTGGCGAGATTGAAGTGCGCGGCGACGAAGCGCGGCTCGGCCGCCAATGCCGTCTGGAAACACGGGATCGCTTCTGCCGCGCGGCCGAGCGCGTTCAGCGACATGCCCATGTTGTTGAGCGCGCCGGCGTGACCGGGACGCAGTTCGAGAGTGCGCCGGAACGCGGCGATCGCTTCCGTGTGGCGGCCGAGCGCGTGCAGCGCGTTGCCGAGGTTGTTGTGCGACGAGGCGTCGTTCGGTTGCAGGCGCAACGATTTCTCGAACGCGTCGGCGGCGTCTTCGTGACGGCCCGCCGCCGCGTAGGCGTTGCCGAGGTTGTAGTGCGCCATCGGGAACGACGGCGCCAGCGTCAGCGCATTGCGGAACTGCTCGATGGCGTCGTCGATCTGGCCCAGCGCCTTCAGCGCGTTGCCCAGGTTCAGTTGCAGCGCGGCGTCTTCCGGGCGCAGGTTCACCGCGCGCCGCACGAGCTCGGCGGCTTCGGCGTGCTGGCCCTGCTGGTGGCGCAGGACGCCCAGCAGGTGCAACGCATCGACATGCGCGGGGTTGCCGTCGAGCGTCGCGCGGTAGCCGCGTTCGGCGTCTTCGAGGCGGCCGTCACGATGCGCCGCGAAAGCGCGGTCAAATACAGGTTGCATGACGGGGGATGGCATTCGGGTGAGGCAGAGGCCGCATTTTCCCACACTCGCCGCAGCGCGCTCCGATTTGACCGGATGTCCCGATATCTATAATGTGTGAGTACATGTTCATATGTACTTTCTTGTCGCTCTTCGTCATGGCTTCTTCCCTCGCTTCGTCCACCTCGGTTGCCGGCTACGACGATCTTCCGGTCGACACCATCGTGCCGCTGGCCGACCTGTTTCGCCTGCTCGGCGACCCCACGCGGTTGCGCATCGTGCTGGCGTGTCTCGACGAGCGGCGCGCGGTCGGGGCGATCGCGGAGGCGCTGGGGTTGTCGTCGTCGCTGGTGAGCCATCATTTGCGGCTGCTGCGCGCGGCGCGGATCGTTCGCGCGGAGCGGCAGGGCAAGCAGGTTTTCTATCTCGCCGCCGATCGCCATATCAGCGCGATGCTGGCGGGCATGCTCGAACACGTGGCCGAACCGGCCGGCAACGATTCCCAGGACGCGTCATGAATAAACCGGATATCCCGAACGGAACCGCAGCAGATCACGAGCACGCGCCCGCCGGGCACGAGCGCGATCGGGCGTCGGGCGGCTGCGGTCAGGATCACAGCAGTCATGGCCACATTGACCACAACCACGGCAGTCACAACCACGGCAGTCACAACCACGCCGGCCATCACCACGCTCACGCCCCTGTCGCAGGCCACGGCCGCTCGTTCGCTCTCGCCGTCGTGTTGAACATCGCCATCGTGGTGGCCCAGGCGGTCTACGGCGTGATCGCCCATTCCACCGCGCTGCTCGCCGACGCCGGCCACAATCTCTCCGACGTCCTCGGCCTGCTGCTCGCCTGGGGCGCGGCCTGGCTTGCCACGCGCCGTCCGTCGGCGCGCTATACGTTCGGTTATGGCAGCTCGTCGATCCTGGCCTCGCTCGTCAATGCCGGGCTGTTGCTGTTCGCGTGCGGCGTGATCGTCGCTGAAGCAATCGGGCGGCTGATCAACCCGGCGCCTGTGGCGGGGCTCGCGGTGTTCGTCGTGGCAATGGGCGGCGTGGTCGTCAACGGCATTTCCGCGTGGCTTTTCATGCGCGGGCAGCAGGAGGACCTGAACATCCGCGGCGCGTTCCTGCACATGGCGGCCGATGCCGGCATCTCCGCAGCGGTCGCGGTGAGTGGTCTCGTGATCCTCTATACCAGCTGGACGTGGCTCGACCCGGTGATGAGCCTGCTCGTGGTGGCGGTCGTGGTGGCCGGCACCTGGGGCCTGCTGCGCGACTCGGTGCGCCTCGCGCTCGACGCCGTGCCGCCCGGCGTCGATCTGCAAGGCATCCGCGACTATCTGGCGGGGCAGCCCGGCGTGGTCGACGTGCACGATCTGCACGTGTGGGCCTTGTCGACCACCGGCAATGCGCTCAGCGCGCATCTGGTGATGCCGGCGGGCCATCCCGGCGACGAGTCGCTCGACGGTATCGTCGTCACGCTGCGCGAACGTTTTTCGATGCAGCATGCGACGCTGCAAGTCGACCTCGGCACCACAGACCACCGCTGCGCGATGGATCATGCGTCGCACGCGCATTGAAGCTGGGCGGGACGCGCGGCAAGTCACGGCACCGGCACAACGCGGTCACCACATGGTCACCACGATGCCACGCCGGTGCCGCGATTGATGCAACGCAACCGCCCGGCCGGTTGTCGGCGGCGCTCCCAAGGTGACTTCCCGCGGGCGTACACTAGAACGCATTGTTGTCTCCGGAGTTCCGCATGGACGCTGCCGCAAACGATGCGTCGCCGGTGCTGATCGTCGGGGCGGGTCCCACCGGGCTCGCCGCAGCGATGAGTCTCGCGCGTGCCCACATCCCCGTGCGTCTGATCGACAAGGCCATGCAGCCGAACCCGTATTCGCGGGCCATCGGCATCCAGGCGCGCACGCTCGAGTTGCTCGAGCAGCATCGGCTGGTCGAGCCGTTTCTCGAGCTCGGCCATCGCGCGCGCATCGCCAATCTGTTTTCGAACGGCATGCGTCTCGCGCAGCTGGATTTCGATCCGTTGCACACGCGCTATCCGTATCTGCTGTTTCTCGATCAGTCCGTGACCGAGCGCCTGCTGACCGAGCATCTCGCGACGTTCGGCGTGACGATCGAACGGGGCGTCGAGCTCACGATGTTCGCGCAAGGCGCCGCCAGCATTCAGGCGACGCTGCGCCGCGCGGACGGCCACACGGAGACCATGCGTCCGTCGTACATGATCGCCGCCGACGGCGCACATAGCGCGATCCGTCACCGGCTCGGTTTGAACTTCGAGGGCAAGACCTTCGAGCAGACTTTCCTGCTCGCCGACCTGCACGCAGAAACCGATTGGCCCGAAGACGAGTTCCATATTTTCGCGTCGGGCGAAGGACTGGTCGCGCTGTTTCCGATGGGCCACGGCAGGCATCGTCTGATCGCGGATCATGCCGTCGAGCCTGCCGGCGTCGCGCCGGCCGAAACGCCGGCGGTGCTGGGCGAGCCACCGCTGAACAGGGTGCCGCCGCCTTCGCTGGAAGAATGCAAGGCGCTGATCGCGCGGCGCGTGCGCGAGCGGGTCGACGTGTCGGATCTCGCGTGGTCCTCGTATTTTCATGTGAATAGCCGCATGGTGGACCGGCTGCGCGTCGGCCGCATCTTCCTTGCGGGCGACGCCGCGCATGTGCACAGCCCGGCCGGCGCGCAGGGCATGAACACAGGCATTCAGGAAGCGTTCAATCTCGGCTGGAAGCTCGCGCGCGTGCTGAAAGGCGCGGCGCCGGATCGTCTGCTCGACACCTATCACCTCGAACGCCATCCTATCGAACGTGACGTGCTGCGTCAGACGGGTTTCATCACGCAGATGGCGGAGGCCGATCACGGGCCGCTGAAGCTGCTGCGCGAACGGGTGATGCCGGTGCTCGCCGCGCTGGGTCCGCTGCGCGACGCCGCGCGCCTGGCCATCAGCGAGTTGTCGATCCAGTACCGGCGCAGTCCGTTGACGCTCGAACGGGTGCTCGACGGCGGACCGCGCGCCGGCGAGCGCGCACCGGACGCGCTGGTGCATGTGGTCGACGGACCGCTCGGCCGTGCGCCCGGCGTCGGCTGCGTGTTCGATCTGCACGATCCGGCGTTCTTCTCGCTGTTCCTGCTGGTGCCGCCGCTGCCCGTCGACGAAAAACCGCTGGATCCCGCGGCGAAGCATGCGCCGCCGCCGGACGCGGAACTGGAGCGCGTGGCAGCGGAAGTCGAGAGATTGCTGCCGGGCGCGGTGCGCATCTGGCGCATTACGGATACCACCGGCGACGGTGGACCGGCGCTTGCCGAATCGTATGGCCGCACGCGGCCGTCGTTCTATCTCGTGCGACCGGACGGCTACATCAGCGCGCGCGGGCGCACCGGCTCCGACCTGCACGGCCTGTTGCGGCATTGCGAAGCGTGGTTCGCGGTGAGCGGAGAGATACCGGAGCAGGCGGCCTTGTGACGCGGGCCGCCTGAGTCGCGCGGGTGGTGAATCCGGCGAGCGCGGCCCGGCTTACACCGTTGCCGGTGCAGCGGGCGTCAGTTGCTCGCGATGTTTGATGAGCGCTTCCCGGACGATGGCCGACATTTCAATGCCGCTCGCATCGGGCTCATCGAGCGCCGCCAGCAACGCGCGCCGCATGCGCGGCTCCCAGAAGCGGCGAATATGATCGGCGATGCCGGCGAGCGCTTCCTCGCGGTCCGGCATCGAATCGAAAAAGTCGCCGATCCGGTTGGCCATGTCGATCAGGTTCTGATTGTCCATGCCCGGCCTCACTTGCCCGATGTTGCGTTGGCCAGCTCGCGCTGCTTCAGCAGATCGAGCTGTTCGGTGTTGAAACGCGAATAGTCTCTCTGCCATTGCGACGGCTGTTCGACCGGCATCACCTGCACCGCGGTCACCTTGTATTCCGGACAGTTGGTCGCCCAGTCCGAGCTATCGGTGGTGATCACGTTCGCGCCCGATTCGGGGAAGTGGAACGTCGTATAAACGACGCCCGGCTGCATGCGCTCGGTCACCTTGGCGCGCAGCACGGTCTGTCCCGCGCGCGATTCAATGCCGACCCAATCGTCCGTCCTGATGCCGCGTTCTTCGGCGTCGTGCGGATGGATTTCCAGCCGGTCCTCGTCGTGCCAGCGCGAGTTCTCGGTGCGGCGCGTCTGCGCGCCCACGTTGTATTGCGACAGGATGCGGCCCGTGGTGAGCAGCAGCGGGAATTTGCGCGTGACTTTCTCCGGCGTCGCGATGAACTTCGTGATCACGAACTTGCCCTTGCCGCGCACGAAGGTGTCGATATGCATGGTCGGCGTACCGTCCGGCGCATTCTCGTTGCACGGCCACTGGATGCTGCCGAGTTCGTCGAGCTTTTTGTACGAGACGCCGTGGAAGGTCGGCGTGAGACGCGCGATCTCGTCCATGATCTGCGACGGATGCGTGTAGTCCATTTCATAGCCGAGCGCGCGCGCGAGCAGCACCGTGACTTCCCAGTCGGCGTAACCCGGTACCGGCGGCATGACCTTGCGCACGCGCGAGATGCGGCGCTCCGCGTTGGTGAACGTGCCGTCCTTTTCGAGGAACGACGAACCAGGCAGCAGCACGTGCGCATACTTGGCGGTCTCGTTCAGGAAAATGTCCTGCACGACAATGCATTCCATCGCCGACAGCGCCGCGGACACGTGGTGCGTATTCGGATCCGACTGCACGATGTCTTCGCCCTGGCAGTACAGACCCTTGAAGGTGCCGTGCACGGCGGCGTCGAACATGTTCGGAATGCGCAGACCGGGTTCGGGTTGCAGCGTGACGTTCCACGCTTCCTCGAACAGCGTGCGCGTGACCGTGTCGCTGATGTGGCGATAGCCTGGCAGCTCGTGCGGGAACGAGCCCATGTCGCACGAACCCTGCACGTTGTTCTGGCCGCGCAGCGGATTCACGCCCACACCTTCGCGGCCGATGTTGCCCGTCGCCATTGCGAGGTTGGCGATGCCCATCACCATCGTCGAGCCTTGCGCGTGTTCGGTGACGCCCAGACCGTAGTAGATCGCGGCGTTGCCGCCGGTCGCATAGATGCGGGCGGCTTCGCGCACGGCTTGAGCCGGCACGCCGGTCGCCGCCTCGGTCGCCTCCGGCGCGTTTTCCGGCAGCGCGACGAAATCGCGCCATTGCTCGAACGCGCGCGTTTCGCAACGCTCGGCAACGAACGCTTCGTTCACCAGCCCTTCGGTGACGATCACATGCGCCAGCGCGTTTACCACTGCCACGTTGGTGCCCGGGCGCAATTGCAGATGATGCGACGCCTTCACATGCGGCGTATCGACGATATCGATGCGGCGCGGATCGACCACGATCAGCTTCGCGCCTTCGCGCACGCGGCGTTTCAGACGTGAGCCGAACACCGGGTGGCCGTCGGTCGGATTCGCGCCGATCACCATGATCACGTCGGCTTTATCGACCGAGGCGAACGTCTGCGTGCCCGCCGATTCGCCGAGCGTGGTCTTCAGTCCATAGCCGGTCGGCGAGTGGCACACGCGCGCGCAGGTGTCGACGTTGTTGTTGCCGAACGCGGCGCGCACGAGCTTTTGCACCAGATACGTTTCTTCGTTCGTGCAACGCGACGACGTAATGCCGCCGATCGAATCGCGCCCGTGCTTCGCCTGAATGCGGCGGAATTCCGACGCTGCATACGTGAGCGCTTCTTCCCAACTCACTTCGCGCCACGGATCGGTGATCTTTGCACGGATCATCGGCCTGGTGATGCGGTCCTTGTGCGTCGCGTAGCCCCACGCAAAGCGGCCCTTCACGCAGGCGTGGCCTTCGTTGGCCTGGCCGTTCTTGTGCGGCACCATCCGCACGACCTGGTTGCCCTTCATCTCCGCCTTGAACGAGCAGCCGACGCCGCAATACGCGCACGTGGTCACGACCGAATGCTCGGCCTGGCCAAGCATGATGACGGTCTTTTCCTGCAAGGTCGCGGTCGGGCATGCGGCCACGCACGCGCCGCACGACACGCACTCCGATTCCATGAACGGCACGTTTTCGCTGGCCGCCACGCGCGATTCGAAACCGCGCCCGGCGATGGTCAGCGCGAACGTACCTTGCGTTTCCTCGCACGCGCGCACGCAGCGATTGCAGACGATGCACTTCGACGCGTCGTAGGTGAAGTACGGGTTCGACTCGTCTTTCTTATCCTTCAGGTGATTCGCGCCGTCGAAGCCGTAGCGCACTTCGCGCAAGCCCGTGACGCCCGCCATGTCCTGCAGTTCGCAGTCGCCGTTGGCGGGGCAGGTCAGGCAGTCGAGCGGGTGATCGGAGATGTACAGCTCCATCACGTTGCGGCGCAGCGACTGCAGACGATCGGTCTGCGTGCGCACCTTCATGCCGGCTTCGACCGGCGTCGTGCATGACGCGGGATAGCCGCGCTTGCCTTCGATTTCCACGAGACACAGGCGGCACGAGCCGAACGGTTCCAGCGAATCGGTCGCGCAGAGCTTCGGCACGTTGACGCCCGCTTCGACGGCGGCGCGCATGACGGAGGTGCCGGCCGGCACGGTGACGGACTGGCCGTCGATTTCCAGCGTGACGTCGATGTCGGCGTGACGCTCGGGCGTGCCGTAGTCCGTGTCGTCGAAGAAGGAACGGGGCGAGCGCTGCTGCTGGGCTTGCGCCTTGCACGCGCAGTTGCCGGAGCCGCAGCCGCCAGTGGATGAGTTGAGCATGTCGGACATGGTGGGCTCCTGGGTCAGGCCGCTTTCGGCGCGTGTTCAGACACGTTGGCGAGACCGAAGTCTTCGGGGAAATGATCGAGCGCGGACAGCACCGGGAACGGCGTCATGCCGCCCATCGCGCAGAGCGACCCGGACACCATCGTGTCGCACAGATCGCGCAGCAATTGCACTTGCCGGGTGGACGTATCGCCGTTGCGAATCCGCCCGATCACTTCGACGCCGCGCGTCGAGCCGATCCGGCACGGCGTGCATTTGCCGCATGATTCGAGCGCGCAAAAGTGCATGGCGTATTGCGCGAGTTCGGCGAGATTCGACGTGTCGTCATGGACCACGAGGCCGCCGTGACCCACTACCGCGCCGACTGCCGCATACGCCTCGTAGTCCATCGGAATGTCCCACTGGCTTTCCGGCAGATACGTGCCGAGCGGGCCGCCCACCTGCACCGCGCGCGCGGGGCGGCCGCTCGCCGTGCCGCCGCCGTACTCGTAGAGCAATTCGCGCAGCGTCACGCCGAACGCGAGTTCGACCAGGCCGCCTTGCTTCACATTGCCCGCCAGCTGGAACGGCAGCGTGCCGCGCGAGCGGCCCATGCCGAAGTCTTTGTAGAACGCCGCGCCGCGCGCGAAAATGATCGGCACCGTTGCCAGCGTGATGACGTTGTTGATCACGGTCGGCTGGCCGAACAGGCCGACGAGCGCCGGCACCGGCGGCTTGGCGCGCACAATGCCGCGCTTGCCTTCGAGCGATTCGAGCAGCGCCGTTTCCTCGCCGCACACATATGCGCCGGCGCCTTTCGCCACGAACAGTTCGAAGCGGTGTTCCGTCGAGCCGAGCACGCTATCGCCGAGCCAGCCGGCAGCGCGTGCTTTCGCGATGGCCGCTTCGAGCGTCGCGATCGAATGGGGATACTCGCTGCGCACGTAGATGTGGCCCACCGTCGCGCCCGTCACGACGCCCGCGATGATCATCCCTTCGATCAGCACGTACGGATCGCTTTCCATCACGAGACGATCGGAGAAGGTGCCGGAATCGCCTTCGTCCGCATTGCAGACGATGTACTTCTGCGCCGCCTTCGCGCCGCGCACCGTGCGCCATTTGATGCCGGCGGGGAAGGCCGCGCCGCCCCGGCCGCGCAGGCCGGATTCGATCAGCGCTTCGCAGGCGGCGTCGCCGTCGGTTTGCAGAGCCTGGCGCAAGCCTTCGAGGCCGCCGTGGGCGATGTAGTCGTCGATGGAAAGCGGGTCCGTGATGCCGATGCGCGCGAACGTCAGGCGCTGCTGCTTCTTCAGATACGGAATCTCGTCGACCACGCCGACGCGCTTCGGGTGCGCCCCGCCTTCAGGTAAGCCGGCATCGAACAGCGCGGCGACGTCGCTCGCTTCGACATTCGCGTAGCCGATGCGGCCTTCACGCGTCTGAACTTCAACGAGCGGTTCAAGCCATAACAAACCGCGCGAGCCGTTTCGAACGAGTTCGACAGCGAGGCCGCGGCGCGCGGCTTCGGCTTCGATCGCCTGAGCGAGCGCGTCAGCGCCGAGCGCCAGTGCCGACGAATCGCGGGGAACATAGATGCGCGTCATGCCGTCACCTCCACACACTTGCTGGCGGCCGCGAAGATCGCGTCGAACTTTTGCGGCGTGATCCTGGCGTGCAGCGTGCCGTTGAGCATCAGCGCCGGCGAGAGTGCGCATTGGCCGAGGCAATACACCGACTCCAGCTCCACGGTCGCGCCATGCTGATGTTCGGCGTCGAAGCGGCAGCCGGTGTGCGTCTCGATATGGCGGGCCAGCGCTTCGGTGCCCATGCTGCGGCAAGCTTCCGCGCGGCACAACTGCACCGTGACCTGCGCGGCCGGCTGCGTGCGGAAGTGGTGGTAGTAGGTGATGACGCCGTGCACTTCCGCGCGCGACAGGTTCAAGGCGCGCGCAAGCGGCGCGACCGCAGCGGGCGGAACGTAACCGAGTTCGTCCTGAATCGCGTGCAAGACCGCTAGCAGCGACATGCCCGGTTGCGCGTGACGTTGCACGAGCTGATCCGGCGCGATGGCGATGGAATCGTCCAAGTGGGGGCTCCTCCAAAGTCATATATGCACTTGTCATTCATAATGCGTGCACTTATGCTTCGTATATTCGATATGGGATAGCCGAACAATAGGCGGGTGATTCGGCCGGCGCAATAGGAAAAAGTTGAGCATATATGATCAGAATCGAGTGCCAGGCGCAACTGGTGGTGAAGAGTCCGGATGGCCGCGAGGCAAGCCTGTCGGACGTCGTGCCGTTGCTGGCGCTGGTGGATGAATCAGGCAGCATCGCGCAGGCGGCGACGCTTAAGGGTTTGTCCTACCGTCATGCGTGGGGTTTGCTGCGCAGCATCGAAGAGCGTCTGGGCGGTCCGCTGATCGCGAAAGAGCGTGGCCGCGGCTCGGTGCTGTCCGAACTCGGGCAAGCGGTATTGCGCGCGCAGCGTCTGTGCGGGGAACGGCTCGACGGCAATATGCAGGCGCTCGCCAGCGAAGTGGCGAGCGATCTGAACCGCTGGCTCGCACCGCCCGCCGACGACGTGCGCATCTTCGCGTCGCACGGTTATGCCGTGGCCGCGCTCGTCACCGCGTTGGTCGCCAACGATCTGCCGGTCGACATCAAGTATCGGGACAGCGCCGACGCCGTGAGCGCGCTTGCGCGCGGCGAATGCGACCTGGCCGGCTTCCATTTGCCGCTCGGCGAGTTTCGCGCGGTGTGCGCCGATACGTACCGGCGCTGGCTCGATCCGCAGCGTCATGTGCTCGTGCATCTGACGCGGCGCAAACAGGGACTCTTTCTCGGCAAGGGCAATCCCAGAGGAATCGTGGGTCTGAGTGATCTCGCGCGCGACGACATTCGCTTCGTCAACCGGCAACCCGGCTCCGGCACGCGCATGTTGCTGGATCTCGCACTACGGAAAGTCGGCGTGGATCCGGATCGGGTCAATGGTTATGCGTCGACGGAACTTACGCATTCGGCGATTGCGGCGTTCGTCGCGAGCGGCATGGCGGACGTGGGCTTCGGCGTGGAGCCCGCGGCGCATCACTTCGGTCTCGACTTCATTCCAGTCGTCGACGAAGACTATTATTTCGCCTGCGACCGTGCGCGCCTCGAGCGCGCGCCGCTTGCGGCCGTGATCGGCTTGCTGCGCGGCAGCGCGTTTCGCGAGAGCGTCGATCAGCTCGAAGGCTATGATCCGCAGGACTGCGGCGAGGTGGTCGATCTCGAAGAAGGTCTTGGCGAAACGACGGCGTAAGCAGCCGTAAACATCGAGCTGTGTTCGGCGCTGCGCATGGCGCCCGTTTGGGATACTCTTTAAGCTTCCGCTTCCGCCTTAACCGCGCGTTACGTCGCGCCGATCGATATGAAATTTATTTTTAACGCATGTGCCGCGCTGGCGACGGCCGGTGTGTTGCTCGCCACCGCTTCGGTTGCTGTCGCACAGAATTCGCCGGGTGTGCCGGGCGGTATCCTGCAAGATCAGTTTCGTCTCGCCGAGCATCCGCAAATGCCGTTTGCGGCGTCGGCGCCGTCCGATAAATACCAGAGCAGCAAAAAATCCGCCATGCGCAAGCGCGGCGATATGGGCGATCCGAATGGCTGCAATCTGCAGTGCCCTAAAGACGAGTAACCGGACGCACGCGTCCGTTGGAAGTGCGGCGCCGGCGTTCTGCCGGCGTTTTTCGTCTGGTCGTCAGGTTTCGTGGCCCGGGCGTTGCCATTGCCTTGGGTATGGCAGACGCTTATGGTTTGGCCGTGTGCCACATGTCCTTGAAGCCGTCTCCCTTCATGTCTCCCGCCTGCTTGTCCGCCGCGTAGCGGTAGAGCGGATGGCCTTTGTACGCCCATTGCTGCTTGCCGTCCGCGCCGGCGATCAACGTCCAGTCGCCGGACGGTTTGTCCGACGCGCCGGCGGTGGCTGCCGGCCAGTTGTTCAGACAGCCGCCGGTGCAGGCGCTCACACCGGGCGTGGTGTCTTTGTCGAAGGTGTAGAGCGTCATGCCGTCCGCTGTGACGAAGCGCCCATCGACGATTTTCGGCGCTTCGGCGAAAGCGCTTTGTTGCAGCGCGAGGAGAGCGAGGCAGAAGAGAGTTTTGCGCATGATGTCGGCTCCTGATTCTGGTGTGGTTTCGCGCGAGACGCGGCGTGCGCGCGCGTGAGGATTAAACGATTGAGCGGATGCGTTTATTCCAGTTACGCTCGTCGTAAGCCGATCGGATCGGGCCGTCAGGGAAGGGCGAGCGCGCGAGTTGGGCAGAGGAGGCGCCGGACGACAAAAAACCCGCAAGCAGCAGGCCGCTTACGGGTTCCGGGTGAGACTTGAAGGTACTGTCTGAAACGTGTTCTGGTGGAGGCGGCGGGAATCGAACCCGCGTCCAGAAGCACTCTACGACCAGTTCTACATGTTTAGTTCTGTCATTTGATTTAACCGTAGCGACGCGGACGAACACGCTGCACTACGGCGATTCACTAGATTTTCGACCCGGATGTCGTGACACCACCAAGGCTTAACTGACGTATATGACCTCTGTCGGTATTGCTACCGGTCTTGCGACTCTAGCCCGTCAGTAAACTAGGCAGAGGACGGCGGCCCTTAGGCTGCCAGTGCGAACGTATCGTCGTTTGCAGTTACGTTTTTCCCATTGATTAACGAGGTGACGGGTCCTCGACATGCCCTAGCCGCTTCGCAACCCCTGTCGAAACCAGGTCGCCCCCGCGGTTCGTTGCTCAAACTTTCTGAGCCAGCGTAGATTTTACAATAGATTGACAGCCACGTCCTGACTCATTGATGTGGCCGCCGCAGCGGTGCGCCGGCTTCGGCTTCGGCGTGCGGGTTGACCGCGCTTCAGCCGAGGTCGCGCAATAGTCTCTGCAATTCGGCCGTCGATTGGACGACGTGTTGCGCGTGCCATTGCGTGGGCGGAATATCGTTGCCGCAATAGCCGTACGCCGCCGCGACCGTCTTCATGCCAGCGGCGAATCCGGCCTGCACATCGCGCAGATCGTCGCCGACATAGACGATGCGCTCCGGCGCCACGGCCAGTTCGCACGCGGCGTGCAGCAAGGGTGCCGGGTGCGGTTTCGAGTGCGGCGTGGTGTCGCCGCTCACGATGCAGCCGGCGCGCTCTTCCAGTCCGAGTTGCGCAATCAGCGGCTCGGTGAGCCTCGCCACCTTGTTGGTGACGATGCCCCAGCGCACGCCGCGAGCGTCGAGCTCGTCGAGAATCTCGGGAATGCCGGGAAATAGCGTGGTCTCGATGCACAGGTCCGCTTCGTAGTTGGCGAGAAACTCCTCGCGCATCGACGCGAACTCGTGACTGTCGGGGCCGATCCCGAAAGCGCCGCCGATCAACCCGCGCGCGCCCGCGGACGCCAGTGGGCGCAGATCTTCGAGCGGCACCATTTCGAGCCCGCGATCGTGGCGCATTTTGTTGACGGCGGCCGCGAGGTCGGGCGCCGTGTCGGCCAGCGTGCCGTCCAGGTCGAACAGCACAGCCAGGCAAAGACCGAGTGCGTCTTCGTTATCTTCGCGTTGGGGCAGGGGCGTGGGATCGCTCATTGATTCGGTAGGTTCGGCAGGTCGGGGCGGATCAGGCGTCGCGGCGGCAGGCGAGCATGTAATTCACGCTCGTGTCGGCGGACAGCGTGAAATGCTTGCTGAGCGGGTTATAGACGATGCCTTTGATATCGGCCGTACGCAGGTTGGTGGCGCGTGCGAAGCTCGCCAATTCCGACGGCCGGATGAACCGCGCGTAGTCGTGCGTGCCCTTGGGCAGCATTTGCGCGATGTATTCGGCACCGATCACGGCGAACAGGTACGACTTCACATTGCGGTTTAGCGTGGAAAAGAACACCCAGCCGCCGGGTTTCACCAGCGTCCTGCATGCTTCGACAATGGCAGCGGGTTGAGGCACGTGCTCCAGCATTTCCATGCAGGTCACCACGTCGTACGTACCCGGTTCGCGGGCGGCGAGCGCCTCGGCAGCGATTTCTTCGTAATCTACGGTTACACCGCTTTCAAGGCTGTGAAGATCGGCGACGCCCAGCGCCTGGGTCGACAGATCGATGCCTTTGACGTGCGCGCCGAGGCTGGCCATCGACTCGGACAGAATGCCGCCGCCGCAGCCGATATCCAGCACGGTTTTGCCCGTGAGATGCGCGTGCGCGTCGATCCAGCTCAGGCGAATCGGGTTGAGCTCGTGCAGCGGCTTGAATTCGGCGTTCGGGTCCCACCAACGATGTGCAAGGTCGCTAAATTTCTGCAGTTCGTGGGGATCGGCGTTGGTCATGGCGGAAGCTGCCTCGAAGAGAGCGGTGAGGGGGCGCTCGAGGATAAACCCTGAGTATATAGGTCGAGAGACGGGGCGGCAAAATGCCGCTCCCTCGCGGGTCGGCTGCCGTCCGTTGTGCGGCGTCGGCAAGCGGCCGGACATAAAAAAAGCCCCGCCGAAGCGGGGCTTTGATACTGCGGTAATGTGCAGCTTATTGCTTCGAAGTACCGACAACTTCGACTTCCACGCGACGATCCGGTGCGAGGCAGGCGATAAGTTGCTTGCGGTTCTTCTGGTTGCAACCGGTCGTGACCGGGTTGCGCTTGCCCTTGCCTTCCGTATAGATACGGTTGGATTCGATGCCCTTGCTGACCAGGTATGCCTTCACAGCTTGAGCACGGCGCAGCGACAGACGGTCGTTGTACTTGTCCGAACCGATACGGTCCGTGTAACCCGTTGCGACGACGACTTCGAGGTTCAGCGAGCCGATCTTCGATGCCAGATCGTCCAGCTTTTCCTTACCGCCCGGCTTCAGGATTGCCTTGTCGAAGTCGAACAGCGCGTCAGCTTGATACGTAATCTTTTGGCTTGTGATAGCCGGTGCAGGTGCGACCGGAGCCGGCGGGGTCGGAGCCTGGGCAACCAGGGCGCCATCGCACTTTGCGTTGGCCGTTGCCGGCGTCCAGAATGCATCGCGCCAGCAAAGCTCGTTCGTGCCGTTCATCCACACGTATTCGCCGGTACCATTCACCCAGTTGTCGTTCGTGGCTTGTCGCGACGCCGGCACCGATTGCGCCATGGCGGATGCAGCCATAACTGCGGTAGCTGCAATGAACGCGAGCTTTGAAAGTTTATTCATATTTCTCCTCTCGAAATTGAGATTACCGCAGGTTTACTGCGAGCCTGTTGACGAAGACAAGTCATACATTGCTCGAAGTATAACATCGGTGTAGAACAAAAAACGTGCTGTGTAGACTTCGAGCAGTGTCTAACTCTTTGTGCGTTGGCATTTTGCCATATCGTTCCCTTCCAACGATAAAAAAATCTGCCCCCCATCAAATCACCTTCCAATTGTGGTGCATGCGCAACAGAAGTAATCGCCCGGAGGGGCCGCCAGTCATGGCTCAGCGGCGAATTGCCCCACGCACGAATCGAGCCTGCCCTGTCTCAAAAATGGGGCGTCGAGGCGGGCCCCGCATTCGCTGCCTAATAGGTATACGTACCTTCGTCGGCGCGGATTCACGGCATGTTAGAATCGCGTGATGCGTTGCGCCTGCAATGCTTACGCGAAGACGCGGCGAAATGTAGCCAAGCCGTCGTCTTGGCACGTAAAAGATACGGATAATGGATCAATTCGCCAAAGAGACTCTGCCAATCTCCCTAGAGGAGGAAATGCGCCGTTCGTATCTCGATTACGCGATGAGCGTGATCGTAGGGCGTGCGCTTCCCGATGTTCGCGACGGCCTGAAGCCGGTGCACCGGCGCGTGCTGTACGCGATGCACGAACTGAACAACGACTGGAACCGGGCTTACAAGAAGTCGGCGCGTATTGTCGGCGACGTTATCGGTAAGTATCACCCGCACGGCGACACGGCTGTTTACGACACCATCGTCCGGATGGCGCAAGACTTCTCGCTGCGCTACATGCTGGTGGACGGCCAGGGCAACTTCGGCTCGGTCGACGGCGACAATGCCGCGGCCATGCGGTACACCGAAATCCGCATGGCGAAGATCGGCCATGAGTTGCTGGCCGACATCGACAAGGAAACGGTCGACTTCACGCCGAACTACGACGGCAGCGAAAACGAACCGGCCATCCTGCCGGCGCGCATTCCCAATCTGCTGATCAATGGTTCGTCCGGTATCGCGGTCGGCATGGCAACCAACATTCCGCCGCACAACCTCAATGAAGTTGTCGACGCCTGCCAGCATCTGCTCAAGAACCCGGAAGCCACGATCGACGAACTGATCGAGATCGTTCCGGCGCCCGACTTCCCGACCGCCGGCATCATCTACGGCGTGGCGGGCGTGCGCGACGGCTATCGCACGGGCCGCGGCCGCGTGGTGATGCGCGCGCTCACGCACTTTGAGGAAATCGACCGCGGCCAGCGCATGGCGATCATCGTCGACGAACTGCCGTACCAGGTGAACAAGCGCTCACTTCTGGAGCGCATCGCCGAACTGGTCAACGAAAAGAAGCTCGAAGGCATCTCCGACATCCGCGACGAGTCCGACAAGAGCGGCATGCGGGTCGTGATCGAACTGAAGCGCGGCGAAGTGCCGGAAGTCGTGCTCAACAATCTGTACAAGGCAACCCAGCTTCAGGACACCTTCGGCATGAACATGGTCGCGCTGGTCGACGGCCAGCCGAAGCTGCTGAACCTGAAGGAAATGCTGTCGTGCTTCCTGTCGCATCGCCGGGAAGTGCTGACGCGGCGCACCGTATACGAACTGCGCAAGGCGCGCGAACGCGGCCACGTGCTCGAAGGTCTGGCGGTCGCGCTCGCCAATATCGACGAGTTCATCGCCATCATCAAAGCCGCGCCGACTCCGCCGATCGCCAAGCAGGAATTGATGGCGCGTGCGTGGGATTCGTCGCTGGTGCGCGAAATGTTGTCGCGCGCCGAGACGGAAAACGCAACGGCGGGTGGTCGCGAAGCCTACCGTCCTGACGGATTGAATCCGTCGTTCGGTATGCAGTCCGACGGCCTTTACCGTCTGTCCGACACCCAGGCTCAGGAAATTCTGCAGATGCGTCTGCAGCGCCTGACCGGTCTGGAGCAGGACAAGATCATCGGCGAGTACCGCGAAGTCATGGCGCAGATCGCCGACCTGCTGGACATTCTGGCTCGCCCGGAACGCATTACGGCGATCATCGTCGAGGAACTCACGTCGATCAAAGCCGAATTCGGCGACGCGCGCCGCTCGAAAATCGAGCTGAACGCAACCGAGCTGAACACGGAAGATCTGATCACGCCGCAAGAGATGGTCGTGACCATGTCGCACGCGGGCTATGTGAAATCGCAGCCGCTGTCCGAGTACAGCGCGCAGAAGCGCGGCGGTCGCGGCAAGCAGGCCACGGCCATGAAAGAAGACGATTGGATCGACACGCTGTTCATCGCGAACACGCACGATCACATTCTGTGCTTCTCCAATCGCGGCCGCGTTTACAGCGTGAAGGTCTATGAAGTGCCGCAAGGTTCGCGGAACTCGCGCGGCCGTCCGATCATCAATATCTTCCCGCTTCAGGAAGGCGAAAAGATTACGGTTGTCCTGCCGGTCAAGGAATTCTCGGCTGACAAATTCGTCTTCATGGGCACCGCGTTAGGAACCGTAAAAAAGACGCCGCTGGAAGCCTTCGGCCGCGTGTTGCGCAAGGGTATTATTGCGGTCGGTCTGGATGACGGAGACTACCTGATCGGCGCCGCCATTACCGACGGTCAGCACGACGTGATGCTGTTCTCGGATTCGGGCAAGGCGGTCCGCTTCGACGAAAACGACGTGCGTCCAATGGGCCGCGAGGCGCGCGGTGTACGCGGCATGCAACTCGAAGACGGCCAGAACGTGATCGCGTTGCTGGTAGCCGGCGACGAGCAGCAGTCGGTGCTCACCGCCACGGAAAACGGTTTTGGCAAGCGTACGCCGATCATCGAGTACACCCGTCATGGCCGCGGTACGAAGGGCATGATCGCGATCCAGACCTCGGAGCGTAACGGCAAGGTCGTTGCCGCCACGCTGGTGGATCAGGAAGCGCAGATCATGCTGATCACCAATACCGGCGTGCTGATCCGTACGCGGGTGTCGGAAATTCGGGAAATGGGACGTGCAACCCAAGGTGTTACACTCATCAGCCTTGACGAAGGGACCAAGCTTTCAGGTCTGCAACAGGTTGCTGAGGCGGAAGCGGAAGGTGATGCGGAAAGCGACGCCGAAGGTCCCGCTGAAGGTAACAACGCGGGTGACAACGGCGGCGAAGAGGGCGGTGCGGCCTGATTCGTGTCAGCGTCTTACAGACTCAGTGACTGGTTGAAAGCTGTGCCGGGAATAATGGCGTGTCGGGCTGATACGTATCTCGCGCAGCTTGCTGTTCAAGTTCATTTCTATTAGGGAGTAATGATGCAAAAACGATTCAAACAACTGATGTTGCTGGCTGCCCTCGTGCCGACCTTCGCTATGGCTCAAGCGCTTCAGAGCCAGGCTCCGGCGGCTCCGGCTGCTGCCGCGGCACCGGTTGATCCGGCCAAGCAGGCTGCAATCAAGGACCTGTTGGACGCAATCGACGCGCAGAAGCTCGTCGGCGCGATCGGCAACAGCGCCCAGATGCAAGCCAAGCAGCTGGTTCCGGCCATCCTGTCGGACGCGCTGAGCGAAAACAAGACAATGACGGACAAGCAGAAGCAGGCTTCCGTGCCGACGCTGCAAAAGAACGCAGTGCCGAAGCTGGTTGACGGCGCAGGCCAGGTGTTCGCAACGGACAGCTTCCGCCAGGACGCCATGCAAGCTCAGTACGACGCCTACGCGAAGTACTACAGCACGTCGGAAATCAAGGATCTGACTACGTTCTACAAGAGCCCGACCGGCCGCAAGTTCATCCAGGTGCAAGACCAGGTTGGCCGTGACGTCGTGAACGGCTTGATGCAGAAGTACATGCCGCAATCGATCAAGGCAACGCGTGACCAGGCCGACAAGGAAGTCGCTTCGGTCAAGCCGGCAAAGTAAGCCAACGCCTTCGGGCTGCGTGGATATCGCGCCAGCCGCCGCCCGCTGAGCCCGCCTCACTGGCTGCATGGCGTGCCGGGTTTGGCGGCTTGGCTGTGACAATGCGATAATGGCTGTTTGCGCACACGCGCAGACGGCCATTTTCTTTTTCGGCGCGAAATGGTCCGAAACCCGCGTCAGAAAATCGCGCCGGCACAATCGCGTTGTCATCTTCACGGTCAATGCCGGCCCGGCTGTCAGCTTCGCCGATTTTTGCGCGATCTTCATTTTTCGCGCCCGCTTCCAGGATCTCACGATGCGCGTCTTTAATTTCTCCGCCGGCCCAGCGGCCATGCCCGAAGAAGTTCTGCGTCAAGCTGCCGACGAAATGCTCGATTGGCAAGGCAGCGGCATGAGCGTGATGGAAATGAGCCATCGCGGGAAAGAGTTCATGTCGATCCATGAGGAAGCGCTCGTCGATCTGCGCGACCTGCTTCAGGTGCCGGCGAGTCACCGCATCCTGTTCCTGCAAGGTGGCGGTTTGGGCGAGAACGCAATCGTGCCGATGAACCTGATGGGCGCCAAGCCGCGCGCGGATTTCGTCGTGACGGGTTCGTGGTCGCAGAAGTCGTTCAGGGAAGCGCAGAAGTACGGCACCGTGCATCTGGCGGCGAGCGGTCAGACAGCCGATGGTTTCACCCGCGCGCCCGCCCGCTCGGAATGGCAACTGTCGGACGACCCGGCTTACGTGCATCTGTGCACGAACGAGACGATCCACGGCGTCGAGACATTCGAGATCCCCGATCTCGGCGATATTCCGCTCGTGGCGGATGCCTCGTCGCACATCCTGTCGCGTCCTATGGACATCGCCAAATACGGCGTGCTGTTCGGCGGCGCGCAGAAGAACATCGGCATGGCGGGCGTGACGGTGGTGGTCGTGCGCGAAGACATGCTCGATCGCGCGCAGCCGATCTGCCCGTCGGCGTTCGAATGGAAGATCGTCGCCGAGAACAATTCGATGTACAACACGCCGCCCACTTACGCGATCTACATCGCCGGGCTGGTGTTCAAGTGGTTGAAGAAGCAGGGCGGCCTTGCCGCGATGGAAGCGCGTAACCTCGAAAAGTCGAAGCTGCTGTACGACGCGATCGACGCGAGCAGCTTCTATCTGAACAAGGTCGAACGCGGTTCGCGCTCGCGGATGAACGTGCCGTTCTTCCTCGCCGACGAGTCCCGCAACGAAGATTTCCTGGCCGGCGCGAAAGCGCGGGGAATGGTGCAGCTAAAGGGCCACAAGTCCGTCGGCGGCATGCGGGCGTCGATTTATAACGCCGTCCCGCTCGAGGGCGTCAAAGCGCTTGTCGAATACATGAAGGAATTCGAACAGCGCAGCGCCTGAGTCATCACGGCGCGTGCATCCTTTCCAGCACGCATTTGTGCAGCAGCCACCGGCAAGGCCGTTTTCACGCATGGACGACGAACTCAATACCCGACTCAAACCTCTTCGCGAGCGCATCGACGCCCTCGACGCGCAGTTGATCGCGCTCCTCAATCAACGCGCCGCGGTAGCGCTCGAAGTGGGCGAGGTCAAGAAGCATTTCAACGCGCCGGTGTTTCGGCCGGAGCGCGAACAGCAGGTGATCGCGCGTCTGCAGGACATGAGCGAAGGGCCGCTCGCGAGCGAGCATATCAGCGCGATCTGGCGCGAGATCATGGCCGCGAGCCGCGCGCTCGAAAAGACCATCAAGGCCGCTTATCTCGGCCCGGTCGGCACCTACAGCGAACAGGCAATGCACGAGTACTTCGGTCAGTCGATCGAAGGCCTGCCGTGTTCGTCGATCGACGAAGTGTTCCGGTCGGTCGAGGCCGGCGCCGCGGAATTCGGCGTCGTGCCGGTCGAGAATTCGACCGAAGGCGCAGTGTCGCGCACGCTCGATCTGCTGCTGCAAACGCAACTCACGATCGGCGGCGAACTGGCTTTGCCGATCCACCACAATCTGTTGACGCTGAATGGCGGCCTCACCGGCGTGACGCGCGTGTGCGCGCATGCGCAGGCGCTTGCGCAGTGCCAGCGCTGGCTGTCGACCAACGCGCCGCATCTGGAGCGCCAGGCAGTGTCGAGCAATGCGGAAGCGGCGCGCATGGCGGCGGAAGACCCGACCGTGGCAGCCATCGCCGGCGATCGCGCCGCGACGCACTACGGCTTGCAGGTGGCGTATGCGCTGATTCAGGACGATCCGCACAACCGCACGCGTTTCGTGATGATTGGCAAGCAGCCCGCCGGCCCGAGCGGTTATGACCAGACGTCGCTGATCGTCTCCGTGCATAACGAGCCTGGCGCCGTATTCAAGCTGCTCGAACCGCTGGCACGCCACAGCGTATCCATGACGCGCTTCGAATCGCGTCCGGCGCGCGTCGGCACGTGGGAGTATTACTTCTACATCGACCTCGAAGGCCATCGCGACGATCCGGCGGTTGCGGCCGCGCTCGCCGAACTCGGCGAGAAGGCTGCGTTCCTGAAGATTCTGGGCTCGTATCCGCGCGCCCGCTGATGATATTCAAGCGGCGGCACGCTGTACCGGGCGCGCCAGCCGCACATCCCATTACTCATAGTCGTTCGGAGATTCTCATGACAGCGTCTTTCGGTCCTTCCTACGTGCGTGCCATTGCGCCTTACGTCGCGGGTAAACCGATTTCGGAAGTGGCTCGCGAATTCGATCTGGACGAAAAGACCATCGTGAAACTGGCCTCGAACGAGAATCCGCTCGGCATGCCGGAATCGGCGCAGCGCGCGATGGCGCAGGCCGCCAGCGAACTGGGCCGCTACCCCGACGCCAACGCGTTCGAACTGAAGGCCGCGCTGAGCAAGCGCTACGGCGTGCCGGCCGACTGGATCACGCTCGGCAACGGCAGCAACGACATCCTCGAAATCGCCGCACACGCGTTTGTGGAAAAGGACCAGTCGATCGTCTATGCACAGTACTCGTTCGCGGTTTACGCGTTGGCCACGCAAGGTCTGGGCGCTCGCGCGATCGTCGTGCCGGCTGTCGGGTACGGTCATGACCTCGGCGCCATGCTCGCGGCGATCACCGACGACACGCGCCTGATTTTCGTCGCCAATCCGAACAACCCGACCGGTACGTTCATCGAAGGCGCGAAGCTCGAAGCGTTTCTCGACAAGGTGCCGCGCAACGTGGTCGTCGTGCTCGACGAGGCATACACGGAATATCTGCCGCAGGAGAAGCGCTACGACTCGATCGCGTGGGTGCGCCGCTATCCGAATCTGCTGGTGTCGCGAACCTTTTCGAAGGCGTTCGGCCTTGCCGGTTTGCGCGTGGGTTTCGCGATCGCACAGCCTGAATTGACCGATCTGCTGAATCGTCTGCGTCAGCCGTTCAACGTGAACACGCTGGCGCAAGCCGCGGCGATCGCCGCGCTGAACGACAGGGCGTTTCTGGAGAAGAGCGCCGTGTTGAACGCGCAAGGCTATCGCCGTTTGACCGAAGCGTTCGACAAGCTCGGTCTGGAATATGTGCCTTCGGACGGCAACTTCGTGCTGGTACGTGTCGGCAACGACGACGCAGCGGGCAACCGCGTCAACCTGGCGTTGCTGAAGCAGGGCGTGATCGTGCGGCCGGTCGGCAACTACGGCTTGCCGCAATGGCTGCGCGTCACGATCGGCCTGCCGGAAGAAAACGAAGCATTCGTTGCGGCGCTCGAAAAAGCGCTCGCCACCGTGTAAGCGGTAACCCTTGACCCGCGCGCCTCGTCGGCATGACAGGCGCGCTCTATTTGTGACCGACGTGGCCGCGTTTTCTTTTGACAAACTGGTAATTTTCGGTGTCGGCCTGATCGGCGGATCGCTTGCGCGCGCGTTGCGCGAACGGAGCGGGACTGAGGGTGCGCGTACGGTGATCGGCGTCGGACGTTCATCCGCCTCGACCGGGCGTGCTCTGGAGCTGGGTGTGATCGACGGCTCGGCGGCGCTGAACGACGCCGCCTCGCTGCGCGAAGCCTTGTCCGGCGCCGACTTGGTGCTGCTGGCCGCGCCCGTCGCGCAGACACAGCCGCTGCTCGAACGCATCGCGCCGTTTCTCGATCCGGCCACGATCGTCACCGACGCGGGCAGCACCAAGTCGGACGTGGTCGCCGCCGCGCGTGCGGCGCTCGGCGCGCGTATCGGCCAGTTCGTGCCAGGGCATCCGATTGCCGGCCGCGAAGCAAGCGGCGTGGAGGCAGCCTTGCCCGACCTGTATGTTGGCCGCAATGTCGTGTTGTGTCCGCTGCCGGAGAACGCGCCGGCAGCCGTGGAGCGCGTCGCGGCCATGTGGCGGGCCACCGGCGCGCTCGTGCGAGACATGGCGCCCGGGCAGCACGACCGCGTGTTCGCATCGGTCAGCCATTTGCCGCACCTGCTCTCGTTCGCGCTGGTCGAGCAGATTCTCAATTCACCCGATGCGGCGCTGAAATTTTCGTTCGCGGCGGGCGGCTTCCGCGACTTCACGCGCATAGCCGCGTCGAGCCCGGAAATGTGGCGCGACGTCTGCGTGGCCAATCGGGTCGCGCTGCTCGACGAACTCGATGCGTATACGGCGGTACTTGCCCGCCTGCGCGCGGCAATCGAAGCCGCCGACGGCGCCGCTCTCGAAACCGTGTTCGCACGCTCGCGCGTGGCGCGCACCGAATGGCAGGAACAGCGCGCTGGCGGCGTCGCCAATGGCGACGCGTCGAAATAACCGGAAACTGGACTCAATCATGGAATTCCTCGATCTCGGACCGTTCTCTCGCGCGTCCGGCACGATTCGTCTGCCTGGCTCGAAGAGCATCTCGAACCGGGTGCTGCTGCTCGCGGCGCTCGCCGAAGGCGAAACGACGATCACGAACCTGCTCGACTCCGACGACACCCGCGTGATGCTCGACGCGCTCGAAAAACTCGGTGTGCGTCTGAAGCGCGACGGCGACACCTGCGTCGTGACCGGCACGCGCGGCGCATTCACGGCGCGCACGGCGGATCTGTTTCTCGGCAACGCCGGCACGGCGGTGCGTCCGCTGACGGCGGCGCTGGCGGTCAATGGTGGCGACTATCGGATTCACGGCGTGCCGCGCATGCACGAGCGGCCGATCGGCGATCTGGTCGACGGCCTGCGCCAACTCGGCGCGAAGATCGACTACGAAGAGAACGAAGGCTATCCGCCGCTGCGGATTCGCCCCGGGCAGATCAATGCCGACGCGCCGATCACCGTGCGCGGCGACGTGTCGAGCCAGTTCCTGACCTCGCTTCTCATGACGCTGCCGCTCGTGCGGACCGGAAGCGGCGTGAGCACCGTGCAGGTGGACGGCGAACTGATCTCGAAGCCGTACATCGAGATCACCCTCAAGCTGATGGAGCGCTTCGGCATCAAGGTCGAACGCCACGGCTGGCATCAGTTCGTCGTGCCGGCGGGGCAGCGCTATCAGTCGCCGGGCAGCATCATGGTGGAGGGCGACGCGTCGTCCGCTTCGTATTTCCTCGCGGCCGGCGCGCTCGGCGGCGGGCCGCTGAAAGTGGAGGGCGTCGGCCGGGCCAGCATCCAGGGCGACGTCGGCTTTGCCGATGCGCTCATCAGGATGGGCGCGAACCTGCAGATGGGCGACGACTGGATCGAGGTGCGCGGCGTCGGCCACGACAGCGGCAAGCTCGAGCCGATCGACATGGACTGCAACCTGATTCCCGACGCTGCAATGACGATCGCTGTCGCGGCCCTGTTCGCGGACGGCGCCACCACGCTGCGCAATATCGCCAGTTGGCGCGTGAAGGAAACCGACCGGCTCGCCGCAATGGCGACCGAACTGCGCAAGGTCGGCGCCAAGGTGAAGGAAGGCGAGGACTTCATCATCATCGAGCCGCCTGAAAAGCTGATTCCGAACGCCGCCATCGACACCTACGACGATCACCGCATGGCCATGTGCTTCTCGCTGGTGAGTCTCGGCGGCGTACCGGTCCGTATCAACGACCCGAAGTGCGTCGGCAAGACTTTTCCCGATTATTTCGAGCGCTTCATTGCGCTTGCTCAACCCTGATTCGACCCCGAATCGACCGACGTGCGACTTTTTCGATGAAACCGACCCGTCCCTTTCACCAGACGCCCGTCATCACGATCGACGGCCCGAGTGCCTCCGGCAAAGGCACCGTGGCCGCGCTGGTTGCCGCGAGCCTCGGCTTCCATTTGCTGGACAGCGGCGCGCTGTACCGTCTCGCCGCGCTTGCCAGCCTGCGCTACACCATTGAGGCGCACGACGTCGACGCCCTTGTAAAGCTGATCGACGATCTGCATATCACTTTTCGCGAAGGGCTGGCGCAACTCGACGGCGTCGACGTGTCGGCCGAAATTCGCGCCGAGGAAGTGGGCAGCCGCGCCTCGGCGATCGCCGTGCACGCGCCCGTGCGCGCCGCGCTGGTGGCGCGCCAGCGGGCGTTCCGTAAGGAACCGGGGCTGGTTGCCGACGGCCGCGACATGGGCACGGTCATCTTCCAGGATGCCGTGCTGAAGGTGTTCATGACTGCCAGCGTCGAGGCCCGCGCGGCGCGGCGGCATAAGCAATTGATCCAAAAAGGATTTTCTGCTAATATAGATGACTTGCTCCGGGATTTGCGTGAGCGCGACGAGCGTGACAGTCAGCGCGTAGCCGCGCCGCTCAAGCCTGCAGCGGATGCAAAGCTGCTCGATACCTCCGCATTGTCGGTCGACCAGGCGGTCGAGCAGGTGGTGCAATGGTATGAAGCTTTAGTCCCGCATGCCTGATGAAAGTACTGGTTGTGCATCAGCGGCGGGCGCAGTAGAAGTTCGTTGTCAGTAGGTGCTTCGCGCGTCGTCGCGAGGCGTTGTGTTAACCCCTTAACCCCGCGTGGCATTCGCATTCTTGCCGATATTGCTGACCGTCCGGCCAGCCGGGCACCGCGAGAACCATGCAAATTTTGATTTTTATGTCCGACCTGCAAACCTCTACCCCGAATACCGAATCTTTTGCGGCTCTGTTCGAAGAGTCGCTGACCAAGCAAGACATGCGCGCCGGCGAAGTGATCTCCGCCGAAGTCGTGCGTGTTGACCACAACTTCGTGGTCGTCAACGCTGGTCTCAAGTCCGAAGCCTACATCCCGCTCGAAGAGTTCCTGAACGACGCGGGCGAGGTAGAAGTGCAGGCGGGCGACTTCGTTTCCGTCGCGATCGACGCGCTGGAAAACGGCTATGGCGACACGATCCTGTCGCGCGACAAGGCGAAGCGCCTCGCTTCGTGGCTGTCGCTGGAAAAGGCTCTCGACAACAACGAACTCGTGACCGGCACGATCACGGGCAAGGTCAAGGGCGGCATGACCGTCATGGTCAACGGCATCCGCGCGTTCCTGCCGGGTTCGCTGGTCGACACGCGTCCGGTCAAGGACACGACCCCGTACGAAGGCAAGACGCTGGAATTCCGCGTCATCAAGCTCGACCGCAAACGTAACAACGTCGTGCTGTCGCGCCGTGCCGTGATCGAAGCGACCCAAGGCGAAGAGCGCGCAAAGCTGCTCGAAACGCTGAAGGAAGGCGCGATCGTGGAAGGCGTGGTGAAGAACATCACCGATTACGGCGCGTTCGTGGACCTCGGCGGTATCGACGGCCTGCTGCACATCACCGATATCGCATGGCGTCGTGTGCGTCACCCGAGCGAAGTGCTGTCGGTTGGCCAGGAAGTCACCGCTAAGATCCTCAAGTTCGATCAAGAAAAGAACCGCGTTTCGCTGGGCATCAAGCAACTGGGCGACGATCCGTGGGAAGGTATCTCGCGCCGTTACCCGTCGGGCACGCGCCTGTTCGGTAAGGTCACCAACATCACCGACTACGGCGCATTCGTCGAAGTCGAATCGGGCATCGAAGGCCTGGTTCACGTGTCGGAAATGGACTGGACGAACAAGAACGTTGCACCGTCGAAGGTTGTGCAACTGGGCGACGAAGTCGAAGTCATGGTTCTCGAAATCGACGAAGACCGCCGCCGTATCAGCCTCGGCATGAAGCAATGCAAGCCGAACCCCTGGGACGACTTCAGCCGCAACTTCAAGAAGGGCGACAAGCTGCAAGGCGCAATCAAGTCGATCACCGACTTCGGCGTCTTCATTGGTCTGCCGGGCGGTATCGACGGTCTGGTTCACCTGTCGGACCTGTCGTGGTCGGAAACGGGCGAAGAAGCGGTTCGCAAGTACAAGAAGGGCGACGAAGTGGAAGCGATCGTTCTCGGCATCGACGTCGAGAAGGAACGCATTTCGCTGGGCATCAAGCAGCTCGAAGGCGACCCGTTCAGCAACTTCGTTGCCATGAACGACAAGGGTTCGATCGTCGACGGCGTGGTCAAGACGGTGGACGCGAAGGGCGCCGTGGTTCAGCTGTCGGCTGAAGTCGAAGGCTACCTGCGCGCTTCGGAAATCGCACAAGACCGCGTGGAAGACGCTCGCAACGTGCTGAAGGACGGCGACAAGGTCAATGCGATGATCATCAACATCGATCGCAAGTCGCGCGGTATCAACCTGTCGATCAAGGCCAAGGATTCGGCTGAGCAACAGGAAGCGATCCGCGGCCTGGCTTCGTCGGACTCGAGCTCGGCTGCCACCGGCACGACGAACCTCGGCGCGCTGCTGAAGGCCAAGCTCGACGGCCAGAACCAGTAATTGAGGAGCGCCCCCAAACCTGTCGCTTCGCGCCAGGCCCCCCAAGGGGGCCAGGAAAACTTGGGGGCGGCCCGGCGTTTTCTTGAGAGGTCTGCTGCAGTATGACCAAATCGGAATTGGTCGCCCAGCTGGCTACGCGATTTCCGCAACTTGTTCTTAAAGATGCGGATTTCGCGGTGAAGACGATGCTTGATGCGATGTCGGAGGCGCTTGCCAACGGTCATCGCATTGAAATTCGCGGCTTCGGCAGCTTCGGCCTTAACCGCCGTCCCTCCCGCGTCGGGCGTAATCCGAAGTCGGGCGAGAAGGTGTTGGTACCTGAGAAGTACGTACCGCACTTCAAGCCAGGCAAGGAATTGCGTGAGCGGGTAGATCGTCGCGCGGGCGAGCCGCTGAAGGCCGAAGATCCGGATGACGACCTGTAAATGCTTCGCTGTGCCGTTTGCAGTGTGGCATAGGTAGCGTCAGCGGCCAAAGCCAGTCGGCAAAAGACCAGAAAAAGCGCCTTCGGGCGCTTTTTTTTCGCCTGTCGTTTGCGTGTTTTGTTTTGCGTGTTTTCGCCCCCATCGACGCGGCGCATACCCGCACAGCCCGGCTTACATAACAGCGAACCGTGGAAAACCGACGTGTCCGCCCGCGTCTCCGCTTGCGGCAAGATGCGGCGCGACACAGCGGCGGCCGCCCGCAATCCGCCAGTTCCTGCCCAGCCGCGAAGGCTTCAATTACAATACGGGTCACTTCGGCGCGGGCAACACCGTGGCGCGACGCGTCATCAAGCCGGCGTCACCCCGCAACTGCCGTCAAGAGACCTATTCATGAAATTTATCGTCTGGCTGATCCGGGTGCTGGTGTTCGTGCTGCTGCTGGTGCTGGCGCTTTCCAACACAGATCCTGCTACGCTGAGATTCCCCGGTGGTTACACGTGGTCGCAGCCCTTGATCCTGATCGGCCTCGTTTTCTTCGTGGTCGGGTTGCTGGCGGGGCTGGTGTCGTCGGTGCCGGCTATGCTGCGCTTGCGTATGGAAAATGGCCGGCTCAAGCGCGAATTGCGCGTGGCGCGCGAAACCCCAGTCGTGGTCGAACAACCGCCCATGCCGCCGCTGATCTGAATTTCTCCTGCCGCGCATTTTGAGCGTGGCTTCCCGTTTTCGCTTTCGCGCACATTTGCATTAATCGCATGGATCTAGACTTCTGGTGGCTGCTTGTCATACCCGTCGCTTTTGCGTTCGGCTGGATGGCCGCGCGCTACGACCTCAAGACGCTGCTGTCCGAAAGCGCCAATCTGCCGCGCTCGTATTTTCGCGGCCTGAATTTCCTGCTCAACGAACAGCCGGACCAGGCGATCGATGCGTTCATCGAAGTGGTCAAGCTCGATCCCGAAACGGTCGAGTTGCACTTCGCGCTGGGCAATCTGTTCCGTCGCCGCGGTGAAACCGACCGCGCGATTCGCGTGCATCAGAATCTGTTGAGCCGCGCCGATCTGCCGGTCAGCGAGCGCGATCACGCGCTTTACGAGTTGGGGCAGGACTTCCTGAAAGCGGGTCTGCTCGATCGCGCGGAGGAAACCTTCCGCTCGCTCGAAACCGGTGACTACGCGTTGGGCGCGCAGCGCGCGCTGCTCACCATCTACGAGATCGAGAAGGACTGGGTCAAGTCGATCGACACGGCCCGTCATCTGGAAACGATGGGCGCGGAGTCGCTCGACAAGGAAATCGCACAGTTCCACTGCGAACTCGCGCAGGAAGCGCTACAGCAGAAGAAGCCGGACGAGGCCCGCCGCCAACTGGGCTTCGCCCTGAAGGCGAACCCGACCAACGTGCGCGCCACGATCCTGTTCGGCGACGTCGACGCGGCCGGCGGCGCGCCGGAAGCTGCGATTGCCCAATGGCGGCGCGTGGAGGAGCAGAACCCGGCGTATCTTCCGCTGGTCGCCGAAAAGCTGATGAAAGCCTACGAGGCGCTCGGCCGCCCGCAAGATGGCGCCGATCTGCTTACCACGTGGGTGGACCGCTATCCGACCAACGATCTGCTCGATGTCGCCTATCAGCACGTCGCATCTCTGCGCGGACCCGAGGCCGCGCATACGCTGGCGCGTTCGCAAATGCAGAAGTCGCCGAATCTGGCGGGCATGACGCGGCTGCTGGAGGCGCAGGAAGCCGTCGCGGAAGAACCGCGGCGCAGCGAACTCGAATTGATGCGCACGCTGATTCGCCAGCGCACCAAAAATCTGCCACGGTATACGTGCCAGAATTGCGGCTTCAGGGCGCGGCTTTTCTATTGGCAGTGCCCGGGTTGCAGCGGTTGGGAAACCTATGCGCCGCGCCGCGTCGAGCCGATCACCGCATCGAACTGACGCGCGCGGCGACGCCGGCTTCGGCCGCGCGGTTGCGCCGCGCACGGCAACTGCCCCTGCGCGGGCGGAATTTGCAACATGTTCGTGACCGGCTTCATCGCCGGGAATCATCACCGGAACCCTCTACCGGATAGCGTATGAAAATCACCATTATCGGCACGGGCTACGTGGGTCTCGTCACTGGCGCGTGTCTCGCCGAGATCGGCCACGACGTCTTCTGTCTGGACGTCGATCCGCGCAAGATCGAAATCCTCAATAACGGCGGCGTGCCGATTCACGAGCCGGGCTTGCAGGAGATGATCGCCCGCACACGCGCGGCGCGCCGCATCACGTTTTCCACCGATGTCGAAGCCGGCGTCGCGCACGGCGACGTGCAGTTCATCGCCGTCGGCACGCCGCCGGACGAAGACGGTTCGGCCGATCTGCAATATGTGCTCGAAGCGGCCCGCAACATCGGCCGCACCATGAACGGCTTCAAGGTGATCGTCGACAAATCGACGGTGCCGGTCGGCACCGCGCAGCGCGTGCGCGCGGTGGTCGAAGAAGAGCTGGCCAAACGCGGACTTGCCGGCAGCGCGCAACACGGCTTCTCGGTGGTGTCCAATCCCGAATTCCTGAAGGAAGGCGCGGCGGTCGACGACTTCATGCGCCCCGACCGCATCGTGATCGGCCTCGACGAAGACGAAGCCGGCTCGCGCGCGCGCGAACTGATGAAGCGTCTGTACGCGCCGTTCAACCGCAATCACGAACGCACGCTGTACATGGACGTGCGCTCGGCCGAATTCACGAAATACGCGGCGAATGCGATGCTCGCCACCCGCATCTCGTTCATGAACGAAATGTCGAATCTGGCGGACCGCGTCGGCGCGGATATCGAGGCGGTGCGCCGCGGCATCGGTTCCGATCCACGGATCGGCTATCACTTCCTGTATGCCGGTTGCGGCTATGGCGGCTCGTGCTTCCCCAAAGACGTCCAGGCGCTGATCCGCACGGCCAGCGAAAGCGGCCACAATCTGCGCATTCTCGAAGCGGTCGAAGAAGTGAACGACAGGCAGAAAGACGTGCTGGTGCACAAGATCACGAGCAAGCTCGGCAACGATCTGAGCGGCCGCACGTTCGCGGTGTGGGGTCTCGCGTTCAAGCCCAATACCGACGACATGCGCGAGGCGCCGAGCCGCCGCCTGATCGCGGAACTGCTGGCGCGCGGCGCGCATGTGCGCGCGTACGATCCGGTCGCGGTGACCGAAGCGCGCCGCGTATTCGCCATCGACCTGCATGACGCACCGGAGCAGTTCGCGCGTCTCACCTTCGCGACCACGCAGGACGAAACGCTCACGGGCGCCGACGCCCTCGTGATCGTGACCGAATGGAAAGAATTCAAGAGCCCGGACTTCGTCCATCTGAAATCGGTGCTGAAATCGCCGCTGATTTTCGACGGACGCAACCTGTATGAACCGGACGCGATGACCGAGCTCGGCATCGACTATCACTCGATTGGACGCCCTTATGCCCAACCCTCTGAACTTCCGGCCGATGTCTGAGATCGCGCCCGGCGCCGCTCCGTCCACGCCCGCGCCGCAGCTCACCAGCGTGCCGCGCGAACAGCTCGCCGCGGCGCGCGTGCTGGTGGTGGGCGACGTGATGCTCGATCGCTACTGGTTCGGCGACGTGGACCGCATTTCGCCGGAAGCGCCCGTGCCGGTCGTGCTGGTGCAGCGTCAGGAAGACCGCCTCGGCGGCGCGGCGAACGTCGCGCGCAATGCGGTCGCGCTGGGTGCGCAAGCAGGCCTGCTATGCGTGGTCGGCCATGACGAGCCCGGCGAGCGCATCGTGCAGTTGCTGAACGAGAGCGGCGTAAAGCCGCATCTCGAACGCGATCCGGCGCTCCTCACCACGATCAAGCTGCGTGTGCTGTCACGCCAGCAACAGTTGCTGCGCGTCGACTTCGAAAACTCGCCGGCGCACGAAGTGCTGCTCGCGGGTCTCGCGCGATTCGACGAACTGCTGCCATCGCACGACGTGATCCTGATGTCCGATTACGCGAAGGGCGGCCTGACCCACGTCACGCAGATGATCTCGAAGGCCCATGCGGCGGGCAAGCCGGTGCTGGTCGATCCGAAGGGCGACGACTGGGAACGCTATCGCGGCGCCACTCTGATCACCCCGAACCGCGCCGAGTTGCGCGAGGTGGTCGGGCACTGGAAATCGGAAGAAGATCTGCTCGCGCGCGTGACGAAGCTACGCGCCGAACTGCAGTTCAAGGCGCTGCTGCTGACGCGTTCGGAAGAGGGCATGACGCTCTTCTCGGACGACGGCGTCCTGCACGCTTCGGCTGTCGCACGCGAAGTGTATGATGTCTCGGGCGCCGGCGACACCGTGATCGCCACGCTCGCCGCCATGCTCGGCGCGGGTCTCACGCTGGTCGAGGCGGTTGCGCTCGCGAATCGCGCGGCCGGCATCGTGGTCGGCAAACTCGGCACCGCCACCGTCGACTACGACGAACTTTTTCATTGACGCGAACCGCCGGGTCTCTCGCTGCGCTTGAGTCATGAACGGCGTGCAGAGGGATCCGCGGAACGTCAACTGAACCTGTCGATCGGAGTCGGCACAGAGCGCCGACTCCGATCCCATGCAAAGCTCACTACCGCAGGATCATCAATCATGACCCTCATCGTCACCGGCGCGGCCGGTTTCATCGGCAGCAATCTCGTGAAGGCGCTCAACGAGCGCGGTGAACAGCGCATCATCGCGGTGGACAATCTGACGCGCGCGGACAAATTCAAAAACCTCGTCGACTGCGAGATCGACGACTATCTCGACAAGACCGAGTTCGTCGAACGCTTCAGGCGCGGCGACTTCGGTAAGGTGCGCGCGATTTTCCACGAAGGCGCCTGTTCGGACACGATGGAAACCGACGGCCGCTACATGATGGACAACAACTTCCGCTATAGCCGCGAGGTGCTCGACGTCTGCCTCGCGCAGAACATCCAGTTCCTGTATGCATCCTCGGCGGCGACGTACGGCGGGTCGAGCCGTTTCGTCGAAGAGCGCGAAGTCGAGCAGCCGCTGAACGTGTACGGCTACTCGAAATTCCTGTTCGATCAGGTGATCCGCCGCGTGCTGCCCACGGCGAAGAGCCAGATTGCCGGCTTCCGTTATTTCAACGTGTACGGGCCGCGCGAAACGCATAAGGCGCGCATGGCGTCGGTGGCGTTTCACAACTTCAACCAGTTCCGCGCCGAGGGCAAGGTCAAGCTGTTCGGCGAATACAACGGCTACGCGGCGGGCGAGCAGACGCGCGACTTCGTTTCGGTTGAAGACGTGGTGAAGGTCAACCTGTTCTTCTTCGACAATCCGGACAAGTCGGGCATCTTCAACCTGGGCAGCGGCCGCGCGCAACCGTTCAACGACATCGCCAGCACGGTGGTCAACACGCTGCGCTCGCTGAACAACGAACCGGCGCTGTCGCTCGCGGAACAGGTGCAGCGCGGGCTGATCGAATACATTTCGTTCCCCGATGCGTTGCGCGGCAAATACCAGTGCTTCACGCAGGCGGATCAGTCGAAGTTGCGCGCGGCCGGCTACGACGCGCCGTTCCTGAGCGTACAGGAAGGTGTCGATCGTTACGTACGTTGGCTGTTCGGCCAGGTGTAAATAATTCGGATCCCTCTTTAAACTGGAATCTCCCGGTTGGTGATGGTCGCCAACCGGTTGTACGAGGGAGATTCCATATGTTTCGAAAAATTCTGGTTACCGCGGCCATGCTCGCCGCTTTCGGCCACGCTTATGCGGCGGTCGACGTCAACACGGCTAATGAGGACGCGCTGCGCGGCATCAAGGGCATCGGTCCTGCCAAAGCGAAAGCCATTCTCGACGAGCGTGCGGCGCATGGTCCGTTCAAGGACCCGGCCGATCTCGGCAAGCGCGTCAAGGGCATGGGCGGGCATACCGTCGAGCGCCTGCAGGCGGAGGGTCTCGCTGTCGGTCCGGCTGGCGCGGCTGCTAACGCGCAGGCTGCGGCGTCTGCACAGACCAAAGGCGCGGCCGTTCCGGCCAACGCGCCGAAGAACAGTGCAACGGTGGCGGTGAAGAAATAGCCTGACACGGAGCGGGCGCGTGGGCCGGATAGTCGCGCGCCCGCTCCGCCGTGCAGTTTTCCTTCATGGTCGGAGTCGTCACGAACACTCCTTCAGCTGTCATGCAGATGACTGGCTCCCGCGGTTCTCAGCCGCGGGCTTTTTGCGTTGCGGGCGCTCGCTGACGGGCGCCTGCATCCATGCGCACAGAAGGGCCGCGCGGCAGGTGCGGGCACGGTGGTTTAGAATCGACGGATCAAGACTTCGCGCACCGACAGCACCCGAACCGATATGGCTTACAAAACGATTGAAGACACGATCGGCAATACGCCGCTCGTGCAGCTCGTCCGGCTCCCCGACGACGAGATCCGCAGCCGCAACAACGTGATCCTTGCGAAGCTCGAGGGCAACAACCCCGCGGGTTCGGTGAAGGATCGCCCGGCGTTGTCGATGATCAAGAAAGCGGAAGCGCGCGGGCGCATCAAGCCCGGCGACACGCTGATCGAATCGACCAGCGGCAACACCGGCATCGCGCTGGCTATGGCGGCCGCGATCCGTGGCTACAAGATGGTGCTGATCATGCCGGAAGATCTGTCGGTGGAACGCCGTCAGAGCATGGCCGCATACGGTGCGCAGATCGTGCTCACGCCGGTCACGGGCGGCATGGAGTACGCACGCGATCTGGCCGAGCAGATGCAGCGCGAAGGCAAGGGCATCATCCTCGACCAGTTTGCCAATCCCGACAATCCGGCCGCGCACGTCGAAGGCACGGGGCCGGAAATCTGGCGCGATACCGAAGGGCGCATTACCCACTTCGTGTCGTCGATGGGCACGACCGGCACGATCATGGGCGTGTCCACCTATCTGAAAGAACAGAACCAGGCGATCGAGATCATCGGCGCGCAGCCCGAAGAGGGTTCGCGCATTCCGGGCATCCGCAAATGGCCGGAAGCCTATCTGCCGAAGATTTTCGATCGCAGCCGCGTGGATCGTGTGGAGAACGTGAGCCAGGCCGCCGCCGAGGCTATGGCGCGCCGTATGGCGTCGGTGGAGGGCATCTTTGCCGGCATCTCGTCGGGCGGCGCGTGCGAAGTGGCGCTGCGCGTCGCGCGGCAGGTCGAGAACGCGACCATCGTGTTCATCGTTTGCGATCGCGGCGACCGTTATCTGTCCACGGGTGTGTTTCCCGCTTAAACGCTCTGCGGCGTTTCTCGTCCGTCAATGAAAAAAGCGCCGATTCGCAACCGGCGCTTTTTTCATGTCCACCCGTGAGGCGGGCTCGTCGCGCCCGCTAGCGTCTGATCCGTCTATTGCGATGCGCCAGCCGGCGCTGCCGCGCCGTTGCCGGCGTTTGCGGCGTCGCTTGCTTCCATCTGCGCCTTGACGCGCTGGCCCAGTTGGTAGACCGCGAGCGCATAGAAGAAACTGCGGTTATAGCGCGTCAGCACATAGAAATTCTTCAGGCCGAGCACGAACTCGGTGCCGCGTCCCGGCGAGGGCAGATCCACTACCGTCACCGGCGTGCCCGCTTCCGACGCGATATCCACGCCGGGCTCGTTCAGCAGCAAGCCGGCGCGCAGCAATTGATCGAGCGGCCAGTGCGGCTCCGGCTGACCGTCGGCGGCTGCTTGCGCGACGCCCAGGCTGCCGGCGTCCGAGCCGATCTTCCACACCACCGGCCGGCCGCTTTCCCAGCCGTTCTGACGCAGATAATTCGCCACGCTGCCAATCGCGTCCGCCTGGCTCGTGCGCAGGTCGATCTGCCGGTTGCCGTCGTAGCTCACCGCGTATTGCACGATGCTGCTCGGCAGGAACTGCGGAATGCCGATCGCGCCGGTGTACGAGCCCAGCACCGAGGTCGGGTCGATCTGCGAGTCGCGCGTCCACACCAGGTAGTCTTCGAGATTCTTGCGGAAGGTTGCCTGGCGATCCGCGCGATTGGCGGTGTTCGGATAATCGAAGCTGAGCGTGGTGAGCGCGTCGAGCACACGGAAGTTGCCCATGAAGCGCCCATAGATCGTCTCCACGCCGATAATGCCGACGATCACTTCCGGCGGCACGCCGAATTCCTCATAGGCACGCTGCAGCGTGGCCTGGTTCGCGCGCCAGAAACGCACGCCGGCATTGATGCGGACCTGGTCGAGAAAGCGCGACTGATACACGCGCCAGTTCTTCACCGACGGCGAGGGTGACGGCGTTACGAGCTTGACCGCGGTTGCCGAATAACTCACGCCGGCAAAGAGCGCATGCAGTGCGGCCTCGTCGAAGTCGTAACGCGCGGTCATGTCGTTGATGAACGCGTCCACATTGGGATTGTTCGCGTAGCGCTGAGGGATGATCTCTTCTTCAAACGTTTGCCCTTGCGGCACAGCGGGTTGCGGCTGGCTTTGCGCGAGCAGCACAGGTGGCTTTTTGCCGACGCTTTGCGCGATCGCGGGACTGGTTGCCATGAACATGCACGATGCGACGGACAGTGCGGCGGCCAGGCTTCTGGTGCGTAGCCGGTTTCGTGCAGACAGAGCAAGCTTGACGGTCATAGTGAGCAAGGGGCGCAGTGCGTAAGGGACAAGGGAAAGACGGGGGAAAAAACCGATCGGGGCAGTATACCCGACGCCTCCTGCAAAACTATGCCTGACGCGTCACAGCCGCATCGTGTGGTAACTTGATGAATGTTGGCGCGCCGAGGGGGCGCACCCCTGGATGGAGACACGCCGCACGCGCCACAAGGTGCGTCGCCGCAGAAAAGAATCATGGCAACTGGCTTTTATTCCCACGCCGACTGTCTGCTGCACGATATGGGGCAATGGCATCCCGAGTGCCCAGCGCGCCTGCAGGCAATCGAAGACCAATTGATCGCGAGCCGCATCGATTCGCTGATCGAGCGCGAGTCGGCACCGCTTGCCGACGAAGCCGCGCTGCTGCGCGTGCATACGCAAGCCCACATCGATTACATCCGCAGCCGGTCACCGCCTGAAGGCATGGCCGAAATCGATCCCGATACGACGATGAACCCGCACACCTTGCAAGCCGCGCTGCGTGCGGCGGGTGCTGCGGTAGCCGCGACCGATGCGGTGATCGAAGGCCGTTACGACAACGCGTTCTGCAGCGTGCGGCCGCCGGGTCACCATGCCGAGCCGGCGCGCGCGATGGGCTTCTGCTTTTTCAACAATATCGCGATCGCCGCGCGTCATGCGCTCGAAGTGCACGGCTTGGGACGCGTCGCGATCATCGACTTCGACGTGCATCACGGCAACGGCACCGAAGCGGCGTTCTCGGGCGACTCGCGCGTGCTGATGTGCAGCTTCTTCCAGCATCCGTTCTACCCGTTCACCGGCGCCGACAACCAGGCGCCCAACATGTGCAACGTGCCGCTGCCGGCGCGCTCGAAAGGCATGGCGGTGCGCGAGGCGGTGGACATGCTGTGGCTGCCGCGCCTGCATGAATTCAAGCCGGAGATGCTGTTCATCTCGGCCGGCTTCGACGCGCATCGCGAGGACGATCTCGGCAACATGGGTCTCGTCGAAGACGATTACGCGTGGATCACCGATCAGATGCGCGAGATCGCGAAGCGCTATTCGCGCGGGCGGATCGTCAGTTGTCTCGAAGGCGGCTATAACCTGTCCGCGCTCGGGCGCAGCGTGGTTGCCCACATGCGCTCGCTGGCCGGGATCTGAGCCGCCGCACCGCGCGCGCTCGCCATCCACCCAATGAGGAGTGAGTCATGAACGCCGAGGCGCGCAACGCTTCACTGGTCGAGATCGAACACGGCGCGTACGGTGTGCCGGGCGTCGTGCGTTTGACGATGAACCGGCCGGATGCCTTTAACGCGCTCTCCGAAGCCCTGCTCGACGACCTGCAAACGGCATTGAGCGAGATTGGCCGGTCGGACGCGCGCGTGGTTGTGATCGCCGGCGCGGGCCGGGCGTTCTGCGCGGGACACGATCTGAAGGAAATGCGCGCGGCGCCGTCGCTCGCGTACTACCAGGCGCTGTTCGCCCGCTGCACGAAGCTCATGATGACGATCCAGCGCCTGCCGCAACCGGTGATCGCGCGCGTGCAAGGCATTGCCACCGCGGCCGGCTGCCAGCTCGTCGCAATGTGCGATCTGGCGGTCGCGGCCGACACGGCGCGTTTTGCCGTTTCGGGTGTGAATCTCGGGCTGTTCTGCGCGACGCCGTCGGTGCCGCTGTCGCGCAACCTGTCGCGTAAGGCGGCGCTCGAAATGCTGCTCACCGGCGATTTTATCGACGCCGTGGGCGCGAAGCGGGAAGGTCTCGTGAACCGCGTGGTCCCGGCGGATGCGCTCGACGCGGAACTCGCGCGGCTCGCCGCCAGCATCTGCGCGAAACCCGTCGAAGCCGTGAGCGCCGGAAAAGGTCTCTTCTACCGGCAACTGGAGATGGGTATCGAAGCGGCTTACCAGCTCGCCGGCCAGACGATGGCCTGCAACATGATGGATGAGTCGGCGCTCGAAGGTGTGCAGGCGTTCATTGACAAACGGCCGCCCGACTGGAAACGGGACGCAGGCTAGCGGCGTCGTTCAAGGCGCCGTTCAGGTTCTAACCACCAGCCGTTTTTCGATCCACTCGATCAACGCCCCGATCACCCGATCGCGGTCCATGTCGTTCATCGTCTCGTGATAGCTGCCCTCGTGCAGGGTGAGCGTCTTGTCCGGCGAGCCCGCGTG
The DNA here is from genome assembly GCF_000013645.1 of Paraburkholderia xenovorans LB400. Lineage (GTDB taxonomy): Bacteria > Pseudomonadota > Gammaproteobacteria > Burkholderiales > Burkholderiaceae > Paraburkholderia > Paraburkholderia xenovorans. The sequence goes on along the minus strand of NC_007951.1, from coordinate 3,789,264 downwards.
CTGACCGAAGTCGCGACTGCCTTCGGGTTCGGTGAGCTTGTCGGCGGTGCCGTGATAGACCAGCAGCGGCACACGCAAGCCCGCCCGGCCGCGTTCGATGCGCGCCATCGCCAGCAGCAGTTCCGCGCCGGTGCGCGCGGGAATCGCGCCGTGATGCACGAGCGGATCGGCGCGATTGGCGTTCACCACGGGTTGAAGGCGCGAGAGCAGCGCGGCGTCGATTTTCATCGCCGGGAAGCTCGGGTAGAGGCGGCTGATCACCTGGCTTAGCTTGAGCATCCAGCGCGGCACGTCGCGGCCGGGCGCCAGCGCCGGGCTCGACAGGATCAGGCCGTTCAGGCGCCGGCCGCTCGCTTCGAGGCGCTCGATCGCATACAGCGCGGCCACGGCGCCGCCCATGCTGTGGCCCATCAGGAAGAGCGGCGCGCAACTTTGCGCCGCGGCATCGAGCAAGGCTTGCGCGTCCAGCAGATAGTCGTCGAAGCGCCTCACGTAGGCCCGCTTGCCGGGCGCGTGGCCGTGGCCGCGCAGATCGATCGCCACCAGTTCGATGCCGGCCGCGTTCAGCCGCCCGGCCAGCGCCGCGTATCGGCCGGCGTGTTCGGCCAGCCCGTGGATCAGCGCCACGGTGGCGCGCGTCGGCGCGGCGGCCGGCCAGCGGTATAGCGGCAATTGCACGCCGTCGCCGGCCGTGACCGACGAGCGCAGCGGCTCGCCGGCGTTCCGCTTGCCCGCGACGGGCTGCATGATGCTGCCTGGGGATGTCTCCATGACTGCCGTTTATCCTGATTCTGATGTTGATTTTGTTCCGCCCGATCATAGACGCAGCGCCGTCGCGCGCGCGAGCATCTCGCACCGGGCAGGCCTCTAATTCCAACCGGTTATGAAAAGATCGTAATTGATTATTAAAGGGAATGTCGGCGCTGCGGTAGAATTGCCGGCTCAAATCCCAATAAAAGCAACGGCGGCCGCTTGTCGCGAGCGCAAGACGCGCGCTGACAGTCTCCGCCGTTTCGTTTTTCCATGATCGAAATACGCAATATCTCCCAGCGGTTCGCCGGGCCCCGGGGCTCGGTCGAGGCGCTGCACAACGTCAATCTGTCAATTCCGGCGGGCGAGGTGTTCGGCATCATCGGCCGCAGCGGCGCGGGCAAGAGTACGCTCGTGCGCACCATCAACCTGCTGACGCGCCCGAGCGAAGGCAACATCGTCGTTAACGGCCGCGATCTGACAACGCTGCCGGCCGCCCAGCTGCGCGAGGCGCGTCGCGAGATCGGCATGATCTTCCAGCACTTCAACCTGCTGTCGTCGCGCACGGTGTACGGGAACGTCGCGCTGCCGCTCGAACTGGCCGGCATGAAGCGCGATGAAATCGAAGCGAACGTGTTGCCGCTGCTCGAACTGGTCGGCCTGACGGCGCAGAAGGATCGCTATCCGGCGCAGATCAGCGGTGGCCAGAAGCAGCGCGTCGGTATCGCGCGGGCGCTGGCGAGCAAGCCGAAAGTGCTGCTCTCCGACGAGGCAACGTCCGCGCTCGATCCCGAAACCACGCGCTCGATCCTCGACCTGCTCAGGCGTATCAATCGCGAACTGAACCTGACGATCGTGCTGATCACGCACCAGATGGACGTGATCAAGCAGGTCTGTGACCGCGTCGCGGTGCTGGATGCGGGCCGCGTGGTCGAAGAGGGCAAGGTTATCGACGTGTTCCTGCAACCGCATCATGAAGTCACGCGCGCGTTGATCGGCGACGTGATCGCGCAGGAACTGCCGCCCGCCATGAAGGCACGCGTCGCGGAGCGGCTCAAGACGGGCAGCGGCCATTTGCTGCGGCTCGCGTTCACCGGCTCCGGCGTCGATCAGCCGATCCTGTCGGAAACCATTCGCCGTTACGAACTCGACTTCAACATCCTGCACGGCCAGATCGACGAGATCCAGGGGCAGGCGTTCGGCTCGCTCGCGGTGCTGGCGGGCGGCGAACCGGCGAAGGTGGCGCAGGCATTGACGTATCTGCGTGAACAGGGTGTGGTGGTGGAGGAGCTCTCGTATGTTGAGTGAAATGCTGGATATGTTCGTCCAGTCGTTCTGGGAAACGCTCGTGATGGTGGGCATTTCCGGACTGGTCGGCGCGTTGGTGGGTTTGCCGCTCGGTGTGCTGCTGTATCTGACGGATCGCCAGGGCGTGCTGCAGAACATCGCGGTGAATCGCGTGATGGGTGTGGTCGTCAATGCGGTTCGTTCGACGCCGTTCATCATCCTGCTGGTGGCCGTGATTCCGTTCACGCGCCTCGTGGTGGGTTCGTCGATCGGTACGGCGGCCGCCGTCGTGCCGCTGACGATCGCCGCCGCGCCGTTCATCGCGCGTCTGGTCGAGACCGCGCTGCGCGAAGTGGATCGAGGGTTGATCGAAGCCGCGCAGGCAATGGGCGCGACCACCAGCCAGATCGTCTTCAAGGTGTTGTTGCCGGAATCGCTGCCGGGCGTGGTCGCCGGCCTGACCATCACCTTCGTCTCGCTGGTCGGCTATTCGGCAATGGCCGGTGCGATCGGCGGCGGCGGTCTGGGCGATCTCGGCATTCGCTATGGGTATCAGCGTTTCCTGCCGGAAGTGATGTTGACGGTCGTGGTGATTCTGATCGTCTTCGTGCAACTGGTGCAGTCGTTTGGGGATTGGCTCGTGCGTCGCTTGAGCCATAAGTAAAACAACAAAATCGATAGATTCGGGAATGTCCAACATGCAACGTCGTCTCATTCTGAAACTGGCCGCCGCACTCGGCGCCGCGTCACTGTTCGCCACCGGCATGGCTCACGCTGAAGACACGATCAAGGTCGGCGTCACCGGCGGTCCGCATGCGCAGATCATGGAAGTCGTGAAAACGGTCGCGGCGAAAAACGGCCTGAACATCAAAGTCGTCGAATTCTCCGACTACGTGCAGCCGAACGCCGCGCTCGCCGGCGGCGATCTGGACGCCAACAGCTATCAGCACGACCCGTATCTGCAGGCGCAGGTGAAGGACCGCGGCTACAAGCTGATCCGCGTCGCGGATACGGTGACGTACCCGATGGGCATCTACTCGAAGAAAGTGAAGTCGCTCGCCGAGTTGCAGTCGGGCGCGAAGATCGCGGTGCCGAACGATCCGACCAACGGCGGCCGCGCACTTCTGTTGCTGCAAAAGCAGGGCCTGCTGAAACTGCGCGCCGATGCGGGGCTGAAGGCGACGCCGCTCGACATCGTCGACAACCCGAAGAAGCTGAAGATCGTCGAACTCGACGCCGCGCAGATTCCGCGCTCGCTGAACGACGTGGACGCTGCCGCGATCAATACCAACTTCGCGATGGAAGCGGGTCTGAAGCCCAAGCAGGATGCCATCGCGATTGAAGATCCGAAGGGCCCTTATGTGAACGTCATCGCGATCCGCGAGGCGGACAGGAATAAGCCGTGGGTCGCCAAACTGGTCGCGGCGTATCATTCGCCGGAAGTGAAGCAGTTCGTTGAAAGCAAATTCGGCGGGTCGGTGATCACCGCGTGGTGAGCCGGCAGCCTGCGGAACAAGCAAGACAGGACGGCAATGCAAAATTAGAGTCGTAGGTCGGAACCCGGGGTTGTCTCCCGGGTTTTTTCGAGATTAAAATAGAACGACCGTTCGATATTGCCGTCACGCCGCTGAGGAGCGATATCCTCCTGCTAAAGCGCCCGCGACAGGGCTGCCGCGAGGGCAGTCGTTATAATGCTCGCTGGGTTGACGTATTCGTAACTTTGGAGCGTGTGCATGAAAATCCTGGTGCCAGTCAAAAGAGTGGTCGATTACAACGTGAAAGTCCGGGTGAAGTCGGACGGCACGGGCGTCGACATCGCGAACGTGAAGATGTCGATGAATCCGTTCGATGAAATCGCGGTTGAAGAAGCGGTGCGTCTGAAGGAAGCAGGCGTGGCGACCGAAGTGATCGCCGTGTCGGCGGGCGTCACGCAATCGCAGGAAACGCTGCGCACGGCGCTGGCGATCGGCGCGGATCGCGCGATCCTGATCGAGTCGGGCGAAGAGCTGCAACCGCTGGCGGTTGCCAAGCTGCTGAAGGCGCTGGTGGACAAGGAACAGCCGCAGTTGATCATTCTCGGCAAGCAGGCTATCGACGACGATTCGAACCAGACCGGCCAGATGCTGGCGGCGCTGGCCGGATTGCCGCAGGCGACGTTCGCCTCGAAGGTTGTCGTGGCTGACGGCAAGGCGACGGTTTCGCGTGAAGTGGATGGCGGCGCTGAAACGCTGTCGCTGACGCTGCCCGCAGTCATCACGACCGACCTGCGCCTGAACGAGCCGCGCTATGTGACGCTGCCGAACATCATGAAGGCGAAGAAAAAGCCGCTGGAAACGATCAAGCCGGAAGATCTCGGTGTCGACGTCACGCCGCGCCTGAAAACGTTGAAGGTTGTCGAGCCGCCGAAGCGCTCCGCCGGTGTGAAGGTGCCGGATGTGAAGACACTGGTCGAGAAGCTGAAGACCGAAGCCAAGGTGCTTTAAGTAGAACGCGGAGACAGAGCAAATGACGAATCTGGTAATAGCAGAACACGACAACACGTCGATCAAGGCCGCGACGCTGAACACGATCGCAGCGGCACAGAAGATTGGTGGTGATATTCACGTGCTGGTGGCCGGTCATAACGCACAAGCTGCTGCGGATGCGGCAGCGAAGATTGCAGGCGTGACCAAAGTGCTGCTGGCCGACGCACCGCAACTCGAAGCGGGCCTGGCAGAAAACGTCGAAGCGACGGTGCTGACGATTGTGAAAGACCCGGCGAAGAACTACACGCACATCCTCGCGCCAGCGACGGCATACGGCAAGAACATCGCACCGCGCATCGCCGCAAAGCTCGATGTTGCGCAGATCAGCGACATCACGGCAGTGGATAGCGCCGATACGTTCGAGCGCCCGATCTACGCCGGCAACGCAATCGCGACAGTGCAATCGGCTGACCCGATCAAGGTCATCACGGTGCGCTCGACCGGTTTCGACGCAGTCGCGGCCGAAGGCGGCAGCGCCTCGGTGGAGAAGATCGAAGCGGCAGCGGACAGCGGTATCTCGCAGTTCGTCAGCCGTGAAGTGACGAAGCTGGACCGTCCGGAACTGACGTCGGCGAAGATCATCGTCTCGGGTGGCCGGGGTCTGGGCAACGGCGAGAACTACACCAAGGTGCTCGAACCGCTGGCCGACAAGCTGAACGCAGCGCTGGGCGCATCGCGTGCCGCAGTCGATGCGGGCTTCGTGCCGAACGACTATCAGGTCGGCCAAACCGGCAAGATCGTCGCGCCGCAACTGTATGTGGCGGTCGGCATCTCCGGCGCGATCCAGCATCTGGCTGGTATGAAAGACAGCAAAGTGATCGTCGCGATCAACAAGGACCCGGAAGCGCCGATTTTCAGCGTCGCCGATTACGGTCTGGTGGGCGATCTGTTCACGGTCGTGCCCGAACTCGTTAGCGAGCTCGGTTAAGCGCCGTAACGCCTTAAAAAAGGCGTCTTGCAGTACAGGAAGGGCGCGGGACCGATCAAGTCCAGCGTCCTTTTTTTATATCAACGGCGGGAGGAGACGGAAATGAGCTATACGGCACCCATCAAGGACATGCTGTTCGTGATGAAAGAACTGGCCGGTCTCGAACACATCGCGACGCTGCCGGGCTTCGAAGATGCGAACCTCGACACCGCGCAGGCCGTGCTCGAAGAGTCGGCGAAACTGTGCAGCGAAGTGCTGGCGCCGCTGAATGTCGAAGGCGATCGCAATCCGAGTAGCTGGAAAGACGGCGTGGTCACCGCAACGCCTGGCTTCAGGGAAGCGTTTCGCCAGTTCGGCGAAGGCGGCTGGCAAGGCGTGCAGCATCCGGTCCACTACGAAGGCCAGGGTCTGCCCAAGCTGATTGCCACAGCCTGTATCGAGATGCTCAACGCGTCGAACCTGTCGTTCGCGCTGTGCCCGCTGCTCACCGACGGCGCGATCGAGGCGCTCCTCACCGCTGGCAGCGAGGAGCAGAAGCAGACCTATGTGCCCAGGCTGATTTCCGGCGAATGGACCGGCACGATGAACCTGACCGAGCCGCAGGCCGGCTCCGATCTCGCGCTGGTGCGCACGCGCGCCGAGCCGCAGGGCGACGGCTCGTTCAAACTGTTCGGCACGAAAATTTTCATCACGTGGGGCGAGCACGACATGGCGAAGAACATCGCCCATCTCGTGCTGGCGCGCACGCCGAACGCACCCGAAGGCGTGAAGGGCATTTCGCTGTTCATCGTGCCGAAGTTTCTCGTCAACGAAGACGGTTCGCTCGGCGAGCGCAACGACGTGCACTGCGTGTCGATCGAACACAAGCTCGGCATCAAGGCGAGCCCGACCGCGGTGCTGCAGTTCGGCGACCACGGCGGCGCGACCGGTCATCTGATCGGCGAAGAGAATCGCGGTCTCGAGTACATGTTCATCATGATGAACGCGGCGCGGTTTGCGGTGGGCATGCAAGGCATCGGCGTGTCGGATCGTGCGTACCAGAAGGCGGTGGCATACGCGAAAGACCGCGTGCAAAGCCGTCCCGTGGATGGCTCCGCGAAACAGCCGGTCGCGATCATTCAGCACCCCGATGTGCGCCGTATGCTCGCGACCATGCGTGGTCTCACCGAAGCATCGCGCGCGCTCGCTTATGTGGCCGCGGCTCATTGCGATATCGCGCACCGTCACGCGGACGAAGCCACGCGCGCCCAACACCAGGCGATCTATGAATACCTCGTGCCGATCGTGAAGGGCTGGAGCACGGAACTGTCGATCGATGTGACGAGCCTCGGCGTGCAGGTGCATGGCGGCATGGGCTTCATCGAGGAAACGGGCGCCGCGCAGTACTACCGCGACGCGCGCATTCTGCCTATCTACGAAGGCACGACCGCAATTCAGGCCAACGACCTGATCGGCCGCAAGACGGTGCGCGACGGCGGCAAGGTGGCGAAGTCGCTGCTCGCCGGGGTGGCTGAAACGGTTGAAGCGCTCGGCGCGCAGCAAGGTCCGGCGTTCGCGTCGATGAAGAAGTATCTCGCACAGGGTCATCGCTCGTTGAGCGCGGTGGTCGAGTTCGTGGTTGCGAATACGAAGAGCGATCCGAATGCGGTGTTCGCCGGCAGCGTGCCGTATCTGAAGCTTGCCGGCATCGTGCTCGGCGGCTGGCAGATGGCGCGTGCGCTGCTCGTGGCGGCAGAGAAGCGTGACGAAGACCCTTCGTTCTACGGCGCCAAGATCGCGACCGCGCAGTTCTATGCCGAGCATGTGCTGCCGCTGGCGTCGGCGCTCGAAGCGTCGATTGTCAGTGCGAAGGGTGGCGAGAGCGTGCTGGCGCTGTCTGAAGATCAGTTCTGACGCTGCTTCTAATTCCGCTTGAAAAAGCAAACGGCGTCTCGCAAGGCGTCGTTTGTTTTCACCGCACTGGTCTGCGAGACATCACACCAGTTCAGCCGCTCGCGAAGCGACGTTGAACCACCTCAGGCGGCATAAGCCGGGCGATGCGCACCGCGCGTCTCACCGAGATAGCGATGCACCGACAGGTCGTCCGCCTTGATGGCCGGCTGCTTGCCCGACATCACGTCGGCGAGCAGTTGGCCCGAGCCGCACGACATCGTCCAGCCCAGCGTGCCGTGGCCCGTGTTCAGGAACAGGTTGGCCACCGGCGTGCGGCCGACGATCGGCGTGCCGTCCGGCGTCATGGGGCGCAGACCGGACCAGAACGTGGCCTTCGACGTGTCGCCGCCGCCCGGGAACAGATCGTTCACGCACAGTTCCAGCGTTTCACGGCGCGCCTCGCGCAGCGATTTGTCGAAGCCGACAATCTCGGCCATGCCGCCCACGCGAATCCGGTCGTCGAAACGCGTGATCGCGATCTTGTAGGTTTCGTCGAGCACGGTAGACACTGGTGCCGATGCTTCGTTGACGATTGGCGCCGTGATCGAATAACCCTTGAGCGGATACACCGGGATCTTTACGAGGCCAGACAGGAATTGGGTGGAGTACGAACCGAGCGCGACGACGAACGAATCGGCGCGCACGAGTTCTTCGCCGCACTTCACGCCGGCGATGCGGTCGCCGGCCATTGCGAGTGCGTCGATCGGCGTGTTGTAGCGGAATTTGACGCCCAGTTGTTCGGCCAGCGCGGCGAGGCGCGTGGTGAACATCTGGCAGTCGCCGGTTTCATCGCCCGGCAGGCGCAGACCGCCGGTCAGCTTGTGCGACACGGCGGCGAGCGCCGGTTCCGCCTGCGCCAGTTCAGCCGGCGACAGCAGTTCGTACGGCACACTGGCTTCCCGCAGCACGGCGATGTCTTTCGCGGCGCCTTCGAATTGCTGCTGCGTGCGGAACACCTGCAGCGTGCCGCCCGTGCGGCCTTCGTACTGGATGCCGGTTTCAGCGCGCAGCGCCTGCAGGCAGTCGCGGCTGTATTCGGCGAGGCGGACCATGCGGCCTTTGTTCACCGCATAGCGCGACGACGTGCAGTTTTGCAGCATCTGCCACATCCATTGCAACTGGAATTGCGTTCCGTCGAGGCGGATGGCCAGCGGCGCGTGTTTCTGGAACATCCACTTGACGGCCTTCAGCGGCACACCCGGCGCGGCCCACGGCGATGCGTAGCCCGGCGAGATCTGGCCGGCATTGGCGAAACTGGTTTCGAGCGCCGGGCCGGCCTCGCGATCGATAACCGTCACTTCGTGACCGGCGCGCGCCAGGTAATACGCACTCGTCACCCCGACGACGCCACTGCCCAAAACGACGACTCGCATAAATGCTCCAGGATATTCAGATGAGGTCTGAGGGCGGTGCGCTCGTCGAGTCGTTGGAATTCGTTCGATTAACGAGGTGTAACGCGGGTCGCCCAGTGTTAACCGCTATACTATTAACAGTCAGGTGGGTTTTGTTATTGTATTTTCAAGATTTTCAGCAAAAACATCATGCGTACACAGCGCCAACCGGTCCGGGCTCTAGACAAACTCGATCACAAGATCCTGCGCCTCTTGCAGCAGGATGGCCGGATGGCCATGAAAGACCTGGCCGAACAGGTCGGACTGTCGGTCACGCCGTGCATCGAGCGCGTCAAGCGCATGGAGCGCGACGGCGTGATAACCGGCTACCACGCGCGCGTGAACCCGGCGGAGCTGGGCGCGGCGCTGCTGGTGTTCGTCGAGATCACGCTGGACCACAAGAGCGGCAACATGTTCGATCAGTTCCGCCGCGAGGTGCAGAAGATTCCGGAGGTGCTGGAGTGTCATCTCGTCTCGGGTGACTTCGACTATCTGATCAAGGCGCGCATCGGCGAAATGGCCGATTACCGGAAGCTGCTGGGCGATATCCTGCTGCAGTTGCCCGGCGCGGTGCAGTCGAAAAGCTACGTGGTGATGGAGGAGATCAAGGAAACGCTGACGATTGCGGTCGGGGATTAAGCGGTAGGGCAGGCCGGAACGGGGCTCGACAAACAGCGTAAACACTGTATATTTATACAGGTATTTTGCGCCGTTTATGTTCTGCGAGCTTCGCCCGTGACCGACTCCGACTCCCAACCCGTCAACGAATTTCCGATCGCGCCGCCCGCGCCTCGCAAGGGGCGCGGTGCGGTGACGAACCTGCAAGGTCGCTACGAAGTCGACCAGCGCGAAGCAATTGACGACGGCTGGCTGTCGCTGGCGGAAGATGATGACGAGCCGAAGGTCTTGCGCACGCAGGTCTTCGAGGAACGCGCCAAAACTATTCTCACGCGCAATGCGTCGCCGGATATTCCTTTCGGTGTGTCGCTGAATCCGTATCGCGGTTGCGAGCACGGCTGCATCTATTGTTTTGCTCGGCCCACGCACAGTTATCTGGGGCTCTCGCCAGGGCTCGACTTCGAAAGCCGGATCTATGCCAAGGTCAACGCGCCGGAGTTGCTCGAGCGGGAGCTGTCGAAAAAGTCCTACGTGCCGGAGCCCATTGCGCTCGGTGTGAATACAGACGCCTGGCAGCCCGCCGAGCGCGACTTGCAACTCACGCGCCGTGTAATCGAAGTGCTCAGCGAGCGGCATCATCCGTTTGCGGCGATCACCAAGTCTTCGCTGATCGAACGCGATCTCGATCTGCTGGCGCCTATGGCGGCGCGCGGGCAATTCATGGCGGCCATTACCATCACTACGCTGGACGCCGGGATCGCCCGCACGCTCGAACCGCGCGCGGCCACACCGTCGCGGCGGCTGCGCACCATTCGCACGTTGAGCGAGGCCGGCATTCCGGTCGGCGTCAGCATCGCGCCGGTGATTCCGTTCGTCACCGAACCTGACATGGAGCGCGTGCTGGAGGCCTGTGCGGAGGCCGGGGCAAGCAATGCGAGCTATATCGTGCTGCGTCTGCCGTGGGAAGTCGCGCCGCTATTCAAGGACTGGCTGGCGGCGTATTTTCCGGATCGCGCCGAACGGGTCATGGGGCGGGTGCGGGACATGCGGGGCGGGAAAGACTACGACTCGTCGTTTTCCACACGCATGAAGGGGGAGGGCTTGTGGGCGGATCTGCTCAAGCAGCGATTCCACAAGGCGGTGCGCCGCCTGGGCCTGAACCGGCGCGACCGCGGCATTCTCGATATGTCGCACTTTCGCCGGATTGAGCCGCCGCGTGCCGGCCAACCGGCGCGCAACGACTCTCAACTGGATCTTTTTTAGCGCGGTGTGCGGCGGATCACTGCGAGAGTGCTTTGGCTGCCTGCACCTGGCCTTCGAAGTAGGTCTGGAAGGAAATCGCGAGTCCTGTCATCAGCAGGAAGGCGCCGATCAGCAGCGAAAAAATCACGACGAAAATAACTGTCCAGCCGGAACGGCTTTTACGCTGGGTTTGCGCGTTGAACTGCGCATCCCACTTTTCATCCGGACGCAGCCCGTAGACGATCGCGGCGAGAAACGCGGCGAGCAGCGACACCGCACCGGGAAGCGCCAGCATCCAGCCGAGCATGGAAGCCCGGTCGCTAGCCACCACCAGCATGGCGCCCGGAATGCCGATCAGCATGCCGATCACGTGGGCCCAGCCATAGATGTCGCGCGTGCCGTACAGATAGAAGCGGTGAGCGCCAAGGCAGCCGAAGAAGAACGCCAGCGCGGCGGTCATCGTCTTGGATCTGAAGCGCGGGGAAGTCGAAGCAAGGGTGGACATGTAGGCGAGAGCAGAGTGGCAGACGATCGAAAGGAGCGGCGCGCGGCTCGCGCGGACCGACGCGCATTCTACGCCCCCAGCAGGCGATGGGGCACGTGGCCTGCGGCGTGGGAGTGTCAGGAAGCGCCGGACTGAAGTAGCGTTGGCGGCTCGGGTGGCCGGTAGGGCTTGCGGGTTTTCCGCGCGCCCGGCCGTCGAATATTGCTCAGGAGCCGCTACGGCGCCGAATAAGTGACGCGATAGACAGCGCCGGCGTAGTCGTCGCTGATCAGGAGCGAGCCGTCAGGCAGCGGCAACACGTCGGCGGGACGGCCCCACTCGGACTCGCCGGGCTGCAGCCAGCCTTCGGCGAAGACTTCCTGGCGGGCGTTGTTGCCATCCGGATCCGTGATTACATGCACGACGCGATAGCCGACTTTCTTGCTGCGATTCCACGAACCGTGCTCTGCGATGAAAATCGTGTTCCGGTAAGCGGCCGGAAACATCGAACCGCTGTAAAAGCGCATGCCGAGCGCCGCGACGTGCGCACCGAGTTTGACCGCGGGCGGCGTAAACGCGCTGCACGGATGATCCTTGCCGAATTCCGGATCTGGCGTGTCGCCGCCGTGGCAATACGGAAAGCCGAAATCCATTCCGGCACGCGGCGCGCGGTTGAGTTTGTCGTCCGGCACGTCGTCGCCCAGCAGGTCGCGGCCGTTGTCCGTGAACCACAGTTCGTGCGTCACCGGGTGCCACGCAAAGCCAACCGAATTGCGGATGCCGCGCGCCACGACCGCGTAGTGACTGCCGCCCGGGTCCATGCGGCCGATCAGACCGAAGCGGTTGCGGTCTTTCAGGCATACGTTGCAAGGCGCGCCTTGCGGCACGTACAGCTTGCCGTCCGGCCCAAAAGCGATGAATTTCCAGCCGTGGTGCGTCTCCGTGGGCAGCGTGTCGATCACGACGGCAGGCTTGGGCGGATCGTTCAGGTGGGTGTCGATTGCGTCGAAGCGAAGAATTTTCGACACTGCCGATACATAGAGCGCACCGTCGCGCCATGCCACGCCGGCCGGCGTCTCCAGTCCGGAAGCGATCACGTGGCGAGCGCTCACGTGCCCGTTTTGCAATTCGAGCGCATAGACATGGCCGTCGAGGCTGCCTATATAAAGAATGCCCTTCGGCGAAAGCGCCATCGCTCGCGCGCTCGGCACGACGTCCGACAACACCTCGATATGGAAGCCCGGTGGCAGTTTGATCCGCTCCACCGGCAGTGCAGCGAGCGCCGGCAGGGTGGTCGCGGCGAGCAATACGGCCGCGCCGGCGCGCAGGCCCCGACTTCGCAAAGCGCGCGCCGGGTCGCCAAGCCGCGTGGCGGCGTTAAAAAAAGCGCGCAAGAGCACAATTGGCGGCAGGAGTTTCAAGGGCGCTCCGTCAGGTAATTCGGGCGTTTCGGCGTGGTGCGGGGGCGCCGGTGTGATGGTTGGCGCGGCCCCGCCGCTCAGTTTATCCCGGTAAGTGTTTGTTATGGCGTCGGTTTCCCGCTATAATCGCGTGTTTCAGTCGTTCCGAACCCCGGTTTTCAAGGATTCTAGTATGGTCATCATCCGCTTGGCTCGTGGCGGCTCCAAGAAGCGCCCGTTCTACAACATCGTCGCAACCGATTCGCGTAACCGTCGTGACGGCCGCTTCATCGAGCGCGTTGGCTTCTACAACCCGGTCGCTACGAAGGGCGAATCCCTCCGTATCGCTCAGGACCGCCTCACGTACTGGCAAGGCGTTGGCGCACAACTGTCGCCGACCGTCGAGCGTCTCGTGAAGGAAGCTGCAAAGGCGCAGCCGGCTGCTTGATGGTAGCCAGCCTGCGTATCGTCGTCGGTTCGGCCGGCGGCTCGTACGGTTTGCGTAAGCGGCCCGGCGAGCAATCCGATGCGCGAGTTGTTTTGCTGAAGCAGGCGTCGAAGCTGGCAGCGAGGTTCTCTTATGTCCGAGCGTGATTCCGGTAGTTCAGGTCCCGTGAAGGCAAAAGCTGCGGCCCCGCGCGCAAAGACGTCTGGTCAGGCGCCGTTCGGTGCCTTCGTCCGCAAGCCGGTCGAAAAAACCGAAGGCAAGGCGAAAGCCAATGCGGCAAACGCCGGTTCCGGTGCAACAGAAATGCGCATGGAAACGGCAGAAAGCTGGCCGGTCGATGCGGTCGAGGTCGGCGCAATCGTCGACGCTTACGGCCTCAAAGGCTGGGTCAAGGTAGCCGCTCATGCGGATGCCGGCCACGGCGGCGACGCTTTGCTGAGCGCGAAGCGCTGGTGGCTGCTCAAAGGCCAGGAGCGCAAATCGGCGCCGTCGTTGCAGGCGAAAACGCATAGCGACAGTGTGGTGGCCCATCTGGGCGGCGTCACTGACCGCGATGTGGCGCTGGCACTGCGCGGCTCCCGCGTCTATATCAGCCGCAGCGAGTTTCCGGCTCTCGGAGCCGACGAATTCTACTGGGTCGACCTGCTCGGCCTGGACGTGGTGAACGTTGCCGGAGTCAGTCTCGGCAAGGTTGCAGACATGATCGACAACGGTGCGCACTCGGTGTTGCGTATCGAATATCCGGCTACCGACAAAAGCGGCAAGCCGGTCACCGGTGAGCGTTTGATCCCGTTCGTCGGCGTCTTTGTCAAAACAGTGGACCAGGCGGCGAAGCAGATCACCGTCGACTGGGAAGCTGATTACTAAATAATTCGCTGAATGGAGAGAGCGATGCAGTTCGATGTCGTCACGCTCTTTCCTGACATGTTTCGTGCGCTGACCGACTGGGGTATCACCAGCCGTGCGGCGAAGCAGGAGCGCTACAGTTTGCGTACGTGGAATCCGCGCGATTTCACGACCGACAACTACCGCACAATCGACGATCGCCCGTACGGCGGCGGCCCCGGCATGGTGATGCTGGCGAGGCCGCTGGAAGACGCGATCGGCGCGGCGAAAGCGGCGCAGGCGGAGCAGGGCATTGGCGCCCCGCGCGTCGTGATGATGTCGCCGCAAGGTGTCACGCTGAATCACGACCGTGTCATGCGGTTTGCTGCCGAGCCTGGCCTGATCCTGTTGTGCGGGCGCTATGAAGCGATCGACCAGCGTTTGCTCGACCGTGTCGTCGACGAAGAAGTCAGCCTTGGCGACTTCGTGCTGTCAGGCGGCGAATTGCCGGCTATGGCGTTGATGGATGCCGTGGTGCGTCAGTTGCCCGGTGTGCTCAACGACTCGCAGTCTGCGGTGCAGGACAGTTTTGTCGACGTGCTGCTGGATTGTCCGCATTACACGCGCCCCGAGGAATACAACGGCGTGCGTGTTCCAGATGTGCTGCTCGGCGGCCATCATGCGGAGATCGAAACGTGGCGTCGGCGTGAAGCCTTGCGCAACACGTTGAACAAACGGCCCGATCTGATCGTGAAGGCCAGAAAGAACAAGATGTTGAGCCGTGCCGACGAGGCATGGCTCGCGAGTCTCGCGAAGGAAGAGTCGAAGGCGTAAAGCCTCAGGTCTTTCGAGCGGACATAGGCGGCGCCGCGCATGCGTGCACGGCGCCAGATGTGAACCCATCCTCTATCGGGGCCGTAGCCGAGCATTTTCTGCGAGGCAGGTACGAACGCCGACAAGATGGACTTAGGAGTCAGTGATGAATCTGATTGCAAAACTCGAGCAGGAAGAAATCGCGCGCGCCCTCGGCGAGAAGACCATCCCCGAATTCGCCCCCGGCGATACGGTGATCGTCAGCGTGAACGTGGTTGAAGGTACGCGTAAGCGTGTTCAGGCTTACGAAGGCGTCGTGATCGCCAAGCGTAACCGTGGTCTGAATTCGTCGTTCATCGTCCGCAAGATTTCGTCGGGCGAAGGCGTCGAGCGTACGTTCCAGACTTACTCGCCGCTGCTGGCAAGCATCGTCGTCAAGCGTCGTGGTGACGTGCGTCGTGCGAAGCTGTATTACCTGCGCGACCGTTCGGGCAAGTCGGCCCGGATCAAGGAAAAGCTGGTCTCGAAAGGCCGCGCTGCTTCCCAGGCGTAAATGCTGTAAGAAAAAGCACCCCTCGCGGGTGCTTTTTTGTTTGCCAGGTCAAAATAGCGGCACGTCCCCTATCCGCTCATTCGAGAGACCCGTTGATCCGCCCCGTCTTTGAGCCTGAAACTCTGCCTGTCGAAGCGACGGGCGCCGATCTGCCGCCAGTGGCCGGCGACCGTCTCACGCCTGACGGTCTGCGCGCACGCTTCGAGCAACCTCTTGCCTGGACCCCCGAGCCTTTCGTCGAAGCGCCCTGGCGCGACACCCACGCCGATCCGCGAGTCGCGGCAGTGCTGGTGCCGCTGGTGATTCGCGAGCGCGGTCTGACCGTGCTGCTGACCCAGCGCGCCGACCATCTGAACGATCACGCAGGGCAGGTGAGCTTCCCGGGCGGCCGTCACGAACCCTTCGATGCCGACGCCACCGCGACTGCGTTGCGCGAAGCACAGGAGGAGGTCGGTCTCGCGCCATCGCGTGTGGAAATTCTCGGCGCATTGCCCGACTATCTGACCGGCACCGGCTTTCGCGTGACGCCGGTTATCGGCTTAGTGCATCCGCCGTTCACCGTGAAAGCGGACGCGCTCGAAGTGGCCGAAGTCTTCGAAGTGCCGCTCGCCTTTCTGATGAACCCCGCCCATCACGAGGAACGCGTGTTCCGCTACGAGGGCGGCGAGCGGCGTTTTTTCGCCATGCCGTATCCGCGCGGCACGTCGGCAGAAGCCGGGCAGAGCGGGAGCGAACTCGGCGGGCACTACTTCATCTGGGGCGCGACGGCTGCGATGTTGCGCAACTTCTATCGTTTTCTTGCGGCGTAAGCCGCACGGAACTGTGCAGTTGTTGGGTGTTTGTCAACGTCTGCGCTCAGTCGCATCCGACCCTGTGCTATCGTTATAAAACAATCGTAAAACTCGAAAAGCACGGCGCATCGCATGACTTTTTTCTCTGTATTGCTGGCTCTGATCATTGAACAGGTGCGTGCGCTGTCGCCGAACAATCCGGTGTCAGCGCTGCTTCAATACCATGCGGAGTCGGCGGCGCATGGGTTCGATGCCGGCAAGCCGAAGCATGGCCTGCTTGCCTGGCTCGTGGTGGTGGTGCCCTGGACGCTGGCTGTCGCGCTCGTCTACTACGTGCTCTATCACATTCACTTTGCGCTGGCGTTCCTGTGGAACGTCGCGGTGCTGTACTTCACACTCGGCTTTCGCCAGTTCAGCCATTACTTCACGGACATCCACCTCGCGTTGAACAACGACGACGTGCCGCATGCGCGTGAAATCCTGAACGAGTGGACCGGGCTCGATACCGTCGACATGCCCGTCAGCGAGATCGTGCGCCATACGCTGATTCATGCGGTAGTCGCTTCGCATCGGCACGTGTTCGGCGTGTTCTTCTGGTTTCTGATTCCGGTTGGCCCCGCGGGCGCTGTGCTGTATCGGATTGCCGAATATCTGGCGCGTGCATGGGCGCGGCCGGTCGACGATCGCACGGTCGCGTTTTCGAGCTTCGCGCAGCGGGCCTTCTTCGTGATCGACTGGGTGCCGGCGCGGCTGACGTCGCTGGGCTTTGCGATCGTCGGTAATTTCGAGGACGCGATTTATGCGTGGCGCAATCATGCGCGCCAGTGGCCGGATGCGAACGACGGCGTGTTGCTGGCCGCGGGCAGCGGTGCGCTGGGCGCACGCCTGAGCGGGCCGCTGGCTGAGCCGTCCAGCCTCGACGCGCTTGCTACCGGCGACGGCGGCCCGATGCAGGTCGGCGACGACTGCACGCCGCGCACGCTGCAATCGGCCGTGGGTCTGGTGTGGCGCGCGGTGGTGCTGTGGATGATTCTGCTGCTGATGCTGACAATCGCGGTGTGGCTCGCTTGAAGTTGCCGGCGAGTCCCGGACAGCACAAGAAACCGGACAACGTCCGGTTCAGACTGCTGACAAAGTACCCCAAAGCCTGGCCAAGCGCCGGGCTTTGTCGTTTAATGAGCCTCATGCTCAAGAAACCGACACCCATGCAGCACGAACTCGAGATGGTCACGCTCGAGGAACTCGTGCCGAAGGACCACCTGCTGCGCAAGATCGACGCGGCGGTGGATTTCGAGTTCATCCGCGAGAAGGTGGCGCACCTGTACTGCGCGGACAACGGGCGGCCCGCGCTGGACCCGGTGGTGATGTTCAAACTGCTGTTCGTCGGCTACCTGTTCGGGGTGCGCAGCGAGCGCCAACTCATGCGCGAGGTGCAGGTCAATGTCGCTTACCGGTGGTTCGCGCGCTTGCGGCTGACTGACCGGGTGCCCGATGCCTCGACGTTCTCGCAGAACCGGCGCCGGCGTTTCACCGACACGACGGTCTACCAGGAGATCTTCGACGCGATCGTGCAGCAGGCGATCGGGCGCGGCATGGTCGAGGGGCGCGTGCTCTACACCGATAGCACGCACCTGAAGGCCAATGCGAACAAACGCAAGTTCGATCTGGTACAGCTTGAGCAGACGCCCTCGGCCTATCTGGCCGCGCTGGATGCCGCGGTCGATGCCGATCGTGCCGCGCACGATAAAAAGCCGCTCAGGCGCGACGGGCCGCAGGCCAACGACAAGGGAAAGAACGACGACGACACGCCGGGTTCGTCGGGGACAGGCGAAGGCAAGGAAACGAAGGTCAGCCGCACCGACCCTGAGAGCGGCTACATGGTGCGCGACGACAAGCCCACGGGCTTCTTCTATCTGGATCACCGCACGGTCGACGCGCGCTACCCGATCATCACCGACACCCACGTGACGCCGGCCTCGGTGCACGACAGCCAGCCTTATCTGGCGCGTCTGGACCGGCAGCGCAGGCGCTTCGGTTTCCATGTGCAGGCCGTGGGGCTGGACGCGGGCTACTTCACGCCAGCAATCTGTCAGGGGCTGGAGGATCGCGGCATCGATGGCGTGATGGGCTACCGCACGCCGAATCACAAACCCGGATTCTTCTACAAACGCGACTTCAGATACAGCCGGTATCGCGAGGAATACACCTGTCCGCAGGGACAGGTGCTGCGCTACAGCACAACGAACCGCGCGGGCTACCAGGAGTTCAGGTCCGATCCGTCGCAATGCGGTGGCTGCCCGGTGCGCGAGAAATGCACGACGAGCGCCAACCACGTGAAGGTGGTCATCCGGCACGTCTGGGAGCGCGCAAAAGAGCGGGTCGATGCGCGTCGCCTGACCGGCTGGGGCAAGGCGATCTACAAGCGGCGCAAGGAAACGGTGGAGCGCAGCTTTGCGGATGCCAAACAGTTGCACGGGCATCGCTATGCGCGCATGCGTGGCCTGCGCAAGGTGGCCGAGCAGTGCCTGCTGGGCGCGGCCGCGCAGAACATCAAGAAGATCGCCCTGCTGGTGGCACGCCTGAAGGCGTGTTTGCGCGTGCCTGGCTCCCGTCCTGGCGTCCTGCACAGGCTCGCCAGCGCGTTTCTGGCCCGCTTCGTCCGATCTGGGGAGACCCCTCGCACGGTCTGCCTGGCCTGAAAAACAAAACCCCACGCTCCGAAAAACGTGGGGTTGGTCAGCAGTCTGACCGGACAACGTCCGGCTTTTTTGTGCTTACCACCTGTCCTGAAATAAGTTGGCACCGATCTCGCACGGGAAAAGGAATGTCAATCAGCACCAAGTCCGAAGCGCCCTCAACACGATGACAGCTGGCTCTTAACCCGCTGCGGTCACCGGCCCGGCGAGCCACGCCCGATCAGCAAAATCCGCTTCACCCGTCCCGTGGATCCCGCGCCGTCCCGCACTTCCAGCACACCGTAAACTGCGCTTCGAGCGTCTCGCCACACTGCCGGCACAGCCAGCCGGGCGTTCCCGCCGCGGGCCCATGCGAGGCCGCATCGATCAGCTTTCGTGCCATTGCCTCATCGCGTTCGTCAACGAGCCAAAGCTCCGGCGAACACTGGTCCGCCGGGATATCGCCGAGCGCGCCGTTCAGATAACGGTTGTGCAGCTCGCAAGCAATGCCCGCGGTTGCCAGCACATTGACCCAGTGCTGCCCGATAATCAGATTCGGCGCGCGCATCAGTCTCATGTCAGCGCACGATCTGGCTGGCTTCGTGCACGAGTTGCGCATACAGCGCATGCCGTTCGCGGCGGATGCGGCCATCCGCGACGGCTTCGAGGATCGCGCAGCCCGGTTCGTGCAGGTGATGGCAGTTGTAGAACCGGCAGTTCGGCAGCAATGGCCGGAACTCGGGAAACGCCCGCTCGAGCCGGCCTTCGGTCAGGTGATGCAGGCCGAATTCCTGGAAGCCCGGCGAGTCGATCAACGAGCCGCCTGTGCCGTCCGCACTGTCGGGCAGCGGATAGAGACGCGTGAAAGTCGTGGTATGGCGCCCGCTATTGAGCGCCGTCGAGATTTCGCGCGTGGCGACTTCGGCATCGGGAATCAGCAGATTGACGAGTGTCGATTTGCCCATGCCCGACTGGCCGAGCAGCAGCGTCGAATGACCATGCAGACGTTCGATCAGCGCGGCGCGCGCGGCCTCGGGCTGCGTCCTGATGGACACTTCCACGACCGTATAACCCAGCGCGCGATACGGCTCCAGCCGCTTGCGCGCGCCTTCGAGCTCGTCGGTCACGTCGGTCTTGTTCAGCACGATCAACGGCTTCAGCCCATTCGCTTCCGCCGCGACGAGCGCGCGCCCGAGCAGGTCCTCGCTGAAATGCGGTTCGGTGGCGAGCACGATCAGCAGTTGATCGAGGTTGGCGGCGAACAGCTTCGACTTGTACTGATCCGAGCGGTACAGCAGGTTGCGCCGTTCGCCGATTTCGACGATCACGCCCTGATCCGCCGAAGCCAGCTCGTAAATCACATGATCGCCGACCGCCACCTCGCTGCGCTTGCCGCGCGGGAAACATTGAAGCATGGCGCCGCCGTCATCCGGTGCGACCAGATAGTGGCGGCCATGCGCGGCCACGACGAGGCCGCCTGCACGCGTGCTGGACGGCGCGCGCGGTGCTTTCGGGGAGCGGCCGCTCATGCGTGCCGCAGCAGGCGGTCGATCCGCTGCGACGCCGGCGGATGCGAGTAGTAGAACGCGGTGTAGAGCGGATCGGGCGTCAGGGTCGACGCATTGTCCTCGTACAGCTTGACGAGCGCGTTGACGAGGTCTTGCGCGTCGGTCTGGGTCGCGGCGAACGCGTCGGCTTCGAACTCGTGCTTGCGCGAACTGAGGCTGCCAAGCGGCGTCACGAAGAACAGGAACACCGGCAGCGCGAGGAAGAACAGCACCAGCGCGAGGCCGCTATTGCCGCCGATCAGCGACGGCCGCACGCCCAGCCCTTCGTAGAACCACACGCACTGCATGAGCCAGCCGAGCAGGGCGAGCATCACGAGACTGATCGCGAAGGTGACGAGCATGCGCTTGATCACGTGACGGCGCTTGAAGTGGCCGAGTTCGTGCGCGAGCACGGCCTCGATCTCGCTGCCCGACAGGCGCGCGAGCAGCGTGTCGAAGAACACGATCCGCTTGGCCGCGCCGAAGCCGGTGAAGTAGGCGTTGCCGTGCGCCGAACGGCGGCTGCCGTCCATCACGAAGAGACCCTTGGCGGCGAAACCGCAGCGCTGCATCAGCGCCTCGATGCGGCTTTTCAGCGCTTCGTCCTTGAGCGGCTCGAACTTGTTGAACAGCGGCGCGATAAACGACGGATACAGCACCAGCACGAGCATCTGGAACGCAACCCAGACGATCCACGTCCACAGCCACCACAGGCTGCCCGCCTGGTTCATCAGCCACAGCACGACGAACAGCAGCGGCAGGCCGAACGCGGCGCCGAGCAGCACGCCCTTGAGCCGGTCGACGAAGAAAATGCCCTTGCTCATGCGGTTGAAGCCGAAGCGCTGTTCGACCACGAACTGACGGTAATAATCGAACGGCAGATCGATCGCGCTGGTGATCGCGATCACGGCGGCCACCAGGGCGATCTGGCCGATGTAGCCGCGGCCGAGCCAGTCGGAGATGGCCAGATCGAGCGCCTGCACGCCGCCGAGCAGCGTGAGGCCGATCAGCACGGCTGCGCTGACCACGATCTCGATCATGGTGAGGCGGGTGCGCTCGACGGTGTAGTCGGCGGCGCGCTGGTGCGCGGTGAGGGCGATGGTGCCGGCGAACTGGCTCGGCACCTGCTCGCGATGGCCGGCCACGAAGCGGATTTGCCGCGACGCGAGCCACAGCTTGGTGCCGACCATCGCCACGACGGCGACGACGAACAGAACGGTGAAGTACAGGGTAGGCATCCGGGGATTCCGTGGTATCTATGCGAGAATTATATGTTTCTTCCCGCCTCGCGGCGGGAAGGGTGAGCCCAAACCGGCTTGCACCAGCTTAATCCAATCTCATACGAACAATCGCCGCGGCAGGCGGGCTTGCAGAGCAGCCGTTTGTCCGGCCACCAGGGTTGCCTTCATGACTGACATCCTCGCATCCACCGAACAGCCGCCGCTCGTGCGCAGCGACATGAATCTCGTCTGGCTGGACATGGAAATGACCGGGCTCGAGCCCGACTCCGACCGCATCATCGAAATCGCGGTGGTGGTGACGAACTCGACGCTCGACAGAATGGTAGAAGGTCCGGTGCTGGCGATTCATCAGAGCGACGAGACGCTCGCCGGAATGGATCAGTGGAATCAGAACACGCATGGCCGCTCGGGCCTGATCGACCGCGTGAAGGCCTCCACGGTGAGCGAGGCCGACGCCACCGAACAGATCCGCGATTTCCTGAGCGTCTACGTGCCGCCGGGCAAATCGCCGATGTGCGGCAACTCGATCTGCCAGGACCGCCGCTTCATGGCGCGCTGGATGCCGGAGCTGGAGCGCTTCTTCCATTACCGCAATCTCGACGTCAGCACGCTCAAGGAACTGTGCCGCCGCTGGCAGCCGGCCATCTACAAAGGCTTCCAGAAGCGCGCGATGCACACGGCGCTCGCCGACATCCACGAGTCGATCGACGAACTGAAGTACTACCGCGAGCACTTCCTGATCCCGTCGGCGCCGGACGCCGCCAATGGTGCGGAAAAAGCCGCGGAATAAGAAAACTTAAGCCGGCCGGGGCGCGCGCTGTGCGTTCTTCGGCCGGAACGCCTTCACCACGTTGGCGTTGGTTTCCACATAGGGCCCGCCGATCAGGTCGATGCAGTACGGCACGGCGGCGAAAATGCCCGGCACCTTCACTGCGCCGCCTGCTTCGGCGTCGCGCAAGCCTTCCAGCGTTTCCCTGATCGACTTAGGCTGACCCGGCAGGTTGATGATCAGCGCCGCGTGCTCCGCCGTTTCGCGGATCACCGCGACCTGGCGCGACAGGATCGCGGTCGGCACGAAATTCAGGCTGATCTGCCGCATCTGCTCGCCGAAACCCGGCATTTCCTTCGTGGCGACCGCGAGCGTCGCCTCCGGCGTCACGTCGCGGCGCGACGGGCCGGTGCCGCCGGTGGTCAGCACCAGATCGCAGCCGACTTCGTCGACCAGTTCGGTCAGCGTGGCGGAAATGGTGGGCGCATCGTCCTGAATCAGCCGCGTGACCACTTGCCACGGCGAGCTCAGCGCTGCGCCGAGCCACTCCTGCAGCGCCGGAATGCCTTTGTCCTCGTACACGCCGGTGGAGGCGCGGTCGCTGATCGACACGAGGCCGATCACGATTTCGTCGGGGTGATTACGCGTCTGCTTACCCGAGTTTTCAGGCGTCGCGGTCGTCATCTTCGTCGTCCTGGGCGTCGTCGGCTTCGGAATCGGTCTGCGCGGGCGGGCCGTCCGCGTTCTTGATCCACTGGAACAGTTCGCGGAAGTAGCGCGGCGGCTTGCTCTGCTGCGCTTCCTTGCGCGCGTTGCGGATCAGCGTGCGGCCCTGCTGCGGGTCGGCGTTCGGGTGCTGGCGGATGAAATCGGTCAGCGCGGCGTCGTCGGCGAGCAGCTTTTCGCGAGTGCGCTCGATCCAGTGAAGTTTGGCCGTTTCCGCCTTGTTGACGCCGTTGTAGGTGTCGAGCGCGGTGCGCAGCGCGGCGGTTTCTTCGTCCAGCAGCGAGCGCATCACGCGGCCCACATACTGCACCTGGCGGCGCTTGCCTTCGTGATCGGTGATGCGGCGCGCTTCGCGCACGGCGTCGTCGAGCTTTTCGGGCATGGGCATGCGCTTGAGCGCGTCTTTGGGCAGCGCGATCAGCGCCGCGCCCAGTTCCTGCAACTCGTGCATTTCGCGCTTGAGCTGGGACTTGCTGGGACGGTCGTAGCCGTTTTCGTCGACTTCCGGCTCGGCGGATTCGATGGTTTGAATGCGGGTTTTGCGTGTCATGCCGATATTGTAGCGTGCCGCGCCCGCCGATCCGCCGCGCTGCCGCGCGCAACGCGTCGCGCCCCGCGAAGCGACGGCGGCGCGGCGCTCAGGCGAGGCGCAGCGAATGCCAGGTACGGCGTCGCGTACCTTGCTATGATCGCGGGATGCGTCACCCGACACGGGCTCGCGCGCATGCGCGAGGCATGTGCTCAACCGGTGCGAATTCGGCGAACACAGCAAACACAGCGAACACACACAGGGCCGCTCGGCCCCGAACAGGACGGCAACGACAATGGCAGCAGACATGGACGTCAAGCAGCGCTTTTTTCCGCATACCCAGGATGAGCTGAAGGAAATCGCCTCGGACATCCTTCGTCACGCGAAGTCGCTCGGCGGCACCGACGCGGCGACCGAAATCTCCGAAGGCGACGGCCTGTCCGTCTCCGTGCGGCGCGGCGAAGTCGAGACGATCGAACACAACCGCGACAAGATGGTCGGCGTGACGGTGTTCATCGGCAACAAGCGCGGCAATGCGAGCACTTCGGACTTTTCGTCGCAGGCTTTGAAGGACACGGTCGCGGCGGCCTACAACATCGCGCGCTTCACGGCCGAAGACGACTGCGCGGGTCTGGCCGAAGCCGAATTGCTGGAAACGGCGCCGCGCGATCTCGATCTCTATCACCCGTGGAATCTGTCCGCGGACGAAGCGGTGGAAATTGCCCGCCGCGCGGAAGACGCCGCGTTCGCGACCGATCCGCAGATCAAAAACTCGGAGGGCGCGAGCGTCTCGGCGCAGCACTCGCAGTTCGTGCTGGCCACCTCGCGCGGCTTCCTGGCGGGTTATCCGTACTCGCGCCACTACATTGCGTGCGCGCCGATTGCGGGCAGCGGCCGCAACATGCAGCGCGACGACTGGTACACGTCCACCCGCAGCGCCGAAGAACTGGCCAATCCGGAAGCGGTGGGCCGTTACGCGGCGCAGCGCGCGCTGGCGCGCATCGGCGCGCGCGGTCTGGACACGCGCAAGGTGCCGGTACTGTTCGAAGCGCCGCTCGCCGCGGGCCTGCTCGGCGCATTCGTGCAAGCCACGAGCGGCGGCGCGCTGTATCGCAAGACCACGTTCCTCGTCGACAGCCTGGGCAAGCCGGTGTTCGCGCCGCACGTGCAGGTGGTCGAAGACCCGCATATTCCCCGCGCAATGGGCAGCGCGCCGTTCGACGAAGAAGGCGTGCGCACCAGACAGCGTTCGGTGGTGAAAGACGGCGTGGTGGAAGGCTATTTCCTGTCCACCTACTCGGCACGCAAGCTCGGCATGCAGACTACCGGCAATGCGGGCGGCTCGCACAACCTGTCGCTGCTGAGCTCGAACACGCGCCCCGAGGACGACTTCGAAGAGATGCTGCGCAAGCTCGGCACGGGCCTGTTGCTGACCGAACTGATGGGGCAGGGCGTGAACTACGTGACGGGCGACTACTCGCGCGGTGCGTCGGGCTTTTGGGTCGAGAACGGCAAGATCCAGTATCCGGTCGAGGAAATCACCGTGGCGAGCACGTTGCAGGAGATGTTCCACCACATCGTCGCGATCGGCGCGGATACGATCACGCGCGGCACCAAGAAAACCGGTTCGGTGCTGATCGAGCGCATGACGATCGCGGGGCAGTGAAGCGGTTATGCCGCGTGCCGGTCGGCCTCCGGTTCGACCGTTGAAACGAAAACGCCACGCGAGTCATTGCGTGGCGTTTTTTCGTATCAGGCGGGCGGCGGGGACCGTCTGCTTCGAGCGTGGCGATTACATGTGAAGCATGTTGCTTCAGGCACCCTTGCGTTTGTACGTCACGAACGCGTAGTCGAAATCGTTCGGCGCGTCCGCGCGGTGCGTTTCATGCGCGACTTCTTCCCACTCGGTTTCGTCGAGTTCGGGGAACGTGGCGTCGCCTTCGAAGTCGGCGGAAATTTCGGTGATGATGAGCTTGTCCGCTTGCCGCAAGCCTTCCACATACAACTGCGCGCCGCCGATCAGAAACGCTTCGGGCGCCTGATCCTGCGCGGCGAGCTTGAGCGCCTCCTGGAGCGTCGCGGCCGTGTCGCAACCCTGGAAGCGGCGTGTGGCATCGCGCGTCACGACAATGTTGCGGCGTCCAGGCAAGGGCCGGCCGATCGACTCATGCGTTTTGCGGCCCATGATGATGGGCGCGCCCATAGTGGTGCGCTTGAAGAACGCGAGGTCTTCGGGAAGTCGCCAGGGCAACTGGTTGTCGCGGCCGATCACGCCGTTGTTGGCGCGAGCGACGATCAGGGTGAGCGTCGTCATCGAATGGAAAGGGGAACGTAACCGGACCGATTCTACCTGACGCGCCAATTCGCACCGCCGAGGCGGGGCTCCGGCCTGCGAAGGCGGCATGAAGCGGTGCCGGGGTATGCACGGACTAGCCGTGCAGATCCCGCGTTTCGCCGCGGCCGCGCACCGCCAGGTTGCGCCGGGTTGCGCCGCTATGCGCGACGCCCGCCGTCTCCGACGGGTGACCGCATCATTCCTGCGCGCCGGCGTCCACCGCGAACGCCGCCTTCTCGTCGGCGGCGCTCAATTCGCGCAGCCCGTGGTGGCCCATCAGGCGGTACAGGGTGACGCGCGAAATATTCAGATCCACCGCCGCCTCGTTCAAGCGGTGGCGATGACGCAGCAGCGCCGCTTCGATCGCGCGCTTCTCGGCGGCCTCGCGCGCCTGCGAGAGCGTCATGGTCTGCTGCGCGGTGAAGTGCGCGAGATCGAGGTCGTCGGCGGAAATCAGCTTGTTCTCCGCCATCACGATCGCGCGGCGCACGCGGTTGATCAGCTCGCGCACGTTGCCGGGCCAGTTGTAGTTATAGAGCGCCTCGATCGCCGAAGGCGTGAAGCCGCGAA
This sequence comes from Paraburkholderia xenovorans LB400, assembly GCF_000013645.1. Classification (GTDB taxonomy): domain Bacteria; phylum Pseudomonadota; class Gammaproteobacteria; order Burkholderiales; family Burkholderiaceae; genus Paraburkholderia; species Paraburkholderia xenovorans. The sequence continues at coordinate 3,762,885 of NC_007951.1, read as the reverse complement.
TCTTGCGCGCGCCGTCGGTCTTGAACTTGTGCAGGATGTGATGCGCGAGAATTTCGATGTCCTTGCCGCGCGCGCGCAGCGGCGGTTCGTCCACACGCAGCACGCAAAGGCGGTGAAACAGGTCGGCGCGGAACTGTCCGTCGCGCACCGCGCTTTCCAGGTCGACGTGCGTCGCGGAAATGATCCGCACGTCGACGGGAATCGATTCGCGTCCGCCGAGCCGCTCGATCTTGCCCTCCTGCAGGAAACGCAACAGGCTCGCCTGGCTTTCGAGCGGCAGGTCGCCGATTTCGTCGAGCAGCAGCGTGCCGCCGTCCGCGGATTCGACCCGGCCGATCTTGCGCTGATTGGCGCCGGTAAATGCGCCACGTTCGTAACCGAATAGTTCGGACTGCAGCAGATGATGCGGAATCGCGCCGCAGTTGATCGCGACGAATGGCGCCTTGCGGCGCGGCGAACGCTCGTGAATCGCGAGCGCGGTGAGCTCCTTGCCGGTGCCCGACTCGCCCGAGATGAACACGCTCGCGTCCGTGTTCGCCACCTTGCGGATGGTGCGAAAGAGTTGCTGCATGGCTTCGCAGGTGCCGACCATTTCCTCGTCGCCGGACTCGCTCACGGGCGGCGCGGCGTCGGGATCGCACAGCGTCACCATGCCGAACGCGTGGCCGACGAGGTAGTCGACCGTGGTGTTCGCCACCGGCATCTTCACGAAGTCGAAGCAGTAGTGGCGCACGAGGCGCCGCGCCACCGGATCGTTGAGCCGCTCGCTGGTGGCGAGCGCGATCCAGCCGACCTGCTGCTGGCGCAGACCCGCTTCGAGTCCGGCCAGGTCGCGCGGCGGAAAGCTCGCCAGGTCGACGATGCCCGCGCAAACCACGTCGGGTTTCGCGAGGCGCCCGAGTTCATGCGCCGAGCGCGCTGCCGCGACGTGCCAGCCGCGGCTTTTCAGATGCGCGATCAGCGTGTCGTCCGGCGTGCGCGCTACGTACAGGAGCAGGCGCTCGACGCCGCAGCCAGCCACCGCGGCCAGCGGCGTGGCGCCGGCGGTCGCCGCCAGCGGCGCCGGAGTCCGCACCGGCGTCAGCTCGCTGGTGAGCGCGCGCGTCAGATGCGCTCCCGCTCCGGCCACCGGAGCAATACTGGTCAGATGAGGTGATTCACGCACGTTCGACCTCGCATCGTTGACACGTCAGAAGGTGTAGGGAAAGCGCACGCCGACCACGAAGTTCGGCGCGTCGGGCGTCAAGCCCACGGAGACCGAGCCGTTGATGGTGAGGTGTTTGTTCACGACGTGGTTCAGGCCAAAATTCAGCGCCGCGGCCGTGGTCTCGCTGCCCGGCACTTTTTCGTACGAGCCCCCTGGCGCGCGCGTCTTCGATTCGGGTTCGAGCGCCATCGTGTACGAGATGCTGGCCGAGTCCTTGTCGGAGAAGGCGAGCGCCACGCCGCCGCCGAACTGCACGATGTCGCCGAGCTTGACCGTTGCCGGCTGGGTTTGTCCCTGCACCGACGAGATGTCCGCAAACGAGCGAGCGATGTTGTAGGTGTACGAAACGCTGCCGAACAGCACCACGGGGTCGTAGGTCTTCAGCAGCGAGACGCCGGCCGTGATGTTCCAGAAACCCGTGCCGGTGGGCAGCTTGCTCGGCGCGACCAGATTGGTGTTGTTTTCGTCCACCTGCACCAGTTTCTGGCCGAACGGCGAGGTGCCGGTCGGCGCCTTGATGCGCAGACTGCCGACCACGTCCGGCAGACTGTTGGTCTCTTTCAGGAACTGGTAGTAGATCCCGAAGTTGACGTCGCCGATATTGCTGCCGTTCACCGACGCATCCGACAACGTGCTTGCCGCGCCGCCCGCGCCGCCGACTATGAAGTTGCTATGCCGGTAGATGTACGGCACGTCGACGTCGATACTCATGCGGTCGGTCAGGCCGTAGCGCGTATCGAGATCGGCCATCACCTGGTGCGACTTGGTCTCGCCCAGGTTGATGTTGCCGAGGAAAATCGCGTCGAGCGCGAGGAAGCCCGACAACTGCAACTGGCGGCGATCGTAGTAGGTGTCGCTGATGCCCCAGTCCATCGTCAGCTTGTGGTCGAAGAGCGGCGCGTGTTCGCGCTGCACCACCGCTTCTTCGGCCTGCGTGCGCACCGGTTCGGCCGCTTTCTGCGTCTGGCCGACGGCGCCGCTGCCGTCGGTCGCGGCCGGCAGTCCGCCCGCGTTGCCGCCTTCGGGCGGCGGCGGATAGACCGGCACGCCGGTCGCCGTGCCGGTGTTGCCGCCGGGCGCGGGGGCGCCGGGATTGACCTGGGCGAGCGGCGGCAGCGGCACCGGCAAGCCGTCGGCGCCGGGCTGTTCGGCCACCGCTTCGCTGCCGGCCGGCGCGCCGGCGCCCGGTATGCCGCGGCCGCGTTGCGCCATCTCCAGATTGGTCACCTGGCGCTCGAGAGAATGAATCTGCCGCTGTTGTTCGTCGACGACCCGCATCAACGTATTCAGACGTTCTTCGACCGATTGTCCGGCGAGCGCCTGCGCGCTCGCCCCTTGCGAAAGTGCGAATAGCATGACGGCGGCCGGAATGGCTGCCAGTGCCATGCGTGGCACTTTTTTCGATGAAAGATTATTCATTTTGTGTTCCCCCGGTATTCCGGCTGCGCGCCGCCCGTCTCCGGTCCCATGCAACGTGGTTGCTGACGGTGCGCGGCCTGTCGGTACTGCTGGTGCTACGCTCGGCGGGTGGCGGCCCGCATGCTTATCTCCTGTTTTGCAGGGCTTGTAGAACACCTGACTGACGGATCATGGCGGCCGACATCTGCTGCGTCTGCAAATGCAGCTGCAATGCGTTGGCGACCTGCTGGTTATTGCCCGCGATCTGCAGCAACTGGGCGATTTGCCCGTTGCCCGGTGCGATGGTCTGGGTGGCGAGTCCAGCCGGCGTCTGCAGCGCGACGCTGATGCCGTTGCTGCCGAACGAGATGCCGGCTTTGACGGAGCCGGTCGAATTGCTGGCCGCGGCTGACGGGGCATTGGCGGCGCCCGCGAGGAACGAGGCGTTGTTGTTGAAATCGATGAGCGCGGAGTTGATGCCGCTGTTACGGTCGCCGGCTACCTGCGTGACTTGCGAGACCCCGTTGACCGAAATGCGCTGCCCGCCGTTCGCCTGGGCATTGGGATCGGCCCCGGAGCCGGCCGCGCCGACATGACTGCCGGGGCCGCCGCCGCTCACGCTTGCCAGCGTGCTGACGCTGCTGCTCACCTGGCCGGCCGCGTTCCGTGCCGCGTTGAGCGTGCCCTGGGCGAGCGCGGTCACGCCGTTGGGCAACTGCCATTGAGAAATGATGTTCAGAACGAAGCCGGAGATCATCGTGCCGCCGGCATACTTGCCGGTCTGGCCGGCGAGGACATCGTCGTCCACCATCTGCACCTTGACGGCGGCGGAGCCGGTGTCATGAGAAGCGGCAAATTCAGGCGCCGGTGCCGCGCCGGCGCCGGCTGCTGCCCGGGCGTTGCCGCTGATTGCGCTCAAGCCGCACATCGCGGTGCAGATCGCGAGCCCGAGTTGGGTGAGGTGTTGCTTCATGGTTGGTTCAGAACAGGTCTGCCTTGATCAAGCCGTACTCGACGAAGGGAGTCGCGGCGGTGCCGTTGGCCAGCGCGCTGGCGCGCAGCTTGAGCGCGAGCGACTCGTTGTCCTGCAAGAGCGGGGAATCCTCCCTGAAGGGTTTGCCGAGGACCGCGAAGACGAGGCCGTTCCAGCTCCGCACGAAGTCCTCTTCGAGCACGATGCGATTGCCGAGCGCGGGATCCGCAATGAACACGCGGCCGTCCTGCGCATGCTTGACGATCACGAAATGCTCGTACCCGTCGATGTTCATGAGAACCATCACGGGAATCTGCAAGTGTTGGAGCGCGTTGGCGTTGACCCGGAAGCCGCGGCCGCGCAAACCGATGGTCTCGACGAATTTCTTCATGTCGAGCATGGAGAAGCCATTCCTGACGACGACTTCAGGTGTGGAGAACACCATCATCCGGCGGATCAGTTCGGTTTCCGGAATATCGATGCCGTAGCCGTACTTGAGGAGCGTGGCCAGCGCCGCCGCACCGCAGCTGTAGTCGAACTGCTGGTTGACGATGTGGCTGTAGCGGATGTCCTTCATCGAACGCACCGTTTTTTTCAACGGAACGCCCGCCAGCGTGGACGTGTCGATGCTCGCCTGTGCGTAACTCTGGCCCGCGCACAGCGTGCAGCCTGCCAGCGCTACAGCGAACCGTAGCGCCGGGAACCCCTTGAACCCGGACATGCTGGTCTCCTGCTCCATACGCGCCGGCCGCTGCGAATGGCTGCCGGCGCGTCCCCCTCAACTGCCTGCTGGCTTCTGTTGCCTGCTGCCGGCTTAGTGGCCGCTGTTCAGCGCGGCGATTGCCAGGCCGTTGTGCTGCAGGTTGCCCGCGCCGCCGGCAATGTTCACGCCGATGTTGCCCGACGCGTTGGCGAGCGAGTTGGCGCCCAGCATCGCGGTGCCCTGGAATTGACCCGTAACCGTCATGCCGGCGGTTTGCGAGTTGTCGTCCGTGGCGACCATCGCCGTGGTCAGCGCATTGCCAGGCTTGGTCGTCGTCACGGCACCGGCGAGGCTGTTGTTCTGCACGTTGCCGATACCCGAGGCGACGTTCACGCCGACGTTGCCCGTCACACCCGACAGCGAACCATCCCCGATCGACGCGTTCAGATTGAAGTTGTTGATCCGGGCTGTGCCGCTCGACGATTGCGCGTTGAAGATCTGCGCGTTGCCGAACACGTTGCCGATGTCGACCGAGGCGAGCGCCACGTCGTTGCTCTGCGCGTTGTTGATGCCTTCCGCGATGTTGATGCCGAGGTTGCCCGAGACGCCGTTGCCCGCATTGGTGCCGGTCGTGGCGTTCAGCGTGCCGGCCACCTGCGTGTTGGTGTGCTGCGTGACGAAGCCCCGGGTGGTCACGTCCGTGGTGGTGAGGCTGGCGTCGACGCCGAAGGCCGCGGCATAAGCGTCGCTGGACGAGGTCCGGCTGGTCTGATAGCCGGACGACTGTTCGCCGACCGCCGCGAAGCCCGAACCTTCGCTCGCCTTGTAACCCCATACCTTGCCCTGTCCGGATGCTTCCGATGCCTCGAAGCCGCCGGCGAGGCCCGACGTGTTGGCGTAGCTCGATTCGTTGTAGCCGGCCTGCAGGCCGCCGGCTGCATGGAAGGTCCCGGCGCCGAAGAACGGCGTATTGAAGGCCGCATAGTTGTAGTTGCCGCCGATCGAACCGCCGGCTGCGATATGGCCGCCCGAGTTCTGGCTGGTATGCGTGAAGCCGCCTGCGATCCCCGCTGCCTGCTGGCTGGTCTGATAACCGCCGCCGGCAACGGAACTGCTCTGGCTGCCGTACACGTAGCCGCCCGATGCCTGATAGCCCTGCGCGCCGGCCGACGACGTCGAGTGGCTTTGCGTTGCCAGGGCAAAGACCGACCCGCCGCCCTTGATCGACGACGTGTTGTTGTTGGTGGTGGTCGTCATCCGGCCGGTCGTGTAGCTTTGCGCTTGCGGATTGAGCGTTGCGTTGACGTTGACGCTCTGGCTGTTGTTGATCACCGCGCCCGCCGTGCTGGACACGTGTACGCAGCCATACAGGCCGACCAGACCTTCCACGCCGACAGCCTCGCCGATCAGCGTGGCATTGAACAGGTAGGCCTTTTGCGGCGCGGCAAACGCGCTGCCGGATGCAGCAACGAGAACGGCTGCGGCAATAAGAGTGCGCTTCATGATTCGCTCCGATACTTTTAAGAGTCGTCAGTTAAAAAAAGTGCCCGCCGGGGGACGGAGCACAAAACTGTTTGCCGTGGCATTACCGGCACCGGCTGTCTGGTTGATCTGCACGATCCCGCTGACGTTCCTGAAGGCATCGTTTGAGATGTTTGTCTCGCGTACGCCACGAAGCCCGATGGATTGCCCCAGACCTCCGTTTTTCGGGGCCGTCGCGGATAGCTCCCCATCCGCGACGGTCTCGACTCCGAGCGCCGCAGTGCCCAATTGGGTGCTGTTGCGCTGCAGATTCCCTGCTCCGGCGGACTGGTTCACCAGCACCGCGCCGGATGAATTCGAAAAAGCATTGGCTTCGATCGACGCCCGCGCGTTCGTGACCTTCGCGGCCACGGCGGCGCTTTGCATGCTGGCGTTGTCGTTGCCGGCCACGCCGCCGTTCGACACCGTGATCTGATTGGCTTGTGCGTTGTTCAGGCCGGCCGTTTCATTGACCGCGAACGCGCCCGTCACGCCGGCTGCCGCGCCGTTGGCGAGGGTCGAGGTGGCGCCGACTGTCGGCACCGATTGCGCGCTGGCGTGACTCGTCACCAGCGCGGCGCCGGCGATGCAGATGCACAGCGCCGCATGCAGCGAACCCAGCGAACGCAGCTTGAGAGAGTTCACGAGCGGGTTCATTTCAGACCTCCGAGCGCGCCGGTGAGGGTGTTCGATAGCGGCGCCAGCGCGCCCGTTACCGACGAGGTGATCGTCCCGCCGATGCCGGGAGCGGGCAGACCGATGCCGCCGGAATTCAGCGCGACGTTGTTGCCGGTCGCCTTGCCGCTAAGGATCTGGGTCACCGCCTGCATGCCCGTGCCGGTGCCGCCGAGCACGCCGCCGTCCGCCACGCCGCTGGACCCGTGCGCATTCGTCAGATCGGTATCGCCCACGATCTGGGCGACAGCCGGATTGAACGAGTTGGCCGGGAACGTGGTGGCGCGCACGGCGACCGGGTCCTGGCTCTTCGGCACCGGTATGAAAGCGTCGCGCGGCGTAACCGTGCGCTCGACGATGATGTCGCCGGGATTGACGACTTGCTGCGCCATGACGTCGACGGCAAAACCGGCGGTGAGCGCGGCGAGAACGCTTGCCAGCGCGGCCGGCGACGGCTTGGGCAGTGTGAGCCGCGACCTGAATGCGCGCGGCGTCCGGATAGAGGTGCTCATGTCGGTCCCTGTCTGCGTGCTGTCCTGTATGCGGGCGGTGTGTTCGCGACACCGCCCGCCCTGTTTTTGCATCGCTAAATAGTTCGGGCTACTTTCTTTGGTAACTGGCGACGTTGCCCTGCGCCGCGCGCGCTGCATCGACCGGAATCGGCAAAGGCGGGGGCGGGGCGATTTCGTCCCACAGCGTTACGCTGCCGCCGCCGCCGTTGCCGCGCATGAGCTGCGGCGTAGCGGCGACCATCACCATGCCGACCGCGCCGCCGCGTTGTCGCGAGAGCGCCTGGTCGTCGAGTGAAAAATCGTTCATGGATGTACCATCGGCCGGAAGGTTAAGCGCGTTGGCGGCAAGCCGGCGGAAGGCCGCGGCGGCGGGCGCGTTCGTATCGGACGCAGCGTCTGTTGCGATCGTCGCGTCGCGGGAGGTGGCGGAACCTGCATCGGAAGATTCCGCCAGCGTGGCGGATTGGGCCGCTTCGGCCTGCTGTGCATTGGCGCCAATGGGCAGCATGGTCAGCGCGATTGCGGTGCAAAGGGCCGCATATGGTGCAATGCGGCTCAGATCGATGCGGAAAACAGGTCGCATGATGTGTCTCCCTGGTGCACGCCATTTAGCGAAACGTGTGCCATCGCTCGCAATCCATTGATGCATCGGGATGCGAATGAAAACCTCGGAGCAACAATTCAGAAATTGGACGAAAATGTTTCAGCGCTGAAACGACAGGCAGGAAATACCTCTGAATTGTTAATCGGGGCGGTACGAAGTACCTTGGGTCTACGCCATGAAAAGCGCTTCCACTAATCTTTTATTCGTCGGCTGAATAACTATTTATCGCCTGCAGAGCCTTGCTGGGTATGGGGTGCGCGATTAAATTCGCATAACTGTTTTCCAAGCGGCGCGCGTATAGTAAGCTCTCGAAAAAGAGCTTCAGATTTAAAAAAGCCCGCTAACGGGCCGTCTCAAACACACACGCCGCTTTCTTGGGGATCAGCTGTCCGCACGGAATGGAATGGCCGTTCGGTTTTTGCTTTTTCGCGAATCCCGAATGAGTCAGCGTGTCTGAACTCGGTTCAGGTGCGTGCGTCATCCTTAACGTTCGTTGACGAGAGGATCTGAATAATGGAACCCGCAACGCGACAACTGATTTACGTTTCGCGCGATCCCAGCGCGGAGCTGAATATCCGGTTTCATCAGCGCGGCTGGCACGTCGAAGTCGTGGGGTCGGCGCGCGACGTGCGCCGGGCTGTTCGCGCCGGCATGGCGGCGGGCGGTTTGCTTGATCTGTCTAGCGATTTTCAGCCACACGAAATCGCTGCCTTCGAATCGTGCCTGACCATGCCGAATGTCGGCTGGGTTGCGGCAACCATGCCTGGTCAACTGCAGGACGCCGCCTTGCGCCGGCTCGTGCGCGACTATTGTTTCGATTATGTGACGGTGCCGTATTCGGGCGACAGGATCGTCGACTCGGTGGGTCATGCATACGGCATGATTTCATTGGGTGAACCGGCTTCCAACGACGCCTCGCAAGGCGCCGAAGGCGAAATGGTCGGCTCGTGCGACGCCATGCTCGCGCTGTTCCGCTCGATCCGCAAAGTGGCGATGACCGACGCGCCGGTGTTCATCTCGGGCGAATCGGGCACCGGCAAGGAACTGACCGCGGTGGCGATTCACGAACGCTCCGCGCGGCGCAACGCGCCTTTTGTGCCGATCAACTGCGGCGCGATTCCGCCGCATCTTCTGCAATCCGAATTATTCGGCTACGAGCGCGGCGCGTTCACCGGCGCCAATCAGCGCAAGATCGGCCGGGTGGAAGCGGCCAACGGCGGCACGCTGTTTCTCGACGAAATCGGCGACCTGCCGCTCGAAAGCCAGGCGAGCCTGCTGCGCTTTCTGCAGGAACGCAAAGTGGAGCGGCTGGGAGGGCATGGCGCGATCGACGTCGACGTGCGCATCATTTCGGCCACCCACGTGGATATGACCGCGGCGATGATCGAAGGGCGTTTCCGTTCCGACCTGTATCACCGCTTATGCGTGCTGCAGATCGACGAACCGCCGCTGCGCGCACGTGGTAAGGATATCGAACTGCTTGCCCGGCACATGCTCGAACGTTTCAAGAAGGATGCAAGCCGCCGCTTGCGCGGCTTCGCGCCGGATGCGATCGCGGCACTGCATAACTACGGCTGGCCGGGCAATGTGCGCGAGCTGATCAACCGGGTGCGGCGCGCTATCGTGATGTCGGAAGGGCGCGCGATCACGGCACGCGATCTGGAGCTCGCCGAATACGTGGAGATCGTGCCTGTGTCGCTCGCGCAGGCGCGCGAAGCGGCCGAACGGCAGGCGATCGAACTGGCGCTGCTGCGTCACCGCGGGCGTCTCGGCGACGCCGCGCAGGAGCTCGGCATCTCGCGCGTCACGCTGTACCGGCTGCTGTGCTCGCACGGCATGCGGCATATGGAAGGCGAGCCGCTCGCTACGCCGCACGGCGACTTGCCGGCTTCGGTGCCGCATCTGTAATCGTTTGGCAGGCCGCGTGGTTCCAGCAGGCTCGCAAAACGGTTTCAGGGATGGTTCAGGGCGCGGTGGCCGTGCCGTGACCGGCTGCGCGTTGCCCGCGCGCAGCCGGCGTTCACCCTTTCCCGCGATATTTCCGATGCCGCGCGCCATGACCGGGCGCCGTCCGGCCGCGCTGTTAAAATCGGGTTTTCCGCTCAATCTCCGTGGCGCCCGGATCTACCCGGCGGGCGCCGCGTCGAAGGAACCCGAATGAAACAATACCTCGACCTCGTCCGCACGATTCTCGACACCGGCACGTGGCAGGAGAACCGCACCGGCATCCGCACCATCAGCATGCCGGGCGCCATGTTGCGCTTCGACCTTCAGCAAGGCTTTCCCGCGGTCACCACGAAAAAGCTGGCGTTCAGATCGGCGGTGGGCGAACTGATCGGGTTTCTGCGCGCCTCGCGCAGCGCCGCGGATTTCCGCGACCTCGGCTGCAAGGTGTGGGACGCCAACGCCAACCAGAATCCGCAGTGGCTCGCCAATCCCTATCGCGAGGGGCCGGACGATCTCGGCGACGTCTACGGCGTGCAATGGCGCCAGTGGCCCGCCTACAAGGTGTTGAACGCAGACGCGAGCGCGCAGCTTGGCGACGCGACTGCACGCGGCTTCCGGGTGGTGACGGGATTCGAAGAAGACGGCAGCCGCAAAGTGCTGCTGTACAAGGCGATCGACCAGTTGCGCCAGTGTCTGGACACCATCATGCAGAACCCGGCGGACCGCCGCATTCTGTTTCACGCGTGGAACCCCGCCGTGCTGGATCAGATCGCGCTGCCCGCTTGCCACCTGCTTTATCAGTTCGTGCCGAACGCGGTGCGCAAGGAAATTTCGCTGTGCCTGTACATCCGCAGCAACGACGTCGGGCTCGGCACGCCGTTCAATCTGACCGAGGGCGCGGCGTTGCTGCACCTGGTCGGTCGTCTGACGGGTTATACGCCGCGCTGGTTCACGTATTTCATCGGCGACGCGCACATCTACGAGAACCAGCTCGACATGCTGCAGCAGCAACTCAAGCGCGAGCCCTATGAAAGTCCGGCTTTCGCGATTTCCGACCGCGTGCCGGAGTATGCGAAAACCGGCGTGTACGAGCCGGAATGGCTCGAAAAGATCGAGCCGGCGGATTTCTCGCTGGTCGGCTACCGGCATCACGAGCCGCTCACGGCGCCGATGGCCGTTTGAGCGCCGGCTGCCGGGCTGCCCGGTCCGTATGGTCAAAAACCCCCGCGATGCGAATCGCGGGGGTTTTTTTCATGCATGCCTGCATACCTGCATACCTCGACGCAACGACGCACTCAGCCTTTGTGATGTTCGTCGCGATTGCCGCCGCCCGAATGCTGTTCGGCATGCTGCGGCTGCGCCTGAGGATGCGGCTGCTGCACCTGCTGCGGACGAGCTTCCTGGCGCGGCTGCTGTTGCGGTTGCGGTTGCGGATGAAACTCCGGCCGGGGTTGCTGCTGCGCCTGCTGCTGACGCGGTTGCGGCGCCGGCTGCGGATGGAATTCCGGCCGAGGCTGTTGCTGCGCCTGTTGCTGACGCGGCTCAGGACGTGGTTCTTGATGCGGCTGCTGCATGGGCTGCGGATGAAATTCCTGACGCGGTTGCTGCTGCGCCTGGACTTCTGCTGCACGTGGCGCCTGCGGCTCGGGCTGATGTTGCACTTGGGGTTGCACCTGGGCCTGCGGTTGTGACCGCTGCTGCGGCTGCGGATGAAACTCCTGCTGCCGCGCCTGCTGTTGCTGCTGCATCGCCGTGTTTTCCGCGGGGTGCGGCGCGCCGTGCTGCTGCGCCACCTCGGGCTCTCTTGTCTGCGGCTGTACGCCAGGCTGCGGCGCAAGATCTCGTCGTCCTGCCTGTTGTTGTGGGCCGCCGTGCTGCGGCGCCTGCTGAGCCATCGGTGTGTGCGGCTGCGTCCAGGCCTGCTCGTGGCGTTCGTTGACGCCCGGCGGTTGACCGGCCTGCTGCTGGCCGGCCTGCTGCGGCGTACCGCGCTGCTGCGGCGTCAGTGCTGCCGGATTGCCGCCATACGCTTGCGGCGGACGCGGCACCCCGTTCGAAGGATGCCCCATCTGACCGACCTGTTCACGCTGGTTGGCCGCTTGTGGCGGCACGCCTGGCCGCGCTTGCGGCTCTCCGCCATGCAGTGCTTCCCCCGGCCGCTGCGGCGCCTGTCCCGCCTGCTGCATTCTGCCCGGCCCGCCCGGCCCGCCCGGCCCGCCCGGCCCGCCCGGCGCACCCGCCGCGATGCCGGGCGCACGTCCCGCGATATGCGACTGCACGACCCGCACGTTCTGCACCGGCAGCGCGCTCGGGCCACCCGCCATATGCGCCGGCACCGAAGTCCGCACGATAGGCTGACCGGCGCCCGGCACGCGTCCGCCGCTTTGCGCGAAACGTTGCGCGAGACTGTCGTGGTAAGCCGCCGGCATCGCGGGACTGCGCGTCGCCACCACCGGACGGGCCATCACGGCCGCAGGCGGCCGGTAATTCGCGTTGCGCAAGCCCGGCCCGAAGCTCTCCCGTACCGGCGCGATTCCCGGGCCGCCCGGGTTGATCTGCGCGTTGCGCCATTGCCGCGGGTCGACTTTCTGGGCGAAGCGGCCGACCGGCTGGCCGTGCACGAAGGCCGTCGCCGGCACTGCGGTCACGCCGCCCGGCGCGCGGTAGTTGATATACGTGTTGTGAATGTTGGTCACATTCACATTGCGGTTGTAGTTGTTGACGATCGTCGTCTGGTTCACGCGGTTGTAATAATCGGGACTCCAGTGATCGTGACCGCCCCAGTGCGGATGCCACGGCTCGCCCGGGCCGAGCGGGAACCACGCGACGCCGGCCGCGACAGCTCCGCCGATCGCCAGATCCACGCCCCAGTTCACACCGCCGCCACCACCGCCCACGAAGGCGACGAGGGCCGGCGCGTAGACAGGCGGCTCGCTGACCGCGACCGGTCCCGGTATCCATGCCCACGCGTCGTCCACCTGAGCCCAGCGGCCGTAATGGTAGGGCGCGAAGCCCCACGGCGCGTCGTCGACCCAGGTCCAGCCCCACGGCGCCTGCCATACCCAGTGGCCGTCGCGATACGGCGCCCAGCCGGCAGGCGTCGCGCGCGGCACCCACACTTCGCCGTACTGCGGCGTGCTGCGCCACGTGCCGTTGGCGTCGAGATCCTGGTAGCCGGGAATGTCGCGCGACACGTAGCGAGCCGACACCGAGCGGTCTTCGGCGGCGTCGCGGCTTGCGGCCCACTGGTCGAAGCCGTCGAGGCCGGGTGCGCCGTTGTCGGCCAGTTGCTGCAGGTTGGTGCCGCCGAAGCGGATCTGCTGGCCGGCCGCGACCGGCACCTCGCCGCTGTCGCCGTATACCGTCGCGTTGCCGCTGCGCACGGTGACGGTGGTGCTGCTGCCGTCCGGCGCGACGTCGACGCGATAGTCGCCCGGCCCGTTCAGGCCGAGCGCGAGATTCGGCGTGTCGATTTCATACGACGAGCCCGGCGGGAGTTCGCGCACGCGCGCTGACAAAGTGCCTTGGGCGACCTTGAGCTGCGCGCTGCTGTCGTCGAGATTCAGCAGATCGAGGCTGGTGGACGGGCCGAGGCGCACCGCGGTCGAGCCGATGTGCAGCTCCGAGCGGGCGTTCTGATCGTTCCACAACTGGTCGCCGGTGGTGAGCGGCCGATTGATCTGCGCATACGACCAGTCGGTGGCGCCGGCGGGTTCCGTGGTCACGGCGCCCGCCGTGTAGTTCAGGCGCGCGACGCGGCCGGGTGGATCGGTATTCTGCGTGGCGGCGGCATTCTGTGGCGCCTCCCCGATTTCCTGCGCCACGGTGGCCTGGGCCGCGAACAGGAACGCGGCGGCTGCGATCAGCGTATAGCCGGTGACCCGGCGGCTCGAATGGTGGTGTGGGGTGACTGTTCTCATGATTTATCTCCGACGGATGCGGCATCTTGCTGCATCCGTCCAGCCACTGTACCTGCGGCGTTTGTTTCAAGGCCCCCACTTTTGTAAGGCTCCCTGGCGAGCGTGTAACAAAAGGTCTCAATAAGGGTCCCGATCAGAGTATCGACAAGCCGATTCGCAAGCCGATCGGGAGTGTCCCGGACATGGCGTCAGGCTGCGAAGCAGACATCAGGCGGCCAGAAACGCATCGAAATGACGATGCCCGGCTGGCGTAACGCGCAGGATTCGCGGCCGCTCCGTGCGCTCGACCCAACCGTGCGCCGACCATGAGTCGAGCAGCGCCGCGCCGAGTGCGCCGCCCAGGTGCGGACGCCGTTCGCTCCAGTCGGGGCAGGTGCACGCAAAGCGGCGCCGCCGGCTTTTCTGCGCCGACATGTCGATGCCCCAGCCGGCGAAGCGGGCGGCGCCCTCGGCGGTGGCTTCGAGTGACGTGCCGTGCAGCGTCAGCAGCCCGCCTCCGATCAGCCGCTCGAACACGCGCACCGACAACTCGCCCGCCATATGGTCGTAGCAGGTGCGCGCGTAGCGCATGTCCAGCGGCACGGTGCGCACGGGGCGCGGAACGGAACGCTGCGGCGCGCTGACCTGCGCGACGTTGGCGAGCGCTTCGATCGAGGCGGCGATGTCGGGCGACGCAATCCGGAAATAGCGATGCCGGCCGCGCACTTCGAGCGCGAGCAGGCCGCCGTCGGTCAGGCGCGCGAGATGGGCGCTGGCCGCCGACGGCGAAAGCCCGGCGATCATCGTCAGCTCGCCGGCCGGGCGGGCGCTGCCGTCCATCAGCGCCCATAGCATCGCGGTGCGGCCGGGATCGGCGAGCAGCGCGCCGATGCGGCTCAGGCCGGGGAAATGGTTCTGCTCGTCTGCGAGGGTGGCGGTCATCTGACGTCTCCGGAAGTGGCGCGAACAAGGCGCCATGCAAGCCCACTGTATCGGGCTGCGCGATTCGATGTTTCAGCTTGGCGTGAACTGTCGGATGCTGCGGTGACGAAAACCGGGCAGGTGCACTGAGCCCGGCCCGGACGGTAGACGTGCCGAGCCCACAGGGACGGTGGGCGCTCCTGCCCGCGCTTCGGTGCCGCGCAGGCCCGCCAGGCTAGAATCGAAGTCTGTCTTTGCAGGAACACGTTGTCATGAAAACTCTTCTTGCCGTCGTCGCCGCGGCCCTGCTGTTCGGCGCCTGTGCGCAGGGCGGCGCCGGCTCGGGCTCGGGCGCGGGCACCGGCAGCATCACGATGTACGGCACGATCGACGAAGGCATTACCGTCCGCAAATAGGCGGCTGGCAGCACAGGGACAACCGCGGAATCAGCAAGCACCGCGGCGGCCCAAGCATAGAACAACCGCGGGACCACGCCGCCGGACAACCACGGCACATGGCAGAAATTGATGCATCATTGGCATCTCTGCCATCGGCGCCCATGTGACGATCGGGGCATTGCACTTCCGCCGCCCGGAATCTATCGATGCCGCCGTCCGCCGCTTCCGCCGTTCCCGCCCATTCCATCGGCCCGCACGAAGCCGACCCGCACGGCCGACGCGCCGCGCGCGTGCTGGCCGTGTGCCAGGCGCTGTACACCTCATCGGTATCGATCGATCTGACGTTGACCGGCCTCGTCGGCTACACGCTCGCCGACGACAAGGCGCTCGCGACGCTGCCGTTCTCGCTGATCACCGTCGCCGCCGCGCTGACGACGATCTTCGCGTCGTTTCTGATGGCGCGCATCGGCCGGCGGGTGGGTTTCGTGCTCGGCGCGGGCGTCGGTGCGCTCGGCGGCGCCGTTTCCGTGTGGGCGATCTTTCACCAGAGTTTCTGGGTTTTCTGCGCGGGCACGGCGACGGTCGGCGTCTTTCAGGCGTTCGCGCAGTACTACCGGCTGGCCGCCGCCGACGCGGTCGGCACGGAAGGAAAGAGCCGCGCGATTTCCACGGTGCTGGCGGGCGGCGTGGTGGCGGCCATCTGCGGGCCGCTCCTTGCCGCATGGAGCAAGGACTGGCTGGCGCCGGTCGCGTTCGCGGGTTCATATGCGCTCGTGACGGGCTTCGGGCTCGTGTCGGTTGCCTTGCTGGCGCTGCTGTATCGCGACGCGGCGCCGGCTGTTGGCACGGCGGCGCGCCACGACGCGGCGCGGCCGCTCGGCGAAATCGTGCGGCAGCCGATCTTTGCGGCGGCGCTCGCCAACAATGCGCTCGGCTACGCCGTGATGATGTTCGTGATGACCGCCACGCCGATCGCCGCGGTCGCTTGCGGCCACACAATTGGCGACGGCGCGGCGATCATCCAGTGGCACCTGGTCGGCATGTTTGCGCCGTCGCTGTTTTCCGCGCGCCTGATCAAACGCTTTGGCGTGCTGCCGGTGATCGGCGTGGGCATTGCGCTGTCGGCGGCGTGCGGCGTACTTGCGCTGCGTTCGACCGATCTGCCGCATTTCTACGCGGCGCTCGCCTGTCTCGGCGTGGGCTGGAATTTCATGTTCGTCGGCGGCTCGACGCTGCTCGCGCAATCGTACCGGCCGTCGGAACGCGCGAAGACGCAGGCGGCCAGCGAATTCACGACCTTTGCGTTTTCCGCGTTGGGTTCTTTGTTTGCGGGTCAATTGCTGGCGCGCTTCGGCTGGGCGACGATCAACGCCGCGATATTTCCGCTGCTCGGGGCGGCGGCGCTCGCCACGCTGGGCTATGCGTGGTCGCGCAAGCGGCAGGTAATGGAGGAAGTGTCCTGATGGCAGCGCGTCATATTGTTTTTGCGGTTGCGCCGGATCTGGTGCTGCTCGACGCATGCGGGCCGCTGGAGGCGTTCTGGCGTGCGGAGTTGACTGTCGCCGGGATGGCCGGCGCCACCGCCCGTGGCGTGAACGATGCCGAACAGGCGAGCGCCAGCCAACCGGCCAACGCCGCTGCTTCGGCCGGCAGCCTGGCGCAACCCGTGGCCTACCGCACGACGGTCGCCTCGATCGACGGCGGCATACTGCAAACTTTTCCCGGCCTGCCGATCGTCACCGAGCGGCTCGATTCGCTGGACGATCAGCCGATCGATACGCTGATCATCCCCGGCGTCCCGGTCGACGAACACTGCACGCTGCAACCGGAACTCGTCGCCTGGATCAGACGCCATGCGCCGCGGGCGCGGCGGGTGTGCTCGGTGTGCACCGGCGCGTTCTATCTGGCGGCGGCCGGGCTGCTCGACGGCCGCCGCGCCACCACGCACTGGCGCGATGCTCCGCAGCTCGCGCGCCACTTTCCCAACGTCCAGGTGGACGCCGACCCGATCTTTATCCGCGATGTGGGGCGCGGCGCAGGCGAGCGTGTGGTCTGGACCTCGGCGGGCGTGACGGCGGGCATCGATCTGGCGCTGGCGCTGATCGAGGAGGACCTCGGCCACGCGGTCGCCATGCAGGCGGCGCGGCGGCTGGTGGTGTTCATGAAGCGGCCGGGCGGGCAATCGCAGTACAGCGCGGCGCTGGCGGCGCAGGCCTCGGCGGACGGTCCGTTCGAGGCCCTGCATAGCTGGATGGCGGCGCATTTGCGCGACGACCTGTCAGTCGAACGCCTCGCCGAGCGAACCCGGATGAGTCCGCGAACTTTTGCACGGCGCTATGTCGACGAGGTCGGCCGCACGCCGGCCAGAACCGTCGCAGCGTTGCGGCTGGAAGCGGCCTCGCGGGCGCTCGCCGAATCGCGCCGGCCGCTCAAGCGGATTGCGCTCGACTGTGGCTTTGGCAGCGAACAGAATCTGCGGCGGGCGTTTTTGCGGCGTTTCGGCGTGCTGCCGCTCGATTATCGGGAGCGCTTCATGTCGGCGGCCGCCTCGCCCGGCGAGACCGCGTGCGAGTTCGCCGAGGCGAACTGACCGCGGACGTCATGGACGCCGGACAAGCGCGCCTCGTCAATAAGCCCGGGCGCAGTTTCGCCGGATTTCACCACACGCTGCATTGCGCCGCGCCGAGGTCAATATTGCGCTCGTATAATCGCCTCCTTTCAATGCATCCGATTGACCGGAGTCAAGATGAGCACCCCTTCCGCAGCGCCGCTGGATCGTTCCGAAACCACTTTCCGCTTTCTCGCCGAACCGACTTCGGTCAACTTCGGCGGCAAGGTGCATGGCGGCGCGTTGATGAAGTGGATCGACGAGACCGCGTATGCGTGTTCGGCGGTATGGTCGGGGCGCTATTGCGTGACGGTCAGCGTGGGCAATATCCGCTTTCGCCGGCCGATTCTGGTCGGCAACCTGGTCGAGTTGCGCGCGCGGGTCGTGGCGACGGGCCGCACCAGCATGCACATTCACGTGTCGGTGCAAGCGGGTGATCCGAAGGGCGGCGAGCTGCTGCAAACCACGGACTGTCTGATCGTGATGGTCGCCGTCAACGAGAACGGTCAGCCCGTGCCCGTGCCGGCCTTCGTGCCGGAGACGGACGAACAGAAACGCCTCGCCAAATACGCGATCGACGTGAAGGAAGCGCTCGACGCGATCGTCGAACTGAAGCCGGAAGAAGTGGCGCAGGGGAAGGTTTAAGCGGCGCCCGAAGGCGCCGTTCGCCGGGCCGCGCGAATACCGTGATTGGGTTCGCGCGGCCGGCAGTGCTTCAAGTCACGTTGGGCGGCCCGAAACACCTTGGCCTTGCTGCTTGATCTTGCCGCCCTTCATGCGGTTGAGGCGGCCGCTCACGCCGCCGGATGCCCGACCATGTCTTTCGGGCGCACCCATTCGTCGAACTGCTGCTCGGTGACGAAGCCGAGCGCAAGCGCCGACGCCTTCAGCGTGGTGCCTTCCTTGTGAGCCTTCTTGGCGATCTTCGCGGCCTTGTCGTAGCCGATATGCGGATTGAGCGCCGTCACCAGCATCAGCGATTCGTTGAGCAGGGTATCGATGCGCTCGTGATTCGCCTCGATGCCGACCGCGCAGTTGTCGTTGAAACTGTGCGCGCCGTCGGCCAGCAGACGGACCGATTGCAGCACGTTGTGCGCGATCATCGGCCGGAACACGTTCAGCTCGAAATTGCCGCTCGCGCCGCCGATATTCACCGCGACGTCGTTGCCGAACACCTGCGCGCAGAGCATTGTCAGCGCTTCGGACTGGGTCGGATTGACCTTGCCCGGCATGATGGAGCTGCCCGGCTCGTTCTCCGGAATCGACAGTTCGCCGAGACCGCAGCGCGGGCCGCTGGCCAGCCAGCGGATGTCGTTGGCGATCTTGTTCAGGCTCGCCGCCACCGTCTTCAACGCGCCATGCGCGAATACCAGTGCGTCGGCCGCGGCCATCACTTCGAATTTGTTCGGCGCCGAGACGAACGGCAAGCCGGTCAGTTTGCCGATCGCCGCCGCCACCTTGCCGGCGAACTGCGGATGCGCGTTCAAACCGGTGCCGACCGCGGTGCCGCCCTGCGCGAGTTCGTACAGATGCGGCAGCGCCGATTCGACGTGACGAATGCCCTGGTCGAGTTGGGCGACGTAGCCCGAAAACTCCTGGCCGAGCGTGAGCGGCGTGGCGTCCTGCAAATGCGTGCGGCCGATCTTGACGATGTCGACGAAGGCTTTTGCCTTGCCGTCGAGCGTATCGCGCAGCGTCTTCAGCGCCGGCAGCAGATGCTTGACGATCGCATAGGCCGCGGCCACGTGCATGGCGGTCGGGAACACGTCGTTGGACGACTGGCCGCGATTCACGTCGTCGTTCGGATGCACCTTGCGCGCTTCGCCGCGCTCGCCGCCGAGCAGCTCGCTCGCGCGATTCGCGATCACCTCGTTGAGGTTCATGTTGGTCTGCGTGCCGGAGCCGGTCTGCCAGACGGCAAGCGGAAATTCATCCGGGTGCTTGCCGGCGATGATCTCGTCGGCGGCCTCGATGATCGCCTTCGCCTTGCTTTCGTCGAGCACGCCGAGGCCCAGGTTGACTTCGGCGGCGGCGCGCTTGATGACGGCCAGCGCGGTGATGAGTTCGGGCGATTGCTTCTCGGTGGAGATGCGGAAATTCTGTAGCGAGCGCTGGGTTTGCGCGCCCCATAGACGAGCGTTCGGCACGGCGATTTCGCCGAACGTGTCACGCTCCATTCGTACGTCTTCAGTCATGTTCAACTCCGCTTTCAAAGTTCTGCGTTGACGGGCAATAGGGAGAATAGACCGGTTAGCGCATTCCGGTACAAACCGGCCTGCGGATCGAAGATGTAGGTGCGGCGCGTGCCGTTTTCGACGTCGGTCCACACGAGCGGGGAGAGCGGCGCGCCGATCGAGCGCAGATAGGCGAGCTGCGCGCCGTCCGCAAGCGTGACGCGATAGCTTTCATCCGGCGCCGTGGCGCGGTCGAAGATTTGCGCGACCTGTTCGGCGAGCGGCGGGCTGTGGATCACCAGCGCCAGTTCGGTGTTCAGATTGGCCGAACGCGGGTCGAGGTTCATCGAGCCGATCACCAGAATCTTCCGGTCGATCACATACGTCTTCGCATGCAGGCTGGCGCGCGAACGCGAGCCCGTAAAGCCGACGCGCGGCATGTGCTGCTCCGGCTTGAATTCGTATAACTCGACGCCCTGTTGCAGCAGCGGCACGCGAAACGGATTGTAGCCAGCCTGCACCGCGACCGCGTCGGTGGCCGCGAGCGAATTCGTCAGCACGGCAATGCGCACACCGCGATGCGTGAGTTCGCCGGCCGCCTTCACACCGGTTTCATGCGGCACGAAGTAAGGCGAAATGACGAGGAAGTCTTTCTGCGCGTCGCGCATCAATTCGCCGAGCCGCTGCATGGGCGGGCTCACGTAATCCGGCGACGGATGCACGATCTTCTCCGGCAGGTCCGCTTTGAACTCGGCCGGCGCCCACGTGAGACCGAGTTGATCTTTGGCGATCTGCGAGGCGAGCGGGGTGGCGTTCAGCGGCTTGGCGTTGTACGGATCGGCGTTGGTGCGCCAGTGCTGGCGCAACTCGTCGCGTGTCTGGTCCAGTTCCTTCGCGTCGAATTTCTGCTTGTTCAGCACGCGCAACGGATAGGCGATGCTGCTGTTCCAGTAGTCGTCGAAACTCGCGGAGATGTCGGCGGTGATCGGGCCGGCGGCCAGCACGTCGAGATCGCGGAACTGCAGCGTTTCGCTCGCGCTGAAGTACTCGTCGCCGAGATTGCGGCCACCCACGATCGCCAGCTGGTTGTCCGCGATCATCGCCTTGTTATGCATGCGGCGCGTGAAATGGCCGATCTGCGTGAACACGTTCGTGGTGCGTTCGAACAGGCCTTGCTGCGCACTGCCGAACGGATTGAACACGCGAATCTCGATGTTCTCGTGCGAGTTCAAGCCCGCCATCACGCGGTCGATGTCCTTGAAGTTGAGGTCGTCGACCAGCATGCGCACCCGCACGCCGTGATCGGCCGCATAAAGCGCGGCGCCGAGCAGCAGTTTGCCGGTGGTGTCCTCGTTGGCGATGTAGTACTGCATGTCGAGGGTTCG
This sequence comes from Paraburkholderia xenovorans LB400, assembly GCF_000013645.1. GTDB lineage: Bacteria > Pseudomonadota > Gammaproteobacteria > Burkholderiales > Burkholderiaceae > Paraburkholderia > Paraburkholderia xenovorans. The sequence goes on along the minus strand of NC_007951.1, from coordinate 3,741,960 downwards.
GGTCGCCGCGCGCGCGAGTGCAATGCGCATCTGCAACGCGTCGGTGCCGTTCGGCAGGAGCCGGAAACCGGATTGATCCGGATGCGCGGCTTCGACTGGCATGAGTGCGGTGCGAAGCGGTGTGGCTTCCGTGACGGGCAGTGCGTGAGTGACCTGACGCTCGAACGCGGTGGCGGGCGGCCTCGTGGCGCAGGCGGTCAAAAATGCCGTTGCGCAGCACAGCAGGAAGAAATGTCTCGTTGTGCCCCAGGCGAAACTACGCCGGGGTGTGCTGGACGCGCACTCATGTTGTAGTGCGGTCCGGTTCTGATCTTCATACGACGGCACGCTTTCCCCCTGGTTTGCGGACTTCTCATGGCGGCAGCGCGCGAATGGCTCACGCTGTCGAGGAATGCATTCTAAGGGGAATCATGCTGGCGGGTTTCGTTGTTCCGCCTGTTGATTGCTGGTTGCTCGCGTGATGCGGTACGCGGCGCAGCGCGACGCTATCAGGAAGCGAACACGCCGCGTATCACCGCGCGAAAATCCCGCTAGCCGCGTTCGGCGTTCAATACCTGTTCACTGTCCACATGCGTCGAGCCTTTCGCGGGACGCCCTGCCCAGTAGCCGGCGAGCAACGAGCCCGACAGGTTGTGCCACACCGAAAACAGCGCGCCCGGCAACGCCGCGATCGGCGTGAAATAGAGCTTGCCGAGCGTGGCCGCGAGGCCCGAGTTCTGCATGCCGACTTCGATGGCGAGCGTGCGGCACACGGCTTCGTCGAAGCCGAGGAGACGCCCGCCCCAATAGCCGCCGAGCAGGCCGATGCCGTTATGCAACACTACGCCCAGCATCACCACGAGGCCGACCGACGCGATGCTCTTCTGCGTGCCGCCCACCACCGCGCCGATGATCAGCACGATCGCGATCATCGAGATCAGCGGCAGAACCGGTTCGATCTTGCGCACCACCTTGCCGAACAGATGATTGACGATCAGGCCGACCACGATCGGCAACGCGACGATCTGCAGAATGCTCATCAGCATGCCGTGCACGTCGACGGCGATCGAGGCGTCCACGTAAAGACGCGTGAGCAGCGGCGTCGCGAATACGCCGACCAGCGTGGACAGCGCGCTGATCGTCACCGACAACGCAACGTCGCCGCGCGCCAGATAGATCATCACGTTCGACGCCGTGCCGCTTGCCACGCTGCCCACCAGCACCATGCCGGCGGTGAGATCGGGCGGCATGCGCAGCGCCCTGGCGATCACCCATGCGGCGAGCGGCATGACGAGATAGTGCAGCACGATGCCGGCGATCACCGGCGCGGGCCGCGTGAAGACGCGCTGGAAATCGGCCACGGAGAGCGTGACGCCCATCGCGAGCATGATGATGGTCAGCAGCGTGGTGACGTGCGGCGCTATGCCTGAGAACGAGGCGGGCGAGAAGTACGCCGCAATCGAAACGAGCACGGCCCAGAGCGGAAAAAGACGGGTGACGCGGGCAAGCATGACGGGTGATCCTTGTTATGTTTTATCGCGAGAAGCAGGGTCGATCGAGCGGCGCGCCACCGGCGGTGGCGTGCAGTCGGGGGTCTGCCGCGTGAGAGTGGCGAGCCGTGACGGCGGGTGGTGAACCTTCGGGCGGCGCAGGCAGCGCGGGCCTTCGTGAGGCGCGCAAGCAGGTTTTTCGGCGTGTGGGCGCGGGTGTGCGCGAGTGCGCCGAAATGCGTATTTTACTTTCGCAGCGAGTTTTCCGTGCGCCTATGGTTGCGCGTGCAACCATAGGCGCCGGGCCGGAACGGATTCGGCAGACGCCGCGCCCGGCGGCGGAAGGCGCTGTAAGCCCGGCTTCAGACGGATTTGGCCGGCTGCGCGCCGGGCTTCGCCGGCACGCGCCGCAGGCTCAGCTTGTGAAAGCGCAGCGTCATCAGCAGCGCGACGCTCGCGAGGCCGGCGGCGAGTCCCCACCACAAGCCGCGCGCGCCCAGGCCGAAGTGAAACGCCAGCGTGTAGCCGGTCGGAAAACCGATTACCCAGTAACCGAACGCGGCGGCGATCATCGGTACGCGGGTGTCTTTCAGGCCGCGCAGACAGCCTGAACCGACCGTCTGCAAGCCGTCGACGATCTGGAAGATCGCGGCCACGCCGAGCAGCGAACTCGCGAGCGCGACCGTGGCCGCGTTGGCCGGATCGTCGAGATGCAGATAGAGGCCGACGATCCAGTGCGGCGCGGCGATCAGCACGAGGCCCGACAGCGTCATGAAGCCGACGCCGAGCGCCAGCGCGACAAACCCCGCGTGGCGCGCGGCGAGCGGCTGGCCGGCGCCGGACCAGAAGCCGACTCGCACGTTGGCCGCCTGGCCGATCGCGAGCGGCACCATGAACGCCACGGAGGCGACGTTCAGCGCGATCTGATGCGCGGCCAGTTGCGACTCGCCGAGCAGGCCCACCATCAGGCCGGTGGCGAGAAAGAGCGTCGACTCGACGCCGTAGGTGATCGCGACCGGCCAGCCGATGCCGAACAGTTCGCCCATCAGCGGCACGTTCGGCCGGGTGGCGACGACGAAATGGCGATAGCGCGGTCGCAGGTGCAAGAGCGCCATCAGCACGAGCGCGCTCAGCCAGACGGTGATCGAGGTCGCGGCCGCCGAGCCGAGAAAACCGAGCCGCGGCAAACCATAGGCGCCGTGGATCAGCCCGTAGTTCAGAAAACCGTTCACCCCGACGCTCGCCAGCGAGACCCACAGCAGCCGTTTGGCCGCGCCGATCGCGGGCAGGAACGAGCGCATCAGGCCGACGCCGACCAGGCTGCCGAGCGACCCCCAGCGCAGCACCGCCGCGTACTCGCCGACGTTGTGCGCGAGCAGGGCGGGCTCGCCGAAAGCGAGCAGGATCGGCGTGGCGAACGAGAGCAGGAAGAACGCCGGCACCGACAGCAGCACGGACAGCACGAAGCCGGTCCAGTAGATGTGCGGCACGCGGCCCTCGTCCGCGGCGCCGCGCGCGTGCGACACGCTCACGCTTACCGAGGTCAGCACGCCTTGCAGCAGCGTGACCACCACGAAAAACAGGTTCGCGCCGAGGCCGCCGGCTGCGAGTGCGTCGGGGCCGAGCGAGCCGAGCAGGATCGTGTCGGTGACACCCATCGCCATTTGAGAGAGTTGCGCGATGGCGAGCGGCGCGGCGAGCCGGGCGGTGTCCGCCGCGTGGCGGGTCAGGGTTGGCGGCCTTGCGGCCGCCCGGGTGAAGCCGGATTGAGTCATGGAACGCCTGGCGGCGGAAGTGGCGACGAGCGAACGACTGGCGCGACAGCCGGCGCGGCATGCGCGCGGGCGGTGGCGAAGGCGGCGGCTCGGTGAGCCCTGGCGAAAGCACGGGGCAACCGCCAGCCGGATGTGTCAGCCGGTTGTTTATCTATCGGAACTGACAGCTTATTGCGTGGGCGCCGCGCTGTCGATGGACGAAGCACGATTTTGGTGCGTGCGGGCCTCCGGTTTCCCGGAGTTGCGTGGCGGCCTGCCGGTTAAGCCTCGTGGACCGCAATCCGCGTATCGCCGAGCAGCACGACCTGGCCCGCGCGGATTTTGCAGGTTTTACGCGTTTCGACCCGGCCGTCGACGGTGACCGCTCCGTCCGCCACCATCATTTTTGCGGAGCCGCCACTGTCCGCAAGCCCGGTTATCTTCAGGAGATTGTGCAGTTCGACGTAGTCGCCGGTGAGCGTGAAATCAAGGTTGGGCATGGCGTTTGCGCCTTCAGGCAAAGGGTTCGCATGATAAGCCAGAAGCTTGCCCTGGATGAAGTTCGAGGTGCGCGCCGAACTCGCGTGCGCTTCGCGTGAGTATCTGCAAGCAGAGGTTATGCGTTTGTCAGAAAGTGAAACGTTGCGTAACACCGGTCGTAGGATTCGAACTTCACTCGTAAAGTGCAGGTCAGTGGGAAAGCCTGCTGAATTTATCTGGCAGCGAGTAGACCGGGCGAGGCGCGCAGAGTGCGCTCGCACAGCGGCTCAGGAATGCGCAGACCGGACAGGTCGCCCGCGTCACAACAACTTTAGAGAGGATTAGCCATGACCCAGATTCGTACGCTTCTGATCAGCACGGCCCTTAGCGCCGCCGCTTTCACGGCTACCGCCGCCGTCGCGCAGACCGCGCAACCGGCAGACGGCGCCAACGGCCAGCCGCAGGTCCAGATGCAAGGCGCCGACGTGGCGCCCGCCGCGCAGGGCGTGCAGCCGGTGACGCCGCCGCCCGCGCGCCTGACGGCGTCGGGTTCGACCGACCCGCTGGTGCAGAAGCGCGACGCCAATGCTCAGGCCAACGCCGAATATCGCGCGTCGAAGAAGGCATCCAAGGCGGACCTGAAGGCGCAGCAGAAGGCGGCCAAGTCGCAGTACAAGGAACAGGTACGCGGCGCCAAGATCAACCAGAAGGCGGACAAACAGGCCGCCAACAACGAAATGAAGATGGATATGCAAGGGCAGGCGGCCGACCAGTCGGACGGTGCTGACGTCAAGCATTGAGGCTAGCGGCAGGGCGGCGGTGTGATGGTTTGAATTATCGCCGCCGCGTTGATGGTCCGCCGGGTCCGCGCATCCCGTCTGATGGAGGTATCGCATGAGAATTACCCAATCCGTGAAGTCGAGGATCTGCGCCGCGCTGATTGCGGGTTGCCTCTCTTCTTTTGCCTTCGCGCAGGCTAGCGATCCGGCCGTGGCGCCGGTCACGCATGCCGACAAGAAGGCGGCCAAGGAGCAGTCGAAGGCGGACAAGAAGGCGTCCGTCGCGCAAGCCAAGGCCGACAGGAAGAAAACCGACGCGCAGGCTGACGCCGACAAGGCCAACGCCGACGCGAATGTGAAGGACGCGAAGAAGCAGTAGCAGGTTTTTGCGGTAGACAACGGGCAGCGAACGAACGGTTCCCGTTGTGGCTTTCAGATTGAAGAATGGCCCGTGCGCTTTCAATGTCACGGGCCATTTTTATTGCGCTCAAGAGACACACGGCAGGCTAAACCTTGCCGATGAAGCGCGGCCGAAAAAAAGGGTCGCTTGTCTGTGAGGGTTGTATGGATATACAGTATGCGTCGCCGTACTGAATCCACCCACCGCCCAAACCGATCGTGCTTCCCGTCGCCGAATCCCCGCCGTTCGATACCGCCGCCTGGCTGGCCAGGCTCAACGACGCGCAGCGCGAAGCCGTCGAATATGGCGCCGATACGCCCACGGCGCCGCCCGGCGCGCTGCTGGTGATCGCGGGCGCCGGCTCGGGCAAGACCAACACGCTCGCACACCGGGTCGCCAATCTGGTCGTGAACGGCGCCGATCCGCGCCGCATCCTGTTGCTGACCTTTTCGCGCCGCGCGGCGCTCGAAATGATTCGCCGCGTCACGCGCATCGCCGGCGCGGCGCTCGGCACGCGAGCCGCGCTCGCGCAAGGGCTGACGTGGTCGGGCACGTTCCATAGTGTCGGCGCGCGGCTGTTGCGCGAGTACGCGGACCTGATCGGCCTCGCGCCGGCCTTCACGATCAACGACCGCGAGGATTCCGCCGACCTGATGAACCTCGTGCGCCACGAACTCGGTTTGTCGGCGAAAGAGCGGCGTTTCCCGGCCAAGGGCACGTGTTTTGCCATTTACTCGCGCGTCGTGAACACCGGCGCGTCGCTCAGCCAGGTGCTCGACAAGGCGTTTCCCTGGTGCCGTGAATGGGAGGCGGATCTGCGCATGCTGTTCGCCGCTTACGTCGAGGCGAAGCAGAAACAGAGCGTGCTCGATTACGACGACCTGCTGCTTTACTGGTCGCTTATGGCCGCCGAGCCGGCCATCGCCGCTGACCTGTCAGCGCGTTTCGACCACGTGCTGGTGGACGAATATCAGGACACCAACCGGCTGCAGGCGTCGATCCTGCTCGCGCTGAAGCCAGACGGCCGCGGCCTGACCGTGGTCGGCGACGACGCCCAGTCGATCTATTCGTTTCGCGGCGCCACCGTGCGCAACATTCTCGATTTTCCCGCGCACTTCGATCCACCGGCCAGACAGGTCACGCTCGAACGCAATTACCGGTCCACCGCGCCGATTCTGGCTGCGTCGAATGCGGTGATCGAACTGGCCAGCGAGCGCTACACGAAGAATCTGTGGACCGACAAGGCGTCGGCACAACGCCCGCGTCTGGTGAGCGTCGCCGACGAGGCCGATCAGGCGCGCTACGTCGTCGAACAGGTGCTCGAGGCGCGCGAGCAGGGCATGAAGCTCAAGTCGCAGGCGGTGCTGTTTCGCGCCGCGCATCACAGCGCCGCGCTGGAGATCGAGCTGACCCGGCGCAACATTCCGTTCGTGAAGTTCGGCGGGTTGAAGTTTCTCGATTCGGTTCACGTGAAGGACGTGCTCGCCGTGCTGCGCTGGGCGGAAAATCCGCGCGATCGTGTGGCCGGGTTCCGCGTCGTGCAGTTGCTGCCGGGCGTCGGGCCGGCCACGGCGGCGAAGGTGCTCGACGAAATCGTCGCGCGCGCGGGCAGCGGCAATCCTGCCGACACGGCCGGCGGCGCGCTGGCCGCGTTCGCCGCGCCGGCTCGCGCGCAGGAAGACTGGCATCCGTTCGTCAAGCTGATGTCGAGCGTGTACGGGCGCCAGACGCCGTGGCCTGCCGAGTTCGAGATGGTGCGCCGCTGGTATGAGCCGCATCTCGAGCGCAACCACGAGGACGCGGCGATCCGTCATGCGGACGTGTTGCAGATGGAGAGCATCGCGGGCACGTATGCGTCGCGTGAACGCTTTCTGACCGAGTTGACGCTCGATCCGCCCGACGCCACCAGCGACGAATCCGGCGTGCCCCTGATCGACGAGGACTACCTGATCCTCTCCACGATCCATTCCGCGAAGGGCCAGGAGTGGCGCAACGTGTTCGTGCTGAACGGCGTGGACGGCTGCATTCCGTCCGATCTCGGCACCGGCAGCGAAGAGGAAATCGACGAGGAGCGCCGTCTGTTGTACGTGGCGATGACGCGCGCGAAAGAAGACCTGCATATCGTCGTGCCGCAGCGCTTTTACGTGCACAACCAGACGCATATGGGCGATCGTCACGTGTGGGCGTCGCGCACGCGCTTCATTCCCGCGCATCTGATGCCGCTGTTCGACGCCTATGCATGGCCGCGCGTGCCGGTTCCGAGCGCGCCCACGGCGGCGGGGCTGGCCGCGGCCGCGCAGGCGAAGATCGAGATCGCGGCGAAGCTCAGGAAGATGTGGGATTGAGGGCTGGGCGCCGGCGCCGTTCTGCTCTTCACGCGGCGCTGCGCGCCGACTGGTCGGCTACCGGTGACCCGGCGGCCGTTCCAAACGCCTTACTCTTCAGCGCGAATGGCGTTGTTGCTGTTGCTGTTGCTGTGGCGCCGGACGCGGCGGCACGAAGAAGTTGCGCAGCCAGGCCGCCATACGCGAGAACACGTCATACGGCTCTTCCACGAAAATCTCCGGCTTCAGCAAACGCAGGAATTCCATGATCTGCTGCGCTTCCTGCTTCTGGAACGAGCCGTGCGAAATCCCCAGCCGCAGCAGCCCCCGCAGTTCGCCGAGCTTTTCGCGCGCGGTGCTGCCCACGCTCGTTTCACACGCCACCTTGGCTTCGTAGACGCGCTGGCGCAATGATTCCACCAGCCGCCAGGCCGGCGTCTGCATGACTTCCTCGAGCGCCTGAATGTCCTGCGCCGCACTCTTGATCTGCGCCGCGAGCGGGTCGATCAGCGCGGCGTCGCCTTCCGCTTCCTTGACGATCGCCGCCGCCCACTCGCGACATTGTTTGGCCAGCTCTTCCGGGGTCCACTCCGAACGGGCCGCGAAGCCGAAACCGAATTCGCCCGCCTGCCGCATCAGGATCGCGACGACGTCCGGAAACTCCTTGTCGAGCGTGCGTTTGGCCCACGCGTACTGGCCACCCTGCAACATCCGCTGAACCGCGTGTTCGGTCAGCGGCACCATGTTGTCGAGCAGCTTGGCGCGCAAGAAATCCTCGAACGACGGCGTCGCGAACTGCGGATCGAGCTTCAGCGAGACCCGCAGAAAAGCTTCGAAATCCTTGCGCAGCGTCGCGATGGTCTCGTCTTTGAGCGTGAGGGTGATTTGACCCATGACATATCCCGTTTGGTCCTGCCGCGCGGCCTCGTCGCGCCGCCCGGCCGCGCGGGCCTTGGGAGACGCGGCGTTCAATGCCGGCGCGCTTGATTCCTGCCTGTTGCCGCGTAACAGCGGGATGTATCCCGACGAGCGGACCTCGACTGCATAACGGCGGATCTGGGGGAAACTTAAGGGTTATACCGGGTTCAGGCGCGCGCTTTAGAGGGAAGCGTCGCCCGGCATGCGCGCGCCTGCCGCAAGCCGGGACGGCGTGGATGCCGCCACGAAAGCGGCGTGCGCCTATTTCAGCACGAGACCTTGCCAGGCAAAAAACACCGCCAGGCCGACCGCGATGGTCAGAAGCGGCCGCCGCGTCAACGCGCTGACGAGCACTGCGGACAGTGCGCCGACCAGTTGCGGATTGCGCCAGGTCAGTTCGGCGTTGCCGCCGTGCGGGGAAACCGCCATCGGCACGATGATCGCGGTCAGCACGGTGACCGGCACGAAGCCGAGGGCGGTGCGCACGAGCGGCGGAAACACCAGCCGGTCGCCGAGCACGAAGACGGCGGCGCGGATCACCCACGTGATGGCCGCCATGCCGAGAATCAGAACGACATAGTTCATCGCGACGCCTCCGCGGTCTTGCCCGTGCCGCGCAGGTTAGGCCGTGAGGTCGACAGCAGGACGCCGACCGCCACGCCCGCGAATACTGCGCCCAGCAACCCGAGTCTGTATGGCCATGCCTGCCAGAAGAAGGCCAGCGTGCCCGCGGTGACGGCCGCCGCGATATAGCGCAACGCGACGAGTTGCGGCACGACGATCGCGATGAAGGTGGCGACCATCGCGAAATCGAGGCCGAGCGATTGCAGCCCCGGAAACGCCGCGCCGAACAACAGGCCGGCGACGGTCCAGATCTGCCAGTTCAGATACATGGCGAGACCCGCGCCGAAGAAGTAATGCGGGCCGACGGTGCCGGGCTCCCTATGCCGGTAATGTTCCCACGCGACGGCAAAGACTTCGTCCGTGAGCAGCGCGCCGAGCGCCCAGCGCCAGCGTGCCGACAGATGCGCGACGTGTGGTGCGAGCGTGGCGCTGTACAGCACATGACGCAGATTGACCACGAGCGTGGTCGCCCAGATTACGGCGAAACTGGCGTGACCGGCGATCAGGCCGAGTGCGATGAACTGCGCGGAGCCGGCGAACACGACGAGCGACATCAGCTGGCCGTGCCATAAGTGCAGCGGGCCGGACGCGACGAGGGTGCCGAAAATGACGCCGAAAGGCGCCGCGCCGACCATCATCGGAATGATGTCGCGCGCGCCCGCGGTGAACTCTTTTAAATGGCCCTGGCTGGTGGGCTGGGCTTCGGTGCGATGGATCAATCTTGCCTCCTTGGTTCTGGAAGCATAGCGGGGGTGGCCGGGCGGGGCTTGTACGTTCTTGCGGGGCTGGGCTGGGCTGCTGCATTGCTGGCAGGTCAGGCGGCCTGCCAGCGTCCCGGCGGCACGCCGAACATGCGCCGGAAGTGTCGCGTGAAATGGCTCTGGTCGGTGAAACCGCTGGCCGCGGCGACGTCCGTGACCGACACGCCGGCGCGCAGTGGGGCGAGCGCGCGTTGCAGGCGCACCTGATTGCGCCATGCGTGAGGCGGCAGACCGGTCGTTTGAGTGAAAAGACGCGCCGCGTGGAACGGCGAGAGGCTTGCCGCCCGGGCCACTTCGGCGAGCGTCACGGGTTCGGCGAGGTCCGCCGTCAAGCACTCCTGCATGAGCGCCACGCGAGCGTCGTCGGTGGCGAGGCGCGAGCGCTCCGGGCGCGTTTGCGCATAGCGCACCAGCAGCGTGGACAACGCGTCGAGCATGGCGGCTTCGGCGGCGAGCGCGTCGCCGCCGGCCTCCAGCAGACGATGCGCTTGCGCCAGCCGCGTAGCCAGATCAGGATCGCGGATCACGCCAGGCGCAAACCACGGCAAGGCTTGCGGTTTGCCGCTGATTTCATTGGCGAGATCGTGGATGAACTCCACCGGCGCATACATCACGCGATACCGCCAGCCTGCCTCGACCGCCTTCGAGCCGGTGTGCAACTCGCCGGGGTTGATGATCGGCACGCTGCCGGCTTCGGCGACATAGTCGGAACCGAGATACCGATACTCTTCGGCGCCCGCGACGATCACCGGAATCGTGTACGCATCGTGCCAATGCGGCGTGAACTCGTGATCGTGGTATTCGGCCGTGAGCAGATCCGCGCCGGGCAGAAGCGGCGTGCGCCAGTAGCGGGCGGAGTCCTGGAAACGATGGGCGGTAGTCATGGTGAAGGTCCGGCAGGACCGGTCAGTGTAGCGCGTCGGGACTGGCGCCGCTTCATCGGCTGGCGCTCGTTCCACGGCTTCACGCCGCTGCTTCACGCCGCTGCTTCACACCGCCGCTTCACACCGCCGCTTCACACCACAGTGCCGGCCGGGTGCGTTTTGCCACCGGGTGGAATGCTTACTTGAGCGGGATCGTGATGCCGGCGGGAATCGGCACGGCGCTCACGCTGTTCTTCGCGCTGCCGCTGACGACCCGATCGCTGTAGGTGAGATACACCAGCGAGTTGCGCTTCGCGTCCACCACGCGCACCACGTGCAGCGACTTGAAGATGAGCGACATGCTCACGGAGAACACGTCGGCCTGCTGCTTCACCGGACCCGTGAAATGAATCGCGCCGACCTGGCGGCAGGCGATCGACGCCTCGGTGGGATCTTCAGCGATGCCGAGCGTCCCCTTGACGCCGCCGGTACGCGCCCGCGACACGTAGCAGGTCACGCCCTGAACCAGTGGATCGTCATAGGCTTCCACGACCACACGGTCGGAACCCGTGATGCGGAAATTGGTATTGACGCTGCCGACTTCTTCGCTGTGTGCCGAGGGCAGCAGAAGTGCGGCGGCCGCCGCGAGCGCGATGCTCAACAAAGTGGATTTCATGGGATCGCCAGAGATTGAGCGCCTGGGTGGGCGCGGGGTGCGTGCCGGAAACCGCCATCGTATAACGGCGAGCGGATCATAGGGCTCGTATGGATGAGCCAGTTCAGCGCGCCCGTGCCTGTTGGGGATTGCGGCGCGAGCATCGACTGCGAGATGTGCCGGCGGGGTGATACGGCGTCCAGAAAATATGACGCGTAAAACAAAAAGGCCCGCACGGATGCGGGCCTTTCAAAATTTTGGCTCCTCGACCTGGGCTCGAACCAGGGACCTACGGATTAACAGTCCGGCGCTCTACCGACTGAGCTATCGAGGAACAGCAGTACAGCTTGATCAAATACAGCCTGATCTACATAAAAAAGCCCGTCTTGGTTAACGGGCTTTTGCAATTCTTGGCTCCTCGACCTGGGCTCGAACCAGGGACCTACGGATTAACAGTCCGGCGCTCTACCGACTGAGCTATCGAGGAACAGAACAACAACAGCAGAGAAACAAAATTGTAGGAGGAGCTTAAGCGGCTGTCAATACCCTGCGCTCATCTCGATTTCATTCGAATTCGGCTGCGCACGCGGCAGGCAGCGAGGTTCAGCGTACGAGCAACTCGAGCTTGTCCTTCACGTCTTTGAACTCGTCCGCTTCCGGCAACGGTGCCTTGGTCTTGGTGATGCTCGGCCAGCTTTTCGCGAGATCGGCATTCAGTTCGATGAAGTTCTGCTGGTCGCCCGGCACGTCTTCTTCGGCATAAATGGCGTTCACCGGGCATTCGGCCACGCACACTGCGCAGTCGATGCATTCATCGGGGTCGATCGCGAGGAAGTTGGGACCTTCGCGAAAGCAGTCCACCGGGCACACATCGACACAGTCGGTATAGCGGCACTTGATGCAGCTTTCGGTCACAACGTGAGTCATTCAGGCAGCTCCTGCATGCGGTATCTGGGGAGGCGCAAACGCCAAAAGCGCTATTGTATCGTAACGTCAAGAGGCGCATGCAGCATCGGACCACGCCTTTTATACGTTTTCGTGATTAGTTTATGGCGGCCCTCGAAGTCGCTTCCCGCTGCACGCGGCGCGCGAGTCCGGCGGCGCGCTGAATCCGGACGCATTCGGGTAACATGCGTGAGGTCGGTGCGCACGGGGCGTGCCGTATGCGCATGGGTGAGTCGGACCTTTCGTGTCGGGCCTTCCGTTTTCCTGCAGTTCAGTTCGCACCATCATGATTATTACTTCGCTGCTCGACACCGATCTGTACAAGTTCACGATGATGCAAGTGGTCTTGCATCACTTTCCCGCAGCGAACGTCGAATATCGCTTCCGTTGCCGCACGCCGAACGTCGATCTCGTGCCGTATATCGGCGAGATTCGCGACGAAGTGCGCAAGCTCTGCCAACTCCGCTTCACCGACGACGAACTCGACTACCTGCGCCGCATGCGCTTCATCAAGGGCGACTTCATCGAGTTTCTCGCGCTGTTCCATCTGAACGAAAAATACATTTCGATCGGGCCTTCGCCCAAGGGCAATGGCGAAATCGACATCGAGATCAAGGGGCCGTGGCTGCATACGATCCTGTTCGAGATTCCGATGCTCGCGATCGTCAACGAAGTCTACTTCCGCAACACCCAGCAAAAGCCGGACTATAGCGAAGGGCGCGGCCGTCTCGTCGAGAAGATCAAGCTCCTCGGCGCGCGTCCGGAATTCGCCGACTGCAAGATCGCCGACTACGGTACGCGCCGCCGCTTCTCGAAGCAATGGCACGAGGAAGTGATCCTCAAGCTCAAAGAGGGCCTCGGCGAGCAGTTCGCCGGCACCAGCAACGTCTTCTACGCAATGAAGCACGGCCTCACGCCGCTCGGCACGATGGCGCACGAATACCTGCAGGCGTGTCAGGCGCTCGGTCCGCGGCTGCGCGATTCGCAGATTTTCGGCTTCGAGATGTGGGCCAAGGAATACCGCGGCGACCTGGGTATCGCGCTGTCCGACGTGTACGGCATGGAGGCGTTCCTGCGCGACTTCGACATGTATTTCTGCAAGCTGTTCGACGGCGCGCGCCACGATTCCGGCGACCCGTTCGACTGGGGCGAACGTCTGCTCAAGCACTACGAAGCGAATCGCTGCGACCCGCGCACCAAGATCCTCGTATTTTCCGACGCACTCGACATTCCCAAAGTGCTGCAACTCTACGAGCGCTTTCGCGGCCGCTGCAAGCTGGCGTTCGGCGTGGGCACGAACCTGACCAACGACCTCGGCTATAACCCGCTGCAGATCGTCATCAAGATGGTTCGCTGCAACGGCCAGCCGGTGGCGAAGCTGTCGGACTCGCCGGGCAAGAACATGTGCGAAGACAAGGCTTACCTCGCTTACCTGCGCCAGGTGTTCGGCATTGCGCAGCCCGAGGAAGAGGCGGCGAAGTAACGCGGCTCGCAGCCGGCTATGGCAACTGGCTATAGCGTAAGCCGCGTGGGCGATGCGCGGCAATCGGCCATTCGGCCAGGGTGGTCGCGCACAAGGCGGCCGGTATAATTCCCGCCATCCCGCACGGCTGTCGACACGAGGACTTCGCACATGGATACATCGATTGCCCGCCGCAACATACTGGCCCGCATCCGCGCAGCGCAAGGGCGTGAGCCGGAGCCTTCCGCCGCCGAGCGCGAAGCCGCCGCGGACTACCTGGCGCGCCATCCTGCCGGGCCGCGTCCGGAGATGCCGGCTGATCTCGTCGCGCGCTTCATCGAACAAGCTCGCAAAATGGCGACCACGGTCGATTCGGTCGAGGCACTGAGCGACGTGCCGGCTGCGGCGCATCGCTACCTCACGCAACACGCGTTGCCGTTGCAGGCCATTGCCTGGCAAACGCTGCAGGAATTGCAGTGGGCCGAAGCCGGCCTCACCGTCGAATTCCGCAAGCCGCGAGACGGCGACGTGGTCGGTCTCACCGGCTGCTTCTGCGCGACCGCCGAGACCGGCACGCTCGTGCTGCTGTCGGGGCCGGAAACTTATGCATCGGCCGGTTTGCTGCCGGAAACGCACATTGCCGTCGTACCGGCTTCGCGCATCGTGTCGGGTCATGAAGAGGCGTTCGAACTGATCCGCAAAGAGCGCGGTGAACTTCCGCGCGCGGTCAATTTCGTCTCCGGGCCTTCGCGTACCGGCGATATCGAGCAGACCATCGTGCTCGGCGCGCATGGGCCTTACCGGGTGCATGTGATTGTCGTGCAGGGCGTCTGAGCGGCAAGCGCGGCTGTGCCACGGGGCGCATGTGCTCACGCGTGGCCGCCGGCAATAACAAGGACTTCAAACGCTATGAAAGGACGTGCCGTCTGCACGGGCATGGGGCTCGCGGCTGCATTGACGCTGGCTGGCTGGCCGCAACTGGCCTCCGCCGCCACGCTTGACGGCGCCGCCATGTCGGCGTTGTGGGGGCTGCCGTTCGCGGCCATGCTGCTGTCGATCGCGGTGTTTCCGCTGATCGCGCCGGTGTTCTGGCATCACCATTTCGGCAAGATCGCGGCTGCGTGGGCGCTCGTGTTCCTCGTGCCGTTCGCACTCAGCTTCGGTACCGGCGTCGCGTTCGGCACGCTCGTGCATGCGCTGCTCGAAGAATACATTCCGTTCATTGTGCTGCTGACGGCGCTGTACACGGTGGCGGGCGGGATCTGCGTGCGCGGCAATCTGCACGGCACGCCGCGTCTGAACACCGGGATTCTCGCGCTCGGCACGTTGCTCGCGAGCATCATGGGCACGACTGGCGCGGCCATGCTGCTGATCCGCCCGTTGCTGCGCGCCAACGACAATCGCAAGCACGTGGTGCATGTGGTCGTGTTTTTCATCTTCCTGGTGGCGAACGCGGGCGGCTCGCTTTCGCCGCTGGGCGACCCGCCGCTCTTTCTCGGCTTTCTGCAGGGCGTGAGTTTCTTCTGGACCACCACGCATCTGGCGCTGCCGATGCTGTTCGTCTGCGGGGTGTTGCTGATCGGTTTCCATGCGCTCGATTCGTACTACTTTCACCGGCGCGAAGAAGAGCGCTCGCGCTTTCTCGATCCCACGCCCGACTCGTCGCTGCTCGGCATCGACGGCAAGATCAATTTCGTGCTTCTGGCCGCGGTGGTCGCGCTCGTGCTGCTGAGCGGACTATGGAAGCCGGGCGTGGAGTTCGACGTGTTCGGCACGCACGTCGCGCTGCAAAATGCCGTGCGCGATGGCGCGCTGATCGGCGTCACGTTGCTCTCGTTGGCGCTCACGCCGCGCGCGGCTCGCGCGGGCAACGACTTCAACTGGGCGCCGATCGAAGAGGTGGCCAAACTGTTCGCCGGCATCTTCGTGACGATCGCGCCGGTCATCACGATCCTGCGGGCGGGCGAGGCGGGGGCCTTCGCCGGCATCGTCCATCTGGTCAACGACGCATCGGGCCGGCCGCACGACCTGATGTACTTCTGGACGACCGGGCTGCTATCTTCGTTTCTCGACAACGCGCCGACTTACCTCGTGTTCTTCAACCTGGCCGGCGGCGACGCGCAGGCGCTCATGACCACCGGCGCCACCACGCTCGCGGCGATCTCCGCGGGCGCGGTGTTCATGGGCGCGAACACGTATATCGGCAATGCGCCGAACTTCATGGTGAAAGCGATCGCCGAGTCGCGCGGCGTTCGCATGCCGGGTTTTTTCGCGTATCTGGGCTGGTCCGCCGCGGTGTTGTTGCCGCTTTTCCTCGTCACCGGCTGGCTCTTTTTCTGACGTCGAGGCAATCGAACTCGACGCGCTACACGGAGAATTGCAATGCAGAAGATCCTCGTCGCCCGTCCGATCTTTCCCGATGTGATCGAACGGCTCAAACAGTATTTCGACGTCGACTGGAATCAGGGCGACGTATTGTCCGCTGACGAACTGACACGCCGTCTCGCGGACAAAGACGGCGCGCTGACCGCGGGCGAGCCGATTGGCGCTGCCGTGCTCGCGGCGGCGCCGCGCCTGCGCGTGGTGTCGAATATGGCGGTGGGCTACAACAACTTCGACATGACCGCCTTCAACGCGGCTAACGTGCTCGGCACCAACACGCCGGACGTGCTGAACGAATCGACGGCGGATTTCGGCTGGGCGCTGATGATGGCGGCGGCGCGCCGCATCGCCGAATCGGAGCACTGGCTGCGCGCGGGCAAGTGGCAGAAGTGGACGTATGACGGTTTCCTCGGCAGCGATCTGTACGGCTCGACGCTCGGCGTGATCGGCATGGGCCGGATCGGCCAGGCGCTGGCGCGCCGTGCGAAGGGCTTCAACATGCAGGTGATTTATCACAATCGTTCGCGCGTCGCGCCGGAGATCGAGGCCGAGCTGAACGCCGGATATGTGTCGAAGCAGGATCTGTTGCGGCGCGCCGATCACGTCGTGCTCGTCCTTCCGTACACGAAGGAAAACCATCACACGATCGGCGCGGCCGAACTCGCGCTGATGAAGCCGAGCGCGACGCTTACCAACATCGCACGCGGCGGCATTGTCGACGACGCGGCGCTCGTCGAGGCATTGCGCTCGAAGCAGATCGCAGCAGCCGGTCTCGATGTGTTCGAAGGCGAGCCGAATCTGAATCGGGACCTCCTGAGCGTGCCGAATGTCGTGCTGACGCCGCACATTGCCAGCGCGACCGAAGCCACGCGCCGCGCTATGGCGAATCTTGCCGCGGACAATCTGATCGCGGGGCTGGGTGAAGGCCCGCGCGCGGGCCGGCCGCCGAATCCGGTCAATCCCGGGGTTATCGGCAAGGCGCGTTCATGACCATGATTCTGGTGGCGGCCGTCGCGGTGCTGGCGGTCGCATTGGTCATCGCGCTGGCTTTGCTGATGCGCGGTCATAGCGCCGGGAACCGCGAACACTTCGAACTGCTCAGCGAGCGCATGGACGCCGCGACCGACGCGCAGGCGCACGCCTATGAGCGCCTCGAACGGCAACTGCGCAATGACATCGCCGAGACCGCGCGCGTGTCGCGTACCGAGCAGAGCAGCGGCTTTGCGCATTTTCAGCAGACGCTGGCCGCGCAGTTCAGCAGTATGACGACGGTGCAGGGCGGCAAGATCGACGGATTCGCGCAGCAGCTCGACGCCGTGCGCCACAGTCTGCAGGCGCAGGCCCAGCAGGCGCGCGACGAGCAGGGCCGCTCGCTCAAACAGTTCGGCGACACGCTGAGCCTGCAGCTTGGCCAGCTCACGGAGGCGAACGATCGCCGTTTCGCCGAGGTGCGGGCGACCATCGAACAGCGGCTGAAGGATATCGAGACGAACAACTCGGTCAAGCTGGAGGAGATGCGCCGCACCGTCGACGAAAAGCTGCACGCCACGCTCGAACAGCGTCTGGGTGAGTCGTTCAAGCTGGTGTCCGACCGGCTCGAGCAGGTCCATCGCGGTCTGGGCGAGATGCAGACGCTGGCGGCGGGCGTCGGCGATCTGAAGAAGGTGCTCACCAATGTGAAGACACGCGGCACGTGGGGCGAGGTGCAACTGGAAGCGTTGCTCGAACAACTGCTCACCGCGGATCAGTACGCGAAGAACATCGCGACGGTGCCGAAGAGCACGGAGCGCGTCGAGTTTGCGATCAGGCTGCCGGGGCGCGCGGAGGCTGGCGCTGCGGCCACGCCGGTCTGGCTGCCCATCGACGCCAAGTTTCCGCGCGAAGACTACGAGCGTCTGATCGAAGCGCAGGAGCGCGCCGATCCGGTCGCGGTGGAAGAAGCGTCACGCGCGCTCGAAGCGCGGATTCGCGCCGAGGCACGCACGATCGCCGAGAAGTACGTGTCGCCGCCGCACACCACGGATTTCGCGTTGCTGTTCCTGCCGACCGAAGGTTTATACGCAGAGGTATTGCGTCGGCCGGGCCTCACGGACCTGCTGCAACGCGACTACCGTGTGACGATTGCGGGGCCGACCACGCTGACCGCCTTGCTCAATAGCTTGCAGATGGGTTTCCGCACGCTCGCGATCGAAAAGCGCTCGAGCGAGGTGTGGCAGGTGCTCGGCGCGGTGAAAACGGAGTTCGGCAAGTTCGGTGATGTGCTGGCCAAAACAAAGGCGCAACTGGAAACCGTCACGCGTTCCATCGAGGCGGCGGAAACGCGCACCCGTGTCATGAGCCGCAGATTGCGCGACGTCGAGGCATTGCCTGGCGAGGAAGCGAGCGGGTTGCTCGGCGACGCGCTGTCGGGTGTGGAACCCGAAGAGCAATGAGGGTACTGGGTTAACGCAGAGGTGATGGGGCAGGCGCGAGAGGTTGACCTGCGTCAGCCCCCGCCGCCAGCTGTTCGAGCGCGTTACCCGTCAGGCGCACCACGCGCCAGTCCGGCATGACGGTCGCGCCCATCTTTTCGTAGAAGCTGATGGCCTGCCGGTTCCAGTCCAGCACGGTCCATTCGAACCGCCCGCATTGCCGTTCCACCGCCAGTGCGGCGAGGCGCCGAAGCAATGCGGTGCCCAGACCGCTGCCGCGTTGCGAGGGTTGTACATAGACGTCTTCGAGATACAGTCCGCGCTTGCCGACGAAACTCGAGTAGTTGTGGAAGAACAGCGCATAGCCGACGATGCGGCTTTCGTTTTCCGCGACCAGCGCCTCGATGGAAGGCCGCGCGCCGAACAGCGCGTCGTGCAGGCCTTCTTCGGTCGCGACGAACACATGCGTGAGGCTTTCGAATTCCGCGAGCTCGTACGTCAGCGCGAAGATCGCGCCGGTATCCGCGGGCGTGGCGGCACGGATCGTCGCGGGCATTACGCTTCTTCCGGGGCGTCGGTCAGCTGGATTTCAATACCGCCGAAGCGCGACGCAACCCAGTTGTATGCGTGGCATGCGATCCACAGCAGGATGAAGCCGAGAATCGCATTCAGCAGCAGCGCGCTGAACACCGTGCTCAGCTCCACCGAGCCATAGCGCACGAACGCGACCAGTACGCCCAGCAGCACGATCGGTACCGAAAACGTCAGGTACACGAGGATCAGTGCTTTGGCCGTCTGTCCCGGTGCAATGAACGAGATCTGTTTTTTCATGTAAGTCAAACCCGTGTGTCGTAGTGGTAATGGGTGAAGCTGTAAATGAGCCGCCTGTTGACTGCCTGTTCACCGCTGGTGAGAGCGTGCCGCGAGCCGGGCGTCAGATGAGACCGTCGAACAGCATGATCGCGACGCGTTCGCCTTCGCCAATCTCACCTTCATCGTGTCCGAGCACGATGAAGCAGTTGGCTTCGCTCATCGAACTCAGCACGCCCGAGCTTTGCGAGCCGGTTGGCGTGACATGCCATTGTCCGTGCGCGTCCGGTTCGGCGACGCCACGCTGGAACTCGGTGCGGCCGGCGCGTTTGCGGATCGCCTGCCGGCTCACGGCGTGAATGACCGGCAGCGGTTGCGGTGTGGCGCCCGACATCAGCAGCAGCACTTCGCGCACGATCTGATAGAAGGTCACCATCACGGCGACCGGATTGCCCGGCAAACCGAAGAATAACGCGGGAAGCCCAAGACCCGGCCGTTCGCCGGACCAGACGCGGCCGAAGGCAAGCGGGCGGCCCGGCCGCATGGCGAGACTCCAGAAGGCGACGTCGCCGAAAGTCTGCAGCAGCTGCCTGGTGAAATCCGCCTCGCCGACCGAGACGCCGCCCGAGGTCAGCACCACGTCGGCGCTCGCCGCGGCGCTGCGCAGGGCGGCTTCCATCGCGGCCGGCTCGTCGCGCACCACGCCGAGATCGAGCGTGTCGATATTCAGGCGCCGCAGCATGGCGAACAGCGTGTAGCGGTTGCTGTCGTACACGCAGCCCGGGCCGAGCGGTTCGCCGAGCGAGCGCAATTCGTCGCCGGTCGAAAAGAAGGCGACGCGCAAACGCCGCCTGACACTGATTTCGCCGATGCCGAGCGAGGCCAGCAAACCGAGGTCCGACGCGCGCATGATGCGGCCCGCCCGCAACGCAATATGACCGCGTGCGAGATCTTCGCCGGCGAGGCGGCGGTTCGCGCCGGCCGCCACGGCGTTGGCGGCGAAGCGGATCGAACTGGCGCCGGCGGCGCGCTCGACGAGTTCCTGCGGCACGACCGTGTCGCAGCCGGCAGGCATGCAGGCGCCGGTCATGACGCGCACGCATTGTGTGGTTTCGACGCGGCCCGTGAACGGGTGCCCGGCCAGCGCTTTGCCGACCACGGCCAGCTCGACGCCGGCGCCGCCGCCGGCGAGTGCCGCGCGGTTGAACGCGTAGCCGTCCATCGCGGAGTTGTCGTGGGCGGGGACGTCGATCGGCGACACGATATCGGCCGCGAGCACGCGGTCGAGCGCGTCGCGCAGCGGCACGCGTTCAATGGCCGTGACCGGTGCGGCCCACTGGCGAACAATCGCCTGAGCGGCCGGGACGGGTAGCGCGTGAGGATCGTACTGCGCGACGCAGCGGGAGAATTCGTTAAGCGTGGTCATGAAGAGCTGGACGTCGCGGCCGGGGGCGGCAGCGGCAGTTGCCGCGCGGCCGGAGCGGAATTTCAACCGGGGCCTCAATCACGTTCGAGGTCGGCGAGTTCTTGTAGCGAATTGATATTGTAAAACGCGCGCTCGTCGGTAAAGACGACTTCCACCGTCTTGTGGCGCGCGTACCACGTGCGGACTTTGCGCTCGCCGGCTTCCAGAAAGGCCGATAGATCGTCCGCGAGATCTCTGCGCAACAGCGCGAAGACCGGATGCAGGGACACCCGGCCGTGCGCGTCGGTGGTGCTGACCGTGGCGATGTCGGCGCCGTTGGAGTCCAGCGCGTGCGCGAGGCGCTCGGCCAGTTCGGCGGGCAGCCACGGCGAGTCGCAGGGCGCGCTGAGCACATAGCCGGTTCCGGCTGCGCGCAAGCCGGCGAGCAGGCCTGCCAGCGGGCCTGGAAATCCGGCCAGCGTATCGGCCACGACCGTGGCGCCGAACGGCGCACCGAGTGCGGCGTAAGCCTCCAGATGACGATTCGCGCTGATCAGCCGGGCGCCGGTTTGCGGCGCGAGGCGCTCGAGCACGTGGGCGGCGAGCGGCTCGCCGTGCAGCGTTTGCAGGCCCTTGTCGGCACCGCCCATGCGTGTGCCGCGGCCGCCAGCGAGCAAAAGGCCGGTAATGTGTTCGCGTGCAGGTTTCATGCGCCGCCGCTCAGCCGCCGATGTACGACATTTCGACCCGGCGGCCGTCGCGAACGCGCGAATCGGCGGACTGGCTGCCGCGCAGTTGCGAATAGCGGTCGCCGCGGCCTTGCCAGATTTCGGCGACGGCAGTGGCGATATCGGCATCGCCCGAACCGTTGCGCACCAGCGTGCGCAGGTCGTGCCCCGCCGACGCGAACAGGCACAGATAGAGCTTGCCTTCGGTGGAAAGACGCGCTCGCGTGCAACTGCCGCAAAAGGCGCGCGTCACGCTCGAAATCACGCCGATCTCACCGCCGCCGTCCACATAACCCCAGCGCTGGGCGGTCTCGGCGGCGCTGTGCGCTTCGAGCGGCGCGAGCGGGAAGTGTTCGGCGATGCGGGTGACCACGTCGGCGGACGGGAGCACTTCGGTCATATTCCAACCGTTCGAGGTGCCGACGTCCATGTATTCGATAAAGCGCAGTACCGCGCCCGAACCTTTGAAATGACGCGCCATCGGCACGATTTCGCCGTCGTTGGTGCCGCGTTTGACGACCATGTTCACCTTGACCGGCGCGAGGCCTACCGCATGCGCGGCGGCAATGCCGTCCAGCACGTCGGCAACGGCGAAGTCGGCGTCGTTCATGCGGCGAAACAGTGTGTCGTCGAGCGCGTCCAGACTCACCGTGACGCGGGTCAGACCGGCGTCCTTCAGGCTGCGTGCCTTGCGCTCCAGCAGCGAACCGTTGGTGGTCAGCGTCAGATCGAGCGGGCGGCCTGCCGGCGTGGTCAGGCGCGCGAGCCGGTCGATCAGGAACTCCAGATTCTTGCGCAGCAGCGGTTCGCCGCCCGTCAGACGGATTTTTTCGACGCCATGCGCGACGAAGATCCGCGCCAGCCGTTCAATTTCCTCGAAGCTCAGCAACGCGCTGTGCGGCAGGAACGTGTAGTCCTTGTCGAACACCGCGCGGGGCATGCAGTAGACGCACCGGAAATTGCAGCGATCCGTGACCGAAATGCGCAGATCGCGCAACGGGCGCGCGAGCGTGTCGTGCAGCGCGCCGCTGGGCGTCTGCACGGGGCCGGCAATCACCGGCACGGCACTGAGATCGGCAACAGGGATGATGCGTCGGGACATGAATTGCTTCGGTTAGTGCTTTAAATCAAAGCCAGACATTCATTCTATCGGAAATGCCTCCGGCGGCAGTGGCACCCCTGGCCGTGTCGGGGTATACGGGGAGCGGCATAGCACGGCGCGCGCGGGCCGCGGCGCGCATAAAAAAGCCCGCCATGAAGGCGGGCTTTCCGGGGGGCGGGGCGAGGCCGCTTACTGCGCGTGCTTGCCCGTTTCCACTTGTTGCATCGGCGCGCTGTCGAGCGGCGGCAACGATTTACGTTCGCGTACTACGCGAGCCGGCTTGACGGTCTGCGCAGCCGCTTCCTGAGCCGCACGCAGCTTGTCGGCGTCGGTGTTCACCCAGACGAGACCGGCTTGTTCCAGCACCGGCTTCAGAGCTTCCGCCGACACGGCGTCATGACGTGCTGGCTGCGGTGCCTGTGGCGCGACGGCGGCTACCGGCGCGGATTCGGCCACTACCGGCTCGACCACCGTTGCAGCGCCGGCCACGACCGGCTGCGCTTCAACGATCCCGGCATGCGGCGCAGGCTGAATGGCCTGTGCTTCGACCACCGCCGCCGGAGCCGCGGTTTCGATCGGAGCCGGCGCGGCGTGCGCTTCGACCGGCGACGGCGTAACTGCCGGCGCTTCGGGCTCGGCCTGAGCCGGCGCTTCGACACGTGCGACCGGTTCAGCCGGCGAAACCGTTTCGCTGGCGGCCGGCACAGCTTGCGCGGCTTCGACCGGCGCGGCAGCGGCCGGCGCAACCGTTTCGGCAACCGGCTCGGCGACTGCCGTAGCCGCCGGCGCTTGCGCCACCGGGACAACCGCTTCCGCCTTCGCTGCCTTCTCGACGGCGAGAGCCGGCGTTTCGGTCGCAGCGTGCAGTTCGCTGACCACGGCGGTTTCAGTCGCGACAGCAGCGACCACCACCTCCACCGGTGTCACGTCCTTCGCCTCGTTGGCTTCCGTTTTGCGCTCGACGGGCTGACGTGCGGTGAGCACCTGCGCTTCGTCGGTCACGGCGGCGTTCTCGCCTTCAGCTTCCGCGACGTCCGCTGCCAGGTTGCCGTTCACGTCTTCTTCGCGCTCGCGACGGCCGCCACGACGGCCGCGACGGCGGCGGCGGCGCTCTTCACCTTCACGCGCCACGGCTTCCTGATCGACCGGCGCGCCGTTTTCGCCCAAGGCGGTCTGGTTTTGCGCCAGTTCTTCCGCCGTTTGCGCGTCGCTCTGGGTCAGTGCGTCCGCGGCTTCCGCTTGCGGCTTGCGGCGTTCGCCGCGCTCGGCACGTTCGCCCCGTTCACGGCGTTCGCCACGCTCCGGACGCTCGCCACGTTCGGCGCGCGGTGCGCCCTCGACGGTTTCCGCACGCTCGTTGCCGCGGTTGTCGCGATCGCGGTTCTCGCGGCCCTCGCGACTTTCACGTGGTTCACGCGTTTCGCGCGTTTCGCGCGGTTCACGGCCTTCGCGGGCCTCACGCGGCTCACGGTTGCCACGCGGCTCGCGTGCTTCACGCCCTTCGCGCGCTTCACGCGGTTCGCGTTCCTCGCGGCGCTGCGACGACTGCTGGCCCTGAACCGGACGGCCGCCGGTGGCGGTCGTGCCTTCGCCACGGCCCGCTGCGTCGCGGCCGCCTGCGCCGCCACGGCGGTTGCGGTTGCGCTCGCCGCCGCGTTCGCCGGTGCGCTCACCGCGCTCCGTGCGTTCGCTGCGCTGCGGACGCGTCTGTTTGTCGGTCGTAGCCGGCGCAGCGGGCGCCGGTGCCGCCGGCTGCATGCCGAACAGATTCTTCAACCAGCCGATAAAGCCGCCGCTCGCCGGCGTGACCGCGACCGGAGCCGGGGCGGCGACCGGTCGAACCGGCGCGCTCGGCGCCGGTTTTTCAGGCGTGATGCCCTTGACCGCCGCTTCCTGCTTCGGCTTCACTTCTTCGGTGCGCTTGCTGTAGCCGGTTTCCGATTCGAGTTCGCGGGCCGCTTCTTCGGCCATCTTCCACGAAGCGCGCGGTTCGTCGAGGCGCGCGTCGTCGTGACGCAGACGCTCGAGCTTGTAATGCGGCGTGTCGAGATGCTTGTTCGGAATCAGGACGACATTGACTTTGAAACGCGACTCGATCTTGTTGATTTCAGCGCGCTTTTCGTTCAGCAGGAAGGCAGTGACTTCGACCGGCACCTGGCAATGAATTGCCGCGGTGTTTTCCTTCATTGCTTCTTCCTGAATGATCCGCAGCACTTGCAGCGCGGACGATTCGGTATCGCGAATATGACCCGTGCCGTTGCAGCGCGGGCAGGTCACATGGCTGCCTTCGGACAGCGCCGGACGCAGACGCTGACGCGACAGTTCCATCAGGCCGAAACGTGAGATCTTGCCCATCTGGACGCGCGCACGGTCGTGCTTGAGCGCGTCTTTCAGGCGTTGCTCGACTTCGCGCTGGCTCTTGGCCGATTCCATGTCGATGAAGTCGATCACGATCAGGCCGCCCAGATCGCGCAGGCGCAACTGGCGGGCGACTTCGTCGGCAGCTTCGAGGTTGGTGCGCGCGGCGGTTTCCTCGATGTCGGCGCCCTTGGTGGCGCGGGCCGAGTTCACGTCGATCGCGACCAGTGCTTCGGTGTGGTCGATCACGATCGCGCCGCCCGAGGGCAGCGGCACCGTGCGCGAATACGCGGTTTCGATCTGGTGTTCGATCTGGAAGCGCGAGAAGAGCGGCACGTCGTCGTGATACCGCTTCACCTTGCTGACATTGTCCGGCATCACGATATCCATGAAGGCGCGTGCCTGGTCATGAATTTCGGTGGTGTCGATCAGGATTTCGCCGATATCCGGCTGGAAATAGTCGCGAATCGCGCGGATCACGAGGCTCGATTCGAGATAGATCAGCATCGGCTGGCCGCTCGAACCGCTTTGCGACGCGGCTTCGATGGCGCGCCACAATTGCATCAGGTAGTTCAGGTCCCACTGCAGCTCTTCGGCGCTGCGGCCAATGCCGGCCGTGCGCGCGATGATGCTCATGCCTTCCGGCAATTGCAGCTGCGCCATGGTTTCGCGAAGTTCCTGACGGTCGTCGCCTTCGATCCGGCGCGACACGCCGCCGCCGCGCGGGTTGTTCGGCATCAGAACCAGATACCGGCCGGCGAGCGAGATGAAGGTGGTGAGGGCTGCGCCCTTGTTGCCGCGCTCTTCCTTTTCGACCTGAACGATCAGTTCCTGGCCTTCACGGAGGGCGTCCTGGATGCGCGCCGAGCGCATGTCGACGCCGTCGCGGAAATACTGGCGGGCGACTTCCTTGAACGGCAGGAAGCCGTGGCGGTCTTCGCCGTAGTTGACGAAACAGGCTTCGAGCGAAGGCTCGATGCGGGTAATGATGCCCTTGTAAATATTGCCTTTGCGCTGTTCGCGCCCGGCGGTTTCGATGTCGATATCGATGAGTTTTTGCCCATCGACGATGGCGACGCGCAGTTCTTCCTGCTGCGTCGCGTTGAACAACATTCGTTTCATTGAACGGCTCCAGAGCGGCTTAGCCAGCCTCTCCGCTGCGCGGTTGTCAGCCGCGAGAGCGAAGCGGGCAGCGGCATGCCGCGCCTTATTGTGTTTTCACAAGCACGCTGGAGCGGGAAAACTGGCGGGAGAATTGCCTGAGAGGGCCCGGCCCATTGAAAAATGGGCGCGGTGCCGCAGGGCACATGCGAACACGGCTTCAAATAACGACCCGACACGCCGCGGGTTCTGCCGGCAGACCTTCATGAGACTTCGTCCACTCGCGCCGGTGCGCCAACTGGGCGCGTGACCGGAGGGTCGAAGGCTGCGGCCGTGCCGCAGCGGGAAGTTCGCGCAGTCGGCGCGTCTTTTCCTGCTGGGGGTGTCTCGCCTCATTTTGACGTCGCCATGTCTTGTACTTTCTACAAGACGCCTCGGGCGCACGCCGTATTTTCGCAACCTGCAGCTTCGTACAGCAGGGCGTCATACCGCCCGATACCGAAGCTGAAAGTTAAATTCTTTTTTACCAAAATTCCGTTACCGTCGAAGCCGACCTTGACCGAACGCGCCTGTGGGCGCCGTCCCTGCCGGGCACTGACCTCGTGCGTGCAACTTGTTGCATCTCATTTTCAGGGTGAGCAACCAGACCCCGGCGCAAGTAAAATAACGGTTTATCGCTTGCGCCTGCGCAATCCGCCCGAATTCCGAACACTGCGCCGGCCGCCGCAGACTGCTGGGCAAATTATATTCAGAATGAAAGAGTTAGGCAAAATATCCCAGAAATCGGTCGCAAGCGACCAGGTCTCGATGATCGAGATCGACGACAGTGCGGCCGGACAGCGCATCGACAACTTCCTGTTACGTGTCTGCAAAGGTGTCCCGAAAAGCCATATTTACCGTATCCTGCGCAGCGGCGAAGTGCGCGTGAATAAGGGCCGGATAGACGCGCAGTACCGTCTCGAACTGGGCGATCTGGTGCGTGTGCCGCCCATTCGCGTCGCCCAGCCCAGTGAAGCGGCCGCTCAGGCGCCGGTGCCTGCCGCTCATTTCAGGATCATTTTTGAAGACGAGCATCTGCTTGTCATCGACAAGCCTGCCGGCGTGGCCGTGCACGGTGGCAGCGGCGTCGCGTTCGGCGTGATCGAGCAGATGCGCGAGGCGCGTCCGCAGGCGAAATTCCTCGAGCTGGTGCATCGGCTGGATCGGGAGACCTCCGGCATTCTGATGCTCGCCAAAAAGCGCTCGGCGCTCGTCAATCTGCACGAGCAGATTCGCGAGAACAAAATGGATAAGCGCTACTATGCTTGCGTTCACGGCGAGTGGGCGAGTGACTGGGGCCGCCGCCGCGCGGTCAGGGAGCCGTTGCACAAATACCTGACCGCGGACGGCGAACGGCGTGTTCGCGTTCAGCCGGACGGCCTCGCGTCGCACACGGTTTTCAATCTGATCGACCGCTGGCCGGAGTATGCGCTGCTCGAGGCGGAACTGAAGACGGGGCGCACGCATCAGATTCGTGTTCATTTGCAGCATTTGGGATTGCCGATCGTCGGCGACGCCAAATATGGCGACTTCGCGCTGAACAAGGCGCTGGCGCGCGCCAACGCCAATCCTGGTCTGAAGCGCATGTTCCTGCACGCGTACCGGCTGAAGCTCACGCACCCGGCAACCGGTGAGCCGCTGCAGTTCGAGGCGCCGCTGCCGCCCGAATGCCGCAGCTTCATCGCGCAGCTCAACGAATCACGAAATGGGTCACACCCGGAGACGACACCGCATGGCTAGAGAGCAATTTGACCTGATTGTCTTCGACTGGGACGGGACGCTGATGGATTCGACCGCGCACATCACGCGCAGCATCCAGGCGGCGTGCCGCGATCTCGGCTTGCCGGTTCCGGCCGACGAGGCGGCCAGCTACGTCATCGGTCTCGGTTTGCGCGACGCGCTGCAGATTGCCGCGCCCACACTCGATCCGGCGGACTATCCGCAGCTCGCCGAGCGTTATCGCTTCCATTATCTGGTCAAGGATCAAACCACCGAGCTTTTCGCCGGCGTGCGCGAAATGCTGCAGGAATTGCGCGATCTGGGCTATCTGCTGGCCGTGGCGACCGGCAAGAGCCGCGTCGGGCTGAATCGCGCGCTCGACCAGTCGCGCCTCACGAGCCTGTTCGACGGTACCCGCTGCGCCGACGAGACTTTCTCGAAGCCGCACCCGGCCATGCTGCACGAATTGACGCGCGAACTGGGGCAGGACAATGCGCGCACGGTGATGGTCGGCGACACCACGCATGATCTGCAAATGGCGATCAATGCGGGCGTCGCGGGCATTGGTGTCACATATGGGGCGCATCCTGAGGGGTCGTTGAGCGCGTTAGCGCCGAAGTTCGTTGCATCGAGCGTCGGTGTGCTGTCGGGCTGGCTGCGAGAGAACGCATGAGCGAGCAGTCGACAGAAGCGGCGAAGGCGGTTCGCATTTGCGCGTCGGCGGAACTGGTCGACGGCGGCACGGGCGTGCGTCGTGAGGCGAAACTCGGCGGCGGCGACGTCGTCGTGTTTTTTGTTCGCTATGATGGCCGTGCATACGGCTACCTGAACCGCTGCGCCCACGTCCCAATGGAACTGGACTGGGCCGAGGGCCAGTTCTTCGAATCGTCCGGTTTATACTTGATGTGCGCCACACATGGCGCGATTTACGCGCCGGATACGGGCAAATGCGTCGGCGGTCCGTGCCGCGGCGGCAGATTGCGGCCCGTCCAGGTGGACGAGCGCGATACGCCGGAAGGCCGCGCCGTTTTCTGGCTGCCTGACGGCGAACTGCGCCCCGCCACCCCCTGATTTTTCCTCTTCTTCGACCTTTCCACTGCACCGCATGTCCGACAATTTGACTCCCGAGCCGAAGGAACCGTCCCTGACAGGCCGCCCCCGCACGCCTGCCGATGAACCCGGCTGGGAACGCGCGGCGCTCGAGCGCATTGCGCTTGCCGCGATCAACGAGCAGCGCGCGGCACGGCGCTGGCGAATCTTTTTCCGCTTCGTGTTTCTGGTCATCTTGCTGCTGGCGATCTGGGCCGCCATCGATTTTTCGGGCGACAAGGTCGCTGCCACCGGCCGTCATACGGCTATGGTGACGCTTGACGGCGAAATCTCAGCGGATACGAACGCAAACGCCGAAGATATCAACACTGCGCTAGAAAGCGCATTTGACGACGCGGGCACGGCTGGCGTGATCCTGCGTTGCAATAGCCCCGGTGGCAGCCCGGTGCAGGCAGGCATCATCTACGACGAAATCCGCCGCCTGCGCGCCAAGTATCCGTCCGTTCCGCTGTATGCCGTCGTCGGCGACATGTGCGCGTCCGGCGGATATTACGCGGCCGCGGCCGCCGACAAGATCTACGTGGACAAGGCGAGTATCGTCGGTTCGATCGGCGTGCTGATGGACAGCTTCGGTTTTACCGGCCTGATGGACAAGCTGGGGATTCAGCGGCGTCTGCACACATCGGGTGAGAACAAGGGCTTTTTCGATCCGTTCTCGCCGGAAACGCCGAAGATGGATGAACATGCGCAAGACATGCTCGATCAGATCCACGCGCAGTTCATCGACGCGGTCCGCCAGGGGCGCGGCAAGCGGCTGCATGAAACGCCGGACATGTTCTCCGGTCTTTTCTGGACAGGGCAAAAAAGCGTCGAACTCGGTCTCGCGGACGGCTTCGGCGACACGGATTATGTGGCCCGCGACCTCTTCAAGGCGCCGGATATCGTCGATTACACGGTGAAAGAGAGCATTACGGACCGCGTTGCGCGCAAATTCGGCGCAGCCGTCGGCAGCGGCGCGGTTCATGCGATGGCCCTTGGCGGGAAGCTGAACGTGCGTTGATGTACTGAGGCACTGAGGCTCAGGCGAAAAGCCCTGCGAAAGCCCGCGCGATCGACGATCGCACGGGGCTTTCGCGGTTATTTCTCTCCGGCCTCGATCAAACGGCCAGGATCAGAAAAATAGCTGGCCGCTTGTGCAGGTCGATCGCAGGTTTCTTCTTCCAGTCAGTCACGGTGCGGCTGACGATCGTCTCCGTTTCCAGCGTCAGATCGACCGCCACGCAAACGAGCGTGGAAGGTGCGCACGTCGCCAGTAACGTATCGAGCAGCGCCCGGTTCCGGTAGGGCGTCTCGATGAAAATCTGCGTCTGCTTGCCTTTGCGCGACTGCTGTTCGAGGTCTCGCAGGCGCTTGGCCCGCTCCGTGGCGTCGACCGGCAGGTATCCGTGGAACGCAAAACTCTGGCCGTTGAGCCCCGAAGCCATCAAAGCCAGCAGAATCGAGCTCGGGCCCACAAACGGCACGACCTTCACGCCGCGTTCATGGGCCCGCCGCACCAGTAGGGCGCCAGGGTCGGCGACTGCCGGGCAGCCCGCTTCGGAAACCAGGCCGGCGTCGGTGCCGGCCAGAAGCGGGGCGAGCAGCTTGTCGATTTCTCCAGCCGGTGTGTTGACGTTCAGTTCGCGAATCTCGATTTCCTGGATCGGCCGTTCCGTGCCGACTTTTTTCAGGAACGCGCGCGTGGTTTTCGCGTTTTCGCCGATGTAGTAGTGAAGCGAAGCCGCGCGGGCGCGTACCGGCGCAGGCAGAACGGCGTCCAGCGCTTCGGCGTCGCCTTCGCCCAGCGTGTTCGGGATCAGATAGAGCGTGCCGCTCATTGGGCCCCCAATAGTGGATAACCCACTGCGAGCAGCATGCGCGACAGTGCGATCAACGGCAGGCCGACGAGCGCGGTGGGATCGTCGGAATGAATGGCCTCGAGCAGCGCGATGCCGAGCCCTTCGGATTTGGCGCTGCCCGCGACGTCGTAGGGCGTTTCGGCCAGCAGATAGGCCTCCAGCGCGGCATCCGGCAGGTCGCGGAATTGCACGCGGGTCACCACGTCGACGGCTTGCACTGTCCCTGAGCGGCTGTCGAACAGACACAGCGCGCTATGGAACTGCACTTCGCGGCCGCGCATCGCCTGGAGTTGCGCCAGCGCGTTGGCGTGGGTGCCTGGTTTGCCGATCTGCAAGCCGTCATACGTGGCGACCTGGTCGGAACCGATCACGAGCGCGGCAACGCCTGCGCCCAGTCCGCCGGCTACCGCGCGTGCTTTGGCTTGTGCCAGCCGCAGCGCGGTGACTTCGGGTGTTTCGCCGGCGAGCGGCGTCTCATCGATCGCGGGCACGGCGACATCGAACGGCACGCGCAAGCGCTGGAGCAGTTCGCGGCGATAGGGCGAACTCGACGCCAGAATCAGGCGTGGCGGGCGATTGAGGGAATCTGACATGGGCAATCAACGGCTAGGGAGGCGGGGCGTACAGGGTGGCGCAAAGCTTGCGCATGTACGGGCTTAAGTGTTTGACTCGAAAAGACAAAACGGATATGATTTCGGGCTTTTCATCGGTATGCTTGCGCTAGGCGGGTCTCGGTGTGTGCCAGGCGTGTAACGCTGCGGTGCGCAACGCATGGGGCTCGCAGGTCGTCTCGCAAACCAGTTATATCCTCGGCGAAACCCTTGCCGACGCAGGAGCGCACATGACTCAACATCCTGGCAACCCTGCAGGTCTGCCCGACCCGCATAACCTCGATCTGTTCGAATTTGCGCGGAGTGGGCGTCAGGCCGCGGGTGTCGTGCGCGTCTCGCAACTGCCGCGCATGTTAAACGAAGTCCCGGCAGAAGCGCCAGACCGCGATACCGCGTTCACCTGGCAAGCCGAAGGGACGACGCAGCCGGAATTGCAGGACGACGGCACCGAGGGTCCCCAGCCTTATTTGAGGTTGGCGATTCACGGCGCCGCATGGCTCGAATGTCAGCGGTGCATGACGCCGTACCTGCAGGCATTCAACGTCGACGCAACTTATCGGGTCGTCAACACTGAGGCGGAAGCCGAAGAGTTTCCGCTCGACGAGGATGAAGTCGAAGTGATCGTGGGCTCGAACCATTTCGATCTCATCGACTTGATCGAAGAAGAGTTGCTGCTTTCCTTGCCGCTCGTGCCCAAGCACGAAGTCTGCCCCGAAGTGCACGAGAGCCTCGTTTCTGGTGTGGCCGGTGCTGAAGGCGAGGAAGATGAGAGCGACGAAAGCGCACCGGACGAAGCGGGCAAGGGTGACGAGCCCGAGCGGCCCAGTCCGTTTGCGGCGCTCCAGAGTCTCAAGCGCGGTGAGCCGGACGACAAGAAGCACTGAACAGTTGCATTGGAGCGCGATGCGGGCGCATTGGCCATTCGGCCAGTGGCGGACACCGGGTCGGGCTGTGTTAGAATCCGAAAAATTTTTAGGAGTTAGTCATGGCAGTTCAGCAAAACAAGAAGTCGCCGTCCAAGCGCGGCATGCACCGTTCGCACGATTTCCTGACGGCAGCGCCGCTGGCCGTGGAACCGAGCACGGGTGAAGTGCATTTGCGTCACCACGTTAGCCCGAACGGCTACTATCGCGGCAAGAAAGTCGTCAAGACGAAGAACGACTAATCGTTTCACTGCGTTGCGCCCTGTGGCGTTTCGCGTGGCGATCGGCTCGCTTGACATTTTCCCGGCTCGGCAAAAAGGCGGCATTCAACTGCCGCTTTTTTGTGTCGATCGCAGTTGGCGCTCTGACGCTTGCTGCGATCCCATGCGGGGCGCCTGAAATTCGTCGCACTCCATGACAGTAAAGCTCACGATAGATTGCATGGGAGGCGACCACGGCCCGTCCGTGACCGTTCCCGCTGCCGTCAACTTCGCCCGTTCGCATCCCGACGCGCAATTGCTGCTCGTCGGCATTGAAAGTGCGATTCGTGCGCAGTTGAAGAAGTTGAAGGCTCAGGACCTGCCGGCGTTGACCGTCGTGCCCGCTTCCGAGATCGTCGCTATGGACGATCCGGTCGAAGTCGCGCTGCGCAAGAAAAAAGACTCATCCATGCGCGTGGCGCTCAACCGCGTCAAGGAAGGCGAGGCGCAAGCCTGCATTTCCGCCGGCAACACCGGCGCGCTGATGGCAGTCTCGCGTTACGTGCTGAAAACGCTGTCGGGCATCGAACGCCCGGCCATCGCGTCGGCACTGCCCAACCCCAACGGCTACACGATGATGCTCGACCTGGGCGCCAACGTCGACTGCGAGCCGCAGCATCTGCTGCAGTTCGCCGAGATGGGGCATGCGCTCGTGTCCGCGCTCGAGGGCAAGGAGCGGCCCACCATCGGCCTGCTCAACATCGGCGAAGAAGTCATCAAGGGCAACGACACCATCAAACGTGCCGGCGAATTGCTGCGCGCGAGTACACTTAACTTTCACGGTAACGTTGAAGGCAACGATATCTTCAAGGGCACGGTCGACGTGATCGTCTGCGACGGTTTTGTCGGCAATGTCGCGCTGAAGACGTCGGAAGGCCTCGCGCAGATGCTGTCCAACATCATCAAGGAAGAGTTCGGCCGCTCCTTGCTCACCAAGGTGATGGCGGTGCTGGCCTTGCCGGTATTGATGCGCTTCAAGAAACGCGTCGATCATCGGCAATACAATGGTGCTGCGTTGCTCGGCCTGCGCGGGCTGGTGATCAAAAGCCACGGTTCGGCGGATGCCTACGGGTTTGAGTGGGCTATCAAACGCGGGTATGATGCCGTCAAAAACGGCGTGCTGGAACGCCTTGCGCGAGCGATGGAAGAGAACGAGGGATCTCTCGAACAGGCGGCGCGCGACGCGAGCGGTGCGGGTCACGCAAGCCCGATCGCAGGCCAGCCGGCCGAGCCCTACGCTGCGCAATCCTCGAAGGCATAATGGCTCAATCGACAATTTATTCCCGCGTGCTGGGCACGGGCAGTTATCTGCCGCCCAACCGCGTCACCAATCAGGATCTGGCGAAACGTCTCGCCGAGCAGGGTATCGAGACAAGCGACGAGTGGATCGTCGCCCGTACCGGCATCCACGCGCGCTACTTCGCGGAACCGGATGTCACGACCAGCGATCTGGCGTTCATCGCTTCGCAGCGCGCGATCGAAGCCGCGGATATCGACCCGCAATCCATCGACCTGATCATCGTTGCAACCTCCACGCCCGACTTCGTGTTTCCGAGCACGGCGTGCCTGTTGCAGAACAAGCTTGGCATCAGGAACCACGGCGCGGCGTTCGACGTGCAGGCCGTCTGTTCGGGTTTTGCCTATGCGGTGGCGACGGCGGACAGCTTCATTCGCAGCGGTCAGCATCGTACGGCGCTCGTGATCGGCGCGGAAACCTTCTCGCGCATTCTCGACTTCAAGGACCGGACCACCTGCGTGCTGTTCGGCGACGGCGCGGGCGCGGTGATCCTGCAGGCGTCCGACGAACCGGGCGTGCTTGCCAGCGCGTTGCACGCGGACGGCAGCCATTCGAACATTCTTTGCACGCCGGGCAACGTGAACGGCGGTGTGGTATCCGGCAGCGCGTTCCTGCATATGGACGGGCAGGCCGTGTTCAAGCTCGCCGTCAACGTGCTCGAAAAAGTCGCGGTCGAAGCGCTCGAGAAAGCCAATCTGTCGGCTGAGCAGATCGACTGGCTGATTCCGCATCAGGCGAATATCCGCATCATGCAAAGCACCTGCCGCAAGCTCGGTTTGCCGCAGGAACGCATGATCGTCACAGTGGGCGAGCACGGCAACACGTCGGCTGCGTCCATTCCGCTCGCACTCGACGTCGCGGTGCGCGACGGCCGCATCAAGCGCGGCCAGAACGTGCTGATCGAAGGCGTCGGCGGCGGCTTCACGTGGGGCGCGTCGGTTATCCGCTACTGAAAGCGGCGACGTGATGGCGAGCGCCCTTCGCGGCGCTCGACTACGCTTGAGCGCGCTCGCGTCAACCGGGCGCGCCACCCACATCTGACAACATCGATTTTGGGGACGATATGAAATTTGCGTTCGTTTTTCCTGGGCAAGGTTCGCAGTCGGTCGGCATGCTCAACGCATTCGCCGATCAGGCGGTCGTGCGTGAGACGGTTCAGGAAGCCTCCGATGCGCTCAATCAGGACCTCGGCAAGCTGATCGCCGAAGGCCCTGCCGAAGATCTGAACCTCACCACCAATACCCAGCCGGTCATGCTGACTGCCTCGTACGCCATGTATCGCGCGTGGCTGCAGGCTGGCGGCCCGAAGCCGGCAATCGTCGCGGGCCACAGCCTGGGCGAATACACCGCGCTGGTCGCGGCGGGCGCGATTGCGTTTCGCGATGCCGTACCGCTCGTGCGGTTTCGCGCGCAAGCCATGCAAACGGCGGTGCCGGTCGGTGAAGGCGCAATGGCCGCGATTCTCGGTCTCGACGACGATACGGTGCGCGCGGTGTGCGCTGAAGCGTCGGTTGCGGGTGTCGTCGAAGCGGTCAATTTCAATGCGCCGGCGCAGGTCGTGATCGCGGGCAACAAGGCTGCGGTCGAAAAGGCCTGCGAGGTCGCGAAGGCGAAGGGCGCCAAGCGCGCGTTGCCGTTGCCGGTCTCGGCGCCGTTCCACTCGTCGCTGCTCAAGCCCGCGTCGGACCAGTTGCGCGAGTACCTGGCGAGCGTCGACGTGCAGGTGCCGGCTATTCCGGTCATCAACAACGTGGACGTCGCCGTGGTCAACGAACCGGCCGCGATCAAAGACGCACTGGTGCGCCAGGCGGCCGGCGCGGTGCGCTGGGTCGAAAGCGTTCAGGCCATGTCGGCTCAAGGCGTCACGCACGTGATCGAATGTGGTCCGGGCAAGGTCCTTGCGGGTTTGACCAAGCGTATCGACGGCAACCTGGTCGGTGCCTCGATCTTCGATCCGGCTTCGCTCGAAGAGACGCTCAAACTCGTGAAGGCAGGCTGAACGCAACGTCGCACCGCGTCTGGCAGCAGGCGCTTCGCGGCGGCGTCAGGACTGCGCATCAAGAATCAATCAGCCCTCCGAAGGGCATCCGGACTGACAGATGGAAAAGACTCTCGACAAGCAGATCGCAATCGTGACCGGCGCTTCGCGCGGTATTGGGCGAGCAATCGCATTGGAACTGGCGCGCCAGGGCGCGACGGTGATCGGCACGGCAACCAGCGAAAGCGGCGCGGCCGCCATCAGCGAAGCATTTAACGCAGCCGGTGCGAGCGGCCGAGGCGCAGTGCTTAACGTGAACGACGCGGCCGCAGCGGAAGCGCTGATCGACGGTACGGTGAAGGAATTCGGCGCGTTGCATGTGCTGGTGAATAACGCCGGCATCACGCAGGATCAACTCGCCATGCGCATGAAGGACGACGATTGGGACGCGGTGATCGACACCAACCTCAAATCGGTGTTCCGCCTGTCGCGCGCAGTGCTGCGTCCCATGATGAAGGCGAAGGGTGGCCGCATCATCAACATCACATCCGTGGTCGGTTCGGCCGGCAACCCGGGGCAAGTCAATTACGCCGCCGCGAAAGCGGGTGTGGCGGGCATGACCCGCGCGCTTGCACGCGAGATCGGCAGTCGCGGCATCACGGTGAATTGCGTCGCGCCGGGTTTCATCGATACCGACATGACCAGGACCTTGCCGGAAGAACAGCAAACGGCGCTGAAGACGCAGATTCCGCTGGGGCGTCTCGGCAGCCCGGAAGACATCGCGCACGCCGTGGCCTTTCTGGCGTCGCCGCAAGCCGGCTACATCACGGGCACGACATTGCATGTGAACGGCGGAATGTACATGTCGTAACCAAATTCGGTTACTATCCGCGCCTTGATGCGTTTGTAAATGCGTAAGGCGCATGCCTTGACAGCAACCCGATGCGCCGCTTTTTTGCCGGGTCAAACCTGATAAAATGCGCGCACCTGTATTTTTGAACTTCTTTTCCCTTGGAGGGGTAATGGACAATATCGAACAGCGCGTCAAGAAGATCGTCGCAGAACAACTGGGCGTTGCAGAAGCTGAGATCAAGAACGAAGCTTCGTTCGTGAACGACCTCGGCGCCGACTCGCTCGACACCGTTGAACTCGTGATGGCCCTCGAAGACGAATTCGGCATGGAAATTCCGGATGAAGAAGCCGAGAAGATCACTACCGTTCAGCAAGCGATCGACTACGCTCGCGCAAACGTCAAGGCCTAAGGTCATTCGCGCCTGCGTTTCTGCGTTGGCGGCGTATGACGCCCTGCCGTGTCGGTTGCCGACGCCAGCAGGGTTGGCGCTTTTTGCCGTGCCTTTCGCCGTGCAGGAGCCAGCGATGTTGACAGCGCAACTTTTCGCGCGATTGCCGACTTTCAGGAAAACGCCGGGCCGCCCCGCGTTTTCCGCCCCGCAGGAAGTCCTTTTGGGGGATTTCACCCGTCGGGGTGGCTTGGTGCGAAGCACCGGGCGTGGGGGCGCTTAACAGCCACAGGGCACACAGGGCACATTCCTGTGGCCGCTGTGGCTTTTGCTTTTGTCATCTATGAAAAAGGGGTTACCGTGAGCCGCCGTCGTGTTGTTGTTACAGGCCTGGGGCTGATTTCGCCTGTTGGCAATAATGTTGCCGACGGCTGGGCCAATCTGGTCGCCGGCAAGTCGGGTATTGCCAATATCACGAAGTTCGATGCGTCGAACTTTTCGACTCGTTTTGCCGGCGAGGTGAAGGGCTTCAATATCGAGGACTACATCCCCGGTAAGGAAGCGCGCCACATGGATACGTTTATCCACTACGGCGTGGCTGCAGGCATCCAGGCGATGCAGGACAGCGGCCTCGAAGTCACCGACGAGAATTCGGAGCGTATCGGCGTGGTGGTTGGTTCGGGCATCGGCGGCTTGCCGATGATCGAAGTGACGCAAACCGAACTGCTCAATCGCGGCCCGCGCCGTATTTCGCCGTTCTTCGTGCCGGCGTCGATCATCAACATGATCTCCGGCCATCTGTCGATCAAGTTCGGCATCAAGGGTCCGAATCTGGCTATCGTCACGGCCTGTACCACGGGCCTGCACTGTATCGGCGAGGCGTCGCGCCTGATCGAATACGGCGACGCGGACGTGATGATCGCGGGTGGTGCAGAATCGACCGTATCGCCGCTCGGCGTCGGCGGCTTTGCGGCGGCGCGCGCGCTGTCGCAACGCAATGACGATCCGGCCACGGCGAGCCGTCCGTGGGACAAGGATCGCGACGGTTTCGTGCTGGGCGAGGGCGCCGGCGTCATGGTGCTCGAAGAGTACGAGCACGCGAAGGCACGCGGCGCGAAGATTTACGCCGAAGTCAGCGGCTATGGGATGAGCGGCGACGCCTATCACATGACCGCCCCGCTGGAAGACGGCGACGGCGCGCGCCGCTGCATGCTGGCGGCGTTGAAGAACGCAGGCATCAACCTCGATCAGGTGAATTATCTGAACGCGCATGGCACGTCCACGCCGCTCGGCGACCTGGCGGAAACCACCGGCATCAAGCGCGCCTTTGGCGATCATGCCAAAGACATGGTCGTGAACTCGACCAAGTCGATGACCGGGCACCTGCTGGGCGGCGCCGGCGGTCTGGAGTCGGTGTTTACCGTGCTGGCCGTGCATCATCAGGTGTCGCCGCCGACGATCAACATCTTCAACCAGGATCCGGCCTGTGATCTGGATTACTGCGCCAATACCGCGCGGGAGATGAAGATCGACGTCGCGCTGAAGAACTCGTTCGGGTTCGGCGGCACGAACGGCACGCTGGTCTTCAAACGCGCCTGATCGCCTGATAGTTGGTGACGCGCCAGTCGAAGGCGCCGGGTCGGCCGGCGCGCTCCCCTGAATCGGCAACGCCCGACGGAGCGCCGCAGCGCATTGCGCTGCGGCGCTCCGTCGCCATGTGGGCGGCATTGGGGGTTTTCGTTCTGACTGCGACATCGGCCGTCTTTGCTTGCCTCGCGTCGCATCTGGGCACGTGGCAAGCGGTCCCGTTGACGCTCGCTGTATGGGCGTGGCTCGTGCTTTGCGCGCTCCAGTATCTGCGTGCGCAACCCGTCGCGCTGAAAATCGGGCCGGACGGGTTATCCGCCTGGGGCCGGACGGGCGCGTTGCTGGCGCAAGGGCGCATTGCCGGCTGTTCGCAGTGGAGCGGCCGCTTGCTGATTCTGGCGCTGATGCCGGAGCGGGGCCGTTCGCGCACTTTACTGCTCGCCGCCGATGCACTCCCGGCCCCCATTTTCCGCGAACTGGCGGTGTTGGGCAGACGTAGCGCCGGCGCCTGACTGTAACGACTGTAACCGCTGTTACCGGCGTAACGTGCCCGGATGACGGGAACGCTACAATGGTCCCCCGCCATGCGCCCTATAGTTAACGGATTTATCAGGTGAGCGAAAAAGAAATTGATCAGGTGCTGGTCGAGCGCGTCCAGAAGGGCGACAAGGCCGCGTTCGAGCTTCTGGTCTCCAAATACCACCGCAAGATCCTCCGGCTGATCTCACGCCTCGTGCGGGACCCCGCCGAGGTGGAAGACGTCGCTCAGGACGCCTTTATCAAGGCGTACCGGGCGTTGCCGCAGTTTCGCGGGGAGTCGGCCTTTTATACGTGGTTGTACCGGATTGCCGTCAACACGGCAAAGAACTACCTTGCGACCCAAGGGCGGCGCGCGCCGACCTCGACCGAAGCAGATGCTGAAGAAGCTGAAACTTTCTCGGACGCGGACCAACTAAGGGATATCAACACGCCTGAGTCGATGTTGATGAGCAAGCAGATCGCTGAGACGGTCAATGCTGCGATGGCGGTTTTACCGGAAGAGTTGCGCACCGCCATTACTCTTCGTGAAATTGAAGGTTTGAGCTACGAGGAAATCGCTGAGATGATGGGTTGCCCAATCGGCACAGTCAGATCACGAATTTTCCGTGCTCGCGAAGCCATTGCGGCAAAATTGCGTCCGTTACTTGACACACCTGAAGGCAAGCGCTGGTGAACGACCAGCCTGCCGGGCGGGGCGCGGGTGCGATATCTGGATTAGTGGTGTCACTACGGGGTATTTGTAAGATGGGGAGCATCATGGGGTCGGTCTCGATGCAATTGCAAGCCAGCTCGCGCGGCGAGCGTCTGTCCGCTTTTGTCGACGGTGAACTGGTCGGCGAAGAGCATCTGAATCTGGACGCGTTTCTTTCCGGACTGGACGGCCATGATCGCGCCGCCTGGTCGAGCTATCACCTGATCGGCGACGCCCTGCGTTCCGACGATCTGGCGGTCAGCCCGGCGACGAGCAGCGCTTTCCTGAACGGTTTTGCCGCGCGCTTCGACAACGAGCCGCACGTGCTGGCGCCCACCGCCATGCCGGTCGCACGCCGTTTGCTGGCGCTGCGTCGCCGTGTCGTGCCGGCCTTTGCCGTCGCAGCCGCGGCCGCCACGCTGACGTGGATCGTCGTGCCGCAACTGCAAGGCGTGCCAGGCGGCCCGGGCACGGCGCAACTCGCGTCGGTCCAGTCGCATGGCGACGCGCTGCAGCGCGTGGCTATGGCTTCGGTGCCGGCGGCCACCGTGCAGCCGGTCGCGCAAGACGCCAACATTATTCGCGACGCGAGTCTCGACCAGTATCTGGAAGCTCACCAGCAATTCGCGCAGCAACCGGTCATGCCGGGCTCCATGCCGCTGATTCGCGCTGCCGCTGTTTCTACGCAAGGCCAATAGTTTGATGCAGACTCCGCGGTTGAATAAAACGACTATCTGGGGGCGGCTGCCGGCATTTCTGTTCTGCGCAGCCGTATTGCTGTCCGCCACACCGCGGGTCTTTGCACAAACCGACGATCCGCTCGTCGCCCGTCGCACGGCCGCGGATCTGCTCGATCGCATCCATCAGGCCGCGCAGCAGCAAAATTACGAGGGCGCGTTCGTCTACCAGCGCGGCAATTTCGTCCAGACGTCGCGCATTGCGCACTATGCCACGCGTACAGACGGCGAATTCGAGCAGCTCGAAAGCCTCGACGGCAAGCCGCGCAAAATGCTGCGCCATAACGAAGAGCTCTACACGTTCGTGCCGGAGCGGCATCTGTGCGTTGTCGAGAAGCGCCAGAACAAGGACTCGTTCCCCGCGTTGCTGGCCGTGAGCGGCGAACAGGTGCTGTCGGTCTATCAACCCAGGCTGCTTGGCGACGACCGTGTCGCCGGTGTCGACAGCCAGGTGATCGAGCTCGATCCGAAAGACGCCTATCGCTTCGCCTACAAGCTGTGGGCTGACAAGAAAACCGGCCTTCTGCTGCGTGCCCAGACGCTCGACCCGAGCGGTCAGGTGCTGGAGCAGCTGTCGTTTTCGCAGATTCGCATTGGCGTGCCGGTGGACAAGGCCGGCATCGTCAACGGTATTCGTAATATGGCGGGGTGGACCGTGGTGCATCCGCCGGTCGAGCCGGTTGACATGGCCGCGCAAGGCTGGCAGATCACGCCGACGGTGTCGGGCTTCCGCAAAATTCGTGAACTGCGCCGTCCTATGGCTGCGCGCGATCCGGGCCAGCCGACCATTCCGGTGGATCAGGCGGTGTTCTCGGACGGCCTCGCGGCCATTTCGGTGTTCGTCGAGCCGGTCGAGAACAACACGCGCAAGGAAGGGGCGGGCAGCAGCGGCGCAACGCACGTGCTCGTCAAGCGTCGCGGCGACTTCTGGATTACTCTGCTTGGTGAAGTGCCTCAGACCACATTGCAGCAATTTGCGTCTGCCATAGAATACAAAGCTCCGAAGTAATCCCCCGAATCCTGAATCCCTCGGCTTGCTACGATATGACGACTTTCTCGGTGCGCAAATTCCTCGCGGCCGCGGTGGTAGCGGCGTGTTTGCCGCTCGTGCCGCATATGGCGTCGGCCGCTCCCGCCGCCGCCAATCTGCCCGACTTCACTGACCTGGTTGACAAGGTCGGGCCGGCGGTCGTCAACATTCGCACGACCACGCGCGTGTCGAACAGCGGTGCCCGTAGCGGTTTGCCGCCGGGCATGGACGACGGCGATATGTCGGAGTTTTTCCGCCGCTTCTTCGGCATTCCGTTGCCGCAGTCGCCCCAATCCCCGGGTTCACCGGGCTCGCCCCGCGGCGGCGGCGACAACGGCGGTAGCGGCGGCAGCCAGGATTCGCCGGACAACAGCGATCAGGAACAGAACAGCGGCGTCGGCTCGGGCTTTATCCTGTCGGCGGACGGCTACGTAATGACCAACGCGCACGTCATCGACGACGCGGACACCATTTACGTCACGCTCACCGACAAGCGCGAATTCAAGGCGAAGCTGATCGGCGTGGACGATCGCACCGACGTGGCCGTCGTGAAGATCAGTGCCGCCAATCTGCCGACCATTACGATCGGCGACTCGAACAAGGTTCGCGTGGGCGAGTGGGTGGTCGCGATCGGCTCGCCGTTCGGGCTGGAGAACACGGTGACGGCCGGCATCGTCAGCGCCAAGGGGCGCGACACGGGCGACTATCTGCCGTTCATCCAGACCGACGTGGCCGTCAATCCGGGCAACTCGGGCGGTCCGCTGATCAATATGCAGGGCGAAGTGATCGGCATCAACTCGCAGATCTATAGCCGCACCGGCGGTTTCATGGGCATTTCGTTCGCGATTCCGATCGACGAGGCAATGCGCGTGGCCGACCAGTTGAAAGCGTCGGGCAAGGTCGTGCGCGGCCGGATCGCCGTGGCGATCGGCGAAGTGACCAAAGACGTGGCCGACTCGCTCGGCTTGCCGAAGGCGCAAGGCGCGCTGGTCAGCAGCGTCGAACCGGGCGGCCCGGCGGACAAAGCCGGCGTGCAGCCGGGCGACATCATCCTGAAGTTCAACGGCCATCCGGTCGACACCGCGACGGACCTGCCGCGCATGGTCGGCGACACGAAGCCGGGCACCAGATCGACGATCACGATCTGGCGCAAGGGCCAGACACGCGATCTGCCGGTGACGATCGCCGAAATGCAGCCGGACAAGACGGTCAAGGCGGATCAGAAGAAGCCGCCGGTGCCGAAGCAGCGCGCCACGAACGTGCTGGGTGTGGCTGTCAGCGATATCCCTGCCGATCAACTGAAGGCGCTCAAGCTGCGCAACGGCGTGCAGATCGACGCCGTGGACGGTCCGGCCGCGCGTGTCGGCCTGCAAAAGGGCGACATCATTCTGCGGGTGGGCGACACGGACATCACGAGCGCGAAGCAGTTCGACGACGTGAGTTCGCACCTCGATTCGCAGAAGATGGTGGCACTGCTGGTTCGCCGCGGCGATAACACGCAGTTCGTGCCGATCCGCCCGCGCAGCGTCCAGAAATGACGAAGGCGGCACCGCTCACGCTCTACGGGCGCGCGTGGTGCCATCTTTGCGACGACATGCGCACCGCGCTCGCACCCTTGCTGGCCGAATTCGGCGCTACGGTGGAAGTGGTGGACGTCGACACCGATCCCACGCTGGAAGCCCGCTACAACGAACGGGTGCCGGTTCTGGTCTGTGACGGCGTCGAGCTGTGTCACTATCACGTGGACGCGGCGCGGGTTCGTGCCGCGCTCGTCGCCCGGCTCGCCGCAGCATCCTGAGCCTGGCTCAAGAAGGGCTTGAACGCAGCAGGGAGGCTGCGCCATCCACGCCGGGTTTCACTCGTTTCCCCTCCACCAGAGTTGACGCGTCGGCGCCTTGCTCTGGTCCCATGCAAGATAGTTGCTGAGCCGTCTTTTCCGCCCGAGCTTCGCAAGATGCGCCGGGCGATAGCCTTTTCGGCTAAAATAGATAGGTTTTTCACCTACTTACAAGGCGTGCTCCGCTATTGTCCGAGCGCGCCTTTTTCGCTTGATCGGTACTGAATGGATCATATTCGTAACTTCTCGATCATTGCGCACATCGACCATGGCAAGTCGACGCTCGCCGATCGCATTATCCAGATCTGCGGCGGCCTGTCCGACCGCGAGATGGAATCCCAAGTGCTCGATTCGATGGACCTCGAACGCGAGCGCGGCATCACCATCAAGGCACAAACCGCCGCACTGACATACAAGGCCCGTGATGGGCAAGTCTACAACCTGAACATGATCGACACGCCGGGCCACGTCGACTTCTCGTACGAAGTCAGCCGCTCGCTGTCCGCATGCGAAGGCGCGCTGCTGGTCGTCGACGCGAGCCAGGGCGTCGAGGCGCAAACCGTGGCCAACTGCTACACGGCAATCGAACTCGGCGTCGACGTGATTCCGGTGCTCAACAAGATCGACCTGCCGGCGGCCAACCCCGAAAATGCGATCGCCGAAATCGAAGACGTGATCGGCATCGACGCAACCGACGCCACGCGCTGCAGCGCGAAGACGGGCCTCGGCGTCGAAGACGTGCTCGAAGCATTGGTCGCCAAAGTGCCGCCGCCCAAGGGCGATCCGGAAGCGCCGTTGCAGGCGCTGATCATCGATTCGTGGTTCGACAACTACGTCGGCGTCGTGAT
Source organism: Paraburkholderia xenovorans LB400 (assembly GCF_000013645.1). GTDB lineage: Bacteria > Pseudomonadota > Gammaproteobacteria > Burkholderiales > Burkholderiaceae > Paraburkholderia > Paraburkholderia xenovorans. The sequence goes on along the minus strand of NC_007951.1, from coordinate 3,697,943 downwards.
GCTGGTGCGTATCGTCAACGGCACGCTGCGTCCCAAGGACAAGATCCGCATGATGGCGACCGGCGCGCAGTATCCGGTCGAACATATCGGCGTGTTCACGCCGAAGTCGAAGAATCTCGAATCGCTGTCGGCCGGGCAGGTGGGCTTCATCATCGCCGGCATCAAGGAACTGGCCGCGGCGAAGGTGGGCGACACCGTCACGCTGGTGAACCGTCCGGCCGCCGAGCCGCTGCCGGGCTTCAAGGAAGTGAAGCCGCAGGTGTTCGCCGGTCTCTATCCGGTCGAAGCGAACCAGTACGACGCGCTGCGCGATTCGCTGGAAAAGCTGAAGCTGAACGACGCCTCGCTGATGTACGAGCCGGAAGTGTCGCAGGCGCTCGGTTTCGGTTTCCGTTGCGGCTTCCTCGGTCTGCTGCACATGGAGATCGTGCAGGAACGTCTCGAACGCGAATTCGACATGGACCTGATCACCACGGCGCCGACCGTGGTGTACGAAGTCCTGCAGCGCGACGGCACGACCATCATGGTCGAGAATCCGGCCAAGATGCCGGAACCGTCGAAGATCGAAGAAGTGCGCGAGCCGATCGTCACCGTGAATCTGTACATGCCGCAAGACTATGTCGGCTCGGTGATCACGCTGTGCACGCAAAAGCGCGGCACGCAGATCAACATGCAGTATCACGGCCGTCAGGTGCAGTTGACCTACGAGATCCCGATGGGCGAAGTCGTGCTCGATTTCTTCGACCGTCTGAAGTCGATCTCGCGCGGCTACGCGTCGATGGATTACGAGTTCAAGGAATATCGCGCGGCAGACGTGGTGAAGGTCGACATGCTGATCAACGGCGACAAGGTCGACGCGCTGTCGGTCATCGTGCACCGGTCGCAAAGCCAGTATCGCGGCCGCGAAGTGGCGTCGAAAATGCGCGAATTGATTCCGCGTCAGATGTACGACGTGGCGATTCAGGCCACCATCGGCGCGAACATTATTGCGCGCGAAAACATTAAAGCGTTGCGTAAGAACGTGCTGGCAAAATGCTACGGCGGCGACATTTCTCGTAAGAAGAAGCTGCTGGAAAAGCAAAAGGCAGGCAAAAAGCGAATGAAGCAGGTGGGATCGGTCGAGATTCCGCAAGAGGCTTTCCTCGCCATTCTGCGTGTCGAAGACAAATAAGACGAACAACGGAACCCTATGAATTTTGCGCTGATTCTTTTTGTGCTCGTCATTTTGACGGGCGTCGCATGGGTCGCAGACAAACTGGTTTTCATGCCGCAACGGCGCCGCGCGGCGCAAGCCGCGGTCGACGAGTTCGACCGCCAGCAGGCACGAATCGGCGAGCGTTTCGCCGACGAGAACGCGGCACAGACGCGTGCGCGTCTGCGTGACGACAAGCTGCGTCAACCGTGGTGGCTCGAATATTCGGCGAGCTTTTTCCCGGTGATTCTGGTGGTGTTCGTGGTGCGCTCGTTCGTTGTCGAGCCGTTCAAGATTCCTTCGGGCTCGATGGTGCCGACGCTGCTGGTGGGCGACTTCATCCTCGTCAATAAATTCGACTATGGCATCCGTCTGCCGATCAGCAACACGAAGATCACCGAGGGCCGTCCGCTTCAGCGCGGCGACGTGGTGGTGTTCCGCTACCCGAAAGACGAATCGGTCGACTACATCAAGCGTGTGATCGGCCTGCCGGGCGACACCGTCGCATATCAGGACAAGCAGCTCACGATCAACGGCAAGCCGGTACCTGAAACGCCGCTGCCCGATTATCTCGACGACGAGCGCATGGGCTACGCGAAGCAGTTCGAAGAAGATCTCGACGGCCGCAAGAACGCAATTCTGAACAATCCCGCCGTGCCGCCGTTCATCGTCGGCGCGGAAGATTATCCGTATCGCGACAACTGCACGTACAACGCACGCGGCGTGATCTGCAAGGTGCCGCCGGGCAATTACTTCATGATGGGCGACAACCGCGATAACAGCGCGGATAGCCGTTACTGGGGTTTTGCTCCGGATGCCAATGTCGTCGGCCGCGCGTTTTTTATCTGGATGAACTTCAGCAATCTGAAACGCATCGGCTCATTCAACTGAGTTCATATGCGTTGATTGCACGACACGCCGCGCGGTTGGCCCGCAGTGGACCTTCACGGAGGTCACACGAACCGCGGCGTGTTGTCACGCTACTTTAAAATCCTGCGGTAACCTCGCTTCACCACGCTTTTTCCGCTGGCCGTCCCGCGTTTTCGCCGGGTCAGGCGCCCGCGTTATACTCTGCCCATGCCCCTATCTCCGTTGGAAAGCCGTCTGCGCTACGAATTTCGCAATGCGGAATTGCTGCGCCAGGCTTTAACGCACCGCAGTCACAGTTCCACGCATAACGAACGGCTCGAATTTCTTGGCGACTCCGTTCTGAATTGCGCGGTGGCTGCGCTTTTGTTCCAACGCTTCGGCAAACTGGACGAGGGTGACCTGTCGCGCGTCCGTGCCAATCTGGTCAAACAGCAGTCGCTCTACGAAATTGCTCAGGCCCTCAATATTTCGGAGGGCTTGCGGCTGGGCGAAGGCGAGTTGCGCAGCGGCGGCTTCCGCCGCCCCTCGATCCTCGCTGACACGCTCGAAGCCGTGCTGGGCGCGGTGTTCCTCGACGGCGGCTTCGAGGCCGCCCAAACGGTCATCAAGCGTCTTTACGTGCCGATTCTCGATCACATCGACCCGCGCACGCTTGGCAAGGACGCCAAGACGCTGCTCCAGGAGTATTTGCAGGGCCACAAGATCGCGCTGCCTACTTACACGGTCGTGGCTACACATGGTGCGGCGCACAATCAGCAATTCGAAGTCGAATGCACGGTGCCGAAGCTGGAGGTGAAAGTCTCCGGCTCCGGCGCGAGCCGGCGCGCCGCGGAGCAGGCGGCCGCCAAGAAAGCGCTCGACGAGGTCATGGCCGCGGCGCCCGCTATGGTCGCCAAACCCAAGCGCTCGAAAAGTGCCCGCGCGGCGAAGAACGTCGAGCCGGAGATCGTGCCCGGCGTCACTGGCGTGCAAGCCGCGCTGGATTTGCGCAGCCCGGATCGCAAGAGCGAGCGTGGAGCGGGGCGCGGTGAAGCCCGCGCGGCGGCCACGGCCGAGCCGGCAGGCGAGCGCCCCATGCTGGGCCTCGCAGCCGCACCGTTGGCCGTGATTCGCGCCGCGCACGTGGAGTACAGCGGGCAGGACAAAGCCGAACGCGCCGACAAGGCCGAGAAAGCAGAGAAGCCGGCCGCCCACACGGGCGACAGGTCCACGGATAAAGCCGGAGCGGCAGCGGCGGATAAACCCGCCGAGAAGTCCGCTGAAAAACCCGATACAAAGCCTGCGGACGCGAAAACGACCGAAACCAGAGCGGCCGAAGCCAAAGTGGCCGAAGCCAAACCGGAAGCCGCTGCCGCGCGCGGCGTCGACAAACTTCGCAACCGCGAGGCCACGCCTGGCGCAGCCGCGCCTGCAGCGGGCGCAGCCGCGCCGACCGAACACGAACCCGGCGTAGCCGACGCGGTGCAAACGCGCGTCGCCGACGCGGGCCATTGATTGCCATCGGCGCGCCCATTGCGCGTGTCGATCTGAACTTGCCGTAGCCCGAATATGAACGCTCCCACTCCCACTGGTTTTCGCTGCGGCATGGTCGCGATCGTCGGCCGCCCCAACGTCGGCAAATCCACGCTGATGAACGCGCTGGTCGGCCAGAAAGTCAGTATCACGTCGCGCAAGGCGCAGACCACGCGCCATCGCATCACGGGCATTCATACGCTCGAAGACGCGCAATACATTTTCGTCGACACGCCCGGCTTTCAGACGAAGCACAGCGGCGCGCTGAACCGTTCGCTCAATCGCGCGGTCACGTCCACGCTGACTTCCGTGGATGCGATCCTGTTCGTGATCGAAGCCGGCCGTTTCGGCCCGGACGACCAGAAAGTGCTCGACCTGATTCCGCCGTCGGTGCCCACGCTGCTGATCGCGAACAAGCTCGATCGCGTGTCCGATAAGGACTCGCTGTTCCCGTTCATGCAGCAGGTCAGCGCGCTGCACAAGTTCGCCGAGATCGTGCCGCTGTCGGCGAAACATCCCGACGACATCAAGCGCCTGATGGCGACCGTCAAGCCGTTCCTGCCGGAAGGCGCGCCGATCTACGGCGAAGACGACCTGACCGATCGCAGCGAGCGGTTCCTGGCTGCGGAAATCCTGCGCGAGAAAGTGTTCCGCTGGACCGGCGACGAACTGCCGTACACGAGCACCGTGCTGATCGACAAGTTCGAAACCGAAGGGCGCCTGCGCCGTATCTTCGCGACCATCATGGTGGACCGCGACACGCACAAGGCGATGATCATCGGCCAGAAGGGTGCGAAGCTGAAGCAGATCAGCACCGAAGCGCGCCTCGACATGGAAAAGCTGTTCGACGGTCCGGTGTATCTGGAAACCTTCATCAAGGTGAAGAGCGGCTGGGCCGACAACGAAGCCGGGCTCCGTGCGTATGGGTACGAATGACGCGTGGATGACGCTGAATTCCGACGCCGACCCGGACGACCCGGAGCCGGCCGCGCCGGCACGCGATCTGTCCAAACCCGCGTCCAAACCTGCTCGTAGCACCAGAAAATCTTCATCGGCCAAAAGTGCTCAAGGCGCCGAAGGCGAGCCGCGTAAAACGCCGGGCCGCCGCGCGCCGCGCACCCCCGCATCCGACTACCGGATCGCAGAGCAACCCGCCTTCGTTCTCCACAGCTATCCGTATCGCGAGACCAGTCTGATCATCGACGTGCTCTCGCGCGATCATGGCCGTCTCGCGCTCGTCGCGAAGGGCGCGAAGCGTCCGCACTCCGCGCTGCGCGGCGTGTTGCAGACCTTCCAGCCGCTCGCGCTGTCATGGTCGGGCAAATCCGAAGTGCGCACGCTGACCGGCGCCGAGTGGGTCGGCGGCATGTTGCCGCTCACCGGCGGTGCGCTGCTGTGCGGCTTCTACGTCAACGAACTGCTGGTCAAGTTCTGCGCGCGCGAAGACCCGCATCCGCAACTGTTCCATCACTACGTCGTCACGATGACGCGTCTCGCGCACGACGAGCCGCCTGTGCAGGTGCTGCGTTCGTTCGAGCGCGTGCTGTTGCGCGAAACCGGCTACGCGATGGCGCTGGACCGCACCGTCGCGCGCAAAGCGGTGCTGGCCGAAGGCCGCTACGTGTTCGACCCCGAGCGCGGCGTACGTGAAGCCGCCGACGATCTGCCCGCGCAATGGCCGGTAATCGCCGGGCAAACCTTGCTCGACATGGAACAGGACGATTACCATCGAGCGCAGACCGTGGCGCAAAGCAAAACGCTGATGCGCTTTCTGCTCAACACTTACCTTGGCGGCACGCCGCTCGCGACGCGCCAGATCCTGATCGACCTGCAGAACTTATGAGCTTCTTTCTTACGTCGCCGAATGTGATTGACCTGGGCGTGAACATCGATCACGTCGCCACGCTGCGCAACGCGCGCGGCACCTCGTATCCCGATCCGATCCGTGCTGCGTTGATGGCCGAAGAGGCCGGCGCCGACGTCATCACGCTGCATCTGCGTGAAGACCGCCGTCATATCGTCGACGCCGACGTGCGCAAGCTGCGCCCACTTCTGAAGACGCGCATGAATCTCGAGTGCGCGGTCACTCGGGAAATGCTCGACATCGCCTGCGAAGTGCAGCCGCACGACGTCTGCCTCGTGCCGGAAAAGCGTCAGGAACTGACCACGGAAGGCGGCCTCGACGTCGCCGGCCAGTTCGAAGCCGTGCGTGCCGCGTGCAGGCAGCTCGCTGAAGCGAATTCGCGCGTGTCGCTCTTTATCGATCCGGACGAAACGCAGATTCGCGCCGCGCACGAAGCCGGCGCGCCGGTGATCGAACTGCACACCGGCCGCTACGCCGAAGCGCACGATCCCGCCGAACAGCAGCGCGAATTCGAGCGCGTCGTGCACGCCGTCGAATTCGGCAGGACGCTCGGCATCAAGGTCAATGCGGGCCACGGTCTGCACTATACGAACGTCCAGCAGATTGCCGCGATCGAGGGCATCGACGAACTGAATATCGGCCACGCGATCGTCGCGCACGCGATCTTCGCCGGCTGGGACAACGCGGTACGCGAGATGAAGGCGATCATGGTCGCCGCGCGTCTCGGCGCACGCTCCTGATGCAACCTGAGGCGGCGATCTCGCGCATGGCGATCTACGGCATCGGTACGGATATTGTTCAGGTCAGCCGCGTGGCCGCGGTCATGACGCGCACCAATGGCCGCTTCGCCGAAAAGGTGCTCGGTCCGGATGAACTGCGCGTCTATCACGCGCGGCACGCCCGCTCGGCGGCGCGCGGGCTCGCATTTCTCGCCACCCGGTTCTCGGCGAAGGAAGCGTTCTCGAAAGCGATCGGCCTCGGCATGCGCTGGCCGATGACGTGGCGCGCGCTGCAAACGCTCAACAAGCCGAGCGGCGAACCGATGGTGGTCGCGTCCGGCGAGCTGGCCGAATGGCTCGACGCGCGCGGCATCACGGCGCGCGTCACCGTCAGCGACGAGCGTGATTACGCGGTGTCGTTCGTGATCGCGGAAGCGGTGGAGACGGCGCCATCAGCGTCATCAACGCAAGCAGCGGCCCCCGGCGCCGCCGGATAAAAAATACTTTGAACGCGGCGCACGCCGGCCGCGTCTTCCTTTGCTTCAGGCTTTTTTCCAGCGGAAATCGATGAAAACCATTCCCGGACCGGTGATGCTCGACGTGGTCGGCAAAACGCTGAACGACGACGACAAGCGCCGCCTTGCCCATCCCATGACCGGCGGTGTGATCCTGTTTGCGCGCCACTACGAGAGCCGCGCGCAACTGATCGCATTGACCGATTCGATCCGCGCGATCCGCGAGGACCTGCTGATTGCGGTCGATCACGAAGGCGGCCGCGTGCAGCGCTTTCGTACCGACGGCTTCACCGTGCTGCCGGCAATGGGCAAGCTCGGCACGTTGTGGGACAGCGATGTGCTGCACGCCACCAAAGTGACGACGGCTGTCGGCTACATTCTCGCGGCGGAGTTGCGCGCGTGCGGTATCGACATGAGCTTTACGCCGGTGCTCGACCTGAACTACGGGCAGTCGCAGGTGATCGGCGACCGTTCGTTCCACCGTGATCCGCGCGTGGTGACCTTGCTCGCGAAGAGCCTCAATCACGGACTCGCGCTGGCCGGCATGAGCAATTGCGGCAAGCACTTTCCGGGGCACGGTTTCGCGCAGGCGGATTCGCACGTCGCCATGCCGATCGACGACCGTTCGCTCGACGAAATCCTGCGCGACGATGCTGCGCCTTATGACTGGCTCGGTTTGTCGTTGGGATCGGTCATTCCCGCGCACGTGGTTTATCCGAAAGTCGATTCGAAGCCGGCGGGTTTTTCGCGCATCTGGTTGCAGGACATTCTGCGCAACAAGCTGCGCTTCGAAGGCGCGATTTTCAGCGACGATCTTTCCATGGAAGCCGCGCGCCAGGGCGGCACGCTGACCGAGGGCGCCACCGCCGCGCTGCAAGCCGGCTGCGACATGGTGCTGATCTGCAACCAGCCGGACGAAGCGGAGAAGGTGCTGGATGCGCTGCGCTTCACGCCTTCGAAGGAATCGCAGCGGCGGCTCAAGCGCATGCGGCCGCGCGGCAAAGCCTTGAAGTGGAGCAAGCTGGTCGCCGAGCCGCAATACCTGCAGGCGCAGGCGTTGTTACGGAGCGCGTTTGCCTGAGTTGCTGAAGCGACAGAGAAACAGGCGGGCAGAAAAAACGGCACCTTCATTTCAAGGTGCCGTTTTTTTAACCGTGCGAGGCTCGATCCTCGAGCGGCCGGACCAGCACTCAGTTCAAGCGCATGCGTTGCAGCTTGTTGTACAGCGTCTTCGGACTGATGCCGAGCAGCGACGCCGCCCGGTGACGCGTACCGCCCACCGCATCCAGCGTGGCGCGAATCAGCATTTCCTCGACATCCGCGAGCGGCGTGCCCACCGTGACCTGCACACGGCTGCCGTTCAGATCGCGGCCGTTCGCCGAGCCCGCCTCGTCGGCGCGCAGCGACTCCAGCACGTCGCCGGACGCCTGATACGCGCGCCGCACGCGGTCGTGCAACTCGCGCACGTTGCCCGGCCATTCATACGCGAGACACTCGCGCAGAAAATTCGGCGCGACCTGCTTGGCGGTTTCCAGCGTGCCGCGCGTGGTCCCCTCGTGATTCAGTTCGTCGACGATCGCCTGGGCGATCAGCGCCGGATCTTCGCCGCGCTCCCGCAGCGGCGGCAGCGTCACGGCGGCTGCTTCGAGGCGCAGCGCCAGGTCTTCGTGCAGGCTGCCGTCGGCCACCGCCGCGCGCGGCACCTTGCGCGTCGAGGCGATCAGCCGGAAGTCCGTCACGACCTGATTCGTACCGCCGACGCGCATGAAGGTCTGCGAATCGAGCGCACGCAACAGCGCTTCCTGCTGGTCGCGCGGCAAGTCGGCGATTTCGTCGATGAACAGCGTACCGCCGCTCGCCTGTTCGAACAGGCCCGGCTCGCGCTGCTCGGCGCCGCTAAACGCGCCGCGTTCGTGACCGAACAGCAGGCTGTCGAGCGAGCGATGCGCGCCCAGGTTGCCGGCGGTCCGGCAATCGAACGTGACGAACGGACCTTTGCGACGGCGGCTCATGTCGTGCATGGTCCGCGCCGCCATCTGCTTGCCGGTGCCGACCTCGCCGGAAATCAGCACGGCGGCTTCCGTCGGCGCAATATGCTCGATCGTGTCGTAGACATGCTGAATCGCGCTGCTGCGGCCGAGCATGGAACCGAAACGGCCGAGCTGACGCAGCGACGCGCGTAGCGTCTGCACTTCTTCGGTCAGTTCATACGGACGTGGAATGCGCGCGAGCAGACTGCGCAAGCGGGGAATATTCACCGGCTTCAGAAGGTAGTCCCAGATGCCGTGCCGTAGACCTTCGATCGCGCTTTCCACGGTCGCGTTACCCGTCATCACGATCACGGGCAGGTCGCCGCCGGGCGGATGCGCCGGCAGATGCTGCAGGACATCGAGCCCGCTGCCGTCCGGCAGATTCAGGTCGACCAGGACGACGTCTGGAATGAAGCGCGTCAATGCGGTCCGGGCCTCCGCGATGGTGGTGGCCGTGTCGACGGAGAAGCCGTCGGCGGCGAGGATCGCGGAAAGGCCTGACAGGCTGTTTGGATCGTCTTCAACAATCAGGGCGTGTGGCATGGCGAGCGCAATTTTTTAGATGGATGGGAGACCCAATGCGCTGCGCCGATACGTTGGCGCGCGCCACGGGCGCGATGCTGGCCGGTACTGTGGAGCGAATCAGCGCCACGTGTGCAGCCTTGGCTGGCGCGGTGCGGGAGCGGCCGGACTGCGAGCTGACTGTGCGGTACGTCCGGCATCGCGCAGCAGGCGGCGATTCGATTCAAGTACTTCTGGTCCTTTGTGTTATCACTCACACTGCGGAGCCCTTCCCGACGTCTTGCAAGCCTGGGCGGGCACCTGTATTTCCTTCACTCGGGCTGTCAGAAATCCCGGTTGCTATCGAAAAAACGGCGCACTTCGAGTTCCGCCTGTTCGCGCGTCTTGCCGTAGCGCTCCTGGATCAGGCCCGCAAGCTTGTCGGCGCGACCTTCGGCCTTGGTCAGTTCGTCGTCCGTCAGTTCGCCCCATGCGGTCTTGGCTTTGCCAACCATCTGCTTCCACTTGCCTGCAGCGATGTCGTTATTCATGACGCATCTCCCGGGTTGAAGAAAATAAAGCCGTACCGGCCTATATTCGAGATGAGCATGGACTGTGCCAACATGATTTAATCAGATTAATCAACGATTTACTGGACAGGGCATGGGAGATTCGGGGTGTCGTTGTGCAATTCCGAGAAGACCGCCGGTAAAGTTTTCCTCAACCATACACGGCAGCAAGAAAAAGAAAAAGCGCCCAGGCCGGGCGCTTTTTTTTGCCAATTTTTTCTCGGCGCCGCTGTTGCGGCGCTGGATTCAGGCGAGCAGGGCGCTTAAGCGCGGCTGCGGTACTCGTGCGTACGCGTGTCGATTTCGATCTTGTCGCCGATGTTGCAGAAGAGCGGCACCTGCAATTCGAAACCGGTGTTCAGCTTGGCGTTCTTCAACACCTTGCCCGACGACGTATCGCCCTTGACAGCCGGTTCCGTGTAGATGATTTCGCGGACCAGCGTGGTCGGCAGTTCGACCGAGATGGCCTTGTCGTTGTAGAACACGACTTCGCAAGCCATGCCGTCTTCGAGGTAATGAAGGGCGTCGCCCATCATTTCGCTTTCGACTTCGAACTGGTTGTAGTCGGCGTCCATGAACACGTACATCGGGTCAGCGAAGTACGAGTAGGTGACTTCCTTGCGTTCCAGCACAACGACGTCGAACTTGTCATCTGCCTTGTACACGCTTTCCATGCCTGCGCCGGTCAGCAGGTTCTTGAACTTCATCTTGACGACGGCGGAGTTGCGGCCCGATTTGTTGTATTCGGCCTTCTGCACAACCATTGCGTCTGCGCCGATCATCACGACGTTACCGGTGCGGAGTTCCTGTGCGGTCTTCATAAAACTGTCCTGTACGAAATAAGTAGCTTCAACTTTTGCTCAACGGCATACGGCGCAAGCGGCTTCGGCGCCTCGCTCAGCGTGCCGCGCCGCCTGAAGCGGCCCGGCGGGTTGCGAACGAAGCGTGGCCGGCTTGCCGCCGGGACCGACTTCCGGGCCGCAACCTGCGGCCGGTGTCATTCCCGGCAATCCGTTACCTGCTTTTTTACCCTGTGCGGGCGTGTACACGAGTGGCGCCGTCCGCAACATACGTCCTGGTCCGACATTTCTGTCGTTCACACCTTGATGTGGGGACTGTCTCGCATCTTTCGAGGCGGGATAGGCGAGCCGGTCAAGCGAATTGCCGGATTTCGCCGCTGCGGTCGGGCCGCGCTTGCGTCGTCGGCCGTTGGATAACCGCTTATTTTAACTGAGTTTTTGCGAACAAGGCCAGATTTCCGGCGAGGTCGCCTACTTGTGCCAGTTCGTCCGCCCATTCGGCCGCACGGCGTCGGAGCGCCGGGAAGTGACGCTGCAATTGCGCCCAGTCCGGCGTGCCCGCGCCGTTCCACGCGTGCCAGAAGCGCCCAAGGGCGTCGCGCGCGTCGGCGGGCAAGGTGCGCGCGTAGTGCGCCAGCGCCGCGTCGAGCTTCGGCAGATGGGCGTCGTCGGCTTGCGGGTAGATGTGCCAGACGAAGGGTTTGGCGGCCCACTGGGCGCGCACGAACGAGTCTTCGCCGCGCACGAAATTGATGTCGCTTGCCCACAGCAGCGCGTCGTAGCCGGGCTGATCGGTAAAAGCGAGCGCGTGTGCGCTGAGATTCCCACGTACGGCGTGCGCGCCCGCCGCGAACGAAGGCAGGCCGAAGAAGCGCGCGAGCGCCCCCGAAATGCGGCCTTCGGGCACCAGCAGCACGACCGGGCCGGCGCTGTCGCGCCATTGTTCGAGCAGGCTGTCGACGGCGGGATTTTCATAGGAGAACAGCGAGACGACGGTAGCCTCGGCAGGCGGCGGCGCGTGGCCGGTGGCTTGCCGCCACCACGCCTCGCGCGCCGTGGGCGACGCTTCGAAAGCCGCGCGCGCGCCGTCGAGATGCCGCTCCTTCAGCACGCCGCCGGTGCCTTGCCCGAGGCCGGGGAAGAAGAAGGTCTTGGTCAGCGCATAGCGCGGGTGCGGCGACGGCCGCAGATGAAAATCCGCGACCCAGTCCTCGGCGCTCAGATATTCGAGATTGAGCCATACAGGCGTGCGCTCGCGCGCCGCCATCGCGGCGACGTAGACGGGCGGCAGTTCACAGCCGAACGCCTCGATCACGACGTCGGCCACTTCGAGCGTGTCGCCCGCATGGGCCGGCTCGTGCCAGTGCTCGACGACGATGCCGCTCACCGTCTGGCGAGCGCGCTCCAGCGACAGCGACGGGCACAGCTTCTGAAACGCATGCAGGTCGTCGACGAACACGCGCACCTGCCAGCCGTGCTCGCTCGCGAGCTGGCGCGCAAGTCGCCAGCACACGCCGATGTCGCCGAAATTGTCGATCACCGCGCAGAAGATATCGCAGGCGATCGCCGTGGACGCGTCAGGGGCGTGGCCGGAAAGGGGCGTGGCGGAAGACATGGTGGCCTGGAACGCGGATTCGAACGGATGGATAGGGTGGCGCGGTTCGGGCTATCTGGACGCACTGCGCCGCGGTGCCGCCAGCTGCCGCCGACGCCCGGCCTGATTTGAGGCAACCGGGTTCGAACGCGCGTGGAATGTTCTAAACTGGCGATTCTAAAGCACCCGTTCACGATTGCGCGCGTGAGGCATACTCCGGTTCACCATGCGCGCGGCACGCGGGGCAAGGCTTCGCAACACCGTCCCACCCAACCGATTCTGCATGACTGAACCCGAAGCAACCGACGTTTTCGAGCCGAAGAAAGTGCTCACCCAACTGCCGCATCTGCCCGGCGTCTATCGCTATTACGATACGCACGGCGCGGTGCTTTACGTGGGCAAGGCACGCGACCTGAAGAAGCGCGTCTCGAGCTACTTCACGAAGACGCAACTGTCGCCGCGCATCGCGATGATGGTCACGCGCATTGCGCGAGTCGAGACGACCGTCACGCGCTCCGAGGCCGAAGCGCTTCTGCTCGAAAACAATCTGATCAAGGCGCTCGCGCCGCGTTACAACATTCTGTTTCGCGACGACAAGTCGTATCCGTACCTCAAGCTCACCGGGCACAAGTTTCCACGCATGGCGTACTACCGTGGCGCGGTGGATCGGAAGAATCAGTACTTCGGTCCGTTTCCCAGTGCGTGGGCGGTGCGCGAGAGCATCCAGATCCTGCAGCGCGTGTTCCAGTTGCGCACCTGCGAAGACTCCGTGTTCAACAACCGCACGCGGCCGTGTCTGCTGCATCAGATCGGCCGCTGTACCGCGCCGTGCGTCGCGGCCATCAGCGAAGAAGATTACGCGCGCGACGTTGCCAACGCTTCGCGCTTTCTGCTCGGCCGCCAGGGCGAGGTGATGAGCGAGCTCGAACAGAAGATGCACGCGTTCGCGAGCGAGCTGAAGTTCGAGCAGGCGGCGGCGGTGCGCAACCAGATGAGTTCGCTGTCGACGGTGCTGCATCAGCAGGCGATCGAAGTCGGCAGCGACAGCGACGTCGATATTCTCGCGGTGGTCGCGCTGGGCGGCCGTGTCTGCGTGAATCTCGCGATGGTGCGCGGCGGACGGCATCTGGGCGACAAAGCGTATTTTCCGGCGCATGTGGAAAGCGCGTTGACGGTGGATGAAGGCGGACTGGAAGACGGCGACGAGCGATTGGCCGATGCCGCTACCGGTCCCGTCTCGCTCGCTGAAGAGGAGGTAGGTGGCGAGGCGGAGCCGGCCGACACCGCCGATGCTCTGGCGATCGCGCGAGATATGCCGCCGGAAGACGAACAGGACGAGGACGAGGACGAGGACGAACAGGACGGCGAACCCGAAGAAGCCGGGTCCGGAGCGGACTCCGACTCCGACTCCGCAAAGCCACGCAAAGGCCGCGCAACCGGCGGCATCGAATCCGAAGTTCTCGAAGCGTTCATTGCCCAGCATTACCTGGGCAATCGCGTGCCGCCTGTGCTGGTGGTCAGCCACGCGCCTGCCACACGCGAACTGGTCGATGTGCTGATCGAACAGGCCGGCCACAAGGTGACCGTGCTGCGCCAGCCGCAAGGACAGCGGCGCGCATGGCTCGTCATGGCCGAGCAGAACGCGCGGCTCGCGCTCGCGCGCCTGCTCTCGGAACAGGGCTCGCAACAGGCGCGCACGCGCGCGCTCACCGACACGCTCGGAATGGAGTGCGACGATCTTGCACATCTGCGCATCGAATGCTTCGACATCAGCCACACGATGGGCGAGGCGACGCAGGCCTCGTGCGTGGTGTATCACCATCACAAGATGCAGTCCTCGGAATACCGCCGCTACAACATCACCGGCATCACGCCCGGCGACGATTACGCCGCGATGCGCCAGGTGCTCACGCGCCGCTACGAGAAGATGGTCGCGCAAGCCGCCGCGAATGCCGCCGACGAAGCCGCCGAACTGCAAAGCGACGCGGCCGCGGACCCGTCGCTTGCGCCGGACGCCGCTGAGCCGGTCGCGGCCGGCGGCGTCCTGCCGACCATCGTGCTGATCGACGGCGGCAAGGGCCAGGTCGAAATCGCGCGCCAGGTGTTCACGGAACTGGGTCTCGATACCGGCATGCTGGTCGGTGTCGCGAAGGGCGAGGGACGCAAGGTCGGCCTCGAAACGCTGATTTTCGCCGATGGCCGCGCGCCGCTCGAACTCGGCAAGGAAAGCGCCGCGCTGATGCTGGTCGCGCAGATCCGCGACGAAGCGCACCGCTTCGCCATTACCGGCATGCGCGCGAAGCGCGGCAAAACGCGCCAGACCTCGCGGCTCGAAGAACTCGAAGGCGTGGGCGCAAAGCGGCGCCAACGGCTGCTCGCGCGCTTTGGCGGACTACGCGGCGTGGTCGCGGCCAGTGTCGAAGATCTGGCGAGCGTCGAAGGTATTTCGCAGGCGCTCGCGGAACAGATTTACCGTCAGTTGCACTGAGCGCGGCGGGTCCGGCCGGCCGCCGATTCTGTGCTGATTCCCTGCCGATTTCCTGCAAAGCGGCGTGCGTGCGAGGAGCCGCGCGCCGCTTTGCTTGTGGCAGGCCCTGTGACACGGCACAATTGCATCTCACTCGTCAGACGCTGCGCCTGCCCATGCCGTTTAATTTCCCGATTTTCCTGACCTGGCTGCGGATCGTCCTGATTCCGCTCGTCGTCGGCGTGTTCTATCTGCCCGACATGATGATGAGCCCCGCGCACCGCAATCTGGCGGCCGCGACGATCTTCATTCTCGCGGCGTTGACCGACTGGTTCGACGGTTTTCTGGCGCGCAAGTGGAATCAGACCTCGGCGTTCGGCGCGTTCCTCGATCCGGTCGCCGACAAACTGATGGTGACCGCCGCATTGCTGGTGCTCGTGCAGCTCGCGCGAATCGATTCGGCGATTGCGCTCGTGATCGTCGGGCGCGAAATCGCGATTTCAGCGCTGCGCGAGTGGATGGCGCAGATCGGCGCGTCGAAGAGCGTCGCGGTCAATTCTCTCGGCAAGTTCAAGACCGTTTGTCAGATGGTCGCGATTCCCATGCTGCTGTTTTATGGTCCGCTGCGGTTTGGCGGCGGCGTGGTGGTCGATACGCGCGTGTGGGGCTTGTGGCTCATCTATCTGGCCGCGTTCCTGACGATCTGGTCGATGCTCTACTACATGAAGCTCGCATGGCCGCAGATTCGCGAACGCAGCGGTGTGGCCTGATTGGCGTCACGGAGATGCCTCAGGCGTGTCCGAACTTCGCTGACGCATGAGTGAAATCTGTTCAGTAAAAGAGATTGGCAAAAGGGGTTGACACGTTTCAGTCGTTTCTCCATAATCTCGTTTCTCCGATGCACGCAGTTTGAGACGTCGGTGGCAGTAAGAGTGTAGTTGCAGTAACAAGGCAGCAGATAGCACGGCAAAAGCAGCAGAATGCGGGAGTAGCTCAGTTGGTAGAGCGCAACCTTGCCAAGGTTGAGGTCGCGAGTTCGAGCCTCGTCTCCCGCTCCAAGTTATGATCTACAGACTTCTACTGACGTCTGTAAGTCGTTGAAAAGAGGGGCTTCGGCCCCTTTTTTCATTCCAGCGAGCGCCACGGAAATCCACCCACAGCCAGCCTTTTTTAGGCGCCAATCTAGGCACAGGAATACGGGTGAGGCGGCTTCCGGATAGTTGCTGGGGCTGAGCGGGAACCATGACGAGCATAGGGCCTAAGTCATTACTTAGGAGCCTCGAAATGGCACTCTCTGATCTGATCGTCCGGCAGGCCAAGACCACCGGCAAACGCTACACCCTCTACGACAACGACTGCCTGAGCCTGATGGTCTCTGCCGCAGGCGGCAAGTCTTGGATGTTCCGCTACTCCTGGCTGGGCAAGCAAAAGCGCATGGCCCTGGGCGGCTATCCTGCCCTCAGCCTGCGCGAGGCCCGCGCCGAGCGGGACAAGGCCCAGGCCCTGATCGCCAGGGGGATCGATCCCCAAATCGAACGCGATCAGCGTCGGCACGCGGCCAAGCTGGCCGGCGAATACACCTTCAAGAACGTCTTCGATGCCTGGGTCGAGCATCGCCGCAAGGAACTCAAGGAAGGCCGCCAGAGTACGCTTTCGCAGATCCTGCGCATCTTCAACAAGGACGTGCTGCCCACCCTAGGGAAGATGTCCATCTATGACATTCGCCGGCCCCAGCTCCTGGGCGTCCTGGCGGCGATCGAGAAGCGCAAGGCGTTCACCACGGCCGAGAAGGTCCGCACCTGGTTCAACCAGATGTTCCGCTATGCCTTGGTCATCGCCGAGGGGCTGGAAGTCAACCCGGCTGCGGACCTGGACGTGGTGGCCGAGCCCAAGCCCCCGGTGGCCCACAACCCCTATCTGCACCTGCCCGAACTGCCCGAGTTCCTTCAGAAGCTGCGACGCTACAACCCCCGGGGCTGGCAGACCCAGCTTGGCGTGCGGCTACTGTTCCTGACGGGGGTGCGCACGGGCGAGCTGCGGTTGGCCGAACCCGAGCAGTTCGACCTCGACCGGGGCTTTTGGATCATCCCGCCGGAGGTCGTCAAGCAACTCCAGGACGAAATGCGCAAGGCCGGCAAGCGGCCGCAGGACGTGCCGCCCTACATCGTGCCCCTGTCCCTGCAGGCCATCGAGATCGTGCGCTATCTCCTGGGCGTGATGCGGCCGGCGCAGAAGTACCTGCTGTCGCACCGCAGCGAACTCAAGAAACGCATCAGCGAGAACACCCTCAACAAGGCCGTGCAGCTCATGGGCTACGAGGGGCGCCTGACCGGGCACGGCATCCGCGGCACCATCTCGACGGCACTCAACGAGATCGGCTACCCGAAGATTTGGGTGGACGCGCAGCTTTCGCACTCCGACCCCAACAAGGTGAGTTCGGCCTACAACCACGCCAAGTACGTGGAGCCGCGTCGCCGCATGATGCAGGACTGGGCCGATCGCCTGGACCTGCTCGAACAGGGCGAAGTGCAAGCTGCGAGCGCGCACCTGACCATCCGTATCGACGGGGTGCCAGCGATGGCGGAAGTGGAGGAAGCGGTGGACGTGGCCCCGACGGTCGCCGAGCCCGGTGTCTCCGGCTCACCGCCCGTGGCGGCCACGCCCATCGTCGTGACCCCCAACAGCGGCGGAATCACGTTCCAGCGCCTGTCGCAGGTGCCGCCGCCTCCGGCGCATGCTCCTGAGTCGGAGGTCTCTGCCATCCAGCGCGAGCGTGAGGAAATGCTGGCCATGTACGAGTCGCCGAACAATCTGCCGGTCGCGCTGTTCGGGAAGCTGGCTGGGAAGTCCAAAGACCAGATCAACCGCGAGCTGAAGGCAGGCAAGCTACTGTCCATCAGCTTGGGCAACCGGGGGCAGCGCGTTCCCGACTGGCAACTGGTGCCGCTCAAGCGCCGGCTGGCCCAAGCGCTCATGAACCAATGCCCGCATGTAGATTCTTGGGCGCTGTATCGTCTGTTGACCAAGCCCCATTCCAACCTCGGAAACCGTGCAGCCATCGATGTCGTCACACCGACCAACGTGGGCAAAGTATTGCAAGCCGTCACGCCCTATAAGGAGTTCGAGCGCTCCAGTACAGACGAGACACCCCAGTTCTCCGAGTTCGTTCGCCAGTTGCAACGCCACGTGAATGCGCTCGAAGAAGCGCCGTGCTGACGAGCCAGGACTTCGACGCCAACGGCGTGCCGCAACGCGTGTTTACCTAGACGCTAGGAGTGCGTTAAATCCCGTCGTGGGCGGCTATTGCAACGAACTGATCAACCAGACGGCCAAGACCGACTGCAATTCCTCCCGGTAAGGTTTTTCGCCTCCGCGTCCGGATGTCCGTTCCTTGAGCGGCGGGTAGGAGGCCTGTACCCAGGATTTATGAGGTTCCCCGCCCCAAGGTCCATTCCCATGTGCGAACCGACAGCTCGGCAAACAGACCTGCCTGTACGTAGGGGTCGTGGGCCACGAAGGCGTGCACGTCGTCGATATGCGCCGCCTGCACAACGAGAAGCGTGCCATCCATGGCGCCTTGCGTGTCCAGCAACGGCCCCCCATGGACAACATTGATCGCGTGGCCCGGATGCTCGCGCAGCCAAATGCGATGCGACGGCCGTACCCGCGCACGCACTTCAGACATGCCAGGATGATCGGTTGCAATGACGATGAAGAAAGAAGCAATACTAGGCGCGCCTTCCGGCGATGCTGGCTGATTGGCATTCATGGCGAGTTCTTTCGGAGCTGTGGTGGGGCATGTTCTATGAAGAGTCGTTAGATCACAGCGATCAAGAGTCGCGGCCCAATACCACGCCTGCAGCAGGCCGCCCTGTCGCCCACGATTCCTTGGCCGCCTCCTTTTCATTCGATGCCGACTTCGCATGGTCAATGCAGAAGATCAAGATCGCCGCCAGCAAGCCTGGAATGCCGATGGCAACGAAGTTGAGCCCCAGAGGCAATTCGGCGCCCACAAGCGCACCAATCACGATCGGCGCCACAATGGCTCCCACACGCCCGACACCAAGGAACCATCCCAGCCCGGTTGCACGAATCGTGTTCGGGTAGAACTGGCCCACGTAGGCGCAGCCTACGATCTGCGTACCGATGGTCGTTCCGCCTGCAAGACCGATCAGCACATAACGCAGGCTAGTGCTGACCTCCTGCCCCAGCATGGCCAACGAGCCTGCCGCAATCAGATACATGCTTGCGAGCACGTACTTGATGTGGAGCCGATCCGCTAGCCAGCCGCCAGCGATCGCGCCCAAAATTCCTCCCAGGTTCATCACGATCACGAAAGTCAAGGCTGAGCCGATGCTGTAGCCCGCCGAAGCCATCAGCTTGGTCAACCAGGAGCTCAGCGCGTACACCATGAACAGGCACATCACGCATGACAGCCAAAACAGTACGGTGCTCGGCGTGCGACCGTCCTGGAAGAGCTGCCTGACCGGCGCGGTTGCACCGGCTTGCTCGGCGCCGATGCCGACAAAGGTGTCATCCTGATGGGGTGTGTACGTGGGATCAATTTTCGCGGCGAGCTGTTGCAACGCGCGCGCGTCCTTCCTCCGAATGAGGAACGGCACCGACTCAGGCATGCTGCGGAGGATGAACGGGATCAACACGATCGGCGCGGCGGCCAAGAGAAAGACCGACTGCCAGCCATGGACCTCAATCAGCGATTTTCCAAGCACTGCCGCCAGCACCCCACCAACACAATATCCGCTGAACATCAGCGCGACCAACATGGCTCGCATGCGCTTTGGCGAGTACTCCGTCATCTGCGCGATCACATTGGGCATCACTCCACCGATGCCCAGGCCTGCCACGAAGCGGGCCAGCGCAAAGGTCTTGGGGTCGTTGGTCAGGCCGGCCGCGGCCGTGAACGCGCTGAACAAAAACACGCAGATCGCAATGGCTTTGGGGCGGCCGATGCGCTCACCCAACGTGCCGAAGAGCAGATTTCCGAACAACATGCCAAAGAGCGCCGAACTCACCATTAAACCGGCATGCGCCGGCTCGATCGACATCGCCTGCATGATGCTCGGTAGCGCAATTCCGGCGACGGCAAGGTCGTAGCCGTCCATGACGATAATCAATGCACACCACAGCAATATGCTGAGATGGAATCGGTTGAATTTCGCGTCCGCGGTGAGGGAGGCAAGGTTGATCGTACGCATCCGATTCTCCGGTTAAGAATTTACGTGGGCTCATGAGGACCTTTTCGACCCCATCCTCTTCGTTGTTGCAGTCCCTGCTTTTGGGGGTGCACTGAACGCAGACGCGCGATATCGGATCGAGGCTCCGTTTTCGATCCACCAGGACACTCTGGATCAAAGGCAATCGCCTGGCAGTGGCCACGTGCTACGCGATTGCTCCTGAACTCAGATATCGAGCACCAGACGAGCGGACTTCGACCTGGAACAGCACGGTAGGAACTGGTCGTTCTGGGCCTGCTCCTCCGGGGTGAGGTACATATCACGGTGATCGGGTTCGCCACCCAGTACACGCGTGAGGCAAGTACCGCAGACGCCTTGTTCGCACGAGGCGGGCAGTTCGATCCCGTGTGCGGCCAAAGCCATTAGCACCGTCTCATCGGCGGCTACAGGGATGACCTCGCCGGTGCTCGCCACCTGGACCTCAAAGCTGCCATCGTTCTCTGATTGCGGAGGCTCGGCTTTGAAGAACTCGTAGTGCAACTGAGACTCGGGCCAGCCCGAGGCCCGCGCCGCTGCGAGGACCGCATCCATAAAGCCGGATGGCCCGCAGGTGTACAGATGCATCCCAGGCTGAGGGCAGGACAGCAGAGCAGGCAGATCCAGCTTTTGCTCGGGCGTGCCATCATCGTAGTGGTGGTGCACCTGCGCCGCGTAAGGCGCTGCCGCGAGCGCGCCGCGGAAGGCCGTCGCTTCGGCAGAGCGAGTGCAGTAATGCAAAGAAAACGGCCGGCGGGCAGTCGCCAGTGATTGCGCCATGCAAAGCAATGGCGTGATTCCGATTCCTCCTGCAAGCAGGAGACTGCTCTGGGCTGATGCACTCAACTCGAAGAGGTTTCTTGGCGTGCCGACAACGAGCTCGCTGCCTGCATGCACAAGGTCGTGCATCGCCACCGATCCCCCTCGTCCCTGCGGCTCCTTGAGAACGGCGATCTGGTAGGTTTCTGCAGCGGTGTCGCATAGCGAATATTGGCGCGTCAGGCCGCCCGGCAGTTGCACATCGATGTGTGCCCCCGCGGTGAACGTGGGAAGAGGCTGGCCGTCCACACTGGCCAACTCAATCAGGACAATGTCCTTTGTTAGAGCCTCTTTGCGCACGACACGAACACGCAATGAAGCAGGATCGGGAAGGAAGGCAGTATTCATCGTTCTCACAAAATAGTCATTGCCTCACCGTTTGAGTGGCGGCCTGCATTGAGAGGTTGCATACGGAAATCGGCATTCTCAACATCGCCGCCAAGTCTCAGATCGGAGTGGCCAGCAGAGTCTGTACGCGCAAGGTGTCGTACATCACACGCTTGGCGCGATAACGCCAAACGCCGTTCGCCTTGACTACTTCGTCTTGGTAGGCCCCCGCCTGATAGATAGAGGACTCGCCAGTCAGGCCGGTGATGACCACGACATAACTTGACGTCGTTTGCACGGTGTCCTGTGCCACGTTCGTCAGAACCAGGCCCGAAACCAGGTGCCGGTAGGTGTGGCTTTCGTAGATGTTGGCATTGCGCAGCGAGGTCACCCGGTCGCGTAGCATCTTCTGATTGCGACAGTAGATGACCGGCGCCGGCAGCCCTGCATCCACGTTCTCCTTTGGAATGATTTCGTATCGACAGTCCTCTGTGAAAAATTGCGGCCACGCCTCAAGGTTTCCGCTGTCGAGCGCGCTCACGTACTGGTGCTGCAAGATTGCGATTTCGGTCCAGAGTTGTGCGTTGTTCGTATCCATGCTCAGTACCCCATCAATGCCTGGTAGCTGGTCCAGAAGCGTCGGATCATGTATTCCGTGATCGAAGAGTCCGTCTCCTCTGGAACGTCCTGGGCCATAGCGATGTACGAATGGCTGTCCGGATCCATGCGCGTGGCGCGCTGCACCAGTTCTGTGGCCTCCGTGTCCTCCATCGAGATGTAGCCTGCGGGACCGACGAGGTTGGCCTGGAGGAGGCGCAGTTCGCGCAACTCCGGGGTATCGTCCTCGTAGCCGAAGAAATGAAAGATCAGCTCGAAGTTGTTCGGACCCTTGGGGAGCAACTGGCGCGCCGCCAGCGTGTTGTGGATCTGCTGGATCACCAATTGGGGGAAGATGGCCTGGATGTTGTTGGTGGTGATTTCTTCGTACTCTTGGATCTGCCCGAGCAGGGTTGGGTCTTCCAGCACGAGCTTGTTGTTCATCGTGCGCACCTTCTGGGCCTCGTAGGCCGCAGCGGTATTGGTATCGACTTCAGGCTTGGTCGAGGTCAAGAGGCTGTGCAGGCCGCCCACATCCGCCATCTGGCGCACCTTCATCCCCACGCGGTAGATGTTGAAGGTTGTGTGAAACAGATGCAGAAGGCTCGCGTGGTAGCCATCCTTGACGTTTTCCAGGTACAGCTTCCAGTTGGATTTGGAATACTGCCGCGTGCAGCCGAGATAGACCACCGGCTTGTGAAAGATGCGGTCAATCCAGGGGCGCATCATCGGACCGATGTAGTCCTCCAGCGACGGCGTGTCTTGGCGAAAGGTGCCGAACACCAGCCCACGGTAGCTGGCGACGCGCACCTGCTGCAGACCATGCTCTTCGGTCTTGAAGTCGGCCGGCATGCCGGCCATTCCATTCTGGCCCCGGCGGAACGGGACGCCCAGCAGATCGCCCTTTGCCGAATAGCCCCACTGGTGATACACGCACGCATGGGAGCGGGCGTTGCCACGCAGCTCGCGGCAGACCTGCGCGCCGCGGTGCGCGCATCGATTGACCCAGCATGACAACCCATCGGGCGTGCGCGTCACGACTACCGGCGTGTCGCCGATGAAAGTGCTCTTGAAGTCGTACACGTTCGGGATCTCCGCCTCCAAGCCGAGGAAGGACCAGGTCGCACCGCGAAAGATTCGCTCCTGCTCGCGGTCATACACTTCCTGCGAACTAAAGACCCGAAAAGGCACTTCGGAACCATTGGGCTGTAAAAAAGACACTGTGCGCTCGGCATGCGCAGACGGCTTGGCGACCATTTCGGACATGGCTTAGTCTCCTTTTTCAACATTGCGTTGAATGGAGTCTAGGAACGCCTGCTCATCTCAGCTATCCGCTGCGCGAATATGTATATGAATCAGAATCCGGATTGCGAAAATCCAAGGGATATCCCCAGAGTCCGAAACTGGTGAAAATAGAAAGACCCCAGGCGACATGCCATGCGGCCGGCCTTAGCGCGTGCGCGTACTTTCTTAATTGGGGTAAGCGGATTAAATGGTTGATCTTACCTTTGCATGAGAGTGAGACAGACCGGCATCTCATCGGATTATCTGGTTGATGCTTCACCTACTGCTGGTGCATGTTTCCTTCGCTAATTCCAGCAAGAACCCCACACGCCTCAACTTCCCGGTCATCGTTGCAACTCGCTCTCAGTGAAACGAGTTGTTTCTCAAGCGCTTGCAGAGCGGTTATCTGCGACCGCACATGAGAGATGTGATCATCGAGCAAGGCGTTGACGGCGGCACAAGGCTGATGAGGGTCGTCCTGATAGCTCTGTAGTTCGTGAATCTCAGCCAGTGACAGGCCCAGGATTCTGCAGCGACGGATGAAGGCCAGCCCCTCACCATGCTTCTCGGTATAGACACGGTAACCGTTGTCCTGCCGATCAGGCGGCGGCAACAAGCCCTGCTGTTCATAGAAGCGGATCGTCTGTGTTTCGACCCCTACCAACTGCGCCAACTGACCAATGCGCATCAGCCTCCTCCCCAACGGATTCTTTACTCTATTGACCTTATAGTAGCTTTATAGTTTTAAATGGTACCACAACATTGTTCAAGTGGAGTCGTATCATGAGCAAATCCTGTGGTGGCGCCTGTGGCGGTGATGCAACGTCCGCAGCGGATACCGATATACAGGCCTCCTCCGAGGCGCCAGGGAGATGGGTCAGTGTTTATGCCGTGCCGAAGATGGACTGTCCATCAGAAGAACGAATGATTCGCCTAGCCCTGAACGGCTTTGAGGAGATTCGGGCGCTGTCCTTCGACTTGTCGAACCGCCGGCTGAAGGTCGTGCATGACGGCGAGGTCGAGCCCGTCACCTCGAAACTGAAGACCTTGGGGCTAGGCGCCTCGCTTCAGGAAACCGTCGCTGCAAATCCGGAGACCATCAAGGCCGCCGAGTTTTCGGCAGCTTCTGCTAAGCAAGAATCCGGGACCCTGCGCTGGTTGCTCGGCATCAATGCACTTCTGTTCGTGGTGGAAATGACTGCCGGTCTGATCGCCCAGTCCACCGGCCTGATTGGAGAATCCCTGGACAATTTTGCCGATGCGGCGGTGTACGGGCTTGCCCTTTATGCGGTTGGACATAGCGTGAAAATGCAGGTACGTGCCGCGCATCTTGCTGGTGTACTGCAACTGATCTTGGCTGTGGGCGTGCTCGTAGAGGTGGTGAGACGCTTTGTATTCGGTAGTGAGCCTGAATCGCTGGTGATGATGGCTATCGCATTCGTCGCATTGATTGCCAATACCAGTTGTCTGCTGCTCATATCCAAACATCGGGAAGGCGGGGCGCACATGAAGGCAAGCTGGATATTCTCGGCCAACGACGTGGTGATCAACCTGGGGGTCATCACCGCCGGCGCCCTGGTCGCGTGGACCGGTTCCAATTATCCGGATCTGATTATCGGCACCATCGCGGGGGGCATTGTACTTAACGGTGCCAGACGCATTTTGGCGTTGAAGGGTTAAATAATGCTCATTATTGGCAAAAAGCTCTCGCCGTATGCCCTATTGTCCATATCGGGCCTGCTGGCAGCGTCTGATCAGGCTGTAAAGTGGCTGGTGCAGCAATCAATGGCCTATGGCGAGTATGTTTCGGTGACCCCGTTCTTTAACTGGGTGCACCTATGGAACACCGGTGCCGCATTCAGTCTTTTTGCGAATGGTGGAGGCTGGCAGCGCTACTTTTTTATCGGAATCGCGGTAGTGGTCTCGATTTTTCTGATCAAGCTGATCCTTGAAAATCGTCATAAAGGAGAAGCCATCGCTTACAGTCTTATCCTCGGTGGCGCCATGGGCAACCTGATTGACCGGGTCTTTCGCGGCTATGTTGTGGATTCCTTTGATTTCTATTGGCGAGACTGGCATTGGCCGGCCTTCAACCTGGCTGATATTGCAATTGTCCTCGGTGCCTTACTTTTCGTTTCCAGCAGCTTGTTGGGTAAAAAAGCAAACACCAATGCCGAGCCGGATGGATCTGACTGACACCTACGCCTATACAACACCATGACCGAACTTCCCGACAACATCCTTCACCTGCCGCAATACCAAGTACTGGGCTGCAAATCAACCGACGACGAAATGCACTTCCAGGTGGACGTGCCCGATCCCATCGCCTGCGAGGAATGCGGCGTGCAGGGTGAGTTCGTACGGTTCGGCAAGCGTGACGTTCCCTATCGTGATCTGCCCATCCACGGCAAGCGGGTCACTCTCTGGGTGGTCCGCCGCCGATACACCTGCCGGGCCTGCAAGACAACATTCAGGCCCCAGCTACCGGAGATGGTGGACGGATTCCGTATGACACTGCGGCTGCATGAGTACGTGGAGAAGGAATCCTTCAACCACCCCTACACCTTTGTGGCGGCACAGACCGGCCTGGACGAGAAGACGGTGCGCGACATCTTCAACGCCCGCGCCGAGTTCCTGGGGCGCTGGCACCGCTTCGAGACGCCCCGCATCCTGGGCATTGACGAGCTATACCTGAACAAGCGCTACCGCTGCATTCTGACCAACATTGAGGAGCGAACCCTGCTCGACCTGCTGGCCACCCGCCGCCAGGACGTGGTGACCAACTACCTGATGAAGCTGAAAGACCGGCAGAAGGTCGAGATCGTCAGCATGGACATGTGGAACCCCTACCGGGCAGCGGTCAAGGCTGTGCTGCCCCAGGCCCGTATCGTGGTCGATAAGTTCCATGTGGTGCGCATGGCCAACGATGCCCTAGAGAGAGTGCGCAAGGGCCTCAGAAAGGAGCTGAAACCGTCCCAGAGCCGGACTCTCAAGGGAGACCGGAAAATCCTGCTGAAACGCGCTCACGAAGTCTCAGACCGGGAGCGCCTCATCATGGAGACCTGGACAGGCGCGTTCCCGCAACTGCTGGCCGCCTACGAGCACAAGGAGCGCTTCTACGGCATCTGGGACGCCACCACACGGCTCCAGGCAGAAGCCGCCCTGGACGAGTGGATAGCCACCATCCCGAAGGGCCAAAAGGAAGTCTGGAGCGATCTGGTCAGGGCAGTGGGAAACTGGCGCGAAGAGACCATGACCTACTTCGAGACGGACATGCCCGTCACCAACGCTTACACGGAGTCCATCAACCGACTGGCCAAGGACAAGAACCGTGAAGGGCGCGGTTACTCCTTCGAGGTGATGCGGGCACGAATGCTCTACACCACGAAGCACAAGAAGAAGGCACCGACTGCGAAGGTCTCTCCTTTCTACAAGAAAACCATCGGTTACGGACTGCCGGACTTCGCAGAGGAACTCAACTACGGAGTCGATCTATCAACCATCTGAGGGTGGTATCAGATTGATGGGGTGAAGGTGCCCCATCAACCATTAAATCCGTATACCCTTTTATCCCAGCCGCTTAACATTCGCAGCGTCTTGGACGATGCGTGCACGCTCCAGCCCGCCAGGCTGGCCATCAACAAGAGGCATAGTAGCTTCTTCTTCACCGGTCTCTCCTCCATCTACGTTATAGCGCGTTGCTTTGCTCTTGGTTTCTTCAACGCAACGCGCCGCGTTTTGCTCTAGGCGCCACTCGAGGCCGCTTGGCTCGGTTCAGGGATATGGAAGTCGGCATCCAGGCCCAGCGTCTGCTGGTAGTACTGCCAAAAGCCCTTGATCGGATTCTCTGTCGCGAAATAGTCCATGGAGCGCGTGTTCTGGTCGACCATGCCCATGAACGACGTACTGTCCTTGTCGTGACTGACCGAACGCTGAACGCGCTCCATGGCGTCGCCGTCCTCCAGGGAAACGTAACCGGAGGGGCCGATCAGATTGCCGTGGGTTATGCGCAGTTGTTCGAGCTCCTCGTCGTCGTCGACGAAGCCGAACTGCGTCCAGACCATCTCGAACTCGTCTTCTCCAATGGGGATGACGTGTCGGGTCGAGAGCGCGTTACCCAGTTGATGCACCACCAGGTTCGGGAAGATCGAAAGCACCACCAGATTGATGTTGTCGTCGAATTCCCGCTGGCTCTGCACGACCGAGCTGTCTCGCAGGGTGAACTCCGGGTTATAGGCGTGTTGAGCCTGGCTGGCATGCTCCGCGGCTTCCTCGTCGGTGTGGAGTTCGGTTGCCAGCAAGCAATGCCGCCCCGTCCTGTCGAGCTGTATCGACGCGGACTCACTGGTATTTCGCCAGAGCCCGAAGGTGTTCAGGAAAAGATGGAGCAGGCCGGCGTGGTAGGGGTCTCGCGAATTCTCGGCGGCCAGCTTCCAGTTGCTGTGGATGCGCTGGCGCTGAAAGCCGAGAAGCCTCAGGGGGCGCTTGCAGTTGCGCTTGATGATCTCTACCGCCACCGGCCCCAGGTATTCCTCCAGCGGTTCCACCTCATCGGAGAAGCTCGCGAAGACAATGCCGTTGAGGGTGGCAACGCGCAGCTTGGTCAGGCCGTGCCGGCTCTTGTCGAAGGGCTTGCACATGCCACCCTTGCCGCGCACGCCGCGCAGGAAGGGCACGCCGTTGAGCTCCCCCTTCAAGTTGTAGTCCCACTGGTGGTAAACGCACTGCAGGCTGCTGGCGTTGCCGTAGCGCTGCTCACACACCAGCGCGCCGCGGTGCGCGCAGCGGTTCTCCATGACATGGATGCTGCCGTCCTCCGCTCGGGTGACGATGACGGGCGACAACCCGATATGGGTGGCCTTGTAGTCGCCCGGCTCGGGGATCTCCGCCTCCAGGGCCACGTAGGCCCACACCTTTCCACGGAAAATCCGCTCGTTCTCCAGTTCCAGATACGCCTTGTCCGTGAAAACCTTGTAGGGCACACGGAGCGCTTGTTCCGCCGTCGCGGGCTGGGGCGATACGTTGGTCATTGGTTTTTCTCCTGTATCGAAACGCTTGTCCGCAACCCGCTCAGAGCGGGCGCACGAGGAGCGTGTCGATTAATTGCGTGTCGAAGATCACGCGTTTTTGTTTGAACTTCGGACCATCCTCCTCGAACACCAGGCGATCGACGTACTTGCCGGTGCTGTACACCCGGGCGATGCCGTCGCCGCGGGTCGCCATGACGACGTAATTGCTCTGCACCAGCGCCTCGTCGCCCTCCATGGCTTTCACGCGCACATTGCTGAGCACGTGTCGGTAGGCGTGTTGGGAGTAGATGTTGGCGTGCCGCAAGGAGACGATGCGGTCGATGAGCATGTTGCGGTTGCTGCAACCCATGGTAGGGGCCGGCAAGCCGCGCTCGACGTTCTCCCTGGAGATGATCTGGTAGCTGCCGTCTTCGGTGAACAGCTCTGGCAACTCTTCAAGGCGATCATCGTCGATGTATTCGACGTAGGCGTACAGCAACTGTTCCGCCTCGAACTGACGCCTCGCCCTGACCGCCCATGCCTGCTCGTCGGCCGGTGGCTGTATCGCCTTCAGCGGACTATCGGTGTTCATCAACTCTCCCTCCTCTTGACCCTCGCCGGCCGCGCCAGGCAGCGGCCCGGAACGTCTCGCGGTTGTACTGACCTGCTGGCGCGCGGCTCGAGAGCGTGCCCTGTTTGTTGCGGGCTTTGCTAAAATAGTAAATGCATCATGCATCATGCATAATGGACATGTCAAGCATAGTCCACCATCTCCACGGGCGCAATGTCGATAGAGCGAATATTTGTCGATTTATTTGCGTGGCCGTGTTTGCGAGGGCGCTACCGGGGGGTTTGCTAGACTCCGGGCCGGCAGCGTCCGGGAATGAAGAGAGCTAAAACGAGGAAGACGGGTGTCGAAGACAAGCGAAGATAATGCGCGCCAGTCGCAGGGTGTGCAGTCGGTGGAAATCGGGGCTCGCGTGCTGCGAGCCTATTTGCGGGCGGAAGCGCCCATGAGCGTCAAGGAGCTCGCGGACGAGGTGGACATGTCCACCAGCCGAACGCATCGTTACCTCGCGAGCCTCGTGCGTGCGGGCCTGATCGAGCGTGACGCGGCGAGCGGGCGCTACGATCTGGGGGAGTTGACCTTGCAGCTGGGTGTGGCGGCCTTGAATCGGCTCAACCCGGTCGCAGAGGCATCAAAGATTAGGTTTGCATTGCGCTCCGGCCGTCGGTGAAGGTCCTGAAATCGTACCGATAAACGGCACGTCTGTCGCCGCAATTTTTGCCTGCAATGCCATCAGCACATGCGTAAACGTCAAGCCCACGACAACATCGACTTTTTCGCGCTCAAGCAATCTAGTCGCACCCGTCAAGGCAGCGTCGGGTTTCATCTGATCGTCTTCAACGACCAGTTGTGCGTCCACGCCGCCCAACTTGCCCCCAAGTTGCTCTAATGCCAAACGAAAGCCATCCAACTGATCTCGTCCATTTGCAGCTGAAGGGCCCGATAACGTGCCCAGAAAGCCCACCTTGACCTCAGCGTGGGCGACCCCAAGCCCTGCCCCCAATATAGCCGTGCACAATACTGCCTTTTTGAACATTGCCTTCATTACTGTCTCCTTTATTGTCTGTCTAAACCAACGTAGTTTCGAGTTCACCCAAGCCCTCGATCTGAACTCGCATTACATCCCCAGGCTTGAGAAATACGCCTTTCTCCATACCCACTCCGGCAGGGGTCCCCGTCAGAATGACATCGCCAGGCAACAAATCCAGCCGTTGACTTAAATAGCTAATCTGATCAGCAACGGAATAGAGATGATTCGACGTGCTAGAGTTTTGTTTCAGCTCACCGTTCAGCCATAGTTTGATACTCAAGTCCTCAGGCGAGGTAACGAATTCAGCTGGAGTAAGGTATGGCCCCAGAGGGCAAGCGCCGCGAAAACACTTATGGCCAATCCAATCAAAACGAAAAGGGGAGCTAACATCTACCCCTTCACGCTTTAGATTGTCCCGAGCAGACAGATCATTGGCACATGTGTATCCGGCGACGTAACTCAGCGCCTCAGACACTGAGACGCGGGACGCCCGACGACCAATTACCACGGCCAACTCGGCCTCCCAATCCAACATTTTGGAATGGGCAGGAAACTCAACCCCTTCTTGATGCGCCGACAACACAGATTGGCCTGATTTAATAAAATGCCAAGGAGGAACCCCCTCTTTTTTAGGGTCAAGAACAAGCGTCATACCCATAGCCTGGGCCATTGCCTCGACATGGTCGCGATAATTTGCGCCAGCGGCATAAATAACACCACAACGAGTCAAAGGTGCCGAAAACCGCACTGCGCCATCCAAAACATGATCGGAAAACATATCTGCATCACAGGCGATTGCCTCGGCTAATGCACTCAGGCGCTCATGGGCCGAGCCCCAGTCTAACAATAAGTCGTCTACCATCGACCAACTTACATTGCCATGCAAAACCAGCCCTTGAAGGTCGTAATGCGTATCGAGAACCCTGATTCCTGGGCGCAACAAGCCCCCGGGTCCACAGTAAGTGAACACCTGATATTTCATTTGAGTACCGCCTTATCGTAGGATGTGTGCTTGGTCAGAGAAGCGCATGGTCACGGTCATCCCGCCCTCCATTAGTAGCCACTTCTTGATCTCGGGTATGTAAACCCCATTTTTAATGAAAGGGTCCTCGGACAAAATTTGATGAGCAGCCTCCAGGGTCGAGGCCCTGATAATTGACATCCCTCCCGCAGCCCCCGGCACACCGGCCTGCTCGGAAACAAAAGGCCCTGACGCGAATAGCTCTCCGCGTTTCTCAGCGCTAATTGCCCACTGCAGATGAGCCTCTAGAAGCCCTTGAAATTTTGACAAATCGGCCGGAGTACGAATAACCACATAAAACGACTTATTCAGCATCTGGGCCAACAGTCTTTGAGCGCCCTCGGAGACTTCCATATCAATCAGGCTCCTCGAAGTTAAGTACGAAATCATCAGGCGGGGGCATAGCAGCCCATACCGCAGTGATTTCCTCAGGTCCCACGTTCAAAGGAACCCAACCGCTGTCATCTTCGGGAATCACGTCAATATCCCAAAAGTACTCAACCAAACTTCCCCAAGGATCTCGAATGTAATGGAAGTAGTTCGACCCACCTATGTGACGCCCAAGGCCAAAACCGTCTTTGTATCCAGCGCGTAACAACGTCTGCGCGCCTATTTCTATCTGATCAAGATCCGAGACTTCGAAACTCATATGATGCAAGCCGGTATGCGAGCTTTTTGCGAATGCAATCATGTGATGATCTCCGCCAGCCGCCCCGCGCAAAAACGCCAAAATGTCGAACGCCCGATCAGACACCTTCATTCCCAATAGCTGGGTGTAGAAGTCAACTGACCTGTCAACGTCGGGACTGAACTTAATTAGATGGCCTAACCGTAAAGGCACTGCCTTTTTACTTCGGGTAGAGACGTCGCAAGCACGCTCACCAATGCGACGATAGCGCCCATGCGCATTAATTTCAGGGGGCAGCGGACTAACGCAAGGTGCCGGCTCGGCAACCCGAACATTAAGCCAGTCCCCGTGCGGGTCTTGAAACCAAACTCCGTCTAATCCAACATCAAACGGTGGGTTACTACTTAACGCGACTCCTGCCGCATTAAGGCGAGACATTAATGTCGCCATACCTGGACCGTTCGTGCCCAAAGAAACATAGGCCAACCTTTTTTTAGCGCCTTGAATTAATCGAATTTGGTCTTGGTCTCGCCCTGGGCAACGAAACACCAAATCGTTACCCACCGCCCGCGCTTCCAAGCCAAACAATTCATAGAACGCCCTCCCAACCTCTAAGTCGGGGACGAGAATACCAACATGCAAAAGTGAACGAATCATAAAAGACTACCTTTAGCTGACGGGTGAAAATGGTGCGGGAGTTAATAGCTCTGTCGATTGGCGCTCTATCATTGAGCCCGCTCTGCCGACAAAACTCTTCCATTGCGGATTGCCAGAAAGTATCGCCTTACGACGCGTACGATCCTCAAACGAATCAAAACCCCACAACTGAATCACACGGTTCAAATCGCCGGTCTCGGAAAAGTAATAACCCAACAGCCTTCCAAGCGCCCCTGCCTGGATAGCAAGGCCCTCTGCTTCATATAAACTCAGAAATGTCGAAACTGACCCTGGCTTCAACCAATATGTACGTTGTTCAACAAGCATGAATCCCTCCGTTCCTAAATTTTGTCGCCTTGAGACTCGGCCTCGAGCAACTTAATTACTGCAGCGATATCCTCGTTTTGTAAACCTTGTTCAATAGCACGCCTGAAATACGGAACCGCAGCAGCATATAAAGGCGCAGAACAACCCAGCTCTGACACGAGCTCTTGCCCAAGATCGAGATATTTTTCAAGGGTGATAAACGAACCTGGGGCCGGCTCGAACTTGCGGCTAGCCATAATTGGCGCACGCACGCTCATCATTGCGGATGCACCTGCCCCTACCGACAAAACCCGCGCCAGCAGGTCTGGCGAAAACCCTGCGCGAGTACCTAAGTTCATTGCCTCGGCCGCAGCCAACGTATTCACAGTAACTAAATAATTCGCAATCAACTTCATAGAGACCGCGGTTCCGAAGGCGCCCAAAAAGAAACGGTTATCAGTGATGGCTTGCAGCAAGGGCTCACACTTTTCATAAACCGAATCGGTACCGCCGACATAAAAGCACGCTTTGCGTGCTAAAACCAACGATGGTGAACCGCTCAGCTCCGCCTCAAGAATATTAGCCCCCGTTGCTTGAATTTTTTCAGCCTGCATCAATTTGAAGCTCTTACGATAGGTTCCAACTTCCACTACCGTTTTCCCATCTTTCAAAAGGGGCAAAATGCCGCCGACGCCCTCTAGGACAGCATTTGAAGCGGACTCATTCGGAAGACACAGAAAAATGAAGTCTGCCTGCTGTACCACCAGAGACGGGGTGTCGACCAGCTCGCCGCCGGCATCCACAAAAGCCTGCGCTTCGTTGCGATTTCTCCTATACCCAACGACTCGATAGCCCATATCGAGTAAATTGCTTGCAATTGCTGAGCCCAATTGTCCGATGCCAATGATGCCCACTACCCCGGATATTTCTTGTGCCATGTCTCCGACCTACTTTAATAGTCTTATTTTTTCATTTTATGCAGTCTTAACGCATCAAGCCATACGCAGACGTTGATTGTTAAGTATTAACAGGATTTATGCTTTAGAGTAACAAGAGGGCGTCAAATGCTTATAAGTTCGACAATGACCCAGCGTTAATCGCCGATACGCTGGGCCATCTCAATAAAGATACGTAACAATAGGTAGCTTAAATAATGCGAACCTGCAAAATCTAGCTACTGAGTCGCCAATTGATAAAAACGATTGTCGTAGTACTTGCTGGGATCAGTTAGCGTCTTTTGAGGTCGGCCCCACTTGCTACGTAAACTCAATACCTGAGCAACGCCGTCCATCTCAATCTGAGCCTTGCGCTGCATACCTGTCTCAGGGTCCAGCAATATCCGATAGGCGGTTTCAGCCGACTGCTTGTCAGCGTTACGCATGTTGGACTGATAAATCGTGATTGCCTCTTCTTTGTTGGCAGGGTCGTATAGCCACTCTACGCCATTTATATAAGCTCGAATGTAACCCACCAATTTCTCGCGATTATCCTCAGCCCAACTTAACCGAGTACCCGCAACTAAGCCTTGATAACTTCCAAGAGCTTGAGAGGCTGTCGCCAAAACGTTATAGCCATTAGCAAGTGGCTGGACCTCAAAAGGGGATATCAGCATAGTGCCCGCATGCTTCTTATCCATTAAGTCTTTGAAACGCTGCATTACACCGCCAGCTCTCTCCACTTGAAAATCGGGCTCTCTCAGCCCTGCCCGATCCAGCAGCTCAAAGAGTACAAGCGCATACCCTGTATTGCGAGCGTCAACGGATAACGTTCTCCCCTTCAAGTCTGAGACTGTTTTGACCTCAGGCACCGTAACAAGCTTAAGAAAACCGCGGTCAGCACCCATGACGGCCACAAGATCTGTCCCTACTTTGTCGACTTCACCTTGCCCCTCTCGATAAGCTATCAAGTTATCGATGGCAGTCATGGCGATATCATATTTCCCGTCAATTAAGTTACTGAGCTGGTACGAGGAACTGGGCGTTGGCGTAACGTTGACTGAAACGCCTTGCTGTTGGAAGTATCCCTTGTTTTGAGCCACCCAGATGGGCCAATTGAAGCCTCCGGGAAAGACAATAACCTCGAGTGCTTTTTCTGCTGAGGCAACCCCGCAAGAGAGCACTCCCCCGCTTAAAATAAGACCTGCCAACATCCGAGCGAAGCTGCGCATTTGTTGTCTCCTTAATTTGCGTTTTGATCTAAGTCATGCGATTTTGACTAATCGCGCAAATAGTATGACCAGCCGCAGAGTACGAACAAAGACGCCTAAGCTAATAGTTTCTTATAAAGGCGATTTATACGTTACCAGAATGAAATTCTATGTCCGCACAGAGGTAAGAGCGAATCACAAGGTGCGATTTCCCCTATTTTTAGGGGGTAAGCGGATTAAATGGTTGATCTTACCTTTGCATGAGAGTGAGACAGACCGGCATCTCATCGGATTATCTGGTTGATGCTTCACCTACTGCTGGTGCATGTTTCCTTCGCTAATTCCAGCAAGAACCCCACACGCCTCAACTTCCCGGTCATCGTTGCAACTCGCTCTCAGTGAAACGAGTTGTTTCTCAAGCGCTTGCAGAGCGGTTATCTGCGACCGCACATGAGAGATGTGATCATCGAGCAAGGCGTTGACGGCGGCACAAGGCTGATGAGGGTCGTCCTGATAGCTCTGTAGTTCGTGAATCTCAGCCAGTGACAGGCCCAGGATTCTGCAGCGACGGATGAAGGCCAGCCCCTCACCATGCTTCTCGGTATAGACACGGTAACCGTTGTCCTGCCGATCAGGCGGCGGCAACAAGCCCTGCTGTTCATAGAAGCGGATCGTCTGTGTTTCGACCCCTACCAACTGCGCCAACTGACCAATGCGCATCAGCCTCCTCCCCAACGGATTCTTTACTCTATTGACCTTATAGTAGCTTTATAGTTTTAAATGGTACCACAACATTGTTCAAGTGGAGTCGTATCATGAGCAAATCCTGTGGTGGCGCCTGTGGCGGTGATGCAACGTCCGCAGCGGATACCGATATACAGGCCTCCTCCGAGGCGCCAGGGAGATGGGTCAGTGTTTATGCCGTGCCGAAGATGGACTGTCCATCAGAAGAACGAATGATTCGCCTAGCCCTGAACGGCTTTGAGGAGATTCGGGCGCTGTCCTTCGACTTGTCGAACCGCCGGCTGAAGGTCGTGCATGACGGCGAGGTCGAGCCCGTCACCTCGAAACTGAAGACCTTGGGGCTAGGCGCCTCGCTTCAGGAAACCGTCGCTGCAAATCCGGAGACCATCAAGGCCGCCGAGTTTTCGGCAGCTTCTGCTAAGCAAGAATCCGGGACCCTGCGCTGGTTGCTCGGCATCAATGCACTTCTGTTCGTGGTGGAAATGACTGCCGGTCTGATCGCCCAGTCCACCGGCCTGATTGGAGAATCCCTGGACAATTTTGCCGATGCGGCGGTGTACGGGCTTGCCCTTTATGCGGTTGGACATAGCGTGAAAATGCAGGTACGTGCCGCGCATCTTGCTGGTGTACTGCAACTGATCTTGGCTGTGGGCGTGCTCGTAGAGGTGGTGAGACGCTTTGTATTCGGTAGTGAGCCTGAATCGCTGGTGATGATGGCTATCGCATTCGTCGCATTGATTGCCAATACCAGTTGTCTGCTGCTCATATCCAAACATCGGGAAGGCGGGGCGCACATGAAGGCAAGCTGGATATTCTCGGCCAACGACGTGGTGATCAACCTGGGGGTCATCACCGCCGGCGCCCTGGTCGCGTGGACCGGTTCCAATTATCCGGATCTGATTATCGGCACCATCGCGGGGGGCATTGTACTTAACGGTGCCAGACGCATTTTGGCGTTGAAGGGTTAAATAATGCTCATTATTGGCAAAAAGCTCTCGCCGTATGCCCTATTGTCCATATCGGGCCTGCTGGCAGCGTCTGATCAGGCTGTAAAGTGGCTGGTGCAGCAATCAATGGCCTATGGCGAGTATGTTTCGGTGACCCCGTTCTTTAACTGGGTGCACCTATGGAACACCGGTGCCGCATTCAGTCTTTTTGCGAATGGTGGAGGCTGGCAGCGCTACTTTTTTATCGGAATCGCGGTAGTGGTCTCGATTTTTCTGATCAAGCTGATCCTTGAAAATCGTCATAAAGGAGAAGCCATCGCTTACAGTCTTATCCTCGGTGGCGCCATGGGCAACCTGATTGACCGGGTCTTTCGCGGCTATGTTGTGGATTCCTTTGATTTCTATTGGCGAGACTGGCATTGGCCGGCCTTCAACCTGGCTGATATTGCAATTGTCCTCGGTGCCTTACTTTTCGTTTCCAGCAGCTTGTTGGGTAAAAATGAGCGTGAGCACGTAAATCGATGGGGCAATGAGCAACATAAATGATGTTCGAGGGACGAAGTAAAACGGGAGCGATGAAGCTCCCGTTGTCGTTTCAGAATGGCTCGTCGATGCTCTGGTGTGGCGGCTGTGTCGGACCGCGGTACCAGGGCTCGCGATAGCGGCGGATCTGGGTGGCGTAGGTGCGGCTGAACCACAGATAGAGGTCTTCGATGAAGAACTGCATCATGTAGGCTGCCTCGTCGGAGAGCTCGGGCAATGGCAGGCGCCGGGAGGCGTTGGGTTTGTGAGGTGATGCTTTACGGGACATGTCATCGGGCTCCGTTGGGTTGACGCGCTGGCGTGCGGCGCGAGGACTGTGTTGATGGTGCAAAGACCTCGAAGTACAGCTTCTCGTCGAGTTCGGACAGTTCGCGCTGCGCGGCGGTGGTGAGCAGTTCGTTGGCGAGCGTGGTGAGCACGCGGTAGTTGCCCAGCGCGTGTTCGCACAGCGTGTGGCGCAGCGGCGGCGTCATCAGTTGCGGGGCGCCGGCGCTGGCGAGCAGATGATCGAGGCAGGCCAGCAGGTCGTCGGCCGAAGCCTTCTCGGTCCCCAGGCGGGAACGGATACGGCTGCCCAGTGGCAGCAGTTCGTCGCGCCGCAGCTTGTCGGTCAGGCGCGTGTCGCCGGCGAGCACCACACACAGCAGGGGCTGCGAATCGAAGCGGGCGCTGGCCATGAGCCGCAGTTCGTTGAGCACGCCGGGACTCATTTCCTGCGCTTCGTCGATCAATAGGATTGGGCGCCGGCGCGTGCTTTGCAGGTGCGACATCCACCGGTCGCGCAGCGACCTGAAGCCGCCCCAGCGGTTGTGCGGCCGGAGTTCCAGACCGAAGATGTCGCCCATCTCGCGATAGAAGTCGGCGAGGTTGCTCTGCGGATGATTGATCGAGACGACTGTCAGATCGGTCAGTCGCTCGAGCTTCTCGGCCAGCACGCGCATAACCACGCTCTTGCCGGTACCCGGCTCGCCGTGGATCATCGCGAAGCCGCCTTCGCGCACGAGCGCGTTCTCGATGCGCCAGCAGAAGTTCTCGACGCGCGGCGGCACGTACAGTGCCTCGAGGGGAAGCTCCGGCGAGAACGGGTTCCACTTCAGGCCGTAGAGGGCTTGCAGACGCTGGCTCATGCCTCCTCCTGCCAACTGGCGGGAATCCAGGCTGGCGGCAACCCGGTTGCAGCGTGGTCGGCCAGCATCTGGCGTAGCAGCGGCGCGATGCCGGGCGCACTGGCCGGTGGCGGCTCGACATTGACGGCATCGAGTCGCCGACGCTGGCCATCAGCATTGGCGGCCTTGTCCAGCGGCCGCAGCGGGCACAGCACGGTGCCGCTATCGGCGTCAACGAGATCGACGCCGCTCAGGTCCCAGCGCGCGTAGCGCAGGTGCACGCGCTGCAGGTGCCGGTAGGCCGAGGGGATCTCGAAGCGCGTGCCGGCCAGACTCACGGTGCCATCCGAGCGCCGCTGGGCGCGCGTCACGTCGATACGGAATGCGGCGCGCAGCGCGTCACTCGACGGGCATTCGCGACCCACATCGGGGCCGGCCAGATAGCGTTTGAGCGGCGTGCCACCGATCTCGGAATGATGCGCGTGGTGGTACTCGCGCTCGATCCACGCGTGGGTGGCCTGATTGAGCAGTTCGAGCGTGAGATTGGGCTCGCCTTCGAGCATGGCCATCACGCGCCCTTCGATGCGGGCCCAGAACGTCTCCTGCTTCGCGTTCTGGTACGGCGAATATGGCAAGGTCGTCTGGTGCAGCACGCCGAGCGCGAGCAAGCCGGCGGTCGTCTCCTCGGCAAGCATTGCTGCGCCGTTGTCGGTCATCAGTGCGCGAGGCCGGCCACGACGCTGGAGCGCCTGGGTGAGCCCATGGATCAGACTACGTGCGGTCTCATCGAGAAACCATTGCGCGTGACAGACGACGCGCGAACGGTCATCGAGCACGCACAGCAGCATCGGCGTGATCCACTGGCCATCATGCGTGAGCAGCTTGCGCGAGCCGTGATGGAAATCGAGATGCCAGAGCGCGTTGACGTGTTCGACCTCGAAGCTGCGGACCTCGAGCTTCTCGAGGCGATCGCGTGCGAGCATCGCGCCGGTGCTGGTATGACGCGGCCTGCGTTCACGGTACAGGCCCTGCGCACGCAGATAACGACGCACCGTCGTGTACGACGGCAGGAACGCCTGGCCGAGCGTGACCTTGAGATTGTCGAAGTGCAACTGGCAGGTCCAGCCGGGATGTTCCCGGTACTGCGCGCGAATCGCCTGTACCGCCTGAGGCGACAGGCTTGCGCCGGCGCCGCTGGGGCGCTTGCGGTCGCGCAGGCTCGCAACCGGATCGTGGGCCGCCTTGCGGGCCCGGTAGAACCACCGCTCAACGGTGGAGCGGCCGAACTGGACATCGTCGCCAGTGACGGGATGACGCCAGCGTTTGGCGGCCAGCGCGGTGATGAGTTCGCGCACCTGCCCGGGGTCAGGCGGTGCTGCCAGCAAGGGGCCCACGACCGCAAAGCGCAGGCGCGCCCAACGATCCCGCAGGGGTAAATCGTGAAGTTCAGTCATGCTCTCTCCAGGGATGCGGCGCACCGCGCCGCGATTCGGGGGAGAGGCGAGACTACCGGCGCAGTCCGAGGGGGGCGAGCGACAAGTTCTGCGGGCGGTTACCGTCCCTCACGCAGGGTGCTCACGGCGCTGCCGCTGGTGAGCGGCGAGAGCCAGCGCAGCAGGCATGGCAATGGCTCGGCAGGCTGCGTGGTAGCGAAGCGCTCGAGCAGGCTTGCCGGCACCTGTGCGGTCTCGACGGGTGGCACGAACGCCGCCCGTCCGAGCGCCCAGAGCGGTGTACCGACAAACCCGGTCGTCCACCAGTGCCGCCATCGTGCGATCGTCGAGGGTGGCACGCCCAGCGCATCGAGCTGGCGCATTGCCGCGGCCGTACCGGCGCTCGCACGCGTGGCGCTGACGACAATCATGATTGCGGCGGTATAGACGCGCCGGCCGAGAAAGCGCACCGAGAATGGCGTGGTACGACGGCGACAGTCGGCGCAGCAGAAGCTGTAGCGGAACTCGCAGTGGCAGCGGGCTTCGTATGAAATTCCGCGCGGCTTGCGCGGGTAGCGGGCGCTATGGAGTACGCCACCGCAGCGACAACGCTGCGCGCGGGTCTGTTCGGCGTAGTCCTGATCGATACGTAACAGCAGGTGATAGAAGGTGGGATCGCGGGCACTCACGTGGCACACTCTGGAAGTCTCGGTTCTTGGCAGACACGAGACTCTCCCTTGGGCGTCGTTTGTGCAAGATACCTGAGGGAGACCCCCTCCGCTACATCACGCAAGCTGCTCAAAACGCCCCGAATTCCCATCGATTTACGTGCTCACGCTCAAAAAAGCAAACACCAATGCCGAGCCGGATGGATCTGACTGACACCTACGCCTATACAACACCATGACCGAACTTCCCGACAACATCCTTCACCTGCCGCAATACCAAGTACTGGGCTGCAAATCAACCGACGACGAAATGCACTTCCAGGTGGACGTGCCCGATCCCATCGCCTGCGAGGAATGCGGCGTGCAGGGTGAGTTCGTACGGTTCGGCAAGCGTGACGTTCCCTATCGTGATCTGCCCATCCACGGCAAGCGGGTCACTCTCTGGGTGGTCCGCCGCCGATACACCTGCCGGGCCTGCAAGACAACATTCAGGCCCCAGCTACCGGAGATGGTGGACGGATTCCGTATGACACTGCGGCTGCATGAGTACGTGGAGAAGGAATCCTTCAACCACCCCTACACCTTTGTGGCGGCACAGACCGGCCTGGACGAGAAGACGGTGCGCGACATCTTCAACGCCCGCGCCGAGTTCCTGGGGCGCTGGCACCGCTTCGAGACGCCCCGCATCCTGGGCATTGACGAGCTATACCTGAACAAGCGCTACCGCTGCATTCTGACCAACATTGAGGAGCGAACCCTGCTCGACCTGCTGGCCACCCGCCGCCAGGACGTGGTGACCAACTACCTGATGAAGCTGAAAGACCGGCAGAAGGTCGAGATCGTCAGCATGGACATGTGGAACCCCTACCGGGCAGCGGTCAAGGCTGTGCTGCCCCAGGCCCGTATCGTGGTCGATAAGTTCCATGTGGTGCGCATGGCCAACGATGCCCTAGAGAGAGTGCGCAAGGGCCTCAGAAAGGAGCTGAAACCGTCCCAGAGCCGGACTCTCAAGGGAGACCGGAAAATCCTGCTGAAACGCGCTCACGAAGTCTCAGACCGGGAGCGCCTCATCATGGAGACCTGGACAGGCGCGTTCCCGCAACTGCTGGCCGCCTACGAGCACAAGGAGCGCTTCTACGGCATCTGGGACGCCACCACACGGCTCCAGGCAGAAGCCGCCCTGGACGAGTGGATAGCCACCATCCCGAAGGGCCAAAAGGAAGTCTGGAGCGATCTGGTCAGGGCAGTGGGAAACTGGCGCGAAGAGACCATGACCTACTTCGAGACGGACATGCCCGTCACCAACGCTTACACGGAGTCCATCAACCGACTGGCCAAGGACAAGAACCGTGAAGGGCGCGGTTACTCCTTCGAGGTGATGCGGGCACGAATGCTCTACACCACGAAGCACAAGAAGAAGGCACCGACTGCGAAGGTCTCTCCTTTCTACAAGAAAACCATCGGTTACGGACTGCCGGACTTCGCAGAGGAACTCAACTACGGAGTCGATCTATCAACCATCTGAGGGTGGTATCAGATTGATGGGGTGAAGGTGCCCCATCAACCATTAAATCCGTATACCCCTTAATTGTTGAATTGATCGGCTGGGCGATTCCGTACCTTGGAGCGGCGCCAAGAAGGCCGTATCAGACGGATGTCAGCGATGAAGAGTGGAGCTTTGCTGCGCCGTACCTTGCTTGCCTTCATGGCCGAGGACGCTCCGCACCGCGATCCATTGCCTTAACGAACTGAGGGCTTGGCACTCCGGGGCGTCCACACACGCTCTCAGGCTGGTACTGCTACGGTGCTGTCTTGGCTGCCTCCGCCGCCTGCGTAAGCATGGGGCATAGACCAAGGGCAGGATCAGGATCACCACGTCTGCGGCACCGAGATAAGCGATGAAGCGATGGATGGGGGAATCCGGTTCGCTAACACCAGGCAAGACGCCACAGCCCATCCGTCAGGCAACATTGACTCCAGTTGCCGTTACGCGGGTCAGCAAGGATTTGAGCCGGTCTGGAAGGACGGTGCCAAGGCCTCGAACGGTTCGGCCCCGCAACAGCGGCAGCCCATCCTGCAGATCCTGCAGCGCGCAAACCAGTCGTGCTCGCGAGAGACATACCGGCCGTCGCCACGCCGTAGCGCTCGGCATGCACTGACGCTGCGATATCGCAGTCAGGAGAGAGCGCAACACCGGCGCTGCGCCGTCTGGTGCGGTGACTCTCCGAAGCGTTGCCGGTAGTAGGCGGCGAATCGGCCGAGGTGGCCGAATCCGTAGAACAGGGCTGTCTCGGTGATGTTGGCACTCGGGTGCTCGGATAGCCACGCATGGACAGCATCCAGGCGCATGTCTCGTAGCAACTCCATGGGGCTCATCTGCCGGTGACGTTGACAGGTCTGCTGCAGGACCCGGGCGCTGACGCCGGCCGCACCTGATAGGTCTGCCAGTCCGATAGGCGCCCCAAGGCGCTCACGCATATAGTCTTCCATGGCCTGAAGC
This sequence comes from Paraburkholderia xenovorans LB400, assembly GCF_000013645.1. Lineage (GTDB taxonomy): Bacteria > Pseudomonadota > Gammaproteobacteria > Burkholderiales > Burkholderiaceae > Paraburkholderia > Paraburkholderia xenovorans. Next base: position 3,655,746 of record NC_007951.1, on the reverse strand, counting down.
CGGGCGATGGGGTCGCGCGCAACGAAGTTCCGATCGCTCGACTCGCGCGGCAAACTACAGGAACTGGCCGCGCGCAGCAGCGAAGCCAAGCCCTGCTCGATATGCTCCACCCACGCGGCGGGCTCTCCCGCGCAGGTCGGTGCGGACGACGCGCCCAGCAACACCTGGACCAGCAGCAGCCACTGCGTATCCAGCCCTGCTGGCAAAGTCGCAAGTGGTGCCATCGGTGCGATACCACCCGCCTCGATCATGTCGCGCGGAATTTTCAGGATGAGTTGCTCACACCCCGCCTCCCAGCGCATGCGCCAATTTCGCCGTGGGGCCATCCAGCCGGTGCGCCCTTGGGGCAATACCATATGCTGGCCGTCAACGCTCAATTCTGCGGCGCCTCTGATCGAATGATGCACCACGATGAACTCCTCGCTCGGTCTTGGTGCAATTTCGACCTCTGCACCATAGCGAAAGGAGAACAGGGTTAGGCGCCGCGCGCGTGCCTTGTACAAAGCCGCATCGACGTTGCCCGAACGCCATGTCAGGCTATGGTCGGCCAACTCTCGCGCTGCCGCGTCATGCATGCGCACGGCCTGATGGGACTGGAATACACGTTGTCGGTAAAGGGCGTCGAAATTCCTCGGAGGAGAGTAGGACAGATGCGCCATCGCAACCTCGTGGTGGTGGTGGTGTTGTTGTGTTCACTCCGCCCGGCTGTGCGGCTGGAGTGGCCAACGCCTGGGGCGTCAACTTGTATCAAAAGAAAATTCCATGCCAACCTCCTCAAGCGGAAGGCGGGCGTCCGTGGTACGCATCGCGCAGCAATGCAAGCAATGCGTCTCGATCCAGTTCCCGCGGATTGGGATAGCGGTCCTGCAATGCCAGGTCGCCAACATGCTCAATATCCTCCTCGCGCATTCCGAGATCGCGCAAGGCCACGGGTGCGCCATTGTCGCGAGCCAATTCGTACAAGGCCGTGGGTGGATCGTCATGCCCCAGGGCAATGCGCAGCACACGCATTGCGTCTGGCACCGCGCGCGCGTTATAGGCCAGCGCGTGGGGCAGCACGACCGTATGGGTCTGGGCATGAGGGAGATCGAGCGTTCCTCCCAGCGTGTGGCACAGCTTGTGGTGCAATGCCATACTGACGTTGCCAAGCACGCTCGCGCAGAGCCAAGCGCCATAAAGCGCGTCGCCGCGAGCCTGAAGATCTCTTGGTGATTGATACATTCTGGAAATCGCGCGTACCGTCGCTGCGATTCCTTCCTGGGCCATGATGGTAAGCAGCGGCGTGGCATCTGGCGCATACAGGCCTTCAACTGCATGGGCTATTGCATTGATCGCGCTGGTCACGCTGATGCTAAGGGGTAGCTCTAGGGTCAGCCGGGGCTCGTAGATAACTGCACGGGGCATGACACGCGCGTCGCGGCCGGTTTTCTTGACGCCACCCTCTGTGATACCGAAGATGGACGTCATCTCGCTACCTGCATATGTCGTGGGCACAGCGACGATGGGCAACTCTGTACGGAGCGCCACGATCTTAGCGAGTCCGATAGTAGATCCCCCACCAATCGCAATGACGCCATTAGCCTCACTCGTGCGCGCAATCTTGCAGGCCTCCTCAGCCACCAAAGCGGGTACATGCATGGTCGCACCATCGTAGAAGGCTGCCACGTGGCCGATGACCGGCTCGGCTACTTGCCGTCCCAGGGGCGCCTGCTCAGGCGTGGTCAACACGAGCGCCCGGTCAATGCCGAGACGTTCCAGTTCCTGCGGCAATCGGGCGAGGCTGTCGGGTCCAAAAATCACCCGCGGGGAACGATAGTCGTGAATGAAATTCATGGCTTCTTGCTCTGCAAGGGCGCCAGGAAATCCAGTGTACGTTCGTTGGCCAACGCCGCGGCACTCGCCACATAGCCCGAACTGCTCGTCCTGGCGAACGAGTGTCCGGCCTCTTCGTACCAGTGCACTTGCAGCAATGGATTGGCACCGAAGCCTTCAGTAATCAGCTGGCGGCTTGGCGCGGGCACGAAGTGGTCTTGGCCGCCCATGTGAAACAACGCCGGATGCTTGACTTCCGGGACCTTGTTGAGCTGCTTCTCCAGTCCAACACCGTAGTAGCCTACGGCGCGATCCACGTATCCTTTGGCGGCCACTAGAAAGGCAAGCGCACCGCCCAGGCAATACCCCACCAATCCCACCTTGCCGTTGCTGTAGGGTTGGTGTCGCGCATAGCGGATAGCAGCCTCCAGATCGCCCACGCCGGCCTCCATGTCGAAGGCCTGCCAGAGCTTGTAGGCTTGCTCTCTCTGCGCCTCATCCTGCGGATCGAGTGCTGTACCTGGCGCCTGGCGCGCGTACAGATCAGGGCAAACTGCCGCATACCCCTGGTCGACCAGCCATGACACCGTTTCTCGCATGAACGCGTTCACACCAAATATTTCTTGAGCGATCACAATCACGGGAGCGGGCGCTTTGGCCGGCGAGCCCACGAGCGCGCCGAATGTATGCCCGTCATACGATTGAATCGATATCCCTTCAGTCAACATCTTCATCTCTCCGATTACAGTTCATTGGGTGTTGAGTCGATGGTGGACGATCAACTGGCCCCATCGGTCGATCTCGTTGTCCCATAAGACGCCCAGAGCTTGCGATGTTCCCCCCTGCGCTGAAGCGCCGATATCCGCCAGCGCCTTTTGTACCTCCGGGGTCTTCAGTGCTTCATTCATTGCTGTGTTGAGCACCTTGACGATGTCCGGCGAGGTACGTGACGGCACAAATAAGCCAAACCATGTCAGGACCTCGAACTTCGGAAGGTCGGCTGCTTGCGCCAGGGGAGGAATCCCAGGCAATGAGGGCGCGGGTTGCAAGCTGGTGACACCCAGCGCACGCACCCGTCCAGATTTGATAAACGACTGCTGTGCGGTGATCGAATCGACCATCATGGAGACTCGCCCCGCGATCAGGTCGGCGGCAGCTGGCGTGCTCCCTTTGTAGGGCACGTGGAGCAGGTCATCAACCCCGGCCTGAGCGGCCAGCAGAGCGGCCGCCAGATGGATCGACGTCCCCATGCCTGCAGAGGCGAATGACACCTTACCGGGGTTGGCCTTTGCGTACGCTAGTAGGCTCCTGGCATCCTTGTATGGGGAATCAGCCGGCACCACTAGAACGCTGGGGATAGTTGCCAACAGCGCCACGGGGGCAAATGCTTTCCGAGCATCGTAGGCGACGTTCGGATAAAACCACTTGTCCACTGCCAGCCCTGTCGAGTTCACCAGCAGCGTATAACCGTCAGCCGGGGAGCGCGCGACCTCCGCGCTGCCGATGATCCCGCCCGAGCCCGGACGATTCTCCACTGTCACCGGCTGCCCCAGCGTTTGCGACACGCGCTGGGCCAAGACACGAGAAACCATGTCGATTGCACCGCCCGGCGGGAATGGAACGATCCATCGAATGGGCTTGCTCGGGTAGTCTGCAGCACTCGCCGTTACTGCCAGCAAGCTCAAGCCTACGCAGCCTAGCCAGACGACCAAACGAATTGATAAACGAGACAACATGGTGATTTTCCCCTAACTGACTTCAATCAACCCGCGCGGGTGAAGTGGCGCAGCTTGTCCGGATCGATATCAACACCCAACCCAGGACCCGAGGGCAACCGAATCTCGAAGTCCTTGATCTCGAGTTGGGTCTGCGTAAGCGTGTCGGCTAACACCCAGGGCCCTAGCAGTTCACATCCGAAGGGCATCGTCGGCAATGTGGCATACACATGGAGAGCAGCAGCGGTGCCGATTGATGAATCCAACATGGTGCCCCCATAGGACGCAATGCCCGAGGCTTCCGCGATCGCAGCGACCTTGAGGGTATTTGCCACCCCGCCCATGTTGCACAGCTTCAGCGAGAAGGCGTCGACGCAATGATGGCGCGCCAGTTCGAAGGCGGACGCCAGCGAGCTCAGGCTTTCATCGGCCAGGATGGCCACCCCGTTGTCGGCCGACAGGCGCCGAAGCGCATCGAAGTTGCTGCGTGCCACCGGCTGTTCGACCAGTTCGACACCGGCCGCCTCCAGGCGCGGAATCCACACCGATGCCGTGTTCTCATCCCAGGCCTGGTTGATATCGACCCGCACCGCAGCACGGTCACCGACGCGCTCGATAATCTTCTCGATATGGCGCAAATCATCTGCCGGGGAGCGCACGCCAAGCTTGATCTTGAACCGGTTGTGCCGGCGCCGCTCGATCATTTCCTCGGCGATTGCGATGTCCCGCTGCGTGTCGCCGCTCGCCAGGGTCCAGGCAATGGGGATGCCCTGCTGGATCGCGCCGCCGATCAAATCGCTCAGCGGCAGGTTCAGAGAGCGTGCCTTCAGATCATGCAGCGCAACGTCGATGGCCGCCTTGGCCGAATAGTTTCCGGTTACGGCGCGCTCCATTAAGTGCTGGAGCTCTCGCAGATTTGTCGCGTCCTTGCCGATCAGGAGCGGCGCCAAGTACGTTTCGATGATGACCTTGATGGTTTCAGCGCATTCGGAACTCCAAGTCGGCCCACCTACGCTGCTGCCCTCGCCGATGCCGACAAGCCCGCCCGCACGGATCTGCACGATCGCATAGCTCTGCTTCTGCACCGTGGTAAACGACATCTGGATGGGACGCGAAGCTGGGACGTCCACCAGCGTCACATCGATCGCTTCGATCTTCATGCCACTGTCTCCGTAGCCGACTTGCGTTGCTCGGCCTGCTCACGCTCGATTACGAAGTCCAGGGTCATGACCCGCACCCCGTCCTCGATCGTCTCGGGCGTAATCAGGTCGGGGGTGACGCCGTGACAGCAGTCATCGTCCACCCATTTGCCCCCTTCGAAGTAGTATTGCGTGGTCAACGGTTCGAAACCGTCCTTGCGCACCTTGAAGTGCACGTGCGCCGGACGCCAGGTATGGCTGCCCAGGTGGCCCAGCAGACGCCCAGTCGGCCCCTCGTAGGGGATCTGGTATGGCACTGGCATCGTGGTGCGCACGCGATAGTTGCCCTGGGAATCCGTCACGAGTTTTCCGCGGTAGTAGTCCACGGGGATGTTGTCGTGGATCCCGCTGTACAAGCCATCAGGCGTCGAGTGCCACACGTCGATGACAGCGCCAGCGAGCAACTCGCCCGTGTCCGAGCGCACCGTACCGCGAATGATCAGCGGTTTGTGGTCGTCGGTATCGTAGGTCTTGAGGACGCCTTCAACTACAGGAGCACCTTCCAGGAAGTACGGCCCCTGGATCGCAGGCGCAGAGGTCCGCGAGCGCTGCGCCTTGCCTTCGATGATGGTGCTGTTCAGGAAAACGTCCAGAAGCAGCGCGGTTTCCCGCGTCTGTGCGACCTCGGTGAGATAGTCGACACCCGCGCGGTATTCGGCTTCCGTGACGCGCTTGTCCAGCAAAATTTTGCGTACTGCCTCGACGATCGCGCCTGCGACCTCGGCAACTCGTTTATCCATGACTCGTCTCCTTTCAAGATCTCATGGTTGAAACACCGATGAGTTGGTGCTTCAAACATGAATGCTAAGATTCGCGTGTCATGCGGTCCAATACCTTTTTTTAGCCTTTGCAATACGGGATCGGTATGGCTTAGCGGTGTCCACCCCTAGGGAAAACCAGAGGTCTTAAATGGAATTTCGGCAGCTTCGCTATTTCATCGCGGTCGCAGAAGAGGGAAATATCGGTGCTGCGGCAAGACGCCTGCATATTTCCCAGCCGCCCATTACCCGCCAAATACAGGCCCTGGAACAGGATCTCGGCGTGGTGCTGTTTGAACGCACGCACCGCGGCGTCGAATTGACGGCAGCGGGTACAACATTTTTAGAGGATGCCAGGCGCCTACTGCACGTTACCGAGATCTCAAGGGTGAGATCACGTGCAGCATCGCGCGGTGAAATCGGGGAATTGCGCATCGCCTATTTCGGAACCGTCGTTTTGCATACGCTACCGCTACTGCTGCGGCAACTCTTGTCGGTTGCTCCCTCGGCAACTGTGTCCTTGACGCAGATGAGCAAGAACCGCCAGATTGAAGCGCTGGACGCTGGCACCATCGATATCGGGTTCGGGCGTTTCTACCCCTATCAGGAGGGTGTAGTTGTCCGAAACGTAACCAATGAGAGGCTATTTCTGGGTGCGCAAAAGTCGCGCGCTCGCTCGTTTGGTGAGCAAGTTCATTGCAGCGCGCTTCGTAACGAGCCCTTGATCCTGTTCCCGCGAGAAGGACGCCCCAGTTTCGCAGACGAAGTCATCGGCGTATTCAAAAACGCGCGAGTGGAGCCAAAGGTTGTCGCCATAGTTGAAGACGTCAATGCAGCCATGGCTCTGGCGTTGGCCGGCGTCGGCGTGACAATTGTTCCCGAGACAGTAGCCATGATTTCGTGGCCTGACTTCGGCTTCACTGAACTCGTGGGCTCCAAGGCCACTGTACCGGTCAGTTGTATCTACCGTCACGATCACATTGCGCCGATTCTGAAAACATTCTTGAACTTGCTACCTATTCGAGAATCGCAATAGATGCCAATCGTTAGGTTGTCGAGCCCGCAATTCGGCATAACACTGGCCGTAAAGCGGGCATCAATCGCTGTACTCCAACTCTTACTGCGACATGGCTCACGCTAAAAGGAAGGCACGCGCAGCGAGGGCAATGCCCGACGCAATCAGCGCCGGGCCACCGCTATCAGTACTCCGAAGCCGACCAGCCGCCCGCCGAAGGCACGGTCGATCCAATGGCGGAAAGCCAGCAGACGATCGCGCACGGCACCGGCAGAGAAGCATAAGGCCACCAGGCTAAACCAGCCCATGTGCGCCGCAGCGATGAAAGCGCCATAGCCAATCTGCACTGCCAGCGGAGTGTCGGGCCGCACCACCTGCATAAACAGGCTGACGATGAATACCGTGGCTTTGGGGTTCAGCGTATTGGTCAGGAAACCGGTACGCAGCGCAGCGCCATCCGAGAGCGGCGCCATACGCTTTTCGGTCAGTGCGCCGCCAGCTTTCGTGCACAGCATTTTTATGCCGAGATAAATTAGATAGGCAGCACCGACCAGTTGATGGTGTTAAACAACCAAAGCGATTGCTGGATTAGCAGGCCCACGCCGATCAACGTATAGGTGATATGTACCAGTATGCCTAAGCCTATGCCCAATGCGGTCAGCACGCCCGCGCGGCGCGACAGCATCAAGCTATTGCGCGTAACCGTTGCAAAGTCCGGCCCAGGGCTGATGACGGCCAGCAAGGTGATTGTGACGACAGCTATTAATTCGGTCATTGGCGTATCCGGTCGGAAACAATGAAATTAAGGCAGATGATATTCAAAATCAACGTGAAGGAATATCGATCTTTCCGGCCAATAATGGAGAACTGAATTCGACATCTTCCGGTACGCGTCAGCCTTCCTAGCGGGTGCTACGCTGTTTCGAGGCTGCCGCCCACTTGGAGAATTCAGCCGTGCGATGGTCGAGTCGCATCTAACCCACGGCGCAGTCAACCGCGTGGCACGTTCACTCGAAAACGCATCGCGGTAGCGTGAGCAGCGTAGCCGGCGCGTATTCCTGACCAATCCAGTCCTCAAGAGCGCGTCCACTATGCAGCACTCGCCCTTGCGACCTGCAACGCTCTTCGCTCGAATCGCTCCACAACGGAACTGGTTGGCTCCTGGGGCCGCTGCAGGTGTGTCACGATCTCGTAGGGGCCATCGATGAGCGGCCGCATCGTGATCCCCCATCTGTGAGCGTGCTCGATGCGCGATTGCGCGGACACCCCGACGCCGTAGCCGGCCGCGACCCACGTGGCCAACAGGCCAAACGAAGTGACGTACCGGATGTTCTGTCGACCTGTCGGCAGGGGCGTGGAAAGCCGCTCATCCAACTTGGAACAGATTTCCGCCTGCCAGCGATACAGGGCGAAGTCCAGCAGATCGGCGATCGTGAGTGTCGCCTGATCAAGCAATGGAAATCGTAGCGGCATGGCGACGGCCATGCACTCGGCCCACAACGGCTGCGCTTTAAGCGCCGCGTCGCTCGATACCTGAATTGAAACCCCCGCGTCGTAACGGCCGTCATGTAGTCCCGCATGCAGATCGCGACCTGAAACCTCAAAGAAGGCGAGAGCGACATCGGGCTCTTCCGCGCGTTGCAGCGCCAGCAGTGCCGACAACTGTGGCGACGGCGCGCCTGGCGCTATGGCGAGCCTGAGACGGGGGGACTGGCCGGTAGCGTTGTGCATAAGGGCACCGCAGAGGCGGCTAATCAGGTCAAGGAGGAGCCCATATGATAAGCAAGAGTGAACTTTAACGTCTATAAATTTAACGTGGTTAATTTCAGAGGTTTGTCCGACGCTTCTGCAAATGCAGAAGCCCACTATTCAGCCAGGCCGCCCCGCTGGCACATCGACGTATGAATCCGAACCAGCGTTGGCCTTCGGACAGGCCGTGCGCGTTGCGCGCGTCGCTCAAGGTATTGCTCAAGACGAATTTGCATCCCGGGCAGGCATCTCGCGCTCGCACATGGGCAAGATCGAGCGCGGGGAGCACGTGCCCACGCTTCCTGTCATATTGAAAATTGCCATGGCGCTCAGAATAAGCGCCGCTGACCTGATGGCTGCAACGGAGCACTACCTTGGCATCGGCGCCCGGACCGATTCTTGAAGCTGAACGTCCGTGGTTGGCTCTGTCAGCCACCTAGATTCTCACGTAGGCGGACGAGATCACGCAGACGAACGATGAAGCGCTCCAACGACGCCGGCACGTCATCGCCGCCGCCGAGTCGGAGCAGATAGGTCGTGATTACTGCCGAATCCACCGCCAGGGGGCGGGTCAGCACATCTGGTCGTGGACTGACAGCAACCCTGGTCGCCGTCGTGAAGCCGACGCCAAAGCCCGCGCTGACCAAGGTAAGCATCATCTCCAGCGAAGATACGTGCTCGACCACATTCGGTTCGCGCTCCAGAAGCAGTAGAAGCCGAGCCAGTTCACGGCAGTAACCTTCGCACACCTGTGGATCGCAGAGTACAAGGGGATGGCCGCCGAGTTCATGGAGCGGGACTGCCTTGTGGGCAAGCAGCTCATGCCTGACAGGTACTGCGATCACCAGCGGGTCTTGCCAGATCGGCTCAGCAACAATGCCCTCGCCGACTTCGGCCGTGTGCGCGAACCCGAGGGTGAAGTCGCCGGCTCGCAGGCCACGCAGTTGCTCGGACAAAGGTACCTCGGACAAGCGGATCTCGATGTCTGGCTCTTCAGCGCGGCAACTGGCGAGAAAATCCGATAGCCAGGGATCGATCGCGCCATCGGATACTGCGATGCGCAGGCTGCCTCGCGAGCCCGCCGCAACGGCCTTGGCATTCTCTCTTGCTTGCTCCAGGACGGTGAACAATCGGCGAGTGTCTTGCAGGAACGCGGTGCCTGCTGCGGTCAACCGGGTTCCCCTGCGGTCCCGATCAAAGAGCAAGACCCCTAGCTCATCTTCCAACTCCTTGATGGCCCGGGATAAGGGGGGCTGCTCGATATGCAGACGTTCGGCGGCACGAGTGAAATGCAGTTCTTCAGCGAGGGCAACAAAGTAGCGAAGGTGACGTAGCTCCATGAAGCGCCCCCGATTCCCGTTTCACGGCCGTGGTTCTGTGAGGGACAACGGTTTGCTATCGAGGTCAAGTTGAAGCGCGTCCTGATTGCACAATTGCGGCAGGCGCAATAAGGCATGTATCTCGCTTTGTTTGAGCGCCTCCGTCAATTCCGCAAGCGCGGAGCGCCAATGAGACTTCAACTCGTCTATCGCCTTGTTTCCGCGCTCAGTCAGAACAATTTCGATCACTCTTCGATCGTGCGGGCGATCGGCGCGCTCTTGCGCCGCTCTCTGGATCATGCCCTTCTTCTCAAGCCGATCTAACAGCCTCGTCACCGAAGAGGAATCGACTACCAGACTACGAACCAACGTGCTGGGCGTACATGCTGGAATAGCCGACATGTGGTGTAGCGCCATCACTTGAACCGCAGTCAAACCAAATGGAGCAGCCAAGCGATTCAGCACTTGATTCCGTGCAGCAAAAAGTCGCGTGATGGCCGTAGAAAGCTCCATCAGCCGAAGGGCCGCATCAAATTGCTGTGTGCCGCTTGACCCACTCGTCATCATGATCGGGAGCGTTTACTGGACGCTTCCTCACGGCGGCCATAGGCACGCATGAATGTCACCACCGCCGCGTTCGCCCACTGGTCAATCTGCGCCGAGGAAGGCGCGGCATCCGGATGGGTCAGACACTGAAGCTGAGGCTCGCCCCGAACCAGGTTGATAAACAGACTGGCAGCCGTCTCACGGCCAATCTCACCAAGATCGACCTCACCGGATGCCGCTGCGTTAGCCAGTTGCTCGGCCACCATCGTCGTCATGACCTGCGGGCCAGCCAGGTAGAACGTCCGTGCGAGCTTGGGAAAGCGCGGGCCTTCAGCGATCACGACGCGAAAGACGGCCAACCCGCTGGGCGAAAGCACGATGTCCAGGTAGGCCCGGGCTAACATGGTCAACGTCTCTCGCAGCTTTCCAGGGCGGAACTCGATGCCATGCACCGTGTTCGTGAACGCCGCACATTCGGCCTCGATCACCGCTGTGAAGAGGGCTTCCTTGTTCGCGTAGTGTGCGTATACCGTGGACTTCGACACCCCAGCCTCGCGCTGGATCATGTCGGTAGTTGCCGCGCTGAACCCATGGGTCAGGAAGACGTGGCGTGCCGCGCGCAGGACGGTAAGAGCCTTGGCGTTCAGCTCGCCGCTGCTCGGTGGCAAGGTGGTCATGACTTGGTTAGTGCGTTGCATCTGCATGGAGCGGGATTCCCGACACAAGGGCCTAGATGAAGCATAGTACCAAACCGCTCGGTACGCTTCAACTTTGAATAGCACATTCCCTAGCGCGCCGGCGCATTGCTTATATCGACTTGTGAGATAGCTGCCAGTTTGATCTTAATTGCGCTATGGCACACCGAGCGATTCGGTACACCAGCGTGCTGCATCCGCCAGTGGTAGACGAGTAGTGTCTGGCCAGCGTCGGCGCAGTTCATTCCTGCCAGCGGGCTCTTCCGACCTTGACGAGGATGCCGCCAACGACTTGCCCAAAAGAGCTGCTGCGACAGCAGCCCAATTGCAGGCCACGCAGCTCGTGCTGTGGTGAGATGCCGAGATTGGCAGGCAGCGACGGCCGTCAATCGGATGAGGACAACGCAAAGCCGCGATCAGGGCTTTCCGTGAAGTGCGCCTAGAGGAATTGCACCGACGAAGGTGGGCGAGTGAAGGCGACATCCCGACTCCAACCGTATTTGCTGGCCAGAAGGACATCAATCCGTCGCTCTAAAAGGAACTCTCGCACTGCAACAGCGGGGTTGCCAGTCAGTTGCCTAACTCCTTCGCCGACAGCGTGAGCGTCGCCGCGCCGCATGATTCGGTCCGTTGCTACCAGTCCTGCTGCAATCGATGCCGGCACGCCGGCGCCCGTGAGCGTTGCCAGGACGACGTCGTCATCGACATGGGCAGGCTCGATGTGTGCACCAAAGATGAGGTTGATCTCGCGCACAAGTTCACCCATAGAAAAGTCTTGCGTGCCCGAAATAACCAAGTCAGCGCCTGGCAGAGTGTGTGCATTTAGTGCAGCAGCACTGGCACTGAAAGCGTCGTCACGTAAAACGTAGCTCGTACGGCCCTTGCCTGCGGAAGTCGGCCATACACCGGATCTCAGGGCTATCGGCAACCGATGAAAAATGCAGTCGGCCAGGGTGCCAATGCGTAAGATCGTAAATCCAATACCGCTTTGCGCAATGAGGCGCTCCGAGGCCAGATGCCGATATGCCCAGGGCAGCGAGACGGCCGCCACCGAGGGATAGATAAGGTGTTGTACGCGCTCCTGGATTGCAGCCTGCACAATCGCTTGTACCTGAGCCAAGTGGTACACGGCAGCATCAGCCCTACTGGCCGGCACTATCAAAAGTCGATCGACCCCATGCAGCGCATCTCTGAGCAAAGCGGCATCGTGAAAGTCGACTTTCAAATTCGTCGAGTGTCGTGAGGCAAGCTGGGTAACCTGCTTTGCGTGCAAGCCTTGTGCGACGATGGAGGTGGTTCCTGCGCCAAGCAGTACCTCTGCCATCCGGCGACTAGGCACGGCGCCAGAAGCAGTGAGGATGCGAATATAGGAGAAATCGAACATGATTAATTCCCGCGGCGTAGATCAAATCAGATGCCACCACAAGATAACAGCGCTCCGGCTGCAAAGCTCAATCAATGCACGAGCAACTCCAGCTTGCACCAGACCCGTCTAAACGCATGGGCCAACTAAAACGGCGGTTGGGCGCCTATTTGCCGGAACGAAGACGCTTGTGCAGGTGACCGGCAATGCTGGCAGCAATCAATCCGCCAATTAACGAGATGTGTTCAAGTGCAACATACAAGGCGGGCATTGCTTCCGCCTCGGGGAGAGCCCAAAAGCGATGTACCACAACAATCGTAAGGAACAAAAAAAAGCCCAGTGCTCCAGCGCCAACCCATAAGAGTCGATCCAGCAGCAATAGTGCAGACCCGCCTAGCATCGTTACGATCGTTGCTATATTGAACAGACCTTCTGGCGATAATCCAGCCCCTCGCATTTCAGCCAGCCCGCCCTCAAAGTCTATGAGTTTGGCCAATCCGGAGGATAGAAAAACTACCGCTAAAAGCACGCGGGCTACCAGCCAAAGCCAGCGACTACCCAGAATGGAATCGACGATGTTACGCATGCACTCTTACTCCAGTACGTGAGAATGGTCAAAAAATTGAGAGCACCGGCCTGCCGTCGGCTCAACCGTGAACCGCCAGAACACTGCTTCGATGTGCTCAGCCGACATATCCCTAGCCGTAGTGCGCAGTAAATGGGTAACCTTCATCGTGCTTCCCATATATTTTCATGAAGATATCTATTCCTCGTCTGACCCGCTGCGTTATCTCATTCGCTTTCATGGGTTGACGAACACCAAGCTTGATTTCGAGGTTAACGAACCCGAGCCAAAGACCGGTCAACGCATCGGCGGCATAAGCTGCGTCATCAGTTTCAATCTGACCGCTCGCTACAGCGTCCGCGATCATCTTCGTCAGCAAACGTTGACCGCGACCTGGGCCTAGATCAAAAAATCGCTTGGGTAGCTCGGTTTGATGGGCTTCCAGAGAGGCGATCAATCGATCCCAGCCGAGCAGGTCACGGTGGTTGATGAATCTGACGAACTGCACCCCAAACTCAAACAGCGCATCTGCGATGGGGGCCTTAGCCAGCCGGACAAGCTGCTCATCCGTGATGGTCATGTCCGACTCTCGTCGGATCACGGCTTCGATAAGAGCGTTCTTATCCGCGAAATTCGCGTAGACGGTCGCCTTTGCGATGCCGGCGCTCGCCGCGATTTCATCTATCGTGACGTCAGGACCGCGGGCCAGGAGCAATGCGCGTGCAGCGTCCAGCAAAGCTGTTTTCTTCGCATCGTCTTTCGGTCTTCCGCGGGGCCGTTTCTCTCTTGTCATGAAATGCTCCAGCTTTGCGTATCACGGCAAAGGCAGCGTCGAAAGAATGCCCGCAAGCATGAGGCCACCCACGACAGTGATGTGCTCAAGCGCGATATGAAACTCACCCGTGCGTTTTGGTTCTTCGAACTTCCAAAAAGGATGACCTATGGGAATTGTGAGAAGAAGAAAGACCGTCAAGCCAAAAGCACCAATCCATCCAAGTCCAGCGAAATTCGTGATCACCAGCGCCGAGCCAGTGAGCTGGGTAGCCATTGTTGCAATCGCAAATAAGCGAGGCGATGGCAAGTTTGCATCGATCATCTCCTGAACAATGACTTTGAAGTTGAAGACACCGAACAGGCCTGCCGTCCAGAACACGAAGGTCAGCACGACCTTGGCGACCACCAAGGTGACGGGATGAGTGAGCAGCGGCGTGAAGAAGCTTTCCATGGCGCACCAAGCACATTTAGCAGACTTGCGAGTATAGTAAATAGATTGAGCCAGGGCAAGGTACACGTGGCAAGTCGGAGGGACATGAGGCCCATGCGGGGTTTTGGGCGTGATTGCAGGCACGGGCTCGAACGAAGAACCATTGCTCCGTCGATGCAACGCCGTGCCCACTCTGGTAGAACACGGACTGTGCGAATGACGCGGCGGCGTCATCGCCCGGACCATGCGTGCACATGCCGTCCAATCGAGGACCGGAGAGCAGGAGCAGGGCCGACAGCGCCGGTCGTGATGCCAGCCTGGGCAACGCCGTCCCGCCAGTCTCCTCCGGCATCGGGCGCGCATCCATCGTGCTCCGTCACTTTGTCGAGCGGCAATGACGGAGGATGGACGATGACATGGAACTCACGCCTACTGACTGACGCTCATTGATGGAACACCACCTGAGCGGGGGAATGTCTCGGCTCAATTGCTCGCGTCCGATCAGGCTCGATCACTGTCTTCGGCGATCAAGCGTAGGCACTTGACGAAAAGGCCGCGGTACTCCTCTGGCAGGCGAGCGAGCAGCTGGTCTTCAACGGATCCATCGCGTGGCATCACTCGATTGAGCAACTCGATTCCCGCAGGTGCCACGTAGAGCTGGTAGGCGCGAGCATCGGAGGGTGATGGTCTGCGCTCGATCAAACCACTGCTGCTCATCCGTCGAACCATCTCGGCCACCGTGTTGCGATCCATCGCCAAGCGTTCAGATAGCGCGCTCTGGCTGAGGCCTGGCTCCTGGTAAAGCAACACCAGGGTCGCCTTCTGCCGTGGCGTGACCCCTTCCTCGGAAAACGCATTGGCGAAGATCTCCTCGGCCTTGAAGTGTGCGCGGCGTAGCAGGTGGGAAGGCACATCCTCAAGCCGGAAATGCCGAAGGAGGGCTTGAACCTCCTTCGTGAGAGCACGAGACGACGAGTTGGAATTCATTGCGGGTGGCAGTCGTATGTAGCGGTAGGTACTGAATATTACGATAGGTCCCATCATATTGACAATACGTCGTGTACGTACTATAGAGTGGACCCAGGAGGGGTTTTTTTGAGTATTTGAGGCGATAAACATAGGGTTATCACCTATATTCCGGTGCGTGGACGCCCCTTACGATAGTACGTATACGTTTCATACGGACGCAGACAATCAAAGGATCAGCGTAAACCATGCGAACCATCAAGCCAACGCCACAGGTTCTGTTGCGGCGCATCGAACGGTCAGACGCGCTCCCGCCCCCTCACTTCCGCTATTCGCCTGCAGTCCAGGTTGGCTCGGATGTCTATGTCTCGGGGCTTGTTGGTCTGGACCCGGCTACGGGCGGCCTGGCCGCTGAAACGGCTGCGGGGCAGACCCGGCAAATCTTCAGGAATATCCAAGCCCTCTGTGCGGAACAAGGTTGGTCCCTTGAGCGCGTTGTGGTGGCGCGTGTGTACTGCGCCGGCGAAGGTGCAGCAGATGGCATGAACGAGGTGTGGAGCGAATTTTTTACTCAGCTCGCTCCACCCGCCAGAACCTTCACGGTCGTGAAGTCCCTCCCGCTGGGTGCTGCGGTGGAAATCGAGTTTCAGTTGTCAATTTGAGGAGAACTGCTATGAACGAAGGCAAGATTCTGTCCGGCCTCTTGGCGCCCCATCCGCCGCATCTGGTCTATGGGGAGAACCCGCCTCAGAACGAACCGAGGTCGCAAGGCGGCTGGGAACCGCTGCGCTGGGCCTACGATCAAGTGCGCGAGAACATCGAGCATCTGAAGCCCGATGTTCTGATCGTCCATTCCCCGCACTGGATCACTCAGGTGGGCCATCATTTCCTGGGCGTACCTCGGCTTACGGGGCGCTCGGTCGATCCCATCTTTCCGAATCTGTTCCGCTACGACTTCGGCATGAACGTCGATGTGGAACTGGCCGAGGCCTGCTGCGAGGAAGCAACCAAGCTGGGTCTGGTCAGCAAGATGATGCGCAACCCGAGCTTCCGCGTGGACTACGGGACCATCACCACGCTGCACATGGTCCGCCCGCAATGGGATATCCCCGTGGTGGGGATCTCGGCCAACAACACGCCGTACTACCTCAACACCAAAGAGGGGCTGGGCGAGATGGACCTTCTCGGTCGTGCCACGCGAGAAGCTATTCGGAAGACGGGGCGGCGTGCAGTCCTTCTGGCGAGCAATACGCTGTCGCACTGGCACTTCCATGAGGAGCCTGCGCTGCCTGAGGACATGTCCAAAGAGCACCCGGAGCGCTACGACGGCTACTTGTGGGATGTACGCATGATCGAACTCATGCGCAAGGGCCACATGAAGGAAGTCTTCGAACTGCTCCCTCAGTTCATCGAAGAAGCCTTTGCTGAAATCAAGTCCGGTGCATTCACTTGGATGCACGCAGCGATGGGTTATCCCGAACTGGCCGGCAAGCTACATGGCTACGGCACCGTCATCGGCACTGGCAACGCGGTGATCGAGTGGAACCTTGAGGATGTCGGCCTTTCCCGTTTGGAGTCCGTGGCGTAAGCCGCCTGAGTCCACCATAAGCATAAGAAGCAGGAGACTTCAACATGACCATCGTTTCTGCATTCCTCCTCCCCGGCAGCCCACTGCCGCAGTTGCGGCCCGATATCACGCCTTGGGGGCGCATCCGCGAAGGCCTTTCGCGAGCCGGCAAAGCACTTGCTGAATCGAAACCCGACTGCGTGCTTGTTTATTCAACGCAATGGTTCGCGGTGCTTGACCAGCTGTGGATCACACGCGCGCGCAGCACCGGCGTGCACGTGGATGAAAACTGGCACGAATTCGGCGAGCAGGCCTTCGACATCCACTCGGACTGCGCCCTGGCCCAGCGCTGCGTAGACGCCTGCAATGCTGCGGGGATCAAGACACGCGGTGTCGATTACGACCAGTTCCCGATCGACACCGGAACGATCACCGCCACGACGCTGATGGGTTTCGGCTCAGCCAGCCTGCCGGTCGTCATCGCAGCGAACAACCTGTACCACAGCGCCGAGCAAACGGAGCAACTGGGCGCGATCGCCTCGGCTGCGTTGCAGGACAAGCGCGCGGCCGTGCTGGGAATAGGTGGCCTGTCCAACAGTGCGTTCCGCGAGAACATCGATCTGGAGAAAGACCACATCCTGTCCGAAGCCGATGACAAGTGGAACCAGCGAGTGCTGGCGCTCATGGAAAGCGGCGACATCGAGGCGATTCGCGCGATCCTTCCGCAGTACTCCACCGAGGCTCGCCCCGACATGGGCCTCAAGCACTTCTATTGGCTGCTCGGTGCCATGAACGCCAGTTTCAAGAAGGCGACGGTGCATGAGTATGCCCCGCTTTACGGCAGTGGTGGCGCTATTGTCCAGTTTGACGTCCAGTAGCGCATTATCGACAGGGCTTGCGGCGCAAGCCCAAATTTGCCTCCAAAGGAGCATTCGTTTTGAAGCAGTACAAAAACTTCATTAATGGCCGGTTCGTCGAGAGCGACAAGCGGTTTGCAGGGATCAATCCGGCGACCGGCGTTCGTTTCGCCGATGTGCACGAGGCCACCAGGGAGATGGTTGATGAGGCTGTCTCGGCCGGCCATCGGGCCGTCCGCGGCTGGGGCTCGGCCAGCGTCTCGGATCGGGCCGACATGCTGTATCGCATTGCAGACGAGATTGATCGACGCGCCGATGACTTCCTGACCGCCGAGGTCAGCGACACGGGCAAACCCGTGTCGCTCGCCTCAAAACTGGACATTCCCCGGGGCGCCGCGAACTTCCGCATCTTTGCGGATATTCTGAAGACGGCCCCGCTGGACACCTTCCGCACGGATCTGCCTGGCGGCTCCCATGCGATCAACTACGCCGTGCGCAAGCCCTTGGGCGTGGTCGGCATCATTTCTCCTTGGAACCTCCCGCTGCTCTTGTTCAGCTGGAAAGTCGCCCCCGCACTGGCCTGCGGAAATGCGGTGGTGGCCAAGCCATCGGAGGAGACGCCTGGAACCGCCACACTGCTCGCCGAGGTCATGCAGACGGTAGGGTTACCTGCTGGCGCTTTCAACCTGGTGCATGGCTTCGGCCCGAACTCGGCTGGGGAGTTCATCACCACGCATCCGGGCATCAATGCCATCACCTTCACGGGCGAGTCGAAGACGGGCACCGCCATCATGCACGCCGCTGCGGAAGGCGTGAAGCCCGTGTCGTTCGAACTGGGCGGCAAGAACGCCGCCATCATCTTCGCCGACTGCGACTTTGACAAGACCGTGGCAGGCATGACGCGCGCGGCATTCCTCAATAGCGGCCAAGTCTGCCTGTGCTCCGAGCGCATATTCGTCGAGCGGCCAATCTATGACCGCTTCGTGAAGGCACTTGCCGAACGCGCGAAACAGATCAAGCTCGGTGACCCCACCGACGAGGCGACGTGCATGGGGCCTGTCATCTCTGCCGCCCATCGCGACAAGGTGCTCAGCTACTACGCGCTGGCGCGCGAGGAAGGCGCAGAGTTCATCACAGGCGGCGGAACACCCTCTTTCGGCAACCAGCTCGATGGCGGCTTCTGGGTTGAACCGACACTACTCGCCGGCCTGCCCGACGACGCACGATGCGTCACGGAAGAGATTTTTGGGCCGATTGGTCACGTCACGCCCTTCGACTCGGAGGCAGAAGTTATCCAGCGCGCGAACGCGACGCCCTATGGCTTGGCCGCGACGATCTGGACGAGCAATGTGAACAAGGCTCATCGCGTCGCGCAGTCCATGAACGTGGGCGTCGCCTGGGTCAATGCCTGGTTCCTGCGCGACCTGCGAACCCCGTTCGGTGGCAGCGGCCTGTCGGGTATCGGCCGTGAGGGGGGGCTCCACTCGCTGAACTTCTATTCCGAGCTCACGAATGTCTGCATCCATGTAGATGCGCCGGATGGCTCCCATGACAGATAAGACCGTGAGCACGGGCGCTACATCGTCGGCCGTGGTTGAAGGCCGCTCGCAGCCGCGCGGCAAGTTTCCCCACATCAAGCGCGCCGGCGATTTTCTTTTTGTCTCAGGCACCAGCTCGCGCCGTCCCGACAACAGCTTTGTCGGCGCCGAGGCCGACCCCATGGGCGTCCTGGATGCAGATATCCGTGCGCAGACCCGCGCGGTCATCGAGAACATCCGGGCCATCCTGCAGCCCGCAGGCGCGGATCTGACGGATCTGGTCGAGCTGTCGGCCTACTTGGTCGATATGGGCGACTTCAAGGGCTACAACGAGGTTTACGCCGAGTACTTCGGCTACGACGGTCCAACCCGCACTACGGTGGCTGTCCATCAGCTGCCTCACCCGATGCTGCGCATCGAAATCAAGGCAGTGGCCTACAAGCCGCCGGCCCCAGACGCATAGAGGAAGGTTCTATCGTGACACCACAACAACGCGAAGAGGCCGCTCAGTCTCTTTATCAGGCGATGCAAAGCGGCAAACCGATCGCGCCCCTGCGCGACACGTTCCCGGACATGAACGTGGACGACGCTTACGCGATCCAGAGCATCAACACACAACGGCGAATCTCGCTGGGCCGGCGCGTGGTCGGTCGCAAGATCGGCCTGACATCCGTCGTCGTTCAACAGCAACTCGGTGTGGACGAGCCCGACTTCGGTGCTCTCTTCGATGACATGTCCTTTGGCGATGCCGAGACGATCCCTCTGTCGATTCTTCATCAACCGAAGGTCGAGGCAGAAATCGGCTTTGTCCTCGGCCGCGACCTGGACACGGAGCAGCCTACGCACCAGGAGGTCCTGCAGGCTGTGGACTACGTGGTTCCAGCGCTGGAAATCGTGGGTAGCCGCATCGCTGACTGGAACATCAAGTTCGTCGATACCGTGGCCGACAACGCTTCGAGCGGAGTCTACGTGTTGGGATCGACGCCGATTTCTCCCCGTGGCCTGGACCTGAGCTTGGTAGGAATGTGCCTGTCGCGCCGCGGGGAGCCGGTGTCTACCGGCGCAGGCGCGGCCTGCCTGGGCACCCCCCTGAACGCTGTGGTCTGGCTGGCGCGCACCATGTCCCGCCTGGGCAAGCCGCTGCGTGCCGGCGAACTCATCCTTTCGGGCGCGCTGGGCCCGATGGTCGCGGTCAAGCCGGGCGACGTGTTCGAGTGCCACATCAATGGCGTGGGAAGCGTTCGCACAGAGTTTGAATCCAACCAAATGAATGGAGTTGCGGCATGAGCGTGCACGAAGAAATCATCATCCGCCTGGACGACGCCGCAAGATACGCGCACGAGGTCCCACAGTTCGACACCGACAACACACTGAACCTGCCCGACGCCTACGAGATCCAGCGCGGCTCCATCGCCCGTCGACTTGAGCGGGGCGAGCGGCGTGTCGGCGTGAAGATGGGGTTCACCAGCCGGGCCAAGATGGTTCAGATGGGGCTGTCCGATGTCATCTGGGGCCGATTGACTGACGCCATGCAATTGGAGGAGGGCTCCAATGTCGAGCATTCGCGTTTCGTGCATCCCCGGGTCGAGCCGGAGCTGGCATTCCTGCTGAAAAAGCCTCTGGCGGGCAATGTCACCGGAGCCGAGGCGCTGGCGGCGGTCGAAGCGATTGCACCTGCTTTGGAGGTGATCGACTCCCGCTATCAGAACTTCAAGTTCACGCTGCCGGAGGTCATCGCGGACAACGCGTCTTCCAGCGGCTTCGTGGTTGGCGGCTGGCATTCGCCGGCCACGGACTTCGGCAACCTGGGGCTGGTCATGAGCCTGGACGGCCGCGCCGTGCAGGTCGGCTCCACGGCGGCGCTGCTCGGCGATCCGCTGCGCTCGCTGGTCGCCGCAGCGCGGGTTTCGGCCGCTGCGAACGAACCCTTGGAGGCCGGTTGGATCGTTCTGGCCGGGGGGGCGACGCCCGCGGAGTGGATCTATCCCGGTCAGCACATTTCGATGCGCATGCAGGGCTTGGGGAGCGTTAGCTTTCAACTGGTTTGATTGGGGTCTTGCGCGTCAAGCGCACCACCGCACTTGCAGCGTCTATATCTGGAGTTCTCTATGACCCGAAAATTCAAAGCCGCCATCATCGGCAGCGGAAACATCGGCACGGACCTGATGATCAAGATCATGCGTCACGGCCGTCACATCGAAGTAGGGGCCATGGTGGGGATCGACCCTGCCTCGGACGGTCTTGCCCGTGCTTCTCGCCTGGGCGTAGGCACCACACACGAAGGTGTAGAGGGTTTGACGCGTCTGCCCATCTTCGAGGAAATCGACTTCGTGTTCGATGCTACGAGCGCCGGGGCTCACGTCCACAACGATGCACTGCTGCGCAAGTACAAACCCGGTATCCGCGTCATTGACCTGACGCCGGCCGCCATCGGTCCGTACTGCATCCCCGTAGTCAATGGCAAACAGAACTTGGATGCGCTGAACGTCAACATGGTGACTTGCGGCGGCCAGGCAACTGTCCCCATGGTAGCCGCGGTCTCTCGCGTGACCCAGGTCCACTATGGCGAGATCGTGGCTTCTATCGCTAGTAAGAGTGCCGGGCCAGGGACTCGGGCCAACATCGACGAGTTCACCGAGACAACCTCAAAGGCCATTGAAGTTGTGGGTGGCGCATCGAAAGGCAAGGCCATCATCGTGTTGAACCCCGCCGATCCGCCCTTGATCATGCGCGACACCGTGTACACGCTCAGCGACGTGGCTGACGAAGCAGCTATTGCCGATTCGGTTGCCCGGATGGCCGCCGATGTCCAGAGCTACGTGCCAGGATATCGATTGAAGCAGACCGTGCAGTTTGATCGTGTCGAGAACCTGAACGTGCCAGGCGTGGGCCGCATCTCCGGCCTGAAAACCAGCATTTTCCTGGAAGTCGAAGGCGCAGCGCACTACTTGCCGGCTTACGCGGGAAATCTCGACATCATGACCAGCGCCGGCCTTCGCACAGCCGAACAAATGGCAGCACGGATGACGGCCGGGACGGTCGCCGCCTGAACGAGGAGCACAACGATGAGCATCAACGGGAACGCCGCAGCGTCCAAGCTTTATATTTCCGACGTCACTTTGCGCGATGGAAGCCACGCTATCCGCCATCAATACTCTGTGCCTCAGGTACGTCAGATCGCCCTGGCGCTGGACGAGGCCCGCGTTGACTCCATAGAGGTCGCGCACGGGGATGGCCTTCAGGGTTCGAGCTTCAACTACGGCTTTGGCGCTCACACCGACGTGGAATGGATCGAAGCTGTAGCCGATGTTGTGAAGCACGCCAAGATCGCGACACTCCTGCTGCCAGGCATAGGCACCGTGCATGATCTGCAGGCCGCGTACAACGCCGGCGCGCGCATCGTGCGTGTCGCCACCCACTGCACTGAAGCCGATGTGTCGCGCCAGCACATCGAACTCGCTCGCAAGCTGGACATGGACACGGTGGGCTTCCTAATGATGAGTCACATGTCCTCGCCGCAAGCTCTGGCTGAGCAGGCCAAGCTCATGGAAAGCTACGGCGCGACCTGCTGCTATGTCGTCGATTCCGGCGGCGCGATGAACATGAACGATGTTCGAGATCGTGTTCTCGCGCTGCGTGAAGTCTTGCAGCCGGAAACTGCCATTGGGATTCATGCGCATCACAATCTCAGCCTCGGCGTGGCCAATTCCATCGTGGCCGTAGAAGCAGGCGCTATCCGTGTCGACGCAAGCCTGGCTGGCATGGGCGCGGGTGCCGGGAATGCGCCGTTGGAGGTATTCATCGCCGCCGCGGAACGCATGGGCTGGCAGCATGGTACGGACCTGTACAGATTGATGGATGCCGCCGATGACATCGTTCGCCCTCTGCAAGATCGTCCAGTGCGTGTTGATCGAGAGACGCTCGCGCTCGGCTATGCCGGTGTCTACAGCTCATTCCTGCGGCACGCCGAGGCCGCCGGTCACAAGTATGGTCTGAAGACGGTCGATATTCTGGTGGAGCTTGGCAAGCGTCGTATGGTTGGTGGGCAAGAAGACATGATCGTCGATGTGGCGCTCGATTTGGCACAACAGACGACAACGTAGCTAGCGGTTAGACGAATGGCATCGGGGAGCAGCTACTCGCTCCGCTCTAGGCGTTTGGGAAAACGCATTACCCATGCCGAACCTATTGAGCCGATCCACAGGAGACTACATATGAAGCTGTATCGGGAGTTCACTACGCAAGAAGAAATCGACCTCCAATGCGACTGCGAGGCGCCCCAGGATATGCGCGCCATCTGGGAATGGGTCACGTCGCACAGCAAGCTGGCGCACAGCAAGCTGGCGCACAGCAAGCTGGCGCGCAGCGAGTTGGACTGCTATCTGGACGAGCGCTTCGGTCCCACCGTGGATGAGACTGTCGACATTTTTCCGTCCAGTCGCACCGGCTCGCCTCTCGTCGTCTTTATCCACGGTGGCTGGTGGAGCTCGACTACCAGCAAGGAATGGAGCCTTATGGCGCGCGGACTTGTACCGCACGGCGTAACCGTGGCGGTGACCAACTACACCTGTGCCCCAAGGCATCGATCGATGAAATCATCCGACAGAGCCGCGCTGCCGTGGCTTGGTTGTACCGTAACGCGCAGCGCTACAACGTTGATCCAGACCGAATTTACGTCGCCGGCCATTCCGCAGGCGGCCATCAAGTCGGCATGATCGCTCTCACTGATTGGCAAGCTGACTATGGTCTACCGCCAGACCTCGTCAAAGGCGATGTCCCTGTTAGTGGACTTTTCGACCTGACACCGTTCCGCTATTCGTGGTTGCAGCCCAAGCTCCAACTAGACCACGACACCATTTTTCGCCAAAGTCCCTTGTTCCATGTGCCGACCGATACCTCGCGATTCCCTCTGGTGATCACCGTCGGCGGCGACGAGCCTCCAGATTTTCAGCGCCAGTCGACTGCCTTTGCCGATGCTTGGCGCGCCGCAGGCGCACAGGTTCGCCAGTTGGATCAGCACAACTGCAACCATTTCACGGCAGTCGCGGGCTTCGAAGATCCGGAGAGCCGGCTCGTGCAGGCTGTGCTGGAGCTGATGGATGGATGAATAGCGCCCCCCGAAACGCTCGGTACCACGACCGATCTGGGCGTGCCGTGCAACTATTCCGGCCACCAACTCGCCCCGTGCTCCGGGCGCCTGATGGCGTCGCGGCAGGGGAAACCGCGCTGTGCTGACGCCGCTCGAAGTGATGCAGGTCATCAGAAGGCCCGCCGTGGTGATGGCGTCCAGCGCTGCGCCGATTCGCTCGAGAAATTTTGCTACTACGCCTACGCCAATTTCAGGCGCTGCGTGCCGCCGCTGCGTTGGTCAGCTAGTCGGCCACCACCGTTTGTATGGCCTGCCAGGCTGGCCAGAGTGAATGCCTCTGCAAGAGCCTGCGCAAGCGCGGCCTTCGGCGATCACAATGCCACAACCAACCAGTCCGCCGCTCGGCGGTATGGCGGTCATGGCTTGATCCATGCATCGCACCTGCTTGGGGTGTTTTGACACAACGCCCCGAAATCGGTATAGTACCAAACCGCTCGGTACGGTCAAACTCAACCACGCCGCCGCTGAGCATCCGAAGTTATGAGGATGCTCGGAATTTATTTGAACTGCTGGTTAACTTTTCTTTTATGTCAAACCGAGCGGTTCGGTACTATTCGTATATTGGGTGAACTTTCATGACGTCACAACCGCTGCTCTCACAACTGCTGCGACAGGCAGGCACGGCACTCTGCACGATCTCCCTGGTCGGTTGCGCGGTTGGTCCTGACTTCGTGAAACCCGACGACAGGCTCGCAGCCGTTCAACTGTCGCCCAGGGCGGACTACGCGCAGGCTCAGGAGACATCCGCCGCGAACTTCCCGTCTTCATGGTGGACGTTGTTCAACGATGACGTACTGGCGGATCTGCAAGCCCGTGCGCAGGCGGGCAACCTGAACCTGCAGATGGCTTCCGAGCGCATCGAGCAAAGTCGGGCGCAGTTGGGGATTGCCTCCTCGCTGCTGCTGCCCAGTGTGGGTGCTTCGGCGGGCTATTCCCGCGAGGCCATCAGCGAGCACGGCAAGTTTGCCGCGTTGGGTGCTCCGACGAGCGCGAGCGACTTCTGGCAGTTGGGATTCGACGCCAGTTGGGAACTCGACCTATGGGGCCGCGCGCGTCGATCGCGCGAAAGCGCCGCGGCCGCCTTCGAGGCCACGGTGTATGAGCGCGAGGCGGCACGCGTGGCCCTGTCCGCCGAGGTGGCCCGTACCTATCTCCAATTGCGCGGCACGCAAGCGCAACTGGACATCACCCGGCAGAACCTGGAGGTTGCCGATCGCACGCTCCGCCTTGCCGAAAGCCGTGAGCGCAATGGCGTCGCCACACGTTTTGAAACCGCTTCGGCGCGCGCGCAACTGGCAACGGTCGAGGCGCTGGTACCCGAATTGGTCCAGCGCCGCAACACGCTGATGAACGTCCTGGCATTGCTGCTGGGAGAGCAGCCGCGCGCCCTCGATGCGCAGTTGCTTGAAGCGATGCCTCTGCCGTCGCTTCCTTCCAATGTGCCGGTGGGCCTGCCCTCCGAATTGGCGCACAGGCGGCCGGACATACAGCGCGCCGAAGCCCAGCTCCATGCTGCGACGGCAGCCATCGGCGTCGCCAAAGCCGATTTCTACCCGCGAATCGGCCTCAAAGGCAGGGTCGGCGTCGAAGCCTTCGAGTTCAACGACCTCGACAGTTGGGATTCCCGGTTCTTCTCCGTCGGCCCCACGGTCTATCTTCCCATCTTCCAGGGCGGGCGTCTGAAGCAGCGCCTGGCGCTGAACGAGGCACGGCAAAGAACTGCCGCCATCGGCTACCGGCAGACGGTGCTGCAAGCCTGGCATGAAGTGGACAACGCCCTGGACGCCTGGGCAGCCCAGCAGAACCGCCATGCCGAGTTGGTGGTTTCGTACGAGCAGAACCAGCAGGCGCTGCATGCTGCCGAGCGCGGCTATCAGGAAGGCGCTGCCGACTACCTGAACGTCCTGGCCGCACAGCGCGGTGTCCTCGCAAGCCAGACCAGCCTCAATGCCAGCGCGACCAACGCCGCGCTCACCCTGGTCAATCTCTACAAATCCCTGGGCGGTGGCTGGGACCCCGGCGCATTCTCTTCCGAGCAGCAGACCGGCGGCGACGCGTCGCTGACGACCGCTGTGTCGTCGGCCACCTCGCAATCGAAGGTTGACCAATGAGCGCCGCAGCGTCGCAGTCGTCGACGGCGCCGCCGCCCGCGGCAACCGCTGCGGCAGCCCCTCCGAAGCGGGCGATTGCGGGACTGGTCGGCATCCTCATCGCGGCCATGATGGCCGGACTGAACAACCGCGTGGGCGCGCTGGCACTGGCCGACGTGCGTGGCGCGCTGGGCTTCGGCCTGGACGATGCCTCCTGGCTCACCACCGTCTATAGCGCGGGCGAAGTGATCGCCATGCCATTTTCAGCGTGGTTCGCCGTCACGCTTTCAGTGCGCCGCTTCGAGTTGTGGATGATTGGCACGTGCACTTTGCTGGCGGTGTGCATCCCCTTCATCCATGACCTCGATCTGCTGCTGGCCATGCGGTTTCTGCAGGGCATCGCCAGCGGCACAATGATTCCCGTGCTGATGATGGCGGCGTTGAAGTTTCTGCCGCCCCCCATCCGACTGCACGGACTGGCGCTGTATGCACTGACGGCCACCTTCTCGCCCAATCTCTCGATCTGGCTGGCGGGGCAATGGACGGATGGCCTGTTCGATTGGCGCTGGGTGTACTGGCAGATTCTTCCGCTCGCGGCGATTGCCGCCTTGACGATCGGATGGGGCCTGCCCAAAGACCCCATCCAGACAGACCGTTTCCCGCAGGCCAACTGGCCCGGTATGGCCTTCGGCGCACCGGCATTCGGCCTGATTGCCGTCGCCTTGGATCAGGGCGTTCGGCTGGACTGGTTCAATTCACCCCTCATCGTCGTCTCGCTGGTGGCCGGGCTGACGCTGCTGGGGGCCTATCTGCTAACGGAGTGGTATCACCCCACGCCGTTCATCAAGTTGCAGATGCTCAGCCGCCGCAACCTGGCGCTGGGCTTCACCTTGTTCATCTGCCTTCTGGTCGTGCTGACCTCCGGCGTGATGTTGCCAATGACCTTTCTCGGGCCACTGCAGAGCTACCGACCGCTTCAGATGGCACCGATCGGGCTGATCGTCGCGCTGCCTCAACTCGCCCTGGGTTCCGTGGTGGCGCTGTTCCTGTACCGGAAATGGGTCGATGCCCGATTCGTGTTCGCGGGCGGCCTGCTATTGATCGGCCTGGCGTGCTTCCTTGGCGCGCAACTGACTTCCGACTGGAACCGCGACCAGTTCGTGCTGACGCAGACGCTGCAAGCCTTTGGCCAGCCCATGGCGGTCGTCTCGCTGCTGTTCCTGGGTACCAGTGTCGTGCACCCCAGCGAAGGCCCGTATGTGTCGGGGAACATCAACACGCTGCGCGCCCTGGGGTCGCTAATCGGGGGCGCCGTGGTTGGGCAACTTGTGACCGTGAGTCAGCGGGTCCACGCGGAAATGCTGCTGGATCACGCTGCATTGGTAGGCAACTCCGTTCCGCTTGCCCTGGAGCCCGCTCAACTGATGGGAGTCATCGCCCAGCAGGCACTGGTACTGTCGGTCGCGGATGCCTATCGCGTCCTGGGCGTCTTGGCGCTGGTGATGGTCCCCTTCGTATTGCGACTGACCTACATTCCCGCTCCCATTTTGCAGGCCCCCGCTTCGCAATCCACATCGTCGTCCCAAGGATAGTTCCGCCATGGCCATGCCGAAAAAAGCCAAGATCACCAGTGCCGTGCTGCTCCTCGCAGTGGCAGTGGGCTGTGTCATTTATCTGAATCGCCCCGAATCCAGCGCATCGACCCAATCCACGGACGACGCCTATGTACAGGCCGATTTCACCCTCGTCGCCCCCCAGGTGTCGGGAGTGATCGGCAAGGTGCTGGTCGAAGAAAACCAACCAGTGAAAGCCGGGGATCTGCTTGCGGCCATCGACGATCGAGACTTCATCGTTGCGGTGGACGCGGCAAAGGCACAAGTCGCCGCCGCGAAGGCCAGCGTCGCGGGGCTTGCCGCGCGCGTGGCGCAGCAGGAGACCGCCATACGTCAGGCTCAGGCGACAGTCGCGGTGGACGACGCAGAACTCAAATTGGCAGAGGCCAACCAAAGGCGTTATCGGAACCTGGCTTCAGACGGATCAGGTTCGATCCAAGCGCGCCAACAGGCCGAGGCGCAGTTGGCCATTCGGCTGGCCAGCCGAGACAGGAACCGCGCGGGCCTGCAAGCGGCACGGCAACAGACGGACATCCTCAAAGCCGATCTTGAAAAAGCCAAGGCTGCACTTTCCCAAGCGCAGGCGGCGCAGGACGCGGCGGAGTTGAAGCTCTCCTATACCCAAATCACAGCGCCCATCAGCGGCCTCATCGGTCAGAAGTCAGTGCGCGTCGGCGCATTCGTGAATGCTGGCAAGCCGCTGGTGGCGGTGATCCCGCTCGATGCGGTCTACATCACGGCCAACTTCCGCGAAACGCAATTGGCACGTGTGCAGCCAGGGCAGTCGGTGGACATCAAGGTGGACGCCTTGCCGGGGGCCGTACTGAAGGGCACCGTGGAGAGCCTCGGACCGGCCAGTGGCGTCAGCTACTCGGCCGTCGCGCCACACAACGCCACGGGCAACTTCACCAAGATCGTCCAGCGCCTACCCGTGCGCATTCGCATTGACCCCGACCAGCCTGGTGCCGCGAATTTGCGCGTCGGTATGTCCGTGACGCCGAGGATCCACATCGGTGAATAGCGCCATTCGTCCAGCATGAGGAGCCATACAAATGAGGCAATACCGATATCGCGTAACTGTGGAGCAGTTGACTGATTCGCATGGCATCCCCAGCGATCGCAAGCCTCTGCAATTTGAGGCCGGAAATCATGACGACATCATCTCCGTCGTGACATGCCTTCGCAGCAGAGGTGACTTCAGTAGCCAAGATGACGCGGCGGCATTTGCGGTCGGGTTGAAGCTGTTTGCCTGGGCGATCCTGGCAAACAAGGATAACCCGCTTCTGTCTTCGTTCCTGCCGCATCTATATCAGTTCGTGAAGGAGCTAAAGGCTGGGTCGAAGACGGACCGATGACCCAGCTGCTCGCGCAACAAAGGATATGAAGGGACGCTGGGTCATGACACCTTGCTCAGAAACCACAGATAGGCTCGCCGGACTGAGGACCTGCAACGGTGGTGGGCATCGCGGCACTGTCATTGAACACGGCGTGCGCATTCTCTTTGGCACGGCCGTAGGTGCTCTGCCGGCTGTTTCTGCGGCCCAGGCTCGCTTTGTCGACGCGAAGATGTATGTGCAGGCTGGAGCGACTTCTTTGCAAGGCGACGCAACACGCGCAATGAACGTGGGCGTGATGGTGCCTTCTGGCCTCTTCAAGGGCATCAGTCGTGATGCGGGTCCGCTGACCCTGCATTGGGATCTATGGGGTGGCCATTGGAGGTCGCACCATGCTGATGGCACAACAGGCGGCTATTCCCAGCTTGGAGCCCTGATGGCTTGGCGCTACCAGCCCGCCGGACCGAAATCTCCTTGGTTCTTTGAGGCAGGCCTGGGAGGGAGCGTCTTGGACGGTCTCTACAACTCAGGGCAGCGTCGATTCAGCACGGCCTTCCAGTTCACGGAAGTGCTGGCAATTGGCTACCGCTTTGGGCCGGAAAAGGCCTACGAGGTTTCCTTGCGTGTACAGCACTTCTCGAATGCCGGCATCAAGAAACCCAATCCGGGTGAGAACTTTATGTCCTTGCGCTTCTCTCTCCCGTGGTGAAGGCGGCCGGGCATACTCGGGTGCCTGCGGTGGCACATACTAGGCCCGCCATGAGCGCCGAGAAGACGGCGCTCGTTCTGTCCGGTGGCGGTGCACGCGCTGCCTACCAGGTTGGCGTGTTGCAGGGTCTGGTGAGATTGCGCCGCGAACGTCTGGGCGACGGGGCTCCGAACCCATTCGGCATCCTATGCGGTACTTCGGCAGGTGCAATCAATGCCGCCGCTTTAGCCTGCCGGGCAGACTCCTTTGATGCGGGCGTGGAGACAATCGCCGCAGTTTGGCGAAACTTTCGCGCTGATCAGGTGTATCGCACCGATGCGCTTGGTATCGCCCGCAGCGGTGCACAGTGGCTGAGCGCGATTTCGGTAGGCTGGATGTTGGCGCGCTGGCGCAAAGAAGGGCCACGTTCGCTGCTGGACAATGAACCTTTGGCCGAACTGCTGCGACATTGGGCGCCGCTGGAACTGCTACCGCGCATGCTGGCCGAGCGTCATCTGCACGCGCTGGCGCTAGGCGCGTCCAGCTACACCAGCGGCGAACACCTCACCTTCTTTGAGGCCACCGGCGACATGACGGGCTATGAACGCTCGCAGCGGCTGGCCGTACCCATGCGACTGGGGCTGGAGCACCTGCTCGCTTCGGCGGCGATCCCCTTCGTATTTCCAGCACAGCGTATCGAGCATGCGGAGCACGCCGGCTGGTACGGCGACGGCTCGATGCGGCAAACCTCACCGATCTCGCCGGCGATCCATCTCGGTGCGCAGCGTATGCTCATCGTTGGTGCCGGTCGGCTGCATGAACCGCGTGGGCGAATCGTGCGTGATGGCGGTTACCCGACACTGGCTCAAGTTGGTGGGCACGTGCTGTCGAACGTCTTTCTCGATTCGCTCGCGGTGGACATCGAGCGTATGGAGCGCGTCAACCGTACCCTGGAAATGATGACGCTGGGGCAGCGCCTGGCCACCTCACTGCGGTCGGTGAAGGCGCTGGTGATCGCGCCAAGCGAGCGCATTGACGACATCGCGGCTCGGCACCAGAAGTACCTGCCGCGAACGGTGCGCGCGCTGTTGCGCGGCGTGGGTTCGTCCAGCGCGAGCAGTGACCTGAGCGGTTCCGCTCTGGCGAGCTACCTGTTGTTCGAGGCTCCTTTCACCCAGGAGGTAATGGCGCTGGGTGAGCGCGACACGTTGGCACAACGGCAGGCAGTCTGTGATTTCTTCGGGTGGCTTTGAGGCGTGCGCTTCACCCCCAAGCCGAGGCACTTCCAGGAAAGGCGTTGGCAGACCATTCGCGCAGTGGAACGCACCCCATATGGCGCTTCGAGGGCAAGGGATTTCCGATCGACGTGCCCGTGCGTAGCCGCAAGGAAGCGTCCGAAGGTCCGCCGCTGATCCAGGCGCATGGCTTTGGCGTGATCTATGTGCCCTCGCTGGTGGTGCAGCCGCAGAGGGACCAAGGCGAACTGACGCGGTGTTGCGGGGCTATGGATGCACCGGTATGTGGCTCTCCGCTGCATACTTGGAGCGGCGTCACAACAGCGCCGCGCAGCGGGCGCTGCTGGACGACCTGGAGGCGCGCACCGGCCAGCGCGGGCGGTATGGCGGCAAGGCGCTACGCACGACGTCTAGCACGGGAAGTTCCGCGGCGCCGCCTCGCTGAGCAACTCGGAAGCATTGCCGCTTACCCGCGCAGCGCGGCACTGGCCTCGCGGGGTCTTGGTTCGCTCTTATTTTGCCGTTCTGCGGTCTTCGCGCGCGCGAACGACTTCATAGATGTCCAGGCCGCCCTTGCCACCAGGACGATCAGACACGAAAGTCAGAATCTCGCCGTCCCCAGTGACTGCTGGCATTTGATCTTCATACTTGGTGTTGATCAGCGAGGGCAGAGGCTTGATAGGCTTCTTCCATTGCGACGGGTCCCTGGCATTCGCACCAGCCTCAAATTGCCAGATGTCGCTGCCGCCAACGCCGTCCGGGTAGATCGCCCACACATAGCGATGCTTGGGGTCAATGTGACCATCCATGTCCGGGATGCTGTTCGGCAGGATTCTCGCAGCGCCTGCCTTGCGGGTGAGTCGGTCGAAGCGGGTGACCTTGAAATCGAGATTGACCGGGTTCGCATCCTTCGCAGAAGTGAAGTAGATGTTGGCCTTTCCGTCGTAGTTGGGGCAGGAATCGATTCCTGAACTGTTCGGCCCGCCATCGTTCTCGCAACCGAGATTGACTGGCTGCTCCCATGCCATGTCGTCTCTGATGTTTCTACGGTAGCTGGCATACAGATCGAGTCCACCGCACCCCCCGGGCCGATCGCTTGCGAAGAACAGCCAATGACCATCATCGGATTGGAGCGCGCTGTGATCCGCATAGCCGCTGTTCACGCCCCTGGGCAGCAACTTCGGATCGCCCCAAGGAGAACTGCGTGTTGCGCGGTGGCTTACGTACACGCTATAGCGCGTTGGTGTGCCGTCCTTGCCCATGTACCATCCGTCCTCCGCGTTCGCGGGCGCCACGCCGCCTGGCCGATTCGACGAGAAGTACAAGGTCAGTCCGTCACCCGTGATCGTGGCCCAGCCGTCGTGGTACTCGGTGTTGATCGGTGCGCCGGCGTTCTTGACCATCCAGACGCTATTGGCGGAACCTGGATTGGGTGCGATGCGCTCGGCATGTACCTGTGCTTGAGTGGTGAGCGCAAGCGCCACGAGGCCAAAGGCCGCGGCCGCAGGACGGGACTTGAGAATAGACAAGATTGTTCTCGCGGACACGGATGTCTCCTTTCTCGGTAAATTCACTCATTCGCCTTGGGTGTTGTATTCGGTGGGGTCGGCCTGGAAGCTGTGAACGCGGGTCGCCGGCTTCGAATTCCACAGCAGCCGAACGACATCGGGGCGGGAATAGTGTCCGGTGGGGTCATATGCCGCCTTGGCCACGCCGATGAAGCCAAGATCTACATCGGCGTAGAGCAAGCCCTCTTGCGTCTCCGGAAACGGCTCGCACAGCGGCTTGGCGTCCGGACCGAAGATCTGCGCGAATCCCCCACCTTCAAGCAGCAGCTGCCGTTTCTGCGGCGTGTCAGCCAGCATCTCCAGCATTTCCTTGGACACCAACGCGCAAGGAGCCAGCACATAGCAGCCGCCCTCGAGCGCATACACTTGGCTTGCAGCCAGATTGGCTTCCGGGCTCAGCTGAAAGGCTGCCCCTCTGTAGACTGAAAAGCTCGGCCAAGCCGCCACATGGATCTGCTCATTCTGCGAATACATGGCGTACTTGCTGAGCGGTTGAATGTGCTCGGCGCAAGACAGTGCGCCAATGCGGCCGATGCTCGTTTGATGCACCGAAAGATGGCTTCCATCGCCCTCGCCGTAGACAGTCCTTTCGGCATGCGTTGGCTTGAGCTTTCGACGGGTGCTCACGACTCGCCCTTCATCGTCGATGATGGCTTGAGCAATGTACAGCGTACCGTCCTGACGCTCGCAGAACCCGAGGACAACGAATATCCTGTGCTCGGCAGCAGCAGCGCATAGGCGTTCCCACTGCGGACTTCCCACCAACAGGGCATTCTCGAAATGCCTCTGGACAAACTGCATGCCCCATGCAGGCGAGTCGAGCCAGATCCACCACGGGTACCCCGGAAGCCAGACCTCGGGAAACGCAATCAGCTTGGCGCCGTTTTTCGCGGCTTCTTCAATAAGGCGGACCGCCTTCTCGACGCCCTTGTCCAAATTAAGAAACTCTGGGGCCGCCTGAACGGCGGCGACCTTGTACTTGGCAATTTCAGAAGTTGTCATCTAGATGTCCTATCTGAAGTAAATGGAGTTCCGCTACAGCCGCGGCTGGCGTTGATCAGGCGGAGAGCACTCGAACAACGCGGGGGACCTTGAATTTGGCAAGGCGCATCCCGAGTTCGGCGCGAATGCGCTGCGTCCATTCCTCGTCGGAGGCTTGCGAGTCCTCGGTCACCAGTTCAGCAACCAGCGTGATGCCCCAAGGTGGCATGTCCTCGCCTGTAACGCGTGCCTGACGAATCCCGGGAATTGCCATGAGAGCCTCTTCGATCTCCTCGGGATAGATGTGGTATCCAGCGCAATTGATCTGGCGATCAGATCGTCCCAAATGGAACAGGAACCCGTCGCCGTCTCGACGGACGATGTCGCCTGTGTGGCACCAGCCGTCGTTGTCGGCGAACTCCTTGACGACGGTATCGGCA
This sequence comes from Paraburkholderia xenovorans LB400, assembly GCF_000013645.1. Classification (GTDB taxonomy): domain Bacteria; phylum Pseudomonadota; class Gammaproteobacteria; order Burkholderiales; family Burkholderiaceae; genus Paraburkholderia; species Paraburkholderia xenovorans. The sequence continues at coordinate 3,621,780 of NC_007951.1, read as the reverse complement.
CGAACGCACAGTTCCCCTTCGGCTGGGCCGTCATGATGTCCGCCGACGGTGACTTCGATGCCGGCGATCGGGCGTCCGCAGCTGTTCATTCGGTCTTCGCGCAATCTGCCGTCGTGGCAAAGCTCGTCCCCACGCAGGATCGACAAGGGCCAGCCTGCTTCCATGCGACCATAGATCTGGTGCAGCGAAGGCCCGAACGCATCGATCGCTATCTGCAACTCATCGACGCCCAGAGGTGCACCGCCATAGACGACCCGACGAAGACGGTGCAGCGGGTACATGTCCACGCCTTCAGCGGCACTGATCCGCTTGACCATTTCTGAGATCAACACCACGGAAGTCACTTTGTGATCCGAGATCGCCCGCAAGACGGTGGCGACATCGAAGCGAGGGAGTACGACTTGCGGCAGGCCCATGGCGATGAAAGGAAATGTCCCGATCTGACAAGTCCCATGAATGATCTGCTGGGTCGTAAGAAAGTGGTCGTCGCCGCTAACGGGAGCGCCGTATGCGCCCGTCATGAATAGACGCATGCTCGTCGTCAGCGATGCAGCCCAGTTCCGGTACGACATCGTGACAGCCACCAGCTCGCCGTTTGTGATCTGCCTTGGGTAGACGACGGCAGGTTCGTCGCGAACCCACTCACCGGGCGAGAGAGCCGTCCCCTCCAGTGGCGTTGCGTCGCTGTGCACCAGCGCATCGCCTCCGAGCAGATCTGCGTGCTCCGGATCGGCGACGATGCGGTCGACCCCTGCCGCCAGAAAGAGCTTGCGCGCTTCGTCCACCGCTAGGGCGGGATCGGCGGCTACGCGGACCGCCCCCAGCCACTCCACGGCGAGAAATGCTTCGACGGCAGCGATGCTGTTCGAATACCAAAGGCCGATGCGCTTCCGGCGCAGGCCACGCTCTGCCAGATTGCCAGCCAATGCAGCCACGACCGCAGCCAGTTCGAAACCCGTCTTTCCGCTGCCATCAACTCTAGAGAGGATGCGCTGGTGGCCTGCGCGCATCAATCCATGGTGGGTGAGCTGTCCTGCGATCAGCTGCATGTCAACCCGCATGCCGTGCCGTGAGCTGCGCCTGCAGGTCGGCGCGTCTAACCTTCGCGCCGGAGAGCACGGTCGGCAGCTCGTCCAGGATGAACACGGCGTGCAGTGTCTCGTGGGGCTTTAGTCTCTTACAACCGGCAAGACGGATTTCGGCTGCCATGGCGTCGCCGGATTCGGCGCCGGGACGCAGCGCGACGCCCGCCACCAGGCGATCCACCCCGCCGATGCGCACCGCGACGACGCCGCACTGCCGCACGCTCGGGTGCGCAAGGATCTGTTCTTCGACCGTATGTGGGTAGACGGTGCGGCCGTTGATGTTGATGACGTCGGTGCAGCGATCGACGTAGTAGGCGAAACCACACTCGTCCATGTAGGCCAAATCGCGGGGTTTGAACCAGTCATTGGCGTCGAGTGCTGAAAGATCCAGCCGGTCTACGTAACGACCGCGAGACATTGGACTGCGTGCGCGGATCTCGCCAACTTCGCCCGGCGCCTGCCGTTCGCCGAGATCATTGACGACGTCCAGCTGAAATAGGAACGACGCGGGTCGGCCGATGCTTCCCCAGCGGCGTTCATCGTCCTCTACATCGCTCCACAGCAACCGCGTCGCGACGCCTCCCATCTCAGTGACACCGTACGCATGGCACCACACGTCGCCCAGCAACCGGCTGGTCCGTTGCAGCAGCTCGGGCGTGGCAAAGAAGACGATCAGCCTGCGCAGGCAGTGCTCGATGCCGCCGCGCGATTCGATTTCGTCGAGGAGCTGAGGTAGCAGGGGGCCTGGCACGAAGGCATTGGTGACCCCGTGTCGCACGATTGCATCGACCACCCTCCCTGGATCGAACCGCTCGTCGTCCAGTATCACGTTCCGGGCTCCCCGGACGAGGTGCGGGTAGAGATTGTGTGCACCGCTGCACCATTGCAGAGAATGGAAATGCAGGCACACGTCGTCCTTGGAGAGAGAGCCCGCGTTGGGACCAAAGGAGTCCAGGTGCTCCAGATTCTGCGAGACCATCGCCAGCCATGCGCGGTGGGACATTTCCCAGAGCTTGGGCATGCCAGTAGTGCCGCTCGTCGGCTGAAGATAGTAGGGAGCGTCATCGTCCACCTCGAAGTGCGGCTCCTCGTCACTCGCTTGATCTAGCAGAGTGGCAAAGGGAGTCGCCCATCCAGGCACCTCGTGTTCTGCACCGATGCCGACCAGATGGAGGGCCTTGAGCGCGTCGAGATGCTCGGCGATCGCCTGCGCGAACCGCACATCGAACACCAGAACCCGCGCCTTCGCGGCACGTAAAGTCGCGATGTGAGTCTGGATCGGGAGATGCGCATGCAAGGCGACGCGAGGAAATCCGAACTTGTCGAAACCGAGCCAGCAGTGAACAATTTCCCTTCGGTTGTACGACAAAACCCCGATGGCGCTGCCCCGCGGGATTTTTAGTCGATCAGCGATTGCGGAACCAGCCTTGTTCGCCTGCCTGTTGAGTTCAAAGTATGTTTCCTGTCCGTCGTCCGTCACCAGTGCGGTGCGTTCGGCATACTGCGTTGCCGCAGTCGCGATGGCCAGTCCCGGCTCGATCTTCATGTCTTCCTCTCGTGGTAGTTCGTCCTATTTGCCGTTTTCGCTACGACTGACGCCGATGCCTCTGCACTTCGGCATGTGTCTGCGTTCAGGCGCCCGACGGACATGCGGGACCCCGTGCAAGACCTATGTGTCGCTGCGGGCATCGCAATGTAGGATGCAAAAGCCACAAAAGTTTTCCTCCTAGCGCAGCGTTTCTTGTCCTGGAGTGCAATATGCAGACGAGCTCCTGCTTCACCACGGACGGGATGGCGATGGCGGATCGCCTCCCGTACTGGAACGAGGTCGTTTCGAGTACGTTCATCCCGTCGAGCGTGCAGCCTCCCCGTGCAGGCGAGTTCCGAGCAAGCCTGCACAACGAGCGACTGGGCGAGGCGGAGCTTACGGTTGTTCGCGCTTCGCCACAGCGCGTGGCGAGAACCAGCGCACTGATCCGCCTGTCGAGCGATGAATGCCTGATGTTCGGCTTTGCGCCCAAAGCCCGATGGAAAGTCAGCCAGCACGGCCGAACTGTCCAGGTTGCACCGATGCAGTTCGTGCTCTACGACTCGAACTATCCCTTCGAGCTTGAGTTCGACGAGGACTTCGACCTGCATGTGCTGCAGTTGCCGCACGCAAGTCTTGCGTTTGCTGGGAGCAGGCTTTCGGATGTTGCGGGCAGGCCGTTCGACGCAGTGTCAGGCGCGGGTAAGTTGCTGGCGTCCTTGATCGAGGAGGTCCGCAGCGGCCATACGTCTTCCGGAGTGATTGCCAGGACATCGCTTGGCAGCGTCGCAGTCCATCTGGCAACCTCGATGGTTTCCGAGTTGCTCGAGCTTCGAACCGATGAGGCCAACGAGCGCGAACTCCGGCTGCTCAGGGTGAAATCGTACATTGAGTTGAACCTGGCCAACCCGAGGCTCGACCCGCATGCGATTGCATCGGCCAACGGAATGTCGGTACGCACGCTGCATGGGCTCTTCAGCGCCGAGGAACTGGGAGTGTCGACCTACGTCACCCATCGGCGTCTTCTGCGGTGCAAAGAGGACCTCGGCAATGCGATGCACTCGTCGCTGTCCGTGGCCGGGATCGCGATGCGATGGGGTTTCTGGAATAACGCCTACTTCAGCCGCGCATTCAAGCGGATGTTCGGCATTTCGCCGCGCTCATACCGGATTGGTCGGAGACCGTAGCACGACTCCAGCCCGGTGCTCGCAGCGCTGCAAACGAGCGATAACGGCGTCAGAAAAATGCGTGCGCCGCCTAGTAGGTCTGCATCGGGGTCGCGTCGCGGCCTCCAAGTGAGTGCTGCGGGCGACGCTCTTGCGCCAGCTCGAGCGTGAGCTCGGCTCAGGTGCGAGTGCCGGCAGGTTAAATGTCAAGGGCGCTTGCCGGACTCGCGACCGGATTGCGCAGTGTCACGATCTCTTCAGCCAAAGTCGGATGGATGCCGATAGTGCTGTCAAATACGGCTTTGGTAGCCCCGGCCTTTATGGCCACTGCGAACCCCTGCACAATCTCGCCTGCGTCCTGGCCAACAATATGCAGGCCTACGACGCGGTCGCTGGCGGTATCTACCACCAACTTGACCAGGGCGCGCTCGGTGCTGCCCGACAGAGTGTGCTTGAGCGGCCTGAACGCGCTTCGATACACCGCCACTTCCCCGAATTCTTCGCGCGCCTGCGCCTCGCTGTATCCCACGGTTCCGATGCTGGGGTCCGTGAAAACGGCCGTGGGAATGAAGTCGTAGCGCATCTTGCGTTGTCCTTGCCCAAAGTGTCCGCGCCGAAGTAAATCTGAGCCACCGGGGGTGCGGCGGATTTCTTGGACTGGTTATGCCATGAGCCCCAGGCTCTTGCGATATTCAACAGGGCTGAGAGCGCCCAGTGAGATCTTGATCCGTTTCTCGTTGTACCAGCGGATGTATGCGTCCAGGGCCTGGGTGAACTGCTCGATGCTCGCGGCTTTCCCGTCTCGAGGGTAGAACATTTCCGTCTTCAGCCTGCCGAAGAAGCCCTCGCAGGCGGCGTTGTCAGGCGAGCACCCTTTGCGTGACATCGAACGAATCGTAAGCCGTCAATTGACCACGCCCTTGTTCAGGGAGCGATGAGCTGTGAGGCTACGTGCCCATGTATATAGCACCATGAAGCGGCCCCGATTCCCGTTTCACGGCCGTGGTTCTGTGAGGGACAACGGTTTGCTATCGAGGTCAAGTTGAAGCGCGTCCTGATTGCACAATTGCGGCAGGCGCAATAAGGCATGTATCTCGCTTTGTTTGAGCGCCTCCGTCAATTCCGCAAGCGCGGAGCGCCAATGAGACTTCAACTCGTCTATCGCCTTGTTTCCGCGCTCAGTCAGAACAATTTCGATCACTCTTCGATCGTGCGGGCGATCGGCGCGCTCTTGCGCCGCTCTCTGGCTCATGCCCTTCTTCTCAAGCCGATCTAACAGCCTCGTCACCGAAGATGAATCGACTGCCAACGACTTGCCTAATAACTGCTGCGGCAACAGGCCGTGGTGCGGCTGGTATGAATGAATAACTGTGCGCCCGGTTCGTCCTCTAGTTCCTTGATTGCACGCGACAGCGGCGACTGTTCGATGTGCAGTCGTTCGGCCGCTTGCGCGAAATGCAGTCTTTCGGCTACAGCTAGAAAGCAGCGCAAATACCGCAGTTCTATAGTGGCACCTACGCTTTTTCACGGATGTATTTTGTATGGCGACGATAGGATGCTCGCACCTGTCCGACCACGACGATCAGCACGATACCCATAAGCAGGCTCTGCGACGCAATACCACGGACAGCGCCCATATGATCCGCCGCTATACCGGCAATCCACGGCGTTACACCAGCTATCAGGTAGCCCCCAGATTGTGTCAAGCCACTTAGGCGTGTTGCTTCACTGCGGGACGAAGAAAATTCAAGCGGGAGAAGCAACGCAATTGGGAATAAGCCACCTGTCGCAACGCCAAGAAGCACGGCCGCTCCCCAAACTGTCTGTGGAAGCCACCACAGCATAAAGAAGCCAGCGATAGCCAAGGCGGTGAAAGTGACCATTGCACCGGCAACGCCCGCACGCAGGGTTCGCATGACAACAGGAAAAAACAGGCTAGTCGATGTCTGTAGTATTAGGAACAGTGCGATCAATGCGCTGCTCGCGTGCTGGGAGAATCCCGAGGCAAGGTACAGGCTAGGCAGCCACGCAACAATCGTGTAGTTGATGCCGGCCTGCAAACCGAAGAACAGCGTCAATGCCGCTACTTCCAGCCGATTTAGCCCATGCTTGTGCCCATGTTGCACATGGGCAGCTTCATGTGCAGCACCTGGCCACATGGCCCACAACACGCCGGCTACAGCCGCAGGGATTGCCCAAAATGCTAGGCCGCCTTGCCAACTCTCAGTGCCGCTAGACAGGAATGGTGTTGCGTATGCAGCAGCGGCAGAACCGACACCCATTGCTGTGGCATACAGCCCCATAGCCGCATGTGTTTTATTGTGAAAGGTCTCTTTAATGAAGCCGCTCAACAGTGGCCGAATGATGGCGTCACCAACACCGACCAATGCTGCGGTCAGAAGGAGAAGGCCATAAGTTTCTGCATGAAGGCGAAGTGCCAAGCCTATCGTTAGCACGGCGAGCGCCACAATCATGGACTTTTTTAGACCAAGATGGCGATCGAAGGCATGGCCGAGCGGTGACAACACACCCATGCAGACAACCGGGATGGCAGTCAACAGGCCCAGGGAGCTACTGCTGATGACAAGTTCCTGCTGGATTTTATCAAGCACCGGGGAAAGTGACGAGATACCGGTACGCAGGCAAAGGCCTGCACCAAACACCATCAACCAGGGCAGCAACAGCTTATATTTCATGCGATTAATTCCTAGCACTAAATAACGATAGGATATCGGTCGCATCCCAGGCGCGCTTTCGATACAATGCCAACATATATCGAGTAGCTGCCAACGGAGATTAGATCGTGATGGCTAGAATCCACAATCGGGATTGGTGTCTTGCCTGCACCTCTTCGCTGAAGGAGTTGCCTCGGCATGTGTATTTTCGTGCATATAGCCTCAAGGGGGGAACCTGTGTCCAGGGCCACGAGCATGTCTGGTGGCAATTTCTATTCGCCCGAAATGGCCTGATGCAGGTGCAAGCGGGGGCGACTACATTGACATTGCCGCCCGACTACGGAGTGTGGATACCTCCTGGCTGTGTTCATACCCTATGGATTGGCGAAGAGGTCGAGTTGGAAAGTTTGTATATCGAACCAACTGCTGTAGCCATACAAGATCAAGAGCCACGGGTGGTAATGGTGGATGAGTTTGTCCGTGCATTCATCCATCACGGCTGTACATCTATACCTGTTAAGTATGATGAAGACGGTGCAGACGGACGAAAGGTTAAAGTGCTGCTAGATTCGTTGCAATCGCTGCCGGATGCCCCGTTTAATCTGCCGTTCCCTACTGAACCTAGACTACTTGAAGTTTGCTTGACAATTCAGAGCGCCCCACATCTAGCCCATACACTCGATGAGTCCGCAGGTCTTGCTCGCATGTCGTCACGTACATTTACTCGACATTTCCTGCGGGCTACGGGTTTGCCGTATCACACATGGCGACAACGCATGCGGCTTCTTGGCTCGCTTGAAATGTTGAGGTCAGACATTACAGTGACAGAGGTGGCATTAACAATTGGCTATTCCACGCCTTCGGCATTTACTCATGCCTTTAAACAGCTATTCGGCAAATCCCCCAGCCGTTTTACAAGACCAGAGCCTAAATAAAAAACGCCGAGACTAAGCAAGCCAAGTATCTACGATTGGGAGGATCGCTGCCGCCCGATCTTCCACGACACACCGCCACCACGCGCCGTCGCGACGATCCGCTGCCCCAGCCGCTGTTCAATCACCGGTCGCCAAGGCACCAGGCTGAATTCCATGCCGTCATCGAGGACGGCATAACGCCGGCTCAAGTCGTGAAAATGGTCAAAAAAAATTGAGAGCACCGGCCTGCCGTCGGCTCAACCGTGAACCGACAGAACACTGCTTCGACGTGCTCAGCCGACGTATCCATCGCCCTGAACCAACACTCGTGCGTCGGTCGCACAATCAACAAATACCCCTGGCCCAGCACATTAGTCAGCTAGGCCTGTTGGACGGTGAAACAGTGCGCAGGAAATGGTTAATCCTCATCGTGCTTCCCATATATTTTCATGAAGATATCTATTCCTCGTCTGACCCGCTGCTTTATCTCATTCGCTTCCATGGGTTGCAGACCGTATTTGTTCCTTGTTGCGCGCTAAATGCTTTGCAAGATTGACAAGTAAGGATTATTCGGCGGTACTTTGCCGAATAAGGGCAGCGGATCACGAAGGAGATAGCCGTGCAACTGGCGTGACTTGCGCGATCCTGTAACGGAGCACGCCCAGACGTTTAGGCCATTGATGTGTTTGCGGTGCAACTGCAATTTCTCGAAACGCTTTTGCACCCATTGCCAATCCTGCTGGCTCTCTTGCTTAGCAAGCATGCCTACCTGCGGGTGCTCTCGTGCGTATCGCTGGAACACGCCTGGGCTGACCAGGTAAGCCGTGTCGCTCACGGTATGCACGAGCGCTTTCGCATCATTGATGATGAGCCGGCGCGAAACGATTCCCTGCTTCAGCCATGCCATGAAATGCTCGCCGGATGGCTGCGCAGTAGCGGACGATGGCGCAGCCGGGGGCACAGGCGATGGTGGTGAAGCTGCAGCCATCGCTGGCATAGGGGCTTCGGATGGTGTTGCGTCGGCCGCATGCGAGGTGGCCTCCTCATCCTGCTGCGTGCCGGACGAATTGCCCATTCCCACCATCGCCAGCATGTCCTCCAACACGTCGGGTACTGTTTGAGTCGCGGGCGACGGTACCGCGACGCTGCTGCTTTCCCATGGTGGCGCTTCTTGGCCTTCCTGGGTCGTTTCCGCGACGGCTGCCGGCTGGGCGACCGACTTATCGTTGGGTACGGCGTCGATCGCCACCGTCCCAGCGAAAGGAACGGGCCGTTCGCCTGGTTCCCATATCAGCGCGGGAGCGAGGCGCAACAGAGTGAACGAGTGGGACCACCCGGTCGCGCTGGTCACGGTCGCGCGCCAGACTGCTTTGCCGTCCGTCGTGGGATGCAACATGCCGTGATCCTGCAGCACGTTGAACACGGCGGTGTTGTTCGCGGGAATGCCGTCAATACCTTGGGACAGCAGATGCGCGCGCAGCTTGTCGGAAACCGTCTTGCTCACCAGCCATAGTGCGTCCTCGGTGAGCCAGCCATCAGAGGCCTCGGGCTGGTTCAGCTTCAACTCTTCCTTGAGCAGATAGCGCAACCCGTCCAGCAGTTTGCGCTGTAGCGCATGCTTGGGCGCGGCCATGGCGCGCGCCGGATCGCCGCCCAGCTCTTGGGCGACGGAGGCGCGGTCGGCCTGCACGACCAGCTCGCCCAGCACCCCGGCGTGCTCGTACTGGCCAGCCAGGACGTAGAGCAACGGCCCCCAAAGGGCGGGGTAGCCACTGAGCCAGTCCAGAAGCTGGGCGTCCAGCAGTTGGCGGTAGAGCAAGCCCGTTGCGGCGCTATGGAGGCGGTACTCGCGGTCCTCGCGGTAGCGGAAGCGGTACGGCTGGCGCAGGGGGCCGTGCCAAGGGTGCCACGTGCTGCCGTCGGCCAGCTCGACGTGGAGATCGACGGCGAGCTTGCCGACGTCGTGCAGCAAGGCCGCGTAGGCGACGGCGGCGGTCCAGGCTTCGGATTGCGCGGCCTGGTCCTCCGGGGTGCTGCCGGCCGGGAGCAGGTGCGATTGACGCAGCTTGAGGGCGTAGGCAACGATCTCCAGTCCGTGGTCCAGCATGCCGCCGGGGTACGCATGGTGATGGGCCTCCGAGGCGGGAAACCGCTGGACCAGCTCGGCGTAGCGCTCCAGCGGTGCGCGATAGAGGGTGGCGAACTGCTTGCGCGACAGCGACGTGCGCTGCCAGATGTGTTCCAGTAGCTTCTGCCGGCGCGGTGTCGCCAGCAGCGAGGCGGCCGACTCGGGCCGCAGCCGCCCTTTCGGGAGGTCGTTGGAGGGCGCTGGCGACGGAGCAGAAGCGACCACGGGCCGTTTTCGCTGGAACAGAGAGAGCATGTGGGTGTCCTAGTGGCGGGCCGACCGGGAGGCCTTTTGCCTTTTCGAGGTAGGGCCTTTCCCCTTGCAGCCCCTTCCATTGCCCTTTCGGCCCTTTGGCCTTTAACCATTTGGATATAGGGCGGCGTGCGCTTGCCGTCCACCACCAATGCGGGTTGCAGCGAGCCGGATTGGTGCGTGAAGGCTCGCTGTTCCCCCCCATACGATGGCCCGATTCTTGGACTCTGGAGAGCATCATGAGGGCTAACATTGACACGGTAAGGAAATTTCCTTACCATAGTGGTGTCGCTATCAGGAGAACCACCATGCCTGCCATTCATGAAGTTGCCACGCTGACGTCCAAAGGCCAGATCACGCTGCCCAAGCCCATCCGGCAGGCGCTCGGTGTCGATGCCGGCGGCAAGCTCGCGTTCGACCTGCGGGGCAGCGAAGTCGTTGTCACCCGCGTTGACGCCGAGCACGAGGACCCCGCCATCGGCGCGTTCCTGAGCCTGCTGGCCCGCGACATCGAGGCTGGTCGGAATGTCCAGGGCCTGCCCGAGGACTTGGCTCGTGCCATGCTGGAGCATGCAGGTCATAGCGTGAACCTGGGCGAGGAGATCGACGGCGAAGTGGAACTCTGATGCAACGGCATGGCTGGGCATTGCTGTTCCACGACTGTGTGATCGAGCAGTTGCAAAAACTGCACGGAGCCGCACGGCGCGCGCAAGAGAACGACCCGGAGGGCTTCGAGTCCAACGCCAACGTCAAGCTCTTCAGGGCCTTGAATCAGTTGATATTAGATGTGGTGCCCGGTGATCCGGCACGCGACGAGTACCGCCAGGGCAACACCCTGGGGCCCGCCCACCGGCACTGGCGACGGGCCAAGATCGGAAGGCGGTTCCGGTTGTTCTTCCGGTACGACTCGAAGGCCAAGGTCATCGTGTACGCCTGGGTCAATGATGAGCAGACCTTGCGGTCTTCGGGGAGCAAGTCAGATCCCTATGCCGTGTTCGAGAAAATGCTCGGACGTGGAAATCCGCCAGACGATTGGAACGTATTGGTGCAGGCAAGCAAGCAGGATTGGAGCAAACTGGAATAGGCATTCCTCATGTAGCAGGAGACGACCATGAACACGACAACCCGCATCAGCACCGCAGAACGCCTCGGCCGCAGCGTTGGCCGTGGATGGCGCGCCTATGCGCGCGGCGAGCGAAGGTTGTCGTGTTGGCTCGCCTCCAAGGGGATGCCGCTTGCCGGGGCCACCGTGCTCGTATGGGTAGTGAAGCTGGTCGCGCTGGGATTGCTGTTCTACGCCGCGTTCTGGCTGGCGTTGGTGCTTCTGGTTGGGGTTGCCGCAGCATGGACGGCCAGCAATTCGACGGTCGATGATGATCGCTGGACGCAACCGGACGAACTGCGAAACGGCGAGGCAGGCTTTGGCCTGTATTCGTCCAGCGGTCAGCGGATCGATCCGCACGACCCGAACGATCCGTTCAACGACTGAAATGGGCGACCGATCAAAGCACCTTGCCGGTAACCTTGTTCACGCCTGATCCCGCGCTATCGCGTGCTTCCTTGGAACCGACAGCCAGGTTCTGAGCGATTACCCCGGCTTTTACTCCGACCCACCCAAGAGCTGCCACCCAGAAAGTCGGCAGGACCAAGAACATCGTGCCGGTGACGAACATCAAAAGCATGTCGCCGAAGGCATTGTTCAGCCCCACCAGCGGGTCGAAGTTGGTATGCGGCCGGTTCCAGCCAAAGCCCCACCCGTAGAGCGCATCGAGGATGGTGCTGTCGATCCAGCGTGCGAGCTGAAACCAGAAGTCCGTGAAGAACAGCGCGAACTGGACGGTGCTGACGGTGACGACCATCTTCAGGTCATAGGTGCCAACGACCAGCACTAGCGGAATGCAGATCACGAGCGCCATCTTGAGCAGCGCGAGCACCATGGGCAGTGCTTGGCGCACTACGTCCATTGCCGGGAAGGCGGCGAGAGCCCCAACCGCCAAGCCAACATCGCTGGTGGCACGGTTGACGACATTGGGCAACGTCTTGTCGATCTGACCGCCGTAGTCCGTATAGACGCTGCCTTGGTTCAATTTCTGCTGCCGCGGTGACGCGATGGCGCGGATCACGGAGTCGTCCACCTCGGCCCGGCTCAGGAATCCAGCCCAGCCCGCCAGGCGATTCAGCAGGCTCGGGTCCACTTGCCCCAGCAGCCGCGCGCGCAGTCCGTTACTGCCGTCGGACCACCACTGCTTGCAGGTCGGGTAGCCGCCACCATTGGTAACCTGCGCGAGCCCAGCATCGCGGGTGTCGTCATAGGGCCATGCCTCTCGCGCCGTACTGGAGCGGTAGCTGTCGTAGTAGCCACCTGTGTCCGTGAAAAAGCGCGAGCCGATCCAGGTCACGTCGTGCATCTGCTGCTCATCGAGATCCGGGCGCTGCATGAACAGCTTGGCGCGCGCCGGTCCATAGCAGTCCCGAGAGAAATCCGCCACTTCCTGAGCCAGCACCGGGTCGTCGATACGGGTCGCATCGATCTCCATACGCATCTGCCTCAGATCTGTGCCGCACGGGATCGCAGCCACCGAAGCGCTCGTGACGGCGCGCGAAAGCGCGTGCATGAACGCCCACCAGACCGGAACCTTCGCCGACTGGTTGTTGATGGTGCTGAAGGACTGCGACCAGCCAGTTTGCGCAGGCTGTGGCACGCTGACCTGGCACTGCGCCGAGCGCGAGCTGTCGTACTGGATAGTGCTGAGGTCGACGTCGATGAACGGAATGCCGGCGAACATCACGACCACGATGGCCACAAATACTCGGTTCTCGATGCGCGCCGCCGAGAGCACGCCCTTGTTGCCTTCGTCGGCGCCCTCCGCTCTGGCCTTGAGCCATTCCTGGATGACGATCGCCACAAAGGGCAGCGCAAACACCCCGCTGGACACCAGCACGGCCCAGATGCCGTTGTTGACGATCCAGGACACGAGGGTGAGGTAGTACTCCAGGTAGTCGGTCGTGAAAAGCGTCATGGCCTCGATCTCCCCTCAAGCGGCCTGCATCAACAGGCTGGCTTCGAGCGCCACGATGGCGACGACGCCGGCGACCTCGGCGCGGATCAGCCGACGTCGCGCCTGCGCGTTGTCTTCGCGGGCCAGCAGCCGACGGCGCATCCAGACCCATCCATAGACCGTCGCGCCGTACAGGCACAGCCGCCAGATGAAGAAATACCCTGCGGACGCCGCCAGCCAATGCTCCCAGGCCGCAACACTGCCGACCAAGTAGATGCCGGCGACGTTGGCCCCCACCGCGGCGGCCACGACCAGCACAAGCCACAGCAAGGTTTTCACCGCGCGCCGGCTGAACAGCCAGCGCGGACGCAGCCAACTGGCGTGCATCGGGCTCATGGGTTGCCTCCCGGATTGCCCTTCTGGAGCCGGTCGAGACGGTCGGGGATGGGATCGCCCTCGTAGATGCCGCGCGAGCCTGCCGCACGCGTGCCATGCCGCTGGATGATGGCCATGGGCGAGTTATTCGCCAGTTCGCGCCGTAGCTCCAGTTCGGTCTTGAGGTTGCGGATTTCGCGGTCGAGCGTATCGCTCTCCTTGTTCACGCTCTCCACCGCAAGCTCGTTGGCCGCGACGTTGGGCTCTTTCTTGCCCGTGAGCAGCGTGCGCTGTAGCAGCAGCGCCTTCTCCAGCACTGAGGACAGCGCGACCTCGGACGCCAGGCGCTGCGACAGCAGGTGCTGGTCCGGCTCGTCGCGCAGCGCCTCGATGACGCCGCGGGTGATGGGCAGCGATGCACTGCCAGCTTCGCGCAGGTTCTCGGGCGTCGTGTTCTTCGCCTTGGACACCAGATCCTGGAGCGCCTGCAGCTTGGCGTCGTACTCTTCCTGGATCAGCGGCGTCAGTCCTACGCCGGGCGTCGTCTCGGTTTTGGTGCAGGCATCGCAAGTGCGCTGTTCCTTCTCGCCGAGTACGCGCGTGGCCCACTCGACGGCGGCCTGCGGCGAGGTCCAGGTCTGGCACGAGAGGCTGCTACAACTGGTCGGTGCGATAGACGACGTATCGGTCACGCCGCGGCCGTTGACTAGGTTGTAGCCGGCGCGGGTGACATCGCCGACGACCTTAATCGCGGGCTGACCAGAGCCCCCCGCGTTGCTACCCCCGACCCACGGCACACCGTCATTGCCGCGGCGCGTTTCGGCCTGCTCGATGGCCGAGACCGCATCCGTGCTTGACACCGCATCGCGCAGCGCCAAACCTTCTGCCATCCGGCTCCAGCCGAGCTGGCCGCCCGCTGTGTCGGCCATCTTCTCGGCCATTGCGCGGCACGTCAGCTTGGAACGGTCGAAATCCAGCCGCGCTTGCAGCACGCCATTGGTGAGCAGGTTGTACAAGCCCGGGTCGGCGCGCTGAATGATCAGCGCAGGCAGGGATGCCACGGCGCTGGTGGCGCTCTGGATCACGTTCCCCATGATCTGCTGAAAGCCGTTCGTGATGCCGTTGAGCTGGTTGCGCAGAGTGGTCTGGAGGCTCATGTCGCCGCAGACGAGATTTGAGTTCCAGCCCACGCCCACGCCGATCGATTGCATTCCTGCGGCACGTCCCATGGACACTGCGCTGCCGCCACCGATGGAGTACATGACGTCATCGCCGATGACGCTGCCGCCCGTCTGGTAGCCCAGTTGGCCCCAGGCCACGCCGCTGGCCAAGGCCAGCGCACCAGCCAGCGCCAGAACGATCTTCGTGCGAGGTACACGGGGGGAGAACGGATTGAATGCAGGACGAAACTTCATGGCACCACCTCAGAGGAAATCGACGCTGCCGAGAAACACTTGGCCCCGGCGTTCGCAGCACGCATACGGCCGCCATAGCGCCCAGGCGTAATCGCCCTGCTGGGCCTGGGTCAGGGAGCCGCTGCGCGGGAAGACCGAGCAGGACGATGACAGGACGGGTGTGAGTTCCTGCCACTTGCCTGTCGAGGCATCGCCCTCCATCAGCGCGCCAGCCGGCCAGTAGCCATCGCGGGGGTTGGCAAGCAACGGCTGATAGACGTGGAGTTGCCCGCGGCGCGTGACGACATCGCCTGCGCGCTGGGCGATCACTGCGCCGGTCTTGTGGTCGTCGGTCTGGTGCAGAAAACCACCGCGGGGATACACGTTGCCCCAGAGGTTCATCGTGGTGCGTGCGCCGACCTCGCGCATGCCAGGAATCAGCGCCTCCGGGTAGGCCATCTCGGGCACGTTGTAGCGCCAGGCCAGCGTGTCCAGGGTGCTGAGCAAGTACGGCATGAACGCCGTGCCCGCACCCTCGCAGAAGTAGCCCGAGGACGACACGAACTGGTTGAACACCTCGGCGCCCGGGTGGCCGATGACGTCCGCATTCTTGAACTTGGCGAGGTTGTTTTCGTGGTCCTCGTTCGTCGTTCCGTCCCCGCCGGCTTGGGCGGATGGGTTGGGCGTGCTCATCGGCCGGACTTCGATCCAGGGGTTTTCGCCGGTGTTGCTGTAGCTGGAGACGACCGCATCGGGGATGTAGTGGCGGACCTTGATGGACGTGCGTACCGTACAGCCCGTCCAGGTACAGTAGAGCCAGTAGCAGATCCCGACGACGCGGTATTCGAGGCAGTCTGGAGATGCCACCGAGCCGACGATGGTTGCGGTGTTGAGCGCGTAGCTGCCCGTGGCGCTGAGCAGCAGCACGGACGCCACGCCAGCACGCAGGCGGCGCATCAGGTCGAATGCACGAGTCACGGCTGAGCCCTCCGGTGCTGCTGAACGCGCGCGACGGCGCGGGCCACGTCCGGCTCGCCATAGACCACGTAGCGCTGGTCCACCACGACGGCTGGGATGCTGGTGATGCCCAGGCTCCATGCGTCGGTGACGCCCTGGTATGCGGACGCAATGCGGCGCTGGAGGTCGGCACCGCCACTATTCAGCCGACGCTTGACGACGGCGGCAGCCTGTTCAGAATCGGCGGGGAGTTCGACAGAAAGCTCCGCTTCAATCCGATGCGCTTCGTCCAGCTCGATCAGCCGTTCGCCGCCCATGGTCTTGAGGGGGTGCCGGCTGTCGGTGACGACCAGCACGTCGGCGGCGAAGGTGGCCGGGCAAAAAGCGGCCAACGCCACCGGCAGCGCAACGGCCAGGCCGAGGGTTCGCCAGCGCGGCGAGAACCTGGAAAAAGAAGCTGGCATGTCGCGTGCCCCTGGAAGTTGATCAGGGCCATAGTCAAACGCGAACCGGATGCAGCCCCAACAAACAATGCGCATCACGGACACCCCGCATACCTGCTTGTCCCGCTGCGAAGAAAAACGGAGGCCGAAGCCCCCGCAGTGATCAATGAGGCGATGCGCTACAGCAGGCCGTGCTCAGCGAAGGAATAGGGGTTTCCCAGACCGACGACGATGTGGTCCAGTAGCCGAACATCGATGAGCGCCAGCGCAGCCTGCAATCGCTGGGTCAGCGCGCGATCGGCGTTCGACGGTTCGGTGGAACCCGAAGGGTGCTGGTGCGCGAAGACCACTGCGGCGGCTTTCAGCTCTAATACACGCTGTACGACGACACGCGGATAGACCGCAGTCGAATTGATCGTGCCCCTGAACAGCGGCTCGTAGGCCAACACTTGATGCATGCTGTCCAGGAACACGGCTGCGAACACTTCATTGGGCTCAGCGACCAGTTTTAAACGCAGATAATCCCGCACGGCCGCCGGTCCGCTGAGGCACGGTCCGACTTTGAAGATCCGTCTCTCCAGCAACGCGATAGCCTGCTGGATGATCCAGTCCTCATGATGGGCTGCGACGGCGGAAAGCGACTCCATGCAGGAGTCATTGACGACGAAAGACATGGCGAACCTCCGGAGGGTGAGATCGGAGGGCGCACACCCTGGGAGGGCAAGCCCTCCTGGGATAGAAACAACGGAACAAGGTGCATCCACCACCGCGCAGCGGTGATTGTTCGCGGCCAGGATGCGGAGCGAACGGGTATCGGTCAGCGCGGGCAACCGCGCCGTAGCCTTGAAGACCGAGGACTACCTGGGCATGTCGCCGACAACGTCGGCAGGCATTTCGGCGGTAGGTGTGGCGGCTGGTTCGGCAGCGGACAGCATGTCCATCGCCGACAGCAAGGCATCGCCTTCGATCGGCCCCTGCAGCAGGATGGCCTGGCCCGTCTGGCGATCAAGCAGGCGCAGCGACGGCGTGGCCGTTACACCACTTTTCGTGGCTTCCACGGCCTGGGCATGGATGACTGCATCGGCCCGCTCGCTTGCCATGCACTGTTCGACGGCCGGCGTAGATTCGGGGTAGCGCAGGCCATCGGGCAATCCCTGGCCGTCGCTGCGTGTGTGAGCATAGACCCACTCGACGGCCTGCCAGAAGGCAGCATGCCCGCCAGCTTCGGCGACGCACTCGACAAGACGCGCCTCGGCCGACGCGGCCGGCTCGTGCGCGGCCAACGGCTGGTGGTGCCATTGCAGGACCACATCGGCGTTGCGGCCGACCCAGCGCTTGAGCTGCGGGAAGTACTCCCGGCAGAATGGGCATTCGAGATCCGCATAGAGCGTCAGCGTGAAACGGCCCTCCGGGTTGCCCATCTGCCAGGGAGGCCCGGCCACCTGCGCCGTGCTGACCGGCGTCGGCGATTGCGGTGAGGATTCGCCGGGCGACCGGGACACGAGCCAGATCAGCAGCAGCGCGATCAGCGCAACCGCCAAGGCCCAAGGCCAGCGGGGCCGCCAGTGACGACGACGGAACGCCTGCACCTGTATCGGAATGGAAGGACGTTTCTGTTCCATGGCGTTCTCCGGCTTACGACAGTTCCAGGGCTGGCGACTCGATGCCGCGTGCCTGGTCGATCTTCTCGGCCACCTTGAAGGCCGCTTCCAGTTCGGTGCAGCCGTATTGCTGCATGAGCTGGTAGCGGTCGGCCTTCTCTTCGGGTTCGGTTTGCGCGAGCGCGAGGTAGAGGCTTGGCGGCACAGCGCGGAAGAGCACTTCCATGCTCTTGGAGAGGATGACGCCCTCGGTGAATTTCCCCGCCTCTTTGCGCGCCGAAAGCATCAGCGCCTTCTGCGCGGGCGAGAGTTCGCGGAACCGGGCGATCTTCTCCACCTCGTCCGGCGGCATCGACAGGCAGATCCACCACTCGATCATGTTGAGCATGGGCTCTGCGGCACGCGGCAGGTCGTCGATGTTCTGCGTCGCGAGCCAGAACCAGGCCCCCAACTTGCGCCACATCTTCGTGATCTTGACCACGTAGGGCGCGAGCAGCGGGTTCTTCGTGATGATGTGCCCTTCGTCGGTCACGTTGATGATCGGGCGGCCCAGATACTGGTCGCGCTCGGCGATGTTGTTCACCGTGCTGATCAGGCTGATGTAAGCGATGGAGAGCTGGGCGTTGTAGCCCTCACGAGCGTAGGTCGCCAGATCCACCAGCGTGATGTCGGCTTCGGGCCACGGCGTGCCGTCGCGGTCGAACATTTCGCCGTCCGTGCCTTGGCAGAACATGTCCATCGCGTCTGCCATCTCCAGCAGCCGCACGCGGCGCATCTCGGGCAGTGTCGGGTCCTGGCCCCGGGCGCGCAGCGCATTGCGCACGTCGCGCGTGAGGACCGTGCGCTTCTCGGCCACGCAGTGCTCGGCGGCGTCGAGGATGCACTGGCGGATGAGCGAGCGATCGGCCCGCGTCATCCGGGCTTCTTCCTTGTCTTCGCCGCCCGTGATCATCAAACGCGCCGTGATCTCCAGTTCGCCCAGCACGTCACGCTGTTCGTCCGCCTCCATGGCCGAGGCATCCGGTGGTAGGTCTTCATCCAGCGCATCGGCATCGAGCGTCTGCACGTCGCTTGGCGTCTCGATCAGCCGGCGCGCATCGGCGAATGGCGCGAGGCTGATGCCCGAGCCAGGTGACAGCTTGACCCGGTTTACGGTGAGGCCCAGGCGCTTGGCGAAATCGCTGAACAGGCCGAAGCTGTTGCCGGCTTCCACGATGAAGAGGCGCGGCCGGTAGATGGCCGTGACCTGGTTCAAGAGGTTGTTGAGTGTGGCGCTCTTACCGGAGCCGGTGGGACCGAACAGGAACAGATGCGCGTTCATCTGCCGGTCCAGGCGGTTGAGCGGGTCGAAGGTGATCGGCCCACCACCGCGGTTGAACATCGTGATGCCGGGGTGCCCCGTACCCTGGGCGCGGCCCCACACCGGCGACAGGTTCGCCGCGTGCTGGGCGAACATCA
Organism: Paraburkholderia xenovorans LB400; assembly: GCF_000013645.1. Lineage (GTDB taxonomy): Bacteria > Pseudomonadota > Gammaproteobacteria > Burkholderiales > Burkholderiaceae > Paraburkholderia > Paraburkholderia xenovorans. The sequence goes on along the minus strand of NC_007951.1, from coordinate 3,602,805 downwards.
GTTGGGTGTACCACTTGCGCCGATCCTGGCCGGGGTTGTAGCAGCACGGTAGCCAGCGCAAGTAGCTGTTGAGCGGCGCCACCTCGTCGTCCTCGCGCACCGGCTGCAAGCCGGCATTGAGCATGACGTTCGCCAAGTCCAGCCCGCGCCGGTCCAGTTCCGCCTCGTCGCGCCCGCGCAGGTAGAACGCCAGAGTTCCCCGGTAGAGCTTATGCGCGCTGCCGATCAGCGAGCGGGCCTCCTGCACGTCCTTGAGCGTCTGCTCCGACGCCAGCGTCTCTCCCACGGCCTTCTTTGCCAGGTGGTTGAGGTCCGCTTCCAGGACATCCTGCGGTGTGGCAACCATCGTGAGACACATCAGCGTGTCTTCCGGCATCTGGTCGAACAGGGTGTTGATCGCATCGCCCTTGCGGGTTTCGCCGGTCAAGTGCCCCGTGCCGGGCGGCATGCGCAGGCGGTCGGTGATCAGCACGCGATGCGGCATGCCGTCGAAGTGCCAGGTGCCGTGCGCCACGTCGGATCGCGGCTGGCCGAAGAACAGCCGCTGGCTGAAATCACGCCCGCTCGCAAGCTCGATCTCGCCTTCCTCGGTCTCGTCAGGGTAGCGCGCGAGCGCGTAGAACCGCTCGCGGTCTTCCACGCCCGGCCCCAGCAGAGTTGGGCGCGGGTTGAACCAGCGCAAAAGCCAATCGTGAACCCCGGCCGCATCCATGCGCCGAGCCTGGATGCCAGCGTTCGCCAGCCCGCCGCACAGGCGGTCGCAGACGATATTGAGCATTTGTTCTGGCGTCTGGCCGCGGCGGCTCGCCTGTCCGGTGGCCCGGCGATAGACGACCATGCGCACGCGCCGCGTCTGACCCCGCCAGCGCAGCCGCGTGACCACCGTGTCCTCGAACAGCCCGCCCGGCTTGGCCACCGCCCGCAGGTGGTGGCCGAAGAAGCGCAAATAGAACTCCGTGAACGCCGTGCCGCGGGCGCGCGGCTGCACGTAGTCGCGCAGGGTCTGCATGTACTGGTCGAAGCTGGGCTCGTCCTGCGCGTAGAGCTGAAGCACCCAGGGGTTCTCGTCCAGTTCGTCGAACGAGTCTTGCAGCGCGTTTTCGAGCGCATCTCGGGCATGCGCGAGCCAGCCGGGTTCCCGACCTTCGGTGCCCAGCGGCACCAGCTCGTAGAAGGCCGCGACCGATTGCCCGTCCTCCAGCAGCATGGACTTCGATTGGGGCAGAAACTCCACCCAAGGCAGCAGTTCCGTGAAGGACGGCGCGACGTCGTACAGCGCCTGCTCGTCTGCCAAGGTCGCCGGCCTGCGGTCCTGGACCGCCGCGCCGGGTTCAGGGATGCCGGCCTGTCGCAAGGTCTCGACGTGGCGCTGCCAGCCGTCCGGCTGCTCGTCCTCGCCAGCGCCGGATGCGGCCAGCTTCGGCCAGGGGAGTTTCCAGCGCATCAGTAGTCCTCCACGCGCTCGCCCGGCATGGCGTACTGCACGCGCTGGTAGAGGGGGAAGACCGTCGTGTAGCCCGGAACCGGCACGGGGTCCGTGCCCGCCAGATGCGGGTACACGTACATCACCAGGTCGGGATTGGGCAGACGCTGGAACTGGCGATAGACCTCGTTGCGCGCGGTCCGCGTGTAGCGCATCTGCTCGGCGGGCGCGGCCTGCACGTCGGCGTCGGTCAGCGGCCGGCGCAGGCTCTGGCGTGCATCGAGCAATTGCCTGCGCGCCACTTGGCCGGCGCCACCGCCGCCGTCGCCGGCGTTGGTCTGCCAGATGTCCATCATTGTGCTGTCGCCGTGCGGCAGCAGCTTTTCCTTACTGGTGGCGCAGCCGCCGAGCACCGCGACGGCAAGAGCCAGCGCCAGGCCCTTATTCAAGTTCGAGAGCATGGCTTTCTCCTGCGCGGTGATCGACCTTGCGGCCTTCGGGATCGAAATCGATGGCGAGCGGCTTTTCGAGATGGACGGCGACCTTCGCGCCGGGTTGGACATAGACGGCGGCGAAGGCCTGGCCGTACAACTTGTTCACCCAATCGGCCATGTCCCGCACGCCACCGGCCAGGATGCGACCTACGGCTTCGTTGCTGGAAATGCCGACGCTGCCGATGGAACCGTCTGCGCCCACGTAGGACATCTGGCCGCTGTCGCTGTCGATAAGCGAGGCCACGCCCGCACCCGCCGCGGTGATGAGCGCCTGCGAACCGAGGTATTGCTGGGCGTTGCTGCGCCGCTCTCCACTGACGCAAGGAATGCCATACGGGTCGCTGATCCAGCCCAATCCGTCGCGCTGCTGATTGTTCTGCTGGTTGCCGTCGCGGTCTTCGGGAATCGTCCGAATGGTTCCGTCATGGAACACAAAGGTGATGCTGCGCACCTGGCCGCGCACACAAGAGAGCGTCCAGTCGCCCGAGGCAGTGCCGGAAAACACGGCGCCGGCCACATCGGGAATGTCGATGCCGTTTGCCGTGAGGTTGTCGGGGCCGACCAGGACTTTGAACGGATACGGATCGTTGACCGTGCCGTCAATCGGCACGCGGCCGATCAGCGCCGTCATAGCCACCGACCCCATCAGCGTCGAGTTGGTAGGCACCGTATAGACCGGCTTGGCGCTCTTGACGCCTGCGGCGCGGGCGCCCGCGTTCGCCACGGTTTTCGCCGTGGTTTCCAGCGTGCTCTGCGCAGGGCCGAAGCTCGTCGGAAAGCTCGTGCCGCCACCCGTGGCACGACTGCCGTTACGCCCATCAGCGGGCTTAGCGTCGTTCGGCTCGACCCAGCGCACGCCGCCTTCCATGCCTGCCTCGTCGCCGTCACGCAGTCCCAGGCCCACGGGTAGATCGGCGTGGCCGCCGCCACGCCCGCCGATGCTTTCCAAGCGCCGCTGTAGGTCGGCGAGCAGCCCCTCGGTCTGCTGGCGCTCGCTGGCCGCCTGCTGCTGGTCGCGGCGCAGGTTGGAGCGCTCGGATTCGAGGGCCGAATTGATGCGCTGGTCGATCGAGTTCTCGCGTTGGCGCAGGCGCTGGTTCTCCTCGCGCTGGGACTTGTTGTCGGACAGGACCGTCTGAAGCTCGGTGCGCAACTGCTTCACCTGCGCCACGAGCGTCGCTACGGTATCGCGGGGGGTATCGCCCTCGATGCCCAGCGCCTTCATTTCCTCCGGCGTGAGCTTGGCGCCGGCATCCGCGGCGGGAGGCGCAGACGAGCTTCCACCCGAAAACATCCGGATGGCGACGAACAGCACCAGCAGGGCCACGGGGATCATCAACCACTTCAGGAGTCCGTTACTGCGCATGGCGGGACTCCTTGCTGGCGGTGGTGGCCTCGGCTTCGGGTTGCGGCAAATGCGCGGCTGGGTCGAAGCGGTTGATCGCCGGCAGCAGCGACTGGGCAAGGCCGTGCCCGCGCGTCACCAGGTACAGCACGGTCGTGTCCTCGGGCGTTCCGCGCGGGCCGAGTGCTTCGTGCTGGAAGGTGGCGGTGAGGAAGTCGCCTTGCAGCACGCGGGGGTCGAGAGTGATCCAGCCGCCGCTGCTATTGGTCAGGCGCACGGCCGTGACCCACTGGTCTTCCAGACGCCACGACGCGAGCGCGACCGCGCGCACCGGCAGCGTCGGCATCAGCGTGCCGAGGTCGAAGTCGCGGCGCAGGTTCACCCGCATGACGCCCGGTAGCGGCTCCACAGTGCGCAGCGGTGCGTAGAGGTTTTGCGCGGCATAGCGCGTCAGCACGACCGGAACCGGGGTTTCGCGGCGCGTTGCCCGCGTGCCTGTCGGGTCCTGGGCGCGTGCCGGGGCATCGTCGGCATCGCCGGGCTGATCGCCATAGCGTGCCGGGGTGCTGTTGCCCTCGACGATGCGCACCGGCTCCAGCTCGGCTTCCCCGTCCTTGGGCGGCTCGGCCGCAATGTCCAGCAGGATCAGCGCGCCCGTGTCGGCGTCCTGCAGTTGCAGCCGTGTGGGCTCGATCGGCTCGCTGGCGCGCAGGTACACCGCGCCGCCCGCGCTCTGCACCCGTAGGCGTTCGCTGACGCCAGCGGGCACGCCGACGCGGACGTTCTTGTCGATGAACACGACGCGCTCCTGGCCGACCTTCAAGGGCACCGCCAGCGGCATGCGTTCCCAGCGCAGGATTTCCACCGCCTGGGCAGCGGAGGACATGACCACTGCGGCGGCCACGGCCAACAGCCCCGGCAGCTTGAATACAGGGTGCTTCATGGGGTGCTTCCTCCTTGGGGCGCTTGTGGAGACAGGCCGCTTGGCGCCGGGCGCGTTGGCTCCGGCGTACTGATGCGCTGGGGCGTGCCGTCGTAGCAGTCGAGCGCCAGGCCGAACGGGTTGCGCGTCGGATCGACGTCCACCCGCGTGACCTTCACGGGGTAGCGCACGAGGGCCCGCTTGACCTGCTCGGCGCCGTAGTACTCGTCGGCGGTGATGTCCAGCGTCACCACCCAGTCGCGGTCGGACACCACGCGCACGCGCGCCGTGGGGTCGTCGCCATAGCCGCGACCGGGGATTTCGTAGATGCCGCGCACGCGCTGGCGCAGCTCGCCCGTGGAGCGGCGGTAGTCGTAGTCCGCCCGCAGGTAGGCCTGGCACGACGGCGTGAGGTACGGCGAGAGCGTGTGGAGATTGCGTGCGTAGTCCTCTTCACCATTCGTCGGCCAGCGGTTGAGGGTCTGAAACACGTAGAACGTGAACGCATAGACCGATTCGGGCGGCACTTCCCACCACTTGCGGGTACTGCCGGAGCGCAGATCAGGAGGGACGTGGATGGTCAAGTCGCGCGGAGCGCTCCACCAGCCGCCGCCCATGACCAGGGCGACGATGACCAGCGCGCCAGCACCCAGGCGGAGCGTCTTGATGTGCGCCTGCAGATGGGTGATCTCGTTCTTGAAACGGCTCATCGTGACCCCCTTGCTGCAGACCTTCGGGTGGTCCAGAAGCCGGAGCGTGAGATCAGTACATGGCCGCCCACCCAGCCTGCCACCAGCGGGTGGCGCGTGGCGATGCGCCACTGGAGTTGCCGATACAGCCAGGTGTCGGGACGCCCACGCTTGAGGCGACGCAGGATGCCGCCCCCGATGAACACGCCGAAGGCCACGCCCAGCACGACGAACGTGGGTGCAAGCGCGATCGTGCGGAACACCCAGGACAGCGGCGCACCGACCAGCAGGCCGGCGGCGCCGGACAGGCCGCAGCAGATCCACAGCTCGTCGGCGGTGAGGCCGCGCACAACAACGGGATGGCGGTTGAGCCGGTGCGGAAGGAACGTGACCGTCCCGTCAGCACGGACGTGCTGCTGCTCGGACATACCAGCCTCGCCTTACAGGATGCCGGTGGCTTCGGTGAGCAGCCAGATGCCGATCACGAGCAGCACTGCGCCGATGGCGACCGTGAGGCCGAATTGGCCCCAGGTTTTGCGGCCAGTGTGGATTTCCGCGTAGGTCCCGTAGGCGTGGTAGCAGACGCCAATAAACATCGACGCCACAACCAGCAATGCCACGAGCATGATGATGTCGTAGCCGTAGTTGCGGATCGTCTCCATGATGCCGTTGCCGGTGCCACGGGTCGGGTTCTCCAACTGCGGCAAACCCTGCGCGAACGACAGCGCGGGCAGCGCGGCGATGCCCAGGGCCACGGCGGCGCGCTGGGCGAGACGGGAATTGAGGATGCGGTTTTGCATGGTCATGCCTTTCAGGTCAAGAGAGGAGGAAGAAACTCAGGACGAGGTACATCGCGACGAAGCGGATGCAGACGCCGAGGAACTGGCGCTGGTTGAGGCGGCTCTCGGACCACCCCACGTAGGCCGTTCGGATGGCCCAGACGCCCCAGACGAGCAGGACCGCGAACACGACGCCGACCAGGACGGTCGCCATCGCTGAAGGCGCGATGCCGCTGTTGGCCTGAAATGCCGAGACCTGGGCGCCGTTCATGGCTTGTTCTCCACAGTCGTCGGCAGCGATCCCTCGACGGCCCGCTCGGTGCGGTAGCCGCCGGCCAGTTCGGAGGTGTCGCGCGGCTGGGCACGCGACGGGGTAAGGTGGGCCTGGATGCCAGCGCGCATACGCGCTAGATCAGCCAGCAGCCGCGGGTAATCGAAGTGATAGCGTTCGCCCGGCTGGATGGAGGCATGCGCGGCGCTGTCGGCGACGGTGCGCTCCAGCGCGTCGAGCTGGCGCAGCGCGGCGACCAACTCCTGGCGCTGCGCCGGGGACTCGCCCAACGCCATCGGGGACTGGCCCAGCAGGAGGGCCATCACGAGAAAAGTGGGCACGCCGCGATGCGCGGCGCGCAGCCAGGTTAAAGCCACCATCGCGCCATTCCTGTGTGATCAGCAATGGCTTGATCGTGGAGATCAGCGCTGCTTTAGGCTGCAAACAATAGGAACCCGCAGATGACCGGATTCATGGGCTTTCGACACGGATTCGAGGCCCGGAAAGTGCCTATCGGCGCCGTGCTGAACTCCGGGCAGACCGATGGCGAAGATTGGGGAGAGAAATGGAGTTGGGGTACTCTTTCAGCATGGCTATTCCCCGTCCTCCACGCCTCATGCACTACAAGCTCGATGGCCGTCGCTCCGTGCCGTGCGACAGTCTCGTTGAGTGGTCTATGTGGATGGCGGAAGGCGACAGGCGTGTGGCGGAAACATGGATAGATGACGTCCGTATCTCCACGGTTTTTCTCGGCCTGGACCACAACCACGCGCTAGGCGGCGATCCCCTCTTGTTCGAGACGATGGTCTTCGTGGACGGCGAGACGCACGAGATGCGCAGGTACTTCATCTGGGAGGAAGCCGAAGCCGGCCACGCCGAGATGACCGAACTGATCAGGGCCGAAATGGAGGCGGCACAGGTTCGTGCTGCAAAGGCCTGGGAACAGGTGTACGCACGGTTGAAGGTCTGAGCATCGACTACTTCCTGCGCTGCCGGTGGCGAGCACTCACAGGTACTTTTTGAAGCTCCCCGCAGTCAGAGACACCGCCAGTCCCAGCAAGGCGGCGCTCGGCAAGAGGATCAGTAATGGGTGTACCGAGATCGGCAAGGCCAGGTACGTGACCCAGGGCAGAACGGCTATGGGCATCAGGCTGGCTTTCGCACGGTGGTAGATGAAACCCGATTCGCGGCCCGCGCCGAACCGGCGCACGTCCCTGCGCACCAAGCCGTCGATCAGGCCGACGAACGCCGCAGTGGAGATCAGCGGCAACGTGAGCACAAGGACCAGCAGGCGCACAAGGAAGGTCAGCGTCGTGAAGGCCGCGGCGATCAGGTAGCTCTCGGTCCAGACATAGACCTGGCTGATGTAATAGCGGAAGTTGCGCGTCTGCCCGTGGCTGGGCGCACGGGCACGCTCGGCGGTCTGGCTCATGCGTTCCAGCAGTCCCGAGCGCACGAATACCCATTCGTAGCCGGTGTCCACCAGCTCATGCGCCGTGCGCCCTGGCTCCCGCACGACGACGCTGCGCGTGAAGTGGTTGGACAGGTGCCCCAGCTCGTACTGCAACATCTGCTGGGAGTGACGCCAGCCCTGGTCCTTCCAGAACAGGTGCATGCCGACGCATTCCACGACGATGGAGAACAGCAGTGAGCCGATCAGCACCCCGAGCAGCCGGAACGGCAAGGTGATGGTGCCGACGATCAGGCCTTGGCGCTGGTTCTGCTCCCGCTGCGCGGTCGAGGCGGCATCCTTCATGGCGAGGCCTCGTTGCCGGCGCTGTCGTCGGTGGCCACAAGGCCAGGTTCGACCGCAGCAGCATCATCCAGCAGGTCGTCGGGCAAGGCCCCGTCCTGCAGCGCCGGGGAGCTGGTGAACTCCCACCACTGCGTGGCCTCGCTGTAGCTCTGGCGCATGTAGCCCGCGAGTTGTTGCAGATCCTGTGGCATGACCTCATCGGGGTCCGGTGCCGGCAGCGGCATGCGAACCTTCCAAAGTTGGCCGCCCTGCAACAATGCAAAACACTGGCCCTTGGGCAAGCCGACGATGTGCGACGGCTCGATCATCGGCACGCTGGACATGCTGATGCGGTCCTGAGTGTTGGACGTGAAATCCGTCGCCCCGCGAATGTCCGAGCTGTCGGTCGCGCCGCTGACGATGGTGGTCGTATAAACCTCGACCTTCGGTAGTTGCCGGGTCAGCAGTTCAGCGGTCGCGGTCTCGCGCACGCGCAGCATGAACAGGTTGTTGAAGTTGCCGATGACCTGACCGGCCTTGGCGCGGTTGCCAATGCGGGCCTCAATGTCCGAGAGGGTCTGCGTGTACGCGGTGACTTGCAGCCCGGCGCCACCACCTTTGTTGATCAGCGGAATGAACTCGTCACCCATCAACTCGTTGAACTCATCGGCATGGACGTTGATCGGCACGCGCGCGCCGGCCGAAGCGCCCGGCAGGCCATCGTCGATCCCGTGCTTGTAGATATGGCCTGCGACCGAGACGAGATCGCTGAACATCGAGTTGCCGACCGCTGCGGCGACCTCGGCATCGGACAGCGCGTCCAGGCCCACATAGACGATGGCCCGCTTCCTAATGACCTGCATCCAATCGAAGATCGGGCGCGGGTCGGCCAGGTCGGAATAGTTCGGGGCCAGGAGCTGCGCGATCTTGCCGCTCGTGAGTTTTTCCAGCAGAGGCAAGAGGCTGGCGACGATCTTGTCGAAATACGTCTTGTCGTACCGCACGGCAGAGCGCAAACCGTCCAGCACAGGGTCGTAGTTGCGGGCTTGGGACAGGTACTGCTCCAGCGCCACCACGCGCTTCTCGCGCCCGATCATGTTGCGCGGGATGTTCTTCTCGTTGAGCTTGGCCTCGATCTGGACGATCACCTCCCAGGCTTTCGGCTCCGTCTTGGCGAAGTAGTGCTGGGCGTACTCGATGAACAGCGCGTCGATGTTGATGACATGCCGCTGGATCAGCATGTAGTCCGGACGCTGCCCCAGTTCCACCAAGGCGCGGGCGATGATGTTGACGAAGCGCCAGGCAAATTCCCTGAAAGCCGCCGAGTTGCCTTCACCGGAGAGTTGCCCTGCAATGCGGGTCGCCACCTCGCTGATACGTCCAAAGCGCCCCACGGCGTTGTAGCGGGCGGAAATGTCCGGCCAGCCCAAATGGAAGACATAGAACTCGCCCTCGCGGCCCGCGCGTTGCGCCTCGACGTACATCCGCTTCAGCAGATCGGCATCCCCTTTGGGGTCGATGACGATCACGACCTCGTGCTCTCCCGCCGCGTTCTTTCGCCGGATGTCCTGGGTCACGAACAGTTCGGCCAGCCGCGTCTTGCCCACGCGGGTTGTCCCCAAGACCAATGAGTGCCCGACGCGCTCGCCGAGCGGCAGGCTGACGTCCACCTCCTCGGGTTCGATGCCGTGCAGCCGAGGCAGTCCGCCCACGGGCGGCAGCGGGCGCACTGGGTTGAAAGGCACGTCCCAGCCGGTGAGTTTCGGCAGCCGGGAAAGCGGGAACCGCGCGAACTCCAGCCGTTCCTCCAGGCGCCGCGTCAGTCGGTAGGCCGGCGTCGGCTCGACGTAGCGCCGAAACTCCGGCCGGTATGTCTGCATGAGCCTATGGGTGTGTTTCTGCTCCCACAAAAAGCCGCGCCCCACAAACAGACGTTGCTGGCTGACCGGCACGTCCTTGCTGGTCATCACGTAGCGCGGCAGGCGGCGGATGTTGCGCCGGTAGCGCAGGATGACGCGGGCATCGCGGTAGCGGATCGCGCCATAGGCCCCGAACGCCAACGCGCTGCCGACACCCATGGCGGGGCTCAGCGCGAGCGACCACGGGGCCACCAGGGACAGAAACGCGGCGCCCGCACACGCCGCGACGGTATATAGCTCCACCGCTGGGCGAAGCAGCACCTCGACCGGCTGTTTCCCCGACATGGCTTCATTGCTCGATGCCGGTGGCCGTGATCAGCGCCGGGTAGTGCCGCAGGCCCAAGCGCTCGGCCAAGTCGTCACCGGACACGGGCGCGAGGGGGACGCCGGGTGCCAGTGCGCGCAGCCGCTCCAGGCCCTGGACGGTCTCGACGTTGACCACCAGACCGACCGCGCCGCGCTCGCGCAATGAGGCTGCATGGCGGCGCAACCAGGCCTGGGAAGCCTCGTCGTCGCCCACGACCACAAAGGGACGCAGGCCCGGCGCCTCGATCACCCGCCGCGCGACGGTGCCGGACGTGAGCTTGGCGCTACGCACCGGCAGCATCGCGGCCTCGTCCGCCGGTGTGGCAGGGATCTGAGGCGCCGGGACGGGCGACCGGGCCGGAGCGTTGGCGCGCGGCTGAAGGTTCAGGGCTTCGTAGTACGGCAGCGCCGACGTGCCGCCACGGTCTTCGACCACGATCAGCGGCTCGCCGGCACGCGAGGCCAGCGGCAGACCAGCCAGCAGCACGAGCAGGCCTTTCGCCGCGAGATGGGCCAGATGGGATTTCGTCATGGGGAGGTCTCCTGGCGCGCGGCGAGGACCGCGGCGGTTGGGTGCGTGCCCTGCACGCGCGCGAGGTGGCGGGACACGCTGCGGCGATAGCGGGCAGCGGGCTCACCGCCCGCCGGACGGTGGTAGCGGCCGATCGCCAGCAACCAGTCCTCACCGGCGGTGTGCTGCTCCTTCAGAATCTCGGCAGCGATGGCGAGGTTGCGGTACGGGTCGAGCAAGTCGCACGCGCTGGCGTAACGCTGCTGTTGGTAGCCGAGGTTGATCTGACCCAGGCCCACGTCGATGCGCGTGTGCGGCGTGGAGCGCATCGCCTGCTGCAAACCGGCGCAGGCGTCGGCGCGGGTCGCGTAGCGGCGCGACTGGCCGGCGACGTTGAGGGACCAAGGCCACGGGACGATGCGTCCGTTACGCCGGATGCCGCTCTCCTGCAAGGCCACGGCGTAGAGCACCGCCGAGGGAATGCCCGCGCGCTGGGCGGCAAGCTGGTAGGCCGGTGGTGGAATTTCCTGGGCCCGGGCGGCGCAGACGCAGAGGCCAGCAGCGAGCACCAGTGCGCGCAACGGCGCCGTCAGGGTTGGCGCTGCCATTGGCCGTTCACCTCGCGCACGACCGCTGGGAGATCGCCGGGCAGGCCCAGCGACAGCCAGCGGCCGCCGTCATGGTTGAGCGTGATGCTGCCGCTGCGCACCCGTGCCGGGTCGATCTGCGCGCGCTTGGCCCAGTCGCGGATGCGCGCGTCGTCCTGGCGGCTGCCGACCATGTACAGGTCGAACTCAGTACCCGAGGATTGCAGGCGCTGCACGAGTTGCCCGCAGGCCACGCAGCCGTCCTTGACGAACACCGCCATACGGCCGCTGCTGCGCACTGCGCCGGGCTTGTCGTCAGGCAGGTTCACCCGTTGCATGCCGGGGTTCAGGCGCTGCCAGGCATCGTCGTAGGCGCGCTGGTAGGCGAGCAATTTCTCGACGCGGCGTGCTTCGACCTGCACCTGCAGTTCTGCGTAGCGCCGCCGTTCTTCATCGGTGCGGGCCTCGATGCCCAGCGCGGACAGCGGGTCCAGGTTGGGCGAGTAGATGCCCAATGGCCCGTCCATCAGCTCACGATAGCGCGCCCATTCCTGCGGTTGCAGGCCCCACTCACTTGCTACCTGGTCGTTCGGGGTTCGGGCGACCAGCGGACGCTCCTGGCTCTGCGCATTGCGGGCCGGGGCGGCGGACGGCTGCTGCGCCCAGGCGGGCAACTGGGTGGATGCCAACAGGAACGCGGAAAGGACGATCGACGGCTTCATGCGGTGTGCTCCGGTCAGGGAATCGCCACGCGACGGGTCTGGTCGCCGGACTGGAACACGGCGGTGTTTCCCTCGACCGCCTGCAAGCGCCACGGGCCGAGCGCATCACCTGGCAGCAGCACCTGAAGCTGGTCGGGCGTGAAGTCCGCGCTGCTCGGCGCGACGGATACGCTGCGCTGGCCAGCGCGCAATTCGGCGCCGACGACGCGGAACGGCATCGGCGGCGGTTCGGGCTTGGCGGCGGCCTTGCCCGATGCGCGCGGTCGTGCGGGTGCTGCGGCGCGCGGAGCGGGCGCAGCGGTCTGGCGCGCCTTGATCTGCTCAACTTCCACGCGCAGCGCCTGAAGGTCGTCGGCAGCGGCATAGCTGCTGAGCGTTTTCTCAACCTGGGCAGCGCGTGCTTCCAGGATTTGTCGGGTGTCTTTGAGGTCTGCCGCCGTTGCGACGGCCGGACGCTGCTGGATGGCCTCGATGGTCTCGGCCAGGCCCGCCGCCTGCGCTTCCAGGCGTTGCAGGCGGGAAGCGAGCTGTTCCTGGTCGGCCTGGTCGTTCATGGTCTGGTAGCCCAAGGCTACGAAGATGCTGAGGCCGATCAGCCAGAGCCACATAAGGCTCTGCACCACCACCGCAGCGGCCGGGCGCCGGGCAGACTGCGGGGCGGTCATGGCTGGCCTCCCGAAACAGAAGGCTCCAGCGGGAACGTCTGCACCGCCTCGGCGGCGGGTGACTCGGATGCGGGTTCGATGGCCGCGCTGTCGGCAGGCCGTTCGAAGCAAATCTGCCGTGCGCGATCATCCACGTGCAGTTCCCAGGCGGGGCCAGCCAGTGTGAGCAGCGCATCGCGCAAGGTCATGGGGCCGAGGTGCAAGTGCGCCGCCGGCAGCGGCAGCGCGTACAGCTCGATCACCGCGTGCGCCGTCTGGCATAGGCTGTAACCGCTGCGCTTGAGCACATGCCGCAGCCCATCGCCGACGGTGGCACGGGCATCTTCGGGCATGGACACGTCGATGGTCTGCAACAGCAGGTCCCGCTGCGCCGCCGTGGGTGCCAGCTCGACCAGCGTGTAGCGACCGTAGCGCACGACGGGGATGTACTCGGGCGCCTCGGATTCCGGCGCGGCCAAGACTTCCTCGAAGGCATCGGGCGGGGGCGGCGCAGTCGTCGTCGCGCAGCCAGCAGCCAGCACCGACCAGAGCAGGCCGAGGACTCCCGCCAGCAGGCGGCGTTCGGGATGGTGAAACCAAGGTGGAGAGGGGCACATAAGCTCGGCGTCCTGAAACATCGAGCCCTCACCATCGCCTCTCGGGCCACGAGCGGCAGCAAACAATGCGAACCAGGCAGCGCCCGATTTACCGACAGCCTCCCTCCAAAGAAAAAGGCCCCCGAAGGGGCCAGTGAAAACGCACATCGAGCGCGCTGAATCAATCCCGAGCCAGCTTCAGACCGGGATCGACCTGTGCCAGTTGGGTGTGCGACCAGCAGCGCACGAACTGGCCGTTCTCGCCGAGCGGCCGGTTCGCAACCGCCACCGAATACTCTTCGGTGTCGCTGGTGTCGTAGCAGATGACCTTGATCTCGCCGCTGTCGCAGCGGATGGAGTGGATCTGGCCGTCGGTCATATCGACCACGACAACCTGCGGAACAAGACCCAGTTCGCGGGCGGCCGACAGGATGGGGCCATATTCGGCAGCGTCGAAGCAGACGAACGGCCCCTCGTAGTGGGCTTCTTTGGCGAAGTCCTTGGCCTTGTCGTAGTGGATACCCAGGTCGTATTCCTCCTGGGTGATCCTGACCTTGAAGACCGGCACGTCGGGGCTGCCGGAGGCACCGATGCAGGCGACCGCGACTTGCATCTCGATCTCACCGCCGTCGGCAGGTTCGGTCGAGGGGATGACGGCTCGGCCCGTGAGGGCGTCGTCGTCCATGCCCATGCGCTCGCGCATCTCGTCGGTGAATGCCTCGGGGGCCATCAGGCCATAGCGTGCCAGGCGCATGGGAATGTCCTCGGCACCGAGGTTGCCGTCCTCGATGCGCTGTTGCATGAAAGCGGCGATCTCGGCTTCCAGGGTTTCGCGGTCGGCAGCCGAAGGCACCTCGGATACATCGATCGACCAGGCGTCCACTTCCACGGCGGTCTCGTCGGTCAGCAAACCCTCGCCGATGGCGCGTTCGCACATGCGTTCCAGCCGAGCCAGCACTTCAGGCGCGGCCTCGCCGTTGAGCAGATAGGTCACGTCTAGCGTCAGGCGAGCATTGACGGTTTCGGGCGTGGCTTGGATATGGGTGTTCATGAAACTCTCCTTGGGATAGGAAAAGCGCAGCCACGTCCACGGAGACCGTGGGCGTGGCTGCAAGTTGGGAATAACAAGAAACCGGCGGCGCTAGGCCGGCGTTGGCGTGGGGATCAGGCGGCGACTAGTTGCCGGGCCAGTGCGACCTCGACGGAATCACCGTCTTGGTTGAGCACATCCAGCCCGGATTCGGGCACGTCGCCCGAGGTGGACTGCGAGACCATGATCTTCTTGGCCATCAGTTCAAGGCAGGTCATCTGCGAGGAACCGGCGTAGCCGAGGTAGATCACGCGCACGTGCAGTTTCTGCCCGATGCGCCATGAGCGGCGTGCCGCCTGCTGGAGCGAATACACGTTGTAGCCCGACTGCATGAACACGATCGTCGGAAACTCCAACAGGTCCAGTCCCGTTTTCACAAGCTCGGGGTTGGTGATGAGCACGTCGATGCCACGGTCCAACTGCTCGGCGATCCAGTCCTCGCGGCGGCTGGCGTCCACGCTCGCGCGTAGCACCGCGACCTTGAAGCCTTCCTGCTCCAGCAGCATCTTCAGACGCGACGTGGTGTCGCGTGTGCCGGTATAGACCGTGTAGGCCAAGACCTTCCGGCCCTGCGCCTTCTCTTCCTTGCAGATGTCGATCAGCTCGCGCTCTTTCGGCGTCACCTCGAACTCGTTGAACTGAGCCGGGACGAACGCCAAGGTGTTGCGCGTGCGCGGATGCACCACGGTCTCCGACCTGAAGCAGCAGTCCGGCCAGGCCAGCAGCACGTTGAGCACCACACCCAGCAGCGTCGTGTCGCGTCGCGCCAGAGCCTGTTTCAGCTCCGCGGTCAGCCGACCCGCCAGGTCACGGTAGGCCGCGGCTTGCGCCACGTCCATCTGGACTTCACGAAACTGTTCGTCATACGGCGGCAGGACGTTGCCACCGATGTCCTTGAGCTTGAGGAAAATCGTGAACGGCAGGATGCACCGCAAGACCCCTTTCGGCCCGAAGCCGGGAGCCTTGACCGTGCGCACCGATACCTTGGTGCCCCTGGCCGTCTTGTGCGCCGTGCCGGCGCTTTCGGAGTAAATGTCCTTGAGGACCCCGTGGTCCCTCATGAACGCCATCGCGGCCGAGGTCATGCTCCCGCTCGTGGTCGGGCGGTAGCCGTCTTCGATCATCCGCCCAGGCAAGGCGCGGAACAGCAGATAGAAAAGATCGTCCCCGTATCCGCCCATCAGCGTGCCGGTCAGCAGCAAGGTCTTGCGAGCCTTCGCCGCCAGCACGCCCATGGCCTGGCCTTGGGCGCTACCGCCGTTCTTGTACTCGTGCGCCTCGTCGGCGATGAGCAGGTCGAACGTGCCTTGTGGCAGGTAGCGCTTGATGAACTCGGACGGCTGGTAGCCACCCTCACCGAATCCAAACTCCATGTTGGCCATCGCACGTTCCATGCGCGTGGCCTGACGATCGGAAAAAACCAGCTCGCCGTTGCCATCCATGAGGTTGATGAACTCGTGGATGTTGTCGCCCAGCATCGACGCCAGGAACCCGTCGCCGAACTTCTGCATCAGCTTCTGCGCGGTGACTTCCCCGATGGTCGGGATGCGCTTGAGGGCTTTCAGCACTGCCGAGGACTGGTCGCTGCCGGACAGGCTGCGCGGGCGGATCAGCGTCCACAGGGGCGCGGCGCAATGGCTGCACTTCCTGCGGTATTCCTCGGCTTGGAGCGCCACCGGGTTGACCGGCTCGCCGTCGAGGTCGGTGATGACCGTACCGCAGTCAGGGCACGCTGCCACGTCGCCATGGCGAGTGCGCCGCGTGGTGAAGACAGGCTTCCAGTGGAATCCCATCCGCATCCTGACGCGCCCCAGGACAAAGAACTCCTGGCCCGTGGGCTGCACACCCATCTGCTCGCGCAGCTTGATGAGCTTGACCAGCGTGTCCGGGCCGTTGAGCACCCAGACCTTGGCGCCTGCCACCGTCTCTTGGATCTCGCGCCGCCACTTGTAAACCAAATGAGGTGGCGAAAGAACTAAGGTTCGGCGGTAGCCTTCGGCGTTGAGGACGGCGGCCGTGGCGATGCCGACGGTCGTCTTGCCGCAGCCCATTTCGCCATTGACGATCGCGGCGCGCTCGCCACGGTCGATCAGCAGCTCGGCGGCGGCATGGACGACTTCGGCCTGGGCCTGGAACAGCTTGCGCTTGAGGCTGGCGACGATGAGTTGCCGGTGCGCCTGCGGCTCGCCGGAATAGACCGGCGGGTTGGCGCTGTTGAGGGCGTCGAGCAGTTCGTCGCCGAACTCACCGACGAAATCCTGAAGGCTCAGGGTCAGTGGGGAAGATTCCGCGTCGAGCAGTTCGCCCTGTACGGACGTGGCTTCGGCGGTGGTGGTTTCGAGATCGAGGGACATGGTGATGCTCCAAAGAAAATGGGGCATGCACCACCCCCGACGGGGCGATGGCATGCCCCGTGGTGGGAAAAAAGACGGCGAACCGTCGGTGAAAAGCGATCAGCGGATGGTCAACACCTCGCCCCGCGTAGCGGAGCTAGGCGTCATGTCCCACGCGCGGATGACAGGCACGAACTTGTCGGTGAGGATGCGGGTCTCGGCGATGGAGCCGTCTTCGCGTTCGGTGAATTCCCGCTGGAGCGTCTTGTCCTTGTGGGTGTCACCTTTGACGACGAGCACGCGCCCGGTCTTGGAGCGCACAACCCCCGAGATCGCGCCCGCGGCCAGAGCCAGGGCGAGATGCCAGTGGGACAAGGCACGCGCCGGTGGACGCAGCGATTGCTGCGCGGCCCCCAGGTGCGTGTCCAGCGACGGCCAGAGGCCTTGCAGCCGACCAACCTCATCGGCGAACTGCTCCGGCTCCATCGTCACGCGGAAGAAATGCTCCGGCTCGGCCGGACTGGCGGGGACGATGTACGGCAGGAACGGCCAATCGCTCGGCAGTTCCTCGGCTTCGACTTCGCCAAGCCCAACCTGCAGCAGCAGATTGCGCACGGCCTTGACGCCATCGGGTGCCTGCTCGCGCTGACGCACCCTGCGACCGAAGATCACCACCTGCTTGAACTGCGTTTCCACCGCTCGGTAGATCCGCAGGTCGGTGTAGTGGCGCGTCAGCCAGCCGACCAGCTCCGCGTCGAGCACGTAGCCGGGGACGATGAAGACCAGCACGCCGCCGTACTGCAACAGCGACAGGCTGCGCTGATAGAACAGTTTTTCGAGGCGGGCACGGCCCTGTCCCTGATAACCGATATTGCCGTTGACGTCCTTGGACAGGTCGCCATACGGTGGGTTGAGCCAGAGCAGCCCGAACGACTGCTTGGAGATCATCGCGTCCATGAGGTCCGCATGCAGGCAATGATCGACCAGGCCGCGGGCATGGCGTGCCCGCTCGGCGTCGAACTCGACCGCGAACGCCTTTACCTGCTCGCGCCCGAGGGCATGAGCAGCTTCGGCGATCGCCACGCCTTCGCCTGCGCAGGGATCGAGGATGCACATCGACCCGTCGCTGGGCATCAGTGCGTTGAGGGCTCTTTCGAGCGTGGGTTCATCCGTGGGGAAGTATCCGTTTTTCACGAAATTGCGGGCGAGCCGCGGGAACATGAGGGCCATGGAAGTCTCCTGGTTGGCGGGGATGAAAGGCGGAAGCACGCAGAGGCGTGCTTCCGCGGGTGGGTCAAGCCGCTACCGCTTCCGGCGTCCAAATCTTGGCCGGATAGGGATAGGCGGTGAGTACGTCACTGCGGATCAAGGTGCCCAGCGCCAGGGTCAGCGCCGGCACGTCGATGGCGAGCCGATGACCTTCCAGTGGCCCGAGGGCGAACGGAAGGCGGGCCAGCATCTCGCGGGTTTGCAGCAGTTCCAGCACGGTCTCGCGCCAGTGATCGAGCAGCGGCAACGGGCAGGTGTCCCGCACCAGCGTCCACATGCGGTCAAGCCGGTGGGCGTTGCCGCGTGGCAGCAGTGCGAGCGCGCTGGCGTTGGCCTTGTCGGGCTTCACGCAGCGGCGATCGAACAGCCACACGTTGGAGAGCGATCCGAACAGCGTTCGTCGGTAGGCGCGAGTCATGCGCTTTTCCAGACGATCGACGTTGCCGATGAACACCGGGACGCTGCCGCCCTGGTCGGTGATGACGTGGAACTGGTCCAGTCCCTGCTCGTCGCGCCCGAGGGTCAGGCGAGCGAGGAACTGCTGGACGGCGGTGTCCCGCGCCCAGATCGAGAGGAAGACGAGGTTGCCTTGGTCATCGCCGACGCAAGCGTCGGCCATCACGTCGGGGCATTCGTCGATGCGGTAAAGCGTGGTGGAAGAAGTGTCTGCGGGCATGGTGGTGTCCTCGGATGAACGGGAACAGCACCGCCCGCTGGGGCAAGTACTGCCCCAAGGGGTGGAAGAAAACCGCTCAGTCCGGCTCGAACTGCCGGGTGTGCGGGTTGAAGTGAAGTGCCTTGTCCACCGCGGTAATCGGCGTGAAGCCGTCCAGGTAGATGTTGTTGAGGTACTGGTCGCGGTAGGTCAGTGCCCGCCGCGCCTGATCCTCGGTGAGGCCGTCGCTGATGAAGTACGCCAGCATTTCCTCGTCGGAAGAAACTTCGTCGTTGGACAGACTCCCTTCGACGAGCTTCAACAACGCGGGCGGGAGCGCAGCCAGGATCGGGTCCATGTCGGTTCCTCCTGGCTCAGACCAACAGCGCTGCGGCGGGTGCCGTGGAAGCCGTCGGTGTGCGCCGCCGCGCGTGGTGGGCGCGAACGCCTGCACGCCATTCGGCGGACTGCTCCGGTGCGAGATCCAGATAAGACAGCGGGCACGAGTAGTAGTACGGGTGCATGGACTCTTCCAGTGGCTTGTAACCCCACTGGCTTCCGCCGCGTTCAAGCAGATCGCAGCGGATGTAGCGCAGGGATTGACCCGGTGCGAGATCACGATGCACGCCTTCGACCTTGGCCGTCACTTCCGCGACGGACCAGAGGACGTTGCCACGCAGCGCGTGGGCGATGACCTTGACGCTGGCGCGCTCGGTCTCTTGCGGTGCGATCAGTTCCGCGATCAGTTCAGATCGCGATTGGGGGGAGAAATACCAGCCCATGAAAGGCCTCCTGAAAAGTGGAGCCGGAGGCCTCCCCGCGGGGGAGAACCCCCAGCGGGTGATGGAATGCCGCGTTAGCAGCGATGAAGTCGCGTGTCAGTACTCAAGATCACCGCAACCGGCCGGGCAGCAATCCCGATCGATGCCGTGCATGCAAATGCCGTTTTCGGCATTCCAGTCCTGAGTCTCCTGCCTTTCGGCGGGTGTTGCGTAGTCCCCGTATTCCTCTGCTATCTGCAGGGCATATGCCTGCTGATGCTCGGGTAACCGATGTACTTGCGCGTCAACTTCTGAACTGAACCGTTCCACGTACCAGTCGTGAGACTGTCCGCAGCCATGGATGGCTTGCTTGGCAGCCGTCTCGCAGACAGCCCGCCACGCGGTTTCATCCAGTGCGGAACGGTGGGTATCTGAAGCGATGTTGGACATGATGGAGACCTCCAAAGAAAAGGCCAGGGTCTCCCCCGCATGGGGAAAGAACCCCGGCGGGTGGATGAAGAACACCGCGGATGCGGCGTCTGCGATCACGCAGGTTGCAGTTCGGCCTGGCGGCTCCACTCCTGGGTCTTGAAGTCCAGCGCGTAGCCAAGTTCGCCCAGGCGAACGATCTGCGCGCGCAGGGTGCGGCGGTCGATGGTCGAATCCAGCTTTACGGATTCTCCCAGCGGCCACAGCAGGCCGAACAGTGCAGCGTCGCCATCTTCGGTGCTGCCGGGGGCAGCAGCCGCAGCGGGTGTCGGCGCATCCACACCGAAGGGCGTGGTATCGACCAGCGGGTCCGCAGACGCCAGCACGGGTGCGGGCTTGGCGGGCCTGGATGTTTTGGCAGGTTTGGCCGGCGTTGCCGCAGGCTGCGTCCCTTGCTCTTCGTCAAGGGGATCGACCTCCTGGGTGGCGAAGCTCCGGGCCTCGTCACGGCTCAGTTTGTCGATGCCGTTGAGCGTCATACCGTCGAGGTTGGCGCGAACTTCAAACCGCGCGCCGCCCGCGACCGGATAGGACTTGGCGAAGATATAGCGAATGACGAATTCCCCGTCGTACTTGCCTTCGGGGTACTGCTCCAGCTCCGCGTCCTTGACGGCGAACTCGCCGATGGGGGTGGTCAGACGACCGACCGTGAACGGGCCGTTCTTGCCGCGGATGGTCCGCAACGTGAGCTGGCCCGGGACGACGATGGGCAGGACTGATCTCGTAGGTGCCGATGTGGCTGCCATGATGGTTCTCCTTGGGAAATAGGAAAAAGGCAAGGCCCCGTGAGGGGCCATGCCGGATCAGAACGAAGCAGCCAGTTCCGGCTCCTGCTCCTCGGCTTCACCTTCCGGCTCGCGCTCGGCGGGTTCGGCAGATTGGTCGGCAGCGATTTCGGCGGCAACCTCGGCTTCGGGCGCGGGTGCGTCCTCGGCCTGCGGCGCCTCGGCTTGCGCCTGGCTCGTCGGATAGACCTGGGTGCCGTCGATCTTGATGAGACCGATGTGGACCAGCGTCGATTCAAGGCTCGCTCCCGGTTCCCCGGCGCGCTCGCCTTTGGTGCGGATGTACGGATCGATCTTCATGTCGTTCAGACGGAAGGCGATCAGCACCTTGCGGTCCCCTTCGATGGCCTGCACGCACCGGCGAACCAGGTGCTCGGCTTCAGGGGTAGCGACGATGGTGTCGAAGTACCGATATTCCGGTTCACCGACAGGCCCGGCCAGCGCCGCGACGCTGCACGACAGGAACGGATCGCCATCCTTGCGGGTGACGTCCTTCGGACGGCTGAGGTAGCCGATGCCGCGGGTGATCAGCTCGTGCTGCTTGATCGAAGCCAGTTCGGCCCGGTCGAGCGGCTCGGCCTTGAGCAGTCGCGCCTTGAGGGACGCGGCGGCCTGGCCCTTGTGCTCACCCTTGTCGCGGATGTACGCATCGCCCCACAGGTCGCCGAGGCGGAAGCGCACCAGCGGGCGCTGCTTGGGATCGTCAACGCCGATGTAGCGCTGGACCAGTTTCTTGGCCTCGGCACCCGAGACCTTGACGTCGAAGTAGCGGTAACTGGGATCCTTGGCGGAACCGACCAGTGCGGCGATGGTGCATGCCAGGAAGGGCTGCGCACGGCGGCCGCCCCGGACAGGCACTTCGCGGGCACGTTGGATGTAGCCGATGCCCGAGGTGTGAAGGTCGAAGTATGATTTCTCGTTGGAAGTGGTGTTCATGGTGAATCTCCA
This sequence comes from Paraburkholderia xenovorans LB400, assembly GCF_000013645.1. Classification (GTDB taxonomy): domain Bacteria; phylum Pseudomonadota; class Gammaproteobacteria; order Burkholderiales; family Burkholderiaceae; genus Paraburkholderia; species Paraburkholderia xenovorans. Next base: position 3,581,532 of record NC_007951.1, on the reverse strand, counting down.
TTGGAAGAAGCGGAGACACACCAGGCCCACGCATGCGGGGAAGGTGCGTAACCCCGCGGTGGGTTGATAAGGCGAAAGCATCCGCCACCAGAGACTGGTGGCCGCTCGCGGACGGATGCGGTGCGAGCTGGCTCGGTCACGCAGTGGGAACTGCGCCGCAACCTCGATGACCGATGGTTGCCTGGCATGTCGCTGACAACGTCAGCAGGCATGGGGGCAGCATGGCCGGGCTCCGCGCGCGCGACAGCAATCAATCGGCACCCAGACGTTTCCCTTTGTCCACGCCGCCCGATGCCTGCCACAGGCACTTGGGGCCGCGCAGGTGGTCGGGGGTGTCGGCGCGGGGACGGCTGGGACGGCTCCAAGCGCCGCCGCCGCGCGTGCCGACCAGCCGCCAGCCGGCGGCGCGCAGGCTGGCACCACCTTCCTCGGGCAAGGTATAGGTGATCAGCCGCGTGTAGCCGAGGGCCTTGGCCGCCTTCCAAGCGGCGCCATAGAGCTTGCTGCAGGCGTTCGGCGCACCGTCGGTACATAGCCTCGTTACTTCGAGGGTCCAGCCGTCGTCCAAGTGCCGCGCGACCGGGCGACCGACGATGGCCACACCGCAGATGCAATCGCTGCCGCGCGGGGCAACGGCCAGGGCGAACTTCGCCCCTTGGACCGGGCGGTGGTGGCGGTGGTGGTCCTGTACAAAGCCATTAGCGACCCGTAGCGACACGGGCAGGAGTTGCAGCCGTGGCGCGATCAATGGCCTGTCCATGCGCATCAGTCGCCGCAGAAGCAGGCAATGGCTTCCTCGGCGCCATCGAACAGATCGCCCTGGTCGGCAGCGAAGCGCGCCAGATCGGCATAGCTGGGGCCATCGGCGCGGAACCGGGCGCCGCTGGGCTTGCTCGCGAGGTTCAGGGATTCCATGCGAATCCACCACACGGCGGCCTCGGGCCGGGCCTTGATAAGGGCCAGGCGCTGCCCACGCGGCTTGAGGAAACACAGGTCGCAGTTGCCTTCGAGCGTGCGTCCGTTCACCGTCAGCAGGTCGAGGTCGAACGGCTGCGCCTGCCAGAACGCGCTCACGTCGCGCACGGTGACGCCGGCATCCGCCAGCGGCATGCACATGGTCTCGTGGGTCGATTCGGTGGAGTGGCCGCGCGCACGAATCTTGGAGACGCGTCGCTGCTCGTCGGCGCGGATGCCGATCATCTGGTCCCAGTCCGTCCATCCCTGATGCCGCAGGAAGCGGTGCATCGGGCGAATCTTCAGGCTGGTCGTGCAGCCCCGCGCAACGGGATTGGGCAGGTACTGGCGTTTGCGGATCAGCGCCTCGAACGGCTCACCCTGGCGGCTGGCCCGATCGAAGTCGATCAGAGCGAAGCCCGGTTCCATGGGCACGTATTCGAGCCAGCGGATCGGCACCTGCCAGTGCTCGGCGCAATCGCGCACAAAGCGCAAGGTCGCTTCGACTTCCTTGCCCGTGTTGGCGAAGCAGACCTCGGTATCGGCAGGCAGGCCGCCATTGGTCTGCAGCACGCGCCAGAGCATGTAGGCGCTCGTGCGCCCGCCGCTGAAGCTGATGCAGGTGGGCTGGGTGATCTTGAACGGGTCGTGCATGCGTCGTCTCCAGTGGCATGCCGGCGGGCTGGCCGGCGAGGCAGGCCTTGGCGGCCGGAGACGAGCGCGCACGCGGGGACATAGCCGCTGTGCGGAATCGGCATAGGGGACAGTCATCGTAGACTGCGCCCCTGCCACACCACCCGGCATGCGGGTCCGCACCGGGCGGTTCGAGAGGTTGAGGTCAGGACAGACGGGGTAGACCCAGGCGGTCGAACCATGCCACCGTCAACACGCTGTTGAGCAGTTTGTCGCTGTTGCGCCACCAGCAGCGGCTATTGGCCGCCACCCGCTGCGCCACGGCGGGGCTTGCGCCCAACGCGCGCAACTCCCGGAACATGGTCGGCCCTCGTTTCCACTGCTTGAGCTGGATCGCACGCAGCCGATGACGCAACCCCTCGTCCAGCTCGCGCCAGATCCTCGGTGTTTGCGCCAGTCCGAAGTACGCTTTCCAACCCAGCAGATAAGGTCGCAGCCTTTGCACCACGTCCTGCATGCTGCGCCCGCCCAGGCGCCGGGTCAGTTGCCGCACCCGCTGCTTGAACGTCGCCAGCGGCTTGGCCGCCACCTTGCGCTTGACCGTTCCTCCCCGGGCCACCCACAGGCTGTAGCCCAGGAACTTGCGGCCGAACACACTGGCTACCGCGCTCTTGGCTTCATTGACCTTCAGGCACAACTTGCCGTACAGACGCCGCAGCAAAGCCATCACCCGCGCTCCCGCCCGGCGACTGCGCACATACACGTTGCAGTCGTCGGCATAGCGCACGAAGCAGTGGCCTCGCCGCTCCAAGGCCTTGTCCACCTCATCGAGCAAGACATTGGCCAGCAGCGGCGACAGCGGTCCGCCTTGCGGCGTCCCCTGCCCGCGCTCCTGCACCACGCCATCCCTCATGATCCCGCTGTTCAGATACGCACGCACCAGCCGGATCACCCCGGCGTCATCGATGCGTTTCTGTAGGCGGTCGATCAGGATGTCGTGGTTGACCCGGTCGAAGAACTTCTCCAGGTCCACATCCACCACCACGCGCCGGCCGGACTGCACGTACGCCTGCGCGGCAAGCACCGCGTCCTGCGCACGCCGCCCCGGCCGGAAGCCGTGGCTGTGCTCGCTGAAGCTCGGATCAAGTATCGGTTGCAGTACCTGTAGCAGCGCCTGCTGGATCAGCCGATCCGTCACCGTCGGGATGCCAAGCTCGCGCTCGCCGCCGTCCGGCTTAGGGATCGCTACCCGTCGTACCGGACTCGGCCGGTACGTCCCCCGCAACAGGTGCTCACGGATACCGGGCCAGGCCGTCGCGAGATGGCGTGCCGTTTGGTCGATGTCCAGACCGTCGACGCCCGCTGCGCCTTTATTGGCACGTACCCGTTTGAGCGCCCGTTGCAGGTTCTCTCTCGTCAGCGCTGCCTGCAGCAGCGCCGACCCTGTGTTTTCCGGCTCACGCCGCGGGCCGCAGGCTTCGTCGCTGACGGGTACACGCGCGGCTTCACCGCGCGCTACTCCCGCCCGCCCCGCTTGCGCGGGCATCTGACGCATGGCCTGCCGCATCGACATGTCGGTCTACACTCCCTCTCGTTCGGTCCTTCGCCAGCGGTTTCAGCCTCACCGGCCCAGCCCCTGACTACTACGACCTCGGCTGACTTCTCGCTCCGCCTCTCGACGTCGCCCTTTCAGGCACAAGGCGAGATCTCCCCAGGTAAGAACGCACTCCTTCACTGCACAACCGCCGGATTTACGACACCTCGCCTTGATCACGAGAGCTTCGCGGTTTTCTGCCCGCTCGCCCTGCTCGGCACCGCCTTCTATCCGGTTCTTGTCCATCGGCTCGCAGTTGCGCTCCACGCTTCCTTCCCACACTCGGTCACCCTCATGCAGTTGCGCTTCGCTTCGTTCGCTGTGATCAACTCACGGGAGGACTTGCACCTCCAAGAGTGCGCCCATGCTGGGCGCACGGAAAAAAGCCCCCGGGGAACCGGGGGCTGAGCAGGACGTGCTGCTGCTTTAAACGGGAGGCACGACCTCCAACGACAAGTGGGTGGCGGTGGCCGACAGCATCAGATCGTCCGCTGTGTGCAAGATGCGGGTGAATACGCCGTCCTTCGGGTCGAAGTACTCGGCGAAGTCGTCGCCGCCCAGCTCGCGTTGGGCGAGGAACCACCAGTCATCGAACGGATCGGTATCCGGGTCGCAGCCGACTGCATAGGCCAGCAACTTCTGGCGTCCGTCCGGGCGGCGTTCCCCGCGCTCGGCGAGGATGTACACGCCTTGGTCCTTGACGAGGACGGCTCGGCACTGGTTGGCGATCGCTTCGGTCAACACAGGGCGCAGGTCGGCGCCCTTGAATCGCAGTGACATGGTTGAAATCTCCTGTACGGATTAGAGAAAAGGCTCTCCACCGAATGGATGGAGAGCCTGTGCGGCACTTGGCCGGATGGACTGAACCGCCGTGGCGGGAACCTCGGGTCAGTCGTGGAGTTGCCTGGCTTCGTTTCGAGGCGTCATGCCGGCACCGCTTGGCGCTGCCGGGGAGCCTTGGTGTCGATCACGCTCACGTCGATCAGGCGCCAGCGACCATCGTCGATGAGCCGCTCCAACACTGCGCCAAGCATGTCGAAATACACCTCGTCGTACCGATCGACCAATTCGCCATCGCGGTGAAGTTCCACCACGTAGGCGTCGCCGCCGCGGTCGTACAGCACCGTGACGCGACCCTTGAACTTCGCGGTCGAGGTCGTGAAGCTGATCGCCGGAGGCGTCTCGATGATCTTGGATGGCTTGGGATCGACCCAGGTGAAATCCCGTGCACCTGCATCGACCAGCATGTGGGTGATCCGCCGGAAGCCATCGGGCGCCGGCATTTCCTCCAGTTGTTCGATGAGCTGGCCCAGTTCCATGCACTGCGGCTTGGGGATGGGCAGCTTGGCGGGCGCGGAGCCAAGGATGTGCGTCTTGACGGTGTAGGGAATGCCGTCGGACGTCATCTCCGTGCGCTCTTCCGGGGTGTCCGCGCGCAGGCCGTCGAAACGGCGCCGTGCGTAGGGTTGGACACGCACCTTGGCGCCTTCGCTGGGAACAGAGGTGACAAGGTTGGGATCGAGCACGGCGAACTCGGATGGCTTGAGCTTGACGACGATGGCATCGTCAGTCGCCGCGACCACCTTGCCGTCGAAGGGCTGGGGATCGATGGCGAAGCCCAGCGTCGAGGACTGCGGCTGATCATCGAACACGCGGTACTTGAACGACCGCACGTTGCGGGGCACATGGCCTGCGACAAGCGAAGGCATCATGGATTTGATGAGGGAACGGTCCATGGGAATCTCCTTGAGGAAGGACAAGGGATTCCCGCCCGCAAGGGAGAGATCCCTTGTGGGTGGCGTGGATGGACGCGGAACGTCCGATAAGAAAAAAGACCAGCACGGTTTCCCGCACTTGCAGCCTTGAAGGTCTCGGCTGTCTGGGCATGTGTCGGCAACGCCGACGAACATGGGGCAAGGATGGCCTCGGAATGGGCGGCTCACCCGCATGAAACGGCACCGCGCCGCACCCGGTTTCCTGCGCTGCGGGCAAGAAAAAGCCCCTCGAAAGGGGCTGGATGGATCAGGCTTCGTACACGAAATAGTGTTCGCGCTGACGTGGAAAGAACACGTGCTTCCACGTGTCGCCGCTGGTGTTGCCACCGTCGAAGACGACCATTTCGTAGTCGTCAATGTCGCTGTCCACCAGGTCGGCGCTGGCGATATGGCGCATGTGTAGCATGCCTCTCGTGCGCTCGAATACCAGGATCTGGCCGATGGCGTCGTCCTGGCTCATGGCGTTGACGCAGGCTCCGAGCTGGTGCTCGAAGTCGGGTGCATGCGAGATGAGGTCGGGGAACATGAGGTTGCTCCTATGAAAATGGATCAGCCCAGCTCCGGGTGGGAGACGGGCTGACATGGGGGAGAACAAAGAGGAAGAATGGTGCGTGGCGCGACTGCTAGGACTCGGCCAGCGGCAAGCCCAGTAGCGCGGGCGCATCAGCGTCGAGGATGAGAATGCGCACATCGGCCTGGCCAGCCAGTTCAAGGATGTTCGCCAGGTCGTCCGGCATGCCCTTGTTCCGGTGCTCTTGTCGAAGCTGCTCCGCGCCGATGCCCTCGGCATGCTCCAGGTTCTGGTCCGTCCAGGGCGTGGAAATCAGCTTGACGCCGATCGCCGGGCTGTACGGAACCCGGAAGGCGATGAACAGAAAGGCCTCCGGCGTGGCGAGGTCTGCCAGGTTGGCGAGGTACTGGCCGGTTTTCCGGCTGATGTGCGCGCTGCTGATTTCCCAGCATCGGCTGTAATAGCCGGTCTCGAAACTCAACCGCTGCACCACGTCTCGCGCGGCTTCGGCCGAATAAGTGTCACCGACGTGGATCGGGCGGCCGTCGAAGTCGTCGCCATGAATGGCATAGACCACGGCACCAACTACGCCTTCGCCGCTGACGCCTTCAACAGCATTGCATTCGGCCATCAGTTCGGCGCTGACAGGTTCAGTGCCATTCCTGACCACCGCGAACTCGCTGGTGACGATGCAGGGGGAAGAAACCAGTTCCTCATCGGAGAGGTGCTGTTGGCTCACGTGGATGGCTCGCCACACATGCGGGCTTCCGTCCTCGTAGCTGATGGACAGCGTGCGGACGATTTTCAGATTCCAGTAGCCGCGGACAAAGGGATTGGGATTTTGGGACATGGGATTTCTCCAGATTGAATAATGGAGCCAATCCCCGCCACCGGGAATTGGACCCGGTGGGTTGAAAAGAGAAAATGCGTCAGTCGGCACTGATCGTTGGCGTCTGGGCCAGCCGTTCGGCGATGCGATGGCGCACATTCAGGCGGAAATGCTCGTCGTTGATGCCCGCGAGCAGATTGGCGGCCTCCAGTGCGATCAACGCCGAGGCCTCTTCGATGTCGCTGGCCTTAATGGCTTTGCGCAGTTGGTCGCCGAGTTGGAGTGCCTGCGAGGACGTTCTGAAGACCTGGACCTCGCGGCTCAGGTAGCAGCCGCTGCCGCCGAACTCGAACAGCCTTGGCTTGCTGCAATACCAGCAGCCCTCGAACTGGATGGCGGTCAGGTCATGGCCGTCGTCGAAGCAGGTTGCGATCAGAAGTAAGGCCTCCAGATCGGCGCTGTCCTCGAACTGGTGTTGTTCGATCAGGTTCTGCAGTTCCTGATCCTGGTCGGCTCCGAAGTGCACGGCCAGCAGTTCGAGCAGTGGAGGAATCGACAAGCCTTCGTCGTCGGGCATGGGTATGCCGAGTTGCGCTGCGAGGTCTTCCAGGCCGCCCAGCACATTCGACCATTGCGGATAATTGGTCTCGGCGATCCTGGCGATGTAGGCATGCCCGTTGCCGGGATAGCTTTCATCCAATGCGAAGACGCCGAACAGCGCCTTGATGACGGGGGTAACACGATCAAGCATGAGAACGCCCGTGCCCTCGTAGTAGTTGTTTGCCATGGTGGCTCCTTTCGAGAAGTGAGCGGAGCCAGCCCATGCGGACGGTGGCATCCGCAAGTAATAGCCCGAGGCCGTTGGCGCTGGGCGATGGCGAAGAAATTGAGGAACATGGCTTTGTGGGCGCATGTCCCTCTCGGGGGGAACGAAAAGCAGTGGTGCGCCGGGGACCGGCTCACCAGCCGTTGTAGTTCACCAGCAGGTCGGCGATGACCTTGCGGCGTTGCAGATCGAGACCGTCGAAGTCCGACAGTCCGTTGAAGTGGCAGCGCTTGAGCATGGCACCGCCCTCGCGCGCGTTGTAGAAGCTGACCATGGCGGACAGGAACATGCGTTCGCCGCTGCTCAGGACGCCGAGGGCATCGTTGAGCTGCAGCATGTTGGGACGCAGATCCCACTTGCTCTTGGCCTGGTTCAGACCTTCACGGGTGCCGTCACCGAACCATTCGGGGCCAGCGATCTCGACACCGCGCTTCCAGGCCTCGAAGAAGGCTTGGGGCGCGGCAGCGAAATGCTGTTCTTCCCGCATGATCTGATCGACGATTTCCCGCGGCAGTAGCTGGTTCATGACGTGATTCCTCCAGTTGGATCAGGGAATGGCGAGCTGGGACCAGCCGCCTCTTTCGAGGGCACGTTGAGCCGCGGCATAGCTGCGGAAGTACTCGCGGGATTCCCGCGAAACGGGGCCTTCGGTATCGCGCGTGCCGATGTAGTGACCGGCGGCGCTTTGCAGGACTTCGAGCGGCAGAAACTTGCCGCAGTAGGTCAGGGCCAGTTGGCCGAAAGAGGCTTGCTGGGACATGGACGGGCTCCTTGGAAAAGCGGGGCCTCGTCCCTCACGGGATGGCAGCTCCCGCACGCGGTTGATAAAAAGCATCGACGTCACGGGGACGCGCGTCCGCAGACTTGATGCGATGCGGACTGGTGGGCAACGCGGGAGAGACCCGCGGCAGCCTGAAACCCTGGCTGCTGGCATGTGCTGACGAATCAGCGAACATGCGGGCAGCTTCGTGCGCGGGCCGCGCTGCGTCAGTTGGAAAACGGCATCCGGCCCAGCCCCGATTGATGGGCACCGAAAAAAAGAAGCCCCGCATCGAGTGCGGGGCTGTCAGGAGGGGGCGTCGGCGCTGGGTCAGGCGGGCTTGTCGCCCAGGACATGCTGCTTCCACAGGTCAAATGCTTGCTCGGGCGGAAGCTCGGCGAGGATGACGATGGGTTGGGCCTGTCGGGCGCGCAGCGAAGCGAAATACGCTTTGCGGTCGGCGATGGCCTTGAGCTTGATGCCCTTGATGAACAGCAGTTTGCCGTCCTTGATGAACAGCACCTTGTTGCCGATGTCGCGGTTGAACGCGGCTCGCACCTTGCGCTCGGCGTGCATGGCATCGGCCAGTTCATCGATCAGGAAGTCGAGCGTCATGTCGATGTAATGAGGGTCTTCACCCTCGTGGCCGAGGTCGAGCGGTGCAGGCGGCAGGCCCTTGGCGAAGGCTTCGGCCTGCGCCAGCAGCGCCGCCTTGCCATTGAGCGCGTGGACGAACGTCGAGCCGCCGTGGCCGTCGTTGCGGGCCTCGGCGATGGGAGTGCCGTCGAACACGACGGTGGCGCTGAAGCACATCGTTTCCTCGCTGGCGAAGTCGGCCACCTTGAGGTTCTTCAGCGTGATGCGGTCTTGCTTGGTGATGTTATCCATGGGAAGTCCTGAAATCGACCGGGTGGCGACATGCCCCCGACGGGACGTGGCGGCCATCCCGTGGGTTGGAAAAAAAGAGGCATCGATGCCCCGGTGGGCAGCGTTCGCCGGTGAGATGCCGAGGCGAACTGGTGGGTGGCGCGGGTAGAACCCACGGCAGCCTGGACACCCCGGCTGCTGGCTGCTGCCGACACGTCGGCAATGCAGGAGGAAGAATGGCGTGGCCCGCTGGCGACGTCGTGCATCAATCCGGAGCTGTCGATCCCGTCTTGTGCAGGCACTGCACCAGCCGCTGGCCAAGCCACGCAACGCACGGCACCGCCATGGAATTGCCGATTGCCTTGTAGCGCGGAGCATCCGCGGCGGGCTTGCCGCGGTACGGGATCAGCGTGTAGTCGTCGGGCATGCCTTGCAGCCGCTCGCATTCCACGGGCATTAGCCGCCGCACCCGCCAGTGCGACCAGTCGCCGGGGCCGGGCTCGCTCCAGTCGTAACGGAAATGCGCCTCGAAGTCGGGTGCCAGCACATGGGGCTTGTCAGCGCCGCCGCCGCTGGTGCGCAGTGCGTCCGATACGCCGCCGCCCAGTTCCGCGGTAAGACCCTGCTGCCGTCCCCGCAGGGCAACGCAGGCCACCATCGGCACGCCATAGCCCGGCTTGCCGTTGGAAAGGACGGTGCAAGCTACCTGCCCATGGCCCGACTCGAAACGCACTTCGCCGCGGTTGTTCTGCGCGAAGGCGATGGCGGGCACGACACCGGCGTTCGCATGGCTGTTGCGGTGCCCACCTGCACGCAGCGTCGGAGCCCGATCCATCGTGGCATCCGCGCCGCTGCCCTGCGCGGTGAAAGCGATGATCGGCACACCCTTGCCCGTACCGTCTTCGCTGCTGCCCTTGCCGCCGTTGGCAGTGTCGAGGGTGTGGGCGATGCTGCCGGCGATCGACTGCACCATGAACGTCTCCGTGCGGATGTCGTGCTTGGGGCCTGCGGCCATGAGACATGCCGCCACATCGACGGGGCCGGTGCCGCCACTGAATCCGAAGGTCATCGTGACCGTGCCGTAGGGCTGCTTCAGTCCTGCGTATCCGCCTGCTGCTTCAGCACCCGATCCAGCAGCACGGGCAGCTTCTTGCCACGGCGCGCTGCCCGCAGAAGAATCCCCGAGCAGGCCTGTGCGCTCAAAAAGTACTTCGACGGGATCGAGGCCATCTCCACCACTTGCCACAAGAAACACACGCTTGCGGCGTTGGGCGACACCGAAATATTGAGCGTCGAGCACGCGCCAGGCGATGCGGCGCCGGGGTCCAGACACACAACCTGCGTGCGCCCATTTTTCCCCTGGCGGTTGGAGCGCACAGCCTTCTCCGGCCAGTGCGCCCAGGAAATGCCCGAAGGCATTGCTGCGGTCGTTGAGGACGCCGGGGACGTTTTCCCAGACGAGGGTTGCCGACGGGCGGCGGTCTTGGTGGCGGGTTTGGTCGATGGCATTTGCAAGCTCCACATAGGCAAGGGTCAAGGCGCCGCGCGGGTCATTCAGTCCCTGGCGCGCGCCGGCTACGCTGAACGACTGGCACGGTGTGCCGCCGACCAGGATGTCGGGCGCCGGCACGGTGCCGGCGCGCACCTGGCGGGCGATCGCAGTCATGTCGCCCAGGTTGGGCACGTGGGGGTAACGATGGGCGAGCACGGCGCTCGGGAACGGCTCGATCTCAGCGAACCACGCAGCTTCGAGGCCGAGGGGTTGCCAGGCGAGGCTCACGGCCTCGATGCCGCTGCACACGCTGCCGTAGAGCAGCGGCGCGTTGCGCGGCCTGCCGTGTGTTGGGGGGCAAGGATGGGGGTTCATGTCGGGTCTCCTGTTCGTGTGGCCCAGGGCCGTTGGGCGGGGGGCCGGGACATTGATGGGCAGGAGAAAGGCGCCGAAGGCCCTGCGGCCTTCGGCTCGGGAGGAAAGAGGAACCACCCGTGGGCTGATTGGCAGGCCCGGTCGTCGCTAAAACCGTCTGCTGTCAGCAATCACACCCGGCCCATGTCGTGGCTGGGGCCGGCATCGTCTGGCGCACATCCGCGCACAAAGGGAGCCCGTTTTTGCGCCGGCGGGCACCGGCACCGAATACCGCTGACCACGAACGGTCTCCGGGTGGCTCGTGCAGTTCGACAAGCCATCGGGAGACCCTTCGCAGTGGGCGGAAGAAATGCAGATCAGCAGAACGCGCGGGATGCGGTTCGCGGAGAAGCTACCTTCAGGTCCCGTGGCCGGAGCGGCCAGGCGGGACGCGCGCACGGATCAAGAAGGCGTTGCGCGCTGGGCGTCCCGCAGGGCGTGCGGGACAAGGGCCACGCCGCCGATGGCGGGCACGGCTCACGGGGAACGGGGTCGGGTCAGGAACCTTGGCGGCCGCTGCGGTGCGGGCGCGAGGCACCGCGCTTGGACGTGCCGGATTCGACCGGCAGCGTGCCTTTGCAGTCGGGGTAACGACTGCACGACCAAAACGGGCCGCTCTTGCCGCTGCGCTGACGCGTGGGTGCGCCGCACTGCGGGCATGCCGGCCCTTGGGGAACCTTGATGGACAGGGACGCGATGCTGTACTGCGCGATCAACTGCGAAATCCATGCAGCCTGCTTTCCGATGAATACGTCCAGCGTAAGCTGTCCAGCTTCGATCATGTCGAGCGCCTGTTCCCAGACAGCGGTAGTGCCAGGGTCGGCGATCGCCGCGGGCACGGCGTCGATCAGTGTGAAAGCAGCATCGGATGCGCGGATGGCGCGCCCCTTCTTCACGATATAGCCGCGTGCGATCAGGCCGCTGATGATGTTGGCTCGCGTCGCTTCGGTGCCGATGCCGACCGTGTCCCTGAACTTCTGCTTCAGGCGCGGGTCCGTCACCAGCTTGGCGACTCCCTTCATGGATTTGACAAGTTCGCCCTGCGTGTACGGCCTGGGTGGCAGCGTCTTGAGCGCCTTCAGATCGACGTCGGCCACCAGACATGCCAAGCCCTCGCGCAGCGCGGGAAGCACCTGGCTGCGCGCCGCAGCGTCGCCGTCCTCGTCGGGCTGAGGCTCGGTCAGTACCAGGGGCCAGCCCTTCACCACGACCTGCTTGCCCGTGGCCGCCAGTTTCTGCTGGCCGCAGGCTAGGTTCGCCACGGTGCGATCGAACTCGTGGTGAGGGAGGAACTGCGCGAGGTAATGCGCCCGGATCAGCCGGTACACCGCCAACTCCTTCTCGCTCATGGCCGAGAGGTTCGCTGGTTCGAGCGTCGGAATGATGCCGTGGTGCGCCGTGACCTTGCCGTCATTCCATGCACGCGAGCGCTGGGAGCGGTCGAGCTGGTCCATGATCGGGCGCAGCGAGGGATCGGTCCTGAGCAGACTGTCGAGAACCGTGGACACCTCGGCGAACATGCTTTCGGGCAGATAGCCGGAATCCGAGCGCGGGTACGTCGTGGCTTTGTGCGTCTCGTACAGGGCCTGGGCGATCTCCAGGGTTTCCTGCACGTCCAGCCCAAGTTGCTTGGAACAAACCTCCTGCAAGGTGCCCAGGTCGAACAGCAGCGGCGGGCCTTCGCGCACGCGCTCGGTCTCGACCGACACCACCTGCGCGCTGCCCGCGCCGCGAATCTGCTGCGCGGCCCGCTGTGCGACCGGCTGCTGCAGGCAGCGGCCCGTGTCGTCGGTGTAGGCATCGGGCGGAACCCATTGCGCGGTGAAAGACTGGCCGCTTGCGGACAGGGACACGTCGATGGCCCAGTACGGTACGGACACGAAGGCCGCAATTTCGCGGTCGCGGTCCACCACGAGCTTGAGCGTCGGTGTCTGCACGCGGCCGACCGACAGCACGCCGTCGTAGCCCGCTTGTCGACCGAGCACGGTGAACAGGCGGCTGAGGTTCATTCCCACGAGCCAGTCGGCCCGCGATCGTGCCAGCGCCGAGTAGTACATCGGCAGCGTCTCGGCCGATGGCCTGAGCTTGCCCAGTGCGGCGCGGATGGACGCATCGTTGAGTGCCGACAACCATAGCCGCTCGATGGGGCCGCGGTAGCCGCACAGTTCGATGATCTCGCGAGCGATCAACTCGCCTTCGCGGTCGGCATCGGTGGCGATGACAAGCTGGGTCGCCTTCGCCAGAAGCGCCTTGACGACCTTGAATTGCGTGGCGGTCTTCGGTTTGACCTCGACCCGCCAATTCTGGGGAATGATGGGCAACTGCTCAATGGACCAGCGCTTCAACTGCTCGTCGTAGGCTTCGGGCGCAGCGGCTTCTACGAGATGGCCGATGCACCAGGTGACAGTGACGCCGGAACCGTTGAGACAGCCTTCACCGCGCTGCGTGGCGCCGAGAATCCGGCCAATGTCTTTGCCCTGGGAGGGCTTCTCGCACAAGAACAGCCGCATATCCGTCCATCCGATTCCCGTGGTTCATGGAGTTGCTGGGATCGAGCATGCCGAGCACCACCAGGAGCAGCAGCAAACAAGCGGCACGCGGCGGCGACCGCTTTCACGGATGGAAGGGCTTGTGCGGGGATGGCGAGTGGCCGGAGGTATGCGGGTCGGGAGCGGCGATTCGCGGGTACGCGTGGAAGTCAGTGGACGTTGATGGAGCTATCCCCTGGGGATAGCTCGCGGCACATGGAGGGCGGCTAAGCACCGCGGCAGCCGCCCTCCGTGCCGGGTCACTTCCTGCGCTTCGTCTCTTTCGGCGCGGTCGATTCCTGGTCGGCCTGCGGCTTCGGTTCTGCCTCCTGTGGCTTCGGGCTGAGGACCACAGACTCGATGCGGTACGGCAGAATGCCGACGCTGCGCGCGTTGACTTGCCAGGTCTCGCGTGGCTGATCTTCGTTGTCCGTCCAAGGCTCGCGCTCCATGCGGCCGATCACCAGCACCCGCATACCCTTCTGGTAGAGGCGCTGCCAGTGCTCGGCGTCGCGGTGCCAGATTTCCACCGGCGCCCAGAAGCCGCCACGGTCCTCAAAGGTGCCATCCTTCTTGGGAACGGGGTTGTCGAAATAGACGTTCAGGCGCAGCAGGCGGGTGGGCTCGTCGTTGCCATTGGGGAATTCGCGGTACTCCGGTGGCGAGCCGATGTTGCCTTCGCCAGAAAAATGCGTGCTCATGGTGTGATCTCCGTGGTGGTTGAAATACCCGTGCCTCGTCGGCGCCGGGCGCGTGCTGGGATGGCTGGCGCAATCACCGATCGCGCATTGCGGGTGGGGTGGACGTGAGCCGGCGCAGGTAGGCGTTGTCTGCCTCGGCCGCTTTGCTGGCGCATTCCTGCGCCTGCCTGCCCAAGGTGTGCAGCAGGCTGATCTGCATGTTCAACGTGATGCGCTGCAGCTCGATCGCGTGCAGGTCGGCCAGCAGGTTGGCCGGCGTGCTGGTGCTCGCCATCAGCTCCTGCCACAGGGCTACGCCCATGGCCGAGCGGTCGTGCTTGCGCCAGCGAAGGAACGTCGTTCCCGCGCCAGTTGTCTGCTGGGCCAGCTCGATGGGTAGCAGGTGGAAGGGATGCCCGACTGCCTGTTGCAGCACCTGTCGCTGCGCCAAGCCAATCAGTTCGTCGCGCATGGCGAAGCACTGGCTGGCCCAGGCCTCGAAGTCCCCTTTACCTTTAAAAGGCTTTAAAAGGCCTTTTAGAGAGGCCGCGTGTTCCAGCCGCATGAAGGCTTCCTGTTGCAGGCCCCGGAAGTAGCGGATCGGTTGGTTCAGATCGCTCATGCCGGTTCGTCCTCACCGGCTGCGGTTTCGGATGGCTCGGCGGTGATGGCTTCATCGCCGGACGGAGGCGCTGCGGCAGAACCATCGCTGCGCTGTTGCAGGCCACGGCGCGCGATGGGCGGCGCAAACTTCGAACGGCGTGTGCCTTCGAGCACCTCCTGGGGCAGTTCGCCGAACTTCTCCAGCGCCGCCCGTGCTGCGGCATTTTTGGCCGCGAAGTCGTCCCGGGTGCAGCCCGAGTAGCGGTACTGCTGCGCCAGACTGAACAGGCTGCGCAGCGCGTGGGCGCCTTCGTTGAGCCATCGCTCCAATGTCGAGCGATCGATCAGCGCGGTGTGATGGGCGAGGATCAACTTGCGGGCGATGTCGTCGTAGTCGGCCAGGAGATAGACCGCCGCGAAGCCGAGCTGCGCGTTCACAAATAAGGGGAGCTTCACCGGCTGCACGTTGAGGTTTTCGCCCAGGCTCAATGCTGCGGGTACGCCGGCCAGCGCCTGGTCAACTTGCTCGCGCAGCGATTGCAGCGTGGATTTGGTCTGGTCGAGCTTTTCCTCGATGCGCAACATCCACCAGTCGCTGTACGGGTCGTCTTGCTCCGATCCGCGCTTCATCTTGTTCATCACGGCGATGTAGCCGTTGAGCCCGACAATGCCCGGCCGCCCCTCAGCGGCGGCACGCCCATGCCAGATGCGCGAGGCGTGGTGGGTGTGAAGCGTCAGCGACATCGCGCTGCGCAAGGAGCCGAGATTGAGTTGTAAAGGTTCGTTGGTTGCCATGGTGACCGCCCGCTGTGGAAAAGGAGCCGTCAGGATCGACACGCAACGGAAGGCAGTCAGTCAACAAACCGAAATGAATCAGTCCCCGGTTGTCATGGCAGTGCCAGCCCGAGGCACGAGCTATCCCCAGGGGATAGCTCCATCAAACGCCATGGAGCACTGTTCGCGCGAATGTCAGCGTCGCTCCTGAAACCGGCGCCATCGCAGTGCGGTGGACGAAAGTACCGGGCCGTACCTGTCGGCGTTACGCCTTGCATTACATCTATCCCCTGGGGATAGCTCTACTGACGGCCACGGATGTCTGCTTCATGACCATGCCGCTCGTAACGATCAGCTCTTGCGCAGAAGGTCACGCAGCCGTTCGATGTGCTGTTTGGCCACCTCGGGTGGAACCACATTGCGTGGTGCCTCAGACGGCGCATCTCGCGCGGCGGTGGGGGGTGCTGTCGCGCCAGCCTGCTTGGCCCACGCGTTGAACTCGCCACGGATGGCGCGCTGGATGATGCCGAACAGGTAGCCGGCCGGGTTGCGGATGGTGTTGCCGCGACAACGATCGGCCCATTCGTCCAGCACGGCCTGACGCAGCGGGACATCGACCTGCTGCAATGCCACCATCGCCCCGGCCTGCTGCTCTTCTTTCAAACCAAGGAAGCGATCAGGCAAGCGGACACCTTGCATCGCGCGCACCTGCCCACGCTCGCGCGCGGTAGTACGTACTTCATTAATACGACTACTACGTACAGTACGGTCCTGCTTCGGATTCCGAAGAGAGCCGTCTGACGCGGGTTTCGGCCCTGCTTCGGATTCCGAAGACGGGTGCTCGGGATTCCGAAGAAGGCTTGGAGCCCCTTCTTCGGAATCGTGAACCATGTCCTCCTGTGGATAACTCTCTTGCGTCCCGATGCCCTGGCTGGCGAGGCGTTCGGCAAGGACCTGCAGCCGCGAGGGCAGCGTGCGGCCGGACAGCAACGGGTCTTCGGCGATCTCCTTGAGGGTGTGCAGACCCACGACCTGAACGGCCTTGGCCGAGTGGCCCAGAGCCTGGCTGACGAGCTGCAAGTAGTCTGCGTCGAGCTGCATCGCCTCGAATGGAGTCAAGGGCTCGTCGTGCAGAACATAGAGGTTGCCGAGAATACGGCCGGTCTTGGGGTCGCGTCTGCGCCGCACGAGACTCAACCAGCGTGTCAGGCGCAACAGCGTCAGCGCGCGTGCGACGGTCTCGTGGGAGGCTTGTCCAGCGCAGGGTGTTGACGCGAGCCATGGCCGAAGTTGCTCATATGTCGGAAACGCAGTGACGCCATCCTCGTTGAGCATCATCCGAAACACTTGCCACGCATTGCGCTCCAGCGGTGTCAGGCGTCGGTCGAGAAAGAGCCGCCGCGGCACGCTCTCGTGACGATTGCCGCTGAAAAGGAAACCGTCACCAGATGTTGACCCAGGCGACGGTGCAGATGCAGGTGCGGATGCGGGCGCCCGGGGTTTGGGCGCAAGGTCTTTCAGCGCGCTGTTGAACAGATCAGCGAGGGCGACGGGGCCATGGCGTGATGCTCGTGGTGCTGAGTCATCCACGGCCATAACTCAACCCAATCCTTGATCGATCCAGCCTTTGATCGCAGCCCAGACCACCGACAGCGGCAGTTCCATGCCTTCGGCGAGGTCCATTGCCGCATCAAGGACCGAGGTTTCGTCCTCCAGATCGACATTCCTGCTGCTGGTCACGGCCTTCCAGCGCCGCCACAGTTCCGTGTCCTGCTCCTCGTCCAGAACCGGATGGCGCCCCTTGCGTTTGGGCAGACCGAGAACTTCGCGTCGTAGCGCGACTTCCTGATGCGTAAGCCCGTAGAAGCGACTCACCATTTCCGTACTGGCGCCCAGGCGCAGCATGCGATCGACGGTGGCGATCTCCTTCTCCACGTCCTGCGCCTGCTTGAGCAAGCGTCGGAGCACTTCGCGGTTCACGGAGACAGAGCACCAGGAGACGTTGGCATTGGCCAATACGCTGATGAGCGCTGGATGCTTGAGCGCATCCAACTCTTCCTCCCCGAACCCCATCGCCTTGCATCGACGCAATTGGCCGTTGCGCAGGTCGTAGAGCGCCTGGGCGAGGACGGCCTGATTGAGTGGGTTCGGTGCGGACATGCTGGCAACCCTCGTTCAGGTCCCAGAACCGACAGCGCCGGCTTCCAGGTCCAGGAGGCGTCGGGCCAACCGCAGCAGTCGGAACAGCTTGACCAGCGCGGTGTCGCTCAATCGCAAGGCCGCATCGTCCTGGCCGTGCAGCAGTGCCGGCAGGTCGGTGACGATTTGCCCGCTGTCCAAGCCGACGTCGGCCGGCGTCTGACCGGCCAGAGAAACCAGCAGCGCGAGCACGGCGCGTCCCAGGGGCGACGAAGGCCGTGCCTGGGCGCGGCACGCGAACCCGATGCCATCGGGACGATCCGCGACGTACTCGTCCAGCTCGGCCTCGCCTGCGATCTCGCGCGCGAACTGCGCGATGTGGATGCGTAGCCGATCGGGCGTATCCAGTCCAGGGTCGATATACCAGATGTCCGAGATGGGATAGAGGCCACCGGCCTGCACTGGAATCGACTGCAATACGTTGGCTGAGAAATCGGGCGGTAGCGCGTCGCCTAACTGATCGGCGACCATGCGCTGGATGGACTGGAGCCGCTCCGTCGTTGGTGCCGGGGAGATGATGTGCTCCTGAAGCAAATCGCCGACCCCTGCCGTAGGGCTGGCCGCGGAGGCCTCCCTCGGGGCCGTGTCGTCCTCGCGCCGCGTAGGCGCGGCCGCTGCATGGCCTGGACGTGGTGCAGGCGTGATAGTGGATGGTGCTGATTCAACCGGCGATCGCGCGATGGCCCCAGGCTCAGGCAATGCGGGCGGCGCCGATGGCGGCGTCGGGTCGCTGACCAACGCACGGTGACGGCTCTCCGATTCGGTCAGGTCCAGCGCCAGGACGTCGTAGTCGATGCCCAGCAATTCGGACATCTGGCCGATCAGCTCGTCTTGCACTCGCTGCGGCGAAAACTCGTCAGCCTGCGTGTCGAATTGCGACAGCACTTCCTGAAAGAAGCCGTCGAAATCCAGAGGAAGAGAGCGGCCTTTGGCGTACTGCTCCCAGGTGCGCTCACAGGCCTTGCGCATGACCGATAGCCGCTCGACCTGGTGGCGGCCCAATCCGCCATAGAGCACGGTCGGGATCGCGGGCAGCAGATAGCGGACCGCATCGACCATGCGGCTGATGTGCGACTGCTGTACCGGGTAGCCATCGGCGGCCAGGCGGCGAGCCAGTTCGGACTGGCTCAGCGTGGTGCCGCTTTCCTCTTCGTAGAACTCACGCGCTTTCTCGACGCCGAGGGCTCGCTCGATGAACGTCAGGCCGCCGCGTAGCTCGTTCTCCGCAAGGTGCCCGGTCAATGCGACGATCTCGCCACGTGCGGGCCAGGGGCGGAACAAGCACGATATGCGGAAGAATCGCTCGTCCTTGGTCTCCGACCAGAGTTCACGCAGGATCGCCAGCCGCGTGTTGCCGCCGTTGCGGATGATGTAGTGATCTTCGCCTGGACGGCGCGTGATGGCCGGCGCCGCATCCAGGCCGCGTTCACGGATGGAAGCCTTGATTTCCTCGTAGGCGGAATTGCGCTTCTTGCGTGGATCGTGATCGTAGGGACGCAACTGGTCCAACGTCACGACCATCGGCGTGTCGACAATCGGGTCGCTCAAGGCGGTGGCGGATGGACCGCTACGTTCGAACCCGGCGGCAAGCAGCTTGCCAGCCATGTCCTGGGACCTCATATCAGCCATGGCCGCATTCCTTTACGCTCGCGGCCTGGGCTTGGGCCTGGCGCTCGGCACGGCGGATCTGCGCGCGGGCGTTGAGGGTCGCCCGGTGGTCGCTCGCGGTCGAGCTGGTGTAGATCGCGGCGCAGCCGACCTTGGTGAACTTGAGGTGTCCACCCGGTGTGCGTTTGACGTGCCAGCCTTCGCTGATCGCAAATTCGATCAGGACGCGTAGCCGCTTGTGGCCGCGGGCCAGTTCATGTGCGCTTGCCATGCTGCCTCCCAGTCTCAGAAGGACGCTGCTGGCGGCCGGACACGAAGGCCAATTGATCCTGCCATTGCGGGAACAACTCGCTGGCAAGGGCGCGCATGGTGTCGAGAGCGGCTGGCGCGACTCTGCCCGGTGGCTGTCGGTACTCGACGCGATGCACCGGCAGGCCGCGGGTCGCAGCGCGCGGATAGGCTTCGATAGCCGGCACGTCAGTAGCCAGCACACGGATGCCAGCATGCTCCTGGAACAGGTCGCGCAGGGCCTGCTGGATCAGCCGCGCGTTGGCGGACACGGGGTGGACGCGGTTGATGAGCAGGTGCAGCGGCGGCGGTTCGATGCCGAGGTGTCGGTACGGCGCGATGTCCTCCAGCAACTGCATGGTGCCGCGCCGCAACTCGCGGGCCGCGAGGATTTCCGGGGTCACGGGCGACAGCGCAAGATCGGACGCGAGCACGGCCATCTCCAGCAAGACGCTGCGCGCGCCCTGGGTGTCGATCAACAGCAGGTCATAGAGAGGCGCCAGCACCGGCAACAGATGGCGTAACCGCAGGCGCCCGTCCGGCGCATGCAGCAGCAAGGTGTTCAGTTCGCCTCGGTGGTCGTTGGAGAGCACTAGGTCCAGGCCCGCGATGCTCGTGCGGGACACGAGCCGGTCGAGATCGCGCTCGTTGAAGGCCAGCAGCTCGTAGATGCCACCGGGCGCGCGGTGGGCCAGTTCGTAATAGGACGACAACGTGGGCTGCACGTCGAGGTCGAGCAGCAGTACGCGCAAGCCCGCGTCGGCGGCAAGACCGCCGAGGTTGGCTGCGGTGGTCGTTTTGCCGACGCCGCCCTTGGTCGAGATGATGGATACAACCTGCATGGCGCTCTCCGTCTAGGGATAGGGAATTCCGAGGGAGAGCCGCTCAGGTGCGATTGTTGAGACGTTCGGCGATCCACTGGTCGATCTCGACCGAATCCCAGCCCACTGCACGCACGCCCAGACGCAGCGCCTGGGGGAACTTGCCGGCACGCATCAGGTTGTAGATGTGGGCACGCTTGAAGCCGGACTTGGCCTCGACTTCATCGAGACGCAAGATGCGGCGCTCGTTGGGCGGTAGTACAGGTATCTGCGACATGGCGGTCACTCCTGAACGCTCAGTGGCGTTTGTTGGCGTGACACCTATTCAAATGTCGACTTCTGTCTCAGGCCACCGTAAATGCGGTTTCCGTGACCGCAGATTCGGGCTTGCAAATATCAGGAAACGGCGGCCCGCAGCTTGCGGCGGGCTTGTGCAAACTTGGCTTGCAGCGTGCGATCGGTAATGCCCATGAGTTCGCCGTGATGCGCGATCATCGCGGTAGCGATAGCCTCCTGGCTATTGAAACTGGAATACGGTGTGCCCGACGGAGATTGGCCGAGCATCAGTTCCAGCATGGTGCCGATGATGTGGAGGTAGGTGGCCTCGGCCCGGTCGCTGATGGGGCATTGCGCGCAGGCGGGAATGACCGTGGACTGCTTGAGTAGCGCGTCGTGCTGTTCTTGCAGCTCGCGCATTTGGCGCTTGCACTGCTCCAGAGCGGATTTGAGGGCCAATCGCTCGACCAGCATGGCTTGGCCGGTCTCCAGGGAGATGACGGGATGGGCGATGCGTTCGCTGCGAGAGAAGAGAAAGCCGGGCCGCTGCTCGGGGTAGTGCTGGCGCATCCATCGCTTCAGATCGACGTGGCGAACCGTCAGATCAAGGGACTCGATCAGTGCGGTATCGCGTGTTGTGATGCCGTTCTGCCCGAAGGGCAGTTCCCCATTGAGGATGCCGTCGTAGATTCGGTCGGTGTATAGCCGCAGTTCGCCCCAGCGCGGGCAATCCAACGACTGTGGCAGATTCCTTGGCGATAAAACCGAGGCCAGGATCACCTGCTCGTATCGCAGCAGCCCAGCCCAGCGGATGGACGCTTCGATCGGGCGGTAGAACACCTTTGATGTTGGTGCATCATTCTTGTTCTCGTGCATGCTCCGTCTCCTTCCAGGAGAAGAACTACATGGCCGACTCCTTTGACGCCGACCCCGTGGTCGGGCAGTTGTCTGTGTAGGAAACGAGCCCCGAGGCCCGGTCCGTTATGGGTGCTTGAGCACTTCTCACCAGTGCGCTTTTACCGGTGGCTGTCATGTGCCCAATGTGCAAAAATTCATCGGCCGCTAGAAGGTCGAGCATCGGGACGTAGGCTCGACAGTGACGCTCACGCTATCAGCGTCGTAATAAGTTGCGGATTCTGCAAATCTGTCTCGGTATGGCCTTATATGCCAGCGGTTTCACAAGGCGCGACGAGATGGTGGTCGTTGTCCAAGGTCTAGGAAAACTGGGCGAATCCACGCCTGTCATACCCGCCCTGGCATCCTGATATACCGATAAAGAATCGCGTGCTGACGCGCCACGGCTAGGGTGCGCGTTCTTCCTGCGTGACTTGCTTGCGCAGACGGGCAATGCAATGCGCGTTGCATGCGGCTCGTAGATGGCATCCGAACTGGGCCGGCACCGAGAGGATCGGCCTGGGCGTCATCGCGGAAGCGGATGCGGGAACTGAGAGCAGGGGCACGGGCGGCCAGTTCGAGACCGTCGCCGATGACGTTGTGACGACTGCGGGTCTGGTGTGCTGGGTGTGGGTCTATGGATGCCAGTGGAACTCTTTGGACGATCTTTGTTGGCGGGGACGAAAAAATAGGCTACAATCTAGGTCTTCGCTGGCCACCTCGGCGAAGAAAGAGCTTGGGAATCAACGACTTACTGCCCTAGTAAACGTCTCGTCTCCCGCTCCAAATTTGAAGCAGCGCGTTGTTTGGCAAAGAAGTAAAAGGCAAGGCGTTGTGAAGCAGTGCAATGCGGGAGTAGCTCAGTTGGTAGAGCGCAACCTTGCCAAGGTTGAGGTCGCGAGTTCGAGCCTCGTCTCCCGCTCCATACATAAGGGGAAGCAGTGCTTCCCTTTTTGTTTGGTGGGCCGGTCCTTCCGGTTTTCCGCCAGACAGAATCTGTGAATCTGTTGCTAGGTTCCAGTCCGCTTGCGGCGCGATAGCAAAGCGGTTATGCAGCGGCCTGCAAAGCCGTTTAGGCCGGTTCGACTCCGGCTCGCGCCTCCAGTAGTTGATGTAAAGAAAAGCCCCGACTAGTCGGGGCTTTTCGTTTTTCTAGCTCATGATTTTGCATATTTCCATCTGTGGAAATGCGCTGTCTGAAGCAGTACAAAGCCCTCTCCAACCACTCGATAAAAACGCTAAACCACTCGTATATCGGCTAATTGGCCGTCTGCGAGAGTTTGCGGCGGCACCTGCGAAGCTGGCCGTTCACGTTGCTTCATCCTGCCTGACCGCGCCTTGGCAAAGCAACTTCGAGGTTGGCCGGCGGCGGTGCAAAGCGATGCACGAGTGTGTCGCCTTGGCTCTCTATGGTCGATGGCACCTTATAATTGCAAGTCAGGTTTTTTCGCCTCCTCGCATCCCCCCAAGACACCTATGACCATCAGCGCGCAAGCGGAGCTATTCGATACGGTAGCAGCACCAACAGCAAAAAAATCGAGAGCTACCATCGACGTCGAGCAATCTGGCACTTTCACGCCGAACATGAGGTTGCCAGTCCATCGATGGTTCCGGTACTCCGCTGGTTTCTCGTCTGATTGGGTGAAGCAGGTGATTGGAAACCGTGCGGCGAAAGTTGTACTCGACCCATTCGTCGGATCAGGGACCGTGTGCGTGGAGGCGGATAAGGCCGGCATTAAATCGTATGGTGTCGAATCGCATCCGTTTGTTTATCGCCTGGCGCGCGGTAAATTGGCTTGGGCGTCGAGCCCGGAAGCATTCGAAGCGGCGATCGCGGCTGTCGAGAAACTTGCCGGCGAATCACGTTCATGTAGCAATCATGCGATTCCTGACCTCCTCAAAAAATGCTACGAAGTCGAAACGCTCGTCGAACTGTTCAAGCTTCGTGACGCGTACCTGACAATTGCCAACGATCTGCCAGACGATATCCGCCTGCTGGTTTTCCTCGCGTTGAACGCCATTCTTCGCCCGTCTAGTCACGTAGGGACAGCGCAGTGGCAATACGTTTTGCCTAACAAGCGTAAAGCCAGCGTATCGACTCCATCGGACGCGTTGACCGCACAGGCAACCATCATGGCTTATGACATGCGCGACATGCAAAAAGGCCAGACAAAGAGTCGCGCGAAACTACTTCAGAGCGATGCGCGGACACTCAAAGGTATACCTGACGCACGCGTCGACCTCGTCATCACATCGCCGCCGTATGCTAACAACTACGATTATGCGGACGCTACTCGGCTCGAAATGACGTTTTGGGGCGAAATAAGTTCGTGGGGAGATTTGCACGGTTCGGTCCGTCAATTCCTGATCTGTTCGAGTTCACAACATGCTACGAGCGATAAGTTGCAACTGGACGCCTTACTGGAGAGACCGGTGGTTGCACCGATCCGCGACGAACTTACAGCCGTCTGCAATGAGCTGGCGGAGGTTCGTACATTAAAGGCCGGCAAAAAGGCCTATCACACGATGATCGCAGCTTACTTTGGCGACATGGCTGAGACATTCAATGCTTTGCGCCGCGTAACGTCGCCTGGTGCGAACATGTGTCTGGTCATTGGCGACTCCGCGCCATATGGCGTTCACGCACCCGTTGAACGTTGGTTCGGTGAACTCGCTATCGCATCAGGATTTGAATCGTGGTCGTTTGAGAAAATACGAGACCGCAACATCAAGTGGAAGAACCGCAAACATACCGTCCCACTTCATGAAGGTCGACTCTGGATTAAAGGATAAGGCATGGCGAATTCCCCTTCGCATAAGTTTGGCCAGGATCTTGGCAACCTGCTTGAACACGTAGTCTTATATCTGATACTAAAACCTCGCCTCGAGAGTTTTGCGAAGGCAAAAAACTATTATCTTGACTGGCAAAAAGACCGGCCGGCGCGCACCGGTAAGAAAGTCACGTGGGCAGACAAATATGGAAATACCCACGATTTAGACTTCGTGATCGAAGTAGGGGGAACCGAGGAATCGCGCGGAACGCCAGTGGCGTTTATCGAAGCGGCTTGGCGCCGCTACACCAAACATTCGAAAAACAAAGCCCAGGAAATACAGGCTGCGATACTTCCCATCATTGAAGTACACCATCTCTCGGCGCCTTTTTTTGGTGCAGTGTTAGCCGGAGAGTTTACGAAGCCTGCACTGGAGCAGCTTCGAAGACATAGATTTTCGGTCTTATATATCCCATATGATGATGTAGTGGATGCGTTCAAAGCCATTGATTTCGATATCGCGTTCAACGAAGGTACGTCTGATGCCGCGTTTGCGGAGGCTAATCAACGACTGTTTTCGCTTACCGACGCAGATAAAACAACGCTCCGCAATGCATTAATAACCGCCTCCAAGCCACAGACCGACGCATTCATGACTGCGCTGCAAAAATCGCTTGAGCGGCTAATAACGCGGATCATATTGTTACCCCTCTTTGGTACGGAAGTCATCTGTGGCAATGTACAGGATGCTATCGAAAAACTGGCTAAATTGGACAAGATAAAGGCATCAGGAACGCTCCACAAGATTGAGGTTATCGTTGATTACGATAACGAAGATTCCATCCGTGCATCCTTCAAGGACGACGACGGAGCGCAAGAGTTTTTAAGGAGGATTGCGCCCTGAATGCATCGTGAGCGGAACAATATGGTCTGCTTGAGTTGATTATCGACGGGCGACGGACCGCTGCGGGAGCGCGCTGCTGCCCATCAGATTGTCCGTGTGGGAGCGTAAGCCAAGGCGGTACATGGCCGGTTACTCATGGTCGGTTACTGTTTCATGCGTCGGCATATCTCAAGCCGGAGTGGCCGTTCCGGTTCGAGTGTGGCGAGGCGCCGACCGTCAGGATCCTTCGTTGTTTACAATTCCCTCTCCTGCTCTTTCATTTTTATTTTATTGTCTTTCATATCCGTTCCGGCAATTGCCCATTACCTCGAATCGCACTTTTGATTACCATCAGTAATTGCCGATAATGTACAGTAGCCAAAGCCAATTCGCGCACTTATGAAGGTGGCAGCCATCCGCTTCAATGAATGGCGGTGCCTTATCAGCGCGAAAAATCGGGGCAGGTTACGACCCGCTACAACTACTACATCTCGACCAATGAAAAAAATCATAACTGCAGCCGTGCTGTTCGCCGTCGGCCTGCCGATGCTGGCTATTGCCCAGTCGGCGCCGCCTCCGGCCCTCAAGGCCGGGGACACCTGGACGTACGTCGACACGTTTGAGAAAGCGCCTTCAGTCTGGCGCCAGACGCACGACGAGGTGAGCGTCTTGCGCGCCACGTCGGCCCACGTTTACTACGCGTCGAAGCCGGTGGGCTCGACTCAGGCGCCCAATGAGCTGATCGCGGGCGCCGACTGGAGCCGCGAGCGCAGTGTGAACGGCACGGAAATGGTGGTGAACCGGCCGCTCGCGTTCCCGCTGTCGCCCGGCAAAACCTGGAGCATCGACTACACGGAACAGCATCCGAACAAGATGCACGCTTCGGAAAAATGGAGCACTCAATATCGGGTAGTGGATACGGAAACCGTCGAAGTGCCGGCGGGCAAATTCCAGGCGATCAAGGTCGAAGCGGAAGGCAACTGGACCGCGCAACTCGAACCGACGCAGACCGTCACGCAGGCCGTGCAGGTCCAGCAGGGCGACACCGCGATGATCACTCATGCGCAGAAAACCGGCCCTGTTCAGGCGACCGGGCGTACTTATAAAGCGATCTGGTATGTGCCGGAAATCGGCCGCTGGGTAAAATCGGTGGAGGAGTATTACGCCAGCAATGGCGTGCGAAACGAGCGTTATACGAGTGAATTGGAGTCGTTCAAAAGAAGCGCCGAATAAGCGCTTCGCATGCGGCATGCGATTTATGCGGCAGCAGATTTTCTGCGCCAGAAAAGCCCCATTGTTTGGGGCTTTATTTTTTATTAGACCCTGGTTGGAGATGTCCATGCGGGACATTGTCCGCGCGCTGGCCGCGGCCGCTTGAGCGCATTTGCACGTGGCGTTGACGCACAGCCTCGGGTGGGACTATGGTGGGCTCGCGCCCGTCACCGCGCGCACGCGCGGCACCTCAATTGTTCGATTGAGCAGCGCGCCTGCTTTTCTGTGTCATTGCCTGTCCACCCCCGAGGTTGCATGTACCTACAACTCACCGGCACTCACGTTCGCGTGCTTGGCTCGATGCATCTCTTTCCCGCGACCAGTCGCAGAACGCCGCCGTGGATCGCTGAAGCGTATGACTGGGCCGAAGCGCTCGTCTTCGAGTCCGATCCGCCGACGATTCTCCCGTTGCTGAAGGCCGCCGGGCAAGACGGCGCCGCCCGGTTGCAGCCGCTGCTATCCGCCGACGCATGGCAGCAGCTTCAAGCCGCGTGGCCTGTTGAAGGCCCGCTGGCGCCGCTCGTCGATCTGCGTCCGTGGGCCGCGCTGATCGTCGCGCCGACGCTGTTCCAGCACGTCGTCGAAGGTGTCGAGCCGCGCATGTTGCGCTCGGCGATCGCGCAGGCCAAACCGTATCGGTATCTCGAGACCGCGCAGGAGGTGGCGGCGGCGCTCGATTCGATCCCGCTCGATGCGCTCGGCGCAGCGCTCGGCCTGCTGATGGCCGATCTCGACGAACCGCAGCGCACGCTCGAGCGCATGCATGCGGCCTGGCTGGAAGGCGATCTGCCCGCCGTGCACCGCATCGCCGTCGAATCGCCGATGTTCAATCTGCCCGGCATCCGGCACGCGATTCTCGACGCGCGCAATCGCGCCTGGGCCGCGCGCCTGGCCGAGTGGCTCACACGGCCGGAACGCACGTTGGTGGTCGTCGGCGCGCTGCATTTGTGCGGACCCGGCAACCTGATCGAATGTCTCGCGCGGCCCGTCGAGCCGGTCTTTGCCCATCCATGACAGGCGCGTCGCAGCGCGGTCGGAAACGGGTCGTGTGCGGCATAATCTCGCATCACCGCGGTGTGTGCGGTGCGCTCCTTTCTATAGAAAAACGTTGTCATGACCGAACCACAGCAAAGCGCCGCCACGCGGCTGGCGCAACTCGATTGGCGCTGGAAATCCTTCGACGACCTCACGAGCCTGGAGGTTTACACGATGCTGGGCGCGCGCAGCGCGGTGTTCGTCGTCGAGCAGAACTGCGTGTATGGCGATATCGACGGGCTCGATACGGACGCGTGGCATCTGCTGGCCTATGGTCCCGGTGGTCCCGGTGAAAAACAGCCGCCGCTCGCGGGTTATCTGCGCGTGCTGCTGCCTGATACAGACGATGCGGACGACACGGACATTCGCATCGGCCGGGTACTTACGACCGCGGAGTTCCGCGGCATCGGTCTGGGCAATGCGATGCTCGAACGCTCGCTTACGCACATTCGCGCGCAATGGCCTGGCACGCCGATCCGTTTGCACGCGCAGGCCCATCTGCAAGGGTTTTACGGTGCGTTCGGCTTTGCGCCGGTGTCGGAAGTCCACGAAGAAGACGGCATCCCGCATATCTGGATGCGTTCGGCCTGAAGCGGCGAAACAGCGCCGGCCATAGCGGCCTCGGCGCGGGCGCGCCGGGCTTGCCGCAAGCGTCGATCGTTGCGGACCGCCGGATATCAGCCGCGGTGGCCAGCGGGCGTCGAAGCGGCGCTCGCGATTGCGTGCGCCGCCTTCGCACGCCGTTCGCCGCGCAGGCGGCCGCGTGCCGATAGCCGCATCCAGTGGCGCAAGGCCAATAGTGCGCCGATCACGCTCATCATCGAACCCGGAATCCACAGCAACAGCCCGCCGATCTGCTGATCGCGCATCGGGCTCAACCATGTAAATGCGCGGCCGCAGATCGAGTAGATCGGATACAACTCGTGCGGCGTGAAGAAGATGAAGGCGCCGAGAATGATCTGCGGCGGAATCGCGGCGATCACCACCAGCACGCGCTTGCCCGGCGACAGACGCGCCGGCGGCGCGGGACGCGGATCGAGCACGAGCCACCAGAACAGCAGGCCGTCGATCACCATGCTCCAGTTCATCACGCGATACAGCCGCCAGTCGAGCATCGCCACGAAATGAATCGGCGACATCAACCAGAAGTAGATCAGCCCGACGAACAATGTCACCGCGACCACCGGATGCATTACCACGTCGAGCAGCTTGCGCACGACCGGCGTCTCCAGGGCGGGCCGCACGAAGCGTTGCCGCCAGCTGAACGGAATGCCCGCGCGCAACGCGGCGCCCGGATACGACAGCGCAATAAAGAACGGCCCGAGGTGATGCAGCACCAGGTGCTGCGCGCGATGCATGAAAAACTCATGCTCGAAGAAATAGTCGAGCCGCGTATGCAACGCGACATACAACGCCACTAGCCCGAACCAGAAAGACAGACGCCGCGCGAGCGACACCTTCGCCTTGCGCGCACCGCGCACGAAGAGGATCGCCGGCACCAGCAAGGCGATCACGACGGTCGGCGAAAACTCCCAGGGATCGAGCCAGTAGAGCAGATTCATCGCGGCAGATTACTTGGTCTGCGCCGGCGACTTGACGGCGAACGGCGTGTCGAGTGTTTCGCCGTCGGAGAACTTGAGCGTGAGATGCACGGTGTCGCCAGGCGCGATCTTGTGCTTCGCATCTTCGAGCATGACGTGGTAGCCGCCGGGCGCGATTGCGACCTGGCCGTGCGCCGGCACCGTCAGCTTGTCGACCATCACCATTTTCTGCGACGAACCGTTCGACACGGTCTGATGCAGCATCGCGTCGCCATAGTCGTTGCTGGAGATGTCGACGAGGTCGACCGGTTTGTCGCCCGCGTTGACGAGCGTCACATAACCGGCGGCGGGCAGGTTGTTGGGCAGCCAGCGCACCCACGCGTTGTTCGCGCTGACCGCGTTGGCGCCCGCGGCTTGCGCGGCCGTTGCGACACCGAACGAGAGGGCGAGGGCACAACTCAATGCAGCGAACGTTTTGATCTTGATCGACATGAATGAACTCGGGAAAGGTCAGGAACGGTCTTCAATGATACGTCGCAGGTCTTCCGCGATCGCATCGGGCGTGTCGTGGTCGGTGGCCAGCAGGCGCGCGTGG
The DNA here is from genome assembly GCF_000013645.1 of Paraburkholderia xenovorans LB400. GTDB lineage: Bacteria > Pseudomonadota > Gammaproteobacteria > Burkholderiales > Burkholderiaceae > Paraburkholderia > Paraburkholderia xenovorans. The sequence continues at coordinate 3,552,109 of NC_007951.1, read as the reverse complement.
CCCTGGCTGTCGAACACGTAGACGGCGGAACTGTGGGTGACTTCGTAGTTGCCGTGCGGGTCGCGTTTTTCCATCTGATAGGCGACGCGGTACCGCTTGGCGAGCGACTCGATCTGCCGGTCGGTGCCGGTCAGCCCTTCGGCGTGTTTCGGGTCGAAGGCGCCGACGTAATCGTGCAACGCTTGCGCCGTGTCGCGCGCGGGATCGACGGTGACGAACAGAATGCGCACCTTCTGCGCGTCGGGGCCGAGCTTGCCGAGCACCTGCATCAACCGGCCCATCGTCTCAGGACAGACATCCGGGCAGTGCGTGTAGCCGAAATAGACGAGCGAGGTGCGGCCTTTGAACGAAGCGCCGTTGACGGCGCGGCCGTCGTCGCCGGTCAACGTGAAATCGAGATCCGGCAGGTGGCCGGTCACATTGGTCAACTGCCATGTTTCCTGCCGATGCGTGCAGCCGGCAAGCGCCGTGAGTGCGCCCAGCATGAGCGTCAACGCAAACAGGCGCGCGGGCCGCAGCCCGCGTGGGGTTGCGGGGTGCGTCGGCGAATAGCTGGATGAGAAGATCGGGAACAAAGCGGCGTTCAGTTACTCGATTGAATTGCGGCGCCCGTGCGACCGTGAACGGCGCGGCTCGATTTGCGCGCAACGCGCGGGCCGTCATAGTGTGCAAATATGGTCGTAACGGCAATGATCTGTGTGGCTGCGACTGTAGCGCAAAATCGGTCGCGGCGTCGCGCCGCGCCCGCGGGCGCGCGTTTGCGAGGCAATTTGCCGCAGGCGGCTGAAAGCTGCATGAAGCTTGATTGTTGTCATTTTGAACGCAATCGACGGCGGTGCATGCGGGTGGCGCCCGGCTGGGCTTGTGTCCAGCCTTACTTTCTCGAAAAATTGACGGATGCGCGGTAAGATGCGCACACTTTTCCGGCCGCACAAGGCTGAAAGGCATAACCAACCGATGCAAGCACTCCCGGCTGTTCTGTCTCCAGGCGAGACGGCATTTTTCTTCGATTTCGACGGCACACTCGTCGAACTCGCTCCCACGCCGGACGGCGTGCTGGTGCAACCTCGCGTGATCGACTTGCTGAGCGAGTTGCGCAGCCTGACGAACGGTGCCGTCGCGGTGGTGTCGGGGCGTGGGATCGACAGCATCGACAGTTTTCTGGGTATTCCCGATCTGCCGATTGCCGGTCTGCACGGCGCCGAACGGCGTGACGCGAACGGCGACACGCAACGCATCGGCTTTCATGACGAGCGGCTCCTGCGCATGGAGCAGGTGCTCGCGCAAGTGGTCAACGAAAACCCCGGCATGCTGCTCGAGATCAAGGGCGCGGCCGTGGCGCTGCACTACCGGAATGCGCCGGACCGCGAGCCGGTGGCGCGCGAGGCAACCAGCCGGCTGGTCGCCGATTACGCCGGCGCCTACGTGTTGCAGCCGGGCAAGATGGTCTACGAAATCAAACCGAAAGATGTCGACAAGGGCCGCGCGCTGCGCGCCTTTCTCGACGAGCCGCCTTTCGTCGGCCGCCAGCCGGTCTTTGCCGGCGACGATCTGACCGACGAGAAAGGCTTCGCCGTCGTCAACGAACGCGGCGGGCTGTCGATCAAGGTCGGCCCGGGCGAGACGATGGCGCGAACGCGCATCGACTCGGTCCCGGCGCTGCTCGACTGGCTGGCATCGATCGTCGCGGCCGCGCGCGCGGCATGATGGCCATGCCGCATTGCTCAGAACCTATAACAAACCGCATCGGGAATCGTGCTTCATGGGCCGACTGATCATCGTATCGAACCGGGTTGCGCCGATCTCGGAGGGCGGCCCGGCGGCGGGTGGTCTGGCGGTCGGCGTGTACGACGCACTGAAGGAAACCGGCGGCATGTGGTTCGGCTGGAGCGGCGACGTGCTCAGTTCGGGCCAGCCGCAGATCAAGGTCGAAGAGCGCGGCCCGGTGACCTTCGCGACGATCGCGCTGATGCGCCGCGATTACGATCAGTACTACCGTGGCTTCTCGAACGCGACGCTGTGGCCCGCGTTCCACTATCGCGCCGACCTGCTGCAATACGACCGGCACGACTTCGAGGGCTACTGGCGCGTCAATGCCTGGCTCGCGCAACAACTCGTGCCGCTGTTGCGCGAAGACGATGTGATCTGGGTTCACGACTATCACCTGATTCCATTTGCGCAGGCGCTGCGTGCGGCGGGCGTGAAGAATCGCATCGGCTTTTTTCTGCACATTCCGTTTCCGGCTTCCCAGGTGCTGCTGGCAGTGCCGCCGCATCGCGAACTTGTCGAAGCGCTGTGTTCGTTCGATCTGCTCGGCTTCCAGACTGCGCCGGATTTGCGCGCGTTCTGCGACTACATCGTCAATGAGGCGAACGGCACCGCCGACCCATCGGCAAGCGGTCCGCTGACGATCCACGCGTTCGGCCGCACGCTGCGGGCGGCAGCTTATCCGATCGGCGTCTATCCGGACGAGATCGCCGAACTCGCGAAAGCGGGCGAGCGCGGCAAACCGGTGCGCACGATGAAGGCGACGCTGCACTCGCGCAAGCTGATCATGAGCGTGGACCGGCTCGATTACTCGAAGGGGCTGGTCGAGCGTTTTCGCGCCTTCGAGCGTCTGCTCGAACACTCGACCGCGCAACGCAACAAGGTGTCGTTCCTGCAGATCGCGCCGCCGACGCGCGCCGACATGCACGCATACCAGGACATCCGCTTGCAGCTCGAAGGGGAGTCGGGGCGCATCAACGGGCGCTTCGCCGAACTGGACTGGACGCCGATTCTCTACATCCACAAGCAATACGAGCGCTCGGTGCTGGCCGCGCTGTTCCGCACCGCGCATGTCGGCTATGTCACGCCGTTGCGTGACGGCATGAACCTCGTCGCCAAGGAGTACGTATCGGCGCAGGATCCGGAGAATCCCGGCGTGCTCGTGCTGTCACGCTTTGCCGGCGCCGCGCAGGAACTGGACGGCGCGCTGATCGTCAATCCGGTCGACATCGACGGCATGGCCGAGGCGCTCGCACGGGCGCTCGACATGCCGCTCGCGGAGCGTCAGGCGCGTCATCGCGACATGATGGTGCAGTTGCGCGAGAACAATGTGTCGGTGTGGCGCGATAACTTCATGCGCGATCTGCAGGGCGTCGCTGGTGCAAAGGGCACCCGGAATGGGAAGGCGCGCGCAGTGGCGGGGAAAAAGGCGGCGCGCGAAACGCAGGCCGGGTAGGTCCATACGGGCCGAGGGGCGTGGCGTGTAAAAACAGAAAAGCCGCTTTTGAAGCGGCTTTTCCTTTGGTGCCGGGACGACGTGCCGGGACAGCGGCTCGAAGTACGCCGCGCGCGGGCTCAGACCACGTGCTGTTCGTCGACCTTCTTGCCGCCGATGTGCAGCGTCGTGCCCTTGCCATACTGCTTGGAGAGCAGATCGCGGTACAGGCCCGGGCGCTGGCGCAGCTCTTCCGGGCTGCCGTCATCGATCACCTTGCCGGCGCTCATCACGATGATCCGGTCGAAGTTGTTCAGCGTCGACAGGCGGTGCGCAATCGCGACCACGGTGCGGCCGACCATCAGCCGGTCGAGCGCCTTCTGAATGGCTTCTTCCGACGCGCTGTCGAGTGCCGAGGTCGCTTCGTCGAGCAGCAGGATCGGCGCGTTCTTCAGGATCGCGCGGGCAATGGCGATCCGCTGACGCTGCCCGCCGGACAGCTTCACGCCGCGATCGCCGACGATCGTGTCGTAGCCCTCCGGCATGGCCTCGATGAAATCCGAGCAACGCGCCTCGCGCGCGGCGGCGAGCACTTCTTCGCGGGTCGCCTCCGGACGCCCGTAGGCGATGTTCTCGTACACCGTGCGATGGAACAGCGAGATGTCCTGCGGCACCACCGCGATGGCGTGGCGCAGGCTGTCCTGCGTGACCATGCCGATGTCCTGGCCGTCGATCCTGATCGCGCCGCCCTGCGTCTCGTAGAAACGCTGCAGCAGGGCGAGCACCGTGGATTTGCCCGCGCCCGACTTGCCGATCAGGCCGACCCGCTGGCCCGGTTCGATATGTAGGTCGAAATGGTCGAGAATCGGGCGCCGGCGCGGATAGGCGAACGTCACGCTTTCGAAATCGATGCGGCCGCCCTGCGGCACGAGTTCGGTCGCGTCGTCCCGGTCCGGCATGCCGTGCGGCTCGAGCAGCGTACGCACGGCTTCCGCGAGACGCGCCACGTGCTGCGTGACGTCGACGAGCGCCACGGCCAGATCGCGCGTGCCGTGCAGGATCGTGAAGCCGAGCGAACTGACCAGCACGATGTCGCCCGAGGTCGCCTTGCCCTGATCCCACAGCCACAGCGCCCAGCCCAGCAAGCCCGCCGACAGCAGCGCGGTGATCACGGCATGCAGCAGGCGCAGCTTTTCCAGATACAGCAGGCTTTGCTGGCGCGCGTCCATCTCGGCCTTGACCGTGGCGCCGAACCGCTGCTGCTCGCGAAACGTCATGCCGAACGCGCGCACGAGGCCCATGTTGCTGATCACGTCGACCAGCTCGCCGTCCACCGAAGCGGCCCTGGTGGCGAAATGGTGATGACGCGCCGAGCCGCGGCCGGCCAGCTTGTACAGCACGACCGACAGAATCGCCGAGCACAGCATCAGGCCGCCGGCCATCAGCGGATTCACCGCGATGATCATGACGATCGCGCCGAGCACCGCAATGCACGGCGGCAGCACGTTCCAGGCGGTGGTGTTCTCCGCTGTGTAGACCGCGTTCGAGGTGGCCGTGATCCGGCTCGCGAGCATGCCTGGCTGCTTCTCGGAGTAATAGGTCGGCGAATGTCCGCTCAGATACTGGAACAGGTCGCGCCGCAGGTCGCCGGTCACAGCGACGAACGTATGCGCGGCAACCCAGCCGCCGACACGCCACAGCAGATTGTCCGCGGCGATCAGGGCGACGAGGATGGCGAACGCGCCCCACAGCGGACCGGGATGATGCCGGCCTTCGCCGAGCACGTCGATCAGATGCTTGATCGCATATTGAGAAGCGAGCGCACAGCCCACGGCCGCGAACACGCTGCACAGGACGATCGCGTGCGCGAGCGGATGGCGGCGGATAAAGCGGAAAAGAAACGCGAGCGGCCGGTGCGCATAGCTCGCGAGCTTTGCGTCCTGGGCATTACGCTGGGCGACGGTTAAATGTTCCAATTGATCGTGAAGGTCGATGGGTTCGGGGTTGTGCATGCAAAGCGCGGGCCATGTGAAAAAGGTTCGCCGCGAAGCCGATGCTTCGCATTGTAAACATGCAAAAGCGATTGCGCCCTGTGTATCCGGGCCTTGGCGCGATGATTTCGCGATAGATGTTCGCGAGCTGCTGTTGCCCTGCCCGCCAGCGGGTCAGGGTGACGCAGGTCGCGCAACCATTTCAGGATATAATTACAAATTGCATTCAACCGCGATGCGGCATTTTTTCAACGCTTGCCGGCAAAGTCGCCGCGGGAGTTGACGGCGCCAGGTGGGCGGTTGCTGACCGCAAGCCAGTTGCCACTGTAGAACTGTCTTAGAAAACAAGGGTTTGCAAAGTGTTTCGCCTTTGTAACAACGTAAAGACTTTGAAATGTTGTGGTGCAGCAGAACGGCCGGCATCGATAATGCATGCTCTGTAGGCCCACCGAAATTTCTGACAGTTTGTCAACGTAGGTGTCATGTGTGCGTTTACCGGCACATGCGCAGACGGTGACCGCCGGTCTGGGCTCACGACCCAAGCGATCCATCGCAGGATTTCTCGAAAGAATCAGGCCCGCGCCGGCAAGTCCGGCCAGACTGCCCTGGCGAGCAAGCGAGTCGCTTTTACCAAACGCAGTACCTTTGCCTGATTTTTTACGAGGAGTTCTTCATTATGCGAATCGCTCAAATCGCTCCGTTGCACGAGGCGGTTCCTCCCAAGCTGTATGGCGGTACGGAACGAGTGGTGTCCTATCTGACCGAAGCTCTGGTCGAGCAGGGCCACGACGTCACGCTCTTTGCGAGCGGCGATTCGCAAACCTCGGCAAAACTCGAAGCCTTCTGGCCGCAGGCGCTGCGCCTCGACCCGACCATCCGCGACGTAATGGCGCCGCACATGCTGCTGCTCGAAGAAGTGCGCCGCCGCGCGGACGAATTCGATGTACTGCATTTCCACATCGACTACTATCCGTTCTCGCTGTTCGCCCGCCAGCCGGTGCCGTTCCTGACCACGCTGCACGGCCGTCTCGACCTGCCGGAACTGCAGCCGATCTTCAACACGTTCAGCGACGTGCCGGTGGTGTCGATTTCGGACAACCAGCGCATTCCGCTGCCGCAGGCAAACTGGCTGCAAACCGTTTATCACGGCCTGCCGGAGAACGTGCTCACGCCGATCCCGAACGTCGAGCCGGGCTACCTCGCTTTCCTCGGCCGCGTTTCGCCGGAGAAGGGCCTCGACCGCGCGATCCGCATCGCCGGCCAGGCAGGCATGAAGCTGAAGGTCGCCGCCAAGATCGACAAGGCCGACCGCGCCTATTACGAAGAAGTGATCAAGCCGCTGATGGCGCTCCCGCACGTCGAGTACATCGGCGAAATCGGCGAAGCCGAAAAGCGTGAGTTCCTCGGCAACGCGCATGCACTGGTGTTCCCGATCGACTGGCCGGAGCCCTTTGGTCTGGTCATGATCGAAGCGATGGCGTGCGGAACGCCGGTGATCGCGTTCAACCGCGGTTCGGTGCCGGAAGTGATCGAAAACGGCGTGTCGGGCTTCGTCGTCGAAGACGAGATCAGCGCGGTCGCCGCGTTGAAGCGTCTGCACACGCTGCCGCGCGCCAACGTGCGCAAGGCGTTCGAGTCGCGCTTCTCGTCGAAGGTCATGGCGCGGAACTACGTCGCCACGTACGAAGAACTGCTGCGTCAGAAGCATCGCACCGTGCTGCGCGAAGTCAACGCCGGTTAAGCGACGCCGTCTGATGCGCAACAGATAGAGAGTCAATCCGGTTCGAGGAGCGCTTCGCGGCGTTCCGCCAACCGCCCGCAACGCCCCGTGTGCCATCCGGCTACGGGGCGTTGTTGCAAGCGCGCCGCGTTTTCCCCAATCAACGGACGAAACTGCGGAGTTTCGACCGGTAAGAATGAGCCACTCTCCGTAATATCCCTATAATGGCCGTGCCGCAAATTTGGCTGCGGCGCCGCCGACGACAGGAGGATGCCTTGGCGAGAACGAAAGAGACGCGTGCGAACGCGGCGCCCGGCGCCGGAACGATTTTCGCGTTACGCGCCATCGGTCTCGTGCTCCTCGCCCGCTGGCTGTTTTCGATGGCGCAGATGGATGCGGGCGCATCGCTGCTGGCTATGGTGTCTTCGCCGTGGGCGTGCATCAACCTCGTCTTTCTGTTCCTTCTGATTTTCCTGCCGGGCGCGCGTGCCGTGGCCGAGCGTCCGTTTCATCCGCTGCCGCAATGGCTGCGACAGGCATTGCGTCTGTTCGCTTTCCTCGGTTTTCTGTTTGCGGTGTGGTCGGTCGGCGCGTTCACGGCGAGCGCCGGCTGGCGCCGCGCCGCCAACGCGGTGGCGGCTTCCAATGGCTGGCTGCTGGTTGCGCCGGCGCTGTATGCGGCCGTGTTGTGGATCTGCCGGCCGCGCGCGCTGTGGCGGACCAATATCGCCGCGCGCCGCTTTGCGATCGGCCGCTATGCGGTCTCGCTAGATCCGGTCACGCGAACGGTGATCGTGTGGGCGGAGCGCCGCAAAGTGGGGCAGTACGACGCGCGCGAATTGTCCGTGCGCTGGGCCGTGGCTCAAGGCGCGCGTTCGACGCCGACACCCACGCCCGCAGTGGCGTTCGGCGCGGTGGGTGAGGCGGGTGGCGCGGGCGCCTCGGTAGGGGCGGCAGCCGCGCCTTCGCTGGCGCGCGGCGCTTTCGGCCGCCGTCCGAAAATCGAGTTGCTGTGGGATTCGCCGGCCGCGGCGGGCCACAACCGGCAAACCGTATTCCGCACGGCGCTGACCACCGAAGGCGATCGGGTCGCCGCCCGCGCGCTCGACACGTCGTTGCAGCAGGTCTGAATCTGCCGGTTTGTGCAGTTAGCCACACCCCGTGCCCGAAGCAGGCGTTGTAAATTGAACCGTAGTCGATAATGAAGTCATGGCGCCCGTTGCTTCAGCGCGGGCGAGTGAGACATACAACGATCGTATTGCGTCCTTTGCAGGAGTCGCCATGCTGGTTCGCTGGTTGCTTGCCGCCATCCATCTGCTTGCCTATGGCTTCGCGCTCGCGTCGATTCTGCGGCGCACGTGGGCCCTACGCCGCGCCACTGTGCCCGCCGCGTTGCGATCCGTTTTCCGCGCGGATACGGGGTGGGGCATCTCGGCACTGGTGCTGATCGTCACCGGGTTGATGCGCGCTTTCGGCGGCTTCGAAAAGGGCGCCGACTACTACCTTCACGAGCCGCTGTTTCATCTCAAGATGACGCTGCTGGCGGTCATTATCATCCTCGAGATTCCGTCGATGCTCGCGCTGATGCGCTGGCGGGCCGCAATCAGGAAAGGCGCCGCGCCCGATCTGCACAAGGCGCGTTCCTATGCACGCTTTAGCGTGATCCAGACCATATTGATGGTGCTGATAGTGTTTGCCGCCACCGGCATGGCGCGTGGCGTCGGGCTGCCTGCGGGTGTGGTGTAGCGGGGGAGTGCCCGGGCGTTCGGACGGCGCGCGCGTCGTTATCGACCGCCTGAAAAGTTAGCGGCGCAATGCCGCCGGAAGCCGCCGGCGCATACCGGCGGTTTCCAGCTGACGTCCCGCACACCCGGCGTCATTTACTTCCCGACCAGCAAGCTGGAATCGTCCATGCGGTTCGCGCCCGGCCGTGAGGTGTGATGCGCGAATTCCGGCTCGCCCAGCCCCTTGATGAGCTCTAGTGCCTGCCGCTCGAACAACCGGCGATAGAGGCCGTTCTCGAGTCTGATCAGCGCCTCGTGGCTGCCTTCCTCGATCACCTTGCCTTTATCCAGCACCAGTAACCGGTCCAGCGCACGCACGGTGGAAAGACGGTGCGCGACCACCAGCGTGGTGCGGCCCATCATCAGCCGTTCCATAGCCTGCTGGATCAGCACTTCGCTTTCGCTGTCGAGACTCGACGTCGCTTCGTCCAGAATCAGGATCGGCGCGTCGGCGAGAAACGCCCGCGCGATGGCCACGCGTTGGCGTTCGCCGCCCGACAGTTTGACGCCGCGTTCACCGACCAGCGTGTCGTAGCCATTGGGCAGCGCGGCGATGAAATCGTGCGCGCTCGCGAGCCTGGCGGCGTGCTCGATCTCGGCGCGGCTCGCGCCGGGCCGCGCATACGCGATGTTCTCGGCGAGCGAGCGGTGAAACAGCACCGGCTCCTGCTGAACGATCGCGATCTGGCTGCGCAACGACGCCTGCCGCACTTTGGCGATGTCCTGACCGTCGATCGTGATCCGGCCTTCCGAAATGTCATAGAGCCGCTGGATCAGCTTGATGAACGTGGTCTTCCCGGAACCCGAATGCCCGACCAGTCCAACGCGTTCGCCCGGCGCAATGCGCACGGAGAAGTTGTCGTAGAGCGGCTGGCCGTTCGTTCCGTAATGGAAGGTGACGTGCTCGAAGCGGATCTCGCCTTTGCCGATCGCGATCGGGCCCGCGCCGGGCGGGTCCTCGATACCGAGCGGCTGGCTTTCCAGCGACACCAGTTCCTCCATGTCGTTGACCGAGCGTTGCAGGTTGCGGATATGCATGCCCACGTCGCGCAGATAGCCTTGCAGCATGAAGAACATGGTCAGCGCGAACGTGATGTCGCCGACGCTCGCTTCGCCGCGCGCCCACAACAGCAGCGCCGCGCCGAGAATCGCGGCCTGGATCGCTACCAGCATGCCGCCCTGGACGCCGCCGTTGATCGTGCCGCGCATCCACGTGCGGCGCGTGCGGTGCCGCCACTTGCCGATCACGCGCGCGAGCAGCGCCTCTTCGCGATCTTCCGCGCCGAACGCCTTGACCACGCCGTTGCAGCTGACCGCGTCGGCGAGCGCGCCGCCCATGCGCGTGTCCCACGCATTCGCGAGCCGCGCGGCCGGCGCCACGAAACCGAGCGACATAGCCGCCGTCACCGCGATATAGAGCAGCGAGCCGATGCCGACGACCGCGCCCATCATCGGCCAGCGCCAGCCGAGCAGGACCGTGGCGCCGACCAGCATGACGAGCGACGGGAACAGCGCGATCAGCAGCGTGTCGTTGAGCAGGTCGAGCGCCCACATGCCGCGCGTGATCTTGCGCACCGTGGAACCGGCGAAGCTGTTGGCGTGCCAGTCGGTCGAAAAACGCTGCACGCGATGAAACGCGTTCGCGGCGATTTCGCTCATCATCCTGAGCGTGAGCCGGATGATGTTGAAGTACACGCCTTGCCGCAGCAGCGTGGCGCCGAGACCGAGCGCGCCCAGCACGCAGAAAGCCGTCACCGCCGCGCGCCACGCAACGGCGTTGCTGGCCGCGCCGGACGCGATGGCGTCGACGAGGTGTCCCGCGAACATCGGCGTGAGCACGTCGGCCAATGCGGAGAGCAGCACCAGCGCCGTGATGACGACGATGCGCCAGGGCTGCTGCGCCCAGTGACGGAAGGTAAAGCCGAGGACGTCCTTGAAGGCCTGTCCGCGAAAGTCGAGTTTTTTTCTGGTCATTTGCCACGACCCGGTGGCGCATGAGCGCACCGAGGTTCCAGTCAGAAGCGAAAGGACGAGACAGTCAGAACGCGCCGATATGCTTTGGCGATAGAACTGCGGACTGTCTGGGAATTGCGCGGAGCGCCTTTTCAGGCTGAACCGCGTGCAGCGAATGGGCGACCCGAACGGCTTAAGGTCGCGGCAACGCTCGCGAGACCATGCCAGGGGCGGCGATACGCATTGCAAACATGTGGCGCCTCCCTGTGGTCGAATGAGGTGAAGAAAAAGGACGGGGCGAATGCCCGAGCAGCAACTATATCAGCAGTATTTGGCGCCCGCAAACGTACGAAGATTCGGTATTGACGACAAAGCGCGACGCCTGCGCGCATGACGATGCATCGAACTGGTCGGTGCGAATCAACCGAAACGAAGCGAACGCCTGGGCGCTCCGTGGCGGATAACCGCAATCTACCTGGCATTCCGTACGGTTTTCGGCGTGCCGCAACAGGCCACAACAGCAAATGAAAAAGGGCTTACGCATTTCTACGTAAGCCCTTTTGTCTTCGGTGATCGACACACCAAAATTCTGGTGGGTAGTACTGGGATCGAACCAGTGACCCCTGCCGTGTGAAGGCAGTGCTCTACCGCTGAGCTAACCACCCGAAGAGAGCCGAATTATGTCAGGGATTTTTGTGCCCGTCCAGCACTTTTTAAGCGGTCTGCTCATCCGCGGCCGGCGCCGGTTCGAGGCGCCACACGCTTGTGCCCTTGATCGCCTTGTCGAGACCGTCGAGCAGCGCCTGGTGTGCGGCAAGTTCGTCGTCGCTGGCGGTGATGACGACCAGATCCAGCGAATCGATTGCGACACGCGGTGCGCGCGCATCGCCGCCGGCGTGCGATTCGCCGAGCATGTCGATGACGAGGCTTTCCTGGCCGCGCGTCATCGCCAGATAGACTTCGGCGAGCAGTTCCGAGTCGAGCAGCGCGCCGTGCAGCGTGCGGTGCGCGTTGCTGATGCCGAAACGATCGCACAGTGCGTCGAGTGAATTGCGTTTGCCGGGGAACATCTGCTTGGCGCGCGCCAGCGTATCGATGATTTCGCCGCAGTAGGTACTCACCGGCGGCAAGCCCAGCAACGCGAATTCGACATCCAGAAAGCCGATGTCGAACGGCGCGTTGTGAATGATCAGGTCCGCGCCCTGAATGAAGTCGCGGAACTGGTCGGCGATCTCGCCGAACTTCGGCTTGTCGCTCAGGAATTCAGTGGTCAGGCCGTGCACGGCCAGTGCGCCCGGATCGCTGTCGCGTTCCGGGTTGATATAGAAGTGCAGGTTGTTGCCGGTGAGCCGGCGGTTCACCAGCTCGACACAGCCGAGTTCGAGAATCCGGTCGCCGGTGCGGGCATTCAGGCCGGTGGTTTCGGTATCGAGGATGAGTTGACGCATGTCGGATTAGCCTGCCTCAGAAATTTGCAGCAAAAAAGTGGCGCGCGCGGTGAGCCGGGGCGGCCGGCGCAGCGGAAATCAGAGCTGCGCCAGCGACGCCACGCCGCGATTGGCCAGTTGATCGGCACGCTCATTTTCCGGGTGCCCATTGTGCCCGCGTACCCAGCGCCATTCGATCTCGTGTTGCGCGACGAGCGCATCGAGCCGCTTCCACAGGTCGGCGTTCTTCACCGGCTGCTTCGCGGCGGTGATCCAGCCTTTCTTTTTCCAGCCGTGGATCCACTCGCTGATGCCTTTCTGCACGTATTGCGAGTCGGTGTGCACGACCGCCTTGCAGGGCCGCTTCAATGCTTCGAGCGCGGCGATCACGCCCATCAGTTCCATGCGATTGTTGGTGGTATTGGCTTCGCCGCCGAACAGTTCTTTTTCCTGGTCGCCGAAGCGCAGCAACGCGCCCCAGCCGCCGGGGCCCGGGTTGCCCTTGCAGGCGCCGTCGGTATAAATATCGATGAGATCGGAAGTCATTGAGTGTGGTTGCGTGTATTCGGTGTGGCGGCGGGCGCGAGGCCCGCGGCGAGAACGGGTTTCTTCACTTTCAGCGGGCCGACGAGGCGCATGCCGCGCACGCGCTTGATCGCCTTGATCATGTACGTGGCGCCGAAAATCGGCCACCAGCGGTCGCCCGCGGCTTCCATGAAACCGTAGCGCGACAGCCATTGTTCACTGCCGAGCGGCGGACGATAGCAGCCGAAGCGCCCGCGTTCAAGGTCGAAGCCCAACAGTTTGATCCAGTCTTTGAGGCGCGTGAAGGCGATCAGGTCGACCGCCGCCGGCACGAAAGGCCGGCCGGTCATCTTGCCGACCGATTGCCGAGCGCCCCATAACGAGAGCGAATTGAAGCCGAGAATGATCAACTGGCCTTCGGGCATCAACACGCGCTCGGCCTCGCGTAGCAGACGGTGAGGATCGCTCGTGAATTCCAGCGTATGCGGCATCACGATCAGATCGACGCTCTGTGCTTCGAACGGCAAGTCCAGCAGGTCGCACCATACGGCGCTGCGCCCGGCCGGCGCGGGCAGGCCGGCAAGCCCGCCCTGTGCGGCGCCGTTGTTCAAACCGCTGCGGGTGCCATTGCCGCCGGCGTGCCCCGCGCCGCCGCGCGGAAATGCGTAAGGCGCGCTCGCACCGCTCGCGGCGTCGAGCACGAGCCCGCGGCACGGCATGCGGTTTTCGCGCAAGGCGTCGAGTTGCGGCAGGCCGAGTTGCAGCGCATGGTAACCGAACACGTCCGACACCACGCGGTCGAGCTGGGTCTGCTCCCACTCGAGCACGTAGCGGCCAGGCGGCGAATCGGTCCAGGCGGGCCAGTCTATAATCGCTCGATCAGTCATATCAGAGAATGCGTCGCCTATGAATGCGCTCGAGTACGTACCGGTCCCGGCGTTTGATGACAATTACATCTGGGTCGTTTCCGACGGACACTCTGCGGTAGTCGTCGATCCGGGTGAGGCCGCCCCCGTGCAAGCTTATCTGGCGAAACGGGGTTGGCGGCTGAGCGCTATTTTACTCACGCACCATCATCAAGACCACGTCGGCGGGGTGGCCGATCTGCTGAATGGCCAGGCGGTGCCCGTCTACGGCCCCGCCGGTGAAGCGATCGAGCATCTCACGCACCGCCTGAAAAATGGCGATCACGTGTCGATCGCGGCCCCCGCGCTCGAATTGAGCGTGCTCGACGTGCCCGGCCATACGAGCGGTCACATTGCCTATTTTCAGGCGGCGGACCCGCGCGGCACGCCGCACGTATTTTGCGGCGACACGCTGTTCGCCTGCGGTTGCGGCCGGCTGTTCGAAGGCACGCCGAAGCAGATGCTCGCCTCGCTGGATGCGCTCGCCGCGCTGCCCGGCGCAACCGAGGTGCATTGCGCGCACGAGTACACGCTGTCGAATATCCGCTTCGCGCTCGCCTGCGAGCCGGCCAACGCCGAACTGCAAGCCTGGCGGGATAAAGCAGGGGAATTGCGCGCGCGCGGCGTGCCGACGCTGCCCACCACGATCGCCCACGAACGCGCGGTGAATCCGTTTTTGCGTGCCGGCAATCCGGCAGTGCAGGCAAGCCTGCGGGAGCAGCTGCACGAAAAGGTGCCCGATCGATTGACGGCCTTCACGTTGATGCGCGAATGGAAAAACCGCTTCCGTTGACCCGGTCCGGATGAGGGTATTCCTCACGCGAAGAATCGGGAAAATTCGCCAAGCCCAAGATTTACTTGATTTTTTCGTAATTTTCCGATTGACGTAAACGTTGCCGTTTCGTACTATCGGCTGCAAATTCCAGCCCTTGTGGAAGCCGAGACGTTCATGCGATTTATCTTCAGTGCGTTGCTGGTCCTGACGCTCGCCGCCTGCGCGAGCCAGGGACCAACGACGAGCAGCCTTTCCACTTCAACCAACCCCGCCAGTCAGCAAGCCGTAGCTGACGCCCTTCGCAAGAGCGCCACCGCCAAAGAGACGATCAATGTCGACCAAGGCTCCGTCTCGCAGTTGACGAGTGCTGACGCCGATCTTTGGGGCCGTATTCGCCGTGGTTTCCAGATGCCGGACCTGCAAACCGACCTCGTCGACATGCAGGTCAACTGGTACGCGCAGCGTCCCGATTACGTGCAGCGCATGACCGAGCGCTCGCAGAAGTACCTGTACCACATCGTCGAAGAGCTCGAAGCGCGTCATATGCCGACCGAGCTCGCGTTGCTGCCATTCATCGAATCGGCGTACAGCCCGCAGGCTTTGTCGGTAGCGAAGGCGGCCGGCATGTGGCAGTTCATGCCGGGCACGGGCCGCACCTACAATCTCAAGCAGAATATGTGGCAGGACGAGCGCCGCGACGTGCTGGCGTCCACCAGCGCCGCGCTCGACTACCTGTCGCGTCTGCATGACATGTTCGGCGACTGGCAACTGGCGCTCGCGGCGTACAACTGGGGCGAAGGCAACGTGCAGCGCGCGATCGCACGCAACGAGGCGGCGGGCCTGCCCACCGACTACCTGAGCCTGCGCATGCCGAACGAGACGCGCAACTACGTGCCCAAGCTGCAGGCGGTGAAGAACATCGTGATGAACCCGCAAATGTACGGGCTCACGCTGCCGTCCATTCCGAACCACCCGTATTTCGTGACGGTGACCACCTCGCACGATATCGACGTGGACATGGCGGCCAAGCTCGCGAATCTCTCCACCGACGAGTTCCGCTCGTTGAACCCGTCGTTCAGAAAGCCGGTGATTCTCGGCGCCACGCAGCCGCAGATTCTGCTGCCGTTCGACAACGCGAGCGCGTTCGAACGCAATCTGAAGACCTACTCCGGCTCCCTGTCGTCGTGGACCACCTATACGGTCACCGAGCGCGCGGCGCCGGCGGCGATCGCGCAGAAGATCGGGGTCGATGCCGACACGCTGATGGAAGTGAACAAGATTCCGGTCGGCATGCGTTTGAAACCCGGCTCCACGATCGTGGTGCCGCGCGGTTCGGACGACGACGAAGACATCAGCGCCGACGTGGCTGAAAGCGCCGTGCTGGCGATGGAGCCCGACGTCCCCGATACCCGCAAGATGCTGATCCGTGTGCGCCGCAATCAGAGCATGGCCGCCATTGCCGTGCGTTACGGCGTGTCGATCGGTCAGTTGAAGGCATGGAACCGCACTCATCGGGACAGCGTGTCGCGCGGCCAGGTGATCGTGCTGCACGTGCCGGTCGGCAAGGCCATGCCGAGCGAGCCGGGTCCCGAGCGTATTGCGACAGACGTGCAGGGCGGCGGCGTCGAGAAGATCGGCACCCGTGTCGCGGACACGAGAAGCAATTCGCGCTACGATAACCGCAAGGGTCGTGGCCGGTCAGGCGTGGTGAAGGTTTCCGAGCCGGTGGGCAAGCTCAGCAAGCCGGCAGCGTCGAGCGCCAGTAAGGGCAAGGTGACCAAGGTATCGGGCTCCACGTCCAGCAAGGCGCCGAAGGCTGCGGCTGAGAGCCGCCCAAAAACCGCGGCCAACGCAAAGAAGGGTAAGTAGACCAACAGCGGCTCACACGGTAGTGACCACATGCGCTGCGGGGGCAGCGCATGAATCGCGCTCCGATCACGCACCGTGCTTTTTCCAACGCCGTCACTTGTGGTGACGGCGTTTTTCATTGTGCAGAGCGTTTCAGGTAAAGCCGACGCTTTTGCTTTATCTTTCGTGCTTTGGTCAAACCGATTCGGCCAGCCGCCCAATTCAAAAGCTCATGTCGTCGACCCAGTTGCGTGTCTTCCTGCTGTTCTCCGCCGGTTATTTCGTTTCCTACGTGTTCCGTGGCGTCAACCTTGGCTTCGCGCCGTTCATTACCCATGATCTCGGCCTCTCGGCTGCGGATCTGGGGCTCCTCACCAGTCTCTACTTTCTCGGCTTCGCGGGTGCGCAGATTCCGGCCGGTGTGCTGCTCGATCACTTCGGCACGCGCCGGGTCACGGCCGCCACGCTGCTGTTTGCCGCGCTCGGCATCTGGGTGTTCGGCGCCGCGCAAGGCGTCGGCATGATGATGGTGGGGCGCCTGCTGATCGGCATCGGCGTCTCTGTCTGTCTTGGCGCTGCGTTCAAGGCATTGGCCCAGCATTTCGCGCCGGCGCGCCTGCCGCTGATGAACGGACTGGTGATGGCGATCGGCGGCTTCGGCGGCGTGATGGTCGGCTCGCCGCTGACGTGGGTGTTGACGTTCGCGAGCTGGCGGACCGTCTGCGTCGGGTTGGGCTTGCTGACCGTGCTGGTCGCGCTGGCGCAATGGACGCTCGCGCCGGACACGAAGGAAACGCATCACCAGGCCGGTCTCGGCGCGCAGTTCAAAGGCACGCTGCATATCTTGC
The DNA here is from genome assembly GCF_000013645.1 of Paraburkholderia xenovorans LB400. Taxonomy (GTDB): domain Bacteria; phylum Pseudomonadota; class Gammaproteobacteria; order Burkholderiales; family Burkholderiaceae; genus Paraburkholderia; species Paraburkholderia xenovorans. Next base: position 3,535,131 of record NC_007951.1, on the reverse strand, counting down.
GCAGCGCGGCGTTCTGGAAGATCGCGTCGTTCTCGGTCGTCACGCAAGGCGTCTTCTATGCGATGCAGTCGCTCTGGGTCGGTGCGTGGCTGCGTGACGTGCAGGGTTTCGAGCCGCGCGAAGCCGCGGCGCTCGTCTCGGTTCTCGGCTTCGCGATGATGGCCGGTTGCGTGAGTTTCGGCGCGGCGGCGCGCAGTCTCGAGCGGCGCGGCATCTCGCTCTATGCGTTTTGCGGCGTCGGTATGGCGCTGTTCGTTGTGACGCAGTTGCTGATCATGTTCAAGGCGCCGCTGCCCGCGGCGCTTCTGTGGGCGGCGTACGGGATTTTCGGCGGCACCGGCATTCTCAGCTACGCGGTAATGGCCCGGCACTTCCCGGCGCAGATGATCGGCCGGGTCAATACCACGCTCACGTTACTGATCTTCCTGCTGATTTTCGGCTTCCAGATCGGCGTGGGTGCCGTGCTGTCGCATTGGCCCGCGAGCGGTGGCCATTATCCGGCGGCCGCGCATTTGAGCGCCTGGGGCATTCTGGTCGTGCTGCAGGTGTTGAGCGCGGTCTGGTACGTTTTGCCTGGCCGCAAGCTGGTTCGGCCGGCCGAAGCCCACGCGGAACAAAGTGCCTGAGCTTGCGCGAAGCTGTCTCGCGCCCGTCCTGATGCCGCCTGGCGAGTCGTTTCCGCGGGTCGCGAGCACTCCGCCGAGGCTGTCTGGGCGGTCGTTACCGCCTGGCTTGCGCTATCCCGATTCGAGCCAGTGGAAACGAAGTCCAGCGCCAGCGGCGCCAGTCGCAGCGGGGCTTTGAGCGACTTTGAGCGAGGCCTTCCCACGCGCGCATGCCATCTCGGATTTGGAAGGAAGGGCAGTTTCACGCTATAATTTCAAGGTTTGAGCTTATCAACCCGCACCCTAGCGCCTACCTCTCCCATACCGTTCATCCGCCGCGCGCCACTGGCGTAGCAAGCAGGGCCCGGGGACCCGTTCCCAGCCGATCCGTCCACACAATGGACCCATCGCGCCCTTTGCAACGTCAACGGCAGTTCGCGAGCGAGTCTGCGCGCGCATCCCGTGGATGCGTTTCGCTGCGGCTCGCAGTCGGATAGACAGGTCGGCAACAGGGTGTTCCCCAAGGAGTCTCCCGTGTTGCCGTCATTTTCTCCCGCTCTGCTCGCGCTCGCCGACGGCACGGTCTTTCGTGGTTACTCGATCGGCGCCCCCGGGCATACCATCGGCGAAGTCGTGTTCAACACCGCTATCACCGGCTATCAGGAAATCCTGACTGACCCGAGCTACGCGCGCCAGATCGTGACCCTCACGTATCCGCATATCGGCAACGTCGGCGTGAATGCCGAAGACGTCGAAGCGGCGAAAGTCCATGCCGCCGGCCTGATCATTCGTGATCTGCCGGTTCTCGCGTCGAACTTCCGCATGGAGCGCACGCTCCAGCAATACCTGCAGGACGAAGGCGTGGTCGCCATCGCCGGCCTCGATACCCGCATGCTGACCCGCGTTCTGCGCGACAAGGGCGCGCAGAACGGCGCGATCCTCGCCGGTTCGGACGATGAAGCTCGCGCCATCGAACTCGCTCGCTCGTTCCCGGGCCTTTCGGGCATGGACCTCGCGAAGGTCGTGTCGACGAAGGAGTCCTATGAATGGACCCAGACCGAATGGCGGCTGGGCAGCGGCTACGGCACGCAGAATGCGCCGAAGTACCGCGTGGTGGCGTTCGACTACGGCGTCAAGTACAACATCCTGCGCATGCTCGCCGAACGCGGCTGTCACGTCACCGTGCTGCCGGCGGAAGCTTCCGCCGCCGACGCGCTGGCACTCAATCCGGACGGCGTCTTCCTGTCGAACGGCCCGGGCGATCCGGAACCGTGCGACTACGCGATCCGCGCCACGAAGGAACTGATCGACCGCGGCATTCCGACCTTCGGCATCTGCCTCGGCCATCAGATCATGGGCCTCGCGGTCGGCGCCAAAACCATGAAGATGAAGACCGGCCACCACGGCGCGAACCATCCGGTGAAAGATCTGGACGACGGCCGCGTGGTGATCACGTCGCAGAACCACGGCTTCGCGGTCGATGCCGACACGCTGCCCGCCAATGCCCGCGTCACGCATGTTTCGCTGTTCGACGGCACGCTGCAGGGCTTCACGCTGACCGACAAGCCGGCGTTCTGCTTCCAGGGTCACCCGGAAGCGTCGCCCGGTCCGCATGACATCGCCTATCTGTTCGACCGCTTCACGGCGTTGATGGACACGAAGAAGGCCGGCAAGACCGCAGCGGCATAAAGTCCCGGCAGCGCACGGCTCGCGCCGCGCGTGATCGATCAACACGCGGCGCGGAAGCGGCGCACGAGCGACGCACACGCGGCGAGCCGGACCAGACAGAGCAGAGCGCGCGCAACGTAGCAGCGACGCGCGCCGACGGAAAGAATTCAGGAATACATTAGCGAGAGCGTTATGCCCAAGCGGACAGACATCAAGAGCATCCTCATCATCGGCGCGGGTCCGATCATCATCGGCCAGGCGTGCGAGTTCGACTACTCGGGCGCGCAGGCATGCAAGGCGCTGCGTGAGGAAGGCTACAAGGTCATTCTCGTCAACAGCAATCCGGCGACGATCATGACCGACCCGAACACGGCCGACGTGACCTACATCGAGCCGATCACGTGGGAAGTGGTCGAGCGCATCATCGCGAAGGAGCGCCCGGACGCGATCCTGCCGACGATGGGCGGCCAGACCGCGCTGAACTGCGCGCTCGATCTGCACGCGCACGGCGTGCTGGAGAAGTACAAGGTCGAGCTGATCGGCGCCTCGCCGGAAGCGATCGACAAGGCGGAAGACCGTCAGAAGTTCAAGGACGCGATGACCAGGATCGGCCTCGGTTCGGCCAAATCGGGCACCGCGCATTCCATGGAAGAGGCGCTCGCCGTGCAAGCGGACATCGCTTCGCAAACGGGCAGCGGCGGCTATCCGGTCGTGATTCGTCCGTCGTTCACGCTGGGCGGCTCGGGCGGCGGCATCGCGTATAACCGCGACGAGTTCGAAGAGATCTGCAAGCGCGGTCTCGACCTGTCGCCCACGCGCGAGCTGCTGATCGAAGAGTCGCTGCTCGGCTGGAAAGAGTACGAGATGGAAGTGGTCCGCGACAAAAAGGACAACTGCATCATCGTCTGCTCGATCGAAAACCTGGATCCGATGGGCATCCACACGGGCGACTCGATCACCGTCGCGCCGGCGCAAACGCTCACCGACAAGGAATATCAGGTTCTGCGTAACGCATCGCTCGCGGTGCTGCGCGAGATCGGTGTCGACACCGGCGGCTCGAACGTGCAGTTCTCGATCAATCCGAAAGACGGCCGGATGATCGTGATCGAAATGAATCCGCGTGTGTCGCGTTCGTCGGCTTTGGCTTCGAAGGCAACCGGCTTCCCGATCGCCAAGGTCGCGGCCAAGCTTGCGGTCGGCTACACGCTGGACGAGCTGAAGAACGAAATCACCGGCGGTCAGACCCCGGCGTCTTTCGAACCGACCATCGACTATGTCGTCACCAAGATTCCGCGTTTCGCGTTCGAAAAATTCCGCGAAGCCGATTCGCGTCTGACCACGCAGATGAAGTCGGTCGGCGAAGTGATGGCGATTGGCCGCACCTTCCAGGAGTCGTTCCAGAAGGCGCTGCGCGGTCTGGAAGTCGGCGTGGACGGTCTGGACGAAAAGACCGATAACCGCGACGAGATCATCCGCGAGATCGGCGAAGCCGGTCCGGATCGCATCTGGTACGTGGGCGACGCGTTCCGTGTCGGCATGACGGCCGAAGAGATTTTCGAAGAAACCTCGATCGACCCGTGGTTCCTCGCGCAGATCGAACAGATCATCCTGAAGGAAAAGGCGCTGGCTGGCCGCACGCTCGCGAGCCTTTCGAAGGAAGAGCTGAAGTATCTGAAGCAGAGCGGCTTCTCGGATCGGCGTCTCGCGAAGTTGCTTGGCGCGAAGCCGGCGCAAGTGCGCCAACGCCGTATCGAGCTGAACGTGCGTCCGGTGTACAAGCGCGTCGACACCTGCGCGGCCGAGTTCGCCACGAAAACCGCCTACATGTACTCGACCTACGAGGAAGAGTGCGAAGCGAACCCGACGAACAACAAAAAGATCATGGTGCTCGGCGGCGGCCCGAACCGGATCGGCCAGGGCATCGAGTTCGACTACTGCTGCGTGCACGCCGCGCTCGCCATGCGCGAAGACGGCTACGAAACGATCATGGTCAACTGCAACCCTGAAACCGTTTCGACCGACTACGACACGTCCGATCGTCTGTACTTCGAATCGCTGACGCTCGAAGACGTGCTCGAAATCGTCGACAAGGAAAAGCCGGTCGGCGTGATCGTGCAATACGGCGGTCAGACGCCGCTGAAGCTCGCGCTCGATCTCGAAGCGAACGGCGTGCCGATCGTCGGCACGTCGCCGGACATGATCGATGCCGCGGAAGACCGCGAGCGTTTCCAGAAGCTGCTGCAGGACCTCGGCTTGCGTCAGCCGCCGAACCGCACCGCGCGCGCCGAAGACGAAGCGCTCAAGCTCGCCGACGAAATCGGCTATCCGCTGGTGGTGCGTCCGTCGTACGTGCTGGGCGGCCGCGCAATGGAGATCGTCCACGAGCCGCGCGACCTCGAGCGCTATATGCGCGAGGCCGTGAAGGTGTCGAACGACTCGCCGGTGCTGCTTGACCGCTTCCTGAACGACGCGATCGAATGCGACGTGGATTGCATCTCCGACGGTGAAGCCGTGTTCATCGGCGGCGTGATGGAACACATCGAACAGGCCGGCGTGCACTCGGGCGACTCGGCGTGCTCGCTGCCGCCGTATTCGCTGTCGAAGGAAACCGTGGCTGAGTTGAAGCGTCAAACCGGCGCGATGGCGAAGGCGCTGAACGTGATCGGACTGATGAACGTGCAGTTTGCGATCCAGCAGGTGCCGCAGGCGGACGGTTCGAAAGAAGACGTCATTTACGTGCTCGAAGTGAACCCGCGCGCCTCGCGTACGGTGCCGTACGTGTCGAAGGCGACCAGCCTGCCGCTCGCGAAGATCGCGGCGCGCGCGATGGTCGGCCAGACGCTCGCGCAGCAAGGCGTGACGAAGGAAATCGATCCGCCGTACTTCAGCGTGAAGGAAGCCGTGTTCCCGTTCGTCAAGTTCCCGGCAGTCGATCCGGTGCTCGGACCGGAAATGCGTTCGACCGGCGAGGTGATGGGCGTGGGTCAAACCTTTGGCGAAGCGTTGTTCAAATCGCAGCTCGCCGCGGGTTCGCGTTTGCCGGAGTCGGGCACGGTGCTGCTGACCGTGATGGACGCCGACAAGCCGAAGGCCGTCGAAGTCGCGCGTATGCTGCACGAACTCGGTTATCCGCTCGTCGCGACCAAGGGCACGGCCGCCGCCATCGAAGCGGCCGGCGTGCCGGTCAAGGTCGTCAACAAGGTGAAGGACGGCCGTCCGCACATCGTCGACATGATCAAGAACGGGGAAATCGCGCTGGTCTTCACGACCGTCGACGAAACCCGCGCCGCGATCGCCGACTCGCGTTCGATCCGCATGAGCGCGCAGGCGAACAAGGTCACGTATTACACGACCATGTCCGGCGCGCGTGCCGCTGTTGAAGGTTTGCGCTATTTGAAAGACCTGGAAGTCTATGATTTACAAGGCCTGCACGCTCGCCTAAACTAAGGCTTCGAATACCTGTCCAAGATGTAAGTGCCGCGGTTAAGCGGCGTTCCGCAGGTGCTTGGCGCCGGGTTTTGCCCGGTGCTCTGGCCCCCGCGGAATGCACTTAACCGCGGTGATTTTTTTTACGGCTGTTTTTTGCATAGAGTTGTTTATGAGCACTGTTCCATTGACTAAGCGCGGCGCGGAAATGTTGCGCGATGAATTGCAGCGCCTGAAATCGGTTGAGCGTCCCTCGGTGATCAATTCGATCGCGGAAGCGCGTGCCCAGGGCGATCTGTCGGAAAACGCGGAATACGACGCGGCGAAGGAAAAGCAGGGCTTTATCGAAGGCCGGATCGCCGAGATCGAATCCAAGCTGGCCGGCGCGCAGGTGATCGATCCGGCGGCGGTGGAGGCGGATGGTCGCGTGGTGTTCGGTGCAACGGTGGAGCTGGAAGACCTGAATTCGGGTGCGTCCGTCAAATATCAGATCGTCGGCGACGACGAAGCGGATATCGACCACGGCCTGATCTCGATCAGCTCGCCGATTGCGCGCGCCCTGATCGGCAAGTCGGAGGGCGACGTTGCGTCGGTGCAGGCACCGGGCGGCGTGCGCGAATACGAAATCATCGCGGTCAGCTACGTTTGAACGCGCCGCTGGTGCCCCAGATGCCACATCGACTGTTCCGGTTATTGACGGTGGTATGGGTCGGCAGTCTGCTGACCATCGGCTATGCCGTCGCGCCCGTGCTGTTCACCTCGCTCGACCGGATGACGGCCGGCGCGGTCGCGGCGCAACTGTTCCGCATTGAAGGGGTGCTCGGTGCGGTGTGCGGCATTTTGCTGCTGGGTCTCGCGAACGTACTGGTTCGCCGCGGTGGTGACGCCTATCGCCGGTTGCGCTGGTTGATCGCCGGCATGCTGGTGTGTGTGCTGGTCGGCTACTTCGCGTTGCAGCCATTCATGAATGCAATGCGCATTGCCGCGCTCGAAGCGGGCAGCGACGTAGGGCATTCGGCCTATGCGACGCGCTTTGGCATCCTGCATGGCGTGTCGAGTCTGTTCTATCTGATCGAAAGCCTGCTGGGCGTGGCGCTGGTGTGGAAGTTACCTGCGGGTGCGGGTGTTGCGGCGGCGGAGCACGGTGCTAGCGGCACGGCGGGCAAGGTCACGGGCTAGCACGGCTGACCGGCGGGAGGCTCTCCGGCTTGCGTACAAATCGCCTTGGCGGTTTTCCTGAGCAATGTTGAGCTTGCAGGTTCCGGCTGGCTAGCAGTCCACGCCGAGGTGCGGAACCTGTCCGCACCCAACATCTTTCGCTTACTTCGACGACTGATGCGCGCGCTTTGCGCTGGTTTGGCGCTTCTTGGCGCGCTTGATGTTGCCGCCTTGAGTCACCCGTTCATTGCCGCGCACCACGACCGCTTTGGCCTTGGGTTTGCGCATCGGGATTTCGCTGGGCTTCACCACCGTCACGACGCGCGGCGCGCGGCCCTTGCCGGGTTTGGCTTCCACAGCGGCTTCGCGCGCGCTCGGCAGCGCGCCGCGTTTGGCCTTCACCGCCGGTTGTGCGGCTTCCGGCTTCCAGATCACCAGCAGCTTGCCGATATGCTGGATCGGCGCGGCGTTCAGCTTGTCACAGATTTCTTCATAGATTGCAAGGCGTGCTTCGCGTTCGTCGCCGAACACGCGGATTTTGATGAGCTGATGAGCGCCAAGGTGAACCTTGATCTCGGAGAGCACAGCGTCTGTCAAACCTTCGGCGCCGACGAGTACGACCGGTTTGAGCGCATGTGCCTGGGAGCGCAACTCGGCGCGTTGATCGGAAGAGACTTTGAGGGCGGGCATGGAAAGTGGGAGACTCGACTAAAATGGCGGCACCTGCGTCCCCCGTTCAGTCATTCGATTGACTTGATTCGAGGCGATCCGGCAGGGCGGCGCGTCAGAACAACAGAATCGCGGATGGCCGCCAGTTTTGGCGGTGGCCGCGCGAATTAACCGCGTATTATCCGCTAAAGCGTGACGTCACGCAGCAAGAGTTCAACGTTTAATGGCAAAAAACAAGTTCAATACCGCGTGGCTGCATGACCACATCAACGATCCGTACGTGAAAATGGCGCAGCGGGAAGGCTATCGCGCCCGTGCAGCCTACAAGCTCAAGGAAATCGACGAACAGGACAAGCTGATCCGCGCGGGGCAGGTCATCGTCGACCTCGGCTCGACGCCGGGCAGCTGGAGCCAGTACGCGCGCAACAAGCTTGCCAAAGGCGCCCAGCGCGACGCCGAGCGCGAAGGCGGGATCGACGGCACGATCATCGCGCTGGACCTGCTGCCAATGGAGCCGATCGCCGACGTCCACTTCATTCAGGGCGACTTCCGCGAAGACTCGGTTATCGCGCAACTGGAAGAATTGGTCGGAGAACGCCAGGTTGACCTTGTAATTTCGGATATGGCTCCCAACCTGTCGGGAGTGGCGGTGGCGGATGCCGCGCGGATCGAGCATCTTTGTGATCTCGCACTGGAATTCTCGCAAAACCACCTGAAACCGGATGGTGCCCTTTTAGTCAAATGCTTTCACGGCAGCGGTTACAGCCAGATTGTCGAAAAGTTCAAGCGTCAGTTCAGGGTGGTGGCGGCCCGCAAGCCGAAAGCGTCGCGGGATAAATCGTCAGAAACGTTTATTTTGGGTAAGCATCTCAAGCGGCCCGCATAGGCGCGCTGCAGGAAGGTTCCGCATCTGCCGTTAATGCGACCACGGCCTTGGAAAAGGGTGCTGCAATGGCACGTTGTCCTATTTCTGTGGTAGTGAAACCTTATGGCAGGGGTCTGCGGACTGGATTAGAATGCTTTCGTGGTGCCGCAAGGCAAATGTAGGCGCCCGTCTAAGTGAAGGAGTGGTGCTTTGAACAACAATATGTTTTCGAAAGCAGCAGTGTGGCTGGTTATCGCACTGGTGCTGTTTACGGTGTTCAAGCAGTTCGACAAGCCCCGTGTCCAGGAAGGCGTTTCCTATTCGCAGTTCATGGACGACGCAAAGAACGGCAAAGTCAAGAACGTCATTGTCCAGGGGCGGAACCTCACGGTCACTCCAGCAGACGGCCAGAAGTACCAGATCGTGTCGCCCGGCGACATCTGGATGGTCGGCGATCTGATGAAGTATGGCGTTCAGGTGAGCGGCAAGGCTGATGACGAACCCAATGCGCTGGTGTCCGCGCTGTACTACCTCGGACCGACGATCCTGATCATCGGTTTCTGGTTCTACATGATGCGACAGATGCAGGGAGGCGGGAAAGGCGGTGCGTTCTCGTTCGGTAAATCCCGTGCACGTCTGATCGACGAAAACAACAACGCAATCAATTTCACCGACGTCGCCGGTTGCGACGAGGCCAAGGAAGAAGTCTCCGAACTGGTCGACTTCCTGCGCGATCCGCAGAAATTTCAGAAACTGGGCGGACGTATTCCGCGCGGCGTGCTGCTGGTTGGCCCGCCGGGAACCGGTAAGACGCTGTTGGCGCGCGCCATCGCTGGCGAGGCGAAAGTGCCGTTCTTCAGCATCTCGGGTTCGGACTTCGTCGAAATGTTCGTCGGTGTTGGCGCGGCTCGGGTTCGCGATATGTTCGAACAGGCCAAGAAGCACGCGCCGTGCATCGTGTTCATCGACGAAATCGACGCGGTCGGCCGTCATCGCGGCGCCGGCATGGGCGGCGGTAATGACGAACGTGAACAGACGCTGAACCAGATGCTGGTCGAGATGGACGGCTTCGAAGCGAACTCGGGTGTTATCGTGATCGCTGCAACGAACCGTTCGGACGTGCTCGACAAGGCGCTGTTGCGTCCGGGCCGTTTCGACCGTCAGGTGTACGTCGGTCTGCCGGATATCCGCGGTCGCGAACACATCATGAAAGTCCATCTGCGCAAGGTGCCGATCTCGAACGACGTCGACGCAGCGGTGATCGCGCGCGGCACCCCGGGTTTCTCGGGCGCCGATCTCGCGAACCTCGTGAACGAAGCGGCATTGTTCGCGGCTCGCCGCGGCAAGCGGATCGTCGAAATGACGGACTTCGAAGACGCGAAGGACAAGATCTTCATGGGTCCGGAGCGCAAGTCGGCCGTGATCCGCGAAGAATCGAAGCGTGCCACGGCGTACCACGAGTCGGGTCATGCGGTGATCGCCAAGCTGTTGCCGAAGGCCGATCCGGTGCACAAGGTCACGATCATTCCGCGCGGTCGTGCGCTGGGTGTGACGTGGCAGTTGCCGGAGCATGACAACGAAACGTATTCGAAGGACTACCTGCTGGATCGGCTTGCGATCCTGTTCGGTGGCCGCGTGGCGGAAGAATTGTTCCTGAACCTGATCAGCACCGGCGCGTCGGACGACTTCAACAAGGCGACGCAAACGGCGCGTGCAATGGTGGCTCGCTTTGGTATGACGGACGCACTTGGACCGATGGTCTACGTCGACGACGAAAACGACGCAACGCCGTTCGGGCGTGGTTTCACGCGCACCATTTCGGAAGCGACGCAGCAGAAGGTCGACGCCGAAATCCGCCGCGTGCTGGACGAGCAGTACAACCTCGCGAAGCGCCTGCTGGACGAAAACCGCGACAAGGTCGAAGCAATGACCGCCGCGCTGATGGAGTGGGAAACGATCGACGCCGATCAGATCAACGACATCATGGCCGGCCGTCCGCCGCGTTCGCCGAAGAGTTCGACGCCGTCGGCAACCGACGCCTCGTCGGGCGGCAGCCCGGGTACCGAGGTCAAGCCCGGTAGCGCAACGGCGCCGGCCTGATCGGCGACCAGTAGAAAGTGCGGGCCGGTGTGTTTCACACCGGCCCGTTTTGCATTTATCCGTTTGCGCGAAACACCGCCACGTGTCGAAAGTCGAATTCCCTTCTCTGCCTATTCCCCAACCGTTACAGTGCGGTCGATTCAAACTGAGCTTTGAACGCCCGTTGGTTATGGGCATTCTGAACGTCACACCTGATTCTTTTTCCGACGGCGGCCAATACGCGATGCGCGGCGATGCGTTGCGCCAGGCCGAGCGTATGATGCTCGACGGCGCGGACATCATCGACATCGGCGGCGAATCGACGCGGCCGGGCGCGCCGCCGGTGCCGCTCAACGAAGAACTGGAGCGGGTGATTCCGCTCGTCGAGCAATTGCGCGGCGCGAATGTGCCGCTGTCGGTCGACACCTACAAGCCCGAAGTGATGCGCCACGCATTGGCCGCCGGCGCCGATCTGATCAACGACATCTGGGGCTTCCGGATGCCCGGCGCAATCGACGCCGTGCGCGACAGCGAATGTGGTCTGTGCGTCATGCATATGCTTGGCGAGCCGCAAACCATGCAGCTCGGCGAGCCTGTCTATGACGACGTGGTGAGCGCGGTGCGGGATTTTCTCGAGGAGCGGGTCGCCGCGCTTCAGCAGGCGGGCGTCGCGCGCGCCCGTATTAGCGTGGATCCGGGTTTCGGCTTCGGCAAGGCCGTGGTCGAACATAATTACGCGCTGCTTGCGAACCTGCCGGATACGGCACCGCGAGCCGAGCCGCCGTATCCGATTCTTGCTGGCATGTCGCGCAAGTCGATGATCGGCGCAGTGGTGGGACGCGCGGCGCCGGAACGCGTTGCGGGCAGTATTGCGGCGGCGGTGTGCGCCGCTGAACGGGGCGCTGCGATTCTGCGCGTGCACGATGTCGCGCAAACAGTAGATGCATTGAAAGTCTGGGCAGCCATGCGCGAAGCGGCGAATCACAGCCGCGCGCGCGGTTGAGCCTATAAGCCAAGGAGGAATATAAAACATGGCACGTCGTTATTTCGGAACGGACGGCATTCGCGGCAAAGTCGGCGAAGGGCCTATCACGCCGGAATTTGTATTGAGGCTCGGCTACGCGGCCGGCAAGGTGCTGGCGGGCGCGGACCGCTGGGCGAAGACGGGCACGCGGCCAACTGTGCTGATCGGTAAAGACACGCGGGTGTCGGGCTATATGCTCGAAGCGGCGCTCGAAGCGGGCTTCTCCGCCGCGGGCGTGGATGTGATGCTGGCCGGCCCGATGCCGACCCCTGGTATCGCCTATCTGACGCGCGCGCTGCGGCTCGCCGCGGGCGTGGTCATCAGTGCGTCGCACAACCCCTACTACGACAACGGCATCAAATTTTTCTCCGCCGACGGCAACAAGCTGCCGGACGAAGTGGAAGCGCAGATCGAAGAGCAGCTCGACCAGCCGCTCGCCTGCGCGGCATCCGAGCAACTCGGCAAGGCGCGGCGTCTCGACGACGCAGCGGGCCGCTATATCGAGTTCTGCAAGAGCACCTTTCCGGCCGCGTTCGATCTGCGCGGTCTGAAGCTGGTCGTCGACTGCGCGCACGGTGCCGCGTATGACGTCGCGCCGCACGTGTTCCATGAGCTCGGCGCCGACGTGATTCCGATCGGCGTCGCGCCGAACGGTTTCAATATCAACGACGGAGTCGGTGCGACCGCACCGGATGCGCTGGTGCGCGCCGTGCGGGCGAATCATGCCGATCTCGGCATTGCGCTCGACGGCGACGCCGACCGCCTGCAGGTGGTCGACGCCGCAGGCCGTCTCTATAACGGCGACGAGTTGCTGTACATCCTCGTCAAGGATCGCATCGCGACCGAGGGCAAGGTGGAGGGCGCGGTCGGCACCCTGATGACGAATATGGCGGTGGAGGTGGCGCTGCAGGAAGCCGGCGTGAAGTTCGTCCGCGCGGCGGTCGGCGACCGTTACGTGCTCGAGCAGCTGCGCGAACACGGCTGGCAGCTCGGGGCCGAAGGCTCCGGCCATATTCTCTCTCTTGACCGCCATTCCACGGGCGACGGCATCGTCTCCGCGCTGCTGGTGCTGGCGGCCATGAAGCGCAGCGACAAGACGCTCGCCGAGTTGCTCGGCGGCGTCACGCTGTTCCCGCAAAAGCTGATCAACGTGCGTATGAAGCCCGACGCGGACTGGAAGGGCAGCGACGTGATCCGCCGCGCCATCGCCAAGGCTGAGGACGCGCTGAACGGGCGCGGCCGCGTGCTGATCCGCGCGTCCGGCACCGAGCCGGTGCTGCGCGTGATGGTGGAAGCTGAAAATGTCGCCGACGCAGTTCAGTATGCGGAGTCGATCGCCAGCGCGGTGAAGCAGGCCACGGCGTAAGCCACGCCGCCTTCGTGGCACAACGCGGCGGGACATCGCAAGATCGTCCCGCCGCGCGCCAGCCCCGCCAGCCCCGCCAGCCCCGCCAGCCCCGCCAGCCCCGCCAGCCCCGCCAGCCCCGCCAGCCCCGCCAGCCCCGCCAGCCCCGCCAGCCCCGCCAGCCGCACCAGCCGCACCAGCCCCACAGCCCCACAGCCCCACAGCCCCACAGCCCCACAGCCCCACAGCCCCACAGCCCCACAGCCCCACAGCCCCACAGCCCCACACACACGCAAACGTTCGCGCCTCGTCTTTTTCGTCTAATCTGTACTGCAACGCACCCACCCTCAGCCAAACAGGCGGATTTTCCGCGCAAGCGCCTTTCACCCCAGTAATCCCACTGTCACATCCGTTTCACGATAAGTCACGTTTTTGTCACAAAGAGACCCTAAGCTTCGCGGTGTTCGTGTTACTCGCTCACACCGCTCACACCTTGGAGGTCTCATGAAATTGATGCAAACCGTGTTCGCTGGCGTCGCTGGCGCGCTTTTCGCGATCGCAGCGCAAGCCGCAGACATCACCGGCGCGGGCAGCACCTTCGCAGCACCGATTTACACGAAGTGGGCTGACGCCTACCAGAAGTCCGGTGGCGGCAAGGTTAACTATCAGGGCATCGGTTCGTCGGGCGGCGTGAAGCAGATCGTCGCGAAGACCGTCGACTTCGCCGGTTCGGACGCTCCGCTGAAGGACGACGAGCTCGCCAAGGAAGGCCTGTTCCAGTTCCCGACGGTGGTCGGCGGCGTGGTGCCGGTCGTCAACGTGCCGGGCGTGAAGCCGGCTGAACTGACGCTGTCGGGCGAAGTGCTCGGCGACATCTACCTGGGCAAGATCAAGAAGTGGAACGATCCGGCGATCGTTGCGCTGAACCCGAAGGTCAAGCTGCCGGATACCGACATCGCCGTGGTCCGCCGCGCCGATGGTTCGGGCACCAGCTTCATCTGGACGAACTACCTGTCGAAGGTCAACGCAGACTGGAAGTCGAAGGTGGGTGAAGGTTCGACGGTCAACTGGCCGACGGGCACGGGCGGCAAGGGCAACGACGGCGTCGCGGCCTTCGTGCAACGTCTGCCGGGCGCAATCGGCTACGTGGAATGGGCGTATGCGAAGCAGAACCACATGACGTACGTCGCACTGAAGAACTCGTCGGGTGCAGTGGTCGAGCCGAAGACGGACACGTTCAAGGCAGCGGCAGCAGGCGCGGACTGGTCGAAGTCGTTCTACCAGATCCTGACGAACGAGCCGGGCAAGAACGCATGGCCGATCGTCGGCGCAACGTTCGTGCTGGTTCACACGGCACAGGACAAGCCGGCGCAAGGCACCGAAACGCTGAAGTTCTTCGACTGGGCATTCAAGAACGGCACGCAAGCCGCGAACGATCTGGACTACATCTCGCTGCCGGATTCGGTCGTGTCGGAAATCCGCACGCAGTGGAAGTCGAAGGTGAAGGACACGTCGGGCAAGGCAATCGCCGAGTAAGTCAGGCGCACAGCATCTGCAGTACGTAACACGTTGGCCGTCCTCCTGTGAGGACGGCCAACGGCTTTAACCCCCCGGCACCACCGGCCGCACGACACGTGTCATACGGCAACTGGAAACAGGTCCATCAGGCTCTCATGTCCGATATCCAATTAGCGTCCGGCGCGAGCAGATCCACCCCGCCCGGCAGCGCATCGCAGCAGAAAGCGCCCAGGCGGGCCGGCGACGTGATCTTCGGCGGTCTCGCGCGCCTCGCCGCCATCATCACCCTGTTGCTGCTCGGCGGCATCATCGTTTCGCTGATCGTCGCGTCCATGCCGTCGATCAGGCAATTCGGTCTCAGCTTCCTGTGGACCGCCGACTGGGATCCACCCAGCAAGCAGTTCGGCGCCCTGGTGCCGATCTACGGCACGATCGCCACCTCGATCATTGCACTCATCATCGCGGTGCCTGTGAGCTTCGGCATCGCGCTTTTCCTGACCGAACTCGCGCCCGCGTGGCTGCGCCGGCCGCTCGGCATCGCGATCGAGCTGCTCGCCGCGATTCCGTCGATCGTGTACGGCATGTGGGGCCTGCTCGTGTTCGCGCCGATCTTCGCGACGTGGTTCGAGAAGCCGCTCGGCGCGGTGCTCGGCGGCATTCCCTTCGTCGGTGCGCTGTTTCAGGGCGCGCCGATCGGCATCGGCATCCTGTGCGCGGGCGTGATTCTCGCGATCATGATCATCCCGTACATCGCCTCGGTGATGCGCGACGTGTTCGAAGTCACGCCGGTGCTGCTGAAAGAGTCGGCTTACGGCATCGGCTGCACGACGTGGGAAGTGATGTGGAAGATCGTGCTGCCCTTCACCAAGAGCGGCGTGATCGGCGGCGTCATGCTGGGTCTCGGCCGCGCGCTCGGCGAGACGATGGCCGTGACGTTCGTGATCGGCAACACCAATCTGCTCGACAACGTGTCGCTGTTTTCGCCGGGCAACAGCATTACGTCGGCGCTCGCCAACGAATTCGCCGAAGCGGATCCGGGCCTGCATACGTCGGCGTTGATGGAACTCGGCCTTATTCTGTTCGTGATCACTTTCATCGTGCTGGCGATTTCGAAGATCATGCTGCTTCGTCTCGAAAAAGGGGAGGGCGCGAAATGAGCCAGCCCACTTTGAATATGCCGGGTTCGACCGACGCCGCCGCGCTCGAAGCGATGCGCGTGCGTCTGCAAGGGCGCCGCCGCATGAAGAATGCGGTCGCGCTGACCTTGTCGCTCGCCGCGATGGCGTTCGGTCTGGTCTGGCTGATCTGGATTCTGTACACGACCTTGCGCCTCGGTGTCGGCGGTTTGTCCGTCGAGCTGTTCACGCAATCGACGCCGCCGCCGAACACCGACGGCGGTGGCCTCGCCAACGCGATCGTCGGCAGTTTGATGCTGGTTGGGCTCGCCACGTTCGTCGGTACGCCGATCGGCATTCTGGCCGGCGTGTATCTCGCCGAATACGGCCAGAGGGGCTGGCTCGCGAGCTTCACGCGTTTCATCAACGACATTCTGCTGTCGGCGCCTTCGATCGTGGTCGGTCTCTTCGTATACGCACTGGTTGTCGCGAAGATGGGCCACTTCAGCGGCTGGGCCGGTGTGTTCGCGCTCGCGTTGCTGCAGATTCCGATCGTGATCCGCACCACGGAAAACATGCTGAAACTGGTGCCGAACGCGCTGCGTGAAGCCGCTTTCGCACTCGGCACGCCGAAGTGGAAGATGGTGCTGTCGATCACGCTGAAGGCTTCGATCGCGGGTATCGTCACCGGCGTGTTGCTCGGCGTGGCACGTATCGCGGGTGAAACCGCGCCGCTGCTGTTCACGGCGCTGTCGAACCAGTTCTTCTCGCTGAACATGGACCAGCCGGTCGCGAACCTGCCGGTCACGATCTACAAGTTTGCGATGAGCCCGTTCGCGCAGTGGCAATCGCTCGCGTGGGCCGGCGTCTTCCTGATCACGCTCGCGGTGCTGGGACTGAACATCCTCGCGCGCACGATCTTCACGAACAAGTAAGGGCGGAGTGTAATCCGATGAATATGGCAGAAACTCAACTCAATCCGATCGCGCGTCCCACCGCGCCCGCCGGTTTCGACCCCGCCCAGAGCGGTCAATCGCAAGCGCCGTCGCGCCCGAAGATCGAGATCAACGACCTGAATTTCTTCTACGGCAAGTATCACGCGCTGAAGAACATCAACCTGCAGATTCCCGAAGGCAAGGTGACCGCCTTTATCGGTCCGTCGGGTTGCGGCAAGTCCACGCTGTTGCGCACGCTCAACAAGATGTACGCGCTCTATCCGGAGCAGCGCGCCGAGGGCGAGATCCTGATGGACGGCGAAAATCTGCTGACCACCAAGCGCGATATTTCGCTGCTGCGCGCACGGATCGGCATGGTGTTCCAGAAGCCGACGCCGTTTCCAATGTCGATCTACGACAACATTGCGTTCGGCGTGAAGATGTTCGAGACGCTGCCGCGCTCGGAAATGGACGACCGCGTGGAATGGGCGCTGACCAAGGCCGCGCTGTGGAACGAAGTGAAGGACAAGCTCGGGCAGAGCGGCTACGGTCTGTCGGGCGGCCAGCAGCAGCGTCTGTGCATTGCGCGCGGAATCGCGATCCGTCCGGAAGTGCTGCTGCTCGACGAGCCGTGTTCGGCGCTCGACCCGATTTCCACGGGCCGTATCGAAGAACTGATCGCCGAATTGAAGAGCGATTACACGGTGGTGATCGTCACGCACAACATGCAACAGGCGGCCCGCTGTTCGGACTACACTGCCTACATGTACCTCGGCGAGTTGATCGAATTCGGCGACACCGAAAAGATCTTCATCAAGCCGGTCCGCAAGGAAACCGAGGATTACATCACTGGCCGCTTCGGCTAAGTCGCCGAGCCAAACAAGGGAGTACGACATGTCCGACAAACACCTGTCCAGCCAGTTCGACGCCGATCTGAACCTGGTTTCCTCCAAGGTGCTCGAAATGGGCGGCCTGGTCGAATCGCAGATCGTCAAGGCCATGCAGGCGCTCAACGAATTCGATCTCGACATCGCCGAACAGGTGATCGCCGCGGAAGAACGCCTCAACGCGATGGAAATTGAAATCGACGAAGAGTGCAGCAACATCATCGCGCGCCGTCAGCCGGCCGCGCGCGACCTGCGCCTCCTGATCGCGATTTCGAAGACCATCACGAATCTCGAACGCGCCGGCGACGAAGCCGAAAAGATCGCCAAGCGCACCAAGCGGTTGATGGAAGACGGCGCCTCGCGCACCATCAACATTGCGGAAATCAAGCTGTCGGGCGAAATGGCGGTGTCGATTCTGCGCCGCGCGCTGGATGCGTTCGCGCGCCTCGACACGGTCGCCGCGGCGCAGATCGTGCGCGACGATAAGGCCATCGACGAAGAGTTCCGCGCTTTCGTGCGCAAGCTGATTTCGTACATGACGGAAGATCCGCGTTCGATCTCGGTGGGCCTCGACTTTCTGTTCATCGCCAAGGCGATCGAGCGGATCGGCGACCATTCGAAGAACATTGCCGAGTTCATCATTTACATCGTCAAGGGCACGGACGTGCGGCACAAGTCACGCGACGCGCTCGAACGCGAAGCGCTCAGTTAATCCAGATATAAGGACCAGAGGTGCCGATGCCCAGCAGCATTCTCGTCATTGAAGATGAGCCCGCCATTTCCGAATTGATTTCGGTCAATCTTCAACACGCCGGACACTGCCCGATTCGCGCGTACAACGCGGAGCAGGCGCAGAACCTGATCAGCGACGTATTGCCCGACCTCGTCCTGCTCGACTGGATGTTGCCGGGAAAATCGGGCATTGCGTTCGCGCGTGATCTGCGCAACAACGAGCGCACGAAGCATATCCCCATCATCATGCTGACCGCACGCGGCGACGAGCAGGACAAGGTGCTCGGCCTCGAAATCGGCGCCGACGACTACGTCACCAAACCGTTCTCGCCGAAAGAACTGATGGCGCGCATCAAGGCGGTGTTGCGCCGCCGTGCGCCGCAGTTGACCGAAGACGTGGTCGCGATCAACGGCCTCAAGCTCGATCCGGCCACACACCGCGTGGCCGCGCATGCCGAAGGCAGCGAGATCAAGCTCGATCTCGGTCCGACCGAATTCCGTCTGCTGCACTTCTTCATGACGCATCCGGAGCGCGTGCACAGCCGCACGCAGTTGCTCGATCAGGTGTGGGGCGATCACGTGTTCGTCGAAGAGCGTACGGTCGACGTGCATATCAAGCGCCTGCGCGCGGCGCTCAAGCCGGCCGGCTGCGATGCTATGATTGAGACGGTGCGGGGCAGCGGTTACCGGCTCGCGAAGAGCGCCTGACCGGCGTTCACGGTGGCGGCGTGCGGGCCGCACGCGCCGGGTACGTCATCTTCGCAACGCTTCTCGTCACCCTTCGCAATGTCAGGCGCCGCGATTCAGATTCCGGTGCATGGGTTTTTTCTTCGATCGCTAGACCATGAACATCATCTGGGCGCGCTCCATCGTGTCGGTCGTGCTGCTGGCTGTTCTGTGCGTGGTGGTCGGCGCACTCGTGAACGTCAAGGCAGCGCTCGTCCTCGCGATCGTCATGCTGCTCGCGCAGAGCGTTTTCAGCACTTTCCATAAACAGCGTCTGTGGCGTCTGCTCGACGCGCCGGTCTACGGCGAAGTGCCGAGCGCTCCCGGCATCTGGGGCGAAATCTACTACCGTTTGCACAAGCTCGCGAAGCGCTGGCACGCCCAGGTGCGCCAGGTCGAGCAGCAGCATTCGCGTTTCATCCAAGCGATCCAGGCTTCGCCGAACGGCGTGGCGATGCTCGACGATCATGACCAGATCGAGTGGTGCAACGCCATCTCCGAACTCCATTTCGGGCTGGATGCGAAGCGCGATCTGCGCCAGCACATCACGCATCTGGTGCGTCAGCCCGATTTCGTCCGTTACCTGAATTCGCATCGGTACGAAGAGATGCTGATCATGCGCGGCATGGGCGACAAGCGTCAGAACGTGCTCTCGGTGCAGGTGTTTCCGTACGGCGAAAACCGCAAACTGGTGCTTTCGCAGGACATCACCGAACTCGAACGGACCGACGCGATGCGGCGCGACTTCGTCGCGAATGTTTCGCATGAATTGAAGACGCCGCTCACGGTGCTCTCCGGTTTTCTGGAGACCATGCGCGAGTTGCCGCTGAGCGAAGGCGAACGTTCACGCTATCTGGAGTTGATGGAGCAGCAGGCTTCGCGCATGCGCCATATCGTCAGCGATCTGCTGGTGCTCGCCAAGCTGGAGGGCGACAACAAGCCGCCGAGCGATCAGATGATCGACATGCGTGCGGTGTTGCGGCATCTGCGTGACGACGCGCAGAGCCTGTCGAGCGATCATCACAAGATCGTGTTCGATGCCGACGAAGGGCTCACGGTCACCGGCGTCGAAACGGAAATTCTCAGCGCATTCGGCAATCTCGTCACGAACGCGATCCGCTACACGCCGGACGGCGGCGCGATCCGGGTGTCGTGGCACGCACAGGGCGGCCATGCGGTGTTTTCCGTGACGGACAGCGGACTGGGTATTCCCGCCGCGGACATTCCGCGGCTGACGGAGCGCTTCTATCGCGTCGATCGCAGCCGTTCACGCGATACCGGCGGCACGGGCCTCGGACTTGCGATCGTCAAACATGTGCTCCAGCGTCACGACGCACAGCTCGATGTGAAGAGCGAAGAGGGGCGCGGCAGCACGTTCACGGTGCGCTTTCCGGTGTACCGCACCGCGCGTCGGCAACCGGCGCCGGTTTGAGCGCGAATGCATTGTTAGCATTGATTCGGCATGCTCGCGTAGCCCACCGTGAGTCGATTGACCGCATAATCGACTCAAATCATGAGGCGATAGCGACTCCGCGCTGAATAACCGCATGCAGGTGATTTTGAGGCCGACGCCGCCCGTCGCCGGGAAAGCCCCTTTCCAAAGCGAGAAAAGCCTTGCTCAACGGCGGTGACGAGTGTCGTCGCGAGCTCAGCTCGCCGGGCGAGCCCGACCATCATGCATCACGAACAGAATTTCCCCAGCAGACTCATCTGCGCGTTGCGCGAAGACTTGCCCGGCCGGCGGCGCCGGTAGTGGCCGTCGCTTTGCATCAGCCACGCGGACTGATTGTCACCGAGAAATGCCGACAGGCCTTCGGCGATCACGCGCCGCTTGAGGCGCCGGTTGTTGACCGGGAACGCGACTTCCACGCGCCGGAAGAAATTGCGGTCCATCCAGTCGGCGCTCGACAGATACACCTGTTCGCGGCCGTCGTCGTAGAAGTAGAAGATGCGGTGATGTTCGAGAAAGCGCCCGACTATCGAGCGCACGGTGATGTTCTCCGAGAGGCCCGCCACGCCCGGCTGCAACGAACACACGCCACGCACGATCAGATCGATTTTCACGCCGGCCTGCGCGGCTTCGTATAACTCGGCGATCACCGTGGGTTCGAGCAGCGCGTTCATCTTCGCGACAATGCGCGCTTTCTTGCCGGCGCGCGCATGCTCGGCTTCGGCGCGAATCGCCTCGACCAGTTTCGGATGCAGCGTGAACGGCGATTGCCACAACTCGTGCAGCTTCAGTTCGCCGCCAATGCCGGTCAGTTGCTGGAATACGTGATGCACGTCTTCGCAGATTTTCTGATCGGCGGTCATCAGGCCGAAGTCGGTGTAAAGACGCGCGGTACGCGGATGATAGTTGCCGGTGCCGAGGTGGACGTAACGCTTGAGCGTGGTCTTGCCGCCGGCCGACACGCGCCGCACGATCAGCATCATCTTCGCGTGGCACTTGTGGCCCACCACGCCGTACACGACGTGCGCGCCGACCGCTTCCAGCTGCGAGGCCCAATTGATGTTGGTTTCTTCGTCGAAGCGCGCGAGCAGTTCGACCACCACCGTGACTTCCTTGCCATTGCGCGCGGCTTGCATCAGCGCGTCCATCAGCGGCGAATCGGTGCCGGTGCGATAGATGGTCTGCTTGATGGCCACCACGTTCGGATCTTTGGCGGCCTGCAGCAACAGTTCGAGCACCGGCTGAAAACTTTCGTACGGATGATGCAGCAGCACGTCGCCCTGATCGATCACGTCGAACATGCTGGCGCTGTTGGCGATCTGCTGCGGAATAGCGGGAATATGCGGTACGAACTTCAGATCGGGGCGGTCCACCATCTCCGGCAACTGCATCAGCCGCACCAGATTGACGGGGCCGTCGGCGTAATAGCAGTCCTTGTCGGAGAGGCTGCTTTCGTCTAGCAGGCGCCGCACCACATGCGTGGGCGTTTCCGCCGACACTTCGAGCCGCACCGCGTTGCCCAGATGCCGCGCCGGCAACTCACCCTGCAACGCGACACGCAGGTTGGTGATTTCATCTTCGTCGACGAACAGTTCGCTATTGCGCGTGATGCGAAACTGATTGCAACTGCGCACGACGAGGTTCGGAAACAGCTCGCCGACAAAGCGTTGCAACAGCGAGCTCAGCAGCACGAAGCCATGCGGGTAGCCCGATAGTTCCTGCGGCATGCGTACGAGCCGCGGCAATGCACGCGGCGCCTGCACGATGCCCATCATCGCCTGACGGCCGAACGCGTCCTTGCCTTCCAGTTCGACCACGAAGTTCAGGCTCTTGTTGAGCACGCGCGGAAACGGATGCGCCGGATCGAGACCGATCGGCGTGAGCACCGGCAGCAGTTCGTCGAAGAAGTAGTTGCGCGCCCATTCGGTCTGCGCCTCGTTCCATGCTTCGGTGCCGTGAAAATAGATGCCTTCCGCTTCGAGCGCGGTGAGCACCGTGTCGTGCAGCATGGTGTATTGACGGTGCACGAGCTTCTGCGCGCGTTCGACCACGAGGTCGTACACGTGCTGCAGCGACATGCCGTCCGGCGACAGTGCGCCGGGGTTGTCGCGCATCTGCTCCTGCAGTCCGGCCATGCGGACTTCGAAGAATTCGTCGAGATTGCTGCTGGTGATGCAGATGAAGCGCAGGCGTTCAAGCAAAGGGACGGCTGGGTCGGCAGCTTGTGCCAACACACGCTCGTTGAAACCCAGAATGCCCAGCTCGCGATTCAATAAGGGGTAGCGGATGGACATCGGCAGCGAGAATGGAATGTCAGGAAGAGAGGCGGAAAGACGCTCGGAAATTCTCACAGTATGATGACGTTGTTATGACATTCTCGATCTTTTAAATTTTACGCCGGATTCGCTGCGTGTCGTCAATATGACGCAGTTCATATGGGACCATAGCTCCCCCCAACGCTGCGAGGTGACATCGTGAGGTCCGGTACGCTTAGAATGGCGTCTTTGAACAGCGCGGCCGGCCAGAAGGCGCCCAAGGCGTCGAATGGACATCCGGCTCCCAACGCATCCACCGCCGCCGCGCTTGCGCGCATGGAGTCCGCTTACTCGATGGTCACTACGCCACAACTCCTCGCTGCCGTCGATCTCGGCTCGAACAGCTTCCGGCTGATCGTCGGCCGGGTCGAGGAAACCGACGCGGGCAGCCAGATTTATCAGGTCGACGCGTTGCGCGAACCGGTCCGTCTTGCCGCCGGCCTGTCGCGCGACAAGATGCTCGACCGCGCTTCGCAGGTGCGCGGCTGGGACGCCCTCAAGCGCTTTGGCGAGCGTCTGCGCGACTTTCATCCCGATCACGTCCGCGCGGTCGCCACCAATACGCTGCGCATCGCCAAGAACGCCGGCGAATTTCTCGGCGAGGCGCAAGCCGCGCTCGGCTTCCCGATCGAAGTGATCGCCGGGCGCGAAGAAGCGCGCCTGATCTACGCAGGCGCCGCACACTCCGTGCCCGCGAGTCCCGGCAAACGCCTCGTGGTCGATATCGGCGGCGGCTCGACGGAATTCATCATCGGCTCGCACTACACGCCGATCAAGATGGAGAGTCTGTATATCGGTTGCGTGAGCCATAGCCGTGCATTTTTCCCGGCCGGCAATGTCGACGAATACACCATGCGCCAGGCCGAGCTCGCCGCCGGGCGCGAAATCCAGATCATTTCCGCCGAGTACAAGAAAACCGGCTGGGAGCAGGCGATCGGCTCGTCGGGCACGGCGCGCGCGCTCGCTGAACTGGTCGAGGCGAACGGCTTCAACGACGCGGGCGTCACGCACGGCATTTCGCGCGGCGGCCTCGAACGGCTCAAGCGCGCGCTGATCAAGGCGGAGAACGTCAATCGGCTGAAGCTCGTCGCGCTGAAGGGCGATCGCATTCCGGTGCTGGCCGGCGGCCTGTCGATCATGATTGCGGTGTTCGACGAACTGGGCGTCGAATACGTCGACACCACGGACGGCGCGTTGCGTCTGGGCGTGCTGTACGACCTGCTGGGCCGCTCGCAACACGAAGACATGCGCACGGTGACGGTGGAGGGCTTCATGCGCCGCTACGGCGTGGATCGCGCGCAGGCGGGGCGTATCGGCGAACTCGCGGTGCGCTTTTACGACCAGTTCGAGGAACCCGACGAAGAACGCCGGGCGGAGAACCGCATGTTTCTCGGTTGGGCGGCGGCGCTGCACGAAATCGGTCTGTCCATCTCGCACAGCGCGTATCACAAGCATTCGGCCTACATTGCCAGCAACGCGGATATGCCAGGCTTTTCGCGCACCGACCAGGCGCGGCTCGCCGCGCTCGTGCTCGGCCACGCGGGCAAACTCGGCAAGCTCTCGCAAACGCGCGAAGTGGAGTGGCCGCTGCTGTTCTGTCTACGACTCGCGGCGCTGCTGTGCCGTCGGCGTGCGGATGTCGGCTTGCCGGGCATTTCGGTGGCGCAGGTCAACAATGGTTATGAGGCGCGTTTGCCGAACGAGTGGGTGAGCAACAATCCGCTCACCGACTACAGCCTGATTCAGGAAGCCGCGGAGTGGGAGAAGGTCGGCATTCCGTATCGTGTGGTTTATACGGACGATTGAAGCGGGTTGAAGCCGGTTGAAGCCTTCTGCGAGGCGCATGAATGAAAAAGCCCGGCATGCACACGCCGGGCTTTTTTTGCGGCCGTTTTTTCGCAGCCATTTATTTCCGCCGACGCGCATCAACGCGCGTCGCGTGAGCGGGTCCGCTCAGCGCGGCAACGCGTCGCCGAGGAAATGGCGAGCGTAACGTGCATTGATATCGGACAAACGGAACAGCGTGAGAAAGTCCGCGGTATTGAAGTCGGGATCCCATGCCGGTGCGCCGCAAATCTTCGCGCCGAGTCGCAGATAGCCCTTCACCAGCGGCGGCGGTGCCACTTCGGCGCCCGTCTGCAATTCATCCACCGGCAGCGGCGTGTGCGGGAATGCGCGATATTCCGGCGCCGTCAGCGCGTTGTCGCGCACCGAGCAATACAGATTCGCCGCATAGTGGCCGCCGTCGACCATCGCGACGCTCGCGCAGCCGAGCATCGTCTCGTAACCGTTGTGCTTCATATAGGCGGCAAGGCCGGCCCACAGCGACATGATCACCGAGCCGCTGCGATAGTCGGGATGCACGCATGAGCGGCCCACTTCGACCATCTTGGCGCGCAGGTGCGTCAGGCGCGACACGTCGAATTCGCTTTCCGCATACAGGCGACCGATACGCGCAGCCTGATGCGGCGGCAACGCGCGATACGTGCCGACCACTTTCAGCGTGTCGAGATCGCGCACCAGCAGGTGATCGCAGTAGGCGTCGAACGGATCGACGTCGAGACCTGCCGGGCCCGTCAGGCGTGCGCCCATTTCGTCGGCGAACACGCGGTAGCGCAGACGCTGGGCCTCGCGCAGTTCCTCGTCGGTACGCGCCCACGTAACCTGCAGACGATGCTGGGCGGTGACCGTTTCTTCGGCGCGCGGCAGACGGCGCGACTCGAAGATCGAAGCGAGGGGCAGGGTAGGCGTCGGCAGTTCTCGCATGGGGGGTCCTGGTCGAAAAAAGGGAGATTTCTTTTTTCGCCAATGTAGTAACGCCTGGTGACGCTCGCATGGCAAACCCATGACGATTGGATGACTGCGCGTAAGCTGCGTGCTCGCGGCTTGTAATGTCGCGAGTGGTGTCGGCAAGTGTTGTCGTCGCGCGAAAGGCGGGGAGTGGTGCGATGGGCCGCGGCGATTCGAGGGTGAGTCGAGCGCCGGGACGGTGTGATCCCGGCGCAGTGAAATGAGTTGTCTGACCGATGCGAGCGGCGCGATGGCGTTCGCGCGCCGTGTGGGCTTTGGCGTTTCAGGGCGCGGGCCCGGTTGAACCGGATCAGACCAGATCGGGGCTCATTGCGGCGCGCAGCACGGCCTGGTCGTCGCCGTCGCGTTCACGGCTTGCAATCCACCATACGCCGGCTTTCCTGAGCGGCCAGCTTGCTTCGCTATTGCCGAGCAGACGCGCGGCAACATGGCCGAGCGTCGGTTGATGGCCGACTATCACCACCGTCTGCGCGATGCCTCTCGGCCATCCGGCTGCGTCGAGCACGTTGTCCGCGCTCGCATTGGGCGCGAGTTCGCGCACGACGCGATACTGGTCGCTCAAGGTCTCGGCGGTCTGGATGGTGCGCACGGCCGGACTCGCGAGCACGAGGGCGTCGTCGGGCAGCCGCATGCGCAGCCATTTGGCGACGTTTTGCGCCTGCTTTCGGCCCCGGGTGGTGAGCGCTCGCGCGAGGTCGGTGCTGGCAATGTCTTCGGCTTCGGCGTGACGCCAGAGAATCAGATCCATGCGTGTCTCCTTCACTCTGGTTGCGGCGCTCGAGCCCGTTTGTTCAGGCATGCGCCGGGTTTCAATCACTGTCGCATGCGGCGCCGTGTGGCCGCAAGGCGATGGCTCAGGCGAATCATTCGGGCGGAACGCCGGACTGCATGCGCTACCGTGTATATCGCAGGCATGAGCCCAAAAAGCAAAAACCCGCGAAGCCGGAGGCTACGCGGGTTTTATGTTGCTTTTCGTGGTCGGAGCGAAAGGATTCGAACCTTCGACCCTCTGATCCCAAATCAGTTATTGAGCTTCCCGACACCTCGACTACACTTCAGGATGTGACCGGGCAAAACCACTGACAGGAAAGCGATTCAAGGAAGTGTGCATCCTGTTACATAGATTTTTTATCCGGTATCATCCGGGAGTTCGGTTGGGGTCAAAGTTGGGGTCAAGGAAATGGCAAGCAAGCTCACTGTAAAAGAACTGGAAGCTCTAAAACCCGCCGATATCGGCACGACGATCCGGGACGAGGGTGGTATATGGGGAAGGGTCCGCAAGGCCGGTGACGGCGTTTCTGTGACCTTTTGGTATCGGTATAAGTGGCAGGCCAAGACCCGCGATACCGCGATTGGCACATGGCCCGCCGCGAGCCTGCCGAAGATCAGGAAGAACCGGGACGCCGCGCGCGCACTCGTCAAGGATGGACGCGACCCCAACGAGCAGCGTGAAATTGACCGGCGCGACCGGGAAGCCGCCGAAGCGCTGCGCAAGGCCGAGGCGTTGACCGTGAGCGATCTGTACGATGCATGGTTCCCCACGATCAGCGTGAAGCGTGGCAAACGTGGCCGGAAAGACGAGGGCAAGGAAATCGAACGCACGTTCAATTTGTTCGTGCTGAAGAAGATCGGCACCAAGCTGTTGACGACCATCTACAAGTCGGACGTGCAACCGATCCTGACCCGGATATCTGACGGAGGAGCGAACCGGCAGGCTACAGCGTTGCTCACCGACCTGAAGCAGATGTTTCGCTGGGGCGACCAGAATCAACCATACAAGCGGCTACTCGCCGCCAGTGACGTACTGGCGATCAAGCCGGAGGACATTGTGAGCGGCGACTACGATCCGGTTGCCGACAACGAGCGAACCCGCGTGCTGACCGAGGCGGAGATCAGGCAGCTTGCCAAGCTCGTTCCTGCCGCCGACCTGCCGCTCACAACGCGCGCCGCAATCTGGATCATGTTGTCGTGCGGCACCCGTATCGGTGAGACCGTCGCCACGAAGTGGGCGCATGTCGATCTGCAAACCGGTCGCTGGTCGATCCCGAAGGAACACACCAAGTCAGGTGTGGCGCTGGAAGTTGCGTTGTCTGACTTCGCACTCGCGCAATTCCAGACACTTGCGGATGCACGTGACGCCCTGCCGGTTGAGGATCGCAGCGACTACGTGTTTCCGAGCCGTAACGACCGAACCAAGCCGCTCAACAATCAGGCAGTGGGCAAGCAGCTTGCCGATCGCCAGCGGACCAGTGGGGAACCGATCAAGGGCAGGACGGAGAAGGTGGACGCGCTCGCGCTCGACGGCGGGCAATGGCGTTGCCATGACCTTCGCCGCACGGCGGGGACGCTTATGCAGTCGCTTGGCGTACCGGAGTCCATCGTCCACCGTTGCCTGAATCACGCACGCAGTGACAAGCTCGATCGCGTGTACCTGCAACACGACTACTCGAAGGAGATGGCCGAGGCGTGGGCGGCACTCGGTGTGCGCTTACAGGCATTGAAGACCGACAATGTGCTGACCCTGCCGAATGCATCCGTCGCCTGACGGTTCTACCCGTTTGCATCCGATTTGTGAGCGGCGTATCCTCGTCACTGTGGTTTCAGTCGGAGCCACGAAGATTTGATTGCCCGATACGTAGTGCCATTCACCTAAACCATGTGGCGTGTCGGTGCCTTTCGGACCGCAAAGGGCCTGCGGAGTCTTCCGAACCAATCGGAGATTCCGCACATGGTCGTTTCAGCCAAGAAGCACGACGGCGAAGCCGTTGTTCTCACTCCCCCAGTCGTATCCGCCTCCGCTGCACCAGCACTGCCGACCTCGACGCCGACGGCCTCGTCGTCAACAGCGCCGTCACCAACTCCTGAGCCGACAACGAAGGTCAAGCGGGTCGGTGGAGGACACCAGAAGCCCAAACCGATCAGCATGGCCGAGTTGAGCAACGACCTAGTACGGGTCCGCGTATCGAACTGGCTCTGGCTGCTCAAGATCAGCGCCAGCGCGTTTTACGCCCGCGTGGATGCCGGGAATATTCCTGAACCAACAGGCAAAGATGGCCCGAGCAACAAACGCCCCTATTGGACGGCAGGGGTCGTGCGATCGTTTCTCGAACAGCATCAGCCGTAAGTGTCGAATGTATCCGGTTGCGCGCTGGGCATGGGCTCACGATAGTCCGACAATGATCCCGTCTGTGGAAGGCAACCCAGACAACGCGAAGAGTAGAACAGCATATGAACCCCGCAGGACGTTTCGATTGGGGCTTGCATGCGGCAACCGGTTAAGTCTTTCTACTCTTCGCCGAGACGGTTGCCGTTGGCTCGCCAAGCTCAAGCTCCAATCAAAGCATCTTGTGGGGTTTTTGCTTTCCGGCCACCAGACCGGTTCACCGATGGCAGGGCTAACCAGCCGGGTCGGCGAGTCGTGAGCGTGGTCAACCGGGTCACAAGGACCAGCGGTGGGGACGTAGCCGCGTTATCGGGACAGCAGCGCAGTAGCGATCAATCAGCAACCGGCACCAGCGGCGAACCTTGGCCGTGGGGTATGCGAAAGCCTTCCGGTTACTGGCTCCCCTGACGTGAGCACTGACAGAGCCGAGTGGGGCGCGGAGCATGGCGCGTTCAAGTCTGTCAACCGATGGCAACCATTTTCAAGACCATCGGACGGATAACTCAGGAAGACGTGATCCGTGTCGCCCGAGGTGGAGTCTAGATACAGGCTCCCCTTGGGGTAACTTTGACAGCGAGCCTAGGAAGAATGTCCGCTTGCATACCTGGTATCCGAAGGGCTGACAGCCCTACTCTGGTTTTGATTTTCGCTTTACCAGTTTCTCGCCTTACCAGTTTTGTAGGTAGAAAGAATCCGGCTTTTGACTTATCAGGTGAAGGACCATCATGTTGAGCATGCCTGAATTCGATCCCGACCGCCGACAGGTCAAGCGCGTGCGATCGCGGTGGGCGGCGCTGTGGGAGGATCACACCGGACAGGCGCTTACACCACGCCAGCGCGGTTATCTGAACCTCACAGCTTCGGATATATGGAAAGCCGGACTCGATCCTGACCGGTTGATCCTCAGCATCCTTCTTGACTGGCCGGACTTCGTACGGGTCGCCACCGCGAAGGGCGCACGGATCAAGTACAGCGCCGAGGAACTACAGCACCCGCACGCCGATTTTTTCTGTGCGAACTGGCGTGTCTTCTGCGGCAAATAATTCAAACCCCTCTCGCCCGCATGCGTAACAGGATGCGCTACGCAATCAAGTGCGGGACTACTGATTAAATTCTCGACCGCCGATTTGTGAGCCGCCATACTTGGTCTACGGACATTCGTCCGCCTGACTTTGGAGTAAGTCGTGATCGAAGAGCGGATACCCATTCCACGCCGGTTGATTCCAGACAGCACGATCCAGTTAATTCTGGAAAATGTCGCCCGTGGGGAACCACTGTCGCGTTCGTGTGAAAGCGCGGGCGTGGGGAAGAGTTCTTTTTATGAGTGGCTTGCCGAAGATCACGCATTGGCCGAGAGATACGGCGAAGCCTTGCGCGAACAGACCCGCGCCCGATATATGAAGGGTATGAAGGAGTAGAGATCATGGCAATCAGAAGTCGACCATCTTGGGATATGTCCCGTTCGGAAATCGACCGCCGCGCCAAAGAAGTGAAGGTCGATAACTACTTCGCGAAGCAACGCGCCGACTCCGCAAGAGCAGACGCGGCTTCGCGTGAGACCGACAGGGCAATCCTCCGGGCCACTGCCCGAAACCTGACCGTCGATCAGGTGATGGAGCTGAGCGCGGCGATCCGGCGCGGCGAGAACCCGGACCTCGTGTCCATCCTGAGCGCTCGTGCCGACAGCGCGACCGTGAAAGATGGCCTGCGCATGGTCAAGTCCCTAGACCAAGCCGACAGACCCCACTTTACGTTTGAGCTACAGCCCGGTCAGACGAAGCGCGGTACGTGGATGCGCCCGTTTTGCGGCGACATGTACGAGCAATTGCGAATCTGCAAGACACCGCCGACGCCGCAGCAAGCCGCAACATATGAGGCAGCGTGGCGCGCAACGCAAGCCGAAATCGCATCCGGTGTTATCACCAGCTTGCCGGAGATTGGATGATGCGCCAAGACCCGAAAGTTACCGTGCAGTTCGATCAGATCGCCCACGCGTATTCAGACGTAGTGCAGGCCGCTGGTTTGCCGGTGGGGATCATCGACGCATGCAAGGCCGACGCCCTGAGTCCTGATGATTTACGCCGTAGCTTGACACGTCAACTACAGGCGACTTTGCCGAAGTCGGTTCCGCTGAGCGTACGGGCCGAACCCAGTCCTCAAGCGACCGGACAATGGCTCGCGCAGACCGAGGCAAAGGTACGGGATGCCGTCATTGCCGCCGCGCATGCGTCGCCGGAACTGCGTGCCGTTGTTTCGAAAGACCAGGCAGGTCGAGAGCAAACCGAATTTTTTGGCCGGAAATCTGCGTGGATGGATCGTTACAAATTCCCGCCGATGTTGACGAAGGCAATCGGCGGCGCACCGCCTGTAATTCCAGTAGTTTTGTGAGCCGATTTTGGACTACGGAGAACCATCATGTCCGACGCATCAAGTGGCCGTAACTCCGGCAACGCCGGTTCCGACAGCAGAAAACACTACGGCACCTCCGTGGTCGATGTGTATCAACGCACGCCCGCACCTGGCAAGTCCACGCCGACTACTGGCACGGCAGGGGTCGTGCGTGATCTGCCCGTGGGATCGCCAAAACCGGCTATCCGCCCCATCAAAGCCGATTCCACGACCGCCCCGATGGCTTCGGGCAACGTGCGACCTTCCGACTTCGAATGAGCCATCAACCCAAGGAGTGGCGAAAATGAATCAATCCGAAACCATCGACCGGGCGATTGCCCGTGCAAACGCACTCATTAAGGGCGGATGCCCGAACATCGAGCACCATCGCACGGCCATCCAGGCAATCGAGGGTTGCATCCACGAAGGTCGGAAGGACGATGCAGAGGTCGTTGCGCGAGGTTTCCTCGTCGTGCTCGACCGTGACCGCTCATTGGGGTCGCTATGATCGACGAAGCAGTCGATTTGTGGTCGAAAGCCCGATGCCTCGCGCGTATGCTGAAGGATTCTCGCCACTGGCAGAACGCGTACACCGAGGTCGATTGGCTTCGCTCACAGGAGTTCTTTGTCGTGCGCCTTCAGCTTGTGTACGGCGCGCTACTCGAAGTCGATCCGCACGATCAGCAGGCCCAGCGTGGTTTGGACCTCACCGAGCGAATGCTGGCGTCCGTTGATGAACAACGACACCTTGCCCTCGCGCGTTCGATTGTTCGTGCTGACGCTGACCGGGACGTTGACTAGCGCATACCGCCATGAAATTCGCACCGTTGCCCACGACGATCAAGAGACACATCGTGCGTGCCCTCGCGTGCTTCGACACGCCCAGCGAGGTCGTGCGGCAGGTGCGCGAGCAGTTCAACGTGCAGATCACGCGCGCATCCGCACAACGATACGACCCGACGCGGGCAGCGGGCGAGACGCTGAGTGAAGAGCTACGCACTCTGTTTTTCGACACGCGTGAGCATTTTGTCGAGGAACTGGAAAAACTACCGCTAGCGCATCGGGCCACAAGGTTACGCCGACTCGAATCCCTTTACGACCGTGCATCCGAGAGCGGCAACCTCAAGGCTGCACTAGGTGCGCTGGCACTTGCAGCGAAGGAGATGCAGCCCTTCGAATATCAGGATGTTGACGACAGCGACAACCCCGACGAGGTGGAATGATGAAGAAATTCGTACACAAGCCGCGCGCTGGCGCTGTTGACACCGGCCCGATCACGATCACCGCGAGCGGTGGATTGCCACAAGATGACCCGAACGCCGAAGAAGCCGCCCAGCAGGTTCGCAAGCTCGTCGCCGATGGTCGCCGCGTGACCATTTATGGTGGCCTGCCGGACGTGCTGCAAGGCGAGCAGATGACGCCAGAGCAACGCAAAGCACACGACGACGCCCAATACGCGGCAGCGCACGGCCAGTCGGGCACGAGCACATTGGGAAAAGGGGTATGACGTGGAAGCGCCTCGACTGTTCATCGTGAATGAAATCCGCAGGCACGCCCGCATTGAGTTCAGCCCCAAGCCGGTACGGGCGCACCACTGCCAGCACCGGCAGACCCCGCAGCGAAGGCCCGTGTCCGCGCCCGATCCAGCAGCACAGGCGGCAGGCGCACGGCGAAGCTGAACCCAGATTCGGTGCGCGAGATCCGTTCGATGTGGGCTGAAGGCCAGTCTGTCTCAACCATCGCCGTGAAATTCGCCGTCTCGAAGGTCGCGGTCCAGCACGTAGTAACCCGCCGCTCGTGGGCTGACGTGGAGTGAGCGACAAGCAGCCAATTGCAAACCTAGCCGGTTGCATCCAAGTGTGCGCGCAATGCCAGTGCAACTAATTGGAGCAAAATTGCGGACAGCAGCAGTAGACGCGAATGGGTTTATTTGCGAATTGCATTAAGCAGAAGGGTCAGCACGTCCCATTTCGCAAACAGATAGCTGATAAAAGCGACTACAGGTGCTAGCACATACAGGCCACCTTTGACGAAGGTAACCTGATGCCGAACTTGATCAATTTTGTCGCCGTGAGATTTCACGTCAGAAATCAACCGATCAACGCTAGAGGTCAATTTTCCTATCTCAAGCATGACAAACCGAATGTCCGAGGTCGCATAAAGGTCGCGCGGAGGGGTAATCTCAGCAAATTCCTTCGGCGTCTCGTTAAGGTCAGCCACTGGTTGCCTCCCACTTTTCCTTGATCCAAGACCAAATGTTAGGGTTCGCGCGACCAAAGTATGTACTCACGCCCAACACGACCGCAGCGCCGCTCTCTCCCTTGGTTATTCCAAGTTGCTCGGAGACTTCCTGTACGGTCGCTTTCGAGGCAACTAACCACGTGTTGTCTCGAATTTTTAGGAAATTGGCCGGAAATGCAGATTCAATCTTGCCCGGCAACTTCTCCGAGCCTGCGTCACCTTGGCCGATAATCGCAAATATCGCCATGCTAACGACCATCCTTTCGACTTTTGCGTGTGTGGATTTGTTGCGTCATTTCAGTGCGGTGCCCGTGGGTGTTCGTTTCGAGGGTACATTATTTTCAATGTCCTATCAATCGCCCCGGCAACGACAGCGCCACCAATCGGAGCGACAACAACTTAGAGGGATTCCGGTTGCAGTCAGTTGCAACACCCTACTCGCCGCGTGATCGACCAACGGTTGGTTCAACCGGGGTAGCTCGCCGGTCTGTTGGGGTCAAAGTTGGGGTCAAGCAGCAGAAATAGAAAAAGGGTTAGCGGCTACTAACCGGCTAACCCTTATAAACACTGGTCGGAGCGAAAGGATTCGAACCTTCGACCCTCTGATCCCAAATCAGATGCGCTACCAGGCTGCGCTACGCTCCGACGAATCCGAGATTCTACGTGGCATTGGGTGCCAGAGTCAATCACGATTTGCGCCGGACCGGAACGAACGCTGGAATGCGCAGTTCGGCCGCGTTATATGCGACCCATCAGCAGCAGGACGATCACGATGATCAGCACGACGCCCAGCACGCCGGTCGGGCGGTAGCCCCAGCCGCTGCTATACGGCCAGCTAGGCAGCGCGCCGATCAGCAGGAGGATGAGCACGATAAGCAGTATGGTTCCGATGGTCATTCTGGTTCTCCCTGTCCGGCTCTCGCCGGTTAGTCTGGTTGGTTCGGCGCACTTGCGCCGGGACGCTCCACGCGCAGCCTGCGCGTTCCTTGCTGACTGAGAAGCAGCAATGCGTGTGCCTGAGGGACGGTAAGGGGGAGGAGCGAAGAGGGGCGGCCAATGCGCGCAAGGGCGCTGTGAAGAACCCGATGTATTGGCGGGAAATGGCAGGCAGAAAAAATCTCGCGCGGCGCTGGCGGACAGGCAACCACCGTCACCGCGCAATGCTTCAACGCTTCAACGCTTCAACGCTTCAACGCTTCAACGCCTCAACGCCTCAACGCCTCAACGCCTCAACGCGTCAATGCGTCAATGCGTCAATGCGTCAATGCGTCAATGCGTCAACGCGCCAACGCGCCAATGCGTAATCACCGCGCTCGCCTCGTGCGCGCCGGTTTGTTCGACACGCGCCTGCCACGATGAAACCGCCGCCTGCATCATCGCCAGGCGGTCAGCTTCGTGTTCAGTGCCGGCGACGCATCCAGTGCGGCATATGCTGATGCGTCAGCCAGTGGTGCATCATGCCTTCGCCGTCGTGTTCACGCCGGTACGTTCTCGCTTCAAAAATCGACAGTGCGAGGAGCACGAGCAGGCCTACTGCGAGTCCGACCAGACCCGCGATCGTTTCAGCGTCCATGACAATCTCCTTTGACACGCGGCCGTGGCTTTATAGTAGGTCACGCGCGACAAAATGGGAGGCGCGCGCTGCCCGCCGCGGCATCGCGGGATGCGCTTTGCGGGTAGACTCTCGGCGCTCGCGGTAGCCGGCGCACCGGCCGGCTACCGCATTCGATTCTGCTTCGGGAGACCACTGTTTATGATCCGCGTTCCGATGATTGCACTGCTGCTGATTGCCGGCCTCGCCGGTTGTGCGAACGACCCGTCCGGCCACCACGGCGGTCCGCCGCCGCGCGACCCCGCCGACTATCACGGCGTGCCCACCGACACCCGGCCGCCCGCGATGGTGCCGGCACCGGTCACGCCTTGAGCGTCGAGCGGAAAGAGACGGCGCCCGGACCGGAGAGCAGAGGCGAAGCACCGGCGCGGGCACGCCGGCACCTCTGACCCGCGCAGACTGTTCGCGCGGAGAGCGCGGGCTGAAGTCATTCTAGGGCGAGCGTTGCGGCGCATATGTGTGCGCTTGTTTCAAGCCGTAACCGGCTGCCGCGATGCGAAACGCCAGGCGCCTACGCCGCCGCGCCGGCCATGCCGCGTACGACGGCGGGCACATAGCGGCCAAGCGTGAGACCGCGCAGCGCCATGAACAGCAGCATCGCGGCCCACAAGCCGTGGTTGCCGTAGAGCGCCAGCAAGGCCCACGAGGCCGCCACGAACAGCGCAAACGACACCACCATCGAGGTCATCAGTTCGCGCGTGCGGGTCGCGCCGATGAACACGCCGTCGAGCAGAAAGCCCCACACGGACACCACCGGCGAGAGCGCGGCCCACGGCAGATACATCTCGGCGGCGGCGCGCACGGCGGCCTGATCCGTCAGACGCTCGACGATCCACGAGCCCGCGCTCCAATACACCAGCGAGAACCCCAGTGCGCCGAGCGTGGACCACAGCGCCGTCACCTTGATCGCCTGCGTGAACGCATGCCGGTCGCGCGCGCCGATCGCCGCGCCGACCAGCGCTTCGGCGGCGTGCGCGAAGCCGTCGAGTCCGTAGGCCATGAAGGTCTGAAAATTGAGCAGCAGCGCGTTGGCGGCGAGCGTGGCGTCGCCTTGCCGCGCGCCCAGATGCGCAAACCAGCCGAACGACGAAAGCAGACACACCGTGCGTATGAAAATGTCGCGGTTGAGCACCACCAGCCGCCTGAGGGCGGCGGCGTCGAACAACGCGGCGCGATTCAGCGCGGGCAGGCCGCGCGGCCTGCCGTACCACAACAGCGCGGCGCCGAGCACGAAGCCGAGCGCGTCGGCGGTGGCCGTGGCCGCGCCGATGCCGGCCACGCTCCAATCGAACACGTACACGTATAGCAGCACCGCCACGATGTTCACACTGTTGATGAACACCTGCGAGAGCAATGCGAGCCGCACCTGCTGCGTGCCGAGCAGCCAGCCGAGCACGACGTAATTGCCGAGCGCGAGCGGGGCGGCCCAGATGCGCGCGTGGCAATAGAGCCGCGCGTTGCGCTGCACCGCGTCGCTACCGCCGATCACGCGCAACGCGTAATCGATCAGCGGCATTTGCAGCGCCAGCACCGCGCCGCCGATCGCGGCCGCCAGCAGCAGCGCGCGTACGACGTTGTTGCGCAAGCCGGCCTGGTCGTTCGCGCCGTGCGCCTGCGCGACCAGACCGGTGGTGCCCATGCGCAGGAAGCCGAAGCCCCAGAACACGAAGTTGAAAAAGAGGCCGCCGAGCGCCACGCCGCCGAGATACGACGCGCCGTCCAGATGACCGGCGACGGCCGTGTCGACGGCGCCGAGAATCGGCTGCGTCAGATTGGCGAGGACGATGGGAAAAGCCAGCGCCAGCACCCGGCGGTGCCAGCGCACCGGAACGGCGGGCGCCGCTGCCGATGGGTCCGCGTCGCGCGCGGCGTCGCTCAATTGCGTTCCTGCACGCACACCCACGGCGAGACGACGACCGCCCAGAGATCCGGCTCGCGCGCGGCGAAGTCGGCGGCGGTTTCCGCCTGGACGCGCTCGACGAGGCCCGCGGACAGCCATTGCGCGACCTGCGTGGTGTCGTCGCTGGCGATGGCTTCGGCAACGCTCACCAGATCGAGGTCGCGCGCGACGCGCAACAGCATGCCGCGCGCAAAAAAGCGTTCGAGTTCGGGCCAGCCAATCCTGGCGGTTTCGGCGAGGAGCTTGGCGTACAGCGGGCTGTGGGTGGCGTCGTTGGAAGTCATCGTAAGCATGTTCTGACGGGGCCGTTACTATAAACCATCAGCGCGGGCCGCCAGCGCGGCGCGCGTTCCGGTAGGCTGTGGGGTTCCCGGAACTGATTCTAACCTCCATGTCTTTCGACTCAACCGCGCCGGCTGCGGGCGCCCAAGCTCAGATCGTGGCCGACGCGACGCTCACGCGCGCCGAGGTGGAGCAACTCATCGCAGCGAGCGGCGCCGGCAATCAGGCGCCGCTGCATTTCACCGACTGCGATTTCGAGGGCGTGGACCTGTCGCGGCTCGATCTGCGCGGCGCCGGGTTCCAGCGTTGCACGATCGCCGAGACTTCGTTTTTTGGCGCGAACCTCTCGCATAGCCGCTGGGTTCGCTGTCGTGGCCGAGAGGCGGATTTCGGGTCGGCCGATCTGGTCGACGCGCAGTTCCAGTCGAGCGACCTGAACAACACCAGTTGGCGCCGTGCCAAGCTCGCTTCGGCGTCGTTTCACGGTTGCAAGCTGACCGGCGCCAATTTCGAAGCGTGCGCGGCGCTGGGTTTGAGCTTCGTCGAAAGCCTGCTGGTCGGCGCACATTTGCGGGGCCTGTCGTTTCGCAAAGCCACCCTGCATCAGCTGGATTTCTCCGACGCCGACCTTGCCGGAGTCGATTTCCGCGAGGCGATCTTCGACGGCGGCAGCCTGAAAGACGCGCATCTGAAGGGCGCGCGCTTCGACGGCGCGGACCTGCGCGAAGCCGACCTGAGCGGCGTGCGGCTCGTCGACGCAGCGCTCTTCAAGGGCGCGACGATCTCGCATGCCCAGGCGGCCGTGCTCGTCACCGAGCTGGGTTTGCGAGTCCTGTAGACACGCGTTCTGGCCGGCCGCTTTTAGCTATTCGGCCAGCTTGAACGATTTGATCCCCGTAGTTATGATTCAACGGGTCGGGTAATTAATGCCAGTGGATTTTCCGGCGCGCAATTCGTCGGCGGATTCGAGATTTTTTTATTATTTTCGCTATTCGCGAATTTTTGTGAAGAAATCGGCTCATTAATTCGATCTGCTCAATACCCATCAAAACCCGTCGATTACCGTCAATTGCCAGAATGGGTGCGTTGGCGCACTAAAGCTACGCAAGACGCAAAGCGTCCGAAACATGCTGGACCGGTTAGCCGAAATCAGCCAGCGGCCTTTCCTCAGGCTTTTCCCGGCGCTTTCACACAGATGGTGGCGCCGTGCGGTGCGCCGGGCAATTGATGGGTTTTGAATGGCGGCATTGCCGGCGTTGCAGTTGAAACGCTGGGCGTATCGAGCCTGTTTATTTCCGACTGCTTCTGTTCACGTGGCGCGCAATCCGTACGCCGCGTCACATTACATGCGCAATTAATATATTGCGCTTGTAAAAGGGGGTTGTTAGATTTCGTTCTGGCGCATGGTGAACCGGTCCTTTGCCGATATGCGCCGAACCCCCGTTAGCCCGGCCTCGTGCCGGGCTTTTTTTCGCCGGATTCATGCGCGGGTCACCGCGAATTCACATGTGCGGCGGATCATGAAAACTTACTCTTCCTTCTCCGAGCATGACCGGGTTATTCATCTTCCTTGGCATCTGGCCGATCGCGCTCGGCGTGCTGCTTGCCTTCGCCGCGCGTATCGACCCGCGCTCGGGACGCTGGCGCCACCGTTAGGCCGCGCGGTCGCGCGTGCGCGCGGCGCCGCGCCGTGGTCGCGTTGGCTTTATTGCTTGCAGCGAACCACCATCGACCGGTTCTTCACGTTGGCGCCGAAAATGCCACCCACCGTGCCGCCCGATGTCGCACCGTTGTCGACATCTTTCGAAACGACGTCATAGCCGTAGTTGCCGCAGACTTCACCCGCGCGTTTGTAGCACTCCGCCCAGCTCGAACTCGCGTCGCTGCCGCTGCAGTTGATGGCAAAGCCCGTGTCGCCGCTCGGCAGGTAGGTCATGGTGGTGGTGCTGGAGCAGCCGCCAAGGCCGCCGAGCGTCAGCAGGCCGAGACCGATCGCCGCAGCCGTCGCGACGGACGCACATGCGCTCTTCATAGAGGTTCCTTACAAGTGACGGAGAGGGACGTGCACCGAGGCCACGTCATGTCCTGATTGGGCGCTTTATAGCACGCCGGGTTCCCAAGGCCGCATTGCACGGCGCGTGCCAGACATGGAACGGCGCGCGCTTCATGAGCGGACATGGACGGCGCCAGCCCGCTCGGGGCTGGCGGGCCGCCGCCGGTTCATGCTTCGATGACAAGCTTTAGCGAGGCGGCAGCGCCCGTGACGGATCGATCGAACGGCCCTGATAACGCAGTTCGAAGTGCAGCATCACGCGGTCGGTATCCGTGTCGCCCATCTCGGCAATTTTTTCGCCGCGCGTGACCGACTGGCCTTCCTTCACCAGCAGCACGCGGTTGTGCGCATAGGCGGTCAGATACTCGGCGTTGTGTTTGATGATCAGCAGATTGCCGTAGCCGCGCAGGCCATTGCCCGCGTAGACCACCGTACCGGGCGCCGCGGCGACCACGGGCGTGCCCGCCGCCGCCGAGATATCGATGCCCTTCGAACTGCTGCCGTCGAAACGCCGGATGACCGTGCCGTCGGCCGGCCATACCAGCGAAATCGTCGACGCCGGCGGCGCGGACGGCGCGCTGTCCGCGGGCGCTGGCCGCGGCGCCGCCGAAGCGCTGCTGCTTGCGTTGCCGCTGCTGCGCACGGCGCCACTGGTCGACGCAGCACCGCCCGGCGGCGCGACGCGCAGGACCTGGCCGACCTCGATGCTGTCCGGATTGGTCAGATTGTTCCAGCGCACGATGCTTTGCACCGATTGCCGGTTGCTGCGCGCGATCTTCGACAGCGTATCGCCCCGTTCCACCCGATAAAAGCCCGGTCCCACCGGCGCTGACCCGCACGCGGCGAGCAGTGCCACCAACGACGCGCAGGCGAGCCGTTTCATCATTCTTCTTCTACTGAGCATTGGACCTCGCAAAGCGCTGCCGCGCGCCGATCCCGATCACGCGGCAGGTGGATACAAAGCGTCCGATTCTAACGGTTTTGCGCCGCAGCACGCGAAAAGCGGGCTGAGCGGCAGGCTCGCGCAGGACGAGGTGCGACGAAATGCGACGCCACCCGCGACGAACCCGCGACGAACCCGCGACGAACCCGCGGCGAACCCGATGGCAACACCCCGCTTCAAGTCCGGCGGCGAATCTGCCCGTTGGTCCCGCGATCAACCCAGCTTGTCGACGCTGATGCGCAGCGCCGCGACCTCGGTTTGTCCCGGTTCGAGCCAGCGCAAACCCATGCCATTGTGAATCGCGTCCGGCAGGCCGAGCCACGGTTCGACACAATAGAAGTCCGATTCCGCCGCTTCGGTCCACGTTGTCACGGCGTACCAGGGGATCGAGTCGGGCCGCTGCAGGTCGATCGTGACGATCCGGTCAAGACCCGGCGCGACGAGCCGCACGGGTCGATCCGGCGCGCCCGCGAGGCAGTGGAAGCGATCTTGAATGCGCGCCTCGTCGAGCGTATAGCGCGCTTCGCCAGGCTCGGCGGCGCTGATCGACCCGTCGTCCTGCTGATGGCGCCGCTCGGTGCGCGGCAACTCCAGCGAGGTCGCGGCGCGCTGCGTGTGCGGCAGCGTGAAATAGAAGTGATGGCCGGCGTAATAGGGCAGGCGCGAGGGCAACCGCGAGTCGCCGGTATTGGTGGTGGTGAAGGTGACGTCGAGCGTGCGCGCATCCGCGAGACAGTAAGCGGTCTCGAGCCGGAAGCCGAACGGATAGCCGTGGCGGGTTGCCGTGCTGTCGGTCAGGATCATGCGCAGGCCGGCGCCGTGCACGTCGGCGTGGGCTTCGAACGGCAGGTCGCGGGCGAAGCCGTGCATCGGCAGTTCGCGCACCGTGCCTTTGGCGTCGCGCCAGTAGCCGATCTTGCCGTCCACCCTATGCCGGCCGAGGAACGGGAACAGCAGCGGATTGCCGCCGCGAATCCGCGCGGGCTGGCTCCAGTCGGCGTGCTCCGGCCAATGGATGACCGCTTCGCCGTCGATCGTCCACGACATAAGACGGCCGCCGGCTTGCGGCGCGAAACGGAGGACGGAGGCGTCCTGGTCGATCTCGAGAATGTCCTGTTGCGGGGAGAGGGGCATGGTCGATGGGCTGATCAGTAAGAGGTTGAAGGCGGACGGGCGGCGACCCGCAGGCGCTGCAACCGCGGCGCTGCGGGTCGCCGGTGAAGGTCGGAAATCGCCGCGCGTCGAGCCGCGAGAAGAATGATTTTGCGCTGCTTTCCGCTACGGGGAAACCCTTCTGGGGAAATTGCGGGTGTCGCCGGAAGGCCATCCTTCTGATAATTCGTCTGACTGCCCGGTTTCTTCGACGACCGGGCGAGACCGGCTCAGGAGGCTGTATGGATCTCGCAATGGCAATGGGTGTGGCTTTATTCGGCATGTTCGCGGCAAGCACGGTCTACTTTTTTTACAAGCTCGAACGCTGATCCGCAGCCGCCATATTGCGCGGCCCGCTCATCGAAGAGTGCCCAGCAGGCGGCCCGCCTGCTGAGCGTCCCATCAGGCACGTCGTTCCGCAGATCTCATAAGGCCGCCAGTCACGGCGCCTATTCTTTTTCCGCCGCGTAACAACGGTTTCGAGTTGTGACGCGGCGCACAATATTTCCTCGATCGCGGCTCAAACGCTTGGCGCTGGCATTGCAGCCAGGCATAATCGGTGCGCTTTTGACGCGTCCGCAGATTCCTTGTCTGGCGCGCTATTCCCCGACATTATCCTTACAAGGACCTGCCGCGTGAACCTGTCGTTTCTCATTTTCCTGAGCGTGCTGCAAGGCGTCACCGAACTGTTTCCGGTGAGCAGCCTCGGCCATACGCTGCTCGTGCCCGCATTGTTCGGTATGCATATCGACAAACACGCGCCGCAATTGCTGCCGTTCCTCGTCGCACTGCATCTCGGCACGGCGTTCGCGCTGCTGTGGTACTTCCGCAAGCGCTGGTGCGCGCTGGTGCGCGGTTTCTTCGCGTCGTTCGGTGGCCGCCGTAACGACGACGCGCACATGATGTGGGCGCTGATCATCGGCACGATTCCGGCGGGTCTCGTCGGACTGCTGCTGGAAAAGCGGCTCGAAAGGATTTTTCACGATTTGCGGATCGTCGCGATTGCGCTGATCGTCAACGGTGTGCTGCTGTGGTTCGGCGACCGTCTGCAACGCACGCGTGCGCATCAGGCGCCGGAGAAGCTGACTTTCCGGCAGGCGTTTTTCGTTGGTCTCGCGCAGATCGGCGCGTTGATCCCGGGCTTCTCGCGTAGCGGTCTGACGATGATCGCCGGCAATGCGGCCGGCCTGACGGCGGAGAAGGCGGCGGAGTTCTCGTTCCTGCTCGGCACGCCAATCATCTTCGCGGCGGGCGTGCTCGAACTGCCCAAGCTGTTCCATGCGCCGGGCCAACTCGCGGACGCGCTGCTCGGTGGTGTGCTGACCGCGATCGCCGCGTATCTCAGCGTGCGTTTCCTGATGCGCTATTTCGAAGGCCGCGGACGTCTGGCTTCGTTCGGCGTGTACTGCGTGATTGCCGGGATTGTGTTCCTGGGCTGGTTCCTGCTGCATCCGCAACCGGTCTGATCGGGTTCGCCATGTCCGTTGCGTGCTGGCGGGCAGGGAGCGATCGGTTATAATCCGGGCCCGGCTCAAGCTGCCGGGCCCGTTTGTTTTATGACTGTGACTGGCGGCGGCGTTCGGGCCGGTTCGCGTAGTCTGTCCGGCGCGGGTGTAGATTTCCCGTCTCCGGCCCGGTCAGTTAGAATTTCGGTGTCCGCGACCTTGTGGCCTGGCTGATACACGGGGTTCAATGCCCGAGAGCGGGTTCTCATTGCGGGCGATGCACGCTGTGCTTTGTTGCATCGCCTCACGTCATTACGGCAGTAGCTCAGCTGGATAGAGCATCGGCCTTCTAAGCCGAGGGTGGGGGGTTCGAGTCCCTCCTGCCGTACTTTTCCCGTTTGCGAATGAGCAAGGCCACGCAACGCCGCGTGGCCTGCTGTAGCTCGCGAGGGCCCTCAGCGGGCGCCGCGCACCCCTTGCCAGGCAACTACGCTCAGGCTGCCGGTTTCACATCGATCGAATCGACGCGGTCCGGATAGAACGCAAGATGTTGCGCGATCTCCTTCACCGCGGCGTACGGCGACTCATAAGTCCACACCGCGTTCACCGTCCGCTCGCCGCCGAGCGGAATGCTGTAGTACGCGCAATCACCCTTGTACGGGCAATAGGTCGCGTGATCGGTGCGTTGCAACAGTGCCATCTCCACGTCGTCGCGCGGAATGTAATACACCGCCGGATACGACGCTTCGCGCAGCACCAGCGCCTTCTGCGTATCGGCGATCACCTTGCCGGCGACGGTCACGACCACGCGCGCGCTCGCCGGTTCGACCGTGATCGGATGATCGGGACCGGGCACCTTGATGGTTTTTTCAGCCATGCTGTCGAACTCCTGAATGGGTGAACAAGCCTGCAATGTCTGACGGACGGTGTCGAGCCGCCGTCGACGAGACGATCGCGTCATGGATCGAAGCATACGCCGCTCGTGAAAATGCGTCGGACGCCGTGCGGCGGCATAAAAAAGGGCAGCCGAAGCTGCCCCGTCGAAACCTTCTCCTCAGGCGGAGTGTTGTTGCCCGACGCTCAACGCCGACCGCCCGATTCCGAACGCGCGTTGCCTTACGGCCGGATGTCCAACGCGCCCGTGAGATCGCCCATCGGCTTGCTGCCGTTGCTCACGAGCGCCGCGTCGCGCGCCGCGATACCCGGCAGCGTCGGCAGCGAGAAGCGGTGCGTGATGAAGCGCAGGATCGAGGTGGTGTCGTACTGCGTGTGGTCGACATAACCCTTCTTCGCGTACGGCGAGATGATCAGCGCCGGGATGCGCGTACCCGGACCCCAGCGGTCGGCCTTCGGCGGCGCCACGTGATCCCAGAAGCCGCCGTTCTCGTCGTATGTCACGACGACCAGCATGTTGTTCCACTGCGGGCTCTTCTGCAGATGCGAAATCACGTCGGCAATGTGCTGGTCGCCGGAAGCCACGTCGGTGTAGCCAGGGTGTTCGTTAAGGTTGCCCTGCGGCTTGTAAAACGACACTTGCGGCAGCGTGCCGGTGTCGATCGCCTTGATGAACTCCGAGCCTGCCAGGCCGCCGTCGAGCAGATGCTGCGAGCGGTTCGCGGTGCCCGGCGCAAGATCGGCGAAGTAGTTGAACGGCTGATGATGCGGCTGGAAGTTCGGCGCCGTCAGAT
The DNA here is from genome assembly GCF_000013645.1 of Paraburkholderia xenovorans LB400. GTDB lineage: Bacteria > Pseudomonadota > Gammaproteobacteria > Burkholderiales > Burkholderiaceae > Paraburkholderia > Paraburkholderia xenovorans. The sequence goes on along the minus strand of NC_007951.1, from coordinate 3,490,936 downwards.
TCGCTCCGTAGATCACATTCGACGTGCCGTTCTGCGCCGCCGATACCGCCGCGCCCCACGCGCCGCCGTACCACGCCCACGACACCTTCGCGTTGTTCAGCAGATCGCCGATGTGCTGCTGCGTCTGCGCCGGCAGGGTAGTGGCCTGGGTCGGATCGGCGAGATTCGCGTCGCCGCCCGCTGCCGCCTTGTTGCCGCTCGGCTGATACGGCGGCTGCATCGTGTTGATCGCGAAGAAGTCAGGCGTGAGGTTGCCCGAATTCACGTATTTCGGCGGGCCGCTCAGCGCCGAAGCCGGCGAGTTGCCCGCGACCTTCAGCGTGACGCCGTCGCTTTCCACCGACGAGATCGAACCGGCCGCCGGGCTCTTGTCCGCGTTCGGATAGGTCGGCGTGCACGCGCACACGAGCCACTGGTGGTTCAGGAACGAGCCGCCGAACGCGCCCATGAAGAAGTTGTCGGCCAGCGTGTACTGCTGCGCGATCTTCCACAGCGGCAGCTTGTCGGCATCGAGCGTGTAGTGGCCCATCACGAGACCGCCCGAATCCGCCCACGCGGCGAACTTGTCGTTCTTGCCGCCGTTGATCTGCATCTGGTTCTCGTAGAAGCGGTGATACAGGTCGCGCGTGGTGGCCGTGATCGGCGTGTTGAAGCCCTTCGGGTCGTCGATCGCGAACGGGCTGTTCGGCAGATTCGCCGTCATGGCCTGGGTGACCACCGGCGTCACACCGGTTTGCGTGAGGCCGTTCCAGACCTGCGGCAGCGTCGCGAGCGGCGTGCCGTTGCGGTCGACCTGCGTGGCGCTTGCCGCCGTCACGTTCTGCAAACCGTTCGCGCCCGGGAAGTTGCCGTACAGGTTGTCGAAGCTGCGGTTTTCCGCGTAGATCACCACGACCGTCTTGATCGAGGTGATGTCCGGCTGCGTGACTTCACTGCCGCCGCAGGCATACAGGCTAAGCGCTGCTGCGATCGCCACAGGCGTCGCGCAGATCAGTTTCTTGTTCATTTGATGTGGTTTCTCTCTCTCGCGTTGGGGACGGGCCGCGTGCACTCCTTACACGGACGGCCGCCAGCGAAAGTTTGGCCAGGCAATTTGACAGAAAGATGTAATTAATTACGAATTGCTTCTTGTATAGAAATTACGTCGGCTACATGTCATTTAAACGACATGCTAATGAAATACGCTCGCGAACTTCACCATCGCAAACTCACATCTTTCATATGCGGCCAGCTCTCTCGGGGATTCGGAAAATAATGGCTGGGGTCGAGACGCCGCGTTGTGCCAGGCGCGTGCGCCTCGCGGCGGCGTTCGCGCTGACGGCCATGACCATGAGCCTCGCCGCTTGCGATGCGGGTGCGCCCGGTACGGCGGCTGCCGCGAGTGAAGCGGCGAGCGCGGCCGCCGGCGCGGCGCATTCGTCCGCGCCGGCGGCGGTGACGGCTTCGGCGGCGCCGGCCGCTGCCCAAGCGGGCCAGACACGCGCGCAGGTCTACGAATCCGTGCGGCAAATGACAGCGCTCGGCAAGCAGCTGTTTTTCGATGCGTCGCTCTCCGGTTCGGGCAAGCTCGCTTGTGCGTCGTGCCACAGTCCGGAGCATGCGTTTTCGCCGGCCAATGTGTTATCGGTTCAACTGGGCGGCAGCGATATGCACCGCACCGGCCTGCGTGCCGCGCCGACGCTGAAGTATCTGCAATCGGTGCCGGCGTTCGCCGAGCACTATCACGAGTCGGATGACGAAGGCGACGAAAGCGTGGACGCAGGACCGACCGGCGGGCTGACATGGGACGGCCGCGTCGACCGTGGTGCTGACCAGGCGCGCATTCCGCTGCTCTCGTCGTTCGAGATGGGCAGCACGCCGGCCAGGGTCGCCGCGGCGGTCAAGGCCGCGCCGTACGCCGACGCTTTCCGCGCGGCCTTCGGCGAACACGTTTTCGATAGCGACGACGCCACCTTCAAGGCCGTCCTGCAAGCGCTCGAAACCTTCGAGCAGACACCCGAGATCTTCTATCCGTACACCAGCAAATACGACGCGTATCTCGCGGGCAACGCGCAGTTGACGCAAGCCGAGCTGCGCGGCCTGCAACTCTTCAACGACGAACAGAAAGGCAATTGCGCGAGTTGCCACATCAGCCAACGTACCAGGGACGGCGCGCCGCCGCAGTTCAGCGACTTTGGTCTGATCGCGATCGGCGTGCCGCGCAATCGTGCACTGCCCGTGAATCGCGATCCGCATTTCTATGACCTCGGCGCGTGCGGCCCGGAGCGCACCGATCTGAAGGGACGTGCCGAGTTTTGCGGCATTTTCCGCACACCGACACTACGCAACGTGGCATTGAAAAAGAGCTTCTTTCACAACGGCATCTACCATTCGCTCGATCAGGTGGTGCGCTTCTATGCGGAGCGCGACACGAACCCCGGGAAGTTCTATCCGGTGTCCAAAGGCAAGGTGCAGAAGTTCGACGATCTGCCGCAGAAGTACTGGGCCAATCTGAATACCGACCCACCGTTCGACCGCAAGCCGGGCGACAAGCCGGTGTTCGACGAAGCCGAAATCAAGGACGTGGTCGCGTTTCTGAATACGCTGACGGATGGATACAAGGCAGGTGGCGGATTGGCGAATGTAGCGGCCGCGAAATGAGGGAAATCAAGTGAAGATTCAGGCTGCGGAATAGAGCGAGGAACTGGAGCGGCGAAATGAAGCAGCTGCGAAGAGCAGTGAAAACGAATCGGCGAAATGAAGCAAGGCCGGAATGAAGGTGGTGCGAGGGCTACCAGCGCCGGCATGATCCGCCGCCGTTCGCGCCATGCTCAATCTCCTACACTCGCCAGCAAGTAGTAGCAGCCAAGCAGCAGCCAGGCGAAAGACAACAGCAGACAAGCAACGCCGCCGCGCATCAGCAGATTGGGCCAGCGAGCGCGAGGCAACGCGTCCATCCGCACAATGCGCCGCGCGAGTCCCGGGTCGCGACGGATAGCCACCGGCACGAGCGCGACACAAAGCAGCGCCAGCGCGACGGCAAAGAGTTCCAGGGCGGGCAGGATATGCATGGCGAGAGGTCTTGAGCGTGTTTGATCGCTGCGGAAGCGCGACAGGCCATCTTAAGAAAGCTTCCTGTTGCCCGGAATGGGATGCGTCCTAAAATGGGCTGTGGTCGCCCCATCTGCGCCGGCGCATGATTCGGCGAGCGGCGCGCTACGCATGCCCGGCTCACGGGCGCTTGTCCCAACGCACGGCTCAGCCGTTTCTCACGGTCGCCGCGAAGGCGACATGCTATGCTTTTGGGGTCCAGATCACGAGACGCCGCGAGTGCGCTCGAGACCGTCCGAACACTTTCGAGGAGAACCCTTCATGTCGATGCGAACCCGTGTCCTGTGTCACCTGAGCGCCGGTAGCCTGTTGCTGGCCGGCGCGATCGGCGCGCAGGCAGCGAACCTCGGCTTTCTGAACGACACGCCGCTCAGCTACATGAAACAGCGCGACATCGACTCGGTGAAAAAGGCGGTCGTCTCCGCACTGAACGGCAAGCAGGACGGCGAAACCACGAACTGGGTCAACGAAGGCACCGGCAACAGCGTGAAGATCGACGCGGCGATAACGGTCGCGAGCACGGCCAAAGACGGCGAACGCACCTGCCGTGACGTCGGCGTCGTGCTGAGTGCCAAGGGACAATCCATGAACCTGCGCCCGCAATTCTGCAAGCAGGGCAGCGGCACCTGGCAATTGCAGAAGAAGCATTGAACATGCAGGCGGTCATGGCGGCGCGCGTCCGCTTGCTGCCGGCGCGGCTCGACGCCCTGCGTGTGCGCTCGCGCTGGTGTCCGCGCTCGCGTGAAGCGGAGTCGCAGTGAACGCGCGGGTCATCTCGTGCGGCATCGTGTTGCTTGACCCGGACGGGCGCGTGCTGCTTGCACACGCCACCGAGACATCGCACTGGGACATTCCGAAAGGGCACGGCGAAGCAGGCGAGGCGCCGCATGTCACGGCGCTGCGCGAGATGGTCGAGGAGACCGGTATCGCCATCGAGCCCGCGCGTCTCAAAGATCTTGGCCTGTTCGTCTACCGGCGCGACAAGGATCTGCATCTGTTCGGCGCGCGTGCCACTGCCGACGAACTCGACCTGAGCGTGTGCACCTGCACGTCGCTCTTTCCACGCCGCTCCGACGGCACGCTGATTCCGGAAATGGACGCCTACCGCTGGAGCGCGCCGGATGAAGTCGACAGGTATGCGAGCCGCAGTCTCGCGCGGCTCTTTCAGACCACGCTGTCGCTCGCGGAATTGCATCGGTCGCTATGACGGCAAAGCCGGCGACCGCATCGGCCGCCTGCTGGCTCAGTCGAGTGCGCGGTCGTTGGGATGCGCGAACAGGGCGCGATTCTGTTCCGAGAGCGGAAAATTCAGATTGATGCCGTGCGGCGGAATGGGCTGCGTGAACCATTGCCTGTACAGACGTTCCGCTTCACCGGAAGTCTGGCCGCGCGCGATCACGCCGTTCACGAGGTTGCGAAACGGCTCGTCGCCCTTGCGGAACATGCACGCATAGACTTCATAGCCAAGCGGCGTGCCGGTCACCACGAAATCGTCGGGGCGCGGATCGGTTGATTTGAAGCCGTACACAATCGGCTCGTCCATCACGAAGGCTACCGCCCGGTCGTCCTTGACCGCGCCAAAGGCTTCGAGGTGATCCCGCGCACTGGTGATGCGCATGTTCAAATGCTTGTCGGTGTTCAGACGGCGCAGCAGGCGTTCGTCCGAGGTGCCCGCCGTCGTCACGACCGTTTTGCCGGCCAGGTCCTGAAAGTCCGTAATGCCGCTGCTTTTGCGCGCGATCATGCGCACGGCGTACTGGAAGAAACTGTCGGAGAACGCGGCCACACTTTCGCGTTCCACCGTGTGCGTGGTCGAGCCGCATTCCAGATCGATCTGGTTGTTGAGCAGCATCGGCGTACGGTTGGACGAGGTGACGGTGATCTCGTGCACCTTCAGTTGCGGCATGCCGAGCGTTTTCTTGATCTCGTCGACGATTTGCAGCGCGATGGTCTGCGAGTAGCCGACCGTGCCCTTGCCGTCGAAGTAGGAAAAGGGAATCGACGCTTCCCGCACGCCGAGCACGACTACGCCGTCGTCGTGAATTTTCTTCAGCGTGCCGGTGAGTTCATCCGCATGTACGGAGCCGGCCAGCGATACCGCACCGAACGCGGCCAGCGCCATGAGTGCGCCACGCGCACTACGCGCACCGCGTGCGCCGCCGCACGTGGCACGCGCGCCGATGCCCGATGCGCGCCTTGCTGCGGGCCGCGTTGCAGCCGGTGTTGTGAGCTCGATACTTGCCCTGCGATGGGCTGCAACTTTCATCGGACCTCCGGGACTGGCGCTCGCGAACACTGCGCCGTCACTGTCGATGGAACATGGTGCAACGAAACGGCGTGCATCTTTCCGATAGGACGCACGCCGTATTCAACGTCGACTTTCAACGTCGACTGCGCGACAAATGCTCGCGCTCCGGCTTACGCCGGCTTGCCCCAACTATCGCGCAGGCTGACGATGCGATTGAATACGGGCTTGCCCGGTTTCGAATCGACGCGATCGGCAACGAAGTAGCCGTGGCGCTCGAACTGATAGCGTTGCTCCGGCAGCGCCTCGCGCGCGCCCGGTTCCAGGTACGCGTTGACCACGCGCTTCGAATCGGGATTCAGCGCTTCGAGGAAGTCGCGGCCGCCGGCGTCCGGTTGCGGTTCCTTGAACAGACGGTCGTAGATACGCACTTCGGCCGGGCATGCGGCTGCCGCGCTGACCCAGTGGATGTTGCCCTTGACCTTGTAGTTGTTCGCGCCTTCGGTGCCCGATTTGCTGTCCGGGAAGTAGTTGCAGTGAACCGCGACGATGTTGCCGTTCTCGTCCTTGTCCGCGCCAATGCATTCGATCACGTAGCCGTAGCGCAGGCGAACCTTGTTGCCCGGGAACAGGCGGAAGTAGCCCTTCGGCGGCGTTTCGTTGTAGTCGTCGCGTTCGATCCACAGCTCGCGCGAAATCGGAAACTCCCGCACGCCCATTTCCGGATGATGCGGGTGGACCGGCGCATTGCACGGCTCCGTTACGCCTTCCGGGAAGTTGTCGATGATCAGTTTGACCGGATCGAGGACGGCGGCGGTGCGCGGTGCTTTCTCGTCCAGATCGTCGCGCAGCGCGCCTTCGAACACGCTCATGTCGATCCACGAATCGACCTTGGTGATGCCGATACGCTCGCAGAACAACTGGATCGATTCCGGCGTGAAGCCGCGCCGCCGCACGCCGACGATGGTCGGCATACGCGGATCGTCCCAGCCGTCTACATGGCCTTCGGTCACGAGTTGCAGCAGCTTGCGCTTGCTGGTGATCGCATAGGTCAGGTTCAGGCGCGAGAATTCGATTTGCTGCGGCAGCGGGCGCGTGAAAATGCCGGCTTCCGCGAGCTCGTTCAGGATCCAGTCGTACAGCGGACGATGATCTTCGAACTCGAGCGTGCACAGCGAATGCGTGATGTTTTCCAGCGCGTCCGAAATGCAGTGCGTGTAGTCGTACATGGGGTACACGCACCATTTGTCGCCGGTACGGTAGTGATGCGCGAAGCGGATCCGGTAGATGACCGGATCGCGCATGTTGAAGTTCGGCGACGACATGTCGATCTTCGCGCGCAGCACGTGCTCGCCTTCCTTGAACTCGCCGGCTTTCATGCGGCGGAACAGGTCGAGGTTCTCCTGCACCGAACGTTCGCGAAACGGCGAGGGTGTGCCGACTTCCGTGGCCGAACCGCGGTTCGCGCGCATTTCCTCGGCCGACTGGCTGTCCACGTACGCCTTGCCGCGCTGGATCAGCAGTTCGGCGAATTCGTACAGCTTGTCGTAGTAGTCGCTCGCGTAGTAGAGCTGTTCCTTGCCGTCTTTTTCCCACTCGAAGCCGAGCCAGCGCACGGCGTCGATGATCGAGTCGACGTATTCGACGCTTTCCTTTTCCGGGTTGGTGTCGTCAAAGCGCAGATGGCACACGCCGCCGTAGCTGCGCGCCACGCCGAAGTTCAGGCAGATGCTCTTGGCGTGACCGATATGCAGATAGCCGTTCGGCTCGGGCGGAAAGCGCGTTTCGACGCGCTGGCCCCACTTGCCGGTGCGGTTGTCTTCGTCAATGATGTTGCGGATGAAATTGGATGCCGCTGGCGCGTCGTTGCGTTCGGTATTCATGCGAGATGGTGAAAGTCTGTCGGGGGCGCGCAATGCGCCCTCTTATCCGTCAATTCTACCTGACGAGCCCCGTCGCGGCAGGCGAGTGCGGCATGCCGCCAACGTTTGAGCGGTTTTGAGGCAAATTCCGCGGCCGGACCGCCGCTGTAACAGGAGGTAAAACGGTTTGTTGCTGCGTTCGCGGCCGAAATACGATGCGGGCGGCGCGGCCTCGTCCGCTCGCGCGCGTCATGCCGCGCTGGGCTTTCCGGCGCCGCACCGGGTCGCGTGCCTCCCGTACTCAGGCCGCACAGTCCTTTGCCGCCTTGCGCGAAGTCCCGCGGTTCGTGCAACATGGCGCCCTCAGTTGCCGGAGTTTCTCGGATGTCTGTCCCGACACACGGCGCGCTTCGCGCGCCTTTCACTTCGCTTCGTTTCGCCCGGATCCTGACGGTGTCGGCAATGCTTGCCGCGTTCACCGGCGGCGCGCTCGCGCCCACGGCCGCGCTCGCGAAAACGCCGCTGCCCAAGGCCGTATTCGACGCGTCGGCGGTGGCCGTGCCGGACCGCTACAGCGCGGACACGGCGCAGCAGATTTTCGCGGCCGGCGGCAACGCAGTCGATGCCGCGGTCGCGATCGCCTTCACGCTGGCCGTGACCTGTCCGGACGCGGGCAACCTCGGCGGTGGCGGGTTCATGACCATGTTCGTGGACGGCAAACCGTACTTCCTCGACTATCGCGAGCGCGCGCCGCAGCAGGCGACCCGCGACATGTACCTCGACGACAAGGGCAATCTGCTGCCGGGCATGAGCGCCGTCGGCCATCGCGCGGTAGCCGTGCCGGGAACGGTGGAGGGCATGTGGGAGGCGCAGCGGCGTTTCGGCAAGCTGAAGTGGAAGCAGGTGCTGGCGCCCGCGATCCGCTATGCGACCGAGGGCTTCCAGGTCGAGCCGTGGTTGCAGCAGCGCCGCGACGCAGCGGCGAAGAGCTTCGCCGGCAAGACCAATTTCGACGCCTATTTTTCGGGCCTGAAGGCGGGCGTGACATACCGCCAGCCGGAACTCGCACAGACGCTGTCTCGTATTGCGAGCGACGGCGGGCGCGAATTCTACGAGGGCCGCACCGCGGACCTGATCGCCCAGCAGATGTACGGCCACGGCCTCGTCACGAAGCAGGACCTGATCCAGTACAAGGCCGTGTGGCGCCAGCCGCTCACCGCCGACTGGAACGGCTATCGGGTCGTCACCGCGCCGCCGCCGAGTTCGGGCGGCATCGGGCTGATCCAGATGCTGAAGATGAAAGCGGATCTGAAGCAGGCGTTCGACGGACTCGACCTCAATTCCGTGCCGTATATCCATCTGATCGCCCAGATCGAGGACCGCGTGTTCGGTGACCGGCAGCAATACCTGGCCGATCCGGATTCGTTCAAGGTGCCGGTCGACAAACTGATCGACGACGCCTACCTCGCGCAACGCGCCGACGAAGTCAAACCCGACGAAGTACCGGGCGCGGCGCCGGTTACGCCGGGCCTCGGCGACGCCGCACCGGAGAAAGCGCAAACCACCCATTTTTCGGTGGTCGACAAGTGGGGTAATGCCGTGTCGAACACGTACACGTTAAATGGAGACTTCGGTTCAGGCGTGGTGGTGGACGGCGGCGGTTTCCTGTTGAACGATGCGATGGACGACTTCGTCACCAAACCGGCCGGTGCGAGCCCGTCGGGTGCGGGCAGCGCCGAAGTCAACACGGTGGCGCCCGGCCGCCGCCCGCTATCCTCGATGACGCCGACCATTCTGTTGAAGGACGACAAGGTGTCGCTCGTGATCGGCACGCCAGGCGGCTCGCGCATCCTGACGTCGATTTTCCAGGTGATGACCGACCTGTACGACTTCAATCTGCCGCCCGCCGACGCGCTCGCCGCAATGCGCTTTCACCATCAGTTGTTGCCGCAGAAGACGATCTATTTCGAGCCGTATCGTCCGATCACGGGGGAACTGGCCGAGCAGTTGCAAGCGAAGGGCTACACGCTCGAAGGGCAGTCGTTCAACGGTGACGTGCAGATGATCCGCATCGAGGGCGCGACGCCCGAACCGGCGGCGGACCCTCGCGGCGTGGGCGTGGCGCGCGTGATGCATTGAAGGGGCCGGCGGGGTGGGCCAAAACCGCAGGCCAAAACCGCGGGCGAAAACAATAAACTGCGAACAACGACCAATGACGGGGAACGCGATGAGCGTACAGGAACGATTGAGAACGCTGGTGTTGCCGGGCTACCAGAATTCGGGCGCCGGCCACTGGCAGACGCGCTGGGAAGCACTGAATCCGTCCTTCGAACGGGTGCAGATGCCGGACTGGGATCACCCCGAACGCGACGCCTGGTGCCGCACGCTCGACGAGGCCGTAGCCGCCGCCGATGTGCCCGTGGTGTTCGCCGCGCATAGCCTCGGCTGCCTGACGGTGGCCTTCTGGGCGTCGCAATACGCGAGCGCCGCGCAGCTTGCGAAGGTGGCGGGCGCGTTGCTGGTTGCTCTGCCCGATCCCACTGGAGCCCATTTCCCGCAGGACGTGAGCGGTTTCGCACCTGTGCCGCTCACGCGCCTGCCGTTTCCGACCCTTGTCGTGTCCAGCAGCGACGACCCTTACGGCGGCGTGCCGTTTTCACAGACCTGTGCGAATGCGTGGGGCAGCCGCTGGATCGATATGGGCGCGCGCGGCCATATCAATGCGGACAGCGGGCTTGGCGATTGGGACGAAGGGCGCAAGTGGCTGGCGTCGTTCGGCGCGGCGGCCTGACGGCCTGAACCGCGCCGCCGGCCCGCTCAGATCACCGACTGCGCGCGCAACGCCGCGATCTTCGCTTCGTCGTAGCCGAGCACGTCGCGCAAGATGCTCGCGGTGTGTTCTCCGAGCGTGGGTGGGTGCGCCAGCGCTTCGGGCGGCGTGCCGCTCATCCTGATCGGATTGCGCACCAGCTTGACGGTGGCGCCCGACGGATGCGGCAGATCGACCTGCAACCCGCGCGCGACCACCTGCTCGTTCTCGAACACTTCACCGAGATCGTTGATCGGCCCGCACGGCACGCCTGCCGCTTCGAGCGCGGCGATCCATTGCTGCTTGCCCTGCAGGCGGACCATGTCCGCGAGAATCGGCACGAGGATGTCACGATGCCGCACGCGCGCCGGGTTGGTGGCGAAGCGCTCGTCGTTTGCCAGTTCCGGGCGGCCGCCCACTTCGACGAATTTGCGGAACTGGCCGTCGTTGCCGACCGCGACGATGATCCAGCCGTCGCTCGTCTGGAAAGTCTGGTACGGCACGATGTTGGGATGCGCATTGCCCCAGCGTACCGGCGGCTGGCCGCTCGTCAGGTAGTTTGAGTTCATGTTGGCCAGCATCGCCACCTGCACGTCGAGCAGCGCCATGTCGATGTACTGGCCTTCGCCCGTGCGGTCGCGGTGCGTGAGGGCGGTGAGCACGGCAATGGTCGAATACATGCCGGTCATGAGGTCGGCGATCGCCACGCCGGCCTTCTGCGGGCCGCCGCCCGGCTGGCCGTCGCGCTCGCCCGTAATGCTCATGAAGCCGCCAATGCCTTGCACGATGAAGTCGTAGCCGGCGCGTTGGGCATACGGCCCGGTCTGCCCGAAGCCGGTCACCGAGCAGTAGATGAGGTCGGGCTTCACTTCCTTGAGTGATGCGTAGTCCAGACCATACTTCTTCAACTGGCCGACCTTGTAGTTCTCCAGCACCACGTCGCTCTGCGCGGCCAGTTCACGGATGATCCGCTGGCCTTCGGGCGACGCGATGTCCACGGTGACCGAGCGCTTGTTGCGGTTCGCCGCGAGGTAGTACGCGGCCTCGTGCGTATCCGCGCCGTCCGGTGTCTTGAGGTACGGCGGCCCCCAGTGGCGGGTATCGTCGCCGACTTGCGGGCGTTCTATCTTGATGACGTCGGCGCCGAAGTCGGCGAGAGTCTGCGCGCACCAGGGGCCGGCGAGCACGCGTGTGAGATCCAGCACGCGGATATGACTGAGAGCGCCCATGTTCGTAGATGTCTCCTGGGTAGCGAGGCGGCGCGCAAGACGCCGCGAATGGGGGCAATCTTAAGCGATTCCGGCACGCGGGCGCAGTCAGCCGAACGACATAGGACAAACAACGCTCTACGGAATCAACGGCGCGGCCCGGCCAAACCGGGCCGAACGGCCAACCATGCAGGGCGCGCTGCCGCGCGAGGGCGCCGATCCCGTATAATCAGTCGTTTAAGAAACAAACAGTTGGCGCATCTCACGATGCCGCCGGTAACAGCCAGGGAACTGGCAAACCCGTCCCCCGCACGCTATGAAAGCCGCCGAAATCCGCGAGAAATTCCTCAAGTTCTTCGAATCGAAGGGCCATACGATCGTTCGCTCGTCGAGCCTTGTGCCCGGCAACGACCCGACACTGCTCTTCACCAATTCGGGAATGGTGCAGTTCAAAGATGTGTTCCTCGGCGCGGAGTCGCGTCCGTATTCGCGCGCCACGACCGCGCAGCGCAGCGTGCGCGCCGGCGGCAAGCACAACGACCTGGAAAACGTCGGCTACACCGCGCGTCACCACACGTTCTTCGAAATGCTGGGCAACTTCTCGTTCGGCGACTACTTCAAGCGCGACGCGATCCACTACGCGTGGGAACTGCTCACGGGCGTGTACCAGTTGCCGAAAGACAAGCTCTGGGTCACCGTCTATCACGAAGACGACGAAGCGCACGACATCTGGGCGAAAGAAGTGGGCGTGCCGGTCGAGCGCATCATCCGCATCGGCGACAACAAGGGCGCGCGCTACGCGTCGGACAACTTCTGGCAGATGGCCGACACCGGCCCGTGCGGCCCGTGCTCGGAAATCTTCTACGACCACGGCCCGGACGTGTGGGGCGGCCCCCCGGGGTCTCCTGAAGAAGACGGCGACCGCTACATCGAGATCTGGAATCTCGTGTTCATGCAGTTCAATCGCGACGCGCAAGGCAACATGACGCCGCTGCCCAAGCAGTGCGTCGACACCGGCATGGGTCTGGAGCGTATCGCCGCGGTGCTGCAGCACGTGCACAGCAACTATGAGATCGACCTGTTCCAGGCGCTCATCAAGGCGGCCGCGCGTGAAACCGGCGTGAGCGATCTGACCAACAACTCGCTGAAGGTGATTGCCGACCACATCCGCGCGTGCTCGTTCCTGATCGTCGACGGTGTGATTCCGGGCAACGAAGGCCGCGGCTACGTGCTGCGCCGTATCGTGCGCCGCGCAATCCGTCACGGCTACAAGCTGGGCAAGAAGGGCTCGTTCTTCCACCGCATGGTGGCCGACCTCGTCGCGCAAATGGGCGCCGCGTATCCGGAACTGAAGGAAGCTGAACAACGCGTGACCGACGTGCTGCGTCAGGAAGAAGAGCGCTTCTTTGAAACCATCGAACACGGCATGTCGATCCTCGAAGGCGCGCTCGCCGAGCTCGAAGCCGGGAGCAGCAAGACGCTCGACGGCGAACTCGCATTCAAGCTGCACGACACATATGGCTTCCCGCTGGACCTGACGGCAGACGTGTGCCGCGAGCGCGAAGTGACGGTCGACGAAGCCGCCTTCGACGAGGCCATGACGCGTCAGCGCGAACAGGCTCGCGCGGCAGGCAAGTTCAAGATGGCGCAAGGGCTCGAATACTCGGGCGAGAAGACCACGTTCCACGGTTACGACGAAGTCGTTTTCGACGACGCGAAGGTGATCGCGTTGTATGTGGAGGGCGCTTCGGTGCAGCAGGCAAGCCAGGGGCAGCAGGCCGTCGTCGTGCTGGATCACACGCCGTTCTATGCGGAGTCGGGCGGCCAGGTCGGCGACCAGGGCGTGCTGGCCAACGCGAGCGTGCGCTTCGCGGTGAGCGATACGCTGAAGGTGCAGGCCGACGTGGTCGGTCATCACGGCACGCTCGAACAGGGCACGCTGAAAGTGGGCGACGTCGTCAAGGCGGAAATCGACGCGGTGCGCCGCGCCCGCACGGCTCGCAACCACTCGGCCACGCACCTGATGCACAAGGCGTTGCGCGAAGTGCTCGGCACCCACGTGCAGCAGAAGGGATCGCTCGTGGACGCGGACAAGACCCGTTTCGACTTCGCGCACAACGCGCCGTTGACCGACGAGCAGATCCGCCGTGTCGAGGAAATCGTCAACGCCGAGGTGCTGGCGAACGCGCCGGGCATCGTGCGCGTCATGTCGTTCGACGAGGCAGTGAAGGGCGGCGCAATGGCGCTGTTCGGCGAGAAGTACGGCGACGAAGTCCGCGTGCTCGATCTGGGCTTTTCACGCGAATTGTGCGGCGGTACGCACGTGCATCGCACCGGCGACATCGGCCTCTTCAAGATCGTGATGGAAGGCGGCGTGGCGGCGGGCATCCGGCGCGTGGAAGCGATTACGGGCGACAACGCCGTGCGCTTCGTGCAGGATCTCGACGCGCGCATCAACGCGGCTGCCGCTGTGTTGAAGGCGCAGCCTTCGGAGCTGACGCAGCGCATCGTGCAGGTGCAGGACCAGGTGAAGTCGCTGGAAAAGGAACTGAGCGCGCTGAAGTCGAAAATGGCGTCGAGCCAGGGCGACGAACTGGCCGGTCAGGCGATCGAAGTCGGCGGCGTGCACGTGCTGGCGGCCACGCTCGAAGGCGCGGACGTGAAGACGCTGCGTGAAACCGTCGACAAGCTGAAGGACAAGCTCAAGAGTGCGGCGATCGTGCTGGCTTCGGTCGAAGGCGGCAAGGTGAGCCTGATTGCCGGCGTCACGGCGGACGCAAGCAGGAAGGTCAAGGCGGGCGAGCTGGTTAACTTCGTGGCGCAGCAAGTTGGCGGCAAGGGCGGTGGCCGTCCGGATATGGCGCAGGCTGGCGGCACCGAGCCGGCGAATCTGCCGGCGGCACTGGCCGGCGTCAAGGGCTGGGTCGAAAGCCAGCTTTGATTCGGGCATGATCGGGCCACGCGGGGCGCCGGCAGTGTGGGCGCGCCGCGTGGCCTGAGATCAGATCAGGAAGACCCTTCAGCCGTAGCCGCGAGTTCGGGCAAATTCGCGGCATTTTCCGGTGCCACCATCGCCTGCTTCAACGCATTCAGCGCGGACGAAAAATGCCCGCGCCGCCAGACGAGCAGCGTCTCGACCATGCCGATATCGGGTAGCTCATGCACCGCGATATTGCTGGCGTCGGCCTGCAGATCCAGCACCGAGCGTGGCGCCACCGCCACGCCCGCGCCAGCGGCCACGCAAGCCACGATCGCATGATAGGAGCCCAACTCCAGCACGCGCGCCGGCCTCACGCCGTGCTCCAGATACCACTTCTCGATATAAGCCCGGTAAGCGCAGCCGCGCTCGAACGCGACCAGCGTCGACAGCGCAATGTCCTGAACGTCGTGAATCGGCCGGTGCCCGCGAGGCGTCAGCATGACCAGTTCCTCCGTGAATACCGGCACCCATTCGAAAATTTCGCCGAGCACCGCGGGGTCCAACGGCGTCGCCACCAACGCGGCATCCACTTCGAATTCACGCACCCGTTCGATCAGCTTGCCGGTCGTGCCGGTCTCGAGTTCCAGCGCGACCGCGGGCCACTGCTGGTGATAGCGCGCGAGCAGCGCGGGAAGACGCGTTGCCGCGACGCTTTCCATCGTGCCCAAGCGCAGGCGCCCGCTCGGGCGGTCCTCGCGTACCGCATGACGCGCTTCGTCCGCGAGCGCGAGCAGGCGCTCGGCGTAGGGCAGCAGCGTCTCGCCGGCGGGCGTCAGCACGAGACGGCGGCCGTCGCGGATGAACAGGTCGGTGCCCAGTTGCTCTTCGAGTTGCTTGATGCGCGTGGTGACGTTCGATTGCACGCGATTGAGCTTGGCAGCAGCGCGCGTCACCCCGTTTTCCCGCACGACCGCGCGAAAAATGGTCAAGGCGGCCAGATCCATAATTCTCTCCTGGCGATGGGTGGTATCCGAATTATTCATTTTTCGTGATCGAAAGGTCAAGCTACCATGAATTCAGCTCTCCCATTCGTTGACTGAATCCACCGCCGCCTGCTCATGAACCAGTTAGCCTCCCTCGCCCACGGTAGCCTTGCCGGCCGCCACGCCGCCCGCCGCGCCGCGCTTGCCTGCATGGTCACGCTGGCGGTTGCGCTCGGCATCGGGCGATTTGCGTTCACGCCGCTCCTGCCGCTGATGCTTCACGGCAGCGCATTCGGCCAGCCGCAGATCGACATTCAGCATGGCGGCTGGCTCGCGTCGTTCAATTACGCCGGGTATTTCGTCGGCGCGGTCGCCTGTGCGGCGCTGCGGATCGAACCGGCGCGCATGGTGCGCGCGGGGCTCGCCGCGACAGTGCTGCTGACGCTGGCGATGGGCGTGACGGGGCAGTTCTGGGTATGGGCCGCCGTGCGCTTCGTAGCCGGGGCGGTCAGTGCGATGACGTTCGTTTTCGCGTCGCAGTGGGGCTTGCGGCGGCTTGCCGAACTCGGCGCGCCTGAGTGGAGCGGGGTGATCTATACGGGGCCGGGCGCGGGGATCGTCGGAACGGGCTTGTTGGTCACGGTCGCGGATGGGTATGGGCCCGCGATTGGGTGGGTCGGTTTTGGGCTCGTTGGCGCGGTTCTGTCGATTGCGGTTTGGCCGGTGTTTAGCGGTCGCGGAAATGGGGACGGTGGTCGCGTGGCGGGCTCCGATACCGCGCCGGCCGCCACCAGGGAGGATGCAGATAGGCCGGCTGTCACCAAGGGCGCGGGCATCAGGAGTGTCGCCGCAGCCCACGCCACCGCCGCCCCCACCGCCCCCACCGCCCACGCCACCGCCACCGCCACCGCCACCGCCGCTACCGCTACCGCTACCGCCCACGCCCACGCCCACGCCCACGCCGCCACGACAAGCGTCGACATTAGCGGCGCCGCCAGGACCCACACCGCCGCCACGACCAGCGCTGGCACGACGCCCGCCGCCACCACGAACCCCGCCACCACGAACCCCGCCGATGCCTTCTGGCTAGTCCTCCTCTACGGCATCCCCGGTTTCGGCTACATCATCACCGCGACTTTCCTGCCGGTGATCGCGCGCCATGCGCTGCCCGGCTCATCCTGGCCCGACCTGTTCTGGCCGATGTTCGGCGCGGCGCTGATCGTCGGCGCGCTGCTGGCGGCGCGTTTGCCGGCGCATTGGGACAACCGTGCGCTGCTCGCCGGCTGCTATGTGCTGCAGGCGGCCGGCATCGCCCTCGGTATCGTCTGGCCGACGGCGGGCGGCTTTTCGCTCGGCAGCATCCTGATCGGCCTGCCGTTCACCGCGATCACCCTGTTCGCGATGCGCGAGGCGAGGCGGCTGCGCGGCAACAACGCTGCCGCGCTGATGGGTTATGCGACGGCGGCCTATGGCGTCGGACAGATCGCCGGTCCGCTGGTCGCCGCGCCGATCGCCGCGCAGAGCGGATCGTTTTCGCCGGCGCTGTGGCTGGCGGCGGCCGCATTGCTGGCGGGCGCGGCGGGGCTCGCCGTCGTCGCGCGCCTGCCGCCTGGCCGTGGCCGCGGCATGTCCGATTGCACCTGCGATTGAGCGCAGACCGAACGCAGACCGAGCGCATAGCAACGCAACCGCCACCGGCGGCCCGCCCCCAAAAAAACAAATAACCGAACGGCGCACTAAAATGACCGCTTTCCCGTCATCTCAGCGCGCCTGTCGCCGGGCGCGCCGCCAGCCATGCAACATTTCGCGTCCGACAACTACGCCGGCATCTGTCCCGAAGCGCTCGAAGCGCTGATCGCCGCCAACAACAGCGGCCACGAACCGGCCTACGGCGACGACTCCTGGACCAACCAGGTCTGCGACCGTCTGCGCGAGCTGTTCCAGACCGACTGCGAAGTGTTCTTCGTATTCAACGGCACGGCCGCCAATTCGCTGGCGCTCGCGTCGCTGTGCCAGTCGTATCACTCGGTGATCTGCCACGATCTCGCGCACATCGAAACCGACGAATGCGGCGGACCCGAATTCTTCTCGGGCGGCTCGAAACTGCTGACGGCGCCGGGCGTCGGCGGCAAACTCACACCGGATGCGATCGAAGCCATCGTCACACGCCGCGCCGACATCCATTACCCGAAGCCGAAAGTCGTCACGCTGACCCAGTCGACGGAAGTCGGCACCGTGTACAGCGTCGAAGAAGTGCGCGCGATCGCGGCGATCGCCAAGCGGCGTCACCTGAAAGTGCATATGGACGGCGCGCGTTTCGCCAACGCGGTCGCCGCGCTCGACGTGCATCCGTCGGAGATCACGTGGCGCGCGGGCGTGGACGTGCTGTGTTTCGGCGGCACCAAGAACGGCTTGCCGGTCGGTGAAGCGGTGGTGTTCTTCGACCGCGCGCTCGCCGCCGATTTCGCCTACCGCCTGAAACAGGCCGGCCAGCTGGCCTCGAAGATGCGCTTCATTTCCGCGCCCTGGCTCGGTCTGCTCGATAACGACGTGTGGTTGCGCAACGCGCGTCATGCGAACGCAATGGCGCAATTGCTGCAAACGCGGTTGCAGGAAATTCCGGGCGTGAGCATCATGTTTCCCAGAGAATCGAACGCGGTCTTCGCGCAATTGCCCGCGCAAGCCGCCAGGGCAATGCGTGCGCGCGGCTGGAAGTTCTACGAATTCATCGGCGCGGGCGGTTGCCGGCTGATGTGCGCGTGGGATACGCAGCCGGAAACGGTCGAACGGTTCGCCGCCGAGGTGCGGGAGTTGTGCGCGGCGTGAGATCGCAAACCGCACGCTGCACACCCGCAGCCGTGCGCGAACAGGCAGGATCACACAAAACAAACGGGACATCCCTCTCACCATGACCGAGTACCGATTCTGCCCACGCTGTTCCACACCGCTGATCGAGCGCGCCGATGCCGCGCACGAAGGCGGCCGCATCCGCCAGACCTGTCCCGATACGGCGTGCGGCTACGTCCACTGGAACAACCCGCTGCCGGTGGTCGCGGCGATCGTCGAATATGAAGGCAAGATCCTGCTGGCGCGCAATGCCGCGTGGCAGGAGGGCATGTTCGCGCTGATTACGGGCTTCCTCGAAAATGGCGAGACGCCGGAAGAGGGCATTGCCCGCGAAGTGTTGGAGGAAACCTCGTTGCACGCGGAGACGGTCGAGCTGATCGGCGTGTATGAATTCATCCGCAAGAACGAACTGATCATCGCGTATCACGTGAAGGCCTATGGCACGGTGGCGCTGTCGCCGGAATTGCTCGAATACCGGCTGGTCGAGCCGGCCAGATTGCGGCCGTGGCGCGCGGGCACCGGCCAGGCGCTCGGCGAGTGGATGCGCCGGCGCGGCTTGCCGTTCGAGTTTGTCGAGAGGCCGGGACAGTAGCAGACCAGACAGACCAATCAGCAGGGCGACGAGCTTGCGCTCGGGAGGAGCACGGCATGGCCTATATTTTCTATCTGACCCATATCCATCTCGGCTACGACGCGCTGTCGCAGCTATCGTCCGAATGCGGACGTGTCGGCATCAAGCGGCCTTTGATCATCACCGACAAGGGCGTCGTCGCGGCCGGCCTCGCGCAGCGCGCGCTAGACGCGCTGAAATCCGGCGCCGTGCCGGTCTTCGACGACACGCCTTCGAACCCGACCGAGGCGATGGTGCTCGCCGCCGCCCAGGCGTACCGCGGCGAAGGCTGCGACGGTCTGATCGCGGTGGGCGGCGGGTCGTCGATCGATCTGGCCAAGGGCGTAGCGATCGCGGCCACGCATGCCGGTGCGCTGACGCAGTACGCGACCATCGAAGGCGGCAGCCCGAAGATCACGGCCGCGGCCGCGCCGCTGATCGCCGTTCCCACCACGGCGGGCACGGGCAGCGAAGTCGCTCGCGGCGCGATCGTGATCCTGAACGACGGCCGCAAGCTCGGCTTTCATTCGTGGCACCTGCTGCCCAAGTCGGCGTTATGCGATCCGGCGCTCACGCTCGGCCTGCCGCCGGGTTTGACGGCGGCCACCGGCATGGACGCAATCGCGCACTGCATCGAGACTTTTCTCGCGCCGGCCTTCAATCCGCCCGCGGACGGCATCGCGCTGGACGGGTTGGAGCGCGCGTGGGCCAACATCGAACGCGCGACGGCGGACGGCAGCGATCGCGACGCGCGTCTGAACATGATGAGCGCCTCGATGCAAGGCGCGATGGCGTTCCAGAAAGGGCTTGGCTGTGTGCATTCGCTGTCGCATCCGCTGGGCGGCTTGACGGTGAACGGCAAAACGTCGCTGCATCACGGCACGCTGAACGCGGTTGTGTTGCCCGCGGTGCTGCGCTTCAACGAGACAGCGGACAGCGTGGTGGCTGAGCGCCGTTATGCAAGAATGCGCCGCGTAATGACTTTGCCGGACAACGCGGATCTCGCGCAGGCACTGTTCGACATGACCGCGCGGCTCGGCTTGCCGACCGGTCTCAGGCAGATGGGCGTCGACGAAAGCATGTTCGACAAGGTGATCCAGGGCGCGCTCGCCGATCATTGTCACCGCACGAATCCACGCGAAGCCACCGCCGACGACTACCGCCGCATGCTGACCGAATCGCTCTGAAGCAAGCGAGAGCCGCGCAACGCGCACGACAACTTCAAACGGACTCACGCCAGGCATGAACAAACCCGCACCCGCTTCGCGCACCGCTTATCCGCATTTCCTGCCGATCACCACGCGCTGGATGGACAACGACGTCTACGGCCACGTCAATAACGTCGTCTATTACAGCTACTTCGACACGGTGGTGAACGAGTACCTGATCCGCACCGGCGTGCTCGATTTCGAGCACGGCACGACGATCGGGCTGGTGGTCGAGACGCATTGCAACTACTTCGCACCGCTGGTGTTTCCCGAGCGGATCGAAGCGGGCTTGCGCGTGGTGCGGCTCGGCACATCGAGCGTGCGCTATGAAGTGGGGCTCTTCAAGGAAGGCGAAGACCAACCCGCCGCACAAGGACACTTCGTGCATGTGTATGTGGACCGTGTCACGCGGCGCCCCGTGAGCCTGCCCACCGAACTGCGCGCGGCGCTCGAACCGTTGAGCACCGCCAGGCAGGCGGAATAGGCGCGTGCAGTCGTTCGTCGTCAATCTGCTCAACGGTGTCAGTTACGGCCTGCTGCTGTTCATGCTGTCGGCGGGCCTGACGCTGATTTTCAGCATGCTCGGCGTGCTCAATTTCGCGCACGCGAGCTTCTACATGCTCGGCGCTTACGTCGGGTTTTCGGTGGCGGCGCGCGCGGGATTCTGGAGCGCGCTGGCGATTGCGCCGCTTGTCGTCGGGCTGGCCGGCGCGGCGTTGGAGCGCTGGCTGTTGCGGCGCGTGCGTGCGCATGGCCATCTCGCCGAATTGCTGCTGACCTTCGGCGCGGCGTATGTGCTCGGCGAACTGGTCAAGCTCGGCTGGGGCTTGAGCGCGCTTTCCGCGACCGTGCCTGCCGTGCTCGACGGGCCGCTCTTCACCGTCTACGGCGCGGCGTTCGCGCGCTATCGGGCGTTCATGATGGTGGTGTCGCTCGCCATGCTGGGTGTGCTCTACGGCGTGCTGCGCGTGTCGAAGGCGGGGCTGATCGTGCGCGCCGCGCTCACGCACGCGAGCGCCGTCGAAGCGCTCGGCCACAACGTGCCGCGCGTGTTCACCGGCGTGTTCGCGGCCGGCACGGCGCTTGCCGCGTTGGCCGGCGTGATCGGCGCGCCGCTCTTCGTGATCGAACCGGGGATGGCGGAGTCGCTCGGCTCGATCGTGTTCGTGGTGGTCGTGATCGGCGGCCTGGGTTCGCTGGGCGGTGCGCTGGCGGCATCGCTGCTGGTCGGCTGCGTGCAGACCCTGGCCGTGGCGAGCAACGTGTCGCTCGGCGACGCGCTGTCGATCTTCGGCACATCCCTGCCGGCCGAATGGGACGCGCTGACGCTCGCGCAACTCGCACCGCTGCTCCCGTATCTGCTGCTGGTTGCAATGCTGGCACTGCGCCCGCGCGGACTTTTCGGGCGGCGTGACGAACATGCGTGACGCGCCCGACTCGTCGGCTTTGTCCGCGACCGCACCGCGTGCGCTCTGGCGCGTGCTCGCGCCGTGGCTGGCGCTCATCCTGTTCCTTGGCGTGCCGCCATTCGTCTGGCCGCAAAGCTGGCTGCTCGCCTATCTCGCGCAGACCGCGGCGATGATCGTGTTCGCGCTTTCCTACAATCTGCTGCTCGGCGAGACGGGGCTGTTGTCGTTCGGCCATGCCGCTTACTCCGGCCTCGGCGCGCTCGTGGCCGCGCAACTGTTCAACCGGATCGGCGTGCCGCTCGTGCTGCTGCCGCTGGTTGGCGGTATCGGCGGCGCGCTGTGCGGCGTGCTGTTCGGTTTCATTTCCACCCGGCGCGCCGGCACGGCCTTCGCGATGATCACACTCGGTCTGGGCGAACTCGTGGCGGCCGCCGCGTGGACGCTGCCCGACTGGTTCGGCGGCGAGGCGGGCGTGGCGATCGATCGCGCGAGCGGCGCGCAGTGGGCAGGCTGGAGCTTCGGCCCGGCGCGCGAGGCCTATGCGCTGATCGCCGTGTGGTGCCTGCTCGCGTGCGCGGCGCTGTTCGCGCTCTCGCGTACGCCTTTCATGCGCCTTGCCAACGCCGTGCGGGACAATCCGGTGCGGGCGGCGGCAATAGGCTGCTACCCGCGCCGCATCCGCTATGGCGTGGTGGTGGTGTCGGCATTTTTCGCGGGTATCTCGGGGACGCTGGCGCTGATCAACGTGGAACTGGTGTCGACGGAAAGCGTCGGCATGATGCGCTCGGGCGCGGTGTTGATCGCCACGGTGATCGGCGGCACGGCGGCGTTTTTCGGGCCGGTCGCGGGCGCGGTCGTGCTGACGTTTTTCAGTGTCGCGGTGGCGAGCGTCACGCGGGCCTGGTTGTTCTATCTGGGACTCTTCTTCATCGTGGTCGTGGTGATGTCACCGGATGGCCTCGCGGGCTTCGTGCAGCGTCATACGGCGCGTGTGGCCGCATATGGCTGGCGCCGGTGCCGCGTGGCTTATCTGTGGGGCGCGGCCGCCGCGCTGCTGTGGACGGCGGCCGTCGTGCTCGCGATGCAATGGGCCTACGCCGCGCAATTCGGCGCGGACGACGGCGCGGCTTGGGTCGGCATGGGCGCGCTGACGGGGATGGGCGCGTCGCCGCTCGCACTCGCAATCCTGTTGCTGGCCGCGCTCGGAGGACTCTCGGCGCATTACGCGATTCGAGCGCAAGCGCACCTCGCAGCCATGCGCTCAAGCGCCACGCACAGCGCCGGAGACGCGCGATGATCCCGGCACTCGCACTCTATGGCATCAAAAAACGCTTCGGCTCGACGCAGGTTCTGCGCGGCGTCGATCTCGCGGTCCAGCCCGGCGAACGTCACGCGCTGATCGGACCGAACGGCGCTGGCAAGTCGACGCTCTTCAATCTGATTGCCGGCGGTGCGCGGCCGAACGCCGGGCGCATCGATCTGTTCGGGGCCGAGATCACACGCCTTGCGCCGACCGCGATCGCGCGCCGCGGGCTCGCGCGCAGCTTCCAGAGCACCAGCGTGTTCGCGCGGCTCAGCGTGTTCGACAATCTGCGCTGCGCGGCACAACTGGCGGAGCGCGACCGCACGCGATGGTGGCAGCGTTTCAGCGGTTCGCGCACGGTCGATGCGCGTGCTGCACAGGTGCTCGACGCGGTGGGCCTGAGCGCGCGCCGCCAAGTCCTCGCCGGCACGCTCAGCTACGCCGAGCAACGCGCGCTCGATCTGGGCATCGCGCTCGCGGGCGGCGCGCATACCTTGCTGCTCGACGAGCCGACCGCCGGCATGAATCGCGCGGAAGCGGCGCATGCCATCGAACTGATTCGCGAGACCACGGCGGGCCGGACGCTGCTGATGGTCGAGCACGACATGGACGCGGTGTTCGCGATCGCCGATCGTATTTCGGTTCTCGTGCAGGGGCGCATCATCGCTAGCGGCACGCCGGCGGCGATCCGCGCGGACGCGGCGGTGCGCGCCGCGTATCTCGGCGAAGGGTTCGGAACATGAGCGCCCTGCTCGACATTCGCGGGTTGAACGCGTGGTACGGCGCGAGCCAGGCGCTGCACGGCGTCACGCTGGGCATCGAGGCGGGCGAGGTGCTGGCGCTGGTCGGCCGCAACGGCTCGGGCCGCTCCACGCTTGCGCGCGCGATCATGGGCCTCGTGCGCAGCGAAGGTGAACTGCGTTTCGCGGGCCGCGCGCTCGGCGGTCTGCGCACCTTCGAGATCGCGCGTCTCGGGATCGGCTATGTGCCGGAACATCGCGATGTGTTTCCCGCGCTGAGCGTCCACGAGAATCTGCAACTCGGTGTCGCGCCTGGTGATCGCGGCCGCGCGCCGCGTTTCACCTTCGACGACGCCTACACGCTGTTCCCCGTGCTGCGCGAGCGCAGGCGCACGCGTGCCGGCGCGCTCTCGGGCGGCGAGCAGCAGATGCTGACGCTCGCGCGGGCGCTGCTGGGCGACCCCGATCTGCTTGTCATCGACGAACCCGGCGAGGGGCTCGCGAGTCTCGTGATGGAGCAGGTCTCCCGATGCTTGCGGACGCTGCGCGATCGCGGCGTGGCGATGCTGCTGATCGAACAGCGCCTTGTGATCGCACAGGATATTGCCAGCCGCGTCGCCGTGATGGGGCATGGCGAAGTCGTGTTCGACGGCGCGCTCGCGTCGTTCCTGCAGCGGACCGATGTGATGCGGGAATGGCTCGGTGTCGGTTGAGCGCCACACGTATTACCAGCGTTTTTATTGCAGTGCCGCATGGCGATGGACGATCGTTTTGCTGTCCTGCTGAATGCATCGTGCGCGCGGAGCTTGAATGGCATCGGTGATGCCGTTTGAATCCCATCCACCGACGTACCTCTCAGGCCGCATGCACGCGGGCTTTCCAACGACCCGCCGCGGCGATTCAAACGCTTGATCGTTTGGTGAGCGTCCTCCAGAAATCTTGTCGGCAGCGCGCTGACAAATAAAGACAATCGGGTAGAAGACGCGCGACAGCGGCTTGCTGTTTAAAGCCCCCGTATGCGCGACTCACCATGCCGTGCCCGGCGCGCGAGAGATGCGTCGCGGCTTCAGGAGGAGACATCATGAGAGACGCACGCGCATTCAACGAGGTGTCGGCGCTTGAGCCGCTGCCGCCGGATTCACGAGATTCAAGGCAGAAGCGCGCCTGGCGTTCGCGGACCGGCGTGGGCGCCGCGCTGTTGATGGCCGCGTTGCTGATGTGCGCCTGCGCCGATGCCAGTTCGGCTGGCGGCGATGCGACATCCGCGCCGTCAAATGAGGCGGGCAGGGCAGGCGACGCGGCGAGCGACAAAGTCAGCAGCGGCGACAGTCGGGCAAATGCGAACGCCAACGCCAACGCCAACGCCAACGCCTCGCCGGCCCCCGCGCTCGCCGCCCAACCAGCTTCCACACGTCCCGCCCTCGAACTCGCCAAGGCCAAACAACTGGCCGCCGAACAAAGCATCGCGGCGCGCGTGCCATCGGCGAGCGGCATGACCGAAAAGCGCAGCCGTCCGCTGACGCTGCGCGATTCCGGCATCGATGGTTCGCTGATGTTCGCACGCGACGTCGACTTCCGCGTGACCGGCGACATCGGCTTCATGATTCACGACATGGCGGCGACACTGACGCCGGCGCATCCCGGCCAGCCGATCGTCTTCGACGATCCGACCAGCGTGACGATCAACGTCCACCGCGGCCAGGTCACGCTCGACAGCGCCAAACTCACGGCGATCTTCAACCGCTACCTGTTCCAGTATCAGGGCTCGCCGCTGCGCAATATGCGCGTCGTGCCGCAGGACGGCGGCAACTTGCGCATTACCGGCGAGATGCATCGCGAAACATGGGTGCCGATCGTGCTGAGCGGATCGCTGTCCATGCGCAACGCCGCCGAGCTCGTGTTTCATGCGGATCATGTCGAAGTGGCCGGCGTCGGCGCCGACAGGCTGATGCAGGCCGCGCACGTGAAGATGGCCGACCTGCTGAAAGTGGACACGCCGATCGCGCGTCTGGACGGCGACGACGTTGTAATGCAGGTGGCCAAACTCACGCCGCCGCCCGCATTGCACATGACGATCACGCAGATCGGCACGAGCGCGGCGGGCGTGCGCTTCACGCTCGACGACGGCAGCGTGCCCAACATCGTCTGGCCCGCGACGATGCCCGCGCGCGGCATGCTGGTGCAAGGCGGCGACGTCAAATTCATGCGTTCGATGCCGATGAACATCGACATGGCGCTCACGCCGATCGACAACCAGGCGCCGTTCGTGCTGGACCTGTACCACTACCGCGCTCAGATGGCAGCCGGCTATTTCACCTTCGACGAAGCGGGTGCGCTGGACGTGCATCTGCCGTCATATACGACGCTAGCCAGCGCGGACAAGGACAAAGACAAAGACTCGCCGCTGCAAACCGGCAGTGCAAGCGCGCGCTTTAACGACAGCTTCATTCGCGCCCAGCAGGCCGCGCTCGCGCAGGCGCGGCTCGTGTGGCAACGCGTGCCGCAGTCCGTGCAAACCGCGTCGGCGGCACGCGCGATTCCGGTCGGCACGCGCGCGGCGTTTTCCGGGCGACGCATGTCGACCCCCGGTTCAGCGTTCAGCGACGAACGCCATTCTCCGGGCCCCGCGCCGCTGATTCACGTCGAGAACGTCGACTTCTACGTGGCGGGGCGCATCGGTTTTCACGTGCGTTCGCTCGATGCGCAGATGGTGCCGAAAAAGCCGGGGCAACCGGTCGATCTGGACGATCCCGATCAGTACGATATCCATATCATCGGCGGCGAGGTCGTGGAGCCGTGGCCCGCAATGGCCGCGCTTTTCAACGACTATCTGCTCGATTACGAGCCGCGCTCGCTGAACGATCTTCAGTTGAAGCCGGTGGATGGCAAGCTCGAAGTGACGGGCGGCATCAAGCTGTGGAATCACTTTCCCGGCGTGTGGCTACCCACCACGATGAGCGGCACGATCGTCGCCAAAGACGAGCGGCATCTCGTGTATGAACCGGCTTCCGTAAAAGTGCTGGGCGTGCCGCAGGCCGGCCTGCTGCGCGCGCTGGATATTCCGCTCGCTTCGCTTACGCCGTTCACGCGCAAGGGTGTCGCGCTAAAGGGCAACGAGCTGGTGTTCGATCAGTACACGGTGTTTCCGCCGCCGGTTCTGCAAGGGCGTCTCGCGAGCGCGACCGTCACGGACGAAGGTCTCGTGCTGAAGTTCAAGCGCGACGGCAACATCGCCGCCGCGAGGCCGCCTTCGGGCGCGGGCAGGAGCTTCGTGTGGATCGAGTCCGGCGACGTGAAGATGTTCAATTCGCTGGTGACGAACACGCGCACGTTCATCAAGGACAGTTCGAATCCCGGCGTGATGAAGTTCGATCTGTACGCTTATCGCAAGGACGTGTCGAAGGGAACGGTGAGAATGGGCGAGGACGGCGGCCTGAATGTCGATCTGGCCGTCAGGAAGTAGCGCGGCCTGTTTGAAGCCCGCGCGATGCCATGTCGATATATCGCGCAGGCCTTGAATTCAAGCGTCCTTATTGATGATCCACTCATGCGCCGGATCGTTGCGGAAATGCCAGACCCGCTTGCCGCCGGCCATCACGTTCAGATAGTACGAGTCGTAACCGTACGGCACGACCACCGGGTGATACCCACGCGGCACCATGACGACGTCATGATCTTCCACGGCCATCGACTCGTCGATGTCGCGCATATCCGTGTACACGCGCTGAAACGCAAACCCTTGCGGCGGATCGAGCCGGTGATAGTAAGTCTCTTCGAGCGAGCTTTCCTGCGGGACGTTGTCGGTGTCATGCTTATGCGGCGGGTAGCTCGAAGCGTGGCCGCCGGGCGTTCGGACCTCGACCACCAGCAGCGACTCGGCTGGTTCGGTTTGCGGAAGAATATCGCATACGTATCGCGTATTCAGGCCTTTGCCGCGTGTGGAGCGTTTCATCGAAGCGGGCTCGATCAGTCTCGCGGGATACCCGCCTCTCGCTGGTGCGCTCGCCACGCCGATCTCGGCATCACGACAGGCGCGAACCGTCGCCCGAACGTTCGGCGGCAGATACACCGCGTACGGCGCGGCGTCTTCGAACACGCTGTCGCGCGAACCGAGCGAACGCCACGTGGTGTCCGCGGTTTCGATATCCACCGTGCCGGTGAGCACGACGATACACACTTCACGCGAGGGTTCGTGCACGTGCACGACCTCGGCCGTACCGAGGCGGTAAGCGGCAAATCCCACATACCGCCAGCATGCCGACGCCGGTGTCACTCGCGCGATTGTCTGGCCTTCGCGCTGCGCCTTCACCAATAAGCTCATGCTGCCTCCTGCCTGCTCCTGTCAGCCGCGTCGAGCGGCGCATCCACCAGCGCGCGCAACGTCTGGTAGCCTTTCTGTGCATACTCGAACGAAGGCGCCACGACCGGGTCCTGTTCGGCTTCCACCACCAGCCAGCCGCGATAACCGTGGCGCTTCAATCGTTCGATGATCGCCGCGAAATTGACAGCGCCGTCTCCGGGCACTGTGAAGGCGCCGGCGATGACTGCGTCGAGAAAACTCCAGTTGCGATTGCGCGCGAGCTTCATCACAGCGGGGCGCACGTCCTTGCAGTGCACGTGGCAAACCCGCCCGATATGTTTGTCGAGCACGGCGAGCGGATCGCCGCCGGCAAACGTGATGTGTCCCGCGTCGAACAGCAGGCCGACGGCCTCGCCGGTGCGTGACATCAGTTGATCGACATCGGCCGGTGTCTCGACATAAGCGCCCATGTGATGATGGTACGCGAGCCGCACGCCGCGGCTCAGCGTATAGCGCGCGAATTCGTCCACGCGCGCCGCATAGGCGGCCCATTGCGCGTCGCTGAAAAAACGCGGCCGTTGATAAAGCGGCTGCGCTGCGCCCTGAATCGAATCGGCGACTTCGCCATACACCATCGCTGTCGCGCCGTTCTGCGCGAGCAGCTCCAGGTGTGGGCCGACAGCGGCGATTTCTTCTTCCACGCTGCGCCGCGCGAGCCGCCCGGAATACCAGCCCGATACCAGCGCGAGATCGTACTGCGCGAGCAGCGCTTTCAATGCCTGCGGCTCGCGCGGAAACTTGTTGCCGAGTTCGAAGCCTTGATAGCCAATCTGGCGGCCTTCCGTCAACGCCACCTCGAGCGGCGTTTCGCCGCCGAGCGAAGGCAGATCGTCGTTCATCCACGATAACGGATTGATGCCGATACGTACGTCGAAAGCAGTCATGCGGGCGTCCTCATTCGTTGTCGGTGGGGCCGGTGTTGCGCGTCACGCCGGCCGGTTCGGCGCGTGCCGCGAGTTGCGATTCGTATTTCGCACGGGCGTCACGTACGGCGGGGCGCGCCGAGACTTCCGGCACGGCCACTTCCCACCACCAGCCGCCGTCGTCGGTGGTGCGCGCGGCGTCGGTATCGATGCTGATGACGTAAGTGCGATCCGCCGCACGGGCGCGTTGCAAAGCCGTATCGAGTTCCGCGATATTCGCGACGTGTTCGGCCTGCGCGCCGAGAGCACGCGCATGCGCGGCGAAATCGATTGTCGGCGCGCCGAGCGGGCCTTGCTTGCAGTCTTCGAGCAGGTTGTTGAACGGCGCGCCGCCGCAGGCCTGCTGCAAGCGGTTGATGCAGCCATAGCCGCGATTGTCGAGCACCACCACGATCAGCTTCGCGCCGATCATCACCGAAGTCGCGATCTCGCTGTTCATCATCAGATAGCTGCCGTCGCCGACCATCACGATCACTTCGCGCGCGGGGCGGGCGAGCTTCACGCCAAGGCCGCCGGCAATCTCGTAGCCCATGCACGAATAGCCGTACTCGACGTGATACGCGCCCGGTTTGCCGGCGCGCCAGAGTTTGTGCAACTCGGCGGGCAGCGTGCCGGCCGCGCACACGACGATATCGTTTGCCGGCGAACTGACGCTCGACCGCTGTATCGCGCCGATTACATCGCCTTCGTAAGGCAGCACGGTATCGCGTTGCGGCGCATGGGTAAGCGTGCTCACCGTATCGCGCCAACTCGCCGCGAGCTTGTGCGCGCGCGCGGTCCACGTGCGCTCCGCGTGCCAGCCTTGCAGGGGTTCGGCAAGGGCATCGAGCGCCAGCCGCGCGTCGGCTTCGACCACCAGCGCGCGATGCTTGAGACCGTCGAACGCATTGGCATTGATCGCGATCACCCCGGCTTGCGTGAACAACGTGTTCGAGCCGGTAGTGAAGTCCTGCAGGCGGGTGCCGATGGCCAGCACGCAATCGGCGTCGTGCGCAAGCGCGTTCGCAGCGGGCGAGCCCGTCACGCCCAGCGCGCCCACGTTCAACGGATCGTTCCAGGCGAGCGAGCCTTTGCCGGCCTGCGTCTCCGCGACCGGCACGCCGTGCGTGGTCGCGAAACGGTGCAGGGCGTCGGTGGCGTGGCCGTAGAGCACGCCGCCGCCCGCGACGATCAACGGCCGTTTGGCCTGGCGCAAGCGCGCAAAGGCGGCCTCGATTTCATCGGCGCGCGGCGCGGGTGCATAAAACGTGACGACGCGCGGCTTGAAGAAGTCGAGCGGGAAATCCCATGCCTGCGCCTGCACGTCTTGCGGCAACGCGAGCGTCACGGGACCGCACAAGGCGGCGTCGGTCAGCACGCGCACGGCGCGCGGCAGCGCGCTGAGCAATTGCGCCGGATGCACGATGCGGTCGAAGTAGCGCGACACCGGTTTGAGCGCGTCGTTGGCGGACACGCCGCCGTCGTGGAAGTCCTCGACCTGCTGCAATACCGGATCCGGCGCGCGCGAAACGAAGATGTCGCCGGGCAGCAGCAGCACCGGCAAACGGTTCACGTGCGCGAGCGCCGCCGCAGTGACGAGGTTGGTAGCGCCCGGTCCGATCGACGTCGTGACGGCCATCATGCGGCGGCGGAAATGCGCTTTCGCGTAGGCGATCGCGCTGTGCGCCATCGCCTGTTCGTTGTGGGCTCGCAGGGTCGGCAGTTCGTCGCGGTGCTGATACAGCGCCTCACCGATCCCCGCCACGTTGCCGTGGCCGAAGATGGCGAACACGCCGCCGAACAGCGGCTCGGTGCCGTGGCCGTCCCCGGTTGCGACCTGTTGCGCGGCGAGATAGCGGACCAGCGCCTGCGCGGACGTCAGGCGCACCGTGCCGCCGGAGCCCGCGCCCACACGGGCGTTGCTGGCGTCGTTGGCGGACGCCGCGTCATGATGCAATACGCGCTGATTCATGCGGCTTGCTCCTGATGGACAGGGTTCGGCGTGCCGGGTTGCGCGGCGCCCGCGCCACGCGTTGCACGCCACGAAGCGATCAATGTTTCGAAGGTGCGGCGCACGCGCGCGATCAGTTCGTCGTCGCCGATTTCTCCGGCGAGCCATGCATGACTTGGCTCATGGAAGATGGTGCGCCCGACCGTGAAGCCGCGGCATGTCGCCGATTGCGCGGCCGCGCGGAAACCTTCGTTCAACTGTTCGACGCCCGCCGACAAACCGAGCAGGACCACGCCCCGGCAATAGGGGTCGCGCTCCGCGATCAGCGCGTCGACGCTGCGCCATTGCGCGGCGTCCATTGGTTCGAGCTTCCACCATTCGGGGTAGATGCCGATGTTGTACAGGCGCTTCAACGCGCGGTACACAACGTCCGGTGCTTGCGGCAAATGCGCATGTTTCGGCGGAATCACTTCGAGCAGCAGCTCGTGGCCGCTCGCTTGCGTCGCGTCGTAGAGCGCGCGCAACTGCGCTTCCTGTTCGAGGCGCTGTTCGATGGGTTCGTCGGGATGAAACTGCACGAGACACTTGGCGATATGCTCCTGCGGCCACGGGATCAGCGTGGTGCCGATCGAACGGCCATGATCGAACACGAGCGGCACCGAACCCGGCAACTCCACCGGCCGGCCGATCCACCAGCCACGGCCAGTGGCCGCGTTCAGCGCGTCCTGGCCGTAACGGTCGTCGATCAGCACGCCGATGCGGTTTTGCAGACCCAACGCGCTCTCGGTTTGCGCGACGGCTTCGACGAACAGGCCTTTCAGGCGCGCTATGCGCGCTTCGTCGGCGCCGGTCTGCTGCGCGAGTTCGAAGAACTGGTTGCGGTGGTCGAAGGCGAAACCGAGCACTTCGTCCCACTGTTTGCGGGCCGGCGAGACGCGATGCAGCCGCGCGAGTGCCGCGTCCCGATCCGGGCGGCGCATGCGCTGCGGATCGGCTTTCGCTTCGCGCAGGAAGTAGTCGAGTTCGGCGGGCGTCGGCATGGCGGGCGCGCAGCCGTGCCGCGAGACGACCAGCGCGCCGCTCGCGTTCGCCGCGCGCGCGCAGGCTTCGAGCGGTTGATCGCGCAACCATCCGGAGAGAAAGCCGGAAGCAAATGCGTCGCCCGCACCGAGCACGTTCAGCACTTCCACTTCCACGCCGCCGTGAATCGGCACATTGTCGAGCGAGGCGGGCACCTGGCCGTCGATGATCTGGCAGCCCAGCGGCCCGCGCTTGAGCACGAGCGTGGCCGGCGTGACGGCGCGCACCATCGCGAGCGCATCGACCAGTTCGGTCTTGCCGCCGGCAATGCGGAATTCCTCCTCGGTGCCGATCACCAGATCGAACAGCGGCAGAATGCGCTGCAAGTGCGCGGTGACGCCTTCGCTCGCCACGAAGCGCGTTTCACCGTCCGCTTTGCCGGTAAGACCCCAAAGCACCGGGCGATAGTCGATATCGAGCACGGTGCGCACCTGGTTGCGGCGTGCGTAATCGAGCGCGCGGCGGCTCGTGCGGTTCACCTGCTCGGTGGAAAAGTGCGTGCCGGTAATCAGCAGCGCTTTCGACGATGCAATGAAGGCCTCGTCGAAATCCGCTTCATCGACTGCCATGTCCGCGCAGTTCTCGCGGTAGAAGATCAGCGGGAACGTGTCGCGGTCTTTCAGGCCGAGCAGCACGAGGGCGGTCAGGCGTTCCCGGTCGATGCGCACGTGGCTGACGTCGCAGCCCTCTTTGGTGAGCGTCTCGGTGAGAAAGCGGCCCATGTGATCGTTGCCGACGCGCGCCAGCATCGACGACGCGAGACCGAGCCGCGCGCAGCCGAACGCGATATTCGCCGACGATCCGCCGAGATACTTCGCGAAGCTCGACACGTCTTCGAGCCGCGCGCCGACCTGCTGCGCGTACAGATCCACGGCGAGCCGGCCGAGGCAGACGATGTCGCGGCTGCGGCCCGGCGCGAAGCGGCTGGCCGCCGGGGCCGGGGCGGACATGATTGCGCTGGATGTGCTGGAATGATCCATGAAGTTTCCTGAATGGCTGAGCGCGACAGCCGGCGCAGCGGCGCCGGTTCGTCGCGCGAATGAATCAGATCGTCGCGCCTTCGAGTTCGCCGATCATCTTCTGCATCTCGGCGCCGCCGGCCATCATGTCGAGCACCTCGTCCTTGCTGATGGTTTCCTTGGTGAACGTGCCGAGCGATTTGCCGCGATTGAGCACGGTGAACGAGTCGCCGATCGGATACGCGTGATGCACGTTGTGCGTGATGAAGATCACCGAGATGCCTTTCGCGCGCGCCTTATGGATCAGTTTCAGCACGTTGAAGCTCTGCTTCACGCCGAGCGCGGCGGTCGGTTCGTCGAGAATCAGCACGCGCGCGCCGAAATGAATCGCCCGCGCAATCGCGAGACACTGCTTCTCTCCGCCGGACATGGTGCCGATCGGCTGGTGCGCGTCGCGCACGTTGATGCCCATTTCCGCGAGCTTGTCGCGCGCGGTGGTGGCGCTGGTCTCGAGATCCATGACGCTCAGGAAGCCGAACAGTTTCTTTTGCGGCTCGCGCCCCATGAAGAAGTTGCGCGCCACGGAGAGCAGCGGCACTAATGCCAGGTCCTGATAGACGGTGGCGATGCCGAGGTCGAGCGCGTCTTTCGGCGACTCGAACAGCACCGGTTTGCCATCTACCAGATACTGGCCGGAAGAGGGCTGATGCACGCCGGCGAGGGTTTTGATCAGCGTCGATTTGCCTGCGCCGTTGTCGCCGAGCAGGCAGTGCACTTCGCCGCGTTTCAGCCGCAAGGTCACGCCGCTTAGCGCGATCACCTTGCCGAAGTATTTGTTGACGTTTTCGAGCGCGAGGATCACGTCGTCCTGCGCAGCGCTTGCGTCGTGCACGGCATTCGTGACGGTATTCGTATCGGACATGGTCGTCTCCCCGTTACGCCTGCGAGACGCGGCGGCGCACATAGTGATTGAACAGCACCGCGATCAGCAGCATCACGCCGAGGAACACGCGGAACCAGTCGGAGCTGACGTTCGTGTAGGTAATGCCGATCTGCACGACGCCGAAGATCAACGCGCCGAAACACGCGCCGACCACCGACCCGTAGCCGCCCGTCAGCAAGGTGCCGCCGATCACCGCGGCGATGATCGCTTCGAACTCTTTCTGCAAGCCCCGGTCGGCCGCGGCCGAACCGATGTCGCACACTTGCAGCACCGCGAACAGGCACGAGCAGAACGCGGTCAGCACGAACAGCGAAATCTTCACGCGGCGCACCGGCACGCCCACGTTCTTGGCTGCGTTGGCGTCGCCGCCCACAGCCAGAATCCAGTTGCCGGCGCGTGTTTTTGCCAGCACGAACGCGCAGACTGCGGCGAGGCCGAGCCACCACAGAATCACCTTCGGAATGCCCGGCACGAGCGCGTGGCCGTTATCGAGCAGGGTGCCGATGCCGTGTTGCGCGAGCATCAGAAAGAGACCGCGCAGCGCGACGCCGTGAAACAGCGTATCCGCGAGCCAGTCCTGCTGCGCGAGATCGCCTACGCCCGAGACGATGGTGCGATCCGCGAACATGATCGACAGCGCGAGCGTGAGGCCGCGCAAGATGAACAGAAACGCGAGCGTGACGATGAACGAGGGCAGGCGCGTGCGCATGACCAGATAGCCGTTCAGCGCGCCGAGCAGCATGGAGCCGGCGAACGCGAACAGAATGGCGAGAGAAATCGGCCAGTGAAAATAGACCGACGGAATCGCCACCATCATGCCGGCGAAACCGATCATCGACCCGATCGAGAGATCGAACTCACCCGCGATCATCAACAGACATGCGCCCACGGCGAGAATGCCGAGATACGCCGACACTTGCGACCAGTTCATCACGCCGTCGAGATTGAACATGCCGGAGTTGCCGGCCGTCAGCGCGAAAACGAGAAACACCAGTACCGCGCCGGAAATCGCGGCGAATTCGGGGCGGTTCAGCACATGGCCGAACCTGGATTCCTTGCGCAGCCGTTCATCCGAATCGGGCAGCGATGGCGCGGCCTCGGCGGTATTCGTCTTGACGTGCGGTGGGAAGTGTTTGCCGGCTACACCCATGATGGCTCCTTGGAACCCGGTTATGCCTGCCTCTCGCAGATGAATGGCGAGAGCGGCAGCCGGTGAAATGCGCGGTGGCGGCGGGCGGCCCGGTATTGAAACGGTGGAAATGGTGCCCGCCGTGCGCGTGACTAGCTAGAGAAAAGAATCAGCGGTACTGCCCCGCGTACTTGATGACCTTGTCGAGGTTTTCCTTGGTGATGAAGCCCGGACCGGAGCGGATATTCTTCGGGCCATAAGACGGCGCGAGGCCGTAGGTGGCGAGCCGTGCCTTGAACTTCGGATTCGCCTCCAGGATCTGGCGGATCTTCACCGGGTCGGTGGTGTGCTCTTTCTTCACGATCGCCAGCACGGCCACCGGGATATAGCCTTGCAGGTACGGCTGCTGGTCGATCGCGAACTGGATCGTGCCGTTCTGGATGGCTTTGGCGATGTCGTCGGAGAAGTCGAACGTGCAGAAGTAGATCTTGCCCGCCAGACCCATTTGCGTGACCGCTTTCAGCGTGGCCGAAGCCGGGGTCGGTCCGAGCGTCAGGATCGCGCCGGTGTTCGGGTGATTGCGCAGATACGCGCTGACCTTCGATTGAATTTCGGTCGGGTCCTGGCCGGAGTCGATGGTGGACGACTTGTAGTCGACGCCGATCGCCTCCGCAAAACCGCGGCAACGGTCGAACGACACGGTGTTGGTGGCGAGGTGATTCACGCACAGGAACGACTTCACGCCCGCTGCCTTGGCTTTTTCGCCGGCGGCTTTGCCCGCTACATATTCGGGTTGGCCCACGTGCATGATGGCGCCGAGTTGCGCGCTCTGTTCCTCCGTGCCGGAGTTGATCGTGACGAGCGGGATCTTCTTCGCGGTGACCTTGCTGATCGAGCTTTTCAGCACGTCGAAATCGGCGATGGTGACGATCACGCCGTCGTAGTTGCGCGCGGCGGCCTGTTCGACCAGACGCGCCATGTCGGCGATGTCGCCGTTCGGCGGATTGCGGTAGTCGGTCTCGACGTTGAAGTCTTCGTCGGCCTGTTTGATGGCGTTCTTGATGGTGTTCCACCACGAATCCGAATCCGGCGCGTGGCTGATCAGTACGAAGTGAGCGTCGGCCGCGCGGGCGGCGGAGGCCGCGCCGAATCCCGTCGCCAACGTCAATGCCGTCACCAGAATCCTGAGCGTAGCCTTGCCCTTGCAAAGTCTCATTGTCTCCACCTTTCTCGGTATGTCGTTTTTGAAGGGAGCGTCTGGCCGGCGGCTTTCTATCCGCATACAAGCCGGGTGTTTCCACCTGAAGCACCATCGCTCACGACCAAGATTAGGTCATCTTCCGAGGCGTTGCAATGAAAATTTCATTACAAATAAAATTGGAAAATACGTTCCATTTGGCGGGTCTGCTGCCTATAATCGGCAGCGTCAGGACGGCGTGTGGCGAGCATCCACAAAGGCTGACGCACTGCAATAAAGCACCCGAGAGAGAGTCATGGCGGAAGAGAGCACAGAAGAATTGCCAAGCGTCGAAGAATTGATGCAGCGCATCGCGGAAAACTACGATGCGTTGCCGCGTCAATTGAAGAATGTCGCGACCTACATCGAACAGCACCGCTCCAGCGTGATGGTGGATCGCACCAGCGACATCGCCGCGAGCTGCGGCGTGCATCCATCCGCCGTGGTGCGTTTTGCGCAGCGCTTCGGCTTTTCCGGCTTCTCCGATCTGCAGGCGGTATTTCGTCAGGCTTACACCGGACAGGGCAGTTCGTCGCCGAGTTATCAGCAGCGCATTCGCAAGCTGATCGACGAAAAGCCGGGCGCGCTGTCGGGCGGTTCGGTGGCGCGCGAATTCATTGCGGCTTCGCGCGGCGGTCTCGAAGAACTCGAAGCAGGGCTCGACGACAAGCAGTTCGACGCCGCGGTAAAGATGCTGCAGCAGGCCGACAACATCTACGTGATCGGCGTGCGGCGCTCGTTTCCGGTGGCGAGCTATATCGTCTATGCATTGCAGCACACGCCCAAGCGCGTGCATCTGGTGTCCGGTTTCGGCGGCATGTACCGCGAACAGATCCGCAGCGTGAAGAAGGGTGATGTCGTGATTGCGATCAGCTTCGCGCCTTATGGAAAGGAAACGCAGTATTGCCTGCGGGTTGCGCATCATCATCAGGCGAGGACGCTGGTTATTACGGATAGCCAACTATCGCCGCTCGCCCGTTATGCGACCACGCAGCTGTATGTGAAAGAGGGCAGCGCGTTCGCGTTCCGCTCGCTGACCAGCACGATCTGTTTGTGCCAGGCGTTGTTCATCGCGCTGGCGTACAAGCTCGAATTGAATGTTGAAGAATCCAAAGACACTGGAGGATACGATGACTGATGGGGCAAATCAGGCGACAAACACGATCGACGTGGCGGTATTCGGCGCGGGGCGCATCGGCAGGATTCATGCGGCGAATCTCGCGCGCCAGCCGGGCGTGCGGCTCAAGTATGTGGTCGACGTGAATCGCGAGGCTGCTGCGGCGCTCGCTGCCGAGCACGGCGCGCAGGTCGCGGATATCGACGGCGCAATGGGCGATGCCTCGATCGGTGCGACCGTGATCTGTTCGAGCACGGACACGCATGCGGATCTGATCGTGCAATCCGCCGCGCAGAAGAAGCACGTGTTCTGCGAGAAGCCGGTCGATCTGACGCTGGCGCGAGCGCAGGCTTGCGCGGAAGCGGTCGGGCGTGCGGGCGTGGTGTGCATGATCGGTTTTCAGCGGCGTTTCGATCCCACGTTTTCGGCGCTCAAAGCGCGTCTCGACGCCGGCGAGATCGGCACGCCGGAAATGCTGGTGGTGACGAGCCGCGATCCGGGTGCGCCGCCGGTCGACTACATCCGGCATTCGGGCGGCATCTTCAAGGACATGCTGATTCACGACTTCGACATCTTCCGCTGGATTCTCGACGACGAAGCCGACACGCTGCATGCCACCGGCAGTTGTCTGAGCGACCCGGCGATCGCCGAGGCCGGCGATATCGATTCGACCGCGGTGACGATCCGCACGAAGCGCGGCCGCCTGTGCCAGATCAATACCGCGCGCCGCGCCGCGTACGGCTATGACCAGCGCTTCGAAGTGCTGGGCAGCACCGGCATGCTGCAGGCGGGCAATGTGCGGCCTACGGAGGTCACGGCCTATTCGAAAACCGAAGTGTCGAGCGACGTGCCCGAAGCGTTTTTCCTCGAACGTTATCGGGCCGCCTACGCACATGAAATCGCGCATTTCTTCGATGCGGTGACGCATGGCAAGCCCGTGCGCACAACCGTGGCGGACGGTCTGAAAGCGCTCGAACTCGCCGAAGCCGCGAGCCGCTCGTGGCGCGAGGGGCGAGCGGTCAAACTCGGGGAAGCGTCGTGATGACGACGGCTGCGGCACGGCTTCGGGTGGGCGTGGTTGGGCTCGGCCGTCTCGGCAAGCGGCACGCGGAGAATCTGGCGTATCGCGTGCCGGGCGCGTCGGTCGTGGCGGCTTGCAGTCCGGTGGAGGAGGAGCGCGAGTGGGCGCGTGAGGCATTGCCCGCGCCGCGTCTGTACGACGACTACGCGGCGTTGCTCGCCGATCGCGAGGTGGACGCGGTCTGGCTGGTCACGCCGTCTTCGCTGCATGCGCAGCAGATCGTCGACGCGTTGCGCGCGGGCAAGCATGTGTTCTGCGAGAAGCCCTTGTCGCTGGATCTTGCGGAATGCGAGCGCGTGCTGGCGGAGGCCGCGCGGTATCCGCATCTGCAGGCCACGATCGGGTTCATGCGGCGCTTCGATCCGAGCTACAAGGACGCGTTCGACAGGATTGCAGCGGGGAAGATCGGGCGGCCTTTTCTCGTGCGCTCGCAGACTGCGGATCAGAACGATCGTGACGGTTTTTTTGTGCGCTTTGCGGCGACCTCGGGCGGCATCTTTCTCGATTGCACCGTGCACGATATCGATGTGGCGCGCTGGCTGCTCGGCAAGCCGCGCGCGAAACGGGTGTTTGCAGCGGGTGCGGCAGTGATGCATGAAGGCCTGCGTGAATTCGGCGATGTCGATAACGGCGTGGCGATCTGCGAGTTCGAAGATGGCAAGCTGGCCGTGTTTTACGCGTCGCGGACGCAGGCGCACGGCAATGATACGCATAGCGAAGTGATGGGTACGGCCGGGGCGCTGGCTATTGGCCATAATCCGCGTGCGAACCGCGTCGAGATTTACGATGCCACCGGGATCCGGAACGAATGCACGGCGAATTTTTTCGATCGCTTCGAGGACGCGTTTCTGTTCGAGGCGCGGGCATTTGTGGTGGCCGTGCGGGATGGGGTGGCGTCTTCCGCCGCTCGGGCCGGGGCTTCGCTTGCTGATGCGTTAGAGGCGACGCGGATTGCGGTGGCGTTGAGGGAGTCGTTGTTGACCGGGCAGGCTGTGATGGTGTAGCAGTGCCCGCGACGCCCGACACGTGGGTTCTTCGCCTGCGGTAGAATCGAAGTCTCCGTCCGGCGTCGCGAACGACGCCCCGTCCCCGAAGGTCATCGTCGATGCAAATTCAGGTTCACAAGGAAGTCGATGCGCGCGGGCTGATGTGCCCGCTGCCTATTTTGCGCGCCAAGAAGGCGCTCGCCGACATGGAAAGCGGTCAGATTCTCAAGGTGCTGGCCACCGATCCCGGTTCACAGCGCGATTTCGCCGCGTTCGCGAAGCAGACCGGCAATGAAATCGTCGAAGCCTCGGCCCAGGACAAGGTTTTCACCTTCCTGATGAAACGCCGCTGAATCCGGTGCGCCGGCGCGCATTCCAGTCGCGCAATCGCGCGTCCTTGAGCAACAAAAAAAAGGCGCTGTGCCTGCGAAAGCAGGGCACAGCGCCTTTCTACTTCAGCTCGACGCTACCGGCAGGCGAGCGTCAAAACCCCGTTCAGCCTTCCAGTACCGGCGAACGCGTGCGCAGATATTCTTCGAAATCCGCAGCCACTTCCGGGTGACGCAGCGCGAATTCAACCGTCGCCTTCAGATAACCCAGCTTGCTGCCGCAGTCGAAACGCGTGCCGTGATACTTGTACGCCAGCACCTGTTCGTCGGCGAGCAGCGATTGAATTGCGTCCGTCAGCTGCAATTCACCGCCTGCGCCCGGCTTCAGCGCACGCAGATGTTCGAAGATGCGCGGCTTGAGCACATAGCGGCCCACCACACCAAGATTCGACGGCGCCACGTTCGGCTCCGGCTTTTCGACGATGCCCGACATCTTGATGATCGAATCTTCCCACTCCTTGCCGTCGACGATGCCGTACGACTTGGTTTCCTGCGCCGGGATCTCTTCGACGCCGATCACCGAGCTGTGATAGTGATCGAACACCTCGATCATCTGCGCCATGACAGGCGGCGTGCCGTACAGCAGGTCGTCCGCGAGAATCACGGCAAACGGGTTGTCGCCCACCAGCTTTTCGGCGCACAGCACCGCGTGGCCCAGGCCCAACGCTTCCGGCTGACGCACGTAGAAACAGTCCACATGGCTCGGCTTGATGCTGCGCACGAGTTCCAGCAGCTTGTCCTTGCCGCGCGCCTGCAACTCGGCTTCGATTTCGTAAGATTTGTCGAAGTGGTCCTCGATCGCGCGCTTGCTGCGGCCCGTGACGAAGATCATTTCGGTGATGCCGGCCGCCATTGCCTCTTCGACCGCGTACTGGATCAGCGGCTTGTCGACGATCGGCAGCATCTCTTTCGGGCTCGCCTTCGTGGCAGGGAGGAACCGGGTGCCAAGACCTGCTACCGGAAAAACTGCCTTTGTAACTTTTAGCATGTGATTACCCTGAATCCTCTGGATTAGCTATCGGTCCTTGCCCGCCTCTCAGGGGGCGGGCACGGAGCGTCGATCAGACCGGCAAACGCACCAACTGGGCCTTCAGCTTGCCCAGGGTGGCTTCGAATTCAGCCAGTCTTTTCTGCTCCTGCTCAACGACTGCCGGCGGCGCCTTTGCAACGAAACTTTCATTCTGCAATTTGCCGTTGCACTTGATGATTTCCGTGCTCAACCGCGCAATCTCCTTCGACAACCGCTCGCGCTCGACTGCCACGTCGATTTCCACCTTCAGCACGAGCTTGTCATTCCCTACGATAGCAATTGGCGCGCCATCCGCCTGCGCATCCAGCGCTGCCTCGTCGGCAATGATCTGCACTTCGGACAAACGGGCCAATGCCTGTGCGTACGGAGCAAACGTGCGCAGACGCTCCGCGTTGCCGGCAGCGAGCAACGGCACCTTGACTGCCGGCGACAGGTTCATTTCGCCGCGCAGATTCCGGCACGCATCGATCACCGCTTTCAGGTCGGCCGCCCATTGCTCCGCGTCTTCATCGATCTTCGACGGTTCGGCAACGGGGTACGGCTGCACCATGATGGACGCTTCGCCCTCGGCTTTGCCTTCGGGATAACGCCCGGCCAACGGCGCTACTTTCTGCCACAGCGCTTCGGTGATGAACGGGATCACCGGATGCGCCAGACGCAGCACCGTCTCGAGCACGCGCAGCAGCGTGCGGCGTGTTGCGCGCTGCTGGTTCGGCTGACCCGTCTGGATCTGAACCTTGGCGAGTTCGAGATACCAGTCACAGTATTCGTCCCATACGAACTTGTATAGGGCGTTGGCCACATTGTCAAAACGATAGTCGGCGAAGCCCCTGGCGATTTCCGCTTCCACGCGCTGCAGACGCGAGACGATCCAGAAGTCGGCCTGCGAAAAATGCAGGTGTCCGTCCGGACCGCATTCGCCGCATTGTTCCGGTTTGCCGAAGCCGCAATCGTGGCCTTCGCAGTTCATCAGCACGAAACGGGTGGCATTCCACAGCTTGTTGCAGAAGTTGCGGTAGCCTTCGCAGCGCGCGAGATCGAAGTTGACGTTGCGTCCGAGCGTGGCCATCGAGGCCATCGTGAAGCGCAATGCGTCGGTGCCGAATGCCGGAATGCCGTCGGGGAATTCCTTGCGGGTCTTCTTTTCGATCGACGCGGCCTGCTTCGGATTCATCAGGCCGGTGGTGCGCTTGGCGACCAGCGCGTCGAGGTCGATGCCGTCGACGATATCGATCGGGTCGAGCGTATTGCCCTTGCTCTTCGACATTTTCTGGCCTTCGGCGTCGCGCACGAGACCGTGCACGTACACCGTGTCGAACGGCACCTTGCCGGTGAAGTGCGTGGTCATCATGACCATGCGCGCGACCCAGAAGAAGATGATGTCGAAGCCGGTGACCAGCACCGAAGAAGGCAGGAAGTGCTTGAGCTCCAGCGTTTCATTCGGCCAGCCGAGCGACGAGAACGGCACCAGAGCAGACGAGAACCACGTGTCCAGCACGTCTTCGTCGCGCTTGAGGGCGCCCGTGTAGCCGGCTGCCGTGGCCTTGGCGCGCGCGTCTTCTTCGGTTTTCGCCACGAAGATTTCGCCGTTTTCGCCGTACCACGCCGGGATCTGATGACCCCACCAGAGCTGGCGCGAGATGCACCAGTCCTGAATGTTCTCGAGCCACTGGTAGTAAGTGGTGGTCCAGTTTTCCGGCACGAACCTGATTTCGCCGCTGCGCACCACGTCGAGTGCCGTTTCGGCGATCGATTTGCCCGGATTGAAGGTGCCTTCCGGCGCCGGCTTGCTCATGGCGACGAACCATTGGTCCGTCAGCATCGGCTCGATCACGACGCCCGTGCGGTCGCCGCGCGGCACCATCAGCTTGTGCGGCTTGACCGATTCGAGCACGCCGAGCGCTTCGAGGTCGGCCACCACCTGCTTGCGGGCTTCGAAGCGGTCGAGGCCGCGGTATTGCTCCGGCGCGTTGTCGTTGATCTTCGCGTCGAGCGTGAGGATTTCGATTTGCGGCAGCTTGTGGCGCAGGCCGACCTGGTAGTCGTTGAAATCGTGCGCGGGCGTGACCTTGACGACGCCGGTGCCGAATTCGCGGTCTACATAATCATCCGCGATGATCGGCACTTCTCGGCCCGACAGCGGCAGCGTGACTGTCTTGCCGATCAGATGCGCGTAGCGCCCGTCTTCCGGGTGGACCATCACGGCGGTGTCGCCGAGCATGGTTTCCGGACGCGTGGTGGCGACCGTCAGATGGCCCGAGCCGTCCGTGAGCGGGTACTGGATGTGCCAGAGCGAGCCGTTTTCTTCCTCGCTGACCACTTCGAGGTCGGAGACGGCGGTGAGCAGCGCCGGGTCCCAGTTCACGAGGCGCTTGCCGCGATAGATCAGGCCTTGTTCATACAGGCGGACGAACACGTCGCGCACGGCGGCCGACATCTTGTCGTCCATCGTGAAGTATTCGCGCGACCAGTCGATCGAGGCGCCGAGGCGCCGCACCTGGTTCGTGATGGTCGAGCCGGATTGCTGCTTCCATTCCCACACGCGTTCGACGAACTTTTCGCGGCCGAGGTCGTGGCGCGAGACGCCTTGCGCGTCCAGTTGCCGCTCGACCACGATCTGCGTGGCGATACCCGCGTGGTCCGTGCCCGGCACCCACAGGGTGTTTTCGCCGAGCATGCGGTGGTAGCGGGTGAGGCCGTCCATGATCGTCTGGTTGAACGCGTGGCCCATGTGGAGGGTGCCCGTGACGTTCGGCGGCGGCAGCTGGATGGAGAAGTCTTTCCGGTTTTCCTGGATGACGGGCGTCGCGTAAGCGCGCTTTTCCCATTCGGGGCCCCAGTGGGCTTCGATGGTCTGGGGCTCGAAGCTTTTGGCAAGCGTGGAGGTGGTGTCGCTCGGGGTCTCGCTCATTGTGTCGATTCGGCTGGTGAATGCAAGGAATGCCTGATTATAAGCGGCGCTCCGCGGCCGGGGATTTTTGCTGTGGAGACGCCGCTCGCCGGCACGCCGGCGGCTTCGGCCTTCTGCCGTCGTGTATTGGGCGCGCGCGACCGTCAGGGCGATATAGCCGGGTACCGCATCTGCGGACTCCGGCCGTGCTGGAATGGGTCTGGCGGCATCGTGCCTCGCCTCATTCCTGCTGCCATTCTTTCCCTTACGCGGAGTATGGAAAAATGACGATATCCCCAGCGAGCGGTTCGACCAGTCCGGTCCGGGACGATTTTGATCAAACCAGCAAAGACACCGATAAACCCAGGCCAGTAGACAATGCGTTGCAGGATCCCGCTATCGCGTCGCCGGTAGCGCCACAGGCAACGCCGCGAAAGAACGATGCATCCGGGCGTCGGGTAAC
Source organism: Paraburkholderia xenovorans LB400 (assembly GCF_000013645.1). Classification (GTDB taxonomy): domain Bacteria; phylum Pseudomonadota; class Gammaproteobacteria; order Burkholderiales; family Burkholderiaceae; genus Paraburkholderia; species Paraburkholderia xenovorans. Next base: position 3,447,185 of record NC_007951.1, on the reverse strand, counting down.
ACGTCCCACATTGGCCGCTCTAAGCTCGCGCCATACATCCGGCGAGGCGCTGCCGGCGCATATCGCACGATCGGGGCAGGCGACTCCGAGAGCCGGTGCCGCGGATGTTTTATCGAATGAATCCGTTTCGGCGAGGGCCGAACGCGCGCGTGTCCGTGCCACGGCAAGCAAGGGACTCGACGGCTCGAGCAGGATGCTTTCCGCCGGGGCCGCCAATGTACAGCGGACCACGCAACCCACGGGCGTGCTGCCCGGCGCCAGCACGGAAGAATTCAAGGAGCTCAACCGGCAGTACGACACGGTGGATGGCTACGCTCACCGCAGCAGCGAGGCCAACTCCCGGATTGCGCAGCAAATCGAAGCGGGCGTCCAGCAGGAAATGACCGGATACCCGCCTCAGGTCATCCAGTTCCAGGAAAAACAAACGCGTCTGCAAGGGATGCTCGCCGAGTTGCCGGATAGCGAACGTCAGTTCTACGGCGGGGTTCTTGCGACGTTGGGCGCGGCCTACCAGCTTGAAACCGGCAACGACAAACGCTACGCGATCGACGAGAAGTTGGCCGGGCTGGAGAGCGCCGTTCGTGAAGAGGCCAACCGCGTTCGCAACGATCCTGTCGAGCGGGTGCTGGGGCAGTTCAACCCGCCCGTGGGCGAAGCTTATCTGAATAAGGAGGACCGGGAGCGTGTCGGCAGCCTGGAGAAATTACGCGAAGAATTTCTCCAGGCAGAGGACGCCGGCGAACGGGAGGACCTGTTCGCCGAAGCCAGCGACCTCAAAAGCAGACTGCAGGGGCGAATCTCAGTGGAAGTCGGCAAACGCCAGCGCGTGGAACAGGCGCATTGGAAAGAGGCCAACGGCGAAGTGGACCGCATCCTGCACGAAGCACAACTGCAGACAGATCCCGCAAAGCGCTACGAACTGATTGGCCGTCAACTTTTTCAGATCAACCCCGGCCAGGACGAGTTGAAAGATAGAGTCGTTCTGGCTTTTACGCAGCGCATGCACGACTCGCCGCAATTGCGGGACAAGCTGGATACCTGGCATGATCAGGTCAGCGGCCCACTCAATGCGCATTCAGTGGGCGCGGCCAAAAAATATACGGACATTCTCGGCAACCTGCCGCCGGTGAGCGCCGACTACGTGCGCGATCTCAGCGACCGGTACAACGCCGTCCTCCAGGACGTCACTTACAAAGACTATTCAATCACCCCTGCGGCGCGCGCGGAAAGGACGGCCGGGCAAGTACTGGAAGGCGTCGAGCGTGTGCTTCTCGGTCTGACGCCTTTAGCCCCGCTGGCGGATCTGCAACCCTCCACCTTGCCGGAGAACGTCCGCATGGGGCTCGATTATGGTTCGGCCCTCCTCGGCATGCTGGGTGGGGAAGGCTGGGGTATTGCCAGAGAAATCGGTCTTGCAGGCAAAGCGGTCTCTGCGGCAGCACGGGATGCCGAGGCGGCCAACCTGGCTGGAGAGGGCGGCGCCACTGCCGGCAAAGGTCTGGTTCAGGCAGCGGGTAAAGGCCTGATCGAGGGGCTGCAGGCAGAACGGACCTTGAGCCGCGACGCGCAGGCAGCGGAACAGGCGCTGCGCGAGCAGACCGTTGCCGAGGCCGGCCCCGCGGTGGATCCGACCAGTCTGGTTGCGCACCAGAGCGTTGGGGACAGCCCCTATGGGTCGATGGCGAGCTATGCCGACCCTGGCGTTTCGCTGAAAGATCTCCGCCCGGGGCCGACCCGAGGCATCCTGGTGGATGCCAAAGGTGACCGGTATATCGAACTTGGCGGAAAGGCTTATCACGCCCGTTTTGACCGGGACACAGACAGTTGGCGGGTGTTTAACAAAGGGGCTGATTTGAAACCGCAATACCCCGTCCGCCTGAATGAGGCATCGCAGAAGTGGGAGCTTGATAGCGAGGTGGGGCTAAGGGGCGGCGCGCCAAGAATTCGCGACGAAGTCCGGCAGGAAGTCGTCAGACTGTTGAGGGAAGGGGAATTGTCGCGCCGCGAGATAGCAAGGAGGCTGGGAATATCTGAAACGAAGGTAGCAACAGTTGCGAGTCAAGAGAACCTCGCCGGGCTGCGGCCCGGTAGACCAGGAGTCACGGATGAAATGCGACGGGATACCCTCAAGCTGCTGACAGACGGACAGTTGTCACGGGCTGAGATAGCCAGACAATTGGGAATCTCGAGAGCGACCGTAGGCAGGATTGCCCAGGCTGGCGGCATCAGCTTACCTGCCGATGCGCCTTCTCCCCTGGCACTCAAGCCGGAAATTCGACTCAAAGTCATTCATCTGTTAGAGAAAGGCGACTTGTCACAACGACAAATAGCGCGTCAGATGGGAATGTCGTATTCCACAGTCAACAGCATTGCGGCGAAACAGAAGATTCCGCCTACCGCCGCTACCTCTCTGCGCAATATGAAAGTCTCACTGACAGACCGCGGGAAGGTCGTAGAGAGGCTTGAGGAAGGAAGGCCCCCCCGGGAAATAGCCGCGGAAACCGGAATGTCTCTCTCGTATGTGCAACGGATTGCCAGGCGCACAGGCATGGTTCGTTCGATCCCGAAGGGCGGTACGCCAGAGCAGATAGATCAGATATTCGCACTGAGAGACCAGGGGAAATCCGCCTCCCATATTGCCAATGCGGTCAAGGTTTCGAGGACCAGGGTCGAAGACATTCTTGCGAATTACAACGCCAATACTTACAAAAGGTTGTGGTGGAATACGACAGCGGAAAAGCGGGTGGCTGTCATTGAGCAACTGGACGGAGGCAAAACCTCCAGGGAAGTTGCCAGGGATCTGGATCTTCCACTTGAAACAGTACGTGGGGTTGCCAATGAGCACCGGGTGGCAAGGGATTCGTTGGCGAGCGAGCTTCTCGCACAAGGAAAATCGCCGGAAGAGGTTGCAGAGTCCCTGGACATGCATCCGGATTATGTCAGGCGTCTGACCCAAGGCATACCCGAGAGCACACACGACCTTTCTTTCACCTCGAAAGACTGGAATGCGGCGATGGACATGTTCAAAAAAGGCTATGACAAAGAGGAGGTTGCCACGAAACTTGGTATCTCTCCGTGGAAGGCCCGTAGCCTTGCCAAGGAATTCCAGACGCAAACCATGAATTCCGTGGCGCCGCAGCAACTTGACGATATTGCACGGGCACTCAGCAACGCGGATTACAGCTTGACGACTGGCGACCTCGCCCGGGCGACTGACTTGCCCGAAAGTACGATAGCGCTCGTCGAGCAGCAATATGCGGGCGGTTTTATATCGCCCTCATGGTCTCCGCAACCGGGTACGTCCTCTGCCATATCGCCGGGCCGTATCGACCATTACGAGTGGATTCCTCCGCTTGGGCGACAGCAGGAAATTGAGGCGGTTCGTGCAATGAACGAAGGCCATAATCTCAAGGACGCTGCTGCGCAACTCAACCAGCCTTACGCAGCCATCGAGCGTTTGTACGAGAGAGACCTGCCCCTCGTGGCGCCGCAGGACGAAGTGATCGACGCCCCCTTTGCGGGACTGCCTCAGCGGGGAACGACTGCGTTCAGCGACGCGGATCAGGCTGAAATTCGAAAGCTGGCGCAGACGAGCGGCTTGAGCGCGTCATTCATTGCCGGATTGATTGACGCGCCAGTGGAGGAGGTTCAAAAAGTACTGAATTCGAATCCCTGAGTATCCCGGCATCAAATGGGGAAGCGCTTGCCATGCTTGTCATATGTCTAGCGCATCCCCATTGCGGCGAAGGCGGGGCGTGTCAAAAATCCGTTGTTCAGGGTCTGGCATACCCGCCGTGCCGCGCAGACAGTGGCTGGCCGCGGAGGCTACGAGCATGGCGGGCCTGCGACAGAGGCGACGTGCCGGGCGCGGGCATTCCTCAGAAGCGAGCGCACCGCCGTCCGTCCGGGCGCATGCCAGCCAGCCACCAGTTCAAGCACCGAAGCGGCACACCCGAACCCGCACGTTCAACAGCGCCGCGACGACAAAAAAGCCATTCCTCCCAGGGGCATATAATGTCGGACGACCTGCCGCCCCTCCAGACAAATGCCCGACCTGCTAGCCAATCTCAACCCCGAACAACACGCCGCCGTCACGCTCCCCAACGAGCCGGCGCTCATTCTCGCCGGCGCGGGCAGCGGCAAGACCCGCGTTCTGATCACGCGTATTGCCTGGCTGATCCAGCATGGGCTGGCCTCGCCCGCCACGATTCTGGCGGTGACTTTCACCAACAAGGCCGCCCGCGAAATGATGTCGCGCCTCTCGGCGCTCCTGCCGATCGACACGCGCGGCATGTGGATCGGCACCTTCCACGGTCTGTGCAACCGCATGCTGCGCGCGCATCACCGCGACGCGGGCCTGCCGGCCACCTTCCAGATTCTCGACACCGCGGACCAGCTTTCCGCGATCAAGCGTCTGATGAAGGGCCTCAATATCGACGACGAAAAGTACCCGGCGAAAAATCTCCAGTACTTCATCAACAACGCGAAAGAACAAGGCCTGCGGCCGAAAGACGTCGACGCCACGGACAACTTCAACCGCAAATTCGTCGAACTCTACGAAGCCTACGACCAGCAATGCCAGCGCGAAGGCGTGGTCGACTTTCCGGAACTGCTGCTGCGCTGCTACGAGCTGCTCGCGCACAATCCGCCGCTGCGCGCGCACTACCAGGCGCGCTTCAGGCACATTCTGGTCGACGAGTTCCAGGACACCAACAAGCTGCAATATGCGTGGCTCAAGCTGCTGGCGGGCGAGGCCAACTCGATCTTCGCGGTCGGCGACGACGACCAGTCGATCTACGCGTTTCGCGGCGCGAACGTCGGCAACATGCGCGACTTCGAACACGAGTTCAACGTTCGCCACCTGATCAAGCTCGAACAGAACTACCGCTCGCACGGCCATATTCTCGACGCCGCCAATCAGCTGATCGCCAACAACTCGCGGCGTCTGGGCAAGAATCTGCGTACCGACGCGGGTCACGGCGAACCGGTGCGCGTGTATGAATCCGCCACCGACTCGCAGGAAGCCGGCTGGATCGTCGAGGAAATCAAGGCGCTGATCAGCACCGGCACGTCGCGCAGCGAAATCGCGATTCTTTATCGCAGCAACGCGCAGTCGCGCACGATCGAACACACGCTGGTCAATGCGGGTATCGCGTACCGCGTGTACGGCGGCTTGCGCTTTTTCGAGCGTCAGGAAGTCAAGCACGCGCTCGCCTATCTGCGCCTGATCGACAATCCGAACGACGACACCGCGTTCGCGCGCGTCGTCAATTTCCCGACGCGCGGCATCGGCGCTCGCTCGATCGAGCAACTCGCGGACGCGGCGCGTCAGTACAACTGCTCGATGGCCGCGGCGATTCCGTACGTGGCGGGCAAGGCGGGGTCGAGCCTCGCGGGCTTCGCGAACCTGATCGGCAAGATGCGCGCCGAAACGCAGCAGATGAGCCTGCCGGAAACCGTCGAATACGTGGTGCGCGCAAGTGGTCTGTCGGAGTTCTATCAGAACGAACGCGAAGGCCAGGACCGCCTGGAGAACTTGCAGGAACTGGTCAACGCGGCCGCGGCGTTCGTCAGCGAAGAGGGCTACGGCATGGACACGCCGGCGCGCTCCATTCCGCTGCGTCCGGGTGCGACCGCCGCGCCCGAACTGGCGGTCGCCACCGACGATCCGAATACCATCGTGTTCGACGCGCCCGGCATCGCCGATCCGGCGCAAAACCCGGACACGATGACACCGCTCGCCGGCTTCCTGTCGCACGCGTCGCTGGAGGCGGGCGACAACCAGGCGCAAGCGGGCCAGGAAGCCGTGCAACTGATGACGGTGCACGCGGCCAAGGGCCTTGAGTTCACGGCGGTGTTCATCACCGGTCTCGAAGAAGGGCTGTTCCCGCACGAGAACAGCGCGATGGAATCGGACGGTCTGGAAGAAGAGCGCCGCCTGATGTACGTGGCGATCACGCGGGCCAAGGAGCGGCTGTATCTGTCGTTCGCCCAGAGCCGCATGCTGCACGGCCAGACGCGTTACAACATCCGCTCGCGTTTCTTCGACGAACTGCCGCAGGAAACGCTCAAGTGGCTCACGCCGAAGATCGAGCCGGGCGCGCGCTGGGGTGGCCGTTCGGACAACGCGGGTTATGGGCGCGACTGGTTCGCGCGGCCGGGTTACACGGGCGCCGCGTCGTCGACGCCCGCGCCGCTGCCAGCGTTCGCGAACGAACAGCGTGCAGCGGAAACGGGTTTCCGCGTGGGCCAGCAGGTGTTCCACACCAAATTCGGCGAAGGCACGATCACCGCGCTCGAAGGCGGCGGCACCGACGCAAAGGCGCAGGTCAAATTCAAGCGGCACGGCGAGAAGTGGCTGGCGCTCGCGGTCGCCAAACTGCAGGCGGTGGAATGAGCGCGGCGGGGGTAGCCATGCAGATTGGCGCGCCCGGGGGAGGGGCGGCTGACGCAGCGGCGGCTGACGCAGGCGCGGCCGGCACACGAGTGGCCGGAGCGGGGGCGGCTGACGCAGGCATGATGTCCGCGCCCATGTCCGCTGTCGATGCGGACCGCGGCGGCGCGCCGGTTTCGCATCGGCCGCTCGGGATTCTCGCGGCTTTGCCGCAAGAACTCGGCGATCTGCTCGAAGCGATGCGCGCCGAGGCCGGCGTGCGCACGATCACCCACGGTCAACGCGACTATCACCTGGGCACCGTTCACGGGGCGCCGTGCGTCGTCACGCTGGCGCGCGTCGGCAAGGTCGCGGCGGCGGCCACGGTCAGCGCGCTGATCCATGCTTTCGACGTGGAAGCGATCGTGTTTACGGGTGTGGCCGGTGGCGTCGGCGCCGAGGTGCGGGTGGGCGATATCGTCGTCGCCGACGCGCTGCTGCAGCACGATCTCGACGCGTCGCCGCTGTTTCCGCGTTTCGAAGTGCCGTTGCTGGGCGTCTCGCATTTCAGCGCCGATGCGGCCTTGGCCGGGCAGTTGGCGGCGGCCTGCGAGCGTTTCGTCGCCGAAGAAGGCGCGGCCTCGGCGGCGCGCTTTGGCACGCGCGAGCCGCGCGTGCATCGCGGGTTGATTATCAGCGGCGATCAGTTCGTGGCCAGCGCCGAGGGTGTGCGCGCTTTGCGCGATGCGTTGCCGAACGCGCTCGCCGTGGAAATGGAAGGCGCGGCGATCGCGCAGGTGTGTCACGAATACGGCGTGCCGTGCGCGGTCGTGCGGACTATCTCGGATACGGCGGACGATCACGCGCCGGCATCTTTCGTGTCGTTTCTCACGGAGATCGCCGGCACGTATTCGAACGCGATCCTGACGCGGTTTCTGCAGGCGCGCGGCTCGCGGGTTTGACGGCCGGCGTCGAACGCGTATTGCCGGTGCGTTATTGCCGGCGGTCGGTGTCTGCAACAAAGGCGCGTGCTTCGACCCGCGTCGCCCGCGCGCGCTGCTTGTTGGTGCCTGCAAACAACAGCGGCACGCGCGTCGCCCCGCCTCGCCTGTGCCGCTACCTGTCTCCGGCGTCGCCCAGCGCGTCGCTCACCTGCTGCAATGCCGCCGGATCTTCGATGGTCGGCAGATCGCCCGGATCGCGGCCTTCCGCGAGCGCCGCGATCGCGCGGCGCAGCAGCTTGCCGGAGCGCGTCTTCGGCAGCATCGACACCACGACGACGCGCGCCGGCCGCGCAATCGCGCCGAGCTGCCGGTCCACCGTCGCCATGAGTTCCGCCTCCAGTTTGCCGCGCCGGGTGGCGTCCGCATGCGCATGCGCCTGCGCATCGCGCAGCACCACGAAGGCCATCGCCGCCTGACCCTTTAACGCATCCGTCACGCCGACCACCGCGACTTCCGCGACGGCCGCGTGGCTCGACAACGCCTCCTCGATCTCGCGCGTGCCGAGCCGGTGGCCGGCGACGTTGATCACGTCGTCGGTACGGCCGAGGATCGTCACGTAGCCGTCTTCGTCCTGCACGCCCCAGTCGAAGGTCGAATAGACCTGCTGGTTCGGAATGCTCGACCAGTACGTGCTGACGAAGCGCCGGTCGTCGCCCCATACCGTCGACATGCAGCCCGGCGGCAGCGGATAGCCCAGTGTGAGCACGCCTTTTTCGCCGGGCGGGCAAGGCTCGCCGGTCAATTCGTTGCGCAAGGTCAGATTGAAGCCGGCCGACGGCACGCCCGGCGAGCCCAGCCTGGTGGGCAGCGCCTCGACGCCGCGCGGAATGGCGAGCATCGGCCAGCCGGTTTCGGTCTGCCAGTAGTTGTCGATCACCGGCTTGCCGAGCGCGTCGGTGATCCATGCGGCGGTCGGTTCGTCGAGCGGCTCGCCGGCGAGGAACAGCGTGCGCAGGCTCGACAGATCGGCTTGCTTCAGGAACGCCGGGTCCTGCTTTTTCAGCACGCGCAACGCGGTCGGCGCGGTGAACATCAGATTGATCCCGTGATGCTCGACGAGGCGCCACCAGATGCCGCCATCGGGGCGGATCGGCGTGCCTTCGTACATCACCGTGGTGAGGCCGGCGAGCAGCGGCGCGTAGACGATGTAGCTATGGCCGACCACCCAGCCCACGTCCGAGGCGGTGAACATGACGTCGCCCGGCTTGCCCTGGAAGATATGTTCCATCGAGGCCGCCAGCGCGACCGCGTAGCCGCCGACGTCGCGCTGCACGCCCTTCGGCTTGCCGGTCGTGCCCGACGTGTACAGCACATAGGAAGGCTCGTTGGATTCGAGCCACTCGCACGGCACATGGGCGTCGAAGAACTGTTCGCGCAGCGGTTCGTAGGCGACCAGATAGCTCGCGTTGAGGCGCTCGGGCGCGAGCTGCCGGTCGATCAGCAGGACGCGCGGCGTCTTGTGGGTCGCGCGGGCGAGCGCTTCGTCCACCAGCGGCGTGTAGTCGATCACCTTGCCGCCGCGCGCGCCGGCGTCGGCGGTGACGATCAGCACGGGCTTCGCGTCGTCGATGCGGGCCGCGAGGTTGGGCGCCGCGAAGCCGCCGAACACCACCGAATGAATCGCGCCGAGCCGTGCGCAGGCGAGCATCGCGAACAGGGCCTCGGGGATCATCGGCAGATAGAGCAGGACGACGTCGCCACGCTTCACGCCGAGCGAGCGCATGACCGCGGCCATCCGGTTGATCTCCGCGTGCAGCTCGGCGTACGTGTAGCGGCGTTCGATGCCGGTTTCCGTCGATACGTACACCAGCGCGTTCTGCTGCGCGCGCTCGGCCAGATGGCGGTCCACCGCGTTATGGCACAGATTCGTGCGGCCGCCGACGAACCAGCGCGCGAACGGCGGATTCGAACGGTCGAGCACGGTGTCGAACGGCGTCTGCCAATGGATGCGCCGTGCCTCGTCGCGCCAGAATGCCTCGGGGTGCTCGATCGAACGGCGGTGGAAGTCGCGGTAGCGGGTCATCTGCGGCGATCCTCTGCTGCGGTGGAGAACGGTTGTCGGGTCGTGCGGCCGTGCGGCGCGGCGCGAGAACAAGGCGGGTATCCGCACAAGCATAGAGCACGCGCGGCTCGGCGGACAACGCGGGTTCACCATGAGCGGCGCGACGTACTGTCGGGCGTGGCAATGGGCCGCGTCGCCGACACGGCGCAGTCCCTGAGTTCGCCCCAGGACAAAGACAAAAAAAAGCGCCGAAGCGCCTTTTTTCATCAGACCCGAGGTCGGACCGACATCAAGCCTTTGCGCGCTTGCCTTCCACGTCCGGCAGGAACACCGTCAGCACGCCGATCAGCGGCAGGAACGAACAGACCTTGTAGACATACGTGATGCTCGTGGCATCGGCCAGTTGTCCCAGCACGGCCGCGCCGATCCCGCCCATGCCGAACGCGAAGCCGAAGAACAGGCCCGCGACCATGCCCACCTTGCCGGGGATCAGCTCCTGCGCATACACGAGGATCGCCGAAAAGGCCGACGCCAGCACCACGCCGATGATCACCGTCAGCACGCCGGTCCAGAACAGATTGGCGTAGGGCAGCAGCAGCGTGAAGGGCGCCACGCCAAGAATCGACACCCAGATCACATACTTGCGGCCGATCCGGTCGCCGATCGGTCCGCCGATCACCGTGCCCGCCGCCACCGCCGCGAGGAACACGAACAGATGGACCTGCGCGGCCTGCACCGGCAGATGGAATTTGTCGATCAGATAGAAGGTGAAGTAGCTGTTGATGCTGGCGAGATAGAAGTACTTCGAGAACACCAGCAGGATCAGCACGCCCATCGCGAACATGACCTTGTTGCGCGAGAGCGTGGCATGGCCGGCCGCGCTGCGCGCCTTCTTCACCGACGGATGCCGCTTGTACCAGCGGCCGATCTGCGTCAGCACGACCATCGCGACGAGCGCCGCCACCGAGAACCACGCAATGCTGCGCTGGCCGTGCGGAATCACGATCAACGCGGCGAGCAGCGGTCCGAGCGACGAACCCGCGTTGCCGCCCACCTGGAACAGCGACTGCGCGAGTCCATGACGGCCGCCCGAGGCCATGCGCGCCACCCGCGACGATTCCGGGTGGAACACCGACGAGCCGCAGCCCACCAGCGCCGCCGCCACCAGCAGCACGCCGAAATTGGGCGCGACCGACATCAGCAGCAGGCCGGCGAGCGTGAAGCCCATGCCGACGGGCAGCGAATACGGTTTCGGATGCTTGTCCGTATAAATGCCGACGAGCGGTTGCAACAGCGACGCGGTGATCTGATAGGTCAGCGTAATCAGCCCGATCTCTCCGAACGACAACGAGAAGTTGTTTTTCAGCATCGGGTAGATCGCGAGGATCAACGACTGGATCATGTCGTTGAGCAAATGCGAAAAGCTGATCGCGCCGAGCACGGAGTAGACCGTGCGCTGGACTTTGGCCGCCGGCTGCGCGGCAGTGGCAGCAGTGGCAGCGGTTCCGGCCGGCGCGCCGGCGAGGGCGCTTTTATCGAGGCTCGTTTCCATACGGTAGATGAGAGAGGAGAAAGAGTGATCTGAAGCCGCCTGTGCTGCCAAAGCACACGTTTTGAGCGTTGCGGCATTTCGACGCGACATCTGGCGTTCGTCAGTTATTCGTCGAAGTTTAATGTGGCCTGAGCGAATTGTAAGGACAAGTTTTGTCGCGAATCGGACACGCGATGCTCAGGAGGGACAGAATTCGTGCGCCGAAACCGGGAGCCGCGCGCACCTCGGCGGTGCGACCAGGAGGTGTAATGCCGCGACCACGTCCTGGCGACATCCCGTCTGATAAATGGCCGCCCCGGGGATTTTTGGCCGTGTATAAAACCCGTCGCGGGCGCGAAGCTTACGAGGCGGCGCGTCGAGGACCGGGCGACATCCGATCGGCATTTCGCGAGCGACGCTAAAGATCGCGGACGTTCGTGCCGTAGACCCGGAGAGATGAGCAGCAATGCCGGAACCGACCTTTCCGGCAGTTCTACATGTGGGGATGGGGAAATATGAAAGCAGTTTCGCTGGGTAGCCAGACGGGCGCGGGGTTCGTACCGGAAGCAGAAGCGGCCGGCAAAACGCAGCAGCAGGGCGAGCGCGGCCGCTCCCGGGCGGTCAGGCTCAAGGGCTTGTCGGTGAAGGCGATGCTGCGCCTCGCGTTCGCCGTGCTGCTGATCGGCACGCTATTGATCGGCGTGTTTGCGCTGACCCAGATCAGCCGGCTGAATGCGTCGGCCCAATCCATTTACGATCAGGGGCACGTTGCCAGCCGTGCGGCCGAAGAGGCGCGCGGCTACATGCTGCGCGCGAGCCGCGCGCAAAAAATGCTGCTCACCGCGACCACCGCGAAAGAGCGCGACGATCTCGGCGCCGACATCGAGACGGGCCTGAACGGTATTGCCACGCAACTCGGCACGCTGCAACGGTACGTCGACACCTCCGACGCGAAGGCGCTCGACCAGCAGAAGAAATTCGCCGCCGCCGTGACGGCGTGGAGCGGTCATCTGCGCGACTTCGTGACGCTCGTGAAGGCGCAGCCGCTCGACCTGTCGCAGATGAACTGGCAGGTCGGCACGCAGGACGTGTCGCTGCTGGTCGAAACCGGCAAGCTCGAAAAACTCGTCGACGAACTCGTCGCGCAGCGTGCGACGGCGGCGAAGGCGACCATCGAGACGTCGGGGTTCATTTACCACTCGTCGTTCGTGATGATCGCGCTGGCCACGCTCGGCCTGATCGTGCTTGCGTTCGGCATCAGCGAGTGGGTGGTGCGGCGCCTTGCCGGCCAGCTCGGCGGCGAGCCGGCGTACGCGAAGGAAATCGCCAGCCGGATCGCGGCGGGCGATCTGTCCGTCGAGATCGCGTTGGGCCGCAAGGACAGGTCGAGCATGCTGTTCGCGCTGCAAGACATGCAAAGCGGCCTCGCGACGACCGTCGCCGACATTGCGTCGAGCGCGGACGCGATTGCGACCGCATCAGGCGAGATTTCGATGGGCAACCTGGATCTGTCGCAGCGTACCGAGCAGCAGGCAATGGCGCTCGAACGCACCGCGAGCAGCATGGAGCAGCTGACTTCGACCGTCCGTCAGAACGCCGACAATGCGAAGCAGGCGAGCACCCTGGCCAATAACGCTTCGGAGATCGCGGAGAAGGGCGGCGAAGTGGTGAGCCGGGTGGTCGCGACGATGAACGAGATCAACGACAGCGCGCGCAGTATCGGCGACATCATCGGCGTGATCGAGGGGATTGCGTTTCAGACCAATATTCTTGCGTTGAACGCGGCGGTCGAGGCGGCCCGTGCCGGCGAGGAAGGGCGCGGATTTTCCGTGGTCGCCGCGGAAGTGCGGAATCTGGCGCAGCGTAGCGCGGCGGCGGCCAAGGAGATCAAAGGCTTGATCAGCACGTCGGTCGAGCGGGTGAGCAACGGGTCGACTCTGGCTCAGGACGCCGGGCAGACTATGGATGAAGTCGTCAAGGCCGTGAAGCGTGTTACCGACATCATGGGCGAGATTTCGGCGGCTTCGTCCGAGCAGAGCGCCGGGATCGAGGAGATCAACCTCGCGGTGACGCAGATGGATTCCGGAACGCAGCAGAACGCGGCGTTGGTGGAACAGGCAACGGCTGCGGCCAGGTCGCTGGACGATCAGGCGCGCGGGTTGAAGGTAATGGTGGGGAAGTTCAGGTTGTGAGTTCGGGTGAAGCGATCCTCGTAGAGGATCGCGAGTTGATTGATTGCTGCCTTCCAGTCATTGAGCATGCATTGGGCATGCAGGAGAATCGTCGCGCCTCCCGGCGGTTAATTCGCATCCCTGAAAAGATTTCCCTCTGCGTGGCGACGGTTTACGGAGCGTGATTATTCCGTTGGCATAAACCACGGCCCGTGGTCCAAAACCAGGACTTATCCGACAATCTTCGCGTGACTCCGCTGATGGCCTGTTCAGCACAAAAACGTTCTTCACCGGAGTCCCATCTTGCCGTTCAGTAAATCAAGCGCCGCGATGTACGCGACCAGCCACGCCCAGGCACACAGCACCGGTAATTGCGCCAAGTATGTAAGGAAGGCGGTCGGATGGGGCGGAATAACGCTGCCGTCCACGCACTATGCCAAGGATTACGGCCCGATTCTTGAAGCTGCCGGGTTTGATCAAACAATGACGGAAGTGCCGCAACGAGGAGACGTAGTTGTGCGTCCTGGTTTTCCTGCGAAAGGAGGCTCGCGGCTGGAAAATCACCAAAGTCGACGACACGCTCGATTATCACCAGGGCGGCCACAACCTGTCCAAACAGGGCCACCGCTAACCCACCACCGTGACCGCCCAAAAAGCTGACATCCCCGCAACACTCCCAAAAGCACGCAAGCAAAAAAATCACCCAGCCTTGGCACTCGCAGGCGTAATCACAACCGTACAAGTAATCCCCGCCGCCAGCACGACATTGTCGGGTACCGAATCGATCTTCACCCGCACAGGCACGCGCTGCGCCAACCGCACCCAGTTAAAAGTCGGATTCACGTCGGCAAGCAGTTCACGGCTTTCAGGATTATCCCGATCATAAATCCCTCGGGAAATACTCTCGACATGCCCTTGCAGTGTGCCGCCGCTCATCAACCGGACTGCTGCCTTATCGCCGACATGCACGTGCGGCAGCTTGGTTTCTTCGAAATACCCATACACCCAGAACGAGTGGCTATCGACAATCGCCAGCTTGGCCGAACCAACCGTCGCATAGTCGCCGCGGAACACGCTCAGGTTCGTGACATACCCGTCGACCGGCGACACCACCCGCGTGCGTTCGAGATTCAGCCTGGCTGCATCGAGCGCAGCCAACGCCTGCTGATAGGAAGCCTCGGCGGCCGAAGCCGTGTGAGTCGCATTCTCACGGTTCTCTTTCGACACCACCAGCGCATCCATATCCGCACGCCGTTGCGCGTCATCGCGCCTCATCTGTAGTTCGGCCTTTCGCGCGGCGACCGCGGCCTGGGCCTGCTCGACCGCAAGCTGATAGTGCGACGGGTCGATCTGCATCAGCAGATCGCCTTTCTTCACCAGCTGATTGTCCTTCACGGGCAGATCGACGATCGCTCCCGAGACATCCGGTGCGATATTTATGATCTCGGCGCGCACGCGACCGTCGCGCGTCCACGGTTCGTCCATGTAATGGACCCACAGCACACGTCCAATCAAAATCGCGACGATAAAAATAACGGCTGTCGCGACGAAGCCCACAATATTTCGGATGGTCATGTTTCGACTCTTATCAACGATAAACGGCGAGACCGAGCACGCCGCACACACACACGAGCAAGCTGGCCCGGAACAGGGACGGATGCCACACCACGCGATACAGGCCCGTATGGGCAATCACGCGGTCCAGCACCCAGGTAAGCGCTGCGCCCGCGATGAACAGCAGCACGATGGCCGGGATGTACGCATCCAGAACGGCGATATCACGTGGCATGGCGAACTCCTTCTGACGCGTTGGCAGGTCCGCTCATCAGCGATTCAAGCGGTGATTGCGGATCGAGCAGCGCGGTACGAATGAAATGCAGTTGACTCAGAATGCGTTGTAACTGGTGCCGTTCTTCACGCGGCGGCGTAAAAGCGGCCAGCATCTGCTGAACGGCGGCGATCGCGTCGGTGGTCGCGGCGAGCGCGCGGTCGAAGCGGTCTTCACGCGGCCGCTCGAAGAGCGCGGCCAGCGCGTCGCGCATGGCGCGCAGCGAGACGCGCCACGGCATTGACCGCGCATAACGGGCGTCGGCGGGCAGCGCCGCCACTTCGCGGCGCAAGTCGATCACCGCGTTGCCCACTTCGAGCACCGAGAAGAGCCAGCGCAACGTGTCGCGTTTGAGTTCGGGCTCGTGCTGCGCGAGCGCGTTGATCTGGAACATCAGATCGCGCGCGCCGCTCTCGAAGCGCGAGCGCACCCGGTGCATGCCCGCGCGGCTCGCCAGCACCACCTGGCGACGCAAATCCACCAGCAGGCGATTGCGCAGCCAGGGCGTCGAAGGCGGCAGCAACACCGCGAATGCGATCGACGCCACCAGCATGGACAGCACGAGCGCCACCGCATCGTTCATGTAGCCGCTCGGGTCGTAGTGAATCACGTTGTCCGGGCCGGCCAGAAAACAGAAGAAGATGCAGTAGCCGACACCGTAACCGGCCAGCGCGGGCCGTGTCGTCATGAACACGCCGAGCAGCAGGAACGGCGTGAGGGTGGCGCACAGCAGCGGGAAACCGTCCACGTGCGGGAACACGCCGAATACCGCGATCATCCCCATCACCGTGGCGACCAGCGTGCCGGCGGCCATCTGGAACGCCGTGCGTTTCGGATTCGGCGACGACGACGCCAGCGCGCACACGGCCGCGGCCGTCAGCGTCAAGGTCGAACCGCTCGGCCACGCGGTCGCGATCCAGAACGCGCCGAGCGCGATCATCACAATGGCGGCGCGCACACCCGCGACGCTGGCGGCAATTGCGTTCGTCTTCGGTTCGTAACGCTCGATCCAGCGCTCGCGCTCATGCGTATCGACAGCGAGCGACGCATACGTGGCCGCGTAGGCATGCAGATCGTCGATAAAGCGGTACAGCAGTTCGGCGCCGGTGTCGAAGTCGAGCAGCGGCGCGTCGGGATGCACTTCCAGTTCGGCCCGCGTCGCACGCACGCGTTTGGGCAGCTCGGCTTTGAAGACCTCGAGTTGCGCGGCGGCGTGCGCAGCGTCGGCGGCGGTCAGCACGGGCTCGCCGGATTTCGCGAGCAGCGGGGCGATTTCCCTGAAGTACGGTTCGAGCGCTTCGATTGCAATGGCCGCGCCGCTCGTGTTCGAGTTGCGCAAACGGTTCATCAACTGGTGCAGCGCGTGAAAGCGCGTCGAGGCGGTCATGAACTCGCTGTTCAGACGCGCGAGACGGCCGCCGCGCATGCGCGAATCGGGCCCCTCGAACACGGCGACACTGCGCGCCGCTTCGAAGCCGACGATATCGGCGACAAAGCGCGCATTGGTCGCTTCGATCTGCGCGCGGTCGTTGTGGCCGGCGAGCGACGCCGACACGTACTCGACGAACGCCGAGAAACGCGCCCGCACGGTGCCGCGCATCTGCATGCCGGCGAAGCGCGGAAACACGAGGCCGCTCACCGCACCCGCGCAGACGATGCCGACCACCACTTCGGCCACCCGCGTGAGGGCGCTCAGAAACGCGCCATCCGGATGCTGCGAGGCGGGGATGCCGATCAGCGCGGCGGTGTAGCCGGCCAGCACGAAACCGTACGATCTGAAGTTGCGGTTGCGCGCGGCGCCCGCCGTGCAGATGCCGACCCACACGCCGGTCGCGACGATGAACAGTTCCGGCTGCTGCGCGAACAGGCCGATCAACGCGAGCATCACGACGAGACCGACGAGGGTGCCGCAGATCCGGTAGAAGCTCTTCGCGAACACCATGCCGCTTTGCGGCTGCATGACGATGAACACGGTAGTCATCGCCGTGCGCGGCTGCGGCAGGTCGAGCTTCATCGCGACGCCGAGCGCGAGGAAGCAGGCGGCGAGCGCTTTGAACAGATAGACCCACGTCAGGCCGTCGTGACGCGCCCAGTCGGCGGCGGCCGCGTATAGCGCAGCGAACGACGCCGAACGCGGCGCGGAAAAAGGGGAAGCGGACATGGTCAGCTTCCTGACCTGGCCGGCTCGGCGCTGGCGGTCGAACCGGGCGCCACCGTCTTACCCTTGCCGTGCGCCGGCAGCGTCTCGTTCGCCAGCGGACCGTTGGCCGGGTCGTCGAGTCCGCCGCCCAGTGCCGTGACCAGCGACGCATGCGCGCCGAGCCGTTCGGCCTGAATCTTCGCCACGCCTTCCTGCGCGTGCAGCAACTGGTTTTGCGCGATCAGCACGTTCAGATAGTCGGTCAGCCCGCGCCGGTAACCTTCGCGCGACAGATCGTAGTTCTTGCGGGCCGTCGCGACCGAACGGTCGGCGTCCTCGGCCTGGGTCGCAAGCGAGCGGATCCGGATCACCTGATCGGAAATGTCCTTGAGCGCGCCGACGATCGACTGGTTGTAACGGTCGACGGCTTCGTCATAGCCCGCCGAAGCCGCGCCGAGCTGCGAACGCAGGCGGCCGCCGTCGAGGATCGGCAGCGACAGCGCCGGCCCGCCGCTCCAGCTGTGCGACGGATTCTTCAGGAACTGGAACAGCGGCCCCATTGCCGCATATCCGCCGATCGACGCCAGCAGGTTGATGTCCGGATAGAAGTCCGCCTTGGCGACGTCGATACCGCGCGCCTGCGCCGCGACCGACCAGCGCGCCGCCACCACGTCCGGCCGATGGCCGATCAGGTCCGCGGGCAATGCGCTCGGCAGCCCGGCCGGCGTGTTCAGCGAAAGCGTCGGGCGCTGGATCGAATCGCCCGCGCCCGGACCTTTGCCGGCCAGCGCGGCCAGCTGATTGCGGCCAAGCGCGATCTTTTCTTCGATCTCGTCGATCTGGCGTTCGTATTCCGGCAGCGGCGTTTCGGCCTGGCTCACTTCCAGTTGCGTGCCGATGCCGCCTTTCAGGCGTCGGCTGGCCAGATCCACGATCTGTTGCTGCTGCTGCAAGGTGGACTTGGCGATGTCGAGCAGCGCGTAGTTCATCGACATCTCGATGTATGTGCGCACCACGTTGCCTTCCAGTTCGAGCTGGGCGGCGCGGGCGTCCGCCGCGCTCGCGTGGGCGGCATCGAGCGCGCGCTCGGCGGCGTTCCTGTCCTTGCCCCAGATATCGAGGTGATACGACAGGCCGAGCGTGCCGGTGTTGTTCCACGATTGCTCGCCCGCGAGCGGGCCGGGGCCGTAGTAGACATTGTCGGACCACTTCTGGCGCTGGACCGACAGGTTGCCGTTGACTTGCGGCGACAACGCCGAACGCGCGACGCCCGCCATCGACATGGCTTCGCGCACGCGTGCCTGGGCGGCCGCGAGGCTCGGATTGCCGGCCTGTGCCGCGTCGATCCACTCGTTCAATTGCGGATCGTTGTAGGCGCGCCACCAGTCGACGGACGGCCATTGGGCGTCCGCATTGGCGGCGCGGATCGCGTTGCCGGCGTCGAGCGAAGCGGGCTGGACTCCGCTCGCTTGCGGCGCGACGCCTCCGGTACTGGCACAGCCGGCGATTGTTAATAGGATCGTAAGAACCGCGGCTGCGGCGATCCCTTTAGGTACCGGAGACTGCACGATTTCCTCCAGAAATGACTATAGAAGCATGTGCGTCATTATATTTTTTGATCAATTGCGGAATAACCGGTAAAGGTGCAAGGCATTTTTACGCAATGTGTGACAATCGCCTTTGCGAATCGTGTAACAATCGCTTCCGATCACAAGGGAAAGTTATGGATACGCTTCAAAACATGCGCGTATTTGTCCGTGTCGTCGAAGCGGGCAGCTTTACGGGTGCCGCGCAGCATCTGAACACGACCACGGCCTATGCGTCGCGCGCGGTGTCCGATCTGGAAGCGCATCTGCGCACCCGACTGCTGAACCGCACCACGCGCCGCATTGCGCTGACCGAGGCCGGCGAGCGCTATCTGCAGCGCTGCGAGCAGATTCTCGCGTACGTGGACCAGGCGGAAGCCGAGGCGGGCGACGCCCATGCCCGTCCGTCCGGCAAGCTCAAGGTCCACGCCATGACGAGCTTCGGCCAGCACTATGTGGTGCCCGCTGCTGGCCGCTATCAGCAGCGCTACCCGGACGTCCATATCGAACTGACGCTCGCGCAGCGCATGCCCGATCTGCTCGACGAAGGCTTCGACGTGTCGCTCACGCTCGCAACCGGTTTGCCGGATTCGGGGCTGGTGTCGCAGCGCCTCGGCAGCGCGTTCAGCATTGCATGCGCGTCGCCGGCCTATCTGGAGCTGCACGGCGTGCCGCAAACGCCCGCGGACCTTGCGCGTCACACCTGTCTGCAAATGGTCACGCCGGTTTTCCCGACCGACAAATGGACCTTCGACGGCCCGAACGGCGAGGAAACGATCGCCCTCGGACCGACCACTTTCCAGGTGAACGTGGCCGAAGCGATGGCGGTGGCCGTATCGAGCGGCATGGGCGTCGGGCTGATTCCGATCTACTCGGCGATCAGCGGCTTGCGCAGCGGAGAACTGGTGTGGCTGCTGCCGGAATACACGTCGCAGGAGATGAATCTGTACGCGTTGTACCCGTCGCGGCAGTATCTGGACGCGAAGATTCGCACGTGGATCGAGTTCCTGCGCGACGTATTGCCCGCCACGCTGGCCGCGGATCAGGCGGAGTTGCGCGAGTTCGCGCGCGCCTGAAGTGCCGCGCGGCGGCGTGAACGCGTGTTACACGAGTGCCGCGTCGCAACATTTCCTTACTTCTGCCGCGCGGACGATTTGCTAACGTGTCATTCATGCGCTGCGGTCCTGCACCGCAGCCGCCCAGTTCGCTGCCGTCCGGCACTATTGCAATAACAGAAGCACGAGGGATTCATGGATACGCATCTGATGATCGGCGTGGCCGTCATGATTGGATTGATCGGAATTGCGGCATCGCGCGATCTGCTGCGCCGCCTGCGCGAGCAGCAGCCGCAACTGGTGCCGGTCAAGGTCGAGCGTCCGGAACTGCCGGCGCAACGGCGCGATCGTTGAGTTTCGTCGTGGCGGCTGTTTAGCGCGCGGCCCGTGGTGCCGCCTGCTGCGCGGCCTGTTGCATCTTCGGGTGCGTGCCGGTTTATCCAGGCTGGTGGCTCGTGCTTCGCGCTTGTCCTCAGTTCACTGCGGCGATCAAACCCGGCTCGTCTTTGAGCGTGCGATCCACTTCGCGGCTCACTCTGTGCCAGCGAAAGCGCGCGGCGGCCAAGCCCGCACTGCGCGTCAACTGTCCGAGTTCGTCGAGCGGCAATGCCGGGTCCAGCCAGCGGCGCGCGGCGTCCGGCGCGAACGCGAGCGGGCGGCGGTCGTGCACGTCGACGAGACCCGTGTCCGCCGCGGCCGTCACGATCACCATGCCCATGCCTTCCGTTTGCGCTTCGGTGCCGTGCACGCTCGAAAGCGCCGCCAGGTACATGGGGGCGCCGCTTTTCAGGTGCACGAAGTAGGGTTGGCGGATCGGCGGCTCATCCGCTCTGTCTTTGCTTTGCGCGATGCTGGTCACGGGCGCGGTTTCCACACGCCACTCGAACCAGCCGTCCGCCGGCACCAATACCCGTCCGGTTTTCCACAGTTCCTTGAAGTAGCGCCCGTTCGGCGCGGCGTCGGCACGCGCGTTGATGGTTTGCGGCAGATGCTGTTCGCGTGCCCAGTCGGGACAATACCCCCAGTGGATCGCGCGCATCGTCTGATCCGGGTAGACCGCGAGCGGGTGCGTGCCGGGAGCGAGGTTGTAGCCGGGACGCCGGTCGGCGGCATCGAAGAGCAACAGCGGATCGGCAAGGCCGAGGAGCTCGGCGTAGAGATGGGGATCGCGGTACTGGCTGATTCGACCACACATGAGCCAACCTCCGGAGACGACCGGCGTGAGTTCGACAGCCGCGGAGAGATGGCCGCGGTTCGACGACTCCGCCAGCGTAGCGTTTGTCGTGCGGGCTCGCTACCCAGATCGGCCCGGAGTCGGGTGACCTGGGCGATCAACGCGGTTCAAGCGGCTCAAATGGATCAAGCGGCCCGAGCCATCCAGCCGGCTCAAGCTACTCTACTTTGCCGCTAGATCTCGACAACCTTATCCCACGCAAACGACGGATTCTCCAGCAGCCCCGTGCGCCGGTCGAGATAGCCGCGCGGATTGCAGACCACGCGCGTGCCGTTCACGCTGTAGTCGAACGGCGTATGCGTATGCCCATGAATCCACAACGCAACCGGCGGCCCCACGAGGTCCGGCAAATGATTGACAAAGCCCGCCGACACGCGGTCCTGCGCGTAACGCTCGGCCAGACTCAACCGGTGCGGCGCGTGATGCGTGACGACGATCGTCTTGCCGCCGAACGGTTTGACGAGTTCGCTTGCCAGCCACGCGCGCGCTTGCCGGTGCAGCGCGAGCGAGTCGTCGGGAGTGAAGTCGCGCGTTGCGTCGTGGGTGTCGTGCGGCCAGTTCATCTGGATCAGGCCGCGAAAATCGAGCATGGCCCGGCGCGAAGCCTCGATCGACCCGGCGAGCGTATCCGCGTCGTTTCCGTATAGCGCGAAGTCGGTCCACAAGGTCGTGCCGAGCACCCGCCAGCGGCCTTGCGGGTCGACCAGCGCGGCGTTGTTCAGCACATGCACGTTGTCGACCTGCGCGGCCGCGTCGTGAAGCGCGGCTTCGAGCGCGTTGAACTCGCCGTCGTAGTACTCGTGATTGCCGGGCACGTAGATCACCGGCACGGCGCCGTCGAGAGTCTGGGCGGCCCAGCGCGGTCCGGCCGCGTGATTGTGGATGTCGCCCGCCAGCACGATCAGATCCGCCTGCGCATGCGGAATCAGTTCGGGCTCGTCATTCTCCAGATGCAGATCGGACAGCACTCGAATCTTCACGACCACGACTCCTGCAAAGGGCTCCGCAAGGGAGCGCGAAGCTTCAGACGCCTAGCGTAGCACCTTGCCCGGATTCATCAGGTTCAGCGGATCGAGCGCGCGTTTGACGGCGCGCATCAACTGCACCTCGACGTCCTGCTTGTAGTGCATCGCCTCGTCGATTTTCAACTGGCCGAGCCCGTGTTCCGCGCTGATGCTGCCGCGATGCCGGTGCACGCTGTCGTAGACGATCTGATTGATCGCGGCCTGGTACTGCTGGAGGAACGCCTTGGCGCCGACGCCCTCGGGCGCCTGCACGTTGTAGTGCAGATTGCCGTCGCCGAGATGGCCGAACGTCACCATGCGCGCGCCGGGCACGGCCTGCGCGATTGCCGCGTCGGTTTCCTCGATGAAGTGGCCGATGCGCGAGATCGGCACCGCGATATCGTGCTTGATGTTCAGCCCTTCTTCGGCCTGGGCGAGCGGAATGTGTTCGCGCAGATTCCAGAACGCCCGCGACTGGCCGAGATTTTCCGCGACCACGGCGTCCTGCACCAGGCCGCCCTCGAGCGCCGTTTCCATCAGACGTTCGAACAGTTCGCGCGCGTGCTCCTCGCTCTCGCTGTCCGACAGTTCGAGCAGCACGACCTGCGCGTGCGGCTCGGCGAACGGATAGCGCATCTGCTCGAAGTGCCGGCCGACCAGACGCAGGCAAAAATCCGACATCAATTCGAAACCGGTCAGCAGCGGCCCGGCGACGCGCTGCGTGAGCGACAGAAAATCGAGCGCGGCGTGCGGCGATGCGAGTGCGGCGAGCGCCGTGACGCGCGCGGCCGGTTGCGGATGCAACTTGAGCACGGCGGCGGTGATGATGCCGAGCGTGCCTTCCGCGCCGATAAAGAGGTCGCGCAGATCGTAACCGGTGTTGTCCTTGCGCAGTCCGCGCAGGCCGTCCCACAGTTCGCCTTGCGGCGTGACCACTTCGAGGCCGAGGCACAGCTCGCGCGTGTTGCCATAGCGCAGCACGCCGGTGCCACCCGCGTTGGTGGCGAGATTGCCGCCGATCGTGCAACTGCCTTCGGCAGCGAGGCTCAGCGGGAACAGTCGGCCCGCCTCTTCGGCGTGCTTCTGCACTTCGGCGAGGATGACGCCGGCTTCCACGGTAATCGTATTGTTGTGCGGATCAATGTCACGGACCCGGTTCAGACGCCGCAAGCTGATGACTGCCTGCGCGCCGCTTGCGTCCGGCGTCGCGCCGCCGGCGAGACCCGTGTTGCCGCCTTGCGGGACCAGCGCGATACGATGCTCGACGGCGAGTTTCACGAGCGCCGCGACTTCGTCAGGCGTGGCCGGGCAGAGCACCGCGCACGCCGCGCCGGTGTAGCGGCGGCGCCAGTCGGTCAGGTAAGGGGCGGTGTCGTGCGGATCGGTCAGCACCTGCGTGGCGCCGATGGTCTCGCGGCAAGCGGCGAGAAAAGCGGTTTGGGTCATGTGGGTCGGTCAGCCTGTTCGGGCAAAAAATCTCGGGGCGTTGTGCGCACGGTTGTGCTGGCTCGGTCAGGGGGTTGTATTGACCTGGTTTGCAGCTTGTCTTGCGGCCCGTTTCGCCGCGCGTTTGAACGGCGCGACGTAAGCCAGCGCGCAGACGAAAAAGATCACCGAGAGCGTGGCTTCCAGCCAGCCGAGACCGGCGCTCAGCCCGCGGTCGCTCCAGCCGCGCACAATGCCTTCGGCAAAATACAGCAGGATCAGCATCGACGCCCATTGCAGCGTATAAAGCCGCTGCCGCCACACGCCCGGCAGCGCGAGCAGCAGCGGCAAGGCCTTGAGCACGAGCGCCGAGCCGCCGGAACGCAGCGGCGCGAGCCACCACTCCCACGCGACGCACAGGGCGATCAGCACAGCCAGTGCCGTGCTCGCGCCGAGCGCGGCGGCGCGATTTCGCGGCACGGGCGTAGCATTCGGGGGTAGCGGCGCATGCGGCGAGATGTCGGCGGCCGGGTGTCGGGCGTCCCGCTCGTTCACGGCCGTTCGCTCATGGATGCCGCCGTGCGTGCGACACGTGCGCCGAGCGCGATGGCGAGCGTCTTCTCGTCCGCCGAGATGCCATGTTCAGCGCTGCCCGCGCGTGCGAAATGCGACGCGCCGTAAGGCGTGCCGCCGGTTTGCGTGGTGCTCAGCGCGCTCTCGGTGTATGGAATGCCGACAATCAGCATGCCGTGATGCAGAAGCGGCAGCATCATGGAGAGCAGCGTGGATTCCTGGCCGCCGTGCAGGCTGCCGGTGGACGTGAACACGCAAGCGGGCTTGCCGGCAAGAGCGCCGGACAGCCACTGCGGCGTGGTGCCGTCCAGAAAGTATTTGAGCGACGCGGCCATGTTGCCGAAACGGGTGGGCGAACCGAGCGCGAGACCGGCGCATTCTTCGAGATCGCGCAGTTCGACGTAGGGCGGCCCTTCGGCGGGAATATCGGGCTGGGTCGCTTCGCAGACGGTGGACACCGGCGGCACCGTGCGCACACGCGCCTGCATGCCGGGGATGCTGTCGACGCCGTGCGCGATCGCCAGCGCAAGCTCGCGCGTGGCGCCGTGACGGCTGTAATAGAGCACGAGAATGTCTTTCATAGGCCTCATCGGTGAACGGGTATTATAGGGGCTGGGTTCGCTCGATAGGCCACCCATAGCCGTTCGGCCAGGGCTCGTGAGCGGTCCTGAAACACCGCTACAGGAAGCCAGGGAGGTGAGTTTGTTGTCCAGGGTGCGTTTCGATCTCGACACGCTCAAAAGGCTCGCGCAGTTTGCCGCGCAGCGCAGCAGCGAAGACCGTATTCCGCAGGTGGCCGGCAGCCTCACGTTCACCACCATGCTTTCGCTCGTGCCGCTCGCCACGGTGGCGTTCGCGCTGTTCACCGCGTTTCCGATCTTTGCATCGTTCCAGATGTCGCTGCAGATTTTTCTTGCCGACCATCTGATGCCCGCGCAACTCAACAGTCAGATCTTCAATTATCTGAACCAGTTTGCTTCGAAGGCGAAGGGCCTGACGACCATCGGTATGATTTTTTTGTTCGTCACCGCCGTGATGACGATGATGACGGTCGAATCCGCCTTCAACGTGATCTGGCGCGTGCGCAAGGCGCGGCCGATCGCGCAGCGCATTCTGGTGTATTGGGCGATCATCACGCTCGGCCCGATTCTGATCGGCGTGAGCCTGTCGATTTCATCGTACCTGTTCACGCAATCCATGACGTTCACGGCGGCGCAGCGCATGACGCCGGTGATCGAGTGGGCGCTCGCCGGCGCCGCGCTGCCGCTCACCGCGGCCGCCTTCACGATTCTCTACGTCTATCTGCCGAATTGCCGCGTGGAATGGCGCGACGCGGTGATCGGCGGTGTGACCGCCGCGATCGCTTTCGAGCTCGCGAAGCGCGGCTTCGGCTATTACGTGCGGCGCATTCCAACCTACACCGCGGTGTACGGCGCATTCGCGGCCGTGCCGCTGTTTCTGCTATGGATGTACCTGTGCTGGTTCATCACGCTCGCGGGCGCGATGATCGCGTCGGCGTTGCCGGCCATTCGCATCGGCCAGTTTCACCGGCCCACCTTCGAGGGCAGTAATCTGTTCGACTCGCTCGAACTGCTCGCGCGGCTCTCGGAAGCGCGCGACGCGGGCAAGCGCGGCTACACCGTGCCGGAACTCTCGCGCATGCTTCGCCGCGATATGGGCACCACGATCAACCTGCTGGAAAAGCTCGAGGAGATCGAGTGGATCGCGCGCTTGCAGGAGGACGGGGCACGTCCGCATTTCCTGCTGCTGGCAAACCCGGCGCAGATTACGGTCGAACGTCTGTTCGGCCTGTTCGTGATCGACCGCGCGGAACTCGGGTATCAACTCGAACTGGCGTCCACTCGCGTGGATGGTGAAATGCTGCTGGCCGCGCTGGAGAACGACAAACTGAAGGTGACGCTCGCCGCGTTGCTGACAGCGCGCGCAGCCGCCCGTGCCGCACAGGCCGCGGAGAACGAATCGGGCACGTCTTCCATGCCGCATCAGGCAGCTTGAAGTCGGCTTGAAGTCGGCGTCAAGCCGATCCATGCAGTCTCTCTCGATGCCGCCGCATGAGGCTTCCTGACATGCGCCTCGATGTCACGTCACGCCGGCGGACGTTCGGGCCGGATACGGCGATGAAGCCAATGCCTCGCTACAACGAAATCTTGCCGACGCAGATGTCCTTGAACATCACCCAGTCGCCCATCAGGCTGTAAAGCGGATGCCGGAAGGTAGCCGGCCGGTTCTTCTCGAAGAAGAAATGCCCGACCCAGGCAAAGCCGTATCCGCAGATCACGGCAGCGGGCAGCCATAGCCAGTCGCCGGTGGCGAGCGCCATCGCGAGACAGCCGATCACGCCGAGCGACCCCACGAAATGCAGCCGCCGCGAGACGGTGTTGCGATGCTCGCTCAGATAGTACGGATAGAACTCCGCGAAACTCGCAAAGTGATCGGTGTGTGTGGTTTGAGCCATCACGGCCTCCGGATTGCTACGCTTCCCGATGCTTCGGCGTGCGCCGGCATGCTGGACGCGTGCGCTCGAAACAGGACAGGCTTGACCCATTGTGCGGCTATCGGGCCACGCGCGCAACCTGGCCATTCGGCCGATGGCGCGGCGCGCCCGACGCCGCTAACGTGATGGCTCGCACCCTTCATCGAGCTTCGTGAGGTGCTCGGGAGGCGAAGCTGAAGAGGGCGTCGAGCGTGGCGTCGGGTTGCTCGGTCATCAACGCGTGGCCGGCTTCGAGCGTGACCGTGTCGACCGGTACGCCTGCCTGCGCGAGCGCGGCGGCGAGCGCCCTGGCTGCGCGTGGCGGCGTCATCGCGTCGCGCCGGCCTACGATCAGGCGCGCGGCGCAGCGCACCTGCGCGGCGCGGGCCGGGCCGTCCGCGTAGGTATTGCAGGCGGTGAAATCGGTGTGGAACAGGTGCGGCTCGCCGCGTGCCGACACACGTTCCATCAGCCGCTGGTTCATGCCGTGCAGCCAGAAGCCGGGGCCGGGACAGGAAGGCTTGGCGGCGATGGTGGAATGCGACCACTGGTTGACCATGCCGATCGCTTCGGGTTCGCGGTTGAGGGCGGCGTCGAGCAGCGCGTCGGAGACGGTCATCGGCATTGCCGTGGCGAGCAGGGCGAGGTGCGTTGCCCGCTCCGGATAGCGGCCGGCGAAGTCGAGCGCTATCAGCGAGCCCATGCTGTGGCCGGCTATGAACGCGCGTTGTACGCCTGCGGCGTCGAGCAGCGCGGCCAGCCAGTCGGCGAGCGCCGGCACTGTGGTGAGCGCCGCGCCGCTGCTGCGGCAGTGGCCCGGCAGATCCACGGCCAGCACGCCGAAGCCGTGATGCGCGAAGTAACGGGTTTGCAGCGCCCACACGCTGTGGTCATGCTCGGCGCCGTGGATGAACACGGCGCTCGGCAGGCTCGCGTCGAACGCTTTGCCGCCGGTGTACGCATAGGCGGGCTTGCCTTGAACGGCGAGGATCATGCGGACTCCGGGCGGGGTTGGGCGGCACTGCCGGATGCGCCGCCGTGCGCTGCGCTCGAACTGCCCGCTTTCTGTGCGGCCTTTAGCGCGCGCTTGAGATCGTCGATCAGATCGTCGGGATCTTCGAGGCCGATCGAGAGGCGGATCGTGCCTTCGGCGATACCGGCCGCGGCAAGGGCAGCGGCGTCCATGCGAAAGTGGGTGGTCGAGGCGGGATGGATCACGAGCGAGCGCGCGTCGCCCACGTTCGCGAGATGCGAGAACAGCGAGAGCGCTTCGATAAAGCTGCGTCCGGCGGCGCGGTCGCCGCGCAGATCGAAGCTGAACACGGCACCGGCGCCGCGCGGCAGCAGCCGCTTCGCGAGCGCGTGGTCGGGGTGCGTGGGCAGTTCCGGATAGGCGACGGCCCCGACCGCGGCGTGACCGGCGAGGAACTCGACCACCCGGCGCGTGTTGGCAACGTGCCGTTCCATTCGCAACGGCAGCGTCTCGATGCCTTGCAGCAGTTGCCATGCGGCTTGCGGATGCAGGCATGCGCCGAAGTCGCGCAGCCCCTCGCGGCGTGCTCGCAGCAGAAACGGCGCGACGGTGCTCTCCTCGGCGAACACCATGCCGTGAAAGCCGTCGTAAGGTTCGGTGAATTCGGGGAAGCGCCCCGAGGCGTCGAAGTCGAACGTGCCGCCGTCCACCAGCACGCCGCCGATCGTCGTGCCGTGGCCGCCGAGGAATTTGGTGGCCGAGTGATAGACGAAGTCCGCGCCATGTTCGAACGGTTTGAGCAGGTAAGGTGTGGTGAAGGTCGAGTCGACCAGCAGCGGCACGCGGTGCTCATGCGCGATCTGCGCGACGGCGGCGATATCGAGCACGTCGAGCCCCGGATTGCCGAGCGTCTCGCCGAACAGCAGCCGCGTGTTTGGGCGCAGCGCGGCGCGCCACGCGTCCAGGTCGCCGGGTTTGACGAAAGTCGTCTCGATGCCGAAGCGCCGCAACGTGTAGTGCAGCAGATTGTGCGAGCCGCCGTACAGCGCGCTGGAGGCGACGATATGCGAACCCGCGCCCATCAGCGTGGCAATGGCCAGATGCAGGGCCGCCTGGCCGCTTGCCGTGCCGATCGCGCCCGCGCCGTTTTCCAGCGCGGCCACGCGTTCCTCGAACACGGCCACGGTCGGGTTCGAAATGCGCGAATAAACATGACCGGCGCGCTCCATATTGAAGAGCGCCGCGGCGTGGTCGGAATCGCGGAACGAAAACGAGGTAGTCTGGTAAATCGGCGTGGCGCGCGCGCCGGTGGTCGGGTCGGGAGCAGCGCCGGCGTGCAGCGCAAGCGTGTCGAAACGGTTCGCGGACATGCTGGGCGGCGGGGCCACGGACGGCCTCGCGAAAGGTGAAAGTGGCGGCCATCCTATCACCGGCGTGCGGCGCTTCAAGCGCGGTTTTCCCGATGCGCACGGGCGCGGGGTCCCGGGTTCGGGCCTGCGAGCGCCCGGCACGCCTTGGCGGGCGGCCCGCTTTCCTTTTATGGGTCTTTCCGCTAGGATCGAAAGTCATTGATGTATTACGAGCTTAGCGGGCATTACGGGAGACAGATCATGCGAGTCAGCGACATCCTCAAAGTCAAAGGCAACACCCTTTTCACGGTTACGCCGGATACCACGCTGCACGACGCAGTCAATACGATGGCGGAGCACGATATCGGCTCGCTGGTGGTGATGGAATACGGCGACCTGGTCGGCATGCTGACTTTTCGCGAGATTATTTTGACGCTGAGCAAGAACGGCGGCAGCGTCGGCACGTCCACCATCCGCAAGGTCATGGACGATCATCCGCTTACCTGCACACCCGAAACGGACGTGAACGAGGTTCGCCGCATGATGCTCGAACACCACGTGCGTTATCTGCCGGTGCTGGAAAGCCGCACGCTGATGGGCGTGATCTCGTTCTACGACGTCGCCAAGGCGGTGGTTGAAGAGCAGGGCTTCGAAAACCGCATGCTCAAGGCCTATATCCGCGACTGGCCGGAAGAACAGCAGGAACAGCAGCCGGCGCGCTAATGCGCGGCGACTCACTGCGACGCTCCAGCCGTTGCCGTGAGCGCGAAAATGTGGTCAAGGAGCGGTCAAGGCGCGCGCGAAAGCGTGCGCTTTTTTTGTGTCCGGCGCCGGGTTCGGCTTCCGTTCAGCTTTGCACCTCGGTGCGCCCTTCCGGCCGACCGGACGCCAGGGCTCGCGTGATCGGCTTGCAGGCCGCCGGTGCCAGGTATGCCGCCCGGTGAGCCGCCCACGCGCCGCTGCGCGCAGGGTGCTTTCTTCATAGTTGCTCTTTGGCTTGCTTCCGGAACTTCATGAGCGATCGTCCGTTACCCGCTGCCCGCCGCGCCGCCCGCCAACGCGCCGCGCACGAATCCCAGTTCCGCTTGCTCGGCCAGCGCCGTTTCGCGCCGTTTTTCTGGACGCAGTTCCTCGGCGCGATGAACGACAACGTCTTCAAGATCGGCTTTACGTCGCTCGTCACCTATCAGGCGGCGCGTTTTTCCGGCGTCGATCCGAAAACGGCTGCGTTCCTGATTTCGGCCATCTTCATTCTGCCGTTCGTGCTTTTTTCGGCCACCTCCGGGCAGATTGCCGACAAGTACGACAAGGCGATGCTCACGCGTCTGGTCAAGAGCTTCGAAATCGTCGTGATGCTGATCGGCGGCGCGGGTTTCTGGCTGCATAGCGCGCCGCTTCTGTACCTGTGCACGTTTCTGATGGGCGTCCATTCAACCGTGTTCGGGCCGGTCAAATACTCGTACCTGCCGCAGCACCTGTCGACGCCGGAACTCGTCGGCGGCAACGGCATGGTCGAAATGGGCACCTTCGTGGCGATCCTGGTCGGCACGATCGTCGGCGGCGTGAGCGCGGGTTTCGTCGAACACGGCGCGATTGTGCTGGCCTGTGCCTGCGTTGCGATTGCGCTCCTGGGGCGCGCGGTGTCGGGCTTCGTGCCGGTGACGCCGGCGCCGCAGGCGGATTTGCGCATCAACTGGAATCCGGTCAGCGAGACGTGGCGCAACCTGAAGCTGGCGCGCGAAAACCGGACGGTGTTCCTGAGTCTGCTGGGAATATCGTGGCTGTGGTTCGTCGGCGCAATCTTCCTGTCGTCGTTTTTCAGCTTTGCGAAAGACGTGCTGTCCGCCGATCCGGATGTCGTGACCGTGCTGCTCGGCACCTTTTCGGTCGGCATCGGCCTCGGTTCGCTGATGTGCGAAAAGCTCTCGAAGCGGCGCATCGAAATCGGCCTCGTGCCGCTCGGCTCGATCGGCATGAGCGTGTTCGCGATCGATCTGTTTTTCGCGAGCCACGCGCTGCCGCCCGCGGGGCATCTGCTGAGCGTGGGCGAATTCATCGTGCGGCCCGCCCACTGGCGCGTGCTGGCCGATCTGTTCCTGCTCGCCATGTTCGGCGGCTTCTATAGCGTACCGTTGTATGCGCTGATCCAGAGCCGCAGCCAGCCGAGCCACCGGGCGCGGATCATCGCGGCGAACAACATTCTGAACTCGCTGTTCATGATCGTTTCGTCACTGATGGCCGTGGCCCTGACCGCCGCAGGCTTCGGCATTCCGGCGATTTTTCTCGTCACCGCGCTGCTGAATATCGTGGTGGCGACCTACATTTATTCGCTCGTGCCGGAATTTCTGCTGCGCTTTATCGCATGGGTGCTGGTGCACACGTTTTACCGGATTCGCCTCGTGCATGCCGAGCGGATTCCGGAAGAGGGCGCGGCCGTGCTCGTGTGCAACCACGTGAGCCTCGTGGACGCGATCGTCATCATGGCCGAGAGTCCGCGCCCGATCCGTTTCGTGATGGACCATCAGATCTTCAGGACGCCGTTCGCCGGCTGGGTGTTCCGTCACGCGAAAGCAATTCCGATCGCGCCGGCGCATCAGGACGCGCAGTTGCTGACGCGCGCCTACGAACGCTGCGCGCAGGCGCTTGCCGAGGGCGATCTGGTGTGCATCTTTCCGGAAGGCAAACTCACCAGAACCGGCGAGATGAATCCGTTCCGTCATGGTGTGACGGAGATCATCAGGCGTACGCCGGCGCCGGTCATTCCTATGGCGCTGCGCGGGTTGTGGGGCAGCGTATTTTCGCGCGCGGGCGACGCGCGCTGGCCGCGGCCTATCCAGAAGGGTGTCATGAGCCGCCTGACGCTGGCGGTGGGTGAGCCGATCGAGCCGGCGCAGGCGACGCCGGAGAAATTGCAGCAGCTTGTCACCGAATTGCGCGGGGCGCGAAAGTAGCGTTGCCGGACGTTCCGGCCTGCAACGGCGTGTATATCGGCAAATGGGGTTCAGCGGCGGAAACCGGCCGCGCGTGCGCCCCTGGCCGATCGGCCAGAACCGCCGTACGACGCGGTCCGGTCGCCACGGGGCTGGCATAATAGCGCTTTCCCCGCATTTCTTTGGACGACGCCCATGTCCGGCAACACGCTCGGTACGCTTTTCACTGTCACGACCTTCGGCGAATCGCACGGTCCCGCTATCGGCTGCGTGATCGACGGCTGCCCGCCGGGCCTGGCGCTCAACGAAGCCGACATCCAGCTGGAGCTCGACCGCCGCAAGCCCGGCACGTCGCGCCACGTCACGCAGCGTCAGGAAGAAGACAAGGTCGAGATCCTCTCGGGCGTGTTCGAAGGCCAGACCACCGGCGCGCCCATCGCGCTCCTGATCCGCAACACGGACCAGCGCAGCAAGGATTACGGCAACATTGCCGACACGTTCCGTCCGGGCCACGCCGACTACACCTACTGGCAGAAATACGGCATTCGCGACTATCGCGGCGGCGGCCGTTCGTCGGCCCGTCTCACGGCGCCGACGGTGGCCGCGGGCGCGGTTGCGAAGAAGTGGCTGCGCGAGAAGTTCGGCACGGAGATTCGCGGCTATATGGCCGCGCTCGGTGAAATCGACGTGCCGTTCGTCGACTGGGCGCACGTGCGCGAAAACCCGTTCTTCGTGCCCAACCAGCAGATCGTGCCGCAACTGGAAGCGTATATGGACGCGCTGCGCAAGGAAGGCGACTCGATCGGCGCGCGCATCAACGTGGTGGCCTCCGGCGTGCCGGTCGGCCTCGGCGAGCCGCTGTTCGACCGGCTCGACGCGGACATTGCGCATGCCATGATGGGCATCAACGCGGTGAAGGGCGTCGAAATCGGCGCGGGCTTTGCGAGCGTCGCGCAACGCGGTTCGGTGCACGGCGACGAATTGACGCCGGAGGGCTTCGTCGGCAATCACGCGGGCGGTGTGCTCGGCGGTATTTCGACCGGACAGGACATCACGGTGTCGATCGCGATCAAGCCGACTTCGAGCATTCGCACGCCGCGCCGCTCCATCGACAAGGCGGGGCAACCGGCCGTCGTCGAAACGTTTGGGCGGCATGACCCGTGCGTCGGCATTCGCGCCACGCCGATCGCCGAATCGATGCTCGCGCTGGTGCTCATCGACCACGCGCTGCGCCATCGCGCGCAATGCGGCGACGTGTCCGTCAGCACGCCGAAGATCGCGGCGAGCGCGCCTTAACGGGGCCTCGCGTTAAGTGCATCTGTATTCGTTCTACGCGGGCAGTGTCGTCTCTCATGACTGATCTCGGTGCCGAGGCGGCAGCAAGCCGCCTCGCGGATCTGCGCGCGCGTGCCGCCGCACCGCATGCCACCGCTGCCGATTGCCTCGCGTTCGGCCAGACGCTGTTGCAACATGTGGGCCGCGACAAGGCGAGCCAACGTGAAGCACTGGTTGCGCTGGTGCGTGCATACCAACTCGATCCATTCTGCGCGCCCACGCTGTTGCATACGATCGCGCAGACCGCCTTCGTGTTGCGCGATTGGGCGCTGGTCGACTCCGCCACCGGGCTGCTGCTCTCGCACCATGCCGAGGACGCCAACGCGCTGATCTGGCGCGCCGCGGCCGTGCAGCAGCGCGACGACTTCGGCACCGCCGAGGCGCTGTTGCGCGAAGCCGTGCGCGTCGTGCCCGACAATCCGGTGGCGCTGCACAAGCTGGCGTTGTGCATCAAGGAACAGGCGCGATTCGCCGAAGCCGAGGCATTGCTCCGGCAAGTCCTGGCGCTCTCGCCGGAGAATGCCCATGCGTTGTTCGACCTGTCGGAACTCGAAATCCGCAGCGGACGTTTCGCCGAGGGTTGGGCGCATTACGAATCGCGCGTCGCGTTTGCCGGCGGCGAACTGAACAACGCGCAGCAGGCGCTCGCTGCGATCAGTGCGCCCTGGCAGGGCGAATCGCTTGCCGGCAGGACGCTGGTGGTCTATGGCGAG
The DNA here is from genome assembly GCF_000013645.1 of Paraburkholderia xenovorans LB400. Lineage (GTDB taxonomy): Bacteria > Pseudomonadota > Gammaproteobacteria > Burkholderiales > Burkholderiaceae > Paraburkholderia > Paraburkholderia xenovorans. Next base: position 3,413,465 of record NC_007951.1, on the reverse strand, counting down.
CAAGGCAATGGCGATTGTCTCTGGGCGGTACGCTTTCTGCCCAGGTTGGCGGAGCGGGCGCGGCGCGAGGGCGGCCGGGTGATTTTCGGTCACGACGGGCCGCTGCGCCATCTGTTCGAACGGATGCTGCCCGCCGATCTGCCGCTCGAAACGAGTCTGGAGACACGCCCTGATTTTCACTGCGGGCTGATGAGCCTGCCGCTGCGGCTCGGCATTTTCGACGCAACGGGGTGGGGCGCTCCGTACTTGAGCGCTGATCCAGCGCTCAGGCAGACATGGCGCGAGCGAGTCGAAGTGCACACGGCCGGCAAACACGGCAAATGCGGTAATCGAAAGGTCGGGCTGGTGTGGAACGGCAATCCGGACCACATCCGCGACATGCGGCGGTCGGTGCCTGTCGGGCAAATCGAACCGCTGCTGGATGTAGCTGGCGTGAGCTATTTTGCTTTGTCGCCGGGACGCGGAGAGACGGTCGCGCAGTGGCGCGCCAAGGGTTTCGACATCGTCGATCTCACGCATCATTTTCAGTCCGGCTTCGACGATGTCGCGGCGTTGCTGGCGAACCTGGATCTCGTGGTCACGATCGATAGCGGGCCCGCGCATCTGGCGGGGGCGCTCGGCGTCCCGACCTGCCTGATGATCGATCACGTTTCCGCGTGGTTCTGGGGCGACGGATCGCCGGTGACGGCCTGGTACGATTCGATCGGGCTGGTTCGACAGCCGCGCGTCGGCGACTGGACGCCGGTCGTGGCGAAAGTGCGGGAGCGGATTGAAGCGGTGGGGCGGAGTTGAAGCAGCGTGCCTTCACAGCGCCGGCCTCTGAATGCCGGCGCTGTGAAGGCACGCTGCGCGTGCGGAAGTTACATGTTCGGGTAGTTCGGACCGCCGCCACCCTCGGGCGTCACCCACACGATGTTCTGCGTCGGGTCCTTGATATCGCACGTCTTGCAGTGCACGCAGTTCTGCGCGTTGATCACGAGGCGTTCGGTGTTGTCGTCGTTCTTCACGAACTCGTACACTTGCGCCGGGCAATAACGCGACTCCGGACCGGCATAGGTCTGCCAGTTCACGTTCACCGGCACGGACGGATCTTTCAGCGTCAGGTGTGCGGGCTGGTTCTCTTCGTGGTTCGTGTTCGAGATGAACACCGATGAGAGACGGTCGAACGTCAGCTTGCCATCAGGCTTCGGATACGTGATCGGCTTGCATTGCGAAGCCGGTTTGAGCATCTCGTGATCCCAGTGCTGATGATGCAGCGTCCACGGCACATTGCCGCCCAGCAGCTTCTGTTCGATGCCGACCATCAGCGTGCCGAGGTAGAGGCCCTTGCTCATCCACTGCTTGAAGTTGCGGGCGCGATGCAGTTCCGTGTGCAGCCACGAGGTCCTGAAGCTCTCCGGATAGGCGGTGAGTTCATCGCTGGTGCGTCCAGCCTGCACCGCTTCGAACGCCGCTTCAGCGGCCAGCATGCCGGTCTTGATCGCCGCGTGCGAGCCCTTGATCCGCGATGCGTTCAGGAAGCCCGCATCGTCGCCGACCAGCGCACCGCCCGGGAACACCAGCTTCGGCAGCGACATCAGGCCACCGGCGGTGATCGCGCGCGCGCCATACGACACACGCTTGCCGCCTTCGAGCACCTTGCGGATTTCCGGATGCGTCTTGTAGCGCTGGAATTCCTCGAACGGCGACAGGTACGGATTGGTATAACCGAGGCCTACCACGAAGCCCACCACCACCTGGTTGTTGTCCATGTGATAGAGGAACGAGCCGCCGTAGGTGTCGCTCTCCAGCGGCCAGCCGGCCGTGTGCATCACCAGACCCGGCTTGTGCTTCGACGGATCGATTTCCCACAGTTCCTTGATGCCGATGCCGTAGACCTGCGGATCGACGCCTTCGCGCAGCCTGAATTTATCGTTCAGCTGACGGCCCAGGTGTCCACGCGCGCCTTCACAGAAAAGCGTGTACTTCGCGTGCAGTTCCATGCCGAGCTGGAAGTTTTCGGTTGGCTGGCCGTCCTTGCCGATGCCGAGGTTGCCGGTCGCGACGCCTTTGACCGAGCCATCGTCGTTGTAGAGGATTTCGGCCGCGGGAAAACCCGGAAAAATCTCGACGCCCAGCGCTTCGGCCTGCTGACCCAGCCAGCGCGTTACGTTGGCGAGACTGATCACATAGTTGCCGTGGTTTTTGAAGTTATCCGGCAATGCCCAGACCGGCACGCTCTTCGAACCGGTTTCGGTCAGGAACAGGAAACGGTCTTCGGTCACATCCACCGTCAGCGGTGCGCCTTTTTCCTTCCAGTCCGGGATCAGCTCGGTCATCGCGCGCGGATCCATCACCGCGCCCGAGAGGATATGCGCCCCGATCTCCGAGCCTTTTTCCAGTACGCACACGCCAATTTCAGCGCCTTGTTCCGCTGCCAGCTGCTTCAGGCGGATCGCCGCGGACAGGCCGGCCGGCCCGCCGCCGACGATCACGACGTCGTATTCCATCGACTCGCGCGGACCGTACTGCTCAATGAGACTTGCGGGGGTCATTGATGCTCCTCTTACCGTTAGAATGCTTTTTTCGGGTTCGTATTGTGGGCGATGCACTCCCGCACTGCAACCGGATGAGCAGACATTAGCACGATCGTTCTATTTACGTGATACGGTATCGACCTGCATTGGCGGTCTTACCGCACCTGTCAACCGCATCTGCAATAACAACCGAACAAGGAACGACAATGGGCCGTTCGATTAATCTGGAAGGCAAGGTTGCGCTGATTACGGGCGCTTCGAGCGGGTTGGGAAAGCGCTTTGCGCAAGTGCTGTCGCAGGCGGGCGCCAAGGTCGTGCTGGCGAGCCGGCGGACCGAGCGTCTGAAGGAATTGCGCGCCGAGATCGAGGCGTCCGGCGGTGCGGCGCACGTCGTATCGCTCGACGTCACAGATTATCAGAGCATCAAGTCGGCCGTCGCCCATGCGGAAACCGAGGCCGGCACGATCGACATTCTGGTGAACAACTCGGGCGTGTCGACCACCCAGAAACTCTCCGAGGTCACGCCCGCTGACTTCGAATACGTGTTCGATACCAACACGCGCGGCGCGTTCTTCGTCGCCCAGGAAGTCGCCAAGCGCATGATCATGCGCGGCAACAACGCGCAGAATCCGTCGTACCGGATCATCAATATCGCGTCGATGGCGGGCTTGCGGGTGCTGCCGCAGATCGGCCTTTACTCGATCAGCAAGGCGGCCGTCGTGCATATGACGAAGGCGATGGCGCTGGAGTGGGGCAAGCACGGCATCAACGTCAACGCGATCTGCCCGGGCTATATCGACACCGAGATCAACCATCATCACTGGTCGACGGAGCAAGGGCAGAAGCTCGTGTCCATGTTGCCGCGCCACCGCGTCGGCAAACCGGACGACCTGGACGGGCTGCTGCTGCTGCTGGCAGCCGACGAATCGCAGTTCATCAACGGCTCGGTGATTGCGGCGGACGACGGATTCGGGCTCTCCTGAGCACACGTCACGGCGCTGCCGGGCCGAGCATTTCAGAGCGCGCAGGCCGGATTGGCGCCCATTCGAAGAAACTGTTTTACGCGTTCTGGCCTTTGCGCCGCCTGAAGGCGCGCGCTATGTTGCGGTCTATCCCTGCGCCGGCTCGCGTGCCGGCTCCAACCTGGTTTAATCCGAATAAAAGAAGTGCGATGAGCGATTTTCACGCTGTTTTTGAGATGTCGATGCCGATCCGCTGGGGCGACATGGACGCGTTCGGCCATGTGAACAACACGGTCTATTTCCGCTACATGGAACAGGTGCGGATTTCCTGGTTCGAGCAGTTGGGTCTGGCCGGCGGCAATGCCGACGGGCAGGGGCCGGTGATCGTCAATGCATCGATGGAGTTTCTCAAGCAGCTGCATTATCCCGGCGACGTGATCGGCCGGATGACGGTGGCCACGCCCGGCCGCAGCAGCTTCGACACGGGCTTCGAGCTCGTGCGCGCCGACGATCCGGATACCGTGTATGCGCGCGGCGCCGCGCGCTGCGTGTGGATCGATTACGCGGCCGGCAAGTCGGTGCCGGTGCCCGACCTGCTGCGCGCAACCATCGAGCGCGCGGCGCTGGTCAAGGCGGCCTGAGCGGCGGCAACAGGGCGGCGGGCCGCGGCGCTCATCTGCACGCGTCTTTCTTCAATGCCCGAGCAGGCGCTGCAACAGCTCCGTCGCGTTGCCCGTATCGTATTTGCGCATCAGCCGCGCGCGGTAGACATCCACCGTGCGCGGGCTGATATCCAGCACGCGGCCGATCTGTTTGCTGGTTTTTCCCGTGACCAGTTGCGCGGCGATTTCGCGTTCGCGCGGCGTCAGTTCGATCGCCACGCGCCGCGTCGCGCTCAGATCCTCGAAAGTCCAGACGCCCGCGGCGTGCGCGTCGGCGCGTTCCTGCGCGCGGCCTGTCACATGGCACCAGAACAGTTCTCCGTTGGCCCGCTTCATGATGCGGTCGTCCGCGTAACTGCCTTGCGCGGTCATGATCGGCGGAATCCGCGCGCCGATCCGCTCGAATTCGTCCGTGGACGGATACAGCACCTGGAACGACTGGCCGAGCAGCGACTCGCGCGTGCAGCCGAAAATGGACGCGAGCTCGTCATTGCAGTCTTCGATAATCCGTTCGCGCGACAGCACGAGTCCGATCGGAGCGAGGTGGAACGCGGTTTGGTAATCCAGTGCGGGCATGGGCTGGCGGCAAGTACTTATGTATTTTTGCGTATTGTGCCGTATGGCGCGCACAGCGTACTCTTTCGACCACACGATAACGCGGTGAAGCCGTCCGCGGCGGGCGTCCGCACGGCGCGCAGGGAGACCTGGGCGCACAGCCCGCCGGGGATGACTAGAATGACGTGTCGGGCTCGAGCCCGCAAAACGCCATACGAGCCGCAACGATCCGGCGGCCCGCGTTCGGGTTTCGGATTTCCATAAAGGAAGGGACATACTGATGAACAAGGTCTATCCAGGCGCCGCCGAGGCGCTGAAAGACATCGTCAAGGACGGGCAGACGTTTGCCGTCGGCGGCTTCGGGCTGTGCGGCATTCCCGAGGCGCTGATCGGCGCATTGCGCGATTCGAACGTGCAGGGCATCACCTGCATCAGCAACAACGCGGGCGTCGACGGTTTCGGCCTCGGTCTGCTGCTCGAAACGCGTCAGGTCAAGAAGATGATCTCGTCGTATGTCGGCGAGAACAAGGAGTTCGAGCGCCAGTATCTGGCCGGCGAACTCGAGCTCGAATTCACGCCGCAAGGCACGCTCGCCGAGAAGCTGCGCGCGGGCGGCTCGGGCATTCCGGCTTTCTTCACCAATACCGGCTACGGCACGCTGATCGCCGAAGGCAAGGAAACCCGCCAGTTCGGCGAAAACCATTACGTGCTCGAACACTCGCTGACGGCCGACGTCGCGCTGGTCAAGGCGTGGAAGGCCGACAAGTCGGGCAACCTGATCTACCGCCGCACCGCGCGCAACTTCAACCCCATGTGCGCGATGGCCGGCAAGATCACCGTCGCGGAAGTCGAAGAAATCGTCGAAGTGGGCGAACTCGATCCGGACGCGATCCATACGCCAGGCATCTTCGTGCAGCGCATCGTGCTCAATGCGCATCCGGAAAAACGCATCGAACAACGCGTCGTCCGCGCGAAAGGAGACTGATCATGGCATGGACTCGTGACGAAATGGCCGCGCGCGCGGCGAAGGAATTGCAGGACGGCTTTTATGTGAACCTCGGCATCGGCCTGCCTACGCTGGTAGCCAATCATGTGCCGGCGGGCGTCGAAGTGTGGCTGCAGTCGGAAAACGGCCTGCTCGGCATCGGCCCGTCGCCGACCGAAGAGGAAGTGGATGCCGACCTCATCAACGCCGGCAAGCAGACGGTGACCACGTTGCCGGGCTCGTCGATTTTCTCGTCGGCGGATTCGTTCGCGATGATTCGCGGCGGCCATATCAACCTGGCGATTCTGGGCGCGATGCAGATCAGCAAGAAGGGCGATCTGGCCAACTGGATGATCCCGGGCAAGATGATCAAAGGCATGGGCGGCGCGATGGATCTGGTCGCGGGCGTCAAGCGCGTGGTCGTGCTGATGGAGCACGTCGCGAAGGGCGACCAGCACAAGATTCTCGAAGAATGCACGTTGCCGCTCACGGGCGTGGGCGTGGTCGATCAGATCATCACCGACCTCGGCGTGATCGAAATCACGGAAGACGGTCTGAAGGTGACCGAACTGGCGCCGGGCGTAAGCGTCGAGGAAATCAAGGCCAAGACGGGCGCGCCGCTCGACGTGAGCGCGGTGAGCTGAACGGCGTGCCGTGCGGCCGCCTGAAGCGGTCTGAAACGGTGGTGTAGGCTGTTTGCGTGAGCTGTTCTGGCGGCGGTTGGTCGCAGGCGGCGACAAGGTGGATTCCGGGCGGGCGAGGCGTGAGTCTCGCCCGTTTCCGTTTGTGTCGCGGATAGTCGTTTTCGGGGCTGTCTTAGGCCGTCCTGGGCTGTCCTATGCGGTTCGGCCGACTCTTGTCGCGCGGCAAAGCGGTTTACAATCGTTCGAAGATTGGACGCTTATCCATCCTGCTGTGCCCAGGCCGAACCCTCAGCGCTCTCGCAAGGAATCCAGATGACCGCAACCACGTCCGCTTCCACCGCCGGGCGGCCCGCGCCGCGCCAACGCCATGTACAGTGCGCGAGCGCCGGTGGCTTGCACCGCATCGCCTACACCGAGTGGGGCGACCCGGCCAATCCGCGCGTGCTGCTGTGCGTGCACGGCTTGACCCGTTCAGGGCGCGATTTCGACCGCCTCGCGGCGGAATTCGCCGGCACGTACCGCGTAGTTTGTCCGGATGTCGCGGGGCGGGGCTTGTCATCGTGGCTCGCCAACCCCAACTTCTACACGGTGCCGCAATACGTTGCCGATATGGTCACGTTGATCGCCCGCCTGAATGTCGAAACGGTCGACTGGTTCGGCACCTCGATGGGCGGCCTGATCGGACTCGCGCTCGCCGGCTTGCCGGAAACGCCGATTCGCAAGATGTTGTTGAACGACGTGGGTCCGCATCTGGAGCCGGTCGCGGTGCAGCGCATCGGCGATTATCTCGGCAAGCCCGTGCGTTTCGAGACGCTGCAGCAAGGTATCGACTACGCAGCCTTGCTCGCGCAGACTTTCGGCCCGCTCACGCCGGACGAATGGCGTGAGATCAACACACCGCTTCTGCGCGAGCAGGACGGCGCATGGGTGTTCCGCTACGACCCGCGTATCGCCCAGCCCTTTACCACGACCACCGAGGAAGCGGTCAAACTCGGCGAGGCCGCGCTGTGGCATTCGCTGGCCTCTTTTCAGGGGTCGGTGCTGGTGGTGCGCGGCGAGCAATCCGATCTGCTCTCGCGTGAAACCGTCGCGAAGATGGTCGAGACCGGACGCGCCGTATCGAGCACGGAGATCGCCGGCGTCGGGCATGCGCCGGCGTTTCTGTCGGCCGACCAGATCGACATTGCAAGGCAGTTCTTTATCGGCCCGGCCGCCGACGCGTCATAATATGCAGTTCCGCCCTGCGCCCTTGACGGAGCGCGATGCGGAACGCATCTACGATCAACTTTCAACCAACTTCAGGATCCTTCATGGCAGTCATTCGTCACCACGTCGGCAAGCGCCTCTCGGAAATCGCCGTTCACAACGGCACGGTGTATCTCGCGGGCCAGATCGCTGAAGACGCGGATCAGGACATCACGGGGCAGACGCGCGAAGTGCTGGCCCACATCGACCGTCTGCTGGGCGAAGTGAACAGCGACAAGTCGCATTTGCTGTCGGTGCAGATCTTCATCTCGGACATGGCGCATTTTGCCGGCATGAACGCCGTGTGGGACGAGTGGGTTGCACAAGGCGCCACGCCGCCGCGCGCTACGGTCGAAGCGAAGCTCGCCAATCCGAAGTGCCTCGTCGAAGTCGTCGTGGTCGCGGCGCAGCGCAGCTAAGCCAGCCACATGGGTTGTTGAAATTCCGTTGATTCGTCCGGCCCGGTGGGCCACCGCACCATGAATACCGAAATCGTTACGAGCACGCCGAAGCCCCTGCCTTCTTTCGAAGAAGCAATGGCGTTCGTGCGTGAACATGCGGGCGAGGTGCGGCTCTCATCGGGCGAAATGCTGGCGGATCATGCGGCGGGTACGGCGTCGATCATGCGCACGCTCAACGTCGATCCGCCGGCGGTGCTGGCGGCGGCATTGTTTGCACTGACGCCGCATCTGCAGGACCCGGAGCGCGTGATCGCCGACAACTTCGGCGAAGAAGTCGCGCAACTGGTCGGCGACGTGCGCAAGTTGCTGCGTCTTGGCACCGTGAGCTTGCGTGCCGCGCAGAATGCCATGCCCGAGGCCGGGCGCGACGCCCAGGCTGCGCGCCGCGCGCAGGTCGAGGCGCTGCGCAAGATGCTGCTCGCGTTTGCGCAGGATATTCGCGTCGTGCTGATCCGGCTCGCGTCGCGCCTGCAATCGCTGCGCTATTACGCGGCGGCGAAAATCACGCCCTCGCCGGACGTGGCGCGCGAGACGCTCGATATCTATGCGCCTCTCGCCAACCGTCTGGGTATCTGGCAATTGAAGTGGGAGCTCGAAGATCTCGCGTTGCGCTTCGAAGAGCCGGTCACTTACAAGCGCATCGCCAAACTGCTCGACGAGAAACGCGTCGAGCGCGAGAGCTATGTCGCGCAGGCTATCGAACGCCTGCAAAAGGAACTGGCTGCGGCGCATATTCGCGCAGAGGTGAGCGGCAGGCCGAAACATATCTACAGCATCTGGCGCAAGATGCGCGGCAAGGAGCTGGACTTCGCCGAGCTGTACGACGTGCGCGCTTTTCGTGTGATCGTGCCGGACATCAAGGATTGCTACACCGTGCTCGGCATCGTGCACAACCTGTGGCAACCGGTGCCGAAAGAGTTCGACGACTATATCTCGCGGCCGAAACCGAACGGCTATAAATCGCTGCACACAGTCGTGATCGGCGACGACGGCCGCGCGTTCGAAGTGCAGATCCGTACGCAGGAAATGCATCAGTTCGCCGAATACGGCGTGGCGGCACATTGGCGCTACAAGGAAGCGGGCACGCGCGGGTACGCCGGTCAGTTCGCCGCGAACGGGAAGTACGACGAGAAGATCGCGTGGCTGCGTCAATTGCTCGCGTGGAAAGACGAAGTCTCCGAGGGCGAGCACGGCGAGAAGCGCGCGGCGCAGCCGTGGGAGCAACTGCGCCAGGCTACGCTCGACGACGACCATATCTACGTGCTGACGCCGCAGGCGCGGGTGATTCCGCTGCCGCACGGCGCAACGCCCGTCGATTTCGCGTATCACCTGCATAGCGAGTTGGGGCATCGCTGCCGCGGCGCTCGTGTGGATGGCGCGATGGTGCCGCTCAACACGCCGCTGCAGAACGGTCAGACTGTTGAGATCGTCGCGGTCAAGGAGGGCGGTCCGTCGCGCGACTGGCTGAACCCGCAACTCGGCTATCTGCAAAGTCCGCGCGCGCGGCAAAAAGTGCGCGCGTGGTTCAACGCGGTCGAAGTGCAGGAACACATCGCGAGCGGCCGCGCGATGGTCGAAAAGACCTTGCAGCGCGAGGGCAAGACGTCGGTCAATCTGGACCAGCTCGCGGCCAAGCTCGGCTTCAAGACCACGGACGATCTGTTCTCCGTGGTGGGCAAGGAAGAATTCAGTTTGCGGCTCGTCGAGCAGGCGCTGCACGACGCGCCGCCGCCGGAGCCGGTGGTCGATGCGCCTGAGCAATTCGAAAAGCGCAGTAGTGGCGCGAGCGTGGCGCGCGGCGCGTCCACCGGCGTGCTGGTGGTCGGTGTCGACGCGTTGCTCACGCAACTCGCGCGCTGCTGCCGGCCCGCGCCGCCCGACGATATCTGCGGTTTTGTCACGCGCGGCAAAGGCATGTCGATTCACCGCAGCGATTGCGCGACGTTCCTGCGCATGGCCGAACGGGCGCCCGAGCGCGTGTTGCAAACGGCATGGTCGGCGGAGGTGATGAGCGGCCGCGGCCAGTCGGTCTATCCGGTCGATCTCTCGATCGAAGCAACGGACCGGCAGGGTTTGCTGCGCGATATTTCCGAAGTGTTCGCGCGCGAAAAGATGAACGTGATCGGCGTGAAGACGCAGACGCGCCGCAACGCTGCGTTCATGCAATTTACCGTCGAGGTGTCGAACGCCGCGCAGATTCAGCGCGCGTGTACGCTGCTCGGTGAAGTGACAGGCGTGATGCGTGCGTCGCGCAAGAGTTGATGCGTGCGCGGGTCGGTGGGCGCACGCCGCGGACACGTTTGGGTCCGCGAGTAGATATTTAAAGTCGGTGCATAAAAGTACTTGCCAAGCGGTGTGGGGCTCCATATAATCTCGTTTCTTCAGGCTCGTAGCTCAGCTGGTTAGAGCACCACCTTGACATGGTGGGGGTCGTTGGTTCGAGTCCAATCGAGCCTACCAACGAAAGAGAAATTCCGGTTTCGCCGGGGTTTCGCAAACTGCAGTAGGCGCCTCTGGCGCAAAAGGCGAATACGGTTATGACACCGCGAACGTTGACCGAAACCACTTCGGAGCGACGCTAGTCGAGGACCACTTTCGCCAATGTAGTTTGCAGGAAATGTGAATGCGGCCCCTCGAAAGCGGGGCCGCATTTTTTTTAGCTTGTTTGATGGATGTATGTGCCGCCGCCGGTCGGCACCACGGAGAACGCAATGGTTTCGATACGTCTGCCTGACGGTTCTGTTCGACAGTACGAGCATCCGGTGACCGTCGCCGAAGTGGCCGCCTCGATTGGCCCCGGCCTCGCGAAGGCCGCGCTCGGCGGCAAGATCGACGGTGAGTTGGTCGATACGTCCGCGCTGATCGATCACGACGTGGCGCTTGCCATCGTCACGGAGAAAGACGCAGACGGTCTCGATATCATCCGGCACTCCACGGCGCACTTGCTCGCGTACGCGGTGAAGGATCTGTACCCGGAAGCGCAGGTCACGATCGGCCCGGTCATCGACAACGGCTTTTACTACGACTTCGCATATAACCGTCCGTTCACGCCGGAAGATCTCGAGAAGATCGAAAAGCGCATGCAGGAACTCGCGAAGAAAGACGAGCCGGTTTCGCGCCGCGTGGTGTCGCGCGACGAAGCGGTGGACTACTTCAAGAGCATCGGCGAAAAGTACAAGGCCGAGATCATCGAATCGATTCCCGCCACCGACGAGATCAAGCTGTACTCGCATGGCGGCTTCACGGATCTGTGCCGCGGCCCGCACGTGCCGTCTACCGGCAAGCTGAAAGTCTTCAAGCTGATGAAGGTCGCGGGTGCCTACTGGCGCGGCGATTCGAAGAACGAACAATTGCAGCGCATCTACGGTACGGCCTGGACGAAGAAGGAAGACCAGGAAGCGTACCTGCACATGCTCGAAGAGGCGGAAAAGCGCGACCACCGCAAGCTCGGCAAGCAACTCGATCTGTTCCACATGCAGGACGAGTCGCCGGGCATGGTGTTCTGGCATCCGCGTGGCTGGACGTTGTGGCAGCAGGTCGAGCAGTACATGCGCCGTCGCGTGAACGACGCGGGGTACCTCGAAATCAAGACGCCGATGATCATGGACCGCTCGCTCTGGGAAGCGTCGGGCCACTGGCAGAACTATCGTGAAAACATGTTCACGACGGAATCGGAAAAGCGCGACTACGCGATCAAGCCGATGAACTGCCCGGGTCACGTGCAGGTGTTCAACCACGGTCTGCGCTCGTATCGCGATCTGCCGCTGCGTTACGCCGAATTCGGCTCGTGCCATCGCAACGAATCGTCGGGCGCGCTGCATGGACTGATGCGCGTGCGCGGGTTCGTGCAGGACGACGCGCACATTTTCTGTACCGAAGACCAGTTCATCAGCGAATCGATCGCGTTCAACACGCTGGCGATGAGCGTCTACAAGGATTTCGGCTTCGACCATGTCGAGATCAAGCTGTCGCTGCGCCCGGACGCGCGCGCCGGCACGGACGAGACGTGGGATCGCGCGGAGCAGGGGTTGCGCGAGGCGCTGACGGCCTGCGGTGTGACGTGGGAAGAACTGCCGGGCGAGGGCGCGTTCTACGGCCCGAAGGTCGAATACCACATCAAGGATGCGCTTGGCCGCTCGTGGCAATGCGGCACGTTGCAGCTCGATATGGTGTTGCCGGAGCGCCTCGGCGCGGAATACGTCGCCGAAGACAATAGCCGCCGCCGGCCGATCATGCTGCACCGGGCAATCGTCGGATCAATGGAGCGTTTCCTTGGCATTCTGATCGAGCACCACGCTGGTGCAATGCCTGCGTGGCTCGCGCCAATGCAGGTCGTTGTGATGAATATCGCGGAAAGTCAGACCGAATATGCGCAGTCTTTAGCCCAATCGTTGCAAAAACAAGGGGTTAGAGTAGCGGCTGATTTGCGCAACGAGAAGATTAGCTATAAAATACGGGAGCACACGCTGGAGAAGGTGCCGTACCTGCTTGTGGTCGGCGACAAAGAGCGTGAAGCCCAAACGGTAGCCGTGCGTGCCCGTGGTGGTGTCGATCTGGGTGTGATGCCCCTCGACACTTTCATTGAGCGTCTGCGCCAGGATGTGCAGTCGTTCAACTGAGCCACTTGGCAGCCCGGCTCGTTTTTTTAATTTTTAGAGGAAACGTAACATCGCTACTGATAAGTCTGCGCACCGCATCAACGGTGAAATTACGGCACCCGAGGTGCGTCTGGTCGGAGTCGAGAACGAACCGCTCGGCATCGTGAAACTCGCTGATGCGTTCCGCATGTCGGAACAGCAAGACGTGGATCTGGTCGAAATCGCGCCGCAAGCGGTTCCGCCGGTTTGCCGCTTGATGGACTACGGCAAGTTCAAGTACTCGGAAGCGAAGAAGCAACACGAGGCCAAGCTGAAGCAGAAGATTGTCCAGGTCAAGGAAGTCAAATTCCGCCCGGGCACGGACGACGGCGACTACAACGTCAAACTGCGCAACCTCATCCGCTTCCTCGAAGACGGCGACAAGACGAAAATCACGTTGCGTTTCCGTGGCCGCGAAATGGCCCACCAGGAAATCGGTATGCGCATGCTCGAGCGCCTGCGCACGGACCTCGACGAAGTCGGTCAGGTCGAGCAGATGCCGAAAATGGAAGGGCGCCAGATGATCATGGTGCTCGCTCCGAAGAAAAAGAAGTAACCGGCCGGAGCAGCGGCGCGCCGTGTGGCGTGCGCTCCCGTCGTGAAAAGATTGAAACGGTGCGGCACCGGGTGTCCGGTGTGGTATCGGCAGGTTTCGGGGCGGCGCGTACGCAAAAAATGCACGCCGCTTCCTGAAAAGCGGCCGTCGGCGGTTCAGGCGGTCTGCATACCAAGTGGAGTGGGTTTCGAAGGGCGGGTAATGGCCAACTGGCCGACCGCACACCCATATCCATCAAATAATGGAGTTGTCATGCCGAAGATGAAGACCAAGAAGAGTGCTGCAAAGCGCTTCGTGGTGCGTCCGGGTGGTACCGTCAAGCGCGGTCAAGCCTTCAAGCGCCACATTCTTACCAAGAAAACCACCAAGAACAAACGCCATCTGCGCGGTTCGACGGCAGTTCATGATTCCGATCTGAACTCCGTACGCGCAATGCTGCCGTTCGCTTAACCCTTAACCGAAACTCATAGGAGCGAAACATGCCTCGAGTAAAACGTGGGGTTACCGCACGGGCCCGTCACAAGAAGATCATCAAGCTGGCCAAGGGTTACCGCGGCCGTCGCAATAACGTCTATCGCATCGCCAAGCAGGCGGTCATGCGCGCTGGCCAATACGCCTACCGCGATCGCCGCAACAAGAAGCGTGTGTTCCGTGCATTGTGGATCACGCGTATCAACGCGGCGGTGCGTCAGCACGACATGACGTACAGCGTGTTCATCAACGGCCTGAAGAAGGCTTCGATCGAACTCGACCGCAAGGTGCTGGCCGACATGGCTGTGTTTGACAAGGCTGCTTTTGCTGCGATCGTTCAGCAGGTGAAAGCCGCCGTTGCAGCCTGATTGCGCTTCTGGCAATTAATACTGCGTGGTTCGTTGCAGCGAACATCCGGTAGTCCCGGTGACGCTGCAGCAAAAACGGGGCTCCTCACCGAGCCCCGTTTTTGTTGGTAGAACCAGTTTTGCATCGATTGAACACTGACGTTGAAATGATGGGATCAATGGATCTGGACCAGATTGTCGCCGACGCGCAAAAAGCCTTCGCAGAAGCCACCGACGTCACCACCCTCGAGAACGAGAAAGCTCGCTTTCTCGGCAAATCGGGTGCGCTGACCGAGCTGTTGAAGGGCCTTGGCAAACTCGATCCCGAAACGCGCAAGACCGAAGGCGCTCGGATCAACCTCGTCAAGCAACAAGTGGAAGCCGCGTTGACGGCCCGCCGTCAGGCGTTGGCCGAGGCGTTGCTGAACCAGCGCCTCGCCGCTGAAGCCATCGACGTCACGCTGCCCGGCCGCGGCACCGGCGCAGGCAGCCTGCACCCGGTAATGCGCACGTGGGAGCGCGTCGAACAGATTTTCCGTACGATCGGATTCGACGTGGCCGACGGCCCCGAAATCGAAACCGACTGGTACAACTTCACCTCGTTGAACAGCCCGGAGAATCATCCGGCGCGGTCCATGCAGGACACTTTTTACGTCGACGGCAAAGATGCCGACGGCCGCCAGCTGCTGCTGCGCACGCACACCAGCCCGATGCAGGTTCGCTACGCGCGCACCAACACGCCGCCCATCAAGGTGATCGTGCCGGGCCGCACGTACCGTGTGGACAGCGACGCAACTCACTCGCCCATGTTCAACCAGGTCGAAGGCCTGTGGATCGACGAGAACATCAGCTTCGCGGACCTGAAGGGCGTCTACACCGACTTCCTCGAGAAATTCTTCGAGCGCGACGATATTCAGGTGCGCTTCCGTCCGTCGTACTTTCCGTTCACCGAACCGTCGGCGGAGATCGACATGTTGTTCGAAACGGGCAAGAACGCCGGCAAGTGGCTCGAAATTTCGGGCTCGGGCCAGGTTCACCCCACGGTGATCCGCAATATGGGCCTCGACCCGGAGCGTTACATCGGCTTTGCTTTCGGCAGTGGCCTCGAGCGGCTCACCATGTTGCGTTACGGCGTGCAGGACCTGCGTCTGTTCTTCGAAAACGACCTGCGTTTCCTGCGTCAATTCGCGTGAACCGGCGCGTACGAACGCGACGAGCATAGAGCGCGGCAACGCACGCAGTGCATGCCGCCACAGCGTCCCCGGTAGTGTCCGATGATTCGCACCGCATGAACATCGCGCCGAGTCGAAGCACTGCCGGACATGGACCTAACCTGATCAGAACGTACACAGAACCATGCAATTCCCGGAATCTTGGCTGAGAACCTTTGTCGATCCGCAACTGACGACCGACGAACTGTCGCACGCGTTGACGATGGCGGGTCTCGAAGTCGAAGACCTGCGGCCGGCCGCGCCGCCGACCTCGAAGATCGTCGTCGGCCAGGTGCTGGAAGTCGTCAAGCACCCGGACGCGGACAAGCTCAACGTGTGTCAGGTCGACGCCGGCACGGGCGCGACACTGAACATCGTGTGCGGCGCGCCGAATGTGGCGCCCGGCATCAAGGTGCCGGTCGCGCTGGTCGGCGCGCAACTGCCGCCGGCCGAAGAAGGCGGCGCTCCGTTCGCGATCAGGCTCTCGAAGCTGCGCGGCGTGGAAAGCCAGGGCATGCTGTGCTCGGCACGCGAACTCAAGCTCTCGGAAGATCATAGCGGCCTGATGATCCTGCCGGAAGATACGCCGATCGGCCAGGATATCCGCGAAACGCTCAATCTCGACGACACCGTGTTCGAGATCAAACTGACGCCGAACAAGGCGGACTGCCTGTCGGTGTTCGGCGTGGCGCGCGAGACTTCGGCGATTACCGGCGCGCCGCTGCGTCCGCTCGAAATCAAGCCGGTTGAAGTCAAACTCAACGAGACGCTGCCCGTCAGGATCTCGGCGCCGGATCTATGCGGCCGCTTCTCGGGTCGCGTGATTCGCGGCGTGAATGCGCGCGCAAAATCGCCGCAATGGATGGTGGAGCGTCTCGAACGTTCGGGCCAGCGCAGCATTTCCGCGCTCGTCGATATCTCGAACTATGTGATGCTCGAGCTGGGCCGCCCGTCGCACGTGTTCGATCTCGACAAGATCCACGGCGGCATGGACGTGCGCTGGGGCCGCAAGGGCGAAACGCTCAAGCTGCTGAACGGCAACACCGTCGAACTCGATGAAACGGTCGGCGTGATCGCCGACGAGCAGCATATCGAAAGTCTCGCGGGCATCATGGGCGGCGACAGCACGGCCGTCACGCTCGACACGGCCAACATCTATCTGGAAGCCGCTTTCTGGTGGCCCGATAGCATCCGCGGCCGCTCGCGCAAATACAATTTCTCGACCGACGCCGGCCATCGCTTCGAACGCGGTGTGGACTACGCGACCACGGTCGAGCATATCGAACGCATCACGCAACTGATCCTCGACATCTGCGGCGGCGAAGCCGGCCCGGTCGACGATCAGATCGTCAACGTGCCGAAGCGCGAACCCGTGACCATGCGGGTTTCGCGCGCGAATCGCATCATCGGCATCGAGATCGGCGCGGATGAGATCGCGCAGATTTTCACGCGCCTCGGCCTGTCGTTCGAACGCGGCGACGATACGTTCTCGGTCATGCCGCCGTCGTATCGTTTCGATATCGAAATCGAAGAAGACCTGATCGAAGAAGTCGCGCGTATTTACGGCTTCGAGAAAATTCCGGCGCGTCCGCCGGTCGCGACCAGCGAAATGCGCGCGACCAACGAAACGCAGCGTTCGATCCACGTGATCCGTCACGCGCTCGCCGCTCGCGACTACGCGGAAACGGTGAACTTCAGTTTCGTCGACGCCGAGTGGGAGCAGGACTTCGCCGGCAACGACAAACCGGTACGTCTGCTGAATCCGATTGCAAGCCAGTTGTCGGTGATGCGCACCACGCTTTTCGGCAGCCTGATTCACGTGCTGCGCACGAATCTGAACCGCCGCGCGGCGGATCGCGTGCGCGTGTTCGAGGCCGGCCGCGTGTTCCTGCACGATCCGTCGATCAAGGCTGGCGAGCTGACGGTCGAAGGCTTCGCGCAGCCGAAGATGATCGGCGGCCTCGCGTACGGTCCCGCGCTCGACGAGCAGTGGGGCGCGGCAACGCGCACGGTCGACTACTTCGACGTGAAGGGCGATCTGGAAGCCGTGCTGGCGCCGGCGGTCGCGCGTTTCGTCAAAGCGGAACATCCGGCATTGCATCCGGGACGCAGCGCGCGTATTGAACTGAATGGCCGCGCAGTTGGCTGGATTGGTGAATTGCATCCGCGCTGGATGCAAAAATATGATTTGCCGCATGCGCCGATTCTGTTTGAAATCGAGGCGGAAGCATTAATGCAGCGCGTATTGCCTACTCCGGCGGAAGTGTCTAAATTCCCACCGGTGCGTCGTGATATTGCCGTGGTCGTCGACCAGAAAATCGAGGTTCAGGCACTGCTCGACGAGCTTCAGAAAGCCCAGTCCGAACCCGCGTGCAAGGCCGTTCAGAAGGTTGCGCTTTTCGACGAATTCCGTCCAAAATCAAACACTTCCGGCGGTCTGGCTGCTCATGAGAAAAGCCTTGCGTTCCGTGTAACCTTGCAAGATACTGGTGGAACCCTTCAGGACGAAACGGTCGAACTGGCTATTCAAACTCTGGTGGCACGTCTGGCTCGAGTATATGGCGCACGGCTGCGCGGATAACCCGCATTTAACAATTGCACGGCTGTTTCCGCATCTTTTGTTTTCTGCTTGGCGCGCCATTTGATAGATATGAATGAAATGAACTCGAGTGATTTCGAAGCCCTTCTTACGGCGCAACGCAGCGCCATGATTCGCGATATTCCGACATCACCCGCCGTCGTTTCCGCTGAAACGCCGACACTCACCAAGGCGGAACTTGCCGAGTTGCTGTTCGACAATGTCGGGCTCAACAAGCGGGAAGCGAAAGACATGGTCGAAGCGTTTTTCGAGGTGATCCGCGACGCGCTGGAGAGTGGCGACAGCGTGAAGCTGTCGGGGTTCGGCAACTTCCAGTTGCGCGACAAGCCCCAGCGTCCCGGCAGAAACCCGAAGACCGGCGAGGCGATTCCGATCGCCGCCCGCCGCGTTGTGACGTTTCATGCAAGTCAAAAGCTGAAGGCGCTGGTCGAGAACGGCGCTGAAGCGAGCTTCACGCGCTGATCGACCGGCGCGTTCCTGCGCAACCCACCACGACGGCTAACTGACGATGACAGCGGCGATCGAAAAAGTCGTCTTGCCTCCGATTCCGGCGAAGCGCTACTTCACGATTGGTGAGGTCAGCGAACTATGCGGGGTGAAGCCGCATGTGTTGCGCTACTGGGAGCAGGAGTTCACGCAGTTGAGGCCGGTCAAGCGGCGCGGCAATCGCCGGTACTACCAGCATCACGAGGTGCTGCTGATCCGGCGGATTCGTGAGTTGTTGTACGAGCAGGGCTTCACGATCAACGGTGCGCGCAACCGGCTCGATTCACATGGCGGCGGCGCGCATGCCGCACCGGCGGATATGGTCGACGAGCGCGAAGGCGGCGCGATACCGGCGGCGACCACGACCGCTGCCGCAGTGGACGTCGAGCAGTTGCGCAAGGAATTGCTGAACGTGATCGATCTGTTGAGCCATTAGTGCCCTTTGTTAGCACGAAGCGGTTCTAATCGAATGAAGTGTCTGTTATAATTTTGTGCTGTTCGGGGCGTAGCGCAGCCTGGTAGCGTACCTGCATGGGGTGCAGGTGGTCGGAGGTTCAAATCCTCTCGCCCCGACCAAAGAAATCAAGGCCTTATGGATGCATATCCATAAGGCCTTTTTCGTTGGGGCAGATTTTGCCCGAACGTTTGCCCGCCACGGAATAGGCGGGTCTAGCGAGAACCGAACACATTCTCGCGCAGGGAAGCGAGGCAGCCAGAATTGTTGGATCAAGTCCTTGGCGCAACTGCGGGTGCAGGCGAACCGATACGCGTGCTGACCTATGAGGCTTCACATCTGCGGATCGTTGACGGGGAAGGTCGGGCGTCCATCCTTCGCGGGCAAACCCCACTTCTGCATCGCACTCTGATAAAACCCTTGCTTCTGCAACTTGATCAGCGCTTGCTGGAACGCGTGAGCGAGCTGCTTGCCGTTGTCGTCGACGCCAAAGCCGATTCCGTATGACGACAGGTTGTAGTAGTACACCGCCTGGTATTTGTCTGGAAACTTCTTGATGTTGTAGTTCGCAGCGGGCGAGTCGACCCACACGGCCTGGCTTGCTTCATTGGTCAGCGACATCAATGTCATGTTGGTGTCCGGATAGGTGGCGATCGAGATCGCTTTCTTGCCGTTCGCTACGCATTTGCTGCTCACCTCATTGGCCCGTTGTAGCGGCGCCGTGCCGCGCGGCAGCGCGATCTGCATCCCACATAGATCGTCGAGCGATTTGAGCGTCAATTGCCGCTTGGGCGAGGCGACGATCGTCTGGCCGACGTTCAGGTAGTCGATGAACGTCACTTTGCCGTGACGCGACGGAAAATCGCCAAGCGACAGCAGCACATCGAAGCGGTTCGCGGCGAGACCGGGAATCAACGAATCGAACGATGCCTGCACGAACTTGATTTTCAGCCCCAGCACTTTGGCCGCCGCAGCAATCAGATCGGGCGCGAAACCCGCCACGTCGCCGTCTTCGTCGATGAACTTGACGGGTGCGATCTCCGGATTGACCGCAACCGTGACCGGTTGCTTCTGACGATAGAACGCCGGCACGAGCGCGGAAAGCGCGGGATCGGCGGCGATCGTATCGGTATTCGGCGCGTCTTCGGCGAAAGCCGGTGATACGACGCACGGCGCAACGCTCAAACAGAGCACGGCGGCAACGGTGAGTCGCGCAGCGATCCGCGTGAACCGCGTGGAAAGGATGGGCTTGGTCATTGTGAGGATGATCCGAATGGGGTTGAGCGGACTAAAGCATATGCTCTGCTGTGACGCTCATCGCGCTTCCATCGCCGCGGCCGCGAAATGACGCTGATGCCACAACAGACAGTGCGCGGACGGATCGTCGTGCGTCGATGAATCGGTGATCTCGCCGATGAAGATGGTGTGCGAATACCCGTTGTGCGTGGCGATGACCTTGCAATCCAGAGAGACGACACTGCCGCTCAGCAACGGCGCGCCACTCTTGCCGGTTGTCCATTGCGCGGGATCGAAACGGGAGGGCCCTTTCTCGCTGGCAAAGCGTTGCGCGACGTTCTTCTGATCGGCGGACAGCAGATTGACGGCAAATACCTTCGCACGCAGGATCACGTCGTGTGCACTCGCGCTTCGGTTCACGCAGACGAGCACCGTGGGCGGATCGGCGGACAGGCTGCACACCGATGTCGCGATCAGGCCGAACGGCGTGCCGCCTGTAGCGGTCGTGATGACCGTGACGCCGTTGGTGAAGCGCGCCATTGCGTTGCGGAAAATTTCGTCGGTCGTGTCGGTGCTCATGTGAAACGCCTCGCGTCAGAAAGGCACCGCTCGTTGGCAAGCGGCGCACGATACTTTTTAGTCGCCGCAATCTAGTCGCCAAAGTGCAGGGGCTGCAGTCCGAGATTGCCTCTCAGCGTGCTCGCCTCGTACTCGGTGCGGAACAGTCCGCGCTTGCGCAGCTCGGGAAGAATGTATTGCGTCAGGTCGTCGACACCTTGCGGCAACGTCGCCGGGCAGATATTGAAGCCATCGGCGGCGCCGGCCCGGAACCACCTTTCCATTTCGTCGACGATGTCTTCCGCGGTGCCGACGATCTGCCAGTTATTGCCCGAGGCCACGCGCTTGTACATCTGGCGGATCGTCAGGTTTTCCCTGTGCGCCAGCGCCAGCAGATTTTCCGCGATACTGCGCACGCGCTGATTGCCGACATCGGGCACCGGGCCGTCCAGATCGTATTCGGACAGATCGCCGAGTACGCCGTACAGAATGGCCAGTCCGCTAAGCGGATCGATCAGATTTTGCAACTGATCGAACTTGTCCTGCGCTTCGCCGCGCGTCTTGCCGACATACAGCGTGACGCCGGGCATGATCAAAAGTTGATCCGGCGTGCGGCCGTATTTCGCAAGGCGGCCTTTGAGATCGTCGTAGTAGGCTTTGGCGCCTTCCATGCCGCTTGCGTTGCTATAGACGACATCGGCATAGCGCGCGGCAAGCTCGCGTCCCGCTTCGGCGGCACCGGCCTGCACGATGATCGGCCGGCCTTGCGGCGTGCGCGCGGAGTTCAGCGGGCCGCGCACCTTGAAGTGCTTGCCCTTGTGATCCGGCACGTGCAGCTTGGCCTCGTCATAGAAGACACCGCTCGCCTTGTCGCGGATAAACGCGTCGTCCTCCCAGCTATCCCACAGCTTCCTGACCACTTCGACGAACTCGTCCGCACGCTCATAGCGCTCGTCATAGCCGAGATGCTCGTCGCGGCTGAAATTCCATGCTTCCTGCTGCGACCACGACGTGACGACGTTCCAGCCCGCGCGGCCGCCGCTGATATGGTCGATCGACGCATACTTGCGTGCGATATGGAAAGGCTCGTTGTACGTCGTCGAAGCCGTCGCGACAAGGCCGATATGCGACGTGCACGCGCCGAGCGCCGCCAGCAAGGTCAGCGGTTCGAGTTCGGCATTCTTTGCGTCGCGGGCGAGCGATCCCTTAGGCGTATCGTTTGCGCGGATGCCGATTCCGTCGGCAAAGAAAATCATGTCGAGTTTCGCCTCTTCGGCTTTCTTTGCAGTACGAAGAAAGTAATTGAAATCGATGGCGCCTGCTGCCGGCACATCCGGATGCCGCCATGCGGCCATGTGATAACCCAGATAGCGCATCGACAGGCCAATTCTGATCTTTCCGTCTGTAGCAGTCATTTTCACAATCCCGATCGAAGTTTCCAAAACACCGATTAACCGTCATGCGCTAGGTGCGCAGGCTGGAAAGAAAGCGTTTGCAGCGTTCGGTTCCGCCGCCATTGAAGATGTGGGCCGGTGTGCCCTCATCGACGACGCGGCCGCCGTCCATCAGCACCACGCGGCTCGCCACCTTGCGCGCAAATTCCATCTCGTGCGTGACGACGACCATCGTGGTGCCCGCGAGCGCCAGCTCCCTGATCACGTTGAGCACTTCGTTGACGAGTTCCGGATCGAGCGCACTGGTCGGCTCGTCGAACAGCATCACTTCCGGTTCCATTGCGAGCGCGCGTGCAATCGCGACGCGCTGTTTCTGTCCGCCGGACAGCTCGGCCGGGTAGTGGTGCATCCGGTCCGCGAGTCCAACGCGCGACAGCAGATACTTGCCGCGCTCCACCACGTCGCGCTTGCGCTTGCGCCCGACGATGCACGGGCCGGCCAGCACGTTGTCGAGCGCCGAATAGTGCGGAAACAGATGGAAGCCCTGAAAGACCATGCCGAAGTAACGGCGTTGCTGGTCGAGTGTTTTCTTCGGCAGGCGCACGCAGCGCGCGCCGCGCATTTCCGTGCCGAGCACTTCGCCCTTGAAGGTGATGCTGCCGGCGTCAATCAATTCGAGCATATTGATGCAGCGAAGCAGTGTGCTCTTGCCCGAACCCGACGGCCCAATCATCGCGACGACTTCGCCTTTGGCCAGCGAGAAGTCCACGGCATCCAGCGCGGTGAAGTCGGCGAACCGCTTCGTGACGGCGCGCATGTCGAGAAAACGTGTCGTGTCGTTCATCGCCGATGTGTCCTCGTGGATCGCGTTCATGTCCGCACTCCTTTCCTGAAGTGACGTTCAAGCAGACTCTGCGCCGCCATTGCGAGGCTCGTCAGCACCAGATACCAGATACAGGCGACGGTCAGCAGCGGAATGGTTTCGAAGTTGGTCGCGTAGATCAGTTGCACGGTCGTCAGGAGTTCGACGTAACCGATCACCGTGACGAGCGACGTGTTCTTGAACATCGTGATCAGTTCGTTGGCGAGCGGCGGAATGATGATGCGCACCGCTTGCGGCATGACCACATGCCACATCGTACGGAAATCGCTCATGCCGATCGCCTTGCAGGCTTCGCGCTGTCCGCGGTCGACAGCCGAGACGCCGCCGCGAAAAATTTCCGCGCTATATCCGCCGAGGTACATCGCGAGACCGATCACGGCCACGCTGAAGCGCGAGATGATCTGGTTGGTGTCGATGTCGAACAGATTCGCGTGAAGTAACGGCAGCGGCAGATAGAGCCGCGGAATCAGCGCCGACAGAAAGAACAGGAACAGCAGCATTGCAAGCGGCGGCGTCGCGCGGATGATCCAGATGTACACGTAGCCGGCGGCGCGCAGCACTGCGTTGTCCGCCATCCGGCAAGCGGCGATCAAGACCCCGAAACACAGGCCGAGCGCGCTCGACAGCACGGTCAGGATCAGCGTATTCCCTAACCCTTTCATCACCCGCTTGTTGAACAGGTAATGGGCGACGATGTCCCATTGCCAGCGCGGGTTGTCGATCACCAGTTCGACGAACAGTACGACGACGACAAGCAGCATGGCGTACCAGAACCAGTCGGATTTCTTTGGGCGGGCATGAATGCGCAAGCCCGCAGGCTGCTGCTGCACACCGCGCCTGTACGCTGCGCCATTATTCCGGCGGGTGAGCGGCGTCTCCGTGAAAAACGCTGCGGGGTCCTGCATGTCTTTTCGAGCTTCAATGTCCACTGGCCTGTCCTCGTGAAGCAGTCGTTTCGAAAGGTACGCAATGCGTCGATGAAGCGACTATAGGCAGGCAAAACTATTACATCCACTACAATTTTGTTCGTTTGATCCTATTCTATGTAATGCCCTAAGATCGCTGCACGGTGGGCTTTCAACGCTACCGCACTGGACCAATAATTGGGGGACGCGCTCGTGGCCAGGCTCAATGCCAAGCAGATGGAAGTGTTCGTTGCAGTGATGACGCACGGCTCGATAACCGCCGCCGGGCAGCGCCTGAACGTATCGCAGCCGGCCGTGAGCCGCATGATCGAGCGTTTCGAGCAGGAGGCCGGTTTCGTCGCTTTCGAGCGGCGCCGAGGCAAGCTGGTGCCGACGCCGGAAGCGGAAATTTTCTTTGCCGAAGTCTCGCAGGTCTATCGCGGCCTCGATTATCTGAACGAAGTGGCGAGAGAAATCGGCACCACGCGGCGCGGCTATTTGCGCGTTGGCGTATTTCCCGCCTTCGCCGAGGGCTGGATCACCGAGCGCATCACACGCTATGTCGCGGGGCGTGAGGAACTGCTGACTTCGCTGGAGCCGATGTCGACCGACAGCGTGATCGAAGCCGTGTCGCGGCAAACCATTGATCTCGGCATTGCGCTGCGCGCGTCGGATCGCGAGGGTTTGCGCAGCGAGGAGATCTCCAGTTCGGAGATCGTCTGCATTCTGCCCAAAGGGCACCGCCTGACCGGACGTCCCGTGTTGCAGCCGACCGATCTGTCCGGCGAAGACTTCATTTCGATGGCCGCCAAGGTGAAGGCGCGCACGTCTATCGACGCGGTGTTCGATTCGAGCGGCGTGGAGCGACGCATACGCGCGGAGACACCGTGGGCATCGACGGTGTGCCATATGGTGGCGCATGGGCTGGGCGTCGGGCTCGTCATTCGCGAGTCGGCGTTCGAGTTTGCGCATCTCGGCTATCACATCGCCGCGTTCAAGCCGCGTATCGACTATCGCGCGTATCTGATTACGTCGACCGCTCGCCCGTTGTCTACTGCGGCAAAAGGGTTTCGCGACATGCTGCTGCTCGAATTCAACCAGGCAAAGAAGGCGCCGCGGGCGTCGAAGCGCTGGCCGACCTGACAGAAAGAGCCATGACCCGCGTCAACGGGTCGATGGACTCACAGCCTATAACGCGTGCTGTGGCTTTGCCACGTCCTGGACGTCGTCAAGCAGTCTTTATAGTCTTTGCGCTTGAAATCGGTCGTTGGGAAACCTGAAAAAAATCGGTCGCAAAAAAGCATCTCGGGTCGGACAGAGGCGAGCGCCAAACCAAAGATATCGGCTATTTCTGGCCGAGACTTCTTTCGTACGGTTTCGTCGGTCATGAAGATGCAATACAAGCCCGATATGGTCGCGAATTCTTGCTAACCTTTCAATTTCTTACCGTACCGTGAAAATAAAACTCTTAATTTCTGCGATTCTCGCAGCCGGTCTTACTGCATGTGGCGGGGGCGATATTGGCAGCAGCACTGCCAATAACAGTGGCAGCAATACCACTGTGCCTGCAGTAGATAGCAAAATTCCTGCGCTTGCATTTGCCGATCCGCAAAGCACCTATGACCTGAATAGCTACACGCAGACGGCCATGTTCCCG
Source organism: Paraburkholderia xenovorans LB400 (assembly GCF_000013645.1). Lineage (GTDB taxonomy): Bacteria > Pseudomonadota > Gammaproteobacteria > Burkholderiales > Burkholderiaceae > Paraburkholderia > Paraburkholderia xenovorans. The sequence continues at coordinate 3,388,041 of NC_007951.1, read as the reverse complement.
CTGCAGTTCGCTACGAGCGGCACCAATCTGCTGAACGCAGAGGCGTCCGGCGTGACCTATGACAAGGATACCGATTCGCTGTTTGTCGTTGGAGACGGCGCGACCTCAGTCGTGCAGGTTGCAAAGAGCGATGGTCACGTTATCGATTCCATGACGCTCAATGCCGGCGACTTCGAGGACACGGAAGGCATCACCTATGTCGGCGGCGGCAAGTTCGTGCTGGTGGAAGAGAGGCTTCGTCAAGTCGATCTGTTCACTTACGTTCCAGGCGGAACACTGCGCAGAGCAGACGTACAGTCCGTCAAATTAGGCACAACGGTTGCCAACGTCGGTATTGAGGGCATTACTTTCGATACGAAAACGGGTGGCTACATTGCCGTGCGCCAGTCGCAGCCCACCAGCATCTTTCAGGCCGCAATCAATTTTGCGGCCGGCTCGGCGACAGCATCGAACGGCACGCCGATCCTGCCGACGACAGACAATCCGCCGGTGCTGTTCGATGCGGCCACGACAGGTCTTTCCGCTTTCAATGACGTTTTCTCGTTGTCGAATATCGTACCGGGCAACGCGCCGGATTACGGCAACGTGATCATCATCGGCGCGCCGGACGGCAAGATCGTCAAGATGGATCGTACCGGCAAACTGCTGGGCAGTTTGTATATGAGCGCCACCGCCCAGAACGAGGGCGTGACGATGGGTCCGGACGGCACCATTTATGTGGTCGGTGAACAGGCTGCGGGACCGAGCCTGCCAGGCCTGACCCTCTTCAAGCCGACCACCAGCGCGAGCAATGTCGGCATGGGCAGCAACCTCTACCTGACGTTCGATCAACCGGTGAAGGCGGGCGCGGGTAATATCGTTCTCAGCAACGGCGCCGACGACACGCGGTCAATTCCTGTGACCGATGCATCGCAAGTGACGTTCAGCGGCAATGTGATGAAGATTCATCCGAAGTTCTACATGGTTGCCGGCACCACTTACCACATCACGTATCCGGTGGGGGCGATCAAGACGACAGCGGGGAATGATATTTCTGCCGTGTCCGACTTATCGACATTCTCGTTCAAGGCGGTCGGCACCGTCGACCACACCGCCCCGACATTGACCAGCACCGCGCCGGTGGATGGCGCGACAGGTATCGTCGGCAACCACATGACGCTGTCGTTCAGCGAAGTCGTGCAGGCGGGCACGGGCAACATCGTTATCAGTAACGGCTCCGATACGCGCAATGTTTCCGTAGACGACACGACCCAGGTCAAATTCAACGGCGCTCGGGTGAGCGTCACGTTGGCGACACCGTTGCAGGATAGTTCTCGCTACACCGTGAAATTGGCCAGTGGCGTTATCACCGACCTGTATGGCAACGCATATGCGGGCACGACACAGAGCTTCACGACTGCGGCAGCAGGTGCGCCGGCGCCGACCGTGCTGATCTCCGAGGTGAACTCGAACGCAGACGGGGGCCAGGATTTCTTTGAAATCTACAACTACGGCGGCACGGCAATTGATCTGACCGGCTGGAAGTGGGGCGACAATCATGCTGACGTCAACGATGCCAACAATAGCGCGGCATTCGTGGCCGGTACGATGCTTGCGCCGGGTGAACATCTGGTGGTTGTCCCGGGCGTGCCCGGAACGGACGAAAATACGTTCCGCACAACGTGGGGTCTTGCCGGCACGGTTCCGGTCGTCGCGATGTTGAACGTCAATAACGATGCCGCGAATCCGATCGGTCTGGGTAAAGGCGATGCGGTGATCGTCTACGATGCGAACGGTAATGTTGCGGCCGCAATGAACTATGGAACACCGATCGCCGCAGCGCAGGGAGACGGCACGACGAAAGCGATTCCAACGGCATTGGGTGCGGATGCGAGTCTGGTTGCCGCCGGAAATCATGCTGGTGCTGTGTTCGTTGGCGGCAGTGCGAAGGTTTCCGCGGTGTGGGATACGGTTTCGACAACAACGCCAAACTATGTCGAGGCAGTGGTTGGCGTGCACGGCGGTATAGCCGAACCGCTCAAACCCGCTTCGATTGGCTCGCCTGGGCAGTAAATTCGCGCTGCTTCGCGGCATGAGTATGGCGAAGAACCGTCCGACCCTGTCGGACGGTTTTTTTGTAAACGCCAATTCAGCGCAAACTCAGCGCCGAGTCAGGAAACCACGACCGTAAACTCAACCCCCGATTCAAAGTCCAGCGTCGTTGTCGAAAAGCGCGGGTTGTCGTCGAGGTACTGCTTGTAGGGCCGGACGGCGTCCTCGGCGGTGTACATGTTGTCGGCGAGAACGATCGAGCCGGGGCGCAGAAGATGTTCCGTTCGCCTGAACAGATCGAGATACGTGTTCGCCCATACGTCGATGAACACCATGTCGAACGCGCCGTGCAGCGAGGAAACGGTCTGGAAGACGTCGCCTTCACGCAGATCGACATAGGCGTCTACGCCCGCGGTTGCGACGTGCTCCCGGAGGTGGGCGCACTTCGCGGGGTCCAGTTCGGTCGCCACGACCACGCCGCCCCCCAAGGTGCGAAGCGCCTCGGCGAAATACAGCGTGGATACGCCGTAGGAACTGCCGAGTTCGAGAATTCGACGTGGCTTATGCGCAAGCACCATGTTGCGCAGAAACCGTCCCATTTCCGCCGACACCGCCAGCGATAGAGCCGTACCCTGCGCGGATTCGAAATCTTCGGTAGAAAGGCCGAGCGTTTCGAGAAAACGCCCGCGCAGATGCGGGGCGAGCGTGTCGTACTCTTCCGCGAGTGTCAGAAACTCATCGCTCGACCCTGAAAACTGGGCCTGCGCGCGAATCATCATTTCTGTGCGGCTCTGTTCGTGGAGCCGCTGGAGAAGCGTCGTGGTGGTCGATGTCATAGGTTTTCCCGGGAATAACCGGGTTCGACGAAGTAATCGAAACCCGGCCGATATCGCGTCGTATCAGTCTTCCGCCCGTTTGCCCGGCCGCGAGCGCCAGCCTGCCTGCAGGCGTTCGCGTTCTTCTGGCGTCATCGCATCCCATTTGCGCCATAGGCGCCGCTCGCGGCAGCCGCCGTGCCCGCGGAATCCGCCGAACAGAATGCGGCTCAGAACCAGTAAGCCGAGTGCATGCGCGAAGTCGATCGACCGGGCATCGACGAATAGCGCCGGGATCACCCAGTTCCATAGCATCATGACCGCCCATCCGAGCACGCCTATGCCGACGATCACGAGCAGCGCTTTACCTGCGCATCTGAATCGAAATTTCATGCTTCAACTCCTCTAAATATCCAGTTCGTCATAAATGGCCTGCAGTCGGGCGCGCAGATGCAGAACCGCGTAGCGTTTGCGTGCGAGCAGCGTATTGAGCGCGACACCGCTTTCAGCGGCGATGTCCTTGAACGACAGCCCTTCGAGTTCGTGCGCGATAAACACGTCGCGCTGATTCGGCGGCAACTCGTCGAGTGCATCCTGCAGGGCTTTGAGCAGGACAGCGCGAGCGTATTGCGCCTCGGGACCCGCGTCGTGCGCGGGCAGGTTCAGGTCGAGGCGATACTCGCTGCCGGCTTCATCGTCGTGGTCGGGCAGATCCGTCAACGGTTCTTCTTTCTTCTTGCGAAAACGGTCGACGATACGATTGCGCGCCGCGCGAAAAAGCCATGCGCTAGCCTGTTCGATCGGCGCCGGAAGCCGGTAGGCCTGCACGAATTCGTGGAAGACATCCTGCAGGATGTCCTCGGCGTCGTTGGGATCCCGTATGCGACGCCGGATGAAATTGACGAGCCTCGTCCGCTCGCGCACCACGGTCGCGGTGATGTCGCTGTCTCGTTCGGTCATCGTGCCCGGGGTGGGTGGTGGTTCCATGCGTCTGAAGACGTTTCAGGCGCGCGAATATTGTGGCTGGCTGAAAAAATTTTCCATTCGCCGGAAAGGAGCCGGAGCCGGCAGTGGACGGCGGACGGTGGAGACGCAACCGCGCGTCGCGCTTATCCGCGCCCCAGCGCAATAAACCGTTCGAGATGATGGTCTTCGTCGCCGAGTTGATGATCGATCATCACGAGGCGCTTTGCATAGTGAGCGAGCGGCAGTTCCCATGTCATGCCGATTCCGCCGTGCAACTGAATGCATTCCTCCGCGACCCGCGCGCCGATCCTGCCGATACTGTATTTAGCCGCCGACACCGCGCGCTCCCGCAGCCTGCGTTCGGCACCAAGCGCCGCTGCCGCATTGATCACCGCCGAGCGGGCCTGTTCTATTTCGAGCAGCAGATCGGCCATGCGGTGCTGCAGCGCCTGAAAGCTGCCTATCGGCACGCCGAATTGTTTGCGCGTGCGCAGATACTCCAGCGTATGGTCTTTCGCGACATCCATCGTGCCGACGGCTTCGGCGCACAACGCCAGCACGCCGCAGCCAACGGCATACTCGAGCGTCGCGAAGCCCGCGCCTGCTGCGCCGAGCAATGCGTTGTCATTGAGCGCGACGTTGTCGAACGTTACTTCGGCCGCGCGGCCGCCGTCGATCTTGCGATAACCGCGCACGTTCACGCCTGCCGTATCGCGTGGCACGAGAAAGAGCGTCACGCCCGCTTCTTCATCGTCATTGCCGTGCGTGCGCGCCGAGACCAGAAAGAGCGAAGCGTGTTCGCCGTGCTGAACCACGGCCTTCGCGCCGGTCAGCCGCCATGTCTCGCCGTTGCGCTGCGCGCGGGTTGTCACGCGGGCCAGTTCGTAGTGGCCGTCCGGTTCGTTGTGTGCGAGCGCAACGACTCGCGAGCCGTCGATCAATTCGCCAAGCATGGCTTTTTGCGCCTCGTTGCCGCTCCGCGCAATCGCGCGGCCGACTATCAGCGTGTCCAGAAACGGTTCGACCACGAGGCCGCGTCCGAGGCTCTCGAACACCACGGCGATATCGAAGCCGCCGCCGCCGAAACCGCCGTCCGCTTCATCGAACAGTGCGCCGATCATGCCGAGTTCGGCAAAACGGGTCCACAGGTCGCGGCTATAGCCTTCTGCCGAACGCGCGATCCGGTCGCGCGTCTCGAAGCCGTATTGCTCGCTGACAAAACGATTGAGCGTATCCGCCAGCATGCGGCGGTCTTCGGTGTGCTGGAAATTCATGACGTGCGCCTCTTACAGTCCCAGGATCATTTTGGAAATGATGTTCTTCTGGATTTCGTTCGAGCCGCCGAAGATCGACAGCTTGCGATTATTGAAGTAAAGCGAAGCGGCGCTCGCGGCTTCGTCGGGGCCGACCGGCGTGCCTTCGAAGCCGTCTTGCAACGCTTCCTCGACGAACGGTTGCGCGTACGGACCCATTGCGCGGCGCGTGAGCGACGAGATTTCCTGACGGATCTCGGTGCCGCGAATCTTCAGCATCGAACTCTCGGCTCCCGGCACGCCGCCGCCGGCCACCGCCGCGATCACGCGCAGGTTGGTGGTCTTCATGTTCTCCAGATCGATTTCGACACGCGCCATGCGCGCCGCGAACGCAGGATCCTCCGCGAGCGGCCGGCCATTGCGCCGCTGTTTCGCGGCAATCTTGCGCAGACGATTGAACGCGGCCACGGAAAAACCAACGCCCGCGATATTGGTGCGCTCATACGTGAGCAGGTACTTGGCGTACGTCCAGCCTTTATTCTCTTCGCCGACCAGGTTCTCGACCGGCACGCGCACGTCGGTAAAGAACACCTCGTTGACTTCGTGCTCGCCGTCGAGCGTGATGATCGGGCACACTTCGACGCCCGGCGTCTTCATGTCGATCAGCAGAAAGCTGATGCCTTCCTGTTTGCGCACGTCGGTGGCGCTGCGTACGAGGCAGAAAATCATGTTCGCGTAGTGGCCGAGCGTGGTCCACGTCTTCTGGCCGTTGACGATGTAGTGCTCGCCCTGTGCATCCGTGCCGCGCACCGCGGAAGTTTTGACCGAGGCGAGATCGGAGCCGGCGCCCGGTTCCGAATAGCCCTGGCACCACCAGTCCGAGCCGTCGAGAATACGCGGCAGCCAATGGCGTTTTTGCGCTTCGCTGCCGTATTTGATCAGCACGGGGCCGAGCATGTTGACGCCGAACGGCACCACGCGCGGCGCGCCGGCCAGCGCACATTCGTTTTCGAAGATGAATTTCTGCACCGGGTTCCAACCCGGGCCGCCGTATTCTTTCGGCCAGTGGTTCGCAAGCCAGCCTTGCGCGTTGAGAATCGCGTGCCAGCCGGCCATGTCGTCGCGCGTCAGACGGCGGCCGCCGTGCACCTTGTCGGCGAGTCGCGGCGGGAGCCTGTCACGCAAGAAGGCCTGCACGTCGGCGCGGAAAGCCTCTTCCTCGGGAGTGAAGTTCAGATCCATGACGGGTTGTTCCGGATAGAGTGAGGCGGGCGGCGCGCGCAAGTCGCGGCCGCCCGTAATGCATATCGATGATGCGCCGTTTCAGGCCGTCTGGTTCAGGCTCGCGAAATCGGCGCCCCGTTCCACCAGTTCCACGAGCAGCGGCGAGGCCTTCCAGAAGAGCGGATCCTCTTTGGCGAATTCGCGGATGTCGGCAAGAATCTTGGGCAGGCCGACCATGTCCGCGTATTTCATCGGACCGCCGCGATAGCGCGGAAAGCCATAGCCGTACAGGAGCGTCACGTCGACGTCCAGCGGCCGCAGCGCGATACGCTCGTGCACGACGTTGGCGCCTTCGTTGATCATCGCGGCCATATAGCGGCGGATGATCTCGTCATCGGTAAAGCTGCGCGGCGTGATGCCGGCGCGTGCGCGCTCGGCGTCGATGATCGCTTCCACTTCGGGGTCGGGCGTGCCGCTGCGCGATCCTTCGGGGTACAGATAAAAGCCGCGGCCGGTTTTCTGGCCGAACCAGCCGCGCTCGCACAGGCGATCGGCGATCTGCACGTACCGTGCTGCGGGATTGCGGGTGGCCGCGCGCCGCTTGCGTGCCGCCCAGCCGATGTCGCCGCCCGCCAGATCCACCACCTGGAACGGTCCCATCGGAAAGCCGAACGCACGCACGGCGGCGTCGATCTGATAGGGCGAGGCGCCGTCTTCCATCATGGCGTCCGCGGCGGCGCGGTACACGGCCAGCACCCGGTTGCCGATGAAGCCGTCGCACACGCCCGCGCGCACCGGCGTTTTGCGCAATTTTTTCGCGAGCTCGAACGCGGTGGCGACTACGTCCGCGCTGACCCGTTTCGGCACGACCACTTCCAGCAGCTTCATGATGTTGGCGGGCGAGAAGAAGTGCAGGCCGATCACGTCGGCGGGGCGCGAAATGCTCGCGGCAATGGCGTCGATGTCGAGATACGACGTGTTGGTCGCGAGCACGGCGCCTGCTTTGCAGACGCGATCGAGTTCGGCGAATACGGCCTGTTTGACGGCGAGGTCTTCGAACACGGCTTCGATCACGAGATCGGCATCGGTGAGTGCATCGTAAGAGGTACTGCCGTTCCAGCGCGTCATGACCGCCGCTTTCTTCTCCGCGCTCATGCGGCCCCTGGCGATCAGGCCATCGTAGACTTTTTCGATGTGCGCGAGGCCACGCGCAAGCGAGGCGTCGTCGCGCTCGATCATGGTCACCGGCAGGCCCGCGTCGAGCACCGCGACAGCGATGCCCGCGCCCATCGTGCCGCCGCCCACCACGCCGATCGCGTTCAGCGCGCGCGGTTTGGCGTCGCGCGTTTCGGGCGCCTTGAGCACTTCGCGCTCGGCAAAGAACGCGTGAATCAGTCCGGCGCGCTGCGGGCTGTCGAGGCATTCGAGGAACAGTTTGCGTTCGAGTCGCAGACCTTCGTCGAAGGGCTGTTCGATGGCGGCCTCGACGGCGTCGACGATTTTCAGCGGCGAGAACAGGCCGCGCGATTTCTTCGCGGTTTCCGCGCGCGCTGCGGTTACGGCAGCGAGGCTCGCGGCGCGGTCGCCGGGCGCTACGGCGTCGCGCGTGCGGCGCACCGGCGCGTGGGCGGCCAGCAACTCGTGTACATACGCGAGTCCTTCGGCGAGGATGTCGCCGCTGCTGCCCAGGCGGTCGATCAGGCCGAGCGCCAGCGCTTCCTTCGCGCTCGCATGGCGGCCGCTCAGGATCAGATCGAGCGCGGCCTGCGCGCCGATCAGGCGCGGCGTGCGCTGCGTGCCGCCCGCGCCCGGCAACAGGCCGAGCTGCACTTCGGGCAGGCCGAGTTTCGCGCCTTCCACGGCAATCCGGTAGTGCGCCGCGAGCGCCACTTCCAGACCGCCGCCGAGCGCCGCGCCGTGAATCGCGGCCACCACCGGTTTCGTGCACGCTTCGATGCGGTTGCATACGTCCGGGAGCGCGGGCGGCAGCGGCGGCTTGCCGAACTCGCGAATGTCCGCGCCGGCGATGAAATTGCGCCCCGCACCGACGATCAGCACGGCTTGCACGGCGCTATCGGCGTCCGCGGCTTCGACGGCGGCGAGCAGACCGCGCCGCACGTCGGCGGAGAGGGCGTTGACCGGTGCGTGGTCGATCGTCACGAGCAGCACCTTGCCGCGCAATTCGCGCGTCACAACGTCGGCTGATGGATTGAGGGTCATGAAGTCGTCTCCTGGCTGTTATCGGTTGCAGGCGGAAAGGCATGCCGGGTCTGGCGAATTCTCCGATTGTGAGGCGGTCAAGGTTTATTGACAATCACATGGACGGTTGACAGACTGTCAAGGTTATTTTGACAAAGGCGCCGCCGTGGACGTCAATTCCCTGACCTTGCTGGTGGAGATTCTGGACGCGGGCAATCTCAGCGAAGCCGCGCGCCGGCTGAAAATGAGCCGCGCGAACGTGAGCTATCACCTGAACCAGCTGGAGCGCTCTATCGGCCTGCAACTGGTTAGGCGCACCACGCGCCGGGTCGAGCCGACCGAGATCGGCCTGCAGCTGTACGAGCACGGCCGCGCGATCCAGAATGCGCTGCTCGCCGCGCGCGAATCCGTCACCACGCTCGGGCAAAGCCTGCAGGGCCGCGTGCGGCTGAGCGTGCCGAGCGGTTATGGGCAGCTTGTCATGTCGGACTGGCTGATCGCGTTCAAGCGGCTTTATCCCGGCATCGTGCTGGACGTGATGTTCGAGAACCGCGTTGAAGACCTGATGCGCGACGAAGTCGATATCGCCGTGCGCGTGATGTCCGAACCGCCGCAAAACCTGGTGGCGCGCGACATGGGGCCGGTCAGGTACGTGGCGTGTGCGTCGCCGGCTTTCGCGCAAACGCACGGCATGCCGCGGCAACTCGACGATCTGCGCACGGCGCCGCTGATTACCTCGGCCGTGGTCGGCAGGCAGTTGCGCGTGGCCGCTTACTTGCGCGACGAGCGGCACGAAGTGCTGCTGGAGCCGACGCTCATCTCCGAGAACTTTCTTTTTTTACGCCAGGCGGTGCTCGCCGGGCTGGGCGTGGGCCTCGTGCCGGACTACGTGGTGCAGGACGACCTGCGCCGTGGCGATGCGGTGACCGCGCTCGACGAATGGCGCTTGAGCATCTTCGGCACGCATATGTACATGCTGTATATGCCGAACCGGCATCACACGCGCGCGGCGGCGACCTTCATCGATTTCATTTTGCAGCAGGCGCATGGCACGGGCAGAGGCGTGCCGGCGTGATCGGTTGCGGGAAAGAGCTTTGCTGAACAGTACTTGAGGCCCATGACACGCGCCGCCCCGTCACTTCGATCCTGCCGCCTCGAATCGCTTCACCGCGCCGATGACATCGCTGCGCAGCTGCCGCAATGCGGCTTCCTGCGCATCGGGCGGCACGAGTCCCTGCCACAGCAGATCGCTCAGCGAAGCGGCGGTCGCTTCGATATCCACTGCTTTCTGTTTGCGCACCGCGTCCCACAGCACGTGTTCCATCGGCCCGTACACGGCGGAGCGCAGCAGACCGAGCGGCATGTCGCCGCGAACGTCGCCGCTCGCCACGCCTTCGGCGAGCACGTTCATCATCGGCGCCGTATAGCGGCGCTGAAGTTCGACGATCACGTCGCCGAACTTGTCGTCCTTCTCGCGCCCTTCGGAAAGAATGAGCGCGCACAGACCCGTGCCGTCGACGGTCAGCCGGTAGAGGTGCGTGCGCACGAGGTAGGCGAACTTGTTGCGGGTGCCCGCGATCAACGGCAATTCGTTTTCGACCTGGGTGATGATCTCGTCATACCAGTTGCCGAGCACGCGAACGCAGAGATCGCGCTTGCTGGCGAAGTACGTGAAGATCGTCGCCTCGGACACGCCGACGCGCCCGGCGATCTCCGTCATGGTGGCCGACGCGTAGCCGACTTCGGAAAACACGAGCCGGGCCGCCTCCAGAATCGCCTTGAGTCGTTGTTCGGAGCGCGCCTGCACAGGCACGCGGCGGGAGATAGCGGATGCGGTCATCGATTGGAATACAAGGGAAGTTGAGTCGGCATCAGTTGAGTCTAGCTCAAGGAATGGGGAAGTGCCATTGCGAAATCAGTGTGAAATAAAGTTACGGTCATGCACAACACAGGAATAAAACATGAGCTAAACTCAACAAACACCGAAAGCGCAGCACATGAAGGAGACACCCGCATGCCCGCAGCTTCGTCGAGCACCTCGCCGCCGTCAAACGGCTATCGTTCGGTTTTCCGCGAAGGCCTCTTCGCCGGCAAAGTCATTATCGTCACCGGCGCGGGTAGCGGTTTAGGCCGATGCACCGCGCACGAACTCGCATCCTTAGGCGCAACCCTGGCGCTGGTCGGCCGAAGCGAGGACAAACTGAAAGCGGTGCAAGCCGAACTGGCCGAAGATCATCAACGCACCTCCGCCGGACACAAGACCTATTCCTGCGACATCCGCAACGAGCAACAGGTCCGCGAAACGATCGCTTCGATCATTGCGGATCTGGGCCGCGTAGACGGCCTCTTCAATTGCGCGGGCGGCCAGTTCCCCGCGAAGCTCGAAAAGATTTCCCTGAATGGCTGGGACGCGGTAGTGCGCAACAATCTGCACGGCACGTTTCTGATGTCCCGCGAATGCTATACGCAATGGATGGAACATCACGGCGGAACGATCGTGAACATGCTGGCGGATATCTGGGGCGGCATGCCCGGCATGGGTCACTCGGGCGCGGCGCGGGCGGGCGTGTGGAACTTCACGGAAACCGCCGCATGCGAATGGGGCCACGCGGGGGTGAGAGTCAACGCGGTCGCGCCGGGCTGGATAGCGTCCGCGGGTATGGACAGCTACAACGAAGACTACCAGGCGCTGTTGCGCACGCTCAGGCATAAGGTCCCGCTGCAGCGCTTCGGCACCGAATCCGAACTGGCCGGCGCGGCGGTGTTTCTGTTGTCGGAGGCGTCGGCGTTCATCAACGGCACGGTGATCCGCGTCGACGGCGGCGTGCCGAACGCGCGCCACTCGTGGCCGCTTCCGCCGGCGGAGCGTACGATCGAATATAACGGCTTCCCGCGTTATCAACCGCCGACGGGCTTGCAGGAGCAGACACCATGAACCTCGACGGCCAGACCTACGAATCGCTGACGGCAAACTTCGCGTGGCAGATCCCGGCGCGCTACAACATCGGCGTGGACGTGTGCGATAAATGGGCCGACGGTTCGGGCCGTCTCGCGCTGATCTACGAAGATCCCGAGGGCACTGCGACCCGCTATACGTTCGACGAGTTGAAAGCGCTGTCCGACCGCTTCGCCAACGCGCTGCTCGCAGCGGGTGCGCAACGCGGCGACCGGATCGGCATCTTCCTGTCGCAATCCGTCGAAACGGCTATCGCGCATCTCGCCGCCTACAAGGCCGGCATGGTGGCCGTGCCGCTGTTCGCGCTGTTCGGCGTCGATGCGATCGAACATCGGCTCGGCGATAGTGGCGCCGTGGCGCTGATTACCGATCACGGCGGCGTGCAGAAGGTCGACGAAATCCGCGCGGCGTTGCCGTCGCTGCGCAATGTTTTCAGCGTGGATATCGATCGGGACAACGGCGATCCGCATGCGCCGGTGCGTTCGTTCTGGCACGCGCTGAAGAGCGCGCCCGCGGGTTTCACACCCGTCGATACCGGCGCGGACGATCCCGCGGTGATCATCTATACGTCGGGCACGACCGGCAAACCGAAGGGCGCGCTGCATGGGCACCGCGTGTTGCCAGGCCACCTGCCGGGCGTCGAGATGTCGCAACAGGGCTTTCCCGCGCACGCCACGCTGATCTGGACGCCCGCCGACTGGGCATGGATCGGCGGCCTGTTCGACGTGCTCTTGCCCTCCTGGCATCACGGCGTGCCGGTACTCGCGCGCCGCTTTGCGAAATTCGACGGCGAGGCCGCGTTCGATCTGATGGCGCGTCACGCGGTCTCGCATACGTTTCTGCCGCCCACCGCATTGAAGATGATGCGCGGCGTCGAACGTCCCGAACGCTGGAGCCTCGCGTTGCGTTCGGTGGCGAGCGGCGGTGAATCGCTCGGCGAGGAATTGATCGGCTGGGGCCGCAAAGCGCTGGGCGTCACGATCAACGAGTTCTATGGGCAGACGGAGTGCAACGTCGTGGTGTCATCGTGCGCGGCGCTCTTCGAACCGCGCTTCGGCGCGATTGGCCGCGCGGTGCCGGGGCATCATGTCGCGATTGTCGATATGGACGGCAACGAATTGCCGCCGGGCGCGATCGGCGATATCGCGGTGGCCGCGCCCGATCCGGTCATGTTTCTCGGCTACTGGGGCAACGAGGCGGCGACGCGCGAGAAATTCCGCGGCAAGTTTCTGGTGACCGGCGACCTCGGCACATGCGACGCGGACGGCTTCATCCGTTTTGTCGGCCGTGGCGACGACGTGATCACGAGCGCCGGCTACCGCATCGGGCCGGCTTCGATCGAAGACTCGCTGCTGCGTCATCCGGCTGTTTCGATGGCGGTCGTGATCGGCGCGCCGGATCGCGAGCGCACCGAGATCGTGATGGCGTTCGTGGTGCTGAACCCCGGCTTTGCCGGCGACGCGGCGCTGGTGCGCGAGATCCAGCAGCATGTCAAAACGCGTCTCGCGGCGCACGAGTATCCGCGCGAGATTCGCTTTGTCGACAGCCTGCCGTTGACGGCGACCGGCAAGGTGATCCGCAAAGCCTTGCGCGAGGGACTGGAACAGGACGCGGACAATCCCGCGTCAAAACCCGAGCGCCGATGAGCACGATCCGACGTTCGCTCACCACCCGCAGCGGCAGGGCGCTGAGAGCACCGGGCGCGCAACCGGGCGCGGCCTCGCTCGACGACACCGACCGCAAGCTGCTCGCGCTGCTCGCCGAAGACGCCACCCGCACTTACGCGGAACTCGGCAAGCTGCTGTTTCTGTCGGCGCCCGCTGTCCACGAGCGCGCGCGGCGGCTGAAGAAGGAAGGCGTGATCAAGGCCACCGTGGCCGCGCTCGACGCCGCGAAACTGAACCGTCCGCTACTCGCGTTCGTGCATGTGGATACGACGAGCTGGGCGGTGACCCGGCAACTGCTCGCGCTACAGGAGCTATCGGACGTGGAGGAGATTCACACCGTGACGGGCGAGAGCGCCATGCTGCTCAAAGTCCGCACGCGCGACACGCAATCGCTCGAACAACTGCTCGCGCGCATTCACGCGATTGAAGGCTTCACCGGCACGCGCAGCTATATCGCGCTGACCACTTATCTGGAGCGCGGCCCGAGTCCGGACCTCTGAGCGTGATGAGGACTCATTACGCCTCAGGCGTGCAGCGAAAGGCCTTTCACGGCTTTGTCGACGGCTTTTTTCGGCCCGCGCACGGCGAGCCCGACCAGGTCGGGGGCGTCGGCCGGCTCGGCGCGGAACACGTCGCGGTTCGCCTGATCGTGGCCGGTCGAAAACATCGCGCGCACATACACGGCGCGCGTCAATTCGCGCTCAATGCCCTGGCGAAACGCGCGCAGCAAACCCGCGTTGTCCGCCTGATAGACCATCATCGGCTGGCCGAACAGCCGCGCATGGCGGCGGCCCGCCGCGTCCTCGTACGGTTCGCCCATTGCCTCGGGCGCCGCGCCCGCGATCCCTGTTGCGAGAAACGCGGTGACATTGAGTTTTTGCCAGACAGCGAGATCATCCAGCACGATGATCGCAACTTTCGTATCGAATTCCATAACGCACAATGCTCCACAGCCTGGGCGATGCATCGGTGTCGCATCGCCCGTCATTCAAGAAGGTGTCTACAGGCCGATCTTATGGAAACTCGCGGCGCGTGTGCACGACTCCAATGAAAAAACGAATGGGCTTCGGCGGATGCGTGCTTGCCTACCGGCCATGTCGGGTTTTGCCTGATGCCATTCGGCAAACACCCGCTCGAATAGCTTTGCATGCTGCAGTGCAACTTGCCGGCGCATGAGGTCCATTGCCATTCGCCTCGCAGTGGCGCGTGCGAAAACCATGCAATCGATGTGTCTGCAACATAGGGCAAGTCCCTGGCGCGATTTAGCCGTGCATTACCACTCGCGTGGCCGGCCTCCTAAACTGGATTCAAACAGGAGGGGACACAGATGGCCAAACTCATCCACACGATGATCCGCGTGCACGATCTGCCGCGTTCGCTGCAGTTCTATCAGAAGGCTTTCAATCTGGACGTATCGCACCGGCTCGACTTTCCGGATTTCACGCTCGTGTATTTGCGCAACGGCGAAGCCGACGCCGAAATAGAACTCACCTGGAACAAAGGCCGCACGGAGCCGTATTCGCACGGCGACGGCTACGGCCACGTGGCGTTTTGCGTCGACGATGCAAAGCGCGAGCGGCAGCGTCTGCTCGATCTCGGCATGACGCCCAATGATCTGCGCGAGTTTCACAACGACGACGGCGAGTTGCTGGCGCGTTACTTTTTCATTCAGGACCCTGACGGCTACAAGATCGAAGTGCTGGAACGCTACGGCCACTATCAATAGTAAAAGTAATCCAGGCGGCCGCCGCGCGTAGTTGCAATACCCCACAACAACCAGATTGCATGGGACCGGAGCCGGCGCTGAGGCGCTGACCCCGGTCTACAAAGGAGACAGACATGAAGACAACGATCATTCCGATCGTCGCGTCCGGTCACGCACATCATGCGCATCATCACGAGCACGAGCATCCCCACGAGCATCCCCACGAGCATTCTGACGAGCATTCTGACGAGCACGGCGGCGGGCAGCGCGCGGCGAAGGCGGCCACGGCCGCGTTGCGGATTCCGCTTACGCGGCGCGAGCTGTTGAGAGGCACGGGTGTGCTGATGGGCACGCTGGCGGTGTCGTCGGTGTTGTCGAGCTTCGCGCCGAGCCGCGCGTGGGCGCTCGAACTGCAAGGACTGGACACGCATCAGGGCGAAGTGATTCTCGCCTTCACGCGGCAACTCTATCCGCACCCCACGCTCGACAACGCGGTCTATGCGCTGGTCGTCAAGGACCTCGACGCGAAAGCGAAAGCCGATCCGGCGGTGCGCCAGCAACTGGCGGACGGCGTGAAACAGCTCGACGCGCAAGCGGGCTCGGACTGGCTCAAGCGTGCGCCTTCGGATCAGGCGCGAGATGTCGCGGCGCTCGCGGGGACACCTTTCTTCAACACGATACGCAGCACCGCGGTGGTCTCACTGTACGCCAACACGATGGCGTATGCGCACTTCGGCTACGGCGCTTCGGAGGGAGACGGCGGCTACCTGAACAAGGGTTTCAACAGTCTCTCCTGGCTGCCCAATCCGCCGGCCAGTGCCAGTGGCCCGATTCCGACGGATAGCTGATCGATACGACTGCTTTGCATGGGACCAGAGTAAGCGCTAAAGCGCTAACTCTGGTCGACAGCGGTGCATGGGACCAGAGTAAGCGCTGAAGCGCTAACTCTGGTCGACAGAAGACTGGAGACAAGACATGAATCAGGACAACAACAAAGTGCGTTTTTCACACAACGACGACAAGGTCGTCGTGATCATCGGTTCGGGCGCGGGCGGCGGGACGCTCGCCAACGAACTGGCGCAGAAGGGTATCGACGTCGTCGTGCTGGAAGCGGGCAGACTGCATACGCAAGCCGATTTCACCACCGACGAATGGGGCGCGTTCCAGATGCTGTCATGGCTCGACAAACGCACCACGTCGGGCACCTGGCGCGTCGCCAAAGACTTCCCGAATCTCCCCGCATGGATCTGCAAGACGGTGGGCGGCACCACCACGCACTGGGCCGGCGCGAGTCTGCGAATCAAGCCGCACGAGTTCAAGGCGAAGACCACGTACGGCGATATCAAGGACGCCAATCTGCTCGACTGGCCACTCACGCGCGAAGAACTCGATCCGTACTACGACCGCGCGCAACTGAAAATGGGCGTGACGCGCACCAACGGTTTGCCGGGCTTGCCGGGCAACAACAACTTCAAGGTGATGTCGGCCGGCGCGATGAAGGTGGGCTACAAGGACTGCAATACCGGACACATGGCGATCAATAGCGTGGTGCGCGACGACCGCGCGCATTGCTTCCAGCGCGGCTTCTGTTTTCAGGGATGCCGCACGGGCGCCAAGTGGTCGACGCTCTACACTGAGTTGCCGCGCGCCCAGGCGACCGGCCATATGGAGTTGCGCACGCAGGCGCACGTAGTGCGTATCGAAACCGATGCACGCGGTAAGGCAAAGGAGGTGCTGTACTACGACGGCAACGGCAAATTGCAGCGGCAAAAGGCGCGCATCGTCGCGGTAGCCGGCAACTCGATCGAGACGCCGCGTCTGCTGTTGAACTCGCATTCGAGCCGATTCCCGCAAGGGCTCGCAAACGGCTCGGGACAGGTGGGGCGCAACTATATGCGCCACACCACGGGCTCGGTGTACGCCGCGTTCAACGACAAGGTGGACATGTTCAAGGGCACCACGATGGCCGGGATCATCGAAGACGAAGCGGTATTCAATCCGCAGCGCGGCTTCGCGGGCGGCTATCACATGGAAACCATATCGCTCGGCCTGCCGTTCTACGCGGCCTTTCTCGATCCGGGCGCATGGGGACCGACATTCACCCAGGCAATGGATCAATACGCGTACACGGCGGGCATGTGGATCGTCGGTGAGGATATGCCGCGCGAGACTAACCGTGTGACCCTGAATACCGACGTGAAGGACCAGTACGGCCAACCGGTCGCCAACGTTCATTTCGACGATCATCCGAACGACGAAGCGATGCGCGAGCATGCATTCCGGCAGGGCTCCGCGGTATACGAGGCGGCGGGCGCAAAGACGGTGTATCGCGTGCCGCCGTATCCGTCCACGCACAACCTCGGTACGGCCCGCATGAGCGCGCGTGCCGAAGACGGCGTATGCAACAGTTTCGGCCAGACGCACGAAGTGTCGAATCTGTTCATTTCGGACGGCAGCCAGTTCACCACCGGCGCGGCGGAAAATCCGACCATGACGATCGTCACGCTGGCGATCCGGCAGGCCGATCACATTGCGGCGCAGATGAATAAACGCGCGGTGTAAAGCGGTTCGACGGGGCAGGGCGGCGTTCGGGTTCGATGCGATTGTCGGGCCGCGGATGCCGGCGTATGTTGACGAAGGCGGGCGCAATGCCGTGGCTGCATGAAGAGCGCCACGGCACGCCTGCCGCAAAACCGGGAGTAACGCCATGTGTGGCATATACATCAACGCCGATCCGATCCTGTACGAATCGCGCACGCGCTCATTGCGCATTCACGGCGTGATCACCACGGTCCGGTTGGAGAATCTGTTCTGGGACGTGCTGCACGAAATCGCCGCGCGCGAGAACATGACCACCAGTCAGTTCGCCGTGCAACTCTATGACGAACTGATCGCGCTGCGCGGCGAGCTGCCGACCAACTTCGCGTCATTCCTGCGGGTGTGCTGTCTGCGCTATCTGTCCATGCGCACGGAGAAGGGCGCCGATGTGCCCGACACGATCCCCGAGCCCGCGGCCGGATCGGGCGAAGCGCGGCCGCGGATGCTGAAGACAGTCTGACGCAACCATGCGACGCGAAGCCGCGGCGGATACACGAGGAGAGCGCGCCGGGCGGCGTGCTAGGATATTCGGCACATCACGCAGAAGTTGGAGACATGGATGCGCCCGGAGAGTGCCGCCCGTTTCGATCAGCAGTTCGCGCCTCGCATCGCCGAGGCTCTTGCCGCGTGTTTCGCCACCACCGTGCATACCGAAGTACTGCCCTACGGCGGCCACGGGCATCCCACCCGCGTGCGGATTCATGCCGCGCCGATCGAAGACTTGGGGCTGTACCCGCATCCGCTGAATCTGTATCTGACCTGGGACAGCGACGAAATCGAGAGACTGATGGGCGCCGAAGGCCCGGCGCGTTTCGCGGGCTATCTGGCCGCGCTGCCGCGCAAGCTCGCGGCCTGGAACCGTGCGCGCGAACTGGACTTTGTCTCGCATACGCAGGCCGAACCGGTCGCCCTGATCGGCGGACTCGACTTCGAGTCGTAAGCGGCGCGTTGCTTCATCCACACATCGCGGGCGCCGCGCGACGGGCACGGCGCCGATGCGTCAAGCCGTGGCGCCCAGTCTGAAGAAACTCACGCTTTGCACGAGCCCCGATGCCTTGCTTTGCACGGCGTCGGCCGCGGCTGCCGCCTGCTCGACGAGCGCCGCATTGCTTTGCGTCACCTGGTCCATCTGCGTGACGGCGTCGTTGACTTCCGCGATACCCGTTGCCTGATCGGCGCTCGCCGTCGCGATCGATTCGACGATGCGCGTCACGCTGCCGGCGCTTTCCACCACGCCGTCCATCGTGTTGCTCGCGCGATCGATCAGTTGCGTGCCCGCTTCGATCGTGGCCACCGATTCGCGAATCAGCGTCTTGATCTCGCGCGCGGCGTCGGCGGAACGTTGCGCGAGACTGCGCACTTCGCTCGCGACCACCGCGAAACCGCGCCCTTGCGTGCCGGCGCGCGCTGCTTCGACCGCGGCATTGAGCGCGAGGATATTGGTCTGCGCCGCGATGGCTTCCACCACCGCGATGATGTCGACAATGCGCCTGGACGCCGCGTCGATCTGGCCCATTGTGCGCACCGCGTCGGTCATCACGGCGCCGCCTTCACGCGCGGCATGCGCGGCGGTTTGCGCAAGCGCCGTGGCTTCGCGTGCGTTGGCGGCGTTGCGTTGGACCGAATCGGTGAAATGCTGCATCGACGCGGCGGTTTCTTCGAGCGAGGCCGCCTGCTGTTCGGTGCGTGCGGAGAGGTCGAGGTTGCCGGCGGCGATCTCCTGCGTGGCCGATGAAATCGTATGCGCGCCTTCACGAATCTCGCTGACGATATGCCGCAAGCGCTGATTCATGTCGTTGAGCGCAACGAGCAACTGGCCGGTTTCGTCGCGGCTCACCACGGGCACGTCCGCGCGCAGATCGCCCGCTGCGACCGCCTGCGCGACGCCTACCGCCTGTCTGACCGGCACCGTGATACTGCGGCTCAGGAACCAGACCGCGAAAGCACCGACGCCGAGCGACCCAATGACGACCGACAGCAGCAGCACGGTCGCGATCGTGTACGCATGTTCGGCCGCTTCGCTCGTGCGCACGCTGGAGTCGTGCGCCTGCTGCATCACGGCGGCGACGATGTCGTCGATAGCGGCGGTCGGCGCGCGGTCGATGCCCTTCACGAGAGCGTCGACCACGTGCGCGGTGTTCGGATCGGCGGCGTCGTAGTGCCTGAGCGCGGCGAGGTAGCTGTCCTGCAACGCGGCATGCGTGGCGAGCGCCTTGTCGACACCGTCCACGTTCGCGCCCACTGCGCTCAGCTGGTCTTTCAGGCGCAGCAGGGCGGCGTGCGTCGTGCCGCTTTCCTTGTTGAAGGCATCACGGTATTTCGCGAAGGCGGCCGGATCGGCGCCGCGCAACAGCAGATCCTTCCATTCCTGCACCTGCTTCTTGAACTCGACCTGCGCGACGCGCGCTGTATCGGCGGCTTGCGCATACTGGCTGAGCGACCGGGCGGACTCGATTTGCAGCGCATGCGTGCGGGACAATGCATGCCAGCCTTCCAGACCTACGATCATCGTCGCGGCCAGCAAGACCGCGCCGAGCAGTGCCAACTTGACGGCGATCTTCAGATTTCTATAGAACGTCACTGCAATGTCCCAACCGTAGCGTTTAATCGAGTTTGAATTGCGTCACCGCGCCGGCAAGGCTCACGGCCTGGCTTTGCAGTGCGGCGGCCGCCGCCGTCGACTCTTCGACCAGCGCGGCATTCTGCTGAACCATCTCGTCGAGCTGGCTGACCGCGCGGTTGACTTCCTGAATGCCGCGCGTCTGTTCGTTGGCGGCCTGCGTGATTTCGGAAATGATGGTCGTCACGTTGGCGACGTTGCTGACGATCTCCGTCATCGTCTCGCCGGCCTGGCGCACCTGGCCCGAACCGGATGAGACGCTGGCCACGGTCGATTCGATCAGCGCCTTGATTTCCTTCGCCGCCTGCGCGCTGCGTTGCGCGAGGCTGCGCACTTCGCCGGCCACCACCGCGAAACCGCGGCCCTGTTCGCCCGCGCGGGCGGCTTCCACCGCGGCGTTCAGCGCGAGGATGTTGGTCTGGAACGCAATGCCGTCGATCACGCCGATGATGTCGGCGATTTTTACCGACGCGTGCTGGATCTCGCCCATCGTCGCAATCACTTCGGAGATCACCACGCCGCCGCGCGAGGCGACCTGCGAAGCGGAGACGGCGCTATCGTCGGCCTGTTTGGCGGAGCTGGCCGATTGCGTGACCGTCGAGGTGATTTCTTCCATCGACGCGGCGGTCTGCTGCAGGCTCGCGGCAGCGGATTCCGTGCGGCCCGACAGATCGACGTTGCCCGCGGCGATTTCATTCGCGGCCACGCGCACCGATTCGCTGGCATCGCGAATCTGGCGCATCACGCGGCTGAGTTTGTCGATGAAGGTGTTGAACGAGCGCGCGATCTGCGCGACTTCGTCGTTGCCCACAGCCGGCAGGCGTTGCGTCAGATCGCCTTCGCCGGAACCGATGGCGTCCATCGCATCGCGCACTTTCGACAGACGCTGGAACGACACCGCGGTGACCGCAGCCACGACCGCGGCGGCGATGCCGGCGATCACGATCAGCGCGATCACCGAAGCGGTCAGCAGCGAACGCATGCCGGCAGTCGCTTCGGCTTTGTCGAGTGCGACGACCGCGTACCAGTCGGTGCCCGGAATCGCTTGCGCGCGCATCAGCTTGGTGCTGCCGTTTACGTCCATTTCGAGCGGACGGTCTGCGCTAAAAAGAGCGGCGAGCTTGTCGCCGCTCAGGCCGGCCGCGACATCGGAGACCGGCTTCAAGGTCAGCTTCGGATCCGGATGCGCGACGATGTGGCCGCTCGCATCGATCAGCATGCCGAAGCTTGCGGGCGTGGGATGGATCGCCTTGACGTTGGCGATCACGCTGTCCATCGCGACGTCGCCCGACACCACGCCTTTCACCGCGCCGTCGCGTACCACCGGCACCGCGAAGGCCACCACCAGTTTGCCCGTGCCCACGTCCACGTAGGGCGGCGTCACCACCGGCTTGCCCGCCGTGGCGGCCTGCTTATACCAGGGGCGGCCGGTCGGATCATAGTCGGCCGGAATGCCGGTCGGGTCGGAGAACTTCGCCGTCTTGTCCGCGTAGCCGACATACACGTTGGTGAACTTGCCGGCCGCGGCGATCTGCTTCAGCGCGGCGGAAGGATCGGGTTGCAGCACCGCGTCCTGCAGTGAGTTGATCATCTGGCTGTTGCTGGCGACCCAATCGCTGATGCCGGCCGCGTGTCCGCTTTCGACCGCGGTCAGGCTGCTATTGATGGCATCGGCGTTATACGAGTTGGCGACGACATAGTTGAGAACCGCGTTGGCGGCAAGCGCCACCACGACGATAGCGACGCATAGGGCAACGATGCGCGCGCGAATGGAGGTGAACATGTCGGGAGTCTTTCGGAGTGAGCGGTGAACCGGATTCGGTGAGGCGGGGGCCTCACCTGCGGTATACGGCCTGAACAGGCGAGACTTGAGCGGCAAATTCTTTCAATTGCTGACAAAACGCCGTGGGCGCAGCGTGTGGCGCAGTGCCGCGGGGCGGCAAGATGGGTCGTGAGGCGTTGTATTCGTACGACGATAACGCCGCGCTGAATACAGGCGGCGGCTTGCGCCTTACATGACCGGCGAATGCAGATGATGCGGATGGTCCAGCGTTTCCGCCACGATGCGCAGCGCTTCGGTGCATTCGTCACGCGTCTTCGATCCGCCGAGGCATACGCGCATGGCATTGGGCGGATTGCCGTCGGTGGAGAACGCGGCGCCCGCCACGGCGGCAATGCCCTGATTGCGCAGTTGCAAGGCGAGTTCCGATGCACTCCAGCCGCTTTCCACCGGCACCGGCAGCCACAAATGAAAACCGTCCTGATGCGCTTCGTAAGGCCACGCTTCGAGCATGCGCGCGGCAATGGCCTGGCGCGCGCGCGACTCGTTGCGGATCGCGGTGAGCATGTCCGCCGCAGTGCCATCCGCGATCCATTGCGTGGCGAGCATGACCGTGTACGAACTCGCCATCACCGTGGTCGCGCGCAACGCGCCGGCCAGCCGCTGTGTCTGGCGCGGCGTCGGCGCATGCAGATGGGCGACGCGCAAACCGGCGCCGAAGCATTTCGACAGACCCGTCACGTAATACGTCAGTTCGGGTGCGAGGCTCGCGAGCGCGTCGGGGGCGCTCTGCGGGAGCATTGCATAGGCGTCGTCTTCGATGATCGGCACGCTGTAGCGCAGCGCCACGTCGGCGAGCGCCTCGCGCCGTTTGTGCGTGAGCGTGAGCGTGCTCGGATTCTGCAGCGTCGGATTGCAATAGAACGCGCTCGGCTTGTCGGTCTTGCAGAGCGCTTCGAACGCGTGAGCGAGCGGCCCTTCGTCGTCGCGCGGCAGCGCTTGCAGACGCACGCCGAGTTGCGCGGCGATTGCCTTGATGCCGGGGTAGGCGAGCGAATCGAGGCAGATGGTGGCGCCGGGCCGCGCGAGCTGCGAGACGAGCGCCACCAGCGCGCTGTGGATGCCGGGGCACACCAGCACGTTCTGTGCGTCGCAATGCGGCACGCGGCGCCTCAGCCATTCGGCGCCCGCATCCTTGTCGGCCGCCGAGCCGCCGAAGTCCTGATAACGCAGCAACTGATAAGGATCGCTCTCGGCCATCCGGCGCGCGGCGGAATCGCGCAGACGCATGGCGTAATCGGGCGGCTCGGGCGGCGTGTTCATCGACATTTCGATGCTGCTGCCGCCCGCGAGCGGCAAGGTGGCCGTACGTCCGCGCACGAAAGTGCCGCTGCCGGCGCGTGAATCGAGCAGGCCGCGCTTGCGCGCTTCGGCGTAGGCGCGTGCCACCGTCGTGTAGTTCAGCGCGAGTTCTTCGGCGAGATCGCGCAGGCCCGGCAGGCGGTCGCGTGGACGCAGCCGCCCGGTGGCGAGATCTTCTTCGATCAGATCGGGAATCGCGAGGTAGGCGGGTTTGCGAATGTCGGCAAGACGTTTGATCCAGTGATGTGTCGGGCTGCTCATTGCCTTCGGGTCTCTATTCGTGTTGAAAAAAAGTTGATCGCATTGGAATGCGATCAATGACCGGATTGATCGACTGTGGTGAATGACTGCACCACGCCGACACGTTCGGCTGCGCAAATCGCACATGGCTGGTGCGGTAAAGCCGCACCAAAGGCGTTTGCGCGGGATGACCGGACTGTATGCAACCTTCGCGCCAAAAAATTTTCACGTCGCATTTCGAATCGAGACGGAATTGATTGCTGATTGATCGCATTGGCATGGCCGATCAATGGCACGGCCGTTGCATTGGAAGAAGCGCGCAGTACCTGAACGCGCACCTTCTTTTACTTAGCAAACCTGATCGGAGAGTGTCATGCCAGCCGTCAACAAACCGCTGCATCAGAAAGGCGATTACCTTGTCGACTATGAGGAGAAAGTCTTTGAAGACGTGAAAGCCGAACCGGGCGAGAAGGCGCTCGTCACGTTCCATACGGTTGCCTTCGAAGGCTCGATCGGCTTCGTCAATCTGCTGCAGGCCACGCGCCTGCAACGCAAGGGCTTCGAAACATCGGTATTGCTCTACGGGCCGGGCGTGACGCTCGGTCTGCAACGCGGCTTTCCGACGCTTGGCGACGAAGCGTTCCCCGGCCATCTGAACTTCAACAAGCAACTGACGAAGTTCATGGAAGAAGGCGGCAAGGTCTACGCATGCCGCTTCGCATTGCAGGCGCTGTACGGACACGGCGAAGCCTCGCTGATCGAAGGGATTCGTCCAATCAGCCCGCTCGACGTGCTCGACATCCAGTTGCTCCACCGCAAGGACAACGCGCTGGTCATCCACACCTGGACGGTTTGACGAAAGGCGAGTGACCACCATGTCCGACAAATCGACCGGCAAGCGCATCGTGCGCGCCGCGGCGGTCCAGATCGCACCGGACTTCGAGCGCAGCGGCGGCACGCTCGAAAAGGTTTGCGAGGCCATCGAACAGGCGGCGCGCGAAGGCGTGCAACTGATCGTATTTCCCGAAACCTTCGTGCCGTATTACCCGTACTTCTCTTTCGTGCGGCCGCCCGTGGCCTCCGGCGCCGATCACATGAAACTCTACGAAGAGGCCGTGGTGGTGCCGGGTCCCGTGACGCAGGCGGTGGCCGAGCAGGCGCGTTTGCACCGGATGGTGGTGGTGCTCGGCGTCAACGAGCGCGATCACGGCAGCCTCTACAACACGCAACTGATCTTCGACGTGGACGGCCAGATCGTGCTCAAGCGCCGCAAGATCACCCCGACGTTTCATGAACGGATGATCTGGGGCCAAGGCGACGCGGCCGGGCTGACGGTGGCGCGCACCGCGGTGGCACGCGTGGGCGCGCTCGCCTGCTGGGAGCATTACAACCCGCTCGCGCGTTATGCGTTGATGACGCAGCACGAAGAGATTCATTGCAGCCAGTTTCCCGGCTCGCTGGTGGGGCCGATCTTCGCCGATCAGATCGAGGTGACGATCCGCCATCACGCGCTGGAATCGGGATGTTTCGTCGTCAATGCAACGGGATGGCTGAGCGAAGCGCAGATTGCGTCCGTGACTCCGGATACGAATCTGCAGAGGGCGCTGCGCGGCGGCTGCAATACCGCGATCGTCTCTCCGGAAGGCCAGCATCTTGCCGAACCGTTGCGCGAGGGCGAGGGCATGGTGATCGCCGATCTCGACATGGCCTTGATCACCAAGCGCAAACGCATGATGGATTCGGTCGGCCATTACGCGCGCCCCGAACTGCTGAGCCTCGCCATCAACCGGCGGCCCGCGGAAACCGTGGCGCCGATGCAGGCGTGGCCGGCTGTCCCGGGCGCCGATTTCAATTCAACCGAAGGAGGATGCGATGAACGCCAGCGAACCGCTGTCGGCAGAGAGCCGGCAATTGATGACTGAATTGCAGTCCGCCGGTTTGCGGCTCGTCTCGCCGGATTCGGGCGCGGCGAGCCGGCGCGGCGGCGCGGGTCCGTCGGACCACAAGGCGGTGACGGTGGATGGCGTGACGATCATGGTGCCCGTGCATACGAGCACTGCATGGCACTCGCCGTTCGTGGCGCAAACACCGGATGCCAGTGGTTCGAGTGCGCTGCTGCGCGGCACGATTCCGATTGCCAGTATCAGTTTTCCGAAGGCGCCGCGTTTTTACGGCATGCAGACGCTCGACGGCGTACCGTACTCGCATATCGCCACGTTGCACGGTGCGGACGTACTGGCGACTACCGTATTGCAAACCTGTATTCGCTATGAGAGCCGGCGCAAGAGCTGCAAGTTCTGCGCGATCGGGCAGTCGCTCGCGGCAGGCCGCACGATTGCGCGCAAGACGCCCGAGCAGCTCGCGGAAGTGGCGCGCGCGGCCGTGCTGCTCGACGGCGTGAAGCATATGGTGCTGACCACCGGCACGCCACCCACGCCGGATCGCGGCGCGCAGATTCTGTGCGAGAGTGCGTTTGCAATCAAGGCCGCGGTCGATCTGCCGATCCAGGCACAATGCGAGCCGCCCGACGACGACCGCTGGTTCGCGCGCATGAAAGCGAGCGGCATCGACACACTCGGCATGCATCTCGAAGTCGTGACGCCTGAATTGCGCGAACGCATCATGCCGGGCAAGGCGAGCGTGCCGCTGTCGCGCTACATGGAAGCGTTCAGGTCCGCGGTGGCCGTGTTCGGACGCGGCCAGGTCAGCACCTATATTCTCGCGGGGCTGGGCGACAGCGCCGAGGCGATTCTGACGATGTCGCGCGAGTTGATCGAACTCGGCGTCTATCCGTTCGTCGTGCCGTTCGTGCCGATCAGCGGCACGCCGCTCGAAGATCATCCGGCGCCCACACCCGAATTCATGAAGTCGGTTTTACAGCCGCTGGGCGGCATGCTCAATGCCGCGGCCATGCGTTCGAGCGATATCAAGGCGGGCTGCGGCAAATGCGGCGCGTGTTCGTCACTCTCATCGTACGAGGCGTGATCATGTTCGGTGAAGCGATCGCAGGCGAGGCGCTGGACGGCGACATGGGTTTCGCGCCGTATGCGCCGAGTGAATTCCGTATCAAGTGGACCACGTTGAATTGGGAAGCCGAAGAGGCGTTCAGGTTGCGGCGCGCGGTTTTCTGCATCGAGCAGGGCATTTTCATCGGCGATGATCGCGACGGGATCGATCAGCACGCGCAGCAACTGGTGGCGGTGAGTTGCCTCGGCGGCATGCCGGAACAGGTGGTGGGCACCGTGCGCATTCATCGCGATCACGACAACGTGTGGTTCGGTTCGCGGCTCGCCGTGCATGCGGCGTTTCGCCGGCATGGAAAGATCGGCGCGACGCTGATTCGTCTCGCGGTGAGCAGCGCGCATGCGCTCGGCTGCGAGACGTTCCTCGCTCACGTGCAGAGTCAGAACGTGCCGCTCTTTCGCGCGATGTATTGGGACGTGCTCGCGGAGGAAACCCTGCTCGGCAGACCGCATCATCTGATGCAGGCGCAGCTGGACCGGTATCCGCCGTGCGCGACGCCTTATGGCGGCTTTGTCACGCAGTCGCAGCCGTCCGCGCGCCGTCGCGAGCGTGAGCGGAGTGCGGCATGACGGTCGCCGATCTGGTCGCCGGCTTGCGCGAAAGCCGCGGGTTCCGCCACAAGACCGATATCGTGGATGTCGTCGGCTCGCTGGCGAAGCGCTTGCCGCGCGGCAAGCGCGATCTCGCGCAGGCCGTCGCGCTTGGCGACGACTGCGCCGCGCTCGCCGACGGCGACGGCTATCTGCTCTTCGCGATCGAAGGCATGGTCAGCGACTTCGTGAGCGCGATGCCGTGGTTCGCCGGCTATAGCAGCGTGATGGTGAACGTCAGCGATATCTATGCAATGGGCGGACGTCCGCTGGCGGTGGTGGACGCGCTGTGGAGCCAGGGCATTGGCGCTGCGGAGGAAGTGCTGGCGGGTATGGCGGCGGCTTCGGTGGCGTATGGCGTGCCGATTGTCGGCGGGCACACGAATACGCGCAGCGAAGCGGCGCAACTGGCGGTGTCGATTATCGGCCGCGCCAGGGCGCTGCTGTCGAGCTTCAATGCGAAACCGGGCGACAGCCTGATGATGGCGGTCGATCTGCGCGGCCGCTTCGAAGAGCCATATCCGTTCTGGAATGCTTCGGTGGATGCGCCGCCCGAGCGTCTGCGCGCCGACCTCGAACTGCTGCCGCAACTGGCCGAAAACGGTCTATGCGATGCCGCGAAGGATATCAGCATGGCGGGCACACTCGGCACCGCGCTGATGCTGCTCGAATGTTCGCAGGTGGGGGCGCGGATCGATCTCGCGTGTATTCCGAAGCCTGAGGGTGTGCCGCTCGAACGATGGGTGAGCGCGTTTCCGAGTTTCGGTTATCTGCTGTCCGTGCGGCCCGAGCACGTGGAGACCGTACGGGCGAAGTTCAGCGCCCGCTCGCTTGCGTGCTCGGTGATCGGTTCCGTCGACGCAACGAGCCAGGTGGTCCTGCATCGGCAGGATGACGCCGCAACGTTATGGGATTTCCAGCGGGAGCCGTTCATTATCGGAAAGGATGAGGTGAAATGAGCACGCTGCGTATCGCCTTGCTCACGCATTCGGTCAATCCGCGCGGCGGTGTGGTGCACACGCTCGAACTGGCGTCGGCGTTGACCGCGCTCGGCCACGACGTGACGGTGTTCGTGCCGGCCGCGCGCGGCGAGACGTTGTTTCGTCTGCCGCCTTGCCGTGTGGTGTATGCGCCTGTCGTTCTCGCGCAGGGCGACACGGTTGCAATGGTCGAAGCGCGGATCGATGCCTTCCGGCGCGCGCTGACCGGGCATGGCGCCGCCGCGTTCGACGTGCTGCACGCGCAGGACAGTATCAGCGGCAACGCGCTCGCCGAGTTGAAAGCGCAAGGTCTCGTTCACGGTTTCATGCGCACGGTGCACCATCTGGATCATTTCGACGATCCGAGGCTGATGGCCTGGCAGCGCCGCGCGTATCAGGACGCGGACGAGGTGCTGTGTGTGAGCGATAGGTGGACACGTGAAATGCAGGCGGAGTACCGCATTGATGCGTTCACCGTACCGAACGGCGTGGACGTGCAGCGGTTTTCTTCCCGGACTGATCGACACGACGCGCAGGTTCGCCAGCGCTTCGGCCTGGACGGCGGCCCGATCGTGCTGGCGGTGGGCGGAATCGAAGCGCGCAAGAACACGCTGGCGCTGCTCGAAGCGTTTGCCGTCGTGCGCAGTGGTTTGCCGCAAGCACAACTCGTCATTGCCGGCGGCGCGAGCCTGCTCGACCACGACGCCTATAGCCGGCGGCTGCTGCAACGGGCGAGCGAGTTGGGCCTCTCCATCGGACCGCATGAAAGCGTGGTGGTGACCGGCCCGCTCGAAGACGCCGTCATGCCCGCGCTGTTTCGAAGCGCCGATGTTCTGTCGATGGTGTCCTTGCGCGAGGGCTTTGGTCTCGTCGTGCTGGAGGCGCTCGCGAGCGGCACGCCGGTGGTGGTGTCTTCGATTGCGCCGTTCACCGAGTATCTCGACGACGCCACCTGCTGCTGGGCCGATCCTCTCGACGCGGATTCGATCGCCGCGGCCCTCGTGCGTGCGCTGAATGAGAGCGGTATCGACTTCGAGCATGCGGTGCCCGCATTGCTCGCGCGCTTCAGCTGGGCGGCGAGCGCACGGCGTCATATGGACGCCTACCGCCGTTTCGCCGCGAAGCGCGCTCTGCTTACCCATTGATTTGAGGATCAACGATGCCTGTCATGCACTTTCGCATTCAATGGCCCGATGGCGACGAAGCGAACTGTTATTCGCCTTCGCTCGTGATCGGCGATTTTTTCACGCCGGGCCACGCTTACGCGCTGGAGGATTTCGTCGAGCGTTCGCGGCAGGCGCTCGGCATTGCGTCCGAGCGGGTGCGCGCGAAATACGGCTTTGCGTGCTCGGCGGCGCTGGACCAGCTTGCGCAGATCGAGCGCGACGCGGCGCGCTTTCGCGACCGGCCCGACGCGACCGTCAAGGTTATCGAATTCAGCTAGGCGCTTATTCTTTCAGAGGACGCATCATGTCGAATCCAACACATCACGCGCGCGCCGAGGGCCATTACAGCGTGCTCGTCATCGGCGGCGGGCAGGCGGGTCTGTCGGTCAGCTATTACCTCAAGCAGGCAGGCATCGACCATCTCGTCGTCGAGAAGAACACGGTGACGCATACGTGGCGCGAGCAGCGCTGGGACGCGTTCTGTCTGGTCACGCCGAACTGGCAATGCGCGCTGCCCGGTTATCCGTATCGCGGCGACGACCCGCACGGCTTCATGAAGAAGGACGAGATCATTGCGTACCTCGACGGCTTCATCGCGCAGGTCGATGCGCCGATGATGGAGCACACGGAAGTCAAACGCGTGAAGCAGCGCGACGACGGCGTCTACGCCATCACGACGACGCAGGGCGATTTCACCGCGGACCAGGTGGTGGTGGCCTCGGGCGGCTACCACACGCCGATCGTGCCGCGCCTCGCGGAGCGCTTGCCCGCGCGGATCGTGCAACTGCAGTCGTCGGCATATCGGAACCCGCAGGCGCTGCCTGAAGGCGCGGTGATGGTGGTGGGCACCGGGCAATCCGGCGCGCAGATCGCGGAAGATCTGCATCTGGCCGGCCGCAAGGTGGTGCTCGCCGTGGGCGAGGCGCCGCGTTGCGCGCGCTTCTATCGGGGCCGCGACGTGGTCGACTGGCTCGCCGACATGCAGTACTACGATATGCCGGTCGAAAAGCATCCGTTGCGCGAAGGGGTGCGCGACAACACCAACCACTATGTGACGGGCCGCGACGGCGGACGCGATATCGACCTGCGCAAGTTCGCCGCCGAGGGCATGGAGCTGTATGGCCGGCTCGACGATCTGCGCGACGGGCAGTTCCATTTTGCGCCCACGCTGGCGGCAAATCTCGATGCCGCCGACGATACGTATAACCGGATCAACGCGAGCATCGACGGCTTCATCGCAAAGCACGGCATCGACGCGCCGGCGGGCGGCGTGTACGAACCGGTCTGGCGTCCGCAACAGGAGCGCACTACGCTCGATCTGGACGGGAGCGGCATTGCTGCGATCATCTGGTGCATCGGTTTTACGCCGGACTTCAGCTGGCTGGATGCGCCCGTGTTCAACGGTCGCGGTTATCCGGCGCATACGCGCGGCATTACGCCGATCGACGGTTTGTATTTCGTCGGCTTGCCGTGGCTGCATACGTGGGGCTCGGGGCGTTTTTCCGGCATCGCGCGCGATGCGGAGTTTATCGTGGATGCGATTCGCGAGAAGGCGCGGGAGCGCGCGTCGTTGGCGGCTGCGGTGGCTGCATGACGTAGCCGCACCCAGGCGCTCGGGTAGCCGCGTAAAAAACGGCCGCTGCGTTTTTCATGGCAGCGGCCGTTGTATTCAGCCGGAACGTTTGGCCGAAGCTGAACTCGAGCTTAAGTCCAAGCTTGGGTTCAGGCGCCCAGCGCAGGATCGCTCATGCTGCTCTTGCCGGTTTCCACGTGTCCGGCAAAGCGCCGCGCGAACAGCGGATCGGTATCGACCGTGATGGCCAGGTCATACCAGCCATGTGCATTGCGCAGATCCAGATAGAGCTGTTCGGTATCGCCGCCGCGCACCGAATGCTTGATCGCATTGCCCGGATCGTATGCGTTGACGATCGTGAACTGGCAACGCGCGCTGCCCACGTTCTCCAGCCGCAATTGCAGGTTGCCGTTCGAAACGTCGTAGCCTTCTGCAACTTCAGGGCGCGCGATGTCCGAGCCATGCCACCAGCTGCGCGACACCGGCTTGCCCGCGAAGCGGCGCAGAAAGCCGTTCGGGCCGTACACGGTGTAGTCGTAGCTGCCGTCGGCATTCAACGGCAGCGGGTCCTGCAGCCGCTTGCCGGCTTCCACCGTATAGGTGCGCGGTGCGTCGAGACTGTGAGCGGCGTAGACGAGAAACACCGCGCCGGCGCGGCCCGTGTTGACGAAGCGCATGGTGAGTGTGTTGGCCGCGCCTTCGCCGTGCACGCGCACGAACAGTTCATAGGGCAGCGCACGGGCGGGGCGCACGCCGGGCTCCTGTTTCGGCACGGCCTGCAAGGCCGGCGGCAGCGGCACGTAGTCCGGGTGGCGGTTCTGATCCGCCGGAACGTAGCCGCTCGTGCTCGGCAGCGCCGGGATGGCGTCGTTCGGATTGCTGAAGTTGAAGGCGGACATCAGATCGCCACACACCGCACGGCGCCACGGCGTGATGTTCGATTCGCCGAGATTGTGGTCGTGGCCGAAGCGCTTTTCGATAAAGCGGATCACCGACGTATGGTCGAACAGTTCCGAACACACATAGCCGCCTTTCGACCACGGCGAAACCACCAGCATCGGCACGCGCGGTCCGAGTCCATACGGGCCGGAGGGAGTCTTCGCGTCGCCCGTATAGATTTCGTTGGTGGTGTCGACGGTGGACAGACCGTTCGCGCTCGACGACGGCGCGAAGGGCGGCGCCATGTGGTCGAAGAAGCCGTCGTTCTCGTCGTAGTTCACCAGAAGCACCGTCTTGCTCCACACCTCGGGATTGGACGTGAGAATCTGCAGGACCTGGTCGATGTACCACGCGCCGTAGTTCGCCGGCCAGTTCGGGTGCTCGGAATAGGCTTCGGGCGCGACGATCCACGACACCTGCGGCAGCGCGTTGTTCTGTACGTCGCGCTTGAGGATGTCGAAGTAGCCGTCGCCTTTCGCCGCGTTCGTGCCGGTGCGGGCGTTGTCGTAGAGCGGGTTGCCGGGCTGGGCGTTGCGGTACTGGTTGAAGTAGAGCAGCGAGTTATCGCCGTAATTGCCGATATACGGATTCTGCGTCCAGCCCCACGAACCATTCGCGTCGAGACCCGTGCCGATGTCTTGATAGATCTTCCACGAAATGCCCGCGCTCTGTAGCACTTCGGGATACGTGGACCAGCCGTAGCCGAGTTCGGAGTTGTCGATCACCGGACCGCCGCCGCTGCCGTCATTGCCTACCCAGCCGCTCCACATGTAGTAGCGATTCGGGTCCGTCGGTCCCATCAGCGAGCAGTGATACGCGTCGCAGATCGTGAAGGCGTCGGCGAGTTGATAGTGAAACGGAATGTCCTCGCGCGTGAGGTAGGCCATTGTCGTGGCGCTTTTCGCGGGCACCCATTGATCGTAGCGGCCGCCGTTCCATGCCGCGTGCGTGCTGGTCCAGTCGTGCGCGAGATCTTGCAGGAATTGCAGCCCCAGGTTGGGCGCGCTGGGGCGGAACGGCAGCACGTAGCCGATATCCGCCGCGAGCGGCTGATACCACACGGGCTTGCCGTTCGGCAGATTGATGGCGCGCGTGTCGCCAAAACCGCGCACGCCTTTGAGCGTGCCGAAGTAGTGGTCGAACGAACGGTTTTCCTGCATCAGCACGACGATGTGCTCGACGTCGCGAATCGTGCCGGTCTTGTTGTTGGCGGGAATGGCGAGCGCATTGCGAATGCCCAGAGGCAGCATGCTCAATGCGGTGGCGGAACCGGCTGCATGCGCGGCGGAGCGCAGAAAATCACGGCGATTTCTTGAGGTCATGGTATTGGCTTTCGATCTTCGGTGGAGGAACGATGCACGCGGCGTGCGAGCCTCGCCCGCGCGTCGCGTGGGGGCGCGAAACTCAGTCCACGGTGTGGATGACGGGTGTGGCGAGCGGCGTCGAAGCGGCAGCGGACAATGCCGGATCGGCGCTTGATGCAGGTAGTGCAGGGGTTTGAATCGTCAGTGCGGCGGGTGCGGGTGAAGCGGAAGACGGATTCGCCGGGAGGACCGTGGCGCTGCTGCTGTCGCCGGCGGGGCGTTCGGTAGAACTAACCGCGCTCGGGTCCGGCGTTTTTTCGTCGTCGTTGCCGCAAGCACCGATCAGCGTACAAAGCGACACGGCGGCCAGTGCGCCCGCCAAACGTTTGCAATGCAAGGTTTTAGACGGCTTCGACACAACGGACATGGCAATGTCTCCGGCACGGGGAGGTTGCGCCAGGGCATCGATGTGCCCAGGTCAGCGATGCGCAAGAATAGCCGCTTACCTGTGTAACTTTTGTGAAGATGTGGAAATATGAGTATTTGTTGAGAATTGAGGTGCCGTCAATCGTGGATCGCGATCGCCTCGATCTCGACGGTAATATTGCCCGGCAGCGAGCCCACGCCGACCGCGGGTATCTCGCTGGTGCTGGCGGCCGGCGCCGGTTCGCTGATTCTCTCGCACGTGAACGACGGCGGCTTCTGGCTGGTGAAGGAGTACTTCGGCATGACGGTGCCGCAAACCTTCAAGACGTGGACGGTTTGCGAAACGATCATTTCGGTAACGGCGTTGCTGTTGACGCTGGGTCTTTCGACGGTGATCTGAGCGTAGTTTCCACGCGGTAGCGCGGGGCGTTGTGAAGGTACCCGGCGCTACCGTGCTCGATACCTAAGCCACGCCGTCTTTCAAAACGAACGCCGCGATGGCTTTGTTCAAAGGCTGCGGCGCGTCGCGATGCGGCGAGTGCCCGCAGGCGTCGAGCTTGACCAGTTGCGCATGCGGTACGTGCGCGGCGATCGTATCGATCTGCGCCATCGTGCCGTAGTTGTCGTCATGGCCTTGCACGGCGAGCAACGGCTTGCGGATAGACGTCAACTCTCCGGCAATGGACCACTGCCTGAATGCCGGATTCAACCAGATATCGTTCCAGCCGTAGAAGGCGGAATCGACGTCGGCATGATAGCGGCCGAGTTTGCTGCGCAGGTCGGTGGTTTCGTACAGTTGGCGGGTCTGCGCGATACTTTCCACCGAAATATCTTCGACAAAGACATGCGGCGCAATCGCCACCGCGCCGGCCAGCTCTTCGGGATAGAGCGCCGCGTACAGCAGCGTAATCGAGCCGCCGTCGCTATGGCCGATCACCCACATGCGCCGGCGTTCGCGCATATCGATACAGAGTGCATCGAGCAAGGCGGGCAGAATATCGCGCGCCTGGGCCGTCATGAAATCAGCCGGCCACTTCACGTCATGCGGACGCGGTGTGGAAAGCCCGTAGCCGGGCCGCGAATAGACGAGCCCCCGCATGCCGAGCCGTTCGCACAACGCCTGCGGCCAGTCGCGCCACATCGTGACCGAACCGAGCCCTTCATGCAGGAAGACGGCGATCGGCGCGTTGCCTGCTGCTGCATTCACCCAGCGATACTCGATGCGCAACGGTCCATGCGACGCGGTAGCGGGCAACTCGGCGAAATCGCTGGCGGTCGTGTCGGCAACGTTGCCAATGGCAGGGTTCTGCATAAATCACCTTGTTATGACTGTTCGCGCAGTTTGAAGCGTTGAATTTTGCCGGTGGCGGTTTTCGGCAGATCGTCGACGAATACGATATCGCGCGGATATTTATGCGGCGCGAGGCGGTCTTTCACGAATGCCTTCAACTCCTCCGCGAGTATCTCAGACGGCGCGAATTCACGCTTCAAAACCACGAACGCGCGCGTCTTGACGAGGCCGCCATGATCGACGCCGACCACTGCCGCTTCGAGCACCGCGTCGTGCTGCACCAGCACCATTTCCACTTCGACAGGCGAGACATACTGGCCGCTGACTTTCAGCATGTCGTCGCTGCGGCCCGCATAGACATAGCAGCCGTTGGGCAGCCGGCAGTACTTGTCGCCGCTGCGGATCCATTCGCCGAGAAAGGTGGCGCGCGACTTCTCACGGTTATTCCAGTACATCACGGCGGCGCTGGGTCCCTTGATATACAGGTCGCCGACTTCGCCGTCGGGCACCGCATGGCCGGCTTCGTCGCGCAATTCGATTTCGTAGCCGGGTACCGGTCGGCCGGTGGTGCCGTATTCGACCGCGCCCGCGCGATTCGACAGGAAGATATGCAGCATTTCCGTCGAGCCGATGCCGTCGAGAATCTCGCAGCCGAAGTGCGCGGTGAAGCGCTCGCCGATTTCACGCGGCAACGCCTCTCCCGCCGACGTGCAGATGCGTATCGCGACATCGGCGCGCGCGGGCAGGTTGGGCGACACGAGCATGTTCGCGTAGAGCGTGGGCACGCCGTAGAACACAGTGGGCCGATGTTCGACGAGGCGCGCGAAAATCGCGTCGGCGGTGGGGCGCTCGGCCATCAGGATCGCAGTCGCGCCGACCGAGAGCGGGAACGTCAGTCCATTGCCGAGACCGTACGCGAAGAACAGCTTGGCCGCGGAGAACACCACGTCGTTTTCGGCGATGCCGAGAATCGGCTTCGCATACAGTTCGGCGGTCCAGTACAGATTCGCATGCGTGTGGACGGTGCCCTTCGGCTTGCCGGTCGAACCCGACGAATACAGCCAGAAGGCGATATCGTCACATCCGGTTGCGGCGGCTTTGGCGGCGGGTGCGGCGGCATCGATCAGTTCTTCGAACAAAGGCGCGAGGCGCGGCTCGCTTTCGCGGGGCTGTGAGACGATCAGCTGACAGCCGTCATGTTCGGCTGACTCCAGCGCCTGCGTCACGTTCTGCACTAGCGCACCGGAGGCGATCACGGCGCGCGCGTGGCTGTGCGTGAGCATGTACACGTAGTCGGCAGGTGTGAGCAGCGTATTCGCGACGACCGGCACGACGCCCGCATAGAGTGCGCCGAGAAAGGCGACCGGCAGCGCAACGGTGTCGAGCATCACGAGCAGAATTCGCTCTTCGGGATGCACGCCGAGCGTACGCAGCGCGCTGGCGAAACGCCGCGCGCGTTCTTCGAGTTCGCCGTAGGTGGTGCTGCCGGTGTCGTCGATATAGGCGGTCTTGCCGGCGCGCGTTTCGTTCAGTCGAAACAGATAGGCCGCGAAATTGAATAGCGCGGGCGGCGCTTCGACCGTCGCGGCGGGCGGATTCGCCGCTTTTTCCAGCAGAGCTTCCATATGTCTCCTCCATCGGGTGGGCGCGGTCCGGCTGTTCTGTGCTCATGATCCGCTCGATGCCTGCACGCTCGTTGACGTGCCCGGTCCTGATTGCCTGGTTCGTGCGCGGCGGGTCAGGCCGCGGGCCAATGCGTCGCTTGCGTCAGCGTCCCGATTGCCGCGCTCGCAGCCTGGATTGCCGAGCGCCGGTGATAGAAAGCCAGCGCGCGCAAGCCGCCGAGTTCTTCGCCGCCGCCCGCGCGGCCCGGGCCGCCGTGCAGGGACATCGGCATCACGTTGCCGTGGCCGGTTTGACTGTGCTGCACCGAGGGCGAAATAGCATGCACGCGGCCGTGCGAATCCGCGAGTTCCAGCGCGAGGCGGCCGAGATGCGCGTCGTCGTTCGAATAGATCGAGGCGACGAGCGATCCCTGGCCGCGTCGCGCGAGAGCGACCGCGTGCGCTTCGGGCAGTGCGTTGGTGTCGGTGGTGACGCGATAGGGCGCCACGCTCGCCACCGGTCCGAATACTTCGACATCGTGCAGCAGCGTCGCGTTATCCGGATCGTTGACCACGAACAGATGCGGCGCGACGCAAGCCGCGATGTTTGCGTCGGCGTCGATGAGCGGCACAGCGGAGCTGTCGTAGGCGAGCACCGCTTCCTCACGCAGCGCCGCGATACCGGCCAGCACGTTTTCGTATTGCTCGCGGCTCACGAGTGAACCCATGCGCACCGCGTCGTTGCGCGGATTGCCGACGGTGATTTTCGCGAGCTTCGCCTTGAGTGCTTCGAGTACGGGTTCGAGTGCTGCTTCCGGTACGAAAGCACGACGGATCGCCGTGCATTTCTGGCCGGATTTCACCGTCATTTCGCGCACCACTTCCTTGATGAACAGGTCGAAGGCGGGTGTGTCGGGCGTAGCGTCGGCGCATAGAATCGCGCTGTTCAGACTGTCGGCTTCGACGTTCAGGCGTGCGCCGCGCTGCACGAAAGCCGGATGCGCGCGCAGCGTCGCGGCGGTGTCGGCCGAGCCGGTGAACGACACCACATCGAACGACCGGATCTGATCGAGCAGGCCCGCCGAACTGCCGCAAATGATGGAGAGCGCGCCGGGCGGCAGGATGCCTGCGTCGACCACATCGGCAACCATGCGTTGGGTGAGCCAGGCCGTCGCCGTGGCGGGCTTCACGATGACGGGCACGCCGGATAGCAACGCGGGCGCGGCCTTTTCCCACAAACCCCACGAAGGGAAATTGAACGCGTTGATAAAGAGCGCGACGCCGCGTGTCGGGCTCAGCACATGCTGCGCGCTGAACGATCGATCCTTGCTCAGCGACTCGGCGCTGCCGTCGCGCAGTGCATGCACTTCACCGAGCGATGCGCCGAGTTTCGCGTAGTAGGACAGCGTGAAAATGCCGCCGTCGATATCGACCGCCGAGTCGTTGCGCGTGGTGCCGGAGTTCGCGGTGGCGATCGCGTAGTAATCGCCGCGTTTCGCCTGCAGCAGCTTGACGATATCGGCGAGGCGGGCGGCGCGTTGCGCGTAGGTCAGCGCCCGCAATGCGGCGCCGCCGTCTTCGCGGGCAAAGCTGAATGCGCGAGCGAGGTCGAGGCCCTCGCTCGATACGCGCACGAGCGCCACGCCCGTTACCGGATCGGTGAGCGTGATGCCTGCACCCGTGCCCGCGATCCACTGGCCGGCTACATGGTTCTTCAATAGTTCGGTCATGGCGGCGCTCAGGCAGGAGTGAATTCGATCGCGCCTTGCGGCAGCAGATATAGCACCAGCGCCTCGCCGTTCGCTACCGTCGGACGATGCGCGGAGCCGGGGCCGTACACGCACCAGCCGGCCGGGTGGCCGTCGAAAGTGGCGCCTTCGGTCAGCGGCATGATCAGATCGATTTCGCCATTGGGATGAATATGGTGCGGACCGGCAATATCCTTCATATCGACGACGTCGACCGAAAAGCCGTGGGTGTCGGGCAGTGCCTTGAAGACGCGGCCATAGCGGATGCCGCCGCCTTCGCGCTGGCATAGCCAGCCTTCGGCGACGCCGCTCCGGCACGCGGCGGCAAGCTCGCGGAACGTGTCGCCGCCGGCGGGATACGTGTCGTTCAACCAGACCGCCAGCTTGCCGTCCAGCGGCCGGCCGGCGAGTTGCTCCGTGACGCCCGCAATCAGGCGCTGGAATTCATGTGGGGACATGCGAGCCTCCAGGTCGGCGCGTTCGGCCAGCGCACGCACGTTAATGCATGCGAGCCGTTGCGCACTCTCCGTGACGCCGCCGGAAAATCTCGACAGCGTTTGTTATTGGATCAATATTTGGCGAAAATTAACCGTTCACCACGTGTGTGTCAAGCACTATAGTACATATATCGCAGTTAAAGGGCGCCAAAACATGAACCAAAATTACTCTCCTGCGTCATTGGACGATTCCGCCGACGAGGATGCCGGCCGCGCGGAACGGGCCACGGAGCGCGGCGGCGAACGCGAGGAACGCGATCCCTTCCTGACGGCGATGGGCGAACGCGTGCGCCTGCTGCGTGCGCGCCGCGGCATGACCCGCAAGACGCTCGCCACGGAAACCGGGTTGTCGGAGCGGCATCTTGCGAATCTGGAGTCGGGCGTGGGCAATGCGTCCGTGCTGGTGCTGCGGCAGATTGCGGCCACTTTGAACTGTTCGCTCGCCGAGGTGATCGGCGACGAAACCACCGCTTCCGCCGAATGGCTGCTGATCCGTGAACTGCTGCACGGACGCGATCAGGCGGCGTTGCAGCGCGCCCGCATGGCGCTTGCCGAAATGTTCGCGCAGGCGCCGCGCGACCCGCATCGCAAGGACCGGATTGCGTTGATCGGCCTGCGCGGCGCCGGCAAATCCACGCTCGGGCGCATGCTGGCACAGGAGCGCAAGGTGCCGTTCGTCGAGCTCACGCGCGTGATCGAGCAACTGGCCGGCTGCCCGCCGTCGGAGATCCACTCGCTGTACGGGGCGGCCGCTTACCGGCGTTATGAACACCGGGCGCTCGAGGCCGTGATTCAGGAGCACGAGCATGCGGTGATTGCGTCGCCGGGCGGCCTCGTGTCCGAGTCGGGCACGTTCAATACGCTGCTGTCGCACTGCTACACGGTGTGGCTGCAAGCAGCGCCGGAGGAACATATGCGCCGCGTCGTCGCGCAGGGCGACCTGCGGCCGATGTCGGGCAACAAGGAGGCGATGGACGACCTGAAGCGCATCCTGGCGGGACGCAGCGAGCTGTATGGCCGCGCCGACATGAGCTTCGACACCAGCGAGAAAACCCTGGCCGACGCCTATCTGCAACTGCGCGACCGTCTCGCCGCAAGGCTGGCCGCCGAATCGCCGGATGAAGCGCGTGTGGGCTGACATGCATTCCTGCATCAGGGTTTACTAGCAAACATGCACTAAAGTGCTTTACATGGGTTGAACGATGCACTATTGTTCAAAAAACAATTTGCATCGTCCAGTCAGGAGACGCCCCCATGTCCACAGCAGAAACCGCCGTCGCGCCGGTCGACTACCGCACCGATCCCTCGCAGTACAAGCATTGGAAGCTGAGCTTCAACGGTCCCGTCGCGACACTCGGCATCGATATCGCCGAGGACGGCGGTATCCGTGACGGCTACAAGCTGAAGCTGAATTCCTACGATCTCGGCGTCGACATCGAACTGCACGACGCAATACAGCGCATCCGCTTCGAGCATCCGGAAGTCAGAACCGTGGTGCTGACGAGCCTGAAGGATCGCGTGTTCTGCTCGGGCGCGAACATCTTCATGCTCGGTCTTTCCACCCATGCGTGGAAGGTCAACTTCTGCAAGTTCACCAACGAAACGCGCAATGGCCTGGAAGATTCATCGCGCCATTCGGGTCTGAAGTTTCTCGCGGCGGTCAACGGCGCCTGCGCGGGCGGCGGCTACGAACTCGCGCTCGCCTGCGACGAGATCTATCTGGTGGATGACCGTTCGTCGTCGGTATCGCTGCCGGAAGTGCCGCTGCTCGGCGTGTTGCCGGGCACCGGCGGCCTGACGCGCGTGACCGACAAGCGCAAGGTGCGTCACGATCGCGCCGACATCTTCTGCACGGTGGTGGAAGGCGTGCGCGGCGAGCGCGCAAAGGCATGGCGCCTCGTGGATGAAGTCGTGAAGCCGAACCAGTTCGACCAGGCGATCCAGGCGCGCGCGCTCGAACTCGCCGCGCAGAGCGATCGTCCCGCGCACGCGCAAGGCGTGCCGCTCACGCGGATCGAACGCACCGATCGCGAAGACGGCCTCACTTATAAAACGCTCGACGTGACGATCGATCGTGCGAAGCGCATTGCAACGTTCACGGCCAAGGCTCCGCAAACCGAACCGCCCGCGAGTATCGACGCCATCGTCGCAGCCGGCGCGAACTGGTGGCCGTTGAAATTCGCCCGCGAATTCGACGACGCGATCCTGTCCATGCGCACCAACGAGCTTGCGGTCGGCACGTGGGTCTTCAGGACCGAAGGCGACGCCCGCCATCTGCTCGCCGCGGACGCCTCGCTGATGCAGCACAAAGACCACTGGTTCGTGCGCGAGACGATCGGCCTGTTGCGCCGCACGCTGGCGCGTATCGACGTCTCGTCGCGTTCGCTGTTCGCGCTGATCGAGCCAGGCTCGTGCTTTGCCGGCACCTTCGCGGAACTCGCGTTCGCCGCCGACCGCACTTATATGGCGGCGCTGCCGGCCAATGAAGACGAAGAGCCGGCCATCACGCTTTCGGAGGTCAACTTCGGCCTCTATCCGATGGTTACGCATCAATCACGTCTGGCCCGGCGTTTCTATGAAGAAACGGAACCGCTCGATGCCGTGCGCTCCCGGATCGGCCAGGCGATCAAGCCGGTCGAAGCCGAACGCCTCGGCCTCGTCACGGCGTCCCCCGACGACATTGACTGGGCCGACGAAATCCGCATTGCGCTCGAAGAACGCGCGGCCATGTCGCCGGATGCCTTGACCGGACTCGAAGCGAATCTGCGCTTCAACGGTCCGGAAACAATGGAGACGCGCATTTTCGGCCGTCTTACCGCGTGGCAGAACTGGATCTTCAACCGGCCGAACGCAGTGGGCGAGAAGGGCGCGCTCAAGGTGTACGGCAAGGGCAGCAAGGCGCAATTCGACGTCTCGCGCGTGTGATTCACATTTGATGCGCGCCTGATGCACATTGCAACGCCATCGACGCCATCGACGCCATCGACGCAGCGAGCGCGAGCCGGAGCGCCACTTGCCCGACACGCGCCTCTCATCGTCACTGCAGTTTCCGAACCAGGAACCGACTATGTCCACGATCAACTACAGCGAAAAGATTCCGAACAACGTCAACCTCGCCGACGACCGCACGCTGCAACGCGCGCTCGAACAATGGCAGCCGAATTTTCTGGCCTGGTGGGGCGACATGGGCCCGGAAGGCTCGCACGGCTACGATGTGTATCTGCGCACTGCAGTGAGCGTGGACGCCGGCGGCTGGGCGCATTTCGACCATGTGAAGATGCCGGACTACCGCTGGGGCATTTTCCTGACGCCCGGCGAGCAGGACCGCAAGATTCACTTCGGCGAACACAAGGGCGAAGCGGCCTGGCAGGACGTGCCCGGCGAGCATCGCGCCAATTTGCGGCGCATTATCGTGACGCAAGGCGATACGGAACCGGCGTCGGTCGAGCAGCAACGCCACCTTGGTCTGACGGCGCCCTCCATTTACGACTTGCGCAACCTGTTCCAGGTGAATGTGGAAGAGGGGCGCCACCTGTGGGCGATGGTGTATCTGTTGCATCGCTATTTCGGCCGCGACGGCCGTGAGGAAGCCGAAGCATTGCTCGGCCGCCGTTCAGGCGATGACGACAACCCGCGCATTCTGGGCGCGTTCAATGAGAAAACGCCGGACTGGCTCGCGTTCTTCATGTTCACGTACTTTACCGATCGCGACGGCAAATTCCAGTTGTCGGCGCTGGCCGAGTCGGGCTTCGATCCGCTCGCGCGCACCACGAAGTTCATGCTCACTGAAGAAGCGCACCACATGTTCGTCGGCGAGTCGGGTGTT
This sequence comes from Paraburkholderia xenovorans LB400, assembly GCF_000013645.1. GTDB lineage: Bacteria > Pseudomonadota > Gammaproteobacteria > Burkholderiales > Burkholderiaceae > Paraburkholderia > Paraburkholderia xenovorans. Next base: position 3,345,657 of record NC_007951.1, on the reverse strand, counting down.
TCGCGGGTCATCCAGCGCACCGCCAAGGTGATGAACGAACTGGGCACGGACGACGTCACGAAGATTCGCGCGGCCGGCGTGATCGATCTGCCGACCATTCAGCGTTATCTGAACTTCCACTACTCGGTCACTATCGATCTGTTCGGCGCGGATCATTCTTCCAACGCGGCCACGTTCTATAGCTCGGGCCTGAAGGGGCGCTATGAAGAAAACAGGCGCGAGGACGATCATCAACTGAACGGCCAGAGTTACAAGCTGCTCGACGTGCAGGACGGCAAGCTGGTCGAGCGCGAAGTGCCGATGCTCAATGCGATGAACGAAGTGCTGCGCGACGATTACATCAAGGATTCGGTGGCGGGCGTGGCGCGCTGGAACAAGGTGCTCGAAAAGGCCGGCATCGATTTCCGCATGACGGTGCCGCATAAGGCGTTCAATCGTCAGATCGGCACGTTCGCCGGCACGCGCGTATCGCCCGACGGTCGCGTGGTCAGCGAAACCGAATGGGCCGCCAACGAAGCGAAATGGCTCGCCACGCCGGAAGACCGCGCGTACGTCGCGTCGTTGATGGGACGCGTCACGGAAGCCGGCAAGTTCGCCAACTGGATCGCGCCGCCGGCAATGGGTGTGAACCGTCAGCCGGTCGATTTCGAATACGTGCGCTTCAACTGAACGCGCGGGCGGCGCGCGGCACGCTTGCGCTGCATATCCAGGTGGAGGAAGTCATGAACGGCCCAGTATCGATCGAAGTTCTCAGGCAGCATCTGATCGATCCGGAAATCTGCATTCGCTGCAATACGTGCGAAGAGACTTGCCCGGTCGATGCGATCACGCACGACGACAACAACTACGTGGTCAAGGCGGATATCTGCAACGGCTGCATGGCGTGTGTGCCGCCGTGTCCGACCGGCGCGATCGACAACTGGCGCACGGTGCTGAAAGCCGACGCGTACCCGATCGACGAGCAGTTCACGTGGGACGTGCTGCCGGAACAGAACACGATGGCCGTGGCCGCCGCGGACGAACTGTCGGGCGCGGGCGCGTCGGGCGATACGCCAGCGGACGCGAGCGGCATCGAAGTGGATACCGTGCGGGGTTCGGTCGTGCCGCCGTGGTCGGCCGCTAAGCCCTATGTGAATCTCTACACGCACAAGGCGCCGACTACCGCAACGGTGGTCGGCAATTACCGGTTGACCGATGGTTCGACCGACAGCGACATTCATCATATCGTGCTGGATTTCGGCGCTATGCCGTTTCCGGTGCTGGAAGGACAGTCGATCGGCATTTTGCCGCCTGGCTCGACTGCCGACGGCCGCGCGCATCACGCGCGCCAGTATTCGATCGCGAGCCCGCGCGACGGCGAGCGGCCCGGTTATAACAACATCTCGCTGACGGTCAAACGAGTATCGCAGCAGCACGGCGATTCGACTGATGGCGTATGTTCGAACTATCTGTGCGATCTGAAGAAGGGCGACGTGGTCAATGTGATCGGCCCGTTCGGCGGAACCTTCCTGATGCCGAATCATCCGAACTCGCATCTGCTGATGATCTGCACGGGTACGGGTTCAGCGCCGATGCGCGCGATGACCGAGTATCGTCGCCGGCGCCGTCTGAAGGGCGCAACGGGCAAGCTGATGTTGTTCTTCGGCGCGCGGACCAAAGAAGAGTTGCCGTACTTCGGGCCCCTTACGAATCTGCCGAAGGATTTCATCGATACCAATCTGGCGTTTTCGCGCACGCCGGGCCAACCAAAGCGCTATGTTCAGGACGCCATGCGCGAGCGCGCGGTCGACGTGGCGCATATGCTCAGGGATGAGAATACGCATATCTACGTGTGCGGGTTGAAGGGTATGGAAGACGGCGTGCTACAGGCGCTGAAGGAGATCGGCGAGCAGCATCAGCTGGATTGGGATGGGCTGTGGGCGAGGCTCAAGCGGGAGGGGAGGCTGCATCTGGAGACGTATTGACACCGGAACTCACCGTGCCGCCTCACAATCGTCTTCACCGGCAGACGCGGTGAGATTGTCGTATTTAACAACCGTGCCGCGCAGCGCGTCGAGCGGGCACCGTTCCGCTCGACGGTAGGGCCGCACTTCAAGCACGGGTTTGCCGTGGTCCGTCACGATCAGGCTTTCGCCGGAAAATTCCACTTGCCGAAAGAACTCGAGCGCTCTGGTTTTGAACCCGGACTTCGATACCAGATTCCGTTGCATGATTTTCTCGATAGTCATCTGTTTAAAGCCGTAATTCTGCCCCCTGGATGCGCCGCTTAGGTAAGCCGCTCAGGTGCTCTGCCCCAACAGGTCCGACTTCTCCGGCGACACCGCACCACACGCCCGAATCACCAACTGCACGACTTCCTCTGTCGTTGCCTCGAACGCTTTCTGCGTCAACGCACGCTTGCCTTTGAGCGCGCGGATCTGCGCGTCGAAGTCGGCATAGTGCTGGGTCGTCGCCCAGATCATGTACATCAGCGTTTGCGCATTCAACGGCGCAAGCAACCCGCGCGCAATCCAGTCGTCGATCACTTTCACGCGGCTATCCAGCCACGGCTTCACGCGCTCCGTGAGAATGTCCTCCATGTGTTCCGCGCCGTGAATGATCTCGCTCGCCCACACTTTCGAGCCGAGCGGCCGGCGACGCGACAATTCCATTTTCGCGCGCACATAGCCGCCAATCGCTTCGACCGGATCGTCGCTGCACTCGAACGTGTCGGCCGCGCGATACCAGTCTTCAAACAGATCTTCCAGCACGCGGCGATATAGCGCGAGCTTTGTCGGGAAGTAGTAATGCAGGTTGGCTTTCGGCAAGCCTGCGCGCTCCGCGATCATCGCCGTGCTGGTGCCGTCGAGTCCGCGCTCGGCGAAAACCGCCTCGGCGCACGCCAGAAGATGCGCTTCATTCGATTCGCGAATGTGTGCCTTGCGCCGCCGCAAAGGTACGCGTGTTTCTTCGTTTTCGGTGATCTCGGCTGCCACGTCGTCTTCTCTCATGTTCGCCCTTGACGGCATATGTGCCGCGTCGCGCTTCATTCTAGTCGTTTGGGCCAGTACCCACACGCGCATTCGCCACCTGCGGCAAACACATGCTGCAATGCAATGGCACGCTTCTCGCTATGTTTCTCACCGAACAAAAAGTGTTGATTTGGCGAGTTTAATCGTCTACAACCTGTCCAACTGGACAGGATTGGAAGAGCGGCCGATACCCCAGGGTTTGCCCTCTGTATAAGAGAGGATCAAAGGCATCACGCGTGCACCGGCGCCGTGCGGATACGCCCCAAAACCCGCCACCGATGCACCAGTTTTATGTCGGTCCACCGAAAGGAGCGAGACGAATGAACGCGGTATCCGAAGCGCTGAAACACGCCGAACCCGCTACGTCGATCAAGGTCGACGGCAAGCGGTTATGGGACAGCCTGATGACGATGGCGAAGATCGGCGCAACGCCCAAAGGCGGCGTTTGCCGCCTCGCGCTGACCGACCTCGACAAGGAAGGGCGCGACCTGATAGTCAGTTGGGCGAAGCAAGCCGGTTGCGCGGTCAGTGTCGATCAGATGGGCAACGTGTTCATGCGCCGCGCCGGGCGCAATCCCGCCGCGCTGCCGGTCGTGACCGGTTCGCACGCTGACTCGCAGCCGACCGGCGGCCGCTTTGACGGCATCTACGGTGTGCTGGGCGGCCTCGAAGTGATTCGAAGTCTGAACGATCACGGCATCGAGACGGAGCATCCCGTCGAAGTGGTGATCTGGACCAACGAGGAAGGCTCGCGCTTCGCGCCGGCAATGGTGGCCTCGGGCGTGTTCGCCGGCGTGTTCACACTCGACTACGGCCTTTCGCGCAAGGACGTGGATGGCAAGACCATCGGCGAGGAACTCAAGCGTATCGGCTATGCAGGCGATCTGCCGTGCGGCGGGCGTCCGCTGCACGCGGCGTTCGAATTGCATATCGAACAGGGACCGATTCTCGAAGCCGAACAGAAAACCATCGGCGTGGTGACCGACGCGCAAGGCCAGCGCTGGTACGAAATCACGCTGACGGGACAGGAGGCGCACGCGGGGCCGACGCCCATGCCGCGCCGCCGCGACGCCTTGCTCGGCGCCGCGCGCGTGGTCGATCTGGTCAATCGCATTGGTCTGGACAACGCGCCGTTCGGTTGCGCGACGGTCGGCATGATGCAGGTCTATCCGAACTCGCGCAACGTGATTCCGGGCCGCGTGTTTTTCACCGTCGATTTCCGCCATCCGGACGATGCGGTGCTCGCGAAAATGGATGCCGCGTTGCGCCAGGGCGTCGCGGATATCGCAAACGGTATTGGTCTTGAAACCGAGTTGGAGCAGATCTTTTATTACGCGCCCGTCGCGTTCGACGAAGCCTGCATTAAGTCCGTACGCGCGGCTGCGGAACGCTTCGGTTATCCGCATCGCAACATGGTGTCCGGTGCGGGTCACGATGCCTGTTATCTGTCCCAGGTCGCGCCGACTTCGATGGTGTTCGTGCCATGCGTGGACGGCATCAGTCACAACGAGATCGAAGACGCCACCTTCGAGTGGATCGAGGCGGGCGCCAACGTGCTGCTGCACGCCATGCTGGAGCGTGCATGCGAGCCGGTTTCATGACGACGTCGTAGCGATCCGGCGGTTGCGGTCGTTTCACCCGCTTTACCGTAGTGCCCATAAAACAAGCCGTCCCGGCTGCGCTCGAAGCGCGGCCGGCGGGAGCGGCTGCGTCCTCACATCGAAGAAGGAACGAGTATGGCCATCAAGCAAACCGGCGACATTGCCGCTCAGCGCCTGTCGCCCGAGCAGCTCTCGTGCGAGTTCTCCGACATCGCACCGCTGCTCGACGCGAGCGCCGCGGCCGCGGCGGCGAGCCGCTGTCATTACTGTTACGACGCGCCGTGCGTGAACGCGTGCCCCACGCAGATCGACATTCCCAGTTTCATCCGCAAGATCAGCAACGGCAATCTGAAGGGCGCGGCCGTGGACATTCTGTCGGCCAACCCGATGGGCGGCATGTGCGCACGCGTCTGCCCCACGGAAATTCTTTGTGAAGGCGCTTGCGTGCGCAACCATCAGGATGCGAAACCAGTGGCGATCGGCGCGCTGCAACGTCATGCGACGGACTGGGCGATGGCGCGCGGCGAAGTGCTGTTCAAGCGCGCGGCGGAAACCGGACGGCACGTCGCGGTGGTCGGCGCGGGTCCGGCGGGACTCGCCTGCGCGCATCGGCTTGCGCTTGCCGGCCACACCGTGACGATCTACGACGCTCACGAAAAAGCCGGCGGCCTGAACGAATACGGCATTGCCGCCTACAAAACCGTCGATGATTTTGCGCAGCGTGAAGTGGCGTGGCTGTGCTCCGTTGGCGGTATCGAAATCAAACATGGCGTGGCGCTTGGTCGCGATATCGAGCTCGACACGCTGCGCAAGCAGCACGACGCGGTGTTCCTCGCTATCGGCCTCGGCGGCGTGCGGGCGCTCGCGATGGAAGGCGAAGACCTTGGCGGTGTGATGAACGCGGTGGACTTCATCGAACAGGTGCGCAGCGCGAGCGACCTCGGCACGGTGCCGGTGGGCCGGCGCGTCGTCGTGATCGGCGGCGGCAATACGGCGGTGGATGCTGCCGTGCAAAGCCGCAAGCTCGGCGCGGCGTCGGTGACGATGGTGTACCGGCGCGGCGTCGAAGCAATGAGCGCCACCTGGGCCGAGCGCGACTTCGCTCAGACCAGTGGCGTGACGCTCATCACGCATGCCACGCCGATGCGGTTGATTGGCGACAACGGCGTGGTCACGGGTGTCGAATTCGCACGTGCGTCGAATGATGGCGGCGAGGAGCGCTTCGTAGTCGAAGCCGACATGGTGCTCAAGGCGATCGGTCAAACGCTGGTGCCGGTCGGCATCGGGCGCGAGTTGCTGACCTTGGACGGTAGCCGTATCGCCGTCGACGCGAACGGCCAGACCTCGCTGGCAAACGTATGGGCCGGCGGCGATTGCGCGGCCACTGGTGGCATCGATCTCACGGTGCAGGCGGTTCAGGACGGCAAGGTCGCCGCTGCCGCTATCGATGCGCAGTTTGCCCGCACGGCGGCGAAAGCCGCCTGAAGCGAATCGAGCCAAATCACGTAACGAAAACAGACAAAAAACAGCAGTCCCCAAGGAGCCGAAAGCGAATCGAGCCAAATCACGTAACGAAAACAGACAAAAAACAGCAGTCCCCAAGGAGCCGAACATGGCCGATCTGCGCTGTACGATTGCCGGCATCACTTCGCCGAATCCCTTCTGGCTCGCCTCCGCGCCGCCGACCGACAAAGCCTATAACGTGAACCGCGCCTTCGAGGCGGGCTGGGGCGGCGTGGTGTGGAAGACGCTCGGCCTCGACCCGCACGTGGTGAACGTCAGCTCGCGCTACGGCGCGGTGCAATGGAACGGCCAGCGTATCGCGGGCCTGAACAATATCGAGCTGATCACCGACCGTCCGCTCGACGTCAATCTGAAGGAAATCGCGCAAGTCAAACGCGACTGGCCAGACCGCGCGATGATCGTCTCGCTGATGGTGCCGTGCAACGAACGCGACTGGAAATGGATTCTGCCGCTTGTCGAAGACACCGGCGCGGATGCGGTCGAACTGAATTTCGGCTGCCCGCATGGCATGAGCGAACGCGGCATGGGCGCGGCGGTGGGCCAGGTGCCCGAGTACGTGGAGATGGTCACGCGCTGGGTCAAGGAGGGCACGAAACTGCCGTGCCTCGTCAAACTGACGCCGAACATCAGCGACATTCGTCTGGGTTCGCGCGCGGCCTATAAAGGCGGCGCGGACGGCGTGTCGCTGATCAACACGATCAACTCGATCGTGGCGGTCGATCTCGACGCAATGTCGCCGTTGCCGATGGTCGACGGCAAAGGCACGCACGGCGGCTACTGCGGCCCGGCCGTGAAGCCGATCGCGCTGAACATGGTCGCGGAAATCGCGCGCGACGCGGAAACGCCGAACCTGCCGATTTCCGGCATCGGCGGAATCTCCTCATGGCGCGACGCCGCCGAATTCATGGTGCTCGGCGCGGGCAGCGTGCAGGTCTGCACGGCGGCGATGCACTACGGATTCCGTATCGTTTCCGATCTCGCCGACGGCCTCTCCAACTGGATGGACGAAAAAGGCTACGCGACGCTCGACGACATTCGCGGCCGCGCCGTGCCGAACGTGACCGACTGGAAATACCTGAACCTCAAATACGACATCAAGGCGCGCATCGACCAGGACAAGTGCATTCAGTGCGGCCTGTGCCATATCGCCTGCGAAGACACGGCTCACCAGGCCATCATGAAAGAAAAAGATGGCGTCCGGCATTTTGAAGTGATGGACTCCGAATGTGTCGGCTGCAATCTGTGCATGCATGTGTGTCCGGTCGAGCAGTGCATCACGATGGAACGCGTGGACAACGGCGAGTACGCGAACTGGACCACGCATCCGAACAACCCGGCGCGAGTGGGGGCCGGACAAAGCGCCACGGCGGACGCCGCTGAAACCGCCGAGCCCGCGCATGCCCACGCGGCCAAAGCCGCCTGAAACATGGGTTGTTGGCAGCAAACGCAGCGCTAGTACTGAACCTGTCATTCCCCAAGGCCCGACGCGCCGTGAGAGCCGCGCGGGCCGCAACGATCGAGTGGAGATCCCTAGATGAAGCAGACAGCGCAACCCGCCGAGCCGCAGTTCGCAACCGGCGTGCAGGGCAGCAGTCTTTACAACGACGACCTGGCGCCGACCGGTATCGCGCAGCGCACATGGAAGTGGTATCACTTCGCGGCGCTCTGGGTAGGGATGGTGATGAACATCGCGTCCTACATGCTCGCCGCTGGTTTGACGGAAGAGGGCATGTCGCCGTGGCAAGCGGTGATGACCGTGCTGCTCGGCAACCTGATCGTGCTGGTGCCGATGCTGCTGATCGGCCATGCGGGCGCGAAGCACGGCATTCCGTACGCGGTGCTGGTGCGCTCCTCGTTCGGCACGCAGGGCGCCAAACTGCCGGCGATGCTGCGCGCGATCGTCGCCTGTGGCTGGTACGGGATTCAGACGTGGCTCGGCGGCAGCGCGATCTATACGCTGCTGAACATTCTCACCGGCAACGCGCTGCACGGCGCGGCTTTGCCGTTCCTCGACATCTCGCTTGCGCAACTGGCCTGTTTCCTCGTGTTCTGGGCGCTGCAGATCTACTTCATCGTGCATGGCACCGATTCGATCCGCTGGCTCGAAAGCTGGTCCGCGCCGATCAAGATCGTGATGTGCATTGCGCTCGTATGGTGGGCGACATCCAAAGCGGGCGGTCTGGGCTCGATGCTGTCGGCGCCGTCGCAATTCGTGCCGGGCGGCAAGAAAGAGGGCATGTTCTGGATTACCTTCTGGCCCGGCCTTACCGCAATGGTCGGATTCTGGGCCACCCTCGCATTGAATATTCCCGACTTCACGCGTTTTGCCAGAACCCAGCGTGATCAGATCATCGGCCAGTCAGTCGGCTTGCCGGTGCCGATGGCGTTGCTCTCGGTGATCTCGGTGGTGGTCACGTCGGCCACCGTGGTGATTTACGGCAAGGCGATCTGGGATCCGATCGACCTGACGAGCCGCATGACCGGCATCGGCGTGGGCGTCGCGCTGATCATCCTCACACTCGACACCATGTGCTGCAATCTCGCGGCAAATCTCGTCGGCCCGGCCTATGATTTTTCGAGCCTGTGGCCCAAAGGTATTTCGTATCGCGTGGGCGGCATGATCACCGCGACCATCGCAATCGTGATGATGCCGTGGAAGATTCTCGCCACCACGCAAGGCTATATCTTTACGTGGCTGGTCGGCTATTCGGCCTTGCTCGGGCCGGTGGCCGGTATTCTGATGGTCGACTATTTCCTGATTCGCGGCACGCGCCTCGATACGCGTGAACTGTTCGACGAACACGGCGAGTACAGCTATACCGGCGGCTGGAATATCGGCGCGGTGGTCGCGCTCGTGATCGGCGTGCTGCCGAATCTGCCGGGCTTTTTGCACACGGCGTTTCCGGCGTCGTTCCCGAACGTGCCGGCGATCTTCAATACGCTCTATACGTATGCGTGGTTTGTCGGATTGGCGTTGGCGTCGATCGTATACAGCGCGTGGATGAAGCTGAGCAAGGGACCCAGCGCGCGCGTGGCGAGTGCATGAGCAGGAACGAAGTACGTAGTACCGAAACCAGCAGTTCATAAGGAGGCGGCAACATGACGACCCTGATTCGCGGCGGCACGATTATCGACGCGGAGAACACCTATCGTGCGGACGTGTTGTGTGCGGACCCGCAGGACGGCGGCACGATCCTGCAGATCGGCGAGGATCTGGAGGCGCCGGCGGGTGCCACGATCGTCGACGCGGGCGGGCAGTATGTGATGCCCGGCGGCATCGACCCGCACACGCATATGGAATTGCCGTTCATGGGCACCACGGCGAGCGACGATTTCTACACCGGTACGGCCGCGGGTTTATCGGGCGGCACCACGAGCATCATCGACTTCGTGATTCCGAGCCCGAAGCAGCCGCTGATGGAGGCCTTCGAGGAATGGCGCGGCTGGGCCGGGAAAGCGTCTTCGGACTACGGCTTTCATGTCGCGGTGACGTGGTGGGACGATTCGGTCTATCGCGACATGGGCACGCTGGTGCACGAACACGGCGTGTCGAGTTTCAAGCACTTCATGGCCTATAAAAACGCGATCATGGCCGACGACGAAGTACTGGTGAACAGCTTCTCCCGTTCGCTCGAACTCGGCGCGCTGCCCACCGTGCATGCGGAAAACGGTGAGCTGGTGTTCCAGTTGCAGCGTCAGTTGCTGGCGAAAGGCTTTACCGGTCCGGAGGCGCATCCGCTGTCGCGGCCGCCCGAAGTGGAGGGCGAAGCGGCCAATCGCGCGATCCGGATCGCGCAGGTGCTGGGCGTGCCGGTGTATATCGTGCACGTGTCCGCAAAAGACGCGGTGGATGCCATTGCGCGCGCGCGCAGCGAAGGTCTGCGCGTATTCGGCGAGGTGCTGCCGGGCCATCTGGTGATCGACGAAGCGGTGTATCGCGATCCCGACTGGACCCGCGCGGCGGCCCACGTAATGAGCCCGCCGTTCCGCTCGGCCGAGCATCGCGAGGCGTTGTGGCGCGGTTTGCAAGCCGGCCAGCTGCATACCACGGCGACCGATCACTGCGTCTTCTGCGCGTCGCAAAAGGCGATGGGCCGCGAGGACTTCACGAAGATCCCGAACGGCTGCGGCGGCGTGGAAGACCGGATGGCGGTGCTCTGGCATCACGGCGTGAATTCCGGGCGTCTCACGCCGAACGAGTTCGTGCGTATCACTTCGACGAACGCCGCGCAGATTTTCAACCTGTATCCCCGCAAAGGCGCGGTGCGGGTTGGCGCGGATGCCGACCTGGTAGTGTGGGACCCGAACGCGAGCAGGACGATTTCGGTGAAGACGCATCATCAGAAAGTGGACTTCAACGTGTTCGAAGGCATGACGGTGCAAGGCGTGGCGATGCACACGCTCACGCGCGGCGCGCTCGCGTGGACCGACGGCGAGTTGCGCGCGGTGCGAGGTGCGGGCCGTTATCTGAAGCGCCCGCCCAACGGCGCTTACTTCGACGCGATCCGGGTCGCCAACAGGCGCAAGGAGCCGCATCCGGTGGAGCGGTAGGCTACTGGCAGTCCCACGGGTGGCGCCGCCATCGCATGCGGCGCCACCCGTTTTTCCATGCCGGGCGTTCGCTCCGGCAGCACTCCTCTCGCGTTTTCCCCGATGGCGCGCAACACACGTTCCATGTTGCGATGCATGCCGCGCCTGCTCTATCTGCTGTAGAGTTGAAATCCACGTCATGTCAGAGGTCATGGCTGTTCGCTTAGCACGCAAGCGCATATGGATCGAAAACCTGATCCTTTGTAAAAACCCAGGCCATTTGCTACAGTCCGCCCACTCAGCCGGGCTCAAACGCCGGCGGGGACTGTCCAACACAAGACCAAGCCACCGACGTGGCCTATTTGACGGAGCCGCCTGATGAAATCGATTCGTTCCATTCTGCTGATCGCGTTGTTCCAGGCGGTGGCCGTGAGCTCCGCATTCGCCGCCGATGAACTCGCGCAGATCAAATCCGCCGGCGTGTTCAGGATCGGCACCGAAGGCACCTATGCGCCGTTCACGTATCACGACGAATCCGGCAAGCTGACCGGCTTCGACGTGGAAATCGGCACGGCGATCGCGCAGCGTCTCGGCGTCAAGCCGCAATTCGTCGAAGGCAAATGGGACGGTCTGATCGCCGGTCTCGACGTGAACCGTTACGACGCGGTGATCAACGAAGTGGCCATCACGGACGCACGCAAGGTCAAATACGATTTCTCCGACCCGTACATCACTTCGCACGCCGCGTTGATCGTGCAGTCGAACAACACCACGATCAGGAATTTCGACGACCTGAAGGGCAAGAAGTCGGCCAACACGCTGACCAGCAACTTCGGCAAGATCGCGGCCGCGCACGGCGCGGAAGTGATTCCCGTGCAGGGCTTCAATGAATCGATCGACCTGCTGACCTCGGGCCGCGTGGATGCCACCGTCAACGACTCGCTGTCGTTCCTCGACTTCAAGAAGCACAAGCCGGACGCAAAGGTGAAGATCGCCGCGCTCGATACGTCGAGCGACAGCAGCGACAAATCCGCCGTGCTGATCAGGAAGGGCAACCCTGATTTGCAGGCGGCGATCAACAAGGCGCTCGCCGACATCAGGAAAGACGGCACCTACGCGAAGATTTCGCAGAAGTATTTCGGCAAGGACGTCTCCCAGTAAACGCCTTTCCGCGAGTCTGAATCATGCCGGCATGGTTGCATCTGATGGCGCAGTCGCTGTGGCCCCTGCTGTATGCGGGGCTCGTGTTCACCGTGCCGCTCACGCTGATATCGTTTGCGATCGGGCTGGCGCTCGCGTTCCTCGTCGCGCTGGTGCGTCTGTTCGGACCGAAGTGGGCCGTCGCGATCGTGCGCTTCTACGTGTGGCTGTTTCGCGGCTCACCGTTGCTCGTGCAACTATTCGTGATCTTCTACGGATTGCCGAACGTGGGCATCGTGCTCGATCCGTTGACGGCGGCGATCATCGGCTTTTCGCTGAATGTCGGCGCGTATAACTCCGAAGTGATACGCGGTGTGATCGAGTCGATCCCGAAAGGACAGTGGGAAGCGGCGTATTCGATGGGTATGACGCGCGAGCAGGCCTTGCGTCGCGCGATCCTGCCGCAAGCGGCGCGCGTTGCGCTGCCGCCGTTGTCGAATTCGTTTATCGCTCTGGTGAAAGACACCTCGCTCGCCGCGGTGCTGACCGTGCCTGAAGTGTTTCAGGCGGCGCAGCGGATCGCGTCGGTGACTTACGAGCCGCTGATCCTGTACACCGAGGCGGCCCTGGTTTATCTGGTCTTCAGTTCGGTGTTGTCGTCGGCGCAGGTCAGGCTCGAGCGCAAATTCGGCCGCCACGCACTTTTCCATGCAGGCAACTGATGATCCGACTGGAAAAAATCGACAAGTACTTCGGCGGCCAACGGGTACTGAACTCGGTCGATCTTCAACTTGCCTCGGGTAATGTCACCGCCTTGATCGGTCCGTCAGGCAGCGGTAAAAGCACGCTGCTGCGTTGCGTGAATCTGCTCGAGATTCCCGAGTCCGGTTCGCTCGAACTCGGCGACCAGCGGCTGGAATTCAGCCGCGAGCACAAACCCTCGCGCGAAACGGTACTGACGATTCGCCGCCGCACGGGCATGGTGTTTCAGAACTTCCAACTGTTTCCGCATCTGACGGTGCGGCAGAACGTGATGGAAGGTTTGCTGACCGTGCTGAAGTGGGACAAGGACAAGGCGCGGGTTCGTGCCGACGAATTGCTGGAGAAGGTCGGCATCGCGCAGAAGGCGGATGCGTGGCCCTCCACGCTGTCCGGCGGTCAGCAGCAGCGTGTGGCGATTGCGCGGGCGTTGGCGCCGTCGCCGGAAGTGTTGCTGTGCGACGAGCCGACCTCGGCGCTCGATCCCGGTCTTGCCGCGGAAGTGGTGGAGGTGCTCAAGCAACTCGCCACCGAAGGCATGACCATGCTGATGGCCACGCACGACTTGCGGCTTGCCGCGACGATCGCGCGCGACGTGGTGTTTCTGAATAACGGCGTGGTGGTGGAGGCGGGGCCGTCGCGCCAGATTTTCATGCAGCCGCGTGCGCAGGAAACCGGGCGTTTCGTGTCGACGCTGACACACAGTCTGCCGGATGAGTGGACTGCGTCGAACTGACCTGCGAAGCACCAAAGCGGTAACCATGCAGTAATTCAGCGATACAGCAGCGCAGCAGGTCAAAAAAAGGGGGCGTTGAAAAACGCCCCCTTTTGAACATGCGCGCTACGCAATCGCAGCCGCGCTCATCAAAGCTTAAACGCCCACGCTTTCCGTGGCATCGTTCATGGCGGCCTCGAAGAAGCGTTCCTTCGCCTGCGCATTGACACGTGCGTAAGCGCGATTCACACCGCTGATCACCGCGCGAATCGAAGCCGTCACCAGATTGGCATCGATACCCACGCCAAACGCGCTGCCGGTCACATCGGCGCCGGCCATTTCGGCAACCGCCACCGCGCGCGCATCGGCACCTTGGGTCAACGCGCGCTCTTCATAATGCTGAATGCGCACCGGTACGCCGATCGCGTGCATCAACGCGTCGAGCGGACCGTTACCTGCGCCGTTCAGCACACGCCGCGTGCCGTTGATGTCGACCGTGAGCTTGATGTGCTCACGTCCGTCGCGCTCGGACAGGCTATGGCCGACGTAATGAACCGGCGTGGCGTTCTGCACATATTCCTGCTGGAACAATTCCCAGATCTGCGCGGACGTGACTTCCTGGCCGCTATCGTCGGTGAAGCGCTGCACGGCCGAGCTGAAATCCACTTGCAGGCGGCGCGGCAACACCACGCCGTAACCCTGTTCGAGCAGATAGGCAATGCCGCCCTTGCCCGACTGGCTGTTCACGCGAATCACCGAATCGTAGGTGCGGCCCAGATCGGCCGGATCGATCGGCATATAGGGCACTTCCCACATTGCATCCGGTTTCTGCACCGCAAAGCCCTTCTTGATTGCGTCCTGATGCGAACCCGAAAAGGCGGTGAACACCAGATCGCCGACATACGGATGACGCGGATGGATCGGCAATTGCGTGCATTCTTCCGCGGTACGCGCGACTTCGTTGATGTTCGAGAAGTCGAGGCCAGGATCCACGCCCTGCGTGTACAGGTTCAATGCGAGCGTGACGAGATCGACGTTGCCGGTGCGCTCGCCGTTGCCGAACAGACAGCCTTCGATACGATCCGCGCCGGCCATCACCGCGAGTTCGGCCGCGGCCACCGCAGTGCCGCGATCGTTATGCGGATGCACGGAGATAACCAGCGAATCGCGGCGCTTGAGATTGCGGTGCATCCACTCGATCTGGTCCGCGTAGATGTTCGGCGTGGACATTTCGACGGTGGCCGGCAGGTTGACGATCGCCTTGTGTTCCGGTGTCGGTTCCCAGATGTCGAACACGGCGTCGCAGACTTCCTTGGCGAACTCGATTTCGGTGCCGCTGAACACTTCCGGGCTGTACTGGAACGTGAACTGCGTTTCCGGCATGGTGGCGGCAATACGCTTCATCGTGCGCGCGGCGTTTTGCGCGAGTTCCTTCACGCCGCTCTTCTCCAGATTGAAGACGATCTTGCGGAATTCCGGCGCGGTTGCGTTGTACAGATGGACGATGGCGCGCGGCACGCCACGCAACGATTCGAAGGTGCGCTCGATCAGATCGTCGCGCGCCTGGGTCAGCACTTCGATCGTGACGTCGTCGGGGATATGGCCGCCTTCGATCAGTTCACGCACGAAATTGAAGTCGGTCTGCGAAGCGGACGGAAACGCGACTTCGATTTCCTTGAAGCCGATCTGCACCAGCGTCTTGAACATGCGCATCTTGCGCTGCGCGTCCATCGGCTCGAAGAGCGACTGGTTGCCGTCGCGCAGGTCGGTGCTCATCCAGATCGGCGGGCGCGTGATGGTGCGCGATGGCCACTGGCGATCCGTCAAGTCGATAGGCTTGAACGAGCGGTATTTGGTAGCGGGGTTCTTCAACATTTTCATCATCCTTGGGTGAGACCAGATAGCTGGGAGTCGACCGGACGACGAAAAGACATAACTGGGCCGCCGGTCGGAAACCGGGGCTGGGTCAGTTACTGGGGAATTGAGCGGTGCTTCGGGTGTTTCAGACGGAAGCGCGCAGCAGCAGACCTAGCCCGGTGGAGCGGGCTAGTAGTAGCGATAGGGTGGTCTGGGCGCGGTACATAGGGCGCAATAGGAACATATTATTGGGACGGCGTCAAGCGCCGTCCCGTCCGTGCGCGATCAGTGCGCCGGTTTCACGAAGCGCAAGGTCATGCGGTCCGATTCGCCGATGGCCGCGTATTTCGCCCGGTCGACGTCGCCGCCTTCGAAGGTCGGCGGCAACGACCAGACGCCGTGGGGATAGTTTTTCGTATCGCGCGGGTTGCTGTTCACCTCGCTCTTGCCGGCCAGTTCGAAGCCGGCGGCGCGCGCGTGTTCGATCACGTAGTCTTCGGTCACGTAGCCGGTATCGATGGTCTGTTGCAGCGAGGTGCCCGGCGCCGCGCGATGTTCCTCGACACCGAGCACGCCGCCGGGCTTGAGCGCCGCATAGAAGGCGCGCAGGTTCGCGTCGATCTGGCCGTCCTTGATCCAGTTGTGGATATTGCGAAAGGTCAGCACCTCGTCGACGCTGGCATCGGCCGGAAAACCGCTGAACTGGCCCGCATGCAGCGTGCCGACCACGACCTTGCCGTAGACGGCGGGCGTGGCCGCCAGCTTGCGCGCGAACGCAGCCCGGCTGGCCTGTGCTTCCGCCGATGGCACGCCTTGCGGGCCGTCGTACTGCGCCTCGTAGAGCTTGCCGCGGCCGTGCAGATACGGCGCGAGGATCTCCGTGTACCAGCCGCCGCCCGGTTCGATCTCCAGCACGCTTTGTGACGGCGCGAGTTCGAAGAATTGCAGCGTCTCTTTGGGATGACGGTAGATATCGCGCGCGCGGGCTTTGTCGCCGCGCTGCGGTCCGGCAATGGCCGCGTCGAGCAGCGCCGGATCGATGGATGCAGAAGCGGAAGTCGAGGCTGACGGGCCGGCGCAGGCCGCGAGAAGCAGCGCCGCACTCAACGCGGCGAGCGTGGTGCGCAACGCGCGAGTCTGGAGATGGGGTCGAGGGTTCATGGGATCCATTATCGGGTTCGATCGGCCTGGAGGGAAATCGGCAATCGGCATAAGGATAGGCGCTTGCCGGATTTGCTGCGTGGCCGCCGCCGCGGCCGGGAACGCGAGGAATAAATGACCCGCGCCGCCAGTTTTCCTGTTTGCCGGAGTTCGCGCCACGCCAGGCGAATCCGAACCGTCAGATGGCGCGTATAAATAGTGATCAGGGTTTGATCGGCGCTTGCCGTCGCGCGCGGGCCTGGCGTGTGTCGAGCGCAACCTGATTCTTTTCATTTCATTTTGCCGGAGGCAGGTATGAAACGAACATCGAGGATGTGGCGGACAGGGCAGGCGTTACTGTGCGTGGCCGCGTGCGCGATTGCCGCGCAGGCGGGCGCGCAAGGCCTGAGTCCGCAGGACGACATGAACGCGCCGCAAAACAGCACGCGTTTGATGCCGAACGCAGCGCGAGGCAGCGAATATCCGACGCACGGCAACCAGCAGGCAGGGGAAATGAACCTGAATCCGACCGATCCGCGCGCGCAACTGGTCAACGGCTTGCCGAACCACACGAATTCCGGCGGCTATGGGTCACCGCTCGCCGGCGTACGGACCTACGTGCAACCGCAAACGCCGTCGAACTGAGCGGTCGCGCGCCTGGCGGTCGTGCGGCATCGCGCGCTGGACAACTGCGCATCTTTGCACGGACCGTGCCGTTTTTTTCATCGATTCTCTTGCTGATCTGCCGCTCGTCGTCACTCCACGAGTGTTGCTCAGAGCCCGAATACGATTCGCGGCGTATCGTTCTGCACGATCACCGAGACGCCGATCACCACCAGGATCAGCGGTAGCAGCGCGGTGCCGTAGCGCCGGATCGGCGCGCCGAGCCGTGGATGTTTGACGAGCCACGCGGCGCCCGCGCACCAGAGTCCGATCATCACGAAAAAGACGAGCGAGATGAATGCGCCCTCGCTGTGTGAATGGCTCGCGTACAGCGGCACATAAACAGCGAGATTGTCGGAACCGTTGGCGATGGCGACGCAGGCCACCACCCACCAGGATGAGGCGCGCGCCGCGGACGGCTCGCCGGCGGTCCGCCGCGCTTCCTCCTGTTGCGCGTTGCGCGGGCCAAAGCGCTCCCATGCCTTGGCGAGTCCGACGCCGATCGGCAGGATGCCGAGCAATCCGACATAGCCCGCCGGCAGATGCTTGAGCAATGCGGCGAGCAACATCGACCCCACGATCAAGGTCAGCGAACCCGCACACTGGCCGGCGATCACGCGACGCCGCTCGCCGCCCGCTTCCGCGAGGAAGGCGAGCAGCACGAACAGGTTGTCGATGTTGGTGGCGGTGTAACCCGCGATGGCAAGCAGGGCAAGGCTGAACATGCGGGAGAACTGGTCGGCACACGTTGAGAAGATTGAGAGGGCGAAGCGCTGTTGATCGCGAGGCCGGGTCGGGAAGCCTGCGGCGCGCTGGAAGGACGGCGGCCGGTCAACACGATGCCGGTGCAAGCCGCTGCGGTCAAGCGGTCACTGTGTCACTCGCGCCCGGATAGGCCGTGAAGGTGTCCGTTGCCATATGCGGCCCGTACGTTGCTTCTGGCATTGAAGGGGCACGCAACCGGCGCGCCGAGCGGGTGCAGGTCAAGCGGCCCGTAAGCTACAATTGCCGACGGCTTGAAAAACGGAACGTCAATGAAGATTCGGATTCTCTCTATCGCTTGCGTCACGGCTGCTGCGTTGTTGGCCGGCTGTACGGCTGTCTATAAGAACACGGACGCGTGTGAGCAGTTGATGCGAAGCAGGCTGGCGGATACGTCGGCGGATACGCTGAAGATCGCTCATGCGGGCGCAGGTATCGACGGCTCGCGGGTGGTGGTCGAGGGATCGATCGAGCATGTGGTGGTGATGGATTCGGCGGCTTCAGTGGCTTCAGTGGCGAAAGCGCCGGTGGCCGCTTCGGCCGCACAGGTGGCGTCTGCGGTGTTGCCGGCTTCGGCGGTGTCCGTTGGTGCATCCGGTGCATCCGGTGCATCAGGTGCTTCGGCGACCGAAGCACTCTCGCTCAAACCCGCCAAACCGCAAAAGACCGCCACGCCAGCCGCCGCCGAGTGCACGTTCCACGGGCCGACACTGAGCGCATTCAACTGGCTCGCGCCGGAAAATCTTGTAGCCCCGCCCGCGAACGCGACGGAATAGCGCATCGCGCCACGCGCCACGGCAAGTCGAGTGGCAAGTGGCGTCACAAGGCAAGTTACGGTGCAAAAGCGAGCCGTGACGAGGAAAACCATGACAGCCTTCAAGCCGTGACGACCCTCAAGCCGTGACGACCCTCAAGCAGTGACGACCCTCAAGCAGTGACGACCCTCAAGCAGCGCCCCCCTCAAACCACCGCCTCCTCGCGTTGGCGCTGCTTGTCCCGCACCAGTCGCAGCACGCTTTCACCAAACGCCTGCGGCCGCCCTTCAAAGCAGCGCTCCACCGCCTGCGTGTCGATCAAACGCAGCCGCAAGGCCATGCGCTCACCGTGCGCGTCGATCATTCGCACGGCTGCGGCAATGTAATCCTCCACGCTCTCCGCCGTTGTCCACGACGGCATGCCCACGCGCTCGAACAGCGCGCCGTCGATCCGTTCGAACACTTCCGGCCCGCGCTTGCAGACGCCGGGCAACCCCAGCGTGAGCGCGTCGACGATACCGTTGGTATTGCCGAACGGAAACGGGCTGAGAAAGAGGTCGGAGCGATTGACCCGCGCCAGATAATCCGCGTAATCGTGAAAGCCGTGCACGACCGCGCGCGGCAGCGCCTGGCGAATGACTTCGCGCATGCGATCGAGCGGCAAACCGTAAGGCACGCCGCTCATGAAGTGAAACTCGACCGGCGTTGCAGCGCGCGCGCCGATCTCGCGGCACGCTTCGAGAAAACCGGGATTGAGCTTCATTGCGCTCGCCGTGATGACCACCTCCAGCGTTTCACGCGAAGGCGGCACTTCCGCGACGATATCCGGCAGCGCCACCGACGGCCGGTACGGCTGACCGTCTTTCGGCAGCTTCAGCAGACGTTCGCTGAAGCAGGCCGGGTCGCCGACGTAGTCTTCCTCGACGCTCACGTAGTCGATCTTGTCGGAGTGAGTGGTGGCCGGATGGCCGAGCCCGGCGATCTGCAGCGGCGCAACGCGCAGGTTCGACATGAACACCGTCAGCGCGAACATGCCGACACTCGGCATATAGAGCACGTCGGGCCGCTCCGCCTCGGCAAAGTCGCGGATCGTTTTCAGACATTCGCCGAGGTATTCCGGCTCCTCCAGTTCGATGAAGCGGTCGAACACCGCGCGCCCGATATCGTCGATAGCGTAGCCGAAGCTGAAGGCCACCACCTCGAAATGCTCGCGCGCGGCTTCGAGCGTACGCGAGTGCGTGCGGTAGATGGAGTGCGCGCCGCCGAACCATTCGAGCACGACCAGCATGAGCGGCTTTTTACCGCGCTGCTTGCGGCTCTTCGCGCGCGACGGCTGCGATGCGGGAAGGTCGGTCAGCCCGAGCTGGTCCAGCTTGCGGCGCACCAGTGCGTTGATGTCGCGTTTGATCTCGTGCCGCCGCGGCGTGTCCGCATAGCTGCAAAACATATACGCGTTGTGCAGCAAGGCCGTGGGCAGGTCGTCGAGGTCGGCGATCTGCTGCAGTTTGCCGGGAAGCCATTCCATCAGCGCCTCGCGCTTGATGTGCGCACTCGCCGAGCCCTTGAAGACCGGCGCCAGCAATACCAGCGCGAGACAGGCGGCGAGGGATTTGTTGTACGCCCACAGCGCCGCGAAATCGAGTTCGAGTTCCGATTCGGTGGAGTAGAGAACGCAGAGTTTCTCGACGAAGCTGTCGCCCGGCAGAAACTGGGCGTTATCCTGGCCACGCGGATTCAGGTTGCGGGCGACATGGTCCGCATTGCCGAACGCCGTGCACGAGAACACCAGGCCGGCCCATTCGTGCAGGGTCAGCAGCAGCCTGAAGCACTCGGGCGGCAGCCTGAACGCCGGGTCGGCGAACAGGGTCGAAGCCGCGCTCGCGAGACGTGTGCAGAAGCGCTGGCGTTGCTCTTCAGGCGGCAGATCGGCGATGCCCGACGCAAGAAAGCTGCCGTCCAGCTTGCCGCGCTTCTGCTGCAGAAGCGCGAGCGCGGCAATGAACTGGATGGAAGCCTTGACGTGCTGTTGCGTATAAACGAGCTGCTCGAAGTGATCGAGCGAAAAAGTGGGTTCTTCCATCTGCCGACAATTCCAGAATTTGCATGACTAACTAACTGGAAGGCAGTTAGCCGGAAAGCGGAAATTATCGCAGTCGGTCGATATCAAATCTGTGCGTTCGGCGAGTTTGGGAATTTTCAGCGACGAAAGAAGCCGCGCGCTCAGAACGCGTAGTAAGGACCTGGGCCTGCCGACGTCTCGCGCGAGGCGATCGCCGTATAGACGCGTCGTCCGAAGAAGAACGGCAGGCCCCAGCCGAAGCCGCTGCTGGCCACGCCGGCAAGGTTATTGAACGCGTTGTTCGCCGACGCGAACAGCGCGCTCGAATTGCCGATCGCAAACGACACCATGCTCGACGCGCCGTCCGTGCCCGTGATCGCGGCGCTCGCGGCCTGCACCGAGGGCGGGCAGTACCAGAAGCCGCACTGCGGCAACTGGCTATTGCTGAAGAAGAGCCCGTTCGAGCCGCTGTCGAGGTAGCTTTGCGAATACGTCTGGCCGCCGCTCGTGGTGACGACGTAGCCCGTCACCGAATTCGCCTTGAGGACGCTGGCGCCGCCGAGCGTGTTGTTCGCCTGGGTGCCGATGCCGAAGATCATCGAGCCCGATACGCTCGCCGCGCCGGCGTCGGCGATGGCCGGCAGGTCGATCACCACGCCGTTGTTGTCGAGCGCGAAGCGGCTGACCGGATTGGTCACCTGTTGCGCGAGCGCCTGCGTGCTTGCCTGGCAGGCGCCGCTCGCGTCGCAACTGTAGTACCAGCGCGGCAGCGCGCTATTGACGCAGCCGCTGCCGCAGTCGGCCGCGAACAGGCCGACGCCGAGAATGCCGTTCGAGCGCAGGCCCGCCACCGTCTGCATGGCGCGGCCGGAGCCCGCGCAGTCGGCGGGCACGGTGGGCACCGCCGGGTCGGCGATGGTCTGGATCGGGATCGACGCGGCCAGCTGGCCGGCCATGCGCACGTCCGCGCTGCGCACCGCGCCCCACGTGTAGCCGCCGCCGAACACCGCGCACTCGCCCGCCATGCCGCCGCCCGACGCGATTGCCGCGAGCGGGAGGCTCGCCGGCAGCGCGGACGCGAGAATCCGCAGGCCGTGCGAGCCGGTGTCGACCTGTACGTTGTCGATCGTCGCGCAGTTGCCGGTGCCGGGCTGACAGACGGTGACGCTGGTCGTCAGCATGTTGCGCGTCAGGCCCGGCGCGGCAGTGACCATGATCGGCTGGACATTGGGCGTAGTCGACTGCGGTACGGAGCCGTTCGACGCGGCGGGCGGCGCGCTCGCCGCAGCCGGGCTGCTGGCCGGAGTGGCCGGGCTGGCCGGGGTGGTCTGGGAGGTGGCGGCCGGGGTGCTGCCGCCACCGCCGCCGCACCCCGCGAAGGCGGCGCAGACGAGGAGCAGGGCGTGAAGGCGAAGGGTGGGTTTCATGGCGTCGTGAGCAGGGGGGAGGCGGAGTCGCGAGGCTGTGCGCGTCACTGGAAATCGTCGGCCGTGACGCCGGCGGGCAGCGCCGTGGGCAACCATGCGCGGCCCACGTAGCCGCGCATCGGGCCGCCGGATTCCACGACCACGTCCGGCCGCGCCACGCGCGAGACATGCAGATTGCCGTCGGCGCCCGCTGCTTCGGCGCCCGCGCGATACGAGTCGGCGTAGGTTCCGAGCAGGGCGCGCAGGTCCGGCATGGTTGGCCCTTGCCACGTGTAGGCGATGATCTGGCCGGTGTTCGTGGCGTACTCGTTGATGGTCGTGTTGCCCGCGTCGGTCAGCGTGCGCATGCGCAGCGCACCGTTCAGCAGGCTGCGCGGCGCGGTCGCGTTCGAATCCGCCTGAACCGGCATGGCTCCGCCCAGTTGCGCGCGTGCCTCGGTACTGACGCACGACACGGCAACGGCGATTGCACAGGCGGCGAAAATCGGCGGGAAGATGGGCAGTGGCATGACGGTCGTCTCTCGGTCCGGGCCTTCGAAGGCTTCTTGAAATTTCCATTTCAAGATATCACTAGGGTTCTCTGACCGTTACCAGAAGCGGAATTCGATTATTTTGAGATCTCAAAATTGCCAGAACCAAGGTCCCGTAAAAGACCGTTGAATCAATGCTCTGACGAGTGGGTAGGGCGTATCTGACAGATGCTTGGGAAATGTGGGCAATTGTTAAATCTGCCGCGTGGCAGGCGCGTTCCGGGCGCGAACGCGAGTCCCTGAAAACCCACGAATGGGTTGCCTCGCCGAGGCGTTTGCGGAACGTTCGCGTGCGTCGATCCGGGGCCGTTTCGCGGCGGCTCACACGGCTTATTTCACAGGCAAACCCGGGTTTTTGCACACAGGTCGCCGGGATCGGTAAAATGTTGGGTTGATCCACGGAAACTTGCCGTGGCGTAGCGGAAGGATTCCCCGAACATGACTGATCTTCGTCTTACCAAGCGGTTTGCAGTAATGCTGATGGCAGGCGGTCTGGTCGCCGGCTGCGGCACGTCGTCGCCGACCAAAATCGACTACAAGAGCGACTCGAAATCGAAGCAGGTGTCACTCGCCGTCCCGCCGAACATGATTGATGAGACGGCCGATCAGCGTTCGTTGCCCCCGCAGGGCGGCGAAACCTCGTTGTCCACGCTCCAGCAGGTCCAGGCGCAGGCGCCGTCGGCCAACTCCGTGGTGGTGGTGCCGCAGGTCGCCGGCATGCATATCCAGCGCGACGGCACGGAAAGCTGGCTGGTCATCGACAACAGGACGCCCGACCAGGCGTGGGCGCAGATTCGCCGTTTCTGGCAGGAGCAGGGTTTCCTGCTGGTGGTCGACCAGCGCGACAAGGGCGTGATGGAAACCGACTGGAACGAAACGCACGCGCAGATCAACGACGGCCTGATCCGCAACACGCTCTCCAAGGCAATGGGCAACAGCTATGTGACCTCGGAGCGCAACAAGTACCGCACGCGTCTCGAAGCGGCGCCGAATGGCGGCACCTACGTGTTCATCAGCCAGAAGGGCATGCGCGAGGCGCTGACCGGCACGAACAACGATTCGAGCACCTGGGTGCCGAAGCCGAACGATCCGGGCCTCGAACAGGAATATCTGAAGCGGCTGCAGGCAGCGCTGGCGCTGGCCGATTCGCGCGCGAAGCCGGGCGGCACGCAAAGCGCCGAGCTCTCGCCGGCCGGTGCGCAAACGGCGCCTAACGCGGCAACGGCGGGCGCGAAGTCGGCGGCTGCGGCCACGGCGGCGCAGAATGTCGCGCTGTCCGCGCAGCAGCCCATGCCGGACGCGGATGCGGCGAACAATACTTCGGCGCAGTTCTCTTCCACCGAACTTACGCTCGGCGAGCCCTACGACCGCGCCTGGCTGCGCGTGGGCCTCGCGCTCGACCGCAGCAACTTCACCGTCGACGACCGCGACCTGACTCGTGGCCTGTACTTCGTGCGCTACGTCGATCCGAAGGATATGACGTCGGCGGAACAGGGCTTCTGGAGCCAGGTGTTCCACGGCAAGAAGGAAAAAGTGGCCAAGCAGTATCTCGTGAACGTGCGCGCGATAACGCCTGACCAGACGCGCGTGGCCGTCGTCAACGATAAGGGCGCAATCGACGAAAGCCCGCAGGCCAAGCAGATCATGAGTCTGATGGTCGACCAGCTGCACTGAGGCGCAGCCGGCTCGAACGCTGTCTGAATGTCTGAACCCGCCCGGGATTGAACTTCGGGCGGGTTTTTTTATGCACGCATGTCTATCGCCGGATATGAAGCCACGCGCGGCCGGAAAGAGATCGCCCGCGTGCGCATGTGTTTTGCTTCGCTCCCGGAATACCGGTACGAACCGGCATTCAATGGGAGCTGGCCATGTTCGACGTGATTCCTTACTGGATGTGGGCCGCGAGCTTGCTCGTCCTGGCGCTGGTGTGCGGCGCAGCCTTGAGCCCGCGTGACTCGCGGCGGCCAACCGGCTTGCGGATGCGCCACACGGCGGCGCGTCGAACGAAGTGGCCGATGCCTTGAGCGGTCCTTGCCACTGTTCCGGGTCCGGGTGCCATATCCGCAATGGCAACCGGCCCATTGCCACTCGATGCGGCCACTTCGTGCGGCCACCTCGTGCGGCCACCTCGTGCGGCCGCATGTAACGTGACGTTACCCCGGTGACGTAACCTTCAAAGCCTGCCTCCCGGCCGCTGCCACCGTTTTCTCCTGTAAGAAAACCCAATAAGAATCAACCGCTTGCCCTCTACGGCTCCAGTCGTTTGGCAAACTGGCACACAAGCTGCTTCTGTCAGCTCGTGGAGCCGGGACGGCTTGCCCCGCGTGGGTTTGCGGCGAGCCGTCGGTTCGACGATCCGGTCAACGGCTCCAGACCATTCCAGCATCGGCCAACGAACCGCTGCTCAGCCCGATGATGGCCCGCGCGTGCAGCGCATGGCCTCGGTGGCCCCGTCGCCTATCCTCGTAGGGCGACGGTTTCGCCCGCACTCCTGTGGAGTGCGGGCTATTTTTTGTGCCTGGGAGTTGCCGCGGTGCGGCCTGCGCAACGGCGGGAAGAACGGCAATACCGGCGACGCCGGGAAGCGTCGCGCGAACGAAGCGGTTTTCAGGTATCCGCGCGGCGCGTTCCGATCCACGGCAGGCGTTTGACGACGCCGGTGGCCAGCGCGGTGCCGACCAGGATCACGCCGCAACCTTCCAGCATGCCGGGCGACACGCTCTCGCCGAGAAACAGCGCGCCCCACAGAATGCCGAAGATCGGAATGACGAAGGTCACGGTAATGGCGCGCGCCGGTCCGGCCACCGCGATCAGATGGAAGAACAGCATATACGCCACGCCGGTACACGCGACGCCGAGCGCGATCACCGCGCCCCATGCGTGCAGCGAGACCGGCGCCGCCGGCCAGTAGATCACGGCGAGCGGCAACAGCACGAGCGTGGCGCCGGTCATGGTGCCGGTCGCGACGGTCAGCGCGTCGACACCCGTCAGATGGCGCTTGGTGTAATTGGCGGCAACGCCGTACAGCAGCGTGGCGCACAGCGCGGCAGCGGCCGCGAGCGCCGTGGTGAGCGGCGTTGCGGGCGTGCCGTTCGGCGCGGCAATCTGATCCCACACCAGCATCAATACGCCCAGAAAGCCGATCACCAGCCCGAGCGTGCGTAGCGCGCTCAGCCGGTCGCGCAGCCAGAGAAAGCCCACCAGCGCGCCCCACAGCGGCGTGCTCGCATTGATCACGGAGGTCACGCCCGCCGACAGCGTCAGCTCGGCATAGGCGAACAGGCAGAAGGGCGCCGCCGAATTCAGGATGCCGACCACCAGCAGTGGAAAGGCTCGCGTGCGCAGGATGGCCGCTGATTGGCGCAGCGGGCGTCGCGCGACCAGCACGACGGCGAGAAAGGCCGCGCCGATGCCGACGCGCAGCGCCATCAGCGGTGCCACGCCGAAGTCGGTTACGCCGACGCGGATAAACAGGAACGAGGCGCCCCACAGGGCGGCGAGGATCAGCAACTGCAGCAGGTTCTTGGCATTCATGAGGGTGGCGCCGCGCGCGGTTGAGTCGAGACGCCAGCGCATCGTAACAGCGCGATCGTGCGAAACGTTTCAGGCTGGAATGAAACGGCAAGATCCGGGAGATGAAAGGCGTCTGATGGTTGTGATCGTAAGGGCAGCGGCGGCATGCGCAAAACGAGCAATTCTCACGCTGATGTGAGAAAAACTACGATCAGGATGGTGTGCTGCAACAGAGCAGTCAGGCGGGAACGGGCATTCGCTCGACGTTCGTGAATTATTTTGCGTCAGCTGTCTGGCCGGGCGGCCCTGAAATGCGTGAGCGGACAAATGGGCCGAGCGGGCCGCCCCCAACCCGCGCGACCCGCCCCGACCCGCCCCGATCCGGCCCGCCCCGGCCCCACTCGGCCCAATCCGCTTCGCTCCGACCCGCCTCGCCTCGCCTCATTGCGCTCCGCTCAGTGCGGAATCATCCACTGCAGGAAATTCTGCTGCACCCAGACCAGCACGCCGAGTAGCACCGTCAACAGCATCGAATGCTTGAACGTTTTGGCGAACACCACGCCTTCCTTGCCTTTGAGTTCTGTGGTCGCCACTCCGGTCGAGATGTTTTGCGGCGAGATCATCTTGCCCATCACGCCGCCCGAGGAGTTGGTCGCCGCCATCAGGATCGGATTGAGATTCAACTGGTTGGCCGCCACCACCTGCAGGTTGCCGAACAGCGCGTTGCCCGACGTATCGCTGCCGGACAGGAACACCGCGACCCAGCCGAGGAACGCCGACACCAGCGGGAAAAATGGTCCGACCGAAGCGACGCCCAACCCGAGCGTGTACGTGAGCCCCGAGTAGTTCATCAGATACGCGAGCCCGACGATGGTCGCCACTGTGAGGATGGCGATGCGCGTCTGCACCCACGTGTCCGCGATCGCCGCGCCGAACTCGCGCGGGCTCAGTTTGACGACGAACGCGGTGATCAGCGCGGCGACGAGAATGGCGGTGCCGGTCGCGAGCGGCTGGAAGTCCCACACCGCGCCATACGGCGTGTTGTACAGCGTGATGAACACGGCCTTGTCGAGGCCGGGCCACGGCACCTTGACGTCGCCAATCAGGAAGATCTTCGCCACGGTCCAGACGATCACCACCACCGACACGATGATCCACGGATACCAGCCCTGGCCGCCGCCGATCTTGCCGCGCACCTCGCCGACCCGGTCGATGTTGACCGCGAATTCCGGATCCGCCGCGGGGCGCCAGACGCGCAGGAACGCAATCGTCAGGATGAGCGAGACCATCGACGACAGCACGTCGGTCAGGCTGTAGTTCACGAAGTTCGAGGCGACGAACTGGGTCAGCGCGAAGCTCGCGCCAGATACCAGCAGCACCGGCCACACCTTCAGCATGTTGCGAAAGCCCGCATAGACGCTGATCACATAGAAGGGCAGCAGGAAGGCGAAGAACGGCAACTGGCGGCCGACCATTTTGGCGAGCGAATCGGCCGGCAGGTGCGTGACCGCGCCGAGCACGGTGATCGGCACGCCGAGCGCGCCGAAGGCGACCGGCGCGGTATTGAAGATCAGCGTGAAGGTGAGCGCTTCGAGCGTGGGAAAGCCGAGCAGAATCAGCAACGAACTGGTGATGGCGACCGGCGTGCCGAAGCCGGAAATGCCTTCGAGCAGCGCGCCGAACGAAAACCCGATCACCACCAGCACGACGCGCCGGTCGTTCGGCAGGTTGTCGATCATCCACATGCGAAAGGCCGCGAAGCGGCCCGAGCGCTGCGAGATGTTGTAAAGCAGGATCGCCGTGAAGACGATCCACATGACCGGCCAGCAGGCGAACACCGCGCCGGCGACCACGGAATTGACCGCGAGTCCCACCGGAAACTGCCAGACAAAGACCGCCACGATCAGGCCGACGATCAAGCCCGCGAGCGACGCCTGCCAGGCCGGCCGGCGCGCCCAGCCCAGCAGAAGCAGCACGACGATGATCGGCAGGGCCGCGACGAGGAACGAGGGCAATAGCGAATTGCCGACAGGGGTGAGTAGCTGGTGGAACATCACGTCTCCTTCGTTGTTGTTCGAACTCGACGCGCCACTGCGCATGAAGGGGCGCGTCGCTCTGGCATGACGGATGGGCGCCGGCGGCACGTGCGGAACGGCCTGGGCGCCTTATTAAGCGGGTACTGCGTGCGGCTTACCGAAGCATAGAGCGCCGCCCGGCTGCGTCAAGAAGGGAAACTACGGGCGAAGCGGTGTGGAGCTGGGAGCGCGTCTTGCGCCCACGCGTGGCCGCACGGCGCACAAGACGGCGACCAATGCGCGAGTCCGTGCGGGAGGCGCATCGGCCGAAACATCAAACGAGGGGGAATCGTAAGGCGGCTTTCAATGCCCATGCCCGTGACCGTGACCGCCCCAGCCGCCACCATGACCGCCCCAGTATCCACCGAACCCGAAGCCGATCGAGACCGACGGTGCATACCAGCCCGGATAGCCATAATAGGCCGGGTAGACCGGCGGCGGATAGTAGACGGGATAAGCCGGCGCGACATAAACCGGCGGCGGCGCGACAGCGTACGCGGGCGGCGGGCTTTGCTGGGCCGCTTGAGCTTGCGCCTGTTGCTGCTGTTGCTGTTGATCTGCGGATGAGTCGACTTGCCCCACGGGCACCTGTTGCTGCGTGGCGGTGGCCGGCACCGTCGCGTAGTACGGCGGGTAGTAGCCCGCCGGATAGTAGCCGTACGGGTAATAGCAGCCGGAGAGCGTGAGAGCGCACACCACGCCGCCAAGCGCAAGGCCCGTGTGTGAAAGACGCGAAAGACGCGAAAGACGGGTAAAGGAACCACCGGAAAAGGACCCCGGCAACTGCTGGCCGATCGCACACACCTTATTGATGAGGCGGGACTTCATGAGGCGCTCCTGGTTGAATCGAACGCCGCCGTTGGGGCGTCACGGCACCAGCTTACGCTGCCGCGACGCCAGCCGGATTGCAAATCCGTAACGGCTTATTTCACCTCGTTGCAGAGTCGCTCGCGAGATGCCGGCGTCCGCTTGCTGGCCCACCTCATTTGCCCACCTCATGCCCGATGACGCCGCCCGCCGCCGCGCCGCCGATCGTCGACAGCGCATTGCCGCCGACCGCCGCGCCCGCCGCACCGCCCAGGCCCGCGCCGATGGCCGTATCGCGGCCTTGCCGGCTCATGCCTTCACACGCGGAAAGACTGACCGCCACTGCGACGATGGCCGCGAGCGTACTGATTTGACGAATCGATTTCATGATGCTGACTCCGGTAGTTGTGATTGGAAGTAGTCACCCTTCTTCCATTTGATGTTATCGCCGCAGCCCGTATCCGGATGTGTGCACCTGTCAACGAACTGACGGTTTCGTAATCAAATGTTTCCCTTCCTGTAGCACGCGGTGTGCCCGGCCGCTGGAAACGCAAAAGCCCGCCGGTGGCGGGCTTCGATACTGCAATGCAGAGGTGTGGCGGACCGGATGGCGGATGGAACCGCGCAGCGCTAACGCTCCATCCGCGTCCGAACCTTACTGCCGCTGATAAATTTCAGCGCCTTTCTTCATGAACTCGATCGACTTCACTTCCATGCCTTTCTTCAGCGCTTCGTCGTCGGTGACGCCTTGTTGCGCGGCGAACTCGCGTACGTCCTGCGTGATTTTCATCGAGCAGAAGTGCGGCCCGCACATCGAACAGAAATGCGCGACCTTGGCCGAATCCTTCGGCAGTGTTTCGTCGTGGAATTCGCGCGCCTTGTCCGGGTCGAGACCGAGGTTGAACTGGTCTTCCCAACGGAATTCGAAGCGCGCTTTCGAAAGCGCATTGTCACGCACCTGCGCGCCCGGATGGCCCTTCGCCAGATCGGCGGCGTGCGCGGCGAGCTTGTAGGTGATGATGCCGGTCTTGACGTCGTCCTTGTTCGGCAAGCCGAGGTGCTCCTTCGGCGTGACGTAGCACAGCATGGCCGTGCCGAACCAGCCGATCATCGCCGCGCCGATGCCCGAGGTGATGTGGTCGTAGCCCGGCGCGATGTCGGTGGTCAACGGTCCCAGCGTGTAGAACGGCGCTTCGTCGCACCATTCCAGTTGCAGGTCCATGTTCTCCTTGATGAGCTGCATCGGCACGTGGCCCGGGCCTTCGATCATGGTCTGCACGTCGTGCTTCCACGCGATCTGCGTGAGTTCGCCGAGCGTCTTCAGTTCGCCGAGCTGTGCTTCGTCGTTGGCGTCGTAGATCGAGCCGGGACGCAGGCCGTCGCCGAGCGAAAAGGCCACGTCATACGCCTTCATGATTTCGCAGATGTCTTCGAAATGCTCGTACAGGAAGCTTTCCTTGTGGTGAGCGAGACACCACTTCGCCATGATCGAGCCGCCGCGCGAGACGATGCCCGTCATGCGCTTCGCCGTCAGCGGCACATATTGCAGACGCACGCCCGCATGAATCGTGAAGTAGTCGACGCCCTGCTCAGCCTGTTCGATCAGCGTGTCGCGGAAGATTTCCCACGTCAGGTCTTCGGCCTTGCCGTTGACCTTTTCCAGCGCCTGGTAGATCGGCACCGTGCCGATCGGCACCGGGCTGTTGCGGATGATCCATTCGCGCGTTTCGTGAATGTGTTTGCCGGTCGAGAGATCCATCACCGTGTCGCCGCCCCAGCGGATCGCCCACGTCATCTTGTCGACTTCCTCGCCGATGGAAGACGTCACCGCCGAGTTGCCGATGTTCGCATTCACCTTCACGAGGAAGTTGCGGCCGATGATCATCGGCTCGCTTTCCGGATGATTGATATTGTTCGGGATGATCGCGCGGCCGCGCGCCACCTCTTCGCGCACGAACTCCGGCGTGATTTCGGTGAGGCCGTTCGGACCGAACGCGCTCGCGCCGAACGCCTGGCCCGGATGCTGGCGGCCCATCATCGCCGCGAGCTTTTCGCCGTTCGGGCCGCTCGTCTTGAGGCTTTCCAGATACTCGGCGCGGCGCTGGTTCTCGCGAATCGCGATGTACTCCATTTCCGGCGTGATGATGCCTTTACGCGCGTAGTGCATTTGCGAGACGTTCTTGCCGGCGATTGCGCGGCGCGGCGTGCGGTGCAGGCCCTGGAAGCGCAGGTCGGCGGTTGCCGTGTCGGCGGCGCGTTCGCGGCCGAAGTCGCTCGACAGGCCGGTCAGCGCTTCGGTGTCGCCGCGCTCTTCGATCCATGCCTGACGCAGGGCCGGCAAACCGGCGCGGATGTCGATTCTGGCTTCCGGATCGGAGTAGGGGCCTGACGTGTCGTAGACAAAGACCGGCGGATTCTTCTCGCCACCGAAGCTGTCGGGCGTGTCGGCCTGCGAGATTTCGCGCATCGGCACGCGGATGTCGGGACGCGAGCCGGTCACGTAGACCTTGCGGGAATTCGGCAGCGGCGCGACGGCGGCTTCGTCGACATGCGCGTCGGCGGAAAGGAACTTCGGGTTGGCGTTCATGCGTATCTCCATTGCAAAGCTATGTGGGGCGGCTAAGCAGGAGACGAGACGGAAGTGGTCGGAAATCGCGAGAGGTGAGGCGATCAGGCTGGAGTGCGAAATCCGTACGCTTCCCTGCGCTGGCATTATCCAGATCAGGTTCAAAGGGTATTTCTCACCCACGCAACACGGACCTCCAACCTCCGTGCGACGCAGGACCCCCGCGTTAGCAGCGCACACGATACACCGGCCGCCCGCTGCTTGGCAACCCGTCCGGAAACGCCGGATGGCGGATAGCGCAGCGGTCGGCCACGCGCAGGCTGCGTGTCGGAGCGGCCGGCGTCCCGATGCGGCGCGATGCTTTTGCTACGGCGTGGCGCTGTGCTTACAGCGTGAAATCGTCGGCGGCTTCGGGTTGAAACAGGATTTTTTCCAGCTTCAGCACTTTCTCCGTGCCGCTCGGCGGCGTGAAGCGGATGCGCTCGCCGCGCTTCGCGCCGAGCAAGGCGAGGCCGGCCGGCGAGAACACGTTCAGGCGACCGTGCGCGAAGTCCGCGTTGGGCGGATAGACCACCGTCCAGGTCATGTGCTCGCCGCTGGTTTCGTCGACGAGCGTGGCTTGCGAATTCATCGTGACGACATTGGCCGGGATCTCGTGCGAATCGACGATCACGGCGCGCTCCAGGACGTCGTCGAGCATGTCCTGCAAACGCGCGTCGGCTCCCGGCGCGGCCGCGTGCTTCTCGAGACGGGCGACGTCGAGCTCGGTCAGGTAACAGGTTTTCGTCTTTTTCACGATGGGTACTCCAATTCGATCTGCATGTAGGGGAACAGCGTGCGGATGAGATCGGCCCGGAGCCCGACAACGCGGCCCAGGCAATGGAGCGGGCAGCGTTAGATCGGGCGCCGGGCGGCGTGGAGCGGGAGCGTTCGGGACGGCTCGCCAGTACGGCGCGGCATGAACTCCACGCGCGCGCAACCGGTTGCGCGGGGCGGGCGCAAGCGGGAGAAGGCACGGGAAGTCGGAAGGCGCATCGAGATAGCCGGTGGATAGCGAAAGGGGATGAGGCGGGCGCCGCAATGCAGTCGTACGGGCGCGATCGAAAGGTGAATGTTAGCACGGGGTCGCTGCTGTCCGACTTTTGCACAGGGCGGACGCGCCAGTGTCGCAGCGGCAGGCACCGCCCGTTTGCCACGCGATGCCAACCGCCGGAGAAATTGCATGCCCCGTGCCCCGTGTTCAAGCCGGCCGCCATCCGCCCGAACCCATCCGCCCGAACCCATCCGCCCGAACCCATCCGCCCGAACCCATCCGCCCGAACCCATCCGCCCGAACATTACGGATGCCGAATCATGAACAGCCCGGCCGGCGATCTACCCCAAGGCCAACTTTGTTGCAGTAAGCCAAATAGTTACGATTCTTTCAAGCGACGCGGTGGGCGCTTACTGCATAATGCGATGCGCGCCGACCATTCGGCGCGTGTTCGCCGTGGCCCGCTCCGTTTCGGCCGCCGCGGCGTTGTGGCTCCCTTGGCCATCTATCGTCCTTCCGTTCCACCAACATGTCCGTCAGCCTCGCCCGTCAGACCGTATCGCCGATGCGGTGTCCGCCGTCCCGCCTCAGGGTCTTCAGCGGGGGCGCAGCACCTCGAGCGGCATGGGCGGGTTGAACGCATGTCGCTGCAAACCCCAAGCCGTTTTCCGCGTGGTTTCCCGCTCCGTTTGCCGCAGTCGCGCAACGGCCAGCTCGTGCTCGCGCTCGCCGTCGTCTATCTCGTGTGGGGGTCGACCTATCTTGCCGTGCACGTCGCGCTGGGGTCGTTTCCGCCGCTGCTGCTCTCGGGGCTGCGCAATCTGTTCGCCGGCGTAGGGCTCTTCGTTTTCGCGGCGCGGCGCAACCCGGTCTGGCCGGGCGCGGCCGAAATCCGCAATGCCGGGCTGGTCGGCACCATGCTGGTCGGTCTGTCGAGCGGCATGCTTGCCTATGGGATGCGCACGGTCGGCACCGGCACGGCGGCGGTGATGGTCGCCACCGTGCCGCTGTTCGCGACCGTGATCGCGGCGGTGGCGGGGCGCAAGATCGGCCGGGGCGAGTGGTTCGCGGTCGGCCTCGGTCTGGCCGGCATTGCGATTCTCAGCCACGGCGACAGCGCGCCGGGCTCGGCGGGCGGCAGCCTGGCGATTCTGTGCGGCGCGCTTTTCTGGGCGGGCGGCGCGCATCTGGCCGGTCGGCTGAAGCTGCCTTCGGACCTGTTTCTTTCGACGTCGCTGCAAATCGGTCTGGGCGGCGCGATGTCCACGCTGGTCGCATGGGTCTCGGGCGAACGGATGCTCGAGCTGCATTGGCTGCCGCTGCTGGCGTTCATCTACCTGATGCTGATCGGTACGATGGCCGCCTATGTCGCGTACGGTTTTCTGATCCGGCACACCAGCCCGATCATTGCCAGCAGCTGCATGTACGTGAACCCGGTGGTGGCCGTGGCGCTCGGTGCGCTGCTGCTCGGCGAGCCGGTAACGCGCTCCACGGTGGTCGCGACTATTGTGATTCTGGCGAGCGTGGGGCTGTCTTTCTGGTTCGACTACCGGAAGAAGGGGCTCGCCTGAGGTTCACGTGGGGGCTGGTTTGGTTTTGGCTCGGCGATGAATTTGCCTTGAATTTGCCTTGAATATGGCCTTGACCCGGTCGGCGGACCGCTGCCTTCACAGCGCCGCCGCCACTTCCGCGCCTTCGCGAATCGCGCGTTTCGCGTCCAGTTCGGTCGCGACCTTCGCCCCGCCGATCAGGTGATAGCGCGGCCCCCCGGCCCGATGCGCTTGTCCTGCCTCCGGCTGCGAATGCAGATCGCGCAGCGATTCCTGCCCCGCGCATACCACGATCGTATCCACTTCGAGCCATTCCTCGACGTCTTCGCGCGCGATCTTCAACCCGCGCGCGCTGATCTCCAGATACGACACGCCGCCAAGCATTTTCACGCCGTTCCTCGCCAGCGTCGCTCGATGCACCCAGCCGGAGGTCTTGCCGAGCCCCATGCCGAGCTTGCCGGCCTTGCGCTGCAATAGCCATATCTGCCGCGGTGGCTGCGCCGGCGCGGGCGGTTTCAGGCCGCCGCGCTCCTGCACGGCAAGATCCACACCCCATTCGTCGAGCCACGCGTCGCGCGGCATGGGCAGCGGGTCGCCCGCGCGATGCAGCAGAAATTCGCTGACGTCGAAGCCGATGCCGCCCGCGCCGATCACGGCGACGCGCTGTCCGACCGGCGCACCTCGCAGCACGTCCACATATGACAGCACGTTCGCGCCATCGATGCCGGCAATCGCCGGCCGCCGCGGCACGATGCCGGTGGCGACGATCACGTCGTCATACGCGCCCGCGGCGAGCAGCGCCGGATCGACGCGCGTGTCGAGTCGCACGTCGACGCGGTGGCGCTGCAACTGGCTCTGAAAATAGCGGATCGTTTCGCTGAACTCTTCCTTGCCGGGCACGCGCATGGCCAGATTGAACTGGCCGCCGATCGTTGCGCTCGCATCGAACAGCGTCACGCGATGCCCGCGCGAGGCCGCCACCGTCGCCGCCGACAATCCCGCCGGACCCGCGCCGACCACCGCGACCGACCGCGCGGCCTGCGGACCGGCGACGGGCCGGTAGATCAACTCGGTTTCGCGTCCCGCGCGCGGATTGACGAGGCACGTCGCGCGCTGGTTCCTGAAGGTGTGATCGAGGCAGGCCTGATTGCAGGCGATACAGGTGTTGATTTCGTGTGTGCGTCCTTCGGCGGTCTTCACCACGAATTCGGGATCGGCCAATAGCGGCCGCGCCATCGAAACCAGATCGCCCGCTCCCTGTGCGAGCAGTTCTTCGGCGACGTCGGGCGTATTGATGCGGTTCGACACGATCACCGGCACCTTGACGGCGGCCCTCAGGCGCGCGCTCAGCGCGGCGAAAGCGGCGCGCGGCACCGAGGTCACGATGGTCGGCACGCGCGCTTCGTGCCAGCCGATACCAGTGTTGAACATCGTCACGCCGGCGGCTTCGAGCGCGCGGGCGACCTGCACGGTTTCGTCCCACGTGTTGCCGCCTTCCACCAGATCGATCAGCGAGATCCGGTACATGACGATAAAGCGCTCGCCGCACTCCGCGCGCACCCGCTCGACGATCTCGCGCGCAAGCCGCATACGGTTCTCGATGCTGCCGCCATAGGCGTCGGTGCGCCGATTGGTGCGTGGACACAGGAACTGGTTGAGCAGATAGCCTTCGCTGCCCATGATCTCGACGCCGTCGTAACCCGCGCGTTGAGCAAGACGCGCGCAGCGCGCATAGTCGCGCACGGTCTTCGCAATGCCGGCGATGCTCAGCGCGCGCGGCTTGAACTTCGAGATCGGCGATTTGAGCGCCGACGCGGAAACGACGAACGGTTGATAGCCATAGCGGCCCGCATGCAGGATCTGCAGCGCGATCTTGCTGCCTTCGGCATGGACGGACTCCGTCAACTGCCGGTGATTGCGCAGATCGAACACGGAATTCAGCGTGCCGCCGAACGGCAGCAGCCAACCCTGGCGATTCGGCGAGATGCCGCCCGTGACGATCAGACCGACGCCGCCTTTCGCGCGCTCGCGGAAATACGCGGCCAGCTTCGGGTAATTCCAGAAGCGGTCTTCCATGCCCGTATGCATCGAACCCATCACCACGCGGTTGCGCAAACGGGTGAAGCCCAGGTCGAGTTCGGCGAGTAAGTGTGGGTAAGGCATGCGGAGGACCGTGTAAGTATTGGATGCGCACGAACAATACACCGCGTTGCGTGCCAACCCTCCGAGGAAAAATTCTAATCCTCGCAACCCGTTGCTCCGTAAGACATTCTTCAGCCGCCACCAGCCATATCGGAGCCCGCGGCACGCGCATTGCTCGAAGCGAGCGTCCATCGACACGGACCGCGCCGTTCGGAAAAGGCGCGATGTGCGGCAGGGATAGGAGGGGGTGCTCCGTTTCGGAGAGCCGGACTGACACCGTTCCAACGACCAGCGAACGAGGTTTCAGCCGGCATGTTGTCCGAAGCGGGACGTCCACAAATCAATGGGCAGAGAGCCCGATAACATCGATAGGTGAACATAATGAAACTGATCCGAAGCGTGGTGGCAATGGCGGCGGTGGCATCCACTCTGAGCGCGTGCGGCGGCGGTTCCGACGACGCGGGCAAGGAACTCGGCCTGACCAATCCGGAGATCCATTTCATCCATGCCATTCCCAGTGGCCCGGCAGTCGACTTTCTCGTGAACGGCACTGCGCCTTCGGGACAGACGAACATCAACTATAAAGGCGTGACGAACTTCACCAATATCAACACGGGTGCGACCACCGTCGCTTACTCGGCGACCGGCACGACGACCGCGCTCGCGAGCGGCAGCTTTCCGGATGTCGCGAAGGGCCACGAATACACTGTGCTCGCCTTGCCGGGTCTCGCCACGCCGGACATCGGCCTGATCGACGATCCGTTCGACAAGGGCCTGCTCTCGAATAGCGCGCGTTTGCGCGGCTTCAATGCGTCGGCGAACGCGACCAATCTCGACCTGTATCTGGTCCAGTCCACCTCCACGGACATTACCAACGTCGCGCCGACCATGGCCGGTGTGGCCTTCAAGAACGCGGTGCCGGCGAGCGGCCAGGATTCGATCTATGTGTCCGGCGGCACGTACGTGCTGATCGCGACCGCGGCCGGCAGCAAGACGCCGATCTTCCAGTCGACGGCGTTCACGCTGTCGAACAATGCCGACTGGCTGGTGACGTCGGTGCCGATCGCCGGTGCGCTGAGCCAGCTCGTGCCGGGCCAGATTCATTTGCTGGTGGCACAGAACGGCAATACGCAGACGCCGAGCGTCGAATTGACGAACACGCTGACGGGCCAATAAGCACGCTGCAAACGTCTGCAATCCGCCTGTATCGAAGCCCGAACGAGGCAGGCGCAGGCAAGAACGACAAGTCCTGGGGAGGACGGAGCGGCGGTCCACGCGAGTGGACCGCCGTTTTGTTTGCGGCGTCGATCACGCGCGGCAGCGACAGCGGGGACCGATGCGAGCATGAAGCGCGCGTGACGTATAAGTACGCGTGTCATGAGGCGTTCATGAAGTACGACGCGTACCACCCGTCCAGCGAAGTACGACGCGTACCACCGTCCAGCCGCAAAAAAACCCGCCGCGGTTCTTCCCCGCGGCGGGCTCTCCCTATCCCTCATGCCAGGCGCTGCAAAGCGCCGGCCGTGTGCTTCTTATGAGCCGTTCACTTGGCCTGATCGGCCGAGTTGGTGATAGCGTTGCCACCCTTCGAAATATCCTGCCCGGCCCCCGCCATCGTGTTGCAACCGGCGAGCGCAGCTGTCCCTGCAATGAGAAGCAAAGCGATCAGTCGATTCATGAAAGTTCTCCTTGTCGAGAATGCATCGGTTGACGTGCCCATGTTGTACGGCACGTGCTAGCTGAGCTAGCTGTCGTCCGACCGGGGCTTACGCCAGTCGATCCGGTCTGATTGCATGGTAAAAAAAGGGCGAAGCCGGCGCTGTCGGCTGCGCTGCGATTTTCATGTAGGCGTGCTCCGGTGTTTGCGTCGGCGCACTCCTACAAGCCTCCCCGGCGCGCTGCGTGAGCCTTTGCTAGACGGGCGTTCGCGTGGGCGTGGCCGGCGGCAGATCGACCGAAGGCGTCGCGGTGCTGACGCTCGGCATCTCCACGTGGATGTCGGTGCCGTTGGGCACGCCGCGCCGGATCTCGAAGCGCCCGCCGTGCGCCGCGACGCGCTGGCGCATGCCGAGCAGCCCGTGAGTGTGGGTGCGCTTCAGATCGGCCGGCATGATGCCGACGCCGTTGTCGGCGATATGCAGGGCCACCTGGCCGTCGCCGACCTGCAAGGCGATCGAGACCTTCGACGCGCGCGCGTATTTGGCCGCATTGGTGAGCGACTCCTGCGCGACGCGGAACAGTGCGATTTCGGTCTGCTCGTCGAGCTGGATGTCGTCGGCGGGCAGGTGCAGGTCGAGCGTCCAGTTGTTGCGCTGCGCGGCTTCGTCGGCGAGCGTGCGCAACGCGGTGACGAGCCCGAAGTTCGCCAGCACGGTGGGCCGCATGTCTTCGATGATGCGCCGCTTGAGCGCGATGCCCTGGTCGAGATTCGCGAGCGCCCGCCTGAGTTTCTCCGAGATGTCCGGCTCGCTGTCCTTCAGCTTGCGGTTGGCCCATGCCACGTCCATCTTGCTCGCGGTCAGAATCGCGCCGAGCTCGTCGTGCAGTTCGCGCGCGAGCTGGGTTTTTTCGTTTTCGCTGACGGCCTGCAGGTGCCAGCCGAGCGCCTCCAGCTGACGG
Source organism: Paraburkholderia xenovorans LB400 (assembly GCF_000013645.1). Taxonomy (GTDB): domain Bacteria; phylum Pseudomonadota; class Gammaproteobacteria; order Burkholderiales; family Burkholderiaceae; genus Paraburkholderia; species Paraburkholderia xenovorans. Next base: position 3,306,879 of record NC_007951.1, on the reverse strand, counting down.
GTGCGTTCATTGACGAGCTGGTCGAGTCCTTCCTGTTGTGTGATCAATTGACGCTGCACGCGCGCCTGACGATCGATCTGAATGCCGAGATTGCGAAACAGCAGGATGAACAGCACGATATTCAGCGCCGACAGACCGGCTGCGCATAGTGTGGAAATGCGCTGATCGCCGCGGCTCGCGGCGAGCGCGTGTTGCGCGCGGCGCTCCTCGTTGTCGCGCAGCAGCGTGAGCGTGCTGTCCACGAGAGATGCGTCGGCCGGATTGGCCTCGCTCGCGCCGCCGCACGCGGCCAGGTCGAGCGGATGCGGCGCCGCGCGCTGCAGCGCGGACGCGCCCGCGCCGATACGCGCCTCGATCAGCGCGAGAATCTGCGTGAAGCTCGCGAGTTCGGCGCTGTCCGCCTTGCCGCTGCGGTAGAAGCGGTTCAACTGCTGCTCGCTCTGACGGATGCGCACAGCGGTAGCGCAGAATTCGCGCGCGGAGGCGTCCTGTCTTGTCAGAAGAAAATCGCTTTGCTGCGCGCTCAGATGCGATAGCTGGCTCGCGAGCGTGCTCAGCTGTACGGTGACGTCGCGTGCTTCGAGCGCGGTCTCGTACTCGGCGGCAATGCGCTCGCGCGCGGTTTCGAGAATCACGAGGCCGCCCACGGTAATGACGATCGCCACCGTCATGGCGATCGCCCAGCTGCGGTTGCGCATCCAGTCGCTCAACCGGGCAGCGGTTCCAGCATCGACCGGGTTCGACACGTTCTGCACATTTGGCACATTCGGCTCCTCTGATGGGGCATCAGTGTAACGTCCGCCGCTTGCGGCGCCCGCGCGACCGCTCCTGCAATGCAGCACGCCGTAACGCGGCCGTAATCCAATGTCAGCGGATTCTCACACGAAAACCGGCGTGCGTCGGAATGCGCCCGGCGTCACTGATCGTTAGGATGGACCTGATCGTTCAATCAATGTTTCGGGAGGAAGCCATCATGCTGAAATGGGCGTTGTTCTTCGCCGTCGTCGCGGTGATCGCCGGGGTTCTTGGCTTTACCGGCGTAGCGGCAGGCGCGGCCGCGATTGCCAAGTTCCTGTTTATCGTATTCGTGATTCTGTGCGTGGTGTTCCTCGTGCTGGGCTTCGTGGTGACGAAAAAGATCGTCGATTAGCGCTGCTCAACGAAGCCTTCGCAAACCATGCTTTTGAGCGCGGCGGACGGTTCACCGGTCAACGGCCTGTGCCGCTGCCACACAGATACCAACAGGAAGGAGAGTCGCCATGCTTCACTATGCCATTGTCTTTTTCGTGATCGCGATCATTGCCGCCGTGTTCGGTTTTACCGGAATCGCGGCAGGAGCAGCCGAAATTGCAAAGATCCTGTTCTACATTTTCCTCGTCGTGTTCGTGGTCACGCTGCTGCTCGGCGTATTCCGAACGTAGACGGGCATTGCCAGCAGCCATTCCTTGTATTCCTTGCGCCGGCGCATCAGGCGCGATTCGTGCGTGATGCGCAATTCCCCCATACCGGATAAAGGAGAAATTCAATGTCGAAGCTACCTGGCGCCCAGGGCGCGGCCACTCAATCCAGTGATCCGTTCGTGATAGACCTGAAAAAGATCCGCGAAGACGCGCGCAAGCACATGTCGGACGGCTCGGTCACGCAAAGCTACGGCGCGGATCGCGAGACGGTGCTGAAGCTGTGCAACGACGCACTCGCCACCGAAATCGTCTGTGTGCTGCGTTACAAGCGGCATCACTTCATGGCCAAGGGCATCAACTCCGAGGCGGTGGCCGCGGAGTTCGCCGAACATGCAGCGGAAGAGCAGGAACATGCCGACAGCATTGCCGAGCGCATCGTGCAACTGGGCGGCGAGCCGGATTTCGCGCCGGACGGTTTGAAAACGCGTTCGCATTCGGAATACAAGGAGGGCAGCAACCTCACGGACATGATCAAGGAGAACCTGATCGCCGAGCGCATTGCGATCGACACGTATCGCGAGATCATCCGCTATCTCGGCGATAAGGACGTGACGACCCGCCGTATGTTCGAAGACATTCTGGCAGTCGAAGAAGAGCACGCAGACGACATGGCGGATCTGCTCGAAGGCCGCGAGTAAGCGGGGGCGGCGCAACGGGCGCGGGTGGATCGGGCGGGTTTCCCGCGCCGCCATGCGCCGCCGGGTTTTGCGATTCCGGCAGAAGCCAGACCGGAGGTCATTACAATGTCTGCTTTGGAGCGACTCCATTGCACGGACACCCAAACCGATGATTCGAGTGTTGATAGCTGACGACCATGCGATCGTCCGAGGTGGCTTCAGGCAGTTCGTCGCTGACGAGCCGGATATGTGCGTCGCGGCTGAAGCGGCCACCGGCGACGAAACCATCAGCCTCGTGCGCGAGCAGGCGTTCGACGTGGTGCTGCTCGACATCGCGATGCCGGACAAGAACGGCATCGACACCTTGCGCGTGATCAAGCAGGTGCGCCCGGAGCAGGGCGTGCTGATTTTATCGGGCTACCCGGAGAGCCAGTACGCGATCAACCTGCTGCGCGCGGGTGCCAACGGTTATCTGAACAAGGATTGCGAGCCCGACGAGATCGTGCGGGCAATTCGCGCGGTAGCGCGCGGGCACCGTTATCTCTCCGAGGCGGTCGCCGATACGCTCGCCGACAACCTCGACAAACCGGCTGTCGGGCGGCCGCATGAAGCGCTCTCCGAGCGCGAGTTCCAGATCTTCTGCAAGCTCGCGGCGGGGCAGATTCCCACGGAGATTGCGGAGGAACTGCATTTGTCCGTGAAGACGGTCAGTACCTATCGGGCCCGTGTGCTGGAGAAAATGCGGTTGGCGAATAATGCCGATCTGACTTATTACGCGATCAAGAACGGCCTGATCGAATAATGGACGATCGAGATATGCCGATGAACAGCGAATCCAACCCTGTTGCCGAGCCGGCCAGCCGCACGCCATTGCGCGTGTTGCTGATCGAGGATTCGCCGCTGATTCGCCGAAGCCTGGTGGAAGCGATCGACGCCTCCGGTCTGCTCAAGGTGGCGGCCTATGCGGATTCGGCGGACGAGGCGATCGCCCTGTTGAGCGACGAGTCGTTCGACGCAGTGATCGTCGACCTGCAGTTGAAGCAGGGTTCGGGTGTGCCGGTACTGGCCTACCTGCAACGGGAAGGGTTGATCGACACGGTGTTCGCCGCGGTCCTGACCAATCATGCGCTGCCTGCCTACCGCGAGCGCTGCGAGCAGTATGGCGTGCGCCACTTTTACGACAAGTCGTTCGAGTTCGACCGGGTGATCGACGCGCTGCACGACTATGCGCACGCGCGGAACGGCAAATGAGCGCCCTGCGCAGTCAAGGGACGACTGACTAAACCTTCGCGGCGCGAGCGGGAAGCGCCAGATGATTCCACGCCGCCAGCCCGGCGAACACGAGCCCGGCAGCGCTCACGCCGAGCCATCCGAAAGCCGGCCACACGGCCGCGCCCACGCCGGAGCCGATCGCTCCGCCAATGAAATACGCCACCATGTACACCGTATTCACGCGGCTGCGCGCGTCCGGCTTGAGTGCGTAAATGCGCGACTGATTGGAGATCTGCGCGGCCTGCACGCCGATATCGAGAATGATCACGCCGACCACCAGGCCCGCAATGCTTTTCGCCGATGCGCCGAATACGACAAACGAAATCGCCACCAGCACGATCGACACGGTGATGATGGCGCGCGGTCCGCGCCTGTCGGCGAACTTGCCGGCGAGCGGCGCGGCCATCGCGCCTGCTGCGCCGACGATACCGAACAACCCGGCCGCCTGCGGCCCGAGATGAAACGGCGCGCCGGCCAGCAGCAAAGCCAGCACCGACCAGAAAATGCTGAACGCCGCGAACAGGGCCGCGCCGGTGAGCGACGCTTCGCGCAGCGCGCGATGCTCGACCAGCAGATGCCACATCGACACCAGCAGCTTGCCGTAGGGCAGCGTCGAAGTGGGCTGGCTCTTCGGCAGACGCAGAATGATGACGACCGCCAGCACCAGCAACGCGACCACGGACGCGCCGAATACCGCGCGCCAGCCGAAATATTCGGCGATCACACCCGAGGCCGTTCGCGCCAGCAGGATTCCCAGCAGCAAACCGCTCATCACCGTGCCGACCGCGTGACCGCGTTCCGCCGGCGGCGCGAGTTCCGCCGCGAACGGCACGGCTTGCTGCGCGATGGTGGCCAGCACCCCGATCGCGAGACTCGCGACGATCAGCACGGACAGCGTCGGCGCCGCGGTCGCCACCACCAGCGCGACGCAGATTCCCACGATCTGCAGCAGGATCAGACGGCGCCGGTCGAAGCGGTCGCCGAGCGGCGCCAGCAGCAGCATGCCGGCCGCGTAGCCGAGTTGCGTGACGGCCGGCACCGCGCCGACCCACGACGCGCTATGCGGAAACGACTGGCGGAAGTCGTCGAGCAGCGGCTGGTTGTAATAGATGTTCGCGACCGCGACGCCGGCGATGGTGGCGAGCAGAAGCAGCAGGCCGCGCAGCGACCGGTCGGCGGAAGCGGGGGTGGACGCGTTGGAAGTGGACATGAGAGAGGGCGGTCGACGGACCGGCCCATGCGCGGTCCTCAAGCGTGCCGATCATACCGGAGCGAGGCGGATCGTGCTGACGGCCGCGAGCGCCGAGAAAGCGCCGCATACGGCTCGCATGAACAGGGTCACTGCAAAAGCGCCGCTTGAAAACGCCGCGCGAACAAAATGAGATGGTCGTTCGGTTTTCGTTCGTAGAATCGGCGCGCGTTATCCGGTTATCCGGCTATCCGACCCACACGACTATCAGAACGACTCCATGCCCTCGACCACTCGCCATGAATCTCTGCGCATCCGCGGCTGGCTGCTGCTCGCCTTGACCTGCCTTGCCGCCTGGGTGCTCCATACGGCGCTTACGATGCGCGATCCGCTCAAGCTGATGCTCGAATGGGAACTGCTGGCCGTATTCGTACGACGCGAAACGCACGGCTGGTATCGCGCCGTGATCGCGATGGTCGGCTGCGACGTGGTGACGGGCGCGTTCATCGTTGCTGGCGCGGGTTGGCTGGCGCTGCTCGCGTGGCGCAGATCGGCGCGCTTTGTGGCGCAGGTGCAAGCATGGCTCGTCGCCATTGTCGTGATGCGTACCGGCGCATATCTGCTCGGCGATTACATGACGCACGCCATTGGCATCGACATTGCCGTTCCGTACGACGGCGTCATGCAGGCGGTCGTTGCGGCCGCGCTCGGGATTCCGTATTTCAGGTCGTCCCGGCGCGTGCATGAGACTTTCATCGGCGCGTGAGCTGCGAGCGTCAATCGATCAGATCGCCCTCGGGCTCGTAAAAAGGATACGGCCCATCGGCGGCATCCACATACGCATGATGCGTGACGATACCGGTTGCCGGATCGTAGTGATGCAGCGCATAGGCGGGCGGCTCCATCATGAACGCGGACGGCGCATCTTCGCGCAGATCGAGCGCGACCTGATGCGCGGGCGCCGGCACCGCGGAGGCGATCGTGCCGCCAAAGCGCACGAACATGGGCCGGTGCACGTGCCCGCAGATCACCCGCTCCACGTTCGGATAGCGCGCGATCAACGCCGCGAGTCTGCCGGCGGCGGCGGGATCGAGCCGCAGTTCGTCCATATGCCCAATGCCGCACACGAACGGCGGATGATGCAGCGCGACGATGGTCGGCTTGCCTTGGGCCGCATCGAGCTGAGCGGCGAGCCAGGCGAGCCGCGCGTCGCATAGATCGCCCGCGCTTTGGCCCGGCACCATTGAATCGAGCGCGATGAGTCGCAGCGCTCCGAGATCGACCGCGTATTGCACGAACTCACCACCGCTCGCCAGTTCCTTGCGATCGGGAAACGCGGCGCGCAACGCAGCGCGTTCGTCGTGATTGCCGACCAGCATGAAGTAGGGAATTTCCAGCGGCGCAAGCAGTGTCTTCAGGTGCTCGTACTGTTCGGGATCGCCCTGATCGACGAGGTCGCCGGTCATGATCACCGCGTCAGGACGCGGTTCGAGCGCATTCAGGGCGGCGACGCAGCGTGCGAGATAGGCGCCGGTATCGACGCGGCGGTAAGCGAGCGCGCCGGGCCGTTTGATATGCAGGTCGCTAATTTGAGCCAGCAGCATGGGGATGTCCTTTTTATAGCGCGCCATGACAACAGCGCGGCTTCATTACGATAGCGCAATCAACGCGTCCTGCGCGATTGAAATGCCGACCGGCGTGCCGCGCGCCAATTCCACCCGGCCGGCTACGTCGATCAGCAGCGCGTCCGGTGCGGCGCCGCCGACCGTCAGCCGTGTCCGTTCGCCGAGAAACGCGGTGCTTTCGATATGGCCACGCAATTGCGCATGAGCCGGGTCGGCAAGATAAGCGTCTTCGGGACGGAAGAAAATTTCGTGTGCCTGGCTCGCGTGGGTAGAGCCTGCGGGCAGCGGCACGGCGCCGCCGGTGGTCGTCAGCATGCCGTCGCGCCGCTCGCCCGCGAGCCGGTTGATCGTGCCGACGAACTGCGCGACCGTGCGGTTGGCGGGGCGGTAATAGATCTCGCGCGGCGAACCGATCTGCTCGATGCGCCCCGCGCTCATCACGACGATGCGGTCGCCCAGTTCCATCGCTTCGGCCTGATCGTGCGTGACGTACACGGTCGTGATGCCCAGCTCGCGCAGCAGCGTGTTCATCTCGCTGCGCAAAGCGTCGCGCAAACGCGCGTCGAGCGCCGTGAGCGGTTCGTCCAGCAGCAGCACGCGCGGCTGCACCGCGAGCGCGCGAGCGAGCGCGACACGCTGGCGCTGGCCGCCCGAGAGCTGATCGATCGGTTTGTCCGCGTGAGCGGTCAGACGCATCATGCCGAGCAATTCGTCGACGCGCTGGCGCACGGTTTCGGCCGGCACACGTTTGATTTTCAGGCCATAGCCGATGTTGCCGCGCACCGTCAGGTTCGGAAACAGCGCGTAGCTCTGGAACACCATGCCGACCTGGCGCTTTTCGATCGGCAGGGCGGTGACGTCGTCGTCGCCGAACGCGATGCGGCCGCCCGCGTCCGGTGTTTCGAGCCCGGCGATCATGCGCAGTGTCGTGGTCTTGCCGCAGCCGGACGGCCCGAGCAGCACCAGCGTTTCACCGGCGCCGATATGCAGGTCGAGCGGTTCGAGCACGCGCGTGCCGCGAAACGTTTTCGCGCATTGCGTCAGCGCAATGGGTACAGCAGCGGGAACGGAAGCGAGTTTCATGGCTGGGTGGACTTCGAAGGGGAGGCGGCAGCACGCTTTTTCGCCGCGCTGCGCTGGCCGGTCGCATCGACGCCGAGCCACTGCATCGCGACGAGCAGGGGCATCGTCATGATGAAAAACAGAATCGTGTAGGCGCTGCCGATCTCGATGCGCAGCGACGCGTAGGTGTCGGCGAGACCTACCGGCAGCGTTTTGGTATCGGGCGTGTGCAGCATCCACGTGAGGTTGAATTCGCCGATCGAGAGCGTCAGCACCGCCAGCGCGCCGGCCACGATGCCGGGCCGCGCGTTCGGCAGCACGATCGTCAGGAAGCGCTGCGGGAAGCTCGCGCCGAGACTCGCCGCGCCTTCTTCGAGCGTGCGCAGATCGCTGCTCGCGCACACGGCGGCGACCGCGCGCACCATGAAGGGCAGCGTGAACACCACATGGCCGACCACGATAAACGCCGCGCTCATGCGGAACATCGTGAAGCCGCCGTAGACCACCAGCAGCGCGAGCGCTGACGCGAGACCGGGCAGCGCGATCGGCAGCACCAGAAACTCTTCGACGATGCGCGAAAGACGCGTCTTGCTGCGCGCGAGCACGTAACCCGCGGGCACGCCGGTCAGCAGCGTGACGACCAGGGTCGCCGCCGCCACTTCGAGCGAGAGAAACACCGAGCCGTGATATTGCGTCCACACTTCCGCGAGCCAGCGCAGCGTGAGTCCGCTCGACACGCCCTTGAAGTAGTTGACCGTCAGCCCCGCCATGATCGACATGACGACAGGCACGATCAGGAACGCGCACAGCAGCAGCGTGACGAGCCATTGGCCGGTGGCGAGCCACGTTCTGGCGGAAGGCAGGCGCGGCCACGAGCGCGGCTTCGTGGCGGCCTGTAAAGGCGTGGCGATGGAGTTCATTGAGGTCCTGTTTTCCGGGCTGGCCGCAGGTTTGGCAGAAGTGCCGGGAGCGGGGCTGCCAGCGGGCTTCTCAGCAGGTCTGTCAGCGCCGGTTCCGGGCATGCGGTTCATGCGCTTGCCGCCACGGCCGAGCCGCTCACGCTGCGCGCCAACGCCAGGACCGCCCACGTCACCAGGCCGAGCACGATCGAGAGCCCGGCGGCCGTCACCATGTTCGCGTTGAGGGTGAACTCGGTGTAGATGGTCATCGGCAGCACGTCGATGTCCGTGGCAAGTGTGAAGGCGGTGCCGAATGCGCCCATCGCGGTGGCGAAGCACACGGCGCCCGCTGCGATCAGACCCGGCGAGAGCGCGGGCAGCACGACGTCGCGCATGATCCGCCACGGCGACGCGCCGAGCGAGCGCGCGGCTTCTTCGAGCGACGCGTCGAGCTTGGTCGCCGACGCCATCACGGTGACGATCACGCGCGGAATCGAGAAGTACAGATAGCCGAGAAAGAGCCCGCTCATCGAATACGCGAACACCCAGCGGTCGCCCGTGAGTTTCAGCGAGAGCGCGCCGATCAGTCCCTGGCGTCCCGCCAGCATGATGACCATGAAACCGACCACCACGCCGGGAAATGCCAGCGGAAACGTGAGCAGGGCGAGCAGCGTGCGTTTCAACGCAAACTCGCGGCGCGCCAGCAGCAGACCCGCGATCACCGAGAGCACCAGCGTCGCCGCCGTGACTGCCGCGGACAGCAGAACCGTCGCGCCGAGGCTCGACATGTAGCGCGGATTGGTCAGCATCGCGCGATAGGTGGCGAATGGGTGGCCGTCGCCACTCAGTTGCGCGAGCACGCCCATCGGCAACAGCCAGAAGGCGATGAACACCGCCAGCGCGGGCGCGATCAATGCGATGCGCCAGCGCAGCGGGAACGTGACGTCGGTCAATGCATCACCTGCAGATAACGCTCGCCGAAGCTCGACTGCTTCTCCGCCATCTTGCCGAAGTCCACCGGTTTGGCACGCGCGTAGTCGCTCGCGGGCAGGAATTTCGCGGCGGTTTCCGGCGTCATCGCATTCGCGCGGACCGGACGCAGATAGGCGTCGGCCCACAGCTTCTGGCCTTCGTCGGAGAGCACGAAATCTAGCACCTTCTTGCCGTTCGCTTCATGCGGCGCGCCCTTCACGAGGCTCATTACGTACGGCACCGAGATCGTGCCTTCCTTGGGAATCACGAATTCGACGTTCGCGTGATCCTTGTACTTCGCGCGATAGGCGTCGAAATCGTAGTCGAGCAGGATCGGAATTTCACCGGACATCACGCGGGCATACGCGGTCTGCTTCGGCACGATCGGCGCATTGGCCTTGAGCTTGCGGAACCAGTCGAGGCCCGGCTCGAAGTTGTCGAGCGTGCCGCCGAGCGCCTGATTCACCGCGACCGCGCCCGCATAGCCGGCGAACGCGCTCGACGGATCGAGGTAGCCGATCATGCCTTTGTACTCGGGCCTAAGCAGGTCGGCCCACGAGCGCGGCACGGGCTTGCCTTCGAGCGCGTCCTTGTTGACGAAAAAGCCCAGCGTGCCCGAATGAATCGAGAACCAGTAGCCCTGCGGGTCTTTCATGTTGGCGGGAATGTCATCCCAATGCGCGGGCTTGTACGGCTGGATCACGCCCTTGTCCTTCGCCTGGAATGCCGACGAAACGCCGAGATACACCACGTCGGCGACCGGGCTTTTCTGCTCGGCCATGAGTTGGGCGATCGACTGGCCGGAGTTCTTGTTGTCGAACGGCACGCGAATGCCGGTCTTCTGCTGGATCGCCTTGATCTGGCTTGCCCAGTCGGCCCATTCGGGCGGGCAGTTGTAGCAGATCGCGGTTTCGTCGGCGTGCGCGAGCGACGGCGCGGCCAGAGTCAATACGAGTGCCGATGCGGCAAACGCGGCGCGCGCCAACTGACGCACCCGAACAAAAGCGGTGGAGGAACGACGGGTCACTGCAATCTCCCAGAGATGGACAAGGTGGCTTCAGCGGTTGTGTCGGGTACGAATGAACGGACGGAATGCACGTCACGTTTTGCGGCTTCCGGACCGCGCGGGCATGCCGTGCTGTCCGGGATGTAAACGTTTTCGTCGAGCGGATTATCGGGAACGTATGTGACGACGCTATGACGTGTGCGTTGCCGTTACGGCGTGGGTGTAAAGAGTGTCATGAAGAAGACGGACGGGTGCTTCGGGTCGAGCATCGAAACGCTAAAAGACGTGGTCTTCCAAAGACTGCGCTGCTCTTATCTGTTTGCGGTCCTGCTAAACAGTCGTGGAATGTTTTTCGAGGGAATCCCGGGATGCTGCAGATTTGAAGGTCGATAGTCCGGCCGGGACGCCAGGGCGCCAGTCATCAGGGCGTTTTATTTAACGTCGGGTTTTTTGCCTGATTTTGCGCGTCATTCGTATTGCGCAGCTAACGTGTTCAGGCGAGCACGCGCGAGGGCTCATTGCGGTTCGAAATCGCCGCGATGGTGGCGCCCTTGCGCAAGCTGTGCGGCAAGGTCAGCGTGAGCGACGTTTCGTTCAACGCTTCGTAACTGCCGGTCACGCGCGCGAGCAAACGCTGCCAGGCCGCGCAGCCGATTTCCCGATTCGGCGCGCAGATGCTGGCAAGCGGCGGCGACAGCAGTTCGCCCATTGCGAGGCCGTCGAAACCGAGAATCGACATGTCGTTTGGAATCTGCAGACGCGCGCGGCGCAGGCCGCGCATCACCACCATCGCCAGCAGGTCGTTGCTGCAGAAGAGCGCGCTGGGGCGATTCGGGCCGCTCGTCAGATGGGCGAGCACCGCGGGCGAGAGTTCCTCCGCATTGAAATCGACTTCGAGCGCGGGCGCCGGCATGAGGCCCGCTTGCTGCATTGCCTGCGAATAGCCGAGATGCCGCTGACGCGCGCGGTCGGAGGCGGCCAGCGTGCCCGCGAGCATGAGAATGTGGCGATGGCCGTGGGCGATCAGCATGCGCACGCCGTCATAGGCGGCGAGACGGTTGTCGACCGCGACCGATGGACGGCGCACCGTGTCGTTATGCATCAGCACGTACAGCAGTCCTGCGCGGTCGAGTTCGTCGAGCAGCGGATGTGTGTCGGCGTCGGCGACCGTCAGGATCAGGCCTTCCACGCGCTGTTCGCGCAGCGTTTCGATAGCGTGGCGTTCGCGCTCGGCGTCGTACTGCGTGGTCATCAGCATGAGCCGGTAGCCTTGCGCCGAAGCGAGTTCGTCGATGCCTTGCAGGCATTCGGCGAATACGGGATTGGCGAGCGTCGGCAGGATGACGCCGATCAGCCGCGTGCGTTCGCCGCGCAATTGGCGGCCGAGCGGGCTGGGGCGAAAGTGCAGGGCGTCGATGGACTGACGCACTTTGTCGAGCGTGACCGGGTTGACGGTGTGCGGCGCGTTGATCGCGCGCGATACCGTGGCGATGGAGAATCCGGCGTGGGCGGCGACATCTTTGATCGTCGGAGTCATGAGTTTCCGCTCGGCTCGTAAACGTTTTCGTGAGCGGATTATCAGGAAGGTTTGTGACTCCCGGATGACTTCGGTTTTTGCCGGTGCGGCGCCTGGGATCGGGATGTCGTGGCGGCGCCGCGCCGGGTTGGAGCGCTCGCGGTGAAATGGTAGAATTCGCGTCCACCTGCGTTCCGACCCTGCCGGGGTGATGAAATTGGTAAACATAGCGGACTTAAAATCCGCCGCTTCACAGCTTGCCGGTTCAAGTCCGGTCCCCGGCACCACTCCAGCTTTCCGCTTATTTCCTTCTTCTCCCTCCCTCCCTTTCTTGCGCAGTAAGGTTTTTTCCGGCTGATCGCGGCACGAGGCGCACGCCTTTCCTCGCCTTTCCTCGCCTTTCCTGGCAGTAAGGTTTAGGGGTTGCCACAAATTCCACGAACAAAGGCGGCAGTCGGCTCCACGCACTGCCGCGTGCGTACGCTTGCCGCCGCAACCGACCTGCTCAATCCATCACCGCGGCTGCGCACCACGCTCTTTCTTCCCACGATTGGCGACATGCGCCAACACCCGCTGCGCAGATAAGCGCGGACCCTCGCAGAGGCGTTCCGCGCCACAAATCATGATTAATGTTCAATAACATAAAAATTATTGTACATTTTTTTTGTAAAACATAAGCTGCGTTCAATCGATACACGGCTCCCGCGCGGCGACGAGTCGATTCCCGTAGCGACGAGGCACGTGACAAGCGTTTTTTCTCAAAACTCATATGTTAGGAATACTACATTTACAGGGGAACGTGAAATGAAGAATTGGGTTGGCGCAGTCGTCGCATTTGGCTGGTTGGCTTCAGCAACCGATCTCGCCCACGCGCAGAGCAGTGTGGCTTTGTATGGATTGATCGACGAAGGCTACACGTACGTTTCCAACATTGGCGGGCACAGCTCGAACGCTTTGGCTAGCGGGATCGCGCACGGAGACCGCTGGGGGCTCAGGGGAACGGAAGACCTGGGCGGCGGTCTTTCCGCGATCTTCGACCTTGAAGGCGGCTTCAATCTCAACACGGGTGCGACAGGCAACGGCGGCGCGATCTTCGGCCGCCAGGCGTGGGTTGGCCTGCAAAGTCAGAAGTGGGGCGCCGTGACTGCGGGTGATCAGTACGACATCATTTCGGACTACATGTGCGATTACAACGTCGGCTTCTACGCGAGCGGATATGGTATTCACGAAGGCGACATCGACCGGATGGAGTGCGACCGCCTGCCTAACGCCGTCAAGTACACATCGCCCAGAATTGGCGGCTTCAAGGGCGGCATCATGTACTCGTTCAGCAACGTTCCTGGAAGCTTCCACACGGGCAGTGCGTGGGAAGTGGGTGGCAGCTACATTTTCGGCCCGCTTCACCTGGGGGTGGCCTGGGCCTCGCTGCCGGGCAAATCGATCGATCCGTATGGGCAGCTTGGCACGCCGGTATTCTTCGGGCAGGCAGTCGCCACGGTCACCAGTACGAAAGCAACCGATCTGAACACCGCCTTCGTGCTCAACAAGTACAACATCTTCGCAGTCGGCGGAAGTTACAAGTTCGGCAAGGTGACGGTGATGGCCAACTTCACGAACACGGAGTTGGGCTACCACGGCATGACCTCATACATGCATGTATTCGAGGGGGGCGCGATCTACAACCCCACGCCGGCCTGGGGGCTGATTGCAAGCGCCCAGCATGATGCACTTCAGGGTCATGCGTGGAATCAGGTGTCGGCTGGTGTGCAGTACTATCTGTCGAAACGCACCACGGTGTATGTGTCCGGCGACTATATCAAGGCATCTGCCGGGGTCAATCCGGAACTCGGATGGTTCGTGAACCCGTCGCTCACCAACAAGCAGATGGACGCACGCCTCGGCATCACTCACAAGTTCTGAAGCGGCTAACTTCGGTATTCCCACGCCACAAAGCCCCGAGCCGCGCGCAACGGCTCGGCGTTTTCGTTGGAGAAGAAGCAGCCGTCCAATGCAGACATGGCTATTCTCTCGAAAGCATGCCTTCGCCCCGGCGGGATGCGTGAGCCAGCGCGTCGGCGATCGCGTCGGCGTTGTCCGCGGTGATATTCGCGCTCGTGGCCACGCGTATGAAGGGGCGCGGTGTGACCTGAAAACTGGAACCCGGCTGCACCGCGATCCCGCGCGCGGCGAGCGTGATAAGGGCGAATTGCTCGTCAGGCACCGGCAGCCAGATGCACAACGCGTCGCGGCCCGAAACGGGCAGGCCACGCTCGGTCATCGCGGCCCCGAGCGTTTCGCGGCGTTGTGCATAAACGCTGCGCGCGTGCTCGATCTCCTTCAACGATTTGGGCGTGGTGAGCAGATGGGCAGCGGCGCCCTGCAGAATCCGGCTCGTCCAGCCTTCGCGAAAGTTGCGGTATGCCTGAATCTGATCAGCGAATTTGCCTGAACTCGAAAGCACCGCAAGCCGGAAGTCGGTGCCCAGCGATTTCGACATGGTGCGGATATGCACGACGCGATCGGGGTACATACTGCCGAGGCTCAGAGGCCGTTGGCTCGCGAGACCGGCAAGGCCGTCCAGTTCAATGATGAGCGTGTCGTTGTCCTTGAACAATGCGCCGAGCTGTTTGAGGCGCTTTGCGCTCAGGCGTTCGCCGGTGAGTGCATGGGAGCCGGGCTGAAAAAGAAACACGGCCGGTTTTTCATTCAGCGCGGCCGCGAGGGATTCAGGCAACGGTCCCTCTGCGTCGCACGTTACGCCCACGACGCGCGCGCCGAGCTTTTCCAGAATATCGAATACCCGCAACGCGGTGGGATCCTCGATCGCGACGGTCGCGCCGGGCACGACGATGGTTTGCAGCGTGGTGTGCAGGCCGTCGTATCCGCCGTTCACGGCCGTGAACGTGCAGCCTTCGTACGACCAGTCCTGCGTTATCACTTCTTCCAGTTCCGGCGCAATGGTGTCGCGCACATAGCTGTTCAGATGACTCACACGATGTGCCTTCGACAAGGCCTCGCGAATATCCGGCAGCAACTGCGGATCGGGCGACGCGAAACGCAGGTCCGCGACGATGTTCTCGCCGTAGTTCGCAAAGTCCTCGTACCGCGCCGGACGTAGCGAGGTCTGGTCGCCGCGCACCCACGTTCCCGTGCGGCCGCTGCCGCTCACCATCCGGTACGTGCGCAACTGTTTCCATGCGCCGGAGATGGTTGCGGGGCTCACCCCCATCGCGTCGGCCAGATCGCGGACCGGCGGAAGTTGCGAGCCGATTGGAATCGTGCCGTTGCGGATCAGGTTCGCGACTTCGAGCGCGATGCCTCGCATTGTCCGGGCGGTGACGAGTTCAACAAGAGTCTCGAGGGTCATCATTTTCTTTATGTTCAATAACAAAAAAACGATTGTACATTTTTTTTGATGTACATAAGCTGTTTTTCATTCGATAACGCTTCGCTTCGATTGTCAGCTACCGCTGTGTCGGGTGCCCGCTGCGCGACCTGAGGCTTGCGGGCCGTAAGAACAAGACAGCTAACAATCGGAGTGTACGTACCGCGCAAGGCAACGCGTAGACACGCGTTGCCGACGTAAAGCGGACAACGTGCGCGCCGTCGCTATCGAACAGGTTAACCGGCGAACGAGCCGGGGTTCATCACATTTGCAAATACCACATGCAATGCACGTTCGGAGTTGTCATGCAACAGCAGCCAGGCGGTGGTGAGAGGCGGAGTCGCAATGCTTAAGATTGGCGTTGATATTGGCGGTACGTTCACCGATTTCGCGGCCTGGCGAGAAGGCGGCGAGGGGCGCGTGGAAACGTTGAAAGTGCCGTCCACACCTCCGGATTTCGCCGAAGCCTTCAAGTCGGGCTGCAATGAAATACTGAAACGGATGGAGCCGCACACGCACGAGGAAATCGTGGTCGTGCACGGCACGACAGTGGCCACCAACACCGTGATCGAGCGCAATGGTCCCTCTATTGCACTGTTCACGACGGAGGGCTTTCGCGACATCCTCGAATTGCAGCGACTGCGTTTGCGCCGCGCGATCGATCTGTTCGGCAACCGGGTGGACCCGCTGATTCCGCGCGAACTCGTGTTTGAAATTCCGGAGCGGAGCGGATCGGATGGACGTATGCGCACGCGGCTCGACCTGGACGCGGTCAAGCATGCGGCGCACGCAGCGAAAGAGGCGGGAGTGGAAGGCATCGCGATTGCCTTCCTGCATAGCTTTCGCAATCCGTCGCATGAAATCGCGGCACGCAAGGCCGTGATCGAAGCGACGGGCTTGCGCAACGTGTCGATCTCCAGCGAGATCTGGCCAAAGATCGGCGAGTACGAACGGGCGATCGTCGCGGTGCTCAACACATACGTGAAGCCGCGTATGAGCGCTTACATCGGCGAGATCGAACGTTGGCTGGCCGCGCGTCTGCCGAATGCGAAGCTCTTCATCATGCAGTCGAACGGCGGCGCACTCTCTGCCGACGAGGCGCGCGAATTGCCCGTCCATACGCTGCTGTCGGGCCCGGCCTCCGGCGTGACGGCGGCGCAAAGCCTTGGTGCCGCGCTGAACGAGCGCTGCATGTTGACGATGGACATGGGCGGTACGAGCACCGATCTCTCGCTGATTCAGGACAACGAGCCGTCGATCACCGGCGACGCCGAAGTAGGCGACTTCCCGCTGATGATGCCGGTCACCGGCATCGAAGCGATCGGCGCGGGCGGCGGCTCGGTCTGCTGGATCGACGGCGGAGTGCTGCGGGTCGGCCCGAAAAGCGCGGGTGCGCGTCCGGGTCCGGCATGCTTCGGCCACGGCGGCACGCTGCCGACGGTGACCGACGCATACCTGCTGTGCGGTTTCATCGATCCGCTGCATTTTCTCGGCGGACGCATGACGCTCGACGTCGACGCCGCACATGCCGCAATGCAGCCCGTGGCCGACGCATTGAAGATGGACGTCGTGTCCGCGGCGCAGGCCTGCCTCACGGTGGCGACGTCGAACATGGTGGCGAGCGTGCTGCCGTATCTGGCGCGCTATGGCCTCGATCCCGCCGACGTGACGCTGGTGGTCTACGGCGGCGCGGGCTCGCTGCACGGCCCGCTGCTGGCGACGGAACTGGGCATCGGGCGCGTGCTGGTGCCGGGCATGCCTTCGGTGTTCTGCGCATATGGCGGCCTGGTCGCCGGCCTCACGCACGACGCCGTGAAGAGCGTGCAGGGCGTGACAGTGGACGGCGCCCTGATCCAGCGCGAATTCGCCGGCCTCGAACAGAGTGCGCGTGAATGGCTCGCGAGCCAGGACGTCGGCGTGAGTCTGCGCGAGGTCGAGATCGAGCAGCGCGCGGAAGCGCGATATCGCGGCCAGTCATTCCAGCTGATAGTGAACGTACCGCCGGTGGCCATCGCCCGTGGCGACGTCGCGGCGATCGAAGACGAATTCCACCGCCAGCACGAGCGTCTCTATGCGCACGCCGATCCGGCGGCGCCGGTGGAATTGACCGAATTGCGCCTGCGTATTCGCGGCAAGCTGCCGATGCCGTCTGCCGGCGTATCCGGCACGCAGCAAAGCGCACCGGTCGCAGGCGCCGCCGACGGAGCCCGCAGCGGCGCACGGACGTTGCATATAGCGGGCGCCACGCAGGCCGCGTGCGGCGTCTATGCCCGCGAGCGACTGCGCACCGGCGACACGCTCGTGGGCGTCGCGATCATCGAACAGCACGACACGACGATTCTGGTGCCACCACACTACCGGGCGACCGTCGATGCCCACGGCAACATCCTGCTTGAGAAGGAGTCTTGAGATGGACGCGGTCCGTACCGCAGTAATGAACAACCGTTTCACGGCAATCGTCGAGGAAGCTTCGGCGATCATGTACCGGACGGCGCACACGACCTTCGTCAAACTCGTGCAGGACTACCAGTGCGCGATCGCGACGGCGGCCGGCGAGATCTTCGCGTATCCGGGTCAGAGCGGGGTGAATTCTTTCATCGGCCTGCCGCTGCAGGCAACCGTCGAACGGCTGCTGGAGATCGGGATCGAGGAGGGCGACTGTTTCCTCACCAACGACCCGTTCTCCACTGACGGACTCGTCACCCACATGATGGATGTGACGATGCTCCGCCCGATTTTTTTTGGTGGGCGCCTAATGGCGTTTGCGTGGGGCTTCGTTCACGCATCCGACATTGGCGGCGCCGTGCCGGGCAGTATTTCGCCGGCCTTCACCGAAGTGTTTCAGGAAGGGCTGCGCATCCGCCCCGTGAAGCTCTACAAGGCGGGCGTGCTCAATGAAGACGTGCGCACTCTCTTTCTCGACAACAGCCGGATTCCGGATGATCTATGGGGTGACCTGAAAGCGATGCTGTCCGCATTACAAAGTATGGACCGCAGATTCAGGCAGTTGTGCGATGCCTACGGCGCGGACGTCGTCGAAGAGGGCATGCAGGACGTGCTGGACTTCGCGGAGGCCAAGGCGCGCGGCGTGATCGCGTCGATACCGGACGGCGTATACGAGTTCGGCGACTATCTGGAGGGACTCGAACCCGGCCAGCACACCTATATCCGTACGTCGATGAAGGTGAAGGGCGATAGCCTCGGCTTCGATTTCACCGGCACCGATCCGCAGATTCCGGCCGCGTACAACTACGTGAGCGGCGCGCGCACGCATCCTTACACGGTGCAGGCGTTTCTTTATTACCTGTTGACGGTGGAACCCGACGCGCCGCGCAATGCGGGCCTGCTGCGGCCCATCGCCATGCACGCGCCGCGCGGCACCGTCATCAATGCGGAGTTTCCGGCGGCGGGCGGCTCGCGCGTCGCGGCCAGCACGCGCGTCTACGACACGATGCTTGGCTGCCTGCAACAGGCGGTCGCCGGCGGTCTCTCGGCGGCGGGGCCCGGCATGTCGGCGGTGATCGTGCTCAGTGCGCGCGATCCGCGTACCGGCAAGCGGCAGGTGAGCGTGATCAACCCGCTTTGCGGAGGCGGGGGTGGACGCTCGGTATGCGATGGCGTCGATGCAATCGACTCGCGCTCCGGTTATCTACGCAGCGTGCCGACCGAAATCATCGAAGTGGAAACGATGCTGTTCGTGCGCGCCAATCGTCTGCTGAAAGACAGCTATTCGGCGGGCCGCTATCGCAGCGGCGCGGCGCTCGTGATGGAAATGGAAAACACCGACGCCGAAGCAACGATGACGATTCGCGGCATGAACCGCTTTGCGTTCCGGCCGTGGGGCGTTGCCGGCGGCCATCCGGGACGGCTCGCCGAGGTCACGATCAATCCAGGCACGCCGGGCGAACAGGTGCTTGAACGCGTGACCGTACTCAAACTCAAGCGTGACGACGTGATCCGGCTCGTGACACCGGCGGGCGGCGGATTTGGCGACCCGCTCGAGCGCGACCTCGCGGCGATCGAAAGCGATCTGCGGCGCGAGATGCTGTCGGCCGAAGCGGCGACGCGCGACTATGGCGTGGCCTTCGCGCTGGACGGTTCGATCGATCGCAGCGGCACCGAGACGCTGCGCGCCGCGCGCCGTTCTTCGACGTCGCCGCCTGTCTTCACGATGGGCCCGGAGCGCGACGCGTACGACGGCATCTGGCCTGACCACGTACGCGCGCAATTCGCCACGTCCGCATTGAATCGTCCGCAGGCGCATCGGCAACTGCTGGTGGATGCCGTGCGCCAGCGCCTGACCACTGCGGGCGGGACCGTGACGCCCGGGACGCTCGAACGCGTGCTCGACGAGGAGGCCGTGAAGCTGTCGGGCCCGAACGTATTGCATTGAACCAAGGGATGGGCTGCGTGCGACGCGAGAGTTGCATCAGGTCCGCGAGACAACCTGTTTTGGGTGAGAGAGAAATGCTGAAGAAAACCTGTCGTACCGGCGTTGCAGCGATCGCTTTCGTGCTGTCCTCCCTTGCCGCGTTGCCGGCGTCCGCGCAGGACACGTGGCGCATGGCTACCGATCAGCAGGCCGATAGCCCCGAAGGCAAGGCGTATCAGCGTTTCGCCGATCTCGTGGCGAAGTACTCGAACGATCAGCTGAAGATAACGATCTTTCCGGCCTCGCAACTCGGCAGCGCGAGTGCCATGCTCGAACAGATCAGCGGCGGATTGATCCAGGTGTTTCCGGACGCGCTTGCGGATGCGTCGAAATGGGTACCCGACGTGCAGTACGTCAGCTCGCCGTTTCTGTTCCAGAGCCGCGCACAGTGGGTCAACTTCATGCACTCCGACGTCGTGAAGGGATGGGTGGGCCAGATTCATGACAAGGCAGGCGTGGATATTCTCGGCGATCCGTCGCAATTCATGCGCGGCCCGTATCGCGTGCTCGTGTCGACGAAGCCGGTGCACAGCCTCGCCGACATCGGCGGTCTGAAGCTGCGCCTTGCGAAGGACAAGCTGAGCGTCGACGTGTGGACGAGACTCGGCGCGAGTGTGCAGGTGCTGGACTGGTCCGCAGTGTACGACGGCCTCGACCGTCACATGATCGACGCGATGACGAGTCCGATTTCCCAGCTCGAAAGCATCAAGGTGACCGAGGTGGCCAAGTATGTTGCACGCACCGACGAGTACTGGCAGAGCGTTGCGTTCTTCGTCAACCACAAGGCGTATGCGGCGCTCTCGCCGGCCGAGAAGAGCGCTGTGGACCGCGCCTATGCCGAGAGCAGCGCGTACGCGGCGGAACTGGAAAAGAGCTTCACCGAAACGGCCATCGACAAGATGAAGAAGAGCGGCGTGCAGTTCACCGTGCTCGACACGAAGCCGATCGTGCAGCAGGCGCGCACGCTGTACGACGCGCGCTCGACAGCCGGCACCTTGCCGAAGGGCTTTCTCGCTGCGGTGCAGTCGGTGCAGTCGAACGTGACGACGGCATCGGCGTCAGGTCAGTAGCACGGTCAAGATTAGTGGGAGAAGGATGATATGCACAGGCTCACGGGTTACATCGACCGGCTGCTGGATTTTTTCTGCAGTGTCTTGCGGGTGGTCGCCGGCCTGCTGATGCTCGGCATCGTTGCACTGAGCCTGTGCAATCTCGGACTGCGTATTACCCATCATCAGGAAATCGCGTCGTTCACGGGGTGGTCGGAAGTGCTCTTCGTGTGGATGTGCTTTGCGGGCTTCTATGTCATTCATCGCACGCGGCGCGATATCTGCATCGAGTACTTCGTGAACAAACTCGGTGGTGCGGGGCGCATGTTCGTTCGCCTGATAAGGGATGTCGTGGTGCTGCTCGTGGCGGGGACGATCCTCTGGCAGGCGCCGAAGATCGTCGAGTTGCAACAGGGCGTGATCGATCTGGTCGGCATTCCAAAGTACGACGAAGCGCTGCTGCTGTTCCTTGTCGTCGGGCTGATCGCGCTCGATGCGTCGCTCGATCTCTATCATCTCGCTGCGCGGCGCCTGTCGCCGGGCGCGGCAATCGCCTGGCAGGAGTGAACGCAATGCCCGCCTTCCTGTTCGTGCTTTTCATCGGCCTGATGGCCCTCGGCGTGCCGGTGACGATGGCGATCGGCGCGTCGGCGCTCTCCGTATTCGCGATGAGCGGCTTCACCGATGCGCTTTATGTGTTGCCGCAACAGATGCTCGAAGGCATCGACAGCCCGTCGATGATGTCGATTCCGTTTTTCATTCTCGCGGGCAACCTGATGAACGCGGTGGGCGTGACCGACCGGATCTTCTCGCTGGCTCTCGTGCTCGTGGGGCGTTTTCGGGGCGGCCTTGCGCAGGTCAGCGTGATTGCGGCCGCCATCTTCTCCGGCATTTCGGGCTCGGCGCTCGCCGACATCGCGGGACTCGGGGCGATCGAAGTGAAAGCCATGCGCGAGCGCGGCTACCCTGCTGAATTCGCCGCTGCCGTATCCGTCGCGTCGTCGGTCATGGCGCCGATCATGCCGCCGTCGATTGCGTTCATTGTGTACGCGTCAATGGCCAATGCGTCGGTGGCCCGCATGTTCATGGCGGGCATCGTGCCCGCCACGTTGCTGGCGATTTCACTGATGGTGTGCAATCGCATCATTGCCGGCAGGCGGGGTTATCCGCGAGAGGAAGCCATGCCGTTCGACCTCGCGGTGCGTACCGTCATCGCCGGCCTGCCCGCGCTCGGCGCACCGGCGATCATTCTGATCGGCACGATGGGCGGCTATACGACGGTTGGCGAAGCGGGCATTCTCGCTTCGGTCTATTCGATGCTGCTCGGTTTCGCGTACCGCTCCATCAACCTGAAGAAAGTCTGGCAAGCGATCAACGACACGGTTTCTGTCACGGCCCTGATCATGGTGATCATCGGGTTCTCGCATTTCATGAGCTGGGTGCTGGCCATCCAGCAGGCGCCGCAGCATCTGGCAGCGCTCGTGCTGACGCTCACGCAATCGCCGACGGTCCTGATGCTGCTGCTCGTCGCATTCCTGCTCTTCATCGGCTGCTTTATCGAAAGCGCGCCGGCCAAGCTGATTCTCGTGCCGGTGCTGCTGCCGGTAATCGACCAGTTCGGCATCGACCGCGTGCAGTTCGGCGTGGTGATGACGCTCGCTCTCGCACTCGGCATCGCGCATCCGCCAATGGGTGTAGGCCTCTTTGTCGTGACGCGCGTGTCCAATGTGTCGCTGGAACGCGTCACGATGGCAGTGCTGCCTCTGCTGATTCCGCTGCTCGTCGTCCTGATCGTCGTGGCGCTGATTCCTTCGCTATCGACGTGGCTGCCTGATCTGGTGATGGGCGCGCCTTCCTGATCCTGTTGTCTGCGCGCAGGCGAGGGCGCGAATAGTCGGAAAAACGTATTACGCATTTTTTTAGCCAGACCCGCAAAGCCAACGTCGTCACGGCAGGCTTGCGGCTACCTGTCAATTCGGCGTACTAAGTAAATGGGGAATGAAGATGATCTCTCGCATCGCAAACTGGCTGCCGTCCGCGGCTGTCTGTGCCGTCGTGTATTCCGGCATCGTGCCTTGTAGCGCGAACGCGGCAGCCGTGGCGCCGCCCGCGTCGATCGTGGCGAAGCATGGCCTCGCGTTCTGTTCGGATCTGTCGAATCCGCCCGCCGACGGCACGGCCGACGACGGATCGACGCCACAAGGCGCGGAAGTCGACATCATGAAAGAGGTGGGCAAGGCGATGGGCGTGCCGACGCGCATCGATAACTATCAGTTCTCCGGCATCTTCGCGGCGCTCGACACCGGCAAATGCGACATGGTCATGGCAAGCCTCGGCAAGACGCCGGAACGTGCGCAGCGCTATGAGCTCGTCGATTACTGGCGTGTCGCATCCGGACTGCTGGTGCCGGCCGGTAATCCCCGTCATCTGACGAAGTTCGAGGATCTCGGCGGCACGCGCGTCGCGGTGCTGCTCGGCAGCCGCAACGCTTCGGTGCTTCATCAGATCAACGATCAACTCAAGGTGGCAGGCAAGCCACCCATCGAAACAGTGGAACTGAACACGAACGCCGCCGCCTATCAGGATCTGGCGCTGGGGCGGGTCGACGCGTTCGTGAGCGACACGGTCAATATCAACTATTACCGTTCACGCAGCCACGGCCGCTTCGAAGTAGGCGGTGTGCCCGTGCCGCCCAAGACCTGGACGATCGCGATTCCAAAGGGCAATGTCGAACTGAAACAGGCCGTGCAAGCCGCTATCGATCGGATGAACGCAGACGGCGACATGCAGAAGGTCGTGAAGACGTGGGGCATCGACGACGGTGTGACCTTGTGCAGCACGGCGCACCCGTGCGAATAAAGGCGCGCCCCTCGCTGATTCGCGCCGCTCACCGCTGACTCAACGCATGGAGGCCTACTGTGCCACACGCTCCGCATCTTGTCTTCGATATGCCGTTTTTCCTGCACTTCGTGTTCGATCCGCGTCCGGCTCTACTGCAGGGACTGGTCGTCACGGTACTTGGGGCGGCCATAGCGCAACTGCTCGGCACCGTGATCGGCGTTGTGCTGGGGCTGTCGGGCATGCACCGCGCGCTCCCGCTGCGCGTGCTGAATCAGGGCTACATCTGGTTCTTTCGCGGCACGCCGGTACTGGTTCAACTGGTGCTGATCTATTTCGGACTGCCGTATCTGGTGGGTTTCGATCTGTTTCCCGCCGTGATGTCGCTCGGGCCGCTGCATCTCAGCGGCGCGTTGGTAGCCGGTGTGATCGCGTTCGGGTTGCATGAAGCCGCGTACATGAGCGAGATCACGCGTGCAAGCGTTGGCTCGATCGATCCCGGCCAGATGGAAGCGGCGCTTGCCGTCGGCATGACGCCCGCAATGGCGATGCGTCGCATCGTGCTGCCGCAGGCGGTGCCGCTCATCGTGCCGGCGCTCGGCAACCAGTTCAACAACATGCTGAAGACGACGGCGCTGCTGAGCGTGATCGGCGTGTCGGAGATGTTTCGCGTGGCCGAGCAGATGCAGGCCGCGACCTTCATGACCTTCGAGGTGTATCTGGGCGTGTCGGTCTATTACCTGATGCTGACCGGCGTCTGGACTTTCATACAGCACGGGCTCGAGTCGTGGCTTTCGCGCGGCGGCCGCAACGGCAAGCGGCAATCCGCGAAAGCAACCAAGGCGCCGCGAGCCCGGGCGGCGAGTGGCAACTCGTGACGCGCGGTGCAAGCCGCGAGCGTCGCGATTGACGAAGTGAACGCCACGACACGTGGCGGTGCACTGTATAACCAGGTGGTCTTTTTAAAGAGGTATTTCTGATGGGACGTTTGATCGATATCGCATGGCCGCAACTGAACGTGAAAGTCGTGGCCGAACTGAATGACGAGCGCAATCCGGAACTGTGCGAAGAGTTCTGGCAACAGTTGCCGTTCAAGGTGACGCAGGCGCATCCGGTTGTCTCCGGCGCGTCGATGTATGCATGGACGCCGGTGGTCAGCAGCGCGCCTGTGCATCACCGCGAGCTGATCACGGAATGCCCGATTGGCCGTCTGCGTTATTCGCAATCGACCGGCAACAAGATGTCGGTGCAATACGGCAAGGGTCAGGAGCCGCTCGCACAGCCGGTGCTGGGCCAGGTGCTGCCGGAGTATTGCCATCTGCTGCCGGGCGTCGGCAAGGCCGTGTGGAACAACCTGTTCTACGAGAAGGACGTGATCTTCCTGGAAGTGTCGGCACACGAAGGCCAGGGCCATTCAGGCAAGCCGGCGAAGCCGATGAACCTGGCGCCGCTTGCGCAAAAGCTGTACGACGAAGCGGAGCGCATCCAGCTCGTCGAGCCGGAAGAAATTCGTGCGCTGCGGCTCGGCGAAGTGGAAGACGCGGGTACGTATGGCCAGTATTTCAGTGCCTGGGACTTCGCAAACGGCATGCTGCGCGACTACATCATGTACACGATCTACCCGATCCTGACGCTTGCCGGCAAGCTGGAGCCGAAGGCGCTGAGTCAGGTGCTGAACGAACTCGACGTGCCTTATTCCAGCTATCTGTCGGTCGTTGGATTCAAGAAGCTCGAGGCGCTTGCGGGTGAGCTGCGCGAATACGTGGCGACGGCGGAAACGAAAGAAGAGATCCAGCAGGTTCTGCGTGCCTTTCTCAAGTATGGCAATCGCCTGTGCGCCTGGTCGTATCAGATGTTCCCCTGGTATCTCGGCATGTTCTACAACCGCAGCAAGGACGGCCAGGAGCGTCCGGGCCGCTGGAAGCCGGACGCCGAGTAAGCGTCCTTGAATACTAAGGGTAGCTTCAATCGATAAATTAAGGATCCCGAAAGGAAGTCGGGATCCGGTATCAATTCATGGAGAGAAAGATGTCGGAGCAAGTACGCAGTCTGAGCGAATTCACGGCGGAAGTCGAAGCGATGACCGCTGCGATGATGACCGAAGAGCCGCAGGAAATCGCAAGCATGCGTTGCGGGGAAATGGAGAACACGGCCGGAAGCTATGGCCAGTACTTCGGCACGTGGGATATCGCACACGGCATGCTGCGCGATTACTCGATGTACACGCTGTACCCCATCACCGCGTTGGCCGAAGACGCGGAGATGGATCTGACCAGCCTGTCCAAAACAGTCGATGCGCTCGATCCGGCGTACAGCAACTACCTGCGATACAGCGGCTTTCCCAGGATGGGCAAGCTTGCGGTCGAACTGCGTGGTCTGATTCGCGCCAGCACGTCGCGTTCCGACATCGTCGCGGCGCTGCGTGCGTTCACGGCCTACACGAACCGTTTGCAGGCGTGGTCGTTTCACTATTTCCCGTGGGGACTGGGCAAGCACTTTCGCTATGACGAGGCCCGCCTGCAGGATGCGCCGTTGCCCGTCGCCGACCTCGGCGCGACGCGCGCATGCATCACGTGCGGCCAGCGGATTCGCATCAGTTGGGAACCGCTTGGCATTACGGTCAATGCAACGCTCGCAAGCGAAGAGAATCCCGAGTTGTGCGCGGACGTCGTTGCGGCGCTGCCATTCACGGTCATTCAGGATCATGCGGTCGTGACGGGTGAGTCGATGTATGCATGGACGCCGGTACTGAGCACCGCGCCGATCCATTTGCGCGAGCGCATTTGCGACGCACCGGTGGGTCGTCTGCGCTACTCGCAGTCGACCGGGCAGAAATTTATCGTGCAATACGGTCCGACTACGGAAGACCTGTCGCAGCCCGTGCTCGGCGAAATCGATGCCGCGGATGCCGGCAAGCTGGAGCAGGTCGGCCGCGCCGTTTGGGACTCGACTTTTGACAACAAGCAGTTGATCTGGATGACGGTCGAACTGGCCTGACGGCTGTTTGAACGATATTCGAGCGGCGCGCGTCGCAAGCAAGGTGAAATGGTATCTCTATGAACAAACCAGATGAAGTTCTGACTCTCGTGCCGGGCCAGGTAACGCTCGGTCAGTTGCGCCGCATCATTGAAGCGCGGCCGATGGTGCAGATCGAGCGCGCGTCGCTCGAGCGGGTCGAAAAATCGAAGGACATCGTGAGCCGGATCGTCGCGGACGGCAAGATCGTCTATGGCGTGAACACGGGCTTCGGCCGGCTGGCAAACACGACGATCCCCGCTGGGCGGATCGCGGAGTTGCAAAAGAATCTCGTGCTCTCGCACAGCGTGGGCACGGGCGAACTGATGGAAGACCGGGTCGTCGGCCTGATCATGGCGCTCAAGGCGATCAGTCTCGCGCGCGGTCACTCGGGCGTGCGTCCGCAAGTTGTGCTCGCCATCATCTCGATGCTCAATGCCGGCGTCTATCCGTGCATTCCCAGCAAGGGGTCGGTCGGCGCGTCGGGCGATCTCGCGCCGCTCGCGCATCTGGCGGCCGCGATGTTGGGCGTGGGCCACGTGCGCATCGACGGCAAGCGCGTGCCGGCCGCTGAAGGCTTGAGCGTCGCCGGACTCGAAGCACTTAAACTAGGTCCGAAGGAAGGGCTCGCGCTGCTCAACGGAACGCAGGCGTCGACTGCGCTCGCGCTCTCAGGGCTTTTCGCCGCGGAACGCGTGTTCGCTTCGGCGATGGTTACCGGTGCGTTGTCGCTCGAAGCGGTGAAAGGCTCGACCGTGCCTTTCGATCCGCGTATTCATGTTGCGCGCGGCCAGCGCGGGCAAATCGACGTGGCGGGGCGTCTCGCGGCACTGCTCGATGGCAGCGGCATCATCGCGTCGCATGGAAACGGGACTCGCGTGCAGGACCCGTATTCGATTCGCTGTCAGCCGCAGGTCATGGGGGCGTGCCTCGACCACATCCGCTACGTTGCGGGCATTCTGACCATCGAGGCCAATGCTGCGTCGGACAATCCGCTCGTTTTCGACAATGGCGATGTGCTGTCTGGCGGTAATTTCCATGCGGAACCGGTTGCGCTGGCAGCAGACGCGCTAGCAGTGGCTATCTCTGAGATTGGCGCTATTTCCGAACGACGTACGGCATTGTTGCTTGATAGCCATATGTCGGGCCTGCCGGCGTTTCTCGTGAAAGAAAGCGGAATCAATTCCGGCTTCATGATTGCGCAGGTAACGAGCGCCGCGCTGGCTTCGGAGAACAAGTCGCTTGCACATCCCGCGAGCGTGGACAGTTTGCCGACGTCGGCGAATCAGGAGGATCACGTTTCAATGGCCACGTTTGCTGCGAGACGGCTCAAGGATATGGCCGACAACACGGCCGTTATCGTGGGCATAGAAGGGATGGCCGCGGCGCAGGGCATGGACTTTCATCGTCCGCTGCGTTCGAGCGAACTGCTGGAGGAACAGCATGTGCAGATTCGCGCGCGCGTTTCCTTTTATACGAAAGACCGCTACCTCGCCGACGACATCGAGACAATGAAAAACTGGGCATTGGAGAGTTCCAGGCCGGGCATTGTCAACACGCTATTCGATATCTGACCGACAGCTTCCATCGGGGAGAGAAAATGAACGATGCTCGATCGAACGCGAATGAAGGCCATATCGCTCCTTCGGCGGAGGCGAACGCATTGGCGCTTGACGCGGCAGTTATAGAAGATTTCGCATGCAACGGAGCGGTCTGCTTACGCGGTGTCTTTTCAACGGAGTGGGTGGATATCGTGCGGCGAGGGATCGAAAGAAATCTGGCCGCGCCGGGACCCGCAGCGAGCTTTGCCGATGGAAGCGAGAAGCGCTTCTTTCAGGACTCCAACAACTGGCAACGGATCGAAGAGTTTGAAGCCTTCGTGCGCTTATCGCCGGCGCGGCTGATTGCGGCTCAACTGTTTTCCAGCCGAACGGTGACTTTTCTGCATGACCATGTATTGGTGAAGTACGCGGGTGCGACGAAGCCGACACCGTGGC
Organism: Paraburkholderia xenovorans LB400; assembly: GCF_000013645.1. GTDB lineage: Bacteria > Pseudomonadota > Gammaproteobacteria > Burkholderiales > Burkholderiaceae > Paraburkholderia > Paraburkholderia xenovorans. The sequence goes on along the minus strand of NC_007951.1, from coordinate 3,278,545 downwards.
ATCAGGATCAACCGTATAGCCCGGTCGAGGGATCGCAGTTCTGCACGATGTGGATGCCGGTCGATCCCGTGCCGCGCGAGGCGGTGCTGGAGTTCGTGGGAGGCTCGCAGCGATCCGGCACCTGGTATCGGCCGCAGCGCTTCATTGACGGATCGCTGCGCGTGGACGACGATCCGCGCTGGGCGTTGCTTCCGGACATTGAAGCGGACCGCCCGGCATGGCCCATTCTGGGATGGGACGTTCAACCGGGTGACGTGCTGGTCTTTCACGGGCTGACCCTTCACGGCGCACCAGGCAACTTGCGCGACACGCCCCGGCGGGTTCTGTCGACGCGCTGGCTGGGCGATGATGCGCGTATCCGGCGCCGCAGCGGGAAAATGTCTCCGCCTCTTCCCGACGACGCACCGGCTGACGGCGAGCCGTTTGCGTGCGAGCATTTCCCGCTCGTCTGGACGGACAAGGAGTGAGGCTGTTCGAGAACGCGGGCGCGCCGGCACGGGTAGCGCTCGCCTCGTGAGTCCCGAGCGGGACCGATTCATCAACCCCGGTGTGAGGCACCGCCGGGTTCCCCCCCACGAGCGTCAGCCCTCTTGTGCATCCTGCGACTACAATCCTGTCTTGTAGCCGGTGCACTGCGCTCGCCTGCTCGCTCGACAACGTGCGATGCCATGACGTAATCCACCCGCATTCCCCACCAGGCCTACGCCAACCAACCCCAACGGAGAAATCGATGGGCAGTGAAAAATCGAAGCGCGCACGCCGTGCCGCTGAAAGCCTCTTCGGGGATTTGCCGAATACCAGCAACACCGCGGCCAGCCGCCCTTCCAACCCTTTCGAGAATGATCCGTTCCACCATCCGGCCGGCGCGGTGCAGACCGGAGACGAACTCGTCATTCTCCCGGCGCAGTTCGAACTGCCGCCCGGCTACGAAGATGCGGCGGCCATGCGCGATGCGCTCGCCCGCACCTGGCGTATGGACTGGATCAAGGTCGGCAAAGACGAATGTGTGGTCAGGCTGCCGGTCGGGTGGCGCGCGGACAAGTCGGTGGACGGTGTTCTGCGAATCGAATGCGCGGGCGTGGTTCGCGCGCAGGGCCGGATCGTGGAGGGCGCGACATTGCAGATCCTTCCGCGCTACTACCTGAAGGCGGAATTCCACGAGTCGAACGATCACTGCCGGATCGTGGTGCGGGATCGCGGCCGAAACAACGCCGTTCTGAAGGAGTCGTTCTGGGACACGAGGAGCGGTCCGAATCATCCGCAGTGGAAGATCCTGTCTGACTGGCTGGACGCGCAATATCCCGACCATCGCGATCCGCTGCGCTATTGGGACGATTGCGAAGAAAATCGCCGCGCCGTTTGACGGAGCGTGGACCCGGATCATGTCCCATCTGAAATACCTCACCGGCTACCCAGCCGCGCTACAGGAGAAGGTCAGGAAACTGATCGCCGAAGACCAGCTCGACGCGTATCTCGCCGCGCGCTATCCGAATACGCATGACGTACAGACAGATCGGGCGCTTTACGCCTATTGCGCCGACCTTAAACGCGAACATTTGCGCAGCGCGGAGCAGATCGACAAGGTCACCTACGACAGCAAACTGGACGTGGTGCGCCATGCGCTAGGCCTGCACACGAGCATTTCCCGCGTGCAGGGCGGCAGGCTGAAGGCGAAGAAAGAAATCCGCATCGCGTCGCTGTTCAAATCGGCCGCGCCGGAATTTCTGAAAATGATCGTGGTGCACGAACTCGCTCATTTGAAGGAAAGCGACCACAACAAGGCTTTCTATCGCCTCTGTGAGTTCATGCAACCGGGTTACCACCAGATCGAATTCGATCTGCGTCTTTACCTGACGCAGCGCGAATTGGAGAAGAAACAGACCTGACGATCCAGCGTCAGGTCTCGGGCCTCAGGCGGCAACCGCCTCGACCGCGGAAGCCGTCAACAACACCGGGATCGACTTCGAGGTCGGCGTTCCCGCGCCGTCGGCGACCGACGAGAGCGGCACGAGCGGGTTCGTCTCCGGATAATACGCACCGAGACAACCGCGCGGAATGTCGTACTCCACGAGCAGAAAACCTTCCGCGTGACGCTCGATGCCATCGGCCCACACGCTTGTGATATCCACGCGCTGCCCCGCGACGAAGCCGAGCATCGCGAGATCGTCCTTGTTGGCGAACAGCACGCGACGCTGCCCATACACGCCGCGATAGCGGTCGTCGAGGCCGTAAATAGTCGTGTTGTACTGATCGTGCGAGCGCGTCGTCATCAAGGTCAGCAGCCGTTCGCCATGCGCTTTGCGCGCCTGGTGAATCGGTGTGGCCACATCGATCGCATGCACGAGGAACTGGGCCTTGCCGCTGGGCGTTTTCCAGATCCGTTCGCGCGACGCCACACCCAGATGGAAGCCGCCAGGGTTCTTCAGGCGCTCGTTGTAGTCCGTGAACCCCTCGATCACCCTGGCGATGCCGTCGCGGATCAGCGAATAGTCCGCCGCGTGGGCGAGCCAATCCACTTTCCCGCTGCCGAGCGTGGCATGCGCCATGCGCGCGACGATCGCGATCTCCGAGAGCAGATTCTCCGAAGCCGGCTTGTTCATGCCGTACGAGATATGCACCATGCTCATCGAGTCCTCGACGCTCACGCCTTGCGCGACGCCGTTCTGCAAGTCGATCTCGGTGCGGCCGAGCGTCGGCAGGATCAGCGCGTCGCGGCCATGCACGAGGTGGCTGCGGTTCAGCTTGGTGGTGATGTGCACAGTGAGATCGCACGAACGCATCGCGTCCCACGTGCGCGGCGTGTCCGGCGTCGCAATCGAAAAATTGCCGCCCAGGCCGATGAACACCTTCACCTTGCCGTCGAGCATCGCCTGAATCGTATTGACGACGTCGAGTCCATGCTCGCGCGGCGGCTCGAAATCGTAGACTTCGCCGAGCCTGTCGAGAAACGCCTGAGTCGGTCTTTCCTCGATGCCGACCGTGCGGTCGCCCTGCACGTTCGAGTGCCCACGCACCGGGCAGAGGCCCGCGCCGCGCCGGCCGATATTGCCGCGCATCATCATGAGGTTCGACAGGATCTGCACCGTCGGCACCGAATTCTTGTGCTGCGTGAGGCCCATGCCCCACGTCGAAATCACGGCGCGTCCCTTCACGTAGATGTCGGCGAGCTTCAGCACGTCTTCGAACGGCACGCCCGCTTCGGCGACGATGGTGTCCCAGCTTTCGGCGCGCAGATCGTCGGCGAAGGCGTCGAAGCCCACGGTATGTTCGGCGATGAACGCGACGTCGAGCACCCGTTCGAGACCCGAGGCCAATGCTTCGTCGTCGAGTTCGATCACGCGCTTGGCGACGCCCTTGATCAGCGCGAAATCGCCGCCGACCTTCGGGCGAATGAACACGGAGCTGATCTTCGTGCTGCCCATCGTCAGCATTTCCACCGGGTGCTGCGGGCTCGCAAAGCGCTCCAGGCCGCGCTCCTTCAGCGGATTGATCGACACGATGGTCGCGCCGCGCTTCGCGCACTCGCGTAGTTCACCGAGCATCCGCGGATGGTTGGTGGCCGGGTTCTGGCCGAAGATCAGCAGCGTGTCGGCGTGTTCGAAGTCGTCGAGCGTGACCGTGCCTTTACCGATGCCGACCGTATGCGGCAAGCCGCGGCTGGTCGCCTCGTGACACATGTTCGAGCAGTCGGGGAAATTGTTGGTGCCGTACATGCGCACGAACAGCTGGTACAGGAACGCGGCTTCGTTGCTCGCGCGCCCCGAGGTGTAGAAGGCGGCGCGGTCCGGATCGTCGAGACGCTTCAGGTGAGCGGCGATCAGGTCGAATGCCTGGTCCCAGCCGATCGGCACGTAACGGTCGCGCAAGGTGTCGTAGACGAGCGGATCGGTCAGGCGGCCGTGCTGTTCCAGTTCGAAGTCCGATTGCGTCATCAGTTCGGCAACCGTGTGTTGCTCGAAGAACGCCGGCGTCACGCGCTTGCTGGTCGCCTCGGCGGCCACGGCTTTTACGCCGTTCTCGCAGAACTCGAAGGTGGACGCGTGCTCGCGGTCCGGCCATGCACAGCCGGGGCAGTCGAAGCCGTCCGGCTGGTTCTGTTTGAGCAGCATGCGGTAGTCGCCGCCCGTCACCTTTTCCTTGATGAGGTTGATGGCGACGTACTTGAGCGCGCCCCAGCCGGCGGCGGGGTGCGTATACGGTTCGATGCGAGCTTCGGGTTTCTTCATGATGTTGCCGCCGATCGGGCTTGACGAGGCTGTTGAGCCGACAGGTGCAAGCCTACTGTGTTCCAAAAAGAGCGCAGCATACAGAAAATTGGAAAGGGGAGGGATACAGTTGCCTGATTTTTGTCATAGACTGGCGTTCCAGCCCACGCCTTTGTTTGATCCAGGCCCTTGAACCTGTACGAAAAACTCGCCGACGAAATAACGCAAGCCGTGCGGCGCGGCGTGTTCGCGGCCGGCGAGCGGATTCCGTCCGTGCGGCAGGCGAGCCAGCAGCACGGCGTCAGTATCAAGACGGTGCTGCACGCGTATGCGTTGCTGGAAAGCCGTGGGATCGTCGAAACCCGCCCGCAGTCGGGCTATTTCGTGCGCGATGCCGCGGCGAGGTCGGTGGCGCTCGAAGAGCCGCGGCCGGGCCGCCTGCCCGCGCCCGCGACGCAGCCGGTGGCCGCCGCGGTGGATGTGAGCCGCCTCGTGCTGTCCACCTTGCGCAGCATCCGCGCGCACGACGCCGTGCCGTTCGGCTCGCCGTATCCGGATCCCTCGCTGTTTCCGTGGCGGCGCATCAACCAGTACGCGAACGCGATCGCGCGGCGCCACGCAAGCTGGAACCTGATCGACGACCTGCCGCCCGGCAACCCCGAGCTGATCCGGCAGATCGCCCGGCGCTACGCGGAGAACGGCGTGCCGGTCGATCCCGGCGAAATCATCATCACGCTCGGCGCGACCGAGGCGATCAACCTGAGCCTGCAGGCGGTGGCCAAACCCGGCGACACGGTGGCCGTCGAATCGCCCACCTATTACGCGATGCTGCACGCCATCGAGCGTCTGGGCATGCGCGCGATCGAGGTGGCGACGCATCCGGCCGACGGTATCGATGTCGAGGCGCTCGCGCGGGTGATCGCCGAACAGAAGATCGCGGCCTGCATGGTGATGCCGAACTTCCAGAATCCGCTCGGCTTCTGCATGCCCGACGCGCGCAAGCAGCAACTGGTGGAACTGCTCGCCGCGCACGAGATTCCCGTGATCGAGAACGACGTGTATCAGGAGCTGTACTTCGGCGAAACGCGGCCTTCGACCTTGAAGAGTTTCGACACCAAAGGGCTGGTGCTGCATTGCGCGTCGTTTTCGAAGAGCCTGACCGCGTCGTACCGGATCGGCTGGGCGCTGCCGGGGCGCTATCGCGCGCAGGTCGAGAAGCTGAAGTTTCTCAATACGCTGACCACGCCGTCGGTGCCGCAGGTCGCGGTCGCCGACTACTTGCGCCAGGACGGCTACGACCGGCATCTGCGGCACGTGCGCAAGGTCTACCGGCAGCAGGCGAGCATCATGATGGCGATGGTGCAGCGGTTTTTCCCCGAGGGCACGCGCATGTCGACGCCGCAAGGCGGCTACGTGCTCTGGGTGGAGTTGCCCGAACGCGTCGATTCCATGCGGCTGTATCAGGCGGCGCTCGCGCGCAGCATCACGGTCGGGCCGGGCATGATGTTTTCGACGCGCAATGATTTTCGGCATTTCATCCGGCTCAACTACAGCTATCCGTGGACGGCGCAGACCGAGGCGGCCTTGAAGACGCTCGGCGAACTGGTCACGCAGATGGCATGACAACGAGGAGACACTCGCTATGGAAGACGACGAACTCGATCCGGTGCTGGTCGCCGTGCTGGAGCAGCTATGGCGCGCGCATCGGGAAACGCCGGGCGGCGCCTGGTCGCTCGCCAGACTGTCGAAGCAGGCGGGCGTGCCGATGAGCGGCTTGCGGCGGCAGTTGACGGCGCTCGTCGACGGCGATCTGGTGCATACCACGTTCAGCGAAGAGGGCACCGGGACGGCGCGGCTGAGCGAACTCGGCGAAAGTCTGTGCGCCGAACTGTTCGGCGACGGCGAGACGCCCGACGACAACCCGCCGGGCCCGCCGCCGAAGCTTCATTGAATTGCGCCCGGCTTTACCGGGCCGGCGCCGTGGGCCGGGCCGGCGCCGCGCGCGCCGGCCGCCTTGCCTGAGCGTGCCCTCAAAGCTGGCTCATACCGCCGTCCGCGATGATTTCCGTGCCGACGATAAACGCCGATTCCGGCGCAGCCAGATGCAGCACGGTCGAGGCGATTTCCTCCGGCGTGCCGAACCGGCCGACCGGCACCTGGCCGAGAATCTGCGCGGCGGTGGCTTCGAGCGCGGCGGCGTCCAGCCCGAGCTTGCCGTACAGCGGCGTTTGCACCGGGCCGGGGCTCACGACGTTGACGCGCACGCCCTGCGGCAGCAACTCCGCCGACAACGTCTTCGCCAGCGAAATCAGCGCGGCCTTGCTCGCCGCATACACGGACGACGCCGGCATGCCGATATGGGCGTTGATCGAACCATTGATCACGATCGACGCGCCGCGATTGAGCAGCGGCAACAGTGCCTGAATCTGGAAGTAGGCGCCCTTGACGTTGGTGTCGAACATGGCGTCCCAGAAGGCTTCGTCGACGTCCGCGAAGGGCGCGAATTTCGCCGTGCCGGCGTTGACGAAAACCGCGTCGAGCCGGATGCCGGCCGCGCGGACCGCCGCTGCCAGTTCATGCGCCGAGGCCACCGAGCCGGCCGCGTTGCGCACCGCGACGGCATTGGCGCCGAGCGCCGTTCTGGCGGCTTCGAGCGCGGCGGCGTCGCGGCCGGTGATGACGACGCGGGCGCCTTCATCGACGAATGCTTTGGCCGCGGCGAAGCCGATGCCGCTGCTGCCGCCGGTAACGAGAACCGACTTGTTCTGGAAACGGGTCATTTTGTTTCTCCGAAAGAGTTTCATGGGTTGGTGACAGCGATATTGCGCTTGCGGAAGGCGCTTGCCATACCACTTCGCCGATGCACTCGTTCGAAAGCGTCGAACATGTTGCTGGGGACCAGAATATGGGTTTCGTTATGGGCGGGATAACGAATAATAATTTTTCCGCTGAAATTGGCCTTCGAATATGGCCCCCTATGCTGGAGCCTTGCCCGGGTCATCCCGAGCGCTGGGGCAGGCACCTTCAACCATCTTCGGAGAAACCATGAAAACCACGCTGGCGCGAGCGCTGCATCATTCACTGCGCATCAGAACCGTTCGAACTGTACTCGCCGCGGCGCTTGGCGCGACCCTGGCGTTCGGCGCCGCGGGCGCGGCGGCCGCCACCACGCAGCCGATCGGCATCGCCTTCGTCTATCTCGGCAATCCGGGCGACGCCGGCTGGACCTACGCGCACGAACAGGGCGTGAAAGAGGTCGAGGCGAAATTCGGCGACAAGGTCAAGGTGACGCGCGTCGAGAACGTGCCGGAGTCGGCGGATTCGGAGCGCGTGTTCCGCGATCTGGCGTCCAAGGGCAACAAGATCGTGGTGGGTTCGAGCTTCGGGTTTCAGGATTTCGAACTGAAGGTCGCTAAGGATTTCCCGGACACCGTGTTCGAGCATGCAACCGGTTATAAGAAAGCCGCCAACTTTGCCACCTATGACGTGCGCACCTATCAGAGCGCGTACCTGGCCGGCCTCGTCGCGGGTTACACGACCAGGTCGAACACGCTCGGCTTTGTCGGCTCGGTTCCGGTGCCCGAAGTGGTGCGCAACATCAATGCGTTCACTATGGGTGCGCGTTCGGTCAATCCGAAAGCGCGCGTGAAGGTGGTGTGGATCAATAGCTGGTTCGATCCGGGCCGCGAAAAGCAGGCCGCTGAAACGCTGATCGGCCAGGGCGCCGACGTGCTGATCCAGAACACCGATTCGACCGCGACCATGCAGACCGCCGAGCAGAAGAAAGTGCATGCGTTCGGCTGGGACTCGGATATGAAGAAGTTCGGGCCAAATGCGCAACTGGGCGCATGCGTGAGCAACTGGGGCGTGTACTACACGCATCTGGTGGAGCAGGTGATGTCGGGCACATGGAACAACTCGCCGGTGTGGTGGGGGCTCAAGGAGAAGGCGATCGATCTCGCCGACATCAATACCGAAGCCGTTTCGCCGGCCGCGCAGAAAGCCTTGAGCCAGAAGCGCGACGACATCATTTCCGGCAAGTTCAATCCGTTTGCCGGTCCGATCATGGATCAGTCCGGTGCGGTGAAGGTCGCCGCCGGCAAGTCGCTGAGCGATCCGGAACTGCTGCGTTTGAACTGGTTCGTGCAGGGCGTGGACGGTTCGCTGCCGAAGTAGAATTTGCTTCGCTACGCTAACTATTGTTCAAGGAGATCGCCCGTGAGTCTGACCGTCCCGACGCAGGCCGCCGCAGCAGCCGCGAACTATCCGCCGCAGGGTTTGACGCCCACGCACGAGCAGATCGTGCGGCATCTGCGGCATTCGAGCCGGGTGGCCGAACGGGCGACGCTGCTGGGGCATCATCCGTTTGGCGCGGTGCTGGTCGGGCCGGACCAGGAGACGGTGCTGATGGAGCAGGGCAACGTCGACACGGTGAATCACGCCGAGTCGGTGCTGGCGCGCGTGGCCGCGCTGAACTTCACGCCGGCGTATTTGTGGAGTTGCACGCTGTACACGTCGGTCGAGCCTTGCTGTATGTGCGCCGGGACCATGTATTGGGCCAACATCGGCCGGGTGGTGTTCGGCATGACCGAAAAGCGCCTGCTGGAGGCGACCGGCGCTCACGCCGAGAATCCGACCATGAGCGTGGATTGCCGGTATGTCTTCGATCATTGCCAGAAACCGGTCGAGGTGATCGGGCCGGTCGCCGAGGTGGAGGCCGAGGTGATGGAGGTTCAGCGTCGATTCTGGAGCGGCCGGTAGCGGCTGTTTCGTGATTTCGTGAAAGCGGCGCTTCTGCGTTGCTACGGTATCGAGGCGGCGTCCCACGCCGGTCTCGCGCAAACGGCGACCAGGCATGCCTGCAACGCCGCCAGGCCGCAGGCCTGCGCGCCAGCTTCCTATTGCGCGGCGTCAACCTGTAATTCCGCGGGCGCCAGCGTGGCAACGCCGCAGAACCAGTCGCCGTCGTGCGGCGTGTATTTCCATCGACTGCCGTTCTTCTTGAGCACGGCGGAACACTGTTCGTTCACCACGATCCCTGGATCGGCCGCCGTGCACTGATGCGTCGCCGTAGCGGCGGCTTGCACGGGCGCCGCGAGCGTCGCGCGCCGCGTGTCGGGTTCGGCCGGCGGCGCGGACGGTGTTACGGCCGGCGGCGTCACCGCTTGCAGGCTCTCCACCAGCTTTCGCAGTTCTTCGATACGCGTTGCGTACCACGTCCCCAGACACGCCGCATCGCGGCAATTTGCTTCCCGCCATGCCCATTTGCCGTCGCTGTCGGTAAGAAAGGCGCGCCGGTTGGTAACCCTTCGACGTGCTTTCCAGTAAAGTTGCCCCAGCGCGTCGTCGAGCTTCGAGAGCGCGGGGTCGCCGCAAATCATCTTCTCGGTCGGTGAGCGCCCCCGGTTGCAGTCGAAGCTGGCGGCGTGGGCGAGCGGATGCGCGAGCATCAGCACGGCAATTAGAAGCGGGCGGAGGCGGTTCATCGCAGTCGCGGCGTTGCATGATTTTTTCATGCAACGGATGATCGGCCGGATTGCCTGAACCCGGACCCCCGAAAAACGCATGACTTCGGCCAGGTGGTTACCAGATCTTGCCTGACGGAGGCGGCGCGGAAGTCGGGGAAGTGGGATTGCACGCGTTCAGGCATGCACCGTGCGACCTGCCTTCTATGGATGTGATGTATCACGCGGCAATACCGCGAGCCGTCCAGGAAAAAACAGCACTCATGACACACCGGCGACACACCAGCGAGGCGGGCCGACAGCGCGCGACGCGGCCTTGAATCGGGAGAAAGAATGAAACAACACCTCGTTCGATGTCTTTATGCGGTGGCGGGCGTGCTGGCGTTGCCGGCCGTAGCCTTTGCCCAGTCGCAGGCTTACACCAACGGCACCGTCAACGTGCGGGCGGGTCCGGCCTCGGATTACCCGGTCGTGACGCAACTGCCGGGCGGCGTGCCGGTGAGCGTGATGGGGTGCATCAGCACCTATCAGTGGTGCGATGTTGCCGCGCCGAACCTGCGCGGCTGGGTCTATGCCGGGCGGCTCAGCTATCCCTACCAGGGCAGCAACGTGCCGGTGATGACCTACGGCACGGTGATCGGCCTGCCGATCGTGACGTTTTCGATCGGCACGTATTGGGGCAACTATTATCGCGGCCGGCCGTGGTACGGCCAGCAGGGGCGCTGGGCGCATCATCCGCCGCCGCCTGCGCCGCGCCCTGGCGCGGGCGGGCCGCCGGGTGGGCCGCCACCGGGACATGGCGGCGGCAGACCGCCAGGCGGCCAGCCGGGCAATGTCGGCGGCAGACCGCCGGGCGGCCAGTCGGGGAATGTCGGCGGTAGACCACCCGGCGGCCAGCCGGGGAATGCTGGCGGTAGACCGCCAGGCGGCCAGCCGGGGAATGTCGGTGGCAGACCGCCAGGCGGCCAGCCGGGGAATGTCGGTGGCAGACCGCCAGGCGGCCAGCCGGGGAATGTCGGCGGCAGACCACCAGGCGGCCAGCCGGGGAATGTCGGTGGCAGACCGCCAAGCGGCCAGCCCGGGAACGCCGGCGGTAGGCCTCCGGGCGGCCAACCGGGCAATGTCGGCGGTAGGCCTCCGGGCGGCCAACCGGGCAATGCCGGCGGTAGGCCTCCGGGCGGCCAGCCGCCGCAAGGCGGCGGAGGCAGGCCGCCAGGCGGTGAAAACGGCGGTGGTGGTGGCGGACGCCCGCCGGACCAGCACGGCTGAGCGCGCCCACGCCGCCGGCCTTACCACGAGAAGTCGTCGTGACAAGCCGGAGCGTGGTTCGAATTTCAACTTTCCATCAGCCGATAGCGGATCCGAACGGATACCGTCATCCTGTCCCGGCAACGGCAATATCTGGTCGGACAACGGCGAGGCCAGATCACCGGAATGGTCCGCGATGTGCGAAGAATAACCTCGCACCCCTCGCGTAAACCCCGGTGCGCCGCGTACACTAAGTTGCCGATGTCGGGTTAGGGGGCGCACAAATGACTTGCGAAGCGACATCAGAAAACACGATCGGAGCCGCTCCTGATGGCACCCGTTACGGCGCGAATCTCGCCGAAGGGGTGCTCGCGTCGGAGCGCACGGTGTTGCGTTTGATCACACGCAACACGCCGCTGCCGGAATTGCTGGACGAAGTATGCCGCCGCGCGGAAGCGCTGCTGGGCGAAGGCGCGTCCTGTTCCATCCTGTTGCTCGACGCCGAAGGCGTGCGCGCCAGGGTGGGCGGCGCGCCGTCGCTGCCCGAACACTTCAGCGCGGCGATCGACGGGGTGGCGATCGGTCCGCGGGCCGGCTCGTGCGGCACCGCCATGTTCGAGCGGCGGCTCGTCGTCGTCGAGGATATCGAAACCGATCCGCTGTGGGCCGACTTCCGGCACCTCGCGCTGCCGCTCGGCCTCAGGGCCTGCTGGTCGGTACCTTTTGAAAACGATGCCGGTGTGGTGCTCGGCGCCTTCGCGGTGTATTACCGCAAGTCGCGCCGTCCCAGCGCCGAAGAAGAAGCCATGCTGCGCGATATCAGCCGCAGCGTCGGTCTGGCCGTGCATCAGGACACAATGGCGCAGCGGCTCGCGCACAGCGAGGAACATCACCGGCTGGTAGTCGATCATCTGATCGAAGGGATCGTCGTGCAGTCGCGGGCGGGTATCGTGCTGGCCTGCAATCCGAGCGCGCAGCGCATTCTGCGGGCCACGCCGCAGATCGTCGGCCGCAGTATCCAGACGGTGATGGTGCGCGCCTATCACGAGGACGGCTCGGTCGTCACCGAGGCGGTCCGCCCGACCAACCAGGTGCTGGCAACCGGCAAACCCATGCTCGGCGTCACGATCGGCCTGGAGCTGATTGGCGGCGACATCGTCTGGATCACAGAGAACGTGGTGCCGATCATCAAGGCGGGCGAGAGCGAGCCGAGTTCAGTGCTGATCTCGTTCACCGACATCGGCCCCGTGCGCGAAGCGCAACGGCAGCTCAAGTTCCTCGCCACCCGCGATTCGCTCACGGGCCTTTACAACCGCGCGTATCTCACGGAGCGGCTGCGCGATCTGTTTTCGCTCGATACCTCGTCCGGTATGGGCGAACTGGTGAGCGTCGCGGTGCTGTTCGTCGACCTGGACGGCTTCAAGAAGGTCAACGACACCGCCGGTCACGAGGCCGGCGACGCCCTGCTCTGCAGCGTGGCGGAGCGGCTCGCGGCGTGCATTTCGCCCGAAGACACGCTGGCGCGCGTAGGCGGCGACGAGTTCGTGATCGTGGTCAGCGCGTATGAAAACACCGGGCATCTGATCGGCCTCGCGCAGCGCATTCTCGACATGATCGCCGTGCCGTTCGCGGTGGCGGACAACGAGTACTACCTGGGCGCGTCGATCGGCATCAGCCGTTTTCCCGAAGACGGCCAGGACGTGGCCACGCTGCTGCGCAACGCCGATTCGGCGATGTACTACGCCAAGCAGCGCGGCCGCAACAACTTCCAGTTCTTCACCGCCGAGCTGAACCGGCAGCTGCAACGCCGCTTCACGATCGAGCAGTCGCTGCGGCGCGCGCTCGCCGGCAACGAACTGAGCCTCGTGTATCAGCCGATCGTCGACAGTCAGGACGGCCGCACGATCGGCGCGGAGGCGCTGCTGCGCTGGTACAACAGCGAGCTGGGCAACGTGTCGCCGGGGGAATTCATTCCCGTGGCCGAAGATGCGGGGCTGATTGTCGAGATCGGCAACTTCGTGCTGACGCGGGCCTGCGAACAGGTGGCGCAGTGGCGGCGCACGCTGGCGCCGGAGCTGATCGTCGCGGTGAATCTGTCGCCCCGGCAGTTCAACGACGGCCTCGTGGAGCGCATCCAACGCTGCCTCCTGCAAACCGGGCTCGAACCGGCGGCGCTGGAACTGGAGATCACCGAGCGGCTGCTGATGAGCGACAGCGAAACGGTGCTGCCCATGCTGAGCGCGCTGAATGCGATGGGCGTACGTATTTCCGTCGACGATTTCGGCACCGGTTACTCGTCGTTGTCGTATCTGAAGCGCTTTCCGCTGCATAACCTGAAGATCGATCGCTCGTTCGTCGCCGGCTTGCCGGATCATCGCGATTCCATTGCGATCACCCAGGCGGTGGTGGCGATGGCGCACTCGCTCGGCATGAACGTCACCGCCGAAGGGGTGGAAACCGCCGAACAGGCGGCTTTCCTGCGCGCGATCGACTGCGACAAGCAGCAGGGCTATTTCTACAGCCGCCCGGTCGGCGCCAGTGCGTATGCCCGCAGTTTGTGGGACGCGCAGGTCGGTCTCGCCGACGCCTCCTGAGCCGGCCGGCAGCCACGCGCGCAGGCCCGGCGCCTTGCCTGGCCTCGCGCACGCGGGAATCCGCCGCGCTCCGCTGCACTTGGCCGCCCGCGTCCGGATTTGATTGTTCGGTTTGACAAACAAGTGCCTTCGCGTTAGCGGTATTTATCCGCAACGACAGTCTCCCTACAATCCTCCCATCGAAACGTGAATGAGCGCGAAGCCGAAGCGGCGCCGTGCTACGGGAGTGGTTGTCATGCCAGCTTTGATCAGGAACCAGCTTTACCGGCCGTCGGTGGTCTTGCCGATGGTCGCCCTCATGCAGGTGATGGTGTCGCAGGATTTCAACCTGGGCCAGGTCGGCTGGGTCATGGCGTCCCGTGGCGCGCAGGCCGCGCTGCAACGCTCGCGTGAATTGATCTGCGCCGCGCATTGCCACGACTGAGCGTCGCGCACGGCAACCAACTGAGGCAATCGACAACCCGGCATGGTGATTCGAGGCGTGGAGGGTAAGATGCTACGACCTGCACTCCAGCCTCGGGAGCGTTGCCATGCCACAGCACTTCAATGCAGTCGTAATCGGTACAGGACAAGGCGGCTCGCCGCTGGCGGTGCGTCTCGGTCAAAGCGGCCGTAAAACCGCGGTCATTGAACGCGCGGCCTTCGGCGGCACGTGCGTGAACGTGGGCTGCACGCCCACCAAATCCTATGTTGCCAGCGCTCGCGCAGCGCATGTCGCGCGCCATTGCGCGGAACTCGGCGTGCAGGTGAGCGGAGCGATCAGCGTCGATCTGGCCGCGGTCAAGGCGCGCAAGGACAGGATCATCGGGCAGTCGCGCGACGGCGTCGAGAAATGGCTGCGCGGCGCGCAGAACGTGAGCGTGTTCAACGGCCACGCGCGCTTCACCGGCGCGCATACGCTCGCCATCAGCGGGCCGGACGGCACGGTGCTCGAAGAGATCAGCGCCGACGAAATCTTCATCAACACCGGCACGCGCGCCGTCGTGCCGCCGCTCGAAGGCATCGGGCGGATTCGCTACTACACCAACTCCAACCTGCTTGAACTGACGGAATTGCCGGATCATCTGGTGATTGTCGGCGGCAGCTATATCGCACTCGAATTCGCGCAGATCTTTCGCCGCTTCGGCAGCCGTGTGACCGTGCTGGTGCGCGGCGAACGCGTGCTCACTCGCGAGGACGCCGATTTTGCCGAATCCGTGCGGAAGGTGCTCGCCCGCGAGGGTGTGGAGTTCCGCTTCGGCGTGCAGCCTTCGCGGGTCGAGCCGCATCCGCATCATCCGGACGAAGTGTGCATCGGCTTCGAGCAGAACATTCCCGCGCTCGAAGCGTCGCACCTGCTGTTCGCCACCGGCCGCGAGCCGAATACCGACGACCTCGGCCTCGCGGCCGCCGGCATCACGACGGACCGGCACGGCACGATTCCGGTCGACGGCCAGTTGCGTACCAACGTGCCAGGCGTGTGGGCCATCGGCGACGTGAACGGGCGTGGCGCTTTCACTCACACGTCCTACGACGACTTTCAGATCGTCGCGGCCAACCTGCTCGACGGCGGCGCGCGCAGTGTCGATACGCGGATCATGGCGTATGCGGTGTTCGTCGATCCGCCGCTGGCACGCGTGGGGGCTTCGGAGGCCGAGGTGCGCAAAGCGGGGCGCCCCGCGCTGATCGCCACCATGCCGATGTCGCGGGTGGGCCGCGCCCGCGAACGCGGCGAGACCGACGGCTTCATGAAGGTGATGGTCGACCGCGAGAGCAGGCAGATTCTCGGCGCGGCCATTCACGGCATCGAAGGCGACGAGGCGATTCATACCTTCATCGACATCATGGCGGCGGGCGCGCCGTATCCGACCTTGCAGTACGCCATGCATATTCATCCCACCATCAGTGAACTGGTGCCGACCCTGCTCGACGGGCTCAAACCCATGCAGTGAGCGGCGCGCACGAGCGGAGCACCTGCGATGAAGCGCGCAATCAGAAGCGGCAATCTGTTCGACCCCGGCGCGCCGGCGGGCGTGGACGAGCAGATCGACACATTGGTGGAGCAGGGCGGCGTGAGCATCGAGCGGATCGTCTCGATGGGGCACGCCAGCCCGCCGCGTTTCTGGTACGACAGTCCTCGCGCCGAGTGGGTCGCGTTGCTGAGCGGCGCGGCCGCGCTCGAATTCGAAGGCGAGGCTGAGCCGCATCCGATGAAGCCCGGCGATCACGTGCTGATCGAAGCGCATTGTCGCCACCGGGTGGCATGGACGAGCGACCGGGAGCCGAGCGTGTGGCTCGCCGTCTACTACCCGGACGACGCTCCGGGTTGAACGCGGCACACCGGCCGATCCCGGGCGCATCGACAAAGCGGCGCGGCATCGCGGATAATCGGCAGCGGCGCGATCGTCCGCGGGGCGCGGGCGAATGGTGCGCTCAACCGCATTCATCATCAGGAATCCAGCCGATGGGCAAAGGACGTGTCGAAGCCTTCAGCGATGGCGTGATCGCCATCATCATCACGATCATGGTGCTCGAGTTGAAGGTGCCCGAGGGCTTCGATCTCGCGGCGCTGCGTCCGCTGCTTCCCGTGTTCTGCGCGTACGTGCTGAGCTTTATCTACGTCGGCATCTACTGGAACAATCATCATCACATGTTCCATGCGGTGCAGAAGGTCAACGGCGCCGTGTTGTGGGCCAACCTCCATCTGCTCTTCTGGCTGTCGCTGTTGCCGGCCGTCACGCATTGGGTCGGCGAAAACCATCTGGCCTCCTGGCCGACCGCCCTGTACGGCGTGGTGCTGTTCATGTCGGCGATTGCGTATTTCATCCTGACGAGCGTGCTGATTCGCGAGCACGGCAAGGACTCGACCATCGCCAAAGCGGTCGGCAACGACTTCAAGGGCAAGGTCTCGGTGGTGATCTATCTGGCGGGCATTGCGCTGGCTTTTGTCGTGCCGTGGGCCTCGGCCGCGCTCTATACGCTTGCCGCCGCCTGGTGGCTGGTGCCGGACCGGCGCATCGAACACGTGCTGGAAGCCTGAGCGCGGTGCCCGCGCTGCCGCCTGGCTGCAGAACGGGGGCGCGCGCCCTCAGGCAAGCGTCCTGATCGAATTGCTGATGCCGCGTGCGCAATCGATCACCGCGGGCGCGAGCCGTGCCTCCGCTTCCGCCGGCGTCCAGCGGCTTGTCGGCGCGACGACGTGAACCGCGCCGACCGGCCGGCGCTCGCCGTCGAGCACGGCCGCCGCGATCGTCATATCGCCGATGAACAGTTCCTCGCGGTTCGACGCATAGCCGTTGAGCCGTCCGAGCGCGAGCCGCGTCTCGATCTCGTCGAGATCCGTCACGGTGTATTGCGTATGCGCGACGCGCTCGCTCGCCAGCAGCAGCGTGCGTGACTCGCTGTCCGGGAGCGCCGCGAGATACGCCCGTCCCGACGCCGTGCAGTACATCGGAATGCGGCTGCCGATCGGCATGTGGATCGGCACGAACTTCATGCACACGAACCGCGCCACGTAGACCATGTCGACGCCATCCGGCTCGGTCAGATTGGTCGTCTCGCCGGTGACATTGGTGAGTTCGGACAGGAACGGATTGGCGACGTCGATCAGCGTGTCCGCGGCAAGGTAGTTGAAGCCGATCTGCATCACGCGCGGCGCCAGTTGATAGCGCCTCGTACGCGGATGCTTTCTCACGTAGCCGAGCTTTTCCAGCGTGTAGATCATGCGCTGCGCGGAGCTTTTGGTGATCGCCGTTGCCTCCGCGACTTCCGGCAGTGTCATCGACCTGCGCTGGGCGCTGAACGCGCGCAGCACCGCGATTCCCTTTTCCAGCGACTGATTGAACAGTGCGTCCGGCGTTTCTTCCGGCTCCTGGGGCGCTTCCGTCTGCGGGCTGAGCTGCTTGCGTGTCATGGAATCACCCAATTGTTTTCGCCTGCTGTCGACTCTAACATATCGAATATCGATATGCAAATTTCGTTTGTCGATATTTTTGATTCGAATATCATGATTCAAATGATGGGTACCGATATTCCGATCGGCCGTCTTCAACTCGTGGAGAGACTCATGTTCCAGTTCGCCAAACGCTTTGCCAGTGTCTTTGCAACAGGATTGCTGCTCGCCGGTGCGCCGGCCTTGTCGGTGGCCGCCACCACGTACGAAATTGGAGCAACGGCCACCGGCGTGCCGTTCACGTTTCTGGATGTGAAGACCAATTCGATTCAGGGCCTTCTGGTCGATGCGATTACCGCGACGGGCAAGGCGGCGGGCTTCGACGTCAGGATCGAGCAGACCACGTTCTCCGCGCTGATTCCTTCGCTGACCACGAAGAAGATCGACATCATCTCGGCAGCCATGCTGAAAACGCCGGCGCGCGAGCAGATCGTCGATTTCTCCGACACCGTGTACTCGTACGGCGAAGGCCTGATCGTGCGCGCCGACGACAAAGGCCAGTACACCTCGATGGACGACCTCAAGGGCGAGGTGGTCGGCGCGCAGGTCGGCACCGCGTTCGTCGACGCGTTGAACAGGAAGGGCATCTTCAAGGAAGTGCGCACCTACGACTCGGTCGCCGACATCATGCGCGACGTCGCGCTCGGCCGCATCAAGGCGGGCTTCGGCGACCATCCGATTCTGGCGTATCAGCTTCAGCACAATCCGAATCCGCAATTGCGGCTTGTCAGCGGATATCAACCGTCGGTGAAAGGGCAGGTGTGTTTCGTCGTGCGCAAGGGCGACACGGCCACGCTGGAGCAGCTGAACGCCGGCATCAGAAAGATCAAGGCCGACGGTACGCTCACGCAGATCATCAAGAAGTGGCAGGTGGAATGACGTTGTTTTCCGAATAAGGACGCTCCGCCATGTTCTTCCAGAACGCCATCGAGTTTCTGCCGATCCTGCTCAAAGGCGCGGTTGTCACGATCGAGATCACCTTCTGCTCGTTCGTTCTGAGCACGGCGCTCGGCCTCGTGCTCGCGTTGATGCGCGTGTCCGGCAACCGCGTCGTATCGAACGCTGCCGCGACTTTCATCAACGTGATCCGCGGGCTGCCCATCATCGTTCAGCTCTTCTACATCTACTTCGTGCTGCCGGATCTCGGCGTGCAGTTGTCGGCGTTCCAGGCCGGTTCCATTGGTCTCGGCGTCGCGTACTCGGTGTATCAGGCGGAAAACTTTCGCGCGGGCATCCAGGCGATCGATCACGGGCAGATCGAAGCGGCGCAGTCCATCGGCATGCGCGGCGCGATGATCATGCGCCGCGTGGTGTTGCCGCAGGCGTTCCGGATCTCACTGCCGGCGTACGGCAATACGCTCGTGATGATGCTCAAGGACTCGTCGCTCGCATCGACCATCACCGTCGCCGAGATGACGCGCGCCGGACAGCTCATCGCGTCGTCCACGTTCCAGAACATGACGGTCTTCACGCTGGTCGCGCTGCTTTACCTCGGGCTCAGCCTGCCGCTCGTCTATGGATTGCGGCGGATCGAACGCCGCCTCGGATTGAAGGGAAAACGATGATCAAGGTCGACGCGATTCACAAGCGCTTTCACGATCAGCACGTGCTGAAAGGCGTCAGTCTGAATGTCGAACGCGGCCAGGTCGTGTGTCTGATCGGTCCGTCCGGATCGGGCAAGTCGACGCTGCTTCGTTGCATCAACGGACTGGAGCAGCATGACGCCGGCACGATCACGGTCGAAGGCCATGCCGTCGACGCGAAGTCGAAGCAGATCCACGATCTGCGCGCGCAGGTCGGCATGGTGTTCCAGCGTTTCAATCTGTTTCCGCATCGAACCGCGCTGGAAAACGTCTTCGAGGGTCCCGTGTTCGTCAGGAAGGAAGCGCGGACACAAGCCCGCGAGCGGGCTCGCCATCTGCTCGACAAGGTCGGCCTCGCGCACCGCATGAACGCCTACCCGGCCGAAATGTCGGGCGGACAGCAGCAGCGCGTGGCGATTGCGCGCGCACTGGCCATGCAGCCGAAGGCGATTCTCTTCGACGAGCCCACCTCGGCGCTCGACCCGGAACTGGTCGGCGAAGTGCTCGGGGTCATGCGCCGGCTTGCCGACGACGGCATGACCATGATCGTCGTCACGCATGAAATGGGCTTTGCGCGTGAAGTGGCCGATCGTGTGTGTTTTCTTCATGACGGCACGATCCATGAGGAAGGGTCCGCCGCCGATCTGTTCGAACGTCCGCGCAATCCTCGCACACGCGAATTTCTCGGCAGGATGCCCGCGCTTACCGAAGCCCCCCGGATTTGAATACACCATGAGCCTGGTTGAAGTTGCAGAACCGCTGCCTCCCTCTCTGTGGGCGGCAACGGCGGAACCCGCTGTCGATACGCCGCCGCTCGATGGCCCGGTCACGGCGGACGTGGCGATCGTCGGCGCCGGTTACACGGGTTTGTCGACGGCCTTGCATCTGGCGGAACAAGGCCTGCGGGTCTGTGTGATCGACGCCAACGAGCCCGGCTGGGGAGCGTCCGGCCGTAACGGCGGCCAGGTGATTCCCGGCCTGAAATACGATCCCGACGAACTCATCCGGCGCTTCGGCGCACGCGATGGCGATGCGCTCGTGCAGATGGCCGGCGGCGCCGCGGATTCGGTTTTCGATCTGATCCGGCGTCACGATATTCAGTGCAACGCCACGCGCGCCGGCTGGATCCAGCCGACCCATTCGGCCAAACTGCTCGGCACGCTTCACAGCCGGGCGCAGCAGTGGGCGGCGCGCGGCGCGCCGGTCGAACTGCTCGACCGTGCGCAGATATCGAGGCGGCTTGGCACGGACGCGTTCGTGGGCGGTTGGGTCGATCTGCGCGCGGGCAGCGTGCATCCGTTGAGCTACGCACGCGGCCTCGCGCGCGCCGCGCAGACGGCCGGCGCGGCGATCCACGGCGGAACCCGCGCCGCGAGCGTGGAGCGCGGCCCGCAAGGGTGGCGCATTCGCACGGCGCAGGGTCCGCTCATCGATTCGAAACAGATCCTGCTGGCAACCAACGGTTATACCGATGGCCTTTGGCCGCGCCTCGCGCAATCAGTGATCGCCGCGAACAGCTTTATCGTCGCAACGAAGCCGCTGCCCGACGACGTTGGCGCAACGATTCTGCCCGGCGGCGAAGTGGCTTCCGATTCACGGCGGCTGCTGCTCTATTTCCGCAAGGACGTGCATGGGCGTCTGCTGATGGGCGGGCGCGGTCCTTTTCGCGAGCCTCGCGGCGCCGCGGACTGGATGCATCTCGAGCGTGCCGCCCGGTTGATGTTTCCACAGCTGGAGAACATCGGATACGAATACCGGTGGGCCGGCCGCATCGCCATCACACGCAATTTCTTGCCGCACGTGCACGTGCCGGCTGAAGGCATGACCATCGCGCTTGGCTACAACGGACGCGGCATTGCAATGGCGACGACGTTGGGAAGGCATCTGGCCGCGTTGATCGGCGGGACGACACGCGGCTTGCCGCTGCCGCCGACCTCGATCGAGCCGATTCCGTTTCACGCGTTGCAGCGGTTCTATATCAGTGCCGGCGTGGCGTGGTATGGGCTGCTCGATGCGCTGTCGTGACAGCGTTGAGGATCGCACTCGCGGGCAAGCGAAGCCGGCAAAAACAAAGCCGGCAACGAAGCCCGCGACGAAGCCCACAAGCGCTCGTGCGTATCAGCGCGTCGATGTTCAGCACATTCACCCCAGCCAGCGGAGCGGGTTGCCGCCACGCAGTGTGCTCGACGGCGTGAGCCGGGGCCGAACAAAACGCCGATGGGCTTCCATCGGGCGCGGCGCGCAACGCCGCGCCCGATCGAGCCGTTACTGCGGCAACGCGTAAGCCATCACGTAATCGCCGAGTTTGGTGCCGAACGAACCGTGCCCGCCCGCGGCGATCACGATGTACTGGCGGCCGTCGATGGAATAGCTCATCGGCGTGGCCTGGCCGCCCGCCGGCAGACGCGCGCGCCACAGTTCCTTGCCGTTGTTCACGTCGAACGCGCGGATGTAGTTGTCCGCCGTCGCACCGATGAACACGACGCCGCCCGCCGTCACGATCGGACCGCCGAGCATCGGCATGCCCATTCTGAACGGCAGCGGAATCGGCGAACTGTCGCGCACCGTGCCGATGCGCTTCTTCCACACGATCTCGTTGGTCTTCAGATCGACCGCCGAGATGTAGCCCCAGGCCGGCTGTTTGCACGGCAAGCCCAACGGCGAGAGGAACGCGTTCAGCGTCACGCCGTACGGCACGCCGTATTGCGGCTGGATGCCCGCTTCGGTGCCGCTGCCTTTTGCGCCCGGCTCGGGTTGCATCGGGTTGCCTGGGCCGCGTGGGATCAGGCGCGAGACGAACGGCAGTGCAATCGGATTGGCAATGGCGATCTGCCGGTCGGTGTCGACGGCAATGCCGCCCCACTCGAACATGCCGAGGTTGCCCGGAAACACCAGCGTGCCCTGCAGCGACGGCGGCGTGAACGTGCCTTCATACCGCAGCTTGTGAAACATGACGCGGCATACGAGCTGGTCGTACATCGTCGCGCCCCACATGTCGGCGTCGGTGAGCAGGTTCTTCGGGCGGAATGTGAGATCGGAGAACGGTTGCGTGGGCGAAACGTGATCGCCGGGCGCGGCGCCTTGCGGCACCGGCATTTCGGGCGCGGGTACGACCGGGGTGCCGGTGCGGCGATCGAGCACGAACAGGTTGCCGGTCTTGGCGGGCGCATACACGACCGGCACGGTCTTGCCGTCCTTGCCGGTGATGTCCGCCAGTGTGGGCTGCGACGGCTGGTCCATGTCCCACAGGTCATGGTGCGCGGTCTGGTAGAACCAGGCCAGCTTGCCCGTCGACGCATGCAGCGCCAGCAGGCCGCTCGCATAGCGCTCCTGCTCGGGTGTGCGGTTGCCGCCCCAGATGTCGGGCGTGGTCACGCCCATCGGCAGATAGATGATGTCGAGCTTCGCGTCGTAGGCGGAGGGCGCCCACGAGTTCGGCGAACCGATGGTGTAGTGCTCGCCCGCGCCCGGAATCCTGTTCGGGTCTTGCGCGCCGGGATCGAACGCCCACTGCAGCTGGCCGGTGCGCACGTCGAAGCCGCGGATCACGCCCGAGGGCTCGCGCGTCGAGAAGTTGTCTTCCACCGCGCCCGCCACGATGATCGTCGTGTTCGTGACGATCGGCGGCGAAGTCGGCTCGTACATGCCCGGCGTCGTGACCGGCTGCGCGTGCTGAAGGTCGAGATCGCCGTTGTTGCCGAAGCCCGCGCAGCGCTCGCCTGTCTGCGCGTCGAGCGCGTAGAGGTGGCCGTCGTTGACGGGCAGATAGATGCGGCGCAGGCAGGCGCCGCTGGCCGCCGATGCGGCCGATGCCGCCGGCGCGGTGTCGCTCGCGGGTGCGGCGGGCGCGTTGGGTTGCGCGGTCGCAGCGCTTGCCGAGAGATCGACATACGACACGCCGCGGCAGGTCACGTGCTGGAACGACGGATCGGGCCGCAGTTTCGGGTCGAACTTCCATTTCTGTTCGCCGGTCTTCGCATCGAGCGCGAACAGGATCTGGTGGGGCGAGCACAGATAGAGCAGATTGCCGATCTTGATCGGCGTGACTTCATTGGTGATCTCGACCGGATCGTTTGGACCTTTCATATCGCCTGTGCGGAAGGTCCAGGCCACCTGCAGGTTCTTGACGTTTTCGGGCGTGATCTGCTGCAGCGGCGCGTAGCGCGTGCCTTCCTGGGTTCGGCCATAGGCGGGCCAGTCGGACGGATCGATGCCGTTGGGATTGGCGGCGGGCGTGGCGGCCACTGAGCTCAGCGTGCCGTTGATCGTCTGCGGATCATTGAAGCTCGCGTAGACCAGCACGCCGGCCCAGATCACGAGCGCGCCGACTAGCGACGTTACGCCGAGCTTGCGCGGCGCATCGAGGCGCCAGCTCACGAGCAGCAGCAGCCACACGCCGAACACGACGAGCACGCCGGAGCGCGGCGCAAGCGCCCAGAAGTCGGGACCCGACTCCCACAGCGCCCAGACCGCCGTGCCGACCAGCACGAGTGCGTAGAGTGTGAGCGCCGCCGGACTGCGGCGGTACAGCAGCCAGGTCACGCCGAGCAGCACGAACCCGACCACGACGTAATACGCGGACCCGCCGAGCGAGAGCAGCCATGCACCGCCTATCAGCAGATAGAGGGCGGTTAGCGCAGTAAACAGGAGTGTGATGACGGCGATGAAACCCGGCGATGCCGATTGTCTGGACATGATGACCTCATCCTTTTTTCTTAAGGGTGCCGCTCGCGCCGCCTGTCACGCGGTGCCCGCGGCGCTCGTACGCCGGCGTGACGGCCAGCGCGGCATCCGGCCGGTTCGCTGGGCTCGTCAGGCCGGTAAAACCGTGAGGTGACCTGGTGCATTATCCAGATGTTTGCGGCGGTTTGCGATTCGCCGTGGGCGGGTTTCATCGGCGAACTCAAAGCGCGCGGCTTGATGGGCACGCGCGGTATGGCCCACGAAGCACTCGCGCGAGCCTAAACTACGCATTCCCCCAGCGCCCCCGGACTCATGCCTCCTCGCAAAGACCATCACGACCAGCCGCTTGTCCCGGCCTCTGCACAGGTCGACGCTCCGGCGTTGCAAGATCCGGTCCTGCTGCGCCGGCTGTTACGCGCCAAAGACCGCATGGACGCCGCCTCCCACGAGGCCTGGCCCGTCAAGCGCCTCGCTGGCGTCAGCGGCGTGACCGAAGCGCATTTCGCGCGCTCCTTCAAGTGCGCCTTCGGCGTGCCGCCGCACCGCTACCTGCTGACACGCCGCATCGAGCAGGCCGTCACCCTGTTGCGCGACACCGGGCTCAGCATCACGGAAATTGCTTTTGCCACGGGCTGGGAGAGCCTGGGGAGCTTCGGCCGCATCTTTCGCGACATCACCGGCCAGAGCCCCGGCGCCATGCGCGTCCAGGCCCGAGCCCAGGCCAGCACCGCGCAACTCGACCGCGTGCCCGCCTGTGTGCTGAAGGCCGCGCAGCGCCCGGATCTCACCATCGCAGTTTTGGAGAAGCGTCGCCGCACGGTCGAAGATACAGTCCTGCCATCAACCAGGGAGGTGTCATGAACGAGGGTATCAATGTGGTGGGCCTGTATGTCGATAACCAGGACGAAGCGCTGGCGTTCTATGTCGACAAGCTCGGATTCCGCGTGCATACGGACGTGCGCAACGGCGCTTATCGCTGGCTCACGGTCCAGCATCCCGGACAGCCGTCGTTTCAGCTCGGCCTGTTCACACCCGGGCCGCCGATCCACGACGAGGCCACCGCGCAAACCTTGCGCGCGATGGTCGCCAAGGGGGCCATGCCGCCGCTGGTCCTCGCGGTGGAGGACTGTCGCGCCAGCTATGCGCGGATGAAAGCCAGCGGTGTGGAATTTACCCAGGAGCCGGTGGAACGCTTCGGCAGCGTCGATGCCGGTTTCCGCGACCCCGCCGGCAACGGCTGGAAGATGATCCAGGCTGCGGGAAGCGCGACGTAATGCGGGCGTTTGCCCGATACTCCCAACATGACTTCGCGCAATCGACCATCCCCACGCACGAGAGTCGGCCTGATCTCCGACACGCACAACCTCGTACGCCCTGAGGCATTGCAATATCTGGCGGGTTGCGACGCGATCATCCACGCAGGCGATATCTGCAACGAAGCCGTGCTCGAAGCGCTCGGGCGGATTGCGCCGGTCACGGCCGTGCGCGGCAACAACGACACCGGCGACTGGGCCGCATCGCTGCCGACCCGCGTCACGCTGACGGTGCAGCAGGTGACGATTCTCGTCGTGCACGACATCGCCGAAGTGGGCGCCGATCCGCGCAGCGAGGGTATCGGCGTGGTGGTGACCGGCCACTCGCACAAGCCGTCGATCAGCGAGCGCGACAACGTGCTGTTCGTCAATCCCGGCAGCGCCGGGCCGCGGCGCTTCAAACTGCCGGTTTCGGCTGGAATCCTGATCGTGGAAGGGGCGAGCGCCACCGCAGGCTTCGATTCGCTGATGCCATAAAAAACGGGCCGACAGATTTGCCGGCCCGCTCTCACGCAATCACGGACAACTCGTGCGCCAACCGTGATTCAACCCATGCTCAGGCACGCGCCGTGGCCGTTGCCGCATAACCTTCGTCCATCTCCTCGGCTTCACGCTCGCCGCGCAGCACGGCATGCGCTTCCGCACGCGTCGCCACGCTCGGGCCCGAGCCGGGCAGCGGCTTGCGGGCGGTTTCGCGCAGCGCCATCACCGAGACGACACCGATCAGCGACGCGCCCATCAGATAGTACGCGGGCATCATCAGATTGCCGGTGCGCTCGACGAGCCACGCCGTGACGAGCGGCGTCGTCCCGCCGAACAGCGACACCGAAATATTGAAGCCGATGGCGAGCGCGCCGTAACGGATTCTGGTCGGGAACAGCGCCGGCAACGCCGACGGCATCACGCCGGTAAAGCACGACAGCAGCACGCCGAGAATCATCAGGCCGCCGAACACCGGCAGCACCGTGCCCATGCGGATCAGCAGCAGGGCGGGAATCGACAGCGCGAACAGACCCACGCAACCGAACAGCATCACCGGCTTGCGGCCGATCGTATCGGACAGGCGGCCGGCGGCGAGCGTCATCGGCATCATCAGCGCCATCACGAGCAGCACGAGGAACAGGCCGTGCGTTTCGTTGAAGTGCAGCGTGGCCGACAGATAGCTCGGCAGATACGAAAGCGCCATGTAATCGGTGACGTTGAAGATCAGCACGAGGCCGACGCACAGCAGCAGCGGCTTCCATTGCTGCGCCAGCAATTGACCGAACGATTGCTTCGGCAACGCCTTGTCTTCCGCTTCGCGTTGCTCGGCCTGCTTCCTGAACGCGGGCGTTTCTTCGAGCTTCATCCGGATATACAAACCCACCAGGCCCAGCGGACCCGCGATCAGGAACGGCACGCGCCAGCCCCACGACAGCAGCGCGTCGTTCGGCAGCGCCGCGGTCAGCACGGCGACCGTGCCCGCGCCGAGCACGTAGCCGATCAGCGTGCCGAATTCGAGAAAGCTGCCCATGAAACCGCGGCGCTTGTCGGTCGAGAATTCGGCGATGAAGGTCGCCGCGCCGCCATACTCGCCGCCGGTGGAGAAGCCTTGCACGAGACGCGCAACTAGCAGCAGCACCGGCGCGAAAATGCCAATGGTCGCGTAGCCCGGAATCAGGCCGATCGCGAAGGTGCCGAGCGCCATCATGATCATGGTCATGGCCAGCACGCGCTGACGGCCGATGCGATCGCCGAGCGGCCCGAACACCATGCCGCCGACCGGCCGCACGAGAAACGCCGCGGCGAACGTGCCGAAGGTGGCGAGCAACTGGGCCGACGGACTCGACGACGGGAAGAACACTTTGCCGAGCGTGACGGCGATATAGCTGTACACGCCGAAATCGAACCATTCCATTGCGTTGCCGAGCGCCATCGCGCCGACGGCCCGCTTGAGGAGAGATTTGTCGACGACGGTGATGTCGTCCAGAGAGAGGCGTTGTTCTTCTTTGTGGTGTCGCCAGAAGCCGTTGCTGGAAGCGGTCAAGGTGAAAACTCCAATGACTGCGACGAAACTCATGATGCGCATGAACGTTCCGCCACGGTTGCTGGGAAGTGCCGTGTCGCGAGCGGGGCGAAAGCGTCTCCCTCGCCATTCAAAGGCGACAGAGTTGGGCGCGATGGAAAACAGAACGCCCGTGCCTCGCGAGACAGCTCGCGAAAAAACACTCGTCTAGATTGTGCTGACTGTTGCACCTGCGTGGCCGTGGAAGGGGGGCAGATGCATGAGGACACCGGGTGGCTGAAAGCTGGCCCGCGCGCCGCTGGAAGGCTTGAAACGAAAAAGGCCGGTGCTGTATTCGCCGTTCATGTGGTGACATGAAACGGGAAACGACCGACAAGCCTTCTTGTATAAAAACTGTTCGATTCGGCTTGGCAACACATTGCGATACGCACTGCGCGCCAGATTGAAGCGAACGTGAATGAAGGTGAAATGCTGTTGGAACGGTGCACATGATAGCACGATGACGGAGGATCGTGCAAACCCGGCGCCGGGCGGAGGCCTTGGCAAGGGCATTCAATCCCTTACGGGGCGTAGGATCGAGGCGATCCTCGCGGTCTGAAGAAGTGGCTTGAAAAGGCCCGAAATGTACCGTTCGGAGAATTTTCCCGCAGCGACCGAGTGGCGAGCCGAACGCCGCCTTTTTACGGGTTGACCTTCCAGCAGCGCGGGGCGAAAAAAATCCGCGCACATGGCGCGGATTCCGGTGATGCAGCCTGAAACGCGAAGGCGTCCAATCACGCCGACGGCGGCACGTACCCCTGCGCCGTGTCCGCGCCTTCGCCGAAGAAGAACTTTTCGGTCTGCTTCATCAGATATTGACGGGCGCGCGGATCAGCCATGTTCAGGCGGTTTTCGTTGATCAGCATGGTTTGCTGCTTCAACCAGGCCTGCCAGGCTTCCTTGGAAATGCTTTCGTAGATCCGCTTGCCGAGTTCGCCCGGCAGCGGCGGGAAATCGAGGCCTTCGGCTTCCTTGCCGAGCTTCGCGCATTGAACCATACGAGTCATGCTGTGCTTCTCCTGTGTCGAGCGGAGTGAGTGCTTCAGCACTTCCTCCGGTCCCGTAAAAAAGGGTTGTTGTGTCGATGCCGTGACGGGCAGCCGCTATATAGGGCCGCTCAGAGCTGTTTCATCAGCACGAGCGACTTGCGCTGCCAGTTATAGAGTCTGCGGCGGTCTTCGGGCAGGTCGTCGACCGTGACCTTGACGAAGCCGCGTTTGAGAAACCAGTGTTCGGTACGCGTGGTGAGCACGAAAATGCGCGTCAGGCCGCGCGCCCGCGCGCGCTGCTCGATGCGCTTCAACAGCCGCTCGCCGTCGCCGGTGCCTTGCGCTTCGGGGGCGACCGTCAGGCACGCCATTTCGCCGATGCGCTCCTGCGTGTACGGATACAGCGCCGCGCAGCCGAACAGCACGCCATCGTGCTCGATCACCGAGAAATGGTCGATGTCGCGTTCGATCTGGTGACGCCCGCGCCGCACCAGCGTGCCGTCCGATTCGAGCGGCTCGATCAGCGCCAGAATGCCGCCGACGTCGTCCGGCGTGGCTTCGCGCAGGCTTTCGAGATTCTCGTACGAGATCATCGTGCCCACGCCGTCGTGCAGGAACAGCTCGAGCAGCAGGCTGCCGTCGAGCGCGTAAGGGATGATGTGCGCCCGCGCGACGCCGCCGCGGCAGGCGCGGATCGAGTGTTTCAGGTAGAAGCCGGCGTCGCCGGTGACTTCGCCGCTTTCATGCAGCTTGTAGGCGTCGTCGAGCGACAGTTCGCGCACCAGTTCGGGACCGTCTTCGCCGGCTTGCATCAGGCCCGGCGTTTCGGTCAGGAACACGATCTTGTCGGCGCGCAGCGCGATTGCCGCGGCGGACGCCACGTCTTCCATAGCCAGATTGAAGGCCTCGCCGGTGGGCGAGAAGCCGAGCGGCGAGAGCAGCACCAGCTTGCGGCTTGCCAGCGAATGGCGGATCGAATCGGCGTCGATCTTGCGCACCACGCCGGTGTGGGCGAAATCGACCCCGTCGAGAATGCCGACCGGCCGCGCCGTCACGAAGTTGCCCGACACCACGCTGATGTGCGCGTGCGCCATTGGCGTGTTCGGCAACCCCTGGCTGATCGCGGCCTCGATATCCAGACGTACTTCGCCGGCCGCTTCTTTCGCGGACTCCAAAGCGCGCGCGTCGGTAATGCGCATGCCGTGCGAAAACTCGGATTCCACGCCGTGCAGGCTCATCTGCTCTTCGACCTGCGGCCGCGAGCCGTGCACCAGCACGATCTGGATGCCCATTGCCTGCAACAGCGCGATATCGGACACGAGCGCATTCAGGAGCCCCTGATGCACCACCTCGCCGCCGAAACCGACGACGAACGTCTTGTTACGGAACGCATGGATGTAAGGGGCGACTGAGCGCATCCAGTCGACGAATTGCGCGTGCTGTGCGAGGTTTTCCGTTGCTGCGGCGGGGGCCGGAGCGCTCGCGGGCGCGGGGACGAGGTCGGTTTGGGAATTCATGCCGGGGATTATAATGCGCCCCCATGTCGAATGTACCCAAAAGTCCCGCTGCGGCGAACGAGAATCCGGCGCCGGCCGCCGATCAGGCAAAGGCCGGCGAAGCGAAGCGCCGCAATGCGCAGGACGCCGAACGCAACGCGCCGCAAACGGCGCGCGAGCCGCGGCGCGCCGCGGAAAATGCGCCGGCCTCGGCGCAGAGAAATAATCCGCGCCGCGAGTCCGGCGGCGCGCCGGCGAAAAAATCGCCGGGAGCAGGCGACGCCGAGCGCGGCGCGAACCGCCGCGAACCGCAGCCGCCGCAGTCGCCGCAGTCGCCGCGTCCGCCACGCGCGCCGCGCGCCCCGCGTCTCGTCGAGCCCAATCCGATTCCGCCGATTACCTATCCGGAAGCGTTGCCCGTTTCGGGCCGCCGCGAGGAAATCGCGAGAGCCATCGTACAGAATCAGGTGGTGATCGTCTGCGGCGAGACCGGCTCCGGTAAAACCACCCAGTTGCCGAAAATCTGCCTCGAACTGGGCCGCGGGCTCGGCGCGGGCGGCTCCGGTCTGATCGGCCACACGCAGCCGCGCCGGATCGCCGCGTCGGCGACGGGCCGCCGCATTGCCGAAGAGCTCGGCACGCCGTTTGGCGAAGTGGTCGGCTACAAGGTGCGCTTTACCGACAATCTGTCGCCGGGTGCATCGGTCAAGCTGATGACCGACGGTATCCTGCTCGCCGAAACGCAAACCGATCCGCTGCTGAAAGCGTATGACACGCTGATCATCGACGAGGCGCACGAGCGCAGTCTGAACATCGACTTTCTGCTCGGCTATCTGAAGGAAATTCTCGTCAAGCGTCCCGATCTGAAGTTGATCGTGACCTCCGCGACAATCGACGCGGACCGTTTCGCGCGTCACTTCGGCAGCGAAGACAAGCCCGCGCCGGTGATCGAGGTGAGCGGCCGGCTTTATCCGGTCGAGGTGCGCTACCGGCCCGTCGCGGAAGACAGCCCCGCCGTGAAAGCGGCGCAAGGTGATGGGCCTGCTGCGCAACGCGGCGGCGACCGGCCGAAAACCCAGCGCGAAACCGATCGCGATCTGATGGAAGCCATCGTCGACGCCGTCGACGAACTGTGCCGTGAAGGTCCGGGCGACGTGCTCGTGTTCCTGCCCGGCGAGCGCGAAATCCGCGACGCCGCCGAGGCGCTGCGCAAGCACCATCCGCCGCACACGGAAATTCTGCCGCTGTTCGCCCGTCTTTCCGCGGCCGAACAGGAGCGCGTGTTCCGCACCTCGAACGCGCGGCGCATCGTGCTCGCGACTAACGTCGCCGAAACCTCGCTGACGGTGCCGGGCATTCGCTACGTGGTCGATACCGGACTTGCGCGCGTGAAGCGCTACTCGTATCGCAACAAGGTCGAGCAGTTGCAGGTCGAGTCGATTTCGCAGGCCGCAGCCAACCAGCGGGCCGGCCGTTGCGGCCGGGTCGCCGACGGCATCTGCATTCGCCTCTACGAGGAGAGCGATTACCAGGGCCGCGTGCGTTTTACCGATCCGGAGATTCTGCGTTCGTCGCTGGCCTCGGTGATTCTGCGCATGAAGTCGCTGCATCTGACGGCGATCGAAACGTTCCCGTTCATCGAGCCGCCGCCGGGCCGCGCGATCGCCGACGGCTATCAGTTGCTCAACGAACTCGGCGCCGTCGACGACGACAACCAGCTCACGCCGCTCGGCCGCGAACTCGCGCGCCTGCCGCTCGATCCGCGCGTCGGCCGGATGATTCTGGCCGCGCGCGACCAGCAGGCGCTGAAGGAAGTGTTGATCATCGCGAGCGCGTTGTCCGTGCAGGATCCGCGCGACCGGCCGATCGAGGCGCAGGAGCAGGCCGATCAGGCGCATCGCCGGTTCGCCGACGAGCGCTCGGAATTCCTGCAATGGCTGAAAATCTGGAACTGGTTCGAAGAAGCGATCACGCACAAGAAATCGAACAGGCAGTTGCACGAGGAATGCCGCAAGAACTTCCTGTCGCAACTGCGTCTGCGCGAATGGCGCGATGTGCATTCGCAACTGCTGACGGTGGTGCGTGAACATGGCTGGCGTTTGAACGAAGCGGAAGCGACTTTCGAGCAGATCCATCTCGCGCTGCTGACGGGTTTGCTCGGCAATATCGGCCTGAAGGCCGACGACGAACCGTATTACCTCGGCGCGCGCGGCATCAAATTTTATCTGTGGCCGGGCTCGGCGCTGGTGAAGAAAGCCGGCAAGTGGGTGATGGCCGCCGAACTGGTCGAGACGAGCCGGCTGTACGCGCGCTGCATCGCGAAGATCGAGCCGGAATGGATCGAGAAGATCGGCCCGCATCTGTTGAAGAAGTCGCTTTCCGAGCCGCATTGGGAGAAGCGCGCGGCGCAGGTGTCGGCATTCGAGCGCGCGGTGCTGTACGGTCTGCCGATCTATCACCGGCGGCGCGTGAGCTTCGGCAAGCAGGATCCGGCGCGCGCCCGCGAGCTGTTCATTCGCGGTGCGCTGGTGGAAGGCGAGTTCGATACCAAGCTCGCGTTCTTCGCGCACAACCGCAAGCTGCTTGCCGATATCGAACAACTCGAACACAAGTCGCGCCGCCAGGACGTGCTAGTCGACGACGAGCTGATTTTTGCGTACTACGATCAGGCGCTGCCGAAGGGCATTTATACCGGCGCGTCGTTCGAGCGCTGGTATCGCGACGAGGTGAAAAAGAGCGGCCAGCCGGAAGACAGGCTGCGCCTGCTGTATCTGTCGCGCGACGATCTGATGCGGCACGAAGCCGCCGGCGTGACGACCGACCTGTTCCCGAAACGCATGACGATGGCGGGCGTCGACATGGCGCTCACGTATCACTTCGAGCCGGGCTCGCCGCGCGACGGCGTGACGCTCGGCGTGCCGCTGTATGCGCTGAATCAGGTCGACGCGCGGCGCTGCGAATGGCTCGTGCCCGGCATGCTGAAGGAGAAGACGCAACTGCTGCTGAAGTCCTTGCCGCAAAAGCTGCGCCGTCACTGCGTGCCGGTGCCGGAGTATGCGGCGGGTTTCGTCGACCGGCATGGCGGTGCGCGCTTCGGCGCGGGCGGTTTGCTCGAGTCGCTGATCGCCGATATTCGCGAGCAGACCCAGGTCGCGATGAAGCAGTCGGACTTCAAGCTCGAAACGCTGCCGCCGCATCTGTTCATGAACTTCAAGATCGTCGACGAGCATGGGCGTCAGCTCGCGATGGGCCGCAATCTCTCACAACTGCGCGCCGAACTCGGCGGCCAGGCGCAGCAGCATTTTCAGAAGATCGCGTCGAGCGCGGCGGGCGCGGCGTTGGCGGACGCGGGCGGCGGTGGTGTCGCAACGCCGTCGCAGGCGTCCGGCCAGGCAGGCGCAGCGGCGCAGCGAGGCAAGGGCGGTGCTGCGCTGCCGGGTCCGCAGAGCGCGCCGCAAGCCGGCGCGCAGGGCACCGCATTGTATGAAAAGCTGACGACGTGGAACTTCGGCAAGCTCCCCGAGCTGCTTGAAATCCGTCGTGGCGGCCAGACGCTGTTCGGTTATCCGGCGCTCGTGGATCGCGGCACGCATTGCGACGTGGAGGTGTTCGATTCGCCCGACGAAGCCGCGCGGATTCATCGCGCGGGATTGCGCCGGCTGTTCGCGTTGCAGTTGAAGGAGCCGATCAAGTATCTGGAAAAGAATCTGCCGGGCTTGCGCGAAATGGCAATGCAGTTCATGCCGCGCGGCACCCAGGAAGAGTTGCGCGATCAACTGATCGATACCGCGCTCGACCGCGCCTGTCTGCAAGACCCGCTACCCGACGACGACGCCGGTTTCCACACGCGCCGCGACGAGGGCCGCAGCCGCCTGACGTTGCTGGCCCAGGAAATCGCCCGGCTGGTCGGGCAGATTCTCGGCGAATACGCGAGCGTGACGAAAAAGCTGGTGCAGGCGAAGTCGTTCACGGCGGCGCATGCGGACCTGCAGAATCAGCTCGACGGGCTGATCGGCAAGCGCTTCGTGGTCGACACGCCGTACCCGCAACTGGCGCATTTCCCGCGCTATCTGAAAGGGATCGCGCTGCGCATCGACAAGCTGAAGGCCGACCCTGCACGCGACGCCCGGCAATTCGCCGAGTTCCAGCCGCTGCTCCAGAACTATCAGCGCGCGGTGGCGCAGCGCGGCGGCGTGCTGGATCCGCGCCTGTCGGAATTCCGCTGGCTGCTGGAGGAACTGCGGATCTCGCTGTTCGCGCAGGAATTGCGCACGCCGATGCCGGTTTCGGTGAAGCGCCTCTACAAGGTGTGGGAGTCGATGCAGCGCTGATCGCCGCTGATCGCCGTGGCGAGCGGATTGGCTCGCGCGGCGCGCAAACACGCTCTCTCACCCGCGCGGATAAAAAAAGCGCGCGACGCCATGCCTCGTGAGAATGACGCCGCGCGCGAAAGACGTGGGCCTTTTTCGGACCCGCGCCCGGGACACTCGCTTCACCGATACCCGGGCCACGGCAGGGGCGGCTTTGGCCCGGGCTCGTCGTGTCAGTTCGGCCTGGTTCGGCTTACCAGTGCATGCCGGCACCGATCGACGCGCCGAACTGGCCGCGCGAATCCGTGGTGCCTTGCAGCTTGTAGACCCACTTGCCCGTTTCCGATAGCTGCGACACGCCGATGGCGAATGCCGACTGGCCGGCATACGTGCCGCCGGCCATCGCGACCATGCCGTGACCCGGCAGGACCGCCTGCGGCAAACCGGCCATCGCCATTGCGGATGCCGTGCCGCCATATGAGTCGCGGCGGGCGGAGCGGATCTGGTCGTCGGTATAGCTGTTCGCCTGGCTGAGCGCACCGCTGACGCTTTGCTGCAACTGGTTGACGTTGACGGCGTCGGTGCCTTGCACGCCGGCTGCCACATTGGTGATCTGGCGTTCCTGACCCGCCGCGCCGACCGATACCGTGTTCGCCCGATCCGCGATCGAGCCCTGGCCCAACGCGACCGAGTTGTCGGCGCCGGCATTCGCCGCCGCGCCGAGCGCGGTGGCGTTGTTGCCGCCGGCAAGCGAACCCGCGCCGATGGCGATGGCGTTGACGCCGGTGGCCTGCGCGCTGGCGCCCATCGCGACGGCGTGCGTGCCGGATGACACGGCGGCTTCGGTATCGCGATTGCCTTGTGCGCTGAAGAACGGATCGGCCGCATCGACCGCAGCGTTGTTGACGGCGCCGGCGATGGCCTCGTTCAACTGATCCACGTTGACCGCATCGGTTCCGGCGACGCCGGCTGCGAGGTTGTGAATCATGGTGCCGCCGCTCGCCGCGTTCAGACCGGCGGCGAAGCTGGGGATGACGGTGCCGCCGCCCGTGTTGTCGCCGCCAAGCGTGACGCTGTTGCGGTTCACGCTGCCGTCGGCGTTCCGGTCGTACATGACCGCGCCGTCGAGTTTCGCGGCGGTCGCCGCGCCTTGGGCGCTCACGGCTTTCAACTGCGCGACGTTGACGGCGTCGGTATCGGCGGCACCGGCCGCGACGTTCGTAATCGCGCGTTCTTTGCCGGCGGAGCCCACGGAGACGGTGTTCGCGCGGTTGGCCACCGAGCCCTGGCCGAGTGCGACTGAGTTGGCGGCCACCGCGTTCGCCTGACTGCCGAGCGCGGTGGAATTCGCAGCACCGGCGCCGGCCTGATAACCGAGCGCGGTGGAGTTGGCGGCGATTGCGCCCGCCTGATAGCCAACGGCGGTGGAACCGTCCGCCTGAGCGATCGCGAAGCCGCCAACCGCCGTACTGAAGTTGCCGTTCGCCTGCGAACCCGTGCCGACGGCAACGCTCGCTTGTCCCGCAGCGAGCCCCGAGCTGCCGATGGCGACCGCGTTGGCGCCGGTGGCCGATGCGTCGTCGGTTCCGTCGTTCAGGCCGTTCGCCTTGACATAGCGCGAAGCGTTTGTGCTAACAGCCTGCAACTGGCTCAGGTTGACGGCGTCGGTCGCCTCAGTGCCGGCTGCGACGTTCGTGACCTGACGCTCGTGGCCCGCGGAGCCGACAGAGACGGTATTGGCGCGGTCAGCCACCGAACCCTGGCCCAAGGCAACCGAACCGTCAGCGGATGCGTTGGCGTCACGGCCGATCGCAAGCGAGTCGGCGTTGTTGGCGACGGCGGCGTAACCGACAGCGATGCTGCCCGCCGACGCTGCGGATGCATACGCGCCGAGCGCGGTGGCGTCGGTTCCCGTGGCCGCGGAATTGGCACCGAGAGCCGTGCCGTTGTCGAGGGTGGCCTGTGCGAATGCCCCCAATGCCATTGCTCCCACGCCGTTCGCGAAGGCCCGATTGCCGATCGCGGTGCTGTAGTCGGCCGCCGCAAGGGCCAGATTGCCGCCCGCGAAGGCGCCGGTGCCGAGCGCGCTCGACAGGTAGCCGATCGCGACCGAACTCGTGCCGATCGCCCTTGCCTGCGCGCCGGTCGCGACCGCATTGTCGCCTTCGGCGTCGGACTGAAGGCCTGTCGCGGTCGCTCTGTCGCCCAGCGCGGTCGCCTGCACGCCTGTCGCAATCGAGCCGAAGGCCTGCGCGTTCGACTGCACGCCCGTCGCAATCGAGAAGGTGCCTGCCGCCGTGGCCTGAAAACCCGTTGCAATCGAGCTTTCGCTCAGCGCTTGCGCGTTCATGCCGAGTGCTATCGCATGGACGCCTGAGGCGAGCGCCTGCATGCCGTGCGCAATGGAATAATCGCCCGCCGCCTGTGCGCCGATACCCTCTGCAATCGAGCCGCGGCCTGTAGCCGTGGCATTCGCGTCCGTAGCAGGATTGAACGGAGCCGCGGCGAAATAGATGGTGGCATGGGCCGCGGGTGCGGCCGCCGCCAACACCGCCAGCGTCAGCACCGCCCGCGCGATGGCTTTCCTGCGACCCGCCGTTCGCCTTGTTTTCAATTCTGCCGGCGCCGCTTCCGCCAGCCACGTTTCCGTCGCTTTACACCAGACCAATGGGTGATTGAAATACATTGTTTTAGAAACTCCGCGGTATTGCGTGAATGGACGGCGCATCAATGCGGGGAGCTAATAAGAATTCATCGCCCTGATAAATTGCGCAAAAATAAGACGCCCGCGGGATTCGGTTTTCCTGCTGGCGCCCTGGTATTTTTTGCGCGCATGAATCGCCCGCGTCATGCCTGCGTCCACGGGGTTGGTTACGTGGGCGATGAGGCTGCGGGATTGTCCAATCCCGTGAAAGGCAAAGAGATCAGTCAAATCCGAAGTCAGCGAGGAAAATTCTTTTTGTGCGCGTAACTGTCGATTCAGCGGTGTGGGAAAATAAATTAAACAAAGAATGGTCGCAGTTATTCTGGCAATTATGTTTTTAATTTGAGCGTATTCTTGTATTTCGCCTATCTCGAATGAGATTCGAGACTTCAGGCGTGGTGATCATTGCCAGCCGTTTCAGAACGACGTGAGCGAGGATCGCGCCGGGCCGCTAGCCACGCGGCGCCCGAGGTCATGGTGCCCCTGATTTCTCTTGTGTGCGAACAGCGACCTACGTCAACCGCTGGCCCCGGCAAACGTTCTACAATGACAGCTGTTCTCCGAAGTGAGTTTTCATGCGCAAATTTTTTCTTCCCGGCTTGACTGCCACGTTCGCCGCGGGTGCGGCGCTGGTTGCCGCCGCAGGTTTTTTTTCTCCGGCCGCCCACGCCAACAACGTGATCGTGCTCAATTCCGGCGAAGCCACGCTGAGCCTGATCGACGAGACCACCCGTCAGGTGGTCGGCACGGTGCCCACGGGCAAGGAACCGCACCATCTGATGGCCACGCCGGACAATTCGTCGTTGATCGTGGCGAATTCGGTGTCGAACAATCTGATGTTCGTCGATCCGAAAACCGGCCAGGTGCAGCGCTGGGTCGAAAATATCGAAGATCCGTATCAGATCGGTTTTTCGCCTGACCGCAAATGGCTGGTCACCACCGGCCTGCGTCTGGACCGTCTCGACATCTATCACTACGACGGCCAGAAGAACCAGATGACGCTGGCGTCGCGCCTGCCGCTCGCGGTCATGCCGAGCCACATGGCGTTCACCACCGACAGCAAGACGGTTTTCGTCACGTTGCAGGTGTCGGGCGAACTGGCGGCGATCGATCTCGCCACGCAGACCGTCAAGTGGAAGATGAAAGTCGGCAAGGTGCCGGCAGGCCTGTGGATGACGCCGGGCGACAAATACCTGCTGGTCGGCATGACGGGCGCGGATTACGTCGCGGTGGTCGACTGGCGCAACCAGAAGGTCATCAAGACGATCCACACGGGCAACGGCGCGCATAACTTCCGCTCGCTGGCTGACGGCAAGCATGTCGCGGTGTCGAACCGGGTGGCGAGCACCATCAGCATCATCGACGAAGACGCGCTTACCAACGTCGGCGACATCACGGGTTTGATGCCCGGACCCGACGACATGGAACTTTCCGCGGACAAACGCTATCTGTGGGTTACCTTCCGCTTCGCGAAGCATGTCGGCATCATCGACCTGACAACGCGTAAGCTGATCCAGACGATTGCCGTGGGCCGCTCGCCGCACGGCATCTATTTCTTCAATCGCGCGCCGGTCACGGCGCCGAACGGCGCCTGAGGCAGGGACTCATGCCGCACCAGGCGAACCGTCACGGATGAAGTAACAGACCAGCACCATGTTCCATCTGATCTTTTCCTCCCTCGACAGCTTTGTCTCAGCCGTGCAGACGCTGCTGTACGTCGACGTGGTGCAGCCGCTGCTGTTCCGCTTCAATCTGATGGACTACGACGAAGACACTTACGACAGCCTGTACTGGGTGATCGTGGGCGTCTTCGAAGTGCTGGCCATGTACGCGATCCTGCGCCCGCTCGAAGCATTGCGTCCGGTGGAGCAGTGGGAGAACCGCAAGGCGGTGCGCGTCGACGTGATCTACACGTGGATCGCCAAGCTCGGCATTCTCAACCTGTTCTTTTTCTTCGCGCTGCAGCCGTTCTTCGACAACGTGCAGGCGTGGCTGCGGCTGCACAACATTTCGAATATCGAGTTCGACAATCTGTGGCCGGGCGTCACCACACAGCCGCTCGTCACGTTCGTGATGTATCTGCTCGTGCTCGACTTCGCCGGCTACTGGTATCACCGCTGGGAACACCGGATCGGCGTGTGGTGGGAACTGCACGCGGTGCACCACAGCCAGCAGCAGATGTCGCTGTGGTCCGACGACCGCAACCATCTGCTCGACGATCTGCTACAGGCTTCGTTTTTCGCGGTGATCGCGCTGGTGATCGGCGTGCCGCCGTCGCAGTTCGTCGTGCTGGTGGCGATCACGAATCTCGCGCAAAGCGTGCAGCACGCGAATATCCGCTTGTACTTCGGCTGGCTGGGCGAGCGTCTGCTGGTCAGCCCGACCTTCCATCGCCGCCATCATGCAATCGGTTATGGCCATGAAGGCTTGAAATACGGTTGCAACTTCGGCGTGCTGTTTCCGTGGTGGGACATGCTGTTTCGCAGCGTCTCCTGGAGCCGCGACATGGAGCCGACCGGCATCAGCGATCAACTCGAAGGCCGCCGCTACGGCGAGGGTTTCTGGGCGCAGCACTGGCTCGCCTTCGTGCGCATTGCCGGGCGCCTGTCGCCGAAGCGCCGCACCGAAAGTAACGACGCCGCCGCCGTTTGAGCGCGCATCCTCCCACGCCGCCGGTTTCCCCGGCGGCGCGTCACGTGGTTTATCCTGTTCACTTTTGCGCACGCCGCGCAGAAAGTCCCCTTGGGGGACGGGCGCCGGGCCGCCTCGCCGGTTCGTCGCGCGGCTCTTTCTGTTCCATCGTTTCGTTTACCGGCACTAGCTCGCATGAATGATCTGTTGCGCTCGTTCGGACGCGCGCTCGCAAGCGCGCTCCACCCGCGCATGCTCTGGCTGACCTTCATGCCGTTTCTCGCGGCAACGGTCGGGTGGGGCGTGATCCTGTGGTTTTCCTGGCAGACGCTGATCGGCGCGACCCGCACCTGGCTCGAAGGCTGGTCGTTTACGCTGACGCTTTATCATCTGTTCGACTGGCTCGGTTTTGCGGCGCTGCACGCGGCGATCGCGCCGTTTATCGTGATCGCGATGGCGATTCCGCTGATCGTCGTCACGGTGCTGCTGCTGATCGCCACGCTGTCGATGCCCGCCGTGATCCGCTTCCTGTCGGCGCGCCAGTTCCCCAGCCTGGAAATGCGCCGCGGCGGAACGTGGTACGGTAGCCTCGCGCAGGCGTTGTGGACCACGCTGGTGTGTCTGGTGCTGCTGATCGTCACGCTGCCGCTGTGGCTCGTACCGCCGTTCTTCGCGCTGATTCCGCCGCTGCTGTGGGGCTGGCTCACCTATCGCGTGATGAGCTACGACGCGCTCGCGCTGCATGCCACGCGTGACGAGCGGCGCGCGCTGGTGCGGCGCTTCCGCCTGCCGCTGCTGCTGATCGGCATTGCCAGCGGACTGCTGGGTTCGTTGCCCACGCTGCTGTGGGCGTCGTCGGTCTGGCTGATCGTGCTGTTTCCGGTGGTCACGGCCGTGACGATCTGGATCTATGCGTTCATCCTCGTGTTTTCGGCGCTGTGGTTCGGCTACTACTGTCTGCGCGCGCTGCAACGCATGCGCGCGGAAGAGCACGGCGGCGTGCGGCACGCGGCGCCGGTTCCCTACTGATGAATTACTGACTAAGCGAAAGAGGCGGCAATGGCATTTGGCGTCATCATCATCGGCGATGAGATCCTGTCGGGCAGGCGGATCGACAAGCATCTGCCGAAGGTTATCGAATTGCTCGGCGCGCGTGGGCTGCCGCTCGGCTGGGCGGAGTACATCGGCGACGACCCCGAGCGCATCACGGCGACGCTGCGGCGCACGTTCGCCTCGGGAGACATCGTGTTCTCCACGGGCGGCATCGGCGCCACGCCGGACGACCACACGCGTCAATGCGCGGCGGCCGCGCTCGGCGTGCCGCTGGAACTGCATCCGGAGGCCGCGAAGCTGATTCAGGAGCGCATCCGCGACATGCATCCGGCGAACGCCGCGGCGCCGCTCGATCTGGACTCGCCGGAAAACCGGCATCGCCTGAATATGGGCACCTATCCGCAGGGCGCGTCGATCATTCCGAATGGCTACAACAAGATCCCGGGTTTTTCGATCCGGCAGCATCACTTCGTGCCGGGTTTTCCGGTCATGGCGTGGCCGATGATCGAGTGGGTGCTGGATACGCAATACGCGCATCTGCATCACGCCATGCCGCACGCGGAGAAGTCGCTACTGGTGTTCGAGTTGCCGGAGTCACGCCTCACGCCGCTGATGGAAAAGATCGAACGTGATTTCCCGGGCGTGCGGGTCTTCAGCCTGCCGAGCGTGGGCGATGCGGAACGCGGCGGCGTGTATGCGCGGCATCACATCGACCTGGGCGTGAAGGGCGAACCCGAAGCAGTGGCGGCGGCATTCGTCAAACTGCGCGAGGGCGTGCATCTGCTGGGCGGCGATATCGTGGAACCCGAGGCGGCGGCAGCCGCCGCGGCGAAACCGCGCGCCTGAACCGCGCGGCATACGTTCAGATCTGTTCGGGCGCTGCGGCGCCCGTTTTTCATCGCGCCCGTCGTCCGTCTGGAGGTGGCATCGGCGCATCATCGACGTGTCACATTCGGCGCAGACGATGTTCTCGTCTTCACGCGCGAGCCTCTACAAGGCGTTCTTGAACCGGTTTTCGACGAGCCGGGCGGCACGCGGCAATCAGGCAGGAGCCAGGCAGAGGCAAAGCAACGACCGGGCAGCGACCAGGCAGCAGCCAGGCAACGACCAGGCAGCAGCCAGGCAACGACCAGGCAGCGACCAGGCAGCGACCAGGCAACGACCAGGCAACGACCAGCAGCAATCAAGCCGCAATCAAGCCGCAATCAAGCCGCAATCAAGCCGCAATCAAGCCGCCACGCGCCTAGGCGCCAATCCACGGCAACCCGCGAAAGCACCATCCCGACACCGTCTTCCGATGCCCCTGGCCGTCCTTGTCGCCTTCGAAGCCTTCCAGCAGGTCGTACGCCTTGTTGAAGCCGGCCTGGGTGGCCGCGATCGCGGCGAGCTTGGAGCGCGCCGCGCTGCGGCACAGGAACAGAACCGGTGTGTCGGGTGTGGCGACCTGGTTCAATTGCTGGAGGAATTCCTGATTCGGC
Organism: Paraburkholderia xenovorans LB400; assembly: GCF_000013645.1. Classification (GTDB taxonomy): domain Bacteria; phylum Pseudomonadota; class Gammaproteobacteria; order Burkholderiales; family Burkholderiaceae; genus Paraburkholderia; species Paraburkholderia xenovorans. The sequence goes on along the minus strand of NC_007951.1, from coordinate 3,236,818 downwards.
ACCGCGCCCGGATAGCGCGTCCATTCCACGTGCGCGTACTGTCCGTCGCCGATCACCGGCCGGCCGACCCAGTCGAGTTCGGCGCGGGTGCGCACGTCGACGAGGCGTACCCGTGGATCGAGTTGCAACAGTTCGAACGCTTCCGCGGGCGATACCGCGCCCGCGTACGGCAACTGGTTCTCGGCGCGGCGCTTGTCCGCGGCTGCGTATAACTGTTCGAGCGTACTCATGAGCGCATCTCTCCTTCGGACCAAATGACCATTTTAGCGCGCGGCGTGAAGCGCGCACGCATGCCGCGAACGGCGGCGAACGGGCGAACGGCGCAACCGGAGAAATGCGCAAATTTGGTGCAAAACATCTGATGTGCACCAAAATAAGGAGGGTGACTAGGGTCGATTTGGCGAATGCACAAATCTGGTGCGCGAACCGCCTCGAAGAATTCGGGGCTGCATGCCGTTCGGTGCGCCCGTTCCCCGCAAACGCGCGCGCAGCATGGTCTTGCGCCGGGTTGGCGCATGCATGGCACAGAAGCTGCTTTATTGGTGCCGATCGATTTGTCCGGGCAGACTTTTATCTTCGTCCTCACCCATTGAGGGGTGGACGTGCCGGGACGGGTCAGCTAGATTGGGCGGCGGCTGAATCCGCCGAATTCGTTAATCAGGAGATAGGTTATGAGTAAATCCGTGGCCGACGTCGTTCAACTCGTCAAAGACGAAGACGTCAAGTTTGTCGACTTCCGTTTCACCGACACGCGCGGCAAGGAGCAACACGTTTCGGTGCCGGTGTCGGCATTCGATGAAGACAAGTTCGAAAGCGGCCATGCGTTTGACGGTTCGTCGATTGCCGGCTGGAAAGGCATCGAAGCATCGGACATGTTGCTGGTCCCGGACGCGAACACGGCCTTCATCGACCCGTTCTACGAAGAATCGACCCTCGTGCTGACCTGCGACGTCGTTGAACCGGCGGACGGCAAGGGCTACGAGCGCGACCCGCGCTCGCTGGCAAAGCGCGCCGAAGCGTACCTGAAGAGCACGGGCCTCGGCGACACGGCATTCTTCGGTCCGGAACCCGAATTCTTCATTTTCGACTCGGTCAAGTGGGGCACGGATCAGTCGGGCACGTTCGTCAAGATCGGTTCGGAAGAAGCACCGTGGTCGTCGGCACTCGACTTCGAAGGCGGCAACACCGGCCACCGTCCGGGCACGAAGGGCGGCTATTTCCCGGTCGCGCCGGTCGACACGTTCCAGGACATCCGTTCGGAAATGTGTCTGCTGCTCGAACAGATCGGCATTCCGGTCGAAGTGCATCACCACGAAGTCGCGGGCCAGGGCCAGAATGAAATCGGCACGAAGTTCTCGACGCTGGTGCAACGCGCCGACTGGCTGCAGCAGATGAAGTACATCATCCACAACGTCGCGCACACGTACGGCAAGACGGCAACGTTCATGCCGAAGCCGGTGGTCGGCGATAACGGTTCGGGCATGCACGTTCACCAGTCGATCTGGAAAGACGGCACGAACCTGTTCGCAGGCAACGGTTACGCGGGTCTGTCGGAATTCGCGCTGTTCTACATCGGCGGCATCATCAAGCATGCTCGCGCGCTGAACGCGATCACGAACCCGTCGACCAACTCGTACAAGCGCCTCGTGCCGCACTTCGAAGCACCGGTCAAGCTGGCTTACTCGGCTCGCAACCGCTCGGCCTCGATCCGTATTCCGCACGTGTCGAACCCGAAGGGCCGCCGTATCGAAACGCGCTTCCCGGATCCGATGGCGAATCCATACCTGTGCTTCTCCGCGCTGATGATGGCGGGTCTGGACGGCGTGCAGAACAAGATTCACCCGGGCGAAGCCGCCGACAAGAACCTGTACGACCTGCCGCCGGAAGAGGATGCAAAGATCCCGACCGTGTGCGCCGGCCTCGACCAGGCTCTGGACTCGCTCGACGCGGACCGCGAATTCCTGACGCGCGGTGGCGTGTTCACGGATTCGATGCTCGACGCGTACATCGAACTGAAGACGGGCGAGCTGCAACGCTATCGTCAGTCGGTGCACCCGATCGAATTCGAAATGTACTACTCGCTGTAAGCGGCAATGGCGCTTCGCCCTTTACACGGCGAAGTGCTTTGCCCGACGCTCGCGATCGGTCACGAAGGGACGGCGGCGCCGTCCCTTTTTCGTTAAGGCCGAGCACAACGTTTGCGTCGTATTGTTATCGTTATCAAGCAGGACAGCAGGCGGACTACCTGATTTATCACCATCTCATATCGGCCAGACTGCAAGATGGTTCTTAAGAATCTGATCAAGGCAAGGAAAACGCACGAGCCGACACTCTCGGACGACGCCCAACTCGTCAGCTCCGGTTTGCTGCCGGGCTTCGAGGCGTTGCCGACAGTCGTGCTGGTGCTCGAAAAGCGCACGCTGCGCGTCGCGTTTGCGAACCCGTCGGCGGAGTCGATGCTGGAGCTCTCGCGCCGGCAACTGACGCAAATGGCGTGGCCGCACATCTTCTCGAATGCCGACGAACTGGTCGCGACCATTTCCGCGATCGCCGCTCACCGCTTTCATGCCACGCATCTGGACGCCGTGCTCGAACGTCCGGGCCACGAACCGCTGCATGTGCACGCGATCGTGGGTTTTCTGGAAAGCGCGCAAGACTATGTGCTGCTCGAACTGTTCGAGAACGAACGGCATTTACGCACCGACCGCGAGGAGCGCATCAACGACCTCACGGCGGTCAACAAGCAACTGATCCGCAATCTCGCGCACGAGATCAAGAACCCGCTCGGCGGGATTCGCGGCGCGGCGCAACTGCTCGAGTTCGAACTCGGCGAGCGTCAGCGTGACGAACTGCGCGAGTACACGCAGGTGATCATCAAGGAATCGGACCGGCTGCAAACGCTGGTTGACCGTTTGCTCGAACCGCACCGTCATCCGCATATCGTCGGCGACGTGAATATTCACGAAGTGTGCGAACGCGTGCGCCAGGTGATTCTCGCGGAGTTTCCGCGCGGCCTCACCATCGAGCGCGATTACGACGTGAGCGTGCCGGACCTGCGCGGCGACAAGGAGCAACTGATCCAGGCGCTCCTGAACATCGTGCGCAACGCGGCCGAAGCGTTGCGCGAACGTATTTCGCAAGGCGATGCGCGGATCGAATTGCGCACCCGCGTTGCCCGCAAGATTACGGTGTCGAAACGCTTATGTAAGCTGGCATTGGACTTGCATATCACAGACAACGGCCCGGGCATTCCCGAAGAAATCCGTGACCGCATTTTCTATCCGCTCGTGTCGGGGCGCGAGGACGGTAGCGGTCTCGGACTGACGCTTGCGCAGACTTTCGTGCAACAACACGACGGTCTGATCGAAGTGGATAGCCGCCCGGGTCACACCGAGTTTCAGATTCTGCTGCCGCTCGACTGCTAACCCCACGCGTATTTGAAGACTTCTGACCGACCTATATGAAGCCGATCTGGATAGTAGACGACGATCAATCGATTCGCTGGGTGCTCGAAAAAGCACTGGCCCGCGAAAACTTCGCGACCCGCAGCTTCGCGAACGTGCGCGAGGCGTCGGCCGCGCTCGATCACGACAGTCCGCAGGTGCTGGTGTCCGACATCAGGATGCCCGGCGGCTCCGGACTCGAATTGCTGCAAACCGTTCGTGACAAGGTGCCGGGCTTGCCCGTCATCATCATGACGGCGTTCTCGGATCTGGACAGCGCGGTCGCCGCATTCCAGGGCGGCGCGTTCGAATACCTCGCCAAGCCGTTCGACGTCGACAAGGCGGTCGAACTGATTCGCCGCGCGGTGGACGAAAGCATGCGCGGCGAACAGACGTGGGACGAGCGCGTTACCGAAGCACCGGAAATGCTCGGCCAGGCGCCGGCCATGCAGGACATGTTCCGTGCGATCGGCCGTTTGTCCCATTCTGCGGCAACCGTGCTCATTACCGGCGAATCAGGCACCGGGAAGGAACTGGTCGCGCGTGCGTTGCACCGACATAGCCCACGCGCGAACGGTCCCTTCATCGCGCTGAACACCGCGGCGATTCCGAAGGATCTGTTGGAATCCGAATTGTTCGGCCATGAGCGCGGCGCCTTCACCGGCGCACAGGCCATGCGCCAGGGGCGTTTCGAGCAGGCCGAGAACGGCACGCTGTTTCTCGACGAAATCGGCGACATGCCGTTCGATTTGCAGACGCGTCTGCTGCGCGTGCTGTCGGACGGACAGTTCTATCGCGTCGGCGGACACAATCCGTTGCGCGCCAACGTGCGCGTGATCGCGGCGACGCACCAGAATCTCGAATCGCGCGTACGTCAGGGGCTGTTCCGTGAGGACTTGTATCACCGCCTCAATGTGATCCGCTTGCGTTTGCCCGCCTTGCGCGAGCGCAGCGAAGACATTCCGCTGCTCACGCGTCACTTCCTGCAAAAGAGCGCGCGTGATCTCGGCGTCGAACCGAAGCGCGTGTCTGAAGAAGCGCTGGCCTATCTCGCGTCGCTGCCGTTTCCGGGCAACGTGCGTCAGTTGGAGAACCTCGCCAATTGGCTCACGGTGATGGCGCCCGCGCAGACCATCGAGATCAAGGACCTGCCGCCCGACCTCGGGCCCGCGCAAGCCGGCGTGAGCGATCTGACCGGCGGCGGCAGCGGGGTGATCGGTACGGGTGAGGCGGGTCTCGCCGGCGGCGCGCCGGTCAACGGCACGAGTGCCGCGGTGCATCCGGCCGCAGCGGGCGGCATGCCGGTCGCGACCGCCGTCAGTGCCTGGGAAGGCGGCTTGCGTACCGAAGTCGCGCGCATGTTGCGCGAAAACGCGGCGGACGTGATGGACGAACTCGCGCGCCGCTTCGAAGCGGCGGTGATTCGCGAAGCGCTCGATTTCACGCGCGGCCGCAAGGTGGAAGCGGCGGAACGTCTCGGCATTGGCCGCAATACGATTACGCGCAAGATTCAGGAATTGAATCTCGAGCCGTGAAGGCATTGCCGGGCTGGCAATGCTGTTTTCTCTGATCCCGATGCTTCGCACCCTGTGTGTCCGGCACGCATGGTGCGGCATGGTGTCACCTTAACGAGGCCGCATGCAGAGGGAGCGGCATAATCGGTTGTCCTTCCTATTGCGGGCACCGTTATGTCGACGCCGTTCTGCTGGCCGCTTTCCCCCGATACCTTCATCGCGCTCGAGGCGCTCGACGATCCACTGGTGCTCGAATGGGTGGAACGGCAGAACGTGCGCACGCTTGCGGCATGGGCGAGCGGCGCGCGCTTCGACACGCTCAAGGACCGGCTCGCTTCCGTCTACTTGCCGCGCGACCGGCCGGTCGTTCCCACGCGCTGGCGGGAGTGGGCGCACGACATCTGGCAGGACGGGCACAATCCCAAAGGTATCTGGCGCCGCGCCTCGTGGGCCAACTGGCGTGCCGGTCAGGCCGTGTGGCAGACATTGCTCGATTTCGACGCGCTCGGCGAAGACGAGCAGATGCCGTGGGTGTGCGTCGAACGGCAGATCCTTTATCCAGATGGCGACCGGGCGCTGATTTCGCTGTCGTCCGGCGGCTCGGATGCGGTCATCGTGCGTGAGTTCGATCTCGACGCGCAGCGTTTCGTCGACGATGGATTCGTGCTTCCCGCGCCGGGCAAGCATTCGATTTCGTGGATCGACCGTGACACCGTCTATCTCGGTTGGGACAACGGCGGGACGAGTCTGACGCGCTCCGGCTACCCGCGCGAAGTGCGGCGCTGGACGCGCGGCACACCGGTAGCGGACGCGCCGGTCGTGTTCCGCGCTGAATTCGCCGACATTTCGGTCGATGCGTTTTACGATCCGATTGACCAGCGTCATACGCTGTCCGTCGGCATCGACGCATTTGATTCGGACACCTACTATCTCGACGCGGCGCAGCGGTGGCAGCGCTTCGACGTACCGTCACACGTAGCAATCTGCGCGTGGCACGGGTGGCTGCTTCTCCAGCCACGCCTTCCCTGGGATTGCGGTGAAGCGACCTACGCGGGCGGCGCGCTGCTGGCCATTCGCGAGGCGGCATTCCTGCGCGGCGAGCGGGATTGCGTGCCTCTGTTCGTGCCCACGCCGACAACGTCGGGCTGCGGCTACTCGTTCACGCGGCACCTGCTGATCGTTTCGTATCTCGACGACGTTCAGCAGCGCACCGTTCTGTGGCAGGCAAAACCGTCGGGCGACGGCACCTGGCAGTGGGGGTCACGCGAGTTTCCATTGCAGGCGAACGCGCAAGTCAATGTTTCGCCGATCGAGCCGGCCATAGGCGACGAGGCATATGTCAGCGTCGAAGACTATCTTCAGCCCGGTTGCTGCTGGATCGTGGATCTCACGCAGGACGATCTCACGCAGTGGGAATTGATCGACCGTTACCCTGCCGATTTCGATGCGACGCCCTTCGCGGTGACGCGCGCTCACGCGGTGTCGGCAGACGGCACCCGAGTGCCCTACACGATGATCGGACCACGTGAGCCAGAACCGCAAACGCGGCCATGTCTGCTGACCGGCTATGGCGGCTTTGCGATTCCGCTGACGCCAGGCTACCTGGGCGGGACCGGCGCCGGATGGCTGGCGGCCGGCGGTGTCTACGTGGTCGCGCATATTCGTGGCGGCGGGGAGTTCGGACCCGCCTGGCATACTGCGGCGGTGGGTCCAAACCGCCAGCGTGCATTCGACGACTTCATCGCGGTCGCGCAGGCGCTGATTGACACGGGGGTGACGACGCCTGCGCAGCTCGGCATACAGGGCGGCAGCAACGGCGGCTTACTGGTGGCGGCATGCATGATGCAACGGCCCGATCTGTTCGGCGCCGTGGTAAGCCGGGTGCCGCTTCTGGATATGAGCCGCTACCATCTCCTGCATGCAGGGGCGTCATGGCTGGAAGAATACGGCGATCCGGATATCCTCGAAGACGCGCGGGTGCTCGCTGCGTATTCGCCTTACCACCAGGTGTCGGCCAGCCGGGCGTACCCGCCCGTGCTATTCACGACAGCCACCGGCGACGACCGCGTGCATCCCGGCCATGCGCGCAAGATGGCCGCGCGAATGCAGGCGCTCGGCGCCGGCAAGGTCTGGTACTTCGAGGACCTGCAGGAGGGCGGCCACGGGGCCGCAGACGGGCTGCACATGGTGGGTCAGGGCGCTCTCGTCTTCGAGTTCCTGTGGTCTTGCCTGGGTGACGGTGAGCGGCGCACCGCCTGAGCGCATGCGATCCGGCGGCCGTCAGCCGAGTTGCGCGACCACCGGCGCGTGGTCCGACGGCTGATCCCACTTGCGCGGCACCTTGTCGACCTCGCACGACGAGCAGATTTCAGCCAGCGCTTTTGACAGCAGAATGTGATCGATGCGCAATCCCGCATTGCGGCGGAACGCCATCATCCGGTAGTCCCACCACGAGTAGATCTTCTCCGGCTGCTCGAACTGGCGGAACGCATCCACGAGGCCGAGCCCGATCAGCTGCACGAACGCGGCGCGCTCTTCGGGCGACACCAGGTTCTGGCCTTCCCAGGCTTTCGGGTCGTGCACGTCGCGATCTTCGGGCGCGATGTTGTAGTCGCCCAGCAGCGCGAGCTTCGGATGCAGCGCCATTTCGCTCGCGATCCAGTCATGCAGCGCGGCGAGCCAGCGCAGCTTGTACGCGAACTTGTCGGTGCCCGGCGCCTGGCCGTTCGGGAAATAGGCGGAGATAATGCGCACGCCGTCGATGGTCGCGGCAATCACGCGCTGTTGCGGATCTTCGAAGCCGGGAATGTTGCGCACGATGCTGCTTTCGTCCACCGTCAGGCCGCCGCGCACCAGAATGCCGACGCCGTTATAGGTCTTCTGCCCGGCGAACCAGCTCCGGTAGCCTTTCTCTTCGAGTTCGGCGCGCGGGAATTTCTCGTCCGGCAGCTTCAGTTCCTGCAGGCAGAGCACATCGGTGCCGCTGGTTTCGAGCCAGTCGATCACATGTTGCTGACGGACTTTGAGGGAGTTGACGTTCCAGGTAGCGATTTTCATGACGTTCTCACAAGCTTGCGTAATTCCGATAGTCCCGCATCTTATCGCGCCGAAGAGGGGCCGTGAAAATGGCCCCGCCGCGGCATCGAAAATAAAAGGGCGAATCGCGCGTGCCGCGGCGTATAGTGGGATCACACACACTCGCATTCTTGCGCATCGGGGAGGCATCATGGCTGAACTTTACCCAGCTCTTTATAAGGACTTCGAAGTGCACCCGCTGGTGTTTTCGCGGACATTCGACAAATTCGACGGCCACAAGCGTCACGCTGAAGGCTACGACGTCGCGGTGCGCGTCTGCCGGCCCGGCGCAATCAGCGGCTCGACGGCGAGCCGCGTGTTTCGTCTCGTACTGCCGGCCACGTTCTCCGATTTCGGCGTGGCCAAACGCAGCGCGAGCCAGTACGGCGCGGATATCATCGACGGCAAGGTGGAAGGCGCAACGGTCCAGGATCTTTGAGTCGTTTCACGCGCACGAAATAATTCGCGCGATTGTTTGACGTATTGCGAACATCTCTATACAATCCGTTTTCTCTGACGCGGGGTGGAGCAGTCTGGCAGCTCGTCGGGCTCATAACCCGAAGGTCGTAGGTTCAAATCCTACCCCCGCAACCAAGCATTGTTGAAAGCCCGCTGGCGCAAGCCACGCGGGCTTTTTAACTTGTGCGCGCGGCTTCGCTGCAATCTTGATTGGCTACTGCATGGGCCCGTTTTTACTCCCGATCAGCGTGAACGCCTTGCCGTCAAACGCGTAGTAGTAGGTTCCGCGGTCGGTGCTCTCGTTACGGCTGCCGCGCACGACGAGAAGGCAACTATTCGTGCGGTAGGAAAGCGGTTCGGTGACGTCCATCGGCCAGTTGGAAACCGTGAATGGCAGTGAGTTGACCCGACCTGATTTTGAGTCGATTGCTGCCGCCATAATGCAGCCGGACCCGCAACCCCAGGTCGCAAGGACATAGTGTCCAGCAAAGTTGACCGGCTGACTGGCCGCATCACGAATCACGGTCCTGTATTTCCGCGCTGGGGCGTCGGCAAACTTCAGGCGCGGCACGGTGGTCTGTTTTGATTCAACCGGTACGGAACAATTCTCAAACTTGGGAAGTGGCTCCGCATGGCTCAAACTGGATAGCGCAGCGAGTATTAAGGCGGCAAACCGGGCGTGGGATAGACGCATTGTTTAATACCAGTGATGGTATTGCCAGAATGACCTGGTGGAATGGGCCGAGTGGTAACGGCCATCAATGTAGCGTATGCCGCCCTGACATTCTTCCTTCGCATCACCAAAGGATGCTTCCCCGCGTGGATTCAGGCCGTACTGCGCCCGCAGTAGTTGAAACAGGCCGCGTGCCGTCGATGCACCATTACGCGTGTTGATGATGCCCGCCGATTCTTGCGCCATGATCCACAGGAGATCGTTGAAATCCGCGTCCGAAACGTTTTCAGCACGCATGGCCTCTCTTAATGCGCTTTGAACGCTGGGGGGTACAACGCTGGAAGATTTTTCACGCCATGCATGCTTTGCGGTTTTGATGGGGCGATGTAGATGAGCGTTCTGGCTGGACATTGATGTAGTTCGGAATCGTTCGATCAATTGGATAAAATGAATAGCAGCATAATTCGCATATTCGTTTTCCAATGTGCCGCAAAGTCCGTCTCAAAACAATCTTCTCGCGATAGCTGCCACGCTCCCCACGCGTTCCAGTTCACTTGTCCATCAGCGCTCACTCCACTCCAATCGCCCACTCCACTGCCGCCTGCGCATGCAGCGCGGTCGTGTCGAACACGGGTAGCGCCGAATCCTCCGGTTTGATCAGCAACGTGATTTCCGTGCAGCCGAGAATCACCGCCTGCGCGCCACGCGCGGCCAGCGCTTCGATCACGCGCTGATAGACCGCGCGCGAAGCGCCGTTCACCTTGCCGTGGCACAACTCGTCGTAGATGATGCGATGCACGTCCGCGCGTTCGGCTTCGTCGGGAACCAGCGTTGTGAGGCCGTAGCGCTCGCGCAGACGTCCCGTGTAAAAAGTCTGCTCCATCGTATAGCGCGTGCCGAGCAGGCCCACCCGCTCGACGCCTGCCGCGCGCAGCGCGTTGCCGGTCGGGTCGGCGATATGCAGGAACGGCACGTCGATTGCCGCTTCGATCGATTCATACACGCGATGCATCGTGTTGGTCGCGAGCATCACCAGATCGGCGCCGCCCCGTTCGAGCTGGCGCGCGGCGTCGGCCATCTGCCGGCCGAGCGCGTCCCAGTCGCCCGCGCGCTGCAGCGCTTCGACCGGCGCGAAGTCGACGGTGAGCATCAGGCTGCGGGCATTGTGATGGCCGCCGAGACGCGCCTTCGCGTGGCGGTTCAGAAGCCTGTAATACTCGGTGGACGATTCCCAGCTCATCCCGCCGATCACGCCGATTGTCTTCATGTACCTGCTCCATGAGTGAATGACGGCGCGGCATCGACCGTCTGTCCGGCGAGTATAGGCGGGCGGCGGGACCCGCAGCCGGTACGGATCGCGCGTCGCTCGCCGGTACGGGCGGACGCAACGGTCAACACTGCCCATTTTTCGCACGTGACACGGCTCATTTGACTGCCTGTTTCGTGCGCGCAGTGCAGGTTGCACGCTACACGCCGCCCGCCGTTGCGTTCAGGAAGGCGCGACCAGGCTTTGAAATCGACGCCCGTGAGCTAACACCACCAACTCCAGCAACGGATAGCCAAACTTTATCTCGCCGCGCTGAACGCGCGGCCCTCTCGCGCTACGCTTTCGCACGGGCGGATCGCGACGGGTCCACCAATCGTTAACGGATGGTTGAATATGGCGTCGAACGTGAGTATTGGAACGAACCCGATTACCGGTCGGGAATCCTACTTTGGCAATGTGAAGCTGACGCCCGAGCAGATCAGGCTCATTAACGCAAGTCCCATGCTGCAATCACAGCTGCGCGATTACGGCAACGACGTGAACTCGGGCCAAATGAAGCCGATGGAGAGTGGTGACGGCGTTGCCACGTATTTCGACAGTAAGCACATTGTGCTCGGTACGTCTAACCCGGGTGGCGACGCATTTATGCTGGGGACCTTGTCGCATGAAATTGGTCACTACGAGAATCGCGCGAACGACAAGGCGTTCATGGCGCGTTATGCGGTTAATTGGCGCGATCCCGAAGCCTTCAACGTGGCGGCACTTATCGGTTCTCATGGCGAAGGGGAGGCAGTCGTGAACAACTGGCAAGTTCAACAGGAAATCCGGAAAAACACCGCCACTGACAACACACCCGGAACGCAAATCGATGTGGGTGGACGGAGCACCCTTCAGGAACATCTCGATGGCCAGCATGCAGCCGATGTGAACGCCGGGGAGTCGGACACAGAGGATCGCAACAGACTTACGGCCGTCGGAATGAACTTCTATGTCAATGGAATTCCCACCAATGCGCTGGACGAGACTTACTATCAGTATTACGGGAAAGGTGTCGGCATGTCGGCGCCGGAACCAGGACATGTGAAGAACGTCGAGTTCACCGGCGACAAACTCGGCAACATCAATTCGATGACCGAGCGTTGGGCGTCCGGTGACATCGGCACGCAGACGTTCAACGAAGGCAGGATTCAGTCTTCAGAAATGAAGGACTCCCAAGGCAACATAATCTCCACAGCGGCCTACAGTTATGCAAGAAAAGGCGGGTATTCGGTCGACGTCCGGGATGGGGCGGGACATGTAACCAAACGTGGCGAGTTCAACGCGGACTGGTCAGGGGCGGTCCGCGATTATGCGACCGATGGCTCGTCTCAGGTCACTTCGTCCAACGCGAAAAACCAGACCACGCGGATCGTAAAATTCGACGCCAAAGGGGAGAAGACTGCGGCGGATTATATGGTCCCGGATACGGGAAAGTTCGCGGTGAGAGACTTCAAGTCCGCCGACGGCGGACACACGGTGTCCAACTGTGATGCGGAGGGACGCGTTCGTTCAGAGTTCCAATACGATCGCGACGGGCGCCCACTATTGTCGGTTGATCGGGACGAGAATGGACAGGCCACTTTTCTCGTGAAATACGAGAAGGACGGCAGCCGGACAGTCGCAACGGTCAATGCCGACGGCTCCCAGACCAGCCATATAGTCGATAAGGATGGCAAGCGTGGTCAGGACTTTACGTTGCAGCCGCCGGAGGCGACGGGTTCCCCTATAGCCTGACGGGTTGTCTGACGGCGTGCGGGGCCGAAGGTTGCGAGATCGCCTGCGGCGTTACCGTGCCGAAGCATTAGCGACAAAGGGGGAGCTCCGCTTCAGTGGAACTCCTCCATTGTGGTGGCCGCCGCGGCGCGCCTTCGCATGGCGGCTCAGAAGCCTGTAATACTCGGTGGACGATTCCCAGCTCATCCCGCCGATCACGCCGATTGTCTTCATGTACCTGCTCCATGAGTGAATGACGGCGCGGCGTCGACCGTCTGTCAGGCGAGTATGGGCGGGCGGCGGGACTCGCAGCCGATACGGATCGCGCGTCGCTCGCCGGTACGGGCGGACGCAACGCGCCGGATAAAAACGTCGGCAAGCGCTTTCTGACGCCGATAGAATCGTCATCAATCAGCAAGGGTCAAAGGGAGCGATACATGGATCTGATCATCCGCCGCGCGATGCTGCCTGCGGGCGCCGCGCCGCAACACAAAGAGCCGGTCGACATCGGCATCGAAGCGGGCCGCATCGTCGCCGTCGAGCCCAATCTGGCCGCCGGCGCGCGCGAAGAAATCGATGCCGCGGGTTCGCTCGTCACGCCGCCTTTCGTCGATCCGCATTTCCATATGGACGCGACGCTCTCGTACGGTTTGCCGCGCGTGAACGCGTCCGGCACGCTGCTCGAGGGCATTGCATTGTGGGGCGAACTGAAACCTGACCTGACGCAGGAGGCGCTGATCGAGCGCGCGCTGCAGTATTGCGACTGGGCCGTCGCGCGCGGGCTGCTGGCTATCCGCAGCCACGTGGATGTGTGCGATCCGCGCCTGCTCGCGGTGGAGGCATTGGTGGAAGTGAAACGCCGTGTCGCGCCGTATCTCGACCTGCAACTGGTAGCCTTTCCGCAAGACGGCGTATTGCGCAGCGCGGGCGCGTTCGAAAACCTCAAACGGTCGATCGCGATGGGCGTGGACGTGGTCGGCGGCATACCGCATTTCGAGCGCACGATGGCCGACGGCGCGCAGTCCGTGCGCCTCCTGTGCGAGTACGCGGCCGAGCAGGGCTTGCGCGTCGACATGCATTGCGATGAATCGGACGATCCGATGTCGCGCCACATCGAGACGCTTGCTGCCGAAACGCATCGGCTGGGTTTGCAAGGGCGCGTGACCGGCTCGCATCTGACCTCCATGCATTCAATGGACAACTACTACGTCAGCAAGCTCCTGCCGCTGATGCGCGAGGCGGGTGTCGCGGCGATTGCGAATCCGCTGATCAACATCACGCTGCAAGGCCGCAGCGATACCTATCCGAAACGGCGCGGCATGACGCGCGTACCGGAGATGATGGCGGCGGGCATCAACGTCGCGTTCGGCCACGATTGCGTGATGGACCCGTGGTACAGCCTCGGTTCGGGCGACATGCTCGAAGTCGCGCACATGGGCTTGCATGTGGCGCAGATGACGGGTGTCGACGGCATGCGCGCCTGTTTCGACGCGGTGACGGTGAACGCCGCGCGCATTCTCGGTCTGGAGGGCTACGGCATCGCGCCGGGCTGCGCGGCCAATCTCGTGCTGCTCGACGCGCGCGATCCGGTGGAAGCGATCCGCCTGCGCGCCGCGCGTCTCGCGGTGGTGAGCCGCGGCAAGGTGGTCAGCCGCGCGCCGGCGGCGCGCGCGGCGCTGTCGCTCGAAGGGCGGCCTTCGGAGGTGGATTTCAAGCTGCATCGCGGCTGATTGCGCAGCGCAGTCAGCGCTCAAGAACAAAAAAAGCCGGTGCCTGCGTCGAGCAGGTCACCGGCTTTCATCGGCCCATGCAAGGCGCCGACGCGTATATCAACCTCTACCGCTCACGGTCAATGCGCAGCGCCCGGCGTCATGCCGTTGTGCCGCAGCAAGGCGTCGATATTCGGCTCGCGGCCGCGGAATGCCTTGAACGATTCCATCGCCGGACGGCTGCCGCCCACCTCCAGAATCTCCTTGCGGTAACGCATGCCGGTCGCCTGATCGAGCACGCTGCCGCTAGCCGATTGCGCGGCTTCTTCGAACGCCGCGTAGGCGTCGGCGGACAGCACTTCGGCCCACTTGTAGCTGTAGTAGCCCGCCGCATAACCGCCCGCGAAAATATGGCTGAACGTGTTCGGCCAGCGTGAGAACGGTGCTTGCGGCACGACGTGGAAGCGCTCGTTGATTTCGCTCGCGAGTTCGGTGACGCTCTTCGTGCCGGACGCGTCGAAGTCGGTATGCAGTTGCATGTCGAACATCGAGAAGACGATCTGGCGCAGCGTGCCGAGACCGCTCTGGAAGTTCTTCGCCGCGAGCATCTTGTCGAACAGTTCGCGCGGCAACGGCCTGGCCGTTTCGACGTGCGAGGTCATGTCGCTCAGCACGTCCCACTCCCAGCAGAAGTTCTCCATGAATTGCGACGGCAGTTCGACCGCGTCCCACTCCACGCCGTTGATGCCCGACACGCCCAGCTCGTCCACGCGCGTGAGCATGTGGTGCAGGCCGTGGCCGAACTCGTGGAACAGCGTGATGACTTCGTCGTGCGTAAAGCAGGCGGGCTTGCCGCCGACCGGCGCGGAGAAGTTGCAGGTCAGATACGCGACCGGCGTTTGCACGCCGCCGTGCGTGTGCCTGTGGCGGCCGCGCGCGTCGTCCATCCAGGCGCCGCCGCGTTTGCCTTCGCGCGCATACAGATCGAGGTAGAACTGCGCGACGAGGCCGCCGTCCTGATTCTCGACACGGAAAAAGCGTACGTCCGGATGCCACACGTCCGCTTTGTCGCGACGGATGCGCACGCCGAACAGCGTTTCAGTGACCTTGAAAAGACCCTTGAACACGGTGTCTTCCGGAAAGTACTGTTTGACCTCGTTCTCGGAGAACGAATAGCGCTTCTGACGCAGACGCTCCGCGGCAAAGGTCATGTCCCACGGCTGCAGTTCGCTCATGCCGAGTTCGTTCGCGGCGAATTCGCGCAGTTCCTTCCAGTCCTGCTCGGCATGCGGACGCGCACGCGTGGCGAGATCTTCGAGAAAGCTCATCACCTGGGCGGGCGACTCGGCCATTTTCGGCGCGAGCGAGACTTCGGCGAAGTTGTTGTAGCCGAGCATGTGCGCTTCTTCGGCGCGCAGTTTCAACTGCTCGGCGAGCACCGCGGTGTTGTCCCACTCGGGCTTGCCATTGCCGTATTGCGGGCCGAGTTCCGAGGCGCGCGTGACATAGGCGCGATACATCGCCTCGCGCATCGGACGATTTTCCGAGTACTGCATCACCGGGAAATACGACGGGAAGTGCAGCGTGAATTTGTAGCCGGTCTTGCCTTCGCGCTCGGTCGCTTCCCTGGCGGCTTCGATCACGTCTTCGGGCAGGCCGGCCAGTTGCGCTTCAGCGCCGGCTTCGACGATATACGCATACGCGTTGGTCGCGTCGAGCACGTGATCCGAAAACGCTTTCGAGAGCGCCGCCTGGCGTTCCTGCAATTCGGCGAAATGCGGCTTCTGGTCTTCCGGCAATTCCGCGCCGGACAGGCGGAAATCGCGGAGCGCATTGCCGAGGATCTTCTTGCGCTCGCCGGTCAGCGATTCGAAATCGCTGCTGGCGTGCAATGCCTTGTACTTCTCGTACAGCGCGAGGTTCTGTCCGACGCTCGACCAGAATTCGGTGACGCGCGGCAGATTCTCGCCATACACGGCGCGCAGCTCGGGTGTATCGGCCACCGCGTTCAGATGGCCGACCACGCTCCATGCGCGCGACAGCGGTTCGGTGGCGCGCTCGACCGGCTCGACCACGTCGGCCCATGAAGCGGGCGTGATGGGCTGGGCGGCGCGCTCGACGGCGGCGGACGCATCGGCGAGCAGCACATCGAGGGCGGGCGTGACGTGTTCGGGGCGGATTTGGCCAAAGCGCGGCAGGTCGGAGAAATCGAGGAGCGGATTGTCGTGATTCGAGGCGGTGGTGGACATGAGGCTTCCTGTCTGACGCGGGTGAACGGGTAATCGGTGCATGGACGGGCGGTCCCTTGAGAGGACGTCTTCGGGCGCGCGCGGCGCCACCCTGTCGCAACCGATAGGGACATTATTGGGGCAGGACGTGCCGATTCCAATCCGTCGACAGACAAATTATCAGATGTCGCCGCATAGTGCGCGCTGTGAGGCGGGCGCGGCGCTGCCGCGCGAGCGAAAAAATCGCCGTTGTGCTTTGTGCGAAAGCGAACGGTTCGGATTGCTGCTATGCGGCAATGTGGAGCGTCGCTGTTGGTCAGCGGCGTTTTTCGTAAGAGGTATCGATGAACCCGCTTTCGGATGCGCTATCGCGCAAGGGCAACAACTTCGATCTGGTGCGGTTGCTGGCCGCCGTCGCCGTGGTCTACGGCCATTCGTATCTGCTCCAGGCGCCCGACGGCAGCACGGACTGGGTTCAGAACGCGCTCGGTTTCGACGGTTTCGGCGCCTTGGGCGTCTACGCCTTTTTTCTGTTGAGTGGCATGCTGGTGACCGCCAGCTTCGACCGGCAACGCTCGGTGCCGCGCTTTGCCGTCTTGCGCATTGCGCGCCTGTGGCCGGCGGTGGCGGCCGGTTCGCTGGTGACGGTGTTCATCATCGGCCCGCTGTTCACGACGCTGCCGCTGCGCGAGTATTTCGCCTCCGGCATGACGTGGGGCAATCTCGACAACTTCTCGACCATCGTGCTGAAAACCGGCTGGGCGCTGCCCGGCGTGTTCGAGCACAACCGCTTTCCCGTCGACATCTGCGCGCCGCTCTGGACGCTGCCGCTCGAAGTGCGTTGCTATCTGATCGTGCTCGCGACCGGCATGGTGGGATTGCTGTCCAGTTCGCGCGGCGTGGCGCTTGCGGCCGCGCTCGGGTGCGCTGCGTTCATGCTGCGCGTGAATCTGTCGCACTGGCAGGTCGGCTTGCGCGATTTCAGCGAAACGCCCGGTGGTTATTCGTTCTGGCCGGAGCCGTTTTTCATGCTGGGCATGCTGTTGTACGGCTGGCGTGAGCGGATCGATATCAACGGCCTGACGGCGCTGGCGCTCACTATGGTATTTCTGGTGTTCCGCGATACGGCCGGTGCGCAGCCGCTGTTCTATCTGGCCTTCGTGTACGGCGTGCTGTGGGTCGGGACGACGCCGCTGTTGCGGCGCTTCGTGCCGCGTCACGATTACTCGTACGGCATCTATCTGTATGGCTTCATGGTGCAGCAATGCGTGGCGAATATCGCGCCGCAGTTGAACCACGTGGCGGCGGTTTTGGTCGCCGCGCCGTTTATCCTGCTGTGCGCGGCGCTGTCGTGGCACTTCGTGGAGCGGCCCGTGCTGAAGTGGTGCCGCGGGCGTCTCGCGCGCCGGTCGACGCCGCTAGCCGCAGGCATGCCGGCAAGCGATCAGGCCGTGCGCTGAGAAAGACGGCGCGTGTGCGGCGCGTGTGCGGCGGGTAGGTGGCGGGTAGGTGGCGCGATGTGGCGCCGATCAGGGTCGATGCCCTGGCGCGACGCCGGGGCTGAAAGGTTTTGATGCCGGCGGCATGGCTCCGCGCTCCACCGGCCTTTCGCCCAACGGTTTCCACACTTACGCGTTCTCCGTTTTACGCGTTCGCCGCCGCTTCACGCTCGGCGGCTTCGATCGTATTGACGAGCAGCATGGTGATGGTCATCGGGCCGACGCCGCCCGGCACCGGCGTGATGTAGCCGGCCACTTCCTTGACGCCCGCGAAGTCGACGTCGCCGCACAGCTTGCCGGCTTCGTCGCGATTCATGCCGACGTCGATCACGGCCGCGCCCGGCTTTACCATGTCCGCCGTGAGAATGTTGCGCAAGCCGGTGGCGGCCACCACCACGTCGGCGTTGCGAGTGTGGGCAGCCAGATCGCGCGTCTTGCTGTGGCAGATCGTCACGGTCGCGCCGGCTTCGAGCAGCAGCAGCGCCATCGGTTTGCCGACGATGTTCGAGCGGCCGATTACCACCGCGTTCGCGCCTTGCAGCGGAATCTCGTAAGCGGCGAGCATTTTCATCACGCCGTACGGCGTGCACGGACGGAACAGCGGCTGGCCGGTCATCAAAGCGCCGGCGTTGGCGACGTGAAAGCCGTCCACGTCCTTTTCCGGAGCGATCGCCTCGATCACCTTGTGGCTGTCGATATGCGGCGGCAGCGGCAGTTGCACCAGAATGCCGTGAATGCGCGGATCGCGGTTCAGTTCGTCGATGCGCGCGAGCAGTTCGGCTTCCGGCAGGTCGGCCGGATAGCGGTCGAACGACGAGCCGAGGCCATTGTCGTGGCACGCCTTGACCTTGTTGCGCACGTACACTTCGCTGGCCGGATTGTCGCCGACCAGCACCACGGCGAGGCCCGGCTGATGGCCGCGGGCGGTGAGGGCGGCAGCGCGCGCGGCGACGTCGGCGCGCAGGGTCTTGGAAAGGGCAAGGCCGTCGATCAGTTTGGCAGTCATGGTCGGGTCGAGATGGGCAGTTTGGAAAGCGGGGCAGCGCGCAGGCGCTCGTGCAGGCCACGCGCGATGGCGCTTTTCAGCGGGGATGGGTCGGCACGTGAAAAGCGCGCGGCGCGAATCGGGGTTAAGCAGCGCTGCAAAGTGCGACATTATACCGGCCCTGTCTCGCGCGCCGCGTGTTGATTCCCGGCTCGCCCGACCAGCCCGGCTGACTGCCGCCGCGGTTATCGGCCTATCTCGCTAGGGCTGGACCGCATGCCAACCCGCGTCCGGATCGAACGACCTGATCTCCGCCGCCGCCTGCGTGGTCTGCCGCCCGAGGTTTTTCTGGTACACCTGCCCCTCCTGATTGACGATGAAGCTCATCACGCCGGTCTTGCCATATTCGGCCGGCGAGGCGATCAGCCCGAACCCTTTGGTCAGCACGCCGTTTTCGAGGTAGTTCTGCGCGCCACCCTTCGCGTGCGGCCCTTGTGCAGTGAGAATGCGATAGTGATAGCCGTGATAGGCATCCTGAGGCTGCGTGCCGCTGGGCATGGTGGCGGCGAGCGGGCCGAGCGGGCTTTCCGCCTGGCCGGGCGCCGTGGCCCAATACAGGCCGTCATGCTGTCCCGGCGTGCTGACGAAGCGTTGCGCGTAGCGCTGGGTCAGGTTGCGATAGTCGTATTGAGCATCCAGATAGGCGAGCGAGGTCAGGATCGCAGCGCGCTCGTTGCGGCCGATGCGGCGCGTCAGCATCTCGTCGCGCGCCCCCGGCAGATCGAAACGCCAGCCATTGCCCGCCTGCACGAGCGGAATCGGCAGGCTCCAGCCGCTGTAGCCGACTGTCAGATGCGCGGTGACGCGCCCTCTGCCCGCGGTTGGGTCCTCGACGATCTGGTGGTTCTTCGACCATTCGCCGAGGAACTGATAGATGTCGTCCTCGCCGATGCCATCGGTGGGAATGAAGCGTTGAAAATCGCTGCCGAGCACGCGTTTGAGTGCGTCCTTGTCGTTGCGGGCGAGGGCTTCGACGAATGCATTGGCGGCGTCGTCCGCGCTGGGATAGACCGCCTGGGCGTGCGCCGGGATCGTGCTGATGAGCAGCACCGGCGCAAGGAGCAGCGTGGCGGTGGTGCCGAGAGCCACGGCGACTGTCAGGGCGTGGGCGCGCAGCGTGCGCAGTGAAAGTAAACGCATCATCAGAGACTCCTTGTCATTGTTCAACGATTGCGGCCGAAGTGGCGCTCACCGGCGCCGCCACCGCCCAACGCGCCGCCGCCCCAATTGCCGGCACCGCCGCCATGCTGACCGCCGCCGTTTGCGCCGATACCGCCGGGCGCACGCTGCTGGGCGCCGCCGTCTGCGCCGATACCGCCGGGCACTCGCTGCTGACCGCCGCCGTTTGCGCCGATACCGCCCATCGCCCGCTGCTGGCCGCCGCCGTCTGCACCAAGGCCGCCATGTGTGCGTGGCTGGCCACCGGCATTCGTTCCGTAATCTCTTCCCGTGTGTTGCTGGGTCCGGCGGTTCGCGAATGCGTCGCGGCTTGCCTGACCGCGCTGCGTGTCCCGACGCGCGGTGTTGCCGTCGCCGGCGCCGCGCAGCGCATTGTCGCGATTGACGTTCTGCGCGCGGTGCTGCAAATCGGGGTTTGCCGTGCCGCCCTGGTGGATCCCTTGCACGCGCTGGCTCGCGGTGCCGCCAAGATTCTGGCCCGTGCGGTTCTGCAGGGTTTGCTGCGCCTGAGCGCGGGCGTTGTCGCGGCCGCGATACGCATCGCGCTGTACGCCGCCGACGTTGTTCAGGTTGCGATCGAAATTTGCATGGTTGAAATTTCGATTGACGTCAGTGTTGCGGTTCCAGTTCGTCGTGCTGCCATTTACGTTGAGGCGGTTGTTCACATTGATCGTGTTGTACCGGTTCACGTTGATATTGACGTCGTGCGAGTTCCAGTTGAAGCCGCCCCACAACGCGTTCGCCACGGCGATGCCGGTGCCGAACGCGAGGCCGGCCATGAAACTGGTGGCGATGGTGTAACCGGGCGGCGGCGGCACATACACCGGCGGATACGCGGGATAGGGCCACACGCCGTAGACCACCGTGGGGTTGTAGGTCGGCACGTACACCACCTGCGGATTGGCCGGCACGATCTGGATCGTGCTCTGCTCGACCACGACCGTTTGCTGCGCACTCGTTTTCAGATTGCCGGCGGCTTGGGCCTGCCGGCGCAGACGCTGCACGGAGTCCATCACGTCGCCCGGTTGGGCGAGGAACGCGGAGCCGAGTTGCGCGACCCAGTCGGATTTCGAAGCCATCGTGGCGAGCACCTGCGGGAAGGCGACGAGCGACTGCACGCTCGGGTCCCACGGTTCGGACGCGACCGCTCTGACCGCGTCGTCGCCTTGCAGTCTGGAGTTCGATCTGGACCATGCGGCGGCGGCCCGCACGTCTTGCGGAAAAGTCGCGGCCATCAGTACCTGCGCGAGCAGGGCGTCCGGATAAAGTGCAATGGGCGCGGCCAGCGAATCGAGTTGCTGGTTCGACATTTTCGAGACGCCTTGCGCATGAACGACGCCCGGCGTGGCCAGCCCGGTGAAGATTGGCGTTCCCGCAAGAGCGGCGCAGACAAACCACACACGCGCGCGGTGTGCTCCGGATCGTTTCACGATGATTTCCTCCCGGTAATGTTTATAAGACGCGACGTGCGTGCGCAGCACGGGCTGCGTCGGTCCGCCGCGGTTGATGGCAAGGAAGTGGCAGGGAAGTGACGAGCAGGTGTCCGGCTGGCAGTCAAACGCCCCGGCGGACACGATGCTGCGAGAGAGAAACGTTCGAGCCGATCCGATTGTTTCGCACCACCAGGCGATACCGCGTGCTGATTTTCGCAGCACGTCATTCCCGCGTTGATCGCCGTCTGCGATATGCGCTAAGGAGTTCTGTGTAAATTAAAGGGCGCGCATCAGTCCGTCAATCTTGTCTGAGGAAAGAAATTGTTGCGCAATAGTGTAAGCATTTGCTGAGTATTGCGTATTATTTTCCTGCCGACTGCGTCGAATTAACGCAGTTCGCGTTGACGGCCAGGCGAGGCGGAGACGAGGGGGAATGACGGGAGAGAGGGGCGAGGGAGGCCGGACTTGCGATAGTCCGGCCGTTGATGCGTTGTCACTTTCGTGGCGGCCACTGCCCCAGAAAACTTTCTTCCGGGCGTGCCGTGAAGGTGCGGCTTATTGCGCCGGTTGCGGTTTGTTCGACAGCGCGAGTCGCAGCAGATCGGCGACCGTGTTGACGTTGAGCTTTTCCATGATGTTCGCGCGGTGCGCTTCGACCGTCTTGATGCTGATGCCGAGGTCGTCGGCGATCTGCTTGTTCAGGCGGCCGGCAATGATGCGCTCGAGCACCTGATGTTCGCGCGCGGTCAGCTTGCCGAGACGTTCTGCCGCAGCGCGCTGCTGCTGCACGCTGGTGCTTTCGCTGCGCGCCTTGTCGAGCATGCGCTCGACCAGCTTGCGCAACTCGGCTTCGTCGAACGGCTTTTCGATGAAATCCATCGCGCCTTTTTTCATCGTGGACACGGCCATCGGCACGTCGCCGTGACCCGTCACGAAGATGATCGGCAGCGACGCGTTGTCGGCGATCAGGCGTTCCTGCAACTCGAGCCCGCTCATGCCGGACATCCGCACGTCGAGGATCAGGCAGGCAATCTGGCCCGGATGCGTGTGCGGCTGCCATGCGTCGATGAACTGCTCGGCGCTGGAGAAGCACTGCACGCGGTAGCCGTTCGCCTCCAGCAGCCAGCGCAGCGAATCTCGCACGGCCTCGTCGTCGTCGACGACAAAGACAGTTTCCTGTGTGGTGACTGGGCTGTTCATAGCTCTCCCGTAACGGTTTGTGGTGTCGGCGCCTGTGACCCGCCGTTGCTCGGGCCGTCAGGCTCTCCAATAGGCAGACTGCAGTGGAACGTGGCGCCTGTGATGTGGCCGTCAGATTCGACGTTGTTGACCACCCACAGACGGCCGCGGTGCGATTCGATAATGGAACGGCAAATATTCAGCCCCATGCCCATGCCATCGGACTTGGTGCTGTAAAACGGTTCGAACAGCCGCTCGGCTGTTGCTTCGTCGACGCCCGGTCCCTGGTCGACGACGCTGATGCAGACAAACCCGCCCTCCAGCCGCACGACCACCCGGATCACCGGGTCGACCGCGTTCGGACGGGCTTCGGCCATTGCTTCGGCGCCGTTCTTCAGCAGGTTGACCAGCACCTGCTCGATCAGCACCGGATCGACGTAGATCACCGGCAGACGCGCACGCAGATCCGTGACGATACGAATGCGCCGTTTGCGCGCCTCGATTTCCGCCAGACCCACCGCGTCCGCGACGATATCCGCCACGCGCGTGGCCTGGCGCTTCGGCTCGCTGCGCTTCACGAACTCGCGGATGCGCTTGATGATCATGCCTGCGCGCACCGCTTGCTGGGCCGTCTTTTCGAGCACGGGCAGCAGATTGTCAGGCGTCGTCCGACCGGATTTAACCAGTGCGACGGTTCCGGAGCAATAGTTATTGATCGCGGCGAGCGGCTGGTTCAACTCGTGGGCGAGCGACGAGGCCATTTCGCCCATCGTCATCAGGCGGCTGGTGAACTGCAGCTTTTCGTCCTGCTGGCGCGACAGTTCCTGCGCCTGCTTGCGCGTGGTGATGTCGGTCGCGATCTGCATTTGCGCGAGGTGGCCGTCCACCCACTGGATGTACTGGCGGCGCACTTCGAACCACTTCTGGATGCTTTGCACGTAAACTTCCTGCGCATCGGCGGTGCTTTCGGTCAACGCCGCGGCGGGCAGCCCGGCGTAGGTATCCACCATATCGATCGAATCGGACGACGCCTGTGCGCTATCGAACCCGCCGCCCGCCAATTCCAGATGACCGTCCGGGCGAATCCCGAACAGATGACGGTAATAGCGGTTGGCGAACAGCAGTTCGGCCTCGTCGGCGGCCAGCACGGACACGGCGGCGTCGAGGCTTTCGAGCACGGTGGTGAAGCGCTCGTGCGCGGCGGCGAGTTCTTCGCGCGCGCGCTTCGGTTCGGTGATGTCGGTCATCGACGACATCCAGCCGGTCTGGCGGCCCGAACTGTCGATCAGCGGCGACACGTACAGACGCGCGTGGAACAGCGAGCCGTCCTTGCGGCGCACCCGCAATTCGAAGCCGGAAGAGGGCGCCTTGCCGCGCAGCGTCATGTCGAGCTGGCGCTGCATTTCGGGGTAGGCGTCGCGCGGCCAGTAGGCGAACGGCGCATTCTTGCCGACCAGATCGCTTTCATCCCAGCCGGTCATGCGGCAAAACGCCGGATTGACGTGGGTGATGCGCCCGTGCATGTCGAGCACGCGCATGCCGATCAGCACCGAGTTTTCCATTGCGCGGCGGAAGAACGCTTCGGCGTACAGCGCCTGCTGCGCCTCGAAGCGTTGGCGCGTGTGTTTCCACAAGCTCCACAGGCTCCACAGCACGAAACAGGACAGGCCCGCCACCAGCCACACCAGCGTGTTGTTGGTGAAGTTGGTCATCTGCGGGAACGCGTAGACGCGCACCGAGACGCCCTGGCCCGGCGGATCGAGCGGCAGGTCGTAGAACATGTCGCGCGGCAGGCGCGGGCGGGTCGACGTGGTGGTCAACTCGCGGTTGTTCACGTCGATGATCGAGATTTTGTATTTCGCCGAGAGCTCGGGCGGAATGTCGTGCTTGAGAATGCCTTCCACCGAGAACACCGCGGCGATCGTGCCGAGGAACTCGCGGTCGCGGAACACCGGCGTTTGCAGCGTGATGTAGCCGTTGCCGAGATCGTCGTAAATGAGCGGCGAATAGACCTGGCGGCGCGTATTGCGCGCCTCGGCGAAGGCGGCTTTGACCGCTTCGTCCATCTGCGTGTCGTTCGGCCTCGCGAGCCGCTGGCCGAACACGGGCAGCGCGGTATTGGGCCAGCGCGGCTGCTGCTGGCTCGTGTACCAGTTCATGTAGAGGATCTCGGGATGCCCCTGCATGATGTCCGTGGTGGACACCTGGAACGAATGCGGATCGGCGTGGCCCGCGACCAGATCGCGCGCCAGCGCCTGAATCTGTTCCTGCGCGCCGGTCATGGAAAGGCGGATCTGCTGCTGCGCCCACGCGACGTTGCGGTACAGCGTGTCTTCCTGCTGCTGCTGTTCGCGCCGGTTCAGACTCCACAGAATCAGGCTCATGACGACCAGAAAAACCAGGATCGACAGAAGCGGCGTGAGCAAATAGGAATTCGACCACCACGGTCCGTGGTGCCAGCGGGAGGACGGCGTCGAATCCGCCGGCGAACCGGCGGTGCGCGCCGAGCGTGCGAAAAGCCGTTCGGTCAACATGCGTGGCATTGTAGCGCAGCGCGTAGCTGGCAAATGGCGCAAAAAACCGCGGAAAGTACCATTATTCGGCGCAAACTAGCCGACGTATCCGTCGATTGGCAGTCAAATCAGGTTGCGCCGCAACAATTTTCCGCATTATGAGAATGAATCTCGTAATTCGAAAATTTTGTTGCGCGGACGTCGGGACCCTTATTACAATCGGCCGAAGCTGCCGCGGCCGTGCTTCGTCCGCGTCGTCTGTTCAAAGAGCGTTCCTCTATACCCAGGAGACGAGCATGTCCGCTGTACCCGACGAAGTCATGAAATATGTCGCCGCCGAAAAAGACGACGATCCCCAGGAAACCGGCGAATGGCTTGAAGCGCTGGATGGCGTGATTTCTGCTGTGGGCCCCGACCGCGCTCACTACCTCATCGAGAAACAGATCGAATTCGCCCGTGTGCACGGCGAACATCTGCCGTTCTCCGCCAACACGCCGTACATCAATACGATTCCGGTTTCGCGCCAGGCAAAAATCCCCGGCGACCAGGACCTCGAACACCGTATCCGCTCGTACACCCGCTGGAACGCCATTGCGATGGTGCTGCGCGCCGGCAAGGAAACCAACGTCGGCGGCCACATTGCGTCGTTCGCTTCGGCTGCCACGCTGTACGACGTCGGCTACAACCACTTCTGGCATGCACCGTCGGCTGAACATGGCGGCGATCTCGTGTTCGTGCAGGGGCACTCGTCGCCGGGTGTGTACTCGCGCGCGTTCCTGCTCGGCCGCCTGACCGAGAACCAGCTCGACAACTTCCGCCAGGAAGTGGGCGGCGAGGGCATCTCGTCGTACCCTCACCCGTGGCTGATGCCGGACTTCTGGCAATTCCCGACCGTCTCGATGGGCCTCGGCCCGATCATGGCGATCTATCAGGCGCGCTTCATGAAGTACCTGCAGGCGCGCGGCATTACGAAAACCGAAGGCCGCAAGGTGTGGGCTTTCCTCGGCGACGGCGAAACGGACGAGCCGGAATCGCTCGGCGCGATCGGCATGGCCGGCCGCGAACGCCTCGACAACCTCGTGTTCGTGATCAACTGCAACCTGCAGCGCCTCGACGGTCCGGTGCGCGGTAACGGCAAGATCATCCAGGAACTGGAAAGCGAATTCCGCGGCGCGGGCTGGAACGTCATCAAGGTCATCTGGGGCAGCCGCTGGGATGCGCTGTTCCAACGCGACAAATCGGGCGCGTTGATGCGCCGCATGATGGAAGTGGTCGACGGCGAGTACCAGACGTACAAGTCGGAGTCGGGCGCGTATGTGCGCGAACACTTCTTCAACACGCCTGAGCTGAAGGCGTTGGTCGCCGAATGGTCCGACGAGGAAATCTGGAACCTGAACCGCGGCGGCCACGATCCGCACAAGATCTATGCGGCGTTCCAGGAAGCGTCGAATTCGCAGGGCCAGCCCACCGTCATCCTCGCGAAGACGATCAAGGGCTATGGCATGGGCGAAGCCGGCCAGGCCATGAACATCACCCACCAGCAGAAAAAGCTGCACGTGGATCAGCTGAAGAAATTCCGCGACCAGTTCCGCCTGCCGATCTCCGACGAAGATCTCGTCAACGTGCCGTACCTCAAGTTCGAAGAAGGTTCGAAAGAACTCGAGTATATGCGCGCCCGCCGGCAGGATCTCGGCGGCTATCTGCCGGCGCGCCGTCAGAAGGCCGAGTCGCTGCCGGTGCCGGAACTGTCGGTATTCGAGCCGCTGCTCAAGGGCACGGGCGAAGGCCGCGAGATCTCCACCACGATGGCGTTCGTGCGGATCCTGAACATCCTGCTCAAAGACAAGGCGCTTGGTAAGCGTATCGTGCCGATCGTGCCGGACGAGTCGCGCACCTTCGGCATGGAAGGCCTGTTCCGCCAGATCGGTATCTGGAATCAGGACGGCCAGAAGTACGTGCCGGAAGATTCCGACCAGCTCATGTTCTACCGTGAGTCGGAAACCGGGCAGATCCTGCAGGAAGGTATCAACGAAGCCGGCGGCATGTCGGACTGGATCGCGGCCGCGACGTCGTACTCGACGCACGGCGAGATCATGATCCCGTTCTACATCTTCTACTCGATGTTCGGCTTCCAGCGCATCGGCGACCTGGCATGGGCGGCCGGCGACATGCGTTCGCGCGGCTTCCTGCTGGGCGGCACCGCGGGCCGCACCACGCTGAACGGCGAAGGTCTGCAGCACGAAGACGGCCACTCGCTGCTGTGGGCGGCTTCGGTGCCGAACTGCATCAGCTACGACCCGACGTTCGGCTACGAACTCGCGGTCATCATGCAGGACGGTCTGCGCCGCATGGTCGCGGAACAGGAAGACGTGTACTACTACGTCACGGTGATGAACGAGAACTACGAGCACCCGGCGATCCCGCAGGGCGACTCGGTGGCCGCGGATATCATCAAAGGCATGTACGCGTTCCGCAAGGCCGAGGCCGACAGGAAGACGCCGCGCGTGCAGTTGATGGGCGCGGGCACGATCTTCAATGAAGTGATCGCCGCCGCCGACCTGCTGAAGAACGACTGGGGCGTTGCCGCCGACCTGTGGAGCGTGCCGAGCTTTACCGAACTCGCGCGCGAAGGCCACGAAGTGCAGCGTTGGAACCTGCTGCACCCGACCGAAGAAAAGAAGCTCTCGCACGTCGAGAAGCTGCTGAAAGACGCGCAAGGTCCGGTTATCGCCTCGACCGATTACGTGCGTGCGCTGACCGAGCAGATCCGCGCGTTCGTGCCGCAGAAGTTCGTGGTGCTGGGCACGGATGGCTACGGCCGTTCGGACACGCGCGAAAAGCTGCGCCACTTTTTCGAAGTCGACCGCTACTGGGTCACGGTTGCCGCGTTGAATGCACTGGCAGATGAAGGCACGATCGAACGCAAGGTCGTCGCCGAGGCGCTCAAGAAATATAACCTTGATCCCGCCAAACCCAACCCGATGACCGTCTAAGGCATCCTTCCCCGTGTGCCACGGCGTGCGCGCCCGCCCCTGTTCGACAGGGGCCGGGTGCGTGCGCGGCCCAGGAGACACTAACAATGAGTCAAGCGATCGAAGTCAAGGTGCCGGACATCGGCGATTACAAGGACATTCCTGTGATCGAGGTGCTGGTGAAGGCGGGTGACACCGTCGAGAAAGAGCAGTCGCTCGTTACGCTGGAGTCCGACAAGGCGACCATGGACGTGCCGAGCTCGGCCGCCGGCGTCGTCAAGGAAGTGAAGGTCAAGGTCGGCGACAATGTGTCGGAAGGTTCGCTGATCGTCGTGCTGGAAGGCGCTGAAGGCGGCGCGGCCGCGCCGGCACCGGCGCCTGCGGCCGCACCGGCAGCGGCTCCTGCGCCGGCACCGGCTGCGGCCCCCGCTGCTGCGCCGGCGCCCGCGCCCGCCGCGAGCGGCGGCGGTCTGCAGGAAGTCAAGGTGCCGGATATCGGCGACTACAAAGACATTCCCGTGATCGAAGTCGCGGTGAAGGTCGGTGATCGTGTCGAGAAAGAGCAGTCGCTAGTGACGCTCGAATCCGACAAGGCGACCATGGACGTGCCGAGCTCGGCCGCCGGCGTCGTCAAGGAAGTGAAGGTCAAGGTCGGCGATACCGTGTCGGAAGGCTCGGTGATCGTCGTGGTGGAAGCGGAAGGCGGCGCGGCCGCGCCGGCACCGGCGCCGAAGCAGCAAGCCGTCGAGCAGCCGTCGGATGCGCCGGCCACGCCGTCGCCGGCTCCGGCGGCGCCTTCGGCGCTCGCTCAGGCGCCGGTGATTCCGGCTGGCGAAGGCGGCGCGCGTCACGCGAGCCATGCGTCGCCGTCCGTGCGCAAGTTCGCGCGCGAACTGGGCGTCGACGTGACGCAGGTGCAGGGTACGGGTCCGAAGGGCCGCATTACGCAAGCCGACGTGACTGCCTTCATCAAGGGCGTCATGACCGGTCAGCGTGCGGCGCCGGCTGGTGCGGCCGCACCGGCTGCGGCGGGCGGCGGCGAACTGAATCTGCTGCCGTGGCCGAAGATCGACTTCACGAAGTTCGGTCCGGTCGATCCGAAGCCGCTGTCGCGCATCAAGAAGATTTCGGGCGCGAATCTGCATCGCAACTGGGTCATGATTCCGCATGTCACGAACAACGACGAAGCGGACATCACGGAACTCGAAGCGCTGCGCGTGCAACTGAACAAGGAAAACGAAAAGGCCGGCGTGAAGATCACGATGCTGGCATTCGTGATCAAGGCGGTTGTTTCGGCTTTGAAGCAGTTCCCGACGTTCAACGCCAGCCTCGACGGCGACAACCTGGTGTTCAAGCAGTACTTCCATATCGGCTTTGCGGCCGACACGCCGAATGGTCTGGTCGTTCCTGTCATTCGCGATGCGGACAAGAAGGGTTTGATCGATATCGCGAGGGAAATGGCCGAGTTGTCGAAGGCTGCGCGCGACGGCAAGCTGAAGCCGGATCAGATGCAAGGCGGGTGCTTCTCGATCTCTTCTTTGGGTGGCATTGGCGGCACGAACTTCACGCCGATTATCAATGCGCCTGAAGTCGCCATTCTTGGTCTGTCGCGCGGTGCGACGAAGCCGGTTTGGGATGGTAAGCAGTTCGTGCCGCGTTTGATCCTGCCGCTTTCTTTGTCGTATGACCATCGGGTGATCGATGGCGCTGCGGCGGCCAGGTTCAATGCTTATCTTGGGGCGATTCTTGCCGATTTCCGGCGTGTGATTCTTTGATGTGGTGATTGGGTTGCGCGGGGCGCGGGTTGTTTTTCTGTGATCCGCGTCTCTCGTTGAATTTGCATCCATGTCGGTCTATTAGTGTTGCCCCTGTGCGGGGCGGCATCTACTTTTCTTTGCACCCCAAGGGTACTTCCTGCGGGGCGTCTTCCAAAGAAAAGTAGTCAAAAGAAAGGCGCGTCCTTGGGCGGACAGCAAAGAATGTTTCTGTTCGCCGCGCTGCCAGCTTTTTGGACTTATGGGTGTGAGTTCTCCGTTCATCACGATCAATAAGAGAAGGGGACACTAATGAGTCTCGTCGAAGTAAAAGTGCCGGATATCGGCGACTTCAAAGATGTCGATGTCATTGAAGTCAACATCAAACCGGGCGATGTCATCGAGAACGAACAGGCGCTGATGACGCTCGAATCCGATAAGGCTTCCATCGAAGTGCCGAGCGACACCGCCGGCACCGTCAGGGAAGTGCGCGTCAAAGCCGGCGATAAGGTTTCGCAAGGCACAGTGATCGCGCTCGTCGAAACATCGGGGGAGGCGGCGCCCGCGAAAGATGCACCGAAGGCGCCGGCCAAGGAAGCTGAGAAAGCGCCCGCTCAGGCAGAAGCCAAGCCGCAGGCAGCCGAGGCTCCGGCTGCCGCTCCGGCCAAGGCGGCGGCGCCCGCGCCGCAAGCCGGCAGCTATTCGGGCAGCGCGGATATCGAGTGCGACATGCTCGTGCTCGGATCCGGCCCCGGCGGCTACTCGGCAGCGTTCCGCTCGGCCGACCTCGGCATGAAGACGGTGCTGGTCGAGCGTTATTCGACGCTCGGCGGCGTGTGTCTGAATGTCGGCTGTATTCCGTCGAAAGCGCTGTTGCATACGGCTCTCGTGATCGACGAAGCCGAAGCGCTCGGCGCACACGGCATTACGTTCGCCAAGCCGCAAATCGATCTCGACAAGCTGCGTGATTTCAAGTCGGGCGTCGTCAGGAAGCTGACCGGCGGTCTCGCCGGCATGGCGAAGATGCGCAAGGTCGAAGTGGTGACGGGTAACGGCGCGTTTGTCGATCCGTATCACATGGAAGTGCAGACCGAAGGCGGCAAGAAAGTCGTCAAGTTCAAGCAGGCGATCATCGCCGCCGGCTCGGAAGCGGTGAAGCTGCCGTTCATTCCGGAAGATCCGCGCGTGGTCGATTCGACCGGTGCGCTCGAACTGCGGCAGATTCCGCAACGCATGCTGGTGATCGGCGGCGGCATCATCGGTCTGGAAATGGCCACGGTGTATGCCACGCTCGGCGCGAAGATCGACGTGGTCGAAATGCTCGACGGCCTGATGGCCGGCGCGGACCGCGATCTGGTCAAGGTCTGGGAGAAGTACAACAGCAAGCGTTTCGCAAACGTCATGCTGAAGACCAAAACCACCGCAGCCGAAGCGAAAGACGACGGCATCCATGTCTCGTTCGAAGGCGAAAAAGCCCCGGCCGAAGCGCAACGCTACGACCTCGTGCTGGTGGCAGTCGGCCGTACGCCGAATGGCAAGAAAATCGGCGCGGACAAGGCCGGCGTCGCGGTGACGGATCGCGGCTTTATCGACGTCGACAAGCAGATGCGTACCAACGTGCCGCACATCTTCGCGATCGGCGATATCGTCGGTCAGCCGATGCTCGCGCATAAAGCGGTGCACGAAGGCCACGTTGCCGCCGAAGCCGCGCATGGTGAGAAGGCGTACTTCGACGCGCTGCAGATTCCGTCGGTGGCTTACACCGATCCGGAAGTGGCGTGGGCCGGCAAGACCGAAGACCAGTTGAAGGCGGCGGGCATCAAGTACGGCAAGGCGGTGTTCCCGTGGGCCGCTTCGGGCCGCGCGATTGCCAACGGTCGCGACGAAGGCTTCACGAAGCTGTTGTTCGACGAGGAAACGCATCGCGTGATCGGCGGCGGGATCGTCGGCCTGAATGCGGGCGACCTGATCAGCGAAGTGTGTCTCGCAGTCGAGATGGGTGCGGACGCAACGGATATCGGTAAGACGATTCATCCGCATCCGACGCTCGGTGAATCGATCGGCATGGCCGCCGAGTTGTATGAAGGCGTGTGCACCGACTTGCCGCCGCAGAAAAAGAAGTAGCGCGGTTTGGCCCGTCCGCATTCATATGCAGGCGGGCCAAGAAAGCAAAAAAAACGGCGCGTTCCGTAAAGGACGCGCCATTTTTTTTGAGCAGCAGAGCAGGGCAGTTACCGCGCAACGACAGCGGCAGGAAAAAAAATCCCGGCCTTGCGCCGGGCAAACGATACGCCATTCAACGTATCGGAGCGTTCGGCCAATTAACACCGTGTGAGCGGCAACGGCACGACGCTGTTGCTTGCGGTAACGCCGGCATAGCGTATGAGCTGTGCCGGCGCTGTTTGATGCCTGCGGTTGATGCGTGAGACGGAAGCTTAGACTGCCTTCTTGGCCGAGCGCGATGCTTGTGCAGCAGCCTGCGAAGCGGCCTTCGATGCGGCCGTTGCAGCTGCATTGAAGTTGCTTTCAGCGATTTCGACCGCTTGCTTGGTGGCCTTATGAACCGTTTCGTACGTGGTGTTGGCGGCGGTAATGGCCGACTTCATCACGGCGACTGCGGTTTCCGAACCGGCCGGCGCATTCTTTGCGACGTTTTCGACGAGCGATTGGACCTTGCGGTTCTGCTCTTCGAATTGCGCTTCAGCGACGCGGGCGAATTCACCTTGCGTTGCCGAAACGATTTCATAGACGTGACGGCCGTACGACAGCGCCTTTTCGGCCACCGGCTGTGCAAGGCTTGCCTGCAATGCCAGCAGTTCCTGCGCGTCTTTCACCGACAACGCGCGTTGGGCATTTTCCTGGCTTTCCGCGAGCGTCGATTTCACGACCTGCAGGTTCAGTTCAACCAGCTTTTCGACGCCTTCGAATGCTTTGGTCGTCAGGCCGAACAGTGTTTCAAAGTTGGCTTTCTGGGCTGCGGCGAATTGCTCAGGGGTCAGCAGAGTCATGGTTTACGCTCCTGGATCGCGGTCTGTCTGTGCGGACCGCATTGGGTGAGTGGTGAGACACATTGATAGTGATGCGCCCCGCCGGACCGCGATGTTTTGTGCATCGCAGCAATGGTTCCCATTTTAGGATGGCTGCACCGAATGTCAAGTCCTTTTTTGTGCGTCGCACCATATTAAGAAACTACTGATAAAACAAGACGTTATGCGTTGGGCATGACGTTCATGTGACGCAGATCAATTTCCGCGTTGCACCGTGCTGGTGCGACATATTTGTCGGTTTATTACCGCTAGATGGGCATTTTCTACCTTCCGTCGCACGCCAGGCAGGCAAACGCTAACATCCGACAATTAACGAAACGCTTGAACTGCAAATCGATGTAAACCGGAAAGTGTCACGGAACGTTAATGCCTGAAGCCGGTCGAATGCGCGTTGGCGGTTTCCAGCGGGCGTTTACAACCTGTGGGATGATGCCGATGCCGTACCGCTGCACCGACGGCGCCAGACCCGCCGGTGCTCTGACCGTATTTCCCCTGATCAAGGTTGCCTCGAAATTGCCGTTATGCTGGAAGAATTACCTCGATTCCGGCGTACGGCGGCAGAAGCGAGTCGACGCGCGTTAGCGATCGTTTTTTTCGATCGAGATGCGGCACTTATTTGTGTTTTTGCGATCGGAGCTTACAAGCCGGTTTAAGGAGCGCGCATAAGTGCTTCAAATTGCTAATTTTTCGTTGTTTTACTACACTTGCGGAAACCCTCTCGCCGCTCCCTACCGAACACCCATGAAAACCGACATGTTTTCGTCGCTAAAAGTGATCCACGGCGCGGCCCGCAGCACCGCTCTGTCGGTGGCCGCCTCAATGGTCATCGCAGCGGCGTTCGCCACGCCCGTGAGCGCTTTTGCCGCCACGCCCGCTGCACCTGCAAAAACCTCCAAACACGCGAAAACAGCCAAAAAGCCGGCTGCCGCCCCCGCCAAGGTGTCGAAGGCGTCGAAAGCCGCGGCTGCAAAGACCGTAGCCGCTGACGACGCGCCACGCGCGGGCGTCAAGCGCAAGCGCGTAACGTACACGTCGAATGGCCGTCATCACTCGGTGGTGCGCCGCGTCGCGTACGAGCCGCGTCCGCCGAGCGTCGGCCAGGCTTTCGGCCTGCATGAAACGCCGGACGCGCTCATGCTGCGCTCCAGCGTCGCCTACGTGATCGATCAGAACTCCGGCGAACCGCTTTTCGACAAGAATTCGCGCGCCGTGGTGCCGATCGCGTCGATCACCAAGCTGATGACCGCGATGGTGGTGCTCGATTCGAAAGAACCGATGACCGACCAGATCGAAGTCACTGACGAAGACCGTGATTACGAAAAGAACACCGGCTCGCGTCTGTCGGTGGGCTCGGTGCTCTCGCGTGAAGACATGCTGCATATCGCGCTGATGGCGTCGGAAAATCGCGCGGCCGCGGCGCTGTCGCGTTATTTCCCGGGCGGCCGTCCGGCGTTCCTCGCCGCAATGAACGCGAAGGCAAAGCAGCTCGGTATGACCGACACGCACTTTGAAAACCCCACGGGGTTGACGAGCCAGAACGTGTCCAGCGCGCGCGACCTCGTGAAGATGGTCAACGCGGCGTATCAGTACCCACTGATCCGCAGGTTCTCGACCGATCACAGCTATGAGGTGTACACCGGCAAGCGCTCGCTGGCGTACAACAGCACGAATGCGCTGGTGCGTAACCCGACGTGGGACATCGGCCTGCAAAAGACCGGTTTCATCAACGAAGCGGGTGAGTGCCTCGTGATGCAGGCGACCATTCACGGCCGTCCGATGATCATGGTGCTGCTCGACTCGTCGGGCAAGTACTCGCGCTTCGCGGACGCAACGCGTCTGCGCACGTGGCTGGACAATGGCGGCGACCAGCCGCGCATCACCAGCGCGGACGCCGGCGGTTCGGGTACCTGAAGCGGTTCGTTGGTGGCCGGTTCGTGGAACCGGCCTTCGTAAAAAACGCCTCGCATTGCGAGGCGTTTTTTATGCACGAACGCCAGACGTCGGCTTACGCGTGATGGCTATGCGAATGATCTTGCACAGGCTGCGGCCGATAGCCGAGCGACTCGGAGATCATCAGCGCGGTCTGGCTGACCTGGCCGAGCCAGGAGTCCTGCAGACGGTCCGCCGGCGCCGACAATGAAAGGCCGGCGACGAGCTTGCCGGTGTCGTCGTAAATGCCGGCGGCGATGCAGCGCACACCGAGTTCCAGTTCTTCGTTGTCGCGCGCGCAGGCTTGCTGGCGCACGTGCGACAGTTCGCGCTCCAGTTTGGCGAGGTCGGTGATGCTGTTCTGCGTGTGGCCTGACAGGCCGGTGCGCGTGGCGTAGGCCCGTACGCGGGTGGATTCGTCCGCGGCGAGAAACAGCTTGCCGACCGAAGTCAGATGCAGCGGCGCCCGCCCGCCGATGGCGCGCACCACCTGCATGCCGGAACGCTCGGAATAAGCGCGTTCGATATAGACGATCTCGTCGCCCTGGCGTACCGACAGGTTCACCGTCTGGCCGGTCTGACGATGCAGCTCACGCATTGGCGTGAGCGCGGCGTCGCGTACCGACAGGCGGGCTTTCACCAGATTGCCGAGTTCGAGCAGGCGCATGCCGAGACGGTAAGTGCCGGGGTCCGACCGGTCCACCAGCCGGCACATCACCATGTCGTTCAGGATGCGGTGCGCGGTGGAAGGGTGCAGCTCGGTACGGATGGCAAGTTCTTTCAGGCTGACCGGGTCGCTATGCGCAGCCAGTGCATCGAGCAGGCGCATCATGCGTTCGATCACCTGGATCGAAGTTTTGGGATCCGGGTTCGTATCGCTCATGGGAGGAATCGGTTGACGCGTCAAACAGCGGAAATTGATTGTATCCCGTATTGTGAAAAAAAAGAAAGCGGTTGGAGGCGCTATTCCAAATTAACTTGACGTATGTCCTATGCCTTCCGGCCGTTGGTATTGTGCGCCAAACAGCGGATAATCAGGGACGTTTTCCCGAAGGAGGGCTCATGCGAGTCGGATTGTTCGTTACCTGCCTGATCGACCTGATGCGTCCCGAGATCGGGTTTTCGGTCATCAAGCTGATCGAAGCCGCCGGTTTCGAGGTGGTGGTGCCGCCCGCCCAAACCTGTTGCGGGCAGCCTGCGTATAACTCGGGCGAACGGCGCATTGCGCGCGATCTGGCCGAGAAGACTCTGCGCGAGTTCGAACAGTTCGATTACGTCGTGGTGCCGTCCGGTTCGTGCGGCGGCATGATCCGCGCGCATTACGGCGATCTTTTTGCCGACGACCCGGAATTGATGAACCGCTTCGGCCGGCTGCGCGCCAAGGTGTTCGAGTTGACCGATTTCCTCGTCAACGTGGCCAGGGTGCAGTTGCAACCGGGCGAGTTCGCGGGTGAGGTGACGTATCACGATTCCTGCTCCGGACTGCGTGAGCTCGGCGTGAAAGCGCAGCCGCGCGCCTTGCTGGCACAGATCGGCGTGACGGTGAACGAGATGAAGGATTGCGAGCATTGCTGCGGCTTCGGCGGCACGTTCGCGCTCAAATACGGCGATATCTCCACGGCGATCGTCGACGAGAAATGCGCGAATATCAGCGCGAGCGGCACCGGCGCGGTGGTGCTCGGCGACCTCGGCTGCATGCTGAATATCGAAGGCCGTTTGCGGCGTACCGGCGACACGACCACGCGGGTGCTGCACATCGCACAGGTGCTGGCCGGCGACGTGTAACGCGGCTTGCCGCATTTCCGCCGTGTTCAGATACGCGCGCTTCACGCGTGCTTTTCCCGATTCCGCCGATTCCGCCGATTTACGCATAAGGCCGCCATGCAAGTCCAATCCATGCAATTCAAGGCACGCGCCGGCCAGAAGCTCGCCGACCAGCGCTTGCAGCAGAACCTGACCAAGCTGTCGACCAAATTCGTGTCGGCGCGCGCCGCGGCCATGACCGAGATCGACTTTCCGGCCACGCGCGCCGCGCTGAAGGAGCGCCGCAATCGCGCGCTGGACAATCTCGACGTGTGGCTGGAAACCTTCGAGCGTGAGGCTGCACGGCGTGGCGTGACCGTCCTCTTCGCGGAGACGACCCAGGAGGCTGCGCGGCTCATCGGAGACATTGCGCGCCGGCACGAGGTGAAGAAGGTGATCAAGACCAAGTCGATGGTCACCGAAGAAATGCGCCTGAACGAAGTGCTCGGGCAAATGGGCGTGCAATCCATCGAAACGGATCTGGGCGAGTACATTCTCCAGATCAACGGCAATGAGCCGCCGAGCCACATCATCGCGCCGGTCGTCCACAAAGATAAGGACGAGATCGCGGACCTGTTCGCGAAGACTCACAACCGGCCGCGCCTGACCGAAATCACCGACATGACACGCGAAGCGCGCGAGATGCTGCGTCCGCATTTCATGACGGCGGACATGGGGGTGACGGGCGGCAACTTCGTGGTGGCGGAAACCGGCTCGGTCGTGCTGGTCACGAACGAGGGCAACGAAGGCATGTGCACCGTCATGCCGCGCGTGCATGTGGCCGTGACGGGCATCGAGAAAGTGCTGCCCACGCTCGAAGATCTGGCCACGGCAATGCGTCTGCTGCCGCGTTCGGCGACCGGACAGGCCACTTCGAACTACTTTTCCGTGCTGACCGGGCCACGCGGCGAGGGCGACCAGGACGGTCCCGAGCACATGTACGTGGTGCTCGTCGACGGCGGGCGCACGGGGCTGATCGGCGGCGACTTCCAGGAAATGCTCAGGTGCATCCGCTGCGGCGCGTGCATGAACCATTGCCCGGTGTACCAGAAGGTGGGCGGCCACGCGTACGGCTGGGTGTATCCCGGTCCGATGGGCTCGGTGTTGACGCCGAGCTATGTCGGCATCGACAAGGCACTGGATTTGCCGCAAGCCGCGACCTTGTGCGGCGAGTGCAACAGCGTGTGCCCGGTGGGGATTCCGCTGTCGGATCTGTTGCGCAAGCTGCGCGAGAAACAGGTGGAGCGGCGCCTGCGCCCCTGGAAAGAGCGCGCGGGGCTCGCCGTGTGGGGTTTCCTGGCGCTGCATCCCGATGCTTATGCGCTGTTCACCAGGCTGGCGGTGCGCGTGCTGGAGCGCATGGGCGGAAGGAACCGGTCCATCGCCCGGCTGCCGCTAGGCGGCGCCGGTTGGACCAATACGCGGGAGATGCCGGCGCCGGTCGGCCGGACGTTCAGGGAGTTGTACGCCGCGCAGCGCAGCCATATTGGCTGAGCGGGTTTTGCCCGGCGGGGCGAGCGGTCATTTTTTCAGAGTTTGCTGTCATTGGGCGGGCGCGAGCCGTAGATCCGGCATCGCGCTGTCTGGCGGCGCTTCCGGAGCGGTTCCCTGGCACTCTCGTCGCTCTCGTAGCGGCAGCTTGAAATGGGTCCGCGGGTTCGATGCACACCCCCACCGCACGATTGCACCGCGAACGCTGCGTGTGGTGTCCGTCGGCAACCGCGGCTCAGTGATCCGTCATCTGCCCAGACTGGCGACCCGGCACGCCACGCACGGGCGCAGCATTGTTGCCGTTGCCACGGCCTCCACCGTTGCCAGCCTGTTGCGGCGGCGGAGGTGGCGGGTTGCCGGCCCCCGGTCGAGGCGCATTGGATCCGCTGGGGCCCCGCGGCCCGCCCACCGCGCCTTGGGGCGGCGGCCCGCCGTGCGACCCACCGCCACCCGGCTGACCGTGCCAGCCGCCGTTGTCGCCGTGGTTGCCGTTATTTCCATAGTTGCCGTTGTTCGGCCTGCCACGGTCGTAGCCGCCATAGCCGGGTCCGGGTCCGTAATAGCGGCCCGGTCCGTCGTTGTAGTAGCCCGGGCCCGAGTAATTGCCATAGCCCATATAGACGCTGGTTTGCGGCACGACCGGCACGCCGGTGGCATAGCCGTCGTAACCGTCATAGCCGCTGTATCCGCCGTTGGCGTTGCCGTACATCGGCGTGCCGTCCGGATAGACCGCGCAGCCGCTGAGCAAGGCAGCAAGGGCGACGCAGGCGATGGGTGCAAAGCGTTTCATGTGATGGACCAGTCCGAGGGCTTATATCAATAAGACCGCTATTATCGCCATCCGTCGCAGCGGCCTTGTGTGCATTTGTAAGGATTTCTTTTTTGTGCCATGAACCGCGCGAACAGCGCGCGCTGCCACAACAGCCGATCGACTGTTCCATTGAGAGCAACGATCTGTCTCGTTGCGTTGGGTTTTTCCCGATTGCGTATTCCTATAGGATTTCGACTGGGCATAGTGGGATACAAACCCAGGCGCCCGCAATCGGAAGAAACGACATCATGAAAAAGGCAATATCGGCGTACTGGCCGCTCGCCATCGTAGTGCCGCTGGCTGTGGCTGCCTGTCTGCATATCCTCGGCGACGCCGCCTCGCACGCGTCGCAAACCCCGCTCGCTGCCGGTCAGTTGACGGCCGAGCTTGCACGCGCCGTCTCGTACGGCATGGTCGACGCCACCTCGACGCGGCCGGCCAAACCCATGCGCGCCGCTGCTGCGATGCCGCTCGCGGAAGCGTCGTAAGCACGAAGATTGGCGCGATCGGTGCGGCGAGCGTGGCCGTCGCCGCGCCGCGCGTGGCCGCCGCGAACCGGCGCCCGGCGAGATTCCGGCGAGCTTTGTATAATCCCGGCACCTATCTTGATAAACATCGGCCGACGCGCCTCGCGTGCCTGTGCGTGCCTGAAAAGCCCCTGATGAAAACCGTGTCCATCTGCTTTGTCTGCCTCGGCAACATCTGCCGCTCTCCGACGGCGGAAGGTGTGATGCGCCGTCTGGTGGGCGAAGCAAGGCTCGCGGAGCACATCCTGATCGATTCCGCCGGCACAGGCGACTGGCACATCGGCCAACCGCCGGACGAACGCGCGCAATATGCGGCTGGCCGGCGGGGGTATGAACTGGCCGCCTTGCGCGGCCGCCAGATTGCCGCAGCGGATTTCGAGCGCTTCGATCTGCTGATCGCGATGGACGACAAAAACGTCGCCGCGTTGCGCCAGGTCTGCGCACCGGAACAACGCGACAAGATTCGTCTGCTGATGGAGTTTGTTCCGGAAACGGAGGCCCGCTGGGGCGGCGCCCGTGAAGTCGTCGATCCGTATTTCGGCGGCGCGGACGGTTTCGAGCAGGTGCTGGACCAGTGCGAGGCGGCCTGCCGCGGCCTGATTGCGGCGTTGCGCCCCCGCTTGCAGGCGTAAGGTTTGACCGGGGTTCGACGATAGCGCGCGGAGCGCATCCGGTAATTAAGCAAATGACCCAAATCGCAATAGGGATACTTGACTAAATCGGTCATGTATTTATACTTGACAAAACTTGTCGAGAATTGCGGTTCCCACACATATGAGACTCACCACGAAAGGCCGTTTCGCCGTCACGGCGATGATTGACCTGGCACTGCGCCAGGAGCAGGGCCCGGTGACGCTTGCGGGTATCAGCCAGCGCCAGCACATTTCCCTGTCGTACCTCGAGCAGCTGTTTGGCAAGCTGCGTCGTCATGAGATCGTCGAGTCCGTACGCGGGCCGGGCGGCGGCTACAATCTGGCCCGCCGCGCTGAAGACGTGACCGTGGCCGACATCATCATCGCGGTCGACGAGCCGCTCGACGCCACCCAGTGCGGCGGCAAGGGCTCTTGCGAGGGGACCAAACAGCACGACGGCCACTGCATGACGCACGAGCTGTGGTCCACGCTGAACCAGAAAATGGTCGAATACCTCGATTCGGTCTCCCTGAAGGATCTGGTCGACCAGCAGCGCTCGCGCGAAGGGTCGCCGGCGGTGTTGCGCGACAGGCGCAACGAGGCGCCGGTGGTCGAACCCGTCCGCGTGGCGCCCAAAGGGCCCAATTCCGTTTTCAACATGGCCGGTTCCTAGGCACGGTAGAGAGCAGTCACCGCAGCCTGATCAGAAACCCAGAAGCCAGAGCACATGACGTCCCCGGAGCAATTGATGAATAACGACACTCTCCATCTGCCCATCTACATGGACTACAGCGCGACGACGCCGATCGATCCGCGCGTGGTGGACAAGATGATTCCGTACCTGCGTGAGCAGTTCGGCAATCCCGCATCGCGCAGCCACTCGTATGGCTGGGACGCGGAGCGCGCGGTCGAAGAAGCGCGTGAGAACGTCGCCGCGCTGGTGAACGCAGACCCGCGCGAAATCATCTGGACCTCGGGTGCAACGGAGTCGGACAACCTCGCGCTCAAGGGTGCCGCGCACTTCTACAAGAGCAAGGGCAAGCACATCGTCACGGTGAAGACCGAGCACAAGGCCGTGCTCGACACCTGCCGCGAACTTGAACGCGAAGGCTTCGAAGTCACGTATCTGGACGTCAGGGACGATGGCCTGCTCGACCTCGACAAGTTCAAGGCCGCGCTGCGTCCGGACACGATTCTGGTGTCGGTCATGTCGGTGAACAACGAGATCGGCGTGATCCAGGACATCGAGGCGATCGGCGAGATCACCCGTGAAAAGGGCATCGTTTTCCACGTCGACGCGGCGCAAGCCACCGGCAAGATCGCGATCGACCTGCAAAAGCTGAAGGTCGACCTGATGTCGTTCTCGGCGCACAAGACGTACGGTCCGAAGGGCATCGGCGCGCTGTACGTGCGCCGCAAGCCGCGTATCCGTATCGAAGCGCAGATGCACGGCGGCGGTCACGAGCGCGGCATGCGTTCGGGCACGCTGGCTACGCACCAGATCGTCGGCATGGGCGAGGCATTCCGTATCGCGCGTGAAGAAATGGCGACGGAAAACGAACGTATCCGCATGCTGCGCGACCGTCTGCTGCGCGGCCTGTCGGAAATGGAAGAAGTGTATGTGAACGGCGACATGGAAAAGCGTGTGCCGCACAACCTGAACATCAGCTTCAATTTCGTGGAAGGCGAATCGCTGATCATGGCGGTGAAAGACGTGGCGGTGTCGTCGGGCTCGGCCTGTACGTCGGCTTCGCTGGAACCGTCGTACGTGCTGCGGGCGTTGGGCCGTAACGACGAACTGGCGCACAGCTCGATCCGCTTCACGGTGGGCCGCTTCACGACCGAGCAGGATGTCGATTACGTGATCAACCTGCTGAAGACCAAGATTTCGAAGCTGCGCGACTTGTCGCCGCTGTGGGAAATGCACAAGGACGGGATCGATATTTCGACCATCCAGTGGGCAGCGCACTGACGCGCCGTCTGGACGAAGTCGAATTCATCGAATTGCAAATTGCAGGTTGAAACGGATCAAGGAGTTTAATCATGGCTTATAGCGACAAGGTTCTGGACCACTACGAAAACCCGCGCAACGTCGGTTCCTTCGCGAAGGACGACGATGCGGTCGGCACCGGCATGGTCGGCGCGCCGGCCTGCGGCGACGTGATGAAGCTGCAGATCCGCGTGGGCGCGGACGGCATCATCGAGGACGCGAAGTTCAAGACGTATGGCTGCGGCTCGGCGATCGCGTCGAGCTCGCTCGTCACCGAATGGGTGAAGGGCAAGACGCTCGATCAGGCCATGTCGATCAAGAACACGCAGATCGCCGAAGAACTGGCACTGCCGCCGGTCAAGATCCACTGCTCGATCCTCGCGGAAGACGCGATCAAGGCAGCGGTCGCCGACTACAAGCAACGCCACGGTGAAGCGGTCGTCGCAGACGAAAAGCAGCACGCCTGATCGGGCGGCGGGTTGCAACGCGGTTTCAGGTGAATCGAAACGGACGGCGCGAATTCAGACCAGCCGTCCGGCACGAGCTATATTTGATGCAGGCAGGGTAGCAGCGCGTGACCAGGCAGACGAACGGCCGGCGCGCACTGCGCAATGAGAAACGCTATGGCAATTACGTTGACCGAAAAGGCAGCACAGCACGTCCAGAAGTATCTGAACCGTCGCGGTAAAGGCGTCGGCCTGCGCGTCGGCGTGCGCACCACCGGTTGCTCTGGCTTGGCCTACAAGCTCGAGTACGTGGATGAACTCGCGCCCGAAGACGAAGTCTTCGAATGCAACGGCGTGAAGATCATTGTCGACCCGAAGAGCCTCGCCTATATCGACGGCACCGAACTCGACTTTGCGCGCGAAGGGTTGAACGAAGGCTTCAAGTTCAACAACCCGAACGTGAAGGACGAATGCGGTTGCGGCGAATCGTTCCGCGTATAGATCCGGATATTTCCGCGTGCAGCGGATCAAAGGCGGCGCGGGCCGCCTTTTTAGTTTGAACCGCGCATTCGCCCATGCCGCTATGCTCCGCTTTGTCGAGCCGCGTTTTTAGATTGCACTCCGGTGCGCTTTTCTGAACGGACTTCTTCTATCCGATGGCCTCGCTGAACGACAGCCACTTCGATCTGTTCGACCTGCCGGCGCAATTCGCGCTCGACGCTTCGGCGCTCGATCACGCGTACCGCACGGTCCAGGCGCAAGTGCATCCGGACCGCTTCGCGGCGGCCGGCGACGCGCAAAAGCGCATTGCGATGCAATGGGCGACGCGCACGAACGAGGCGTATCAGACGCTGCGCGATCCGTTGAAGCGCGCCACCTATCTGCTGCATCTGCGCGGCATCGACGTCGGCGCGGAGAACAATACGGCGATGGAGCCGGCGTTCCTCATGCAGCAGATGGAATGGCGCGAAAGCATCGAAGACGCGGCCGCGGCCAAAAACGTCGACGCGCTCGACGCCTTGCTCACCGAACTGCGCGACGAAGAGCGCATGCGTTTCGACAAGCTCGGCGCCTTGCTCGACAGCGGCGCGAACCAGGCGGCGGGCGAGGCGGTGCGGCAGTTGATGTTCATCGAGCGGGTAGCGTCGGAAATCGGCACGCAGATCGAGCGGCTCGAAAACTAGCGAGTCCGGGCGCGCCGTGGGCCTGGCCGTATCTCGCCGGCGCCGGCGCGACGATGGCGACCCGAAGCGGCTAGAAGCGACCATAAGCGCCATAGCATTACATCCAGCAACGCGAAAATTCAGGACGGGGCCGAGCGGCTCCGAGAAGATCCAGATGGCCCTACTGCAAATCTCCGAACCCGGCATGGCGCCGGCGCCCCACCAGCGGCGTCTGGCGGTCGGCATCGATCTCGGCACCACCAATTCCCTCGTCGCCGCGGTGCGCAGCGGCGTGCCCGACGTGCTGCCCGACGAAGACGGCCATGCGCTGCTGCCGTCGGTGGTGCGCTACCTCGAAAAGGGCGGCCGCCGTATCGGCCGCACGGCCAAGGCCGAGGCGGCGAGCGATCCGCGCAACACGATCGTCTCGGTCAAGCGTTTCATGGGCCGCGGCAAGGCGGAAGTGGAGGGCGCCGAAAACGCGCCGTACGATTTCGTCGACGCACCCGGCATGGTGCAGATCCGTACCGTGGACGGTGTGAAGAGCCCGGT
This sequence comes from Paraburkholderia xenovorans LB400, assembly GCF_000013645.1. GTDB lineage: Bacteria > Pseudomonadota > Gammaproteobacteria > Burkholderiales > Burkholderiaceae > Paraburkholderia > Paraburkholderia xenovorans. The sequence continues at coordinate 3,192,733 of NC_007951.1, read as the reverse complement.
CGAAGTGTCGGCCGAAATTCTCGCGACGCTGCGTCAGCGCGCGGAAGACACGCTCGGCGACGAACTGGTCGGCGCTGTGATCACGGTGCCGGCGTACTTCGACGAAGCCCAGCGTCAGGCGACCAAAGACGCCGCGCGTCTGGCGGGTCTGAACGTGCTGCGCCTGCTGAACGAACCGACCGCGGCCGCGATTGCCTATGGCCTCGATAACGGTTCCGAGGGTCTGTACGCCGTGTATGACCTCGGCGGCGGCACCTTCGACCTGTCGATTCTCAAGCTCACCAAGGGCGTTTTCGAAGTGCTCGCAGCCGGCGGCGATTCCGCGCTCGGCGGCGACGACTTCGATCACGCGCTGTATCGCCATGTGCTGGAGCAGGTGGGCATTGCGCCGCAAACGCTCGCTCCGGAAGACGTGCGCCTGCTGCTGGATAGCGTGCGCGAGGCCAAGGAGGCCTTGTCCGACGCGCCGAGTGTGAAGCTACGAACCAGGCTCTCGAACGGCACTGAGATCGATCTGACAATTGGTGAGGCCACTTTCGAGGCCATCACACAGGCGCTGGTTCAGCGCACGCTCGGCCCCACGAAAAAGGCGCTGCGCGACGCCAGGGTCACGACGAAGGAAATCAAAGGCGTGGTATTGGTGGGCGGCGCGACGCGCATGCCGGTGATCCGCCGCGCGGTCGAATCGTTCTTCGGCCAGCCGCCGCTGATCAATCTCGATCCCGATCAGGTGGTCGCGCTCGGCGCGGCGATCCAGGCCGATCTGCTCGCGGGCAATCGCGGCGCGGACGGCGACGACTGGCTGCTGCTCGACGTGATCCCGCTGTCGCTCGGCGTCGAAACAATGGGCGGTTTGACCGAGAAGATCATCCCGCGCAATTCCACGATTCCGGTCGCGCGCGCGCAGGATTTCACCACCTTCAAGGACGGCCAGACGGCGATGGCGATCCACGTCGTGCAGGGCGAGCGCGAGCTCGTTAGCGACTGCCGCTCGCTCGCGCGGTTCGAGCTGCGCGGCATTCCGCCGATGGCCGCCGGCGCCGCGCGTATCCGCGTGACCTACCAGGTGGACGCCGACGGGCTGCTGTCCGTGTTTGCGCGCGAGCAGGGTTCGGGGGTGGAAGCGTCGGTGGTGGTCAAGCCGTCCTACGGCCTCGCCGACGACGACATTGCCAGAATGCTCGAAGACAGCTTCTCGACCGCTGAAATCGACATGCGGGCGCGCGCGCTGCGCGAAGCGCAAGTCGAAGCACAGCGTCTCGTGGAAGCCACCGACGCCGCGCTTGCCGCCGACGCCGAACTGCTCGACGACAGCGAGCGCGCCGAGCTCGACAAGCTGCTCGATGCATTGCGCAAGGTCGCGCAGAGCGACGACGTCGATGCGATCGAAGCCGCCACCAAAACCGTCGCCGAAGGCACCGACGAATTCGCCGCCCGCCGCATGAACAAGGGCATTCGCCGCGCCCTCGCCGGCCGCAAGCTCGACGAGATCTGAGCGTTGCGGTAGCGGCGGGCGGGCCGCCTCGTGTCCGTCGCCGAAAACACCGAACCGCGCCGCGTGGACTTAAAAAGTCCTCGCGGCGCCAGTAAAATGGCACGGAGCCTGTTTGCGGCCGCCGTGCCACAGACCCAAACGGAAAATGTATGCCTCAAATCGTTGTGCTGCCTCACGTCGAACTGTGCCCGGAAGGCGCGGTGATCGACGCCGTGCCCGGCAAGAGCATCTGCGACAGCCTGCTCGAACACGGCATTGAAATCGAGCACGCGTGCGAGAAGTCCTGCGCGTGCACGACCTGTCACGTGATCGTGCGTGAGGGTTTCGCCGCCTTGACGCCGTCGGAGGAAGACGAGGACGATCTGCTGGACAAGGCGTGGGGCCTCGAACCGACCTCGCGCCTGTCATGCCAGGCGCTGGTGCCGGCTGAGCAGGATCTGGTTGTCGAAATCCCTCGCTACTCGATCAATCACGCGAAGGAAAACCACTAACAGGAGGATGCAGCCATGAAGTGGACCGATACGCAAGACATCGCGATGGCCCTGACTGACAAGCACCAGGACGTCGATCCGCAGCAGGTGCGCTTCACCGACTTGCACCGTTGGGTGACCGAACTGGAAGGATTCGACGACGATCCTGACCGGTCGAACGAAAAGATCCTCGAGGCGATTCAGGCTGCATGGATTGAAGACGCGGATTATTGAGCGACTCCGAGGCTTCGACGCCGGTCAGCGGTTTGCGTGCGCTGCTGCGGTTGCGACAAGAAAAAGGCGACTCTCTATGGAGGTCGCCTTTTTTCATGCCGGCTGGAACCGCCGTTTGCCGGTGCCTACGCCTGCTCTCAGCTTGCCACGAGCGTGCCGTTCTCCACACGCACGCGCTGGCCCTGCTGGAACGGCGGCGCTTCATGGTAAGTGAAGTAACGCATCTTGCCGTTCTCCATCCGCACGCGCACTGAGTACGACGTCGTGCTGCGAATATGTTTTTCGACCGAGTTGCCGGCAAGGCCGCCGCCGAGCGCGCCGAGAATGGTCATCGCGGTGCGGCCGCCGCCGCTGCCGAACTGGTTGCCGACCACGCCGCCGGCTACCGCGCCGCCGACTGCGCCGATACCGGTGCCATGACCTTCCTGACGGACCGCCGAGATGGCTTCGACCGTGCCGCACGTCGAGCAGTAGGCCGGTCGTGCGGGCTGTTGCTGGGCGTAGTCAGGCGCGGGTTGCGGGGCTGGCTGTGCCTGTTGTCGCTGCGCGTATTGCTGCTGCGCGGGTGCGGGCGCCGGAGCGGGTTGCGGCTGTTGTGCAGCCTGCTGCGCGCTCGGATTGGCGGGTGCCGCTGAATCGACCACGCCCGGCTGCGTGCCTTGTGTGGTCACCTGCGCCGCTTGTGTCTGATCGTTTTGCGCGCCGTTGCTGGATGCCTTCGGGAACAGGCCCGTCACGGCCGCCGTGGCGACGAGGCTCGCGATGATCACTGCGCCGGCGGCGGTTGCGATGAGCGGGTGAAGCCGGCGTTGTTGCGCAGGCTGCGAAGATTGCGTGGTGGGTTGTGTGTTCGGATTGTCCATTTTTGGCCTCCGCCTTTAGCAGAGTCGACTTTTAATAGACAAAGTGTCTGGCAAATCGATCCTGCAAGGGTTTCAATTTGTAACGATATCCGGGCAATGATCAAGCAGGCGCCGCGTCCAGGGCAAGCGCCTGCATAGTGAGCCGCACGTCCGAATGCTCGCGCAGTATGCACTTTTTACCGATGGTTACAAACCGTCAGCCAGGCGCCAGATGTCTTCTGGCGCGATACCACGAAAAACGCCCGGCACGAACCGGGCGTTTTCCATGCGTTGCACCGCGCAGCGATCAGTCTTCGCGGCGCAGATGCGGGAACAGAATCACGTCGCGAATGCTCGGGCTATCGGTCAGCAACATGACCAGACGGTCGATACCGATGCCGCAACCGCCGGCCGGCGGCATGCCGTATTCGAGCGCGCGAATGTAGTCCGCGTCGTAGAACATGGCTTCTTCGTCGCCGGCGTCTTTCTGGTCGACCTGCTTCCTGAAGCGGGCCGCCTGGTCTTCCGGATCGTTCAGCTCCGAGAAGCCGTTGGCGATTTCACGGCCGGTGATGAACAGCTCGAAACGCTCCGTGATGCCCTCGACCTTGTCCGACGCGCGCGCGAGCGGCGAAACCTCGATCGGGTAGTCGATGATGTAGGTCGGCTCCCACAATTGCGACTCGGCGGTCTCCTCGAACAGCGCGAGTTGCAGCGCACCGACGCCCGCGTTCAGGAACTGCGGCTGCGATGCGTCCACGCCGAACTTCTTCAGTTCGGTGCGCAGGAAAGCGCTGTCGGCGAGTTGCTCGTTCGTGTACTGCGGCGCGTACTTCTGGATCGCCTGGGTGATCGTGAGGCGATGGAACGGCTTGGCCAGATCCAGTTCGCGGCCCTGATACGTGATGGTGGCCGTGCCCAGCGCGTCGATGGCGGCCTGGCGGATCAACTGCTCGGTGAAGTCCATCAGCCACTTGTAGTCGGTGTACGCCGCGTAGAACTCGATCATCGTGAATTCCGGATTGTGGCGCACGGACACGCCCTCATTGCGGAAGTTACGGTTGATCTCGAACACACGCTCGAAGCCGCCGACCACCAGACGCTTCAGATACAGCTCCGGCGCGATGCGCAGGAACATCTGCATGTCGAGCGCGTTGTGGTGCGTGGTGAACGGCTTGGCCGCCGCACCGCCCGGAATCGGGTGCAGCATGGGCGTTTCGACTTCCATGAAGTCGGCGTCGGCCATGAACTTGCGGATCGACGAAATCGCCTTCGTGCGCGCAACGAAAGTCTTGCGCGTTTCCGGCGTGACGATCAGATCGACATAGCGCTGGCGATACTTCATTTCCTGGTCGGACAGCCCGTGGAACTTGTCCGGCAGCGGCCGCAGCGACTTCGACAGCAGACGCAGTTCGGTGCAGCGCACCGAGAGCTCGCCCTTGTTGGTGCGGAACAGTACGCCGCGCGCCGCGACGATGTCGCCCATGTCCCACTTCTTGAAGGCGTCGTACGTTTCCTGGCCGACGTCGGCGGGCGTGATGAAGAACTGGATCTGACCCGAGCCGTCGCGCACGGTCGCAAAGCTCGCCTTGCCCATCACGCGCTTGAGCATCATGCGGCCGGCGATCGCGACTTCGAGCGGATTCGCTTCGAGCGCTTCCTTGTCGGAGTGCTCGTATTGCGCTTGCAAATCTTCGGCGTGATGCGTGGGGCGGAAATCGTTCGGATAGGCGACGCCTTGCTCACGCAGCTCGCGCAGCTTTTCGCGGCGCTCGGCGATGATCTTGTTGTCGTCCACCTCGGGTACGACATTAGGCTGGGCCGCGTTCGGTTGGGTCGGTTCGGTCATGATGATTTGGTATTCGGTGGCCCGCACGGGAGTGGCTCGCTTGCGGGTGGCCAGTCAGTAAAAACCTCAGGCGGTATAGGGAAACGGCGAAGATACGGCGCGGCGTTGCAAGGGCAGGCCGCGCCGGTTGCGCTCAGACGCCCTGTTTCAGGCTGGCGCTGATGAACGGATCGAGGTCGCCGTCGAGCACGCTCTTGGTATTGCTGATTTCGACGTTCGTGCGCAGATCCTTGATACGGCTGTTGTCCAGCACGTACGAGCGGATCTGATGACCCCAGCCCACGTCGGTCTTGCCGGCTTCGAGCTTGTCCTGCTCGGCCTGACGCTTGCGGATTTCCGCCTCGTACAGGCGCGATTTCAGCATGGCCATCGCTTCGGCGCGGTTGCGGTGCTGCGAACGGTCGTTCTGGCACTGCACGACGATGCCCGACGGCAAGTGCGTGATACGCACCGCGGAGTCGGTCTTGTTGATGTGCTGACCGCCCGCGCCGGACGCGCGGTACGTGTCGATGCGCAGATCGGCCGGGTTGATGTCCACTTCGATCGAGTCGTCGATTTCCGGGTACACGAACACCGAGGAGAACGACGTGTGGCGGCCGCCCGACGAGTCGAACGGCGACTTGCGCACGAGGCGGTGCACGCCGGTCTCGGTGCGCAGAAAGCCATACGCGTATTCGCCTTCGATCTTGATCGTGGCGTTCTTGATGCCCGCGACGTCGCCGTCGGTCTGTTCCAGCACTTCGGTCTTGAAGCCCTTGCGCTCGCAGTAGCGCAGGTATTGGCGCAGCAGCATGGCCGCCCAGTCGCACGCTTCGGTGCCGCCGGCGCCGGCCTGGATGTCCAGGAACGCATTGTTCGGATCGGCCGGGTTCGCGAACATGCGGCGGAATTCCATGTCCGCCACGCGCTGTTCGATGCCTTGCGCGTCGGATTCGCAGGCGAGGAGAGTTTCCTCGTCGCCTTCTTCGCGGGCCATTTCGAACAGGTCCTGCGCATCGCGCAGGTCGTTATCGAGCGACGTGAGTTTGCCGACCGTGTCGTCGAGCAGCTTCTTTTCCCGGCCGAGGGCCTGGGCGTGCTTCGAGTCGTTCCAGACGTCCGGGTCTTCGAGTTCCCGGTTGACTTCGATTAGACGCAGTGCTTTGTCGTCGTAGTCAAAGATACCCCCGTAGCGCGCTTGCGCGAGTGCGCAGGTCCGCCAGTGAGGCTTCGATCGCGTTGAGACGTTCCGCTTCCATGTCGATCTTTTATAGCTTCGTAAAAAGGGGAAATTATAGCCGATCGGCGCGCCGCGCCGGAGGCTCTTGAGCGATCCGGCGCGTGTTTGGGGTTGATTTTGCGGCGATTTTCGACGTTTGCGCTACGCCGGACCTTGCCGGGCTGAACGGCGTCAGTCCACCACCAGTCCACCACTTCAGCTCGCCGCGTGCTCGACGATCAACTGCACGCGGGAGACGCCGTTCCACGTGTCGCTCGCGAGGCGGTAGGCGACCGTGGTGCGGGCGGGCAGCGTGTCGGTGTGATTGAACCAGATCGCGTTGAAGCGCTGGCGGCCGCGCACGAGTTGCAGCTTCAGGTGTTTGTCCTTCACCAGCGCCTGCGAGACGATGTCGAATTCGCCCGAAAACACCGGCGCCGGAAAGCCCTGACCCCACACGGCCGCGTCCAGCATTTCGACGAATTGCGGCGTGAAGTAGGCGTCTTCGAGTTCGCCGTCGGTTTCCACCGTGCGCGAGAGCGCTTCTTCGGACAGCCATTCGCGGCCGACCGCTTCGAACGCGGCGGTGAAGCGCGGCACGTCGGCGGCGGCGAGCGTGAGGCCCGCGGCCATTGCGTGACCGCCGAACTTGACGATCAGGCCCGGCTCGCGCTTCGAGATCAGGTCGAGCGCGTCGCGCAGATGGAAGCCCGCGATCGAGCGGCCCGATCCTTTGACGGTCCGGCCGCTGTCGTCGGCGAGCGCGAAGGTGAACGAGGGCCGGTGGAATTTCTCTTTCAGCCGTCCCGCGACGATGCCGATCACGCCCTGGTGCCAGTCGGGATTGAACAGCGTGATGGTGGTGGTGCCGTCGGGGTCGATCGCCGAGAGGTCTTCGAGCGCCTGCTGCTGCATGCCGGCTTCGATTTCGCGGCGTTCGCGGTTCATCGCGTCGAGTTGCTGCGCGAGGTCCCAGGCGCGGCCGATGTCGTCAGTAGTCAGACATTCGATGCCGAGCGACATGTCCGACAGTCGGCCCGCCGCGTTCAGCCGCGGTCCGAGCGCGAAGCCGAGATCGAAGCCCGACGCGCTGCGGGCGTCGCGCGCGGCGGCGCGAAACAGCGCGGCGATGCCCGGCTGCATCTTGCCTTTGCGGATGCGCTGCAGACCCTGCGCGACCAGCACGCGGTTGTTGCCGTCGAGCTTGACCACGTCCGCGACCGTGCCGAGCGCGACCAGATCGAGCAGGCCGTCGAGGCGCGGTTCGGGAAAGTTATCGTTGAACGCGCCACGGCGGCGCAATTCCGCGCGCAACGCGAGCAGCACGTAAAACATCACGCCGACGCCCGCGATACATTTGCTCGGGAACGTGCAGCCCGGCTGGTTCGGATTGACGATCGCGCGGGCGGGCGGCAGTTCGTCGCCGGGCAGGTGGTGATCGGTAACCAGCACGTCGATGCCGAGCGCGTTAGCCGCTTGCACGCCGTCCACGCTGGCAATGCCGTTATCCACGGTAATCAGCAGATCCGGCTTGCCCGCCGCGTTGCGGGCGGCCAGCGCGACGATCTCCGGTGTCAGACCATAGCCGTACTCGAAACGGTTCGGCACCAGATACTCGATCCGGCCGCCGAACATGCGCAGGCCGCGCACGGCGACCGCGCAGGCGGTGGCGCCGTCGCAATCGTAGTCGGCGACCACCAGCATGCGGCGTTGGCTCTGGATGGCGTCGGCGAGCAGGGCGGCGGCGTCTTCGCAACCCTTGAGCGCGACGGGCGGTACGAGCCGCGCGAGGCCGGTTTCGATTTCGTCGGGCATGCACACGCCGCGCGCCGCGTAGAGGCGCGCGAGCACCGGATGCAGACCGTGGCGGGTGAGGATTTCGGCGTCGACGGGGGACGCGGCGCGCGTAACGATTCGGGTCATGCGGAAAGGCCGTGGTTCATTCGTTGCATTCGTTGGGTCATTCAGTCATTCATTCGATGAAGAGCGAAGCGAACACCCGCCGCCGCCAGAATTTGCGCAGGTCGCCGCGCGTGACCGCGAGCGTGACCGAGCCGGTGTCGCCGCACAAGGTGAGGCCGAGTTCGTCGAGCTGACCCGATTGCAGCGCGGCGAGCGCCGGTTCGAACCAGTCCGTCTGCAAGGCGGCGAAGGCGTCGTTCCAGCGCGCCCAGTCCTGCTCGATGTACGGCGCGGAGAACGGATCGAGTTCGACCAGCGTGGTGCCCGTGCTGGTCTTCGGGTTGTCGTTGGCGTCGCCCGGAAGCGACGGCAGCGCATTGAAGGAGGCCGGTGGCGAGGCGACCGGCACGCCGGCGGTGATTGCGAGGCCACGCGTTGCCGCCGCGTCGGAGAACACCCGTGCAAACGGACTGTGCACCGGTTGCGCCGCGCCCTGCGCGTGAAACCAGATCGAGTTGACGGCCGGCAGGCCGCGCGCTTCGCGCGCTTCATTGACCGGATGCTCGAACCACGCCATCTGTACTTCATTCTGCAGTTTCATCCAGGCGCGCGAACGCTCGCCGGAATGCGCCTCGTGCGGCAGCCAGATTTCGATGTTGCGCCCGCTCGCGCGCAATGGCGACGCGCCGGCCAGCGTGCCGAACCCTTCACCCGACAGATACCAGCGCACCGGGCGCGGCGCTTCGATGCGCACGCCGAGCTCCTCGATCAGCGGCCGCGCCACGGCGAGCAGCGCGCTGGCTTCTTCGTCGGACAGGTCGAGGGAGGCCGGATCGATCAGCACCAGATGGTCGTGCGCGATGCGCACATGCACTGGCTGCACGCAGGCCCATGTCGCGGTGCCGGGTTCGCCGCCGTCGGCGCGCAGCATGTACGGCGCGAGCGGCGCTTCGTCGGCGGCCGCGGCGCCGCCCGGTAGCGCGCCGAACTGGCGTGCCACCCAGCGCTCGTGCGGCAGCGTGCGCTGAAAGTCTTCGCCGATGACGCGCTCCACCAGCGTCGCGCGCGCGATCAGCCGGTCGAGGGCGGGACTGCGGATGTCGTGAAGGGCGGTGGCGGCGTCCGCCGCGGCGGGCAGCGCGAAGGGCAGGAGAAGATGGAGGCGGTTGGCGAGCATGATGCTGCGCATTGTAGGGCAAAGAGTGCGAGTATTCCGTCCATCAGCTCCCGCTCGATGAACCGCGGCGGCGGGCCACGCGTTCGCCGCCTTCTGAAGCCCGGAGCAATAGCCGCGCGCGGCGGCACCGCGCATGGGACGATGGAGACCGTCATGTCGCGTGAACTCAAAACCGAGCAGGAACTGCTGGCACTGGTCGTCAAGGCGCTCGATGCGAACCCGGCCACGGCCGGCTGGATTCCGACCGGCTTCCACGAGACCGTGGAGGACGAGAGCGGCTGCAACTGGGACATTACCCATCTGCACCGCGACCGAAAGGATGCCGACGTCCGCGACGCCGCCAGCAGCGCCGCGGCGGGCATCATCAACGAGTTGCGCGAGCGGTACAACCTGCGGTAGATAAAGCTGGGCCGGGTTTCGCGCCGGGCACCCGGCGCGGCGTCGGCGTCCGCGTGGCTGCCGCCTTTCCTAGTCAGCGTCGCCACCGCCTTTCCATCCCAGCGCAGCAGGAGTCGGCTTGGTTGCCGCCTTTCCACTCCGGCGCAGCAGTAGTCGGCTTGGCCGCCGCCTTTCCACTCCGGCACCGCAGCCGGCCTGACCGGACTCGGCCGCCCTTCCTGTCCGGGGCGCGCCGCCCCGCCTTTACGCGAGCGGGCGGCATTGTATGGCAAACTTCGCGCTTGATCGGCGGTGCCGGCGATCGTGGCAACGGCGGGAGCCGTCTGCCGGACCGCCGCGGACCGGTATGGCGCGCGCATTGCTACGACGTGGCGCGCCGCACCGGAACCATCCGCTGCGCAACGACACCAATGATCACGACGCTCGGGCCGCACGGCAGGCGCTTCACGCCTTCGTGCGCGGCACAAGGCCGAAGACACGCAGAAAAGGATTCGCTTGAAATTTCCCTACGAATGGCAGATTGGCTGGCGCTACACCCGCGCCGGCAAACGCACGACCGGTAACGGCTTCATTTCCTTCATTGCGCTCGTGTCGATGTCGGGCATCGCGCTCGGCGTCGCGGCGCTGATCGTCGTGTTGTCCGTGATGAACGGTTTTCAGAAAGAGGTGCGTGACCGGATGCTGTCGGTGCTCGCGCACGTGGAGATCTTCTCGCCCACCGGATCGATGCCCAACTGGCAACTGACCGCCCAGGAAGCCCGCCAGAACAAGGAAGTGATCGGCGCGGCGCCGTATGTGGAAGCGCAGGCGCTGCTCACGCGCCAGGACGCGGTGAGCGGAGTGGCGCTGCGCGGCGTCGAGCCTTCGCTCGAGCCGCAGGTGTCCGATATCGGCAAGGAGATGAAAGGCGGCAGTCTGAACGCACTGGTGCCGGGCGATTTCGGCATCGTGCTCGGCGCCGATCTCGCCACCAATCTCGGCGTGACCGTCAACGACAAGATCACGCTGGTCGCGCCGGAAGGCACGATCACGCCGGCCGGCATGCTGCCCCGGCTGAAGCAGTTCACCGTGGTGGGCATCTTCGAGTCGGGGCATTACGAATATGACAGCACGCTCGCGCTGATCAACATCAAGGACGCGCAGGCGCTGTTCAGACTGCCCGCGCCCACCGGCGTGCGGCTGCGCCTGACCGACATGCAGCGCGCGCCGGAGGTCGCGCATCAGCTCGCGCGCAGCCTGTCGGGCGATTTATACATTCGCGACTGGACCCAGCAGAACAAGACCTGGTTCTCGGCGGTGCAGATCGAAAAGCGCATGATGTTCATCATCCTCACGCTGATCATCGCCGTGGCGGCGTTCAATCTGGTGTCGTCGCTCGTCATGACGGTGACCAACAAGCAGGCCGATATCGCGATTCTGCGCACGCTCGGCGCGCAGCCCGGTTCGATCATGAAGATCTTCGTGGTGCAGGGCGTGACGATCGGCTTTATCGGCACGGCCACCGGCGTCGCGCTCGGCTGCCTGATCGCGTGGAGCATTCCGTGGCTCGTGCCGATGATCGAGCATCTGCTCGGCGTGCAGTTCCTGCCGCCGTCGGTGTATTTCATCAGCGAACTGCCGTCCGAGCTGATTCCGGCCGACGTCGCGCGGATCGGCATCATCGCGTTCCTGATGTCGGCGCTGGCCACCCTGTACCCGAGCTGGCGTGGTGCGAAAGTCCGTCCCGCGGAGGCACTGCGCTATGAATGACCGTTCCGCCAACCTATCCATGCCTTCCGCCGACACCGTGCCGCATCCCTATGTGCTGGAAGCGACCGGCATTTCCAAGTCGTTCGTGCAGGGCGGTCTGAATGTGACGGTGCTCAACAACGCGCAACTGAGCGTGCGGCGCGGCGAGAAGCTGGCGATCGTCGGCGCGTCGGGCTCCGGCAAGAGCACGCTGCTACACGTGCTCGGCGGCCTCGACGATCCGAGCGCCGGACAGGTCTCGGTAATGGGCAAGCCCTTCACCAGACTCTCCGAGCGCGAACGCAACGACCTGCGCAATCGCGCGCTGGGTTTCGTCTATCAGTTCCACCACCTGCTGCCGGAGTTTTCCGCGCTCGATAACGTCGCGATGCCGCTGCGGATTCGCCGCATGTCGACCGAAGCCGCGCGCCGCGAAGCGCTCGCGGTGCTGGAGCGCGTCGGCATGGGGCACCGCGCGAAGCATCGTCCGGGCGAGCTGTCGGGCGGCGAGCGCCAGCGTGTCGCGATTGCGCGCGCGTTGGTGACGAAGCCCGCCTGCGTGCTGGCCGACGAACCGACCGGCAATCTCGACGGCGGCACGGCGGACACCGTGTTCAACCTGATGCTCGAACTGTCGCAAACGCTCGAAACGAGCTTCGTGATCGTCACGCACGATCCGGAACTGGCGGGGCGTTGCGACCGCATCATGCGGCTGCGCGACGGCGTGCTGCACGAAGAGCCGCCGGTGCCGGTCTGATTGCCGGACACCCTGCGCTGATGCTGCGCCGCTAGCGAGGCACGTCATGTGGATCGATACGCACTGCCATCTCGATGCTTCGGAATTCGACGCCGACCGCGCGCAAGTCGCGGCGGCGGCGCACCGCGCGGGTGTGGGGCGGATCGTGATTCCGGCGATCGGCCGCGAGAACTTCGCAACGGTGCGCGAACTGGCGCACCGGGTCGACGGCGGCGCGTATGCGCTCGGCATCCATCCGCTGTTCACGCCGGCGGCGCAGGAGAGCGATCTGGCGGTGTTGCGCATGGAAATCGAGGCGAATCTCGACGATCCGCGGTTCGTCGGCATCGGCGAAATCGGGCTCGATTATTTCGTCGACGGTCTCGACGACGCGCGCCAGCAATTCTTCTACAACGCTCAGCTGGAATTCGCGCGCGAATTCGATCTGCCGGTGATCTGCCATGTGCGCAAATCGCAGGACCAGGTGATCAAGGGACTGCGGCGCCACCAGATTCATCGTGGTATCGCGCATGCATTCAACGGCAGTTTCCAGCAGGCTCAGGCGTATATCGACCAGGGCATGCATCTCGGATTCGGCGGCAATCTGACGTTCGAGCGGGCGCGGCAGATCCGCCGTCTTGCCGAACAGTTGCCGTTCGACGCGCTGGTCGTCGAGACCGATGCGCCGGACATCGCGCCTGCATGGATTTACAGGCAGCGCAATTCGCCGGAGCAGATTCCGGCGATCGGCGCGGGCCTCGCGGAACTGCGCGGCATGGCCGCCGAAGAAGCCGCCCTAGGCACAACGGCTAACGCGCTCGCCGCGCTGCCGCGGCTCGCACTTTCCTCTGCATAATCGAACCCGGAAGGTCTGAGTGGTTCGCGCCGGGCGACATTCACGCTTGGCGGGCTCGCTGACGCCTGTGCTCAAGCGCTGCTGCGCCCGGCATTTGCTGGCGGAGGGCGGATGCGGGCATGGTGGTGCGGATTTGCGTTGGGGGTGGTCTGGCTGCAGCGGCAAGCGGTGTTGCCGGATTGGGTCGGGCTGTGCGGGCTGGTGTTTGCTGCGTGCGTTGCGGTTGTCGTAGCGGTTTGGGGGTTGGGCGACGGCGGGAGTGCGTGCGCTGTTGAGCGGCATGCGGCGGTTGGTGGGAATACGGCTACGGCTACGGGCGCGGCTGCGGCTGCAACTAGAGCTGGAACTGGAACTGGAACTGGAACTGGAACTGGAACTGGAACTGAAACTGCGGCGACAGTTGCGCCCACGGCAAAGGCCACCCCTACGCCGACACATCGCGCGCACGCGCTCGCGGCTCTCACTTCGCTAATACGCCGTGTCCGCTTCGGCCCGCGCATGCGCTCATTCGTCGGCTGGAGCGCGGTGTGGTGTGCGGCGTCGTGCACGGGCTTCGGCTACGCAGCCCTGCGCGCGGACATGCGCCTCGCGGTGAGCTTACCCACCGCATGGGAAGGCCGCGATATCGAGGTTGTCGGCAGTATCAAAGGCCTGCCGTCACGCGATGAAAACGGCGCACGCTTTCTATTCGGCGTCGACCCGGCCGACGCGCCAATGGCCGCTTTCCCGCGCGTGATCCAACTGGCGTGGATCGCCGAAGATGCGCCGCCGCCGATCCTCGAACCCGGCGCACGCTGGCGGTTGACCGTGCGGCTGAAACGTCCGCATGGCAATGCGAATTTCGGCGTGCGCGATGCCGAGGCGAATCTGCTCGCGCGCAATGTGCGGGCCACCGGCTATGTGAGTGCGCCGGCTCACGCCGTGCGATTGCGCGGCGATGCGCGCGGTGTCGGCGTGACCGTGGACCGCTGGCGCGCCGCGCTGCGCGCACGCATCGACGCGGTGCTCGGCGATGCGCCGCACCGCGGAATCGTCGTGGCACTGGCGATCGGCGCGCAGGACGAAGTGAGCGCAGCGGACTGGCTGCTGATGCGCGGCACGGGTACGAGTCATCTGGTGGCGATTTCCGGGCTGCACCTTGGTTTCGTCGCGGGTCTTGCGGGCTGGCTCGCGGGCGCGTTATGGCGGCGCTCCGGCTGGATTGGCCGCGACTGGCCGTTGCGGCTGCCCGCGCAGGTCGTCGCGATCACGGGCGGCGCGCTGTTCGCCGCGCTGCACGCTGCATTGGCCGGTTTCAACGTGCCGGCGCAGCGCGCGCTGTGGATGGCGGGCGTCGTCGCGCTCGCGTTTGTCAGCGGGCGCAGCGTGGCACGCTCGGCGGTGCTCGCGTGGGCCTTGGGACTGGTGCTGCTGATCGATCCGTGGGCGGTCGTCTCGGCGGGATTCTGGTTGTCGTTCTGCGCGGTGGCGGCAATTCTGTTCGCCATGTCCGGGCGGCCGCGCGTGCAGGATCATGAACAGCACCACGATCAGGCGAACGAGGGCGGCGAGCCATCGTCCCCGTTGCCCAGACTGCGTGCCGGGTTGCTGCGTCACGTGCGCGGCGTGGGCGAACGGCTGCGCAGCGCGGCACACGTGCAGTTCGCCGTCACGGTCGCGCTCGCGCCGCTAACCGTCTACTGGTTCGCGCAGATTCCGCTGATCGGCCCGCTCGCGAATGCCTTCGCGATTCCGTGGGTCAGCCTGCTGGTCACGCCGGCGATACTCGCCGGCGTCGCGTTGCCCGCGCCGCTCGACGTCCACGCATGGCATGTCGCTCACGCTTTGCTGGAGTGGCTGGCCGCGGGCTTGCTGTGGTTCTCGGGGCCTCCCTGGCTGCTCTGGCGCCTGCCGCAGCCGGATGCGTGGACGCTGGCCGCGGCGGCGTTGGGTGTGCTCTGGTGTCTCGCGCCGCGCGGCTGGCCGCTGCGCTGGGCCGCGCCGCTCACATGGTTGCCGCTCCTGATGCCGGCGCCGTCCGGGCCGCCGCAGGGCGGTTTCCGGCTAACCGCGCTGGATGTCGGTCAAGGTACGTCCGTGCTGGTCGAAACGGCGCATCACACGTTGCTGTTCGATACGGGGCCGGGCCCGGAATCGACTCACGCGGGCGAGCGGGTGGTCGTGCCATTCCTGCAGGCACACGGCGTGAACGCGCTCGATACGCTGATCGTCAGTCACGCCGATTCCGATCATTCGGGCGGCGCGCCCGCCGT
This sequence comes from Paraburkholderia xenovorans LB400, assembly GCF_000013645.1. Classification (GTDB taxonomy): domain Bacteria; phylum Pseudomonadota; class Gammaproteobacteria; order Burkholderiales; family Burkholderiaceae; genus Paraburkholderia; species Paraburkholderia xenovorans. The sequence continues at coordinate 3,177,595 of NC_007951.1, read as the reverse complement.
TCTGGACGCGATCGAGGTGCGTCAGATGGTGGCGGCGCTGGCGCCGTCGAATGCATTGTGGCTGAACGCGCGGCGGCACGGCGCCGCCACGCTGCCGTGCGCGGCGGGGCAGCGCTGGCAGTGGGACGGTGTCGAGTTCGCGATGCTCTGGCCCGACGCCGGTCCGCTGCAAGGCAAGCCGAACATGCATTGCTGCGTGTTGCGGGTGAGCACGCTGCCGCCCGCGACGAGCCGGCCGGCCGCGCGCGTTCAAACGGAGCCGCCGCGCATGGCCGCCTTGCTGACGGCGGATATCGAGGCACCTGTCGAACGCACTCTGCTCGCGCGCGATCGCGGCGCGTTGCGCGCACAGGTGCTGGTCGTGCCGCATCACGGCAGCAAGACTTCGTCGACCGAGCCGTTCCTCGATTCTATCGACCCGCTCATCGCGCTATTTCAGGTAGGCTATCGCAACCGTTTTCATCATCCGGATGCGAGGGTGTTCGAGCGCTACAAGGCGCGGCAGATCGAGCTTGGGCGCAGCGACACGGACGGCGCGGTGCGAGTCGAAGTGAACCCGGAAGCCGGCGCGAAGAGCGCCGCCACAGAGAACATCGCGCTGACGCTCGATCGTTATCGCGACACACAGCACCGTTACTGGATGGACCGCTAACAGGTGCGCCGGTAGGTGCGCTGGTGAAATGCCGGCCGCATGGATAGACGAAGCGCAGCAGGGCCGCACAGAAAGCGTGCCGCTGGCTGAAGCGCCTGTACGCAAGCGCGCATCAAAGCCCCGCACGCAAAAACAGAACGGAGATAGCCGCAGTTGAAAAACATCATCCACTTCTCGCACGCGAACGGTTTTCCCGCATCGACCTACCGGACGATCTTCGCCGAACTCGCCGACGACTACGAATTGCGCTCCATCGAGCGGATCGGTCACGACGCGCGCTTTCCGGTGACGCAGGACTGGCCGCATCTGGTCGAGCAGTTGCTCGACGATATCGGCAGAACTTACGAACAGCCGGTATGGCTGGTGGGGCATTCGCTCGGCGGTTATCTGTCGCTGATGGCCGCGCTGAAGAAGCCGCAGTGGGTGAGAGGGGTGGTGATGCTCGATTCGCCGGTGATCGCCGGCTGGCGCAGCAGCATGCTGCGCGTGTCGCAATGGACCGGCCTCGACGAGCGTCTGTCGCCCGCGGCCGCCACCCGTACGCGCCGCACCCAGTGGGCGAGCCGCGACGAAGCGTGGCGGCACTTCCATTCGAAGCCGGCGTTCGCGCGCTGGGATGAGCGCATGCTGTCCGACTACATCGACTTCGGCATTCCGCAAACATCGCCGGACGGCTCGCGGTCGCTCGCTTTCGACCGCCGTACCGAATATCAGATCTACAAGACCTTGCCGCACACGCTCGGCTCGCGGCTCGCGCGGGGCGCGCCGGTGCCGGTGGGCTTCATCGCCGGCACGCGTTCGAAGGAAATCCGCCGGGCCGGACTGGAAGCGACGCGCCGCGCGACCGGCGGCCATGTGGAATGGATCGAGGGCAGTCATCTTTACCCGATGGAAAGACCCGTCGAAACCGCGCGCGCGGTGCAAAGCATGTTGCATGAACTGGAGCGGCGCGCCTGATGCCGCGTCAGGCGGCGCATGCAGGTAACGCACCCACAAGACGGCGACGGTCGCACGGTCACGCGGCGTGAATGTCAGGTGGCTGCCGTTGCGTCGACCTGCCAACGTGGCGCCGGGCGCAGCGCGGTGCCGCGGCATGTGCGTGGCAAAAACAGTGCATGATCGACGCGCGACGATGGCCGCCGCGGCGCCATGCATCTGCAGACGCAGCTCGGATTTTGCTGGGGTTGAGACCCTGCTTTACGGTATAATCCGTTTTTCCCGCGAGCATCCAGCGATGACCAAATATGTTTTCGTCACCGGCGGCGTAGTATCTTCCCTCGGCAAGGGTATTGCCGCCGCTTCCCTCGCCGCGATCCTCGAATCGCGCGGTCTTAAAGTCACCCTCCTCAAGCTCGATCCCTACATCAATGTCGACCCCGGCACGATGAGCCCGTTTCAACACGGCGAAGTGTTCGTGACGGAAGACGGAGCGGAGACCGACCTCGACCTCGGCCACTATGAGCGCTTCATCAGCACGAAGATGCGCAAGGCCAATAACTTCACCACGGGCCAGATTTACGAATCGGTGATCCGCAAGGAACGCCGCGGCGATTATCTCGGCAAGACGGTGCAGGTCATTCCGCACATCACGAACGAAATCCAGGCGTTCATCGAACGCGGCGCGGCTTCCGCAACGTGCGGTGAGCCGGACGTCGCCATCGTCGAAGTGGGCGGCACCGTGGGCGACATCGAATCGCTGCCGTTCCTCGAAGCCGCGCGTCAGATGAGCCTGCGCATGGGCCGCAACAGCGCGTGCTTCGTGCACCTCACGCTGGTGCCGTGGGTTGCCACGGCCGGCGAACTGAAGACCAAGCCCACGCAGCACAGCGTGCAGAAGCTGCGCGAAATCGGTATCTCGCCGCACGTGCTGCTGTGCCGCGCCGACCGCCGCATTCCGGACGACGAGCGCGCGAAGATCTCCATGTTCTCGAACGTGCCGGAAGACGCGGTGATCTCGGTGTGGGACGCGGACAGCATCTACAAGATTCCGCAGATGCTGCACGATCAGGGTTTGGACGCGATCATCTGCGAAGAACTCAAGCTCGAGCCGAAGGCCGCCGATCTGTCCATGTGGTCCGATCTGGTCGAGAAGCTGGAGCATCCGAGGCATGAAGTCACGATCGGCATGGTCGGCAAATACGTCGATCTGACCGAGTCGTACAAGTCGCTGATCGAAGCGCTGCGCCATGCGTCGATGCATACGTCGACCAAGGTCAACATCGAATACATCGACTCCGAAGAAATCGAGACGCACGGCGTCGAAAGCCTCAAGCATCTGGACGCGGTGCTCGTGCCGGGCGGCTTTGGCCGGCGCGGCACCGAAGGCAAGATCGCCGCGATCCGTTATGCCCGTGAAGCGAAGGTGCCGTATCTCGGCATCTGCCTCGGCATGCAACTGGCGGTGATCGAATTTGCCCGCGACGTGGTGGGTCTGAAAGACGCGAACAGCACGGAGTTCGATCAGGAAACGCCGAACCGCGTGGTCGCGCTGATCACCGAATGGTACGACCGCGAAGGCCGCGTCGAGAAGCGCACGGAAGAGTCGGATCTCGGCGGCACGATGCGCCTCGGTTCGCAACGTTGCCCGATCAAGCCCGGCACGATGGCCGAAGAGATCTATGGCAAGGACGTGAACGAACGCCATCGCCACCGTTATGAAGTCAATAACCGCTTCGTGCCCCAGCTCGAAGCCGGCGGCCTTATCATCAGCGCCCGTACCCCGAGTGAAGATCTGCCGGAAATGATGGAACTGCCGCGCAGCATGCACCCGTGGTTCGTCGGCGTGCAGTTCCATCCGGAATTCACGTCCACGCCGCGTGACGGTCATCCGCTGTTCAAGTCGTTCGTCGAAGCGGCGCTCGCGCACCAGCAGTCGCGCACGGCGGCCGAAGTCGGGGAGAAAGCATGAAACTGGGCGATTTCGAAATCGGGCTCGACAGGCCGTTTTTCCTGATCGCGGGCACCTGTGTCGTCGAATCCGAACAGATGACGATCGACACAGCTGGCCGGCTAAAGGAAATCTGCGCGAAGCTGAATATTCCGTTCATCTACAAGTCGTCGTACGACAAGGCCAACCGCAGCAGCGGCAAGTCGTTCCGCGGTCTGGGCATGGACGAAGGTTTGCGCATCCTGTCGGAAGTGAAGCGCCAACTCGGTCTGCCGGTGCTGACCGACGTTCATGCCGAGCACGAGATCGAGCAGGTCGCCTCGGTGGTCGACGTGCTGCAAACGCCGGCTTTCCTGTGCCGTCAAACGGACTTCATCCACGCTTGCGCACGTTCGGGCAAACCGGTCAACATCAAGAAAGGCCAGTTTCTCGCACCGCACGACATGAAGAACGTGATCGACAAGGCGCGTGACGCGGCGCGTGAAGCGGGTCTGTCGGAAGACCGGTTCATGGCGTGCGAGCGCGGTGTGTCGTTCGGCTATAACAACCTCGTGTCGGACATGCGCTCGCTCGCGATCATGCGCGAAACCAACGCGCCGGTCGTGTTCGACGCCACTCACTCGGTGCAGTTGCCGGGCGGGCAGGGCACGAGCTCGGGCGGCCAGCGCGAATTCGTGCCGGTGCTGGCGCGTGCCGCGGTGGCGGTGGGCGTGGCCGGTCTCTTCATGGAAACGCACCCGAATCCGGCGCAGGCCAAATCGGACGGTCCGAACGCCGTGCCGCTGCATCGCATGGCCGATCTGCTCGAGACGCTGGTCACGCTCGATCGGGCCGTCAAGCGCGCGCCGTTCCTCGAAAGCGATTTCAACTGACTCAGGCATTCACCGCGTGTCACGATTGGACTGCACAATCGGCCACGGTCGGCGCGCGGCGAATGCACGCAATGGTCGTCGAACCTATCGGCGCGCAAGCAGTTTGCCGGGGAGACCGGTGTTCTGCATGCGACCGGAGTAACCGCTAAAGCGCTGACTCCGGATCGCCAGCGCCTGGTACAGTGTCACAGTAAAGAATTCAACGTCATTTCTTGAGGAAACCATGAGTGCTATCGTAGATATCATCGGTCGAGAGATTCTCGATTCGCGAGGCAACCCCACCGTCGAATGCGACGTGCTGCTCGAATCGGGCACGATGGGCCGCGCCGCGGTGCCGTCGGGTGCGTCGACGGGTTCGCGCGAAGCGATCGAACTGCGCGACGGCGAAGCCGGCCGCTACGGCGGCAAGGGCGTGCTGAAGGCTGTCGAGCACATCAACACCGAAATCTCCGAAGCGATCATGGGCCTCGACGCTTCCGAGCAGGCGTTCCTCGACAAGACGCTGCTGGAACTCGACGGCACGGACAACAAGTCGCGCCTCGGCGCGAACGCGATGCTGGCTGTTTCGATGGCCGTCGCGAAAGCCGCCGCTGAAGAAGCCGGCCTGCCGCTGTACCGCTACTTCGGCGGCTCGGGCGCGATGCAACTGCCGGTGCCGATGATGAACATCGTCAACGGCGGCGCGCACGCCAACAACAGCCTGGACATCCAGGAATTCATGATCGTGCCGGTCAGCCAGCCGACCTTCCGCGAAGCGCTGCGCTGCGGCGCCGAAGTGTTCCACGCGCTGAAGAAGATCCTGTCGGATCGCGGCATGAGCACGGCAGTGGGCGACGAAGGCGGCTTCGCGCCGAACTTCGGCAGCAACGACGAATGCCTGTCGACCATCCTGCAAGCCATCGAGAAAGCAGGCTACCGCGCCGGGGAAGACGTGCTGCTCGCGCTCGACTGCGCAGCGAGCGAGTTCTACCACGACGGCAAGTACCAGCTGGCCGGCGAAGGCCTGCAACTGTCGTCAACGGAATTCACGGACTACCTGGCGAATCTGGCCGACAAGTTCCCGATCGTGTCGATCGAAGACGGCATGCACGAAAGCGACTGGGCCGGCTGGAAGACGCTGACCGACAAGCTCGGCAAGAAGGTCCAGCTGGTGGGCGACGACCTGTTCGTCACCAACACGCGCATCCTGAAGGAAGGTATCGAGAAGGGCATCGCCAACTCGATCCTCATCAAGATCAACCAGATCGGTACGCTGACGGAAACCTTCGCGGCCATCGAAATGGCCAAGCGCGCCGGTTACACGGCGGTGATTTCGCACCGTTCGGGCGAAACCGAAGATTCGACGATTGCGGATATCGCGGTCGGCCTGAACGCCGGTCAGATCAAGACGGGTTCGCTGTCGCGCTCGGACCGCATCTCGAAGTACAACCAGTTGCTGCGCATCGAAGAAGATCTGGGTGATATCGCCAGCTATCCGGGCAAGTCGGCGTTCTACAATCTGCGCTAATGGCTGTCTTGCTGGCGCTGACCGATGAGCCGGTTATCCTTCGTTTCTGATTGACCCCGCCGCCCTGCGTATAGCGCAGGGCGGCGTGTATTTATTGTGCTTACTTCATGCGGCTTGTCACTGCTGTCCTGATCGTTCTACTGGCGCTGATCCAGTACCCGCTCTGGTGGGGACATGGCGGCTGGTTGCGCGTGCACGAGTTGCAGCAGCAACTGGCGCAACAACTGCAAAAGAATGCCGACTCGAAGCTGCGCAACGAGCGCATTCAGGGCGAAGTGCAGGACTTGCAGAACGGCACGGCCGCTGTCGAAGAGCGGGCGCGCTACGAAATGGGCATGGTGAAGGACGGCGAAGTGTTCGTGCAGTTCGTGTCGCCGAATGCGCCGTTGCCGGCGGCGAACACGCCATCGGCAACCACGTCCACGCGTGGCGAGATGTCGGCGGCGCCGCTGCATATGGTGCCGAATCCGGAGTCACGCGCGAAGCCGGATCACAAGCACGGTGGGAAAGCTGCTCACGAAAGAAAGCCTGCGCACTGAGCTTCGCCGCGGCACAACGGTTCGATACGAAGGACGCAAAAAAGGCACGGTGAAAAAATAGACCGTGCCTTTTTTCTTTGGAGCCGCCGTTGGGCCGGAATTCTCGCGGTATGCGCGAGCTTGCTGCCGCTTATCCGCTTACCAGCTTACCAGCCCCAGTACGGTCCGTATCCGACGCCGACGCCCGTACCCCAGCCGTGCCCCCAACCACCCCCGTAATAGCTGCCATACACACTCACAGGCGGCGTGTAGTAACGCGACCAGGCCTGCGCCGCGTTTTCGGCGGCGATCGCCTGATTCTGCTCGACCATGACCTGCTGATCGATCGCGTCATAGCGCTGGCGTTCTTCAGGCGTCAGCGGTTGGGCGGTGCCCGACTGGTCGGTGGGAAGGCGGCTATATATCGGCGACGGACCCGGCGGGTCCATCATGCAGCCGGCCAGTGCGCCGCTGCCGACGAGAACAGCCAGCACGGCGGCGGTGCGCGCACGGCGCAGCAGTGGTATCAACGAAGTAGGATGGTTCATGTTCGATCTCCATCGGTCGGATGCCTAAGCAAATCATGCCCTGCACGTACCGCCAATGATTCAACGCAATGGTCAACGACACTGCGCCGCCCGAGCCCTGAAAGGCAGCGGGCGGCGCGGTATCTTTACTGCCTCGACACAGCTGTGATCAACCGCCGACTCGTGCGCATGAACGCCGCGCGCGAGTCGTTCAGTCCAGCCGTTCAGTGCCGCTGGTCAGCCGCGGGCGTCACGCCTTGTGAGAGCGCTTCGGCGACAAAAAGTTGCGCCACATCGACCGGATCGAACTCGTAGCGCTGGTTGCAGAACTCGCAATGAATCTCGACATGACCGCGCTCTTCGAGTACGCCATCCACTTCTTCGCGGCCCAGCATCTTCAGCATGCCGCCGACTTTTTCACGCGAACACGTGCACTCGAAACGCGCCTTCGCCGGTTCGAAATGCTGGACGTTCTCCTGCCAGAACAGGCGCCGGAAAATCGTTTCCGGTTCTTCCTTCAGCAACTCGTCTTGCGACATCGTGCCGCCCAGCGTGCATACACGCTCCCACGTGTCCGCGTCGAGGTCGCCCGGATGCGGGACGATGCCGCCGTCGCCCGGCAATTTTTGCAGCAGCATGCCGACCGCACGCTCGGTGTTCGCCGCGAGCCACAGGCGCGTGTCGAGCTGCTCGGAGTGGTGCATGTAATGTTCGAGCACTTCGGCCATCGAGTTGAGCGGGCCGTCCACGCCCGAGAGCGGCACGATACTTTGATACGGCTGTTGACCGGGCTGCTTGGAGGCCGGGTCGAGCGTGATCACGCAACGGCCGTGACCGCTCGCGTTCAACAGGTCGACCATGCTGGCCGATTCGCCGATCACGCTGGCTGCTTCGCCCGACAGCTTGGCCGTGGCGCGCATCGACAGATCGGAGCCGCACTGCACCACCAGCATCTTGACCGGGCCGTCGCCGAAAATCTGCATGATGAGCGTGCCGTCGAACTTGAGGTTCGCCGACAGCAGCGCGCAGGCGGCCATCATTTCGCCCAGCACCGTGCGCACCGGCGCCGGATAATCGCGACGCGTCAGGACTTCCTGCCACGTATTGCGCAGCGAAACGATCTCGCCGCGCACCGGCGCCGCGCTGAACATGAATTTTTGCAACTGGTCGCTCACAACTTTTCCTCGGTCGAATGACGCAGCGTGATGCCGCGCCGTGCGCGCCGCGCGCTCCGGCTGGTTAGCCGATGCGCACGAGCTGCGCCTTGTAATATTCGCGGCGCTCGGCGTAGGTTGCCGCGCCGCGCTGCATATTGGCGATGTCCGCCCCGGTCAGTTCGCGCACCACTTTGGCGGGCGCGCCGAGAATCAGCGAATTGTCGGGAAACACTTTGCCCTCGGTGACGATGGCGCCCGCTCCGACCAGACAGTTGCGGCCGATCACGGCGCCATTCAAGACCACGGCCTGAATTCCGATCAGCGAGCCTTCCTTGATCGTGCAGCCATGCAGCATGACCTGGTGGCCGATCGTCACGTTCGGCTCGACCGTCAGCGGAAAACCGGGGTCGGTGTGCAGCACGGCGTTTTCCTGCACGTTGCTGCCCTTGCCGATGGTAATGAGCTCGTTGTCGCCGCGAATCGTTGCGCCGAACCACACGCTGGCGTTCTCCTCCAGCGTCACGTTACCGATGATGCTCGCTGAATCCGCGACGAACACGCTTTCATGGATGGTCGGGGCGGCATCGCCAAGCTTGTAAATGGTCACAGTGTCTCCTCTTGATCGGTCGCTGCGCACGCGGCGGGATAGGGCGGCAGACCGCCCGGCAGGTCTTGCGCCGCGCGACGGCTGCGCCGCGCCGGCGCACCGGGCGCGCTGGATGGTCGTCGAATCGGGTATTGTAAACGGTTGTGTGCTCGAGACGCTGTCCGCACCGCTTGCCGGCGCTGTACGGGTGCTCGCCGCGGCGCTGTTCGGGTTGCGGTCCGCGTGGGTTTGTTGCGGCGGCTACCTTGACGGCAGCGTATTGAGACTTGCCGGTTGCCGTTCGCTCCGCCGTTTCCTCAGCCGTCGCGCTTCGCGCTTGCGTTGCTGTTTCCTTTGTCGATCCGCTCGTCATGACGTCTGCCGCTCCGTCCGCGTTGTCCGCTTCACCTGCTTCATCCGTCGCCGATGCCGGGCGGGACGCCCATTGCGCGCGCTCCGCGGCGCTCGGTGCACTGCGCGAAGCCGACCCGGCCGCCAAGGCCGCCGCGGCCCGCGCGCTCTATGCCGCGGTGCTCGAAGGCAGCATGGCATGCGCGGCGGACCTCGAGTTCGACGAACCGGCCGGGCTGCCGGGCCGTCCGGCGCGGCCGGAACTGGTCGATCCGCGCCATCTGAAGCGGCGCAGCATGCAATCGCCGCAAGGGCGCGCGGTTCTGCTGCACGCGCTCGCGCATATCGAATTCAACGCGATCAATCTTGCGCTCGACGCCGTCTGGCGCTTCGCCGGCATGCCCGCCGCGTTCTACACCGACTGGCTCAAAGTCGCCGCCGAAGAGGCGTATCACTTCTCGCTGCTGGCCGCGCGCCTTGCGGAGTACGGCCACGTCTACGGCGACTTTCCGGCTCACGACGGTTTGTGGGACATGTGCGAGCGCACCCGCGGCGACGTGCTGGCGCGCATGGCGCTGGTGCCACGCACGCTCGAAGCACGCGGCCTCGACGCATCTCCGCCGATCCGCGCGCGCCTGCTGCAGGCGGGCGATCAGGCGTCAGCGGCGATTCTCGACGTGATCCTGCGCGATGAAATCGGCCACGTGCTGATCGGCAACCGCTGGTTCCGCCACCTGTGCGACGGCAGCGGCCGCGACCCTCACGAGACTTACACGCGCCTCGCCGACCAGTATCACGCACCGAAATTACGTGGTCCGTTCAATTTCGAGGCGCGCCGCGATGCCGGTTTCGACGAGGCGGAACTGGCCGAGCTGGCGGCCCTCGCGGGCCTCGACGCACCGGAGGCGCCGCCGTCGGCCGCCGCCGCCGGTTGAGGTTTCCTTCGCCAACCGGCACCGTGCATTGGCCGGCTATCTCGTTATAATCGAACGACCATTCTTTTTTGGACGTGCCGTTCATGAACACTTCCCGCTCTGAATTCGTCGCCGTGCGCGGCATCCGTCTGCATGTGCGGCGCTGGGGCAACCCGGACGCGCCGATGCTGTTCATGCTGCATGGCTGGATGGACGTGGCGGCCTCGTTCCAGTTCGTCGTCGACGCGCTGGGCGGCGACTGGCAGGTGCTGGCGCCGGACATGCGCGGTTTCGGCCTGTCGGACTGGCCGGTGGCTGAGCGCGGCGGCGGCAACTACTGGATCCAGGACTATCTGGCCGATCTCGACGCCTTGCTCGACCACTATGCGCGGGCCGGCGAAGTGAATCTGGTCGGCCACAGCATGGGCGCGAACATCGCCTGCGTGTATGCGGGCGTGCGGCCGGAGCGCGTGCGGCGGGTGGTCGATCTCGAAGGTTTCGGCCTCGCGCCGTCGCACCCGGCGCAGGCGCCCAAACGCCTGCGCAACTGGCTCGACGAATTGCGCGATCCGCCGCAACTGAAGCGCTACGCGTCGCTCGACGACGTCGCCGCGCGCCTCGTCAAAACCAATCCGCGTCTCGATCCGCAGCGCGCGCAGTTTCTCGCGCAGCACTGGTCCAAGCCGGACGGCGAAGGGCGCTTCATGCTGCTCGCCGATCCCGCGCACAAACTGCGCGGCCCCGCGCTGTACCGCCTCGACGAAGTGATGGCGACGTGGCGCAAGGTGAGCGCGAAGGTGCTGCACGTGGAAGCGGCCAACTCGCCGACGCTCGCGCAGATCGCCGGCGAGATCCCGCTCGACGAATTCAAGGCGCGCTTTCAGGCGTTCCCGAACTGGCGCGAGAAGATCATCGACGAAGCGGGGCACATGGTGCACCACGACCAGCCGGAGCAGGTGGCCGCGTTGATCGAGGGATTCTGCGCGTAGCCCGTTCAGATCGTTTCGAGGGTTCCCCGGCGCCTTGGGCCGGGGCGCCCGCCAAAGGGACTTCTCCCGGGGGCGGTGGTTGCGCGAGATAGCTCTGCGTTCACTTACTGCGTTGCAGTAAAATGAGTGCTGATCCTTTTCAAGACAACGATGAACGCCGACCTCCACTGTCACTCCACCGTTTCCGACGGCCAGTTCGCGCCGGCCGATGTCGCGCGCCGCGCGCACGCGGGTGGCGTGACGCTGTGGGCGCTCACCGATCACGATGAACTCGGCGGTCAGCGCGAAGCGAAAAGCACCGCCGAAGCGCTCGGCATGGCCTATCTGAGCGGCGTCGAAATCTCGGTGACGTGGGCTTCGCGCACGGTGCATATCGTCGGATTGGGCATCGATCCGACCAGCGCGGTCCTGATCGATGGGCTCGCGCGCACGCGCAACGGCCGCGCCGCGCGGGCAGAGGCGATTGGCGAGCAGCTGGCCACGCTCGGCATCCCCGACGCCTATCAGGGCGCGCTCAGATACGTGTCGAATCCGGACATGATTTCGCGCACGCATTTCGCCCGTTTCATGGTGGAAAGCGGCTACGCCAGTTCCACGCAGGACGTGTTCACCCGCTATCTCGGCGACGGCAAACCGGGTTACGTGTCGCACCGCTGGGCCAAACTGGCCGATGCGGTCGGCTGGATCCAGGCGGCCGGCGGCGAAGCCGTCATTGCGCATCCGGGTCGGTATGCTTACTCGCCGGTCGAATTCGACGCGTTTTTCGCCGAATTCATCGATCTCGGCGGCAAGGCGATCGAAGTGGTGACCGGCAGCCATACGCCCGACCAGTATCGCGAATACGCGGATGTCGCGCGCCGTTTCGGTTTCGAGGCATCGCGCGGGTCCGACTTCCACGCAGCCGGCGAAGGCCGCGTCGATCTCGGCACGCTGCCGCCGCTGCCCGCCGATCTGAAGCCTGTCTGGGAACGCTGGCTGTGACCGCGCCGTGCCGGGGCGGCACGTCCGGCGCGCAAGCCGGTTGCGCGCGGCGCATGCCTGGCGTCCGGGCTTCCGGCCGGCTTTCGACCAGCGTCGGTTTGCCGATCATCCGCTGTTCATCCGTCAGCCAACGTTAGTCGCCATGTCCCGATACTTCCGGCTTCATCCCGACAACCCGCAGCCGCGCCTCGTCAAGCAGGCCGTGCAGATCATCAAGGATGGCGGCGTGGTCGCGCTGCCGACGGACTCCAGCTACGCGCTCGCCTGCCACCTGGACGACAAGGACGCGGTCGAGCGTCTGCGGCGCATTCGCGGACTGGACGAGAAGCAGTTGCTGTCGCTGCTGGTGCGCGATCTGTCGGAACTTTCGAATTTCGCGATGGTAGACAACCGGCAGTACCGGCTGATCAAATCGGTGACGCCCGGCCCGTACGTATTCGTGTTGCAGGCCACCAAGGAGGTGCCGCGGCGCCTCTCGCACCCGTCGCGCAAGACCATCGGCCTGCGCGTGCCGGATCACGCGATCACGCTGGCGATTCTCGAGGAACTCGGCCAGCCGCTGCTCGGCTCCACGCTGATCATGCCGGGCGAAACCCAGCCGCTGAACGACCCGGAGGAAATTCGCGCGCGCCTGGAAAAGCAGCTGGATCTGGTGATCGACGGCGGTCCTTGCGTATGCGAGCCTTCCACGGTGATCGATCTGACCGGTGCGGAACCGGTGCTGGTGCGGGCAGGGCGCGGTTCTCTCGCGCCGTTCGGCCTCGCAGAGACGGCATGAGTGAAAGCGGACAGACGCACGCAATCGCGTTGTTACAATAACGAGTTATGGATTCCTCCCTGATACAGACCATTGCGGTATACGCGTTGCCCGTGATTTTCGCCATCACGTTGCACGAAGCCGCGCACGGCTACGTCGCGCGCTGGCTCGGCGACAATACCGCCTACGTGCTCGGCCGCGTCTCCGTCAATCCGATGCGGCACATCGATCCGCTCGGCACGATTGCAATTCCCTTGCTGTTGTACTTCGCCACCAGCGGCGCATTCATGTTCGGTTACGCCAAGCCGGTGCCGGTCGCCTTCGGCAACCTGCGCAATCCGCGCTGGGGCAGCCTGTGGGTCGCGGCGGCGGGGCCGGCCTGCAACTTCGTGCAGGCGCTGATCTGGGGCCTGTTCGGGGTCGCGCTGGCGGTGTTGAACGTGGACGAGCCGTTCTTCACGCGCATGGCGGGAGCGGGCGTGGGCGTGAATCTCGTGCTCGGCGTGCTCAACCTGTTTCCGCTGCCGCCGCTCGACGGCGGCCGTGTGCTGATGGCGCTGTTGCCGCCACGGCAATCCATCACGCTGTCGCGCCTCGAACCGTACGGTTTTTTCATCGTGATGGCACTGGTCATGACGGGCACGCTGACGCGTTACTGGTTGAACCCGCTCGTCACGATCGGGTACAGCGCGATCACCGCCATTCTGACTCCCCTTGTTTCGCTTTTCTAAATACCATGTTCCCAGACCGTATCTTCTCCGGCATGCGGCCCACCGGGTCGTTGCACCTCGGCCACTATCACGGCGTGCTGAAAAACTGGGTGCGGCTGCAGTCCGAATACCCGTGTTTCTTCTGCGTGGTCGACTGGCACGCGCTGACCACGCACTACGAAACGCCCGAAGTGATCGAGAAGAACGTCTGGGACGTGCTGACCGACTGGCTTGCCTCCGGCATCGATCCGGCGCAGGCCACGCTGTTCATCCAGAGCAAGGTGCCCGAGCATGCCGAACTGGCGCTATTGCTCGGTATGAGCACGCCGCTCGGCTGGCTCGAACGCGTGCCGACCTACAAGGAACAGCAGGAGAAGCTGAAGGACAAGGATCTGTCCACTTACGGCTTTCTCGGCTATCCGGTGCTGATGGCGGCGGACATTCTGCTGTATCGCGGCTCGCTCGTGCCGGTTGGTGAAGATCAGGTGCCGCATGTCGAAATGACGCGTGAAATCGCGCGCCGTTTCAACTACCTGTACGGCCGTGAGCCGGGCTTCGAGGAGAAGGCCAACGAGGCGGCGAAGAAGCTCGGCGGCAAGCGCTCCAAGCTCTATCACGAACTGCGCAACGCCTACCAGCAGGAAGGCGACGACGAAGCGCTCGAACAGGCGCGCGCCATGTTGCAGGAATCGCAGAGTCTGTCGATGAACGACCGCGAGCGCCTGTTCGGCTATCTCGAAGGTTCGCGCAAGATCATTCTGGTCGAGCCGCAGGCCATGCTGACCGAGGCGTCGCGCATGCCGGGTCTCGACGGCCAGAAAATGTCGAAGTCGTACGGCAACACGATCGGCCTGCGCGAAGACGCGGAGACCATTACGAAAAAAGTCCGCACCATGCCGACCGATCCGGCCCGCGTGCGCCGCACCGATCCGGGCGACCCCGACAAGTGCCCGGTGTGGCAGCTTCACCAGGTCTACACGGACGAAGCCACCCACGACTGGGTGCAGAAAGGCTGCCGGACGGCCGGCATAGGTTGCCTCGAGTGCAAGCAGCCGGTGATCGAAGGCATTCTGCGCGAACAGCAACCCATGCTCGAGCGCGCGCAGAAGTACATGGACGACCCGTCGCTGTTGCGCGCGATCGTCGCCGACGGCTGCGACAAGGCTCGCAAATTCGCCTCGGAAACGATGCGCGACGTCCGCGAAGCGATGGGCCTCTCGTACAACTGACGCCACCGACGCCACCGACGAGCCGCGCCAAGGTTTGAGCACTCCGATGAACACGCCCGCTGCCGCCATGCATGGATTGGGTGAACCGTCGCCCTGGGTGTGCGAGTGGGCGCACCTGGTCGCGGCGGGCGGCGCAGTGCTCGACGTTGCGTGCGGGGCGGGTCGGCATGCGCGATTCTTTGCGGCGCTGGGGCATCCGGTGACGGCCATCGACCGGGATGCGGCGGCGCTCGCCACCTTGTGTGAAGAGCTGCTCGTCACGCCGCTCGAAGCCGATCTCGAAGGTGCCGGATGGCCGCTGCCCGCCGAGGCGAAATTCGCCGCCGTCGTGGTGACGAATTATCTGCATCGGCCGCTCTTCGCGCAGCTCCTGCGCGCGCTCGCTCCCGGCGGCGTGCTGCTCTATGAGACCTTCGCGCAAGGAAACGAAAGCGTCGGCAAGCCCTCCAATCCGGCGTTTTTGCTGGCGCCCGGCGAGCTTCTGGAGCGCGTGCGCGGCCAGCTCCGGGTGGTCGCATTTCAAGATGGTTTTCTTGCGCAGCCGCGCCCGGCTTACGTCCAGCGGATCTGCGCAATTCTGGAGGCGGAGCGCTCAGACGACCCCGCGCAGGCGGCAGCCCCGCCTTGTTACGAGTTGGCTGGCTAATCCGCTACAATCGCGGTTTACCTGATCAAATTCATGGCGTTTCATGACTAACGGCAACCAAAGCGGCAACCAAAGCGGCAACCAAAGCGGCAACCACAGCGGCAACCAGGGCAGCAACGACGGCGTTCAGATTCGCGGCAGCATTCCTGCCATCATCACCCCGATGCTCGAAGACGGCAGTCTGGATCTGCCGGCGTTTCGCAAACTGATCGACTGGCACGTCGCAGAGGGCACGAACGCTCTCGTGGTGGTCGGTACGAGCGGCGAGTCGGCCACGCTGTCGGTCGAAGAACACGTGCTAATGGTCAAGACCGCGGTCGAGCACACGGCGGGCCGGATTCCGGTGATCGCGGGCTCGGGCGGCAACTCCACGACCGAGGCGATCGAACTTACCCAGCGCGCCAAAGAGGTCGGCGCCGACGCCACGCTCCAGGTCGTGCCGTACTACAACAAGCCGACGCAGGAGGGCATCTACCGCCACTTCGCGAAGATCGCGGAAACCGTCGATCTGCCGGTGATTCTGTACAACGTGCCGGGCCGCACCGTTGCCGACATGAGCAACGAAACCATCCTGCGCCTCGCGCAGGTGCCAGGTATCATCGGTGTGAAGGAAGCGACCGGCAATATCGATCGCGCCGCGCATCTCATCAAGTTTGCGCCGTCGCACTTCGGCATCTACAGCGGCGACGATCCCACCGCCATCGCGCTGATGCTGCTCGGCGGCCACGGCAATATTTCGGTCACCGCCAACGTCGTGCCGCGCGCCATGAGCGAGCTCTGCAAGGCCGCTCTCGCCGCGGACGTTAAGACCGCCCGTGAGATTCATCTGAAACTCCTGTCGCTGCATAAGAACCTGTTCGTCGAATCGAATCCGATTCCGGCCAAATGGGCGCTGCAGCAACTGGGTCGTGTGCAGGGCGGAATCCGCCTGCCGCTTACGCCGCTCGACCCGCAGTACCACGAAGTGGTACGCGGCGCGCTGCGCGAAGCGGGCCTGCTGGGCTAGGCGGATAGCGTCCGCGGCAACCCGTAGCGCTAACGAAAGCCTGCCACCGGCACTCCCTTAACCGACGTCGATCCAGCCCGCGTTCCCGGCACACAGAACCAAGGCACCGCGTTCCAGCATCACGAAGGACCTCATGAAACGTTCCGCACTTTCCCTCCACGCAACCCGCATGGCGGCGCTGGCGCTTGCCCTTACGACGCTCGCCGGCTGTGACACGCTGAACGACTGGTTTGCTTCCGACCGCGTCAACTACAAGGGCGCGGGCAGTGCGCCGCCGCTCGCCGTTCCGGGCGATCTGAGCACTACGCCGACCGATCAGCGCTACGTCGCACCGCCCGCCAATCTGGCGCTGGGCGGCGCTCAGAAGCGCGCGGTGACGGCCGCCGGCAATTCGACCGAAGGTCAGCCGAACGCGCAGGATCCGCTCGGCATGCATATCGAACGTGACGGCGATCGCCGCTGGCTCGTGGTCGACGGCCGCTCGCCAGAACAACTGTGGCCGCAGTTGCAGGAGTTCTGGCAGGAAAACGGCTTCGCGCTGAAGACCGATGCGCCGGCTACCGGCATCATGACGACCGACTGGGCCGAAAACCGCGCCAATATCCCGGACGACTGGTTCCGCCGCACGGTCGGCAAGGTGATCGATTTCGCGTACTCGTCGGGCACGCGTGACAGTTTCCGCACGCTCGTTTCGCGCGCGCCGGGCGACACGACCGACATCTCCATCACGCACAGCGCGATGGAGGAAGTGATGACGGGGCAGGACAAGACGTCGTCGCGCTGGGAAGAACGCCCGCGTGATCCGGCGCTCGAAGCGCTGTTTCTCACCAGGCTGATGCAGAAGTTCGGCCTGACCGAGGCGCAATCCAGGCAACTGCTGACCGACGCGCGTCCGGCGGCCGCACCGGCCACGCTCGACCAGAGCGCGGGCGCGTCCACGCTCGATCTGCAGGAGTCGTTCGACCGCGCATGGCTGCGCGTGGGCCTCGCGCTCGACCGCACCAACTTCACCGTCGACAACCGCGATCGTGCGAAGGGCATCTACTACGTGCGCTACGCGGACTCGATGCAGGAACTGAAGAAAGAAGGGCTGCTCGGCAAGCTGTTCTACAGCGGCAATTCGTCGAAGAAGCCGGGTCAGGAATTCCTCGTCAACGTGCGCTCGAAGGGTGACACCGTGACGCAGGTGGCTGTGCTGGATGCGAACGGGCAGGTGGACAACTCGTCCGACGCGCAGCGCATCGTGACGCTGCTGCACGCGCAACTGAACTAGGCGGGCCGTGAGGTTCGCGAGTCTCGGCAGCGGCAGTGAAGGCAATGCCCTGCTGGTGGAGGCGCAAAGCGGCGCGACCACCACGCGTGTGCTGCTCGACTGCGGCTTTTCGGCAAAGGAGGTCGAGCGGCGTCTGACGCGGCTCGGCGCGAGCGTCGAAGGTCTCGACGCGATTCTGATTACGCATGAGCATAGCGACCACATTGGCAGCGCGCTGACGCTGGCGCGCAAGTGGTCGATCCCGTTGTATATGAGCTGGGGCACCGCCCGCGCGGTGGGCGCCGACGAAGCCGATATCGACCTGCAGGTGCTGTGGGGCGACGAAGCGGTGGCGATCGGCGACCTCAGCATTCTCCCTTACACCGTGCCGCACGACGCCCGCGAGCCGCTGCAATACGTGCTCTCGAACGGCGCGAGCCGGCTCGGTGTGCTGACGGATGTCGGCACGTCCACGCCGCATATCAGCGCGGTGCTGAGCGGTTGCGACGCGCTGGTGCTCGAATGCAATCACGACGTGCGGATGCTGGCGGGCAGCCGCTATCCACAGTCGCTGAAAGCGCGCATTGGCGGCAATCACGGGCATCTGAACAACGAGGCGGCGGCTGAAATTCTGGCCTCGCTCGACCGTTCGCGATTGCGTCACCTGGTTGCCGCGCATCTCAGCCAGCAGAACAATCTGCCGGAACTGGCGCAGGCGGCTATGGCCGGTGTACTGGGCGCGGCGCCGACCGACGTGGTGGTGGCTTCGCAGGATGACGGGTTTGCGTGGCTGAGCGTGTAATCCCACGCCAGATGTCCGATGCCCGATGGCGGCCTCATCCTGCGCGGTGGACGTCGCGGCACCCATGAAAAAAGCCCATAACGATTGCTCGTTATGGGCTTTTTCTTTGTGCGCCCAGCATGGGCGCACTCTTGTGGGTGCAAGTCCCACCGCAAGTTGATCACAGCGAGCGAAGCGAAGCGCAACTGCATGAGGGCGACCGAATGTGGGGAGGAAGCGTGGAGCGAAACTGCGAGCCGATGAACAAGAACCGGATAGAAGGCGTTGCCGACCAGGGCGAGCGCGCAAAGAAGCGTAAAGCTCTCGTGATCAAGGGGAGATGGCGTAGATCCGGCGGTTGTGCAGTGAAGGAGTGCGTTCTTACCTGGGGAGATCTCGCCTCATGCCTGAAAGGGCAACGGTGTCGAGCCGGAGCGAGAAGTCAGCAGAGGCCGTAGTAGTTACAGGACAGGCCGGGGAGGCTGAAGCTGGTGACGAAGGGCCGAACGGGAAGGAGCGTCCAGCGTCATGTCGATGCGACAGGCAATGCGTCAGATGCCCGTGCAAACGGGGCGAGCGGGAGTCACGCGCGGTGAAGCTGCGCCTATGCCTGTGAGCGACGAAGCCTGCTGCCCGCGACATGAATCCGGGGACGCGGGGTCGGCGCTGCTGGCAGCGGCGCTGACGAGAGAGAACCTGAAGCGGGCGTTCAAACGGGTCCGGGCCAACAAGGGAGCCGCTGGCGTGGACGGTCTGGACATTGGCCAGACGGCGCGTCATCTGGTGACGGCGTGGCCTGTGATCCGTGAACAACTGCTGAAGGGGACGTACCGGCCTGATCCGGTACGGCGGGTGACGATTCCGAAACCGGATGGAGGCGAGCGCGAGCTGGGCATCCCGACGGTGACGGACCGGCTGATCCAGCAGGCGTTGCTGCAAGTCCTGCAGCCGATTCTGGACCCCACCTTCAGCGAGCACAGCTACGGTTTCCGGCCCGGGCGGCGGGCGCACGACGCGGTGCTTGCCGCGCAGTCGTACGTGCAGTCGGGTCGGCGGATCGTGGTGGACGTTGATCTGGAGAAGTTCTTCGACCGGGTCAACCACGACATCCTGATCGACCGCTTGAAGAGACGCATAGACGACGCCGGAGTAATCCGGCTGGTCCGGACATATCTGAACAGCGGCATCATGGATGACGGCGTGGTGCAGCAGCGGGATCAGGGCACGCCGCAAGGCGGGCCGCTATCCCCGCTGTTGGCCAACGTACTGCTTGATGAGGTGGACAAGGAACTGGAGCGGCGGGGCCACTGCTTCGCACGCTACGCCGATGACGCGAATGTCTATGTTCGCAGCCGTCGTGCGGGCGAGCGGGTAATGGCCTTGCTGCGACGCCTGTATGGCCGTCTGCGCCTGAAGGTCAACGAGACCAAAAGCGCGGTGGCGAGTGTGTTTGGTCGCAAGTTTCTGGGCTACAGCCTGTGGGTGGCTGCGGGTGGGATGGTCAAGCGCAAGGTGGCGGCCAAACCGCTGCTGGCGTTCAAACACCGCATTCGTGAACTGACCCGTCGCTCTGGCGGGCGCAGCATGAAGGAGGTGGTGGAACGGCTACGGTCCTATGTTCAGGGCTGGAAGGCATACTTCCGGTTGGCGCAAACACCGAAGGTCTGGCGCGAGCTGGAAGAGTGGATGCGCCATCGGCTGCGTGCGATCCAGCTCAAACATTGGCGCCGTGGTCCCGCGATCTACCGGGAGCTGCGCGGGTTGGGTGCGCCGGAGCCTGTGGCAAAACAGGTGGCTGCGAACAGCCGCCGCTGGTGGCGCAACAGTGACCGGTTGCTCAAGAGCGTGCTGACCATCGCATACTTCGACCGGCTGGGCGTGCCCCGACTCTCCTAACCTCAACTTCCCGAACCGCCCGGTGCGGACCCGCATGCCGGGTGGTGTGGCAGGGGTACGGTCTCATGGCCGTCCCCTATGCCGATCAAGGCGAGGCGTTTCGACGCCGCGCCCCGAATCAGGCCTAGTTGCGATTGCCGCCGAAGATACCGAGCAGCGCGAGAAGGTTGACGAACACGTTGTACAGATCCAGGTAGATCGCAAGCGTGGCGGTAATGTAGTTCGTTTCACCGCCGTTCACCACGCGCTGAACGTCGAACAGCATGTAGGCCGAGAAGATCACGATGGCCATGACCGACACCGTGAGCATCAGCGCCGGCAGGTGCAGGAACACGTTCGCGACCGACGCGAGCAGCAGCACGATCACGCCCATGAACAGCCACTTGCCGAGGCCCGAGAAGTCGCGCTTGCTGACCGTGGCGATGGTCGCCATCGACGCGAAGATCACGCCAGTGCCACCGAAGGCGAGCATGATCAGCGACGGGCCGTTCGAAAAACCGAGCACGAAGCTCAGGATGCGCGACAGCATCAGGCCCATGAAGAACGTGAAGCCTAGCAGCACGAACACGCCGGCCGCGCTGTCTTTGGTCTTCTGGATGGCGAACATGAATCCGAAGGCGATCGCGAAGAACGCCAGCATGCTCATGGCGGGACTCGTGGCGGCGAACAGCGAGAAACCCGTGGCGAGGCCCACCCACGCACCGAGCACTGTCGGAATCATGGACAGCGCGAGCAGCCAGTAGGTGTTCCGCAGCACGCGGTTACGCGTTTCGACCGTGCTGACCGCGCCATTGCGGCCAAAGCTATACGGATGATCGTTCATGGTCTCTCCTTACCTCAGAAGCAAGTTACGTATGGTTGTGAAGCGGGTTGTAGCGAGCCGTGCCGTGGGAATTTCTGCCGCCGGTGCGGCGCTCTCATCCCTAAGATTGGCGCGCGGGCAGGGAGTTTCAATGCCCTGAAAATACCGACACTGCCTACGCTACCAGTATTCGGAAACTCCTGCCCGGAGTCTTTCAATGCTGTAAGGGTTCAATCGCAATCATACACGGGAACATGCTACAATAGCGGATTCATTTGAATCTGTAACCTCTTAATTTTTTGGAGTTTTTATGGCGATCGAACGCACCCTGTCCATTATCAAGCCGGACGCAGTGGCCAAGAACGTGATCGGCCAGATCTACACCCGTTTCGAGAACGCTGGTCTGAAGATCGTGGCATCGCGCATGGTTCACCTGTCGCGCGCCGACGCGGAGAAGTTCTACGCTGTGCACGCAGCACGTCCGTTCTTCAAGGACCTGGTCGATTTCATGATCTCGGGTCCGGTCGTCGTGCAAGCGCTGGAAGGCGAAAACGCCATCCTGAAGCATCGTGATCTGATGGGTGCAACGGACCCGAAGAAGGCGGAAAAGGGCACGATCCGCGCCGACTTCGCAGACAGCATCGACGCGAACGCAGTGCACGGTTCCGACGCGCCTGAAACGGCCGCAGTCGAAATCGCGTTCTTCTTCCCGCAAGTGAACGTCTACTCGCGCTAAGCAGGCCTTGCCGCGCGCGTTTCGTGCAGCCGACCGGATTTATCGCACGAATCGCCCGGCAAAGTAGTAAGGTAAAAGCAGCAGGAATGGGCGCGAACGGCATGGCGTTCATGCAGCTTGTTGCATGAACGTAGTCTCGCACTGAAATGGCAGGATTCGATATGACGAGCAGTCCCACCGTCAACCTTCTCGACCTCGACGCCCAAGGGCTTGTCGCCTACTGCGACAGCCTGGGCGAGAAGCCGTTTCGCGCCAGGCAATTGCAGCGCTGGATTCACCAGTACAACGCCGCCGACTTCGACGGCATGACCGATCTGGCCAAGTCCTTGCGCGAAAAGCTCAAGGGGCGCGCCACGATCTCGATGCCGGGCATCGTCAGCGACCATATTTCGACCGACGGCACACGCAAGTGGCTGATCGACGTCGGCAACAGCAACGCGGTCGAAACCGTCTACATTCCCGAGGAAACGCGCGGCACGCTATGTGTGTCGTCGCAGGCCGGGTGTGCGGTCAATTGCCGTTTCTGTTCGACCGGCAAACAGGGTTTCTCCCGCAATCTCACTACCGGCGAAATCATCGGCCAGTTGCGTATGGCCGAGTTCGCGCTGCGCGCGTCGCGCGGCGTGGACGGCGGCCGCGCCACGGGTGGTGACGGCAAGGGCGAGCGCGTCGTCACGAATGTCGTGATGATGGGCATGGGCGAGCCGCTGCTCAACTACGACGCGGTCGTGCCGGCCATGCGCCTGATGCTCGACGACAATGCCTACGGTTTGTCGCGCCGCCGTGTCACGCTGTCCACTTCGGGTGTCGTGCCCATGATGGACCGGCTCGGCGCTGATCTGCCCGTGGCGCTCGCGGTATCCTTGCATGCCCCCAGCGATCCATTGCGTGACATGCTGGTGCCGTTGAACAAAAAGTACCCGCTGCGCGAATTGATGGCGGCTTGCCAGCGCTATCTGAAGGTCGCGCCGCGCGACTTCATTACGTTTGAATATTGCATGCTCGACGGCGTGAACGACAGCGAAGCGCAAGCGCGCGAGTTGCTGGCGGTTACGCGCGACGTGCCGTGCAAGTTCAACCTGATTCCGTTCAATCCGTTCCCCGAATCGGGCCTCATCCGCTCGAAACCGGAACAGATCAAGCGGTTTGCACAAGTGTTGATGGACGCGGGCGTCATCACCACGGTGCGTAAAACACGCGGCGATGATATCGACGCTGCCTGCGGTCAGTTGGCCGGTGCGGTGAAAGACCGCACCCGCCTCGCTGAGCGCACCGGGAAGGCAGCGAAGATTATCGAGGTTCGTGCCGTGTAATCGTGCGGGGCGGCAGGGTGGCGGCGTTCGGAGAAAGCTCTGCAAACGCGCGAAAACCTGCGGTACCAGTGTCGATTGAAAAGAAAGTTTGCAGAAGCGATCGGAAGCGGCGCACAAGGCCGCGCATTTTGTTATAAACGGTCTGCGATTGGGACGTGAGGCTTGGGCCCGTCCGGGTTGCACAAGTGAAAAAAATCGACGCGAAAGGATTTGGGATGAGTGAGCCGCAGCACCCGCAGCCGCAGGACACAGACACGAACGAAGGCCATCCGGCGCCGGTTGCACGGGCGGTGGTGCAGCCCGTCGTGCAGCCGGGCATGGATTCGTTGGCGGCGGTTGGCGCGCGCTTGACCCAATTGCGTGAATCGAAAGGCTGGACGATCGAGGATGTATCGGCGCGTCTGAAAGTGTCCGCCATCAAGTTGCGTGCGCTCGAATCGGGCGACATCAGCCATTTGCCGGACACCACTTTCGCGCTGGGTGTGGTGCGCAGTTACGCGAAGATGCTCGGCGCCGACCCTACGCCGTTCACGGCGGCATTGCGCCGTGAAAAGGGTGTGGCCGCGCCGGATCTGTCGATGCCGGCCTCGTCGGGTAAGGATTTGCCGCGCGGCCGGGTGTCGCTTTCGCTGGGCGGCAGCGGGCAAAAGAGCCGCTCGTGGTTGTGGGGCGTGGCGGCGGTGATCGTCGCGGTGATCGCGCTGGGCATGTGGCATACCAATGGCGGCGATTCGTCGGCGTGGCTTGCACGGTTGAAAGCGAGTGCGAATGGTGCCGCTGGTGGCGCGACCGGCGCTTCGGGCGCGGTGGCGCAAGGTCAAGCCGCGGGTTCCGAAGTAACGGCGGGCGAGGCTGCGTCCACGCCGGACGCGCAGGTGGCAGCAGAGAATCCAGCGTCGGCCACGCCGATGCCCGCGCCGCTTGCCACCGGCACGACGCCGTCGTCGGCGCCGGCGGTTACGGCGACAGCGGCCGCGCCCAAGGCCGGCTCGCAGGCCCAGGCTGCCGCAGCGCCGGGCGCAAGTGCGCCGGCGGCGGTGGTCGCGGGTGCGTCGGCGGCAACGGTGGCGCCGGCTGCCGGTGAGGCGATCGTTGCATTGCGCGTGACGCAGGACAGCTGGTTCAGCGTGCGTGGACAGGACGGCAAGGAAGTGTTCTCCGGCCTCGTGCACGCAGGCGATACCAAAGAAGTAACGGGTGTGGCGCCGTTCAGGATCACGGTCGGCAACAAGGCCGGTCTCGAATCGCTGACGCTCGACGGCCAGCCGGTCGATCCGTCGAAATATGCGGCGGCCAAAGGTAATGTGGCGCGTTTCGCGCTGCCTTGACAGATACGGTATGCGCCGCGGCCAACCGGTCCGCGGCGCTTTTTCAATTCAGGCGCTACGTCTGTTGTGTGGCGCATGTGGCGTAAATGGGTTTTTCGATGCATTCCGAAGCTCAATCCCAATCCAGTAGCAAGATCGTTTCCAATGAGCCGGTGTTCGGCGGCCAGGCCGCGCGGCGCAAGTCGCACGCGGTCGACGTCCGTTGGGGCGGTCAGCTCGTCACGATCGGTGGCGACGCGCCTGTGCGTGTCCAGTCCATGACCAACACGGACACCGCGGACGCGATCGGCACCGCAATCCAGATCAAGGAGCTGGCGCAGGCCGGCTCGGAACTGGTGCGTATCACGGTGAACACGCCGGAAGCGGCTGCGGCCGTGCCGGCCGTGCGCGAGCAGCTCGACCGCATGGGCGTGTCGGTGCCGCTCGTCGGCGACTTCCATTACAACGGCCATTTGCTGTTGCGCGATTACCCCGCCTGTGCGGAGGCGTTGTCCAAGTACCGGATCAACCCGGGCAACGTGGGCCACGGCGCGAAGCGCGACACGCAGTTTGCGCAGATGGTCGAAGCCGCGGCGAAGTACGACAAACCTGTGCGTATCGGCGTCAACTGGGGCAGTCTCGATCAGGATCTGCTCGCCAAAATGATGGACGAGAACGCCGCGCGTTCCACGCCGTGGGAAGCGCAAAGCGTCATGTATGAAGCGCTCATCCAGTCGGCGATCGGCTCGGCGGAGCGGGCGGTCGAACTCGGTCTGTCGCGCAACCAGATCATTCTGTCGTGCAAGGTTAGCGGCGTGCAGGATCTGATCGCCGTGTATCGTGAACTCGCGCGCCGTTGCGATTTCGCGCTGCATCTCGGCTTGACCGAGGCCGGCATGGGCTCGAAAGGCATCGTGGCGTCGACGGCGGCGCTGTCCGTGTTGCTGCAGCAGGGCATCGGCGACACGATCCGCATTTCGCTTACGCCGGAACCGGGCGGATCGCGCACCGGCGAGGTGATCGTCGGCCAGGAAATCCTGCAGACCATGGGGCTGCGCTCGTTCACGCCGATGGTGATCGCGTGCCCGGGTTGCGGCCGTACCACCAGCACGCTGTTCCAGGAACTGGCGTCGCAGATCCAGACCTATCTGCGCACGCAGATGCCGGTGTGGCGCGATCAGTATCCTGGCGTCGAGAAGATGCACGTCGCGGTGATGGGTTGCATCGTCAACGGTCCGGGCGAGTCGAAGCAGGCCAACATCGGCATTAGCTTGCCGGGTTCGGGTGAGAATCCTGCCGCGCCGGTGTTCATCGACGGCGAGAAGGTGAAGACGCTGCGCGGCGAAAACATCGCCCAAGAATTCCAGCAAATCGTGAGTGACTACGTCGAGCGCCGCTACGGCCGCGCCGAAGCGCTCAATTAAATATCGGCTACCGAAAGACAGATGACTGAACAGAAGAAAAAGCTCGAAAAGCTGTCCGGCGTGAAGGGCATGAACGACATCCTTCCGCAGGAAGCCGGGCTGTGGGAATTTTTTGAAACCACCGTCAAGTCTATGCTGCGTTCGTACGGATACCAGAATATCCGTACGCCGATCATCGAGCATACGCAGCTGTTCAAGCGCGGTATCGGTGAGGTGACCGATATCGTCGAGAAAGAGATGTACAGCTTTACCGACGCGCTCAATGGTGAAAATCTGACCATGCGGCCGGAAAATACGGCAGCGGTGGTGCGCGCGGCGATCGAACACAACATGCTGTACGACGGCCCGAAGCGCCTGTGGTACATCGGTCCGATGTTCCGTCACGAGCGTCCGCAGCGCGGCCGCTATCGCCAGTTCCATCAGGTCGGTGTGGAAGCGCTGGGCTTTGCCGGTCCGGACGCCGACGCTGAAATCATCATGATGTGCCAGCGCCTGTGGGACGATCTCGGGCTGATGGGCATCAAGCTCGAACTCAATTCGCTGGGTCTCGCGCACGAACGCGCGGCGCATCGTGTCGAACTGATCGCGTACCTCGAAAAGCACATGGACGTGCTCGACGAAGAAGCGAAGCGTCGTCTCTACACGAACCCGCTGCGCGTGCTCGATACGAAGAATCCGGCCATGCAGGAAGTCGCGCAGAACGCGCCGAAGCTGATCGATTTTCTCGGCGAAGAATCGCGCGCGCACTTCGAAGGTTTGCAGCGCATTCTGAAGGCGAACAATATTCCGTTCACGATCAATCAGCGTCTCGTGCGCGGTCTCGATTATTACAATCTGACCGTGTTCGAATGGGTGACCGACAAGCTCGGCGCGCAAGGCACCGTTGCGGCCGGCGGCCGTTACGATCCGCTGATCGAACAGCTCGGCGGCAAGCCCACGGCGGCATGCGGCTGGGCAATGGGCATCGAGCGGATCCTCGAATTGCTGAAAGAAGAGCAACTCGTGCCGGAAGACGAAGGTTGCGACGTGTACGTGGTCCATCAGGGCGAGGCGGCGCGCGAACAGGCCTTCATCATTGCCGAGCGTTTGCGCGACACGGGCCTCGACGTCATCCTGCATTGCAGTGCCGACGGTCAGACGGCCAGCTTCAAATCGCAGATGAAGCGTGCGGATGCAAGCGGCGCGGCCTTTGCGGTGGTGCTCGGTGAAGACGAGATCGCCAACGGCACGGTCGGCGTGAAACCGTTGCGCGATACGAATGCTGACGGCGGTAAAAACGAGCAACACAACGTGCCCGCCGAAGACTTGACCGAATTTCTAATCAATGCGATGGTTGCAACCGCCGAAGACGGCGACGACTGATCGCGATGTCGTCGAGCCGGTTGGTTTCCAATCGGACTCGACACGCACATGTAGCAAGAAAGAGGAAATCGCCGGGCAATGAGTTACCACGACGAACAAGAATCGATTGAAAGTCTGAAGGCATGGTGGACGCAGTGGGGCAATGCAACCACATGGATCGTGCTGGTGGCACTGGTGGCCGCGGCCGGCTGGAACGGCTGGAATTTCTGGCAGCGGCGCGAGGCGGCGGAAGCCGCCGTGCTGTATGACCAGGTGCAGCAAGCCGTGGCATCGGGCGACAAGGCAAAGATCACGCGCGTCGCCGCCGACATGGAAGACAGGTTCGGCCGCACCGCGTATGCGCAGATGACCGCGCTGGGCGCCGCCAGGGCGCTGTACGCGGCGGGCGACGAGGCCGCCGCGAAGGCGCAACTGCAATGGACCATCGATCACGCAAAAGACGACGAGTTCAGGCAGATTGCGAAACTGCGTCTCGCTTCGCTGCTGCTCGACGACAAGGCTTACGACCAGGGTCTTGCGCTGCTCGCCGAACCGCAGTCCGACGCGTTCAAAGGCATCGTGGCGAACGGCCGCGGCGATCTGCTCGCCGCTCAAGGCAAGCGTGACGATGCGCGCGCGGCCTACAAGCTCGCGCTCGACTCGCTGTCGAAAAACGATAGTTCGGCACGCCAGTTGATTCAGTTCAAGCTGGACGCGCTGGGCGGCTGATTGCCGCATGCAGCGCGCCGCATGCAACGACCAGTTGGTCTCTTTTAACTAATTTCCTGAATGCTTCGTCCACCGATGAATCTGCTGAAACGTTACGCTGTGCCCGTTGCCTGTGCGATGACCGTCTTCACCCTGGCGGCTTGCTCATCCACGAAAGACGAGCGCCGCGTGCCCACGCCGCTCACCGAGTTCAAACCCGTGCTCGACGTGCAGCAGGCCTGGAAGGCGAGCGTCGGCAAGGCGGGCCGCTACCTGTTCTCGCCGGTGGCGGTCGGCAATGCGGTGTACGCGGCCGGCGCCAACGGTTCGGTTGCGAAGATCGACGCGCAAACCGGTCAGGACATCTGGCGCGTCAAGCTGCATGACGACCTCTCGGCGGGTGTCGGCAGCGACGGCACGCTCACGGCGGTCGGCGGCCTGAAGGGCGACGTCTACGTGCTCGGCGCGGACGGCAAGCAACTGTGGACCGCCAAGGCCCCGGGCGAAATCATTTCGCCGCCGCTCGTCGGCAATGGCCTCGTGGTGGTGCGTACGGTCGACGGCCAGATCGTGGCGTTCAATGCGCAAACCGGCGAGCAGCGCTGGAACTACCGCAACCGCGCGGTGCCGCTCAATCTGCGCGTGTCGTCGGGCATGACATTCGCGGGCGACGCCGCCGTGCTGGCCGGGTTCCCGGGCGGCTCGTTCGCCGCGATCAACCTGCAGACGGGCGACAACTACTGGCAAACGCCGGTGTCCTATCCGAAGGGCGTGACGGAAGTGGAGCGTATCAACGACGTGACCGGTCCGCCCACGCTGGTCGGTTCGGAAACCTGCGCCGTGACGTTCCAGGGCCAGATTGGCTGTTTCGACGCGAACTCGGGGCGCGCGGTGTGGGAAAAGGCGTTCTCGAGCACGAGCGGCCTCGCGCAGGATGACCGCGCCGTGGTCGCCGCGGACGACTGGTCGGTGGTGTCGGCGTTCGACGTCAGCAGCGGCGCGCCGCTGTGGAAGAACGACAAGCTGAAGAACCGCGATCTGAGCGTGCCGTTCATTCTGGGTCACGCCGCGGTGCTGGGCGACTACCAGGGTTACGTGCATTTCCTGTCGCGCGACGACGGTACGCTCGTCGCCCGCGTGAAGACCGACGGCAGCCCGATTACCGCCGCGCCGGTGCTCGCTGGCGAGACGCTGGTGGTGCTGACGCACGACGGCGACCTGTACGGCTACCGCCCGCGCTGATCGCGCGAGGCAATCGCCGTCTGGCGTGCAGGCCGGCTTCGCCGGCCGCACGCGTTTCAGAAGAACTGGTTGCAGGGCAGAGTAAGTAGAAGAATGACGCCGGACTGGCTGGTCCGGCAAGTCGGATCAGACATGGCGCACGGGCCCACGTGGCCATCGGTGGCTGCTTGCGGCGCCATCATCGGCGGCATCTTCGCAAATACCGCGGAGAATCGTATTCGAACTGGCGTGCGAGCCGCCGAGCAGGAAGACTGAGCCTGGCGGCCCCTTGCGCCGCCCCATACAGCCAAACCCCCGTCCGCCCCGGTGCGCATATTGACAGCGCATCCGGAGCTGGCCGAATTCGTGATAATTTTCGTCAAACGCTGCCGTGTAGCGGCCGCATGGCGTCGCTACGCGGACGGTCGATTTCGATCCCGCGTTTCACCGTGAACAACATCTGATGAAACCCGTTATTGCCCTCGTTGGGCGCCCCAATGTGGGGAAATCCACGCTGTTCAACCGGCTCACGCGCTCGCGTGACGCGCTGGTTGCCGACCTGCCCGGTCTCACCCGCGATCGCCACTACGGCGAAGGGCGCACCGGCGAGCGGCCGTATCTGGTCGTCGATACGGGCGGTTTCGAGCCGGTCGCCAAAGACGGCATCCTGCACGAAATGGCGCGTCAAACCCGCCAGGCGGTCGAGGAATCGGACATCGTCGTGTTCATCGTCGACGGGCGCAATGGCCTCGCGCCGCAGGACAAGTCGATCGCGGACTATCTGCGCAAGGTCGGCCGGCCGATTTTCCTCGTCGTCAACAAGGCGGAGGGCATGAAGTACAGCACGGTCGCCGCCGATTTCTACGAACTCGGCCTCGGTGACCCGCGTGCGATTTCCGCAGCGCACGGCGACGGCGTCACGGAAATGATCAACGAGGCGCTCGAAGTCGCCTATGCCGGTCAGCCCGAAGAAAACGACGACGAAAAAGCCGCGCGCGGCGTGAAGATCGCGATCGTCGGCCGGCCGAATGTCGGCAAGTCGACGCTGATCAATGCGCTGGTGGGCGAAGAACGCGTGATCGCGTTCGACATGCCCGGCACCACGCGCGATTCGATCTACGTCGATTTCGAGCGCGGCGGCAAGCCGTACACGCTGATCGATACAGCCGGCCTGCGCCGACGCGGCAAAGTGTTCGAAGCGATCGAGAAATTCTCGGTGGTGAAAACGCTGCAGTCGATCTCCGACGCGAACGTCGTGATCCTGCTGCTCGACGCGCGCCAGGACATTTCGGAACAGGACGCGCACATCGCCGGCTTCGTGGTGGAGCAGGGCCGCGCGCTGGTGGTGGGCGTGAACAAATGGGACGGGCTCGATCCGCATGTGCGCGAGCGCACCAAGGCGGACCTCGAGCGCAAACTAAAATTTCTCGACTTCGCCAAATTCCATTTCATTTCCGCCGCGGAAAAAACCGGAATCGGCCCGTTGATGCGCTCGGTCGACGACGCCTACGCAGCCGCTATGGCCAAGCTGCCGACGCCGAAGCTCACGCGCGCGCTGATCGATGCCGTCGAGTTCCAGCAGCCGCGCCGCCGCGGTCCGGTGCGCCCGAAACTGCGTTACGCGCACCAGGGCGGACAGAATCCGCCGATCATTGTGATTCACGGCAACGCGCTCGACGCGATCACCGAAACCTACAAACGCTACCTCGAAAACCGCTTCCGGGAAACTTTCAAGCTGACTGGGACTCCATTGCGCATAGAGTTCAGATCGTCGACGAACCCTTACGCGGATAAAGCCTAAATCAAGGCTGAAACCCGCGTGTGTGCTGGCTTTGGCCGCCTGGCCGGGTGCCTCGCGCAAAAATGAAAATCGGCTATAGTGTAGCGGTTGACGGCGGATCTCTTTTTCTTCGTCGTCAATTAAGTCAACCTGCAAAAAAATACGGAGTTTGCTATGAGCAACAAAGGGCAATTGTTACAAGACCCGTTTTTGAACGCACTGCGTAAAGAGCATGTGCCGGTGTCGATCTACCTGGTCAACGGCATCAAGCTTCAAGGGAACATCGAATCGTTCGACCAGTACGTCGTGTTGCTCCGGAATACGGTCACCCAGATGGTCTACAAGCACGCAATCTCGACTGTCGTGCCAGCCCGCCCGGTGAATTTCCACCCGGATTCCGAACAGTCCTAACCCCCGTCGCGGCCGGCGTAACGTCGCCCGTTGGCGATTACTCCCGGCCGCCTCATTTTGATATCCTCCAATTTGATCAATGCAGCGCTTGTCGGCATCGACTTCGGTAAGATCGATTTCGAAGCCAGTCTCGAAGAACTCAGCCTGCTCGCGCAAAGCGCGGGCGCGAATCCCTTAGTCACCCTCACCGGGCGCCGGTCCAGTCCCGACGCCAAGATGTTCGTCGGCAGCGGCAAGGCCGAAGAACTGCGTCTTGCGTGTGAGGCGAACGACATCGAACTCGTCATTTTCAATCATGCTCTGGCGCCCGCGCAGCAGCGGAATCTGGAGCAGGCGCTTAACCGGCGCGTGATCGATCGCACCAGTCTGATCCTCGACATTTTTGCGCAACGCGCCCGCAGCCATGAAGGCAAACTGCAGGTGGAGCTCGCGCAGTTGCAGTACCTTTCCACGCGACTAATCCGCGCATGGACCCACCTTGAGCGGCAAAAAGGCGGTATCGGTTTGCGCGGCCCGGGTGAAACGCAGCTCGAAACCGACCGCCGTTTGATCGGCGAGCGCATCAAGGCGCTCAAGACGCGGCTCGAGAAATTGCGCCGTCAGCACGGCACGCAGCGTCGTGCGCGCAGCCGCAATCAGACCATGTCCGTATCGCTCGTCGGTTACACGAACGCGGGCAAATCCACGCTGTTCAACGCGCTCACGAAGGCCCAGGCGTACGCCGCCGACCAGTTGTTCGCGACGCTGGATACGACCTCGCGGCGCGTCTATCTCGGCGACGAAGCGGGGCAGGTGGTGGTGTCGGATACGGTCGGTTTCATCCGCGAATTGCCTCACCAGCTGGTGGCGGCGTTTCGCGCCACGCTCGAAGAAACGATTCACGCCGATCTGCTTCTGCACGTGGTCGATGCGTCGAGCGCGGTGCGGCTCGACCAGATCGATCAGGTGAACGAGGTGTTGCACGCAATCGGTGCGGACACCATCCGGCAGGTGCTGGTCTTCAACAAGATCGACGCGGTGCCGGAGTTGGCAGCCCGTGGGGACGCGGTCGAACGGGACGAGTATGGTAATATTTCGCGCGTCTTTTTGAGCGCGCGCACAGGGCAGGGGCTGGACACACTGCGCGCTGCCATCGCTGAAATCGCTACTGCCGAACCTCTTCCCGAAACGCTGGTCGATCTCTCGGAAGAAGACCGGTCGGCGGCACCACGCGACGACCGCAAGGTCCCAGAACTCGGGCATTGACCCGTTCCAATTGCACTGACCCGCTGTCTACTCTGGTGAACGAACACAGGTGAACGATTACAACGAGCGGAGTATCTGGCTGCGCATGCGCGCCATGCTTTCATTGAACGATCCGCGCTGGGGCCGGGGGGACGGCAATGGCGACCGGCAACGTCCAAACGAGCCCAAACGTCCGCCGACCAAGGACGGTGAAGGGCCGCCCGATCTCGACGAGATGTGGCGCGATTTCAACCGCCGTTTGAGCCGCGTGTTTGGCCGCAAGGGCGGCGGCGCGGGTGGCGGCCGGCCGGACAACGGTCGTGGCGCGCGCATTGGCTTGGGCATCGTGATCGGCGTGCTGCTGGCCATTTATCTCGGCAGCGGGGTGTTCGTCGTGCAGGACGGCCAGGCCGGCGTCGTGATGCAGTTCGGCAAGTATCGCTACACGGCGGGTCAGGGCGTGCACTGGCGTCTGCCGTATCCGTTCGAAGCGCATGAGCTCGTCAATATCGGCCAGGTCCGCCAGGTGGAGATCGGCCGCAATAACGTGGTGCGTCTCGCGAACGTGAAAGACGCGTCGATGCTCACGCACGACGCGGATATCGTCGACGTGCGCTTCGCCGTGCAATACCAGGTGAAGAAGCCGACCGACTACCTGTTCCGCAGCGTCGATCCCGATCAGGGTGTGATGCAGGCTGCTCAGGCGGCGGTGCGCAGCATCGTCGGCGCGCGCAGCACCAATGACATCCTCTATCAGGATCGCGAAACAATTCGCCAGCAGCTGATGGCGGCGATCCAGCAATCCCTGGATGAATACCAGTCCGGACTTGCCGTGACCGGTGTGACCATCCAGGGCGTGCAGGCGCCCGACCAGGTGCAGGCCGCGTTTGACGACGCCGCCAAAGTCCGTCAGGAAAACGAGCGCGCGAAACGCGACGCCGAGGCCTACGCCGCGGATCTGTTGCCGCGCGCGCAAGCCGACGTGGCTCGCCAGATCGACGAAGCCAAAACGTACAGCGACAAGACGGTGGCCCAGGCGCAAGGCGACGCCGAGCGCTTCAAGCAGGTCTACGCGCAGTACTCGAAAGCGCCCGCTGTGATTCGCGAGCGCATGTATCTGGAAACCATGCAGCAGATCTATTCGAATACGACCAAGGTGTTTGTGGACAGCAAGAGCGGCAACAATGTGCTGTATCTGCCGCTCGACAAGCTGGTCGAGCAGACCCGTCAGCGGGCGGCCGACGCCGCTTCGGGTGCCGTGGCCGCCGCCGCGCCGCAGGCAGCGAGCGGTGCCGCGCTGCCGTCGGCCGTGCCGTCTGCCTCTGCAACCGGCGCCGCAGCTTCCGCGCCGGCCGCGGTTGCCACGCCCGCCAGCCAGGCCGCAGCCAGCAGCGACGCGCTGCGCTCACGCGACTCCTTCCGCAGCCGTATGCGCGAAGACGACGTTCAATAAGGAGCGCATAACATGAACAGGATCATTGCGCTCGTCGTGGCTGTCGTCATCGTGCTGTTTGCCGCTTCGTCTATGGTGTTTGTCGTCGATCAGCGGCATCTGGCCGTGCTGTCGTCGCACGGCGACAAGGCGCCGAGCCTGCTCGGCCCCGGCCTGCACGTCAAATTGCCGCCGCCGTTGCAAACGGTCACGCTGGTCGATAACCGCATCCAGTCGCTCGACGCACCAGACGAAGACCGCTACGTGACGTCCGATAAAACCGATCTGCTGGCCAACCCGGTCGTCAAATATCGCGTGACCGATCCGCTGAAGCTGCTCGCCGAAACCAGAGGCGATGCGCAGAGCCTGCCGGACCGGCTCGCGTTGCTGTCGCGCAGCGCGCTCGGCGATGCGTTCGCGAAGGTCACCTTGTCCGACGCGCTGGCCCGCCAGCAGGCCGTCGCCGACGAAGCGCGCGCCGCGATGGACAAGGCCGCGGCATCGCTCGGCGTGTCGGTGGTCGAGGTGCAACTGACGCGTGTCGACTTCCCCGCGTCGATGGCGGATTCCGTCTACAAGCGGATGATCGCCGCGCGTCAGCAGGTCGCGGCCGACGAGCGTGCGAAGGGCACGGCCGAGGCCGACAAGATCCGCCAGGACGCGCTCGTCCAGCAACAGGCGGTTCTCGCGGACGGTTATCGTCAGGCGCAGACCATCAAGGGCGAGGGTGATGCGAAGGCCGCGGAAATCGCCGCCGAGGCGTACGGCACCGACCCGCAGTTCTATCAGTTCTATCAAAGCATGCAGGCGTACAGGAACACCTTCAAGCCGGGCGACGTGATCGTGGTCGACCCGAGCAACGAGTTCTTCCGCTTCATGCGTAGCCCGACCGGCGGCGCTGCGCCGGACGCTCCCGCGGTACCGCGCAAACACTGATAACCGGAACGCCGCGGCATCCGCATCGCGGCGCCGTCATTCGCATGGATATAGCCGGCTCGTTACTGCTCGCGATCGCGTTGATGCTGATTATTGAAGGGATGTTTCCCTTCGTTTTTCCGAGCGCCTGGCGCGACACGTTCCGTAAAATAGCGGAACGGCCGCCGCATCAGATTCGCATAGGTGGCCTGATCGTGATGGTGCTCGGGCTGATCCTGCTGTTTATCGTGACCTGAAGGGGCTTCTTCTGGCGGCGGCCTGACGGCACGGGCGAAGGCCTGAAGCCAACTGCAACTGCAACTGCAACTGCAACTGCAACTGCAACTGCAACTGCAATCGGCAGCCACTGCCGGCGGTGGGTTCCCGAACGGCGCGCAAAGCAACTGCACTGCAACGCCTGTGGAAAATCGTCGGAAGCGCTCTTCGCAAGCAGCCCGAACGCCCGCGGTAGCCGCCAGAATCGAGCCGCCGCCCGCCATTCACACTCACTTACCGGCGCACCCAGCCGCCGTGTTCAACGTCGTAGGACTGTATCGATGTCGACCTGGTTACTTCCCGAGAATATTGCCGACGTGCTGCCGTCGGAAGCCCGCAAGATCGAAGAATTGCGGCGCCATCTGCTGGACCGTTTCCGTTCGTACGGCTACGAGATGGTCATGCCGCCGTTGCTCGAATATATCGAGTCGCTGCTCACTGGCGGTGGGCACGATCTGAATCTGCGCACCTTCAAGCTCGTCGATCAACTGTCCGGACGCACGCTCGGTCTGCGCGCGGACATTACGCCGCAGGTCGCGCGCATCGACGCGCACTTGTTGAATCGCCAGGGCGTGACGCGTCTTTGCTACGCGGGCAACGTCGCGCATACGCGTCCGCGCGGCCTGCACGCCACCCGCGAGCAGATCCAGATCGGCGCGGAAATCTACGGCCACGCGGGCCTCGAAGCGGACCTGGAAATCCAGCAACTGATGCTCGACGCGCTGCGTCTGGCCGGTCTCGCGAAGGTGCGCCTCGATCTGTGCCATGCGGGCGTGCTCGCCGCACTGATCGAAGCCGAACCGGCCGCGGCCGAACTCGGCCAGTCGCTCTACGACGCGCTCGCGGGCAAGGACGTGCCGCGCCTCGTCGAACTGACGGCCAACCTCACGCCGGTGATTCGCGACGCGTTGCGCGCGCTGCCCAGGTTGTACGGCGACGCTTCGGTGCTCGACGAAGCCCGCGCACGCTTGCCGAATATGCCGGCCATTGCCCGCGCGCTCGACGACCTCGCGTTCCTCGCGAGCCAGGTGGACGGCGCCGAAGTCATGATCGATCTCGCCGATCTGCGCGGCTATGCGTACCACAGCGGCGTGATGTTCTCGGCGTATGTGGACGGCGTACCGAATGCGGTAGCGCGCGGCGGCCGTTACGACCACGTGGGTCAGGCGTATGGCCGCGCGCGGGCGGCAACCGGCTTTTCGCTCGATCTGCGCGAAGTGGCGCGGATTTCGCCAGTCGAAGCGCGCAGCAGCGCGATTCTCGCGCCGTGGCAGCACGACGAGGCATTGCGCGTGAGCGTGGCCGCGTTGCGCGATGCCGGCGAGGTGGTGATTCAGGCGCTGCCCGGCCACGAACACGATCTCGATGAATTCGCGTTCGACCGCGTGCTGGTCGAACGCAGCGGTAACTGGGTGGTCGAACCGCGCGCCTGAGCGCGTTCCGGCAGACCCGCCTGAGGGCGATCCTCATGGCATGTCAGATGGCGCCGAATGTGTCGCCGAAGCACGGCGCGGCCGTTGGCCGCGCCACTTTCGCTATACCCACCATAACGTGCATACCGTTGAGCGGAAACGGAAAAATTCGGAAGGTTCCGCGAACATAGGTAGAATACGTTTTTAACCAGCTTACGAAACAACATGTCTGCCAGCGCAGTGAATGTGAACCCC
The DNA here is from genome assembly GCF_000013645.1 of Paraburkholderia xenovorans LB400. Classification (GTDB taxonomy): domain Bacteria; phylum Pseudomonadota; class Gammaproteobacteria; order Burkholderiales; family Burkholderiaceae; genus Paraburkholderia; species Paraburkholderia xenovorans. Next base: position 3,140,820 of record NC_007951.1, on the reverse strand, counting down.
GGGCGTAACGTCGTCGTCGTGGGGACCCAATGGGGTGATGAAGGCAAGGGCAAGATCGTCGACTGGCTGACGGACCACGCTCAAGGCGTCGTTCGCTTCCAGGGCGGTCACAATGCCGGTCACACGCTTATCATCGGCGGCAAGAAAACCATCTTGCGTCTGATTCCGTCGGGCATCATGCATCCCGGCGTCGCGTGCTACATCGGCAATGGCGTCGTGTTGTCGCCGGAAGCGCTGTTCAAGGAAATCGGCGAGCTCGAAGCCGCCGGGGTCGATGTCCAGAATCGCCTCTTCATTTCCGAAGCCACCACGCTGATCCTGCCGTATCACATCGCCATCGACCAGGGCCGCGAAGCGCGCCGTGGCGCAGGCAAGATCGGCACCACCGGCCGCGGCATCGGCCCGGCTTACGAAGACAAGGTGGCACGCCGCGGTTTGCGCGTGCAGGACCTGTTCGAGCCGGAGATCTTCGCCGAACGTCTGCGTGAAAACCTCGACTATCACAACTTCGTGTTGACGCAATACCTGGGCGTCGCCGCTGTCGACTTCCAGCAAACGCTCGACACGATGCTCAGCTATGCCGACCGTCTGAGGCCGATGGTGACCGACGTGTCGCGCCGTCTGTACGACGTCAACGCCGCCGGCAGCAACCTGCTGTTCGAAGGCGCGCAAGGCACGCTGCTCGACATCGATCACGGCACGTATCCGTTCGTCACGTCGAGCAACTGCGTGGCCGGTGCGGCCACGGCCGGCGCGGGTGTCGGTCCGCAAAAGCTGAACTACATTCTCGGCATCACCAAGGCGTACTGCACGCGCGTCGGCTCGGGCCCGTTCCCGAGCGAACTGTACGACGCGGATAACGCTGCACGCCAGGAAGCGATCGGCCTCGAACTGGCTACCGTCGGCAAGGAATTCGGCTCGGTCACGGGTCGTCCGCGCCGCACCGGCTGGCTCGACGCGGCCGCGCTGCGCCGCTCGATCCAGATCAACGGCGTATCGGGTCTGTGCATGACCAAGCTGGACGTGCTCGACGGTCTTGACGAAGTGAAACTGTGCGTTGGTTACAAGGTGGACGGCAAGAATGTCGACCTGCTGCCGCGCGGCGCGTCGGAAGTTGCACGCTGTGAGCCGGTGTACGAAACCTTCGCGGGCTGGAAGGAAAGCACGGTTGGCATCAAGGAATGGGACAAACTGCCGGCGAATGCGCGCGCGTATCTGTCGCGTGTGCAGGAGGTTGCGGGCATTCCGATCGACATGGTGTCGACCGGTCCGGATCGCGATGAAACCATCCTGCTTCGTCATCCGTTCAAGGTTTAAACATGGTGCAAGGTGTTCCCATGATTGCGATGAAAGATCCGCGCAACGACGACAAGAACCTCTGGGTCGGCTGGGACGAGTATCACCGGTTGATCGAACTGCTGGCGTTGCAGGTGCACGAGTCGGGCTGGAAATTCGACAAGATCCTGTGCCTTGCGCGCGGCGGTTTGCGTGTCGGCGATCAGCTCTCGCGCATTTACGATCTGCCGCTGGCGATTCTCGCCACGAGTTCGTATCGTGAAGCGGCCGGCACGGAGCAGGGCGAGCTCGACATCGCGCAATACATCACCATGACGCGCGGCGAGCTGCACGGCAACGTGCTGCTGGTCGACGACCTGGTCGATTCGGGCGTGACGCTCGCGCGGGTTCAGCAGCATCTGAAAGAACGTTATCCGGCGATCACCGCGGTGCGTTCGGCGGTGCTCTGGTACAAGGGCTGCTCGAAGGTGAAGCCCGATTACCATGTGCAGTATCTGCCCACCAATCCGTGGATCCATCAACCGTTCGAGGAATGGGACACGGTTCGTCCGCATAACCTCGGCGCGTGGATCAAGCGCGGCACGGCACAAGCGCAGGAGTCGTCGGGGGCGTGATGTGCACTTCGGCGCCGAACCTGTTGCGTCGTATCCCGCGTAGTCTCGCAAAACGGAGCCCAATGGGCTCCGTTTTTTTGTTTGTGCACCGACCGTGCGCGTGCGCTTCGCAAACCGCGCATCGGCGATGCGGACAATACGGCTCGCGCAGCAGACGCGCTCATATCGCAGTGCTACACTGCGCGGACCATCACGTGGTGTATCCACAACAAGCCGGGCGGCGCCAGATGGGCAGTTTAGAATAGCGGTCGTTTTTCCCGCCCAGGGAACGGATTTCCTCGCGTTTATGACAGATAACAATCACGAGCACAAACAGCCTCTGCCTTCCCTCGCCATTGCCGCGATCGGAGTGGTATTCGGCGATATCGGCACGAGTCCGTTGTACTCGTTGAAAGAAGCCTTCAGCCCATCGCACGGCATTCCGCTGACCGATCAATCCATTCTGGGTGTGATCTCGCTGCTGTTCTGGGCGATCGTGATCGTGGTCGGCGTGAAATATGTGTTGTTCGTGATGCGTGCGGACAATAACGGCGAGGGTGGCGTTCTCGCGCTGATGGCGCTGGCGCTGCGCTCGCTCGACGAGAAGTCGAAGATGGCCGGCTTGCTGATGATGCTCGGCATTTTCGGTGCCTGCATGTTCTATGGTGACGCCGTGATTACACCGGCCATTTCGGTGATCTCGGCGGTCGAAGGTCTGGAGATTGCCGCGCCGCATCTGTCGCATCTGGTGCTGCCGCTCACGATCGTGATCCTCATCCTGCTGTTCTGGATTCAACGGCACGGCACGGCCATGGTCGGCCGCCTGTTCGGTCCGATCATGGTGCTATGGTTCGTGGTGCTCGCAGCGCTCGGCCTGTGGCACATCCTGCAGTCGCCGAGCGTGATCCGCGCGCTCAACCCCTGCTACGCCTACACCTTCATGGCCGCGCACGTGCTGCAGGCTTACGTGGTGCTCGGCTCGGTCGTGCTGGTGCTGACCGGCGCCGAAGCGCTGTACGCCGACATGGGCCACTTCGGCGCGAAGCCGATCCGCATGGCGTGGTACGTGCTGGTCATGCCGTCACTGGTGCTGAATTACTTCGGCCAGGGCGCGCTGCTGATGCACGATCCGAAGGCCATCGAAAATCCGTTCTTCCTGCTCGCGCCGGACTGGGCCTTGCTGCCGCTCGTCGTGCTGTCCACCATCGCGACGGTGATCGCCTCGCAGGCGGTGATTTCCGGCGCCTATTCGCTGACGAGCCAGGCAATCCAGCTCGGCTACGTGCCGCGCATGAAGATTCTGCACACATCGGAGCTGGCGATCGGCCAGATCTATGTACCGGTGGTGAACTGGATGCTGCTGTTCATCATTCTGTGCATCGTGATTGCTTTCAAGAGTTCGGACAATCTCGCGGCCGCATACGGTATTGCGGTGACGGCCACGATGGTGATCACCACGATTCTCGCCTGCGTGGTGATGGTGAAGGTGTGGAACTGGAACAAGCTGCTGGTGGCGCTGATCATCGGCGTATTCATGACGGTGGATCTCGGCTTTTTCGGCGCTAATCTGCTGAAGGTCGAAGAGGGCGGCTGGCTGCCGCTCGGCATCGGCGCGTTGCTGTTCTTCCTGCTGATGACCTGGTACAAGGGGCGCATGATCGTCAAGGAGCGCACGGCGGCCGACGGTATTCCGCTCATGCCGTTCCTGCAAGGGCTGCTCGCGCATCCGCCGCACCGCGTGTCGGGCACGGCGATCTATCTGACCGGCAGCGATTCGCTCGTGCCGGTGAGCCTGCTGCACAACCTGAAGCACAACAAGGTGCTGCATGAGCGCACCATCTTCCTGACCTTCGTGACGCGCGATATTCCGTACGTGAACGATGCGGACCGTGTGACGGTGAAGGATATCGACGGTGGGCTGTATCTCGTCAAGGCGGCCTACGGGTTCAACGAAACGCCTGACGTGAAGGCGGTCCTGCTGGAAGTCGGCCGCACGCATGACATGACCTTCGAGCTGATGGACACGTCGTTCTTCCTCGCGCGCGAAACGGTGGTGCCGACGCAATTGCCGGGCATGTCCGTGTGGCGCGAACGTGTGTTCGCGTGGATGCACCAGAACGCCGCCAAGCCGACGGACTTCTTCAGTATTCCGGCCAACCGGGTGGTGGAGTTGGGGACGAAGATCGAGATTTGACCGTCGCCGAGGATTCGCGGATGTGCCTGGAAATAGGGGCGAAAAAAAACCCACGTGAATGCGTGGGTTTTTTATTTGCCGCGTGTTCGGCAGAGCAATGAGCACGGCAAGTGAGCACGCAAAGCGCGGCGCTCGGCCAGCGCAGCCAGCGCGTGAGCGAATCACGCGCTTAACCCGCGAGCTTACTTCTGCTTGAGCTTGGCGAATGCCGCCGCCATTGCGCCGCCCGGTTCCGGCTCACGCGAGCGCTGTTGCGGCGCGCCGCGTCCGCCGCCACCTGAGCGGCCCGCGCCGCCGCGGTCCTGCTGGGCGCCGCCGCTGCGCGCCGACGCTGCGCCGACTTCGTCGTCCATCCGCATGGTCAGCGCGATACGCTGGCGCTTCACGTCCACTTCCAGCACCTTCACCTTGACGATCTGGCCGGCCTTGACGACTTCATGCGGGTCCTTGATGAACTTCGTCGACATGGCCGACACGTGCACCAGACCGTCCTGATGCACACCGATGTCGATGAACGCGCCGAATGCCGCCACGTTCGTTACGACGCCTTCGAGCACCATGCCCGGTGTCAAATCGCTGACCTTCTCGACGCCTTCGCGGAACGTCGCGGTCTTGAATTCGGGGCGTGGATCGCGGCCCGGCTTTTCGAGTTCGAGCAGAATGTCGCGCACGGTCGGCAGACCGAAGCGATCGTCGACGAATTCCGCGGGCGACAACCCGCGCAGTGCGTCCCGATTGCCCAGCACTTCACCCACATGCTTGCTGATTTTCGCGAGCATGCGTTCGACGACCGGATACGCTTCCGGGTGAACCGACGAACGGTCGAGCGGATTCTCACCGTTGTTGATGCGCAGGAACCCGGCGGCCTGCTCGAAGGTCTTGTCGCCCAGACGCGGCACCTTGCGCAGATGTTCGCGCGACGGGAACGGGCCGTTCGCATCGCGATAGTCGACGATATTGCGCGCCAGCGTGGCATTCAGACCCGACACGCGGGCGAGCAGCGCGACGGACGCGGTATTCGCATCCACGCCGACGGCGTTCACGCAGTCTTCGACCACGGCATCGAGCGAACGGGCCAGTTCGCGCTGGTTCACGTCGTGCTGATACTGGCCGACGCCGATCGCCTTCGGCTCGATCTTCACCAGTTCCGCAAGCGGATCCTGCAGACGGCGTGCAATCGACACCGCGCCGCGCAGCGACACGTCCATGTCGGGGAATTCCTTCGCCGCGAGTTCAGAGGCCGAGTACACCGACGCGCCGGCTTCGGACACGACGATCTTCTGCAGCTTGAATTCCGGATGACGCGCGATCAGTTCGCTCGCGAGCTTGTCCGTTTCACGCGACGCCGTGCCGTTGCCGATGCTGATCAGTTCAGCCTGCGTCTGCGCGCAGATGCGCGCGAGTTTCGCGATCGAGCCGTCCCAGTCGCGGCGCGGCTCGTGCGGATAGATCACGTCGGTGGCGAGCACCTTGCCGGTGCGATCAACCACGGCCACCTTCACGCCGGTGCGCATGCCCGGATCGAGGCCAATCACGGCTTTCGGGCCAGCGGGCGCGGCGAGCAACAAGTCCTTCAGATTGCGCGCGAACACGCGGATCGCTTCGTGCTCGGCTTCGTCGCGCAGATTGGTCAGCAATTCGTTTTCGATATGCGGCTGCACCTTCACGCGCCAGCACCAGCGGCACACATCGGAGAGCCACTTGTCGGCCGGACGGTTCTGATTGGCAATGCCGAAGTGGCGCGCGATCAGCGCTTCGCCCGGATGCGGCACCTGCGCGTCGAGTTCTTCGCCGAGGCCGAGCTTGACCATCAGCACGCCGGCATTGCGGCCGCGGAACAGCGCCAGCGCGCGATGCGACGGCACGGTGCGGATGGTTTCCGAGTAGTCGTAATAATCGCGGAACTTCTCTTCTTCGGCGTTTTCCTTGCCTTCCACCACTTTCGACGACACCACGCCCTGGTTGAACAGGTAGTCGCGCAGCTTGCCGAGCAACTCGGCCGTTTCGCCGAACTGCTCCGAAAGGATGTCGCGCGCGCCGTCGAGCGCGGCCTTGACGTCGGCGACGCCTTTCTCGGCGTCCACGTAGGCGGCGGCTTCGGTTTGCGGGTCGAGCCGCGGATTGGCCAGCAGCGCGTCGGCGAGCGGCTGAAGGCCCGCTTCGCGGGCGATCTGCGCGCGCGTGCGGCGCTTCGGCTTGTACGGGAGATACAGGTCTTCCAGCACCTGCTTGCTGTCGGCGCCTTCGATCGCGGCGCGCAGCTCGTCGGTGAGCTTGCCCTGTTCGTCGATGCTGGCGATGATCGCCGCGCGCCGGTCTTCCAGCTCGCGCAGATACAGCAGGCGTTCCTCGAGGTTGCGCAACTGCGTGTCGTCGAGATTGTCGGTCACTTCCTTACGGTAGCGGGCGATGAACGGAACAGTCGCTCCTTCGTCGAGAAGTTGCACCGCGGCCGCGACCTGGCGCGGCTGGACGGACAGTTCGGCGGCGATGCGCTGTACGATCTTGAGTGCTACGGTTTCCGTCATAAGGTCTTGGTGTTCCTGCGGACTCAGTTCGGGGGCCGCGCGCTAACCGCACGTGAGGCCACGTGGGGCGCGTCCGGGCACGCCGGGCGTGCGCGCTGCGACCAGGTTGCTGGAGCGGGGCATTTTGCCATAAATGCAAAAGGGCTCAACCGCAGGGTGATAGAATTTCGGGCATGTTCCGTTGACCCTCTACGACGTTGCCAATCTCCTTGTCCCTCAACCGCCTGGGCTCCCGCTTGGTCTCTCGCTTGACACAACCGCCGCTGTTTTCTTCATCGCGTTTCCTGTCGCGTTTGTTGCTGCGCTCGTTGTCGCGTTTTTCGCCGCTCGTGCTGCGCGCGCCGGTCGGCTCGCTCGTGTCGGTTTCGGGCCCGGTGTTCAGCTCCGCGTCTCGTTCCAGTGGAATGTTTTTCGCGTCGTGCGCGTCATGCGTCCTCGCTGTTGCGTTAGCCGCCTCCACGCCGGCCGTGGCGCAATCCGCGACGCCTGCGAGCAGCAGCGCCGCGCGGCCCGCCGGCGCTCTCGCGCCGGCCGCTGCGGCGGGCGGGGAGGCCACGAGCGCCACGAATGCGCAGGGCGGAACGACTGGCGACGGCACGGACAACGCCGGCAACGCGGTATCGTCCGGCAGCGATTTCGACGCGCGGCAAAAAGTCCTGGATCAGCGCACCGAGGAGAACAACTATCGCTATGGCGTCGCGGAACACGACTGCTATAGCAGGTTCTTCGTCAACTACTGCCTGAACAAGGCGCGCGACAACATGCGTTCGGTACAGGCGGATATTCGCAAGGAACAGCTCGCGCTCGACGGCGAACAGCGCACGCAGCGCGCCCGCACCCGTGACGAGCAGGCCGCGCTCAAACGCGCGCAGGACGAAGCGAGCGCGCCGCAGCGCGCCGCCGAAGACGCGCGCAACGCGCAGGCTTACGAAGACAAGCAGCGCCAGCATCAACTCGATCAGGCGCAGCGCGCCGCCGAGGCGCCGCAGCGCAGCGCGAACGAGCAGGCGTATCAGGAGAAGCAGCGTCAGCATGCGCTGGATCAGGCGCAGCGCGGCATCAGTCCGTCGCAGGCGGCGGCCAACCGGCAGGCGTACGATCAGAAGCAGGCCGACTTCCAGCGCAAGCTCGACGAGGCGCGTGCGCAAGGTGCGCAGAAGGCTCAGGAGCGCGTGCAGAAGCAGCAGACGTTCGAAAAGAAGCAGGCGGACGCGGCGCAGCACAAGGCCGACGTGGAAGCGCGTCAGAGGCAGGCGGCCGAGAAGGCCGAGCAGAAACGTCAGGATGCGTTGAAACAGCAGCAACTCGAAGAGCAGCAAAAGCAGCAACAGGAGCAGCAGTAAGATTCCCGCAGTGGGCCCTGAGCGTGCGTGGCAGGGCCGCAGTCGCCGTAACGCGTTTTAAGCCGGACAGCAACCTCAGGCAGCGGGCAGCACACGCCGCCCGCGCCGTCGACGAGAGGAGGCGAGTATGCGCGATCAACATCACGTCATCAACGCGGACACACTTCGCGACCGTATTCTGCAACTGGAATCGGAGCATAGTGGGCTCGATCGCCTGATCGACCGAATGTCGGATGAGCCCGGCATCGACGACTTCGAGTTGCAGCGCCTGAAAAAGCGCAAACTCAAAGTCAAGGACACCATCATCTTGCTGCAATTGCAGCTCGAACCGGACGCACGCGCCTGAGTTCGCGGCCTGGCAGGCGCCGGGCGCGCGTCGCGCGAGCCGGACTTTGCAGGAAACGCTTGCCTTGAATTCACCGCTTGAAACTTCATCCCGTGCCACGCCGGGCGAGGACGCAGCCAGCGCCGTTACACCGGCGCCGCGTCCCGCCGCGTCCGCATTGAGCGCGTCGCTGAACCCGCGCCGCGCCGCCGAACTGGACGAGATCTTCGCCGACAACGGCTTGCTGGCCCGGCAGATCGACGGCTACCGCTCGCGCGCGTCGCAGATCGAAATGTCACGCGCCGTGGCCGCGGCAATGGAGGCGTCGGGCCGCGCGATGCCCGAGCCCGCGATGTTCGAGGCGCAGAAGCGTCCGGCACGGCGTCTGCAGGCGCCGGGTGCGGATGCCGTCGCCGAGGCCGCTGAGAGCGCCGAATCGGGCGGACTCGACGGCAGCGAAAACACGCTGATCGTCGAAGCCGGTACGGGCACGGGCAAGACCTACGCGTATCTCGTGCCGGCCATGCTGTGGGGCGGCAAGGTAATCGTCTCCACCGGCACGAAGCATCTGCAGGATCAGCTTTTTCAGCGCGATATTCCGACCGTGCGCGATGCGCTCGCGGTGCCGGTCTCGGTCGCAATGCTCAAGGGGCGCGCGAATTACCTGTGCCACTACTATCTGCAGCGCACCGCGGATAACGGCCGTCTGCCGTCGCGTCAGGAAACCTCGTATCTGCAGGATATCGTGCGCTTCGCCAAGATCACGCGCACCGGCGACAAGGCCGAACTGGCCAGCGTGCCCGAAACGGCGGCGGTGTGGTCGATGGTCACGTCGACACGCGAAAACTGTCTTGGCCAGGAGTGCCCGCATTACAAGGACTGCTTCGTAATGCAGGCGCGCCGCGAGGCGCAGCAGGCGGATATCGTGGTGGTGAACCACCATCTGTTTTTCGCCGACATCATGTTGCGCGACACGGGCATGGCTGAACTGCTGCCCACCGCCAACACCATCATCTTCGACGAAGCGCACCAGTTGCCCGAAACCGCAACGTTGTTTTTCGGCGAGACACTCTCGACCACGCAGTTTCTCGAACTGGCTCGCGATTCGGTGGCCGAGGGTCTGGGTCATGCGCGCGAAACGGTCGATTGGGTCACGCTCGGCTCCACGCTCGAGCGCGCGGCGCGCGACGTGCGGCTTGCCTTCAAGGAAGACTCGGTGCGCCTGTCGATCGGCCAGTTGCCGGACGATCATCCATTGTTCCCCGCACTGGAAACGCTGGAGACCGAGCTCGATGCCCTTGCGTCCGCGCTGGCGGGGCAGGCCGAGCGCGCCGAATCGATCGGCGCGTGTCTGCGCCGCGCCCGCGAACTGCAAGGCGTGCTTGCCGGCTGGACCACACCGCCCACGCAGGCCGAGCGCGAGGCCGCTGACACAGCCTCGGCGGACGGCAAGGCCGAGCGCGCCGACCCGAATGAAAAGGTGCGCTGGGTCGAAGTCTTTTCGCATACCGTGCAGTTGCACGAAACGCCGTTGTCGGTCGCGCCGATTTTCGCGAAGCAGCGCGCCGGCGTGCCGCGCGCGTGGATTTTCACGTCGGCCACGCTGTCGGTGCGCGGCGATTTCACGCACTACGCCGCGCAGATGGGCCTGAACGCGAAGCGCTCGATGACGCTGCCCAGTCCCTTCGATTATCCGACGCAGGGGTTGCTATACGTGCCGCGCAATTTGCCGCAGCCGTCTTCGCCGATGTTCACCGACGCCGTGTTCGACGCCGCATTGCCGGCGATCGAGGCATCGGGCGGTGGCGTCTTCATGTTATGCACGACGCTGCGCGCGGTGGACCGCATCTCGGCCAAGCTACGCGACACGATCGAGGCGCGCGGCTGGAACTATCCGCTGCTCGTGCAGGGCGACGCGAGCCGCACCGAGCTGCTGGATCGCTTCCGCTCGTATGGCAACGCGATTCTGGTGGGCAGCCAGAGCTTCTGGGAGGGCGTGGATGTGCGCGGCGACGCATTGTCGCTGGTGGTGATCGACAAGCTGCCGTTTGCGCCGCCCGACGATCCGGTTCTGTCGGCGCGTCTCGATGCGTTGACCAAAAAAGGTTTGAGCCCGTTCGCCGTGCATCAGCTGCCGCAGGCGGTGATTACCCTCAAGCAGGGCGCAGGGCGCCTGATCCGCGCTGAGACCGATCGCGGCGTGCTGATGATCTGCGATACGCGACTCGTCGACAAACCGTATGGGCGCCGTATCTGGCAGAGCCTGCCGCCATTTAAACGCACACGCGAGATCGAGGTAGTGCGCGAGTTTTTCGAAGAGAACGAAACGCCGGCTCAATAGCTGATTGGAATCAATAAGCGCCGTTGTAAATAGCGGCTCTTAAATGACAAAACGCCACGGATGTGAGTCCGTGGCGTTTTGCTTTACTGCCCGGGAAATCGAGGTGACTTCCCGATGCAGTTTTCGCCCAGAGGCGAGCCCTATGTGACAGCTTACTGGCTTGCGCCCGAAGCCGGAGCTGCAGCCGAAGCAGCAGCGTCCGAAGCAGCAGCACCTGCGTCCGAAGCAGCGGACGTAGCCGAAGCAGCAGCGTCGCTCGCAGCAGCAGCAGCACCCGAAGCAGCAGCAGCCGAATCCGAAGCTGCAGCAGCCGGTGCCGAAGCAGCAGCTGCGTCGCTAGCCGGGGCAGCGGCCTGGTCGTTGCTCTTGTTGCATGCAGCCAGTGCCACAGCTGCCAACAGGGATGCTACGAGGAGGGATTTCTTCATGATCACGTCCTTTTATGGTTTAAAGGTAAGCAACAGCGCAAAATAAAACCGGTAATGTGCTCCAACACCGACCTGGGCCGCTGGTGGAGACGCTCTTCTGACGAGCTGGAATCTTCCCTACGGCTTGGGCGGAAATTATATGCACTTTCGTACTGACAATCCATAAATCCGGGGTCAATACGTTGTCTTTCTCATACAAAATTTCACTGTACGGTATAGCAGGCAGGCAGAGTTATGCAAGCTCGCCCACTTGTATCCAGCCCGCACAATACCACTCGTGTAGCCGTGCTGTCACCGACGAATCGTGCGAGAGTGTTACAAAGCGTTTCGCACTCATACACCGGTGATCTGCGAGGTCAAACAACCACTTTTTTGCGCCATCGAATGATGTTTCCTCTCCATTTATGAAGAAAAAACGGCGGTTGTACAACAAATTAGTCTTGCGGTCCAGCCGAATACCTGACTTCGATGCCTGACTGATGAAACGTGCTTCATCAAGCGGTCTTTGCGGCGGATCAAAGACGACACTCGGCTTGGGTTCGCTGAGATACGTGCCAAGGAACGACGCAATATCCTGCTCTTTCCATTTGATACCAGCAAGGATTGCGCCAACTCTTTCGACAAGCGCCGCGGGCAGCTCCGCCGGACGCTCGACAGCGGGCTGCTGCGGATCGCGATAAAGCGCGCCTGCGTGGCCCGCCGCTTCGCCTCGCTCGGCCAGATGATAGAGGAACTGCGCGGTCAGTTCGCTCGCGGAGGGCGCGCGAAAACCGATCGAGCAGGTCATGCATTCGCCTTCGGCGATCCCATCATGCGCGATGTGCGGCGGCAGGTACAACATGTCGCCCGGTTCGAGCAGCCACTCCTGTTCGGCGTGGAAATTCTGTAAAACTTTCAAAGGTAAACCGGCTTGCAGTGTCAGATCTTTCTGCGCGCTGATGCGCCAGCGACGCTTGCCTTTGACCTGCAGGAGAAACACGTCGTAGGAATCGAAGTGGGGGCCTACGCCGCCGCCGTCGGTTGCATACGAGATCATCAGATCGTCCAGGCGCGCGTCGGGCACGAAGCGGAAGCGGTCGAGCAAGGCGCGCGCGCGATCGTCGTAGAGATCCACGCCTTGCACGAGCAATGTCCATGCGCGCTGCTTCAGCGAAGGCAGTTCGTCAGGCGCGAACGGGCCGTGCTCCAGTTGCCACTTATTGCGGAAGTGCGTGATCAGACGTGCTTCGACTTCGTCCTGATCGGCCAGCTCGAAAAATTCTTCGCGCGAGAGCGGCGCCTCTACATTCGGGATCGCCTGGCGAATCAGCAGCGGCTTTTTTTGCCAGTAGCGGCGCATGAATTGCGACGGCGTGAGATTGCCGAGCAGCGCTGTCGGCATGTCTGGCGAGGGCGGCAGAACCGGAAGAGCGGGCAGAGCCGGCTTTGCAGCCGGCGACGGATTGCGTGCCGATGCAGTGTCGGCCGGGTGGTCAGTGGGCCGCTTGGGCATCGTATAATGTGAGTTGTATTCTGGAGAATCGAATGAAAATCGCAAAGAACACCGTCGTGTCGGTCGCTTACAAGCTGTCGGATGCGCAGGGCAATCTGATCGAGGAAAGCGACGAGCCGATGGTCTATCTGCACGGCGGCTATGATGGCACGTTCCCCAAGATCGAGGAAGAGCTCGACGGCCACGAGGCCGGCTTCGAGACCCAGATCCAGCTGGAGCCGCAAGACGCGTTCGGCGAGTACGACCCCGATCTCGTGAAGATCGAGCCGCGCGATCGCTTCCCGGAACCGCTCGAAGTCGGCATGCAATTCGAAGGCACGCCGGAAGAAGGCGACGAGGATCTCGATTCGCTCGTCTACGTGGTGACCGACGTTGCGGAAGACAAAGTCGTGCTCGACGGCAACCATCCGCTCGCCGGCATGGCACTGCGTTTCGCGTTGACCGTGAAAGACGTACGCCCGGCTACCGAAGACGAAATCCAGCACGAACACGCGCACGGCGCCGACGGCCTCGAAGTCCTCGACGATGACGAGGACGACGAAGAGGACAAGTCAGGGCCCACGCTGCACTGAGCTGGCGGGCAAGCCGGGCATGACTGAAGAAGCGCCCGGCAGGTGTGGCTGGGCAGCGGGCGGGGTGGACGTGGCCGGCCCATATCCGCCGCCGCCCTGATCCGCCGGTATGCGCGGTTGCTGATCCAGTTGCGGCTCCCCGGGCGTCTGCAACAGCGGCGGCAATTCGGAGGCGGGCCCGAGCGCCGGTACGGCCGGCATCGAGGCCGCCGGCGCGTCGCGCGGCATAACCGGTTGCGCCGTGGGCATCGGCATTTGCTTCGGCACGTCGCGCACACTTACGCGGAACGGCGGTTTCCTGCCGAGATCCGCTTCAACCTGAATCCACTGATTGAGACGATCATGCGGCGCCAGCGCGACACGCGTGAGATTCGTCACGAGCAATCCCTTGTCATTGCGTAGCGGCTGATCGATCACAAAGCCGCTGCTTGCACGTTCGTCGTCGCAATGAATCACCAGCACCGGTCCGCGGAAAATCTGCGCGAGCTTGACGAGGCTGCGTTTGAATTCCAGAAAGCCGTCGCGGCGGGTGTTGCGCGCAAAACGCAGCCACGCGAAACGGTCGGGCCGTTCGTAACGCTCCGGGTCCGGATCGCCTTGAATGAACACGACAATCGCGCGCGCGTCGCGGCGTTTCGCATATTCGCCGGCATGTTCGAGCCAGAACGCATTGGCGATCACGCGATCCTCGAATTCGCCGTTGCGCCCGCCCGCGGTCAGATAATGATTATTCGGACTCGGCGCATTCAGGCCGACGAACACGGTATCGCCCACTTGCCAGCGCACGTTTTCGCGATACGGGCGAAAGCGCGAGACTTCGCTTTCACGTGTCAGGGCGATCGGGTTCTGGCCCATCGACGTGGCGTCGGCGAAAAGCGTCTGACGCAACTGATCGAGCCGTTCGACGGGATCAAAACCGCCTGCCTCGGCCGTGCCGCAATCGGCCCAGTCATGCTGGCCCGGAATGAAGAAGAGAGCGGGCCGCGAGGTTTCGAGCAGCGCGTGGCGACGTTCGTAGAGTGCATCGCGGCAGGCCTCTTTGGCGCCCTTCAGATTGCCGTCGTACACGATGAACGACATGTCGCGCTCACGGCTGATCGCTTCGATCAGCCGCTGCGTGGGGGCTTCGTCGGCGGCGCTTTGCATGGTGTTGGCGATGACCGCGAACGTGTAGCGCGGTGTGTCAGCGTGGGCCGCCGGCGCGAAAGTCGACAACCCCGCCGACAATCCCGCTGTCACTCCCGCGAGCGGCACGCCGCCGCCCGAGAGCGTGAGGGCGAGAGTGAGCGCCGCGCGGAGCTTGCGCGGACGCTGCGGGCGCCTGGGTGCGTCAATGATCCGCATCCGGCGCGGCGGCCAGTTCATGCAATTCGTACAGCAGATCGAGCGCTTCGCGCGGCCGCAGATCGTTCGGATCGATGCCGCGCAGACGCTCGACAAGCGCCTGCATGGCGGGCGGCACAAGCGCTTCGGCTTTCGAATCACGCTCGTCGTCCGCGTCTTCGAGCAGCATCGGCATGGGCGCGGCGAACAGATCGAGTTGCGGCGCGGGCTGCGCGGCCGACTGCTGTTCGAGATACGCAAGATGCTTGCGCGCCGCGCGAATCACTGCGTTCGGCACGCCGGCGAGTTGCGCGACCTGCAGGCCGTAGCTCTGATTGGCCGGCCCTTCGCTGACGGCGTGGAGGAACACGATGCCGTGCCCATGCTCGACCGCCGACAGGTGGACGTTGGCCGCCTGCGGAAACTCTGCCGGCAGTTGCGTCAGTTCGAAGTAGTGGGTGGCAAAGAGCGTATGGCAGCCGTTGTGCGCAAGCAGATGCCGCGCGATCGCCCACGCCAGCGCGAGCCCGTCGAAGGTGGACGTGCCGCGGCCGATCTCGTCCATCAGCACGAGACTTTGCGGCGTGGCGTCGTTCAGGATCGCGGCGGCTTCGGTCATCTCGACCATGAAGGTGGAGCGGCCGCCGGCAAGGTCGTCCGCTGCGCCGATACGCGTGAAGATACGGTCGATCGGCCCGAAGGCGGCGCGCCGCGCGGGCACATAGCTGCCCACGTAGGCGAGCAGCGCGATCAGCGCGGTCTGCCGCATGAAGGTGGATTTACCGCCCATGTTCGGGCCGGTGATCAGCAGCAGTTTGCGCTCGGGCGTAAGCGAGCAGTCGTTGGCGATGAACTGCTCGACCTGCGCTTCCACGACCGGATGCCGTCCCTGTTCGATCTCGATGCCGGCGTCCGGCGAGAACGTGGGCGCGACCCAATCGAGCGCGCGGGCGCGCTCGCCGAAGGCCGCCAGCAGATCGAGTTCGGCAAGCGCCGAGGCGACCCGCTGGCAATCCGGGATAAAGGGCAGCAGCGCCTGCAGCAACGCGTCGTAGAGCGAGCGTTCGCGGGCGAGCGCGCGTTCCTGCGCGGACAGCGCTTTGTCCTCGAACGTTTTCAGTTCCGGCGTGATGTAGCGTTCGGCGTTCTTCAGCGTCTGGCGGCGGCGATAGTCGTCCGGCACCTTGTCGGTCTGGCCGCGCGTGACTTCGATATAGAAGCCATGCACCTTGTTGTACTCGACGCGCAGATTGCCGATGCCCGTGCGTGCGCGCTCGCGGGTTTCGAGGTCGATCAGGAACTGCCCGCAGTTCTCCGAAATATCCCGCAACTCGTCCAGTTCCGCGTCGTAGCCGCGCGCGATCACGCCGCCGTCGCGCACCATCGCCGACGGCTCCTCGGCGACCGCGCGCCTGAGCAGTTCGACGCAGGCTTGCGGCGGTTCGAGCGAGGCGTCGATGCGGGCTAGCGAATCCGCATTCGGCGAAACGGCCGCGAGCTGCGCGCGCAACTCGGGCAACGCGATGAAGGTGTCGCGCAAACTCGACAGATCGCGAGGCCGTGCCGACAGCAGCGCGAGGCGCCCGGTGATCCGCTCGATGTCCGAGATCTGCCGCAACGCGCCGCGCAGCGAGTCGACGCCCGCGCCAGGCGGTGCCTCGAGCAAAGCGCCGATTGCCTGCTGACGCGCCTGCGCGACCGCCGATTCGCGCGGCGGATGATGCAGCCAGTGGCGCAGCAGACGGCTGCCCATTGTCGTGCAGCAGGTGTCGAGCAGCGAACACAGCGTGGGCGACTCCGTGCCGCGCAGCGTTTCCGTGAGTTCGAGATTGCGGCGCGTGGCAGGGTCGAGGCCGATGTATTCGGATTCGTACTCGACTTTCAGGCTGCGCACATGACGCAATTGCTGGCCTTGCGTGGCGGCGGCGTACAGCAGCAGCGCGCCGGCCGCGCCCCATGCGCAGGTCAGCGAATGCGCGCCGAAGCCGTCGAGGCCGGCCACTTCCAGCTGATCGCACAAGCGCTGCGTGCCCGAGGCGATGTCGAAGTGCCAGACCGGCACGCGGGTGAGGGCGCCTGCGTTGACCGGCGGCGTCCAGCTTGCGGCGTCGCCGGGCGTGTCGGCCACCAGAACTTCCGCGGGACGAATGCGTTCGAGCGCGGCCGCCACCTGGTCCGGCGCGAGTTCGGCGAGGCGCAACGCGCCGCTCGCCAGATTCAGCCATGCGAGACCGACGCTGGTCGCGACACCGCGACGATTGTGCGCGACGCACATGGCCAGCAGGTAGACGTCGTTCTTGTCGGACAGCAGCGCGGCGTCCGTGAGCGTGCCCGGCGTGACCACGCGGACCACTTTGCGCTCGACCGGACCCTTCGACGTTGCCGGGTCGCCGATCTGCTCGCAAATCGCAACAGACTCGCCGAGCTTGACCAGCTTGGCCAGATATTGTTCGACAGCGTGATGCGGCACGCCGGCCATTTTGATCGGATTGCCCGCGGACGCGCCGCGCTGCGTGAGTGTCAGATCGAGCAGGCGCGCGGCTTTTTCCGCGTCTTCGAAAAAGAGTTCGTAGAAGTCGCCCATCCGGTAGAACACCAGCGTGCCGGGATGCTCCGCCTTGATGCGTAGGTACTGCTGCATCATAGGGGTGTGTTGTGCGACGTCGCTGGCCGTTGCGGTTTGAATGCCCATCCTCGGTGTCTTCTTGCGTTAGCTGTTCAGGGCGTGAGTTTAACCTGTCGTCAGGGTGAGCGGACCCTGGCCGGACGGCCAATCCGCACTGCGAACCCTAACCCCAGGCGACAAGCCAGGGGCAACAGAGCGCGGGCCGGCCGCGCCGCGCCCGCTTCATCTTCGTCACGGCCTCATTCTTCCACCAGGGCGCGCATGTCCACCATGCGCGCGTTCATCGCGCTGCGCCGTTTTGCGAGCCACATCATGAACGTGATGAACGTGCCGAACACGACGATGATCCATTGCGCCGGCATCTTCGCGGTCAGCAACAGCGCGTAGGCGCCCAGCATCAGCAGCACGGCGAGGTTCTGGTTGAAATTCTGCACCGCGATCGAGTGCCCGGCGGAGAGCAGCGTCGCGCCGCGGTGCTGAAGAAGTGCGTTCATCGGCACGATGAAAAAGCCCGACAGCGCGCCGAGCAGGATCATCAGCGGATAGGCGAGCAGAATGTAGAACGGCAGCACGTACGTGCCGATGCGAATGCCTGAACCCGGCGGGAACAGGTCCTTGTTGTAGAACGCCATAGCGATCGCCACCGCGCCGGTCAGGATGCCGACCGGCAACACGCGCAGCGACTTGCGCAACGGAATCAGCGCGGCCGCGGCCGCCGCGCCGACCGCGATGCCCAGACCCGTAACGCCCTGCATGACCGCCGCCTTCGAGAGCGACAGCCCGAGGTTCACGTTGGCCCATTTGAGCACCAGCAATTGCAGCGTCACGGCACCGCCCCACATCAGGGTCGTCACCCACAGCGCGATCTGCGCGAGTTTGTCGGCCCACAGCACGTTGAAGCAATGATAGAAATCGCCGACCAGCTTCTTCGGTTCCTTGAGACGGTTTTCATAACGCGCGCCGGTGTCGGGAATGAAGATGTTGATCGCGGCGGCGATCGCGTAGGTCACCATCGTCGCGAACATGGCGAGGTCGGCGGAAGAGCGGATCAGCGGCAGATGCGCATGCGCGACGAACTTGTCCGCGAAGGTGCTGATCAGCGCGCCGCCCACCATCGTGCCGACGATGGTCGACAGCACGGTGGCCGATTCGAGCCACGCATTCGCCTTGACGAGTTTTTCCGCGGGCAGCAGCTCCGTGAGGATGCCGTACTTGGCCGGCGAATACGCGGCTGCGCCGAAGCCGACCACGCCGTAGGCGATCATCGGATGCACGCCCGCGATCATCATCAGGCAGCCGCTCGCCTTCAACGCGTTGGAGATGAACATGACGTGCCGCTTTTGCATCGAATCGGCGAAAGCGCCGACGAACGGCGCGAGCAGCACGTACGAAACAGTGAAGAAAATCTGCAGCAGCGGCGTGACCCAGGCGGCCGAGCGAATCACGGAGAGCAACGCGATGGCCGCGATCAACAGCGCATTGTCCGCAAGCGACGAAATGAACTGCGCCGCGATGATTGTGTAGAAGCCTTTTTTCATGAAGCGGATTGGAAGCTCCGCGCGCAGTCAGGCGCAAAGCAGGGCGCAGCGAAAACGCGCGAAACGCAGCCGGCATTCGAGCATGCCGGCGCGGCTTCCCGCTTTGTAGCACGAACGCCCGGTGTATGCAGGCGCGCCAACGAAAAAGCGGCCGAAGCCGCTTTTTCGTATTCCGGATGCCGGCAGGAAACCGGCGCCGCGATCGAGGCGCTTAAGCCGACTGCTGGCGCGTGCGGCTGTAGCGCGACAGGATCGGGATCATCTGTGCGTAGACCTTCGGGTTGCCCGCGACGATTTCGCCGATGTGCAGGAAATCGGAATCGCCCGTGTAGTTGCCCACCAGGCCGCCGGCTTCCGTGATCAGCAGGCTGCCCGCGGCGACGTCCCACGCATTCAGCCCTTGCTCGAAGAAGCCGTCCATGCGGCCGGCGGCGACGTTCGCCAGATCGAGCGCGGCGGCGCCCGGACGGCGCAGGCCGGCGCAGGCCTGGGTCATTTCAGCGAACTGGCGGCCATACGCTTCGAGGCCGTCCGTTTCGCGGAACGGGAAGCCGGTGCCGATCAGGCCGTCAGCCAGACGGTCGCGCTTGGCCACGCGGATGCGGCGATCGTTGAGGAACGCGCCGCGGCCGCGCGAGGCGGTGAACAGGTCGTTGCGGGTCGGGTCGTACACGACGGCTTGCGTCACGATGCCCTTGTGAGCCAGCGCGATCGACACGCAGTAGTACGGAAAACCGTGGATGAAATTGGTGGTGCCGTCGAGCGGATCGATGATCCACTGGTATTCGGATTCGTTATCCGACTTGCCGGATTCTTCAGCAAGGATGGCGTGATCGGGGTAGGCGGTCTTGAGCGTGTCGATGATCGCTGCTTCAGACGCTTTGTCGACCTCCGTGACGAAATCGTTGTGCTGTTTCTTGCTGACCTGGACGAGATCGAGATCGAGCGAAGCGCGGGTGATGATCTGTGACGCGCGGCGCGCGGCTTTCACAGCGATATTGAGCATGGGATGCATGAGACTGGATCCTTGTGCCGGGGCAGCACGGCTGCTGGCCGGTAAATGAGCGCTGACCTGCGCTAATTGGGCGCCCTCTGCGAGGCGCGGAAACAGCACGGAACGCCCGCCCGGTACAGCACCGGTGCGCATTCCGCCGACGGAGACGAATTGGATAAGAACGAGGCGCTCATGCAAAGCCGCAGGGCCGGGCTGGACGCGAATGGCGGTATTTTACCCGAGTCCGGGCGTCGCGGCAGCGTTCGCTGGGCGGGGCGGGTAATCTGGCTGTTTTTACGCGGCTGGCCTGTCGGCTGGCCCGTCATTCGCGAGCGCGGTTGTGGCGTTGGTGGACGTATTCGCGCGCGCGCTCATGCCCGCGCTTTCACGCAATCGGGACCGGCCGCGGCGTTGGCGCTACCATACGCGTCTTTAGTTTGCCGAATTCCATCGTGGACCACAGCCACCATTCTTCCGATCCTGCCGTAGCCGAATTGCGCGGCGGCTTCACCTCGACCCGCTTCGTGCTCGTCGAGCCGAGCCATCCAGGCAATGTCGGCGCCGCGGCGCGCGCGCTGAAAACCATGGGTTTCTCGCGGCTCGTGCTGGTGTCGCCACGCGTGCCGCACGTACAGACCGATCCGGAGGCCATCGCTATGGCGAGCGGCGCCGACGACGTGCTGGCGTGCGCGCACGTCGTGCCGACGCTCGCCGACGCCCTGAGCGGCGTGCATTGGTCGATCGCGCTGACCGCGCGGCTGCGCGAATACGGGCCGCCGCAATGGACGCCGCGCGCCGCGGCCGGCATCGCGCGCGACCAGGCAGTGCACGGCGAGATCGCGCTGGTGTTCGGCAACGAGCGCACGGGTTTGTCGAACGAGGACGTCGAGCGGTGCAGCGCGCTCGCGCATATTCCGGCCAATCCGGCCTATAGCTCGCTCAATCTCGCGCAGGCCGTGCAGGTGCTCGCGTACGAGTTGCGCACCACCTATCTCTCGGCCGATAGCGCAACGGCCACGGCGCACGCCGCGCCTCGGGCGGCGGCGGGACCGGGCGAACCGGCCGGCGCGCGCGCGGCGAGCGACGAAATCGAAAGCATGTTCACGCATCTGGAAAGCGCGCTGGTCGCGCTCGAATTTCTCGATCCGGCCAATCCGAAGAAACTGATGTCGCGTCTGCGGCGGCTGTTCGCGCGCTCCGGCCTGGAGCGCGAGGAAGTGAATATCGTGCGGGGCATCGCCAAACACATTCTGTTGAAGACCGGACCCAGGGGCGGCGACGCGTCCTGAGAACGGCATGCGTTCTGATAGCCGACAGCCAGCTAGCCAGCTAGCCAGCTAGCCAGCTAGCCGGATAGCTGGCGGCAACCCCGCGGGCAGCGTGGGCTTGCGGCAGGCTTCGCGCATTCGCCCTACAATCCTCGAAACGTTCTAAGCAAAGCTGGCGCCGTGCTATGCGGCACGCCGTGCCGTTGCGTGCGTTGTCGCGCGCGCGGCCCTTTCTCCTACAACACAGTCCCTGCCATGTTCACGAGACTTCGCGAAGACATCGCCACGATCCGCGAGCGCGACCCCGCCGCCCGCAGCGCCTGGGAAGTCCTCACGTGTTATCCGGGTCTGCACGCGCTCGTGCTGCACCGGTTCGCCCATGCGTGCTGGCAGGCGAGGCGCCGCTGGCTCGCGCGCTTCGTCTCGCAGTTGGCGCGTTTCATGACCGGCATCGAAATCCATCCGGGCGCAACCCTCGGGCGGCGCGTGTTCATCGACCACGGCATGGGTGTGGTGATCGGCGAGACCGCCCAGGTCGGCGACGACTGCACGATCTACCAGGGCGTGACGCTCGGCGGCACGTCGCTCACGCGCGGGGCGAAACGGCATCCGACGCTCGAGCGCGGCGTGATCGTCGGCGCGGGCGCGAAGGTGCTCGGTGGCTTTACGATCGGCGCCGAGGCGAAGATCGGTTCGAACGCGGTGGTGACCAAGCCCGTGCCGGCACGGGGCACGGCGGTGGGCAATCCGGCGCGGATCATCGTGCCGGCGGCGGCTGCCGTGGCGTCGGAAGGCGCTTCCGTCGTGGCGAATTCCGATTCCGGCGGCGCCGCGCGCGGTGCAAAACGCTCCGCTGGAAGCAGCCGCTTCTGCGCGTACGGCATCACGCCGAATGCGGACGATCCCGTCTCGCTGGCGATTCACGGCCTGATCGATCACGCTGCCACGCAAGCGAAGCGCATCGACGAAATAGTCGATGCGCTGGAGCGGCTGGGCACGAGTCTCGAAGCATTGCAAGGTGCGGACGCGGCGCTGCTCGATCTGCGGCGTCTGTCGGCCGCGATCGCAGGCAAGGTGGATGGGGTGGTCGCGGAGCGCTGACGCCGACCGTGCGGGCGGCAGCCTGTGATCGAACCGCCGCCTTCAATCCAGCGGCAGCGCCCGAATCCCTTCAGCATCGATACGCAGGTATCCGCCACGGCGCTCGCCGTGGTCCAGATCCCAGTCCGGCAGAACCCAGCGCGTGCCGCCCGGCTCGCGATGCCGTGCCGGCCGGTGCGTGTGCCCATGAATGATGGTCGCCGTTTTCGACGACCTGAACAACGCGGCCACTGCCGCCGCCGTCACGTCGTACTTCGGCGAAACCGGCCGCGCGCGGCCTTGCTCGCTTTTCATGCGCATGTTCTCGGCAAGCTTCTGACGCCAGCGGAACGGCCACGCCAGAAACAGCATCTGCGCGAAACGGTTGCGCCCAAAACGGCGGAACATTTGATAGCCGCGATCCGCGGTGCACAGCCCGTCGCCGTGCGCGAGCGCGATACGCGTGCCGAATGCGGTGATCACGAAAGGATCCGGTAGCCAGATCGCGCCGGCCGCTCTCATGAAGCGCTTGCCCAGCAGAAAATCGCGGTTGCCGTGCATGATGTAGAGCGCAATGCCGCGCTCGGACAACGTGTGCAGCAGCGCCGCCATACGCGCGACGAACGGCTCGACGAGCATGTCGTCGCCGATCCAGTACTCGAACAGGTCGCCGAGTATGAAAACCGAGTCGGCCTGCTCGGCGGTGACGCGGATGAAATGCTCGAACGCGGCGACCGTATGCGGAATCGCCTCGCTCAAGTGAAGATCGGAGAGGAAAAAAAACGGGCGTGCGGCGTGCGGGCGCTTGCCCTCGCCAGGCACGCCCGCGGCGACGCTTCGCCGCGGCGTTTCTTGCAGCATTGAAGGTGCCTGATGTCAGTTCGAACGGGTCGACGCCTGGTTCACGCTTCGTTCACGTTCAGTCGACGATCACAGCCTTTTCGATCACCACGTCGTCAGCCGGCACGTCCTGATGGAAGCCCTTCGAGCCCGTCTTGACCTTCTTGATCTTCTCGACGATGTCCATGCCTTCGACCACCTTGCCGAACACGGCGTAGCCCCAGCCCTGCGGCGTCGGCGACGAATGGTTCAGAAAGTCGTTGTCGTTCACGTTGATGAAGAACTGCGCCGTGGCCGAATGCGGGTCGTTCGTGCGCGCCATCGCGATCGAGCCGTTCACGTTCTTCAGACCGTTGTTCGCTTCGTTGGTGATCGGCTCGGCCGTCGGCTTCTGCTTCATGCCGGGTTCGAAGCCGCCGCCCTGGATCATGAAGCCGTCGATCACGCGGTGAAACACCGTGTTGTCGTAGTGGCCGGCCTTCACATAGTTGAGGAAGTTCTCAACCGATTTCGGCGCCTTTTCAGCGTCCAGTTCGAGTTTGATGACGCCGTGGTTTGTGTGCAGTTCAACCATGATGGAATCCTTTGATGAACGGGGTGGGTAAAAGGCGCGGCAAGCCGTCGTGAACTGACGCCGGACCGCGCCGGGGCGTGGATTGTGCGCTGACGCTTTCTATTCAGGCGCGCTGTCTGTGTGCCGTATGTTGCCCTACGTTGCGCGCCTTGCTTGCTGCAATTACTTGCCGACGACCGTTGCCGACTCGATCACGACCGCCTTTTGCGGCACGTCGCTCATCGGGCCGCGCGAGGTGGTGGGCGTGCCTTCGATCTTCTTCACGACGTCCATGCCGCCCGTGACCTTGCCGAACACCGCATAGCCGTTGCCGTCCGGATTCGGATAGTCGAGGCCGGCGTTGTCCACTGTGTTGATGAAGAACTGCGCGGTGGCCGAATTCGGATCGCTGGTGCGCGCCATCGCGAGCGTGCCGGTCGTGTTCTTCAGACCGTTACGGCTTTCGAGCACGATTGGCGCGCGCGTGGGCTTCTCAGCGAAGCTCTGCGTATAGCCGCCGCCCTGGATCATGAAGCCGCGAATCACGCGATGAAAAATCGTGCCGTTGTACTGGCCGGACTTCACGTAGTCGAGGAAGTTGGCGACCGTCTTGGGCGCTTTCTCAGGATACAGCTCGACGCGGATGTCGCCTTCCGATGTCTTGAAGAGGACGGACGGATGCGCGGCTTGCGAACCGGACTGGGCAAAGGCGGGTGCGTTTGCGATCAGGGCGGCGCTGCCGAGCGCCAACATCAACCATTTCATGTAGATCCTCAGGGTTGGAAAAACGTATTGCGCGAAAACGTAACGGCGCGTAATGGCGCGTAACGGCGTTACTTCGACGGCGCCATGTAGGGCGGCATGGCGAGCGAGCCGTTCGCGCCGCCGTACTGGAAGCTCGGCGTCTGCGTCATGTTCGAGGTGGCGCGCGTGGTGTAGTCGTCTTCTGTGGCGGCGGCCGGCCTTGCCGGCGCCTGGGTCCTGCCCTTCGCCGGTGAGATGACCTTCTGGATATCCGCGAGGCGCTGCGTGGTGGTCGCGCTCGCTTTGCCCAGGCTCTGCGCGCGGCGATAGGCTTGGTCGGCCATGTGCAGATACAGGTCGCCGAGATTTTCGTACGCGAGGCCGTAGCCCGGATTGACCTTGGTCGCCGTTTCGAGCGCGGCGCGCGCTTCGGCATAACGGCCTTGCTTCGCGTACAGCGCGGCGAGGTTGTTATACGGCTCGGGCAACTCGGGGTAGGTTTGCGTGAGTTCGGTGAACGCGGTGATGGCTTCGTCGTCGCGGCCCAGGTGGGCGAGCACCGTGCCGCGCTTGAACTTCGCTTGCGCGTCGCGCGGATTCGAGGCAATGCGCGCGTCGAGCTGGGTCAAGGCGGCCGCCCAGTTTTTCTGCGCGATCGACGTGTCGATCTCCGGCGTGTTGTCGCGCACGGCGGGGCCTTGCGGCAACGTGGCGGTCTTTTGCGCAAAGGCCGCCGCGGCCGGCACGGCCGCAAGAGCCACAGCCACGGTGACGCGCAAGGCGAGGGCACGCGTGGCGTCAAGAGCGACGCCGCGGCTCATGCCATGCGCGACGCCACCGAAGGCTGTCGCGGCGAGGGTCGCAGCGCTGCGCGCGCGGCCGCTTGAAGGTTTCATAGGCTCAGGTCTGGATGTTATACTCCGACCCATTCTAACAAAAGGTCTGCGCGTTCCGTCGAACCGCAAACTGTCTTTTCGCCACTCGTGGTCGTCTCCGCCTTGATCGCAGCCTGACCGCCGCACCCGTTGCACCGGTTTTGCTGTACGCGACGCACCCGCCGTCTGTTCGCTGGGCGCGGCGCGCATGAAACACATTGCGGATTTCTTTCGGCCCACGCACCGTTCTCTATGGAATCACTGCGCATCTACAACACGCTCGCGCGTGACAAGCAAACTTTCGTGCCGCTGCAAGACGGTGTCGTGCGGATGTACGTCTGCGGGATGACCGTGTACGACTATTGTCACGTCGGTCATGCGCGGGTGATGGTCGTGTTCGACATCGTGCAGCGCTGGTTGCGCACGCTCGGCTATAACGTGACCTACGTGCGCAATATCACCGATATTGATGACAAGATCATCCGCCGCGCGGTCGAGAATGGCGAAACGATCAAGTCGCTGACCGACCGGTTCATCAAGGCACTGCATGAAGACGCGGACGCGCTCGGCATCCAGCGGCCCGACATCGAGCCGCGCGCGACTGATTTCATTCCGCAGATGCTCGGCATGATCGAGCGGCTCGAAGCGAACGGCTACGCCTATCAGGCGAGCGACGGCGACGTGAACTACGCGGTGCGCAAGTTCGCGAACTACGGCAAGCTCTCGGGCAAATCGCTCGAAGATCTGCGCGCGGGCGAACGCGTCGCGGCGAACGACGCGAAGCAGGACCCGCTCGACTTCGTGCTGTGGAAGCAGGCCAAGCCGCAAGAACCCGCCGACACCGGCTGGGATTCGAAGTACGGGCGCGGCCGTCCGGGCTGGCATATCGAATGCTCGGCAATGGGTTGCACGTTGCTCGGCGAACATTTTGACATTCATGGCGGCGGCCAGGACCTGCAGTTTCCGCACCACGAAAACGAGATTGCGCAAAGTGAAGCCGCTACCGGTCAAACCTTCGTCAATTTCTGGATGCACAACGGCTACGTACAGATCGACAATGAGAAGATGTCGAAGTCGTTGAACAACTTCTTTACGATTCGCGAAGTGTTGGCGCAGTACGACGCCGAGGTCGTGCGGTTTTTCATCGCGCGTGCGCATTACCGCTCGCCGCTGAACTACAGCGACGTGCATATCGACGACGCCCGCAACGCCCTCACGCGTCTGTACACCGCGCTGAAGGACGTCACGCCCGACGGCGCGGAACTCGACTGGAACGAAGCGTATGCGCAGCGTTTCCAGGCAGCAATGAACGACGACTTCAACACGCCGGTCGCGGTATCGGTGTTGTTCGAGTTGGCAAGTGAAGTGAACCGCACGCGCGACCCCGCGCTGGCCCGTCAATTGCGTTTGCTTGGCGCGGTAATCGGACTGCTCGGCCGTGAGCCGCGTGCCTATCTGCAGCAGGCAGCGGGCGCAGCAGCGGTGGGCGCGCTCGAGGCCGCCGCGATCGAAGCGAAGATTGCCGCGCGCGCGGCCGCGAAGCAGGCGAAGGACTTTGCGGCGGCAGACCGGATCCGGTCCGAATTGCTCGAGGCCGGCGTTGCACTTGAAGACAAACCCGGCGGGTTGACCGAGTGGCGGCGCGTGTGAGCGCACCTCGAGCTTCCCTTTGATCGACTCGCCAGGCAGGAGGCAGGATGGCAACGGCCACGAAGACGCCGGCTAAACGAGCCGCGTCTCAAACAAACGCGGCAGCCGCGGGAAAGTCGACACGCACGTCGGCTCGCACGGGCAGCGGCGTGGTAAAGAAAGCATCGTCGAAAGCCGCCGGGGCGGCGGCCGGGATCGCAGCGGGCGCATCGAAAAAGACTTCGGTCAAACGCGCGCTCAACGGCGCGTCGGTGCATGCGCCCGTCGCGAAACGCGCGAAGGCGCCGCGTGCGAAGAGCAATGGCGCATTGCCGGCTGAACTGGCCGGCGACGTGCGGGAACTGGCCCGTGTGACAGGCGAGGGGCACGAAGGCGAAGTCGTGCGCAAGACGCGCGCATCCGCTGCCGCGGGTGGCGAAGGGGCGAGCGCGAGCGAAGTCGCGGTGCCGGTGCAGATCGGCGGTCTCACGCCTGAAGTGACGCGGCCCGCGTATTGGGACAAGGCGTGTGCCGACCTCGTCAAGCGCGACCGCATTCTGAAGAAGCTGATTCCGAAGTTCGGTCCGGTGCATCTGCTGAGCCGCGGCGATCCGTTCGTCACGCTCGCGCGCTCGGTGGTCGGACAGCAGATTTCCGTGGCCTCCGCGCAAGCGGCCTGGGCGAAAGTCGAGGCCGCCTGTCCGAAGCTGGTGCCGCAGCAGTTCATCAAGCTCGGTCTGGAAAAGCTGACCACGTGCGGGTTGTCCAAACGCAAGGCCGAGTACGTGCTCGATCTCGCGCAGCATTTCGTTTCGGGTGCGCTGCACGTCGGCAAATGGACGTCGATGGAAGACGAGGCGGTGATTGCCGAACTCACGCAGATTCGCGGCATTGGCCGCTGGACCGCGGAGATGTTCCTGATCTTCAATCTGTCGCGCCCGGATGTCCTGCCGCTCGACGACCTCGGGCTGATCCGCGCGATCAGCGTCAACTATTTCAGCGGCGAGCCGGTCACGCGCAGCGAAGCACGCGAGGTCGCCGCCAACTGGGAACCGTGGCGCACCGTCGCCACCTGGTATATGTGGCGTAGTCTCGACCCGCTGCCGGTCGACTACTGAAGAACAAGAAACGGGATCGGATCAAAACTATCGATTGTTAAAGATTGATAGTTGAGAAATGGTTTTGACATCGGCGAGCGCGGTTAGAATACGCGCTGCCGGTAAGTCCAAGGATTACAACCAATGAAGACCACCTTTCTGGATTTCGAACAGCCGATCGCTGAACTCGAAGCGAAGATCGAAGAATTGCGCTTCGTGCAGGACGATTCGGCCGTCGATATTTCGGAAGAGATCGAGCGGCTGTCCAAGAAGAGTCAACAGCTCACCAAAGATCTGTACGCGAACCTCACGCCGTGGCAGGTTTCGCAAATCGCCCGTCATCCGCAACGCCCGTACACGTTCGACTACGTGAACGAGCTGTTCACCGATTTCCACGAACTGCACGGCGACCGCAACTATGCGGACGACCTGTCGATCGTCGGCGGCCTCGCGCGTTTCAATGGCCAGGCCTGCATGGTGATCGGCCATCAGAAGGGCCGCGACACCAAGGAGCGTGCGTTGCGCAACTTCGGCATGCCGCGTCCGGAAGGCTATCGCAAGGCCGAACGTCTGATGCGTCTCGCCGAAAAATTCGGCTTGCCGATTTTCACGTTCATCGACACGCCGGGCGCGTATCCGGGCATCGGTGCGGAAGAGCGCGGCCAATCGGAGGCGATCGGCCGCAATCTGTATGTGATGGCGGAACTGAAGACGCCGCTGATCGCGACGATCATCGGTGAAGGCGGTTCGGGTGGCGCGCTGGCCATTGCTGTCGGCGACAGCGTGCTGATGCTGCAATTCTCGACCTATTCGGTGATCTCGCCGGAAGGCTGCGCATCGATTCTGTGGAAGAGCGCCGCAAAAGCGCCGGAAGCCGCGGAAGCGCTCGGCCTGACCGCGCATCGCCTGAAGGCGCTCGGCCTGATCGACAAGATCGTCAACGAGCCGCTCGGCGGCGCGCATCGCGATCCGAAGGGCATGGCCGCCATGCTGCGCCGTGCGCTTGCCGATTCGCTGCGCCAGTTCCAGGGCATGAGCATCAACGACCTGCGTCAACGCCGTTTCGAACGGTTGATGTCGTACGGCAAGTTCAAGGAAACGACGCCGGGTGCCTAAGCCCGCGCGCGTTTTCTTTCGTCCTTCAGCGCCCAGCGCGCGAGCGACGTGACTTCCACCGCCGAAACCTCTGCCGACCGCCTCGTTCTCGAGGCGGTCGGCTTTTCGTTGTCCAGGCTTCCTGCAAACGCCCGTATTGCGATTGCGTTTAGCGGCGGCGTGGATTCGAGCGTGCTGCTCGATGCCGCGGTGCGTGTCGCGGGCGCGTCGCGCTGCGTCGCGCTGCATGTGCATCACGGCCTGAGCGCGCATGCGGATGCGTGGCTTGCGCATTGCGAGGCGTTCGCGCGGGAGCGTGGCGTCGAGTTCGCTGCGGAGCGCGTCGCGGTGTCGCGTGACACGGGTGTGGGCGTCGAGGCGGCCGCGCGCGATGCGCGTTATCGCGCGCTCGACGACATGTGCGCGTCGCGCGGTGTCGCCACGCTCTGGCTCGCGCAACATGCGGACGATCAGGCGGAAACCGTGCTGCTGCAATTGCTGCGGGGCGCCGGCCTCGCGGGTCTGGCCGCGATGGCGCCGAAGTATTTGCCGGCGAAGGCGTCGGCAACGCGCGTGCGGCCTTTGCTCCATCTGCTGCGTGCGCAACTCGAGCAATACGCGAGCGCGCGTGCGCTGCGCTGGATCGACGACGAGTCGAACGCGGATACGCGCTATGCGCGCAACGCGTTGCGCCACGACGTGATGCCGGCGCTCGCTGTCCACTTTCCCGGCTTTCGCGACGCGCTGGCTCGCACGGCGGCACACGCGGCGTCCGCGCAGCGCTTGCTCGACGAATTCGCGCGCATCGACATGGAAGCCGCATCACGCGACGAAGGACGCGCGCTCTCGCACGACGCCTTGCTCGCGCTCGACGACGAGCGCGCGCTCAACCTCATGCGCTACTGGATGCGCACGCTGGGCCTCGCCGCCGCGTCGAGCGCGCGTCTTGGCGATGCGCTGCGGCAACTGCGCGAAATCGGCGCGGCGGGCGAAGGTCATGCGCTGCGTGTCGATCACGCGGGTCATGCATTGCGCAGCTATCGCGGCCTCGTGTATTGGGAAGCCGGAGACAGCAGCGGGCCCGCCGACGAAACCGCGCTCGCCGCGCGCGCGGTCAGCGAGCTGGCATGGCAGGGCGAGTCGGTCTGGCGCTTGCCGCAATGGCGCGGCACTTTCATATTCGCCGACGCAAGCGCGGGCGAGCCCGACGCGATTCCCGTCAGCGTTCTGCGGCGCGCCGTGTCGAGCGCACGCTCGCGCAGCGGCGGCGAACGGATGCGCATGGGCGACGCGCACAATGCGCCGGGCCGCACGCTGAAAAACCTGTTCCAGGAACGCGGTATTCCCGCGTGGAAACGCGACGTGCCGCTGCTCTACATCGGCGAGGAACTGCTGTTCGTGCCGCTGCTCGGGGTGAATCGCGCGGCGTTGCCGGACCAGCCCGGCGAGGCTGGATCACACGTCAGGATCGTGTGGCGTGAAGATCTGCTGATCGCCTGACCGGCCGGTCGGACACCCGGATGCGCGAACCGGTGAATCCGGGAAACGTGGCGCAAATCCGCGTGAAACAAGCCTTTGCGGCCCTTATTGAACGCATTTCGATGGCCTGTTCGGCTTGTCTTTTTACGCTCGATCGGGTAATTTAGCTTGTTTGCCCGACCGCTTTTGCCGTCGCTTTTACCGGTCTGCGATCGTGATCCGTCGTTTCCGATAAGCCATCAGCGATCATTCCCGGGCAAATCCGCGCGTGCTGCACGCGTGCTGCATTTACGCCGCCACACATTTTGCCGTCGTTCACAAGACGTTGCGCTCCTGTGCTTTTGTGCGGTCGTCTCCAGCGCGCCAGCGCGGTTTCTCTTCCAGTTCAGAACGACAATGGCACTCATCGTACACAAATACGGCGGCACCTCGATGGGCTCGGTCGAGCGCATCAAGAACGTCGCCAGGCGCGTCGCGAAATGGCACAAGGCTGGCCACAAGATGGTCGTCGTGCCGTCGGCGATGTCCGGCGAAACCAACCGTTTGCTCGGTCTCGCGAAAGAAATCACGGCTCAGCCGAGCCCGCGCGAACTCGACATGATCGCCGCTACGGGCGAGCAGGTCAGCTCCGGACTGCTCGCCATCGCGCTGCAGGAAGCCGGCGTCGACGCGGTCAGCTACGCCGGCTGGCAAGTGCCGGTCAAAACGGATAGCGCATTCACGAAAGCGCGTATCAGCGAAATCGACGGCGAGCGCGTGCTGCGCGATCTCGACGCGGGCAAGGTGGTGGTGATCACCGGCTTCCAGGGTATCGATCCTGACGGCAATATCACCACGCTCGGCCGTGGCGGCTCGGATACGTCGGCGGTCGCGGTCGCGGCTGCGCTGAAGGCCGATGAGTGCCTGATCTACACGGACGTCGACGGTGTGTACACGACCGACCCGCGCGTGGTGGAAGAAGCGCGCCGGCTCGATCGCGTGACGTTCGAAGAAATGCTGGAAATGGCAAGCCTGGGTTCGAAGGTGCTGCAGATCCGCTCGGTGGAATTCGCCGGCAAATATCAGGTGAAGACGCGTGTGCTGTCGAGCCTGACCGATCCGCTGATACCGCTCGACGCTGAAATGAAGTCGGGCACCCTGATTACTTTTGAAGAAGACGAGACCATGGAAAAAGCAGTCATCTCGGGTATCGCGTTTCAGCGCGATGAAGCTCGTATCGCCGTGATGGGTGTGCCCGACAAGCCGGGCATCGCGTATCAGATTCTCGGCCCGGTGGCGGACGCGAATATCGACGTCGACATGATCATTCAGAACCAGAGCGTGGATGGTAAAACGGCGTTCACGTTCACGGTCGGCCGTGGCGACTATCAGCGCGCTATGGACATCCTCACGGGACAGGTGAAGGGCCACGTGCAGGCCGAGCAGGTGCTGGGCGATCCGAAGGTGTCGAAGGTGTCGGTGGTCGGCGTCGGCATGCGCTCGCACGTCGGTATCGCGAGCACCATGTTCCGCACGCTGTCGGAAGAGGGCATCAACATCCAGATGATCTCGACCTCCGAAATCAAGATCTCGGTATTGATCGACGAGAAGTACATGGAGCTCGCCGTACGCGCGCTTCATAAAGCGTTCGAACTGGATCAGGCGTGAGTAAAGTTGGGCAACGGAGTGGACAGGAGCGCTCCGTTTGTTTTGCGTGGTCGACGTGAATAAATTGCGTCATTGATGACAAAACTGGCACAAAAAATGTTCGCCAGACATTGACCTTCGCAGTTCGGCCCGCTATTATCTTGGCTTCGTCGCGCTGACTCCCTGCGCGACCGAAAGTTTGGGAGACGTGGCCGAGAGGTCGAAGGCACTCCCCTGCTAAGGGAGCATCTGGGCCAAAACCTGGATCGAGGGTTCGAATCCCTCCGTCTCCGCCAGAAGTGGCGGTGGAACCCCGCAGAGTTTAGGCTCTGCGGGGTTTTGTTTTTGGGGAGCATTATTCGGCACGTCCTTGCTGCCCGCGTAGTCATAGCCCATCAAACCTTTCCTATCACCGGTTTCCGTCGCATGCAGTGGACGCCCCTCTCGGTTCGGAGAACCAAGCCGCAGTTTCTACGAGATGATTGGGATCTGTCTGGTAGTCGGAACGGCCGTAGCGCGCTACGTTGATAACACCGGCAAACATCGGGCCGAGCTCTGCGATGATCTCGACCCGATGCAAGTATTAGCGGGCGTTTGAATGTTTCATGCCCTCTAATCATCGATAGCCGTCCTTGTGGCGAAAAATATGTACAACGAACCGATCTGTTGCATCGTGCAACCTGCCGAGCAAAGTGCGCCGAGTAGGGGTAGGGCGGCTCAATCTCTTGCCTGGAGGTCAACCTGCATGCCAAAAAACACGGAGCCTCCGCTAACTGCCCCTTCGCTATCAACGTACTCACACACCACGAATGAGAAGGGTATTTCGTACTATGCCGCTGACCGATGAAGTGCTCATGCGACGCTTTAAGGTCCTTATTTTTTCGATATTCTGGATTGGCTGTCTGATCGGTCTGGCTATCTCTATTGACGACACAAAAGATTTTCTCTACGCGGCCGTCAAAGCCCCTGGTCGAGTCGTCGCGCTAAATGCGGGTGGCAGTCATCCGCAGATCGAATATGTAAACAAAAAAGGGGAGCGCGCTTCATACCCTCAGGGCGGGTGGATTGCTGGCTATAAAGTCGGCGACCGGGTCACCGTTCTCTATCTGGAATATTCCCCCAATCCCCGTCCGACGATTGATCGGGTTGGCGCGATCTGGTTTCCGAGTATTTTGTTGACTGCATTTGTTGTAGGTATTCCGGCCATAGGGCTGTTTAATTTATTGATTGTAAAGTTTCCTGGGAAAGGGGATCGCAGCAAATGGCGTATCTGAGGCAAAGCAAGTGGACCTATGATACAAGCGCGACGCTGGGTTTCAGTCTGGGTTTTTCCGTGATATCGGGCGGTATGATATCGTTGAATGATCCAGACAGAAATCCGCACCATTTCCATTTTGGCGCGTTCGGCGCTGGGATTTCTCGAGGCCTTGCTCTGACGAGAATAGAAGTTCCTCAGACAATAGTCAGGAACTATGATTTTTCCGGCTCGGTCGCTCTCGAGGATTTTAAGAGCGGCGGGGTGGTTTTCATGACCGATGCTTTCCAGGGGCGGAAACTTTCGTTATCGGATATTCAAGGTGTCACGGCTTATATCGAGGGCGGAGTCGCCGCATTTTCCGGTTTTGGCGGAGATGTGATGTTTCTCGGCCTCGACCCGATTCCCTTCCTGACCAGCATCGCCTTTCCAGGATTTTCTCATTTGATGACGCTGGCTATTGATCGGGCACCCGCAGTCCTTTTAATGGGTGGTTCTATAGTCGGCCCTCAAGTGGCAACAGGTCTGAGGGCATTGATCGGTCAACTTCATTAATTCTACAGTATTACGTGGTATCCCCATCCAGGGTAACTGCAATCTGATAAAGAGGGAGGTGGAGTGGCGCAGGATATTTTTATTAAAATAAATGGCATTGATGGTGAATCTCAGGATGCCGCGCATTTGAATGAAATTGATGTAATTTCGTGGGGTTGGCAGGTATCGCAGAATTCAACCATGCTTTCACAGGTGGCGGAGCAGGCAAAGCAACCGTATCAGACCTGTTTTTTACGCATGAGTTTGATCGAGCCAGTCCGAACCTGGCGAAATACTGCTTCACAGGCAAACGTGTCGACAAGGCGCTGCTGACAATGCGCAAGGCGGGTGGCATACCTCACGAATTTTCGCGAATCACGATGTATGACGTGATAATCACGCACGTTGCGCCGCTCGCGAACGAAACAACTTGCCACGAAAGTGTCCGCCTATCCTTTTCGACCATGAAGCACGAATATATCGTTCAGAATCCTCTCGGCGGCAGCGGTGGGACGGTGACGGCCATGATGTATATCAAAGAAAATAGCACCGTCAGATAGAGCAACGCTGCTGTAAGACGACATTGAAGAGGCTGTCCATCTGGACGGGGCGCGCCGAATAACGATGGCCTGATGGCGGCGGCAACCCTGCGTACCCGCCAATGTGCGCCTGCTCGGCCGTCAAGCGCTGCAGCACGCGGCGCCATGAGGACGAAACCTCAACCGTTGCGAACACGCGCGCCGACTACAACACCACCCGTTCTTCACCAAAACCTCATCCGATGTAACGAGACGTAACCAGTCAGCCGGATGGGCGATGTTATGCATCAGTTATTACAAAGTTGAAATACGCTGGACACCGCCTTGCGCTATATTTCCGCCAACAACACATTCTTCCAAAAGGTGATCGATGAAGTCCGCTCGTCTTGTTCCGCTTCTGATCGGGGTTTTCGCGTTGGGTGCGTCGGGTGCTGCAACGGCCGGCGGTCTCAACGTGGGTGTCAACATCGGCATTCCCGCGCCGGTTTACGTCGCGCCGGCACCGGTCTATGCACCGCCGCCGCCACCTCCGCCGCCGGTCGTGTATCAACCGGCTCCCGTGTACTACGGTGGCCCGTCGATCGTAATCGGCTGGCATGGAGACCGCTATTGGGACGGCCGTCGCTATTGGGCGCGCGATGACTGGTATCGTCGTCATCCGCCGGGCCGTTACGATTACGGCCGCGACCACTACGACAATCGCCGCGGCTGGCACTAAGCGTCCACCCAGCAATTGGCCGAGTCGCGAAGTCAAAGAAGACCGCCCGAGAGGGCGGTTTTTCTATTGGGCTTCCGCAGCAGGCCAGCGAAACACAAGCTGCTTGAACAGAGCGCCACACGTTCAGGTGAATCGCGCTCTCACTCGGCAACAGCAGCCATGCCGCCCACCACCGCATTGAAGCCGCTATCGACGTGCACGATTTCCGCGGTCACGCCGGCCGCCAGATCCGACAGCAGGAAAGCCGCCGTGTTGCCGACCTGTTCGATCGTCACGTTGCGCCTGAGCGGCGCATTCTGTTCGACGAACTCGAGAATCTTGCCGAAGCCCTTGATACCGCTCGCAGCCAGCGTCCTGATCGGGCCCGCCGAAATGCCGTTGACGCGCACGCCTTTGGCGCCGAGCGAGACCGCCAGATACCGCACGCTCGCTTCGAGCGAAGCCTTGGCGAGACCCATCGTGTTGTAGTTTGGAATTGCGCGCTCGGCGCCGAGATAGCTCAGCGTGAGCAACGACGCGTCCGGTGTGAACATGGACTGCGCGGCCTTGGCGAGCGCGGGGAAGCTGTACGCGGAGATGTCATGCGCGATGCGGAAATTTTCGCGCGTCATGCCGTCGAGGAAATCGCCGGCAATCGCTTCACGCGGCGCAAAGCCGATCGAATGGACCAGACCGTCGAGGCCGTCCCAGTGTTGCTTCAGTGAAGCGAAGAGGGCGTCGATCTGCGCGTCGTCGGCGACGTCGCAGGGGAACACCAGGTCGCTGCCGAATTCGCCGGCGAACTCCTTGATGCGATCCTTGAAGCGCTCGCCGACATAGGTGAACGCCAACTCGGCGCCTTCGCGCCTGCAGGCTTGCGCGATACCGTATGCAATCGAGCGGTTCGACAACAAGCCGGTCAGCAGGATACGTTTGCCAGCGAGGAAGCCCATGAAATCTCCTGATCGGATCGGCGCGCCGCACACGCCGACGCTGTGTGCAAACGGCGTGCGGATCGCGCGGGTTTATTGGGTAGAATTCTCTCACACTGCAATTGCCCACTGATCAACAAGGTCCCTATGACAACTGGCTCGCGACGGGTTCCAACGCCTTGCGCACCTCAGCGCAGCGCGATTCACAGACCCTCGCGCGCCGGCTTCGCGCTCGTGCCGCGTTCATGGCGCTCCCGTTGCGCAGCCATGCTGTGCGGTGTGCTGGCGGTGGCGGGTTTCCTCGTGGCGCCGGGGGCGCATGCGGTCTATGCGATCGCGCAATACGGCGACCCGAAATATCCGGCGAATTTCAAGCACTTCGACTACGTCAACCCGGACGCGCCGAAGGGCGGCACGCTGGTGCTGGCCAATCCGAGCCGCCTCACGAGCTTCGATAAATTCAATCCGTTCACACTGCGCGGCAATACCGCACCCGGTGTGGATCTGATGTTCGAAAGCCTCACCACCGGCAGCAGCGACGAAGTGGCGTCCGCCTATGGGTTGCTCGCCGACGACATCAGCATCGCGCCGGACGGCTTGTCGGTCACCTTCCACATCAATCCGCGCGCGCGCTTTTCGAACGGCGATCCGGTCACCGCCGACGACGTCAAGTTTTCGCTCGATACGCTGAAAAGCCCGCAGGCCGCGCCGCAATTCGCATCGATCTTCGGCGAGATCACGCGTGCGGTGGTGGTCGATCCGCAGACGATCCGCTTCGAGTTTCGCCAGCGCAATCGCGAGTTGCCGTTACTCGCCGGCGGTATGCCGGTGTTCTCGCGCAAGTGGGGGATGAAGCCGGACGGCAGCCGCATTCCGTTCGACCAGCTCGCGTTCGAAAAGCCGATCAGCAGCGGTCCTTATCTGATCGAGCAGTACGACAACGGCCGAACGATCACGTACCGGCGCGACCCGAATTACTGGGGCGCGGCGCTGCCGGTGCGCGTCGGCACGAACAACTTCGATCACATTGTCTACAAGCTGTATTCGGACAGCACGGCGCGCCTGGAAGCGTTCAAGGCGGGCGAGTACGATGCGCTGGTCGAGTATGTCGCGCGCAATTGGGTGCGGCGTGACGTGGGCAAGAAGTTCGATAACGGCGAGCTGATCAAGCAGGTGTTTCCGCAACATAACGGCACCGGCATGCAGGGCTTCATGCTGAACACACGGCGGCCTTTGTTTCAGGACGTGCGCGTGCGCAAGGCGCTCGATCTCGCGCTCGATTTCCAGTGGCTCAACCGCCAGCTGTTCTTCAATCAGTACACGCGTATCGACAGTTTCTTCGCCAATACCGATCTGCAGGCGAAGGGGCTGCCGTCGCCAGGTGAATTGGCGTTGCTCGAACCGTGGCGCGCGAAACTCGACCCGGCGGTGTTCGGTCCGCCGCCCAGGCAGCCGGACACCGATCCGCCGGGCTCGCTGCGCGCCAATCTGCTGCAGGCGCGCGCGCTATTGCAGGAGGCCGGCTGGACCTATCGCGACGGCGCGTTGCGCAATGCCAAAGGCGAGCCGTTCCGCTTCGAGATTCTCGACGACTCCGGCTCGTCCGCGCAGATGGAGCCGATCGTCGCGACCTTCATCCGCAATCTGCAGAAGCTCGGCATCGAAGCCACGTTTCGCGTGTCGGACTTTGCGGTCTATCAGAAGCGTCTGGACAGCTTCGATTTCGACACCACCACCATCCGCATGCCGGATGTGCAGGTGCCCGGTTCGGAGCAGATCGAGCGCTTCGGCAGCAAGGCCGCGGATACGCAAGGCTCCGACAACATGATCGGGCTGAAGTCGCCCGCGGTCGATGCCATCCTCAGCGCGCTCGTGCATGCGCAGACGCGCGAGCAGCTGATCGACGCCACCCACGCGCTCGACCGCGTGCTGATGCATGGCTACTATGTCGTGCCGCACTGGTACAGCGCGACGCACCGGGTGGCGTTCAAGCGCGGCCTCGCGTGGCCAAAAACATTGCCCCTGTACTATTCAGCGGAAGGCTGGATCACGTCGACGTGGTGGTTCGCGCAGCCACAAGCGCAGCCGCAAGCCCAGGCCCAGCCGCGCTAACGCGTCATTCATTCACCGCCTTCGCACCGGAACCGCCGCCATGTGGAGCTACATCCTCAAACGCCTGCTGCTCATGATCCCGACCCTGCTCGGCGTGCTCACGCTGACCTTCGCCGTGATCCAGTTCGTCCCCGGTGGCCCGGTCGAGCAGATGCAGCACGAGTTGCGCAAAGGCGCGGAGAACGGCGCGCCGTTCGGTCTGCGCGCGCATAGCGGCGTCGACGCGCAGCAGATCGCACAACTGAAAGCGCTCTACGGTTTCGACAAACCCCCGCTCGAGCGTTACGTGCTGATGCTCAAGCGCTTCTCGACGTTCGATCTCGGCCAGAGCTATTTCCGCCATCAAAGCGTGTGGTCGCTGATCGTCTCCAAGCTGCCGGTGTCGATCAGCATCGGCTTGTGGACGTTCTTTCTGACGTATCTGATATCGGTGCCGCTCGGCATTGCGAAGGCGATCCGCAACGGCTCGCGTTTCGACGTCGCAACGAGCCTCGTGGTGCTGATCGGCTATGCGATTCCGGGCTTCGTGCTGGGCGTGCTGCTGCTCGTGGTGTTCGGTGGCGGCACGTTCCTGCAACTCTTTCCGCTGCGCAATCTCACGTCGGACAACTGGGCGCAATTGAGTGTCGCCGGCAAGGTGCTCGACTATCTGTGGCATATCGCGTTGCCGATCACGGCCTCGGTCGTGGGCAGTTTCGCGGTGGTCACCATGCTGACGAAAAATGCTTTTCTCGACGAGATCCGCAAACAATACGTGCTGACCGCGCGCGCCAAAGGTCTGTCCGAAAAGCGCGTGCTGTGGAAGCACGTGTTCCGCAATGCGCTGTTGCCGCTGATCGTCGGTTTTCCGGCTGCGTTCATCGGCGCGTTCTTTACCGGCAGTCTGCTGATCGAAACGCTGTTTTCGCTCGACGGCCTCGGGTTGCTGTCGTACGAATCGGTGGTGCGGCGCGACTATCCGGTCGTGCTCGGCACGCTGTATCTGTTCACGCTGATCGGTCTGGCGACCAAGCTGATTTCCGATCTTTGCTATGTGTGGGTCGATCCCCGCATCCAATTCGAACAACTGGAGCGCTGATGAATCGAGCCCGTCTTTCCGCCGATGCGTCGGCGCGCGCCGAAACCGCGCGCGCGTTCGTGTCGCCTTCGCCCGCGCGCCGTGTCTGGCAGCGCTTTCGCCAGCAGCGCCTGGGCTACTGGAGTCTGATCGTGTTCGTGGTGGCGTTCGCGGCGAGTCTGGCCGGTCCGCTGTGGTCGAACGACAAGCCGCTCGTGGTGCGCTATGAGGGCAAGCTGTATTTCCCGATGTTCAAGACCTACGCGGAAACCACGTTCGGCGGCGACTTCCCGACGCCGGCCGATTATCTCGATCCGTATGTCAAGCAGCGCTTCGACGCGCCGGGCAATTTCGCGCTGTATCCGCCGAATCGCTATTACTACGACACGCTGAACTACTTTTCGAAGGCGCCGAACCCGGCGCCGCCGTCGCGCGATAACTGGCTCGGCACCGACGACCGTGGCCGCGACCTGTTCGCGCGTCTGCTGTACGGCTTCCGGGTGTCGGTGGAATTCGGGCTGGTGCTGACGCTGATCGGCACGATACTCGGCATTGCGGCGGGCGCCGTGCAGGGTTATTTCGGAGGACGTATCGATATCGTCGGGCAGCGTCTGATCGAAATCTGGAGCGCGATGCCCGAGCTTTATCTGCTGATCATCTTTTCGTCGATCTTCGAGCCGGGCTTCATCCTGCTGATCGTGCTGCTCTCGCTGTTCGGCTGGATTGGCCTGTCCGACTACGTGCGCGCGGAGTTTCTGCGCAATCGCCACCAGGACTATGTGCGCGCGGCACGTGCAATGGGGTTGTCGAACTGGCAGATCATGTGGCGGCATGTGCTGCCCAACAGTCTGACGCCGGTCATCACGTTCCTGCCGTTTCGCATGAGCGGCGCCATTCTCGCGCTGACGAGCCTCGACTTTCTCGGCCTGGGCGTGCCGTCGCCCACGCCGAGCCTCGGTGAACTGCTCGCGCAAGGCAAGGCGAATCTCGACGCCTGGTGGATTTCGCTGTCCACCTTCGGCGTACTGGTCGCGATGTTGCTGCTGCTGACCTTCATGGGCGATGCGTTGCGCAACGCGCTCGACACGCGCATCTCCGATGCCATGCGCGCCGGAGGCAATCAATGAGCGCCGGCTTGCAGAACAACGCACCGCAGGCCGCGACGCCGCTGCTCGAACTGGAGCATCTGCACGTGCGCTTTGGCGACACGGTCGCGGTGAACGACGTCACGCTCGCGATCCAGCGCGGCGAGCGGGTGGCGCTGGTCGGCGAATCGGGTTCGGGCAAGAGCGTGACCGCGCTGTCGATCCTGCGTCTGCTGAGCGACGCGCAGGTGAGCGGCTCGATCCGTTTCGACGGCGAGGACCTGCTTGCCAAAAGCGAGCGCGAAATGCGCGGCATGCGCGGCTCCGATATCGCGATGATCTTCCAGGAGCCGATGACCGCGCTCAATCCGCTCTATACGGTCGGCGACCAGATTGCGGAAACCATCGTCGTGCATGACGGCGTAAGCGCGCAGGAGGCGCGCAAACGCGCGGTGGCGCTGCTGGGGCGCACCGGTATCGCCGAGCCGGGCAAGCGCGTGAATAGCTACCCGCATCAGCTTTCCGGCGGCCAGCGTCAGCGCGTGATGATCGCAATGGCGCTGGCGTGCCGTCCGCGTCTTTTGCTGGCCGACGAGCCGACCACCGCGCTCGACGTCACGATTCGCGCACAGATCGTCGAACTGCTGCTCGAATTGCAACGCGACGAAGCGGAAAAGCGCGGCATGGCCGTTCTGCTGATCACGCACGATCTGAATCTGGTGCGCCATTTCGCGCAACGCATCGCGGTGATGGAGAAGGGCGTTCTGGTGGAAAGCGGACCCGTCGAGCAGGTATTCGGGGCCCCGCAGCACCCATACACGCAGCGCCTGCTGGCGAGCCGCCCGGAACGCACGGTTGTGCCGGTGCTGCCGATTGCGCCGGTGCTGCTCGAAGGGCGCGACATCTCGGTCGATTTCAAAACGAAGCTGCCGGGCTTCAGCGGCTGGTTTCGCTCGGGGCGGTTTCGCGCGGTCGCGGACGCCAATGTGTCCGTGCGGCAGGGTGAGACGCTCGGGATCGTCGGCGAATCGGGTTCGGGCAAATCGACGCTGGCGATGGCGTTGCTCGGTCTGCAGCGCACGGTGCATGGCGAGATCGAGTTTCAGGGCAGGCCGCTCGGCAGCTATCGTGGCGCCGAACAGACCACCTTGCGCTCGAACATGCAGGTCGTCTTTCAGGACCCGTTCAGTTCGCTTTCGCCGCGCCAGACCATCGAACGCATAGTGGGCGAAGGGCTTGCGCTGCACCGGCCGAGCATGACACCACAGGCGCGGCGCGACAAGGTGATCGCGGTGCTGCGCGAAGTCGGACTCGATCGCACGGTGCTGCAACGCTATCCGCACGAATTCTCCGGCGGCCAGCGTCAGCGGATTGCCATTGCACGCGCGCTGGTGCTGGAACCGCGCATCCTGATCCTCGACGAACCGACCAGCGCGCTCGACGTTTCCATTCAGCAGCAGGTGCTGAAGCTGCTCAGCGGGTTGCAGCAGAAGTACAACCTGGGCTTCGTTTTCATCAGCCACGATCTGGCCGTGATCGGGGCGATGGCGCATCGTGTCGCGGTCATGCAAAACGGTTCGATCGTGGAAACGGGTGAGGTTGAGAAAATTTTTGCGACGCCCGCGCACCCCTACACTCGAAAGCTGCTGAAAGCAGCGCTTGACCATTGATTTTTCACCCTTTCACCAATTGGGTGCGTAACTCGATTGAATTTTTCTATTTGTTTTGACACGTGAATACTTACTGGCTAGTATCGACCAAACTTTTTCCGTAGCCCCCTGATTTTTAGGCAAAAAATACCGACCAATGCAGCACAGAAACCTAACCCAGGCTTGCACGCGCGTCGTCGCCGGGATGTTCATTGGCGTCTTGATGGCAGCAACTCCCGGCGCGTTCGCCGACGAAGTAAGCAGTTTCAATCAGAATGCCTCATATTCGACCCTCGGCGGGTCGAATTCTTCGCCCACTCCCAATTCTCAAGCCACCGCTCCAAATAGCGATAGCGGCGCCAAATCGTTCCTGTCCGGCATGGCCGGCAAAGCAGGCGACGTGGTGGTCGGCGCGCTGAACATGATCGGCGTGCGCTACCGCTGGGGCGGCAATACACCGGATTCCGGGCTCGATTGCAGCGGCTTCGTGCGCTATGTGTTCCAGGACACGCTCGGTATGGCGCTGCCGCGCCGCGCCGAGGAAATGAGCCGCGTCGGTGAGAAGGTTCGCGTGAGCGACCTGAAGCCGGGCGATCTGGTGTTCTTCAACACCATGCGCCGCACGTTCTCGCACGTCGGCATCTACATCGGCGACAACAAGTTCGTGCATTCGCCTTCCACGGGCAGCACGATCCGTGTCGACGACATGGATAGCGGTTACTGGGAAAAACGTTTCACCGGCGCGCGCCGGATCGAGACGTCCTATCAGGACGGCCAGGATCTGCGCAAACGCGTGAACGCGGCGCTCGGCGACACTCAGTAACGGATTGCGCGGGCCGGTTTGTTACCCGGCTTGTGACCCGTTGCGCGGCGGTTCAGGCGTAAAAAAGCCTGCTTCGAAAGAAGCAGGCTTTTTGCATTTGAGCGACGAACAAGCTGCTTCGCAGAGCGCTTCAGGTCCGCCTTCAGGTCCGCTACGCAGCTACGCCGCCGCGCGGCTCGCCGCCAGCTTGCGCTGCAACTCCGGCATCATCTTCGCCACCGCTTCTTCGCCGGCCAGAATCGCGGCGTTGCGCTGGGAGAAATCGCTGCCGCTCATGGCGGCCAGATTCGGCCGGATCACGATGTCGGCGTATTTGTCGAGCTCATAGGCCTTGATGGTCTGGCCCATGATCGTGAAGGTCTGCATCAGCACGTCGAAGGAACTGGCCGTCAGGCCGCTTTCCGGGCGCTGCGAGATATCCACGGCGATCACGAAATCCGCGCCCATCTTGCGCGCGAACGACGCCGGTACCGGGCTCACCAGCCCGCCGTCCACATACTCGTGTCCGCCGATCTTCACCGGCTCGAAAATCGACGGCACGCTGCACGACGCTCGCACCGCGACGCCGGTATTGCCGCGCTGGAACAGGATCGGCTGGCCGGTTTTCAGGTCGGTCGCGACCACGCCGAGCGGCTTGGCCATCTTCTCGATCGGACGGTTGTTGAGCGTGGTGTTCAGGTAGTTCTGCAACGCGACGCCTTGCAGGAAGCCGCGCGTGCGAAACGGCATGGCCCAGTCGCTGATCGATGCTTCGTCCATGCTCAAGGCGAGCTTGTTGAGCGCGAAGCCGTTCATGCCCGACGCGTACAGCGCACCGACCACCGAACCCGCGCTGGTGCCGGCCACCAGATCGATCTGGATATTGCGCGCCTCGAGCCCCTTGATCACACCGATGTGCGCGAAGCCGCGCGCGGCGCCGCCGCCCAGCGCCAGCGCGACGCGCAGCGGCCGCTGTGGCTTGTCGAGCGGCGGCGTGTTGGCGGTGGGCGTGGTGGCGACGGGCGTGCTATCGGTTTTGCCGCCGGTGGTGGTGCAGGCGGCCAGCACCGCGGAGGCGGCGGCCAACGAAAAGTTGCGGCGGGCGAGGCGAGGCGATGAGGGCTTCAACGGGTTCTCCAGCAACGGCGCGGGCAACGCAATCGGCGTCACCCTGGCCGCGATCAGGCAGATAGCCAGACGACCGGATCGCCGGCGGCGATTCCAGGCGCTGAGGATCGAACTCCGGCCGCAGCGCGCGCACATCATAAATCAAAGCCCGGTGCGCGCGGCGGCGCGGTAATGAAACGTTGCAGAGGAAACGCTCGGGCGCTGCGCGGCACGCGGGCCGCGTTGGCCGTTCGGACGAGGGCAGGCAACCGGCTTGCGGAAGGTATAATTCGCCTCTCGCATTTATTTCCTTCGTGTCCATGCGCGGCGCCTGCCTGCTGCATGGGCGCGGTCCGCTGCCGCGCTTCACGGGCTGCTTCACGGGCTATGTTCCACCCGGGCGCCGGCGCCTGTCTTTCCGAGTAACCGCTAATGACCACCTCTGTTCGCACCCGTTTCGCACCGAGTCCCACCGGCTTCATCCACCTCGGCAACATTCGCTCCGCGCTTTATCCGTGGGCGTTCGCGCGCAAGATGAAAGGGACCTTCGTGCTGCGGATCGAGGACACCGACGTCGAGCGCTCCACGAGCGAATCCGTCGACGCCATTCTCGAAGGCATGGCGTGGCTCGGCCTCGATTTCGACGAAGGTCCGTTCTACCAGATGCAGCGCATGGACCGCTACCGCGAAGTGCTCAAGCAGATGCAGGACGAGGGGCTGGTGTACCTGTGCTACATGTCGACGGAAGAACTGGACGCGTTGCGCGAACGCCAGCGCGAAGCCGGCGAAAAGCCGCGCTACGACGGCACGTGGCGCCCG
The DNA here is from genome assembly GCF_000013645.1 of Paraburkholderia xenovorans LB400. Taxonomy (GTDB): domain Bacteria; phylum Pseudomonadota; class Gammaproteobacteria; order Burkholderiales; family Burkholderiaceae; genus Paraburkholderia; species Paraburkholderia xenovorans. The sequence continues at coordinate 3,096,353 of NC_007951.1, read as the reverse complement.
GAGCCGGGCAAGGTGCTGCCGGAACCGCCTGCGGGCGTACAGCCGGTGCTGCGCTTCCGCAACCCGCTCAACGGCGTGGTGGCATGGGACGACGCCGTAAAGGGCCGCATCGAGATTTCGAACGAGGAACTCGACGACCTCGTGATCGCGCGCCCGGACGGCACGCCGACCTACAACTTCTGCGTGGTGGTCGACGATCTGGACATGCGTATCACGCACGTGATTCGCGGCGACGATCACGTCAACAACACGCCGCGCCAGATCAACATTCTGCGCGCGCTCGGCGGCGAGCCGCCCGTCTATGCGCACCTGCCCACCGTGCTGAACGAACAGGGCGAGAAGATGAGCAAGCGTCACGGCGCAATGAGCGTGATGGGTTATCGCGACGCCGGTTACCTGCCGGAGGCGGTGGTCAACTATCTGGCGCGTCTGGGCTGGTCGCATGGCGACGCGGAAATCTTCTCTCGTGAACAGTTCGTCGAGTGGTTCGATCTGGAGCATCTGGGCAAGTCCCCGGCCCAATATGACCACGACAAGCTGAACTGGCTGAATGCGCACTACATCAAGGAAGCCGGCAACGTGCGCCTCGCGGAGTTGGCGCGGCCCTTCTTCGCTGGGCTCGGTATCGACGAAGCCATGCTTGCCCAGGGCGCCGATCTGACCGCCGTGGTGGGCTTGCTGAAGGATCGCGCGTCGACGGTAAAGGAAATCGCAGAGAATGCCGCGATGTTCTATCGCGCGCCGGCGCCGGACGCCGAGTCGCTCACGCAGCATGTGACCGACGCGGTGCGGCCGGCGCTCGCCGATCTGGCGGCCGCGCTCAAGGCAGTGGAGTGGACCAGGGAAGCCATCGCGGCCGCGTTGAAGGCAACGCTCGGCGCGCACAAGCTGAAGATGCCGCAGCTTGCGATGCCGGTGCGTCTGCTGGTGGCGGGCACCACGCACACGCCGTCGATCGACAGCGTGCTGATGCTGTTCGGGCGCGATGTGGTGGTGAGCCGTATCGAAAAAGCGCTGGCCTGAGCGCGTTCGGGCGCGCCTTGAGCGGGTTTGCATGCGACTTGCGAAAAAAGTCGCATGCAATTGCTCAAAGGGTATTTACAAAGCGCAAATTGGCCTCTAGAATCTCGTTTCTGTTCTGCAAGGGGGGTATAGCTCAGCTGGGAGAGCGCTTGCATGGCATGCAAGAGGTCAGCGGTTCGATCCCGCTTACCTCCACCATCAGAGCAGAATGAAGTCGTCCTGGAGTCTGGGGCTTGTAGCAAAAAAGACTTCACAAACAGTTGTAGCATAGTTAAAATAGCGGTCTTCGCAGTTGACGAAACGAAATAACTGACAAGTTAGCGTAAGTTGGCAGCGAGTTAAAGACAGATCTGAAAAGATTATGTCCCCTTCGTCTAGAGGCCTAGGACATCACCCTTTCACGGTGAGTACAGGGGTTCGAATCCCCTAGGGGACGCCAAACATCAGCGTCGCTTTAGTGTTCCGAGTGCAACTCGGTGGGCAGTAAAGCAGCGCAGCTTGCAGAGAAATAACCGACGCTCGCAAGCCAGGGTGTAAAGACTGGAGTGGTAGTTCAGTCGGTTAGAATACCGGCCTGTCACGCCGGGGGTCGCGGGTTCGAGTCCCGTCCACTCCGCCAGACAAAGCCCGTTCATCCAAACCTGAACGGGCTTTTTCATTAAAGGTATAAGCAGTACGTTGTCCCCTTCGTCTAGAGGCCTAGGACATCACCCTTTCACGGTGAGTACAGGGGTTCGAATCCCCTAGGGGACGCCAGAGCATCGGCGTCGTTCGGTTGGAAGTTTGAGCGATGCAGTGTTGACGCAGTGGTAAGTGAGCCAGCTTCACAAGCCGCGGCGCAAAAATCTGGAGCGGTAGTTCAGTTGGTTAGAATACCGGCCTGTCACGCCGGGGGTCGCGGGTTCGAGTCCCGTCCGCTCCGCCAGATTTGAGAAAGCCCACTTCGAAAGAAGTGGGCTTTTTTTATTTCGCTATCCATTGCGCCTGGGTATGCTCGGGACAAACAGCCATTGCCAGCGCGCGCGGCCTGTTTTACCGTCGATCCGACTCATCTTTGTCGCCCCGCCATGTTCGATCCAACCGAAGCTGCGTTACCGTTTCATCTGCGCAAAGCCAGCATGGACGATTTCGAGTTCGCCGAGGCGCTGACTCGCAACAACATGGGCGGTTACTATCGCCGTCACCATCTCGTCTGGCGCGGCGATCTGTTTCTCGGCAGCTGGCGCGAGTCGGAAAATTTCATTCTCGAGATAGACGGCACGCCGATCGGCGTGTTGCGCATCACGCAAGAGGGCGATTCGCTGCATATCCGCGACGTGCAGATTGCCGAAGGTCACCGCCGGCTCGGCGCCGGCACGTATCTGCTCGATGTCTCGCATCAATGGGCGCGCGAGCGCGGGTTGCGCGAGCTGCAGTTGCGTGTGTTCGTCGACAATCCCGCTGCACGGCTCTATCAGCGCAAAGGCTATAAGCTGACCGGGCCGCGTCTGGCGCAACTCGGCGCGATCCGTCATCTGGCGCGGCGCGTCTGAGGCTGCAGCTCGGCGCCCGGCATCGCCCGCGGCGTTCGGGGCGAACGCTCAGAGCTCGGAATCGTCCGCATCGCCTACATCGCCTACATCGCCTGTATCGCCTGTATCGCCTGTATCGCCTGCATCACCTGCATCACCTGCATCATCCGCGACATCCGCGACATCCGCGACATCCGCGCGGTCCTGCGCCGCCGTCTCGTTGTCCGTCTCCATGTCACCCCGCTCCCCATCTTCCACGCGATGTTCCGAGCCACGCTCGATGAACGCGCGCGGACTTTCGCCGAACGCGCGGCGAAACATCGCGGAGAAAGCGCTCTGACTCTGATAGCCCAGTTCCAGCGCGACATGCGAGAGCGGCCTTCCCTGGCTCAACAGCGGAATCGCGCGCGCCAGAATCGCCTGCTGGCGCCATTGCGAAAAGCTCACGCCCAACTCCTGACGGAACAGCCGCGCAATCGTGCGCGTGCTTGCGCCTACGCTGGACGCCCATTGTTCCAGCGACTCGCCATGCGTCGGGTCCGCGATGACCGCTTCGCACAGCGCGCGCAGGCGCTTTTCATTGGGCATCGGCACCGAGAGCGGCAGCGGCTCGGAGCGTGTCAATTCGTCGAGTGCGAGCGCGCCGAGCAACTGCTCGCGCGTGGCCGAAATGCCGGGTGTGTCGAGCGCGGCGATCACTTCGCGCAGCAGATCCGAGACTTCGACCACACGCGGCGTATCGAGCCCGGCCGGCACGGTACTTTCGGTGATGTAGAGCGTGCGCAGGAACGCGTCTTCGACAGCGACCACTTCGTGCGTCACATGCGGCGGTACCCAGATTGCGCGCGATGGCGGCACCATCCACGTCGTGCCGGTCGTCGCCACCCGCAGCACGCCGCGCGACGCATAGGCCACCTGCGCCCACGCATGCGTGTGACGCGCAATGCGCCTGCCCGAGGGCATCAGCCGGGAACGCACGCGAATGGGATGCGCGTCGGTCGGCTGGAACTCGGGCGGAATGTCGGCGAAGCGTACGAAGCTCGACAGGTCTGAGGCGACGGACGAAGTCATGGTGAAGATCGATCCCGATAACGGAAACGCGAAAGCGCGGACCCGGAAAGTAGTCCCAATGCACCGCCATGCAAACCCCGCTACGGCAAACCGCCGCGGGCCTCTCATTGTAGGTGTTGCGTGGCACCCGGCGTTGCATAATGTGCCGATGCCCAGACCCGAGGAGAACTCCATGAGCTTTGCTACCGCGGACTTGTGCGACGCGCACGAGGACCAGCTGGCGCTCGGCACGTTGCGCGTGCTCGAGCCGGTCTTTCACCTGTTCAGCCGTGCCGGGTGTTTCAGCGGTGAAGCGGTGACGCTGAAGGTATTCGAGGACAATGCGCTCGTGCGCGCCACGCTCGAAGAGAAGGGCGCGGGCCGTGTGCTGGTGGTCGACGGCGGCGGCAGCCAGCGCTGCGCGCTGGTGGGCGGCAACCTTGCGCAGATCGCGCAACAGAACGGTTGGGCGGGCATCGTCCTGAACGGCTGCGTGCGCGATACGCTGGAGCTCAACGAAGTGAACGTCGGCATTGCGGCTTTGGCAACCTGCCCGCGGCGCGGCCAGAAGCTCGGCACTGGCGAGCGTGGCGTGGCGGTGCAATTGCCCGGCGCGCTGGTGCGCCCTGGTGAATGGATCTACGCGGACAGCGACGGCGTGCTGGTGGCGAGCGCGGCGTTGAAGTGAACAGAGAGTTGAAGTGCACTGCGCCGAGCTGAACTGAACCGCAGCCAGGACGCAGGCTCGAACAGAAGCACGAGTCACCCGAACCCCCTTCAAGGAGAGCAAACGACGATGCAAACCGTCTTTGTATACGGCACATTGCGCGCCGGTGAAGTGAACGACATCAGCGAAGCGGCGGCGCGCAACCAGATCGCCGCGCCCAATCTGCTCGGCACGGCCACGGTGCGCGGCCACCTGTTCGATTTCGGCTCGTACCCGGGCCTCGTGGTCGACGAAGCCGGTGTCGACGTGATCGGCGACGTCTATGAGATCGACGACGAACTGGTCGCGGTGCTCGATGAGATCGAGGCGGTCTATCCGGGCGTCGAGGATCGCTTCCTCGCGCGCGAGGTGATGGTGAAAGTCGATGGCAGTGTCGTGAACTGCCGCTTTTATCCCGTGGCGCCGAACGCGGTGAAGGGCTTGCCCGAGATCAGATCGGGCGACTGGGTCGAACATCGCAGCTCGCGCTGACCGAACGCGTCACGCGTGCATAAAAAACGGCCCGGCAGGCATGCGCCTGTCGGGCCGCCGGTCGGTCAGCCTTGCGACTCGAGCCGCTTTCGCGCCCTGTGCGGTGCACGAATAAGCACGCGAAATAACACGCGAAAGCGGGCTTGCTACAGTTGTTACTGCGTCGTCCGGTCACTCATGTACCTGATGCCACCAGGGCGCTCAGAGGTCCGACGCCGGCCTCAGATCTCCTCGTACAACGGCAACGTCAGGAAGTCGGTGAACTGCTCCGACGTCGACATTTCCTCGAAGATCTGCGCGGCGCGCTCATACGGTTTCGTATCGCCGCCCACGGCCTGCTTCACCTTGTCGAGTTCCTGCGCCGACATCGCGCGCACCAGCTCGGCCGTGACCTTGCGGCCGTCATCGAGCTTGCCCTTCGGCGAGCGAATCCATTGCCACACCTGCGAGCGCGAGATTTCCGCGGTGGCGGCATCTTCCATCAGGTTGTGGATCGGCACGCAGCCATTGCCCGTGAGCCAGGCTCCCAGGTAGTGAATGCCGACGTTGATGTTGTTGCGCAGACCGTTCTCGGTGATCGGCGTTTCAGGACGGAAGTCGAGCAGGTCGGTCGCCGTGACGAGCACGTCGTCGCGTTGCTTGCCGATCTGGTTCGGCTTGTCGCCGAGCACCTTGACGAACTCTTCCATTGCGATCGCCACGAGGCCCGGGTGGGCGACCCAGCCGCCGTCGTAGCCGTCGCCGGCATCGCGCGCCTTGTCCGAGCGTACGCCGGCCATTGCCTTGTCGTTCGCAGCCGGATCGTTCCTGATCGGAATCAGCGCGCTCATGCCGCCGATCGCCGGCGCATTGCGGCGATGGCAGGTCTTCAGCAACAGCAGCGCATAGGCGCGCATGAACGGCGAGGTCATGGTGATCTGCGAGCGGTCGGCCAGGCAGAAATCACGGTCGGACTTGAATTTCTTGATCGCCGAGAAGATGTAGTCCCAGCGGCCGGCGTTCAGGCCCGAGCTGTGTTCGCGCAGCTCGTACAGGATCTCGTCCATTTCGAACGCGGCGAGGATCGTTTCGATCAGCACCGTCGCGCGAATCGTGCCGCGCGGCACGCCGACCGCTTCCTGCGCGGCCACGAAGATGTCGTTCCACAGGCGCGCTTCGAGATGGCTCTCCATCTTCGGCAGATAGAAGTACGGGCCCGAGCCGCGCGCGAGCAGTTCCTTCGCGTTGTGCACCATGAAGAGCGCGAAGTCGAAGATGCTGCCCGACACACGCTTGCCGTCCACCTTTACGTGCTTCTCATCCAGATGCCAGCCGCGCGGACGCACGATCAGCGTGGCGACCTTGTCGTTCAGCGCGTACGACTTGCCGTTCTGCTCCAGCGAGATCGTGCGGCGCACCGCGTCCTTCAGATTGATATGGCCGGTGATCTGGTTATCCCAGCTCGGCGCATTCGAATCTTCGAAGTCCGTCATGTATGAATCCGCGCCCGAATTCAGCGCGTTGATGATCATCTTGCGCTCCACCGGGCCGGTGATTTCCACGCGACGGCACTGCAAGTCCTGCGGCAGCGGTGCGATTTTCCAGTCGCCTTCACGCACGCTTTTCGTTTCGGCGAGGAAGTCGGGACGCTCGCCGGCGTCGAGGCGCTTCGTGCGTTCCGCGCGCGCCTGCAACAATTGCTGGCGGCGCGGTTCGAAAGTGCGGTGCAGCGCGGCGACGAGTTCGAGCGCTTCGCGCGTGAGAATCGCGTCATAGCCCGGCTTGATCTCAGCCGTGATTTCCATGCCTTGCGGCAACTGCAACGTTGCATGCGGTGACTGCGGGTTCGCCATGTTTTCTCCTTGGTCGGTCAGATTGCAAAGATACAAATGTTGAGATGCGGGTGATGCACGTCGCGCAGTCCGGTGGTAGCTGTCACGCGCCAGGGCTGTGGCGCGGACGGCCGCCGGCGCCGCTGCTGCGGCCGGGCGACGTCAGGGTCTTCAGAAAAGCGGGCAGATCGGTCATGCCTGCGCCCGCGCCATGCGGCGTGACGCCCAGTTCTTCGGCGGGTGCGTTTTGCCGGTTGAGCCAGAAAGTGGTGAAGCCGAACCACGTCGCGCCCGCCACGTCCCAGCCATTCGACGACACGAAGACGATCTCGCGCGGTTCCACGCCGAAGGCCTGTGTGCCGAGCGCATAAGCGGCGGGTGAGGGTTTGTAGGCGCGCACGGCGTCGACGGACAACACGTGGTCGAACAGGCCCGTCATGCCGGCGCTTTTCACGGCGATGTCGAGCATTTGCGGATTGCCGTTCGAGAGAATCGCGAGACGCAGGCGCGAGGTGGATTCGCCGCTCGCGGGCGCCGCTGCCGTGGAGGACACGTCGCGCAACAGGCGCAGTGCGGGCACGGCGTCGGGGAAGGCGGACAGGCACGCATATTCGTCCATCAGACGTTTTTCGGCGCTGCGGCCTAGCGTGAGCTGGAGTTTTTTCGCGGCGAAGCGCAACGCGTCGAGCGTGATGTCCCAGAACGGCCGGTAGTGCGCGTCGGGTGCGCCCGCCGGAGCGGCGAGCGTGCGCAACTGCGTGTATTCGATCTGTTTCTGCCGCCACAACTGCGAAAGCGCGTCGCCGTGGCCGGGGAACATCTGCTCCGCGGCAGCGATCACCGAATGCACGTCGAAGAGCGTGCCGTACGCGTCGAAAATCACTGCTTTGGGGGAGAGTGTCGTTGTGGCCGACATTGCCGTGCACTCCTGTCAGAGGTCAGGATGGATTGTATTAGTGATACTCTGCGCTAAAAAAGAGGCTAAACATCACTTGATCTTTTACTTTCATGCACCTAATCTGACGCGCACTGACCACCTTCCACGCGTCGCGTCTCAAGGAAAATGCCTTGATGGGACGGCGCGGCCCCCTCGCTTATGGACCGTTTCAAGCAGATCGAGACTTTCGTGACCGTCGCGGCCAAAGGCAGCCTGTCCGCTGCGGCTTCGGCCGAAGGCGTGGCGCCGGCCATCATCGGGCGACGCATCGACGCGCTCGAAGAGCGTCTCGGCGTCAAATTGCTGGTGCGCACCACGCGCAAGCTCACGCTGACCTTCGAAGGCTCGGCCTTTCTCGAAGACTGTCAGCGCATCATTCACGAGATGCAGAATGCGGAAGCCAGCGTGTCGGCGGGCGGCGTCAAGGCGAGCGGCCATCTGCGGCTCTCCGCGCCCGCGGGCTTCGGACGCCGGCACGTCGCGCCACTGGTGCCGGCGTTCACGGTCGCGCATCCGGACGTGTCGATCACGCTCGACCTGTCCGACCGGCTCGTCGATCTGGTCAACGAGGGTTTCGACTGCGCCGTGCGTCTCGGCGAATTGCCGGATTCGTCGCTGGTGTCGCTCAGGCTCGGCGAGAACCGCCGGGTTTGCGTCGCGTCGCCCGCGTATCTGAGCCGGCGCGGTGCGCCGCACAGCCTCGCCGATCTCGCGCATCACAACTGCCTCGCGCTCGGCGCGAGCGCCAACCAGCAGCGTGGCTGGATGTTCCAGCAGGACGACAAGGTGGTTTCGATCAAGGTGTCCGGCACGATGGAATGCTCGGACGGCGCGGTGCTGCACGACTGGTGTCTCGAAGGCTATGGTCTCGCGTGGCGCTCGTGGTGGGAGGTCGGTACGGACATTGCGGCGGGGCGGCTCGTCAGCGTGCTCGACGAATTCGCCGCGCCGCCCATCGGCATTCATGCGGTGTTTCCGCAGCGCCGCCATCTGCCGCTGCGCGTGAGACTGTTTCTGGACTTTCTCAAGCATACCTATGGACATCCCGGCTATTGGGGCTGACGCCGCGCGATCTCGCCCGCCGATTTGCGCCGCGCCGAACAAGGGGTTTCCGATATGCGGACAGACCCTCGGCGGATCCTTCGGCCCGATTCCGCGACCTACAATCGATTGAAGCGGCTTGTACGCCGAGCCTCGTTGGACGCTGACGCCGCGCTGCGCGCAGCCGGCGACGGAGGGCATCATGTTCAGGCACATTCTGGTTCCGACGGACGGTTCAGACCTGTCTCGCAAAGCGATCGAGGGCGCCATCGATCTCGCGCAAGCCGTCGACGCGCGCGTGACCGCTTATGCATGTCTGCCGCAATATCCGTACTCGCCGTTCTCCGACGTGGTGGTCGAACCGCCGTCCGAATTCCTGCAGCGCAGCGAACGCGAAGCGCGTGTGCATCTGCGTGAAGTGGAAATGGCGGCGCGCCGTGTCGGCGTCGCGGTTCATAGCCGGACCAGCGTGCACCCGGCGCCGTATCTCGGCATCATCGAGGCGGCCGAGCAGGGCGGCTGCGACGTGATCTTCATGGCGTCGCATGGGCGCCGCGGTCTGGGCAGCCTGCTGATCGGCAGCGAAACGCAGCGGGTGCTCACGCATACGAAGATTCCGGTGATCGTGTATCGCTGAATTGAAGCCGGCAAGATTGAGGCGGACAAGATTGAAGCCGACAAAAAAACGCGCCGGCGGTGAGGCCGGCGCGCGCTGTGTTCGCCGCACAATGCGTTGTGCTGGCTTTGTCCCGCTGCTGCTGTCTCTCCCAGATTCCAGCCGCCGGCGCTGATCGACTGATGCATGCCCCGACGGCTTGCTCCTCCCTGTGACGGCGCCTTTCTGACGAAGGCTGCTAGTCCGTCTGTCTGCCTTGTTCCTTCGCTAAGACCGCGGGGCTGCTTACGCGACCCGCTTGTCGAAGAACTGTTCGTCTTCCGTCGAGCCGTGCAGCGCGGTCGTCGATGCTTCGCGTTCGACCGTTTGCGTCACGGCATCGAAGTAGCCGGTGCCGACTTCGCGCTGGTGCTTGACTGCGGTGAAGCCCTTTTCGGCCGCAGCGAATTCAGCCTGCTGCATTTCGACGAAGGCGGTCATCTGGTTGCGGGCATAGCCGTGCGCGAGGTTGAACATCGAGTAGTTCAGCGCGTGGAAGCCGGCCAGCGTGATGAACTGGAACTTGTAGCCCATCGCGCCGAGTTCGCGCTGGAACTTGGCGATCGTTGCGTCGTCCAGGTTCTTCTTCCAGTTGAACGACGGCGAGCAGTTGTACGACAGCAGTTGATCCGGGTATTCCTTGTGGATCGCGTCGGCGAATTTCTTCGCGAACTCGAGGTCCGGCTTGCCGGTTTCGCACCAGATCATGTCGGCGTACGGCGCGTAGGCGAGGCCACGCGAGATTGCCTGTTCGAGACCCGGCTTCGTGCGGTAGAAGCCTTCCACCGTGCGCTCGCCGGTCAGGAACGGCTTGTCGTTTTCGTCGATGTCCGAGGTGATCAGGTCGGCGGCTTCCGCATCGGTACGCGCCAGCAGCACGGTCGGCACGCCCGAGACGTCGGCGGCCAGACGCGCGGCGGTCAGCTTGGCGATGTTTTCGCGGGTCGGCACGAGCACCTTGCCGCCCATGTGGCCGCACTTCTTGACGGAGGCGAGCTGGTCTTCGAAGTGCACGCCGGCAGCGCCCGCTTCGATCATCGCCTTCATCAGTTCGAACGCGTTCAGCACGCCGCCGAAGCCCGCTTCCGCATCCGCCACGATCGGCGCGAAGTAGTCGATATAGCCTTCGTCGCCCGGGTTCTTGCCTTCCGACCACTGGATCTGGTCGGCACGCGTCAGCGTGTTGTTGATGCGCTTGACGACGAGCGGCACCGAGTTCGCCGGATACAGCGACTGGTCCGGATACATTTCCCCGGCCACGTTCGCGTCGCCCGCGACTTGCCAGCCGGACAGATAGATCGCCTTGAGGCCGGCCTTGACCTGTTGCATGGCCTGGTTGCCGGTCAGCGCGCCGAGCGAGTTGACGAACGGCTCGTTGTTCACGCTTTCCCACAGCTTTTGCGCGCCGCGCTTGGCGAGCGTGTGCTCGACCTGCACCGAACCGCGCAGGCGGATCACGTCTTCCGCCGTGTAGCTGCGCTTCACGCCTTTCCAGCGCGGATCCGTTTCCCATTGCTGCTGAAGTTGTTTGGCTTGTTCCTGACGGGACATGATTTGCTCCTTGGTTGCCTGTAATGAATAAGTGACTCTGTCGACCAGAGTTGGCGCTTCGACGCTTACTCCGGTCCCATGCAAACTTGCAGTCTTCGTTGAAGCGGTCGGCCTGATCGGGCGTTCCGTTTCGTGAAGTCTTATATAAGAGTCTAGGCAAATCGAGGAACACGCAACAGTCGCTGAGAGATGTTTTTTGAATATTTATTTTTGTTTATAATCAGTGATTTATAGCGTTCGTTTCACATCAAGAAACGATTTTTCCCATCTTGCAACAGGTCGTCTTGTGCCGTGCAGCACGATTTTTTACGACGCAAAAAAATTTTCCACATCGTGAAATTTAGGGCTGCCGGAGCGACGGGCGAAAAAAAACCGGCGCGTAAGCACCGGTTTCTTCCTGCCGACGAACAGCACGAAGCTGTCCGGGTCATCTTTCAAGCTGACTGAGTACTTGTTGGGCGCTGCAACGGTACGAAAACCCGAAGCAGCGTGCGCCCAGCCCAGTACTTAGCTGCCGCGACGCGCCGTACGCGGACCGTCGCTACGGCGTGCGCCGTAGCCGCCGTCGCGCGAACCGCCGCCGAAGCCGCCTTCACGCGAACCGCCGCCAGCCGACTTGCCGGCCCAGCCGCCGCCGTTGCTACCGGTGCCGCTGCGCGCAGCGCCGCCGTTGCCGGCCGGCTTGCCCGAGCCGCTACCGAAGCGACGGCCACCGCCGTTGCCGCCGCCCGGACGGCCGCGGCCACCAAAGCCAGGACGGCCGTTACCCGACGGTGCCGACTTGCGCGGCTCGAAGCCTTCGACCACATTGACTGCCAGCGGGGTGCGCACGAAGCGCTCGATGCGCTTCAGCGCGCCCTGTTCCGCGTGATGCACGAGGCTCACCGCGATACCCGAGCGGCCGGCACGGCCAGTACGGCCGATGCGGTGCACGTAGTCTTCGGCGAACTTCGGCAGGTCGTAGTTGAACACGTGCGTGATGCCCGGAATGTCGATACCGCGAGCGGCGACGTCTGTTGCCACCAGCACGCGCACGCGGCGCTCGCGCAGCGCGCGGATCGTGCGGTTACGCGCGCCCTGCGGCAGATCGCCATGCAAGGCGGCCGATTCGAAACCGGCATCGGCCAGACGGCCGGCCAGCTGGTCGGCATCGATCTTGGTTGCCGTGAAGACGATAGCCTGATCGAGGCCGGAGTCGCGCAACAGATGGTCGAGCAGACGGTCCTTGTGATCGCGGTCGTCGACGTAATGGACGGTTTGCGCGATGTTGGTGCGCTGCTCCATGCGCTGAACGATTTCGATACGCTCCGGGTCCTTCAGCAGGCGGCCGGTCAGCGAAGTGATCTTGCCGTCGAGCGTGGCCGAGAACAGCATGGTTTGACGCGTAGCCGGCGTAGCGGCAACGATCGTTTCGATGTCTTCGATAAAGCCCATGTCGAGCATGCGGTCGGCTTCGTCGAGCACGAGGATCTGCAGTTGCGACAGATCGATGCGGCCGCGCTCCAGGTGGTCGATCAGACGGCCCGGCGTGGCGACCAGGATTTCCGGGTTCTTCGCGAGCAGCATCAATTGCTGGCCGTAAGCGACGCCGCCCAGAATGCTGACGGTGCGCAGGCGTTTCAGGTGCTTGCCGTAAGTGGCGGCGGCGGTGGTGACCTGCATTGCGAGTTCGCGGGTCGGCGTCAGAACCAGCATGGTCGGACGGGCAACCGGTTGCGGACGGCGCGTGCGGGCGCCGTCGGCCGGACGCGGCTCACGCGGCTGGCCGGCCTGCGTCTTTTGCAGTTGCGAGAAACGTTCGATGGCGGGCAGCATGAACGCGGCGGTCTTGCCCGAACCGGTCGGGCTCGAGACCATCAGGTCACGGCCGGCGATGCCGGCGGGAATCGCGCGTTGCTGAACCGGCGTGGGGTTCTGATAGCCAGCGGCGGTCAGCGCGGAGACGACGTCCGCGGACAGACCGAGCGACGCGAACGACGGGCCGGTCGGTGCTGCGGCTTCAGCGACGACGGCTTCCGGGGCGGCAGCGATGGCTGCGGCTTGCGCGGGTGCGTCGGCGAGACCGAGTGCCTGGTCGGCGATGGCGTTCAACGGGCTGCTGGGGGTGTTGCTCGAAGTCATGAGAATCCTTGGTAAATCCTTGGTACACACGGAATTAAAACGTCGGCGCCAATCGGCATACCCAAGTCGTCGGATTCAGCGAGCAAAGAAGCAGCGAGCAAATCGAAAAACGGGGGCAGCTCGCGACAATGAAGGCGAGCTTTTCGTTAGAAGCTGTATCGGATGCGACATGCCAACACGGCGTGCCGCCAGCCTGGGACATGATCGCCCGTAGGGGGCTAGGCAGGAGGGGACAGGTTCTAAACTGGATTGGAGCTAAACGCTACGAGGCGCTGCGCCGCAAAGGCCGCTAGAAGAAAGCCGGGCAAAGCAGTGAAGCGCAGGCAGCATTGTATAGGGTTTTGCTGCACCGCGCCACTGTTAGGAAACTTCCTGGCAGAAAAATTGCAGCGGAAGGCGACCGGAGGGCCGCCCGATTGCCGGTCGGGCCGCCCGTTACCGCTTCGGAGCCGCTTCAGAGCCGCTTCAGAGCCGCTTCAGAGCCGCTTCAGGCCGACGCGCCGCTCTTCAGCGATTCGACGAGGTCGACGTATTGCTGCTTCGCGGCGTCCTGCGCGGTGCCTTTGAGCGCGGCCCACGCGTCGTACTTGTATTTGCCGACGATGTCGGTGAAGCCCGGCTTGTCGCCGTGAACATCGCCTTCGCTAGCCTGCTTGAAGAGGGCGTACAGACGCAGCAGCGTGAGGTTGCCCGGGCGTTCCGGCAGTTGTTTTACGTCTTCCTGGGCCTGGGTGAACTGGGAGTCGATATCGGTCATTTGGGTTTGCCCGCCGGGCGGGGTCGGGTTGAGGTCGGCTGACGATCATAACAACTGCATGCCGCCGTGAGGTTGAAGGCTTATTCCAAACATCGGCGCAGGCCCGGGTGCGAAGCCGGATCACCCGAGGGGAAATCCGGACCGCCCACGCCGCAAGCCAAACCACATCCGCGCGTGCAGTGCCGATTACAATACGGTCCATGACTGAAACCGTGCTCCTTGCCCTCGATACTTCAACCGAATTCTGCTCGGTGGCGCTTGTGTCGGCCGCCGGCCATGCAACCGGCGCCGCGCCTGCCGCCTCTGGACAGCCGCGCACCGAACCGCGCGTCTGGGTGCGCCACGAGCAAACCGGCGCGGTGTCCAGCACGCGCCTGCTCCCCGCCATTCGCGAACTGTTCGACGAAGCCGGCCTGAAACTGGCGGACTGCGACGCTATCGCGTTCGGTTCCGGTCCGGGCTCGTTCACCGGCTTGCGGACGGCGACCGGCGTCGCCCAAGGCCTCGCGTTTGGCCTGAATCTGCCGGTCGTGCCGATCAGCACGCTGCTCGCGTGTGCCGAAAGCGCGCGTCTGCGCGATCCGTCGGCCGCGCGCGTGCTCGCCGCGCTCGACGCCCGCATGGACGAAGTCTATTGGGCCGACTACGCCTGGGACGATGCGCAGGGCGAATGGCGCGCGGTCCAGCGGGCTTCGCTCGATGCGCCGGACCGGCTCGCGTTGCCCGACGTTCCGTTCACGCTGGCGGGCAACGCCGCCGCGGCCTTCGGTGCGCGGCTGCCCGCGCTCGCTGCGGCGCGCAGCGTCGACGGCGAAGCGTTGCCGCACGCCGTGCCGCTCGCCCACGCCGCGCTGCGCGCGTTTCGCGCCGGCCGCACGGTCCCTGCGGATCAGGCCGCGCCCGAGTACGTGCGCGACAAGGTCGCCCAGACCACGGCCGAGCGGGTCGCCGAAAAAGCCGCCAGACTCGCGCACGATGTCCCTCACGGCGAGGGCCGGCAATGAGTGGCGTGTTGCTCGCAGACCGGTACATGTCGCCGATGACCGAAGGCGATCTGGACGAAGTCGCCGCCATCGAAAAGATCGCTTACGAGTTTCCCTGGAGCCGGGGCAATTTCGGCGACTCGCTGCGCAACGGTTACTTCGGCGTCTGTCTGCGCCACGTCACGGGCACGCTGATCGGTTATTGCGTGTTGATGCCGGTCGTCGACGAAATGCATCTGCTCAATCTGTGCGTGACGCCGGCGGCGCAAGGCGCCGGCGCCGGGCTCGCGCTGCTGCGCGAAGCGGTGCGCATTACCCGCGCTGAAAAACTCGAGGGCCTGCTGCTGGAAGTGCGGCCGTCGAATCATCGGGCGATCCGGCTGTATGAGCGCTTCGGCTTTGCGTCGATCGGCCGGCGCAAAAACTATTATCCGGCGCGACATCGCAGCCGGGAGGACGCCATCGTGATGCGTTTCTCGTTTGCCTCGGAGGGCGCAGATGGCGCTGCATGAATCGGTACTGGAAGAGTTCGGACTCGCGCCGCTGTGGGTGCGTCGCGGGATGGCGGCGGCCCCGCAAGCGGCTGCTGAAGCGCAGGCCGAAGGCGGAGCCGGAGCCGACGCCGGAGCCGCGCAGGGCGTTGGCGACACGGCCGGCCAGGGTGCGAGCCGCGACGATGTGCGCGGTGCGGCGCGCGGGTTGCCGCCCGCTGCGCGCTCGCATTCGCGGGAAGCCGCGCCGGCCTCTGCGCTTGCGGAGGAGGAAACTGCGCCGCCCGCCGCGCGCTCGCGGGAGAGTGGGTCGGCGGCAGTGCGCACGCAGGAAACCGCGCCGGCCGCGTCGCGAGCAGGCGAGGCACGACGGGCCGATGCCGCGCCGGCACAGAGCGAACGCCGCGCGCCGCCTGCACAGGATGCGGCGCAGGCGGCGCCAGGCCGGGCACAAACGCCCGCCGAAACGCGTCAGCCAAAGCAACCGCAGCAGCCATCCCGCACACCCGAGCCGCCGGCATTCGACGCCCCACCGGAAGATGATTTCGCATGGTTCGACGACCTGCCGACCCACGCGCCAGCAGACGCAGCCGACGCCGCGCCCCCAGCCACCGCGATCCACACCCTCGACTGGGACGCGCTGAGCGAGCGCGTCGCCGCCTGCCGGCTTTGCCGTCTGTGCGAGAAGCGCACGAACACGGTGTTCGGCGTCGGCGATCGGGGTGCCGACTGGATGCTGATCGGCGAAGCGCCGGGTGAGAACGAGGACCGTCTGGGCGAGCCGTTCGTCGGCCAGGCCGGCAAGCTGCTCGACAACATGCTGCGTTCGCTGACGCTCGCGCGCGACGCCAACGTCTATATCGCCAACGTGATCAAATGCCGGCCGCCCGGCAACCGCAATCCCGAACCGGACGAAGTCGCGCGTTGCGAGCCGTATCTGCAACGTCAGGTGGCGCTGGTCAAGCCGAAGCTGATCGTCGCGCTCGGCCGCTTTGCGGCGCAAAGCCTGCTGAAAACCGACGCGAGCATTTCGTCGCTGCGAGGCCGCGTGCACGAATACGAAGGGGTGCCCGTGATCGTGACGTACCACCCGGCGTATCTGCTGCGCAGCCTGCCCGACAAGGCGAAAGCCTGGGCCGACCTGTGCCTCGCGCGCGACACGTGGCGCGCGGCGGGCGGTGTGCCATCGAACGCGTCGAACGCGTCGAAGTGACGACTGCCGGGGAGCCGGCGGCCGGTTCCTCCGGCGCGCCCGGCATCGATGCCGCGAGTCGCGCTACGCTGCTCGACAGCCTGCATGATTCTGCCGTGCGCGATCTCGCATGGTTGCTGCTGAGTGCCGATCTGTTGCGCCCGCAACCACCGCTGGGCGTGCTGGCGAATCCCTTTGAAACGCAGCATGAGGCGCGGGCAACCGTCGACTGGCTGCGCGCGCTCGACGCCGCGCCTGAGCCCTTGCATCACGACCTCGCGGCAACGCGCACCACGCGACTCGGCCGCTATGCCGAACGGCTGCTCGGCTGGTTCCTGCAGCACGGACCAGCGGCGCGGCTGGTGGCCGCGGGCGTGCCGCTGCGGCGTGCGGGCGTCACGCTCGGCGAATGCGATTTTCTGGTCCAGACGCAGCGGGGCGCGCGGCTGCATTGGGAACTGGCCGTGAAGTGCTATCTGCATGCCGGTGAAGAGCGGGAGCAGTCGTTTGCGCCGTTGTCCGGTCAGTCATCCGCGCAGTTATCCTCTCAGTTATCCACGCCGCCATCCGCGCCGCCATCCGCGCCGCCATCCAAGCCGTCACCCACGCCGTCACCCGCCCAGTTATCCCACTACGTCGGTCCGAATCTGAAAGACCGCTTCGACCTCAAGCTCGCCCATCTGCTGAATCACCAGTTGCCGTTGAGCGCGCGTGAGGAGTTCGCATCGGTCGGCTACGCAGGGCCGTGGACGCCGCAGATGTTCATCAAAGGCTGGCTGTTTTACCGGCGCGGCGAAACGCCGCTCGAGCCTGCCGAGCTAAATCCGGCGCATGCCCGTGGCTGGTGGGTGACGCGCAGCGATTGGCCTGCATTCGTTGCGGCCGGTACGGAGAAGTGGCGGACGTTGCCGCGGCTGGAGTGGCTCGCGCCGCGGCGGCATGCACCTCATGAGGCGCAGGCCGCAGGATTGATTTTCGCCGATGCGCCAACGCTCGCGGTGCAAACATCGCATCAACCCGGCCCGGCGATGGTCGCCGCGTTCGCCGAGGACAGCGCGGGCAATCTGATCGAGCGCTCGCGCGGCTTTATCGTGCCGGACGAGTGGCCGGAGCAGGCCCAGAACTACGCGCGGCAGTAGCCGCGGTTAAGTGAAAAAACGCGTAAGCCGGCCGACCCGGCCGGTCAATTCCCGCGCACGACGCCCCTCACCACCACCGATAGAAATGATGCACCGGCCCGACGCCGCTACCGACGTCGAGTCGATCGCTCGCTTGCAGCGCGCCGGTCAGATACTGCTTCGCATCGGCGACGGCGCTTGCCAGGTCGCCACGTTGCGGAATCAGCGCCGCGATCGCCGACGACAACGTGCAACCCGTCCCGTGCGTATTCTTCACCGGCACACGCGGGCCGCCCAGACGCAGCGCGCCGCTCTCCTGCACCAGCCAGTCCGGACTGTCCGCCGCGCTCAGATGGCCGCCTTTCATCAGCACCGCGCGGGCGCCGAGCGCGCGCAGCGCTTCGCCTTGCTCGACCATGCCGGCTTCATCGGTCGCGGCTTGCACGCCGAGCAACGCGGCGGCTTCCGGCAGGTTGGGCGTGAGCAGATCGGCGAGCGGCAGCAATTCGTCGCGCACCGCCGCGACCGCGTCCGGCAGCAGCAACGCATGGTTGCTCTTCGAAATCATCACCGTGTCGAGCACGACGTGCTTCGGCTTGTGCCGGCGCAGCGCGTCGGCCACCGCGCGGGCGATCGGCGCATTCGCCAGCATGCCGATCTTCACCGCGTCGATGCGGATGTCGTCGAACACCGCGTCGAGTTGCGCGGTGACGAAGCCGGGGTCCGGCGCGTGAATCGCGGTGACGCCGCGCGTGTTCTGCGCGGTGAGCGCGGTGATGACACTCGCACCATACGCGCCGAGCGCCGAGAAAGCCTTCAGGTCGGCCTGAATGCCGGCGCCGCCGCCGGAATCGGAGCCGGCGATCGTCAGCACATTGGGAATCGGTTGAGTCATGGCAAAGCGAGGAGGAAAGAAGGCGCGGGCACCGGCGCGAGCCGAAACCCGCTGCGGATCAGTGCTTGACTTCGCCGATCAGCGCGACCGAGTCGAACGCGCGCTGGTTGGCCTGGTGACGCCGCATGACGAACCACATCATCACGCAGACGAAGGTGCCGAACAGCACGATCACCGCCGTGACCGGCACGTCGAGCCACACGAGCACGGCATACAGGCACAGCATGACGAGCACGGACAGGTTTTCGTTGAAGTTCTGCACGGCGATCGAGTGACCCGCCGACAGCAGCACGTGCCCGCGATGCTGCAGCAGCGCGTTCATCGGCACGACGAAAAAGCCCGACAGGCCGCCGACGATCATCAGGAAAATGTACGCGACGATCAGATAGCCCGGCACATGCATGCGGCCGAAATAGAGGCCCCAATGGGCAGGGAACAGGTCGCGCGTGTAGAACGCCATGAGCATCACGGCGATGCCCATCATGATGCCGACCGGCAGCACCGAGAGCGACTTCTTCAACGGTACGCGCGAGGCCGCGAAAATCGCGCCGGCCGCCACGCCCACGGCGACCACCGCCTGCAGGATCGCGGCCTCGGAGAGCGACATGTTGAGCGACACCTCGGCCCACTTCAGCACGATGAATTGCAGCGTTGCGCCGGCGCCCCAGAACAGCGTGGTGACGGCGAGCGAAATCTGGCCGAGCTTGTCGCGCCACAGCACGAGAAAACAGTCGGCGAAATCGGTGACGAGCTTGATCGGGCCGCGTTCCTGTTTCGGATAGCGGGCGCCGGTGTCGGGAATGCGCAGATTGAACAGCGCGGCAATGACGTAGATGGCCATGATGACCAGCATCGCCGCCTCGGCGGGTGTGTTGACGGTGGGAATGTGCTGCCGCAGGATTGGCGCGGCGATGTGCGGGCTGATGAGCGCTCCGCCGAGCACGGTGCCGAGAATGATCGAGCCGACGGTGGTGCCTTCGATCCAGCCGTTCGCGGCGACCAGCCGGTCAGGCGGCAGCAGCTCGGTGAGAATGCCGTATTTGGCGGGCGAATAGGCCGCCGCGCCGAACCCCACGATGCCATACGCAATTAGCGGATGCGCGCCGACCAGCATGGTGATGCAGCCGACCACCTTGATGGTGTTGGTGACGAACATCACGCGTCCTTTCGGACGGGAGTCGGCGAAGGCGCCCACGAAGGCGGCAAGAACGACGTACGACAGCACAAAGAACAACTTGAGCAGCGGCGTCATCCAGTTCGGGGCGTGAAGATCTTTCAGCAGTGCGATAGCGGCGATCAGAAGCGCATTGTCGGCCAGCGACGAAAAAAACTGCGCGGCCATGATGGTGTAAAAACCTTTTTTCATCTGATGCGATGCTGTCCTCGCTGCGGTCTGTCCGCCCCGGCCGCTGATTGAGCGTCCGGGCTTATACCGTTCGAAATGGGTTGTGCGCACGGCTTTATATCACGAAAATAGCTGGATTCGGACTAGCAAAATCCTTGATCGCACCGCCCAGCGGGCTACCTGGCTCTGAAAACGCCCTGTAAGCCGCTGATTCGCAAGCGTCTTTACGAAAATATCTCATGCCGCGCCCCCTTTCAGCCACGATCCACACCTCCGCTCTCGCCAATAATCTCGCCGTCGCCCGGCGTTACGCACCGAAATCCAAAATCTGGGCCGTCGTCAAGGCCAATGCTTACGGGCACGGTCTTGCGCGCGTTTTTCCGGGCTTGCGCGCAACCGACGGCTTCGGGTTGCTGGACCTGGAAGAAGCCGTGAAGTTGCGTGAACTGGGCTGGGCCGGGCCAATTCTTCTGCTCGAAGGCTTTTTCCGCCCGACCGATATCGACGTGATCGACCGCTACAGCCTGACCACCGCGCTGCATTCGGACGAGCAACTGCGCATGCTGGAAATGGCGCGCCTGTCCAAACCGGTCAACATCCAGTTGAAGATGAACACCGGCATGAACCGTCTCGGTTACACGCCGGAGAAGTTCCGCGCCGCGTGGGAGCGGGCGCGCGCTGCCCAGGGCGTCGGCCAGATCACCTTGATGACCCATTTCTCGGACGCCGACGGCGACCGCGGTGTCGACTACCAGGTGGAGGCATTCGAGCGCGGCGCGCAGGGCATTGCCGGCGCGCGCAGCCTCGCCAATTCAGCGGCCACGCTGTGGCATCCTGCCACGCACTTCGACTGGGTGCGCCCGGGCATCATCCTGTACGGCGCGTCGCCGTCCGGCGTGACGGCCGCGATCGAAGGCACGGGTTTGCAGCCGGCCATGACGTTCGCCTCGGAACTGATCGCCGTGCAAACGCTCCACGAAGGCCATACGGTCGGCTACGGTTCGTCGTTCAAGGCGCGCGGCTCGATGCGCATCGGCGTGGTGGCGTGCGGCTACGCGGACGGCTATCCGCGCGTCGCGCCGGAAGGCACGCCGGTGATCGTCGAGGGCGTGCGCACGCGGATCGTCGGGCGCGTCTCAATGGACATGCTCACCGTGGACCTGACGCCGATTCCTACCGCCAACGTCGGCTCGCGCGTCGAACTGTGGGGCAACGCGCTGCCGATCGACGACGTCGCGCAGGCCTGCGGCACCATCGGCTATGAGCTGATGTGCGCCGTGGCGCCGCGCGTGCCTATGCGCGCGGAGTAAGGCGAGGAGTAAGCGCGCGGGTAAGGGCGAGGGTAAGGGCGGGACAAGGCAGGGCGGCACTGCGGCCAACGGATCGCCCGTCGGCCGTTTCAATGTTTCAATCCAAAGAACAGCAACTCAGGCAACGAGCGCGTGGCTAAACCCAAGACGGTGTACATCTGTAGTGAATGCGGCGGGCAATCGCCGAAATGGGCCGGTCAGTGCCCTTCGTGCAATGCGTGGAACACGCTGGTCGAGTCGGTGGCGGAAGCGCCGTCCACGCACCGCTTCCAGTCGCTCGCAAAGAGCGCGCCGGTGCGCCGACTCGCCGATATCGAAGCGTCCGACGTGCCGCGCTTCACCACCGGCGTGAGCGAATTCGACCGCGTGCTGGGCGGCGGTCTGGTGCCGGGCGGCGTGGTGCTGATCGGCGGTGATCCGGGCATCGGCAAATCGACGCTGCTGCTGCAATCGCTCGCGGAAATCGCCGCCGACAAACGCGCGCTCTATATCAGCGGCGAAGAATCCGCCGCGCAGATTGCGTTGCGCGCGCAACGACTTTCACTGCTGGAACCGGGTTCGAGGGCGAGCGAGCTGCAACTGCTGGCGGAAATCCAGCTCGAAAAAATTCAGGCGACGATCGCCGAGCAGCGACCGGACGTCGCGGTGATCGACTCGATCCAGACGGTCTATTCCGACGCGCTGACTTCCGCGCCGGGCTCGGTCGCCCAGGTGCGCGAGTGCGCGGCGCAACTCACGCGGATCGCCAAGCAGTCGGGCACCACCATCATCATGGTCGGGCACGTGACCAAGGAAGGTGCGCTGGCGGGGCCGCGCGTGCTTGAACACATCGTCGACACGGTGTTGTACTTCGAGGGCGATACGCATTCGTCGTACCGTCTGGTGCGCGCGATCAAGAACCGCTTCGGCGCGGTCAACGAACTCGGCGTGTTCGCCATGACCGAGCGCGGCTTGCGCGGCGTGGCCAATCCGTCGGCGCTGTTTCTGTCGCAGCACGAGCAGTCGGTGGCGGGTTCGTGCGTGCTGGTGACGCAGGAGGGCACGCGGCCGCTGCTGGTCGAAGTGCAGGCGCTCGTGGACGCCGCCAACGCGCCGAATCCGCGGCGCCTTGCGGTCGGTCTCGAACAGAACCGGCTCGCGATGCTGCTGGCGGTGCTGCACCGTCACGCCGGTATTGCCTGTTTCGATCAGGACGTGTTCCTGAACGCCGTGGGCGGAGTGAAGATCACCGAACCCGCCGCCGACCTCGCCGTGCTGCTCGCGATCCATTCGTCCATGCGCAACAAGCCGCTGCCCAAGGGCCTGGTGGTGTTCGGAGAGGTGGGTCTCGCCGGCGAAATCCGGCCGTCGCCGCGCGGTCAGGAGCGTCTGAAAGAAGCCGCCAAACTGGGCTTTTCCGTCGCGGTGATTCCCAGGGCCAATGCGCCGAAGCAGCCGATAGAAGGCTTACAGGTCGTTGCGGTCGAGCGGATCGAACAGGCGATCGACCGGGTCCGCACGCTCGAATAGACGGGGCTTCGGGCGCTTCGGGGCGCCTGCTGCTCCGTAATGGCCGGTAAATATCTCCATATTGGCTGTAACCTACCCGACATTCCTTTTTCCTAAGCTGCAAGGGTCTGCATCCCTTCTGATGCCCGAAAAAGGATCGCGCCTTGAAACAGTCATATGAAACCGTAGCCGAGCGGCCGATACACGTGCGCGGCTGCCGCGTCTCCGCGCCCATTCGCCAGCCGTGGGGCGGTGCCTGCCGGATCGTCGAGTGGATCGACACGGCGGGGCAGATTTCACGGCGGGTGGTGGCCGAAGACGCCACTGCCGCCGAAGTCCGTGCGACCATCGACCGTCATGTGGAAGGCCGCAAGCACATGCTGTACGACGATGAAAAGACGCCGCGTCAGACCTTGCCGCGGCAGACGGTGGCGCGGCGCTGAGGTTGTTGGGGCGGGGTGGGCCGCTGCGGAAAGTATTGGGCGGACCTCGTTGCGAGACGAACTGAGACGAACACGCCGCGCGGATTGACTGCCGATTTGCCTTGCCGCCCCAAACTTGATCGCACCCGCGGCGCACATACCCCCACGTTACCGGATCGACCGCTCTTCCCCGTCTTCGCCACTCACATTCGCCGCTTCATCAGCCTGCGGATTGAACAGCGGATGCCGCGCCGCCTCGGCCGGCGTGAGCACCGGCGAGACGCAGCAGTCGAGCGGCTCCAGCATCGCAACCCATTCTTCCAGCGCACGCTTGCCGATCACGTCGGCGAGTTCCTGCGTGAGCGCGGCGGCATCCGGGCCGCCGATGGCCTGGCCGAGGCTCCAGTGGCGCGTGGCCCATTCGGGCCGGTCGAGCGCCATGCAGAGCGTTTCCCAGAACTTCAGTTCGAGCGCGCCGACCGCGAGCCAGCGGTTATCGAGCGTGCGGTAGAGGTTGTAGCAGGGCACGCCGCCATTCAGCAGACTGCCGCCGACGATGGGCGCCGCGCCGTCGTTGGCGAGCGCGACCTGCGCCACGACGTTGTGCGCGTAGGTGACATGCGTCATGGACACGTCGACGAAGCGGCCTTCGCCGCCGCGCGACACATGCCATAACGCCGCGAGAATCTGCGTGACCGCGCTCAGGGCGCCGCCGAGCAGGTCGGCGATCTGGAAATTCGGCAGGATCGGCGCGCCGTCGCGGCCCGCCAGTTGATCGAGCACGCCCGCGTAGCCGATGTAGTTGAGATCGTGGCCGGCATGCTCGACGAACGGCCCGCTCGCACCATATCCGCTGATCGCGCAATAGACCAGCCGGGGATTGATGGCGTGCAACGTTTCGTAGCCGATGCCGAGCCGCTCCATCACGCCGGGCCGGAAACTCTCGATCAGCACGTCCGCTTCGGCGGCGAGCGCGCACAGCACGTTGCGTCCCGCTTCGGATTTGAGGTCGAGGCGCGTTTCGCGCTTGCCGCGATTCACCAGCCGGTAAAACGCGCCGGGCCGGCCGGCCACGCGGTCGCTCGACGATTGCATCATCGTGCGGGTGGGGTCGCCGGCGCCGGGCGCTTCGATCTTCAGCACGTCGGCGCCCAGCTCGGCAAGCCGCAAGGCGGCAACCGGGCCCGGCAGCAGGCGCGTCAGGTCGAGCACACGCAGCCCTTGCAGCGCGGGCGGCGCCGGGGTGGCCGATGAAACGGCCGATGATGCAGGCGTTGAGACGGATGATGTCGCAGAAGACAAGGCCAACCTCTCGTCGATGCCGGCGCGGACCTGAAACAGCGTGCCGCTAGCCGATCTGTTCGAGTTCCTCGTGCGCCTCGAGCCACTCGGCTTCGAGCGCTTCGAGGCGCGCGTTCACATCTGCCTGACGGCGGATCGCCTCCGTCAGTTTGCTTTTCTGCCCGGGCTCGTAACTCGCCGGATCGACGACGAACGCATCGAGCGTGGTCTTCTCCGCGTTGAGCGCGTCCATTTCCTTTTCGATCTTCGTGATCCGGCTTTGCAGCGGCTTTTTCAGGTGCGCGAGCTTCTGGCGCGTTTCGGCTTCGAGGCGCCGCTGTTCCTTGCGATTCACGCCGTTGTCCGCGCCGCCGTCACTGCCGCTGCCGCCATTACCACCATTGCCGCCGTTCGACGCCGTGCCCGCCTTGAGCGCGGCGCGCTGTTCGGCCGCGTGTTGCAGCAGCCAGTCGCGGTAGTCGTCGAGATCGCCGTCGAACTCCTGCAGCCGATGTTTCGCGACCAGCATGAATTGATCCGTGGTGGCACGCAGCAGATGCCGGTCGTGCGAGACCAGAATCAGCGTGCCTTCGAACTGCGCGAGCGCCATAGTCAGCGCGTGACGCGTTTCGAGATCCAGGTGGTTGGTCGGTTCGTCGAGCAGCAGCAGGTTTGGCTTTTGCCAGATGATCAGCGCGAGCGCGAGGCGGGCCTTTTCGCCGCCGGAGAAGGGCGCGATCTTCGAGGTCGCCATCTCGCCGGAAAAATTGAAGCTGCCGAGGAAGTCGCGCAATTCCTGTTCGCGCGTGTCCGGTGCGAGGCGCGCGAGGTGCTGCAACGGCGTGTCTTCCGGACGCAGTGTTTCGAGCTGATGTTGCGCGAAATAGCCGATGCGCAGCCCCTTGCCTTCCCGCACGTGGCCGCCGAGCGGTTCGAGCGTGCCGGCGAGCGTCTTGATCAGCGTGGACTTGCCCTGGCCGTTCGCGCCGAGCAGGCCGATGCGCTGACCGTTCTGGATCGACAGCATGACGTGGTCGACGATGGGAATCTCGACGCCCGGTTCGCTCTCGCTGCGATAGCCGCAGCGCACGTCTTCCATCACCATCATCGGATTCGGCGCGGAATCGGGGGTGCGGAACTCGAACGTGAACGGCGAGGCCGCATGCGCCGGCGCGATCAGCTCCATCTTTTCCAGCGCCTTGACGCGGCTTTGCGCCTGGCGCGCCTTGGTGGCCTGCGCCTTGAAGCGGTTGATATAGCTCTGCAAATGCTCGACCGTGCGCTGCTGTTTTTCGTACGCGCTTTGTTGCAGCGCGATCTGCTGCGCGCGCAGCACTTCGAATTGCGAGTAGTTGCCGCCGTAGCGCTTGATCTGCTGCTGCTCCAGATGCAGCGTGACATTGCAGACCGAGTCGAGGAATTCGCGGTCGTGCGAGATCACGATCAGCGTGCCCGGATAACGGTGCAGCCAGTCTTCGAGCCAGACGATCGCGTCGAGATCCAGGTGGTTGGTCGGTTCGTCGAGCAGCAGCAGGTCGGAGCGGCACATCAGAGCCTGCGCGAGATTCAGCCGCATGCGCCAGCCGCCCGAAAAACTGCTGACCGGCTCGCGCGTCTGTTCGAGCGTGAAGCCGAGGCCGAGCAACAGCGCTTCGGCGCGCGCGGGCGCGGTGTAGCCGTCGGCGTCGGCGAAGGCCGCGTGCGCTTCACCTTCGGCCGCGCCGTCATGGGCGGCGGAGGCGGCGGCAATGCGCGCTTCGATCGTACGCAGCGCGGCGTCGCCGTCCAGCGTGTAGGCGAGGGCGGTCTTGTCCGCGGCGGGCGTTTCCTGCGCGACGTGGGCGATCTGCCAGGTGGGCGGAATTGAAA
The DNA here is from genome assembly GCF_000013645.1 of Paraburkholderia xenovorans LB400. Lineage (GTDB taxonomy): Bacteria > Pseudomonadota > Gammaproteobacteria > Burkholderiales > Burkholderiaceae > Paraburkholderia > Paraburkholderia xenovorans. The sequence goes on along the minus strand of NC_007951.1, from coordinate 3,070,304 downwards.
AATCGCCGCCGTCCGCATGCAGTTCGCCGCGCAGCACGGCGAACAGCGTTGACTTGCCCGCGCCGTTCGCCCCCACCAGACCGGCCTTTTCGCCGGGGTTGAGGGTGAACGTGGTGTTGTCGAAGAGCGGCTTGGTGCCGCGCGCGAGGCTGAACTGGTTAAAGCGGATCACGAAGAGGCCGGCTGGAGAAAACCGCTATTTTAGACTGCCGGGCCCGACACCGGGCGCTCAAGCGGGATCGGCCATTCGGCCGACTGTACCGGCGCAGCTTTTGGCATAGACTGACGGCTTTCACGGGGGGAGCCCATGACATCGATCTATTCGTTTTCGGCACGCACGCTCGGCGGCGAGGAAGTGAGCCTCGAGCAATATAGCGGCAAGGTTTTGCTGATCGTCAACACGGCGAGCGAATGCGGGTTCACGCCGCAATACGCCGGCTTGCAGAAGCTGTACGAGACCTACGCGGCGCGCGGGCTCGCGGTACTCGGTTTTCCGTGCAACCAGTTCGGCAAGCAGGAGCCGGGCGACGCAGCGCAGATCGGCAGCTTCTGCGAAAAGAATTACGGCGTGACGTTCCCGATGTTCGACAAGGTGGACGTGAACGGTGCGAACGCGCATCCGCTATTCCGTTATCTGACGGGCGAGGCGCCGGGCGTGCTGGGTCTCGAGGCGATCAAGTGGAATTTCACCAAGTTTCTGATCGACCGTGAGGGCAATGTGGTGAAGCGTTACGCGCCGCTGACGAAGCCCGAGGCGATTACCGAGGACATCGAAAAGCTGCTGTGAGGCCGCGGTACGGCGACGGTGGCTTGGCGTTGCGTCACGGCGGTCTCTACAGGATTGGCGAAAAGAGCCGCGCCACGTGCATCAGCACGCGCTTCAGGGCGCCTGCCTGCCGGTACTCATTGCGGTCGATTTCGCGCGATTCGGCGAAGTCGGCCAGCAGCATCATTTCGACCTCTTTGGCAAAGCCGCGATCCACGGTCAGCACCATGATCTCGAAGTTCAGCCGGAACGAGCGGTTGTCGAGATTGGCGCTGCCGATGGCCGCGGCCACGCTGTCGATCAGCACGACCTTCTGATGCAGGAAGCCCGGCTGGTAGCGGAAGATCCGGATCCCGGCGCGCAGCGAGTCATATGCATACAGTTTGGAAGCAGCGAATACGACGAGGTGATCGCGCCGGCTCGGAATCAGAATGCGCACGTCCACGCCGCGCAGCGCCGCGAGCCGTAACGCCGAGAACACCGCTTCATCGGGAATCAGGTAGGGCGAGGTGATCCAGATCCGCTCGCGCGCCGCATTGATCGCTTCGACGAAAAAGAGCGAACAGGTCTCCTGCTTGTCGGCCGGGCCGCTCGGCACTACGAGGCAGTGCATGCCCTGGCCGGCCGCGGGGTCGGCGGCCGCAGCGGGCGGCATGTCGAATTCGGGCAACTGCTGCGTGGCCCAGTGCCAGTCTTCGGTGAACACGAACTGGATGCTGGCGACCGCCGGGCCGCGCACTTCGATATGCGTATCGCGCCACGGCGAAAGTGGCGGTTTGCCGCCGAGATATTCCACGCCCACGTTGTGTCCGCCGACAAACGCGCGTTCGCCGTCCACCGAAACGATCTTGCGGTGATTGCGGAAATTCACCTGCAGACGGTTGACGAAGCGGCGATGGGTGGCGAACGGGTGCGTTTCCACGCCCGCCGCGCGCAGTGCCGCCACATAGCGGTGGGGCAGATCGAAGCTGCCGATGCTGTCGTACAGGAAGTAGACGCGCACCCCTTGCTGCGCTTTCGCGATCAGCGCGTCTTTGAGCATCTCGCCGAGCGCGTCGTCGCGCACGATGAAGAACTGCACGATGACGTAGCGGCGCGCGCCCTCGATCGCCTGGAAGATGGCCTCGAAGGTTGCCGCGCCGTTGACCAGCGTGCGCACCGAGTTGCCGGGCAGAAACGGCATGCCGCCGAGACGCGTGAGCGAATGCACGAGCCTGCCGCCGAGCTCCTGCGTGGGCAGCCTTTCCGACGAAGCCTGCGTGTCCCATTCCGGCGGATGCGCGCGCGTGCGCAGCAGTTCGTTCTCGACCCGGCGCGCGTCCGCGTAGCCGGCAAACTTGCTGCGGCCGAGGAACAGATACGGCACCAGCGTCAGATAAGGCATTGCGACCAGCGACACGGCCCACGCAATCGCGCCTTGCGACGTGCGGGTGTTGAGAATCGCATGGCACGCCGCGACCACGCCGAGAATGTGGCAGAGGGCGACCAGCGTGCCGATGTGAAGCAGGTCGAATTGCATAGGTGGACGAAGGGTTGGCGAAGCGCTGCCCGGGCCGGTTCGATGAGCGCCGGGTAGCTGACCGCGCCTATCTTACCGAACGTGCGTGCTTTGGGGGCGCGTGACGGTCAGGCTTCGTGGTTTCGTGCGCGAATGCAGCAGAACTTCAGACCGGCAGATCGGCAGCCTGGATCAGGAACACGTTGTCGTCGCCGGCGCTGGTCGACAGCCAGACCAGATCGAGGCCGCCAAACGCTGCTTCCACGTGCTGCCGCTCATTGCCGATTTCAACGACCAGCACGCCGTCGTCGGTGAGCCAGTTGCGCGCGTCAGCGATGATGCGGCGCACGATGTCCATGCCGTCGGCGCCGCCCGCCAGCGCCATGTCCGGCTCGTGCCGGTATTCGGCGGGCAGCTCCTGCATGGACGCCGCGTTCACGTACGGCGGATTGCTGATGATCACGTCGTAGCGGCGCTCGGCGAGCGGCGCGTACAGGTCGCCCTCGAACAGCGCGATGCGGTCGTCGAGCTTGTAGTCCGTGACGTTGCGCGTGGCGACTTCCAGTGCGGGCGCGGACAGATCCACCGCGTCGATGTCCGCGTTCGGAAACGCGTGGGCCGCGAGAATCGCGAGGCAGCCGGAGCCGGTGCACAACTCCAGCACCGCGCTCACCTGCTCGGGATCTTCCACGTAGGGCTGCAAACCGTCCTGCAGCAATTCGCCGATGAACGAGCGCGGCACGATCACCCGTTCGTCCACATAGAAATGGAAACCGTGCATCCACGCTTCCTGCGTGATGTAAGCGGCCGGCACGCGCTCGGTGGCGCGGCGCTCGATCACGTTCAGCACGGCGTCGATTTCGGCGGCGCTCAAACGCGCGTCGAGAAACGGCTCCAGCAGATCGAGCGGCAGATGCAGCGTGTGCAGGATCAGATAGGCGGCTTCGTCGTAAGCATTGGCCGAACCGTGGCCGAAAGACAGATTGGCCTGGTTGAAGCGCGAAACCGCGAAACGCAGCAGGTCGCGAACGGTGGAAAACGGGAGCGTCATCGCAATAGTCCTTGGGTCACGCAATCAGTTGTTCGAGCACGCGGCGATACACGTTCTTCAGCGGCTCGATGTGTGCGACTTCGATATGTTCGTCGGTCTTGTGGATGCTGGCGTTCAGCGGGCCGAATTCGATCACCTGCGGGCAGATGCGCGCAATGAAGCGGCCGTCCGAGGTGCCGCCGGTGGTCGACAGTTCGGTGGTGACGCCGGTTTCGTCCCTGATCGCCGCGGCGAGCGCGTTCGACAGATCGCCGCGCGGCGTGAGGAACGGCAGGCCGCTCACGGTCCATTGCAGATCGTAGTCGAGCTTGTGTTTGTCGAGGATCGCGTGGACGCGGGCCTGCAACCCTTCCACCGTGCTCGCCGTCGAGAAGCGGAAGTTGAACATCACGTCCGCATGGCCGGCAATCACGTTGGTCGCCCCGGTGCCGCTGTGAATGTTCGACACCTGCCACGTGGTGGGCGGGAAATATTCGTTGCCGTCGTCCCAGCGCTCGGCGACCAGCTCGGCGAGCGCGGGCGCGAGCAGATGCACCGGATTTTTCGCCAGATGCGGATAGGCGATATGGCCTTGCACGCCCTTGACGATCAGCTTGCCCGACATCGAGCCGCGCCGGCCGTTCTTCACCATGTCGCCGAGCCGCGCACTCGACGTCGGTTCGCCGACGATGCAGTAGTCCATGCGCTCGCCGCGCGCCTGCAAGGCCTCGACGACCTTGATGGTGCCGTCGGTGGCGGGGCCTTCTTCGTCGCTCGTGATCAGGAAGGCGATCGAGCCGCGGTGCGCCGGGTGCGCGGCGACGAACTCCTCGCTCGCCACCACGAAGCCCGCGATCGACGCTTTCATGTCCGCCGCGCCGCGGCCGTACAGCTTGCCGTCGCGATGGGTCGGCTCGAACGGCGCCGAGTGCCATTGTTCGAGCGGGCCGGTCGGCACCACGTCGGTATGGCCGGCGAACGCGAGCAGCTTGCCCGCGGTGCCGTCGACGCCGCGTTTGACGGCCCACAGATTGGTGACGCCGTTCGATTCGATCGTCTCGTGCTCGAAGCCGAGCGCGGCCAGGCGTTCGATCAGGAGGCGCTGGCAATGCTGGTCGTCGGGCGTGACGGACGCGCGCGCGATCAGTTGTTCGGTAAGGGCGAGGGTGCCGGACATGGATTCGATACAAGCCACTTTGAAATGAAAAAATGCCGGCTGGCGGTTGAACACCGCAGCCGGCAACAGCTTTTTGAGTCACGCGGCCGGGGCCGCGTTTTTTACTACATGGCGCGATACGTTCGACGCATGCCCTGAGACTCGCGCCGAACTGACCGCGAGCCCAGGCATCCAGCACTGCACGCCAAACCAGGCGAGTCGCGCTTTGACCCAGGCAAACAGCCCTGCGCTCAGAAAAACAATACCGCTCTCATGCGAACAGCGCTGCGTACTCGTCCGCGGAAAAGCCGAGCGACTTGACGCGCCCGTTGACCACCAGCACCGGCCGCTTGATTACCGACGGCTTGTGGATCATCAACGCGATCGCGCCCGGCTGCGTATCCGCAGCGGCCTTCATGTCGTCGGACAGGCCGCGCCACGTGGTGCCGCGACGGTTCAGCAGCGCGTCGAGCTTCACGTCCTTCAGCCAGTCCTGCACGAGCGGCTCGGTCACGCCGTGTTTCTTGAAGTCGTGGAACTCGAACTCGACGCCGTGCTCTTCCAGCCACACGCGGGCTTTTTTCACGGTATCGCAGTTCGGAATGCCGTAGACGACGGTTTTGGTGCCGCGTGCCATCAGTCGCCTCGCAGCAGCTCGTTCAGGCCGACCTTCGCACGCGTCCTGGCGTCCACCTTCTTGACGATCACGGCGCAGTACAGGCTGTGCGTGCCGTCTTTGGACGGCAGGTTGCCCGCCACCACCACCGAGCCCGCAGGAATGCGGCCATACGTGACTTCGCCGGTTTCGCGGTCGTAAATCTTCGTGCTCTGGCCGAGGTACACGCCCATCGAGATCACCGAGTTTTCCTCGACGATCACGCCTTCCACCACTTCCGAGCGCGCGCCGATGAAGCAGTTGTCTTCAATGATCACCGGGTTTGCCTGCAGCGGCTCCAGCACGCCGCCGATGCCCACGCCGCCCGACAGGTGAACGTTCTTGCCGATCTGCGCGCAGGAACCGACGGTGGCCCACGTATCGACCATCGTGCCTTCGTCCACGTACGCGCCGATGTTGGTGTACGACGGCATCAGCACGACGTTCTTCGCGATGAACGAGCCGCGGCGCGCGATGGCGGGCGGCACCACGCGAAAGCCGCCGGCCGCGAAGTCTTCAGCGGTGTAGCTGGCGAACTTCGACGGCACCTTGTCGTAAAACTGGGAGTAGCCGCCGGCCGGCATCGGCGCGTTGTCTTCCAGGCGGAACGACAGCAGTACGGCTTTCTTCAGCCATTGATTGACGACCCAGTCGCCGTCTTTCTTCTCGGCGACGCGCAGCAGGCCCTTGTCCAGTTGCTCGATGGCGTGGGCGACGGCTTCGCGCACGTCGGCCGGAGCGGCCTTCGGCGACAGCTCGGCGCGGTTTTCCCAGGCGGTGTCAATGATCTGCTGAAGTTGTTGCGACATATGCGTGCTTTATCGAAGAGAGTTGAAGTCTGAAGAAGGGATGCGGTGCGCAGCGGCCGTTGACGAATCCTAACCCGCCAGCGCACGGCAAAAATCGACGATCCGCTGCGCGCCCTGCGTGCATTCGTCGACGTCGGCAACGAGCGCCATGCGCACGAAATTGCGGCCGGGGTTCACGCCGTGCGCAGTGCGCGCGAGGAACGAGCCCGGCAGAACCGTCACATTATAGTCGGCGTAGAGGCGCTGGGCGAACACGGTATCCGTGAGACCCGTGCGCGAGACGTCTGCCCACAGGTAGAACGCCGCGTCCGGCAGGCGCACGTCGAGCACCTCGGCGAGCATCGGCGTGACGGTGGAAAACTTCTGCAGGTACTTCGCGCGGTTCTCGCGCACGTGTGCCTCGTCGTTCCAGGCCGCGATGCTGGCGTTCTGGAACACCGTCGACAAGGCCGCGCCGTGGTAGGTCCGGTAGAGCAGGAAGTCTTTGAGAATCGCCGCGTCGCCCGCGACGAAGCCCGAGCGCATGCCAGGCACGTTCGAGCGCTTGGACAGGCTCGACAGCATGACGAGCCGCTCGAAACCGCGGCCGAGCTTATGGGCCGCTTCCAGGCCGCCGAGCGGCGGCTTGGCTTCGTCGAAGTAAATTTCGGAGTAGCACTCGTCCGAGGCGATCACGAAGCCGTAGCGGTCCGACAGCGCGAACAGCTCGCGCCAGTCGTCGAGCGTGAGCACCGCGCCGGTCGGATTGCCGGGCGAACAAACGTAGAGCAGTTGCGTGCGCGCCCAGATCTCGGCCGGCACCGCCGAATAGTCGCAGGCGAAGTTGCGCGCCGGGTCGCTATTCACGAAATACGGCTGCGCGCCGGCCAGAATCGCCGCGCCTTCGTAGATTTGGTAGAACGGGTTCGGACAGAGTACGATCGCAGGCTCGCCGCCGGCATTCTTTTGCGGGTCGAGCACGGTTTGGGCGAGGGAGAACAGCGCCTCGCGCGAACCCGATACCGGCAACACCTGGGTGGCCGGATCGACCGGCGGCAGGTTGTAGCGCTGTGTGACCCACTTCGCGATCGACTCGCGCAAGGCGGGCGATCCGCTCGTGGCCGGATACGCGGACAAGCCGCCGAGCGAGGCCACCACGGCGTCGCGGATCAGCGCGGGCGTAGGGTGTTTCGGCTCGCCGATGCCGAAGCTGATGTGCGCGAGGCCGGCGTTCGGCGTGACGTCCTTGAAAAGCGCGCGCAGCTTTTCGAACGGGTAGGGCTGAAGGGAGTCGAGTAGCGGGTTCACTGGGCGGATCGAGCCTGATCGAAGATGAGCGCTGATGGACGAAGGGAAAGCAGGGCACGCGCGCCGGCGATAAAACGCGCAAAGCGCGCGAGACGGACGGTAGCAACGGCGAGCGGATGATTATAGCGTGGCGGACGTATCGTGCCGCAGCGGTCGCGGGCGATCCGCGGCCGGGCCGTGAAGGGCCATTGAACGGTTGAGCAGGTGAAGGACATCGCGTCGTCGAGCAACGGCGCAACCCGCCAGGCGGCGCAGGCAATGCGCTGCAGCGGGAACGGCGCGAACCGCCGACGGTTCGCGCAAGAAAGAAGCAGGAGCAGCAATGTACGTAGCGGTCCCGCAGACAACTGGACAGAACAGGCGCAGGAGCGCCGCGGTCCCCGGTCTGAACATCTCGAACGACTCGAACATCTCGAACGACTCGAACGACTCGAACGACTCCGCAAGGAGCCTCGCACCATGACCAGCTGGCTTCGCAACAGTTGGCCGACGCTCGCGATCATGCTCGGCGCGTCCGTGTGGGGCATGATCTGGTATCCATTGCGTATGCTGGCGGCGCTCGGCGTGACCGGCACGGCGGCCAGTGCGCTGACGAGCGGCGCCGGCTGCCTGTTCGTGCTGCTGGTGCGCTATCGAACCCTCAGGACCGTGCGCTGGCACTGGCTGCTGCCGGCGCTCGCGCTGGCGGCGGGCATTACCAACCTCGGCTTCGTGTGGGGCTCGATTCACGGCCAGGTGATGCGCGTGCTGCTGCTGTTCTATCTCACCCCGGCGTGGACCGCGCTCTTCGCGCACTTCATCCTGCATGAACGGCTCACCTGGGCGGGCGCGGGTCTCGCCGCGCTGTCGCTCGTCGGTGCGATGACCATGCTGTGGTCGCCGCAACTGGGCATTCCGGTGCCCGGCAATCTCGCCGAATGGGCGGGCCTCGCGGGCGGCATGGGCTTTGCCATGAGCAACGTGCTGATCCTCAAGACGAGCCGCGTGCTGCCTGACATGAGGCCGGAAATGCGCACCGCGACGATCTTCGGCGGCGCGGCGATTTTCAGCGCCTGTGCTTCGCTATTCGAGGCGATGCCCGCGCCGCCCACCGGCGCGCATCTCGGCACGGCCGCGTGGCTGGTGCTCGGCCTCGGTTTCCTGCTGGCGTCGAACAATATGCTGGTGCAGTACGAACTCGCGCGCGTGCCGGCCAACCGCGCGTCGATCATCATGCTGTTCGAGATCGTGGTCACGGCGTTGTCGGCGTGGCTCTTCGCCGGCGAGACGCCCGGGCCGCGCGAATGGGCGGGCGGCGTGTGCATCGTGCTGGCCTCGGCGCTCTCCAGTTGGGTGCATCGGACCAGGGCGATGCCGCCCGATCCGGCCATTCAGGACGCGAGCCCCGCCGGCGATCGCGGTGCCGACCCCGGCGAGCGCAAGGACGGCAAGAACCGCCCACGCGCGATGGTATGATTGCCCCTCATTGGCCGACGCATGCTTCACCGCATGAAGCCGGCACCCGAGGCCCGAGGGTTCGCGGGCCGTGTCGCTCTATCGGCGAACGGCTGGCGCGGCCTTCACGAGCCACCCATTTTTTCCCTTTTCAAACAGCGAAATCGCCGTGCGTCTGACCTCGATCAAACTCGCTGGCTTCAAGTCATTCGTCGATCCCACGCATTTCCAGGTTCCGGGCCAGCTAGTCGGCGTGGTCGGACCGAACGGGTGCGGCAAGTCCAACATCATCGACGCCGTGCGCTGGGTGCTCGGCGAATCGCGCGCCTCCGAACTGCGCGGCGAGTCGATGCAGGACGTGATCTTCAATGGCTCGACCGCGCGCAAGCCCGGCAGCCGCGCCAGCGTCGAACTGGTGTTCGACAACGCCGACGGCCGGGCCGCGGGCCAGTGGGGCCAGTATGCCGAAATCGCCGTCAAGCGCGTGCTCACGCGCGACGGCACCTCGAGCTACTACATCAACAATTTGCCGGCGCGTCGCCGCGACATTCAGGACATCTTCCTCGGCACCGGTCTCGGGCCGCGCGCATACGCGATCATCGGGCAGGGCATGATCGCGCGCCTGATCGAGGCGAAGCCGGAAGAGCTGCGCGTGTTCCTCGAAGAAGCCGCGGGTGTGTCGAAGTACAAGGAACGCCGCCGCGAAACCGAAAACCGTCTGCACGACACGCGCGAAAATCTGACACGGGTCGAGGACATCGTCCGTGAACTGGGCGCGAACCTCGAGAAGCTGGAAGCGCAGGCCGTGGTCGCCACGCGTTACAAGGAACTGCAGGCCGACGGCGAAGAGAAGCAGCGGCTCTTGTGGCTATTGCGCAAGAACGAAGCCGGTGGCGAGCAGGAACGCCAGCAGCGCGCGATCGAACAGGCCCAGATCGACCTCGAAGCGCACACCGCGAAGCTGCGCGAAGTCGAAGCGCAACTCGAAACGCTGCGCGTCGCGCATTATTCCGCGAGCGACGCAATGCAGGGCGCGCAAGGCGCGCTCTACGAGGCGAATTCGGAAGTCAGCCGGCTCGAAGCCGAGATCAAGTTCATCGTCGAATCGCGCAATCGGGTGCAGGCGCAGATCGCCGCGCTGAACGCGCAGCGTGAGCAATGGCAGTCGCAGGCGCAAAAAGCGCAAGACGATCTCGCGGACGCCGAAGAACAACTGGCGGTGGCCGAAGAAAAAGCCACACTGGTCGAAGACGAAGCCGCTGCCAAACACGACGCGATGCCCGCGCTCGAAGCTCGCTGGCGCGACGCGCAAACCGAACTGAACGCCGAGCGTGGCGGGATCGCTCAGACCGAACAGGCGCTCAAGCTCGAAGCCGCGCATCAGCGCAATGCCGATCAGCAATTGCAGCAACTGCAGGCGCGTCACGAGCGGTTGAAGTCGGAAGCGGGCGGTCTCGACGCACCCGACGAAGCGCAGCTCGAAGACCTGCGCATGCAGCTTGCCGAGCACGAGGAAATCCTGCACGACGCGCAAACGCGTCTGGCCGACGCGCAGGAAACGCTGCCGCGCCTCGACGGCGAGCGCCGCGCAGCGCAGGAGCGCGTGCAGGCGGAAAGCTCGCAGATTCATCAGCTCGACGCGCGCCTTGCCGCGCTCAAGCAGTTGCAGGAAAACGTCCAGACCGAAGGCAAGATCCAGCCGTGGCTCGAAAAGCACGAGCTGAACGGCCTGCCGCGTCTGTGGAAGAAACTGCATGTCGAAGCCGGTTGGGAAGCCGCGCTCGAAGCCGTGCTGCGCGAGCGGCTCGCCGCGCTCGAAGTGTCGAACCTCGACTGGGTCAAGGCCTTCGCCACCGACGCGCCGCCCGCCAAGCTCGCTTTTTACGCGCCGCCTGTCGCCGGTCAGCCTGCCGCCACGCCGCCTGCGCTGCGGCCGCTGCTGTCGCTGGTGCGGATCGACGACGCGGGCATCCGCGCGGTGCTGAACGACTGGCTCGGCCTTTCGTTCGTCGCCGACGATCTGCAGCAGGCGCTCGCCATGCGCTCGCAATTGCCGGAAGGCGGCTCGTTCGTCGTCAAGGCGGGGCATGTGGTGACGCGCGTCGGCGTCCAGCTGTATGCCGCCGACTCCGAGCAGGCCGGCATGCTGGCCCGTCAGCAGGAAATCGAAAATCTCGCGCGTCAGGTTCGCGCCCAGGCGTTGCTCGCGGACGAAGCGAAAGCCGCCGCGATCCGCGCCGAAGCCGCACACACGCAGGCCGCGCAGGCATTGACCGACGTGCGCCAGCAGGCGGAGCGCGCCACGCAGCGCGTGCACGCGTTGCAAATGGACGTGCTCAAACTCACCCAGGCGCACGAGCGTTACACCCAGCGCAGCACGCAGATTCGCGAGGAACTTGCAGAGATCACCGCGCAGATCGAAGAGCAGCGCGCCATGCGCGCGGAGTCGGAAGCGAACTTCGAGCGTCATGACGGTGAGCTCGCCGAACTGCAGGCGCGTTTCGAAGATCATCAACTGGCGTTCGAAGCGCTCGACGAAGAACTCACCGCCGCGCGCGGCCAGGCGCGCGATCTGGACCGTGCCGCTACCGACGCGCGCTTTGCCGCGCGCAACATGGCGAACCGCATCGACGAACTGAAGCGCAGCATTCAGGTCGCGCACGAGCAGAGCGAGCGTGTCGCGGCGTCGCTGGAAGACGCGCGCGCCGAGCTGGAAACCATCAACGAGCAGACCGCGCACACCGGCTTGCAGGACGCGCTCGATATTCGCGCCGTCAAGGAAGAAGCGCTGCACGCCGCGCGCCTCGAACTGGACGATCTCACCGCCAAGCTGCGTGCCGCCGACGAAACGCGTCTGACGGCCGAGCGCGCGTTGCAGCCGCTGCGCGACCGCATCAATGAACTGCAGTTGAAGGAACAGGCGGCGCGCCTGAACGGCGAGCAGTTCATCGAGCAACTTGCCGCGGCCGGCGTCGATGAGGCGCAGTTGCAGGCCAAGCTCACGCCGGACATGAAGCCGTCGTATTTGCAGGGCGAAGTCACGCGCATCAACAACGCCATCACCGCGCTCGGCCCGGTCAACATGGCCGCGCTCGACGAACTGAAGGCGGCGACCGAGCGCAAGTCGTTCCTCGACGCGCAGTCCACCGATCTGAACAGCGCGATCGAAACGCTCGAAGACGCCATCCGCAAGATCGACGCGGAAACGCGCACGCTGCTGCAAGGCACCTTCGATCAGGTGAACCAGCATTTCGGCGAACTGTTCCCGCGTCTGTTCGGCGGCGGCCAGGCGAAGCTGATCATGACCGGCGACGAAATTCTCGACGCCGGCGTGCAGGTGATGGCGCAGCCGCCGGGCAAGAAGAATTCGACGATTCACCTGCTCTCGGGCGGCGAAAAAGCGCTGACCGCCACCGCGCTGGTGTTCGCGATGTTCCAGCTGAACCCCGCGCCGTTCTGTCTGCTCGACGAAGTGGACGCGCCGCTCGACGACGCCAACACGGAACGTTTCGCGAACCTCGTGCGGGCGATGTCGGACAAAACCCAGTTCCTGTTCATCTCGCACAACAAGATCGCGATGGAAATGGCGCAGCAATTGATCGGCGTGACCATGCAGGAGCAGGGCGTGTCGCGCATCGTGGCCGTCGACATGGAAACGGCCGCGGGTTTCGCCCAGAATATCGTTTGAGTTTCGCTTGAATTGCGCTTGAATTGCGCTTGAGTCGGGAATCGCGGGTGTCCGCGTTCAGCGCAGCGGCCGGTGGCCGCGCGACACGTGGAGCGGGCGCTAGGCCGCGCAGATAAAAGAATTGCTGATGGAGCATGCATGGACGAGTTGACACTCGGTTTGATCGGCGCGGGTGCCGTGGTGGTCGGGGGCGTGGTCGTGTACAACGCGTGGCAGGGCGCGAAGGTGCGCCGCAAGATGCCGCGGCCAATGCCGGCCGACGCCGCGGAAAACTTCACGCGGGACGATCAGGAGGAACAGAGCCCGTTCATCGAGCCGGCTCGGCCCACCATGCGCCGCGAACCGGTGGTGGGCACCGAAGCGGCGGAGCAGACCGCGTCGGCGCGCGTCGAGCCGACGTTCGGCAGCCCCGCCGCGACGGCCGCGCCGCTCGATACGCCGGCCGATATCCAGGCCGAAACGACCACGCCGAATGGCTACCCGGAAGCCGAGGGCGTGGCTCAAGCCGAAGGCGGCGATCATGCGGAGGCCGGCAAGACCGCGCCGGCCGCCCGCCAGGACGACGAGCCGGTCGAACCGATTCTGCCCGCCGCCACGACGATTTCATCGGCGCCGCCGGCTATCGTCGATCGGCGCATCGACTGTATCGTGCCGATCCGCCTGAACGGCCCGGTTGCCGGCGACAAGGTGATTCCGCTTGCGCAGCGCCTGCGCCGCGCGGGCAGCAAGCCGGTGCATATCGAGGGCAAACTCGAAGGCGGCGCGTGGGAACTGCTGCAAAACGGCGCGCGTTATGAAGAGTTGCGCGCGGCCGCGCAATTGGCGAACCGCAGCGGCGCGCTCAACGAACTGGAGTTTTCCGAGTTCGTGACCGGCGTGCAGCAATTTGCCGACGCGCTGGATGCCTCGCCGGAATTCCCGGACATGCTGGAAACGGTCGCGATGGCGCGCGAACTCGACGGCTTCGCCGCGCAGTGCGACGCGCAGTTGTCGATCAACGTGCTCTCCGATGGCGCGCCGTGGTCCGCCAACTACGTGCAGGCAATCGCCTCGCAGGACGGCCTACTGCTGTCGCGCGACGGTACGCGTTTCGTCAAGCTCGACGCGCGGCAAAGCCCGGTGTTCATGCTGCAATTCGGCGATACTAATTTCCTGCGCGACGACCTGACCTACAAGGGCGGCCAGATGATCACGCTGGTGCTCGACGTGCCGGTGGCCGACGAAGACATCCTGCCGTTCCGCCTGATGTGCGACTACGCGAAATCGCTGGCGGAGCGCATTGGCGGGCGGGTGGTCGACGACGGCCGGCGTCCGTTGCCTGAAACCGCGTTGCTCGCAATCGAAAAGCAGCTCATGACCCTCTACGCGAAGCTCGAACAGGCGGGCATCCCGGCGGGTTCGCCGGCCACGCGCCGGTTGTTCAGCCAGTAATTTCTACGTTTTACCGGTGTCCGCAGCGGCCGCACGATGTGCGGCCGCTGTCGTTTCAGGCGCCGCGTTCGCACGCGCCGTTCGCGTGGACGCGCCGCGCGCCGAAACTGGCCATTCGGCCGATGTAAAGGGGCACGCTTCCTGCGATAATCCAATGTCTGAATTTCACTGAAGAACCGTCCGACAGCATGGCCCGAACCCCCGTCTCACCTCCCGCAACCAGCGCCCCGGCAGAGCGTGCCGCGTGGCTGCGCGCGGAACTCGAACGCGCCAATTACGCGTACTACGTGCTCGACCAGCCGGACCTGCCCGACGCGGAATACGACCGGCTGTTCAAGGAACTCGAGAGCATCGAGACGGAACATCCCGACCTGATCGTGCCGGATTCGCCCACCCAGCGCGTGGGCGGCGAGGCGGCGAGCGGTTTCGAGCCGGTTGTGCACGAGCAGCCCATGCTGTCGCTGAACAACGGTTTCGCGGACGAGGACATCGTCGCGTTCGACAAGCGCGTTGGCGACGCGCTCGGCAAGAATGCGAGCGAGCCGCCGGTGCCGGTCGAATACGCGGCCGAGCTGAAGTTCGACGGCCTCGCCATTTCGCTGCGTTATGTCGACGGCGTATTCGTCCAGGCGTCCACGCGCGGCGACGGCACGACCGGCGAGAACGTCACCGAAAACGTCCGCACCATCCGCTCCATTCCGCTCAGGCTCAAGGGCAAACGCGTGCCGCACGTGCTCGACGTGCGTGGCGAAGTGCTGATGTTCAAGCGCGATTTCGAACGTCTGAACGAACGCCAGCGGGCCGCGGAACAAAAGGAGTTCGCCAATCCGCGCAATGCGGCGGCGGGCAGCTTGCGGCAGCTCGATTCGAAGATCACCGCGCAGCGGCCGCTGTCGTTTTTCTCTTATGGAATCGGCGTGCTCGAAGGCATGGACATGCCGGCCACGCACAGTGAACTGCTCGACTGGTACAAGGAGCTCGGCTTGCCGGTGAACGGCGAACGGGCGGTGGTGCACGGCGCGGAGGGTTTGCTGGGCTTTTTCCACGCCGTTGGTGAAAAGCGCGAGAAGCTGCCGTACGACATCGACGGGGTGGTCTACAAGGTCAACCGGCGCGATGAGCAGGAGGCGCTCGGCTTCGTGTCGCGCGCGCCGCGTTTTGCGCTGGCGCACAAATTCCCCGCGCAGGAAGCGCTCACCCGGCTGGTCGCGATCGACGTGCAGGTCGGCCGCACCGGTGCGGTCACGCCGGTGGCGCGGCTGGAACCGGTGTTCGTGGGCGGCGCGACGGTCACGAATGCCACGCTGCACAACGAAGACGAGGTGCGCCGCAAGGATATCCGCATCGGCGACACGGTGATCGTGCGGCGTGCCGGCGACGTGATTCCCGAAGTGGTGAGCGCGCTGCTCGACCGGCGCCCCGACGACGCCCGCGAATTCGTGATGCCCACGCATTGCCCGGTATGCGGCTCGAACATCGAGCGGCTGCCGGACGAGGCGATTGCGCGCTGTACCGGCGGCCTGTTCTGTCCCGCGCAGCGCAAGCAGGCGTTGTGGCATTTCGCGCAGCGGCGCGCGCTGGATATCGACGGCCTTGGCGAAAAGATCATCGATCAACTGGTCGAGCAGAATCTGGTGCGCACACCGGCCGATCTGTTCAACCTCGGCTTCGCGACGCTCGCCGAACTCGACCGCTTTGCCGAGAAGTCCGCGCAGAACCTGCTCGATTCGCTCGAAAAGGCCAAGCACACCACGTTGGCGCGTTTTATCTACGCGCTCGGGATTCGCCATGTGGGCGAGTCGACGGCGAAAGACCTGGCCAAACATTTCGGCTCGCTGGATCCGATCATGGACGCGTCGGTCGAAGCCTTGCTGGAAGTCAACGACGTCGGGCCGGTAGTGGCCGAGTCGATTCATCAGTTCTTCGCCGAAGAGCACAACCGCACGGTGATCGAACAACTGCGCGCGCCGGGCCGGGTCACGTGGCCGGAGGGGCCGCCCGCGCCCAAAGCGCCGCAAGGCGTCTTGGCCGGCAAGACGGTGGTGTTGACCGGCACCTTGCCGAGCCTCGCCCGCGAAGAAGCGAAGGAAATGCTGGAAGCAGCGGGCGCGAAAGTGGCTGGATCCGTGTCGAAGAAAACGGATTATGTGGTGGCGGGGGCCGAAGCGGGCAGCAAGTTGGCCAAGGCCGAGGAACTCGGCATTCCCGTACTCGACGAAGATGGTATGCGTAAGCTCCTGGAGGGGCAGTTATGATCCGCGAAATTCTCAAGATGGGCGATCCGCGCCTGTTGCGCATTGCCGATCCGGTCGATCACTTCGACACGCCCGAACTGCATGAACTCGTGAAGGACATGTTCGAGACCATGCACGACGCCAACGGCGCGGGCCTCGCCGCGCCGCAGATCGGCGTCAATCTGCAGGTGGTGATCTTCGGCTTCGGCCACAACGAACGCTATCCGGACGCGCCGCCGGTGCCCGAAACCGTGCTGATCAACCCGACCATCACGCCGGTCTCGCAGGACATGGAAGAGGGCTGGGAGGGTTGCCTGTCGGTGCCGGGCCTGCGCGGCGCGGTGAGCCGGTTTTCGATGATCAAGTATCACGGTTTCGACCAATACGGCAAACCGATCGATCGCGTCGCGGAAGGTTTTCATGCGCGCGTCGTGCAGCATGAATGCGATCACCTGATCGGCAAGTTGTATCCAATGCGGATCAACGACTTCGCGAAGTTCGGCTTCACGGAAGTGCTGTTTCCGGATATGGATCCGAATAGCGACGACTGACGTCTCGCGTTCGGCCTGCGATAGGGCGGCGGGCGAACGCGTGTTTTGCCGCCGTTGCCGAAGTCGTTCCAGCCGCCAAGGCCACCACCTTCCCGGGGTGGTGCTGTCTCCCTGACATCCCCCTCGATTTTCCCCGCGCGAGCACCATCAACGGTCCGATGCTGACGCTGACAGCCGCCGGTTTCAATCCGCGCGGACAGCCTGCTTGTACTGAGCGTCGGCAAGACGCGCGCCGCGCCCGCGACGATCCGGATCGGACGCGAGAATGCTGCAACAGGCTCGCGATTATGCCGACCGGCAGCCGGCAATGCGCGACCGCGCAGCCCCGGCACAAGGGAGTGTCCAGCCTGCGGTGGCAGGCGGCTACGTGTTCTGAAGTGCGCGTTGCCGGCCGGGCAGGCACTTGAGGCTCGCGCCCGGCGTCATTCAGGCTGATGAATGGCTGGGTGCCTGAAAGGCCGCTTCATTGGCAACAGCCCCACGTTTTTCTTCGAAAACGTGGGGCTGTTTTTTGTGCGGCTGACTTGTCAAGGCCGGCGCGGATGCTTATCGCGCCGTCGGTATCCGGCGCACAGCGTCAGAACGATTCGTCGGCTGCGAGGTAGCGCCATTGGCCCGGCGGCAGCGCGCCCAGCATCACATGGCCCATCCGCACGCGCTTCAGGCCGATCACTTCGAGGCCGACCAGTTCGCACATGCGGCGAATCTGACGCTTCTTGCCTTCGCGCAGCACAAAACGCAATTGCTCGCCGTTCTGCCAGCTGACCTGTGCCGGCTTGAGCGGCACGTCGTCGAGCGAGAGGCCATGCCGCAGCAGCGCGAGGCTTTCCGGCGGGAAGTGGCTTTCGACGTCGGTCGTGTGCTCGCCGAATGCCACGCGCACGAGATACTCCTTGTCGATCTCCGAATGGCCGCCGACCAGCCGCTTCGCGATACGGCCGTCCTGCGTCAGCACCAGCAGGCCCGTCGAATCGATGTCCAGCCGCCCGGCCGGCGCAAGCTGGCGCAAATGCGCAACGGAGAAGCGGATGTTCGAGCGATCGCCTTCCCAGCGGTTTTCCGGCGTGACCAGCGTGATGGCCGGCTGGTAACCGTCTTCCGCCTGACCGGAGACGAAGCCCACCGTCTTGTGGATCAGCACGGTCACCTGGCTCGCCTGTGCGGCTTCGGCGGCAGGGTCGATCTCGATACGCTGGTCCGGACGAACCTTGGTGCCGAGCGTGTCGATGCGCTCGCCGTCCACCAGCACCCAGCCTTTCTCGATCCATTCGTCGGCTTCGCGGCGCGAGCACAAGCCGAGTTCGGACATCAGCTTGGACAGGCGCAGGGTGCCGGGTGCGTCTTCGTAATCGCGACGCGGTGTGCGCGGCGCATCGCCGGCAGCGGCGTCGCGTTTTGTATGGGCGGCGGGCGATGTGCCGCGAGGCTTGTCGGCGCGTGCGGGCCGGTCGTCTCCGAAGCGGCGCGGGGCAGTCGGCAGCGATCTGTCGAAACCGCGTGCCGGCCGTTCGCCACGTTCCGCGCGCTCGCCGCTGCGGGGAGCGCGATCGCCGAACTCGCGTTTGGCCGGCGCGCGTTCGCCGCGATCGTCCCGCGGGGCGCGTGCCGGACGGTCCGAGCGGTCGGTATACGCGCCTTTGACGGGTTTGGCGAAGCTGCGCTCACGGTGCTCCGGCGAACCGCGGTCGTTCTCAAAACGGCGCGGCGTGGTATCGCCGCGCGGAGCCCGGTCACCGCCAGAGCGCGGCCGATCGGTGCTTCCGCTCGCCGCGCTGCGTACTGGACGCTCGCCGCGAGCTCTGCCTTCCGGCGGTCGGCCTGCGCTGCCTTCGACGCGGCGTGGTGCGCGTTCACTGCGCTCGGCGCTGCCTTCGAAACGGCGTGGTGCGCGTTCGCTGCGCTCGGCACTGCCTTCGAACCGGCGCGGTGCGCGTTCGCTGCGCTCGGCGCTGCCTTCGAAACGGCGTGGTGCGCGTTCGCTGCGCTCGACACTGCCTTCGACGCGACGAGGTGCGCGTTCGCTGCGCTCGGCGCTGCCTTCGAAACGACGAGGTGCGCGTTCACTGCGCTCGGCGCCGCCTTCGACGCGACGAGGCGCGCGTTCGCTACGCTCACCGCCACCCTCGAACCTGCGCGGTGCACGCTCACCATCGTCTCGACGCGGACCGCGACCACTTGCGCCTTCGAAACGCCGCGGCGCGCCGCCGCCGTCCTCACGCCGCGGCGCCCGGTCCGACGGCGCCCGGCGCGCTGCGCCCGCACCACCCGCATCACGCTCGCGTGAGAACGACCCTTCAGCGCGCGGCGCGCGCGCGCCTGCACCCGCCGGCTTACCGCCGGTCGGCCGCTTGCCGCCCGCCGGAGCGGCACCGGCCCGCTTGCCCCGCGCGTCGCCGGAATCCGTCGCTACAGACGGTTTCGGTCCCGCCGGCCGCGTCGGCTTACGCGCCGAGGTGCTTCCGGTACGGACAGGGGCGCGTTCGGACGAAGCCGGCCGCGGGTGCTTGGCTGTTAATTTGACTCGCATGAAATCTCACACTGCAATCGCGCGCAGCAGTTCGGTCTCGACCTGAATTTGCAGACGGCTGTCCGACAGACCGTGTCCATCCAGCAGAAACACGTCTTCGACGCGTTCGCCAAGCGTATTGATCCGCGCCGAAGCGACGCCGACCCGATGCTCGGCCAGCACACGCGCGATCGAATAAAGAAGGCCCGGCCGGTCGTTCGCCGACACGGACAGGATGTAGTATTGGCCGCGCTCGTCGGCCCGGAGATCGACGCGCGGCGTAACAGGGAAGGTCCGCGACAGCCGCGACAGACGGCCTTTTGACGGTCCCGGAAGCAGGGTGCCGTCACCGGTGAGGCGGGCGGTCAGCTCCTGTTCGACCAGATTGGCAATATCGCGATAATGCACGTCTTCTTCGGTATGCGCGACGAGGAAATTGTCTAGCGCGTACCCGTGACGGGTTGTGCTGACCCGCGCATCGAGCACCGACAGGCCATTGCGGTCGAAATAAGCGCAAATGCCGGCGAACAGATCGGGCTGATCCTTCACATAGACCAGCACCTGGAGCGCCTCGCCGATCGGCGAAGGGCGGGCCCGCACGATCGGCGTGGGCGTTTCGACGTGGCGGTACAGCACGCGCGTTTGCCACGCGATATCCGCCGCGTCGTGACGCAGGAAATAGCCGATGTCGAGCTTGTCCCACAGCGCCTTTTGCGCGCCTTCCGGCACGGTTTCGAGACGCAGGAGCGCCAGCGCTTCTTCCTGGCGGGACTTCAGCTCAGAATGCGCGTCCGGCCGCGCGCCGCCGAGTACGGCGAGCGTGGCGCGGTACAGGTCTTCGAGCAGCTTGCCTTTCCATGTGTTCCAGACTTTCGGGCTGGTGCCGCGAATGTCGGCCACGGTCAGCAGGTAGAGCGCCGTGAGGCGGCGCTCGGTGCCGACCAGTTCGGCGAACCGCTTGATGACTTCCGGGTCGCTCGTATCCTGCTTCTGCGCGACCTGGCTCATCGTCAGATGCTGCTGGACCAGCCACACCACCAGTTCTCCGTCTTCACCCAGGATACCGTGATTGCGGCAGAAGCGCCGCGCGTCGGCCATGCCGAGCGTGGAGTGGTCGCCGCCGCGGCCCTTGGCGATGTCGTGAAACAGCGCCGCCACGTACAGCACCCACGGCCGGTCGAAGTTCGCGATCAACTGGCTGCAGAACGGATATTCGTGCGCGTGCTCGGCCACGGCGAAGCGCCGCAGATTGCGCAGCACCATCAGAATGTGCTGGTCGACCGTGTAGACGTGATACAGATCGTGCTGCATCTGTCCGACAATGCGCCGGAAGTTCAGCAGATAGCGCCCCAGCACGCTGGTCTGGTTCATCAGGCGCAGCGCGTGAGTGATGCCGGCCGGCTGCTTCAGGATGTCCATGAAAAGGCGCCGGTTTTCCGGGTCCCGCCGCCAATGTTGATCCATGATGTCGCGCGCGTTGTAGATCGCGCGCAGCGTGCGCGCCGACAGACCTTTCACGCCGGGCGTCTGTTCATACAGCAGGAAGGCCTCGAGGATCGCGTTCGGCTCGCGCTGGAACACGTCGTCGCTGGCGATTTCCAGCATGCCCTGCTTCTCGACGAAGCGGTCCGACAGCACACGCGTGATGCCGCTCGTGCTCGGAAAGAGCTGCGCCTCGATGTTCTGGATCAGGATCGTGGCGAGCTGCGTGACAGCCTTGGCGGACCAGTAATAGCGCCGCATGAGCTGCTCGCTCGCGCGTTTGGTGGCGGTCGGCTTGTAGCCGAAGCTCTCGGCCACCGGCGTTTGCAGGTCGAACACCATGATGTCCTGACGGCGCCCGGCGATCACATGCAGCCGCGCGCGCAGCGCTTTCAGGAAACCTTCGTTGCGGCGCAATTCGCGTGCTTCGCGCTCCGTGATCAGGCCGCGCGCTTCGAGCTCGCGCCAGCTGCTGCCGAAGCCGGCCGCCTGGGTGATCCATAGAATCAGCTGCAGATCGCGCAGGCCGCCCGGGCTTTCCTTGATGTTGGGCTCGAGCGAGTAGGGCGTATCCTGGAATTTGGCGTGGCGCTGGCGCATTTCCAGCACTTTGGCCTGGAAAAAAGCCTTCGGGTCGAGCGCTTCGCGGTAACGCCTCGCGAAGTCGTCGAACAGCGCGGCGCTGCCGGTAATGCGCCTTGCTTCGAGGAGCGAGGTGCGCACCGTGACGTCGTTGGCGGCTTCTTCGAGGCATTGCGATACGCTGCGCACGCTGCTGCCGAGCTCCAGCCCCAGATCCCAGGCGAGGCTGATAAAGCGCTCGATGCGGGCTTCCAGATGCTCCATCGGCGTGTCGGGCAGCAGGACCAGAATGTCGATGTCCGAATGCGGCGCCAGCTCGCCGCGCCCGTAGCCGCCCACCGCGAGCAGGGCCAGTTCTGCCGGCAGTTCGCAGGTGTTCCAGGCGGCGCGCAGGGAGTCGTCCGTGGCGCGCGCCAGCGAGGCCATCAACGCGTCGACGTTGGTGGCCGTCCTGAAGCGTTCCAGCAATTGGGCTTTGGCCACTTTGTACTCCGCCTTGAGCGACCTGGCAGGGGATTGGGCGAGGGCTGGAACACTACTCATTGGCAGGCGGGGCGATGGGTTCGGAGGTCGGTCAGGCGGTGGCCGCGACGATTGGCGGACGCGCGGGCGTGCCGGCGGAAACGGTCAGCACGTCATAGCCGGTCTCCGTGACGAGCACGGTATGCTCCCATTGCGCCGACAGGCTGCGGTCTTTGGTCTTGACGGTCCACTGGTCCGGCATGGTGCGGATGTCGCGGCGGCCGGCGTTGATCATCGGCTCGATCGTGAAGATCATGCCGGTCTGCAATTCGAGCCCGGTGCCGGGACGGCCGTAGTGCAGGATCTGCGGGTCTTCGTGGAACACCGTGCCGATGCCGTGGCCGCAGTATTCGCGCACCACGCTGTAGCCCTGGCCTTCCGCATGTTTCTGGATGGCATAGCCGATATCGCCGAGATGCGCGCCCGGGCGCACCTGGTCAATGCCGAGCCACATGCATTCGAACGTGGTCTGCACCAGACGCCTGGCCATGATCGAGCCTTCGCCGACGATGAACATGCGGCTGGTGTCGCCGAAATAGCCTTCCTTGATGACGGTGACGTCGATGTTCAGCGCGTCGCCGTTTTTCAGCGTCTTATCGCCCGGAATGCCGTGGCAGATCACGTCATTGACGGAAATGCAGGTGGCTTTCGGATAGGGCGGATAGCCGGGCGGCTGATAGTTCAGCGGCGCCGGAACCGTGCCCTGTTCCTTCAGCATGTATTCGTGGCACAGGCGGTCCAGTTCGCCGGTCGTGATGCCGGCCGTGACGAACGGCGTGATGTAGTCGAGCACTTCGCTAGCAAGTTTGCAGGCGACGCGCATCTGCGCGATATCGTGTTCGTTTTTGAGCGTAATAGCCATGAGTCGGGCCTGAAATGCGATTTATTGCACGATTATCGCACCATATTCCTGCCGCCGCAGGCTTTTGCGCCAGCGGATGCGGCTGTCGTGGGCCTTTATACGGGCGTGTTCCGGGCAACTGACGCAGGCGTCGCGGGCCATCGGGCGTGTGCCCGCGCTGGCGCTGCGCCTTGTCTGCGTCAGCCGCGGCGGGCGATCGGTTCGAGCAGATGGCGGGCATGAAGGTGCAACCCGCTGGCGGCGATCGGGGGCTACCGGGCAGGTTGAGTCGTGCAATAGTCGCGTGCTATAATCTTTGGCTAAGTCGATCTCCGTCTCGCTTATTGCTTCATATGGGCTTCATAGGAGTAAAAAAGAAGCAAAAAAGCGGCGGGAATGGCTTCTCATGGCGCTGGTTGCCTGCGCCATGGGGCAGGAAAGTGTCACGAAGGAAAGTGTCACAAGGCAGCAGACTCGCAAGCCGGCGCATCCAGGGTGTCCGCCGCGTTCAGCCAGATAGATGAAATGGCGGCGCGGCCGATACGGCAGCCGGCTTAAGACCCAACCCTCGCGGAGATTTTCATGGCAGTTACCATGCGTCAAATGCTGGAAGCCGGTGTCCACTTCGGTCACCAAACGCGCTTCTGGAACCCGAAGATGGCCCCGTTCATTTTCGGTCATCGCAACAAGATCCACATCATCAACCTCGAAAAGACGCTGCCGATGTACAACGACGCGCTGAAGTACGCGCGTCAACTGGCAGCGAATCGCGGCACCATCCTGTTCGTGGGCACGAAGCGTCAATCGCGCGACACGATCGCTGAAGAAGCGCAACGCGCCGGCATGCCGTACGTCAACGCACGCTGGCTCGGCGGCATGCTGACCAACTTCAAGACGCTGAAGGTTTCGATCAAGCGCCTGAAGGACATGGAAGCCGCGCTGGAAGCAGGCGAAACCGAGCGTATGAGCAAGAAGGAAGCGCTCCTGTTCGAACGCGAAATGGCCAAGCTGCAAAAGTCGATCGGCGGCGTGAAGGACATGGGCGGCATTCCGGACGCGATCTTCGTGGTCGACGTCGGCTACCACAAGATTGCCGTGACCGAAGCGAACAAGCTCGGCATTCCGGTCATCGCCGTGGTCGATACGAACCACTCGCCGGAAGGCATCGACTACGTGATCCCGGGTAACGACGACGCCTCCAAGGCTGTCGCTCTGTACACGGCTGGCGTGGCTGACGCGATCGTCGAAGGCCGTGCGAACGCGGTCAACGAAGTGGTGCAGGCTGCACGTGGCGGCGACGGCGACGAGTTCGTCGAGGTCAACGCGGAAGCGTAAAGCTGCCCCGTGTCCGGCAAAAAAGGGGGCTTTCTACAGGCCCCCTTTTTTTAAGCCGCGACATTGTAGTGGGGCGCGGCCGGCAGTCTCTCGAGCGGTGCCCCGAGCGTTGTCCGTAAAAAAGTACGCGCAACGCTGAAACGAATTCTTGCCGCCGGCATCGAAATGCGGGCGGCGTGTGACAGACGGAACTCAAGGAGCAAATGATGGCGGCAATTACCGCAAGCATGGTTGCAGAACTGCGCGCAAAGACCGACGCGCCGATGATGGAATGCAAGAAAGCGCTGACGGAAGCCGACGGCGACATGGCGCGCGCTGAAGAGCTGCTGCGCGTGAAGCTGGGCAACAAGGCCAGCAAGGCAGCGTCGCGCGTGACGGCTGAAGGCGTGGTCGCATCGTTCATCGGCGGCAACGCGGGTTCGCTGGTCGAGCTGAACTGCGAAACCGACTTCGTTTCGAAGAACGACGACTTCCTGGCTTTCTCGAAGAAGGTCGCGGAGTTGGTCGCTACGCAAAACCCGGCTGACGTCGCCGCGCTGTCGGCACTGCCGCTGGACGGCTCGACGGTCGACGCAGTGCGCCTCGCGCTGGTCGGCAAGATCGGCGAAAACCTGTCGATCCGCCGTTTCGTGCGTTTCGACACAGCCAACAAGCTGGCAGCCTACCTGCACGGCACGCGTATCGGCGTGCTGGTCGAGTACACGGGCGCCGACGAGCAGGTTGGTAAAGACGTGGCAATGCACATCGCCGCAATGAAGCCGGTTTCGCTGTCGTCGGAAGACGTGCCGGCGGAACTGATCGCCAAGGAACGTAGCATTGCCGAGCAGAAGGCCGCGGAATCGGGCAAGCCGGCTGAAATCGTCGCGAAGATGGTCGACGGCAGCGTGCAGAAGTACCTGAAGGAAGTTTCGCTGCTGAATCAGACGTTCGTTAAGAACGACAAGCAGACAATCGAACAGATGCTGAAGGCCGGCAACGCGAGCGTCCAGAAGTTCGCGCTGTTCGTGGTCGGCGAAGGCATCGAGAAAAAGCAGGACGACTTCGCAGCTGAAGTGGCCGCTCAAGTCGCTGCTGCAAAGCAACAATAAGCCTCACCCAAGCATCACTGTTGTACCGTTGGACCCGCGGCGGAGCAAGACTTTGCCGCGGTCGGCAGCGCCGCAAGGCTGCACGCGGGTTGACCCCCGCCGCGCAGCCGCCGCTGGCGAACCTGGGGTTCGTCAATTTGGCGACGCTTGCCCGAATCAGCATTTCACCCCTACATTAGTCCCTTGTTGTTGCCCTGTTCTGCGCGATCTGGATACCCCTATGCCCACTGCCTATAAACGCGTCCTGCTCAAACTCTCCGGTGAAGCTCTGATGGGCGACGATGCCTTTGGCATCAATCGCGCGACCATCGAACGAATGGTGGCGGACGTGGCCGAAGTGGTCCGTCTCGGAACGCAGCTGGCCGTGGTGATCGGCGGCGGCAATATTTTTCGCGGCGTCGCGGGCGGCGCGGCGGGTATGGATCGCGCCACGGCCGACTACATGGGCATGCTGGCCACCATGATGAACGCCCTGGCGCTACAGGACGCCATGCGCCACGCCGGCATCGAGGCGCGCGTGCAATCGGCGCTGCGCATGGACCAGGTGGTCGAGCCGTACATCCGGCCCCGCGCGATTCGCCAGCTCGAAGAAGGCAAAGTCGTGATTTTCGCGGCCGGCACCGGCAACCCGTTCTTCACGACCGACACGGCCGCCGCGCTGCGCGGCTCGGAAATCGGCGCGGAAGTCGTGCTGAAAGCCACCAAGGTGGACGGCGTCTATTCCGCCGACCCGAAGAAAGACCCGAGCGCGACCCGCTACACCACGATCAGCTTCGACGAGGCAATCGGCCGCAATCTGCAGGTCATGGACGCCACGGCGTTCGCGCTGTGCCGCGACCAGAAGCTGCCGATCCGCGTGTTTTCGATCGTCAAGCCGGGCGCGCTCAAGCGCATCGTACAAGGTGAGGACGAAGGCACGCTCGTCCACGTGTAAACTCTCGTTCACATAACGTGGGCTTTGACGCGAGCCCGGGTCGCCGCATCTTGCGCGCGCCGGCCGGCTCGCACCGTTTTGAAGGTTCGGAGGTTTAAAAATGTCTGTGGCTGATATCAGAAAGGGCGCTGAACAAAAGATGCAGCGCTCCATCGACGCGTTCAAGAACGACCTGTCGAAGATCCGCACGGGCCGTGCGCACACGGGCCTGCTGGATCACATCCAGTGCGACTACTACGGTTCGCCGGTGCCGATTTCGCAAGTGGCGAACCTGACGCTGATCGACGCCCGCACGATCGGCGTGCAGCCGTGGGAAAAGAAGATGGTTCCGGTTGTCGAAAAGGCGATCCGCGAGTCGGACCTCGGCCTGAACCCGGCCACGCAAGGCGACGTGATCCGCGTACCGATGCCCGCGCTGACCGAAGAACGCCGCCGCGAACTGACCAAAGTGGTCAAGAGCGAAGCGGAAACGGCCAAGGTGGCGGTGCGCAACCTGCGCCGCGACGCCAACGAGCAACTGAAGAAGCTCGTGAAAGACAAGGAAATTTCGGAAGACGACGAGCGCCGTGCGGGTGACGACGTTCAGAAGCTGACGGACAGGTTCGTCGCCGAAATCGACAAACTCGTCGTGACGAAAGAAGCCGAGATCATGACGGTCTGAGGCCGCTCGCCTCAACACTGTCACGATTTTCACTTCTTTATTTGCAGTCACTGTCCCGACGGCCATGACCTATACCAGCTCAACCGTGCGCGTGCCTGATGTCGCCGCGGTGCCGCGACATATCGCGATCATCATGGACGGCAACGGCCGTTGGGCCACCCAGCGGCGCCTGCCGCGCGTGGCGGGCCATACGCGCGGCGTCGACGCGGTGCGTGCGGCCGTCGAGGCGTGCGCCCGTCAGGGTGTCGAATATCTGACGCTGTTCGCTTTCAGCTCGGAAAACTGGCGCCGTCCCAACGACGAAGTGTCGTTCCTGATGCGCCTGTTCGTGACCGCGCTGGAGCGCGAGATCGGCAAATTGCACGCGAACGGCATCCGTTTGCGCGTGGTGGGCGATCTGTCGCGCTTCGACACACGCATCCGCGACCTGATCAGGCGCGCGGAGACCAAGACCGCGCGCAATACCCGTCTGACGCTCACGATCGCCGCGAACTACGGCGGCCGCTGGGACATCATGCAGGCCACCCGCAAGCTCGCCGAGCAGTCGGCGCTGGCGGGCAAGGCGGTCGAAGTGACCGAGGAATCGTTCGCCGAGCACCTCTCAATGGCTTATGCGCCGGAGCCGGACCTGTTCATCCGCACCGGCGGCGAGCGCCGGGTCAGCAACTTCCTGCTGTGGCAGCTTGCCTACACCGAGTTCTACTTCACAGACACATTCTGGCCGGATTTCGACGCCGACGCGCTCGGCCACGCCATCGCTTCGTACGCGGAGCGCGAACGCCGCTTCGGCCGCACCAGTGCTCAACTCGAGCCGCAATCGCAAAACGTCGATTCGCTTCCATGCTAAAAACCCGTGTCATCACGGCGATCATCCTGCTGGCGGTATTCCTGCCGGTCACGTTGTTCGCGCCGGTGGGCGCGTTCGGCGCGCTGATCGCCTTCGTCGTCGTGTTCGCCGCATGGGAATGGGCGCGTCTGCTCAAACTGGGCGGTGCGGGCCCGGTCATTTACGCGCTGGTGGCGGCGGTGGCGCTGGTCGCCAGCACGCGCCTCGGCGCCGGCATCGAGCAGGCGAGGCCGCTCTTTCAGGCGGCCGCGATTTTCTGGGTGGTCGCCGGTCCGTTCGTGCTGCTGCGCAAGCCCACGTTGTCGCAGGGCGCCTGGCGCCCCTTTCTGTTTCTTGCCGGCATTGTGATATTCGTCGCGTGCTGGCATGCTCTCGTCGCCGCGCGCATGCAGGGCGTGCCGTTCGTGCTGTCGTTGCTGCTGTTGGTATGGCTGGCCGATATCGGCGCATACTTCTCCGGAAAAGCGTTCGGAAAACACAAGCTGGCGCCTGCCATCAGTCCGGGTAAGACTTGGGAAGGCGCAATCGGCGGCTGGTTGGCGGTGATGATCGTCGCGGCGGCGGCGGTCTTTTTGCATGCGTTCGAGCCGACCCTGTATTCTGCGTTGCTGGCGCATTGGGGCGCCGTGCGCACATTGCTCGCCCTGACCCTGCTGGTCGTGTTCAGCGTGGTGGGCGACCTGTTCGAATCCATGATGAAACGCCAGGCCGGGGTGAAAGATTCAAGCGGCCTGTTGCCGGGGCACGGTGGCGTGCTCGACCGCATCGACGCATTGTTGCCGGTGCTGCCGCTTGCCATGCTGCTGCTCGGCTAGAGAAAGAGATATGCAAAAACGTCTGACACTGCTCGGTTCCACGGGCTCGATTGGAGACAGCACGCTCGACGTCGTCGCGCGTCATCCTGAGCGCTTTTCGGTCTATGCGTTGAGCGCGCATCGCAATGGCGACAAACTCGTCGAGCAATGCCTGCGCTTTGAGCCGGAAGTCGCGGTGGTCGGCGACGCCGACACGGCCGCGCGCGTCGCGGCGAAATTGCGCGAGGCGGGTTGCAAGACCGAGGTCACGTACGGGCCGCAGGCGCTCGTCGACGTGTCGGAGAGCGACGGCTGCGATACGGTGGTGGCGGCGATCGTCGGCGCGGCGGGCCTCGCGCCGAGTCTTGCCGCCGCGCGCGCCGGCAAACGCATCCTGCTCGCCAACAAGGAAGCGCTGGTCATGTCCGGCGCGATCTTCATGGACGCGGTGCGCGACAACGGCGCCGTCCTGCTGCCGGTGGACAGCGAGCACAACGCGATTTTCCAATGCCTGCCGCGCGAAGCCGCGCTGCACGGCGGCGTCTCCAAGATCATCCTGACCGCTTCGGGCGGCCCGTTCCGCACTCGCGAACCGGCCACGCTCGTCGACGTCACGCCGGAAGAAGCCTGTAAGCATCCGAACTGGGTCATGGGCCGCAAGATCTCGGTCGACTCGGCCACCATGATGAACAAGGGCCTCGAGGTGATCGAGGCACACTGGCTGTTCGATCTGCCGGGCGAGCGCATCGACGTGCTGATTCACCCACAAAGCGTGATTCACTCGCTGGTCTCTTACGCCGACGGTTCGGTGCTCGCGCAACTCGGCAACCCCGACATGCGCACGCCGATCGCACACGCGCTGGCCTTCCCGGATCGCGTGGATTCGGGCGTTGCGCAACTCGATCTCGCGCAGATCGCGTCGCTCTCGTTCGAAAAGCCGGATTACGCGCGCTTTCCGTGCCTCGCACTCGCCATGAAGGCGCTGGCCGAGGGCGGTGTGGCGAGCGCGGCTCTGAACGCCGCGAACGAAATTGCGGTGGAAGCGTTCCTGTCGCGGCAGATCGGTTTCATGGCGATTGCCCAGGTGGTCGACGCCGTGCTGAACACGTTGCCGAACCGCAGCGCGCACGCACTCGAAGACGTGCTCGAAGCCGATGCCGCCGCGCGTCGCGCCGCTGCCGAATTCATCGCGCGTCTGCCCGACGGCGCCCGTCGCACGGAACGCGCCGTCCAGTGAGGCGCTCATGAACCTGCTGATCGAACTGCTCGCCTTCGCGGTCGCGATTGGCGTACTCGTGGTCGTCCACGAATATGGGCATTACAGCGTGGCGCGCCTGTGCGGTGTCAAGGTACTGCGCTTTTCGATCGGCTTCGGCAAGCCGCTGTTCCAATGGGTGAGCCCGAAGACGGGCACTGAATGGACCATTGCCGCGCTGCCGCTCGGCGGCTATGTGAAGATGCTCGACGAGCGCGAAACCGGTACTGAGCCGATTCCCGCGGAAGCCTTGCCGCATGCGTTCAACCGGCAGTCCGTGTGGCGCCGTTTCGCGATCGTCGCGGCCGGTCCGGTCGCGAACTTTCTGCTGGCCATCGTGCTGTTCGCGCTTGTCTTCGCCACCGGCGTGACCGAGCCCGCGGCCGTGGTCGCCGCGCCCGCGCCGAATACGCCCGCGGCGCTCGCCGGTTTCGACGGCGGCGAGACGATCGTTGCCGTGCGTGCCGAAAACGCTGGCGAATCCGAGCCGGTACGCTCATGGTCGGACCTGCGCTGGAAGCTGCTGGGTGCGGCATTCGATCACAAGCGCGTCGTGCTGAGCGCGAAAGACACGCATGGCACGTCGGACTTTCAACTCGATCTGCGTGGCCTGACCGAGAAAGACGTCGACGACGACTTCATGTCGCATCTCGGTTTCGAGCCGGGTGGTGGCAAGCTGACGGTCGCGGGCGTGCAGCCGGGCAGCGCGGCGCAAAAGGCAGGGCTTGCCGCAGGCGATCGGCTGCGTGCGGTGGACGGAGTGCCGACCGACAACGCCACGGCCTTCATCGCCTATGTAAAGTCGCACGCCGGCAAACCGGTGACGCTGCAAGTCGAGCGTGGCGGTCCGGCCGCGGGCAAGCTCGAAGACATCAGCATCGTGCCGCAGTCGCAGCGTGACGAAACGACGGGCCAGCAGGTCGGCCGCATCGGTGCGGAACTGGCCACCCAGGTGCCGTCGATCAACGTGCGTTACGGGCCGGTTGAAAGCCTGCAACTGGGTGCGCGCCGTACGTGGGATCTGGCGGTGTACTCGGTGCGCATGTTCGGCCGGATGATCGTGGGCGAGGCATCGCTGAAAAATCTTTCCGGCCCGGTGACGATCGCCGATTACGCAGGAAAGAGCGCACGTCTGGGTCCTTCTGCATTCCTGTCGTTCCTGGCCCTTGTCAGTATTAGCCTTGGCGTACTGAACCTGTTACCAATTCCGGTATTGGACGGGGGGCATCTGTTATATTATTTGGTTGAAGCTGTTACCGGCAAAGTCGTCTCCGATCGCTGGCAACTCGTTTTTCAGAGGGCGGGTCTCGCCTGCATCGTCGCATTGTCGGCGATCGCGCTGTTCAACGATCTGGCTCGTTTAATCCATTTTTAAAGTGTCGGCGGCGTTCACGATGGCGACCGTCTGACCTGATGCAGCTATACACACTGGGGAAGCACGTTGTTTAAACCTCATCGCTTTGTTCCAAAGACGGTTATAGCCGCGGCGTTCGCCGCGCATGGGCTGGTTGCTCACGCAACGACGCCCTTCGTGGTGCAAGACATCCGGATCGAGGGATTGCAACGCGTCGAACCTGGTACCGTGTTCGCCTACCTGCCCATCAAGCAAGGCGACACCTTCAGCGACGACAAGGCATCGGAGGCCATTCGCGCTCTCTATGCCACGGGCTTTTTCAACGACGTCAAGATCGCGACCGAAGGTAACGTCGTCATCGTGCAGGTGCTGGAACGTCCGGCTATCGGCACGATCGACTTCGCCGGCATTCATGAGTTCGACAAGGACAACCTGACCAAGGCGCTGCGCGCCGTCGGTTTGTCGCAGGGCCGTTATTACGATAAGGCGCTGGTCGACAAGGCCGAGCAGGAACTGAAGCGCCAATACCTGACGCGCGGCTACTACGCCGCCGAAGTCACCACCACGATCACGCCGATCGACCGCAACCGCGTGTCGGTGCTGTTCTCGGTGGCCGAAGGTCCGAGCGCGAAGATCCGTCAGATCAACTTTATCGGCAACAAGGCGTTCAGCACGGGTACGCTGCGCGACGAAATGCAGCTGTCCACGCCGAACTGGTTCTCGTGGTACACGAAGAACGACCTGTACGCGAAAGACAAGCTCACCGGCGACCTCGAAAATGTCCGCTCGTATTACCTGAATCGCGGCTACCTGGAGTTCAACATCGACTCCACTCAGGTGTCGATCTCGCCGGACAAGAAGGACATGTATCTCACGGTTACGCTGCACGAAGGCGAGCCGTACACGATTTCGAGCATCAAGCTGGCGGGCAATCTGCTCGATCGCGAGCCGGAGCTGGCCAAGCTCATCAAGATCAAACCGGGTGACCGCTTCTCGGCTGAAAAGCTGCAAGCCACCACCAAGGCTATCGTCGACAAGCTCGGCGAATACGGCTACGCGTTTGCTACCGTCAACGCGCAGCCGCAGATCGACCAGTCCAACCACAAGGTCGACCTGACGCTGCAGGTGGATCCGAGCCGCCGCGTCTACGTGCGCCGCATCAACGTGGTGGGCAACACCCGTACGCGTGACGAAGTGGTGCGCCGCGAAATGCGCCAGCTCGAAAGCTCGTGGTTCGATTCGAACCGCCTCGCGCTGTCGAAAGACCGGATCAACCGTCTCGGCTACTTCACGGACGTGGACGTGACCACGGTGCCGGTGGAAGGCACGCCCGACCAGGTCGATGTGGACGTCAAGGTGGCCGAAAAGCCGACCGGCGCGATCACGCTGGGTGCGGGCTTCTCGTCGACCGACAAGGTGGTGCTCTCGGCAGGCGTGTCGCAAGACAACGTGTTCGGTTCGGGTACGAGTCTCTCGGTGAACGTGAATACCGCGAAGACGTACCGTACGCTGACGGTCACGCAGGTCGACCCGTACTTCACGGTGGACGGCATCAAGCGGATTACCGACGTTTATTACCGTACGTATCAGCCGCTGTACTACTCGACGGATTCGAGCTTCAAGATCGTCACGATCGGCGGCGACCTGAAGTTCGGCATTCCGTTCTCCGAAGTCGACACCGTGTACTTCGGCGCCGGCCTCGAGCAGAACCAGCTGGACATCGACTCGAACACGCCGCAAAGCTATATCGACTACGTGCACGAATTCGGCCGCGTGTCGAACAACGTGCCGATCACGGTGGGCTGGTCGCGCGACGCGCGTGACAGCGCACTGGTGCCGAGCCGCGGTTACTTCACGCAGGCGAACGCCGAGTACGGCACGCCGATCGGTGGTACCCAGTACTACAAGGCCGACATCAACGCGCAGTACTATTACTCGTTTGCGCGCGGGTTCGTGCTGGGCTTCAACTTCCAGGGCGGCTACGGTAACGGCCTCGGCGGCAAGCCTTATCCGATTTTCAAGAACTACTATGCGGGCGGTATCGGTTCGGTGCGGGGCTACGAGCCGAGTTCGCTGGGTCCGCGCGACGCCAAGACGAACGACCCGATCGGCGGCTCGAAGCTGCTGGTGGGTAACATCGAATTGACGTTCCCGCTGCCGGGCACGGGCTACGACCGCACGCTGCGGGTCTTCACGTTCCTCGACGCCGGTAACGTGTGGGGCACGGAAGGTAACAGCATCGGCGCCAACGGCCTGCGTTACGGCTACGGTGTCGGTCTGGCGTGGATCTCGCCGATCGGCCCGCTCAAGCTCAGCCTGGGCTTCCCGCTCACGAAGCACACGGGCGACCAGTATCAGAAATTCCAGTTCCAGATCGGGACGGCGTTCTGATCCGGCGGCTGGCGGCTCGGCCAGAAATGGCCGGCCAAACTACAGTATCGAGAGGATGACTTTGCTAACCGGTATGTTTTCGAAACGTGTGGCGTGCGCGCTGGCGCTGGCAATGACCTTGGGTGTCGGGGTGGCGCATGGGCAGGAGGCGCGGATCGCGGCGGTGAATTCCGACCGTATCCTGCGCGAATCC
This sequence comes from Paraburkholderia xenovorans LB400, assembly GCF_000013645.1. Classification (GTDB taxonomy): domain Bacteria; phylum Pseudomonadota; class Gammaproteobacteria; order Burkholderiales; family Burkholderiaceae; genus Paraburkholderia; species Paraburkholderia xenovorans. The sequence continues at coordinate 3,036,980 of NC_007951.1, read as the reverse complement.
GCTGCCGCGAAGGCCGCGCAGGTCAAGCTCGAGGCCGAATTCGCCAAGCGTGACAAGGACCTTGCCGACATGGCGCAGAAGCTGAAGTCGATGTCCGATTCCCTCGACAAGAACGGCGCGTCGATGTCGGCCGCCGACCGCGCGCAGAAGCAGCGCGACCTGTCGCAACTGGACACGGACTTCCAGCGCAAGCAACGTGAGTTTCGCGAGGATCTGAACCAGCGCCGCAACGAAGAACTGGCGGCGGTGCTCGATCGCGCCAACAAGGTGATCAAGCAGATCGCCGAGGCGCAGCACTACGACCTGATCGTCCAGGAAGCGGTGTACGTGAGTCCGCGCATCGATATCACCGATCAGGTGCTCAAGGCGCTGGCGGCGTCGGGTAACTGAACGCGGCAGCGGGGCCGCACGCGGCCCGGTAGCAGAAGATCTGACAAGTTGGACTGAACGGTAGGAGACAGGATAGGCATGGCATTTACGCTCGAGGACATCGTCCAACGGTTCGGCGGTGAAGTAGTCGGAAACGGTTCGCAGCGCGTCGGCAGTCTTGCGCCGCTCGACCAGGCAGGCCCGGACCAGCTGGCGTTCCTCGCCAATCCGAAGTACCTGTCGCAGGTCGAAACGACCCGTGCGGGCGCCGTGTTGATCAACGCCGAAGACCTCGCCAGGCTCGCTTCCCGCGAGAGTCGTAACTTCATCGTCACGCCGAATCCGTACGCTTACTTCGCGCGCGTCGCGCAAACCTTTATCGACCTCGCTGCGCCCAAGGCGGTGCCCGGCGTGCACCCGAGCGCAACCATCGACCCGTCGGCGCAGATTGCCGCGAGCGCGGTGATCGGCCCGCATGTCACGGTGGAGGCGGGCGCGGTGATCGGCGAAAACGTGCGGCTCGACGCCAATGTCGTGATCGGCCGTGGAACGCGCATCGGCGCGGACTCGCACCTTTATCCCAATGTCGCGGTGTACTACGGTTGCAAGCTGGGCGAGCGCGTGATCGTGCACGCGGGCGCGGTGATCGGCTCGGACGGTTTCGGCTTCGCGCCGGATTTCGTCGGCGAGGGTGACGCGCGTACCGGCAGCTGGGTGAAGATTCCGCAGGTGGGCGGCGTGTCGATCGCGGCAGACGTGGAAATCGGCGCGAACACCACCATCGACCGTGGCGCAATGGCCGATACCATCATCGAAGAGTGCGTGAAGATCGACAATCTCGTACAGATCGGCCACAACTGCAAGGTCGGAGCCTATACGGTGATTGCCGGCTGCGCGGGCATCGCGGGCAGCACCACGATCGGCCGGCATTGCATGATCGGCGGCGCCGTCGGGATTGCCGGCCACGTCACGCTGGCCGATTACGTGATCGTCACGGCAAAGTCGGGCGTGTCGAAGTCGCTGTTGAAGCCTGGTATGTACACGAGTGCCTTCCCGGCCGTGAACCATGCAGACTGGAACAAAAGTGCAGCGTTGCTGCGCAATATCGACAAACTGCGCGATCGTATCAAGGCGCTCGAAAACGCCGCGGCCGGACGGCAAGACGGCCCGGCGGCCAATGCAGCAAGCAGTTCTGCAGGCGACAAGGCCTGAGAAACCTCAGGACAACTTGAAGGACGACCTTCAGGCCGATTCACGAGCCCGGGTCGAAGACCGGGTCGCGGAACAATTCACCAGGCAATTCGCAGGGCAACCTGCCGGCACCGCGTAAAATAGCGGGCGAGCATCAGGAAGCAAAGTCGGTTGCCGTGACCGGGTGGCACGGCCGCCGGGTTATGGCGAGCGCCGGCAGCATGCGTTATCAACCCACCTGCACCAGCATCCGCAGTCATCATCGCGCAGTCAATGCGTGAGTAGAAACACCATGAGCACCGAAAAAATCAATCTCGACATTCATAAGATTCTCACGCTGCTGCCACATCGTTACCCGATCCTGCTGGTGGACCGGGTGCTCGAACTCGAGCCGCACAAGAACATCAAAGCGTTGAAGAACGTGTCGATCAACGAACCGTATTTCCAGGGCCACTTTCCGACCCGTCCGGTCATGCCGGGCGTGCTGATTCTCGAAGCGCTCGCGCAAACGGCGGCTTTGCTGACGTTTTCGGAAGAGCCGAGCGACCCGTCGAACACGCTGTATCTGTTCGTCGGCATCGACAATGCACGCTTCAAGCGCGTGGTGGAACCGGGCGATCAGCTGATCCTGAACTGCACGTTCGAGCGTCATATGCGCGGCATCTGGAAGTTCAAGGCGCGCGCCGAAGTGGATGGCGTAGTAGCGGCGGAAGCCGACCTGATGTGCGCGGTGCGGCACACGGACAAGGACGCTTGAGCTAGCGTCCCGGCGCTCAGCGGCGCGACGCGTGCGCTGAGCGCCCCGCCAGATGCCCACCCAGACAACGCAACAGAATCAGAAGCGAGGACGCATGAGCAGGATTCATCCCACTGCGATCGTCGAACCGGGCGCGCAACTCGACGAATCCGTCGAAGTCGGACCGTATGCCGTGATCGGCGCGCATGTAACGATCGGCGCGCGCACCACGGTCGGTTCGCACAGCGTGATCGAAGGTCACACCACGCTCGGCGAAGACAATCGGATCGGCCACTACGCATCGGTCGGCGGCCGTCCGCAGGACATGAAGTACAAGGACGAGCCGACCCGGCTCGTGATCGGCAGCCGCAACACGATCCGCGAGTTCACCACGATCCACACCGGCACGGTGCAGGACTCGGGCGTCACCACACTCGGCGACGACAACTGGATCATGGCGTACGTGCACATCGGGCACGATTGCCACGTCGGCAACAACGTCATTCTGTCGAGCAATGCGCAGATGGCCGGCCACGTCATCATCGGCGACCACGCGATCGTCGGCGGCATGTCGGGCGTCCATCAGTTCGTGCGTATCGGCGCGCATTCCATGCTGGGCGGCGCGTCGGCGCTGGTGCAGGACATTCCGCCGTTCGTGATCGCCGCCGGCAACAAGGCCGAACCGCACGGCATCAACGTGGAAGGTCTGCGCCGCCGCGGCTTCTCGCCGGACGCGATCTCGGCGTTGCGCGCGGCTTATCGCGTGCTGTACAAGAACGGCCTGTCGCTGGAAGAGGCGAAGGTGCAGCTGCGTGAACTCGCGTCCGCCGGCGGCGACGGTGACGAACCGGTGCAGACACTGCTCGCGTTCGTCGAAGCGTCGCAACGCGGCATCATCCGCTAACCGATGGCATTGCAACCTAGTCCACTGCGAGTGGCGATGGTGGCCGGCGAGCCGTCCGGCGACCTGCTGGCGGCGTCGCTGCTCGACGGCCTCGCGAGCCGTTTGCCGGCCGGCACCCAATACTATGGGATCGGCGGTCCGCGCATGATCGCCACGGGCTTCGACGCCCACTTTCCGATGGAAAAGCTCACGGTGCGCGGCTATGTCGAAGCGCTGAAGCACATTCCTGAAATCCTTGGCATCCGCACCGAACTGAAGCGCCAGTTGCTGGCCGAGCCGCCCTCGGTGTTCGTGGGCGTGGATGCGCCCGATTTCAACTTCGGGCTCGAGCATCCGTTGCGCGACGCGGGGATTCCGACCGTTCACTTCGTGTGCCCGTCCATCTGGGCGTGGCGCGGCGGGCGCATCAAGAAGATCGCCAAGGCGGTCGACCACATGCTGTGCGTGTTCCCGTTCGAAACGGCGCTGCTGGAAAAGGCGGGCGTCGCGGCATCGTACGTCGGCCATCCGCTTGCCGATGAGATTCCGCTCGTACCGGACACGCTCGGCGCGCGCCGGGCGCTGGGTCTCGCGGAAGAGGGCCCGATCATCGCGGTGCTGCCGGGCAGCCGGCGCTCGGAAATCGATCTGATCGGCCCGACGTTCTTCGCCGCGATCGAGATGATGCAGCACCAGGAGCCCGCTCTGCGCTTCGTAATGCCGGCGGCCACGCCGGCACTGCGCGAGATGCTGCGGCCGCTGGTGGATTCGCACCCCGGTCTCGCGCTGACGATTACCGACGGTCAGTCGCAACTCGCCATGACCGCGGCCGACGCGATCCTCGTAAAGAGCGGCACCGTGACGCTGGAAGCCGCACTGCTGAAAAAGCCGATGGTGATCTCGTACAAGGTGCCGTGGCTGACCGGCCAGATCATGCGCCGCCAGGGCTATCTGCCCTATGTCGGGTTGCCGAATATCCTGGCGGGGCGCTTCGTGGTGCCCGAGATCCTGCAGCACTTCGCCACGCCCCAGGCGCTGGCCGAAGCCACGCTGAAACAGTTGCGCGACGAGAACAACCGGCGCACGCTGACGGAAATCTTCACGGAGATGCATCACGTGCTGAAGCAGAACACCGCGCAGCGCGCGGCGGAAGTCGTGGCGAGCGTCATCGAAAAGCGGAAGGCGCGGCCGTGACCAGCGCACGCACGCCTCGCCGCAAGACCGTTGCAGGAGCGTCGGCGCAGCAGGTCGGCCTGAACTTCGAGACGCCGGACGACATTGTCTGCGGCGTCGACGAAGCGGGGCGCGGGCCGCTCGCCGGCCCGGTCGTGGCCGCGGCGGTGATTTTCGATCCGGCCAAGCCGATGATTCGCGGCCTCGACGATTCCAAAGTATTGACCGCGAAAAAGCGCGACGAACTGTACGACAAGATCGTCGACCGGGCGCTGGCTTACTGCATCGCTTCGGCATCGGTCGAAGAAATCGATTCGCTCAATATCCTGCATGCCACCATGCTGGCCATGAAGCGCGCCGTGGAAGGTCTGTCCGTCGTGCCGACGCTCGTGAAGATCGACGGCAATCGCTGTCCGACGCTGAGCGTTCGCAGCGAGGCGGTGATCGGCGGCGACGCGCTCGTCAAAAGCATTTCGGCCGCCTCGATTCTTGCCAAGGTCACGCGCGACCGGATGCTGCTCGAATTGCACCAGGCGCATCCCGTCTACGGCTTCAATGCGCATGCCGGTTACGGCACGCCGCAGCATCTTGCGGCGCTGCGCGAACACGGGCCTTGCGAGCACCATCGGCGCTCGTTTGCGCCGGTGCGTGAAGCGCATCTGCGGTTGGGCACGGGCGTGCCGCTGCCGGCCGGCAATGTGATCGTCGTCTCCGAAGTGATGCTCGACGACGACGCCTTCGGCGAGCGCAGCGGCGCCGCCTGAGCATCACGCGAGCGCTTCATGAGCGCCGCGTGTCATCAACCTCTTCCTCATTCTCACTGTCTTCGCTGCCTGTGAAAGCCATCACCTCGCGGGACAATCCGCTCTATAAACGTCTGAAGGCACTGGCCGGCTCGACGCATCAACAGCGCAAGAGCGGGCATGCGCTGCTCGAAGGGTTTCATCTCGCGAGTGCGTATCTCGACGTGGCCGGGCAACCGGAAATGTGTATCGTCACGGACGGCGCGCTGCGTCACGACGAAGCGCAGGCGATCGTTTCGCGCATCGAAGATCATCGGCTCGTGACACTGCCGGATGCATTGTTCGGGCAGTTGTCGAATGTCGTGCACGGAGTGGGCATTCTGCTGCTGGTCGAAAAGCTCGCTACGCCACTGCCCGACGAGGTCGCGCAAACCTGCCTCGTGCTCGACGGCGTGCAGGACGCGGGCAACGTCGGCTCGATTCTGCGCAGCGCGGCGGCGGCGGGCATTCAGCAAGTGTTCTGCGCGCCGGGCACGGCGTACGCGTGGTCGTCGAAAGTCTTGCGCTCGGGTATGGGCGCGCATTTCCTGCTGCAGATTCACGAGGACGTGGAAGCGCAGGCGCTGATCGAACGGCTCGCGGTGCCGATCGTCATTACGGATTCGCACGGCGCCGAGGCGATCTACGATTGCGATCTGAGTGGACCGCTTGCGTGGGTGTTCGGCAACGAAGGGGCGGGGGTCTCGCAGATCTGGCGCGATGCGGTCTCGTTGCGGGTGACGATTCCCCAGCCGGGCGGCATGGAGTCGCTGAATGTGGCGGCTGCGGCGGCCGTGTGCGTATTCGAGCAGTGCCGCCAGCAGCGCGGGCGCGGTTGACGCCGTTTGCCTGACACGCGCGGGCGCTGCCGCGCGCGTGTCTTCTTCAGGCCGCCTGCCTTATGCCGCGGCTCAGGCTCCTCAGGCTCAATAAGCCGCGCGCTCCAGTTTGATTTCCTGCAGGATCGTCGTCGCAATCTCTTCGATCGACTTGTGTGTCGACGACAGCCACTTGATCCCTTCACGCCGCATCATCGCTTCCGCTTCGTTGATTTCGTAGCGGCAATTCTCCGGTGCGGCGTACTTGCTGCCAGGCCGGCGCTCGTTGCGAATCTCGGAAAGCCGCTGCGGATCGATCGATAAACCGAACATTTTCTGCCGATGCGCGAGTAGCGGCGTAGGCAATTTGCCGCGCTCGAAATCTTCCGGAATCAGCGGATAGTTGGCCGCTTTCACGCCATACTGCATGGCCAGATAGAGGCTCGTCGGCGTCTTGCCGCTGCGCGATACGCCGACCAGAATCACGTCGGCGTCGGCCAGATTGCGGTTCGATTGACCGTCGTCGTGAGCGAGCGAGAAATTGATCGCCTCGATCCGGTTCTTGTATTCCTCGGTGTCCGCATTCTGGTGGCCGCGGCCCATTGCATGGCTCGACTTCAGTTCCAGTTCCTGTTCGAGCGGCTCGACAAAGGTCTGGAACATATCCAGCACGAGTGCATTCGAGCCTTTGACGATCTGATTCGACGCGCTGTCCACCAGCGTCGTGAAGACGATCGGACGGCGGCCGTCCTGCAGAATGGCTTCGTTGATCTTTTCGAGCGTGGCATACGCTTTTTCCGTCGAGTCGACGAAAGGCACGCGAACCAGGCGGAATTTCTGGTCGAACTGGGAGAGGATCGAATGCGCGAAGGTTTCGGCAGTGATCCCGGTACCGTCGGAGACGATGAATACGGTGGGCGGCATCAGTGGGGCTGGGGAACGTGAGCGGGAAAAACCGCTCGAAAGAAACATCGCTGGATTCGCGCCGCTGCCCGGTGGCTGACCGGAGACTGCAGCGGCGTGCAAGCAGCGCGCCGTGGGCACCGCAACTGCGCCCGGATGGCGGCGGGGCCTCGCAAGAGCCCTCCGGCCGGTCCGGGGCGCGATTCGAGGCGCAATTCTCGTCCGACAGTCACATTTCGAGAGTCGGCACGGTAGAATAGCGGCAACCTGTTGGATAAGCAATTGCAGGCGATTGGCGTCTAATTCACCGTGAACGGTCGTTCAACGCCTCGCTTTCAGCCGGTATTTTAGTCGCGGAGTTGCGGCGAACGTGGTGGATCGATCGGTAAATTCGTCCATTCGCTTTCTTCGTCGCGCTTCTGGCGCTTCCGGCAATTTTCAGCGATTGCTTCTCCAACAGGTTGTGCAAGACGCGAGGTTACGCTCCCAATGGGCGTCTCGCGTTCGAGCCCACTTGCACAGCCGTGAATTTCTTTCACACTTAGGGGCTTGTATGACTAACGCAGTTACCGTCGCAAAGGATAAGGCGTATGTAGTTCCGTTCGAGCAGTTGCGGATGACCGACGTGGAAATTGTCGGCGGCAAGAATGCGTCGCTTGGCGAGATGATCAGTCAGCTCGCTGAAGCCGGCGTGCGCGTGCCGACCGGTTTCGCCACCACGGCGCTGGCTTTCCGTGACTTCCTGCAGCACAACAATCTGACCGAACGCATCGCCAAACGTCTCGAAACGCTCGACGTCGACGACGTGAAGTCGCTTGCCGAAGCGGGCAAGGAGATCCGTCAATGGATCGTCGAGGCGCCGCTGCAGCCGCAGCTCGAGGCTGATATCCGCGCGGGCTTCGACACCCTGCAAAACAGCTCGCCTGAAGAGCTGTCGTTCGCCGTGCGTTCGTCAGCAACGGCCGAAGACCTGCCGGACGCTTCGTTTGCGGGGCAGCAGGAAAGCTACCTCAACGTGGTCGGCATCGACGACGTGCTCGATCGCATGAAGCACGTGTTCGCGTCGCTGTACAACGACCGCGCCATCTCGTATCGCGTCCACAAGGGCTTCACCCACGCTGAAGTCGCGTTGTCGGCGGGCGTGCAGCGCATGGTGCGCTCGGACGTCGGCGCAGCCGGCGTGATGTTCACGCTGGACACCGAATCGGGCTTCAAGGACGCCGTCTTCATCACGTCGAGCTACGGTCTCGGTGAAACCGTGGTGCAAGGCGCGGTGAATCCGGACGAGTTCTACGTCTACAAGACCACGCTCGCGCAAGGCAAGTACCCGATCATCCGCCGCTCGATCGGCTCGAAGCTGATCAAGATGGAATTCACCAAGGCGGGCGAAGAAGGCCGCGTGAAGACCGTCGACGTGTCGCACGAGCAGCGCAACCGCTTCTCGATCACGGACGAAGACGTGATCGAACTGGCGAAATACGCGGTCATCATCGAAAAGCACTACGAGCGTCCGATGGACATCGAGTGGGGCAAAGACGGTCGCGACGGCAAGATCTTCATTCTGCAGGCGCGTCCGGAAACGGTGAAGAGCCAGGCGGCCGGCAAGGCCGAGCAGCGCTTCAAGCTGAAGGGTCAATCGAACGTGCTGGCTACCGGCCGCGCAATCGGTCAGAAGATCGGCGCGGGTCCAGTGCGCGTGATTCACGATCCGTCGGAAATGGACCGTGTGCAGCCGGGCGACGTACTGGTCGCCGACATGACCGACCCGAACTGGGAACCGGTCATGAAGCGCGCGTCGGCAATCGTCACGAACCGTGGCGGGCGGACCTGCCACGCGGCGATCATCGCGCGTGAGCTGGGCGTGCCGGCGGTGGTCGGCTGCGGTGACGCGACCGACGTGCTGAAGGAAGGCGCGCTGGTCACGGTATCGTGCGCGGAAGGCGACGAAGGCAAGATCTACGACGGCCTGCTCGAAACCGAAATCACCGAAGTGCAGCGCGGCGAACTGCCACCGATTCCGGTGAAGATCATGATGAACGTCGGCAACCCGCAGCTGGCTTTCGACTTCTCGCAACTGCCGAACGCAGGCGTGGGTCTGGCGCGGCTCGAGTTCATCATCAACAACAACATCGGCGTTCACCCGAAGGCGATTCTCGAGTACCCGAACATCGATCAGGACCTGAAGAAGGCGGTGGAAAGCGTCGCTCGCGGTCACGCATCGCCGCGCGCGTTCTACGTCGACAAGCTGACCGAAGGTATCGCCACGATCGCGGCGGCGTTCTATCCGAAGCCCGTGATCGTGCGTCTGTCGGACTTCAAGTCGAACGAGTACAAGAAGCTGATTGGCGGTTCGCGCTACGAGCCGGACGAAGAAAACCCGATGCTCGGTTTCCGTGGCGCGTCGCGCTACATTGCCGACGACTTCGCCGAAGCGTTCCAGATGGAATGCATCGCGCTGAAGAAGGTGCGCGAAGAGATGGGCCTCGACAACGTCGAGATCATGGTGCCGTTCGTGCGTACGCTGAAGCAGGCGGAACGCGTGGTCGGGCTGCTGGCCAAGTACGGCCTGAAGCGCGGCGAAAACGGCCTGCGCCTGATCATGATGTGCGAAGTGCCGTCGAACGCGATCCTCGCTGAAGAATTCCTGCAATTCTTCGACGGTTTCTCGATCGGCTCGAACGACCTGACGCAGCTCACGCTCGGCCTCGACCGCGACTCCGGCATGGAACTGCTGGCGGTGGATTTCGACGAACGCGATCCAGCGGTCAAGTTCCTGTTGAAGCGCGCGATCGACACCTGCCTGCGACTGGACAAGTACGTCGGTATCTGCGGCCAGGGCCCGTCGGATCATCCGGACTTTGCGCAATGGCTGACCGATGAAGGCATCAAGTCGATCTCGCTGAACCCGGACACGATCATCGAGACGTGGCAGCAACTGGCGAAGTCGACGAAGTAAGGCGATGAAGTAAGGCGACGCAGCATGCCGTTTCCCAGGCGGCATGCATAACGGGCGATGCGGTATTTCAACTGTGAGCCTCATGCACGTCAAACCGTACTGCGCCGCCCGTTAAAATGCACTCGCTTCGTGCTATAAACACCCCGGTAGATCCGGGGTGTTTTGCTTTGTGGAGGTCGACGTGGCGCCAGGTGGATTGTTCTGGTGGATCGGGGCGGGTGTGCTGGTCGTGCTGGAGTTGCTGAGCGGCACGTTCTATCTGTTGATGATCGCGCTCGGCTGCGTGGCGGCCGCCATCGCGCACCTCGCGGGCGCCGCGGCCGACGTTCAGTTCGCCACCGCGGCCGTGGTCGCGCTGGCGGCGGTGCTGCTGCTCAGGCGTTCGCGATTTGGCCGCAGAACGCGCAAGGAGGCGTCACGCAACCCGGACGTCAATCTCGACATCGGTCAGACGCTCACCGTGCCGGCCTGGCATGAGCGCCGGGCGCGCGCCGATTATCGCGGCGCGGCATGGGATGTCGAACTGGCCGCGGGCGAACCCGAAGATGCGCAGCTTTACGAAATCACGGAGTTGCGCGGCAGTTGCCTCGTCGTCGTGGCGGCCCGCCATTCAAGCAGACGGGCCACCACGGCCTGAACTCTCTCGCTGCACACACAACTATTCCAACCAGGGACCGGAGGACAGTAATGGATTCGACCATCGTCGGGGCGGTGCTTCTGATCATCGTGATCGTACTGGCGGCGCAGATCATCAAGATCGTGCCGCAACAGCATGCGTGGGTTCTGGAGCGGCTCGGCCGCTATCACCGTACGCTGACGCCGGGGCTGAGCTTCGCGTTTCCGTTTGTCGACCGGATCGCTTATAAGCACATTCTCAAGGAAATTCCGCTCGAAGTGCCGAGCCAGGTCTGTATCACGCGCGACAACACGCAGTTGCAGGTGGACGGCGTGCTGTACTTTCAGGTTACCGATCCCATGAAGGCGTCGTACGGGTCGAGCAACTTCGTGTTCGCGATCACGCAGCTGTCGCAAACCACGCTGCGCTCGGTGATCGGCAAGCTCGAACTCGACAAGACCTTCGAGGAGCGCGACTTCATCAATCACAGCATCGTGTCGTCGCTCGATGAAGCGGCGTCGAACTGGGGCGTGAAGGTGCTGCGCTACGAGATCAAGGACCTGACGCCGCCCAAGGAGATTCTCCACGCCATGCAGGCGCAGATCACCGCAGAGCGGGAAAAGCGCGCGCTGATCGCGGCGTCGGAAGGGCGCAAGCAGGAACAGATCAATATCGCGTCCGGTGGGCGTGAGGCGGCGATCCAGAAGTCGGAGGGTGAGCGGCAGGCGGCGATCAATCAGGCGCAGGGGCAGGCGTCGGCGATTCTGGCCGTGGCCGAGGCCAATTCGCAGGCGATTCAGAAAATCGCGGCCGCGATCCAGTCGAACGGCGGGATGGAAGCGGTCAATCTCAAGGTGGCCGAACAATATGTGAACGCGTTCGGCAATCTGGCGAAGCAGGGCACCACGCTGATCGTGCCCGGCAATCTTGCGGACATGAGTTCGATGATCGCCTCGGCGCTGACGATCGTGAGCAAAGGGAAGGGCACGACCGAGATGCGCTGAGGCTGTTCCGGCTGCTGGAAAAAGAAATGGCCCGCGGACTGTGCGGGCCAATTTCATTTGTGTGTTTGCAGGTTGGTTGCCGCGCGCTGGCGGTGAATCAGGCGCGACATATCCGCGCAGCAGTATCCGGCTTGCGGCCTGAACCGCAGCGTCCGGCCGAGCCGCAGCATCGGGTTCAACCGCCGGTCAGCCCGGCGAGCGCATCAGGCGCGCCTTCTCACGTTCCCAATCGCGCTTCTTCTCGGTCTCACGCTTGTCGTGCTGCTTCTTGCCCTTGGCCAGACCGATCTCGCATTTGACGCGGCCGCCCTTGTAATGGAAGTTCAGCGGCACGAGCGTGTAGCCGCGCTGTTCGACCTTGCCGATCAGTTTGCTGATTTCCTCGCTGTGCAGGAGCAGCTTGCGCGTGCGCACCGGGTCGGGGTTGATATGGGTCGAGGCTTCGGGCAACGGGCTGATGTGCGTGCCGATCAGGAACAGTTCGTTATTCTTGATAACGACGTAACCTTCCTTGATCTGGCCGCGCCCGGCGCGCAGCGCCTTGACCTCCCATCCTTCGAGCACGAGCCCTGCTTCATAGCGTTCTTCGACCGAGTAGTCGTAGAAGGCCTTTCTGTTGTCGATGATGCTCATGAATGGAAAGTGCCCAACTCGTTTAAAATCACGATTTTAGCAAAGCGGGGCAAGGAAAGCCCGCTGCGCTTGTCCACCCTTGCCACGCGCTGTTCAATTTATGGCAGATGTCCAGAAAACCGTGTTGATCCGCCATTCGGCGGAACAGATGTTCGACCTCGTCACCGATGTCGCCGATTACCCCAACTTCCTGCCCTGGTGCGGCGGCGTCGAAATCCGCCGCCAGGACGAAGCCGGCATGGAGGCAAGGATCGATATCAATTTCAAGGGCATCAAGCAGCACTTCGCCACGCGTAACAGCATGGAACGGCCCACGCGCATCGATATGGAGTTCGCGGACGGCCCGTTTCGCAAATTCACCGGCTTCTGGCGCTTCACGCCCCTGCGCGCCGACGCCTGCAAGATCGAATTTGCGCTGCACTACGAATTCACCAACATCATTCTCGAGAAGATCATTGGGCCGGTGTTCAATCACATTGCCAACACCTTCGTCGAGTCGTTCGTGAAGCGCGCCGACCAGCGCTACGGTAAGGCATGAGCGCGCGCTTGTCGATTGAAGTCTGCTACGCGTCGGCCGGCGAGCAGGCGCTGATCGCCGTGGAATTGCCGGAAGGCGCCACGCTGCGGCAGGCGCTGGACGCGAGCGGCATCTTGCGGCGTTTCCCGCAGATCGATCTGGACACGCAGAAGGTGGGTGTGTTCGGCAAGCTCAAGCCGCTCGACGCGGTGCTGAACGACCACGATCGGGTGGAGATTTACCGGCCGCTGCTGGTCGATCCCAAGGTATCGCGCCAGCGCCGCGTCGAGAAAACCCGCAAGGCGGGCTCGATCGAAGGGCGTCGCTGGCAGAACAAGGACTCGCGGTAAGCGGGTTACGGCCAGCTTGGGCGGGAAGCCGCCGCGAGGTGCTGCCGCGAGGCGCGGTGAAGCGGTAGGGAAGCCGCCGTCAGGCAAGCCCGGCCGCGCCCGGTCTCACGGCGCCGACACTTGCGGCTTGTCCTTGATTCGTGTCGCCCCGTCCGTATCGTCGTCCGCATGCTGGCGCACCGACCAGCACACGCCAGCCACCAGCAGCAGAATCGCCGCCAGTTCCAGCGGCCGCGGCAGGCGCTCGTCATAAATGAACGCATAAAGCAGCGCGAACAGCGTCTCGAACACGATCATCTGGCCGGAGAGCGTCAGCGGCAGCCGTTTCGATGCGGCATTCCACAGCCCGTTGCCAAGCCACGATGCGCCGATCGCGAGGCCCAGATTCAGCATCCAGAAGCTGTGCCAGCGGCCGTCGGCCAGCGCGCCTTGCGGGCCGCCCGCCGGCAGCACGGCAACCACGAGCCACAGCGCCGCACCGAGCGCGCCGGTCACCACGCCCCACAGAACCGACCATTCGTTGCCGCTGAAATGCGTCTGGCGCTGCAGGTAGCGGGCGTTTTCGACCGCGAACCATGTCCAGCAGCCTAGCGCGCCGACCGCGCAGGCGAGGCCGAGCAGCTTGGTGGCGACGCTTGCCGGCGTGCTGTCGGCGACCGTAAACACGTCGACGTTGATGCAGGCGATGCCCGCCATCACCATCGTCAGCGGCCAGACGAGGCGGGCGAGTGGCACCGCGCCGTGGTCGCGCCGGCCGAGCAGCGTCACCGTGACGGGCAGCACGCCGACGATCAGCGACGCCGGCGCGATGCCGATCAGGTGGACGGCCGCCGTCAGCAGGAGGTAATAGAGGAGGTTGCCGGCCAGCGCCAGCTTGACCAGCGCGCCGAGATCCTCGCGGGTCAGGCGTTTGACGAGCGAGCGCGCCACGGGCAGCGCGGCGGCCAGCGAGACGGCGCCGTACATCGTGTAGCGGCCGGCGCACAGCAGCAGCGGCGAAAAATCGGGCAGCACGCGCGGCACGAGAAAAACCATGCCCCATAGGGCTCCGGCCAGAACTCCATATGCCACGCCGCGCTGCATCGACTGCTCCTGCAAGAAAACTGGAATGGTCGGCAGAATAGCCGGTTGGCGGCCCCGACGTCTTGTTTGATTCTGCATTCCGGTCCCGGCATTCCGGCCGGCGGCGCCTCGCTGCACCCGAACGCGCAAACGAAACCGGATCGAACCCGAGGTGAACAGCCAAGCGAAATCCGGTCGGCCCGACGATGCGAAAAAACTACCCGAAATTCGCTAAGCTGCTGTTAGTGCAGTGAAAACCAGGGAGGTATCGCGTATAATTCGCTTTTGCGCCTATAGGATTTGCCATGCGTCTGATCCAAACAGCACTCACGTTCGATGACGTGCTCCTCGTCCCGGCTTTCTCCGATGTTCTGCCGCGCGACACCAGCCTCAAGACCCGGCTGACCCGCAACATCTCCCTGAATATGCCGCTCGTGTCCGCCGCAATGGACACGGTCACGGAAGCCCGTCTCGCCATCGCAATGGCGCAAATGGGTGGCGTGGGCATCATCCACAAGAACCTCACGCCGGCCGAACAGGCGCGTGAAGTCGCCAAGGTGAAGCGCTTCGAATCGGGCGTCGTACGTGATCCGATCACCGTGCCGCCGCAAATGAAGGTGCGCGACGTGATCGCACTGTCGCGCCAGCATGGCATTTCGGGCTTCCCGGTTGTCGAAGGCGCGCAACTGGTGGGTATCGTCACGAACCGCGACCTGCGCTTCGAAGAGCGTCTGGACGAGCCGGTGCGCAACATCATGACGCCGCGCGAGCGCCTCGTCACAGTCAAGGAAGGCACGCCGCTCGCCGAAGCCAAGGCGCTGATGCACAGCCACCGCCTCGAACGCGTGCTGGTGATCAACGACGCATTCGAACTGCGCGGCCTGATGACGGTCAAGGACATCACCAAGCAGACCGAACACCCGGACGCGTGTAAAGACGAGCACGGCAAGCTGCGCGCAGGCGCGGCGGTCGGCGTGGGCGAAGACAACGAAGAGCGCGTGGAACTGCTGGTGCAGGCGGGCGTGGACGTGATCGTGGTCGACACCGCGCATGGCCATAGCAAAGGCGTGCTCGAGCGCGTCAAGTGGGTCAAGCAGAACTTCCCGCGGGTCGAAGTGATCGGCGGCAACATCGCCACCGCGGCGGCCGCCAAGGCGCTCGTCGAATATGGCGCGGACGGCGTGAAGGTCGGTATCGGCCCGGGCTCGATCTGCACGACGCGGATCGTCGCCGGCGTGGGCGTGCCGCAGGTCACCGCGATCTCGAACGTTTCCGAAGCGCTGAAGGGCTCGGGCGTACCGGTCATCGCCGACGGCGGCGTGCGGTTCTCCGGCGACGTCAGCAAGGCGCTGGCCGCCGGCGCGAACGCCGTGATGATGGGCAGCATGTTTGCCGGCACCGAAGAAGCGCCGGGCGACGTGTTCCTGTTCCAGGGCCGCCAGTACAAGTCGTACCGTGGCATGGGCTCGGTCGGCGCGATGAAGGACGGCGCCGCGGACCGCTACTTCCAGGACAACTCCGCGAATATCGACAAGCTGGTGCCCGAAGGTATCGAAGGCCGCGTCGCCTACAAGGGCTCGGTCAACGCGATCCTGTTCCAGCTGATCGGCGGCGTGCGCGCCAGCATGGGCTACTGTGGCTGCCGCACCATCGCCGAGATGAACGACAAGGCGGAGTTCGTGCAGATCACGGGCGCCGGTTTGCGCGAGTCGCACGTGCATGATGTGCAGATCACCAAGGAAGCACCCAACTACCACGTGGACTAAACGCTAATGAAGCCATTGCTGCGCGGTGTACTCATCCTCGATGCCTTGCTGTTGCTTGCGTTCGGCCTGCTTTTTCTGCTGACGCCGTGGACTTCGTTGTACAACGCGCTGCTTCTGGTGCAGACCCAGCCGGCTCTGGTCGGCCAGGGGTTTGGCGTGGCGCTGATCGGGCTCGCGTGGCTGGCTCTGCACGCGTCGATCGACGGCGCGTTGACGACCGCGGTCGCCCGGGTGGTCGGCCATGTGAACTGGCTGACCGGCGTGCTGATGCTGGTGTGGCTGCTCGGTCTGCATACGCCGGCGCTGACCGGTTTCGGTCAGATCGTCGCGGTGCTGACGGGTGTCGTGTTGCTGGTGATCGGTCTGGGCGGCGTGCGTTTGTCGGGCGCGGTGCGGCGGCGCGAGAAAGTGCGGCTGGTCGAAGCCGCTGCTGCGGAGCGCGCCGAAAAACAGGCGGCGAAAGACGCCGCGAAAGACGCGGCTAACCGGCGCGAGCCGGGCCGCGTGACAGCGGGCTTTCCGGTCTATCACGCCGAGCCGGTAGTTGAGCCCGTCGTGCCTGTTACGCGTCCGGTCAGTGCCGCCAGTCCTGTTGCAGCGGCGCCGCTTCATCCGGTGGCCGACGAAGCCGGTCTGACGGATTCCGAACGCGCAGCGCGGGCAGAAGCCGCGGCCGCGCGGGACGAAGCCCGCGATGGCGCCGCCAACCCGCCCCGGCCGCCGTTTCATGGCTGACGCGCCGCGCGCCACGCCGTTTGCCGAAGCTACCGGATTCCGTTTGCGCTCGCCGCTAGCAACTGGCTGCGGCGGCGCGCACGCAACGGCGCTGCATCGTTACGCTTCACGCTCCAATGTCCCCACGTGGACCGCTTTGAATTCAACGCCGCGCGCTGTGCGCGGCATTCCGTATCCGCTTACTCTTTGACTCCGTCCGCTGCCATGCACGACAAGATTCTGATCCTCGACTTCGGTTCGCAAGTCACCCAACTGATTGCACGTCGCGTTCGCGAAGCCAACGTGTATTCGGAAATTCATCCGTACGACGTCGATGCGTCGTTCATTCGCGACTTCGCGCCGAAGGGCGTGATCCTTTCCGGCGGCCCGAGCTCGGTCACTGAAACGGACACGCCGCGCGTGCCGCAGGCCGTGTTCGAACTCGGCGTGCCGGTGCTCGGCATCTGCTACGGCATGCAGGCGATGGCCGAGCAGCTGGGCGGCAAGGTCGATATCGGCCACCTGCGCGAGTTCGGTTATGCCGAGGTGCGCGCGCGCAACCACACGAGCCTGCTCGAAGGCATCAGCGACTTCACCACGCCGGAAGGCCACGGCATGTTGAAGGTGTGGATGAGCCACGGCGACAAGGTGCTGGAAATGCCGCCGGGCTTCGCGCTGATGGCGTCGACGGAATCGTGCCCGATCGCCGCGATGGCCGACGAAACGCGCCATTTCTACGGCCTGCAATGGCACCCGGAAGTCACGCACACCGTGCAGGGCCGCGCCATGCTCGAACGCTTCGTGCTGAAGATCTGCGGCGCGCAGCCGGATTGGGAAATGGGCCACTATATCGACGAAGCCGTCGCGAAGATCCGCGAGCAGGTCGGTCAGGAACATGTGATCCTGGGACTCTCGGGCGGCGTGGATTCGTCGGTGGCGGCGGCGCTGCTGCATCGCGCGATTGGCGATCAGCTGACCTGCGTGTTCGTCGATCATGGCCTGTTGCGCCTGAACGAAGCCGAGCAGGTAATGGCGACCTTCGCGGATCACCTGGGCGTGAAGGTGATTCACGTCGACGCGAGCGAGGTGTTCCTGCGCAAGCTGGCCGGTGTGACCGATCCGGAAGCGAAGCGCAAGATCATCGGCGCGGAATTCGTCGAGGTGTTCCAGACCGAAGCCGGCAAGCTGACCGATGCGAAGTGGCTGGCGCAAGGCACGATCTATCCGGACGTGATCGAATCGGCCGGCAAGGGCAAGAAAGCCACGCAGACGATCAAGAGCCATCACAACGTGGGCGGCCTGCCAGAGACGCTGAACCTGAAGCTGCTCGAGCCGCTGCGCGAACTGTTCAAGGACGAAGTGCGCGAACTCGGCGTCAAGCTCGGTTTGCCGCCGGCCATGGTGTACCGCCATCCGTTCCCGGGCCCGGGTCTGGGCGTGCGGATTCTCGGCGAAGTGAAGCGCGATTTCGCGGACCTGCTGCGCCGCGCGGACGCGATTTTCATCGAGACGTTGCGGACTTTCATCGACAAGGAAACCGGCAAGTCCTGGTACGATCTGACGAGCCAGGCGTTCGCGGTGTTTCTGCCGGTGAAGAGCGTGGGCGTGATGGGTGACGGGCGGACTTATGAGTATGTTGTCGCGCTGCGCGCCGTGCAGACGCTGGACTTCATGACCGCGCATTGGGCGCATCTGCCGCATGAGTTGCTGGGGCATGTGTCGAACCGGATTATTAATGAAGTGCGCGGGATTAACCGGGTGGTGTATGACATTTCGGGGAAGCCGCCGGCGACAATCGAGTGGGAATGACCTAGACTGTTCCCAAGTCGTTCCGGGAGCTCCGGTTTTTCGTGTTTTCCCTTTTAAAAACATGAGGTTATTGTCCGCTCTGATCCGTGGTGATCCGGGCAATGCCAAGCGAGGATGTCGGTACTGTTGACGGTATCGATATTCCCTCCTCGGACGGCCTTGCCCGATACCGTCAAGCTGCTGTGACGGTATCGGTTGACGGTATACGTTCGAGGAGGCTGTATGCTCACCGATATGCAATTACGAGCGCTGAAACCCGGCGAAAAAATCTACAAGGTGGCTGACCAGCAAGGGCTGTACGTCGCGGTAATGCCTTCTGGTGGGATGAGTTTCCGGTACGACTATCGAGTAAATGGCCGCCGAGAAACCTTGGTCATTGGCCGGTATGATCCGCAAGCACCGGCCCGGAAACTGCGCGAATCGGATCAGTTAAGTTTTGGTATGTCGGTCAGCCTCGCGGAAGCTCGCCTTTTGCATGCCCAAGCTCGGAGGGAGATCCAGCAAGGAAACAGTCCCTCGCGCTCGAAAGTCGAAAAGCGGGTGCAAGCCAACGACGCCTTCACGTTTGGAAACTGGGCAGAGAAGTATTTCGCAGAAGCCACTCTGGCCGATTCAACGCGCTCGATGCGCAAGTCCGTGTACGAGCGCAACCTCGCGTCGGAATTTGACAAGCTGAAGCTGGAGGAAATCACGCCGGCTCGACTAATGGCGCGATGCGAGAAGATCAAGGCGCGTGGTGCCGCTGCTCAGGCGATCCACGCAAGGGAAATCGTGCTGCAGGTATTTCGCTTCGTGCAGGCGAGGGGAATCAAGGTCGACAACCCGGCTGCGTCCATCAGACCCAGTGCGATCGCCACATTCAAAGCGCGGGACAGGGCGCTGAACCCGGAAGAGATTCATGTCTTCTTCAATGTCCTCGAGCAGGTAGCCACCATGTCGACGTTACGTCTCGCAGTCAAGTTCATGCTGCTGACGCTTGTTCGTAAATCGGAATTTATCGACGCTACTTGGGACGAGGTTGATTTTGAGGCTGCAACCTGGACCATTCCCAAGGAGCGAATGAAGGCTGGGCGGCCTCATCGAGTCTACTTGAGCGAACAGGCGTTGGAGATCCTCGTGGCCTTCAAGACTTGTTTTGGGGCTAGCATGTACCTGCACCCAGGAAGATATGAGACCGCCTCTCCGATTAGCGCAGCGACCCTGAATCGGGTGATCGATAGCACGGTGAAGCTGATCAATGACAGGGGCGACGAGTTTGAATCATTTACCGTGCACGACCTACGTCGCACGGCGAGCACGCTGTTGCATGAAGCGGGATTTAACACAGACTGGATAGAGAAATGCCTTGCGCACGAACAGCGTGGTGTACGCGCGATCTACAACAAAGCGGAATATGCGGATCAGCGAAGAACGATGCTTCAGGCGTGGGCGGATATGGTAGATCGGTGGATCAAAGAAAAGCCTCGCGCAACATTCGATTCGCGTGGAGGCAAAAATGTCGTTGCGCTGTCTAGGACCCGCTATACCGATATGCTGAAAGATAGTCTGAATGGCTCGGCGTGATTCGCTGGCGAGTTCGAACCCCACCGTCTCCGCCAGCAATTGCCGTGGAACCCCGCAGAGTCAAGGCTCTGCGGGGTTTTATTTTTTTTACGACCTACAAATCAACCATCAAATGACAGGCGGCTTCCGGAGGATGGCTGAGGTATACGCGGGACCATCGCCCTCTATATTTGGTCCGGTCGTCATTGGGCGGTCAGGGACGGCGACGCCAGCGCCCGGGTCTGAGATGCACGTTCAAGGCCAAGGGGATACGAAAACACAGTCATCTTTTCGTCTCTCACTGCACGAAATCCACAATTCAGTCGCGGATTGACACGTCGTCTAGGCGACGCGGCAGTTGAACCGCCGCGATAAATGCAAAGGCGTGAATACCGCAGAGAACCAGAAACGCCCACGCATACGCGCTTGAAACTGCATGGCCATTGACGGCGGATCTTAGCTTCCACGCTAGAAACGTGGCGCACAGCGTCGTCATCGTCGGTCCACCGAGGCGCTGGACGATGTTGAGCGAAGTTGTCGCCATCGGCAATTGCTCCCGGCGAACTGAAGCATAGGCGGCGCTCAGCGATGGCAGGCCTACGCCGCTCATGCCCAGTCCCCGTAAAAACAGAGCGGGTACGAGAACCAGCAGATTCAGCCCGTGGGCCGCGAGATACAGCATGGGAAGTGTAGCGACCAGTGTCAGGAGGGCACCTGCCGCAGACACGCGCCGAATGCCGAATCTGTCCGTCAGCGCGCCCATGAAGGGGTTGGTGAGCATCATGCCGATGCCAAGCGGCGCGAGCATCCAGCCCATTTCACCGGGCGCGCGGCCGCACGCCTGGATCAAAAAGGCAGGGATGAGCATCTGGCCAGCGAACATGCCGCCGTTCGATAGAAATTGCGTGATGGCTGCGGTGGAGAAGACGTGACCCTCGAACAGCCGCAAATCGATCAGCGCAGCGTCGCCTTTTCGCCGCGCCGCATGAAGGAAGGCTGCCATCATCGCGATGCCGATTGCCAGAATAACGCGCCCCGCCGTGTGGTCGAGGCGCCCGGAGCCATATAGAAACATTGCCAACCCGGGTGAGAGCAACGCGAGACCGGACCAGTCCAACGTTCGCCGCGTCGTCTCACTTTGGTCGTTCGGGAGGAACAGGAGCACAAGCAGAAGTGCAATGCCGCCAACCGGCAGATTGACCAGAAACAGCCAGCGCCAGGACGCATATTGCAGGATGGCGCCAGCGATGATGGGACCCAGGACCGGGGCCAGCAGCACAGGAAGCGCCATATAGCCTGCTACGCGGGCCATGTGCTTGCCCGCAGCCCGAGCGATCATCATCTGCGTCATAGGCGCGAGGAGCCCGCCGCTGACGCCCTGCAGGACGCGGAACCCGATCAGCGAGGGCGCCGACCAGGCAACGCCACACAGCGCCGAGCACAGCGCAAACGCGGAGAAGCACCACAGGTAGAGCGCCTTGGCGCCGATGCGGTCGACCAGCCATCCGTTCAGCGGCAGAACCAGAGTGAGTGCCAGCAAATAACCGCTCGTGACCCACTGGATCGTCGAAAGGCTGCTGTTGAGTTTCACCGCGAGGTTCGACAGTGAGACGTTGACGATCGTCGCGTCGAGCTGGGCGAGCAACGCCCCGAACAGAGCGACGCCGGCAATTTTCCAGACTGCGGGATCAAGCCGGTCCGTTGCAGGCGCGTCCGCGGTATCAACGGCTTTTCTAGGAGAGGTTTGTGACATGGCCGCCATTGAAACGGCCGAAATGCCGTGGCGAGAGCAATGAGATCAGGAATGCGCCGGCACCCAAAGCGAGAATGTCTGCCGTATCCCTCAACTGGAAATCGCCGACGCGACAGACCAGCAGATAACCGATAACAATATTGAAGAAACCCCAGAGCACGTTGATGCTCGATGACGACAAGCCTTCTCCGGGCGGCTTGGCGAACGGGCTCTGAAATGACCGTCCCATCATGCCGCTCACGACGTGCGGCACAGCGTTTGCCAGGAAGAAACCGCCGAAGAAATAAGCAAGCAGGAAAAGCGAGGACATTTCAGGTACTCCTTTTCGAAAGGAGATTGGCAATCTCCCTGCATGTGCCCGTCTCGCCGAGTTGCGGAAAAATCCACTCAAGGCTATTGGCGTGCGCTTCCGCACTAATATCCGTCACGGCGTCCACTGCGAGAGTGACGTTGAAGCCGAGTTCATGTGCTTGCCGCGCGGTTGACTCCACACCCACGCTTGTCGCAACGCCGCAGACCACTACCTGGGTGACCCCGGCGGATTTGAGGTGCGTCTCAAGGCCGGTGCTGGTGAACGCCCCCCAGGTTCTCTTGGATACGAGATGATCCTGCGGTTGCCTATCCAGCTCCGGCAGCAGCTCGGACCAGTCCGGCGGGAGCGCGCCGCCCGCGTGATGCTGCTCAGTCCGGCCCGGCGCCATTCCGACGACGTTTACCAGCACGACGGGAAGACCGTGCTGGCGGAAAGTTGCCGCCAGATTACTGGCGTTTTCCAGTACGTTCGTGAAGGGATGGGCAGTGGGAATCGATGCAACGATCTTCTGCAGGTCGATGACGATCAGCGCAGTTTTGAGGTCCAGTTGAGTTGCAGCCATATAGGTATCCTAATAAATTGAAGTCGATCTGGCTCTGCACCGCCAACGGCGGTAGTACGAGCGAAGGTCAGGAATCGCCAATCTGCCGGATGATCGCGGTTGCCGCGACAAGCGCCTTCAGGTCCGCGGGATCGAGTTGGCCGAGGGCACTGACCAACCAGTTACGCTTCATGGCGCGGTGGCTGGTTCTCACCGCCATGCCAGTCTCGGTCAACGCAAAAAGGATCTGGCGACGATTCGTCGGGTGAGATCGACGCTCGATCAGTCCTTCCTGCTCAAGACTCGCCAGAATGACGCCCATCGACTGCGGCTTCATCAGTTCTGCACGAGCGAGATCCGCAGTGGTCATGGGGCCGCCTTGTTCCAGACGAGCCAGGACGCCCATCTGGGAAAGGGCCAATTCGGTCGGGTTGGATTCAGCGCGTAGTCGCCGCAGCAATCGACTGATCGCTGCCGTGAGATCCTTCGCAACAATCTCCAGGGAGGAATCGACTGTCATAGCCGCACTATAGTAGATGAAAGATAAACTTGCAAGTTTGTCTTTCATTGCCGCGCCGCTCTGCTCTGCAGTGGTACTGGATGCCGACCGCGACATCGAAGGCCTCGAGGCTGTTGATGTCCACGCAGAACTGACCCACGGGGGTGCGGCTAAATTCTTGGACTGGTTATGCCGCGATTCCAAGACTTTGCCGGTATTCGACCGGACTAAGAGAGCCGAGCGAGACCTTGATCCGCGTTGCGTTGTACCACCGGATATAGGAGTCGAGAACCTCGATAAACTGATCAACGGTCGTAGCTCGCCAATCACGAAGATAAAACATTTCCGTCTTAAGTCTCCCGAAGAAACCTTCACAGGCTGCGTTATCAGGCGAACATCCTTTGCGTGACATCGAGCGAACAAGCCTGGCATCGCGCATTCGGGATAGCCATCCCGGCCATCGATAGTGAGCACCACGATCGGAGTGGACCACTGGCCGATCATTGCTGTCGGCTACCGACTCGATGGCAGAATCCAGCATGGCATTGACGAGTTCAGCATCGGGACGCGTGCCGATTGACCAGTTCACAACGAGTCCGTCGAAGCAGTCTATTACCGGCGACAGATACACCTTGCCGGCAGGGATCTGGAACTCGGTGACGTCCGTGAGCCATTTTTGATTCGGGGCGGCTGCACGGAAATCACGATTGATGAGGTTATCCGGAGCGGGAGTGATTTCTCCACGATAGGAGCCATAGCGACGTCGTCTCGTTGTGGCAGCGGCCAGGCCTTCCTGTCGCATCAAACGTCGCACGACCTTCTCTGAGATGAATACCTGCTGCCTGCTCAACGCCGCTCGAATTCGACGATAGCCATAGCAACGGTAATTACATTCGAAGATGTCTGCAATCACGCGACGCGCGTCAGCATGCCTGTCAGCGACAAGCAGACGTGCACGGTGGTAGAAGTAGGAGCTGCGGGCAAGCCTCAGGGCGGATAACAGCTCTGGCAACCCATAGGTTTGTTTCAGGGCATCAACCGGCATCGTTTTCTCCCGGTTGCTCAGGAGATGCGGGTCGATGCCCATCCCTTTTTTTACCAGTTCGTTCGCTTTCTTGAGGATATCGCGCTCGAGCTCCAGCTTGCGGATGTCGCGTCGAAGCGATTCGACCTGCTGCTCCAGCTCCGCCCGCTCAAAGTTCGGTGCTGGCTTCTTCGGGCGCTTCATGGATGCTGGAACCTCCCGACCAAGTAGCTGGTTCTTCCAGTTGTACAGTAGAGGCCTGCTCACGCCCGCTCTCTGAGCAATCATACTTGCGCTTTCATCTCTGGTGCACAGTTCAATCACCGCCGCCTGTCGGGCCTCGCGCGATTTCGGAACGCTGCCCGCCACTCTGCCGACAGTACGCTTTCCGATCTCGGGACACAATTCTTCGATCCATTTGGCGAACGTCCCACGACTCGGGTAGCCGAAAACCTTCAAGGTCGCAGCAGCACATCGGTCATGGCTCAGATAGTAAGCGACGGCAGCCTGTTTCTCTTCGGCCGAATACCTCGGCGCGGCACGAACATAGCCGGGTCGCAAATCATGGCACTGTTCGTATTCGCGATGCCACGCCTTCAGAGAGTTTTTTGTCGGGTGCCCCAGCCGTCTGATGGTCGCCTTGATACGCTTGCCCAACTTCAGATAAAGCTTAACTGCTCGAATGCGGTCTTCGTACGAGTACACGGACTACCTCCAGGTAGTCCAAGATTTTGTCCGCACCCCCGGTGGGTTAAGACTGCGTGAAAATCAACACGAACGCGCTGGAAGTGACCTGCACCCGCTGCGCAAGAACCTGACGGCGCTTGGTGCCGCAACGAGGCTCGCGAACATCCGTGGCGCGGGTTTTGCGCTGCACGCCGCTAACGAAAACGGACTGGATGGTGTGCCCGACCAACCCTCTAACGCGAAAGAGGGGCGTATGAAACAACTGATTCGGGTAGTCGAGCGCGATGCCGCGTGTCGCGACGCGCTGCGTATCTCATCGTATTCAAAGAGACGCTCGGCAGACTTGAAAACGGCTTCACGGTGCATGAAAAGTATCTTGCCTCAGCTGCGTACGAACTGCAAACACCGATCACCTTGATCCGAGGTCAGATCGAGTTGCAACCGGGGAGCGAGGGCAGGAACTGCTGTTTCGCGAGATCGATCTGATGGCGCGCAGGTTCGGCAGTTGAGCACATCAACGCCGCGCAAGTCTCGCGATGCCCGACTTGCTGCACATCCGCCTCGAGATTAGCCTGTCAGCGGACGATGCCATCATCAAGACCCGGCCTGTGTTTACCAGCCCGCATTGGCCGCACCGATGATCGTCATCGACGTGCTCGCGCGCAGAGTTCGCATCCGAGCACCCGGGATCTCCGGGCAGCACAGTTTTCTGTCGAAGAGAATTGTGTGAGATCCCTTAGAGGAGTGATCGCGCGCCGGTGTTTGAATCGGTGGTTCGCGAGACATGCGAACCAGCGTAAATCACATGGTGTGGCATCTCACTGGGTGGGTTGAGTAGCTAACCGAAGGCTTTCGCGAACGGACCTCACACCGTCGACGTTCCTCGCCGCCTGCACCGCGAGAGGAATCTGACTGGCTTCCTGGACCACTCCAGACAGGATGATGTTGCCGTCGGACGCCTTAACAAATATTCCGGTAGCGTCTAGCCCCTTGACGTGCGAGAGCGCCTTCAAGACGCGCTTTGACAAGGCCCGGTTGGCGGAGCGCACGGCATTTGGCGATGTCGGTGCTGACGCCATTTCACCATTCGCATTGCCGCTCGCGGGCTGTCCCGGTTGCGCGACCGCATTCAAAGTAAAGAGCAAGCACACCAATGTCATGCCTCTCACTGTAATCTGATTCATATCTGCTCCGACGAGTGTATGTTAGATTTCCGGAAAAATTGGCGGTAACTTGACGCGACTGCCGATACGCCATCCCTAGAATTTTGTTTGTAGCCCGACCGATATGCCGGTAATACCGGAACTCCCGGGGCTGCGGTTGAGAACCGCGATATTCGTCGGATCCTTCCTGTAGGCGCCGGAAAAATGATTTCGGTCGGCTTCCACGTAGATCTCGGTTCGCTTGGAAAGAAAATATTCACCTATCACATACGCAGTCTGCTTGTGACCACTGGCGCCTTTAACATTGCCCAGGTTACTGGCGATGTCATCGTAGTAGGCGGCAGTCACCGCAAATGCCGGCGTAATTTGCCAGACCACGCCGCCCTGCGGCACATCATCACGTCGCTGGGAAGGAGCTTTCGTCGATCCGCTCACGGTTAATACCAGATAGCTGAGATAGGCGCGAACGGGTCCAATTTGCCACACGCCGCCGGCATAATAGTTCTGTGCGATCTGGCTTGCATCCGCATTGTAGGTGCGTTGATATGCAATACCGCCTCTTAGCGGTCCCGTATCGTAGCTGGCGGCCGCCGAATAGTTGGATCCTGCGCGCTGGTTCCCGGCGACACCGCCGAATGAATAGCTTGCACTAAGCTTTGCTCCGGCGAAGCCGTTTGTATACTTCACGGAGTTGTTGAAGCGGCTATCCAAAGTGAAAAAGTTCACACCGAGAAGACCGCCCGGAGTGATCGCCGGATCTGCGCCGCCAATCAGTGACGGATCCAGAGAAATACCCAAATCCTCAAAGGAACTGAACTGGCGTCCCATCGTCAGACGTCCATATATCCCATCCAATCCGACATATGCTTGACGGGACCAAAGGACGTTATTTGTGGCCAAGGTGCCATTTGAGGAGTTGAAGCCGTTTTCCAGACGGAAAATGACCTTCACTCCCGCACCGATGTCTTCGGAGCCGGTCAGGCCGAACCGGTTCGGCGCGATGATGTTGGAGTATTCGACTGTCGAGCCTCCCTTCGTTCCATTAACCCATCTGACGCCTCCGCCAACAATACCGTAGAGGCTCACACTTGACTGTGCGTGCGCAAGATTGAATACCGAGGAAAGCAGGATTGCCGCAAGCGGACCTTTATTCATTCGTAGACCTATATAAATAATCGAATTGTGATGGCCTAAACGTCACCGACGATCGCGTCTGCCCGGCCCGGGGCCAGCAGTGCGAGTTGACGGAAACGGTCTCCAGAGGCGTCTGTCTCCTCGACGCCAAAACATCTCTGCCGGACTGCCGCTTCAAGGAAGTTCAGCTTTGCGGCAAACGGCAGATAAGACTGGCACTCTGACCGCGGCCTTTCGGTGCGGTCGGGAGCCGAAAATCATGGCTTCGTGCGGCGGGGTGCGTCCGTCATACCGTCCGGGTCAAGAGATGACCTTCCAGTAGGAGTGGCTATCTTGATCACGGTTGCCCCGTTATTTCCTCAAAGGTCCTGTTGCGTGTTCTCGGCCCGGCCAGTCCGATGGTGACCACCGCGACGAGCATGCAGCCGCTGATCGTAAGGAACACTGTCGCGACGCCGCCACGCGTCAAAGCAAAGGCAACGATGTACCCGCTGATGGCTGCCGAAAGTCTCGTAAACGAGTACACGAAGCCAACGGCGCGGGCTCTTATGGACGTAGGGAAGATTTCGCTTTGGTAAGCATGACCGTGAAAGCTCAAGGCCGCATTCGCGAATGTCAATCCGATGCCCGTGCTGATCCAGCCAATGGGAGAGACGGAGTGTGCGAAGACGACACCTAATACAATGGCGACCAGGCCAATTACGATGATCTGGTGCTTGCGCTCGAATCGATCTGCCAGCAACGCGACCAATATTGGCCCCAACGGCGCTGCAAGACTGACGCCGAAGGTATAAAAGAGGCTGTGCTGTAGCGGCACACCCTGCGCTTCCAGCAGCGTGGGGATCCAGTTGCTGAATCCGTAGTAGGCAATGTTCTGAAAGACGAAGTAGACGATCATCATCAACATCGCATTGCGCACGTAGCGAGGGGAAGTGCGGTGTGCCGTGCTGGGCCCTGTCGGCGCTGACACAACCGGTGCGGGCTGCACTCCAGGCGGCTCACCAGCGTCAAAGGCGTCTAGCACGGCGTGCGCCTCCTCCCGACGTCCTTGCGACGCAAGCCAACGCGGGGACTCCGGCAAATTTCGGCGAAATATCCAGAATGCCGCAGCCCCCGCTGCTGGAAGGAAGGTCAACCACCTCCACCCCGTAATGCCCAATATCGAGCGCGGGACCAGGACGGCCGCCAGCAGGGCTGCGATGGGGATTGCAGAATATTCGATGGATTTACCCATGCCGAACGCCTTGCCCCGGAGGTGCCTGGGCATGATTTCCACGATGAAGCAGTCGATTGCGACAGACTCGGCGCCCAGTCCGACACCTGCCAGGAATCGCCAGAAGCAGACCCAGATCGAGTCGTTCTGCAACCCCATGACAAACGTCGCAAGAGCGTAGGAGGCTAGCGCGTAGCCGAACACAGCCTTGCGACCGAACCGGTCTCCTAATCCTGCGAATCCGATCACACCGACATACAGGCCGAGGAAGGTAGCTGCTATGAAGGTTGCCTGGTCGGAAAATCCGAACAGGCCAGCATTCCCTGTTTTGAAAATCCCCGCTGCCACGAGCCCTGGGGAAAGGGGAGCAGTCAAAGCCAGGTCGTAAATTTCGAAGAAGCCGCCCACCGCGATCAGGGCGACCCATCCCCAAAGGCGCATCGACCCGTTCAGCGCGTCAATGCGCGCACCGATCTGAGCCACCGCAGCGGCATTCTCGGGATCGTTGCGAGCGGGCGCGCGACTTTCCCTGGCTCTTGCAGCCATCAATATCTTGTTCAATGTTGTCTCCTCCTGGGTCGACCGGTCAGTCGATCCGGACGCTCAATAGCGGAATGAACTGCTGCCCGCCGTGCAGATCCGATGCCCCCAGTGCACCTTGCGTCGACGGATGCGGGATACTGAACTTGAATGCGCGGGCACTGTCGCATTCGAAAAACCGGACCTTGTCGGGTGTGGTGTGATACAGACGCGAAAACATCTCGACGTTGAGCGCCCCCGAGCGCTTGACCAGTTCATAGCTCTCGTCCTCACTGAACAGGATGTCAAAGGTCAAGACAAAAGGGCCTGCGTTCTTGCTGCGGATCATCGCCGCGATGTCAGAGAGTTGCATGCCTGGCTTCCTCGATATGCGTGACGGCGATCCGAAACATGGATACTGGCGTATCCGGCAGCACGACGTGATTCATGTTGAAGGCATACACCGGCCCGCGTTCAATGTGCGCCGGGTTGTGCAGGCAAGCGAAGCCCGTGATCGATCCTTTCCACTTGGTCGTGGGCTGGTGCAGCAACGGTTGCCGTGTCAATTGCACCAGGGCGCTGGCGGTCTGCTGGTCCGCAGCGGTTGCTTCGACAACGAGCCCGATCTCGTGCGGGATTCGTGCGCGATCTGGCTCGAGCGCGCCCATTACGCCGTCGCGGCCGTATGCGTGATAGTCGATCCTGGCGCCCATCGCTTCCAATGATTTCCCGAATACCTTTTCCACCGACAGCTCGACACGCTGAATCACTTTGGCGAGCCAGTCGTCAAATTCCCTCAGGATGAAGGGATCGCGGACGCCGCCCACCATGATGCTTTGATATCCCACGAGTTCGGCGCCTTCGAGCTTGATGGTGGGCCGCTCGGCTGGTCCGAACTTGCTTCCCCGTATCCGCACGCTTGTCTCGTCGATCTGTTCGTAAACGGTCTCGCTGATGTCCAGTACGCCGGAGGCCTCAGTGAAGCAAAACGGATCGGCGTTCTCGTAGAGACTATGCGCGGCGACGGATTGTGTCGTGCAACGCAAACCTGGGCCGATCGGCTGGATCACCACTTCGTCGGGCCGCACATAGCCGACGATCATGCCATGTGCGGGCCTTTCGCAAACCGAGGGACCGCATTCGACAACCTTGCCCGCGTGCCAGGCGAGCCCATGCGGCAGGCCCATCTGGATCGGCATGGCCGCATACAGTGCGGGATCGCTGCACCGCCCAGCCACGACGAGATCAACGCCGGCGGCGAGCGCCGCCTGCAACGGCTCGACGCCCATCATGCCGACTATGCGCTCGCTGCGCCGGATCGTCGTTTCGTCGAGCTGGGGAGCCGGGTTGAGTGCGCGGATTCGCCCCTGTCCAAGTTGTTCCAGCAGGAAGTCCTTTGACTGCTCCGAGCGAATCTCGGCGACCTTGAGCTCCAGCCCCTCAGAAGCTGCGACCTCGCGGACGATCTCCATGAACCAGTCAACGTGCACGTCTGCGCCGCCCGTGCCCACCGAGCCAATCAGCAGTGGAACCTTGGCGGGCACGGTGTTTCGCAGCAGGGTGGTGAGGTCCCGCAAGATCGCTTCACGTGGAAACGCGCACACGCCCATTCCCAATGCAAACGGACCCGCGTCCGTGGTGCCGGCGTCGGCAGCAACGAAATGTGGCTCGCACGCCATCGCCTTGCGCAAGCTGTCTTCGGGGACGCCGATGCCGAGCATCCCGCTCGCGGCAATAAACCTGCATTCCTTCATGTTGTCTCCATCCGGATGATCAATGGCCCGGCTGGGAACAAGTGTCGATGTATGTGGCATCATCAGTCAATCTCGATGATAATTGTCGATATATTGACTTGATCTCCGCCCCACATGACAAACACAACTCCCGTGCCGCTGGGCTCCAGCGATAGCCTTTACATGACGGCGGAGGAAGCCGCGAGCGCATTGAATGTCAGCGTGCCCACGCTCTATACCTATGTCAGCCGCAAGAACATCCGTGCGCACAAGACTCGCGGCAGCCGGGTCAGCCGGTACCTGCGCTCGGATATTGAACAGATCAAGTCGGGGATCGCGCCTGCCTCGGCGCGCGACACCGCGCCCGGTCTGACGGGCTCGTCGGCTATCACCTTGATGACGGAGGCGGGCTCCTTCTATCGCGGTGTGAGTGCCATCGATCTGGCAGAGAAGGCCACTCTGGAGGACGTTGCCCGGCTGCTGTGGGATGCCGGTGACTTCGATCCCTTTGAATGCCCTGCGACCGCGCTTCCCCCGCAAAGTGATGCGCTGCTCAAGGCCTGTGGCAACTTTAGTGCGCTGGACCGAGCCATCATGCTGCTTCCCGCCATCGAGGCGGCGAATCCTCGTGCGCACGATCTCGGCAAGCATGGCTTTCTTCGCTCCGGGGCAGACGTGTTGCGCTGGTTCGCGGCCTGGATGCTCGGACAGTCATCTCCGGCCAGGCTGCCGCTGCATCGCTACATTGGTGCGACGACAAAATGCGGACCGAAACTTGAGGATGCCGTACGCAGGGTGCTCGTTCTTTCGGCCGATCAGGCATTGCATCCCGCAACCTACGTCGCTCGCGCGGCGGCCAGTACCGGCGCAACGCCCTATCGGTGCGTGATTGCTGGCCTGTCGGCTGCCACGGGCAAACGCTTGCCGGCTGTTCGCGTCGGTGCGTTTTCCCGCTTTCTGGCCGAAATCGACAACGCCCAGGATTCGACCGAGCCGATCAGGATTCGCATGCGGGAGAGCGAAGACATTCCTGGGTTTGGCTATTCGCCATTCAATGCGCCAGATCCACGTTCGGCAGCATTGTGGGCCTCGTTGCGCGTTCTGCTGGCGACCGACCGGAACTTTGCACGCTTCGAGCGCGCTATCGACCTCGCCATTGATCTTACGGGCCAGCAACCGGATTTTGCGCTGCTGGCTGCCTATGTGAACCGCCGCATCGGCGCCGAGCCGGACGCGAATCTGGTGCGGCTGGGGCGCATTGCCGGTTGGGTGGCACATGCGTGGGAGCAGCAAAACGAGATGCCCCTGGTACGCTGGAAGGTCAATTACAACGGTGTTCTACCCGGTTGATTCTTATATCGATACAAACAATCGATATTGACACATTCCTTTCCCGAACTGTATGTTCAGCGAAAACCTGGGGTTCAAGGAGACAGCGTGAACAAGCGGTGGGTACGTCGGCCGGAGGGGTCGAACTGGGGTGATTTCGGTAACGAGGATCAGATCGGCAGGCTGAATCTCCTGACACCAGAAAAGGTCAGGCAAGGTCTCGCAGAGGCACGGGAAGGCATCACGTTTTGCTTGAGCCTGCCGCTTGACTATCCCGGGGGCGATGTCGCCAATCCCCGGCGACACCCGCCCCGGCTGTTCGGTGCGATGCTTGGCGGCCAGTGCTTTCACAATCACGCGCGACCTGTGCCGGGCACTGGGCGGCGGTCGGTTGTCTGCGACGACGCCGTGCTCCTCTCTACTCAATACTCGACGCAATGGGACAGCCTTGCACACGTCGGCGCCGAGTTTGATGCGGACGGTGACGGCATCGCCGAGGTCGTCTACTACAACGGATGGCGCGGTGGCGAACATATTGTGACGCCACCGCCGCGAGAGGATGTCGAGGAATGGGCGAGTCATGAAGGCGTCAGCGCCGGACCACTAGGCATCGACACGATGGCTGCGACTTGCGTGCAAGGGCGCGGCGTAATGGTCGACCTGTTCGAGCGTTTTGGCCGCGAACACCACCGCGTCCGCTATGAAGAACTCATGCGGATTTTTGAGGAGGACGGAGTGGAAGTCGAACCAGGCGACATGCTGTGTTTGTGCACGGGTTTTGACGAGTTACTGCTCGAAATGAATCGAGCACCGGACCCCTGGCGACTGCACAACAGCTGCGCGGGGCTCGATGGATCCGACCGCCGACTGCTGCAATGGATCACAGACTCCGGTGTCGCCGCCCTCATTTCGGACAACCGTGCTGTTGAGATTCTCCCACCGCCAGCGGGCGCCGCGAGCACCATCCACGAGCATTGCCTTTTCAAGTTGGGAGTGCCGCTCGGAGAGCAATGGTTACTCTCGCCCCTGAATCGGTGGCTGCGCGAGCACGGTCGCAACAGGTTCCTGCTTACCGCTCCGCCGCTGCGCTTGCCAGGGGCAGCTGGCTCACCGGTCACGCCGGTCGCAACAGTGTAGAAGCCTATGAGTGCTCCTGTAGTCGTTCTCTGCAGTAGCGCGTGAGGGTGTGGGTGAATTCCGGTTTGCCGCGCCTTCTTTCGTCCGACGCTTGACGCGAGGCTGGATCAGATGATCTCGAGCCGCGGGAGAGGGGCGAGGCCATCTGCTGGGTCGGAGAAAACCAGCTTGAATGTCTGGTCCAACCTACGGATTCAACCAATGAGGACTCGGCAGCGCGACCGGCCAAAGGAGCTAGAGCCCAGCCGAATACGGCACACTGAGTGCACCCGGACGTAAGTGCTCAGTCAATGAGCTCCCGGCAACGAAGTCGTAGTGACAGAACGATCTGCCTCAGTGACCAATCCGATCATGCTTCGCCCGGTCCGACAGACTGGCGTTCGACGGCATCCGGACATTGGTAGTGCCTCAAGCATTGCCTGCGCACGTTCCAAACGGGACGATCGCCATGTACTTGTAGTACTTCGGCGGAAGGTGAAAATCAACGGCTGCACAAGAGATCCTTAGTTATTCGGACGGAAAATTGCGAAGTGTCGCGATGCCTGACGATGTGGTGTTCGTCGAAGATTCCCCTCATTGCGAATGGCAAACGGCAGAGGTGCGCTCGCCTTTGATAACGACCCGGTCCCTGTTGCAGTCAGACTGGAATGCCTTGTCGACGGTGAGGCGCAGCGCAGGGAATCATTCGCCTCGGATTGCTACCGGACTACAAAACTGCATGTGCCCCCCGCGGATCCATTGCGCGTTGCAGCGGTGGAGTATGGATCTGCTCGACCGAAGAGCTACAGCACGGTTGCGTAGAGCCGCGTTGTTTATAGTCGATTCTCAGGTCGGTAAGTAACTGGTAAGTCGAACTCCCATAAAGTCAGTTCCATCCTGTTCACTGACTTTCCGGAAGCGACTGTGAGAAAAAAATCTTTGCCTGTTCGCCGTATATTTTTGTCCACGATCTTGCTTGGGCTCTCTTCGGAGATTGCGTGGGCACAGGGAGCGGACACGGACCAAACCGGGACCGCGAATTCTGGTTTTACGATCCTGAACAATGCGACCGATGTGACCCATTGGGGGCTTGGCGGGGGTGTCAGCATCGGAGAGTCGCCGTACAAGGGTTACGGCTCAAAGGTCGAGCCGTTTCCGCTGGTGTATTTCGACGACAAATGGGTGCATTTGCTGGGTACAACGATCGACCTGAAGATCGGGAACTGGGACGGCGTAAGTGTCGCGTTGCGTGGGAGATTTAATTTTGGTGACGGTTACAAGCAGTCCGACGCTCCGATCCTGAATGGCATGGAGGACAGAAACGGTGCATTCTGGTACGGCCCGGCGCTCGCGTGGCGTAGCGCATTTGGGACGTTCTCCGGGGACTACCTGCTAGGCGGGAACAAGGGTGAGCGGGCCGGCGTCGATTACAGCAAGACCTTCGAAATGGGGACCTTTTCGATCACACCGCACGTTGGTGTCGAATGGTTGAGCGGCAAATACGTTGATTACTATTATGGCGTACGCCCCTCGGAGGCGCGCCCCGGGCGCGCGGCGTACACGGGACGGGCAAGCTGGAATACGTCGCTGGGAACCCGTGTCGACTACAACCTCACACGGCACCAACGCCTCCTGCTGGACGTTGGTGTGTCGCATTTTGGCGGCGGCATCACGGACAGTCCGCTTGTCGGGAAGAGATACGTCCCGGATATAAGGATCGGTTACACCTATCAGTTCAAGTGAGCATAGTGTCATGTCACGGGTTGCAATTGTCGAAGATCACGAACGCCTTGCCGACATGGTGGGCCAGGCCCTCGCCGGGGTGGGAGTCGAGGCGGACGTTTTCCGCAATATCTCGGAGGCGACCTATGGCGTGAGCCGGGCCGACTACGCGGTGTTGATTGTCGATCGTGGTCTTCCTGATGGCGATGGGCTGACTTTCCTGCGTGAGTTGCGTGCGGCGGGCCGGATGACGCCATGCTTGATGCTCACGGCCCGCGATGCCTTGCACGATCGAGTCGACGGCTTGGAAAGCGGCGCGGACGACTACGTGACCAAGCCGTTTGCAATGAGCGAGCTGGTCGCGCGGGTGCGCACCCTGATGCGCCGCCCGGTGACGCTGACAACGTTGGTTGCGTCATACGCGGATGTGGTCGTGGATCCCCGCCAACGCGAGATGCGCTGCGGCGTGCTATCGGTTCTGCTTGCCCCGGCCGAACTACAGATCATGCTTTGCCTTGTCGAGGCGGGTGGCCGAACTGTTCGGCATTTGGCACTCGAGCATGCCGCGTGGGGGCTTGGCGAAGCAGTAACACCGAATGCGCTGGATGTGACCGTGCACCGGTTGCGGAAGAAACTTCTCGCGATCAACGCAAGGGCGCGACTGACGAATCTTCGCGGCGCAGGATTTGCCCTGGAGGACGCTACGGCGCAACGGCAGCAGCCTTCGCGACCCGAAGGCACATGAGGGACCCGTTCTGCGGCCATCGGACCGCAAGAGCGACCGATTCGTGTCGCCCGCGGATCCACCCGATATGAGTATTCCGACGCCCAGCAATTCCGCTCCCGTTTTAACCTGAGAGCCGCCATGTTCAATCACTGGATTCGAAGTCTGTCGGCCCGGTTATGGGTGACGACCGTCGTCGCGCTCGCAGCCAGCCTGACCGTGCTTGCCGGGATGGTTATCCATGTTCTCGATCACTACCCGGAGCAGACTCTGGGTCGACGTGAAGAGATGGAGAGTCTCGCCAGGGTAATTGATTCAATCAGGTTCGACGACTCCGGCTTTCCCCGCGATGTGGAGCTTCCCGATCGGCAGGCTTGGCTGTTTCAGGTTGCGCCCACCGAGCTCAAATATCGTGTGCTGGACGCGCAGGGTCACGTCCTGCTCGCATCCGCGGGAGCAGAAAAAGACGGTCCGTGGCTGATGGGCGACCTTTCTGCCGACGTTGGCAAGATAGCCCACGCGGATGTCGACGGCCGGCGGTTTTCGATCGCGACGCGCAGGGTATTGCGGGGACAATCCGAGTTCTATGTGCAGACCGCGACGAGCGCCAGGTTCATAGACATACTGGTCAGTTCAAAGGTCAAGCCCATTCCGTCGACGGTCAGGGTCATTTTCTTTATTACAATCGCTATATTCGGCGTTGTGCTGTTGTTTACGATCCGCCGCATGCTCAAGCCGTTGCGGGACGCGTCCGACGCGGCGGCGCAGATAACTCCGCGTCATCTGAAAACGCGCCTTTCGACCCATGGTGTTCCAAGTGAGCTCAAGCCGTTGATCAATGCCTTCAACGAGGCGCTCGGACGGCTCGAGAACGGCTTCCTGGTTCAGCAGCAATTTCTTGCGGCTGCTGCGCATGAGTTTCAAACGCCGCTGACGTTGATCCGCGGGCAGATCGAGTTGCAGCCGGAGATCAAGGAAAGAGATCTTTTGTTCCGCGAAATCGACCTGATGTCGAGGCAGGTGCGACAGCTGCTACATCTGGCCGAAGTCAGCGAAGCACAGAATTTCGACTTCGGCGAAGCCAACATTGTCGACGTGGCGCAGGATGTCGTTGCCTATCTGGCTCGCAAGGCCGATGCAAAGCAGGTGAAGTTACGTGTGGATGAGCGCGACGCGGCACCGTCGATCTGGGCGGACAAAAGCGCGTTGTTCATCCTCCTCAAGAATATCGTCGAAAACGCGATCAACGCGTCCCCTGCTTACGGCATCGTGTTGTTGACGATTGATGGGATATCGATCGAGATTTCTGACGAAGGGCCTGGTATCCGGAAGGATCATCTTCCGTTTCTGTTCAAGCGATTCTGGCGCGCGCCCGATGCAAGGCACGATGGCGCGGGCCTGGGATTGGCAATATGCAAGGAAATTGCAGCGGTGCATGATTGGCGCCTGACAGTGAGCTCACTTTCGATTGGAACGCGCTTCACTGTCTGGCTATGACCTTCCTCTTTGTCGAACCGCTGACTCGTCGCGCGATTCTCGTCATATGCACGGGCGGAACGTCGATGCGCATCTCGTCGTTGAGGAAACCGCGAGACTGTTGGCAGTTGATCTGAGCGAAGCAGTCGGGATTCCGATAGTTGTGAAAGCCGGGGATATGAGCAACCCCGTGGCACGGTCGAAGATATTGGGTAAGTCATACGAAGTGGTGATGGAGGCATTGATGTCCCGCCAACTCAGGAAACTCCGTAAGCGGTAAATTCAGCACACCGAATGGAGAATCATTTGCAGCTGATGGGCAAGCATAGCCGCATCGCTACGGCCGAGGCTGACCGGCGATGGCCGCATCTGGGTTTCGGTAAAGTGTGCCGGCGCGATGACTGCGGCGCGCTCGCTGTGTCAGCTCACGCTCGCCTCGGCTTGTTGCTTCACGTAATTGAACGGCAGCAGGTCGCTGATGTCCGCGTCTGCGGCGCGCTGCGGCAATTCGGTCAGCACATGCAGCAGCCAGGCGCGCGGTTCGACGCCGCAGGCGCGGCATGTGAGCATCATGCTGTATACCATCGCACTCGCCTTCGCACCCGCAACCGTGTCGCTGAACAACCACGATTTTCTCGCAGTGGCAAACGGCCTGATGTCGCGCTCGATGACGTTGTTATCAAGCGGCAGACGGCCGTTATCGACGTAGCGGATCAGATACTGCCATTGCCGACGGCAGTAACCGATCGCTTCGCCCAGCAGGCTCTGCGGCAGAACCTTCGGTGCCAGCTCGTCAAGCCAGGTCTTGAAGGCGGTCAACAGCGGCACGCTGTGCTGCTGCCGCAGGCGATACCGGTAATCGGTCAGCGTTTCGCCTTCAGGCAGCGTTTGCTTCGCGAGCGCCTCGACCTGATACAGCGCCTGGAAGAACTCGAGTGCCTTCGTGATGCGGGGACTCGGCTTGTTCTTCTGGCCCTTGAGCGCGTCCGTAAACAGCCTCCTCGCGTGCGCCAGGCATCCGAGGTGCATCGCCGTCTTGATCGTGCGCCAGGCAGGCCAACCGTCCGTCATCAGCGTGCCGGCGTAGTCGCCGAGGAAGGCACGCGGATGTTCCCCACCGCGCCCAGGTTGATACTCGAACAACACGACCGGCTGCTCGCTGTCCGCTGCGCTCCTGTAGACCCACATGTACGACGTGTCCTGTGCCTTTCGATCCTTTTCCTTGAGCACCTGGACCGTGGTCTCATCGCCGTGGATCAACCACTGGCTTCGCAGAATCTGCTTGAGCGCATCGTAAATCCGCGCGTAGTGCAGCTCGGCCGGGCGGATGATCCAGTTCGCCAGCGTGCCGCGGCTGACTGCAATGTTCGAGCGCGCGAGCACATCCTCCATTCGATACAGCGGTGTGCCGTCGACGTACTTGCCGGCCGTGACGGCGGCGATCATCGACGGACTGGCATGGCTGCCCGGCAGGGGCTGCGCTGGCATTGGCGCGATCACGATTGGCGTACGCACGCCGTGACGTTCACAGTGCCGGCACGCATATTTGGCGCGCGCGTGCTGCAGCACCGATACCTTGACCTCCATGTGCAGCTGTTCGCTGACGTCCTCGCCCATGCGGTGCAGGGTTTTGCCGCAGCACGGGCAGATCTTCTGCTCTTCGGGCAGGTCGTACTCAATGCGCTCGCGCGGCAGATCCGCAGGCAGCGGCTTGCGGCCGCGCTTACGCGGCTCGGGCTTGTCGAGCTCCGGCAATCCGGTGTCCGGCAGCGAAGGCATGTCACTGTCGCCTGCGCCGTCTGGATCGGCGTCGGCGGCATCTTCGGCCTCGTTGAACACGCGGCCCTCGCGCTTTTCGCTCTTTGGCGCGTACTGTCGGGCCAGTGCGAGACGATATTGCTCTTCCAACGCGTCGAGGCGCTTGGTCAGTTCGTCGATCCTGGCATCGCGCTCGGCGAGACCTGCTTCGAGTTCGTGGATATAGACCTTGGCGGCCTGCGGCAATCGGGCGAGATCGGCTTTCATGCGCTTCACGATAGCGAAGCGCGGCGTCGCACAGGTTTACGGAGATGTGTAACAGCCGGGACGGCCGTTGTTCGCCAACGACGTTCGCGATTCCGCTCCTCAACTCGTGAAGCAGTACTGTCGTGCGGGATGTGGACGCAGCGCGTCGAGATCGACGCCGTCGAGCAGCAGATGGAGCTGGTCGACCGTGAGTTCGATCACGGCCTGCTGACGACGGGGCCACGCGAAACGATCCACCTCGAGCCGTTTCAACATCAGCCAGAAGCCGGCACGGTCATAGAGCAACAGCTTTACCCGATCCCGTTTCCGGTTGTGGAATCCGAAGACGGCTCGTGCGAGCGGATCGAGCTGCATCGACTGTTCGACCATCGTCACCAGCGTATTCAGTCCAGCCCGGAAGTCGATCGGCTCGCGATGCAGGTAGATCCGCAGGTCGTTGTCGAAGCGGAACATCAGCCCGCTCCCAGCGCGGCAATCATCGCCGTGACCAGCGAGGTGTCTCTCCCAGAGCATTCGAGCTCGAGCACGACACCGTTAGGCAGTGTTGCCGACAAGCGCGCAAGTGGTGCAGCTCGCGGCGACGGACGTGGCGGATCTCGTTGCAGCAACGGCCGCGGGGCTGGTAATGCTGTGTCCGCAGGAGTCGATGCCAGTGACTCGCCGATCAAGACGACCGGCACGAAGGTTGACGGTGCTTGCGCGATAGCATCATGTGAAACGTCGGCAACTTCACGTCGCTCTTCCAGTTGCACCCATTTGCGCAACTGGTTCGCATTGACCCCAGCCTTCAGCGCCAGACCAGCCAATGACGCGCCCGGCCGGCGACAGGCTGCGATCAACTTACGCTTGCCCTCCGGATCGTATCGATGCTTGCCATCCGCGCACGTCCGGGTTACGCGCAGAGGGAGAAAGTCAAAGTCAGTGTCGGTCATCATCTGCGTCCGCAAGTCAAGTCTGCGGACGCAGTCGTGGATCGATTCGGCAGCGCTGCCTAGGTGCGGAGAATTTCGCGCTTACGAAACTCCCGAGAACGCTGTTTCAGATGATACCCGGGCACATTGCCTGAGGTGCTGTCGAAGTCGATCGTGATGACAAATGGAGTCGTTTGCGCCGGGCACCAATCGGTGCAGTGGATTCATTTCCAGCACGAGTTTGCGTCTTGAGGCCCGACTGATTCGCGCTGTGGTGCAGAAGGCAAGCGCGAGCAGACGTATTTCCGAAATTCACGTTCAGCCTCAAACAACCCTAGTGAATTTCACCTGACATACAGCGAGGCTCCAATGAAAGCTGCTCTTCTCAATGCATTCGGTACTCCGCTCTCCATCGAAACATTACCCGATCCGGTTATTGGAACAGGCGAAGTCATCGTTGACGTCGTCGCGACAGGAGTGGCGAGCTATGCACACGGCGTCTTCTCCGGCGCCCGGAATTACCTGCTGGAGCCGCCGCTCGTGCCGGGTGCTGGCGCTATAGGCCGGGTGCGTGCGGTGGGTCCGGATTCCACACGGCTCGCAGTTGGCGACTGGGTCTACTGTGACCCGACCATTCGCGCGCGTGACAATGCCATTAACCCGGACACGATTCTGCAAGGATGGACCGCACGTAATCCGGCGGCCCTTTCTCTGCATCGCTTCTATCACCACGGTTCCTTTGCGACGCAGATGCTGGTGCCGACCGAGAATGTCACGGCTATTGGTGATCTGGAAGAGCGCGATGCGGGGAAGTGGTGCGCGTTGAGCCAATTGCTGGTGCCGTTCGGCGGTCTGCTCGCTGGAGAGCTGCAGCCTGGCGATACCGTGCTTGTCAACGGGGCAACGGGAGGATTCGGCAGCGCCGGAGTCGTCGCGGCGCTCGCTATGGGCGCGGCAAAAGTTGTGGCCGCTGGTCGTAATCAGCACAAGCTCGATGAACTGGCTCGTCTGCTCGGTCCGCGGGTGAGTTGCGTACGCATGACAGGAGACGTAGACGATACACGACGAATCTGCGAACTCGCGGAAGGGGAGATAGACCTCGCGTTGGACATATTGCCCCGTGGGGCGTCTGCGTCGCAGGTGCTGGCGGGTGCGAAGGCGCTCAGGCGTGGTGGCCGCTTGGTGCTCATGGGGGGAGTCAGGAAGACCGGAGACGACGAGCCTGCACTGCCATATGCCTGGCTTATGCACAATGAAGTCACGCTTCGAGGTCAATGGATGTACCCGCGTGTGGCGATCCCGCAAATGGTTTCAATGATTCGTGCCGGGCTGGTCAGCCTGACGAAGTTCAACGTCACCGAATTTGCTTTGGACGATGCCAATGAAGCGGTTGCCTTCGCAGCCGATAACGCTGGTCCGCTCTCGCTGGTCGTGATCAGTCCCTGCAGGCGAAAATATACTCATGGCTAGTCGAATCAGCGCTCTTACCGTGCGCCGTTAGCCCGGGACGCCGGAGTGCCGCTACCTGCCGCACCGGTCGCGTTTTCTCCGGGGCTGGACCATACGCAATGAAGCGGTGATCGATCATCGACGCGTACCGTTCATTGTGTCTGTCCATCGTCAAAGGCGTTGCGTGCCCTTTCGACCGCGTCCAGATTGTTGGCGGCCCAAATCCATACGCCGCAAAACGCCGCTCCCAAAGTGATTCCCAGGTCTGTAAGCTTGTACTCCACCTTCGGTGGCACGACCGGATACACAGTACGCTCGATTAGCCCATCGCGCTCCATCGCGCGCAAGGTCTGGGTGAGCATCTTCTGACTGATACCTTCGACCCGTTCGCCGAGGCGGCTGAAACGCAGCGGCGATTCTTCCGCCAGGACGTCGAGAATCAACATCGTCCATTTGTCTGCAACGCGACCTATTAGATCTTTGACCAGGGAGCCAATCCGCGGATCGAGGTCAATCGGCGGTGTAAGGCTGGCGTAGTATTGCGCGGCTGCAACTTGTTCCTTGGTAAATGCCGGACCTCGTCTCATGGTCACACTCTCCATTTGGTAAGTATCTGACTTTCAGGTGCCTTCTTCCTCTTTGACAGTATGCACGTCAAACTACGTCAATGCTCAATTCAACTGGAGATGACGGGTGAAACTGATTGGAAGGACCGTTTTGATTACGGGAGGAAGCAGTGGAATAGGCCTCGAGCTGGCGAAGCAACTGATCGCGCGGGGTAACAGCGTGATAGTCACCGGGCGCAATCGCGCCAGGCTGGAAGCCGCACGGCAAGCCGTACTAGGCCTCCACGCTTTTCAAAGCGACGTTAGCGATCCGGCGAGCATCGAGTTGCTTTATCAAAAGGTGTCAGCCAGTTTTCCTCTGTTAGACACCCTTGTGAACAACGCGGGCGCGATGCGCAATATCAAGCTTGATCAGCAGTATCAATTGAACGATCTGACAGCCGAGATCAACGGGAATCTGAACGGCACCATTTGGATGGTCCAAACGTTTCTCCCCCTACTCTTGCGTCAGAAGGGCAGCTTGATTGTGAATGTGTCGTCTGGCCTCGCGTTTGTTCCTTTTCCGGCGGCTCCGATCTACAGCGCGTCCAAAGCTGCGATCCACGCATATACACGGTGTCTGAGGGCGCAACTGGAAGGCTCCTTCGTGTCAATCGTCGAATTGGCCCCTCCCGGCACCGAGACACCGCTGTTCAGGGGCGAGTTCGCCGAGGAAATGAAAGGGGAGAAAGGCATGGACGTCAGTGTGCTCGTTAAACACACCATCGACGGTATCGAAGCCGGGAAACAGGAAGTTCGTCCGGGCCTGAGCAATGTGCTGAAAATCGCCAGCCGCGTTGCGCCGCAATTCATGTTTCGGCAGATGGTGAAGCTCGGTCGTCCGCGATCGTCCAGTGTCTGAAGATAGCGAACTTAGTAAGCGACAGCACTGCCATGACATTGGAAACATCGATTGCAAACGGGCGGGTGACGTCGTCCGACGGTACGTCAATCGGATACGAGTCATTTGGTGATGGGCCTGGTGTTGTCCTCGTTCAGGGTGCGATGGGGACCACACGGAATTACCATCAGCTCGCTCTCGCGATGTCCCACAAATTTACCGTCCATGTGCCGGATCGGCGCGGACGTGGATTGAGCCCGCGCCCCTACGATGCTCAACATTCGATTCAAAAAGATGTCGACGACATTCGGGTCCTTCTCGAGCATACGGGGGCTCAATTCCTCTTCGGGCTAAGTTCCGGAGCGATGATAGTTCTTGAAAGCCTCCGAAGAGGCCTGCCGATCGAACGCGCGGCAGTGTACGAGCCACCGTTCTATCTGGGCAGGATGGCAACGCACCTCGTCGCGCGCTTTAATACGCAGGTTGAACGCGAACGACTGGACGACGCGCTCGCCACGGCGATGCGCATCGTCGGTCTGGGAGCCCGGATTTTGCAGTTTGTGCCTCATTGGATTCTTCGGCTCGGTGCGGCACGCGCGTTGCGCGTCGATGATCGTCGGTCGACTTCGTATGCATCGCTAAGGGAGTTGATTTCCGCGATGCGTTACGACTTCAATGTCGTGTCAAGCATGAATCAGCATCTACACGATCTTCGCGCAGTGAGTACCCCTGTGCTACTGATCGGTGGAAGCAGGAGTCCGGACTATCTTAAGAAGGCACTCGTTGCATTGAAGGCGACATTACCTTATTGCGAACGTATCGAGCTCGCCGGAGCCGACCACTCGTCGCCCTGGAACGAAGATCTGAACGGAAAACCAAAGCTGGTGGGGAGCATCCTGGTAGAATTTTTTGCGACGACTCAGGCCGGCAAGACTCCGTAGACAAGAGATGCTACCTTTGATCTAACTCTTTTCTCCGATATGTTAAGTGATTGGCATGCCTGCGAATTAAGTCGTTGTGTCCCGACAGCGTAATGACGGTAATTGGCGTGCGCCGTGAAGAGGTGGCGTTCCAGCGGGTACAAAGCCCAATGGAGTCCGCCCCGGACACAGGTCATTTAAGGGGAAGACGCAGCGTCGCCGCGAGGCCACCTTCGGTTCGCAGGCTCAGATCCAGCCTACCTCCGTGCCAACGGATTATGCGCTCGGCTATCGCGAGGCCAAGTCCGGTACCGCCCGCCTTGCCCGGTGAGGCAATACGCCGGAACGGCTGTTTGAGCAATGGCAGTTGTGCTTCCGGCACTCCTGGCCCCTCGTCTTCCACGCTGAGCACGACGTAACCGGGCTCTGTCCATGTGCGGACAGCGAGTCCGATCCGGCCATGGATTACCGCGTTGTGCATCAAATTCATCAGCACCCGCTGCATGCCGACGGGCCGGAAAGGGATCGATGGCAACGGCGCCAGTGATACCTGGAAGATGTATCCGAGACCGACATAGTCAGCCGCGAGTTGATCGACCAGCGCGTTAAGATCCCCTTGCGCAACTGGCTCGCTGTCCCAACTGCGTCCGAAATCAATAAATTGCTCGACAATGACGTCAATCTCTGCGACGAAGTGCTCTGCACTCGCAGACGGAGCCTCGAATGCCTCGGGCGCTGAAATCGCCATCTTCAGTTTCGTGAGCGGAGTACGGATGTCATGTGAAATGCCCGCAAGCATCTCTGTTCGGGTTGCATCCATTTCCGCGAGCGACGCGACCATCTGATTGAACATGCTCGCTACTGTAATAAACTCGACGGGTCCGTCGACGGGCACCGGTTCGGGCCACGCACCATGTGTGACCGTTGTCGCCGCACGTGCGAGGCGTTGCAGTCGCACCACTGTGTACCGCTGGATGAGCCATGCGCCGAGTGCGGGGAATGCGGCGATGGTCAGCAGTTGCGCAATCAGACTCCACGGCAACTGGTGACTGATTTCGGCCGGGACCGGCAACATTACCCACTCGAGCCCCTCGCCGATCCGAAGCTGAATCCATATCCGGCGGCTGTCCTTGCCGCCTTCCAGGCTAACCAGCGTACCGGATGGCAAGTGCTGCGTGAGGGTCTGCAAGAACCGGTGAGCTGAAAAGCTGTGGGTATCCGTATCCGTATCCGCATTTGCCGGTGGTGCCTGTTCACCGCCGTTGATGGCTACGAGCTCGTTGTATCGGACCTGAGGTGGCAGCGCCCTCAGCAACCGCTCGACCTGTCTCGTCTGAGATGCAAACAGCGATGCGGCCTCATCGATGCGAGGAGTCTCGATGAAAACAAAAAATATCGTGAACGTTGAAATGTCGCTGGCGACGACGAGAAGCAGGAGAAGCAGGAGGTTGCGTCCTAGCAGCGAACGTGG
Source organism: Paraburkholderia xenovorans LB400 (assembly GCF_000013645.1). Lineage (GTDB taxonomy): Bacteria > Pseudomonadota > Gammaproteobacteria > Burkholderiales > Burkholderiaceae > Paraburkholderia > Paraburkholderia xenovorans. The sequence continues at coordinate 2,991,988 of NC_007951.1, read as the reverse complement.
CAACAATCCGGTCATACATCGAACCTCGCGACAAGCATATATCCGACGCCCCATACCGTGCGGATATTGCGTGGCGAAGAAACATCTGTTTCGACAATCTGACGGATTCGCCAGATCTGCATATCGACGATCCGTCCAGACGCGTCGGACCCGGCGCCCCTGGCCCGTTCAATCAGCTTCGCCCGGCTCACCGGGCGATTTGGCGTGCGCGCGAGCGCGCACAGCAGTTGCATATCACTGTTGCCGATATCGACCTGGAGGTTGTCATCACGGGACAGAATCCGCCGTCCGATATCAAGCCTGAACGGGCCAAAGCGCAACAAGGCAACATCTTTTCCCGGCATCGCTCCGTCGGTGGCGTCCAGCTGCTTCCTCAGCATGTCCCGGCGACGCAGTAGGGCACGTACGCGAGCCAGCAACTCGTTCGGCAGAAACGGCTTCGCCAGATAATCGTCCGCGCCGAGCTCAAGGCCTATCACGCGGTCGACAGGGTCACCGCGCGCAGTCAGCATCAGGATCGGCAGTGTTTCGCCCTCTGCTCGCAGTCGCCTGCATATCGAAAGCCAGAGGTGGCCGCGCAAAATCGGACAGCGGGATAAGTGGAACGATCGGGGCCTGAGCCAGCGATAATGCAGGCAAAGGAACCGAGAAAATGACGAAACGAACTCGACGCACGCACTCAGCGACGTTCAAAGCGAAAGTGGCCCTGGCGGCAGTCAAGGGCGAGCGCACGCTCGCCGAACTGGCGCAGCAGTTCGATGTGCATCCGAACCAGATCACGGAATGGAAACGACAGTTGCAGGAGCGCGCGGCCGACGTGTTCGGTGCGGCCAGCCCGGTGTCGAGCGAGCCACCGGTAGACGTGAAGACCCTGCACGCCAAGATCGGCCAACTCAGCCTGGAAAATGATTTTTTAAGCGGTGCGCTCACCAAGGCCGGATTGCTGAGCGCAAAGCGATGATTGACCGTGGCCATGCGTTGCCGGTTTCGCAGCAAGTCCGGCTTGTTGGTATCGCGAGATCGAGCGCGTATTACCGGGCGCGGCCTGTCAGCGAAGTCGATCAACGTTTGATGCGCCGGATCGACGAACTGCATATGGAGTTTCCGTTTGCCGGTGCACGCATGCTGGCTCGCCTGCTGCGCCGGGAAAGCCACGAGGTTGGCCGCCGCCGCGTACGCACGCTCATGAAGCGCATGGGCGTGGAGGCGCTGTACTGCAAGCCGAACACGAGTCGACGCAACGCGCAGCACAAGGTCTGGCCGTATCTGCTGCGCAGCACGAAGATCGAGCGGGCCAACCAGGCCTGGGCACTCGACACGACTTACGTCCCCATGGCGCGCGGCTTCGTGTATCTGACTGCGGTGGTGGACTGGGCCAGTCGCAAGATCCTCACGCACCGCGTGGCGATCACGCTGGAAGCCGTGCATGCCGTTGAAGCGCTGGAAGAGGCGCTCGCCCGCTATGGGCACCCCGACATCGTGAACACCGATCAGGGTAGCCAGTTCACGGCGGGAGCCTTCACCGAGGCGGTGCTGGGCCGAGGCATCCGGCTGTCGATGGACGGCAAAGGCGCCTGGCGCGACAACGTGTTTGTCGAGCGCGTGTGGCGCAGCATCAAGTACGAAGAGATTTATTTAAGAGCCTACGAGTCGGTCAGCCACGCCCGGCGCTCCATAGGCCAATACATTGAGCTGTACAACCGCAAACGTCCTCATTCGAGCCTGGCGGATCAGACGCCCGATGAGGCATACTTCGCGACGCTGCCAGCGATCAAATCGGCAGCATGATCGCCCCGGACGTTCCACTTAAAAATCTCGGGACCCTGTCCGAACAAGCGGCGCCACCTCTGCCCGTCCTCGTCCGGCATCATCACGTCGAGAATCAGTAGATCGTACGAGTGGCGTTCGAGAGTCGTCGCGAGCTGCATGCCGTTGCGTACCGCACGCACTTCAAAGCCATGTGAGATGAGGTATCGCTGGAGCATGTTACGGATGACCGCTTCGTCGTCGAGAACGATAATGCGGCCCTGCCGGGTATCGGTGACCCTGGAAACGACATTTGGCATGATGTGGGCACTGCTGGCCGGTACATTGAAGAGCGCAGATTCAGCGTTTATTGGGGGGATGCCAAGCGTGCCGCTACCGCTAGTTCCCGCCGTGATGGTACCCACCGTGAACGGCTACTACTCCTACTCTTGGGCGCGCGGCCACTACTGCTACCCGTGTGGGCGCGGCCACCACTGCGATCCGTGCTGGCGCGATCACCGGCGCCGCCACCACCACCGCGGGAGGCGGTGGTACATAAGCTGGGACCACGGCAACTGGTGCCGGGACCACGGCAGCTGGTGCACCGACGGAAACGCCGACGGCTACGCCCGCAAATGCGGGGCAGTCGGCACAAACCAGTACGGTTGCTGCGGCAGACAAGGCAAAAAGCCGGATTTTCATGGGTATCGTCCTCTAGGTTGAAGCCGCGCCAAAGTAGTTTGGCCACGACAAAGCCAGTGTAAAAATGCGTCGCGTTCCTGTCTGTTTAAAAATTGTCTCAGATGTCTCGTCGCTGTCTTTCCGCGAATGAATGCCCGGAATCTGTAACATTCCGGATTGCTGACGGTTGCCGGTGGCGCGCTTCGGATGTGAATACGTGCATTGACGCGGCAGCGAAGATTTTGACCAACGCGAACTCGCGCTCAGACAGTCTGAGTAACCTGTCTTCGTGACTTAGCGTGCGCGCCAGCAGCTCGCGGGGATTGCTGGATTTGCCGAGGTAATCGTCCGCACCGGGTTCGACTCCCACGATGCTGTCCTCTACGTCCACGCGGGCGGTCAGCATAACGACAGGAATCTCATCGCCCGCTGCGAGCAGGTTACGCAGTGCCGTCAGGGTGCCTGCGCCGGGCATCATCACATCTAGCACAATGAGGTCGGGACGATTGCGCCTGAGTTGATGCTGTAAAGAACCCGCGTCGCGCAATATGGAGATCTCGACGCCCTGGTTGGCGAGATAGCGGTTTGCCGGATCGCGCAGTCCGGCGTCAGCGTCGACGACAAGTATACGAGGGGGCATGGGACGTGCAGCTCCGTTAGCACGGCTTCAACAGACCAATCAGTTCGGTTCGGGTAACTGGACAACTCCACGACGGCCATTCAATTATCAGTTCGACAGTCTTACCCGATACTTACCGGCCTGATCTCAGTCAGACGGACTGGCATCCTGGTAAGTGAGCGGTAAGTCGAGTGCTCCTAAACTCGTGCCACTTTTCGCCCGATCTTAGGACCCCCTTGAAGGCAACTCCTTCCCTGCCACACGGCATGGCGCTGGCGACTGCGTTGACGACAATGCGCCGGAGAGTCATCCCCCGTGCCATCCGTCAGCCTCTGCAGCGTTCCCGATGAAGCGGAGTCTTGCGACGAGCCTGCGCGCGCATTTCGTGCTGCTCGCTGTTTCCCTGCTGATCGCGGCCGTTCCGGGATGTGCTCTCTACGTAATGTTCGATCTGCTCGATGCAGGCGAGCCTCCGACGAACGTTCGGGCCGCGTTAGTGCTGCTCGCGCTGGCGGTCGCACTCGCGCTACGGTTGTTCGCGCTACGGGCATTCCGGGCTGCTTATGCGGTTGGTCATGTCAGGCTGCGTGGCACGGGCGAAGACGGGACATCGATCGAGCTCGACTGCGAGCATAGGTGGTTCGTTCAGCTGCATCTCGAACTGATGGGTTACGACTGTATCGACTGAGCGCGATACCTTGAAGCTGCATTGCAAAGAGAGAAGGAAGCGTGACATGAGGATGCCGTTTATCGATTCCGAGGCGAGCCGCCGGGAGGTACCGTGGACAACACGGACCCTGCGGCTTGGCAGCTTGTTCGCTTCCACACTATTCGTGGCAGCCTGCGCCGTCGGCCCCGACTATCACAAGCCACCCCAGGACATCCCTGCTACCTTTAAGGAAGGCACGGACTGGCAGCGGGCTCAGGTGAACCCGCAGGGCGCTATTTCGAGCACCTGGTGGCTCGACTACCACGACGACACGCTGTCGAGCCTCGTGAATCAGGCGCTCAGGGCCAACCAGTCGATCGCCTCTGCGGAAGCCGCATACCGGCTCGCCAGGGCCACGATCGATGCCAATGTGGCGAGCCTCTTCCCGACAGTCGGGGTGGACGCCTCCGGATCGCGCTCGCGCACGGCCGCGGTCGAGAGCGTCACGAGCCAGCCGTACATGAGCAATCTCGCGAGTGTCAGCGCTTCCGCTAGCTGGGAGGTCGACCTGTGGGGCAGTGTTCGGCGCGAGATCGAGTCGGCCAAAGCCAGCGCTCAGGCAAGCGACGCCCAGCTCGCCGGCGAACGCCTCTCGATCGCCGCCAGCGTCGCGGTGGACTATTTCTCGCTGCGTCAGGCCGATGTCGACATCGCTTCACTGAAGCAGCAGCAGGGCATCGACGCGCGGATTCTGGAGATGGACCGCGCTGGCTTCGTACAGGGAACAGTGTCAAACGACGAAGTCCTCGAGGCGCAGGACACGCTCGAACTCGTGATCGCTGAGCTGCAAGCCACGGAGACTTCACGCGAGCAGGACGAGCATGCCATCGCAGTGCTGACCGGTACGCCACCGGCCAGCTTCGCCCTGCCGCCGCAGCCCGGCTATGTCTTCACGACACCCGTCGTGCCACCGGGATTCCCGTCGCAACTTCTGGAACGGCGCTATGACGTCGTGAGTGCGGAGCGCACGGCCGCCGCGGCCAACGCCAGGATCGGTGTAGCAAAGGCCGCGTTCTTCCCGACCCTGACGCTGTCGGCGCAAGGCGGGTTCGAGCATAACGCGCTGGCGAACCTGTTTTCGGTGCCGAACCGCTTCTGGACACTCGGACCGGATCTCGCCGCCACGATCTTCGACGGCGGCGCGCGCTCGGCGGCCGTCCACGAAGCCGAGGCCACCTACGACGAACAGATCGCCACATATCGCGGAACCGTGCTCTCGGCGTTCCAGAGCGTTGAGGATAGCTTATCGTCTTACAACCACCTGTGTAAGCAGGAGCAGGCGTACGCGAACATCTACGAGCGCAACCAGCGGCTCTTCTCTAGCCAGCAGGCCCAGATGCGGGCCGGCACGACAAGCGAACAAGCCCTGTTGACCCAACAGATCACGTTGCTGCGGGCCGGGCAGAGCCTGAGAGATACGCAGGCGGCATTGACTGAGAGCAGCGTCACGCTAGTCAAGAACCTTGGCGGCGGATGGCAGTGGGATGACGCCAGGGGTGCGGCAGTCAGCATCAGTGCGAACGCTGCGCAGCAATCCTCGGATCAAAAATCGGGGGAGAGGTCGCAATGAAAGATCGCCTTGAACTTAGCCGCTTTGGGGGGCGAAGCATCGAGTCCAGCGATAGCCGGTTGCGTCGGGAATTGGGAAAAACTGGAGTCTTCATGAAGTCACTACCGTTGCTGTGCGTTGTCCTTTTCATACTGTCAGCGCTTTCCGGCTGCGCAAAATCCAGTCACAGCTCGGCAGCTCCGCGGCCGCAGGTCGGCGTGATCACCGTCCAGCCGCAGAGTGTTGCCCTGACGCGCCATCTGGTCGGACGTCTTGCGCCATATCTCAGCGCCAACGTCACGGCGCGCGTGTCCGGTGTCCTGACCAAACGGGTCTATAAGGAAGGTACCGACGTCCAGGCCGGACAGGTGCTCTTCGAGATCGATCCTGCGTACTATCAGGCGCAGCTCAACAACGACCTCGGCATCCTCGGCGAAGATCGGGCTACCTGGATGAACGACAAGGTCAACGCGGCGCGTTATCACCAGCTGCTGCCGGTCGGCTCCGTGTCGCAACAGACAGTTGACAACGCCGATGCGACAGTGCGCAGTGACGCGGCTAAAGTCAAGGCCGATGAGGCGATGGTGGAAAGCGCGAAGGTCAACCTCGGCTATACCAAGGTGACCTCGCCGATCCGCGGCATTGCCGGTCAGCAGCTAGTGACCGTCGGCGCCCTCGTGGGTAGCGGTACCTCCGATGCTGGCTCCGGCGGCACCTTGCTTACCACCGTGAACGACATTGACCAGCTCTACGTGAACTTCACCTTGAGCGCCGCGGATCTGCTGATGCTGCGAGAAGCAGGTGCCCGCGGCGACGTCGCGCTCGCCGAGCCAGACAGGACGACCGTGCAGATCACGCTGCCAGACGGCAGCGCGTACGCCCAACTGGCCACCCTCGACTTCTCCGACGTCTCCGTGAATGCCACTACGGGTGCGGTCAATCTGCGTGCACTGGTACCGAACCCTCAGCGCACGATACTCCCGGGCATGTATGTGACGTTGAACGTGACCTTGGGCCAACAGCGCAACGTGTTCCTGGTGCCACAGGAGTCGCTTCAGCGTGACACCGTAGGCGCTTATGTATTCGTTGCCGATGCGAGCGGCAAGGTGGCGCGCGAGGATGTGGCCGCCAACGACAGCTTGGGCACCAACTGGATCGTTACCACAGGCCTTACGGCCGGCGATCAGGTGATTGTCTCCGGTCTGCAAGGCCTGCATGAGGGCGATCCTGTCAAGTCTCATCCATGGCATGCGCCGTCGGCGGCCGCGCCGCAAGACGGATCAGCATTGGCTGCAGGCAGCCGGACTGCCGTCAACGCACACTAAGGAAGCTGCCCCATGCCTCGATTTTTTATCGATCGCCCCGTCTTTGCATGGGTGATCCCGATTCTGATCTGCATCATCGGTGTCATTTCGATGATGCATCTTGGCATCGACTCTTATCCGGACGTCGCACCACCTCAGGTCACCGTAACGGCCACGTATCCTGGCGCGAATGCCGCGACCATGGAATCGACTGTGACCCAGGTGATCGAGCAGCAGCTCACCGGCATCGACAACCTGCTATATTTCAGTTCTACCTCGAACTCCAACGGCACCGTCACAATCACCTTGAGTTTCGAGACCGGCACAAATCCGGACATTGCGGAAGTGCAGGTTCAGAACAAGGTCAATCTGGCCCAACCGCTGCTGCCGGCCCAGGTGACACAGCAGGGTGTGGTCGTCGCCAAGGCGAGTCCGGACATCTTGATGTTCCTTTCCCTGCAGTCGAGCAATCCGGCCATTGACGCCGCGCGCCTGAACGATATCATCGCGTCGCAGATCCAGCCGGTGATCGCACGGGTCAATGGCGTTGGTAACACGCTCTCGCTGGGCTCTGAATACGCCGTGCGCATCTGGCTGAATCCGGACAAGCTACAAGGGTATGGCCTGTCGACCACCCAGGTGCTCCACGCTGTAAGTGCCCAGAACGCGCAGTTCGCAACGGGCTCGCTCGGTTCCGATCCGGCCGTGAAGGGGCAAGTGCTTACTGCTTCGGTATCAGGTGACACGCTCTTCTCTTCACTGAAGCAGTTTCGCGACATCATCCTGTTGACCAACAGCAACGGCACCGTGGTCAGGTTAAGCGATGTTGCACGCATCACTTTCGGTGCGCAAAGCTACGGCTTGGCCTCTGTCTATCAGGGCAAAGCGGCCGGCGGCATGGGCATCTATCTGCTGCCGGGCGCCAATGCGCTTGCGGTGGCCAAAGCGGTGAAGGCCGAAATGGCTACACTCGCCAAGGATCTTCCGGCTGGCGTCACCTGGAATGTGCCTTATGACACGACGCCGTTTATTTCGGCTTCGATCGCCGATGTGGTGCGCACGCTGCTGGAGGCGATTGCGCTCGTCTTTGTGGTGATGCTGATCTTCCTGCAGAACCTGCGCGCCACCATTATTCCGACCCTCGTGATCCCTGTGGCGCTGCTGGGTACCTTTATCGGCCTCTCGGCGCTGCACTTCACACTCAATCAGCTGACCCTGTTCGGGATGGTGCTGGCAATCGGCATTGTGGTGGACGATGCGATCGTCGTGATCGAGAACGTCGAGCGCATCATGAGCGAGGAACATCTCGAACCCAAAGAGGCTACCCGCAAGGCGATGGGGCAGATTACCGGTGCCATTCTCGCAATCACCGTGGTGTTGGCCGCCGTGTTCATTCCGTCGGCGTTACAGCCGGGAGCCACCGGCATCATCTACGCTCAGTTTGCGTTGACTATTGCGGTTTCGATGTTGGTGTCGGCGTTCCTTGCCATGTCGTTCACGCCGGCGCTCTGCGCGGCGATTCTCAAGCCCACGCACGTAGAGAAAAAGAACTTCATTTTCCGCTGGTTCGACAAGGGGCTTGCGCGGATCAACGAGCGTTACGCGCGCCAGATCGGCGGTGCGGTACGTCACGCGCCGCGCTGGATGGTGGTGTTTGTATTGCTCTCCGTGCTGGCTGGGTTTCTATATGTGCATCTGCCGACCAGCTTCGTGCCGGATGAGGATCAGGGTTTCATGCTCGCACTCGTCAATCTGCCAACTGGCGCCACGCTCCAGCGTACCGAAGAAGTCATGGACGCGATGTCGGACAGGCTCAAACATAGCCCGATTGGCAGGGACATCGCTGGTGTTTACCAGGTGGAAGGCTACAGCTTCGTGGGCAGTAGCGAAAACGTGGGGATGGCGTTTATCCAGTTGACCGACTGGGACAAGCGCTCCGAGAGCGCGATGCAGCTCATTCCGCAGGCGAACCGTATATTGCATGGACTCCAGGACGCGCGCGTCTTCGTCGTCGATCTTCCCACCATCCGCGGGTTGAGCCAATTCGGCGGAATCGACATGTACCTGCAGGCTCGTGCGGGTCAGTCGCGCGCGGAACTGGCGCAGGCCGGACGCGTTCTGCTTGGTAATGCCGCAAAAAACGCGACGCTGTATGGCGTTCGGCCCAATTCGCTTCCCGATGCGCAGCAACTTGAGATGTCCGTCGATCGCGTGCAGGCGCAAGCAATGGGGCTCTCGCTGACCGATGTCTATAACGCCATCCAGATGGAGCTGGCTCCGTACTATGTGAACCAGTTCACCTATGCGGGTCGTGTCAAGCGCGTGTATCTGCAGGCCGATGCACCGTACCGGATGGGGATCGACGCGTTCCAGCATATCTACACGCCCAGCGGGATCAGCAGCGCGTCAACCGGTGCCACTAGTACTTCTGGCGAAACCACCAACACCAGCGGGTACCTGACCCAGGTCAACCCGACGGCGACCAATAGTTCGCTGAGTCCGTACAACATGGTTCCGTTGTCGAGCGTGGTGAAAACACATTGGGATGTTGGTCCCGTCGCATTGCCGCGTTATAACGGCTATTCGGCCATTGAGATTGTGGGCAATCCCGCGCCTGGCTATTCGACCGGGCAGGCCATGCAGACACTGCAGCATATTGTCGATACTCGGCTGCCACCGGGCTTCGCCGCGGACTGGACCGGTCAGTCCTACCAGGAAGTTCTCTCTGGCAATTCGGCGACGTTGCTGATGATTCTGTCGATCGTCGTGGTATTCCTGTGCCTCGCGGCACTCTATGAGAGCTGGTCGATACCGGTGGCCGTTCTGCTCGTGGTTCCGCTCGGTATGCTCGGCATGCTGACCTTCTGTCTGCTACGTGGCATTCCAAATGACATTTACTTCAAGATTGGTCTGGTGACCGTGATTGGCCTTGCAGCAAAGAATGCGATTCTCATTGTCGAATTCGCCGTCGACGGACAGGCCAGGGGCATGACTTTATACGACGCTGTGTTGACGGCCGGAAAGTTGCGGCTGCGACCGATCCTGATGACATCGATGGCCTTCATCCTCGGGGTTTTCCCACTCGTGATTTCTACCGGAGCGGGAGCGTCATCCCGGCACGAAATCGGTACAGGGGTAATAGGCGGAATGTTGTTCGCGACCGTCCTCGGTTTGCTGCTGATCCCTGTGTTCTACGTGGTGGTGCGGCGTATTCTCGGGGACAAGCTCGATGAGATCCCTAACAGGTTGCCGCACGGTGGCAACGACCGGACAGACATCGTCGCATGACCTGGAGCTAGGCGAACGTCGATTGCTGGCATCAACGAAGAGCGAGAACGTGGGCCGCTGTCGTTCCTTCAACGGCTCATGCTAATTGACAGTGGTTCACACACCAATCATATCGCCTTAGCATGGATCGCGGACTCGTTTAACGGAGAGAGCAATGACGAAAAACTGGCTGATCACAGGTGCTTCGAGCGGGCTCGGGCGCGGACTGACCGAGCGCTTGCTGGCGCGCGGCGACGCTGTGGTGGCGACGCTGCGCAAACCCGGTTCGCTTGACGATCTGAAGACGCAACACGGCGATCGCCTGAAAATCGTCGCGTGCGACGTGACCGATGCCGATGCGATCCGGGCTGCGGTCGCAGATGCCTTCGCGGCTCGCGAACGGATCGACGTCGTCGTCAGCAATGCGGGTTACGGCTTGTTCGGCGCGGCGGAGGAATTGAGCGACGCGCAGATCGAACGGCAAATCGCCACCAACCTGACCGGCTCGATCCAGCTGATTCGCGCCGCCGTCGCGCGTCTGCGGTTGCAGGGCGGCGGACGCATAGTACAAGTGTCGTCGGAAGGGGGGCAGATTTCCTATCCAGGCTTCAGTGTGTATCACGCGACGAAGTGGGGCATCGAGGGTTTCGTCGAAGCCGTCACGCAAGAGGTGGCAGCGTTCGGCATCGACTTCGTGATCGTGGAGCCCGGGCCCACGCGCACCAACTTCGGTGCGGGACTGGATCGAGCGGCGCCGCTCGACGCGTACGACGGCACGCCAGTGCGCGAACTGCGGCGCACGATCGACGCGGGTTATTTCGAATTGGCCGATGCGAGCAAAACGGTCGATGCGATGCTTGCAGCGATCGACAGTCCGTCTCCGCCGTTCCGGGTGGCGCTCGGCAGGTCCGCCTACGAGTCGGTCCGCACCGCGTTGGCCAAACGCCTCGCCGTGCTGGAGCCGCAGAAGACCGTCGCGCTTTCCGTGATGGAGCGCGCATAACGAGCGCGCAGAATCTGGTCATGAATTTTGATCGACAACAGTTGGAGGCGTTTTCCGCCATTGTGGAGACGCGGCATTTCGGACGTGCCGCCAAGTTGTTGAGTATCACTCGTGGTGCGGTGTCTCTTCGGCTCAAGGCACTTGAGGAGGAGTTCGGTACTCCACTGGTTGTGCGAGATGGAAATGTCCCCACGCCAGCAGGCGAGGTCCTGCTGAGGCATATCCGTGTGCTCAAGATGCTCGAGGCGGAAACGCAGCAGCAGATTAAACCAACGGACGGCATGCACCCACGCGTGGCTATCGCTGTGAATGCGGATTCCCTCGCAACGTGGTTCGAGGCTGTCGCCTGGGAAATTGCGGAAAGAAACGTAGCTCTCGAACTGATCGTTGACGATCAGGATTACACCCTACCACTACTGACCAAGGGAGAGGCGATGGGCTGTGTTTCGACCTCCAGCAATCCCCCGACGGGTTTTCTCGCTGAACCCATTGGCATGATGGAGTATGAGTGTGTCGCGAACGTGGAGTTCGCCGCAAAGTTCTTCCCGCAAGGCCTGGGGTTGCATGGCGTCCTTGCCGCGCCTGCGGTGCTCTACAACCGGAAGGATGGATTGCACACGCTGTTTCTCGAGCGACTTCTGGACCTTGAGGTACGGAACTACGCGACGCATTACTTTCCGTCGCCGTCGGCATTGCTGGCTGCGATCGAGAAGGGGATAGGGTACGGACTCGTTCCCTGTCTGCAAGCCAGCTCTCTGATCGAAGCGGGCAAGCTGGTGCGCCTCGCGCCTCAGCATAAGGTGGAAGTCAACCTCTATTGGCATCATTGGGAAACTGCCCCGTCGAATGCCCAGGCGATTAGCGAACTTGTGGTGCGTCATGCGCACCGGGCGCTCATTCAGGCGGGTGATCATGCTATGTCGTTCAGCGATGGTGATGAGTCTGTTGACACTGATCATCCCAGTGAGCGTTGATGCGGTTCTGCCGGAGTTAGGCACTGAAATCTTCTCTGGCTGATTGGGGCGCGAAATCGCAGGGATGCAGCGAACGCAAGGCCATGCCGGTATTAGCGGCGTTGCTTCCGGCATGTGGATGGTGTCGGTCCACTCGGTCAGGACACGTAGTGCCGATACCCAAGCGCAAACCTGCAACGATTGCTTTGCGGCTGGTCCTGAATCGGGTGGCCAACACCGAGTCGTCGGTATGCTTGGTGCGGCGACAGTCCTGCCCGTCTGGTGATTGTTTTTTTCTCACTGCCAAAGAAGAGCGCCACGCCGAGAACATCGCAGACCGTTTTCATTGGTCGTCCCCGGGCGGTCAACACGAGCGCGCAACTTGGTCTTCCACAAGCGGCCGTAGGCCATCATGCGATGTTATGCACCGATGGCCGGGAATCCATGGACCACCCATCCCTATGAGCGTTGATGGACTTCTCGCGCACCGACGCGGTCAGGTTTGGTCTGGATGATTGCGGCGCGCGATCGCAAGGCCGCAAATAGCGCGCAGGGCCATCCCAGTATGAGCGGTGTCGCTTCCGGTAGGTGGATAACACGTGTCCATTCAATCAGCGCACACAGGGCGGACACGCCTGCGCCGACAAACATGGATCGCCTCGCAGCCTGGTTCAGAACCGGATAGCCCAGCAACGTCAATATGAGCAACGGGACCACCGCCGCCAGATAGACGACGTTCAATGTCACCATCACGTTGATAATGCTTTGTCCATAGATCGCGATGAGTGTCGCTGCGAAGATGGGCAGCATCCGGTGGAAGGCAGGTGGAATGGAGACGCCGCGAGATACGGCGGCCGTCGCGTCGCTCATGGCGCGAAGAATCGAGCAGGCCGAACCAAGGGCCGTTATTATCAAGACGCATGTGACCGCCCGCGACATGACATGACTGGAACTGCCGATCACCCGAATGAGCAGTGTGGGGACTACTTGCGCTTGATCGGCCAGATGGCTGAGATGCCACAGATTTGCTCCGGCGATGACCGCAGTGGCGGGTAGAAATCCGATTCCCAGCACGATTGTCGCAGCAATCAGACAGCCGGATCGAGCGTGCGCCGAAGTTCGCGCCATCGCAGGAAACTGCTGATAGTCAGCGCCGCACAGGACTAGCGCGGCAACGGATAGTAGTACCAACGCCGTGTGCTCAACCGGTTGCATGTGTATCGACTTCTCGAAGATCACCGGCGCGCGAAGCCATAGGATCAAGTTGTGCGTTTCCGCCAACGCAAGGGCCAGCACGGCGGTGCATCCGCACATACAGAGCGCGAAGATGCCGGAGAGCCATGATATCCTGAGAAACGAAAATGCGAGCACGAGGCAATCGACCGAGATAATCGAGGCGGCTTGCGGCATGCCCGACAGCGCCAGTATTGATGATGCTCCGCGAATCTGGGTGCTTAGCACGCCAGTCATCCAGATCAACGAAAATGCCGCGACCTGCTGGCTGATGGCGGGACCATATAGTGAGCCGAAATATGTCCAGATGGACTGCCCGGTCCTCTGGAGGCGAGCCGCTGAAAGCGCTAGTGCTACAAGACCGATTGCTGTCGCGACAGCGTACAGGCAGGCGGCCATGCCTTGTCGCAGTGCGAGTTCGCCTGTTCCCAGGAAGAACCCGATTCCGCAACTGGTCGACACCAGCAGGCTTGCGACTTCCCAGACATTCAATGTTCGATCAGCCATGACTCACTCCCCAACCGAAGACGCTGGAGTGGTGCCCGACGACGTACGACGGACATACGATGGCGTGCTCATTGAAGACCGGCAGGCTCATCAGCTGAGCATGTAACGCAGGCAACTGGTGATACGGCACGGCCGGGAAAAGATGGTGCGTGAGATGGTAGCCGTTGTGATGTGGGTGGATCAAAGTCGACGACACCCCGTTATCTGGAATTTCGCGCGTAGAACTGAAGATACCTCCGGGTTTGAGACCGTAATGGTCGGTCATCTCCCGGAAGGTCGTGATGGCATGGAAAACGGTGATACGCGCGCCGAGCCACAGCGCGAGGAATATCGTCCCGAGATGGGCATTGACGACGAACAGCGGCGACGTCGTCACCGTCCACCACGCCGCAATATATAGCTGCTGGCGACGGCGACAATGGCCGTTCGTCAAATGACCCATGATCGATCCACGAAGGATCGGGAATTTGACAAGATATCGGGTGTAGACGCGAAGCCAAGAGTCTCCTTCGTGTGCCAATGGAGGCAGCAGGTCGGGGTCGCGCTGTACGTCACCCAGCCATGCGTGGTGGCGTGCGTGCAGCTCGCGGTAGACAGTCAGACTGTTCAATAGCGGAGGGGCAAGCAGGAGATGCACAAGGGAATCGTTGATGCGACGATTCTGGCTCAGGTTGCCGTGACTGGCTTCATGCAGAAGATTGCCCAGTGCGCGCTGTCGATTCCCTATAGTGACCAATGCGATTGGAGCGATCGCCCATCCGAGTCGATATACGACGAGGACAGAGAGGGCGATCATCATCCAGTCCACGGCGATATCGGAAACGGCGCGCCACGTATCCGCTTTCGGCGATTGCCAGGCAGGATTGCAGGCAAGAAGGGACTGCCTGATTGAGATTCGGTCCATCAGGATCGACGATGTAACGCCGTGACTCATGTCGGCCTCCGTCGGAAGCGTGAACTCCCCGCGGTTCGGATTGATGGAAGTATTGAATTTTATGTATGTGGTGACCTGAGGATAGACAGGATTCAGCTCGTCATCGGGGCGGTTAATAATTTTCCGGGGTATTTAATTTTTCTGGCGGCAGGAAGCGGTAAGCGGTGGTGTAAGGTTCAGTTGAGGCGCCTCAACTCATGGAGGAATCATTGAGCGAGAAAAACCTTGCGACGCTATGTGCGACGATCGAGCCGGAGATGGCTGAGCCGGTTTACGTCTACTGCTCCTTTCCCGATTTCGCGCTGCCCGAAGGCTTGTCGGCGCTTTTCACTTTCAGGGAAGTCGAAGGGTTGACCGCTGTGCTGGATTTGCGGGATGCCGACAATTACACATTGGCGTACACATTCAAGGCGCGGCTTATTACGCTCAAAGTGCATTCGAGCCTGGAGGCGGTTGGTTTTCTGGCCGTCGTATCGGCACATCTCGCCAAGGCAGCAATTCCCTGCAACGCAATCGCCGGTTACTATCACGATCACATTCTCGTTCCCGTTGATCGCGCGGACGAGGCACTTTCGGTGTTGACGGAGATACGCGGGACTACCGTTTGAGCCCCGGGGATAGCTCGGGATTAACGCAGATGCGGTGAGTTTTGCTGATGGCCGGATAGTTAACGTGCCGGCCACTTTATCTGTCTTGCGTCCGAGGAGTTCCCTTTCTAGATTGCTTTTGTAAGATCATATATAAGAGCAATTGTGAATCGGGGATTCGTTACCGTCCTGCTGATAATGCACGGAGGGGAAGGAGGGCAGATGTGCCATTCCAGGAGTGGTGATCTTCACACCGCAGACAGCGAGGTTCTCACTGAATCGGTCGAGTACTGGCGAACCCGTTTCGAAGACGCCGAGGCTCACGCATCGCGTCTCGCATGCCGTCTGCGCGGACGTGACCAGCGAATTCTGCAGCTCGAGCGCGCCTTCGCGCGTACCGCTGCACTTCATCATGCGCTTGAGGACAGTCTCGAGCAGCGCCTCGAACAGTATTCGGGACTGCTGGAGTACACGACGGAGCGGGATCGGTCGCTCCAGGTTCCATCGGACCATGCGGGCAGCAGCGTCATCGTCCGGCTGCCGCACCTGACGCGCACGCTTTCTCTTCTCTTTGAGGTTATGTGGGAGCACTGGGCACAGTGGGACCCGGAGCGTCCACCCAAGTCGTCAACCGTTGCACGCGCCATTGATGCGAAGCTCGGGCTCAAAGGGCAGGCCGATGGGGAGGCCTCCCGCAACGCGCAGTCGTTTGCGGCTGCACTGCGCCCCGACTCCCTCGGCGATGCAGATGGCCGTCACCGTTGAAGCCAAACCCCGACGGATGATTCCGCCGGCATGACGGGATTTTCCGCTCCGTCTCCTGCTGCTTCAATCGGATCTGTGCCGGACAGATCCGGGCAAAGCCAGGAGGACGGAAATCATGTCGGATTCGATACAGGTGGCAGGCGCGATTTTGCGTCGCAGGCAGGTCGAGCAGCTTGTCGGGTTGTCTCGTTCGACGATCTATCAGCGGATGCGGGACGGCACGTTTCCCCGGGCGATTTCACTCGGCGGGAGAATGGTTGGGTGGCGTGTATCGGAGATCGAGTTATTTCTGGCGGACCCGGCCGGATACCGGGTGTCGTCCACCACGGCCAGCGAGGGGAACGGCGATGATTGACGTATCCCGTACCTCGCTCGAATCCCGACTGGATAACTGGGCAAACGCCGCGCGCGGTCCGCATGATGCGGTCGACGCGGCGAAGATCGAGGCTGCATGGCGATGCCTCGAGCCTCATCACAAGGAGTTGCTTCGCATGGTGTACCTGTGGCACGCTGGTCGCGAGGTGGTGTGCCGTCGGCTCCGCATTCCCCGCTATCCGCGTAACCGTTACGACCTAGAACTGGCTGCGGCCCGGCGCGCGCTCTTACGCCAGCTTGAGAAGGGGACGACATAAAATTTTTTTCGGACCTTGCCGGATTGCCCCGGAATTCACGGGACGACGCCCCATAAAACCCGGCAATTTCGACGCTTGATTCGCTGCAGAATCGAGCCTAGAGTGCAGTCAACAACCTGTTCCGGTCGTTGCACAAACGCAAGACCGAGTACGCGTTAGCGGCCCGATGTACCGACGTATGTGCGTGGTGGTCGCGATGCGCGTAAAGCCTGCGAGCCTGACGGTCGCAGGCTTTTTTTTGTCTGGCGCTGATCCCCCTTGAACCCGCGGCGTGCCTCCCCGGCCCCGTGGGTTCCTTTTTCCGCGCACATCCAGTTCGGTACTTCGGCTTGATGGAAGGAACGGATGGAGGGCCGGCTGTGAATACGGATCGGACTGTTCCCTGGTGCCCCGGACTGCATGCAGCGGAGCGTATCGCGCGCCGCTGGTCGATGGCATTGATGCTACTCGCCAGCACCTCGATCTTCGCACCCGGCGTGGCCCATGCAGACGATTGGGGGTGCCAGGTGCTCCTGTGCCTGTCCAATCCTGGTGGCCTGGAACAGTACAGCGAGTGCGTGCCGCCGATCGAGAAGCTATGGAGCGCACTGCGTCACGGCGAGCCGTTTCCGACCTGCGACTTCGGCGCCGGCGGTTCCCTGGGCACGTTTGCGACCAGCACCTTCGCAAGCGGTGGGTACTGCCGCGAAGACCTGCTGTACTGGGGCGGCTCCGAGCAGAGCGAGTTGCTGTGCCGCGCCACCGGGGCGATCAACGTCGAGATCGACAACCGGCTCTACACCCGCGTCTGGTGGGACGTGAGCGGTCAGGATCGCACGCTCACCGAATTCTACGGCGCGGGCAGCACGCAGGTCACATATGACCCGTCGCAGTCCGCCTCGAGGTTCCTGCAGCAGATGGAGCAGCAGGACGGCGCGAGTGGTGGGGGCCGGTGATGTTGCCGCTCGACTTCATCGCGCTCGCGCAGCAGTGCGCGCCGCAGGTTTCGCCGTTGACGATGGCTGCAATCGTGCGAACCGAATCGGGCTTCAACCAGTACGCGATCGGCGTTGTACATGGCCGGCTTGAGCGTCAGCCCGCAAACGAGGCCGAGGCCGTTGCAACGGTACATGCGCTGGAGCGCGGCGGCTGGAATTTCAGCGTCGGGCTCGCGCAGGTGAACCGCTCCAACTGGCCGGTCTATGGCCTGGGCGAGCGCAGCGCGTTCGACCCGTGCCGCAACCTGGCCGCAGGCGCCGCAATTCTCCAGGGTTGCCTCGAGCTGGCGCGGCGGGCACACGCGCGTGCACCGGTCGATGCGCAGTTGGATCTGCTCGCAAGCCTGTCCTGTTACGCCAGTGGCGATTTCTCGACCGGATACCGGACGGGCTATGTGCAGCGCGTGGTCGGCAACGCCAGCGCCGCGTCGGCGCCCACGACGTCCGTCGTCGTGCCGGCCATTGCGCCGATTCCGGTCATACCGGTCGATGCCGATATCCGCAGATCGCCGGAGTCATCCCGGTCGTCACTGCGCCACCCATCGAAACCGGCAGATACGTCATCCACGCAATCCGGCGTCGATCCAGACGGTAGCGCCGTGGTGTTCTAGCCCGTCAGCCAGGCAGTAACGGAAAGATTCAGCGCGTAGAGGAGTCATCCATGAAATCAGGATTGCTAAATTATATGGGGCGTGGCTATGCCAATCCGGGTGGTGGATGGCGCGCTCGGCTGGTAGCCCGATGGGTGACCACGGCGGTTGTGGGACTGCTGGCTACGTCGCCCGCGTGGGCGCAGCTTTCCCAGGTCAATACGCTGCTGACGACGATCCAGACGACGCTGCTCGGTGTCGGTGGTGTGATCTGCTCGATCTCCATCATCTGGGCCGGCTTCCGGATGATGTTTCAGCACGCCCGCTTCGGCGATATCGCGAACGTGTTCATCGGCGGGCTCTTCGTCGGCTGCGCGACCGTGATCGCCGGCATGCTGATTCCGACGAGTTGATCCAGGAGCGCGAACCATGAAACCGCTCAAGGATCCCGTCTTCAAGGGTGCCACACGTCCGGCGATGATCTGGGGCGTGCCCCTCGTGGCCTTCCTGATGGTCGGTGGCGGCATGCTGATCCCGGCCATCTGGGCGCTGCTCGCCAGTCCGCCGCTCGGCGTCGCGATCCTTTTCCTGATGATCCCGGTGTTCGTCGTGATGCGCATGATCACGCGCCACGACGACCAGCGTCTCGCGCAGTACCTGTTGCGTGTGCGCATGGTGCTGCGCCAGGGCAACCGCCGCTTCTGGGGCGGGCATGCCTATGTGCCGGTCCGCCTCAAGAGGAGGGCGTGACATGCCGGCCTATCCGCAATTAGTAGCCGTCGCCAACCGGGAAGTACCGCTCTCAGGCTATATCCCGTACTCGACGCACGTCACCGAGCACGTCATCAAGACGCGCGAAGGCGACTATCTGCAGGTCTGGAAGATCGCCGGCATTGCGTTCGAGGCGGCGGACCCGGCCGATATACTCGCGCGGCACGACGGGTTCAACCAGTTCGTACGGGGCCTGGCCGGCGGCCATGTGGCGTTGTGGTCTCATCGCCTGCGCCGGCGCGTGTCGGATCGCTTCTCGACCGAGTACCGCAACCGCTTCTGCGAGGAACTGGCGACGCGCTACTACGCGAGCTTCGCCGGCTACCGGATGATGGCCAACGAACTATATCTGACGGTGGTCTACCGGCCGAACCGGACGCGGCTCGGGCGCGTTTTCAGTCGCGCCGCACGGCGCACGCGCGACGATATCCGGCGCGACCAGCTGGACGCGCTGAAGGTCATGGCCGAGCTGGCCGCGCAGGTCGAATCGAGCCTCAAGCCCTACGATCCGGTCGCGCTCGGCGTCTATACGCGGCAAAGCCCCTTCACGCCACACCCGCGCCGCTATTCGTCGGCACTGGAACTGTTCGGTTATCTGGTGAACGGCGTCTGGGAGCGCGAGCCCGTACCGTCCGGCCCGATTCGCGAGGCACTGCCGACCTCACGCCTGTTCGTCGGTGCCGAGAAGATCGAGATCCGTATGCCGGCCGCAACGCGCTTCGCCGCGATGCTCGACCTGAAGGATTACCCGGAAGACACCGAACCAGGGATGCTCAACGGCCTGCTGTACGGTGACTTCGAGTACATCGAGACGCAGTCGTTTACGATTCTCGACCGGCCCAGCGCGAAAGAAGCGCTGGAGCGGCAGCGCAACCAGCTGATCGCGGGAGAGGACGTCGCTGTGTCGCAGGTCGAGGCGATGGACCGTGCGCTCGACGAACTGGTCAACGGCGATTTTGTGCTTGGCGAATATCACTATTCGCTGGCCGTGCTCGGGGACACGCTGGATGAGGTGTCCGGTAGCGTGGCGAAGGCCCGCACGCAACTCGCCGATGCTGGTTTCCAGACCGCGCTGATCGACCTCGTCGCCGATGCAGCCTGGTTCGCTCAGCTACCGGGCAACTGGCGCTATCGGCCGCGCGAGGCGAAGCTTACCTCGCGCAACTTCTGCGGCCTGTCGAGCCTGCACAATTTTGCGACGGGAAAACGCGACGGCAATCCGTGGGGCGAGGCGATCACCATCTTCAAGACGCCGAGCGGCCAGCCGCTTTATCTGAACTTCCACGTCACGCCCGACAAGCAGGATTCGCTCGACGAGAAGGCGCTCGCCAATACGCAGATCATCGGCCGCGCCGGCGCGGGCAAGACCGTGCTCGAACTGTTCCTGCTCGCGATGGCGACGAAGTACGGCATCACGGCCGTGCTGTTCGACAAGGACCGCGGCACCGAGATCGCTATCCGGGCGATGGGCGGCACCTATACGGTGTTCCGTCGCGGCGAGCCGACCGGGCTGAACCCGTTCCAGATGGAACCGGGCGAACCCGTGATCGACTTCTGGGAGCGCCTGGTCCGCAAGCTCGTCGATATCGGTGTGACGCTGTCCGCGAAGGACGAGCTCGACATTTCGCGCGCGGTGCGCGAAGTCGCGCGCATGGACAAGCCACTGCGGCGTCTCTCGATGGTCCGGCAGCTCCTGCCGAACGTCGGCGAGAACAGCCTGCATGCGCGGCTCGCGAAATGGTGCGCGGGCGGGCGCCTGGGCTGGGTGTTCGACAACCCGACCGACCGCATCGATCTCGCGCACGCGACGCTGTTCGGCTTCGACGATACCGAGCTGCTCGACGACGCGGAGGTCGCCACGCCTGTCACGATGTACCTGCTGCACCGGACCGAAAACCTGATCGACGGCCGGCGTTTCGTGTACGTCATGACCGAATTCTGGAAGCGTCTCGGCGATCCGGTCTTCACCGATTTTGCCCAGAACAAGCAGAAGACGATACGCAAGCAGAACGGGCTTGGGATCTTCGACACGCAGTCGCCGGCCGATGTGCTGCGCAGTCCGATCGCCAGTGCGCTGATTGAGCAGAGCGCGACGTTCTTCTTCCTGCCGAACCCGCGCGCCGATTATGACGACTACGTGCGCGGCTTCAAGCTGACCGAGGCCGAATTCAACATCGTGCGCAACCTTGGCGAGAACAGCCGCATGTTCCTCGTCAAGCAGGGGCATCGGTCGGCCATCGGCCGGCTCGATCTCGCGGGTCTCGGCGACGTGCTCGACGTACTGTCCGGCACGATCGACAACGTGGAGTTGCTTGACACGATCCGCGCCCAGGTCGGCGACCTGCCGCAGAACTGGGTGCCCGCCTTTCACGAGCAGTTGGCGAAGCGCCGAGCGGCGCAGTCAGAACAGGCCAGTGCGCGCCAGTCGAAGCAGTTGCCAGGGCCGGAGTCAGGGCAGGGAGGTGTGCGATGAGCGGCCTCTTCACCGCTGTCGGCGGCACCCTCGAAAACGGCATGTCCACCTACGTCACGAACGTCTCGTCGGCGCTGTCCGGCGCGCTTGTGCCTGTTGTCACTACTGGCGTCACGATCTGGGTGCTCGCCTATGGTCTCGCGGTCGTGCGCGGTGAAGCACACGAAGCCGTGCCGGCGTTCGCGTGGCGCGGACTTAAGGTGGCGATCACGCTCGCGTTCGCGCTGAGCTCTGGCATCTACCAGCAGCAGGTCGTGACCGCTGTTGATGGTGCGACGTCCGGGCTAGCGCAGACGATCCAGAACGCGGCGAACACGACTGGCGGCGGCAATCCGGGGTGCGGCTCAGTCAACGGCAGCAGCGCGACGGGTCAAGGAGCTGCAACGAGCATCTACCAGACGCTCGACTGTTACGACCAGCAGATCGATCTCGTGATGGACGCCTACTTCGACAAGGCGACGCATGAGGGATTCAGTCCGAGCGGCCTCGCCGCCGCCATTGGCGACTTTACGTGCGGCCTGATAGCCGCGCTCGGCGGCTCGATCTTCCTGATCGTGCTCGCGTTCGAGGTCGTGATGGCGCGGATGCTGCTCGATCTCGTGCTCGGCCTAGGTCCCGTTTTCATCGCCTGCGCGGCGTTTTCACCGACGGCCCGCTTCTTCGAGGCGTGGACCGCGAAGGTCGTCAATTACGCGCTGCTGCAGGTGCTCGTTGCTGCCTTCCTCGGCATGGCGCTCACGGCGTTTTCTTCCGATCTCACCACGCTTCATGCGACTGCCTCGCCCGGCGCCGATGCGTCGGTCGTGATGCAGGGCATCTCGGCCGCGCTCGACGACGCGGCGGCGGCCGCCACGGCGCTCGGCCTGTTTGCGACCGGCGTGTTTCTCGCCATGGTCGGCTGGCAGTTGCCGTCTGTCGCGTCGGGCCTGTCAGGTGGCGCAACGCTTTCCGGTTTCGGCGCGTTCGTGGCCGGTGTTGCTTCGCGCAGCGCCATGACGGCTATCGGCCGGGCATTCAAGGGCAACGGACGCGGCCCGCGTCCCGGCGGCGAGATTCATGACCGGACGGGCTCTGGCGGCGGATCGGGTGGAGGAACGACGCCCGCGTATCAGCGGGCCGCGCGCGCGAACCTGGGACAGCAGGGCGATTAAAGGCGAATGGACAGCGAGGTGATGACGATGAACGGACGAAACAGATGGATCGGTGCCGTGTTCGTGCCGGCAATGTGGTGCGTCGGTGCGCACGCGCAGGGCATCCCGGTCTTTGACGCGCAGAACGTCGCGCAGGCCATCGCGACGGTCGCCCAACTGGAGCAGCAGGTGCGGCAGGAAATCCAGATCTACCAGTCGACGGTCGGCACGCGTGGTTTCGGTGCGCTGATGAGCAATCCGGTCGTGGCGAAGTCGCTGCCGTCGAACTGGCAGAGCGTCTATACGGCGATCCAGAACGGCGGGTACTCGGGCCTGACGGGTAGCGCACAGGCGCTGCGTTCGGCTAGCCAGATCTACAACTGCGAGGACCAGACCGGGATCGACCAGCAGGTGTGCCAGCGCGCGCTGAGCAAGCCGTTCCAGGACAAGGCGTTCGGGCAGCAGGCGTACCAGACCGAGCTGCAGGAGCTGAACCAGATCCAGAGCCTCGCGCAGCAGATCGACGTGACCCAGGACCCGAAGGGCGTCGCCGAACTGCAGGCACGCATCCAGGCCGAGACCACGACGGTCAACAACGAGATGACCAGACTGCAACTGTTCCGGATGCTGTCCGAGGCGGAAGACAAGCTCGTGGCTGAGCAGCAGGGCGAGCTGGTGCTGAGTCGCGCGGGCAAAACCAGCCGGCTCCAGGACCAGATGGTTCCCGCGTCATTCGGAAACTGAGGGAGCATCCATGTCCATCCTGACCTCCCTGATTCTTGCCGGATGTCTCGTCAGTCTGGCCGCATGCAGCAGCGAACCGCCGAAGCCTGTACTGCCCGACGGCCTGCATCGCGTGCCGGTCAACCGGGCGCCTCCTGTGTCGGAAAGCGAGCCTGTTCCTGACAGGCCAGCTATACCGGATAGCGGAGACCGGTCATGAGCGCGCAGCACAACTACGAGCGTGTGCTCGACATCGAGGCGTCGCTGACCTACCTGCAGGAACGTTCCGAGCGGCGCGCGTGGCATGTCGCCTATGCCGCGGTCGGTGTGGCCGTGCTGAGTGTTGCCGCTCTCGCGGTGATGGTGCCGTTCTACCGCGTGGTGCCCTTGCCGATCGAGGTCGATCGCCTGACGGGCGAGTCCCAGGTCATCGATGTACTCGATGCACGCCATGTGCATACGAAGGAGATCCAGGACAAGCACTGGGTCGAGACCTATGTGCGCGAGCGCGAACGCTACGACTGGGGCCTGCTGCAGATGGACTACGATAGCGTGCTCGCGATGAGCGATGACGTGGTCGCACGCGACTACCGCGGCATCTATAGCGGCTCCGATGCACTCGACCGGCAACTCGGGGCGGGCACCGAGCGGCGCGTGCGGATTCTCTCGGTCACGCTGCCGCCCGATGAACCGGGGCACGCGGTCGTGCATGTCGAGCGCACGACGTTCAGGAACGGCCAGGCCGATGCCGAGCCGACGCAGCGTTTCGTGATCACGCTGGCCTATACCTACAGGCCGCCTGTGTTTACGCGCGAGAGCGTGGCCATCGCCAATCCGTTCGGCTTCAAGGTCACGGCCTACAGCCGCGATCCCGAATATACGCCGCCGGCATCGGCTGCGGCATCCGCGACCACGACTGCGGGAGGCACGCCATGAAAACGCTTCTTTCCGCGCGTCTGTTCACGATGGCGCTCGTGGGCCTGCTGTTTTCGGGCATGGTCCACGCGGTCGACCTGCCGGGCTGGAACGACGATTCGCGCGTGCGCCAAGTGATCTATCACACGGACGAAGTGGTGCGCGTCGAGGCGCAGCGCGGTTTCGCTACGCATATCGCGCTCGATCCGCATGAACAGATCCAGATCGTTGCGCCCGGTGACCGGGACGGTTGGCAGATCGTGGCGAACAAGGGCGATCACGACGTGTACCTGAAGCCGCAGCTCGCTGCGCACGATTCGAATCTCGAGATCCGCACCGATCGCCGTAGCTACAGCTTCGATCTGGTGGTGCTGCCGCTCCAGTCGAAATTCGGCAACGACCGGGTGATGTACCGCGTGACCTTCGTCTATCCGGACGAACTGGCGAAGCAGGCTCACGAGGATTCGGACGCTGGACTACTCGCAAAGCGTCTCGCTCAGCCGCCCGTCGTTCGCAACGAACGGTACACGATGCAGGTCATGGCGGACTCTGACGACATCGCGCCGACTGCCGCATGGGACGACGGGCGTTTCACCTACCTGCGCATCCCGAACAACCGTCGCATGCCGGCGATTTTCCGGGTGGCTGACGACGGCACGGAAAGCGTGGTCGACAAACACGTCGAGGGCGACACGATTGCCGTGCATGAAATCGCAAAGCGGTTCGTGCTGCGGCTCGGCCGCGAGGTCGTCGGGATCTGGAACGACGCCTACGACATGGACGGCGTGCCGCCGCATGACGGCACCACGGTCAGCGGCGTGAAGCGTGTCCTGCGGAGCCCCGGCGATGAATGACGATACTGAACGCAACGTGATCGAGCCCGACGACTCCGCGGGCCAGCAGCCAGCGCGCAACCCGAATGGCGGTGCTGTGCCGATGTCTGCCGATCGCGGCATGCCAGCGCTGGGCCAGTACCGTAGCACCCGTCCGCGGGCCTGGTGGCTGACGCCAATCGCAATCGTACTGGTCGTCGGCGCCGGTGCAGTCTGGACCGTGCATGGCTTCCTCGCCCGCCACGATGCTGAGGCGAAGGCGCGGCGTGACTCGGTGGCCGACACGTCCACGCAAGGCCGCACTTTCAAGGATGCTCCCGCATCCGCGGTCATCGCTGCATCGGTACCGGTGCCCGCAAGTGCCGTTGTCGTTCGTCCTGTGCCGGCTTCGGGTGTGGCTGCCGCCCCGGTTAGCACCCCGCATACGGCGGCACCCCGTAGCTATTACGACGCGCCCCTGCTGGCCACGGGAGGCGGGCAAGAGGCTGTGGCCGGACTGCCTGGCGTGCTCGAGGCCGGCAGCGTGGCAGGTGCCGCTTCGTCGGTCGCGGCAGCCGTGACCGGTGGCGCCGGGGCTCCGGTTGTGGGGCAGGCGGGCGGCGCGCTCGCCCAGGCACTGACGCCGACAGCGACGCCGCGCGTGCGCGCCGCCATGCTCGGCAATCGCAGCCTCACCCTCGCGCAGGGCGCCAAGATCGACTGCGTGGGCGACACCGCGTTCGATTCGACCGAGGCCGGAATTTCGACCTGCACGGTCACGAAGAACGTGTACTCGGACGACGGGAACGTGCTGCTGATCGAGCGTGGTTCGCAGATCAACAGCGAGTACCGCTCGAACCTGGCGCCAGGGCAGAAGCGCGTCTTCGTCCTGTCGGCCCGCATCAAGACCCCGAATGGCATCACGGTCGAGATCGACTCGCCGGCGGCCGATGCGCTCGGCCGGATGGGCGTCGATGGCTACGTGAACAACCACTGGGGCCAGCGCATTGGTGCGGCGATGCTGCTCGGTATCACGCAGGACGCGATCGGCTATCTGGCCACGCGCGGCGGCAACAGCAACGGGTCGGTGGTGTTCGAGAACACGCAGCAGCAGGGCAACGACATGGCCACGCGCGTGCTCGACAGCACTATCAATATCCCGCCGACCCTGGCGCAGAACCAGGGCGCAGAATTTACGATCGTCGTTGCACGCGATCTCGATTTCGGATCGGTCTATGCCCTGAAGCCGGAGGGCACGCAATGACGTTCCGCCCTGATACGTCGGATTCGCCCCACGATCCCATGCTGGCTCGTCTGCCCGACGATGCTTCCGTACGTGAGCTGATGCGTCCGTTCGCGCCGCTGCTCGAGGACGCCGACGTGACGGAACTCGTGATCAACCGGCCGCAGCGCGTCCTGACCGAGAACGCGCGTGGCTGGCACGGTCACGACTGCGTGGACCTCGATTTCGACCGGCTGATGTCATTCGCGGTAGCGGTCGCCACGCTGACGAACCAGGAGATCTCGGCCCAGCATCCGGTCCTGTCCGCGTTGCTGCCAGGCGACGCGCGCATCCAGATTGTGGTGCCGCCGGTCGTGCCGCCGCGCACCGTCTCCATCACGATCCGCCGGCCGTCCGCGCGCGAAAAAAGCCTCGATGCCTATCGCGACGAAGGTCTGTTCGACGACACGGTATGGCATCGCCCGGACGGGCTCGATGCGGCGCTGCCGGTGCTGCGCGCAGAGGACCACCGTCTCGTCCGGTGTTTGGAAGAGCACGACTGGGGTGCCTTCTTCGGTCGTGCGGTGACGGACCGGCTCAATCTCGTGGTCGTCGGCAACACGGGGTCGGGCAAGACCAGTTTCATGAAAACCCTGTGCCGTTCGATTCCGGCGACCGAGCGGATCGTGACGATCGAGGACGTCCGCGAGCTGTTCATCCGGCACATCGAGAACTGCGTCCACCTGCTGTACAGCAAAGGCGGGCAGGGCCAGGCGCGCGTCACGCCCGCCGATCTCATCGCCAGCACCATGCGCATGCGTCCCGATCGCGTGTTGCTCGCCGAGCTGCGCGGTGCCGAAGCCTACGATTTCCTGAAGCTGCTGACGACGGGCCACGCCGGCTCGATCACGAGTTACCACGCGCCCAATGCCGCGGTGGCGATCGAGCGTTTCGCGCTGATGGCGAAGGAACACCCCGAGGCTGCTGCCTGGGACGATGCCGCGCTCAAGCGCCTGCTGTTCCTGACGATCGACGTTGTCGCGCACATGGAGGCGCAGCCCGTATTCGACGTTGCGGGCGAGCAGACCGGCAAACGCTGGCGCATGACTGAAGTCTGGTTCGATCCAGTGCGCAAGGCGCGCACCGCGTTCGTCTAGGGGATGGCCATGACCGGACCATCCTCCCGTCTGCTTCAGCATGCCCGACCGGCAGCGGTGACGCTGGTCGTGCTGATATGCCTTCTTGGCGGACTGGCCGCATCGCTCTGGCTCGCGTCGTTTTTCCTGTACGCGAGCCTGCGGATCAATCCATTGCACGCGGGCCTGTCGGGCTGGCTCGACGCCGCGCTGGCCTGGCGGCACGGTCTGATGCCGAACGCCGGTCGCAAGCTTGCGGGGGCTGCGCTCTTTGGCGTGCTGCTGTCTTTCGGCGGCCCGGTGTTCGGGCTGCACGCATTGTTCGAACGCTCGGGCCGACGCCGTCTCTACGGCAGCGCGCGCTTTGCGAGGGAGGCGGAGATCCGCCGGGCGGGACTGCTATGACGACGCACGCATCGCCCGCATACCCCGGTTCCCTGCCTGCGATTGTCGTGGGCGTATGGCGTGGCCGTTACCTGCGGTTCGCCGGCCAGCAGTTCGTGCTGCTGGCCGCACCCGCGCGCTCGGGCAAGGGCGTTGGCGTCGTGATCCCGAACCTGCTCAGTTTTCCGGATTCGGTCGTGGTGCTCGACGTGAAGCAGGAGAACTACGCCGTGACAGCGGGTTTCAGAAAAGCCTGTGGGCAAGACGTGTACCTTTTCAATCCGTTCGCCGAGGACGGTCGCACGCATCGCTACAACCCGCTGTCGGCGATCTCGGACGGTCTGTTCCGGGTGGGCGACATTCTCGCGATCGGCTACGCGCTGTATCCACCCGGCGGCCACGACGATTTCTGGAAAGACCAGGCCCGAAACCTGTTCCTTGCCATCGTATTGCTGCTGTGCGAGTGGCGCGATGCGCGTCGCGCCGGCAAGGGCACGTCGATCCCGAATTATCCGGTCACGATGGGCGAGGTACTGCGGCAGTCCTCGGGCAACGGCATGCCGGTCAAGACGTATCTGCAGCGCGCGCTGGTTCAGCATCGGGATCTGCTGTCCGGGCAGTGTGTCGACGCGCTGAACCGCTTCCTGTCGAACGACGACAAGGTGCTGGCGAGTGTGCTGGCGACGTTCAACGCGCCGCTGACAATCTGGGCCAATCCGGTTGTCGACGCAGCCACCAGCGCGAACGATTTCGATCCGCGCGATCTGCGTCGGCGCCGTATCTCCGTCTATATCGGCGTGACACCCGATCACCTGGCCGAAGCGGCGCTGATCGTGAACCTGCTGTTTTCGCAGGTGATCAACCTGAATACGAAGCAGCTGCCCGAGGCTGATCCCACGCTCCGGTTCCAGTGTCTGCTGCTGCTCGACGAGATGACGGCGATCGGCAAGATCCACATTCTTGCCCGCGCGGTGGCCTACATGGCGGGCTACAACCTGCGCCTGCTGTCGATCGTCCAGTCGATCGCGCAGCTCGAGTCGGTCTATGGACGGGCCGATGCGCGCACCTTCGTCACGAACCACGCGATGCAGATTCTCTATGCGCCGCGCGAGCAGAAGGACGCCAACGACTACTCAGAGATGCTGGGCACGCTGACGGATCAGTCGCGCAGCGTCAGTCGCTCGAACGCGATCTTCGGCGGGCGGGGCGGGTCGAGCGAGAACGTGTCCGAGCAGCGCCGGCCGCTGCTGTTGCCGCAGGAACTGAAGGAGCTGGGGCGCGAGAAGGAAATCATCGTGCTCGAAAACACCAAGCCGATCCTGGCCGACAAGCTCTGCTACTGGCGCGATCCCGAGTTTGCCGCGCGCGTGATGACCGCACCCGAGGTGCCCGCGATGAACCTCGCGCACTTCAGCGCCGTGGTCGAAAGGCGGTTGCGTGACCTGCATCCGGACGAGATTGATCCGGACGGCGCGGGCCTGATCAACCTGCCGCCTGAATACCTCGAAGTGCTGCAGGCATGGGACCCGCGCGACCTGCCGCCGAACCTGGCAGATATCAGCGAGGACGACGCGGTGGCTTACGTGGAGCGGCATTTCATGCTGCTCGGCGTGCCCGCGAAGAAAGTCGAGCTAGCCCGCCGCCGTCTGGTTGCTGGTGATCTCGATGTCGCCGAACTTGATTTCGTTGCGCCGGCACGGCGCGCCATGTCGAATGGTTCGCAGGCGACGGGAGTGCTGCAATGAGCACGCCCTATGCGAACGAGGCCGAGCGCGCGCGTGCCGCCCTTGCTGCGGTCCCGGCCGACGACTACGCGACCTGGGTCGATATGGCATTCGCGCTCAAGCACGGATTCGGTGACGAGGGTTTCGAGATCTGGGATGCCTGGAGTCGCACGGCCGCCAACTATAACGACCGGGCGGCGCGCACGACGTGGCGCTCGGCCAGTGCGTCGGGCGGCAAGACGCTGGCCACGCTGTTCTGGCACGCGCGCCAGCACGGTTTCGATCTCAGCCGCACACATTACCCCGATCAGATGACGGCCGTGCTGGCGCCGTCCGTTGAAGTGCTCGCGCGGCGTGAGCGCGACGAGGCGCAGCGACAGGCACGCCATGCGGCCGTCGCGCGCGAGGCCGCATCGATCTGGCAATGGGCGCGTCCGGTCGGGCCGGTGCATCCGTATCTTGAGCGCAAGCACCTGGAACCGATGGACACGCTGCGTGAACTGGATGCGCTGGAGCTGCACGCATTGCTCGGTTATGCACCGGCCAGCGAGGAGCAGACGCTCGCGGGACGTGTGCTGATCGTGCCGGTCTGGAACGACCGCTCCATGTCGACGCTGGAACTGATCGACGAGAAGGGACTGAAGTCGTCGCTGGCCGGTGGCGTGAAAAAGGGCGGCTACTGGATGACGGAGTCGACGCTGGTGCCAGACGCCGAGTCGTCGCTGATCCTGATTGCCGAGGGCGTGGCGACGGCATTGTCCGCGTCGCGTGCCACCGGCTGGTTCGCGGTGGCGGCGCTGTCGAGCGGAAACCTGTCGCTGGTGGCGACGCGCCTGCGCGAGCGCTATCCCGAAGCGGACCTGATCGTGCTCGGCGAACTGGGCCGCGGCGAAGCGCAGGCCCGGCAGGCGGCAGAAGACGCGCAGGCGCGCGTGGCCTGGCCGCAGTTCGCCGCCGACGCGCGTATCGACGACAAGGTGCCGAACGATTTCAGCGACATGGCGGTGCTCTCGGGCTTCGAGGCGGTCGGTGCGTACCTGCGTGAGGTGGTCCGTTCTGTCGGGAAAGCGGACGGCGTGAACGTGATTGAAATGGGCGAGCGTGAGGAGGGCGGAGAAGTGGGCAACGTCAAGGAAAAGCTGCTGTCCGACGAAGGTGGCAGTCCGCGTCGTCGGTCATCGAAGCGAAGCACATCGAAACAGGCTGGACCGGATGTACTCACAGCAGGCGAGCCACCGGCCGCTGCTGAACCGGCGGCGGCCGCACCGGCAGACTCTCCGGCCACCGCATTGTCGGATGCGGTTCCGCCGACGGTGCCGGCCGCCAGTCCCTCGCGTCTTCCGCCATCGCGTCCGCCGGTCGGCGAACCCCTGTTTGCTGTGGGTGATGTGCCGAACGAGATCAAGGCGCTCGCCGAACACCGGTTCGGTTCGCCGCTGAAGATGGGTACGCCGCGCGAGAACGGCGGGCCGTATCGCGGTGAGGTGTTTTACACCGAGCACTACCTGATCCAGGAGGTCGCGACGCGCAGCGTCGTGTTTCACCGCAAGGATCAGATGACCTTTGTTTCCGACCGTCTGAAATGGATGAACGACAACGCGCGGCTGAATGGTTCCGAGCTGCAGGTCGGCTACGACGGCAGCGAAGCGAAAGTTTATCCGTGGGACCGCGCGCGCGATCTGCTTGACCGGGCCGTGCGTTCACTGAAGAAATCCGCGCAGGAGCTGAACTTCAGTCCCAATCTCGAAGGCATGCTCGACCAGTTGCAGGCGCGGTCGTGGGCACGCATCCGGGAATGGCGGACCGAAGCACTGGAGAAAGCGAAGGAGCCGGCGAAGGAGCCAGGTTCTTCCCGCGAGCCGGGCGCGCACCCCGATCGATAGCAGATGGCTCGCGACTCGCGGGCAAGACCGTTCCTGAAGGATATGAGGTGGCGATATGGCTCAGACAACTTCGGCTCATGAGGCCGATCCGGTCATCAACGTGATCGAGCAGGACGTACCGGGCGGCGACGGCGGTCCGGTGCAGTCCGAGGTTTATCCGGGCACGCTGGATTCGGCCGCGATGGATGCGGTCTCTGCGAGGCGCCGGCGTGAGTTCGACGCCGCCCGCGCAAGGTTGCGCGACCAGGCAGTCCGGGACGATCCCGGTGCGGGAGCACACGCGGCGCAGCAGGGAGGAGCACCGGCACCGGCCGGAATGGCGTCTGCGGTCGATCGTGGTTACGTGCCGCTTGAGCGGCCGCCCGAGCGCGTGACCAAACGCTATATGCGCTCGGGCAACCAGTATTTCCTGAAGGACGCGCCGTTCCAGCTCGCCTTCGAGGACCTGGGACCGTACCTCGTCACCGAGCATAACCGGCCGGACGTGGTCGAGTCGATGCTCGACATGGCACATGCCAAATCGTGGCAACGCATCCGCGTGTCGGGCCACGAAGCATTCCGCAGCGAGGTCTGGCTGCAGGCGACATTGCTGGGTATCGAGGTGAGCGGCTACGAGCCGAAGGCGGCGGACCTGGCGCGTCTCGCCGATGCCCGGCAGGCGCGGCTCGACAATCGTATCGAGGTGGCGACGGCGGCAGCTACGGGGCAACAGAGCCGCGCGGATGCGCAGTCGCCCGTGTTTCCGGTGACGCCTTCTGTTGCCGCAGCTACCGTCAATGGAACGTCATCTCCTGCGCGGGTGCACGATGTTGTGCGGGAACCGCGCACCCCGCAGGCGGACCGGAAAGCAGGCAGCGACGAACCCGATGCGCCGAGGCGTTATGCCGGTGAACTGCGCGAGCATGGCAGCGCGCCGTACCTGCATAATCCCGCGCGCACTGACTCCTATTACGTGGTATTCCGCGATCCGGCAGGCGTCGATCAGGCAGTGTGGGGTGTCGACCTCGAACGCGCCGTGCGTGAGTCGGGAGCTGGCGTCGGCCAGGAGGTCGTCCTCGAAAATCTCGGCAAGCGCCTCGTGACGGTGCGCGTGCCGGTCTTCGACGGCGAAGGCAACGTGGTGCGCGAGGAAGACAAGGACGTTTACCGGAATACCTGGCAGGTCGACGTCGTGCAGCGCGACCGGGAGTCGGCCATTCCCGCGCAACCCGATCGTCCCTCGGATGACGCGCACGTCGCCGATTCCCTGGCCGCGCATGTTACGGAGGCACCTCCGCGCCGTCAGCATGATGCCCGACATCCGGAAAACGACTGGGTCATGCAGATGACCGTGCTGGCGACGGCGATGCGGGAACAGGGTTTCGGAGAACGTTCGATCGCCCGCGTGCAGCAGCGTGCCGAACGGATGCTCGTTGCCTTCGGGAAGGAGGGCGTCTCCGTCCCGCCGCCGAAGGTATTCGATCCGAAGGCGCCGTCGGGCCGGGATCAGCGCAGGCGTTCGGCACCGGAGCGGACCCTTGCGCCTGAAATCGATCGCGAGCCGGCCGCGCCGGCACCGATGTCGCCGTCACGCTGAGGCAGATCGTGGCCGCGCGTGAGCGTCTGTGCGTCGAACTCGGTGCCGTCAGGCTGCGCTGGGACGACTGGTGTGCGCGTCGTGGTCTGACGGCCGGCGAAGGCGCCCGCCAACTGATCATGGCCGCGATCCATGATGATGAGGGCGATGTCCAATCCGCCACCGTCATGCGCGATCTGATCAGACCCGTGGTTGGCGAACCTCGCACCCGCATCGAGATCCGGCTGACGGCGTCTGAACTGGCTGCCGTAGATGAGCGGGCGTGGGCGGCAGGCCTGAGCGGAAACCGCTGGATTGTGTCGCTGGTCCGCGCGCAGTTGACGCGCGAGCCACAGCTCGGCGAGTACGAGATGCGCGCGCTGTCGGAATCCAGTCAGCAACTGGCTGGCATCAATCGTCTGCTGGGCCAGCTTGTCCGTTCCGGCGTGGCTGAACTGGCGACTCCAGACCGGATGCCGGACTGGGCGGATATGCGGGACCGGATCGACGCCCATCTGCGTGCCACATCGAGCGTCATTCGCGCAAACCTTGACCGATGGAGCCGCTGATATGCCCTATCCAAAAATCTACATCGACGCGATGCTCGTGAACTGGGGCGACCGGCTGTTTCAGGAGC
The DNA here is from genome assembly GCF_000013645.1 of Paraburkholderia xenovorans LB400. Lineage (GTDB taxonomy): Bacteria > Pseudomonadota > Gammaproteobacteria > Burkholderiales > Burkholderiaceae > Paraburkholderia > Paraburkholderia xenovorans. Next base: position 2,958,567 of record NC_007951.1, on the reverse strand, counting down.
CGCTGCGGCACGCTCGAGCTGCGCGGCTCTCGCATGTTGATATCCGGGACGAAGCCGCCCGCATGCGAGCCAAGATCGCACGCACGCTCCGGCGCACGCCCGAGGTAATGGTCAAGATCACGAACAAGGCCGCGAGCGCCCAGGGCATGGGGGCCGTGCGCCGACACCTGCGCTACATCTCGCGCAACGGCCAGGTCGAACTGGAAGACCAGAACGGCGATCGAATCGCGGGCGTCGAGGCATTGCGTGATCTGACGCGGGCCTGGCAGCTCGGCGGATGGGGCATCCCGGAGAGCAGCACACGTCGCGAGGTATTCAATGTCCTGCTGTCGATGCCGCCGGGCACGGACAGGCGGGCCGTGCGCGATGCGGCACGCGACTTTGCGGCACAGGAGTTCGGCGATGGCCGAGCGTATGCATTTGCGGCGCACGACGATGAAGCCCATCCGCATGTGCATCTGAGCGTACAGGTTCGTGGCCCAGATGGGCGGCGCCTGAATCCGCGGCGCAAGGATCTGCAGCGGTGGCGTGAGCACTTTGCAGAGCAACTGCGCGAGCACGGCGCCGACGCCAATGCGACGCCCCGGCGTGTGCGTGGCGTGACGCAGCGTTATCCGAAACCCGCTGTCGTTCACATGATCGCGCGCGGCGAGACGCCGGGATACTGGAAGCCGCTGCCGGCCGATACGCAGCGTGACGCAGGCTGGGTCGCGCACGGCGGGGTGTTCGCTGCCTGGCGGGAATTGGCTTATGCGATGGCGAGATCGCGTGCGCGCGAGGATCGCTCGATGGCCGTCGAGATGGCATATTTCGTCGGCGGCATGCCGGTGCAGCGGGACCGGCCCGTGGTGGAGCGAGTGCAGGACGCACGGTCCGAGCGGTCCGATTCGCAGGTTCCAGACGCCAGAGATTGGCCAGACGATGTCGGACCGGGCGTGGATCGGTGACGGCAAGAGTGCAGCGTGGCTATACCTATCGTGCCGTGGATCGGTGAGTCTGGTTTTTGCAACTATTTACTGAGTGTTCGCTTTAACCCATCCAGGCTTGCCAAGCTCGATCAAACGCCGGGAGGGCTAATCGAACTGAACGCAGCTTTGCTCGGCCGGCTCGTTATGCGTATTCCAGGCCGGACGTAAGTGTGTTCATGGTTCGAGCGGAGGTCGTCTCGGTCCCGCTTTAGCCGCCGTTGGTTTGCCGGCGACCGTACTGTCGCGGGGCGCACTTCATGATCCGTTTGAAAGCTGCGCTGAAAGACTTTTCCGAGTCATACCCGAGCGCCAGGCCGATTTCAGCAATCGAGTCGCGCGAGTGCGTCAGCCTCGCAGCGGCGAGGTTCATACGCCAGCGCGTCAGATAGTCCATCGGCGAGAGCCCGACGAGCTCCTTGAACCGAAGGGCGAAACTCGTGCGCGACATGGCAGCCTGCTCCGCCAGCGTCTGTAGGGTCCATTTTGCGCCGGGCGTCTCGTGCATGGCGTTGATCACCGCGCGCATCCGTTTATCCGCGAGCGCGTAAAGCCAGCCGACGGCTTCGTTACGCCCGCCTGCGAACTGCAGCCGCAACGCCTGGACAAGCACAAGGGTAGCCAGCTGCTGCGCGACAATGCCACCACCCGGCTGGGGCTCGCGCAATTCCTCTCTCATGCGCTCGATACACCATCGCAGCGTTGACGGGCCCGGTTCCTCCCGAATGTGGATGACCGCAGGGAGCACGTTTAAAAGCAGATCGGCCTGACCGTCGGCCAGCGTGAAATATCCGCCCACGCTGAGGAATTCGCCGCCACCCTTGTGCGTCACGATACGGCCATCCCTGATCTGCGGGACGAGTGTACCGAACGCGACCGGCTCTGCCGCAAGATTGCTCGCGATGCAAAAGGACTTGCCTCGCGCGAGCAGAAAGCATTCTCCTTCGGTGACCTCAAGGGGCTCGGGTTCGCCATCAACGCTAAGCCAGCACCGGCCCCGCAGCACCGCATGAAACTTGATTCCGTCGAAGGGCCCAAAACGCACGGCCCAGTCGCCGGCCGCATCGAAGCCGCCGGAAACGTAACTTTGCAGTTTCAGGAGGGACAACACATCCGATAGTGTATCCATGACGAAGTTCGAACGATTGAATACCAGAAACGAACTCTAAGGCATGGATCGTTCCGATTCAACGCCCTATGCTGTACCCGTAACTGAACGGGAGAGGTGCGGTGAGAATATTCGTAACCGGGGCGACCGGCTGGGTCGGCTCCGCAGTTGTGAGTGAATTGCTCGGGGCAGGCCATCAGGTCACGGGCTTGGTCCGGTCAGTAGAGCGGGCCGCCGATCTGGATACGGCCGGCGTGCGGACGCTCGTGGGATCGCTCGAAGATACCAGGCGCCTGCAGGAAGGCGCTTCCGAAGCCGATGCAGTGATACATACCGCGTTCAATCACGACTGGTCCCGCTTTGCCGAGAACAGCGGCGTAGAACGGCGGGCGATCGAAGCGATCGGTGCGGTGCTCGAAGGATCGGACCGCCCCTTCCTCGTTACCTCCGGCGTGGTCTTGTTGGCCCCGGGTCGAATCGCGACGGAGCAAGACGTCGCGCCACCGGTTTCAGAGCGATTCCCCCGGGCGTCGGAGGCGGCCGTGAGGGAATTGTCCGCGCGGGGCGTACACGCCACCACGATACGCCTCGCGCCATCGGTTCACGGTCTGGGCGACCACGGTTTTGTGCCGCGTCTCGCGGCCATTGCGCGGGAGAAGGGCGTGTCGGCCTATGTGGGCGATGGGCTCAACCGCTGGCCCGCCGTTCATCGGCTCGACGCGGCCCGTGTCTACCGTCTGGCTCTCGAGAACGTGACAGCGGGGCCGTTCCATGCAATCGGCGAAATGGGCGTGGCGCTCAGGGATATCGCCGCGGCGATAGGCCGTAGCCTGGGCCTGCCGCTAGTTTCCCTTTCTGCCGAAGAAGCCGCCAAGCATTTCGGATGGTTCGCACCCTTCGTGGCGATCGACGCCCCTGCGGACAGCCGTCACACGCAAGCGATACTGGGCTGGTCGCCGCAGCACCAGTGTCTCCTCGCGGATCTTGCCGATCCCGGTTACTTCCGCGTCGAATCGACTGGCTCGTCCGATTGAAGCGGGACTGAATGAGACAACCATGCGGATCTTCATCACTGGCGCGACGGGCGTCCTCGGTTTCGCGGTCGTTCGCGAACTTATCGCGGCGGGCCACGCGGTGACAGGCCTCGTGCGTTCGGCGCATGCCGTCGCCCCGCTCGAGGCAGTGGGGGCGAGGGCATGTCGCGGAACGATCGAGGATACCGACATCTTGCGCCAGGAGGCTGCGCTCGCCGACGGTGTGATCCATACCGCCTTCTTCCACGCGCTCTCGCATGCCAGCCTGGGCATTCGCGCACGGATACTTTTCGGCGGCCCGCCGGTCCGTATCGTCGAACGCTTCGCGGCCGCGGCGGTCGCTGTGGATCAGCGCGCCATCGAGACGTTCGGCGAGGCACTCGGGGCACGAAAGGTCTCGCTGGTCATCGCCTTTCCGACCATGGCGATGGCAGCAGGGCGGCACGCGCTGGAGACCGACGATGCCGATCGCGCAGCCGTCGGCGGTGCAAGGGCGCGCTCCGAGCAGGCCGCAGTTGACCTTGTGCGGGCCGGCGTGAACGCCTCCATCGTTCGTCTGCCGCCCACGGTACATGATGAAACGAAGCTCGGGCTCGTCACGCGGTTGATCGAGATTGCACGGAAAAAGCGGATGTCCGCCTGTCCCGGTGATGGGTTCAACCGATGGGCCGCCGTTCACAGGCTGGACGCATCGCGGCTGTTTCGGCTTGCGCTCGAAAACGGCGAGCCCGGGGACCGCTATCACGGCGCGGCCGAGGAGGGCATGCCGTTCCGCGATATCGCCAACGCGATTGGACGCTATCTCGACGTCCCTGTGGTGCCTTTGCCCGCTAAAGACTGTGCGAGGCATTTCGGCTGGCTTGCGCCATTTGTCGCTGCGGACAATCCGGTTTCCAGTCAGATGACACGGGAACGCCTGGGTTGGACGCCACAGCATCCGTCATTGATGAACGACCTTGCGGCCGCCTTGCGCGATCGGGGCCGCTAAAAGCCAACTTCGCCCAGCGGCGGGTACCGAGCCGGGATGAGGCGGCGCAGTTGCCACACCAATAAATCAGGAGTTCTTATCATGCATTCCAGGCGAATCTTGCTGTGGGTCACTGCCTTGCTGATCGCGTTTGCCCAGCCTTGTCTGGCCGAGCAGGTCGATAGCGGCGTTCCCGGCATGATTTTCGACCATGACGTACCGGTCACGATGACCGATGGCGTACAGTTGCGCGTCAACATCTATCGTCCCGAAAAGTCCGGCCGATATCCGGTGCTCATGTTGATGGGGCCCTACGGGAAGGATACGAGCATGGCGGATGCGCCAGCCTATAAGACATCGTGGGGCAAGCTGATCGCGAAATATCCAGACCTCTGCAGGAAATCCTCGTGCCGCTACATCCGGTTCGAGGCGCCCGATCCCGAGCGGTGGGTGGCCGACGGTTACATCGTCATCCACGCCGACGTTCGCGGGGCCGGCGCATCTCCGGGCGTGCTCGACCCCTTCTCGCCGCGGGAGACTGAAGACTACGCCACGCTGATTACCTGGGCGGCCCGGCAGACCTGGAGTTCGGGAAAGGTCGGTCTGCTCGGCACTTCTTTCCAGGCGATCAATCAGTATCAGGTGGCCGCGTTACAGCCAGAAGGGCTTGCCGCGATACTGCCCTGGGAAGGCGCGTTCGATCAGTATCGGGAGATCGCATACTATGGTGGCATTCTGAACGTTGCATGGGAGTTCTGGTGGACCCATCAGGTGGTCCCCAATCAGAACGGCAATGCGCAGACGCCCCTGGTCGATTCGATCAATGGTGGCACGGATACGGGGGCGCCTCTTGCCCCGGACGTCTTGAAGCAAAACCGCGTCGATCCCGTTGAAGCCTTTGCGCAGCACCCGTTCGACGACACCTATTATCGGCAGCGCACGCCCGACGCCAGCCAGATCAAGGTCCCGCTGCTCGACGTTGCGAACTGGACGGACTGGAGTACCGCCGGCTATCGCTTCGCCGCCAGCAAGGGCAAATGGCTGCGGATTCAGACCGGCGACCATCTGACGCCTTTCTATTCGGACGAGGCGCTCGCGCTGCAAAAGCGCTTCTTCGATCATTTCCTGAAGGGCGTGGACAATGGCTGGGAGAAAGAGCCGCGCGTTGCGGTGCAGATCCGCCGGCCCAACGGGACAGTCTGGAGGAATGCTGGCGCCTGGCCGCTACCCGGCACACGTTGGCAATGCTACTATCTCGATGCGGCGAACGCTTCGATGGCGCCGGGCCTGGAGCATCTGGCGTCCGCCCAGAAATCGTACGCCGGACTTGGCGATGAGCTCACTTTCACGACGAAGCCCTTCAGCAAGGAGACGGAATTCACCGGCCCGATCGGCGTGAGGTTGTGGGTCGGTTCGTCGACGGCGGATATGGATATCTTCGCGGCCCTCAGGCTGATTGATCCGCAGGGAAGGGACGTTACCTTTATCGGCAACAGCGATCCGAACGTGCCACTGGATCTCGGATATTTGCGCGTGTCGCACCGCGCTGTCGACCGGACGAAATCGACCCTCTACCAGCCTTTCCACCCTCATGTCGCTTCTGAGCCGATGACGCCCGGGCGGCTCTATCCCGTCGACGTCGAATTTACCGAGCCGACTAGCATCGTCATTCCAAGGGGCTATCGACTTGCGTTAACGATCCAGGGCAAGGATTTCGGATACGGACCGGATGCGAACATTGTGCACGCTAACGATTACCCCCTTCCCGACGCCCACAACTCAGGGCTCTTTTTCGCCGCTCATCCGAACCGGGACGCAAAGCTGTATGGCGGAACGAACACGGTCGCGACCGGCAGGGACCATGCGTCGTACCTCCTGCTGCCGCGCATTCCGCCTTGATCATGACGCTGCTGTCGTATGTGACCGTCGCCCTGACGCTGCTCGCGGGCCTCTCTCTCGTGATTTTCGCGGCGGTCACAGGCGTGCCGACGCTTTCGTCGAGGGGCGTCGAAGCCTCCGACGTCATTGCACTGCTCAAACAGGCAAACCTCGCCCGGTCTGCCGTGATCATCGATCTGGGAAGCGGGTGGGGCGGACTGGTAGTGGCAGTCGCGCGCGCGTTTCCCGAAGCTACGGTCGAAGGGATCGAGATATCGCCATTTCCGTACCTGATTTCACGCCTGAGAGCGTCTGGATTGCCGAACGTTACGCTCAGGTGGGGGAACTTCCATCGCAGTAATCTTCGCAGCGCCCACGCGATCGTTTGCTATCTGATGCCGTCGGTTATGCCGGCGGTAACCAATCTGCTCGACAGGAACCTGAAGCCGGGCACTGTCGTGGTCTCCAATACATTCCTGTTCCGGGGACGCACGGCCTCCGCGGTTCGTCGAGCAAGCCGGCGCGGCCTCGTCGCGCTATATTTCTGGCCGGCCCTCCACTGGCTAGCCGACGACTACGAATAGGCGACGACGCCTCGTTGCAGCACCGATGTCCGCATCCGCTCAGGCGGGCCATCCGATCTTCTGAGCTTGACGAAGCGAGCCTCGCACGACCATGCGATGGAACGGCGCAATCAACGCGATATAAGCGCGGCCGAGCAGGCGGTTGTAGAAGACGAGCGTTGTCACGATTACCCGGCGAGGGTGTTCATCGGATGGTGGCTGCACGAGTACCGACACGCGGAAATTCAGATGCGTGTCGTCCTCCCCAAGCACGATCTCATTCGGATATCGCCCGAATATGCGGAAAATGTGCAGCCTGTCGCCGCCTGCGGCCGAGAGGTCCGCGGCGCGCTTTAGACCAAGCGGTCGTACCAGCAGGTCGCGCAATTTCAGCAGCGCCGCAATCCATTCGGGCTGATGGTCGAAGATGTGCCGGGCGATAGATTCCGCGTCGTGGGACGCGGCCTCCGGCAGATCGACCGAAAATGCGTCAGCAAAATCGGCTCTGCGGTAGCAGGACGTCAGTTGTGAGGATGCCGGCAAGCCGGCCTGTTCGATCTCCGCGGCTGTGTGCATATCCGATCACCGAAATGAAGTTGAGCCAGGTCCATGCGGTCGGAGCAGCGCGTCCCCGCTATCGACTGCCCGCCAGATGCAATCAATATAAACGGGGGACGTTCCCTCGCACTCGAAAATGTGCGAGGGCACCGCCGCTGTCAAGCTCCAGGGGCAGCCGGGGTGGCAGCGTTCGTAGAAACCTTGCTCGCCGCTTCAAGTGCGCTCGCGATCGAGGCGCGGCGCGCCTCCTCACTGCGCCCGAGTCCTTCCGCGACGACGAATTGGATATCGGAGACGCCTATGAACGTGAATACCGAGCGAAGCAGGGTCTCGGCGTGTTCGAACGCCTGATACGGGGAGCCCTCGCTGTAAACGTTGCCGCGCGCCAGCGCGACGATCACGCGCTTGCCCTGGGCAAGACCGATCGGTCCGTTCTCGCCGCGTGCGAAGGTCTTGCCGCGCACGACGATATGATCGATCCAGGCCTTGAGCTGGGTGGGAACCGAAAAATTGTAGAAGCCCGCCCCGATTACCACGATGTCGGTGTTGAGGAACTGCTGCACGTCGTTGCCGGTGTCGAGCGCCGTGAACGCGTCGAAGGAGAGATGGGGGAGCGGTTCGCGGGCAAGATCGCGATAGGTGACATTCACGGCGCCGTGTGTTTCGACGATCCGCTCGACAATGGCGGCGGAGAGCACGCGGCTCGCCGAGTTTGCGCCCATGATGCTGGAATCGAGATGAAGCAGGTTCACTTTTGGCCTCTGGTCTGGATTTGTGACCAGCACTATGCTATGCAAGTCGAGGCGATCCGCCAAGAACGCATATTTTTAGGACCAGGTCACATGGATATGCCTGCCTCACCGGGCGTCAGTACTCAATGCCATAAGGTTGGCAAGGTGCTCGCCATCGTTGGCGACAAATGGACGGTCATGATTGTCAGGGTACTGATTGATCGGCCACGCCGCTTCAACGAGATCAAACGGACCATCGGCGGGATCTCGCAGCAGATGCTTACGCGTACCCTGAAGGCACTCGAGCGCGACGGCATGGTGAGCCGCACGGTCTACCCGACGGTGCCTCCGCAGGTCGAATATGCCCTGACGCCGCTCGGACAATCCCTCGCCGTCCCGGTTCGTGCACTGGGTGCGTGGGCGGGAGAGCATCTCGACGAGATCGAGAGCAACCAGGCACGCTATGATCAGGACAAACATGCTCGCGCCACTCGACGCGGGACCGGGCAGGCCTGACGCCCGCAGGCGAAAGAGCAGCTCGCGTCGGTGATTAGCACACTGCGCCCTGGGAGTCATCGAAGGCGCCTCGTCGACCGTGACGACTGCGGCAAATGCCGACGACGGTTGCTCAACGTCAGCATTCGCCTCAGCAGCGCGCTCCCGGCGCTCTTCCAGTCGTACCCACTTGTGCAACTGGTTTACGTTCACGCAGGCCTTCAGCGCAAGGACAACCAGGTGGTTGGCGCTTTTTTTCCTCAATTTCAATCGTGCTTGGCGCCAAAAGCCGGCGGTAGCCTATCCTGCCATCCCCGATTTTTGTTTTGTTTTCGGTGCCGAGTGTGACTTTCGTGCACACGATGTGTAAGCCATGTGCAACAGAAATTCGAATCCGTGTAATCGCAGTGCGCGCTGCGTTTGACGTAGCGGTGCGAAGAAGTAATCGGCACGTGGGGGAGCGATTGATCCCCGGCACGTCAGGCGTAGTGGGGCGAACAGCATCTGTCGGTTCCCAGTGAATGGGCGGTGCGCTCGATGCATCGCGCGTGTCGTGCCGGTGATACCTCTGTTTCGCATGGCTATGAAGGTCTGCGCGAAGCGGACGCGCGTGTACAACGTTTGCTTGGCTATGGTAGAGCGAGACGAGTGAGCATCGCGTTCTCACGCCTGTGACACCAAATGCGCTTTGGTGGTTCTTCAGTGCGAGTCTGCAAGCACACGATGTTCAATGCGATTCGCGCCGGTGTGCGCTAACGGGCGAACAGATGAAAGGCCTGTGCGAATCAAGGAACTCTTTGATCAATGGTAAAAAATATTTGTTGTTCTGTCATATTCCTCTGCATTCCGATGTATTCCGTCATCGTCGAAAGCCGAACGAGGCAGGTGTTGACGACGGGTAAGGGCGTGCGCAAGATGCAGTGAAAGGTGTGTGTCGGAGTGAGTCATGTCGGGTGTCAGGAACTTCACGCGAGGGCAGTGGGAAGCGCTAGGGCGCAGGCTGGATGCGCTGCCGGAAAAAGCGAAACAGGAGCAACCGGTCAAGGTGGGCGACGGCGTGAAAGCCATACGGAGACAGATCGTCGCAGCGCGGGAGAAGGGATACACGATGCATGAACTGATAGAGCAGGCCGCGCAGGAAGGCATTGACGTGAGTCTCAATTCCCTGAGATATGCGATGCGCCGCGCCGACGGAAAGGGGCGAATGCGACGGGGCAGTCGGGACGCGGCGCGAGAGCCGGTGGCAGCGCCAACTAAGGGCGGGAAGTTAGCGCAAGCCGAAGCTCCACGCGATAACCCGCTACGCGCCGGATTACAGCAAAAGCGGGACAAGGGGGTAACCAGGCCGGGGCAACAGGTACAGGGCTTTCTCGGATTTCCGATCAGCCCGGATACCGAGAACTTGTAGAGGTTACGCATGGCAACGGAAAATCCCCCCATCTATATGGTCGGTGGCAGCAAGGGCGGTGTTGGCAAGAGTTTCGTGACGCTGGCGCTGGTCGATTACCTGCGACGGATGGAGGTCAATGTAGTGCTGGTAGAAACGGATACTTCCAACCCCGATGTGATGAAAGCGGTCCACGACGAGATCGAATGCGGGTCGTGTGATCTGGACGACGTCAGCGGCTGGATTGACTTCGTCAATTTCTGTGATCTGCACCCGGATGCGACCGTTGTCGTCAACACGGCGGCGCGGAGTCAGGCGGGCGTCGCACAGTACGGCGGGACGCTTGCGAGCACGCTCGATGAACTGGCCCGGCGTCTCGTCGTGTTGTGGGTAATCAACCGGCAGCGCGATAGCCTCGAATTGCTTCTCAGGTTCGGTGCGACGTTTCCGAATGCGATCACGCACGTCGTGCGCAATGGCTATTTCGGTTCGCCGGATAAATTCACCCTGTATCGGGACTCGCAATTGCGCAATGCTGTTGAGGCGCAAGGCCAGTCGCTGGATTTTCCCGATCTTGCGGATCGCGTTGCGGACGAACTGCGTAGCCAGCGCCTGTCAGTAAGCAAGGCGGCGGAAATGATGCATATGGGTGAGCGGGCGGAACTGCTGCGCTGGCGCGCAGTGTGCGGCACGATGTTCGCTAGAGTGACGCCTCATGCGTGAGAAGCGAGTGAGGTCGGCTGATGCGTTCGCCCGCCTGTTTCTCGAGGTCACGGGTGAATTGCCCGACGATGGCAGTCTCTTGCGGATGCGGCGGGTTTCCGGTGCGTTGCGCTTGCGGGACAACGACGCCCTGTGGTCGATGATCGTCGTGCTTGAATACTACGCACGGCTTTACGAGGCGATGCCCGATCGTATACGCAGGGCCGGGGATGGTGGCTTCGATGCAGTGCGTCGGGAAGCCGATGAGGCGACCGGGGTCTTGATGCGCCAGCACCGCGACGCGCTCGCGCGCTGCAAGGCGACGATCCAGCTGGCCGAGGACATGACCCGGGAACACGAAGCGAGGTACCAAGTTGCGCTGGCGTCGCTCAATGAGCAATCGATTGCCGCGCTCGCGGACGGGCTGGCCAACCGGGTCGCGAGGATCGCCGGTAACCGCCTTGTCGGCGCGGCGGCAGTAGCGGCGCGGGACCAGCGCGAACGGATGGATGAGGCGGTGGCCCTGTTTGAGAGCGCAATAGTGGACGCCATGAAACGGGTGCAGACGGGCATCCTGGTGACTGAACGGCGTTTGATTCACACGCTGGGGCGCCTGTTGGTCGTTGCGGCCTGCCTGTTTGTGACGTTGGTCGCTGCGGCATTCTGGATGGGTGAACACGCCCGATAAACGGTACTCCCCGCCTGCGCGCGGGCACAGGCGGAGATTGGGCTGTCACGCGGTGTGTTGCGTGGTTTCGGCATTCGCTATGCTGGCGGCGGTCGGGAAGGGCCACGCCGGGTGGTTTTCCTTCTCATGGGCCGTGTCAGCCGGAGCGTCAGTTTCCGGTGCCCTGGCTTCGTCCGCATTGGCGACCTGTGCGTTTTCCGCTTCATCCCCGTCAGCCTCATCGTCCGGGGCGTTCATCGCGCCGAGGGCCCGGATCGGCGGAACTTCCCGATCGGTGAGGACATCCGGGAGCCATGCGGACTTTGCCAGCCGCAGTTCGGCAGCAGCGGCGGCATCGCCTTTTTTCATCTTGCTGAGGTCAAGGGCAATCCTGGGCGAGACCGCCTGCATGGCGACGTCCACGATGCGTGCCTTGCTGACGTGGTCAAAATACGAGGCGCGGGTTGCCGTCCAGTATCGGGTCATGTCGAGCTGTAGCGCGTTGCTCAGAGCGTTGAGGGCGTGGGGGCCTTCCGTGCCGGTCACGCCGTCGAGCAGGGTGCCGGTGCAGAAGGCGAGCAGGTCCAGCAGCGTCGTGCCAGCATCCTGCTCGATCAGCCACGGCAGCAGATCGGCGAGATTCCTGGGGAGGGCCGCGAGCCACTGCTGGCGCTGTGCGCCGATGATGCCCCATGCGGTGCTGGCGGACAGATCGTCGGCGGCCTTCAGCAGCGCATCGTGGTTGCTGGTCGCGTTGAGTTCCAGACACTCCCGGCTCGACACGACACTATACCGCTCGGGGAAAGCGACCGGCGCGAGCCGGAACAGCAGCGCCGCGAGCGCGACGGACGGTTGCGCGATCAGTTCCGCATGGATGGCGGCGGTGCGATGGGCGCTCAGACGCTGGCAGAGCTTTGCGCTGTGAACCGGTGGGGACTTCGGGTTCGCCTCCTTGAGTGTGGCAACGGCGTGCCCGGTTGTCGCTGCACCCATGCCCCGCGCGGCATTGCTGTCATGGCGTACCAACCCGCGCTCGATGACAAGGTCGCCTTGCGGGTCGAGGATGATGAACGCACCGGCTTCGGCCATCTGCTGCGTGCTCCATGCCTGCGTGCGCATTTCGAGCGCCTGAATCGCGGCGGTGACGGTGTTCAGTTCGGTTTCGATCCGTTCGCCTTCCTCATAGGCGTTTTCATCATCCTCCGAAAGTGCGTCGTACTGTTTCGCGAGCGCGTCCTGCCGTGCGGTCAGGACATCCATTTCGCGCTGCTCATCCTCGGTATACGCGCGGTCGATCGGAGCGAGCCTGTCGTAGTGGTTCAGTTCGAGTACGTCACGCTCGATGCGCGTTTCGGTCCAGTTCCACCCCTCTGCGCGGACTTCCCCTGCCACGGTTTCGAGTTTTTCGCCCGCCAGACGTTGCAACAGTTCCGTGTCGGCGATGAATCCGGCATTTTCAGTGTCGCTGAACAGGTCGCGCCGGACAAAGCCGCCCGCCGTCTCGTAGGCGGCGAGTCCGACGAAGCGCACCAGACGGCTGCGGCTCACGTCAATCTCGGCTCGCGTGATCGCCTGACGGAGATACTGCGACGCGCGCTGCCAGTCGTTCGGCGCATCGAACCAGACGCGCTCCTGCGTTTCGTGATCATCGGCCAGTGCGAGCGCAGCAAGCTGGTCGAGGGTAATGCCGTCCTCACGCAGTAGCGCGAGCAGCTTCGGGGACACGCTGGCGAGCTTCATGCGCCGCCTGACCGTGAGCGGTGAAGCCGAAAAGAGCGCGGCGATGTAATCGATGCTGCGGCCTTCCTCAGCCAGCATCCGGTAGGAGCGCAACACGTCGAACGGGTCGAGTCCTTCACGCTCGCTGTTCTCGATCAGTGAAATCGCGAGCGCCTCGCCTTCACTCACGATCCGCACGGGCACCGGATAGTCGGCGGCGATGTGCTTCTGCTCGAATAGCAGGTCAAGCGCGGCCTCGCGGCGCTGGCCCGCGCAGACACCATACCGGCGTTGCTTGCCGCGTGATCCTTTCATTTCATGAACGACGAGATTTTGCAGCAGGCCCTTCGCAAGGATATTGGAGGCGAGACCGGGAATGCCGGACAGCGGCTGCGTGCGCGCATTGAGCGGTGAGCACCGCAGGCTGGAATACGGTACGGTCACGATGGGTTGTTCGTTGCCAAAGTGGGTTTCGAGCAAGGCGGTTGATTCGGCAGCACCACGATCGGTGGTTTCGGGTTGGGTTTGCATGACTGACTCCAGAAAATTGAAAGGAAAGTTCCGGGTCGCGTTTCTTCCGAACCCCGTCAGGACAGGACCCGGATAGGAGTCCTGACAGGTGAGGTTGGATTGGGGCGACGTGGCGTCGCCCCTGGCGCTTACGCCTTCATCTTGCGCATGGCGTCGGCCAGCATCCAGAGGGCGCGATTGAGTTTCACGTTCTGGTCGATGCCGGTGACAGGGCGCGTGGAGATCGCGCGACCGGTCCGCGAGCGCCCGTGCAGTCCGCCTTTGGTGAGGTTTTCCTGCACCCGGTTGAACACCGTCCAGAGATCGTCGCGGCGATCCTCGAAACGGCGTGGGGCGAGTAACTGGCTCTCGGTGACGGGGGCGGGGGCTTCCGCGTCAGTCGGGTCGTAGCGCAGCGCGAGGGCGGAACGGGCAAACGCGTGCTGTTCATCGCGGTCCAGTTCGATGCCGCGCATGCTGTCCTTCTGCTCGCGGATCAGGTCGAAGCCGTCGAGCACGTCGAACGCGCCATCGATGACGTTCCGTGCGATGTTGCCTTTGTGCGGTATGCGGATATCGCGCACGCTGTCGCCCGCGACCATGCCGTTCTGGCAGACGAAACGCAGCACGCCAGCCAGCATCTGGTAGCTGCTCGTGCCGTCGTGCGAGTTCAGGAGTACGACCTCGTTGGCTTCGTCCCCGACGATCTGGCTGGCGTGGCGAAGCCGGAGCATGTGTTTCGTGTACTCGCGCTTGCCCGGATCGCGCACGCGGCTCTGGCAGACCATGAACGGCTGGAAGCCTTCGTTGCGCAGGCCGCGCAGCACATCGATAGTGGGAATGTAGGTGTAGCGTTCGGAGCGACTTGCGTGCTTGCCGTCCGCGAAGATGGACGGCGCGACGCGACGGATCTGCTCGTCCGAGAGCGGGGAATCGGCGCGCAGCATCGGGGAGCCGTAACGGAATGAGGAAGCGAGTTGCATGGCACTCTCCACAGAAAAAAGTTGAGTTACGGGCGGTGGGATGGCCTTGCCGCTTGCGCGCGAAACCTTCCTGGTGGAACTCGGGGTTGGCTTCTGCTTTGCCTGACGCCCTGTTTCCTGCCCGTGCGACTCAAGGAGCCGGGAGCGGGACGGTGTCAAGGAATAAGGCGAGGGATGGTGCGGGCAACACGGTCCCTCGCCCCTTGATTCCGTCCCGCTCCCGGCTACGGTCGCGGGAGAGGGCAGGAAAAAGGGTGTCTGGCAGAAGATGCCAAGGTCGAGAGCGACGGGGCGAATTGCGATGCCTTGGTTATTCACAGTTTTTGGGGGCAACGCTGTGAATAACTTCCGGCGAAGGGGCGTAAGTAGTTGAGGGGTATTGGAGTTCCCGGTGCGTCTCGCGGCAAGCACGAAACGGGTCAGGACTGGGTCATTTGATGTATCTGGGTCGTACTCCTTCAGGATCTACATCGGCACTAAGAGGTAGCAGCACCTATACCGTCGGTGACTTGAGAACAAGGGGACCGGCATCGTGCGTCAGTGGCGCTTGCCGGTTTGTTGGCGCCGATGATCAACGCACGAGGTCGGCGAATGGGATGCGCGGGTATCGCGCGAGCGTCGCATGTGAGTCTTGCTGTCAAGCTGCGCGAGCCAAGATCCCACGCACTGGAATAGCGGCGAAGGGCATCTAGGAGTATGATCAAGGCAGGCGCCCGCCCAAGTTCTGGACGGCTTGAAAAAGGCATCGGCGGTACCCTGCAACACTCCGCTTTCTTTCATCCGGATTACCCGGCTGTTCGACAGCGACAAAACGTCCAGCGCTCGAACAGTGACGGAGTATTCCGATGACCCAGCTCGTCCGTACGGCCGCCTACGCGGCATCCCAGCACCTTGCTCAGCAAGGGCTGGTGGTAAAACGCTCCCACCTTTCCGAAGTAATTGCGGCTCTCCTCGGTTACGGCACGCATGCGGCGCTGACCGTCGACGAGGCCAATCTAGCACTCGACTATCACCTGGACGATGCTGAAATCCTTGTGCTCAATCGGCCGATGGGCGAGGGAAGGGCTCGTCAGGAGGGGATGGGCATGTCGAGCATGGTCGCGGCGGCGGTGGTCACGACATGTATCGAGGCATTGGTTGCCAGCGCGGCTCCCACGCCGGTCTTCGTCGGTATTGCAGATTTCTACGATGCGCACGCCCGCCAAGCGTTGGCCGAGGCCATCTATGAAGCCGACGATGTGGCGGATGTCATGGCAGGAAGCAACGCCATGTTCCCGGAGGAACCGGAATTGCCCGAAGAATGTCCACTGACCACGGACCTCTGGACTGCGGCCGCAATCTGGACGATCGAGGCCGATGGCGAGATGACCGGGGAGTATGACCCGGATGGTGATCGCATGTTCAACGGCGACACACTGCAATGCCGTGGGTGGCTGTCCTTCCTCAAGGCGGGCCGGGCGGGATTGTTGATGCTCGACAGCGGCGGAGGTGCGGCGGCCGACGATAGCTGGCGCGACGCCGGAAGTGACGACGATCAGCCCTAAGTCGGACCGGTCAACCTGACGGACGAATCGGCGTCGTCCCAGCGGTGCAACCGCCGCTCGGGATTACGCCGATTGCGCATGGCAACGTCAACCGGTGCGTGCAAGATGGTTCTTGAGCAGAAATCAGCGCATGTTGAGCGCGAAGGAACGCCAGAGGCGCGTCATCTGGTCTTCGGGAATGCCGATGGGCGGTGGGCATTTGGACTCAGGAAACGAAACACGCCTGCGAGCCATTTTCCGCTTCGACAGATACCTCGCCACTGATGCGCAGGAACGCAATCGCCGAGACCCAACCCGAACGGTCGTAGGTGACCGGATTCGGCAGTCGTGCAGCGACATCAGCGGCGACATCGACCGCTAACGTCTCCAGCGCGACGCGCGCGTTCATCAGCGACGCGTTGTAATCGGGTGGTGTCGCACCGAATGATTCGGCTGAGGCGGTGATCCTGGCGACGATGTCCTGCCGACGAGGCCGCCTGAGTTTAGCAATGGCTCAATCAGGTCGTCATTGATCGGCATCGCATCGGCAATCGATGGGGCGGTCTGAAGAAGCCGCTTGTCCCGGACGAGGTATCCATCTAGAAGCAGGCATTGCATCAGGTCGTGCAGGCGTTCGTCAAAGCGATACTTGGGATTTACGCGAGCACGCAGGTCGCCTTGATGGGGGGCGACAATTATGTTGGCCGGTCGTTGACGTTTGTTTTGGCCGGTGGTGAGGAGTCGGAGGCGGCGTAGCCGCCGGAGACGACGAACCACCGGCGGCGCCGCGTCGGCGGGGCAATAGGATGGCTGATCGATTCTTAAAGAAGAAGCGGTCAGCACATGTCTGGAACCCGCATCACCGACCAACAGGTTCGCCTCTACATGAACAAGCGCAAACACCATCCGCAGGAACTCGCGGCCGCGAAGGCAGGAATAAGCGTGCGCAGCGCACGTCGCATTGAGCGTGACGCGACGTTGCCATCCCAGAAGCCGCAGCGCTCCTGGCGCACCCGTCCCGATCCGTTCGCCGATGTCTGGGACAGCGAGGTCGTGCCGTTGCTGCGTAACGCTCCCCATCTGATGGGCATCACGATCCTGCGCAAGCTGCAGGATGATCACCCGGGCTGCTATCCCGACAGCATGCGTCGCACGCTGGAACGACGCATTTCTCAATGGCGGGCGCTCGAAGGTCCCAGCCAGGAGATCTTCTTCCCCCAGGAGCATCAGCCCGGCGTGCGCGGGCTGTCTGACTTCACTGATATGAGCAAGTTGTGCGTGACGATCGGCGGCGCACCGTTCGAGCACCGGCTGTATCACTTCGTGCTGGCATTCTCGCGCTGGGAGTATGCCTGCGTGGTTGAGGGCGGCGAGAGCTTCGAAGCCCTCGCCAACGGTTTGCAGAACGCTCTATGGCAGGCGGGAGGTTGCCCGCGCGAGCATCGCACCGACAGCCTGTCAGCCGCCTTCAAGAACCTGAGCGAGAAGGAAGACTTCACTACCCGTTACAAGGCGCTGCTCGATCACTACGAGATGCAGGGCACGCGTAACAATCGCGGTCTAGGTCACGAGAACGGGAGTGTCGAATCCTCGCACCGGTATCTGAAGGACGCAGTCGATCAAGCCCTGATGCTGCGTGGCCATCGAGACTTCGTTGATCGTGCTGGCTACGATGAATTCATCCGCGAGCAGGTGATGCGCCGAAACCGGCGCTGCGCCGCCGCGTTCCGTATCGAGCGCCAGCAGCTTCAGGATTTGCCGGAGTACCGTACCACTGACTTCGTCGAGGAAGAGGCTCCTGTGACCCGCTGCAGCACTTTTACGGTGCGCGGCATCCTCTACAGTGCGCCGTCGCGCCTGATTGGTCACCGGCTGAAGGTGCGCGTCTACGGCGACCGGCTCGACTGTTACCTGTCCGGCGTGCTGGTCCACAGCACCGCACGGGGCTCGCGTGCGCGCGACAACCGCCACGCGCTTGATTACCGCCACTTCATTGACTCGCTGAAGCGCAAACCCCAGGCATTCAAGGGGCTCGCGTTTCGTGACGCGCTGTTCCCGCGTGATGCGTACCGCAGAACCTGGGAACAACTTGATGCCCGCCTGTCACAACGCGACGCATGCAAGACGATGGTCGGCCTGCTTGAGCTCGCGGGCCTGCACGGCGTGGAGGCCGTACTGGCCGGGCAGCTTGATGCAATGCTGGAAACCGGCGAGCTTCCCGATCTCAAGGCGCTGCGTGAGCAGTACGCACCCCGTGAGGCCCAGTGCCCCGATGTCGAGGTTCAGATGCCGCCCGTTGCCGTGTATGACGAACTGCTCAAGAAGGTGGCAGCATGAACGCGCCCGCGCATGATGGTGGCCGCCTGGCCTTGATGCTCAACGAGCTGCGTTTGCCAACGATCGGTAGGTTGTGGCCCGAGTTCGCTGAGCGCTCGGACAAGGAAGCCTGGCCGGCCGCACGCCTGCTCGGCGCACTGCTAGAGCACGAGCTGGCCGAACGCGCTAAGCGACGCATCGAGCGGCACCGTACCGAGTCGCATCTGGACCCGACCAAGACTCTCGCCGCCTTCGACTTCGGCGCCGTGCCGATGGTCTCAAAAGCGCATGTCACAGCGCTGGCCACCGGAGAGTCATGGCTGGAGAAAGGCGCCACGGTTCTCCTGTTCGGCCCGCCTGGGGTCGGAAAAAGCCACCTGGGATCGGCTATCGGTCATGCATTGATCGACGTCGGCTACCGCGTGCTGTTCACGCGTACCAGCGAGCTCGTCCAGAAGCTGCAGGCCGCGCGCCAAAGCCTGCAGTTGCCTTGCGCGCTGGCCAAGCTCGATCGCTTCGATTTGATCATCCTCGACGACCTGTCGTATGCCCGCAAGGACCAGGCCGAAACCAGCGTTCTGTTCGAGCTGATTGCCGAGAGGTATGAGCGAAAAAGTCTTCTGATAACTGCAAACCAGCCGTTCTCGGGCTGGAATGACGTGTTCCCCGACCCCGGCATGACGGTCGCCGCCATCGACCGGCTTGTGCATCACTCGACGATCTTCGAACTCAATGTCGAAAGCTACCGCCGCCGCAAGGCCGGCGACAAACAGAATGCACGGCGGCGTCAATTACACGACGACAAACCTAGCAATCCGTTCAGCAGCCAGTTGCCTGACGACGGCAACGTTGCGCAGTAACGATGAGCGTCAACTACACGATCACGCAACGACAACTACGAAGGAGCAACGTCAAATATGACCTGATACCGAACGACAACTACCCCGTTGACCGGCCAAAATAGTTGTTGCTGACCGGCCGTGCTGCTTGACGCTCTCTACCTTGAGTCGCCACGACCTCGGCTAGTACCTGCATCAGAATATTTTCATCGAGCACCTGCAGGCTGACCGATAGGTCAGCGAGCAGTGCGTCGACCATAGTGTGAGATGCTGTCCGTACTTGCTCAGCAGCACTTCGCTGACCGCCGCTCCTTGCAGGGCCAGAAATTGGGCGAGCGAAAGGCGGGTCCGTTTCCCAAGCATGCTGGTCGTTCCCCCCTGGACGATGGCCTCGGAGTAGCACAATGCTATGTGGTCATCGGTAAGGCCGCACGAATTCCACCACACACAACGCGTGAAATCGAGAAGTGTTGTGCTGGCGTTCGCCACGCTGGCGAACGGAAATCGCGACGAAGCACCCGGCGCGGCTCGTCCTTCACAAGAGCGAATAATCAGGTCGCCGGGAATCGGAGTAAACCTGGTCTAAGTGGCCTGCTCTCGGGCAGCAGCTTCCTGATTTTCCAGATAACGTCCATACGCAAACAGCATCGCCCTGGCGAAACTTATAACCTGTGTTCGCTGTTCCTTGGTCATCGGCCGCAACGGGGCAGGATGCTTGCCGTTGTGCCGACCGCCTTCGACGGCGCCATCATTGAAGATTTTGCCGAAATTGCTCCATTCGGCTTTGGTGAGATTAAGGGCTTGGCGGGCTAACTCCTCCTTGCCGAATTTCTCGGTGACTGCGTCACGCACATCGTACAGGTGGTTGATAGCATGTTCATCCGCACCAAAGGCGAGACTGAAACTTTCCCAGGCGCGGCGGAAATAATCGTCACCTAGATGCTTCACGAAGCTGGTACTGGTGATCCGCAACTCATCCTTGGCGTCTTGGAGCGCTTGTCGTGCCTGTTCCGCCTCAGCTTCTTTGGCATCGAATACAACGTTCCCATCAGCGTCCTTGACGCGTACGTTGAGAACACCGACGCCTACGTTGACATGGTAAGGGGCGATATTTCGACAGACGCCATCCTTCACGAACTCCTCGAAGTACATGCTGAACTCCATGCCACCAGACAGGTGTGTGTGTCGAACGCCTGCCAAGGCTCGAATGAGCTGCCTGAAGGTGGGCAGCTTGTCTTGCGTGAAGCGCATTAGCTGCGCTTCCTCATAGTCGCTCTCTGCGTAGAGCCAATTCCAGGTCGTATCGACGGAGGCAATCCTCCCGTCCATGTCCGGGATTGGCATAGGTATCCTGCGGATGAAGAGTCGCCAGCCGTGAACCTCAAGTCCGCTTTCAGGAATGAGTTCGTCGAAGAAATTGTTGGGATTCGGACAGGCCCTTATCTGGACGTAGCTATTCATCGCACGCTCACTGGTGTCAATCATAGTCGACTAGAGCGTGGGATCATACCAAGCGACAGTAGATTGCCGTACGGATTTGTATTCGCGATGCGTCATTGGTTGGTAGGTGAGCCGCACGATGCGTGCGAACAGGAGGGCGACGTAGTACTCGAGGCGTTCGTCTGTGCGTTCTCACCGAGCGGGCAGGGCCAGGTGCCGCATTCTCGCAAGGGGCATTGCCAGAATTATTCGAGTCTGGATCCTCCGGTAGAAGGATTCGGGTGGGTCGATTCGGCTTCGACTCGAGTTGCGCTGCGATCGAGTTCGTCGATGACGGTCTGCGCCCATTCTCGCCAAACCGCGTAGCCTTCCATCGCTTTTCCGCCGTTTCCGAGTCTGGCGTCCAGCATGTCAAGGTATGAGCGCAGTACGGCCGCCTCACCCCAGCTCTTAGCTTCCGCAACGAGCTCGGCTTTCCGCTGCCGCTCCTGTTCTGCTCTTTGCTGGGCCTCTTTGCGCTGCCGTTCTTCCTCTTGCCGCCGAAGCTCGGCGGCTTTCCAATCCAGATCACGTTGAGCCCACTCCGCTACCGCAGCCACCGAGCGCCTATATCGGAGTTCGATCACGTCAAAGATGCGCTCAAGCTGTAGCTCCAGCAATTGATCCCTGTGGTCTGCAATTCCGGTTTCACCAAGGCCCTGCTGCTCGACAAATAGAGTGAGAAGACCGGACGGCGTCAGTCTTTTTACCTGCTCAGTCTTTCTATCCCAACTGCGTATTCTTTGGCGCAAGCCGGCATCCAGTTTTTCGACTATGCGTAGCTGAACGTATGCCTGCTCGCGCGTTAGTCTGAGTCTGGAGTCTCCTTTCTCCATGCTGACTGAATATCCACTACGCTCGGCCTGCCAGCAGATGATGTTGAGCAGTGCGAGACCGCGCTCATAGCTTAGCAAAGAAAGCCGGGCTACAGATTTCCGGTGCGTTGTGGCGAGTAATTGACCAGCGTCACAAAAATATTCCCAGTTTCCGCGAGAGTCCAGATGGGCCGGAGGTCGCTTCCCCGGATGCGCTCGTTCCCAATCGTCTTTCAGCTTAAGTCGTCCCGCGTTGTCGGCGTCGTCTTTCATGCGCTTGCGTAGCCCTTCGATGGCGTCATGCCAGCGCGTGGGCGTCCGGGCTACAGCGCTCAGTGAAGCTTTTTGAGACGGGGCTTCAGGCAGCGGCTGTGGGTGTGTGGGCTGCTCAGTCGTACGTGGCCGTCGAGCCCGCTTACGCGGTATATCTGTTGGCTTTGGGCGTTCTATCCACTGCGGCAGGGGTGGTCGCTCGATCGCATATCCCATTTCTACGCGTGTCCAATGTCCCTGTTCGGGTACCGGGATTTGCAGGTCGTTGCATACGCGTCGGATATCCGATCCAGAAAGGCCGTACTTCGTTCCGAGATGCTTCATGGGAGTTGACCAGACATCTTCGTAAAGTTGCTCTCGATCAAAGGGAGCCAGGTGACCGATGTCTTGCATGATTTGTTTCCCTTTGATCGCCGAATGTGCGCTTCTGCGGAACTGTCGATTCGATATGTAGAGTGTGGTGTGAGCACGAACGGCCGTCATACGGACATGTTATTGTCGACGCCGCCTGCCATGTGCAACAGAAGACAATCTTATCAAGGGAAGCTGACTGAAGCGCCCCATGCTTCCAGCTTCGTCGGAGTTAGCTAATTCAAGTGGCTCGCGCAGCACGAAAGCCCGGCCCGCAACATATGTGAGGGGCGTCCGGATGCGCTTGCTAGAATACCGCACGGAACAATTGGCTGATTTAGCGATACCTGTACTATCCGAATAGGAATCCGCAATGTACATTCTCGATACCTCGGCAATTCAGGGAATTGCGAGGGCCAAGCTGGAGCTCGTCGCAGCTAAGGCAGATATTTCGGTCTCAACTTTTTCTGTGCTTGAACTCGGGAGCCATCTCCATGAGGAGGCCCGCTATCTACGGGCTCGGGGAAATTTTCTCAAGTGCGCAATACCCAGCATGCTCGAGGACCCGTTCGTGCTTTTGTCGCAACGGACCGGGACGCAAGCCAACCCGTCCAGGCGCGAAGATCAAATTGTCCTTGATCAGTTGCTTGAGGCGGTTCGGCAATCCAATACCTTGGCGGAACTGGATCAAAAGACTGTGACCTTTCCGGATGGTGCGGTTGCGTCCTGCAAAGGTGTCGGTGCTCGGATCGCCAGTGGGCTGGCTAACGAGGAGGCAGAGTTTGTATCTCACATTCAATCGCTGGCTACCGTCATACAGCTAGATCCAGAACTGAACGGGCAGCATACCCTGCTACCCGAAAATCTGGCTGCATGCCTGATTAGCGTAATACGTCATTTGAACCCTGGTTTCAATGGAGATATTCAATCACCAGCGTTTCTTGCGACCGTTCCCTACGCAGGCTACCTGATACATCGACTGTATAAGTACGCCAATGCTCGGCCGATCAACGAAGTAACCCTGAACGTTGACACCAACGACTGCGAAGATGCTTATATCGCGTCCTGTCTTGACATTTGTAGGGGGGACACGCTGGTCACGAACGACACTGGAACGATCGAGGCACTAAGAAATACAATTTCCGCCTTAAATACGGTATTGCAAGCACCTATCGGATCGTCTCACGTGATGTCAAATGAGGAATTCCTTAACGCCATGGGCATTGGCCCTTCAGGTCAGGCGTCTGCTGTGCCATGATGGCGAACTCATGGGGGCACGAACTGATATGGCCCGTATGGCGGAGTCGGATTTGCGGTCTGGTATATGACGGTGGCGTCCAGCGCGACAGGCTCAGCCAAGCGGTTTTCTCCAGTTTGCGCAGCAGGTGAGGGCCAGAAA
Organism: Paraburkholderia xenovorans LB400; assembly: GCF_000013645.1. Lineage (GTDB taxonomy): Bacteria > Pseudomonadota > Gammaproteobacteria > Burkholderiales > Burkholderiaceae > Paraburkholderia > Paraburkholderia xenovorans. Next base: position 2,935,305 of record NC_007951.1, on the reverse strand, counting down.
TTCGGGTTCCGGAATGCGGATGATTCTGCGAATGTTCGCCGCGGGTAGTCTACTCACGATGTAGCCTTCACATTCCACAGGTTCGGTGATCTGATGACCTTGATGAGCAGAAATCGGCGCGCAATACTTCGTGGCTCCGTAGTTCAAACGATAGCGTGCACATCTCACATCTCACATCTCACATCTCACAGCTGGTGTGAATTTCCGGCATATAGGAGCCATTTCGTTTCCGGCGTAATGGCGCCACCGGATTTTCGGCGTAAAGGAGCCATGGCGTTTTCGGCGTAAAGGCGCCAGTTGATTTTCGGCGTAATGGCGCCACCCGGGCGACGAGTACAGAGGGTTCGAACTTTCGTTGATCGGCTAGACTGCCGGCCTTTTGCCGGGAGAGGCCGTGGCTAATCGGAGGTTTGAGATGTACCAATACCGACAGATTCTGGTGCGCATGCGCCGAGGTGACTCTGACCGGGATATCGCACGATCGAAGACCATGGGGCGCAAGAAGATTGCGCAGGTGCGGGAGATTGCCGCCAGGAATGGATGGTTGGCGCGTGAAGCGGCCTTACCCGACGAACACGCAATGGCCGCTTTCCTGGATCGCAAGGAGGCGCCGCTACCATCGAGTTGCGTCTCAACTTTGGAACCGTGGCGGGAGCAGATCACCAAGTGGCGGGCAACCGGCGTTCAATGCACGACGATCCACGCCACGCTCGTTCGCAACCACGGATACGGCGGCAGCTATTCGTCGGTCTATCGTTTCCTTCTGCATATAGACGCATCGCACACGCCCGACGTGCCGCTGCGCCTGGAATTCAAGCCGGCCGAAGCGGCACAGGTTGATTTCGGCGCCGGTCCGATGATGACCGATGCGCTCACCGGCGAGATCCACAAGACGTGGTTCTTCGTCATGACCCTGGCCTGGTCGCGCCACCAATATGTTGAGTTCGTCCGGGACCAAACGGTAGCGACCTGGCTGGGATGTCACCGGCGCGCGTTCGAGGCATTTGGTGGGGTGCCGGCTCGGGTCATCATCGACAATTGTAAATGTGCGATCACGCGCGCGTGCTATTACGAGCCCGAGGTGCAACGCGCGTACGGCGAGTGCGCAGAAGGATACGGTTTCAAGATTGATGCTTGTCCGCCGAGGGATCCACAAAAAAAGGGAATCGTGGAATCGGGCGTCAAATTTGTGAAGCGAAGCTTCTTGCCCTTGCGCGACTTTCGTGGCTTGGCTGACGCCAATCGCCAGGTACACGCGTGGGTAATGAACGAAGCCGGCAACCGCATCCACGGTACGACTCGCGAGATGCCGCTCAGGCGCTTCGCGGAAGTTGAACGAAGCCTGCTGATCAGTTTGCCGGACGTGCCGCCGGAGCTCGCCGTGTGGGCGAAGACCAAGGTGCACCGCGACGCTCATGTCCAGTTCGAGCAGAGTTTTTACTCGGTCCCGTATAGGCTGGTCGGCCAGGAACTGTGGCTCAAGGCGACCGACACCATGGTGACGCTGTATCGGGGGCAGGACTCGGTCGCAGCCCACGTCCGTCTTACTCGCGCGGGCGGCCGTCGCACGGTAGACGATCACTTGCCCTCCGCTGCCCAAGCGTGGCAATTGCAGGACACTCAATGGTGCCTGGCAACTGCCGAGCAGATCGGACCCGCCTGCTACGCCTTGGTCCACGCGCTCTTCGGCGACAAGGTCCTGATCAAGATGCGTTCGGTGCAAGGCGTGTTGCGACTCAAAGAGAAATATGGCGCGGTCCGACTCGAAGCAGCTTGTTCGCGCGCCAACCACTACGGCACGCCGCACTACACGGCGGTTAAAACGATCCTGCAAAAGGGATTGGATCAGCTGACGCTGTTGAACGCCTTTGATGCGCTGGCGAGCACCTACACCGAAGGGGGCCGCTTCTGCCGCAACACACAAACCATTCTTCAATAAGGCCGGCCATGCATCCCATTCCTGAACTGACTCCGCTGCTTAAACAACTTCGCTTGTCCGGCATCCTCGATTCCCTGGAAGCGCGAAACCGCGAGGCAATCGATCGCAAGCTTGCCTTCACCGAATTCCTTTCGCTGCTCATACATGACGAGGTAGCCCGGCGCGATAACAAAAAGCTCAGCTTGCGCATGCGACGCGCCAACTTCCGCAGCCAGAAGACGCTGGAAGGATTCGACTTCGATCGGTTGCCAAGCCTGAATCGAGCCGCCATTCATGATCTCGCCACCTGCAGATTCATCGACGAGAAAGTGGCCGTTTTAATCGCCGGCCCCTGTGGCACCGGCAAGAGCCATCTGGCGCAAGCCCTCGGACACGCAGCAGCAAGGCAAGGACATGATGTCCTGTTCTCCACGCAAAGCCAGTTGCTGGCTAGCCTGCGCAGCGCAGCGGCCGTGGGAACTTACGACCGTCGTTTCCAGTATCTTGCCAAGCTCCCGTTGCTGATCATTGACGACTTCGGTCTCAAGCCGCTGCGTTCGCCTGACGACGAGGACTTCCACGACCTGATCGCCGAACGTTATGAGCGCGCGGCGACAATCTTGACTTCAAATTTGGACTTCCCGGAATGGGGTGAAGCATTCCCAGGTAACAAGATGATTGGCGCGGCAACCCTCGACCGCTTGCGTCACGGCGCCCACAAAATCGTTCTCGACGGCGAGAGCTATCGCGGACTGAAACCAGGCGTCGAAACACTCAGAAGCGAGCTTGCAAAAGGAGGCAAAATCAAGCAACCTTGATCCCCGTTCGAACCCTCGAATTACTCGTTTCCAGTGGCGCCATTACGGCGAAAACGCCCGGCGCCATTACGCCGAAAGGTGACAGCTGGGAAACTGTGACAAAAAAACGGACGTGCCTCAAGGTATCCATAGGTCATCAGGGCCGCGATAGCTCAGATCGAGATGGCCGTGCTCCTGCGCCACAGTGGCGCGAACGAGGCCACGGCGGTTGGGATTGAGCGGATGGTTGAGGGCGCCTCGCAGCGTTCCTTCGGCTGACAGCACGATTGGTTGTCCATTCCAATGGTAGACCGTCATGGGAGTGCCGGGCGGCGGAGGAACCCCATGCCATTGCACTTGTGCTCGATACCGGCGCTCAGCCCATGTCCGACCATCGAAAGGGGCGAAATCCCGCGTGAAATCGAGCCACAACGCTCTGGTTTCCGCGGTGGGCCAATCAGGTTGAGTGGACAAGGCTGTGACGAGCGGTGATCGCAGCCAAGCGCGGAGTTCCCAGCCAGTGGTAAATGTTGCGGCCGTGTCATTCACCGCCTTAATGGCGGAGAGCCGCGAATTGAAACCGGACTGAATCAGGATGGAGGCGGAGCGATTCATCGTTCCGGTTTCTACTGCGGGCACAGCCAGGCCGACTTCGTAGTCATTCAGCGTTAGCCCAAAGTCACCGACTACATCACCATTCGCAATCGCGCGTACCCGCACCGCTTCCATCGCCCAAGGCAGGCGATAGACGAGGCCACCTTCGATGAACTGCAGCGCGTCGCCTTCCTGTCCGGCGACGAGGTCAGCGAGCGGCTGCCCCAGGAGCCAGCACCGCAGAATGTGCCGCCAGTTATCCGGAAACGGATCAGGCGTGAAGGGATAGAAGCCGAAGACGCGCTCGGCGAGCGCTGTAATCGCCTGGATGGCCGCTTCCGCATCAGACACAAGGAGTGAGGCATTGGCCTGGACGAGTAGAAGGTTAGCTTCGGGCGCTACGGCATCAAGGGCACGCCCCGCCTCAAGGCCAAGACCAGCAAGGAAATAGCCTCGGCGAGCGGCCGGCGTGGAGCGTGCCCAAATGTAGCGGCTGCGGGTCAGGAGTGTGGTTCGAAAGGCTTGTTGGTTGGCAGCGTCCTGGCGCACGAGCCGTCTCTGCCACAGCGATGACTGGAGGGCTGCATCCAGTGCTGCTTCGATACCATCATCGGGGACGTCTATGTCGCCGATCAGGCCGAGGATGGCGGTATCGAGGGTGGGGAGATTGCGTTCCCATTCCTTCAAGGCGCGATCGCGCTTGTCGGCCCTCTCGCCGATGACCTCAGGGAAAGTCCATGCCTCAGCGTTGTTGACCACATACTCCATCAAATTATTGAGGTCACCGCCGACGCGGGCGTGCATGCGCACAAGTAGACCCACGATGAGCTGGATAAGGCCACTTTCCATCTCGCGTGCGCCTAGGTCTTCAATTAATTCGACCCAGTCATTGTGCTTCTTGTTTCGCACATCTTCGAATATGGGAAAGAGCACCAGGCCCTCGACGTCGACATAGGCGCGTCCAGCGCGGCCTATGACGTTCTTGAATTCCGAAACCTTGATTCGCTCTCCGTTGCGGTAAAGCGAGTGCATAACGATGACCGTTGCGGAGAGATTGAGCCCTTGAGCGAGCGTTGGTGAAGAGATCGTGACCTTCAGGACACCATCACGCAGGAGTCGCTCAACTTCTTTGCGATAAGCTGTGGGCAACGCTCCGTGGTGTAGCGCGACGCCGAGCCGGAGGCATTTGAGAATGTTGCTCTCTACTCCGAGCCATTCTTCTCCAAGCGCGATAGCCGTTTGCAGGACGGCAGGGGCGTCAGTGAGCAAGGATCGCAGCGCGCCTCGTTCATGCAGATCGACAATCGCCTCAGCGAAGGGTTCGACGCTGCGTCGTTGGGGGCAATAGATCAGAACGGTCTGACCGTCGTCGACAAGTCGCCATGCTGTAGCGATGCTCAATTCCTGTTGATCGTTCGGGAATGGGCGTGTGCGCCGCCTCTTGGGTCGAACAAAAAGCGGAGGCGCAACGCCAGTCAGGAAGCGAGGAACGAAGGGGCGCTCCTCGCCGACGCGAAGATTCAGGCGTGCGGTGGGGGAGTTCCAGATTACTTCGCCGAAGCGTAGTCGAGTAGGGCGCCAGTCGTGCTTGATTGGGCCACCGGGATGATCGCGACGCAGCCACGCGGAGAAATCCTCCAACTGGTCGCCATCGGGCAGAATGGCCGACAGGCACACAATCCGACGTTGATCGGCGTCTGGCCGGCGAAGAAGGCGCTGAATCTGAACCTCATAGCGCACTTCGCGTTCGCCAGGTCCGATCATATGGCCTTCGTCGAATACCAGCAGGCCAACATCGTCGAGAAGGGATGGATCGTTGCGCAGGGCGAAGTCAAGCTTCTCAGGCGTTGCGACGACAATGTTCCGTCCGCGTATCGCGTCCTCATCGAATCCAGAAACTCCGATACTGCCGTAGAGAGCAGAGATGGTTTTCCCGAGCGGGCAGAAAGTGCGCTGGAGGGTGCTTTCGGTCTGAGCTGACAGGGCGCGCAGCGGGGTGACAAAAATGACCCGGCGGTTCGCTGCCAGGCAGCGAAGAATGCAGAGTTCAGCGATTCGCGTTTTTCCTGCACTGGTCGGTAGTGACACGACGAGATTGTCCGTCTGGTCCACGGCGCGGGTAGCGGCGAGGATTTGGGATGGCCAGAGATCCACCTCGGCTTTGGGACGGCATCCGAGCGACGCAATGAACATTTCGCGGAGGTTCGTCCAGTCGGCTGCGGCTCCCCCGGCAGGGTGCAGTGGCACCTTCTCATGAAAACTGTTCGACCAGAGATCAGATAGAAGATGGATCGCGACGCGATGTGACCACCACTGCGGTAGGAGATTAAGCTCCGCACATATGCCCAGGTTCTCCCGGAGTATGCCAATAGTGCGTATTTCGGGGAAGTTGAACGCCCGTTTCGGTGAAGTCGAACAGGCCAGGAGGGAGGTGCTGCGTAGTGCTTAGATTGTACTGCGAGTGTTCGAGATCAGGCTACTTTTTGATCAGGTGCGCTCTTCTTGCGCATCGAATCGCCCTTCAATGCAAGCTTGTGAGCTTGATGAACGAGGCGGTCGAGTATCGCGTCGGCGAGCGTCGGGTCTTGCAGCCAGGCGTGCCAGTGTTCAAGGGGCAGTTGGCTGGTGATGATCGTGGACCGTGTGCCAACGCGATCGTCGAGCACTTCGAGCAGATCGTTGCGCGCGCCCTGATCGACGTCCTGCAGTCCCCAGTCGTCGAGCAACAAGACGTCCATCTTTGCGAGCTGCGCAAGCCGACGTGTGAAGCTGCCGTCGCCGTGGGCGATCTTCAATTCCTCGAACAGCCGGGCGACGCGCACGTACAGCACGGAGAATCCCTGTCGGCAGGCCTGCTGGCCGAAGGCGCAGGCAACCCATGTTTTTCCGGCGCCAGTTGGCCCTGTCAGGATGAGGTTCTGTGCATTGCGGATCCAGTCACAGCTGGCGAGCGCAGCGACGACACTTTTGTCGAGGCCTCGGCTCTGCCGGTACTCGATGTCCTCAACGCAGGCCTGGGGATTCTTGAGCTTCGCAGACTTGAGCAATCGCTCCAGCCGCCGCGTATCGCGCCAGGCGATTTCACGATCCACGACCATGCCGAAGCGTTCATCGAACGACAGGCTCGTGCTGGCCGTCAGCGCCGCCTGTTCCTCGAACGCGCGAGCCATACCGTCCAGCTTGAGGGCCTTGAGCTGGGAGAGGGTTTGCTGCATCAACATCGTGACCTCCTAAGGTCAGTGGTAATACTTGGGCCCTCGCACATTCTCGTGCAGGGGCGACTGCCATTCGATGGCCCCGCTTTGTGGCAGCGGCTGCTTGTCGGAGCCAGTTTGCAGGATGGTTCGCACGGACCGCTGGGTCGGCGCGCCAATCACGAGTGCTCGCTGGCACGCCGCCTCCAGTCGCTCCTTGCCGTACTTGCGCGAGAGCGACAGCAGACCCAGGCACGCGCGGTATCCCATTTCCGGGTGCGGACGGTTCGTCAGCAAATGCCTGACGATCGCCTCGGCGCTGACGCCGATCGATGCGCCCCAGTTCAGCAACCGGCTCGGCGTCCATTCCAGGTGGGCACGGTACGCCGCAGGCATATGCTCGGCCACAGTGGTGTACTTCCCCTTGAGCCGACTGCGAGCGTGAGTGGCGACGCGTTTGCCGCCGTGCAAGACTTCCACACCGTAACGCGTCACGCGCGCGTGGACTTCCTGACGCACAAGGCTGTGAGGCGCGCTGTAGTAGTGACCGTCGACCTCGATGTGCGAGTCAATGTTGACGCGGCATTTCTGGAAGGTGGCGATTTCGTAGCGACGCGTCGGCAGCGGGCGCAGCGCCGGTTTGTCGAGCCGCTCGAACCACTCGCGTCGAGTGCCCTCGAGCTTCTTGAAGGGCCGCGTATTCAGATCGTTGATCAACCCGGCGATCGCCTTGTTCAGTTCGGCCAGACTGTAGAACCGGTGATTCCGGAGGCGGGCGAGAATCCAGCGTTCGACGATCTGTACGCCTACCTCGACCTTCGCCTTATCCTTCGGCTTGCGCGGGCGCGCGGGCAGCATCGCGGTATCGTAATGGCTCACGAAGTCTTGCGTGGTCAGGCCGAGCGTGGGTTCGTAGCGGTCGGCGTTCGAGATCAGTGCCTTCGGGTTGTCGGGCACAAGCAACCTTGGCACGCCGCCATAGAACTCCATCGCGTCAATGAGGCCGCCGATCCAGTCGGGCGTCGCTTCCGAGCGCGTGGCGCACGCATACGTGTAATTCGATGCGCCGAGCACTGCGACGAAGATGTGTGCCTTGAACGCAATGCCGCCGGTGCGATCGAGAATCGGCACCGTTTGCCCGGCGTAGTCGGCGAACAACTTCTCGCCGGCGTAATGTTGCTGGGGCATCGACCGCTTCAACGTCTGGGCCCAGTCCTTGTATCGCTGGCAGAACTGCGTGTAGCGCAAGGTCCGCTGGCCGGGATTCGCGGCGACGTACTCTTCCCACAGCAACTGCAACGTCACGCCTTTGCGGCGCAATTCCCGATGGATCCAGGCGCAGTCTGGCTCTATGCGTTTGCCTGCGGCCGTCGTCGGAGCAGCACCGTTGACGAGCAACTGCTCCAGCTCTGCTTCAGACAGCGGCTCGATCTTCGCCCAGTCCAGGCCGGCCGAAGCGGCGAGCTGCAAATATTGGGTAATGGTACCGAGCCCGACGCCGAGCGCGCCGCTCACCTGCCGGTGAGACAGATTACAGGTCCATTTCAGGCGAAGCACATCTTTTATTTTGCGCATGGTCGTCCGGTGAGCCGGCATCGTCGGTTTCTCCCAAAAGGAGCCACCTTAACCGCCGGCCGATTGAGCCATCCGCAGTACCGCCAACCGAAACCGCGCCTTTCGTTTCGGTCCACCGAACACGCATTTCGGTGGAGTGAACAGCCGTTTCGGCGGGCTGAACACCGATTTCGGGAAGATGAACGCGCGTTTCGGAGCGCCGAACACCGATTCCGGAATTCCCCAGAACCGTTCGACTTCAAGCGAAACGGCTGTTCACCTTCCTCCGGAAACCCTGTTCGACTTCAACCGAAATCAGTGTTCGGCTTCGCCGAAATACGCACCAATAGCACGCTCGACGAGTTGTCGCTCACCGCGCTCCAGCGCGAGCAGGAACTGAGCAAGCGCGCCGAAGAAGATGTCTGTTAGGGCGAGATCGAGGCCTTCGAACAGGAAGTCGTGACCATCGCGCTGAAGGTCGCCAGCGACATTTTCTTGTCCAAGGCGTTCCTGAAAAAGGCCAGCGATCCGAGCATCGGAACCTTGACCATCGAGACGAAAGGCGTAGACATGAGCCCGGAGGGTAGCGATATCTCGCCGCATGAGTAGTGCGAGAGCTCGTTCGACCGGCGAGAAATTCTCGTCTGCAGCGACGATGGCGAGCAACGAATACGCGCGTGCCGACAGGTGGGCGAGATGGTAGCTGGCGGCCGCCATGACGAAGTGAAAGTCTCGATCCACTTCTCGGCGGTTGCCTTTCGCCATGACGGCCTCGAGGGCGGTCGCCGCCTGTTCAAAAGCTAGACGGGCCTGACCCGGATCGCCGCCCATCTCCAGGAGGCGCAGGCCGAGGTTGAGGAGGGCATAGCCGTAGCTGTGAAGGTCGAAGCTGAGCTGGGGCGAAAAGGCCGGCGCGTCAGCTGGCAGGATGCCATCCCGCCAGATCATTGCACGCGCCTGGCCGCGTGCGATCAATCGACCGCGGAACCCAGCGGCCGCGGCTTCGGTGATGGCTTGTCCGATTGCGTCAGGGGTGGTTGCCATTGGCGATCACTTGTGTGTAGACCGCACCGATAAAAGCGGCGTGTCCATCGACGTGGAGGCCAACGCCCCATTGGGTGATTGGACCGGGATACGCCTGCAGCGACTGCTCCAACAGCGCCTGTGGTGCGTTACCGGAGAAAGTGAACAACAGATGACGTACGTTATCGACGGGAATTCCATGTCGGAGGAGCGCGTCGTCGATTGCGTCCGCTAACGGAAGATCCGCGAGGTCGAGCAGTCTCGCAGAAATGAAAGAGAGGGCGTGAGCGGACGGAAGACCGCCATCCTTGTCAAGTCCGGCCCGCGCCTCTGTAAGGGTCTGTGCGCGCAGATTATTCCGGCTTTTGGCCTCGGTTTTCAGGAAGCGTAGACGTTGGGTCTCGGGATCGAGGATCATGCCGATAACGTCGTCACCGCGCATCGCCATTTCACGATGATCTTTCCAGCGAAGCCGCTTTACCGGAGCGCGATAGCCGCTTTGGGAGTTGATCCATTCCGTCGCATAGATTTCGCCAAGATCGCCGGACCTGATTTGTGGTGTTTGGGGCAACAGGTCAGTCACCATCCTCGCAGCTTCGACCTTCCCCAGGCGCGCCAGTGCGCGGGACACGCGCTCTTCCGCCGCGTAGTGACCAGGCACGGTGGACGCGGTCAACTGGATACCAGTGGGAACATCTGCCGGCCTGCTGGTAATGACCCGGACATAGTGATTCCCAATGGGAGTGTCGGCAGAATCGCACCAATCGTTGAACTGAACCATGTTTGCCGCCTTTCAGGCTCAGTTTGGAAAGAGGTCGCGTACGCGCAGGAAGGGCGCACCGGTTTCTGCCGCGCCACGGACCTTGCGGGTTAGAACCTCGTCAAGCGAAATTTCGCGGTTGAGCATTTCATACAGATCGTAGCCATCCATGCAAATCACGCGTTTGCCTCGGCCAAAGGCAGCGAGGCCCTCCTCAGTGAAGCCGCTATTGCTTACAAACAGGCTACGGGTCCAGGCGGCCTTCTGCTCGATCTTCCCATGGAAGACATGAAGTTCGCCGACACCTATCGGCTTTCCGTGCCATTTCGCCTCGACCAGATACGTCTCGTTGCCAAACTGGAAGCTGCCATCGATCTGTTCGCCCCGAAGGCGGAACGGATCTTGGGGCGCCAATCCATAGGCGTCGAACAGATCCCGGAGGAATTTTTCGAATGCGTAACCGCGTGCATGCGGTTCCAGAGACGTAATGCTTAGCAGGTTGCCCTTGATCTGGGCAATCTTTGCCTTGTCGAAGGCAGGGCTGGCTGGCGGAGTTGGGGGAGTGTTGTCCGGGCGTCCCTCCAACCGATTGATGAGCGAGCGTAGCTTTCTTCCAGCGTCTTCAAGTTTTTCCGGCTCTTTGGTGCGGGCGCGAAGAGCCTCTCGATACTGCCAGAGCGCATCGAGTGTCCGGATAGCGGTTGGTTTGTCGACATTCTGGAGGAAGTAGCGAAGGCGCTTTGCCTTTGAGTTCCCTCCCTGCGCGTAGCGTGGGTCGTCGATATTGACACCCAGTTCGCTCGCGAAAAACTGAGCGAAGGTGCGATCAGTAAAGTTCAGGACGTAGCCGCCGCCCATGTCGAACAGATCATCGATCAACATCATATCGATGGTGCGGATGGTATCCATACTTTCCCTTCCCCCGGAGGGTTGGCCGCCTGCCCCTCTGAAATCCCTAAATCCCTGGCTGACAGCTGGATGTCAGCATAAGCCGGTGCCTATTATAAATAGTGTCTGATAACTGGTGCCCCAAGGCTGTCTGCCGTGAAGGACGGGAAATCCCCTGGAGGGCGGTTCGGTGGTCCGCACCTTTGCGCGGCAGACAATTCCGGGCTGGTCAGCACGGACTTTTGCCACAATAGTCTGCCCAATTTTCCATCAATCGCATTTATATCGGAATAGCTCGCAGCGAACGTATGACGCTTCGGCTTTGTCGGGCAATTTGTGAGACAGGGCAGCCGAGACCGTTTCGCGGTGTGTGACGTGTTCCCGCCGGCCCAATCGCGGAACGTTGAGCGAAATCCGTGGACGATCGCGTAATCGGAAGAACTGTCCATTCACTTTTGCGGCGACTAGCGGCCGGTCAAGGTCATCGCTTCCAGAGAAACGGTGTAGTAAGCTGCTTAAGAAAGCTGGCCTTTTGAGCACGCGGGTGGTCCAATAACCGGGGGATGGGGATGCATTTGAAAAAGCTGGTCGTCCGCAATTTCAGGCGGCTACGCAACGTCGTGATCGATCTTGCATCCGACATCTCGATTTTCGTCGGCGCGAACAACAGCGGCAAGACATCAGTTGGGCACGCCCTCCAGTTGTTCACCGGAGGCGGTCGTTTCAACATCCACGACTTCAGCGCCGAGCTTTGGCCCGACATCGTCGCGTTCGGTGAGGACGAAGGCGAAGGCGTAGGCGAATCGTCCTTGCCTCAGATCGAAATCGACATCTGGCTCGAAATCGGCCCGGACGATGTTCACCGTGTCATCGATCTTCTGCCCAGCCTGGCTTGGGAGGGCACGCTGGTGGGGATGCGTGTCGCCTACGCGCCCAGAAATCCTGCGGAGACGCGGGCGCGCTATGCGGAAGTGCGTCAGCGCGCGCTCGATGCAGTCGCAAAGAATGAAGACGGAGCGCCAGTCTTTGACCCATCGCCACGTAACCTGCGGGAGTTCCTCCGCGACAGGCTGCACGACGAATATGAGCTATGTCATTTCGTACTGGATCCTGCACGTTTCAGCGCGAATATGATCCCAGAGGATGGCTATGCCCCGGCCCCGCTAACCGGTCGCGACCGGAGTGGGCGTGAGATCTTGAACGGTCTTCTTCATATCGACTTCTTGAACGCGCAACGCCATCTCTCGGACGGCCCTGGTGGCTCGCGCGCCGAGGATCTCTCCCACGTGCTCAGTCGCTTCTATGGACGCAACCTCGAACAGAAAGGCGAAGATATCGAGGCGTTGCGTGCCCTGGCAGCGTCAGAGGTCTCGCTCAATGAGCATCTTGAGCGGGTGTTCGAGCCGACGCTTAAGAGCTTGTCGAAGCTAGGTTATCCGGGTCTTTCAAACCCGCGCATGATGATCCGCTCGGCGCTCGACCCGGTCAAGATCATGAACGGGCGCGATGGTGCGATCGTCCACTATGCACTGGGTGGGGATGACGGGAATCCCGACCCGCCCACTTTGCCCGACCACTATAACGGCTTGGGCTTCAAGAACCTCATTTTCATGGTTGTCGAACTGCTCGATCTTCACGCCCAGTGGCTGGCGATCGAGGGGAGCCGTCCGCCGGTCCACCTGATTTTTGTCGAGGAGCCCGAGGCGCACCTTCACGCCCAGCTTCAACAGGCCTTCATCCGGAAAGTGATGGATATCCTCGCGCTTAAGGACGAGGACCGCACGCACTATACGAGCCAAGTCGTCGTCACGACCCACTCGACTCACATTCTTTACGAACGAGGCTTCCGGCCGATTCGCTATTTTCGTCGGAGCCGTTTGCAGAATGTACCGACCTCGGATGTCCTCAACCTATCGCTCTTCTACGACAGCACTGACCCGGACATTCGGAGCTTTCTTGAGCGCTATTTGAAGCTTGCGCACTGCGATCTCTTTTTTGCCGACGGCGCCGTGCTGGTCGAAGGCAATGTTGAACGGCTGCTGTTGCCGCAGATGATCGCCAATGCCGCGCCGCGACTGCAATCGACCTATCTCACCGTCCTAGAGATCGGCGGGGCGTTCGGCTTCCGATTCAAGACGCTGATCGAGTTTCTCGGCCTCACGACGCTTATTATCACCGACCTTGACAGCGTGTTTGGTCCACTGGCGCAGGACGGCGAGGACGCTGCCCATGTTCAGCCAGCACACGTGGCGCCGCCTGCTGAGAATGCGGTGGCTCCGGACGCTGACGTCGAAGACACGGACGATGAAGATGAGGATGCGCCTGCGGCGGCGGAGAAGCCCGGTAAGGCGTGCGTCGCCGGCCAACCCGGCGCAGCGACATCCAATCAGACGTTGGTCCAATGGCTACCGAAATGTGCGACGATCGCCGCCCTGTGGGCTGCGTCGGCTGAGCAGAAGATTCAGGCACGGGCGAACGACAATGACGCTTTGGTACGGGTTGCCTATCAGTGCCGGACTGATGTGACCTGGGGCGGAGAAACCTTGGCGCTCGCCGGTCGTACGCTAGAGGAAGCATTCGCGCTCGAAAATCTGGAATGGTGCCAACACAAAGACCGCAAGCCGCTTCAGCTCCGCATCGCTAAGGCTGGCGAAAAGGACCTGGTTACGCTTGCGGAGCGTATCCACAAGCGGGTGCAGGCAAAGAGCTTCAGCAAGACCGACTTCGCGCTCGCCTTGCTCGCCGAGGATCCGGGTAATTGGACGGTCCCGGCCTATATCGCCGAGGGCCTGTGCTGGCTGGAGACCGAGATCGCGCCGCTGTCGCTAGACGATGGTGAAGACGGCGAGCAGCAAGAAGAAGGCGGTCTTGAGCTGGCGAACGGGGTGGTTGTCGCTGGCGATGGGGTGGTTGCGTGACGAGCCGCATTGGCAGTCCCAACACGCAAGCCGACCTGGACGTTCGGGCGTGTCTCGATCGGATGCCGCCGCGCTCGTTCGTCATGGTCGCCGGCGCAGGGTCGGGGAAGACGACCTCGCTGGTCAAGGCTATCGCGCATCTGGCCGAGACACGCGGTCCCGCTCTGCGTCGGGCGGGGCAGCAAATTGCCTGCATCACATATACCGAAGTCGCTGTCGGTGAAATTGTGGCCGACGTTGGCGTCTCGCCGCTATTCCACATTTCGACGATCCACAGTTTCTTGTGGTCGATCATCCGGCCGTTTCATATCGATATCGCGACCTGGGTCGCTACCCGTATCGAGGAGAAGATCGCGGAGCGACGCGAACATTACGACAGGCCCCGGACGCAGGAGAGAACGAAGGCGCGTCTTGCACAGGAGATTGCTGATCTGGAGGCCGAGTTGGATGCAATCGGTGGAGTCGGGAAGTTCGTCTACGGCAATGGCAGCAGTTACGCCGAGGGCATTCTCGGCCACGACGATATCCTTAAGCTTGCTCCAGCGTGTGTCGCTTCGCATCCACTGCTGAGACTTCTTGTTGCTAAACGCTTTCCCTACATCTTCGTCGATGAAAGCCAGGACACCAATCCGGAGGTGGTGGAGGCGCTACGACAAATCGCGGGGGACCATCCTGATCTTTGCGTTGGTTTCTTCGGTGACCCCATGCAGAAGATCTATATGAGCGGAGCAGGCGCTGTGCCGTTGAACGACGGCTGGGCGGAGGTCACAAAACCCGAGAACTTCCGCTGCCCGACATCAGTACTTGGGGTCATCAATGCGATCCGCGCCGGTGGCGACCGCCTAGAGCAGGTGCGTGGTCGGACAGTGACCGTTGATGGCATCCAGCAACCCGTCGCTGGCTCCTCTAATCTGTTCGTCCTCCCGGCGGACGGTGAACGGAGCGCGCACCTCGCCGCTGTTCGGCGGTGGTTGGCGGTCGAAACCGGGGATGATCTCTGGCTAAGCGATATGCGGGAGGGCGATGTGCGCCTGCTTGTGCTGGTGCACCGCATGGCCGCCACCCGGCTCGGCTTTCCCAATCTGTATGCCGCGCTCAATGACCGAGCCCCAATGAGCTTGAGTGAGGGTTTGACCGATGGAACAGCCTGGCCCCTCCGCCCGGTTGCCCAGCACATACTCCCGCTTGTCGTCGCGGCGCGAGCGGGGGATCAGTTCACCGTGATGTCGGTCTTGCGCAGCGAAAGCCCGAAACTCGAGCCCGAGCGGCTTCGAGGACAGGCGACGGCACCTGTTCTTAGAGCGCTGCAACAAGCGCTCGACGGGCTTGTGGCGTTATTGGCGGAAGGATCGCAGGCGACCGTGCGAGACGTCTTGACACTTGTGCGCGATAGCGAACTGTTGCGCCTCGACGATCGCTTTGGCGTGCATCTGGTTGCCGAGCCGGTAGACGACGGCAGCAGCGGATTCGAGAACGTTCAGGCGTACCTGGCGTGCGGTGTCGACGAACTCTGGGCTTACCGGCGCTACTTCACCGAGGAATCACCGTTCGCGACCCATCATGGTGTGAAAGGTGCGCAGTTTGAGCGTGTTCTGGTCGTGATTGACGATGATGAAGCTGGCTTCCGGCAATATTCCTATGGAAAGTATTTTGGGTACGTCCCGCTCTCGGAAAGCGACGAAGCCAGGATTGCTTCAGATGAAGAATCCGTACTTGATCGAACACGTCGCCTCTTTTACGTGTGCTGCTCACGAGCGGTGAAGGATTTGGCAGTCGTGGTTTTCGCCCCTGATGTCACGGCGGCCCGCACCGCGATCGTCGGGAAGAATCTATTTCCCGAGGCCGTAATACGGGGAGTGGAGCATCTGGATTGAGGTCATCGATCTCAAAAAACAAAAAGTTCGAGGACTTGGAGCGCATCTAGCTCTGGCATCAGGATTACGGCGGTTATTGAGAGCTATCCGGTCGGCTTCTCTCGATCGCCTATGCTTGCCGCTTCCGGCTGGCATGCGCGTTCACGCAGGGAACGATGATGACCGGGTGCGATCCAGTAGCGCACAGAACGAACAATTCGCAATCTAACGGGGTGAGGGCTCAGGTTTCTATCTGCTCCGGCAGTTCGCGTGAAGTTGATTTCTGTGTCTGTCGCCTGGCGTGTGCGGCACCCTTTGCATTCTGTTTGGCACGAAAGTGTGGTCGGAGTTTGCCAGGTCAATGTTGTGCTGATTTGTGCAATGCGGGGATTGACTTGTTGTCAGATTTTGATGTCGAGTTTCTCGAGAGCATTTCTCACTGCAGCTTGACCTGGATGCTTGTCGCCGGACCGTACGTGCCTGAACGAAAAAGCATTACCAGGGCATAGAGCTGTCAGTTTTTTGACGATACCGATGACATGCCTAATCTCCGACAGCAATTGATTCAGCCAGTCGAGAAACGTAAGTTCATCGTGAAGCTCGAAAACCAGACCTTGGAAACTTTCTTCTGCATCAGTTTCCGTGCCATCATCTGCTTTCGCAATTCGCGGGCGCCTCTGTATTTCAATGATATAAATTACCTTTTTGGGGCTAACAACGCGCGCTACAAGTATGCCGCGAGGAAGGCGGTTTTCGACATCGAAGAAAAGCCAGTTGCGCTTCCTTGTTGTAATGTCCTTGTCGTCTTTGTCAAACGGTGTAAGCGCAACGAGTTGCGGTGGCTCGCTGCTTCTGAAACCGTTCTCGTGCGTGTACCATTCAACGCTGCGAACCTGATCGGGATGTGACGTTGGTAGTTTTCGGAGAGCCGTCCATATGTCACGTAGTGTACCCTCGGATTCCATTGCCACATGCGCGTGAATGGAAGCATGGCCGGTGTCAGTCCCGGTACCGCGGACTTCTCCACTTGAGAACGAGTCTGGATTGCCGCCATCGCTGCGTTTCCCCGCGGATGTTTCCGCTTGGTAGCGGCGATAATCCTTAACTACCCGCTTTTCTCCCAATACTTCGAAGTCGTCTTCGACCACGTCGGTCGACGCGGCTCCGAACTGCGGGGCATCAGCATCAGTGAGGTCCACGATCTCTGGAGGGCGAACGATGTGACGGCCCGGTGCTCCTTTCCACGCTTCTCCGACGCCGCTGCCTGTCGCCGGATTTTCCGCTTTGTTCGAATTTTCCCTATCGCGCTGTAGTGGAATGCCGCTTGGCTCTGTCAAGCCGTCGACGCGAAGAGCCAAAAACGTCTGGCCATTGTTTATCCAATGGCCACGGACCTTGATTGTTGCCGTGCCCGAGAACCAGGGGCCAACTTTGGGGAAAGCGTACGAGTCGCCGCGTTTGAATGCAGTCCTGATCTGGGTGAAGATGCTCTTTGCTGCGTTGCGCGCGAAATCGTCGTGCAATGCATGGGCGAGGAATACCGTGTCGCCGTTGTGCAGACGCTTGCGTAATCTGATCGGCCAGTACCCTGGCTCGACCGCTGTCGGGTCGAATGGAGCGAAAAAGCGGTCCGCAGCTTCTTCCCAACGATATGTTGTAAGTATGCGAGGCACTTCCTGGGAGCGGCCATAGCATCTGGTCAAAAACTCGATGCATGGGACCAGAAGGTTGCTGCCGTTGGGCAAGCGGAAGCTCATCAACCAATTCCTGTCGCGTTGATACCGGAGCGGGTAGTCGGAACTGGACAGGGGGCTCGGTTCACCTTTATACGAACACTCATCAGGCGAGGTAAAACTCCATTCCCCGGGATTAAACTCGATCTCGGCACGCAGATCTTCTTGTTCAACGTTGCCAATACGAACTCCATTTTGCCAAACCGTCCCAACGCGCAGAATGCCCAAGTGGGTCAACGCCACGTTAATTTGCTGCCATGCTCGGGGTACATTGTCCTTGTCGAGCGTGCGGAGGAACACTGCGACTTTGGGCACGCTTTCATCGCGGCGGTTCTGAACTACGCCGCCAAACCACCAAACCACGACTCTCCCCTGTATCGCGCGGAGATCCTCACTAGGTCTGACATTTCCGGAGACCGGTCGCACGACGATTGCCCCACTAGCAGGCTGTTGAAATACACTTCACTGACGCAAGGGATGTCTTTCTAAAGAACCATCGCGTCGGTTTGGTTCGTGTCGATTTGATAGCGAGCGCCCTTAATTCAGGTGGAACCAATGCCGTCTCCTCGCCGATTTGCACTTCTACTCCGTTCTGTTCGCGAGCGTACGCATGCGTGTGAGGTTGTAGGCCGCCTGTGTCAGCAAGAACAACTGCTCGACCCGCTCGCGGCCGCGATACATCGCCTGACGAATCCGGCCGACTGTCTTACCCCAGCCGAAGACCTGCTCAATGCATTTGCGCTTGCGCTGGCTGATGGCGTAGCCAGCCCAGCGTGTCGTCCGAGCGTCAATCGCCGAGCCACCCGCGCGGCCGTCGTTTTGCGCCACGTGCGGCGTCACACGATTGGCGCGGCAACTCGCCACGAAGCCCGCCGTGTCGTAATTCCTGTCCGCCCCCACAGTAATGGGGGCGCTGGCAACTTGCGCCGCGTCCGCGAGCATTTGAGCCGCAGCGTCGCGTTCGGCCGTACCGCTGGCCTGCGTCACTTGCGCGTTCACCACCAGACCATGCCGGTTATCCGTCAGCAGGTGCCCGATGTAGCAAAGCAGCGCACCAGTGCGCCGGCTCTTGCGAAACAGCTTCGCCTGGCTGTCCGTGCTCGATTCGTGGGTCTCGTTGCTACGCTTCTCACCGTGCCAGTTCTCGCGCTCACGCGCACCGCCATCAGGCGGCGCATCGTCATCCGACTTGTTCTTGCTCACGAAGCTCTTGTGCCCGGCCCACGCCTGAATCAGCGTGCCGTCCACGCTGAAATGCTCGCCCGACAGATAACCGCGCGCATGCGCCGACTCAACCGTCTCGTTGAACAGTTCAACGATGACGTCGTGCTCGAGCAGCCGGTCACGGTTCTTGCTGAAGGTCGAGTGGTCCCACACCGCATCGTCCATCGAAAGGCCGACGAACCAGCGAAACAGCATGTTGTAGGAGATTTGCTCCATCAGCATGCGTTCGCTTCGAATCGAATACAGCACCTGCAACAGCAACGCGCGAATCAATTTCTCCGGGGCGATGCTCGGGCGGCCACCCTTCGCGTCGCTCTCGTACATCCGAGCGAACACCGGGTCCATGCGCTTGAGTGCGTCGTTCAGCCAAATGCGAATCGGGCGCAGCGGGTGATTGGCCGGCACGAAGTCATCCAGCCTTGCCATCGTAAACATCGTCTCGGTGTAGCCGTCCGCTCCGCGCATCGCTTCGGTCTCAGTGTTGTCCGCTTCCTTGTTTCAACGTTTACCGCTCCCGGTCCGATGACCATGGCGGAAGCTATTTCAACAGCCTGCTAGGAGAGCGATGCTCAACGGACGGACTGGCTTCGGTAGTTTCGGTGAGTGTATCGAGCGACATTGGGGATAAAATCAATTCTTCGGACAAATTCATCCTACCATAGGGACGGAATAGCAAAGACTCCGAGAAGGCGTGCGCGGCGTACTTCCTGAGGCGTCTTTCAACGGCCTGAGCGCGAAGATAATCACCTTGCTTTCCGCTCGCCCATCTCGACATCGGCCTGCCCGCCGTATGCGCTTGTAAAGGCCGATCGACGTGGGTGAAAAGCTGACGTGATAGTCATTTTTAGCGCGCCGTCAACGCGGTGAAGTCACCATCTTTATGGTTCTGACTGTCAAAAAATCGTTCGCGGTACCCAGGGAGGCACGTGCAGTCGCGCGACCGCTCCACGCCTATGAGTGCGATAACGTCATCCGCACTTTCCGAGGGAATCCGCATGCGACCGTCGCGTAGGGCGTGATATAGCGCGTCTACAGCATGTTGGAGACCAAGTGTGGCGATGACCGTCGGATGCCGAAGGAGGTCTAGCGACCAGTGCGGCACTAACGCTGGCAGCAGTGTGCTGGCGCGTGTTCGCCCCCTTCGTTCATCAATAACCGGCCGAAGTTGTCTGGAGGCGGCGATCGCAATCGTCGCGGCCTCACCATCGTCCAGCGACGGAGATGTCGATGTAAGTTCGTGAAACATTGGATACTCGGCATCGGTCAGGCTGACGACCGTAACGATTCGATCTGCCACAAGCGCTCGCAGAAAGCTGTACTCGCCATTTTTACGGCTTCTCTCATGTTCCAGTTCTCCTGCGACAATTTCTGGAACGAGAATGTCGTTCGGGATTGCCGAGAGGATTCGTTCACCATATTTGCACGCGTGAAGGTTAATTAGTACGCTGGTGTCGAGAACCCATTGGTTCACGATATCAATCCGGGAGCTTGAGCAGTTCATCCGTATCCCTTTCCTCAAGCTCGATTTGATCGATAATGCCGCGTACCTCCACTCGGCCTAGCTTCAGTAGCTCCGCCAATTGTCCTTCCGACATCAATTCGCGTTTCCAGGCAGCATGTGCCATCAGGCTCAGGCGGTGGGAGATGGGGCGGTCGGCATCGCTTTTCGCAGGATCTCGGCGTTCAGTCATTTCGCCGAGAACCTCCCGAGCGTGCTCATCGGTGATGCCGCCATTGTTTTCGAACCAGACCCAGGTACCTTTCTTGGCAAGTCCTAATTCCTCGAGCCGGAGGCAGCACGCCTGCCGCGATATGTTGTACTGTTGGGCCAGGAGAATTATTAGACGCCGGGTCGTCTTGCCGGTAATTTGCTTCAATTGGCCGAAGCTTTCCGAGAAACTTTCGGCCGGCGTCAGGAAGGCACGACCAAAAGCATTGGCGTAGCGTTCGTCGCGTGACAGAAATTTCTCATCTTCTTCGAGCACCTCCGGAGTCTGACGCGTGCCATAGAAGTGACCGAGCTCATGCGCCGCGGACTGGATGCGCCGGGGTAGTGGATGGCTAGCGTTGAGAAGAATGCAGGCACCAATGTTTTCATCGTAGCTAAAGAGGCCCGCAATCTTCGAGTTGGAAGCAAGGCGACGTTGATACAAGCGTATGCCGAGATCCAGCTCGATTACCGAAAAAATGTCGGCGATCGGTCCCGGGCCAAGACCAAGCCAGTCGCGCAATTCCTTTGCATGCTTTTCGGCGAGTGCCGTGACGTCGCCCTCATTGAGGCCGCGCTCCGGTGGGTAATTTCGTCGGCGCTGGATGCCGAGTATGTTCTCCATTTCTACATCCGCCTTAATCAAGTCGTTGAATAGCCGAATGGCTTCAGCGGTTTGCGCGTCCTCTGTCTCACGCAATTTGCGAAAGCGAGGCACTAAGTCGACGTGGACGGCTTCCCGGCGGAGCAGGGCGTTCACCGATACGCCGTAGTGGCGGCCGAGTAACTGGATTTCCTGAATACGCACGCGGCGTACGCCCTTCTCGATGGATACGAGCGTGGGTCGGGAAACGCCGATGATCTGGGCCGCATCCTCTTGTCGAATGGCAGCGTTCTCTCGCGCTATTCGCAGGCGGCGTCCTATTTCCTGTGCGGTCAGCTCATTCAAATCAGCCATAGCGTCCTCCATCCATCCAGTTGTTCAGGAAGCTCTGTTGCCCTTGAGCGGACAGAAATGCTCGCCATTCCTTGGCATGCGATGCCAACATCAACTTCAGTTTTTTCAACGTTTCCTCGTAGGTGTTCTCGGTCGCGGCCGCAATTTGCGAGGCGTACGCGCGTAGAACGTCATCAGATAGATCGGCCATGTCCGCGAGGTGCTGCAGATGACGCATACCGACGCTTCCATATTCGACCATGATGTCCCGATCAGCTTTTTGAGGAATGACCGACAAAGCGTCATCCACATTAGAAGCAGCGAGGTCGGATACAACATAGGTGTCAGGCGCCTCGCTGACGCCAGCGGCATGCAGACTCAAGCGTCTCAGTAAGCAGGCCGCACACAGCCCGCACTGCTTCCTGCTGCCGACATTTACGACGCGGCGTGTTTGCCAACAGGACCGAGTACTCTTAAGATGCTCTCCGGACTTTCCGGGTATGCGCAAAAATGCGCTTAATGTTTGGCCTTTCGTGAACCACAGGCGCGGCTGCTCAAACCTTACCTGATAGCCTTGCAGAGCCTTGATGAACCGTTCCATCTTCCGGAAGAAAGTTGGATAGTTGCGATAGTCGGCGTAAACGCCGTAGAGCGGAAGCAGCACCGGTCCAAGCGCGCCTTGGCCGCTCTCTGGAACCACAATTCGCGTCACGTTTGAGAGTTGTGCGGCAATCGCTGTTACTGCTGCAAATTGAAAGCCGCGCGAACGGAAGCTACTCTCATTGCCGCGGTATCCACTGATATTGAATGGGATGTGAGTGAAGTAACTATCGCCGTCCTTGCGGGGTTGGCGATTTCCAGCAACCCGGATACAAAGGGCCTCGCCCTCGTCGCCGCTCAAAGCAGACACGGCACGCGAGTCCAAACCATTGCTGTAGGCAACGGCAAAGGTCTTGGTTTTGCCGAAGTCCAGAGGCAACTGCCGCGTGCCAATAGGCGAAGGGGCCTTCGCCTGGACAAAGGTAAACTGCCAAGTGTCGCCGGTCAGGTGGTTGAGGACATCATGGAGGCTCTGCAGAACCTCAGATTTTTGCCAATTCCTTGGATCGGCAACCGGAAGGGTCACATGCAAGATGCGGCGCCAGCCCATCGGACGTTTCCAATAGCGATCAGCGAACTCAACTGCGGCGCAGAGAACCAGCATATTGAAGTGAATTGGTTTGCAGCCCTCGACGTCGAAGCTGTCCAGAGCTGATGCATTAAAGCAAATATGCTGGCCAACTTCGGCGATCACAGCGTCTTTAGGGACAGCGCGGCCCCGCTTCTGCCCATTCTCGAGAACAACGAGGCGCTTGTCAGATCTAGCCGGCTTTTTGGGAATAGTGCTCATTCTTCGGGGCCCTCATCTACGCCGAGTTTTTTCTGAAGCGCCTCACTAAATGCGCGCTTATTGCCTGAGGCCAAAGCAGCGCAGAGTTCCTCGACCTTGATGGAGGAAAACGTCTCGTGGTTTCGTTCAAGCCCTTTGCGATAATCCTCAAGTTTCATGTCTCCAAGGTCGCGGGCGCGGATGCATTGTTCGTCGAGGCGGTTCTTGGTGGTGCCAATCCACTCTTTGGTCGTGCTTTCCAGTGCTCGGTCAAGTGCTTTCTCTGGAGAGATTTGATCCCTGAGATTGGCGACCAAATGCCTGCGCAGAAAATCGGCCAGAGGCAGTATTGGATGGCTGTCAAAGATCGTCTCAATCGATGCCACGGGGTCCAGGTCCATTTGGGGACGTCGGGCATGCGCATGGAGTTCGCCTAAAAGCGGTTGGAAGACCTTCATGTCAACGTCGCCAATCATGCTGTGGCAGGCCTGCGCCATGCGCTCTTCAGCATTCGTGGCATCGCTGACCAATTTCTGGCCGTATACCTTCCAGCGGCTACTTAACGCGGCATTTCTGAATGGTCCGTCAGACATAGCGCCCTCCAATGTCAGTAATGTACGAGACGATTCTGACAATGTCAATATAATTCCAAGAAAAGCTGACATTGAGTCGGGTCAAGGGCTAAAACGCTGACGATCGGCCGCGGTGACGGAGGAGGGAATCTCGCCGCGTCAGTGCGAACCGCTGGATGGACGACGTGCCGTTAGTGAAGTCGTAACCCGGGTCGGTATCATTCAGACATCGACCATCCACCAAATCAAACACATGCCTCAAGATCGTCCGACCGCGGCTCAGCTTTGGAGCGGTGAAATCTCGTTTTTTTCCCTCGATACCGACCTGATACAAAGTGCCGGGTACAGTTTCGACGCAGGTGTGCTTAACCAACTGCCTCAGGTGTTCCCCAAAACGATGCAGCTTCTGTTGACCGAAGTCACGGCCAGAGAAATTGTTAGCCACCTTATGAAATCGGTGACGCAGGCTATGGGAGAGTTCAGGAAGGGCTCCGACACGCTCAAACGTTCTGTCGGCATCGACATGGATCAGATTGATAAATTGTTCGAAGCGCTGTCGGTCGTGAGCAGCGCAGAGGCGGTGTTCCGTGAGCGCGTCGACAGCTATGCAGAACGATGCCGTGGCGAGGTACTGCCGATTGGCGGCGGTGACATGATGCCCAGAATTTTTGAACGATATTTCGCGGGGCTGCCTCCGTTTGGTGCGCGGAAGGACAAGAAGGCCGAATTCCCGGACGCAATGTCCTTACTGCTGCTTGAGGACTACGCTCGTGACCATGGGACGAGAGGGGTTGTCGCTTCGCGAGACGAGGGATGGAGCGAGTTTGCAGGGAAGTCGGAGTATCTGTATTGCGTTAAGTCACTTGACGCATTGATCGCGCTTTTCGAGGCCACCGGCGAGCACGCGAAGACACTCGCTGACCGAATAGCTTCCGCGGTAGAGGACGAGAATTCGTTCGTGCGGGCCGCGCTTCTTGACGGATTCAGGACGCACATCCATGAGTCGTCATGGAATGTCGAGAATGTGTACAGTGGCGTAGTACCTCGCGTTGAAGCGGCAACCTGCGAAGCGGATGTCATCAGCCATGTGTTGCAATCCGATCGCACGAAGGTCTGGAATCTTGAGGAGGATAAGTCTGTATGGGTTGTCGAATTGACGGCGTCGTTGACAGTGGAGGTGCAGATCGATGTGACGTTCTATGTTTGGGATGCGATCGATCGGGAAGAGATGGAGCTTGATACGCAAACAGTCCGACGCAAGACGAACATCGAAGTGAAAGCTTTTTTGACCGTTGGTGGTGCTGAGACCGAAGTGGACCCGGCCAAGTGGGATGTAGGCGTCGAAATAGCTCCCGGCCAGTATGAGATCGACGTCGGCGAGGTGGAGCCGGAATATAGTGGAGATTGAGCGTGTCGGCGCAAGAATTTAACACTATCACTTTAGACCGCGGCGGCTGCATTGATTCGAGAGAGATCGCTTCGTAGCGGAGATGCTTGCCGCCATTGAATGCGTAGCATGCTTCTGCAAGCTCTGCCCGGACCGCATTGGAACGTGCCTGACGGTATCGAAGACGGTATTCCCGCAGAAGTCGTCCTCGATCTCCTGGGGGTTGCGATCTTTCAGCGGAGGCTCAAGTTGATTCTCCGATACAGTCTCCTCAGAGCTGACAACTGCCGACTGGAATTTCCGGTATCGCTGACGGTATCGACGCCACGTGGCTAGGCGGAAACGCCGTCGCCACAGGGCTCCCGCCATGCGATTGACAATCGAGTGGGAGTGAATTTACGTCCTTCGAGGACTATCGCCAGCTATCGAAAAGCGCTCTTAACGTATTGATTTGGAAAGAAATGCGTTACGACAGCTATCGGTGGCTATCGCCGGCCAGCAAAACAGGTTGACGGTAAAGCTGACGGTAAGAATCGAGGCCGAATCAAGACCCTCCCGTTCACTATTCAGACTTTTACCGTCTTTGACGGTAAAAGGCTTCTCGGGAAAGCTTGTTTTATGCGGCTTTCCGGGCATCAACAGGTCTCCTGGTCCCTGACGGTAAAACCTGACGGTAAAACCGTCAAAATACCGGAGGAAACCTCGATGCTCACTGACGCTGCACTACGCAATCTCAAGCCCAAGTCCAAGATTTATAAGGCTTCTGACCGGGACGAGATGTACGTGACGGTATCACCCAGCGGTACTGTCACCTTCCGCTACGATTACCGTTTCAACGGACGCCGGGAAACGCCGACCCTCGGGCGCTATGGCTCTGACGGTATTTCTCTCTGGCCATGGCGCGCGAGCTATTCTGGACGCGCGGAAAACCGTCCTCAAGGGCATATCACCCGCGCTCGAAAAGCAACGCGAGAAACGCCGGGTGGTCGCCATCAAGACCTTCGGCACGGCGATGGAGACATGGTTGGCCAATGCAAGATTGGCCGACAGCACCCGCGCCATGCGCAAGCACATCATCGACCGGGACATCCTGCCGGTTTTCCAGAATCGCCTGCTGACCGAAATCCAGCCCGAAGACCTGCGGGCCTTGTGCAACAAGGTCAAGGAGCGCGGAGCACCTGCTACGGCGGTGCAGATTCGGGACATCGTGAAGCAGGTCTACGTCTATGCCATCGCCCACGGTGAAAAGGTAGATAACCCCGCTAACAGCGTAGAAGCAGCCTCGAACGCCACCTTCGCGCCGAAGGATCACGCCTTGTCGCCACCGGAAATCCGGCTGATGGTGCAACAGATGGAGTCGGTGGCGGCTTATCCGCCCATCAAGCTCGCACTGCGCCCGGTTCTATGTCGCTTTCCCGATCACCAATGTGAACACCGCGCACCGGGTCGTCGAGAACCTCGCTCGACTGACGCACATTCTCCAGCCAGCGCCAGCTTTCTTTTTCCTCAACGGTACCTATTCGTTTGGCAGTGATTCGACCGGCACGGCGCATACGCCGGGACAGGGCACCTGTGCAGGGCAGACCGCGGCGTGGTTCACGCAATGCAAGCAATGGTCTGCCATTGCAAAATACACTGGCCCGCGCTTTGGCGCGATCGTCGCGTACGACGAGCGGCATGGCGGACCAGGTGCCTCGGCGAACCTCTCCGACGGGATCGCACCGGAACCCCTGAGCGCCGGTACTGATACGGACCGGCACCTTCTGCTGAGCGGCTATCTGAAGGTCTCGACCCTGACGTTGTCGACCGGCTGGATCTCGCGCACCGTGAATTTCTCGAAAGCGCTTCCTTCAACGGTGCGCACCAGACTCTGGTTCGCCGGTACGTCATGGAACATTGCGCCTGACATCGTATGGGCGACGCAGTTGTATCGCATCGCGAACCCGGAGCACGACACGCGTGCCACGCTCGTCACGACGCGGGCCATGTACCTGCTGTCGAAGGCGTCAGCCCTATACGTGCAGGTAGGCTACCTCACGACAGTGCCCATGTCGCGTACAGCGTATGCACGGGCGGTGGCGGAACGACGCCGTTGCCGGTACGAACCAGACGGGCGCGATGCTTGGTCTCCGCCATTTCTTCTGATTCGCAGGGACATGATCATGCGCAAGGGCCACGGCATAGGGGGAATGCAGGCTCATACTTTCGGATGACCTGAATCGATCCCTTCGGCCGATTCCAGACCGGTTGCCGTTACGTACGATACGCCCGGATGTTTGAGTCCAGGCGCGTCGTTGCGAACGGGCCTGCAAGCCGATCAAGGAAACGACCAGGAGAATCACGTTGGCGCATCACTGCAAGACAAGGGCTTTGGAGTTCGGGCAAGCCGGGGCAGGGCGACGCGCATCGATCGCGCGTGTTCATCAATACTGGCCGGCGCTGGGAGTACTGTGCTGCTCGATTGCATTCACGACCGGCGTCGGCGCATTGAGCCTCGCCAGCACAGAAGCACAAGCCGCCGCCCCGACGACGATCGGCATCGGCGTTGCTGCCGCGCCGCGCTATGAAGGCAGTAGCACCTATCACCTCGAACCGTTTCCGATTCTGTCCGCATCGCGCGGCATTTTCTTTCTCGATGGACTCGAAGGCGGCGTTGCCTTTCCATTGGGCGGTAATCTGAAGACCGGCCTGATCCTGTCGACCCAGTTTGGCCGCGACCAGAGCGACGGCGACCGGCTGAACGGCCTCGGCGACATCCATACCACGGCCGGATTCGGTGCGTTTCTGGACTGGCATCCGGGCGCTTTCGATGCGTCGCTCAAGTTACTCCAGTCGTTGCACGCCGGTTACGGCGCTACGCTGACGCTGGAAACAAAATACACGTTCAAATTGGGCGCGCGCGACAGACTGACCGTTGGCAATGGCGCTGTGTGGGCCAACAGGGGTTCGATGCAGACTTTCTTCGGCGTATCGCCTGTGCAGGCGGCGAGCAGCGCCGCGGGTCTGCCGGTCTTTTCGCCGTCGGCGGGATTCAAGGACATCAGCACGTCGGCGACGTGGGTGCATCTCTTGAGCCGGAAGTGGTCGGTCAATGGCACACTCCGGGTGGACCATCTGCTTGGCGATGCAGCGGAGAGTCCGGTTGTCGAGCACAGCACGTCGCTGTTCGGCGGCGTAGGTGCAGCCTATACGTTCTGATGCAGCGGTCTTCCCATTTCTCTTTCACGGACGCTAATTCCGGGTGAACGACACGGCGCAGCGCACATTTTCTCCCATCGTTATGGCCGGCCGCTGGCGTAACAGTCTCTTCTGGCGCTTTCTATGCGCGATGATGCTGGCGTCATGCGCCGGCGTGACCGTCACAGTCGCGGGGAATGCGATACTCGACAACTGGCGTGTGTCGGAAGCGTTTTCGTCGCCGGCACTCACGCGCGCATTCGAGCGTGAACTCGCGCCGAATGCGGCCCTTCTGGCGCAAGCGCGCCAATCGCCAGAGATTTGCCGACTGGTCCTGCACGAGTTGTCCGCCAGAGTGCTGACCGACCGGCTGCCGGCTATCAAGGGCCCGAATCGCGTGAGTCGCGCGCTCGATGGTGGCCGGGTGTTCGTCCGCTATCAATGGCCCGATGGGGTAACGTGCCGTTTCCCCAATGGAGTTGGCAGCGCCGCATCTTCTGATGCGCAGGGCAACGGCAAGACCGTCACGCTGACGGTACGTTCGCCCGTGGAACCCGGCGCGACCCTGACGGTCGGCATGTTCGTGCTGTCGCCGCTCGCATCCCTGCTGCATAGTGACGATGTGTCATGGACGGTCATCGGGCTATACGTACTCGTCATCAATTTCTGTTCCGTGCTGGTGCTGGTGCCGTTGCTGGTCAAACGGATCCGCAAGGCCGAACGCGCGGCATCCGCGTGGACGGACGGCGATCTGGCGGCGCGTATCGAAGACGGCGGCAAGGACGAATTCGGCCGGCTCACCACTAGTTTCGACGAGATGGCCGATGCCCTGTCTTCCATGATCGAGATGAAACTGGCGCTGGCGGCTTCACAGGAACGTAACCGCCTCGCGCGCGACCTGCACGATACGGCGAAGCAGCGCGCTTTCGCGCTGGGACTGCAGCTCACGGCGTTGAAAAAGCATGGCGCGGCGAACGTGGATTCGGCGAACCTTACGCGCGCGTCTCTGGCGCTGGTGTCGCATCTTCAGCAGGACCTGGCCGATGTCATCCGCCGGCTGTCGGCGCCGACGATCGCGGAAATCGGCTTGCGGCGCGCGTTGAGCGACAGCATCGACGCGTTGCTCGCCGGTGCCCGCGCGCGCTGGACCCTGCACCTGAGCCACGACGACGAACGCGCGCTCGAAGTCGTGCCGGACATTGCGCGTCAGTTGCTGCTGATCTCGATCGAAGCCTGTGCGAATGTGCTGAAGCATGCCGCCGCGACCCATGTGGAGCTGGCGTTCAGCCGGCTCGACGATACGTACACCTTGAAGATCGCCGACGACGGCCAGGGCTTTGACGCACGGCGCGTCGAAGCGTTGGGCATGGGACTGTCCAACATGCGCCTGAGGGCCAACAGTTTGCCGCACGGAGAACTTCACCTGGCGAGCAGCCCGGGAAAAGGCGCCGAAATCACTGTCTCGTTCCAATTAACGCTTTGAGGGTTCGATGAAATTCACGGTCTTGCTGGTCGACGATCACGCCGTTGTGCGGCAGGGTCTGGTGAGTATCCTGACGATGACCGACGACTTCACACTGGTCGGTGAAGCGGGCGACGGCGTGCACGCCATCGAACTCGCGCGCGAACACCAGCCCGATCTCATCGTGCTGGATCTGCTGATGCCAGGCATGGATGCGGCCGCAACGATCCGCTCGCTGCGCTCGCTCAGTCCGAACTCCCGGATTGCGGTCCTGACATCATCGGACGACGACAACCTCGCGTTCTCGGCAATCGAAGCCGGCGCGCACTCCTTCCTGCTCAAGTCGATGTCCGGCGACGCACTGCTCGACACGCTGCGCCGCCTCGCGGAGGGTGAAGCGGTGATTCACCCTGACGTCGCGCATCGAATCCTGCGCAGCGTGCGGACCGCGCGCGAACGCGTGACGGATCCTTTCGCGTCATTGACTGAACGGGAAATGGATGTATTGCGGGCGTTGGCCGAAGGGTCGAGTAACGGCCGGATCGGGAAGATGCTGAACATCAGCGAGAGCACGGTGAAAACCCATATCGGCAACGTGCTGGCCAAGTTGGATCTGCGTGACCGCACTCAGGCGGTTGCGTTTGCGTGGCGTCACGGTCTGATCGGTTGAACAGAGCAGACCGGCGCGAGGCAGCGCGCCAGCTGCGCACGCACTCCGCCGATCCGCGCTGCGTCACATTTGCGCGATCGTACCGTTTCCTGTCCGGTTCTGACATGCGCACGAACGCGCAACTTGAATTGCTGCTGCAGAGTAAGTTTCCGGTAGTCCCGTTACCCGGCCAGCGTGGTGACCGGGTAACGGATACTATCCAGCGCGATTGTGGTGGACCATCACGCGGCCCAACAGCGGGACCAGGATTGCGGCGCCGATGCAGGTGAAGGTGCTGACAATTGCAGGGCTGATGCCGGGGATCACCGCCAACCATTGGTGAAGTGTGCCGCCAACCGTCGGATCCGCCAGTAGAAGCTCCCCTGCGATCCACCCAAGAACCGCTGCGCCCGCGTACACGAGTGCAGGGAACCGTTCGAGCAATGTCAGCACGAGCTGGCTGCCGAAAGCGATCACCGGCGCACCCAGGGCGAGGCCGACAAAAACAATGACCAGGCGTGAATCTTCCGGTAGCGACTGTGCAACGGCGGCTGTTGCCAGTGCGTTGTCGAGACTCATCGCGAGATCGGCCCATAAAATCGCCATCACCGCGCGCCACAATGCAGTAGCCTGACTGACTGAAGGGTCGTCTTCTCCTGGCCGTACAAGCTGGATGCCGATCCAGATCAGCAGCGCTGCAGCGATCACGTGCATGAAGGGGATCGCAAGCAGTCTTCCAATGATACCGATCAGCACTATTCTAAGCACAATGCCGAGACCCGTACCAAGAAGGATGCCTAAGCGTTGCTGCTTGGGCGGAAGCGAGCGGCAGGCCATTGCGATGGCGATAGCGTTATCGCCCCCCAGCAGAACGTTGACGAATACAATCTGCAGCGCGGCCCAGCCTTCGTGCGCCAACGTCGCGGAGGTCAGGGAGATTGACATGACTTCCCGACCGTTCAGCTAATCGCGACGGCGACGAGCGTGGCAATCACGAGACCGGATACCACGGGGACGAACAGTACCCGAACCGCGTCCAGGACGGGTACACGTGCGAACCCCGTGACTGCGATAAGGGAAGACCAGGCAACGAGCGTGCCGCCACCCGTCCACACCGCGCCCATCTGCCCGATCGCGGCCAATGTAGACGCAGGCATATGGGCCAACGGGGCAAGCGCGCCGGATAACGAGCCCGTCAGCGGAAGACCGGCGAATCCCGAACCGTCGATTCCGGTGATCATCCCCGTCAACAACACGCCCAGAGAAACGAGAACCGGACTGTGCGGAATGAACTGACTGCACGCCTGAACCAGTTCGAACAGCAGCGACGGAACATGGACGCCGGACTCGATGCCGAGAATCGGGCCAGCGGTGCTGGCGTCGCCCACGAAGAAAAAGCCGGCAATGGGAAGAACGGCGCCCATCGCCTTGAAGGCGAACACCAGACCGTCGATGATGTGGCCGGCCGTCCTGTCCAGAAAGCCCTTGCGGCCGTAAGAGAGCGTCGTGAGCATCATCAGCACGGCTGCCATGCCCCCGATCAGCGCAGCCGCATCGCCCCCGCGAATGACCGTTGCGCCGACCAGTTCCGGCTGCGTCATGACGATCACCACCGCGAGGAAGGTGAGCGGCGTGACGATCGAGAACACCTTGGACCACATCTCCCGTTTCGGAGGGAGAATGACCCCTCCGCCCATCGCGGGCAGCGCCATCGACGCAGCACCGGCAGAGGAAACAGCCGGCAAAGCGTCGACGTCTTCGTCATGCATGCCGGCCGTGCTGCGCGCGAGTTCTGCTTTTGCAAAGCTGCCCTGGTGAGCCTCGGGCTGGGCAGTGGGGTCGATCTCACCCGACGATTCCCATTCGACCAGATTGATGGCGCCGGGTTTCCGCACGTTCCGACGCACGGTGAGATACCAGCTGAGAGCCAGCGCGACGGCGCCGGCGATGAGGGACAGCAGAAGGGCAGTGTTGGCCACCGGCAGCATATCGGTACCCGCTGCCTTCGCGCTGATGCCGGGTGCGACCTTGATGACGTAGTCCGACGAGAGCGCCATACCCTGGCCGGCAATCGCAATGGCAACGGCGGCGCCCAGCGGAGAGAGGCCGGCATAGATAGCCGCCGGGATCAGAATCGCGCCCACGAGCGGCACAGCCGGTGTCGGCCAGAAGAACAGCGAAATCAGATACGTAATCAACGCCAGGATGAAAAAGGCCACGTGGCCGTTGACCATGATCTTCCTGAATGGCCGGACCATCCGGACATCGGCGCCGATTTCGCGCAATCCGTTGAGAAGCGCGGTCATCAATGCGATGACGAGAAAAATGTTGAACAACTCGTGGGCGGCAGTGAGGCTGCCCAGAAAGATGGCTTGCAGCCCGACGAGTACCTTGCCCGAATAGGCGAATGCGACCGCAAAAGTAGCAAGGATCGCGGGGACGACAACGTTCGCCCGGAAGATCATTGTGGCAACGATCGCCACTACTCCGACCAGATAACAGAAATGTGCTGGAGTGAGGAGGGTGAGGGAGTGCATGTGGGAACCTCGGCTCGGATAATCGGATATACAGGTAATAAGGCTGCTTCGGATGACCATCGTCGAAGATGACTCAAACATCTCCGGGTAACCTGAATCACCTGCGTAATTAGCTCAGTGCTACTAAATTGAAATGTATTCAGGCGTGGTGCTGACCCCTCTCCAGTTACCGTGTTGCGACCATTGGCGCTCTGCCGCCGTAAGACCTGTCAGGTGAAGTTCACCGCGAGGCCATGCAGGACGCCAGGTGTCGGCCGACGAGGCCGGGTTCGATCAGGAGAACTTTTCTGCCGCGATCGACGGCGTTGGCGCTGCTGCACTTTTCCGGCTCGCCATACGCCGTGCTGAGTCGCGCCAGGTTCATCAAGTCGGCCATTTCTCTGTTCCTTCGATACATCCATGCCTGGCACTGCCAGGGCATGGAAATGAACCGGATATGGGATGGAGTCTCTCCAGTGTCGCGGCGCCCGTCAGAAGCTGTGGCGCAGGCCGACGCCTATTGACGCCTGCTTCTGGTTGTTCGATGGGGAAATAAACTGCGTGACCTGAGCGACCTGCGCGTCACCCATAGCACGCTGGAATGTGGCAAACGCATAAAGATCCGTGCGTTTGGAGAGGCTATAGGTGGCGGTAGCGTTGTACTGGATGTAGCGGGGATCGCCGTCGTTGGCGTCGATCTTGCCGTCGGTGTAGGTGGCGCCCAGCCCGGCAGAGAACGCCGGGGTGAAGTAATACACCCCGTTGAGCTCGTAGTTCATGAAGTTGACGTTCTGACCTTCGAAGCCATCCTTGTAGGTGGTACTCGTGATGTCGCCACCGAGCTTGATCGAGCCGAACCTGTAGGCGGCGCCGCCGCCGACAGTCAGGAATGAATGTGCAACCGTCACGAACTCGCCAATGGCGGAGTTCGTCGCTTTCCAGAAGGTCCCGGCGGACCGGTCGCCGGGCTGACGGGCGTAAGTCATGCCGAAACCGACGTACAGGGGGCCGTCGTCGTAGCTGCCGCCAAGGCTCCACATGCTGTCCTTGCCAAAACTCCCCGCCTGACCGCCGAAGCTGTACAGCGCGCTTCCTGTGAAGGCGCCGTAGCTTTTCGTGTACTTCACGGAGTTATCGACACGCACGCCGCGGTTCGTCAGATCCATGTCGCCCGGGTGTTCCATATAGACCGACCAGTCGGCGGCCGTGAGGTGGGCCACATAGTCCACCATCGACTCGTACTGGCGGCCGAAGGTCAAGGCGCCCCAGCTGTCGTTTTCGATTCCGACATAGGCTTGACGGCCAAACATCAAACCGCCCTGGCCGAGCGAACCGTCCGTGACGTCAAAGCCGTTCTCAAGCCGGAAAACTGCGCGGGTTCCGCCACCAAGGTCTTCTCTTCCGAGCAAGCCGAAGCGGCTGCCGCGCGTTGTGCCACTGCTCATCGCCCATGTTTTTCCGCCGTCCTGGTTGGTTGTGAACTGAACGGAGGCGTCAATCAGGCCATACAAGGTGACACTTCCCTGTGCGTGTGCGGTGGCCGCTGCGCACGAAAGTATCGCTGCAGTACAGAACGTCTTTTTCATCGGTGCATTCCTTTGATACGGGCGTCCTCGATGCTGGTGCGAGGTCGAAGGTTTTGTAGTCATCCAGCGGAACACAGTATGGTGTATACAAAATATACGACCACATGTTTTTTATTCGGTGATTCCCTCATAGGGAATCGACGCATTGCGATCATTTTTATGACGTGATATATGACCCCGCGCGCACCGGCCGAAAAGGCGTTGATGGCGGGCAGGGTCCGGCTTTCTGCGCGACCTGCACAGGGTAAACGCGCCTTATTTTTCTTGTTGCCTGGTTGTGTTGATGTACATAGTATACGTAATAGTCAGCGGAATGATTCCGTTATCCACGTCTCGCTGTCACGCATCGGCAAGCGTGCGGCGTCCAGGACAAGGGTCGACGGGACGAACTGAAAAAATCTCGTCGCTTTGCAGTCCATACAGTTTATGGAGACTCCATGTTTGGCGATTTGAAAATCGGTTACCGGCTCGCGCTGTCGTATGGTCTGTTGTTCCTGCTGCTAGCAGGAATTATTGCGCTGAGTCTCGTCCATATGGACACTCGAAGTCCCGGCTTCGCGCGCGAATGCGCGTCGCTTGTCGGGCTGGGCGTTCTCGCGGCCGCCGTGTGCGTATTGTCCGTTGCCGTGCTGGCGCGAAGCGTCGACAAGCCGCTTGCCGACGCGATCTATATCGCGGAGACCGTGGCATCGGGCGATCTGAGCAAGGAATTTCCAGCCGGGCAGCGTGGTGAATTCGGCCGGCTGCTTAACGCGCTGGCCAACATGGAAGATACGCTGACAGACCTTGTCACCGGTATCAAGCGGTCGACCGATACGATCGCCATCGCATCCCAGCAAATCAGTTCGGGAAACGGCGACCTGTCGCAACGCACTGAACGGCAGGCTGCCTCGTTGCAGGAGACGGCCGCAGGCATGGACAGGATCACCGCAACCGTGCGTCAGAATGCGGAGCGCGCCCGCGCGGCGAACGCGCTCGCTACCGACGCATCGGCCGTTGCGACGCATGGAGGCGCGGTGGTGGAACGGGTGGTGGGCAGCATGGAGTCGATCAGCGCCAGTTCGGGCAAGATCGTCAGCATCATCGAGGTGATCGAGGGCATCGCATTTCAGACCAATATTCTGGCGCTCAACGCCGCGGTGGAGGCCGCCCGTGCGGGTGAGCAGGGCAGAGGTTTTGCCGTCGTGGCAGGCGAGGTGCGCAGCCTCGCCCAGCGCAGCGCGACAGCGGCGAAGGAGATCCGAGGGCTGATCGTCGATTCGGTCGATCACGTCGCGAGTGGATCGCGGCTCGTCAATGACGCCGGCGCCACGATGAAGGAAATAATCCGCGCGGTGAGCGGAGTGGCGAGCTTGCTCGGCGAAATTTCCGTTGCGCTGGCGGAACAGAGCGTCGGCGTCGAAGAGGTGAACCAGGCAGTCGCGCATATGGACTCGACTACGCAGCAGAACGCCGCGCTTGTCGAGGAAGCTGCGGCAGCAGCGTCCTCTTTATCGGCTCAGGCTTCGCAACTTCAGCAGGCCGTCAACGAGTTCAGGCTGGAAGATGAAGCCACGAATCGCACCCGCGCCGCGACCCCGGAATCATTCACCTGGTCTGGCGGAGAGATCGATGCATTGCCGTGCTGAAGTCGCAGCACGCGCAATTGACGGATCACCTCGCGAGAAATTACGCGGCAGCGCGGCAACGCGCGGGTCGAGCGGTCCGCCGCATCACGGCGCACTCCGGATTCGTGGTATTGCCGGCAGTGGGCCGGACGATCTTGAGGACTTCTGAGGTACGCCGTCAAAACACCTCAAGATCCGCGACTTCATTCCGGTGTGTCATGCCGGACAGCGTGGCCCGGCACATTGGCGATGAAATGAAGGATTTCGCGCCCGAGGTATTCCTCGCCCGAGTTGAAGTGCGCGACGATCGACGTATGGTTGTGTCCCCGCAACTGGATGAGACGCGGAGGGACGCCGCGGTGTCGCAATGCTTCGACGAAGAACTGGGCACCGTATTCGTCGAGGTAGGGGTTCTCGAATTCGGCGATCGCGATCATCAGCGGCACCGTGGATCGTGCCACGTGCGCGAGCGGCGAGCGTTCGGGGTAGAGCGTTTCGTCGTCCCCGAAGTACGCGCGCACCGGCTTCGCATTCGGATTGCCGCTGCGCACGTCGGCAACGAGTCGGGCGCTGATCAGCACGAGTCCGGCAACGGGCGGCGGCGGGGTTTTCTCCGTGATGGCCGGATCGAACAGGCAGGTCGCCGCGTGGGCGCCGCCCGCCGAATGGCCGATCACGAAAACACGGTGCGGGTCGATGCTCAACCTCTCGGCATTCCGGTGGATGAACGCGAGTGCATCGCAGACATCCCGGGCTCCTTCCGGATAGGGCGCGGCGTCGGCAAGCCGGTATTCGACGTTGATGGCCACCAATCCCTGCGAAGCGAACCAGTAGCACACGTTATCGTAAATCTCGCCGTTCACGCTTTTGTTGCCGCGGACGAACGCGCCACCATGCACGAATACGACTGCATCGAGCGGACGGCCGTGCCCGGCCTGGACGGTCTCCGTGCTGCGGGCGGGCAGGAACGTATCGAGCACATGCCGTTCATGTGGACCATAGCGCACGTCCCGTTCGACCACGATGCCGTCCTTCGGCGCAGCCGCCACGACGGGCGTATAACACTCGACCACTTTCAGCCGGTGTCCGAGAATATCCTCGCCCCAGCGGGGGCCGATATCCAGCATCAGGCGACGCTGGTCTTCTGGCAGCGAACCATGCGGTTCGAGTGTGAGTTCAGGCGTCACCATGACACGCTCACGTCTCCGTTGACGAATGTCTGACAGGCCATCCGGTAGCCTGCCTCGAGTTCAGCGGCGCTCAGGTGCCGCTTTTCCTTCTCCTTCACGGCGTCGGTATTCTCTATGCCCTGTTCGACCTTGCACCTGCACGTGCCGCAAAGGCCGCCGCCGCACTTGAACGGAATACCGCCTTTTTCGCGCAGGGAAACGCGAAGCAGATTGCTGTTGGGGGGCGCGCTGACGCACTTGTTGTCATTGCTGAGAAAAGTAATCTGGATCATGCAGAAAGCCTGTTCTGTTGAACTGCTGGATCGATGCGACGAGCTCAGGCGGCGCGCGCGCCGACCCGTTGCAGAAGCTGTGCGTCGGAATTGCGCGTGCCCACGAGTATCTGGAGCGCCTTGAAGGCAGCGTCCCTGTCGGGGAATTTCTCGAGAAATCGGACCGGCATGTCGTTGACGGCCGCGTCGCCGGATTCGTCGACGACGCGAATTCGCGCCTCGCCATAGAGCGTCGCGATCACGAAGGTGGCCAGGTGGCGCCCGCAATACACGTAGTCCCACGCCTCGGCCGGGGTCAGCTTGCCCGCGGCTTCCGTCCGGTACTGCCCCGGCTTGCTGGTGAGAATTACATAGCTGACCGGCGTGATTGCAATGTCGTTCATAGTGTCTCCATGTCCGTTTGTTCGAGTTCGATGTCGTGTTCGATCCAGAGTTGGCAGGCGAGACGATAGCCCTGCTCGAGCCGCTCCCCGAGCTGTTTCTTTTCCTTCCAGTTGGGTGGCGGAAGATGTTCGCCGCCGGCGCGGACGACGCACGCGCATCGGGAGCACTTCCCCATGCCGCATTCGTACCGCAGATGTGGAAAGGGAAACTGCCTGATCCCGGCGCGAACGACAAGGTTCGTGTGTTCCTTTACTTCGTCCCGGTAGGTCTGTCCGTCCCGGTGAAATGTGACGATAGGCATGACTGTTTCTTCCTTTGCATCGGATGGGTCCCGGACCCGGCACATTGCATTGCTCTGCAATTTCATCGCGTCCTTTGGAACATTGTATACTGTTGCCTGAGCGTGCGATATAGTTTCACCGCCGACATGCAATTCATGTAGTACTTCATGTTGGTCGCTGAGGCTAATACCCACAAGGTCGAGCGGAAGCTGCGCCGACTTCGGTGCGGGTAAACACTATTAGTTTTCAGTATACAGTATTCTTGTATTTGCTTTATGCTATCTCCGCTGTCTGCTGTTCGGGCCACCGGCCACGCACCGCGGACGTCGTTCCCACCAAGATCAGGAGCAGAGAAAATGGCCGAACTATTGAATCGTGACGATTTCCGTAAGGCGCTTGAAGAAGCGATCAAGGGCAAGAGCGCCAACAAGGCGCCGTTCAGCATCGCGTGGGCGAGCGGCAAGCTCTCCCGTGGACATCTCGCCCGCTGGGCCGAGAACCACTATCACTATGTCGGCCCGTTCGCCGACTACCTGGCCTATCTCTACGCGCGCACGCCCGACCACATGACCGAGGCCAAGGATTTTCTGCTGGCCAACATGTATGAAGAAGAAATCGGCGGCGATCGTCATACCGACCTGCTGATCCGCTTTGCCGAAGCGTGCGGCACGACGCGTGAGCGCGTGATCAACCCCGACAACATGTCGCCGACCACACGCGGCCTGCAGGCCTGGTGCTATTCGGTGGCCATGCGGGAAGACCCGG
Source organism: Paraburkholderia xenovorans LB400 (assembly GCF_000013645.1). Lineage (GTDB taxonomy): Bacteria > Pseudomonadota > Gammaproteobacteria > Burkholderiales > Burkholderiaceae > Paraburkholderia > Paraburkholderia xenovorans. Next base: position 2,896,987 of record NC_007951.1, on the reverse strand, counting down.
TCGTCGCCGTTGCTGCGCTCGTGGTCGGTCTCGAGTCGCAAGTGCCGTCCATCTACCGCAAGCAGACGCCGACGCTGCGCGAGAAGTACCAGTTCACGGACGAAGAGGTCGAATTCTTCGACCTGCACATCGTGTCGGACGAGATTCACGGCGAGCGCGGCTACCAGATCGTGCTCGAGAACGCGACTACGGTGGAACTCCAGCAGCGCTGTCTGAAGATCTGCGAGATCGGCGCCCAGATGCGCCTGCTCTACACAACGGCCCTTTATTACGACTACGTCGAGAAGGAAATCCCGCTGCCGGAACTCGGGCTCGCCGCCTGAGTTCGTCGGGGCCGGGTGCTGCGGCCCGGTTGTTCTGTTGGTACGGTGGCAGCGAAACTGCCGCCGCGTAAAAGAGGATGTGTAATGAGCGAATCCGCAACTGTATTCAAGAACCTGATCGCCGGAGAGTGGACCGAGAGCGTCAGCGGGAAGACCTTCGCGAATATCAATCCGGCCGATACGCGCGATGTCGTCGGCCAGTTTCAGGCGTCGGTGGTCGCGGATGCGCAGGCGGCGATCCAGGCCGCGTCGTCCGCCTTCGCGCAATGGCGTCGCACGCCGGTCACGGCGCGGGCCAGGATCGTCAACAAGGCGGCCGACTGGCTGGAGAGTCACGCAGATACCTTCGCACAGGAGTTGACGCGCGAAGAGGGCAAGCCGCTCGCGCAAAGCCGCGACGAAATTCTCCGGTCCGCCCAGGTCCTGCGTTTTTATGCGGTCGAGGCGCAGTCATTCACCGGCGAGACGTTTCCGAGCGACGATCCGGAGCAGCACGTGTACACGCAGCGCGAGCCGCTGGGCGTGGTCACGGTCATCACGCCGTGGAATTTCCCCATCTCCATCCCGGCGCGCAAGATTGCGCCCGCGCTGATGGCCGGGAACACGGTGATTTTCAAGCCGTCGTCCGACGCGCCGCTGATCGGCTACCGGTTGGCCGAAGCATTTGCACAGGCGGGCATTCCTGCCGGCGTGCTCAACTTCATCACGGGCCGCGCGTCGGATATCGGTGCTGCGATTACAGAGTCGCCGGTCGTGCGTGCCATCTCGTTTACCGGCTCGACCGCCGCAGGCGAACATATTCACCGCTCCGTGCCGATCACGACGCGCACGCAGATGGAACTCGGCGGGAAGAATCCGCTGATCGTGATGGACGATGCGGATCTCGACCGCGCCGTGGATCTCGCGGTTAAAGGCGGGTTGTCGCTGAGCGGGCAGGCTTGTACCGGCACCAGCCGAATCCTGGTCATGGAGTCGGTGCGCGAAACATTCACGGCAAAACTGGTCGAGCGGGTAAAGAGCCTCAAGATCGGCAGCGGCGTTACTCCCGGTATGGACCTCGGCCCGCTTGCCAATCGCAAGCAGCTCGAATCGGTACTCGGATATGTTGCGTCCGGCAAGGAACAGTCGACGCATCTGATCGGAGGCGAGCAGCTGACGGGCGAGGGCTTCGAGCACGGCTACTACGTCACGCCCGCGGTGTTCAGCGACGTTCCCGAGAGCGCGCGCATTTATCGCGAGGAAATTTTCGGACCCGTGCTAGCCATCACGTCCGTGACGGGCTACGACGACGCGATCGCGAAGGCGAACGATACGGAGTACGGCCTGTCGGCGGCGATTGCCACTTCGAATCCACGCTACATGCACCGGTTTGCCGACGAGATCGAGGCGGGGACCGTCAAGATCAATCGCACCACTACCGGCAATGTGATCAATGCGCCGTTTGGCGGCCTGAAGCGATCGAGCACGTCAACGTTCCGCGAATCGGGGCGAGCCGGACTCGAGTTCTACACGCAGATCAAGACCGTCTATCGCGGGCTGTGATCCGGTCTCCCGGGCGACGCTTCGCTACGACGACAATCCATTCATTTCAGAAAATCCATCATGAAGAGTTTTTTCAAGCTTGAGCTGTCCGAGGCGCGCGCGATGGCGCGCGCCGCCCTGGAGAAAGCGAAAGCGATCAACGTGGCCGAGTCGGTCTGCATCGTCGATGACGGCGGGTATCCGATCGTGCTGGAGCGGGCCGACGACGCGCGCATCACCGGACCCCAGATCGCGTGGAACAAGGCGTTCACGGCGGCGGGCCATAAGCGCTCGACCCATCTCTTTACCAAGGCGCCTCACGGGCCCGCATTGCCGGGCAACGAGGCGTTTGGCATTCAGCTGAGTTTCGAGGGGCGCTTTGCCGCGTTTGTCGGAGGCTTTCCGATCGTGGTCGACGATCAGGTGATTGGCGGCGTGGGTCTGAGCGGCGGCAACGGCGAGCAGGACACGCAGTGCGGACTTGCGGCGCTGCAGGCCTTGCACGATCTGCTTTCGGCCAGCGGACGTCGCGTCCTCGTGGAAGCCGACATCAAGAAGTAATGCGGTCTGCCGCCCGGTGGCAGGCTGGTCCATTGTTTCGTTAGAGATTGCAAGATGGTCTATCAGATAGAAATGGCGGGAACCGGCGAGCGATTCGAAGCCCGTGCCGACGAATCGCTGCTGCAGGCGGCGACGAGTGCAGGGGTTGCAATTCCTCACGATTGCCAACTGGGCGGATGCGGAACGTGTCGCGTGAAGGTAATCAGCGGGACGCACGAATATGAAGAATTTCCGTTCGGCATCTCGCAGGAGGAAGCCGACGCCGGTTTTATGCTTGCCTGCCAGGCGCGGGCAAGCAGCGACATGGTGATTGCCGCGGCGCACGTGGGCGGAGATGCATCGGCGCCTGCGGAGATCGAAGCGCGTGTGGTTGCCGTCAGCCCGCTGGGGCCCGGAGTCCGGCATCTGTCGATCGAGCTGCCCGAGCAGGCGGAGCTCAGGTTCAATCCCGGCCAATACATGAACGTTCTGCTCGGCGAAGGCGAACGCAGGAGCTTTTCGATGGCTTCGGCTGCCGCCGGCTCCGTGCTCGATTTTCATATCAGGCGGGTTCCAGGCGGCCGGTTTACGGATCACATGCTGGCGTCGCTGAAGCCGGGGGATCCGCTGAACGTCGAGTTGCCGCTGGGCAGTTTCCGCTTTCATGTGGAGGACTATCGTCCGCTTCTGATGGTGGCGACGGGAACGGGACTCGCGCCCGTCAAGGCGATTCTGGAATCGCTCATGGACGATCCGGACTGTCCGCCAGTGTGGCTCTACTGGGGCGCACGTACCGAGGCGGATCTGTATCTGCACGACGAGATTCAGCAATGGGGTGCGCGTCTCTACGAGTTCCAGTACGTACCGGTGCTCTCGCGTCCCGGCAGCGAATGGGCGGGACGACAGGGCTACGTCCAGCACGCGGTGTGCGAAGATTTTGCGGACCTGTCGGAATACGCCGTCTACCTGTGCGGTTCTCCGACGATGATTAACGATGCCCGGCGTCACTTCCTGGAGAAAGGGGCAAGCATCAATCATCTGTACGCGGACAGTTTCACTTTTCAGCACGACGCCGAAGCGCTCGCAAACAGCGGAACGTGAACGTTGCCGACGGGTGACGGCTTCACTGGTGCCGTGGCCGTTGGCGTGCACCCGACCACCTTGGGCGACGTCCATGCAAAACGTCGTGCCACGCGAACCGCGCTTGTCTTCCACTTTTATTCTGGCTGCAAAAGGTAGGCTTCATGATTCATTTGACGGATGCGCAGATCGACGAGCTGATCAATATCGACGATGCGATCCCGGCGCTGGAGCGGGGATTTCGCGGACTTGCGAATGGCCACGCAGCCGTGCAGCAGCGCGTGCGTACCGAGGCGGACGGGGTAAAACTCTCGACCCTGGGCGCGGTGGTGCCCGAACTGGGCGTTGCCGGCGCCAAGGTCTATTCAACCATTGCCGGGCGATTCAACTTCTCGATCGTGCTGTTCTCGACGGTCGACGGCAGTCTGCTGGCGACGCTGGAGGCAAACGCGATTACGCGCCTGCGCACCGCTGCAACGACAGTGGTGGCCGTGCGCGCACTTGCGCGACAACAGGCAACCACCGCGGCCATTTTCGGCACGGGGGTTCAGGGGCGGGCGCACGCACTGGCACTCGCCGCTCATACGCAGCTCAGGTCATTCCGTATCGTCGGTCTGGAGGGAACGGAGGAGCTGGCGGCAGAGGTCAGTGCAGCGGGCGCATCGCGCGGTGTCGAGGCCGTCGTTTCAGATGCGGCGGACGCGGTCCGCGGTGCGGACGTCATCGTTACGGCAACCCGTGCGACGGGTGCGCTGTTCGACGGTACAACGGTGGCGCAAGGCGCGCTTGTCGCCGCCATCGGCTCCAGCCTGCCTCACACGCGCGAACTCGATGACGCGCTGATCGCGCGCGCTTCGCGGATCGTGGTGGAGTTGCGGGATCAGGCGCGCCAGGAGGCGGGCGACCTGGTCCTCGCGAAACCGGGCACCTTCAGCTGGGAAGATACCGTCGAACTCGGCAATGTTCTCGTCGGCAGCGAGAAAGGGCGCGTGCGGGATGACGACGTGATTGTCTACAAGGCAGTAGGCATCGGGTTACAGGATATTGTTCTGGCGGGGATTGCATGGGAGAAGCACGTGAGTCGCAACATGATCAGATTGCGGGGAGAGTTGCAGGGGCTGCAATGAGCATTGCGCCGGGCAGCGTCCGCGAGGAAGAGAGCTCCGCCGGTCAGGGCATCAGGTCGTTCCGGCAGTCACTGCTTGCGATGCTGGGGCTATCGAGCGTGGTCATGATGGTCGCGATCGACCAGACGGTGGTCGGTACGGCTTTGCCGTCTATCGTCGCGGATCTGCATCGCTTCGATCTCTACGAGTGGGTCGCCACCTCCTACCTGCTGACGTCGGTGATTACCGTGCCGATTTTCGGCCGGCTCGGAGACTGGCTGGGAAGAAAACCCCTGATCGTCATTGCGATCGTGCTCTTCACTGTTGCATCGGCGTTGTGCGGTTTTGCGCAGACCATGCCCATGCTGATCGCCTGCCGCGCATTGCAGGGGATAGGCGGCGGCATGCTGGTCGGAACCTGCTTTGCCTCCATACCGGACCTCTTTCCGGATCCGGTGGTGCGGCTGCGCTGGCAGGTCCTGTTCTCGAGCGCCTTTGGTCTGGCCAATGCCGTCGGGCCGTCGCTCGGCGGCTTTCTGAGCCAGCATTACGGGTGGCGCTCCGCCTTTCTCGTCAACATACCGGTGGGCGTTGTAAGCCTTTATCTCGCAGCGAAGCATCTGCCGCATATCCGGCATGCCAGGTTCGAGCGGTTGAACGCGGACTGGAAAGGAGCATGTCTGATTACCGTTGCGCTGGGCTCGCTTCAGCTCCTCGTCGAGGCGGCAGGTAGTACGGGTTCCCATGCCGGCCTCTACGCGGCGGTGGCCGTGCTTTCGATGGGATTGCTGGTGCGGCAGGAGCGGCGCGCGCCCAATCCCGTCATTCCGCCCGGCTTGCTCAAGGATCGCGCGACCCTCGTGCTGCTCGTGCTGTCGCTGCTGATGGGCGTCGCGATGTTCGTGCTGCTCTTTTATGTGCCGCTGCTGTTGCAGGGCGGTCTGGGGCTCGACGCCGGCAAGGCTGGAATCGTCGTGACACCGATGGTCGTGTGCATCACGGTCGGCACCATTACCAACACGCGCATCGTGACTCGCCTGGAGAAGCCGAACCTCCTGCTGTATCTCGGGTTTGGTCTTCTCGGCGTGTCCTGCGCGGCGATTGCTTCTGTCGGCGCCGGCGGTGCGAGCGTGGGGTTCGTCGTCGCGATGGTGATGGCCGGCGTCGGTATCGGGTTTGTGATGCCGAACCTGACCGTGTTCGTGCAGCAGGTCGCCGGAAAAACGCGCCTCGGCATTGCCACGGCGCTGATCCAGTCGGCACGGATGGTGGGCGGCATGCTGGGTACGGCGATGGCGGGGACGATGGCGCGCCACCTGTATCGAGCAGGGCTCGAACCGGTGTTGACGGCGAAGGCAGCCGCAGCGCCCGGACATTGGACCCTTGCGTTGCAGGACCCGCAAACGCTCATGTCGGCGCAGGCGGCAGCGGACTTCGCCGGGCACGCCAATCACGCCGGCTTCGATGGCGAGGCAATGCTGGGGGCGGCGCGCGCGGTGCTCGTCCACGCGCTGCAAACGTCGCTCTTCGGGGTCGCGCTGCTGATGGCCGCGGCGTGCGTGATTGTGCGGCTACTGCCGTTGATTCCGATTACCTCGATAGCGGCATCGAGGCAGCAGGGCGCACCGGAATAATGACTACGCCGACGGCCCGAAAGAGTGCGAGTGCACCGCGTCATTTCTGGCAATCAATGTACGCGGCTTCTCTGGCGACATGGATCGAAGCCGTCGCACAGGAAGCCGCCCGGTTCAGGGTTGCGCCGATTCTGCACAATTTGCGGGGACACGATGACAATCGACGGAAAAGCAGCGCCGCTTGGTAATTACCCCGCGGTGAAAATTTTCGGAAATCTGATCTTTGTTTCGGGTATCAGTGCGCGCCTGCCGGATAATCGCGTTGCGGGAGTCGAACAGATTGGTGGGCAGATAAAGGGTGACGCGGCGATACAGACGCAGGTTATCCTGGACAAACTTGACGCGCTGCTCCAGGAACATGGCTCGTGTCTGGAGGAGTGTCTTGACGTCACCGCTTTTCTGACCGATATGGACGACTTCCCGGCATTCAACCGGGTCTATGCCGAACATTTCCGGATCGAAACGGGGCCGGCCCGCACCACGCTCGCCGTTAAAGCGCTGCCGAAGCCCGGGATGGTTGTCGAACTGAAGGTTGTCGCGGCTCGTCCGTGAATTCGACATGCAATATCGAGTCTTTCTGAGCGCGCGCAGCGCGTTGATAGAGCATAGGTGTCGTCATCAGGACGCGTAAGGCGCCAGGTTGCGACGGTCTGGCGGAACCTCACGAGCCCTCGTTACTCAGGACCGCACGTCGTTTCCATACACTCCGTTTTGACGTGCGGCGAATTCGGAAGCAGAAGCGTACTTACACCGCTTCGCCGCTCCCGCGTGCCACGGCTGCGGACTGAGGTTGCGCCAGATGGCGTAGCAGCTTAGTCACCATCGCCACGACCGTAAGGGCGAGGATCACAAAAAACACCGCCAGCGACGTCAGTTCCTGGACCGATACGAAGCCGGCCAGTCCCATCATCGCCGACGAGACCAGCAGCAGCGCACACCCGAGGATCGCGCTCGTCAGGCCCGCGATGTGCGGGAACAGCGAATTTCCCTTGGCCATCAGAGTCGGATACATCGCACCCGCGCAGAACCCCATCACCAGCACGGGCAGCGCGAGTGTCCACACTCGCAGGCCGACTGTCAGCGCCAGAACCAGCATCGCAATCGACGCGGCCGCCATCACGCGCGCGCCGATGCGCAGCCGCTGTTCCGCATCCGGCAGACGTGCGCCGTGCACACGATTCGAAAGCCCGCCGAGGAAGTACATGGCCCCGATGCCGAGCGCGAGGTAGCCGAAAAAAGTCGGCGGTTTGTGCAACGTGTTCTGCACCATGAAGGGCCCGACGATGTTGAACACGAGCAGGATGCTGTAGCACAGGCCTTGCGCGAGGAAGCAGCTCTGGAACACCGGGCTCGACAGCACCTTGCCCGCATTCGCCATCAGCGTGCGCGGCGCGAGATGCACCGGCTGCACCAATGTTTCGCGGTAGCGCCACAGCAGTCCCCACATCACCAGCGAATAAACCAGCAGAAAGACGAGGCAGGCTTGCCAGCCAAACCACGTTTGCAGATGCGCGCCGATCACCGGCGCCACGATCGGCGCGAGTCCCCACGCGATCGACATATAGGTGAACGCATGCACCAGCGCTTGTCCGGCGAACGAATCGGTGATGATCGCTTTCGCGAGCAGGTTCGTGGTAGCGATGCCGAATCCTTGCAGACAGCGGGCAAGAACGAATGTCTCCAGATTCGATGCGACGAGTGACAGCAGGCAGCCAAGCGTGTAGATCACGAGCCCGAAAGCCAGCACGCGTTTGCGTCCATAAGCGTCGGCCACCGGTCCGAAGACGAGTTGGCCGAGCGCATAGGCCACCATGTATCCGGACACGCTCGACTGGATCGCCTGAGGGGATGTCGCAAAGAAATGCGCCATCGCGGGTAGCGCGGGTACGTAGATGTCGATTGCGAGTTGTCCGGCCGAAGCGAACAGGCAGATCAGGAACAGCAGGAAGCGCGGCGAGTTCGGTGGGCGCGCGGTAGAAGTGGAACAGTCGGTGATAGTGTGGTTCATGACAGCATAAAGGGAACAGATTCTGGTGACGGGAACAGGCGCGATCGTCCTGGCCGTCGCGGCGGCGATACCTGGAGCATGGGCGCACGGGGTCGCTGCGGCGCCAGGCTGGGGCGCCGGCCCAGTGCGCATCGGGCATCCGTCGGGCGCCACGGCTATCGCCGCCGAAGTGCTGCAGGCAGGCTCCCGATGGACAGTTGCGACAGCGGATCTCAGCCGCGCCGCCTGTCGTCTGATGGCGGGCTGGGTTTATGTGCCGGCCAGATAACGGCCGGTATCCCGGGGTGCCGGTGCATCGCCGAGGCTTTCGCTGACGGGCACGCACACGCGTGCCCATTGCCCTGCGAGATCACCCAAAACCCCCGTTACTTCTGCGCGGCCAATATGTCCTGCGTGCTCGTCTCGAAGTCGCTTGCGTCGTGACGCTCGTGCAATTGATCTGAAAGCTCGCCGGACACGCGGTTGACCTTGCGTCCACGACGCACCGCGGGACGTTCGCCGATCGCGTTGGCCCAGCGTTGAACGTGCCGGTAGTCCTGCACCGACAGGAATTCGCCCGCCTCGTAGAGCCAGCCCTTGACGAGGCCGCCGTACCAAGGCCAGATCGCCATGTCGGCGATCGTGTACTCGCTGCCCGCCACGTATTCGTTTTCCGCGAGCCGCCTGTCGAGCACGTCGAGCTGACGTTTTACTTCCATCGCGAAACGGTCGATCGCATATTCGATTTTTGTCGGCGCGTATGCGTAAAAATGGCCGAGGCCGCCGCCCAGATACGGGGCGCTTCCCATCTGCCAGAACAACCACGACAGGCATTCGGCGCGCGCGCCGGCTTCGGTCGGCAGAAAAGCGCCGAACTTTTCGGCGAGATACAGCAGAATCGCACCGGACTCGAAAACCCGGATCGGCGTGGGGCCGCTGCGATCCAGCAGCGCGGGGATCTTGGAGTTCGGATTCACGGCCACGAAGCCGCTGCCGAACTGGTCGCCTTCACCGATCCTGATCAGCCACGCGTCATATTCCGCGCCGCTGTGGCCGCTCGCCAGCAGTTCTTCGAGCATCACCGTGACCTTCACGCCGTTCGGCGTGGCCAGCGAGTAGAGCTGCAGAGGATGGCGGCCGACCGGCAGTTCCTTCTCATGCGTGGCCCCCGCGACAGGGCGGTTGATGTTCGCGAAGCGGCCGCCGTTCTCCTTGTTCCAGGTCCATACTTTCGGCGGCACGTAATCGGCGCGGTCACTCATGCTCAGGCTCCTTGTGTCCGGGGGGGACAAGTGTTTTCGCAGAGAGATTAACAAATCGGCGCGGAACGCGCTGGCGGTGCTCCCGGCCGAAGCGGCGCCCGGCCGGCCGGTTGCAACTGATTTTTGCGTTGCATAACGGCGCGGGGTGGTTGGTGAGGCAAAGTCTCTCGCGGTATAGTGCGACGATTACGATAATGCGTTTGCTTCGCGTTCACTGACGAGCAACTCTGGAAGAAAGGAACGCCATAATGAATTCGCCCCTGTTCGATGGGCTCGACTCGAACTGGTCAGTCAGGTGGGTGGAATCCGTCTCCGATTACGCGATCTTTGCACTCTCACCGGACGGCCGGATCCAGAGCTGGAATCCCGGCGGAGAAGCCATTTACGGATACCGGCGTGACGAGGTCCTGGGCCAGCCGCTGGACATCCTCTATACAGAGGAAGAGCGGTCAAAGGGTCTACCCGCGGCAGGTCTGGAGACCGCGCGGCGGACCCACCGCTACGACACCGAAGGGTGGAGAGTGCGCAAGGACGGCACCGTCTTCTGGGCGAGCGTGGTGACGACCACCTTGCGCGCGGAAGACGGTCAGATTACCGGCTTCGCGAAGATCGTGCGGGACATGACCGACAAGAAGACCGCGCACGACGCGGTTCTCGAAAGTGAACGGCGTTTTCGCATGCTGGTTCATGGCGTGACCGACTACGCGATCTATATGCTCTCGCCGGAGGGCATCATTACCAACTGGAACCCGGGCGCGCGACGGATCAAGGGTTACACGGCGGAAGAAGTCATTGGTTCGCATTTTTCGCGCTTCTACACGCCCGAAGACGCCGCGGCCGGGTTGCCCCAGCACGGCCTCGCGGTCGCGGCGCGCGAGGGCCGTTTCGAGGCCGAAGGCTGGCGCGTCAAGCGCAATGGCGAGCGGTTTCTGGCGCACGTCGTGATCGACGCGATCCGCGACGACGACGGCATGCTGGCGGGATTTGCCAAGATTACCCGCGACATCACCGAGCGCTCGGAAGCCGCCCGGCTTCTGGAAGAAACCCGCGCGGCACTCTTCCAGTCGCAGAAAATGGAGGCGATCGGCAAGCTCACCGGCGGCGTCGCGCATGATTTCAACAACGTCCTGCAGGTGCTGCGGGGCAATCTCGAACTGCTGGAACACCGGCACGGCCGCGACGCATGGACCCGTGAGCGGCTCGAAAAGGCGATCGACGCCGTGGAACGCGGCGCGAAGCTGGCGTCGCAACTCCTTTCGTTCGGCCGCCAGCAGCCGCTGCAACCGGTCGTGATCAATCTGGCGCCCGCCATACGGGGCATGGACGACCTGCTGCGCCGCGCGCTCGGCGAGACCGTGGAGGTCGAGACCGTCGTGGCCGGCGGCTTGTGGAACACGCTCATCGACATTCATCAGCTGGAGAACGTGCTGCTGAACCTGGCGATCAACGCGCGCGACGCGATGCCGGACGGCGGCAAGCTGACCATCGAACTATCGAACGCGATGCTCGACGATCATTACGTCGCGGGACTGCCCGACGTGCCGCCGGGCCAGTACGTGCTGCTTGCGGTAACTGATACCGGTACGGGTATGGCCGCCGACGTATTGCAGCGCGCCTTCGATCCATTTTTTACCACCAAGCCGGAAGGCCGGGGCACTGGCCTCGGACTGAGCACCGCGTACGGCTTCGTGAAGCAGAGCGGCGGCCACATCCGCCTGTACAGCGAGGTCGGGCACGGTACGACCGTCAAGATTTATCTTGCCCGGTCGATGGGAACCGCGGTTGAACCGCCGCAGAGGAGCAGCGTCACGCTGCTGAGGGGCGCCGAGACCGTCCTTGTCGTCGAAGACGACCGCAAGGTCCAGTCGACGGTAGTCGACACGTTGTCGGGTCTCGGCTATAGCGTGCTGAAGGCGGACGACGCGGAGCAGGCAATGGCCGTAATCCGCAGCGGAGTCCATATCGATCTGCTGTTTACCGACGTCGTCATGCCGGGGCCGCTGCGCAGTCCGGACATGGCTGCGCAGGCGCTTCAGTTCCTGCCGCGCCTGAAGGTGCTGTTTACCTCGGGCTACACGCAAAATGCGATAGTTCACGGCGGCCGGCTCGACCCGGGGGTGGAACTGCTGAGCAAGCCCTACTCGCGTGAACAGCTGGCTTACAAGATCCGGCAACTGCTGGGGCCGTTCACCGGGCAGACCCACGTCGACGCGCAGGAAGAGCCCGCCGCGCGCAGTGATGTCACCGCCGTCCTGCGCATTCTTCTGGTGGACGATGATCCCGAATCCACCGAGGCCATCGGCGCGCTGCTGAAGATGCTGGGCCACGAGCCTGCGATGACCGATTCGCCGGGAGAGGCGCTGAACTGGCTGAAAACCAGATCGTTCGATATCCTGATTGCGGACCTTGCGATGCCCGGCATGTCGGGCATTGAACTGGCCCAAAAGGCGGTGCAACGGCGGCCCGAGCTGCGAGTGGTGTTCGCGTCCGGCCGTGAGATGCCGGACGTACCGGGGTTGGACTTCGTCTGGAAGGCGCTGCGAAAGCCTTACGCGCTGGAGGATCTCAGCGCGGTGCTGGAGGAATTGCGTCAATAGCCTTCGGCACTTCGGCGGGCGCCGCCGCGCTCACTTGCTGTGATGGCCCGGCAGCACCGCGTCGAGCACCTGCTTCGCCGTCTCGACTATCACATTGCCTTCGTTGGGATCGCCCTTCATCAGCGTCGATGCAAACGCCTTCGCCTGGGCCAGCGTGATATGCGGCGGCAGCGGCGCGATGTTGGGATCGGCCTTCACTTCGATGACCACCGGGCGGTCGGCGGCGAGCGCATCGTCCCAGGCGGCGCCCATCTGCTGCGCGTCGTCGACGTAGATGCCCTTGAGGCCGATCAGTTCCGCGAACTTGTGATACGGCACGCAGGGAATGTCCTGCGATGCTTCGAACTTCGGATCGCCTTCCATCGCGCGCTGTTCCCACGTCACCTGGTTGAGGTCCTGGTTGTTCAGCACCATGCAGATCCAGCGCGGATCGGACCAGCCTCGCCAGTACTTCGACACGGTGATCAGCTCGGCCATATTGTTCATCTGCATTGCGCCGTCGCCGACGAGCGCAATCACAGGGCGCTCCGGATACGCGAATTTGGCGGCGATCGCATATGGCACGGCGGCGCCCATCGACGCCAGTCCGCCCGAGAGCGAACACATCATGCCGCGCTGCACTTTCAGGTCGCGCGCGTACCAGTTCGCCACCGAACCGGAGTCGCTCGTGACGATCGCGTTGGACGCAATGCGCTTCGACAGTTCCCACACGGTGAGCTGCGGATTGACGGCGTCCTTGCCCGGCTCGTGCGCACGCTTGTCGAGCGTTTTCCACCAGTCTGCGCTCCAGCCTTCGACCCGCTTGCGCCACGCGCGATCCTTCTTCTCTTCGAGTAGCGGCAGCAGCGCGCGCAAGGTTTCGGCACTGTCGCCGACCAGATTCACTTCCATCGGGTAACGCAGGCTCAGCATGTCGGCCTTGATGTCGATCTGCACGCCGCGCGCCGCGCCTTCCTTCGGCAGAAATTCCGCGTACGGAAAACCGGAGCCGATCATCAGCAGCGTATCGCATTCGGCCATCAGGTCGTAGCTGGGTTTGGTGCCGAGCAGTCCGATCGAGCCGGTCACCCACGGCAGATCGTCGGGCAGCGCGGCTTTGCCGAGCAGCGCCTTCGCGACCCCCGCACCGAGCTTTTCGGCGACGGCGATCAGTTCGTCGGTGGCGTGCAGGCCGCCCGCGCCGACGAGGATCGCCACTTTCTTGCCGGCGTTCAGGATATCGGCGGCTTGCTGAAGATCGTCGGGGTAGGGCACGAGGCGCGGCGCGCGATAACCCACGCCCGAATGCAGCGTGCCGTGCTTGCGTCCGGGTGCTTCGTAGGGCAGATCTTGCAGATCATTGGGCAGGATCAGCGCCGTGACCTTGCGTTCGGAAAGTGCCGTGCGCACAGCGCGGTCGACCAGATGGCGCACTTGCGCGGGCACCGTAGCCTGTTCGACGAAAGCTCCGGCCACGTCCTTGAACATGGAGACGAGGTCGAGCTCCTGCTGATAGTGACCGCCGAGCGCGGCGCGCGCCTGCTGGCCCGCTATGGCGAGCACGGGCATATGGTCCATGCGAGCGTCGTACAGTCCGGTCAGCAGATGCGAGGCGCCGGGGCCGGAGGTCGCGATGCATACGCCAAGCTCGCCGGTGAATTTTGCATGGGCCGCCGCCATGAAGGCGGCCATTTCCTCGTGGCGAACCTGGACGAATTCGATCGCGTGCGCGCTGTCGTCGGATCCTTTTTTGCGGTGCCTGGCGGCTTCGGTTTGCGCGCGGTTGAGCGCGCCGAAAACGCCGTTGATGCCGTCGCCGGGGTAGCCATAGATGCGGCGCACGCCCCAGGCGTGAAGTCGTTCAATGATGAAATCGCCGACGGTTTGAGACATCAGGCTCTCCTTCGTACACGGTGCATGAGGGTGGTCGAAGCAACGGCGAGCAAGCGCTGTTCCCTGCCGTTGCAGGCGTGGCGTAAGCTGATCCGGGTCCTGTCGCGCCGCAAGACATGCTTCCTCCGGCCGGCATTCAGGCTGCGCACATCTCGCGCTGTGGCACGTCGCGTTGCTCGGGTGCGGCGTGGCGTTCGCCGCGGTGCTTGTCGCCGAGCTTGCCGCCGAGTTTGCCGCGTGCCTGTTTGCGCGAGCACTCAGGTTTCGGGGAGCGGGCGGGCTGCGCCATTTTTTTCTTGCCACTAACGCGTCATTTTTTCAAACGTTGAAAAAAGCTTGGCGTGACAGATGCCGCGTGTCGCAGCGGTGATGGTGACGACCCCGCCCGCGACGCTGCGCGTGGCGCGTCGCGTGCGAACGGTTCACAGGGACGGGTCGCCTTGCATGACCTTCGCACCGTGCCAGGTCAGGAACAACTCGACGATCGACCGTGTCGGGATACTGGCCGGCAGCGCTGCTATCTCGGCCGGACTGAACCAGTCGCACCGCGAGATTTCGTTGCAGGGCTTGGGTGACACGTCAAGCGCGAGGTTTGCCGCAAACACATGGTGCCGTTTCGCGAGGCCGCCAAACTGGAAAAGGTAATCGAGCCTTGACTGCTCGATGGACGTTTCCTCTCTGAGCTCACGCACGGCCGCCTCCACGGGCGATTCGGCGAGTTTGACCGTGCCGCCCGGCAATGACCATCGCAAGGGCCAGGACAGGCGCGTTCGGGCTACGAGAAGAATCCTCCTGTCCCGGATACAGATGACGGTCGATCGGTCTTTCATTGTGTTCCGTGCCGGGATTGACGCAAAGCGGGTCGCAGTCGGCTCAGGAGCGCCGCCGCCGAACAGCACTTCGGGAACTGGCTCAGAGGCAACTAACGTGCCGGGTCCGGCGCGGTTGCCTGCCGATTCGAGCCGGTTCAAAAAACCCGCCGCATTCGATACATTCGATGCCCGCCTGCGTAGACTATCTCCATGCGAAACGGGCAACGTCTTTTCCCGCCAGGGCCACGGGAAAGATCGCGCGGACGTTGTGGCCCGCGCGAGTCCAGCCGTTCCGGCGTCCGTTTGCGGGCGAACACAGCGAATTCATCAAGGAGTAGAAACGCATGCCAAAAGCCGCCGCAGCGACGCCGTTCCATGTTTTCGAGCGTCTGGTCGTCAGCCTGTATGACGGCGGCGTGCTGTCGCCAGCGGTACTGGAGCGTGTCATCGGCGCGTTCGCGCACGCGGATGCCGACTGGAACACGGCCCCTCATGCCCGTTCCGTCGACGGCCGCTCGCTGCATGAAATCGTCGTGCTGACGATGCTGCCCGGCGATGCCCTGCAGTCGCCTTCGGACTCGTTCATGAGCGTCGTCGAACATATCGCCGGCGTATCGGTGCCGGCACGCACTGCAAATGCAGATGCAAATGCCGAAGACGGTCAGCGGGCGCGCGCAAAAAACAGAAAAAACGCAAATGCGGACGAAGACTCCGGCACAGATGAACTCCTCGCGCAATTGTCCGGCGGCGCGCAGCCGGACAAGCGGCGCCGCTCAAAAAAGACCAACCCGCCAGCGCGTTCGAACAGCTTCAATCCATTCCTGAATGCGGCGTTGCCGCGTACAAAGAAGCCGTGACCGCTACGGCGATTGACGCTCATCAAACCCGACCGGCCCGCAAGGCCGATGATGTCCTCACCACTCCGTTCAGACTTCATGGAGGACATCATGGTCCGCTCAGAAAATAGAATCGTTTTTTCGGCCATCGCCGTATTCGTGGCACTCGCAGGTATCGCGGCGTCGATTCGCGGTTTGCTCTTCGATGAGGCGCCGGTGTTTCACTACGGCGTCGCGGCGCTGATCGTCGGCGTCGCGTGTTTTGTCATGCTGCTCAATTCGACAGCCGACGGCGACGGGCACGGTTAAGCCATGAGCGTTGTTGCGCGGCACCGCTCATGCAACATCCGGCCGGTGTCCGCACTTCGTCACGCCTGAAGGCCCGTCCGGTTCCACGGGCGCGAGCCGCAGCGAACCCCAGCCGAGCGGCGCAAACACATGGCCGCCAGCCAGTTCCACCAGTTCCACGAATCGTTCGAGCGATACGCCCGCGGCAATTCGCACCGGCGCGTTATTGATGAAATCCTGCGTGCGCAGCCAGGGCGCGTCGCCGCGGTTGATTTCGTTGACGCTGCGCGCGCGGCCGTCGTACCCGGCGTCGGGCGGCAACAGCGGCCCATCGAACGCCACGGTCAGAATCTGCTGCGCCGCGTCCTCGTAGGGCAGGCCGGCGTGCTGTTCATAGGGCGCGCGTTCCCAGCCGTCGCCCCATTGCCCGGTGAGCGGCAAGCGTGTGAAATAGGCCCACGGCACGCGCACGAAGCAGAGTCCGTACGCGTGACGGACGCCGTCCAGATCGGTGGTTAGTCCCATGACGGTGGCCTCCCGCAGGTCGAGACATCAGCGTTTCACAGGTCGCTGTCGGAGGCGAACAGGCCGTGTTCCGGCTGCACCTGTTCGTTGTCGACACATTGCACGTGCCAGTGGCCGGTCATCAGGGTGCGGCCGCGTTCGGCGCACCATTGGGCGCGACCGGTTTCGCCTTCGAACGGTCCATCGCGGTCATTCAGATCGAGCCCTTCCAGCACACAGACGGGCGTCGTATCGTGCGGCCCGCATACGAGCGTATTGCCGCAATCCACGTGCAGCGTGCCCCATTCGGGCAGTTCGAGCCCGAGATGGCCTTCACGCGACCATTTCCGTGCGTCCTTGTCGAGCCACAGGATTGCAAATGCCATCGGATGGACACGATCGAACGTGTCGAGGTGGACAGTGAGACGCATGAAAGTTCTCCGAAACGTACGGCCGTCGTTCAATCGAAGCGGACCGCGAGACATCGCGGCTCCGAAAGCGGGTTTATTGACTTAGTACCCATTGCACCAGCGTATGGGCATCTTCCGCCGACAACGGGCCGCCGCGATCGCCCGGCAGCGGCATCGCCATGTCGCCCCAATGCGCCTTGCCGCCGAGCCGCAGTTTGTGCTCGAGCATGAACTGCGCATTCGGTACGTTGCGATAGCGTTCGGCGATCTGCTGGAACGACGGAGCGAGAAACGGCGCATCCCGGGTGTGGCAAAACATGCAGTGCTGCTGATCGACCAGCGCGGCCGGTTCCGGCTCGGCCCGCGCGGCGCCGGCTACCAGCACTAACGCCGTACACGCGACGAGGCAGCTTCGGAATAAGGCATTCACGGCAAGTTCTCCTGCGCAGGGGATGAGTTCAGTGTACGGGGACCAGGTTGGGTGCCGTTGACTTCGGTCAACCAGGACGTAATGCCTGAATTTGACGTCCCGCGCATAGGTCCTATGCTGCTGACAGGCGGGCGACGCATAGGTCGCATCCGTCCCGAAGCGTGGCGCGCGGCGCGTAGGTGCGCGAACACGACCGGTCCAGCTTCGCACCCTGCGCAACGAATCAGGTGACGGTCATGAAGATTCATTTTCCTGAAGAACGTCCGGAGTACTGCGCGCGCGATCTCGTCGTCGCGTTTCCTGCCGAAGTGGACGGCGAGCGTGTGCAGTGCGCGATTACCGCGGAAGCGCTCGAAGATCATTTCGGTGCAGCGTCGCTGCGCGAGGACGACCTGATTAGCGCGTTCAACTCGAACCGGCATCCGATCGAACACGCCGCAAGGCAGTTGCTCCACGAGATCGGCGGCAAACCGGTGCTCATGCATAGCGGCTACTTCCGCTTTTGCGAGTGAATGCCGGCAGGGCAGCCGGCGTGGGTCGCAGTATCGCGTCGCGATGCTTGCCGCGGCGGGACTTGATATGTACGCTGGCTTACCAGGTTTGAGGAGAACCGTATGCGTGCGATGGTGTTCGACGGTAGCTCAGCGTTGTTGCGTGAGCAGGAGGTGCCGGACCCGAAGCCCGGTCCCGGGCAACTGCTGATCCAGATTCACGCGTGCGGCGTGTGCCGCACCGATCTTCATCTGGTTGACCATGAGCTCGAGCATCCGAAGCAGCCCGTGATTCCGGGCCACGAGATCGTCGGTACCGTGGCCGGGCTCGGCGCGGGTGTGACGGGCTTTGCCGTCGGCGACCGGGTGGGCGTGCCGTGGCTCGGCCACACCTGCGGGCATTGCCGCTACTGCCTGTCGGCGCGGGAAAATCTCTGCGACGAACCGGGCTTCACGGGCTATACGATCGACGGCGGTTACGCCGAGCGCACCGTCGCCGACAGTCAGTATTGCTTTCATCTGCCGGCGCAGTACCCGGATATCGAGGCGGCGCCGTTGCTGTGCGCGGGTCTGATCGGCTACCGCACGTTGAAAATGGCGGGCGACGCCCAGCGGATCGGCATTTACGGTTTTGGCGCGGCGGCGCATATCGTCGCGCAGGTCGCGCTTCATCAGAAGCGCACGGTGTATGCGTTCACGCGCCCGGGCGATCACGCGGCCCAGCAACTCGCGCTGCGCCTTGGCGCGGCGTGGGCGGGCGGCAGCGACGAAGCGCCGCCCGCCGAGCTGGATGCAGCCCTGATCTTCGCACCCGTCGGAGCGCTCGTTCCGCAAGCATTGCGCGCGGTGGCAAAAGGGGGGACGGTGGTGTGCGGCGGGATTCACATGAGCGACATTCCGTCATTCCCCTACGCATTTCTGTGGGGCGAGCGGCGCGTGGTATCGATCGCCAATCTGACGCGCGAGGACGGACTTGCCTTCATGCGAATTGCTACCGAGCGGCGCCTCGAGATCGACACGACCACTTACGCGCTGACGGATGCGAACCGGGCACTGAGCGATCTGCGGGATGGCAGGTTAACCGGCGCCGCGGTGCTCGTAGTCCGGTAGTCCGGTAGTCCATTAGTTCGTTGGCCGTTTGGCGCGACGCGGCGCGCCATTCCGTTGCCGTGCGCTTCGCGCTGGCGCTACCTTCCGGCCCCGGCGAATCAAACCCGCACGAGACCGTCGTGATCGAGGATGCGGATATTCTTGCCGTGTGCGTCGAGCAATCCGTCACGCTGGAATTTGGAGAGCATCCGGCTTACCGTTTCGAGCTTGATGCCGAGGTAGCTGCCGATTTCCTCGCGCGTCATGCGCAGGTAAAACTCGGCCGGCGAATAGCCGCGCATTCTCAGGCGGTCCGACAGATTCAGGAGGAACGTTGACGTTGCCCGCGAATTTCGGATCCCTTAGCTGAGTGAGATTATGCCACCCGTTGGTTCTGGGCAGCGTACCAGTCCCGCTCGAACTGCATCGGACTGACGTAGCCCAACGTCGAGTGCAAGCGCGAATGATTGTAGAAGCTCAACCAGTCGATTACCTCGTCCATCGCTTCCCGACGCGTTGCAAAGCGCTGGCCAAGGATGCGTGCTCGCTTGAGCGATCCCCACAAGCTCTCGGTCGGCGCGTTGTCCCAACAATTTCCTCGACGGCTCATCGAGCTGCGCATGCCGTAGCCCTTAAGCAGGTCCTGGAAGTCACGACTGCAATACTGGCTACCGCGGTCGCTATGGACGATCAGGCCCGCTTCCGGCCGGCGGCGAAACCACGCCATACGCAGCGCGTCAGACACCAGCTCCGTGCGCATGTGCGGCTGCATCGACCAGCCCACCACCTGACGGCTGAACAGGTCGAGGATGACGGTCAGAAACAGCCAACCCTCGTCCGTCCAGATGTACGTGATGTCCGTAGTCCAGACCTGATCTGGACGCGCGGGAGAGAAGTCTCGTTGCAGCAGGTCCGGCGCGACCGGCAGGCTGTGGTTGCTGTCGGTCGTGACCTTGAACCGGCGTTTGGTCTTCGCCCTGATGCCGTGCAGCTTCATGAGCTGTTGGACACGATCCTTGCTGACGCGAATGCCCTGGGCCAGCAACTTCTTCCACACGCGCGGCCAGCCGTACTCGCCTTTGGATTCAGCGTGCACGGCCTTGATGTGCACCAGCAGAGCGTCGTTGCTGATGCGTCGGCGCGCTCGGTCAGTATCGACATCCCGCGCCTTGCGCGCGTGGTAACCGCTGGGGCTGACACCCAGCACCTGGCAGGTCAGGGACACCGGCCATTGTCGGCTGTGAAGCTCGATCCAGGCGTACTTCATGCCGACACCTTTGCAAAGTACGCCGTGGCTTTTTCCAATATGTCGCGCTCCATTTTCACGCGTGCCAACTCCGCGCGCAGCCGGGCAATCTCCATCTGTTCAGGAGAAACCTGTTTGCCTGCGCCGTTCAGCTTCCCAGCGGCATCGGCCTTAACCCAGTTGTGCAGCGTCTTCGGGCTGATACCCAGTATCTTCGCCACCGCCGCCATGCTCTGGCCGCCGCGGACCATGCGCACGGCTTCCAGCATGAATTCCCGCGTATATCGGGCTCTCGGATTACCCATCTTTCCTTCCTCCTTGCGTGAGTTTTACACACTCAGCAAGGGATCCATTTTTTGCGGGCAAGCTCACGTCGCCACGCGCTGTTCGGCGGACATCGTGCCGAGCAACATCATCTGCGATGATTCGCGCACGATCTCGCCGCCCATCATGCGGTGCACGTGTTGCTGGACGGCCTTGACCTCGCGGCACATGGTTTCGAGCAGATGGAACGGGATGATGCACATCTTGCTGTCTTCGAGCGCGATGGCGTCGCAGCTGTGGTGGCCGGAGCACACGCCGTCCAGGCCGAGGGAGTCGCCTGCGAGGTGAAAGCCGGTCACCTGTTCGCGGCCGTCGCGATGCATGACAACGGTCTTGAACGATCCCACGCGCACCACGTAGATGCTCTGGAACGAATCGTTCGCGCGGTAGATCGTCTCGCCCTGTTTGATCGTGCGCGATGGGCAGATCAGTGCTTCGATCCGTTGCAGTTCCGTGGGCGTCAGACCTTGCGGCATGCAGATCGAGCGCATCGAGCAGGCCGTGCAACCCAGTGCGTCCTTGCGCGGCGCTTGCACGGCGATCGGCACCACCCGGGGAGCGGGCGACATCGGCGGGAAGACGACGGCAGGCGCGGGGACGGAATAGGCGAGGACGTCAGACATGATGTGCTCCAGATGGTTGAAAGGTGCGCGTGCGGTATTCGCTGGCGATCCGCTGGATCGTGTTGCGCGCGAGATCAAATTCGCTGGTCTTGTCGAAAAAGTAGTGGGCACCGCCTATCAGGCAGGCACGCCGAAACCATGCGCCCGAGTGGTTGGTCAGCACGATCGCGATCACATGGGGCATTCTTTTTGCCAGCGATGCGAGCAGTTCCATGCCGGTGCCTCCGCTCAGATGCAACTCCGTCACGACCAGATCGGCCGCGCCAGTTTCGACGCCCGCGAGTGCGGCGCCGGCTTCTTCGGCTTCGCCGACAATTTCCACGCCGTCCAGCGTGCCAAGCAGTGCGGCCATACGGCGCCGCACGGATACTGCGTTGTCGACCAGAAAAACTCGGAGGACGGGATTCTCGGGGCTTGAGTTCATGGCTCGAAGTATCGGCCGCGCTGTCTCAAAATAAAATCGGCGCCGAACGAACTTCGAGTAGGTGAGCGTGAAGGTTTGTAGGGAGTTTCCTACATGGGGGCGGGATGCACCAGGAGAGTCCCTGGGTGCGAAGGGTGGTGGGTCGTGGTGCAGATTGGAGAGAGAAAACGGGCGCCGCCGCCTGCGGCATGGCGCGCAGGCGGCGGCGCCGGGAAAACGTCTAGATGTCGCCTTCTTCGTCGCTGACCAGTTTGTGGCGCATCGCATAGCGCACGAGGGCGGCCTCGTGCGGCATCTGCATTTTCTCCAGGATGCGCGTCTTGTAGGTGCTGACGGTCTTGCTGCTCACACACAGCTCGGCCGCGATCTCCGTGATGGTCTGACCCGCGGCAATCCGCTTCAGAACGTCGAACTCCCGATCGGACAGACGCTGATGCGGCAGCAGATCGGCGGGTTCGTTCAGGCTTTGCGCGAACCGTTCGGCCATTGCGAGGCTCACGTAGACACCGCCGGCCGCGACTTTGGTCACGGCGGCCACCAGTTCGGCGCTCGCGCTTTCCTTCGTCAGATAACCGGACGCACCGGCCTTGAACGCGCGCACCGCATATTGCTGTTCGGCGTGCATGGTCAGCACGAGAATGCGCAGCGTGGGTTTTTCCTCCTTGATCTGCTTGATCAACTCCACCCCGTTGCGCCCGGGCATGGACAGGTCGAGCACCAGCACGTCGGCGGCCCGCTCGCGGATCAGCGCGACGGTGCTGGCGCTATCGTCCGCTTCGCCGACCACTTCGAAGCCGCTTGCGCCCTTGAGGATATGGCGCAGACCGTCGCGCACCAGCGCGTGGTCGTCGGCAATCAGGACGCGGGTCATGTTTGCATCTCCTGCATCTGCACGGTTTCTGCCGGAATGGTGACGGTGAGCGCAAAGCCCTGGCCATGCGCGGTATGAATGTCGACCGCGCCGCCGAGCATGTGGGCGCGTTCGCGAACGCCGAGCAGGCCGAAGGACTTGGTGCCCGGCTCGGCCGCGCGATGCACGCCCTGGCCATTATCGGCGATGCGCAGCACGAAGGTCTGATCGCCCGCGCGCAGGCTCAGCGTGACCAGCGTGGCATCGGCATGGCGCGCCACGTTTGTGAGCGCCTCCTGCACGATCCGGAACAGCGCGGTGGCGCCTGCCGGGCTGAAGCGCGCGTCGCCGGTTTCGATATCGCGCTCCACGTCGATGCCGTAGCGGTTGGTGAAGTCGGTGGCGAGCCACTCGATTGCGGGAATCAGGCCGAGGTCGTCGAGCATGACCGGCCGCAGATCGGCCGCGATGCGGCGCACCGAGGCCACGGTCACGTCGATCAAGCGGCGCATGCCTTGCAACTGCTCGCGCACCGGCCCGCTTGCCGCGCCGTCCAGCGCCTGTTCGACCGACGAAATGTCCATTTTCAGCGCGGTGAGCTGCTGGCCGAGATCGTCGTGCAGTTCGCGCGCAATACGCGTTTTTTCGTCTTCGCGGATGTTCTGCAAATTGGCCGACAGCTCGCGCAGTTCCTCACGCGCCTGGCGTTGCGCACGTTCCGCTTTGACGCGCTCCGTGATGTCGCGCAGCATGACCGTATAGAGGCGGATGTTGCCGTCGCGGATCTGCGAAATCGAAGCCTCCAGCGGAAATTCCTCGCCGTTGGCGCGCAAGCCCGCCAGCACGCGCTGCTTGCCCATCTGCCGGTCCGACACGCCCGTTACGCCGAACTGCGCAACATGCTGTGCGTGCGCCGCCCGAAAGCGATCCGGGATGAAGCGGGCCAGCGGCGCGCCGATCGCGTCCATCGCGGAGCAGCCGAAAACCTGTTCCGCCATCGGATTGAAGATGACGATCCGCTGCTGCTCGTCGATGGTGATGATCGCCTCCATTGACGAACGGATGATCGCCATCATGCGCGCTTCATTCACGGCAGACTGGCTGTGGCGGGCGTGTTCCTCGCTGCGTGCGGACAGGCCGTCGCGCCGCGCGCGCACGAGCAGAAACACGCTCGTGGCCAGAAGCAGGGCGGCGGCGACGCAAATGAAGAACGCCGGGTCGAACCAGTGCCGGGCGGCCAGCATGGCGGTGAGCGTCACGACGAACGCGGCAGCGGCCGCAGTTGCGGGCTGGGCCACGAGTGAGCCGGCTCGCTCACGCAAAACGGCACTGCGCGATGTGGGCGTCTTACCGCTGACGGGCATGTGCATCTCTTTGGAATGACTGCGAACAAGGATCGGACGCGCCGCCCGACGACGTCGGTACGGCGGCGCGCACGGCAAGCACGTCTGTTCCGGGTGGTTCCAGGGTTCTTCGTACGGCCACAGGCCGGGGAAACACCGCGCGGAAAGTTTGTGTTTGCGCTCATTGTCCGTGAAACGCCGGGTTCATGCCAGTCCTGCCGGTCGGCGAGGGGCGCGGAAGGCCTGCCGATTGCCGCTGGAGCGGACACCGGGCACCCGCCTGGTGTCGAGGTATATCGAGATATATCGAGGTATGGCTCAATGCGACATCAGCACGGGCACGGTCATCGACTGAAGCATGGTGCGCGTGACGCCGCCAAGCAGCCGTTCCTGGGCCCGCGCATGGCCGTATGCGCCCATTACCAGCAGATCGATATGGCGGTCGGCCAGCGCATTGAGCAGCATCGAGCCGGTGTCGAGCCCGGACACTTTCGGCACGGCCGTGAAGCTCGCCTCGATGCCGTGCCGCGCCAGCCAGGCGGCCACGTCGATGCCGCTCGGCTCGCCGTAATGTGGATGACGTTCGACTTTCACGATCGTGACAAAACCGGCGTCGCGGATGAGCGGCAGCGCGTCGGTCACGGCCCGCGCGCACTCCCGGCCGCCGTCCCAGGCGATCATCACATTGCCGATCTGAGGCCGCACCGGCCCCGCGTACGGCAGCACGATGGCCGGCCGCCCGGCGCCCATGATCACGTCTTCCACGAAATCGCGCGCGATGAATGCGTCGCGGTCTTCGGGGTCGTCCTGGCCGAGGATCAGCAGATCCGCGTGGCGTGCATGCAGAATCGCGGTAGCGGTCGGCGCTCCGTCCGGCGCGCGCCATTCGACGCTGAGTCCGGCGCGATTCGCCGCGGCGAGGAAGGCCGCGTGCGCGCTCTTGAGGCTTTTGTCCCGTTGCACCTCGCGGGCGGCGCTCCAGATGTCTTCGCCGTGCAGAAAGAGCGGCCCTGCCGGGTCTTCGCAAACCAGGTAGAGACCGATCAGATGCGCGTCGTGGCGGGCGGCCAGATCGAGCGCATAGTCGAGCCGGGCGGCGCAGTGGGTGCTGTCGTCGAGATGCACCAGCAGGGTTTTGCAGTTCATGACGGATCCTTGACAGGCTCGGCCGCGGCCTGGGCGAGACGTGCGGCAGGCGCTGCACAATGCGCCGAGATCAGCAGCACCGGACAGGTGGCGATGCGCAGAAAATGTTCAGCGACGCTACCCAGCACCAGCCGTCGCACACCGCGCCGGCCGTGGGTGCCCAGTACCACGACATCGGCATTGAATTCCTGCGCGGCGAGCAGGATGCGGTGCGCGATGTCGTCGCCCGTCAGGTCGGTTTCGACCATCCGCGACGGTCCTTGCACGCCCGCGCTGGCCATCAGCGCGGTGGCGTCGGCGAGCACGTGCCTGCCTTCCTCGACGAGCGCGTCGCGCACGTAGGACGGGTCGTAGCCCGGCACGTCGTAGGACATCAACGGCACGTCCACCACGTAGAGCGGCTGCAGTCGCGCGCCTGAATCGCGCGCCAGTTCGATCGCGGCAGCCAGCGCGTGCGACGAGGTTTCGCTGCCGTCGACGGCAACCAGAATCTGTTTATACATGGCGAACACTCCAGAATAAGAAGGGCAGATGCCGCGCTCAGTGCGACATCAGTACCGGCACGGTCATCGAGCGGAGAATCGTGCGCGTGGCGCCGCCCATCACCAGTTCACGCCAGCGCGCGTGGCCATACGCGCCCATCACCAGCAGATCGGCGCCGCTGTCGGCGACCTGCGAGAGCAGCACCTCGCCGACCGATCCGCCCGGCCCGGTTTCGATATCGGCGAGCTCGACGCGCACGCCATGCCGCGCGATCACGGCGGCGATGTCCGCGCCGGGAATGCGGCTGCCTTCGCCGTCGTCCGTGCCATTGACGGTGAGGACGGTGGTGCTGCTCGCCGCCTGCATGAACGGCAGCGCGTCGTGCACGGCGCGAGTGGCTTCGCGGCTGCCGTCCCACGCCACCAGCACCCGGCTGCCCGTCGTCCTTTCATTGCCTGCATAAGGCGCGAGCAATACCGGCCGGCCGCTCGACAGCACGAGGTTTTCCGGGAAAAAGTCGCCGACATACGATTCCGGGTCGCCCGGATTGTCCTGACCGGCCACGATCAGGTCGGCGCAGCGGCCCGCGCGCGGTATGGCGAGACTGGCGGGCTCCTCGATGGCGAGCCATTCGCCCGACACGCCGGCGCGCCGCAATTCGGCGTGAAACAGGCGTTCGAGCGCGGCGCTGCGCTCGGCGCGCATCTCCTCGTGCGTGCGGTAATACTCCGCCGTGCCGGCCATCACATAGAGCGAGCGCGGGTCCGGCGAGAACACGGCGAACGCGCCGACCAGATGCGCGCCGAACTGGTTGGCCAGACGCAGTGCGATTTCGAGCCGCGGATGGGCGCGCTGGCTGGTGTCCAGATGAACAACGATGGTTTTGTAGCTCATGACAGTCGCTCCGGAAGAAAAGGTGACGCACGCACGGGTGAGCTTGAGTCTATGAACGGTGGCGCCGGTCTCATTGACGCAGATCAACGGCGCTTCCAGCGCGGCGCGTGAAACCGTTATTTGACTTGCGTCATGAGCCGCCGGCGGGGCCCACTTATGCTCCCGACATGTATGGCGCCATGCGCGCCTGAGCGTTTTGCACAGAAGGAGCAAGTCATGTCTGAAGCCCGTGTTCTAGTCGTTTTTTTCTCGCGTACCGGTACCACGCGCACGCTCGCTTCAACGCTCGCCAGGATGCTGTCCGCCGACATGGAGGAAATCTGCGATTGCACTGAACGGCGCGGCGCCTTGGGGTATATGCGCTGTCTTGTCGACTCGTGGCGCAAACGGCCCGCCGAGATCGTCCCGGCAGGGCTCGACACCGCACAATACGACCTGGTGGTGGTGGGCACGCCCGTCTGGGCGGGCTCGGTATCCGCGCCGGTGCGGGCGTACCTGCTCGAAAACCGCTGGAAGTTCAGACATGTCGCGTTTTTTTGCAGCCTGGGCGGCCTCGGCGGTCAGACCGCCTTTGACGAGATGCGCGACCTGGCCGGCAAGGCGCCGGTCGCGCAATGCAAGGTGCGCGCCGCGGAAGTGCACCGCGGCGCGGTGGCCGCGTCGCTGTCGCCTTTCATGACCGTGCTGAAACGGCATCTTGCCAACTATCGGGCGCTCGCATGGGCCTCATGATCCGGGACTGCGTTCAGGCTGTAATGCACCTGCCGGTGCGCCGCGTGAAGCGACGGCGCACGAAGCCCGCACTGTCGTCTAGCGGTGATGCAACGCGGAAACCGCGCCATACAGCACGCGCGGATCGTGCTGCCCTTTGTACACGGCCGGAGCGGACCTGTTCAGGCCGAGCAGCGTATACACAGCGGTCTGCGCGGAACGCACCGAATATTCGACGGTGAACACCACGTCGTTCGGCAACTCGCAAAACTGTCCGACGAACGCGAGGTTCGCCCAGCCTTCGGGCACCACTTGCGGCCGGTCGCCGCGCTTGCGCCGCAGGAACTGGCTGGTAATGAACGGCATCAGGCACGGAATGCAGATGGCGTCGTCGAGAATACGCGGGGCTTCGGCCTGAATCTGCAGATGGCCGAGAAGCTCCGTCATGATTTCGCGGCCCGTGCACTCCGCCATCGGCTTGCTGACGAAGTTGCCCGGCCGGTCGATATGCAGCCCGTAGCCCCAGAACACCTCGACGTCTTTCGGCTGGCCCATGAAATGAGGCTGGTGAGGCAGCACGATCGAGGCGAGCCAGTTCGATTGCGGGAAGGTGATCAGACCGCCTTCGCCGGGCACGTTGCCGGTCAGATCGCGGACCAGACGGAACAGCGTCCGGTCATGCAGCGTCGCGGTAAACGAGAGCCACCTGGATTCGTCGACATGATCGGCAAAGACCGAAGGGTGGCCAAACCCGGAATGCCCCTCGGCGATGGTTTTCCACAGCGCCCACGCGCCGCTGCTGTCGTCGTGATTGGGCACGGCGGGGTGATCCGTGCCGCCCAGGCTCGATCCCGCCGTCATTGAACCGAGCGTGACGATGACCTTGTCCTGCGCGCCCACCGCGATCTCGACACGACGGTTTTCCTGTTCGCACACAATGCCGGCGACCCGGTTCAGTTCACCGCTTTCGTCGTAATGCAGATCGACGACGCGCGTGTTGGTGCGAAATCTCACCCCGCGTTCGTCGAGCCATTTGCGCAGCGGCCGCACCATCGAATCGTACTGGTTGTAGACCGTGCGCATGATGCCGTGCAACTGGTTGAAGCCCGACGTCATGTGCGCGAAACGCAGCAGATAGCGCCTGAATTCGGCGGCGCTATGCCACGGCTGGAAGGCGAACGTGGTGCACCACATGTACCAGAAGTTGGTTTCGAAAAAATCCGGCTCGAAGTGGTCGGCAATCCGGCTGTCGCCAAGCATGGCTTCCGGTTCGATCGACAGACGCCCGAGCGTCAGCAGATGGGTTTCGGCAAGCCCGTACGACGGCGTGTCCTCGCGGTGGCCGTCGCGCACGAATCGCGCTTTCGACGAGGTGCGGATGGTTTCGTTCCAGTCGAAGATTTCCTTCGTGACGCTGCTGCGGCCGTCCAGCGTGGGGATCGAGTCGAACAGATCGTAGGTGCACAGATACTTGCTTTCGAGCATCCGTCCGCCGCGCACGACATAGCCTTCCTGCGGCGATCCGGCGCCGTCCAGGCTGCCGCCCGGTTTGTCGAGTGCTTCCAGGATCGTGATGCGCGCGCCGGGCATGTCGGCGTCGCGAATCAGAAAGGCGGCGGCCGCCAGCGATGCAATGCCGCCGCCGACGAGGTAGAAATGTCCGGAGGCGATGGCTTCGTTGCGGGCAGGATCCGCGGCCGCCTGCGTGGCCGGGTAGTCGGAATTCTTCATGTGATGCTCCCCGTGGGGTAATGGCCGTGGACGTATTGCTGAACCATACTCGCGCGGCGGAACAGGCTCGTTGAGTTGGATCAACGCCGCGCGACGGGGCTCGCCGGCGCGGCGCAAGGGCGCGACGCGCACATTCGGCAAGCGGACGAAGTCGCCTTTACACGACCGACCATGCGAGCGCGACCGTGATCAGCACGACCGCCCACGCCGGCACTCGCCACCAGCCGAGCAACACCTGTGCCGCGACGACCAGCGCGAAATCGCGCGCGGTATGCACGGCGCTCGTCCACACCGGGTCGTACAACGCGGCGAGCAGGATGCCGACCACGGCGGCGTTGATGCCCGCCATAGCGCGGCGCATCGACGCGAACGCGCGCAGCTTGCCCCAGAGCGGCAACGCCGCGCCGACCAGCAGGAACGAAGGCAGGAAGATCGCCACGGTGGCGAGCAGTGCGCCCGCGATGCCCGCGGGATGACCGCTGCTCGCGGCGCCGAGAAATGCGGCAAACGAAAACAGCGGGCCGGGCACTGCCTGCGCCGCGCCGTACCCTGCCATGAAAGTGTTCGCGGGAACCCAACCATGCGGCACGACCACCGCCTCCAGCAATGGCAACACCACATGGCCGCCGCCGAACACCAGCGAGCCGACCCGGTAGAACGACGCAAACAGCTCGAGCGGATAACTGTGAAGAGAGGCGGCTGCCGCGGGCAATCCGAACAGCAGCAGGACGAAGACCGCGAGACAGGCGAGCGCGCCGGCTCTGGATCCGGGCATGCCGGGCGGTGCGCCCGGCACCTCGGTCGACGAATTCAGCAGCGCAGCGCCGGCAAGCCCCGCGGCGACGATCGACGCGATCTGCCCGAAGGCTGCGCCGAACACGATCACGGCGATCGCGGAGGCCGCGGCGATCGTTGCGCGGGTGCGGTCGGGGCAGAGCATGCGCCCCATCGACCAGACCGCCTGGACGACCACCGCGACCGCCGCGATCTTCAGTCCCCGCAGAAGATGAAGCGAGTTCGCATCCGACAGAAGCGTGAAGCCATAAGCAAACGCGACGAGCAGCAGCACCGACGGCAGTGTGAAGCCGAGCCAGGCCGCGATCGCGCCGGCAACGCCGCCGCGCAGCCGGCCGATGGCGATGCCGACCTGGCTGCTGCCGGGACCCGGCAGAAACTGGCACAGCGCAACCACGTCGCTGAACGTGTGTTCGTCGAGCCAGCGGCGGCGTCTGACGAACTCGTCGCGAAAGTAGCCGAGATGGGCCGCCGGGCCGCCGAACGAAGTCAGGCCGAGGCTCAGAAAAATGCAGAAGAGTGCCCACGATGAGCTATGTGCCGGCAGGGCGAGGGGCGTCTCTGTATGCGCGTCGTGCATGGGAAAGGTCGTAATGGTCAAGCCGCGTCGGGCTCCAGAAAATAGCACACGCGGCCTGTCCAGCGGCCCGGCCATCTCGCGAACGCTACCGCGTCCAAACACACGGCCGCGCAGGCTGTGTGGGTCTGACACCCCGTTGATGCAGGTCAATCGCAAGGCGCCAATAGTGCCGATGATCTCTCAATAGGCTCGTTGCCCATGCGGCTTCGCTGCAGCAACGGTCGATAGCAGGACAGCACGCGCGGAGGCCGCATGGGAATTGATATGCAGATCGTCTACCTCGGATTTGCGGGATCCGCGCAAATCGAGTCCGAGGCCGCAGCACAGCTGGTGCGGCTCGAACGGTTCGGCAGAGCCATCTCCGGTTGCCACCTTGCTATCGAGGTGATTCATGCGCGGGCGTCGAAGGACCTGCCCGAGGCGCGCCGCGCCGTGCCGGATACCGCGCTGAATCGCACCGTGTTCGACGCGCGTCTCGACCTGGTGCTGCGCAGCGGTGAACTCGTGCCGCTCGAGCATCGCCAGGGTCCTGATCCTGACGACGTGATACGTGCGGCTTTCGACGCGGCCGAGCGGCTTCTTCAACAGGGCGTCACGCGCAACTGATGTCTAACGAACGTTCCAACGTTTTCTTCTGGAGTGAGTCATGTACGACAACATCGTGGTGGCCCTGGACGGCAGCGAAGCCTCGAAGTGCGCGCTTTCCGAAGCGATCCAGCTCGCGCGGCTCGCGCACGGCAAGTTGACGGCGGTTTACGTGCTGGATCAATCGGCGGCTTTTACGTATGCGGGCGCCTGCGATCCGCATCTGTTGACCGACGCCGCGCGGCAGGTCGGGCAAAGCCTGCTCGACGGCGCGCTCGCCCAGATGCGCGAACTCGACGTCACGGGCGAAGCGGAGATCGTGGAGACCCAGGGCATTGCCGAGGACATCGCCGGTGCGTTGATACGCTGTGTGCAACGCCGTGGCGCGGACCTGCTCGTGATGGGCACGCACGGACGCCGCGGTGTGCGGCGCATGGTGATCGGCAGCGTAGCCGAGCGCTGCGTGCGCCTTGCGACATGCCCGGTACTGCTGATCCGTGAAGAGGCGAAGACGGAG
This sequence comes from Paraburkholderia xenovorans LB400, assembly GCF_000013645.1. Taxonomy (GTDB): domain Bacteria; phylum Pseudomonadota; class Gammaproteobacteria; order Burkholderiales; family Burkholderiaceae; genus Paraburkholderia; species Paraburkholderia xenovorans. Next base: position 2,865,953 of record NC_007951.1, on the reverse strand, counting down.
CATGACACCCCGGCCTGAGCGTGATGCCTGTCTCGCTGCGGCCTTGACTGACCAATGAGGTAATCCATGAAAGCACTCGTGTATCACGGTCCCGGAAAGAAGTCGCTCGACGAGCGGCCCATGCCGCAACTCGCCAGCGCCACCGACGCCATCGTCAAGGTGACGCGCACGACGATCTGCGGTACCGATCTTCACATTCTGAAGGGCGACGTGCCCACGTGCCAGCCCGGCCGCATTCTGGGTCACGAAGGAGTGGGCATCGTGCAGCAGGTCGGCGCCGCGGTCAGTTCGTTGAAAGAGGGCGATCACGTGCTGATCTCGTGCATCTCCGCATGCGGCAAGTGCGATTATTGCCGGCGCGGCATGTATTCGCACTGCACGACCGGCGGCTGGATTCTCGGCAACCGTATCGACGGCACGCAAGCCGAATATGTGCGCATTCCGCATGCGGAGACGAGTCTTTATCCGATTCCCGCCGGTGCCGACGAAGAAGCGCTGGTGATGCTGTCCGACATCCTGCCGACCGGCTTCGAATGCGGCGTCCTCAACGGCAAGGTGCAGCCGGGCAGCGCCGTGGCGATTGTCGGCGCCGGGCCGATCGGACTGGCTTCGCTGCTCACCGCGCAGTTCTATTCGCCGGCCCAGATCATCATGATCGATCGCGACGAGCGCCGGCTCGAAGTGGCGAGCCGTTTCGGCGCGACCGCGTGTATCGACAGCCGGGTGGCCGAACCGGTCGTGGAGGTGATGAAGCTTACCGGGCACGTCGGTGTGGATTGCGCGATCGAGGCCGTGGGCGTGCCCGACACCTTCGAGTTGTGCCAGGCGCTGGTTGCGCCCGGTGGTGTGATCGCCAATATCGGCGTGCATGGGGTGAAGGCGGATCTGCATCTGGAATCGCTGTGGGATCGCAACATTTCCATTACGACGCGCCTCGTCGATACCGTCAGTACACCGATGTTGCTGAAGACGGTGCAATCCGGCCGGATCGATCCGGCCAGACTCATCACCCATCATTTCCAGCTGGACGACGTGTTGAACGCCTACGATACCTTCGGCCGCGCGGCGGATTCGCATGCGTTGAAGGTGATCATCGAGATGTCGTGACGTAACAGCGGGCGGCGCCGCGTCGAGCGCCTGGCGGCGCGATGCAAACGCAGTAAAGCCCGCCGCAAAGCCCGCTAAATTCGTGTGCCGCAGCGCCGCCCAGGATGGCGAAACGCTGCGGCAATACAAGGGCGGCAATACAAAGGCGGCAACACGAGCGCCATCAGCAGCGAACCTCATCACGCATTGCGCAGCTTTTCCTCGATCGGCAGGCCAAGCGGCAACTCTTCCTGAATCGACAACGTCAGAGCAAGTCGTTCGCTCGCGACACCTGTAGGCAATACCACGTGCCCATGAGTCTCGTTGATGATTTCCGCGGCCGACAGATAGAACGCCAGTAGCGCGGTAAGCATTCCCAGGTAGCCGCCGGCGTGATGCAGCCATTCGAGTCCGGTCCATTCGCTCGCGGCGAGCACGAAGAACGTGATCCACAGCGAGAGAAACACCAGTTGCAGCACGCGTGCGGATCGCCATGTCGCCACCCACATATAGAGCGTGAACACGCCCCACAGAAACAGATACCAACCGATAAACGCGGCCGGCACCGTGCCGTGCAGAAACAGCACGAACAGCGCCAGCGACCACCAGAAGGCGCCGTAACTGAGGAAAGCGGTCGCGCCGAAGGTATTGCCGCGGGGAATTTCCATCAGTCCGGCGAGCGCCTGGGCGGTGCCGCCGTAAGCGAACGCGACGGCAAGCACCATCCCCATCGCGTTGCCGCTGAACCAGCCGGCGTTGATCATGCTGAGCAGCCACGTTGTCAGGGCGAAGCCGGCGAGGCCGAGTGAAGCGGGATTGGGAGCCTTGATGTTCATGATGACATCCTCCGTTCCATGCAGGAACGCTGAAAATTGGGTTGCGCGCGCACGTGCGGGTGCACGCGCGACATCGGATCGCGCCGGAAGAGATGCGCGATCCGTGCTCGCCTGCGTGTCAGGCGGCGTCGGCGAACTGTGAAATGACCGCGGGGTTTTCCACCGTCGACGTGTCCTGCACGATGACTTCCCCTTTGGCCACCGAGCGCAACAGCCGGCGCACCACCTTGCCGGAGCGCGTTTTCGGCATGGCGTCGCCGAAGCGGATGTCCTTCGGTTTGGCGATCGGGCCGATCTCCTTGCCGACCCACGCGCGCAGTTCGTCGGCCACGCGCTTTGCGTCGGCTCCGGACGGCCGCTCTGCCTTGAGCACCACGAACGCCACGATCGCCTCGCCGGCGGTTTCATCGGGACGCCCGACCACCGCGGCTTCGGCCACCAGCGGATGCGCGGCGAGCGCCGACTCGATTTCCATCGTCCCGAGCCGGTGGCCGGAAACGTTCAGCACGTCGTCGATACGGCCGGTGATGGTGAAGTAGCCGGTGTCGCGATCACGGATGGCGCCGTCGCCGGCGAGATACAGCTTGCCGCCGAGCTCTTCGGGGAAATACCCCTGCCGGAAGCGTTCCGGATTACCCCAGATGGTTCTGATCATGGAAGGCCAGGGCTTGCGAATGACCAGCACGCCACCGTTTCCGTTCGGCACTTCCTGACCGGTTTCGTCGACGATCGCCGCGTCGATGCCCGGCAACGGCAATGTGCACGAACCCGGCACGAGCGGAGTGACGCCCGGCAACGGAGAAATCATGTGTCCGCCCGTTTCCGTCTGCCAGAAAGTGTCGAGCACGGGACACCGTCCACCGCCGACATGCTGGGCATACCACGTCCAGGCGCTCGGATTGATCGGCTCGCCGACCGTGCCGAGCAGGCGCAGACTGCTCAGGTCGAAGCTGTCCGGATGCACCGAATGATCGGCGTCGGCGGACTTGATGAGCGAGCGGATGGCGGTCGGCGCCGTGTAGAAGATGCTGACCTTGTGGCGCTGGATCATGTCCCAGAAGCGTCCCGCGTTCGGATAGGTAGGCACGCCTTCGAAGATCACCTGCGTCGCGCCGACCGCGGTCGGCCCATAGCAGATATAGGTGTGACCCGTGATCCAGCCGATGTCCGCCGTGCACCAGAACACATCCGCCGGTTTGATGTCGAAGGTCCACTTCATCGTCACGGCAGCCCACAGCAGGTAACCGCCGGTGCTGTGCTGGACGCCTTTGGGCGTGCCCGTCGAGCCGGACGTGTAGAGCACGAACAACGGGTGCTCCGCACCGACCCACTCAGGCTCACAGGTGTCCGGCTGCGCCGCTTCGAGTTCGTGCAGCCATGTATCGCGGCCGGCAATCCACGGAATCTGGCCGCCCGTGCGCCGGTAGATGGCCACCGTCCTGATGCCGGCCGTGCCGGCCATTGCGAGCGCTTCGTCGACGATCGTTTTGAGCGGCAGGGTCTTGCCGCCGCGAACCTGCTCGTCCGCGGTAATGATCGCGCACGCGCCGATATCGACGATGCGCTCATGCAGCGACTTGGCGGAAAAGCCGCCGAACACCACCGAGTGCGGCGCGCCGATGCGTGCGCACGCGAGCATCGCGACTACGCCTTCCACGGACATCGGCATATAGATCGCCACGCGGTCGCCTTTCTTCACGCCGCGGGCACGCAGTGCATTGGCGAGCCGGCATACGCGGTGATACAGCGCCTGATAGGTGACATGCGTGACGTTGCCGTCGTCCGACTCGAACACGATCGCGGTTTTCTCCGCGAGCCCGTTGGCGAGATTGCGATCGAGGCAGTTGTACGAGGCGTTCAGTTCGCCGTCTTCGAACCAGCGATAGAACGGCGCGTCTGCGTCGTTCAGTACTTTCGTGAATGGGCGGCGCCACGTCAGGTGTTCGCGGGCAAGACGTGCCCAGAACGCTTCGTGATCCTGGCTCGCTTCGGCAACGAGGGCGCGATAAGCCTCCATGCCGTCGATGCTGGCGTCCCGGGCAAGCGGGATCTGCAACGCGGTGGAGTTGGGCGGGGCGGTATCGATGGTAGACATAGTCTCCTCCAATAAAACATGAAGGGGTGAAGCGCTTACAACGCTTCACCGATTAGGGAGGGCTCTTGTTGGCCATGAGTGCCGGCGCCTGAGCCTGGATTGCGGCGCGGACCGGACGACGCTGAATCAGCGTGTGTGTGCAATCACTATGACCGGGTGGCGGATAGCGCTATTGATGCACGTCAACCGGGAAGCGCGGCATCTTCCGTGGGCACACGTCAAGGCGCGTCACGCGTACCGGCGGGGTCGGATTGATCGAAGTGGCCGACGGTTTGCGCGAGAACCGGCAAGCTGCCGCGCGCGAGGTGCATCTCTGCGCCCAACGCGCTGCGATTGAGCCAGCTTCGGGCGGCGACCGCGAGGCCGGCGGCGGCGCAAAACAGGTACACGTTCTGCACGATTGCGCCGGCGCTGGCATACGCGAACGGTTCACGTTGCGACTGGGCGATGTCGTGCATGCGTGCAAGGTCCGCTACGTAGACCAGTTCGACCGGCGCCTCGCCGACGAAGTCCTGGTAGCCCGTCAGTCCGCGCAGATCGGCAGCGCTCACCAGTTCGAGGCAATGTTGCAACGGGTCGTAGCGATACATGCCGCAGGCCAGCGCCGCATAGACGTCGATCTCGTGCAAGGCGAGCACCGACGGCGCCGTGCGTCCGCTGCCGTCGTCGGGCTCGCTGCGGTTGACGCCGTTGGCCGCCCAGAGCAACTGGCCGAGGGTGGCCTCGTCGAGGTCGGTCGCGGCGAAGCGGCGTGTGGTTCGCCGTTTCGAGAGGGCGTCGAGCAGAGGCAGGCCGCCGCTCGACAGGGGCGCGGGCAGCGTGATATGCGATACCGACTCGCCGGTGGCCGGGCGCGCGCGGGCCGGATCGCGCGTCGCAGTACCGAGTCTGAAAAAGTGTTTCATCGCGGCCTCGTCGAACAGGCGTTGAGCGGGCGTCGCGCCTCAGGAAACAACCTCGGCAAGCGGCCGGCGCGGCGAATGAGGCGCCGGCTTGCCGCGGCCGACGCGTAACAGCAGTTGCGGCGTCGCGTCTATCGCCAGCACGGCGCCTAGCCGCTCACGAAGCCCGCTCAGCTCGATCGGCTGATTCAGATAGGACGCCGTGATCCCGGCATTCGCGGCGACCAGCAGCAGCCGCTCCAGTGCCTGGCCGGCCGCCAGCCAGGCGGCGGCATCGTCTGTCGGCGTCGCGAGGCAAATGAGCAGCGGCGAGCCCGCAGCCAGCGCATGATGCGCCGCCGCCAAGCCACCGCCCAGGTCGAAGGTTCGAATGACGGAGGTGAGTAGCGGCGCGGCCAGATCGAGCAGCACGCTCATGCCGGCGGACAGCGCGGGCATACCGTCCGCATGGCGTCGCGGATGAATCCAGCTGGCCAGTTCACGGCGAAAACGCGGGTCCTTGAACTGCACCCGATCGGCCTCGGCGATTAGTTCGGCAAGACTCTCGCGCATCGGCGCGTTCGAGATGCAGACCACATCCGCGCCTTCGGCTTCGGCGGCTTCTTCGAGCTGTTGCTGGATGAGCGAAGGCAGCGGTTCGTCCACGAAGATTTCGCGGGTGGTGACGCGGCGTGGAATCGCCGCGAAGAGCGGCGTGAGACTGGCGTCGCAATGTCCGTCAGGGACGATTCGCAAATGCGCCAGCACGTCGGGGTCGGCGGAAGACGGAAATGGCGTGATCGCGTAGGCAAGGCCGAAGTGGCTCAGCGCCACGCGCAGATTGAGCAGCGCCGCACCGCAACTCATGATCAGTTCGCGGTCGAATGGATCGACCACCGGCAGCGCGCGCAACCGGTCGGCGCATAACGTCACGCTGTCGCCATCCAGAATGAAGTGCCAGGGCTGCGTATTATGGTTCGACGGTGCGAGCACTGCGTAGCGCAGCGCGAATTTCAGTTTCTCTTCAACGCCGGCGGTGCGGTCAAGCTGATATTCGTCGACAGCCCAGGCGGCTGTCTGCGGCAGTGCGCTCATGTGATGATCCCCTGCACGATTTCATAACGCCACTGTGTCAGGCATGCACCGTACGCGGATTGATCTGGATCATTCCGCATTGAACGGGCCACGGTGACTTTTATCCGCCGGGCTGCTCGCCTGCAACGACGCACGCAGGCACGCTGTGTGCGGTGGTTGCATTCGCGACGGCGACACACGGATCCCCGCCCACATTGCCCACCAAGCCGGCAATTCGACGGCATCGAGATAGATCGGCACTTCGCAGCGCCAGTGATACGTTTCCTCGATGTGGCGGCGCATCGCATCGGCGGCGGCCGGCATGCGTGCGTGCGTCTCACACGTTAGACGATGATCCAGGTCAAATCCCAACAGGCGTCCTGCCCATACTTTTGTAAACGGGCGAGTTTGCAAAAGACGGGCCGATGGTTTGCAACGGCGCATCGCGCCGCTGAACGGGAAAATGGACAGGCTGATATGAAGAACGGGCGGCTGGCAGCCTTTGCGCTGCTGATGATCATCCTTGCTGGCTGCAGTACCGAAGAATCGCGTATGGCGGCACGCCGCGACACCGAGGTCGCGCTCGAAACGGCGCGCGAGCAGGCGCACGTGGACTGTTCTTCTCCCGCCGCTTGCGAGCTGCTGTGGAGCCGCACCAGACTGTACGTGGCGCAACGCTCCGCGACGCCGATCCGGCGTGCGGACGACACGGCGATCGAAACGGCCGAGCCGCATACCTTCGGCACCGTCTATGTGTGGGCGACGCGAACGAGCGGCGCGGGCGGTATATCGACCATCCAGGTCAAGGGAATGTGCCGGGGTATGTACCGCGCGGACGGCAATCCCGGCTGGCTGTATGGAACGTGTGCCAGACAGATTCGCTCGGTCGAAACGGAATTCCGCTCGTTCATCGGCGCGGCGTCATGACGACGGTGGCGACATGAAGGAGAGTTGGCGCGTTGCGGGTCTCGCCGGGGTCGACGTTCACGACGACGCGCGGGCCATGCGGGCATGGCGCTGGATGCAGTGGGTGCTGTTCGCTCTCAGCCTGCTTGCAATTCCCGCGTTCTATTTCGAACTGGCCGCTGCGTCCCGGTTTCATCTGGCCGGCCGTGCGCTTTATGCGTCCATGTCCGCGGGATTCACGATGGTCCTTGGCCGGATCGCCTTTCTCAGCCGCAAGCCCGAACGGTTCATCACACGCAACGCTTACGATGTCCTGATCGCAGCGGGCTCGGCGATCAGCGTGGCGTGGGGCGCGTTGCCGTGGTCGCCGCTCGAATGGCTGTTGCGCGTTGTCTTCGTGGGGCTGGTGGCGGCGCGCATCGTCGTGTCGTTGCGAAGCTTTTTCTCCCCGGGCCGCCTGGGGTTGCTGCTGGTGATAGCCGTGTTGCTGCTCGCTTCAGCGGGGGCGGGGTTTTACTGGCTCGAACCGGGCGTGCATACGTACGCGGAAGGCGTCTGGCTCGCATTCGAGAGCAGCGCGACAGTCGGCTACGGAGACATGGCGCCGACCACGCCCGCATCACGCGTTTTCGCCGCCTTCGTGGTGTTGCTCGGCTACGGCTTGTTGTCGCTGGTCTTCGCCAGCATTGCCGCGACGTTCGTCGAGCAGGAAGAGCGGATCTTGCGGCGGGAAATGCATCGCGACATCAAGGCACTGCGCGACGAGATTGCCGCGTTGCGGCAAGACGTACAGGCGGCGGCAGGCGGCGAAGCACGCGTTGCTGCCGCTTCAGCCGGGCCGGTCAAACCGGCGGCGTCTCATCCGGGCGAATCGCACTGAGCGGAATCGTGGCGGTGATCCTGAAGCCGTTGCCTGGGGTGCTGTCGATCGTCAGGGTGCCGCGCAACTGACGCACGCGTTCGCGCATGCCGAGCAGGCCGAACGAGCCGCGTCTGCCGGTGTCTTCGAGTACGGTTCCGCGGCCGTTGTTGTCGATATGGATCGAGCAGGTCTTCGCATTGCAAGAAATCCGGACGACCGCTTCACTTGCCTTGCCTGCGCATGCCGGGCCACGTTCGTCAGCGCTTCCTGCACGATGCGGAAGAGCGCGGAGGACGCCAAAGGCGTGAAGCCCGCGTCGTCGGTATCGATGCGCAGTCTGGCGGCCACGTTAAAGCGCTGCGTGAAGTCGTCCGTCAGCCACTCCAGCGCCGCGGCGAGGCCGAGATCATCCAGCAATGGCGGGCGATGATTTCGTCGGGTGTGTAGCCCTTGATCTTGCGTGCGCCGTTGTTCCAGCTCGTTACGCGGCCCTGCTGATCGAACTCGCGTTGGAGCTTGCCTGACAGATGCCTCGCGCTAGCCGCTCGCCACCTCCGGCGGCGCTGCCGCTTCCGGCTCGCAAAGCCGCCGCAGCAGTTTTCGCCAGTAGTCCAGACGGCCGAAATCGGCGAGCGGCACTTCCGTATCGAAGCTCACCGTTCGCTGCATTTCTTCCGCGGAGAGCGGTTCCTCGTTCGCCAGTTGCCGGATCAGCACGAGCGGGCCGGCGTCCGATTCCGTATGGGAAGCGGCGGCGCGCGCCTGCACGCGCTGTTCGAGTTGACGTACCCGCGCATGGAAATCGAGCAGAAAAACCGGCACGCCGTGCGAGCGTGCGAGCGCGGCGAAGCGGGCGCGATGCGCGCTCTTGAGAAAGGTCGCGTCGACCAGCGCAGGGTAGCCGGCCAGCAGCACCTGTTGCGCCAATTGCAGCAGCAGATCGTAATGCCGGTCGATCGAGTCGTGCGTGTAGGCTTCGGCCGGCAGCGGACGGGAATCGATAGGCGCGAAGGGGCGGCCGCGCTTGCGCTCGATATCGCTCGACAGACGCACGGCGCCGACCAGGCTCACCAGCGCTTCGCTCGCCACTGACTTGCCCGATCCGGAGTAGCCGTGGCATAGCAGCAAGTACGGCCGCTGCGGCGCGATCATGCGCTCGACCAGATTCAGGTACGGCATGGCGCGCGCGAGGCCCTCATCAGGCGGCTGATCGCGTGTTTTCAACACTGCCACGAGGGCGCGCACCAATGCGCGGTAGACCATGTAGTAACGCAGCACCGGCAGCGCCGCAAAATCGCCTGTACGTTGCAGCCAGCCGTTCAACAGGCGCGCCGCGAGATCTTGCCGGCCACACGCGTGCAGATCCATCAACGGAAAGCTCAGGTCGCTGGCGATGTCGATCCAGCGCAAGGCGTCGTCGAATTCGATGCAGTCGAACATGAGCACGCGCTTGCCGCACCGAACGATGTTATCGAGGTGCAGGTCGCCGTGGCTCTCGCGCACAAAGCCGCCTGCGTGACGCGCGGCGAAGTGCCCGGCAAGGCGTTGGCCTTCGCTCCCGCACCAGGCGGAAATCCGGGCAGGCAGGCGCGCTCCGGTTTCACGGCGGAGTGCTTCCACCACGGTCTGCATCTGTTCCTGAACAAACGCTGCGGAGCCGAAGACCGCGCGAGGCGGCGTGCGTGAGGAACGGCGGTGGAACGCCGCAAGTTGTCCGGCGAGGGCGTCCATTTCCGCGAAACCGAGTTCGCCGCGCGCCTGCAATGCCTTGAAAATTTCCTGCTCGTCGAAGCGTCGCATCAGGACGGCGTGCTCGGCGACCTCGCCCGTTGTCGCGACACGGTACGAGCCCCCGCGGCGCGTAATCGATACGACGCCGCGATAAATCTCACGGGCGAGCCGGCGGTTCAGCCGGAACTCGTCGGCGCACGCGCGTTCGCGCGCGCGTGCCTGCGTGAAGTCCACGAAACCGGGATTGACGCGCTTCTTCAGCTTGTACGCATACCGGCCGGCCAGGTACACGACCGAGATGTGCGTTTCGATGCGGCGAATGCGGCCCGCGGGGTGACGATATGTCGACGGCCTCTGCATCGCGCGGTCGAGCGCGCGCCAGCCTCGCTGCGCCAGCCGTTCGCGTTGCCGTCTGTGAACTGGACGCTGATGTGCCGGTGAAAAGTGAGCAGGCATGGAACTCTCCGTCGGGCATCAAGGGTTCTTTCAGAATAGATGCGGACCATCGCGGCGACTTGACCGACATCATGCTTGCGGACGTCCTGGGCTGCGATGTGCGCCACTTGACACACGTCAATGGATGCTTTGCAGGCGCGCCTAAAGTTAGCGGTACAGCATGTTCGCCGCGACAGCGAAAGCCGCGCGTGTGAGCAGGCTGGGGTGCACCGCTCCCGGCTGCGGGTTCAGCGTGAAACGGGCCGGTATGAGGCGTGCGACGCGATCTGGTATCCACGATGTCATTGAATGAATCAGGAGCAGGACGATGAGCAACTTGACCCGATTTGATCCCTTTCCCCTCGAACCCATGTCGGAACTTTTTCAGGGCCTGTTCCGGCCGCTGCGCGGCGCAGGCGGCGAAGCGCCGCTTGCCGACATCAAGGTCGACGTGACGGAGAGCGATAGCGCGTACACGGTGAAGGCTGAACTGCCGGGCGTCGACAAGAAGGATATCGACGTAAAAATCGACGGCAACCTTGTTTCGATCAGCGCGAAAGTCGAACGGAATCAGGAAATGAAGGAAGGCGAACGGGTGATTCGCCGCGAGCGTTACGCGGGTGCCGTGAGCCGTGCCTTTTCATTGGCGAGCGAAGTCGACGAGAGCGCGGCGGCGGCGGAGTACAAGGACGGCGTACTCTCGCTCACCTTGCCGAAAAAGGCGGCCTCCGAACGCAAGCGCCTGCAGATCAACTGATCCGTGGCCGCGCGGAACACGAGTGGCTTCGTGGGCCGCGCGCCGCCGCCAGCCGTATGCCAACAAGGAGCACGCAATGAAGTCGGACATGGAATTGAAGCAGCAGGTCGAAGACGAACTGGCTTGGGATCCGGCAGTCGACGCTACGGACATCGGCGTCGAAGTGCATAACCGTGTCGTCACGCTATCGGGGCATCCCGTCAGCTACGCGGAGAAGCTTGCGGCGGAAAAAGCCGCGCAGCGTGTGGCAGGCGTGAAGGCCGTCGTGGTGGAACTGAACGTGCGCCTGCTGCATTCAGATGTGCGAACCGACGAGGAACTCGCCAACGCCGTTCGCTCCATCATGCGCTGGACCGTAGGTTTGAGCGAGGACGCGGTCAAGGTGCAGGTCGAGAAAGGCTGGGTGACATTGAGCGGCGAGGTCGACTGGGCTTATCAGAGCCATGTCGCCACACGCACGATTTCACATATGCGCGGTGTGACCGGGGTTTCGAACCTCATCCGGATCGGCGGCAAAGTGGCCGCGCTGGATATCGGCGAAGAGATCGGCAAGGCGCTGCGACGCCACGCCGAACGCGAAGCGAAGCACATCAGCGTGAAGGTGCACGAAGGAACGGTCACGCTGACGGGCACGGTCGACTCGATGGCGGAGCGCTCGGCCGCGCGCGGCGCGGCATGGTCGACGCCGGGTGTTCATGCGGTGATCGACAATCTGACGGTGGGATAGACATGCTTGCCCGGCGGCGACCGGACGGGCACCGTACATGCGGCGCCTGCCATGCCCGGCAGATTGGACCACGCGGGACGATGCAGGCGCGCCGAAGACGTCTGATGGGATGGACGGCGCATCAACCAAGGAGCGACTCATGACGATCTCGGGTAGCGTGGGCGACGGCGACTGGTCGGTCGCCGCAACCACGCATCGCACAACGGGTGGCTACGACTGCTCGATCAAGCTCAGCCACCACACGCCGGACGGAATTTTCAACCACGAGTTCAGGCACAGCAGCGTGTTTCCGACGGAACGCGAAGCCGTGTTGGCCGGTTTGCGCGAGGGCATGGAATGGCTGCGTCTCAAGATGTCCAATACGCTGTCGGTTCAGTCACGGTGATGTTCTGCCGGGGTTCCGCCGGGCCTGAGTGCTGAGCGATTTCCGTCAGGCGCGCGCTTCTTTCTCCGCTGTTTCTTTTCAATCCCCTCGCAAGCGTCTCAATCGCTTCGTGCTTCGTGGCGTGCTTCGCGGCCTGTTCATCGTTTCTTCACGCTTCGCCTGCACAACGTCGACCGGGGCAAGCATTCACCAGAACGTCATGGGAAGAGGCCTCAAACGAAAAAGGCGCGAGCCGCTCAGGCGCTCGCGCCGCTTTCTCTTTCGTCGACTCTGCCGCTCGCCCGCTTGCTCAATCGAGATTCAGAACGATGCGTCCATCCACTTTCCCGCTCTTCAATTCGGCGAGAACATGGTTGATATTGTCCAGCCGGTCGAGATGGATTCGGGCACGCACACGGCCCTGTGCGGCGAATTCGAGTGATTCCTGCAAGTCCTGGCGCGTGCCGACAATGGAGCCGCGCACGGTAATGCCGTTGAGCACGGTCGAGAAGATCGGCAGCGGAAAGTCGCCCGGCGGCAGACCGTTCAGCGCAACGGTGCCGCCGCGGCGCACCATGCCCAGCGCCTGAGCGAAGGCGCTGCGCGATACGGCGGTGACGAGCACGCCGTGCGTTCCGCCGATTTCCTTCTGGATCGCCGCCGCGGGGTCGCACTCCGAAGCGTTGAACGCAAGCGTTGCGCCGAGTTCGCGGGCAAGAGCCAGCTTGTCCTCCGAGATATCGACGGCCACCACGCGCAGGCCCATCGCAATGGCATATTGAACCGCGACATGGCCGAGGCCGCCGATCCCCGAAATCGTGATCCATTGACCCGGCCGCGCGTCCGTCATGCGGATGCCTTTGTACACCGTCACGCCCGCGCACAGAATCGGGGCGATATCTTCGAACGAGACGGCCGCGGGCAGATGACCGACGAAGTTCGGGTCGGCCACCACGTATTCGGCGTAAGCGCCGTTGACCGAGTAGCCCGTATTCTGCTGTTCCTGGCACAGCGTTTCCCAACCGCCCAGGCAATGCTCGCAGTGACCGCAGGCGGTATAAAGCCACGGCACGCCGACGCGATCGCCTTCCTTGACATGCTTGACACCTTCGCCGACGGCAGCGACATAGCCCACGCCTTCGTGACCGGGAATGAAGGGCAGGGTGGGCTTGACCGGCCAGTCGCCGTCGGCCGCGTGCAGGTCCGTGTGACAGACGCCGGACGCCTTGATGTTCACCAGAATCTGGCCGCGCCCCACCTGCGGGACGGGAACCTCTTCGATACGCAGCGGAGCGCCGAATTCGTGAACGACAGCAGCTTTCATTAGTTGGGCCATAACTTTTCTCCGGACGTTGATGACGTGGCGACCAGTATCTCCTTCACCGATACGGGGCGGTTGACCTGGGTCATCCAGGACCCATGCGCGCTTCTTCATTCGACAGCAGACGGCCCGTGCCGGGTTGATATGAGTCAAGCGCGAGGGTTCTGTCGCCGCGCACGGATCGGCGGATGCATGCAACGGCCTTCGGGATGATCCACGTCAAACGGAAGGGCGTCGCACCGGCCTAATCTGAAATCACCCGGGGGCTTGCCGGCGTTCCGAGACTGACGGCCGGGACGTGCCGGTCCCACGAATTCAATGATCCTAACTGTCCAGGAGGCTTACCATGCGCGCATCCGATGTCATGATCACCAACGTTATATCGGTCACACCCGACATGACCGTGAGAGAGGTCGCCAGAATTTTCGTCGACAACGGCATCAGCGGCGCACCGGTTCTGGATCCGGAGGGCCATATCGCCGGCATGATCAGCGAAGGCGATCTGCTTCGCCGCACCGAAATCGGCACCGACGAGCGCAAGCCGAGTTCATGGCTCGACGTCTGGTCCGCGAGCCATGAAGCGAGGGATTACATCAAGACTCATGCGGTGAAAGTGCGCGACGTGATGACCCCCGATGTGGTGACGGTTCAGCCCGACACGCCGCTCGGTGAAGTGGCCAGCATTCTCGAGACGCGGCGCATCAAGCGTGTGCCGGTAACGCAGGCGGGGCGGGTGGTGGGCATCGTGAGCCGCGCCAATCTCGTGCAGGCGCTGGCCAGCGTGCCGGACGAACCGGCATCGGACGTCACGCTCTCGGACGCCGAGATCCGCGCGATGTTGATGGGCGAACTGGCGGGCCGTAAATGGAGCTTTGCCGGCCGCAATATCGTCGTCACCGACGGAGTCGTGCATCTGTGGGGCGTATTCCATGCGATGGAAGCCGTCGACGCGGTTCGGGTGGCGGCGCAAAACATCCCCGGCGTCAAACGGGTGGAGGATCACACCGAGCCGTATCCGGTGATGCCGGGCATCTAGCAGACAAGCGGCCGACGCGGGTCGGCAATCAACTTTGGAGGCATGATGGCTCAGATCATTTCCGGGCAATGGTTCAATACGGAAAGCGCCGGCTTCGGCCAGTTGTGCGGCATCACCACCCGGAGCATGGAGGCGTTCGAGCGGCTTACGGCTTTGAACCTGCAGGCAATCCGGTTCGGGATTGCCGAAACGCAGGAGGTGGTTGCCCGGGCATGTGCGGCGGGCAATCTGCCGGAGATTCTGTGTCTACCCACGTTGCTTGCGCCTGCGGGGGCCGCTCAGGCGCTTTCGTACAGCCGGCAGTTCTTCGAGATCCTGTCGGACCTTCAGCCGGATCTCGCGGTGCCGCCGGTTGGCGCGGTCCGGCAACGGCATGCTGCGGGCAGCGTGGCTACCCAGTCGGCCGTGCCTGCAGGCTCGGCAGCCGGTTCGGCGACGACATCCACGACAACCACGGCAACCGAACGCGAGAAAAAGTCGGCGGACAGAAAGGCAATCCAGCCGATGCACACCGAGTAGCGGCCTTCCGTCGAAGCTGGTCTGAGTCGATATTGTAAGAGCGTCACCAGGCCGTTCGCGGAGGTTCTTCCGCGAACGGCTTAGTGGCGAAGGCTCACTGCATTACGACGGTGCTGTCACGGGCTGATCTGCGTGCCCGCCGTGCCGGCCGCCATCGCCTCGATATTCTCGAGCGAGCCGATCACCGCGCGTTTGCCGGTGCGTGTAACGAAGTCGCACGCCGCTTCGACCTTGGGACCCATCGAGCCGGCGGGAAATGCAAGCGACCTCAATTCCGCTACCGATATCTCCCGCAGCGCACGCTGCGTCGGCGAATGCCAGTCCGCATAGACCGCATCCACGTCGGTCGCGATCAGCAGCAGATCGGCGCCGACATCGGCGGCGAGCAGCGCGCTGCACAGATCCTTGTCGATTACGGCCTCGATACCCGTGCGGGTTTGGCCGTCCGCCGCCAGCGTGACCGGAATGCCTCCGCCGCCGGCCGCGATCACGATCACGTCGTGCTCCACGAGCCATTCAACCGGTTTCAGCGCCGCAATGCGCTGTGGCTTCGGCGAAGCAACGACGCGCCTGAAGTCCGTCCCGTCCGGCGCAATGCTCCAGCCGTTGCGCTGCGCCAGCGCTTCGGCCTGCGCCTTCGTATAGACGGGGCCGATCGGTTTGGTCGGGTGCGCGAAGGCGGGGTCGTGTGCGTCCACCTCGACACGCGTGAGCAAGGTCGCGACGTGGCGAGTGGCGGGCAATGCGTTGGCCAGTTCCTGTTCGAGCAGATAGCCGATCATGCCTTCCGATTCGGCGTCGAGCACGTCGAGCGGTGCGGTGTTTTCCGCGCCGCCGGCGGCGGCCGCCTGCAAGGCGAGCAGTCCGACCTGAGGACCGTTGCCGTGCGCGACCACCAGCTGGTTGCCGTCGGCCAGCAGCGCGATCTGCTTCGCGGCACGGCGGATATTGTCGAGCTGGCGCGCCATCGTCATCGGTTCGCCGCGGCGCAGCAGCGCGTTGCCGCCCAGCGCTATCAGAATGCGCATGGTGAGCGCCTCAAGCGAGGGTTGCCACAAGCACGGCCTTGATCGTGTGCATGCGGTTCTCAGCCTGGGAAAAGACGATCGACGCATCCGATTCGAACACCTCGTCGCTGACTTCGAGTTCGGACATGCCGAAATGCTCGTGGACCATCCGGCCGGTGTCGGTGTCGAGATTGTGATAGGCGGGCAGGCAGTGCATGAAGCGGGTGCGCGGGTTGCCGGTCGCTTTCATCAGCGCGGCGTTGACCTGATAGGGGCGCAGGAGATCGATTCGCGGGCCCCACGCTTCGACGGGCTCGCCCATCGACACCCAGACATCCGTGTAGACGAAGTCGACGCCGCTCACCGCCTCATGCGGATCCTCGACGATCGTCACGCTGGCGCCGGTGCGCTCGGCGAGAAGCCGCATTTGCGCTACCAGTTCGTCGTGCGGCCACAATTCGCGCGGCGCCGCGATGCGCACGTCCATGCCCATTTGCACCCCGCCGATCAGCAGCGAATTGCCCATGTTGAAGCGGGCGTCGCCGAGGTAGCAGAACGATAGCTCGTGCAACGGTTTCTCGCCGAATTCCTGCATGGTGAGCAGGTCGGCGAGTACCTGGGTGGGGTGGAATTCGTCGGTGAGTCCGTTCCAGACCGGAACATGCGAATAGGTCGCGAGATCCTCGACCACGCTCTGATGAAACCCGCGGTATTCGATACCGTCATAGAGCCGTCCGAGTACCCGCGCGGTGTCCTTGAGCGACTCCTTGCGGCCGAGCTGCGAACTCGCGGAGTCGATGTAGGTGACGTGGCCGCCCTGGTCGTGCACGGCGACCTCGAATGCGCAACGCGTGCGCGTCGAGGTCTTTTCGAAAATCAATGCGACGTTCTTGCCGTTGAGCCGCGGGACTTCGTTGCCGGCGTACTTGGCGCGCTTCAGCTCGGAGGCGAGGTCGAGCAGAAAGCGGATGTCGCGCGGCGCGAAGTCCTGCATGTTGAGCAGACTGCGATTGCGTAGATTGAAAGCCATGAGCGGATTCTCCAAAGGTGCGACGCGCGCTTCGCGTCAGAGGGGGGCGCGTTCGATCGGGCAGGTCATGCAATGGCCGCCGCCGCGCCCGCGGCCCAGTTCGCCGCTCGGGATCGTAATGACTTCCACGCCTGCCTTGCGCAGAAGCGTGTTGGTGTACACATTGCGGTTGTAGGCCACGACGATGCCCGGCGCGAGCGCGATCACGTTGTTGCCGTCGTCCCATTGCTCGCGCTCGGATTCCCACGTATCGCCGCCGGTGGCGACGGTGCGCAGCGTCCCGATACCCAGCGCCTGCGCGACCACGTCCAGAAACGGCGCGCTTTCGGCCCGCACGTCGAGCTGACCGGGCTGCTTGCCGGGGCGCAAACTCGTGCAACGGATGGCATCCACCACCTCGGGGAAGATCGTGACCAGGTCGCGATCGCAGAAGGTGAACACCGTGTCGAGGTGCATCGCGCCGCGCGAGCGCGGCAACTGCGCAGCAATCACCTGCTTGACCGATTCGCCGGCGAACAGGGCCCGCGCGAGCTGCGCGACGCCTTGCGGCGAACTGCGCTCGCCCATGCCGATCAGCACGACGTCACGCGACAGCGGCATGACATCGCCGCCTTCGAGCGTCGCGCCGCCGTGGTCCGTTTCCGGGCCGCCCCACCACACGCGTGTTCCGCTGCTGAACAGCGGATGGAAGCGGTAGATGGCGGTGGCGAGCAGCGTCTCCTGTCGCCGTGCCGGCCAGTACATCGATCCGAGCACGACGCCGTCGTTGATCCAGCAACTGCTGTCGCGCGTGAAGAGCGTGTTGGGCAGCGGCGGCAGAATGAATCCCGAGGGCGGCGTGCATTGCGCGAGCAGGCCGTCGGCCTCGAACGGCAATTCGGCGCGAACGATCCCGCCGATCAGGCGTGTGGCGAGTTCGCCCGGCTCCATCTCCTGGAGCCAGGGCCTGAGTTGCGCCGCCAGTTCCGCATCCACGGTGCCGGGCGCAAGCTTGTGTTCGAGCACCCAGTCGCGCGCCTCGCGGCCTTGCAGGATGTCGGCCAGCAGATCGTGCATTTCCAGCACGTCGACGCCGTGCTCCTGCATCGTGCTGACGAATGCGTAATGGTCGTTCTTTGCCTGCGATACCCACAGCACGTCATCGAACAGCAGGTCGCGGCAATTGGCCGGTGTCAGGCGCGCCTGGGCAAGTCCCGGGCGGCAGACCATGACCTTGCGCAGCGTGCCTATTTCGGAATAGACGCCGAATGTCATTGAGTTTCTCCTGAAGAGCGGCGGCTTACAAACCGAGCGCGCCGGTGGAAAGCAGCCATGCCGCCACGGCGGCGAGGATGAGCAGAGCCGCGAGGATCACCGCTTCGAACGGCTTGAACAGACGTGCGCCGCGTTCGCGTTTCGCCCAGCCGTACAGCAGCACGCCGGGCGCGTAGAGCAGAGCGGAGAGCAGCAGATACTTGGGGCCGGCGGCATACAGCAGCCAGCAGCAATAAACGGTTGCGGCCGCGCCGATCAGCATGTCGCGGGTGCGCGCGCCTTCCGCCGGCGCGTAACCTTCGCCGCGCATGGCGATGCCAGTCGCGTAGACAGCGGAGAACAGATACGGGATCAGGATCATCGAAGTCGCAAGCGAAATCAGCGCCTGATAGGTCGCGTTGGAGACGAGCGTGATGATCAGGAACAGTTGCACCAGTCCGTTGGTCACCCAGAGTGCATTGGCCGGTACGCCGTGACTGTTTTCGCGCGCCAGAAACTTCGGCATGACGCCGCCGTTCGCCGGCGTGAAGAGTGTTTCCGCCGCCAGCAGGGTCCACGCCAGCAACGCACCGCCCACCGAGACCAGCAGGCCGATACTGATGAGCACCGCGCCCCAGGCACCGACGGCCTTGTCGAGCACGCCGGCCATCGAGGGGTTCTTCATCGCGGCGAGCTCGCCTTGCGGCACGATACCGAGCGACAGCAGGGAGACCGCCATCAGCAGGAGCAGGACCACCACGAAGCCGAGCAGCGTGGCGCGCCCGATATCCTCGCGCCGCTGCGCGCGGGCCGAGAACACGCTGGCGCCTTCGATACCGATGAACACCCACACGGTGATCAGCATGGTGCTTTTGACTTGCGTGAAGACGCTGCCGAGCTTCGCGTTGCCCCAGAAGTCCTGAGCGATCACATGGCTTCTGAAGGCGATGGCCGCGAGCACGATGAACAGCAGCAGCGGGATCACCTTGGCGACCGTGGTGATCGCGTTGAGCACCGCTGCGCTGCGCACGCCGCGCAGGATCACGGCATGCATGATCCATAGCGCGATGGACGCGCCCAGCACGGCCGCGGGCGTGTTGCCGTCGCCGAATATGGGAAAGAAGTAGCCGAGCGTGCCGAACACGATGACGAGATAGCCGACATTGCCGATCCACGCGCTGACCCAGTAGCCCCAGGCCGAATTGAAGCCGACGAACTCGCCGGCACTGGCGCGCGCATAAGCGTAGATGCCGTTGTCGAGTTCAGGCTTGCGGGTTGTCAGCGTCTGATAGACAAACGCAAGCATCAACATGCCGACGCCGGTGATCAGCCAGCCGATCAGCACGGCGGCGGCGCCCGCGCCGGATGCCATGTTCTGCGGCAGGGAGAAGACGCCGCTGCCGATCATCGAACCGATCACCAGCGCGGTGAGCAGGCCGAGCCGCAATGGCTTCGCTACCGCGCTGCCAGTCTGGCCGGCCGGCGTTGGAACGGATGGTGCCGAAAATGAATCTGCCAGGTTCTTCATGACGGACCTCACTGTTTTTTAGATAGGTGGATTAGGTCACTTCATGAAGGCTCGGCAGTTGATCTGGATCAGTCCGTGCAAGGTCGCATGTCCGCGCACCGGTGTGTCCGGCGCAAGGGCGGACAGCCTGTTCGCGGCCAAGGTATTTCTCGCCTCTATCTCTCGGACATTTGATGAAAATCAGTTTTGTGGAGCATTCCAGGCATATCTTCTGGCTGTTCATACCTTGCCGCGGAAGCCCCAACCATGCCGAGTCATTCAGCAGCAGCGTTTTCAGCAACTCCGTCGGCTGCACGGGATGGCTACGTTGTTGCCGTGCGCGGCGCGATCGTCGACGTCAGGTTCGAGCGTGATGCGCTGCCCGCCGTCGGCGATGCGCTCGTCGTCACGCCTGACGATCTCGCGCCGGTGCTCGCCGAGGTCCAGGCGCATCTGAGCGAAACAATGGTGCGCGCACTGGCCTTGCAGACCACGGCCGGGTTGCGGCGCGGCACGCGCGTGCAGGCCCCCGGCGGTCCGATTGAAACGCCGGTCGGCGAAGCGGTGCTCGGCCGGCTGCTCGACGTAACCGGTGCGACGCGCGACGACGGCCCGGCGCTTCCCGCGCAGATCGAGCGTCGCCCGATTCATCGCGCGGCGCCGCCGCTGGCGTCGCTCAAGGGCACCAGTACGCTGTTCTCGACCGGCATCAAGGTGATCGATCTGCTCGCGCCGCTCGCCCAGGGCGGCAAGGCGGCCATGTTCGGCGGCGCCGGAGTCGGCAAGACCGTGCTGGTGATGGAACTGATTCATGCAGTGGTCGAGCGTTACGAAGGTATCTCGGTGTTCGCCGGTGTCGGCGAACGCTCGCGCGAAGGTCACGAGATGCTGCTCGACATGCGGACCTCCGGCGTATTGCCGCGCACCGTACTGGTTTACGGACAGATGAACGAGCCGCCGGGCGCACGCTGGCGGGTGCCGTTCACGGCGCTGACGATTGCCGAATACTTTCGCGACGAACGTCGGCAGAACGTCCTGTTGCTGATGGATAACGTGTTTCGCTTCGTGCAGGCTGGCGCCGAAGTGTCGGGTCTGCTCGGGCGCATGCCGTCGCGAGTCGGCTACCAACCCACGCTGGCGACCGAAGTCGCGAGTTTGCAGGAACGCATCGTGTCCGTGGGCGGTGTGTCGGTGACGGCGATCGAGGCGGTGTACGTGCCCGCCGACGACTTCACCGACCCCGCCGTGACCGCGATTGCGGCGCACCTGGACAGCATGGTCGTGCTGTCCCGCTCGATGGCGGCCGAAGGCATGTATCCCGCCGTCGATCCGATTGCGTCGTCGTCGATCCTGCTCGATCCGCTGGTGGTGGGCGAAGAACATGCGGCGGTCGCAACCGAAGTGCGCCGCATCATCGAGCATTACCGTGAGTTGCAGGATGTGATCTCGTTGCTGGGCGTGGAAGAACTGGGCGCCGAGGACCGCGCACTGGTCGGCCGCGCGCGCCGCCTGCAGCGCTTTCTGACCCAGCCGTTCGCAGTCACCGAGGCGTTCACGGGCGAGCCCGGCCGCTCGGTCGCGCTCGCCGATACGATCGCCGGCTGTAAAGCGATTCTCGCGGGCGAGTGCGATACGTGGCAGGAGAGTTCGTTGTACATGATCGGCACACTCGATGAAGGGCGCCAAAGGGAGGCGGCCGCCGCGCAGCAGAGCACCGCGCAACAGGCTGCTCCCGCTGAAAAGGAGCCGGCGGCATGAGCAAGGATGCCTTGAGGCTCACCATCGCGACGCCGTCGCGAGTCTGGTTCGACGCTGTCGAAATCGTCTCGTTGCGGGCGGAAGACGCAAGCGGTTCGTTCGGCATCCGTATTGGTCATGCCGATTTCGTCACGCAGCTGACGTCGTCGGTGGTCCGCTGGACGGGTACGGACAACGTGTTGCGCTACTGCGCGGTGAACGGCGGCGTGCTGCTGGTGTCGGGCGGCGCGACGGTGTCCATCGCGTGCCGCGAAGCGATTCCGGGCGATTCGCTGGAAGGCCTCGAAGCGATCGTGCGCAGCCGTCACGCCGACGAAGACGAGGCAGCGCGGCGCGCCCGCGTCGACCAGATGCGACTGCATGCGCGCGCGGTGCGTCAGATGCTGCGCTATTTGCGGCCGCGAGCCGGGGCCGATGGCGCAAATCCGGCCGGCACGGGAGCAACGCTGTAATGAGCACACCGCAGCGCGACGAGCGCAGCTCTCGTGAGGACAAGCTGGCCGGCGCGGCCCAGCAGGCCGCGGAACGCGCGGCGCGCGGGCGGGCGGAGCCGGAGCCCTCGCTCGGCACCCGGCTCGGCCAGATCGGCATTCTCGGCTGGGCCATCGTGGTGCCGACACTGCTCGGGCTGGCGTTGGGACACTGGCTCGACCGCACCTTCGGTACGCGGGTATTTTTCTCGGCGCCGCTTCTCATGGTGGGGGCAGCGCTCGGCTTCTGGTCCGCATGGAAATGGATGCATCGTCAACAGGGAGCACATCGTGAATAGTCCGCTGGCATGGCCGCTAGCGCCGCTCGCCGCCCAGCTCGTGATCGGACTCGCGCTCGGCGTGGTTGCGGGCACGTGGCATTTCCTTTCGCTGCGCTGGAACTGGCCGTTGTTCACGGCTGGCAAGACAGTCGCGGCGCTGGCGCTGCAAATCGCGCGCATCGCGCTGACCTGTGCGTTGCTGTTCGTGCTCGTACGCGTGGGCGCGCTGGCGCTGCTGGCAGGGATGGCGGGCGTGCTGCTCACACGCAGGATCGCGCTACGGCGTTACGGACGTCTGTCATGACCGAATCACCGCTTACCATCGCGCCGCTTCTGCAGCTTGGCCCGGTTCCGATCACCGGGCCCGTGCTGATCACCTGGGGCATCATGGCCATCGTCACCGCCGGGGCTGTCGTGCTGAGCCGAAGACTCTCGCTTGCGCCCGGCAAGACGCAAACCGCGCTAGAACTGCTCGTCGAGACGATCGACCAGCAGATTCGCGACACCATGCAAACCGAGGCCGCAACGTATCGCGCGCTGATCGGCACGCTGTTCGTCTTCGTGCTGGTCGCCAACTGGTGCGCGCTGGTGCCGGGCGTCACGCCGCCTACCGCGCACCTCGAAACCGATGCCGCGCTCGCGCTGATCGTGCTCGGCGCCACGATCTTTTACGGCGTTCGCAGCCGCGGCGCGACGGGCTATCTCGCGTCGTTCGCGGAGCCGAGCTGGGTGATGATTCCGCTGAACGTCGTCGAGCAGATCACGCGCACGTTCTCACTGGTGGTGCGCCTGTTCGGCAACGTCATGAGCGGCGTGTTCGTGATCGGCATTCTGCTGTCGCTCGCCGGCCTGCTCGTGCCGATTCCGCTGATGGCGCTGGATCTGCTCACGGGCGCGGTTCAGGCCTACATCTTTGCTGTTCTCTCGATGGTCTTCATCGGCGCCGCGATCGGCGATCCGCACCATGTCAGTGTCAAAAAGGGCGAAGTCTCATGAATAACCTTATCGAAGTCGTCAGTATCGCCGCGGCAGCGTTTGCCGTCTCGTTCGGCGCGATCGGGCCGGCGCTCGCCGAAGGCCGTGCGGTCGCCGCGGCAATGGACGCGATCGCGCGGCAGCCGGATTCGGCAGGCACCGTGTCGCGCACGCTGTTCGTCGGGCTGGCCATGATCGAGACGATGGCGATCTATTGTCTCGTGATCGCCTTGCTGCTGCTGTTTGCCAACCCGTTTGCGAAATAGGCGGACGCCATGCGAATTGACTGGTGGACACTCGCGCTTCAGACCATCAATGCACTGGTGCTGATATGGCTGCTCGCGCGTTTCCTGTTCCGCCCGGTCGCTGGCATCATCGCTGAACGTCAGAA
Organism: Paraburkholderia xenovorans LB400; assembly: GCF_000013645.1. GTDB lineage: Bacteria > Pseudomonadota > Gammaproteobacteria > Burkholderiales > Burkholderiaceae > Paraburkholderia > Paraburkholderia xenovorans. The sequence continues at coordinate 2,842,671 of NC_007951.1, read as the reverse complement.
GACGGCGCAGGCCCTGATCGCCGATGCCGAGGCGGCGAAGCTCGTCGCAGTGCAGGAGCGCGACAAGGCGACCCAGGAAACGCAGCAGCTCGCGGCGGCGCACGGCGAAGCCATGAAAGCCGTCGCCACGGAGGCCGCGGCGCAGAAGCAGGCGCTTTTAAACGCTGCCCAGGCCGAAGCGGACGCGTTGCGAGCCGCAGCGAAAGGCGAAGCCGCGGGAGCGCGCGCCGAGCAGGACAAGCTCGCGTCTGAACGGGCCAGCCGGCTTGCCGTGGATATCGCCGCCAAGCTGCTCGACAGGTTGCCGGAGAGCATGCGCGTGAGCGGTTTTGTCGACGGCCTTGCCGAGGGAATCGCACGGCTTCCGGAAAGCGCGCGCGCCGGGTTCTGGGAGGACGGCGCGGTGCCGCTACTCGCCGCGCCGCGAGCGTTGAGCCCGCAGGAACAGGACCAGTGCCGCGCAATGCTGGCAACGTGCATGAAGCGCGAGGTGCCGGTCAACTTCGAAGTGGATCCGCAACTGATAGCCGGCCTCGAACTGCGCTCGCCGCATGCCGTGGTGCGCAATAGCTTCGGCGCGGAACTCGTTCGCATCAAGGAGGCGCTGCTCGATGACAGTCATGCTGCCAGCTGAAATGAGCGATGACGCCTGGCTCGCGGCACAGCGCAAGGTGCTGGCCCGCACGGCGCCCGCGCCTTATGCCGACACGCTCGGCCGCGTGGAGCGGATCGGCGACGGTATCGCGTTCGTTTCGGGACTGGCCGATGCGGCGCTCGACGAACTGCTGCGCTTCGAAAGCGGCGCGAGCGGTTTCGTGCACACGCTGGAAGCCGATCTGATGAGCGTCGTGCTGCTGGACGACGGCGCCACGGTCGAAGCCGGCGCGCGCGTGACCCGCACCGGCGCGGTGATCGAGGTGCCGGTCGGCGAAGGCCTGCTCGGGCGCGTGATCGACCCGCTAGGCCGGCCACTCGATCGCGACGAGCCGGTGGCGACGGTGAAGCGCATGCCGATCGAGCGGCCCGCGCCGGCGATCATCGATCGCGATCTGGTCAGCGAGCCTGTCGAAACCGGCGTGCTGATCGTCGACGCGCTTTTCGCCGTGGGCCGCGGACAGCGCGAGCTGATCATCGGCGATCGTGCAACCGGCAAGACCGCCCTGGCCCTCGACGCGATCGTCAACCAGAAGCACTCGGACATGATCTGCATCTATGTGGCGATCGGCCAGCGCTCGACGGCCGTGCAGCAGGTGATCGAATCCGTGCGCCGCTACGGCGCGCCCGAGCGCTGCGTGTTCGTGGTGGCGCCGGCGGCTTCGGCGGCCGGATTGCAATGGATCGCGCCGTTCGCGGGCGTCACGATCGCCGAGTACTTTCGCGACCGCGGGCAGCACGCGCTGGTCGTCATCGACGATCTCACCAAGCATGCCGCGACCCATCGGGAGCTGGCACTGCTCACACGCGAGCCGCCAGGCCGCGAGGCCTATCCCGGCGACATCTTCTACGTTCACGCGAGATTGCTCGAACGCGCGGCGAAACTGTCGGCCAAGCTCGGCGGCGGCTCGTTGACGGCATTGCCGATCGCGGAGACCGACGCGGGCAATCTGTCCGCCTATATCCCGACCAATCTGATTTCCATCACGGACGGCCAGATCGTGCTGGATGCCGCGCTATTTGCGGCGAACCAGCGTCCCGCGGTGGATGTCGGGCTGAGCGTGAGCCGGGTGGGCGGCAAGGCGCAGCATCCCGCGTTGCGCGAGGTGTCGGGCCGCTTGCGGCTCGACTACGCGCAGTTCCTGGAGCTCGAGATGTTCAGCCGCTTCGGCGGCCTGACGGATGCTCACGTCGCGGGCAAGATAGCCCGTGGCGAACGCATCCGGGCATTGATCGCGCAACCACGATTCAGGCCGCTGCGCACGGTCGATGAAATCGCGCTGCTTGCCGCACTGGCGGAGGGCGTGTTCGATGCCGCGCCGCCGGCCATTGCCACTGAGGCGCGGGCTCAGCTCGCCGAACAACTGCTGGGCGCAGGCATGGCAGCCGGCTGGATGGATGCGCCGTTGGACCCCGCCACGCAGGCCGCGCTCGTCACGACGGTGCGCGAGATCGTGCAGCGCCTGACGCTGGAAGCGGCGAATGTCCCTGCCCGGACCGGGAGCGGAAAATGAGCGGCAGACTCGCGGAAATCGAAGCGCGTACCGCCACCGCGCGCCAACTGGACGCCGTGATCGGCGCCATGCGCGGCATTGCCGCGGCTCGCTCGCGAGAAGCGCAGCGGCGGCTGCCCGGTATCCGCTCGTCGGCCGCGACCGTGGGGGCCGCGATCGGCGCCGTGCTCGCCTATGGCAGAGGGGCGCAGGCACCTTCGGCCGAGCCGGATCATGGCGTGCGGATCGTGATCGCGCTGTGCTCGGAGCAGGGCTTCGTCGGCTCGTTCAACGAGCAGGTGCTGGACTATGTACGGACTCGCGTCGATAGCGCACGGTGCGAGCTGCTGCTCGTCGGCACGCGCGGCGAGATGGCGGCCAGCGAGCGCCGCCTTGCGCTCGCATGGAGTTCCCCCGCGGTTTCCCACGCCGACGAAGTGCCGTCTCTGGCCAACCGCATTACGGATGCGCTCTACGCGCGTCTCGGCCTGCGCGCGGTAGATCAAGTCTCGATCATCCATGCGCTGCCGGGCGGCGGCGCCGCCTCTGGCAAGATGGTCGAGCACCGGTTGATACCGTTTGATTTTTCGCGCTTTCAGGTGGCGCGGCGCGCTGTGCCGCCGCTGCTCACATTGCCGGTCGAACGTTTGCTTCCCGGTCTCGTCGAGGAATATGTGTTCGTCGAGATCTGCGAAGCATTGATGCTCTCGTTCGCCGCGGAAAACGAAGCGAGGGTGAACGCGATGCTGGCCGCGCGCACCAATGTGCGGGATACGCTCGAAGAACTGACGCAGAGCTATCGCCGGGTCCGTCAGGACGAAATCACCGACGATATCGCAGAGCTGGCCGCAGCCACCACGCAGCCGGTCTAGCGGAGCGCCGGGCGGTCGTGCCCGGCGCCCCCCGCTTTATCCCGCGGCGTGGTCGCCGCCGTCCGTGTTGCCGCGCTTGCGCGCCGGGCTGGCACGCTTGCGCGCGGGTTTCGCGGCCGGTCCGGCGTCAGCCGCACCATTGCCGGCTTCCGGGTCTTTCTGGTCTTGCTGCTGCGTTGTGCCGGCGAGCTCCTGCTGCGGTGCTTCGCCCAGTTCGAACACCGTATCGTCCGCGAGCGGATCGAACCGGCACACCACGCGGTTGCCCTCGCGGACCGCGCCGTCGAGCATCTGCTTTGCCAGCGGATTCTCGATGACCTGGCGGATGCGCCGCCGCAACTCACGCGCGCCATATTCGGGCCGGTAAGCCTCCTTCGCCAGTTGATCGACGATACTGTCGTCGAACACGATGTCGATATCCTGACTCTTCGCGATGTGCGCGACCTTGTCGAGTTGCAGGCGCACGATCGAACGGATCTGGTCGGCGTTCAGCGATTCGAAAATGATGATCTCGTCGATACGGTTCAGGAACTCGGGCCGGAAATGGGACCGCAGCACCGTCATCACACCTTCGCGCACGCCGTCCGGCTGGCGGTCCTTGCGGGCGCCCTTGTCGGCGGCGAGGTCGTTGTCCGCGGCGATGAAGCCGGGACGCTTGCGCGGCGTGCCCATGATGACGTCGGAGGCGAGATTGCTGGTCGCAATGATCAGCGTATTGGCGAAGTCGATGACGCGGCCCTTGCCGTCGGTCAGGCGGCCGTCGTCGAATACCTGGAGCAGCACGTTGTAGACGTCCGGATGCGCCTTTTCGATTTCGTCGAGCAGAATCACGCTATGCGGACGCCGCCGCACGCGCTCGGTCAGCTGGCCGCCTTCGTCGTAGCCGACATAGCCGGGCGGCGCGCCGATCAGTCGCGCCACCGCGTGCCGCTCCATGTACTCGCTCATGTCGATACGCACAATGGCGTCCTCGTCGCCGAATACGACTTCGGCGAGCGCCTTGGCCAGTTCGGTCTTGCCGACGCCGGTCGGGCCGAGGAACAGAAACACGGCGAGCGGCTGATGGCGGGCCTGCAAACCCGCGCGGCTTCGCCGCACCGCATCGCTTACCGCGCTGATCGCTTCTTCCTGGCCGATCACGCGCCGGTGCAGGCGGTCCTCCATTTGCAGCAGTCTGGTTTTCTCTTCCTGCGTCAGGTCGGCAACCGGAATGCCCGTCATCTTCGCGACGATTTCGGCGACCAGCGTACGGGTCACCTCCGCGGTGCTCGTACTCACGCGCCGCTTCCATGCCTGGGTCGCGTCGTCGAGCCGGGTTTGCTTGCCGGACAGTTGCTCTCCGAGCGCCGTGGCCCGTTCGAACTGTTTGTGCGACGCCGCGTATTCCTGTTCGCGCCGGATCTGGGCGATTTCCGATTCGAGTTCCAGCACCTCCGCCGGGCGCGATGTGGACGACAGATGCTCGCGCGCGGCCGCCTGGTCGATCAGGTCGACGGCCTTGTCCGGCAGGAAGCGGCCCGTGACGTAGCGGTCGGACAGTTCGGCGGCGGCGACGCACGCTTCATCCAGGATCGTGACCTTGTGGTGCGCTTCCAGACGGTCGCGCAGCCCGCGCAGAATGCCGATGGTCTGCTCCACGCTCGGCTCGCCGACCAGCACGGGCTGGAAGCGCCGTTCCAGCGCGGCGTCTTTCTCGATGTACTTCTGGTACTCGGCGAGCGTGGTCGCGCCGATCAGGTTGAGCTCGCCGCGCGCCATCGGCGGCTTGAACACGTTGGCAATATCCAGGCCGCCTTCGCCGCCGCCCTGGCCCGCGCCGACGATGGTGTGCACTTCATCGACGAAGAGGACCAGCTGATCCTTGTGCGCGGCGATTTCGTCCATCACCTGCCTGACGCGTTCCTCGAATTCGCCGCGGTATTTCGAGCCCGCGACCAGCGAGTTGACATTGAGTTCGATCAGGCGTTTTTCGCGCAGCGTTTCCGGCACGTCGCCGCTGATCATGCGCTGCGCGAGGCCCTCGACAATCGCGGTCTTGCCGACGCCGGGCTCGCCGATCAGCACGGGGTTGTTCTTCTTGCGGCGGGCCAGCACCTCGACGAGCGTCTCGGTTTCCTTCGATCGTCCAATCACCGGATCGAGCTTGCCTTCACGGGCGAGCCGCGTGACGTCGCGGCTGTATTTGTCGAGCTGCGGCGTGTTGCTGGGCGCCTGTGCGGCTTCTTCCTGGCCGGCCTGTTTCAACGTCTGCTGACGCAACTGGTGAGACGACAGGCCATACTTCATCAACAGATCGCCGGCAAAACTGTCGGTGACTTCGGCGAGGCCGGTGAGAATATGTTCGGGCCCGACGTAGTTCTGTCCGAATTCGCGCGACGCGATAACCGCGCGTTCAAGCGCACTCTTCAGGCGCGGCGAAACGGAAATCTCGCCTTGCGGCGCTTTCGACGTGGCGTGTCCTTTGGGCGCGTTTGCTTCGATATGCTTCTGAAGGTCGCTGGCGGAGATCTTCAGCGCCGACAGAATGCGCTGTACTGCTTCGCTTTCGACGAGTTCATAGAGCACGTGTTCGGTGTCCACTTCGTGACGGCCGAATTGCACGGCGCGTTCGGCGGCGCGTTGCAGTATTTCCTTCGCCTGGTCGCTGAAATGCTGTTGCAGGTCGACGCCTTTGCTGACCGGGCCGTCGTGGCGCGTGGCGGCGGGTTCGGGGCCGGAGCCGTCCATACCCGAGTCCAGCAATCCCTCGAACAGGCCGCCCCGAAACAGCGATTCGAGCGGCGACACCTGCCGTTGATGCCGCGTGAGCTGCGCGTAGTGATAGTCGCAAACATCGAGTTGCCTTCTGCGGCCGCCCTGAATGACCGCGACCCGGATGGTCGCCGGTCTGACACCGCAAAGTTCGCAAAGATGTTCCGCCATGTCGTATCTCCCGAATGTACCGATGTTGGAAAAGCAGGCCAGCGGGAAGGTGACTGTCGTGCTGCCCGCCGCCTGTCGATCGGGTCATTGTGGGCGCAGGCCCGCACGAGTCGTTGAGCTCGATCAAGCGTTGGCCCGGTGTGAGCGCGGGGTTTCGTCGCCGGCTCGCGACGTGAGGCGCCGCGCAGCGTGATGCGCGCGGGCGGCCGATGTTTGCGCGCGAGACCTCGCTTCCCCGGCTCGTCGTGCGATTGCTTGACGCAGGTCAGGTGCGTGGAGCCATTCGCGCCGATGATCCAGCTAATCTGCCGCGATGAGCAGTATCAGGACGTCGGGCGGGGTGTCCGCAACGTCTGCGAGGAGCGGATCATGTATCAGAAGATCGTCGTGGCGCTGGATGGCAGCGAGTCGTCCCGATGGGCGCTGTATGAAGCGCTGCAATTTGCGCAGCTCACGCAAGCGCGGCTGCATGCGGTGTATGTCGTCCATCCGTGGTGTGCGTCCCGTTACGCGGGCTATTTCAATCCCGACCAGCTTCGTGACGTGCTGCGTGAAGACGGCCGGCTCGCCCTCGATGAGGCGCGCCGGGCGATGGCCGAGCGTGGCGTGCCCGGCGATACCGAGATCGAGGAAACGGAGAGTGCGGCGGACGATATCCCGCACTGTCTCGCCCGTTGCGTGCAGCGCCAGGGCGCGGGTCTGGTGGTGATGGGCACGCAAGGCCGGCATGGCATAGGGCGGCTGCTACAGGGCAGCGTCGCGGAAACGTTCCTGCGGGGCGCGCACGTTCCGGTGCTGCTGGTCAGGTGCCCACGCGATCAGGACGAGATACCGGAAGGGCTGTAAGGGCCGGTCAGCAGCGCCCGTTGCAATGCTCATGCAGTCACGTGGGACTGAAGCCGACAGTTTGTGTGACGTGCGAATCACGTCAACGAGATCGAGTGGCGCCGTGCCCCCATGCCTGCAAAGACGCTCGCGCTCCACGATCGGCCGCAGTTCGTCGAAGACCGACCGATGGCCTTAGTCGACAGTCAGGACAACCGGCCGTGGCGGCAGCGTCACGGAAGGATCGCGCAGCAGTTCACGACGTTTCGCAGCGGACCACCTGATAGCCGCGTTCCTTCAGGAATCTTAATTGTGCCTCGAAGGTCGCGACGCGGACCGTCATGGAATCGTTCACGGTCGCGGCAAAGCGGTGGTAGACCAGGATCGGCACGCGGATGGACGGCGTCTGCGCGTGTGCGCCGGGCATGAACGTCCTTTTTTGGTGGCATTGTTCGCTGGAGGCGATTCGTCGCGATGCACGACGCAATCCCTCTGTCTCAGCCAGCATAGGGGCCGCCCGGAGGGACGATTGATCCGGGTCAAATGCACGCGACGAGGATGGCTCGATAACGCAACGGCGACGCAACGGCGACGCAACGGCGTCCGCTCCTTCGCGCGGCAGCGATAATACCACCCGGGCAGCGGTGGCAGCGACTTGACGTGCATCAACGAGCCAAAGAGCCGTGCGCAGAGAATCAGATCTCGATGTCAGCAGGGCGAACACCACGCCCTCATGGAGACCCGATCATGAGCACAACACCCGTCGGTGGTAACGTCACTCGCACAATTCAACGGATACTCGTGGCCGTCGATACTTCGCCGGAGTCGGCGCGCGCGGTGGCCTACGTGTGCCACCTGGCTCTACCGGGTGCCCGGATCCGCATTGTGAGCGTCGCGGAAAATCCTCGTGTGCTCCTGCCGCTCGGATCGAAGACGGATGCCGAACTGCAGCTTGCGCGCGCCGAACTCGCCCACGATGCGGACGAAGCCGTGGCGCACGCCGGGAAAATATTCGCGGATGCCGGTATCGACGTGGAGTCGGGCATCACGGCAATTTCAAGGGAAGGTGGCTACACGGCAAACGCATTGATCGATGCCGCGGCCGAATGGAAGGCGGATCTGCTCGTCATGGGCGCGCGCCAGCATCACGGCATGTTGCGCTGGGTCGAAGGAACGGTGTCGGAATATGTCACGACCGAGGCACCCTGTTCGATTCTCGTGGTGCCTGCCAGCTACGAAGCGGAGATCCGCACATCGCCGCGCCGGATCCTGTTCGCCCTGGACGGAAGCGCCGCTTCGCTCGACGCGTTGCACTTCGGGCTGCAACTCGCCACACCCAAGTCCCGTCTTCGTGCGATCTACGTGATAGATCGTGCCGTCCGGCTGACCGATATCGTGCCGATCAGCGTGCTCGAGCAGGCGTTCGTCGAAGAAGGAAAGGTGATTCTGGAGGCGGCAGCGACGGTCTTTGCCGAATTCCCGAATCGCGCTGAAACCGAGGCTGTCGAAACGGCGCCGTCACGCGACGACGTGGCGCACGCAATCGTCCGCGACGCGCAACAGTGGCGGGCGGATCTGATTGTCGTGGGCACTCACGGGCGGCGCGGCATCGCGCGCTGGTTTCTCGGCAGCGTGGCCGCCCGCACCGCGCGTCTTGCCGGCACGCCGTTGCTGCTGGCGCGGCCTCGCCCCGAGGAATGAAACGGCCGGCGGACACCGGTCGAACATCGGCTGAACACACTTTGCGCGTATTGCGCCATGTGAACGGGAGGAGCGGCCGAAACGCCGGCACGGAGCGCCTCCAGACGTTCACGAACCTGGAGATCTCTTCGTTATGCCATTCATCAATCCACGCTTGCTGCGTATCGGTATCGCATCCGTGTTTCTCGCGATGAGCGCGGCGCTCGCCGCGCAAACGCTGCCGGAGCCGGTCAGCCGCGATGGCGTGTTGTACATGACAGGCGGAATCGGCGAGGACGACGCGAAAGCATTTCGCGCGCTTGCACCTCGCTACAGCCTGCGCATGACGTTGACCGCGCCCGCGGGCAACTACCTCTCCGATGTGGACGTGACGATCGCGAGCGCGTCGGGCCATGCCATTCTCGACACCCGTACCGAAGGCCCGTTCCTGTTCGTGATGCTTCCGGCCGGACGTTATCGTATCGTCGCGCATGCCGGGCGCACGGCGTTCGCGAAGACGGTAGACGTGCCGCGTCGCGGCGGGCTGGATCTGCACATCGTCTTGCAGGAGCGCTCCGCCGGCGACGCGCTGATGAACTGTCCGCATTGCCGCGCGTCGATGCACAGTTAGAGCGAACCGTGATCCATTGCGGCGCGAGACGTCGTGAAGCGTCGCATGGCCTTTGACCTCGATCAATCGCATCAGGCCGGGTAGCAATAGTCTGGGTACGTGGCGCTTTTGCGGCGGAACACGATTGGTCCGCCGCAATGGTCGCCGCGCTCAATCAGTTTGCGGCCGTGGTCCGTCGCGTTGCAAGGTCAAGCCGGAGGAGAAATTCCATGAAGTCGGACAGTCAACTGAAGCAGGAAGTCGAGGACGAACTGAGGCACAGTCCGGCCGTCGACGCAAACGGAATTGGCGTTGCAGTGGTCGATGGCATCGTGACGATCAGCGGACACGTTCCGGACTACGCAACGAAAGTCGCCGCCGAAAAATGCGCGATGAGAATCGCCGGCGTCGTGGCGGTGGTCGTCGCGATCGACGTGAAGCTGCAGGAGTCGGAGCGGCGTACCGACGAGGACATCGCCTTGAACGTGCGCGTCGTCCTCGACTGGATCGCGGGCCTCGAAGACCATGCGATCAAAATCAAGGTCGAGAAGGGCTGGGTGACATTGAGCGGCGAAGTCGAGGACGGTTATCGCAGCCACATCGCCGAGAAAAACGTCGTTCATATGCGCGGCGTGACGGGCGTGACAAACGAAATCAAAATCCGTGGCTCGGCTTCCCCGGTCGACATCGAGTACAGCATCCGCAAAGCCATTCAGCGCCATACCGATCGCGAGCTGAAGCACGTGGGCGTCGACGTCGAAGACGGCAAGGTAACCCTGTCGGGGCGACTCAGCTCGGTGATCGAGCGTTCCATCGTGACGGGGGCAGCGCGCTCGACGCCCGGCGTGAAGGCCGTGGTCGATCGTCTGGTGGTGGGTTGACGGCGTAGCCTCGCCGTCGCGGGGTTCATTGCCGCCGTTGCCGATTGTCCCGCAGGAAGGCGAGGTCTTCGTCCGTCTCCAGATACGTCGGGCTTGCGATCTTGCGGCGTACGCGCGCCGAACGTTCGGACGGCGTATCGGCGCGAGCTCGCGGCGCTCTGCACGCGTATTCGGACAATCCGGGTGCGTCCTGATGCGGCGCAGACATCGCGTCAGCACGATTATCAAGTGCCGTGCCGGCTTCGGTTGCCGCGTGCCTAGGCAGGGTTGTCATGCGCGTTCCCGGCTGGTTCCGTTGCCGCGCAACGCTCATTGAAAGCCGGGTTGGCCGATTTGCCCGGCGGTTTGCGGAACCCGGCGTAGCCGGTCAGTGTTGAAGCCCATAGTGGCAAGCCGGGCGAGCATGCCGGCGTAAGTGGCATCGTCCATTACCGGCTCGCGCGCGAGTACCCACAGCATGTTGCCGTCGGCCATGCAGCGGATCGTGTAGCGATAGTCGGGGTCCACATAGGCGGTGACGACCACCACTTCGAATGGCCAGATCAATCCCACTCGCCATTTCGTGTTGCCGGTTCCGGACATCACCTTCGCCACGAACTGGCTTCCGGTGGCCGGCTGATCGAAACCGTGACGACGGCCGAGATATTTGTCGTCGATGCTTCCGTCGTTGCGCAACGTCCACTCGTCATAGCTGCCCACATAATCGGACTCGCTCAGGAACGGCGTGTCCGCGATGACGTACCAGCGTCCCATGTACCGTTCGAGGTCGAGTGGCGGCCCTGCCACACATGCCGACTGGGATGCTTGTGCTTGCGGCGGGACCGCCTGATCGTGCGCGCATCCTGCGAGGAAGATGGCGAGCGAGGCGATGCACGCAATTGACTTGTGCATAAGGATTATCCGATTGGCCCGGCGTGCTGGGCTACGTTCGCAACACACGTGATGATTCTGATTATTCAACCGCGTATTCAACCGCGATTGTCAGCGATGCAATTGATGTGAGTCAACCGTACGTCGAAGCCGCGCAGGCCGATGTTCGGCGGATCGAATGCGATGGTGCGTCGTCATGTCTGCGATGGTGCGTGGTGGCCCGCCGGATTGAGCCATGTCAAAGTGGCGGATAAGCCGGCGAATAGAGTGAACCGGAGCGCTGTCAGCGGATAGAAACCTGCGGGTCCACAATGCTGACATCGGGGCTGTATTCTGACCATCGCGGATCTGCTTTCTGGCGACGCTAGCCGGTACGGTGACAGGGCATGAAACATTTCGATGTGTTCAATGGCGATGCCGACGGAATCTGCGCACTGCATCAGTTGCGCTTATGGAAGCCATTGAGGTCGGTGTTGATCACCGGCGTCAAGCGCGACGTGGCGCTGCTTGCCCGCGTTCCGCCTGGGGCAGGCATCTCGGTGACTGTGCTGGACATCTCTCTGGACTCCAATCGGGTAGCCTTGCTTGCATTGCTTCGACATGGCGCCGAAGTGGAGTACTTCGATCACCACTTCTCGGGAGCTGTTCCTGAAGCGCCCAATCTGAAGCCATATATCGACACGACGCCTGAAGTTTGTACGAGCCTGCTCGTGGATCGTCATATCGGAGGACAACACCGGCTTTGGGCGATCGTCGGCGCCTATGGCGACAACCTCCTGCACGCGGCCGGCACACTTGCCGCGAAATGCGCGCTTCAATCCGGGCAAGCCGGACAGTTGCGCGAACTGGGAGAGGCGATCAATTACAACGCCTATGGGGAGAGTGAGGCGGATCTTCTGATCCCGCCTGCCAGGCTTTACAACACTGTGCGCCCTTACTCCAACCCATTCGATTTCCTCGCAAACGAGCCGATTGCGCGCGCGCTGTGCAACGCACTGCGCCGGGACATGGAACGGGCCTTGAGTTTGTCGGCCGACAGTGTTCTCGCGGACGGAAAGATCTATGTACTGCCAGATGAACCGTGGGCACGACGGGTGCGCGGCGCGTTCGGCAACTTTCTGGCGACGGGTTCTCCTGATCGTGCTCACGCCGTGCTGAGCCAGAGCGCTCACGGAGAATACACGGTGAGCGTGCGTGCTCCGCTCGCCCATCCTTATGGCGCGGCCGACCTGTGCAGGCAGTTCGCAGCCGGCGGCGGGCGCGAGGCTGCCGCGGGGATCGGGCGGCTTCCGCATGATCGTCTGGGCGAATTCACCCTCGCATTTGAAAAGGCTTTCGCTGACGGCTCGCAGGCTCAGGGTCCTTCCGCCCAGGCTGTGCGACCCTCCGCGCAGTGAGGACTGGCGAACGTTGGGGCAGGCTGGTTGCGGCGCACTCCGAGGATGCGCGCTGTGAGGAAATTGCCCATCGCATTGCCTGGGCCGCGGTGAAGCGGTCCTACGTCAAATACGGCGATAGCTGGGTTCTGCCGGAATGAGGCCGGGCGGCGCATTACAGTGTGTCCTGGTGGGAGCGGGCGAGGAGCGCGCGCACTTCAGCGTCGCTCGTCTGCCCGAAGTCCCGATAGAACTGGCCGACGCCGCCGAAATGACGCGCAGGGTGGGTGCAGACAAACTGGTCGGCCAAGCCTTCGAGCCGTTTTGCCGTGCTTTCCGGCGTGACCGGTACGGCCACCACGATTCGCGCAGGTTTGCCGGTACGCAATGCCTCGACGGCGACACGTACCGATGAGCCGGTGGCGATGCCGTCGTCGACGATGACGACTGTCCGGCCTTCGAGGTTCGGCGGTGGCCGCGGGCCGCGATATAACGCTTCTCGCCGTGCCAGTTCGCGGTGTTCGTCGTTGAGTACGGCGGCGACTTCCGGCTGGGTGACGCGCGCCATGCGGATGGTCTGCTCGTCGAGATAGAGCGCCCCGCCGGTGGCGATCGCGCCCATCGCCAGTTCCGGATAATGCGGTACGCCCAGCTTGCGCACGACCAGCACGTCGAGTTCGACGCCCAGCGCCCGCGCGACCTCATAGCCGACCGGCACGCCACCACGCGGCAGCGCGAGCACGATCACATTGCGACGTCCCGCGTATTCGCCCAACTGTAGGGCGAGCATGCGTCCTGCTTCGGCACGGTCGCGAAACGGCGGCCCGGCCGCCATCCGCTCCGCGCTCATGGCACCGCCGCTGCGACCTACGCGCCGCTTGTCCTGCGAAGATATCTTCGCCATTTCCCGCCTCCCTGTGGATGCGCAGCAGACCTGGCCCTGTCGCTTGACTGCCTGATCGCTATCTCGCGATAGAGCCGCTCGATTCGCCCACGCTCACCAGGCGCCGTGCCGGCGCCAGGCAAAGTCGCCGATGCTGCCGCCATGCCGTAGCGAAATGCTTCATCGACCGCTGCCTCTCGATTCAGCGCCCAGATTAGCGCACCAGCGGTGGTCCGAGCGCGCTTGACCTGAGTCAACCGGATGTTGCCGGCGCGGGACTATGGTTCACGCATCCGTTCCCGGATTCTTTCGCGTTCACGGCGCGCATCGCGCACGACGAAGGACATACAGCGGCAGGAGATACCGATGAAATCAGATCTGGAACTCAAGCATGACGTGGATCAGGAATTGCTTTGGGATCCTGCGCTCGATGCCAGAAACGTCACCGCTACGGTGCTCAACCGCATCGTGACCCTGGAAGGCTCCGTGAACAGTTGCGCGCAGAAACTCGCTTTGCAGAAAGCGGTGCAGCGGGTGGCCGGCAGTCGTGCGGTCGTGCTCGACCTGGTGGTCCGTGCACCGTCTCCATTGAGGCACACCGACGAAGATCTGGCCGCGGCGATCGTCTCGGCGCTGCAATGGCAGGAAGGGCTTCCCGAAGACGCCATACGCGTGGTGGTGGAACACGGTTGCGTCACGCTCACCGGCGAGGTGGATTACGGCTTCCAGCGCCAGATGGCCGAAGTACTGGTGAGTCGGATGCGAGGCGTCGTAGGCGTGGCCAATCAGATCGAGGTGCGAATCGATCCGGTCGCAGCCGACGTCAGCAAACATATCGCCGAAGCGTTGCAACGGCGCTCGCGGCGCGAGTCAGGCGGTATTTCGGTCGACGTGCATGACGGCGTGGTCCGCCTGACCGGCGTGGCCGATTCGCTCCTCGAAAGCGTGTGGCCTGCGGCGTCGCCTGGGGCACCAAGGGCGTGCGGTGGGTGGTCGACCAGCTGGTCGTCGCATGAGTCGCGGCGACTGGCGCTGCACGCTTTCCCGTCCTGTTTGAATCAGCTGTGACTATTACCACGAGGGGCTGCGAAATGACCACGATACAGACACGATTGAAGCGCAAACAGATGCGCCGGGACAGGCAGCCCCAAGCCCATATCTACGACAGTTACCGGCCGCGCGGACGAAGCGCGGGCGCTTCGCGCTGTCCCGACTGCGGCGCGGTATTTGACGACGGCCGCTGGACGTGGCGCATGTCGGCCGGGCAGATGCATCAGTTGCAATGCCCGGCGTGCAAGCGGATTCATGAGCAGGCGCCGGCGGGAGAAATCACTTTCGACGGCGACTATCTGCTGAACCGCGCCGACGAAGTTCTGGCCTTGCTGCATCATCAGGCCGATGGCGAGAAGGAGGAGCATCCGCTCGAACGGATCATGGATATACAGCAGCAGCCGGAGCATATCGTCGTGCAGACCACGGGGCCGCATCTGGTTCGCCGGCTCGGCGCGGCGATGCTGCATGCGCATCAGGGCGAGCTGGAGATCAGCTATCGCGACAACGAAGGGCTTCTGCGTGCCCATTGGGTCCGTTCATCGGGCAAGTGACAGGCGAGGCCGGATTTCCCTCAAGCTGTCTGACGATCGGCGCAAACGGCGATGAACGAAAAATCGAATTACACAGGTGTACTGATACCGATCGGCGTCGTGCTGCTGCTTCTCGCGCAGATCTTCCTGTACCGGCAACCGACCGAAGCGATCGCGTACAGCGACTTTCACCGGCTGCTGGTCGCGCGGCAACTCGACAACCTGGAGATCGGTTCGGACCAGATCACCGGCAGCGTCCGGATGCCAGGCGCGGCTCCTTTGCTGCCGGCATCCGCCGCGAGCGGACTCGCCGCCAATGGCGAGCCGTGGCGCTTTTTGACCGTGCGCGTGAGCGACGATCATCTGATCGAGGATCTCGCCAACTCGGGCGTCCGTTATACCGGTGTAGCCGACAGGATAGGGTTGGCGGCGGTGCTCGGCTGGATCGTCCCCATACTGATGCTCGCGGCTGTGTGGAGTGTTTTCATGCGGCGCGGTGGCGGCGGTTTGCGTGATTTCAGCGGGATCGGCAAAAGCAGGCCCAGAGTCTACGTCGCACAGGACACCGACGTCACATTCGACGATATCGCCGGCATTGACGAAGCGAAGGCCGAGCTGAAGCAGATCGTCGAATTTCTGCGTAATGCCGAGCGCTATCGGCGCCTCGGAGGCAAGATTCCCAAGGGCGTGCTGATCGTCGGCGCGCCGGGTACCGGCAAGACCCTGCTTGCCAAGGCCGTGGCGGGGGAAGCGGGCGTGCCGTTCTTTTCGATCAGCGGTTCGGCGTTCGTCGAGATGTTCGTGGGAGTGGGGGCGGCGCGGGTGCGCGACCTGTTTGAACAGGCGCAGAAGAAGGCGCCGTGCATCGTCTTTATCGACGAACTGGATGCGCTCGGCAAAGTGCGCGGCGCCGGTGTCACATCCGGCAACGACGAACGCGAGCAAACCCTGAATCAGCTGCTGGTCGAGATGGACGGATTCCAGCCGAATTCCGGCGTGATCATTCTGGCGGCGACCAATCGCCCCGAGATTCTCGATCCGGCCTTGCTGCGGCCCGGACGCTTCGACCGGCATATTGCCATCGACCGGCCGGACCTCAACGGGCGCCGGCAGATCCTGCAGGTCCACGTGAAGAAAGTGACGCTCGCAGCGGACGTCGATCTGGCCGAGATTGCATCGCGCACGCCCGGTTTTGCCGGAGCCGATCTCGCCAACGTGGTCAACGAAGCCGCGCTGCATGCGGCCGAACTCGACAAATCCGCGGTCGGCATGGTGGATTTCGACGAAGCGATCGACCGGGCGATGACCGGCATGGAACGCAGAAGCCGCGTCATGAACGAACAGGAAAAGATCACCATTGCCTATCACGAAGCGGGCCACGCGCTGGTCGCGCTGAGCCGGCCACATTGCGACCCCGTCAAGAAGGTGTCGATCATTCCGCGCGGCGTCGCCGCGCTCGGCTATACGCAGCAGGTGCCGACCGAAGACCGCTACGTTCTGCGCAAGAGCGAACTGCTGGACCGGCTCGACGCGTACCTCGGCGGACGCGTGGCGGAGGAAATCGTTTTCGGCGACGTATCGACCGGAGCCGAGAACGATCTGGACCGGGCAACGGCGCTGGTGCGGCATATGGTGACACGCTACGGAATGAGCGAGCGGCTGGGGCTTTTCACGTTCGACAGCAGTGATCCCGGCGTGGGCTATCCGTCGGCGGGCGGGCGAGGCGAGCGCTTCAGCGAAAGCACCGCGAAGCTGGTCGACGACGAAGTTCGACGCGAACTGGCCGAGGCCCACGAACGCGTGACGCGCACGCTCGCCGACAGCCGCGCGCAACTGGACCGCATTGCGCGGCGCTTGCTGGAGTGCGAAGTGCTCGACCAGGCCACGCTGCTGCAACTGATGACCGGCGACGCCGCGCCGCCAACCGCGCTGCAACAGAACGCCACGGCGGCAGCCAGTGCGGCGGGGACCGGCGCTTCAGGGCCCGCGGCGCCCGAGGCGAACGCCGCGGGCACTCCGTCTCCACTCGCCCAGCACGGGTCAGTGGCATGACGGCGCGAAAAATCGACTATCTGCTACCCGGCGGCGGTGTAGCCAGTGCAACGGCGGCGCGGGTGCTGCGCGCGTCCGCAACTGACGAAAGGGTTTCGCGACGGCAGCCTCGACACGACGCAAATGGCGATTCATGAGGCCGGGTTTTGCACCGGCCCGCGCATTGAACGGCCGCACGTCACGCGCGCCGATCCGCCAGTTCTCATGGGCTTGACCGGGATCAACGAACCCAGCTTCACAGCGAATACTGTTCGTTGCAGGGATAGAACCGCTTGCGTCGCGTGGCGTGTGTCGATGCTTCCGCTCATCGGCCCGGTCCATGCGGCTATTAAAACAGGGAGAAAATTCAATGCGCACGCTATATCTGGGTTTGCTGGCCGCCATCGTCACGATGCTCTCCGGATGCGGCTACAACGCGATCCAGAGGCAGGACGAACAGGTGAAGGCAAGCTGGTCGGAGGTCGTCAACCAGTATCAGCGCCGCGCCGATCTGGTTCCGAACCTCGTGAATACGGTGAAGGGCTTTGCAGGCCAGGAGCGGGCTGTCCTTCTCGGCGTTACCGAGGCTCGCGCGCGGGTCGGATCCGTGCAGGCTACGCCCGAGTTGCTGAACGACCCGCAGGCGTTCGCGCGTTTCGAGTCCGCCCAGGCGCAACTGTCGAGTTCGCTGGCAAGACTGCTGGTCGTTTCCGAGGCTTATCCGCAGTTGAAGTCGGACGCCAACTTCCGCGACCTGCAGGCGCAGCTCGAAGGCACCGAAAACCGTATAGCGGTGGCTCGAAACCGCTATATCAAGGCCGTGCAGGACTACAACACGACTGTCCGGTCGTTCCCGTCCAATCTCACGGCCAGTGTGTTCGGCTATAAAGAGAAACCTAACTTTTCGGTCACGAACGAAGCGGAGATCGCCCGCCCGCCGCAGGTCGATTTCAACACGGCGCCCACGCCGGCCAGCGGAGCGGCAAATTGAACATCCTGAAGCTGACCGGCACGCTGCTGCTTGTCCTCTGCGCCTTCCTGCCGCCCGGCGCGGGCGCGGAAGTGCCGATTCCGGCGCTGAGCGCGCATGTCACCGACGAGACCGGCACCCTCGCGGACGACCAGCGCGCTTCGCTCGAACAGACCTTGCAAGCGTTCGAGACGAAAAAGGGAAGCCAGATTTCCGTGCTCATGGTGCCTACCACCGCGCCGGAGACCATCGAGCAATATTCGCTTCGCGTCGTCGAGCAATGGAAGCTGGGCCGCAAAAACGTCGATGACGGCGTGCTGCTGATCATTGCGAAGAACGACCGGACGCTTCGCATCGAAGTGGGCTACGGCCTCGAAGGCGCGCTCACCGACGCAACGAGCAGTCGCATCATCAACGAGACGATCGTTCCGCGGTTCAGACAGGGTGATTACTACGGCGGCGTCGCGGCCGGTGTCGACAGCATCATGCGTGTGGTCGACGGCGAGCCTTTACCCGCGCCGGATCAGCGTGCCAGCGGCTCAACGCGGTTCGGGCGCTATCTGCCGGTTCTTTTCGTGCTGACCCTGGTGGCGGGCGGTGTCTTGCGCGTGTTGCTGGGGCGGCTGCCCGGCGCCGTCGTGACCGGGGGCGCCGTCGCGGTGGTTGCGTGGATGCTGTCGGGCGCGCTGCTGATCGCGATCGCCGCCGGTGTGATCGCGCTCGCGTTTACGCTGCTCGGCAGCGGTCTCGGCGCCAGCGCCGGCGCGCGCGTGATCGGCGGGCAGTCCGGAAGGCTCGGCGGCGGTTCCGGCCGCGATATCTTCCGGGGCGGCGGTGGCGGATTCGGCGGCGGCGGCGCGTCGGGCAGGTGGTAGCCATGAATCTCGAACGCATCAGCAGACATCTGTTCCTGACCCGCTGGCATGTGAACCGGGCCTTTCCGGTCCCGGTGCTGCGGGCCATCGACAAAGCCGTGCGCGACAGCCATGCCGCGCACATGGGGCAGATCCGTTTCGCCGTTGAAGGCACGCTTCACATCGCGGCGCTCTGGGAAGGGATCTCGGCCCGGGAGCGCGCGATCGACGTCTTTTCCCAATTGCGCGTCTGGGATACCGAGCACAACAATGGGATACTGATTTATGTGCTGCTCGCCGATCATGATGTGGAGATCGTCGCCGACCGGGGTGTGCACGCCAGGGTCAGACGAGGCGAGTGGGAAGCGATCTGCCAGCGAATGGAGGCGGAATTCAGGCGCGGTAACTATGAGGCCGGCGTGCTGGGCGGCGTCGGGCAGGTGACGGAGTTACTCAGGAAGCACTTCCCGGCAGAAACCGGGACATGCGACGAATTGCCGAGTAAGCCGGCTATCCTGTGAGCATGCGTCCGCTTGCAGAGGCGCGACAAGGCGTCCGCGAGTGAGCGGCCGTTAGCGGTGCCCGTTTCGTTTGCACCGTCGGCCGCCATGCGCGGGGTTCGGATGGGTGTCGTGTGCAGGGAGTCGAAAACGTGAAAGATGCGTATGAGCGGCGTGCGTTGCTGCTTCATCTGGGCGACGTGCTGGAGGCGGTCAATCGTCTCATGATTTGCAGCGGCGACAAAGAGGGCAAACAGGACAAACAGACCGTGCACGAAGCAGTGGCCGCGCATGATTCGCTGGAGGGCTTGCCTCTGCTCACGCATGTATCGCCTTCGATGACCACGCGGGATTTCGTCGAGCATGCCACTGCTGCCTTTCTTTCCTGGCCGAGGGAATTGCTTGAACTGGAGCTCGATCGCGAGCAGCTGGCGCGTACGGTTCAGCAGGCGCTTTTTACGGGCAACGCGCAAGGCTGGCAGGACTATGTCGCGACACTGCGCAAGGCGGTTGCGTGGTTCGGCGCGAACCTGAAGCCCGTCGAAGCGGGCGAGCAGCCCGGCGAGGCCGCCACTGGCGCGGATACGCAACAGCCGGATCCTCTCGCCGACGCGGATACGGGGCGGCCGGATGCCGGCGATATCGAACGCGATAGTGGCGACCGGTCACAGGCTGCGCGTGAGAGCGTGGAAAACGGCGGACGCTTATATCCGTCGTGGCCCTGGAAATCGGGCGTCTGACTGGTCTGATCGATCGTCGACGTAAGCCGGCCTTGATTCAGCACAAGGGAGTTCGAGCGGGACCGGGGTAAGGTTTGCATTGGGGGTGGGGACCCCCGGGAGTAGCGTGTTAAGCCCGGTTCGTCCGGGCTTTTTTTCTGCCGGTGACCGGTATGAACCGGCATCAATCGCGCCTCGGGCGAAAGATCAGCCAGGCTGCGAGGCTCGTGAGAAGCACGGCGATCGTGGCGACGATCCAGAATCCGCGAGTGTCGTATCTGAAGGGAAGGCCGCCCACGTTCATTCCGAGCAAGCCGGAGATCAGGTTGATCGGCAACGCAATCACGGTGACGGCCGTGAGGATCAGCACACTCCTGTTCGTATGCTCGGCCACGCGATTGGCGATTTCCGCTTCCAGCAGCTTGATGCGTTCCTCGAGGCCGCTCATGTCGCGCAGTCTCAGCGAAAACTCCTCGGCGGATTGCCGCAGCGACTGGATGTCTTCGTCACGCGCCCATCTGGGCGGCCGGTTGACGAGGCGAAAGAGTGCGGCAGGCTCCGGCGCCAGCAGCCGGCGCAGGCTCACCAGGTCGCGGCGTATGATGCCCAGGCTCGAACGTTTCGGCAATTTGCCGGTGAGCAGCGTTTCATCCACTTTATTGGCTGTTTGGGCGGCCGTTCGCACAATTCCGGTCAGGACATCGGCCTGCTCTTCCAGCAGGTTGATCAGAAGTGACATGGGGCTGCGAAAGGGCTGCCCGGCTTCGATAGCCAGTGTCAGCTGATTGACCGAGCGCAGCGGCCGGGCGTGCGCGCTGAGTAGACAGCGGTCGCCGACATTGAGCCACAACGTCGCCACCTGGAGGGGCGTTTGCCTTCTGAAGTCGTATTCGACGTCGTTGAGCACGGCAATGACGTCTTCGCGCACGTGCGTCATCCGGGTTGAACGCGAGCCTTCCCTGAGGGTTTCAGTGAAGGCTTGCGGCATGCTCACCATGCGTCGCAACGGCAGACTGTCCAGCACTGCGGGAATATCGTCGAAATGTAGCCAGATGAATTCCCCGCTGCTGTCGTTCCGATGCTCCAGCCACCCGGCTGCGGTGTCCGCGTCTATCTCGCGGCCGGTTCCACTGGCTGAAAACAGATAGCCGCGGTCCAGCGGGAAGGTGTCGGTTTTCTGCGCCAACGGCGCGGCGGTGCTCATTGAATGCTCCTTCCTGCCCGGCGACCCGAACACCCTTCCATCGACTCAGACCCGCTTCTGATCAGGGCGCCTGGTGCCCTGAACCGGTCGGGCCGATTCAAGCCAAAGCGCGTTGATTATGCCGAACGCAAGCGCTACGCCAATACCAAGAATCCAGCTGAAATACCACATTGTGTGCTCCCGGTAAGCAGTTCCAGTGATTTGCGAAAATGTGCGGAATGCCGCTCAGTACATCGTGTGCCGGTTCTCTTCGAGCGCCGCCGCGGTCACCTTGCCGCGCATCACGCGATACACCCAGCTCGTATAGATCAGGATGAGCGGCAGGAACACGATCACGGCGATCAGCATGATCTGCAGCGTCATGCGGCTCGAGGTGGAATCCCACACGGTGAGGCTGCTGCGGCCGTCGAGCGAGGAGGGCATGATGAACGGGAACATCGAGAAGCCCGCCGTGAGGATCACGCCGACGATCATCAGCGAGGTCGCCAGAAAGGCGCTCTTCTCGAAGCGCGAGCGCGCGAGCAGCGTGGCCAGCACACCGCCCGCCAGACCGGCCACCGGCGCGGCCACCATCCACGGATAGGTCGCGTAGTTGGCCAGCCACAAACCGGGCGCGCCGGTCACGCTCTTGAGCAGCGGATTGGCCACCGTGTCGAGCGGCGCGGCGTCGACCAGCTGATAGCCGCCGATCATCGTGGCGATCAGCGCGCCGGCAATCAGGAACAGCACCACGGCCGCGAACGAAGCGATCCGCAGCGCGAGCGACGCGCGCTCGGCCACGATGTCGTCCGCTTTCATCTTCACGAAGGCGGCGCCATGCGCGGCCAGCATCGACACGCTGACGAGCCCGCACAGCACCGCGAACGGGTTGAGCAGCGCGAAGAAGCCGCCGTGATAGGTCACGCGCAGATCGGTATCGAACGAGAACGGCACGCCTTGCAGCAGGTTGCCGAACGCGACGCCGAACACGAGAGACGGCACGAAGCCGCCGACGAACAGGGCCCAGTCCCACGCGCTGCGCCAGCGCGGATCTTCACGCTTGCTGCGGTAGTCGAAGCCGACCGGCCGGAAGAACAGCGAGAACAGCACCAGCAGCATGGCGAAATAGAAGCCGGAGAACGACGCCGCGTACACCAGCGGCCACGCGGCAAACATCGCGCCGCCCGCGGTGATGAGCCAGACCTGATTGCCTTCCCAGGTCGCGCCCACGGTATTGACGACGATGCGCCGTTCGGCGTCCGTCTTGCCGATGAACGGCAGCAGGATCGCCGCGCCCATGTCGAAGCCGTCGGTGAGTGCGAAGCCGATCAGCAGTACGCCGATCAGTACCCACCAGATCAGTTTGAGGGTTGCATAATCCATGATGATCTTTTCCCTTGAATCTCGGTGGCGGCGAATCAGGCGACCGTGCTGGTCGGCAGCGGCCGGTTGTCCAGCGGCTGATCCGGTGACGGTTGTTCGTGGTGATAGCGGCCCGTGTGCAGCGAAGAAGGACCGAGCCGCGCGTACTTGAACATCAGCATGATTTCGATGATGAACAGCACCGTGTAGAACACCACGAAGCCGCCGATACTCAGATACAGGTCGCCCGCGGTCAGACTCGAGGCCGACAGGTTAGTCGGCAGAATGCCCGCGATGGTCCACGGCTGACGACCCACCTCGGCGACGATCCAGCCGAATTCGGCCGCGAGCCAGGGCAGCGGAATCGCCCACAGCGCCCAGCGCAGGAACCAGCGGCGCTTTTCCAGCAGCAGCGAACGTTGCGCGCAGAACCAGAAGGCGAGCACGAAGGTGGCGAGGAACAGGATGCCGAGGCCCACCATCAGCCGGAACGAGAAGAACACGGGCGCTACCGGCGGGATCGTTTTCTTCGCGGCCTGGGTGATCTGGTCCGGCGTGGCGTCGGTGACGTTCGCGGTGAACTGCTTGAGCATCAGGCCGTAGCCGAGATCCTGCTTGTGCGCGTCGAAGGCGGCTTTGGCTTCGTCGGTGACGTCGCCCTGTTTGAGCTTCTGCAGCGCGGCGTAGGCCAGCATGCCGTTCCTGATGCGCGCTTCGTTGCGCACCATCAGGTCTTTCAGGCCGACCACGGGTTCGTCGAGCGAACGGGTGGCGATCAGGCCGAGCGCGTAGGGAACCCGGATCGCGTAGTCGGTGCGCTCTTCTTTCTGGTTCGGAATCCCGATGATCGTGAACGGGGCCGGCGCGGGCGCGGTTTCCCATTCGGATTCGATCGCGGCGAGCTTGACCTGCTGGACTTCGCCGGTGCGGTAGCCGGATTCGTCGCCGAGCACGATCACGCACAGCGTGGACGCAAGGCCGAAACCGGCGGCGATCGCGAACGAGCGCAGTGCGAATTCGGTGTCGCGGCGCTTGAGCAGATACCACGACGACACGCCGAGCACGAACATCGAGGCCGTCACGTAGCCGGCGGAGACGGTGTGCACGAACTTGACCTGCGCGACCGGATTGAACAGCACGGAGAAGATGCTGTCGAGTTCCATGCGCATGGTCTGGTAGTTGAAGGTGGCGCCGACCGGATTGTTCATCCAGCCGTTGGCCACCAGAATCCACAGCGCCGAGAGGTTCGAGCCGAGCGCGACGAGGAACGTCACGATCACGTGCTGCACCCTGGAGAGCCGCTTCCAGCCGAAGAAGAACAGGCCGACGAAGGTGGATTCGAGGAAGAACGCCATCAGGCCTTCGACGGCGAGCGGCACGCCGAAAATGTCGCCCACGTAATGCGAGTAGTACGACCAGTTGGTGCCGAACTGGAATTCGAGCGTGAGACCGGTGGTCACGCCCATTGCAAAGTTGATGCCGAAGAGCTTGCCCCAGAACTGGGTCATGTCCTTGTAGATCTGCTTGCCGGTCATCACGTAGACGGATTCCATGATGACGAGCAGCCAGGACAGGCCGAGCGTGAGCGGGACGAACAGGAAGTGATAAAGCGCCGTGATGGCGAACTGGAGGCGCGACAGTTCTACGACTTCGCTAACGGGCATGTTGATCACCTTGGGACGGATGCGAGGCAGGCACGGAGAGCAGCGCCTGCGCGACTTGCTCGGGCGGCAGCGACATGTTTTCCGCCTGAGGATGATTGAAGAAGGTGTACTTGAGCACCATCAGTAATGCGAACTTGATGGCGAGGACGATAACGATATCCCGTCGGAAAGTCGGTCCGCGCAGCCAGCCGGCGAGTCGCGTGCGCAGGGCGGCGCGGCGTGGATTCCTGTCGTTCAGCGTGATGGTCATGATCGGTCGATGGACGACTTCGTTCGAGTTTGAGCGGGCCGACTGCCATGCGATCGGTCGCGGTAAGTCATATCTTCATGAAAGAACGGCCGTCCACGCTTGAGCAATGTCAAGAAACTCGGGGCTGCAACGCAGCGAGGTCGATAAATAGCCGATCTCGTGCTGGATTCGTCTGCCGGGCGTGGTGGTTTTTCAACGTGACGGGTTCGTTGCGGCACGTCAACCGGGCTGGCAAAAGTCCGCGTACGCCCTATACGGAACGCGCGTATGAAAGATGTCCCGACATCAGATTCGCCATGCAGGCTGAAAGAAACGTGCTCACTTGCAATCTCGGGGAATCGTCAGCTCGTCAGGGCGTGGATCCGGACTTGTTTGCAGGTGCGTTGACGTACTGACGCATACTCAAGCACTGAATCGTCCGCCAGGCCGTGCACAACCGGAACCCATCGCACAGAAGCTGCGATTCAGTCGAGCGATTTGCGAAAACGCAGGACGCTCAGCGTCAGCATGATCCCGCCGAGCGCCGCCATTGCCGCGAGTTGCGGCCATAGCACCGCAAAGCCGGTGCCCTTCAGGAATACCGAGCGCAGTACGACCAGAAAGTAGCGCAGCGGGTTGATGAGCGTAATCCATTGCAGCACTTTGGGCATCGCGGCGATAGGGAACGCAAAACCCGACAGAATGAAGAGCGGATTGATGAGAAAGAAATTGAGCGCGAATGCCTGTTGCTGCGTGCGCGAGAAGGTGGACAGCAGCAAACCCAGGCCGAGTGCGGCGAGCAGAAAAAGCGATGCACCGACCAGCATGACGAACGGATTGCCGACGAACGGCACGCGAAACCACCCTATGCCGACCGCGGTGACGAGAGCAACGTCGCCGAGACCGATCAGGAAGAACGGCACGGTCTTGCCGAGAATGAATTCGACCGGCTTGATCGGACTGACCATGATCTGCTCCAGCGTGCCGATCTCGCGTTCACGAACCACGGCAAACGCCGTGAGGCTGACCACCTGCATCAGCGTCAGCGTGCCGACCACGCCTGGAATGAAGAACCAGCGGTCGTCGATCGTATCGTTGTACCAGGGTCTTTCACGCAGCGTCACGTCAACGGTGGGCGGCGCCGGCGCCGTGGAATTGGACCACTGGTCAGCCATCTGATCCGTCTGGAATTGCGCGACGATCTGGCTGACGTAGCCGAGCGCGATCAGCGCCGTGTTGGAGTTGGTGCCGTCCACCACGACCTGCAGCGGCGCGCTCTGGCCGTTGCCGAGATACTGCGCGAATCCGGCATGAATGACGAGCGCCATCGTCGCCTTGTCGCTATCGATGTCATGCGTGATCGCGCCGGCCGTCGTGGCGTTATCGACAACGTCGAACTTGCCCGTGGCGACGAAATGCGAGACGAGGTTGCGGCTCGCCTGGCTATGGTCCAGATCGAGTACGGCGAGGCTCACGTGGTTGACGGTGAAAGTCGCGGCGTAGCCGTAGATGATCACCTGCAGCAGGAGCGGCACGACCAGCCGGAATATCGCCCACGGGTCGCGCTTGAGTTCGAGGAACTCCTTCATCAACATGACCTGCAGACGGTCGAACATGATGTGCTAGTCCAGATGTTTGCGGAACGCCCGTGAGGCGATCCAGATAATGGCCAGCGCATACACAGCCAGAGCGAGAATCGGCATGGCGAGATCGGGAATGGTGCTGCCTTTCAGGAACACGGCCCGCAGGATCGTGATGTAGTAGCGGGCGTAGACGAGCAGCGTGGCGACCTGAATCGGCGCGGGCATCTGGTCGATGGCGAACGTGTAGCCCGACAGCATGCTGGTCGGCAGCATGGTCAGCAGCAGTGCCACCTGGCTCGCGCCGAGCTGGCTGCGGATATGCACCGACACCAGATAGCCGATGCCGAGCACGACGAGCGTAAACAGCGCGGTCGTGGCGATCAGCGTGCCCACGCTGCCGCGCAACGGCACGTGAAACCAGTACACCGTGCTCAGCAGACAGAATGCCGCGTTGATGAGCCCGATCACGAAGTACGGCAGCAGCTTGCCGAGCATCACTTCGAGTGCGGTGACCGGCGTGGAAATGAGTTGCTCCATCGTGCCGCGTTCCCACTCGCGCGAGATGGTCAGCGACGTGAGCTGCGCGCCGACCAGCGCGAGAATGACCGCGACGACGCCCGGAATGATGAAATTGCGGCTGTCGAGCGTCTCGTTGAACCAGACACGCGGTTCGAGATCGACCGCTCCCACGGTCTGTGCCGGTATGCCGTGGGACTGCTGCCAGCGCGTCTGGAACGCGGCCGTGATTCGCGCGACGACGTTCTGCGCGTACCCGATCGCAATGTTGGTCGTATTGGCGTCGGTCGCATCGAACACGGTTTGCACCGAGGCCGTACCCGTCGTGGTGAAGACACGCGAAAAATTGACCGGAATGGTGACGACGCCGGCACACGTGCCGCGATCCATCGCATCGCGCAGCGCACGCTCGTTGTCCACGTTCCGAACCGCGGAAAACCAGTGCGACGACACGAAGTCCTGCACCAGTTCGCGGCTGAGCTGACTGTGCTCCTCGTCGTTGATGCACAGCGGCACTCGCCGGATGTCGAGGCTGACGCCGTAGCCGAGCAGCACCATCTGCAGCAGCGGCATCAGCAGCGCGATGGCGAGACTGCGCGGATCGCGCCAGATCTGCAGCGTTTCCTTGAATGCCATTGCCAGCAGACGCCGCAGGCTCATGTTGAGTGCACTCCCTTGTCCGCGTGGGTGACCAGCTGGACGAACACGTCTTCGAGGCTGGCGCGGATGGCGCGCACGCTCGTCACCTCGATATGCCGGGCTGCGAGAAACTGCTGAAGCACGGTGTTAGCCGCACCCAGATGCATCAGCACGTGCAGCCTGTCGCCGAAGATCGCGGCGTCGATCACTTCGGGCGCTTCGCGCAGCGCGGCGAGGGCCGCGCCCAGCGGCGTGCATGCCACCTCGAACAGGTTGCCCCCGAGATTCTGTTCGCGCAGCTCACTGGGGCTGCCGATTGCCACCAGATGGCCCGCATCGATCAGCGCGATGCGGTGGCAGTATTCCGCCTCGTCCATGTAATGCGTGGACACCAGTACTGTCACGCCGCCCGCGGCGAGGCCGTGAATCAGGTCCCAGAACCGGCGGCGCGCCTCGGGCTCGACGCCTGAGGTCGGTTCGTCGAGAAACAGCACGGGCGGGTGGTGCAGATTCGCACAGCCGAGCGCGAGCCGTTGCTTCCAGCCACCCGCGAGCGTGCGCACCAGCGTATCTTCACGCCCTTCGAGTCCCGCGGTCGAAATGGCAAGCTGGATACGCTCGGCGATTTCGCGCCGGGGAACCCGGTAGATGCCGCAGAAAAAGCGCAGGTTTTCGCGGCAGGTCAGGTCGCCGTATAGCGAGAACTTCTGCGACATGTAGCCGATATGCGAGCGTAGCGCCTCGGCCTGGGTGCCGACGTCGAAGCCGGCCACGCAGGCGCGCCCGGCGCTGGGCGAAAGCAGCCCGCACAGCATGCGGATGGTGGTCGACTTGCCCGCTCCGTTCGGACCGATGAAGCCGACGACCTCGCCTTGGGCGATGGACAGGTTGAGCCCGTCGACCGCAGTAAACGCGCCGAATCGTTTGGTCAGGCCGACCGCCTCCACGACCGGAGCCGCGGCGCTCATGTTGCGCTTCCCGACCCGACGAGCGCGACGAAAACATCTTCGATGCCCGGCTCGATGGAACTCACGGTTGCGTTCGCAATGGAGCGCGCGGCAAGCCGTGCCTGCAACTCCGGCAGACGGCGCGCCGCGTCGTCGACGCGCACGTGCACACGGTCGCCCATCAGTAATGCGCTGAGCACGCCGGGCGCATCCACGAGTGCGTCGTGTACCGCGCGCGGGTCTGCCGCGACGACTGCGAACAGGGCTCCCGGCATGGTCTGCTTCAGCCGTGACGGCGTATCGCACTGGCGGATTTGCCCGGTATGCAGCAGCGCGAGCCGCGAGCAGCGTTCGGCTTCGTCCATATAAGCGGTGGACAGCACGATGGTGACGCCGCTTTCGCGCAGGTTGTACAGAATCGCCCAGAAATCGCGCCGCGACACCGGGTCCACGCCGGTAGTCGGCTCATCCAGCAGCAGCACGCGCGGGGTGTGAATCAATGCGCAAACCAGGCCGAGTTTCTGCTTCATGCCGCCCGACAACTGCCCGGCGAGACGATCCCGGAACGGCACGAGCCCGGCGGCCTCGAGAAGTTCGCCGCTGCGGGTTCGATTGGTTTTGCGCGACACCCCGAACAGTTCGCCGTAGAAAAAAATGTTCTCGGCGACCGTCAGATCTTCGTACAGGCCGAAACGCTGGGGCATATAGCTGAGCGCCGCTTTCGCGAGTTCCGGCTTCGCTATCACGTCGATATTTTCCAGCGAGATCTCGCCGGCGTCCGGTCGCAGCACGCCCGCCAGCATGCGCATGATGGTGGTCTTGCCCGCGCCGTCGGGGCCGACCAGGCCGAAGATTTCTCCGCGCTCGATATCGAGGCTGACACCGCGCACCGCCTGCACGGCCCCGAAACTGCGGACCAGGTCGCGTACATGGATCGCGGTCACGGCCGCGGCGGTGCTCATTTGCCGGGCGCCAGCAAGGCGATCGACGCATCGGCCGGCATGCCCGGCAGCAGTTCGTGCGTGGGGTTGTCGATATCGATGCGAACCCGATAGACGAGCGTCACGCGCTCGGCGTGCGTCTCGACCGTTTTGGGCGTGAATTCGGCCTGCGGAGAAATGAAGCTGATGCGTCCGTGATACGTCTTGCCGGGGTAGGTGTCGGTGGTCACGGTGACGGCCTCGTTGAGACGAACCTTGCCGATATCCGGCTCGTTCACATACGCGCGCAGCCAGACGTGATCGAGTTCATCTAGCGTGAAGATGGCGACGCCCGATCCCGCGAGCTGGCCGAGCTCCGCCTCGCGTACCGCGATCACGCCGTCGAATGGCGCGCGCAGCACCGTGTAGGAGAGCATGACTTCGTCGAGCTTGAGCTTCGCATCCGCCGCGGCCTGGTTCGCGCGCGCGAGCGCGATGTTGTTGCTCGCGACTTCCACCAGCGCCTTGTCGTGCGCCAGCGTCGCGGCGGATTGCCGTTCGGCGGTGAAGGCGAGGTCGCGCGTCTGGCGCGCAATGGCGTTGCCCTTCACCAGGTTTTCCGCCCGCCCCAGGTCGAGCTGCTTTTCGCTGAGATCGAACTGATCGCTGACGACATTGTTGCGTGCCGCGGCCAGGGTGCTTTCATTGGCGCTGATCTGCGCCGTGGCCACCTGCAGATTGGTACGGTCGATTTCCGTCTGCTGGCGATACAGGCGATCGTCGACGCGCGCGAGCACGGTGCCGCGTCGGACATAAGCGCCTTCGTCGAAAGGCAGATAAACAATGGGTGCCTGCACCTGAGTGACGCTCAGGACACTTTCGTGGGCCTCGATGTTGCCGGACACCACGATATGAGTCGTATCGGCATGCGAGCCGAACAGCACCGGCCAGCGCCACGCCACGATGCCGGCTGCCGTGACGGCGACCAGCACGAGCAGCGCCTGCGTGCGGTGTTTCGATAGGTCCATATTTTTCGTTCGTTTGAACTGCATCCGGATGGAGAAGGCGAAGCCGGAGATCGCGAGGCTATCTATGTTGCGTTTGCTGAAGATAGAGCCGCTGCCCGTCCGGCCAATTGACTCAGGTCAAGTTGAAACTCCATAGGGGCCAGGTCGCGGCTGATCCGCCGTCTGACGGAATCGTTACGATCGCGCGAGGCCGCATTCGCCGGCTCGATCCCGTAACGGTGAGTTGCGGTGAGGCATTTCGTAATCTTCGGCTTGTGCTCCCGGCGCCACCAGTGCCCATGCCAACGTCAATGCGGTTTCACCTGCCCGTGCGCTCGCACTTGCCGCGCGCGGCACTGCCATCTTCGTGGTCGGCGCATTCCGTTCTTGACGTGAGTCAACGTGGCAATAGTCAAGACGCCTACATTTCCTGCTGGACCCCGAACATCGGGCCTTGGGCGTTCTAACTCACGAGGAGAATATCCATGCAGTCGCAGATCATGATGATGGGATTTCTGGCCGTCTCTACGCTTGTCACGATTGCCATGTTCGGGCGCATGCCGCAGAGGCGGGCCGTGCTGAAACGGGCGACGGTCCGGCGCGGCGGACAATGAAAGAAGTACCGCTCGCGGAGGTCTACCAACTGCTCGAACCGGGGCCGGTCGTACTGCTCACGACGCGCCATAAGGACCGTGCCAATGTCATGACGATGTCCTGGCACATGATGGTCGAATTCGTGCCGCCACTCGTGGCGTGCGTGGTGAGCCAGGCCGACTACAGTTTCGCCGCGTTGCGCGCAACGCGGGAGTGCGTCATCGCCATCCCGGCCGTGGAACTGGCCTCGGCCGTGGTCGAGATCGGCAATTGCAGCGGGCGCGAGATCGTCGATAAATTCGACGCTTCCGGTTTGACGCCGCTGCCGGCCGAATGCGTGGCTGCGCCACTTGTGGCGCAGTGCTTCGCGAACCTTGAATGCAAGGTGGTCGATACGCGGCTGGTGAACCGGTACAACCTGTTCGTGGTGGAGGTGCTGAAAGCATGGCGAGATCCGCGGCAGCGTAATCCGAAGACCATCCACCACCGTGGATACGGTGTATTCACGGTCGACGGCGAAACGATCCGGCTCAAATCGCGTATGCCATAGCGAACCTTCAGCCGGGCGCGTTGCCGTTCACCTGTCTGGGAGGAAGAGATGAAACATCTTGCCGTAGTAGCTCACCCCGTCGAAAACAGCTTCACGATGGGACTGACGCGTGCCTATACCGATGAACTCGAAAAGCTCGGACATACCCAGCGTACTTACGACCTCTATCGTATGGGATTCAACCCGGCGCTCAACGCGCAGGAGTTGTCGCCAGCCAACGACAAACACCCTGTCTGTGCCGATGTGGCCGAGGCTCAGGATGAAATTCGCGCCGCCGACGCCCTCACTGTGATTTATCCGCTCTGGTGGATGTCGATGCCGGCCATGATGAAGGGGTATATCGACCGGGTCTTTGCACGCGGTTTCGCCTATGAGTCCAGTCATGGCGTGGTGCGCGGACTGCTGGGCGGAAAGAAGGCTGTGCTGATCACCTGCTCGGGTGCGCCGCTGCCGGTCCTGGTGAAGAGCGGAAACTGGAACGCCGTGCAGGTTCTGCAGGATACGCATGTGCTCCGTTCCACCGGTTTCGAGTTGATCGAGCACCTGCATTTCGACGAGATCGCGCCTGAACTGCCGGCGGACGTGGCAGCACAACATATGGAACGCGTTCGAGCCTGCGCGCGGCAGCATTTTGGCCGCGGCTGATACTTCCAGATTTTCTTCCTGTTTTTTCACCAGTTCCCGTTGCTGTTTGTACTGTATGAATGTACAGTATTGTGCACGGGCTGGTCACCGCGATCGGTTTGAGTGCGAGGCGCAAGCGCTATAACGGGAAATGAGTACCCGCCGAATAACGGCGCGTTTCCGGCGGCCCGCATACACCTTGCTAATCCCGGGGCTTGTCGTAGCAAGGCGATCGCACAGCTTCGCATAGTCGGGTGGTCTGAATCGATCAGGCGCTCAGGCAAGCCTGTGCAATGAACGGGGATTCATTTACATGCCGGCTTTATCTGGTCAGGAACTCCATGCCTGAACAATTCTGGTTGCCTGGGCTCGAGGCGCCGCCAACGCCGACAGACGGCCTGTTTTTTGCCGTCTTTCCAGACGCCAATACAGCGGCCGGCATCTCGAAGCTGGCGCAACGGCTTTGCGCGGAGACGCGCGCGCGCAGCAAGCCGCTCGCGGCGGCCCGCTTGCACGTCACCTTGCAGCACCTCGGCAATTTCGTGGGAGGTTTGCCGCAAGCGCGAGTCGACGCGGCGATGAAAGCTGCTGCGTCAATCAGGATGGAGCCGTTCAGCGTCGAATTCGACACGGTGGTGAGCTTTGCCTCGAAGCCTCGACCGGGACCATTGGTGCTGACAGGCGGCGAGGGTGTGGTTGGGTTGCATAGGCTGCACGACGCTTTGTGCCGCGAACTGCAAAACGCGGATTTCGGCGAGCACGCCGCGCCGGCCGCGGTGGACTATACGCCGCACGTCACGCTGGCGTATGGCATGCCGTGGGCCGCCGCACGCCCTATCGAGCCGGTGTGCTGGAATGTGCGCGAGTTCGCGCTGGTGCACAGTCTGCTCGGGCGCACGCGCCATGTCCTGCTGGCGCGGTGGCCTTTGGCCGATCACGGGTCATAGCGCTCTGCGGCACCCAGGCGATGCTGACCTGTTGAAATGCGACGGCTCGAAGCCGCATGCCGCAGGAGGTTTCGTCGGCTGGAGAGCCGGAACGATCGTGCGCTGCCTGATAGAATGCTTGGGCCGCAACGTAGTGGATCGCAGATGAAATTGCTTGATGCGTTAGTCGAACAGCGTATTGCCGCCGCAGCCGCACGCGGCGAGTTCGACCAGTTACCGGGCGCGGGCGCGCCGCTATCCCTGGGCGACGATGCGCTGGTCCCCGAAGAAGTGCGCGTCGCCAACCGGATTTTGAAGAACGCGGGTTTCGTGCCGCCCGCTGTCGAGCAGTTGCGCGCGTTGCGCGACCTGCGAGCGGAGTTGAATGCCGTGAGCGACCGGGCTGCCCGCTGCCGGCTTCAGGCGCGCATGCTGGCGCTCGATATGGCGCTTGAATCACTGCGCGGCGGCCCGCTGGTTCTGCCACGCGAATACTGTCGGCGGATCGCCGAGCGGTTGTCGGAGCGCGCCGGCAGTCCCGATACGGCAGAGGCGGGTTCGCCGTGAGCGAGCCGCTTGCCCCTTCCACGGTGCCGGTTTCAGATTCTTTCAAATCTCACGAAGCGCCGGATGCCATGAGTTCTTCAGCCTCGGCGAATGGCGTCGCCGAACCGATCGCGATGGATTCCGGCACCGCCGCCATGATGGAGGCAGCGGCCGGGTCCGTGCCCGGCGATTCGCCCGCATCATCCGCGGTCTTGGAGCGCGATCGCCGCTTCATGGCGCTCGCACAAGCTGCCGCCGAAGAGGCGCGCGCCATCGGCGAAGTGCCCGTCGGCGCGGTGCTCGTGCGAGGCGACGAAGTCATCGCCAAAGGTTTCAATCACCCAATCGGGGCGCACGACCCGTCTGCGCATGCGGAAATGGTCGCGTTGCGCGCCGCGGCGCAGGCTGTCGAAAACTACCGTTTGCCGGGCTGCGAACTTTACGTGACGCTTGAGCCGTGCCTGATGTGCGCCGGCGCGATCATGCACGCGCGCATCGCCCGTGTCGTATTCGGGGCGCGCGATCCGAAAACCGGTGCGTGTGGCAGTGTCGTCGATGCGTTCGCGAATCCGCAACTGAATCATCACACCACGGTGACCGGCGGCGTGCTCGAAAGCGAATGCGGCGCGGCGCTCAAAGCGTTCTTTGCCGAACGGCGGCGCGCAAGCCGCGAAGCGCGCGTGTCGGCACGTGCCGAAGCGGGTGCCGACGCAGGTGCCGACGCGGGCCCGGCGAAAGCGCCCTGAAACAACCACGTTCAATAAGGTCCTCGCTCATGGCCGTCCATCGCACCATCGAACTGATCGCTCCGTCCGGGTATCCGCATGATCCGGAGGTGCTGCATCGCGCGCTGCAACGTTTGCATGCGCAGGGACATCGTGTCGAGGGCGCGGAGGCGGCGAAGCGCCGCTACCAGCGTTTCGCGGGCACGGACGGCCAGCGCGCCGCCGATCTGAACCGGCTCGCCGACCCGTCGCGCGAGTTGCCGGACATCGTGCTGGCCGTGCGCGGCGGCTACGGCGCGGTGCGCATTCTGCACGGGCTCGACTACGAAGGGCTGCAACGGCGGTTGACCGATCAGCCGGTCGCTCTGGTGGGGCACAGCGATTTCACCGCGATCCAGCTTGCGTTGCTGGCGCGCGCCGGCGTGAAGACCTTCGGCGGCCCGATGGTGATGAGCGACTTCGGCGCTGAGGAACTCAGCGAATTCACCATGCAGCACTTCTGGTCCGCGTTGACAAAGCCGACCATGACGGTTTCGAGCAACACGCCGCAGGCGCAGCCGGTGGACGTCTCGGGCATGTTGTGGGGGGGTAACCTGGCGGTGCTGGTCTCGCTGATCGGCACGCCGTATATGCCGCCGGTGAAGGGCGGCATCCTGTTCATCGAGGACGTCAACGAACAGCCGTTCCGGGTCGAGCGGATGATTTATCAACTGCACCTGTCCGGCATCCTCGCGCAGCAACAGGCGCTCGTGCTGGGCGACTTCTCCGGCGCCAAAGCGTACGACTACGACAACGGCTACGATCTGCATGCAGTGATCGAGCAGGCGAGGTCGGTGATCGGCATTCCGATCGTCACCGGCCTGCAATTCGGGCATGTTCGCAACATGCTGACGCTGCCGGTTGGCGCGAACGCGCATCTGGTTGCCGACGCACACGGATTCAGACTGAGCTTGTCGGACTATCCATACCTCGCCTGAAGCGGCAGAGAAGGGAAGCGGGCAATCGCCCGTTTTCTTTCAGTTCAATATCGCAACTAACGGTCATATCAAAAGACGGCCGCCAACAGGATGCTCCGTGAAGGTCCGGCGATTTTGTTGACAAAACGCGCTCACATGAGACGCTGTCATTCCACCTTGATTAAACCCATTCCATATACAGGACGGGCTGCGGAGCCGAGCCAGACCCAAAGTCAACAGACACACCGCCCACCGTTACCGTAAAATTTGTCAAAATTAAAATCAAAAATTGTTGACAATCTTTATGTCCATCCTATGATGACCAACATACCGAGACGAACATCATGTCCGACACAGAGTCCGCCGCCAACAGTTCGAAACCCGAAGCGATCGCCGAGCGCATCCGCGCGGCGATCCTCGAGCATCGGCTCGCGCCGGGCGCCAAGCTGACAGAAGCGCAGTTGTGCGAAGTATTCGGCGTGAAGCGCGGCCCGATCCGCCAGGCGCTAGCGCAACTGGCCACCGACCACCTCGTCGATCTCGAACCGAATCGCGGAGCGTTCGTGGCGAGCCCGTCGTTGCAGGAAGTGCATGAAGTATTCGAGATGCGCCGCATCATCGAACTGGCGGTGGTGGAAAAGATTTGCAGCGGTCACGGCGTGCGGCGTTTGAAGAGCATTGGCAGCATGATCGGCCGGGAACGCAAGGCGTTCGAAACGCGTGATTTTCCGGCGTGGATTCGCCTGTCGGGCGAGTTTCACACCGAGTTGGCGGGGCTCACCGGCAACACCGTGTTGTGCGACTGCCTGAACGGACTGGTGGCGCGCTCCACGCTGATTTCCGCGCTGTACGAGTCGCTCGGACGCAGCCCATGCTCGTTCGAGGACCACGAAGCCATTCTCGCCGCGCTCGACGCCGGCAATGCGAAAGAGGCGGCGGCACTGATGTCGCGCCATCTGCAAAGCGTCGAGTTGAAGATGCTGGACCGCCCCGCCCGCGGCGCGGCCGATCTGCGTGAAGTATTCGGCGCACTCAACGGTGCGCCTGGAGATTCACCCACGACAAAGTCCGCGCCAGTCTGAGGCAGGCGGCCGGCGTGCGCGCTTTAGTGGTGCGCGCCGCACTGAATTGAACTGAACTGAACGAATCAAGGCGTTGCAAGGCGGCTCGGCGTGAGCGCTGCCGGCTTGCGCACGCGTGTCCGCCGCCGGGAGGCGGACCTGAAGTAGCAGCAACGCATCGCCGGCGGTCCGCGGCTGCCGGCGGTGCGATAACCACAAGTACTTCAGTACGGAGACATCCGTGGCACGGCCAACCAACGGTTTGCATGTCCTTTGTTCCGAGCGGACAGAGCGCGCGCGACTGGCATGGCCGATGCAACGTCCTTCGATTCGCTATCGATGGTCCCTATCCCAAGGAGGAATCATGGCTCAGTTCAGTGCAGCGCCCGGCAGTCCCGCAATTCCCGCTTACGCCGACGGCGGCGCGCCCGGCGATCCGTCGATGCCGGCAGGCTACAGCGAGCGGCTCTATAACGAAGACCTCGCGCCGTTGCGCCATCAAACCTGGGGCGCCTACAACATCTTCGCGTTCTGGATGTCGGACGTGCACAGCGTCGGCGGCTATGTGTTCGCGGGCAGTCTGTTCGCGCTCGGCCTGACGAGCTGGCAGGTGCTGATCGCGCTGCTGGTCGGCATCACGATCGTGAACCTCTTGTGCAACCTGATCGCGAAGCCCAGCCAGGCGAACGGCGTACCTTATCCGGTCGCATGCCGCGCGACTTTCGGCGTGCTCGGCGCGAATATTCCCGCGGTGATTCGCGGCCTGATCGCGGTTGCGTGGTATGGCATTCAGACCTATCTGGCGTCGAGCGCGCTGGTGATCGTGGTGTTGAAGTTCGTTCCGCAGTTGCTGCCTTATGCCGATGTTCATCATCACGGCTTCATGGGGCTCTCCACGCTCGGCTGGGCCGGTTTCATGCTGCTGTGGGTCTTGCAGGCACTCGTGTTCTGGCACGGCATGGAGACCATCAAGAAGTTCATCGACTTTGCCGGGCCGGCCGTCTACGTGGTGATGTTCATTCTCGCGGGCTACATGGTGTATCGCGCAGGGTGGCGCAACATCGGCATCAATCTGGGCGGTGTCAAATATCACGGCATGCAGGTCGTGCCGGTGATGATCACGGCGACTTCGCTGGTGGTGTCGTACTTCTCCGGACCCATGCTGAACTTCGGCGACTTTTCGCGCTACGGCAAGAGCTTTCGCAGCGTGCAGCGTGGCAACTTCTGGGGGCTGCCGGTCAACTTTCTGGCCTTCTCGCTGGTGACTGTGATCACGACCGCGGCCACGCTGCCGGTGTTCGGCGAGCTGATCACGGACCCGGTCGAAACCGTGGGCCGTATCGACTACCCGACCGCGGTGATTCTCGGCGCGCTGACCTTCACGATCGCGACGATCGGCATCAACATCGTCGCCAATTTCGTCTCGCCCGCGTTCGACTTTTCCAATGTCGCGCCGCGCCTGATCAGCTGGCGCGCGGGCGGTATGCTCGCGGCGGTGGCGTCGATCTTCATCACGCCGTGGAATCTGTTCAACAACCCGGCCGTGATTCACTACACGCTGGACGTTCTCGGCAGCTTCATCGGACCTTTGTACGGTGTACTGATCGTCGATTACTACCTCGTGAAGCGTCAGAGAATCGTTCTCGACGATCTGTACACGGTCGCGCCCACCGGCTCGTACTGGTATCGCAACGGCGTGAACTATCGGGCCGTGGCCGCGCTGCTGCCGGCAGCCGTGATCGCGGTGATCTGCGTGATGGTGCCCTCGCTCGACGGTATGGCGAACTTCTCGTGGTTCATCGGCGCCGGGCTCGCCGCGCTGTTCTATCGCGTGATTGCACGCTGAATTTTGCAGATGCAACAGGAGTCGATATGCGCATCAAACTGATCAACCCGAATACCACGCAACGCATGACGGAGGCGATGGGCCGCTGCGCGCGTGAAGTGGCCGCGCCGGGCACCGAAGTCATCGCCGTGAATCCGACAATGGGACCGCCGTCGATCGAGGGCTATTACGACGAAGCACTCGCGACGCCGGGTTTGCTCGCCGAGGTCGCCGCCGGCGAGCGCGAAGGCTGCGATGGCTACGTGATCGCCTGCTTCGGCGATCCCGGTCTCTATGCGGCGCGTGAGTTGGCGCGAGGGCCGGTGATCGGCATCGCCGAGGCGGCGATGCACGCGGCCAGCGTGCTCGCGCCGGGCTTTTCGGTGGTGACCACGCTGGCGCGCACATGCGGCATGGCGTGGCACCTCGCCGAGCGCTACGGCATGAAGCGGTTTTGCCGTAACGTGCGCGCCACCGACGTCGCCGTGCTCGACCTCGACAAGCCGGGCTCGGCGGCGCGCCGCATCATCCTCGACGAATGCCGCCGCGCGCTCGACGAGGACGGTTCGGACGCGATCGTGCTCGGCTGCGCGGGTATGGCCGAACTGTGCGCGGAGATCGAAGACGCGCTCGGCGCGCCGGTGATCGAGGGTGTGACCGCAGCGGTGAAATGGACCGAGGCGCTGGTCGCGCTGCGTCTTTCGACAGCCAAGCGCGGTGACTACGCGCGGCCGCTGCCCAAGCGTTACGACGGCGCGCTGGAGTCCTTCAGTCCGGCTGAGGCCGATCCGGATGCGTTGCCACCGCGTGGTTCTGCCGGCGTTTCCTCCGCGAGCGCACCGGAGAATGCGGCAACGCCCGATCCGTTGCGGGTAAACACTACGGAAGCAGGGCGGCACATACATTCAGTGTGACACGCACTATCTGCCCGGGTGTATGGGCGGGTCCGGGTGTTTTCGCTACACTGGTCCAACTCGGCGCGGGGTGCCTGAAAGGCTTTTTTCTGCCGCTTAACGTGCTGTTTCCGGTGTTTTACGACCCGCGCCGGCGCGAGATATACGCAGCATGCATCTCGCGCCAGCCCCACGTGCCTGCCGCGTGAGTTCCACGCGAATTTTACGTACCATCACCACGCATTCGTCAAACCATGCCACTCGACCCGAACTACCCACGCGATCTGACCGGCTACGGCCGCCACCCGGTGCAGGCCAACTGGCCGGGGCAAGCGCGTGTCGCGGTGCAATTCGTCCTGAACTACGAAGAAGGCGGTGAAAACTGCGTGTTGCACGGCGATCCCGGCTCGGAGCAGTTCCTGTCGGAAATCGTCGGCGCCGCGGCTTATCCGGCTCGCCACATGAGCATGGAGTCGATCTACGAATACGGCTCGCGCGCGGGTGTGTGGCGCATCCTGCGCGAATTCGAAAAGCGCGGCCTGCCGCTTACGGTGTTCGGCGTAGGTATGGCGATCGAACGGCATCCGGAACTGGCGCGCGCCTTCGTGGAACTCGGCCATGAGATCGCCTGCCACGGCTATCGCTGGATTCACTATCAGGACGTGTCGCCGGAGAAAGAAGCGGAGCACATGCGTCTGGGCATGGCCGCGATCGAACGCGTGACAGGCGAGCGTCCGCTCGGCTGGTACACCGGTCGCGACAGTCCCAATACGCGTCGTCTGGTCGCCGAATACGGCGGTTTCCTCTACGACTCGGACTACTACGGCGACGATCTGCCGTTCTGGATGGACGTGGGCGTTACCGGCGGCGCGACGGTGCCGCAACTGATCGTGCCGTACACGCTCGACACCAACGACATGCGCTTTGCCAGCCCGCAAGGCTTCAACACGGCGGACCACTTCTTCACGTATCTGCGCGATGCATTCGACGTGCTCTACGAAGAAGGCGACGAAGCGCCGAAGATGCTGTCCATCGGCATGCATTGCCGTCTGCTTGGCCGGCCTGGTCGTTTTCGCGCGCTGCAACGTTTTCTCGATCATATCGAACAGCACGATCGCGTGTGGGTGACGCGGCGCGTCGACATTGCGCTCCACTGGCGCGAACATCATCCTTACCAACGAGACAACCGCGGGGCAGCGGCATGAAGGCGATGCAATACACTCTGGACCAACTCAACAGTATCTCGACCGACGCGTTCGTGGCAGCGCTGTCGGGCATTTTCGAGCACTCGCCGTGGGTCGCGGAAATTGCCGCGCAGCAACGGCCGTTCGCCAGCATCGACGAGTTGCATCGCAAGATGTCGAACGTGGTCGAGACGGCCGGCGAAGACAGGCAACTGGCGTTGATCAACGCTCACCCGGAACTCGCGGGCAAGGCCGCCGTGCGCGGCGAACTGACGGCCGAATCCACGCGTGAGCAGAGCGGCGCCGGGCTCGCACAATGCACGCAGGAAGAATTCGACAAGCTGCTCGCGCTGAACGCCGCTTATCGCGAGAAGTTCGGCTTTCCGTTCATCCTCGCCGTGCGCGGCTATGACCGTCACGGCATCATTGCGAACTTCGAGGCACGCGTGAACAACAGCCGCGCCGAAGAACTGCGCGCGAGCCTCGATCAGATCTACCGCATCGCACGTTTCCGGCTCGACGACCTGATCGACGCGTGAGGTTCAACCACGCGTCGCGAACATCGAACCGAAACGTTTTCTCCGCACTGGCAAATATCAAGGAAGACAAAAATGGCACTCCCGATTCTCGACCCCAACGCACCGGAATTCACGCGCCGCTATGTGAACCTGGCGGACCCGCGTCTGGGCGCGCAGGCGCTCGAGGCCAGCGACGATTTCTTCGCACCGAAGGAGCGCATGCTGAATCCGGAGCCGGCCGTTTTCATTCCGGGCAAGTACGACGACAACGGCAAATGGATGGACGGCTGGGAAACGCGCCGCAAGCGCGTCACCGGCTATGACTGGTGCGTGGTGAAGCTGGCGCGTCCGGGTGTGATCAAGGGACTGGATCTCGACACCAGCCACTTCACGGGTAATTTCCCGCCGGCGGCGTCGGTGGAAGCCGCGCGCGTGGTGGACGGCGTGCCGAATCAGTCGACACAGTGGACCGAAATCGTTGCGTCGACCACGTTGCAGGGCAATAGCCACCACTATCATGAAGTCAGCGACGCGAACGCGTACACGCACCTGCGCGTGAATATCTACCCGGACGGCGGTATCGCGCGTCTGCGTGTGTATGGTCAGCCGCAAGTGGACTGGGCCGGCGCGAGCCGCACCGAGCAGTTCGACCTGGCCGCGATGGAAAACGGCGCGTATCTGGTCGCCGCGAACAACCAGCACTTCGGCGCCGCGTCGACGATTCTGATGCCGGGCCGCGGCGTGAACATGGGCGACGGCTGGGAGACGCGCCGCCGTCGCGAGCCGGGTAATGACTGGGCGATCGTCGCGCTGGCGCAGCCGGGCGTGATCAGGAAGATCGAAGTCGATACGGCGCATTTCAAGGGCAACTATCCGGACCGCTGCTCGATTCAGGCCGCGTACGTGACGGGCGGCACGGACAGTTCGCTGATCACGCAAGCCATGTTCTGGCCGGTGCTGCTCGGCGAACAGAAGCTGAAGATGGACAACCAGCATTATTTCGAAAGCGAAATCGCGGCACTGGGTCCGGTGACGCACGTACGCTTCAATATCATTCCGGACGGCGGCGTGTCGCGTCTGCGTCTGTGGGGCACGCTCGCATCATGAAAACGCT
Organism: Paraburkholderia xenovorans LB400; assembly: GCF_000013645.1. GTDB lineage: Bacteria > Pseudomonadota > Gammaproteobacteria > Burkholderiales > Burkholderiaceae > Paraburkholderia > Paraburkholderia xenovorans. Next base: position 2,801,382 of record NC_007951.1, on the reverse strand, counting down.
CGCGATCGAACCGTTGAAGAAAGAAGCGTTCGCCGCATTCGGCGACGTGATCGAACTCGAAGGCGCGAAGCAGATCTCGATCAACCTCGGCACGACGATCCGCTATCACGATCTCGCGAAAGTGGACGTCGCCGACGAGAACGGCCGTACGCTCGTGAACCTGTTTCGCGGACAGCCGCGCACGCTGCCGTTCGAGGTGAAGATGCTCGAGCGGCATCCGCTTGGCAGCCAGGCGTTCGTGCCGCTGAACGACAAGCCGTATCTGGTGGTCGTGGCGCCGGCGGGCGAGCTGGATGCGTCGAAGATTCGCGCGTTCGTGACGAGCGGCTGGCAGGGCGTGAACTATGCGAAGGGCGTGTGGCACCATCCGCTGATTGCGTTGGGTGAGGTGAGCGACTTTATCGTTGTCGATCGCGGCGGGGAGGGGCTCAATCTCAATGAGCAGGATCTGGCTGAGTCGTTGTGGCTCACGGAAGATGCGTTGAGCGCGGTGGCGGTTTGAGTTCTATCGCTTTGACGTAGCGCGCAGGCTGACTTGAAAAGAACCCACAGCATCACCGATGCTGTGGGTTCTTTGTTTTTGGCGGCGAGCCACCGCAAAGTAGCGCGACGCCGCCGTTCGCGTTTAGCTACGCCTGGCAAGAAGCGGCGAGTGCCCGATCACTTCGCGCGCGCGTTCCGCCGGTTCAGGCGCGAAAAAACCCGCAGCCTCGATCGCCGGTTTGAGCCCCTTGAATTGCAGACTCTTCCTCGGCGAGCGCAAGGACGCCATGCCGTCGTCCCAGGCGTGAAGCATGTGTTTCGCGACGGCGTGCCATTGCGGCTCATTGCGCGCGGCTTCGATCAATTCATGACCGACGGCGACGGCCGAATCGCATAACGCCTCAACCATCTGTGCGTATTGACGCGACGCAATGCCCATGCGCGTATTGAAAAAGCGCTCCAGCGTTTTGCCGGCCGCCCAGGTCTTGCGGCCGTCGATCGGCAAGCCCGGCGGATTGGCCGCGAAACGCGAGTACGCCTGCGTTGTGACGATGTCGTAGACGGGCGTAAATGCGACATCGTCGACCGACGTATAGAACAACGCCACATTCTTCGTATGACAATCCGCGTTGCGTACGACGTAATTTGTCAGTAAATGCCAGCCAAGATGTTCGAGTTGTGAGCGCATGGTGTCGCGATCGAGCAGATAGGCTCGCGCGGCTTTGAGCATTTTCTCGCTGGTCGAGTTGTATTTTTCATGGGGTGGCAAACCCAGCAGGCCGCACATATCCTCGACGCCGTAGGCCGGCAATCCCTGCGCGTCGACGTCGAAGCGTTCGACGATCAGGGCCCGGCCATCGTCCGACATCTGCGTGCGCGCGACCGGCGCAACGCCGAGCCGCTCCAGCACGCGCATGGAATAAAACTCGTTGAAGCCGAGAAACGGCGTGTTGTCGTCCGAGCCTTTGACGATGTGGCGGCTCGTCCGGATGGTCGGTTTGCCGAGCGGCATGGGCGAGAACGTGCTGGACATACCGCCCTGAGGCGCAATGAATTTCGGCACGGCGCCCGAGATGGCCGCGCGCGCGTACTCGCGCACGAGCTGCGCGAAATGTTCGGCCGTGTTGTCGCCGTGCAGAATGTCCTGCACATCGAGCGCCTGCAACTCCGTGCCCGGCGCGACGCCTTCGGGTGTCACGGTGACGCGGCCGATCCCCATTGCGCCGACCACGGCCAGCAGCGACAGGTCGGTGCCGTCGAGCAACGGACCAAATTGCTCGCGGATCAGATTCAGCAGATAACCCTCCGGCAGGTTCTGCCGGAAAAACGGATGCAGATCGCGCGGCCAGCGCCAGGCCTCTTCGCGCACCGGCATGGTCAGGCTGACGAAGTCCGCCGCGCTCGCTTCGCGGTTGTATTTGAGGACGTAGTCGTCGCGCTCGCGAAATAGCGTGGCGACGTTCTTGCCCAGCACCTGAACGTCGAGCCTCATGAGTTCGCGTCTGGATTGCGTTGTTCAGCGAGGATGTCCTCGAGCGTGCGCCCGTGTCCATGCGCGACGAACTTGAGGTCGTAGCCTGCCGCTTCGAGCAGGCGCACGAGCACGGACACGCTCATATCGTTTTTGGCGAGCGTTTCCATACGCGCCACGGTGGTGCGCGCGACGCCTGCCCGGTGCGCCAGTTCCTCCTGCGACAGATTGCTTTCGCGGCGCACGGCCTTCAGCATGTCCGATACATCGGCGAGGTTAGTCATTTGTAGCCCTACGGCGTCAATTTCAACGGATTTTCACATTATTGTAGCCCATGAGGCACAATAATGCCATTTATATTTGTGTCTCATGGGCTACATATTGCGCGAATTTAAGTGTTTTTGTAGCCCAAAGGCTGCGATCGACTGGATTCGCGTCCAAGATACCGGCGGTGAGGCGGCCAAAGAAAAGGGGCTTTCCGCTCGCGCGAAAAGCCCGCTTCACATTGCTCATCTTTTGGCACGCCACGCCGGGCCGCACGCCCAGCCGCTCATCACTTCACCGCACCGCCTTCAAACCACGCGGCGATCTTCATCCGCTCGTCGTCGGTCATATGCGTCACGTTGCCGAGCGGCATGGCCTTCAGCGTCACCGCTTGCTGATAGATCCGCTGTGCATTCTGCGAGATCTCATCCGGCGTATCCAGTAGCACGCCGGCCGGCGCGCTGCCCATCATCGTCGGATGCGCGGAGTGGCACGCCACGCAGCGCTGCTGCAGCACCGGCGCGATATCGGCCACCTTGAGCACCGGCGAGTTCGCGGCCTGGGCTTGCGGAACCACCGGCTTCGGCATGGTCCAGAAGAGCGCGACGAACATCAGCGCGATGCCGACCAGCGGCAGATACCACAGCACCTGGCCACGATGACGCATCACGAAGAACTGACGGATCAGCGCGCCGGCCAGCATGATGACCAGCAGCACGGCCCAGTTGTACGGATGCGTGTAGGTCATCGCGTAGTGGTTCGACAGCATCGCGAACACCACCGGCAACGTGAAATACGTGTTGTGCACTGAACGCTGCTTGCCACGCTTGCCGTAGATCGGGTTCGGCGTGTCGCCCTTGAGCATGGCGTCGACCATCTTGCGCTGGCCCGGAATGATCACGAAGAACACGTTGGCCGACATGATCGTCGCCAGCATCGCGCCCATGATCAGATAAGCCGCGCGGCCCGCGAAGATATGGCACGCGAGCCATGCCGCGATCAGCACGTACACGCCCACGCAGATGCCGAGTACCTTGTCCTTGTTGCCGAGAATGCGGCACAGCGAGTCGTACACGATCCAGCCGGCGGCGAGGAAGCCTAGTGCCGAGGCGACCGCGACCACCGGGCCCATATCCAGTACGTTCCTGTCAATCAGGTAGGTGCTGGGCGAAAACAGATACAGCACGGTAAAAAGACCGAAGCCCGACAGCCACGTGGTGTACGAAGGCCACTTCGACCAGTGCAGATCGTCCGGCATTTCCGGCGGCGCGACGGTGTACTTCTGCATGTTGTAGAAGCCGCCGCCGTGCACGTGCCACAGTTCGCCGAACACGCCGCGCTTGCGCTGGTTCGGGTCCGCGGGCGGTTTCAGGCTGTTGTCGAGCGCGACGAAATAGAACGATTCGCCGATCCATGCAATCGCGGCGATGACGTGAAACCAGCGAATCGCCAGATTCAACCAGTCTGTGATAAAGCCTTCCATGAAACTCCTCCACTTCTGATTCGTTGTACACGCAACGACGTTCTGCGCCTTCTGGACCCCGGCTGGCGGGTGGTTGGCAGGGCGGCACGTCAGAGCGCGGACTGCGGGGCGAAAGACGCGGTGCGCTCAGTTCGCACGGCGCCGTTTCTTATTGGCTTGGTCGGACCGGATCGGGTTCGCTGGAACCGCGTACGCTCGATTGCGTTTCGCGGGTGCTCGCATGTCTCTCGGCGAGCATCTGCGCAATGCAATCGAGCGATCGTCAGGCGGCGCGACCTCGAACTCGTTTTCCCGACAGCTCGCGGCAGATGTCTCCCTAGCTGCCGCGATACGTGCTGTACGACCACGGCGACACCAATAGCGGCACGTGATAGTGCGCACCGGCATCGGCCACGCCGAAGCGCAACACGACGCGATCGACGAAACGCGGTTCCGGCACCTTCGTGCCGATCGAGGCGAAGTAGTCGCCGGCGCCGAACACGAGTTCGTATTCGCCCGGAACGAGCGCGTCGCCTTCGAGCAGCGGCTGGTCGCAACGGCCGTCGTCATTGGTCAGGGTGGTTTTGAGCGCGCGGCGCGTGTCGCCGGAGAGCGCGAAGAGTTCGATCTTGATGCCCGCGCCGGGACGGCCGTTCGCGGTGTCGAGCACATGGGTAGTGAGCTTTCCCATTCGCAATTTTCCTTATGTGAATGCGAGGTTTCGGCGGCAGCCCGATCCAGATACGTTTGCGGCGGATCGAGGCTCCACGTCAGTGGCTACATACCCGTCGGCGAATTGAAACGAGCGCCGTGGCAGCCATTGTAAAAAGGTTGTTCCGCTCAGCGCGCGCGAGATAGGAAAGATAATACCTGGCGCATGACAGACAGCCTGCTGAAAGCCGCAATGCGTCGAATCCTTCGACCATGACAGCGCATTCGTCTTACCGGCGGATCGTACCGGCGCCAAAAAAGGCCCACTATATCGGCGGCGTGAAGTTGGGTATCGCATTGGCGTGAGTTGCCAGCATTATTTTGGCCGTCGAAGGTTACGTCTGTGCGTTGCAGCAAACAGGACTCGGCGACGATCCGGCCGCAACCCACCCCGAAGACGGCGCAAACACGCTGGGTAACCGGGCCAACGGCGTTCTACGTGACGCGGCGGCACGGTGGCGTGCCGTCACATCGCGTTCGAACGGCTTTGCACGGAAGCAATGAAGCGGAGAAACGAATGACGATGGAACAAACGGCCAATCGAACGAACAAGCCGAAGCAAACGATGCTGGTCAAGCATGCGGACGTGCTGGTCACGATGGACGGCGCCCGGCGCGAACTGCGCGACGGCGGCCTGTATATCGAGGACAACCGCATCGTCGCGGTCGGACCGACGGCGCAATTGCCGCAAACGGCCGATGACGTGCTGGACCTGCGTGGCCACCTGGTGATTCCGGGTCTCGTGAACACGCACCATCACATGTATCAGAGCCTGACGCGCGCGATTCCCGCCGCGCAGAACGCCGAGTTGTTCGGCTGGCTGACGAGCCTCTACAAGGTGTGGGCGAACCTCACGCCGGAGATGATCGAAATCTCGACGCTGACGGCAATGGCCGAACTGTTGCTGTCCGGCTGCACGACTTCGAGCGACCATTTGTATATCTATCCGAACGGCAGCCGGCTCGACGACAGCATCGCCGCGGCGCGCCGGATCGGCATGCGTTTTCACGCGGCGCGCGGCAGCATGAGCGTGGGGCAGAAAGACGGCGGCCTGCCGCCGGATTCGGTGGTCGAAAGTGAAGCGGACATTCTGAAAGACACGCAGCGCCTGATCGAGACATACCACGACGAAGGCCGTTACGCGATGCTACGCGTGGTGGTCGCGCCATGCTCGCCGTTCTCGGTGAGCCGCGATCTGATGCGCGAATCGGCGGTCATGGCGCGGCAGTACGGTGTGTCGATGCATACGCACCTGGCGGAGAACGTCAACGACGTCGCATATAGCCGCGAGAAGTTCGGCATGACGCCGGCGCAGTATGCGCAAGACCTCGGCTGGGTCGGTCACGACGTGTGGCACGCGCACTGTGTGCAACTCGACGACGCGGGCATCGAACTGTTCGCGCGCACCGGCACCGGCGTCGCGCATTGTCCGTGTTCGAACATGCGGCTCGCGTCGGGTATCGCGCCGGTCAGGCGCATGCGTCTGGCCGGTGTGCCGGTGGGTCTCGGCGTCGACGGTTCGGCGTCGAACGACGGCGCGCAGATGGTCGCCGAAGTGCGCCAGGCTTTATTGCTGCAGCGAGTCGGCTTTGGTCCGGACGCGATGACCGCGCGCGAAGCATTGGAAATCGCCACGCTCGGCGGCGCGAAGGTGCTCAATCGCGACGATATCGGCGCGCTGGCGCCGGGCATGGCGGCGGACTTCGTGTCGTTCGATTTGCGTCAGCCGCTGTTCGCGGGCGCTTTGCATGATCCGGTTGCGGCGCTCGTGTTCTGCGCGCCGTCACAGGTGAGCCACAGCGTGATCGGCGGCAAGGTGGTCGTGAAGGACGGGCAGTTGACGACGCTGGAGCTCGGACCGGTCATCGAGCAACACAACCGGTTGGCGAAGACGCTTTACGAAGCAGCGGCGTAACGCGAGAGAGCAGGGTTATCGGTGATGAAACGCATCGCGCCGCCGATAACCCACATGAATGCGAAAACATTAAGGCTTGTCGATCAACGTCCTGGTGGCTTCGGCGACCAGACTGCGCAGCCAGCGCACTTCGTCGGAGTAATGCACGCGCTCGTGCCACAACTGGTAGTACTGCATCGGCGGGAAATCGAGCGGCGCGGGCACGACCGTGAGCGGCAGGAATTTGGCGTAGTAATCGGCAAAGAGGCGCGTGGTCGTGAAGATCAGATCGGACTTGATCAGCACGTACGGCGCCAGATTGAAGTACGGCAACGTAACCACGACATGACGCTTTAACCGCTCGCGCGCGAGGTGCACGTCGATCGCGCCGCGCTGGCCCACCGAGTAAGGAGTCGGCGCAAGATGCGGCGCATTCAGGTACTGGTCGAGCGTGAGCCCGCCGCGTTTGGCGAACGGATGCGCGTTGCTCATCAGGCAGACGATCTGATCGACGAACAGGTTCGACAGGTGCAACTGCTCGGGCGGCTCCGGCCAGTTGCCGACCACGATGTCGAGCTTGCCGTCTTCGAGCGCGAGTTCGTAGTCGAAGGCCGGTCCGAGCGAGTGAAACTCGAGCGTCGCATTCGGCGCGGCCTGGCGAAAGCGCTCGACCACCGTCGGCACGAACAGCACGTTCAGGTAGTCCGGGCAGCCGATCCGGTAGCAACGGATGGAGGTGGCCGGATCGAAGTTGTGCTGCTGGAACTTGATGCGTTCGATCTCGCGCAGCGCGTTCTGCACCGGTTCGAGCAGGCGCAGGCCGTATTCCGTCGGCACCATGCCGGATTTGCCGCGCACCAGCAACGGGTCGCCGGTGATGTCGCGCAAACGGCGCAGCGCCGCGCTGATGGCGGGTTGCGATTGATTCAGTTTGACGGCCGCGCGCGTGACGCTGCGCTCCATCAACAGGGTGTGCAAGACGCGTAACAGGTAGGTATCGATCGCCTCGCGTTGCTGACTCATGACTTCTCCGAAATATATGTTCTGGCTGATCGAGCGGGCGTGGGGGTATATGACTTTTAATATGAACGAAAAGCCGCGTCAAGGGTGGGATACCCGCAAAGCGCGCTGCGACGCGGGTTTGCGGGGAATTTTGATGGCTCGACTGACTGGATCGAATTAGGTATTGTCATCCGGTTGTGGTGACGGATCGCTTGCCGGCAAGGGGAGCGAACGCGCTGTAACCGGCAGTCACTGACGCACTACGGAATCACATGAGCGACTCTTCTTATAGCAACGGCGCCGCCGCGCAGCCGGCGAACAGGCCGGCACAGACGGCGCCCCGGCTGGTGCTTCAGGGCATCACCAAACAATATCCGGCCGTGCGAGCCAACGACGACGTCACGTTGATCGTCGCGCCCGGCGAAATCCATGCCGTGCTCGGCGAAAATGGCGCCGGCAAAAGCACGCTGATGAAAATCATCTACGGCGCGGTGCGGCCCGACGCCGGCGAGATCCAGTGGGAAGGCCAGGCGGTCGAGATCGCGAGCCCCGCGGCGGCGCGCAAGCTGGGCATCGGCATGGTGTTTCAGCACTTTTCGCTGTTCGAGACGCTCACGGTCGGCGAAAACATCGCGCTCGCCCTCGACGAACCGTTCGATCTGAAAACGCTCGCGAGGCGCATTCGCGAAGTCTCGGCCGACTACGGCCTCGACATCGATCCGCAGCGCCACGTGCATAGCCTGACGGTGGGCGAGCGGCAGCGCGTCGAGATCGTGCGCTGCCTGCTGCAGAACCCGCGTCTGCTGATCATGGACGAACCGACTTCGGTGCTGACGCCGCAAGCGGTCCGCAAGCTCTTCGAGACGCTGCGGCGGCTGGCTGCCGAAGGCTGCAGCATTCTCTACATCAGCCACAAGCTCGACGAAATCCAGGAACTGTGCGACACCGCGACGGTGATGCGCGGCGGCCGCGTGACCGGTCACGTGAAGCCCAAAGGCGAAACCCACGCGTCGCTCGCGCAACTGATGGTCGGCCATTCGCTGCCGGACTACACGCGGCGCGAGCACAACCCGGGCGCGGTGCTGCTCGACGTGAAGCAACTCTCGGTGGAAAGCGACGACCCGTTCGGCACCTCGCTGCGTGACGTGTCGTTCAGCGTGCATGCCGGCGAGATCTTCGGCATCGCGGGCGTGTCGGGCAACGGGCAGGCCGAACTGCTGTCGGCCCTGTCGGGCGAAAAACGCGGCGTGCGCGCCGACGCGGTCACGATTTGCGGCAAGGCGGCGGGGCGGCTCGGCGCGGGCGGGCGGCGCGCGCTCGGCTTCGGCTTCGTGCCGGAGGAGCGCCTCGGCCGCGGCGCGGTGCCGGCCATGACGCTGTCGGAAAACGCGCTGCTGACCGCGCATCGTCAGCAGATGGTGAAGACGGGCTGGATCAGGTCGGGCGCGATGCGCGCGTTTTCGAAGCGCTGCATCGACGCTTTCGACGTGCGCTGCGGCGGCTCCGAAGCGCTCGCGCAAAGTCTGTCGGGCGGCAATCTGCAGAAATACATCATGGGCCGCGAGATTCTGCAGGCGCCCAAGGTGCTGGTGGTCGCGCAACCTACATGGGGCGTCGACGTGGGCGCGGCGGCGTTCATCCGTCAGCAGCTACTCGACTTGTCGGCGCGCGGCGTGGCGATTCTGGTGATCTCGGAGGAACTGGAGGAGTTGTTCGACATCTGCGATCGCATCGCAGTGCTCGCCGGCGGCCGGCTCTCGCCGGTGCGCGCCACGGGGGCGACCAACGCCGAGGAAATCGGCCGCTGGATGGCGGGCCTGTTCGGCGACCGCGAGGGCGCGGCGCCTTCGGCGGAACAGCCGGCGCATGCCTGAGCCGGCGTCTGTCTCGCGAATACGCGTGACGTCGCCCTGCATCAGAACGAGAACCCTATAAATCACACGCTACCCATGACTCTCCCGTATCGACTCGAAGCACGCACGACGCCCTCGCGCACCATGCAGCTCGCCGTGCCGCTGATCGCCGCGTTGCTCACGCTCGCGATCGGCTTTCTGATCTTCGGCCTCGTCGGCCGCGATCCGCTGCAGGCCATGCACGCGTTTTTCATCGAGCCGCTGTCCAGCGTGAACGGCTGGTCCGAGCTGTTGCTCAAGGCGTCGCCGTTGTGCCTGATCGGCCTCGGTCTCGCCATCGGCTATCGCGCCAACGTGTGGAACATCGGCGCCGAAGGGCAGATGCTGCTCGGCGGTATTGCCGCGAGCGGTGTCGCGATCTATTTCGACCAGGCCAGCGGCTGGTGGATCCTGCCGACCATGATGATCGCCGGCGTGCTCGGCGGCATGGTGTGGGCGGCGATTCCGGCGCTGCTCAAGAGCCGCTTCAACACCAACGAGATTCTCGTCAGCCTGATGCTCACGTATGTGGCCACGCAACTGCTGATCTACCTGGTGAGCGGCCCGTGGCGCGACCCGCAGGGCATGAACTTCCCGCTGTCGGAGATGTTCAGCGGCGACGCGCTCTATCCGACCTTCGCCGGCGACTGGCACATCAAATGGCTGCGCGGCACACGTCTGAACGCCTCGGTATTCGTCACGCTGATTGCGATTCCGCTCGTATGGGTCTTCATGCGCAAGAGCTTCGCGGGCTACCGCATGAACGTCGGCGGACTCGCGCCACTCGCCGCGCGCTACGCCGGTTTCTCCGACAAGAAAACCATCTGGACCTCGCTGCTGATCAGCGGCGGCCTCGCGGGCCTCGCCGGTATGGGCGAGATCGCCGGTCCGATCGGGCAGTTGCAGGCGACGTGGTCGCCGGGTTACGGCTTCACCGCGATCATCGTCGTGTTCGTGGGGCGGCTGCATCCGGTCGGGATCGTGCTGGCGAGTTTGCTGATGGCGTTGCTGTATCTCGGCGGCGAAGCGGTGCAGACTTCGATGCAGTTGCCGCAGGCGCTGTCCGGCGTGTTCCAGGGGCTGTTGCTGTTCTGCCTGCTGGGTGCCGATCTGTTCGTGAACTACCGTGTGCGCCGCCGGACGCTGGCCGCCCAGGTTCATTGATCCGCTCACTCACATTCACTGATTTCCGCCGGATTCTCATGGACATTCAACAAGCCAGCGCGCTCACCTCGAGCGCCGTCACCGCCGCGATTCCGCTGATGTTCGCGGGCGCGGGCGAACTCGTCACCGAAAAGTCGGGCGTCCTCAACCTCGGTGTCGAAGGCATGATGCTGATGGGCGCGGTGAGCGGCTACGCGGTCACCGCGATCACCGGCAACCCGTGGCTCGGCGTGCTTGCCGCGATCGGCGCCGGTCTCGCGATGTCGCTGCTGTTCGCCTTTCTCACGCTCACCATGCTCGCCAACCAGGTCGCTACCGGCCTGTCGCTGACGATCTTCGGCATCGGCCTCTCGGCGTATGTCGGCAAGCCCTACACGTCGGCCGCGGTGCGCGCGACCATCGACACGTGGACCATTCCCGGCCTCTCGAAGATTCCCGTGCTCGGGCCCGCACTGTTCAGCCTCACGCCGCTCGATTACCTCGCGTTCCTGATGTTCGCGGTGATCGGCTGGTTCCTGTATCGCACACGCGCGGGTCTGGTGCTGCGCTCGGTCGGCGAATCGCCGCAGGTGGCGCACTCGGTCGGCTTTCCGGTGGTGGGCGTGCGCTACGGCGCGGTGGCCTTCGGCGGCGGCATGGCCGGGCTCGCGGGCGGCTACTACTCGATCGTCAATCTGCATTTGTGGCAGGAGCAGCTCACCTCGGGGCGCGGCTGGATCGCGCTCGCGCTGGTCGTGTTCGCGACGTGGCGCCCGGGGCGCCTGCTGATCGGCGCGCTGCTGTTCGGCGCCGTGACCGGCCTGCAGTTCTATGCGCAGGCGATCGGCGTGCCGGTGCCGACGCAATTCCTCGCCATGCTGCCGTACGTCGCGACGGTCGTCGTGCTGGTGCTGATTTCGCGCAACCCGAACACGATCCGGCTGAATGCGCCCGCCTCGCTGGGCAAACCGTTTTTCTCGGCGGGCTGACCGACCATCGACTCCGCTTTTCACATCATTCGATAAACACAACAGGAGAAAACATGAAGAGAAGAAATCTGCTGACCGCTTTCGCATGGGGCGCGGCCTCGCTGGCGCTCGCCGCGCCGCTCGCGCAAAGCGCGCAGGCCGCCGATGCGCCGGGCGTCGCGTTCGTTTATCTCGGCAATCCGGGCGATGCCGGCTGGACCTTCGCGCACGATCAGGGCTCGAAGGAAGCGGAAGCGAAGTTCGGCAGCAAGATCAGGATCACGCGGATCGAAAACGTGCCGGAATCGGCCGACTCCGAGCGCGTGTTCCGCGATCTGGCGAACAAGGGCAACAAGATCATCATCGGTTCGAGCTTCGGCTATCAGGACTTCGAACTGAAGGTCGCGAAAGATTTCCCGGACACCGTTTTCCTCCACGCAACCGGCTACAAGAAGGCGCCGAACTTCGGCACCTATGACGTGCGTATGTACCAGGGCGCGTACCTCGCCGGCGTTGCCGCGGGCTACGTGACGAAGACCAATACGCTCGGCTTCGTGGCGTCGGTGCCGATTCCGGAGGTGATCCGCAACATCAACGCGTACACGCTCGGCGCGCGTTCGGTGAATCCGAAGGTGCACACCAAGGTCATCTGGATCAACAGCTGGTTCGATCCGGGCAAGGAAAAGCAGGCGGCCGAAACGCTGATCGGGCAGGGCGCGGACGTGCTGCTGCAGAACACCGATTCGAGCGCCACGCTCGCCACGGCATCGGAAAAGCACGTGCACGCGTTCGGCTGGGATTCGGATATGAAGAAGTTCGGTCCTGACGCGCACCTCGGCTCGGTGGTCGCGCACTGGGGCGTGTATTACAACGCGGCGATCCAGCAGGTGCTGGACGGCAAGTGGAAGAACGATCCGGTGTGGTGGGGCATTCCGCAGAAGGCGGTCAACCTCGAAGATCTGAACACGTCCGCGATTCCGGCTGACGCGCAGAAGCAGGTTTCGGCGAGGCGCGACGAACTGGCGGGCGGCAAGTGGGACGTGTTCACCGGCCCGATCAAGGATCAGTCCGGCGCGGTGAAGGTGCCGGCCGGCAAGACGCTGACCGATCCGGAACTGCAACGCCTGAACTGGTACGTGGAAGGCGTGGACGGATCGCTGCCGAAGTAAGGGCGTCAAGGTCAGGATCGACGAGGCGGCATTTCCGGCGACCGCTGCTTCAAAAAGCTGCGTCCAGTGCGGACGCAGCTTTTTTCAACTCCGGATTTTTCCGCGGACGATCGCGCCCGCGCGCCATCAGTCGATGCGCAACCCGACCTTGATGGTCACCTGCCAGAAAGCCACCTTGTCGTTTTCGATCTGGCCCCGAGTCTCCGTCACTTCGAACCAGTGTAGATTGCGCAGCGTTTTCGACGCTTTTGCAATGGCCGTGCTAATGGCGTCGTCGATCGATTTGGTCGACGAACCGGTCAGTTCGATCTGTTTGTAGACGTGTTCTGACATGAACTTCCTCCTTTGATCTTCGTTGGTGTTCAAAAAGTATAGGCAACGCGAGCGCCGCGGACGGCTCCCGCATGAGCGAGTCATACCGCACGGGCCGTGCCCGGTATGCCGTGCGCGGTCCGCCGCCGCGGATTTGCGTGCCGACGTTTTGCAGACGCCGCGCGGCGTCCGGCGCGCGTAGCGCGACGCACGTGTGGGTTGAATTCGCGATAACCTGCTAAAATATTGGGTTTTTCGCCGATATCACATTCAAAGGGACGCGCCGTGCTGTCTACCGCCAATATCACCATGCAATTCGGGCCGAAGCCCCTCTTCGAGAATATCTCGGTCAAATTCGGGGGCGGCAACCGCTATGGCCTGATCGGCGCGAACGGCTGTGGTAAATCCACCTTCATGAAGATTCTGGGCGGCGACCTGGAGCCGAGTTCGGGCAACGTCATGCTCGAACCGAACATCCGCCTCGGTAAATTGCGCCAGGATCAGTTCGCGTACGAAGACGTGCGCGTGCTCGACGTCGTGATGATGGGCCACGCCGAAATGTGGGCCGCCATGACCGAGCGCGACGCGATCTACGCGAACCCCGACGCGACGGACGACGACTACATGCATGCCGCCGAACTCGAAGCGAAGTTCGCCGAGTACGACGGCTACACGGCCGAAGCGCGCGCGGGCGAGCTGCTGCTCGGCATCGGCATCGCGATCGAGAACCACAACGGCCCGATGAGCAACGTGGCGCCGGGCTGGAAGCTGCGCGTGCTGCTCGCACAGGCGCTGTTCTCGAAGCCGGACGTGCTGCTGCTCGACGAGCCGACCAACAACCTGGACATCAACTCGATCCGTTGGCTGGAAGACGTGCTCAACCAGTACAACTCGACGATGATCATCATCTCGCACGATCGCCACTTCCTGAACCAGGTCTGCACGCACATGGCCGACATGGACTTCGGCACGCTGAAGGTCTATCCGGGCAACTACGACGACTACATGCTGGCGAGCACGCAGGCGCGCGAGCGTCAGCAGAACGCCAACGCGAAGGCGAAGGAACGCGTCGCCGACTTGCAGGACTTCGTGCGCCGCTTCTCGGCGAACAAGTCGAAGGCGCGTCAGGCCACCAGCCGTCTGAAGATGATCGACAAGATCAAGATCGAGGAATTCAAGCCGTCGTCGCGGCAGAACCCGTTCATCCGCTTCGAGTACGAAAAGAAGCTGCACAACATCGCGGTGGTGGCCGAGAAGATCTCGAAGAAATACGAGCGCACCATCTTCAACGACTTCAGCATCAGCGTGCAGCCGGGCGAGCGTATTGCGATCATCGGCGAGAACGGCGCGGGCAAGACCACGCTGTTGCGCTCGCTGCTCGGCAAGCTGGAGCTCGATCACGGCACGGTGAAGTGGGCCGAGAACGCGAACATCGGTTACATGCCGCAGGACACGTACGAAGAGTTTCCGGACGACGTCACGCTGATGGAGTGGATCGACGTCTATCGCAAGGAAGGCGACGACGAGCAGATGGTGCGCGGCACGCTCGGCCGGCTGCTGTTCAATGCCGACGACATCCGCAAGTCGGTCAAGGTGCTCTCCGGTGGCGAGAAGGGCCGCATGATCTGGGGCAAGCTGATGCTGGGCCGCCATAACGTGCTGCTGATGGACGAGCCGACCAACCACATGGACATGGAATCGATCGAGTCGCTGCAGATCGCGCTCGACAAGTTCGAAGGCACGCTGATTTTCGTCTCGCACGACCGTGAGTTCGTGAGCGGCCTCGCGAACCGGATCATCGAAGTGAAGACGGACGGCACGTTGAACGACTTCGGCGGCAATTACGAAGACTTCCTGCTGAGCCAGGGCGTGCAGTAAGCGCGCCTGAACCGCTCGCCGCAGCACGCCGCACCGCAAAGCCCGCTTCTTCTTCGAAGAAGCGGGCTTTTTTCATGGTGCGCGCTTCGCGTATCGGCCGGTCCGCTCCGCTGGTTAGAATAGAAGACCATTCCGGAGACACAGACAGGGACCGACCATCATGAAGACGTACGAGCAACTCTATATCGATGGCAAATGGATCGCGCCGTGCGGCACCGGCACGATCGACGTGATCGACTCGGGCACGGAAGAGATCATGGGCCGCATTCCCGAGGGAGTCGAGGCCGATGCCGAAAGTGCGATCGCCGCCGCCCGCGTGGCCTTCGACGCCTGGGCCGCGACGCCCGCCGCCGAACGCGGCGAGTATCTGCGCAAGGTCGCGGCGAACCTGAAAGCGCGCACGGACGAACTGGCCGGTTTGATCGCCGGCGAAGTCGGCATGCCGCTAAAACTCGCGCGTGCCATCCAGGTGGGCAGCCCGGTCTATAACTGGGGCGCGTATGCGAAGCTCGCGAGCGAGTTCCAGTATGAGGAACGCGTCGGCAATTCGCTGGTGGTGCGTGAGCCGGTCGGCGTGGTGGCGGCGATCACGCCGTGGAACTATCCGCTCAATCAGGTCACGCTGAAGGTCGCGGCGGCACTCGCCGCGGGTTGCACGGTGGTGCTGAAGCCCTCGGAGATCGCGCCGCTGACCGCGTTCGTGCTTGCCGAGGCGATCCACGAGGCCGGGCTGCCGGCCGGCGTGTTCAACCTCGTGAGCGGTTATGGGCCGGTGGTCGGCGAAGTGCTGGCGAGCCATCCGTCGGTGGATATGGTGTCGTTCACCGGCTCGACTCGCGCCGGCAAACGGGTGTCCGAGCTGGCTTCGGCGACGGTCAAGCGCGTCGCGCTCGAACTCGGCGGCAAGTCGGCCTCGGTCATTCTCGACGATGCGGATTTCGCCGCGGCCGTGAAAGGCACGGTCAGCGCATGCTTTCTGAATTCCGGACAGACGTGCTCCGCGCATACGCGCATGCTGGTGCCCGAGGCGCGCTACGACGAAGCGCGCGTGCTGGCGAAGCAGGCCGCCGAGACTTACGTGGCCGGCGATCCGCGCAACGAGACGAGCCGTCTCGGCCCGCTGGCTTCGGCCGCGCAGCAGGCGCGCGTGCAGCAATACATCGCGAAGGGGATCGAGGAGGGCGCCGAACTGGTGACAGGCGGGGTGGGTCTGCCCGATGGGTTGTCGAAGGGCTTCTTCGTCAAGCCCACTGTGTTCGGCCGCGTGCATCCCAAGGCGACGATCGCTCAGGAGGAAATCTTCGGCCCGGTCCTGTCGATTCTGACCTACAAGGACGAAGAGGAAGCCGTTCGGATCGCCAACGATTCACCGTATGGCCTGGGCGGCGCGGTATGGGCCGGCAGCGACGAGCGTGCCGTCGGCATTGCGCGGCGGATTCGAACCGGTCAGGTCGATATCAACGGCGGCACGTGGAATATGGCCGCGCCGTTCGGCGGTTTCAAGCAGTCGGGATTCGGGCGCGAAAACGGCGTCTACGGGCTCGAAGAGTATTTCGAACTGAAATCCATGCAATTCAGGGTGTGATCCGGTTCAGATGACCGGCGTCAACCGGCCGGCACATAACACTGAGCCATCTGCCGGCGCATTGACCTGAAACAACGCAGGCTGCGCCCGACCGGCGATTATCACCGCTTCGATAATCCGCCATTGGGCCAGTCATGCTCAACTCTCATTCTTTCCCGCCGCTCGTCGTTCGCGGCCGTTCGTTGCTGCCGATCGTGCAAGGCGGCATGGGCGTCGGCATCTCGGCGCACCGGCTGGCCGGCAGCGTCGCCCGTGAAGGCGCACTGGGCACGATCGCCAGTATCGACCTGCGGCACCATCATCAGGACCTGGTCGAACTCTGCCGCGCGTCGCCCGAGCGTGCCACGCTCGAACAGGCCAACCTCACCGCGCTGGCCCGCGAGATCCACGCTGCCAAAGCATTGAGCGAGGGCCGCGGCATGATCGCCGTCAACGTCATGAAAGCGGTCAGCGCGCAAGCGGACTACGTGCGCGTCGCGTGCGAGAACGGTGCCGATGCGATCGTCATGGGGGCGGGCCTGCCGCTCGATTTACCGGACATGACCCAAGGGCACGATATCGCACTGATTCCGATTCTGTCTGACAGCCGCGGCGTCGCGCTCGTGCTCAAGAAGTGGATGAAAAAAGGCTGTTTGCCCGACGCCGTGGTGATCGAACATCCGGCGCACGCGGGCGGCCATCTCGGCGTCAACAACCTGGCCGACCAGCACGATCAGCGCTTCGATTTTTTCCGCATCCTCGAAGAGCTCGACACGGTTTTTACCTCGCTTGGCCTGAAGCGCGGGGACGTGCCCCTGATCCTCGCGGGCGGCATCAATAGCCACGAAGCCGTGCGCGCGCTGCTGGGCGCGGGCGCAAGCGGCGTGCAGCTCGGCACGCCGTTCGCCGTGACCGAGGAAGGCGACGCGCATCCGAATTTCAAGCGCGTGCTGGCCGAGGCCACGCCCGAGGATATCGTCGAATTCGTCAGCGTGACGGGGCTGCCCGCGCGCGCCGTGAAAACGCCGTGGCTCGCGCGTTATCTGCGCCACGAAACGGGAATTCGCGAGAAAGTCGGCGCGCTCAAACACGTTTGTCCCACCGCGCTCGAATGTCTCAGCACGTGCGGCTGGCGCGACGGCATCGAGAAGTTCGGCCATTTCTGCATCGACACGCGGCTCGCGGCGGCATTGCGCGGGGACGTGGCAAACGGTCTGTTTTTCCGCGGCCGCGAAGCGCTGCCGTTCGGCACGGCCATTCGCAGCGTGCACGATCTGCTCGAACTGCTGCTCACGGGGGCGACGCGACCGGCTGTCGCAGGGCGATGGGCATTCTCGCTGATTTGATACGCGTCAACATGTCGCGCGACGGGAACTTCGACAATTCCGACACGCAAACAAATACTTGGGGAAGCACATGAAGCACTCGTTGAGGAACCGATTCAAAGCCGCCGCCATCGTTTCGAGCCTGCTGTGCGCGGGCGCTTTTGCCTCGCAGGCGCATGCCGAGGGCGATGATACGATGAACGGCATTCATGCCGGCGACGTGCTGGTGCGGCTGCGCGCCATCAGCATCATGCCGAACGTGAGCACCACCCAATCGCTGTCGGCGCTCAACGTGGACGTGAACAACGCGATCATGCCGGAACTGGATCTGACCTATATGATCCGCGATTACCTCGGCGTCGAACTGATTCTCGCCACCTCGCGGCATCAGCTGACCTCGAGCCTCGGCAATCTCGGTGGCGTGAACGTGCTGCCGCCTACGCTGTTGCTGCAATATCACTTCAACCATGCGGGACGCATTCGTCCGTATCTGGGCGCCGGTCTCAACTACACGCTGTTTTACAACAACGGCCTGAACGCGGGCGGCCAGTCGATCGGGATTACCAACCATAGCTGGGGCCCGGCGCTGCAGGCCGGTGTCGACGTTCAGGTGACCAAGACGTTGTTCGTCAACGCGGACATCAAGAAAATCTGGATGCATACGGATGCCACGCTCGGCGGCCAGCCGCTGGGTCGCCTGAGCATCGATCCGGTGGTGGTCGGCCTGGGTGTCGGGATGCG
Source organism: Paraburkholderia xenovorans LB400 (assembly GCF_000013645.1). Taxonomy (GTDB): domain Bacteria; phylum Pseudomonadota; class Gammaproteobacteria; order Burkholderiales; family Burkholderiaceae; genus Paraburkholderia; species Paraburkholderia xenovorans. The sequence continues at coordinate 2,783,103 of NC_007951.1, read as the reverse complement.
CTTCTGATTTCGCGCGTTGCTTGCGCGCACAACCAGCGGTGTGTCGCCACGTAAAAAAACGCCGGATCCGGCGTTTTTTGCGCTTCGGGTTGACCGCGGCGTTGCCTGGAGCGTCAGCTGCGGCGCGCTCCGTGCGGGTCCGGCCACACGGCCTAAAGCTTGTCGTTCGCAAACCGCATGGCCGTGCCTTCCTGCTCGATGCGAACCCACACGGCGCGTTTCTCCTCGTCGCTCAGGAAAACCCAGTTGGACACTTCTGCGGCGGTGCGGCCGCAGCCTTTGCATATGTCGTCGAACAGCGTGGAGCAGACGCCGATGCACGGGCTGTCGGGAAGATCGTGAAGATTCGATGCCATCGGATACCCTGGAGCGAGAAAGCGGAGTTTCGCTATGTTAACCGATGCGCGGCACGCGCCTCGCCGTGGCCAACGGCGAGGCCGCCGTTGGCGCGCGTCTGGCGGCGTCCGCGGCCTGTCTCGTGGCGGCGCGGCCTGCATCCCAGCCGATGTCCGCGCATCTCAGCGCGCGATGCTGTAGCCGATCCGCGCCATCCAGTGCTGGCGATTGTTGTAGTCGAGCAGATCCTCGCCATAGCCGTTGAAGTAGCCCACCCAGAGATAGCCGCCCCACGCGCTGCCCAGCAGTCTGGCGAGCGGGTAGGTGAATTGCGTATCCACGCTGCCGTACCAGTGTTTGGTGCCTTTACGCAGCGTGGTCGCCAGCTGCCAGCCGTCCGGGCTGCCGTATTTGACCAGCAGATCGACGTAGCCGCGATAGTCGGCGATATCCGGGTTGCTGCTCGTCCCCACGTAGTAATAGATCTTCGGCGACACGGTCAGATGGTTGGCGCTCAGATCGCCGAATTCCCACGTCGGCCGGATAAACGGCATGTTGATGCTGCGCGAATCCGCGCCGGCCTTGCCGTTCGATTCGTGCGCGACGCCCGCTGCAAAGCCCATGCGGGTGAAGAACGGGCTCTTCCAGCCGGTGTCCGGCACGTAGTAGAACAGTTGCGGCGAGTAGGTGGTGTCGCGGAACGGCCGCGAATCGGCGGACAGATCCCAGATCGAAGTCTGCGTGTAGGCGAAATACAGGTTGTCGAGAAACGCCTTCGAGCGCAGATCGTCCGGTATGCGGATCCGATATTTGAAGCTCAACTGCAGCCGCGCGTTCGTGTCGCCGTTGTGGCCCGCGGCGATGTACATCGGCTCGTAATAGGAGAGGTGGGCGAGCACGCCGCGTCCGGTGGTGGCGAGCGAGTCGCCGGGCGGCGAGATGGCGTCGCCGGTCGGACCATCGACCATTGCCGCCGTCGCGGCAGCCTGCGCGGGCGTGCTCGCCTGGCCTTCCGTGCGTTCTGCCTGCGCAATCGCGTCCTGCTGCGGCCCGCGATTGATCGCGACAAGCGCGGGCGATGCGTCGAATCCCACGGGGTCGATGCGTACCTCGCCGCGCGCCGATTCCGGCCACGGCGCCGAGAAACGCACCTTGCGGAACTGGCCCGGCCGCAGGTGCAGCGTGCCCGGCACACCCGGCTCGCGTTGCAGGTCGAGCGGCTGCGGCGACTGCTCGCCCGCGCTCAGGCTCACGCGAATGGTCGGCGGGACAGTGACGGTCAGCGCTTTGGCGTCGTCGGCGGAGTAGAGCATCGTGATCTGCAACGGCTCGTTGGCGGCGGCCACGCGAAGCGGTTGCAGCATCGCCACCGTCGCGCGCGCCTGGCCGGACATCGCCGCGCCGGCAACGAGCGCAGCCAGCAGCATGGCGCGGCCGAAGCGTGGACCGGAGCGCGCGAAGCGTGCAAAGCGCGTAACAGGGCGGCGAGCGTGAGAAGCGGCATTGCGGGCAACGCGGTCGATTGAAGCGTCAAAGCGCATGGGTTGTCGTCCAGGGAGCAGGGCAACGAGCGAAACGGAGGCCGGCAGGCGTAGGACCACGACACATGCCGGGCGAACCGGATCGATCGCGCGAAAGCGCCAAAGGCGCAAAAAATGGGCAAAAAAACGGCTGCCGCAAGAACCCGGCAGCCGGGATGAAACGGGTCAAACGGCCGGCATGCTTCAGCTACGGGCAAGATCACCGGTCATTTCCAGATACTCAGAGAATACTTACAAAGTCACATCATTTACAGCCCGCCTGAAAAAGGTCTTTCAATTGCCAAACGCCAGTTGCCACAGCAGCGCGCCATTGAGCATCACGATGAACGCGGCGGACAGCCAGGCGAGCGCGAGCGGCACGCCGCGCACGCGCCAGCCGCGCATGAGTCCGGCGTCCGAGGTGTAACGGATCAAAGGCACGACCGCGAGCGGCAATTGCAGGCTCAGCACTACCTGACTTGCCACCAGCAACTGGTTGGAACCATGCTGGCCGAACAGCGCGACTGCGAGGAGCGCCGGCCCGATTGCCAGCGCGCGGGTCAGCAGGGCGCGCTGCCAGCGCGGCAGGCGGATGCGCAGAAAGCCTTCCATGACCGCCTGGCCGGCCAGCGTGCCGGTAACCGTCGCGCTCAACCCACAGGCGAGCAGCGCGGCCGCGAACAGGATGCCGGCCCAGTGCGTGCCGACGAGCGGCGCGATCAGCCGGTGGGCATCCGCGAGATCGGTCACGTCACGATGCCCGCTCACGTAGAACACGGCGGCGGCCACGATCAGCAGCGCCGCATTGATCACGAACGCAAACGAGAGCGAGCCGAAGGTGTCGAGATTGACCACGTGCAGCGCGGCCTTGATCTGCGCGTCGCTGCCCTCCGGCGCGTGGTGCTTGACGAGCGCCGAGTGCAGATAGAGGTTGTGCGGCATCACGGTCGCGCCCACGATGCCCGCCGCAAGCCACACCATGCCCGCATTGCGCAGCAGTTCGACGCTCGGCACGGTGCCGGCAAGCGCTGCATGCCAGTCCGGCCGCGCGAGCGCGAGCTGGACCACGAAGCACAGGCCGACAAAGCCGATCAGCGCCGCGATCACCGCTTCGAGCTTGCGGCCGCCTTTCTGCTGGAGCGCGAGCAGCGCGAACGTGCAGACGGCCGACATCAACACGCCTACCGTGAGCGACACGCCAAGTAGCAATTGCAACGCGACGGCGCTGCCGACCACCTCGGCGACGTCGCACGCGATGATCGCGACCTCGCTCGTCAGCCACAGGAACAGGGTGCCGCGGCGGCTCGTGCGCTCGCGGCAGATCTGCGCGAGGTCGCGGCCGGTCACCACGCCGAGGCGCGACGACAGCCATTGCAGCAGCATCGCCATCAGGCTCGCCAGCAATACCATGCTGAGCAGGCGGTAGCCGTAGCCGGCCCCGGCGCCGAGCGCCGTCGCCCAGTTGCCCGGATCGATATAGCCGACCGCGATCAGTGCGCCCGCGCCGACGAACGAGAACCAGTGCGGCGGACGTGCCGGTCCACTGGCCGGCAGGCGTCGGCGTCGGTTGGGTCGCAATGCGGACGGATTGGTGTTCATCAGTGCCTGAGGTTCAAGACTGCATCCTCTTGCAAGCCGCATGCCCGCCGGGCGTGGCGCGCGCCGCGGGATTCGCGGCGGGCCGTGTCGTTTGGGCTGGTGAGAGCTATTGTGCTCCGTCGGACGTGACGCGGTGCGCCTTCACGGCGGCGACTTGACAACGAGATAACAGCGCGGCCGGTACCCGTGTTTTTTTCGGGTAGACAGCGGCGCATAACCCGCTAAAATTGCGGCCAATTTTCCATCGGTGCGGCTTGCGCTGTACCGTTTGCGCGACAGCCTGGCATTTTTTTTGAAGCGCGCAATAATTGATGGTACTTTGCGGTTTTTTCAGGGGAGCCGCGCGCTGTGGCGCGGCGTAGGTGAAGACGGTCGGCTCGGCCGGTCAGGATCGGAGAACGGGATGAAAAGACGGGTAGTGGGGCAAGTGGCGGCGCTGGTTCTGTGTGCGACGCCGTGGTTGACGGCCGCTGCGAAAGACACGCAACTGAACGTGTATAACTGGTCCGATTACATCGCCAAGGACACCATTCCCAACTTCACGAAGCAGACCGGCGTCCAGGTCAGATACGACAACTACGACAGCGACGACACGCTGCAAGCCAAGCTCCTCACCGGCAATTCCGGCTACGACATCGTCGTGCCCACCAGCAATTACGCCGGCAAGCAGATCGCCGCCGGCATCTTCGCACCGCTCGACAAATCGAAGCTGCCTAACCTGAAATACCTCGATCCTTCGCTGATGGCGCTCGTCGCGGGCGCCGATCCCGGCAACAAGTTTACCGTGCCCTGGGCATACGGCACGACCGGCCTTGGCTACAACGTCACCAAAGCGCAGCAGATCCTCGGCAAGAACGTGCCGCTCGACAGCTGGGACGTGCTCTTCAAACCGGAAAACATCTCGAAGCTGAAGGCCTGCGGCGTGTCGGTGCTCGACGCGCCGGACCAGATGTTCGCCGCCGCGCTGCACTACATCGGCAAGGATCCGATGAGCACGAATCCGGCCGACTACCGCGCCGCGCTCGAGATGATGAAGAAGATCCGCCCGTATATCACGCAGTTCAACTCGTCGGGCTATATCAACGACCTGGTGGGCGGCGACGTGTGCTTCGCGTACGGCTGGTCCGGCGACATTGTGATCGCCAAGCATCGCGCGGTCGAAGCGAAGAAGGCCTACAAGGTCGAGTATTACATTCCGAAGGGCGGCGCACCGGTATGGTTCGACGTGATGGCGATTCCGAAGGACGCGAAGAACAAGGAAGCCGCGCTCGAGTGGATCAACTACATCGAAACGCCGCAGGTTCACGCCGCGATCACCAACGCCGTGTACTATCCGAGCGCCAACCTCGAAGCGCGCAAATACGTGGACAAGGACGTGGCGAACGACCCGGCAGTCTATCCGCCGCCTGAAGTCATCAAGACCCTGTTCCTCCTCAAGCCGCTGCCGCCGGAAATCCAGCGGCTGCAAACGCGGCTGTGGACTGAGTTCAAGTCCGGCCGCTGACTCGCGGCCGGTGTGAGCGGGTAAGCATCATCATGAAGCCCTCGGTGTTCACCGGGGGCTTTGTTCGTCAAACGCCGGAGTAAAGCATTGTGATGAGTAGTGACCAGTCGGGCGCGCTGGCGGGGGCCGCCGCGTCGTCCCCGAGCCTGAACGCCGTTGCGAACGACGCCGCGGACAACTTCGTCCAGGTCGTCGACGTCGTCAAGAAGTTCGGTGAGACCGTGGCGGTCAAAGGGGTCAACCTGTCGGTGAAAAAGGGCGAGCTGTTCGCGCTGCTCGGCAGTTCCGGCTGCGGCAAGTCCACCTTGTTGCGCATGATGGCCGGGCTCGAAAGCGTGACTTCGGGCAAGATCCTGATCGACGGTGAGGACCTCGCGCAATTGCCGCCGTACCGCCGGCCGGTCAACATGATGTTTCAGTCGTATGCGCTGTTTCCGCACATGACGGTGGAGGGGAATGTCGCCTTCGGTCTGAAGCAGGAAGGCGTGCCGAAAGCCGAACTGAAGGACCGCGTGCAGGCCGTGCTCGACCTCGTGCAGATGGGCCGCTTCGCGAAGCGCAAGCCGAATCAGCTCTCGGGCGGCCAGCAGCAGCGTGTGGCGCTGGCGCGATCACTGGTCAAGCGGCCCAAGCTGCTGCTGCTCGACGAGCCGATGTCCGCGCTCGACAAGCAGATCCGTCAACGCACCCAGATCGAACTGGTCAACATTCTCGACAAGGTCGGCGTGACCTGCATGATGGTGACGCACGATCAGGAAGAGGCGATGACGATGGCGAGCCGTCTCGCCGTGATGAGCGAAGGCGAGATCATTCAGCTCGGCACGCCGCACGAAGTCTACGAGTATCCGAACAGCCGCTTCTCGGCCGAGTTCATCGGCTCGACGAATCTGTTCGACGGGCATACGGTCGAAGACGAACCCGATCACGTATTCATCGAAACGCCGGATCTGCCGTGCCGCCTGTATGTCAGTCACGGTATCACCGGTCCGCTCGGCATGCCGGTGACGATTTCGGTGCGCCCCGAGCGCATCGCGCTTACGCGCAAACCGCCTGAGGGCGCGTACAACTGGGGTAAAGGTGTCGTCACGAATATCGCTTACATGGGCGGCTATTCGCTGTATCACGTGAAGCTCGACGCGGGCAAAACGGTGATTGCGAATGTGACGAGCCTCGCGTTGACGGAGATCGATCCGCCCACCTGGGGCGACGAAGTGTACGTGCGCTGGAGCGCGTCGGCCGGCGTGGTGCTGACGTCATGAAGCGCTCGTTCAATTCCTTCGCCAACTGGCCGGTGCGGCGCTTCAACCTGACCGGCCGCACGGCGGTGGTGGCCGGTCCGTTCATCTGGCTGCTGCTGTTTTTTCTCGTGCCGTTCCTGCTGGTCGTCAAGATCAGCTTCGCCGACTTGCAGCTCGGCATTCCGCCGTACACGGAGTTGACCAACTTCGCGGACGGCGCGATTCACATCACGCTCGACCTGTCGCATTACGCGTTTCTGCTGACCGACAGCCTCTATTTCGCGACCTACGTGAATTCCGTGGTGGTGGCCGCGATCTCGACGCTGTTGTGTTTGCTGATCGGCTACCCGATGGCGTATTACATCGCCCGTTCGAATCCGGCCAGCCGCAATCTGCTGATGATGGCCGTGATGCTGCCGTTCTGGACGTCGTTTCTGATTCGCGTGTATGCGTGGATCGGCATCCTGAAGAACAATGGCTTGCTGAATAACTTCCTGATGTCGATCGGGCTGATTCACTCGCCGATCGAGCTGTATCACACGAATACCGCCGTTTATATCGGCATGGTCTATTCGTATCTGCCTTTTCTCGTCATGCCGCTGTACGCGCATCTGGTGAAAATGGACATGACGCTGCTGGAGGCCGCCTACGACCTCGGAGCGCGGCCCTGGAAGGCATTCTGGCAGATCACGTTGCCGCTCTCGAAGAACGGCATCATCGCCGGCTGTTTGCTGGTGTTCATTCCGGCAGTGGGCGAGTACGTGATTCCCGAATTGCTGGGCGGCGCGAACACGCTGATGATCGGCCGCGTGATGTGGAACGAGTTCTTCGACAATGCCGATTGGCCGATGGCATCCGCCGTGACGTGCGCGATGGTGTTGCTGCTATTGGTGCCGATGGCGCTTTTCCAGTACTCGCAGGCAAAGGCGATGGAGGAAAAGCGCTGATGAAGCCGAACCGGATTTTGCAGTTCATTGCCCTCGGAATCGGGTTTGTGTTTCTGTACGTGCCGATCGTGAGTCTGATTGTGTATTCGTTCAACGAATCGCAACTGGTCACGGTGTGGACGCGTTTTTCGACACGCTGGTATGCGGCGTTGCTACAGGATGACGAACTGATCGCGGCGGCGTGGTTGTCGTTGCGAGTGGCGTTGTTGACGGCGTTTGCGTCGGTGATCATCGGCACGTGGGCCGGGTTCGTGCTCGCGCGCATGGGACGGTTTCGCGGCTTCACGTTGTATACGGGGATGATCAACGCGCCGTTGGTGATTCCCGAGGTGATTCAGGGCATTTCGCTGCTGCTCCTGTTCATCGAAATGGCCAAGTGGTTGGGATGGCCGGCCGGACGCGGCATTTTCACGATCTGGATCGGGCACGTGATGCTGTGCATCTCTTATGTGGCGATCATTGTGCAGTCGAGGGTGAAGGAACTGCATCCTTCGCTCGAAGAGGCGGCGCTGGATCTTGGGGCTACGCCGTTGCGGGTGTTTTTCTTCATCACGTTGCCGCTGATTTCGCAGGCGCTTGTGTCGGGCTGGTTGTTGTCGTTTACGTTGTCGATCGACGATCTGGTGCTGTCGGCGTTTTTGTCCGGGCCCGGTTCGACCACGCTGCCGCTGGTCGTTTTCTCGCGCGTTCGTCTGGGGCTGAATCCGGAGATGAACGCTTTGGCCACGCTGTTTATCGCGGTGGTCACGGTTGGGGTCGTGGTCGCCAACTACTTCATGCAGCGGGCGGAGAGAAAACGGGCCGTGATGGCGGTTTAGGCAATGGGTGGAAGCGGTTGGGCGTGTTGCACGGACCCAGCCGGCCACCCTGAAAAACCTCAAACCTTATACCCAATCCGAACGCCGCCCCAATGCCGCCCGCCGACAAAAATGGGTGCGGACGCATCTTTCATCAACACAAATTCGCCGCCGCCCATATCGCGCCGGTACGTCTGCAACAGGAACGGTTTCGTATGTGAGGCCGCTGCAATCCCGGTCCGGTCATCGAACATCCGCCGATTACGGCAGTTAGCCATATTCCAGACCACGTCATCACGCTGCGGCAAAGAAAACTTGCGATTGTGCGTCGGCAGATAACCCCGCACATCGACCGCCGCGCAAAAGACCACACGTGGGTCGAGATCGAGCAAAGGCTCCTGAATGGCCGGCAACACCCGGTCGGTCAACGCGGTAAACCGCGTCAGGAACTGCGGCGGATTGCTTCCGGTCACCGCTACATAATGCTGATCGAACAGATCTTCGATCGACACTTCACCGCGCGCCACGGCCGTTTCGAATGCCTTGCTCACCGCGGCGGCGGCTTTCTGCACGGCCTCGATGAAACGCGTATCCGCCGTTTCCACACCCGTCGCGGCGGTCAGTTCGATCAGGGTTTCGGATACATCGAGCAGATTGCCCAAACGGTCTTTAGCCTGCGCGAAGTTTTCGCTCGAATCCTCGACGCCGCTCGCCATTTCCAGCACCTGTGCCTCGAGTCCGTCGCACTGCGTTTCGATCTCGCCGGTCAGCAGGGCGATCTGTCCCGCTTCATTGTTCAGATGCGCGATCGCGTCGCCGGTTGCATGCACGACATCGCCGATCTTGCGCGTGCCTTCCCGCACCCGGTGTGCTCGTGCCGTGTTGGCGGAACCCTCGCTGATCAGCTGCTCGGTCTGCTGCGTGAGTTGCGAGAGCGTCGTCTCGATCTGGCCCGTGGCCTGGGCGGTCTTGGCCGAGAGAGTCTTCACCTCGGCCGCGACTACTGCGAAGCTTTTGCCGGAGTCGCCGGCACGCGCGGCCTCGATTGCGGCATTCAGCGCGAGCAGATGCGTCTGCCGGGCGATCAGCGAGATCTCCTCGGAGACGCGGCTCACATGCGCGAGCGCGCTGCGCAGCGCGCCGATCTGGCTTTCGATAACGGTCACGCCTTCCACGAGTCCGTGGATATCGGCCAGCGACGCTTCGAGCGTCTGCTGCGATTGCTGCACACCGGTCGCCGCTTCGGCGGATACGTGGCTCATTTCGCGCGCGGCAGCGGCAATGCGATGATTGCCCGCGAGCGTGTGCGCCGCCGATTCGCGCAGCGCCCGGCATACGTGCGCCTGGCGCTGCACGCGCGCCGCCACTTCCTCGACGTGGCCCGATACGTCGCAGATCTCGATACCCAGTTTGCCGGCTTGCGCGGCAATATCGCCGACGACCGTTTGCGAACGGGCCGTCCGGCGAAAGCTGAAACGCGTCATTGTGGTCTCCTGGATGGCGTGCTTGACGCAGTCTGTCGACACCTCCATCCAATGCGGATGCAGCGTGTTCCTCATGCATCTACGGCCGATTTCCAATCGACTTGATACGGGGTATCCCGGAGTCGCTATCATGTGCGGTCCAATCCCGATTGACCGCGTCACCGCAGACCTTACCTTCTCCTGCCGGAATCCATGATCGACTCCTTCGCGCGCGTTTCGGGCTGGCAACAGCTCTACCATCTATGGGAGCTGATCGTGATGCTCTGCAAATTTCTGTGGGGGCTGTTGCGCCTGCTCGGCGGCGGCTGAGTGCGCCGGCCTGATGCCGAGAAACGCGCGCAGATCGACCATGACGCGTTCGGGCGCTTCTTCCATTGGAATGTGGCCTAATCCGGCATACATGACCGATTTCGCACCCGGAATGCGGCTTGCGAATTCGGCGGCGTGCGCCGTCGGAATCCAGCGATCCTTCGCACCCCATAGCACCAGCGCCGGCACATCGAATGTTTTCAGCACGTTCGTGTCGACTTGCCTGAAATCGAGCGTCGGCACCATCTTGCCGATCGCGGCGCGCGTCCCTTCGCCGTGAAAGAACTCGACGTAGCGGCGCAGCGTCACCGCGTCGATCTTGCGCGGATCGCCATAGACGTTGCGCACCGCGCTTTTGACGATGGCCTCAGGCAGCCACCAGGGCGAACTCACCCGCACCAGCGCGCTATTGAACAGGCCGATGTAAATCGGCAGCTTCATCGGAAAGCCGGCCGAGTCGATCAACACGAGCCGCTCAACGGCGTCGCGATGGCGCGCCGCATAGTCCCACGAAATCAGCCCGCCGAGCGAGTTGCCGATCAAGGTTGCGCGCGAGATGCCGAGTGCCTGCATGAACGTGTCGATGAAGCGCCGATAGGTGGGCAGGTCCATCGTTTCGATTGCGCCGCTGCTGGAGCGCAGCGGTCCTGTCACGCCGAACGGCGGCAGATCGAGGCGGATCACGCGGTGCTCGCGCTTGAGCTCATCGGCGACGCGATTCCACGTATGCAGCGAAGAGGCGAAACCGTGGATCATCACGATGATGTCGCCGCTGCCTTCGTCGACATAGTGCACGTCGGCGCCCATGATCTTCACGAACCTGGAGCCGCTTTGCGTATAACGCTGCCGCAATTCGTCGCGCGTCACGCTGGTGATGCCGAGGCGCGCGGCGAGCGAGCGCGGCGGCAGCGCGGTGGTCGAGGCGGGCGTGGTGGAGTCGATGCTTGCCATGATTGTTGTCTCCCTTTTAGTTCGATTGGCTTCGAATCGGATTGCATCGGCGGCGTCTCTCTCCCGGTTCAACCGCCACCGCTCATGTGGTCAGGGCGTGAAGCGATAGTCGTGCGGACGCACACGCCGCGTGCGTTTGCGAAAACTGAAGGTGAAACCGGGCCACAACGCGGTGACCTTGCCGCTGCGGGTCTGATACCAGCTATGACATCCGCTCACCCACACGGAGCGCTGCATTTCCTCCTGCAAACGCGCGTTGAAATCGCGCTGCACGTCGGGCCGCAAATTCATGGTGCGTGCTTTTCGCCGACGCAATACCCGCAGGCAATCCGCGATGTACTGCACCTGCGACTCGATCATGTAGATCATCGAGTTGTGGCCGAGCCCGGTATTCGGGCCGACGATCATGAAGAAGTTCGGGAAGTTCGCAATGCTGACACCGAGGTAGGCTTCCGGCCCGTCGCGCAACCACAGGGCGCCGAGATCCGCGCCGTCGAGGCCGGTCACGTCGAACGGTGCGCCGACGTCGTTGACCTGAAAGCCCGTGCCGCAGATGATCGCGTCGGCGCGATGATGCGCGCCATCTTCAGTCACGATGCCGTCGGCAACGATCTCGCGAATGCCGCTCGTCACCACGTCTACGTTCGGCTGGCTGAGCGCGGGATAGTAGTCGCTGGAGAGCAGCACGCGTTTGCAGCCGAGCCGGTAGTTCGGCGTCAGCCTGGCGCGCAATGCGGGGTCTTTGACGCGTCGTTCGAGGTAGCTCAGGCCGAACTTCATCGGCATTTTCATCAGTTTCGGATTGACCACGAAGGCGATGGCGCGCGATTCGAGTTGCCAGTAGATCGCGCTGCGCACAAAGCGCTGCGTGAACGGCAGATGCCGGAACAGCCACTGGGCGCGCGCGCCGACAGGCTTGTCGGGCTTGGGCATTACCCACGGCGCGGTGCGCTGGAACAGATCGAGCTGCGCGACGCGCGGCTGGATTTGCGGCACGAACTGGATTGCGCTCGCGCCGGTGCCGATCACCGCGACGCGTTTGCCGTCGAGCGGATACGCATGGTCCCAGCGCGCCGAATGGAACAGCTTGCCTTCGAAGCGGTCGAGCCCCGCGATCCGCGGCATGGCCGGGCGCGACAGGGGGCCGCTTGCGGCGATCACCACGTCGGCCTCGATGCTTTCGCGCACACCGTTCACATCGAGCTCGACGCGCCAGAGCTGGTGCGCTTCGTCGAAACGCGCCGCGCTCACGCGCGCGTTGCAACGCACGTAGCGCTCCACGCCATATTTGCGGGCGCAATGCTTCAGATACGCGAAGATCTCCGCCTGGCCGCCGAACGCGCGCGACCAGGCCGGATTCGGCTCGAACGAAAACGAATAGAGATGCGAGGGCACGTCGCAGGCGGCGCCGGGATAGGTGTTGTCGCGCCATGTGCCGCCGATATCGCCGGCCGCCTCGTAGATCGTGAACGACGTGATTCCCATGCGCTGCAAACGGATCGCCATGCCGATGCCGGCAAAGCCGCTGCCGACAATCGCGATGCGTGGCGCGGCAGGTGGGGCAGATGAGGCAGGCGTCACGGCGGTCTCCGGCATAGACAAATTCAGGGGTATGCAGGTGTCTATTTCAGCATAACGCGCAGGGTAGACAACTGTGCACCTGACGTCAAGATCGTTTAGAGTACTGCTATTAAACGTGCATGGCGCGCATCGATTGAAATCACATGAAACCCGTCCCCGAAGCGGCAGCCGCCGCCGAGCATGGTGTTGCCGCCGGCCAGGAATTGCCGGCCGGCAAGCGCAAGCTGATCGAGGCCGCGTTGCGGCTGACCGCGGGCGGCCGCAGTTTCACGAGCCTGGGTTTGCGCGAGCTGGCTCGCGAGGCGGGGCTCAATCCCAATACCTTCTATCGTCATTTCGACACGCTCGACGATCTGGCGCGCGAAGCCGTCGAGTCGGTGAGCCGCCGTTTGCGGCCGATGTTGCGGCGTGAGCGCTGGCTCGCCGCGCACGACGAGCCGCATAGCGTGCCACGTCGTGCGTGCGTCGCGTTCTTTGCCTTCACGCTGGAAAACCGCGAGGCGTTTCTGAGCGCGCTGGCCGAATATCACGGCACATCGCGGGCGTTGCGCGAAGCCGTGCGCGCCAACCTGCACGAGGTGTCGGCGGAAATGGCCGACGACGTGGTTGAACTGGAATTGATGCCGACGCTCTCGCGCGAAACAGTCGATGAAGTCTGCACGCAGATCGTGCTGCAACTGTTCCATCTCTCGGCTGAATATATCGATGCAAACGAGGCGCGCCGCGATGCGCTGATCGCGTATGCGGAGCGTTTCATCGTCAGGCTGTTTGCGGGCGCGGTGTTGCTGGCGCAGCATGAGGCGGGCAGGGCGCCTTTATCGATGCGTGCCTGAAGCCTGAAACGAAGGGCCATAAAGAAACAGGCTCCGTGTGACGGAGCCTGTTTCTTTCGCTTGCAGATGCCTGGCTGAACGGGCCGGATTTCGGCCGCTGACCCAGGCTCAGGTATCGTTCCAGCCGCCGGAGTCGTCGTTGCTGCCCATATCGACGCCGCCGCTGTTGTCGCTCCAGTCGTTCGATCCCTGGCCGAAGTCGAGGCCGCCGCCAGTGCCGCCATTGCCGCCGTCGTTGCCACGGCGGCGCGCTTCGTCGTCGACGATCACGTCGCGTTCCACCACACGTTCACGCCCGGAATTCAGCGCTTCGCCGAGCAGCACGCCGGTCAGCAGACCGCCCATGCCGCCGCCGAAGCCACCGCCGCCTTGCTGCACGATGACCTGCGGCTGCTGCTGCGGCTGCTGCTGATACGGTCCTTGCTGCGGATAAGGCGCTTGCGGCGGATTGCCGAAACGTTCGGCTTCCTGTGCATACGGCGATTGTTGCGTGCCGGCGGCCGGCGCGGCATACGGATCGGGCCTGCCGTCCACCCGCGCGCGCAGGCTGCCGAGGCGCTGCTCGAGTTCGTCGAGCTGATAGGGCGGCACCGGGCTCTTGCTGTTCGACAGGCTTTCGACGAGGCCGCGCAACTGGTCTTCGGTCGCTTCGACTTCCTTCTCCAGCGCCTCATGGCCTGGCACGGTGGACAACTTCACGTCGAGCTTGAGCGAACGCACGGTGTTGAGCATCTCCGTGGCGCGCTTGAGTTGCACGCGACGATCGTCGTCGGCGCGCGTATCGCCTTGCGTGCGGGCGCGGCGCAAGGTCCAGCGCAGCACGAGAGCGATCACCCCGATCAGGACAAGGATGCCGATCCACATGCCCATGCCCGGACCATGCCGTTGCGGCGCTTGCGACATCATGGCCGGCTGCTGCTGCACTGCCGGCGAGTTTTGCTGCACGAACGGGTTGGCGGCGTGGCTGGTGGTGTTGCCGCCCGCTGCGCCGGCACGTTCCGCGTCCTTACGGATACGCGCTTCGGTTTGCGCGAAACGGGTCGGGTCGGTGAAACGGATTTGCGGGTCGAGTGTCCTGGCCTGCTGCACCTGGGCGAGCGCGTCGGCAGAACGGCCTTCGCGGTCGAGCACCTGGGCGTACAGATAATGTGCGCGCGCATTGTTCGGATGCGCCTGCAGCACTTCGCTCAGGCCGGCGTCGGCCTGCTGCCAGTTGCCCTGCGACATGGCCGATTCGATCTGCTGCACCGTAGGCACGGCGAACGCCGCAGCCGACACGAACAGCAGTGACGCAAACGCGGTTGCAAGAAATTTTTTCATTTACGGACCGGGCGCAATGCGCCCGTCTCCTTCAGTCGATTCCGGCGACTCACACGAAGCCGCCGGTATGCACTGCCGCTGACGCAATTACTGGGCCGGCGTGTTGATCTGCTTCTTCAACGCTTCGAGACGATCTTCGACCGACGGGCCGCGGTTCAGATCCGCGAGCTTGTCGTCGAGCGCCTTGCCGCTCTTCACGTCGGCCGAATTCAGGCGGGCGTCCGAACGGGCATTCGAGAGCGCAACCTTGTCTTCGAGCTTCTGGAAATCTTCGGAGAGATTCTTGCCGCCGATGCCGCCCAACGCCGTGGCCGCCACATCTTTCGCCTGCGCGATCTGCTGCTTGGCCTGCAGAATGTTCGAGCGTGCGTTCAGGTCGTTGCGGCGCGTGCGCATGTCTTCGATCTGGCTCTTCAACTGCGCCACCGACGGCTCCAGCGTGGTCAGTTCCTTCGCCAGCGCGTCGCGTTCGGCTTCTGCCGTGGCTTGTGCGCCGAGGGCTTCGCGCGCGAGCGCTTCGTCGCCGGATTGCAGCGCGCGTTTGGCGCCGTCTTCGTACTTCTTCGCCTTGTCCGCGGCAACATCGCGCTTGCTTTGCTGCGTGGCCACTTGTGCCTGAATCTCGATCAGCGAGTTCTCGGCTTTGGCGATGCTCTCGTCGAGTTCGCGCACGATCTGGCGCGAGTCGCGCGACGGATCCTGCACGGAATCGGCTGCGTCGTTCAGGAGACCTTTGAGCGTGCGCGAAATGCTGTCAAAAAGCGACATGAAAACCTCCAAAGAATGTAAACGGCGCTGAATGATTCCGCGCGCCTAACTGCATTCAACTGCTACTTTACGCCGCTGCGCGCGAAGCTGCGCAACGTTCGGACCGGAGGTCGGGGCGCACGCACCGATTGCAATAGCGGCGGCGTAAATTGTTCGATTCGGATATCGAGCGGCGGACAGTTCAAAGGTTAAATCGCGCGGCGCGTCATTCCAACGCTCGCGGATATTACACCACGTGCTCTCTTAAAACCGCCTTAAAGGGAGCGATGACAGATTCGCCAACTTTGCGCGCGTGCCATGCCGAAAGCTCGCACGTTTGCGCGAGGTTGGCGTGAGCGCTCGTGTAACGATATGCAACGGCAACCTGCCGATTCACGTTGCGCGACAGGCAGCGCAGCTGTTCATCAAGCGAAGCGGCCGCCCTTCGTGCTCGGGTCGCCGAGCGGATCGTCGTCCTCGCGCGTGTTATCGAGGCGTGGGCGTTTGAGCACGCTGCGCAATTGCGCGTCCGTATCGCTCTGCTGAGGCGTGGATGCTTCCGCCGAAGCTGCCTTGGCCGCCGCCACGCGCGCTACCGCTTCCGCTGTTGCCGCGGCTTCCTCGTCGATTTCGGCGGCGAGGGCGGCGGCGACACCCGCTGGCAGCAACGGCGCAGGCTGGGCTTCCACGGGTGCGCGCGGCAACCCGGCCGCAGCCGGCGTGGACGCAGCCGCAGCCGCATCCGCGGCGCTATCCGTGGCCTCGCCCGTCGCGGCTTCGCCGTGCGTTTGCAGCGCCGGCGGCAGCGCGGCGCGCGCATGCCGTGTGCCGCGTGCGACCCGTTGCAGCGCGGCGTCGAGCGCGTCCGGGGCGCGCGGCGCGCGCAAGCGGTCGACGATGCTCGCCGCTTTCACCTGTTCGCTGGTCGCGCCGAAGCTGAGCACCGCGCGCCGCATCAGTTCGCTGACGCTAATGCCCAGATTTTCGGCGGTGGCGGTGATCGCGCGTTTCTGCGCGGTCGTGACGAATACGACGATGCGTTCGCTGGGCTTGTTCATGGTCGGCTCGCATACTTGTTGGCATGGGCGGTACAAAGCGGACATTTGGCGGACGCCGCGGCGCGCGCAGGTGTTGGCGCGCGCCGAGTCCATCATAAGACGAGTTGCGCCGATGCGGAACGGGCGCGACATGAAAATCCCGTGACATCAATGGCTTGTGGCGTTTGCGGGTGGCTTGTCCACAGGCCTTTCAACATTTTCTGTGAATAACTCCGATTGGGCGCGAAAGCGCTCGTCTGGCTGCCTGGAACTACAGACTCCTTTCGCGCGAAGGGAATTCTTACAAAAAAACTGACTTGGACCGCGCTCGATTTCTTTTAAAATGCGCTGTTACGTTGCGCCGGACATGGTCCCGGGCGTGCCGTGCGGCCGGCCGGGGGCAGAAGGCCGTGCGGTGGTTCGCGCCTCAGGCTACGATGCTCGATCACGATCCATGTGCGCGCGAGGAGCGCGTGCAGAAAGGCGTTCGGTTATGCGCCCACTATTCCAGTCATGCCAATCATCAAACGACCGCATTCATCCAATTCTCCGTCTGGTGAAGACCGGGATTCCTACCAACGCACGCCGGGACGCAATGCAGCTTCGCGCGAGGCCGGGGCCGGCCGCCGTTCCATCGGCGTGACCATCGCCATCTGGTTCGCCGGCCTGATCGCGACCATCGCGGTGGTGAGTGCGCTGATCATCGGCTATGCGCTGGTGGTGATGGGCCCGCAACTGCCGTCGCTCGACGCGCTCACCGACTATCGCCCGAAGGTGCCGCTGCGCGTCTATACCGCGGACCATGTGCTGATCGGCGAATTCGGCGAAGAGCGGCGCAGTCTCGTGCGCTTCCAGGACATTCCCGATCAGATGAAGAAAGCGGTGCTCGCGATCGAAGACTATCGCTTCTACGAGCACGGCGGCGTCGACTTCATCGGTATTCTGCGGGCAGGTGTCTCCGATCTTTCGCACGGCGGCGCTTCGCAGGGCGCGAGTACGATCACCATGCAGGTGGCGCGCAACTTCTTCCTGTCGAGTGAGAAGACCTACACGCGCAAGATCTACGAAATGCTGCTCGCGTACAAGATCGAGCGCGCGCTCACCAAGGATCAGATTCTCGAGCTGTACATGAACCAGATTTATCTGGGTGAGCGCGCCTACGGTTTCGCCGCGGCCGCGCGCGTGTACTTCGGCAAGGATCTGAAGGACATCACGCTGGCGGAATCGGCGATGCTGGCGGGCTTGCCGAAGGCGCCCTCCGCGTATAACCCGGTGGTCAATCCGAAGCGCGCGAAGATCCGTCAGGAGTACATTCTGCGGCGCATGCTCGAGCTCAGATACATCAGCCAGGAGCAGTACGACCAGGCGGTGAAGGAAGAGATCCACACCAAGAATCCGGGCAACGAATACAGCGTGCACGCCGAGTACATTGCCGAAATGGTCCGGCAGATGATGTACGCCCAGTACAAGGACGAAACCTATACGCGCGGCCTGAACGTCACCACCACGATCGACTCCGCCGACCAGGACGCCGCCTATCGCGCCGTGCGCAAGGGCGTGATGGATTACGAGCGGCGGCACGGGTATCGCGGGCCGGAGGGCTTCGTGCAGCTGCCCGCGCCGGGTGACGACCGCGATCAGACGATCGACGACGCGCTCACCGATCACCCCGACAACGGCGAGATCATCGCCGCCGTGGTGACGGACGCGAGTCCGAAGCAGGTCAAGGCGCAACTGGTGGACGGCACGCAGGTGGCGATCAGCGGCGACGGTCTGCGCTTCGTAGCGGGCGCGCTGAGCACGCGCGCGGCGGCGGCCACGAAGATCAGGCCGGGCTCGATCGTGCGTCTGGTTGCCGACGACAAGGGCAACTGGCAGATCACGCAACTGCCGCAGGTGGAAGGCGCGCTGGTATCGCTCACGCCGCAGGACGGCGCGATTCGCGCACTGGTGGGCGGTTTCGACTTCAACAAGAACAAGTTCAACCACGTCACGCAGGCGTGGCGCCAGCCGGGTTCGAGCTTCAAGCCATTCATTTACTCGGCGGCGCTGGACAAAGGTCTCGGACCGGCCACGATCATCAACGACGCGCCGCTGTATTTCCCGTCCAGCACACCGGGCGGCGACGCGTGGGAGCCGAAGGACGACGACCAGCCGGACGGTCCGATGCCGATGCGTCTCGCGTTGCAGAAGTCGAAGAACCTGGTGTCGATCCGTATTCTGTCGTTCATCGGCACCAGATACGCGCAGGACTTCGTCACGCAGCGTTTCGGCTTCGACGCCGACAAGACCCCGCCGTACCTGCCGATGGCGCTCGGCGCGGGCCTCGTCACACCGTTGCAGTCGGCGGGTGCGTATTCGGTGTTCGCCAACGGCGGCTACCGGATCAATCCGTATCTGATCAACGAGGTGACGGACGCGCGCGGCGAGCCGCTCTCCAGAGCGCAGCCGCTCACAGCCGGTCGCGATGCGCCGCGCACGCTCGAACCGCGCAACGCGTACATCATGAACAGCCTGCTGCATTCGGTGGCGACCGCCGGCACGGGCGCGGGCACCAACGTGCTGCATCGTTCGGACCTGCAGGGCAAGACGGGTACCACCAACGACGCGAAGGACGGCTGGTTTGCTGGTTATCAGCAGTCGCTCGTGGCGGTGGCGTGGATGGGTTACGACCAGCCCAAGAGCCTCGGCAGCCGCGAATTCGGCGCGCAACTGGCATTGCCGATCTGGGTGGAATACATGCAGCGCGCGTTGCGCGGCGTGCCGCAAAGCGAACCGGCGCAGCCGGACGGCGTGACATCCGTCGACGGTGAGCTGTTCTATACAGACATGACGCCGGGCAACGGCTTCGTGGCCAGCATCGGTCTGGATTCGGCGAACCCCACCGCGGGCGCGAGCGATGCGGTCGGCGGCGTGGGACCCGCGGGCATGACGCCGCCGGCGGTACCGCCGCCGAGCGTCTCGTCGAACGAGAAGAAGCAGATCATGGATCTGTTCGAGTCGAACAAGCCCTGATGTCCCGCACGGGATGTCTTTGAGGGGCAGCAGGTGTGCGCGGGCCGCGTGAACTTGGCGGGGCCGCGCACGCATTCTTTGTAAAACAGCAGGGAATCGCCGCCTGGCGCGGCTTTCACGCCGCTTGCCGGACAGGCCGCCCGGCCTTTTGTGTGCGCGGCGGGCACAGTGTGTTTTAATCACGCCTGCGGTGCATTTATCAAGGGTCCTAAAGGACGCCTGATAGGCGCCTGATCCCGGCACGGTTTCGGCCTCCGGCACCTCTGCGTCTTGCCACGAGCGAGACGTCCGTTCCTGAATCCGCGCCGCGCGAGACCCGGTATGACGCGCGCGCAAGTCACTTCGTCCGCTGGCAATTTCGAGGTTGCAGCGGCCGGCGTGTTTGCCATCCAGCACCCACCGGGTCCCGCCTTGTGAAAAGTCGAATCCTGATCTGTCTGATGACAGGTCTGCTGCGCGCGTTTGCCTTTCTGCCATACAGCGTTGTCGCGCGGATCGGCACCGGTATCGGTGCCTTGCTGTACCGGATTCCGAGCACGCGCCGGCGCGTCGTGCATACCAACCTGAAGCTGTGTTTTCCGGACATGAGCGACGAGGCGCGCGAACGTCTGGCGCGCGCGCACTTCTGTCACGTGATCCGCAGTTATGTCGAGCGCGGCCCGCAGTGGTTCGGCAATGCGCAGGCGCTGGCTCGCCTCGTCGAGGTGGAGAGCGCGATCGATCTCTCGGATATGGCGGGAAAGCCGACCATTTTCGTCGGCTTCCATTTCGTTGGCATCGAAGCGGGCTGCATGATGTATTCGACGCGGCATCCGGTCGCCTCGCTCTATACGCCCATGTCGAACCTGCTGCTCGACGCGATGGCCAAGCGTCAGCGCGGACGCTTCGGCACGGAGATGATTCCGCGCAGCGATAGCGTGCGGCGGGCGTTGCGCACGCTACGCGAAGGCAAGCCGGTCATGCTGGCCGCCGACATGGATTTCGGCTTGCGGGATTCGGTGTTCGTGCCGTTCTTCGGCGTGCCGGCCTGCACGCTGACCTCCGTCTCGCGGATGGCGCGTGCGGCGAATGCGCGGGTGGTGCCGTTCGTGACGGAAGTGCTGCCGGATTATCGCGGCTACAAGCTGAATATCTTTGAGGCGCTGGGCGATTTTCCGTCCGACGACGTGGCGGTCGACGCGCGGCGTATCACGGCGTTTCTGGAGACGCAGGTTAGACGGATTCCTGATCAGTATTATTGGGTGCACAGGCGCTTCAAGAATCGGCCGGCGGGCGAGGCGAGTGTTTATTGATGCTGCCGGTGTCGGACTGCGGCAATGAGCGGGGCGCTGCGCTGGTCCTGGTTTGAGCAGAGGGCGTCGTTAAACGCGTCGGTGGAAGAATCTGGTGCGCGGCCAAGGACTTAGCGAGTATCTCCGGATGTTATAAACAGGTCTGTCAACACAAACTGTGGATAAAGGTCATTGGTGCATGTTCGCGCGTGACGCTCGTCGCAAGATCAACCGCGCAGCGCGCGGCCGTCGCAGCGGGAACGCTCCACCACAGCACGAACTCACTCCTGCAGACCGCGTCGTGCGGGCGGACCACTAGCGTCTGGTATCAGCGCTTGATCTCTACGGCCAGAATGCCGAGCTTATTTGCTGAAATGAAGGCGGGTCGCCAGCTCTGCATCTATAAGAACGTCGCAATCGTCCTCGGCTCCAAAGATTCCAAGTATGTTTGCATGTGCCAGAGATCGCGTGACTTGCCCGGTCACGTTACTGACTATATGAGAAAGCCAAAATGAACTGCTTGCGAGTAGTACAGGGCATTCGCCTGCGCGTAGGGCGGGCAGTCCTTTCGTTGCATTTGTCGCAGCGCCGCCGGTCCCCAAGTTCTCGTCTTTATCGCCCGCACCGCGAGATCGAGTGCGGTGGTTTCCCGCACAGAGTTCGCCAGGTGCCTAGATGATTTCTCCGTGTTCAACTGGCCTGTTGCCGGGCAGCGTCAGAGGCGTCCTGCTATAAATGACTTGATGACGCAAAACGCATTTAATTATCCATATATAAGTTGGCATTACTATTCAAATGCGACGCCATTCCAATAGGGTCGAACTTCCCTTGGGCCGGCCTTCACGGCACCCCAATTTTTTCTTGGTTGCCTAGGGGCATAGGGCTGAATCGGAAGCCTTGGGTTCGCCATTTCTTAAGCCTTGGCTCAACCATATCTGAAGAGTAAGGAAGGAAGAGGAAGAGAACGATTTTTGTTATAGGTTCCTACAGCTCACGTCGGCATTCCCTGGTCCGGTTTTGTGTGAACGCAGGTCGAGCGTAATTTTAAGAATTGTCGGATTTTCTGGTCATCGTGATCCCTATAGGGTGCTTGTGCGTCATACAAGTACAAAGCAAGCCAATAGGGATAAAAATGAAAAGACACAGACTGTATGGAGATGCGTCCGGATTTTCGGGCCGCCTAATGGCTGCGTTCATGTTGCTGATACTTGCGTTCAGCGCAAATGCAGACGACTGCTTCTCACTGTACGCGAAGTCCGGCGCCACGCCGGGCTCCAAGACCTGCAAGCTCGACGTTACGAGCAACACGCCGGGTGGTATGGGCAACTACGCGTGTATTAATGACCTCGTGCAGATTGATCAGTGGTGTAATTCAACCGGCACTCCGCCGGACGATACCTGCCCGGTGGCTGACCCGGTGTTTCCCGCGAACGGGATTGTGACTCTCTCTGAAACTGATTTTGCAAGCGGCGACACGTCGCCGCTTGTGTTCAGTCGTAGCTACCTGTCCAAGCCGTTCGATAAAGTGCAGACAGCGATGGGCGGGTACTGGGCAAGTAACTGGCAGCGACGGCTTGATCTGACCTCGGTCAATGCAAGTACGCCGAAAATCACCGCGTATCGGAGTAACGGCCAGCCTCTGATCTTCAAGTGGGTTAACGGCGGGTGGGCGGTGCCGGGTACGTCGGGTCTTTCTCTCTTGAAAGCTGGCGACGGATACTTCTACCTGAAGGACGAACGGCTTGGCACGACCGAAACATACTCCGTCAGCACAGGTCTGTTTCACTCCGAGACAACACGCACGGGTATGTATCGTGAAGTTGAATACGTTGGACAACAGATAGATTCGATCGCGCAGTGGCCCGTTGATCGGATCGGGCAGACGGCATCGCGGCTGACACTTAGTCTGACATATGACAGTAATGGTCGCGTTGTGAGTGTAGTGCCGCCTTCGGGCAACGCGACACATTATGCGTACGATGCGAAAGGCAATCTTGTTTCAGTAACCGCGCCGATTGGATACGTTCGTCAGTACCTTTATGAGGATGCCCGCTTCCCCAATGCGATGACCGGGATAAAGGACGAATCCGGTTCACGGATTGCAACATGGACCTACGATTCCAGCGGACGCGCAATCTCAGTCACCCATCCGGACACGACGCGTAACGTTTCTTTCAGTTATGGCGCGAACACGACCACTGTTAGCAATATGTCCGGCAACAGCACGTATTCTTTTAATGTTGGAGACACGTCGCGTCCTGGCTCAATTGTTACGCCTGGCGGCGCGGTCTCACGTACATGGGATACATCAGGGAACCTGAAGCAGACAATTACACCGGATGGGAATACACAGTACACGTGGGACGGCGCCAACCGGCCGACGAAAGCAGTTGCGACAGTCTCTGGCAACAGGACGGTAACGACGATCGAGTATAGCGACAGTACCTCGTTGCGTCCGCATCTGGTCGCCACGCCGGGTAAAATCCGCGCGTTTGTCTATGACCAGGGCGGTAACGTCACTGGCTACGCCGAGACGGAGACGACCGATCTGACGGGCGAACAGGGGATGCAAGCCGTTGGGACCGGTAACCAGTGGACAGTTGGTGCAAGCTACGATTCGGCGAGCCGCCTTCTGTCGGCTGTCATCACACGTAATGGCTCGAAGCGTGAAGACTGGACCTACACATACGATGTACGGGGCAATGTCGAGTCAGTGCAGGATGCCGTATCTGGCTGGTCGATGCGAACGCTCTCGCGCAATGCTGAGAATCGTGCAACGCAGATAGCTGGAAACAGCGGTCAGGCGAGCATCGGGTACGATGAGCGCGGTCGCGTAAAGTCCTTTCAGTATAGCGAACCGGCAAGTTCGTTAAATGGTGGACTTGCCCGTGTACTGGCAGTCGATTACCGGTATGGTCCAGACGGTACGGTGTCCTCGTACACTGCTCAGGTGTCGACGAACGGCGCCTGGTGGCAGCCGATCAGCGATGCCGAACTGGGAGTGTGGCTCACCAACTGGGAACTGGGAAATGATCCGGTTGCACCCCCGGCGAGCCTCACCGGCCTGCAATCCAATGGCAGAGCCTTCGTTCCAGAAATCTGCGTTGAATGCTACATGGCCTGGAAGGCGTTGCCGACAGGTAAGCTATTCGGCCAGGAATTGGGCGAAACACTGCCGGCATGGCGCGAAACCACCGAGTTGATGCTGAGCGATCAGGCGCAGGTTCCATATCCTTCGCTCGTGCCCGATCTGACGAGTTCTGCGAAGCGGTCAACGCTTTACAGCAGCCTGTTCAAGGGGGGGGATGGTGGATTCGCTAAATGCGGCGGTAGAGAAGCTCACGAGGCCGAATGCTATGCTCAGTATGAAAACGACAGAGACGAATGCCGTCTCCTGGCCGGACCAAGAGGGAAGCGAAACTGGGCCCTATGCTTGGCGAACGCTTTTGACAGATATCAACAATGCAGGGGGTATTGATGCTTAAACGTCCGCCGTATTCAATGGTTGTGACCTACGTCGAAAATCCACAACAGTTGATCATGCAAATTGTTGAGTCAGCCAGGGTGGCTCCGCTTCTGGCCGAGTGTATGGAAGTACCATTCTTTGTGGACGACGATGAGTTCGAATTTGACGACGAGTTAGCGCGGCAGCTCGGCGTAGCAATGCTTAACGTGATCGCGGAGGGGCGGCCTGAAGTCAAAAAGCGTTTAAACGTCACGCAACACCCCATTGACGCGTCACCAGAGGAGTAACTGGCCAAGTGCCCGGCGCTGCGACCATCGCAATTCCGGTCGCAGCGCGCGCTGTGGGGAGAGACTTATCAACACAAACGGTCGATAAAGTGTCCTGCGATGTACA
The DNA here is from genome assembly GCF_000013645.1 of Paraburkholderia xenovorans LB400. Lineage (GTDB taxonomy): Bacteria > Pseudomonadota > Gammaproteobacteria > Burkholderiales > Burkholderiaceae > Paraburkholderia > Paraburkholderia xenovorans. The sequence goes on along the minus strand of NC_007951.1, from coordinate 2,758,755 downwards.
AGGTCTCCGATCATGGTCGCACTCGGACGACGGCACCGGCCTCCCCGGCCGGGTGCATACTGGGGCGAAGGGAACCAGTGTCCACTCCCGCTACCGCTTCGATGGCGAGTCGCGCGAAATGCCACTTGGGACGTAAGCTGTTGTGCTTCCACGGTGCATGGGGTTCTGGCAGACTGGTTTGCATGAACCTGCCCGCCGACCTCAACGCCCTCAGCGCTGAACAGTTGTGCACGCTCGCCGCGGAGCTGATTGCCCAGGTGCAGGAGGGAGACCGGGAGATTGAGGAGAAGACGCGGGAGGTCGAGGAGAACGGACGCGAGCTGCATTACCGGCAGACCCGTATCGAGCAGTTAAGCCACGAGATCGCCATCCTCAAACGCCAGCAGTTTGGCCGGCGCAACGAACAGCTCAGCAGCGAGCAGATGAACCTGCTGGACGAAGCAATCGACGCCGATCTGGCCGCCATCGAACTGGAGCTCGGGCAGCTTCAGCCACAAGCAAGACGGGTTTGCTGCGCGCTTACACATGTCTTATATGCCGGCCCTTTCCCATTGAGAGGAAAGGCAGTCTCCCCGCACCGCATCGTGTGGGGAACGTGGGGGGACGATGTTTGGCGGTCTATGGGGAGTGCTCAATGTTCCCTCACATAGCCTGCAAAGCTCTATGGCATGGGTTCAGCGCTGTGGGGAGAGACTTATCCACGGACTTGTGCACAAAAAGTGGGGATAACTTCCAGGCCATCCGTATGGAATCCCAGGTTTAGCTACTCGGCGACGCCAGCGCTCGCCGCCGAAGCCCCACCCACCCCCGTCTCAACCGGCGGATTCCCCATCGCCTGGAACAGCGCCGCCGTGTCCGTCAGCCGCGCGCTCGTATAGCGAATCTCATCAAGCTGCGCGTTGCGGAACTGCTGCTCGCTCGAACGCGCCGACGCCACAGGCAGCGCGCCCAGCCGGTAGCGCCCGGAGGTTTCATCGAAGATGCCTTGCGCCGAGCGCGCCGCAATATTCGCGGCGTCCAGCGCCTGCGAGTCGTGCTCGAGCGCCGCAAGCGTGTCCGCGACGTTCTGGAACGCGGCCAATACCGTTTGCTTGTACTGCGAGACCGTGGCGTCATAGGTATCGAGCGCCGCACGCCGTTGCGCGACCAGTGCGCCGCCATGAAACAACGGCTGCGACAGCGACGCACCGATGCTCCAGATCGCGCCCGCACCGGAGAGCGCGACCGGCCAGCTAAAGCCGCCTTGTCCCATCGATGCACTCAACGACAGACTCGGATACATCTGCGCCGTGGCGACGCCGACATCGGCCGCCGCGGCCTTCAACGCAGCGTCGGCGGCCTGAATGTCGGGGCGGCTGCGCAGCAGTTCCGACGGCACCACCACCGGCACCTGCTCAGGCACGTGCAGTTGCGCGAGCGCCAGATCCTCCGGCGCCGCGTCAGGCGTCCGGCCGAGTAGCACCGCCAGCGCGTGGCGCGTGCTCAGCCATTGCTGCTTCAGGCCCGGCAAGCTCGCCGACAAGCTGGCCGCGCTTTGTTGCGCGCTCAGCTGATCCGCATGCGAGACCGCGCCCAGCGCATAACGCCGCTGCGTGTCGCGTGCCTGATCGTTGGCGATCGTCACGAGCCGTTCGGTCGTCTCGATCTGCGCATGCAGCGCCGCGCTGGTGATCGCCGCGGTCACGATGTTGGCGGCCAGAGCGCGGCGCGCGGCGTCGAACTGATAGGCCTGAACGTTGACGCGCGCGGCGAGCGCGGCATCGGCGAGGCGCGCCGCACCGAACAGGTCGAACGTGTAGTGCGCCTGCAATTGACCGACAAAGACGTTGTACAGAAACGTGTTGGGTCCGATCTCAGGGATCGCCAGCGCGCGATTGCGGGTCGCCTGGCCGCCGGCGTCGATGGTGGGCAGCATCGAGCTGCCGATCTGCGCGCGCAACTGCTCGCGCGCGGCGGCGAGGCTCCTGTCGGTCGCGGCGAGGGTGGGGCTGCTGCGCAAGCCTTCGTCGACCAGCGCGTTCAGCGCGTCCGACTGATACAGCTTCCACCATTCGGGCACCGGCTTCGCGCCCACCACGAACTGCTGGGTGACGCCTTGCGCGGGCACGGTTTGCGCCGGCTGCGCTTCGGCGCCGTAGTGCGCGGGTTGCGGCATGGCGGGCGGCTCGCCGCCCGGCCCGAACGAGCAGGCGGCGAGCGCGCATGCCATGCCGGCGAGCGCGGTGATGCGCGAGTATCGGAAGAGTGTGGGCGTGGTCATGCTCAATTCCCCGTATGCGTCGTGCCGGACGCGGACGGCGTCTGCGGCTCGCGTTCATCGGCACGCACGCGGAACGACGTGGCGTACAGCGCGGGCAGATAGAACAGCGTGAGGATCGTGGCGCTCGTGATGCCGCCCATCAGCGCGGTCGCCATCGGGCCGAAAAAGTTCGAGCGCAAGAGCGGAATCAGCGCGAGCACGGCGGCGGCGGCGGTCAGCGTGATCGGCCGGAAACGCCGCACGGTCGCGCCGACTATCGCGTCGAAACGCTTGTGGCCCGCGGCAATGTCCTGCTCGATCTGATCGACCAGAATCACCGAGTTGCGCATGATGATGCCGAACATCGCGATCACGCCGAGCATGGCGACAAAACCGAACGGCTGGCCGAACAGCAGCAGCGTGAGCACCACGCCGATCAGCCCGAGCGGCGCGGTCAGCACGACCATCAGCACGCGCGCGAAACTTTGCAGCTGGATCATCAGCAGTGTGAGCACGGCAATGATCATGATCGGCATCTGCGCATTGATCGAGGTCTGGCCTTTGCCGCTTTCCTCGACGGAGCCGCCAATTTCGATCCGGTAGCCGACCGGCAGGGTAGCGCGAATCTGGCTGAGCGCCTTGTCCACCGCATGCGTGACGTCGATGCCTTGCGCGCCCGGCGCGACGTCGGACTGCACGGTGATGGTCGGCTGACGGTCGCGCTCCCAGATCACGCCGTATTCGAGGTCATTGCGCAGATGGCCGAGCGTGCCGAGCGGCACGGGGCCGTTCGGCGTCGGCATGGCGAGCGTGACGAGCTGCGCGGGATCGACGCGCTCGGCTTTCGGCGCGCGCAGGTCGACGCTGATCAGCTTGTCGCGTTCGCGGTACTGCGTAACGGTGTAGCCGGAGAGCGTCATCGCGAGGAAGCTCGAAATGTCTTCGGAGCTCACGCCGAGTTCGCGCGCTTTTTTCTGATCGACTTCGAAGCGCACCGAGCGCTCGGCGGGTTCGTCCCAGTCGAACTGTACGTTGCGCGTGCCGTGGTCCGCGCGCATGTTCGCGGCGACGCGCTCGGCGATCGAGCGCACGGTGGCGATTTCGTCGCCGCTCACGCGAAACTGCACCGGATAGCCGACGGGCGGTCCATTCTCGAGACGCGACAGGCGCGTGCGGATCGCCGGGAAGTAGTTGCGCAATTCCGGTTCGAGCCATTGCGCGAGTTTTTCGCGATCCTTCACCGACTTCGCCGTGATCACGAATTGCGCGAAATTGGGTTGCGGCAACTGCTGATCGAGCGGCAGATAGAAACGCGGCGCACCGGTGCCGACAAAGTCCACCGTGTGATCGATTTCCGGGCGGCCCACCAGCGCTTTTTCAAGCCGCGTGGCCTCGCGCAGCGTGGCGTCGAACGAAGCGCCCTCGGGCAGGCGCACGTCCACCAGCAACTCCGGACGGTCGGAGCTGGGGAAGAACTGCTGTGGCACCAGCGTGAAACCGGCCATAGCCAGCACGAACAGCACGACAGTAATCACCAGCACGACGAAGCGCCGCTCGATGCACCAGCCGATCCAGCCACGCAGACGCCGGTAGAAGCGCGTGTCGTAGATGTCGTGCTCGTGATCGTCGGGCAAGTGCGCCTCGTGCGCCTCGCGTTTGCGCTCGGGCAGCAGGTGATAGCCGAGCAGCGGAATCAGCACCACGGCGGCAAGCCACGAGGCGATCAGCGCGATCGCCGACACTTCGAAAATCGAGCGTGTGTACTCGCCGGTGCTGGACTTGGCCAACGCGATCGGCAGAAAACCGGAAACGGTGACGAGCGTGCCGGTCAGCATCGGAAACGCAGTGCTGGTGTATGCGAAGGCCGCCGCGCGGGTGCGGTTCCAGCCTTGCTCCAGCTTCACCGACATCATCTCGACCGCGATGATCGCGTCGTCGACGAGCAGCCCCAAGGCGAGCACCAGCGTGCCGAGCGACACCTTGTGCAAGCCGATGTCGAACAGATACATGCACAGCGCCGTCACGGCGAGCACCACCGGAATCGAGATCACGACCACCATGCCGGTGCGCACGCCGAGCGAAACGAGGCTCACCACCAGCACGATCGCCACCGCTTCGGCGACGGCTTCGAGAAAGTCGTCCACCGAATGCGCGACGGCGGTCGGCATGCTCGACACTTCGACGAGTTGCAGGCCGACGGGCAGAGCGCGGCGCAACTGGGCCATCTGCTGATCGAGCGCCTTGCCGAGACGGATCACGTCGCCGCCCGGCTGCATGGTCACGCCGATGCCGAGCACCGCCTTGCCGCCCGAGCGCATTTGCGTGGCGACCGGGTCGTCGTAGCCGCGCTTGATGGTGGCGATATCGCCGAGACGGAACGAGCGGTTGTTGATGCGGATCAGCGTGTCGGCGAGCGCGTTGACGTCCTTGAACTGCCCGGTGGGACGCACGAACACGCGGTCGTCGGCGGTGGTCAGCGTGCCGGCCTGAGAAACGCTGTTCTGCGAGTTGATCGCCTGGCCGAGTTGCTGCGGCGAGATGCCCAGACGCGTGAGCTGCGTGTTGGCGATCTCGATGTAGATGTGCTGATCCGGATCGCCGAAATAATCGACCTTGCCGACGCCCGGCACGCGCAGCAGCACCGTGCGCAACTGGTCCGCGTAGTCGTGCAGTTGCGCGGCGGAGAAGCCGTCGCCTTCGAGTGTGTAGATGTTGGTGTAGACGTCGCCGAATTCGTCGTTGAAGAACGGGCCTTGAATGCCTTGTGGCAGCGTCGCTGCGATGTCGCCGACTTTCTTGCGCACCTGGTACCAGGTTTCGGGCACGTCCTTGACCGGCGCCGAGTCTTTCATCGAGAAGAACATCAGCGATTCGCCGGGGCGCGAGTAGCTGCGCACGAAGTCGATGGCGGGCGTTTCCTGCAATTTGCGGCCGATGCGGTCCGTCACCTGTTCCTGCACCTGGCGCGCGGTGGCGCCGGGCCAGAAGGTGCGGATCACCATCACGCGGAACGTGAAGGGCGGGTCTTCGGATTGCGCGAGCCGCGTATAGGCGAGAATGCCGAAGGCGGTCGCGAGCGCGATCAGGAAAACGACCAGCGCCTGGTGGCGCAACGCCCATGCGGACAGGTTGAAGCGTCCCTCCTCATGCGTGGTGCTCATGAAGCGAAGTCCTCGGGATGCAGCGGCGCGATCGCACGGACTTTTTCGCCGGCGGTCACGGTATGCACGCCTTGCAGCACGACGCGTTCGCCGTCCTTGAGGCCCTGACTGATCACGATGGTGCGTTCGTTATAGCGCGTGACCGTCACACGGCGCAGTTCCAGCGCGTTGTCCGCGGCGCGCACGATCCACACGGCGGGCTGCGTGCCGTCGTGGAACAGTGCGGTGGCGGGCACGGTGAACGAACCGTGCTGACTGGCCGAAGCGCCGGCTTGCGCGGCGAGTTCGATATCCGCGGTCATGCCCAGGCGCACGTCCGGGCCGGGATTGTCGAGCGTGAGTTTGGCGCGATAGGTGCGGCTTTGCGGGTCGGCGGCGGGCGAGAGTTCGCGCACGCGCGCGGCGAACTTGCGCCCCGGCAGCGCGGCGAGCGTGACGCTGGCGGTTTGCCCGACCGAGAGCGCGGCAAGCGCGTTCTCCGGCACGTCGCACACCACGTCGATGTCGCCGCTCCAGGCGAGGTTGTAGACGGCCTGGCCCGCGGAGACGTTCTGGCCGGTGTCGGCCTGTTCGGCGGTGATCACGCCGGCGTGGTCGGCGGCGAGCGTGGTGTACTGCAACTGGTCTTTCGAGAGCGCGGCCTGCTGCGCGGCCTGATCGCGCTGCGCAACCGCGGACGCGTACGCATTCGTGGTCTGTTCGAGCTGCGCTGGCGCGATCAGGTTTTCTTTGGCCTGCGCCTGATCGCGATCGAGCTGCTGCTTCGCATACACCAAGGCGTGCTGGGCGGCGGCGAGTTGCGCCTGCGCGCTCGCGGCGTTCTTCTGCGCGTCCGCCGGATCGAGCCGGGCGACGATCTGCCCGTTCTTCACCACATCGCCGAGGCGCACGCGCCGCTCGATGATCTTGCCGCCGACGCGAAACGACAGCGGCGTCGAATAGCGAGCCTGAACCTCGCCGGGCAGCGAGGCCGCCTGCGTCGCGCTGCCGTCCGCATGCACGGCGACGGCGACTACCGGGCGCGGTTCGGGCGCCGCCGCTTCCTTCTTCGAACACGCGGCCAGCGTGACGACGCCGGCGAGAACCAGCACGAATGCAGCCCGGCGCACGCGCGCGGGATGACAATACCGATGAAACTGCGGACGCATCGCGGGCGATGCGGGGAGACCGGGACGCTTCACATTTACCCCGACTGGAGACAGCGAACGAACACGGCAAGCCGCAGCGGCCCGCCAGCGAAGACACGACGGCCGTTCATGCAATTGGCATACGCATCTGACTTCGAATGACGATTTGCATTCTAATACACACCTGTATTTGAATGTTGGAGTGAATTCGAATTCTTTTCAGTGCTAGACTTGCGCCCATGAAACGGCAACGACTGACACGCGAACAGAGCAAAGACCAGACGCGCGAGCGTCTGCTCGATGCTGCGCAAGCCATTTTTATGAAGAAAGGTTTTGTCGCGGCGAGTGTCGAAGACATCGCGGCGGCAGCGGGTTATACGCGCGGAGCGTTCTACTCGAACTTCCGTAGCAAGAGCGAGCTGTTTCTCGAACTACTGCGGCGCGACCACGAGGTCATGCAGGCGGGATTGCAGGCGATCTTCGCGAACGCGGCATCGCGTGAAGAAATGGAAGAGCGCGTGCTGCGCTATTACAGCAACCTGCATCGCGAGAACAAGTGTTTCCTGCTGTGGGTGGAGGCGAAGCTGCTCGCGGTGCGCGACGGCCGTTTCCGGATGCGCTTTAACGCGTTCATGCACGAGAAGCTCGAGCAGTTGAGCGCGTACATCCGCGAATTTTCGGCGCGCGTGGGCACGCCGATGCTGATGCCGCCAGAGACGCTGGCGATCGGCTTGATGGGGTTGTGCGACGGCGTGCAGTTTTTCTACACGGTCGACCCGCAGAACGTGCCGGCGGAGATGGCTGAAAAGGTGCTGGCGGGATTTTTCGCGCGCGTGGTGTTCGGACGCGAAGCGTAGAGCGCTGGATCAGTCGGCCGGCAACTGCGTGCAGGCGTCGGCCACCGGCGTGGCGCATGCGAACGAATATTGCCCGCTGTAGCGCAGGACTTCTTCGCCCACGTGCAGGATCACCTTGATGTCCGGGCAACGTTCGTACGCGATGAAAGCCGAGCAGGCCGCGGCGGACCAGCAGACCAGCGAGAACGCGATTTTTTCGAAAAGCTGAAAACGATGTGTCATAGCGATTGATTTCCTTTCGGCCGCTATGATACCAGCATCCTAGGGTTTATACCTAGTCAAAATCCGCAATAAACCTCGCAGGAACCTCGCCATAAACCTTCCCAAACTGTGCGCGAACGTCGCGGCAATCTGTCCGGATTGTCATGTTGAGGTCAGGGTTGGGACATGATCGGGTCGATACAATCGGAAGCGTTGGGCAAACCCGCGCGCGCCTTGTCGCCCGGGTCGACATAGGCGCGAAGGTTGCGCCGGCCCGGCTTTACCGCGGCAGGAGTCGTCCCATGAACCAATTGCAGTCGATGCGCGTATTCGTCAAGGTGGCCGACCTCGGCAGTTTCGTCGGCGCGGCGGGCGCGCTGGATCTTTCCACCGCGGTCGTTACGCGCCACGTAGCCGATCTGGAAGCGCGCCTCGGCACGCGGCTGCTCAATCGCACCACGCGCCGCCTGTCGCTGACCGAATCCGGCAGCACGTATCTGGAACGCGTGCGCCACATTCTCGACGACCTGGAAGGCGTGGAGCAGATGGTGGTGGCGCGCAATCACGAGCCGGTCGGCACCTTGCGGATCGTCGCGCCCGTGGTGTTCGGGCTGCATAGTCTCGCACCGGTGGTGCAGTCTTATGCCGCGCGGTATCCGGATGTCGTGCCCGACGTCACGCTCGCGGATCGGCATGTCGATCTGGTGGAAGAGGGCTTCGATGTCGGCATTCTCGTGGCGCGGCACATGCGCGGCGCGAGCATCGTCACGCGGCGGTTGACCACGGGCTTTATGACGGTTTGCGCGACGCCTGCTTATCTGGCGCAGCATGGCACGCCGACGCGGCCCGAGCATCTGCTGGCGCATCCGTGCCTGAGCCGGCCGGCCGAGCAGGGCGGCGAGGAGCGCGTGTTCGCCGGGCCGGACGGCGAAGTGCGCGTGCGTCCCACGAACGCGATCGTGGCGAACAACGCGGAGATGCTCAGGCAATTCGCGCTGCTGGGCATGGGCGTGGCGATTCTGCCGAGCTATCTGATTGGCCGCGATCTGGCGTCCGGGCGGCTCGTGCCGCTGCTTTCCAACTACCGTCTGCCGCAGATCGAAATCACCATCGCCTATCCGAGCCGCCTGCATCTGCCGGCGAAGGTGCGCACTTTCATCGACCATCTGGTCGAGTATTTCCAGCAGCCGGGTCAGCAACCGCGCGATCCGCGCATGATGACGCCGGTGCGTTCCGTGGCGGATAAGGTGGATAGAGTGGAGATGGCGAAGGGTGCGAAAAGCCTGCCGACGCCGGCGCTGTCCGCGGACGCGGCGCGCCCCGCGCATAAGGCGGCGCGCGCGCGGATCGCCGCTTCGTCGCCGTTCTAGTTCCGGCGCGCGGCGCGCGAAGAAAATCGCGCTGAGGAGTCGGGTGGCCGCGACGCGCCGCAAAAGCGCGCGTGGCTACGATGCCGGCACAAGCACACACGAACACGAGCTGGTGACAGGACCGGCCCTTCCACGCAGCCCCTCAGCCGCTCAACCCCGGGCCGTAGTTTCCGCTGACCAGACGCGTTACGGAGCCCACATCGGCGTAATCCTGTTCCGGCAAGCCGTCGAGCATCGACAGCACTTCGTTGCTCGCGCCGGCTTCGCGTGCGGCGTCGACGAGCGCATCTTTATTGGTTGGAAACTGGACTTCGCCGAGAAGATCGGCGATCTGCAGGTCGATGGATTCGCCGGGAATGGCCGATGCGGTCATGCAAACGCTCCTGTTGATACGGTTGGACGTGACGATTGCCGCGGTTGCGCCGTGGCTGGCCAAAGGGCCGGGACTGCCGTGGCTGACGCGATACCGAAAGCGGAATGCGATCTGGCAGCGTAGCTCCGCTCTCGCCGCCGCGGCTTCATGCCGCAGGAACTTCACACCTGCCAGCCTCGGCCGGCTCGCACGTTTGCACGCGGCGTCAGGTCTGCAAATGCTCGTTCTGCCCCATGAAGCTTCGATCCAGATGCCGCGATTTGGGCAACGCGATATGTTGCCACTGTTGCGGACGATTGTCGTCCGTGGCGGCGACATCCGGCGCCGCGGGGGCGACGGGTGCGGCGTTGGCGCGTTCGGCGAGACTGCTCGCGCTCGTGCTGTCCGGCGCGGTGCGAACCGGCGCGGCAAAACACGAGGCTGACAGCGTCACCATGATCAACAGCGTCGAGGTTTTCATCACCCGACCTCCTAAGCTCATGCGGCGCTGACAGTAGAGCAAGCGCTGTGCCGTCCCCGCGTCGAAAGGACGGCGCATGCTACACGCGGCGTGGCGCGCGGCGTACGCGCGTCTTTCCATCTTAGATGGCAAATTTTGCAGCGCACGCATGTTTGCGACAAAACCGTATTGTCGATTTCAGATGATGGCAGAAACGCGGCAACAACGCAGCAGCGCCGTCGCGAACGGTCGTGCGGCGCTCGTGTTGCGGCGCGATACGGGCGGCTGCTAACGCAGCACTTCGAAGCGCGTCCACGGCCACGAAGGCCGGTCGCGCATGTAGCCGTTCAGCCAGTTCCACTGCGGATGCCGCTTCATGAACGCCTGAGCGTCGAACGGCCGCCCGCACGGATGGCCCCAGCGCGCGCTGAACGCCATCTCGCGCGCCATGTCGGTGTCGACCACCTTGCCGTCGTTGGCGCCCCACGGATTGAACGGTCCGTGATCGGTGCCACCGAAGCGCGCGTCGTCCAGTTCCAGGTGCCCGCAGATGGTGCGCGAGCACGGGTTGTCGTTGCGCTCGAGGTAGACGTCGTGATGGTCGGCGATCATCTCCTTCGCGAGTTCCACGTCGATCTTGCCGCGATGCATCTCTTCCAGCTGCATGAAGCGCAGGCGCCGCGCGCCGTTCTTGCGCACGTCCGTATAGTCTTCGCCTTCGCCGAGGCATTCCTGATTGCGGATCTTCAGATCGGTCGCGGTGTTGTAGCCGCTGTAGAAGCCGTCCCTGGTGCTTTCGAAACCGGAGAAGTGCAGGCCCAGTTCGTAGCGCGCGATCTCGCCGGTCTTGGCGTCGCCGAGGAGCCAACTGTTCGCGTAGCCGCCGTTGTTGGCCACCGCGAACATTTCGCACCATTCGCCAATGCTGTTCGCGTACTGCGACGCGCGCCGCGAGCGATAGAACTCGGGCGCGCCCGCCGCGTTGTAGCCGACGAAATTGGAGATGGTGGTTTCCGTCACCATCAGCCCGGCGGCGGTGACCCAGAAATCGGTGAGACTGGAAATGCAGCCGGGCAAGCCTTGCATGAGGATGCGGTTGCCGCAGTCAGGCACGATGTCGAAGACGACATTGAAGGCGTCCCCGGCCGCGTAGCGGTCCCACGAGTTGTGCGCCATCACGATGCGGCCGTCGCGGGTTGCGCGGCCGGTGGCGATGAACGCGCTGCAATGGTGTCCGCGCCGTCCGCGCCACGGTTTCAGGCCAAGGCTCGGCTGCTGCTGCGCCGCGTGGGTGGGCCACCAGCTTTGCAGCAGATCCATGTAGCCGTTCCAGGCCAGCACTTCGGCGAACGGCAGTTTCGCGCCGTCGGCGATGCCCTGGATTTCGTCGGCGAATTCAGTGTCGAGTTTATTGGCGAACTGAGCGACGGCGGCGTCGACGAAGGTGTCGAAGTCTTCGCCGGTGTCCCACTTCGCGAGGTAGCGGGCGGTGCGGATCGCGTTCCGGATTTCCGTGGCGAGCAACTGGCCGTGCTGCTCGCCGCGGTCGTAGGGTTCGCCTTCGATATGCAGGAAAATCCAGCCCGCCTGGTCGCGGCGCACGGCATCGAGGGACGGTTCGCTCATCTTCGCTCCGATCGAAGGACGGGCGTCTCGGTGCGCCCGTTCTGGCGTAACGCGCGCTGCCGGCGTTCGCCGCAGCGGTCTGTCCATTGTAGAGAATTTGCCGGGCTTTGCACGGGCCGCAAGGAGGCCGCGGACGGGCGCTGAACGCGGACCGCGCGGCGCTTAACGTGTCGGATTCATGCGGAAATAGGCGTCGAGCAACGAAGTTTTGTAGACCACGCCGGCCAGCGTGGGATGCGCCGCGCTTTCGACTACCGGCAGGCGCTCGCCCTGAAACGCGAGGAAGTGCTGCAATGCCACGCCGAGCGGCATGTCCGGCGTGAGCACGTCGAAATGCGGCTGCAGATAATCCGCCGCCGTCTTCGCGGCAGTGTCGCGCCCGTCGAGCAGGTCGGAAGTGATGTCCTTGAGCGCGACCACGCCGAGGAACGCGCCGGACTCGCTGGCCACGTAGAGATACTTCACCGGATATTCGAGGAACACGCGTGTCATTTCGTGCACGGTCGCATTGGGCCGCACGACGGTTTCGGCGGGACGGATCAGCTCGCGCATCTGCGTGGCGCGCAGACGCGAGCGCTCCTGTTCCTCGTGATTGCGGCGCAAGGTGATTTCATACATGGACGTCTTGCCGATTGCGCGCGACACGAAATAGGCGACCACGCAGGAGAGCATCAGCGGCAGCACGACCTGGTAGCTGAGCGTCATCTCGAAGATCATCAGGATCGCCATCAGCGGCGCCTGGGTGGCGCCCGCCAGAAACGCGCCCATGCCGACCATCGCATACGCGAACGGCGCCGAGGTGCCGTGCGGCCACAGCGCATGCATGCCCTGGCCGAACAGCGAGCCGACCACCGCGCCGACGAAGAGCGTCGGCGTGAACACCCCGCCTACCGCGCCGGAGCCGGAAGTGGCCGCGGTCGCGACGAGCTTGAACACCAGCACGAGGACGAGCGCGGTCCAGGTCCACGGCGAATGCAGGATCGAGTTGACGACGCTATAGCCGTTGCCCCACACCTCGGGCGTCCACACCGACAGAATCCCGACCACCAGACCGCCGAGCGCGAGCCTCACGGGCAGCGGCACCGGCAGCTTGCGAAAGCTTTTCTTCGATACGTCGAGCAGCCGCAGAAACTGCGGCGCGGCCGCGCCGCACAGCAGGCCGAGCGCGACGAACAGCAGCACCTCGAGACCGGCCACCGGCGGAAATACCGGCATTTCATACGGCGGCCTGTAGCCGGCGAATTCGCGCATCGTGATGTTGGCCACCACGGCCGACACCACCACCGGCCCGAAGCTTTCCATCGCAATCGAGCCGAGCACGATTTCGGTGACGAAAAACGCGCCCGCGATCGGCGCGCTGTACGCGGAGGTGATGCCGGCCGCCGCGCCGCACGCCACCAGCAAACGCAGCCGCGCCGGATCGAAATGCACCCAGCGGCCGATCAGCGACGCGGCCAGCGCCGCCAGCTGCACCATCGGACCTTCGCGGCCGATCGAGCCGCCGCTCGAAATCGTGAACAGCGACGACACGCTGCGCCAGAAGCTCAGCTTGACCGGCACGACGCCGTCGCCGATCGCGACCGCTTCCATGTAGTCGACGTGATTGGATTTGTCCTCGTGACGCCGCGCGATCAGCAGAAAGAAGCCGGCGATCAGGCCGCCTGCCGCCGGCAGCCAGATCCGCACGGTCCACGGCAGGCTGCGCGCCATTTCGACGAAGCTGCCGGCCTTGCCGACCACCGCCGTTTGCAGCAGCGCGATGCCTTCCCGAAAGGCAATCGTGGCGAAGGCGCCCGCGACGCCGACCACGACCGACCAGACCAGCATCGTGTGGGCTTCGGAGAGGCGGAACAGATCTTGGGCGCGGGTGCGCAGCTTCAGCAGGAATGAAAGCACGTCGGCGGTACGGGGCGTGAAAACGGGTTGAAAAGCGCGCACTGCAACGGCATCGCGCCCGCCTGAAGCGGCGGGCGCGATGCGGTGAGCGAGCGGAGGAAAACGGCGCCGGTCAAGTGGCCGCCTTGTCGAGTTCCGGGTAGTGCCGGAAGATGCAGGCCTCGTTATGTTCGATGCGCCGGTCGGACTGCAGATACGCGGCGATGTTCGGCCGCTCGATCACCCTGTCGTGCAGCGCGGCGAGCCGCGGATAGTGTTCGCCGAAACGCTTGAGCGCACGCGGAAACGCGTACAGCAAGCCGTCGATCAGCTGGAACATGGACAGGTCGACGTAAGTGAGCGTGTCGCCCACCATGAATTGGTCGCCGGCCGGATTCTGCTTGAGCACGCGCTCGAAATACGACATGAACTTCGGAATGCGGTTGTCGATGAAATCGTGCGCGCGCACTTTGGCGGCGTCTTTCTGGTCTTCGTAATAAAGCGAGCTGGCGAGCGGGTGGTGGGTGTCGTGGGCTTCGGTGACGACGTCGGCAATCGTCAGTTGCAGGCCGTTGGCGACGTACCGCAGGCTGTCCACCGTGGGCGCGAGGTTCAGCCTCGGGCCGAGATAGAGCAGGATGTTGGCGGTCTGCGAGATCACCAGATCGCCGTCTTTCAGAAACGGCGGCGCGAACGGCGGATACGGCTCGTCCTTGCTCTTCATCACCGACATCATCGCCTTCGTGCCGAGACCTTTCGACGGTTCGCCGCGTGCCACTTCCACGTAGTCGGCGCCGGCTTCTTCCAGCGCGAGCCGCACGAATTCGCCGCGGCCCTGCAGGCCGTCCCAATAGTAAAGTTCCAGACTCATCGATCGATCCTCATTCCGGTTGCATGGACAGGGCGCCTCGACGCACTGCATGAGCTGACGACGTCAGCAGCCAGTATGCCGCGCGGGCGGCCCGGATGGGTCTCCAGAATGCGCAAAACCCCGCGCGCGGCGGGGTGGGTTCGAAGGCGAGGGCGGCTTAGCCGAACAGGTGCTGGACAGTCCATGTGATGCCCAGTCCGCCGGCAATCAGCCACACATACAGAATGAAGCCGGTGGTCAGTGCGCGGGGGCCGGCCTGACGGATCTGCGAAATGCGTGTTTCGATGCCGAGCGCGGTCATGGCCATCGTCAGCGCGAAGGTGTCCAGCGAGTTGAGCGTGCTGGTCGCGGCTTGCGGCAGTACGTGCAGCGAGTTGATCACGACGAAGGCGAGGAAGCCGAGCGCGAACCAGGGAACCGCCAGTTTGCGCGGCGCGTGGCTGTGGGCGCCGTCTTGCGTACCGGCCGAAGCGGCGCTGCGGCGCGCGGAGCGGTTCACCCACATGCCGACCACGAGCAGCACCGGCACCAGCAGCATCACGCGGGTCATCTTGACGATGGTGGCAATGTGGGTCGCTTCCGGGCTCACGTTGCTGGCCGCGCCGACCACCTGCGCCACTTCATGGATCGTGCCGCCGAAAAAGAGGCCCGCGCCGACCGTGTCCAGATGCAGCCAGCCGGCCTTGAACAGAACCGGGTACAGGAACATCGAAAGCGTGCCGAACAGCACCACGCTGCCCACGGCCATTGCGCTTTTGTGCGGCTTCGACTGCAGCGTCGATTCGAAGGCGAGCACGGCGGCGGCGCCGCAGATCGCGCTGCCCGCGGCGGTCAGCAACGCCGTGTCGCGGTCGAGCTTCATGATCTTCATGCCCGCCCACGTGCCGATCACGAGCGTGCTCACCACGACCAGCACCGATTCCGCGAGGCCGGGTACGCCGACCTGAGCGATTTCCTGCAGGCTTACGCGCAGCCCGAAGAACGCGACTGCGATGCGCAGCAGCTTGCGCGCCGAAAAGTTGACGCCGGCCGCCCAGCTGGCGGGCATGCCGTCGCGCAGCGCGTTGCCGTAAATGGCGCCCGCCACGATGCCGACGATCAGCGGGCTCAGGCCCAGTCCGGCAATAGCGGGAATCGCGGCGATCCGCGTGACGGCGGCGGCGAACAGCGCGACGAAGAGAATGCCGTTGAGTTGGCCGCGGGTGGAGGACCCGGCAGGCGTCGTACTGGAAGCGGTGAGATGAGCGGTGGACATGGTGCAGCCCTTTCTGTGACTGACTGAAATTCGATGGGCTAATCCTAAAGTAGATATATCGATATGAAAAATCATCATTTAGAATGTGAAGTATCAATTCATCCGATACTTAGCCGCCATGACCCCGGATCAACTTATAACGTTTGCCGCTGTCGCCGAGCATCGCAATATCAGCCGGGCGGCCGTGGCGCTGCATCTATCGCAGCCGGCCGTGTCCGGCCAGCTGCGGCAGTTGCAGGACGAGTTCGGCGAGCCGCTCTATCAGCGTGACGGCCGCGGCGTGCGCCTGACACCGGCGGGCGAGCAGCTCGCCAGTTACGCCACGCGGCTGCGCGACACGTGGCGGCAGGCGCACGCATACCGCGACGCTTTGCGCGGTCTCGAGCAGGGCACCTTGCGGATCGGCGCGAGCACCACGCCCGCGAGCTACCTGCTGCCGTATCTGATCGCCGACTTCCATCGCCGTTATCCGGACGTGACGCTGCATACCGCGGACGGCAATACCACCGAGATCGTCAGCGCGCTCGGCTCGGTGGATATCGCGTTGATCGAGGGGCCGGTCGGCGAGGATCTGCCGCCGGACACCGCCGTGCATGCCTGGCGCGAGGACGAAATCGTCGCGATCATGCCGCGCTCGCATCCGTTGGCGCAGTTGGGCGACGGCGGCCTGGCCGGCCTCGCGGCCTTCGGCGAGCATCCGCTGGTGTTGCGCGAGGCGGGCTCCGGCGTGCGGCAGATCGTCGAGCGCGCATTCGCGCGGGCCGGCGTGCCGATGCGCGTGGCGCTGGAGATCGCCGGCGTGGAAGGCGTGAAGGAAGCGGTACGGGCGGGCATGGGCATCGGCTTCGTCTCGGCGATGTCGATGCGCCACGAAGACCGCGCGCTGTGCCTGCTGTCGCTGAGCCCGGAGCCGCTCACACGGCGGCTGTCGATTCTCGTGCCCCATGCGAGCGCGCCGTCGCGCGTCGTGGAGCGGTTTCTCGCGCTGTGTCTCGACGACGGACCTTGAAACGGGCAGGCCCACGCTCGCGCCAGGCGCGCCTGGGGATTTCCACTATGGTGTGCCGCGGCGGCCTCGGCGCACTATTCGGGCATCGCAAGCGCCTCGGCGCTTTTTTTCGAAATGCATTTGGAACCGGTTCCAAATGCCGTGACGAGACAGATTTGAGTGAATTCGACATGGCTGACGCAGCAGACGTGGTGATCGTCGCAAGCGCATTCGGGACGGATGCGGTCCGCACGGGCGGCCATCTGAAGTGGGCGCAAGCGAGCAGGCAGGCCGGCGCGGCGGGCTTTGAAGTGCGCCGCGAACTGTTCGCCGATGAAACCGACGCCACGCCGCACAACCTGCGCGTGCTCGGCAGGCAGATTGCGGAGCTGGGTTTGTGGTCGGTGTTTTCCACGCCGGCTTCGCTCTACACCGCGCAAGGCAAGCTCGATGCCGACGCGCTGCGCCTCTCGATCGAGGAAGCGATCGCGCTCGGCGCGCGCTTCGTCAAGCTGCAACTCGGCGGTTTTGCCGCCGACGCCAATGCCGCCGTGATCGCCGATCACCTGCGCTGCGCGGAGTTGCGGCTCGTGGTCGAAAACGGGCAATTGGCGAAGGGCGGTTCGCTCGCGCAGTTCACCGGCCTGTTCGATGCGCTGGCGCGCGAAGGTCACGGCGGCCTGCTCGGCATGACCTTCGACATCGGCAACTGGGCATGGCGCGACGTCGCGCCGCTCGACGCCGCCGCGCCGCTGGCGGCGCACGTGGAATACATCCATTGCAAGACGGTGGTGGGCGAGGGCGCGCGGCGCTTTCCCGCCGCGCCGGCCGCCGACGACGCTCAATTCGCCGCGGTGCTCGACCGTCTGCCGCGCCATGTGCCGCGCGGCATCGAATTTCCGTTCGATACGAGCCGCGTCGAGACGGACGCGGCGCATTACGTCGCATGGCTGGCCGCTGCGTGAGCGGCATTGGAGCCTGAGCGCGCGGCACAGCCGAAAACAGCGCGCGGCGAGAAGCGGGCGGCAGGAAGCCCAATGCAGACGCCACACGGCAAGCGGCACGCTTCAGACACGCCATAAACGCCATAAACGCCATAAACGCCATAAACGCCATAAACGCCATAAACGCCAGGCACGCCAGGCACGCCAGAACCGCCTGACCCGCAGCAAACCGGAACACGCAGGAGCGAAGCATGAGCAACACAGGCGCAGCACTCGATGTCATCACCTACGGCGAAGCAATGGCCATGTTCGTGGCCGCCGAAACCGGCCGGCTCGCCGGCGTCGGCCAGTTCGCGAAGCGTATTGCCGGCGCCGATCTGAACGTGGCGATCGGCCTGTCGCGGCTGGGCTTCAAGGTGGGCTGGATGAGCCGCGTCGGCAACGATTCGTTCGGCCAGTACGTGCGCGACACCTTGACCCGAGAGGGCATCGACCAGCGCTGCGTGACCACCGACGAGCGCTACCCGACCGGCTTCCAGTTGAAGTCCAGGAACGACGACGGCAGCGATCCGGCGGTCGAGTATTTCCGCAGGGGGTCGGCGGCGAGCCATCTGTCGCTGGACGACTATGCGGCGGACTACGTGCTGCCGGCGCGCCATCTGCATCTAACCGGCGTCGCGCCCGCCATTTCGGCCAGCTCGCGCGAACTCGCGTTTCATCTGGCGCGCGAAATGCGTGCTGCCGGCAAGACGATTTCCTTCGACCCGAATCTGCGCCCGACGCTGTGGCCGTCGCGCGCCGCGATGGTCGAAGGCCTGAACGCGCTGGCCGCACTGGCCGACTGGGTGCTGCCCGGCATCGGCGAGGGCGAGATCCTGACCGGCTATACGCAACCGGACGACATCGCGAAGTTCTATCTGGACCGGGGCGCGCGCGGCGTAATCATCAAGCTCGGCGCGCAGGGCGCATATTTCCGCACCGCCGCCGACGCCGCGCTGATCGCCGGCCAGCCGGTCGCGAAGGTCGTGGATACGGTCGGCGCGGGCGATGGTTTCGCCGTCGGCGTGGTCAGCGCGTTGCTCGAAGGCAAGTCGCTGCCGCAAGCCGTGGCGCGCGGCAACCGTATCGGCGCGCTGGCGATTCAGGTGATCGGCGATTCGGAAGGGCTGCCGGGCCGTGCCGAACTCGACGCGCTCGAATCGGCCGACGCGACATCCATCGCCGCGGCGGCCTGAAGAAGACCCGTAAGACCTGTTCAGCAGTCTGCTTCGATAACAGCAAGAGCGCCCGGACAGAGCGCCCCATGACCGTCCATCATTGTTTCGGGAAGTCAAAGGAGACACCCATGACCTCATCGCTTGCGATTCGCCGCTGGTGGACGATCATGCCGATCGTATTCATCACGTACAGCCTCGCCTATCTGGATCGCGCGAACTTCGGGTTCGCGTCCGCCGCCGGCATCAACCAGGATCTCGGCATCAGCAAGGGGCTGTCGTCGCTGATCGGCGCGCTGTTCTTCCTCGGCTATTTCTTCTTCCAGATTCCCGGCGCGATCTACGCGGAACGCCGCAGCGTCAAGAAGCTCGTGTTCTGGAGCCTGGTTCTGTGGGGCGGTTGCGCGGCGCTGACCGGCATGGTCAGCAACATTCCGTCGCTGATGGTGATCCGCTTCGTGCTCGGCGTGGTCGAGGCCGCGGTCATGCCGGCCATGCTGATTTTCATCAGCAACTGGTTCACCAAGAGCGAGCGCTCGCGCGCCAACACGTTCCTGATTCTCGGCAATCCGGTGACGGTGCTGTGGATGTCGGTGGTGTCGGGCTATCTGGTGCATTCGTTCGGCTGGCGTCACATGTTCATCGCCGAAGGCGCGCCCGCGATCATCTGGGCGGTGATCTGGTGGTTCATCGTGCAGGACAAGCCGCAGCAGGTGTCGTGGCTCACGCAGCAGCAGAAGGACGACCTCGCCGAAACGCTGCGCGCCGAGCAGGCCGCGATCAAGCCGGTGCGCAACTACAGCGAGGCCTTCAAAACGCCCGCGGTGATCAAGCTGTGCGCGCAATATTTCTGCTGGAGCATCGGCGTGTATGGCTTCGTGCTGTGGTTGCCGTCGATCCTGAAGAACGGTTCGACGCTCGGCATGGTCGAAACCGGCTGGCTCTCGGCGCTGCCGTATCTCGCCGCGACCATCGCGATGCTTGCAGCTTCGTGGGCATCGGATAAACTCAACCGCCGTAAAGTCTTCGTGTGGCCGTTCCTGCTGGTCGGCGCGGTGGCGTTCGCGGCTTCGTACGCGCTCGGCTCCACGCATTTCTGGCTTTCATATGCATTGCTGGTGATCGCCGGCGCCGCGATGTACGCGCCGTATGGCCCGTTCTTCGCGATCGTGCCGGAACTGCTGCCGAAGAACGTCGCGGGCGGCGCAATGGCGCTGATCAACAGCATGGGGGCGCTCGGTTCGTTCGTCGGCTCGTATGTGGTCGGTTATCTGAATGGCGCCACCGGTTCGCCCGCCGCGTCGTACGCGTTCATGAGCGTGGCGCTCGTCGCCGCCGTGATTCTGACGCTGGTCGTCAAACCGCAGCCGCAAGCGCTGAACAATGCGCCGCCGCTCGCTACCCCGTTGCAAGGAAAATAAGCTGATGAAAAAGATCGTCGCCTGGAAGTCGTTGCCCGAAGACGTGCTCGCGTATCTGCAGCAGCACGCGCAGGTCGTGCAGGTCGACGCCGCGCAGCACGACGCGTTCGTGGCCGCGCTGAAAGACGCGGACGGCGGCATCGGTTCGAGCGTGAAGATCACGCCGGCAATGCTCGAAGGCGCGACCCGGCTCAAGGCGCTGTCGACCATCTCGGTGGGCTTCGACCAGTTCGACGTGGCCGACCTCACGCGCCGCGGCATCGTGCTCGCGCACACGCCGGACGTGTTGACCGAATCCACCGCGGACACGGTGTTCTCGCTGATTCTCGCGTCGGCGCGGCGGGTGGTGGAACTCGCCGACTGGGTAAAGGCGGGGCACTGGCAGCACGGCATCGGGCCGGCGCAGTTCGGCGTCGATGTGCAGGGCAAGACGCTCGGCATCGTCGGGCTCGGGCGGATTGGCGGCGCGGTGGCGCGGCGCGCGGCGCTCGGCTTCAACATGAAGGTGCTGTACACCAACCGTAGCGCGAATCCGCAGGCGGAAGCGGCTTACGGTGCGCGGCGCGTCGAGTTGGCGGAACTGCTCGCCACTGCGGATTTTGTCTGCCTGCAAGTGCCTTTGACGCCGGAGACGAAGTACCTGATCGGCGCGGCCGAACTCAGGTCGATGAAGAAGAGCGCGATCCTGATCAACGCCTCGCGCGGCGCGACCGTCGACGAAGCGGCGCTGATCGAAGCCCTGCAGAACGGCACGATCCACGGCGCCGGTCTCGACGTGTTCGAGACCGAACCGCTGCCGGCCGACTCGCCGCTCCTGAAGCTCGCGAATGTGGTCGCGCTGCCGCACATCGGTTCGGCGACTCACGAAACCCGTTATGCGATGGCGTGCAACGCGGCGGAAAACCTCGTCGCCGCGCTTAACGGCACGCTGGCCGTCAACATCGTCAACCGCGAAGTGCTCGCCGGATGAACCGGACGACAAGCCGAACCACAAGCCGAACCACAAGCCGCACCACAAGCCGAACCACGAGGAACCGATGAGCACGACGCCGCAGCCCATGCCGCGCCGCGCGACGATCACCGACGTCGCGCGCGAAGCCGGCACCGGCAAGACCAGCATCTCGCGCTATCTGAACGGCGAGATGAGCGTGCTGTCGCCCGAACTGCGCGCACGGATCGAAGCCGCGATCGCACGTCTGGACTATCAGCCGAACCAGATGGCGCGCGGCCTCAAACGTGGCCGCAACCGTCTGATCGGCATGCTGCTGGCCGACCTGACCAATCCCTACTCGGTCGAAGTGCTGCAAGGTGTCGAAGCGGCCTGTCACGCGCTCGGGCTGATGCCGCTGATCTGCCATGCGGCGAACGAAGTCGAGATGGAGCGGCGCTATCTGCAACTGCTCACCACGTACCGGGTGGAAGGCGTGATCGTCAACGCAACCGGCGTGCGCGAGGAAACGCTGCGGCCGGTGGGCGGAGGCGGGATTCCGGCGGTGCTGGTCGACCGTCTGGTGGACGGACTGGTCGCGGATATGGTCGGTCTCGACAACCGGGCGGCCGCCGAACTCGGCACGCGGCATCTGCTGGACAATGGTTTCGACGATATCTGGTTCGTGGTCCAGCCTTTCGAGCAGGTCAGCTCGCGGCAATTGCGCGAAGCAGCGTTCCGCGAGACGATGAGCGCCCGGTGTGCCGAAGGCGGAAACGGCTGCGGCGAGGGCGCGGCATGCAGTCACACGCTGGTGCTGAATCTCGCGGATGCAGCAGAGGTCGAGCGTGGCCTCGCCGAGCTGGATCGGGCAATCGATGCAGCCGCCGGCGCCGCGGGCAAGCCCGCGCGCATTGCCCTGTTCGCCGCCAACGCACCCGTCGCGCTGCGTCTCGCGCTGCATCTGAAAGCGCGCTACGGTGCCGACTGGCAAGCCCGCGCCGCGCTGCTTTCCATCGACGACCCCGACTGGGCCGAACTGACCGGCGTCACGACGATCCGCCAGCCGACCTACGAGATCGGCTACCGGGCGGTCGAGTTCCTGCACGAGCGCATCGAAGGTATCCAGACCACCGCGCGCGACTGCCTGCTGCCGGGCGAATTGATCGTGCGCGCCTCCACTTTGCGCTGAATTCGCGCCGATCTGCGATCATTCGGGCTGCGGCACGCAGCGGGTGCGCGCCGGTCATCGCAAGGAAACTCATGGTTGTTGCACCGCTTACCCTCTCGAGCCTCGCCCTCGCGACGCTTTTCGTCGCCGCTTTGCCCTTCCTGATCTACCGCCGTCTGCGCCGGCCGCTCGCGCTCAAGCCGCGCGACGCGATCGCCGGCATCGCCGTGTTCGCGCTGTTCGCAATGGTGATCGAGCGCGCGCTGAACGACTTCGTGCTGCATCGGAACGAAGCAACCGCGGAGTTCCTGTCGCATCCGCTTGCCTTCGTGGTGTACGGCGCGCTGGCCGCGGGTATCTGCGAGGAAGTGGGGCGGTTCATCGGCATGCGGCTGCTGCTCAAACGCGCGGCGGCGAAGTCCGGTGCCGCGGCGCTCGCGCAAGGCAAGGCCGAGATCGCCACGGACGGCACCGCGCTGACCTACGGTCTCGGCCACGGCGGCGCCGAAGCGTGGCTCGTCGGCGTGCTGGTGCAGATTCAATGGCTGCTGTTCGCGGTCTTCGAAAACCGTGGCGAACTGGACGGCTATCTGAGCAATCTGCCGACCGAATCGCTGATGCGCATCCACCTGATTCTCGCCAGCCTGACGCCGCAGACCGCCGGCATTTTCGCGCTCGAACGCGTCGCCGCGCTGGTGTTCCAGATAGGCCTGTCGGTGCTGATGTGGCGCGGCTTGCGGGCCGGCTGGCGCGGGATCCTGCCGCTCGCGATCGCGTTGCACGCGCTGGTGGACGTGCCCGCCGCCATGTTCCAGGCGCAGCTCGTACCGCTCGCGGCAGTGGACGCCGTGTATGCGGTGGGAGCGGTGATCGTTGCGGGGCTGCTGTTCCGGACGTTCAGGCGCCCGGCGGTGGTTGCCTGATGGGCGCGCCCGATAGCCGCGTCGGTGGCCGCTCGATACGCGCGCCACGTTGAACCGTTGGCCGTTCCCTACGAACGGCCTCCCGCCACGCCTATTCTTTTTGGCACACCTCATGGAAGCTTACCAATACGATTGCGCCGATCCCGAGTTCGAGGAACTGGCGCGCGTCATCAGCGATCTGTTTCCCGAGCAGACGCAGTTCATCCAGCGCGCGGTGCAGGAAGGCACGCCGACGCTGGCGATTCACTGGGTGGCGATGCGCTTCGGCGCGGCGGCGCGCCGTACGGTGATGACCGTGGCGATTGCGCCGGCGGCATGGGCACGTTATCGCGCGATGCCGGCGCGTCTGCGTGGGCGCAGTTTTGCGGTGTTGCGCGCGTATGTCGAGGCCTCGCTGGGTTCGCTGGAGGAACAGTATGCGAACGGCGAGGCGGTCCCGCGTGAAATCACGATCGAACCCGGCGACGAGTTCGCGTAACGGCGCTCGCTCGAATCACGGTTAGATCGCCCGCCGCGATGCCACCACGGCAGAATGCTGCGATGTCACGTCGCGTTCGTGCGGACATGAACATACGAGGCGGCGCCGACGAGCGGCGCCGTCACGCACGCCGGCGCCGCTCAATCTCCGTCGAAGGCCTCGGCGATCTCCTTGTCCGGGTGCTTCGCGTTGTATTCCCCGCGTATCTTTTCCTTCAGGTTGTACGTATCGGTTTCGCGCTTGCGGGCGTCGTACTGATCCGACATTCCACCGAGAACCAGGCCGGTGGTCGCGAGTGCAAACGACAGGGCCGGCCCGATGACCGGCACGAATCCGATCATGCCGCTCGACAGATTGATTACCGATGCCGCAAAGTCCATCTTGTCCTGAGGCGTCAGCGTGCCCGCCTTCTGCTTTTTCAGATACGTGTCCAGCGCGACGCCGAACGTCGCGCCACCAAGAACCGTATTGATCGCGGCGGGCACCATCTGCATGCGCAGCGGCTTTGATATCTTCATCCAGTCGGGCCAGCTGTCGGTTTTCGAGAGGATGTTGGCTTGACGCTGCGCGAAGAATTTCGTGTATTTGTCGGACCACTCCTGCAATTTCGATGGGCGCTCGCTCGCGGGCGTATTTTCCAGCAGCCTGCCGAGGTCGCCGAAAGCGGTCCTGGCATCGGCGAGCGCGTTTTCCCGTTCCTGCATCGCGCTGTTGAACTGGTCGTAGGCTGCGTGCTTCAGGCCTGCCAGCTGATCGAGCTGCTTGCCGAGTTCGATCGCCTCCGGTTTGCCGGACTGGCGTGCGGCGTCCGCGCTATCGAAGCCCTGGCTCTTCAGTCTGGCAATAATGCCCTCTGCCTTGGCGTCGATCGTCTTGATATTTTCGTGGGCGTCGTTAGCCGCATCGACCGTTGAAGCCTTGAGCTGTTTCGCCATGTCCTGCATCTCGAAGTACTGCGGCGCGAGATCGTTCGTCGCGTCCTGCAACTCGAGCTGCTGTACGTCGGGATTCGTGTTCGCGAGCCTCGCGATGACGCCCTCGCGCAAGCTTTGTTGTTGCTGCGTGAGCTGGTCGTCGATGTCTCCAGCGGTTTTCTGTTCGAGCGCGTCGACCCCGGCATCGTCCTTGTGCGGATCGAAGTCCGTGAACTCCGTGGCGCTGCTGGGTCCCGCAACCGGCTCCGAAGTGCCTGGCGTCGCGCCGCTCTGGCTTTGACCCGCCTTGGCCGTGGAACCGCCAGGCCCGGTGTCCGGCTTGCCGGCTGTCTGCGCCGCTGCTTTCACCTGCCGCAGCTTGACCAGATGATTGCCGACGTCCGTACCAATGCCGACGGTGAGCTCGTTGATGCCCTGTCCGGTGGTCGCGCCCGCGGTGATGAAGTCCTTCGTGGGATCCTGACCATTGTGCAATTTCTCCATGCCGGACAGAAAAGACAACCCGCCTTTTGCGAAATAACTCGCGGCGGAATTCAGACGGGTGCCTGTCAGGATGCCTAGCCGGCCGTTTAGTCCCAGAGGATCGAGCACGCTCCGGTTTGGCCGCTGCAACGCCGCGAGAGGCGTGTTCTTCAGCACCGCGGAGTTGTTGAAGCGCGCTTCGTCGAAGATGAGTGCGCGTGTATAGGTGCTCGCCGCCTTGCCATATTTGCCGTAGGTTGAAGCGGCATCCGGCTGATGAGTCAGTGCGGACAGGTCGACGTTGGCTTTCTGTCCGGCCGAGCCGAGCGACTCATTGCCTTTGGAATCGCGCAGAGCCGTCTTGAGCCGGTCGATCTTCGACTGCAATCCGGCTGGGGGGGTGGCCAGCGCGCCCAATTGCAACGCCTGGTTGTAGGCCGACGCGGCCGCGATCATGTCGTGCGTTGTATCGCGGCCGCGCTCGACGTCCTCGTCAACCATGCCGAGCGACGCGTTGAACCTTTCCATTTCGGCTGCGATCTCGTTGCCGATCACCGCCTCGGTCGCCACGGCGCCCGCTTCGGCATCGACATCGACATTGTTGCCGGCGCGTGCCGGAGCGACACGCGTCTGCGAGGGTCGCGCGTTGCCCTGAACGTTCGACGCAACGTTTGGCCAGAATGAATGAGAGGTGGCATTGACTTTCATTGGAACTCCTGCAGGAAGGCGCCTTGTTCAGTCACATCATCATGCCGTCGGCGCGCGTTGAGCGGCGTCTCATGCTCGCTCTGTCTGATTGCCCGGCGGCAGTGGACATACATTTTTTGACAAAAAATCATTGAGACGCCCAACATTAAATTAGAGATGCAGAAGGTCAAGCCGGGAAGTGAAACATTCATTTAGAATGCCGAACCAAGAGACGAATACAGGCGTGGAGGAACCTCGCCATTAATAATTAACAGGGGACATCCAGGAGCACAAAAACCAATGACAAATCTCAATATTCCAATGGCAGTTTCCACGAACGACACCCGGCGCCGCATCTACGCGATTGTCGGCGCTTCATCGGGCAATCTCGTCGAGTGGTTCGACTTTTACGTGTATTCGTTCTGCGCGCTGTACTTCGCGCCGGCGTTCTTCCCGAGCGGCAACCCGACCACGCAGCTGCTCAACACCGCGGGCGTGTTTGCCGCCGGCTTCCTGATGCGCCCGATCGGCGGCTGGTTCTTCGGCCGCCTTGCCGACAAGCACGGGCGGCGCACCGCGATGATGGTGTCGGTGTTCATGATGTGCGGCGGCTCGCTGGTGATCGCGGTGCTTCCTACTTACGCGCAGATCGGCGCGCTGGCGCCGGCGCTGCTGCTGCTCGCGCGGCTGTTCCAGGGGCTGTCGGTGGGCGGTGAATACGGCACCAGTGCGACCTATATGAGTGAAGTCGCGCTCAAGGGCCGGCGCGGTTTCTTCGCGTCGTTCCAGTACGTCACGCTGATCGGCGGGCAGTTGTTCGCGCTGCTGGTACTGGTGATCCTGCAACAATTGTTGACCACTGAAGAACTGAAGGCATGGGGTTGGCGCGTGCCGTTCGTGATCGGCGCGCTCTCCGCAGTGGTTGCGCTGTATCTGCGGCGCTCGCTGGAGGAAACCACCACGGCCGAAACACGCCATCGCAAGGAAGCCGGCACGCTGCGCGGCCTGTGGCTGCACAAGGGCGCGTTCATGACGGTGCTCGGCTTCACGGCCGGGGGTTCGCTGATTTTCTACACGTTCACCACCTACATGCAGAAGTACCTGGTCAACACGGCGGGCATGCACGCGAAGACGGCGAGCAACGTGATGACCGCGGCGCTGTTCGTCTACATGCTGATGCAGCCGGCATTCGGTGCGTTGTCGGACCGCATCGGCCGGCGCCGCTCGATGCTGTTCTTCGGGTTCTTCGCAACCATCGGCACGGTGCCGTTGCTGCACGCGCTGAAAGACGTGACGAGCCCGTATGCGGCGTTCGGCCTGGTGGTGGCGGCGCTGGCGATCGTCAGTTTCTACACGTCGATCAGCGGCCTGATCAAGGCGGAGATGTTCCCGCCGGAAGTGCGCGCGCTCGGCGTGGGGTTGTCGTATGCGGTGGCCAATGCGATTTTCGGCGGCTCGGCGGAATATGTCGCGCTGTGGCTGAAGCAGGCGGGCAGCGAGTCCACGTTCTACTGGTACGTGACGGCCATGTGCGCAATCGCCGGCGTCGTAGCGTTCCTCATGCGTGACCCGTCGAAAGAAGGGTATCTGCGGCACGAACCGTGAGCCGCGCGCAAAGCCCGGACACCACGCGCTGATCGCGCGGGCCTGGCCGTCACGAGTCAGGTGCCTGCGCGGTCAGCGTCGCTGTGCATGTTGTTGTCCATGTCTAACTCGCCGGGCGATAAACTTTCGCGAAGCGTGCGGCCTGTACGACACCGTAGTCGCCGGGCGCGTATTGCATGACCCAGTCGCCGGCGGCGCCGTGCAGCACGTCGCCACCGTTGGCTGAGCGTGCCAGCGTGAACGCTTCATGCATCTGTTTGGCCAGCACGACGGCGGGGCGGTTGCGGTACGCGCCCGCTGCGCCGTGTGAGACGGCTGCGTCGGCGGGAACGTATTTGGCGTCGAAGCGTTCGCGTGAGACGACCCAGCGGTCGCCCGTCGATCCGGTGATCAATGCGTCGCCGCGGACATAGCGGTTCGGGCCTTCAAGGCTCATCAGCTCGCCTGCGGCGGCGGCAAATTCCACGCTGACCGTTTCGTCTTTTACGACACGGCACGCGTTAACGTCTTGACTCAGATCGAGATTTTTGAGGTCGGTCATGAAGCGGGCGGGTATGAAGAGCAGGGCGGCGGCGCCGGACTTCAACTGTTCGGGCCGCGTATGACTCGCATCATGCCAGATGCATCAGAGAACCGGTTTCTTTTGCGACGATGACAGCGCGGGCCGGAGCCCGCCGTGCGGCAAATCCGCGCGGCGGGCGATCGTTTCGCAATTGGTCTAATTGGTCTATTACGGCTTCACAATGGCGTCGCTGGCGGGCGCGGCGGGCTTGCCGCCTTTACCCTTGCCTCTGCCATGATGACCGTGGCCTTCCATCCCGCCCGGCTGACGGAACGTCGCATCCGCCAGCTTCTTCTGCTCCGGCGAGAAGCTGTTGTACAGCGGATCGAACGCATCGACCAGTTTCTTCATGCCGTCCGCATGTGCTTGCGCGATCGTTGCGTATTGCTTCATGTCGTCGAGTGCCGACACGTTGGTCGCGGCGCGGCGTTGCTGGAACAACTCGCCCATCGTCTGGCCGTTGCTGCGCATGACGTCGGCGAACGCGTTCCACTGCGATTCCTGTGCCGAAGTGATCTTCAGTTGCGAATGCAGGTAGGCGATGCGGTCTTCGACATTGCGCTCGTGGCCGGCTCTGGCGGCGGGTGCCGAAGCGGCGTTCACCGGTGCCGACGCCGGCGCGGAAGTTTGTGCGAACGCGCCGCTCATGGCGACCGCGGTGGCCAGCATTACCAGTGCTTTTTTCATCGAAACTCCTGATGTCTGTTCGAATTGGGACAAGGCTCGCGTGCGGGCGGCCTGTCGTGTGGTGGTCATGCGTGGGTCATGATTATGCACGCCGGCCGGCTGCCCAGTTTGCCGCCGCCGCTATTAGTATCACGATATCCCTACAATGCGGCTGTTGTGCGACAAACGCTTACAACCGAAACGAACAGGAAATAGCGGGTGGATAAATTCGTCAGCATGGAAATCTTCGTCGCCGTGGTGGAGGCGGGCAGCCTGACGGCGGCCGCCGAGCGCTTCGATATTTCGTCGGCGATGGTGGGCAAGCATATCCGTTCGCTGGAAACCCGCCTCGTCACGCGGCTGCTGACGCGCACGACGCGCCGGCAAAGCCTGACCGAGATTGGCCGGCAGTATTACGAGCAATGCCGGCGCATCCTCGCCGACGTGAAAGACGCCGAGTCGCTCGCCGAGGCAATGGCCGCCGCACCGCGCGGCGTGCTCAAGGTGACGGCGCCGCTCACTTACGGCGTCGAAGTCTTCGCTCCGGCGATGACCGAGTACCTTACCGCGTGGCCGGACATCACGCTCGAACTCGACCTTTCGAACCGCGTGATCGACCTCGTGGAAGAGGGCTTCGACGCGTCGGTGCGTATCGGCCAGTTGCCGGATTCGAGTTTCGTCGCGCGGCCGCTGAAGCCTTACCGGATGCGCGCATGCGCGTCGCCGGCCTATCTGGCGCGCGCCGGCACGCCGCGCACGCCGGAAGATCTGATGCAGCACGAATGCCTGGGGTTTCTGCACTGGGGCCGCGAAGGTTTGTGGCGCCTGGGCGGCGAGACCGCGGACGAAAACCATCTGCGCGCCGGACGGTTTCGCGCGAACAACGGCCAGGCGCTCAAGGTGGCCGCGCTGCACGGCTTCGGTCTGGTGTTGCAGCCGGAGGCGCTGCTCGCCAGAGAAATCGCCAGCGGCGAATTGGTGTCGGTGCTGGAAGACTATCTGCCCGAGGGCGCGCCGGTCCATCTGCTGTATCCGCGTGATCGCCGCGCCACGCCCAAGCTGACCAGCTTCATCGATTTCGTGATCGAACGGTTCGGCGCGTAAGCCTGGCGGCCGCCCCGAGCTTCCTTGATATGCAGGAATGCCTGCCATGCTGTGGCGGCATGCATGGCGATGCATGGGCGGTGCATGCCGACCGGTCCTGCGCATTCTCCATGCGCCGCTGAAGACGCGCGATAATCCGCCTCACCTGACCACTTCATTCGCCTCTCGATGAGACCTCCGCGCCTCGACCAACTCGACGATCTCGACCGCAACCTGGTTGCGCTTCTGCAAGCCAATGCTCGCGAGAGCGTCGCCAATCTCGCGCGCCAACTGGGCGTGGCGCGTACCACGGTGATCGCGCGCATTGCGCGGCTCGAGCGCAGCAATGTGATTGCCGGCTACAGCGTGCGGCTCGGCCAGGACGTGCTCGACTCGAGCATCATGGCTTATGTCGGCATCATCATCGCGCCGAAGCACGGGCCGGCCGTGCAGAAACGCCTTGGCAAGATGCCCGAGGTGCAGTTGCTGTGCGCGGTGAGCGGCGAGTTCGACTACGTTGCATGGCTGCGCGCCGATTCGCCCGATCGCCTCAACGATCTGCTCGACCAGATCGGCGGACTGGAAGGCGTGGAGCGGACCACGACCTCGATCATTCTCGCGCGCAAGATCGACCGCGGCATGGTGTGAGCGCGTGGCGTGCCGTTGTTCGCTGTGCGTTGCTTAGCGAGGCGCCGTTGATTGCGCGTTGACTGCGCGCGTTGACTCTGTTCGTGCCGCCGTTCGCACCGCTGTGCGCGCTGCGCGCCGTTCGCTTCCCTGTCGCCGGCCTTCTACAACCAGCCCGCTTCCATCGACGAAATGGTCGATCACACCGTGGCGCGCGTGCTGGATCGTTTCTGCTGTTCGCTCCCCGGTTTGCTTTCCCCTGTTCGCTTTCCCTGTTCGCTTTCCCGGGTTCGCTTCCTCCGGTTCGGGCCGCGTGGACGGAGCCGCGCTGTTCAGGCTTCCGTGTTCGATTCACGCTCTCCAGGCTGCTCCATTCAGGCTGCCCTCGTTCAGCTCGCACCGCTCGATCCGTTTACACCGTTTTAACAGCTTTTCGACATATCGACTGAGTCATTCGTCATAACGTCGAAGTTAATGGTCATAGCGCAGCATTTTGCGCGTATGAAGTGTTTTTGCTTCTCCCTAAACTGTGACTCAAGGGTTCAGCCCGCCGGGCGCCGCGCCACGAGCGCAGCGCACTTCCCAAGCTGGAAACAGCACACAGAAAAGGACTGGAATTGGCGCTTTAGCTGTCGATCGGAGTTTGCGTTTCAGCTACCGGCCAGAGTTCGCGCTTGAGCGCGTCACTCCGGTCCCAGGCACAGCGCGCACGCCGATCCCACGCAAAAGCACCCGCTCCGGCCGATAAAGGAGAAGCGCATGAAAGTAGCCATTGTTGGTGCAGGTCTGATCGGTCACACCATCGCCCATATGCTGCGTGAAACCGGCGACTACGAAGTCGTCGCGTTCGACCGCGACCAGCACGCGCTCGACAAGCTCGCGGCCCAGGGCATTCCGACCCGCCGCGTGGATTCCGCCGATGCCGCCGCGCTGCGCGCCGCCATGCAGGGCTTCGACGCGCTCGTCAACGCGCTGCCTTACTACCTCGCGGTGAACGTGGCCTCGGCGGCCAAGGGTGCGGGCGTGCATTACTTCGATCTGACGGAGGACGTGCGCGCCACCCATGCGATCCGCGCGATCGCCGACGACGCCGATCACGCCTTCATGCCGCAGTGCGGGCTCGCGCCGGGCTTCATCGGCATTGCCGCGCACGAACTGGCGAACCGCTTCACTGAAATCCGCGACGTCAAGATGCGCGTGGGCGCGCTGCCGGAATTCCCGACCAACGCGCTGAAGTACAACCTGACGTGGAGCGTCGACGGTCTGATCAACGAGTACTGCCAGCCGTGCGAAGCGATCCGCGACAGCCGCACGCAATGGGTGCAGCCGCTCGAAGGCCTTGAACATTTCTCGCTCGACGGCACCGAATACGAAGCCTTCAACACCTCCGGCGGCCTCGGCACGTTGTGCGAAACCTTGTCGGGCCGGGTCGAGTCGCTCGACTACAAGTCGGTGCGTTATCCGGGCCACCGCAACCTGATGCAGTTCCTGCTCGAAGACCTGCGTCTTGCCAGCGACCGCGACACGCTCAAGAACATCCTGCGCCGTTCGGTGCCTTCCACCGCGCAGGACGTGGTGCTGGTGTTCATCACGGTGAGCGGCATGCGCGACGGTCAACTGGTGCAGGAAGTCTTCACTCGCAAGATCTTCGCGAAGACGGTGTGCGGTGTGCCGATGAGCGCGATCCAGATCACCACGGCCGGCGCGATGTGCGCGGTGCTCGACCTGTTCCGCGAACAGAAGCTGCCGCAAAAGGGTTTCGTGCGTCAGGAGCAGGTGGTGCTGCGCGACTTCCTCGCGAACCGTTTCGGGCAGTTGTACGAGGGACAGTCGCTGGAGACGGTGGCTACGGTCTGAGGACCCGGCACCGAGGGCCGTGCGGCAACAACGTGGCAGCAGGCTGAACGCTTTGCCGCAAGCAGGAACGAAGGCTCCACAGAGCGCCTTTGGAACGCCCCGCGATGCGGGGCGTCGTTTTTTCGCCGGACGCGACGCCGGCTATACCGGCACCGGCGGCATGATCGCCGCCGCCTGCGGTTCATCCACGATGCGCGCGAGCAGGGTCTGGTAGTCCGCTGAAGCAGGCGCGGTATTGTCGAACATCAACAGGTCGTCGCAGATAGCGCCGCTGGGGACGAAGCGGCGCTGCCGGTACTCGTCCCAGTGCGCGAGTTTGTAGGCGTCGTTGGGATTCGCGCGCTTCACGATGCGCTGCCGCGCCGTCTCTTCCGACGTATAGACCCACACGACCCGTATCACCACTTCCGCGCCGACTCCCAGCCACGCGCGATCGAACAGGCGCCGCTCGCGCACTTCGCGCGAAAGCGGCCCGACCACCAGCGCGCTAACGCCGAGTTCGAGATTGTCGCGGGCGGTATCGAGCAGGCCGCGATACTCGGGGTCGCGCAGATGCTGCAGGAACAACGGGCTGTCGCGGTCGTTCGGATCGCCGGTCAGCATGGCCATCGCGGCCGCGCTGTAGCCGCCGTAGAGCGTATCTTTATCGAGCAGGCAGAAGGGCGTGCCGCTCGCTTTCGTCAGCGGACCATGCAGATTTTTTGCGAGCGTGGTCTTGCCCGTGCCTGCGTGACCGCAGAAGAAAACCAGATGCGTCACGAAGGCGTGTCTCCGGGCGTGGCGGCGATGGTGTCGGCGCGCTGCGGGTCACGCGCGAACTTGCCGCCGGCCTCCAGCCACATCACGTTGATGATGCCGAAGCCCAATGCCACGCCAATGCCGAGAATCCATGTGAAATACCACATTGCTGTCTCCTTGACCGGCAGCTTACGGAACTGCCCTTTGCAGCGATCATGAAGAAGAACGCGGCGCCACGCAAGGGGGCATGGGGTCGTCCATTCGGCCAGGCTGGCGGAACGGGCTCGCGTTGCTATCATGAATGGCAATAGATGAGCAGCAATGAGCGGCGGCGGTGAGGACGGCAATGCAGCGTCGTCCAGCCTGCTGTTAGAAGAGGCAGCAAGGCGGGACTACAATCAACAATACGGGAGAACCCGCATGCCGGTGCGTCTTGATTACCGCCGCAAAGCCGCGCTGGTCGCCTGCGCGAGGCTCGGCATGCTGGCCATGTTGAGCTTGGGCGTGCTCGCCGGCTGCGCGTCGACACCCGCCGAGCCCGTTCCGTTCAAGCCGGTGCCGGCCGCGCGCATCGTTCAGCCCGGCTACACGGAGCCGGGCGCGGGACTCGTCGCCGTGGATGTGCGGCGCGAGCGCTCGCGCGACGTGATCGTCCGTTTTCGCGATGTCCTCGTGTATGTCGACGGCGAACAGGTCACCGACCTGATGAACGGCGAGCACGTGGTCTTCTATCTGAGCCCGGGCGTGCATCGTGTCGGCGTGTCGACGCAGTTCGATCCGGTTGTCGAAATGCGCTTCACGGTGACGGCGGATACGCGCTACACGAACCGCGCATCGGTCACGTTCGGCGAAGACCACCGCATTGCGCTGCAACGGGTGGCTCACTAGGCGTTGTCTGCCGCGCAGGTGTTGAGCCCGCACCTTTGCGGCTTGACAATTCGATACCTGAGCGCCACGCGTAGCCGCTAACATGGCGGCTAACGCAAATCTGTCCATGCAGACCGGCTGCCTGGCTTACGCGTCGTAAGCGTGTGGCCGGTCTGTTTTCGTTTTGAAGGTAATCCAAACATGCTGATCAATTGCGCCGCCTATCAGGACGGCCGGAAGCTGGCAGACATCGATATCGATAGCATCAGCGACTACGTGGCGCGGCCCGAGTGTTTCGTCTGGGTGGCGCTGATGGACCCGGGCCCGGGCGAACTGGCCGTGATGAAACACGAGTTCGGCCTGCACGAACTGGCGATCGAAGACGCGCAGAACGGCCACCAGCGTCCCAAGATCGAGGAGTACGGCGAGTCGCTGTTCGCCGTGATGCACACGGTGGAGATGGACGAACACGGCGAACTGCTGATCGGGGAAGTGGACGTATTCGTGGGCAGCAACTATGTGCTTTCGGTGCGGCGCGGTACGCGCACCGGCTTCAGGAACGTGCGCGCGCGCTGCGAGCGCGAGCCGCAATTGCTCAAGGAAGGCTCGGCGTTCGTGCTGTATGCGCTCGCCGACGATATCGTCGACCGGTATTTCCCGATCATCGAGGCGCTGAACAGCGAGATCGAGGAGATCGAAGACCGGATCTTCGACCGCAACAATTCCGCGGCCTCGCGCGCGATCATCCAGGATCTCTACTCGTTAAAGCGCCGTCTCGTGATCCTGCAGCACCATATCGCACCGCTGCAGGAAGCCATCAGCAAACTGACGGGCGGCCGCATTCCGAGCGTCTGCGAGGGCATGCAGGCGTACTTCCGCGACGTCTACGACCATCTCGAACGGATCGTCAGAATCATCGACGGACGGCGCGAAATGGTGGTGACCGCCGTGCAGGTCAATCTCGGCATGATTTCGCTCGCCGAGAGCGAGGTGACCAAACGGCTCGGCTCGTTCGCGGCGCTGTTCGCGGTGCCGACCATGATCGCCGGCATCTACGGGATGAACTTCGAGAGCATTCCCGAGTTGCACTACAAGTACGGCTACCCGATCTGTCTGGCGGTCATGCTGACCGTCGACCTCGTGCTGTACTGGCGGTTCCGCAAGGTCGGCTGGCTCTGACGGTCGGGCACGGCATCGTGCCGCGTTATCCGGGCTTGCATCGCGCGCAATAAAAGTCCAGCATAGGCGGCCCGTCGGCCTGTGATCTTGCGGCTGACGGCAAATTTGCCATGCCCAGACCCAGCGAGGGACGCTTTGCCACACGCTTCACTACACGCTTCACTACACGCAACCTGCCGGTGCGCCGGTTCGAATCGATCGCCTGCGCCGCACAGGCCGAGCGCCGGTGCACCGCAACACCGTGCGGCGTTGACAAGCTGAACCGACTGCGCTGAGAATGAGCCTCGCAAACGTTTGCGCGCCATTAAAACGCACTAATTAAAAAATAAGGCTCCGCAGCGAGCCTGCCAGACCCTGGAGATATGCATGAGCCAACGCATTCGCCGCCGCATCCTGGTGGCTGCCGTCCTCGCCATCGCTAGCGCCGCCTTGCCGTTTTCGTCTGCGTACGCGCAGAACGCGCCCGCCCACAAGCCGAGGGTCGCGCTGGTGATGAAGTCGCTCGCCAACGAATTTTTCCTGACTATGGAAACCGGCGCGAAGGACTATCAGAAGCACAATGCCTCGCAGTTCGACCTGATTACCAACGGCATCAAGGACGAGACCGATACCGCGAACCAGATCCGCATCGTCGAGCAGATGATCGTGTCGAAGGTCGACGCGATCGTGCTGGCGCCGGCCGATTCGAAGGCGCTGGTGCCGGTCGTCAAGAAGGCGGTGGATGCGGGCATCATCGTCGTGAATATCGACAACCGGCTCGATCCGGACGTGCTCAGGTCGAAAGACCTGAACGTGCCGTTCGTCGGCCCGGATAACCGCAAGGGTGCGCAGAAGGTCGGCGATTACCTGGCCAGAAAGCTCAAGGCGGGCGACGAGGTCGGCATTATCGAAGGCGTGTCGACCACCACCAACGCGCAGCAGCGCACCGCGGGTTTCAGGGACGCGATGCAGAAGGTCGGCGCGAAGGTCGTCTCGGTGCAATCGGGTGAATGGGAAATCGACAAGGGCAACGCGGTCGCTTCGGCCATGCTCAACGAATACCCGAACCTGAAGGCGCTCCTCGCGGGCAACGACAACATGGCGATCGGCGCGGTCTCGGCCGTGCGCGCGGCCGGCAAGCAGGGCAAGGTGCTGGTGGTCGGCTACGACAACATCAACGCGATCAGGCCGATGCTCAAGGACGGCCGCGTGCTCGCCACCGCGGATCAGTATGCGGCCAAGCAGGCCGTGTTCGGTATCGACACCGCGCTGAAGGCGTTGAGCGAGCACAAGAAGCAGTCCGATCTTTCCGGCGTGGTGGAAACGCCGTGCGATCTGATCACGAAGTAGGCATCGCCCGGTGAGTGCCGGGGTAAGTGCGTACGCAGGCCGGTGTCAGTGCATGTCTGCTGCGCGCTGCATGAGATGCGCGCACCGACTTGCGTCTATTCAATAAACGCTCAAGAAACCTGCCGCGCCGCCGTTAATTTCAGAGATAAGCGTCATGACGGCGCCGCGCGACGGGAGGGGTGCGTGACTGGGGGCGTGGCTGTTGGCGCCCGCGCATTCCGCGCATTGGGCCGGCATGACACGAGGCGGCCGGCGGCGGCTTCGTGCGAGCGGATCGTATGAGGCCGCCGCCGCTCTGGAACCAGGATTGCGATGGATTCGACCGATCACGACGCTGTGCCTGCCGTACTGTCCGTCAGCGGAATCGGCAAGACCTACGCCGAACCGGTGCTGGCGGACATTTCGCTGTCGCTGCGCGCGGGCGAGGTGTTGGCGTTGACCGGCGAGAACGGCGCAGGCAAGAGTACGCTGTCCAAAATTATGGGTGGGCTGGTCGAGCCGACCACCGGTACGATGCGCCTCGTCGGCGAGCCTTACGCGCCGGCAAGCCGCACCGAAGCCGAGGCGCTCGGCGTGCGCATGGTGATGCAGGAGCTGAATCTGCTGCCAACTTTATCGGTGGCCGAAAACCTGTTCCTGAACCGCTTGCCGCGGCTCGGCGCGTTCAGCTTCGGCTGGATCGACCGGCGCAGGCTGCGCGAAGACGCGCGCGAGGCGATGGCGCAGGTCGGTCTCGACGCGATCGATCCGGACACGCTGGTGGGCGAGCTCGGTATCGGCCATCAGCAGATGGTGGAGATCGCGCGCAACCTGATCGGCGACTGCCGCGTGCTGATTCTCGACGAGCCGACCGCGATGCTGACCGCGCGCGAGGTCGATCTGCTGTTCGACCAGATCGACCGGCTGAAGGCGCGCGGCGTGGCGCTCGTCTACATTTCGCACCGGCTCGAAGAACTGGCGCGGGTGGCTGAGCGGATCGCGGTCCTGCGCGACGGGCGGCTGGTGCATGTCGACGCAATGGCCAACCTCACCAGTGACGAGATCGTCACATGGATGGTCGGCCGTGAACTCGGTGAGCGGATCGATCTCGGCGTGCGCGACATCGGCGCGCCGCTTCTGAAAGTGGAGCGGCTCACGCGCGGCAAGGTGGTGCGCGACGTGTCGTTCGAAGTGCGCGCGGGCGAGATTTTCGGCATCAGCGGCCTGATTGGCGCGGGCCGTACGGAGTTGATGCGGCTGATCTACGGCGCCGATCAGAAAGATAGCGGCAGCGTCGCGCTGGCTGGAACGCCGGGCGCGCCGCCCACGCCGGTGCAGATCGCTTCGCCCGCGGACGCGGTGCGCGCCGGCATCGCGCTGATCACAGAAGACCGCAAAGGCGAAGGCCTGCTGCTGCCGCAGCCGATCGCGGCCAACGTGTCGCTCGGCAATATCGGCAGCGTGGCGCGGCACGGCATCGTCGATGCGAAGCGGGAGAACGCGCTGGCGCAGACGCAGATTGCGGCGATGCGGATTCGCACGTCCGGGCCCGCGCAGATTGTCGGCGAGCTCTCGGGCGGCAACCAGCAGAAGGTCGTGATCGGCCGCTGGCTGGCGCGCGACTGCCGCGTGCTGTTATTCGACGAACCGACGCGCGGTATCGACGTCGGCGCGAAGTTCGATATATATGGCCTGATGGGTGCGCTGGCTCGCGAAGGCCGCGCGCTCGTGGTGGTGTCGAGCGACCTGCGCGAGCTCATGCTGATCTGCGACCGGATCGGCGTGATGTCCGCGGGCAGCATGACGGGTGTGTTCGAGCGCGACAACTGGTCGCAGGATGCGTTGCTGGCCGCGGCTTTCGCCGGCTATCGCAGCCGCGACGCGTTGCTGCACGCCGCCCCCGACATCAGCGAAGCAGGGAGTCTGTCATGAACGATCAGTCGTTGCCGGAAGCATCGGGCGACAAGCCGGGCGCGGGCCGCACGGATGGTGCAGGTGGTGCAGGCGGCGCAGGCGGCGCGAGTGGCGCGAGTGGCGCGACACCGCCAGCCGACCCGTCGGCGCCGCTCGCGAGCGGCAAGCCGGCCGGCACGCGCCTGGGCTTTTCGAATTACCTCGGGCTCGCCGGCGCGTTGCTGGCGATGATCGTGCTGTTCTCGCTGCTGAGTTCGCACTTTCTGACGTACGACACGTTCAGCACGATCGCCAACCAGATTCCCGATCTGGTGGTGATGTCGGTGGGCATGACTTTCGTGCTGATCATCGCCGGGATCGATCTGTCGGTGGGATCGGTGCTGGCGCTGGGTGGGTCGGTGGTGAGCGTGGCCGCGCTGAAGTGGGGCTGGGGGCCGTTGCCGTCGGCGCTGCTCGGCGTCGCCGCGGCGGCGTTGACGGGCACCCTTACCGGCGCGGTGACGGTGGGCTGGCGGATTCCGTCGTTCATCGTCTCGCTCGGCGTGCTGGAAGCCGCGCGCGGCATGGCGTATCAGATGACGAATTCGCGCACCGCCTACATCGGCGACGCGTTCGATTTTCTCTCGAACCCGATCGCCGTCGGCATCTCGCCGGCGTTCCTGATCGCGGTGGCGGTGATGGTGATCGCGCAGTTGGTGTTGACGCGCACGGTGTTCGGCCGCTACCTGGTCGGCATCGGCACCAATGAGGAAGCCGTGCGGCTGGCGGGCGTCAATCCGCGGCCGTACAAGGTGATCGTGTTTGCGCTGATGGGCGGCCTCGCCGGGCTGGCCGCGCTGTTCCAGATCTCGCGTCTGGAAGCGGCCGATCCGAATGCGGGCGTCGGCCTGGAGCTGCAGGTGATCGCGGCCGTGGTGATTGGCGGCACGAGCCTGATGGGCGGGCGCGGCTCGGTCATCAGCACTTTTTTTGGCGTGTTGATCATATCGGTGCTGGCGGCCGGGCTCGCGCAGATCGGCGCGAACGAGCCGACCAAGCGGATGATCACCGGCGCGGTGATCGTGGTGGCGGTGGTGCTGGATACGTATCGCAGCCGCCGCAAGCGCGCCTGATTGGGGGCGGCACGCGCGGAACAGGCCGACAGCACGGGCCGGAGAATAACGCAGCAAGGGCAGTCACGGCGTCATGAGCGGTAAAGCGTAAGAATTCATGGGTTTGGTCAGTCTTCGAAGAAGACGTCCGGTGGGTCGCCAGGTGGCGTGGCCGGTGGGCAAAACAGGCAGGAGAGCAACAGGTTATGGCGACGATCAAGGATGTAGCGGCCGCGGCGGGCGTGTCGTTCACGACGGTATCCCACGTGGTGAACAACTCGCGGCCGGTGTCGGCCGACGTGCGCGCGAAGGTCGAACACGCGATCCGTCAGCTTCACTATGTTCCGTCGGCGGTGGCCCGCTCGCTGAAGGCGCGTTCGACGGCGACGATCGGGCTCGTCGTGCCGAACACCACGAACCCGTATTTCGCGGAACTGGCGCGCGGGATCGAAGACGGTTGCTCACGCAACGGCTATTGCGTGTTCTTCTGCAATTCCGACGACGATCCGGCCAAGCAGCGCAACTATCTTCGCGTGCTGCAGGAAAAGCGCATCGACGGCCTGATCGTCGCCTCCGCCGGCGACGACGCCGTGCTCGCGCAGACGCTCGCCGACTCGCGCGAGCCGCTGGTCATTCTGGATCGCAACATCGAAGGGCTGAACGCGGATCTGGTGCAGATCGACCACGAGAAGGGCGCGTATTTCGCGACCCGGCACCTGCTCGAACTGGGGCACGTGCGGATCGGCTGCATAACGGGGCCGGTTCAGACGGCGGTCAGCGCAATGCGCGTGCACGGTTTTATCCGTGCGATGACCGAGCGCGGCATCGAGATTCCGCCCGATGCGATCGTCGAAAGCGATTTTTCGGGCACCGGCGGCCACCGTGCGGCCGGCCAGTTGTTCGACACGGTCAAACCGTCGGCGATTTTTGCCTGCAACGACATGATGGGCATCGGCGCGCTGCGCGCAGCCGCCGAACGCAACATCAGCGTGCCGCGTGATTGCTCGATCATCGGTTTCGACGATATCGAACTGGGACGCTTCACTTATCCAGCGCTCTCGACCGTCGGGCAATCGGTGCGCGCGCTCGGCGACATGGCCGCGCAGACGCTGATCGAGCGGATCGCCGGCACCTCGTCCGGCAGTCCGCGTCCGCCGGGGCGCCGGCGCGTCGTTTCGCCGCGCCTGATCGTGCGCGAATCCACCGCGACCTGGGGCGGTGCGGCCAAACGCAATCTGGCGGCCTGAGGCGCCGCCGTGCGCGGACTTTCAGACGCGCATTCGCCCAGCGGCGGACCGCGGCTACTTGCGCTACGCATTCGTGCGTAACCGCTGCTGATAACCGGAATGGCCTCTCGTGGCATGGGTGGCTCTCGTGGCACGGGTGGCGTGGCTGGCGCGCTCGCCGCCAGCCACGCCGTCACCCGCCGTATTTCCACCGCGCCGCCGCAGCTTCCCCTTTCTAACTTCCCTCTGCACGCGTTGGTGCGCACTCGCTGCGTTCATTCACCCGCAACCGCAACATCGTCAGCGGTTTGTAATTTCTTCCTGTTGCTTACGGCGGCTTTCCTCATACCATATAAATCCTTCAAGGAAGCCATCGCCATGCCGTAAACAGAAGTTATTAGAGCGCCGCCTCAAATGAGCGCCGACACGCAGCAACCACACGCTTTTCCACGCTGCGCACGCAACTCTCATTTTTCAAGCACAGGAACCACGCATGTTGAACAAGGGCATTACGATCAAGGCGCGGATAGGCCTCACGATGGCTTTTCTCGCCGCGTTGCTGGTGGCCATCGGCGTGTTCGGACTGTTCGGCATGAGCCGTTCGAACCACGCCTTAAGCGACACTTTCACCAACGCCATGCCGAGCGCGGTCGACATCGGCAATGCCGAACTTTACGCGGCGCGTGAGCGGCTGGCGCTCGACCGCGCAGCGTTCATGATAGGCACGCCGGAAGCCGCGCCGACGCTCGAGCGAGCGCGTGGCATGCGCGCCACGTCGGACATGTGGTGGAAACAGTACATGGATCTGCCGCGCGAGCCGGACGAGGACCGCCTCGCGCAGGACGTCGTGTCCAGACGCGAAGCACTGCATCAGCAACTGGACGCCTTTGCGGCGACCATCGCCGCGAACGATCAGGCGAAGCTGGTGGACGGCGCCAAGCGCCTGCAAGTCGCCTACAACGACCTCGCCAATGCCGACGACGCCTTGCGCAAATACCAGTTCACATCGGCGAAAGAGGGCTACGACGCGGCGGAAAGCAGCTTCGAACTGTTCCGCCTGATCAGTGGCGGCGCGCTGCTGATCGGCGTGCTGGCCGCGGCGATCTCGTACCTGGCGCTCAGCCGCGCGATCGCCCGGCCGCTCGACGCGGCGCTCGGCTATTTCGACGCGATCTCAGCGGGCGATCTGCGCCGGCCGGTCATCGTGACCTCGCGCGATGAAATGGGGCGACTGCTCGAAGGGATCGCCAGGATGCAGCGCAGCCTCACCGACACGGTGCGTAGCGTGCGCAGCGGCAGCGAATCGATTGCGACCGCCACCCGTCAGATCGCCGCCGGCAATATCGACCTGTCCTCGCGCACCGAAGAGCAGGCTTCGGCGCTGCAGCAAACCGCCTCCAGCATGGAAGAGCTCACCGGCACGGTCAGGCAGAACGCCGACAACGCCCGCCAGGCGAGTTCGCTGGCGGCCAACGCGTCGGAGATCGCCAACAAGGGCAGCGCGGTGGTCGACAAGGTGGTCGGCACGATGGGCGACATCAACCAGAGCTCGGCCCGGATCGCCGACATTATTTCGATCATCGAAGGGATTGCGTTCCAGACCAACATCCTCGCCCTGAACGCGGCGGTGGAAGCGGCGCGCGCCGGCGAAGACGGGCGCGGTTTCGCGGTCGTGGCGGGCGAAGTGCGCAGCCTCGCGCAGCGTTCGTCGGCTGCGGCGAAGGAAATCAAGGAACTGATCGATACCTCGGTCGAGCGCGTGCAGTCGGGCTCGGCCCTGGTCGACGAAGCCGGTCGCACCATGACCGATATCATCGGCGCGGTGCAGCGTGTGACCGACATCATGGGCGAAATCGCCGCGGCTTCGGAAGAACAGAGCGGCGGCATCGATCAGGTGGCGCGCGCCGTCACGCAGATGGACGAAGTCACCCAGCAAAATGCCGCGCT
This sequence comes from Paraburkholderia xenovorans LB400, assembly GCF_000013645.1. GTDB lineage: Bacteria > Pseudomonadota > Gammaproteobacteria > Burkholderiales > Burkholderiaceae > Paraburkholderia > Paraburkholderia xenovorans. The sequence goes on along the minus strand of NC_007951.1, from coordinate 2,716,540 downwards.
GGTCGAAGAAGCGGCGGCCGCGGCGTCGTCGCTCGAAGATCAGGCCGGCAAGCTGCGGCACGCGGTCGCCGTGTTCCAGCTGGAAGAAACCGGTTACGCGGCGCCGCCGAGCGCCGCGCCGAAGCGCGCGCCCGCGCCCGCGCCGCAGCGCGCCGTGGTAGCCCGGAAGGGGGCGCGTACCGCCGCCGCGCATTCCGCGCCGCAAGGCGCAACTGCAACCGCGTCCGCGCCCGTAGCCGTAACGAAAGCGCCAGCCGCGACGCCGCAGCCCGCCGCCGCGCCGGCACGCATGCCCGCCAAAGCCATCGCGACGGCCGACGCCGGCAGCGACCACGATTGGGAAACGTTCTGAGCGGGAGTGCCGCTGAAATTTTTTCGCAACATTCATTCCCGCCGCGCGGATGGATCCCAGTAACTGGGTAATCTGCCGGCGCCGTGGCTACGTTGCTCAAAAAGACCGCGATTGCATCGGCATTCGCGGTCTTTTTTCATGGTGAGCGCGTTAAGTAACGTTTGCGAGCGCAGTCCGTACCCCTGGCGAGCGTCATGATCCGGTACATTGACGGACGCCCCGAAGGAACTCTTCCCGGGCTGCGCCCCGAAGGGAGTTCCCCTGGGACGCTGCAGGCATGTTGCGGCGATCGCTGACGCGCAGCGTCAGTCCGACGGGCGTGGTTTCGCCGCCTTCGAGCGCTGCCACACATGGCCATCCATTCACCAGCACGCCATACTCAACCGCTCAATGCGCCAGCCCCAAAGGACCGACATGACGCCTCACGACCTCGCGCACCGCCTCGTCGAAGCACGCCGGCAGCATCGCCCGATCGATGTGCCCGCCCCCGACAGCCTGCCGCCCGATGCGGCAACCGCGTACGCGATCCAGCAGGCGGTCATCGCCGGTCTCGGCGAATCGACCGGCGGCTGGAAGATCGGCGCCAAAGTGCCCGGCGGCGCCGCCGCGGGCGCGCCGATTCCGGGCTCGCTGGTGCTGCCGTCGCCGGCGCGCATCGCGCACGACAGCTTCTTCCGGGTGCTGGTGGAACTGGAGATCGCATTCCGCTTCGCGGAGGCGATCGAGCCCCGCGGCCGCGCCTATGCGCGCGACGAGGTGCTGGCCAAAGTCGGCGTCGTGCTGCCGGCCATCGAGATCGTCGACAGCCGATTCACCGAGTGGCCGAACGTCGCGCCGCTTGCGCAGCTGGCCGACGCGCAAAACAACGGCGCGTTGATTACGGGCCATCCGGTCGCGTACGCGGGCCTGGCGCGTGGCTTCGACTTCGTTTCACCCGAACTGGAGCTGAGTTTCGACGGCGATTCGCTAATCCCGGAAGCCACGGGCAATCCGGCGGGCGACCCGCGCGAATTGCTGGTGTGGTTCGTCAACCATTGCGCCGCGATGGGCATCACCATCGAGCCGGAATGGACGCTCACCACCGGTTCGTACGTCGGCGCTCACCGGCTGCACAAAGCGGGCATCGTGCGCGGACATATCGACGGCCTCGGAGAAGTGGAAATCGAACTGACCTGAGACGTCGCGCTTGTAACAGCGCATTACGGAATTTCACTCGAACGGCTGCCTGCGGGCAGCCGTTTTACATTCATCGCATCCGTGACGGCGCCGCTGCCGTATACACCTATTGGAACGGCGCACGGTCTTGCCGTCATCCAGTTAAACATGCGACTAACCATGCCGCTCACGCGGTTAATGCGAAGCGGCATGTGAAGGACGAAGCTTTATCGGTTCACGCGGGAATTGTGACGCGCTCGCGAAAGCGTGCGGAACAAAACCGCTCACGCGTTGACGAACCGGGTGATGTGGCACAGGCGCAGTCTGTTTCAGATTGGCACGGCACACTAACTGCGCATCAACATGTAACAGCCGACTGTTTGTGTAGACCGAACGCTTGTGTCGCGCGTTGATGAAAAAAGTGGCTGGACACAGAAAGCGGCCAGACGTGCGCGCTTTCGGCAACAAAGTGTGTGTGTGCAGACACGCTGTCTGATACAGCAGTGGGATTGTTCGATGAACGTAACGGCTGCCGCAGGACAGTATGGCAGGAGCACTGAGCAGCACTGCGCGAGAGTGCTGATGCGGCGTCGAGGCATGAGTGCAAAGGCAGCGGCGCATGACCGCAATCGCTGCGATATGAGTGCAAGATTGTAGGTGGTCGAAACTTTGTTTCCAAGTGAGGAATGTCGGGAGGCGAATGCGGCGCGATTTTCGCAACGTAGTTCGTGAAAAAAAATTTAAAAGGGTTTAGGATGAATTCGAGCGATGTCGTTTCCGAATAGCGCGCCGCGCACGACATCGGTCTAGACTTCGGCGAGGAGGTAGCATGGATATCTACAGCAGTTTCGCGACCCGCTTCGAGAAAACGCGAGAAGATGAGCTCTCGCTCGAGGAGTATCTCGCGCTCTGCAAAGACAATCCCGCCGCGTACGCCACGGCTGGCGAACGCATGTTGACGGCGATCGGGGAGCCGGAACAGATCGACACTCGTAACGATCCGCGCCTGTCGCGCATCTTCGCGAACAAGGTCATCAAGGTATACCCCGCATTCCGTGAGTTCTACGGAATGGAAGAGGTGATCGAGCAGGTGGTCGCCTACTTCCGGCACTCGGCCCAGGGGCTTGAAGAAAAGAAGCAGATTCTGTATCTGTTGGGCCCGGTCGGCGGCGGTAAATCGTCGATCGCGGAACGTCTCAAGCAGCTCATGGAGCGTGTGCCGTTTTACGCGATCAAGGGCTCGCCCGTGAACGAGTCGCCCCTCGGTCTGTTCGACTACGAGGAAGACGGCCCGATTCTCGAAGAACAATATGGCATTCCACGGCGCTACCTGAAAAGCATCCTGAGTCCGTGGGCGGTCAAGCGCCTGCACGAATACAACGGCGACATCCGCAAGTTCCGCGTGGTGCGCCGCTACCCGTCGATCCTTCGCCAGATCGGTATAGCCAAAACCGAGCCGGGCGACGAAAACAATCAGGACATTTCGTCGCTGGTCGGTAAGGTCGACATCCGCAAGCTCGAACAGTACGCACAGGATGACGCGGACGCCTACAGCTACTCCGGTGGCCTGTGTCTCGCGAATCAGGGCCTGCTCGAATTCGTGGAAATGTTCAAGGCGCCGATCAAGGTGCTGCACCCGCTGCTCACGGCGACTCAGGAAGGCAACTTCAAGGGTACGGAAGGCTTCGGTGCAATCCCGTTCGACGGCGTGATTCTCGCTCACTCGAACGAGTCCGAATGGAAGGCGTTCCGCAACAACCGCAACAACGAAGCACTGCTCGACCGGATCTTCGTGGTGAAGGTGCCGTACTGCCTGCGCTACGGTGAAGAGATCAAGATCTACGAGAAGCTGCTGCGTAATTCTTCGCTCGCGAATGCGGTGTGCGCGCCGGGCACCTTGAAGATGATGGCGCAGATGTCCGTGCTCACGCGTTTGCAGGAGCCGGAGAATTCGAGCCTCTTTTCGAAGATGCAGGTGTACGACGGCGAGAACCTGAAAGACACCGATCCGAAGGCCAAGTCTTATCAGGAGTACCGCGATTTCGCGGGCGTGGATGAAGGGATGACCGGCGTGTCGACCCGTTTCGCGTTCAAGATCCTCTCGCGCGTATTCAACTTCGACTCGACCGAGGTCGCGGCCAATCCGGTGCACCTGATGTACGTGCTCGAACAGCAGATCGAACGCGAGCAGTTCCCACCGGAAACCGAGCAGAAGTATCTGTCCTTCATCAAGGACGTGCTTGCCTCGCGCTATGCGGAATTTATCGGCAAGGAGATTCAGACCGCGTATCTGGAGTCGTATTCCGAGTACGGTCAGAACATTTTCGATCGCTACGTGACGTATGCGGACTTCTGGATTCAGGATCAGGAGTTCCGCGACCACGACACCGGCGAGAGTTTCGACCGCGCGGCGCTGAACGCCGAACTGGAGAAGATCGAGAAACCCGCGGGCATCAGCAACCCGAAGGACTTCCGCAACGAGATCGTGAACTTTGTGCTGCGTGCGCGTGCTGCCAATGGCGGGAAGAATCCGGCATGGGTCAGCTACGAGAAGCTGCGCGTCGTGATCGAAAAGAAGATGTTCTCGAACACGGAAGAGCTGTTGCCGGTGATCTCGTTCAACGCCAAGGGCTCGGCGGAAGAGCAACGCAAGCACGAAGACTTCGTCAATCGTATGGTGACGAAGGGCTATACGCCGAAGCAGGTGCGCTTGCTGTGTGACTGGTATCTGCGCGTGCGCAAGTCGTCATGATGCGCATTGCGTGCCGCCCGCGCGGCAGGGTCGCGCGGGCACCTTGCGAGGCGCAAGCTGTATGGACATAGCGCTGCATCGCGCAGCGTGCGTCTCGCGCACCGGAAATTAGCGCAGCTGCATGGGATTGGAGACCGGGCGTGCTTCATCAAATCATCGACCGCAGGTTGGCAGGCAAGAACAAGAGCATTGCGAATCGCGAACGTTTTTTGCGTCGCGTCAAGAACTACATTCGTCGCGCAGTTTCGGAAGCCGTGCGCGATCGCAGCATCAAGGATATTCAGAACACCCAGAGCATCACCATTCCGCGCAAGGACATTGCGGAGCCGTCGTTCCGGCATGGGCCCGGCGGCAAGCGGGAAATGGTGCATCCGGGCAATTCCGACTACATCCGCGGCGACAAGATCCAGCGCCCGCAAGGGGGCGGCGGCGGAGGCGGGGGCAATCAGGCCAGCAATGAAGGCGAGGGTCAGGACGACTTCGTGTTCGAGCTGAGCCGCGAAGAGTTCATGCAGTATTTCTTCGACGACCTCGAACTGCCGCGTCTCGTCAAAACCCATCTGATGGCCGTGCCCACGTGGAAAAGCATCCGCGCGGGCTGGGCTGCGGAAGGCACGCCGAATAACATCGACGTGGTCCGTTCGCTGCGCAGCGCGCTCGGCCGCCGCATCGCGCTCGGTGCGCCGCTCGTCAACCAGTTGCACGAGATGGAACGGCAACTCGAGACGATGAAAGCCGATCCCGACGATCGTCGCGAAGAGATCAAGCTGCTCGAAGAGGAAATTCACCATTTGCGCGGGCGCATCTGGCGGATTCCGTTCATCGATCCCTTCGATCTGCGCTACGTGAACCGCGTGAAGCAGCCCACGCCTTCGAGCCAGGCGGTGATGTTCTGTCTGATGGATGTGTCCGGTTCCATGGACGAGCAGCGCAAGGACCTCGCCAAGCGCTTCTTCATCCTGCTGTATCTGTTTCTCAAGCGCAATTACGAGCGTATCGAGGTGGTGTTCATCCGCCACCATACGCGCGCCGAAGAGGTCGACGAAGACACCTTCTTCCATTCGACCGAAAGCGGCGGCACGGTAGTATCGAGCGCGCTGGAGCTGATGAAGAAGGTAATGGACGAGCGTTATTCGCCGACTGAATGGAATATTTACGGCGCCCAGGCGTCGGACGGCGACAACTGGACCGACGACTCGCCAAAGTGCCGCAAGATACTCTCGGATGACATCCTGGAGAAGGTGCGCTATTTTGCGTATATTCAGGTGACACCGGAAGAGCAGAACCTGTGGCTCGAATATGCGCAACTGGCATTGAGCCAGCCGCACATGGCAATGAAGAAGGTCGAGACCGCGGCCGATATTTATCCGGTGTTCCGGGAGTTGTTTGAAAAGCAGGCGGCTAATTCATGACGAGCAAGCACCTGCACAACGAAGCGCGCGGCTATCAGCCGGAGCGTGGGAAAGGCGTGCCGCAGCAGCAACAGTCGGGGCATGCCGAGGCAAAGGCGGACGATACCGGAGCCGCCGCAGCCGGAGCAGTCGACACCGCTGCAGCACGGGGACACACCGGAACGCCCACTGCGGGGCAAAGGGAAGTCCGTATGAACGTAGCCGATAGACGGCCTCTGCCGTGCCCGTCCGACTGGACCTTCGAATTGATCGAAGAGTACGACTCGCATATTGCCCGTGTTGCAGAGCAATATGAACTCGACGTGTATCCGATCCAGCTCGAACTCATCAGCGCCGAACAGATGATGGACGCGTACGCGTCCGTCGGTATGCCGGTGAACTACCGTCACTGGTCGTTCGGCAAACACTTTCTCTCCACCGAAAAAAGCTACCGTCGCGGGCAGATGGGGCTGGCGTACGAGATCGTCATCAATTCGAATCCCTGCATCGCGTATCTGATGGAAGAGAACACGATGACGATGCAGGCGCTCGTCATCGCCCATGCGGCCTACGGGCACAACTCGTTTTTCAAGGGCAACTACCTGTTCCGTTTGTGGACGGATGCGCACGCGATCATCGACTATCTCGTCTACGCGAAGAATTACATTGCCGAGTGCGAGGAGCGCTTCGGGCTCGACCGTGTCGAAGAACTGCTCGATTCGTGCCACGCGCTGATGAACTACGGCGTGGACCGCTACAAGCGTCCGCAGAAGCTGTCGCTCGAAAAGGAATTCGCGGCGCGCCGCGAACGCGAAGCGTATTTGCAATCGCAGGTGAATGAACTGTGGCGCACCTTGCCGACCCGGCATACGCCGTTGCCGGAGGAAATCGAGGAACGCTATCCGCCGGAGCCGCAGGAAAACCTGCTGTATTTCGCGGAGAAGAACGCACCGCTGCTGGAGCCGTGGGAGCGGGAAGTGATCCGCATCGTGCGCAAGGTCGGCCAGTATTTTTACCCGCAACGGCAAACCCAGGTAATGAACGAGGGCTGGGCGACGTTCTGGCATTACACCTTGCTCAACACCATGTACAACCAGGGCAAGCTGGAAGACGGCTTCATGATGGAGTTTCTCCATTCGCACAGCAATGTGGTCTATCAGCCGCCGGTCACCAAGCCGTATTACAGCGGCATCAATCCGTACGCGCTCGGGTTTTCGATGATGAGCGACATTCGCCGCATCTGTGAGGCACCCACGGAAGAAGACCGCAAGTGGTTCCCCGAACTGGCGGGCAGCCCGTGGTTGCCCGCCATGCACTATGCGATGCGCAACTTCAAGGACGAGAGTTTCGTCGCGCAGTATCTGTCGCCGCATCTGATCCGCGAAATGCGCCTTTTCTCGGTGCTCGACGACGACATGCGCGACGCGCTCGAAGTCTCCGCGATTCACGACGACAGCGGCTACCAGTACGTGCGTCAGGCATTGTCGCGGCAGTACGATATGCATCACCGCGAGCCGAACATTCAGGTGTGGTCGGTGAATACGCGTGGCGACCGGAGTTTGACGCTGCGGCATTTCATGAGCGACAACCGGCACCTTTCCGGCGACAGCGACGAAGTGCTCAAGCACATGGCGCGACTGTGGCAGTTCGACGTGTATCTGGAGAGCGTCGATGAGAATGGAACGGTCCGCAAGCGCTATGAATGCCGGTATGTGCCGCCTGCGGTGAGGGTGTGACGTCTTCCTGAAGTTGCGCTCGCATCGAAACCGGATTGAATCCGTGAGAAGTCCCTGCCAGTCACGCGACTGGCAGGGATTTTTTTTCGACTGATTTTTCACCTGACAAATCACCATCTCTTCCTTGCAATTCTGTAAAATTCGCGCACGCGCGAGCCATGCCACCGGGGCACCTCGACGCGCGCGCTGTGAAGGCGGCGCCACGACCGCTAACTCCGTTTAAAGACAAGGAATGAGAACAGGCATGACCGACCTAACCGACCAATCCGTGGCTTCGGCCCACGACACCCGGCGCCGCATCTTTGCGATCGTTGGCGCTTCATCGGGCAATCTCGTCGAGTGGTTCGACTTTTACGTATATTCGTTCTGCGCGCTGTACTTCGCGCCGGCGTTCTTCCCGAGCGGCAACCCGACCACGCAGCTGCTCAACACCGCGGGTGTGTTTGCCGCCGGCTTCCTGATGCGCCCGATCGGCGGCTGGTTCTTCGGCCGCCTTGCCGACAAGCACGGGCGGCGCACCGCGATGATGGTGTCGGTGTTCATGATGTGCGGCGGCTCGCTGGTGATCGCGGTGCTTCCTACTTACGCGCAGATCGGCGCGCTGGCGCCGGCGCTGCTGCTGCTCGCGCGGCTGTTCCAGGGGCTGTCGGTGGGCGGCGAATACGGCACCAGTGCGACCTATATGAGTGAAGTCGCGCTCAAGGGGCGGCGTGGTTTCTTCGCGTCGTTCCAGTACGTCACGCTGATTGGCGGGCAGTTGTGCGCGCTGCTGGTGCTGGTGGTGCTGCAACAGACGCTCTCCACCGAAGAGCTGAAGGCGTGGGGCTGGCGCGTGCCGTTCGTGATCGGCGCATTGGCGGCGTTGATCGCGCTGTATCTGCGTAAATCGCTCGACGAAACCACCACGGCGGAGACGCGCCATCGCAAGGAAGCCGGCACGCTGCGCGGCCTCTGGCTGCACAAGGGCGCGTTCATGACGGTGCTCGGCTTCACGGCCGGAGGCTCGCTGATTTTCTACACGTTCACCACCTACATGCAGAAGTACCTGGTCAACACGGCGGGCATGCACGCGAAGACGGCGAGCAACGTGATGACCGCGGCGCTGTTCGTCTACATGCTGATGCAGCCGGCATTCGGCGCGTTGTCGGACCGCATCGGCCGGCGCCGCTCGATGCTGTTCTTCGGGTTCTTCGCAACCATCGGCACGGTGCCGCTGCTGCACGCGCTGAAAGACGTGACGAGCCCGTATGCAGCCTTTGGCCTGGTGGTGGCGGCGCTGGCGATCGTCAGTTTTTATACGTCGATCAGCGGCCTGATCAAGGCGGAGATGTTCCCGCCGGAAGTGCGCGCGCTCGGCGTGGGGTTGTCGTATGCGGTGGCCAATGCGATTTTCGGCGGCTCGGCGGAATATGTCGCGCTGTGGCTGAAGCAGGCGGGCAGCGAGTCCACGTTCTACTGGTATGTGACGGCCATGTGCGCGATCGCCGGTGTCGTAGCGTTCCTCATGCGTGACCCGTCGAAAGAAGGGTATCTGCGGCACGCGCCGTGAGCGCTTGACGCACGACGACGAATGCGGTTCAGAAGCAGCGCCCCGATGTAACCGGCGCGCTACTTCTTCGCGGCCCGGGCGATACGAGCGGGCCGCACGCGTCGAAGGCGCGGCGCAGACTCACGCCACGATGATCTCCGTTCCCAACGCATGCAGCAGATCGCGCAGCGCTTCGGCCTGGGCCATTTTGGCGTCGCTGCGCAAATGAATCTGCAGCGCTCGGCCGGTAATGCCATCCACGGGTTGCGCGAGCCATAACTCCACCGCGAGGCCCAAGCCTTCGGGCTGGTTGACGACGACCGGTTCGATCACACGCGGCTTGAAACAGGCACTGTCGGACATGGCGTATCGCCTCGGGTCTGGTGGTGTTCGCACCTATCCTAATCAGCGCGCCACGCCGGACCAAGCAACAAATACGCGTTTGCTTAGCAGAGGATGCTTAGCAGAAAACACGCTTATCGCACCGCACTAACCGGCGGCGAGTACCGCACCGGCGTTGCGTCACACCGGCTCCGATCGATCGCTGACGAACTCCGAAACGAACTCCTTGACGGCGCCGGCCGGATCCGCGGCAACGGCGGGCGCAGTGGTCACTGCCGCGACCGCGGCCGCCGCCACGGCCTGCCGGTGCACGCTCAACGCGCTGCGCGTGAGCATCAGAAGATGGTAGTAGAGCCGCATGTTCAGCCCATACCTGTACGCGAACAGATGGGTGAAGGCGACCTTGAAGCCGGGCAGCGCCTGGCGATTCTTCGCGTGGACCGACACGACGATCGGCGCCAGACGGCGCAACGCCAGCCTGCGCGAAGGCTCCAGTTCTGCCGGCAACTTCAGCGCCCTGACGAACGCATACGCGCTGAGCGTCGCAGCGAGCGTCGTGCCGCGCGTGCTATGCGAGATCGAGCTTGCGGTCTTGCGATACACCGACACATAGTCGTGCAGATAGAACACCTCGCGCGCCGCGAGACACAGCTGGGTGCCGAACACGAAGTCGCAGCACACGCCATACGCTTCCTCGTAGCCGATCCGTTTGACGAGTTCGGCGTTGGCCATCCAGCCGTTGTTGGGGAACATCTGGACCAGGCCGGTTCTGCCTGGTAGAGCCTGCAGGCCTTCCGCTTCCTTCGTGCGCCGAAACGCCATGTTCAGGCGCGCGCTTGCCTCGAAGTCGATGGCGCCGCCGTGATCGGCCTCGTACTGGTCGCCGAACGCCGCATCCAGTTGCGGATGTCGCGTCCATAACGACACCAGTTTCTCCACGCCGTCCGTGGCGAGCAGATCGTCGTCGTGGATCAGCAGGATCTTGTCGCCGCTCGCGCGTTCGAACAGGCTCGCGACATTGCGCGCCTGGCCGAGCGCGGGCTGGTTTTTCCTGTAGCGCACGCGCGGCTCATGCGCATAGCGCGCCGCGATCAACTGCTCGGTGCGGGTGTCCTTCGAGTCGTCGCCGATCACGATTTCCAGGTTGCCGTAGCTCTGCGTGAGGCATGAGTCGATGCATGTCGCGATCAGTTCCGCTCGGTCGCAAGTCGGCAGGCAGATGGATACCTTGGGTGGCTGGAAGGAAGTCGAGGTGATGGACATGAGCGTCTCCTTTTTTATCTGTGGAGGGGCGGCAGCCGGTTCGCTTGGCGCACAGGTCGCTGCAAGCAGAAAACTAGTCCATCACATCGGAAAAATAATCGGTAAAAATCAGGAAGAAATGTTTGGCGTATGAAAGGGCGTCGAAGGGGAATATTTATGCGGCTTCGCTGCCGGAATGCAGCAAAGCCGCTTGTAGGTTACGGCTTAATACGTCAGCTGACCGACGGTTCGCCCTCGCCGGGTTTTTTGCCGGGATGGTCTGCCGGGGACTCGGTGCGCCCTTCGTCGTCGCGCTCGGGCAGCTTGCTCTTCTCGTTATCGCTATGTACGGCCGGCTGCGGATGTTCGATGTCCGCCGGCTTTCCGTTGACGTGCTCTTTGGTGTCGCTCATGTTTCTCTCCTGACTGGATGACATGACTGTTGCAGCAAGCCGTAGACCCGGCCTCATGATCCGGTGCGCCATGAGCGAAACGCCCGCGTGCCGCGTCTGCACCTGGACAGTGCCGACGCGCATCGCGCGAGTGCAGTCGTACGCGAGCGCCGCCCATGCGTTGCGCCGGAGGGCCCGGCTGCGCGCGTGACACGCCGCTTCGCTGCAGTTGGCACAACATTCGCTTAAAGGAAAATCAGAGTAGAAGCGGCTAGCGAGCCGGCATATCCATGCCGGTCACCGTGGGGCATTGCTCTTGGGGCGCATCGCGCGCCCACGTCGAAGCGATTCGGCGTTTGAACGGAACCGTCCGGTTCCGCCGACAAGGAGCGTGCGATGCAGTTGCCCCAGATGTTCCCCCGACTGTTGTTGCGCATCATCGCGATCACACGCGGTGATCTGCGTTCGCGCCGGTTGGCGCGTTCGCGCATGCCTGCGCGTCGTATCGATTCGGCTTGCGCGCAGCGCAGCAGTCACATCGCCCGTTCCCTGCACGGCATTCAGCCTTGCCTTCTCACGTTCCCAACCTTCCCCACGTTCACACGGAGTTCAGTCATGCGCATTTCGCATCTTCTCTCCCGCCTTGCGGTGTCCGCGCGTTCATTCGCAACGCGCAGCGCCGCTGCGGCCACGCTGGCCGGCGCCGTAGCGGTCGCGTTGATTGCGCCGCCGGCTCATGCCGACGACCACGTCAGCTTGCTGACCAGCTGGTACGCGCAAGCCGAACACGGCGGTTTCTATCAGGCAGTCGCGACCGGCATCTACAAGAAATATGGGCTCGACGTAACCATCCGGATGGGCGGTCCGCAAGTCAATGGCATGCAGTTGCTTGCCGGCGGTCAGGCGGACTTTCTGCTCGGCTACGACTTTCAGGTGCTGTCGGGCGTGGAAGCCGGTATTCCCGTCACCACGGTGGCTGCCGCGTTCCAGTACGACCCGCAAGGCATGATGACCCACGCCGACGTGACCAGTCTCGCCGGTCTGAAGAACAAGACGATCCTCGTCGCCGGTTCGGGCCGCACGACGTGGTGGCCGTGGCTGAAGGCGAAGTATGGCTATACCGAAGCGCAAGCACGCCCGTACACCTTCAACCTGCAACCGTTCTTCGCCGATCCGAACGTTGCAATGCAGGCGTATCCGTCGTCTGAAACGTTCCAGGCCGAACAGGCTCATGCGAACGCGCACTTCTTCCTGTTCGCCGACGACGGCTATCCGCCGTACAACACCACGATCGTCACGATGCGCGACACCGTGAAAAACAGGCCGGACGTAGTGGCGCGTTTCGTGAAGGCGTCGATGGAAGGGTGGAAGAGCTATCTGAACGATCCCGCGCCGGGCAATGCACTGATCAAGAAAGACAACCCGCAGATGAGCGACGCGCAGCTCGCCTACGGCGTCGCGCAGTTGAAGAAGCTCAAGCTCGTGACCGGCGGCGATGCAGCTACGCAGGGCATCGGCACGATGACCGACGCGCGCTGGAAAAAGACCTTCGACTACATGGTCGACGCCAGGCTGCTGAAACCCGCCACCGACTATCACGCGGCCTACACGCTGCAATTCATTCAGAACGCGAAGGTGATGCCTTGAGGACGGTTCTCGACGCGGACACTTCACATCATCTGCATACCTGAACGTCTGAACGCACCGAACAAGGAGTATTACATGCTGGTCACCCGTCAAAACGTCCTGCGCCGCTTCTGGTACGCCATCATGCCAATGGCCCGGCTCGATGCCGGCCCGCAGCCGTTCACCCTGCTCGGCGAGCCGATCGTGTTATGGAAAGGCGCGGGCGGCAAGCCGCATGCGTTGCGCGATCGCTGCTGTCACCGCACGGCAAAACTCTCGAAAGGATTCGTCGATAGCGACGGCAACATCGCCTGCGGCTATCACGGCTGGACCTACGACTGCTCGGGCCAATGCGTGAGGATTCCGCAGAACAGCGGCGGGGCGATTCCGTCGCGCGCAGTGGTGCCGTCGTATCGTTGCGAGGAGCGCTACGGCTATGCATGGGTCGCGCTCGAGGATCCGTTGCAGCCGATCCCCGGGTTTCCCGAAGACGGCGCGCCCGGCTATCGCCGCATCCTGCAGTTTTACGAGCGCTGGGAAACGAGTCCGCTGCGCATGATGGAGAACTCGTTCGACAACTCGCATTTCAGCTTCGTGCATAAAGGCAACTTCGGCCTGTTCGACAACCCGAAGCCGTCTAAGTACGAATTCCGCCCCCATGAATGGGGCTTCGAAGCCGAAACGCACGTGCCCGTGCGCAATCCGCCGGCGAGCTATCGCATCACCGGCACGACGGAGGAAGTCACCGAGCGCCATCTGATCAACCGCTGGTTCATGCCGTTCGCGCGGCGCTTCGGCTGCGTGTATCCGGCGAGCGGTATCCACCACATCATCTACAACTGCGCGACGCCGATCGACGACCGCACGCTGATGCTGTCGCAATGGCTCTATCGCAACGACACCGAAGACGCCTGCTCGACGCAGGAACTGATCGACTGGGATCGCCCGATCACCGACGAAGACCGCGACATTCTCGAAGCCACCGACTACGACGCGTGCATCGACGTGCGCCGTCAGCAGGAGTGCCATATGGAATCGGATCAGCCCGGCCTGCTGATGCGCCGCATGCTGCTCAAGCTGCTGAACGATCATGGCGAGTCCGAAGTATTTCGCGAAGTCTTGCCCACCCACATGGAGGAATGATCATGGCGACGATTGAAGCCTTTACTGCTGACGCGGCCGCGCCGTCGCTCTCGGTGCAGCGCGTCGACAAGCGCTATCCGAACGGCACGATTGCGCTGGAGGACGTGCGGCTTGCCATCGAGCCCGGCGAGTTCGTTTCGCTGCTCGGGCCGTCGGGTTGCGGCAAGAGCACGCTGCTGAAAATGTTCGCCGGCATCGAAACACCCACGCATGGCCACATGCGCTGGTGGGGACAGCCGTTCGGAACGGTCGGCTCGCCGGGGCGGCGCATGTCGATGGTGTTTCAGGAAGCGACGCTGATGCCGTGGGCCACGGTCGCCGACAACGTACGCCTGCCGCTCGATCTCGCCCATGTGCCGCGCCGCGAGGCCGACGCGCGCGTGGCCGCCGCGCTCGACGGCGTGGGGCTCGCCAGATTCGGCAACGCGTTGCCGCGCGAACTGTCGGGCGGCATGCAGATGCGCGCGTCGCTGGCGCGCGCGCTCGTCACCGAGCCGGATCTGCTGCTGCTCGACGAGCCGTTCGGCGCGCTCGACGAATTCACCCGCAACCGCCTCGACAGCGATTTGCGCGCCCTGTGGCAACGGCGCGGCATGACGGTGGTATTCGTCACGCACAGCATTTACGAGGCGGTGTATCTGTCGGGCCGGGTCGTCGTGATGCAGGCGCGGCCCGGCCGCATCATCGCCGACGTGCCGATCGACGGTCCGCTCAAACGCGACGAAGCCTATCGCGTCAGCGCGCCGTTCATGCAGCATTGCAAGACGCTCTCGGAGCTGATCACCGATGCGCATCGCGCGTCGTTCGCGAACGAAGAAACAGGAGTGCAATCATGACGGGCGAAGTGCTTGCGGGTCGTTCGGGCAATGGCGGGCGCGGGGCGGCGGGCGCTTCGCAGACCGCGACAGCGGCGCAAGGTGCGAGGCCTGCCGCGGGCCGCGCTACAAGTGCCGCTACCAATGCCCGGCATCAGCCGTGGTTGCAACGCCCCGGCGTAATGAAGGCGCTCGCGCCGTGGGTCGTCGGCCTCGTGGTGCTCGCGTCGTGGCAGGCCTGGTGCGTCGTGATGAAAGTGCCGGCGTATCTGGTGCCGTCGCCCGCGGCGATCGTGAGCGAGCTGGTGCAGGATGCGCCGCTGCTGTTCGGCAGCCTGCTCGCCACCTTGAAGATCACCCTGCTGGCGTTCGCGCTGGCCACGCTGCTGGGTGTCGTAATCGCGCTGCTGTTCGTGCAGAGTCCGTTGATCGAGGCGAGCCTCTTTCCCTACGCGATCCTGTTGCAGGTCACGCCGGTCGTGGCGATCGCGCCGCTCATCATCATCTGGGTCAAGGATATGACCGTCGCGCTGGTGCTGTGCGCGACACTCGTGGCGTTGTTCCCGATCATCTCGAACACGGCGCTCGGCTTGCGCAGCGTGAACCCCGGCCTGATCAACCTGTTCAGGATCAATCGCGCGACCCGCTGGCAGACATTGGTGCGTTTGCGGATTCCGAGCGCGTTGCCGTATTTTTTCGGAGGACTGAGGATTTCGAGCGGCTTGGCGCTGATCGGCGCGGTAGTGGCGGAGTTCGTCGCCGGCACGGGCGGCAGCGGCGCGGGGCTCGCGTATCAGATCCTGCAGGCCGGTTTCCAGCTGAATATTCCGCGTCTGTTCGCGGCGCTGCTGCTGATCACCGTGACGGGCGTCGTGCTGTTCGCCATCACAGCGTGGGTGTCGCGCGTGGGCTTGCGCGGCTGGCACGACAGCCAACTTTGAAAGCTTTTGAATGCCCATGATTGCGTTAGCAACGAACTCCGGCTCGAACTCATGACGACACACCACATGACACCTTCCACCTTGATCCGCAATGCAGCGGCGATCATGACCGGCGGCCGCGGTTCAGCCGACGATCCCGCGCGCGTGAACGGTCCCGACATCCGCATTACCGGCGACACGATCGAAGCGATCGGCGCGCTCACGCCACGGCCGGGCGAGACGATCGTCGACGCCACCGATTGCGTGGTCTACCCGGCATGGGTCAACACGCATCATCATCTGTTCCAGTCGCTGCTCAAGGGCGATACCGCCGGGCTGGACGCCACGCTCACGCCGTGGCTCGCGGCGACGCCGTACCGCTTCCGGGCGCTCTTCGACGAGCGGCGCTTCCGGCTCGCGGCGCGCATCGGCCTGATCGAACTGGCGCGCTCGGGCTGCGCGACGGTGGCCGATCACAACTACGTGTATTACCCGGACATGCCGTTCGACAGTTCGGCGATCCTGTTCGAAGAGGCGCAGAAACTCGGCTTGCGTTTCGTGCTGCTGCGCGGTGGCGCCACGCAGACGCGCCAGCTCGAAGCTGAATTGCCGAGCGCTTTGCGGCCCGAAACGCTGGACGCCTATGTCGCCGATGTCGAACGGCTTGCCGCCCGTTATCACGACGCTTCGCCGCGCGCGATGCAGCGTGTCGTGATGGCGCCGACCACCGTGCTGTATTCGATCTCGCCCGCCGAAATGCGCGAGACGGCGGCGCTGGCGCGTCGTCTGGGACTGCGTCTGCACAGCCATCTCTCGGAGACGGTGGGCTATCAGGACAGCGCGCATGCCCTATACCGGCAGTCGCCGGTGGCGTTTTGCGGCGAGCATGACTGGCTCGGCGGTGACGTGTGGTACGCGCATCTCGTCAAGGTCGACGCCGACGAGATCGCGCTGCTCGCGCAAACCGGCACCGGCGTCGCCCATTGTCCGCAGAGCAATGGGCGCCTCGGCAGCGGCATTTGCCCGGTGCGCGAGATGGCCGACGCGGGCGTGCCGGTGTCGATCGGCGTGGACGGCGCGGCGTCGAACGAAGCGGCCGACATGATCTCCGAAGTGCACATGACATGGCTCGCGCAACGCGCGCGGCGCGGCATGCTGGCGCAGCCCACGTTTCGTGGCGGCCGCTTCGAAGGCGGCGCGAACGCGGCGAGCGTGGCCGATGTGATTCACTGGGGCACGGCGGGCGGCGCGCGGATCATGGGCCTCGACGAGGTCGGCAGGATCGCGGCGGGTTTTGCCGCGGACCTCGCGGTGTACCGGCTCGACGACCCGCGGTATTTCGGCTTGCACGATCCGGCGATCGGGCCGGTGGCATCGGGCGGCAGGCCTACGCTCGCGGCGCTGTTTTGTGCCGGCAGGCGCGTGGTGGCCGATGACCGGATCGACGGGGTCGATCTCAAGGAACTGGCGCACGAGGCGAGGGCGGCTGTTCGGGAGTTGCTGGAGGAAGTGGCGTGAGGTGGGGGCAATGCGGCGTGCGCGGCCGCATTGCCCCGGTCGACTAATTCAGCAACTGATTCAACTCGAGCTGCACGGCACTTATATGCGTCTGAAGGTCCCGGCTCACATCCTCGTATTGCTGCCGCTGGGCACCGAGCTGCTGGAATCTCGAACCTAGACTGTTTATCTCCTGTGTTATCGACGCCAGTTCATCGTTGTAGCGGGCGATGTCCGCGAGAACGGAGTCCATTCGACCGTTGAAATCGTGGACGTGTGCCTGAAAGTGCGGATCAAGGGGCTGCCCCGTGCTCCGGAGCTGTTGAAGCTGGGCATGCAGGCTTTGCCGCTCCTGTTCTGCCTGACTTTTCCGCTGCGCGAGGTCCACCCTGCGTTGCTCGTACCCCGCTCGAAGCCCCTCTATCTCCTGAATTCTTTGCGCGGTGGAGGCCAGATCCTGCCGCACAGCGTGTATCTGGGTTTGCAAGTCGGCAAGAGTTTGTTGCGCCTGCTGCAACTGATGGGCCTTCTGCTCGTCGCCCACGGCCGTGGTTCGTTCCCTGGACTCGTTTCCGCCACCTTGCAGGCCGACATCGCCGTGTGGTTGCCAGTTGCCGTCCGGCCGACGTTCGACGGGCACGCCCGGATCGGTCGGCTTGTCCGGCTGCACGAGGCGCCACGTCCGGTTGGCCGCGTCGTAGCGCACCGGATAGCTCTGGCCGTGATCCAGAATGTACTGCTGCCCCGTTGGATCCGTCAGGACTCCGGCGTGACCCGGGTCCGGCTGCAACATGCCTGAGGGCTCGGCCGCGTAGCGCGTGGGCAGCGTGGGGATATCCGACGTGCGCTGATTGCCGGATCCGGTGGGGCCCCGTTTGTTCGGCTGGCTGCCGCTACCCTGGAAATTATGCTCGAACGTCTCCACCGAGCTGGCGGGCAGCGACGGCTTGTCGCGAGCCACGCCGGCACCGGACGGATGAGGCTCGCCGGCGCCAGGGAGGTGCTCCCCTTCGGGTTCGATGCCGCCGAGCAACAGGCCGGCGAGCGCCGTTCCGGCGTCGATCATGCCGACTTCTTCCCGGGTCAGGCCGCCTTGATCGGGGAATTCGGCGTCGAGCAGCTTGTTGGCCAGCCAGTCGGCGCCCGGGATCGGCGACAGGCCGGATAACACCCGGCCAATGCCGTAGAGAATCTTGTCGGCGAGGCCGGGCGTATGCTCGCGCAGCATCGCGCGGTTCTTCCCGTCGATGTCCTTGAGCGCGCCGCCGTAGCTCTTCGCGAGATTGTTGACGTAGTCGTTGTCGGCGGCGGGAGGGGTCCGGGCGACGTCCTCGTACGTCTTCGGACGCTCGACGTGGTCCAGATCCGGTCCGGGCTGGTTCATCGTCGCGAGCGCCGTATCCTGCAGCGCCTGCACGCGGCGGTGTATTGCCGAGTTCGGGTCCGTCATACCCTGCTGGAACGTCAGCAGATCCTGCGCAATCTGCTCGGGCGGGCGCTTGCGCGCCGAGGATATGCTGCGTTCCTGGCTTGAATAGCCGTCGTCGGAAAGCAGCTTCTCCATCACCGACTGGTACGGAAAGGTCTTCGCGTAGGCGGGCTTGCGCGTGTTGGTGTCCCAATCGGGGTCGTCGGAATCGTGCGGCAGATGGAGGGTGTCGGGCGTGTACTTTGCCGTCTCGTCGAGTATGCCGTTCACGCGGGCCGCCGATTCGTTCCATGACTTCCGGGTCGCCGCGTAAATGTCGCTGGCCTTGTTGTGGATGTCGCGCTGCATCTCGGTCTTGATCCTGACGGCCTGCGCGAAGCTCGTCTCGCGTTGCTGCGGTGTCGCGCCCGGCGCGCTGAATGCGCCGTACTGGTTGCGCAACTGCTGCAGGCGTTGCGTGCCGCTTTCGCCGAGCAGGCCGGCGCCGGCCGGCATATTGAAGATGGCATTCAGGCGGCGCAGCGGGTCGGCGCGGGTCCGTTGCAGTGCCGTCTGCACGTCTGTTTCGAGTTGGCGGATATCGGTGTCGCGCTGTGAGTCCGGCTCACCGAGCACGGTCTTCGCACGCGCGGCGAAGCGCTCGCGTGTTTCTTCGTCCATCTGCGCCGTGAGGGGCGCAAGACCCTCCAGATGCATTCGCGCGGTGACGAAGCCTGGCGGGTAACCGGTCATCAGCAGTTGAGTCGTCTGTTGCTGGACGAGCGTTGCCTTGGCGTCGTTGGCGTAGTTGGTCGACTGGTCGCCGCCGTCGTACTTCTTCAGCATCGTGCTGGCGAATTCACTCGGCGCCATTGAGCTTTTCGGTGCGGCAGTGTTGTGCGTCGGGGCGAAGGTGTCGCGCCTGTCGGGCGACGTGCCGGTTGGCGTCCAGACCGTCTGGTGCAAACCGGAAATGGCATTCGACATAGAGCTTCTCGTGATGGTCAAGGGAAGTGGGCATAGCAATCCCTTAGTGCGGATTGCCATCACGATGAGAACATTGCGGTCATGCCGCCGTGTGTTGCAGGTGCATCACCAGGTGCGCGAGTTGACTCGGCGCCGGCTCCTTGCTCGCTCACGCAAGATCGGGCCGCCCCTTCACACTTACAAACAAGCGCTTGACCACGCCCGTCATTCAGCGCACCGTGGGACGAGAACCTTTTATCCCGGGAGTACGAAATGTCCCTCAACTTCCCGAACCCGAGCCGCAGCTATGACGCCTCGCACCACTGCGTCAATTTCTGGGGCTACGACAATGCGCGCGAAATCGCTTTCATCGTCACCCGTTCGGTGATTTCGAATCTGAGCCCCAGCGTGGGCGCGGATGAACCCGCCGTGCTGGCGGCGTTCGACCGGCATCGCGAGCAGATCCTGACGCTCGCTCGCGGCCTGTATCTCGGCGGCCCGCAAAACCGCTACACGATTTCCTGACGCGAGCGGCCGCGCGCGCACGTCGCCGCAACCGCACTCAGGCCGCCGGTTCGCGCGGCGCGCCACCCGTGAGCGAAACGATAAATTCGAAGAACGCCCGAACCTTGGCCGGCGGATGATGCCGCGAAGGGTAGAGCGCATACAGCGGATAAACCTCGTCGCACCAGTCGGGAAACAGCGCGACCAGTTTGCCGCTCGCCACCAGCGATTCGGCGCCGAGTTCGAGAATCTGCGCCACGCCCTGGCCCGCTACGCAGGCGCTGTGCAAGGTGCCCACGTCGTTGACGGTCAAACGGCCTTGCGGCGTCACCACGATCTTCTTGCGGCCGCGATGAAATTCCCAGCTGAACGGGTAGCCTGTCAGCGGATCGCGAAACTTGATGCACACGTGCTTGCCGCTTTCGAGCTCGGCCGGGTTCGCCGGGTGTCCGTGCTTCTTCAGATACGACGGCGCGGCCACGGTGAGAATCCGCGTGTCCAGCAGCTTGCGGGCAATCAGCGTCGACACCGGCGGGTCGCCGAAGCGGATCGCGAGATCGAATCCGTCGGCGACCATGTCGCCCAACTGGTCGCGGGTGATCAGTTCGAGCTGCAGATCGGGATGCCTGTCGATAAAGCCGCCCAACCTCGGCCCCAGCACGAGGCGCGAAAAGAACGGGTCCATGTTCACGCGCAAACGTCCGCGAACAGCGGTCGCGCCCTGCGCGGCGGAGGCCGCCGCTTCTTCGAGTCCACCCAGCAACGGCACGATCTGTTCGTAGAAGCGCCGGCCTTCGTCGGTCAGCACGACCGAGCGCGTGGTGCGATCGAAGAGCCGGATGCCGAGACGCGCTTCGAGCCGCGCGACCGAACGGCTGACCCCGGATTGCGACATGTCGAGCGCAACGCCCGCCGCCGCGAAACTGCCCGAATCGACGATCGCCGTCAAGACGCCCATGCCGTTCAGCATGCGCTCGTCAAATGGCATGTGATAGTCCTTTGTTATGCATTAATGCGTGACATGCTAACGCGAAAGTCCGTTTGAATTCACGCGCCGGCGCGGCGAAATGCCGTCCGGCAAGGCCGAAGAATGATGTCATGTCATGAGTGGAATGACAGCCAGGCTATCGCGTCAGCCACACGGCGCGCGTTAATCTGTACGAACCCGCCCGATGCACAAAGACATACGACTCTCGTCATGCATTGGGCATATTCGGACTGAATAACGGAGAGCGTCCCATGTCGCGTATTTTTATTACCGGTTCCGCCGATGGCCTCGGTCAGATGGCCGCGCGTCTGCTCGTCGACGCCGGACATCAGGTGGTGTTGCACGCGCGCAGCGCCGCGCGCGCCGAGCATGCGTTGCAAGCGGTGCCGCAAGCCGAAACGGCGCTGGTTGCCGACCTGTCGAGCATTGCCGCCACGGCCGAACTCGCGCAGCAGGTCAACCGGCTAGGCCGTTTCGATGCGGTGATTCACAACGCGGCGGTCGGTTATCAGGAGCCGCGCCGGATCGCGACCGTCGACGGCCTGTCGCATGTGTTCGCGGTCAACACGCTGGCGCCGTACATTCTGAGCGCATTGATCGGGAAGCCGAAACGGCTCGTCTATCTGAGCTCGGCGCTGCATCGCAGCGGCGATGCGAGCCTCGACGATCTGGCCTGGGAGCGGCGCCCCTGGCGGGGCACGGCGGCGTACTCGGACTCGAAACTGCATGACGCGTTGCTGGCGTTCGCGCTCGCGCGCCGCTGGCCGCAGGTGTTGTCGAACGCGCTGGAGCCGGGCTGGGTCGCGACGAAAATGGGTGGACCGGGCGCACCGGACGATCTGCTGGCAGCGCCGAAAACCCAGGTGTGGCTTGCCGTCAGCGACGAGCCGGCGGCCACCGTCAGCGGCGCGTACTTCTACCATATGAAGCCGCGCGAGACGCATCCGGCGGTGCACAACGTGGCTGTTCAGGAGCGTCTGCTCGAAGCGTGCGCGGGCTTTTCCGGCATCCGTTTGCCGGACTGATGCAGAGGGCGGCGGCGCTCAGCGCCCCGCGCCTTGAGTCGCTTGCCCGCGCACCGTGCGCGAGGCAGGCGCTTCGTCGAGATGACGAAACACCCAGGCCGACACCAGCGTGATCACGCCCACGCACACGAACGCGAGGCGAAACCCGAGTGCCGCCGATCCCACCTGCGCGGAGAAGAGATTCACCAGCCCGCCGCCGATCGATACACCCAGCCCGATCGCCAGCATCTGCACCATCGAAAAGAGGCTGTTGCCGCTGCCGGCGTCGGCATGCGAGAGGTCCTTGAGCGTGACGCTGTTCATCGCCGCGAATTGCATGGAATTGGCGGCGCCGAACACGGCGAGGATCGCGATCTCGACCACGAGCGGCGTGCCGCGCGTAATCAGCGCAAAGGCCACGATCGAGGAACCGACGATCACGGTGTTGACGAGCAGGAACGTGTCGTAGCCATAGCGGCGCACGAGCGGCGCGATCCAGCGTTTGGCGACGGTGCCGGCCAGCGCGGCGGGCAGCATCATCAGGCCGGAATGCAGCGGCGAATAGCCCAGTTGCAGTTGCAGCAGCAAGGGCACGAGAAACGGCACGGCGCTCGAACCGATGCGGCACACCAGGTTGCCGATCAGACCGACGCTGAAATTGGGCTCGCGAAACAGCGAAAGCTTGAAGAGCGGATTGACCCGGCGTTTCGCATGCGGAATGTAGGCGAGCGCGCTCAGCGCGGCGAGTACGAAGAGCGCCGCGGACCATGCCAGCCGATGCGTGGGCATGGGCGCGTCGATGGCGAGCGAGAACGCGATCATGCACAGCGAAAGCAGCCCGCAGCCGACGAAGTCGAACGGCGGCGCCTGGGTTTCGCCGTGCGAGGGCAGGAAGCGCTGCACCGCGTACAGACCCACGGCGCCGATCGGCACGTTGATGAGGAAAATCCAGTGCCACGTGATCGCCTGAACGAACCAGCCGCCGAGCGTCGGCCCGGC
The DNA here is from genome assembly GCF_000013645.1 of Paraburkholderia xenovorans LB400. Taxonomy (GTDB): domain Bacteria; phylum Pseudomonadota; class Gammaproteobacteria; order Burkholderiales; family Burkholderiaceae; genus Paraburkholderia; species Paraburkholderia xenovorans. The sequence continues at coordinate 2,693,780 of NC_007951.1, read as the reverse complement.
GATCGGTCCCAACTGTCCCGCGACCGAAATGAATGCGAGGGCCGCGACGTACTGTTCGCCCGTCACGCTGCGCAACACGGCGAGCCGTCCGATCGGCAGCAGCATCGAGCCGCCCACGCCTTGCAGCACGCGCGCCATCACCAGTTGGCCGAGCGTATGCGCGCTCGCGCAGCAGATCGAGCCGATCACGAACAGCAGAATGGCCGCGAAATAGACGCGCCGCGTGCCGAAGCGGTCGGCGAGCCAGCCGGAGGCGGGCGTGAGCATCGCCATAGTCAGGGTGTAGGCGACCACGATGGGCTGCATGGCAAGCGGTGCGACGTGCAGGCTGTTCGCAATCGACGGCAAGGCGGTATTGACGATCGTCGTGTCGAGGGACTGCATGAAAAAACCGGCAGCGACGATCCAGAGCAGAGCGGTCTGGGAAGAATCCTTGGTCATCTTTTACGGGGGGCGGCGGGCCGGCAGAGGCGCGCCTGGGCTCGGAGCATTGATTGGGGGAATTGCGTCATGATATTGACATCCTCGTCAATCGGGAACCCCACTAGGGGCGCTGATTGTCATCGACATTGCCGATAAGCAGCGCGAGAATAGCCGATGCTCAATCCCATCTGGCTCAAGACCTTCTCGACCGTCGCGGCCTGCCACAGTTTCACCGAGGCAGGGCGGCGGCTCGGCCTGACGCAATCGAGCGTCAGCGAACACATCCGGCGGCTCGAAGAAAGCGTGGGCCGCCGCCTCTTCGTGCGCGACACCCATTCGCTTGCCATGACGCCCGACGGCGAAGCCATGCTCGCGCATGCCAGCGTGATTCTGCAGGCGCTCGCGCGAGCCGAGTCGCAGTTTCGCGCGCCGCGCCTGAAGGGCCGCGTGCGGCTCGGTTCCTCGGACGACGTCGCGCTCGGCCCGCTGCCCACCGTACTGGCCGCGTTTCGCAACGCGCATCCCGATGTCGAACTGGAAATCACCATCGGCATGACCGGCAAGCTGTATGAACTGCTCGACGCGGGCGCGATCGATCTGCTGGTCGGCAAGCGGCGTCTTGGCGACCGGCGCGGCGTGCCGCTTTTCACCGGGCGGCTGGAGTGGCTCGCGCGCGCCGGCACACTGGTCGATCTGAGCCAGCCATTGCCGCTGATTCTCGTCGCCGAGCCGAGCGTGACGCGGGCCGTCGTGCTCGACGCGCTCGCCGAGGCGGGTTTCCGCTGGCAGGTGGTGTGCACGAGCAGCAGTCACGCCGGCTGCATCGCGGCGGCGCGCGGCGGGCTCGGCATCATGGTTCGTCCGCAGTATCTGGCCGCTCGGGGTCTGGCGGCGCCGCTGAACGCGGCGAGTCTGCCGGCGTTGCCGTCGGTGGAATTCATCGCGCTGGCGGCGAAGCGGCTCAGCCGGCCGGCGGGCACGCTGTTGAAGTTGCTGCATGACAGCGATCTGCGTGGGTCGTGGATCGGGGAGTGAGCCAGCACACGTGAGCGTACGCAGCTAACAGAGCGCGGTAGGGCGCGGTCGGCATGGGGAACACCGCGCCGCGCTTCAGTCACGCCACACGTGACGGCTTGCACAGCCAGGCACAGCCAGGCACAGCCTGTTGCGCGTTTGCCGCGCCCCTGCCAAATATTATTTTTTCGCCTAGACACGAGTCGTTATACTTTCCATATACGGTTATACGTTCCATTTGTGGAACAAAATCGTTGAATCACAAAATCAAACTGGTCATGTGAAAGGCGTCGGGGACCCATCGCCTGTCACCGTGCGCGGGGCCGCACGTCATGAGCCAGCGCGCAAAAACAGCCAGAGCGATCAAAACCACGATGACCAGGAACCTGACTATCAATCTACGGATCGCGATCACGATCGCGTTTCTCGGCGTGCTGCTGATTGCCACCGGCGCGCTCGGCATTCTCGGCATGAACCGGAGCAACGAGGCGCAGCACGACGCGTACACGGTCCATTTCGCGTCGGTCGTCGCGCTCGGCAAATCAGGCACGGCCATGTCGCGGGCGCGTTTCGGACTCGACTGGGCCATGAGCAATCCGCACTCGCCGCAACTGGCCGCGCAACTCGAGCGCGCCCGCATGCTGCTCGGCGATTCGGACAAATGGTGGAACGCCTTTCGCGATCTGCCGAAAACGCCCGAACTGCAGCGCCTCACCGACGACCTCGACGCGAAGCGCACCGCCGTGCGCCGCGACGGCATCGACAAACTGATCGCGGCGATCCGCAGCGGCGACGCGAGCTGGATGGACGAAAGCCGCGCGAATCATCTGATCGGCCTTTATACGGCGATGAACGCGAGCCAGGGTGCGCTGGAGAATTATCTGGACCAGCAGGCGAGCGACGCGAACGAGCGCTCCGCCGCGCTTTTTCATACGCTGCTTTACGCGTGCATCGGCAGCATTCTGGTGGGGCTGACGGTGGCGTTCATCAGCTGGCGCACGTTGCGCCGCGCGATCATGGCGCCGCTGAACGACGCGCTGCGCCAGTTCGACGCGATCGCCGCCGGCGAACTGACGACCCATGTGCCGATTCGTTCGAACGACGAAATGGCGACGCTGTTGCGCGGTGTCGCGTCGATGCAGGACAAGCTTGGCGCGACCGTCACCACCGTGCGGGCCGGTTCGCATTCGATCGCATCGTCCACGCAGCAGATCGCCGCGGGCAATCTCGATCTGTCGCAACGCACCGAGGAACAGGCCGCGTCGCTCGAAGAAACCGCGGCGGCGATGGAGCAGCTCACCTCCACCGTGCAACTGAATGCCGAGAACGCGCATCACGCGAGCGAGCTGGCCACGCGCGCGTCGGAAATGGCCGCGCGCGGGCGCGATTCGGTGGGCAGCATGGTCGAGACCATGCGCGTGATCCACGCGGGTTCGTCGAAAATGACGGGCATCATTACCGCGATCGAAGGCATTGCGTTTCAGACCAATATCCTCGCGCTGAACGCGGCTGTCGAGGCGGCCCGCGCGGGCGAAGAAGGGCGCGGCTTCGCGGTGGTGGCGGGCGAGGTGCGCAGTCTGGCGCAGCGTTCGGCGGCTGCTGCGAAAGAGATCGGCGCGCTGATCGCGGAGTCGACCTCGCGCGTGGAGAGCGGCGCGGGACTCGTCGACGAAGCGGGCGGCACGATGCAGGAAATCGAAACCGCGATCGGGCGCGTGGCGCGTATCGTCGGCGAAATCGCGGCGGCCTCGAAAGAACAGAGCGAAGGCATCAGACAGGTGAGCCTCGCCGTCACGCAGATGGACGAGGTCACGCAGCACAATGCGGCGCTGGTGGAAGAAAGCGCGGCGACCGCGAACTCGCTCGCGGACCAGGCTCGGCAATTGAGCGAGCTGACCGCGGCATTCAAAGTCGCGAGCGATGCGGCGCAGCGCGAGGCCGCTTTCTGAACTGTCCGCTTCTAAATCGTATTCACGCCGCGGCGTTCGCACAGGCGCCTTCCAGGCTGCCTTCGCGCAACGGTATCCGGTAGCAGCCCGCTTGCGCAACGAAGCCGGAATCGGCCACGCCGAGCGCCCTTACCGATGGTAATGGCATCGTTGCCGTGCATTCGGCGATTCGGTATGGTGGGTCATCCACCTATCCGAAGAGATCGCGCATGAGTTCCGCCGCCAACCTGCCATCGCCATCGCCATCGCCGCCGATCCGCACCGACGTCCTGATCGTGGGCGCGGGCCCCGTGGGACTTTTTGCCGCCTTCGAGGCGGGCGTAATCGGCCTGTCCTGCCAGATCGTCGACGGGCTCGACAAGGTCGGCGGCCAATGCATCGAGCTGTATCCGGACAAGCCGATCTACGATATTCCCGCCATTCCATCCTGCACGGCGCGGGAGCTGGTCGAGCGCCTGCTCGCGCAATGCAGGCCGTTCGACCCGCCCATTCATCTCGAACAGCGGGTCGAGTCGGTCGAGCAGGGTGGCGACGGGCGCTGGACCGTGCGTACCGATCGCGGCCTCGTGTTCGATGTCGCGGCGATCCTGCTGGCCGCCGGCAACGGCGCGTTCGTGCCGCAAAAGCTGGCGCTGGCTGAAGCCGTGCCGCTGGAGTCGCGTCACGTGCATTACAGCGTGCCGCGTCTTGCCGACTTCGCCGGCAAGACCGTGGTCGTGGCCGGCGGCGGTGACTCCGCGCTCGACTGGGCATTGGCGCTGCGCAAGGTCGCGCGCCGGGTGACGCTGGTGCATCGGCGCAGCGGTTTCAGTGCGGCGGATTCGAGTGTCGAGTCGATGCGGCGCGCGGTCGAGGCGGGCGAGATGGACTTCGTGGTCGGCGCGATTGCGGGCCTCGACGTCGAGGACGATGCGTTGAAGTCGATTACCTTGCGGCATATCGAGGGCGAGACGCAACTCGCCGCCGAGCATCTCGTCGCGCTGTACGGACTCGTCGCCGATCTCGGGCCGATCGCGCAATGGGGACTGTCGATTCACGGCGGCCGTGTCGATGTGGATACGTCGAACTACGAGAGCTCGCGGCCCGGCATTTTCGCGGTCGGCGACATTGCCCACTATCCGAACAAGCAGAAGCTGATCCTGTCGGGCTTTCACGAGGCGTCGCTGGCGCTGCGCAAGGCGTACTCGTACGCTTATCCGGAGAAGAAGCGCGTGCACGTCCATTCGAGTTACGACGCGAAGCTGGCGGAAAAGGTCAGTGCTGCCGGCTGACTGTCCGGTGGCAACGAGGGCTCCGTTTTTGCCGCTGATTTCGCGGCCGACTTCGCCGCTGACTTCGTACTGACTGTCCCGCGTCAACAAAGACCTCATTCGAACCGGTGGCAACCGGGCGATCACCACCGGCCCGGTTCGTCACGCCGGTTATTTGCCCGCGGGCTGGCTGGCGGCCGCGGCCGCGCTCGCTTCCTTGTCCTTCTTTTTAGCCTCGTGATGGCCGACTGCGCAGCCGGCCGCCGCGCCCGCTACGCCGTGGCCGCCGGCAACGTGGCCGGCCACGCCGCCTACGACCGCGCCTTTAGTGCAGCCCTCCGCCTGCGCTGCCGTATGAGTGAGTGCCAATGCAGCGGCGAAAGCAAAGGTAGTGAAGGCTCGTTTCAATTGTGACTCCTGTTCTTCTGGTGATGGGCGATGACGGAGTAGCAATTGCGAGGCCCGCTCGTCCCGCCGATGTTTCCCGACTCAGGATGGCGGCGCCATGCCGGCCCGGTGACAGTCACGCGACACCATAAACGAAGCAGCCGCCGCATCGCGGTGTATGCTTTTGGACATAGCCCTACTTCGTCGACACCATGAACCAACTCGATGTCCCCTCCGCCGGCCAGAACGTCGAGCCTGCCAACGTCCCGGCGCCGACCCGCATGAACCCGGCGGCGGACGTCGACTACTGGGCGCTGATGCAGGCGATCGAAGACTATGCAATCTTCCTGCTCGACGCGACCGGCCGGATCGTCAGCTGCAATACCGGCGCACTGAAGCAGGCGGGTTACACGGAGAGGGAGATCATCGGCCAGCACTTTTCGTGCTTCTATACCGAGGATGCCGTGGCACGCGACTGGCCCGCGTACGAATTGCAGCAGGCTTCGCTGACCGGCCGCTTCGAGGACGAAGGCTGGCGGGTTCGCAAGAACGGCACCACCTTCTGGTCGAATGTCGTGATCACGGCGATCCGCAACGACGCGGGCATTCTCACCGGCTTCGCCAAGATCACGCGCGATCTGACCGCGCGGCGCGACTATCTGGAGGCGCTGCGGCAAAGCGAAGAGCGTTTCCGTTTGCTGGTCGACAGTGTCAAGGACTACGCGATATTCATGCTCGACCCGCAAGGCAACGTGGTGAGCTGGAATGAAGGCGCCGCGCGCATCAAAGGCTATACGCGCGAAGAGATCGTCGGCCGGCATTTCTCGACCTTCTATCCGCCGGAAGACGCGGCGGCGGGCAAGCCCGCGCGCGAACTGGCGATTGCGCGGCAGATCGGCCATGTCGAGGACGAAGGCTGGCGGGTGCGCAAGGACGGCACGACTTTCTGGGCCAACGTCAACATCACCGCGGTGTATGACGAATCGAAGCGGCTATGCGGCTTCGCCAAGGTCACGCGCGATCTGACCGAGCGGCGTCAGCGTGAAGAACTGGAGCGTTCGGGTGAACGCATGCGCCAGTTTCTTGCGACCCTCGCGCATGAATTGCGCAATCCGCTCGCGCCGGTGCGCAATGCGATCGGCGTGATGCAGCTCGAAACCGGCATCAGCCCGACGCTCGCGCGTTCGCGCGATCTGATCGACCGCCAGGTCACGCACCTCACAAGGTTGGTCGATGATCTGCTCGACGTTGGCCGGATCATGTCCAACAAGGTCGAACTGCGCGTTGGCCGTGTCGATCTGGCCGAGGTGGTGGCGCGCGGGATCGAGGCGGCCCGGCCGTTCACGGACGCGCACGAGCAGCGCGTCGTCGCGCATATGCCGCTCGAGCCGATATCCGTGCGCGGCGACATGACGCGTCTCGTTCAGGTGCTGCAAAATCTCCTGCACAACGCGTCCAAATTCTCGCCGGTGGGCAGTGTTGTCGACATCGTGGCGCGCATCGATTTTCACATGGCCGTGCTCGAAGTGCGCGACGCCGGTTGCGGCATTGCGCTGCGCTCGCTCGACAGGATCTTCGACCTGTTCGCTCAGGAAAAAGAGGCGCAGACGATCGGCGAAGGCGGTCTGGGTATCGGCCTCACGTTGTGCAAGTCGCTCGTCGAGATGCACGGCGGCAGCATTGTCGCGAGCAGTGAAGGGCCAGGCAGCGGCAGTACGTTCACGCTGAGCCTGCCGCTCGCCGCCGCACCGTCCAACGCCGCCGGTGACGAGGCGAACGCGGCCAACGGCCAGGTCGCGCCGCTGCGCATTCTGCTGGTCGACGACAACCGCGATTCGGCCGACAGTCTGGCCATGCTGCTGGAACTCAAAGGCCACGAGGTGCGCATTGCCTACGAGGGCGAGCAGGCGCTGCAGGTCGCGCCGCGCTTCGCGCCGCATCTCGCCGTGATCGACATTGCAATGCCGAAAATGGACGGCTACGCGACCATCGCGGCGCTGCGCGAAATGCCCGGGCTGGCCCACACGATGTACGCCGCCATGACCGGCTTCGGCCATGCAACCGATCGCGAGCGCAGCCGCGACGCCGGTTTCCATGCGCATCTGGTGAAGCCGGTGGAACTCGCGCTATTCGATACGCTGCTGGCCGAAGTTGAAGCGCGGCGCAGCGGGCGCACTTCAGGCTAGCGTTCGGATCAGCGCGCGCTTCCTTCATACCAGAGCGGGCCTGACGGCTCGCCGGCATCCGCATCCCTGAGCAGAATCGTCGCCTGTCCGGCCTCCGGCGTGTGAGGCACGCCGCTTGCTGTCCGCTTCGTATGTGCAGCGGCTTCCTCGATGAGCCGCTGGCAACCGATCGAACAGCTTCAGGGAGGCACGATGCTCGATACGCGTGATCGTGGGGCCGGCATCAATGCGCGGCCGCCACAAGGCTCCGGCCTGATTGCTTCCGGCGCCGCGCATGCGGCGGCGCGCCGTGCTGCGCGCAAGGAAGCGAACCTTGCCGGGTCGCTCGAAGATTATCTGCATGGCACGCGTTTCGAGCCGAACGACCCCGCCGCGTTGGGCGGCGTGTTGCGCGCGCTGGTCGAGCGCGGCTATGACCGTGCGCCCACCGTGCCCTTGCCGGGCCACGGCGACACGCTCGCGCGCTGGCGCGCGCTTGCCGCAGTGGCGGCGTGCGACCTGGGACTCGTCAAACTGTTCGAAGGCCACACGGACGCGCTCGCCATTCTCGCGGAATTGCAGGGGCCCGAGCCGCGAGCGGGAAGCCGTTGGGGCGTATGGGCAGCGGAGCCGCCCGATGCGCGCGTCGAGGCAGTCAAAGTAGGATTCCGAAGCGATGACGGAGACCTTTACCTCACCGGTACGAAAGCCTGGTGTTCGGGCGCCGGTGTCGTCTCGCATGCGCTCGTGACCGCGTGGCTGGATGGTGAGCCGGTACTCGCGGCCGTGGCGATGGATCAGCCGTCGATCGCGATCGATACGTCGAAATGGCAGGCGGTCGGCATGCAGGCCACGGCGAGCGCGGACGTTACGTTCGACCGCACACCGGCAACGCTGGTCGGCTCCGCGCAGGCTTATGTGCGCCGCCCCGGCTTCTGGCATGGCGGAGCCGGTATCGCCGCGTGCTGGTATGGTGCCGCCGCGCAGATCGGCCGGATGTTGCGGGAGGCGTCCGCGCAGCGGGCGGACTCGCATCGGCTCGCGCATCTCGGCGCGGTCGAAGTCGCGCTGGCCGGCGCGGCCGCGGTGTTGCGCGAGACCGCCGCGTACATCGACGCGCATCCGCAGGCCGACTCGCAACGCGAGGCGATGCGGGCGCGCCTCGTGGTGGAAGAAGCCGCGAGCGCGGTGATGAATCACGCGACGCGTACGCTCGGCGCCGGTCCGTTGTGCCGCGACGCGCGCTTTGCACGGGCACTTGCCGATCTGCCGGTGTTTCTGCGGCAGAGCCACGCGGAGCGCGATCTTGCCGCGCTCGGCGAACTGAGCGTCGCCGCTGGAGCGGACGAGGCCGGTGCGGGTCGCACTGATCGTAGTGCCGGAGGTGCCCCGTGGATGCTCTGACACGTTGCGCGGAGGGCTGCTGACATGAGCTCTCCTGCCACTTACTTCGATGAACTCTATCAACAGAGCGACGATCCGTGGAAGCTGCGCGAGGGCTGGTATGAACGCCGCAAGCGCTCGCTCACGCTCGCGTTGCTGCCGCGTCCACGCTACCGGAACGCGTTCGAACCCGGCTGCGCGAACGGCGAACTGACCGTCGAGCTGGCAAAGCGCTGCGATACGCTGCTCGCCGCGGATCTGCATGAGCGTGCCGTGCAGCTTGCGCGCGAGCGCGTCGCAGGCGCGCCGCAGGTGCGGGTCGAACAACGCACGGTGCCGCGCGAGTGGCCGACGGAGGCCGGCCCGTTCGATCTGATCGTGATCAGCGAATTCGCCTACTACCTGGACGCCGCGGAGCTCGAAACCCTGGCCGCGCGAATCGCCGCCTCGCTCACGACAGACGGTACGCTGCTTGCCTGTCATTGGCGCCGGCCCTTCGCCGAAGCGCTCGAATCCGCCGACGCCGCGCATGCACTGTTCGACGCGCGTTGCGGCCTGTCGCGTCTCGCGCATCACGACGAAGCCGATCTGCTGATCGACGTCTGGTCGCGCGACGCCCGTTCGGTTGCGCAACGCGAGGGGCTCCTATGATCGGCGTGATCGTTCCGGCACATAACGAAGAGGCGTTGCTCGCGCCTTGCCTCGCGGCCTTGATCGAAGCCTCGCGCCATGCGGAACTGGCGCGTGAAACGGTGCGTATCGTCGTGGTGCTCGACGACTGCGACGACTTCACCGGCGCCATCGCGCGAGCTTACGGCGTCGAGACGCTGACGCTGAAGGCGCGCAATGTCGGCATTGCGCGTGCGACCGGCGCGGACTTTCTGCTGGCGGACGGCGCGCGCTGGCTGGCGTTTACCGACGCCGACAGCCGCGTGTCGCCAGGCTGGCTGGTCGCGCAGCTTTCGCTGGAGGCGGACGCGGTGTGCGGCTCGATTGCCGTCGACGACTGGACGCCGCATCCGCACAGCGTGCGCGAATATTTCCGCAAGACCTACGTGGACGCCGACGGTCATCGTCACATTCACGGTGCGAATCTCGGCGTGTCGGCCGATGCATACCGGCGCGCGGGCGGGTTTCCGCCGCTCACGTGCAGCGAGGATGTCGCACTGGTCGACCGGCTGATTGCGATCGGCGCGCGCATTGCATGGAGCGCGGCGCCGCGCGTGATTACGAGCGCGCGCGCGGTGGCTCGCGCGCGGGGTGGGTTCGGCGATACGCTGGCGGGTTGGGCGGTGGGGTAAAGCGGGCGGAGGAAAGCGCATGAAAGCGTGAGCGCGCCGCGCCGCAAAAACCGTTTCGGCCGCGCACCATCAAAGACGGCTGCACGCCGCGAGGAGGGCGGCATGATGGACACAATCTCCTTGCTGTTCGGTCAGGGCAGGACGCTCGACCCGCTCCAGATGGGCCTACGCTCGATCGTCGTGTTCCTTGTCGCGCTGGTGCTGATCCGCATTTCGGGCCGGCGCTCCTTCGGGCAGCGCTCGCCATTCGATTCGGTGGTGGTGATCCTGCTCGGCGCGACGCTGAGCCGGGCCATTGTCGGTGCGTCGCCGTTTGTCGCGACGGTGGTGGCGTCGTTCGTGATCGTCGCGTGCCATCGGTTGCTGGCGTGGGCATGCATGCGCTCGCCCGCGCTGGAGCGGCTGGTGGGCGGCGTCGAGCGCGAGGTGTTCAGCAACGGCGCGTTCAATGCGCGCGAAATGGACGCGGCCCTCATCACACCGACCGATGTGCAGGAAAGCGTGCGCCAGAAAACCGGCTCACGTTCGATGGATCACGTCGCCGCGGCCATTCTCGAACGCAATGGCGAAGTGAGCGTGATCCGCAAGAAGCGCTGAAGCCGGCCGACAGTGACGGCGACGGCAGCGACCGGTGCGCCCGCTCAGCCGCGGCCGCCGCGCGAGATTTCCTCGCCCGCGCGATGCGGCATGCGCAGCGTGACCGGAATCGACGCGAACGAGCACAGGCCGACCACCAGAAACGCCGGCCAGAAATCCGACCACATGAGGGCCGGATGTCCGTGCAGCACGCGCGAAATCTGCAGCACGATACCGCCGATCGTCACGCCCAGCCCGAGCGACATCTGCTGCACGACACTGCCGAGACTGGTGGCGCGGCCCACGTCGCGGCTGGCGATCTCCGCGTAAGTCAGCGAGTTCAGACTGGTGAACTGCAACGCGGGAAAGAACCCGCCGAGCAGCACGATCGCCCAGATGATCCAGGTCGGCGTGCCGGGAAAGAACAGGCCGCAAGCCGCGATAGAAAGCCCCGACAGCGCGGCGTTGACCACCAGCACCGAGCGGAAGCCGAAGCGATGCAGCACGCTCGAAGCGACCGTGCGCATGAACATGCCGCCGAATGCGGACGCGCAGGTGATCAGGCCGGATTCGAACGCGCTCATGCCGTGGCCTTCCTGCAGCATCAGCGGCAACAGGAACGGCAACGCGCCGAGCCCGATACGGAACAGCGAACCGCCGAGCACGCTCGCCTGGAACGTGGGCACCTTGAAAAAGCGCAGGTCCAGCAGCGGCAGCGGAACGCGCTGCGCGTAGGCCACGTAGGCCGCGAGCAGAACGGCGCCGCTCGCGCACATGCCGAACGCGTCGCGATTCGAAATCAGTTCGCCGCCGACCAGTGACAACCCGAGCAGCAGCAACACCGCGCCCGCGGCCGACAGGAAAAAGCCGATCCAGTCGAGCGGGCCGGGATCGGGTTCGCGCGTGTTGGCGATGTGCCGGTTGGTCAGATAGATGCCCAGAATGCCGATCGGCACGTTGATGAAAAAAATCAGCCGCCAGTGCAGATAGGTGGTGATGAAACCGCCGAGCAGCGGCCCCGCCGCCGGGCCGAGCATCGCGGGGACGCTCAGGTAGTTCATCGCGCGGATGAAGTCGGCCTTGTGCACCACCCGAAAAATGATGATCCGCCCGACCGGCACCATCATCGCGCCGCCGACACCCTGCACGAAGCGCGCGAGCGTGAACGTGGCGAGAGAGTTCGACGCGGCGCACAGCAGCGAACCCGTCACGAAAATGCCGATCGCCGTGCGGAAGATCGTGCGCGCGCCGAACCGGTCGGCGAGCCAGCCGCACACGGGGATGAACACGCCGAGCCCGAGCACGTAGCTCGTCACCGCGATTTTCAGCGTGACCGGATCGCGGCCGAAGTCGCGCGCCATTGCCGGCAGCGCGGTAACGATCACGTTCGCATCCACGCTTTCCATGAACATTGCGCACGCGACGATAAGGGGCGCAATCAGGGCTTTCTGGGCGACGGTCATGAAGGCGGGGCTGCGGCGGGCGTTCGCAGATAAAGCGGCATTATTGCACCTGTACGGTGCGGGTTGTTAAAAGACAACGTTGCGATGCCGCCCTTTTTAAGACAGGCCAACCGTTGATGCGGCCTGTCGCGACGCGGTCCGCCACTTTATTGATATTTGTTGCGGTGCGGCAGAAGCTGGCTATAATCGGGTTATTGCCTAGGTATAAACCCTGAATGGAGTCCACCATGAACACCGCTTCCAACGCTGCCGCCGCGCACGCTACCGTAGCCGCCAACCAGACGTTCCTCGGCAAACTGCGCGCACTGGCGCTGCATGCACTCAATCTGCATTTGCAAAATTGCGCCGTGATCGCTGAAGCGTATCGTCGCCCGCAGTAATACAAAAGCTGAACGCGCAGGGGCGATGCCGTTACTGTCTGCCTGCTCATGCCGGACGGACTCGCATGTCCTGAATGAATGAGTTGTGGGCGCCGCTCCTCGACAGCCGGCGCTCCCTTACGCTCCCTGGTCGTTCTCTTCGCCAATGCGCTTTCCAAAAGCGTCATAGCCGTTAAACCGCGCCGATACACGCGCGCCATCACCCCATCCTGATCCGCCGTTACCGCATGGCGCCGATTCTTCATTCGCGGCGCGCAAATAGCGTTTAAACTCCAGCCCCTGTCAATATGGGCGCGCGTGATCGTCACCTGATCGGCAATATCGACCGTTTCATTCAGGTGTTTCGCGTTGCCACGCCGCGCCCGGCATTCAGATTCGACGGACCAGGTTAAACCCCGCGACAGGGCTGGAACTGTCAACCTTTTCACCCCTGTGCCGTTATCCATTTGTAAATCGCCAATGAGAGGCGAAGCCGCGGCGGACGAATCGTCGTCGTGACAGCTCCAAGCAAGGCCTGCATTGACCATGTTCCATCGATATAACAATAAATTCGACCGGCTAGGCGCGATGTTCGACCGTGCATCGAAAGCGCTCGGTAACCGGGGGCTTCTCTCGCCTGTTCTCGCTCTCGTGATCGGCGTGCTGCTGCTGGTCGTCTTGCAACATCTCTCGCAAGCGGTCGACTATCGCTCGGTGATGCGTCAGTTGCGTGAACTGACGGCCGGCGAGTGGGTCGCCGCGCTCGGCGCCACCGCGCTCAGTTACGTGGCGCTGGTCGGCCGCGACGCCGTCGGCTTGCGCTATCTGGGCGTGGCCGTTCCGCGTGTGGCGCTGTGGATCGGCGCGACCGCGGGCTCGGCACTCGGCAATGCCACCGGTTTCGGCGCGCTCACAGGCGGCGCCGTGCGCGCGCGCGTCTACAGCGTGGCGAGCGTCACGCCCACGCAGATCGGGCGCATGACGGTGTTCACGAGCGTGTCGCTCGCGCTCGCGCTGGTGCTGATGACGGCGCTCGGCATGCTCGGCCTCGCCGGCACGCTCGCGCCGATGCTGCATCTCGAGCCCGTCGCGCTGCGCTGGAGCGGGGCGGCGCTGCTGGTCGCGCTGGCGCTGGCCGCCGCCGCATGCCGCAGCGAAACGCGCCCGCTCCGCACGCGCTGGCAGTGGCTCTCGTTCGACCTTCCCGCGCGCCGCGATCTGCTCGCGCAGGTGGCGCTCGCGGTACTCGACGTGGTGGCCGCCGGCCTCGCGTTGTGGGCGTTGCTGCCGCATGCGGACGTGAGCTTCGTGACCTTCATCACGGTCTACGCCGCGGCCATGCTGCTCGGTATGATCGGCCATACGCCCGGTGGCGTCGGCGTGTTCGAGGCGGCGATGGTGTTCACGCTGAACGGCAGCGTGCCAACGCATCAGATGGTTGCCGCGCTGCTCGCGTATCGGGCGATTTATTTCGGCGTCCCGCTGATCGTCTCGGCCGCGCTGCTCGCCGGTTTCGAGGGGCGTGCGCTGAAAAGCCGTCTGCCGCTGCAGCATGCGGCTGCCGCGTCGAAGCTTGCGCCGCTGTTCCTGAGTCTCGTCACGTTCGTGGTGGGCGGCATGCTGGTGATTTCCAGCGCGACGCCCGCGTTCTGGCAACGCATCCGCATTCTGCGCGACGTGCTGCCGCTATGGGTGCTCGAAAGCTCGCAGATGCTTTGCAGCGTGCTCGGCGTGCTGCTGCTGTTCGTCGCGCGTGGTTTGCTGCGGCGGCTGGACGCCGCGTGGTGGATGACGCTCCTGCTGGCGGTGCTGAGTCTCGCGTTGTCATTGACCAAAGGGCTTGCGTTCGTGGAAGCGGGCGTGCTCGGCATGCTGATCGTGCTGCTGCTGTCCACGCGCCAGCGTTTCAACCGTCATTCGTCGCTGTTCGCGGAGCGCTTTACGGCGGGCTGGCTGGTTTCGGTGGCGATGGTGCTGATGCTCGCCACGTGGGTCATGCTGTTTGCTTTCCGCGACGTGCCGTACACGCGCGACCTGTGGTGGCAATTCGCCTTCGACGAACGCGCGCCGCGTGCGCTGCGCGCAACGCTGGCCGCGAGCCTGTTCGCCGCGACGTTCGCCTTCTGGCAACTGTTGCGTCCGGCGCCGGGCCGCTTCGTCAAGCCGGCGCCGGAAGATCTGCACGACGCGGCGCGCATCGTGCGCGCGCAGGAGCGCAGCGACGCCGGTCTTGCGCTGATGGGCGACAAGAGCTTCCTGTTTTCCGAGTCGCGCGAGGCTTTCCTGATGTACGCGAAATACGGCCGTACGTGGGCCGCTTTGCACGATCCGGTGGGGCCGCGCGAAGAGTGGGCCGGCCTGATCAGCAAGTTCGTCGCGCTCGCGCATGCGCACGGCGGGCGCGCGGCGTTCTATCAGGTGCGCGCCAACGCTTTGCCGCTTTATCTCGACGCAGGTCTCACGCTGATGAAACTCGGCGAAGAAGCGCATATCGTGCTGGACGACTTCGACCTGAAGGGCTCGCATCGCGCGCATCTTCGCTATGCGCTCAAACGCGGCGAGCGTGATGGCTTCACCGTCGAAGTGATCGATCAGGCGAACGTGCCCGCGTCGCTCGACACGCTGCGCGGGATTTCCGATGGCTGGCTCGACAGCCGCGACGCGCGCGAAAAGAGCTTCTCGGTCGCCGCGTTCACGGACGAGTACCTCGCCGCGCAATCGGTGATGCTGGTGCGCCAGAACGGCGAGCCGGTCGCGTTCGTCACCTTCATGACGACCGATATGAACACCGAAGCGACCGTCGGCGTGATGCGTCATGTGGAAAGCGCGTCGCCGTATGCGATGGAATATCTGTTCACGCAACTCGCGCTGCATCTGAAGCAGGCGGGTTTCCGCTCGCTCAGTCTCGGCATCGCGCCGCTGTCGGGCATGCAGCCCACGCCGCTCGCTTCGCGCTGGCACCGGCTGGCCGGCATGGTGTGGCGTTTCGGCGGCCGCTTCTATAACTTCCGCGGACTGCGCGCTTTCAAGAGCAAATTCCAGCCGCATTGGGAGCCGCGCTATCTCGCGGCGTCGGGTTCGGTGGGCGTGTTCTTCACACTCGCGGACCTGTCATTGCTGGCGGGAGGCCGGCGTTCATGACATTGCATCCGTTTTTCAGGCTCGCCGTGGCGGCGGGCCTCGTGACCGGTGGCGCGCTCGCGCTTGCCGCGACCACCACCGTGGCGGGCGGCCGCTATGGCGACGTGACGGTCACTCGGCCCGCTGGTCCGTTACGCGGCTTCGTGGTGCTCTACTCGCAAGCTGGCGGCTGGAGCGCGGCGGATCAGCAGAGCGCCGATGCGCTCGCCAGGGCCGGCGCGTTGACCGTCGGCGTGGATACCGCGCGCTATGCCGCCAACCTCGCCGCAAAGAAAGAAGCCTGCCATCAGTTGGTGGGCGATGCCGAAGCGTTGAGCCATCAACTCGAACGGCAATCGCAGTCGAGCCACTATTTCGCGCCGATCGTCGCGGGTACGGGGCAGGGCGCGACGCTCGCCATGCGCGTGCTCGAACAGGCGCCGTCGAATACGATTGCCGGTGCGGTCGCGGTGGATGCCGAGCGCACGCTCGATCCGCGCTTCCAGCCGTGCCCGCCGGACCCGACGGTGATCCGCGACAAGGTGCCGGGCTTCGTCGAAAAAGCGGCCACGGGTAGCGCCGATCGCACGCGCCTCGTCGCGCTGGTCACGCCGCATCTGCAGGCGGTCTCGACGAGCGACGACGACGTCTCCGATCTGCCGCTGATCGAATTGCCGGCTGCGCATCCGAACGGCCTCATGGCGATCGTGATTTCCGGCGACGGCGGTTGGCGCGATCTCGACAAGACGATCGCCCAGGCTTTGCAGAAAGACGGCGTTTCCGTGATCGGCTGGGACAGCCTGCGCTATTTCTGGAGCGAAAAGCCGCCCGCGCAGACGAGCCGCGACCTCGCACGCGTGATGCAAACCTATGGCGCGCGCTGGAATGCGCAGCACATCGCACTGATCGGCTATTCGTTTGGCGCGGACGTGATGCCGTTCGCGTATAACCGTTTGCCGGCAGCGCTGCGCGCGAAAGTCTCGCTGATCGCATTGCTCGGTTTCGCGCCCGACGCCGATTTTCAGATTCGCGTGGGCGGCTGGCTCGGCATGCCGGCAAGCGACAAGGCACTGAAAGTGCAGCCGGAATTGGCCCGTGTGCCGCCCGCGATCGTGCAGTGCTTCTACGGCGAGAACGAAAAGGACACCTTGTGTCCGTCGCTGACGAAAACCGGCGTCGAGGTGATTCGCACCTCGGGCGATCACCACTTCGGCGGCGATTACCACTCGCTGGAACAGCGCATTCTGAGCGCCTTCAGAAAGCAGAGCGGCGTGCGCGACTGATATCGCCGGACCGCCGGGGCGTGCCGCCGGCACGCGCCTTCGAATGCTCATTCGTCTGTTGAGAGCGCTATCGCACATAGTCCGGCTTCACCGGCATCTATGATTCTTACAAAGACCTGACCGCCAGGCTCATCAAGCGATACTGCGTGACGAGCCTGCGTGGCGGGTTGTCGTCCGCGTCTTTGTCTTGTGAATTCTCCTACGATAACGCAGCGCGTCGCCGGGTAGCCCAGCCGCCCGGCAGCGTGCTGCCGGCATGGCTGGCAGCCACTCCGGCGCGCTCGAGCGACCGGTCCGGCGAGGCCGGCACGTTGCCCCATGCGTCGAGGCCGTGAATGCTGGATTCATTCTTCTTCGAGACCGCCGCGCGTGAGCCGGATCGTCCCGCGCTATGGGTGGACGAGCGCTCGTATTGCTACGACGAACTTGCTTCGCGAGCGGGCCGGATCGCGGCCGACGTATCTGCGGTGCTGCCGGCCGGCCGCGCGCGGCGCTGCCTGCTATTCGCGCATCGCAGCGTGGACGCTTACGCGGGTTTGCTAGGAATCCTCAACGCAGACTGCGCTTATGTACCGCTCAATCCCAACATGCCTGCGGCGCGTATTGCCGCCATAATCGAACAGTCGGACGCACCGGTCATGCTGGTTGACCGGCGTTGCGCCGCGCTGCTCGACGAGGTGGTGTCGCTGCTGGACGAATCGCCCAGGATCTTCCTGCTCGACGACGAAGAGGGCGAAGTCCAACAAGTCTCTCAGGACTCCGACGAAACGGCTCCGACCCGTGAAGTGTCGGCCGGCCGCGACCTGACACGGCTGCCAAGCGATCCGCTTGTGGCCGAAACCGTCATGCCTCGCGCGACGTGCGACGTGGCCTATATTCTGTTCACGTCAGGTTCGACCGGCGCACCCAAGGGCGTGCCCATCTCGCACGGGAATGCTTGTGCTTACGTGGCGGGGCAGTTGCATCTGATCGACAGGCTGCCGGGTGCCCGCTATATACAGTTATGCGAGCTTTCCTTCGATCCTTCGGTACACGACATGTTCGTGTGCTGGGCAAATGGCGCATGCCTGTACGTGCCGAAGACCGTCGAGCCGATCTACAACGCGGCCTTCATCAAGGAACACGCGATCACGCACTGGAGCAGCGTGCCTTCGGGCGCCGCCTTCATGCAGCAGTTCCGCAAGCTGCAGCCGGACGAATTTCCCAGCCTGCGCGTGACGTTGTTCGGCGGAGAACCGTTGCCGCGTTTGCTGGTGCAAGCCTGGCTGCGCGCCGCGCCGAACAGCCGGGTGCTGAACATGTACGGGCCGACTGAAACGACGGTTGCGTGCACCGCATTCGAAGTCACCACGGAATTTCTCGCCGATCCGCGCCGCGCGGTCATGCCGCTTGGCCGCGCGTTGCCGGGCATGGAACTGTTGATCGTGGACGCCGCGCTCGAACCGGTCGCACCGGGCATCAGCGGCGAATTGCTGATTGGCGGTCCGCAGGTCGCTTCGGGTTATCTGTCGGCGGACGAGCCCGGCAATCGCCGTTTCATTTCGCGGATGTATCCGGGCCACAGCGCGTCGCGCTGGTATCGGAGCGCGGACGCCGCGCGCGAGGTGGCCGGCGAGGGCATCGTGTTTCAAGGCCGCCTGGATACGCAGATCAAGATTCGCGGCAATCGTATCGAGCTCGAAGAAGTCGAGCATGTCGTCAGGTCGTGCAGTCAGGCCGCGCTGTGCGCGGTTATCGCGTGGCCTGTGGATGAAGCGGGCCGCGCGGGTGGCCTGATCGCTTTCGTGACGCAGGTGCAGGGCGGCGCGACGCAGATTCTGCAGGCGTGTCGTCAGCGCTTGCCCGCGTACGCCGTGCCGCAACGGGTCGTGATGCTGGACACGTTGCCGCTGAACGTCAATGGCAAGGTCGATAGAAGGGCGCTGGCCGGACAGTGTATGACCGGCGATGTATTCACCTGAGCATCCCGCGGCGTGTCTCGTTGCACGTTCCTGACGGATCGGTGCCGTGTTGAAAAATCGAAGGATCGGGGGAATCACAATGAAGACGCATGTACGCCGTATTCTGCACGAGACCGCCTGTCTCGCCGTACCGGTCGAAACGCTCGGCGACAACGACGATCTCTACGCCGCCGGGTTGTCGTCGCTCGGCACGGTCCGCTTGATGATGGCCATCGAGGACGAATTCGCCATTGAAATTCCAGGCGCGCAGATCACGCATGAGCTGTTCGAAAGCATCGGTTCCCTCGCAAGCGTGATTGCGCATATCGTGCCGGAGGAATCGAGTGCAACGCGAACCTGAAGTAGCGCTACGCCGTCCGCTCATGGCGGCTCGGCTCACCATGACGCCTGTCACGTTCGGCGGCTGTTCCGGTTGGCTGCATCGTCCGGCCGGCACGCAACCCGAGACGGGCGTCGTGTTGTGCAACCCGTTCGGTTATGAGGCACTGTGCGTCTATCGAGGCTGGCGCGAGTTCGCCGATAGGCTCGCCGCGCGTGGAATGGCGGTGCTGCGCTTCGACTATCCTGGTACCGGCGATTCGAGCGGCAACGAGGACGATCCGCAGCGCATGCGTGCCTGGCTCGACAGCATCGAGGCGGCAGCGCGCTGGCTGCGCGCCGAAACCGCGGTGACGCGCCTGAGTCTGTGCGGACTGCGTTTGGGCGCGACGCTGGCGGCGCTCGCCGCCGAACAGATGGGCGGCGTCGACGATCTGGTGCTGCTCATGCCGGCGAGTTCGGGCAAGAGCTACATCCGTGAACTGGAGCTTCAGCATCAAAGTTGGCTCAGCTCGCAGCAGGCGCTCGGGCTCAGCCTCGATGCCGAGACCGCGAATACGGTCGGCGCACACGGCTTCCGTCTCTATCCGGACACGCTCGAGTCGCTCGCCAAGGTCGATCTCGAACGGACCACGCGATATCCCGCGCGGCGAGTGCTGCTGCAGGACCTCAACGAGAGCGCGCGTCTGAAGCGTCTGGCGGCGCACTATCAGGCGCTCGGCGCCCAAACGGATCTGCAGTTTTTCGGCGAATACGGCAAGTTTCTCGTCAATCCCAGTTACAGCGAAACGCCGCGGCACGCGTTTGCGAGCGTGCTCGAATGGTTCGGTGCGGGCGCGATCGCCGAACGCGAGCCGGTCGTCGAGATGCTTGCGGGCGCAACCACTGCGCGGATCGATTTTTTGCACGGACACGAAACGCCGGTTGTGTTCGCGGGCGCGCACTATGCCGGCGTGTTCTGTCAGCCACGCCACGCTCTCGAAGGTGCGCCGGCGGTGTTGTTCGTCAATACGGGCGGTGTGCACCGGATCGGCGACGGCCGCTTCACCGTGCTGATGGCGCGCTATCTGGCCGCAAAAGGTATCGCCTCGTTGCGCATGGACCTGAGTGGTCTCGGCGATAGTCTGCGCCGTGATGCGGCGCTGTCGCTCGATAAGGTGTATGCGCAATATGCGGTTGGCGATGCGAAAGCCGGCGTCGATTGGCTCGTGGCGGCCGGGTATCCGGAAACCGTGATGTTCGGCGTGTGCACGGGCGCCTATGTCAGCCTGCATACGGCGCATGCGCATCCGGCGGTGGTGGGCTGCGCCGCTGTCAATCTGCCGTTTTTTACGTGGGACGGCGCGCAAACGCGGCCTGGTGCGCGGCATGTGGCGGCGAGTGTCGTCTACCGGCGTGCCATGCGCAATCCGCGCAAATGGTTGCGGCTGCTGACCGGCCAGGCAAACGGCAGGATGATTGCGATCGAACTTGCGCGCCGTCTGGGTGCGCGCGTTTCAGCGCGCGCCGGTACAGCACTCGAATGGCTGCTCGGCCAACGCACGCCGGGCGGCATAGTGCGCAGACTCGTGCGCGAACTGGAGCGCAAGGGCGTGCAGACTGCATTGATATATGGTTCGCTGGATGAAGGACTCGACGCGCTGGAAATTCATTTCGGACCCCGAGGTAATCGCCTGGCCAGGTTGAAAAACGTCGACGTGGAACTGGTCGGGAAGGTGGATCACGCGCTCTTTTCGCAGTCCGCACGCAATGTGGTGATGGCGCGATTCGAACAGTTTCTGCGCGAGCGTGTGTTGAATGCGGGGCGTTCGGTCGCCGTGCCGGATCGTGGTTTGCGCGTCGCGCACATTCCGCCGCTATGCCGGGAGCACGAGGCGACGGCACGCATTGCAATCAACAGGGATTGACAAAGCGCCTCAAGTCAACGAAGATCGAACGCATGAACTACCTCGACATCCGTATTGCGCTGATTATTAGCATCATTCATCGAATGGTGGGTTAGCGCGCGTCGGATAGCAGTGACACATAACCCGCCACCTGAGGCGGGTTTTTTTATGTCCGCTTGCAACCTGCCTCCTGTGAACTCTTTGTTGATTCGTCCTTGCCGCACAGGAGCTTGCCTTGTTGTTACACGAACTCAAACAGGCGGCCGAAGCCGCCGATAGCGTCGCGCTTCGTCACGACTACCTGAAGAAAACCCTGACCGCGCGCGTCTACGACGTCGCCCGCGAGACCGAACTCGAACGCGCGCCGAATCTGTCTGCACGTCTGCGCAATCCGGTCTACCTGAAGCGCGAGGACAACCAGCCGGTGTTCTCGTTCAAGGTGCGCGGCGCGTACAACAAGATGGCGCATATTCCGGCCGAGGCGCTGGAACGCGGGGTGATTACGGCCTCGGCGGGCAATCATGCGCAGGGCGTCGCGCTGTCGGCCGCGCGCATGGGCGTGAAGGCGATCATCGTGGTGCCGGTCACCACGCCGCAGGTGAAGGTCGACGCGGTGCGCGCGCACGGCGGGCCGACCGTCGAAGTCGTGCAGTTCGGCGAATCGTACAGCGACGCGTATGGCCATGCGGTGAAACTGCAGGAAGAGCGCGACCTGACCTTCGTGCATCCGTTCGACGATCCGTACGTGATCGCCGGACAGGGCACGGTGGCAATGGAGATCCTGAGCCAGCACCAGGGGCCTATTCACGCGATCTTCGTGCCGATCGGCGGCGGCGGACTCGCGGCAGGCGTGGCCGCGTATGTGAAATCGGTGCGGCCCGAGATCAAGGTGATCGGCGTGCAGACCGATGATTCGTGCGCGATGGCCGCATCGCTGAAAGCCGGCGAGCGGGTCACGCTGAACGAAGTCGGCCTGTTCTCGGACGGCACGGCGGTGAAACTGGTCGGCGAAGAAACCTTCCGCCTCTGCCGCGAATATCTCGACGACGTGCTGCTCGTGGACACCGACGCGCTATGCGCCGCCATCAAGGACGTGTTCCAGGACACCCGCAGCGTGCTGGAACCCGCCGGCTCGCTCGCGGTGGCCGGGGCGAAACAGTATGCGGAGCGCGAAGGCATCGAGAACCAGACGCTGATCGCGATCACATCGGGCGCGAACATGAACTTCGACCGCATGCGCTTCGTGGCCGAGCGCGCCGAAGTCGGCGAAGCGCGTGAAGCCGTGTTCGCCGTGACGATCCCCGAAGAGCGCGGCAGTTTCCGGCGTTTCTGCGAACTGGTGGGCACGCGCAGCGTCACCGAGTTCAACTACCGGATTGCGGACGCGAATTCCGCCCATATCTTCGTGGGCGTGCAGATCAGGAATCGCAGCGAATCCGCGCAGATCGCGGGGGCGTTCGAAGCGCACGGCTTCGCCACCGTCGATCTGACTTTCGACGAACTGTCCAAGCAGCACATCCGTTACATGGTAGGCGGCCGCTCGCCTCTGGCGCACGACGAACGGCTGTTCCGCTTCGAGTTTCCCGAACGTCCGGGCGCGCTGATGAAATTCCTTTCGTCGATGGCGCCGAACTGGAATATCAGCCTGTTCCACTATCGCAACCAGGGCGCGGACTATAGCTCGATTCTGGTCGGCATCCAGGTGCCGGAGAGCGAGAATGCGGCGTTCGACCAGTTTCTCGCCACGCTCGGCTATCCGAACTGGGAAGAGACGCAGAATCCTGTTTATCGCCTGTTTCTCGCGTCGTAGAACGGCTCGGGGTTTACCTTGACCTTGCGCGACACGGCGCGAAGGATGAGCCGTCCGGCGGATGAGCCACGAGCCGTGCCTGGACGGCGTTAGCACCCAGTTGCGCCCGGCGGCCGTGGGTGCCCAATGCAGACTGCTATTTCAAAACCAGATACAGCCTATCCACCGTATCGCGTTGCCGGATATAGCGCGTGTTCGTCAAACTGAGTGCAAATCTAACGCCGCATTCAGGAGACAACTCATGCGCACTCAAGTTGGCATCGTCGGTGCCGGGCCTGCGGGTCTGCTGCTTTCCCATCTTCTTCACCTGCGTGGCATCGACTCCGTCGTGCTCGAGTCGCGCGCTCGTGATCAGATCGAATCCACCATTCGCGCGGGCGTACTCGAACAGGGCACGATGGACCTGTTGACCGATGCCGGCGTCGGCGCGCGGATGAAAGCCGAAGGCGCGCTGCATCACGGCTTCGAACTGGCTTTCGAAGGCAAGCGGCGCCGCATCGATCTGACTGGACTCACGGGGCATTCCATTACGGTCTACGCACAGCACGAAGTGATCAAGGACCTCGTCGCGGCGCGTGTGGCCGACGGCGGAAAGCTGCGTTTCGGCGTGTCGCAGACCTCGATTCACGACATCGAAACGGACAAGCCGTCGATCCGCTATCACCACGAAGGCGAAGCGTACGAACTGCAATGCGACTTCGTGATCGGCTGCGACGGTTCGCAAGGCGTGTCGCGCGCATCGATTCCACCGGCATTGCGCAGGGATTTCGAACGTGTGTACCCATTCGGTTGGTTCGGAATCCTGTGTGAAGGGCCGCCGTCGTCGGATGAACTGATCTACGCGCGTCACGAGCGCGGTTTCGCGCTGGTCAGCACGCGCTCGCCGAACGTGCAGCGCATGTACTTCCAGTGCGATCCTAAAGATTCGGTCGAGAACTGGTCCGACGACCGGATCTGGGCGGAACTGCATGCGCGAGTCGACTCGCACGACGGACAGAAAATTATCGACGGCAAGATCTTCCAGAAGAACATTGTCGGCATGCGCAGTTTCGTGTCGAACACCATGCAGCATGGCCGGCTATTTCTGGCCGGCGATGCGGCGCATATCGTGCCGCCCACCGGCGCGAAAGGCATGAACCTGGCCGTGGCCGACGTGCGTGTGCTGACAGAGGCGCTCAATGCGTTCTACGTTGAAAACCGCACGGACCTGCTGGACGGCTACAGCGCGACCGCGCTTAAACGCATCTGGCGTGCCGAGCACTTCTCGTACTGGATGACCAGCATGATGCACCGTATCGACGGTGCATCGCCTTTCGACCAGCAGTTGCAGGTCGCCGAGCTCGAATATGTGACCACCTCGCGCGCGGCGGCCACCGCGATGGCCGAAAATTACGTTGGCGTGGCCGGCGCGCAAGCGCAAGCATGAGCATGAGCGGGCAGGGCGCAGTGTTCAGCGGACATACCGCGGACTGCCCATGTTCGCGCTGTCATTTTGCCGGGGTATGCTCTCCCTTTAGCGCGTTCTTCGAAATAGGGGCAAAGGCAAATGCGGCGTGTCATTTTCAACCAGAAGGGCGGGGTAGGCAAATCGACCATCGTATGCAACCTCGCGGCCATCAACGCCAGCGAGAATCTGCGTACGCTGGTCATCGATCTCGACCCACAGGGCAATTCCAGCCAGTATCTGCTCGGCAAAGAGGCGACCGATCTCAAGCCCAACGTCGCGGACTTCTTCGAAACGGCCTTGAGTTTCAGCTTCAGGCCGGCGCCGGTTTCGACTTTCATTCACCGCACGCCGTTCGAGAACCTCGATGTGATGCCCTCTCATCCGGATCTCGACACGCTTCACGGCAAGCTCGAGTCGCGCTACAAGATCTACAAACTGCGCGACGCGTTGAACGAACTGGACGAGTACGACGCGATTTACATCGATACGCCCCCTGCGTTGAATTTCTATACCCGCTCCGCGCTGATTGCGGTCGAACGCTGCCTGATTCCCTTCGATTGCGACGATTTCTCGCGCCGGGCCCTATATACGCTGCTCGACAACGTCAGGGAGATTCAACAGGACCATAACGCGGGGCTGGAGGTCGAAGGAATCGTGATCAACCAGTTTCAAGCGCGTGCGAGCCTGCCCCTTCGGTTAGTCGAGGAACTGATCAGCGAAGGTTTGCCCGTGCTGGCGTCGCGACTGTCGACGTCCGTGAAAATTCGCGAGTCGCATCAGTACGCCAAGCCGATGATTCACTTCGACCCCCGGCACAAGCTCGCTCATGAATTCATGGCGTTGCATCGGGAACTGATCGGCTAGTCGCACGCGTGTCCGGCTAAGCGAATAGCCGTTTTTGCGTGAATGCCGAGGCCGGTTGCTACGCTCGCCAGCGGATCACCGAACACCTGTTCGGCTTCGGAAAACGAAAACACACCCGCAAGCGCACGCGTCGGGGACGCAAGGCCGGTGGAACCGCCGGTGAAATATACGGCGTCGACTTTCCCGGCAGCGACGCCGGCCAGTCGCGCCGTTTTCCGGGCGGCGTGAACGATCCGCATGCTTTCTTCACACGTCGCGTCGACCAGTTGCTGTTGACCGAAAGCGACGCTCAGGCCCGGCTCGATCGGGTCGATCCCGATGAGCGTGTCACCCCCGGCGGCGATCGCGATTTTTGCCTGCTCCGCGCTCGCGGCAAGCGCGTGACCGGGCCGTCGTTTCACCACACGCATTAGTCGGTCGTGGTGAACCGGATTCCGATACAGGTGGCGCATGAGTCGAAGCTCTGCTGGCCGTTTGGGCGTGTAGAGCGAATTGATCAGGTGCCAGGTCGCGAGCTCGAAATAGGCGTGGTCGGTATTTCGCGTCCTTCGGTGTCCAGGCTGCGGTAGCCGGCCTCCTGCAGGATGGCTGCCAGTTCGACCCGTCGGTCGATATCCGTCCCGGCGACATGTACGCCGTGATGCGCGAATGCGTCCCGCTTGCGATCCATCTTCCCCATTCGCTGCGGGCCGATCCGCACCAGCGAGAAATCCGAAGTGCCTCCGCCGATATCGGCGGCGATGACGGCATTCGAGGTGCCGAAATCTATTGCGCAGTAAGCCATATGGAGTGCGTATGTCAGGAAAACCCTGGTCTGTAAAATGTTGACATTTATCATAAAACCTTCGACACTCGCTTTCAAGTTGTAGGGCACCACCGAAACCGTCTGCTGGACGCAGACGTATTACGGCGCGCGGTGATGCGCAACGGAGCGGTAAAGCAGTTGAAGGTTGAAGTCCGGGGGGCGCCGATCGAGGCCGGCACCCGAACCCATGAATTACTTTCAGGCTGACATAAAATTAGGAGACTTAAGTGATTACCCGTAAGGCTCAGAAGCTGTTGTGTGTCGTAGCGTTGGGAGGGGTGACGGGCGCGGTTCACGCTCAGAGCAGCGTCACCCTTTATGGATTGATCGACGCCGGCATTAGCTACGTCAATCACGCGGAGAACGCGTCTGGAGGCAGTTCGAGTCTCGTCAAGTTCGACGACGGCATTAACGGAGGCAACCGTTGGGGTTTGAAGGGCGCGGAAGACCTGGGCGGCGGCTATAAGGCCGTGTTCACTTTGGAAAATGGTTTCGGCCTGGCCGACGGCTCCCTCAGCCAGGGCGGCGCGCTGTTCGGCCGGCAGGCTTTCGTCGGGATATCCAGAACCGGCGTCGGCACATTCACGATGGGGCGTCAGTATCCGTTCTCACATGACTATCTGAACCGGTATGCGACAGGCGGCCTGACTGCCGGCGACGCTTACGCTTACCACATCGACACGCTCGATCTGCTGACGTCGGTGCGGATCAACAACTCGGTGAAGTTCGACAGCGTGCGAATGTACGGCTTCAAGGTCGGCGCGATGTACGGTTTTTCGAATGCCGCAGGGGAGTTCGGCGGCTCGAACGGAAATAATGGCAAAGGCGGCTCGTCCCGCACCTACAGCTTCGGATTCGACTATCGCAATGGGCCGTTCAGCATGGCCTTCGCTTACACCGACATCACCTATCCGCTGCAGGAAGTACCGCCGCTCAAGTTGACGCTGGCCAATGTCGAACCGCTGGGCGAGCGCGATCTGCGCACCTTGGGCATTGGCGCCAAGTACCAGTTCGGTTCGCTGCTCGGTTACGCGCTCTGGACCAATACGCGGCTGGAGAATCTGGACCACAGCGCGGCTACGCTCAACATCTACGAAGGCGGCGTGGTGTATCAGATCAGCGCGCCGCTGGAGGCGGCACTGGGTTATACGCGCACGCAGGTTCGAGGGTCGGCCACAGGCTCGTGGAACCAGATCAACAGCAGCGTGGAGTACGCGCTGAGCAAGCGCACCAGCGTCTACGTGCTGGCGATTTACCAGAAGGCCTCGGGATCGAACGACGGCGTACCGGTGCAGGCGATGATCGGCAAGTCGACGAGTTACTTCGGCAACTCGGGAAGCGATGCGCAAAATCAACTCGCTTTCCGGATAGGAATGCGGCACCGGTTCTGAGGGCTGGCGAAGAGCCGCTCAGCCTGATTTCAGATGGGGCTGGCGTGAAAATGTCAGTGAGATGGCAGGGGCGTCAGGCCCGCCGCACGGGCCTTCGACAGAGACGGGATCAGGAAAAGTAAAGTGTTGACATTTTTCAGGGTGCACCCTAGACTCGTTTTCATGGAAACTGATCACATCTCCCCCACCGTCTCGCTGGCTGACTTCCGGGCGCACACATTGACCGGCGTGGTTCAGCACGAGATCGAGCGAATGATTCTGAGCGGCGAATTGAAGCCGGGTCAGCGGCTCAATGAGAAGGCGGTCGCAGACAGGCTTTCTGTGAGCCGCGGGCCCGTGCGTGAGGCGTGCCGCGCGCTCGCCGAACTCGGCCTCGTGTATCTGATCCCGCAGCGTGGCGTATTCATTCAGCGTGTCACACGTGACGACGCAATTGAAGTCTACGATTTGCGCGCGGGACTCACGGCATTGTCGGCATCGCTGCTCGCGCCGCTAATGACCGAAGAGATGGCCACCCAGCTTGACGCTTATGTCGACGAGATGCAGGAGGCCGCGCAAAAAGGGGATTTTTCGCGGTTCGATCCACTAAACCTCGAATTCCACGACTACATCGTGCGTTCAACCGGTAACTCGCGGCTGATCAAGCTCTATCGCGGCTTTGTTAAGGAATTTCATCTGTTCCGGGTTCACGGAATGGTTCAGCGTGGCGCGTTGCTTCAGTCGAATGACGAGCATCGCGAGATCGTCAATGCGCTCAAATCCCGCAACGCCAGCCTGAGCTATGAGACGAGTTTCAGCCACGTGTCGAAGGGGAAGGAACGCATGCTCGTCGCGTTGGACGGTCTGGTGAAATCCGGAGAAGAAAACGCCGTGCCGCCCGCCGCCGATCAGCTCGCCTGACAAAGGCGGGCGCGCACAAAAAAACCGAAGCAGGACCGCGCGAAGAGTGCGCGGATCGATGACCGCCCAACGTTGCGTCGGGCGCATGATTATTATTTTGCAGTACGAATTACGGAGGCGGATCGATGCTCGTTTTCAAGTACCGGTCCCCAGTTTTCATATTAGCCTACGGTGCTTTTCTCTATGCTTGAACTATCGCTGGCTTGCCAGGTTACGGACCGCACACGTGCGCTGATCGACGGAAAAGCCGTGATCGACGGCTGCCGGATCAACTTCGTGAATGGGCCCGCCGAAGAGCTCTTTCAACGCGCGTTCCGTCATGGCGAATTCGATATATCGGAGCTGTCGCTCGGCACGCACCTGCTGACTACCGCTCGTGGGCAAAGCAGTTATATCGGTGTGCCGGTGTTCCTGTCGCGCTCGTTCCGTCATTCGGCGATCTATATCCGTACCGATCGCGGCATCGATTCCCCGCAAGCGCTAAAAGGCCGTCGTATCGGCGTGCCCGACTTTCAGCAGACGGCGGGAATCTGGGCGCGCGGCATGCTCGCGGACGAATACGGCGTTCGCAGCCGCGACGTGCAGTGGAGGGTCGGCGGTCTCGAACAGACCGGCCGCGAGGCGCGCGTGCCGTACAACCTCGCGCCCGCTATTCAGGTGGAGCCGATCGCCTCGGACCAGACGCTCGCGCGCCTGCTCGACGAAGGAGAGATCGACGCGGTGATCGCGCCGAAACCGCCTTCGTGCTTCGGCCGCAATGAACACGTGCAGCGTCTTTTTCCCACCTTCCGCGAAGACGAGGAGACGTGGTTCCGGAAAACGCGACTCTTCCCGCCCATGCATGTGGTCGGCATTCGCCGCTCGCTCGTCGAGCAGCATCCGTGGCTGCCGGTCAATGTGTTTGCCGCGTTCAGGAAGTCGCGCGATATCGCGCTCGACGAACTCGCGATAACCGACACGCTGCGCGTCATGCATCCGTGGCTCACGTCCGAATACGAGCGCGTCAAATCGCTGATGGGGGTGGACTACTGGCGCTACGGTCTGAAAGAGAACCGTCTCGACCTCGACACGTTGCAGCGTTATGCGAAGAGCGACGGGCTGATCCAGAACGAGGTGCCAATGGAAAGCCTCTTCGCCGCCAGTACATTCGACGCATTCAATTTCTAAACGGCCACAGAGCACTATAAACAGGAGACGAAGTGATGAGGAGGAGGCTTGAGATATCAGGTGTCGCGCGTGGCATCTGTGTCGTGCTGCTATCGGCGTGCGCGACGCTGGCGAGCGCCGCGGACACGTGGCAGCCCCGACGGCCGGTCGAGATCGTGGTGCCGAGCGCGCCTGGTGGAGGACTCGATCTGGTTGCCCGCACGCTGCAGAGCGTCATTCAGCAGGAGAAGCTGTCGCCCCGGCCCGTTACGGTCATCAACCGGCCTGGCGGAGGCGGCACGGTCAGTATCGCGTACATCAATTCACACGAAGGCGACGGCCACTTTGTCACGGTAGAGGCGCTGCCGCTGATCACCAACCGGATTACGGGCCTTTCCACGGTAGGTATCGACGACGTGACGCCGCTTGCCGTGTTCGTGACCGAGCAGGTGGTGTTCTCGGTGCCGGGCAATTCGCCGATCAAGTCGGGCAGCGATCTCGTGCAGATGCTCAAGAAAGATCCCACCAGCGTCACGCTGGGCGTGTCGAGTTCGCCGGGCGGTCAGAGTCACGACGCCGCGGCGCTCGTGATGAAAGGCGCCGGCCAGGATCCGAAGAAAATCAAAGTCGTATTTTTCGATTCAGGCGGTGAAGCGTTGACGGCGTTGATGGGCGGCCACGTAACGGCTGCCGCGACGCCTGCGGGCGTGGTGTTGGGACCGAGCAAGTCCGGCGCGGTGCGCATGATTGCGATTCCCGCCGGCGCGCGTCAGGGCGGCGAACTGGCAGGCGTGCCGACGTGGAAGGAGCAGGGCATCAATGTGGACTTTACGACCTGGCGCGTGCTGGTCGGTCCGAAGAACATGACGGCCGCCGAAATAGCGTGGTGGGACAACGTATTGCAGAAGGCTACCTCGTCGCCGGAGTGGGCCGTGGCCGTGAAACGGAATCTTTGGACTGCAGACTATAAAAACAGCACTCAGACCCGTGCATTTCTTCAGGACGAGCGCAATCGCCTGACCCCTCTGCTTGGCGAGCTTGGCATCGCGAAGTAGCGAATCTTTCTTCCAACCCGCAGTACCTATCGACATGGAGATCCATATGTCACGCATCGTTCACCTCGCAGTCAAGGTCGACGACCTCGAACAGGCGACCCGTTTCTATACCGAAGTGTTCGGCTTCAAGGAAGTGAAGACCGGGCGCAACCGCGAGCACATCTCGCGTCACATGACCGACGGTCACATCGACTTTACGTTGATGAAGTACGACAGCGAAGACTCGCACGAAGCGCAACTCGCCGGCGCCGGTCCGCGTTTGCACCACTGGGGCGTCACGGTCGACGACCAGGAAGTGGCCGCCGAGAAGATCAAGCAGTACGGTGGCGAGATTCTTTCGGCGAAAGGCGAGGGTGCACTGAAGTTTCGCGCACCGGACGGCACGATCGCCGAGGTGGTGAAGCCGGGCCGCTACAACGAGAAGTGATGCGGCGCTGCCGTAGCTGAGACGTCGCGCATTGGCTGCACGGCGCAAGCGGCGGGCGCGGCACGACGCGCTCGCAAATAAACGGGCACGACTACGCGAGCTCCTCGTGGGCCGCGTGAACCGGCGGCAGCGGCCACCCTGGGCAGCCGCCGCCGGAGTCGAACTCTGGAGGAGACATGAAAAGCATCAGCAGCGATGTATGGCTCGCATTCTGTGTAATGGCGCTCGCCGCAGCGTACCTGTACATGGATATGCGCTTGCCTGAAGTCCGCCTGAGCGACCCGCTCGGGCCGAGGGCGTTTCCGGCTCTCGTCGGCGTGGGACTGATCGCCTCGGCGCTGGTTATCCTGCTCGAAGGGCGCGGCAAGGTTCATTCGAAAATGGCTGAACCGGTTTGCGCGCAGACTTCCGCGCAAACGGCGGCCGACACAAAGAACCCGCACGCGGAACAGACGGCGCCCGAACCGAAGCAGCGTCCGTTCGTCCTGATCGGCATGGTGGTCTGGACCGCCGTCTATTACCTGTGTTTCGAGCGTGCCGGCTATGTACTCTCGACCTCGGTGTTTCTGTTTGGGCTGCTCAGCTATTTCAACCGTCGACGCCACAAAACCAATCTCGCCATCGCGCTCGGCGTGACGGTGGTCTTCGATCTGCTGTTTTCCCAGCTTCTCGGCGTTCCGGTGCCGACCGGCCTTCTCCCATTTTGAGGCGTTCGCATCATGGACAGTCTGCAAGGCATTCTGCACGGACTCGCGGTTGCCGCGACACCGATGCATCTCATGTATACGCTTTTCGGTGTGTTCATCGGCACGATGATCAGCCATTTGCCGGGCATTGGCCCGTCGGCGGGAATTGCATTGCTCATTCCGGTGACCTTCGGCATGGATCCCATTTCGGCCCTCATGATGCTCACCGGCATTTATTACGGCTGCATGTATGGCGGCGCGGTCACCGCGATCCTGCTCAACACGCCGGGAGACGCAGCCGCAGTGATGACCGTGCTCGACGGCTATCCGCTGGCAAGGAAAGGCCGAGCGGCCGCCACGCTGGCGATTGCCGCGGTCAGCTCGTTCATGGCCGGCATGATGGGCGTAACCGCGCTTGCGTTCGTCGCGGCGCCGCTCGCTGCCGTCGCGCTGCATTTTGGGCCTACTGAATATTTCGCGCTGATCTGCTTCGCGCTGTCGACAGTCGGCGCGCTCACCGGCGATTCGCTGGGCAAAGGGATGATGGCGGTATTCCTCGGGCTCGGTCTCGCAACAGTCGGGATCGATCTGCAAAGCGGGGTGCCGCGTTTTACGCTCGGCCTCACGCAACTCCAGGACCGGGTGAACTTTCTCGTGGTGGTGGTGGGTCTGTTCGCCATTGCCGAAGTCAGCCGGATGGTCGAAGGCACGCTCGGCGGCACGCTGCACACCGTGCGCGTGGAGGGCAAAGTGTGGTTCACCCGCCAGGAATGGCGCCGCGCGCGGCCGGCGATCTTTCGCGGCTCGGCGGTCGGCTTTATCTGCGGCGCGGCGCCGGGACTCGGCGGCACGCTCGCGGCGATGCTTTCGTATGTGCTGGAAAAGAAGATCTCGAAGCATCCGGAGGAGTTCGGCCACGGCGCGATCGAAGGGGTTGCGGCGCCGGAAGCGGCGACCAACGCGGACACTTGCGGCGCGTTCGTGCATCTGCTGGCGCTCGGTGTTCCGGGGTCCGGCGCGACGGCGGTGATCATGGGCGCGTTCATCATGTATGGCATCCAGCCCGGCCCGATGCTGTTTCACACCCAGCCGGATCTCGTCTGGGGCCTCATCGCGAGCATGTATATCGGCAACATCATGCTGTTGCTGCTGAATCTGCCACTCGTCGGCATTCTGTCGCGAATCCTCTATGTGCCGTCCGGCGTGCTGCTGTGTCTGATTCTCGTGATCGCGTCCGCAGGGGTGTATTCATTCAGCAATGACGTGTTCGACCTGTTTCTCGCGCTGTTCTTCGGCATTGTCGGCTACGCGTTTCGCAAGTTCGACATTCCCAAGGCACCGCTGCTCTTCGGGCTGATTCTGGGCCACACGCTCGAGCAGTCGTTCCGTCAGGCGCTGACCATTTCGAATGGCGATCCGAGCGTGTTTCTTCGCAGTCCCATCGCCGCGAGTCTGCTCGGCTGCGCCGCAATCAGCGTGGCGGCGTCGGTCTGGAGCCGCCGGAGAAAATCGTCGAAGCTGGTGCGTGAGGTGGAGGAGCAGGTGGCCGCCGCGCATCGGCTGGCGAACGAGCGGCATTGACGCCACCTGAGTTTTATCCGTGCGGCAGCGCCGGCTGCCTCCGTCGCGACAGGTAACAGCAAGGAGTCAGCCTGCATGCAATCCGTGTCCGTGCGTAAAACGAATGACGTGTCGTTGCTGCAGATTCTTCTGTTGTTCGCGCGCGTCGGGCTCACGAGTTTCGGCGGCGGCCTGTCCGCGTGGATCTATCGCGAAGTGGTGACGCAAAGAGGCTGGCTGGATGAAGATGAGTTCCTTGGGGCACTCACGCTCGGGCAGATCCTGCCCGGCTCGAACGTGATCAACCTGTCGATCTATGTCGGCTACCGCATGAAGGGTGCGATCGGCAGCACGGTTGCCGTGTCTTCGTTGCTCGTGCCGCCTATGGTGGTGATCGTTCTGCTCGCCACGGTGTTTCATCAGTTCGCGCAACTCGCGTGGCTGCATGAGTTTCTCGAAGGCGTGGCCGCCGCGGCGATCGGCATGACCGCTTCGGTGGGCTTTCGCACCGCACGCTCGCTGCTCGCGGTACGACGCTGGCCGCTTGCGCTGATCGCCGTGGTCTTCGTCGCGGTCGGCGTGCTGCGCTGGCCACTCGTGCCGGTCGCACTGGTGGCGGGAGCCGCCGGGTTGTACCTCGCCTCCAGGAGCCGTCACGGTGCGCGATAACATCTACCTGCAACTGATCGCCGTATTCGCGCCGCTGTCGTTGCTGTCGCTGGGCGGCGGACAAAGTATCGTCGCCGATATCAACCAGCAGGCCGTTGCAATCCACGGCTGGGTCACGCAGGCGGAATTCGTCGACCTGTTCGCGATCTCGCGCGCGGCGCCCGGCCCGGGTGCGTTGCTGACGACACTGATCGGCTGGAAGGCGTCCGGTTTCATGGGTGCCGTGGTTGCTTCGCTGGCGCTCTTCGTACCGTCTTCGATGCTTGCCTACGGTGCGACGATCGCATGGACGCGGCACAAGCAGCATCCCTGGCACCGGACCGCGGAGCAG
The DNA here is from genome assembly GCF_000013645.1 of Paraburkholderia xenovorans LB400. Lineage (GTDB taxonomy): Bacteria > Pseudomonadota > Gammaproteobacteria > Burkholderiales > Burkholderiaceae > Paraburkholderia > Paraburkholderia xenovorans. Next base: position 2,659,851 of record NC_007951.1, on the reverse strand, counting down.
GGCCTCGCGCCGGTTGCAACCGGGCTGATTCTCGCAGGCGCATTTTCGGTGCTGCACGCTTCCTCGTCCACATGGACGATCTGGGCGCTCGCCGCCATCGCGTTGGCCCTTTTTCTTTCACGCCCGAAGATGAATCCGCTGATCGTTCTATTCGGCGCGGGGCTCGTGAATGTGATAATCGCCAGAATTCACTAGCCAATGAGGTATTGCAATGCAGGTCTATGGCCGACGCAGTTCGATCAATGTGCAGAAAGTGCTGTGGTGTCTCGCTGAACTGGGTCTCGCGGAAGGGCGGGAATTTTCACGGATCGATGCGGGACTCGAATTCGGCGTGATCGACACGCCGCAGTATCGCGCGCTCAATCCGAACGCACTGGTGCCCACGCTCGTCGACGGCGAGTGTGTGCTGTGGGAATCCAATACGATTGTGCGTTACCTGGCCGCGAAATACGACGCGCACACCTTGCTGCCGTCCAAACCCGCTGAGCGCGCCGACGTCGAGCGCTGGATGGACTGGCAACTCGGCACGCTGTGGGCGACATTGCGCGTTGCGTTCCTGGGGCTGACCCGCGTGCCGGAGGCGCAACGCGACTATGACGCCATCGGGCGTTCATATCGTGAAGCAACGCGGCTTCTCGGCATTGCGGACGCGGTCCTCGAAAAACACGACTATCTCGCGCAGGATCGCTTTACCGTGGCCGATATCGGCGTTGGCCTCGCGGCGCACCGCTGGGTGCATCTGGCCGAACGGTTTGCCGGGCGGCTGGACGCGCCGCAACCGCTGCCCTCGCTGGACCGGTGGCTTCAGGCGATCAGAAGCAGGCCGGCCTTTTCCGCGGCGGTCGTTTCCTGAATAGGGGGAGGCGCGGCGCACACGCGCCTCGCCAGATTACAACGCGGCGAATAGACCTACGATAATCGCGCCGAACAGAATCCATTTGATCATGTAGTACGTTGGCCGGTGCCATGCCTTGATACGCTTGCCGAGCCGCCGCACGGCATACAGGTATTTGAAAATGAGATTCAGAAAGCCGGTGCGATCTCCGGCTTCGTTCGGCGAGGTTGCCGCGCGAAGCAGAATGGCGGAGAACATTCGATTGAGCGCGGCCGCCCAGCGAAAGTACATTGGACGCTCGATGTCGCAGAAAAGAACGATGCGCGACTTATCGGTTTCATTCTTCGCGTAGTGAATATAGGTTTCGTCGAATAGCACGGCTTCGCCGTCGCGCCAGTAATAGTGCTGGCCGTCTACGTCGATATAGCATTTAGGGTCGTCCGGCGTGACGAGTCCAAGGTGATAGCGAATGGATCCCGCGTACGGATCGCGATGGCGAACGAGACTCGCGCCCGGCGGCAATTGCGCGAACATGGCGGCCTTGACGGTGGGGATATCCTGCAGCAACCGCGTGGTGACCGGACACAGGGCTTCAGCGGAGGGATGAGGCGCGTCATACCATTTCAGATAAAAGCGCCGCCAACCCGTTTTAAAGAACGAGTTGAAGCCAATGTCGTTATAGTTACTCGACGCGGATATCTTTTGTGCCGCATCTACTGCGAGCGCCTCGTCCCGGATGGTTTTCCAGTTGGCCTGTAATGCCGCCAGCTCCGGAAAAAGCTTTTTATCGATGAAGGCGTTGGACTTGAGTGTCGACAGCATGTACCAGAGGCAATTGACCGGTGCCATGAATGTCGAATGGTCTGATAGTTGCCGCCAGAATCCGAATCGGACCGTGCCGCGCCGTGAAACATAGGCGGCACTCGCTGTGAACCAGATAAGAATAAACCACCGCATGCTTGCTCCTGAAGCGCACGTGGCAGCGTAATTGCGCTGCGGATTCTGAAAATGCACATCTTATATAAAAGATAAATTCGGTGCTTTTTCGCCGACATGCGCTTCTGCAGAAGAGCCACTGTGAGCGCCGTCCTTAACAGTCACCGTATGGTGGTCAGGGAAACGGCGTATTTCGAGCAAATGGTTTTATCAAACACTCGACGAACAGTCGTTTTCCATTGTAGTAGCAGCAGCAACAGTGAATTCAGGATTGGCGGATTTATCCCGCTGCGCCGGGCACCTACACTACATCTACCGCTGCAACAAGAGCACCATCCGCAGCATGTAGAAAGACAATCTCTGGAGGTGGTTTCATGAAGTCGCTCATTCAAGCTGTTGCTATCGCCGTTGTTCTTGCCGCGCCGGTGGCTTCGTTCGCTCAGTCGTCCAGCCAGCCCGCGTCGCAAGACGCACAGGGCGTGCAGGCGCAGGCTTCGGGCCAGCAGGTCCCGGCTCAAGCCGATAACAGCGGTTATGGTTCAGGTAGCCGTGGTACGTGGCAAGCCGGTCACGGCACGGACACGACGGTCAGCTCCTATTCGCCGCCGATTTACAACGCCCGTTGAGCGAACGGCGAAGCGCGCGGCGAGCGTAGCGCCGCGCGCAAGCAGACTGTTTTCTATGGCGCGCGCAACAGGGTCATCTCGTTGTGCAACAGCGCCAGCAGATCATCGTCGTCAGGTCGCGTGCCCCAGTGCCGCGCGCCCGCCACTGACGCAATCGCGATCCACGAGTGAGGTGGAAACCATTCGCGCAATAGTGCGCCGTCCTGACGCAAACACAATTGACCGGTCTGCTCGCTATATTCAGCGCTGATCAGCGTGTCGTTGATTTGCGCGGTGACTCGTCTCGGATCGCTGCGTAGCAAAGCGTCGCTCCTGCAGAAGATGTGGCGCGGATGCGTGTGCGTTGCCGCGTCATCGCGTCATCACTGATGCGAGCGCGGCATGCGCATCAATGCTCGCCGTGATCGTGGCCGCGGTCGTCGCCCTGACCATGCCACCCATTGTCGTGGCCGCGCCAGTCGCCATGCGGGCCGCGCGCCTCATGCCATTCGCGTCCACCGTGATGGCGCTCTTCCCACTCGCGCCGGTCCCAGTAGCGGCGGCCGTCGTAGTAGCGCTCGCCGTACCAGCCCGGACTCACCACGACCACCGGCGGAGCCGGCGCGTAGACCGGAGGTGGCGGGGCATACACGGGTTCAGGCGCATATGCGACCCCCGGAATGCCGATGTTCACGCCTACATCGACGTGGGCCAGCGCGGCTGACGATGCGCCAATTCCCAGACCCGCAACGATCGCCACGGACAGCCAGCGGTTTCGTGATTCGTTCATGTTTTATTTCCGGCTTCTACGGTGGTGAGTGGACAGTCTTGCGCGGTTCGCGCTCAATAGTGGTCGCGATCGTGATGGTAGTGATCGTGGTCGTGATAGCCGCCTTCCGGAACTACGATGCAACCGCTCAATGCACCGCCGAGCGTGACGGCCAGAATGGCCAGCGCGAAAATTCTTTTCATGGCATTGCTCCCGTTTCCTTGTGACCCGAACTCTACTGACCGGCGGCATTACCGGTGTGTTTGTGTGTAACAGGACGTGTCGATAGCCGCGTGCGGCGGCAACATGTGGGTGGTGTGAAGAGCTTGCGCCGGAGCGTAATGCGCGTAACGAGCGGATGACGGGCGGCGTCGCGCCAGACACGCAAGCCGTTGAACACGCTGTGAAAAAGACGCAATGGCGGCGCGGCTTGCGTACCAGGGTGGGGCGGCTGGCAGTTGGGTCGACCGGGCTCAGGCGTTCGGCGCGGCGTATCGCGGCAGCCATGCCGCACGGATACATTCAGTTGCAGAGTCAGTCGCTGCCTGGCAACTTCAGCCGTTCAGGTGGATTGAGCGGGTTGATCGTGCGTTTTCGCGTCGTGCGCAAGCAAAAGGGATAAGCAAAAGGGATAAGCAAAAGGGATAAGCAAAAGGGATAAGCAAAAGGGCGCGGACAGATGACAATAAAAAAAGTCCGCGAGCGAAAGCTCGCGGACCTCGTACAGGGTAAAGAGGCGGCGGCGAACGCGCCGCCTGAGCCGGCCTTAAACCGCCATCACGGATACCGCCTTGGTGACCAGGTAGCCTTCCATCGCTTCCGGGCCGCCTTCCGAACCGTAACCCGAATCCTTCACGCCGCCGAACGGCATTTCCGGCGACGGCGTAGCCGGCTGGTTGATCCACAGCATGCCCACTTCCACCTGCTGCGACAGCAGGTGCACGTTGCTGAACGACTTCGTGAACGCGTAGCCCGCCAGACCGTACGGCAGACGGTTCGCTTCGGCGATCGCTTCTTCGAGCTTGTCGAAGCCGCGAATCGCCGCGATCGGGCCGAACGGCTCGTTGTTGAACACGTCGGCTTCGAGCGACACGTTGGTCAGCACGGTGGGCGCAAAGAAGTTGCCTTCCGAGCCCACGCGTTCGCCGCCCGTTTCGACCTTGGCGCCGGTTTTACGCGCGTCGTCGAGCACCTTGCTCATTGCGCTCAGACGCCGGGCGTTGGCGAGCGGCCCGAGGGTCGTGCCTTCGGCGAGGCCGTCGCCCAGCTTGAGGCCTTCAGCATGCTTGACCAGCGCCGCGGCGAACTCCTCGCGGATGCTGTTGTGCACCAGGAAGCGCGTGGGCGAGATGCAGACCTGGCCGGCATTGCGGAACTTCGCGCCGCCCGCGGCCTTGACGGCCAGCGCCACGTCGGCGTCTTCGGCCACGATGACCGGAGCGTGACCGCCCAATTCCATTGTCGCGCGCTTCATGTGCGCACCGGCCAGTGCCGCCAGTTGCTTGCCGACCGGCGTCGAACCGGTGAACGTGACCTTGCGGATCACCGGATGCGGAATCAGATAGCCGGAAATTTCAGCCGGATCGCCGAACACGAGACCGACCGTACCCGCCGGCACGCCGGCCTCGACGAAAGCCTGCAGCAGTGCTGCCGGCGACGCCGGTGTTTCTTCCGGGGCCTTGACGAGGAACGAGCAGCCGCACGCGAGTGCCGCGCTCAGCTTGCGCACCACCTGGTTGACCGGGAAATTCCACGGCGTGAAGGCCGCTACCGGGCCGATCGGCTCCTTGAGCACCAGTTGCTGCGCCGCCAGGTTGCGCGACGGCACGATCCGGCCGTAGACACGGCGGCCTTCGTCGGCAAACCATTCGATGATGTCCGCCGCCGCCAGCACTTCAATACGCGCTTCGGCGAACGGCTTGCCCTGTTCCTGCGTCATCAGACGGCCGATGTCCGAGGCCCGCTCGCGCACCAGCGCGGCGGCGCGGCGCATGGTCGTGGCGCGCTCGTTGGCCGGCACTTTGCGCCAGGCTTCGAAGCCGCGCTGCGCGGCGGCGAGCGCCCGGTCCAGATCGGCAATGCCGGCGTGCGCCACTTTGCCGATGGCCTGGCCGGTGGCCGGGTTGATGACGTCGAGGGTCTTGCCGCTGGCGGCGTCGCACCATTCGCCGTTGATCAGAAGTCGGGTATCGGTATAGCTCGGAATGGCCATGCTGGGGTTCCTGTATAGGGGAAAACGGCAGGCCGCGCGATCGTCACACATGGGGGCTGGACCTGCGCGGGCCCTGGATGGACTGCAGATTGCAAACATCTTATCTGATTGTGCGAAATCGCACCGATGGGTGGCCGTGCGCACGATCCACGGCACGCGTTTTGCTGCGCGACTGCCGCGGCGGCGAAAAACTGGTCGAAGCGGCGCCGCGCAAAGAAGCGTAGAGTCGAGCAGCAGTAGCAGAAACCGGCCTGATCCCGCGGCCGTGGATGTTGCCGGAAGCAGGCGCAAGCGTGATGCAAGACAGCACGCGGAAGCAGCGCCGAAGCAGCAAGCGAGGCAACCTTCAGAAGCGGCGGGCGAAACCCGGCCAATGCAGGCCAATCAACCCAGATGCACACGAGGAATCGACATGCCAACCGGTACAGTGAAATGGTTTAACGACGCGAAAGGCTTTGGCTTCATCACGCCCGACGACGGCGGCGAAGATCTGTTCGCCCACTTCTCGGAGATCCGTTCCGAGGGTTTCAAGTCGTTGCAGGAAAACCAGAAGGTCAGCTTTGAAATCAAGCAGGGGCCGAAGGGCAAACAGGCGGCGGACATCAAGCCGGTCTGAACGCAGGGGCCGGTTCGCGCGCGACAGGCGCGCGGCCGGTCAGTGGATTTGCTTAAGGTTTCCTTCAGCTTTGCTCCGTAGTATTTGCGCGATTGCCCGCCGCCCGGCGGGAAATAGTTCCGACAGTTTGTCGCTAGAGAACTGAAAGCGCCGATACAAGCCTTGCTGGAGCATCCATGAAAACCCTGTTCTTGCAGGCGCCGTCGTACGACGGCTTCGATGGTGGCGCGGGTTCGCGCTATCAGGCCAAACGTGAAGTCCGTTCGTTCTGGTATCCCACGTGGCTCGCGCAGCCCGCCGCACTCGTGCCCGACAGCCGCGTGCTCGATGCACCGGCAGATGGTCTGTCGGTCGAACAAACGCTGGACATTGCCGAGCAATACGATCTGGTGGTGATCCACACCAGCACGCCGTCCTTTCCCACCGACGCCCTGTTCGCCGAAGACCTGAAGAAGCGCAAACCGTCCGTACTGATCGGCATGGTGGGCGCCAAGGTCGCCGTCGATCCGCACAATTCGCTGACGGCTACCGAAGCGATCGACTTCGTCTGTCGCGAGGAATTCGATTTCACCTGTCAGGAAGTCGCCGAAGGCAAGCCGTTCGCGCAGATCAAAGGTCTGAGCTATCGCGCCGCCGACGGTTCGATCGAGCACAACGAAGCACGCCCGATCCTCGAGAACATGGACGAGTTGCCGTTCGTCGCGCCCGTCTACAAGCGCGATCTGAAGATCGACAACTACTTCATCGGCTATCTGAAGCACCCGTACGTGTCGATCTACACGGGCCGTGGTTGCCGCTCGAAGTGCACGTTCTGCCTGTGGCCGCAAACGGTGGGCGGGCATCGCTACCGCACGCGCTCGGTGGAGAACGTGCTGGCGGAAGTGAAGTGGATTCGCGACAACATGCCTGAAGTCAGGGAGATCATGTTCGACGACGACACCTTCACCGACTTCAAGCCGCGTGTCGAAGAAATTGCCCGCGGTCTTGGGCAACTGGGCGTGACGTGGTCGTGCAACGCGAAAGCGAACGTGCCGTACCCGACGCTGAAGATCATGAAGGAAAACGGCCTGCGCCTGCTGCTGGTCGGCTATGAATCGGGCGACGACCAGATCCTGCTGAACATCAAGAAGGGTTTGCGCACGGACATCGCACGCCGTTTCAGCGACGATTGCCGCAAACTCGGCATCAAGATTCACGGCACCTTCATTCTCGGTCTGCCGGGCGAAACGCAGGACACGATCCAGAAGACGATCGAATACGCGAAAGAGATCAACCCGCACACGATCCAGGTATCGCTCGCGGCGCCGTATCCCGGCACGACGCTCTACAACCAGGCGGTCGACAACGGCTGGCTCGAAGAGAACAAGGTGATCAACCTCGTCAGCAAATCGGGCGTGCAGCTCGCGGCGATCGGCTATCCGCATCTGTCGCGCGACGAGATTTACCATCAGCTCGAAAACTTCTACAAGCGTTTCTATTTCCGGCCGTCGAAGATCTGGGAAATCCTGCGGGAGATGCTGACGAGCTGGGACATGATGAAACGGCGCCTGCGCGAGGGTGTCGAATTCTTCCGTTTCCTGCGCGCCCACGAGGCGTGAGCGCCGCGCATCTGGTCGCCGTCACGCTGGCCTGCGCCTGCGCGGCGGGCGCGGTCTTCGGCATTGGCTACACCGTGCTTGCCGGTGCGCTGATCGGACGGTTCTTCGAGCGGGCGGTGTCCGAGCCGAGCGAGTTCGTGCCGGTCACGATCGTCAAGCCGCTGCATGGCAACGAGTGGGCGCTGCTCGACAATCTTTCCAGCTTCTGCCGGCAGGACTATCCGGGGCCCGTGCAGTTTCTGTTCGGCGTGCACGATTCGGCCGATCCCGCGCTGCAAACCGTCGACGAACTGCGCCGCCTCTATCCCGAAGCGCACATCACCGTGGTGGCCGATGCGCGTCTCTACGGGCCGAACCGCAAGATCAGCAACATCCTCAATATGCTGCCGCAGGCGCAGCACGACGTGTTCGTCTTCGCCGACAGCGACGTGAGCGTCGAGCCGGACTATCTGCGCAATGTGATCGGCGAATTGCAGAAACCCGGCGTGGGGCTCGTCACCTGCGCGTATCGCGGACAGCCCGACCCTGGCTTCTGGCCGCGTCTGTCGGCCAAGGCGACCAACTATCAGTTCCTGCCGGGCGTCGTGACCGGTCTCGCGCTCGGGCTTGCGCGCCCGTGTTTCGGCCAGACCATTGCGATGCGGCGCGACACGCTCGAAAAGATTGGCGGGCTGACGCCGTTCGTGCGGCATCTGGCGGAAGACCACGCGATCGGCGAGGCGGTGCGCATGACCGGCGAGAAGGTGGCGATCCCGCCGTTCACGATCTCGCATGCGTGCGTCGAAGCGAGTGCGGCGCAACTGATCGCGCATGAACTGCGCTGGAGCCGCACGATCCGCCGCATCGATCCGCTCGGCCATCTCGGCTCGGCGCTGATTCATCCGTTCGCGTTCGCGCTGCTCGCGCTCGTCTTCTCGGGCGGCGGATGGTGGGCATGGTCGCTCGCGCTGGCCGCCATGTGCGCGCGCCTCGCGTTGAAACTGCTGTCCGATCGCGCGTTGAAGCAGGCGCATCGCGACCTGTGGCTGCTGCCGTTATGGGATATCGTATCGTTTGCGATTTTCGTCGCGAGCTTCTGCTCGTCGCGTGTGATCTGGCGAGGCTTCAGCTTCAACGTGGACGGCGACGGCCTGCTGTCGGCGGCGCAGGACGAATGACGGACGAAGGGCAGCCTGGATCGGCATGATGGATCGTTTTTTCGAAGCAGCTGTTATACGCGGCGCAACGCGCCGCAAGCGCGCGCACGAGGTGGCCGCGTGATGAAGCATCTCGGCCGCGTGGCCGCGCTAGCCGGCCTGCTGGTGTCGCTCTGGCTCGTCTGGCACGACAATCCCGGCGCCGTGCTCGGTGCACTGCGCGCGGCCGGCGCGGGGCTGCTGCTGGCGGCGCTCGCACACGTGCTCCCCATGCTCGCCAATGCCTACGACTGGCGTTCGCTGATTCGCGGCGCGAACCGTCCCGGCGTCCTCAACATGCTGCATCTCGCGTGGGTGCGCGAATCGGTCAACAGCATGCTGCCGGTGGCGCGCATCGGCGGCGAAGTGGTGTCGTTCCGCATGCTGCGGCGCTGGGGCGTGCGACCCTCCACGGCGGTGGGCAGCATCGTCGTCGACATGCAGCTCACGGTGATCAGCCAGTTGCTCTTCACGATGGTCGGCATCGGCTTTCTGTTCGCGCATGCGCATTCCGGCACGCTGCGGCTTGCCGGGCAACTGGCCTGGGGCGTGGTGGTGCTTACGCCGCTCTTCGTGCTGTTCGCGCTCGTGCAGCATGCGAGTCCGTTCGAACGCATCACGCGCGCGCTCAATCACATGACGAGCGGCAAGCTCGCCGCGCTGGTCGGCCAGTCGGCGCAGATCGATCAGGCCATCAAGCTGATCTGGCGGCGGCGTGGCGTGGTGCTGCGCTATCTGTTTTTCTGGCAACCGCTGCAGTGCTTTCTCACGTCGCTGGAAATCTGGCTGGCGCTGTATTTTCTCGGCGTGCACGTCACGCTCGTCGAAGCGGTGGTGATCGAATCGCTGATCCAGGCGATCAGCAGCGCGGCGTTCTTCGTGCCGGGTGGTCTGGGCGTGCAGGAGGGCGGCTTCATTCTGATCGGCGGCGCGCTCGGCCTCGACCCTTCCATCTGTCTCGCGCTGGCCGGCGCGCGCCGGATTCGCGATCTCGTGATATTCGTGCCGGGGCTGATTGCGTGGCAGTTCGCGGAGTCGTCGAACCGGGCGCCGCAGCGAGCGTTCGGGCGCTCGCCTTAAGCGACGAACGGCGCGCGGCGCAAGGCCCACCAGGACACTACCGTTCGCAGTACATCGGGCACGTGGACGCGACAGAGCGCACCCTCACAAGCGAGATGCGTCGATGCGAGGCGCTCCCGCATTCTCCTCAACTCGCCTGCGCATAAGCGGGAAACGATACCTCCACCGCCAGGCCCCGCTCGCCGATGCCTTTGCCCAGACGCAGGCTCGCGCCGAAATGCTCCGCGATCCGCGCGACGATCGAAAGCCCCAGCCCGCTGCCGGTAGCCTGATTGCCGGTCGCCCGGAAAAAGCGATTCGTCAGACGGTCGAGATCGCCTGGCGCGACGCCGGGGCCGTCGTCGCGCACGGTCACCTGTACGCGGTTTTCGGCGTGCTGCACCGCCACTTCGATGCTGCCGCCGGCGCGCCCGTACTTGATCGCGTTATCGAGCAGATTGTCGAGCAGGATGCCGATCAGCACAGGCTCCGCGTTGATCTCGGCGCGCATGTCGCCGGTCAGCATGACGTGAATGTTTTTCTGCTGGGCGCTGCGCTCGTTGGCGAGCAGCGCGTTCTTCGCGACCACGGCGGGTTTGAGCGGCGCCGTCGTCATCTTTTCGTGCACGTCGAGGCGCGCGAGCAGCAGCAACTGCTCCGCGAGGCGCGCGCTGCGATCCACGCCTTGCACCACGCGTTCCATCGCGAGCCGCTGCCGCGCCTCGTCCGTTTCGGCCAGAGCCACCTGCGCCTGCACCTTGATCGCGGCAAGCGGCGTTTTCAGTTCATGGGCAGCGTCGGCGGTAAACGCGCGTTCGCGCTCCAGCGAGTGCAGCAAACGCGACAGGAGCAGATTGATCGCATCGACGAGCGGGCGCACCTCGGTCGGCGCGCGGCCGATATCGACCGGCTCCAGCCGGTTCACGTCGCGCGCGCGAATCGCGCCCGACAGTACCCTGAGCGGCGCCAGACTCCAGCCGATGCTGAACCACACCAGCACCGCCAGCACGGGCAGCGCGATCAGCGTGGGGCGGGCGATCCGGCTCGCGACGCCGCTCACCAGGTCGCTGCGCGTGTTGGCCAGTTCGAAGACGCGCACGGTGTGGCCGAGCAGGGTGTTGCGCAAGGTGAACGAGTGATACATCTGGCCGCCGAGCGTGATGTCGCGCGCGCCGCTTGCGGCCGGCACGGGCAGATCCCATGCGTTGAGGTCGCGCAACTGCGGGCTGCCGGCCAGCACTTCGCCGCCCGGGCCGCGCACCTGGAACAGCGCGTCGCGCGGCAGCGAGTCGTCGTCGTCGCTGTCGTTGGCGCCGGGCTCGCCGCCGCGTTCTTCCTCGCGCACGTCGATCCGCGCATTGGCGAGCGTGACCAGATTGCGCTGATCGAGCAGGGCGAGAATCTGCGCGAGTTCGGCGAGCCGCGCATCTTCCCACTCGCCGACTTCGCGCGTGGCCTGACGATAGCTGGACACGAGCGCGATGCCCCACATCAGCACGATGCTGGCGAGCACCAGCAGCACGAGGCGCCGGCGAATCGACGCGCCCATCATGCTTTCTCCACTACGTAGCCGATATTGCGCACCGTCTTGATCAGCTTCGCGCCGAGCTTTTTGCGCAGATTGGACACATGCACCTCGATCGCGTTGCTCTCGATTTCCTCCTGCCAGCCGTACAGGCTTTCTTCCAGACGCGAGCGCGATTGCGGAATCCCCTGATTGGTCAGCAACTGCAGCAGGATCGCCCATTCTCGCGAGGTGAGCGGCACGCGCCTCGTGCCTACGTCGACGGTTTGCGCGGCCGGGTTGACCGTCAGGTCCAGATAGCGGATCTGCTCGACGCTGCGGCCCTGCGCGCGGCGCAACAAGGCCCGGCAACGGGCGATCAGCTCGGTCAGATCGAAGGGCTTGCCGAGGTAGTCGTCAGCGCCCGCTTCGAGGCCGCCGACACGGTCGGCCACCGTGCCCCGCGCGGTCAGCACCAGCACCGGCACGTCCTTACCCGAATCGCGCACCCGTTTGAGCAGTTCCATGCCCGATACGCGGGGCAAGCCGAGATCGAGCACCACCAGTGCGTAGACGGTGGTGTCGAGCGCGAGCCCGGCCTTATGGCCGTCGCGGGTCCAGTCGACCGTGAAGCCGGCTTGACGCAGTCCCGCTTCGACACCGCAGCCGATCAGATCGTCGTCTTCTACGAGGAGTACGCGCATGAGTCCGTTCATTCCATTCGATGTTTTATTGCATGGCGGCCGGCATATTCAGGCAGGCGCCCAAGCGCAACCCGAAGTTTAACCATGCTGTTCATAACCCGCTTTATACGCCTTATTCCTTAAGGTTTCCTTCAGCTTGACTCGCTACTATCGCCCCTCAACAGGTCGCTGCCGCAGCGTGATTGCGGGCATGCGGCTTCGGCCCTGTTGCCATGTCATTGCAGTTCGATCGTCAGCACATCGATGAGATGGACGGCCGGTGAATTTCCCGGCCGGCAAGTCGCGCCGATACACGGCGCCGCGCATTTCGTCGGGCCACGAGACCCACTCATGAAGCCAGTCACCGTCGAGATGCTGCGCGCCCACCTGTTGGTGGCTTCGCTCACGGCTATGGGCGCCGAGGTGCTCGTGTGCCTCGGTCTGCTGCTGTTGCCGGTTTCCCAGCACGCCCTCAGCTCCACACCGTTCCGGTTGCTGGCCATTGCGGTGATCGTCAGCGGCGTGATCGTGACGCGCCAGTTCGCGCATGCCGCCTTCGAACTCGCGCTCCACGGGCATTACGTCACGAGCGCCGGCCGGCCCGCGCGGCCTTTCGCGATTGCCTCGAACTGCCCGCGGCGCCGGCTCGTGATTCTTCATCTGCGCCTGACGGGTAGGCCGTTCGTGCTGGCTGAGCGTTGACGGAACCGGACAATGGCGGCACACGTACTGACGGCATGCCAGTGGGTTCTTCTAGCCGGCTGCGCGGGCGCGTCGCTTTACGCGATGCTGGCGGCGGTCGCAATGCCGTTTTATGCGTCGCGCCGCAGCGTGGCGGGCGGTCCCGCTCAGGACGCGCCGCGCGCCTCGTCCGCGCCGTATCCGTTCGCATCTGTCGGCGTTAGCGTACTCAAGCCGCTATGCGGCGCCGAGCCGCGTCTCTACGAAAATCTGCGAACCTTCTGCGAACAGCGTCATGGATATTTCCAGCTCGTGCTCGGCGTATCGTCGCCCGACGATCCGGCCATTGCCGTGGTGCGCCGTTTGCAGGCGGCCTATCCGGCGCACGACATCGAACTCGCGATCGACACGCGCGTACACGGCAGCAACCTCAAGGTCAGCAACCTGATCAACATGGCGGAGCGGGCCCGCCATGACGTGATCGTGATCGCCGATAGCGACATCGCCGTCGAATCCGATTATCTCGACAGCGTGGCCGCGCCGCTCGCGGATCCACGCGTGGGCGTGGTCACGTGTCTTTACGTGGCGCAAGGCGTCGGCGGCTTCTGGCCGCGCGTGGGCGCGCTTTTCATCAACGAATGGTTCGCGCCGTCGGTGCGCGTCGCGCACGCGGCCGGTTCGCGCCGCTTCGGCTTCGGTGCGACGCTCGCGTTGCGGCGCGCCACGCTCGAGCGCATCGGCGGTTTCGAGGCGCTGAAAAATTGTCTCGCGGACGATTACTGGCTGGCCGAACACGTGCGCGCGCTCGGGCTGCAAACCGTGCTGTCGCGCGTGATGGTCGCCACCGACGTGATCGAGCCGACGTTTCACGCGTTATGGCAGCGCGAAACGCGCTGGCTGCGCACGATCCGCTCGGTGAATCCGCTTGGCTTCGCGTTCCTCTTCATCACGTTCCCCACGCCGTGGCTGTTGACCGGCGCCTGGCTCACCGCGGGCCTCGCAGCGAGCGCATCCGACGCGCTCCACGCGTGCGCCGCGCTCACGAGCGCAACCGGCACGGCAACCGGGCTGGTGGCCCGCCTGCTGCTGCATCTGCGCGCCACGCGCCATGAGCGCACCTTCTGGCGTGATCTGCCGCTGGTGCCGTTGCGCGATACGTTGCTGGCGTTGCAGTGGCTGGCCGGTGCGTTCGGCTCACATGTGGTGTGGCGCGGCGCACGCGTGCCTGTCGGCGGTTCCACGCCGACGGCGGCGCGCAAGGGCGCGCTGAACGTAATGGATGTCATGGAAACATCCGATGGCGGCTAAGCCACGCGGACTGATCGTGACCGCCGACGATTTCGGCCTGCACGCGCGAGTCAACGAGGCGGTCGAGCGCGCGCATCGCGACGGCGTGCTGACCGCCGCGAGTCTGATGACCGGTGCGCCGGCCGCCGCCGACGCGGTGACACGCGCCCGCGCTTTGCCGCAACTGCGGGTCGGCCTGCATCTGGTGCTGGCCGACGGCGCCGCGACCGCGCCGCGCGAACGGGTTGCCGCGCTCGTCGACGAACAGGGCCGCTTCGGCAACAACATGGTGTGGGACGGCGTGCGGTTTCTCTGCTTGCCGCATGTGCGCAAGCAGCTCGCGCGTGAGATTCGCGCGCAGTTCGAGGCGTTTGCAAAAACCGGTCTGACGCTCGATCACGTCAACACGCACAAGCATTTTCATTTGCATCCGACGGTGCTCGGACTGATTCTGGACATCGGCCGCGAGTATGGGATGAAGGCCATGCGCCTGCCGTTCGAAGCGAATGCGCCGCTGTGGTTGCGGCCGTGGATCGCGCAGGTCAAGGCGCGTCTGGATCGCGCCGGCATCGCGCATAACGATTACGTGGTCGGAATCGCCGATAGCGGGCGGATGGATGAAACGGCGTGGCTTGCGGCGCTCACCGATCTGCCGCACGGGGTGGGGGAGATTTATTGCCATCCCGCAGTGGCGGGGGAGCGGGCGTTGAGCGACGGCATGCGGAATTACCGGCACGAAGCGGAACTGCAAGCGCTTCTATCGGCCAGGGTCGCGATGGCGATTCGCCTGGCGGGCGTGCGGGTCGGTGGATTTGGCGACGTGCTGGCTCCCTGAAGAGGAACCCGACCGGCCAAGAACTGCCTGGGTATCCGAATGATATGAAAAGTTTTGGCCCATCTTCTTTGCGATCGTAAACACCCGCCGTTCACGCAGAACGTTCTCTGGAAACAGCCGCTGAGCGCGATTCACCCGGCGCATCGGCGGATGAGCCCGTCACGGTCGCATCCAGCTCCGACTCGCTCGACACCTGCCGCAATTCGTCGGCGATGATCGACACCAGTGCATCCGCCGCCGCGCTCAACGGGCGCCGCGGATGGCTCACGCACACGATATGCCGCACAATGCGCGGCGCGAGAATCGGATAGGCACGCAGGGTGCCCTGGCGCACCGCGCGCTGCACGGCGATGCGCGGCAGGATGGTCGCAAAGTGCGTGCTTTCCACCAGTTTCACGATCGTGCTCAACACGTCGATCTCGAAGCGCGGCGCGAGCAGCACGTCTTCATGCTGCGCAGCCGTATCGAGCACGCCGCGCAAGCCGTGGCGCTTGGTCGGCAGCACCAGTTCCAGTTCGGGCAGTTGCGCGAGTTCGATGGCATGCGGCAGTTCCGGGCCGTGCGTGGCGCTCGTCACCAGCACCATTTCCTCGTCGAGCAGGGGCTGCGAGTCGAGCGAAAGGCGCGCGCGCGGCTTGTTGATCAGGGCCGCGTCGAGTTGCCCGCCCGCCACCCAGTCGATGAATGTCGCGCTGTAGCCGTCCGCCACGGTCACCTCCACATGCGGATAGCGCGCGTGAAAGCGTGACAGCGCATCGGCCAGCACGCTCTCCGTTACCGAGGCAATCAGCCCGATCGACACATGGCCGGTCACCACTTCGTCGCGCTGCACGAGTTGCTGGCGCGCGTGCGCGAGGTCGCGCATGATCGGCAGAAAGAGCCGGTACATGAGCCGGCCGGCCGCCGTCGGCGCCATGCCGTGAGCGTTGCGCTCGAATAGCTGCTGGTGCAGTTCGTCCTCGAGTTTGGCGATCTGCATGCTGAGCGCGGGTTGCACGATGTTCAGGCGTTTCGCTGCCCGCGTGACCGAACCGTCTTCGAAAAGCGCGATGAAATACTGGATTTGCCTGAGGTCCATGTGGGAATCAATAAAACATCAGCAAACGTAATGAGCATGCCGCGCCGTATCAGATGAAGGCCTGAACCGCACGTCACGAACGCTTCGGCGCGGCGCGCCGGTGCGCCGGCAGCACCGCCGCCTCGTGCAGTAACTCGTGCAAAAACTCGTGCAATAGCTATTGGTATCCTGCCTACAAAAGGCTGTCATTGGGGCTAACACGCATATCATCAGGAATGATTCGAAGCATCAATAATCAATATTAGAAGTTATAAGCCGATCTCGTTACGCTTTCGTCATCGACTGGCGGTCTGCTCCGGACCTCAAGCCAGGCATTGATGGAGACGTGGATGAACACTCGCGATGCCGCATCGCACGGCACTTTCCACCTGGCATGGAGCCGTCCGTCCGGCGCGCTCACGCTGCGCGACTGGCTGGCGCATCTGGCGCGCACGGGCCGGGTCGCCACGATCGACCGGCCGGTGGCGCTCGAACACGAACTCGCCGCGATCGCCAGGCGCCTGGACGGCACGCAAGCCGCGTTCTTCACGCAGCCGGGCGGTCACGACGTGCCGGTGGTCAGCGGGTTCATGTCGCGCCGCGCCTGGATCGCGGAAGCGATGGGCGTAGCCGAGGCCGATCTGCTGGCGCGCTTTCGCGACGCGGCCGGGCAGCCGCTTGCCTCGCAGGAAATCCCGCGTGCCGAGGCGGCCTGCCAGCAGGTCGTGCATACCAGCGGCATCGACCTGCACGCACTGCTGCCGATTCCGACCCATAGCGAACACGACAATGGCCCGTACCTTACCGCGGGCCTCGTGATTGCGCGCAATCCGCGTACCGGCGTGCAGAACGTTTCCATCAACCGCATTCAGGTGCATGGGCCCGACCGCATGGCGATCCTGCTGTTGCCGCGTCACCTGCACGCGTTTCAGAAGACTGCTGAAGAGGCGGGCGAGGCGCTCGACGTCGCGATTGCCATCGGCGTCGATCCGTTGACGATGCTCGCCTCGCAAGCCATTTCCCCGATCGATTCCGACGAACTGGAAATCGCCGGCGCGCTGCACGGCGCGCCGCTGCCGGTGGTCAGATGCGTGAGCCACGGCGTGAACGTGCCGGCCTTCGCCGAAATCGTGATAGAAGGCCGCATCCTGCCCAACGTGCGTGAACCGGAAGGTCCGTTCGGCGAATTTCCGAAGTACTACAGCGCTCGGGAAGCGCGCGAAGTGATCGAAGTCACCGCAGTGACGCATCGCGAGAAGCCGATCTTTCATACGATCGTGCCGGCGGAAATGGAGCATCTGCTGCTCGGCGCGATTCCGCGCGAGGCGAGCTTGCTCGCGCACCTGCAACGCAGCCATCCCGGCGTGAAGGACGTGCATCTGTCCGTGGGCGGCGTGTGCCGCTATCACCTGTGGGTGCAGTTCGACAAGAAGCGCGAGGGCGAAGCGAAGAACGTGATTCTGTGCGCGTTCGGCGCGCACTACGACATCAAGCAGGTGGTCGTGGTGGATACCGACGTGGACGTGCACGATCCGGCCGAAATCGAATGGGCCGTCGCCACGCGCTTTCAGGCCGACCGCGACCTGGTGGTGATCGAAGGCGCGCAAGGCTCGCCGCTCGATCCGTCGACCACCGTCGGCCAGCCGGAAGACGCGCCGCCGCATCTGCAGGGCGTGAGCGCGAAGATGGGCCTCGATGCCACGCGGCCGGTGGTGTACGCGTCGCACGTGTTCACGCGCGTGCGGATTCCGGGGCAGGACACGGTGGACCTGGACGCGCTCGTCGCTGCGGACAACACCGCGTTCGACGCGTATCTGGATGGCGCTCATGGCTGAGCAGGAACATGAGCACGAACATGAGCACAAGCGTGGGCAGACGCGCGAGCGCATCGTGGTGGGCCTTTCCGGCGCGAGCGGCGCGATGATCGGCGTGCGTCTGCTCGCCGCGTTGCGGCGCCTCGGCACGCACGAAACGCATCTGATCGTATCGGCCTCCGGCGCGCTCACGGCGGCCCAGGAACTCGGCATCACGCGCGGCGACCTGGAGCGCGTGGCCGATGTGGTCTACAACGTGCGCGACATCGGCGCGGCCGTGGCGAGCGGTTCGTTCATCACGGCGGGCATGGTGATCGCGCCGTGCTCGATGAAGACGCTCGCCGGCGTGGCCAACGGTTTCGCCGACAACCTGCTCACGCGCGCCGCCGACGTGATGCTCAAGGAGCGCCGCCGGCTCGTGCTGGTCGCGCGCGAAACGCCGCTCAACCTCGCGCATCTGCGCAATATGACGCTCGCCACCGAAATGGGCGCGATCGTCATGCCGCCGGTGCCCGCGTTCTACGTGCACCCCAGGACCATCGAGGACGTGGTCGATCACACCGTGGGGCGCATTCTCGATCTGTTCGGTATCGAGCATCGCGAGATCGCGCAACGCTGGAGCGGACTCGCCGATGAATTCGGTGAGCGCCGTGCGGGAGTCGACCAATGAATCAACGCGACATGCTCCATGCAGGCGACGCCGCGACGCAGGAACGCGACACGGAGTTGGAAAAACGCCCGCAGCGGCATCTTGGCCGCCCGATGCAACGTCTGGAAGATCCCGCGATTCTCACCGGCCGCGGCCGTTACGGCGACGATATCGGCGTGCGGCCCGGCACGCTGCACGCCGCGATCCTGCGCTCGCCGCACGCGCATGCGGAGCTGGTGTCGATCGACACGGACGCCGCCGCGAAACTGCCCGGTGTGCGCGCGATCCTGACACGCGACGACCTGCGCGCCTGGTCGCG
Organism: Paraburkholderia xenovorans LB400; assembly: GCF_000013645.1. Classification (GTDB taxonomy): domain Bacteria; phylum Pseudomonadota; class Gammaproteobacteria; order Burkholderiales; family Burkholderiaceae; genus Paraburkholderia; species Paraburkholderia xenovorans. The sequence continues at coordinate 2,641,217 of NC_007951.1, read as the reverse complement.
GCCCTTCGTGGTCGGCGTGAAATCGCCGATGGAACAGTGGGCGCTGGCGATTGACCGCGTGCGCTACGTGGGCGAACCGGTGGCAGTGGTGCTGGCGCAATCGCGCGCCATCGCCGAAGACGCGCTCGATCTGCTCAAGGTGGAGTACGCGACACTCGATCCGGTCACGTCGATCGAACAGGCGGCGAGCGACCAGTCGCCGGTCTTGCACGAGAAAGTGGGCAGCAACGTGATCAGCGACCGGCACTTCCGCTACGGCGAGCCGGAAGCCGCGTTCGCGAAGGCGCCGCATCGCGTGAAACTGGTCGCGCATTATCCGCGCAACAGCTGCGCGCCGATCGAATGCGGCGTGGTGATCGCGGAGTATCTGGCGGGCGATGAAGGCTACGACGTCACGTCGAATTTCATGGGCCCGTTCTCGCTGCACGCGGTGATGGCGATGGCGCTGAACGTGCCCGCCAACCGTCTGCGCCACAAGGCGCCGCGCGATTCGGGCGGCAGCTTCGGCGTGAAGCAGGCGGTGTTTCCGTATGTCGTGCTGATGTGCCTCGCGTCCCGCAAGGCCGGCGCGCCGGTGAAATGGGTCGAGGACCGGCTCGAACATCTGAGCGCGGCGACCTCCGCGACCGCGCGCGTCTCGACGCTCGAAGCGGCCGTGGAAAGCGACGGCCGCATTACGGCGCTCGCCTACGATCAACTCGAAGATTGCGGCGGCTACCTGCGCGCGCCGGAACCCGCCACGTTCTATCGCATGCATGGCTGCCTGACCGGCGCGTACGCGATCGACAATCTGCTGGTGCGCAATCGCGTCGTGCTGACCAACAAGACGCCGACGGGTCTGGTGCGCGGCTTTGGCGGACCGCAGGTGTACTTCGCGCTCGAACGGCTGATCCAGCGTATCGCGCTCGAACTGCAACTCGATGTGCTCGACGTGTACCGCCGCAATTTCGTCGCCGCCGACGCGTTCCCGTATCGCGCCGCAGCGGGTGCGCTGCTCGATTCCGGCAACTATCAGGAAGCGCTGCGCCGCGCGCTGGACGAAGGCGGCTATGCCGAACTGCTGGCGCGCCGCGAGGCGGCGCGCCAGGAAGGGCGGCTGTACGGCATCGGCTTCGCGGCGATCGTCGAACCGTCCGTATCGAACATGGGCTACATCACGACCGTGATGCCCGCCGAGGCGCGCAGGAAAGCCGGACCGAAGAGCGGCGCGATTGCGAGCGCGACGGTGAGCGTCGATCTGCTCGGCGGCGTGGTGGTGACGATTGCGTCGACGCCCGCGGGCCAGGGGCATATGACGGTGTGCGGGCAGGTGGTTGCGGATGTGCTCGGTGTCGCGCCGCAGGACGTGGTGGTCAATGTCGAATTCGATACGCACAAGGACGCGTGGTCGGTGGCGGCGGGCAATTATTCGAGCCGCTTTGCCGGCGCGGTGGCGGGCACGGTGCATCTGGCCGCCGTGCGCGTGCGCGACAAGATCGCGCGCATCGTGTCGAAGCAGTTGGGCTGCGCGCCGGAAGATGTCTGTTTCGAAGCAGGCCGCATCTATGCAAAGGGCGCCGAGGATCGCGCGCAGCCGTTCGGCCGCGTCGCCGCCAATGCGCCGCATTGGGCGCCCGCGTTGTTGCCCGAAGGCGAAGAGCCGGGCCTGCGCGAGACGGTGTTCTGGAATCCGCCGAACATGGCCGCGCCGGACGGGAACGATCGCATCAACACATCGGCGGCTTACGGTTTTGTGTTCGACATGTGCGGGATCGAAGTGGATCGCGCCACCGGCCGCGTGCGGATCGACCGCTACGTGAGCGCGCACGACGCCGGCACGCTGCTCAATCCCGCGCTCGCCGACGGCCAGATTCGCGGCGCCTTCGCGCAAGGACTCGGGGCGGCGTTGATGGAGGAATTCCGCTACGGCGCGGACGGCAGCTTCCAGTCCGGCACGCTCGCCGACTATCTGATGCCGACCACCTGCGAAGTGCCCGATCCGGTGATCGTGCATCTGCAAACGCCGTCGCCCTTCACGCCGTTGGGCGCGAAAGGACTCGGCGAGGGCAACAACATGAGCACGCCGCCTTGCATCGCGAATGCAGTGGCGGACGCGCTCGGCGTCGCCGATATCCGCTTGCCGCTGACGCCTTCGAAAGTGATGGCGCTCGTGGGCATGGACGACCCGCCGCCGTCGCGTCCCGAGCTGCGTGAAGCGCCCGCGGCCAAACCGGCGATGCCGGGCGGCGGCAAGGCGCTCACCGCGCAGGGCAGCGTCGATCTGCCGGCGTCGCCGGAAGCGATCTTTGCCGTGCTGCTCGATCCGGCCGCGCTCGCCAGAGTGATTCCCGGTTGCCATGCGCTCGAAGCCGAAGGCACGAACCAGTATCGCGCCGACGTGACAGTGGGTGTCGGCATGATCAAGGCGCGCTTCGAAGCGAAGATCGGCTTGTCGGAAATCGACGCGCCGCATCGGCTGCGTTTGGCAGGAGCTGGCATGTCGTCGCTCGGCAGCGCGCGCGGCAGCGGCCTGGTCGAACTGACACCGATCGAAAACGGCACACGTCTTTCGTACGACTACGAAGCCCAGGTGTCGGGCAAGGTCGCGGCGGTGGGCGGACGCATGCTCGAAGGCGCGGCCAGGGTCGTGTTGCGGCAACTGTTCGAATCGCTGGGCCGCCAGGCGGCGGGCAAACCGGTTCACGCGGGCGGCTCGTGGTTCTCGCGCCTCCTGGCCCGTTTCAGGAGACAGGCATGAAACCCGCGCCGTTCGATTATCTGCGCGCCATGACCACGCAGCATGCGCTCGACGCCCTCGCGCACAACGCCGAAGACGCGCGCGTGCTGGCGGGCGGCCAGTCGCTGATGGCGGTGTTGAACATGCGCCTCGCGCAACCGCGCATGCTGATCGACATCTCGCGCACCGAGGAGTTGAACTCGGTGCGCGTCGATCACAAAGCCAGCCTGCTGGTGGTGGGCGCGGCGGCGACGCAAGGCAGCGTGGAGTGGCGCGAATCGCTGCGCGACGAAGTGCCGTTGCTGGCAATGGCGTTCCCGCATATCTCGCACTTCCAGATTCGCAATCGCGGCACGGTGTGCGGCTCGGTGGCGCATGCCGACCCGAGCGCGGAACTGCCGCTGGTGCTGGCGGCGCTCGGCGGCGACGTGATGCTGCGCTCGCAGAAGAAGCACCGTGTGCTGCCCGCCGGCGAATTTTTTCAGGGCATGTTGATGACCGCGCGCGAGCCGGACGAACTGGTCGAAGCCGTACGCTTTCCGCTCAAGCGGCCAGGCGAGCGCTACGGCTTCACGGAATTCTCCGCGCGCCACGGCGACTTCGCGATGGTGGCCTGCGCGGCCGTGGTGACGGACGATTCGATCCGCCTCGCGGTGGGCGGTGTGGCGGACCGGCCGGTGGTCGAGCAGTGGCCGCGTTTGCGTGACGAGGATCTGCGCAGCGCATTGAACGATTTGAGCTGGAAGCTGGGCGCGCAGGACGACGCGCATATCAGCGCGACCTATCGCCGGCATCTGGTCCGGCAACTCGGATGGCGCGTGATCGAGGAGGCGAAGTGAGCAACACATCGAACGGCAACGTCGTGCACGTCATGCGGCAGGGCGAGCAGCAGCGCGTCACGCTGACGCTCAATGGCCGTGAATGCAGCGGCTATTGCGAGCCGCGCGAACTGCTGTCGGATTTCATCCGTCACGAGCTGGGCGCGACCGGCACCCACGTCGGCTGCGAGCACGGCGTGTGCGGCGCGTGCACGGTGCACGTGGACGGCGTGGCGGGACGCTCGTGCCTGATGCTCGCGGTGCAGGCGCAGGGACGCCGCATCGACACCGTGGAGGGACTCGCGCCCGACATGCAGCTGGGCGATCTGCAGCAGGCGTTCCAGCGTCATCATGCGCTGCAGTGCGGGTTCTGCACGGCCGGCATCCTGATGTCGTGCGCGGACTATCTGCGGCGCGTGCCGGATCCGAGCGAAGCGCAGGTGCGCGACATGCTCTCCGGCCATCTGTGCCGCTGTACGGGCTATACGCCGATCGTCGCCGCGGTGCTCGACGTGGCGGCGCGGCGCAGACAAGGCAACGCGGCCGGCGAGACCGTGGAGGCCGCTCATGCTTGACCTCGGCCGAACCTTTCTGCAAAGCGTGGAACGCAGCCCCAATGCGCTGGCGCTGGTGGACGGCGAACTGGCGCTGACTTACGCGCAGTGGCACCGGCTCATCGTGAAGGTCGCCGAAGGTCTGCGCGCTCTGGGCCTCGCGCAGGGCGACCGCCTGCTGGTGGTGCTGCAAAACCGCTGGGAAATGGCGACCCTGCATTGGGCCTGCCAGTTCGCGGGCGTGGTGATCGTGCCGTTGAACTGGCGCGCGAAACCGGAGGAGCTCGAATACTGCGTGACCGATGCGGGCGTGAAGGCCATCGTATACGAGCCGGTTTGCGCGGAAGCCGTCGCGCAAAGTGTCGCGGCGCAAGGTCTGCCGCGGGTCGGTCTCGACGACGCGCAAGGCCGCACCGCGAACTTCGACACGCTCATGGCGCGGGGCGAGCCCGAGGCGCCGAACGCCGGGCGCACCTGCGCGAATGCCGACGACTACTCGCTGATTCTCTACACCTCGGGCACCACCGGCAAGGCCAAGGGCGTGCCGCGCCGCCACCGCCACGAACGCGCCGCCGCGCTCGCACACGTTGCGCAGAATCTGTACGGCCACGGCGAGCGCACGCTCGGCGTGATGCCGCTCTATCACACGATGGGCGTGCGCTCGCTGCTCTCGATGGCGCTGGTGGACGGCCTGTTCGTCTGCGTGCGCCGCTGGAATGCGCGCTTCGCACTCGATGCGATCGCGCAGCACAAGCTCACCTGCCTCTATCTGGTGCCGACGCTGTATCACGATCTGCTCGCCGACGCGGCCTTCGCGTCGACGGATACCTCGACGGTGAAAAAGCTCGGCTTTGCCGGCGCGCCGATGAACGACGGTTTGCTCAAGCGCCTCTCGGCCGCGTTCGAACCGGAGCTGTTCGTCAATCACTACGGCTCGTCCGAGGTCTACACCTTCAGCATCGACCAGGACGCCACGAAGAAGCCGGGCAGCGCGGGGCGCGCGGGCATCAACACGCGCCTGCGCGTGGTCAGGCTCGAAGCCCACACGCCCGAGGATCTGGCGCAAGCCGGAGAAGAAGGGCAGATCATCGCCGATCTGCTCGGCGACGAAGCCTTCGAAGGCTACTGGAACCGTCCCGACGCGAACGCGAAATCGTTGCGCGACGGCTGGTACTTCACGGGCGATACCGGTTTCTTCGACGCGCAAGGCGACCTGTACGTGTCGGGCCGCGTCGACGACATGATCATCAGCGGCGGCGAGAACATTTCACCGGTCGATATCGAGTCGGTGCTGTCGCTGCATCCCGCCGTCGACGAGGTCGCGGTGGCCGGCGTGAAGGACGAGCGCTGGGGCCAGCGCGTGGTCGCCTTCGTCAAGCGCCGGGAGTATGTGGACGCCGACACGCTCGACGCGTATTGCCGCACGTCGAACCTCGTCAACTTCAAGCGTCCGCGCGAATACGTGTTCGTCGACGACATACCGAAATCGCCGGTCGGCAAGATTTTGCGCCGCAAGCTCTCAGCCGGCGAATACGAGCCCGACCGGCGCGGCGAATCCCATGCAAACCACACCGAAACCACCAAGGAGTAACTCCATGACGCAACTCTCGACCGACCTGCGCCATCACGGCCAGAGCCTGCTGCAGGATCTCGACGGCTTTTCCATCGAGATCGACGCCGCGCGCGAGCGGGCCGACATCATCCTGCACCGGCCGCCGCTGAACGTGATTTCGATGCATGCACGCGACCAGTTGCGCGCCGCCTTCGAAGCACTCGACGACGACCCGCGCGTGCGCGTGATCGTGGTGCGCGCCCAGGGCGAGCACTTTTCGAGCGGCGGCGACATCAAGGGCTTTCTCGAAGCGTCGCCGGAACATGTGTCGAAGCTCGCCTGGAATATCGCCGCGCCCGCGCGCTGCTCGAAGCCGGTGATCGCCGCCAATCGCGGCTTCTGCTTCGGGGTGGGCTTCGAACTGTCGCTCGCGTGCGATTTCCGCATTGCCACCGACACCACCTTCTACGCGCTGCCGGAACAGAAACTCGGGCAGATTCCGGGCTCGGGCGGCTCGGCGCGCTTGCAGCAGATGGTCGGCATCGGCCGCACCAAGGACATCGTGATGCGCTCGCGCCGCATTCCGGGCAAGCAGGCCTACGAGTGGGGCATCGCGGTCGAATGCGTGGCCGACGCCGAACTCGAAGCGACGACCGACGCGCTGGTGGACGAACTGCGCGCGTTCTCGCCGCTTGCCCAGCGCACCGCGAAAAAGCTCCTCAACGACACCGAAGACGCGCCGTTGTCGATCGCGATCGAACTCGAAGGGCACTGCTATAGCCGTCTGCGCACGTCCGACGATTTCCGCGAAGGCGTCGAGGCCTTTCACGGCAAACGCAAGCCGGTGTTCCGCGGCAGCTAGCGCGAGCGCCGCCCGGCGGGCGGCCGCCGACGCCAGATAACCACCAGAAGAGCACGCGAAAAGAACGTGCCTCGAAAACGGGCACGGTCGAAAGACGGCCCGCCAATAGTCAAGGAGATGACAATGTCCGTAGCAGCGCAAAATGGCGCCGCCTTGCCCGCGGTCGACCAGCGGCAGGTGATGGGTGCGGTCGCGGCCTCGTGCCTCGGTTGGGCACTGGATCTGTTCGATCTGTTCGTATTGCTGTTCGTCGCGCCGGTGGTCGGGCGGCTGTTCTTCCCGTCCGAGCACGCCATGCTGTCGCTCGCCGCGGTCTATGCGTCGTTTGCCGTGACCTTGCTGATGCGCCCGCTCGGCTCCGCCTGGTTCGGCTCCTATGCGGACCGCCACGGCCGCAAGGGCGCGATGATCATCGCCGTGGTCGGCGTGGGCCTTTCCACGGCGGCGTTCGGCGTGCTGCCGACCGTCGCGCAGGTCGGGCTGGTTGCGCCGATCCTGTTTCTGGTGCTGCGGCTGGTGCAGGGCGTGTTTGTCGGCGGAGTAGTGGCGTCCACGCATACCATCGGCACCGAATCGGTCGCGCCGAAATATCGCGGCGCGGTGTCGGGGCTGATCGGCGGAGGCGGAGCGGGGCTCGGCGCGTTGATCGCCTCGCTCACGTATCTGGCGATGTCGGCGCTATTCCCCGGCGCGGCGTTCGAGGTGTGGGGCTGGCGCTGCATGTTCTTCACCGGCATCATCAGCTCGGTGCTCGGGCTGTTCGTTTTCAGCAGTCTCGAGGAATCGCCGCTGTGGAAAAAGCTCGCCGCCGAGAAGGCCGCCAAGGCCGCCGCGCAAAAGCTCGACGCGCCGGTCGAAGTGGCGCGCTCGCCGCTGCGCACGCTGTTTTCCAGCGACTATCGCTCGATCCTTCTGGTCAACCTGCTGCTCACCATCGGCGGCGGTAGCGGCTATTACCTGACCTCCGGCTATCTGCCGACCTTCCTCAAGGTGGTGAGCCACGCGCCGAACGGCGCCGCGGCGGCGATTCTGCTGATCTGCAGCGTGGCGGTGGTGATCGCCTCGGTCGCGGCGGGGCATCTGAGCACCTTCATCGGGCGCAGAAGCGCTTTCATCTGGCTCGGGGTGATTCGCCTGTTCGCGTTGCCCGCGCTCTTCCTGCTGCTGCCCACGGCGCAGAGCATCACGATGATCGGCGTCTACGCGGTGATTCTCAGCGCGCTCGGCAGCGCGGGCTACGCGCCGATCCTGATCTTCCTGAACGAACGGTTTCCGACCGCGATTCGCGCGACCGGCACGGGGCTTTCATGGAACATCGGCTTTGCGATCGGCGGCATGATGCCGACTGCCGTCTCGCTGGTGGCGAAAGACGCGAGCGAATTGCCGGTGACGCTGGCCATCTTCGTCGGTGCGATCAGCGTGATCTTCCTGACCGGCGCGTTCATCGTGCCGGAAACGCGCGGCAGACTCGATCAGGTCGCGGCGCGCGACGCGGTCTAGTTCGCGGGCAAGCGGCTTGCGGCGCGTTTCACCGTTTCACGCGGCGGGCGTGCCCGTCGTCACGCGCCGGATCTCTTCGCCGATGATGTCGATCAGCGCGCGCGCCGCGGGCCCGATCGGCCGCTTGGGATGGCTCACGAGGATGATGTGCCGCACGATCGGCGGCGCGGCGATGGTGCGCGCGCGCAGCACGCCTTCGTCCACTTTGCGCTGCACCACCACGCGCGGCAGGATCGTCGCGACGGCGCTCTGCTCGACGAACTGCACGATGGTGTTCAGCAGGTCGATTTCGAACTTCGGCTTGATGACCACGTCCGCCGCCAGCAGCGCGGCGTCCAGCACGCCGCGCAGGCCGTTGCGGCGCGTGGGCAGCACCAGCTCGATGCCGGTCAGCGTCGTGAGATCGATGGCGGGCGGCAGCTCGGGGCCGAGCGCGGCGCTCGTCACCAGCACCATTTCCTCGTCGAGCAGCGGCACCACGTCGAGCGCGAGGCGCCCGCGCGGCTTGTTGATGACGGCCGCATCCAGCCGGCCCGCCTCGACCGCGTCGATCAGCTGCGCGCTGAAGCCGTCGGCGACCGACACTTCCACCTGCGGGAACAGCGCGTTGAACCTGGCGAGCGACTCCGGCAGCACGCTTTCCGCCTCCGACGACACCATGCCGAGCGACACACGCCCCGTGACGATCGCATCCTGGCGGCTCAACTGGTCGCGGGCCCGGTCGATGTCGCGCATGATCGGCGTATAGAGGCGGTACATCTGGCGCGCCGCGTCGGTCGGCGTCATGCCGTGCGGCCCGCGCTCGAAGAGCTGCTGGCGCAATTCGGTTTCGAGCTTTGCAATCTGCATGCTGAGCGCGGGTTGCACGATATTGAGCCGTTTTGCCGCCCGCGTGACGGAACCGTCTTCGAAAAGTGCAATGAAATACTGAATTTGCCTGAGGTCCATGAAACGCCGGAAGTGGCCGTGGAGAGCGGAAAACCCCGAGTCTAACCGCAGCGCGCCGGGCCATCGCGCCGGCCGGCGCGGCGTGCCTTGCGGCATCGTCGCGAGCGTGTCTCCTTACGCTGCTACAATCTCGTCTTTCTCGATCGATTGTGCGCTATGGGTTTCGAACAACTCGCTGAACTGAAGAAGCAATTGGCCGCGGCCCGAGGCGAGGCTGCGCCCGCCGCCAGGTCCGGCGCCAAGCCTGCTTCGAAGGACGCCAGGCCGGCTGCCAAGGACGCGTCCAAGCCGGGCGCGAGGCCTGCCCGCAAGCCCGCGCCGCCGCGCCGTGCCGCGCCCGCCGCCGAATCCGGCGCGAAGCCGGCGGTGGAGGCGAAACCGGTGGATCCGGTGGTGAAGTCGATCGGGCGGCTGCAGAAACGCTTCCCCATTGCTTTCCCCAAGAATCCGGCGCCCAAGCTGCCGCTGAAGGTCGGTATTTTTGAAGATCTCGTCGCGCATGCGAAGGACCTGTCGTTGAGCGAAGCCGAATTGCGCGACGCGATCAAGACATGGTGCCGTGGCAGCCGCTACTGGAAAAGTCTGGTGGAAGGCGCGGCGCGCGTCGACCTGACGGGCGCCGAGGCGGGCAAGGTCACGGCGCAGGAAGCCGCCGGCGCGCAGCGTCTGCAGGCGCATCGGGCCGGCAAGGGCGCGCCGAAGGCGGCGTCCGGCACGGGGAACGCGAGCGCAACCGCAACCGCCGGAGCAGCCACGGAAGGCGGCGCGCAAGCCGCTGGCGGGGCGGAGAATGCGCCGGGTGGTCAGCAAGCCGCACATCAACCGGCGCAGGCGACTGCTCAGGACAGCGCACATCAACCGGCGCAGGCAACTGCTCAGGACAGCGCACATCAACCCGCGCAAGAAACCGCCCGGGACCCCGCGCAGGAAAATGCCCCCGATTCCGCGCAGGGAACGGCTCACGAGGCCACCGCTGAACCGCTCAGCGCGCCGGCCACCCGCGAAGCATAACAACCCGCCACCCCGCCTAGGGGTGGCTGCCTTGCCGCGACGCAGCCGCTAGCCGGCTGCGCACGAAGCCGACGTGTTCGCGCAGTACATAGAACGCGTCGGCGTAAGCGAGCGGCATGCGCAGCCGGTTCAACGAATCCTCGATCTGATCCAGTTCCGCGAAGAGCCGCTTGCGCTCCTCGTCGGTCGAATCGGCGAGCGCGCCGCGTTCGATCGCAATCAGCGAACCATAATAGCGATAGATGCGTGAGCGCACCCGCCAGCGGTACAGCGCCGGAATCAGGCGCATGGCCGGAAACAGCAGCACGGCCACCGGCAGCAGCAGAACCAGCGTGCGGTCGCCGATGCTCGCCAGCCAGAACGGCAGCGTGCGGTAGAGAAAGCTCTTGCCCGTCCTGTAGTAGCGCTGCGCGTCCTCGCTGATCTGATATTCACGCGCGACCGGACTCGGAAATTGCCCCGCGCGCTGCAATAACCCCGGCATGCCGTGCACTTCCTGCGCCGCTTCGATCAGCAGGTCGGAAATGGCCGGATGCAGCGTGTTGCGGGCCACCAGTTCGACCGTCGGGCTGATCAGATGCACCGTTTCGGGCGGAATGGTGCGCTTCAGATCCAGCACGCCGACCGGCAGGTCGATTTCGTCCAGATAGGGAAAGAGGCGCGTATAGGCGCTCGCTTCGGCGAAGTTCATGACCGACACGCCCGGCACCTTGAGCAGGCGCAGCATCAGGCCACGGGTCGCGGAGTCGCCGCTCAGGATCGCCGCGTCCACTTCGCCCGCCACGAGCTGGGTGGCGGCCTGCAAGCCGTCGCTCGGCACCAGTGCCGTGTTGCCGCCCGGCTCGATCCCGTTGGCATCCAGCAGTTTGAGCGCCAGCAGCCGCGTGCCGCTGCCTTCGCGGCCCACCGCGATCCGTTTGCCTTCCAGTTGCGAAAGCTGGTTCAGGCCCGCGCCGCGATAGAACACCACCACCGGAATATAGAAGACGCTGCCGAGCGACATCAGCGACGCAGTGTTGAGGCCGTCGGCCACGCCGCCCTGCACGAAGGCAATGTCGACATGCTGCTTCGGGTCCAGCAGACGGTGCAGGTTCTGCACGGAGCCGTCGGACTCCAGCACGTTCAGCGTAATGCCGTTGCGGGCAAGGATTTTCCGGTACTGCTCCGCGGCGACGAGAAACGAGCTTTCGTGCGGACCGGCGCTCATGGTGATCGTTCTGGGCGGCGCCGGATCGATCAGCCAGACGGCCAGCGTGACCACGAGCACGATCACCACGGCCACGGCGATATAAGGCAACGTGTGATCGCGCCACTCGGCATGCGGCTGTTCGCCGTTGAAGTGCGGGGGACGCGGGCGCTGCGCTTTCATGGATACTCCGTGCCGGGAGCCGGGATGATCGCATTGTCCACTGTCCGTGGCGCGTTTGCCGTCGGCAGTTTGCTCTATTGACCGACCGGGCGCGGGCAAAGTTTTCGATGTGGAGCGATGCAGGCGATGCGGACGATGCAAACAGGGCTGCCGGGAGAGCGGCAATGGCAAGCCGACTGCGCGGGTTGCCGTGGCATAATCCGCGACAGCTTTCCATCGTGTCGCCGGGCGCATCGTGAGTCGTTTCTATCGGAAGATCGGCAGTTGGCTGGGATTGTTCGCGATCCTGATGGCCACGCTCGCTCCCACGATCTCGCATACGCTCGCCGCCCGCAGCGATGAAAGCGCCATGTCAGGCGAGCATTGCGATATGCCGTCGATGGCGTCCACGGGCTCGATGGACTCGATGGATTCGATGCCTTCAATGAGCGCGATGCAGGACGACGCGCCGGACGCGTCATCGGTCGCATCCGCTACGTCCGGTCAGCGAGGCAGCGATCACACCCGGCACACCGCCATGTCCGACGGCGACGCCTGCGGCTATTGCAGCCTGCTCGCCCACATGCCCGTCGTGCCGAGCGTCGAAGCGCTGTTCGTCGTCACCGTCCGTGCTTTGCAGCACACCGCCGCGACCCGCTTCGAGAGCGTGCGCCGCGTCGAACCGCTCACCTTCGCGCAGCCCCGCGCCCCGCCGTTCGCATCCTGATTCGACGAGTCATCACGCGCGATGCATCGAGTGCATCGCGGCTGCCGACGCACGTCCCTCGCGACTGTGCGCGCCAGCCTTGTCACGACCCATGAAACAGGATCAATCATGCTTACCCAGACAACGCGCAGCGGGACACCGCTGCGCGCGGCGTCGCTTGCCGCGGCCGCCGCCGGCGCACTGTTGTGTGCGCCTTCGCCCGTCAGTGCCCACGCGATTGCGGGCAATCGCATCTTCCCGTCGACGATGGCCGTGGACGACCCCGGCGTCGGCGACGAAGCCAACCTCCAGTTCGGCCATCAACGCGTGCCGGGCGACAACGGCGACCAGAGCATCAACACCTTCGACTTCGAGTACGACAAACTGATCACGCCGCGTCTCGCCGTGTCCGTGGACGGCACCTATGCGATGCAGAACAACCCGCGGGCGCGCGGCTTCGACAACTTCGGCGTGGGCCTGAAGTACCTGCTGTACGTCAACGACGCGCACGAGTTCATGACCTCGATCGGCGTGGATGCCGAGCTCGGCGGCACGGGCAGCCGCGCGATCGCCGACAACTTCTCGACGATCTCGCCGACCGTATACGCCGGCAAGGGCATGGGCGATCTGCCCGACTCGCTGGCGTATCTGCGTCCGCTCGCGATCACGGGCGAAGCGGGACCCGCGCTGACCACCGGCGCGGGACAGCCGAACGCGTTCAACTACGGCTTCACGGTGCAATACAGCTTGCCGTATCTGCAGCAGCATGTGCGCGACGTCGGTCTGCCGCAGCCGTTCGCGAATCTGATTCCACTGGTCGAGATTCCGTTGTCGCGCAGCCAGGGGCAGACCACCGGCACGGTCAATCCGGGCTTTATCTGGATCAACCGCTATGGGCAGTTCGGCGTGGAAGCGCAAGTCCCGATCAATCGCGCGAGCGGCTCGCACGTGGGCATTCTGGTTCAGGCGCATATCTTCTTCGACGATGTCGCGCCGGCCACGATCGGCAAACCTCTATTCCAGTAAGAGCAGGAGAGTCACGATGAAGATGAATGACACGATCAGGAACCTTTGCCGCGGCGGCATGCGCGCAGCCGCGAAACTGCTGGCGGCGTCGCTCGCCGTTTTCGCAATGGCGAGCATGGCCTTCGCACATGTGTTCCCGCAGAAGCAGGAGCCGGGAGCGGGCGCGACGGTGGCCTCGCCCGCACAGGTGCGGGTGATTTTCGACGGGCCGCTGGAGGCGGCGTTCAGTTCGCTGACGGTGACCGACGCGAGCGGCAAGCAGGTCAACGCGCAGAAAGCCGCGGTCGACGAGCATCAACCGGCGCTGATCGCCGTGCCGTTGCCGCCGCTCGCGGCGGGCCGCTATACGGTGCATTGGGTGGCCGTGGCGTCGGATGGACATCGCACCCACGGCGACTACGCGTTCAACGTGAAGTAGCCGGAAACGGTGATGCGCTGCGCCATCCATCGGGCCCGCTCGGGCTTCATCGGGCAAGGGCGCAGCGCGTGAAAAGGTCTACTACCGGAAAGACGCATCGGTTTTTCATGCCGCGTTGACCGCCGTTTCCGGTTGCCATGACGTCGGTCACATCGGTCACGTCGGCATTCCTGCCCATTGCACTTGCGCGCGTTTTCAATCGCGCGCATCCGGGGCCGCGGGTGGCGCCGCCTGCGGCAGGCCCGGCGGCGGCCCGCTGTCGGTGAGGGTGAGCGTCGGCATCGAACTCGGGCATCTGAAGGTCTTCAGCACATCGCTCGTCAGCGGATTGGCGACGCTGCCCACCGCCGCGATATCGAGCACGGCCTTGCGGCCGTCGAAGTCGAATGCAACCCGCGTGCGGCCGGGTATCGTGGTCTCGACGATCTGTCCTTTCTGAACCAGCCGCATCAGCGCCCACGGACCGTCCGCCGCAAGCGTCGAAGTCTCCGGCCGGATGCGCGGTTCGGCCGTCAGCTCCGCGCGCACCCCGCCGCGTGTGCCCGGCCACGTCACCGGGAACGGCGTAACCGGCCCATGCTGATAGAGCAGCGTCTGGCCGTCGATATCGATCATCAGGGCGCTGATGGTCGGATCGAGCTCCGGAACCCGGATATCGGCCTTCCAGGACAACTGTTTCTGGTCCGCATCGGCAAAGAAGATCTCGCGAATCGCCCTGGCGTGCTGGAAGGGTTCGAGGTCCGGTCCCTGGACAGGCTCGGTGGCGCCGGGCAGCGTCCTGTAGCGCCAGGGTTTCGCCGAGGTATCCACGAATGTCGCGAGCGTCTTCGTGAAGAAGTCGTCGATGATGCCGCCATGCGCGAACACGCGCGTGAAGTCGTCGATACGGACCTCGCGCCTGCTGTCGGCGGCGAACGGATAGTTGCCTTCGATCGTGAGACGGCAGGTGTCGCCGACCACCGCCTGCATCTGCCGCGACAGCAATTGGCCGATGCCCTGATTCACCTCGCGCGAGCCGTCGCCGGCGAGCGCCAGCAACACGGCGCGAAACGGCGGCGGCATGGTGTTGGCGGTCATCTTGAGCTTCGCCGCGGTGTCGCTCGCCGGCGGCATGCTGTTGTTGGCGAGCGCGTTGTCGGCAACCGTCAGCGACGTATAGTAGTCGTTCAGCAGATTCGTCACGCCGTCCAGACCGGTCTTGCCGGCCTGCGCAGTGGCAGCCTGGGCGGTCTGGGCGTCCGCGTTGCCCGTGACCACCTCGCGCAGCGCGGCGAAGTGACTATCCACCAGCTCGCGTTCGACGATTTCCGAAGCCCGGATCCCGAGCGTCCTGTCCGCCTGCTGGCTGAGTTGGTCAGTCGTCTTCTGCAGGAGGGAGCCGTCTGCCGCCGTGGCGGGTTGCGTCAGCGTGGTCTCGCGCACCGCCGCGCGAGCGAGCCGTGCCAGCGGTGAATCCGGCGCCGCGAAACTGCGCAGCACCTGGAGGTTGAACTGCAGACTGGTGCCGCTGACCGTGCGGATGTCGCCCAGAAACGCGTCCCACTGTCGCGCGTATTCCGTCAGGTATTGCCGGCGGATCGCGTCGGTCAAAGGGTCGTCGGCACCGGTCGCGGCGCTGACGAATTCAGCCGTTTTTTTTTGAGCCTCGCCGAGATAGGAGCGGCCCATCACCCAGGCGTCGTCGTCGCGCGCGGCCGCGACGAACTCGGGCAGGCGCTTGTCGAACAGTTGGCGGTATCCGTCGAAGGTGAAGAGTCCCGGCACGCCGCGCGACAGCGGCGCGCCGCTCGCCCGCGTGAAGACGAGTCCGGCTTGCGGTCCGACCGCGCGGATCAGCGTGAATTCGTCGGGCGCTTCCTTTTGCATTGCCGTCCTCGCGCGTTCATACAGACGCTCGGTGGCGTTGCTGCCATCCAGGAACGAACGTGCCTGCTGCACCAGCGAATCGTTGCGGATCAACGGTGACTGAACCACGCGGCTGCCTGAAAAGAGCTGCTGAACGTGCCCGATCATCGAGGCCCGGCCGCCGAAAGCCGCCGCGCTGTCCGTGTTCGCCCAGTCGTTGAGCACCCAGGCTTTCACGTCGTCGGCGTTGAATCTGGCCTTGTCGTACAGCATCAGGTAGACACGCAGCGCGTCGTAGGCCGCCTTCGAATCCCTGTTTGCCACCGCCTGCGCGATGACGTCCTCGACACGCCGCACGATCTGCGGCAGCAGAAGATTGTCTTCGAGCATGTCGTAAGTGCGGCTGCTTTCGGTGACAATCTCAGGTGCCGTATAAAGGCCGAAACGATACGCGCTGTCCGGGTCCGCCAGGTCGAGCCCCGGAAAGGCCGGCAGGTAGCGCGCCTCGGTGAGCGTATCGGGGATCGCTTCGGCTTTCGGCTCCTTGTACAGTTGCGCGACCTTTGCGCTCAGCGCCTGGGTCTTGCGGCTGATCAGCGAAAGATAGTCGCTGTTGTGGCCGAAACTGAACCGCAGCCCGATTGCGAGCCACGCGAACAGAAGCACGGCGAGCGCATGGCCGATGAGCCGCAGCAGACGGAAACGGAATTCCCAGCGCAGGTTGGGCCGCACGAGCTGCGACTCGGCGAATACCACTCTGGTGAGCAGGTCGTGCAGGAAGTAGCTCTGATTGCCGCCCGGTCTGGACGCGCGCGCGCCCGCCACCCGATCGAACGACGCCGCCAGCCGCTGTGCGATTGTCCGCCGCTCGGCGACCAGCGTGTCGCCGGCTTGAAGCGCGCTCGTGAAATAGACGCCGCGCAGGGTGGCGTGAAGCTGCGTGTCGTCGTAACGCGAGTCGAGGAACACGCGTTCGATCAACTCGCCGAGCGGCTGCGACAGCGCGGCAAACTCTTCGGATAGCGCGACAAGCTGCCGGCGTCGGGTCGAATCGAATTCGTCCTGCAAACGCGTGTTGACGCCGTCGGCCAGACGGGTTGCCAATAGGCCGAGTTCCTCTTCGCAGCGAGTGCGCACGCCCTGGGCCGCAATGGTTTCCTTGCCGTAGGGCAGGGTAAAGCCCCAGGACTGGGCACGCCCCTCGGCCGGCAATGAAGCGAAGTATTCATTGAAGCCGCTCAGCCGGTCCATTTTGGTGATGACCAGATAAACCGGAAAGCGGATGCCTAGCGTTTCGCGCAGCTCCGCGAGACGGCCGCGCAACGCGGCGGCTTCGGCCATGCGCGCGTTCTCGTCCAGCCCCGTCAGCGTGGCAAGTTCCAGGGTCAGTATTGCGCCGTTGATCGGCGCGCGCGGCCGGTGCTTGCGCAGCAGCGCCAGAAAGCCGAACCATTCGTCCGCATCGGTTTTCTCGTGCAACCGGGCCGCATCCGGATTGCCCGGGCTGGAGCCTGCCGCCGCGCCGGCTTGCGCGGAGAACGCCACGGCTGTTTTGCCCTTGTCGCTCGCGTTTTCATTCTTCGACGCAGCCTTCGCCTTGTCAGCAGACTTTGCGGCCGCGGCAGCGAGCGTCGACGACAGGCGTTCACGCTGCGAGGTGCCGTGCCGCGTATAGTGACCCGCGGTATCGATCAGCACTGCGTCGTTGGTCAGCCACCAGTCGACTGACTCGGTGCCGGCAAGCGCGCCGATGGTGCGCTGCATCTGCGCCGCGACGGGAAACGACAATCCCGCATTGAGCAAGGCGGTCGTCTTGCCGGAGCCCCGCGAACCGAGCGTGATGTACCACGGCAGTTCGTACAGGTAGCGTTTGCCCTGAAACAGCCGCCCGATTCCGCGCGCTCCGGTGCGCATTGCCTTCAGGCGCGCCAGCGCGCCGGATACGATCGCCTGCACGTTCGCCAGTTGCTCCGCCGCGGGCGAGGCCTCTTTCCTGCCGCCGAATTCGAGCAGGCTCTTGAGGAACTGCGCGTCGCTACGCATTTTTTGCCAGAGCCGGAATGCCCAGTACACGACGAATATCGCCAGTACGAGTGCAATCGCGATAACGCGCGCCGAGGCGGGCATGAACGGCTGTTCACGGCCGAACGCGAGAAGCGGCGAGGCCTGCCAGATCAGCAGACACAGTAGCGCCACGAAGAACACACTGGGGGACCAGCCGGCCAGCCATAGCAGCACGCCGGCCAGCATGAGCGCGATCACCAGCACGCGCATGCCGACGGTGGCGAGCGGCTTCATGCCGCCGAACGCCACGAGGGGACCGACAAACCAGATCACCAGCGCGACGACGAGCAGCGCGACGAGTGCGAGGAACTGGCGCGATACCAGAAACGACAACTTGAGCTTGCCCGCAAAAAATGGATCCCTTGCTGAGTGTGTAAAACTCACGCAAGGAGGAAGGAAAGATGGGTAATCCGAGAGCCCGATATACGCGGGAATTCATGCTGGAAGCCGTGCGCATGGTCCGCGGCGGCCAGAGCATGGCGGCGGTGGCGAAGATACTGGGTATCAGCCCGAAGACGCTGCACAACTGGGTTAAGGCCGATGCCGCTGGGAAGCTGAACGGCGCAGGCAAACAGGTTTCTCCTGAACAGATGGAGATTGCCCGGCTGCGCGCGGAGTTGGCACGCGTGAAAATGGAGCGCGACATATTGGAAAAAGCCACGGCGTACTTTGCAAAGGTGTCGGCATGAAGTACGCCTGGATCGAGCTTCACAGCCGACAATGGCCGGTGTCCCTGACCTGCCAGGTGCTGGGTGTCAGCCCCAGCGGTTACCACGCGCGCAAGGCGCGGGATGTCGATACTGACCGAGCGCGCCGACGCATCAGCAACGACGCTCTGCTGGTGCACATCAAGGCCGTGCACGCTGAATCCAAAGGCGAGTACGGCTGGCCGCGCGTGTGGAAGAAGTTGCTGGCCCAGGGCATTCGCGTCAGCAAGGATCGTGTCCAACAGCTCATGAAGCTGCACGGCATCAGGGCGAAGACCAAACGCCGGTTCAAGGTCACGACCGACAGCAACCACAGCCTGCCGGTCGCGCCGGACCTGCTGCAACGAGACTTCTCTCCCGCGCGTCCAGATCAGGTCTGGACTACGGACATCACGTACATCTGGACGGACGAGGGTTGGCTGTTTCTGACCGTCATCCTCGACCTGTTCAGCCGTCAGGTGGTGGGCTGGTCGATGCAGCCGCACATGCGCACGGAGCTGGTGTCTGACGCGCTGCGTATGGCGTGGTTTCGCCGCCGGCCGGAAGCGGGCCTGATCGTCCATAGCGACCGCGGTAGCCAGTATTGCAGTCGTGACTTCCAGGACCTGCTTAAGGGCTACGGCATGCGCAGCTCGATGAGCCGTCGAGGAAATTGTTGGGACAACGCGCCGACCGAGAGCTTGTGGGGATCGCTCAAGCGAGCACGCATCCTTGGCCAGCGCTTTGCAACGCGTCGGGAAGCGATGGACGAGGTAATCGACTGGTTGAGCTTCTACAATCATTCGCGCTTGCACTCGACGTTGGGCTACGTCAGTCCGATGCAGTTCGAGCGGGACTGGTACGCTGCCCAGAACCAACGGGTGGCATAATCTCACTCAGCTAAGGGATCCGAAATTCGCGGGCAACGTCAACTTCTTCATGCTTGAATTTCCCGAGTGGCCTTTTTGACCCGCTATTGCTTTGACGTTATGGCGGGCGTTTCTTCAGCGGCTATTGCGCGACCGTGATTTCGACGCGGCGATTCTGCGCGCGCCCCTGCACGGTCGTGTTATCCCCGATCGGATCGGCGTCGCCCCTGCCCACGGCTTCGAGCCGGACCGCTGGCACGCCCGCTGTCTGAAGCATCTGCATGATCTGCGTCGCGCGCTCTTCGGAGAGCGCTGCGTTCGATGCGAACTGACGGCTTTTTATCGGCACGTTGTCGGTGTATCCCAACACCGTCACCTTGCCCGGCACCTTGGCAATTTCGCCCGCGATCTTCGTGATCAACGGCGTCATCGAGGTCTTCACCGCCGCCGCTCCCGGCGGGAACATCGAATCTCCGCGGAACGTCACCGAACTGTGATGCGCGTCTTCGTCGACGCTCACGGTGCCCGCGGCGATCTCGTTCTTCAACAGTTCCTTGAGATGCAGTGCGCGCGTGACAGGCGGCGTCATGCGCCCGATGTCGGCGATCTGTTTGCGCACCTCCGCGCTCCGGTTCAGCAGTTCGTATTTGAAATAGCCGAACAGACCGATCAGGATGACTGACAGAACGGCGAGCGTGACCCATACCGGGAAGTCGAAGAACGACACGCGCCTGCCCTTTACGTGCGATTGCCAGTGCGGCGACAGCGCGACGGCGAGACTCCCGCGCCGCGTCATGATCTCGTTGTAGAGCCGCTGACGCACGGTTTCATGTTTGCGTCGCCCATCGGCCTCGTAGCGGTAGCGGCCTTCGAAGCCCAGGCTAAGAATCCGGTAAATGAGTTCGAGCAGGTCGAGATGTTCGTGCGAATCGCTCATCAGCCGCCCGATCAGCAGATAGACTTTGGTGCCGCCTTGCCGGTCTTCGTGGAAAAGCGTGGCGAGTCCGTTGGTATTCCACTCGACGCCGGTCTCTCCGCCTTTGCCCCATACCGTTTGCATCGCGGCCTCGTCGAGCGCCGTACACAGACAATAGCGTGCGCCGAGCATATGATCGCGGCGGATGCTGATCTGGTCGCAGAGTTTCTGGAACATCCGCACTTCCTGCTCCAGCAGCATGCGCAGCTGTTCTATCTCGTCCCGTTTCAACTGCACGGGCAGGTCCGCCAGGGCTCGCAGCAATGGGCGAGCTGCTTCGAGCAGCGGGTTGCGCGCCGCCCTGATGGCCGCAAGGCGCTCCGCAGCCGATTCACCCGGCGGTACATCCCGATGAGGAGGCGGGTCAGACGGCGCCGCGCCCGCGCCTCGTGAAGACGCTCCATCCGGCGCGGCACGCGAGACGGGAGCCGGTATGCGGCCCTGGTCGCCGGACCACGGATCACGCTCGCCTGAACGGTTCGCTGCTTCTGAATTCACTGACTGACCTTTATTCTCTGGATGTTTGTGGCCCCTGCCGATTCGAGGCACGAGCAGTTCGCGCGGCCTGCTACCGGCTCATGCGTGTTAGCTGCGCACGCCCCACAGTTCGAGCTTCAGCGACGGGAACTCGCCGGCCACGTGCAGGGCGAGTCCGCCGTGCCGCGCCACCTCGTCCCACAACGGACCGCTTCGCGCGAGCTCGTAATAGACGAAGCCCGCGTTGAACGGGATCTGTCGCGGCGGCACCGGCAACGCCTGCAGCGTGATGCCCGGCAGATGTCCGCGCACCAGATCCGGCAGCCGTTCAGAAGGACCGGCTTTCGCCTGGGCGGCAAACTGTTGCTGGAGCAGGTCGGGCGGCATCGCGGCGTGCACCGCGAGCACCACCGCGGTGAAGCCGGCCATGTCGACGGGATCGACCACGGCGTTGCGCATGCCGTGTCCCAGTTCCTTCAGTTCGATGCTCTGCGCGCTACGCACCAGCACCGCATTGAGCAGCACGTGCGTGTCGTCCACCAGAGGCTTCAGGCAGAGATGCGGCGTGCTGTGCTGATAGGCGGGATGGGAGTCGAGCGGACGCCGGCTGTCGGTGCGCAGGTAGGTCGACAGTTCTCCTGCCATGCTGAGCAGCAGCGCGTACAGATCCGCCGGCGAGGTGGTCGGCACCCGCCGCAGATGCTGAAGCAACGGCTCGTAACGGTTGAGCGTTTGCAACAGCAGATAGTCGGAGACTTCCGCCGTGGTGCCGGCGTTGCCGTTGGCGCCGGTCAGCCGGATTGCGAGCGAGTTTGCACGCAGGCGCGTGAGCTCGTGAATCTTCGCGAGCCAGCTCGTGAGCAGCTCGCTTGCGCCGAAGCCCGCCACCGGCGGAATCAATGTATCGTCCAGAACGATGCTGCTGTCCGCGCGAATCGTCTTCACGCGTGTCAGCGCGAGTCCGATCCATGCGTCGGTCAGTTCCTTCTCGGGCACGAGGCGCAGCCGCAGATTCGACAACTGCACGGTCTTCGGGCCTTGTCCGATCGAATTCGTATCGCGCAGCTCGGTGTCGAACACGAAGTTGCGGGCAAGCGAGTCGGCGGCGTTGTCGAACGTCGTCTCTTCGGCGTTCGGCACGCGCACAGGCACGGCGAGATAGATCAGTTGATCGAGATGTTCCGCGCGGATGGTGAGCGGCGCGGGCGGCGGCGTGCTGCCGGGCGTATCGAACGGCGTGCCGTCCGCGAACACGCCGCTGGCCGACTTCACGATTACCTTGCCGAGCGCCAGTGCCTCGCTATCGAGGCTGTAATGACTGAAGCCGAAGAAAAACGGCGACAGGGTGGCCGCGCGCCGGTGCGCGTAATGTTCGAGGTACCGCTCCTGCTGCTGGAAAAGCTGCGGGCGCAGAAAAAGCCCCTCGCTCCAGACGACTTTGTTGTGCCAGCTCATGCGTTCATTCCACTATTTAATCTCGGTAATCCTGATTGCGTTCGCTTCAAGATCGATGGTCAGTTTCAGTTTGGGCGCGTTGCGGTACCAGGCGGCGTCCGGCGCCGCCGGCAGCGGATAGACCGCGCGCCATACCGAGTTGGGCAGATCCCGGTAGGCCGCGAGCACCCCGACGACGGTCGTTGCGGGATCGGCTCTCGTGCGGATCGATCTGCTCTCCCCTGGCCGCAACTGGAATTGCGTCCGCGTCACCAGATCCTCCGCGAGAACGGTTTTGTCCTTGTCCTGCAATGAAAAAAAGTCGGCGGAATTGAATGCGCCGTCGGTTTTCAATTCATAGACGCGCACGACGATCGGCGCCGCGCGCTTCTGGTCGTCCGGATTGACGCCCGCGGACGCCACCACCGACAGTTCGAGCTTGACGGGTTCCTTCGCGGTCTTTGGATCGCTGCTGGCGCACGCGGTCAGCGCGGAGGCAAAAGCGAGAGCGATAACAAGGGTGATGAGACGCATTGGGCAACGCAAAATGAGGCGCGATAGAAGCGGCAGCAGGGCAGCAAACCGGAAAGGCCCAGGCGGGCCGGGACGCCTGCCTGGGCAATGGGCGGCAGGTCGGCTTAAGCTGGCTTAAGCCTCCTTGTTGCCCTTGATGTCGTACCCGGCCGTCACGGCGCCGCCGCTACCGCCTTGTGCGTTCTGAACCACGTATTCCTGCCTGACCTTCGCAAACGACAGGCGAACGTGCTCGCGAATACCGTCGTCGCCGTTGCTGCCGGACGGATGAACCTGAGTGACGATCACATCGCTCATGGTGATCTTCAGAAATTCGAGCGGATTGCCACCGGCTTTGCGCACCACCAGCACAGCCTGGTCGACGTGCTTGCCCGTCAGGCAGTATTTCATCAGGTTCGGGCTTGCCCGATCCACGAGGTGTTCGAACTCGAGGTCATCCACCGTGGCCTTTCCCGCGCCGCCACCGGAGCCCGCATGCATGTTCGCCTGCTGGGACACGCGCCAGCCCCAGCTCTTCACCTCGATCTCGTTCTTGTGCGCAGCGTCCGGCGATTCTCCGTCGATGCCGTTGATCTTGAGAAAAATGTCTTGTGCCATCTAAAAAGCTCCTTGATGTTGAATATCTACAGCCGGTTCCCACTACTTGCTGGCCAGATCGGCAATCTCTGTCTGCAGGGCCTCGCGAAGACCGCGCCGATCGTCGCTGCCCCTGATATCGTCGATCAGCCATTTGCCACGAACCCAAAGCAGATCGAACTCCACCTTGCGCGGCTCCCTGAAGTTCGTGAACGTCACGACAGCCTTCGCCTTGTGGTGCTTCTCCAGCGTGACGTCGACGCCGGTCGTTTTCACGTCGAAGTCCTGGCAGCGGCACAGCGGATCCATGTCCAGATAGCCGGCCTCTCCGTTCAATGCGCGCTGGTCTTTCCTGATCAATTGCAGGAGCGACGGCGAGGCAATGGCGCGGGCGCCGGACGCTTCAATGCCGGGAGGATCGCCGTTGAACGTATAGGCGCCATAGAGGCCTTGCAGAAACCGCTTCGCCGAATCGGCGCTTTGTGCAAGCGCCGGATGCACGCCGAGAACCGCCCATGCCATCGCCGCTAACGCGCAGGCTCGCCATCGCGTCATTGCGCCCCCTGCCAGCGATACACCTTGTACGCAGGCTTGTGCTGGCGATAGCCCGGTCCGCCCCACATGTCGTTCTGGCGAAAATCCGAGACCCACCGCTGGCCGTTGTACATGGTGATGTGGCCGGCGACATTGCCGCCGGGATAAGGCTGGATGACGGCCGTGTCTCCTTTGCGCGGCGCAATCAGCTCACTCGCGGATACCTCGGCGAATCCATGCTCGCGCAGAACCGGGCCGTAATTTTTTGCGTAATTGACGGCCGGCCCCTGGGGAATGACGATTCCGCCGGCCGCCAGCGCCTGCCGCACGTAGGCCGCGCATCGGCTGGTGGAATCCGCATGGGCGTGCGCGTTCAGATACCTGACGGCTGCATCGACATCGTAGTTTTCATCGGACATATCAACGCCTCGAATCGGATTGCAGTCGGGATCGAAATCGGGATCGCAATCGGGATCGCAATCGGTAAAGAATCACGAACGGAAAGCGGGGCGACACCCGGATGGACACCTGCTTTCGCACAGCCAGCAGGGTCTGCATCCAGGAGCCCGCTCCCGGACGGGTCAGTCAAGCCGCTTCCTTGATGGACGGCAGTTTCGCGACGAGGCGCAACGACACCGTCAGCCCTTCGAGCTGGAAGTGCGGGCGCAGGAAGAACTTCGCCTGGTAGTAGCCGGGGTTGCCTTCCACTTCGTCCACTACCACCTCGGCGGCGGCGAGCGGCCGCCGCGCCTTGGTTTCCTGCGACGAGTTGGCGGGGTCCGCGTCGACGTAATGCATGACCCACTCGTTCAGCCAGCGCTGCATTTCCTCGCGTTCCTTGAACGCGCCGATCTTGTCGCGCACGATGCACTTGAGGTAATGCGCGAAGCGCGAGCAGGCAAACAGATACGGCAGGCGCGCGGACAGGTTCGCATTCGCGGTGGCGTCGGCGTCGTAGTATTCGGCCGGCTTCTGCAAGGACTGCGCACCGATGAACGTGGCGTGATCGGTGTTCTTGCGGTGGATCAACGGGATGAAGCCGTTCTTCGACAACTCGGCCTCGCGCCGGTCCGAGATGGCGATCTCGGTCGGGCATTTCATGTCGACGCCGCCGTCGTCGGTGGGGAATGAGTGGCACGGCAGATTTTCGACCGTGCCGCCCGATTCGACGCCGCGGATCAGCGAGCACCAGCCGTACAGCTTGAACGAACGGTTGATATTCACACCCATTGCATAGGCCGCGTTGGCCCATGCGTAGCGGCGGTGATCGGAGCCGTTGGTGTCCTCTTCGAAATCGAATTCGTCGACGGGGTTGGTTCTCACGCCGTAGGGCAGGCGGGCGAGGAAACGCGGCATGGCGAGGCCGACATAACGCGCGTCTTCGCTATTGCGCAACGAGTTCCACGGTGCGTACTCGAGGTTCTGCGTGAAGATCTTGGTCAGGTCGCGCGGATTGGCGAGCTCCTGCCACGATTCCATCTGCAGCACCGAAGGCGACGCGCCGGAAATGAACGGCGTGTGCGCCGCCGCGGCCACTTTGGCGATCGAGCCGAGCAGATCGACGTCGGGCGGCGTATGGTCGAAATAGTAGTCGGCCACGAGGCAGCCATAAGGCTCGCCGCCGAGCTGGCCATACTCTTCTTCGTAGATCTGCTTGAAGAGCGGGCTCTGATCCCAGGCAATGCCTTTGTAGCGTTTCATCGTGCGCCGCAACTCGTCTTTCGACACATCCATGAAGCGGATCTTCAGGCGTTCGTCGGTTTCGGTGTTGGAGACCAGATGGTGCATGCCACGCCAGGCCGACTCCAGTTTCTGGAACTCGGCATGGTGCAGAATCAGATTGATCTGTTCGGAAAGCTTGTGATCGATCTGGGCGATGATCGCCTCGATACTCTTGTACGCGTCGTCGCTGATCGTGGCCGACTGCAGCAACGCCTGCTCGGCGAGGGTTTGCACGGCGTGTTCGACAGCCTCGCGAGCCTGTTCGGTTTTCGGCCTGAATTCCTGGTTGAGCAGCTGGGTAAAGTCGGACTGCGTATGTACGTCCGCGGCGGCGGCCTGTATTTGCTGTTTTGCCATGTTATGTCCTCTGAGTCTGTTCTGTCCGCTCGATCAGCGGGTCGCGTCCGCGGGTTCTACTGTGTCGCCGGCGGTGTGCGCAACCTGCGGCTTCGGCGTGGCCGCGAGCGATTTCAGCAACGCCGGATCCTGCAGCAGCCTGTTGACGAGCGATTCCGCACCGGACTTGCCGTCCATATACGTTTGCAGGTTGGCGAGTTGCGTGCGCGCTTCGAGCAGTTGCCGCAGCGAATCGACCTTGCGGGCGACGGCTGCCGGCGAGAAGTCTTCAATGCTCTCGAAAGTCATATCCACCACCAGTTGTCCGTCGCCCGAAAGCGTGTTCGGCACGGCGAATGCGACGCGCGGGCCGATCGCCTTCATCCGCTCGTCGAAATTGTCGATATCGATATCGAGGAAACCGCGCTCGGCGACCGGCGGCAGCGCTTCGACGGGCTTGCCGGAGAGGTCGGACAGCACGCCCATGACGAACGGCAATTCGACTTTCTTCTCGGAGCCGTAGACTTCGACGTCGTACTCGATCTGCACACGTGGCGCCCGATTGAGCGCGATGAATTTCTGCGAACTGCTGGGAACGGACATGGAGGTCTCCGTGAACGGGTGGTGAAGAGTCGGCAGCGTTCAGTCAACCTGCGCGACGGAAAGGGTGGACGGCGTTGCGGCTGCTGCCGGCATTGCCGGGGCATGCGCATACGTGCAGGGGAAAGCGAGAGCGGCAGTGGGTGGCGCGCTGGCGTCGACCACGCCGATTTCAATACGCGTGATGGGCTGTTTCGACGCCAACGCGTCGAGCCATAACGCGGAAAGGCGCGGCAGCACGTGTTGTTCGATAAAGCCAATCAGCACGCGGGCTCCGGTTTCCTGAACCAGGCATCTGCCAACGATGTAGTCGACCACTTGCCCGCTGTAGGCAAGCGCAATGTCGTGAACCTGCGCCATGCGAGTGACGACGCGGTCCAGATGCAGCCGCACGATGCGCGCAAGCGATTCATGCGCGAGCGGCCGGTACGGCACCACGGTGACGCGGCCGAGAAACGCCGCGGGAAATGCGTTGAGCAACGCGGGCGTGAGAGCTTCGCGCAGACCTTCGGCATCGGGCGGGAGCGGCGCGTCCGCGCACAGGCTCGCGATCAGCTCCGAGCCGGCGTTGCTCGTGAGCAGGATCGTGGTGTTGCGGAAATCGATATAGCGGCCGTCGCCGTCTTCCATATAGCCTTTGTCGAACACCTGGAAGAACATTTCGTGCACGTCGCGATGGGCTTTCTCGATTTCGTCGAGCAGCACCACGGAATAGGGGCGCCGCCGCACGGCTTCCGTGAGCACACCGCCTTCGCCGTAGCCGACATAGCCGGGCGGGGCGCCTTTCAGTCCGGAGACCGTGTGCGCCTCCTGGTACTCGCTCATATTGACGGTGATCAGGTTCTGCTCGCCGCCGTAGAGCGCCTCCGCGAGGGCGAGCGCCGTCTCGGTCTTGCCCACACCGGAAGGGCCCGCGAGCAGGAATACGCCGAGCGGCTTCTTCGGATCCGTGAGCCCGGCGCGTGCGGTTTGCACCCGCTCGCCGATCTGACGCAATGCATCGGGCTGGCCGATCACGCGGGCTTCGAGCGTGGCGGGCAGTGATTGCACGGCGGCCACTTCGTCGGTGACCATGCGGCCCACGGGAATGCCGGTCCAATCCGATACCACTTCGGCGACGATTGCTTCGCTCACCTCGGGAAACACCAGCGGCGCATCGCCCTGCAATTGCGTGAGGGCGCGCTCCAGATCCTTGAGCGAATCGGGCGACGCGCATGCGTCACTGTTCGCGCCGGTGTGCGGCGCGCCGTGATCGGCCCCGAGCGCCGCATCACGGGCGGCGAGCAAGGCTTGCGCCGCCGCGAGTTGTGCTTTCCAGCGCGCTTCGATGCGCTCTTCGACAGCGACCAGTTCGCCGATGCGCGTTCGGGCCGCCGCCAATGCGCTCGCGGTATCGAGCCCGATACGCGATTCCGCGACGAGCAACTCGCTTTCGACGCGCGCGGCCAGCACGCGTTGACGCGCGTCCTGCAATTCTCGCGGCGGTGCATGCTGCGAAAGCGCGACGCGCGCGCACGCCGTGTCGAGAAGACTGATTGCCTTGTCCGGCAACTGGCGGGAGGGAATGTAGCGATGCGACAGCCTCACCGCCGCGCGGATCGCCTGGTCACGCACGACAACGCCGTGATGCCGCGAGAACGTGTTCGCGAGGCCGCGCACCATGTCGATCGCCGCCGGTTCCTGCGGCTGCCGCACCTGCAGGACCTGGAAGCGCCGCGTGAGCGCCGCGTCTTTTTCGATGTGCCGTTTGTATTCCGCCCAGGTGGTCGCGCCGATCATGCGGATCGCGCCGCGCGCGAGCGCGGGTTTCAGCAGATTGGCCGCGTCGCCCGTGCCGGCCTGGCCGCCCGCGCCGATCAGCGTATGGATTTCGTCGACGAACAGGATCACCGGTACGGCCGACTTCAGCGCGGCTTCCAGCACGCCTCTCAAACGCAACTCGAATTCGCCCTTCATGCTGGCGCCGGCGAGCAGCGCGCCCACGTCGAGGCTCAGGAGGCGCACGCCCACCAGCCTGGGCGGCACGTTGCCGGTGGCGATCGCGCAGGCGAGCCCTTCGACGACCGCGGTCTTGCCGACGCCGGCCTCGCCGGTCAGCAACGGATTGTTCTGGCGCCGGCGCAGCAGCACGTCGATCATGGTGCGAATTTCCAGTTCGCGGCCGACCACCGGATCGATTTCGCCGCTGTGCGCACGCACGGTGAGGTCGGTGCAGAACTGTTCGAGCGGCGACCCTTTCGATTGCGCGGGAAGGGCGTGAGAAGCCTCGCCCGGCACCGCGGTTGAAAAATTGCTGTTGTCGTAGGGCGCCTCGGCGGCTTCGGGCGAATTCTCCATATAGGCCGGCAGCGCTTCGTCCAGACCCACGACAGATAGCTTGCCGAACGCCGGCGAGATGGAAAGCAGCACGCGGCGCAATTCCGGCGTCTGCACGAGTGCGGCGACGAGCCAGGCGCTGCGGATACGCCGGTCATTGAAGCTGAGCGTGGCGAGCACCCAGGCCCGCTCGACGGCCAGTTCCACGTGATGCGAGAAATCGCTGATCGAACTGGCGCCTGCCGGCAGCGCGGCCAGCGCGCGGGCCATATCGCGATCCAGTGTTTCGCGCTCGATACCGCAATGCCGCACGAGCCGATGCAGGTCCGAGTCGGGTTGTTGCAGCAACTGATGCAGCCAGTGCACGAGCTCGATATAAGGGTTGCCGCGCAGCTTGCAAAAGGCCGTGGCGGACTCGATGCTTCTGTACAGCGTGGTTCCAAGCTTGCCGAAAAGCGCCTGACGTGAAATCGCCATGTGGTTTCTCTGATTCGTTGTTTTTGGTTTTTTACTTTCAACCGGCGCGGGCAATGTAATTGCTGATTTGCGCGAAACCCGGTCAGGAATAAGTCTTATAAGCTATCTGATCCGGTTGATTTCGAATCGGATTCGCATTATGAAGTCCCCGTATTCCTTTAATTCAATCAAATTGTCTGGGGCATATTAAGCACTTGAACTGCATGGTCCGTCAATTGACGCCAGCCGAAAAACTTGCAAATGACCAACATTGGGAAATTTCATGGGTGGCTTCGGATAATTCGTCGGGCAAGCCCTAATCCGACCGACTTCGATCTATAACATCTTGTTTTGATGATGGATATTGAATTTGTTATTTATCTGGAAATCGTGATGGAAATCATGAAATGTTGAAAAATTACGTTCGTGAACGGATTGATTCCTAATTTTTTATTTTGAAAATAAGAATAATCGTAGAAATCACATTTATTCATATTGAGTGGGAAGATGCTTGCCAATTTTGTTTAGAATACGACTCCCGCCAATCAGGAAAGCATGGGTAATGACATGTGGGCAAGCAGACTTATCAGGCGTGACGTCGATGCGTCCGCTCGCATCGAACCAGGCGCGGCAGAAGCGGAATGCGAACTGTCGCGAAACAGCCGCTTCGGCCGCGAGGCAGAGGGCGATCATCCGGGCGTCCACGAATCCGATTCCGAGCACGGCGTTGATGAAGATCTGCGCGGCCGCAATGCGATCTTCGGCCTGATCGGCGCCGCGCTGGCATCGGAGAGCGGCGAGCCGCGGCAGGAAAGCGACGGCGTGGAGCAGGGCGCCGTGGATCTGATCGAGGTGCTGCACGAGCAGTATCGCCGCGCGCTCGACGATCCCCATGCGTCGCTCGCCGTGGGGTGGGAAGGGCAGCCGGTGTTTTCGACCGGCGTGCAGCCGGCCTCGCACGACGAAGCGTCAGCCGCAGCCCAACCGCCGCACGTCGGCTCGATCGAGGCGTTTCTGTCCGGTGCGCGTTTCGTGGAGGACGTCTTCGGCCCGCTCGCCGCGGACCACGAAGCTGATTTTGCGGCGGCGGAGCCAGTGCCCGAAGTTCTGGCTCTTTTCGCGCCGGAAGAGTATCTCGCCGCAGCCGCGCGGCGCGCGCGCGTGTTGCCGCCCGCGTTGGCGCGGCGCGAACACCATACGTTGGGACTCGACAGCCCGTTGCCCGCGCAACATTGCGCGGCACACGGGGGCGTTCGATGACCGACCGTGCGGCTATCCCGCGGCAGCAGGACTGAATGGCCGCACGGCGATACGACGGAAAGGCTTGAGCGCAGGCGTTAGCCCGATCTGGAAACGAGTCAGTTGAACGTCACCGGAATGCGTGCCGGGCCGGGCGTGGTCCCGTGGCCTGGCAAATCCGCTGGCATGTAGTGTGAAGGTCAACAATGAGCAATAGCAGAAAATCCTCCCTCCAGAAACCCGAACGGATCAAGGCCGCCCCGTCGCATGACTGGATGGCGCCGGTGGACGCTGCCGCGCCGTGCGGGATCGACCTCGAATACGATCCGGAATTCGTCGTTCTCGCGGCGAGAATGACCGCGAGGCAGGAAGCGCAATACGGCGATTTCGTAGGGTCGCCGGAACCCGTCAACTGGAGCGACGTCGATCGCGACTGCCGGCGTCTGATGGTGCGCAGCAAGGACATGCGCCTCGCTGTGCTGTTCGCGCGCTGCCGCACCCGGCTCAGCGGCGCGGCCGGTCTTGCCGAGGGCGTTGGCCTGCTGGCCGCGTGGCTGGCCGCGTTTCCCGAGCAGATTCACCCGCAGCCCGGCGTCGACGCGGATCGCGAGGCCGCGCTCGAAATCCGCATGAACGCCTTGCAGGCGCTGACGGACGCGGACGGCCTGCTCGCGGATGTGCGCGAAATCGCGTTGACGAAGTCGACTGCGACGCGCCTTCAGATGCGCGACATTGAACGGGCGTTTGCGCAGCCTCGCCCGAGCGATGCGCTCGCGCCGGAATCGGTGACGCGGCAACTCGACGATCTGCGTTCGCAGCAGCAGGAAACGCTGACGGGTTTCGACGAGGCCTTCGCAAGCCTGGCCGCGATCGACGCATGGAGCCGGGAACACCTGGGCATGCACGCGCCGGATCTGTCGACGCTGACGCGGTTGCTCCGGCACGTCGCGCAGGGCGACGCGCGCCCGGTGCGGGCGAAGGCCGGGACCGCGACGATCGACCCGCCCAGCGTCGAACAACGCGTGGAAGATGCGACTCGGGATTCCCCGGCCGCGCGCGAAGCGCAGACAGTACACGCGGATATTGATATGTCCGCAGGCGAGCGCGCCGGCACGGCCGCCGTAGATCGCCATGCCGCGCTCGAACTGATCAGGCAGGCGCGCGAGTGGTTTGAGAAAAGCGAGCCGAGCAGTCCGGTTCCGTTGCTGCTCAGGCGTGCTGAGCTGCTGGTGGGCAAGCGGTACGCGGAAGTGGTGAAGGCTATTCCCGCTGAACTGCTCGTTCAGTGGGATAGCGAGGCCTGAGCACGTCCGGCATCGTCACGCCACCTCACCAGGCGGCTATCGGCGTGATGGATTTCGTCGAGAAAGCCTATAACCCGCAGTCGGGGTGGCTAGTCTGCGGCCAACTGCGGCATGCAGCATCGAGCGCCTGCCGCTCGTGGCACGAGCCGGCTTCAGCCGTCAGCGCATGAACAGCCCGCCGTTCACATCCCAGCACGCGCCGTTCGCGAAGAAAGCATTTTCCGCCGCGAGCATCACGGCAACATCGGCGACATAATCCGCCGAGCCGAGACGGCCTGCGGGAATATTCGCGATCACCGCCTTCAGTTTGTCGGCCGCCACGCTTTCATGCACGATCGGCAGATCCATCGGGCCGGGCGAAATGGCGTTGACGGTCACGCCCGCCGCGCCGAGGTCGCGCGCGAATACCTTGGTGAGCGTAATCACCCCGCCTTTCGCCGCCGCGTAATGCGCGCCGGTCGCCGAGCCGCCGTTCTGTCCCGCGAGCGACGCGATGTTGACGATGCGGCCCATGCCCGTGTCGGCGAAATGCTGGCCGAACACCTGGCAGCCGAACAGCACGCTCCGCAAATTGACGTTGATGACCTGATCGAACTGCTCCGCCGTAATGTCCATCACGGACACGACTTTGGAGGCACCCGCGTTGTTGACCAACGCGTCGACACGGCCCCAGCGTTGAAGAATGGCGTCGCGCGCAGCAGTGAAAGCGGCCTTCGCGGTGACGTCGAGATGCAGGGCGAATGCGCTGGAACCGTCTGCGCTCAGATCGCGCGCAAGGGCTTGTGCCGCATCGAACGCAATATCGCCGATCGCGACCGCGTAGCCCGCCGCGTGAAAGCGCGCGGCAAGCGCGGCGCCCAGACCACGCGCGGCGCCGGTGACGAGTACGACTCTCTTCTGCATTGCTTGCGCTCCGGATAAAACAGCCAGCCGCGCGGGCGGCATGACTTGATGCCTGCGTCAGGCGGCAAGGGCGGCTTCGAAACGTGCCGCGATTGCGCACACCTGCTCGTCATGCCCCTTGCGTCCCACGATCTGCAACCCCGCCTTGAGCGGCGAGCCTTCAACCGGCAGCGGCAAACTCAACGCGGGATGCCCGCTCAGATTGAACGGCCGGATCAGCGAGGACATCGCGATCACGGACTTGCCGCTGCGCGCTTCTTCGAGGGTGATGGGCAGAGCGGGCAGTGTGGGCAGAATCAATACGTCGGCGTTGTCGAGCGCGTGGTCGATGGCCGCCGTGAACTGGCGGCGCACCTGTTCCGCCGCATCGACTTGCGCGGCGGTGGTGTTGGCTGCCGCGCGCAGGCGCGCGTCGAGATCCGCGCCGATCTTTCCGCCTGCCACCAGATGCCCGAACGCGCGCGAAGTCTCGGCGTTGATGACGGTGAGGCCCGCGTCGAAAGCGGCTGCGAGACCCGTGAGTTGCAACGTATGCGCGGTACAGTTGGCCGTGTCGGCGGCGCGTGCCACGGCGGCGAGAATGTCGGCCGTGGCGTCGGCCTGCACGATACCGACCTTGCACGGGCCTTGCCACGCGTGCGCGGCGTTCGCATCGAAATCCGCGGTTATGGCGAGCATCGCGGCGGCGAGCATGCGCATGTCGCGCGCAAATGGCCCGACACAGTCGAGCGTGGATTCTCGCGGCGCCACGCCGAGCCGCGACACGCGCCCGAAGGTGGGCTTCAATCCGATCACGCCGCAGCATGCGGCGGGGCCGCGAATGGAACCTCCGGTGTCGGTGCCGAGCGCGGCGTCGGCGAGTTTCAGCCCGACCGCGGCCGCCGATCCGCTCGACGATCCGCCCGGAATGCGCGTGGCGTCCTGCGGATTCTGCGGCGTGCCGGTGTAGTCGTTGATGCCGGTCATGCCGAACGCCAGTTCATGCATGTTCGTTTTGCCGACGATATGCCAGCCCGCCGCCAGCAACCGTTCAACCACCTGCGCATGCCGCCGCGCGGGTGGCGTATCCGCCAGCGCGCGGCTCGCGGCGGTGGTGGGGTAGCCGGCGATATCGATCGTGTCCTTGATCGCGATGCTCGGACCGCTGCTGCCTAACGACAGGGTCTGGATAAACTCGTTCATGTCTGCGGTTTCCTTGCATTGACTTGCCACGGCGCGTCGAACAGGCGTTCCGTGCGAAAGTGCGTGATGAGCCAGTCGCGGCCATTGCCGGCAGGCGCGAAATCCACTTCGAGTCGCGCCGCGATCAGCTCGGCCTGTGCATCGACATAGCCCGAAGCCTGCAGCATGATCCAGCGGCCTTTCGCGTTCGCGCCTTGCACGTGGATGGTTTCCGACGTGAGGAAGTGCACGTTCACCGAGAAATGCGGCGACGGCGGCAGGTAGCGCGTGAGCATCGTCAGGATTTCGGCGTGGCCCGTCAGGCGGCCGAACCTGCTCGCGTA
This sequence comes from Paraburkholderia xenovorans LB400, assembly GCF_000013645.1. Classification (GTDB taxonomy): domain Bacteria; phylum Pseudomonadota; class Gammaproteobacteria; order Burkholderiales; family Burkholderiaceae; genus Paraburkholderia; species Paraburkholderia xenovorans. The sequence continues at coordinate 2,607,382 of NC_007951.1, read as the reverse complement.
CTGCGGGCCGACGCCTTCCCAGATCGCGTCGGCGGTAAAGAGCGCGGCGAGCGACTCGCCTTCGAGCGCGCTGCACGGCACGTCGCATAGCGCCATATAGCGCGACATCGTGCGGCGCACCGCGGATTCGGCTTCGAGCGCGGCAAGCCGCTCGGTCAACAGGGCAAGCGTGGCGGGAGCGGCATTCATGGCGTCGCGCTCACGCTGCATGGGCATGTTGCGGCGGCACCTGCAGCGCGCGCCCGACCCGCGCTTCGATCTTCCCATAGCGCCACAGGTTGTATTCGCCCACCGGCGTAGTGCGATACAGATTGCACACGGCCACGGCGGTGTCGAAATCGCGCACGTCGGCCATGATGTAAAAGGTCCACGGCGAATTGTCGGCATGGCCGACGGTGAGACGGTCGTCGTCCATGATGCCGAGCACCTTGACGCCTTGCATCGACTCGACGGCGGCCAGCATCTTGCCGTAAGCCTGCCAGACTTCGCCGATCTGCTCGCGCGACAGATCGAAGAAATTCTGCGTGACGCCGCAGCAGAACAGAACGCGCAGCGGCGGCGTTGAAGTATCGGACATGAGGCGTTGCTCCTTGCAATCGTAATCGTCAGGATGACGGATCAACTGGAAAGTGGCCTACAGGTAGCCTGGAATAGCCTGGAATAGCCTGGAATCGGCACGACGCCCGCGAATACCAAGCCACCGCCGCTGTCCGGGCCGCCTTCGCGTGGAAACGCGTGCTGGTTACGAGCACCCGACCGCCGAGGCGCCCCGGCCGGTTGATCACAACTCAATCATGCGTGGCGCTGGTGTTGCGAGGAATGGTCACGAGCGTAAGCGCGGTAATCAGCCCGAAAGCGATCAGCATCAGCGCCACTGGCCACGGCGCACGCACTTTCGCATACAGGGCGGTGGCGACGAGCGGTGCGAGCCCGCCGGAAAATACCGAGGCAATTTCATGCCCGAGCGCCATGCCCGAGTAGCGCACTTCCGTGGGAAACAGTTCGCCCATCAACGCGGGCTGCGTGCCGATCATCGCGGCGTGGCAGAACGGCAAGCCTAGCGCGAGAGAAAGGAAGACGAGCATCGGCTGGTGCGTGTCGATCAGCCAGAACGCGGGAAACGCGATCACCACCAGTCCGAGCGCGCCGATCATATACACCGGCCGCCGTCCGATCAGGTCCGACAAACGCCCCCACAACACGATTGTGACGAGTTCGAGCAGCATGGCGATCATGACGCCGCCGAGCATCACCGAAACGGGCACGCCGATCGTCTTGCCGTACACCAGCACGAACGAAAGAAAGATATACGTCCCGCCGTTTTCGGCGACGCGCAGCCCCATAGCCTGTAATACCTGCTTCGGATGATTGCGTATCACCGTCAGCACGGGCATGTGCTTTGGTTTGGCGGCGGTGAAATCGCGGCTTTCGGGCAAGCGCCGGCGAATGTACACGCCCACGCCGAAAATCAGCACGCTGGCCAGAAACGGCACGCGCCAGCCCCAGGACATGAAGCTTTCCAGCGGCAGGCGCTGCACCAGATAGAACGCGGCCGCCGACAGCACGAAGCCGCCCGCGACGCCCAACTGACTGAACGCCGCGTAGTAGCCGCGCCGGTTGGCCGGTGCGCTTTCGCTGATCAGCAGTACGCCGCCGCCCCATTCGCCGCCCGACGCGATGCCCTGCACGACGCGCAGACACACGAGCGCCGTGGGCGCGAGAAAGCCGATCTGCGAGAACGTGGGCAGCAGGCCGATGCCGAAGGTCGCCACGCCCATCATCATCAGCGTGACGACGAGCGCGCCTTTGCGGCCGTGGCGGTCGCCGATATGGCCGAACACGATGCCGCCCAGCGGCCGCGCGAGAAAGCCGATCGCGAAGCCGGCGAACGCGGCAAGGGTGCCCAGCAGCGGGTCGCCGTGCAACGGGAAGAACAGCGGTCCGAAGATCAGTGCGGCGGCCGTGCCGTACAGAAAAAAGTCGTACCACTCCAGCGCATTGCCGAGGACGGAGGCGACGATGATGCGCCGCAAGGTCCGCGAGGCAGCCGGTGCGGCGGATGCGGGGGGCGATCCGGCCGTGGGAGAGAACGTGTCGTTTGGCATCGTCGTGCTCGCTGGTTTTTTGGGGTTCAGAGCAGGAAGCCGATCGCGCTCAACGCATCGGTCGAATCGATCAGGCGGATCACCTTCTGCACGATGCGCGGCTCTCCGCTCGCGAAACCGATGCGATGCGTGAGGTCCGCCGCGAACAGCGTCGACTTGCCGCGCTTGAACGCGACGATGACTTGCGCCGAGTTCACCGTGACTTCGTCGGCCGCTTCGCTGGTGAGCGTGAAACGCGACACGGTGCGTACGGTGCGGGCGGCGTCGGCAGCCGATACCGAATAGCCGGACGTCATGCGCTGCACGCGTTTTTCGCGCATGTCGTGATCGTCGTACGCATAGTTCAGCGTGGCGGCGAAGTCGGTGGTGTCGTGCTCGATCGGCACCACGTAGAAGCCCGTGGGGTCCCACAGCGACAGCCACTCGCGATAGTCCTTGCGGTCCAGCAGTTCCGCTTCGCGCCAGATGAGTTCGATCGCGCCGGTGAATGTCTTCTGCGAAAACAGCGTGTTCCTGTCGTCCATCATGCCTGCTCCATCATCGTGCGCCATTGCGCGTAAGCTTCGCGCATGCCGGTTTCGTCCGTGGCGTGGGCGGTTTTTTCGCCATTCGGCGCCGTGCTCTCGCGATTCAGGCCACGGTTGACGAGAATCGGCAGATCGGGGCCGGCGTGCGAGCCGCGCTGCACGCGTTCCCACGCTTCGGCGTCGTCCGGACTGCCGAAACCGAACGGGCCCTGGAAGTGTTCGTGAATGCGCAGGCGCACACGGTTCGCTTCTTCGGGGCCGCCGTCCATTGCGAGGGCGACATGACGGATCTCGGTCTCGTTCGCGGAAATGGGCCGCAGTACGCGGAAAAACGCCATCGACAGCGCGAGGTTCGGAAACAGATTCAGATTGAAGCCGACGCCCATCAGCGAGCGCACGATACGGCGCACTTGTTCCGGCGTGTGGTCTTTTGCGAGTGACGCGGCCAGCTCTGTGAAGCGCTCGGGGATCGGCGCGCCGTCATCGCGGTCGAGATCGACTAGTTCCGGCATCAGCACGGCGAGGCTGTGGCCGTTGCCGAGCGAACGGCAGAAAGCCTGGTCGCTTGTCATGAAGCTCGTGATCGCGGCGGTGGTTTCCTCGTCGATCGATTTCAGCCACGACTTGTGGACCACGGGGAAGTGATACAGATCCGTGGTGTTCTCGAGCTGGATCTTCCAGTTGCCGTTAAAGCGAAAGCGATGCTCGCCGTTGGTCTTGACCGGATAGCCGGCGCCTTGCTTCATGAACAGGTCGATCCACGGTTTCGCACCGCCGAGGAAATCTTCGAGCGGCTCGATCTCCTGATTGAAGCTCGCGAAGATCAGGCCTTGATAGATGCCCACGCGCAGGCTGGCGAGCGGCAGCTCGGTCTTGTCGATCACGCCTTCGTAACCGTCGCCGTACGGCAGTGCGCGCAGTGCGCCGTCGAGACCATAGGTCCAGCTGTGATAAGGGCACGTGAAGCCTTTGGCGTTGCCCTTGTGCTGTTCGCAGACGGTTGCGCCGCGGTGGCGGCAGCGGTTCTGCAATACGTTGACCGCGCCGGTCTTGTCGCGCACCACGATCACCGGCTGACGGCCGATCGTGGTGGTGCGGAAGTCGCCCGGATCCGGCAATTCGCTTTCGTGCGCGACCCAGACCCATGTCTTGTAGAAAATGCGTTCGAGTTCCGCTTCGAAAACGGCAGGGTCGTAGTACAGCGACGGGGCCACGCGATCGGACTGCGCGCGCTGATACAACGCGCTCGCGTCGACGCTCTGATACGGGGATTCGCTCATGGCTATGCAGGTGGGGTGGTGGATGAAGGCCAGTCTCGCCGACCCGTTGATATGCGTCAAATTGATCTAAAATGAAATATAAAATCAACCGCATGGATATCTGGATGAATTCGCTGGATCAGGTCGACCTCAACCTGCTGCGCGTTTTTCAGGCGATCGTCGAAGAACGCAGCCTGACTCGCGCGGGCGAGCGGCTGGCGTTGTCGCAGCCCGCCATCAGCTATTCGCTGGGGCGTTTGCGCACGCTATTCGACGACCCGCTCTTTATCCGCACGCGCGCCGGCATGCAGCCCACGCCGATAGCGCTGGAGCTGTCGGCTATCGTGGCGCGCGCGCTGGACACGGTGCGCGAGGCGCTGCGCTACGCGGAACATTTCGACCCGGCGGTGAGCACGCGCACGTTTCGCGTGTCGCTTTCGGATGCGGGCGAACTCGCCTATCTGCCGCCCATTTGCGAGGCTTTGCACCAGCAGGCGCCGCGCGTGAGATTGCGCATCGAGCCGTTGCCGGTCGAGGAGATCGAAGACGCATTGCGCGCGAGCCGGCTCGATTTCGCCATCGGCAATCTGCCTACACTGACCGCACGCACGCGCCATCAGGCACTGTTCGAAGAGACGTACGTATGCATGACGAGGAAGCGCCGCGGCTTGCCGCGCGCGAAGGAGCTGAGTCTGAAGGCGTTTCTGGATGCTTCGCACGTGCAGATCACGTCGGTCGAGCACAGTCACCGCGCGCTCGACGACGAATTCCGCACGCAGGGCGTGGGGCGTCATATCGCGCTGGAACTACCGCATTTCGTGGCGTTGCCGAGCGTGCTGGCGGTCACCGATCTGTTCGCCACGCTGCCGCGGCGCCTTGCGCAGATTTTCAATCGCGGCGGCAATTTTCAGATCTACGAGTTGCCCGTGACCTTGCCGATCGCGGCCGTGACGATGCACTGGCACGAGCATTTCGATCAGGACGAGGGCAACGTGTGGCTGCGCAACCTGATGGCGGATATCGTGCGGCACTTCGATGGGAAGTGACCGCGCGGCCCGGTTAAATCTCGTCAAACCCGTTTGAACAGCTCACGTGCGAGCGAACAGAGCAACGTGGTGGTCGGCGATTCGTCCTGCAAACGGCGGCTCATGATGATCGGCGAAGCAACGTTGGCCGCCGGAATCGGCCGGTACACCACGCCGTGCGCGCGCAAACCCTCCACGCTCTCCGGCACCAGGCACACGCCCACCTGCGCCGCGACCAGACCCAACGCGGTCTGCAATTCCCGCACTTCATGGATCGCCTTCGGCTCCAATGCATGATCGTGCATGGCCGATAGCTGCTGGTCGGCATAGCTCGGCCGCGGCGTGCTCGGATAGACGATCAGGGTTTCCTGCGCGAGCGCCGCCAATGTCAGCGCCTTCTTCTGGCGCGCCAGCGGATGGTCTTGCGGCAGCGCCGCAATCATCCGTTCTTCGACGAGGACTTCGCGCGCGAGTTGCGCGTCGTCGAAGCGCAGGCGCCCGAAGCCAACGTCGATGCGGCCGCCCTTGAGCGCCCCGAGCTGCTCGATCGTGAACATTTCGATCAGCGAGAGCTCGATATGCGGCGCGGCTTCACGAAACGCACGGATCACGGCGGGCAGCGCGCCATAAAGCGTCGACGGCACGAAGCCGATCACGACGCGCTCGGCCAGTTGCGCGAGGCGCCGCGTGAGCGGGGCGAGCTCGTCCGCTTCATCGATCAGGCGCTTTGCCTGCGCATAGAAAATGCGGCCGGCTTCGGTCAGCCGCAATGGCCGCGAGCCGCGTTCGAACAGCGGCAGGCCGACGTTTTCTTCGATCTGCTGGATCTGCCGGCTGAGCGGCGGCTGCGTCATGTGCAGGCGATTGGCGGCCCGCGTGATGTTCATTTCTTCCGCGACCGCGATGAAATAGCGGAGTTGGCGAAGTTCCATGCATACCTCTAAGGTATGGAAGTAGTCGGAATCGGTGTTGGACTGCTTCGCGGGTTTGTTTCTAATATGGGGGCTCCCGGTCAGGCAGTTCAGGAGGGCAACGAATGATAGCAACACCCGTGAAGATCGAGAGCGTGGAGACGATTCTCGTCGACGTACCGACGATCCGTCCGCACCGGCTCTCGGTCGCAACGATGAATTGCCAGACGCTGGTGCTGGTGCGCATCCGTTGCGCCGACGGGGTAGTCGGCGTAGGCGAGGGCACCACCATCGGCGGCCTCGCTTACGGTGAGGAAAGCCCGGAAAGTATCAAGGTCAACATCGACACCTATTTCGCGCCGCTGCTCAAAGGGTTGGACGCAACGCGTCCGGGCGCCGCGATGGCAAAACTGCGCGAGCTGTTTCAGGGCAACCGCTTTGCGAAATCCGCGCTGGAAACGGCGCTGTTCGACGCGCAGGCACAGCGCCTCGGCGTGCCGCTGTCGGAACTGTTCGGCGGTCGCGTGCGCGATTGCGTGGACGTGGCGTGGACGCTCGCGAGCGGCGACACGAAGCGCGATATCGACGAAGCCGGGCAGGTGTACGAGACGAAGCGGCATCGGGTATTCAAGCTGAAGATCGGCTCGCGCGCGCTGGCCGACGACGTGGCGCATGTCGTCGCCATCAGGAAAGCACTGGAAGGGCGCGGCGAAGTGCGGGTCGATGTGAACCAGGCATGGACGGAATCGGAAACGATCTGGGCCGCGCGGCGTTTCGCCGATGCCGGCGTGGCGCTGATCGAGCAGCCCATTGCCGCGGAAAACCGCGCGGGCCTCAAACGTCTGACCGACCTCGCTCAAGTGCCGATCATGGCGGACGAGGCGCTGCACGGTCCGGCCGACGCGTTCGCGATTGCCAGTGCCCGTGCCGCCGATGTCTTCGCCGTGAAGATCGCGCAATCGGGCGGCCTCGCGGGCGCGGCGCAGGTGGCGGCCATCGCCTCGGCCGCGAATATCGACCTGTATGGCGGCACCATGCTCGAAGGCGCGGTGGGCACGATGGCTTCGGCGCAACTGTTCAGCACCTTCGGCGAGCTGAAGTGGGGCACCGAACTGTTCGGCCCGTTGCTGCTGACCGAAGAAATTCTCACCGAACCGCTGCGCTACGAGAACTTTGCGCTGCACCTGCCTCAAGGTCCGGGTCTTGGCATCACGCTCGACTGGGACAAGATCGACCGCCTGCGACGCGATACGCGCAAAGGTGCCAGCGTTACCACGAACTGAAGGCTCATCCGTTAGCCATCCAGAACATCATACGAAGGAGATACCCCATGAACAGGCAAGCTATCGACGCGTTGCTCCAGAAGATCAACGACAGCGCCATCCACGCAGGCAATCCGCGCACCACGCAGATCGTCAACCGGATCGTGCAGGATCTGTTCTATACGATCGAAGACCTCGACGTGCAGCCCGCCGAATTCTGGACCGCGCTGAACTATCTCGGCGACGCCGGCAAGAGCGGCGAGCTCGGTCTGCTGGCCGCGGGTCTGGGATTCGAGCATTTTCTCGATCTGCGTCTGGACGAAGCGGAGGCGAAGGCCGGGATCGAAGGCGGCACGCCGCGCACCATTGAAGGTCCGTTGTACGTGGCCGGCGCGCCGCTCTCCGAAGGGCATGCGCGGCTCGACGACGGCACCGATCCGGGCCAGACGCTGGTGATGCGCGGCCGCGTGCTGGGCGAAGACGGCAAGCCTCTGGCGCATGCGCTCGTGGAGGTGTGGCACGCGAATCATCTCGGCAACTACTCGTACTTCGACAAATCGCAGCCGGCCTTCAATCTGCGCCGCTCGATCCGTACCGACGCCGAAGGCAAATACAGTTTCCGCAGCGTCGTGCCGGTCGGCTATAGCGTGCCGCCGCAAGGGCAGACACAGTTGCTGCTCGATCAGCTCGGCCGTCATGGGCATCGTCCGGCGCATATTCACTTTTTCGTTTCCGCGCCGGGGTTCCGCAAGCTGACCACGCAGATCAACATCGACGGCGATCCGTATCTGTGGGACGACTTCGCGTTCGCCACGCGCGACGGACTCGTGCCTGCCGTCAAGCAGGCCGAGGGCGCCGAAGGCAAACCGTATGGCGTGGACGGCAATTTCGCGTTGATCGATTTCGACTTCACGCTGTTCAGGGAACGCGACAACCTGCCTGACGCCGAAGTGGAGCGTTTGCGCGCTGAAGCCTGATTCGCGCGAGAAAACGGCTGGACGTACCGCATGAATCTGTCAACCCTGGTTGCGCGGCGAGATCGGCCGGGCCACCAGGGCTTTTTGGTTATCGATCAGGGATAGGAGCAAGCATGCTGTTTCACGTTGAAATGACCGTCAATCTGCCGGTGGATATGGACGCCGAACGCGCCGCGCGCCTGAAGGCCGATGAGAAAGCGATGTCGCAAAGGCTGCAACAGGAAGGCGTGTGGCGGCATTTGTGGCGGATTGCCGGGCGCTACGCGAATATCAGCGTGTTCGACGTGGAGAGCCCCGCGCATCTGCACGACGTGCTGAGCCAGTTGCCGCTGTTTCCGTATATGGATGTCGAAGTGCGCGCGCTGTGCCGGCATGCGTCGTCAATTCGCGACGACGACCGGTAACAGCCGGCGTTTGGGAAAGGTGCTGCGATTGCAGCACCCTGGCCGGTCTTTACAGATCCAGCACCAGAACCGGCGATGCCGCGCGCGAGATGCAGCAGCAGATCACCTTGCCGCTCGCGCGTTCCGCTTTGCTCAGGCAATGGTCGCGATGCTCGGGCGTGCCGCTCACCACGTCGACCATGCACGTGCCGCACACACCTTCGCCGCACGACGTATCCACTTCGATGCCGATCGACGCGAGCGCCGCGACGATAGTCGTGTTCCTGTCCACACGCACGGTCGCGCCGCTGCTTGCAATTCGCACGTCGAAGGTATCGAGCGTGGCGGATTCGGCGCTCGTGGTCGAAGCCGGCTCGGCCGCGAATCGTTCGAGGTGAATCGCTTGCGGCTGGACACGCGTTTCGCCGATCGCCACCACGCGTTCCATGAAAGCCGACGGCCCGCACGTGTAAATGTGCGTGCCGTCGCGCGCATCCGCGAGACAATCGCCGAGTACCGCATCGAGCCGATCGCGCTCGACGCCGAAATGCAGCTTCACGTATTCACTGAACGGCGCGCGTGAGAGCAGCGGCAAGAACGCCGCGTGTTCGGCACTGCGCGCGAAATAGTGCAGAACGAAGGGTTGCCGCTGTTTGAGCAAGCGGTACGCCATGCTCAGGAGTGGCGTTACGCCGATACCGGCGGCGATCAGAACATGTTCTTCGGCGCCCGGCGCGAGTTGGAACAGATTGCGCGGTGCGCCGATGGTCAATTGGCTGCCAACCGTGACTTCGTCATGCAGCGAACGCGAACCGCCGCGCGAGGCGTCTTCACGCTTCACTGCAAACAGATGCGTTTCACGGTGATCCGGATCGCCGCACAACGAGTATTGCCGCGTGACGCCGGAAGGTCCGGTAACGTCGATATGTGCGCCGGGTTCGTAGTGGTCGAACGGCTGGCCGTCCAGACGCGACACGCTGAACGAGCGCACGCCGTGCGCTTCGTCACGGACGCTGTCTACGCGCACGTTAAAGGTGGTTCTTTCCATGATAGGGCCGGCAGAATGAGCGGACGGCGCATGCGTCGGATCGCATGCGGTTGTGCAGCAAGTGCATCAAGGATAAGAAACCACGCCAAATCAGGCAAATCGATTAAAAATGGTCAGTCAGATAAATCAGGCTGATAATTCAAAGTGCGCGACCGGCTCAGTATCGCCCCTGGGGCGCGCATTTCAAATCCCGGCCAGATGCCGGACAAGCGCCTTTTCCGGCCGCGCCATCGCGTTCAGGTCGCGCATGCAGATCAGCAACTGGCGCGTGGCCCAGCTATCGGTCAGCTCGATCGTGCGGATGCCGGGCGTGCCGCGATAGCGCTTCGCCGCCGTGGCCGGCACGATACCCACTCCGGCGCCCTGGTCGACCATGCAGCACACGGCGTCGAAGGTCCGCACGTGGGTGCGGAAGCTGAGCGGCTGGCCCGCCAGCAGCGCGCGCTCGCCGAGGTAGGCCTGCAACGCGCTGTCCGCGCTCAGCCCGATGAACTCCCGGTCCGCCACTTCGGCCAGCGTCGTACGGCGGCATGTGGCGAGCGCATCGTCACGGCTCGTGACGAGCACCAGTTTGTCGATGGCGAAGGGGAAGGTCTGCAACGCGCCGTGTTCGACCGCATCGGAAATGATGCCGATTTCAGCCGCGCCGCTCAGCACCGCCTTGACCGTTTCGCTGCTTTGCCGCTCCTTCAGGTCGATCTGCACGTTCGGGTGATCGCGCAGAAAGAGACCGATCGCGGCCGGCAGGAACTCGGTGATGGCCGCCGTGTTGGTCCACAGCCGTATGCAGGCCTTGCGGCCTTCCTGATGCTCGCCCAGTTCGCCCTGCATTCTTTCGATCTGTCCGAGCACGAGCCGCGCGTGATGCGCGAGCGTGTCGCCGGTCGGCGTGGATTCGACGCCGCGCCGGCCGCGTTCGAGCAGCGGCATGCCGAGTGCGTCTTCCATGCCGCGCAGCCGCGCGCTCGCCGAGGGCAGCGACATGTTCGCGCGCGCCGCGCCGTGCGTGATGCTGCCGGTTTCGAGGATATGCAGAAAGAGGCGTAGGTCGATCAGGTCGAAGCGCATGGAGAGCAAGTGGAGGTGCGGTTTCACGGGGGCGCGTGCCTTAGCCCCAGCCTAAGTCACGGTAAGTATCTTACGCATTGTGGCCGGCCTTGCGGCGATTGAGAATTGCCGCATCACTTCAATAACGACATGCCGATGATCTCTTCGTTTGCGATGCGCGCGGGTGTGGTCGCCGTGACTTTCGTTGTCGCCGGCTTCGTCAAGGGCGTGACCGGCATGGGACTGCCGACGGTCGCGATGGGCGTGCTCGGCACGCTGATGCTGCCGGCGCAGGCCGCCGCCATGCTGCTGTTGCCGTCCTTCATCACGAACGTCTGGCAACTGGTGGCGGGGCCGAGCGTGCGGATGCTCGTCAGACGTTTGTGGCCGATGATGCTGGGCATCGTCGCCGGCACGGTGGGGGCCGCGTCGTTCATTGCGGGGGGCGGCGGCGAGTGGGCCGTGGTCGGTCTCGGTGCCGCGCTGACGCTCTATGCGGTGGCCGGTTTGCTGGCATGGCGCTTCTCGGTGCCGGCGCGGCATGAGCGCTGGTTGTCGCCGGCGATCGGCGCGGTGACGGGTGTCGTCACCGGCGGCACCGGCGTGTTTGTCGTGCCGGCCGTACCCTATCTGCAAGGGTTGGCGTTGAAGAAAGAGGATCTGGTGCAGGCGCTCGGGCTTTCGTTCACGGTGTCCACCATCGCGCTCGCGATCGGGCTTGCCAGAGAGCACGCGTTTGCGCCCGGCGATCTGGGCGAGTCGTTCTTCGCCGTGGTCCCGGCACTGTTCGGCATGTGGCTCGGACAGCGCGTGCGCGGACGTATCGGCGCGCAGACCTTCAGGCGCTGGTTCTTTATCTGTCTGCTCGGACTGGGCATTCAATTGATGGCGCGCGCATTCGTTTAATCAAACAGTGGTGAAAGCGAACGTGGAAGGAGCGATATTGTGTGGCCCACTATTCTCGATACGCTCGGCGCGCTGGCGGTGCTGGCCAGTGTCGCCGTGCAGTTCATGTTGATGCGTAAGTGCTGAATTAGTGCTGAATTGGCGCTGAATTCAATGCGCGGCATGCCGTGCCGCTGGCTTCACCCGCATGGAGCCGCCCCCCCATCATGCTTTTCCAGCCATGCGCAGCAGGCGTGCGCCGATTGTTCGGCTCAACCGACGTATCTGTTCGCCTCCAGCCGCTTTATCCGCCTGCTCAACCTGCCTACATTGTCACCAGTGACAGCGCTACTGGATTTCCAACGCAGCCCGCGAATCTTCGCAGCAGCATCGGCGCAAATCCCATTTAAAGGAATCGATCATGAGCAAGCTCACAGGCAAAGTTGCAGTTGTAACGGGCGCATCGAAAGGTATCGGCGCGGCTATCGCCAAGGCATTGGCTGCGCAGGGCGCCTCCGTGGTGGTGAACTATTCGTCGAGCAGGACGGGTGCGGACAGCGTGGTCGCCGCGATTACCGCCGCGGGCGGCAAGGCGGTGGCCGTGGCGGGCGACGTCTCCAAAGCGGCAGACGCGCAGGGCATCATCGATACTGCCGTGGAAACGTATGGCCGTCTCGACATTCTCGTCAACAACTCGGGCGTGTATGAATTCGCACCGATCGAAGAAATCACCGAAGAGCACTTCCACAGGCACTTCAACGTGAATGTGCTCGGTTTGCTGCTGACCACGCAGGCTGCGGTCAAGCATCTCGGCGAAGGCGCGAGCATCGTCAATATCAGCTCGGTGGTGAGCCGCATCACGCCGCCGGGCAGCGCGGTCTATACCGCCACCAAGGGCGCGGTGGACGGCATTACGGGTGTGCTCGCACGCGAACTCGGCCCGCGCAAGATCCGCGTCAACTCGGTGAATCCGGGCATGGTGGCCACGGAAGGCACGCATACCGCGGGCATTCTCGGTTCCGACTTCGAAACGTGGGCCGTCAGCACGACGCCGCTCGGCCGTATCGGCCAGCCCGACGATATCGCCGATGTGGTCGCCTTCCTCGCGTCCGACGACGCGCGCTGGCTGACGGGCGAAAGCCTGATCGCGAGCGGTGGCTCGCGTTAAGCGGTTCTGCGCGAAGGCGCGTGGCGCAGCGCGATAGCGTCACGCCTCATCGTGCGGCATGAAGAAAAGCCGCCCGCAGGCTGCGCCTGCCGGGCGGCTGTCGGTTTTATCGGGCGGAGGTAGCCGGAGCCGGCTTCGTCAACTCCACCGCAAACAATGCGTCCAGCAGATTCGATCCCGGCCGCTCCGCGAGCCGTGTCAGCGATTCGATCATCTGCACCCGGCAGTCCTGTAGCGGAATCATTCTGATGCGCCGCGATTCGTTGAATTCGGCGCGCGCGATCACGCCCACGCCCATGCCTTGCGCGACCGCTTCTTCGAGCGCCTCGCGGCCGTCCACGTACATCACCGGTTCCACTTGCAGCGATTCGCGCACCAGTTCGGTCTCGAGCAGTTGTTGCGTGACGGATTGCGCCTCGCGGAAGATCATTGGCTGCCGCACCAGTTCCGCGTAGCTCAGCTTGCGTTTCTTCGCCACCGGGTAGCTGGCCGGCACCATTGCCACCAGCGGATCGCGCCGCAATACGCGTGCTTCCAGCCGGCTATGCACCTGCGGCGCGGCGGTAATGGCCGCGTCCACGGCGCTCGCCAGCACGCGCTGCATGCAATCCGCGGCGTTGGCGATGGACAGCGTCACGACGATTCCCGGATGCAGCTTGCGAAACGCGCTGATCAGCGCGACCGCCAGATCGGGCGCGTCCGCTGCCAGCGAGAGCGAGCCGGATTCGAGCCCGCCCGCAGATTCGAGCAGTTGCCGCGCGTCGCGCTCGCAACTGAGCATCTGCCGCGTCACGCTGAAAAGGCGCAGACCGAGTTCCGTGGTCGCGACGCCGCGCGGCCCGCGCTCGAACAGCTTGACGCCGTAATCCTGTTCCAGCCGCCGCACGTGATCCGACACGGCCGGCTGGGTGAGCGAGAGCGCCTGCGCCGCTTTGGAAAAGCCACCATGTTCCGCGACCGCATGAAACGCCCGCAATTGCGCGTATTGCACGTGTGCCTCGCTGGGGTATAAGTTATTACGATATCAGCATCGATTATATCGATTTTACCGATGCAGCGTGTTTCTGTACTGTGTGAGATACCCAAATGAAGTACCGGAATGAAGTACCGGAATGAGTCACTGAAACAGCAATGCCGGAGATGCCGAACATGGATAGCGTGACCGACCATTCCCGAGCCGTGAGCGCCGCCGGGTTCTCAGCGCTCACGTGCGTGCAGCCGCGCAGGGGCGAGCCGTATCTGCTGACACCCGGGCCGCTCACCACGGCGTTCTCGACCAAAGAAGCGATGCTGCGCGACTGGGGCTCGTGGGACGGCGATTTCCGCGCGATGACCGCGCTGCTGCGCAGCAGCCTGCTGGAAATCGCCGGCGACACGGCAGGCGAATACGACTGCGTGCCGCTGCAAGGCAGCGGCAGCTATTGCGTCGAAGCCATGCTAGGCAGCCTGATTCCGCGCGACGCTCACGCACTCGTGCTGGCCAACGGAGCGTACGGCAAGCGCATCGTGACCACGCTCGGCTATCTCGGCCGCGCCTGCACGGTGCTGGATAAGGGCGATTATCTGCCGCCGCGCGGCGCCGAAATCGAACGCATGCTGGACGATGATCCGCGCATTACCCATGTGGTCGCCGTGCATTGCGAAACCAGTTCGGGGATTCTCAATCCGATCGAAGAGATCGCCGCCGCCACCGCGAAGAAAGGCCGCAAGCTGCTGATCGATTCGATGAGCGCCTTCGGCGCGGTGCCGCTCGACGTGCGCGAGATTGCCTGCGAGGCTTTCGTGTCGTCGGCGAATAAATGTATCGAGGGTGTGCCGGGTTTCGGCTTCGTGATCGCGCGCAAAAGCGCGTTGCGGGAGGCGAAGGGCCGCAGTCACTCGCTCGCGCTCGACGTCTACGATCAATGGGACGTGATGAACCGCACCGGTCAGTGGCGCTTCACGCCGCCCACGCATGCGGTGGCCGCGTTTATCGAAGCGCTGCGTCTCTTCAGGCTCGAAGGCGGACAGGTGGGGCGCCTCGCGCGTTACGCGAACAATCGCGACGTGCTGGTGGCCGGCATGCGCGAACTCGGCTTCGAGCCGTTGCTGAATGCACGCTGGCGCTCGCCGGTCATCGTGACGTTTTTTGCGCCGGCGCACCCGTCGTTCAGGTTCGAAACCTTCTATGAATTGATGAAGCAGCAGGGCTTCATCATCTATCCAGGCAAGTTGACGGTGGTGGACAGCTTCCGTATTGGCTGCATCGGTCAGGTGGATGAGCACGTGATGCGCCGCGTCGTCGAGGCATGCGCCAACTCGCTGCGCACGATGGGCGTCGGGCATGCGGCGCCGCCCGCAGCGGCGCTCGAAGAACGCAGGACATTGGCCGAGGCGGCCTGAAGATCGGCGTTGGCCGTGCGGCGCGTGGACCGGGTAGCCGGCACGCGGACGGCCGGACAGCACGTCATGAAAAACGCGCGGCACGCCGCGCGAGCGTTGGAACCTCCGAAGGATAGAAGTCGATGAAGCACGTAAAAGCGGTGATTTTCGATTGGGCCGGCACGGTGGTCGATTACGGTTCGTTGGCGCCGATGGGCGCCTTTGTGGAGACCTTCGGGCAGTTTGGCGTGCCGATCACGATCGACGAAGCGCGCGGCCCGATGGGCATGGCCAAGCGCCCGCATATCGCGGCGCTGATGGCGTTGCCCCGCGTCGCGCAGGCATGGACCGACAAGTACGGGCACGCGCCGGATGACGCGGATATCGACGCCGTGTACGACGTGTTCGTGCCGAAGAACATCGCGGTGGCGGCGAGCTATAGCTCGGTGATTCCGGGCGTGGCCGACGTGGCGAGCGCGCTGCGCGGCGACGATATCCGGATCGGCACGACCACCGGCTATACGCGCGAGATCATGGCCGAGATCGTGCCGGGTGCGGCGGCGCAGGGGTTTTCGCCGGACAGCATCGTGTGCACCGGCGACACGGCGGAAGGGCGGCCATCGCCGTACATGATCTACAGGACGTTGCCGGAGCTGGGCGTCTGGCGCGCGAAGGAAGCGATCAAGGTCGACGACACCGAGGTCGGCATTGAAGAAGGAATCAACGGCGGCACGTGGACGGTTGGAGTCTCGGTGAGCGGCAATGCGTTCGGGATGGCCGAAGGCGACGTCAAGGCGCTCGCGCCGGACGAGTTCGCATGGCGCCGCAACGCGGCGATCCAGAAGCTGCAGGCGGCGGGCGCGCATTATGTGATCGACAGCGTCGCGGATCTGATGCCGGTGGTGTACGACATCGAGGCGAGACTGGCGCGGGGCGAGCGGCCGTGAGGGGCCGCGTTGCAGTCAGCTGAATATGACCGGCGCGCGTCGTCGCAGGGGGAAGCGCCTGAACCGACTGGTAGGCGCTTTTTCCGTTTTGTGCGGACTGCTCAGGAAGGTGCGTTCAGGATCTTTTGAATGTCTTCCACTGACGCATTAAACCAGTTGGCGATAAATGACGCGCTCAGACCGCTGCCTTTCGCGAGGTTTCGGATCTCGTTCATGTCGTCTTCGCTGAACGCGGTCGTTGCCCGTTGAGGCAGGTCTGCCGGCCCGGCCCCGGCAACATCTCCCGCCGACGCGACAAGCGGTAAATCCTCTTCATGCAGCCGCGCAATGGCTGCGTAAGGCTGATTGATCTGATCGGCAACATCCTTCAGGCTGTGGCCTTCATCTATTGCGCGAATCGCGTGAATTTCGTCGTCCGGCGAAAGTGGCGGGACCCATTCGTAATGATCGACAGGCGTCGGCGACAGACCTGCCGACGAAACCGGTTGAGGAGGCCGCGAGCGTGCCACAAAAAAGCCGCCCGCATATTCCTGCTCGATGACCGTTATCGTACTCTCCGGCAAATGGGTCGCACGGGCCAGATCGCCGGTTGTAAAATTGTAATCGCGGATCTCGAGTGCTCGCACAATGTCGTCAAGTTGTTGTGGCGTCACGGAGTCCATGGTTTTCTTGAGAAATTCGTTAGCAAGACTATGGGATTTCCACGGTGAGATGCCGAGTTTCGCGGCGACGTCTTCTCTGGTGTAGCCTTTTTCGAACATATCCATTGCCGCATTCCGGTCTTCCGAAGTGAAGCGGATATCGTGGCTGCCTTCAGGCACGCGTTGGGCCAGCCGCTTCGTATAGCTGGAAGACATGCCGAGAGATCGAGCCACCTCATCGGCTGGTTTCCCTTCGGCCAGCAGCTCACTGGCTAATGAATCTCTCGCGATCCGGTGCTGATTGGCTATGCCTCGCACGGTTTCCAGCGGCAGATTCAGGCCCTTGGCAATGTCTTTTGGGGCTTTGCCTTCATCCAGTTGCCGAATGGCGGCGGTCCGGTTCTCTGGCGTCGTATTCCACCACGATCTCTTGTAGGTATTGGCGTTGTAGTTGGCGAAAACGTCCTGGACTTTTTGGATTGATAGCTTGACCGAATCGGCAACTTCGCGAGTGGATTTCCCCTGGTCTTTCAAGGCAAATACCTGGTCGATCTGATCGGGCGTAACGCCCCTGGGTAAGGACGGGCGTATACCATTCTGCGCGGCAATCTTTCTCACTGCACGTTCGGATACGTTCGCCTTTGCCACGACTTCTTTCACCGGTGCTCTATCTTTTAGCAATCCGACGATTTGCTGCCGCGTCTCTGGTGTGATTTTCATACCACGTAGAGAGGCGGCCGCCGAGAGGGAGATACCTTCTTTTCTCGCGATATTGAGTACTGTTGGAGTGGATATGCCAAGTTGCTTTCCGATCTGGTTGCAGGGCAGCTCCCCCTTCTTTAACAGGTTGATCGCTTGCTGGCGTATTTCCGGACTGACTGGACGGCCATAGGCAGCGCTGGGCCGGATGCCGTTATCCCTGGCGATCTTGCTTACGGAGCCAACGTCTACGTCAAATCTCGCGGCTATCTGCCTACGCGATTCCCGCCCCTCCCGTAGCAGGTCGAGGATTTCCTGCCGGGTCGCAGGCGTGAGTGGCAATCTACGCAGAGAATCGGGGGCGGAAAACGTCATACGTTCTTCCTGCGCGATTCTTGTTACGGCCGGCTGGCTTATCCCTAGTTTTGCAGCTATCTTGCGGCTGGTCAATTCGCCCTCGCGAACGAGCCTGATCACTTCGTTGCGCACCTTGTCGTCGATTTTTGGCTGTCCTCCGGCGGCGGGTACATCAGTACTGAGTTCCCAATGCCCCGTTGAATCATTCAGGTGGACGGAATACTGTGGTTTCAGATCGATACCTTTCTTGAACACGCGCCAGCTTTCGTAGTCTTTGTCGTAACGGACGTGATAAGCCTTGCCGCGCAGTTCGATATATCGGTCGCCTTTGGCATCGAGCCGGATGCCCGGCTTGTCTGCCAACCGGAGATCTTTAATCGAAACGTCCGGATCGGCATAGGTCTCGAGCGACCCGTACGGGCTGCTGCCCACGCCCTGATGCGCGAGCTGGCTGGTGGGATCGACCGCGGGCCCCGCTTCGGCGAGCGTCTGTTCCGCCAGTGCTTTCTCGGCGGCGCGTGCTTCCAGGCTCAGGGTGGGCTCTGCCTGGCTCGCCTTGGCGAGGCCCAGCCCGGCGGGCTGAACGAGATCTTTGCTTGAAACGCTGCCGCCTTTGCCGGCCATGTTGGTCGCTTCCGCGTCTCTGGCTGCCGCGGAAACGGCTTTGCCCGCAAGACCGATCTCTTTGGCAAGCCCCGCGCCTTCGCCACCCAGAATGCCAAGAAACGCGGACCCGTAATCGAGCCCCATCCGGACATTGGCGGGCAGGGTCGAAGGCAGGAGATCGGCGAGCGGAGCCAGGGGCGTCAGACCCAGAAGCACGCGGTCGATGCCTTCGAGAACCTGTCCGGCCAGTTTCTCCGCGCGTGCGGCCGGAGTAATCGAGTAGTTCTTGTAGCTGGTGTCCTGAAGCACCGCGGTATACCGGTCACTGAGATCGCGCACATAGTCGCCGCTTACGGCCGGGAGATCCTTGAGAATGTCCGTATATCTTTTAGCGGCCCCCACAGAGTGAATATTGAGTGGGCGGCTGACCTGATCATGCCAGGTATCGAGTTGGTCGCGCAACGCGGACGAATCATGCATGCGTTGCGTGAAGGCCAGAACCACCTTGTCTTTCAACTCGTCCTGTCCAGGGTTGATCTGAAAGAGCTGACGGCCAATCAGTTCGTAGCGTTTTGCGGGGTCGGTTTGCGCCTGCGCTTCGTTGAGGATGCGGTCCACCTCCGTATTGGCTTCTTTCCACTGGGCGCTTTTTACGCGCTGGCGTTTGCCGACTTCGGTGGAGATCCGTTCCTGCAATTTCCCCTTGAGGTCACTGGCCTCCTGGAATATCTCTTCCCGTTCACCGGCATCCTCGGCATCGAAAAAGTCGTCGCGCAATTTATCGAGGCGGTCGACGCTTTCCCGATCTTCCTTGTTCAGCCAGGCGGCGCCCATAGGCGGATTGAACTGGCTCAATACGCGGTCGACAGGATCGTTGCGCACACGGTTCGCTTCTTCACGAACGGCGTTCTCCAGACTGGTCAATTTCTGATCGATCGCGTAGCGCCTGTCGTTGCCGGTTTCAAGCTGGTACGCCGCGGCCAGGGTAGCAATCACGCCGCCGTAGAACTGGCGTTCACTGTCGGGCAGTTCGGCGAGCATGCCTTGCAGATGGATCTGTCTTTGCTGGAACTGGATTACCTGAGGAGGATATCCGGTCATTTCCTGCTGGAGGCCGTCTTCGATTTTTAGTGCAATCCCGGCGTTGGCCTCACTATTGCGGGGGAGGTAGCCCTGCTGGGTGTCGTAGTCCTTGTTGAGCCGGTCGAACTCTTCGATACTCGCGCCGGGCAGCGTATAGGTGCCTGGCGTGGGCTGAATGGCGGGCGCGGTCTGTGACGCTTTCTCGCTTCCGGTGGAAAGCGACGCATTGGGCCTGTCGAGGTTCTGTCGCGACGCAGCGGGCGTACGCGCGAGCAGAGCCGTTGCAGGACGGATCGAACGCGATAGAACATCCTGGGTGCGGAGGTCCGGCGCGGCCCTGTCCGGCAAAGGAGTATGTGCCGCAATCGCTTCGCCGGAAGTGTGACGGGAGAATACCGCGGCCGCTTTTTCATGAGCGGCTGGAGAAGGGGCACGCGGGTGGTTCGGTACTTCATGCCTGTTCGATACGGTGTCTGCAGATGAGGGAAAGGTTGAAGCCGTACCATCCTGAACTGCGGACATCGAGTTGCCCACCGATGATGTCGTCATTTTCCTGAACTCCTGTTGCAAGAGATTAGCCGGCGACGTGATGAGAGGTACGACGCGGCTGGATACATTGCAGCACGGCGCGTGTTCACGGATGTAGCACCTATCGCTACATGGCAGAGAGATTGACGCGGAGTGAGCGTTTTTGACGGGGTAAGGTGGGGGTTTTGATTTTTCACGCGCGCCAACCCATATGCCGAAATCCACTCCCGCCGACACGCTCGCGTGGCACATTCACGCACGCTCCTTGCGCTATTTCGATGCGATTCGCCGCTGCGATTCGATTCGTGAAGCCGCGCGGCAATTGCATGTGGCGGCGTCGGCGGTCAACCGGCAATTGCTCAAGCTCGAAGCCGAGGTCGGCACGCCGCTTTTCGAGCGGCTCGCCTCCGGACTCGCGCTGACCGCCGCGGGTGAAGTGTTCGCGCGTCATGTGATTGGCGTGATGTGATGCAGGACGCGCGCCGTTTCGAGAGCCGCGGATGGCCGGTGTGTACGCCGCCGTGTGAATCGGAATACGGCCGGCCTCTGCCACGCGTTTTTCAGTGGCTTGCGTGCGTGCCGCTACGCGCGACGATCCGGCCGTGCGACACCACGAGCTTTCTCGGCGGCCGGGCGACGAGCGCATGCGCGACCGTGTCCGCGTCCACCAGCACGAGGTCGGCGCGCGCGCCCGCGTGCAAGCCATAGTCGGCGAATCCGCAGGCCTGCGCGGCGGCGGTGCTCACGCAGTCGAATGCGATGGCGAGGTCGTCGTCGCGGCGCAGGCCGTAGCGCATTGCGATCAGCATCGCGCGTTCGAGCATGTCGGGCGAGCCGTAGGGTGTCCACGTGTCGCGCACGCCGTCGTTGCCGCCGAACAAGGTCACGCCTTTTTCGAGGCAGGCCTTGAGCGGCGGAACGGTTGTCGATGGCGGAGCGGTGGTGAGCAACGCAACGCGCAGAGCGGCCAGCCGTTCGAGCAGGGCGTCGCGTTCGCGCTCGGGCAACGCGCCGAGACAGAACGCATGGCTCACCACCACTTGCCCTTGCATGCCGAGCGCCGCAACCCGGTCGAGCAGCAGACCGAGCGTGAACGCGCCGATTTCGCCCGGCTCGTGCAGATGGATGTCGATCGGCTTCGCATGCCGCTGCGCGAGATCGAAAGTCAGATCGAGCGACGCCACCGGGTCGCCGTCGATCAACGCGGGATCGAGCGCGCCGAGCACGTCGGCGCCTGCCTTCAGGGCGTCGCCGAGCAGCGCTTCGGTGCCGGGTCGGCCAAGCACGCCCGATTGCGGAAACGCGACGATCTGCATGTCGAGCACGTCGCCGAGCGTTTCGCGCGTGGCAAGCACGCCTTCCAGATGACGCAACCCGGCAGCGGTGTCGATATCGACGTGCGTGCGCAGGCGCGTCGTGCCCGCCTGCATGAACGCGCGGGCGAGCGCGAGCGATTGCTGACCCGCGTCATGTCCGCTTTGCGCTCGCCAGCGCCGTTCGTTTTCGATGCGGTCGGTGAGCTTCGGGCCGACCTCGTTGCGATACCACGGCAAGCCCCAACTGGTTTTATCCAGGTGCGTATGTCCTTCGACAAAACCCGGCAGCAGCAACGCGCCGGCGCCGTCCTCGACGGTCAGGTTCGGCTCGCGCGGCAGGTCGGGACCGAGCGCGGCGATGCGGCCGGCGGCGATCGACACGTCGACGCGCGCGCCGTTCGCCAGACGGACGTCGGTGATCAGCAGGCCGGTTGTCGGGAGGTCGGAAGCGGTCGTGGGCATGAAAGCAGGGCGGTTGTTATGCGAGAGACAGAGGCCGGTGGTGCACGGTCGAAGACGCGTTCAATTGTCTGACCAATAGACGTGTTGCCGACCCGGCGGACAATGAGAGACGGCGCGTGAATTGTACTTCGTGGAACCGCGCGGGCTATCCGCGCAGTTCTGGCGTTCGGGCACTCAAGTTTGGTGAGTATCTGCCGTTGACACGAGCTAAATACATTCTGGGATCGCGCCGTGCAACTCGCCTTCAGTAACGACCGTCTGTCCAGCCGGATGCAGTTCGATCCGTTCGCCACCGGCGAACCCGAGGTGGAATCGTCGGTCATTGAATGGCTGCTGCACGACGATCAGGTGATGCGCGAATGCTTCACCCACGCAGCGGAAATCCTCAAGAGCGTGACGGGCGCGGCGATCACGGCGATTACGCTGCTCGACGAGGAATATCAGCACTACCGCGCCGAGGTCGGCATGGCAATGCCGCTCGTCACGCGCGCCCGCTCGCTTGCCGATTATGCGGTGCGCGACGCCGAACTGTTCGTCATCGAAGATGCGCACAGCGATACCCGCTTCGGCGAATGCATGCTGGTGCAGCGTCATCCGTTCGTGCGTTTCTATGCGGCGATCGCGCTGCGCGCGCCCAATGGTGAAATCGTCGGCGCGTTGTGCGCGATGGGCCCGTCGCCCGGCCGGCTCGATGCGGGACAGCGGGCGGTGTTCTACCACCTGCGCGCGATGATCGAAAACGATCTGAAGATGCGCACGGCCACCGCGATCGATCCGCTCACGCAGTTGTATAACCGCCGTTTCCTGCTGGAAAGCGTTACCCGCCGATGGAAAGAAGCGCGTAACGGCGACGTGATGGGTTCGGTCGTGGTCGACGTGGACTGGTTCAAGCAATACAACGACACCTACGGCCACCAGGCGGGCGATCACTGTCTGCGCAAAGTGGCCTCGGTCATGCAGGCGGCCGCCTATGGCGAGCGCGTTATCGTCGGGCGCATGGGCGGCGAGGAATTCGGCCTGCTGATGCTGCGCGCCGGACCGGCTGCGCTCGAAAACACGCTCGAAGCGCTGCGCCAGGGTGTGGAGGATCTGGCGATCGAGCATCGCGCGTCGCCGCTCGGCACGGTGACGGTGAGCGTGGGCGCGGCGCTCACGCGCATCACCGAAACCTCACGGCCGGCATATCGCGATGGATTCGCGAGCGCCGACCGGGCGTTGTATCGGTCGAAACATGGCGGCAGGAATCAGGTGACGATGGCGTAGTCATTCGTGCGGGGCTTCGGCGCCGGCATGGTGCTCGGCAGGCCTACCGAATAGCTTGCGCTTATGCAAAGAACAGACTGGTAACGAATGATCGACGCAGGCCTGTTCGCTGCACGATTTTCTGCACTTCGGCCTCGTCCTGCATGCTGAGCACCCGGGTTTGCGGGGCGGGCGGTTGTGCCGGCGGAGCATCGGGCGGATCGTCTCTCAACATCATGAGAGGCAGGTCATCTTCGTACAATTGCTGAATCACCGCGCCGGGTTCCTTGAGTTGAGCGGCAATGGCCGTCAGGCTGAGGCCTTCATCCATAGCGCGGATCGCCTCGATTTCCTGGGCTGCCGAAAGCGGCGGCAACCATTCGTAGTGTTCAGCAACCGGCATTGCCGATGACGTGCCGGCTATGGGAGACGAGTGGCGCGATACCAGCAGGCCGCGTGCATATTCCTGTTCGACGACGCTCACCGTGGTTTCCGGCAACTCGCTTGCTCTCGCCAGATCGCCGGTCGTAAAGTCGTAGTCCCGGAGGCTCAGCGCCCGTGCAATATCGTCGAGTTGTTGCGGCGTCACCGAGTTCATCGTATTCGTGCGGAACTCATTGGCAAGACTATGGGCTTTCCACGGAGAAATGCCGAGTTTCGCGGCAACGTCCTCGCGGCTATAACCCTTCTCGAACATCTCCATTGCGGCATCGCGATCTTTTGCGGTGAAACGGATTTCGTGAGTGCTTTCGGGCACACCTTTTGTGAGCTTGGCCACATATTTCGGCGATATGTTTAGAGAAGCGGCCACCTCTTCAGGCGATCGACCTTCTGCCAGAAGTTCGCTCGCCAGCGAGTCTCTTGCGACACGGTGCTGATTGGCAATCCCGCGCACTGTCTCGATCCGGAGGCCTAGATCTTTGGCCACCTGGTTTGCGTTTTTGCCTTCATCGAGTTGACGGATGGCAGCGGTCCGCTTTTCTGGCGTCGTGTCCCACCAGATCCTTTTGTAGGAGTCGGCATTGACATTGCCATAGATGTCCCTGACTTTGCTGACTGAGATCCCGACCGCGTCGGCGACTTCCTGAGGGGTTTTCCCCTCGTCTTTCAGTGTAAAGACCCGGTCGATCTGTTCGGGCGAAGTCCGGGCCACTCCGCGGAACGTCTTCGTTTGCTGGGCGATTCGCCAAACGGTTATTTTGCTTACGCCAGTGGCTGCGGCTATCCTGTCATACGTCAATCCGTCGTTGATCCGCTGGATGACCTCTTGCCGGACTTCCGGCGCGATTTCTCGCCTGCGGACGAAATTGGCAAAATGCATGTCTTTCTTGATCGTGGCCACCGTACGTGATGATATTTTTGTTTTTGCCGCTATCTGAGCGTTGGTTAGTGTCCCCTCCCTGAGCAGGTTCTCAACCTCCCTTCGGATTGCGGGCGGGACCTTGCCACGCCGAGCAAAGTTATTTTGCTTCGAGATTCTGTTTACCAGACCGGTGGAAGTACCCATCCTTTTTGCTATCTCAACCTGCGTGAGAACTCCCTCTTCCAGCAGTCTGAGAATTTCGCGTTTGTCCGTCGGCGTACTTTTCAGGGTACGCAGAGAACCAGGAGCAGTCGGAACAATTTTTTCCTCGTTCATGAACCTTGCTACCGAATTTGGAGAAATCCGCAGCGTGGCCGCGATTTTCGCGCGCGACAGTTTCCCCTCCTTAAGGAGTCTGATGGCTTCCTCGCGTGTGTGATCGCTAATTTTTTGCCACACGCCGCCGGTCAAACCCACTTCAGAGTTGATTTCCCAACGGCGGGTTATCTCATTCAGGCGAACCGGATATTGCGGCTTGAGATCGGCGCCTTTCATGAATACCCGCCAGGTGTCGCTCTGATTGTCAAAGCGCACGTGATAAGCCTTTCCATGCATCGCGACATATCGGTCGCCTCGGGCGTCCTCGAGGATGCCGGGCCTGGCCCCGGAATGTAAATCTGCCAGGTGGACATCGGGGTCGGCATAGGCCGCGAGTGATCCATAGGGGTTGTCGCCGGCGCGTTGATGCGCAAGTTGGCTGGTCGGGTCGATGGACGGTCCGGCGTCCACCGCTGGCTTGTCGCCGATTGCCTGGCCGGCGGCCTGCGCGTCCCGGCCAGCGCTGGGACCAGCTTTCGTCCTGTCCGCGATTCGACCGGCGCTTTGCGCCAGGTTTTCCCCCGTCGCTGCGCCGTCTTTTGAAGCCATGTTGGCCGCTTCGGCATCTTTGGCGGCCGTGGCAAGGGCTTTACCCGCGAGACCGACATCGCTGAGAATGGCCGGGGCTTCGCCGGCGATCGTGCCTAGCAGTGCCGAGCCATAATCGAGCCCCATCCGGATGCCGGCCGGCAATGTGGAAGGTAGCAGATCGGCCAGCGGGGCCAGCGGCGTCACGCCCAACAGCACGCGTGCAATGCCTTCCAGCACTTGTCCGGCCAGTTTCTCCGAGCGGGCGGCGGGAGTGATGGAATAGTCCTTGTAGCTCGTATCCTCGAGTACGGCATTGTATTGATCGCTGAGATCGCGCACGTAGTCGCCGCTCGCCGGCGGGAGGCTCCTGAGGATGTCCGTATATCGCTTTGCAGCGCCCACCGAGTGGGCATTCAAAGGGCCGCTGACCTGGGCGTGCCAGGTATCGAGCGTGTCGCGCAATTCGGCGGAGTCTTGCATGCGCTGCGTGAAGGCCAAAACGACCTTGTCCTTTAGCGTGTCCTGCCCGGGATCGCCCTCATAGAGTTGGCGGCCAATCAACTCGTAGCGTTTTGCGGGGTCGGTCTGTGCCCGTGCGTCACTCAGGATCCGGTCGACTTCGCCATTGGCTTCTTGCCACTGGGCGTTTGCCTTGAGCCGGCGCCGGTCGACTTCGGCCGAGATGCTGCGTTGCAGCCCGTCTTTGAGTTCGCTGGCTTCCTCGAATATTTCGTCCCGTTCGTCGGCGTTCGTCGCGTCGAGAAAGTCGTCGCGCAATTTATCGAGGTAATCGACATTGTCCCGGTCTTCCTTGTTCAGCCAGGCAATTCCCATAGGCGGGTTAAAGATACTCAGGGCCCGGTCGACGGGATCGTTGCGAACGCGGTTCGTTTCGTCACGAACGGCGTCTTCCAGCGCGGTCATCTGCTGCCCGATTTCGTAGCGGTTGTCGCTGCCCGTTTCTAGCGGGTAGGCCGTGCCCAGCATGGCGGCCGCGGCGGCGTAGAACTGGCGTTCGCTCTCGGGCAGGTCGGCCAGCATGCCGTGCAGGCGGGTTTCTCTCTGCTGGAACTGGATCACCTCGGGCGGATAGCCGGTCATTTCCTGCCCGATGCCGTCTTCGATTTTTTGTGCGATCTCGCCGTTGGCCTCGCTGTTGCGAGGATAACCGTCCACGGTGTCGTAATTGCTGTTGAGTTCGTTGAACTCTTTGATGCTGATGGGCTTCGTTTCCGCGATTGGCTGGGACGTGTCATCACTCCGTGCTGCCTGGACGGGCGTGCGCGCGTATGTGCCATTGACGGAGCCGGTCCGGCGCAGCAGCGCATCCCGGGTGTGGACGCCGCCGCTTACTCTGCCAGGCGAGGTGGCAGTATGTGCCGCTAATCCCTGGCCGGAAGTCTGACGCGAGAACGCGGCGGCCGCTAGTCCGCGGGTGAACACGGAGTGCGCGCCAGGAGGATGGGACGCATCGCGGTTCCCGTGTGCCGTGTGTGATCGTGGTGGGGAATGGGAGGCTGTGCCGCGCGAAACATGTCCTGTAGTCTGAGCCTTGTTGTTGCCTTCGTCAGGTATCCGAAATTCATCCCAAACCGCGGACGTCGGGCTGCCTACTGATGATTTCGCCATCTTGCGAAACTCCTCTGAATGATCGGCGCAGCGAATCACGGAGAAGCAGGACGCTGCTGGCGACATTGCAGCATGAGCGAAGTCAGCGGATGTAGCGTTTATCTGTATGCGGGAGGGTGTCTTTGATGAATGCAGCGCGCTGCCTGACGAGCGCAAGGTGTTCGTTCGCGGCGGCGGGGTGCAGGTGTAAAGCGGCGGCCGAGGCGAGGCAACGCGAAGCGACAGTGACGCCCGCTCAACCCGTGAGCAGCTTCAACCCCGCCGGCAGCGATTCGCCAAACACGCGGCCTTCGTCGGCGTTATCGAGCTCCACGCTCTCGCTCACCATCGTGATCCACGCGCGCGGCGCGTTGGCCGCTTCCAGCCGCCGTACCACCGTACGACGCATGTCTTCGGGCAAGTCGCGCGAACGGTCGCCGGTCATGCGAGCGATCTGCACGGCGGCAAAGGCGGCGGGATCGACCTTCTTCCAGTCGAGCGCGAGTATCGCGTCGAGCCACGCGCCGGCAATCTCCGGCGGCACGACGCTATGCGCGCTGCCGTAGAACGGCCGGCGTGCGCCGATCCGGCCGACCGCCCACCAGCTTTGATGATTTTCAGCGGGCTTCTTCAGGCGGGCCAGCACCGACTCGCCAAGCTCGATCTTGCGCTCCACGGGAATCCGTTCGAGCGACGCACTCAGGCGAACCATATCGGTGAAGCCGGTTTTCGCGACGTCGAACGGCAGCTTGTGACGCGAATGCGCGGCTTTTTGCAGATACGCCATCGCGTCGAGCACGCGCAATTGCGCGCTTTCATCGAGGCCGCCGGCGGCGCGCCGCCAGAGCGTCCACCATTCGGACCAGACCTGGCTTTCGTTGACGTACTGAATGCCGTCGTCGAACAGCGACCAGAGTTGTTCAACCCGCCATTCGTCGAGCGGATAGCCGAAACCCGGCCGCACGCAATAGCCCGCGAGATTCAGCCAGAGGCGCTCGTGATCCGCCGAGCGGCGTCGCCGGCGCGCGCGTTCCCACAGCGCGCCGAACAGTTCGCGCAGCAACGCACTGTTCCAGCTCTCGCGCGGGCCCAGCAATTGTTCGAGTTGCGAGCGCAGGCGTTTGACTTCTTTCGGGCCGACGTTTTGCGAGCGCGAGCCGAAGCTGCGGTCGATATGTTCGATGGCCTCGTCGAGCGCGGGGTGGCGGGCGGGCGCGGCATCGGCCGTCAGGTTCACTTGCGCGTCTTCACGGCGCAACTGGAATTCGAGCAGCCAGCGCTGCGCCGGATTGTCCCGTTCGATGCAGTGGACTTCGAGCGTGCCCACCTCGGTGAGCGAGGTCGCGATCTGCACCGCGGTTTGGCGCGCGGCGCTCGCGCCGCGCGGCTGCACGATGGTCGCGATCGGCGGCAGGCGAACGAAGTCGCCACCGGCGAGGTCGATCAACTCGCCTGGCCGGTACACCGTGTCCGCGCTCGACGAGACCAGATGAAAACGCACCGGATGTCCGAGCCGCAGCGCGAAGGTGCGATCCGCGATCAGGATCTCGCGGCCTTCTTCCGTGCCGCGCGGCAGCAGGCAGATGCCGCGTTGCACGGGCTCGGCTTCGTGCTTGCCGTCGCTGGTTTCGTCGAGCACGAGGAAGTAGCTGCGCGGCGAGCCGCCGCCGATTTTCGGCGCGTTGCCCGCGCGCGCGAGCGCATAGGCAACCGCGCCGCGTGCTACGGCCACGTCGGGGTTGTCGTTGTGCAGCACGTTGAGCGCCGCGCCGCGCCACGTGCCCAGCGTGCTCGCCAGACGCTGCGTGAGCGCTTCGGCGCGGAACACGCCGCCGTTCAGCAGCAGTGTGTCGGGCACCGGCAAGGTGTTTTCGTCGGCAGCGTCCGGCGTGCCCGATACCGCAGCGCCGAGCGCTTTGCGCGACTGCGCCGCGAAGCGTCCGAGGAACGCCGCGATATGACGTGTGACGGCGGCGTCAGTGGCATAGGGCAGGCCGAACTCGACGATCGCGCCACGCGGTCTGCCAGGCCGTTCGTTCGACGCCACCGCGGGAAAGAAGCCGTCGACGATGATCCGCTCCACCTCCTCGCGCGTGACCTGCACCGTGCGCGCACCGCCGATCAGCTTCGAACCGGCGCCAAGCAGCGTGACCGATGCGGAGTCGGGCGCTTGTGGACCGAGCAGAAGCTCCTTCGCATTGCGGCAACGCTCGACCAGTTGCGACAGGCTCGCCGCCGACAGGCGCGTGCGTCCGCCCGCCTGGTCCGCGCCCGGCAGCCGCGCTTCCACCAGATGCGCGAGCGCCAGATCCATGTTGTCGCCGCCGAGCATCAGGTGATTGCCTACACCGATTCGCGTGAGCCGAGGCTCGCCGTCGCTCAGGCCCACTTCGATCAGTGTGAGGTCGGTGGTGCCGCCGCCGACGTCGCAGATGAGGACCAGACGGGTGGCAGCGAGTTCGCTTGCCAGCCGGTCACGGTGATGAAACAGCCAGTCGTAGAAAGCCGCTTGCGGCTCTTCCAGCAGCTTCAGGTTGTGCAGGCCGGCCATGCGTGCCGCTTGCACGGTCAATGCGCGCGCACCTTCGTCGAAGGACGCCGGCACCGTGAGCACCACGTCCTGACGTTCGAGCGGCGCGTCCGGAAAACGGTGGTTCCAGGCGGCGCGCACATGCGCCAGGTAGCTCGCGCTGGCTTCGACCGGCGAGACTTTGAGGATGTCGTCGGCGGCGCCCCACGGCAGGATCGGCGCAACACGGTCGACCGACGCATGCGAGAGCCAGCTCTTCGCGCTCGTCACCAGCCGCCCCGGCACCTGGGCGCCCAGCAGGCGCGCGAGCCGACCGATCACGACCGGCTGCGCTTCTTTGTTTGCTTCTTTGTTTGCTTCTTCGCCTGCTTTTGACTGTGCTCCAGACTGCGCTTGGCTCTGCGCTTGGCTCTGCGCTTCGGTCTGGGCGCCGGCCTGGTCCGCACCGGACCACGGCAATTGCAGATCGCCGGGGTTCAGTTCGCCTTGCGCCGCGTGATAGCGCACCGAGGGCAGAAGCGGCCGCGCGGCCACTTCGCCTGGACTCACCAGTTGCTCGATCTCGAAGACGTAAATGCGTGGCGACTCGACCCGCGACCCATCTGGTGCGCCCATCTGCGCATAGGCGAGCACCGTGTTGCTGGTGCCGAGATCGATGCCGACGCTGTACCGCTTCATCTCATTCATGCATTTGCGTTGCCGCGCACGTCGAACTCGACTTTCCAGCGCTCGTCGGTGCCACGCGGCACGGCTTCGAGTTCGAGCGTGCCCGCTTCGGTGACGCGCGCATGCAGCTTCACCGGCACGACTTCACCGGCATTGCGGCCGGCGGCGGGCAGCGTCGCCTGAATCTCTTCCAGTTCCTGCAATTCATCAGGACCCCAGAAGTCGAGCAGCGTGCCGACCTGGTCCTGCCGCCGCACCGACGAGCCGAAGAAGCGGAAATGCACGGGCTCGCCGACCACCAGCCCGAATTCCTGCGCGGGCAGTTCGGCTTCGGTGCCTTCTTCCATGCCGAACGGTGCCACGCACAGCGCCTGGATGGGCGGTTCGAGGCCGGGCACCGCGGGCATCGCCGATTCGATCGCGATGTAGTACGCGCGTGCCGTGCCGCCGCGAATCCGCACACCCTGGCCGCGTCGCACGTAACCGTAGTAAGCTGCGCCGCGCGCGACGGCGAGATCCAGATCGGCGCCTTCGAGGAGCCGCGCCGGCGCCGCGCCTTCTGCTGTGAGCCAGCCGTTGAGCGTGCCCATGATGCGTTCGACCAGCAACGGCGACTTGAACACGCCGCCGTTGAACAGCACGGCAGTGGGATGCAGGAAGCTGGCGTTTTGCGCCGTGGCGAGATCGCGCAGTCCTTCGAGCTCGGCGAGCGCGCCCACCTGACGGCCGAGAAACGCCGCCAGATGCCGCGTGATGCCCGCGTCCTGCGCATACGGCAGGCCGAGTTGCGTCAGACCGGCGCGCGCGCGGCTCACCGGACGCGCGGCGCTCTCCACCTGCGGGAAGAAGCCTTCCAGAATCGTCTGGGTCAATTCGGCGCGCGTGAGCTCGGTGCGGATCGAGCCGCCGATCAGCTTCGAGCCGCGGCTCGGCACGACGAGCGGCACCGTATCGGTGGCCGGATCGCTGAGCAGCGTTTCCTTGGCCGAGCGGCACGCATAGGTGAGGGCGCGCAGTTGCCATGCGTCGGCCTGGGTGCCTTGCCCCGCGAGCTTGCGCGCGACCACGTGCGCGAGCGCGAGGTCCATGTTGTCGCCGCCGAGCAGAATATGCTCGCCGACCGCGACGCGATGCAGTTCGAGATTGCCTTCGCGTTCGATCACGGCGATCAGCGAGAGGTCGGTCGTGCCGCCGCCCACGTCCACCACGAGAATGATGTCGCCGACCTTGACCTGCTTGCGCCACTGCCCGCCGCTTTTCTGGATCCAGCTATACAGCGCGGCCTGCGGTTCTTCCAGCAGCGTCATGCTGCCGTAGCCGGCGGCCGCGGCAGCTTCGGCGGTCAGTTCACGCGCGGCCGGATCGAACGATGCCGGAATCGTCACCGTGATGTCCTGTTCGCTGAACGGCGCGTCGGGATGCGCATGATCCCAGGCTTCACGCAAGTGGGTCAGATAACGCACCGAGCTTTCGAGCGGCGAGACGCGCGCGACTTCGGGCGGCGCGTCGTTGGGCAGAATCGCGGCGCGCCGGTCGACTCCCGGATGGCACAGCCAGCTCTTCGCGCTCGACACGAGCCGGATCGGCGTGGCCGCGCCGCGGCTGCGGGCGAACTCGCCGACCGCGAATTCGCGCTGGCCGGTCCACGGCAGATAGAGGTCGCCCGACGCAAGTTCGTCGGGATGCGGCAGATACAGAAACGAGGGCAGCAGATCGAGGCTGTCGATCGCGCCCGGACCGGTGAGCTGGGCGATTGGCAGCACGCCCTGGGCGGTCTTTTCGCCGTCGCTCGCGCTCGTGTCCACATAGGACAGCGCGCAGTGCGTGGTGCCGAGGTCGATGCCGATGGCATAGCGTGATGTGCCTGGCTGGCGTGCGTCGCTCATAGCTCCACCTCAGCCGGTGCGATCACTTTCGCGTTGTGACTGTCCGCGAGCTTCGGCAGGCGCACTTCGACGACCTGCCAGCCGCGATGGCTGATGCTGCCGTTAAATGGCGCGCGGCCGACCACATTGCCGGTCAGGCGAATCGAGGCCGCGTCGAAGCCTTCGGCCAGCGTGACGCGGCTGCCTTCGGCTTCTTCGCGCACCGGGCGGATCGTGAAGTGCTCGCGCAAGGTTGCGCGGCAACCGTCGTGCACGAGGCGCGCGGCCGCGCCGATGTCGGCGTCGCTGTAGCTCTTGATGTCTTCCTCGACGAAATCGATGAAACGCGCGTCGCGTTGCAGCAGGCCGAGCAGTTGCAGCGCGGCGTCGGGGCTGGCTTCCTTCAGCACGGGCGCGGGCTGCGGGCTGGGCTGTGCCGCGGGCGCGGGGGGCGGTGCCGTGACCGGGGCCTTGACCGGTGCGGGCGCGGCGCTGGCGGCAGCGCCGCCCTGACGCAGACGCAGGACCCCGGCGGCAAACTCGCCATCGCCGAGGATGCGGAAGAACGTGCTCACGGCCAGGGAAATCCTGCCGAGGAAGGATGGGTTCGAATCGGTCATAAATGCTCCTGAGGTGCTCTGTTAAAGGACGAGCTGTCCTGGCTGCGCCTTACGCGATGAGCGGCGCCGCCGCGCTGGGCTTGAGCGGGCCGTCGACGTGCGTCGTGGCGAGGCCGGCGGCGTGGGTGCCGCCGGCGTCTGATCGAGCCGGGAGCGCGGCGTTTGCGCGCGCAAAACCCGTATTTTGCCTTGTGGCGCGCCGGAAGCGGGCAAAGCCGGTCATTCTAGCGGGCAATGCGGCCAGATTGGCGGTTGTCAGGGGATGGTTGGGCGCTTGTTGGAGGTTTTTTACTGGACGGGGGTGACGGGGTTGTGGTCCGCGTGCGGGGTGTTCGCTTGATGGCTGCTCGATGTCCGCTTGATGTCCTCTACCCGGGACGGAACAGAGGAGAGCACGTGGAAGAGTGGAGTCCGGGTGGAGGCCGTTAGTCCGCTGGGCAGGCCACGCCGATGGCTGGTCGGCGCACGCGTGCGGTCGTCGCGCCCGTTGTGGCAACGGGCGCGGTGCGCGCATCCTGCGCAGCGTCGAGCGCTTCGACGCCGGTGGCAATCTTCGCGGCCACCTGATCGAGGGCGAGCCGGTGGCCGGCCACCAGCGCATCGTAGCCGCTCGCCACTGTCTCACTGACGACGCTGCGGCAGGTCAACACCGTTTGCGAATACAAGGGCCTTACGCTCCACACCGCATCGATCAGTGCATGCGAACCCGGCCACGACTCGAAACGCTGCACGCTCACGCTGACGCGATAAACCGGCGCGCCTTCGGGATGCGGCGTGTTGAACACGTCGATGGCGCCGAGCTGCCGAGTCAGATCCTGCGACAGCGCTTGACGGATTTCGTCGGCCGGCAGCGATGCCCAGCGCGTCTGTTCGAGCACGTCGACCTGGTTCGCGCCGGTCTGCACGACGAACGCGGTGCGCGCAACCTGCGGCGGCACTTCGACGGGCGGTACTTCGATCAGCAGCGGCGGTGTGGCGGCATTGCGTGTTGCGATTGGCGCGTCGCTCGAACCCAGCGTGTAGAAGCGGCTCGACGGTGACGAACAGGCGGTGAGCGCAGCCAGCCCCACGCAAGCCGCGGTGCGGGCGATTGAGCGGGGAGCTGCGTGGGCAACCGCGTGGTTCACCACGTGGTGAAGCGGGTTGTTAGCCGTGCTGTCAACCGGGCAATCAACCGGGCGGGCTGCGGAGGGGCCGGCTGGCCGCCACCCGCAGTTGGGCTGCGAGGTGGTCATGGCTTGTCTCCGGGTTTGCCGCGCACGAGCGACTCCGGATGACGCTCCAGATAGTCCGCCAGCGCGTTCAGCGATTGCAGCGTGCGGGTCAATTCCTGCAGCGCTTGATGCACATCCGACTGCAACGGCGAATCCCGCTGCAAAGCCGCTTCGGCCGAGCCGAAAGTCTGCCTTGCGGCCGCGAGCGTGTCGCGCGCCTGCGGCACGACCTCGTTGTTCAGCCGATTGAACAGCGCGTCGGCGTTCTTCAGCGACGTGTTCAGATTCGAGCCGATCTGATCGAATGGCACCCGGTCGAGCTTTCTCGCGATGTCGGCGACCTGTACCTGTAGCGCGTCGAGCGTATTCGGAATGGTCGGCAGTTCGATCGGCTCGGCGTCGACGTCGAACTTGACGGGCGCAGCCTTCGGGAAAATGTCCAACGCGATGTACAACTGGCCTGTTAGCAGATTGCCGGTGCGCAACTGGCCACGCAGTCCGCGTTCGACGAGATGCCGCAGCAGTTCGTGGCTGGCTGACGTACGGGCCTGCGGCATCGTCGCGCTACGGGCGCGCCGTCTGAGCCGGTCCGGGTACAGGTCGAGCGTGACCGGCATCGTGAAGCTTTGCGTCTGCGGATCGTATTCGACACCAATGTCCGTCACCTGTCCCAGCACGATGCCGCGGAAGTCGACCACCGCGCCTACCGAAAGCCCTCGCAACGACTGGTTGAAGTTCATCACGGCGCGCACGGGTACGCCGTCCGGCGCGCGCATGGCGTCTGTCTCGTCGGAGGCGAGGCGGAAGTCGGTTTTCTCCGCCGCCTGCGCACCCATCTGCTGTCCCGGCGGAGTCTGGAATGCGAGACCGCCGACGAGAATGGCCGCGAGCGACTGCGTGTTGACGACGAAGCCGGCCGAGTCGAGCCGCACATTGACACCGCTTGCATGCCACCAGCGCGAATTGGTGCCGACGTACTGGTCGTACGGCGCGGCGACGAAGACCTGCATGGTTACACCAGTGCCGTCCTTGTCGAGGGCAATGCCGTAGACCTGGCCCACCTGCATGCGCCGGTAAAAGATCGGTGAGCCGATGTCGATCGAGCCGAGCGAATCGCCATGCAGGATGAAGCGATGGCCTTTCTGGTCCGCTGTGATGGGAGGCGGCGTCTCGAGTCCGGCGAACTCGGTTCGTGGCTCTTTTGAGCGGCCGGCATCCACGCCGATATATGCACCCGAGAGCAGGGTGCCGATACCCGACACACCGGAGGCGCCCACGCGGGGACGAACCACCCAGAAACGGGTGTCCTTGACTGCGAAGTTTTCCGCCTGCTTGGTGAGTTGCACGGCGATTTCCACATGCGTCTGATCCTTCGACAGCGTGATCGCCTTCACCGAACCGATTTCGACATCCTTGTACTTGACCTGGGTCTTGCCGGGTTCGAGGCCTTCGGCATTGTCGAAGATGATCGTGATCGCCGGACCACGTTCCGTGACGGCCTTGACGACAAGCGCGATACCGATCAACGCCGCGATCAGCGGCACTAACCAGACAAGCGAGGGCAGCCAGCTGCGCCGCGGCGCAATGTCAGGATCAGGCAGATCAGGCGGTAAGCCGGGACCTTGCGGACTACTCATGACTGGGCTCCGAAGCGTGACAGGCTGCGTTCTGGCGCTCGCTGCTCACAACGCATCTCGGAATCGGGTACCGGGGAACTGCATCACTATCACCATCCAGTGTTCATCGCGTGTCGCCCGGCGGTCACCCCGTGCTCACCGCTTACCGATCGCTCACGACCGATCACCGACCGATCACCACGCGCTCACAGACCGATTATCACGCGCTCACCGCTGGGCATCGCGCACGGGGTTCCGCCCACACTGCGCGGAGCCCACTGCGCGGTCGCCTCGTTCAGGGCTGCACGGCCTCCCACGAGGAGTCCGGATCGAACGATTTGAGCCCGGCCGCGATACGCGCCGACTGCGGCCCGAGGTTCTTCTGATAAAGCTGTCCGTCCTGATTGACGATGAAGCTCATCACACCTGTCCTGCCATACTCGGCGGGCCACGCGACGAGGCCAAAACCCTTCGTCATGGTGCCGTTCTCGACGTAGTTCTGGCTGCCACCCTTCGCATGCGGTCCTTGCGCGCTCAGGATGCGGAAGTGATATCCGTGATAACCCTCCTTCGCGATTGAGCCGGTATGCGGCATGGCCGCGGCAAGCGGGCCAAGCGGGCTTTCCGGTTCACCCGGCGCACTCTGCCAGTACAAACCGTCGTGCTGGCCCGGTGTGCTGAGAATGCGCAGCGCGTAGTGCTGGGTCAATTCCCGGTAATCGTGTTGCGCATCGAGATAGGCAAGCGAGGTCAGCATTGCCGCGCGTTCGTTGCGGCCGATACGGCGCGTCATGATTTCGTCGCGACCGGCAGCGGGATCGAAACGCCAGCCGCCGGACGCCTGCACGAGAGGAATCGGCAAGGTCCAGCCACTGGTGCCGACCGAAAGATGCTTGCTCGCGCGACCGTTCAGCGGCGCCGGATCGTCGACGATCTGGTGTCCTGCCGCCCATGCGCCGAGAAACTCGTAGATATCGTCTTCGCCGACATTTCTGGTCGGAATGAAGCGGGTGAAGTCCTTGCCGAGCACATGCTGCATTGCGGCGTTGTCGTTGCTGGAAAGCGCGTCGACAAACGCGTTGGACGCGGCCTCGGCTGTTGGATATACGGCTTGTGCGTGCGCGGCGGACGCGCCGGACAGCAGCGCGGCAAACCCGAGTGCGATGCCGGCGACGCGCGGTGTGGAAGCGCAGGCGAGGGCGTGTGCAAGCGTGTCGGCAACACGTGCGCCGAAGGTCTGGAAGGTACGGATACGGATCATGAGCGGCTCCTGTGAGATCGGTTCAATGTTGCCGGCCGAAGTGACGCTGGCCGCCACCGCCCGCACCCAGCCCGCCGCCGCGCTGTTGTCCGCCACCGCCCGCGCCAAAGCCGCCGCCTGGTTGTCCACCACCGCCTGCGCCGAAGCTGGCGCGCTCGCCACTGCCCCCCGCTCCCAGATTGCCGCCACGTTGCTGACCGCCGCCGTTCGCGCCGGGACCGCCGCCGCGGTTGTTCGCGAGCGACTGCCGGCTTGCTTGCCCGCGTTGCATATCCTGTTTCGCGGCGCCGCCGTCTCCCGCGCCGCGCAGCGCGTTGTCGCGGTTCACGTTCTGCGCGTTGTTGCGAAGGTTGGCCGCATTGTTGCCGCCTTGCTGGATACCCTGCAGACGCTGACTTGCCGTGCCGCCCATGTTCTGGCCGGTACGGTTCTGCAAGGTCTGCTGCGCCTGCGCACGCGAGGCCGATGTATCACGCCCGCGATACGCGTCTCGCTGCGCGCTGCCCACGTTGGCCGAGGTATTGCGATTGAAAGTCGAATTGCGGTTCCAGTTCGTCGTGCTGCTGTTTACGTCGAGCCGGTGATTCACATTGATGTTGTTGTACTGGTTGACGTTGATATTGACGCTGTGATTGTTCCAGTTGACGTTGCTCCACAGCGAGCTGGTAATCGCAACGCCAGCGCCGAACGCGAGTCCCGCGGCGAGCCCGCTCGCCACCGCATAGCCCGGCGGGGGCGGCACGTATACGGGTGGGTAGGCCGGATATGGCCACGTGCCGTAGACGACCGTGGGGTTATACGTTGGCACGTAGACGACCTGCGGGTTCACCGGCACGATCTGAATGGTGCTCTGCTCGACGACGACTTTCTGCTGCTGGTTAGTCTGCAGGTTGCCCGCCTGCTGGGCCTGTTTGCGCAAGCGTTGCACGGAGTCCATCACGTCGTTCGGCTGCGCGAGGAAGGCATTGCCCAGTTGCGCCACCCAGTCGGGTTTCGACGCCATCGTGGCCAGCACCTGCGGGAACGCCACCAGCGATTGCACGCTCGGATCCCACGGCTCTGCCGCGACCGCCTTCACGGCGTCGTCACCCTTGAGGTTCGGATTGGCTTTCGACCACGCCGCCGCCGACGGCACGTCTTGCGGAAAGGTGGATGCCATCAGCACCTGGGCGAGGAGGGCGTCCGGGTAGAGCGCGATCGGCGCGGTCAGCGAGTCCAACTGCTGGTTCGAGATTTTTGCCGGCGCTTGTGCGTAGGCGGCGGGCGCCACGACCGCGAGCAGGAATGGCGAGCCCGCCAGTACGCTCAATGTGACTATAAGAATCCGCGATCTTCTCTGGTATGCCCTGGAGCGTTTCACGATCAAGTCTCCCCTGTTGGAAGTTGTATATGGTGCAGCGAACTGCTGCGTGAGATCCAGTCAAGACCCACGCAAGACTCAATGGATCGCATTTCGAATGGACTCCGAATCGTGCTGCAGGTGGCGCTCGTCTGGTGACACGCTTGATGGCAAGATTAATAAACCTTTTCACTCGAAGTGTGCAGTCTTTTGCTCAAATAAATTCTGGTTGAATTTCTTTTGCTGATGGATTAGCGGCTCGACGCGTGCAGCGATTTTGCCGACCTTCAGCCCATCTAACAATGTCCTTGCGTTTCGTGCACAGGTTTCATATGGTGTTTGAAGAACATTGAATAGTCTGTGTGCTACCCCAAGAGGTCAAGCTCCATATGACTCAGCCTGCGCCCGTTTCGTTTCCCGAGGAAGACCGCATGCGGCGAGCGACCGCACCTTGTTAGCCGACGCTTCACACGGAGCGTTCCGTTGGTCATTTGCGTGGGCGCACGGCTCAACCGGATTGTTCGAATCACGGCGCATGGTCATTGCATGGACATCTTGTCGCATCAATCATCTATGCGTTCATAGGGTATCGTTCGAAAAAGCTGTGCATGAAACGGCAGAATATTAGCGCGGCTCGATATCAATCGATTAATGTAAAAACACATTTACGTTAGGTGTTTTCCGAATCCCTTCAGCTAATCTGCGGTTCCCTCGCCGCAGATCCGTAAGGCGGCGATCGGTGCGTGCGCGCACGTCTGATCCTTGCGCGTGCCATTCGAGCGCTCAACCCGCGCCCAACCCACGTCCAACCTATTGAGAGACCGATATGAAACGATTCGCCGTGGTGATCCTGGCCAGTGTGAGTACGCTCGCCCTGGCGCAAAAACCGGCTGTGTATCCTGCGCACGGACAAAGCCAACAGCAGCAGATGTCGGATGACGGAGCGTGCTATTCATGGGCGAAACAAAGCACCGGCATCGACCCGGCCGTGGTCGCGCAAACGCCTCCGCCTCCGTCGGGTCCGACCGGCGCGCGCGTGCGGGGCGCGGCACGCGGCGCGGCGGCGGGTGCGATCGTTGGTGACGTGAGCAATAACGACGCAGGACACGGCGCCGCGGTCGGCGCGACCGCGGGCGCGCTCGCCGGCGGCGTGCGCAGCCGTCAGCAACACGCCGCACAGGCGCAAACAGCGCAGGCCAATCAGCAATCGGCAATGAGCACCTATTGGCGCTCTTACGGAGCCTGCATGCAAGGCAAAGGCTATACGGTTCAGTAGGGGTTAGCGACGCCAATAGAACTGGGGGACCGCATTAACCGAAGGTGTCGCCCTCGCCGAAGATGAAGGGCGCCGGATCATCTTGCAGCAGCAATGTCGCCCGTTGTTCTGCTGTTCTGCTCCGTTATGTCCGGCGTTGAATACCCGTTGAATGTCGATTGGCGGACGCGCGCGCGAAGCGCACTTATCCACCGCTACGGTTCGTTGCCGACGAACCAGCGGAAGTAGGGATTATCCGGCTGTGCCTGCAATGCATCGCCAATGTCGCGAGACCACGTATCACGCTCGCCGCGGTACGCGTCCAGGCCCGCTGCATAGAAACTTTGCAGCGCGCCGCGCTCGGCGTCCAGGGCCGCGCGGAATGCCCTGTCGGCGTGCAGCAATGGCGGCTCGCCGCGAAGCGCTAGCAGGTGCGTGAGCGTGTCCGGGAAACCGTCGCGGCGCACCCACGCCGCGTATTCGATGCGTGGCCTGTCGTCGGTTACCGGCGGGGCATCTGCGGTGTAATAAGCGAGTCCTGCGCGATCGGTGATCCAGGTCGCCAGCAGTGCTGCCGGCGAGGCCACGCCCACCTCGCGCAGTGCCGCCGCCACCTGCGGTTGCGCAAAGCGCGACTCGATACGCGGCACATCCAGTTCGATTGGCTGCATTGAACCGATCAGCATCATCTCGTGCAACTCGGTGGTCCATAGCGCGGCATACGGAAACACCTGGATGAAGCTCTGGATCAGCGAACGCGTGTCGTCTTCGTTCTGGGTGGGTAGCGGCAGCCATTGCGCAACAACGCCATTCGTGCTCAGACGCGAGGCCGCCAATCGGTAGAAGTCCGACGAGTAGAGATTGACCACGCCGGCTGCCGAGGGGGGCGGCGGCTCGAGTGTGATCAGGTCATATCGTTCGCTGCTGCGCAGCAGTTCGCGCCGCCCGTCGCGCAGGCGGATATCGACACGCGGGTCGGCGTTGATGCCGTAGTTGCCTTTGAACTGCGGCGCGGCGTGCACGACCGCCGGCAACAACTCGGCGACCACGCGCTTGTCGAGGCCGGGCCACGTGAGCAGCGCACCGCCCGTGATGCCCGTACCGAGTCCGATTACAAGCGCGCTGCGCGGCGTGTCGCGGTGAACCAGCAGTGGCAGCAATGCCTGCAGACGCATATAGCGCAGCGAGGTCATCGCGTCGCCGGAGTTGGAGACTCCCTGAATGTAGAGACGCCGGAACTGTTTGTCGCCCGCGCCTTGGGTAACGACGGCCACGGTGCCGCCCGCGCTTTCCTCGTAGGAGAGCAGCGTGCCGCCGCGTGCCGCGGCGAGCAGGGTGGCGAAACGGTCCGACGGTGTCAGCAGCACGGCGCACAGGGTTGCCATAGCAAGCACCGGGACGCTCCAGCGAGTGCCGCGCCGCACGCCATGACCTCGCCACACGGCGACAACGCCCACCGCGCCGGCCAGGACGGCGAGCACGGCTAGCGCATGCACCAGCCCGAGGGCTGGAACCAGCAGGAAGCCGGCGAGCAGCGTGCCGGCGATACCGCCCGCGGTATTGAGCGCCACTACGGCGCCGACATCGCGGCCTGTATGCCGCGCATCCACGCTCACGCGCAGCGCGAATGGGAACGCCGCACCCAGCAATAGCGTGGGCACGAATACGATGCACGCGGCCGCGACCGCAAAGCCCGCGCACATCGCGGCGAGCAGGCTGCCAGTGGCGGAGAACGTCGCCTCGCGCGCAAGGCTTTGCCATTGAAGCAGCCAGCCACCCAACGCGGCGACTTGCAGCAACGCGACAAGTCCGGCCGCTACGATCAGCAGCGCGAACACACCCCACGGATCGCGCGCGCGATCGACACGGCGCGAGCTGAGCGCGCTGCCGAGTGTGAGCCCGAGCAGATACGTGGCGAGCACGATCGCGAACGCGAAGCTGCGGGTGCTGATGAACTGGACGATCAGTTGCGACCACACCACCTCGTAACCCAGCGCGATGCCACCGGCTAGCGCATAGAGAGCGACGACGAGGCGAGCGCCGGGCGTGGCATGGTCGGAAGTTGTTCCGGCTGGAGAGGGTGTTTCGAGTGGCGGCGTTTCGAGTGGCGGTATAACGGCGGGATCGCGATCGGAAGTGAAATGGCTAATGAGCAGCGCGCTCAGCGCGGCGAGCGCGTTCAACCCGGCCGCGGCAAACGCGCTGCCTTGTACGCCGAGTAACGGAATCAGTATGAAGGCGGCAGCGAGCGTACCGGCGATCGCGCCACCCGTATTGGCCGCATACAAGCGTGCGCCGGCGCGGCCCAGGCGTGTCGCACGCGGGCCCAACGCGCGCATCAGCACCGGCAGCGTGCCGCCCATCAGCACGGCGGGCAGGCCGACCAGTGCGAACGGCAACACCCACGCAAGCGGCCCCGTGCGATCCTGCAGCCATGCGAACGGCGCGGCCGCGTGCGCCAGCGCGATGGTGCCGGCCACGGCCAGCACCATCGCGCCGCTTTCCAGTGCGGCGTAAAGCAGCAACGGCCGCGAGAGGCGATCGGCCAGCCTGCCGAGCAGCCAGCCACCCAGCGCGAGACCTGCGAAAAAGGCGCTGACGCCCGTCGTGACCGCCTGTACGTCCACACCCACGACGAGCGCTAATTGTTTGATCCACAGCACCTGGTAAATCAGTGACGCCGCGCCCGATGCAAACAGCAGGAGCATTGGCCAGGCAACGGACAGAGACGGTTCAGCAGAGGTCCCATCCGGCTCGTGCGGGCCGCGTTCGCGTTCGCGTCCGCTTTCGCGCGGATCGGCCTGACGTTGCGAGCGTTCGTGTGCGCGACGTTCGCGGCGTGAGGTTCTGGCGCGGTGAGCCAACGTTTGGGTCATTGGATGAAGTGCGCGGATGAGATACCCGGCTGAAGCAAGTCGGGACGTGGTAAATGGACTTCGGCTGCGAAGCGTGCAAGCGCCGCGTCTGCCGGTCGAAACCGGCGGGCGCGGCGCCTTGAACGTGTTACTCGAGTCCGCGCTTCTTGAACGACTCGTCGATCTTCTTGTCGACCTGCCGGCGTACCTGGTCGACGCTGAAACTCGCGGGCCGCTGGCTCGGCGGGTAGTCGACGAAGGTCTGCAGGAATGCAGACGCTTTCAGTGTCGCAATGCCGTTCAGATAGACGTTCTTCGTCACCCAGTCGTTGTACTGATCCGAGGTGATGTCCGCGCGTTCATAAGGGTCCATGCGCAGGTTGAACAGCTTGGGCACTCGCAGGCAGACGAACGGGTCCTGCCAGATGTTCAGGTTGCCTTTGGCGCGCTGCTCGCAAAACACCGCTTTCCACGCGTTGCCGTCCTGGTCCCAGCGCATGGCGACCAGCTGCCCGTCGTCGTCGAAATAATAGAACTCCGTGCGTGGATCCTTGGTGGTCTGTCCGGTCAGGAACGGCAACTGGTTGTAGCCGTCGAGGTGATTCCTGAAACTCGTGCTACCCGCCTTGGGCGCCCAGCCCTTCAGGAGCCGGTCCTTTACACCGGTGTCTCCCGCCGCGGCGAGCAGCGTGGGGAACCAGTCGAGTCCCGAGAACATGCCGTTGGACGTCTCGCCGGCCTTGATATGCCCCGGCCATCGCACCATGGCCGGCACCCGGAACGCGCCTTCCCAGTTGGAGTCCTTCTCGCTGCGGAACGGCGTGGTTGCCGCGTCGGGCCACGAGAACTGGTTCGGCCCGTTGTCCGTCGTGTAAATGACGATGGTGTTTTTGGAGATGTTCAGGTCATCCAGCAACTTAAGCAGTTTGCCGACATCCTGGTCGTGCTCCCACATGCCGTCGGCATATTCGTTGCCGGGCATGCCGCTCTTGCCCCTGAACTCCGGGCGCACGTGGGTGAAGACGTGCATTCGCGTGAAGTTCATCCAGACGAAGAAGGGCGTGCCATTCTTGACCTGCTTGCGGATGAATTCCTCCGCGTGCGCGCCGGTTTCGTCGTCGATGGTTTCCATGCGTTTGGCCGTGAGCGGGCCGGTGTCCTGAACCTTGCCGTCCGACGTGCTATGAATCACGCCGCGCGGCGAGAAGTTCTTCACGTAAGGATCGTTCTTGTCCTTCGGCCAATAAGGGCGCTCCGGTTCTTCTTCGGCATTCAGGTGATACAGGTTGCCGTAGAACTCGTCGAAGCCGTGATTGGTGGGCAGGTACTCGTTCTTGTCGCCGAGGTGATTCTTGCCGAACTGGCCGGTTGCATAGCCGAGCGGCTTGAGCGCCTGGGCGATTGTCATGTCGCCCTTTTGCAGACCAACCGGCGCGCCGGGTGCGCCGACCTTGGACAGCCCGGTGCGCAACGGCGACTGGCCGGTGATGAAGGAAGAGCGGCCTGCCGTACAACTGTTCTCGGCGTAATAGTCCGTGAAGATCATGCCTTCATTCGCAATACGGTCGATATTCGGTGTCCTGTAGCCGACCACGCCGCGCGTGTAGGCGCTGATATTCGCCTGCCCGATATCGTCGCCGAAAATCACGAGGATGTTCGGTTTCGCCGAAGACTTCGCGGCCGGTTGTGGCGCGCTCGTGGCGGCGGGTTTGGCCGCCGGTTGGGTTTGGGCCGGTGCGTTGATGGATGGAAAAATCACCGCACCAAACGCGGCAAGGGCAAGCGCGCCGGCCCCCAACGCGTAACGCCCTCTTTTTAACAACTTCGTCATTTTGTCGCTCCAATGGAGTTGACTCTTATTCACCCGTTACGCAGTGTTCAGCGTGACGGGGTCGCCCCTCGTCGGCCGCCGGCATTCCACGGCCTCAACTTGCCGCGCGCCGCTTACTGCTGCGGCGCGGGAAAGACCGTTTGCCAATCGTTTTTCATACTCACCACGGTCCAGCCGTCGGTGACGGCTTCGTCCCATGCCTTGTCGAGCTTGCCGACTTTCGACGCGCGGTCGTAAGCGAATTCACGCGCGGCGTCGTCGTGATGGAGCAGCAGCGCGAGATGCGGTCCTGGGCCGGCGGCGGTGTACTGCAGCATTTGCAGATCGCCGTCGGAATTGCCGAACGCGAGAATCGGCTTGTGGCCGATGCTGCGATAGATGCCGACGGGTTTTCCCGCGCCGTCGTCCACGAACTCGAGTTTGGGCTCGCGCACGAGAACGGGTTGGCCGTTGCGCACCTCATAGCGCACCACCTGGCTCGAGCCGATGACCTGCTCGGGCGGAATACCGTAAGCTTTCGCGGCCCACGCCCGCATGAACTCGATCGTGCCGCCCGAGACGATGAAGGTCTTGAAGCCGTTGGCACGTAGATAGTCCAGCAATTCCAGCTGCGGCTGATACACGAGGTCCGTATAAGGCCGGCCGAATTTCGGATGACGCGCGCTTGCCAGCCACGCGCCGATGGTCCTGTCGTACTCGTCGACGGTCATGCCGCTATTGGCCACCGCGACTAACTGCAGCAACGCCTTCTGCTGGTTCGCGAGCGCGCCGTAGTCTTTCGCGATGAGCGCCTTGAAAGCCGGATTGTTTTTCCACTCGGGATGCTGCGGTGCGACCGCTTTCACCTGATCGAGCATGAAGACAAACTGAAAATACAACGGCTGTTCGCTCCACAGCGTGCCGTCGTTGTCGAACACGGCGATGCGC
Organism: Paraburkholderia xenovorans LB400; assembly: GCF_000013645.1. Lineage (GTDB taxonomy): Bacteria > Pseudomonadota > Gammaproteobacteria > Burkholderiales > Burkholderiaceae > Paraburkholderia > Paraburkholderia xenovorans. Next base: position 2,562,744 of record NC_007951.1, on the reverse strand, counting down.
TGCGCAGGCGGCACGAACGACGGCGAACCCTCGCGCGTAACGTCGGCAACGAACGACTCGATAGCGCGCTTCGTAGGCGTATCACGCCATGAGGCCAGGGTGGCCGAAGGGTTGGTCGCCGTGGGTTGGGCCGGCGCCATGCCGTTGTGCGACGCGGCGCAGCCGGCGAGACTCAACACGATCAATGCGGCTCGCATCGCGCGCAAGGCACGGCTCGACCACACAGTCTGATGGCGCAGTTGCATTCAGGCTCCAGGTTCAATTAGATGGGCGATCAGACGGACGATCGCGATGCGCGCCGGCGGATTACGGGCGCGGAAACTAAGGGTTTTCCAGCGGTACGGTGTGCGCTAGCCGCCAGGGGTTCCAGGCGCGCCGGCAGCTTTCGCCGAAGCCTGGCGAGCACCGGCTTCTTTCCAGGTGTCTTCGTCCATCACCAGCCGGAAGCCCAGATGCGACATGCTGTTGTAGGGATCGGTGCCGCGTCTCGCGCTGGGCCGGTAGCTCAGGCAATAGATTTCGTTGCAGAGGAACGAACCGCCGCGTGTGACACGCTTGGGCGCGTTGACGGGCACGCCCTGGTCTGCGGGGTCCCACGACTCGCTCGGGCCCACCGGATTGTCGATCGCGCTGGTGCTTACCGCCTCACGCCTGAACTGATCCGCGCGATACCAGTCGGCAACCCACTGCCAGGCGTTGCCGGTCATGTCGGAAAGGCCGTAGCCGTTGGCCGGGAAAGTACCCACCGGACTTGTACCGAGCGCGCCACCCGCTTTCGGGTTGACAACGGGGAAAGACTGCGGCTGCTGGCCCTGCCAGACGTTGGCCATCTGTTTGCCGTTGGGAGAGAACTGATCGCCCCACGCATACGTGGCCTGTTCGAGGCCGCCGCGCGCGGCGAATTCCCATTCGGCTTCGGTCGGCAGACGCTTGCCGGCCCATTTCGCATAAGCCTGCGCATCTTCGTAGGACACTTGAACCACGGGGTGATCATCTTTACCGATGATGTTGCTCTCAGGCCCGGCTGGATGACGCCAGTTAGCGCCAGGCACATAGCGCCACCACTGCGAATAGTCGTCTAGCGGCACGGGACGGCTGGTGCCGACGAACACCATTGCACCCGCCACCATCGCGCTCTCGGGCGGGCGCGGCGTGCCGGGCGGCAACTGGACTTTCAGGGTCTCCCAGTCGGGTTTCTTCTCGGCCGTGGTGACGTAGCCGGTCGCTTCGACGAAGCGGCGGAATTCGGCGTTGGTCACGTGATGGCGGTCCATCCAGAAGCCGTGCACCTTGACCTTGTGCGCGGGGCGTTCGTTCGGTTGCGCCTGTTTGGCGTCGCTGCCCATGAGGAACTGGCCGCCGGGCACCCACGCCATGCCGAGCGGACCATGCGTGCCGTCGCCGAAAACGATTTGCGGGTGAGCGGGTGCGTGCGGCGTGAAGGCCCAACTGACCGCGGCGCCGACACAGGCGGGCAGTATGACGAGCAGGGCGCCCCACAACATTAGTTTGCGCACGCGACCGGCGCGCGTTTGGGTTGCTGCGACCGACCCGTTCGAGCGGGACGACTTTGCGGGCTCTCGATCTCTTTCACTCTTCATTTTTTCTCTCGTGCAGTGAACGGCCGGGTAGTACGCAACGGTCAACGCTCTGGACTTTCTATTTCAGCTTCACAACAAGCTTAGCGATACAGAATAAAGAAGCACAATCAGTGAAAACAAGCAGTTGGAGATTAGCAATTTTTTGCCGATATTTCCTATCTTTTTTTTAGTACGTACGTCAGACACTTTGACGGATTCGCGCTGTTGCATTAACGTGTCTGGCGGCGGGCATTGGCATTCGGGTCGTCCAGTCAGCTACTACATAAATGACTTGAGAGAGGGCACAATGCGCGATATCGTTCTGCAGTTCGAAGCGAGCGTGAATCAGTCGGTCGTGGGGCAGCAGTCCGTGGTTAGACAGGTGTTGATCGCGTTGCTGGCGGATGGCCATGTGCTGCTGGAGAGTTTGCCTGGGCTCGCCAAAACGCGCACCGTGAAGGCAATCGCCACACGGCTCGCGGCGACCATGAGCCGCATCCAGTTCACCCCTGATCTGTTGCCCTCGGACATTACGGGAGCAGAGACGCTGCTGCAATCCGGCACCGGGCACACGCTCAGTTTTCAACCGGGCCCGATATTCGGCAATCTGATTCTCGCGGACGAAATCAATCGCGCGCCGGCCAAGGTTCAATCCGCGTTGCTCGAAGCGATGGAAGAGCGGCAGATTTCAGTCGCGGGAAAAACGCACCGCATGTCCGCGCTCTTTCTGGTGATGGCCACTCAGAATCCGATTGAACAGGAAGGCACCTATCCGTTGCCCGAAGCGCAGATGGACCGCTTTCTTCTCAAGGTGCTGATCGGCTATCCGTCGCCGGAAAGCGAAGTTGCCATGCTGCGTCTGCTGCGCGAGGAAAGCAGCGCGCCTGCCGAGGCGCCGGCCGTGCTTTCGCAGGAGGTCATTTTCGCGGTGCGCGAAGAGATCGGGCAGATTGTCGTTGCGCCCGCGATAGACGACTACATCGTGTCGATCGTCAACGCCACGCGGCACGGCGCGCAGCTCGACGCAGAACTCGGCAAGTGGATCGAAGTCGGCGCGAGCCCGCGCGGCGCGATCGGCCTCGACCGCGCGAGCCGCGTACACGCATGGTTGCAGGCGCGCAGCTTCGTCACGCCGGACGACGTGCGCGCCGTCATTCATCCGGTGCTGCGGCATCGGCTGATACTTTCATACGACGCAAACGCGGACAGTATCAGCGCCGACCAGGTGATCGACCGTCTGATCGAAAAGGTCGCGGTCCCGGCCTGACAGCCGGTGTGTTCTCAATCCGGAGGAGTAGCGTGGCCGTGCTGTCTTCAACTGCGATCGGCAGTGTGTATGTCGATGCCGCGCATCTGGCAAAGCTCGAATTTCAGGCGCGCGGGCTGAGTTTCGTCGCGCCCGCGCCGGTGTCGAGCGTGCTGTCGGGCGCGCATGCGTCGCGTCTGCGCGGGCGTGGTCTGAACTTCGAGGAAATACGCGGCTATCTGCCGGGTGACGACGTGCGTCATATCGACTGGAAGGCATCGTTGCGGCTCGGCAAAGCGCAAGTCCGCACCTATACGGAGGAGCGCGACCGGCCGCTGCTGGTGGTCGTCGATCAGCGCATGAGCATGTTTTTCGGCTCGCGTCGTGCGTTCAAATCGGTCGTGGCCGCCGAGACCGCCGCGCTTGCCGTGTGGATGGGATTTGCCGCGGGCGACCGTGTCGGCGGTGTGCTGTTCAACGACAGCCAGCTCGTGCGAATCAAACCCTTGCGCAGTCGCAGCCGCATCAAGACACTGTTTGGCGCACTTGCGGCCATGAACGGCGCACTGCATGCCGAAAGCGAAGTCAGAACCGCTTACGATCAACTCGACGCCGCGCTCGAAGGCGTGCTTCAACTCGCCGGGCATGACTATCTGATTTGCGTGGTCAGCGATTTTGCCGGGGCGGGCGAGCGCACGCGAAAGCTGCTGCGGCAACTCGCGGCACACAACGACGTCGTCGCGGCCATGATCTTCGATCCATTGTGGCAGCAGATGCCCGGCCACCGTGCGCTGGTAGTCAGCGAGGGGCGCCTGCAGGTCGAATTGCGCATCGAGCAGGAGCGCGTGCGGCAGCCGTTGTCGAGCCTGTTCAGCGGACGCACCGCTGAAGTGGCCGAATTGCTGCGCACGAGCGGCGTGCCGCTCATGGCATTGTCCACCGGCGAACCGGCCGTGGATCAGGTCCGCCGTCTGTTTGGCGAGCGCGCACGCCCCACTGCGGGGAGCGGCATATGAGCGGCACCTCATCGGGCAACGCGCTTGTGCCGGCCGGCTCGTCGCCGCAACTGCAGGGATTGCAGGAGCTGCCGCTCCCCGCGCCGGTATCGTACGCACCGCAAACTATCGGTTGGCTGTTTATCGCAATCGTGTTGCTCGGGGCCGTGCTGCTGACGTCATGGGCGGCGTTACGCCGCTACCGGCGGCAGCGTTACCGGCGCAACGCCTTGCAGGAACTGGCGGACATCGAGGCAAGTCTGGCCTCGGGCCAGGCCGAGCCGCTGCGGCGCGCGGCCATGCTCGCGGCCATACCTTGCCTGCTCAAGCGCACGTCGCTCGAGATCGCGCCGCGCGACCAGGTCGCGGCATTGACCGGCGACGCGTGGCTTGCTTTTCTGCGCCGTACGCGCGGCCGCTTCGACGCGCAAACCGGTCCGCTTCTCACACTGGCAAGCTATGCGCCGCCGCAGGAAGTCGCGCGTCTTTCAGCGGACGAAGCTGCCGCGCTGATCCGGCATGCGCGTGACTGGATCGAGCATCATCATGTGGAAGTTTGATTTTCCGTGGATGTTCGCGCTGCTGCCGCTGCCCGTATTCGTGTGGTGGCTGGTGCCGGCCTATCGCACCACGGCCACGGCCGTGCGCATGCCGTTCTTTCACGAAATGGCGCGGGCCGCGGGCGAAAAACCGGCGCCCGGCGGCGTGCGTTTGCGCCGGCACTGGCTGTTGCGTTTGCTGCTGCCGGTGCTGTGGCTGCTGCTCGTGACCGGCGCGGCGAAACCGGTGTTCGTCGAGCCGCCGATCGTGCGCGACGAGCCCGCGCGCGACCTGATGCTCGCGATCGATCTATCCGGGTCAATGGCCACGCGCGACTTCGTCGATCCGGCCGGCGAACGGATGGACCGGCTGAGCGCCGTCAAGCGCGTGGTGGCTAACTTCGTGGCGAAGCGCAAGGGCGACCGCATCGGCCTCGTGGTGTTCGGCGACGCGGCCTATCCGCAGGCGCCGCTCACGCTCGATCACGACAGCGTGCGGATATTGCTGGATCAGATGCAGATCGGCATGGCAGGTCCGCGTACGGCGATTGGCGACGCGATCGGGCTGACCGTCAAGCTGATGGCGGATTCGCATGCGCAGGAGAAAGTATTGATCCTGCTCACCGACGGCAACGACACCAGCAGTGCCATCCCACCTGAGCGGGCCGCGGAGATCGCGAAGCAGCACAAACTGGTAGTGCACACGGTAGGCATCGGCGACCCGGGCACTACCGGTGAAGACCGGGTCGACCTGGAAGCATTGGCCCGCATTGCCAGCATCACAGGCGGGCGCGCGTTTCGTGCGTTAGGTCAGGAAAAAGATCTGACCGAAGTCTACGCGACGCTGGACAAACTGACGCCCGAGAAAATCAAACGGGAAATCTACCGGCCGCAGCGCGACTACTTCTGGGTGCCCGTTGCCGTGGGCTTGTCCATTCTCGCGCTCTATCATGTGCTGGCGTTACTGATTGCGCTGCTGCGTTCGCCGCGGCGAACGCAGAACGCGCCGGGCTTGCCGGTCAGCGAGGCGCAGCATGGAAATTGATCTGACCGCGTTCCATTTCCTGCGGCCGGCATGGCTGCTGTTGCTGATCCCGGCTCTCGTGCTGCCGTTCGTCTGGCTGCGCCGCAACGACGTGCGCGCGCGCTGGCGTGGCGTGATCGCGCCGGAATTGCTCGAACATCTGATCGTCGGCGACACGAAACGGCGCGTGATCCAGCCGGTTCATACCCTCGCGCTGCTGCTCGGCATCGGTGCGATTGCCGCAGCCGGGCCGACGTGGCAGCAGGAGCGTCCGCCGTTCAATCAGGACAAGGCGCCGCTCGTCGTGGTACTCGAACTCGCTCATTCGATGGACGCCACCGACATCGCGCCGACCCGCCTCGAACGCGCGAGGCAGAAGGTGCTCGATCTCGCGAGAGCGCGCAAAGGCGCGCGAACCGGGCTCGTCGTGTTCGCCGCGACCGCCCACCTCGTGGTGCCGCCGACCGAAGATCCGGCCATGCTCGAACTCTACGTGCCCGCGCTCTCACCGGCACTGATGCCGCGCGACGGCAAGAACGCCGCGGCCGGTCTCGACGTTGCCGAACAGCTTCTGGCGAACGACCCGGCGGCGGGCACGATCGTCTTCATGAGCGACGGCTTCGATACCAATGAGGCAGACGCCTTCGTGCAGAAAGCGAAATCGCTGCGGCACCAACTGCTCTGGCTCGCGGTCGGCACGGAACACGGTGGTCCGATTCGCGGCCCCGACGGCATGATCCAGATGGACCCGGAAGGCCATCCGCTGATGGGCACGTTCGACGCCGACGCGATCCGCAATGTCGCGCGCGACGCCGGCATTCCGCTCGCGAGCATGCGTGCGGATGACGACGACGTGTCGTGGGTCCAGCATCGCGCGCAGGCTTACCTCGCGCAAGCCGAAGAGAACCGGATCGAGCCGCGCTGGAAGGAGAGCGGCTACTGGCTCGTCCTGCCGTTGCTGCTGCTCGCGCTGTGGAGTTTCCGGCGCGGCTGGACGGTCAAGTGGTTGCCCATCGTGCTGATCTCGCTTGCCTTCGGCGCGCTGCCGCACGCCGCGCAGGCGGCGCAGTGGCAGTGGCTCGATCTGTTCGCGACGCACGACCAGCAAGGTCGCTGGAATCTCGAACACGGCAACTACAAGGCGGCGGCCGAGCGCTTCGACGATCCGATGTGGAAGGGGCGCGCGCAATATCTGGCGGGAGACTACGCGGCCGCGCTCGAAACCTTCTCGCGCCTCAAAACGGCGCAAGCGTATTTCTATATCGGCAATACGCTCGCGCATCTGGACGACTACGCGGGCGCGATCAAGGCGTACGACAACGCGCTCAAACTGCAACCTTCGCTCGCGCAGGCCGTGGCCAATCGCGCGTACATGCAAACGCTGCTGGCACGAGACAAACAGAACGAGGCCGACCCGGAAGAAGACCCGCCCGACCAGGTACAGGTGGACAAGAAAAAAGGCAGAGGCACGACGGCGGTGATCGAAGCCGCGCCGCGTCCGAGTGAGGATGCGTGGATGCGCAATCTGAACACATCGCCGGCCGCGTTCCTGCAGCAGCGTTTCGAACAGGAATCCACGGCGAAGACGGGCGGCACGCCATGAAGCGATTTTCACGCCGTGATGCGCTGCTTGCCGCCTTGCTCGCTTTCCTGCTGGCGTCCGTGCTGGCGACAGGACCCGTAGCGGCCGATCCCGCACCACGCATCATGGCGCGCGCGCATCTCGAACCGGCCGGCCCGGTCGTGGCGGGAAGCGAGGTCAAACTGGTCGTCGATCTGCTGACGACCACATGGTTTACCGAGGCGCCGAACTGGCCTTTGTTCACCGTTGCCGATGCGATCGTGAACCTGCCCGACGAGCAGGCAGACAATCTGTCGGAGGACATCGGCGGCACGCGCTGGTTCGGCGTGAGCCGCGCATACCGGATCGCGCCGCAGGCGGGCAAGACCTACGAGATCGCACCGCTCACCATTACGGTGTACCCGGGCGGCATGCAAGGACCGGCGCAGGTAAGCACGCCCGCATTGAAGTTCGTGGCGACGTTGCCGCCCGGTGCGGAGGGCATGACCACGTTCTTTGCCGTGCCCCGACTCACCGTCGAACAGAAAATCGAACCGGCGCCGGGACATCTTGCCGTCGGCGCGCCGCTTACCCGCACGATCACGCAGCGGGCGGCGGGCACCGAGTCGATGCTGATTCCGCCCGCAATACTCGCCGACGTAGCCGGACTCAAACGCTACGCGAGACCCGCGGTCACGCGCAACATCGTGGAGGATCGAGCGGGACTCGTCGCCGGTGAGCGAACCGACAGCGCGAGTTACGTTGCCGATCGCAGCGGCACCTTCAGCCTGCCGCCGCTGACGATCGAATGGTGGAACACGGCGGCGCGTCGCAAGGAGACGATCGTGCTGCCGGCAGTGCATTTTTCGGCCGCCGCCGTGCGCGAAAAGCCGCTGTTCGACATACCGCTGGACGCCATGCGCGAGGGTATGCCGCATCGAATCGTCGTGATTCATGCGCGCGAAGCCATTGCCGGTTGTCTCGTGGTGCTGGGTGTGATTCTTCTGATTTCCTGGCGCGCGCGTGTCGCGTTTTTCGTTCGTCGCGGCGAGCGCGCATTGGGCGAAGTGCGAACCCGCTGGCTGGCAAGCGACGCGCGTGCCTGGCGCAAGCTGGCAGCGGCCGCGCGCAAGGGAGAGTGGCGGCGCACCATTGCCGCGTTGTATTCGTGGATGGACAGAGGGCGCGACTTCGGCCACCCGGCGCGATTCGAGAACATCGAGACCGCCGGGGACCAGGACGCCGCGAGGCTGATTGCGGCGGTCGAGTCGAACTATGCGGGGGGCAATGCGCGAGGTCCAGGCTGGAAAGAGATCAGCGCGGTTCTGCGCAGGAGTGCGGATCGGGCCGGGGCGAAGCGCGCAGACGAAACCTTGCCGCGACCATTGAACCCGTTCAGGGAGCCGACGGAATGAACACGTACGGATTGCGACTATCGCAGGCGGCATAGGAATGCGGCGCGCCGGCGAAAATGCGCATGCAGAGTAAGGAGCCTACGAACGTGTCGTCCTTCTCTTTAGCACGCCACGGAAGAGCACGATTCCGCAGTTTGCAGGTAGAACCACAGCCCTATCAGGATTTAGAGCGACGTATCAAACGTATAAGATCAAAATGCACTGGTTAGTTAATCGTTGATCTACATGCTATTTCTGCCTCTTTCAGACGACGCGTGGCAACGCGTCAGTCATCTTTTCAATCACGAGCCGAACCTGCGATCCGGTCGGCAAGCGCATGGCGGCAACCGCTCGGGCGTATGATTCTGCAACCTCTACCCCAGCAGGAGTCACCCATGCATCCGCGTGTTCATCTTCTCTTCGTTGCGGCATTGGCCGGTCTGCTGAATGCGTGCGCACAATCCGGCCCCGTCGAGTTTTCGGCGTCCGGTGCCGACGCGCCGATGTTCAACCAGGCAAGCGATATGGACTTCGGTCCGATGGACCGATCGATCGAACAATGCAAGGCGGTGTCGAGGAACGCGGGTCCGGACCGATGCACGAAAGTTCGCGCATACGAATCGTGTATGAAGAGCCGGGGCTACATTACCGTGCTTGGGCCGGAAAACCCGCAAGGCTGCGGCGATCCGGAGTGGGAAAAGGACGTGCGCAAGTGGCTGCGGTGAGAAAGCCCACACCTTCTCAAACCACGCCGAGAAGCTCCTTCAGTTGCGCCGTTCGCGAGCGGCTGACCGGCACCTGGGTCTGTTCCGCGTCGTCCATGACGAGATTGACGCTCTCGTCCAGTTTGACCAGCTCCACCGCATATTGCAGGCTCACGATATGGCTGCGATGAACGCGCAGATAAATGCTGCTGTCGAGACGCAGCTCCAGATCGGCCAGTGAAAGATTGGACAGGTAGCGGTCGTCCCGCGTCACGATCGTCGTGTAGTGGCCGTCGCCCTGAAAGCGCACGATGTCTTTCAGATCGAGCAGGATCACGCGGTTCTTCCGGTACACGGGAATCTTGAAGAGGCGCCTCGGCGAGGGCGCGCTGCCGCCCGCCGGCAGGCCGGAGGGCTCGGTGGTCAGATCGGTGACGTCGTAGAAGATCATGCAGGTGCCGCACGCGCCGCCGGCGGCGATCATGCTGGACACCTTGATCATCAGGATCCGGTCGGGAATATTGATCATCATCGCCACCGGCGGCGGCGACTTGACCGGGCAGCCACCCACGTCTTTCGACTGCAGCAGGAAGCGCAGCTTGTCGCGGCTTTTCTCCGGGTGCAGTTGCACCACGTCGATGCCGAACAGACTATCCTGCGCCACGCCTAGCGATTGCTCGCCGGCCGGCCCGAGAATTTGCAGCGCGACGTCGTTGAATGCCGTGACGCGGCCGTGCTGGTCCAGCCAGACGATCCCCGGATTGAACTGCTCGAGCTTGTGCTGGAACGTCTCCGCGCGGCGCTCGGCCGCCGATACGGAAGCGGGCTCAGACGATTTCATGCGGGCTCTCCTGTCCTCATGGGGCTGTCCACGCTCTCAGGCGATTTTTATCTTGCAGTATCGCTATCTACCGATTTTCGCGCAAATTTCCGGGTCGTTCACGCAGGTAAACCCGCCGTTCGGGAAACCGGCATGAAAGGGCCCGTTGCGTCGCGCAATCGTGCTGTCCGCCGCGCGCGAGCGAACAGGCGCTGTCACGGCGGCACCAGCCGGCCGGTTCGGGTTTCATGTACGTTTTCCGCTAGTTGGCGCGCGTGAACCCGCCGTTCGGGAAATTGCGTTGAATTGCTGCATTGCATTGTGAAATCCTTGCTTAAAGGCCCGTGACGTTTCCGGCCGTGCGACTTTGACGACAAAGGAGGCCAGTGTGATCCCTCGCCCGTTCGAATACCACGCTCCCCGAAGTTTGCCGGAAGCCATCGCGCTGCTCAGCGAGTATGGCGACGAGGCGAAGCTGCTGGCCGGCGGCCACAGTTTGCTGCCCATGATGAAGCTGCGTTTTGCCGAGCCCGCTCATCTGATCGATCTGGGCAAGCTCACCGAACTCAAGGGCATTCGCGAAGCCGGCGCCGAAATCCGCATCGGCGCGATGACGACCGAGAACGAACTGATCTGGTCGGAACTGCTGCAAACCAGGTGTCCATTGATCGTCGAGGGCGCGCGGCAGATTTCCGATCCGCAGGTACGTTACCGGGGCACGCTCGGCGGCGACCTTTCGCATGGCGATCCGGGCAACGACCACCCCGCGCTGATGATGGCGCTGGGTGCATCATTCGTGCTGACTGGCGGACAGGGCGAACGCGTGGTGCCGGCCGACGGTTTCTTTCTCGGCACGTACATGACGCAACTCGAACCCGGCGAGATCATGACGGAAATCCGCATTCCCACGCCGGCGCCGGGCACCGGCTATTGCTACGCCAAGCTCAAGCGCAAAACCGGCGACTTCGCGACGGCCGCCGCGGCGGTCACGCTGCGAATCAGCGCGGGAGCCGTCAGCGAGGTGCGGATTGCGTTGACGAATGTCGCCGACACCGCACTGCGGGCGAGCGACGCGGAGCACGCGCTGCAAGGCAGGCCGCTGGATGACGCCGCGCTCGCCGAAGCCGTCCGCCTGGCGATGGCGGCCTGCGCGCCGGTCGCCGATCTGCGCGGCGACGCCGACTACAAAACAGCGATGGCCGGCGAGATGACGCGCCGCGCGCTGACCACCGCCTCCATGCGGGCGCTGCACTGAACGCGGATTCCAGGAGACAGGCGACATGAGCAAAAAAATCATGGTGTCGTTCAATCTGAACGGCAAGGAGACGGACGTGGTAGTCGAGCCGCGCGAGTTGCTGATCCATACGCTGCGCGAAAAGTGCCTGCACACCGGGCCGCATATCGGCTGCGAGACCTCGCACTGCGGCGCCTGCACCGTCGACTTCAATGGCATGTCGGTCAAATCCTGCACGGTGTTGACCGTGCAGGCCGAAGGCGCCGAGGTGCTGAGCGTCGAAGGGCTCGCGCAAGGCGGCGAGCTGCATGCGCTGCAGGAAGGCTTCATGCAGGAGCATGGGCTGCAATGCGGCTTCTGTACGCCGGGCATGCTGATGCGGGCCTATCGGCTGTTGCAGGAAAATCCCGACCCGAGCGAAGAAGAGATCCGTTACTGGATGGCGGGCAACCTGTGCCGCTGTACGGGCTATCAGAACATCGTGAAGGCGGTGCAATACGCGGCGCGCAAGCTGCGGGGCGAAGCGGTGGAAACATCGCATCCGCTGATGACAGCGGACACCCACTGACGACCGGGAGAACGTGATGGGCAATCTCGACACCAATCTCGATCGTCTCGCCGCGCTGGAAGGCATGGGCTGCTCGCGCAAACGCCGCGAAGATCCGCGCTTCATCCAGGGCAAGGGCACGTATGTCGATGACGTGAAGATGCCGGGCATGCTGTTCGGCGTGATGGTGCGCAGTCCCTATGCGCATGCCCGCGTGAAGAAGATCGACAAGTCGCGCGCGCTCGCGCACCCTGGCGTACACGCGGTGCTGACCGCCGACGACCTGAAGCCGCTCAAACTCCACTGGATGCCGACGCTGGCCGGCGACGTGCAAGCCGTGCTGGCCGATGAAAAGGTCTGCTTCCAGAATCAGGAAGTCGCGTTCGTGGTCGCCGACGACCGCTATGTGGCGGCGGACGCCGCGGAACTCGTGGAAGTGGAGTACGAGGAACTGCCCGCCGTGGTCGATCCGCTGACGGCGCTCGCCGCGGATGCGCCGGTGATCCGCGAGGACATTCAGGACAAGCAGGCCGGTGCGCACGGCGCGCGCAAGCACCCGAATCACATCTTCACCTGGCAGGTCGGCGACAAGGACAAGACCGACCGCGTGTTCGACAACGCGGAAGTCACGGTCACGCAGGACATGCTGTACCCGCGCGTGCATCCGTGTCCGCTCGAAACCTGCGGCTGCGTGGCGTCGTTCGACAAGGCGCGCGGCGATCTGACGGTATATATCACGTCGCAGGCGCCGCATGTGGTGCGGACGGTGGTCGGTTTGCTGTCGGCGATTCCCGAGTCGAAAATCCGCATCATCTCGCCGGACATTGGCGGCGGCTTCGGCAACAAGGTCGGCGTGTATCCGGGCTACGTGACCTCGATCGTGGCCTCGATCGTGCTGGGGCGGCCGGTCAAGTGGATCGAATCGCGCGCGGAAAACCTGAGCAGCACCGCGTTCGCGCGCGACTATCACATGAGCGGCGAACTCGCGGTGGATCGCGATGGCCGCATCAAGGCGCTGCGCGTGCACGTCACCGCCGATCACGGCGCGTTCGACGCCTGCGCGGACCCGACCAAATGGCCCGCCGGCATGTTTCATGTCTGTACGGGATCCTATGCGATTCCCAACGCCTTCGTTTCGGTCGACGGCGTCTATACCAACAAGTTTCCAGGCGGGGTCGCGTACCGGTGCTCGTTCAGAGTCACCGAGGCGGTCTATCTGATCGAGCGCATGGTCGACGTGCTGGCGCAAAAGCTCGGCATCGACAAAGCCGAAATCCGCTTGCGCAACTTCATCCGCAAGGAGCAGTTTCCGTACACCACGCCGCTCGGCCTGGAATACGATTCGGGCGATTACGAACCGGCGCTGAAGAAAGTGCTCGCCGCGGTCGACTACCCCGGACTGCGCGCCGAACAGGCCGCGCGCCGCGCGGATCCGGACGCCGAATGGCTGCTGGGTATCGGCGTCGTGAACTTTACCGAGATCGTCGGCGCCGGGCCGTCGAAAATGTGCGACATCCTCGGCGTGGGCATGTTCGATTCGTGCGAGATTCGCGTGCATCCCGACGGCTCCGCCATTGCGCGCATGGGGACGATCACCCAGGGACAGGGGCATCAAACCACTTACGCGCAGATCATCGCGTCAGAAGCGGGGATTCCCGCGTCGGTGATTACGGTCGAAGAAGGCGACACCTCCACCGCGCCTTATGGCCTCGGCACCTACGGCTCGCGTTCCACGCCGGTGGCGGGCGCGGCGATCGCCCGCGCGTCGCGCAAGATTCGCGAGAAGGCCCGGCAGATCGCCGCGCATCTGCTCGAAGCCAGCCCCGGCGACGTCGAGTTCGATCTCGACCGCTTCGTCCTCAAAGGCTCGCCGGGCCAGTTCAAAACCATCAAGGAAGTGGCGTGGGCGGCGTACAACAACGTGCCCGAAGGGCTGGAGATGGGCCTCGAAGCCGTCGATTACTACGACCCGCCCAACTTCACGTTCCCGTTCGGCGCATACGTCTGTGTGCTGGAGGTGAACCGCTACACCGGCGAAACGCGGGTGCGCCGCTTCTACGCGCTCGACGATTGCGGCACGCGGATCAATCCGATGATCATCGAAGGACAGATCCACGGCGGCCTGACCGAAGGCTTCGCGGTGGCGATGGGGCAGGAGCTGCCCTACGACGAGGCCGGCAATCTGCTGGGCGCGACGCTGATGGATTACTTCGTGCCGACATCGGTGGAAACGCCGCACTGGGAGACCGATTTCACGGTGACGCCGTCGCCGCATCATCCGATCGGTGCGAAAGGCGTGGCCGAATCGCCGCACGTGGGCTCGATTCCGTGCTTTACGGCGGCGATGGTCGATGCGTTCGCGCACCTGGGCGTCACGCATATGAACATGCCGCACAACGCATATCGCGTCTGGCAGCAGTGCCGTGCGCTGGGACTCACGCGCCAGTGACGCCTGCCTGTATGCCGGGCTAACGACATACAGGCACGCACGCCGGCAGACACGCCGGCAGCGCGCAACCCATGCAAAGGATGGTCCGATGAAAGTCGTACTCGAAAAAGTATTTCCGCTGGCCGCCACGGCGGACAGCGCGTGGCAACTGATGCAGGACATCGAGGCGGTGGCCGGCTGCATGCCGGGCGCGAAGATTACCGAACGCATCGACGACACGCATTACAAAGGGACGATCACGGTGCGGCTCGGACCGGCCACCATGTCGTTCAAGGGCGATATCGAAGTGCTGGATCTCGACCCGGCGGCGCGCAGCCTGCATCTGACCGGCAAGGGCGCGGATGCGACCGGCACCTCGGCGGCCTCGATGGATCTGGTCGCCGCGGTGCAGGCGAGCGGCGAGACCTGCGAGCTGACCGGCAGGAGCGAAGTGACGATGAGCGGCAAGGCCGCCTCGCTCGGCGGCCGGCTGATGGGCCCGGTGTCGGAGCAGATGCTCAAGCAGTTCGTGGCGAACTTCGCGGCGCGGCTGCCGGCCGCGCCGGCGCAGCAGGGCGCGACGCCCGCCAGCACGGCGCCGGCAAGCTCGCAGCAGCCGCCGCCGTCCGTCACGCCTGAAGCCGCCGCCCAGCCTTCCGAACTGAATGGCCTTGCACTTGCATGGGCCGTGATACGCGAATGGCTGCGGGGGCTGTTCTCCCGCAAGACGGCTTGAGGACGCGAAGCGATCATGGCCACCGACCGCATGCACGACGTCGTCGATCTGCAGGCGCGGCTTGCGCAGCACGGCTTTATCGCCGAGCGCAGCTTTGCCGCGACCTTGCTGCTGACGATGGAAATGCGCCGGCCGTTGCTGCTCGAAGGCGAGGCCGGCGTCGGCAAGACGGAAGTCGCCAAGGCGCTCGCGCGGCTGCTGGACACGCGGCTGATCCGCCTGCAATGCTACGAAGGGCTCGACGCGCATTCCGCGCTCTATGAATGGAACTACCAGCATCAACTGCTGGCGATCAAACTGCTCGAACAGGACGACCGGCCGATTCCGGAGAAGGAGCAGGACATTTTCTCCGAGCGCTATCTGCTCAAGCGGCCGCTGCTCGAAGCGATCACCACGACGCCGGCTCCCGTGCTGCTGATCGACGAAATCGACCGGACCGACGAAGCGTTCGAAGCCTATCTGCTGGAGTTGCTTTCCGACTTCCAGATGTCGATTCCGGAGTTGGGCGTGATACGTGCCGTGGAGCGGCCGTTCGTGATTCTGACCTCCAACGGCACGCGCGAAATCTCCGACGCGTTGCGGCGCCGCTGCCTGTATCAGTACGTCGACTATCCGGGCTTCGACAAGGAACTGCTGATCGTGCGTACCCAGATTCCCGACGTGCCGGAGCAGCTGGCGCGGCAGATGGTCGAATTCGTCCAGTCAGTGAGGCAAATGGATCTGCGCAAGAAACCCGGCCTTGCCGAAACGCTCGACTGGGTTGCCGCGTTGCTGCGCCTCGGCGTCAGCGCGATCGATGCGGACGGCGTCGAGCGGATCATGGATTCACTCGCCGCGCTCGTCAAAACACGCGAGGACCAGGCCGGCCTGACCCGGCCGGTTGTCGAAAAACTGGTGGCGTCATGCTGACCGGCATCGACCGGGCCGACGCGCGGCGCCCTCCGCCGGCGAGCCTCGAAGAGGCGCTCGTGGCCCGCTATGCCGGCTTTGCCGGCTGGCTGCGCGCGAACGATTTTCGTGTGACGGGCGGCGACGTGGCCGCCTCGATGGAAATCGCGCTGCACATGGGCCAACTGGACAGCCAGGTGCTGCGCTGGAGCCTGCGCGCGTTGCTCTGCTCGCGTGCGCAGGAGTGGCGGCGCTTCGACGAACTGTTCGACGCATATTTCCTCGCGCCGAACCGCCGCAAGCTGGTCGAAACGCGGGCGGGCGGCGCGGGCCGCATCGAGCGGGATAACGGCGCGGGGCCGCGCGACGGCAGCGAAGGCATGCCGCTCTCTCTGGCGAGCGGAGGCAGCGCCGCGGCGCTGCCCAACGGCGGCACGGCCGAGCAGGGCGCCAGCCTGGAGGCGTCGTTGGCCCACGCGGATTTCCGTCATCTGCACCAGCCCGACGAACTGTTCGCGATCGACGCCGCGATCCGCCGCTTCGTGCAGCGTCTGCACGGCATCCAGTTGCGCCGCGAGCGGCGCGCGAACGCCGGCCGCGTGATCGACATGGCGTGGACGGTGCGCCGCAGCGTATCGCGCGGCGGCCTGCCGCTCGAACTGGGCTGGCGCCGCAAGCGGCGCCTGCGGCCGCGCATCGTGCTGCTGCTGGACGTGAGCCGCTCCATGAGCCTGTACAGCTTTTTCTATCTGCGGCTTGCGCGCGTGCTGAGCGCGCGGGTGTCCGACGTGCATTGCTTCATCTTCCACACGCGGCTGGTGGGCGTCGGGCAGGCGCTGCGCGACCCGGACCCGTGGCGCTCGCAGGAGCGCCTGCAATTGCTGTCGGCAGGGTGGGCGGGCGGCACGCGCATCGGCGACAGTCTCGACGAATTCAACCAGCAGCATGCCGCGCGGCTGCTGCACTCGCGCACGGCTGTGGTGGTGGTCAGCGACGGTTACGACGCCGGCGAACCCGAGCGTCTCGAACAGGCGCTTGCCACGATGCGGCGCCGCTGCCGGTGTCTGGTGTGGCTCAACCCGCTGGCGAGCCGCGCCGATTTCACGCCGGCCAGCGCCGGCATGCAGGCGGCGCTTCCCCATGTCGACCTGCTGGCCGGCGCACGCGATCTGGCGAGCCTCGAACGCGTGCTGCCGCAAGTGCTGTCGGTTTTGCAATGAGCGTCCTGCCATGAGCACTGAAACCCTACTCCAACTCGAACAGCGGCTGATCGAAGAAGCGCAGCCGTTCGCCGTCGTCACCGTGATTCGCGCGGCGCCGCCTACCTCGGCGTGGGTGGGCGCGCAGGCGCTGGTTGAGGGCGACGGCGCGCTGCATGGCTGGATCGGCGGCGGCTGCTCTCGCTCGATCGTGATCGAGGCTGCCCGGCAGACCATTCGCGCCGGCCAGCCCAAACGCGTGCGCATCAGTAACGAGCCGGGCAGGCCGGAAGCCGACGTCGAGGCGCACGCCATGCCCTGTGCGAGCAACGGCACGCTCGAACTGTTCATTCAACCGACCTTGCCCACGCCGATGGTGCTGATACTGGGCGCGACGCCCACCGCGCTCGAAGCCTGCGTGCTGGCTCAGCGAGTAGGGTTGCGCGTGGGCGCTGCGGCGAGCGTGACGGCACCGCTGGCGGCGCTCGGTCTGCCGTGGGTGATGCAAGGTTTCGACGCGGCCGCGTTCGATCAAACCGAGCCTCAGTCGATTCTGGTCGCGACTCAAGGCGACAACGACGAAGACGCGCTCGAAGCCGCCTTGCGCAGTACGGCCGCCGCCGTGCTGCTGGTCGCGAGCGAGCGCAAGGCCGACCGCTTGCGCGACGCGATGCGCCTGCGCGGCATTACGCCTGAGCGCCTCGCCGCGCTGCGTTCACCCGCGGGTCCGCACATCCACGCGCGTACGCCGCAGGAGATCGCGTTGGGTGCGGTCGCGGGCCTCGTGACGCTGCGCCGTGAACTGCAGCAACAGGCTGCCGCCGCCGAGGTGGATGCACTGCATCTCGTGAGCGGCGAAACGGTGCCGGCGTTGTCGCCGTGTGAGACTTCGGCTTCGATCGAAACGCCGCGCGCGCGCTATCTGAATCCGGTGTGCGGGATGGCCGTCGACCCTGCGTCGGCAAAGCACGTGATCGACTACGGCGGTGAGCGCGTCTATTTTTGCTGCGACGGTTGCAAGCTCGAATTCGAACGCGCGCCCGACAAATATCTGGCGATCGCTCAAGGCCGCGCCCAACTGGAGAAGACATGAACGACGCATGGAAGGTCGCCGCGCCCGGCGAGGCGCCGACATTCTCGGCGGTGGTGCTGGCCGCCGGCCTGTCGTCGAGGATGCAGGGGCAGCATAAGCTGCTGCTGCCGCTCGACGGCCAGCCCGCCGTTAGACGCACCGTGAGCGCGCTCGCCGGGGCAGGTCCCGCGCAGATCGTGGTCGTGACCGGTTACAAGGGACGGGCGGTGATGGAAGCGCTCGACGGCCTGCCGGTCGGCTTCCAGAGCAATCCGCGCTACGAGGAAGGGCAGATGAGCTCGGTCGCCGCGGGCGTGGCCGCCCTGACCGCGCCATGCAGCGTGGTGATGGTGTGTCTGGCTGACCAGGTACTGCTCGATGCCGCCGATTACCGTGAGTTGATCGATGCGTTCGCCGCGATGCCGCGCGGCTCGATCCTCGTGCCGTTCTTCAACGGGCAACGCGGCAACCCTGTAGCATTCTCCGCGAGCTATGCCGCCGAGGTTGTCAGCGGCCACGTGAATCCGGGATGCCGCAAGCTGATCGCCGAGCATCCCGACGACGTGTTCATCCACGAGGCCGCCCACGACCGCTTTACGATCGACATGGACACGCCGGAAGACTATGCGCGGATTCTGGAGCGGCTGGCGTTGGCGGAGCCGCGGGAGAGACGCGCATTCGCATCGACCTGACAAACCTGCCGGGATCCCTCTGACGATTGGCGGCCTGGAATGTCATGCGCGCGTCGTGCGCGGCTTTCCCCGGACGAATCCGCTCCCCGTCTATCCAGAACGAACCGGCGCTCGCTCGCCGGATAGTCTGACTGCCAGTCAAGCGCTTTTCCCTTCGCCCGTTTTTCCATCGCGCTTCGACAGCGCAAATACAACACTTCCCGCACGACAACGTTTGCGCACACCCGGCGCACTCGCCACGGTGTGTTTGCCTATTTACAAAAACGGAAGCCGCCGAAATACTCCAGCCTCGGCTTGAAAGTCGAGTGTCAACGAGAAGTCATGCCAGTTCGTTAAACGGACGTCGCCCGTCAGCAGGGCGACGTCACTTCCAGATCGCCGCGTCCCCCATGAATAAAGCGTTTGCCCTGCCAAACGCAGCATTCCCGGGTCAATATTACGAACTATTACGAGCCGGTCCTCGTAGACAGAACAGGTGCCGGGAGGCAAGTCAGCGTAATGAAAGCATTAAGCGTGCTCCACAGTGAGTCATCGCGGGGATGGGGAGGCCAGGAGGTTCGCACGCTCAAGGAAATGATCGCGTTGCGGGCACTGGGTCATAACGTCGAACTGGTTTGCCCGGAAGATGCGCGCCTCGGTATCCGTTCGCGCGCCGAAGGCTTTGCCGTGCATCACGCACGCATGCGAACCGGCGGCGATCTGCGCTCCATGCTGACCATCCGGACGCTGCTCGAACGTGGCCGCTTCAATGTGCTGAACACGCATAGCGGGCATGACAGCCTCGTCGCCGGCATGGCGGGGCGGCTCGCGCGCACGCCGTTCATCGTACGTACGCGGCATCTGGCGTTGCCGATCACGTCGCTCGCCACGTATAACTGGATTCCGCATCGCGTCGTCGCGGTCAGCCATCACGTGCGCCGGTATCTGATTTCCGCGGGCGTGCAGGAAAGCCGCGTGGAGACGATCTACGACGGCATCGTCAAGCCGGAAGCGCTGACACACTCCACGCTGCGCGATGAACTCGGACTGAACGCCGGGGCCATTGTCGCCGGCATGGTGGCGATCGTCCGCGAGAAGAAAGGTCACGAGGATCTCATCGCGGCTGTCCGGCCGATGCTGGCCGAGCGGCCCGACCTGCATGTCGTGATGGCGGGCGACGGCGTGTGGTTCGGCAAGATCAGGGCCATCGTGGATGGCATGGGCCTCGCGCATCGCATCCATCTGCTCGGCTTCCGCACGGACATCACCAACGTATTGCGCGGATGCGATCTGTTCGTTTTGCCCACACATCAGGAAGCACTCGGCCAGTCGTTTATCGAAGCGATGGCGGCCGGCCTGCCGGTGATCGGCACGCGCGTGGACGGCGTGCCCGAGTTGATCGACGATGGCGTGAACGGCCTGCTCGTGCCGGCGCACGATATCGAGGCATTGCGAGCCGCGCTCGCCCGTCTGATCGACGATGCACCGCTGCGCGCGCGCCTCGGGCTTGCCGCGCGTCTGAAGACCGACAGCCGTTTTACGGTCGACGCAATGGCGAACGAGACCGTCGACTGCTATATGCGCGGCATCGTCGGCCGGCGTCCTTATTATGGCCAATGGCGGGCGACGGCATGACGAAGTTCGCGCGCGCGGTGCCGGTGCTGATGTATCACCATGTCAGCACGTCGCCCGGCATGATCACGGTGTCGCCCGACCATTTCGCCGCGCAAATGGCGTATCTGGCCGCCGCGGGTTACACGACCATCGGCAGCGCGCAACTGTCGGCCTATCTGGCGGGCGAGCCGTTGCCGAATAAATCTGTCGTCCTGACTTTCGACGACGGCTATCTCGACAACTGGGTGCATGCGCATCCGGTTCTGCAGGCGCACGGATTCACCGCGTTGTGCTTTCTGGTGACGAGCTGGATCGGCGAGGGGCCGGTGCGTGCGCATGCGCGCTCGGGCGGCGCCATGCCCGCTTTACTCGATCACCGCCAGGGCGAACTGGCGATTGAAAACGGAGAACCCGATCGGGCCATTCTCCGATGGTCCGAAATTCACGCCATGCGTGAAGCCGGCACGTTCGAATTTCACAGCCACACGCATAGCCATGTGCGGTGGGACCGTGTGTCCGCGCATGCCGACCAGAAATGCGCGGGACTGTCACGCGATCTGGCGATTGCGCGCGCCATGCTGGAACAGCGGCTGGGCGCCGTATCGGATCATCTGTGCTGGCCGCAGGGATATCACGACGAGGACTACCGGCGCATAGCGGCTCAGGCCGGCTTCCGGCACTTCTACACGTGCGAACCGGGCTCGAACTATGTGGGCCGTAACGACGGCGCGGCTCGCTCGATCACCCGTCTCGAAGTACGCAACAAGCCGGCTTCCTGGCTGGCCTCGCGCTTATGGGTGCACACGCGGCCCACGATCAGCCGGGCGTATCTGAAGATCAAACGCTGATCCGCTGAACGGGCCAGCGGCTGCGCATCACAACTCCGATTCGATCGGCAACAGGCCGAGAAACCAGATACCTACACGCTTGATGCCAGACACGCCGGGTTCGTCGCTCTCGGTCACTTTGCCGTCCGGCGCGGTGTCGATCCACACAATGCGACTCGTGCCATTGCCATCCGTGCGGGTTTCCAGCCGCCACGCGATCTGATCCAGTCTCGGTTCGAGTCCATCCGCCACCTGAGCGGCGAGCGGGGCGCTTTCGCAGTACACGCCGATCTCCGTATTGAGCGTGATCGAACGGGGATCGAGATTCATCGAGCCGATGAAGACACTCGTCCTGTCGAATACATAGGTCTTTGCATGCAGCGAGGCTTTCGAGGAACCCAGAATCGATTTCTTTTTCTCGCCGTTGTCTTCGCCGGGAGCCGGCTTCAGTTCGTAGAGATGCACGCCCGCGTCGAGCAGATCCTTGCGATAGCGCTGATACCCCGCGTGGACCGCCGCAACGTCCGTAGCGGCGAGCGAGTTCGTCAGCACCGTCACGCGCACGCCGCGCTGCGTCTGTGCACGCATCCACGCCACGCCCTTTTTACCGGGCACGAAGTACGGCGAGATAATCAGCACTTCCTTGGCGGGCTGGATACTCAGCGCGTCGAACTGCGACAGCAAGTGTCCCTGTGGATCGTCCGGCGAGCGCGTGATCTTGGCGGGATCGTCGTAGAGGAGCGTGGCTTTTCCCCAGGCGAAGTCGGTCTCGCGCGCATCCAGAGTGTCGCGAAGCCTTTCCCGTGCCTGCGTGACGTACGGCGAATCGTGTTCGGACGCAACGAATGCCGTGAGCTTCGCGCGATAGCCCGGCAGCGCGTCCGGGCCGGCGGCGTGGCCGGTCAGACTGGCAATCGGATAGGCGGCCTCCGAGTTCCAGAATTCGTCGAAGGCATTGGAGACCTTGTGGACCACCGGCCCGAAAGTCAGCACGTCGAGATCGCCGAAATCGACCTCGCTGGATGCGCCGAAATACTCATCGCCGATATTGCGGCCGCCCAGGATGGCGGCCTGATTGTCCGCGATCAGCGCCTTGTTGTGCATGCGGCGGTTGATCCGGCTGAACTCCAGCGCGCTGCCGAGCTTCTTGAAGCTGCGGCTGGCAATCGGATTGAACAGCCGTATTTCGATGTTGGAGTGTGAACTGATGGCGAGCAGAACCTGGTCGTCGGCGCCGGTGCCCAGGTCGTCCAGCAACACGCGCACCCTGACGCCGCGATCGGCCGCCTTGAGCACGGCGTCGGCCAGGTGGCGGCCGGTCAGATCGTCGTGCCAGATGTAGTACTGCAGATCGAGCGTACGCTCGGCCGCATCCGCCAGCACGATACGGGCGAGAAGGGCATCGACGCCGTTGGGCAACAGATGGAATGCGCTGCTGTCGGGATGCTTGCGCTCCTGCGGCACGAACGCGGCGCCGAGCCGGGTGCTGTCGGTGTCCGTCAGCGCGTGTGTCGCGCTGCGCCCGGCCTGTGGCGGCAGGCTCGCGCAGGCGGACAGCAACGCGATCAGCAGGATTGCCGCAATGCCACGAAACGTCGCCATGTTGTGCCCTTCGATCGCCCAGTCCGTAAGATAGCCGCAGACGGGGGGGCGAGTCGAGTGAACACGGATGGTCTGGTCAGCCTGGCGCGCTCATGCCGGACGCGGGCGTGCCCAGCTCAGTTCAATGCGACGGCCGCGGCGGCGCTCACCGGCGAGCCTTCGATCGCCACCGATTGCGTGCCGTCCGGGCCGACGGGCACGTCGCCGACCAGCGTGGTGCGATACAGTTGCCGGTCGAAGTCGAGATCGAAAATATCCGTGGGCGCGAGGTGCGCCGTTGCCCGGTTGTCCCAGAACGCGACGCTGCCGGCCTGCCATTTGAAGCGCACGGTGAACTCCGGCCGCGTCACGTGTTCCCACAGCAGTTCGAGCAGCACCTGGCTTTCGCGCGGACTCACGCCGACGATCGACTTCAGGAAGCTCGGGCTCACATAGAGCGCCCGCTCGCCCGTTTCCGGATGAACCCTGACAAGGGGATGCTCGGTGACGAGAATGCGCTGCTCGACGGCTTCGACAAACGCCTGCGTTCCGCTCGCGCCGGCCGGCGGCGTAAAGCGGTGAATCCCGCGCAGCCCGTCGACGAACGAACGCAGCGGCGCCGACAGCTTCTGATACGCGGCCACCAGGTTGGTCCACTGCGTGTCGCCGCCGTACGGCGGAATCGTCACGCCGCGCAGGATCGACGCCCACGGCGGATTGACCGCCGCCGTGACGTCCGTATGCCAGCCGGTCCACGGGCGTTGCAGCGTTTGCCCCTCGAAGCGCGTGGCCTTGCGGTACTTCGAGATCGAATAGACCTCCGGATGCCCTTCCACATGGCCGAACACGGGGTGCCCCAAGGTCAGTTCGCCGAACTGCGCCGAGAACGCGACGTGCTGCTCGTGCGTCAGGAACTGCTCGCGAAAGAATACGACGCGCCACTTCAGAAGCGCCGCGCGAATCTCCGCGATCTGGCGCGCCTCCAGCTTCTGCGTAAGATCGACGCCGTGAATCTCCGCACCGATATGCGCGGAAAGCGGCGTGACCTCGATCGACTGTATTTCCTGCACTGCGGCTGCACTCATGAATGAAAAGCTCCTGACGAAGAGAACGGGTGGGGCCGACGGCGCGAACGCCGTCGCTTTACTGGCCGTTCAGCGGCCTTTTAGTGGCGCTCCAGTCGCGCTCCGGTGGCGCTTCACCGGCCGGCCGCGACAGCGACCTGCCGCGTGGCGGCGGTATAACGATTCGCGGGGCGCGGCAGCCCGAGATTGCCGCGCAGCGTGCCTGCCTCGTATTCCGTGCGGAACAGTCCGCGCCGCTGCAACTCAGGCACCACCCGTTCGGCAAATTCCGTCAGGCCGCCCGGCAACCACGGCGACATGATGTTGAAACCGTCGGCGCCTTCTTCTTCGAACCACTGCTGCAACTGGTCGGCGATACTCCGCGGCGTGCCCACCACCTGCTGATGGCCGCGAGCGCCCGCAATGCGCAGATACAGATCGCGGATCGTCAGGTTCTCGCGCCGGGCGAGATCGAACAGCAGGCGTTGACGGCTCTTGCCGCCATTGGTTTCCGGCAATTCGGGCAGCGGTCCGTCCACGGGATACGATGACAGGTCGACGCCGCCCGACATGTTCGACAGCAGCGACAGACCCACGGTGGGATGAATCAGGTCCTGCAGCGCGGCGAATTTCTCTTCGGCTTCTTCCTGCGTGCGGCCGACAACCGGGAAAATGCCCGGCATGATCTTCAGATGCTCCGGCGCGCGCCCGTATTTCGCCAGGCGCCCTTTGACGTCGCGATAGAACGCCTGCGCTTCATCGAGCGTCTGATGCGCGACGAAAATGACCTCGGCGGTTTGCGCCGCGAGCTCGCGCCCGGCCTCGGAAGCGCCGGCCTGCACGACGACCGGCCAACCCTGCGGCGAACGCGCGACGTTCAGCGGCCCGCGTACCCTGAAATGCTTGCCCGCATGGCCGAGTACGTGCAGCTTGTCCGGATCGAAGTAGACGCCGCTTTCCTTGTCGCGGATGAACGCGTCGTCTTCCCAGCTATCCCAGAGGCCCGCCACCACGTCGTAGAACTCTCTGGCGCGCTCGTAGCGGACCGCGTGATCCGGATGCCGGTCGAAACTGAAGTTGTGCGCCTCGGATTCCGTGCTCGACGTGACGAGATTCCAGCCGGAGCGGCCGCCGCTCAGATGATCGAGCGACGCGAATTTGCGCGCGAGGTTGTACGGCTCGTTGAACGTGGTGGAGACCGTCGCGATCAGCCCGATATGTTTCGTCACGACCGAAAGCGCCGACAGCAAGGTCAGCGGTTCGAAATGATCGGCGCGCGCGGTGCGCGACAGCGAAGGCAGATTGGTGTCGCGCACGCTCACGCTGTCGGCGAAAAAAATCGCGTCGAATCTGGCGTGCTCGGCGATCCGCGCGAGCTCCGCGTAATGCGCGAAATCGAGGCCGCCGCCCGCATGCGCATCGGGATGCCGCCATGCGGCGATGTGATGGCCCGTCTCCATCAGGAAGGCCCCCAGTCTGATCTGCCGCTTCTGCTGTTTTTCGCCGCTCATTGTCTGCTCCGTGAAGGATTGTCGTGGGTAGGGGAGAACGCGTGCGTCACCATGCGAGCCGCCAATCGGTGATCGGAGCGCTTGCCGCCGGAATGCGCGGGCCGTCGTGCGGCGTGTCGTCTTCGCGCGGTTCGCGTGGCGCGCCGTCATGCCCGGCGAAGTCGGCCAGCACCTCGTCGCGCAAACGGATGAAGCGTGGATCGTGGCGCTCGCGTGGGCGCGGCAGGGTCACGTCGACGATCCGTTTGATGCGGCCCGGCCGCGGCGCCATCGTAACGACACGGTCACCGAGGTAAAGCGCCTCGTCGACATCGTGCGTGACGAGGATCATCGTGATGCGTTCGTGTTCCCAGATGCGCTGCAACTCGTTCTGCAAACGGCCGCGCGTGAGCGCGTCGAGTGCGCCGAACGGCTCGTCGAGCAGCAGCACGCGCGGACGGTTGACGAGACCGCGCGCAATCGCCACACGCTGCGCCATGCCGCCCGACAGTTGATGCGGATAGGCATGCTCAAAGCCGTCGAGGCCGACGAGCGCGATATGTTCCGCCACGGCCTCGCGCTTTTCGGCTGCGGAAAGCGGTGCATTGCGCAGCGCGGCAAGAATGTTCTGCGAAGCCGTCAGCCACGGAAACAGCCGATGGTCCTGGAACACGATCCCGCGTTCGAGCGAGGTATCGCAGACCTTGTCGCCGGCCACCACGATGTCGCCGCTATAGTCGGTGTCGAGTCCGGCGATCAGCCGCAGCAACGTGGATTTGCCGCAGCCGCTCGAACCGAGCACGCTGACGAACTCGCCGGCGCGCACGCGCAGGCTGATGTCGTCGAGCACCGCGAGGGGCGCACCGCCTTGCTGCGCATAGCGTTTGCTGACGTGAAGAATGTCGATGCTGTCGGAGAGCGTGGAAGACGTCATGAGCGATCCGGGTGGTGAGAGTTCGGAGGCGGGTTCAGCGGGCGGAGGACTGGAGCCGGCGCGCAAAGATCGCCCGCTCCACGGCACGCGCCAGCGCGTTCAACGCCCAGCCCGTCACGCCGACCACGATCACGCCGAACAGCACCAGATCCATGCGGAACTGCTCGCTGCCGTCGATCAGCGTATTGCCGATGCCGCTGCCCGCCACCAGCAGATATTCGGCGCCGAGCGTGGCGAGCCACGAATAGATCAGCGCGAGGTAAATGCCCGTGAAGATCGACGGCAGCGCGGCCGGCAGGATCACCGCGCGGATCAACTGCCACCGCGAGTAGCGGAAAGCGCGCGCGACCTCGATATAGGCGCGCGGCACCGCATGGATGCCGTCGCAGGTGTGCGCGGTGACGGGCAGCAGCGCGGCGAGTGACAGGAACACGACTTTCGCCGCGTCGCCCAGACCGAACCACACGGAAATCAACGGAATCCACGCGAACAGCGAGATCTGTTTGAAGGTGTCGAAGCTCGGCCCGATCATGCGTGTCGCGAGCCGGGAGAAGCCGAGCACGCTGCCGAGCAGCAGGCCGCCGAGCGTGCCGATCACAAAGCCGCTGGCTTCGCGCGCGAGCGACGCCGAAAGCGCCTTCAGCAGCGCGCCGCTGACGATCTGCTGCCACGCGGTGGCGAGGACCTGCGCGGGGCTGACCAGCAGGCCGCTTTTGATCACGTGCGCTTCCGAGACCGCCCACCAGATCGCGATCGCGACGAGGGGCAGGACAGTGCCGCGCCAGTCGAAGCGTGCCAGCAGCGGGCGGCGCGGCTGCGCCGCGCGCCGGAAGGCGGCGGGCGCGGCGCAATCGCAGGATGCGTCGGCGGCCTTCGGCGACGGGTTGAAACGCTTGAAGCGGGCGAGAGTCATCGTGGTTTCCTCACGGGCGGCGCCACGTGCGCGCGGCTGCCGGTGGTGCGTGTTTGTGGGTGCCGGTGCTGCGTGTTTGTGCGTGTTTGTGCGCGTTTTTGCGTATCGGTGCGCCTGGTCAGTCTTGATGCGTGCGAGCGTGCGGGCGTGCGCTTGCCGTCACTCGCGAAATGCCGACGGCTGTCCGCGCCGCAAGCGCGCTTCGAGTGCGTCCAGCGCCCGGTTCACCGCATAGCCGATCGCGCCGACCACGACCACCGACGCCATCACCAGGTCGAGTTGAAAGAGCTGCCGGCCGTAGACGATCAGATAGCCGAGCCCTTCGGAAGACGCCACCAGTTCGACCACCACCAGCGCGAGCCAGGCCTTGGTAAAGGCGAGCCGCACACCCGTGGCGAGCGTCGGCACGGCAGCGGGCAGAATCAGATAGACAATCCGTTGCCAGCCGCTGTATTCGAA
This sequence comes from Paraburkholderia xenovorans LB400, assembly GCF_000013645.1. Classification (GTDB taxonomy): domain Bacteria; phylum Pseudomonadota; class Gammaproteobacteria; order Burkholderiales; family Burkholderiaceae; genus Paraburkholderia; species Paraburkholderia xenovorans. Next base: position 2,535,224 of record NC_007951.1, on the reverse strand, counting down.
CACCCGCGCGACTTCGTCCAGCGTGGCGGGTGTCTGCTGGAACCCCTGCAGCGTGCTCAGCGTGACCGGCACGAGCGCCGCATGCGCGATCAGGATGTATTTGAGCGGCTCGCCCACGCCTACGAGCAACAGCAGAAACGGCAGCCAGCCGAGCACCGGAATCTGCACCAGCGCATTGAAGCTCGGCAGCACATAGGCCTCTAATGTGCGCGACAGACCCAGCGCCGCGCCGAGCGCGAAGCCGAGCAGTGTGCCCGCGCCGAAACCCAGCAGCACGCGCTGCAGGCTGATCAGCGTATTGCGCGCGAGATCGCCGCTCTTTGCGAGCTCCACGAGTGTGTCGAACACGCGCTCGGGCGGCGGCAGGATTTGCGGCGCGATCCAGCCGCGTTCGCAACCCACCGCCCACAGCGCGAGCAGCAGGGCCGGCAATACCCACGGCGCGAGTCGCCAGGCGAGCGCGCGCAGTCGCGGATCGCGCAACGGCGACGCGTGCGGCGCTTTGGTGGGCGCGAGCCGCTCGCGTTCGAGCGGGATTGCGGTTTCGCTCATCGTGATCGCTCCGGTGAGTGGTTGGCTGGCGTTAGCTGAGCGGTTTGCCCGCGGCGTCGTAACGCGTCCAGTAGTGGTCGAGTTTTTGTGCGCGCAGCGCGTTGTCGAGATATTTCGTTTCGAACCAGCCATCGACCTCGACAGGCTGACGGATCAGTTTGAGTTTCAGCGCGTCGTCCGCCACGGCTTTGTAGCGCGCCACGATGAACGGATCGATCAGCGGCGAATTGCGCTCCTTCAGGCTCTGGTTCGCGAACTCGGCCTGCCATGACGAATAAGACACGCCGCTTTTGGCCCATAGCTTGAAGAGAGCATCGCGGTTGGCTTCGTCGGACGACCACTGCGCGCCTTTCACGAACACGTTGACCACGCGCTGCACGATATCCGGATGCGCGTGATCGAAATCGTCGAGCACGAGCAGATGGGACTGGCGGGTGAATTGCGGCCCGTCGTTCTGCGATTCGTAGACCACTTTCGCGAGGCCCTGGTCACGCAGTTTGTACACGTGGTAGTCATTGACCGACGCGTCGATGCCCTTGGACGCCAGCGCCGCGAGCGAGCTGGCGGTGTCCAGATTGATCACGCGCAGGTCGCGTTCGTTCAGCTGATTGGCGGCGAGCGCGTTGTCGGCGACGAGCTGCAGATTGGTGCCGCGAAAGATCGACACGCGCCGGCCTTTCAGGTCCTTGATCGAGTGCACATCCGAGTCCGCCGGCACTGCGATCTTGATGCCGGTGCGCACGCCCGAGGCGAGCAGAAGGTGTGTTTTCAGCCCATTGGCGCGCGCGAGCACCGCGGGCAGATCGCCCTGGAAGGCGAAGTCGAGCGATTTGTCGGCGATCGCCTCGTTGACCGCCGGGCCCGCGCCCTTGAAGAACAGCCACTCCACCTTGATGCCGTCGGCGGCGAATTCCTTTTCGAGCGACTGCTGCAACTGCACGGTCGCCGCCGGCGAGCCGCCGAACGAGGGCGGATCGCCGGTGCCTTGCTGCGCGACACCGATGCGGATCACCGCGGGTTTGTCGGCGTACGCGTGAGCCGCGGCGAGCGAGAGTGTCGCCACGGCGACGAAAGACTTCAGCAGACGGAAATAGCGCATGCGCGAATACCAATCAAGGGAAGAAAACGGGTGCGAAAGAGAGGCGAAAGCTCGGGTCGGCGGCAGGGCCGGAACTACACGTTAGATTCGCGTGCGCCCGAATCCAACCAATCATTGCAGATAAGAAAATCTGCAGAAGTGCGAACTGTGCCGTCCGCGCGCCGCTTCATGGTGGTGCAACGACGCCAGCGCGCGATTCCCGATTTGCATAGTTGAATTCGTCGTTTTGCCGGCATCGATCGCATGGCTACCATGCAACGCTTCAGCCACTCATGCGAAGTCCGGATCATGTCCACAGTTGCTTTTCCATCGACCGCGGTCGACCCGCAAGCGAGCGCCGACAACGTGGCGCGGCCCGCCATCATCCGTAGCGCGCAGGATGTCTCGCGTATCGTCAATGCCGGCGCTGCCAAGGGCAGCAATGCGCGCATCGTGATTGCGATCGCGCTCGGCGGCGTCTTTCTGGACGCTTACGACCTGACCTCGCTCGCTTACGGGATCAAGGACATTACGCGGCAGTTCTCGCTCTCGCCGGTACAGGTGGGTTTCGTTTCGTCGGCCATTACGTTCGGTGCGATTCTCGGCGCGCTATTCGGCGGCTATCTGACGGATCGCATCGGCCGTTACCGCGTGTTCATGGCCGACATGCTGTTCTTCGTGGTCGCGGCGATCGCGGCCGGTCTGGCGCCGAACGCGTGGGTGCTCGGCGGCGCGCGGTTTCTGATGGGTTTCGGCGTCGGCCTCGATCTGCCGGTGGCGATGGCCTTTCTTGCGGAGTTCTCGCGCGTGGCGGGCAAGGGCAACAAGGCGGCCAGCGTCGCCGCCTGGTGCCCCGCGTGGTATGCGGCCACGAGCACCTGCTATCTGCTGATTCTCGGTCTCTACGCGATTCTGCCGGAGCATCAACTCGGCTGGTTATGGCGTCTGACGCTGGCCTTCGGCGCGGTGCGCGCCATCGCGATCATTCTCGTGCGCAGCCGCTATATCAGCGAATCGCCGGTGTGGGCCGCGAATCAGGGCAATCTCGAAGAGGCCGCGCGGATTCTCAAGCGCTCGTATGGCGTGGACGCCGTGGTCGAGCACGGCGCCGTACCGGTGAAGGCGCCGCGCGCCGCGTCGTGGCGCAACTTCGGGGTGCTGTTCAACGCCACTTACCGGCGCCGCACGATTCTCGCCGCGGTGATCGGCAGCGCCTCCTCGTTCGGCTACAACGCGATCATCTTCGGCTTGCCGGTGATCATCACCAGCTTCTTTCATCAGGGCCCGCTCACCACGATTATCGCGGCGCTGGGACTGAATCTGGTGTTCGCGTTCGTGGGCGGCCTGATCGGCGTGCGCACCGCGCCCACGGTCGGCGCGTGGAAAATGACGGTGCTCGGCCACGCGCTGCAGTTCGCCTCGCTGATCGGGCTCGCGCTGATCGGCAAACCGGGCAGCGGCGCGCTCGTGGTGGTGGCGATCCTGCTGCTCGGCGGCTATCTGTTCGGCCAGGGCTTCGGCCCCGGTTCCCATTCGATGACGTATGCATCGCTCAGCTATCCGACCTCGTTGCGCGGCATCGGCGTGGGCTTCAACCAGACGCTGGTGCGCAGCGCCTCGACGGTGTCGCTGTTCCTGTTCCCCGTGCTGGCCGCCGCATTCGGTACCAAAGTGTTCTGGCTGATCGCGATTGCGCCGCTGAGTTCGCTGCTCGTGTTGCTGGTGATCCGCTGGGAGCCGTCGGGCTATGACATCGACGGTGAGGACTACGCGCAGCCCGCCGTGGCAGCAGAGCCCGCGCGCGCCTGACGGACCCGGAACGCCGCTGCGAACAGCATCACAAAACAAATAAGCAAAGCGAAATAAGTTGGTTTGGGCCAGCCATCGGTGACGCGATACTGAAGCGACCGATGGCGGCTCCTTACCATCCCGGCGTTTTGCCCGCCGCTCAATATCCTGACCGAATCGACACCATGACGGAACTCAGCCATCCCGACCAGCATGCGCTCGACACATTGCGGCTGATCGGCCCCGCGCCGGACAACTGGGTGCCGCCGCGTGACGGCATCGATCATAACGTGGCGATCATCGGCGGTGGACAGACTGGGGCGGCGTTTGCTTTCGCGCTGCGGCGTGCCGGCATCGGTCAGGTCAGCGTGATCGACGCCGCGCCCGACGAGAGTCAGGCAGGCGTCTGGTTGAATCGCGCGCGCATGAACAGGCTGCGTACGCCGAAAACATTGGTGGGTCCCGAAGCGGGCCTGCCGGGTCTGAGCTTTCAGGCATGGTACGAAGCGCGCTTCGGCGCCGCTTCGTATGCTGAGATCGACCGGATTCCGCGTACGCGCTGGGCGGAATATCTTGCGTGGTACCGGCATTTTCTCGACATCCCGATTCGCTACGGCACACGTCTGACGCGAATCGAGCCGGTGGGCGAGCATTTCCGTCTGCATCTGGAAGTGCGCGAAGGCGCCTCGGTCCGCGGCGTGGTGGAGACGGCGCGCAAGATCGTGCTCAGCAACGGCGTGGCGGGCAACGGCGGGCCGAATCTTCCCGCGGTGCTGAAAGACCTGCCGCCGGCACTCTTTGCCCACACCTCGCAAGCAATCGATTTCGCGGCGCTGCGCGGCAAATCCGTGGCGGTGATCGGCGCCGCCGCGTCCGCATTCGACGCGGCCGCAACGGCGCTCGAAGCCGGCGCGGAGCAGGTGCATCTGTTCGCACGGCGCGAGCGTATCGCGTCGGTGCCGGTAACGCGTACGCGCGCTTATCCCGGCGCGTACGACAACTATTTCCAGTTGCCCGACGCGATTCGCTGGTCGCAGGCGCGGCGCTTGCGCGAAGCCGGTTCGACGCCGCCTGCCGACGCCGTGGAGCGCGTCACGCGCTTTCCGAACTTTCATCTGCATCTCGGCGCGCCGTGGACCCAAGCCGCTGTGCGGGACAAACGCGTCGAAACCCGTGTGGCGGGCGAACCGTTTGCATTCGATTTCGTGATTGCCGGCACGGGGTATGTGGTGAATCCGGCGCTGCGCCCGGAACTCGCGGAGTTCGCCGCGCATATCCGGCTCTGGCGCGATCAGTACGTCCCGAACGCCGCCGACAGCGACGAAGCGCTGGGTTCGCATCCCTATCTCGGCGCCGGGCTCGAATACCTGGAGAAGGTGGAGGGCGCCGCGCCGTACCTGAAGCATATCCACGTCTACAACCCGGCGGCATTCGTCAGTTTCGGCTTGCCGGTGGGCGACGTGCCGAGCATGAAACGCGACATTCCCGCCGTGGTGCAGCGAATCAGCCGCGATCTGTTTCTCGCCGATCTGGACGCGCATGAAGCACGGTTTAACGACGACATCGCCGCGGATTTCGACGATTCGATCTATGCGCGCAGCGTCTGGCAGCGCGAGGGCGTCGACGTCGACATCGCGTGAAATCGCGCTTTGGCGTGCACTCACGCTAATTCAACAACGCAGGAGGCTGGAACGCTATGTCCACCCAGTTCGAATCGATTGCGACGCGAGGTGCGGCCGTCGACGGGGATTCCGGCAATGCCGGGCACCGCACGACACGGCGCGGCCTCCCGCGCGGCGTGCTGATCGCATGGCTGGCCGCGCTCGCGTGGCTGGGCAGCGCGGCGCTGACCCAGTGGTGGCCGAGTCCCGACGACTGGCCGTACACGAAAACATTCATCGCACTCAAGCTGGTGCTGGCGGCCTTCGCGATTGCGACGGCGGTGGCGGGACGGCGCGGTCCGTCAAACCGCAAGGCGGTGACGGCCACGCGCATCGGTGCATGGCTCGCCGCGATGCCCTGGCTGCTCGCGCTGGCGCTCGGCGTCAGCGTCTGGGAAGCGGTCACGGCACAACTCGAATGGCTGCCGCGACCCTTCTTCGCGCCGCCGCAAGCGCTGATCGGCGTCTATGCCGAAGACTATCCGCGGCTCGGCACGAGCGTCGTGCATTCGTTCGGCCTGCTGGCTTACGGCTACCTGCTGGGCGCGGTTGCGGGTTTTGCGATCGGCGTGAGCATCGGCTGGTCGCAGGCCGTCAGTTACTGGGTGCATCCGGTTCTGCGGCTGATCGGCCCGCTGCCGGCCACCGCGTGGTTGCCGCTCGCGTTCTTCTTCTTTCCGTCCAGCTTTAGCGCGAGCGTGTTCCTGATCGCACTGGCGACCGCGTTTCCGGTCGCCGTGCTGACATGGTCGGGCGTGGCCGGCGTCAACTCCGCGTACTACGACATTGCGCGCACGCTCGGCGCGAGACCGTCTTTCCTGATCCTGCGCGTCGCGATTCCGGCCGCGTTGCCCTCGGTGTTCGTCGGGCTGTTCATGGGGCTCGGCGCGTCGTTCTCGGTGCTGATCGTCGCGGAGATGATGGGCGTGAAAGCGGGGCTCGGCTGGTATCTGCAATGGGCGCAAGGCTGGGCGGCGTATTCGAATATGTATGCCGCGCTGCTGGTGATGGCGCTGATGTGCTCCGGTCTGATCACGTTGCTGTTCCGTGTGCGTGACCGCCTGCTGGCCTGGCAAAAAGGACTGCTCAAATGGTAGCCGTACCCGATGTTTTGAATCAGCCGGCCGCCGCGGCGCCGGTCCGCGACGGCGCGCGCATCGACGTGCGTCACGTGAGCCATCGGTTCGCGCTGCGCGGTGCCGCGTTGCCCGTTCTGCAGGACGTCAGTTTCGTCGTCGAGCCAGGCGAGTTCGTCGCGCTGCTCGGCCCGAGCGGCTGCGGCAAGTCCACCTTGCTGCGGCTGGTGGCCGGGCTCGATACGCCGACGCAGGGCGGCGTGCAGGCCGACGGCGCCGCGATCACCGGTCCCGATCCGTCGCGCGTGGTGGTGTTCCAGGACCCGACCTTGTATCCGTGGCGCACGGTGCGCGGCAATGTCGGCGTCGGTCCGCAGGCGCAGCGCAGAGGCTTTGCCCGGCATGGCGCTGCGCGGGACACGCGGGTGCAGCAGCGCATCGATGCCGCGCTGGAACTGGTCGGCCTGACCGAATTCGCCGAGGCGTTTCCGCATCAGTTGTCCGGCGGCATGGCGCAGCGCGTGGCGCTGGCGCGCGCGCTCGTCAACGATCCGGCGCTGCTGGTGCTGGACGAGCCGTTCGGCAAGCTCGATTCCCTGACGCGCATCCGCATGCAGAACGAACTGGCGCGACTCTGGCAGGACGCGCGGTTCTCCGTGCTGCTGGTGACGCACGACGTGGAAGAGGCGCTGCTGCTGGCGAATCGCGTGATCGTCTTCAGCGAGCGGCCGGCGCGGGTGATCGCCGAAGTCCGCAACGACGCGCCGTATCCGCGCCATCGCGACGACCCGAAGCTGGTAGCGCTGCGCCGCGAGGTACTCGCCCAACTTGGTCTGGATACCTGAACAAACAGAACAATCGATAGACGACCTGAGGAAGACCCACCATGAATCCGTACGATCAAGCTCCACCGCACCCGGCGCGCCGCGCATGGTTGCGCAAGACAGCCTGGAGCGCGGGTGCCGCGGCGCTAGGCGGCACGATACTGATGCCCGGCCCGCTGACCTTTGCGCAAACGCCGCAGGCTCCGCTCAAGCCGCTCAAGCTCTCGTGGAATGCGGGCGCGATCTGTACCGCACCCGTGGCCGTGGCGGTCAAGCAGGGCTTTTTCGAACGTCACGGCCTGCAGGTCGAGCTCGTGAATTTTTCCGGCTCGACCGATCAGTTGCTGGAAGCGATCGCCACCGGCAAGTCCGACGCGGGCGTCGGCATGGCGCTGCGCTGGATCAAACCGCTGGAGCAGGGCTTCGACGTGAAACTGACCGCCGGGATTCACGGCGGCTGTATGCGTTTGCTGGCCACGCGGGCCTCGGGCATCGTCGATGTGGCGGGGCTGAAGGGCCGCACGATCGGCGTCAGCGATATGGCGAGTCCCAGCAGGAATTTCTTTGCCATCGTGCTGAAGAAAATCGGCGTGGATCCGGATCGCGACGTGAACTGGCGCCAGTATCCGGCCAATCTGCTGGGCGAGGCGTTGAAGAAGGGCGAAGTGCAGGCCATCGCGGACGGCGACCCGACCATCTGGACGATCCGCGAGTCCGACCATCTCTACGAAGTGTCGAACAATCTGTGCGGCGAATACCAGACGCGCGCGTGCTGCGTGCTCGGCGTGCGCGGCTCGCTGGTGCGAAAGGATCGCGCCACCGCGCAGGCCTTGACCCAGGCGCTGCTCGAAGCCACCGAGTGGACCGCGAATCATCCCGCGGACGCGGCCGCGATTTTCTCGGTCTATACGCCGTCCGCCGACGTGGGCCAACTGACCGCAATGCTCAGGAGCCACACCGATCACCATCATCCGGTCGGCGACGCGTTCAAGAAAGAGATTTCGCTCTATGCCGACGACCTGAAAGCGGTCGGCGTGCTGAACAGCGGCACCGATTCGAATCGCCTCGCGGACCGGGTGTTCTCGAATGTGCTGGCTTGACGGCGAGGCGTGATGCCGTTACGTATTTCAAAGCCCGACACGCCGCCATCGCGCGGCCGCCGTCGATGGCTCGGCCGTCTGGCGGCCGGCGGCCTCGCCGTTTCGCATGCCGCGGCGGCGAGCGAACTGCTCAGGCCGCTCGACATCGCGCCTTCGAGCCGCGTGCCTGGCGCACCCATTCTCGAGCATCCTTATGGGCTGCCTTCGCCGCACGAAGCCGACGTCGTGCGGCGCAGCGCGCGAGCGTGGCCGCTGCCCGGCGCGGCCTCTTCGATGACACCGCTCGCGGATCTGCACGGCACGCTCACGCCCAACGGTCTGGTCTATGAGCGCCATCATGGCGGCGTGCCCGACATCGATCCCGATCAGCACCGGCTGGCGATTCACGGCCTCGTGCGCACGCCGAAACTATTCACGCTCGACGACCTGCTGCGCCTGCCGTCCGAATCGCGGATTCATTTTCTCGAATGTTCCGGTAATACCGGCAACGAATGGAATGGCCCGAGCGGCATGCCGCTGCAACTCACGCACGGTCTGCTGTCGTGCTGCGAATGGACCGGCGTGCGCTTATCCACTTTGCTGGAAGAGGTGGGCGGCGTTCCGGTGTCCGGTAATGCAGGCGGCGGCTGGTTGCTCGCGGAGGGCGCCGACGCCGCCGCGATGACGCGCAGCCTGCCGCTCGATCGCATCCTCGACCGGGCACTCGTGGTCTATGCGCAAAACGGCGAGCGCCTGCGCCCGGAGAACGGTTATCCGCTGCGGCTGATCGTTCCCGGCTTCGAGGGCAATACCAACGTCAAGTGGCTGCGCCGGCTGAAAGTGGTCGACGCGCCCTTGCAAACGCGCGAGGAAACCTCGAAATACACGAGCCTGCTTGCGAACGGCAAGGCGCGTCAGTTCGCCTTCGAGATGGACGCGAAGTCGGTGATTACGCGGCCCTCGCCAGGCCATCGGCTCACCACGCAGGGTTACTACCCGATCACAGGTCTTGCGTGGTCCGGACGCGGCACGATCCGCAAGGTCGAGGTCTCGACCGATGGCGGCGCAACGTGGCGTGCCGCGCGTCTGGTCGGCGCGATTCATGATCGCGCGCTCACGCGTTTCGAAGCGGACTGGCGCTGGGACGGCGGTGCTGCCGCCATTCTCTCGCGCGCCACGGATTCGACCGGCTATCTGCAGCCAACGCGCGCCGAACTCGTCGCCGCGCGCGGCCTGAATTCGCAATATCACTACAACGCGATCCAGCAATGGCGCGTGGACGAGAGCGGCGAGGTGCGCAATGCGTGACGGCCACCGCCAAGCTGTACCGGCGCGCATGGCGTTGGCCGCGTTGCTGTCGCTGGCGGTGCTGGCGTCCTGCACATCGGCCACGCCGATCGCGAGGAAAACCGGCGCGGCTCACGATATCGGCACACCGCTGACCGGCGAGGATCTCGCCGCGTGGAACATCGACGTCGCGCCGGATGGACGCGGCCTGCCCGCGGGCAGCGGCGATGTCGCGACCGGCGCGCACATATTCACCGCGAAGTGCGCCGCGTGTCACGGCGCGCAGGGCGAGGGCGGTCTCGGCGACGCGCTGGTGGGCGGCCAGGGCTCGCTGGCAAGCGCGAAGCCGAAGCGCACCGTGGGCAGCTACTGGCCGTATGCGACGACGCTCTTCGACTATATTCGCCGCGCGATGCCGTACAACGCGCCCGAGTCGCTCACCGCCGACGAGGTGTATGCGGTGAGTGCTTTCCTGCTCAACCAGAACGGCATCGTACCGGCAGATACGCGCCTCGACGCGGCGTCTTTGCCGCGTGTGGTCATGCCCAATCGCGGCGGCTTCGTAGCTGATCCGCGCCCGGGGCAATTGTGAGCGGTTCGCGCCGGATAATCGGTGCGGCTGGTGTGCCCGGTTAGCGGCGTTGGCAGAGACGAGCGACAGTCTCACGCTGTACCGCGATGTTTGCAACGACCCGGCGCGCCAACGCCGATTCTCGTTGTAGCAGTTATTCAGTTCCCCACGTGAAGCGGGCTCCCCGACACTCGACCTGTGCCGTCCACAACCGCCATGCGTATGAAAGGCGCAGTCGTGGACTTTCATCGCTGCGGCACATTTACCGTGTCCCTTCTCGTGGGAGAGTCGTATGGAAATCAGCCGCACTTATGCATTGTCGTACCCTGTGGAACCGCGCGGCCAGCCGGGCGATCGTTCGCCGCGCACGCCGACGTCGATGCAGCCGCACACTGGTTCGCCCGCACGCGTCGCGAGTCACTCCGCAAATGCCGGCACATACGCCGCACCAGCGTCGACCCTTTCGCGCATCCGGCGCGGCGGCGTACTCGGCACATGCGGCGCACAGCCCGAGTTCCGCGAATGTCGCGGCGGCGAAGCATTGAAGGAAATGGCCGTGTCTTATCAGAAGTTCGATCAGAACGATCGCCGGCGCACGCGCGGGCCACGCGGTAGGGGAACCTGTGACGGCCTCGTTCGCGAAGCGATGCGCCGAATCGACCGCGACGACAGCGGGGCCACCGCGGACGTGCCATCCGCTGTCAACCAGATGTTGATCGACGCGGATTCCCGCTCTCGCGCCAGCCGGGAGATGTTCGAGCGGATCGACCGGTTTCAGGATGGATTGACGCCATTCGCGCTCGGGCGGTATGTACAGCGCAACGCCGAGCTATACGACGGAACGCCGGATCGCAGCCAGCGCATCGCGGGCTTGATGACCCGCCTGCATGACTGGCTGCAACCGGGCGACATGGCATACCTGCGGCTCGGCATGACATCTCCGGTCGACAATAGCTGGCAACACGGCCACGCGTTGCTGATGCAAAGGCGAGCCAGCGGCGATTACGTCGTTTTCGATCCGAACAACGGCGCGTTCGTGTATCGCAACGAGGCCGACATGGCGCACGCACTGAGAGGGTATCTGGACACCGCGTACAGCGAAACGGGTCTTCAGGTCATGCCCGACAGCATCCAGGTCTATGCTCGCGGGCAGCCGCGAGTGCGTGCAACGCAGGCGCCTCTGGCGCCCTTGCTTCCGGAGCCGCCGCCAGAGCTCTATCGCCACGGCCTGTATGCGCGCACCGCGGTCGACGCGAACGGACTGTCGCAAGGCGTCCTCTTCGCGGCCGCGGGGCAACCGCGCGCGATGGCCGACTCGGCTACCGGCATGGCTGCCGACGCGCTGGTGAATATCGCCGGTGGACGCTCGAGAGACCTGGCGAGCGCAACAGCCGATCTCAGGGAGCGGCTGCGTAACCCGCAAACGCGGCAAGCCGCGATTGACGGGATCCGCGGCCTGCAGGATGTGAACCGGTATGCGATGGTTTCGAATCTGCCGAACCATGTCAGGCATGAAGGCCAAAGCCATATTCAGAGCGCCGCGCAGTTGGCCGACGACCTCAACCGGCACTTCGAACAGCCTTACGTTCGCGACAACAGCCTGCGAGGTTATGACGACGATTTCGTCGAAATCCGTTTTACGTCCGGCGGCAATCCGGCAGGCTCCGGGGCTACCCGTACACGCGGCAGACCCGACCCCGCGGAGCCTCCCGTGATCGTTCAGAGAATCAATCCGTCCGCCAACTATCTGAACGACGCGTACCAGATCTACGACCCGGCGGTGGGCGTGTTCAGTTATCAGAATTTTGCCGATATGTCGTCCGCAATCAGCAGCCGCTATGGTTCAGCGGATGCCGATCAGCGTGACGCCGATCACGCGACGACCACATGGTTCGCCAATCTGGGCCGCAGCCGGCCCATGCACGGTGCCAGCCAGGACGAATTCGCCGTGGCGGGAGAATCTTCCATCAACAACGTCACGTTGAGCGATATCGCGCAAGCGCACCATGTGGCCGTGCCGCCGATAGCGCTGCCGCCCGAGCCGGACATGGAAAGGCTCGCGGGCGGGCGCCCCGAGTTCAGGAAGCGCTCGCTCGACGCATCGGACGGTTCGCGGCGCGGCCTGCTTTTCCGGCCGTCGACGCTGACGCCGGAAGCATTGAAGGTGCAGGGCGGCTTCAGCATCGAGAGCACGCCGCTCAAAGACGTGAGTCTCGATATGCACGATTTCGACGTGAGCTCGAACCCGTCGGCCGTCGACTCGGCGGGTTATCTGGGCACCTTCCAGTACGGCAGAACGGCGTTGGACCGCCTCGCCTCCCAGTCGAATAGCGGCTACCTCTACCATGTGGCGCCGGCACCGAACATGGTGGACGTCAATGGCAGCCTCGGTGCCGGCACCCGCGACCCGCATATCCACGAACAGGCGGCAATGGGACGTATCGACTACACGCAGATCGCGGGCTGGCAGCGCGTGGAGGATGGCAAATTGCAGCCGTTCGTCGCCAACCCCGACTACCGCTGGGATATCTACGACCAGACGCAAACGGGTGGCGCCCAGCCGCAACTGGCGCGCTATCCGGTCGACAGTCCGGTCTGGAACGACGGGACTCACAGCCCGTTCATGTCGCATGTGTCATACGGCGGCAAACCCGCGGTTGCGCGGCCCGAACAGGACCCGAATCGCACGCAGGCCGAGTTTTATGACCATGCCAACTCGCAGATCGAGTACCTCGTGGACCGGCAGGCGAGGCGGCTCGATTATCGCGGCCCGATGACCTTGTGGGGATATGGGGACGCCAGATGGCAGACCAAACTCTATGTCGGCGGCAAGGGCGAGGTCTGCTTCGATTATTCGCGCAGGGTCGACGTGCCTGGGAACACGAGTCAATTCGTCATGGGCGAAGATGGCCGCTTTCACCTCTCCGGCGATAACAAAAGGGTGCTCCGCGTGGATAACAACGGCTACCTCTATGCCGGCAGCGTGCCGTCCACCCGAACTAACCGCAACGGCGTTTTTGAATTCGATGGCAAGCATCTCATTCACAGCGAGGATCGCAAGTTTCTCAGTGTCGGCAAGTATTCTTTCTACCCTTATGTCACGACACAAAACCTCGGCAGCCGATCCGAATGGGGCTTGACCGGGTTCGACGGCAAAACGGTCGTACCGCCGCCAACCAGCTTGCACACCTTCTGGAGCGGCAGCGCAGGCGACCGGTTGCTGCTGTACGAATTCTCGAGAAATCCCGATTCGGCTTTGCCCGCGGGCACGACGCGTTTCGTCACGCAAATGCCGGGCATCGACCAACGGGACAACTTTCTCGACTCTGTGGAGAAATGGACGGGGAAAGAGGTTGGAAAAACGTCGAAATGGCTCGCGCGGAACAATGCCGCATGGCTGTTCAGGGATGGATTTTGCGCCGTTGCCAACAAGCCGAATCAGCTCGAAGTGCGCAAGCTCGACGGCACGCCGGTCTGGCGCGCAACCATCGACCCGGCCACGCGCCAGATCCGCTCTCAACGCGTGGGCACACTCGCGTCCAACTACAGGGTTCCCGCTCTGACCTGGGACAGGATCAAGGCGGACGAAACACGGAACCGGCAGTTGCAATATCTGCTCAAGACCCGTTATGACTTGCGCGGCTAAGGCCGGAACGCGTTAAAGCATCGGCTTTATCACTTCAGCAGATATCGCTATCGGATTTGCTTCGTTGCCGGCGCACGCGAGCGCCGGTAAATTCGTCGGACTGCGCCCTCGCTGGCGTATTCCGATCAGATTCGACGACGAGTGCCCTGTGACGACTGCCTTTGCATCCACCGCCGCCAGCCAGGCTGGCCTTGCCCAACCGGCCCAGCACATCGAGATTCGCGCGTTCGACGGCCCCGTCGGCGCGGAAGTGCTCGGCCTCGATCTCGGCCGGCCGCTCAGCCAGCACGATTTCGAGCGCATTCACCGTGCGCATCTGGACCATCACGTGCTGGTGTTCCGCGATCAACGCATCACGCCGGATCAGCAGATCGCTTTCAGCCGCCGCTTCGGTCCGCTGCAGATTCACGTGCTGCATCAGTTCCAACTGCCGGGCCATCCGGAGGTGCTGGTCGTCTCGAACATCGTCGAGAACGGCCAGCCGATCGGTCTGGGCGACGCCGGCCATTTCTGGCACTCCGATCTGTCCTACAAGGAGACGCCGAGCCTCGGTTCACTGCTGCATGCGCAGGAGTTGCCTGCGCAAGGCGGCGACACGCTGTTCGCCAACATGCATCTGGCGTGGGACACGTTCCCGGCGCATTTGCGCGCCGCAGTGGAAGGGCGTTCGGCGGAACACACGTATCTCGCGAAATACGCTGAGCTGCAAAAGCGCAGCCCGTGGCGCCCGGATCTCTCCGCCGAGCAGATCGCCCAGGTCAAGCCGGTGGTGCACCCGATCGTCCGCACGCATCCGGAGACCGGCCGCAAGGCGCTCTTTGTCAGCGAGCATTTCACGACTCGCGTGATCGGCTTGCCGGAGGACGAGAGCCGGTCTCTGCTCGAGGAAATTTTCGCGCATAGCGTGCGCCCCGAGCATCTGTACCGGCATGAGTGGTCCGAACACGACATGGTGTTCTGGGACAACCGCTCGTTGATGCACCTCGCGGCCGGCACGCCGGATCATCTGCGCCGCAAACTGTACCGCACGACAATTGAAGGCGACGTGCCGTTCTGACGGCAACGTGGCCCGTTTTACCTCTCTCACACGCTGACCGGAGTTCCGATGCTCGCCCTGTTTCGCCCGACCGCTGCGCGGTCGTCTTTTGCTCGCTGTCTCACCGCGGCGCTGCTGACCCTGTCGACGGGCGTGGCCGGCCTCGGCGCTGCCGTGCCCGCGCATGCCGAAGGGCAGATCCGCGTGGCCGAACAGTTCGGTGTGGTCTACCTGCTGCTGAACGTGGCGCGTGACCAGCAGTTCGTCGAAAAGGAAGGGCGCAAGCAGGGCATCGACATCAAGGTCGACTGGGTGAAGCTCTCCGGCGGCGCCGCCGTCAACGACGCGCTGCTCTCCGGCGCGGTGGATATCGCCGGCGCGGGCGTCGGCCCGTTGCTGACCATCTGGGACCGCACGCGCGGCAAGCAGAACGTGAAAGGCGTGGCGTCGCTCGGCAATCTGCCGTATTACCTCGTCAGCAACAATCCTAACGTCAGGACGATTGCCGACTTCACCGAAAAGGACCGCATTGCGGTGCCGGCCGTCAATGTGTCGGTGCAATCGCGCGTGCTGCAATACGCGGCGGCGAAACGCTGGGGCGACAAGGATTACAACCGCCTCGACAAGTTCACGCAGGCGTTGCCGCATCCCGACGCGGCCGCGGCGATCATTGCGGGCGGCACGGAAATTACCGGGCACTTCGGCAATCCGCCGTTTCAGGAGCAGGAACTCGCCGGCAATCCGAAGGCGCACATCGTGCTGAATTCATACGACGTGCTCGGCGGGCCCAGCTCGGCAACCGTGCTATACGCGACGGAGAAATTCCGCGACAACAATCCCAGGACGTACCGCGCATTCGTCGATGCGCTGGCGGACGCGGCGCGCTTCATCACGGCGAATCCCGACGCCGCGGCCGATATCTACATCCGCACCAATCAGTCGAAGATCGACCGCAACCTGTTGCTGAAGGTCATCAAGGATCCGCAAGTGCAGTTCAAGGTCGCACCGCAAAACACGTTCGGACTTGCGCAGTTCATGCATCGCGTGGGTGTGATCAGGAACGACCCGCAGTCCTGGAAGGATTATTTCTTCGACGACCCGGCAACCGCGGCGGGAAGCTGACCGTGAACGTGTACCCGCGCTTTGCCGGATATCTGCCGGCCCGAGTGGTCGGTTCACAGGGAGCGATCTGATGGTGGCCAATCCTGACTCGCTGTTTCCGAATCACGGTAATCAAGCCGCTGCGGCGACCAGCGGAAAACTGCTCACCGTCGACCACGTCAACCTCGAATACCGCATTCGCGAGCGGATCGTTCGCGCGACCCATGACGTGAGTTTCGACGTCTACGGCGGCGACCGTTTCGTGCTGCTGGGGCCCTCGGGCTGCGGCAAGTCGACCCTGCTCAAGGCCGTGGCCGGCTTTATCCAGCCGACCTCCGGCAGCATCTCGCTCGACGGCCGGATGGTGCGAGGCCCGGGCGCCGATCGTATCGTGGTGTTCCAGGAATTCGATCAGTTGCCGCCGTGGATGACGGTTTTGCAGAACGTCGCCTTTCCGCTGCGTGTCGCGAAGAAGCTTTCGCGCGCGCAGGCCAAAGAGCGGGCGCTGCATTATCTGGAGAAGGTGGGGCTTGCGTCGTTCGCCAACGCCTATCCGCATACGTTGTCGGGCGGCATGAAACAGCGTGTCGCGATTGCCCGCGCGCTGGCGATGCAGCCGCGCGTGCTGCTGATGGACGAACCCTTCGCCGCGCTCGATGCGCTCACGCGCCGCAAGATGCAGGAAGAGCTTTTGCGCTTGTGGGAAGAGGTGAACTTCACGCTGCTGTTCGTCACGCATTCCATTGAAGAGGCGCTCGTGGTCGGCAACCGTATTCTGTTGCTGTCGCCGCATCCGGGTCGAGTGCGCGCGGAGCTCAACAGCCATCAGTACTCTCAGGACAGCTTCGGGCGCACCGATTTCCAGCGCAGCGTCGCGCGTATTCATCACCTGCTGTTTGAAGAGACGGAGGCCGCGCAATGAGCTCTCCCGGCACCTTGCTGCCGCCGGTTCGCGAAGAATACGAGCGTCCGCTCGAACCGCTCGGCGAACTCGTTCTCGAAGCCCCGCTGCCGCTCGGCAAGCGGATTTTCGCGCAAGGCTGGGTGCGCAAGACGCTGATCGCACTGGTGTTGATCGGCATCTGGGAAATCGCCGCGCGTGCGATCGACAACGATCTGCTGCTGCCCACCTTCGGCGCGACGTTCAGCGCGTTCGTGCAAGGCGTGTGGTCGGGTGAGCTGCTGCAAAAAACGGCCGTGTCGATGTCCGTGCTGCTGCGCGGCTATCTGCTCGGCGCCGCGCTCGCGTTCGTGCTGACGTCGCTTGCCGTGTCGACGCGCCTCGGCCGCGATGTCCTGTCGATGCTGACGGCGATGTTCAACCCGTTGCCGTCCATCGCGCTGTTGCCGCTCGCGCTGCTCTGGTTTGGTCTCGGCACTGGCAGCCTGCTGTTCGTGCTGGTCCATTCGGTACTCTGGCCGCTCGCGCTGAACACTTACTCCGGTTTTCAATCGGTGCCGGCGACGTTGCGCATGACCGGCCGCAACTACGGGCTCACCGGCATCCGCCATGTGCTGCTGATTCTGGTGCCGGCGGCATTGCCG
The DNA here is from genome assembly GCF_000013645.1 of Paraburkholderia xenovorans LB400. Lineage (GTDB taxonomy): Bacteria > Pseudomonadota > Gammaproteobacteria > Burkholderiales > Burkholderiaceae > Paraburkholderia > Paraburkholderia xenovorans. The sequence goes on along the minus strand of NC_007951.1, from coordinate 2,517,980 downwards.
GCGATTCTGGCGGGCTTGCGGGTGGGCTGGGCATTTGCCTGGCGCACGCTGATCGCGGCCGAACTCGTGTTCGGCGCGAGTTCAGGCAGCGGCGGCCTTGGCTGGTACATCTTCCAGAACCGCAACGAACTGTACACGGATCGTGTTTTCGCGGGCCTTGCCGCGGTGATCGTGATCGGCTTGCTGATCGAGCATCTGGTGTTCGATACGCTGGAGCGCGTGACCGTGCGGCGCTGGGGCGTGCAGCACTGACGGCTGCGCGACGATCCGGTAGCGCTATCCGGTGTTGGCGACTACGATATGGTGAGAGGGCGCCCGGGTACGACAAAGGCGCAGTGCACAAAAACGGGCGAAACTCCCGGTTGCTCTCACCGCCGCCGTGGACTACAAATCTGGAACTGCGCCACGGCCCCGAACCCCACAGACAAGGAGACTGCCGTCATGGGTATGCGTCCGGATCCTACGTTCCATGCATCACCGAAACTCGCGATGGATGCGCCGGCGGAAGAGTACGCCTATACGGTACTTCTCAGCCCCGATTTTTCGCAGCCGGACGCGCTTGCCGTCATCGACGTGAAACCCGGTTCGCCGACCTACAGCCAGGTGGTTCACACCGTGCCGGTGCCGTACAAGGGCGACGAATTCCATCATTTCGGCTGGAATGCCTGCTCGTCCTCGCTGTCGCCGCTGACCGGCCACGCTTTCCTCGAACGGCGCTACCTGATCGTTCCGGGCATGCGTTCTTCGCGCATCTACATTGTGGACACGCATCCGCATCCCACCCAGGCGCGCATTCACAAGATCATCGAGCCCGAGGAAATCTTCAGCAAGACGGGCTACTCGCGCCCGCACACCGTGCATTGCGGACCCGAAGGGATTTATATCAGCACGCTCGGCGGCGCAGGCAAAGACGGCACCGACGGGCCGCCCGGCATTTTCATCATGGACTGCGAAACGTTCGAGGTGCTCGGCCGCTGGGAGATCGATCGCGGCTTGCAGGAGAAGCACTACGATTTCTGGTGGAACCTGCCGCGCGACTATATGGTGTCGAGCGAATGGGCGTTGCCGCCGCAGTTCGAGAACGGGATCGTCGCCGAGGATCTGCTGGCGAACAAATACGGGCACCGCATCCACTTCTGGGATCTGAGCGGCAGGCGCAACGTGCAGACAATCGATCTCGGCGCGAACCACCAGATGGCGCTCGAAGTGCGGCCCGCACACGATCCCAGCCGGGAATACGGCTTTATCGGCGTGGTGGTCGATACGACGAATCTGGAAGGCTCGATCTGGACATGGTGGCGCGAGGGCGGCGAGTTCCACATCGAGAAGACGGTGACCATTCCGCCCGAGCCCGCGGCCACGGAATTGCTGCCGCCTCTGCTTCAGGGTTTCGGCGCGGTGCCGCCGCTCGTCACCGATATCGATCTCTCCATCGACGATAAATTCCTCTACGTCGCCTGTTGGGGCACCGGCGAAATGCGTCAGTACGACGTGACCGAACCCCGCAAGCCGAAGCTCACGGGATCGGTTCACATCGGCGGGATTGCGCGGCGTACGCCGCATCCGAACGGCAAGACCTTCGCGGGCGGCCCGCAGATGGTCGAGATCAGCCGCGACGGCAAGCGTGTCTACTGGACCAACTCGCTCTATTCGACCTGGGACAACCAGTTCTACCCGGGCGGCGTACCCGCGGCCCAGGTCATGGCGCGGGCCGAGCCCGGCGGCGGCCTCACGCTGACCGACGACTACTGGGTGGACTTTCCCGACGGATATCGCGCGCATCAGATCCGGCTCGAAGGAGGGGACTGCTCGACCGATTCGTTCTGTTATCCGTCGGTGGGCGTTTGATCGGGGCAGGCTGGTCGCAGACCGGCCTGTGGCTGGCCATTCTCGCGAGCGGCCTTTATCACGGCATCAACCCGGCAATGGGGTGGCCGCTCGCGGTGTCGGGCGGGTTGATGGAAAGACGGGCGCGGGCGCTGTTCAGCGCGCTCGTCTATCTCGCGTTGGGGCACATGCTGGCGGTGCTGCTGGTGATGCTGCCGTTCGCCATGCTCACCGTGCTGCTCGCCTGGCAGCGCCAGATCCAGATCGGCGCCAGCGTGCTCGTGATCGGCTTCGGCGTATTCCTGCTGATCCGCAGACGCCATCCGCGCATCCTCACGCGGATTCCGCCCTCGCGGCTCACGCTCTGGTCCTTCACCATTGCGCTCGCGCACGGCGCCGGACTGATGCTCGTGCCGATCTATCTCGGCCTCTGCCGCGCCTACGACGATCAAGGCCACCGGGCCGCACAAACGCTGATCGAAGCCAATCTCGGCATGGCGCTGCTGGTCTCGGGAGTGCATGCGTGCGCCATGATGGTGGTGGGCGGGCTGCTGGCCTGGTTGGTCTACCGCTACCTGGGGCTCAGATTCGTGGCGCGGAGCTGGTTCAATCTGGATACTGTCTGGGCGGTGAGTCTCGTGCTGGTCGGCGTGCTTTCGCTGGCGATCAATGCCCTCGTGGCGGGCGAGGGGTGACGAAGGACGCCGGCTTTCGTTAGTGCGTTGGCGAATATGGATCTGCCGATTTGTTCGTGGCGCAAGGCGGCGAACACAACGAGAATCAGACAGGTCGCACGCCTTCGCCTGTGAGCGCCGGCCGCATGCCGCGGTGTGCTCTGGCGAACCCACACGGTGCCCGCGCGCATTCAGCCGGGCAGGCGCGGCGCGTCCCCATCCATTCCTGATTCGCGGACTTCCATGAGCAGACGTAGCGGGCACTTGCGCCTCGGCGCTTTCCTTTACCCTTCCGGGCATCACATTGCGGCGTGGCGGCATCCCGAGGCGCGGGCGGACGCCGGTGTCGATTTCCGTCACTACGTCCAGCTCGCGCAAGCGGCGGAAGCCGCAAAGTTCGATCTGGTCTTTCTCGCCGACGGCGTGGGCACGCGCGGCGATAACGTCGATTTTCTCAGCCGCACGGCGCACAGCTATGTGGCCCAGTTCGAACCGATCACCTTGCTATCGGCGCTGGCCGCCGTGACGGAACGCATCGGCCTGGTCGGCACGGCCTCGACGAGTTTCAACGAGCCGTATCACATCGCGCGCAAGTTCGCGTCGCTCGATCACATTAGCGGGGGACGCGCGGGCTGGAATCTGGTCACCTCGTCAAGCGAGCATGAGGCGAAGAACTTCAATCGTGACAGGCATTTCGACCATGCCGAGCGCTACGAGCGTGCCGCCGAATTCGCTGAAGTCACAGCGGGGCTATGGGACAGCTGGGAAGACGACGCCTTTGTTCGCGACAAGGCAGAAGGCCGTTTCTTCGACCCGGCCAAACGCCATGTGCTGGATCACAAGGGACGTTTCTTCCAGGTCAAGGGACCGCTCAATGTCGCCCGTTCTCCTCAAGGGCATCCGGTCGTCGTGCAGGCAGGGTCGTCCGAAGCCGGCCGGGATCTGGCCGCGAAGACCGCCGAGGTGATTTTCACGGCGCAGCAGACGTTGCAGGACGCCGTCGATTTTTATGCCGATGTGAAGGGCCGACTGGAGGCCTATGGCCGCCGTCCGGACGACCTGAAGATCATGCCCGGCGTGTTCCCGATCGTGGGCCGCACCGAGGACGAAGCGAAGGAGAAGTTCGAGCACTTGCAGTCGCTCGTGGATCCGAAGGTCGGGCTCGCGCTCGTCTCCGGACTGACCGGCGGCTTCGATCTGTCCGGCTATCCGCTCGACGGGCCAATTCCGGATCTGCCCGAAACGAATGCGAGCAAGAGCCGGCAAGTGCTGACGATCGAGTTGGCCCGCCGCGAGAATCTGACGATCCGCCAGCTCTATTTGCGGGTGGCGGGAGCGCGTGGTCATTGGCAACTCGTCGGCACGCCGGCGCAGATCGTCGATCAACTGGAAGAACGCTTCGTGAATTACGGTGCCGATGGTTTCAACGTGATGCCGCCATTGCTGCCCACCGGCTTGACCGATTTCGTCGAACTGGTGCTGCCCGAATTGCGCCGACGCGGCCTGTTCCGCGAGGACTACGAAGGCCGCACGCTGCGCGACAATCTCGGCTTGCGGCGGCCGGCGCACCGCGCCGGATAGCGGCGCGGTATAGCGGCGACCGCAGCGGCGACCACAGCGCCAACCATACCCGCGCCGAGGACTTGCAAGCAGCCGCGCCGAAGCCGGATTAAACTGGCTCGACCCAGTTCGGGACGGAGATCGTTTAATGTCACGTCAGCTTCGCCTCGGCGCATTCATGCGCCCGACTACCATTCACACCGGCGCATGGCGCTATCCCGGCGCCTATCCCGACGCCAACTTCAATTTCGGGCATCTGAAGCGTTTCGCGCAGACGCTGGAGCGCGGGCGCTTCGACGCGTTCTTCATGGCCGACCACCTCGCGGTGCTCAACATGCCGCTCGAGGCGCTCAAGCACAGCCACACGGTCACGTCGTTCGAGCCGCTCACGCTGCTGCCCGCGCTCGCGGCAGTCACCGAGCGGCTGGGGCTCATTGCCACCGCGTCGACGACGTTCGACGCGCCTTATCATGTGGCAAGGCGTTTCGCCTCGCTCGACCATATCAGCGGCGGCCGCGCGGGATGGAATCTCGTGACCACGTCGAACCCGGACGCAGCGCTCAATTTCGGCCTCGACGAACATGTCGAGCACGACGAACGCTACCGTCGCGCCCGCGAATTCTTCGATGTGGTCACCGGACTGTGGGACAGTTGGGCCGACGACGCCTTTATCCGCGATACGGCAACCGGCACATTCTTCGATCCGCGGAAACTGCATGTGCTCAACTACAAAAGCGAGAACTTCTCGGTACGCGGGCCGTTGAATATCGCGCGCCCGGTTCAGGGTTGGCCGGTCATCGTGCAGGCGGGATCGTCGGAAGCCGGGCGGCAGATCGCCGCCGAAACCGCCGAGGTGGTGTTCACCGCGCAAACCCAACTGGCGGACGGCAAGCGCTTCTATGCCGATGTCAAAGGCCGCATGGAGAAACTGGGGCGCTCACGCGATCACATGAAGATCCTGCCGGCCGCTTTTGTGGTGGTGGGCGATACGCTGGAGCGGGCGCTCGAAACGCGAGCGCGGCTCGACACGTTCGTTCATTACGAGAGCGGTATCGCTTCATTGTCGATTGCATTGGGGCACGACGTGTCCGGCTTCGATCCTGACGGCCCGCTGCCCGACATTCCTGAAACCAACGCGAGCCGTACGTCACGCCAGCGTGTGCTCGAATGGGCGGAGCGCGACCGGCTGACGATTCGTCAACTGGCCCAGCGCATTGGCGGCTACGCGGGACTGGAGATGGTCGGCACGCCCGCGATGATCGCCGATCAGATGGAGCAGTGGCTGGTGGAAGAGGGCTCCGATGGATTCAATGTGATGTTTCCGTATCTGCCGGGCGGGCTCGACGACTTCGTCGACAAGGTGATTCCTGAGTTGCAGAGGCGAGGGCTGTTCCGGCGCGAATACGAAGGGGCCACGCTGCGAGAAAATCTGGGACTGCCGCGGCCTGAGAACCGGTTCTTTCCGGGTTCCGGTGCTCGAACGTAATCGTATCCGGCCCGCCGCTCACGAACCGCCGAACCAGTTGTAGCCCTGGTCGACCCAGTAGCCGCCTGGAAACGCATTGGTCACGAAGATTTCCATGATGTGCTTGGGGTTCTTGTAGCCGAGTTTGGTAGGCATCCTGAGCTTCATCGGATAGCCGTATTTTGCCGGCAATTGCTGGCCGTCGTAGGTGAAGGTCAGCAGTGTCTGCGGGTGCAGCGCCGTCGGCATATCGATGCTTTCGTAATAGTCGTCGGCGCATTTGAAGCCGACGTATTTCGCCGACGTATCAGCACCCACGCGTTTCAGGAATTCGGCAAACGGCGTGCCGCCCCAGCGGCCGATCGCGCTCCATCCTTCTACGCAGATATGCCGCGTAATCTGTTCGGCTTTCGGCAACGCGTACAGATCGTCGAGGGTCCATGTCTTCTTTTCCTGCACGAGGCCGCTGACTTTCAACCGGAAGTCGCTGCCGTCCACGTGCGGGACATCGTCGATGCCGTAGAACGCGTTGAACGGGAACGGACGCGTGATCTGTGCTTCCGTGTAGGTCGGCGCGAGACGATTCGGATCGAACAGCCAGCCCTGCACGCTGTCGTTGATTTTCGACACGCGCGATAAGAACGTTTCGACCGATTTGTCGTCCGACAGGCTGCATCCGGTCAGCATGGCAAGGCCACCGAGCGTGATGATGCGCTTGCCGAACAGCCTGCGTGACGGCATATCGAGTTCACGTCGCACGTCGATAGCGAGCGACGCCCGATCCACGCCCGGCGACGAAGGTTTGAATGGCTTCATGGTTTTACTCCCCCGGTTAGCGGCCGCGAATCATGGTGAGCAACGAACGCGGCACAAGCGCCACCATCGTCAGATGGACGACGATAAAGCCGGCCAGCAAGGCCATTGCGCAGAAGTGAACGACGCGCGCATTGTCGTATCCGCCCATCAGGTCGCGCAGCAACGGAAACTGCACCGATTTCCAGATCGCGAGCCCCGACAGGATCAGGATGGCGATGTCGAGCATCACGAACAGATACGCGAACTTCTGCACCGCGTTGTAGCGGCTCGGGTCCGCGTGCGACAGATGGCCTTTCAGCGCCTCGCCGAGGTCGTGCAGGATCGCGCGCGGCGACAGCGGGAAGAACTTCGACCTGAGCCGTCCGGTGACGAGGTTCATCGCCAGATAGAAGAGGGCGTTGAAAAACAGCAGCCACATCGCCGCGAAGTGCCACTGCAACGCACCGCCGAGCCAGCCGCCGAGCGTGATGCCGGTGGGAATCCTGAAACCCGCGAATACCGGCGACGCGTCGTAGATTCGCCAGCCCGAGAGCATCATCAGCACCGCAGCGAGCGCGTTGAGCCAGTGCGCGATACGTACCCACGCGGGTTGAATCGTGCGCGACCTGTCTTGCGATGCGCCGGGTTGGGGGATCGCGTTCATGGTGAACCTCCGGTAGTGGAATCCGCAGGTGCATTCGCGGCCTGCGGGCCGGGAATGCACCTCGGGTACTTACTTGCTCATCGCGTCGCCTTTTTTCATCGCGTCGGGTTTCATCTTGCTGCCGTCCTTGCTCATCGAATCTTTGGACATGGAGTCCTTGGCCATCGAATCTTTGGACATGGAATCCTTGGCCATCGAGTCCTTGCTCATCGCGTCTTTCGACATCGAATCGTGGGACATGGCGCCGCTCGCCTGGGCGAACGCCGAACCGCCGCTGACGAGCAACGCTGCGGCGAATGCTGCGATTGCAATGCTTTTCATGACAACTCCTTGAATGTTGTTGATCGGACCGTGTGGCCGAAGCGGCGTATCGGGTCCATGTGTTTGTGAGGTGAATCTGCTTTCCGGCAACTACCCCGGCAACTACCGATGCGTCGTCATCCCGCATCTGTGAGGTAATTCGCCACGAATGCCGGCGCGGTTACAGCGGACGTGAATTTTTTTCCGGAACGGAAAAAGAGGGACGGGCAGCGTGGTCGCGCGCGCCAATGCGGGGGGCGATGGAATAAACTCCTGTTTCCTGTAACCGACGTCCCAGATGAATCGAACTACCGATATCACCGCAGCGCAGGCGAAAGAGGCGCATCTGCGAGCCCTGTTCCTGAGCGGACTGGACGGCGACAGCGCCGCGTACCGGCAATTCCTCGCGGAACTGGGCGCGCACCTGCGCGGCTTCCTGCGAAGGCGGCTTCACGACGGCGCGTCCGACGCCGAAGATCTCATGCAGGAAATATTGCTTGCAGTGCATAACGCACGGCATACCTACCGCTCGCAGGAACCGCTGACTGCATGGATTCATGCCATCGCGCGCTACAAGCTGACAGATTACTTTCGGGCGCGCGCCCGGCATGACGCGCTGAACGATCCGCTTGACGATGCGTTCGAATTGCTCGCCGCACCCGATCTCGAACCGGCGCAAGCAAAGCGCGATGTGGGAAAACTGCTCGAACAGTTGCCGGATCGCCAGCGTCTGCCGATCGTGCACGTGAAGCTCGAAGGGCTTTCCGTGACGGAGACCGCGAAATTGACCGGCTTGTCGGAATCCGCGGTGAAGATTGGCGTGCATCGTGGACTGAAGGCATTGGCTGCAAGGATTCGAGGAACGCGATGAAAACGGATGACTTTATTTCCCTGCTCGCTACCGGCGTCGCGCCGGTGGACCGTTACGCGCTCACGAAACGCTTTGGCGTCGCGGTGCTGGCCGGCGCGGCCGGCGCGACGCTGATCATGGCGACGGTGCTCGGCATCCGCCGCGATCTCGCCGAAGTGGCGCTCACGCCGATCTTCTGGGCCAAGATCGCGCTGCCGTTATGTGTGATGATCGGCGCGCTGTGGATGTCGACGCGGCTCGCGCGTCCCGGCGTGCGCACGGGTGGCAGCGGCTGGCTGATCGCGGCGCCCGTCGCGGCGGTGTGGCTCGCCGGTGCGTACGTGCTGATGGCCGCACCGGGCGACGCAAGACTCGCGCTCGTGCTCGGCAAAACCTGGCGGGTCTGTCCGTTCAATATCGCGATGCTGTCGGTTCCCGGGTTTATCGCCGCGTTCTGGGCACTCAAAGGACTGGCGCCGACCCGGCTCGCGTTGACAGGCGCTGTGGGCGGCCTGCTGGCCGGCTCGACCGCGACGCTGGCGTATTGCCTGCATTGTCCGGAGATGGGGATTCCGTTCTGGGGGGTGTGGTACGTGCTGGGCATGCTGTTGCCGGCGATCGCCGGCGCGCTGCTGGGTCCGCGGCTGTTGCGCTGGTGATTGCCGTGCCGGCTGAGCCTGCGAAGTCGCACACGAAATCTGCACGACTGACTCAACAGGCGAACTTCTGATACGCGTCCGGTGCGCCGGCAGCGTCCAGTCGATCCACGCGCGGCAATGGCGTAGCAGCCGCTTTGCGCGGGAACTCAAGCGTTTGTCCACGTTCGCGCGAATCCGCGAGGCTCCCGAGGGGCGGCGATCGGACAAGCCAGCGCCGGGGCAGCTCCGCCGACGTGCGGCACGCCGCATGCTTCTGCGGAAAGGATTACGCATCTGATCGTCAACAGTCCACCCACCAGAACGGAGTTTCTATGGCTACCGAATCTTCACGCCCGACGCCGCCGCGCCAGACGGAGACCGACCCGACCGCCGGGGACCGGCGCTTGAGCGACGAACAGAAAGATTCGCTGAAGAATGAACCGGCGCCTCCGAAGCCGAATAGCGGCGAAAAACTGCCCGATCCGAAAGAGGTGGGCGAAGCCGGCTGATAGCGAGAGGTCAAATGCGCCGCGCGGCAGTTGCTCGCGCGGTAGCGCCGTAACCATGCGCAGCAGCGCGCAGGTCGGAAGCGGAATGATTCGTCGCCGTCGATGCGGTCTGTTTCTTGCTATCGCAACTTCATCTCATCCCGCCTCGACCCGGTGTCGCGCATGGGTAGCGCATGGGTCGCGCTGGCATGGCAGGGAATTCCACGGGAGCCAACAGTGCCCGCAAGGAAGACGATTGAACCGCGAATTTTGCGCGCCTGGTTCCGAAGCGCCTCCCGGCTAGCGGCTGTTGCGTCTTCACCGGTCCATGCGGGCACGACGGCGCCGCTCAATTACTTTCTTCACGCGGCCGGTCCAGCCGCCAGTCCGACCCTGCGCCTCGGCTGGGTGATGGCCGCCATTTCCGTTCTGGTGACGCTAACCATTGCCGGACTGCTGATCGCGGCAATCGCGCGCCGACGGCCGCTGGCGCAAACGGAGCGCTTTAGCGCCGAAGCGGGCGGGATGCGCTGGATTTACATCGGCACCGGCGTGTCGTCGCTCGCGCTGCTCGCGATGCTCGTCGCCATTCTGGTGACGCTCGAGTCGGTCGCGTCGCCGGTCACGCATCCGCAACTGACGATCACGGTCACGGCCTACGACTGGTGGTGGAAAGTCGATTATGCCGACGACCCCGACCCGGCGCGTAACTTCAGCACCGCGAACGAAATCCATATCCCGGTCGGCACGCCGGTCAAAGTGCTACTGAAGAGCGCCGATGTCGTGCACGCGTTCTGGGTCCCGCAGCTCGCGGGCAAGACCCAGACTATCCCTGGGCAAACCAACGAGCAGTGGATTCAGGCAGATCGCGCAGGCGTCTATCGCGGCCAATGCTCGCAGTTTTGCGGCGCCCAGCATGCGCATATGGCTTTCGAAGTGGTCGCGCAAAACGTCGCGGACTTCAACGCCTGGCGCGCCGCGCAAGGCAAGCCGGCGGCGCCTGTCGGCGACGCTGCGCTGGTGGCCGGCCGGCATCTGTTCGCCGAGCGCTGTGCCGGCTGCCACACAATTCGCGGCACCGATGCCAATGGCCGGCAAGCGCCCGACCTCACGCATCTCGGCTCGCGCCGCGCGATCGCGGCGGCCACGCTCACCAATACGCCGTCTCATCTGCTGGACTGGATCGAGCACGCGCAACGTCTCAAACCCGACGCGCTGATGCCCGATATCGCGCTAACGAGCGGTGACGCAGCCGCGTTGTCGGCCTATCTGGCGACCTTGCATTAACGCCGTTGAAAACGAGGAGCGCGTTCCGATGTCCGATCATCCCGCGACTGCCGCAACGCCCGACGAACCACCAGGGAATTCGCCTCGCGACCCGAGCGGCCTGCCACTTGCGCGCATCCCGCAGCGCGGCCGGGTGGCGCGGGGCAGCATCGGGGAAAAACGTCTGCGCGAAATCTGGGAAACGCCGCCCGGCTGGCGCGGATGGCTCTCGACGGTGGATCATAAAACCATCGGCCTGCGCTATCTGGTCACCGCCTTTGTGTTTCTGCTGATGGGCGGCGTCGAAGCCCTGCTCATGCGCATCCAGCTCGCGCGGCCCAACGCAACCGTGCTCACGCCCGAGCAATACAACCAGCTCTTCACGATGCACGGCGTGACGATGATTTTCCTGTACGCGCTGCCGGTGCTGTCCGGGTTCTCGAACTATCTGTGGCCGCTCGTGCTCGGTTCGCGCGACATGGCGTTTCCGCGGCTCAATGCGCTTTCGTACTGGGTCTTTCTGTTTGCGGGCATTTTCCTGTATGCGAGCTTTCCGGCGGGACAGGCGCCGGATGCAGGCTGGTTCAACTATGCGCCGCTCTCGGGGCTCGAATACAGCACCGGGCCCAATATCGATGTCTACGCGCTCGGCATGGTGCTGCTCGGCATCTCGACCACGGTCGGCTCGATGAACTTCGTGGTGACCTTGTTGCGCATGCGCGCGCCGGGCATGTCGCTCGACCGGATGCCGGTGCTGGTGTGGGGCACGCTCACCGCGTCGGCCGGCAATCTGCTGGCGGTGCCTTCCGTGAGTCTCGCGTTCTTTCTGCTGTGGATGGACCGGCGTATCGGCACGCATTTCTTCGACGTGCTCAACGGCGGTCGTCCGCTGCTCTGGCAGCACCTGTTCTGGATCTTCGCGCACCCGTGGGTCTATGCGGTCGTGCTGCCGGCGATGGGCATCGTTTCAGACGCGCTGCCGGTGTTCTGCCGGCGTCCGCTGGTGGGCTACGGACCGGTGGCGCTCTCGACCGTCGCGACGATGGTGATCGGTTTCGTCGTGTGGATTCACCATATGTTCGCGACCGGCATACCGGCGCTGGCGCTGTCGTTTTTCGGCGCGGCGAGCATGGTGATCGCGATTCCGAGCGCGGTGGCCACCTTCGCGTGGATCGCGACGATCTGGACGGGCAGGCCGGTGTTCCGCGTGCCTTTCCTGTTCTTCGCGGGCTTCGTGCTGCTGTTCGTGGTGGGCGGGGTGTCCGGCGTGATGACGGCGGCCGTTCCGTTCGACTGGCAACTCACGGACACCTACTTCGTGGTCGCGCATCTGCATTACGTGCTGCTGGGCATCAACGTGTTTCCCGTGATCGGCGGCATCTATTTCTGGTTTCCCAAATTCACCGGCAGGATGATGAGCGAGCGGCTGGGCAAGATGGCCTTCTGGGTCCTGTTCGTGGGCTTCAACGTCGCGTTCTTTCCGATGCATATTGCCGGATTGCTCGGTATGCCGCGGCGTATCTACACCTATCCCGCCGACATGGGCTGGAACACGGTGAATTTCGTCACGTCGCTCGGCTCGTTCCTGTTCGCGGCGGGCGTATTGATGTTTCTGACCGATCTGCTGGTGAGCCTGAAAAGCGGCAAGCCCGCCGGCGACAATCCGTGGGATGCGCCCACGCTCGAATGGTCGGTCAGCTCGCCACCGCCGCCGTATAACTTCGCGGTCGTGCCGACGCTCGCGAGCCGTCATCCGTTGTGGGAAGGCCGCATCGACGAGCCCGGCGTCACCGTGCATATGCGCTCGCAACTCGACGAAGGCTATCTGCTGGCACAAGGCCGTGAAGCGCTCGGCACGACCGCACTCGAGGCGTTTCCCGATGTCATTCTGAAGATGCCCGGCGATTCGTACGCGCCATTCTGGCTCGCGGTGTTTGCGACCCTCGTGTTCACCGGGCTCGTGCTGGGCGCATGGATTTTCGCGGGCGCGATGGTGGCCGGCTGCGCGGTGTCGATCACGGCCTGGCTGTGGCCCGAACGTGCGCTGATCCAGCGCGAGCCGGACATGGTTCACGACGCGAGAGGCTGAGATGAGCGACGCGATCGATCTGAATCAGCCTCCCTCCGGGCCTGCCGAACCGCTGCGCGAATTGCCCGTTGGCAGCGCGGGCGAGCGCTCGGGCGGCTGGTGGGGGTGTCTCACGCTGATCGTCACCGAAGGGGCGCTGTTCGGCTATCTGATCTTTTCGTACCTGTATCTCGCCTCGCAAAGTTCGCAGCACTGGCCGCCGGAAGGTCTGCCGAAGCTCGGCCTCGGCATTGCGAATACCTTCATTCTGCTGTCGAGCAGCGTGTTTGTCTGGCTATGCGAGCGCCTGGTGCGACGCAGGCGGCTGCGATGGGCGGTCGCGTCGCTGGCGGTGGGCGTCGTGCTGGGCTGCGTGTTCGTCGGTATTCAGATGATCGAATGGCACGATCACCCTTACGGGCTGGCCACGCATCTTTACGGCTCGCTGTATTTCACGATCACCGGCTTCCACATGGCGCATGTGGTGGTCGGGATAATCGTGCTGCTATTCCTGCTGCTATGGACCGCGCTCGGCTACTTCGACGAAAAACGCTGCGCCGCGTTGACGATCGGCGGCCTCTACTGGCATTTCGTCGATGTCGTGTGGCTGTTCATTTTCAGCACGCTGTATCTGACGCCGTATCTCTTTCAGGGCGCATCATGGACCGGGACATGACTCTGCCCGACGGGTCGCACCCGGCCATGCGCTGGCTGCTGATCGGCCTGCTCGCCACGCCGCTCGCATGGCTTCTGCAGATGCTGAGCATGGAGACGCTGGCTGCGCAGGCCTGTTATCCGTTCAACCAGCCGCTATCCGCGCCGGTCGTTCCGTGGCTGCGTGCCGCGCTCGTCACGATCAGTGCAACGTGCCTGCTCGCGGGTACGGCCGGTAGCCTGATCGCGTGGCGCAATCTCCGGAAAACCGGCCCGAAAGAGTGGGGCGCCTTGAGCGGCGCGCGGCGTTCGCGCGCCGAACTGGAGAGGTTTCTGAGCCGCATCGCGATGATGTGCAGCACGTTGTTCCTGTTCGCGCTGATTGCGACGGATGTCGCATTGGCGCTCGTGTCGCCTTGCGGATGGTGGTGACGATGCGAACCCTCGGCGAGCAACCTGCCGCTCCGAGTGTCGTGCTGCGTTCGCGCTCGCTGAGGAGCGCGGGACTCATCGTGGCCGTTGTGTCGGCACTCGCGGTAAGCAGCACCGCGTGCAATGCGCAGGCACCGGCCATCGCGCCTGCCGGCAACGCGGCGATGAGGGCGACCGGCGGCGCGGTCAATGGCTCGGCCGACGCCGTTCAAATCGCTCGTGGCGCCTACCTTGCCCGAGCCGCCGACTGCGCCGGCTGCCACACGGCGGCGCCACGCGTGACCCAACCGGGCGCGAAGCCGATCCTCTCGCCGCCATTCGCCGGCGGCCTTGGCATGGCCTCGCCGTTCGGCACGATCTATTCGTCGAACATCACGCCCGAGCCGCATGTGGGCATCGGCAAATATAGCTACGACGATTTCGCGCACGCGCTGCGTGACGGCGTCGCGCCCGGCGGCAAGCGGCTATATCCGGCGATGCCGTATCCGTCGTTCGCCAGAATCCCGGACGACGACATGCACGCGCTGTACGACTACTTCATGCACGGCGTTCAGCCGGTGGCCGTCGCTGCGCCCGAGACCAGCCTGCCATTCCCGTTCAACCAGCGCTGGGCGCTGCTGTTCTGGGACTGGCTGTTCGTGCCGCACGGCCCATTCAGGCCGGAACCGGGCCGCGACGCGCAGTGGAACCGGGGCGCCTATCTGGTGCAGTCGCTCGGACACTGCGGAGCCTGCCACACGCCGCGCGGTCCCGCCTACGAAGAGCGCGGCTACAGCGAAACCAGCGCGGTCTATTTGACGGGCGGCACCAACGACCACTGGTTCGCGCCGAACCTGAGCGCCGATCCCGGCTCGGGTCTCGGCCGCTTTTCCGCCGCCGACATCGCCGCGTTCCTGAAGCTCGGCCACGGCGGCGGATTGATCGCGTTCGGCAGCATGGTCCAGGTCGTGGAGGACAGCACGCAATACATGAGCGACGCGGACCTCGCGGCCATCGCGGTTTATCTGAAGAGCCTTCCGCCGCGCGCGCAGAGCGGCTTTTTCAATGGAGACTCGCGTGCCGCGCAGCAAACTGCGCAAGCGCTGAGAACCGGCGAGGTCGAGCGACCCGGCGCGGGCATTTACGCGACTTATTGCGCGAGATGCCATCAGCCGAATGGGGCGGGTCTGGCGCCGAAGTATCCGCGCCTCGCGGGGAATCCGGCTGTGCTGTCCGCTTCGGCGACCTCGCTCGTGCGACTGCTGGTGGAAGGCGGCGGTAGTCCGCACACCGAAGCAGGACCCGAGCCGCGCAAGATGCCGCCCTTTGCCGGCAAGCTCGACGACCGCGAAATAGCCCATGTGCTGACGTTCATTCGCAATACGTGGGGCAATGCCGCGGCGCCGGTGACGGTTCGCGACGTGTCGAGCGTACGCAGCGCGTTGCATAAGTAGGGTGTCGTTCGTCGGTAAAGCGACCTGACCGGCCGACCGTTTGCCTTGCAATCGCGGAAACCCGATCGCGACCAAGCCGGAGTGCGAAGCGTCTGCGCGGGCAACGGAATCGCCGCGGCGGTGCCGTGCCGTAAGCGCAGCGCTCTTTCTGCGGGACCCTCAGCCGGGCAATACCGAGCCGCCTTGCTCCACGTACGCGCGCAGCAGATGATGGGCAATGGCGAACGGCTTGGGTGCCGACAGCCCGTGCGCATGCGTTCCCGCGAGCATTGCCGCGACCTCCTGGCGCGTGAACCAGCGAGCGTCTTCGAGTTCTTCAGTATCGACGACGATGTCGGTATCGCTTGCCTGTGCAAAGCAGCCAATCATCAGCGACGAAGGAAAGGGCCACGGCTGCGACGCGAAGTAGACAACCTGTTCGCACTTCAGGCGAGCCTCTTCCATTACTTCGCGGCGCACGGCGTCTTCCGCCGTCTCGCCCGGCTCAACGAAACCGGCAAGCGCCGAATACATGCCCGGGGCAAAATGGCGCTGGCGGCCGAGCAGACAACGTTCGCCGTCTATCACCAGCATGATCACGACTGGATCCACGCGGGGAAAATGGCGTGCGCCACAAACATCGCACGCGCGTTGCCAGCCCGCCATCGCGACGCGGCTCGCAGAGCCGCAGTTCGCGCAGAAAGCGTGGCGGCGATGCCAGTCGAGCATCGACTTCGCCTCCGCCAGTATGCCGAGCGTTCCCGCGGCGACGAGGCCCTGCTGCGCGAGCGAGCGAACGTCGATGCGCTCATGGCCGGTGCCTGGCAAAGGAGCCTCTGGCGCAAGGTCGAGCGCGAAGCCAAGCGCGAAGCGTCCGCTGCCGTCGGCGTCTTCCCCGAGGAAGACGCTATGCAACGGTTGGCCGAAGGCCGCGGTCTCGCTGGAGGCGAACCACGGGTCGTGCTCGCTGCCTCGCTTGAGCAGGGGCACGTCGCCGTCGAAGACGAGAAAACGCGCGGCCGGGTCGCTGCGCAGATGCTCGAGGTAGGCGTGGTCGTCCCGCTTGTCGGAGCGGCGCTCCAGCGGGTTGAGGTTAAAGCCGATGGACGCGGGAAGGGCGGTTATCACGGTCGTTGACAGAGGGACAGGAGGATCCGCAAGTATGGCACGGGGTTCAGTGCGCTCGCAGGCCGGGGTTCATGAGGATTCAGGCGGCATGGTATTTTTCGATCCGTCTGAAGCGCCGGTTTGGCGCCGCCAATGGGTTCTGCAACTCGCGTGACAAAGCACCCGCTAGAATTGCGGCTTTAGCCTGGAATACGCCAATGTCCTTTGCCTTGCTTGGCCTGATCGATCCTTTGCTGCGTAATGTGCAGGACCTCAATTACCAGACACCTACGCCGGTGCAGGTCAAGGCGATTCCTGCCGTGCTGGGCGGCAGGGACGTCATGGCTGCGGCACAGACCGGCACTGGCAAAACGGCGGGTTTTGCGCTGCCGCTATTGCAACGGCTGGTGCAACACGGCCCGGCAGTGTCCAGCAACCGCGCGCGTGTTCTGGTACTGGTGCCCACGCGTGAACTGGCCGAACAGGTGCTGCAAAGCTTTATCGATTACGGCAAAGGCCTCGACTTACGATTTCTGGCCGCCTATGGCGGCGTGAGCATCAACCCGCAGATGATGAAGCTGCGCAAAGGGGTGGATGTGCTCGTCGCTACGCCGGGCCGTTTGCTGGATCTCAATCGCCAGAACGCCGTGCAGTTAGATCAGGTGCAAACGCTGGTGCTGGATGAAGCCGACCGCATGCTGGATCTGGGCTTTGCGCGCGAGCTCAACGCCGTTTTTGCCGCGTTGCCCGTTCGGCGCCAGACCTTGCTGTTCTCCGCCACGTTCACCGACGATATCCGCGCGATGGCGGCGGGCATTCTGCGCGACCCGGTCAATATCAGCGTCAGCCCGCCCAATGCCACGGCCAGCAAGATCAGGCAGTGGGTGGTGACGGTGGACAAAAAGAACAAGCCCGACCTTTTCATGCACCTCGTGGCTGGGAACAACTGGCGGCACGCGCTGGTGTTCGTCAAAACCCGCAATGGCGTGGATTACCTGGCGGCCATGCTGGATGCAGCGGGCTATGCGGTCGACACCATCCACGGCGACAAACCGCAACCCGCGCGCCTGCGTGCGCTCGAACGTTTCAAGACGGGCGAAGTGCAGATGCTGGTAGCCACCGATGTGGCTGCGCGCGGTCTGGATATCGACGATCTGCCGCTGGTGATCAACGTCGATCTGCCGATCGTGGCGCAGGACTATGTGCACCGGATTGGCCGTACCGGCCGCGCGGGCGCCAGCGGCGTGGCGGTGTCGCTCGTGTGTGCCGATGAAGCGCCGCAACTGGCCGCGATTGAAGCACTGATCCGGCAAACGCTGCGCCGTGAAGAAGAACCGGGTTTTGAAGCGGAACACCGCGTGCCGCAAACCAGCGCGACGGGCGAGATCATCAGGAAGCCGAAAAAACCCAAGAAATCTAAAGTGCCGCAAGCTGCGCCGCGCGAGATGCAGGTACTCAGCAAAAAGCCGCACCCGCAACGTGGAGAAAACAAACCCAAGCTTGCGGCGCAACGCGCTGTGGCTGTGGGTAAGGACACGAGCCCGGTGAGCGGTAGCCCATTCAGTGTGCAGAAGCCGCGTAGCAAGGCCGCCGGCAAGCCGGTTGCGGGTTCACGTAAGCCGGCTGGCAAACCCGCTGGTGGGCGCGGTAAACGTCAATCGTGATTCGTGGGGGTGAGTGAGGCCAGCCCGGAACGGGTTGGCGGTTCGTTCAGGCGAAGCACAAGGATAGGAGGATCGGGCTTCTTCGGATTGAATCCTATATTTGACATAATATAAATTATCAACCTATTGTGTGTTACAGCAAAGTTGTAATGTCGTACCTGGGCAAAGTTCAGATGTCGTAGCTGGAGCCTTTTCGGCTCATGCTGGATGCCGGTTCTGACTGCCGGAGTCCATCGTGGCCCAACCCGGGACGATCACCATGACGATGCGCGAGGTAGACCGGCTCAGGATAATCCAGTCGCTGGCCGATGGCCTGCTGATGCCGTGGCAGGCCGCAGAGCGGCTTCATCTGAGCCGGCGCCAGGTTGAGCGGCTAACGCTGCGGTATCGCAGCCAGGGTGCTTCGGGACTGCTACCGCGGCGTCGGCGCGTCGTCGCGGATCAACTCGCGGCGCTTCAATTCCGCCCAGAACTCCGCCGGAATTTCAGCCCGGAAGGTTTGAAGATTGTCTTCCAGTTGAGCAACCGTGCGCACGCCCGGAATGTTGGTCGGAATGGCCGGATGACCGAGCACGAATTGCAGCGACGCTGCCTTCAGCGGCACCGAGAACTCGCGGCATACCTGCTCCATCTTGCGCACGCGTTCCAGAATGGCTTCCGGCGCGGGCGCGTAGTTATATTTCGCACCGGGCACCGCGCCCGTTGCGAGAATGCCGCTGTTGTAGCCGCCGCCGAGAATCACCGACACCTGTTTCTTCTCGCAAAGCGGCAGAAACCCGTCCAGCGCATCCTGTTCGAGCAGGGTGTAGCGACCCGCCAGCAGCAGGCAGTCGAAATCCTGCCGCCGAATCGCCTCGTGCGCGACCTGCCACTCGTTGACACCCAGCCCCACCGCTTTCACCACCCCTTCGTCACGCAGTTTAAGCAGGGCTTTCGACGCGCCCGCCATCGCGGCCTCGAACATCTCAGGCTGACGCTCACCGTGAGTAAAGACGTCGATGTCATGGATCAGCGCGATATCGATGTGCTCCAGCGCCAGTCGCTGCAGGCTGTCTTCGATCGAGCGCATCGTGCCGTCGTAGCTGTAATCGAAAACAGGCTCGAACGGCAGTCCGTCGACCCACGGCGCGAAGTCGATCTCGGCGCGCCTGCGTGGTTTCAGGAGCCGTCCGACCTTTGTCGACAGCACATACTGGTCGCGCGGATACCAGCGCAGTCCCTGCCCGCAGCGCACCTCGCTCAAGCCGTGGCCATACATCGGCGCGGTGTCGAAATAGCGCACGCCCGCGTCCCACGCTGCCTTGATGAGCGCTGCCGAATCCTCCTCGCTGACCGGCCTGAAGATGTTGCCGATCGGCGCCGCGCCGAAGCCCATCACGGTTGTTTCAAGCCCTGAACGTGGCCATTTCCGCTTTGCTACCGGATCCATCGTTGTCCCCTTTCAACAGTAAAGCAGCGTTTGATACTGAGCCAATACACTGCTCTCATTTGACCTTCGCAGCGGCGGCAAGCTTTCGCACGCCCTCTCTCGCATCCTCATTCGAGTTCATGAAATTGGTGACGACGTCGGTTATCGCACCGGCCGTCACCGAGGACTGAAGCTCACCAAACGCCAACGACGGCAGAAAGCCACCCGATTTGATCGTGGCAAGCTCATCCGTACGCGATTTTTTGGCACAGCTATCGAATTTGTCCATTGGCACATCGAGCCGAACTGGAATGGAACCCTTGTAGAGACTGAACTGCTGCTGGAAATCGACCGACATGATCGTTCTGGCAAGCGCGAGCTGCCCCGGCGTCGCCTCCTTTTTGCCGTTCTGCTGAAAGAACACGAATGCATCCGCCGTGTACGTATAGGCATTCGACGTGCCGGGCGCGGCCGCGCAGATATAGTCGACATCCGCCTTTTTGCTTGCGTTGGCGAACTCGCCTTTTGCCCAGTCGCCCATGAACTGCATGCCGCCCGAGCCTGAAATCACCATTGCCGTCGCGAGATTCCAGTCGCGGCCGTGATAGCCCTTATCGAAGTAAGTGCGGATCTTCTGGACGGTCTCGAACACCTGAACCATTTGTGGCGAAGTCAGCGTTTTCTGATCGAGATCGACGAGGGCTTTCCGGTAAAAGTCCGCGCCCTGGGACAGCACCACGGTCTCCCAGATTGTCATATCCTGCCAGGGCTGACCTCCATGCGCGACAGGCGTGATGCCGGCTGCGCGAAACTTGTCGGCGAGCGCGAAGAACTCCGGCCATGTGGTGGGCGGTGTACCGCCGACTTTGTCCAGGTCCGCCTTGTTGATCCACAACCAGTTGATTCGATGCACCGAGAACGGTGCAGCCACATAGTGACCGCCTGCCTTCATGGCACTGTCTATTTGCGCGGGCGTATGCGCTTTCCAATCGGTCGCGGCCTGATCGATCGTGACCAGCGACCCCTGCTCCGCCCAATCCTGGATCAGTGGCCCCTTGATCTGCGCCGCCGAAGGCGCGTTGCCCGAGATGACCTGCGTCTTCAGCGCGGTCATGGCCGCCGCGCCCGCGCCCCCCGCAATCGCAAAGTCTTTCCACTCGTAGCCCTGTTTGCTCATATCGTCCTTGAGCACGCGGATCGCTTTCGATTCGCCGCCGGAGGTCCACCAGTGCAGCACCGAGAGCTGTTCGGCGGCAAATGCCGCCTGCGTTCCAGCCATGAGCAGCGTGACAGCCGTCGCAACCGACGTCAGTGATCGTTTCATTGCAGTCTCCGAATTTTTCGTTATGGTTGGACGACGCATGCGCAATCAGAATGACTGCGCGTGCGTGCCCATGTCAGCTACAGATCGAACCCGAGTTGCGCCCTGCCAAGCGGCGTCAGGTCCTTGGCCGTGGCGCGGCCGGTGAAATCGACTTCAAAATGGTCGGTTGGAAAATCAGGCGGGCTTTCGCCCTTCAGGAAGCTCGGCAATTGACGCTTCAGGTAAGCATCGTTTTTTGCGCACGCGGGGACCGAGGCGATGTACATCACATTGCTGTAACCCGAGCCCTTATGCTCGTCTTCGACCGCATGGATGACGTCGCTGTGCCAGAACACGGTGTCGCCCGCTTCCATTCCGGGAATCGACGACAACGCCTCGAACAGCGGCGCATGAAATTCCGGCTTGATCGAGAGCGCGCGTCCGGGCATCGCCCCGCACAGATCGTCTTCCGCGACATCGTCCTGAAGCGCGCGCAGCAGGATATACACCATCGAATTGGCAATGGGGACGAGTTGCAGCGTACCGTCGCCGGGGCCTTGCGGCGTCAAGGCGGTCCAGCCCTGAAAGGTGCGGAACATCGAACAGACCGCCGGCGAAGCGATCTCCTCGACATCGGTCCGGAACGCCGCATCGAACGCATCGTAGTGGCGCCAATTGCCGGCAAACACGTGGCGGTACACCTTGCGGAAATTGCTCTCGATCCAGCGCTCGACCGACCCGCCGTCGCAATGCGCGGACAAGCCGAGCGACGCCGAGCCCGGCGGCCGGCGACGCAAACGGTCGGCATAGACAGGCACATGCTCCGGATCGAAATGGACGCGCCCGTCGCTCTCATTGCGCCACAGTTTGTTGAGGAACACGCGCGCGGCGGTCAGCGATTCCGACTGACGGGCCAGCACTTGCGGCTTCGACCAGTACACGCCATAGATCTGCGGCTTGCTGGAGGCCAACTGGCCGAAGTATTTGTCCTCGGCGCGGTTTTCGAGGTGTTTGTCGAGGTTATTGGTCTCGACATAGCGGGCAATGTCCTGGTCCCAACCCTGCACGAGTGCGCGCGGAAACACCTGACGAATGACGCATGCGCCCCGCGCTTTAACGAGCGCGATCTGGTCCGGCGTGACGCGTTGTGCGGTTATGTCTGAAAACTGGATCTCGGGAATGACGTCTTCTCCACGATCCCGCTGGGCGGCAATTCGCTTTGCCTCGGCGATGATCGCCGCTTCGACTTCGGCGAACACTTCCCGGTAGTTCGGCAAGGCCGCGCGCAACTCCTTTTTTGCTTGCCGGATTGCGCCTGGCAAGTCGTCGATTTTCAACGCCATGAATGTCTCCGTATGAATTTCGTATGCGCTAGGATATGCCGCGCATGCGAGCCTTGGTGATACTATTCAGGCAATTCATTTGCGTTTTCGGCCATGAAACCAGCCTATGAACACGTCGAGTTTGGCAAGGACAGTTCGGTCCGGGTTTACCATCGGCGGCTGCCGCGTATTCCGTTCGAGTGGCATCACCACCCGGAGTACGAGCTGACGTTGACCATGAACAGTCATGGCAAGCGCTACATCGGCGACTCGGTCAACGACTATGAGGCCGAGGATCTCGTTCTCGTGCCGCCGGATTTGCCGCATACGTGGGCGTCGAATCGCTCGATCGAGCCGTCCTCGCCGCAAGTCGCCATCGTTATCTGGTTCGACGGCGATTGGGCGCGGCGTATGGCGGACTGTTGCCGCGAATATGAACCGTTGCGCAAGCTGTTGCGCAGGGCCGCATGTGGGCTGGCGTTCGAACCGCCTGCGGGTGAATGGATGCGCGGTCGCCTGGAGCAATTGCTGTCGAACGTGGCGCGCGAGCGCCTGAGCGCCGCGCTCGATATTCTATGCACGCTCGCTGACGCGCCGGGTCAGCCGCTCGCTTCGCCAAGTGCGTTCAATCAGGCGAGCATGGGTCCGTCCGGCCACGAGCCCGAACAGATCAACCGCGTGCTTTCGATGATCGACGCGCGCTTTGCCGAACCGCTGCGGCTGTCGGATCTCTGCGCGGCGGCCAGCCTGTCGGAGCGCACGCTCACGCGTTACTTCGTTCAACATATCGGCGAGAGCGTGGGCCGGTATATCGCCCGCGTTCGCATTGGACACGCATGCCGGATGCTGGCCGACACCTCCCTGCCCGTTGCCGTGATCGCCGCGCGCTCCGGCTTCGCGAACGTCGCCAATTTCAACCGGCAGTTCAAGGCTGCGAAGCAAACAACGCCGGCTGAATTCCGGCGGCAGTTCGCGACTGCGGGTTCGGCAGATCAGGACGCAACGGCGCGCTTGACCGAACGCTCGCCTTCCCTTCAACGAAAGCGAAAATCGTCAGGCAAAAATCGCGAGGCGAGCGCTTCGTAGCGGCCGGCCTGAGCGCTCCTGCGCTGCACGTCCCGCTTATTGTCCTGGCTCGGCAAGACGTGGTCCTGCTGGACCGGAAGACCGGAACACTTCCTCGAGCGTTGCGATCGCCTGGGGAGCGAGGCGGAGCGCAACGCGGACTTTCTCAGGATCGGGGGGTGCTCAGGGATACTGACGATCGGCCGGCGCGGCAATGGCCAACCGATCCATGACACGAGGCGGCGCCGATTTCACGCCTAGAATTTCGGATGACATTCGAAGTTCATGGATGACCCATGCTCCGTCATCGTCTGCACGCCGCTGACGGTTTCCATCGTCACACTGGTCTGCATGCCGCGACGCTCGCAGTAATCGCGCGCCTGGTTCATGGCCTGTTCATGCGCGCGGGCCCACGCCAGCCGCCCGCCGGTCGCGCTTGCCGCGACCGCGTAGGTATTGGGCTTGCCGGTGGCCACTACGTCGCTGGATGACGCGCATCCCACCAGACTCGCGCACGCCACAATCGCCGCGACGGCCCCGCGCGCGCGCCGCGACAACGGGGATCGCCCGCTGGGCACGCCGGATGTCGCCGCGTCTTCGCGCTTGCGGCCTGAAACCGTGTTGAACATGTATCACCTGCACATCATTGCGGATTAACCGGTAGTGAATTATCCGCAATCGCGTGCAAGAGATCAGCCTCACCATCTGAAAACACTGTTGCTTGCGCCTGAACAATCCGGTCCGGCACAGTCGTTGCTGACAGTGGTTCATGTGAGCGCAGCGCGGCTCGTTCTCCGGAGTATGCAGACATGCCCGACCATCGACCTATCCCGCCGAGACCTGCCCTTGCGACCGACGCGCGCGGCCTGATCGGCAATATGAAAACGACGGCGCTGGTTTCGCTGCGCGGCTCGATCGACTTCATGTGTTTTCCGCGCATCGACTCGCCGGCGATTTTCGCCGGCCTGCTCGAACCGTCGCGCGGCGGCGCCTTTTCGATCGCGCCCACCTGCGAAGCCGCCAACGTCAAACAGATGTATCTACCGGACACCAATGTCCTGTTGACGCGTTTCATGACGCCCGAAGGCGTGTGCGAACTGATGGACTTCATGCCGGTGCCGAGAGATGACGGCAAGCTCAGCGCCGATGCGCCGTTGCCGAATTGCGTGATCCGCGTCGCACGGATGGTGCATGGGCGCATGGCGTTCACGATGCGTTGCGAACCGCGCTTCGACTACGCGGACGGCACGCACACGGCGCATATCCTCGAAGACGGAGCGGTGGAATTTCACGCCGAAACTAACGCCGACAGCGGCAGCGGAATGCAGTTGCGCCTGAACAGCACCCTGCCCCTCGCACTCGACGGCAACGCGGCGCACGCCGGATTCGAACTCCAGCATGGAGAGTCGGCCGGTTTTGCTTTCGGCGACGCCGCCGGCTTGCGCGACAAGTCATTCGACTGCGAAGCGGCGCTCGCCGATACGATGCAGTACTGGCGAAGCTGGTCGGCGCAATCGACCTATCGCGGCCGCTACCGCGAAGTCGTGATGCGCTCGGCGCTGACCTTGAAGCTGCTCAGTTCCAGCGAGCACGGCGCGATCGTGGCCGCGCCGACCTTCGGTCTGCCCGAAGCGCTCGACGGTTCGCGCCGCTGGGACTATCGCTTCACCTGGATTCGCGACGCCGCGTTCTCCGTGTACGCGCTGCTGCGTCTCGGCTATACCGGCGAGGCGCGGCATTTCATGAAGTGGATCGCCGAGCGCAGCCGTCACTGCGACTCGGACGGCTCGCTGAACGTCATGTACACCGTCGATGGCAGGAAGCCGCCCGCGGAAACCGAAGTCGCGTCGCTGGCGAACGGCGACGGCGACGGCGCCGCGGGCGCGCCGCTCGTCGGCAACGCCGCGCGCGAACAGATCCAGCTCGACGTGTACGGCGCGCTGCTCGACGCAATCTATCTGTACAACAAGTACGGCGCCGCGATCTCTCACGAAGGCTGGCGCGACGTCACGCGCACCGTCGATTACGTGGTCGAACACTGGCGCGAACCGGACCACGGCATCTGGGAGTTTCGCAACGGCCTGCGGCCCCTGCTGCACTCGCGGCTCATGTGCTGGGTCACGGTGGACCGCGCGTTGCGTCTGGCGGAAAAGCGTTCGCTGCCCGCGCCGCTGAAACGCTGGTTCGACACCCGCGACGCGATCCGCGCCGACATCCACGAGCACTTCTGGAACGACGAACTGGGCGCGTTCGTGCAGACGCCGGATTCGAAGCGGCTCGATGCGTCCGCACTGATGATGCCGCTCGTGCGCTTTATCGGCCCGACCGATCCGCGCTGGCTCGGCACGCTCGACGCGATTGGCGGCGAACTCAAGGTGGACCCGCTGATCTTCCGCTACACGCGAGGCTCGACGCTCGACGGCCTGCCCGGCATAGAAGGCGGTTTCAGCGCCTGTTCGTTCTGGTACGCGGAAGCGCTGGCGCGCGCCGGCCGCGTGGACGAAGGCCGGCTCGTGTTCGAGAAGATGCTCGCGTACGCCAATCACGTCGGCCTGTTCTCCGAGGAAGTGGCAACCAGCGGCGAGGCGCTCGGCAATTTTCCGCAGGCTTTGACGCACCTGGCGCTGATCAGCGCCGCGTATCAGCTCGATCGCAATCTCGACAAGGTGCACATTCCGTGGACGTGACGAGCACGGCGTGCGGCGCAAAAACGTCCGCAATCGGACCTCGGCGCCGGCTCTGCGTCGACATCGTGCCAGCTTCGCACCTCAAGGCGAGCTGCCGCCGTTCGTCGACGTTCCCGGCAACGCGTTGGCCGGGCTGCCGGCGTCCGGCGGCACCACATCGTCGGGCGTGGGCGTCGGCGCCAACGCCGGCTCGCCGCCGCCGCGCGCTTCACCGTCGACCGCCCCGCTCGCTGCTGCCGGCGCTGAACCCGGCGCGGACCCCGGCGCCTGAAGCAACGGCGGTTGCGGGATGTCACGCGGCTCCGCCAACGTAGCGGACGCCGACGGCTCCACGGGCACCGCAGGAGCACTAGCCGGCGCGCGCCGCGTCGTACCGCGCGGCGCAACCGGCGCCTCCGGCCTGGCCGGCGGCGACGACGCGAACAGGTTCCCGAACCACGCGCGCAACCTGGCCGAACGCTCGGCAAACCACCCCGGCTCCTGGTCGGTCGCGAACTTGACGCGCGTATCGATCAGCCTCGAGCGCTGCGCGCGCTGGAAGAAATCGCCGACGATCGGCAGCGCGCTGTGCGCCCCCTGCCCCCAATAGTCGCTGCGCAAGGTCACGCGGCTGTCGTTGAAGCCGACCCACGCGCCCGCCACGAGTTGCGGATGGATCAGGATGAACCAGCCGTCCGCATTGCCCTGCGTCGTCCCCGTCTTGCCGGCGACGTCGCCGCGCACGCCGAAGCGGCTGCGAATGCTCGACCCCGTGCCGCGGTTCACCACGTCGCGCATGACGTCGATGAGCATCCGGTCGGCATCGGCGGAGAGTTCCTGTTTGGGCGGCACCGGCGCGAACTCGGCCAGCACGTCGCCCTTGCGGTCCTCGATACGCGTGACCATCACCGGTTCCACGTAGCCGCCCAGATTGGCGATCGTGCCGTAGGCCGAGACCATCTCCTTCAGCGTGACGGGGCTCGTGCCGAGCGCGAGCGACGGCACCGGGTCCAGCTCGCTGTCGCGCACGCCCATCGCGCGGGCGAGGCGCGCGACCTTGTTCGGCCCGACCGTTTCCATCAACTGCGCGGTGATCCGGTTGCGCGAATACGCGAGGCCGTCGCGCAGGCTGATCTTGCGATCGCTCGGCTCGTCCTCGTCGCCCGGACGCCAGACTTCGCCGCCTGCCAGCGGGATCTCCACGGGCTTGTCCACGAAGGTATCGGTAGGCTTGGCGCCCGCCTCGAACGCGGCCGCGTAGACGAACGGCTTGAAGGTCGAACCCGGCTGGCGCCGCGCCTGCTGGACGTGGTCGAACGGATCCTGGCTGAAGTCGCGGCTGCCCACCCATGCCCGGATCTGGCCGTTGCGCGGGTCCATTGCCAGAAAGTCCGCCTGCACGCGCGTCTTGGATTCGCACAGCGACTTTACGAGCTCGCGGTCGGACGAGACGCGCTTGAGCGCGTCGTCGTCGCTCAGGCCCGCGTCTTTGGCGGCGCGGTAATCCGGCGTTTCGCGCAGAAAAGTCTGCAGCAGGTCGCGCCCGTTCGAGCAGCCCGCGCGCGTGCCCCACACCGAGTTGGCGATGCCCTGCAACTGGTTGCCCTGCAAGGTGACCGCCTGGGTGGCCATAGTCTGCAGACGCGAATCGATGGTGGTGCGCACCACCAACCCGTCGGCGTACATGTTGTAGTCGTTGCGATCCGCCCATGACGCCAGCCACTTGCGCAATTGCTGCGCGAAGTGCGGCGCCGGACCCGGCGGCTCGGTCTGGCGCTCGAAATCGATGCGCAGCGGTTTGCGGCTGAGCGTGGCGTAGGCCGCCGGCGTCAGCTTGCCGTACTTGACCATCTGGCCGAGCACCGTATTGCGCCGCTGCAACGCGCGTTCGGGGTTCAGCACCGGGTTGTAGTAGCTATTGCCTTTCAGCATGCCGGTGAGCGTGGCGCTTTCCAGCACGGTCAGATCGGAGGCCGATTTGTCGAAATAGGTGCGGGCCGCCATCTCGATGCCGTACGCGTTATAGAGGAACGGCACCGTGTTCAGGTAAGTCTCGAGAATCTCGTCCTTGGTGTAGAGCGCCTCGATCTTGAAGGCGGTGATCGCTTCCTTGAGCTTGCGCGTGAGCGTCGGCGCGCGGCCGATCTCGTCGGGATAAAGATTGCGGGCGAGCTGCTGGGTGATGGTCGAGCCGCCCTGCCGGTCGCCGGAAAACGTATGCAGCGCGGCCGAGGCGGTGCGCCGCCAGTCGAGGCCCCAATGCTGGTAGAAACGGTGATCTTCGGTGGCGATCAGCGCGTTTACCACGTTCGGCGAGATGTCCCTGAGTTTGACCCACTCGCGGTTGGAGGGCTTGAATTCCGCCAGCAGCTTGCCGTCCGCCGACAGGATCTGCGCCGGCTGCTCGACCTTGGCCTTGCGGATGTCGCCGATGCCCGGCGTGAACGGAATCAGGATCAGCACATACAGGACGAACAGCAGCGGAAGCGCGGCGCAGGCCTTCAGCACGCCGCGCCGGGTCGGATGGCGCAAGTGCCACAGGGCCTGGGCGATCAGCGGGTTCGCCAGGGTCAGCCCTTTTTCAAGGGTCTCCAGCAATGAGGGGATCAGGCGCTTCACACTAGCTCGTAGTCGGCTTGGAAAGGCGCAATCCTACCAAGATGCGCGGCGGCGGCCGATTTTTGTAGTCACGGAGCGTTGTGGGCGCGGCGCAAGCCGCAAACCGGCGCGGCGCGCCCGCAACAATCGAGGCCCACTATAATGTCGCCAATTCCGACAAGAGGTGCTTCATGATCATCAAACCGCGCGTGCGTGGCTTCATCTGCGTTTCTACCCATCCGACCGGCTGCGAGGCCAACGTCAGGGAACAGATCGAGTACGTCAAGGCACGCGGCCCCATCGCCAATGGCCCGAAGAAGGTGCTCGTGATCGGCGCATCCACGGGTTATGGCCTTGCCGCCCGCATCAGCGCGGCATTCGGCTCCGACGCCGCCACGCTCGGCGTATTCTTCGAGCGCGCCGGCAGCGAAACCAAGGCGGGCACCGCCGGCTGGTACAACACCGCCGCCTTCGAGAAATTCGCTACGGAACAGGGCCTGTACGCGACGAGCATCAACGGCGACGCCTTCTCCGACGCAGTCAAGCAGCGCACCATCGAGGTCATCAAGCGCGATCTCGGTCAGGTCGATCTGGTCGTCTACAGCCTCGCCGCGCCCAAGCGCACGCATCCGAAAAGCGGCGAGGTGTTCAGCTCCACGCTCAAGCCGGTCGGTCAGGCCGTGAATCTGCGCGGCATCGACACGGACAAGGAAGTCATCAGGGAAACCGTGCTCGAACCCGCCACCCAGGACGAAATCGACCACACCGTCGCGGTGATGGGCGGCGAAGACTGGCAGATGTGGATCGACGCCCTGCTCGAAGCCGGCGTGCTCGCGGACGGCGCGAAGACCACCGCGTTCACCTACCTCGGCGAAAAGATCACGCACGACATCTACTGGAACGGCTCGATCGGCGCCGCCAAGAAAGACCTCGACCAGAAGGTGCTCGGCATTCGCGAGAAGCTGGCGGCCAAAGGCGGCGATGCGCGCGTCTCCGTGCTCAAGGCGGTCGTCACCCAGGCCAGCTCCGCGATCCCGATGATGCCGCTGTATCTGTCGCTGCTCTTCAAGGTCATGAAGGAAAAAGGCACGCACGAAGGCTGCATCGAGCAGGTCTACGGCCTGTACAAGGACAGCCTGTACGGCGCGGCGCCGCATCTCGACGACGAGGGACGTTTGCGCGCGGACTACAAGGAGCTCGATCCTGAGGTGCAGGATCGCGTGCAGACGCTCTGGAGTCAGGTGACCAACGACAATATCTACGAACTCACCGATTTCAGCGGCTACAAGACCGATTTCCTGCGTCTGTTCGGCTTCGAGATCGCGGGCGTGGACTACGAAGCGGACGTCAATCCGGACGTGCAGATTCCTAAGCTCGTTCAGGTTTGATGAATGGCGGGGTCTGCGGCGGCCCCGTTCGCTATGCAGCAGCGCCAGTCACATCGCCCCGATCGGGCCCGATCGGTCTCAGCAGGGAAACGCGGCCTGAAGTGAACGAAGAATCGCAAGGCCGATCGGAAAGTCGTCCGAAATGCTCGGGTGGTTGTTGAAGAACTCGTCGAGCAACGGGTAGACGTTCTGGTTGCCGATGGCGAGATTTTGCGGCGGGCAGAAAAGCGGCGGACGCTTCTTCGTTACCAGGTCGCCGTTCGCCCAGCCGAACGCGTTGATCGTGCCGGTAATGTACGCCGCGTAGATCGAGTTGTTATCGGCGTGCGCCCATTGTTTGTACTGCGCGGCCGTCATCTCGGCACTCGCATTCAGAGTGAAGCACGCTGTCAGCAACGCCAGCGCAATTTTCGATACCCGCATCGTGGAACCTTCAGTCGGTGTCGCAAAAGCGGCCATTGTAGGCGACTCGGGGCGCGCCGCGCAGAAGCGCTTGCGCAGCCGGCAATCCGTAAGCGTTGCATATGGATTTTGTAAGCGGAGCCGATGTTTGCAGGCGTTTGCGCAAAACGTGCCGCGTTTGCTGGCAGGCGTTACGGTGTGCCGTTGCGGCAGTACGCCCGGTAAGCTTCGCGCGCGGCGAGCCGCGCCATGTACGCCTCGACGGCGGGCAAATCGCCGTGCTGCAACGGCGTTTCCAGCCAGCGGTTGATAGACAGCGCGATCGGAATATCCGCGAGCGAAAACGCGTCTCCCGCGATGAACGCGCCGGTTTTCTCCAGTTGCCCTTCGATCATGGCCATATGCTTTGCCCAGTTCGCGCACGACAGATCGATCTGACGTGGGTCCTGGTGCGCCGGAGAATGCCGGACCAGCGCCAGAAAGGCATAGCTCCACGAACGGTTCAATTCGCTCGCCTGCCAGTCGATCCACTGATCGCAGCGGGCGCGCTCGCTCGGATCGGCGGGATATAACCACTCGCCGTGATAGCGGCCAGCCAGATAGCGAATGATCGAGTTCGACTCCCACAGCACGAAATCGCCGTCTTTGATGACGGGAACCATCGCGTTGGGATTCAGCGCGAGAAACTCGGGCACGCCGGTCGCGCGAAATCCGGAGCCCCAGTCTTCCTGTTCGAAGGGAAGCGCGAGTTCCGCACACGTCCACAGAACTTTGCGGACGTTGATGGATGAGGTCTTGCCGAGAATGTGCAGCATGGGTTCAAAGTGTATCGACGGCGCGCGGGAGCGGACAGGCACGGTTCGCGTCATGAGCACCGGGCCAGCCCGTTAGCTCGTTAGCCCATTAGCCCGTTCAGTGCGACGCGACGAAGATCGAGCCCGGCGCGGGCGGCGGAATGGCGAAGGTTCTGCGCATCCGCTCGGCCTCCTCCACCGGGCTGCGGCCGAACAGGCGCCTGAACTCGCGGCTGAACTGCGAAGCGCTCTCATAGCCGACCTGCACGGACGCCGACGCCGCCGTCACCTCGTTTCTCACCATCAGAAGGCGCGCCTGATGAAGCCGCGTCGACTTCAGATATTGCATCGGCGAGGTGCGCGTCACCGCCTTGAAGTGCGCGTGCAAAGTGGGCACGCTCATGTTTGCTTCGAGCGCGAGTTGGCCAACGTCGAGCGGTTCGCGATAGCACGCGTGAATCTTGCGGATCACTCTGGCGATCCTCGCGAACTGGCCTTGTGCGGTTAGCGCGGCACGCATCGATCCGCCCTGCTCGCCGGTCAGCACGTGGAAGTAGATTTCGCGTACGAGCGCCGGTCCGAGCAACTCCGCCTCCAGCGGCACGCTCATCGCTTCCAGAAAGCGCAGCACCGTGGCGCTCAGCTTGGCATCGAGCGGCGTCGACATCATGCCGCGCGGCTCGGCCGGCACGCCCGCGTCGCGCTCGTCGAGTTGCAGCATCAGATCGGCGGCGACCTTGAAGTCGAGGCGCAAATAGATCGCGAGCAAAGGCTTCGCCGCGCTCGCTTCGGTTTCCATCGAGAACGGCACCGGCACCGAAACGGCCAGGTAGTGCTGCGCGTCATACACGTACACCGTGTCGCCGAGAAAGCCCCGTTTGCGCCCCTGGCACACGATCACCACGCCCGGGTCGTACAGCACGGGTGTGCGGCTAAGCGGCCGGTTCGAACGCAGGAAGCGCACGTCGGGCAAAACCGTGAGGTTGTAGCCTTCCACCGGAGCGAGAGTTTCGAGCAAGGCCACCATGCGTTGCCGCGCGGCCGGGTCCCCGTGTTTGAACGCCATTCTGAGCCCTGTCAACGTGGTCAACCAGACTGCAATGTGCCACCATCGCGCTGGAAAATCCATCTGCTCATAGGATCAGGCAATCACCGCAGACGAACCGGCATTTGCGCCCGCCTTTGCTGCTCCTACCATGCTGTCCTGTAGACCGGTCGATGCCGTGCGCTTTCGTCCGAAGGCGCCGTGTGACGACCGGCAAAACAAAGGAGTGGATCACCATGAGCAAAACGTTTCTGATCACCGGCGTCAGTTCCGGCTTCGGCCAGGCATTCGCGCAGGCGGCGCTCGACGCGGGCCATACCGTCGTCGGCACGGTGCGCAATGAAGCCGCGCGCAGCGCGTTCGAGGCGCTAGCCGCCGAACGGGCCCACGCCATCGTGCTCGACGTGACGCAATTCGATGCCATCGCGCCCGCCGTCGCCGCGATCACGCAAACCGTCGGGCCGATCGACGTGCTCGTCAACAACGCCGGCTACGGGCACGAAGGCACGCTGGAAGAGTCGCCGCTCGACGATCTGCGCCGGCAATTCGACGTCAACGTGTTCGGCGCGGTGGCGATGATCAAGGCCGTGCTGCCCGCCATGCGCGAGCGCCGCTCGGGACACATCATCAACATCACGTCGATGGGCGGCTTCATCACGATGCCCGGCATTGCGTACTATTGCGGCAGCAAGTTCGCGCTCGAAGGCATCACCGAAACGCTGGCGAAGGAAGTGGCGGGCTTCGGCATCAAGGTGACCGCGGTCGCGCCCGGCTCGTTTCGTACCGATTGGGCCGGCCGCTCGATGGTTCGCGCAGGCCGCAGCATCTCCGACTACGACGCCCTCTTCGACCCGATCCGCGAAGCGCGCGAAACGAAGAGCGGCAAGCAGGCCGGCGACCCGCGCAAAGCGGCTCAGGCGCTGCTCGCGATCGTCGCCGCGAACAATCCGCCGGTGCATCTGCTGCTCGGCAACGACGCGTTCGATCTGGTGAAAACAAAACTGGCCGCACTGGGCGCGGAGATCGACGCGTGGGAAGCGCTGTCGCGTTCGACCGACTTCGCATGAAGCCATGATGCCCGTGCGTGAGCGAGAATGAGCGAACCGGAACGGTTCAACTCAGGACGCGAGGCAGACGGCAGCGCCGGCAGCCGCCGGTCCGGCCATCACGCACAAAAGGGGTATCAGATGACGTCGAAGAAGGATTGGGAAGCGAAGCAGTACGTGTTGTTCGAAAACGAGCGCACACGTCCGGTCAGGGATCTGCTGGCGGCCGTGCCGGCAACGGACGTGAAGACCGCGGTGGACATTGGCTGCGGACCCGGCAATTCGACTGAAACGCTCGCCGCTCGCCTGCCCGGCGCGGCGGTCAGCGGCATGGACAGTTCGCCCGACATGATCGAGGCGGCCCGCAAACGCCTGCCGCAATTCCAGTTCGACGTGAGCGACATTTCCACGTGGGACGCGCCGGGACCATACGATCTGATCCTCGCCAACGCGGTGCTGCAATGGGTGCCGGACCATGAGCGGCTGTTTCCGGCGCTCGTGGCGAAGCTCGCGCCGGGCGGCAGCCTCGCCGTGCAGATGCCGGACAATCTGGACGAACCCGCGCACCGCCTGCTGCGCGAAATCGCTGCGGACGGCCCGTGGGCGCCCACGCTCAAGGGACTCGAGCGCACCGTGCGGTACGGCGCCGGCTGGTACTACGCGTTGCTCGAGCCGCTGTGCGCGCGTGTCGACGTATGGCGCACCGTCTACCACCACCCGCTTGCGGGCGGCGCGGACGCGGTGGTCGAATGGTTCAAGGGCAGCGCGCTGCGGCCGTTCCTCGCCGAACTCGACGACGCCGGGCAAACCGCCTTCCTGCAGCGATACCGGGACGCGATCGCCGCGGCTTATCCGGCGCTCGCCGACGGCACGGTGCTGCTGCCGTTTCCGCGGCTGTTCATCGTTGCCACCCGCTAGCTCTGCGGGCCGCGAGCGGCGGCCTGTGGTGCCGGCGCGCCAGGGTACGTCAGGAATTGCCGCGCTTGAATTGTGCGTGATATTGTTCAATGAAAGCGGAGGACGGCGGCTCGCCGTCCTCACCGGAACGCAATTTACAGCAGCGAGCGTCGCCATGAGTGATGTACGCCATCATCTGAGTCCACGTGACCGTTTGGAGCTGTTGTGCTGGCTCACATGCGGAAGTCTTGGCGCTTATTACCTGAATGAGGATTGGCCCGACGCGGCGTTTCATGTGCAGGCCGCGCATAAATGGCTCGACCGCCGCGCGCGCGAGGCCGACTGGTTGAGTGTTGCGAAGCTCTCCGCCACCGCGGTTGAGATTGCGCGGCGGCATGCGCAGTTTATCGAGGCCGATTGGGCCAGAGATGCGGTCGAGGAGATTCTGGATACGGATGAACTCGATCCTCAAGCCAGGCTTGTGCGACAGGTGATTGCGGATTGCCAGAGTGCTTTGGCGGATAAGAGGCTGGCGGATTAGTGCTCGATCGCGGGTATATCGGTAACGCACTGGTCACTGCACTCACCGCACTCCCTGCGAGGCGGGATTTCGTTCTGTTTTTTGCATATCGGTGGGCGCCGGTCCACTAGCATTCGGGCCCGCAGGAGGTCAAAGGGAGAAAACCCCGCCTGCTCAAGCCTGCCACTGTTCGTGGACCAGCCAAACCATTCGATCACACCGCGGAGCGGCGCGCTAGGGTTGTGTCGAAATTTGACAAATCTGCTGTCCTCTCGTTAGAACAGAACCGCTATACCCTCTCTTATTTCAGATTCCGGTCCGGAATCTGAATATCGAATCAGTATTCGAAAGCGCCATTGCTCGCGCCTTTCCGTCGGCTCGCATCTCTCCATAATGCAAATCGCATAGCAAAAATCAAGGCCACCTCGACGACCTGATCTTTCGCGATAGTTTTGCAGATGTTTCTGAAACCCTGACACTGGGCGCTTCTTTCATGATTGCAAGGCGCGCTAAAAAAGCGCCCGAGCGGTGAAGGACTGTTGCGTCAGCGACGCCCTCAGATCCGAATTCTGCACAGCCTCGGAAATGGAAATGAACATGAAATTAAATCCTCTCCATATTACGATTTGGGTTGCCACGGCTGCGGCAGCTTTTTTATTGGGTGGCTATTTAACCAATATCCACGTCAATGCAAGGGGTGCTGACAATAGCCGCCCGGTCATCCGTGGCAATGAAAATTCAGATTATAACAATTATGTTGCCCTGCGAATTAATCCTTACGACGAATCGGCTCCCATTTACCGTGAATTCAACGACTATCGAAAATGGTTGTTAAATAACAAGGATATACAGGCTGTAAATGACGCAGCAGATCCAATGGGTTTGATGATGTTATCTGGTCAACTGGCGGCGAAAGGAATGCCCCGTTTATCAACGGCCTTACTTGAGCAACGATTTTCATCTGTTAACAAGATATTGCCGTCGCTGGACAACCATATCTGCGCCACGTTAATAAAGGGAAACTTTGATGCTACGGAGTTTGCGGCGCAGTCGGTTCCGAAAATGAACTCATTTAATTCAGAAGAAGCGAAAGCATGGTTTTCTGTTGGTAGAGCCGCGATCGAGGCGCAACTACATCGGTCACCGGTCATCGTCCTTTCCACTGAAGACGCAACGCGAGGTATTGTCAAGATAGCCAAATCAATGTATGCGCCACAATCCAAGGAATTTATTGCAAGTTTGACGGGACTGAAGACGGCGTCTGATGAGGAAGCCTGTGCGACGGTGCGAATCCTTTACTCGCGAGGTAACTCTTTACCCGAACCCTATCGCGGGTATATCGCAAGAATGTTGCTCACCGGGGATGATGGAAATGAAAAAATTTAACAATTAATTTCAGGAAAATTCAATGACACCTCCCATTTGTCATTTTTATCTCCGCCATGTTGTGGCCCTGCTTGTCGCTACCGTCGCCGCGTTTTCTCTTGGATGCCTTTTCACCACAAAATATCATGCCAAGACGCCGGCCAGCGAAAACAAGAATGTCTACCGCCGAACTGGCGAAGCCGATGTCGATGAATCCGCCGCGTCAGACAATCCGTATTCGCCGTCCTCACCCATGCGCCGTGAATATGATGAATTTCGAAAATGGGTATGGGAGAATAAAAAAATAGTCGCGCTCAGTCCTTCAGGAAATCCACAAGATCTATTAGACCTTTCAGGCACACTGGAAGCCAAGGGGGTGTCTAAAATATCGACGGAACTGCTGGAGCAACGCCTTTCCTCGGTAAATAAGATAATAGCGTCTCTGGATGCTCATACATGCAGTACGCTCATAAGAGGAGGGTTCAACCTCTCGGAGTTCACGATCCAGGCCTTTCCGGTAATGAACTCGTTCGATGAAGGCGAAGCGAAAGCCTGGATCCAGGTTAACAAGGCTGCCATCGAAGCACAACTAGCCGGCTCACCAAATATCGTGTTATCGACCGAGGACGCAACGCTAGCCATTATAAAAATAGCAAGGCTATCGAATGCATCCCAATCGAAAATATATTTTAGTGGGCTCGCCAGTTTGAAGACGGCGAGCGACGAGGATGCATGCGCGACGGCCCGCACGCTTTATTCAAAAGGAAATGCGCTGCCGGAGCCTTATCGGGGACACATAGCGAGACTGCTGCTTACGGGGCGCAATGGGAATGAAAAAATTTATCACTCAGAGTAATGACAATATTTCCCATATAAATCTTGATTACTTTCCACGGATTGACCCGGCAACTCAGGACTATCTAATAATTCGCTCCTTTTTTGTTATTCGATTACCTCGACCGGGTAATTAATGCGAGCATACCGACGGCCGGCACTATGTAGACAGCGACGGGAGTCGACGTGATGTCATGGAAAAGATTGGGCAACCGTTGTCCGACTCAATCTGCGGTGTAGGCGCTCCGCGCCCTTGCGTGCGTGTGCGCATCGCCTGATAAGCACTGACAATTCCTGGCTCTATTGCAGATGTTTCTGATAGACGGCCGTGCGGCATTTTCTGGATCATCTCTGCACACACCCAAAAACGCGCTCGAACGATAAATTAGGGGCTTGCTCAATCCTCCGAAAGGCGCGCAGCGAGTGATCGGACTACAAAATGAAATCAACGACGAAATTCCTATTCGGTACTGCAGTAGTTATCTGTACCACGGCGGTATTTTTTCGTGGTTCGCATCCGGCGCCAGAGAATGCTGTAGAAAAGACACCGGTCGCCGCTGCCACGACGAATTCTTTTTCGACATCATCGGCCGCGTATCGCGAGACGGTGAACTTCAATCAATGGCTTGCGCAAAACAAGAAACTTGAGAGTGCCCGCAATTCCACGAGTCCTGCGGACCAAATCAATCTAGTCGGTCGGCTGGGCGCGGAAGGAATGGCTCGGCTTCCAACCGCTGTACTTGAGGCGTACATGCCGTTAAGAAAATACTGGATGGATTGAACGACAAGGAATGCAGCGACTTCGTAACAGGAAGAATGTCAATAACTGACTTCAGTTCTCGTACATTCCCGCTCCTTGAGTCGCTAACCGATACTGAGAGGAAGGCATTTTTTTCTATTACCAAGTCGGCGATCAATGCTCGACTCGACAATCTGCCGTTTGTCCTCGTGTCACAGGAAAACGCCAAAGAGGCGCTCCTCAAGGTCGCGGCATCGCTTCCAGCAGATGAGTCGAATACATTTTTGCATAACCTGGTCAATTTAAGGACTGCAAGCAATACAGATACATGTGCGACCGTGCGGACGATGTTCTCCAAAGGCGTATTGCTGCCCGAGCCGTTTCGAGGAAACCTGGCTAGATTAATTCTCTCTGGAAAAGACGGGCGTGGAAATTTTTGAGCACGCCAAATAGCGCCGTCGAGCCACACTCACCCATCCTCTGCACGCAGACCGCTTCGCTCGCACAAGCACCCAACAACAAGCCCGGCGCGAGCGTCCAAACCAACCAGCCCGACAACACGCTGCGGGCCAACCAGTAAAATTTCGCCCTACTTCTCCTCCCCCTCGCGACTCTTGAACAGCCGCGCGCTCGACAGAATAGCAAGCGCAATCGCCACGCTGAGAATCGCCGTAGCTTCGCGCCCCAACCCCGCCGCCACGCCGACGCCCGCGCTCAACCACAAGCTCGCCGCCGTAGTCAGCCCACGCACCTCGCGCTCCGCACTGAGCTTGATGATCGCGCCCGCGCCGAGAAAACCGACTCCGGACACGAGGCCTTGCAGCACCCGGCTCATATTGTCCTGCGAGAAACCGGCCTGCAGCGGCACGACCACGAACAAGGCCGCGCCGACCGACACCATCATATGCGTGCGCATGCCGGCGTCGCGCCGTGACATCTCACGCTCGAATCCGAGTATGCCGCCGAGTATCAATGCGAGTCCGAGGCGCATCAGCACCTGCGTGACGTCGGCCGCGCTGCCGAGATCGGAGAATTCTGCGCGTGCAGTTCCCCACACCACCTGCCACCAGTTGGTCATTACATTTGCCCGACGTTCCGGAAAACGCCAAGCATACGGCAATATCGCCGCGCCGCGTGCTTCACCCCGCCGAGGTCTTCTTTACGAACGCGCTCACTACGGCCTCCAGTTCTTTCGTGATCGTCGTCATCACGCCGGCCACCACGGCGAATTCGCGCCCGGTCACGTGCGCGCGGCTCGCCACGATCTGTCCGTTGAACGAAACGATGTGCGCTTCTTTCGCGATCGCCTTGATCCGTTCGATCAGTTGCTGCTGCTCTTTCTTCTGCAAGCGCGCTATCCGCCGGCTCTCCTGCTCGTAGACGGCCGTGACGCCGTGCAGATGCGTCAGCAACGGATCGACGGAATCGACCAGCGCCTTCAATGCATCGTCCGCGCGCGGCGACGCACGCCCGATCGCCTCCAGCGCGGCCGAAGCCAGCGCGATAAATTCGGTGATCTTCGCGGCCACTTGCCCACTGCCGTGAAATGCATCGCGCAGCGCCGGAGAGAACAGTCCGGGTAAGCCGTCGCGGCCTTGCGTCAGCGCCGTATGACTGTCGGCGAACGTGTTCAACGTGTCGCGCGCGATCGCGAGCGCACCGTCGAACTGCTGGAATGCCAGCATCGCTTTCAACACAATGCGCTGCGAGAGCATCCGCTGACGCCCCGCCATGTTGATCAACGAGCTCAACACCTCGCTGGAAACGTCCGCGTCGGACGGTGGCGCCTGAACCCGTTCTGTCGTGATGCTCATGTCAACTTCTGGTGATGGTTGATCGGCTCCGTTGCGTGTGACCCGGCTTCCGCGTCAATGCGGCGGCCGGATCGGGAGCGCTACTCCGCTCCACGCCACACCACTACTCCGTTGCGTGCGCATGCATCACGCCGGAGTGCATCGACCACGCCATCCACGGACGGCGCAGCGCGACGATCGCGAGGAACGCGCATGCGGCCAGCACGCCGAACGTCGCAAAGCCCATCTGATAGCTGCCCG
Organism: Paraburkholderia xenovorans LB400; assembly: GCF_000013645.1. GTDB lineage: Bacteria > Pseudomonadota > Gammaproteobacteria > Burkholderiales > Burkholderiaceae > Paraburkholderia > Paraburkholderia xenovorans. The sequence continues at coordinate 2,478,670 of NC_007951.1, read as the reverse complement.
TGCTTTCCTTCGCGATACCCATCACGACCGGCAGATAGAATCCGCCGATGCCGCCCGCGGCGCCGACAATGCCCGACATCAGCCCCGTGCGGCCGGCCCAGCGATGCGGCACCAACTGGAAGGTCGCGCCGTTGCCGAGACCGAAGGCCACATACAGGACCAACAGCAGCGCAATGCCGCCCGCCATTGCAGGCATGGCTGCGGCGAACACGAAGTCGCACAACGAGATGATCGCGAGCAGGAAAGTCAGCGCGCGCACACCGGACACCTTGTCGGCGATCAGGCCGCCGAGCGGACGCACCATCGCGCCCGTTGCGGCGAGCAGCGCCATGAAGAGACCCGCGTCGATCTTCGAGAGCTGATAGAGGTTGGTGAGAAGCAGCGAAACGTACGAGGACATGCCGACAAAACCACCGAACGTAATGCTGTACACCAGCATGATCGCCCACGTGTCACGTTCGGCCAGCACCGCGCGATAGCGCTTGGGCAGCACCGCGATAGCCAGCAAGGCGCCGATCACGGGCAACAGCAGCACACCGGTCTTGCCGGAGCCGAACATGCCCGCTTCGACGAGCAGCACCAGCACGATCAATCCGACCAGCGTCACCGTAAAGCTGCCGAATGCGCGCAGCACGCTGCCCGATTTCACGCCGGAATCGTTGGCCCAGAAATACAGCGTGATCGCCGCGATCGCGAGCAGCGGCAGTGCGCCGCCGGCGGCCATCTGCCAGCCGTAATGCGTGGCCAGTTGCGGGAACAGGAAGCCGTCGAGCACCGCGCCGATATTGCCGGCCGCGGCGAGGCCCAACACCAGACCCTGCACCTTCGGCGGATAGTTGCTGCCGGCCATCGGCAGCGCCACGGCGAAACTCGCACCGCCGACACCGAGGAATACGCCGAGCACCAGCAGCACGGTGTACGACGGCACAGACGGCATCAACGGCAGCACGATGGTCGGCACTGCCGAAAGCAGCACGCCCATCAACGCAATGCGCTTGCCGTGCGCGGACTGATAAAGATTACCGAGCGTGACGCGCAGTATCGCGGCCGAGAGCACCGGCACCGCCACCAGCAAACCTTGTTGCGCGGGCGTCATTGCAATGCTCTTGCTGATGAACGGCGCGAGCGGTCCATACAGGACCCAGACGGTAAAGCCGGTGTCGAAATAGAGGAAACACGCCACCAGCGCGCGCCAGTCCCCGCTCTTTAGGGAGCTCATCACGTTTTTCATCAGATATCCTCACAATGCTGATTTTTCGACTATCCGGCAGATCGCGCCATGCGCTACGCACCGGAATGATCACGATGTTGAAAACCGGTATGAACATGCAACCTCCATGCCATCCGGCTCTGTCTTCTGAAGCTTTACTGCGTACTCTTTGAAACCTTGAAATGTCAACTGCGCGCGTGGCGCCTGAAACGGTCCGGCTATCAATAAACATCGCGCGCGTAGCGCTTTTCCTGCGCGAGGCGGCTCACGTATTCGAGTGCCTTGTCGTCGCTCATGCCGCCGTGTCGCGCGACCACTTCCTTAAGCGCCGCATCGACATCTTTCGCCATCCGGTTGGCGTCACCGCACACATAGAAATGCGCCCCGTCTTCGAGCCATGCCCACAACTGCGCACCCTGCTCGCGCATGCGGTCCTGCACGTAGACCTTGTCCGCCTGGTCGCGTGAAAAGGCGACGTCGAGCCGGGTCAGCACACCGCTGTCGCGCATCGATTCGAGTTCGTCGCGATAGTAGAAATCAGAGGCGGCGTGCTGCTCGCCGAAGAACAGCCAGTTGCGTCCAGTGTCGCCACGTGCACGCCGCTCGTGCAGAAAGCCGCGAAACGGTGCAACGCCGGTGCCGGGGCCGACCATGATCATCGGCGTTTCCGAACCGTGAGGAGGACGAAAGTGTGCGGACTTCTGCACGAACACGGGCACGTTGACATCGCCCGCGCGGTCGGCGAGAAAAGTCGACGAGACGCCTTTGCGATGACGGCGGCCGTTGCTGTAACGCACAGCGGCAACCGTCAGATGAACTTCGCCGGCATGCGCTTTCGGGCTCGATGCAATCGAATACAGCCGGGGTTGCAGACGCTTGAGCATGCCGGTTAATTCGCTTGCCGTGAGACTCACTGGAAATTCATGCAGCACGTCGGCAATCTGCTGGCCCCACAACCATTGTTTGAGGTCGGCCTTGCGATCCGGCGCCAGCAGATCACGCAGCGCGCCGTTATTGCTGCGCGCGGCGACAAACGCAAGCAGGTCCGGATTCGGCCGCGCGATCTCGTAGTGCTTGCCGAGCGCATCGGCAAGACGCATCTCTCCGGCGCCCGCCACGTTTACCGCGGCGTCCGCGTGCAGACCGCTCAGGCCGATCAATTCATCGACCAGTTCGGGACAGTTGCTCGGCCAGACACCGAGCGCGTCGCCCGCTTCGTATTCGAGCCCCGAGTCGCCCGTATGCAGCGAGACGTAGCGCGTATCTTTCGCCGCGCCCTGCTTGTTCAGGCGCAGATTGCTGACGAGCCGCGAGGCGGCCGGCCGCGTTTTGGTCGGCACCGTGCCCGGCACCACGGCGTTGACCATGCCACCCGCCGGCACGGCATACAGCGCGGCATCTTCTTCCTTGATCCGCACGATGATGCGTTCGAGCCACGCGTCCGCGCTTGCCTGATACTCGCTATCGCAATCGACGCGATCCATCAGCCGCTGCGCGCCTTGCCCGGCGAGCCGCTCGTCGAGACGGCGGCCGTGACCGCAGAACTGGTCATAGTTGCGATCGCCGAGCGCGAGCACCGCGAAGCGCACGCCGTCGAGCCGGGGCGCGCCCTCGCCGCTCAATTGCGTCCAGAAACTTTGTGCGTTGTCGGGTGGGTCGCCATCGCCGAAGGTGCTTGTCATCAGCAGCACGTATTGGGCTTTGGCGAGCGCCGAAGCCGGATAATCCGCCATGCACGACGTGCGGATTTCAAACCCCGATTCCATCAGACGGGTGGCATAGCCTTCGGTCAGCGACTCGGTGTTACCGGTTTGCGAGGCCCACAGCAGTGTGACCTTGGGACGTGCGCGCACGATCCGCACGCCGGATGCGTGCGACGTCTCCGCATGCGACACCGCAAGCGTAGGGGCCGACGCGGCGGGAACCATCGCGCTGCGGCTATACAGACCGGCAAGCAAGCCATCCACGTACAGACGGCTGGTCGTATCGAACGGCGCGTTGCCGGGCAGAACCGGCGTGCTGTCGATACCTTTTGCTTCCGCTGAACGCAGTCCGCTGACGAAGCCGGCGAGGTAGAGCCGCTGCTGATCGTTGAATGACGGCGCGGGTGTCGGCGGCAGCTGCAACAGGCTCGTGAGTGCATCTATACGGGGCATATCCAGATCCTCGGCGCTTGCCGATACGGTGTTCCCGGGCGCCGCGCTGACGGCAACCGCCACGGATGCATCGGTGATCGTTGCATCGTCGTCAGTCAGAAGCGGCTGCCTGCTGTCCGCCGCCACCGGACTCAACGCGACCGCGCAGAACTTGAGTTCGGGCTGCTGCGAGATCGGGTCGACGGCATCGCTCGTCACGGCGTTGATGCACAGGTCGTCGCCAAATACATCGTTCCAGTGCATCGGCGCAAAGCAACTGCCCGCGCTCACGCGTTCGGTCACGACGGCCGGCAACACCGCGCGGCCCCGGCGCGAACGGATCTCCACCGGGTCCTGTGCCTTGATACCAAGCGTGGTGGCATCTTCGGGATGAATCTCGACGAACGGCGCCGGGTTCAGCTTGTTGAGCATCGCGACCTTGCCGGTCTTGGTCATGGTGTGCCATTGATGCTGCAAGCGGCCCGTATTCAGCACGATCGGAAATTCACGATCCGGCAATTCGGCCGGCGCTGCATAAGCACGCGCGAAGAACACCGCCTTGCAGCTCGCCGTGGGAAAAACAAGCCGCGGACGGCTGCCGTCCGCCAGTTCCTTGAGTGTCTGGCTCACGCCGTCGTTGAGATAGCGAACCGGATTGCGCTCCGCTGATTCGTCCGATGCAAGCGGCCACTGCAACGGCGTTTCCTTCAACCGGCGATGGCTCGCACCGCGCAGGTCATAGCCCGTTTTCGGATTCGACACGCGGGTGATTTCCGCGAAAACTTCCTCGGCGCTCGCGTAGGTGAAGCCTTCTGCGTAACCCATTTCGCAGGCGATACGCGCGATGATCTGCCAGTCCGGCAGCGCGGCGCCCGGCGGCTCGACGCCCTTTTGCATCAGCGTGAGATTGCGCTCCGAGTTGATCATCACGCCTTCCGCTTCGGCCCAGAGCGCGCCGGGCAATAGCACGTCGGCGTAACGGTTGGTCTCGGTGTCGAGGAAAGCGTCTTGCGCGATCACGAGTTGCGCCGCGCGCAATCCGTCGATCGCGTTCTGACGATTCGCTACGCTCGCCACCGGATTCGTGCAGATGATCCAGCACGCCTTGATCTCGCCCGCCGCCATGCGCGTGAACATGTCGATCGTACCGTTGCCGGCTTCGGGCTTGAGCGTGCCCTTTGGAATGCGCCACAGGTCTTCGATAAACGCGCGGTCTTCTTCCACCAGCACCGAACGCTGGCCCGGCAAACCCGGCCCCATGTAACCCATTTCGCGGCCGCCCATTGCATTGGGCTGGCCGGTCAACGAAAATGGCCCGCTGCCGCGCCGGCAGATCTTGCCCGTCGCGAGATGCAGATTGCAGATCGCGTTGGTGTGCCATGTGCCGTGCGTGCTTTGATTCAGGCCCATCGTCCAGCAACTGATCCACTCATTGGCGCTGCCGATCATCTGCGCGGCCGCACGGATATCCTCGACGGCAAGGCCGGTGATCTGCGCGGCTTTCTCCGGCGTGTAGTCGGCGAGAAACGCGGGCATCGCCTCCCAGCCTTCGGTGGCCTCGGCGATAAAAGCGGCATCCGTATGGCCGTTTTCGTGCAATAGATGCAGCAGGCCATTGAGCAACGCGAGATCGGTGCCCGGCTTGATCTGCATGAAAAGATCGGCCTTCTCCGCCGTCGTGTTGCGGCGCGGATCGACCACGATCAATTTGGCGCCGGCCTTCACGCGATCCATCATGCGCAGGAACAGAATCGGGTGACAGTCGGCCATATTCGCGCCGATCACGAAGAACAGGTCGGCGTGGTCGATATCTTCGTACGATCCCGGCGGACCATCCGCGCCGAGCGAGAGCTTGTAGCCGCTGCCCGCGCTCGCCATGCACAGGCGCGAATTCGATTCGATGTTGTTGGTGCCCACGAAGCCTTTGGCGAGCTTGTTGACGAGGTACTGCGCCTCGATCGACATCTGCCCGGAAACATAGAACGACAGCGCATCCGGCCCATGTTCATCGAGCAGGCCGCGCAAACGCGCTGCCGTGGCGCTGATCGCCTGCGTCATGGGCAACGGCGCCGGGTCCCGACCGCGCGCATGACGCACGAACGCCCCCTCCAGCCGTCCCGACTTGCGCAACGCGACGTGCGCCGACTGGCCCTTCGTGCACAGCCGTCCGAAATTGGCCGGGTGCTCCTTGTCACCGGAGATTTTCACCACCTGGCCGTCCTCGACGTGCAGCACCATGCCGCAGCCAACGCCGCAGTAGGGGCACACGGTTTTTACACTGGTGGAGGACATGGCGGGCAACTTGGTTCGAAAAGGTTTCAGACGATCAGCCGCTCAGACGGCGACCCACACCTGGCCGTTTTCCACTCGCGCGGCGAACGCGTCGACGGAATACGCCGGTGTTTCCAGGCATTCGCCGGTTCGTAGGTCGAAGTGATGCTTGTAGATCGGCGAGGCGACCACGACGCGTTCACCAAGGCTGCCGATCAGCCCGCGCGAGAGCACTGCCGCCTGCGAGCCCGGGTCGAAGTTTTCGATCGCGTAGACGGTGGCGGTAGCGTCACCGTTGTCATCGCCGGCGCCGTTGGTCACGTGAAAAACCGCCACCTGCTCGCCGTTGACGAGCGCGCAAACGCCCGTGTTAGGCACGATGTCGTCGAGCTGGCAAACGGGCGTCCAGGAGCGTGGCAGGCGATCGTTGTTCATGACGGAAGTCCTCGGTGAATGGTGCGGATCAATCAGACGGTTTCGGCGACCACGGGAATCGCGGCGAGCTTCGAGCGTCGCTCGGCGGGCGTGGCCGGCCGGATCTGGCCGCGTTCCTCGACGAAAGCGAGGTTGCTGTCGGACTCGCCGCTGTTGACGAAATGACGGAAGCGCTTGCGCGTTTCGAGATCGGTGACCGCCTTCTTCCATTCGCATTCGTAGGTGTCCACCACGTGCTGCATCTCCGACTCGAGTTCGCCGGCCACGCCGAGGCGATCGTTGACGACCACGTCGATCAGATATTCAAGGCCACCCTCCAGGTTGTCGCGCCATACACTGGTGCGTTGCAGACGGTCGGCGGTGCGCACGTAGAACATCAGGAAACGGTCGATGTAGCGCACCAGCGTTTCCTTATCGAGGTCCGATGCGAGCAGTTCAGCGTGGCGCGGTTTCATGCCGCCGTTGCCGCATACGTAGAGATTCCAGCCCTTCTCCGTCGCGATGATGCCGACGTCCTTGCCCTGCGCTTCCGCGCATTCGCGCGTGCAGCCCGACACGCCGAACTTGATCTTGTGCGGCGTGCGCAGACCCTTGTAGCGGTTCTCCATCTCGACCGCGAGACCCACCGAATCGCCTACGCCATATCGGCACCACGTCGAACCGACACACGACTTCACGGTGCGCAGCGACTTGCCGTACGCGTGACCGGATTCGAAACCGGCGGCGATCAGTTCTTCCCAGATGAGCGGCAATTGTTCGACGCGCGCGCCGAACAGATCGACGCGCTGACCGCCGGTGATCTTCGTGTAGAGGCCGTATTTCTTCGCCACCTGGCCGACCGCGATCAAACCGTCGGGCGTCACTTCGCCGCCCGCCATGCGCGGCACGACCGAATAGGTGCCGTCGCGCTGGATGTTGGCAAGGTAGTAATCGTTGGTGTCCTGCAACGAGGCGTGTTCTTTCTTCAGCACGAACTCGTTCCAGCACGACGCGAGAATGCTCGCGACCAGCGGCTTGCAGATGTCGCAACCGAGACCGTGGCCGTGCTTCGCGAGCAGTGCGCCGAAGCTACGCACGCCTTCCACACGCACGATGTGATACAGCTCCTGGCGCGAATACGGAAAGTGTTCGCAGACGTGGTTGTTGACCGCGAGACCCTGCTTCTTCATCTCGGCCTTCATCACCTGGGTAACGAGCGGCACGCAGCCGCCGCACGAGGTGCCGGCGCCGGTCGCGCCTTTGAGCGCGCCGATGTCGGTCGCGCCCGCGCACACCGCGGCGCACAGTTCGCCCTTCGAGACGTTGTTGCACGAGCAGATCTGCGCGCCGGCGGGCAACGCCTCCACGCCGAGCGCGGGCTTCGCGTTGCCGTCCGCCTGCGGCAGGATCAGGAATTCAGGCGATGCCGGCAACTCGATGCGGTTCAGCATCATCTGTAGCAGCGCGCCGTACTCGCCCGCATCGCCCACCATCACGCCGCCCAGCAGGTATTTGCCGCATTCGGACACCACCAGTTTCTTGTAGACCTGCTTGCGTTCGTCGCTGAACTGGTAGGCGCGGCTACCCGGCGTGCTGCCATGCGCATCGCCGATGCTCGCCACGTCCACGCCCATCAGCTTCAGCTTGGTGCTCATGTCGGCGCCGGCGAATTCGGCCGCGCCACCGAGCAATTGCTTGGCCACCGCGCGGGCCATTTCATAACCGGGCGCCACGAGGCCGAACAGTTGGCCGTTCCACAGCGCGCATTCGCCGATCGCATAGATGTGCGGATCGCTGGTGCGGCACGCGTTATCGATCACGATGCCGCCGCGCGCGCCGAGCGTCAGGCCACTCTCGCGCGCCAGATCGTCACGCGGACGGATGCCCGCCGAGAACACGATCATGTCGGTGTCGAGATGGCTGCCGTCCGCGAATTGCATGCGGTGCGTGCCCGCTTCGCCGTCCACGATCGCCGTGGTGTTCTTCTGCGTATGCACCGTCACGCCCAGCTCTTCAATCTTCGTGCGCAGCACGCGGCCGCCGCCGTCGTCCACCTGCACGGCCATCAGACGCGGCGCGAACTCGACCACGTGGGTTTGCAGGCCCATGTCGCGCAGCGCCTTCGCACATTCGAGACCGAGCAGGCCGCCGCCGACCACCGTGCCCGTCTTCGAACGCGCACCGCATTCACGCATTGCTTCCAGATCGTCGATGGTTCGGTACACGAAGCAATCGGTGCGCTCACGTCCCTGCACGGGCGGCACGAACGGATAGGAGCCGGTGGCGAAAACCAGCTTGTCATAAGGCAATGTTTCACCCGTCGATACCGTCACGGTGCGCGCATCGCGATCGATCGCCACGGCTTTCGCGTTCAGCTTGAGCAACACGTTCCGACGTTCGAAGAAACCCGGCTCGACCAGCGACAGATCGTCCGCCGTCTTGCCCGCGAAAAACTCGGACAGGTGCACGCGGTCGTAGGCCGGCCGCGATTCTTCGCACAGCACCGTGATGTCCAGGCCGTGCGCGGCGTCCTCGGCGAGGCACTCGACCAGTTTGTGCCCGACCATGCCGTGACCGATAACGATGATTTTCATGAGCGCGGTTTCCTCGATGTGCTGGTTGCGGGCGCCGTCTTGCGGCATGGAGCGAAAACGATTCCGGAAATAAAAACGGCGTCCCGCGAACCCAGTCGATGACTGAATTCGGGGGACGCCGTTGTCCTGACCTGTCCTGCGGCGAGTACTTTGTGTTGCACTCGCGACGGATCCACGTTGATCCGATGGCACGGCTTAACGCAAGGCCTGTGCCAATTGCATGAAACGCGTGCCGAAAGGCCGCTGTGCGGGGCTTTGGGGCAAATGGCACGCGCGTGCGGCGAGCCCGGCGCGCGACGCATTTCGATGCAGCGAAGCACACGCATGGTGCGACGCAGCACTGTGGGCGTGCGAGGTGCTGGCACGCAAGCGGTGCGTCGGTGGGCGTTTTTTGCGGTGGCGGGCAGGCGCGGCAAGGCATCGAACGCTGGTTGTCGATGCGTGGCGTAGTCCTTGCATGACTGCGCCTGCCCAGACGAACCACAACGCTGTGTTTCGTCCCACTCGAAGTCGAGAAGCAGTACACACCAGGCAGCAAACGGACAACGGCGTCCCCTCGCGACCATCGCGAGCGGACGCCGTTTTTTATTTGGCGCCGGCGATTCAACTATCGCTGGCCGACACAGAACCGAAGGACACCGCGATGAATCCGAACACCGGCAAGGTCACCTTATTGAGCGCAGGCCCGGGCGATCTCGATCTGCTCACGCTGAAAGCCGCGAAAGCGCTGGCGGCCGCCGACGTCGTGCTGCTCGACGACCTCGCGAATCCCGAGATCGTGACGCTGGCGCCGCAAGCACGGGTGATCCGCGTCGGCAAGCGCGGCGGTTGCCGGTCTACGCCGCAAGCGTTCATCGAACGCCTGATGCGGTGCTATGCGCTCAAGGGCTTGCACGTGGTTCGCGTGAAGGGCGGCGAAGCGCTGCTGTTCGGGCGTGCCGGCGAGGAGCTCGCAGTATTGCGCGGCGCCGGTATTCCGGTGGAAATCGTCAACGGCATCTCGTCGGGGTTCGCGGCCGCCGCGGGGCTCGGTATTTCGCTCACGCATCGCCGCCATTGCCACGGCGTGAGTTTCGTCACCGCGCATACGGAAGATCATGGCGAGCCCGATTGGGCCGCACTGGCTGCGACCCGCACCACGCTGGCCATCTATATGGGGATGCGGCGCATCGGCAGTATTGCGGCCGCGTTGCTCGCGAGCCTGCCGGCCGACACGCCGGCCGCCGTCGTGCAATGGGCGGGGGGCGGCAACGAGCGGCGCCTGATGAGCCGCCTCGATCGTCTTGCCGAGGATGCGGTGAGCGCGGGCTTCGGCAGCCCTGCGGTTATTCTGGTGGGCAGTGCGATCGGCGAGAGCATTGAACGCGCATGGGGAGAAGACAGCGCAGGGCGCGATGAAAAGGCGGCCATGCAGGCCGATATGCGGATCGCGCGAGAAGCAATTGCACAGGCCGCGTGAATGGGCACACGCACACGCACACGCACACGCACACGCAGAGATTACCGAAACCGCTGCCGTCGGAAAGAATGATCGATGCACATACGCCGTTGCCCAGCGTCTGGATTCGCCCCGTGCAAGGTCCGTTATGACCCGGATCCTTGCGATATATATCGTCGATATCCAGCCTGAAAGCACACTTTCCCAAACCTGATTTCTATCAGGACTTCAAATTGCTCACTAACCAGGAACACTAGGAACATAACCTGAGGGAAATCGGATGGCCCATCAACGAGCCGCACGCCTTCTGATCGCCGACGACGACGCGAATCTGCTGGCTGCTTACGTACTCTTTTTCACCGCGCATGGTTTCGACATCCGGACCGCGCGTAATGGCCTCGACGCCCTTGCCCAATACTGCGACTGGCATCCGGACGCCGCCCTGCTGGACGTCGAGATGCCGCGTCTGGACGGGCGCGCGGTGGCGCGGCGAATCCGCTACGTGGGCGACGTGCCGGCGCCCACGCTGGTCGCGGTCACGGGGCTTGAGCGTGCCGAGGAAAGAAGCGAGTCGCTGCGCTCGGGCTTCAACCATCATTTCGTCAAGCCGGTGCCCATGCCGGTCATTCTCGCGGCATTGAGCGGGCTCGTACGACATTAGCCATTCTGTTCCGGTAAATGCTGCACGCTGCACCGGCATGTCGACCGCATTCGCCCCCGGCCACCACCCTTAGTCGCCGAAGCCCAGTTCCGCTTCCACCGACTGCCCTACTCTCAGCCACTGCCCAGCCCCGCTCGCGACGAGCGCGTTATTGCCGAAGGTTATCGCTCCGTTTCGCTGCGGATTGGCGCGGTAGACACTCATCGTGTCGGTCGGCTCGTTCGGCCAGTCCGGATCGGGCGCGCCTTTCGCCTGGTCGATGGTAGGCATCGGACAGCGCGAGCACGGCTTGACCAGTTGCAGTTGCACGTTCTCGCCCGCGTCTCCGTTCACGCTCAGCGTTTCCACATAGTCTTCTTCGTACGCGTCGAGCCCTGTCAGCACGACATTCGGGCGGAACCGGTCGATCGGAATCGCCGGAGCGCCCTTGCTGTTGAGCCGCGTGTTCAGATCGTCGAGCGACGCCTGGCCGATCACCAGCAGCGGAAAACCATCGGTGAAATACGTGGTTGCGCCGCCCACGCTGTCCGTATAGTCGGGGTCGACAATGCGTTCGTGCCCGGGATCGAAGCGCAGAAGCCGCGCGGGCACGCCGAGAAACGCCGAGAACCACGCGGCGCTTGCCGCGCCGGTGTCGAGGCCGTAAGCGGCATCGCGCCAGACTTTGGTCTGCACCGCGGGCGCCGCGTCGAGCCGCGCGGCGTTCAATGGCGTGCGCAACTCGCTCATGCCGGGCGCGCGGATCACGAGGTCATCGGCGCCGATTTCGACCTTGATCAAGGCCATGCGCGGATACGCGCGCTGCGTGAGCATGGCGCCGGCCGGGTCGGTGACCATCCAGCAGCGGTCGTATTCGAGGCCGGTGGCGAGCAGGCGCGCCTCGCGCAGCGCAATGCCCGCGCAGGATTTGATCGGATAGACAAAGAGCTCGCTGATGGTCGCCATGAAGTGGGGGGCACGCGGGGAGCGTGCGAATTGTTATGTTTAAGGCCCGATTGTAAAGCCCTCTACTCCCATCCTTCCAGCCGTAATGTCGCGCGTACCAGCCGCTGCTCTTCCTGCTCGATTTCGCGCAGATTCGCGCACACGCTCTCGATGTGATCCGCCGCCGCCTTGCGCGCCTGTTCGGGCAGCTTGCCGGTAACGGCGTTATAGAGCCGAGCGTGCTGACGGTCGATCACCCGCTTTTGCGGCGCACGGTGATAGAGATTGTTCACGGACGCGAACACCGAGCTCAGCAGCAGGTCGGTCAGCGAGCTCAAGGTGTGCACCAGCACCGGGTTATGCGAGGCCTCGCAGATCGCCAGGTGAAATGCGTGGTCGAGCCGCGCATGCGTCGAAGCACTCGTTTCGGTGCCCTGGGCCGCGATCATCTCCTCATAGCGGCGCGTGATCAGCACGAAGTCGGCGGGCGTGCCGCGCAGCGCGGCGAGCCGTGCGGATTCCGCTTCCAGCAGCGCGCGCACCTCGAACAGATCGTAGAGCGTGCGCGGTTGCGAACCGAGCAGATGCATTAGCGGCGTGAGGGCCGGCTGCGCGCTGAGGCTCGCGACGAACGAACCCCTGCCATGCGAAGTCTCGATGATGCCGCGCGCCCGCAGCAGCTTGAGCCCTTCACGCAGCGCCGTGCGCGAGACGCCGAGCTTGTCGGTGAGGCGCCGCTCGGACGGCAGCGCCTGCCCCGTTTTCAGCACGCCGTCGACGATCAGCCGCTCGATACGCTCCGCCACCACGTCCGCGACCTGCCTTGAGTTGTTCGAATCCGCTGTCTGCATCGCTCACTTCCAACTGGTACGACCACTATGAGATGCTAACACGCACGACCCGGACAGGCAGGATACGGGCCATAGCTATCAATGCTTTTCATGAAATGGGTCACGCACCAGCATTTCAAAAACTGGTACGACCACTTCCCGCAACCGTCGACAGCGGCGCGCGCAGCCGCAACAATCTCTCTGGCAACACGCCCGCGCGCCCGCGCTCACGGGCATTCCGACCGCTTCCGGCAAGCTCCGGCGAAGCGCGGCTTGAGGAGACACCCCATGAGTTACCAATACGATGAACGCGTCGACGGCCCGCTCGCGACGCACGACAAAGCCACCGTCGTCGCACAATTGCAGGCGCTGATCCCCGATCTGCCACTCCTTCACGAACAGGAAGACCTGCGTCCGTTCGAATGCGACGGCCTCGCCGCCTATCGCGCAACGCCCATGATGGTCGCGCTGCCCGACAAGGTCGAACAGGTCGAGGCGCTGCTGAAATTCGCCAACGCTCACAAGATTCCGGTGGTCGCGCGCGGCGCCGGCACGGGTTTGTCGGGCGGCGCATTGCCGCTGGACAAAGGCATTCTGCTGGTGATGGCGCGCTTTAACCGGATTCTCGAAGTCGATCCCGAGGCCTGCGTGGCGCGCGTCCAGCCCGGCGTGCGCAATCTTGCGATCTCGCAGGCCGCCGCGCCACATGGCCTGTACTACGCGCCCGACCCGTCGTCGCAGATTGCCTGCTCGATCGGCGGCAATGTCGCGGAAAACGCGGGCGGCGTGCATTGCCTGAAGTACGGGCTGACCGTCAATAACATCCTCAAGCTCGAGATTCTCACCATCGACGGCGAGCGCATCACGCTCGGCTCGGACGCGCTCGACGCGCCGGGTTTCGACTTGCTCGCGCTCTTCACCGGATCGGAAGGCATGCTCGGCATCGTCACCGAAGTCACCGTGAAGCTGCTCACCAAGCCACAAAGCGCGAAAGTACTGCTGGCCAGTTTCGACGACGTCGAAAAAGCCGGCGCGGCGGTCGCGCAGATCATCGGCGCGGGCGTGATTCCGGGCGGCCTCGAAATGATGGACAACCTCGCGATCCGCGCGGCGGAAGACTTCATCCACGCGGGCTATCCGGTCGATGCCGAAGCGATCCTGCTGTGCGAAGTCGACGGCGTGGAAAGCGACGTGCGCGAAGACGTGGCCTGCGTGGAAGCGCTGCTGCGCGCAGCCGGCGCCACCGACATCCGTCTCGCGAAAGACGAGGCCGAACGGCAGCGCTTCTGGGCCGGCCGCAAGAATGCGTTCCCCGCCGTGGGCCGTATCTCGCCCGACTACTACTGCATGGACGGCACGATTCCGCGCCGCGAATTGCCGCGCGTGCTCAAAGGCATCGAAGACCTCTCGAAGGAATACGGCCTGCAGGTCGCCAACGTGTTTCATGCCGGCGACGGCAACATGCATCCGCTGATCCTGTTCGACGCCAACGCGCCCGGCGAAACCGAACGCGCCGAGGCGATCGGCGCGCGCATTCTCGAACTGTGCGTGGCGGTGGGCGGCAGCATCACCGGCGAACACGGCGTGGGCCGCGAAAAGATCAACCAGATGTGCGCGCAATTCAATAGCGACGAACTCACCTTCTTCCACGCACTGAAAGCCGCATTCGATCCGCAAGGTCTCCTCAACCCCGGCAAGAACGTACCGACCTTGCATCGCTGCGCCGAATTCGGCTCGATGCACGTGCATCACGGCGCGCTGCCCTTTCCCGAACTGGAGCGTTTCTGATGCGCATCGAACCCGTCCCGATGGACGATAGCGAACGGCTCGTCGCCGAAGTTGCGCAAGCGCGTGCGAGCAACACGCCGCTCAGGATTCGCGGCGGCGACAGCAAGGCGTTTCTCGGCCGCCTCGTGCAAGGCACGCCGATCGACACGCGCTCGCATCGCGGCGTGGTGAGCTACGACCCGACCGAACTCGTGATCACCGCGCGCGCCGGCACGCCGCTCGCCGAACTCACCGCCACGCTCGATGCCGCCGGACAGATGCTCCCTTGCGAGCCGCCGGCCTTTGGCGGCGCGGCCACCGTCGGCGGCATGGTCGCGGCCGGGCTTGCCGGTCCGCGCCGGCCGTGGTCCGGTTCGGTGCGCGACTTCGTACTCGGCTGCCGCGTGATCACCGGCGAGGCGAAGCATCTGCGCTTTGGCGGCGAAGTGATGAAGAACGTGGCGGGCTACGACGTGTCGCGTTTGCTCGCGGGCAGCTTCGGCTGCCTCGGTCTGATCACGGAAGTCTCGCTGAAAGTGCTGCCCAAACCGCGCGCGCTCAGTTGTCTCACCGTGGATCTGGAAGCGGCCGAGGCGCTGCGCGAACTGTCCGCCTGGCGCCGCGCCGTGCTGCCGGTCAGCGCGGCCTGCCATGTGGACGGCCGTTTGCATGTGCGCCTCGAAGGCGGCGTGGGGTCGGTGGCGTCGGCGGTGGATCGCATCGGCGGCGCGGAGCTTGATCCGTGCTTCTGGGACGATCTGCGCGAGCACCGGCTGGCGTTTTTCGACGATCCGCGGCCGCTCTGGCGCCTCTCCTTGCCGAACGCGTCGCCGCTGACCGCGCTGCCCGGCGACACGCTGCTCGACTGGGCCGGCGCGCAACGCTGGCTGAAAAGCACCGCGCCCGCCGCGACGATCCTCCAGATCGCGCATGCCGCCGGCGGCCACGCGACCTGCTTCACTCAGCAAGCCGATGCCGAACCGTTCGCGCCGCTGCCGCCCACGTTGCTGCGCTTTCATCAGCAACTCAAGCGGCAACTCGACCCGCGCGGCCTCTTCAACCCCGGCCGCCTGTATGCCGGCCTCTGAACGCGGCCCCGCGAAGACCTGAAGGCGAAACCCCATCATGCAAACCAATCTCAGCGATGCCGCCAAAACCCTGTCGCGCGCGGACGAAGCCGAACAGATCCTGCGCGCCTGCGTACACTGCGGCTTCTGCAACGCGACCTGCCCGACCTATCAGCTGCTCGGCAACGAACTCGACGGCCCGCGCGGGCGCATCTATCTGATCAAACAGATGCTGGAGGGCGAACCGGTCACGCAGAAAACCCAGTTGCACCTCGACCGGTGCCTGAGCTGCCGCAATTGTGAAACCACCTGCCCGTCCGGTGTCACCTATCACGCGCTGCTGGATATCGGCCGCGCCGAACTGGAGCGGCGCATCGAGCGGCCGCTGTCCGAACGCGTGCTGCGCGAGGGTTTGCGCCGTGTGATCCCGCGCCCGGCGGTGTTCAATGCGCTCCTGAAGACCGGCCGCGCGATGCGGCCGTTTCTTCCGGCCGCGCTTGGACGTAAAATCCCCAAGCGAAGCGCCCGGACCAACGCTGGGACACACCCAAGGCCGGCGCCGCGGCATCCGCGCAAAATGCTGATGCTGGAGGGCTGCGTGCAACCCGCGCTGTCACCGAACACCAACGCGGCCGCCGCGCGCGTGCTCGACCGGCTCGGCATCAGCATCGTGAATGCCCCGCGGGCCGGCTGTTGCGGGGCGACCGACTATCATCTGAATGCGCAGGAGGCAGGCCTCGCGCGGGCACGGCGTAATATCGACGCATGGTGGCCCGCCATCGAGGCCGGCGCCGAAGCCATCGTGCAAACCGCGAGCGGCTGCGGCGCGTTCATCAAGGAATATGGGCATCTGCTGCACGACGACCCTCGCTATGCGTCAAAAGCGCAGCGGGTCAGCGAGCTGGCGCGAGACCTCGTCGAGGTATTGGCTAACGAGCCGCTCGGTCAGCTGCAAGCAAGCTTGCCAGGGCAGACTCGGCAGAGAATCGCGTTTCACTGCCCATGCACGTTGCAGCATGCGCAGAAGCTGGGCGGTGCGGTCGAGTCGATCCTGCGGCAACTCGGCTTCGATCTCACCGCCGTGCCCGAAGGCCATCTGTGCTGCGGATCGGCAGGCACGTATTCGATTACCCAGCCCGAGCTTGCGCAAAGGTTACGCAACAACAGGCTCGACGCGCTGGAAAGCGGCAAGCCGGAGATGATCGTCACGGCCAACATCGGCTGCCAGGTACATATGGACGGCGCCGGGCGCACTCCGGTGCGCCACTGGATAGAACTTGTAGAAGCATCCTTACCATAAACGAACCAGGAATTTCATTATGCTGAGCAAACCTGTGTTGACCCTTGCCGAAACGACCCGCATTCTCGAAGCCGCCCGCGCGGAAGCCGAGAAGAACCAGTGGGCCGTCGCCATCGTGGTGGTCGACGACGGCGGTCACCCGCTCGGACTGCTGCGTCTGGACGGCAGCGCGCCGGCCAGCTCGTACATCGCGACCGAAAAGGCCCGCACTTCGGCGATCGGCCGCCGTGAGACCAAGCTATACGAAGACATGATCAACAACGGCCGCACCGCGTTCCTGAGCGCACCGCTGCAAGGCACGCTGGAAGGCGGCGTGCCGGTGATCGTCGAGGGCCAGGTGGTCGGCGCGGTCGGTGTGTCGGGCGTCAAGTCGGATCAGGACGCGCAGATCGCCAAGGCGGGGATTCAGGCTATCGCCGCTTGAGTTCGCGTGCCGCCCGAATCCGCGGCGAATAACGAAACAGGCTAAACCGTTGCACAACGCGGGCCGATGCCCCCTCATCGGCCCCATTCAGATAGATGGAGCAGTCGATGACTCAGATGAACCCGCGCGGCGGACTGCAAGTCGCCGCCAACCTCGACCAGTTCGTCGAAACCGAAGCCCTGCCCGGCACCGGACTCGACAGCGCTGCATTCTGGTCGGGTTTCGACGCCCTCGTGCACGAGCTGGCGCCCAAAAACCGTGCGTTGCTCGCCGAACGCGACCGCCTGCAGACCGAACTGGACAACTGGCATCGCGCCAATCCGGGTCCGGTGCGCGATCTGCGTGCGTACCGCGCGTTTCTCGAAGGCATCGGCTATATCGTGCCAGTGCCCGCCAGCGTCAAAGCCACGACCGACCACGTGGACACCGAAATCGCCGAACAGGCCGGCCCGCAACTCGTGGTGCCGCTGTCGAATCAACGCTACGCGCTGAACGCCGCGAACGCGCGCTGGGGCAGCCTGTACGACGCGCTGTACGGCACCGACGCGATTCCCGAGGCCAATGGCGCCGAAAAGCAGAAGGCGTTCAACCCGGTGCGCGGCGCCGCGGTGATCGCCTATGCGCGCAGGTTTCTCGATCAGGCCGCGCCGCTCGCGAACGGCTCGCATGCCGACGCGACGCGCTATGGCGTCGAAGGCGGCAAGCTGGTCGTCACGCTGAAGAACGGCACGAGCGAGCTGAAGACGCCCGCGCAATTCATCGGCTATCAGGGTGAAGAGAGCGCGCCGTCCGCCGTGCTGCTCAAGCACAACGGCCTGCACTTCGAAATCCAGATCGATGCGAACGACTCGATCGGCAAGACCGATTCGGCGCATGTGAAGGACGTGGTGGTCGAAGCGGCGGTGAGCACGATCATCGACTGCGAAGATTCGGTCGCGGCCGTGGACGCGGACGACAAGGTCCAGCTCTACCGCAACTGGCTCGGCCTGATGAACGGCGACCTGACCGAAGAGGTCACGAAGAACGGCAAGACCTTCACGCGCCGGCTGAACGCCGACCGCGTCTACACGGCGGCGAACGGCACGGCGCCGGTCGTGCTGCATGGCCGCTCGCTGCTGTTCATCCGGAATGTGGGTCATTTGATGACCAATCCGGCGGTGCTGACCAAAGACGGCCACGAGATTCCGGAAGGCATTCTCGACGCGGTGATCACCTCGCTGTGCGCGTTGCACGACCGCAAGCACAAGCTGAATTCGCGCACCGGCTCGATTTATATCGTCAAACCCAAGATGCACGGTCCGGCCGAAGTCGCCTTCGCCAGCGAGTTGTTCGCGCGCGTGGAAGACCTGCTGAAGCTGCCGCGCAACACGATCAAGATGGGCATCATGGACGAGGAGCGCCGCACCAGCGTGAACCTGCTCGCCTGTATCAACGAAGCGCGGGAGCGCGTCGCGTTCATCAACACCGGTTTCCTCGACCGTACCGGCGACGAGATGCACACGGCAATGGAAGCCGGTCCGATGCTGCGCAAAGGCGACATGAAATCGAGCGCCTGGATTGCGGCTTACGAGCGCAGCAACGTGCTGGTTGGTTTGAGCGCAGGCCTGCGCGGCCGCTCGCAAATCGGCAAGGGCATGTGGGCCATGCCCGACCTGATGCACGCAATGCTCGAACAGAAGATCGCGCATCCGAAAGCCGGCGCGAACACCGCGTGGGTGCCCTCGCCGACCGCCGCGACGCTGCATGCCTTGCACTATCACCAGGTCGACGTGCAAGCGGTTCAGCAGGAACTGGAGCGCACGGATTATGCGAAGGTGCGAGACGAACTGCTCGACGGCCTGCTGACCATTCCCGTGGTGGCCGAGGCAAAGTGGAGCGACGACGAGATCCGCAGCGAGATCGACAACAACGCGCAGGGGATTCTTGGCTACGTGGTGCGCTGGATCGACCAGGGCGTGGGTTGTTCGAAGGTGCCGGACATTCACAATGTCGGCCTGATGGAAGACCGTGCCACGCTGCGTATTTCCAGCCAGCACATTGCCAACTGGCTGTATCACGGCGTGGTGAAGCGCGAGCTGGTTGAAGAGACGTTCAGGCGCATGGCCAGGGTGGTCGACGAGCAGAACGCCGGCGACCCGCTCTACAAGCCGATGGCGCCGGGCTTCGATACGATCGCCTTCAAGGCCGCGCAAGCGCTGGTATTCGAAGGACGCCAGCAGCCGAGCGGCTATACGGAACCGTTGCTGCATAAGTTCCGGCTGGAAGTGAAGAAGGAGGCTTGATGCCCCGGACGCCGGGCTGCGCGTGAAGCGCGGGCCGGCTGAGAGAAAGACGGGCGCCGCGTGGTTTGCGGCGCCCGTCTTTTTATTGGCGCCCGCTACTCGACCTCGCGAACAAACTTTTACGAATGGGGGACGAGCCATAGTTACGATAGTCTCTGCTCAACTAGCAAAGGCAGAGTGGTATGACTGTGCAGTTAAATCCGACTATGCACCATGACCCATCCTCAGCCGCCAGCGCCTACGTCTCTTTCCTGATAACCGGGGACACGGTATTGCCGGAATGCTGGACGGAATATTTTCAAGTAGCCCCCGATACAACGATCGTTAAAGGGCGCCCGTTTATCCTGCCATCCGGCAAGCTCAGCAAAGCCTTGGGGAAAACCGGTCTGTGGGGCGTAAGCAGTGAGCTTGCGGTACAAAGTGACTTGCTGGCCCCTCATTTTCGATACCTCGCAAGTCGCCTCGGCTTACCCCGTCAGGGCCTGCGTGAAGCCGTACAACAGGCCGGTGCGAAAGTACGACTCTCGTGTTTCTGGTTTGACCCATCGGGCCACCGTGTTCCCGACGTGCCTGAGGACATCCGGCTGATGATCGAATCTTTGGGAGGAGCCATTGAGATCGACGAATACCGGTAGCCGGCCGCAGCGCGGAATCAGCACGACTTCGGGCATACGCCTGAAAGGCCAGTGCGCCGAGAAGCCCTGAATCCAGACATCAACTCTGAACCGTAGGCCCGGAAGGCGAGTACCCGGCCACCCGTTCAGAGCGCCCAGGACTCGAAGTATCTCGCGACTCAAGCCGCTTCCGCCGCATACTGCGCCGGCACACCTTCCTGCATGTTGGTCTGCATATACGCCTGCAAATACGCTTCGAATTCCGCCTTCACTTCCGGATGACGCAGCGCGAATTCCACCGTCGCCTTCAGATAGCCCAGCTTGCTGCCGCAATCGAAACGCGTGCCGAAATAGCGATACGCAAGCACCTGCTCTTCGGTCAGCAGCGATTGCACCGCGTCGGTCAATTGCAACTCGCCGCCCGCACCCGGCTTCAACGCGCGGATATGCTTGAAGATGGTCGGCATCAGCACATAGCGGCCCACCACGCCGAGATTCGACGGTGCCTTGTCCGGCGCCGGCTTCTCGACTATGCCCGACAGCTTGATCACGTTGTCTTCCCATTCGCGGCCGTCCACCACGCCGTACGAGCGGCTGTCTTCGCGCGCGATGGTTTCCACGCCGATCACCGAGCTGTGATAGTGGTTGAACGTATCGACAAGCTGGCTCATTACCGGCTTCGAGCTGTGCAGCAGGTCGTCGGCCAGAATCACGGCGAACGGGCTGTCGCCCACCAGTTTCTCGGCGCACAGCACCGCATGGCCGAGACCGAGCGCTTCGGCCTGGCGCACATAGAAACAGTCGACATTGGCCGGCTTGATGCTGCGCACCAGATCGAGCAGCTTCTGCTTGTTACGCGCCTCGAGTTCGGCTTCGATCTCGTAGGACTTGTCGAAATGATCTTCAATGGCGCGCTTGCTGCGGCCCGTCACGAAGATCATCTCGGTGATGCCGGCGGCAATCGCTTCTTCAACCGCGTATTGAATCAGCGGCTTGTCCACGATCGGCAGCATTTCCTTTGGACTCGCTTTGGTAGCCGGCAGGAATCGTGTCCCGAGGCCCGCTACGGGAAACACGGCTTTGGTGACTTTCAGCATGGTAGGCATTCCCACATCGGTTAGAAATTAGTGTGTTCGCGGGCCAGGCGGCCAATTCGATGTCGCCGGAAAGACTAGCAAAAAATTACGCCAGCGCGCGCCTGAAATTTCCTCAATCCGAATAAATAAATTCATTCTATTTCGATATGCAGAATCGTCATAAGCAACAATTACATATTGAATGGTTTATTTTTGGATTTTCAGAAAATTCTACATATTTTGACAGCGGACCTGCGCAGATGTGACACGCAACGTGCGTGCGCGCCATCTCTTCAAGTTCCATTATTCGTTGTCGTCGAGCTGCGGCAGCTTGCCCGGGTTCATGCGAAAGCGGCGGATCGGCTCGTTGCGCAGCGCCTCCCGATAGGCGGAGGCGGCGACAAGGATCAGCAGCACGGCAATGCCGGCGAGTAGATGCAGGTTCATGACTTCACCTCGTGGTAGAGAATCCGTGTCTTAAATTAGCACGACAAAAGCGGTAAATAATTCGCCTCAGCACCCGGATATCCTCAATTACAATTCGTCACAAAATCGCCACTTAATTCAATTCACTCCGCAATTTTTTATCGATTTTTTTGCGTGCGCCGTGCACTAGCATGTCATGCACCGTGGACGCGTCAGGCGTCCGCGCGAACTCCGAACTCGTAAACCCGCCAAGCTGGTTTCCCTCCGTCAGAATAAGGACCGCGCATGAGCGACTCAGCACTGGATGCCGCCGGCTCATCCCTGCCCCTCTCCCCGCCTCGCACGGCGGCCGCGCCGCGTGCCCAGAGCGAAGCGCGCGCCGACAGCGCCGGCAAGGAGCATGTCATCGACGCGATGCGGGGCTTCGCGGCCTTGCTGGTCGCGTATTTTCATTGCCGCCAGGTCGAATGGGTCGGCATGCAGGCGTTTCACCAGAGCGTAGGCCACGCATTCAGCCTGAATGCGATTGCAGCGTATCTGACCTTCCCGATTGCCTGGGGCTCGGCGGGCGTGCCGATATTCTTCGTGATTAGCGGCTATTGCATTCACCGTGGCGGCGCGCTGCGGCTCGCCGCCAATCCCGCTTACCGGCTCGATATGGGCAATTTCTGGGTGCGGCGCTTCGCGCGCATTTATCCCGTGCTGCTCGCGGCGCTGGTGCTGACCTTCGCGCTCGACTGGTTCAGCCTGCACTTGCCGCCCGTCAATCACAAGATCCGCGAGATCGGCCTGCAGGCGTTTCTCGTCAACCTGTTTTCGCTGCAAGGCGTGGCCGGCAAGACGTTCGGCTCGAACGGCGCGCTCTGGACCCTCTCGCTCGAAGTGCAGTTCTACGCGATCTATCCGCTGCTGTTCGCGCTGCGCCGGCGCATCGGCATGACGTCCGTGCTGGCGATCGTCGCGGCGATCAACGTGGTGTCCGCCTACGTGCTGGAGCGTCACGACATCCAGTTCTTCACGTCGTACTGGTTTTCGTGGACGCTCGGCGCGTGGATCGCCGACGCCCGTGCCCGCAGCGCGCCGCAGGCCCGCCTGCCGGTGTGGCTGTATGCGCTCGCCGCGGCGTTCGTCGCACTCGGCTGCGCGGCATTTCATTTCGGCCAGTACGGTGCATTCCAGCTGTGGGCCATCGGCTTCGCGTTCTATCTGTACAAGGCGCTGGAGCGCGGCAACGCCGGGCGCGGCCCCGCGTTCGGCATGCGCGTGCTCTCGCGGCTCGGCGATTTCAGCTTCTCGCTGTATCTGATCCATCTGCCGATCTTCGTGCTGCTATCGTCGCTGCTGTTCCGCTCGTCGCTGCAAATGTCGATCTGGCCGTCGTTCGGCTACATGCTGGTGGCGGTGCCGGCGGCTTACGTGTTCTACCGGCTGGTCGAGTTGCCGGCCATGAAGTGGTCCGCCAGCTTCAAGCCGAAAGCGGCACTCAAACAGGCTTGAGATCCCCGCCACCAAACCGGGCCACAAAACCGGGCCGCAAAACGGGCGACAAAAAAACGGAGCGAAGGTCCTCGGACTTTCGCTCCGCTGCGCAAACGGCAGGGACTGGCCGAGTCCCTGCCAACCCCGCGTAAAAATCCTCCCTAAGCCGTTGCAGGGCCTGTCACACGCTTCAGAATCCGCTCGACACCCTCGACATAGGTGGCCGTGCCGAACCGGCTCAGCGCCGTCTGATACCCGTTCCTGACCAGCCGGTTGCGCAGTTCGTCGTTCGAGCGCAATTCGGCGAGCGTGTCGGCAAGGCCATGCGCATCCGCCGGGGTGCACAGCACGCCGTTCTCGTAGTCGTCGATGATCTCCAGCACGCCGCCCGCGCGTGCCGCCACCACTGGCCGCTGCGCCAGCATGCCTTCGACGATCACGCGGCCGAACGGCTCCGGCGTGATCGACGTATGGACGACCGCGTCGACCGCGCACATGCAGGCCGCGATATCGTGCTGGAAGCCGAGAAAATGCACCCGCCCGCCCAGGCTGTGCGCGGCGACGAACGCATGCAATTCGATCTCGTACTGCTCCTCGCCAAAGAGCGGCGCACCCACCAGCACCGCATGCATCTGCGGATTGAGGACCATTGCTTCGAGCAGCACGTGCTGCCCTTTCCAACGTGCGAGACGGCTGAACGAGCCCACCAGGAATGCATCCTCCGGCAAGCCGAGGCGCTTGCGCAGCGTCGCTTGCGGGACCGTGCGCAAGGCGTCGAACGGTGCGGCGGAAATACCGTTGAACACCACGTCGATGCGTTTTTCGTCGAACTGCGTCAGCTCGGCAAAGGCGCGCGCCGATGCGGCCGAATTGGCGATCACATGCGTGAGGCCAAGACGCGCGCACCATTTGATGATCGCCAGTTGCTTGCCGCCGAAATGCTCGGGGCTCACGATATCGCGCAGATGCCAGACCACCGGGCGCCGCGCCAGCTTGCCGGCGAGCGCGCCGATCACCATCGCGCGCTGGGTGTTCGCGTAGATCACATCGGCCTTGCGCGCGCGTTTGGCCGTGGCGCGCACGAGCGACAGCAGGCCTTTGAGCGCCTGGCCCTTCGGCAACGAGCCGCCCTGCTTGCGAACATGGCGCAGCGCGCCCGCGTCGAGCACGTCGACGGCCACGCCGGCTTTGGCGAGCGCGGTGCGGAACGGGCCGTCGTCGAACAGCACGACTTCGATGCGCGAGCGCAATGCCTTGACGATTTCCAGCAGCGACAGTTCGGCGCCGCCGAGCACCCCGCTTTGATCGACGGCCAGAATGCGCGGTCCGCTGGCCACGGTCCCGCCTTCGTATGGAACGTAGGGCGCGTACGGCGGCAGCGTCGCCGTGCGCAACGCCGGCACCGCGGCCCGCACATGCGCGAAGAAACGCTCGCGGAAATGCGCGGCCGAAAACTGCTCGGCGTTCGCGCGGCAATCCTGCGGCGAAAAACGCTTCACGTGGTCGTCGAAACGCTCGACCGCGGCGATGATCGATTCGGCATCCTGTTCATCGAAGAACATGCCGGTAGGCCGGGGCTCGGACAGATCGCGCACGGTTTCGAGCGCGCCGCCCTTGCCGTAGGCGATCACCGGCGTGCCGCAGGCCTGCGCCTCGACCACGGAAATACCGAAGTCCTCTTCCGCGGCGAACACGAAGGCCTTGGCGCGGCTCATCCGGTCCTTGAGCACCTTGAACGGCTGGTAGCCCATGATCTCGACGTTCGGCCCCGCCTTCGCGCGGATCTTCTGCATGTCGGGACCGTCGCCGATCACCACGAGCTTGCGCTCCGGCATGCGCGCGAACGCTTCGACGATCAGATCGATTTTCTTGTACGGCACCATTCGCGAGGCGGTCAGATAGAAGTCG
The DNA here is from genome assembly GCF_000013645.1 of Paraburkholderia xenovorans LB400. Taxonomy (GTDB): domain Bacteria; phylum Pseudomonadota; class Gammaproteobacteria; order Burkholderiales; family Burkholderiaceae; genus Paraburkholderia; species Paraburkholderia xenovorans. Next base: position 2,453,850 of record NC_007951.1, on the reverse strand, counting down.
TCCTTCTCGATGCAGAGCGCGAAGGCTTCGACGTCGACCGGCGGAAAGATCACGTGTGCGTCGCGCTGATAGACCTTCTTGATACGCCGCGCAATGAATTCGGAGTTGGCGACGAAGCCATCCACCGAATTCGACGTACGGATATCCCAGTTGCGGATGTAATGCAGAATCAGCCGCGCCATACCCGACTTCAGGCCGGCCGTCAGTTTCGACTGCCGCAGATACTGGTGCTGCAGATCCCACGCATAGCGGATCGGCGAATGCACGTAGCTGATATGCACCTGGTCGGGGCCGGTCAGAATGCCCTTGGCGACCGCGTGGCTACTCGAGATCACCACGTCGTAGGCCGACACGTCGAGCTGTTCGATCGCAAGCGGCATCAACGGCAGATACGAGCGGTACCTGGTGCGCGCGAGCGGCAGCTTCTGGATGAACGACGTCGTAACCGGTTTGCCGCGCAGAAAGCTGTGGTCGTCGAGAAAATCGACGAGGCTGAACAGGTCCGCGTCGGGAAAGCACGCAACGATCTGTTCGAGCACCTTCTCCGCCCCCGCATAGGTGACGAGCCAGTCATGCACGATTGCGACGCGCACCGTTTTGTCGCTGCGGAAGACCGCGCGGCGTGGCGCCTGAACGCCGGGAACGGTGGTGAGTTCGGCCAGTGCGCTGCGCGTCGCGGGTTGCAGCACGGCTTCTTCAAGGACTTCGTGGTTCATGCGCTTTTCCTCGGATTCAGTCGTAACAGCAGTAATCGCGCAAGATCGCGCAGGGCGGGTGTCATGGTGATCGACCAGGCGAGGTTCGCGCCCACCATCAAGACGCCGGCAACCATCGCCGCCGCGAGACCCGGTAGAAAACTGGCAAGCCACAGGCTGGCCAGCAGGAAAGCGAGGTGGGCGAGCATGTCGAGCGCGATCTGCCGCGCGTGAATCGCCGACAGGCGCAGCAACAGCGCGTAGTCGAACAACGCCCGGCCGGCCACGGCCACTGCCGCGCCGGTCAGGCCGAAATGCGTGATGCCGAACCACAATGCCCCTGCAAACAGCGGCAATTCGAACAAACCGACGCGCGCGGCGGTGGCCGGATTGACCTGCGACTGGATCAGGATCCGCGTGACGTTCGCCTGGCCGACGAGCCACACGGCGACGATCATGATGCGGCCCACGGGCGCCGCCACGGTGGCGATCTCATTGCCGACCCACAGATGCAGGAACGGTTCGAGCACCAGCATCGCGACCAGCGCGACCGGAGTGAACACACCGTTGAGAAACTCGAGCGATTGCCGGGTGATGGTGTCGGCATCGGCACGTCCTACCGCCGAAAGGCGCGGGAACAGCGTGCGCACCAGCGCCGTCGGCACGATGTTCAGACGCGTCACGAGGTTTTGCGGCACCGTGTAATAGGTCACGAAACGCGCGCCGAGACTCGTGCCGAGCATCACGCGGTCGAGCGAGTCGGCGATCATGGTGGTGACGCTCGCAATCAGCATCCAGCCGCCGAAATTGAACAGCCCTTTCGCCACGCCGAACTGCGGCGGCAGAACCCGGCGGATCTCCAGCACTTTCAGCGCGGAACGGCCCAGCAGCAGCGCGGCGATGATCCGCGCGAACACCGCGGCGGCCAGCACGTTCTGCAAGGTCGCGCCCAGCCACAGCGCGGCGCCGAGCGGCAGCAACTGGAACAGGAAGGTGCCGATGGTCTGATTGGTGTTGTAGACGCCGAAGCGTTCCGCGCCGTTGATCGCACCCGCGAACACCCACGACACGTTGGCAATCGGAATCGCCACCGCGAGCCACGGCAGCGCCATATACACCTCGTGTTGCAACTCGGGCGAGACCTTGGTGAAATACGCCGTGTAGAGAAACGCGCCGAAATAGATGATCAATCCGCCTATCACGCCGGTCGCGAGATTGAGCCACGTCGCGCTCCAGAACACGCGGGCGCTCTCTTCCTTGTCGCCGGAAGCGCGCGCCTTCGAAATGTGATTCTGCGCGGCCATGCTCATGCCGAGATCGAGAATCCCGAAGTAGCCGATCAGCGTCCACACGAGACTGATCACGCCGTAGCGCTCGACGCCGAGCAGCCTGATATACGACGGCACGGTCACGAGCGAGACGAAAGTCGGCAGCACCAATCCGAAGAAATTGATCGCTACGTTCTTGAGAATGCCTTTGTCCATCGGATGCCCTGGTTTGTCTGCGGTTGCCTGCGATTGCCTAGCTGCGGTTGCCTGCGGTTGCCTGGCTGCGTTACCTGGTTATGCGAATGAAGCGCTCATGTTTCGCCCGTCAAGGCTTCCAGCGGTACATCATCACTTTGCCGCGCGCGTCTTCCTCGACGAACACGAGGTACTCGCCATTGCCGCGTCTGGCGGCGCTGATGCCGTTCGGCACATCCACCCAGCCCGACGCGCGCCCCACTTCCGGGCCCGGCCGGATCACGCCGATTTCCTTGCCGCTGTCCTTGTCCCACACGTGTACCGCGCCGACCGGTTCGACGCCGAAGAGGTATTGCCCTTCGACCGTCAGGCCGATGATGGTGGCGATGGGTTTGCTCTGCGTCTGCCACGGCAGCGTGATCGCATAACGCTGCACCGGATTGCCGCTCGACCATTTGTCGTAGCGCACCAGCACGCGGCCCACTTCTTTCCAGAAGCCGCGATCGACCGGCGTATCGGGCGTATAGCCCGTCACGTACAGGGTGTCGGTGTCCGGGTCGTAGATCGCGCGATGCAGCTCCGTGAACGGCTGCGGCACCGGGTACTGCGTCATGTTCGAATACGAGTAGACCGGATTGCCCTTCGTATCCAGCCCGCCGAACCGGAAGCGATAAATGCCCTTCGTATCGCGCGTGCGCCAGATGTCGCCGGCGGTGTCCACCCACCAGCCCCAGCCGCCCGCGAGTTTGGTGCCGGTCGTGTTGAGCGTGAATTCGTCGGCGTTGAATCTGCCGTCGCCGTTCGCATCGCGCCAGATCCAGTCGCCGCCCGGCGGCGCATTCGGCACCTTGGCCACCGCGCGCTCACGCCCCGCGATGAAGCCCGAAGGAATCGCCGTTTCGCCGTCATGCTGCGGATCGAAGCGATAGATCTTCAGATGGTCCGCATACATGTCAGTGAGATACAGGAAGGTGCGGCCCTTCAATTTGCGGGCAATCGGCAGACCCGGATACTGATCGGTGTGAAACACCGGGTCGTCCGGATACTTGAAGCGATTCGACAGAAAACCCGCGTATTTCCAGTCCTGTCCGGCAGGCTTCGACAGATCGAGCTCGAAGCGCTTGTTGCCGGTATAGACGCTGTCCGGGCGCGCCGGATCGATCCATGCGCCGTCGACGAACAGCAGCCCCTGCACCTGCCAGTTCTGTTTGCCGTCCGGCGCGTAGCTTTCGAGCGTCGCGCCGAGGCCCGCGCCGATCGGGTCATAGCGCGGACCGATGCCGTTGGTCGACACATACACGTTGCCGCGCGCATCCACGCCCACGCCGGTCAGCCCATTGAACCGTTGCGGTCCCGGTTTGCCGGCGACGCCGCTGAAAATCCCGCCGCGCTCGCCGAGCGAACCCGACTCCGTATAACGGCCGTTATTCCTGCTGAAATACAGCACCTGCTGACGCGGACCGTTGTCCGCGATCAGCACGCGGCCTTGTGCATCGACCGCGATATCCACTGCAACCGTTCCGCCAGGCAGCGTGAAGTTTTCGTCGATACGCTTGCCCGCCGCCGTGTAGTGTTCGACACGCGGCGCGGCGTCGTTGCGCGTGCCGCTCAATACCCACAGCGTGCCGTCCGGCGCCAGTGCAATACGGCCCGGCTCATGCACGCTCCAGGTGCTCTTCTGCTGCATCGACTCCGCGTCGTACACCTCGATACGATCGCGCGCCGTGTTGGCCGCATAGAGCGTGGTGTCGTTCGCCGCGAGGCCGCCGATTTCGGCGCTCGTGCCGGTCGGCACTTCGTTCATCATCAGGAAGCCGGCCGCCAGTTGCGCATGCGGATCGGCGCTTTTCGCGGCGGGCTGGAACGGCGCGGCGCGTTTCGGATCGGCGATCTGCCGGCGCGAGATGCCGAACCACTGCTTGCCCTTCTCCGGCCACACGCCCTGCTCGACCAGCCGTCCTTTCTCGTTGCCGACCGCGATCGCGACGAACTCGTACTTGCGATTCACCGCGACCGCGCTGCCGCCGCTGTTGCCCCAGCCGTGCGTGCCGCCCGCGAAGCCGAGCATCTTGCCGTTCTGATAGACGCTCGCTTCCGCGCCGCTTTCGTCCCACGGCGCGTTCGTATAAACCTTGCCGTCGGGCGACACCGCAATAGCGGTGATGTTGATCTGCGCCCATGTGCCGTCGCCGAAACCAAACGTATTGCCGATCCACGACGTTTTCGCGTTCAACGCGGTTTCCGCATGCACCGCGAAACTGACCGATTCCGCGGTCAGTCCCGCAGCGCACGCAAATACGGCGAGCCAGCTTTTGAACGTGAAACGGGGCAAGGTATTTCCTCCAATCAGCGCCGCGCCGCACGCGGGCAACGAGACTCGCGCGGCTACATAACCCGGTGAAATGACGGTACGAATCGCAGTCGATCTAGCGGCGCAAGCCACGGGAAGCCATGCAAGGACATGAGACACATTCGTGCGGGATAGGACTCGGGATTCGGGAGCCGGGACTCGGGCTGGCCCTCAACAGGACGGCCGCCGCGAGTCCGGTGGTCCGGCAGCCAGGCGAAAGCGCAAAGCCCGCGAGCCATCCCTCGCCATCCAGTCAGCACGGCTCACATTACGCGGAAAAAACACCGCGACGAAAATCGAAAATAATTCAAAAATATTCGACGCTTTAAGCGTCGTGAAAGAAACTGATTTAAAAATCGATTAAAACTAAATCGTCTCCGGCGCCTAACGCCGCGCGTGCTTCGCATCATCCTTACCGATCTTTCGCGGCACGAACTGCACTTATTACATATCCCGCACCCATTCGGCACCACCATAAAAATTCATTGAGAAAGGCTAACGAAACACCCTGTTGCAATCTGATTCATTTATCCAATTCATTCCCGTTTTTTCACGATTTTATTTTCCCTAGAATCGATTGCACTTCCGTTGCGACGCGAAGCGAGCGCGCCTGTTCTTCGCAACCCTCGCGCGACGCTTCGCCCGGCCCATCCGCTTCACACTATGGACGGTTCATGACTGCCAGCGCACTGCCCTTAGCGCCCTCTCACTCCCGCCGCATCGTGCAGCTCGACGGCTTGCGCGCCATCGCCGTGCTCGCCGTATTCGCGCAGCACGCACTGAAAGCGCCGCTGTGGATGGGCGTCGATCTGTTTTTTGTTTTGAGCGGCTTTCTGATCACCGGCATCCTGCTCGAACGCAAGGCGCGCGGGCAGTCGTATTTCGGCTATTTCTACGCACGCCGGGCACGCCGCATCCTGCCGCCGTACGTGCTGTTGATGGTGGTGTCGTCGATTCTGTTCGGCTTTGGCTGGGCGCAGCACTGGCAGTGGTATGCATTCTTCGCGACCAATATCGGCGACGCGCTCAACCAGAGCGGTCACGACAGCCTGAATGTGCTGTGGTCGCTCGCCGTTGAAGAGCAGTTCTATATTGTCTGGCCGTTCGTGATCCTGCTCCTGCCCGAACGCGTGCTCGGCTACGTGGCGGCCGCGTTGATCGTGCTGGTGCCGGTTCTGCGCGCGGTAGCCACGCCCTGGTTCGATTCGTTCTGGCCGATCTATTACCTCACACCGTTCCGCATGGATCTGCTCGCGGCCGGTGCGTTGCTCGCGGTTGCCGTGCGGCGCGACCGCAACGCGCTCGAACCGTTCAAGGGTCTCGCCGTGCTGGGACTGTTCGCGGCGCTGGCGGTGCTGGCCTGGCTGCATCTGCACTTTCCGCGCTTTCGCGCGGCGAATACGCCGCTTTCGAATGCCGGGCTCTACAGCGTTTCATTGGTGCTTTGTACTTCCGTCGTGGTCATCGCCCTGCAAAGCAAGGGCATCGTCAAACGGCTGTTGTGCAATCCCGTGCTGGTCTATATCGGCACGATCAGCTACACGGTCTATCTGATTCACCTGAGCGTGCTGTACACGCTGTGGCCGCTGCATCTGAACCGCTATGTGACCGCCGCGCTGGCGCTCGCGATCACGCTCGCTTACGCCACCATCACACGGTTCGCGTTCGAGAAGCGCCTGATTTTCGGTTCGGCGGGCAAGGTGCATGCGCCTGTGCAGACACCAACGCATTCGCAGGCTGCGACCGGCGGCGGCGTCAGCACGGCGCCGCAAGCGCCGCAAAGCCGCGCATGAAGCGCCGCGCATGGCTCGTTGCCGGCATGTGGATGAGTGCGTCGATGCTGGCGCCGACTGATGCCGCCGCGGCGCCGGGCCCGCGTACGCAGGTGCTGATCGAAGCCTACGGCGATTCGACCACGCTCGGCATTACGTGCAGCGACGGCCATTGCGGCCCGCAGGCGCAAAACGCCGTGTCGTATCTGCAGGACGAACTGCAGGCACGCCACGGCGAACGGGTGCGCGTCACGAATTACGGCGTAGGCAACACGATGGCGGCGCAACTGCGTGACGGCACGGGCAATCGGCGCGCCGGCCCGACTGCCGGCCTGCCCTGGCAGGAACGGCTTGCCTTCTCGCCCGCGCAGATCGTGCTGATCAACTACGGCATCAACGAAGTGATGCAGAACCAGACGCCCGAACAGTTCTACACGGCCGAGACGGCGCTCGTGAAAACCGCTCGCGCGCTCGGCAAGGAGCCGGTTCTGCAGACCGCGAACCCGATGCCCGACAACCGCCTCAACGCGCGGCTCGCCACGATGGTCGCGATGACGCGCCGCGTGGCGGCCGAGCAGCAGGTGCCGCTGGTCGATCAGTTCGCCTATATCAGCAGCCTGCCGGACTGGAAGACGTTGATGTCCGACGGTGCGCACCCCAAGCCGGGTTTGTACCGGCTGAAGGCCGGGCAGGATTTTCAGGTCGTCGAACCGCTGGTGCGGCGGCTGCTGGACGGCTCGCCTTGAAGCGGTTTTTCAAGTGCGTTTCGCGCTTTGTTTGGAGTGTCTTTGGTGTCTTTGGGTGCCGTTAGCGCTTGCGAAACGTGCTTCTGAGATGCGCTTCCGGGTGTGCCGATGAAATGCGCCTGACCGGCGCGACCGCTTCTTCTTTTTCTTTTAACAATCACGAAGGCAAGCTATGAGCCAACCACGCAAAGCGATCATCACCGGCGTATCCGGACAGGACGGCGCCTATCTGACCAAACTGCTGCTCGACAAGGGCTACCACGTGACCGGCACCTACCGGCGCACGAGTTCCGTCAATTTCTGGCGTATGCGTGAGCTGGGTGTGCTCGATCATCCGAATCTGCGTCTGGTCGAACACGATCTCACCGATCTCGGTTCGACGCTGCGGCTGCTCGAAGGCGCGCAGGCCGACGAGTTGTACAACCTCGCCGCGCAAAGCTTCGTGGGCGTTTCGTTCGACCAGCCGGTGACGACCGCCGAAGTAACCGGCATCGGCGCGCTGAATCTGCTCGAAGGCATCCGCATTCTCAACCCGAAGACGCGTTACTACCAGGCGTCCACGTCGGAGATGTTCGGCCTCGTGCAGGCCGTGCCGCAACGCGAGGACACGCCCTTCTATCCCCGCAGCCCCTATGGCGTGGCCAAGCTGTTCGCGCATTGGTCGACGATCAACTATCGCGAATCGTATGGGCTCTTTGCGAGCAGCGGGATTCTGTTCAATCACGAATCGCCGCTGCGTGGGCGTGAATTCGTCACCCGCAAGATTACCGACACCGTCGCCAAGATCAAGCTCGGCAAGCAGGACGTGCTGGAGCTGGGCAACATGAGCGCGCGGCGCGACTGGGGCTTCGCGCTCGAATACGTGGAAGGCATGTGGCGCATGCTGCAAGCCGATGAGCCGGACACCTTCGTGCTCGCCACCGGCCGCACCGAAACGGTCCGCGATTTCGTGCGCATGGCGTTCGCCGCGGCGGGGTATCAGCTCGAATGGTCGGGCAAGGAAGAGCGCGAAACGGGTATCGATGTCGCTACCGGCAAGACACTGGTGCGCGTGAATCCGAAGTTCTATCGGCCGGCCGAAGTGGATCTGCTGATCGGCTGCGCGGACAAGGCTCACGAGAAGCTCGGCTGGAAACCGGCAACCACGCTGGAACAGCTGTGCCACATGATGGTTCATGCGGATCTGGGGCGCAACGAGCATCACGAGACGTTCTGATTCGACGGGGCGGCAGCCGAGCCCCCGCCAGCGCGGCGGGTCGGCTGGCCCATTGTTCGTCAACGCAAAAATCGCGAAGCATGGTGGATGGTCGTGGATCAGTGCGTCTTCAAGAATAAGACTTTGCGACCACGTCTTTCAGGCAAAACATTGGAAATTGTCGGCTCCGCCGTTTGCCCTTTGCCAGAAATGTATCGATAGATGACGTACCTTCCATTCGCTTCACTGCCGCGATCTTGAATAACCACGAGCATCTCGCTGTCCCCGAGGTACACCCAGCGAGGTAGAGCCTTCTCCGCAAAGTAAATCCTTTCGTCTGCGTGAGTTCTTGGGTTCCGGCGGATCGCGACGCCCTTCAGATAGGGCGGCCCATACTCCAATGCAAAAATCAGCGTCCTGTCAATGCAGGTTGACAAGACAATGCGACCGACAAAGTCGCTGTCTGGCATGTCGAGGAACGCGCGCTCGGCTTTATTCCCAACTTGCACGAACAAGGCGTTTCCATCTGGCCCACTCGATCTGGCCTTTAGTGTCGCGCGACTACCGTCACTGAGAGCGCACGAGACGACCGGACGCAACTGACTGGCTCCGTCTGCGCGCGCGTCAATGGTGACGGTGCCGGCCGCAGCCAACGCGACAGCAAGGACAACGGCTTTCATTTCACCATGTCACGAAGTATCTGCATTGAGTCAGGATCATCTCGAAGTTTCGTAGCACATGCACTGATCTTTTTCAGGTAGATACCGTTCGCGACACCGCGATACCGCTTGTGGTGGACGAAGGCATCAACCGTCGTGAGATCGATGGTCCTCCTGCCCCGCATTCATCGCCACGGGAAAATTTTGAAAATGAGAAAGGAATTTTCATACAGCCGCGACTGGCGATGTGCCCCGCTCAGCCCTCAATGCACCCCACCCGCCGCAATCGCCTCCCCATACACCGACGCCACCCGTTTCGCGATCACCGAGTTATCGAAGTTCTCACGCGCATAACGGCGGCATGCTTCGGCATCGGGTAACTTCAGCGTGCCGTTGAGCGCGCCCGCCAGACCATCCGCGATCGCCTTCGCGCCCGTCTCCGGCAGCACCAGATTCGGCGACAAACCCGCCACCGCTTCCGGCAAGCCGCCGACCGGTGTCACCAGCACCGGCGTGCCCGAGGCCAGCGATTCCACCGTAATCAGCCCGAAACCCTCCAGCGCGACCGTCGGCACCACGCTGATGTTCGCCGCGCGATACAACGCCGCCAGATGCTGATCGGGCACGAAACCCAGCAGCTTGACGTTGTCCTCCAGACCCGCCTCGGTAATGCGCGCCTGCAGTTCGCCTTCGAGCCGCCCTTTGCCGGCAATCAGCAGCAGCACGTCCGGCGCGCTGCGCTTGAGCAGCTTCACCGCGTCGATCAGATCTTCGAGGCCCATGCGGCGCACCAGGCGCCGCACCGCCAGCACGATCGGCCGGTCTTGCGGCAATTGCAGCCGCAGGCGCGCCTCGGCGGGCGAGATCGGCAGATTGAACTGCTCGACATCCACGCAGCCGGGCACGACGCGCACCCGCTCCGGCGCAATGCGATAGCGCGAGGTCAGAATCTTGCCGAACGCCTCGGACAACACGATCAGCCGCGACGAACGCGCATAGACCGATTGCTCCAGGTAACGCTTGGCGCGCTGGCCAAGCGAGTCGGCGCCTTCCACGTGACTTTCGTCGGCCCACGGCCCCTGAAAATGCGAGACCTGCGGTATGCCGCGCGTCACGTCGAGACCCGGAAACGTGTAGAGCGCGAAGTGCGACGAAATCACGTCCGGGCGCGACTTGCCGATCTCCTCTCGCAGCGCGCGGCGCGCGGCCATCAGGCGCAACGGCAGCGATTGCGCGGCCGAGCCGAAGCCGTTGATCGCGCCACCGGTGTCGGCGGCCACTTTCGGCGAGCCGGCCACCACGCCGCGCACCGCGACGCCCGCGCCCGGCAACGCGCCCACCAGCGAGTAGTACATGCGGTCGAGGCCGCCCGCGCGCTCGGGGAACCAGTGCATCCCGATCTGCAGCGATTTGATGGAGCTTGTCGTCATGATTGTGACCCCTGTGCGTTCTGAGAGTTGTGATGATGAAGCGCCGCATACGTCAGCCGGCTGGTTGAAACCCGCCGCGTCATTCCGCGCTCTTCTGGCCGGCCAGCGTGTTCAGCGTCAGCGCGTCGTTTCTGGCGACCGCCGCTGCCTCCGCCTCGCTGCGCCGTCGATCCTTCTGCTGCCCCGCCAACTGGCGATACAGCGCGATGTATTGCGCGGCCATGCGCGCCCAGCCGAAGCCGGTCGCGAGTTCGTTGGCGGCGACACCCATCGCGCGGCGCTCGTCGTGATTTCCGGCGAGACGCGCGATCGCCTCGGCGAGCGCCTTGGGATCGTCCGGATCGTCGAGCACGATGCCGCATTCCGGCGTGATGATTTCAGCGCCGCCCGCGGTGCGCGCGGTGACCACCGGCAAACCGGCCGCCATCGCTTCGAGCAGCGACAGGCTCATCGCTTCGTAGCGCGACGGGAAGACGAAGGCGTCGACCGAATGCATCAGCACCGGCATCTCTTTCACGAGCCCGAGAAAATGCACGCGGTGCGCGATGCCGAGCGCCTTCGCCTGTTCCGGGTACGGGCTGCCCGGCAGAAAACCGGCCACCGCGATCTGCACGTGCTCCGGCAGAAACCTGAGCGCGGCGAGCACGGTGCCGAGGTTCTTGCGCGGCGTGCGCAGGTCGCCGACGAACAGCAGCAGGAACGCGTCTTTCGGCAGGCCGAATTTCTCGCGGTCGCCGGTGGCCGCCGCGAAGCCCTGCGTATCGACGCCGTTGTAGATCACATCCACACGGTTATCCGGCGTGAGGCCGATCGCGCGGATTTCGTCGGCGACCTTTTGCGACACCGCTGTGATCACCTTCGAGCGCCGGTAGGCCCAGCGTTCGAGCAGCGCATTGCAGCGCGTATAGACCGACTGATACGCGGACCACACGCCCTTGGTGAGCCCGAACGGGTAGTACTTGCTGCCGAACCAGCCGCTATGCACGAAGTGCGAGGTGTTGACGTCGGCGCGCATCCACGTGATGAAGCCGTTCACATGCAGCACGTCGTATTCGCGGCGATGCGCGCGCAGCCACATCGCGCTTCTGAACGCGAACACCTGCTGGCGCAGCAGATTGGTGGGCCACCAGCGGCCGATTTTCACCGGCACCCAGCGGACGTTCGGATGCGCGAGCAGATCGGGCGCGACATGCGAGGCGACCAGCGTGACGCCGATGTTCTCGTCGAGCGCCGCGCGCGCGATCTCGTGGTTGACGCGCCCCTGGCCGTCGTTATGGCGCACAACGTGCGTGACAATGGCAACTCTCAATCAGTGCCTCCGTGAAGTAATAGCGTGCGATATGACGTACCTGCGCGGTTCAGTTTTTCGTAATGCACCGCGGAAAGGATCGAAAAAACACTCATGAAAAGCAGCAAGCCGCCCGTGCCCACCAGCGAATTGGTGAACACCAGCATCGCGAAGGTCGCGAGACTCAGGCTCAGGCAGGCGGAGACGAATTTGTCGTTGCGCAGCTTGAACGACGCGAGCACGGCGCGTGTCAGGATCCAGACAATGCCGGACATGTAGAGCAGCGTGCCGGGCCAGCCGAGCACGAACGGAATGTTCATCACGCCGCTGTCGAAGTTGCCGTACTGGCCGAGCTGGCCGCCGTCGTTCGAGAGCTTGGTGGAGGTGCCGGTCGCGCCCATGCCCTCGCCGGACACATCGGTAAAGGCGGTTTTGGCGAAGGTCGCATAGAATTCGTTACGCGCCGCATAGCTCTGGTCGTCGTTCAGGTTGACGATGGTGGTGAGGCGCGCCTGCATCCGCTCGGCAACCGGGCCGACCGCCAGCAGCGGCACGCAGAGCCCCGCCAGCAGCACCGCGCTGGCGATGATGCGCACCCGCACCTTGTTGTTCGATTTGACGAGCTGGATCAGCAGCGCGATGACCCAGCCGCCCCAGGTCGAGCGCACGAGGCTCAGCGCGAACGCGAAAAAGCCGAGCGCCGCGGCGATCCAGCGTACCCGGTGCGTGGCCGCCATCACGAACACCATCGCGCCCATCATCGCGAACGCGAACGGTCCAGACGAATTCATCGTGCTGAACACGCGCACGCCCATCGGCACGGGGTCGCCTTGCGAGTTCATCTGCGAGCCGAGCATCCACAGCGCGTCCCACTGCGGCATGATGAAAAACTGCACGAGGCCGTAGCCGCCCATCACCAGCATGCCCCAGATGAACGTATTGACGATGGTGTCGCGGTACTTCGGATACTGGCGCGTGTGCGCCATGATGTGAAAGCCGATCAGGATCGGATAGAGCCAGTTCGCGAGATCGTAGGTGGCCGCGAGCGGTCCGCTCGACATCACGCCCACCAGGAACGCATAGATCAGCCCGAGCAGGATCAGCAGCACCGGCAGGCCGCGCCGCTGCGCGAGCAGCTTGTAGTAGCGCAGCAGCGACAGCGCGCTGATCATCGTCACCGCAAGCGGCGCAACCTGGATCAGGCTGGTCGGCGTGAACGAGCCTTTGGACCAGTCGGCCAGACGCCGCACTTCCGGGCTCAGGAACCACAGCCACCACATGAAGCCGATGTAGCGCGCCGGGCTCCTGAAGTAGAGCCACAGGCCCGTCAGGATCGCGAGCATCGGAAACGCGAGCGTGAGCACCGTGCCCTGATGCGCGCCGATCAGCAGCGCCGTGACGAGCCACAGCAAAGCCTCCGGCAGCCATTCCTTGCGGGTACGGGACGGCGCCCGTCCCGCGCTGTTCGAGCCGCTGTTCGAGCTATCGGCGCTTCGCGCGATCGTCGACATCGTTCAGAGACCTCCACGCGACTGGCGCGCCGACCGCTCGGGCTCGGCCACTGCCGCCGCCGTCGTCGCCGCAGCCGCAGCCATGCTGGCCGCCGGGCGCGCGCGCGTCGCGGCCCTCGCGCGCAGCATCTCCTGGGTGATCCGCACATGCTGCATCGCGTAGTGCTGCGTGGTCAGATCGCGCGACAGCAAACCGGCCGCGGCCGCCTGCGCCTGGCGCAACGCGTCCGCCGGTGCGGCGGCGAGCTGGTCGACCGCTTCGCGCAGTGCCCGCGGATCGAACGGCGGGATATAGAACGCCTCGCCCGCCGGGAAATAATCCTGCAACGCGCCGACATTCGTCACCACCATCGGCTTGCCAACCGCCGCTGCTTCGAGCATCACCGTGATGCCCGAGGCGTGCGAATTCGGCCGCAGCGGCACGACGATCACGTCGGCCCAGTCGTACAGTTCGTGCTGCTTCCTGATGCCGGAGAACAGCGCGATCTCGACGTTGGGCGCGCGCAGCGACGCGGGAATCCGGCGCCGCGTAGCGAGCTTCACGGTATAGCGCGCGTCGTTGCCGAATGCCTGGATGAGCGTCTCCCAATCGCGGTCGCGATCGTTGCCGATGGCGGCGATGCGGATCGGCGTGTGCGGCGTCCACTCAACAGGGCTCCTGACCGGAAAATCGCGCGTATTCAGGCCGTACAGCAGCGGCCTGGCGTCGCGATCGAAATAGCGCCGGCACAATTCGGCGTTTTCGCTGGCGAGCGTGGTGAGCTGATCCGCGCGCTTCATCAGCTTGCGATACAGCCAGCTGCGCAGCACGCCGTACGAAGGCCACTTGTCGAGCAGCCACACGCTTTGCGCGAGCAGCAAGGGGCCGCTATCGGTGCCCGCCTTGCGGCCGCTCAGCAACAGCATGAGCGCGGCCGAGAGCCATTCCTGCTCGGTATGCGTCCAGATCACGTCCGAGCGCAGCATCTCGGCGCGATTGCGCCACGTATGGATGAAGTCGAAGCCGAGCGCGGCCTTCAGCGCACGGCGCAGCAACCGCACCGGCTTGCCTTCGCGGGCGTCCTGCGAATAGGTCAGCGCGAACGCGTCGGATTCGGCGTGGTGATAGCCGTACAGGCAGCCGATATTGTCGCCCGGCCGGTAAAAGCGCGGATCCGCGCCGTAAAACAGATGAACGTGGACTTTCGTACTCATGCAGACACTCCGCTCTGCCGGTGGAAAGGGGCATCGGCGGCCCGCATGCGGGCTGCCGACGCGCGAACGCGCTGCGTGAACGTAGGGAACGCGGAACTCACGCGGCGCGGGACAGCGCGCGGCGCGCTTCGTGGGCGCCGGTGCGCACCGCACGCCAACGCGTGAGCTTCAGGCCGGCCTGCTTCGAGAGCAGCGCGAGCGCCGCATGCGTGAGCCCCGGATAAACCCGCGTGCCGACCAGCGTCCACCACCACCAGGCGGTTTCGCGGCGCAGCGGCGGCAACTGGTCGAGCAGAATCAGATGGAAGTTGAAGGCGGCGTTGCGCAACGCGGTCATGGTTTGCGCGTCGCGCCGGTCGTCGTCGAAACGCTCGGCGGGAAAGTGATCGACCGCCACGCGCGGGTCGTACATCAGCTTCCAGCCGGCGTTCTTCACCGCAAGGCTGAAGGCCATGTCGTTGTGGACCTGCGCGCCCGCGCCGCGCAGGCGCGCGTCGAAGCGGATGGTGCGCACCGCCTCGCGGCGATAACTCATGTTCGCGCCTTTCAGAATATCGACTTCGCGCGCACCGCCCACGCCGAGATGATGATTGCCGATGATCTTGCCGTGGGCCGTGACCTTGCCCACCAGCGGCCGCTCGCCGTCGAGCACGCGGCCTTTCTCGTGCACCCAGTCGCGTCCGCCGAGCGCGCCGAGGCGCGCGTCGCCCTCGAATGCGGCCGCGATGCGTTCAACCCAGTCGGCGTGCGGCGCGGCGTCGTCGTCGGTGATCGCGATCACGTCGCCGTTGGCCGCGTCCAGTCCGCGATTCAGCGCCGCGACCTGGCCGGGCACTTCGACGAGCGCCACCGAGAGCGGCAGCGCGCCCGGCACGGCCGGATCGCGCAGGCAGGCATGCGTCGCTTCGTCGTCGGCGCGCGCCACTACCACCACTTCGTCGGGCAGGCGCGACTGCCGTTGCAGCGCGGCGAGGCAGCGCGCCAGATCGGCCGGGCGTCGGAAAGTCGGAACCAGTACCGTCACTTTCATCGTGATGTCCTTTTTAATCGTCGTTGCGCGAAGACCGGATTGCATCCCGAAACGCATCCGGCTCAGGTGCTCAGGTATTCCTGAACCGCCGCATAGCCCCGGTCGTAGCCGCCGCGCGAACGCGCCGGCATGCCGTTGAAAATGCCGCCCTGCACGTGCACGCCGGCCGCGCGCAGACGCTTGAGCGCGTCGGCGATTTCGCCCTCGCTGTGCACGCCCGAGCGCATCACGAAGAAGGTCGATCCGGCATACGCGCCGATGATCGACGCATCGGTCACGGCCAGCACCGGCGGCGTATCGATCATGATCACGTCGTAGCGCTTGGCGAGACCTTCGAGGTATTGCGGCAGGCGCGGCGACATCAGCAGCTCCGACGGATTCGGCGGACGGCGGCCGCACGAGATGAAGCTCAGGCCCTCCACATTCGAGCTGCGAATCGCTTCTTCCAGCGAGATCTGGCCGCTCAGCAATTCAGAGAGACCGTTATCCGGCACACCGCCCAGATAGCGTTCGAGCACACCGCGGCGCATGTCGCCGTCGATCATCAGCACACGCTTGCCCGAATTCGCGAGCAGCACCGCGAGGTTGACCGTCAGGAAGCTCTTGCCGACGCCGGCCATCGGCCCCGTCAGCATGACGATGCGGTTCTTCGCGTCCATCATGGTGAACTGCATGGAGGTGCGCAGACTGCGCAGGCTTTCCACCGTGACGTCCTTCGGCCGCGCATTCGCCAGCACCGAGCGCAGGCGTTCGCCGCCGCGCAGGAAGCTGCTTTCGAGCACGGCCTGTTCGGCGCTTTGCGGTACGAGGCCGAACACCGGCAGGTGGAACGCACGCTCGATGTGATCGGGGTCGTCGATGCCCTTGAACATATTGCGGCGCAGGAACACGAAGCCGGTGCCCGCGATCAGCCCGAGAATCACCGCCGCCGAGAGGATCAGCGCCTTCTTCGGCTTGACCGGCACGCCCGGGCGCAGCGCGGCGTCGACGATATGCACGTTGCCGCCGGTGCCGGCCTTCTGCACCGACAACTCCTGCACCCGGTTGAGCAGCAGCACGTAGATGTCTTCGGCCACTTTCGCGTCGCGCTGCAACTGCACGGCCTTCACTTCGGTGGCCGGCAGATCGCGGAAGCGGTCGGCGTATTTGGCGCGCTGCGCCTGCAATTCGGCCATCTGCGCGCGCGCGGCCACCAGCATCGGGTGGTCGTCGCCGTAACGCTCGGTGAGCTGCGCCATCTGCAGGCGCAAGCCGGCGATCTGCTGTTCGTACTGCATGCTGCCTTCCAGGTACACCTTGGCTTCGTCGCTCGCGTTGATCGAGCCGGACTGACGCTGATACGCGGTCAGCGCGGCTTCGGCGCGTTCGAGGTCGGCCTTCAGGCGCGGCTCTTCGCTCTTCAGGAAGTCGAGCATCTTGCTCGCGTCGGCCTGCTTGTTCAGCACGTGCTGGCGCACATACGACTGGGCGAGCGCGTTGGCGACCAGCGCGGCATGTTCCGGGCTCTTGTCTTCCAGCGAAATCTGGATCACGCCGGTCTGCTTGCCCTGCTCCTGCACCGTGATGGCCGACTGGAACGCGGTGATCGCGTCGAGGTCGTTGGCGCGCATCACCGTGAATTCCTCGCCGGGGCGCGCCACCAGTTTGTTGACCGTCATGGTCACGCCGCCGCCCTGTTCCTGCTGGCCGACGACGCCGCGCAGCAGCAGCGCGCCGTTGGTCGCATACAGTTCGTAGTGCTGGTCGTCCAGCACCTTCATGGTCAGCTTCTGACCTTCCAGCGCGGGGATCACGTCGATCGAATCGACGTCGGCCTCTTCACCGCCCCATGCGTACGACGACAAGCCCAGCCACGGACGCGCCGGCTGACCCGGCGTCGCCATGCGCGCGGCGATGCTGCCGAGCAGCGGGAAGGTCTTCGGCGTGACGCTGAAGTTCAGTTTGAGCTGCTGCACGACCGGGCCGACCACGCCGCGGCTCTTGATAATTTCGATCTCGGCGTCGGTCGGCAGCGCGGTCGAGCCGGTGGTGATCGCCGCGCCCGTTTGCGTCTGCGTGAGCGCCTGTGACGTGTTGTCGGACTGCTCGACCCGCACGTGCGCATCGGCGGAATAGATCGGCTTGGCGAGGAAGCAGTACGCACCCGCAATCGCGACGATCACGGCGGCGATGGCGATCAGCCACCAGATGTCGTCGAGGATCACCTGCAGCAGTTGCCCGAGGACGACGTCCTCTTCTTCGGTCTTGATCGGACCGGCCATGTGTGGAGAGATCTGGTTGCTCACAATTCGCTTCCCGTATCGGTTACATCGCG
Organism: Paraburkholderia xenovorans LB400; assembly: GCF_000013645.1. Lineage (GTDB taxonomy): Bacteria > Pseudomonadota > Gammaproteobacteria > Burkholderiales > Burkholderiaceae > Paraburkholderia > Paraburkholderia xenovorans. The sequence continues at coordinate 2,436,203 of NC_007951.1, read as the reverse complement.
TTTGCTTCGGTCCCGCGCCGCGTCCCCGATGGGCGGCGCGGCGCGGGCCTGACGACAGCGGTTCAGATGATCAGCGCGTCAGCTGTTTCAGGTAGAACAACGTCTGCACAGTCGGCAGCACCTGCTGCAACACACGGTTGAAGGTGGTCGACGCAGCGGTGCCCACGTACACGACATCCAGCGGCTGCAACTGGAATTGCGAGGACAGCATGATGGCGTCCGGCTGCGTCATGTCGAGGCGATACACGTCCGGCGTGGTCGGGTGATCTCTCATGCCGCGCATCACGAAGATCTGACGCGGATTGGCGTCCGTGTCGAGAATGCCGCCGGCCTGCGTGAGCGCGTCGGCGATCGTCATGCGCCCCCTGATGATCGGCAGCTGGATCGGCGTCTTCACTTCGCCCATCACGAAGATCCGGCTGTCGGTGCGGTCCGGTACGTTGATCACGTCGCCGTTTTGCAGCATCACGTTCTGCGTGGTGTCGCCGCGATCGAGCATGCGGTCGGCGTCGAGTATGTAGAGCTTGTTGTTGCGCGTGAGACGCACGCGCTGAATATCGGCGTCCGCATTGGTGCCGCCCGAACGCGTGATCGCGTCGACCAGCGTGAGCGGCACGTCGCTCACCGCGAGCGGGCCCGGCGTCTTCACTTCGCCGGTCACCTGCACTTTCTGGCCGCGATACGACAGCACGCGCACGTCCACCTGCGGATTGCGGATATAGCGCACGAGTCCGGTGCTCAACTGATCGCGCAACTCGCTGACGGTTTTGCCGGCGGCGCGAATGCGGCCGACGAACGGGAAAAAGATCGTGCCGTCGGCGGCAATGGTCTGGCCGTACGGATCGGCCTGCCCCGGCAGCGCGGCCGTGTACGGCTGCTGCAACGCGCCGCCGATCGACTGCGTGGTGTTGCCGCCCGCCGACAGCGTGCTGCCCTGCGGCGTGGTCAGTTCCGGGTGATCCCACACGGTGATGCCGAGAATGTCCTGCGGCGCGAGCCGGTACACATACTGCGACGGGTCGCTCACGGTGGAGGTCGGCAGTACCTGGATCTTCGCCGCGGCGGCTTGCGCCTGCGCGGTCACGACATTCGCGTCGATGAGATGGACCGGATAGGTTTCGGCGGGTTGACTGTCGTGCTGGCCGTCGTCTTTCAGACGGGAGGTATCGAGGTAGTTGCCAGGTGCGGTGGCGCAGGCCGACAGAAAGGACGTCAGCAAAAGCGTGGCGGCGAGTCCGGACCTGAAATTCGTCGACTTGCCGTCCGTGAACGGGTGTGCAGTGAGTTTTTTCATCAGCATATTTTTTTCAGCCATCCCATGACCAGATGTTCGATGAGCACGAGACTCTCCCTATAAGCGGTTTCCGCCCCGCCGTGCGGATCGGCGACGTCGGAATCCGCTTCCCACTTGCCGAGCGGATAGACCTTGCCGCGCGAAGCCGGATCGAGTGCTTCGACGTCGCTCACCTGCGCGCGCTCGGTGACCAGCACCAGATCGGCGCTGCGCACGAGTTGCCGGTCCAGACGCCGCGCGTAGTGGATGCCCGAGGCGACGCCCTGCTCGGCGAGCAGGCGCCGCATCACGGGGTCCATGCCGTGACCGTTCACGGCACGCAGACCCGCCGAATGAAACGCGATCGGCTCCGCGTGCGAACGCGACGCCGCCCGTTGCCGCGCCTTGAACAGCATTTCGGCGGCAGGCGAACGGCACACGTTGGCGTGGCAGACGATCAGAACATTGGCAAACATGGCGGGCTCCGTGATGAGGCGCGTGACGGCGGCTGAGCGGGTGCTTGACGGTGCAATGGCGGCGCTCCGGCGGCAGCTCAGCGGCCGGCTCCGGCGGCATTCAGCGCCGGCACATGCGCGAGCGGCAAGCCGTTCGCGCCGACCTTCGCCGGGGCGCTGCGCAGCGCGTGCTGACGGCCGATTGCCTGATACTCGATACCGAGTTCGAGCAGCGCGTCCGGCTCGTACAGGTTGCGGCCGTCGAAAATCAGCGGCGTCCTGAGGATCCGTTTGAGCGAATCGAAGTCCGGGCTCTTGAACACCTTCCATTCGGTGAGGATCACCAGCGCATCCGCGCCTTCGGCGGCTTCCATCTCTTCCTTCACGAACGACAGGCGCGCATGCTGCTGCGGCACGTCCTTCAGATCCAGCGCGAACACCCGCTTCGATTCGTCGATCGCGACCGGATCGTATGCCTTCACGCGGGCGCCGCGGCGCAGCAGTTCGGCGATCAGCGGACGGCTCGGCGCTTCGCGCATGTCGTCGGTATTCGGCTTGAAGGCGAGGCCCCATACGCCGAAGGTGCGGTCGGACAGGTCTTCGCCCAGACGCGAGACGATCTTCTGCGCGAGCACCTGCTTCTGCGTGTCGTTGACCGCTTCCACCGCTTCGAGAATGCGCAGATTCGCCTTGTGGTCGGCGGCCGTGCGGATCAGCGCCTGCACGTCCTTCGGAAAGCACGAACCGCCGTAGCCGCAACCGGCATACAGGAAGTCGTAGCCGATGCGCGGATCGGACCCGATGCCGCGCCGCACCGCCTCGATATCCGCACCGACGCGGTCGGCCAGATTCGCGAGTTCGTTCATGTACGAAATACGCGTGGCGAGCATGGCGTTGGCCGCGTACTTGGTGAATTCGGCCGAGCGCACGTCCATGTACAGCGTGCGTTCGCGATTGCGGTTGAACGGCGCGTAGAGGCGCTTCATCAGCTCGCGCGCTTTTTCACCCGGCACGTCTTCGTCGCAACCGAGCACGATCCGATCGGGCCGCGTGAAGTCTTCCACCGCCGCGCCCTCTTTCAAGAACTCGGGATTCGACACCACTGAGAACATGTGCGCAGCGTTGCGGCCGGCCAGTTCGGCAGCGATCACGTCACGCACGCGCGAGGCCGTGCCGACCGGCACAGTGGATTTGTCGACGATCACCTTGAAGCCCGTCATATGGCGGCCAATGTTGCGCGCGGCGGCCAGCACGTATTGCAGGTCGGCGGATCCGTCTTCGTCGGACGGCGTGCCGACCGCGATGAACTGGATATCGCCGTGCGCGACCGCCGCTTCGACGTCGGTCGAAAACTTCAGGCGGCCGGCCTTGCGATTGCGCGCGATGATCTCCTGCAGACCCGGTTCATGGATCGGCACGCCGCCGTTGTTGAGCACGTCGATCTTGCGCTGATCGACGTCGAGACAGAACACGTCGTGGCCAATGTCGGCCAGACACGCGCCTGTCACGAGGCCTACGTAGCCACTACCGATGATCGTCAGGTTCATGTATTACACCTCGCAGAATTGAATCCAGTAAAAAGTCACATGACGCGTGACCGAAGCCCGCAAGAAAACGCCGGGCCGCCCCAGGTTTTCTTGCATCCCTCGGGGGGCTGGCGCCAAGCGACAGGTGGGGGCCGTCAATAAGCATTGCTGCCCACAAAGCCCTTCCACAGCGTTAGCACGACGATCTTGATGTCGAGCCAGAAGGTCCAGTGCTGCATGTAGTACAGATCGAGCTTGACGCGGCCCATCATCTTTTCGATGCGATCGGTTTCGCCGCGATAGCCGTTGATCTGCGCCCACCCGGTAATGCCCGGCTTGATCCGGTAGCGGTGCATGTAGCCCTTCACCAGATCCTTGTAGATGTCGTCGTGTTCGAGCGCGTGCGGACGTGGACCCACCACCGACATCTCGCCGCGCAGCACGTTGATGAACTGCGGCAACTCGTCGAGGCTGGTGCGCCGCAGGAACGCGCCGACCGCGGTGATGCGCGGATCGCGCCGCGTGGCCTGGGTGATCTTGCCGGCCTCTTCGTGGTGGATCTTCATCGAGCGGAACTTGTAGATCTCGAACTGGTTGCCGTCGATACCCTTGCGCTTCTGCCGGAAGAACACCGGACCGGGCGAGCTCAGCTTGACCATCACCGCGATCACGACCATCACCGGCGCGAGCGCGGTCAACGCGGCGAGCGCGAACAGGCGGTCGAACACGCGCTTGGGCAGCACGCGCAGATCGGTGATCGGCGAAGCGGCGAGGTTGATCGCCGGCACGCCGAGCAGATCGACCATTGGCTGATTGAAGAGCGTGAGGCTGCGCACGTCGGGAATGAAGCGGATGTTCACGAAGTCGTTGCGCAAATCCATCACGAAGCGGTGAATCGCTTTCTCCTTCGAGATCGGCAGCGCAAGCCACAACTCGCGGATCGCGCGCTGGCGCACGAGGTGCAGCATGCGCTGATAGTCGCGCTCGACTGGCACGCCTTCGATCGCCTCGCCCGCGTCGGGGTCCTCATACGGATTGATGGTGCCGTCCTCGTCGAACACGACGACGGGGCTGAAGCCCGCATCCGGACGGCTGCGCATCTGCTGGATCAGAAAGCGCCCGTACGGCGCACCGCCCACGATCGCCACCGCGCGCTGATTGAAGCCTTCGCGGCGCAGTCCGCGCAGGATCGAATAGACGATCACCTTGGTGACGATCAGCAGCACGATCGTGGCCGCAGCCCAATAAACGAGCCACAACCGCGACAGGCTGTCCGAGCGGTGCAGGCTGAAGCTGATCAGCACGCCGGTGACTTCCACCAGCAGCCAGCCGCCCGCCACGCGGCACAGCAGGTCGTACAGCGGCTTGCCGCGCCACGACTGATAGATCCCGAGCGCCGGGAAAAATACCACCACCAGCAGGCAGTCGAACGCGAGCGAGACGCTTTGCATGTCGTCCAGCCACACGGCTTTCCCGCTGTGCACGGCCGCCGCAATGGCGGCACCGAGCGCGACCATGGCGATGTCGATGATTCTCGATAGAACGCTCAGCATGCGCTGCCCCTCAGTTCGTCAGTCAAGTGCCATCCGTTGGTTGGTTGAAATCCACTCCGGCGATGGGACGCACAACGCCGCTATCCGCGTCATGCCATTCCATGCGCGACGCGAAACTGTTCGAAGCGGTGCTAATTGCCCTTCTGTTTCCCAATCGAAAAGATCGCCTGAACGACCGGATCAGGAAATGTGTGCCGGAATGAGTGAATACCCTTGTACAGGTATAGATAAAGCGATATTAAAATTCCCACTGCAAGACCGCAAAATATCTCAAATTGTATCGGTCAATGTTTCGGCATTTTTTCTGAATTTTGTTCGGCATTTTTTACCGTTTCCGGTGTTTTTTCATCAGCCAGAACGCCTTTCCACAGGCCGATCCGGCGTCGTCCGATCGTTTTCCTACGAAGCTTACGCCACAGTCTCCGCGATCATTCTGCGATCCGGACGGCGATAAAAAAATAGCCCGTGATTTTTTTCGCGTAATTTTTCTTTTTAAAAAATTGGCGAGACATTTTTTCTTCATGAAATGGATAATTTTATTGATCGCTTTATATAGTTTCCATTTAACGCGCTTTTATTGATTCCCGGGTTCGTGATAAAAATCGAGGCATTCACCCAGCCTCGAGGAGTCCATCATGACAGCTCCGGTTACGGCCACGTCTGCCGACACCCGGTCCACGCAAGTCAAGTCCCTGAACGTCAAGCTCAAGGTTCATCCTGTGATTCTGGCGGGCGGCTCCGGCACGCGGTTATGGCCGATGTCGCGCGAACAGCACCCGAAGCAGCTCATCGGCCTGCTCGGCGACGATTCGCTGCTGCAGTCCACCACGCGCCGTCTCGAAGGACTCGAAGCCGGCTATCCGCTCACCGAGCAACTCATCGTGGTGGCCAATGAAGAGCAGCGCTTCACCACCGCCGAGCAATTGCGCACGAGCGGCAAGCCGACCCGGCTGATTCTCGAACCCACCGGACGCGACACGGCGCCGGCGCTCACGGTGGCCGCCCTCTCGGTCGCCGCGCAAGACGAAGACGGCATCATGGTGGTGATGCCCGCCGATCATGCGGTCACGGACATCGCCGGATTTCATGCGGCAGTGGCGACCGGCGTGCAGCATGCGGCAGCCGGGCATATCGTCACGATGGGTATCGTGCCGACGCGCGCGGAAACGGGCTATGGCTACATTCGCATCGGCGCAGCGCTTGGCACGACTAATGATATGCAGCAGGCCGGCACGCAAGCCGCCGGCAGGATCGGCGCGCACAAGCTCGATCGCTTCGTCGAGAAGCCGCATCTGGAGCTGGCGCAGCGGTATATCGAATCGCAGGAGTACTGGTGGAATAGCGGTATTTTCATCATGCGCGCGTCGACCTGGCTGAAGGCGATCCGCTATTTCCAGCCGGCCATTTACGAAGCGTGCGACGCGGCCTTCGCGGGCGGCAAGGCGGATGGCGACTTCTTCCGCCTGCAGCGCGACGCGTTCAGCGCCTCGCCGTCCAATTCGATCGACTACGCGGTGATGGAACAGCTCGGCACCGATCAGAGCGCGGCCACCGGCATCGTCGTGCCGTTGCAGGCCGGCTGGTCCGACGTGGGTTCGTGGGACGCGATCTGGGACATCTCGGACAAGGACGCCGACCAGAACGTGGGGCGCGGCCGTGTGATGTTCGAAGGCGCCGTCTCGACCTTCGCGCATTCGGAAGGACGCCTGATTGCCTGCGTGGGCACGCAGGACCTGGTGGTGGTGGAAACGGCCGACGCCATTCTGGTCGCCGACAAGTCGCGCGTGCAGGACGTGAAGAAGATCGTGGGCCGGATTCGCAGCGACGGCGGGCTGGAAGCGGCCAACCATCGCAAGGTGCATCGTCCGTGGGGTAATTACGATTCCGTCGACACCGGCGAGCGTTTCCAGGTCAAGCGGATCGTGGTGAAACCCGGTGCGCGGCTCTCGCTGCAAATGCATCATCACCGCGCCGAACACTGGATCGTCGTGCGCGGCACGGCGCTCGTCACGCGGGGTGAAGAGCGCTTTATCGTCTCCGAAAACGAATCGGCTTATATTCCGCTGGGTGTCACTCACCGGCTCGAAAATCCGGGCAAGATACCGCTCGAAATGATCGAGGTCCAGTCCGGTTCGTATCTCGGCGAAGACGATATCGTGCGCTTCGACGACACTTACGGACGCCAGTGACAAGTCACCAGCAAGCGTCGATCAACGGGCGTCGGCGAACGGCGTCCTTCTGACATCACCAGTGAATCACAACGAATGAAGCGGGAACCTGCGGCGGTTGCTCCTACCGGCCGCGGGGAACTGCCGTGCTCACCCTGCGTGGGAGATGAGTTCTGGGTACGACGTAAAACGATCCGATGCACTGCTCTCGGTCGCGGCGTTGACAGTAGCCGGCTCGCTGGGATAACGGCGCAGCGGACCACGAAACGCGTTCAGCGGTCCATGCAAAGGTGCGCCGTGACTGGCCGCGACCGGTTCGGGCACGTGGCGCAAGGCAGGCAGCGGACGAGCCGCCGTGGGCACCGGAGTTGGTGAAACATGCGCCGATGCCTGAGTCGATGCTTGCGTCGATGCACGAGCCGCAGCCGCGGATTCTGCTGCTGCCGCCAGCGTGAGGCATTCGCGATCAATCCACTGCCGCGCCCAGTCGAGCGCGTAGTGCTCCGCCGCATCCGCATCCGCAAAGCGCGGGCCGACGAGACCGGAACGCTCGACGCGTTTGCCGTCCTTCATGATTTCCGCCCATGCGCGAAACATGGCGTTCGGCACCCGCTCCGCCGCGACGTAAATCACGTAGCCACGATCGGCGATTTCCGTGCCGCGTGGCGCGAGGCTCAATGACAGCGGGCTGCGCCGGTCGTCGGGCGCGGGTGTGGCGCGCGCCGTCGCGACAGCGGAATTCAGACCATGCATGGCCGCATTGACCGCTCCCGCTTCGTCCGGACGAAACGCGTGCGGGCTCGCGACATCGACATATCGTGCGGGTGCGGCCGGCGCGCGCGATACCGGCGGCACGTCTGGCGCGACGTGCGCTGCTCCTGACAACTGACGGGTAATGTCCGCAATCGGATCGGCCGAACGCCAGTGGCTCAGGCTGTTGGACACGCCGGGCGCCTGCCACGACTCGGGACTTCTCCAGGACACGCCGCGCAGCGTTTCGTCGCGCGCGCGCGGGCTTTCCGCTACCGGTGCCGCAGGTTTGGCCGCGACGGGCGGCGCCGGCTGGGGGACGTACGCAAAGGTGCGCCCGGTTTGCGACAGCAGCCGAACCATCTCGAGGAGCGTGCCGTTCAACTGCCACTCTTCAAAACGGCGCCGGCAAGTGGGACCCGACGGATAGCGGCCGGGCAGTTTCGACCAGGGCTCGCCGGTTGTGAGTATCCACAACACGGCATTCGCCACGATGCGTGGTTCGGCGCGCGGCCGGCCGCGTCGATTTAGACGGACGGCCGGCTCATCTGAGACAAGCGCTGCCAGCAGCGCCCATTCGTCATTGCTTAGCTCATCGAAAAACATTGGATTTTCTCCACGCAGCCTGGCCGGGCCGCGGCTTTGGGACGCCACGGATTCAACTTTCACGATCCGTGTGCAGCCCGCGGTTGCACAAATATGTCTTGTACGTTCTGTCTGCCGGTCAAACCCGCCCTGTCTTAGTGCGGTTTATCCCTATTGCGAAGCACAAAACGTGGTCTCACTCGTGCATGGGAGAATTGTGCACGAAGCATACCATCCCCAGGGTTTCCGTGAATATGCGTGAGACAAGTGTTACGGATAGAAACAAACTTGTCCTTTTTGCTGCGTCTTTTCTCGCATTGCCGTCACACAAGTCCGGTTGGTTCTTGCTGAAAAATTACGCTATTGCAGCGCACAACAATGGGATATCGACGGCGAATTGGCTTTAACGAATCCCACCGTCTTCGAGGCATGAATTCTGGTCACCCCGGCAAGCGCCTGGACGAATGCCGGCAAGCAGGAAGCAATGATTGATGGTCTATGTGCTGCGCATCACCGTGCGGAGAATGGCGCCGCCCATCCGGCCCGGTGACGCCAGCCAAAAGCGCCTGAGTCCGCCGCTCAATGCCGCGCCGATACGCTCAGTAGACCTGGTTTCATCTCACTGGTTTCATGCATTTTTAAAGACTGCCGCCATCCCTTCCCTCGCCCCGCAGCGTGTTGCGAAGTGGCCGCCGGCCTTCCGTGAGCGGACGGCGGCGAACTGCCGGCATGCGTTGTGGTCAATGTTACCTAAACGACAGCTTATGGAATTTACTTCCGATTTACTATTCAGTTGCATCCGCAGCAATGCCCAATGCATGTTTTATTTTTTCACGTGACCGGCGCATTTCCTCGCGCTAATTCCGTTTGAATCCGCCTCGCACATTTAATCTGGATTGCATAACATAATTCGCTACGATCGCCATTGCCCTTTCATTCTCCAATACGTATTCGCTGCCCTCCCCGTCAGGGAAAACCAGCGTGAGCATCTGTCAACCGGATTGCCGTTCCGGCCGTTCTGGCAGACAGCATTTGCCATAATGGGCGTTGCCGAGGGTCCCGGATATCGCTGACGCCCGCGCGCATGAACCACCAAAAACGTTTTCACCACCGATGGAGTGTCACATGAAAGTCCAATCCGCTATCGCTACGCTGGTGCTGGGCGCTGTCCTCGTTTCTCCGGTGTTCGCACAGAACAGCCAGCAGACGAAAATGGCCGACTGTAACAAGCAGGCCGGTGACAAGAAGGGCGATGACCGCAAGGCATTCATGAAAACGTGCCTGTCCGCGAAGCCGGCGGCCGCTGCGCCGATGAGTCAGCAGGACAAGATGAAGGCGTGCAACACGCAAGCCACCGGCAAGAAGGGTGATGACCGCAAGGCGTTCATGAAGAGCTGCCTGTCGTCGGCACCGTCCAACTAAACATCGTGAGTCAGCGCCGCGCCAGCAGCGCGGCGCGCGAGCGCCCTGCGCTCGAACAACGCAACGCCGTTTCCGGCACGCCCGCTTCCCACTCTCCGCCCCACGCCCACCCCGGGCGTCCGCCCGAACGCGCCATTTTTCTTCTATGATGGCTGCGGAGACGGCCCACCCCCATATACAACATTAGACGGGCCGCCATCTTGTCGTTGGAGCTGCAGAGCATCCACGGAGGCAAGGATGGTATCGAAGCATAAAAACCGCTGGCTAAGGCGGTGGCTGGTCGTCATGATTTTCTGGGCAGTGCCCGTGGCGATCGTGGCGGTGAGCGAGATCCGCGAGGAAATGGCGTACAACGCCGTCGACCTCGACCGCGCACTGACCACCTGGAATTTCACCGACGCGCAACGCGCGGCCGGCGCCCCTGCGCGCTGTCACGGCAATCCCGACGAAGCGCGAGCCGCCGGTTGTCCGGCCGATGTGCTGGCCGCCAACGCGGCGCGTCAGCAGGACGCCCGCAACGAATACAGCGTGCGCCGCACTACCCTGATGGCTTATCTGTGGCACGCCTTCGTCGGTTACTGGGTCGTGCCGGCCGTCACGCTGTTTCTGATTGGTGTGCTGATCGGCATGCTGCGCCGCGTGCTGCGGCGTCCGCCGCCGGTCAAAACCCCGGCGAATCACGGATGACGGCGCGCCCGCTCCAGGCGCCGATCTGCGGCATCGACGCAACACTTTCACTTTGATTACAACGCTGATCCGCGGCGCGTGAAAATCGGTAAAAACGAACTGTTGGCGCCGCTGCCGCTTCAGTCCCCTTGAGCGAGGTCAAATCAGGCCCGATTTCCCGGAAGCCTGTTCCGATGCGCGGCCCGCGAGCCCGCGGGGCGCTCGCCGGCACCAGTCAAAATTACGGCACGATCTCTTAAGACTAGCCGGAAACCCCCGCCGCACAAGGCTTTTCGCCTGCCAAGGAAGCGCGCTATTTGTGCTTGCGTGTGATATAACTCAAAAGCAACCCGGCAACATCAGATGAGGTTGCGCCCCGGAACAATGACGGAGAAAAACGATGCAAAGACGAAACTTCATGTTGAAGACTACCGCTGCGCTCGCTTTCGGAGGCCTTGCACTGGCTGGTTGTACGACGAATAAAGGCAACCCGGACACCCCTGCCACCGACTCATCCAAGCGCCAGTCGATCGACGCTAGTGTCGAAGGCACGATGTCGCGGCTTTTCACGACTGTGCAGGGCTCGCGCGAACTGGTTTCGAAGGCGCGCGGCGTCCTCGTTTTCCCGTCGGTGCTTCAGGTCGGCTTTATCGTCGGCGGTCAGTACGGCGAAGGTTCGCTGAAGGTCGGCGGCGGCACGGTCGGTTACTACAGCACGATTTCCGGTTCGTTCGGCCTGCAGGCAGGTGCGCAGTCGAAGGCGATCATCTTCCTGTTCATGACGCAGGACGCACTGGACAAATTCCGCAATGCCGACGGCTGGTCGGCGGGCGGCGACGCCTCCGTCGCGCTGGTGAAGATGGGCGCCAACGGCGCGATCGACACCACCACGGCTACGGCTCCGGTCGAAGTGTTCGTATTGACCAATGCCGGCCTGATGGCCGATGTATCGCTGCAAGGCACCAAGGTTACGCGTCTGAAGATCTAAGGCGCGCGCGCCGGTCGCCGGACTGCGGGGTGTGCGTCTGATCCGCCGGGTTTCCGTGAGCAGCGGTGGCCGGATCAGACGCAATCCCGCGCAGCCCGCTTTGCAACGCAAGCAATGTGGCAGGCGCCGCGGCAGTGAGCTTTTGTGGTCCGCTCGCGGCTCGGCGCAGCCGGTCGCGCTGCCTGACGCCATTGTCCCGAATGCTGCAGCAACAAAAAAACGGCGATGCACTCAAATGCATCGCCGCTCTTTTTTCACCCCGCCACGCTCGCTGTCCAGATCTTTCCGGCTCAGCTTCCCGACGTGTCGATCACCTTGAAGCGCGAACGCTTCTGCGCGCGAATCACCGACTGATACGCGTTCACATACTGTTGAGCCATGCGGTGCGACGTGAAACGCTCCTCGAAGCGCTGCCGCACGCCCGCTCGCGGCATCTTGTGCAGGCGATTGACCGCCGCCACCGCGCCGATCTCGTCTTCCACGATAAAGCCCGTCACACCGTCTTCCAGCACTTCCGGCACCGAGCCGCGGTTGAACGCGATGACCGGCGTGCCGCATGCCATCGCTTCGATCATGACGAGGCCGAACGGCTCGGGCCAGTCGATCGGAAACAGCAACGCGTGCGCCCCGGACAGGAATTCGGCCTTCTGATGATCCGCAATCTCGCCGATGAACTCCACGTACGGCAAATCGAGCAACGGCCGGATGTCGCGTTCGAAATACTCGCGATCGGCGGCATCCACTTTGGCGGCGATGCGAATCGGCATGCCGCAGCGGCCCGCAATCCTGATCGCGGTGTCGACCCGCTTTTCCGGCGAGATCCGGCCGAGAAACGCAAGATACTTCTGCTCGACCGGCTGCGGCGTATAAAGCTGCTCCGGCAGGCCGTGATACACGGTGGTCAGCCACCTGGCCTGCGGCAGCGGATGGCGCTGCGCGTTCGAAATCGAGATCACCGGCGCGGTGTTGAAGGTGTCGAACACCGGCTGCTGCTCGGGCAGATCGAGGCGGCCATGCATGGTCGTGACAAACGGCGTTTCCTGGCGCTTGAACACCGAGAACGAGTAATAGTCCAGGTGGAAATGCAGGACGTCGAAATTCTCCGCCTGACGGCGCACCAGTTCCATGAGCAGCATATGGGGCGCCACGCGGTCGCGAATGCCCGGATCGAGACGCAGCGCGCGCGGCCAGACGGCTTCGAGTTTCGCGTTGGTCACGGAGTCGCCGCTCGCGAACAGCGTCACGTCATGGCCGAGATCGACCAGCGCCTCGGTGATGTACGACACGACGCGCTCCGTTCCGCCGTACAGCTTGGGCGGCACCGATTCGGTCAAAGGGGCGATCTGCGCAATCTTCATATTCTGTCTCCGTGAGCTGACGGCTTGCGCCTGCGGCGGTGCGCGTCAGCGGCGCTGGGTATGGACAGCGCCACTACCTCCGATCGATGCAATGGCCGCGCTGCGGCGCGGTGCACGACCGGCATCGACGCATTATTCACCACGGGACAACAAAAAGCCCCCAATCTTGCACTTTCTCGGCGCTGTTACATTCAGCTTACATGCGACTCGCCACCGAAACGGTCCCGCGGTTATCGGGCGGCCCATTTCCAGGGCGGCAGATCGCGCTCGTCCTCGTCGGTGATACGGGTGGCGCCGAAATGCTTCTCCAGCACGATCGACTGGCTCGCCTCCTCCCGTTCCAGCGCCGCGATCAGCCGCGCCGCGTGCGACACCACCAGCACCTGCGAATGTGCGGCCGCCCGCGCGATCAGGCGGGCGAGCGCCGGCAGCAGGTCCGGATGCAGGCTCGTTTCAGGCTCGTTCAGCACGAGAAGCTCCGGCGGCCGCGGCGTGAGCAAGGCGGCGACCAGCAGCAGATAGCGCAAGGTGCCGTCCGACAGTTCCGCGCCCTTCAGCGGCCGCAGCAGGCCATGCTGCTGCATCACCACTTCGAAGCGGCCGTCCTGTGTCGTGACGTCGAGGCTCGAACCCGGAAAGGCGTCGTCGATGGCGGCGTCGAGTGCGGCCGGGTCGCCGATCTCGCGGATGGTTTGCAAGGCCGCGGCGAGGTCCGCGCCGTCGTTCGCGAGCACCGGCGTGTGCGTGCCGATCTGCGGCAGACGCGCGGCCGCTTCGGCGTCGGTGCGGAAATGGTCGTAGAAACGCCACGAGCGGATCTGCTCGCGCACCGTGACCATCTCGGGCGCGGTGCGTGGATCGGAGAACTCCGTCATCATGCTGTCGAAACTGGCGACGGGTTGCGGAATGGTTTGCCAGTCGCCGTGCTCGTCGCGCGTGCGCAGCGCCGGGCCGTGCCGGTCCACCAGCAACGCCGACGGCCGCAGCACGGGGCCGCTCCAGATGCACTCGCGTTTGATGATCGGATCGAGCAGGAACTTGCTCGGCATGGGAGGCGGCGGCCGCTCCGGCGCAGGCAGACCCAGATCGATCGCGTAGCCGAACTGATCGCCGGCAAAGCCGAGCCGCAGGCTCACGGGCTCTTTGCGCCGCGTACCCTCCACCGGAAACTCGCCGGCCAGCACGGCGCGCGAAAAGCGTTCGGGACCGGCCCATAACGTGGACGGCAAGCCGCCTTCACGCGCCAATGAGGTAATCACGCCGCCGCGCGCGGTCTCCGCCAGCAAACGCAGCGAACGGTACACGCTCGACTTGCCGCTGCCATTGGCGCCCGTAATCACGTTCAGGCGGCCGAGCGGCACGATCAGCTCGCGCAGCGAGCGGTAACCCGCGACAGCCAGCGTGGTCAGCATGCGGCCACCCGCCATTCAGTCACGCACGCGCGCGTGTTCCGTAATTCCGCTACGCACCCGCACGCGGCGAATCGCCCGCGCGACGAACACGCCAGGTATGGGTCACGACGCCCCATCAGTTATGCCCGCCACCCTTGCCTGGCTGCTGCACCGGCACGCTGCGCAGATCGTGCAGGAACGTGTCGCGCCACACGCCGAGATCGTTCTTGCGCAGCGCGGCCATGTTGATTTCATGGCGCCGCTGACGTGCGTCGAGCGGCATCTGCAACGCGCGCTGCAAGGCTTCGCACATGCCGATCGCATCATGTGGATTGACGAGCAGCGCGCCGCTCAGCTCCGCCGCCGCACCCGCGAAAATCGACAGCACCAGCACGCCGGGATCGTCGGGATTCTGCGCGGCGACGTATTCCTTCGCGACCAGATTCATACCGTCGTGCAGCGGCGTGACGAAACCGATCTGCGATTCGCGAAACAGCGACATCAGCTTCCAGCGGTCGTACTGCTGATTCAGATAGCGGATCGGCGTGTAGTCGAGACCCGAGTAGCGGCCATTGATGCGCCCCGCTTCGTACTCCAGATCCTGGCGAATCTTCTGATAGGTGGCGACGTCCGAACGGGTGGGCGGCGCGATCTGCACCAGCGTGACGTTGCCGCGCCATTCCGGCGAGCGCTCCAGCAGATGCTCGAAGGCCCGGAACCGCTCGACCAGTCCCTTCGAATAGTCCAGCCGGTCGACGCTCATGATCAGCTTGCGCCCTTCCAGGCTCTGCTTCAGGTCGAGCACGTGCTGACGGCTTTCGTAGCGCTTCGCCTGCTCGGCGATTTCGTCGGGGAACACGCCGATCCGGTAGACGCCGGTGCGCAGCTTGCGGCCGAACGCTTCGACGAGACCGTCCGCACTCACCGTGCCGCGCGCGTGGCGCGTGACGTAATCCTTGAACGCGAGTTCGTCGGTGGCGGTCTGGAAGCCCAGCAGGTCGTAGCACGACAGCGACTTCACCAGTTCCTCGTGCGGCGGAATGTTGAGCAGGATCTGCGGCGCGGGAAACGGAATGTGCAGGAAGAAGCCGATGCGGTTCGTGACACCCTCGTTGCGCAGCGCCTCGGCGAACGGGATCAGGTGGTAGTCGTGAATCCAGATCACGTCGTCGGGTTCGAGCAGCTTGATCAGCTTGTGCGCGAGCCACGCGTTGACGCGCCGGTAGCCCGTGTATTCCTCGCGCTCGTAGCGCGCGAGGTCGTTGCGGTAGTGGAACACCGGCCACAATGTCGCGTTCGAAAAGCCGCGATAGTACTGGTCGTAATCCTTGCGCGTGAGCCCTACGGTCGCGAAGGTCACCGCGCCGTCCTGCTCCAGCGTCGGACCGGCGTTCGCGACGGTCTCGCTGACCACGTCGCCGCTCCAGCCGAACCACACGCCTCCGGCATCCTTCAGCGCGCCGAATACGCCGACCGCGAGGCCGCCGGCCGATCCCTTGGTTTCCGTCGGCGTTGCGACGCGATTCGACACGACGATCAATCGCCCCATGTTGCATGTCCTCCTTGGTTCGCGCGGCGCGCGCGGGTGCGTTGCATCAGGTCCCGGCGGCGTCCCGCGCAATCGCGCGACGGAACCCGAGCCACCCTGAAGCACACGATGCCGCGCCGGCTTCGTGAGTGAGTGGACGGTTCGACCGCTTTGGTGCCCGATCAGTTGCATTCATCGGCGCCTGTGCGCCACAGTATGGCGCTTGCGCCGTCGAACCCACCGCCGGACCGCTGTTAAACCGGGTATCAAACCCGCCGTCAGACTTTTTCCTTCACAGGCTGCGGTACATCGGCCGCCGGTGCCCGGCCCGCGCGGCTTGCTACTGGATCGGCCTCGGTATGCGCGGCGGTGCTGCCGGCCGGCGTCTGCGTGCCGCGCGGCACCCAGTCGAGCGGTGCGCCCTTGCCGGTTTCGAGTTCCGCCGACACTTCCGCGCGCGCCCGCGGCAGATACTGCGGATAGTGCTTCTGTATGAAGTCGAGCAGTCCCTCGCGCACCCGGCAGCGCAAATCCCAGTTCAGGCCGGAATCGAGCGAACTGACGAGGGCGCGCAATTGCATCGAGCGCTCGGTGCCGTCGGTGACCTGTAGCACCTGCACGCGGCGGTCCCACTCCGGCGCGTCCTCGACGATGCGCGCGAGTTCCTCGCGCAACGGCGCGAGCGGCATCCGGTAATCGACGTACAGAAACACCGTGCCGATGATCTGCGAACTGCTGCGGGTCCAGTTGGAAAACGGATTCTCGATGAACCACTGTAGCGGCACGATCAGCCGCCGCTGATCCCACAGACGCACCGACACATACGTGCCGGTGATTTCCTCTATACGCCCCCACTCGCCCTGAATCACGACAACGTCGTCCAGACGGATCGGCTGCGACAGCGCGATCTGCAAGCCGGCGATCAGGTTGCCGAGCACCGGCCGCGCGGCGATACCGGCGACGAGGCCGGCCACGCCCGCCGACGCCAGCAGGCTCGCGCCGATCTGCCGGACATTGGGAAACGTCATCAACGCGCCGCCCACGCCGACGATCACGATCACGAACATCACCGAACGCGCCAGCACGCGCGCCTGCGTATGGATGCGGCGCGCCTGCAGGTTGTCGGCGGTATCGAGCGGATGGGCCTGAATGATCGCCTCGCCGATTGCCGCCGCCGAGCGCACCGAGAGCCACGTGATCGCACCGATCAGCCCGATCGCGGCGGCGTCGCGCAGCGGCGTGATGAAGGTCAGCGTGTCGGGCGCTTCCCACCATACCGCTTCCAGCGCGAGGATCACGAGCACGAAGAGCGACGGCTTGTCGATGTAGCGCAGCACCACGCTGGTGAGCGGGTAAGGCCGCGCGAACCGCGCCGCCATCCGCGCGCCGATCCGATGGATGCCCACGGCCAGCAGCACCGCGATCACCGAGACGATCAACGCGCCGAGCCACGTATGCAACGGCGCTTCGGCGATACGGCTGAGGTCGTCGAGAGTAGGCATCAAGGGGATCGTCCTCCTGGCTTGAGGGGTGAACAGAACCGGCGCGGAATCGTGAGACCTCGAATGCGGCAGCGTGTTGCGCGACGCATCGGGCCGCTTCAAAAGCTCCGGTCGTGACGCGACGATGAAGCAAGCGCGAACCGGACGACTGCGCGCCGTTGCAGCCTGCTTACTGACATCTTAGATTGTTCTTCGGCGCGATCCGGGAAAGGTGTCCTGGCCGGCCGCCTCTGCAAGTGGACAGCCGGAGCTCAGACCAGGTTTCAGATGGGTTGGAGGAACCCGCCGCAAAGGTCCTGCCTAAAAAACCGAAAGCCACTCATGGGATGAGCCGAACCACCTAACGCGTCCGCTTCGGGCGCGCGCGACATCACATCAGCCGCCATTCAATTCAGCTGCCGCTCTTGCAGGGAAACGCCTTGCCGAGCCCCAGCGAAATCGCCGTGCTGGCGTTGTAGCCCGCAACGTTCGGATTCTCCGCAATGTACTTGCGCACCGCGTCGGTCAATTGCGCCGAGCGCGCGTCCTGCGGCAAGCAGAAGTACTGGCCGACGCGCGGACCGGTCGTGCCGCCGATCGCGTCGATGGTGTTGAAGATGCCGTCGGCGGCGCCTTCGATATAGGCGGCACACGCGCTTCGCGATGCCACGTCCGTCTTGGTGCACAGCTTGTTGAGGTCGCCTCCCGTAAACGCGGCTGCCGATAGCGGTACGGCAAACGCGCTGGCGAAAATCAAAGCCCGCAGCATGGTGTTCCTTTCCAGGGTCGTTTATCAGGCGGTCTTTCGCCGCATCCAAAGGGCGCGCCCACGTGGCGCGCCAAAGTCGTCATTCTGCACTGTTTTGCGAAGCGCAAGCGTGCGCGCCGCCGCTATCTTCCGGCACTTTTTTAGCGCGGCGGCACGGCGGCCCGCAGACCGGCTACCCGCGCCACCATGCATATTATTTCTGTTGCATCTGCTGCAACCGCGCCGTCAGCCCTTCGACCACGTCCGGCTCCTTGTAGGTCTTGGCGAAATCGAGCGCCGTCATGCCGATCTGGTTCTTCACGGTCAGGTCCGCGCCGTTGTCGAGCAACAGCTTCACGGTCGAAACGTGGCCGCCACGCGCGGCCATCATCAGCGGCGTGGTGCCGTTCGGCGAGCCGGCGTCGACGTAGGCCGAATGGTCGAGCAGCACCTTGACGATGTCGTCGTTGCCGTTCGCCGCCGCGTAGTGCAGCGGTGCCCAGCCCTTCTTGTTGACCTCGGCGTCTTTCGCGATCAGCTGGTTGACGAAGTCGAGGTCGCCGTTCAGCGCGGCCATCATCATCGCGTTCTCGCCGGCTTTGTCCTGAATCTCGATGTTGGTCTTCGGATTGGCGAGCAACGCGGCGCCGACCTTGTCCGATTTCTCGCGCGCGGCCAGCACCAGCAGCGGCATGCCCTGGTTATCCACGCTATTGGGGTCCATGCCCTTGGCGAGCAGCTTGTTGACGCCGTCGACGTCGTCGAACTTGACCGATTTGATCAGCGAATCGATCGGCGCAGCCTGGGCCGGCGACACCGCCAGCGAAGTCAGCGCGGCACAGGCCAGCGAAGCCGCGAAAGCGAGGCGCGAAGCGCCGCGCCGCGCCGAAGCCAGCGCGCCATGCGCCGCTACGTTCGCTGCCGACGTGTCTTGGAGTACGGTATCCGACATCGAAATTTCTCTCATATTTAACTTTAGGAAACGTCCCTATCCTTTTGATATTTATCGACTTTACGTCTCACGCGCCAGTGGGCGCCGGGATCTTGAAAAGGCGGAAGAAGTTCTGCGTGGTCGCGGCGGCCAGCGCCGCTTCGGGCATCTCGCGTTGCTGCGCGATGAACCGTCCGACATAACTTACGTAGGCAGGTTCATTAGGCTTGCCGCGATACGGCACGGGCGCGAGGTACGGCGAGTCGGTTTCGATCAGCAAACGCTCGAGCGGCACGCGGCGCGCGACGTCCTGCACGTCGGTCGCGCTTTTGAATGTGACGATGCCCGACAGCGAGATGTAAAAATTCTGCGCCAGCGCCTGTTCGGCGACCGGCCACGGTTCGGTGAAGCAATGCATCACGCCGCCCGGCTCGCTCGCGCGCTCCTCGGCCATGATGCGCAGCGTGTCTGCCGACGACGAACGCGTATGGATGATCAGCGGCTTGTGCGTGGCATGCGCCGCCCGGATATGGTTGCGAAAGCGCTCGCGCTGCCATTCCATGTCGGCGATCGTGCGGCCTTCCAGCCGGTAGTAGTCGAGACCGGTCTCGCCGATCGCGACCACCTTGGGATGCGCGGCCAGTTCGACCAGTTCGGCGACGCTCGGCTCGCGCATGTGCTCGTGATCCGGATGCACGCCGACCGACGCGTACACGTTCTCGTACCGGCTGGCGATATCCAGCACGGCAGGCAGCGTCTCCAGATCGACGGACACGCACAGCGCATGCGTGACCGAATGGCTGCGCATGTTTTCGAGCACCTGCGGCAAGCGCTCGGCGAGTCCTTCGAAGTTGATATGGCAATGCGAATCGACAAACATGGTGATGTCCTGCGTAGGGCTGGCTCGAGATGAATCAGGCGGCTGCGGTGCTGCCGGTGACGTCCAGGCGCTTGCCGAGAATCACCAGGTCGCGCTCCACGCCGTCCAGCACGGCCACGCGCGGCAGCGAGCCCCACGTGTCGAAGCCGAAGCCGCGGAACAGGCGCAAGCTCGCCTCATTGTGGCCGAAGATGAAGCCGAGCACGGTATCGATGCCGAGCGCCGGCGCCGCTGCCAGCGAAGCCGCCAGCAACTGCCTGCCGAGGCCGCGGCCACGCGCGCTTTCGTCGAGATAAATGCTGACTTCCGCGGTGCGCAGATAGGCCGGACGGCCATAGAAATCCGAAAAGCTCAGCCACGCGATCACGCGGCCGGGCTGTTGCGGGTCTTCCACGACCCACAACGGGCGCTTTTGCGGTCCGTGCGCGTGAAACCAGGCCAGCCGGCTTTCGACGCTGACCGGCTCGAGATCCGCGGTGACTTGCCGCGACGGCACCGTCGAGTTGTAAATGGCGACGATGGCGGGCAGATCGTCGAGCGTGGCATCGCGGTAGAAAAGGCTCATGGTGCGTTGAACGTGAGATGGAAGGCCAATACAGGACGAACAGGAGGATGAACCCGGCGCCGGCCGCCGCCGCGTGCCCCGTAGATGCGGCCTAAAGCAGCTTAAGGCGGTTTAAGCGAACAGATCGCGGTAGCCGATAAACAGTTCCTCGAACACCAGCCGCGCATTCAGCGGATGGTTTTCGACGGCGCGCTGGCGCGTCACGGTGCGCATGAAACGCGCGAACGCGCTAGCGTCGGCTTGCGACGCACAGCGCGTCAACGCCGCGGACGCCTGCGGAAAATAACGCGGCGCGCCCGCCGTGCGCTGCGCCAGCAGATCGTACATCCAGCGTTGCAGCCAGCCTAGCACCAGCGGTACGGGCAGCTTCTGCAGCGCCTCCCCGCAGGCGAAGGCGTCGCAGTCGGGGCCGGCGGCGAGCTGTTTCAGCGTCCAGTCGCGCAGCGCGCGATTTTCGTCGCTGGCGAGCGCGAGCGCCGTGAGCGGCGCGCCGCCGGCTTCGGCGAGCAGCGCGGACGCTTCGGCCACGCCTTGCGCGGCAAGCCACCGGGTTGCCACGTCCGGCGCGGGCATGGTCATCGGCCATTGGCGGCAGCGGCTGATGATGGTTGGCAGAAGACGGTCGATACGCGCCGACACCATCAGGAACACGACGCCCGCCGGCGGTTCTTCGAGCGTCTTCAGAAGCGCGTTGGCCGCGGCGATATTCAGCGCCTCCGCCGGATACAGCACGACCACGCGCGCGCCGCCGCGGTGCGAACCCACGCCGACGAAGTCGAGCAAGCCGCGAATCTGCTCGATCTTGATTTCCTTGCTGGGCGTGCGGGTCTTTTTGCCTTCGTCGGCGTCGGCCTTGTCGGCTTTTTCGTCCGCGGCATTGTTGAGGCCGGCTTCGGCGGCCAGCGCCTCGGGCACGATGATCCGGTAATCCGGGTGATTGCCTTGCGCGAACCAGTTGCAGGCCACGCACGCGCCGCACGGCTCGCCGTTGGCCTGCTGGGCCTCGCACAGCAGGCCTTGCGCGAGGTGCTGCGCGAAGCGCAGCTTGCCGATGCCCGCCTGTCCGTGCAGCAACAAGGCGTGAGGCCAGTGGCCGCGCAGCTGCTGCAGGCGGTTCCAGTCATCGGCTTGCCACGGATAAATCATCGTTTCTCTTTAAAATCAATCGGTTGAAGACGTTATCCGAGATATAGCAAGAACTCTTCAAACCGTTATAAACCAGAATTATATTCTTTTAAAATCAAAGAATTGCAATCAATTCTTCAAGTCGCCTCTGAATCTGCGCGATGCTCTGCGCGGAGTCAATGATAGCGAACCGGTACGGCGCTTCTTCGGCACGGCGCAGATATTCGGCGCGGGTACGGCTGAAGAA
Organism: Paraburkholderia xenovorans LB400; assembly: GCF_000013645.1. Taxonomy (GTDB): domain Bacteria; phylum Pseudomonadota; class Gammaproteobacteria; order Burkholderiales; family Burkholderiaceae; genus Paraburkholderia; species Paraburkholderia xenovorans. Next base: position 2,414,563 of record NC_007951.1, on the reverse strand, counting down.
CGCCTCCGATTCGCTCTCGAAACGATCCGGGTCGCGCGCCGCGCTGCGCCGCTCGCTGGCGACCTCGGGATCGAGGTCGAACAGCACCGTCAGGTCCGGTTGAAAGCCGCCCTGCACCCAGCGCTCCAGGGTTTCCAGCTTGTCGCGCGGCAGTCCGCGGCCGCCGCCCTGATAGGCGAAGGTCGCGTCGGTGAAACGGTCCGACAGCACCCAGTCGCCGCGCGCGAGCGCCGGCTCGATCACTTCGGCCAGATGCTGGCGGCGCAGCGCGAACATCAGCAGCGCCTCGGTTTCGAGGTCCATTTTCTGATGCAGCACGATTTCGCGAATCTGCTCGCCGAGCGGCGTGCCGCCCGGTTCGCGCGTCATGACGACCGAGCGCCCGGTGCTCGCGACTTTCTGTTCGAGGCGCTCCCGAAACCAGCTGAGGTGGGTTGTCTTGCCCGCCCCGTCGATGCCCTCAAACGTGATGAATTTGCCCCGCGCCATCATTGCCCTCGAATGTATTTGTCCACGGCCTTGTTGTGATCGCCGAGGGTGTCGGAAAAGATACTGCTGCCGTCGCCGCGCGAAACGAAGTACAGCGCGGTAGTTTGCGCCGGATTCAGCGCCGCCTGCAGCGACGCCACACTGGGCAGCGAGATGGGCGTTGGCGGCAGTCCCATCCGGGTGTAGGTATTGTAGGGAGTGTCAGTCTGCAGGTCTTTTTTTCTGATACGGCCGGCGTAGCTGTCGCCCATGCCATAGATCACGGTGGGATCGGTTTGCAGCGGCATGCCCACGCGCAGCCGGTTCGCGAACACCGCCGCCACCATCGGCCGGTCCGACGTCTTGCCGGTTTCCTTTTCGATGATCGACGCCATCGTCAACGCGTCGTACGGCGTTCTGTACGGCAGGTTCGGCGCGCGCGCCATCCACGCTTCGTCCAGACGCACGCGCATCAGGCGGTAGGCGCGGCGGTACACGTCGAGATCACTGGTGTTCTTGTCGAACAGGTACGTGTCCGGAAAAAACAGCCCTTCGCCATTGCCGATCGGCGCTTCCGGTGCATTGATCGCGTTCATCAGATCCGTGTCGCTCATGCCGGCCGTGTCGTGTTTGAGCGCCGGATTGGCATCCAGCTCGGCGCGCATGCGCTTGAAGGTCCAGCCTTCGATAATGGTCGCCACGTATTCGTTGACGTCGCCGCGAGCGATTTTCTGCAGCACCTCGTAAGGCGTCACACCCGTCTTGAACTCGTAGTTGCCCGATTTCAGCGCGCTTTGCAGCCCCAGCAACCGCGTCATCAGGACAAACAGTTCAGGCTCGACGGGCACGCCGCCGCGATTGAGTTGCAGCGTGACGCTGCGCAAGCTGCTATGCGGCTTGACGGTGACATCCAGTTGCGCCGGGGTCAGTTCGAGCGGGCTGGTGGCCCAGTGGTATCCGCCAGCAATTGCGGCTGCGGCCAGCACGACGACGAGTGAGCCGGCAATGAAACATTTCTTGAACAGGGACATGCGAAACGTGGCAAGGTTGGACTGCATATAATACTTGTTTGCCTTAGCCAAAGTCAGAATTGACTGTTCCCGGAATCCATGAACACACCGCTCGCTACCGCTTCAGGCACTCCTACCGGCTCTCCGTCAGGCACGGCTCCCGCGGCGATTGCCGCCGCGCCGGCTGGTCTGCCCACTCTGCCGCGCCCCGGCGCCGATGAATTCGACGCGGTCGTTGCGCACGGCGCGTACATGCCGCTCACGCAGTTCGGCGTGATCGACGCCACCGGCGACGACGCCGCAAGCTTCCTGCATGGCCAGTTGACCAACGACACCCAGCACCTCGACGCGGCCAGCGCGCGTCTGGCCGGCTACTGCTCGGCCAAGGGGCGCCTGCTGGCATCGTTCCTGACCTGGCGCAGCGGCGACACGATCCGCCTGCTGGTGTCGAAAGACGTGCAGGCCGCCGTGCAGAAGCGGCTGTCCATGTTCGTGCTGCGCGCCAAGGCCAAACTCACGGACGCAAGCGGCGAGCTGGCGGTGATCGGTCTGGCCGGCGACGTGCGCAAGGCGCTCTCGGGCGTATTCGACGCACTGCCGGACGGCGTGCATGTGAAGGTGGACGGCGCGGCGGGCTCGCTGATTCGCGTGCCGGATGCGCTCGGGCGCCTGCGCTATCTGTGGGTCGGCCCGAAGGCGCAGATCGAGTCGCAGCTTGCCTTGCTGGACGAGACGCTCAAACGCGTGTCGCCGGCGGTGTGGGACTGGCTCGACATTCGCGCGGGCGAACCGCGCATCACCCAGCCGGTGGTCGAGCAGTTCGTGCCGCAAATGGTCAATTTCGACGTGCTCGGCGCGGTGAATTTCCGCAAGGGCTGCTATCCCGGCCAGGAGGTGGTGGCACGCAGCCAGTATCGCGGCACGATCAAGCGGCGCACCTCGCTCGCCACCGTGGCGGGCGAGCCCGACACGGTGCGCGCCGGCGCGGAACTGTTCCATTCGGACGATCCGGGCCAGCCATGCGGCATGGTGGTGAACGCGGCATCGGCGCCGGAAGGCGGCGTCGATGTGCTGGTCGAGATCAAGCTCGCGGCGCTGGAGAACGGCTCGGTGCATCTGGGTGCGGCAACCGGCCCGGCGCTGCGGTTTCTCGCGCTGCCCTACGGGCTGCCCACCGAAGTCTGAACTTCTCGCAGGGTACAAGGCGGCGCAATCAGGCGCCGCTTTTTACTGGCCTTTTCAACTGCAACGCCTCCACCGGGAGACGCCCCCCGATGTGCCTGATCGTCTTCGACTGGCGACCCGACGCGGTCGACGGCCCGCTCTTCACGCTCGCCGCGAATCGCGACGAATTCTTTCGCCGCACGGCCGAACCGGTCAGCTGGTGGCATGACGCGCCAACGGTGCTGGCCGGGCGCGATCTGCAAGGCGGCGGCACGTGGCTCGGCTCGTCGCGCGACGGCCGCTTCGCCGCGCTGACCAATTACCGCGCGCCGCACGAAATGCGCGCCGACGCGCCCACTCGCGGCACGCTCGTCAGCGACTGGCTGACCAGCGCCACGCGCGATTCGAACGGCAGCCCGCACGCTACGCCGCTCGCGTATCTGCAGCATGTCGCGCAAACCGGCGACATCTACAACGGTTTCAATCTGCTGGTGGGCGACTGGACGCGCCGCGAACTCGCCTGGTACTGCAACCGCTCCGACCGCGCGCCTACGCTGCTCGCAGCGGGCACGCACGGCATCTCGAACGCGGTGCTCGACACCGCGTGGCCGAAGCTGGTGAAAAAGCGCGCCGAACTGGGCACGCTGCTCGCACGTACCGCAATGCCGCCGCTCGAACGCCTGATCGAACTGATGCGCGATCCGCGTCTCGCGCGCGACGACGAACTGCCGTCCACCGGCATTCCGCTCGAACGCGAACGGGCGCTATCGGCTGCGTTCATCGAAACGCCTGACTACGGCACTCGCGGGACCACTGCGTTGCGCGTCGCCGTGCATGGCGAAGTGATCAACGTGGCCGTCGCCGAACGCAGCGACGACAACGGCTCGCATCGGATCGCGCGGCCCGGCGATTTCGAGCGCAGCTTCGCTTTCAATATCGAACGCGAGAGGGTGTGACGGTTGCGCGGCGGCTCGCTGGCCATTGGCCGCCGCCCGGCGAGGCGCGCCTAGTGCGCATCGACCCCGAACGCCGCGCGCAATGCCGCCGCGGCGTCCGCATGCGCCTCGCCGACCTCCGGCACGAAGCCACCCATCTTGAAGAACTCGTGGATCATGCCCGGATAGCGTTTGAGCGTGACCCGGTTGCCCAGCGCGCGCAATTTCTCCGCGTAGGCGTCGCCCTCGTCGCTCAGGGGATCGTATTCGGCTGTGGCAATCCATGCGGGCGCAACGCCGCGGAAATCGGGCGCGCCGTGCCGGCCGTCGAGCGGCGCGAAACGCCAGTCGTCACGGTCGCTTCTGTCGCGCACGTAGTGCTCGAAGAACCATTGAATCGTGTCGCCCGACAACAGAAACCCGTTGGCGAAGCGCGAGTGCGAATCGGTTTGCTGATGGCCGGTCGTGCCCGGGTAGATCAGCAATTGCAGCACGGGTTCGATGCCGTGCTCGCGTGCGAGCACCGCGCAGACCGTGGCCAACGTACCGCCCGCGCTATCGCCGCCCACCGCGATCCGGCTCGCGTCCACGCCGTATTCGGCGGCGTGCGCGTGCAGCCAGGTCAATGCGTCGAAAGCGTCTTCGACGGCAGTGGGAAACTTGTATTCCGGTGCGAGTCGGTAATCCACCGACAACACCGTGCACTTGCCGTCGCGCGCGAACATCCGGCACAGCGCATCGTGCGTATTCACGCTGCCCACCGTGAAGCCGCCGCCGTGGTAGTACACCAGCGCCGGCGCGGGCTCCGCCCAGCCCGGCTCGACCGGATGGTAAAGACGCGCGCGAATCGTCGCGCCGTCGCGTGTCGGGATCCGCAGATCTTCGATCGCGAACATCGGCGCGCTGGCGATCTCCAGGATCGGCGCGCTTTTTTCGTACGAGGCCCGCGCGTCTTGCGCGGTCATTTCATGGAACTTCGGGCGCCTGGCCCGCTCGATCATGTCGAGCACCTGCTCGATCTTGGGATTCAGCGGCATGGTCCGTCTGATAGCGCGTGAGCGCCGAAGGTTTGAAAAACAGCGCCGCGGTGTCGGCGGCGCCGGCGTTGCGATGAGCGCTTCGCCTAGCCGGCGCCCTTCACTTCCGGCTTCAGCGACATCGGATCGGTGGGATTGCGCAACTGCTCGATGTCTTCATGGCGCAACTTCACCGTCGCCATGATGCCCGGATGCGTGACGACGTAGAAACGCCGCGCCGCGATCGCTTCGAAGGTGATGCCGGCGACATCGTCGGCACTCAGCTTGCCTGACTGCACCGCGCGCTGCAATTGCTTGCCCGCGGCGATCTGCGAGCGGGTCGGCCGGCTGTCGTTGCGCAGGTCCGCGGGCCGCGCGCGTTCCGCATCGGCGATGCCGGTCGGCACAAAGGCCGGGCACAGCAGCGAACAGCCGACCTGCGCGCCGGCCGTTTCCGCCTGGGCGGCCTGGGCCGACTGGGCCGCCTGGGCCAGTTGCAGGTCGTGATACAGCGTTTCGGTGAGCGACACCACGGCGTGCTTCGACGCGTTGTAGATACCCATTGCGGGCGGCGACAACAAACCCGCGACCGATGCCGTGTTGACGATATGCGCCGGCTCGTTCTGCGCCAGCATGATCGGTGTGAACACCCGCACGCCGTGCGCGACGCCCATCACGTTCACGCCGAATACCCACGACCAGTCGTTCGCCGAGCTTTCCCACAGGAAGCCGCCCGCGCCCACGCCCGCGTTGTTGAACAGCAGATGCACCTTGCCGTAGGCAGCGAGCGCCGCTTGCGCGAGCGCTTCGACCTGCGCCGCGCTGGCGACGTCGGTCGGCACGCCGATCGCTTCGGCGCCGCCGGCGCGCAACGCTTCGACGGTTTGCGCGAGCGCGCCGGGATTCACGTCGGCCAGCACCAGCTTCATGCCGAGCGACGCACCCTTCTGCGCAAACGCGCGGCCGAAACCGCTGGCCGCTCCGGTGATCACCGCCACCTTGCCTGCGAACTCGAACGTCATGTGGTTCCTTTGCGTTGACCGTTGTCTCGTGGGATTCGCCCAGTTGCCGCCACGCTCAGATCAGCTTGACGAGCTGCTTGCCGAAGTTCTTGCCTTTGAGCAGGCCCATGAAAGCCTCGGGCGCGGCATCGAGCCCTTGCGCGATGGTCTCGCGATAGTGCAGCTTCTTCTGCGCGACCAGCGTGCCGAGTCGCTTGAGCGCTTCGGGCCACACGTCCATATGTTCGCTGACAATGAAGCCTTGCACGAGCAGACGCTGCGTGAGCATCAGCGAAGGATGCCTGAGCGGCACCGGCTGGCCGTCATAGCCCGCGATAAATCCGCACAGCGCGATCCGGCCGAACGGGTTCATGCGCGCGAGCGTCGCGTCGAGCACTTCGCCGCCGACGTTCTCGAAGTAGCCGTCCACGCCATTCGGCGTCGCGGCCTTGAGATCCTGATAGAGATTGCCGGCCTTGTAGTCGACGCAGGCGTCGAAGCCGAGCGTCCCGGTGACATAGCGGCACTTGTCCGCGCCGCCGGCAATGCCCACCGCGCGTGCGCCGGCCAGCTTCGCCAGTTGGCCGACCACGCTGCCCACCGCGCCGCTCGCCGCGCTGACCACCACGGTCTCGCCCGCTTTCGGCGCGATGATGCGGTTCAGTCCGTACCACGCGGTGACGCCCGGCATGCCGACCGGACCGAGATAGGCCGAGAGCGGCACATGCGTATCGTCGACTTTCTGCAGGCCCGTTCCGTTCGAGGTGCCGTATTCCTGCCAGCCGAACATCGCAACGACCTTGTCGCCGACCGCGAACTTCGGATTCTTCGACTCCACCACTTCACCCACCGTGCCGCCGATCATCACTTCGTTCAGCGGCTGCGGCGGCGCATACGACTTGCTGTCGTTCATGCGGCCGCGCATGTACGGATCGAGCGACAGATAGTGATTGCGCACGCGCAATTCGCCATCGGCCAGCGGCGCGAGCGGCGCTTCGACGAGGCGGAAATTATCGGGCGTCACGGCGCCTTGCGGGCGAGACGCCAACACGAGTTGGCGGTTGATCTGGCTCATGGCGATCGTCTCCATAGGTTGCCGACTGGATCGGCGAATGATTCGAACGGCGTGCACGAAGGCGGAAACCGCACGTGCCTTCCGCACACGCGCGAAGCTCACATTGCGGCGCTCAGCCGTCGCTTGGGCCGGGTGTCGCCGACGGGTCGCTGCGCAAGCGCTGCTGCCTCACCTCGCGGCCCACGGCGAGGCGCCGCATGTACTTGAATGTGCCGAGCGCCTTGGCGACGAAGTGACCTTCGCTGTCGCGGATCTCGCCTTCGCAATACGCCATGGTGGTGGAGCGGTGCAGCACGCGACCGGTGGCGCGCAATTCGCCGCGGCCCGGCTGCATGAAGTTGACCTTCATTTCGACCGTGACCACGCCAACGCCGTCGCCGGCCAGACTGCGCGCGGCCATTGCCAGCGCGACGTCGGCGAGCGTCATCGTGACGCCGCCGTGGGCGACGTCCCACGTGTTCATATGATCCGGCTGCAACGGCAGCGCGACTTCGCTGGCGCCGTCCGCGGCCGACAATAGCCGCGCGCCGAGCCGGTCGACGAACGGGCTCTCGGGCAAGGTCGCGGGGCCCGCTTTGGAGGAAGACGAATCGGTCATGGCTGTTTTCGGATTTCGTGGTCGGTGCGTATCGGTGCGATCGGTGCGATCGGTACGATCGGTACGATCGGTACGATCGGTACGATCGGTGCGTTCATGCGGCCAAGGCAGGACGCGAGGATGCCTTCGGCCGAGGCAGACGCTAAGCCTATCAAACTTACACCTTCGATGGCGCTTTATCAGGAGGTCGGGCCGGCGGGTATGGACCTTGCCGGTACCGGTGATGGCGCGCTCGCGAGCATTGCGCTGCGAATGACGCCGGAGAGATCGAAATGACAGGTATCGCAACGACTGGCGGGGTCGTGACCCGATCGGGCTCATCGAGTTGCGCCAATCGGGTACGGACTGCATCGAAGGTCAATGGGAAGGTGTCTGCGGACGTTCAGACAAACCATCGAGGTTGGCTTCGCGCTGGCGCGCAGCCAACCCGTTCAAGGTATCAGTGGCTGAAGTCGGCCCCCAGCCAACCCGCCGCAGTGGTTTTCGCATGACTGACGGCGTCTTGTGCGTCGGGAAAAACGCCGAGCTGGTCCCATCGTTCTTCCGCCGCGAAAGGCCCTTTGATGCCAAGCGCCTTCTGAATGCTCAACTGCGCCGCGTATGTTCCGTCTTGGAGAGGCCGGGCGGTTGCGACCACCTTGTGCGGGAGTCCTTGCCGCACGGGTTGAATCAGTTCGAGTGGACCGCCGGCCATGCCCACGTCGATCAGCTCGTTGCGCGTGTTGCAGTCGGGGCAATAGAAGAAAAACGCATTGCTGTCCCGATTCGGTTTGACCTGTTTGCGAGCCAGCACAGCTCGACATTCGACGTTTTCGCAAATGAATGGCATATCGGTCTCCGTGATGATTTTCGAATCGTGGCGCGGTGCAGATCGGAATCGCCCTTCGGGAAACGATCTGCCAGAAGCAGTCACGGAGCAATCAGCAGATGACCGGATTGCTAATGCCGTGCAAATGCCACCGGCTCCTCGCGCGGCGCAGCCCGGTACAATGCATGACCCAAGCCGCTTGTTCCGCGCTTGTTTCGCGCTCGCTTCCGCGCTTGTTTCGAGGTGCAGGTCATGTCCTTCTTTCGCGCGCTGCTGTGCGGCCGTTGCGTTCGTCTCGCCACGGTCTTCGCCCTCGTCACGCTGACGCTCAACGGTTGCGCCGGCCTGTTCGGCGGCGACCCGCTGCGCGTGAACGTGGCCGGTATCGAACCGCTGCAGGGCCAGGGTCTCGAGATACGCTTCAACGTGAAATTGCGCGTGCAGAATCCCAACGATTCCGCGGTCAGCTTCAACGGCGTATCGCTCGATCTCGAACTGAACGGCAAGCCTTTCGCGAGCGGCGTGAGCGATCAGGCCGGCAGCGTGCCACGCTTCGGCGAAACGGTCGTCGATGTACCGTTGACCGTGCCTGCTTTCGCCGCGGTTCGCCAGGCCTTCGCCTTCGCGGGCGCTGCGCAGTCGGGACAGATTCCGTACATTCTGCGCGGCAAGCTCGCGGGTGGACTCACCGGCACGACGCGATTCGTCGATCAGGGGACGTTGAGCCTGCCGTCGTCCGGCATGGCGTTGCCCTGATGGCGTTCGGCATGGCTCACACCACTTCGAACAACCCCGCCGCGCCCTGCCCGCCGCCAATACACATCGTCACGACAACCAGCTTCGCGCCGCGCCGCTTGCCTTCGATCAGCGCATGCCCGGTCAGCCGCGCGCCCGACACGCCATACGGATGCCCGACCGCGATCGCGCCGCCGTTCACGTTCAGACGATCCTGGGGAATACCGAGCTTGTCGGCGCAATACAGCACCTGCACCGCGAACGCTTCGTTCAACTCCCACAGGTCGATGTCCTCGACTTTCAGACCTGCCTGCCTGAGCAGCTTCGGCACCGCGAACACCGGGCCGATCCCCATTTCGTCCGGCTCGCAACCTGCCACCGCGAAGCCGCGGAAAATACCGAGCGGCTGCAGGCCTTCGCGCTCCGCCACCTTCGCGTTCATCACCACGCACGCCGACGCGCCGTCCGAGAACTGGCTCGCATTGCCCGCGGTGATCACGCCGCCTGGCAATGCGGTACGAATCTTCGAGACGCCTTCGAGCGTCGTGTCGGCGCGAATGCCTTCGTCGCCGCTGACGGTCACTTCCTTCGTGAAAAGACGCCCGCCCGCTTTATCGGTGACGCCCGCGAGCACCGTCAGCGGCACGATCTCGTCCTTGAACCTGCCGGCTTCGAGCGCGGCGGCCGCGCGCTGTTGCGAACGCACGCCGTACTCGTCCTGACGCTCCTTCGAGATCGAATAGCGTTTCGCGACGTTCTCCGCGGTCTGCAGCATCGACCAGTAGATTTCCGGTTTGTTTTCGCTGAGCCAGCCTTCCGTCAGCATGTGGTGGTTCATCTCGTTCTGCACGCACGAGATCGATTCCACGCCGCCTGCCACATACACGTCGCCTTCACCGGCGATCACGCGTTGCGCGGCCAGCGCGATAGTTTGCAATCCCGACGAACAGAAACGGTTCACCGTCATGCCCGGCACGCTGACCGGCAAACCGGCGCGCAGCGCGATCTGCCGCGCGATGTTCATGCCCGTCGCGCCTTCCGGATTGGCGCAGCCCATGATCACGTCCTCGACGCGCGCCGGGTCGAGCTTCGCGCGTTCGACGGCGGCCTGCGTCACATGGCCGCCGAGCGTCGCGCCGTGCGTCATGTTGAAACCGCCGCGCCACGATTTGGCGAGGCCTGTGCGAGCGGTCGATACGATTACGGCGTCAGTCATGCGTGTCTCCTGTGTCGATCAGAGGTGGCGCGCTCTGATCCCATACGAGTTGATCGATACTTGCAGATGTCGATGGGGGCGCGCTGGCGAATCGATCACCGGATAGCGCCGCCCCAATCTTTTCACTCGAACGGTAAGTCAGCCGTTGAACCCGCGTCCTTGGGCCGCCAGCGCAGCGATACCCGACGCCAGTTGCCAGGCATCGCCGTTCGGTTGCGCCGCATAGCGGCGAATCGCGCGCTCCACGTTGTAGAGCCCGACCGTGTCCGCATACAGCATCGGGCCGCCGCGATAAAGCGGAAAGCCGTAGCCGGCCAGATAGACCATGTCGATGTCCGACGCCTTCGACGCAATACCCTCTTCGAGAATTTTCGCGCCTTCGTTCACGAGCGAGAACACGAGGCGCTCGACGATTTCCTCATCGCTGATCTTGCGGCGCCCGGCGTTGGCTTCTTTCGAAAACGCAACGATCATGTCGTCGACCACCTTCGACGGATACGCGGTGCGATCGCCCGCCTTGTAGTCGTACCAGCCGCCGCCCGTCTTCTGGCCGAAACGCCCTGTCTCGCAGAGACGATCGGCGATCTTCGAGTAATGCATGTCGGGATGTTCCTGATAACGGCGCTTGCGGATCGCCCAGCCGATGTCGTTGCCGGCCAGATCGCTCATGCGGAACGGACCCATCGCGAAGCCGAACTTTTCGATCGCGCGATCCACCTGCGCGGGCAGCGCGCCTTCTTCGAGCATGAAGAGCGCCTGGCGGATGTACTGCTCGATCATCCGGTTGCCGATAAAGCCGTCGCACACGCCCGAAACCACGGCGGTCTTGCGAATCTTTTTGGCGAGCTTCATGACGGTGGCGAGCACGTCTTTCGCCGTCTCCCTGCCGCGCACGACTTCGAGCAGCTTCATCACGTTGGCCGGGCTGAAGAAGTGCATGCCGACCACGTCCTGCGGACGCTTCGTGAAAGCGGCGATCCTGTCGACGTCGAGCGTGGAGGTGTTCGAGGCGAGGATCGCGCCTTGCTTCGCCACTTCGTCCAGACGCCTGAACACCTGCTCTTTCACGTCGAGTTCTTCGAACACCGCTTCGACGATCAGGTCGGCGTTTTTCAGGTCGTCATAGGAAAGCGTGGGTGTGATCAGCGCCATGCGCTGTTCGAGCGCTTCGGGCTTGAGCTTGCCTTTCCTGACGCTCGCTTCGTAGTTCTTGCGAATGGTCGCGAGGCCACGGTCCAGCGCTTCCTGTCTGGTTTCCAGCAGCGTGACCGGAATGCCCGCGTTGATGAAGTTCATCGCGATGCCGCCGCCCATCGTGCCCGCGCCGATCACGGCCACCTGGTTGATGTCGCGCACCGGCGTGTCGGACGGCACATCGGGAATCTTGCTCGCCGCGCGTTCGCCGAAAAAGGCGTGACGCAGCGCGCGGCTTTCCGGCGTCTGCACGAGTGCGATAAAGCATTCGCGTTCAAACGCGAGGCCCTTGTCGAAGCCGTTCTGCACGCCCGCTTCCACGGCGTCGATACATTTGTGCGGGGCGGGGAAATGCTTCGCGACGGCCGCCACGCTGTTGCGCGCGAACTGGATGAAACCGGCTGCGTTCGGATGCTCGATCCTGCGGTCGCGCAGCTTAGGATGCGGGCCTTCTTTTGCGCCGACCTTACGGGCAAATGCCAGCGCTGCTTCGGCCAGATCGCCTTGCGCGAGTTCATCGAACAAGCCGGAGTCAGCGAGTTTCTCCGACATCACGGGCGTGCCGGAGACGATCATGTTGAGCGCGGCTTCGAGACCGATGGCGCGCGGCAAACGCTGCGTGCCGCCTGCGCCCGGCAGAATGCCGAGCTTCACTTCCGGCAGCGCGATCTGCGCGCCGGGCGCGGCCACGCGGTAATGCGCGCCGAGCGCGAGTTCCAGACCGCCGCCCATCGCGACGCTGTGAATCGCCGCGACCACCGGCTTCGCGCTGCCTTCCACGATCTTGATGACCGTGGCGAGCGTCGGCTCCTGAGTCGCTTTCGGCGTATTGAATTCGGTGATATCCGCGCCGCCCGAGAAGGCCTTGCCCGCGCCCGTCAGCACGATCGCCTCGATACCCGGATCGTTCTGCGCGCGCTCGATCCCTTCGACGATGCCGGCTCGCGTCGACAGGCCGAGGCCGTTGACGGGAGGATTGTTCAGCGTGATGACGGCCACGCCGTCATGAGTTGTGTAGTCCACTGCCATCTGCCTGCCTCCATGCGATCCATGCGATCTGCAATAAGGCGACGCTCAGGCGCGCCGCCCTTCCGGTTCATCAGGTCGGACTATCGGTCCGACTCATTGTCGGACGAATTGTCGTTTGACGCCGGGGTCAGCAGGCAGAATACACAGAAAAGCACGCTCGTTCAATTTATCAGGAGACGGGGTTTCCCCTGGCAAGCGGCGTGAGCGGGCAGTCCTTTTCATCCTCCAGCGCGGACGGCAGCACATGGTCGCGGAAAATGTCGCGCAGCTTGAGTTTTTGCAGCTTGCCGGTTGCCGTGTGCGGCAGTTCGTCGACAAAGGCGACGTCGTCGGGAATCCACCATCTGGCGACCTTGCCTTCGTAGAAGGCGATCAGCTCATCTCGCGTCACCTCGAAGCCGGGACGCTTGACGACCACCAGCAGCGGCCGCTCGGTCCATTTCGGATGCGCACACGCGATGCACGCCGCTTCGGCCACGGCCGGATGCGCGATCGCCACGTTCTCGATGTCGATCGAACTGATCCATTCGCCGCCGGACTTGATCACGTCTTTCGAGCGGTCCGTGATATGCAGAAAGCTGTCGCGGTCGATAGTGGCGACGTCGCCGGTGGGAAACCAGCCGTCCACCAGCGGCGAGTCGTCCTTGCGGAAATACCGGTCGATCACCCACGGCCCGCGCACGTGCAGATCGCCGAACGCCACGCCGTCCCACGGCAGCTCGCGGCCGTCTTCGCCGACGATCTTCATATCGACGCCATAGAGCACGTGCCCCTGCTTCTCCAGCAACTTGCGCTGCTCTTCCAGCGGACGCTGGCTTTGCTCCCATGTCAGCCTGGACAGCGTGCCGAGCGGCGACATCTCGGTCATGCCCCATGCATGGATCACCTGCACGCCGTAGTCGTCCTCGAACGTGCGCAGCATGGCCGGCGGACACGCCGAGCCGCCGATCACCGTGCGATTGAGCGACGAAAACCGCACCTTCGCCTCGCGCAGATAGTTGAGCAGACCGAGCCACACGGTCGGCACGCCGGCCGAATACGTGACGCGTTCGCTTTCCATCAATTCGTACAGCGACTTGCCGTCGAGATCCTTGCCGGGGAACACCAGCTTCGCGCCGGTCAGCGGCGCCGAGTGCGGAATGCCCCACGCGTTCACATGAAACATCGGCACGACGGGCAGCACGCAGTCGCGCGCGGACAAGCTCATGGCGTCGGGCAACGCGGCGCCGAACGCATGCAGCACCGTCGAGCGATGCGAATACAGCGCGCCCTTCGGATTACCGGTGGTGCCGGACGTATAGCAAAGGTATGAAGCCTGGCGCTCGTCGAGCGGCGGCCATTCGTAATTGCCGTCCTGCGCGGTGACGAGCGTCTCGTAGCTGAGCACGGGTGTCTGCATGGCAGGCAGGTGCGCTTCGTCGGCGAGCGCGATCCAGCCGCGCACTTTCGGGCACTGCGGCGCGAGCACGTCGACGAGCGGGGCGAACGTGGTGTCGAACAGCACGTAAGCGTCGTCCGCGTGATTGATGATGTAGGCGATCTGATCGGGAAAGAGACGCGGATTGATCGTGTGGCAGACAGCGCCGAAGCCGGTCGTGCCGTAATACGCTTCCAGATGCCGGTAGCCGTTCCATGCCAGCGTCGCGACCCGTTCGCCGGGTTCGACGCCGAGCGCGATCAAAGCCTGCGCGAGCTGCTTCGCGCGCTTTTCGCAATCGCGATAGGTATAACGATGCAGGTCGCCTTCAATGCGGCGCGACACGATTTCAGTGCTGCCGAAATGCCGCGCGGCATGCGCGAGCAGCGAAGGCACGGTGAGCGGCACGTCCATCATCTGGCCAGCGAGCGGCGTCGTCATAAGAAGGGGTCTCCTCGGCTTGATTGTTTCAATCGGTTGGCAGCTCGGGGGGCGCGCCTCAGCCTCGACGCGCCGTCAGCGAAACCGGCGGAAGTCCGGCAAACGGCTCCTGATGCTCCGATATGGAAGCACACAAGGCCGGCCAGCAGCTCCGCGGGCGCGGACTTACAATATCGGTTAATCCAGAGGCGCTCAACATGTCGTTTTCCCCAAGCATTGCAGGGTTATCCGGGCCTTTGTCGGCCCTTTCCGATGCGCTCACCACTGCGCCGGAAAGCGCGTTTGCGAGCCTTGGCAGCGTGTTTCTCACGCGCCTGCCGGCGGCGCCGCTCAGCGCGCCATATGTGGTTGGATTCTCCGCGGAAACCGCCGCGCTGCTCGGTTTGGAGCCCGGCATCGAGAACGATCCTGCGTTTGCCGAACTGTTCTCGGGCAATGCCACGCGCGAGTGGCCGGCCGAGGCGCTGCCCTATGCGTCGGTATATTCGGGCCACCAGTTCGGCGTGTGGGCCGGCCAGCTCGGCGACGGCCGCGCGCTCGGCCTCGGCGAAGTCGAACACGGCGGCCGGCGTTTCGAGCTGCAGCTCAAAGGCGCGGGGCGCACACCCTATTCGCGCATGGGCGACGGCCGCGCGGTGTTGCGCTCGTCGATCCGCGAATATCTGTGTTCGGAGGCCATGCATCACCTCGGCATTCCGACCACCCGCGCGCTGTGTGTAATCGGCTCCGATCAGCCTGTGCGGCGTGAAACAGTCGAAACGGCCGCGGTGGTCACGCGCGTGGCGCCGAGTTTCGTGCGCTTCGGCCACTTCGAGCATTTCTATTCGAACGATCGCACCGACGCGCTGCGCGCGCTCGCCGATCATGTGATCGAACGCTTCTATCCGCATTGCCGCGAAGCCGACGATCCGTATCTCGCGCTGCTGAACGAAGCGGTGATATCGACCGCCGACCTGATGGTCGAGTGGCAGGCGGTCGGCTTCTGCCACGGCGTGATGAACACGGACAACATGTCGATCCTCGGTCTCACCATCGACTACGGTCCGTTCGGTTTCATGGACGGCTTCGACGCCGGCTACATCTGCAATCACTCGGATTCGCAAGGCCGTTACGCGTACCGGATGCAGCCGCAGATCGCCTACTGGAACCTCTTCTGCCTCGCCCAAGGCCTGTTGCCGCTGCTGGGCGAAAAGCACGAAGAAAGCGTGCGCGGCGACAAGGCGATCGAAGACGCGCAGCGTGTGCTCGGCGGCTTCAAGGACCGTTTCGCGCCGGCGCTGGAGCGGCGCATGCGCGCGAAGCTCGGCCTCGAAACCGAACGCGCCGGCGACGACGCGCTCGCCAATCGCCTGTTCGAAGTGATGCACGCCAATCGCGCGGATTTCACGCTGACCTTCCGCAATCTGGCGCGCGTGTCGAAGCACGACGCGAGCGGCGACGCCGCGGTGCGCGATCTGTTCCTCGACCGCGCCGCGTTCGATGCGTGGGTGAACGACTACCGCGCGCGGCTGTCGGAGGAAACACGCGAGGACGCCGCGCGCGCCATTGCAATGAACCGTGTGAACCCCAAATTCGTACTTCGCAATCATCTGGCGGAAACGGCGATCCGCCGCGCGAAAGAGAAGGATTTTTCGGAAGTGGAGCGACTGGCGGCCGTGTTGCGCCGCCCATTCGACGAACAGCCCGAGCACGAAGCGTATGCCGGGTTGCCGCCGGACTGGGCGAGTTCGCTGGAAGTGAGTTGCTCGTCGTGACGCGCGGAAACACCGCTGCTTGCGTCTGATTGCGTAGCAGCTTAATGAGCCAATCCGGAGCCGAATCCGCCTGACCTATCCAGCCGCCCCCAGAACAACCCCGAGCAAGCCCGAGACAGGAACCCGACCATGAACAAGCCCGACGACCTCAACACCGACGCCCCCGCCGTGCAGAAAGACGACGCCGAGTGGCGCAAGCAGCTTTCCGACGTCGAATATCAGGTGACGCGCCACGCGGCCACCGAGCGCCCATTCACGGGCCGCTATCACGACCACTGGGACCGTGGCATCTATGACTGCGTCTGTTGCGGCACGCCGCTGT
The DNA here is from genome assembly GCF_000013645.1 of Paraburkholderia xenovorans LB400. Lineage (GTDB taxonomy): Bacteria > Pseudomonadota > Gammaproteobacteria > Burkholderiales > Burkholderiaceae > Paraburkholderia > Paraburkholderia xenovorans. The sequence goes on along the minus strand of NC_007951.1, from coordinate 2,398,380 downwards.
TCGAATCGGACACCAAGTTCGATGCCGGCTGCGGCTGGCCGAGCTACTTCAAGCCGATCAACGGCGAAGTGATCGCCGAGAAGACCGACCGCTCGCACGGCATGCTGCGCATCGAGGTCCAATGCAAGAACTGCGGCGCGCATCTGGGCCACGTGTTCGAAGACGGGCCGGCGCCGACCGGCCTGCGGTACTGCATCAATTCGGCTGCGTTACAATTCGAGCCCAAGTAACGCAGCGCGGAGTCCGGCGCGTTGCCGGCCGGCGCCCGCGTCCAACCAGGCGCGCGCCGGCCGCGACACCCGTCATCCTGCTTGCGAGCCGGTCGAACCGGTCGATCGGCTTCGCACCGCGCCCCTAATCTCCGACCCATTCTCCGATTTCCCGACCAGATAATGAAATTCCTGTTCGATCTGTTCCCGATCATCCTGTTTTTCGTCGCCTTCAAGATCTGGGGCATTTTCACGGCGACGGCAGTGGCGATCGTCGCCACGCTGGTGCAGATCGCATGGGTGGCGTTCCGCCACCGCAAGGTCGACCCGATGCTGTGGGTGAGCCTCGGCGTCGTCACCGTGTTCGGCGGCGCCACGCTCGTGCTGCACAACGATACCTTCATCAAATGGAAGCCGACCGTGCTGTACTGGGCGTTCTCGGTCGCGCTGATCGTCTCGCAACTGGCCTTCAACAAGAACCTGATCGAAGCGATGATGGGCAAGCAGATCACGCTGCCGCACGCGATCTGGGGCAAGCTGAATGTGGTGTGGGGGGTGTTTTTCGTGCTGCTCGGGCTCGTCAATCTGTTCGTCGCGTACAACTACACGACCGACCAGTGGGTCAATTTCAAGCTGTTCGGCGCGACCGGCTGTCTCGTGGTGTTTATCGTCGGGCAGAGCTTGTGGCTGTCGAAGTATATGAAGGAAGAATGACATGACGAGCAATGCCGATGTATTCATGCACGCCACCACCGCCGAGCGCGCCGCGCTGATCGAGACGCGCCTCGCCGCCGCCCTCGCGCCGGTCGAGTCGATCCGGATCACCGACGACAGCGCGCAGCACGCAGGCCACGCCGGCGCCTCGGCCGGCGGTCATTTCAGTGTCACGATCGTGGCTGCCGCATTTGCCGGCAAGGCCCGCGTGGCGCGGCATCGCATGGTGTATGATGCGCTGGCCGATGCCATGCAGCGCGGCATTCACGCCCTTGCAATCACGGCGTACACGCCCGAAGAATTCGCTTTGTTGCCCCGCTAGGAAAATTTTCGATGACCTTGAAGAAAACCCGCCTTTGGGTATTGCTGGCTGCATTTGCAGCCGCACCTGCATTCGCACAGAACATCGCCGTCGTGAACGGCACGCCGATTCCGAAAGCACGTGCCGATGCGCTGATCGATCAACTGGTTCATCAAGGCCAGCAAAATACGCCGCAACTGCAAATGGCCGTGCGCGAAGAACTGGTGAACCGCGAGATCCTCATGCAGGAAGCGCTGCGCCGTGGCCTGCCGAATCGTCCGGACATCAAGGCGCAAATCGCCGTGGCACAGCAAACCGTGGTGCTGCGCGCGCTGATCGAAGACTTCGTGAAGAACAACACGCCGACCGACGCCGAAGTCACGGCGCGCTACAACGCGCTGATCAAGGACGCGGGCGGCAAGGAATATCACCTGCATCACATTCTGGTGGACAACGAGCAGCAGGCCAAAGACCTGATCGCGAAGATCAAGGCCGGCGCGAGCTTCGAAGATCTCGCCAAGCAATACTCGAAGGACCCGGGATCGGGCAAGAACGGCGGCGATCTGGACTGGTCGGACCCGAAGGCTTACGTGCCTGAGTTCGCGGACGCGGCCACGCATCTGCAGAAAGGCCAGATGACCGACACGCCGGTGCATACGCAATTCGGCTGGCACATCATCCGTGTCGACGACGTGCGCAACGTCACGCCGCCGCCGCTGGAGCAAGTGCGCCCGCAGATCGTGCAGCAGATCCAGCAGGAAAAGCTGCAGGCGTTTGAAGAAGGCCTGCGTAAGAACGCGAAGATTCAGTGAGCGGAGCTTGCCGCTGAGAATCGGGATTGCGCTTCGGGTTGGCGCTTCTCGTGATCGGCGGTCCTCGATTCTGAAAAAGGCGCTGTTCAGTCAATGACTGAACAGCGCCTTTTTCATATGCGGTCGACCACTCGGTTAAACCACCGCGCTCACTTGCGCAGCGCCGCGCTCATCTCCGCGAGCGGCATCGCGACGATCGAGTCGAGCAGCCGGACCTCGCCGGCATTCGGCTGCGCGATTTCGCCGACGGCACGCCGCGTGTCCATCACGCGCGCGTCGAGAATGGCCAGCATGTCATCCAGCAACCTTTCCGAACCTCTTGGCGCGAGATGAAGCGCCTCGCCGAATGCCAGCATGTTCCTTCTGGAAATGTCCGCGAACCGGGTGGCGTCTCCAACGGGCATGGTCAGGTCGCAATGCGGCCAACGGTCCCGCTGTTGCGGCTGGTAGGTCGGCGTATGGTAGACGACCGTGCTCACCAGATCGTAGAACGGAGCCAGCATGTAGCCGCGCGGACTGACGAAGAACGACAGGTTTTTCAGATGCGAATCGGCGTTGCCGATCAGGACGTTGAAGACCGCCCATCGGAAGACATCGAGACGCGCCACTGCGCGGGTGCTCGTTTTTTCGATGGCATCGCTTAACACCTGCGCCGTAGCGTTCTGATATTTGAAGCTGCGGTCGTAGTTCAACAACTGCATGGCGTCGACCGTATGGAGGCGCCGGGCCGGCTCAGTGGTCGTATCACGGTCGAAACGATCGATGACGTAGCAGGCCGAGGGCACGCGTATGAAGTGCGTGGGCGGCACGCGCACACCCATCGCCCGGGCCAGCCGCATGCAGAAAAATTCGTTGATCGCTGAATGGGGATAGCCCGTGCTCCGCATGTCGGGCTTGAGCAGATGCATGGACGGCTCGCTTCCCACCGGCTCGAACAGTTCGTAATCCGGCGCATCGCCTCGCAAGGTCAGCAGCAGCTTCTGCTGGGCGCCTGCCGCGGACATGCGTTTGGGCGCCGTGGCGGTTAGCGCGTGCTGCGGCATGGCCTGAATGCGCGCCTCCAGATTCGCGTACGACAAAGGTTGCAGACCGCCGGACGCCTCGTGTTCACCTTCGGCAAGCAAGGTCAAGGCGCCGGCCGACTCCCGCCCGTAATAGGCGAGCAGACCCCAGGCGTCGCCCGCCTCGACCCTGGCCTCGCGAGCGAGTGCAATACGCATTTCCGCTTCAGGCAGGAGATTGTCGAAAAACCATTGCACCGGCCTCTGGCTCGAACCGTCCACGAAAGACCCGGCAGCAAGCGGAAAAGCGGGTGACAGCTCGAACGCGTCCTCGCGAGCGAGCCAGTCCTTGTCGTAGGTAAATGACCAGATACCGCTGTCATCGCTCACGATGCCAACGCGCCGGCCATTCGCATAGGCGACGAGCGTTCTAGCGGCCATGAGTGGTCCGTCTGCGCTGGAGCGCCTTGGTGGCCGAGGCTGGAGGAATGTCCACGGAAACTTGCGCGCGCAGCGTGATGCCCAGTTCAGCGAGAAGATGCAGCACCTTGCCGATCTGCGCGGTTGGCTTACCGGCTTCGATATGCGTGATGAACTTGGGGGACAGCCCTGCCGCAATGGCGAGGTCGTCGCGTGTCAGCCCCTGGGCGAGCCGCGACGCCCGCACGAGATCGCCGAGCGCCGTCATGTCGCCAATGAAAACCTCGGATTGCCGCACTGTCCACCCCTGTGTACGTTCGTACCCGCTCGGGAACATTATGCCACGTGACCGGGATGGAGACTTGATCTCGTACCCGCTCGGGTACGAAGTGGCATGGTAGAGGTCTATTCAGTTCATTTCGTACCCGCTCGGGTACGAAGAACGGAAAAATGGCCGACTGGCGGCCTTCACGTACCAGAGCGGATACGGAGCATATGCCGATAGTCTGGACATCACTGCAAGGCGGCACCGCGTCTTCGCCGCCCGCCTTTTGCCCGCCTTTTGCCCGTGCCACGCGGCCGCACGGCCCGTGGCACGTCATATCGTCAGCCCAGCCAGCGGCGCGCGTTCTGGAATACGCGCATCCACGGGCTCGCGTCCGTGCCGCCTTCGCCCCAGCCTTCCGGATGCCAGCTCATCTGCACCGCGCGATGCACGCGCTCGGTGTGCGGCATCAGCACGGTGAAGCGCCCGTCCGGCGTGGTCACCGACGTGATGCCGTTCGGCGAGCCGTTCGGGTTGAACGGATACTGCTCCGTGGCCTGACCCCGGTGATCGACATACCGCATCGCCACCGCGACCTTCGACGCATCGCCCTGCTGCGAGAAGTCCGCGTAACCTTCGCCATGCGCGATCGCCACCGGAATGCGCGAGCCTTCCATGCCGTTGAAGAAGATCGACGGCGAAGCCTGCACTTCGACCAGCGAGAAGCGCGCTTCGAACTTCTCCGATTTGTTGCGCGTGAACTTCGGCCAGGCTTCGGCGCCCGGAATCATGGAGGCCAGGCTGCTCATCATCTGGCAGCCGTTGCAGATGCCGAGCGCGAACGTGTCTGCGCGGCCGAAGAACGCGGCGAACATGTCGGCCAGTTGCGCGTTGAAGCGGATCGCCTTCGCCCAGCCTTCACCAGCGCCCAGCGTGTCACCGTACGAGAAGCCGCCGCATGCCACCGCGCCGGCGAAATCCGCCAGATTGGCGCGGCCCGCCAGCAGGTCGCTCATGTGTACGTCGTGCGCGTCGAAGCCGGCGCGGTCGAATGCATAGGCCGTTTCGAGGTGCGAGTTGACGCCCTGCTCGCGCAGGATCGCCACACGCGGACGCGCGCTCCTGCCGACGAACGGCGCGGCCACGTCTTCCGTCGGATCGAAGTTCAGCACCGGCGCAATGCCCGGATCGGCCGCGTCGGAGAGCGCGTCGTATTCGGCGTCGGCGCAAGCCGGGTTGTCGCGCAGACGCGAAATCCGCCAGCTCACTTCGCTCCACGTGCGATGCAGTTCGGTGCGCGGTGCTTCGTAAATCTTCTTCGCGTCGCGATAGATTTCGATGGTGTCGCGCTCGTTGATCTTGCCGATCACATGCGAGCACGCCGACAGGCCATGTTCGCGCAACGCGACCAGCACCGCGTCGCGCTCGGACGCGCGAACCTGCACGACGGCGCCGAGTTCCTCGGTGAAGAGCGCGCGGATCGTGCGGTCTTCGCGGCGGCCGCTGGTCTGCTTCGCCCAGTCTTTGGCGTCGCCGTAGTCGGATTCGTGGTTCGGATCGAGCACCAGCATGTCCACGTTCAGCGACACGCCCACGTGCCCCGCGAACGCCATTTCGCACACGGTCGCCCACAGGCCGCCATCCGAACGGTCGTGATAGGCGAGCAGCTTGCCGTCCTGGTTCAGCGCCTGGATCGCGGCGAAGAAACGCTTCAGGTCTTCCGGGTCGTCCACGTCCGGCACCGTGTCACCGACCTGCTGGGTGACCTGCGCGAGAATGCTGCCGCCCAGACGATGCTTGCCGCGGCCAAGGTCGATCGCGATCAGCACCGACTCGCCCACGTCGCTCGCGCGGCGCAGTTGCGGCGTGAGGTGGCGGCGCACGTCTTCGACCGGCGCGAATGCCGAGATGATCAGCGAGACCGGTGCGACCACTTCTTTCGCGACGCCGCGGTCTTCCCACTTGGTGCGCATGGACAGCGAATCCTTGCCGACCGGAATGCTGATGCCGAGCGCCGGGCACAATTCCATGCCGATCGCCTTGACCGTGTCGTACAGCGCGGCGTCTTCGCCCGCTGCGCCGCACGCGGCCATCCAGTTGGCCGACAGCTTGAGCTTGTCGAGCGACGCGATCGGCGCCGCCGCGATGTTGGTCACCGCCTCGCCGACCGCCATGCGGCCCGACGCCGGCGCGTCGATCACGGCGAGCGGCGTGCGCTCGGCCATAGTCATGGCTTCGCCGCGAAAGCCCGCGTAGTCCATCGTCGTGATCGCGACGTCGGCCACCGGCACCTGCCACGGGCCGACCATCTGGTCGCGCGCGGTCGTGCCGCCCACCGAGCGGTCGCCGATCGTGATCAGGAACGACTTGCTCGCCACCGTGGGATGACGCAGCACGCTGGTCGCGACATCCGCCAGCACGAGGCCGGTGACATCCACCGGTTCGAGCTTCCGCTCGACGCGTTTGACGTCGCGATGCATGCGCGGCGCCTTGCCGAGCAGCACTTCCATTGGCATGTCGACCGGCTGGTGCGCGTTGTCGTCGTTCAGTTCGGAGTCGATCAGCTTGAGTTGACGCTCGGCGGTGGCCGTGCCGATCACGGCGAACGGGCAGCGCTCGCGCTGGCACATGGCCTCGAACGCCGGCAGATCGGCCGGCGCGATGGCCAGCACGTAGCGTTCTTGCGCTTCGTTCGACCAGATTTCGCGCGGCGACAGGCCGCTCTCTTCCAGCTGGATTTTGCGCAGGTCGAAGCGCGCCCCCTTGCCCGCGCCATCGACCACCTCCGGGAAGGCGTTCGAAAGACCGCCCGCGCCGACGTCGTGAATGCTCAGAATCGGGTTCTTCTCGCCGAGCTGCCAGCACGCATTGATGACTTCCTGCGCGCGGCGTTCGATTTCCGGGTTGCCGCGCTGGACCGAGTCGAAATCGAGTTCAGCGGTGTTGGTGCCGGTCGCCATCGAGCTCGCGGCGCCGCCGCCCATGCCGATGCGCATGCCGGGACCGCCGATCTGGATCAGCAGCGAGCCCTCCGGCAGATCGTGCTTGTGCGTGTGCTGGTCCGAGATATTGCCGATGCCGCCGGCGATCATGATCGGCTTGTGATAGCCGCGCACCAGACCCGCGACGTTCTGCTCGTAAGCACGGAAATAGCCGCCCAGGTTGGGCCGGCCGAATTCGTTGTTGAACGCGGCGCCGCCGAGCGGGCCGTCGATCATGATCTGCAGCGGCGAAGCGATGCGATCGGGCCGGCCGTACGCTTCGTGCTTGTCGCCCGGATTGCGGTGCGCGAGCGGCTGCGCGGCGTCGCGTGCGTTTTCCCATGCTTCGACGCCGTCCGGCAGTTCCAGATTCGACACCGTGAAGCCCGCCAGACCCGCTTTGGGACGCGCGCCGCGGCCGGTCGCGCCTTCGTCGCGGATTTCGCCGCCCGCGCCGGTCGCGGCGCCCGGGAACGGTGAAATTGCGGTCGGGTGGTTATGCGTTTCCACCTTCATCAAGGTGTGGGTGAGTTCGGTGCTGCGGCGGTAGTGCTCGGGCAGCTCGCTCGCGCCGAGATTGGCCGGCGTGCGCGGGAACCAGCGCTCGGCCATGCCGCCCGCCATGATCGCCGAGTTGTCCGAATACGCGACGATCGTGCCCTGCGGATTCAGCTTCTCGGTGTTGCGGATCATGTTGAAGAGCGAGATGTCCTGCTTCTCGCCGTCGATGGTCCAATCGGCGTTGAAAATCTTGTGGCGGCAGTGTTCGCTGTTGGCCTGCGCGAACATCATCAGTTCGACGTCAGTCGGATTGCGGCCGAGCTTCGTGAACGCGTCGACCAGGTAGTCGATTTCGTCCTCGGCGAGCGCGAGGCCCAGTTCCGTGTTCGCCGCGACCAGCGCGCCGCGGCCGTGGCCGAGCACGTCGACGGTTTGCAGCGGCTTGGCCGGCAGTTCGTCGAACAGATGCAATGCGTGGTCGCGCGAAGGCGACACGCTTTCGGTCATGCGGTCGTGCAAGGCCGCCGCGACAGCCGCGCGGGCTTCGTCGGAAAGCGCCTTCCTGCCGCCCAGCAGGCCGCTTTTCAGCGTCACCGTGTACTCGACGCCGCGCTCGATGCGGCGCACCTGCGTGAGACCGCACAGATGCGCGATATCCGTTGCCTTGCTCGCCCACGGCGACACCGTGCCGAAACGCGGCACCACGAGGAAGGCCTCGGCCGTGCCGCGCTCCTTGCTTTCTTCGAGCGGCTGGCCGTAATGCATCAGCGCTTCGATCTTCGCGTTGTCTTCAGCGGAAAGCGGTGTCTGGGCGTTGACGAAGTGCAGATATTGTCCGCGCACGCCGGTGATGTTCGGGTCGATGCGCGTAAGCGTTTCGAGCAGGCGGGTTTGACGGAAATCGGAAAGGGCCGAAGCGCCGGGGAAACACGAGAAGTGGGCCATGGACTTGACGTTGCGTCGCTAATGATGCCGATGAGTGATGCGGATGAGTCGCGCCGATGGGTCGCGCGTGATGGCGACGTGAGACGCAAGGGAAGTCCGGGATTATACCCCGGGAACGGGCTTCCGACGGCCGCGGGGCGTGTCCGGGCGACCGGCGGCCGCATGCTCGCGAATGTGTTCTTCCGATACGACATCCCGACGACATCCCGATGCTTTAATCGACGCGCAAGTGGGGCGATTCGTTCGCCCGGACGCGTTGGGGCACCCAGCGATGGGCGAACACGCCCGCGACGCGAACCGCAAACTCATCTGAACAGGCATGTCATGAACGTGAACCGCTATGGCAGTACCCATCAGACTTCGCATCCGCTGGCCTTGATGCAGCCTCCGTGGGGCATGGCTGCAGCACCCGCGCGTCCGTCGCCACGCATTCATGCGACGGACGGGACACCGCGTGCGCCGATCGGCAATGTGCCGGCCTCGCCGCCACTCGGCAAGGTGCCCGGCCGGGCGCCGAGGGTCGGAGGCCTGGCTGACCCGATCGAGCGCACCGGCGGCAAAGCGGCGACATATACGGTGGACGGTGCGGGTAAGCGCGTTCGGGAGAGCAAGGACGCCAACGGCAATCCGGTTCGCGACACGTGGGAGGCGGATGGGCGGCACACCCGCGACAGCGTGGGCGCCGACGGCACGCGCATTCGCGACACGTGGGAAGCGGATGGCAAACACCTGCACGAGACGTGCGACGCGAACGGCAAGCACGTGCTTGACATCTGGGATGCGAAAGGCAAACACATCCATGAAGTCTGGGACGCGAGCGGCAAGCACGTCCTGGACATCTGGGATGCGCAAGGCAAGCACAAACGAATCGTCTGGCACAAAAAGCACGACAACCTGCCGACGTCGATGAGGACCCACGGTCTCTCCCCCGGACACGCGGGCCAGAACGGACGCCCGATGCCTCGACCCGTGGCCGGCGGCGCTCCGGCGTCATCGCCGCTCCCGGGTAATGGCAACGGCGGCAGCGAGCCGTCGACACCTGGCGGCGGCGGGGATGCTGGGCGGCCTGTCGCGCCCATCGGCGGCAGTGGCGGACAACCCTCGGCGCCGATCGGCGGCGGCGGTCAACCCTCCGGGCCCGCAGGCAACGGCGGTGGTCAACTCTTCGCGCCTATCGGCAACGGCGGCGGTCAACTCTCCGCGCCTGACGGCGACGGCGGCGGCCAAACCTCCGCACCCATCGGCGATAACGAGGGCCAGCCATCAACACCCACGGGCGGCGATAGCGGCGACATCCAGGCGCCCGACGACAACAGCGGCGATACCGACTACGATCAACCCGCCCCCGGCACCGCGCGGACGCCGGGGATGATCGGCTTCACGCCGGCGCAAGGCGGCATCGTGACCCGCGCCTATCAACACGTGAAACGCATGATCGACAGCGCGCTCGACAAGCTCGAATCCGGTCATCCGGACGGCAACTTTGCGCGCTGGTTCGGCAGCCCGACTCAGCGGAACGTGCAGAAAGTCGAGCAGGTCTTCACCCGCATGCAGCACGCCATGTCGCACGACCGGTTCACCTTCGTCCTCGGTGCGCCGCATGACGACTCGGAGCTGGCGCACGTGCAACCCGGTTCACCTCATCAGATCAATCTGAAGCCGCACTTCTTCGATCACGCCTTCGGCGCCAACACTCCGGAAGCGACGATCGCTCACGAACTGAGCCATTTCCCGTACATCGGCAACACCAGGGACCACCTGTATGGTCCGGCCGCCGTCGCCGGGCTCGCGCAACGGAACAGCGACATGGCCACCGACAACGCCGAAAACTACGGCATGTTCATTCGCGCGCAGGCGACGGCATGAGCCTCTGAGCGGCACCGGCCCTCGCCGCGGCCGCGACGGACCACGGGAAACGACGCCGCAACCCGCGCGCTTCCGTCTCCTCGGCTCGCGTCGGCCGCGGACGGACCGGCACGCTGTCCGCGTGGCCGCGTGGCCGGTTTGACTGCTATCATTCGCCCTTTCACCAGATCGGCGCGAGCGGCCTCGTCAGGCCGGGCAACGCGCCGCATGTCACGCTCAACGGGAATGCGCCGCTTCGGCGTCCCGTCGGCAAATCGAATCAGAACATGGATGTCATCGTCATCGGCGGCGGGATTGCGGGCGTCGCCACCGCTTATCAACTGCGCGCGGCCGGCCACCGGGTATGCGTCGTCGAGCGCCACGCCACTGTCGCGCAGGGCGCGACCTATGGACACAGCGGCACCGTCCTGCCGACCCCGCTGGACGTCTGGTTCGGCCCGACTTTCATGGCCAGCCGTCAGAACGCCAAAAACGGCATAGTCAACAAAGCCGGCTTCAACGGGCCGGCGCGCCAGCTGGTCAAACAGCTCGCCGAGTTGCAGGAGCCCAACGCCTTCGGCCATCAATACGGACTGCTGCGACCGCTGATCGAGCTCTCGCGCGACACCCTCGCGGACATGGAAGCGCGCTTCGGGCTGGAGTTCGAACAGGCGAGCGGCGTGCTCTATCTGGTCCGTACCGAACAGGAGTGGCAGCAGTTGCGGCCGGCCCTCGGGCTGCTGCGGCTCTTCGAAGTGCCGCACCACGAGTTGACTCCCGAACAATGCGCCGCGTTCGAGCATTCCGTGCGCACCGAGCCGGCATTCGCCGGCGGCGTGCTGTTCGACCAAGAGCGCACGGCCAACTGCCCGCTGTTCACGAAGCTCATCAAGCAGACACTGGATACCCAGGGCGACGTCCAGTTCATGCTGGGCTGCGAAGTCGCGTCGATCCGCCTGGAAGGCCAGCGCGCCGCGGTGGAGCTGGCGCCGCGGCCGGGCGCGGCATCCCGCTCGCGCGAAGTCGACGTGATCCACGCCGACGCGGTGGTCGTGGCCGCCGGCCACGGCAGCCTGGCGCTGCTCGAGCGCCTCGGCTTGCGCCTGCCGCTGCATCCGCTGCGCCTGCACACGCTGGTGGCACCGATCGCGCACGAGGAATGCGCGCCGCACGTCGCCATCGTGGACGCGGTGAAGCGGATCGCGATCAGCCGGATGAACCATCGCCTGCGGATCGCGGGCGGCGCGGTTCTGCAAAGCGCCGGCCAGATCGACAAGCCGCTGGGCGAAGCGGTGACGAAAGAAGCCCTCGCGCTGCTCGGCCAGGCCACGCACGACTGGATTCCGGGCGCCGCGCGAATCTCGGCGGCGCTGCCGTGGGAAGGCGCCAAACTACTGTCGCCGGACGGCTTGCCGGTGATCGGCAATGCGCTTCATCCGCGCCTTTTCGTCAATATCGGCCACGGCCCCGCGGGCTGGGGTCTCGCCTGCGGATCGGGCAAACTGGTTGCCGACCTGATTTCGGGCAGCGCGCCCGAGCTTCCCGCAGACACGCTGGCCGCCCTGCGCGCGGATCGCTTCCGTTGAAACCAATCCCAAGGCCCCGCCGGTGACGGAAGGGGCTTTTTGTTTTATGGATGCCTCGGGGACGGCCCCATGCACACGCTGCCCGCAAGAGACCCCGCCGGGCGCCTATCGGCACTACCATAGCGATTCCCAAGCTTTCTCACCTGGCTCCAGGTGAACCGCCGAGCCCGCCATGACAGAAGCCGACCCCACGCCGCCGACGCTTATCAGCCCGCACAATCGCGCCTTGCCTTTACTGACGCTGACCGATTTGCGGATCGCCGAATCCCAGGCGCAGGCAACGCTGCCCAAACACACGCTGATGTCTCGCGCCGGGAAATCGGCGGCGAGCTTCCTGCAGGAGCAGATCACCCGCGACATCTCGATCGAAAAATCGCGGCACAAGGTGTGGCTCATCGCCGGGCCGGGCAACAACGGCGGCGACGCGCTGGTGCTCGCGACGGAACTGCACAGAGCCGGGATTGCCGTCGAACTGTGCATGCCGGTCGAAGTGAAACCGGACGACGCGCGCTGGGCGCTCGAAACAGCCCGCGCGGCGGGCGTCGCGATCGGCGCCGCGGTGCCCGCGTCGCTCGACGACTACACGTGGCTCGTGGACGGCATGTTCGGCATCGGCCTGACACGTCCGCTCGAAGGCGTGTTCGCGGACGTCGCCCGCCGGCTCTCGCAACGGACCCAAGCACGGCCCCGCAAAGGCGGCGTGCTGGCGCTCGACGTACCGAGCGGGCTCGACAGCGACACCGGCACGGCGGTGGGCAATGGCAATGTCATTGGCGAGGGCGCCGCCGTCCATGCCACCCATACCATCACCTTCATCGGCGCCAAGCCGGGGCTGTTTACAGCGCAAGGCCGCGACCTCGCGGGCGCCGTCACGGTCGCGCCGATCGGCGTCGACACCCGCGGCCGCACGGCCGTGCAGCTCAACGCGCCCGAGCTCTTCGCCGCGTTCCTGCCGCCGCGCGATTTCGCGACCAACAAGGGCAGCTTCGGCAGCCTTGCCGTGGTGGGCGGCGACACCGGCATGTGCGGCGCGCCGATTCTCGCTTCGCGCGCGGCGCTTTATACCGGCGCGGGCAAGGTGCACGTCGCGCTACTGGGCGAAGGCGCCCCGCCCTACGATCCACCGCATCCCGAACTCATGCTGCATGCGATCGACGATCTGCCGCTCGATCACATGGACGCGCTCGCAGTCGGCTGCGGCATGGGTCATCGCGAGCGGGCCACGCGTGTGATGCACGACGTGCTGCACCTCTACGTGCCCAAGCTGTTCGACGCGGACGCGTTGAACCTGATCTCGAAAGACCCCGCGCTCGCCGCCGAAGTCACCGCGCGCGGCGTGCAAGGCGATCCGTGCATCCTCACGCCGCATCCGCTCGAAGCCGCGCGCCTGCTCGGCACCGACGCGCCGGGCGTGCAGCGCGACCGCCTCACCGCGGCACGCGCGCTCGCCGCGCGCTTTGCCAGTGTAGTGGTCCTGAAAGGCACCGGCACCGTCGTCGCGGCACCGGACGGCCGCCTCGCGATCAATCCGACCGGCAACGCCGCGCTCGCGACGGGCGGCACCGGCGACGTGCTCGGCGGCATCATCGGCGCCCTGCTCGCGCAGCGTCTGCCGCGCTACGAAGCGGCGCTCGCGGGCGTCTATCTGCACGGCCTCGCCGCCGACACGTTGAGCGCGCAAGGCCACGGTCCCGCCGGCCTGACCGCGGGCGAACTGGCGCCGATGGTGCGCACCTTGCTGAACCGTCTGTTCTATCCGGCGGCGGACTGCTGAAGCGCTGCGTCCCAACCTGTGGGCAGCCCCTCCAAAGCGCTGCCCGCTGTCACGCAACGCCGCTATACTGACTGACTGCGCTGCGCGTCGGAGCCAGCCCGGGAGACGGCGAAGTTTCGTCGCCGCCCGCGGCGAACCCGGCTGCGCGGCATCGCTCTAACAGCATCGTTGCATCATCCTCGGCAGCGCTTCACGCGCGCGCCTTTCTTCGTGCCCCTTCGCTAGACGGACGCTATGACGCAGAACTCGCTCCCCTCCTGGTCCTCGCTGCAAACGCATTACGAAAAGATTCGCGATGCGCACATGCGCGACTGGTTCGCCCCCGAGAACGATCCCGCCCCTACCCGTGCCGAACGCTTTGCGTTCGCGGGCGGCGGTCTCGCGGCCGATTTCTCGAAGAACCGCATCACCGACGAAACCCTGAAACTGCTCGTGCAACTCGCGCGCGAAGCCGGCGTCGAGAAACGCCGCGACGCGATGTTCGCGGGTGCAGTCGTCAACCCGACCGAAGGCCGCGCCGCGCTGCACACGGCCCTGCGCGCCACCGACCCGAAAGCGCCGTTCTACGACCAGGTGCAGGCCGAGCGCGCCAGGATGGCCGCGTTCGCCGACCAGGTGCGCAGCGGCGAGTGGAAAGGCTATACCGGCAAGCGGATCCGCTACGTGGTGAACATCGGCATCGGCGGCTCGGACCTCGGGCCGAAGATGGTCGTGCACGCGCTGCATCATCTGGCCACGCCGGAGATCACCACGCATTTCGTGTCGAACGTCGACGGCGCCGATCTTTACAACGTGATGCAGCAGATCGATCCCGAAGAAACGCTCGCAATCATCGTCTCCAAGACTTTCACCACGCTCGAAACCATGACCAACGCGCGCTCGCTGCGTGACTGGTTCGTCGAGAAAGGCTGCCCGGAAAGCGCGCTGGCGAAACACTTCGTCGGCGTGTCGGCCAATCCCGCGGAAGTGGTCAAGTTCGGCATCGCGAAAGAAAACGTGTTCGAGATGTGGGACTGGGTTGGCGGGCGTTACTCGTTGTGGTCGGCGGTGGGTCTGTCGATCATGATCGCGGTCGGACCGCAGCAGTTCGGCGAACTGCTCGCCGGCGCCAATGAGATGGACCAGCATTTCCGCGACGCGCCGCTCGAGAAGAATCTGCCGGTGCTGCTCGGCATGATCGGCATCTGGTATCGCAACTTCTTCGGCTCGCAAAGCTACCTGGTCGCGCCGTATTCGGAAGCGCTGCATTTCCTGCCGTCGTATCTGCAACAGCTCGAAATGGAGAGCAACGGCAAGTCGGCGCGTCTCGACGGCGTAATGGTCGACTATCCGACCGCCGCCGTGACGTGGGGCGAACCGGGCACGAACGGCCAGCATGCGTTCTTCCAGATGCTGCATCAGGGCCCGACGATCGTGCCGATCGACTTCATCGCCGTGTTGACGCCGGAGCATCCGCTCGTCAGTCATCATCCGAAGCTGCTCGCCAACTGCTTCGCGCAGAGTGAAGCGCTGATGCTCGGCCGCACGCTCGAGGAAGCGAAGAAAGTGGCCGGCGCGGACAAGCCGGAGCTGGCGCCGCACCTGGTGTTTCCGGGGAATCGTCCCACCAGCACGCTGCTCGTCGACGCACTGACCGCGCGTTCGCTCGGCGCTTTGATCGCGCTGTACGAGCACAAGGTGCTGGTGCAGGCGTCGGTGTGGGACATCAATCCGTTCGATCAATGGGGCGTGGAATTGGGCAAGATTCTCGGCAAAGTGGTCGAGGCCGATCTGACAGCGCCGAGCGTCGATGAGAAGAAGCATGACTCGTCGACGTCAGCGTTGATTGCCCGGGCACGCGCCGCGTTGAAGAAGTGACTATGCCGGCGGCGCGGTGATTCGCGCCGCTTGAGTCTATGCTGAACCTGCGCTGAGCCCGCCTGGCCCGCTGATCTGCCGGCGAGGCGAGCCCGGATTGAAAAAGCGCGGGCTCTTGCGGCCCGCCCGGCTCTGGTTGCGACACTCAACTCAAGGGGCGCCGCGTCGCGTTCACACGAGACGACCCGCCTCGATCGTCACCGTCGTATCGCAGCGGCGTGCCAGTTCGATGTCATGCGTGACGAGAATCAACGTGGCACCGTTCGCGCGGTTCATCTCGAACATCAGATCGATCACCGCGTGGCCGGTAGCGGCATCCAGACTGCCGGTCGGCTCGTCGGCGAACAGGATGGCCGGATGCGTGACGAATGCGCGCGCAAGCGCCACGCGTTGCTGCTCGCCACCGGACAGCAGCTTCGGATAATGACCGGTACGCTTGCCGAGTCCCACCTGCTCCAGCAAGCCGCGCGCACGCGTTGCAGCCTCGCGGGTACTGATGCCGCCTTGCAGTTCCAGCGGCAATGTGACGTTTTCGAGCGCGGTCAGATGCGGCATCAGTTGAAACGACTGGAACACGAAGCCGACCGAGCCGCTGCGTAATGCGGCGCGCTCGTCTTCGTTCAGTTCACCCAGTTCGCGGCCGAGCAGCCGAACCGAGCCCGAACTCGCGCTGTCCAATCCTGCGAGCAAGCCCAGCAGCGTAGACTTGCCCGACCCGGATGCACCGACGATCGCCACACTGCTGCCGGCAGCGATAGCAAGATCGATGTCGTCGAGAATCGTCAGCTCGCCCGTTGCATCCTTAACCTTCTTGCACAAACCCCGCACTTCAATGACTGGATCAGTTTTGTTTAGCATGGTGAAGCGTAGGTTGAAAGTGCGTGCCATGACGTCTCACGCCACGGCGCTGACAACGGCATGCGGCTGTGCCGTGATGGCCGCCACCCTGTTTTCAGCGAGCTTCGCGGCCCGGGCCGCCAATGCACCCGAACCGGCCAGGCCGGTGATCGTCGTGCTCGGCGACAGCATCTCCGCCGAATACGGCTTGCCCCGTGACACTGGCTGGGTTGCGTTGATGCGCCAGCGCCTCACCGACGAGCGAATCGATTATAGCGTCGCCAATGCAAGCATCAGCGGCGACACCACGAGCGGCGGACGAGCCCGCTTGCCCGCGCTCATGCAACGGTTGAAGCCGAGCATCGTGATCGTCGAACTCGGCGCCAACGACGCCTTGCGCGGCGTACCGCTCTCCACTACCGAAGACAACCTGCGCACGATCATCGAGCAGGCTCAGCAAGGTCACGCGAAGGTGGTACTGGTGGGCATGTATGTGCCGCCTAATTACGGCCCCGACTATACGCAAAAGTTCCACGGCCTGTATGGCGAGTTGTCAAAGCAGCTGCGCGTGCCGCTCGTGCCGTTTCTGCTCGCCGGCATTGCCGACAAGCCTGACATGTTCCAGGCCGATCAGATTCATCCCACCCAGCAGGCACAGCCAGTGCTACTCAACAACGTGTGGCCCGCAGTCAAGCCACTCCTTCGCACAAGTTCGCCGCACTGAAAAGCCTGCTAACAACTTGTTTCCAGAACTTCGGGAACACGGATCGGTAAGGTCTATACGACACTTTCGTAATCCCGTGTAACCCGGCTCGATTTTGAGCGACTTTTGAGGAGATAACGTGAAATATTTACCGTTAATCGCTTTGACCGTGGCAATTTCTGCCTGCGCCGCTCAACCGCCCGCTGGCGTTCAATCCGTTGGTCAAAGCCAGCAACCGCCGAAGGCTGTCGCCACCTGCATCGCGCAGAAGTGGGCAGACAGTTCGCAACAGCAAGTCGTGTCGCAAGACACGCTGGCTAACGATCAGGCAATGGATGTGTATGTTCCAGGCCAGCAGCCGCCTAACGGCGCCGCCGCGGTCGTACGTCCTTCGTACACCGGCAAGGGCACGTGGGTCGGCTTTCGCGGGAACGGCGCAGCGGGTAGCGACGCCACCGGTGCAATCAGCGGCTGCCTGTAACGCGCTGCGGCAAGCCGTTTGACGAGCTTGCACTCGTCAAATGTAAAAAGCCCCGCAATTTGCGGGGCTTTTTTGCGTTTGCGCGATTTTACTCGCTGCTCGCCTGCGCGTTGCTGCTATCGAGCGAGCCATAGAACTTCACCTTCGAACGCGCGCGCAGCGCCTGGAGATACGCCTCTGCTTCGGACTGCGCATCGACCTGCGCGATCTGCTGCTGCGCAGCGGCCAGACGCTGCGGATCCACCGCCGCGCCTGCCACCACCGCGTTCACGCGATAGATCGCATAGCCGTCGTCACCGAGGTCCACGCCGACATAGGCCGGCAATTTCTGCGCGTCCACCTTGTAGATTGCACTCAATGCGGCCGGCGGCACGCCCTGCGCGTCGTTACGCGATACCTTCAGCGGCGAGGAGAAGCCTGCGGTCGACTTCGACTTTTCGAACTCGGCGAGTTTGGCGGCGCCGTCTTTGTGAGCCGCTTCGTCCGATTGAACCGCGATGACCTTCTGCCGTACGGCGTCCTTGACGGCGTCGAGCGACGGCACGGCTGCGGCCTTGTAGTCGATCACGCGGGCCGCGATCAACGTGTTACCGCCGACGTCGATAGCCTGCGTGTTGTTGTGAGCCGTCACCGCGTCGCTCGCGAACACCGCGGCGAGAAACTTGGCGTTGTTCAGCGGGCTGTCAGGCGCGAGCTTCGGGTCCGGCTGCGGCGTGACCGTGGCGGTCTGCAATTGCAGCTTGTACTTGTCGGCAGCCGGCTGAAGGCTCTTCGCCTTTTCGTAGACGATCGATGTGAAGCCTTCCGAATCGTCGGTGAAAGCCTTGCTTGCCAACTGCGTCTTCAGGTCTTTCGAGATCTGATCTTTCACTTCGTCGAACGGCTTCGTGACGGCCGGCTTCACGTCCGTCACCTTGACGATGTGATAGCCGAAGTCGGTCTGCACGATGCCGCTGACTTCGTCTTTCTTCAATGCGAACACCGCGTCGTCGAACGCCTGGCCGCCTGCGATCATGCCGCGGCCGAAGTAACCCAGATCGCCGCCCTTCGAGGCCGAACCCGGATCCTGCGAATTCTGCTGCGCGATCTGCGCGAACTGATCCGGATGTGCCTTGATCTGTGCGAGCAATTCCTCGGCCTTCTGCTTCGCCTTGGCCTTGTCGGCCGCGCTCGCGTCTTTCGGCGCCGCGATCAGGATGTGGCTCGCACGCACCTGACCCTCGACGCGGTAGTGCGCGATGTTGTCGTCGTAGTACTTTTTCAGATCGGCGTCGCCAGGCTGCACGGAAGCGGCGAGCGTTGCCGGCGACATCACGAGATACTGGATCGTTGCGGTAGCCGGCGTGGCGAAGTCGTTGCGATGCGCGTCGTAATACGCTTGCAGTTGCGCGTCCGTGGGCTGCACCTTTGCCGCGTAGTCGCGCGGATGGAACGCGATGCCCTGCACTTCGCGCTGCTGTTCAGCGAGCTCGGTCAGATGCTGCGCGAGGGTCTTCGACGTGAACGCGCTACCTTGAATGCTGGCCGGCAACTGCTGCGTGGCGATGCTGTAGCGCACGCGTTCGTCGTACTGGTCGGGCGTCATGCCCTGCATGGCGAGCAACTGCTTGTAACGGTCGACGTCGATCGTGCCGTCAGGATTCTTCAGCGACGAGATCACCGGATCGTTGAGCAGCACGCGGCGCACGGCGTCGTCGGAAGCGGTCAGATGCAGGCGCTGTGTTTCGTCGGCCAGCACGCGTTGCTCGATCAGACCGTCGAGCATCTGGCTACGGCGCTCCGGCGTGTCGAACGACTTCATGTCGAACTGCGCGCCGAGCATCTGACGGGCGCGGTCGAGCTGCTGACGCATTGCGTCGTCGTATTCTGCGCGAGTGATCTTGTGACCGTTGACGCTCGCGACGTTTGCACTTTCGTCAAAGAAGCCGCGGAAGCCCTGAATACCCACAAAACCCAACCCCGGCACAATGACGAGGATGAGCATGAACATCATCAGGCGTTTGTGATTGCGGAAAAAATCGAGCATGCGTGAGGAGTGCCAAAAACAGAACGCCCGATCTTACAACAGCGGGCAACAAAAAAGGCGAACCGGAGTTCGCCTTTCGAGGATACTGGCGGAGTGGACGGGACTCGAACCCGCGACCCCCGGCGTGACAGGCCGGTATTCTAACCGACTGAACTACCACTCCTTATACTGCAATGAAGCTGCGCTGGAACATTCAGCCGAATCTGAAACTGGTGGGTGCTGAGAGGCTCGAACTCCCGACCTACGCCTTGTAAGGGCGCCGCTCTACCAACTGAGCTAAGCACCCGTTTCATGATTCAGCCTGCTCCGGCTCTACTGCCTGATTCTGTCAATCGATCTGCAATCAACATTCGTCAAGCAGCAAGCCCATTAGTTTAGCGCATCCTTCAGAGCTTTGCCAGGCCTAAATTTAGGGACCTTGGCCGCCTTGATCTTGATCGCGGCGCCAGTGCGCGGATTGCGCCCCGTGCGCGCGGTACGCTTGCCCACCGCGAACGTGCCGAAACCGACCAACGTCACGGAACCGCCCTTCTTCAACGTGCCTTTGACACCACCGATCACAGCGTCGAGTGCACGGCCTGCCGCTGCCTTCGAAATGTCGGCTTGCTGTGCAATGTGATCGATCAATTCCGTCTTGTTCATTCCAACCCCCGAGAATGTTTATGGCAATCGTGACGGCGCTCTGTAGCGCCTGGCATCACACGGCCGGCGGGCAACGCCGGGCGCACCCATTAGAATTGGCCGAAACCCTTGTGTCAAGCGGGGTTGAGCCTGAGTCGGGCGGTTTTGGAGGGGGCTTCCTATAACCGGATGTTGCGGTAAATCGGTGTGCATGCAACCAATCGGCGCACGCACCAAGGCTTTGCTCAATAGGTGGGAAGCGTGCCTCGCGGACGCTTTGCGGAAATGGAGAGCGGACAAGAAAAAACCCGCGGCCGTGACCGCGGGTTCTTTGCAGCAAACAGCTTCGTTGCTGACCGTCCTAGTGCTTCACCACCTCTGTTGCTGCGGCGTCTTTGCCCGGCTCCGCTGCAACCGGCGCAGCAGGCTTCGGCTCTTCATCCGGCAACGCCGACGGCACACGTTCGAGCGCGAGTTCGAGCACCTTGTCGACCCAGCGGACCGGCACGATTTCGATGGCGTTCTTCACGTTGTCCGGAATCTCCGTCAAGTCCTTGACGTTTTCTTCCGGAATCAGCACCAGCTTGATGCCGCCGCGATGCGCCGCCAGCAGCTTTTCCTTCAGGCCGCCGATCGGCAGAACTTCGCCACGCAACGTGATTTCGCCCGTCATCGCGACGTCGGCACGCACCGGAATGCCGGTCAGCACCGACACCAGCGCGGTCGTCATCGCGATACCGGCAGACGGGCCGTCTTTCGGCGTCGCGCCTTCCGGCACGTGGATGTGAATGTCCTGCTTCTCGAACGCTTCGTCCTTGATGCCGAGACGACGCGAGCGCGAACGGACCACCGAGCGTGCTGCCTCGACCGATTCCTTCATCACGTCGCCGAGCGAACCCGTGCGGATCACGTTGCCCTTGCCCGGCATCACCGCGGCTTCAATGGTCAGCAGATCGCCGCCCACTTCCGTCCACGCGAGACCCGTGACCTGGCCAACCTGATTTTCCTTCGCAGCCAGACCGAAGTCGTACTTGCGCACGCCGAGGAACGTGTCGAGGTTGCTGCCGTCCACCTTCACCGCGCCTTCCGCCTTCTTCAGCAGAAGCATCTTCACGACCTTGCGGCAGATCTTCGAAATTTCACGCTCGAGCGAACGCACGCCCGCTTCACGCGTGTAGTAGCGAATGATGTCGCGGATCGCGGTTTCCGTCACATCGACCTCGCCATCCTTGAGGCCGTTGTTCTTCTTCTGTTTGGGCAAAAGATAACGTTGCGCGATGCTGACCTTCTCGTCTTCCGTGTAACCCGACAGACGGATCACTTCCATCCGGTCGAGCAACGGCGGCGGAATGTTCAGCGAGTTCGACGTCGCCACGAACATCACGTCCGAGAGATCGAAGTCGACTTCGACGTAGTGATCGGCGAACGTATGGTTCTGTTCCGGATCGAGCACTTCCAGCAGAGCCGAAGACGGATCGCCGCGGAAATCCTGGCCCATCTTGTCGACTTCGTCGAGCAGGAAGAGCGGATTGCGCACGCCGACCTTGGTCAGGCTTTGCAGAATCTTGCCGGGCATCGAACCAATGTACGTACGACGGTGACCGCGAATCTCGGCTTCGTCGCGCACGCCACCAAGCGCCATACGCACGAACTTGCGATTCGTGGCGCGAGCGATCGACTGACCCAGCGACGTCTTACCGACACCCGGAGGCCCAACGAGGCACAGGATCGGCGCCTTGACCTTGTCGACACGTTGCTGGACCGCGAGATACTCGAGAATGCGTTCCTTCACTTTCTCGAGACCGAAGTGGTCTTCGTCGAGTACGCGTTCCGCATTCGAGAGGTCGTTGTTGACCTTGCTCTTCTTGCGCCACGGCAAGCCGATCAGCGTGTCGATATAGTTGCGCACGACGGTGGCTTCAGCCGACATCGGCGACATCAGCTTGAGCTTTTTCAGCTCGGCGTCGGCCTTCTTCTTGGCTTCCTTCGGCATGCGGGCAGCCGTGATGCGCTTCTCGAGTTCTTCGAGATCCGCACCTTCCTCGCCTTCGCCGAGTTCCTTCTGAATCGCCTTGACCTGTTCGTTCAGGTAGTACTCGCGCTGGCTCTTCTCCATCTGGCGTTTGACACGCCCGCGGATGCGCTTTTCGACCTGCAGGATGTCGATCTCGGCTTCGAGTTGCGCGAGCAGATGCTCGAGCCGCTCGATGACCGGGAACATTTCGAGGATGTGCTGCTTCTGGTCGAGCTTGAGCGGCAGATGCGCCGCGATCGTGTCGGCCAGACGCCCGGCCTCGTCGATCCCCGACAGCGACGTCAGGATCTCCGGCGGGATCTTCTTGTTCAGCTTCACATACTGGTCGAACTGCGACACGATCGCGCGGCGCAGCGCTTCGGTTTCAGCGCTGTCGGCGTGGTCGGGTTCGAGCGGCATGACTTCGCACGAGAACTGCGTTTCCTGTTCTTCGATGGAAAGCGTTTTCGCGCGCTGCAAGCCTTCGACGAGCACCTTGACGGTGCCATCGGGCAGCTTGAGCATTTGCAGGATGTTAGCAACGCATCCTACTTCGTACATGTCCTTTTCGGTCGGCTCATCTTTCGCAGCCGTTTTCTGGGCGACGAGCATGATGTGCTTGCCGCCTTCCATCGCTGCTTCGAGAGCCTTGATCGACTTCGGGCGGCCTACGAAGAGCGGAATCACCATGTGCGGGAAAACGACTACGTCACGCAGCGGGAGCAGCGGGAGCGTAATGCGTTCCGGCGGAAGGAGTTGGGTTCCTGACATTTCATTTCCCCATGAGTGGAATCAGTTCGTTCGATAGGTGAGGCCAGCAGAAAAGATTGCAAGCCTCCGCGTGTGGGAAAAGTTCAGTGACTCCGAAGGTTCAGTGACTCCATAGTGAAAACAACCATCCTGACCACACGATAAACGAAAAAAGCCGTTCACGTTGCCATGAACGGCTTTTTTTGCAAGAACCCGAAAGCCGATCAGTTCGAACCCGCGACCTTGGGCGCGTCTTCGTAGATCAGTAGCGGTTTGCCGTCGCCGTCAATAACGTTGTCGTCGATGATGACCTTGCTAATGCCTTTCATTTGCGGCAGGTCGTACATCACATCAAGCAACGCCTGTTCCAGGATGGAGCGCAAACCACGAGCACCCGTCTTGCGACGAATTGCCTTACGCGCCACAGCCTGCAGCGCGGCCGGGCGAATTTCAAGCTCCACGCGCTCCATATTGAACAGCTTGTGGTACTGCTTCACCAGCGCATTCTTCGGTTCGACGAGGATTTTCATCAACGCGACTTCGTCGAGCTTGCCGAGCGTGGCCACCACCGGCAGACGGCCGATCAGCTCGGGAATCAGGCCGAACTTGATCAGATCTTCCGGCTCCACTTCGCGCAGCACTTCGCCGGCGTCGCGGTCCTGCTTGCTCTTCACACTTGCGCCGAAGCCAATACCGGTCTTCTCGGTACGATCGACGATGACCTTTTCGAGCCCGTCGAACGCGCCACCGCAAATGAACAGAATGTTGGTGGTATCGACCTGGATAAAGTCCTGATTCGGGTGCTTACGGCCGCCCTGCGGCGGCACCGACGCCATCGTACCCTCGACCAGCTTGAGCAAAGCCTGTTGCACGCCCTCACCCGAAACATCGCGGGTGATGGACGGGTTGTCGGACTTGCGGCTGATCTTGTCGATTTCGTCGATGTAGACAATGCCGCGCTGGGCCTTGTCGACTTCGTAATTGCAGTTTTGCAGCAGCTTCTGAATGATGTTCTCGACGTCTTCGCCGACGTAGCCGGCTTCCGTCAGCGTGGTTGCGTCGGCAATCACGAACGGAACGTTCAGAAGGCGCGCGAGCGTCTGCGCGAGCAGCGTCTTGCCGGAACCGGTCGGGCCGATCAGCAGGATGTTGCTCTTGGACAGTTCGATCTCGTCCTTCTTGTCGAGATGCTTCAGGCGCTTGTAGTGGTTGTACACCGCCACCGCGAGAATTTTCTTCGCGCGTTCCTGACCGATCACGTACTGGTCGAGGATTTCACGGATTTCCTGCGGACTCGGCAGATCGGACTTGGACAAGCCCGCCTCGATGCCCGCACCTGCAGCCTCATCACGGATGATTTCGTTGCACAGGTCGATACATTCATCACAGATGAACACCGACGGGCCGGCAATCAGTTTTTTGACTTCATGCTGGCTCTTACCGCAAAACGAGCAATACAACAGCTTTTCGCTGTTAGAACCTTTCTTGTCCGCCATAGATGTGTGAGCCTCCGGACACTCAATAACATGATACGCCGTTTAGCCCCCACCTCGCAGTTTGGGCGCGGCAGGGGCTGAGCCAGGGTGACGGCGTTTGCCGCAGGCGCTCGGACGAGTCTTGATTGTTTCACAATCGATCTGTTGACGGCTTCGCCCCAATTCGGGGCAAAACCGCACCAGATCAAGGACGCTTGTGCGCCACCTGGTCAACCAGACCGTAAGCTTGCGCGTCGTCGCCGGACATGAAATTGTCGCGGTCTGTGTCGCGCGCGATACGCTCGACCGGTTGACCCGTGTGATGCGCGAGCAGATGATTCAGCCGTTCCTTCAAATACAGGATTTCGCGCGCCTGAATTTCGATGTCCGACGCCTGACCACGCGCGCCGCCGAGCGGCTGATGAATCATCACCCGCGAGTTCGGCAGAGCAAAACGCTTGCCCTTCGCGCCGGCTGCCAGCAGGAACGCGCCCATGCTGGCCGCGAGGCCCATGCACAGCGTGGAAACGTCCGGCTTGATGAACTGCATCGTATCGTAAATCGCCATGCCGGCGGACACCGAGCCGCCCGGGCTGTTGATGTAGAAGCTGATGTCCTTGTCCGGATTCTCGCTTTCGAGAAACAGCATCTGCGCGACAACGAGATTGGCCGTCTGGTCGTTCACTTCGCCGACCAGGAACACGATGCGCTCCTTCAGCAGACGCGAATAGATGTCATACGAGCGCTCACCCCGGCCGCTCGTTTCCACGACGATCGGCACAAGTCCGAGCGCCTGCGCTTCGAGATCCCGCGACGACTGGGAGG
This sequence comes from Paraburkholderia xenovorans LB400, assembly GCF_000013645.1. GTDB lineage: Bacteria > Pseudomonadota > Gammaproteobacteria > Burkholderiales > Burkholderiaceae > Paraburkholderia > Paraburkholderia xenovorans. The sequence continues at coordinate 2,373,437 of NC_007951.1, read as the reverse complement.
TCAACGTGTCCAGCATTTGAGCGCGAAAGGTCATGCAATGGATCCTTGTCTGAAATATTCTAAATATTACATGCTAGACAGGTATGGTCGACGGCCCCGTATTCAAGTGCGCGACCAGTGCGGGCGTGTGCGCAACACCATGCACATGCGACACACTTTCACAGCACGAAAAAACGGCGTGCGGGCCGTCGCTCCGACAGCCGGCACGCCGTTGCAGCAACGCTTATGCTTGCGCCGTTGCGCTTGCCAGTTCTTCGAAGCTTACTTCCTTGTCCGTCACCTTGGCCTTGCTGAGCACGAATTCGACGACGTTGGCTTCAACGACGTAGGCTTCCATTTCGGCAAGGCGCTGCTGATTGGAATAATACCAGCGGACGACTTCCTTCGGGTCTTCATAGCTTTTCGCGAATTCGTCCACTTCGGCACGAATCTGCTCCGGCTTCGCCTGCAACTCATTGGCCTTTACCAGTTCGGCCAGCACGAGGCCCAGCTTGACGCGGCGCTCAGCCTGTTCCTTGAACATGGCGGCCGGGATCGGTGCGTCTTTGGCGTTCGGCACGCCGCGCTGCTCCAGATCCTGACGCGCCATCGCAACGAGGCGTTCCTGGTCCTGTTCGATCAGCGCATTCGGCACGTCCAGTTCGGAAATCTTCAGGAGCGCGTCCATCACCTGGTTCTTGACGATGGCCTGCGTGCGGCGCTTGGCTTCGCGTTCGAGATTGTCTTTGATCTCAGCGCGCATCTTGGTCAGATCACCGTCTTCGATGCCGAGCGACTTCGCGAATTCCGCGTCGATTTCCGGCAGGTGCGGCCACTCGATCTTCTTCATCGTGATCGTGAATTGCGCGGTCTTGCCGGCGACTTCCTTGCCGTGGTAGTCCTCGGGGAATGCCAGATCGAATTCCTTCGACTCGCCGACCTTCAGGCCCGTGGCCGCCTTCTCGAATTCCGGCAACATGCGGCCCTCGCCCAGCACGAACGCGAAGTCGTCTGCGCTGCCGCCCTGGAACACTTCACCTTCGATCTTGCCGACGAAGTCGACCGTCACGCGATCGCCTTCTTTCGCTGCCGTGTCGCCGCCGCCGTCACCGTGCTCGCCGGCTTCGCCGCGAGCATGGAAGTGCACGCGCTGCTTGCGCAGGATGTCCAGCGTACGGTCGATTTCCGCTTCGCTGATGGTGGTCGTGGTGCGCTCGATCTCTGCCGTGGCGACGTCGCCCAGCTTCACTTCCGGATACACCTCGAACGTTGCGTCGAACGCGTAGTCGCCTTCAGTGGCATCGGTCTTCGGCGCGAAGCTCGGCTGACCGGCGACGCGCAGGTTTTCGGCGCGGCTGATGTCGAAGAATTCCTTGCCGACCTTGTCGCTCAGCACTTCGGCTTCCACCTGACCCGAATACTGTTGCGTCACCATCTTGAGCGGCACCTTGCCCGGGCGGAAACCCGGCATGCGCACGTTCTTCGCGAGTTGACGGATACGCGAATCCACTTCCTTCTGCACGGCGTCCTTCGGCAGGGAAATCGTGACGCGGCGTTCGAGCTTGCCGAGGTTTTCAACAACGTTAGCCATGGCTTCAATCGTCCTAAAATTATTCGAGCGAATCAGTTATCTTCTCCGTGCCGCTTCGATGTTGCGCGATGTCGCGACCACGTCTTTAGCATCGATTGCGCGCCTGCGCCGCGGGCTTGCAGGCCACCGGCAGCACGGTTGGGTCCAAAGAGCCGAATATTTTAGCAAACTATTTGCGCGGCTAGCCGGGATTCGATGAACGCGCGCGTTTTTCTCGCGGTTTTGACCGGATTCCAGGCGCTTTCCAAGCTGTTTCGGCGCTGTTTCCGCCCTTCTCCCGCGCAATCGGGACCATCCCACTGCGGCCGCGCAGCCTGCTCACGCATAGAGTCCGAACGCTTTGCGCCCGCCTCCCCCCGATCATCCTCCGCCGCAAAGCACACGCGCCCCAACCATGCCCGCTATGCCATTCGACATATTCAGTCGGCGCGCCCATGCTGATAAGCTAATGGACGCGCTCGGGGCTGCGCCCGCATCCCGTCGTTTCACCGGCCCTCGCAACGACTCCAACCATTCAGAGACACCATGCCGAATTCGCCGTCCTCGCCCGTCGTCGTCATCGCTCCAGATTCCTTCAAAGGCTCGCTTAGCGCGGAACAGGTCGCGCAAGCGATCGCGGCGGGCATCCAGCGCGCCCGTCCCGATGCGAGTGTGCGCATCTGCCCGATGGCCGACGGCGGCGAAGGCACGCTCGACGCCATGCTCACGAGCGGCGGCGAACGCCGCAAGCTAAGCGTGCGCGGCGCGGCCGGTCCAGTGCGTGAAGCGCTCACCGGGCTCCTTGCCGACGGCAGCGCGATCATCGAAACGGCGGAGATCGTCGGCATTACGGACCCGGTGGGAATGAGTGTGCCCGTCGAGGCGCGCAGCACACGCGGCATGGGCGAAGCGATCCGCACGCTGATGGACGCTGGCGTGCGGCGCTTTTTCGTCGCGCTGGGCGGCAGCAGCACGAACGACGGCGGCGCGGGCCTATTGGCCGGCTTGGGCCTCAAGCTGTTCGACGCGCAGGACAAGGAACTCGACGCCACGCCCGAACAACTCGCGCATCTCGCCCGGGTAGACGTGTCGCAACTCGACGCGCGCCTCGCGGACACGCAGTTCGTCGGCATGTCGGACGTCGACAATCCGCTCACCGGCGCTCACGGCGCAACCGCGGTGTTCGGTCCGCAAAAGGGCGTGAAACCTGAGCAGCTTGCCTCGCTCGACGCGGCGCTCGCCCGCTTTGCCGATCTGCTCGAGCCGTCGCTCGGCCGCACCGCGCGCGAGCAGCCCGGCGCGGGCGCGGCCGGCGGCCTCGGCTTCGCGCTGCACATGCTCGGCGCGCAGTTCGAACCGGGTGCGGAAACCGTCGCACGGCAAATCGGTCTGGACGCCGCGCTCGAAGGCGCGAACTGGCTGATCACCGGCGAAGGCCGGTCGGACGTGCAAACGCTGCATGGCAAGGCGCCCTTCATCGCCTGCCGTCACGCGCAGGCAGCGGGCGTGCCGGCCACGCTGCTCTCGGGCGCAGTCGACTCCGCCGCCTTGCCGCGCCTCGCCGAATATTTCAGCGGCTGCTTCTCGCCGGCGCCCGGGCCGATCACGCTCGAGGTCGCGATTCGCGACGCGGCGCGCCTGCTGGCGGACGAAGCCGAACAGTTGACGCGCCTGAAGTACGGCACGCGTTGACCGGCGGAACGGTTGCGGCAACAATCACAGCGCCGCGACCGCTCACTCTCTACGGGAAGACCATGAAGGCACCCAAAGCCGGGCTCGAACAATTCCTCACGTACCGTCTGCATGTTCTCAACAAACTCGCCGAGCGCGGCATCAGCGAACGCTATCAGGACAAGCTCGGCGTAACCTTGCCCGAGGCCCGGGTGATTGCGTCGGTGGGATCGTTCGGGCCATTCTCGATCATGGAACTGGCAAGGCATGCCAATCTCGACAAAAGCCAGGCAAGCCGCGCCGCCGAAGCGTTGATCAGGCAAGGGCTCGTGAAGCGCGAGGCAAGCGCCGAAGACGGCCGCGTCGTGCTGGTCTCGCTCACTGCGGAGGGCCGCGCGCTGTATCGCAAGGTAATGCCGATCGCGCGCAAGTGGAACGGCGACATGTTCGATTGTCTCGACGAACAGGAGCAACTGGCCTTCGGGCTCGCGCTCGACAAGATCATCGGCACGATGACGGCGCGCGAGGAGTGACCTGCACGCCGTATTCGGCCGCCGGGTTCAGCCGTTGCCGCCTTGACCGTTGGCGTCGGCCGCACCGGGACTGTTAGTGGTCGCGCTTGTTGCGCCTGCTATCCCGGACACTGCCGACCCGCTGCCCGCAGCGCCTGACGCAGCACCCGCAGGAGGCTGGGCACGACGTGCGAGCCGCCAGGCAATCGCCCCGAGCGAACCAACGGCCAGCAGCAGCGCCGCCCACAGCCAGTACCGGCGCATGGCATCCGGGCCGCGACTCGCGGCCTGCGCACTCGCGGCCTGCTCGGCGGACAACGCCTCACCCAGGCGCGCCGTCGCGGCCACCGCTGAAGCGCCGATCAACAGATTGTCCCGGCTCACCGCCGCCGATGCCGTCGCCGCATTCCCCACCGCCAAAGTGAACGGCGCCGCACCGCGTGCGACGAACGTCAGCGTTGCCGGACGCCAGCCCGCGGCAACGGTCAAGCTTCCGGCGCCCAGTCCACCGTTGCGCGTGTCGACCACCACGCGCCATTGACGATCCGTGTCGGGCGTCAATTCGAGCGAAGAATTGCTCTGCTCAACCGCGCCGTTGTGCAGCCGGAACAGCATCGCGCCCGCGACTTCGCGCCACGGCGCCTCCAGCCCCGTACGCGAATAGACGACAGCCGGCGCCACCGTATTCGGCTGAGGCAGATTCAGCCGCAACCGGTCGACGGGATACGCGCCGCCGGTGCTGAAGAAATACTCGCCCGGTTTCAGTCCCGCATGGGCGACGATACCGTCGCGCCACGTCCGGTCCGCGCGTTGGGCCGGCTCGGCGGCAACGGCCTGGATCTCCATGTCCAGCGAGTCGACATACGGCGCGCCGTCGAGCCAGCGCAAGCGCAGGTAACGCGCATGCATGCCGTCCAGTTCGATCCGGTCCTGGCTCAGCGTGCTGCCGTTATAGCTGACCTTGAGGAGTTGCGCGTCGCCCGCGGGTTGCCAGTGACGCAGATCGTCGCTGGCTTCGACGCTCACACGCCCCTGGTAATTGTCGTCGCGCAGGTGCACGAGCAACGCGCTGACGTGACTCGTTTGCGACACCTTGCCGATATCGATAAGGTCCGTGTCGTGTTGCGCGCGGGCCGGCGGCGCCGAGGTCGCGTACAACGAACCGTCGCCGGCGATCGAAACGCCGGGCGGCGCGCCGGAACTTTTGGCGGCTGCGGGTGGCACCGGGAACCAGTGCACCGGACGCAGCGTGGGCGGTGTGCGAGCGGGCTCGCGCGGCACACTGAGCGCGTACGGCAGCGATTCGCCCGCACCGTTGAAAATGCGCACGTCGCCGAGATCGCCGCGCTGGCTCGCCGCATAGACGGCCGCCGGCAACGTCACGCTGTAATACGCGGCGCCCTCGTCGAGTTGAAGCGTAAAACGCTGTGCGAAATCATCGGCCGCGAGCGCCGGCGCGCAAATCCATGCCGCCACGATCGCAAAACACCAGCCGGTCAGGGTAAAGACACGCTTCATTGCTCAATTTCCAGGACTCAAGCCTTGGGCGGCAACGGCGAGAGTGGCCGATCAGCAGCTACATCAACCCGATGCCGGTAAACGATACGATCCACCCGATCCCAGCTCGCGTGGGAGAGATCGAACAGGAACAACTGGCCACGCTCACCGCCAGCGGCGCGGTGCCGATGAAGCAGGACATTCAGTTCGCCCGAGGCATGGCTCATCAGTTTGTTCATCATCATGCCGGGCGCGCGCGCTGTCCAGAATACCGATATTGACGCCTGCACGCGCACGGAGTGTGACATGGTATCGAGTTCATACGCGACGCCGGTCCAATGATGCCGCGTGCGCAACGGCATTGCGTTCAAGCAGATGAATCCGGTCGCGCCGAACCGTGCCTTTGAGATGGCCTCGTTCGAGATAGCCTCGTACCAGCAGGCGCTCGCGGCAAGCCGCCAACCATGTCAAAATTCGGCACTGGCCATCGAGCCTCCAATCCCCCACATTTCATCCAGGAAGTTGCAGTGGACATCAACAAACAGGTCGCGGCCCTCACCGCTTCGGAACTCCAGACGGCCGGCGCGAGCCAGGCCACAGCGATCGCGGTGAGCGTACTGCTGCGCCATCTGCGCTCGCCTGAGCTGGCGAAGCTGTTGTCGTCGGCATTCGAAAACCATCAGGCAGTCATGCTGCAAACGCCGTGGCCCGATCAGATGCTGCAGGCGTTCGAATCGACCCGTCGTTTTCTCGAAGGCGCCGCTCAAGCGGACCTGCCCGGTACACAGGCAGCCTCGCAGACGCCGGACGCCTGAACGCCTGAGCGCGGCCGGACCGCGTGAACAGGAACGCCGAAAAAGCAAAAAACCCCGTCAGTCCAAAGACTTGACGGGGTTCTTCACTACGAATAGATGGTGCGAGGGAGGGGACTCGAACCCCTACACCCTTGCGGGCGTCAGGACCTAAACCTGGTGCGTCTACCAATTTCGCCACCCTCGCAGCCGGGCAATACGCGATGCGTCCGCCCGTTGTCCTGCATACTGTCGGCCGCGTCGCAAACACGCGCCCGAAAGCGTAAGCGCGAGATTCTAACCGATTGATTCGCGCTTGTCTGCACCTGCCTGGCATCTGTCGAAGCGACGCCGATGCTACAATTTTTGGCTTGATGCACGTATGACGTGCTCCCTCTTTGCCTGCCCTTCCCCACATTCCCATTCCCGTGAATTTCGAAGAATATTGCCAGCAGAAAGCGGCGCCGCCCGGATCGAGCACTTACTATGCGCTTCGGCAGGCGCCTGCCGCCAGCCAGCCGCTACTGACCGCGCTGTTCGCGCTGCGCCGGGAGTTCGAGGAAACGGTCAAGGAAACCAGCGATCCGACCATTGGCCGGACGAAACTCGCGTGGTGGCAAAACGAAATCGCCGCGCTGGCTTCGGACTCGCCGTCGCATCCGGTGTCCAAGGCGCTGGCGGCGTATCTGCCCGACGTGAAGACCGAGTATCCGGCGCTGCAAACGTTGCTCGCCGGTTTCGAAATGGACCTCGACCAGGCCCGTTACCTCGACTACCCGAATCTGCGTCGCTACGTGCAGGGCGTGGGCGGCACGTTCGCGTCGCTGGTCGCGCGCGCCACGGCGAAAGATGCCGCGCAGGCGTCGAACTGGTCCGCACCGCTCGGCGAGGCGCTGATGCTTGCGCAATTCGTGGTCGAAACGGGCCATGACGCGCGCCACGGCCGCATCTACATTCCGATCGATGAAATGCAGCGCTTCAATGTGACCGCCGCGGATCTGATCAATCGAAAATACACCGAGGCATTCACCGAACTGATGCGCTTCGAGACGAAGCGCGCCCGCGATGCGTTGCAGAGCGCGCTAGGCGCCGTGCCCGGCAGCGAGCGCCGCACGCAGCGCACGCTCGTCGCGCAGGCTGCGTTGGCGTCGGCGCTGCTGGATGAAATCGAACGCGACGGCTATCACGTTCTGCATCAACGCATTGCGTTGACGCCGATTCGCAAACTCTGGATTGCGTGGCGGGCGAAATGACCGGACGGGCCGTCCGCGTCACGCCAGTCGCGTTTGGCGCGCGTCGTTAAACGCGTCGTTAACGTTGTTTCAAGGTTGTTAAATGGCGTAGCCACGCGTGCCGTTAAACGCGTAACAACGGCAGCGGTTCGAACCGCTGCTGGAGGATCGCCGGCGCGTCGAGTCCCCACCATGGCCCGAGCACCGTTGCGTAAAGCTGGCGGAAGTCGACGCCCACCGGCAAGTTGCCATTGCCGTCGAGCCGCGCCAGCACCGGCGGCACGCCGTACAAACCACCGCGCACGCGCCCGCCCATGAAGAAATGTGGCGCCGCGGTGCCATGATCGGTACCGTTGCTCTGGTTCTCACGCGGGCGCCGGCCAAACTCGGCGTAGGTCATCACCAGCGTTTCGTTCCAGCGGCCGAGTTCGACGAGCGCCGACTTCATCGACGCCATGCCTTCGGCCAGTTGTCCGAGCAGCACCGCCTGCTGTCCCGGCTGATTCTGATGCGTGTCGAATCCGTTCAGCGTCAGGCGGATCACCGCCACGCCGTGACTGTTCTTCGGCGCGTCACCGGCCGCCAGCACCTGCATCGCCGCTTTGATCGAACTGCCGAAGGCCCCGCCCGGAAACACGGTTTTCAGCTGAACCTGGCCTTGCGTGGGACGCAGCCGCTCCGCGGCTTTCACAATGTCGTTTTCCACGTCGAGAATATGCGCCAGCTCGGGATTGCGTTCGTGCAGCGATACCGGCATCGCGAGCCGCGAAGCGGCTACGAACTGCGCCGGATTGACCAGCGCGATCGCCCGCGCGCCGTTCGCGAGCGGCCCCATCTCGGCGCTGCCGATCACCACGCCATCGGCGGCAAACCCGTCGGGAACCGGCGCCTGTGCGAACGCGCGCGTGAGCCATCCTTCGCGCAGATACTGGTCCGAACGCGACGCGGTATCCCAGATCTCGATCGAACGGAAATGCGACAGGTTCGGTTGCGTATAGCTCACGCCCTGCACGATCGCCAGTTGCCGGTCGCGCCACAGCGGCATCAGCGCCTGCAAGGACGGATGCAGCGCCGTGCGCTCGTCGAGTTGAATCGCCTGCTCGCGTTTGATGCCGATGTTCTTGCGCAACTGATAGTACGCAGGATCGGCAAACGGAATCACGGTATTCAAACCGTCGTTGCCACCCTTCAGTTCGATGAGGATCAGCAGGTTCTCGTAGCCCGGCGCCGAAGACGTGCCCACCGCCGCTGCCTGCGCGCCGAATACGCGCGGCAGCCAGAGTGTGGCGCCCGAAGCGGCCCACATCGAGAGAAAGCTGCGTCGTTTCATGCTGCACCTCGTTCGATTGTCACGGCGCGAATCGTGACGCTGTCCACAGTCAGGTTCATTTGCGCCGCGTTGACGCGTGCTTGATCCGGCTGCTCACTTCAGTTGATAAGCCGGGTCCATCAACAACGCTTCCAGGTAGGCGCCCGCGGTCGAATCGGTTTCGATCGCGTCCACCGGCGTGAGCGGCAAGACCGCGTGCTGCATCTGCAACTCGGCCGACAATCCGGGCCTTGCCGTGGGCGCGGTGTTGTAGTGCGCGAGCCATGCGCCAATGTCGAAGCGTACGCCACCTTTGCCGCCTTGACCCGCATGGGCGATTGCGCGTTGCAGCGGCGCGCCCGTCTGCATGTCGGGCGACGTGCCGCTTGCGGCGATCCTCGCGTTCGCCGGAGTCGCCGTGCGCCGTGGACCGGCAGCCTCGGTCGCGCGGAACAGCTGCTCGACGAATTGCTTGCGGGCGAGCAGCGTGGAACTGTTGATCCATGTCGTACCGCCGGGCCACCCTTTGACGTTCGGCGGATAAAACAGATTCTCGCCGAGCGTGCGGATTTGCGAGGCGAACGGCGCGGTGTTGTCGTAGCCGATGTCGAACGCGCGCAGCGTGCCGACCACGAACTCGGCCGGCGACTTTACGAGGACGCCGCGATCGCCGTCGTCCCAGAATGCGTCGCTTAGGAAAATGCCGCGCAACGCGACCTTGATATCGTAGTGGCTCGCGCGGAACCGCGCCGCGATCGGCGCGATGCTCGACGGGTCCGGCGTATCCGAGACGAATTCGCGCCACAATCCGGTAGTCACGAAGCTGGCGGTTTCCGGCCGCGCGAGCAGGATATCGAGCACCTGATCGCCGTTGAACGGCCCGCTCTCACCAAACACCGTCTTCTCGCCGTCGTCATGCTGGTTGGGCCGCCATACGTAGGCCTGCGTGTCCGGGTCGAGACTCCATCCGGTGTAGGCACGCGCGGCCTCCGCCACATCACGCTGGGTGTAATGCCCTTCGCCAAGCGTGAACAGTTCCATCACCTCACGGGCGAAATTTTCGTTGGGCTTGCCCTTTCGATTGCTCGCGCCATCGAGGTATTGCAGCATGGCGGGATCTTTCGCGATGTCGTGCAGGAGCTCGCCGAAGTTGCCGAGCGCGTCCCGGCGCAGCAGCATGTTCTGCTGCGCCATCTGCTGCGGGTACTGCACCTTGTCCTGACCCGAGGTGAAATGGTTATGCCAGAACAGCGTCATGCGCTCGGTGAGCGGCGACGGCGTAACCAGCATCTCGCGCACCCACCACCCGCGCAATGACTCGTAGCGCTGTCCGCGCAATCGCTGCGCTTCGCGACGCTGATCGTCGGTCCAGGCCTTGCGCGTCTGGCGTGTCGGAATCGGTTCGAGGACCCAGTCGGGTAACGGCGTAACCGCCTCGGTGCGTGCACTCGCGAGTACTTTGTCGACAGCCTGCTCACGCGTGAGTCCGGTGTATTGGGCGAGCTCGCCGCTATCCGGCGCGAAGCCGATGCGGGTCAGGAAAAAGCGCGCGTCGTCTGCATCGAGAAGGCGCTGTTCGCCCTCTGAAGCCGCGCTTCCGTCAGCGGGCAGCGCATGGTGTCTGTTGTGCCTGACATGCAGTGCGCCCGACTGCATCGCGGCGGCCGGCAGACCGATCGTCACGACCGCCAGAGCAATGGCCGATACTGCGAACCGGCGGCGGCAATTACCACGTGTGAGCAATCTCATCATCGGTGATCCGAATTGACGGGAGTCATGGAACAGGCATTTGGGCGTGCCACGCGTGCACAACGCGTTTCGCATTGATATTCAACGGCAGACGGGACGGGAGGTTGCCCCTGGAAGTGCAACGAATTCTTTCACGCACAGGGCACAGACGCGGAACACGTGCCGGGGCGGGCACGAAAATGGCTACCGCTTGTAGAGTTCGCGGACGGCGTCTTCAATGTGCTGCCGTAACAGGCGCCGTTCGTCGGGCGTCATATGGCCATCACGACGGCGTTGATCGAGATCGGGGGGAACTGCGGTGCGCAAGATTGCGTCTGATGCGGGACGTTCGGGAGCCGGGTCGCGGCGTTTCGGCTTGCCCGGCCTCGGCGCATGCTCGCTCGCAGCTCTGTCGGCGGAAGGCTGGGCATGGGCGAGCGTTGGTCCCAGTGAGCCTGCAAGCGTACCGGCAACCGCCAGTGCAATAACGCTTAGGCGCACATTCGGCCAAACCCCTCCCTTCATGTTGTTCCCTTCGTGGCGCGGCAACCGGCTACCTCAAATGCGTATACAAACCCCGGTAACGGGCCGGGTACGAGAGTTTTATTCGAGTGAGTATCCACCGAACAGCCGCATTCAGTAAAGGAGTCTACCTGCCCCCGCTTTACGCCGTGCCACAGTGCGGGTAAATTTTGTAACTGACTGTAACCCAGTAAACGATGCAAACGCGCACCCCTTTCTAATCGCGCTAAGATGCCGACCATGGAAACCAAAAACCCTTCGAAAATCCTCGTCGTCGACGACGATCCGCGCCTGCGCGATCTGCTGCGCCGCTACCTCGGTGAACAGGGCTTCAATGTCTATGTCGCCGAAAATGCACCCTCCATGAACAAACTCTGGGTGCGTGAGCGCTTCGATCTGCTGGTGCTCGATCTGATGCTGCCCGGCGAAGACGGCCTGTCGATCTGCCGCCGCCTGCGCGGCAGCAACGACCGTACACCGATCATCATGCTGACGGCCAAGGGTGAAGACGTCGATCGTATCGTCGGCCTCGAAATGGGCGCTGACGACTATCTGCCCAAGCCGTTCAATCCGCGCGAACTGGTTGCGCGAATCCACGCGGTGCTGCGCCGCCAGTCCCCTTCGGAGTTGCCGGGCGCACCGTCCGAAACAACCGAGGTATTCGAGTTCGGCGAGTTCGCGCTGAATCTCGCCACCCGGACACTCACCAAGGCCGGCCAGGAAATTCCGCTCACTACGGGCGAGTTCTCGGTGCTCAAGGTGTTCGCACGTCATCCGCGCCAGCCGCTGTCGCGTGAAAAGCTCATGGAGCTCGCGCGCGGCCGTGAGTACGAAGTGTTCGACCGCAGTCTCGACGTGCAGATTTCGCGTCTGCGCAAGCTGATCGAGCCGGATCCGGGCAGCCCGCGTTTCATCCAGACGGTGTGGGGTCTGGGCTACGTGTTCATCCCCGACGGTGCAGCCTGAGTTTGTTCTCGCCTCGAGTGTCGATCAGAGTTGGCGCTTCAGCGCTTACTCTGGTCCGATGCAAAGCCATTGCCTGCTTTGATTTCAGATAAGAAGGGCCCATGCGGATCGACCGGCGCCTCCTGACGCTCGCGTTCGGCGGCCTTTTCTGGCGGACCTTTCTGTTGATCGCGCTGTTGATCGCAGTCAGTCTCGCCGCGTGGTTCCAGAGCTTTCGGGTGATCGAACGCGAGCCGCGCGCGCAGCGCGTGGCGTTGCAGCTCGTCGCCATCGTCAAGCTCACGCGTACCGCACTCCTCTATTCCGATCCCGACCTGCGGCGCGCACTGCTGCAGGATCTGGAAAGCAATGAAGGGGTGCGCGTGTACCCGCGCGAAACCACCGACAAGTACAAACTGCAACCCGACGAATCGCTGAACCGGCTGATCGAACACGACATTCGCGGCCGCCTCGGCGACGACACCGTAATTGCGCAGAGCGTGAACGACATCCCCGGCGTGTGGATCAGCTTCAAGATCGACGACGACGACTACTGGGTCGCGCTCGACCGCGATCAACTCGACAACGCCACCGGTTTGCAATGGGCCGGCTGGGGCGTGTTCGCGCTGGCGCTCTCGCTGTTCGGCGCGGCGTTCATCACGAGTCTGGTGAACCGTCCGTTCGCGCGTCTTGCTATGGCCGCGCGCAAAGTCGGCTCGGGGCAGTCGCCGGAGCCGCTGCCCGAGCGCGGCATGGGCGTGGCCGCGGAAACCAATCGCAGTTTCAACCAGATGGTGCAGGACCTCGAACAGCTCGAGGCCGACCGCGCGCTGATGCTCGCGGGCATCTCGCACGATCTGCGCACCCCGCTCGCGCGACTGCGTCTCGAGACCGAAATGAGTCCGTCGGATCAGGCCACCAAAGACGCGATGGTCGACGACATCGAGCAGATGGACATGATCATCGGCCGGTTTCTCGATTACGCGCGGCCGGTGCAGCGCGTGCCGGAACCTGTCGACCTTTCCGTGATCGCAGGAGAACTGGCCGCGCGCATGCAGAGCGAAGACAGCATGCGGCTGATTACGCGGCTCGCGCCGTCGGCGGTGATCGAGGCGGACGAGACCGACATGCGGCGGGTGGTCGGCAATCTGCTGGAAAACGCGCGCAAGTATGGCTTGAGCGACGGCGACGGCATTCCGCACGTGATCCTCGAAACGCGCGTGTCGCACTCGCGGGTCGAACTGTCCGTGGTCGACGAAGGGCCCGGCATTCCGGAAGACCAACTGGCGCTTGTCACGCGGCCGTTCTATCGTGTGAATTCGGCGCGTACCCAGGCGAACGGCACGGGCCTTGGCATGGCCATCGTCCAGCGGCTGGTGGGTCGTTACCGCGGCGCGTTGCGCTTGCGCAATCGCACGCCAGGACCGGGACTCGAAGTCACCATCGAATTTCCGCTGGCCAAGGGCGTCTGACCGAAACCGGCTCACCGCCCTGCTGCGACAGCCTGTCGCGTTGAATAATAACTATCCCGGTATTTAGTTAAAAACTATTGGATTAATAGTTTAATAGAGTTATAGTGAATCACGCGTAACGCGCTCGTCAGGACGAGCTGGTAGCCTCAACATGCTGTTTTTCCAACACACGAAGGAGCATTCGCATGAAAACCGTTGGCGATAAAGTCGAAGCGTTCACCGTCACTGCTGCAAAGCCGGGCTTCAACCATCACGAGGAAAACGGCGTCTCGGCGTTCGAAGAGATCACGGAGCAGTCGTTCCCGGGCAAGTGGAAGATCATCTATTTCTACCCGAAGGATTTCACGTTCGTGTGCCCGACGGAAATCGTCGAGTTCGCCAAGCTGGCCAAAGATTTCGAAGAACGCGACGCGGTGCTGATGGGCGGCAGCGTCGACAACGAATTCGTGAAGCTGGCATGGCGCCGTGAGCACAAGGACCTGGACAAGCTGAACCACTACGCGTTCGGCGACGTGAAAGGCGAGCTGATCGACCAGCTGGGCGTGCGCGACAAGGAAGCCGGCGTCGCGCTGCGCGCCACCTTCATCGTCGATCCGGACAATACGATCCAGCACGTATCGGTGAACAACCTGAACGTCGGCCGCAATCCGGAAGAAGTGCTGCGGATTCTCGACGGCCTGCAAACGGACGAACTGTGCCCTTGCAACCGTGCAGTCGGCGGCGCAACGCTCTAAGCCGTGCTGTCTGTCAAAAGCCCGCTAAGCTTGAACAGGCAGCGGGCTTTTTTATCGACAACCTTATAGGAGATCTCAATGGAATTCCTGTCTTCGATTAAGGCGCTTGTGCCTGACTACGCCAAAGACATCCGGCTGAATCTGGATGGCACGATTGCGCGCTCGTCGCTCGAAGGAAATGACGCTGTCGGGGTGGCGCTAGCCGCGGCATTCGCCGCGAAGAGCACGCTGATCGTCGACGCGATCCGCAACGCCGGCGTGCTGTCCCCGGAAGAAGCCAATGGCGCGCTGACCGCCGCTGCGCTGATGGGCATGAACAACGTCTGGTATCCGTATATCGAAATGACGGGCAGCGCGGATTTGAAGTCGCAGCCGGCGCAACTGCGCATGAACGCCTATGCGTCGCATGGCGGCGTGGACAAGCGGCGCTTCGAGATGTATGCGTTGGCGGCGTCGATCATCGGCAAATGCCACTTTTGCGTGAAGTCACATTTCGACACGCTGGTGGCCGAAGGTATGAGTTCGACCCAATTGCGCGACGTTGGCCGCATCGCGGCCGTGATCAACGCGACCGCGCAGTGCATCGCCGCGGAAGGCAAATAATCGCGAAATGCGCGCAGTGCAATGCCGTTCCCGCCGCTGCGCGCGTTTGTCGAGCCACTCAGTTCCTGATCAGCAGAACCGCGGCCTGAGCTTCGATACCTTCACCACGGCCGAGATAGCCGAGCTTCTCGTTGGTCTTGGCTTTGACATTGACGCGCTCGACCGGCAAACCAAGATCGGCGGCGATATTGGCCCGCATGCCCTCGATATGCGGCGCCAGCTTCGGCGCCTGCGCCACCACGCTGCTATCCACGTTGGCGATGGAAAAACCCGCCGCCGTCACGCGCGCGAAACATTCGCGCAGCAGAACCCGGCTATCCGCGCCGGCGAACTTCGCATCGGTATCCGAGAAATGGCGGCCAATGTCGCCCATCGCGGCGGCGCCGAACAGGGCGTCGGTAATGGCGTGCAGCAGCACGTCCGCATCCGAATGGCCGAGCAAACCGCGCTCATAGGGAATCGTCACGCCGCCGATAATCAACGGACGTCCCGGCACCAGCGCATGCACGTCGTACCCTTGCCCAATTCTGAAATCCATATGCGTCAAGTCCTCAAGTCCGCTCATTAAATTTGAAGTCGCCCGTCACGAAACCGCTGGCCGGCTCAGAATGGCTTCGGCCAGATCGAAGTCTTCCGGATAAGTCACCTTGAAGTTGCGCAAGCTGCCCTGCACCAGTTTCGGCGCGTGACCCAACCATTCGATCGCGCTCGCTTCGTCGGTCAGGTCGTGACCGTCGGCCTGCGCGCGCAGGATCGCCGCGCGCAACATGCCGATGCGGAACATCTGCGGCGTCTGCGCCTGCCACAAGCCGTCGCGCGCCTCGGTGCGGGCGATCCGGCCGTCGGCCGAATTCGCGTCGATGCGTTTGAGCGTGTCCGCCACGGGCAACGCCATGATGCCGCCTACCGTGTCGTCCTTCAGCGCGCCGACCAGCGTGCGGATCAGCGCAGGCGTGATGCCGGGACGCGCCGCATCGTGCACGAGTACCCAGTCGTCGTCATGGGCGCCGAACTCGGCAAGCGCGTGCAGGCCATTGAGCACCGACGCCTGGCGCGAGGCTCCGCCGCTGCGGCGCACGGCAAAACGCAAGCCGCCGAAGCGGCGCGCGTCGAAATGGGCGTCATCAGGGGCGATCACGACGAGGGTTTGCGCAAACTCGCTGCAGGCGTCGAATGCCGCCAGCGAAAAATGCAACATGTCGCGGCCGGCGACAGTGCGATATTGTTTGGGCATCGCGGCGCCGGAACGGCTGCCGGTGCCTGCGCACGGAATCAGGGCAAATAGACGGGAAGTCACGAGTGCGGATGCCGCGAAGTCAAAGTAAAGGACGGATTTTATAATAGGTCCTTCGCATCCACGCCCCGACGCGCGTAAACTTGCCGGTCACGTGTGAGCCTGAGGCCGCTTTTTCTCTTCTATGTCAGACATCGCCGCATCATCGCAGTACTCCCCGCCCGTCGCGCTCGTCAAGGCCGGCCAGCGTTTCGCCTTCGACGGCACGCACGGCTCGTCCGACGCGCTGCTGATCGCCCGCTACCATCTCGCCTATCGCGAGAAGGTGCCGCTGCTCGCGGTCGTGTGCGAAAGCGCTGTCGACGCGCAACGTTTGGCCCAGGAGATCGGCTTCTTTGCGCCCGAGGCCCGCGTACGGCTGTTGCCCGACTGGGAAACGCTGCCTTACGATACCTTTTCACCGCACCAGGATCTGGTCTCGGAGCGGCTTGCCACGCTGCACGATCTCGGCGAAGGCCGTTGCGACATCCTGCTGGTGCCCGCCACCACGGCGCTGTACCGCATGCCGCCCGCCTCGTTTCTCGCGGCTTACACGTTTTCCTTCTCGCAGGGCGAGCGCCTCGACGAAGCGAAACTCAAGTCGCAACTCACGCTGGCCGGCTATGAGCACGTGAGCCAGGTGGTGCGTCCGGGCGAATACTGCGTGCGCGGCTCGCTGCTCGATCTCTATCCGATGGGCTCGCCGTTGCCCTACCGGATCGACCTGTTCGACGACCAGGTGGACTCGATCCGCGCGTTCGACCCGGACACGCAGCGCAGCCTCTATCCGGTGAAAGACGTGCGCCTGCTGCCAGGCCGCGAATTCCCCTTCGACGAAGCCGCGCGCACCGCATTCCGCAGCCGCTGGCGCGAGACTTTCGAGGGCGACCCGAGCCGCGCTTCGATCTACAAGGACATCGGCAATAGCGTGCCGTCCGCGGGCATCGAATATTATCTGCCGCTCTTCTTCGACGACACGGCCACGCTGTTCCATTACCTGCCCGAAGGCGCGCAACTGGCATTCGTGGGCGATCTCGACGCGGCGATCCGGCGATTCACCAACGACACGAAGCAGCGCTACAACTTCCTCTCGCACGACCGCGACCGGCCGATTCTCGAGCCGCAGCGTCTGTTCCTGTCGGACGAAGATTTCTTCACGCTCGCCAAGCCGTTCGCGCGGCTCGCTCTGCCGGCCAACGCGGGCGGCGGCTGGTCGACTCCATTGCCGAACCTGGCAATCGACCGTCACGCGGAAGATCCGGTCGCGGCCTTGCGCGCCTATCTCGACACCACGCCGAACCGCGTGCTGTTCGCCACCGAATCCGCGGGCCGGCGCGAAACGCTGTTGCAACTGCTCGCCGACAATCATCTGAGACCGGCATCGAGCGACAGTTTCCAGGACTGGCTCCTTGGCGACTCGCGTTTTTCGCTGGGCGTCGCGCCGCTCGCCAACGGTTTTGCCGTGCCCGTGGACGGCATCGCGATCATCACCGAAACCGAGCTGTATGGTCCGCTCGCGCGGCGCGCGGGGCGCCGCCGCCAGGAACAGGCGAGCAACGTCGATTCGATGGTGCGCGATCTGTCCGAGCTGAAACTCGGCGATCCGGTCGTGCATTCGCAGCATGGCATCGGCCGCTATATGGGCCTCGTCACGATGGATCTCGGCGAAGGCGAGACCGAGTTCCTGCATCTCGAATATGCCGGCGACAGCAAGCTCTATGTGCCGGTCGCGCAGTTGCACGTGATCTCGCGCTATAGCGGCGCCGATCCGGAAAGCGCACCGCTGCACTCGCTCGGCTCGGGCCAGTGGGAAAAAGCCAAACGCAAAGCCGCGCAACAGATTCGCGATACGGCGGCCGAGCTGCTGAATTTATACGCGCGCCGCGCCGCGCGTTCAGGCCACGCGTTCGCACTCGAACCGAAAGACTACGTGAAGTTCGCGGAGAGCTTCGGCTTCGAGGAAACGCCGGACCAGGCCGCCGCGATCGCGGCCGTGATCGGCGACATGACGAGCGGCAAGCCAATGGATCGCCTGGTATGCGGCGACGTCGGCTTCGGCAAGACCGAAGTCGCGTTGCGTGCGGCGTTCATCGCGGTGATGGGCGGCAAGCAGGTCGCGCTCCTCTCGCCCACCACGCTGCTCGCCGAACAGCACACGCAAACCTTCACCGACCGCTTCTCCGACTGGCCGGTGCGGATTGCCGAGCTGTCGCGCTTCAAGTCCACCAAGGAAGTCAACGCCGCGATCCACCAGATCAACGAAGGCACTGTCGATATCGTGATCGGCACGCATAAGCTGCTCTCGTCGGACGTGCAGTTCAAGCGGCTCGGACTCGTGATCATCGACGAGGAACACCGTTTCGGCGTGCGGCAGAAAGAAGCGCTGAAGGCCTTGCGCGCCGAAGTGGACGTGCTCACGCTCACCGCCACGCCGATTCCGCGTACGCTCGGCATGGCGCTCGAAGGCCTGCGCGATTTCTCCGTGATCGCCACCGCGCCGCAAAAGCGCCTCGCGATCAAAACCTTCGTGCGGCGCGAGGAAGACAGCGTGATTCGCGAAGCCATGCTGCGCGAGTTGAAACGCGGCGGCCAGGTCTACTTCCTGCACAACGAAGTCGAAACGATCGAGAATCGCCGGCAAATGCTCGAAGCGCTGGTGCCCGAAGCGCGTATCGCAGTCGCGCATGGGCAGATGCATGAGCGCGAACTCGAACGCGTGATGCGCGACTTCGTGGCCCAGCGCGCCAACGTATTGCTGTGCACGACCATTATCGAAACCGGTATCGACGTGCCGAGCGCCAACACCATCCTGATCCACCGCGCCGACAAGTTCGGTCTCGCGCAGTTGCATCAGTTGCGCGGACGTGTGGGCCGTTCGCATCACCAGGCCTATTCGTATCTGCTGGTCCACGATCCGCAAGGGCTGACCAAGCAGGCACAACGCCGCCTCGAAGCGATCCAGCAGATGGAGGAACTCGGCTCGGGCTTCTATCTGGCCATGCACGACCTCGAAATTCGCGGCACGGGCGAAGTGCTCGGCGACAAGCAGTCAGGCGAAATTCACGAGATCGGCTTCCAGCTCTATACCGACATGCTGAACGACGCCGTGAAGGCGCTCAAGGAAGGCAAGGAGCCGGACCTCACCGCGCCGCTCGCCGCAACCACCGAGATCAATCTGCACGCGCCGGCGATTCTGCCCGCGGACTACTGCGGCGACGTGCAGGAGCGTCTGTCGCTCTACAAGCGGCTGGCTAATTGCGAACACAACGATTCGATCGACAGCATTCAGGAAGAGTTGATCGACCGCTTCGGCAAGCTGCCGCCGCAGGCGCATGCACTGGTGGAGACGCATCGTCTGCGGCTCGCGGCGAAACCATTGGGCATTCTGAAGATCGATGCCGGCGAAACCGTGATCGGCCTGCAATTCATCCCCAACCCGCCGATCGACGCGATGCGGATCATCGAGATGGTGCAGAAACACAGGCACATCCGGCTCGCGGGCCAGGACAAGCTGCGTATCGAAACGCGCAGCCCCGATCTCGCGGTGCGTGTCGCCACGGTGAAGGAAACCTTGCGCGCGCTCGGCACGCCGAGCCGCGGTACGGCGGCCGGCGTGGCCGCGCGATGAGGCCGGGATAGCGCCGCGTTAAAAAACGAAGCGCGAAAACGCGGCACGTCGGGCGTTTTTTCGTTCATGCTGCGGTGCGCAAACGCGCGCCGCGGCGTACGGACGGCTTTTTTTTGGGTATGATCGAAAGACTCAAATGCCGGAGTCTTGTCATGTCTTACGTCGCTGAATCAGCGCAGTCCTCTCCGCAGTCACCCCAATCGCCCGCCTCTGCATCGAATCCCGCCTCACCTGTTTCACTGCCCTGGGTCACGCGTCTCGTCTCGATGGACACGGTCAGCCGCAATCCGAATCTGGGCCTGATCGAAACCGTGCGCGACGAGTTGCGTGCCGTCGGCATCGAGGCCACGCTCACGCACGACCCGAGCGGCAAATGGGCCAACCTGTTCGCGACGATTCCCGCCCATGACGGCGAAACGAACGGCGGCGTGGTGCTGTCGGGCCATACGGACGTTGTGCCCGTGGACGGCCAGCAATGGGACAGCGATCCGTTCAAGCCGGAAATTCGCGGCGACAAGCTGTACGGCCGCGGCACCTGCGACATGAAAGGCTTCATCGGCGCGGCGCTTACGCTCGTGCCGGAGATGCAGCGCGCGAGGCTCGCGAGGCCGATTCACTTCGCCCTCTCGTTCGATGAGGAAGTGGGCTGCGCGGGCGCGCCGCTGCTGATTGCCGATCTGCTGAAGCGCGGCGTGAAACCGGACGGCTGCATTGTCGGCGAGCCGACCAGCATGCGGCCGATCGTGGCGCACAAGGGCATCAACGCCTACCAGTGCTGCGTGCGCGGTCAGGCGGCCCACTCGTCGCTCACGCCGAAGGGCTTGAACGCGATCGAGTACGCCGCGCGTCTGATCTGCTACATCCGCGACATGGCCGATCAGTTCCGCGAGCAAGGTCCGTTCGACGAACTTTACGACGTGCCCTTCACCACCGCGCAAACCAGCACGATCGTGGGCGGCAATGCGATCAATACCGTGCCGGCCGAATGCAGGTTCCAGTTCGAATTCCGCAATCTGCCCACGCTCGACCCAGAGCCGATTTTCGCGCGCATCGATCAATACGCACGCGAAACGCTGCTGCCGAAAATGTTGCGCGAGCATCCATCTGCGGCGATCGAGATTACGAAGATTGCCGCGGCGCCTGGACTCGATTCGTCTGAACAAGCGGCCATCACGCAACTGGTGCGCGCACTGACCGCCGATCAGGACAAGCGCAAGGTCGCTTACGGCACGGAAGCCGGCCTCTTCTCGCTGGCGGGCATTCCGAGCATCGTCTGCGGCCCCGGCAACATCGAGCAGGCGCATAAGGCCAATGAGTTCGTCGCGCTGGATCAGCTGGTGGCATGCGAGCGCTTCCTGCAGAAATTCATTCACAGCATGTCGGTCGAAGCGCACGCGCACTGAAACCGGCCGGCATAAAAAGAGTCTTACCCATACCGCTCCCCGCACGCCCACGCCATGTCAACTGCCGCGCCGCAACACACCGACCATACGATCGACGGCGAGCCGATCCCCACGCTCGACGACATCGCCGCGCAGCACTTTGCGTTGACGCCGTGGGTGGCTCGAACGCCGGTGTTCGACAGGCTCGACTTTCCATCGCTGGAAGGCACGCTGGTGAATTTCAAGTTCGAGCTGTTGCAGGCAGGCGGCAGCTTCAAGGCACGCGGCGCCTTCACCAATCTGCTCGCACTCGACGAATCTCAACGCAGCGCGGGCGTCACCTGCGTGTCGGGCGGCAATCATGCGGTGGCGGTCGCGTACGCGGCCATGCGGCTTGGCATCAGCGCCAAGGTCGTGCTGTTTCGCGCGGCCAATCCGGCGCGCGTGGCGCTGTGCCGGCAATATCGCGCCGACATCGTGTTCGCGGAAAACATTGCCGAGGCGTTCGAACTGGTGCGCCGTATCGAGGCCGAAGAAGGCCGTTATTTCGTGCATCCGTTCAACGGCTATCGCACGGTGCTGGGTTCGGCCACGCTCGGCTACGAATGGGCCACGCAAACGCCCGATCTCGAAGCGGTGATCGTGCCGATCGGCGGCGGCGGCCTCGCCGCGGGTGTCGCGACCGCCATGCGGCTCGCGAATCCGAACGTGCATCTTTATGGCGTGGAACCCGAAGGCGCGGACGTGATGGGCAAGAGTTTCGCCGCCAATCACACGGTCAGGATGGGCAAGATGCACGGCATTGCCGATTCGCTCATGTCGCCGCATACCGAGGAATACAGCTACGAATTGTGCCGCCGTCATATCGATCAGCTCGTCACCGTATCCGACGACCAGTTGCGCGCGGCCATGCTGACCTTGTTCGGACAACTGAAGCTCGCCGTCGAACCGGCCTGCGCCGCCGCCACCGCCGCCTTGCTCGGCCCGCTGCGCGAACAGTTGCAAGGCAAACGCGTGGGCGTTCTGCTGTGCGGCACCAATACCGACCCGGTCACATTTGCCGCGCATATAGAACGCGCGCGGCATAGCGAGTCACTGTTTCCTCAATAAAAGAAACAATCCCCGGTTCACGGCCAAAAGACTAGCCTATCGTTCTCAGGTTGGTATCATTCGAATATCGACTTCTGGGAGGAACCTCTATGAGCATGGTCAAGGAATTCAAGGAATTTGCCCTCAAGGGCAACGTGATGGATCTCGCCGTCGGTGTGATTATCGGCGGCGCATTCTCCACCATCGTCAATTCAATTGTTAAAGACCTGATCATGCCGGTTGTCGGGCTTGCCACTGGCGGCCTCGATTTTTCCAACAAGTTCATTCGTCTCGGCGCAATTCCGCCCAGCTTCAAAGGCAGCCCCGAGTCGTATAAAGACTTGCAAACGGCGGGCGTTGCCGTATTCGGTTATGGCTCGTTCATCACCGTGCTGATCAATTTCCTGATTCTCGCGTTCATCATTTTCCTGATGGTCAAATTCATCAACAATCTGCGCAAGCCGGCCGAAGCCGCACCGGCAGAACCGCCGCCCACGCCGGAAGACGTTCTGCTGTTGCGTGAAATCCGCGATTCGTTGAAGAACTCACCGCGTTAAGCATTCCGGCACGTCAGCCGCCGGTAAAGCAAAAGGCCTGTTGCGATCCGCTCGCAACAGGCCTTATTCATAGCGTGAGCCGATACCGGCAGCGCAATCGCTCAAGCCTCCTTCTGCTCCTTGCGGTTCACCGCGCCTTCGATCATTGTCTCGAGCTGGCCGAAGTTGACTGGCTTGGTCAGATGCGAAGTAAAGCCGGCGCTGAGGCAGCGGCGCACGTCTTCGTCGGTGCCGAAGCCGGTCAATGCCACCGCGGGCGCGTCCGAGTGCTCGCGGAACACCTTGATGAAGTCGAGGCCGGTGCCGTCGGGCAGACCCACGTCGCTGATCACCAGATCGAAGTCCGCCGATTGGGTGGCGGCCAGCGCGTCGTCCACCCGGCCCACGGTCGTCACCTCGTGGCCGAGGCTGCGAATCAGTTGCGCCATGACTTCAGCGGTATCCACGTGATCTTCGATCAGCAGGATGGTCAGCAGACCGGCCGGATGCACCTGGTCCGGCACTACGACAGGTGACGTGACTTCCGGCGCCGTGGCCGTCGGCAAGGTGATCGTGAAGGTCGCGCCGCAATGCGCGCCGGGGCTTTGCGCAGTCACCGTGCCGCCATGCACGTCGGTCAACGCCTTCGTGATGGCGAGCCCGAGACCGAGCCCGCCGAATTGCCGCGTCATGTTCTGGTTGCCCTGCTCGAACGCGTTGAAGAGTTTGCCGATCTGGTCCGGCTCGATGCCGATGCCCGTATCTTCGACCGCTATCTGCACGTGCATGCGTTCGTCGCGGGTGCGCACATAGATATGGCCGCCGTCCGGGGTGAACTTCGCGGCATTGCGAATCAGGTTCCACAGCATCTGCTGCAGCCGGGCGCGATCGGCCAGCACGTAATGATGCCGGGCGTTCTTATGAACGTGCACGTCCTGCTGCTTGACCTGAATCTCGCTGCGAAACAGTTCGAGCACGCTGTCCATCACGTCGTGCACGTCGACAGTTTCCAGCGAGAGCCGCAGCTTGCCGTTCGCCACCCGCGTCAGGTCGAGCAGGTCGTCGATCAGCCGCGCCTCGAGTTCGACGTTACGGCGAATCATGCGCACGCTCGCGCGCGCCTGGTCGGGCAGTTCCGGAATCATCTCCAGCACGCTGGCGCCGGCGAGCACCGGCGTGAGCGGCGTACGCAGTTCGTGCGACAGCATGGCCAGAAAGCGGTCTTTGGCGCGATTCGCTTCTTCGGCGATCTGGCGCGCGGCCTGTTCCGACGCAAGCAGACGTTCGCGCTCCTCGATCGCCTCGCGTTGCGAATGAATGTCGGTGCAACTGCCGAACCATTTGCTGATGTTGCCTTCGGCGTCGCGCATCGCCACCACGCGGACGTCGAACCAGCGGTATTCGCCGTCGTGGCGGCGAATCCGCAACTCGTGCCGGTAGTCGCCGGCATTGCCCGACACGGCCTTGAGCCAGCTGCGGCGGATCACTTCGCGGTCGTCCGGATGCACGGCGTCGAGCCAGGCGAGACCATACGAACTGCCTTCGGCAAGGCCGGTGTAGTCGTACCACTGCTTCGACAGAAAATCGCAGTCGCCCGCGGCGTTGCAGGTCATGACGAGGTGCGGCAACGCCTCCGACAAGGTGCGGTAATGCTGCTCGCGGTCGCGCAGCAGCAGGGCCTCGTCCGACGCTCGCTGCAAACGCACTTGCGAGAGCACCCGTTCGACGGCTTCGGGAAGGTAATCGAGGTAGTCGCCCGATTTCGGCACCACGTCGGACACGCCCGCGCGCAGCGCTTCGATGACACGCGATTCGTCGGTGAAACCGGTCACGAGAATGGCGGGAATCCGCACGCCTTCAGCGCGCAAATGGCGAAAGAAGTCGAGACCGGTCTCGGGCCCGCTGAGCTGATAGTCGAGCACCAGCAAATCGGGGCCGCCGCGCGCGAGACGCTCACGGGCCGCGTCGACGCCCGCGCAGATCGCGACCCGGCAGCCGGCGCGTTCCAGCGACTTGCGCGCGAGCCGCAGGATGCCTTCGTCGTCATCGACGACCAGCACATATGCGGCATGCTGCGTGGACACTTCTTCGGTCATGCGAAGTCTTCTCTGGCTAGGGTCGGCAAGTGGTCCATCTTGTCACGAGCGGCTTTCGGCCACCTTCATGCGGCCTTCCATCACGGGCCCGAAAAACGATGCCCCGAGGGCAGCTTGACCACCTGCAGGAAAAACCCGAGGCGACGCACGGCTTCAATGAAGGCATCGTATTCGACCGGCTTGGTAATGTAGACGTTGCAGCCGAGTTCGTAGCAGCGCGCGATCTCTCGCGGATCGTCGGTCGTGGTCAGTACGATCACCGGCACGGCGGCCGTCTGCGGCGACTCTTTCAGGCGCCGCAGAACTTCGAAGCCATCCACCCGCGGCATTTTCAAATCGAGCAGCACGACGAAATTCATCAGATCTTCGCGTGGCGGATAGGCGTTGACCGCGGGCGTGGCGGCGGAACTCGCGGCGGCGTCCGCCGGCGCCGGGCCGAAGAAATAATCGAGTGCCTGCTGGCCGTCGTGAAAACGGACGAACCCATTCGAAATGCCGGCACGGCGCAGATTGCGCTCGACGAGCGTCGCATGGCCGTCGTCGTCTTCGATCAGCACGATGCTGACCGTTTCCCCGTGAGTCATATGCTCTCCATGCTGAACGATTCGTTGATGCCCGCCGCTCGTGATTGTCCGCGCTGCTGCCGCCGCACCTGCCGCTGCTGTTCAGAGGCGCGCGGGTTGCTCCGGCAACACCACGAAAAAAGTTGAACCCGCGCCTTCCGCCGACTCGACCCACACGCGGCCACCATGCCGCTCCACTGTGCGACGCACCACCGCGAGGCCGATGCCGTCGCCGTTGGCGATGTCGCCGTGCAGGCGCTGAAACGCCCGGAACACCTTCGACATGTAGGCCGCCGGGATGCCGAGGCCGTTGTCGCGTACATAATACGTGCGCATGCGCACCGCGCGCGGCTCCGTCTCCTCGACCGGTTCGGGGTCCAGCGCGCCGACTTCGATACGCCCATTGCGCGCCGGGTCGAGGTAATTCAGCGCGTTGCCGATCAGGTTGCTGAAAATCTGCTCGATCGCGCCCGGATCGCCCCATGCGGGCGGCAACTCGCGTACGGTCACCACGGCCGCGCGCTGCCCGATCACGCCCTGCAGTGCGTCGACCACCCGCCCCACCACGCGCCCCACGCTCACACGCTGCCACTGATATTCGAGCCGGCCGGCACGCGAAATCCGCAAC
Source organism: Paraburkholderia xenovorans LB400 (assembly GCF_000013645.1). Lineage (GTDB taxonomy): Bacteria > Pseudomonadota > Gammaproteobacteria > Burkholderiales > Burkholderiaceae > Paraburkholderia > Paraburkholderia xenovorans. The sequence goes on along the minus strand of NC_007951.1, from coordinate 2,347,677 downwards.
AGCGCCTCGATGATCGCCGCGGCCTGCGTGACCGCGGCGCGCAAATACTGCAGGGATTCGCGCACGTCGCCGTCGAGAATATGCACCATGCGCCGATGTTCGGCTTCCGGCAACTTCGCGGCCTCGACGACGCTGTCCAGTTCGTCGCAGGAGACCTGCAATTCCTTCGAGAAACCTTGCAGATTCACCAACGGCGAGCGCAGATCGTGCGACACGCTGTAGATGAACATTTCATTGTCCTGCGTCTCCTGACGCAACTCCTCGTTGACGCTCGCCAGTTCCCGCGCGCGCGCTTCGAGCCGCGTTTTCAGCATGGCCTGCTCGGCTTCGGCTTCGCGCAGACGCTCGCCGGTCTGATGCAGCACGGTGTCGAGCGCGGCAATTTCGTCGCTGCCGGATAGAGGCGCGGCAAGCGTGCGCCCACTGCCCAGGCGCTCTGCGTTCCCGGCCAGCACTTCCAGCCGGCGGCCTATGCTGCGCGCAAACACCACTGCGGTGGCCGCCCAGATCAGCATGGAGCCCAGCACCGCGCCGATCAGCGCGTATTGCTGACGCGCCCGGCGCCGCGCGAGCGCCGCCGAGCGCTCGGTGTCGAGCCGCGACGCTTCGTCGCCGAACGCCGCGAGTTCGTCGCGAAACAACGCGACCTGCCGCGGCAACGCGCCGGATTCCTGCGCGGCGAACGAATTCGGGCTGCGCCCCGCATGCAGCGCCTGCGAGATCGCGACCGTTTGCGCGCGATAAGCTTCGACTGCCCGCTGCATCTCGTGCACGCGTTCGACCTGCTGCGGCGTATCGGCGACGAGGACCTCGAGCTTCGACAGACGGTCGCCCAGATCGACCCACACCGTGTGGCGGTCGATCAGCGACGCGTCGCCGATCACCATAGCCGTGCGGACCCGCGCGGCCTGACGCAGCAGCGGATCGACGATAGCCGACGACTGATAGAGGATCTGCTTGCTGTTGGTAACCCACTGCGCGGCCTGCGCTGTCTGCTCCTGGGTGTCGAAGACGACGCCGAGAAGCGCGAGCTCGACCGCGCTCGGCACGGCAATCAGCAGCAGACCCTTCGTGAATAGTTTCATGTTCGCCCGAAGCGTCGCAAGGGTCACTCAGGCCGCGCCGTTCGCGAGCCCGGCCACGCCGTGCCGCGCTGGGCGGCCTTCGCGATGACGGAATCGGCGAGCACGGCGCAGTGCAGCCGGACGGGCCATTATCGACGTGAATGGGAGATATTTCAACGTAGCGGCAAGATGCGCTCGCCCACACAAAAATGACTTTTTTATTGGTCTAAGATGTTTTTTACGCGCCTCGTGCGTCTATGATGGAGACAGATGTGCTGGGAAGCGAAAGCGCGCGGCGAGGCGGTTCGGCATGATTCGTGCGGGAAGCGGTGGGGCGGCGCAGTCGTCGAATCACCGTGAATCCGGCCTTGTCGTATGCTATAAAAGATCGACGTGCGGCGCGCGAAGCCGGGAGTGGTCGCATGAGGACGCTGCGTTTCTTGCAATTCTTTTTCAGGCGAATTTTTATGTCCTTCCCGAAAAAGCGTAGACGCGCGAAGGTGGACGGCGATGAGTCGTTCCTCGCGGTACTACGACATTTCAAGCCGTTCGGTCAGCTCGACACCAAGATTGCGCGCGCTCGCGCGCAAGACGAGCCCGTCCTTTATGCGCACGTGCTGCCTGGGCTCGACGTCCTCCTGTGCAGTGTGCGGGGGGCGCAACCACCCTATCCCGCACCCGCCGAGTTGCGGCGCCGCTGTATCGAATCCATTACCAATGCACTGGAGCAACCGCTCGACGGGCTCGAGAACGGCGGCTACTGGTACGAGGCGGACGGCTTCGGCTTCCTGGTGTTTGCCAGCCGGGCTCGCGGCAAGATCCTCACGGAATTCGGTGCGACCCGCATTGGCGGAACGCGTCGCGGGGTTCGTCGTCAGGACGCGGCCGGAGATGCGGCTCCGCGATCCCTGCGGTAAGTAAGCCCCAAGCGCTGAACCCAAGCCTCCACGCAGTACACCTTCACGCTCGCAACGCCAGGCGCCTGTTCGCAAAGTCGGCCAGGCGGCGTTGCTTTATTGCGTTGCCGCAGTGCCCTCCCTCATTTCATTCGACTTCTGACACGCGCTTCACCTGTGCGCGCGTGCCGGACTCACGTGCTCATTTCACCGCGATGTCATCAATATCGCCGCGCGCTGACGGTGCGCTGATCAGCCACAGGAAAATGAATGAAAGGCCGCCGCCGAAACTCCAGCTGAACCAGTCCGCAGGCAGATCGAAAGGCATCAGCTCCCCTTGTATTGAGCCGCGCTGGCCGGCGACATCACCGCTGGCTTTTTGTCCGCCGTAGCGGGCGCAGCGGGCGCGGACGCGCCGCCCGAAGACTTGTTGACCGGCACGCCATCCAGCGAAATGGAGGACTTGGGCTGCTGCTTCAAGCCCGGCGGCGGCGCCGTCGGCGCCTGCCGGACCTGCGCGAGCAACTGGTTGCATGGCAGCGGCTTGTTGTTGCTCGGCGCGAGCAACGGAATCAGTGCCGCAAACGGATTGATCAGCCCGAGGCCGACCGCCGCACCACCGCGCAACGCCAGCGCGGCCGCGTTCACGCCCACGTGCGGATCCTTGAACGTGCCTTTCACATAGAGCGGCGAGCGCAGCGAGAATACCCGGAAACCCTTGGTATGCGGATGCACGCCCAGGTCCATCGTCTCGTCGCGCATATTCACATTGCCCTCGATATCGATCACTGCGTCGTCCGTGTCGAGCGCGAAGACACGCGAATCGAGCACACCGTTGGTCGCGACGAAATCGGCGGCCGCGCAGTTGATCTTCACGTCGCGATTGCCGAACAGCTTTTCATACACGACATTCGCCACGTTCAGGCCGGCCGCTTCCATCAGCAGGCGGCTTACCGTGCCGTCGGTCACCAGCGCCTTCACCTCGCCGTTCGAGGTGGCGGCCAGCGCCGCCGGCGAATTGCCCGTCGCGGTCAGCGCGGCGTCGCCGTTGATTTCACCGAGCGCGTTCTGCATGGTCTTGAAGTTCGGGAACAGCTGCTTGAGCTTCAGATGCCGCGCCGACGTCGCGAAGCGCCCCTTGAGCGGCGTTCCGCTGCCATCCAGATGAATGTCCGAAGCCAGCGTGCCGCCGGCCACGCCGAACTTCAACGGCTCCAGCGAAAGCACGCCGTCGGTCATCACGATATGCGTGTACAGATCCGTAATCGGCAGGTTCACGTTCTTGATGATGCGCCGGCCGGTGAATTTCACGTCGGCGTCGATCGCCTTCCAGCGGTCGGTGCGGAATTCCTCCACCGGCAGCACCTTGTTGGACGGCTGCGCGGTTGCGTCGCCACGCTTCGCCTTGCTGGCGTTCGAATCCGCGCCGATCACCGGCGCCAGATCCGAGAACTGCAGCACATGCGAGATCAGGTCGCCCTGCAGCAGCGGACGCGGTTCACGCGCGGTATAAGTCAACGAGCCGTTGAGATCGCTGCCGCCGACCCGGCCTGTAAAATTTTCATACTTGAAGACGTTGCCGCTGGACCTGAACTGGCCGACGAAGCGGCCTTCGGTCGCATAGGGCGGCGTGTCGGGCAGGGTTACGCCGGTGAGCGAATAGAGACGCGCCATGCTGTTGCCTTGCAGCCAGAGGCGCAGATCGACCGCTGCGAGGTGCGCGGGGTCGGTAATCGTACCGACCAGGCCGACATGCAGATCGCCTGCCTTGACATCGGCCTGCACCGGGAACGGCCGGTTGGCGTCCTGCAACGCCAGCACGCCGCCGACCTTGCCGCTGCCCGACACTGGCGTCTTGTTGTACGTCCCTTTGACGGTCCAGCCGATGGCGTATGGCGGAATCTCGCGTTTCGCTGCCGCCTGAGCTTCCGCGCCGCTCGCCGCCGAAGCCGATGCGGGCGCCGATGCCGGAGCCGACGCCACCACTGCACCGCTCGCGCCTGCGCTGACTGCCGCGCTGGTGCCCTTCGAACCGCCCGCGACCAGCGCACCTGACGCGCCCGTGGCCGCCGTCGTGCCCGACGCGGTGATATCCGCGGCCGATGCGCCGGAGGCCGCCGCCGCGGATGCCGCCGCAGCCTCCGATGCCGCCTGCGCATTCGCCTGCGCGGTCAGCCTGGTCGCGCCCGCCTTGCCGATCGCTTCGGCCGACGCGCTGCGCGACGCCACTTCCTGCTGCTTCATCGCTTCACCAATCGGAATCGGCTGGCCGAGCGTATCGACCACCATCTGCAAATCGACCTTCTTCTGCTGATCGGACAGCGCGATGTTGCCCTTGGCAAACGCGATATCGTGCAGATCGAGCTTCCATTCGGAAGGCCCGCCGGACGACGCCAGCTTGAAGGTCCAGTTGTTGCGGCCGTCGAGCAGGCGCTCCAGGTCGACCGAGGGATTCACGAGGTTGATGGCCGGAATCACGATATCGTGCGTGAGCAGCGGCAGCACCTTGACCTGGAAGTCGATCTCGTCGAGCGTGGCGAATTGCGGCTGTTTGGTCCAGTCCGGATTGCCCACGGTGATGTTGGCCGCCGAGAAACGCGGCCAGGGCACCCAGCCGCGCCAGCCGGTCTCGCCCACGGGATGCCGCCAGCCCACTTTCAGATCGCCGTTGATCGCGAACGGCCGGCCGATTGCCTGCGTGACCTTGTCGTTGATATAAGGCCTTGCACGGTTCCAGTCGAAGGTCAGGATGAAAATGGTCAACGCCACGATCAGAATGACGATGATCGCCACCAGCCATGCGATGATTTTCCCGATGCGCCTTCCAGTTGTGCTCGACACTGCCATTGAGAGGCTCCGCGGATTGTTCTATGTTGAGCACCGATCAGCACGTTACGTGCCCGCCTGGTGGTCTGGAAGCGTCATGTCGTCGCCGCTTTATCATGCTGCACGGCCACTCGCGCATACGGTGCCGAAGCTTGCCGAGGCGGTCGCGAACGGATCGTCGCCACGTCAGGCAATCTTCGACCCCACATACCCCATCACGATTCCATTCATGACCGACGTTCCCTTCGTCCTCGCCGACGGCATCGCGCGACGTGACGCCGTGCGCAGCCAGGTGCTGCTGCAGCCGACTACCTTCGCGTTGCACGCGGGCGACCGCGTCGCGATCACCGGGCCGTCCGGCTCGGGCAAGAGCGTGTTCCTGCGTGCCCTCGCCCTGCTCGATCCGCTCGATGCGGGGCGCATCATGTGGCATGGCGCGGCGGTACAGCGCGCCGCCATTCCGCGCTACCGGCGCGACGTCGCGTATATCCGGCAGCGGCCCGCGCTGCTCGACGGCAGCGTGGAAGACAATCTGCGTTACCCGTTCGGGTTGCGCGCGTATCGCGACGTGCGCTTCGATCGCGCGCGGGCGGCGAGCCTCGCGGCGCAGGCCGGCCGTGGCGACGACTTTCTCGACAAAAGCGCCGGCGAGCTGTCCGGTGGAGAAGCGCAGATCACCGCGCTGATTCGCGTGCTGCAACTGGCGCCCGAGGTCCTGCTGCTCGATGAACCCACCGCGTCGCTCGACCCGGAGTCATCGCGTGCGATCGAAGGTCTAGTGCATGCATGGTTCGACGACGCGCCCGGTCGGCATGCGTCGATATGGGTGTCGCACGATCCGGCACAAGCCTCGCGCATGAGCGAGCGGCACCTCGCCATGCGCGCGGGTGTCCTCGGCGAAACGGCGCGACGCGAGGCGACGGCCGCGCATCACGATCATCCGGAGCCGGGACGATGACATTGCAAAACCTGAGTCTGTGGGACGTCGCGATTGCGGCGCTGCTGATCGTCGTGAACGGCGTCGTGTCGGTGGCGCTCAAACTCGATCTCGAACGCAAGCTGGCGTGGGCGGCCGCGCGCACCGTGGTGCAGTTGCTGGCGATCGGCTATGTGCTCGGCTGGGTGTTCCGCTACGACCGCTGGTACGTGGTGCTCCCGCTGATGATCGTCATGACGCTGATTGCCGGTTTCGCGGGCGCGCAGCGCGGCAGCCGCACGTATCGCGGCCAACGCGCGGACAGCGTGCTGTCGATCTGGGTCAGTTCGTGGCTGGTGGGCGCGCTCGGGCTGTTCGTCGTGATCCGCATTCACCCGTGGTACGAGCCGCAATATGCGATTCCGATTCTCGGCATGATCCTCGGCAATACGCTGACCGGCGTGTCGCTCGGCATCGAACGGATGACCGAGGAGTTGACCGCGCGGCGCGATCGGGTCGACATGGCGCTCGCGCTCGGCGCGACGCGCTGGGAAGCGGCGCAGGCGCCGGCGCGCCAGGCGGTACGCGCGGGCATGATGCCGACGCTCAATCAGATGGCCGTGGTCGGCGTGGTGAGCCTGCCCGGCATGATGACCGGCCAGGTGCTGGCTGGGCAATCGCCGTTGCAGGCCGTGCGCTATCAGATCGTGATCATGTTCCTGATCGCCGCGTCGTCGGCGCTCGGGACGGTGGGCGCGGTGCTGCTCACGTACCGGCGGCTCTTTTCGGCGGAGCACCGGTTTCTGGCGGCGCGGCTGGTGGAGCGGGCCGCCGCGCGGCGTTGAGCCGCGCCCCGCGCCATGTTGCGCGCCTTGCGTGCGCCCGGTTCAACGCTTCGCGCTGATCGCCACTTCCGTGCCGTCATTGAGCGTGAGCGTTTTCGTGCTGCCGTTGACCGGCATCGTAAAGCGCAGAATCTGACTGACGCTTACGTCGTTCGGACACTTGATCGTTTTGCCGCCAGTCGTCACCGTCTTCACGCCCTTCGGCGTCTGCGCCTGGAAGCTCAGTTGCACGGTCGCCGTGCCGTCGGCCGCGACGACCGGCGCGAAACGGATCTGCGTCTGGCGGATCATCGCGCCGTTGGCGTCGGTCGGCAGTGAAGCGTAGTTGGGGCACGCGTCCGTCGCGGGAACCGGGCCGCCCGGCGGCACGGTCTTCCATGTGAAGTCGTCCGATTCGCCGGAGCGGATCGTGCGGGTTTCCTGCGAATTGCCGAACTGCTTCGACGTGACGCGCACCGTGTAGCGAATCGGACCGTCGAGAGCGGATTGGGACGTAACCGTGATCGGCGTGGCCGCGTGGGCCACCGGCACGAGCATGCCGGGCGCGAGTGCGCAGGCGAGAGAAGCAACAACTGAAACGGCGGAGAGTCGGAAGCTCATACTGTCACCTCGTTGTTGTGCCGCTGCGCGCTCGCGTCAGCACGACTGCCCACGCACCGCGTGACCGGATGAAGCCGTTAGATGCCTGGCCAACCGGGCTGCGAGACACGCAACTGTTTTAGCATGATGCCCCATCAGTCTAACGCCAAGCGAAGCCCTGCGCGCTGCCTGCGGATCGGGTGTTAACCCGCTTGCGGCAACGCGTTTTCTGCGCGTGTGGCGGCTCGCGCGCTCGCGTGCGCACCGGCCGCCCTGCTACAAATCGACACACCCCGGTGCCGGGTCGCGCCGCTCGATGCGCATCAAATGAAAACGGCCGGCGCGCATTGCTGCGACGCCGGCCATGCCGGTTCAGTCTGACTGCTGCGAGCGCGGTGCTGCCTAGGCCTCGAAGCCGGTCAGCACCAGCTTGCCGATTGCCCGTCCTTCTTCGAGCAGTTGATGCGCGCGGCGCAGATTCGCGGCGTTGATGGTGCCGAGATCCTGGCCGACGGTGGTGCGCAACGTGCCCGAGTCGACCAGACGCGCCACTTCGGTCAGCAGCTTGTGCTGCTCGATCATGTCAGGCGTGCCGAACATGGAACGCGTGAACATGAATTCCCAGTGGAACGCGGCGCTCTTCGCCTTCAACAGTTCGACCGGCACCGGCTGGCTGTTTTCCACGATCGTGCAGATGCCGCCTTGCGGCTTGATGACTTCGGCTGCCGCCGGGAAGTTCCTGTCGGTATCATTGAACATCAGCACGTAATCGACCTCGTCGATCCCGAGCTTTTTCAATTGCGCGGGCATGTCGCCGAAATGATCGACGATGTGATCCGCGCCCAGCTCCGTGGCCCACTTCGCCGATGCGGGCCGCGATGCGGTTGCGATCACCTTCAGCTTCGCAAGCTGCTTTGCCAGTTGAATCCCGATCGAGCCGACCCCGCCCGCTCCACCGATGATCAACACCGTGCGGCCTTCGTCCGCGCCTTGCGGCGATACGCCGAGCCGGTCGAACAGGGCTTCCCAGGCGGTGATCGCGGTCAGCGGCAGCGCGGCCGCGTGGGTGAAGTCGAGCGACGCCGGCTTGCGCCCGACGATCCGCTCGTCCACCAGATGGAACTCGCTGTTGGCGCCGGGCCGCGTGATGCTGCCCGCGTAGAACACCGGATCGCCGACCTTGAACAGCGTGACCTCCGGCCCGACCGCCGCCACGGTGCCGGCGACATCCCAGCCGAGTATGCGCGGCGATTTTTCGACCGTGTCTTTCGGGGCGCGCACTTTGGTGTCGACCGGATTGACGGAAATGGCCTCCACCTTCACCAGCAGATCACGACCGCTGGCTTCGGGTTTGGGGATATCCACATCGACCAAGGCTTCGGCTTGATCGATCGGCAAATAACGATAGAGACCGACGGCTTTCATACATGCTCCTGTTCGTTCACATGCGGTTGGAGGATCGCGATACCTGGCGATCCCGGTGGCGGTATCGTAAGACGGTTCTTATTCTTATAAAACCGCGATAATGACTGAAACATCTTTTTGAATTTCAGAAGAATGGAATGAATCTTCCTGCGCAATCCACCCGTGTTTCGTCCGGCGAGCGGGAGCGGCTCGATCTGCTCGACGTCGCCCTGTTCGTGCGGGCCGCCCTGCTCGCCAACGTATCGGCGGCCGGGCGCGAATTCGGCTTGTCGGCGGCGGTGGCCAGTTCGCGCATCGCGCAGCTGGAAAAGCTGCTCGGCGCGCGTTTGCTGCACCGAACCACCCGCCGCATCAGCCTCACGCAGGACGGTGAAGTCTTCATGACGCGCGCCGAAGCCCTGCTCGACGCGGCCGCCGCCGCGCGCGCCTCGGTCGGCCGGGCACAGGCCGAGCCGCAGGGCCGCTTGCGCGTTTCGATGCCCTCGTCGTTCGGGCGGCAGCACGTCTCGCCGGTGATCAGCGAGTTTCTGCGCCGCTATCCCGGCGTGAGCGTCGATCTGCGCCTGACCGATCAGGTGATCGATCTCGTCGATGCGGGTATCGACGTGGCGATCCGGGTCGGCGTGCTGAAGGATTCGTCGCTGGTGGCGCGGCGCCTCGCGGTGAACCGGCGGGTGCTGTGCGCGGCGCCCGCTTATCTTGCCGAACGCGGCACGCCGCATCATCCTTCGGATCTCGCGCAGCACGAGTGCATGATCCTGTCGGACCAGCGCGACTGGGCTTTCGTGACACCCGCCGGGCCGATCGAGGTACGTGTGAGCGGACGCCTCGTCACGGATAACGGCGAAGTGATCCGCGACGCCCTGCTCGCCGGTTTCGGTATCGCGCTCAAATCGACGTGGGATGTCGCGCCGTTTCTGCGCAGCGGCGAGCTGGTCAGCGTGCTGGACAGCTACCCGCTCGCCGAACGGGTGGCAATCTGGGCGGTGTATCCGAGCCGTTCGTTCGTGCCGCCGAAGACGCTCGCCTTTATCGACTTCCTCGCCGCCCATTTCGGCGACCCACCTTACTGGGACGGCGAGCCGGGTTGAAGCCGATGCGCCGGCGGCGGGCCGGGGTCTTGGCGGCGGGCCGGGGTCTTGGCGGCGGGCCGGGGTCACGGTGGCGGGCCGGGGTCACGGTGGCGGCGGCCCGGGCCCAGCCGGCGAAGCGGGCAAGACCGGGCTCACATGGCGCGCCCGTGCCGCCGCGCCGTCAGTGCTTGCCGCGCCCGCTGCCGGATGTTTTGCCGCCGGATGTTTTACCGCCGGGTGCCTTGCCGTCCGAATTGACGTCGGTATGGGCATCGTTCTGCGTCTTTTGCTGATACTCGTCGCCGCCGCGCCGGTCCGTATCTTTCAGCCCGCGTTCGAGGTCGCGATGCGCCTGCTTGCCGACATGGCGCGGGCCGTCCTCGTGTTGCGATTCCGGGTTCTGGTCGGTTTCATGCGGCAGCGGCGCGGCGGCCTCCTGCAGCGATCGAGGTTGCTTCCTGCCGTGCGGATCGGCCTGCTTGTCGCCGTCCGACGATTGCGGTGAGGTCTTCATGATGTGCTCCTTTTCGCTTTGAATCAGGGTCGCTGAAGCGCGCTTACTGCGCGTCGTCCAGGCGTTTTTTCATGGCAGCGGTAATGCGCTGGCGCGTTTTCGCATAGTCCGCCCACGGGTCGCTTTTCAGGTCGGCGAGGCGTTCGTGCAGATTCTCGATGGTCCACTGAGCGCCGCCCGTCGTGGTGGCGACTTCGTCCCAGGCCAGCGGCACCGATACGCCCAGGCCCGGCCGCGCGCGCGCGGAAAATGCGGCGACCGTGCTCGATCCGCGGTTGTTGCGCAGGTAGTCGACGAAAATTTTCTGCTTGCGATTCTGCGCGCCCATCTTCGCGCTGAAGTACCTGGGCAGCGTCGCCGCCATGTGCTGCGCGACGGCTTGAGAAAAGTCCTTCACTTCGTCCCAGCCGGCCTGCTTCGCGAGCGGCACGACCACGTGAAATCCCTTGCCGCCGCTCGTCTTGCAGAACGACGCGAGACCGAGTTCTTCGAGCAGCGAACGCGTCAATTGCGCGGCTTCGATCATGCGCTCCCAACCCAGCGAGGCATCCGGGTCGAGGTCGAACACCATGCGGTCCGGCTTTTCGATGTTCGACACAACGGCATTCCACGTGTGAAATTCGACGGTGCCCATTTGCGCGGCGCCGACCAGCGCCTTGAGCGTATCGACGGTAATCAGCGGCGGATGCCCCGGATCGAGCCCCGGATGCTGGGTGACATTCGGAATCGACAGCTTCTGGCTGTGCTTCTGGAAAAACAGCTCGCCGTCGATGTCCTCGGGGGCGCGCACCAGCGAAACCGGGCGGTCCCGCAGATGCGGCAGCATCCAGTCGGCCACCGATTCGTAGTACCGCACGAGATCGATCTTGCGCGTGCCCGTGCTCCTGTCGATGACGCGGTCGGGATGGGAGACGCGGACGCCGGCGACTTCGCCGGGGGCTGAGGTGGTGTTTGCTTTTGCGGCTGAGGTTTTCGTCGCTTTCGCTGCTTTGGCTGTCGCTGCCGTTGGTTTGGTTGCAGCGGCTTTCGCAGCGCTGCCTTTCGCACCGCTTGCCTCTACTCCACGGCTCTTTGTACTGGCGTCTTTCGCATCCGCAGTCTTCGATTTCGCCACGCGAGTTTTCCCCTCGCCGGACGTTGTCGCCGCACTGGCGGAAGTCTTGCGCGCGGCACGTTTGGTCGGCGCGTCGTTAGACACAGAATCGGTTTGCTGTTGCACGTCGGCTCCCTGTCGAGGTGTTTCCTTGACGATCTGGCGCGCCGGCTTGTCGCTGCGCAGACTCACGAACGACGCCTGCCGCACGATGCCGTCGCTCGTCCATTCCGCGAAATTGCATTCGGCGACCAGCACCGGTTCGACCCAATGCACCGGCGTGCGGCTGCGTTCGCGCGGCGCGGCGGCGAACGGCATGTGCCGGGTCTCGTGCGCATCGAGTTCTTTCTTCACCGAGCGCAGCAGCGCCGCGTCGAAACCGGTGCCCACGCGCCCTGCATACTGCAACTTGCCGTTGCCGTCATAGACGCCGAGCAGCAGCGCACCGAACGCCGCGCGGCTGCCGGACGGTTCCGAGTAGCCGCCTATCACGAACTCCTGGCGTCGGCGGCACTTCAGTTTGATCCACGCCGACGAACGTCCCGACATATAGCCGCTGTCGCGCCGCTTGCCGATGATGCCTTCCAGCGCCATGTCGCACGCGCTCCTGAGGAGGTCATCCGCGCTGAACTCGAAATTGTTCGAGAAGCGCAGCACGCTGTCGTCGGCGTCTTCGAGCAACGCGCGCAGAATCGCGCGGCGTTGTTCGAGCGGCACGCCGCGCAAGTCGTAGCCGTTCAGAAACGGTATGTCGAACAGGTAAATCACAATGTCTTGCGGGCGGTTCGAATCGAACGCGTTTTGCAGCGCCTGAAAATTCGGCACGCCGTTCTGGTTCAGCACGACGGCCTCGCCGTCGAGCCATGCACTTTCGATGTCGAGTTGTTCGAACGCCTTGACCTGTTTGCTGAACTTCGCGGTCCAGTCGTTGCCGGCGCGGGTGAGCACCTTGACCGCGCTTCCCTTGGTCGCCCTATCGATTCGGACCAGCACACGATAGCCGTCGAACTTGATTTCGTACGACCATTCATTGCCGGGAGGCGCGCCGTCGACGAGCGTCGCCAGTTGCGGCTTGAAGGTCGCGGGCAAGCGTGCCGGCACCGCGCCCTCGATCGACGGCGAAGCGGCGAGGTCGCGCAGCGATTGCGCGCTGCGCGTGGCGACGATGTCGGGTCGCTTCGGGTCCGCGCGGCTGGATGAAGCTTTCTGCGCGCCGTTCCTGCCGGTTCGTTTTGCGAGCGACGCCGAGTCAGGATCCGCAGTGGCTTTCGTGGCCGTGGCCACGGCCGCTTTGCTTGCAGTTTTTGCTGTGCTCTTCGCGGCCGCCGTCTTTGCAGTTTTTGCGCCTTTGACTGCCGCAGCGCTATCGGCGAGCACGCTGCCCGGACGCTTCTTCAGAATGTCGTACTTGCTTTCGTCGCGCGCTTCGTCGTCGCGTTCCTTGATGAGCAGCCACTGTTCCTTGTCGCCGCTGCCGCGCATATGGCTGCGCACCAGCGTCCAGCCGCCGTGCAGCTTCTCGCCGTGCAACTGGAACTTGAGCTTGCCGGCCGCGTAAGCGCGCGCCGCCTCGGCCGCGCCGCCGAGCGGCTCCCATGTGCCGCGATCCCACACGATCACACTGCCCGCGCCGTAATTGCCCAGCGGAATTTCGCCTTCGAACGAACCGTATTCGACCGGATGGTCTTCGACATGCACCGCCAGCCGCTTTACTGACGGGTCGAGGCTCGGCCCTTTCGGCACCGCCCAGGACAGGAGCGTGCCGTTCAGTTCGAGCCGGAAGTCGTAGTGCAAACGACGCGCGTCGTGCTCCTGAATCACGTACGACAGCGCCTCCGGGGACGCCTGCCCGGCCGTCTTCCGGCCGCCCTGCTTGCGACTCGTGCGCGTGCCCGCAGGTTCCGGCGTGTCGTCGAAGCGGCGTTTGCGGTTGTAGGTGTCGAGTCTGTCGTTCATGGCGATGGCGTCGTCGCAGGCGGCTCAGGCACGGGCCGGCGGTCAGGCCGCCGCGCGGCGTTTGCGGGCCGCAGGCGTCGAGGCAGTCTTCGCACTCGCACGGCCGCCCGCGCTGCTGCGGCTACGCGTTGTCGTATTCGCGGCGGTGCTCGTGGTGCGCGGAGCGCGTGGTTTCTTGCGGGCCGGCGCCGCGGTTTCGGCGTCGTCTTCGTCGTCGGCAGCGCGCTTGCGGCCGCCCGCCGCCGGCTTGCCCTTGCCGCGTCCCAGGCTGCGTTTGAGCAGATCGGACAGATCGAGAATGTCAGCGGATTGACGCGACTCGTGCGGCGCTTCGACTTCGGTGATCTCCTCGGTCTTGCCCGCGCGAATCTTGCGATCGACCAGCGCCATGATGTCGTCGCGGAAAGTGTCGTGATACTGCGACGGATCCCACTTGTCGCTCATGTCGTCGATCAGCTTCTTCGCCATGTCGAGTTCGCGCGCGGACACCCCCGCGGCTTTCATGCCCTCGGGCGGCAGCTTGAATTCGTCGAAGTCGCGCACTTCCGCGGCCCAGCGCAACGTGTTCAATGCCAGCACCGGACCGACCGGAATCAACGCCGCGAGATGCTGCTTGTTGTGCAGCACGACACTCGCCACGCCGATCTTGCCCGACGCCTTCATGGCTTCGCGCAGCAGCGCGTAGACCTTTTCGCCCTTGCGGTCGGGCGTGAGGAAATATGGCGTGTCGAGATAGAGAAACGAAATGTCCAGCGCATCGACGAACGCGAGGATATCGACCGTTTGCGTCGACTCGGGGTTCGCCGCGCGGATCTCGTCGTCCGAGAGCACGACGTACTTGTCCTTTTCGTACTCGAAGCCGCGCACGATGTTGTCGCGCGTCACGTCCTTGCCGGTACGCTTGTTGATCTGCTTGTAGCCGACCGGGTCGATCGTGCGTTTGTCCAGCAGATTGAAGCCGACCTTCTCCGATTGCGTCGCCGGATATAACTGCACCGGCACGTGAACGAGGCCGAAGCTGATTGCGCCCTTCCAGATCATGTGTGCCATCGTGCGCTCCCTTGGGCCCAGGACCTGAAGCGAAGCAGCAAGCGTGCCACGGCCTTTCGGCCACGGCTGGCGCGTGCTGCGTCAGGGCGGCCTCGCTCCCGGGCTGTAAGTCTTGCGTCAGGCCGGCAAAAGCTACGCCGTTCGGCGTCCTGCCGGTTCGAGCTCGACCGGCACCGCGGCAAAGCCTCGAAACCGCACTCGGCCGCCGCGCGTCGGCTCGCCGTTCACGCGATACGCCGGAAAGCGCTGGACGAAGCGGCCAATCGCAATGCGCGCTTCGAGCCGCGCGAGCGACAACCCGGCGCACTGATGAATGCCGAAGCCGAATGCAAGATGCCGGTTCGGATCACGGCGGATATCGAAGCGATCCGGATCCGCGAACTGCTCCGGGTCGCGATTGGCCGCGCCGATGCATAGCGTGACCGGCGTGCCGCGCGCGACCGCCACGCCGCCGATCTCCGTGTCCACGGTTGCCATGCGGTTGCCGAGCTGGTTCGAACTCTCGAAACGCAAGCATTCCTCCACCGCCGATTCGATCAGCGACGGTTCGTGCAGCAACGCCGCGCGCTGTTCCGGCCATTGCGTCAGCGTGACGAGTCCGTTGCCGATCAGATTCGTGGTCGTCTCATGTCCGGCGTTCAGAATGAAGATGCAGTTCTGCAGCAACTCCGCTTCGGACAATTGCTCGCCGCCCGCTTCGCCCTGGATCAAACGCGTCAGGACGTCGTGCTGCGGATCGCCCGGCTCGCGGCGGCGCCGCGCAACCAGATCGCGCAGATAGTCGATGAATTCGCTCACCGCGCGATTGCCCCGTTCGAGCTGCGCCTCGCTGAGCGACGGCTCGAGCGCGCCGAGTATCGCAAGCGACCAGTCACGCAACGGCGCGCGCTCCGTGTGCGGCACATCCAGCAGATTGCCGATGACCTCGACCGGAATGGCCGACGCGAACTCGTCGATCAGATCGATGCGGCCGCGTGCGGCGGCCGCATCGAGCAAGCCGTCGACGAGGCGTACCAGTCCCGGCTCCATCGCCGCGATGGCGCGCGCCGTCAGCGCGCCGGCGATCAGCTTGCGCACGCGCGTATGGCGTGGCGGGTCGTTGAAGACCAGACTTGTGGTGTGATGCGCGTAGAGCGGCGAGTCGCCATATTTCGGCTTGAATTCGACCGTCTTGTCGGAGCTGAAGGTTTTCGGATCGCGATAGACCGCCTGCACGTCGCGAAACCGCGTCAGAAACAGCGAGCCGTCAGGCATGCGCTTGACCGGCTCGTGCGCGCGCAACGCGTGATAGACCGGATAGGGATCGGCATGGAAAGCGGGATTCAGGTGGCGCAGATCGAAGTCGCGCGCAAGAGTGGATGCGTCGCTGGCGGTCGCCGGGGTCATGCGGTGTCTCCGTAGTGGTGCGCCTCGTCGAGGGTGCCGCTGCGTTCGGGTGCCGGACTTTGCACGCCGCGAAGGCGTGCATGCGACCGTTGGTGTGCGCGGTGGCTGCGAGGCGTCGTTCGATTCGTCAGTATGAACCGCGCGCCGAAGGATTGCACGGCGCCATGCCGGATGCCGTGCGCAGCAGCGTTTGGCGCGGATCGCGCGAGGCGAGGCAAAGCGGCGAACCGTTACAATAGCGGGATTTGCCGCGCGCGCCGCGCGTCCGCCCTCTACCGTGTCACTGCGTCGACGTCCATGAACCTCGTCATTCAAAGCCCCGCGCCCCTTTCCGCCGACCATCACAAAACGCTCGTTGCGCTGGCGCGCGGTTCGCACGCCAGCGTCATCGACGCCAACGCGATCCGGATTGCCGATGCAAGCGTCGCCCAGCGCGCCGACCTCGACGTCTATTGCGGCACCCATCAACTGGACTACGCGTTTGTTGAAGCCGGCCGCCAGTTGCGTGACTTCGGGCTGGTCGCAATGGACATGGACTCGACGCTGATCACGATTGAATGCATCGACGAAATTGCCGACTTTTGCGGACTGAAAGCGGAAGTGTCGGCGATCACCGAGGCCGCGATGCGCGGCGAGATCAAGGACTTCAACGAGAGCCTGACACGGCGCGTGGCGCTGCTCGCAGGGCTCGACGCAAGCGCGCTCGAACGTGTATATGAAGAGCGGCTACGACTCTCGCCGGGCGCCGAGCAGATGCTGGCCGGCGCGAAGGCGGCCGGATTGAAAACGCTGCTGGTGTCGGGCGGATTCACGTTCTTCACCGAAAAGCTGAGGGCGCGTCTCGGCCTCGATTTCACGCGCGCGAACACGCTTGAAATCGTGGACGGCAAACTGACCGGCAAAGTGATCGGCGAGATCGTCAACGCTGATGTCAAAGCACGCACGCTGCTCGAAACATGCGCGCAATTGGGCATTGAGCCGCGACGCGCAATCGCAATGGGCGATGGCTCGAACGATCTGAAGATGATGGCCGAAGCCGGTCTCTCCGTTGCGTTCCGTGCGAAGCCGGTGGTGCGCGAAGCGGCCAGCGTGGCGTTCAACCATGTCGGGCTGGACGGGTTGCTGCGGCTGTTCTGATGCCGGTTGGATGCGTGTTCCAACGCCGGTTTGATGCGCTGGCCGATGCAATGGCCGACGCGCTGACCGGCGCTGGCAGTGGCTCTATTTTTTCAGAATGTCTGTTGTGAACACCACCATCATGCTGATCGCATCAAGGCTTACGACGATAGCAGTCCACATCAAAAAGCGCGGGTAGATTTTTTCTGACACTAGCCACAACGAGAATTTTTTCATGATTGCCTCCTTGAGAGGACCAGTATAAATGCTGCACTATCCAATAAATCTACGTTAGCTGTACATGTAGGAATGCCAGGAAAGCTGCTGCGATCATCGTGAAGAAAATCGACAAGACTATTTCCGCGGGCGAAAAGCTCCCATCAGCAAGTGATCCGGTTCGCCGCGGTGCTCCCGCCCTTGCCCGCCCGGAATGTGGATTGACGAGCCCCGACATCACGAGGCTAGAACAGGCAAATGCCATCACGCACAACCCAACCACCCAGTACGCCAGAACCGACGCTTCACCACGGCCCCGCTCCAGCGCCGTCAGCACCTCATAAACCGCCGCCGCTAACAGCCCGATCGCACACCAGAACAGTTGGCCGTCTTTCACCGAGCCGGCAATCAACGCCTTCGCCACGCGCCAACCGTGCGCAGGCGCGACAAGGGTTAGCGTAAAGATCGGGCCGATGATCGGCACGCCGAGATTCAGCAACATCCAGAAGAAAAGATTCATTGAGGCTCACCATAGTGCGGCAACCGTTAGCCGGAATGCACACCATCGTAGCGTCGGAACCTCAGGTCGACCATTCGGCCGAATGGTCAGGTTGACTCGCTATCCTCGCAAACACCGTAGACAGGAAAAAAGCCCATTGGAAACGTGTCCCAATGGACTTGCTCATCCTACGCATGCGGAAAAACGTCGCCCGGACTTTTCAGCCCAGCGCCGCCAGCGACTGCTCGATATCCGCACGCAAATCCGCCTCGGTTTCGAGACCGATATAGAACCGCACCAACGTGCCGCGATGCGGCCACTGCCCCGCCGTGCGCATCGACGCGACGTCGTACGGCATTGCGAGGCTGTGCGCGCCGCCCCAGCTCCAGCCGAGCGAGAACAGTTCGAGCGACTCGCAGAACGTGTCGATTTGCGCCGGGCTGTAACGGCCGTCGAACACGACGGAAAAGAGCCCGCCCGCGCCCGTGAAATCACGCTCGAAAAACTCATGGCCCGGACAATCCGGCAGCGCCGGGTGCAACACGGTGGCAATTTCCGGCCGCGTCTTCAACCACCTGGCCAATCCGAGCGCCGCGCGGTCATGCTGCTCGAAGCGCAGTTGCATGGTCGGCAGGCTGCGCAGAATCAGCGAGCAGTCGTCCGACGAGACGCCGATGCCCATGCGCATGCGCGCCGCCTTCAGCTTCAGATGCAGTTCGCGATCGACGGTAATGGTCGCGCCCATCAGCACGTCGCCGCCGCCCGACTGATACTTGGTCAACGCCTGCACCGAGATATCGACGCCATGATCGAATGGACGGAAACCGAGCCCCGCGGACCACGTATTGTCGATTGCCGTGACGACGTTGTGCGCGCGCGCGACCGCGGTAATGGCGGGCACGTCGGCCACTTCCATCGTCACCGAGCCGGGTGCTTCGAGCCAGATGAGACGCGTATTCGGCCGGATCAGATCGGCAATGCCCGCGCCGATCATCGGATTGTAATAGCGCACGGAGACGCCGAAGTCGCGCGCCAGCCAGTCGCCGTGATCGCGGTTCGGCGAATAGACGTTATCGGGAATCAGCACGTCGTCGCCCGCCTTGACGAGGCCGAAATACACGTTCGAAATCGACGACAACCCCGACGGCTGCAACAACGCATGATTGCCGCCTTCGATGGTGGCCAGACGCTGCGCCAGCGCGAGCGAAGTCGGCGTGGCATGCAGGCCGTAGCGCCATTGCGCGTCGTTTTTCCAGTCGAGCGCGCGCATGGTCGCGAGATCGGGGAACACGACCGTCGAAGCGCGCGTGACCGGCATCGAGAACGACTCGAAGCCCGGCGTGAGCTGGTCCTCGGCACGCACGATACGGGTTTGCAGATCGCGTTTGAGTTTGGATTGGGTCATGGTGAGTGTCGGTGAAAAGCGGACGAAAACGGAGGGGACGCAGATTCAGGCCGCGCGCCGCATTCGCAAGAGTAGCCGAGCCGGTCGGATTGCGCTCATGAGACGGCGCGAGCCGCGCGGACCCGCGCGGCTACGGGGTCATTCGCCGGTTTGCAGATTGCTGACGCCGCCCACGGCGTGGCCGCCTGAAGCCGGAGCGGTGGCGGCCCCAGCGGAAGGCTGGGCCGCAGCCGTGCTTGCCGTGCTTGCCGTGCTTGCCGGCGCGCCGGGCGGCGGCACCGGCTGCTCGGCCGCCAGCGGCTTCAGGTCGAACGGCTGCGGGTCGGAATCGTCGACGTTCATGCGGTCGCCCGCCACCGAGCCGTCCGCTGCGAATTTGCCGACCCAGTTGCCGGTGATATGGGTACCGTCGTTCGATTCCTCGACTTCGAGCGTATCGCCGTCGCGGTCGCCCGCAATCAGGATCACTTCGCCCGTGTCCGAGTACTGATACTCGCCATGCACGCCGGCCGGGTCGTCGGATTTCGGACCGAGCTTCAGCACGATCTGGCGCGAGCCCAGCATGCCGGCGTAGCGCGGAAACTTCGCGAATTCGGCACTGGGCTTGAGCGGCAACTGGATCGGCGGGGGTGCCGCCAACTCCTTTACTGCGTCGCTTTCCGCCCAAGCCTGCGCGGGCATCACCACCGCCGCGCCCGCGCACAGCACTGCGGCAACGGTCGCTACCGCCCAACCGCGCCGAAGCCTCGCACCTATCATCGCTTTCAGTTCCCGCATCCGTTCCTTCCTCATTGCCCGATACTGACTCGATACTGCCTGCTACGTGAGCGCTTCAGATCCGCTCGAAGATCGCCGCGATACCCTGGCCGCCGCCGATGCACATCGTGACCAGCGCGTAGCGGCCGCCGACCCGCTGCAGCTCATACAGCGCCTTGACGGTGATGAGCGCACCGGTCGCGCCGATCGGGTGGCCAAGCGAAATGCCTGAGCCGTTCGGATTGACCTTGGCGGGATCGAAGCCCAGTTCCTTGCTGACCGCGCAGGCCTGCGCGGCGAACGCTTCGTTCGCCTCGATCACGTCGAGGTCGGCGATCGTCAGTCCGGCCCGTTCGAGCGCCTTGCGGGTGGCCGGCACCGGGCCGATGCCCATGTACGCGGGATCGACGCCCGCATGCGCGTACGAGACCAGCCGCGCCAGCGGTTTGATGCCACGCTGTTCGGCGATGCCGCGCTCCATCAGCACGACGGCCGCGGCGGCGTCGTTGATGCCCGAGGCGTTGCCGGCCGTCACCGTGCCGTTTTCTTTCGCGAACACGGGCTTCAGCCTGGAGAAATCTTCAGCCGACGCGCTCATGCGCGCATGCTCGTCCGTGTCGAACACGATGTCGCCTTTCTTCGACGGGATCGTGATAGGCAGGATCTGTTCGTTGAAGTATCCGCTCGTGATCGCGTTGGCCGCGCGGCGATGCGATTCGAGCGCGAGTGCGTCCTGCGTTTCACGCGAGATATCGTACTTGCGCGCGACGTTCTCCGCGGTCACACCCATGTGGATCGACTGGAACGGGTCGTTCAGCGCGCCGACCATCATGTCGACGAGGCGCGCGTCGCCCATGCGCTGACCGAAGCGCGCGGCAGGCATGGAGTACGGTGCGCGGCTCATGTTCTCCGCGCCGCCGCCGATGGCGATGTCGGCGTCGCCAAGCAGCACGCTTTGCGCGGCCGAGACGATCGCCTGCAGGCCGGAGCCGCACAGGCGGTTGACGGTCAAGGCCGGCACGTGTTGCGCGACGCCGCCGTTGATCGCGGCGACTCGCGCCAGATACATGTCTTTCGGTTCCGTATGCACGACGTTGCCGAACACCACGTGGCCGACTTCGTCGCCCGACACACTGGCGCGCGCCAGCGCTTCACGGACCACGCGTGCGCCGAGATCGGTCGGCGGAATATCTTTCAGACTGCCGCCGAAAGTGCCGATTGCCGTGCGCACGCCGCTTACCACCACTACGTCCCGTTGCATCGCTGCCTCCCTGTTCCGTCTCTCAAGATGATTTTTCCCCGGCGGGCCGCGCATCACCGCGCGTGTTCAGTCCGCCAGAAGTTGTTCGACCGTCTCGCGCGAAGGAATCGGCGCCACCGCGCCATAACCCTGCGTGGACAGCGCCGCCGCGACGTTCGCATAACGTGCCGCCGCAAATGGATCGTCACCCGCGACGATACGCGCGATAAACGCGCCGCCGAAGCAGTCGCCCGCGCCGGTTGCATCGACCGCGTCGACGAGCTGGCCCGGCACGACGCGCCGCTCGTTAGGCGTGGCGATATACGAGCCCTGTTTGCCGAGCTTGAGCGCGACCACGCCCGGACCGTGCGACAGCAGGAAATCGACGATCTCGTCACGGCCGGTCAGACCCGTGAGTTCGGTGACATCGTCCCAGCTCGGCAGGCAGATGTCCGTCTGGCGAATCGCTTCGAGCATGACCGCGCGCGCCCGGGCGAGCGGCCACAGCTTCAGCCGGAGATTGGTGTCGAAGCTCACGCGCACGCCGTTGGCGCGAGCATGAGCGATCGCCGCCAGCGCCGCGTCGCAGGCGCTCAGGCTGATCGCGAGGCTGATGCCGGACAGGTGAATCACCCTGGCAGCGGCGATCGCTTCGAGCGGCAGATCTTGCGGCGCATAGCGGCTTGCGGCCGAGCCGGCGCGCAGATAGTCGAACGCGTGGCCTTCGGGACCGTGGGACACGAAATAAACGCCGGTGGACGCATGCGGATCGACACGTACGAGCGACGTATCCACCTGTTCACGTTCCCACAGATCGACCAGCAAACGCCCGAAATGATCCGCGCCGACCGCGGACACAAAACCCGTGCGCGCGCCCTGGCGGGCGGCCGCGATGCAAAAATTCGACGTATCGCCGCCGAAGCCTTGCAGATAGTTCGGCTCGTCTTTGACCGACTGGTTGAATTCGATCATCGCCTCGCCGAGCGCGAGGATGTCCGGACGCTGGACCTCCGGCGTTGCGCTCATGCTCGCCGCCATTGCCTATACCTCGCCCCACAGGTCGTGACCGTCGGCGCCGGTGATCTTCACCGACACGAAATCGCCGACCTTGTAACGTTTGGACGCCTTTACAGCCGGCGCGATATACACCACGCCGTCGATCTCAGGCGCGTCGGCCGCCGTGCGGCCGATGCCGCCGTCGGCGTTGATCTCGTCGACCAGCACCTTCAGCGTCTTGCCGACCTTCTTCGCGATACGCTTCGCCGATACTTCTTCGGCAACTTCCATGAAACGCGCGCGACGCTCTTCACGCACTTCGTCGGGCAACGCGCCGTCGAGTTCGTTGGCCGTCGCGCCTTCGACCGGCGAATAGGCGAAGCAGCCGACCCGGTCCAGTTCCGCCTCGCGAATGAAATCGAGCAGCGTCTGGAACTGCTCTTCAGTCTCGCCTGGGAAGCCGGCGATAAACGTGCTGCGAATGGTCAGATCCGGGCACATCTCGCGCCACTTCTTCACGCGCTCCATCACCTTCTCGGCGTTGGCCGGGCGCTTCATGCGCTTCAGCACTTCCGGATGCGCGTGCTGGAACGGCACGTCCAGATACGGCAGCACGTGGCCCTTGAACGGACCTTCGGCCATCATCGGAATCACTTCGTCCACACTCGGATACGGATACACGTAATGCAGACGCACCCATGCGCCGTATTGCGCGGCGAGTTCGCCGAGCGCGCCGACCAGATCGGTCATGCGCGTCTTGATCGGCTTGCCGTTCCAGAATCCGGTGCGGTACTTGACGTCCACGCCGTACGCGCTGGTGTCCTGCGAAATCACCAGCAGTTCCTTCACGCCGGACTTGAACAGATTTTCCGCTTCGAGCATGACGTCGGCGACCGGACGCGACACCAGGTCACCGCGCATGGACGGGATGATGCAGAACGTGCAACGATGATTACACCCTTCGGAAATCTTCAGATACGCGTAATGGCGCGGCGTGAGTTTCACCCCCGCGGCCGGCACGAGGTCGACGAACGGATCGTGCGGCTTCGGCAGATGCATATGCACGTGCTGCATGACTTCGCCGAGCGCGTGCGGGCCGGTCACGGCCAGCACCTTGGGATGCACTTCTTCGATCAGCCCCGAACCGCTCGCGCTCTTTTTGGCGCCGAGGCAGCCGGTCACGATCACCTTGCCATTTTCGTTGAGCGCTTCGCCGATCGCGTCGAGGCTCTCCTGCACTGCTTCGTCGATGAAACCGCAGGTGTTGACGACCACGAGGTCCGCGCCGTCGTACGTGCCGGAAATCTCGTAACCTTCGGCGCGCAATTGGGTGATGATCTGCTCGGAATCGACCAGGGCTTTCGGGCACCCGAGCGAGACAAAGCCGACTTTCGGCGTGGCAATCGGGGCAATCGGTGGGGTGGCAGACATGGGGAACCGCTTGAAGACGTTAAACCCTGAATTGTAGCGGTTCGCCAGGGCTGCCGCTCGTAAGTCTTTGAATTTTCGCCTTCAACCGGCTGCGAGGTCCGCTACGTCGAGTTGACTGGCGGACGCGAATCGATGCGTCGCCATTAATTCATCGAATCCCAATGCGCGTTCGATCATCGCCAGAATTTCGTGCGAATCCTGCACCCGGCGGATCGCCGCATGCAGCTCGGCCGCCTGCGGCCAGGTGCGCTGCAGGTAGCTGAGCCACTTTTTGACCCGCCCGTGCTCATGACGCGATGCGACGCGCGTCTGCAATTTCCTCAGATAACCGGCGATGTGGCCCAGCACGTGCCGCCATTCCCCGTGGGACGGGGTCCGCTCCATCAGGCCGCGTATTCTCAGTGCCAGGAACGGGTCCGACACGGCGCCCCGCCCGAGCATGACGTTCGCGCAGCCGCTGACCGCGCGGCAGCGCTCCCAGTCGGCCACCGTCCATACCTCGCCGTTCGCGACGACCGGCACGTCCACGGCGGCATCGATCCGCGCGATCCACTCCCAGTGGGCCGGCGGCCGGTAGCCGTGATCGCGCGTTCTGGCGTGCACGACGAGCGAGGCGGCGCCGCCTTCCGCGAGCGCGACTGCGCATTCGATCGCCAGCGACGTGTCGGACACGCCAAGGCGCATTTTTGCCGTCACGGGGACACCGGCGGGCACGGCGGCCCGTACCGACGACACGATCCGGTTCAGTTGTTCAGGGTCGGCCAGCAACATGGCGCCGCCGCCGTGCTGATTGACGACCTTGGCGGGACATCCGAAGTTCAGGTCGATTCCATGCGGCGACAGGCTGGCCGCGTGGGCGGCATTCCGCGCCATCCATTCGGGATCGCTGCCGAGCAGCTGGATCACCATCGGCGTGCCATTGGGCGTGTGACCTCCGTCGAGCACTTCGGGCGCTTCTCTTTCGTAGACTCGGCTGGGCAGCAGGGAGCCCGTCACGCGGACGAACTCGGACACGCATCCATCGAATCCGCCGATGCCGGTCAGCACGTCGCGCAATACGTAGTCGGCGAGGCCTTCCATTGGGGCGAGATAGATGCGGCTCATGCTGGCGCGGTCACAGGCGGTTGACCCCGTTCGGGACGGCAGGCGTAGCGTGTAAGGAACATGGGTCGAATCGATTGATAGAACTGAAACAACTGTGGCGGCCTGCGCCGGGATACGTCGGTGTCTTATGAAACGCGCTCGTGAACGGTGGGCAGTCTCCGCGCGATCTCAATGCCGTTGATCTTTTCATCGAGCGTGTCCTGCTGGCGCACGTTCTTGTCCAACACATCTGGAAGCGCGAGGCCAATGCCACCACGCTCTGACTTCGGCTGCATCGGCGGAACGACAAAAAGGTCGGCAGCCGAGCGTTTCAGGTGCTTGTCGGACACCCAGACACTCCAGCCCGAATCGACCTTGAACTGAAGCATCTTTATTCGCCTCGTGTAGCGTCGTCGAGCGACGAGGTCGCGCCCATTGACGTGTACGCCCGAAACGTGACCGAAGCAGTAGACCGACGAGGCCATCGGAAACAGAAGCGCGCTGCATAAAACATCAGTGATCTGCAAGCCGACGTGATTGTTGCTGACGCCGAAGGTAGGTAGCTCGAGCACCCGGTCGAACGGATCGCCTTTCGCACGATACTTTTGCGTGAAGATCGAATGCGCGACCTGATCGTTGAGTTGCGTGGTCCTGAAGTCCGCAACCATGAAACCTTGCGCGTCTTTTTCTTCGAGGAAAGCCTGGAAGGCCTTACAGGCGTACTGGACCGATTGGGTATACGTCTCGCGCGGCTTGAACGGTGCGCCGATGCCCTTTACCCAGATCGTAGCGAGCACGCGGCAAGCATAACGTTCCAGCAAGGCCACCATATCGTCGATGAATCTCAACTGCGTTCCGGCCTTGTGCCCTTTCTTACGTATTGCACTCCTGAGTTCGGAACCCTTGATCTCCTCGCGAACATCATCGAGCAGATGAGGGGAAGTGAACGCCCCAGGGAAATACTTGCGCTTGAGTGAGAGAAATTCACGCGTGATGTGCGGCAAAGCCTCCTGCTGAACGATCAGGCCGGCTACCACGAGTAGTGGCTGAATATCGGTCTTCTTCGCAGGCAGAGATGCACTGCAACCCGCCTCGTCGATATAGCAGATGTACGACACTGCTTCTTTTGCCCCCGGAAATGAAAACAGCCGCTTGAGCGGCTGTTTGGCGGCCTAAGACCGTATTTGTCGCCAGGTTTCCCCATTCGACGATCGGTTAGGCGTGCCTAACCGTGAAGAAGATGGTAATAAATTCCGGGGCCCACTGTCAACGTTTTTTTGCTTGATATGCGTCGGGCGCGAAGCGCGCACCAGCGGCGGTGTCCCCGCGCCGGAGAGACGCCACCCGTTCCACCGTCCGTTTTCGCGCCCCTACTTCTTCTCCGGCTCCGGATTGCCCTGCGGGTTGCCTTGCGGACTAGCCGGCGCATTCCCGCCACCAGCCACATTGACCGCGCCACCCGGCGTGAACGGGAAGGTAGCGAACATCGACTTCGCCTGGTTCTGCATCTGCTCCTGCATCTGCACGAACATGTTCTTCGACTGCTCGATGTAGCTGGTCATCATGCCCTGCATCATGGGCGCCTGCATGTTCATGAACTGCGACCAGACCTCGGGATTCATGGCCTTGCCTTCGTACAGATTCTTCGACTGGTCGGCGAGCTTCGCCTGAATGTCGATGAAGGCCTGGATATTCTTTTCCAGATACGTGCCCATCATGCCCTGCATCGCATGACCATAGAAACGGATGATCTGCGACAACATTGACGACGAGAACATCGGCAAGCCGCCGCTCTCCTCTTCGAGAATGATCTGCAACAGGATGGCGCGCGTCAGATCCTCGTTGCTCTTCGCATCGATGACCTTGAAATCCTCCTGATCCAGCACGAGCTGTTTGACATCCGTCAGCGTGATGTACGTGCTTGTCTCGGTATCGTAGAGCCGACGATTCGGATATTTCTTGATCAGTCGTTCGGCTGTTTTCTTTGTAGTAGTGGTCATGTAACGCCTTTGAGCGCAAGTCGAGCGCGGAGACGGCGTCCTGCCGGCTGCGCAATCTGGCCATTGCGCAATCGGGACGCCGCCGAACCATCTGAGCCGAAGCGCGCTGCCTCGTGAGCGGCGCGCCTGTGACTCAGCCCATATGCAAACCGCCGTTCAGCGAAAAATCAGCGCCTGTGGCGAAACCCGATTCTTCCGATGCCAGCCACGCCACGATCGAGCCGATTTCCTGCGGCTGGCCAAGGCGGCGCACCGGAATCGTAGCAATGATCTTTTCCAGCACGTCGGGGCGGATCGATTTGACCATGTCGGTGCCGATGTAGCCGGGAGAAACGGTGTTGACCGTCACGCCCTTGGTGGCCACTTCCTGCGCCAGCGACATCGTGAAGCCGTGAATGCCGGCCTTCGCGGTCGAGTAGTTGGTCTGGCCGAACTGGCCCTTCTGCCCATTCACCGACGAAATGTTGATGATACGGCCAAAGCCGCGCTCGACCATGCCGTCGATCACCTGCTTGGTGACGTTGAAGAGGCTGGTCAGGTTGGTGTCGATCACCGCTGTCCAGTCTTCGTGCGTCATCTTGCGGAACACGACGTCGCGCGTAATGCCGGCGTTGTTCACCAGCACGTCGATCTCTCCGACTTCGGCCTTGACCTTGTCGAACGCGCTCCTCGTCGACTCCCAGTCACCGACGTTGCCTTCGGACGCGATGAAATCGAAGCCCAGCGCCTTCTGCTCGTCGAGCCACTTCACCCGGCGCGGCGAGTTCGGGCCGCAGCCTGCGACGACCTTGAAGCCCTCTTTATGCAGCCGCTGGCAAATGCTCGTGCCGATGCCGCCCATCCCGCCCGTTACGTACGCAATTCGCTGTGTCATAAACTACACTCCGTTATCGTTTTCGAGGCGCCGAACGGCCGCCTCTTCCCTCGTCTGTGCTTCATCTCCGCAGCCGCCGGGCGACCGGCCGACGAGGCCACCGCTGACCGCACGCCTCGGCGCGCGGCAACGCTCTGTGTGTCGCGCGACCGACGCAGCAGGCTCCGGTCGCGCGACGATACTCAGGCGCGCTCGACCGCCAGCGCCACACCCATGCCACCGCCGATACACAGCGAGGCCAAACCCTTCTTCGCATCGCGCTTCTGCATTTCGTGCAGCAGCGTGACGAGAATCCGGCAGCCGGACGCGCCGATCGGATGGCCGATCGCAATCGCGCCGCCGTTCACGTTGACCTTCGACGTGTCCCAGCCCATCTGCTGATGCACGGCGAGCGCCTGCGCGGCAAACGCTTCGTTGATTTCCATCAGGTCGAGGTCGGCCGGCGTCCAGCCCGCGCGTTCGAGGCAACGGCGCGAAGCCGGCACCGGGCCCATGCCCATCACCTTCGGATCCACGCCGGCGTTCGCATACGCCTTGATGCGCGCGAGCGGCGTGAGGCCGAGCGCTTCGGCCTTCTTCGCCGACATCACCAGCACGGCCGCAGCACCGTCGTTAAGACCGGAGGCATTGGCCGCCGTCACCGTGCCTTCCTTCGAGAAGGCCGGCTTCAGGCCCGCGAGCGACTCGGCCGTCACGCCGTGACGCACGAATTCGTCGGTCGCGAAACGCAGCGGCTCGCCCTTGCGTTGCGGAATCTCGATCGGCACGATTTCGTCGTCGAACCGGCCCGACTTCTGCGCGGCTTCCGCCTTGTTCTGCGACAACGCCGCGAACGCGTCCTGCTGTTCGCGCGTGATGCCGTATTCCTTCGCGACGTTTTCCGCCGTCACGCCCATGTGATACTGGTTGTAGACGTCCCACAGGCCATCGACGATCATCGAGTCGACCAGCTTCGCGTCGCCCATGCGGAAGCCGTCGCGCGAGCCCGGCAGCACGTGCGGCGCGGCGCTCATGTTTTCCTGCCCGCCGGCGATCACGATGTCCGCGTCGCCCGCGATAATGGCATTGGCCGCGAGCATCACGGCCTTCAGGCCGGAGCCGCAGACCTTGTTGATCGTCATGCCCGGCACCGCCGAAGGCAGACCCGCCTTGATCAGCGATTGACGCGCCGGATTCTGGCCCGAGCCTGCCGTCAGCACCTGGCCCAGGATCACTTCGCTCACCTGCTCGGGCTTCAGACCGGCACGCTCGAGAACGGCGCGAATCACCGCGGCGCCGAGATCGGGCGCGGCGATTTTCGCCAGCGACCCACCGAATTTGCCCACTGCCGTACGGGCGGCCGATACGATCACAACATCAGTCATTTCCATATCCTCCGGGCGAGTCGGCCAAATGCGCCGCAGCCCGTCAAGTTAAAAAATCTCGTTCCTTCTGCTTGCGCCCTGACCCGGTCAGCTACGCGTTCACACCGAAAAGAGCCATGCCATGAAGCGGGCTCGAACCTACTCCCGTTGCCGCACGTAGCGCCCCGGCGCCGGCTCGATCACCGGGAATTCGGCCGAACCGGCAGCAGCGCGTGGCTTCACCTTCCTGCCGCCGTACTGGTCGAGCCATGTGGTCCATTCGGGCCACCAGCTGCCCGGCACTTCGGCGGCCTGATCGAGCCATTCCTCCGGGTTCTCCGGCAGCGTCTTGACGTCGCCTTCCAGCATCCAGAAATTGCGCTTTTTCTTCGCGGGTGGATTGATCACGCCCGCGATGTGACCCGACGCGCCCAGCACGAACTTCAACGGCCCGCTCAGCAACGGCACCGACGCGTACGCCGTTTGCCACGGCACGATATGGTCTTCGCGTGAACCGTAGATGAAGGTAGGCACGTCGATCTTCGACAGATCGACCGGCTCGCCGCAGGTGGTCACCGCACCCGGCTCGCGCAGACGATTTTCGAGGTACGTATTGCGCAGATACCAGACATACATCGGGCCCGGCAGGCTGGTCGAGTCGCTGTTCCAGTACAGCAGGTCGAACGGCACCGGCGTACGCCCTTTGAGGTAATTGTCGACGACGTAGTTCCACACCAGATCGTTCGGCCGCAGGAACGAAAACGTGTTGGCGAATTCGATGCCGCGCATCAGCCCCGGCGGCGTACCGTTCTTGCCGCCGATGGTCTGCTCGCGCATCTTCACATGCGCGTCGTCGACGAATACGTCGAGCACACCCGTGTCCGAAAAATCGAGCATGGCGGTGAGCAGCGTCATGGACGCGGCCGGATGCTGGCCGCGCGCCGCGGCCACCGCCAGCGCCGTGGCCAGCATCGT
Organism: Paraburkholderia xenovorans LB400; assembly: GCF_000013645.1. Taxonomy (GTDB): domain Bacteria; phylum Pseudomonadota; class Gammaproteobacteria; order Burkholderiales; family Burkholderiaceae; genus Paraburkholderia; species Paraburkholderia xenovorans. Next base: position 2,318,120 of record NC_007951.1, on the reverse strand, counting down.
GCCGCCCACGCAGAAGCCGAGCGTATTGATCTGCTCGCGGCCGCTGATTTTGCTCACGGTCTCGATAGCGGTGAGCACGCCTTCGCCGATGTAGTCGTCCCACGTCTTGTGCGCGATCGATTGATCGGCATTGCGCCACGAAATCAGGAATACCTGGTGTCCCGAATCGAGTCCGTGGGCCACCAGCGAATTCTCCGGTTGCAGATCGAGAATGTAGAACTTGTTGATGCAAGGCGGCACGATGAGCAGCGGCCGCTCACGCACGGTCGCCGTGCGCGGCTTGTACTGGATCAGCTGCATCAGCTCGTTTTCGAACACGACCGAGCCTTCCGTGTTCGCGAGGTTCTCGCCCACCACGAAACGCGATTCGTCGGTCTGCGAAATCTTGCCGCGCTGCAAGTCGCCGAGCAGGTTCATCACGCCCTGGCGCAAGCTCTCGCCGTTGCTGTCCAGCAAGGTTTTTTGCGCTTCGGGATTCAATGCGAAGAAGTTGCTCGGCGATGCCGCCGCCGTCCACTGCTGGACAGCGAAACGGATGCGCTCGCGCACCTTGGGTTCTATGTCGAGCGCGTCGACCATTTCCTGCAGATAGCGCGCGTTCAGCAAATACCAGGCGGCGGTGAATGCGTAGGCCGGCGCCGAACTCCATGCGTCGGAACTGAAGCGGCGGTCCTTGAGTTCAGGAGCTTTGGTCGCGGACGTGGCGGCCTGCTGGATCAACTCCATCGCCTCGCGCGAATAGTCGGCCTGAAGTTTCTGCAGTCGCTCGGAGGGAATCGCTGCGCTCGGAATGTTCAGGCCGGCGAAGGACGGCATGGCCGGCATCGATCCGGCCGCGAGTCTGGCGAAGTCCGGCATGCCGGGAAACGACGGCATCTGCGGCAGACCTGTTTGCGGCATCTGAGGCACGGGGAACGGCATGCCGTTACTGCCGGGCGGCGTGCCAAGCGAACGCCAGGCGCCCATCCAGGCGTCGAATAACTGTTGCATCCCTGCGGCCGGCGCTGCACCGCTCGTACCGGCCTGCTGCGTGTGCTCCGTCGTGGAGTCCGTCTTGGGGGAAGCTGAGGAATGTGATGCTGCCATGCCTGCTTTTGACCGGTAAGTCCTTGCGGACGGGTTGAGAGGCAGGTTCGTGCGCACGTGAGCAACTGCTCGCGACCTCGTCACGCCCTGTCCCTGTACGAGGAGCCGTGAGGAACATTCTTGCTCCCCATCGCAAGGCATGTCAATGCTTGTTCCCGATTTTGCCGCAGTGCGATAGTTTTTTAATTATCGTTTTCCCTGTGTAGCAGATCGCCCTTTTTGGACATGTGTCATTGACGATGGCCGCGAACGAAAAAAGCTCCCATATTGCATAGGCTTATGCGCACTTATCCGTTCGTATGCGAACCGTTTATGCGGCAGATTTACGCCATCGGCGGGAATTCCGGCGGTGCAGCAAAATACGCGCGGCGCCTCCCAACAAACCCTCATACGCATGCCCGTGACGAGCGGCGGCAATGCTCTGACATAGCATGCCCGCATGACGACATCGACATCGTAAAACGTCGTCGCGCGGGCGTGTGTTTCCGTCGCGATTCGAAGGAAGATTGATGCGCGTGATGCAGGTGGTTCGCGCCGGTCAGTCCGCGATCGACTGCGCCTGATCGTCGAGCCAGATCAGCGCGGCCATGCGGCCGGTCACACGATCGCGGCGATAAGAGTAGAAACGCTCACGCAGTGTGACCGTGCAGAGATCGCCGCCGACAATCCGCGTCACGCCGAGGGCCTGCAGACGCAAACGCGCCAGCGCCGGAAGATCGGCGAGATATTTGCCCGGATTATGCGGATGCTCGACGAATGCGCTTGCCGTGGCATCGCGTTGTACATCGCCGACGCCGTTCATGAACGCGTCACGCACATCCGGGCCGACTTCGAAGGCCTCGGGTCCGATCGACGGACCGAGATAAGCGTGCAATGCGCTCGCCGGCACAGCCGCGAGTTCGGCAACGCGCTGCGCAGTCTGTTCGACGATGCCCGCCGCCAGTCCGCGCCACCCCGCGTGCGCCGCGCCGACCGCACGACCGGCTTCGTCGCATAGCAGCACCGGCATGCAATCGGCCACCATCACCACGCACACCATGCCGGGGCGATCGGTGACGCTGGCATCGGCGCGCGTCGGCGTGCCGTTCGCGCGCGCCTGTGCCAGCACCTCTTCCGCACGCACGATGCCGGCGCCGTGAATCTGTTCGAGCCACGCGGCCTCGCTCACGCCGGCCAGCTTTAACAGACGTTGACGGTTGGCCGCGACCACGGCCGGATCGTCGCCGGATTTCATGCCCAGATTCAGGCCGCCGGGCAACTCCACGCCGTTGCGCCAACGGCCGAACGGCGCGTCACTCACGCCGCCGTTGCGCGTGGTGACGAGCGCGCGCACGCGCGGCGACACGTTCCATGAGGGCTGCACGACATCGTCAAAGCTCAGTTCGGGCACGTTCATGCGTGATCGTCCTCGTTGTCCTCATCGTGTTCATCGCGCTTGTCGGCGTGGCCGCCGTCGTGTTCATCGGCTTCGTCGGCTTCGTCGTGATCGGGGGCGCCGTCTTCGCCGGCATCTTCGTCGAGCAATGCCTCGTAGTCGTCTTCCTCATAGTACGTCTCGTCGAACTCGCCTGCGTCGTCGCGGCCGAGGCCGAGCGCCGCGGATAGCGCCTCCATGTCTTCCGGCACGTCGGCACGCCACTGCATCGTGCGACCGGTCTTCGGATGAATCAGGCCGAGGCGCCATGCATGCAGCGCCTGGCGCGCGAAGCCGCCGGGCAGCGGCGTGACCGAACGCTTGCCGCGCGCGCGCCCGTACACCGGATCGCCGAGCAGCGGATGGCCGATATGCGCGCAATGCACGCGAATCTGATGCGTGCGGCCGGTTTCGAGATCGCAATGAATCGCGGTCACCGGCTGACGCTCCCAGATCGCCGAATCGACACGCCGGAAATGCGTGCGCGCGGGCTTGCCGGCGGCGCTCGTCACCACCGCCATGCGCGTGCGTTCGCGCGGATCGCGGCCGATCGGCGCGTCGATCGTGCCTTCTTCAGGCATGTTGCCCCACACCAGCGCCAGATAGCGGCGCTTGACCGTGCGCGCCTGCAACTGGCGCACGAGGTCGGTCTGTGCCTCTAGCGTGCGCGCCACCACCATCAGCCCGGAGGTTTCCTTGTCGAGCCGGTGCACGATACCCGCGCGCGGCAGGCCCGCCGCTGCGTCGCCATAGCGGTACAGCAGACCGTTGAGCAGCGTGCCGCTCCAGTTGCCGGCCGCCGGATGGACCACCATGCCCGCCGGCTTGTTGATCACCACCAGCGTGTCGTCTTCGTAGATGATTTCGAGCGGCACCGGTTCCGGCGTGAAGGCGAGTTGCTCGGGCAGCAGATCGGGCACGAGTTCGATGGTCGCGCCCAGCGGCACCGGCTGGCGGATTTTGGCGGGCTTGCCGTCGATCCGCACGCGCTCCGCCTCGATCCAGCTCTGCAGACGGTTGCGCGAGAATTCGGGGAACACCCGCGCGAGCACCTTGTCGAGGCGCTCGCCGGCCAGTTCGTCGGGTACGACAATGCTGCGCGGCGTCTCGTCCGTCACGCGGTTCGCGATGGTCGGCACGAGGCCGGACAGGGCCGCGGCGCCGAGCGCGTCGCTGCCGAGATCGTCGTCGAGGGAATCGACGCCCAACGCGTCGGAGGGGTCAGCGCTTACGCTATAATCTTCGTTGCTATTCCCGGCACCGGTTGCGGCGCCTGGAGTATTTGAGCGGGTCATTGAGTCTGGGTCACCTGGACGTAAAGCTAGACTGGAAAATGCGAGCCTTGAACACCATCACTAAAGCGGCGCTCAATTTGGCGGCCATCAAGAAGGCGGCCCGGAAAGTGGCCGGATACATTGCGTGCGCCGCAGCCGTCGCGGTTGTCGCGGCTTGCCACGGCCTGCCGGAAAAGACCGACGAAACGGCAACGTGGAACAACAACAAATTATATACGGAGGCGAACGACGCCTTGACCGGTGGTGATTTCGGCAAGTGCGCCAAGTACTTCGAAATGCTCGAAGGGCGCGATCCGTTCGGTCACTTTGCGCAGCAGGCGCAGATCAACGTCGCGTACTGCAACTGGAAAGACAACGAAAACGCCGCCGCCGACCAGGCCATCGACCGCTTCATCCAGCTGCACCCGGATCACCCGGACATCGCCTACGCGTACTATCTGAAGGGCATGATCCACTTCAACGACGACCTCGGACTGTTCGGCCGCTTCTCCGGCCAGGACATGAGCGAGCGCGATCCGAAGTCGCTGCGCGAATCGTATGACGCCTTCAAGATCGTGGTGGACAAGTATCCGAACAGCAAGTATGCGCCGGACGCCGCGCAACGCATGCGCTATATCGTGAACGCGCTGGCGTCGCACGAAGTCCACGCGGCGGATTACTACTACCGCCGCGGCGCTTACGTCGCCGCGATCAACCGCGCGCAACTGGCGCTCACGCAATACAAGAACGCCCCGGCGATCGAAGACGCACTGCACATCATGATGCTGTCGTATCAGAGGCTGAACCAGCCGCAACTGGCGGACGACACGAAGCGCGTGCTGGCCGGCACCTTCCCGGACAGCCCGTACATTACGGGTCATGCAAGGCCGGGTACGGCAAAGTCGTGGTGGCAGTTCTAAGCCGCGCGGCGCGCTGAAAACCAGCCGGCAATAGAAAACGCCACGACTTCGGTCGTGGCGTTTCTGTTTGTGCCCCGCGCTACGCTGCCGCGCTGCCATGCCGCACCGGGCACGGCGGCGGCGCTGTTCAGTCCCGCTCGAACAACGCGATCGACTCCACATGCGACGTGTGCGGGAACATGTTCACCACGCCCGCACCCACGAGGCGATAGCCGGCCTCATGCACGAGCAGACCGGCGTCGCGAGCGAGCGTCGCCGGCGCGCATGACACGTAGACGATGCGCTTCGGCAGCGGGCCATTGCCGCTGCGGGCAATTTCCGCGAGCGCCTTGGCGACGGCCAGCGCGCCTTCGCGCGGCGGGTCGATGAGGAACTTGTCAAAGTGGCCGAGCGCGCGCAGGTCGTCGGCGGTGACTTCGAACAGGTTGCGGCATTCAAACGACGTATGCCCCGCCACGCCATTCAATCCGGCATTGGCGAGCGCACGCGAAGTCAGCACCTCGCTGCCTTCGATACCCATCACTTCTTTCGAGATTCGCGCGAGCGGCAAAGTGAAGTTGCCGATCCCGCAGAACAGATCGAGCACGCGATCGGTACGCGCCGGCGCCAGCAGCCGCAGCGCGCGGCTCACCAGCACGCGGTTGATGGCGTGATTCACCTGGGTGAAATCGGTTGGTTTGAACGGCATGCGGATGCCGTACTCCGGCAACGTGTAGTCGAGCTGCACGTCGAGCGGATAGAACGGCGTGACCGTATCCGGGCCGCCCGGCTGCAGCCAGAACTGCACCTTGTGCTCGTCGGCGAAATCGCGCAGCACCTGCTCGTCGGCCGCAGTGATGGGTTCGAGATTACGCACCACCAGCGCCGTCACCGATGATCCGACCGCCAGTTCGAGCTGCGGCATACGGTCGTAAATCGACAGCTTGCGGACCATGAAGCGCAGCGGCATCAGCATGGCCGACACATGCGGCGGCAGCACTTCGCAGGTCTTCATGTCGGCGATGTAGCTGCTCTTCTTCTCGTGGAAGCCGATCCGCATACCGCCCTTTTCCGGCAGGAAACGCACGGCCAGACGCGCGCGGTAGCGATAACCCCAGGAGGGCCCGTGAATCGGCCGGAACACCGTTTCCGGGCGCAGCTTCGCCAGATGCTGGAGGTTGTCTTCGAGCACGCGCTGCTTGACCGCTACCTGCGCGCGAATGTCCAGATGCTGCATCGAACAGCCGCCGCAGATATCGAAGTAAGTGCACTTCGGCTTGGTGCGCATCACGCTTTCGCGCAATACCTGCACCACTTCGGCCTGCTCGAATTTCGGCTTGCTGCGATGCGTCGAATAACTCACGCGTTCACCGGGCAGCACACCTTCGACGAAGATCACCTTGCCGGGTGTGCCGTCTTCGGTCTCGGTGCGGCCGACGCCGCGCGCTTCCATATCGAGCGAAATGATTTCGATGACCGGCTCATTGCCGGTGACGACGTGTGCCGGCGCGGGCGGAGGCGTCTTGTAGCGCTTCGGCGCGCGGCGATGGGGGGCAGTTCGGGACACCTGCTACTTCCTGACAAACTTGGGGGAAAGGCGAGATTGTAGACGAAGCGCCGCGCCTCACCATCATTCGGCGCGGCGGGAATGGCCGCCAGCCGCGCGAGCCACGACACGATAACGCCGGCAGCGGCGGGAGCCGGAGACGAGCGCTTCGCACCGCCTTGCACCTTTGGAGCCTTTGGAGCGAAAGACCGCGGCGGCCTCGCTACCCGCGCCGCCCTGCGGGCCCCTCCGCGGCCCGACTACAAGCCACTTACTGATCGAATGCCGCCAGATACTCGGCCCATTGCGGCGCCGTTTCCAGCGCCAGTGCATTCTTGACCAGGTTGATCTCATCAGCATACTCAGCGGGCGAAAACGCGCCGCGAATCAACTGGAAGCGGCAATAGAGCAAATAAGTATTGACGACGTCGGTCTCGCAGTAATTGCGGATCTCTTCGAGGCGCCCTTCCTGGTACGCGTGCCACACCTGGCTGCCGTCCATGCCCATCTTGCCGGGGAAGCCGCACATTTTGGCGAGCGCGTCGAGCGGCGCGTTGGCGCGCGCCTGATACATGGCGAGCACGTCCATCAGATCCGTGTGACGCGCGTGATAGCGGCTGATGTAGTTGTTCCACTTGAACTCGCGGTCGTCCTCGCCGAGGTCCCAGAACTTGTAGGCGGGAATGCCGTTGACGAGTGCGCGGTAGTTCAGCACCGGCAGGTCGAATCCGCCGCCGTTCCACGACACGAGCTGCGGCGTGTACTTCTCGATCACGCGATAAAACGACTGCACCAGCGCCGCCTCACCGTCTTCCAGCGTACCGAGCGAGCGGACCCGGAAGCCGTTGTTGTCGCGGAACACACAGGAAATCGCCGCGATCCGTTGCAGATGATGCGGCAGGAAATCGCCGCCGGTCTTTTCGCGGCGCGCGGCGAACGCATGCTCGGCGACTTCGGCGTCGCTGAGCGTGGCGGGCAGATCTTCGAGGCGGCGAATGCCGGCGACATCGGGAATCGTCTCGATGTCGAAAACAAGAATCGGTGTCATCAGGTTATAGAACGGCGTCTTTCCGAACACCGTTGGAGGCGAAGAAGCGCTTTAACCGCACGAGCGCTTCCTGTTGGATCTGGCGCACACGCTCGCGCGTGAGGCCCATTTCGTCGGCCAGTTCTTCGAGCGTGGCGGGTTCGATGTGATTCAGGCCGAAGCGGCGCTCGATCACGTGACGGTGCTTGTCCGACAAACGCGCAAGCCACGCGCGCGTGAGCGTTTCCAGTTCGCGGTGCTGCACTTCGGCGTCCGGCGACTGGCTCTGGTCGTCCGACAGCAGGTCGAGCAGGCTGCTCGCCGGATCGAGATCGAGCGGCGCGTCGAGCGACGCGGTGTGCTCGTTCAGCGCGAGGATGTCCGTCACTTCGTCGGTGGTCTTGCCGGTCAGATAGGCAATGTCGTCGATGCTGGCGTCGCGGCGCTCGGCGGCTTCGCCGGAGTTCATCGAATTCTTTTCCAGATGGCGCTTGGCGCGCAGCACCTGATTGAGCTCACGAATCACGTGCACCGGCAAACGGACGGTGCGCGCCTGGTTCATGATCGCGCGCTCGATACTCTGGCGGATCCACCAGGTGGCGTAGGTGGAGAAGCGGAAGCCGCGCGTCGGGTCGAATTTCTCGATTGCGTGCATCAGGCCGAGATTGCCTTCTTCGATCAGATCGAGCAGCGGCACGCCGCGGTTCAGATAACCCTTCGCAATGCTGACAACGAGCCTTAAATTGCGCTCGATCATGACCTGCCGCGCTTCGAACTCGCCCGCCTTGGCGAGACGCGAATACTTCTGCTCTTCCTCGACGGTCAGCAGCGGCTTGACGCTGATACGGTTCAGATAGTGCTGAATCGTGTCGGCCGTCAGCTCGGCTTGCAGCAGCGCGCGGAAATCGTCCGCGTCGGGCGCGACTTCGCTCGCGCCTTCGCGGGCGTCGCCCGCTTCGTCCGCGCCGCCCTGGCGTTCGTCGAGATCGCGCTCCTCTGCGATCTCCTCTTCCACTTCCGAAGCGCCGCTTTCATCCACCGAAGCGGACATAGCGTGGCTGATCGTCTCAGACTCGGCTTGCGGTGGCGGGCGCTTCGATTTCGGCATGGTCGTATCGCTTATTGCGGCGGCAAATACTTCAGTGGGTCGACAGGTTTACCCTGCCGGCGAACTTCGAAATGCAACATCACGCGGTCGGAATCGCTATTGCCCATCTCAGCGATCTTCTGCCCCTTCGTCACCGCATCCCCCTCTTTTACCATCAAAGCGCGGTTGTGTGCATACGCGGTGAGATAAGTTGCGTCATGCTTGATGATAATGAGATTGCCGTAACCACGCAGCCCATTTCCGGCATAAACCACGCGGCCATCCGCCGAAGCTTTCACCGGATCGCCGGCGGCGCCGCCGATATTCACGCCCTTGTTGGTCGAGTCGTTGAAGGTGCCGAGCAGCGGCCCGCGCACCGGCCATGCGAAGGTCACGTTGCCGGACGCGCCGGCGTTCGAGTCGCTCGCCGCGCCCGCGCTGGCAGGCGGCGCCGACGACGCGTTGTTCGCAGCCGAACCATAGAGCGGCGGTGCCGCGACACCTGCGGTCGCGCCCGTGGACGGCGGCGTGCTGCCGAGCGGCGCGCTTTGCACCATAGCGCCGCCGCCGATCGGCGCGGTCGAAACACCCGGCGTGAGCGCCGCGGTATTCGCGCCCGGTGGCACGACGCGCAGCAACTGGTCGACTTCGATCTGATTCGGGTTGGTCAGATTGTTCCACGCCGAAATGTCGCGGTAGTTCTGGCCGTTCTCCAACGCGATCCGATACAGCGTGTCGCCCGGCTTTACGCGATAGTAGCCCGGCGGCGGCGGCCCGAGCGGCACGGCCGGTTGCGTAGCTTGCGTGCTGAGCGTGCCGCCGCCGGAGCGGTCGACGACCGGCGCCTGATCGAGCCGCGACGCACACGCCGTCATCAACAGGGACAAGGCGAGCACGCACACGCTACGCTGGGTTACGGTCATGGGGGCATTCAGTCTGGTTCTTTGCATCGCGCGCAACATACTCATCGGTGTCAAATCACTCCGGATTTTAAGGGTACAAAGAAAACGCGATCAAGCCGCGACTCGCGCCACTGCGCGGGTCCGAGGCGCTCGACCAGAGTCAGCACCTGGCTTTGGCCCTCCTGCGAGCCGACCGGCGCGACCAGGCGGCCGCCGATCGCGAGTTGTTCAAGTAACGCTTGCGGTACGTCGAGCCCCGCCGCGGCGATCACGATCGCGTCGAACGGTGCCGCCGAGGGCAGACCCAACCGCCCGTCTCCATAGTGCAGCCGGATGTTCGGAATGCGCAGCGGACGCAAATTTGTCTTGGCGCGCTCCGACAGCGGCCTGATGCGCTCGATCGAGTAAACCTCGCGCGCGACCTGGCTCAGCACGGCCGCCTGATAACCGCAGCCCGTGCCGATTTCGAGCACGTTGTTCAGCGCGCGGCCGGCGGCGGCCAGTTCGATCATCCGGGCCACGACCGAGGGTTTGGAGATCGTCTGGTGATGACCGATCGGCAATGCGGCATCTTCGTAGGCCTGCGCCGCGAGACCCGGGTCGACGAACATATGGCGCGGCACGACCGACATCGCGTTCAACACGCGCTGATCGGTCACACCGTTCGCACGCAGGCGTTCGACCATCCGTTCGCGAACCCGTTCCGAAGTCAGCGCCAATGCGCCGTTCAAAGCAACGTTCGGCGCGGCGCTGCGCTCGGTGGCGCGGGCCGCAGGTTTGGCGGATGCCGCCGGCTGCGGCGAGGGACGCGCGGTGGAATTCTGCGCGGCGCTCCTGGCCGGCGCTTTCACCGATGCATTCAGCGGTGCTTGTAGCGGTGCTTTCACCGGCGCTTTGGCGGAAGGCGCCGCCAGTGGCTTCGGCGGAGTTGCCGCGGATGGCCTCGCCTGCGGCTTCGCCGGCGCCGCAGTTTGCGCATTCGCCTGCCGGGACTGGGACTTACCCGCGGACCCGGGCGGCGAGTTTTTCACCGGCTGCTGACGTGCGTTCAACGCCGCGCTCGCGGCAAGCGCCGCCGCGCGAATTTCGCCCGGACGCCCTTCGGCCCGGCGCGGTTCGCGCACCAGGTCCTCAAGGCCGAGCGGAAAGCGCCTGGCGCGCTCGCTGGTCATGAAGCGCCGCTGCCGGCGCGCGCCCAGTCGCGCGCTGCGGGCAGCATTTGCGTGTGGGTCAGATCGAGCTGCAGCGGCGTAATCGACACGTGGCCGTTGGCAACGGCGTGAAAGTCGGTGCCTTCGCTCGCGTCGCGCGCGCTGCCCGCCGGACCGATCCAGTAGATCGGTTCGCCGCGCGGATTGGTTTGCCGGATCACCGGCTGCGACGGATGCCGCTTGCCGAGGCGCGTGATCTGCCAGTCGCCGAGTTGATCGTAAGGCAGATTCGGAATGTTGACGTTCAGGAGCGGATGCCCGGGCAACGGCTGCTCGAGATAATGCGCGACGATTTCGGCGGAGACCCGCACGGCGTCTTCGAGATGCACCCAGTCCTTGTCGACGAGCGAGAAGGCAATGGCCGGCACACCGAACATGATGCCCTCGGTGGCGGCGGCGACGGTTCCCGAATAGAGCGTGTCTTCGCCCATGTTCTGACCGTTGTTGATGCCCGAGACCACCAGGTCCGGCCGATGGTCGAGCATGCCAGTCAGCGCGATGTGCACCGAGTCGGTAGGCGTGCCGTTCACGTAATAGAAACCATTGGCCGAGCGCAGTACCGAGAGCGGCCGCGACAGCGTCAGGGAATTCGACGCGCCGCTGCAATTCTGTTCGGGGGCCATCACGGTGACGTCGGCGATCGGCTTGAGCGCTTCGTAAAGCGCAGCAAGGCCGGGCGCCAGATAACCGTCGTCATTGCTGAGTAGGATTCGCATGCGGCGATTGTAACCGAGGAAAGAAGACGCGCGAACGACACCGCGGGCCGTGCCCGCGCCGTATGCAAAGCGCACGCGCGAGGATCGCGAATACCTCGCGCGAGTCGCCCGCCAGCCGCGCGCAGCGCAATAAAAACGCACGGTCGTGCTGGTTGTTTTACAGTCAGAATACTTGCTACTTGCGAACCCCTGATCGATATGGAGACACGATGCGCGCGATTCGCTGCAATCAATATGGGCCGCCGGAGAGCCTGGTCGTCGAAAACCTGCCGGACCTGGTGGCGCCGCCGGGTCACGTCGTCATCGACGTCAAAGCCGCAGCCGTCAACTTTCCCGACGTGCTGATCATCGAGAACAAATACCAGTTCAAACCGCCCCTGCCCTTTACGCCCGGCTCGGAACTCGCGGGTGTGGTGCGCGCGGTCGGCGCGGATGTCACGCAGTTCAAGCCCGGCTCGCGCGTGGTCGCGTTCACCGGTCAGGGCGGTTTCGCGGAACAGGCGCTGGCGCCGGCCTCGGCCTGCGTGCCGTTGGCGGACGGTGTCGAGTTCGAACTCGCCGCGGCCTTTACGCTGGCGTACGGCACCTCGCATCACGCCGTGGTCGATCGCGGCGCATTGCAAGCCGGCGAAACGATGCTGGTGCTGGGCGCGGCCGGCGGCGTCGGGCTCGCGGCCGTCGAGATCGGCAAGGCGCTCGGCGCGCGCGTGATCGCGGCAGCCTCGAATGACGAGAAACTCGCGATCTGCGTCAAGCACGGCGCGGACGCCACCATCAACTACAGCACCGAGGATCTGCGCGAGCGCATCAAGGCGCTGACCGACGGGAAAGGCCCGGATGTGATCTACGACCCCGTCGGCGGCGTGTATGCGGAGCCGGCGTTTCGCAGCATCGGCTGGCGCGGGCGTTATCTGGTGGTCGGCTTTGCCAACGGCGAGATTCCGAAACTGCCGCTCAACCTGACGCTGCTCAAAGGCGCGAGTCTGGTCGGCGTGTTCTGGGGCGACTTCGCGAGGCGCGAGCCGCAGCATAATCATGCGGCGTTCGGGCAGATGACACGGTGGATCGCTGAGGGCAAGCTCAAGCCGTACGTGTCGGCGCGCTACTCGCTCGAGGACACCGGGCGTGCGTTGCGTGACATGGCTGAGCGTCGCGTGATCGGGAAGGTGGTGGTGACGCCTTAGTCGAGGCGTGTCGTGCGCTTGAGCGAAGTCAGGCAGGCCGATTCGCTGCGCAGGCCGGAAAAGCTCAGGCAGCCACGAAACACGGCACGCGGCTTTTCCTGCCCGCGCGCCGTTCTCACGCCGTTCTCGTTCGCGCCTTGCGCGGAGCAAGCTCGCGCTCGCAGGCCTACAGCTTTTCCGTGTCGCCTGTTTTGGGCTGCCATTTCATCAAACGCCGCTCGCCCATGCCTACAATGGCATCCAGAATCAGCGCGAACGCGGTCAGCACCAGAATCCCCGCAAACACGGTATTGATATCGAAGGTGCCTTCGGCCTGCAGGATCAGATAGCCGACGCCGCGCGCGGAGCCGAGATACTCCCCCACCACCGAGCCGACGAACGCCAACCCCACCGACGTATGCAAGCTGGAAAACACCCAGCTCATCGCGCTCGGCAAGTAGACGAAGCGCAGCAACTGCTTGCGGTTCGCGCCGAGCATGCGCGCGTTGGCGAGCACGACCGGACTGACTTCCTTCACGCCCTGATAGACGTTGAAGAACACGATGAAGAACACCAGCGTGACGCCGAGCGCCACCTTCGACCAGATGCCCAGCCCGAACCACACGCCGAAGATCGGCGCGAGAATCACGCGCGGCATCGAGTTGGCGGCCTTGATATATGGATCGAACAGCGCGCTCGCAAGCGGCGAGAGCGCGAGCCACAAGCCCACGCCGAGCCCGAGCGCCGTGCCGAGCGTGAACGCGAGCACGGTTTCGACCAGCGTGATCCACAGGTGCAGATAGATCTCACCGCCCGTGAACCACTCCCAGATTCGCTGCAACACCTTCTGCGGCTCGCCGAAGAAGAACGCCGCTTTATTCGGGTCGTCGAAATAGAACGCCGGCAGCAGCGTCGGACTGGTCAGCACGTACCAGAGCACGAAGCACAGCACCAGCAGCAGCCATTGCCAGATCACCAGATTCGCCCGGTTCGGGCGCAACGTCTTCCACATGACTCGGTTTGCCTTGGACGATTGATCGACGCCAATACATGACGCCGCTATATGACGCAATTAAGTGACGCAATGACGTGACGCGCTCAAACGGCGGTGAGTTGCTGTTGATAGCCTTTGAGCACCTCGTCGCGCAACACGCTCCAGATCTGCGCATGCAATTCGACGAAGCGCGGATGCGCGCGGATTTCCGCCACATCGCGCGGACGCGGCAGATCGATCGTGAATTCACCGATCGGATGCGTGCCCGGCCCCGCCGAGAGCACCACCACGCGATCCGACATGGCGATCGCCTCGTCGAGATCGTGCGTGATGAACAGCACCGCTTTGCGTTTGGCGGCCCACAGGTCGAGCAACTCGTTTTCCATCAACTGACGCGTCTGGATATCGAGCGCGGAAAACGGCTCGTCCATCAGGATGATGTCCGGATCGAGAATCAGCGTCTGCGCCATCGCGACGCGCTTGCGCATGCCGCCCGACAACTGATGCGGATAACGATCGCCGAAGCCGCCGAGGCCGACGCGTTTCAACCACTCGTCGGCCTTGACGCGCGCTTCAGCGGGCGGCACGCCGTGGAAAGCGAGACCGGCCATGACGTTGTCGATCGCCGAGCGCCACGGCATCAGCGCGTCGGCCTGGAACATGTAGCCGGCGCGCCGGTTGATGCCGACAAGCGGCTCGCCGAACACGCTGACCGTTCCCGACGACGGCCCCAGCAGCCCCGCGCCGACATTGAGCAGCGTGGATTTACCGCAGCCGGTCGGACCGACCACCGAGACGAACTCGCCCGGCGCGATGCGCAAGGTGGTGTCCTTCACCGCCGTGTAGCGCTGCGCGCGGTTGTCGCGCGCAGCGAACGTGCAGGTGATGTTGTCGAGCGCCAGTGCGGCAACTGTCATCGTTCAGCTCGCTTCGAAGATCGGATTCGGTGTGTGATCGCGTCATGGCAAACGGGCCCGGGAGCGAACGCGGCGCGCGTCACCTTGCAGCGCTGCCGCCGCCCAGCCCGCGCGGCCAGGTTCGCCTCAAGCCTTGACGGTGCTCAGCGCTTTCTTGACGAAGTCGTTGGTCCACGTCTTCGACAGATCGATCGGCTTGCCCTGCACGTTCGGGTCGAACGCCTGCAGCGTTTTCAGCGACGTCGCGGGACCGTCCGCCGGCATCAGGCCGTCGGGCGACATGGCTTCTTTCACGTGCTGCCACGCGTCCAGATACACCGCGCGGTCGCCGAGCAGATAGCCTTCCGGCACCGTATTGATCAGTTCGCTGCCGGTTGCCGTTTGCAGCCACTTGAGCGCGCGCACCATCGCGTTGGTCAACGCCTGGGTGGTGTTAGGATTCCTGGTGATAAAGCTTTGCGACGCATACAGGCAGCCCGCCGGCATGTCGCCGCCGAAGACGCTGCGCGTATCGGCAAGCGTGCGGGTGTCCGACACGACGCGAATCTCGCCGGTGCGTTCGAGCTTGGTCATTACCGGGTCGAGATTGGCAATGGCGTCGATCTGCCCCGACTGCAACGCGGCAATGGCGCCGGCACCCGCGCCCACGCCGATGAAGGCGACGTCTTTCGCGGTCAGCCCGGCTTTCGCCAACACAAAGCTCGCCATGATCGAGGTCGACGAACCCGGCGCGGTGACGCCGATTTTCTTGCCCTTCAGATCGGCAATCGATTTGTAGTTCGGCATGGTCTTCTTCGAGACCGCGAGCACGATCTGCGGCGCGCGCCCCTGCAGCACGAATTCGCGGAACATCTGCTTCTGCGCCTGCAGCAGCAAGGTGTGTTCGAACGCGCCGGACACCACGTCCGCGCTACCGCCAACCGCCGCCTTCAATGCCTGCGAGCCGCCGGCGAAGTCGGAAATTTCGACTTCGAGCCCTTCGTCCTTGAAGTAGTTGCGGCGCTCCGCGATGGTCAGCGGCAGGTAGTAGAACAGGTTCTTGCCGCCGACGGCGATCGCCACCTTGGTGGTTTCAGGTTTGCCCTGCGCGAAGGCAAGCGGCGTGGCGGCGAGCGTGGCGCCCGCGAGTGCGGCGGTACCGGCGAGAAAGCTTCTCCGTTGCATGGTCTTGAGTCTCCAAACTTTTGTTGTCCGTTTTTTATCGGCTTTTCTGTCTTGTCGCAGCGCGCACACTCAGACTATTTGTTGCGCGTGCAACCTCGCGATGTGGTCTGCATCATAACCCAGTGATTGAAGGACTTCATCGGTATGTTCACCCAGTTCCGGGCCCAGCCAGCGCGTCTCGCCCGGCGTGGCCGAGAGCTTCGGCGTGACCGACGGCAGCGTGATTTCCCGGCCGTCCTGCCACTTGAAACGCTGGATCATGTGGCGCGCCATGAACTGCGGATCGGTGAACATGTCCGCCACGCTGTAGATGCGGCCCACCGGCACGTCGGCCGCGTTCAGCACGGCAAGGGCTTCGTCGATGGTGCGCGTGGCGAGCCACGCGGCGATCGCACCGTCGATTTCCTGGGTGCGCGGCACACGGCCGTCGTTGTGCGCGAGCGTCGGGTCGTTCGCGAGATCCTCGCGGTCGATCGCCATCATCAGGCGCCTGAAGATCGGATCGCTATTGCCGCCGATCACGATGCTGCCGTCGCGGCACGGATACGTATTGGACGGCACGATCCCGGGCAGCGACGCGCCGGTGCGCTCGCGCACCATGCCGTACACGCCGTATTCGGGCACCACGCTTTCCATCATGTTGAAGACGGCCTCGTACAGCGCCACGTCGACCACCTGCCCCTTGCCGCCGTTCACCTGCTTGTGATGCAGCGCCATCAGCGCGCCGATCACGCCGTGCAGCGCGGCGATCGAATCGCCGATCGAAATGCCGATGCGCGGCGGCGGCAAATCCGGATAACCGGTGATATGCCGCAGGCCGCCCATCGATTCGGCGATCGCGCCGAAGCCGGGCCGGTCGCGGTACGGCCCGGTCTGGCCATAGCCGGACAGGCGCACCATGACGAGGCCGGGATTTTCCGCGGACAGCACGTCGTAACCGAGCCCGAGTTTCTCCAGCAAACCCGGCCGGAAATTTTCGACGACGATATCCGCTTCCTTCGCGAGGCGCCGCACGATCTCCTTGCCCTCTTCGGCCTTCAGATTGATCGTGACGGATTTCTTGTTGCGTGCCTGCACGGCCCACCAGAGCGACGTGCCGCCGACTTCCGGATAAAGCTTGCGCCACTTGCGCAGCGGGTCGCCGCCTTTGGGATCTTCGATCTTGACGACGTCGGCGCCGAATTCGCCGAGAAAGCGCGCGGCGAACGGACCGGCGATCAGCGTGCCGAGTTCCAGCACCTTGACGCCGGCGAGCGGGCCGGTTTTCTCTTGAGGCGCGGCGCCCGCGCCTGATTCAGGGGTGACGCTCATGTGTCTCCTTTGTTCTGATCCTGACGCGCGCTGCGCTGCGTCAGGTTGAAACCGGCGCCTCGCGCTACATCGAGCGGCGATCGAGCATGGCGCGGGCGATCGTGCCGGCGTCCACGTACTCCAGTTCGCCACCCACCGGCACGCCGCGCGCAAGACGCGTGACGGCGAGGCCGCGCGCCTTGAGCGTCTGCCCGAGGTAATGCGCGGTCGCTTCGCCTTCGTTGGTGAAATTGGTTGCGAGCACCACTTCCTTGACCACGCCGTCCGACGCGCGCCGGACGAGCCGGTCGAAATGAATCTCCTTCGGACCGATACCGTCGAGCGGACTCAGGCGCCCCATCAGCACGAAATAAAGACCGCGATAGGTCATGGTCTGCTCGAGCATGATCTGGTCGGCAGGCGTTTCGACGACGCACAGCAAGGTGGGATCGCGCTCCTCGTCGAGGCAGACCTCGCAGATCTGCGCTTCGGTGAAGGTGTTGCACTTCTCGCAGTGCTGCAGATGCTCGGTGGCGAACAGCAGCGAGCGGCCGAGTTTTTCGGCGCCGTCGCGGTCGTGCTGCATCAGGTGGTACGCCATGCGTTGCGCGGACTTCGGCCCGACGCCAGGCAGCGCGCGCAGCGCTTCGACGAGCGCCGACAAGGCGGAAGGTTGTTTCATGCGGATCGGCGTCGAAGTGGGTAGCGCCCGGTTATGCGGGTGGCGATACAGGTGATTCGTTCGGTTTCCATCATTGCGGCGACGGCCTCGCGTGGCGCGCGCTGCACATTCCAGCCGCGGCGCGGCCAGTTGGATCAAGCGCGGAACGCGCGCCGCGCGTGCAACCCTGACGGGAGGTACGGCTCGCGCGTTCCATTGTGCCGGTCACGCCGCCGCGACTACAGTCGCGGCGTCGTTCAGAACGGCAGCTTGAAGCCCGGCGGCAGCGGCAGGCCCGAGGTCATGCCACCCATTTTTTCCTGGGCGGTGGCTTCAGCCTTGCGCACGGCGTCGTTGAACGCGGCGGCGACGAGGTCTTCCAGCATGTCCTTGTCGTCGGCGAGCAGGCTCGGGTCGATCGATACGCGGCGCACGTCGTTCTTGCAGGTCATCGTCACCTTCACGAGACCGGCGCCCGACTGCCCCTCGACTTCGATCAGTGCGAGTTGCTCCTGCATTTTCTTCATGTTTTCCTGCATCTGCTGGGCTTGCTTCATCAGCCCGGCGAGTTGGCCTTTCATCATGGACATGCTCCTTCTTGATAGCGTGAAATTCGGAAATCGGGCGCGCTCTGGCGTGTCGCGCGGCGAATCAGTGGACCGACGGCGCGCCGTTCGAACCGGCGTCCGGAGTAATCGGGCGGATCGAGCCGGGCACGATGCTCGCGCCGAACTCGCGGATCAGCGACTGCACGAACGGATCGGCGCCGATCTCGCGCTCGGCTTCCTGCTGCCGCTGTGCGCGCATGGCGGCGTCGTGCGCGGCGGCCGTACGGCGCGCCGGACCGACTTCGACCAGCACCTCGACAGTGTGGCCGAGCCTGTCGGCGAGCGCGGTTTTCAGTTTGGCGACCTGCGAGGCTTCAGCGTACTGCGGCACCGGCACGTTCAGTTTGAGCGTATTGCCTTCGAGCGCCATGAGTTCGCTGTTGAACGCGAGCTGATACGAAATGCCCTTGAGCGGCAAGTCGACGGCAAGCGCCGGCCAGTCGCCCTTGAAGCCCAGCGGATCGAGCGGCACGGCGGGCGGCAGCGGACGTTGGTCGATCACCGGCGCGGCCGTCGACGCGGGCGCGGCGCTCACGCGGACATCGTCCGGGCCGCTGTCGAACACGGGCATGTAGCCTTCGTCCGGCAGGCCATAATAGCCTTCGTCGGCGGCCGTGAGCGGCATGTATTCGTCAGGCGGCGGCATGTCATCCCACGGCGGCACCGACGCGCCATTCTGCTCAGCGCCGTTGCGCTGGCCCGGCGACGAAGACGCCGATGCAGCCGCGCGCGCCGCAGGTGCTGCCGGTGCGGCATCCTGCTGCGGCGCACGGCGCGGCGCGCCCGGCGTCGGCACGGGAACGACGACGCGCGGCGTGGCGGGCTTCGGCGTGGCGGGCTTCGCGGCGGCGGCCGCGCTCGCGCGGCCACGGTCCGACGACACTTTCAAGCCGGCACTGCGCAACACGTCGAGAGCGGCGCTCGCACCGCCCGCGCGGCGAGGTTCGGTTGCGGCTGCGGGCGGTAGTTCTTGCGACGTTGCCGCAGCCGCGGCTTGCTCCGTGCGCGCAAACGCAGCGGCTGCGGGTGCGCTCAGCGAAGACGCGGGAGCTTCGTTGGCGGGAGCTTCGTCCTCGAGAGCTGCGGCTGTGAGGGCTTCGTTCGGGGCCGCACCGTTGAGGCCAGCGGCGGAGACTTCGTTCGAGGCGGCATCGCTGAGACCAGCAGTTACGGAGACGTGGTTCGAGGCAGGATCGTCGAGGCCGGCAGTTGTGGAGGCTTCGCTCGCTGCCGAACCGTTGTCGCCAGCGGCTGCAGAGACTTCACCCGCGGCAGGATCATCAAGGCCAGCGGTCGTGGAAGCTTCTCTCGCTGCCGGGTTGGCAGGGGCATCGTCCCACGGGGCCAACGCGGGTGCCGGGGCGGCAGGCGCCGCAGACGCCGGCGCCGGATTCAATTCATCGATAACCGGCGCCGGCCCTGCAACTGTTGCCGGTTCCGCGGCAGGCGACTGCCCTGCGACTGCGCCTTGAGCAGAATCCGCCGCCGCAGCCTGAACGTCGCCAACCGCGGGCGGCACTTCAACCGTGCTGCCGGCTTGCGCCACGGCACGCGTTGCGGGTTCAACCGACACCGCGCCGACCACGGCGCCCTTGTCAGCCACGACAACATTACCCGGCTGTGTTTCGCGGCCCGGCGCAGCGGCGCTCACTTGCGCTTCAAAAGAAGTCCCCGGCACGGCGCCCGAAGCCGCCACTGCCCGCGCCTGTGACACCGGCGAACCCGACGCGCCCTGCTGCGCGGCCACGGCCGGCGCACCGGTGCGTCTCGCTCCGCCCGCGCCGGACTGGCCAGGCGCACGCGCCGCGCCCACGGCACCACCGCCGCCCGTAGGCGCCGGTTCGAACGCGAGCATGCGCAGCAGCGTCATGGTGAAACCGGCGTATTCGTCCGGCGCGAGACCCAGTTCGCTTCGGCCGATGGTCGCGATCTGATAGAACAGTTGCACCTGCTCGGCGCTCAGCGCTTCAGCGAAGCGGCGCAGATCACCCGCCTCGGGCCACTCGTCCAGCACCGACGACGGCGCGAACTGCGCCCACGCAATCCGGTGCAGCAGACTCGCCAGATCCTGCAACGCCGTCGAAAACGACAGGCTGCGCAACGCCATCTCGTCGGCCACCGACAGCACCGCGGCGCCGTCGCCGTCAGCGAGGGCGTCGAGCAGGCGGATCAGATAGCTCTGGTCGAGCGCGCCGAGCATGCCGCGCACCGCTTCTTCATTGACCTGGTTGGCCGAGTAGGCAATCGCCTGATCGGTCAGCGAGAGCGCGTCGCGCATCGAGCCGTCCGCCGCGCGCGCGAGCAGGCGCAGCGCCTGGACGTCGTACGGCACCTTCTCTTCGCCGAGAATGTGCTCGAGATGCGAGACGATATGGCCAGCGGGCATCTGCTTCAGATTGAATTGCAGACAGCGCGACAGCACCGTGACCGGAATCTTTTGCGGATCCGTGGTGGCGAGAATGAATTTGACGTGCGCCGGCGGTTCTTCCAGCGTCTTCAGCATCGCGTTGAAGGCGTGGTTGGTCAGCATGTGCACTTCGTCGATCATGTAGACCTTGAAGCGCGCGTCCACCGGTGCGTACACGGCGCGCTCCAGCAGCGCCGCCATTTCGTCGACACCGCGATTACTCGCCGCGTCCATCTCCACATAATCGACAAAGCGCCCTTCGTCGATTTCGCGGCACGCGCGGCATACACCGCACGGCGTGGAGGTCACGCCGGTTTCGCAATTCAGCGCCTTGGCGAAGATGCGCGACAGCGTGGTCTTGCCGACGCCGCGTGTGCCGGTAAACAAATAGGCATGGTGCAGACGGCCGCCGTCGAGCGCGTGCGTGAGCGCGCGCACCACGTGCTCCTGTCCGACGAGCGAAGCGAAATCCTTCGGCCGCCATTTGCGTGCGAGAACTTGATAGGTCATCGGGAAATTGTATCAGTAACGATGCCGCGCAAAACGTTTCGCGACGGCGCGCGAACGCATGCTGCCACATCATTGAAACTGGCTAACGGACCGATAGAAAAAAATAGACGAGGCGCGCGAGGAAACACTACAGAGCACGGACTCATGCGGCTGTACTCAACGTATCCAGGGTAAAACAGGAGAGGGAAAGCGTCGCGGCAGAACCCGCGCAGGACACACCGCAGAACAAAACGGAAAACAGCGGAAATACAAAAGAGGAAGGTGACGAGCCTGACCCTCGGCACTGGTGGAAAACGGCTGTGGCTGCTTCGTTCCCGACCTGACCAGGTTGACCATCCCTCCATGCGAGGAGGCCCGTCACGAAACATTCTATCATCGCTTGGCCTGTCGCGCGACTGTTAATACGACCAAAGCGTCAACGGTGCGCTGAATCGCGACCTTCGCCTCATGTGGACAAGCCCGTATCGGCGTCGCGGCCGCCCCCAATGCAGCCACTTGAGTTTGGCCGCCGAGCCACCAGATAGGCTACGTCGTGGTTGATGAAACACGGTGGCACTTCATCGGCAGTCGTTGGCCCCACTGCCCCTGATGAGTACTATCGCCCCCGGCAACGCATAGCGAATTAAGCTAAACTGCCGTACGGATGACCCGCGAGCGCGAGCCTTCCGCATATTCCGTAACAGGTTTTCACCTTTTCCGGCATGTGTCGGCAAGGCTTCGATTGCGGCAAAGCGAACGGAAGTTTCCTTAGGTTTTGACGTATCGTGGCGAGCAATTCAGGCGGGCCTCGAACCGATAGAGGTATTCATACAATGAGCGAACAAATCAAGCATATTAGCGACGCATCGTTCGAACAGGACGTCGTGAAATCCGATAAACCCGTGCTGCTCGATTTCTGGGCTGAATGGTGCGGTCCGTGCAAGATGATCGCGCCGATCCTCGACGAAGTCGCGAAGGATTACGCCGATCGCCTGCAAATCGCCAAGATCAACGTCGACGAACACCAATCGACACCGGTCAAGTTCGGCGTGCGCGGCATCCCCACGCTGATCCTCTTCAAGAACGGCGCTGTCGCCGCGCAGAAAGTCGGCGCGTTGTCGAAGTCGCAACTCACCGCGTTCCTCGACGGCAACCTGTAAAGCGGCCGCAGCGGCGCGTCCGGAGCCTCTTTGAGGTTCGCGGGCTCGCTGGGTCGGGCGTGTTGTCAGCCGGCAACACGCTCGACAGGAAAGATGCCATGCCGTCGCACTGGCGGAAATTGGCGTGTGCTATGCTAGAATCCGCAAAACGTCGAAAAGACGTGTAAGTCCTTGAGCGGTTCCGCTCACTCTCCTCCCAGATTTCATTTCGTCGCACCTTCTCCTGCGGGTTCTCCGTATGCATTTATCCGAGCTTAAGACTCTGCACGTGTCCGAATTGATCGAGATGGCCAATGGCCTCGAGATCGAAAGTGCGAACCGCCTGCGCAAGCAGGAATTGATGTTCGCCATTCTAAAAAAACGAGCCAAAACGGGCGACACGATCTTCGGCGACGGCACGCTCGAAGTGCTGCCGGACGGCTTCGGCTTCCTGCGTTCGCCGGAAACCTCGTACCTCGCCAGCACGGATGACATTTACATCAGCCCGTCGCAAATCCGCCGCTTCAACCTGCATACGGGCGACACGATCGAAGGCGAAGTGCGCACGCCGAAAGACGGCGAACGCTATTTCGCGCTGGTGAAGGTGGACAAGGTCAACGGCCAGCCGCCGGAGGCCTCGAAGCACAAGATCATGTTCGAAAACCTGACGCCGCTGCACCCGAACAAGGTGCTGCTGCTCGAACGTGAAATGCGTGGCGAGGAAAACGTCACGGGCCGCATCATCGACATGATCGCGCCGATCGGCAAAGGCCAGCGCGGCCTGCTGGTCGCCTCGCCGAAGTCGGGCAAGACCGTGATGCTTCAGCACATCGCCCACGCGATCAAGCAGAACCATCCGGATGTCGTGCTGTTCGTGCTGCTGATCGACGAACGCCCGGAAGAAGTGACCGAAATGCAGCGTTCGGTGGCGGGCGAAGTGATCGCCTCCACGTTCGACGAACCGGCTGCGCGTCACGTGCAAGTGGCCGAAATGGTGATCGAAAAAGCCAAGCGCCTCGTCGAAATGAAGAACGACGTGGTGATTCTGCTGGACTCGATCACGCGTCTCGCGCGTGCGTACAACACCGTCGTGCCGGCCTCGGGCAAGGTGCTGACCGGTGGTGTCGACGCCAACGCGCTGCAACGTCCGAAGCGTTTCTTCGGCGCGGCACGCAATATCGAGGAAGGCGGTTCGCTGACCATCATCGGCACGGCGCTGATCGAAACCGGCAGCCGCATGGACGACGTGATCTACGAAGAATTCAAGGGCACCGGCAACATGGAAGTGCACCTGGAGCGTCGCCTTGCTGAAAAGCGCGTTTATCCGTCGATCAACCTGAACAAGTCGGGCACGCGTCGCGAAGAACTGCTGATCAAGCCGGAAGTGCTGCAAAAGATCTGGGTGCTGCGCAAGTTCATTCACGACATGGACGAAGTCGAGTCGATGGAATTCCTGCTCGACAAGATCCGCCAGACGAAGAGCAACTCCGAGTTCTTCGACATGATGCGCCGTGGTGGCGGCAGCTAAGGCCAAGGTCCTGGGCCGGTATGGCGGCCCTTACCACGACATCCGCATCGCGTAAAAAAACCGCTCGTCGCAAACGAGCGGTTTTTTTGTCCGTCCTCTTGCCGTTTTCGCGCGGCAGATTTCACCCCTCGCCTTTCGGCCGTTAGCGCCATTTGCCGCATGTCAACTCGCATGTCAATCCACACGCCAACCTATACGTGAACGTACACGTTAAAGTACAATGTACGCGGTCTGCCACATCCATCACCGCCCCATGTCGAAAGACTCACCCACTCTGCTGACCGTACGCGACGCCGCCGAACGCCTCGGTGTCACCCCGCGCACGCTGAAGTACTACGAGGAGCGCGGCCTCGTCTCGCCCACGCGCAGCGAAGGCCGCTACCGGCTTTACGACGAGGAAGATCTGAAGCGCTTCGGCCGCATTCTGCGTTTGCGCTCGCTCGGCTTCTCGCTGCATAGCGTTACCGAAATGCTCAAGCGCCCGCTCGAACCCGTTGACGGCGGCCACCGCTACTCCGCCGAATCGCTGCGGCAGATTCACGACGCCATCGCGCAGCAGGTCAAGGCGCTCGATGCGCGCATCGACACCATGCGCCGCGAACTGAAGGAAGCGCAAAAGCTGCGCGCGGAGCTCAGCCCCGATCTCGATTATCTTCAGCGGCGCCTTGCCGGCGAGAATGCGGACGCGCTGCTCGCGCAGCGCCGCAGCGCACGCGCGAGGACAGGCAGCACGCCGCCCACGAAGCGCGTCGACAACCCGGACGACACCTCGCCGGACGAATCCTGATGAGCACGGCGTCGTCCCGCGTGCCGTTGTTCAGCGTCGAAAAACTACGCGGCGACTTTTTCCCGTGGGTGCTGGCCGTCGTCACCGGCCTCGACTATTTCGACAATTCGATCTTCTCGTTTTTCACCAGCTATATCGCGGGCGGCATCAACGCGTCGCCCGATGAACTGGTGTGGGCGTCGAGCGCCTATGCGGTCGCGGCCGTGCTGGGCATCCTGCAGCAACAATGGTGGGTCGAGCGCTTCGGCTACCGGCGCTACGTGGCCGGCTGCATGCTGCTTTATTCAGTCGGCTCGATGGCCGCGGCGCTATGCGAATCGTCGATCGAACTGGCGTTCGCGCGCGGCTTTCAGGGTTACTTCATCGGCCCGATGATGGGCACCTGCCGCATCCTGATCCAGATGAGTTTCAAGCCGCAGCAGCGGCCCGCGGCCACCCGCGCGTTTCTCGTGCTGATCGTCCTGAGCAGTGCGCTCGCGCCGCTGATCGGCGGCCAGCTGGTCGCATATTTCGACTGGCGCGCGCTGTTCGCATGCACCGCGCCCGTGGGCATGCTGTTCGCCGTGCTGGCCTTGCTCGCGCTGCCCGACTCGGGCAATCGCCTGCCCGAAGAACGCGGCTCCGCACATTTCTGGCCATATCTCATCTTCGCTTTCGCCCAAGGCGCCCTGCAAATCGTCATGCAGCAGGTGCGCTTCCAGCTGTTCAGCGCGTCACCCGGACTGATTCTGCTGACACTCGCCGGCATCGCTGCGCTGGGCTGGTTCGCCTATCATCAGTGGCATCATCCCGCGCCGCTCGTACGCCTCAATGCGCTGCGCGAAAAGGTGTTCCAGGCCGGGCTCGTGCTCTACATGTTCTACTACTACATCTCGACCGTGTTCAGCTATCTGATCTCGCGCTTTCTCGAAGGCGGTCTTGGCTATCCGGTCGAAAACACCGGGCAACTGGTCGGCGTGACGTCGCTGATTTCCGCGAGCGCGCTGTTCGTCTACCTGCGTTACGCGAAGCTGCTGCCGCGCAAGAAGTGGATCATCGTGCCGGGTTTCGCCGTGGCCGCGTTCGCCGCGGCGTGGATGACGCGCATGTCGCCCGGCGTCGGCGAGGCGGCGTTGATGCTGCCCCTGCTGCTGCGCGGCCTGCTGTTGCTGTTCATCGTGCTGCCGGTGGCCAATCTCACTTTCAGGATCTTCGCCATCGAAGAATTCACGCACGGCTACCGGCTGAAAAACATCGTGCGGCAGGTGACGATCTCGTTCGCGACGGCCTCCGTGATCATCGTCGAGCAGCATCGGCAGGCGCTGCATCAAACCCGCCTCGCGGAGTTCGTGAATCCGTACAATCCGGTGTTCCAGAATTCGCTCGCCACGCTGGCGCGAGGCTTCGCCGCCGCGGGTCGCTCACCGTCCGAGGCGCACTCGCTGGCGCTCGTGGAAATCAGCCGCGCGGTCGCGCAACAGGCCAGCTTCCTCGCCTCGCTGGACGGCTTCTATTTCCTGGCCGGCGTGGCGATATGCGGCGGCATTTTCGCCGCGTGGCAAAAACAGATCGACTAAAGGTTGCATCAGGCCATGCTCTCCAAACTCACTCAATGGCTCGGCACACGCCGCCGCGAGCGCGCGCTGCGCGACTACGCGATCGACGACTCGCTCTGGCAAGCCACGCTCGACGGCCTGCCGTTCCTCGCGCACCTCGACGCGCCGGACCTCGTGCGTTTGCGCGAACTGACGAGCCTCTTCCTCGCGCAAAAGGAATTTTCGACCGCGCACGAACTCGAACTCACCGACGCGATGACCGTGGCGATCGCCGCCCAGGCCTGCCTGCCAGTGCTGAACCTGAGCCTCGATCTGTATCGCGGCTGGGTCGGCGTGATCGTCTATCCGGGTGAGTTCGTGATCCGCAAGACCGTCGAGGACGAAGACGGCGTGGTGCACGAAGTCGAACAGGACGCGAGCGGCGAAGCGTGGGAAGGCGGGCCCGTGGTGCTGTCGTGGGAAGACGCGCAGATGACGGACGGCACGGACGCCTACAACGTCGTGATTCACGAATTCGCGCACAAGATCGACATGCTGAACGGCGAGGCGGACGGCCACCCGCCGCTGATGCGCCGCTGGCACGCGCCGCTCGATTCGCAGGGTTGGGCCGACGTGTTCGACAATGCCTACGACCGCTTCTGCGCCAAAGTCGACGCGGTGCCGGAGCGCCGCTGGGCGCGCTTCGAACGCGAGTCGCTGATCGATCCGTACGCGGCGGACCATCCATCGGAATTTTTTGCCGTTTGCAGTGAGGCGCTGTTTGTCAGGCCGCAAGCGTTCGAAGCAGAATATCCGGAGCTTTACCGGCTGCTCGCGCGCTATTACCGGCAGGACCCGGCGCGGGTCGGCCTGACGTTCACCGCCGGCTGACGCGCAACGTCCACCGGCCATAGTCCGCAGCCGTGCCCGGGCGCAAACGGCGAGCCGTCAAAAAACCGCGCAAACGCCGCCCGCTCCTCGCAAAAAGCTGGCACAAAGGTCGTCAAGCGACTGATTTTCTGGCATAATCGCCGTTTTTCGACCATAGGCAAGTGGCTCGCGCCTAGATGCGGTCCGTGCAAATACGGTCGCACGCGGGTTGGCTACCGCCAGATTAAAGGAAAGACCATGAAAGAAGGCATTCACCCGGATTACCGCGAAGTTCTGTTCATCGACGTGTCGAACGACTTCAAGTTTGTGACGCGCTCGACCATCCAGACGCGTGAAACCGCCGAATTCGAAGGCAAGACCTACCCGCTCGCCAAGATCGAAGTGTCGTCGGAATCGCATCCGTTCTACACCGGCCAGCAAAAGATCATGGACACGGCAGGCCGCGTCGAGAAGTTCCGCAACAAGTTCGGCTCGCGCGCTACCGGCAAGGTCGCAGCGAAGTAATACCCGCCTCGTCGCCGGTTCTGGCCGGTAGCGAAGCAGGAGCAAAAAGGGCAGCGCGAGCTGCCCTTTTTTGTCGCCTTGCCGATTGATCAGCGATGTCCCGGAACGAACGCGGCGCACTGCCGAACCCGTGTTACAGCTGTTCCATCCACGTTGCGAGCCGTTACCGGCCGTGACGCGCATCGCACGGCACGACTACAATGCCGGATGCTACAAATTGGCCATTCCAGCCGGACATGCCGTCCGGTCCCGGCTGCACCGCTTATCCGATATCCACACACCGCATGAGACCTGTCGTTCGCCTCACTGCCTCAGCGACCAGTGCGTTGCCGCGCTGGCTGCTGCTGACCATCTGTATCGTCTATGCATCGTTTGGACTATTCGGCCGCGATCCGTGGAAGAACGAGGATGCAGCCGGCTTCGGCGTCATGTGGACTATGGCGAACGGCAGCGCGCACGACTGGCTGCTGCCCAATCTGGTCGGCAAATATCTCACCGAAGACGGCCCGCTCGGCTACTGGTTCGGCGCCAGCGCGATCCGCGCACTCGCACCGTGGGTCGACGCGAGCAACGCCTCGCGCGTCTTTACCGGCCTGCTGTTCTGCGCGGGCTGCGCGTTCGTCTGGTATGCCGCTTACCTGCTCGGCCGGCGCGCCGAAGTCCAGCCGTTCAAATACGCGTTCGGCGGCGAGCCGGAACCGCGCGACTACGGCCGCACCCTCGCCGACGGCGCGCTGCTGATCCTGCTCGCCTGCTTCGGCCTCGCCGAGCGCGGCCACGAAACCACGCCGCAGCTCGCGCAGTTCTTCGGTATTGCGATGCTCGTGTATGGGCTCGTGCGCATGATCGACAAGCCGGTGCAAGGCGCGCTGATCTGGGGTCTCGCCATCGCCCTCGTGACCCTGGCGAGCAGCCCGGTGCTGGTCGGCGCGCTACTGCTCGGCACGCTGGCAATGACCCTGATCGTGCGCGAGACCCGCTCGCGCTGGCTGCTGCTCGCGGGTCTGCCGGTGGCGCTGGTGCTGTCGTCGGCATGGCCGGTCGCCGCGCTCGCCACTTTTCCCGACGACGCCGTCTGGTACCTCAACCAATGGGTGCACGTCAGCCTGAGTTCGTTCGCCGGGCCGCCCGGCTCGGTCGCCGGCTATGCGCTCAAGAATCTGCCGCTCTTCACCTGGCCGGCGTGGCCGCTGGCCCTCTGGGCGTGGTTCAGCTGGTCCGGCCTGCGGCGCGCGCCGCACGTGGCGATTCCGCTTTCGGTGATCGGGCCGCTGCTGGTGCTGGTCATCCTGCAGAGCCATCAATCGAACCGGCTGTACATGCTGCTGCTGCCGCCGCTCGCCGTGCTGGCCGCTTTCGCGCTGCCCACGCTCAAACGCGGCGCGATCAATGCGATCGACTGGTTCGCGCTCCTGAGCTTCACGATTCTCGGCAGCTTCGTCTGGCTGGTCTATATCGCCGGGCTGACCGGCTTCCCGCATCCGCTTGCCCGCAATCTCGCGCGGCTCGCGCCGGGCTTCGCGCCGCAGTTCAAGGTGCTGTCGTTCGTCTGCGCGGTCGCCGTGACGATCTGCTGGTTCGTGCTGGTGCAATGGCGCCTTGCCCGTCATCCGAAAGTCTTGTGGCGCAGCGTGGTGCTCTCGAGCGCCGGCACCACCCTGATGTGGGTGCTGCTCATGACGTTATGGCTGCCGGTCGTCAACTACAGCCGGACCTATAAAGATGTTGCCGAACAGATCGCAGCCCATCTGCCGGACGACTACACCTGCATTTCGCCGGTGCGCCTCGGCAATGCGCAGATCGCGACCTTCGCCTATTTCGGCGACATGCATTTCTCCTTCGACCAGGACTGCGACGTGATCCTGCGCCAGGACACGCAGGACTACGGCGAACCGAGCGCGATGTCCGACTTCGTCTGGAAACTGGTGTGGGAAGGCCGCCGCGTGGCCGACCGCGACGAACGCTTCCGCCTGTACGTACGCATCGACCGTCCGAAGCCGCCGGTCGTCAAACGCCGCAACTGGCACAAGAAGTCCGGCTGACCATGTTCGCCGACGTACGGAAAATCGCCGCGCTCGCCTGGCCGGTACTAATCGGCCAACTGGCGATCATCGCATTCGGCGTGATCGACACGGCGATGGTCGGCCGCTACTCGGCGGTCGATCTGGCCGCGCTCGGCCTGGGCTCGTCGATCTATATCTCCGTCTACATCGGCCTGACCGGCATTCTGACCGCGCTGCAGCCGATCACCGCGCAGCTCTACGGCGCGCGCCGCTATGACGAGATCGGCGAGGAAGTTCGCCAGGCCTTGTGGCTCGCACTGGCGCTGACCGTGATCGGCTTTCTGATTCTGTTTTTCCCCGGCCCGGTGCTGCATCTGGCGCGCGTGCCCGACGCGCTGCACGACCGCACGGTTGCCTACCTGCGGATTCTGGCCTTCGGCTTGCCCGCCGGCCTCGCCTTTCGGGTCTACGGTTCGGTCACCAATGCGGTCGGCAAACCGCGGCTCGTGATGATCCTGCAGATCGGCGCCCTGCTGCTCAAGGTGCCGCTCAATACGTGGTTCATTTTCGGCGGCCTCGGCGTGCCGGCGCTCGGCGGCCCCGGTTGCGCGCTCGCCAGCACTACGATCAACTGGGGGCTTGCCGTGCTCGGCATGGTGCTGCTCACGCGCGTCGACGTATTCACGCCGTTCGCAATCTTCGCGCGGTTCTGCTGGCCAGTCTGGCGGCGTCAGGCGGCGCAACTGCGGCTGGGCATTCCAATGGGCCTGTCGTATCTGATCGAAGTCACCTCCTACACGTTCATGGCGCTCTTCATTGCGCGCTTCGGCACGACGACGCTGGCCGGTCACCAGATCGCCGGCAATATCGGCGCGGTGCTGTACATGACGCCGCTGTCGATCGGCATTGCATCGTCGACGCTGGTCGCACAGGCGCTCGGCGCGCATCGCCCGGAAGCGGCGCGCACGCTGTCGCGTCACGGCATCATGATGGCCGTGGCGATCGCCTGCTGCTACGCCGCGATCGTGCTGGCGCTGCGGCCATTCATCATCGAAGGCTATACGCCGGATGCGCAGGTCGTGGCGGCGGCGTTGCCGCTGGTGTTGATCGTCGCGTGCTATCACCTGTTCGATGCGTTGCAGATCACAACCGCGTTCGTGCTGCGCGCCTACAAGGTGGCGGTCGTGCCGACCGTGATCTACGCGGTGGCGCTGTGGGGCGTGGGGCTCGGCGGCGGCTATGCGCTCGGCTTCGACGTGACCGGTATCACGCCGGAATGGCTGACCGGCGCGCGCGGCTTCTGGGTGGCGAATACCGCGAGCCTGGCGATTGCCGGCATCGGCTTGCTGATGTACTGGCGGGTGGTGAGCAAGCGGCATTTGCGTGGCGAGACGGCGCTTCGGGCCGATTCGGCCGCTTGACGGAGTGGCCGCGGGTTCTCACCCCGCGTGCGCCTCCTCCGGCACCTGCGCCGCGCTTGCAGGCTGCGCCTCGCTCAATGCCCGATCGTGCCGCTCGAAAATCTCGCGCGCCGCGAACAGCGCGTTCAGCGCCGCTGGAAAGCCTGCATAAAGCGCCATCTGCATGAACACCTCGACGATCTCCTCGCGCGTGCAGCCGACGTTCAACGCCGCTTCGATATGCACCTTCAACTGCGGTTGCGCGCAGCCGAGCGTGGCCAGCGACGCGATCGTCGCGATTTCACGCGCGCGCAGGTCGAGCTGCGGCCGGCTGTAAATATCGCCGAAACCGAATTCGATCAGCAACTGGCCAAAATCCGGCGCGATCGGCGCGAGCGCGGCGATCACCTGCTCGCCGGCCGAGCCGTCGATCTCCTTCAGTTTGTCCCAGCCTCGGGCGTAGCGGTCGTTGTGTGCGTGATCCATGATGAGTCCTTTTCCTGGTGTGAATGCGTCGGGGTTTCGCCGGTCGGTTCGTCGATCTGTCGTGTCGAATGATCCGCGGCGGGTGCGCGTTCGGCCGCTTCGTAGTGCGCGATCTTGTCAACGATCGCGCCGAGATTGAGCTGCAACCCGGCGATGCGCGCCAAAACCGCGTCCCGATGCGCCACCAGCACGTCGCGGCGCGCGCCCACGCTCGGCTGGCCTTGCGCGCGCAGCGCCGCGAACGCCTGCATACCGGCGATCGGCATGCCGGTCGCCTTGAGCCGCATCACGAACCGCAGCCAGTCGAGATCGGCCGGCGAATACAGACGATGCCCCGCCGCCGTGCGCCCGACGGCGCGGATCAAGCCCGCCTGTTCGTAATAGCGCAGCGTATGCGTCGAGACGCCGATCGTTTCGGCAACTTGGCCGATGGTGAGTGCTTTCGAGATATTCGACATGACGGAACTCAGGTTAGGACTTCGAGTGCACTCTAAGTCAAGCGCGTCGTGCTGTCATTTGTTCTCGCCGCCGTTCTCGCTCGTTCTTTTTGGCACGCGCGTTTGATCGATAAACTCACAACAGCCTAATAACCAGGCAAAAAGGTTTAAATCCTGTTCACATTGATTTACTTGTCACGAATCGATCGGTATAAATCGTCCGCGTCCGCAAATAAGGGCGCGCAATTTGTTCTATGCTTAAGCGCAGCATCTGCTGACAGGATGCGTCGTCCCGAGTCTTCCTGAATCGTCCCTTTGCGGCTAACTTTTTTGCCCTCAATGGAGTGCTTGCCATGCTGAAGAAGCTTTTAATGCTTTGCGTCGCGTTGGCTTTATCGCTGTCGGCCGGATTCGCGGCGGCCGTCGAAGTGAATTCCGCCGACCAGGCGGCGCTCGAATCGGTCAAGGGTATCGGGCCGGTGCATGCGAAAGCGATCATCGACGAACGCACAAAGAATGGCCCGTTCAAGAACGCCGATGATCTCGCCACACGCGTCAAGGGCATCGGCACGAAATCGGTGACCAACCTCGAAGCGGCCGGCCTGACGATCAACGGCTCATCCACGCCGCCTACCGGCGCCAAGCCCGCCACCAAGGCGGCCGGCACCAAGGCAGCACCGGCCGCCGCTCCTGCGGCCACTGCCGCGACCACCCCGGCGACCACGCCGGCAGCGCCGGCAGCGAACGCCACGCCGGCCGCGCCAACTGAAGCTTCCGGCGCGAAGGCGTCGAAGTCGAAGAAGAAGAGCAAGGCCGCGGCCTCCGAGGCGGCAGCGGCTTCCGCACCGGCCGCGACAACCGCGGCGGCGCCGGCCGATGCCTCCGGCAGCAAGGCTTCGAAGAAGAAAGCGAAGAAGAGCAAGGCCGCATCGGCTGCGGCGGCCTCGGGCGGTGCGTGAACCGGACGCGGACCGACGCGAATGAAACGGAGTACGAAACAGGATTGAGCGCCGGCAGCGTAGCGGCCCGTGTGATCCGCGCATGAACCTCATGCAACGAACCACCGGCGCCGTCCCGCCGCCGCCCGCCTTCCTTCCACGGCGCCGCGCAAGCGCGGCGTTTCACCCGCCGACCCGTCAAACACGTGTCGGCATTCAAGAGAGACCGTCATGAGCCTACTCGACACACTCGGTTCCCTGGTTGGCAAGTCGCCCGAAGGCGGAGGCCAGCAAGCCCTGGTTGCGGCCGCACTCGAATTCGTCAATAGCCAGCCGGGCGGCCTGAACGGCCTGATCGACCGCTTCAGGGAAAAAGGTCTCGGCGACGTCGTGACCTCGTGGGTCAGCAACGGCGAGAACCAGCCGATCGCGGCCGACGCGCTGCACAGCGTGCTCGGCTCCGAGACCGTCGCCAACCTCGCGGCAAAAGCCGGCGTGCAGCCGGATCAGGTCACCGGCCTGCTGTCGCAGATTCTGCCGCACGTCGTCAATGCCGCCACGCCCGAAGGCGAAGTGCCGGCCGAGGGCAAGCTGAACGCCACCACCGTGCTCGGCGCGCTCGGCGGCCTGTCGGCGCTGTTCGGCAAGGGCAACGCTTAAGCACCGAACGAACGCACGCAATCGCATGGCCCGCGCGGGCAGCGGGCAAAAAAAACCGGCAACGAAGTCACCTTCGTTGCCGGTTTTTTACTTCGGCGGGAACGGCTCGAACGCTGCCGTTCCGTCCTCGCCGAGCGCGTCCTGTTAATGCACGACGCGTTCAAACACCAGTTTGCCGTCTTCCACTTCGACCGGAATCACGTCTTTCGGACCGAACTTGCCGGCCAGAATCAGCTTGGCGACCGGATTCTCGATTTCCTGCTGGATGGCGCGCTTCAACGGCCGCGCACCGAACAGCGGATCGTAGCCGACCTTGCCGACGTGTTCGAGCGCCTCGTCCGACACCAGCAATTGCATATCGAGCTTGGCGAGCCGCTCCTGCAGACGCTGCAACTGGATCCGCGCGATCGACTGGATGTTCGAACGGTCGAGTGCATGGAACACCACCACGTCGTCGATCCGGTTCAGGAACTCGGGCCGGAAGTGCAGCTTCACTTCTTCCCAGACCGCGTCCTTCACGGCTTCCTGCGGTTCGCCGACCATTGCCTGGATCACCTGCGAACCGAGGTTCGACGTCATCACGATCACCGTGTTCTTGAAGTCCACGGTACGGCCCTGGCCGTCGGTCATGCGGCCGTCGTCGAGCACTTGCAGCAGCACGTTGAACACGTCCGGATGCGCCTTCTCGATTTCGTCGAGCAGGATCACGCTATACGGCTTGCGACGCACGGCTTCGGTCAGGTATCCACCCTCTTCGTAGCCGACGTATCCCGGCGGCGCACCGATCAGACGCGCGACGCTATGCTTCTCCATGAATTCGCTCATGTCGATACGGATCAGATGATCTTCCGAATCGAACAGGAACGACGCGAGCGCCTTGCACAACTCGGTCTTGCCCACGCCGGTCGGGCCGAGGAACAGGAACGAACCATACGGCCGGTTCGGATCCGACAGACCCGCACGCGAGCGGCGGATCGCATCGGCCACCGCGCTGATCGCCTCGTCCTGGCCGACCACGCGCGCGTGCAGCTTCTCTTCGATCTGCAGCAGCTTTTCGCGCTCGCCCTGCATCATGCGCGACACGGGAATGCCGGTGGCGCGCGACACGACTTCAGCGATTTCTTCCGCACCGACCTGCGTGCGCAAGAGGCGCGGGCGCGTCGGATTGTTCTGCTCGCTCGCCTCGGCCTTGGTCACTTCCTTCAACTGCGCTTCGAGTCCCGGCAGCTTGCCGTACTGCAACTCGGCGACCTTCTCGAGCTTGCCTTCACGTTGCAGGCGCGTGATTTCCGCACGCGTTTTTTCGATCTCTTCCTTCAGTTGCGCGCTGCCTTGCACCGCGGCTTTTTCCGCGGTCCAGATTTCGTCGAGGTCCGAATATTCGCGGTTCAGCCGCTCGATTTCTTCCTCGATCAGTTGCAGACGCTTCTGCGACGCTTCGTCTTTTTCCTTCTTGACGGCTTCGCGCTCAATCTTCAACTGGATCAAACGACGGTCGAGCCGATCCATCTCTTCCGGCTTCGAATCGATTTCCATCTTGATCTTCGAAGCGGCTTCGTCGATCAGGTCGATGGCCTTGTCCGGCAGGAACCGATCCGTGATGTAGCGATGCGACAGTTCAGCCGCCGCCACGATCGCCGGGTCGGTGATATCCACGCCGTGGTGCAGCTCGTACTTTTCCTGCAGACCGCGCAGGATCGCGATGGTGGCTTCGACCGTCGGTTCGTCGACCAGCACCTTCTGGAAGCGGCGTTCGAGCGCGGCGTCCTTTTCGATGTACTTGCGATATTCATCGAGCGTGGTCGCGCCGACGCAATGCAGCTCGCCGCGCGAGAGCGCCGGCTTGAGCATGTTGCCCGCGTCCATCGCGCCTTCGGCCTTGCCCGCACCGACCATAGTGTGAATTTCGTCGATGAAGACGATGGTCTGGCCTTCGTCTTTCGCGATGTCGTTCAGCACGGCCTTCAGGCGTTCTTCGAATTCGCCGCGATACTTGGCGCCGGCCAGCAACGCCGCCATATCGAGCGACAGCACGCGCTTGCCCTTGAGCGTCTCCGGCACTTCGCCGTTGACGATACGCTGCGCCAGACCTTCGACGATCGCGGTCTTACCCACGCCCGGTTCGCCGATCAGCACAGGGTTGTTCTTGGTGCGGCGTTGCAGGATCTGGATCGAGCGACGGATTTCGTCGTCGCGGCCGATCACCGGATCGAGCTTGCCGGCCCGCGCGCGCTCGGTCAGATCCACGGTGTATTTCTTCAGCGCCTCACGCTGGCTTTCCGCGTCCTGGCTATGCACCTGCGAACCGCCGCGCACCGCGGCGATCGCGCTTTCCAGCGACTTGCGCGACAAGCCATGCTGACGCGCCAGACGGCCGGCTTCGCCTTTGTCGTCCGCGACGGCGAGCAGGAACATCTCGCTCGCGATGAACGTGTCGTTGAGTTTTTGCGCTTCCTTGTCGGCCTGGTTCAGGAGGCCGGTCAGATCGCGGCCGATCTGCACGTTGCCGTCGGTGCCTTGCACTTGCGGCAGACGCGTGATGGCGTCGCCGAGCGCCGTTTGCAGCGCCTGCACATGCACGCCGGCACGCGAGAGCAGCGAACGCGCCGAGCCATCCTGTTGGGCGACGAGCGCCGACAGGACGTGAACCGGTTCGATGTATTGATTGTCGTGGCCGACAGCCAGACTTTGGGCATCGGCCAGTGCTTCCTGGAATTTAGTGGTGAGTTTGTCGATTCTCATCAAGAGACCTCCAATTTCGATTACCACCAAAATGAGGTGTTTTATCCAGGTTTCAAGCGCTTTTTTGCATCAGGCGACGAATATTTGACATTTGACGCAAGAGAACTGCCGCACCACGTTCAGGTAAGCGGCGCGGAGCCGCCGCCGGCCGGCGCAACCGGCACGATCGGAATCACGCTGCTCAGGCCGAGCAGCGCGGACAGCGGCCCGTGCGGCTGCGCCACCTCGCCAATGGTATGCCGGTCGAGCTCGGAGAGAAAGGCGTGGCGTGCCGCCTCGAGCGCGCCACGCAGACGGCACTGCGACGTAATGACGCAAGCCCGACGCTCGCCCTGCTGGTCCGGAAAACAGCCGACGAGTGCAAAGTCGCTTTCCGTCGCGCGCACGATTTCGCCGACCGTCAGCGCGCTGGTTCGATCGGCGAGCCGCAAGCCGCCGTTGCGCCCACGCACCGTCTCGACCCAGCCCAGTTCGCCGAGTTGCTGCACGACTTTCATCAAGTGATTCCGGGAAATGCCGTATGCGTCCGAAATGTCCTGGATCGTCGATAAGCCTTCGCCGCGCACGGCGAGGTATAGCAAAACGCGTAGTGAGTAATCCGTATAGTCGGTCAGTCTCATGGGTGCAGGTATCACGATGAACGCAAGCCGCGATCCGGAGATAACCGCGTCGATGCAAGGGTTGCCGTGGACCGTCGCTTCGCCCTAAGATGCAGGCGCTACGCATGTTTTCCTGTTTCTGCGCAGACGGGCGGTGTTGATCTTTCGGCAGTAATGGTAACGTTTCCTGCCTGGGGCATTCTTACGAAAAGCGGGGTATTCGCGGCCTACTTCCTTTCGTTTGGACTCCAGTTTGAGGCCATTTCTGACGCTGCGCGGGCGCCGTGTGGCAACTCGCAATGAAGCGCCGCATTTTCTGGAATCAGCATGAATCCGTCTTTCCCTGCCGCGCCGGCGGTTGAACGCGCCGCCCATCCCACCGAAGCGAATATCCGCGACCTGGTCTACGCCTTTTACGAGCGCGTGCGTGCCGATGCGCTGCTCGGCCCGGTGTTCGACGCGACGCTGGCGGACCGCTGGGACGATCATCTGCCCAAGATGTGTACGTTCTGGGGAAGCCTCGTCCTTGGCGCAAAGCAATACCGCGGCAACGTGCAGCAGGCACACCAGCCGCTCGAGGGAATCGAGCCGCAGCACTTCAGCCGCTGGCTGTATCTGTTTCTGGACACGGTCCAGTCGCGCTATGAGCCGGCCGCTGCGGTCCGTTTCATGGAACCGGCGCTGCGTATCGCCCAGAGTCTGCAGTTGAGTCGCTTCGGCTGGGATTACAAGATCCCGGAGGAACAACAGGCGCTGCTCGAACGCGTTGCGCCTAAACGGCCGCCGCGCGAGGGTGACGATGCCGCTCACGCGGCACGCGCGCCAGGCGAGTCGTTTCCGACGCGGGTTGTCGGTCGGGCTCGGGACGCGTGACTAGTGGGTTTATCGACGCTGGCGCGTTACGCGCTGATGCTTCGGGGCTGCTTCGGGGCTGCTTCGGGGCTGCTTCGGGGCTGCTTCGGGGCTGCTTCGGGGCTGCTTCGGGCTGTCTGCCTCAATACGG
This sequence comes from Paraburkholderia xenovorans LB400, assembly GCF_000013645.1. GTDB lineage: Bacteria > Pseudomonadota > Gammaproteobacteria > Burkholderiales > Burkholderiaceae > Paraburkholderia > Paraburkholderia xenovorans. Next base: position 2,280,634 of record NC_007951.1, on the reverse strand, counting down.
CTTCAGACTGTTTGGGCTCGTCACGCGCTCGCAAGATGCGGAGATGCCGTGGGGTGCCAGGCGCGCTTCAGAACCGTTTGAGAGCGCCAGAAACGCCTGCTGACTCCCATCATGCCGCAACCCCGCCACGCCTACTCCACCGTCCGATTGTCCGATTCGATGCCCCAGCGGGCGAGTGCCGCGTCGTCGGTGACACGGGCGTCGACCCAGCGCTCGCCGGCCTCGGTCTTCTCTTTCTTCCAGAACGGCGCCTGGGTCTTCAGATAATCCATCACGAATTCGCACGACGCGAAGGCTTCCCCGCGATGCGCGGCCGTCGTCGCCACCAGCACGATCTGATCGAGCGGATACAGCTTGCCGACCCGGTGCACGATCAGCACCTCGATGCCCGGCCAGCGTTCACGCGCGCTGACGATAATCGCCTCCAGCGACTTCTCCGTCATGCCGGGATAGTGTTCGAGCTCCATCGTCTCGATCATGCTGCCGTCGTTCAGGTCGCGCACGGTGCCGACAAAACAGGCGACCGCGCCGATCTTCGGGTTGCGCGCGCGCAATCCGGCGACCTCGGCGGTGAGGTCGAAGTCTTCCGTCTGGACACGAACGGGCATCTGCGGCTCCTGTACGGTTAGCTGCGTGGCGGCTCAGCCGCCGGTGACGGGCGGAAAGAACGCGACTTCGCAGCCCTCGGTGACGCGCGTGCCGGCGCCGGTCATGACGTGGTTGAGGGCCATGCGCAGCGCGCGGCCCTCGGCCAGCGTATCCGCCCAGATGCCGCCGCGCACGCGCAGCCACGCGCGCACGTCGCCGACGGTCGCGATGCCGTCGGGCAGATCGACGGTTTCGTCGGCCAATTCGAGCGCTTCGCGCACGCTCGCAAAATATCGGAGTTGGATCTTCATCGGGATGGCGCCGGCGGTTGCCGGCCTCAGTTCAACAGTTCGGAAAAAGGAATGAAGCGCACGGTCTCGCCAGCGCTGATCGCGTGGTTCGGCGGATTGTCGATCAGGCCGTCGCCCCAGACGGTCGAGGTCAGCACTGCCGAGCTCTGGTTCGGAAACAGATCGAGCCCGCCAGCCGGATTGATACGCGCGCGCAGGAATTCGTTGCGGCGGTCGGCCTTGCTCTGCGTGAAGTCCGCGCGCAGCGACAGCGCGCGCGGCGCGACCGCCTGCACGCCGGCCAGACTCAGGATGAACGGACGCACGAACAGCAGGAAGGTTGCGAAGCTGGACACCGGATTGCCCGGCAGACCGATAAAGAAGGTCTCCGCCGACGAGGTCTCGCCATGCCGCGCTGCACGGCGCACCGCGCCGAAGGCGAGCGGCTTGCCGGGCTTCATCGCGATCTGCCACATGGCGAGCCGCCCTTCTGCTTCCACAGCCGGCTTCACATGATCCTCCTCGCCCACCGACACGCCGCCGCACGTCAGGATGAGGTCGTGTGCCCCGGCGGCTTCGCGCAAGGTCGCGCGGGTCGCATCGAGCCTGTCGGCGACGATGCCGTAGTCGGTCACTTCGCAGCCGAGTTTTTCCAGCAGGCCACGCAGCGTGAAACGGTTCGAGTTGTAGATCGCGCCAGGCTTCAGCGGCTCGCCCGGCATGGTCAGCTCGTCGCCGGTGAAGAATACGGCAACCTTGACGCGCCGCCGCACCACGAGCTCGGCGCAACCAACCGACGCGGCGAGCCCCAATGCCTGCGGCGTAAGCCGCGTGCCCGCCGGCAGGATGACCGAACCGCTGCGGATATCCGCGCCCTGCGCTGTAATCCATTCGCCCGGTTCCGGACTGTGCAGGATCACGACGTCTGCGTCGGCGGCTTCGGTTTGCTCCTGCATCACGATCGCGTCGGCGCCGGGCGGCACCGTGGCGCCGGTGAAGATGCGCGCCGCCGTGCCGGGCTTGAGCGGCTCTGGCGCGTGGCCGGCCGGAATGCGCTGCGAAACCGGCAAGCGGCTGTAGTCCCGAACCGTCAGGTCCGCCGTGCGGATCGCATAGCCGTCCATTGAACTGGTGTTCATTGGCGGGACATCGAGCGGTGAAGTGACGTTGGCCGCGAGAACACGGTTCAGCGCATCCAGCGTGGGAATCGACTCTGTGCCGGCAATCGGGCTCGCGGCGCTGAGCAGGGTCGCCAGCGCTTCGGCGGTGGCGAGCATCGGCGCGCGGGGCGTGGGTGTGGACATCTCTGGTCTCGAAGCCGCAGGTTAAAAGAATATTGTAGCGGTCGAAGCAGGAAGCCTGGGCTGCGTGGCGTTACGGGAGGTTTCTGGTGGTTGGCGCTTGCCGCGAGATTTCGCGGCAAGCGTCGTTAAACATGGAGCGCACGGGGTGCAGCGAGCGTGCCGGACGGTGCGTGGGCCGCGGATCCGGTTACGCTTTACGGCAACGTGAGACTCGCTTACGCGTCCACGTTCGCCGCGATAAAGTCCTTCACGCGCTGAACGTCCGCGGGCAGCACTTCGAAGCGCTGCGGCAGGGATTCGAGGCCCGAGAAAGCCGCCGGCCGCTCCGGTTCGCGCAGCAGCGCTTCGCGGATCGTCTCGCCGAATTTGATCGGTTGCGCGGTCTCCAGCACGATCATCGGAATGCCCGGCTGCAGATATTCGCGCGCGACCTTCAGTCCGTCGGCCGTGTGCGTGTCGATCATCGTGTCGTAACGCTCGAACACGTCGCGGATGGTCTCCACGCGCGATTCGTGGCTGCTGCGGCCCGACACGAAACCGAATTGCTGCACGCGCGCAAAGTCCCCGCTCGCGGCGAGGTCGAAACCGCCCTTCTCTTCGACGTCGCGGAACAGTTGCAGCACGCGCGCCGGATCGCGGCCGAGCAGATCGAACACGAAACGCTCGAAGTTCGAAGCCTTCGAAATGTCCATGCTCGGGCTGCTGGTGTGATACGTCTCGGCCGCCTTGCGCACGCGGTAAATACCGGTGCGGAAAAACTCGTCGAGCACGTCGTTTTCGTTCGTCGCCACGACCAGCTTTTCGATCGGCAAACCCATCATGCGCGCGATGTGACCCGCGCACACGTTGCCGAAGTTGCCCGACGGCACCGTGAACGACACGCGCTCGTCGTTCGACTTCGTGGCCGCAAAGTAGCCCTTGAAGTAATACACGACCTGCGCGACGACGCGCGCCCAGTTGATCGAGTTGACCGTGCCGATCCTGTACTTCGCCTTGAATGCGTGATCGTTCGAGACGGCCTTGACGATGTCCTGCGCGTCGTCGAACACGCCTTCCACCGCGATGTTGAAGATGTTCGGATCCTGCAGGCTGTACATCTGCGCGGTCTGGAACGCGCTCATCTTCCTGTGCGGCGAGAGCATGAACACGCTGATGCCTTTCTTGCCGCGCATCGCGTATTCCGCGGCGCTGCCGGTGTCGCCCGAGGTCGCGCCGAGAATGTTCAGCGTTTGACCGTGCTTTGCCAGCGTGTATTCGAACAGGTTGCCGATCAACTGCATCGCCATGTCCTTGAATGCGAGCGTCGGTCCGTTCGAGAGTTCCAGCAGCGACAGCGGCGCGCCGTTCTCGACGCCGAGCGTCTTCAGCGGCGTGATCTGCGCGGCGCTTTCGTCGTCGCGCACGTTGCAGTAGGTGGCCGCGGTGTACGTTTTGCGTGTGAGCGCGCGCAGGTCTTCGGCGGGAATGTCGTCGCTGAATCGGGACAGGATCTCGAAGGCCAGGTCCGCGTACGGCAGCGTGCGCCAGCGCGTCAGTTCGTCGCCGGTGATGCGCGGATATTCGGCGGGCAGGTACAGGCCGCCGTCTTTCGCGAGACCGCCCAGCAGGATGTCGGAAAAGGTATGGTGCTCGCCGGCTCCGGCGCCGCGCGTGGAGAGGTAGTTCATAGTTCGGCCTAGTTCAGCGCTTCCATGCGCAGCTTCGTGACTTGCGAAACAACGGTCTTCAGCGCTTCGATCGTCTTGATCGCGGCGTTGACGTTCTTCTCAACCGTTTCGTGCGTAATCAGGATGATGTCGGTTTCGCCCTTGCCGTTCGCGTCGACCTGCTCCGATTCCTTCTGCAGCAGCGCGTCGATCGAAATGCCGGTATCGGCCAGAATGCGCGTGATGTCAGCCAGCACGCCGGTCACGTCCGCCACCCGCAGACGCAGGTAGTAGCCGCTCGTCACTTCGTCGATCGGCAGGATCGGGGTGTTCGACAGGCTGTCCGGCTGGAACGCCAGATGCGGCACGCGGTGCTCCGGGTCCGCCGTGTGCAGACGCGTCACGTCGACCAGATCGGCCACCACCGCGGAAGCCGTGGGCTCGGCGCCCGCGCCCTTGCCGTAGTACAGCGTGGTGCCGACCGCGTCGCCGTGCACGACGACTGCGTTCATCGCGCCTTCCACGTTCGCCAGCAGGCGCTTTTCCGGAATCAGCGTGGGATGCACGCGCAATTCGATGCCTTTATCTGTGCGGCGCGCAATGCCGAGCAGCTTGATACGGTAGCCGAGTTCCTCGGCATATCTGATGTCGATCGCCGCGAGCTTGCTGATGCCTTCGACGTAGGCCTTGTCGAACTGCACCGGCACGCCGAACGCGATCGCGCTCATGATGGTCGCCTTGTGCGCGGCGTCCACGCCTTCGATGTCGAAGGTCGGGTCGGCTTCGGCATAACCGAGGTCCTGCGCCGCTTTCAGCGCGGTCGCGAAGTCGAGCCCGCGGTCGCGCATTTCCGAGAGAATGTAGTTCGTGGTGCCGTTGATGATGCCCGCAATGTACTGGATGCGATTGGCCGTGAGCCCTTCGCGCAGCGCCTTGATGATCGGAATCCCGCCCGCCACCGCCGCCTCGAACGACACCATCACGCCGTTGGCGCGCGCCGCTTCGAAAATCTCCGTGCCGTGCACCGCGAGCAGCGCCTTGTTGGCGGTCACCACATGCTTGCGGTTGCGGATCGCGCGCAGCACGAGGTCGCGCGCCACGCCCGTGCCGCCGATCATTTCGGCCACGATATCGATCGACGGGTCGTCGACCACCGCGTTGAAGTCATCGGTCAGCGCCACGGTGCCTGCCTCGGCGCCGAGCACCGCCGTCGCTTTGGCGGGATTGCGCACGGCAATGCGCGCGATCTCGATGCCGCGGCCCGCGCGGCGTTTGATTTCTTCCTGATTGCGGCGCAGTACCGTGAAGGTGCCGCTGCCTACCGTGCCGAAGCCCAGCAGTCCAACTTTGATCGGTTCCATGCAGCGTGTGTTTTCGAGTAGATGATTAAAAGTAAACGGGCTTCGGGTCCGGCGCGGTCCGCGCGGCGCGGCATGCGCCCAGACGTATTTGCTGTGAGGCGCGCCGGCCGTGCGCCCGGTTCCTATTGTGCGCTAGGCTGTGTGACGCTTGCGGTAGCCGTCGAGGAAACGCGCGATCCGGTTGATCGAATCCGCAAGGTCGTCCACGTTCGGCAGGAACACGACGCGGAAGTGATCCGGCGTCGGCCAGTTGAAGCCGGTGCCCTGCACGAGCAGCACGCGCTCTTCCAGCAGAAGGTCGAGGATGAACTGCTGATCGTCCTGGATCGGATAGATCTTCGGATCCAGGCGCGGGAACATGTACAGCGCCGCTTCGGGCTTCACGCAACTCACGCCGGGGATCGCCGTCAGCATGTCATACGCGAGTTCGCGCTGTTTGTACAGGCGCCCGCTCGGCACGATCAGGTCGTTGATGCTCTGGTAGCCGCCGAGCGCGGTCTGGATCGCGTACTGGCCGGGCACGTTCGGGCAGAGGCGCATGGAAGCCAGAATGCCGAGCCCTTCGAAGTAGTCTTTGGCGTGGCGGCGGTTCTCGCCGGCGGTCAGGCCCGAGATGAACATCCAGCCGGCGCGATAACCGCACGACCGGTAGCTCTTCGACAGGCTATTGAACGTGACCGTAAGCACGTCTTCGGAGAGCGCCGCCATCGACGTATGCTTCTTGCCGTCGTAGACGATCTTGTCGTAGACCTCGTCGGCGAAGATCACGAGGCCGTGCTGGCGGGCGATCTCGATCAGGCCGAGCAGCAGTTCGTCCGAATACAGCGCGCCGGTCGGGTTGTTCGGGTTGATGACCACGAGCGCGCGCGTGTTCGGCGTGATCTTCGCGCGAATGTCGTCGAGATCGGGCATCCAGCTATTCGATTCGTCGCAGATGTAGTGCACCGGCGTGCCGCCCGACAGGCTCACGCCGGCGGTCCACAGCGGGTAGTCCGGCGCGGGCAGCAGCACTTCGTCGCCGTCGTTGAGCAACCCTTGCAGCGCCATCACGATCAGCTCCGAGGCGCCGTTGCCGATATAGATGTCGTCCAGTTCCACGCCGTGCACGCCCTTTTGCTGCGTGTAATGCATGATCGCCTTGCGCGCGGCGAACACCCCCTTGGAATCGGAATAACCCGACGAACCCGGCAGGTTCAGGATCATGTCCTGAATGATTTCGTCCGGCGCGTCGAAGCCGAACGGCGCCAGATTGCCGATGTTCAGCTTGATGATGCGGTGGCCCTCTTCTTCGAGCCGCTTCGCATGTTCGAGGACGGGCCCGCGAATGTCGTAGCAGACATTCAACAACTTGTTGGATTTGAGTATCGGTTTCACGGCGGGCACTTCATCCTGGTTGATGGCTGGGGCAAACCGGCGCGGGCAACGGCAACAGGGCCGGGCAGGTTTGCCGATATGGGGAATCCGGACGCGGCACGGACGGCGACGGCACGCGACGGCCGGCGGACGCGGATCGGGTCAGGTCAATCACAGAGCCCATTACAGAGCCCATTCGTCGAGCCGCTGCGCCAAGCCGCTTCGCGCACCCTCCTCGCGATGGCGAACACAGACACAGCAGACGAAAAGCGGCCGAAAGCGGGCAAAACCAAGGCGGGTAGCCGGTGGGCCGCACCCGCCGACTCAGCGCGGCTTGTGGCGGCATATGAGCGAGGGGCGCCGCAAGGCGGCTAAAAAGTTATAATTTAGCGGATTTTGGCCGACTTCCGCAATGCACCAACCGCAACGGCAAGCCTTTTCGGCCGCTTTTGCCTCGCTGCTGCCCCATTCGCGTGTCCCGCTCGCGTCGAATCGCCCCGCCCGGGCGCTGCCCGGTCAGGCCGCCAACACGCATGATGTCTCACGACGACTTCGGAAAACCAATTTGAAATTACATCAGGATTCGAGCGGCGCCCTCAACACCGTCACCGGTTACGGCGTCGACTACGTCGAAATCAATCTGGTGCGCCATTCCGGCAGCCTTCTCGTGCTGCCGGACGCACCGGTCATCCCTTGGCCCGTCTCCTCTTTCGGGCAACTGAGCGCCGAGCACTTCGCCATGCTGGTCGATTCCGCGCCCGAGGTGGTCGTGTTCGGCAGCGGCGGGCGGCTGCGCTTTCCGCATCCACGCCTGACCGCCGCGCTGAGCGCGAAGCGCATCGGCGTCGAAACGATGGACTTCAAGGCCGCCTGCCGCACTTACAACATTCTGATGGCCGAGGGTCGCAAGGTCGCGGCCGCGCTGTTGATCGAAGCGTAGGCGCGTGCCGTGCAGCCGCTCCGGCGCGGATTGGCCGCGGCGCGCCGCACCCGTGCCCGGTGCGTTCGCGCTGCGTGCCCGGCGAGTGCCGGCCGCATTCGCGCTGCCCGGCTGACTCGCCGGGCTCACTACGCGCCCTGTCCGCGCGGCGGCCGATCACGTACACTGCGCGCCATCGAAGGCAGTACCGGCAGCTGGCCACGGCTGCGCGTTCCGGCCGCGCGCTGTCGACGGCAGGCGAAAAAGCCACCGCCGCCAACGCCGGCTGCGCTCGCGGGCAACCAGAATGCGGCGCGCAGAGTCTGACGCACGCGCGCCTTGCGCACGGCAGTCCCGCGCAGCGCCGGTTGCTGCGCGGAGGGCCGCCTCGCCTGGCCGGTCGCCAGTTCCGAACAACACCGCTTCGCCGCCCGCGCGGCGTCGCCACAAAGGTTGAAATCCATGAACGATACGCCTTCCAGGCTACCGCTCAACCGCACCACGATTCTGCTGCTGGTGCTGGCCCTCGCCGTGATCTGGTTCGTGCCGCTCGGCTGGCGCCACCTGCTGCCGAGCGACGAAGGCCGCTACGCCGAAATGGCGCGCGAGATGTTCGTCACCGGCGACTGGATCACGCCGCGCTACAACGGCTACAAGTATTTCGAGAAGCCGCCGCTACAGACCTGGGCGAACGCACTCACGTTCGCGTGGTTCGGCATCGGCGAATGGCAGGCGCGGCTTTATACCGCACTGACGGGCTTTGCCGGCGTGCTGCTGATCGGCTTCACCGGCGCGCGCGCGTTCAACGCGGCGACCGGCGTGTTTGCGGCGATCGTGCTGGCCACCTCGCCGTACTGGAACCTGATGGGCCACTTCAACACGCTCGACATGGGCCTGTCGTTCTGGATGGAACTGACGCTGTGCGCGCTGCTGCTCGCGCAGCGCCCCAACCTGCGCACCGCCTGCGTGCGCGGCTGGATGTGGGTGTGCTGGGGCTCGATGGCGCTGGCGGTGCTGTCCAAGGGACTCGTCGGCGTGATCCTGCCGGGCGCCGTGCTCGTGCTTTATACACTGATCGCGCGCGACTGGGCCGTGTGGAAGCGCCTGCATCTGATCGGCGGCCTGATCGTATTCTTCGCGATCGTCACGCCGTGGTTCGTGCTGGTGCAGCAGCGCAACCCGGAATTCCTCAATTTCTTTTTCATCGTTCAGCAGTTCAAGCGCTATCTGACGCCTGAGCAGAACCGTCCGGGGCCGTTCTACTACTTCGTGCCGGTGCTGCTGGTGGGCTTCCTGCCGTGGCTCTCGGTGACGCTGCAAAGCGTGCGCCACGCATGGCGCCTGCCGCGCCAGCCGAACGGCTTCGCGCCGGTCACGCTGATGCTGACGTGGACTGTCTTCATCTTCCTGTTCTTCAGTGCGTCGCATTCGAAGCTGCTGTCCTACACGCTGCCGATCGCGCCGCCGATCGCGCTTCTGATCGGCCTGTACCTGCCGCTCGTCACGCGCGGCCAGTTGCGCCGCCACCTCGCCGGCTATGCGCTCTTTCTCGTCGCGGCCGCGTTCGGCGCGCTGTTCCTGCCGCGTTTCGGCAGTGCCCGCAATCCGGCCGAACTGTATGCCGAATACCGCACGTGGGTGTTGGCGGCGCTCGCCGTCGCCTTCGTGCTGACGCTGGCCGCGCTGTGGCTGAATCGCCGCAGCCGGGCCGGCAGCCTCGGCGCGCTCGCCACTTTCGGCGCCGCCTGGCTGCTGCTCGGCACCATCGCCGGTACGGGTCACGACGTGTTCGGCCGCCTGAGCTCCGGTGCGCCGCTCGCGCCCGCCATCAAGGCGGAGATCGCGAGGTTGCCGGCGGATACGCCGTTCTACTCGGTGGGCGTGCTCGACCACACGCTGCCGTTCTATGTCGACCACGCGATGATCATGGTCGAGCATCCCGACGAACTGGCGTTCGGCGTGTCCGTCGAACCGCAGAAATGGATCCCGTCCGTCGATGCGTGGATCGAGCGCTGGAAGGCCGACCGCTACGCGCTCGCGCTGATCCCGCCGCCGACCTACGACCGGCTCCTCAAGCAAGGCCTGCCGATGCAGGTGATCGCCCGCGACTCGCGCCGCGTGGTGGTCGAGAAGCCGCGCGCCGCGCCCGGCGCGCCGGCGGCCGTGGCTCCGGCTCCGGTGGAAAAAGCACAACAATGACCCCATATCAGGATCTGACCGTTCAATGAACCCGATTTCCCTCTTTTGCATTCTTGCGGGCGTCACGTTGAACGCCGGCGCGCAGTTGCTGCTCAAAGCCGGAACGAATGCCGTTGGACACTTCGAATTCACCCGTGCGAACATCCTGCCCATCGCCTTTCGCCTCGCAACCCAGCCGCCCATCATCGGCGGGCTGGCCTGTTATGTGATCAGCGTGGCCGTGTGGATCGTCGGGCTGTCGCGGGTGGACGTGTCGATCGCCTATCCGATGCTCTCGCTCGGCTACGTCGTCAATGCGTTCGCGGCGTGGTACCTGTTCGGCGAAGTGTTGTCGGTACAGAAAATGATCGGCATCGGCATCATCCTGATCGGCGTGCTGGTACTGGCGCGCAGCTAGAGGTAACGGCCCGGCGGCGGCGTGCCGGCCACAATCTATTACTGTTTATTGCCGGCACCGCCTGCACAGACGCAGGCGGCAAAGACCATGAGCCGGCGATCCGGCCGGCTAAGGAATACGTAAGGTTGACCACGGTATGCTGCGCGGTTGCGCCCCGTTTTAGTCGCGGCCCTGGTTGCGCATGGTGTGTGGTTTAGTTCGCGCCCTTCGGGCTGCGCCCCCTTTCAATCGAGCGAAGCATTCATGAGCCAGTCAACAGTCCCGTTTTTGCCCTTTGTGAAACCCGAAATCGACGAGGAAACGATTCAGGGCGTCGCCGACGTGCTGCGCTCCGGCTGGATCACCACCGGCCCGCAGAACCAGAAATTCGAAGCGGCGCTCTCCGAATTCTGCGGCGGCCGCCCGGTGCGCACGTTCAATTCGGGCACGGCGACGCTGGAAATCGGCCTGCGCATTGCCGGCGTGGGCGAAGGCGACGAGGTGATCACCTCGCCGGCCTCGTGGGTCTCGACCAGCAACGTGATCTATGAAGTCGGCGCGACGCCGGTGTTCGCCGACATCGACCCGGTCACCCGCAACATCGACCTCGATCTGCTCGAAAAGGCCATCACGCCGCGCACCAAAGCGCTGATTCCGGTCTATCTGTCGGGCCTGCCGGTCGATATGGACCGGTTGTATGCCATTGCCCGCGCCCACAAGCTGCGCGTGATCGAAGACGCCGCGCAGGCGTTCGGCTCGACGTGGAAAGGCGAGCGCATCGGCCGGCTGGGCGACATGGTCTCGTTCAGCTTCCATGCGAACAAGAACCTCACCTCGATCGAAGGCGGCGCACTCGTGCTGAACAATGAGCAGGAAGCCATCCTTGCGCAGAAATACCGCCTGCAAGGCATCACGCGCACCGGCTTCGACGGCATGGACTGCGACGTGCTCGGCGGCAAGTACAACCTGACGGACGTCGCCGCGCGCGTCGGCCTCGGTCAGTTGCCGCATCTGGAGCGCTTTCTCGCGCAGCGCAGGAAACTGGTGCGCGCGTATTTCGCGGGCTTCGAGGGCGGCGCGGCGACGAAACTGGGAGTCGGCCTGCCGTTTGCTGACTTTGAAAACAGCAATTGGCACATGTTCCAGATCACGCTGCCGCTCGAAAAACTCTCGATCGACCGCGCCGGCTTCATGGGCCAACTGAAAGAGCGCGGCATCGGTTCGGGCGTGCACTACCCGGCGATCCACCTGTTCTCGCTGTACCGCGCGCGCGGCTTCAGCGAAGGCATGTTTCCGCATGCGGAGCGGTTCGGCGCGACCACCGTCACGCTGCCGCTTTTCACGCTGATGAACGAAGGCGACGTGGAGCGCGTATGCCGCGCGGTCAATGAAATTTGCGAACAATACGGAAAATAAGCGGAAATGATTTATTCGGAACATCGCGCCGTCGCACCGGAAGTGTCGGTCATCATCCCGGTGTACAACGAGGAAGCCGGTCTGGCTGCGCTGTTCGCGCGCCTCTATCCCGCGCTCGACGCGCTCGGCACCGGTTATGAAGTGATCTTCATCAACGACGGCAGCCGCGACAAATCCGCCGCCCTGCTCGCCGAGCAGTTCCGCGCGCGTCCCGACTCGACCCGCGTGATTCTGCTGAACGGCAACTACGGCCAGCACATGGCGATTCTGGCGGGCTTCGAGCAATCGCGCGGCGAGATCGTCATCACGCTCGACGCCGACCTGCAGAATCCGCCGGAAGAAATCGCCAAGCTGGTCAACAAGATGCGCGAAGGCTACGACTACGTCGGCACGATTCGCCTGCAGCGCCAGGACAGCCTGTGGCGCCGCAAGGCTTCGCGCGCGATGAACCGGCTGCGCGAGCGCATCACCCGCATCAAGATGACCGACCAGGGCTGCATGCTGCGCGCGTACAGCCGGCACATCATCGACACGATCAATCGCTGCGGCGAAATCAACACCTTCATTCCGGCGCTCGCGTACACGTTCGCGCAGAATCCGGTGGAAATCGAGGTCGCGCACGAAGAGCGTTTTGCCGGCGAATCGAAGTACTCGCTGTATTCGCTGATCCGCCTGAACTTCGACCTCGTGACCGGCTTCTCGGTGGTGCCGCTGCAATGGCTGTCGTTCATCGGCGTGATCCTGTCGCTCGGCTCCGCGGCGCTGTTCGTGCTGCTGCTGATTCGCCGCTTCATCATCGGCGCGGAAGTGCAAGGTGTGTTCACGCTGTTCGCGATCACGTTCTTCCTGCTCGGCGTGATCATCTTCGCGCTCGGCCTGCTCGGCGAATATATCGGCCGGATCTATCAGCAGGTGCGCGCGCGTCCGCGCTACCTCGTGCAAACCATTCTCGAACAGCGCGACGGCACGACCGTCGCCGAAGCGCCGCGCCAGACGGTCGTCCAGGCCGTGCAGGCCGCGCCGCTCCTCGATCAGGGCCCCACTCCATGAAGCCGCGCGCCATCGTATTCGCGTATCACAACGTCGGTGTGCGCTGTCTGCAGGTGCTGCTCGCGCGCGGCGTGGACGTGGCGCTCGTCGTCACGCACGAAGACAACCCGACCGAAAACATCTGGTTCGGCAGCGTCGCCGCCGTCGCGGCCGAGCACGGCATTCCGGTGATTACACCGAGCGATCCGAAGAGTCCCGAGCTGCGCGCCGCGGTGAGCGCCGCCCGCCCGGACTTCATCTTCTCGTTCTACTACCGCCACATGTTGCCGGTCGAGTTGCTGGCGCTCGCCACACGAGGTGCTTACAACATGCACGGCTCGCTGCTGCCGAAGTACCGCGGCCGCGTGCCGACCAACTGGGCGGTGATCCACGGCGAAACCGAAACCGGCGCGACGCTGCACGAAATGGCCGCCAGGCCGGACGCGGGCGCGATCATTGCGCAAACGCCGGTGCCGATCCTGCCCGACGACACCGCCGCCCAGGTGTTCGACAAGGTCACGGTGGCCGCCGAGCAAACACTGTGGCGCGTGCTGCCGTCGTTGCTGGCGGGCGAAGCGCCGCATCTGCCGAACGATATCTCGCACGGCAGCTATTACGGCGGACGCAAACCGGAAGACGGGCGCATCGACTGGACGCAACCGGCGCAGCAGGTCTACAACCTGATCCGCGCGGTCGCGCCGCCCTATCCGGGCGCTTTCACGGACCTCGGCGGGCACCGCTTCATGGTGGCGCGCGCGCGGCTGGCCGCGCCCGGCGCGCTTCGCTCGGATTTGCCCGCGGGCCTGCACGTAAGCGATAATGGCATTTTCGCGATATGCGGCGACGGTCGCGCGATCGCCATCCACGAATTGCGGCACCAGCACGACGGCAGCGAGACTGTCGTCACACCGGCCGAATTTGCCCAGCTCATCCAAACTCCCCGTTACTCATGAAAAAAGTCCTGATTCTGGGTGTGAACGGCTTTATCGGCCATCACCTGTCCAAACGCATTCTCGAAACGACCGATTGGGAAGTGTTCGGAATGGACATGCAGACCGAACGTCTGGGCGACCTGATCAATCATGAACGGATGCACTTCTTCGAAGGCGACATCACGATCAACAAGGAGTGGGTCGAATATCACGTCAAGAAGTGCGATGTGATCCTGCCGCTGGTCGCGATCGCCACGCCCGCCACGTACGTGAAGCAGCCGCTGCGCGTGTTCGAACTCGACTTCGAGGCGAACCTGCCGATCGTGCGTTCGGCCGTCAAGTATGGCAAGCACCTCGTGTTTCCGTCCACGTCCGAGGTCTACGGCATGTGCACGGACGAGCAGTTCGATCCGGAAGAGTCGCAACTGTCGTACGGCCCGATCAACAAGCCGCGCTGGATCTACGCATGCTCCAAGCAGTTGATGGACCGCGTGATCTGGGGTTACGGCATGGAAGGCCTGAACTTCACGCTGTTCCGTCCGTTCAACTGGATCGGCCCGGGCCTCGACTCGATCTACACGCCGAAGGAAGGCAGCTCGCGCGTGGTCACGCAGTTCCTCGGCCATATCGTGCGCGGCGAGAACATCAGCCTCGTGGACGGCGGCGCGCAAAAGCGCGCGTTCACGGATATCGACGACGGCATCGGCGCGCTGATGAAGATCATCGAGAACAAGGACGGCGTGGCGACGGGCAAGATCTACAACATCGGCAACCCGACCAACAATTTCTCGGTGCGCGAGCTCGCGCACAAGATGCTGACGCTCGCCGCCGAATTCCCGGAATACGCGGATACGGCCAAACAGGTGCAACTGGTCGAAACCTCGTCGGGCGCTTACTACGGCGCCGGTTATCAGGACGTGCAGAACCGCGTGCCGAAGATCGACAACACCATGCAGGAACTCGGCTGGGCGCCCAGGTCGACTTTCGACGAAGCGCTGCGCAAGATTTTCGAAGCGTATCGCGGCCACGTCGGCGAAGCGCGCGCTCTCGTCGAACAGCAGTAAGGGCAGATCCTTGGCCCGTATCGTCCTGAAGATCGACGTCGACACGCTGCGCGGCACCCGCGAAGGCGTGCCGAACCTCGCCCGTATTTTCGACCGCTTCAAGGCGCGCGCCACCTTCCTCTTCAGCCTCGGGCCCGACCACACCGGTTGGGCGATGCGCCGCGTGCTGCGGCCGGGCTTTCTGCAGAAGGTGTCGCGCACCTCGGTGGTCGAACACTACGGTATCAAACAGTTGATGTACGGCGTGCTGCTGCCCGGCCCGGACATCGGCGCCAAGGCCGCGGCGGAAATGCGCGCGATCCACGAAGCCGGCTTCGAATGCGGCATTCATACGTGGGATCACGTCTACTGGCAGGACAACGTGCGCTCGAAAGACCGCGCATGGACCACGGCGCAGATGCAGCGAAGCCACGACCGTTTCGTCGAGGTGTTCGGCACGCCGCCGGTCACGCACGGCGCGGCCGGCTGGCAGATGAACGGCCACGCGTTCGAGCAGATCGACGCGTGGGGCATGCGCTACGCGTCCGACGGCCGCGGCCACTCGCCGTATCTGCCGGTGGTCGGCGGGCGAACGCTCACGCATGTGCAGATGCCCACCACGCTGCCCACGCTCGACGAAGTGCTCGGCGTGGACGGTGTCGAGCCGCACAATGTCGCCGCGTGGATGCTCAAGCATACGGAAAACAATCCGCACGACCAGGTGTACACGCTGCACGCGGAACTCGAAGGGCAAAAGCTCGCGCCGATTTTCGAACAGCTTCTGGAAGGCTGGCGCGCGCAAGGCCACACCTTCGCGACGATGGGCGATTACTACGCGACGCTAGACCGCAGCACGCTGCCATCGTACCCTGTTACATGGGGCGAAATTCCAGGGCGCTCCGGCGAACTGATTGTCCAGCCCTGACTGGTCAACCCGCAGCCGGCCCTGACGACCCGACCGCCGCGCGAGACATGCCGCGCGCCGGCCGCCCCTCCCCAAAAGTCTCGACGCCAGGCCGGCGCCGCCGCATTCGTCCGGCACCGGCCATAACAACCGGAGAACCTCGTGCCCATCGCAGTCGACCAACCCATCCCCGACTTCACCGCCCCCGCTACCGGCGGCGAGATCACGCTGTCCAAGCTGCGGGGCAAGAAGGTGGTGCTGTATTTTTATCCAAAGGACAACACGCCGGGCTGCACGACCGAAGGTCTGCAGTTCCGCGACCTGTATCCGAAGTTCAGGAAGGCCGGCGCGGAGATCATCGGCGTGTCGCGCGACAGCCTGCGCTCGCATGACAATTTCAAGGCAAAGCTCGAACTGCCCTTCCCGTTGATCTCGGATCCCGAAGAAACGCTGTGCGCGCTCTTCAACGTCATCAAAATGAAGAAAATGTATGGCAAAGAAGTACGGGGAATCGAACGCTCCACGTTCCTCATCGACGCTGGAGGCGTGCTGCGCCAGGAGTGGCGAGGCGTGAAGGTGCCCGGCCACGTCGACGACATTCTGGAGGCTGTACAAGCGCTTTGAGGCGCGTTATATTGGGTTGCAATGAGTGCCTGTACATCCCAAATTCTTCGCCGCTGCGCCAGACTTGACGGCCGTTTCCGGTTTTTCCCGGGTGCCGTCGGAGTCGTGAGGCGCAACGCGAGCACTGTAGGCGAGCCGCTTGCCCCGTACGCCGGGGCGGCGGCTTTTTTAATTGCGCGCGGCCGTTCGTTCACTCGGCCACGCGCTTCCGTTAAGGAGCCGATCGAAGACCAGGCGAACCGGCATCTCTAGACCGAATGCGCGCCTCCGGGCGCAAACTGCGTGCGCATCCTTTGGCACCGGCAGAATGCGACAGGCGGCGCACGATATGCGACCCGATTAATTCGAGGGAAACCATGCCTTTGCCTACCCCCCCCAGCAAGCTCGGCAATCTCCTGCCGCCTGACGAATACAAGGCCAAAGCCGCCAGCCCGGCGCGCTCCGCCGCGAAGAAACAGGCGACCGTTGGGGAATCCGCAGAGTCGGCCGACTATGGCCGCGCAAACGTCGCCACGCCAATGGCGCACGCCGCCAATGCCGCGACCACTTTGCGGCCTGTGCCGACGTCGTCGGCGGCTCCGGCTGTATCCGAATCCTCGGGCCAGGCCGCACCCACCCGCAGCCGCAAATCGAAGCAGACGGCCGCCCTGTTGCAGCCGGTTCCCGCCGCCCGTCCGCAAGCCGAGCCGGCCGCGCCCGCAGAGCCGGTCGTCGCGCGCGCGCCGAGCGCAAAGCAAGCCGAGGCGAGCACACCCGCAGCCACCGCGCCGAACACGCGCGGCAGCGGCAGGAAACGCGGCGCGGCTACCGAGCCGGTCGAAGTCCAGAAGCTCTTCGTGCTCGACACGAACGTGCTGATGCACGATCCGAGCTGCCTGTTCCGTTTCGAGGAACACGACGTCTATCTGCCGATGATGACGTTGGAAGAACTCGACAACCACAAGAAGGGCATGTCGGAAGTCGCGCGTAATGCCCGTCAGGTGAGCCGCACACTGGACGCACTCGTGGCGAACGCCGGCAATATGTCCGACGGCATATCGCTCGCGCGTCTGGGCAGCCGCGAGGCTTCCGGCCGCCTGTATTTCCAGACCAAGCTCACCGCCATCGAACCGGTGGAAGGTCTGCCGGAAGGCAAGGCCGATAACCAGATCCTCGGCGTGGTGCGCGCGTTGCAGCGCGACCGGATGGATCGCCTGGTCGTGCTGGTGTCGAAAGACATCAACATGCGCATCAAGGCGCATGCGCTCGGCCTGCCGGCTGAAGACTACTTCAACGACCAGGTGCTCGAAGACAGCGATCTGCTGTACTCCGGCATTCGCGCGCTGCCGCAGGATTTCTGGACCAGGCACGCGAAAGGCATGGAGAGCTGGCAGGACACCAAGACCGGAACCACGTATTACCGCGTGACCGGTCCGCTGTGCGCATCGATGCTGGTCAACGAGTTCGTCTATCTGGAGCCTCAGAACGGCGAGCCGGCATTTCACGCGCTGGTGCGCGAACTGAACGGCAAGACGGCGCTGCTGCAAACCTTGCGCGACTACGGCCACCACAAGAACAACGTGTGGGGCATCACGGCGCGTAACCGCGAGCAGAACTTCGCGCTGAACCTGCTGATGAACCCGGAGATCGACTTCGTCACGCTGCTCGGTCAGGCCGGCACCGGCAAGACGCTGGTCGCGCTCGCCGCCGGTCTTGCGCAGGTGCTGGACGACAAGCGCTACAACGAGATCATCGTGACGCGCGCAACGGTACCGGTCGGCGAAGACATCGGCTTCCTGCCGGGTACCGAAGAGGAAAAAATGCAGCCGTGGATGGGTGCATTCGACGACAACCTCGAAGTCCTGCAGAAAACCGACGACGCAGCCGGCGAATGGGGCCGCGCCGCGACTCAGGAACTGATCCGCTCGCGCCTGAAGGTCAAGAGCATGAACTTCATGCGCGGCCGCACGTTCGTGGACAAGTATCTGATCATCGACGAGGCGCAAAACCTGACGCCGAAGCAGATGAAAACGCTGGTCACCCGCGCGGGTCCTGGCACCAAGATCATCTGTCTGGGCAACATCGCGCAGATCGATACGCCGTACCTGACGGAAGGCAGTTCGGGTCTGACCTACGTGGTCGATCGCTTCAAGGGCTGGGCGCACAGCGGGCATGTGACACTGGCACGCGGCGAGCGTTCGCGTCTTGCCGACTACGCGTCGGAAATTCTCTAGGTTTCAATTAGTTAGCTTCAGTCCGAAGCCACGTCCGGAGCACTCCGGACGTGGCTTTTTTCTTGGCGGTGCGTTCCCGACTGGCAACACTTAGCGCATGAACTTCATGTAATTTGTGAAGAATTCTTGCCGGAGCAAGGCTCCAAGGGCTACCATCCCGACATCGTCCGCCATTAAACGAGCGTTTACCGCTCTCCTCGTATTCATGCGCCGACTCGCCTTTTCGCTGCTGACCGTTCTGCTGCTCGCCGCCTGTGCCGGCGCGCCGCAAAAGACGTCGTCGCGCGGCTCGGGCAGCGGGATCGTGGTGGCGAACGGCGCTTATCACGCTCCGCCGCCCGGGTTTCCGAACTTCGTCGATCACAGCATCGGCCGTGAGGAAATCTCGATTCAGGCGATGAGCCTCGTCGGCATTCCATACCGCTGGGGTGGCAATACGCCGGATAGCGGCTTCGATTGCAGCGGATTGGTACGCTATGTGGTTTCGCGCGCGGCTTCCGTGAATCTGCCGCGCACGACGGCGGACATGAGCGGGCGCGGCGAGTCGATAGAACCGGACGAGATCGCGCCGGGCGATCTGATTTTCTTCAACACGACGGGGCGCGCGCATTCGCATGTCGGTATTTATGTGGGCAAGCTGCGCTTCGTCAACGCGCCGTCGACCGGCGGTACGGTGCGGCTCGACTATCTGACCAATCCGTATTGGGCCAAACGCTTCGACGGCATTCGTCGGGTGGCCGCGCCGGCTGCAACGCCAACGCCGTTCGATACGCCGAGCTATCAGGCCGCGGCGCCGCAGCCTGAGCGCGTCGCGCCGGTGGTGCAGACAACCCCGGCATACGCGGGTGCGGCGGGCACGACGGCGGCCGTGGCGGCGCCGCCCTCGGCGAAGACAGCGGCACAACCGCCGGTCTATGCCGCAGGTGCGCTGCAACCCCAATCCCAGCCGCAGCAGACGGCCCGAGTTGCGGCGGCGCCTCGCGCGCCTTTGACCGCGGAGGCTCAGCCGCTCACGGCATCGGCACAAGCTGATCCGTTCGAGCCGCCACCGCCCGCCATGAGCGCCGCGCAGATCCAGGCGCGTGCGGCTGGCGCAGTATCGCCGGCGCCGGTTGCTGGCGCTCAGGTCAGCGCTTACGACAGCAACGCCGGCTCGATGGCGCAACAACAACCGGCCGCTTCACGCGGCGCGGCGCAAACAGCGGCCGTCCGCGCGCCCGATCCTATCGACGCGGCAGCCGACGCGTTCGAACCGCCGCCGCCCGCCGCCGTCGCCGCACGCCAGGCCCGGCAGGCGCAGCAAGCCGATGAAAGCGGCAACGTGCAGATCATGCGGGCTTCCACGGCGTCGCGCGGCATGCCCGCTCCCACGCAAACCAACGACGACCCGATCGCCCGCTTCGCCAACGGCAACTTCTGAGGCCGCGCAGCGCGGTTGGTGGTCAGTGCGCTGACACGTCCGCCCGGCGGCTTGCACTCATGCACGGCGCTGCGGACCAGTGCATCACAAGCTCGCCGCCGATCTGCTATCGTCATCGATATTCTTTCGACAGCGGGTGATGACGATGGATCTCGGACTCAAGGACAAGGTGGTGTTGATCACGGGCGGCAGCAAGGGAATCGGGCTGGCCTGTGCCCGTGCGTTTGCGCTCGAGGGCGCGAAAGTCGCGATCGTCTCGCGCGATCCCGCCAACCTCGCGCGCGCCTACGAACAGTTGAAACACGAAGGCCTGCACGTGCACCGGACCCGCGCCGATCTGCACGAACCGCACAGCGCCGCCGATATCGTCGAGGAAGTCAGCACCGCGGTCGGCCCGATCGATGTGCTGATCAACAGCGCCGGCGCCGCGCGCCGCTACGACCCGGAAACGCTCGATGCCGAGGCGTTCCGCGCCACGATGGAAGCGAAATACTTCCCCTACATCTACCCGCAGCAGGAAGTGCTGCGCCGCATGGCCGAGCGGGCAAAATCCGGGAGCGGGGGCGAGCCCGGCACGATCGTCAATATCATCGGCATGGGCGGCAAGATAGCGAGCGATATCCACATTGCCGGCGGCGCCGCGAATGCCGCGCTGATGCTCGCCACTGTCGGCCTTGCGCACTATTACGCGCGCTACGGCATCCGCATCAACGCGATCAATCCCGGCGCGACGCTTACCGAGCGTGTCGAGGAAGCCGTCAAACTGGAGGCGACGCAGCAAGGCATCGGCAGTGCGGAAGCGCTCGCGCGCGGCCAGGCCAGAGTGCCGCTTGGGCGCTTCGCCAAACCGGAGGAAATCGCCGATGTCGCGCTGTTTCTGGCGAGCCGCCGTGCAAGCTATGTGACGGGCGCGATCGTCCCGATGGATGGAGGCAGCGCGCCGCTGATCTAGGCGCGCTTCGAAACCCGCTAGAACCCTGCAATGGAGCGGGCGGCAGGCGGCGCTGCCGCTCGCGTCGTGCGTTTTCCGCGTTTTCCGCGGCTACAGGAAACGGTGGCCGAGCCACCACGCAACCCCGGCGAGCGCCGCAGAAGCCGGAATCGTCAGAATCCACGCCCAGACGATGTTGCCGGCCACGCCCCAGCGCACCGCACTCAGCTTTTGCGTCGCGCCGACACCGACGATCGCGCCGGTAATCGTATGTGTGGTGGACACCGGAATGCCGAGCCACGAGGCGGTAAATAGCGTGATCGCGCCGCCCGACTCCGCGCAAAAACCGCCGACCGGCTTGAGCTTGGTGATCTTCTGACCCATCGTGCGGACGATCCGCCAGCCGCCGAACAGCGTACCGATGCCCATGGAGAGATAGCAGCCGCCGATCACCCACAGCGGCGGCGCATCCGCGATCGACGACGCATAGCCGGTCGCGATCAGCAGCATCCAGATGATGCCGATGGTTTTCTGCGCGTCGTTACCGCCGTGGCCGAGGCTATACAAGCCCGCGGACACCAGTTGCAGACGCCGGAAACGCCGGTCCACCTTGCTCGGCGGCGTGCGGAAATAGATCCACGACACCGCCAGCATGAAGAACGAGCCGAGCACGAAGCCGAGCAGCGGCGAAATGAAGATGAAGGCCACCGTCTTCATCAGGCCGTCGACATTGAGCGAACCCCAGCCCGACTTGGCGAGCGCCGCGCCCACCAGGCCGCCGATCAGCGCATGCGACGAGCTCGACGGAATGCCGTAATGCCAGGTGATGATGTTCCAGCCGATCGCGCCGACCAGCGCGCCGAAAATCACGTAATGGTCGACGATGTTCGGATCGATCGTGCCTTTGCCGACGGTCGCCGCCACTTTCAGATGGAACACGAAATACGCGATGACGTTGAACGCCGCGGCAAAGGCAACCGCCTGCTGCGGTTTCAGCACGCCGGTCGAGACGACCGTGGCGATCGAATTCGCCGCGTCGTGGAAGCCGTTCATGAAGTCGAAAATCAGCGCGACGGCGACCAGGCCAGTGACGACCCAGATTGCGAGTTGTATCGATTGCATTATGCGTTTTCCAGCACGATGCCTTCGATGATGTTCGCTACATCTTCACATTTGTCCGTGATCGTTTCGAGCAACTCGTAGATCGCCTTCAGCTTGATCAGGGTCTTGACGTTGTCTTCTTCGCGGAACAGTTTCGACATGGCCGAGCGCAGCACGCGGTCGGCTTCCGATTCCAGCCGGTCGATTTCCTCGCAAGCCTTCAGAATCTGGCTTGCCTGCTTCATGTCGGACAGCAGACTGACGGCAAATTGCACGCGCTCGGAAGTGGCCGTGCAGATGTGCGCCAACTGGCTCGCCTCGGAAGTCACGGCCTGCACGTCGTACAGCGAAATGGCGGTGGCAACGTCCTCCATCAGGTCGAGGATGTCGTCCATCGTGGTGATCAGCTTGTGAATTTCGTCGCGGTCGAGCGGCGTGATGAACGTCTTGTGCAGCAGGTCGATGGTTTCGTGCGTGAGCTTGTCAGCGGCCTTCTCGGCTTTCTGCACGTTTTGCTTATGGGTCTCGGCGTCCTGCAGATTGTCGATCAGCAGCTCGAGTTCACGGCTTGCCGAGACGATGCACGTTGCGTGCGCATTGAAAATTTCAAAGAACTTGCCCTCGGTGGGCATGAATCGACCGAACATATAGGATAGCCTATTGCTATTAAATTCAAATAAATCAGATAGTTACCAACAGACTCCATGCCGATTTTATACGCCGTACGGAGTTGGTACGGAATTCAACACACGCCGTATCGGATTGTGACAAATTCGTGATAGGCGGAATTCTATAGGAAAGCGACAGTGGGAGTGCCATGACTTGCGAAGCGCGCGTGGAACCTTGATGCAGAGTCTTGGCGTGGCCGAAAGCATCGTTCACCGATGCATAATGACGCTCGCAACGACGAGCTCGACCGGGTCTACCTGCAACATGACTATGCGAACGAAATGAGAGACGCATGGCAACTGCTGGGCGAGCGACATTCAATTTTGACAACCAACGAAGGCGAAGATATTGCTCAAGTGGGAAACGTCTAATGCAGGCGTGCAAAGAAACGCTTATCCCCGCAAGCTACATGCTGGCTCGCGCCGCGCTCAGTCTGACACATCTCCCCGTTCGGACAGGCAGAGCTCCTTTCGCGAGAGGCCAAGCTCTTTCTCGATGTCCGTGATGTAGTTGTTTACCGTCTTCGAGGAGACGTTGATTCCCTGCCCCTCGGTCCAGTTCGCTATTTCTGTCGAAATGGCGAGTCCGCTTCGCGGCTGATTGCGCAAGTAGATTAACGCTGCAACGACCCTAAGCAACGTGTCTTGCTTCTTTTTGTTCGTCTTCCCGGGTTTCTGGTCATCGCCGATCTCCACGCCCTGACTTCGCGCAAAGGTCGCCATCCCTGACCGGGTGAGACCAAGGTTAGCGCACTGCGCCCAGTCGGGCAGACCAGACTCAAATGCGCAGGCACCGGCCGTGTGTATATCGAATACATCCAATCGACCAAGTTCGACCAGTGCGTGAAGACGCTCTTGATGCTTTGCAAGTGTGTCGGTCCAATATTCCGACGTTTCGACCTCACTCGCGGATATGCCGTGAAGGGCAACTGTTATCGCTCGAGCCGTGATTTCGATCGCTTTGTGAAGCGTATAGAACGGTTGATCCGGTATCGTCGCCCACGCGATCACGTCAATTGATTTTACCAATCTATTCAATGACGCTTCGTTTGCGTGCCGCGTAGATTCAGCATCCACGCGCCACCGTTCGCGCTCTTCAAGGATGCTCTGCTTCATGTCTGCCGATAACAGATCGAAATCTCGCTCAAGCGAAGGGGTGAGCCATGTAGGCGCACGATCTTTCATGGGCATGCTGTTTTCTTCGCCGTGAAGTGTGCTTGCGGTGAGTCAGGTAACTACCCGCAATCGGAAAATTGCATTTTCTCGGGAAAATTCCTCTACGAGGGCGGGCAGGCAACGAAACTGCACGCAGACGCTAAATGTTCGTCAGTGTCCCGCCGTATTCCGTTAAACAACCCGGAGCCTGCCACGTGAAGAAAAGCCCCAATGCCAAATCGGTTCCGCAGCCTGTCGCTGCGCCGATGGACACGCCCACGATGTCGCATTCCCGCGTCATCCGCATGCCCGATCTCCTGCAGATGTATCCGGTCGGTCGCACCACCATTTACGAATTGATCAAAATGCAGAAGCTGCCGCGTCCGATCGCGCTGTCGAAACGTGCCCGTGGCTGGGTCCTGTCCGAAATCGAGGAATGCATCGCCAAACTGAAGGCTGAGGCTAACAACAAATAATCATAGCATTTCAGCCCAGTCATCTACTGACCAGAAGCTCGGCGCGAACACCTTCAGCAGCACGCCGAAAGCAACGGTTTCGAATCCGGCCGACAACACGCACGCACCCTGCGTTGTCACTAGAGCGAAAGCGCCTGCGCCGTTCGTGATGAAGGCATCGACCACTGACCAGTAACCCGCTTTGAAGCATGCGGCCTCCCGTGGACCTGAAAATGATTGTAGCGCGCGACGGAATGACGTGCAGGTTCCGTTAGCGAGCGACGCAGATTCACGCAGTGAAGTACAGCAACGCCGCATGCTAATTTTGAAGAGGACGAAACCGACCATGATGATTTTTATGTCGCCCGCCTGACGTACCTGACGTGTGGTGCGTCGACTTTCCCAACCGTATGGTGTCGTTGGCCAGGTCAGGAAAGTCGACCACCGAAGCGTCGACGGCGAAGCGCATAAATCGAAAAAATCCCTTAAAAATAGCGTTACCAGCACAACCTGACCCGGTCGCAACGTATGTGTGTCCAAGTCAGGAAACTCAACCACTTTTCCGGTACGTGCGGACGTTCGCACTGCCTTGATATCGCAACATGCCCTGTTTTATAGGGGTTTTTCGCAGTTCGTATCACTGCGTGGCGCGGCTGTAATAAGTGTCTCCCTATAACCATTGACGCACAACTCAATACCACGAACAGCACCGCATCTAAACGTAGTCGGCATCCCGAGCCCATCGAACATCTGCTTATGACAGGCATTCGATGGTCACCTGATCCGTCAACCCATTCGCATCGGCAGATGCATAGGAGCGCTTGGCACATAGCCGACTAACGATTTTGATCTCAACACGAAGCACAGACGTTGGCCGCACGATCAACGCGCTGTGGTGACGCTCGGCCTTAATTCTTGTAAAGGGCTGCGTATCTGTCTTAGCTCTCGTTCTCCCGCACGGGAGAGCGCCGAATGAACTCGCCCCTATGGGCACCATAGTACGAGGATCAATTATGAAGCTGCATGAAGCACCTGCGCCGCGGCGAAAGACCGGCAGCGCGTTTCCGCTCGAACACGTGTTAGCCATTGGTGTCGACAAGTTCAAGCTTGCCTTGCTGGTCAAGCATACGGACGATGCGCTCGTCGACTTTATCGAGCAACAGCTGGCCGATCTTGAAAAGGGAGGAGCGAAGAGGAAATCCGTGAAGGGCCGTGCGTTCAGGAACTGCCTCTCCGTGCGCGTAGGTAATGATCATCTTCGAATCGAGTGGTCGCCGAATCGAACCGTGTATCCGTACTGGCTGACCGTCGAGTTCAACCCCAACCCGTATCTGCGCGCGGGTGCTGAAGCCGTTCGCGAACTGGCGAGCTTCTTCCGACTCCTGTTCGGCGTCAATACTGCCCGGATCATGTCGCAGGCTTTGGTTTTGAGGATGGACGTCAACATCGATTTCGACATTAACGTGCTGGAGGGCACGCTTGTGTCGATGAAGGAAAAACGCGGTGGCGCGAACGTCATGCGCGATTTCGACGGCAAGGGCACGCTCGCGACGCTCTATGTTGGCGTCCTCGGCTCGGATTGCCGGTTGACCGTCTACGACAAGGCCGCCGAAACGCTGCGGCGCGAGTTGAAGTCAACAGCGTGGGTGACGCTAGCTGCGCTTGCGTCCCCGAAGGACTGGCAGCTTGTCGTCAGGAAGCTGCAGGCGAAGGAGAAGGAAAAAACCATTCCGGAACACTGGCGCATGGAAGTTCGCTGCCAGCGCAAAGGAGGCTATCTGCTTTCCGAGGTGGCCGGACTTGCGTCGAGCTTCGACGGTGTGCGACTGTTCCATCTGCAGCCGGATCGCGCTCCGTTCAATACTTCACTCGGTCGCACATTCATGGGGCTCGCCTGTCATGTCGGCATCGAAGTCGCATTGCAAGCCTTGGATAATAACGATCGCCGCAGTATGCAAAGGGCGATCTCGAGACTGGATCAGATAGAGTGGTTCAACGCAGAAATCCTGCGTGACTACATCAAGGCGGCTATCGAGCGGCTCGCACCGATGTTCTGCGCGCCCGGTCGACCGCGCTTACCCGGTGCGAGCCAACAACAAGTGCCAACGCGATCGCTGCCGGTGAAGCAGCCGCCATCGGTTCCAGCGCGCCAGCAGGCAATCACGACGGTGCTACCGCGCGCGTTGAAAGTGGGGATGCGACCCACAGATCAATCGGCAGACAAGCGCGTGCGCCTGTGACGCGTGTCGCTGTCAAGCGTGCTGCAGCCGATCCATCGGAGTGGAGGTCAGACCGGGGACGCGCCGTGCAATAAGCAGATCACATCGGCGGCGACTTAAATCGCGCTTGTCGAGCCCGACACCAAAGAGACAGCGTCGAACTCGACAACCTGTGGGCGCGATAAATGCCGGTAACCCACCTGCTTTAATCACGCAGTCCCAGCGGAACCGGGCCTAGTCTTGGGTGATCGTCACCACTGTGGGCGGGGGCAGGGCGTGCCCCGCCGATAGCACTTGTCGTAATAGTCGGAGACGTCGTTTCCCCTGCGAGGGCTGGTCACATTGTCCTCGTAAATGTCCTGCACCACAGCCGACGCGTATGCTTGCGCAGCAATCGGCGCATCGCCAAATGTCGCCATCATTTGCTGTTCCGACATTCCTTTGTTCTTGCAGGTAACCATCGCGGCGCCCAATCCTAGTTTTTTGTTCGCCAGCTCCGGGCAAGCTGCTCGCGCTTGCGTTGCAGCTTGCGCGGCCCGCTGCGCGCTTTCCTGCTGAGCTTTCTCGTGATATTCCTCCGCGTCACGGACCCGCTTATCTCCAGCCGCCTGTCCAGCGTCGTCTTTTGCTTGCTGCTGCTGCATGAACGCGTTCTGCTGCGCCTGTCTCGTGGCCATGTCTTGCGCGTTTTCCTGCTGGGCCTCGGAGGATTTCTGCGCCCAAACTTGCTGCGCGGCCAGCCCTTTCGCTTGCTGTAGCAAGGCCGTGCCGGACGGTATGTCAGGCTTGCCTGATGACGTTCCCTGCGCAATCGCAGACTGCGCCGATTGAATGACGCCCAGCAGATTCAATTGTGCGTGGGCAGCAGTCGCGGCGAACGCGACAACGATGACAGAAGAGTGCGCGAGCTTCATGGTTGCGTTACCCCGTTTGTGGTTGATAGATGGTTCGCGTGAACGCGCTGCTCCTGCCGCCCACGCCAGCGAAGCCTTCGACTGTCCGACGGATACATTGGCGACGCGCATGCTGCGCACGGAGTAATCGCCCGCAGCGCGTTACATATTATTTCATATGGAGAATATTATGTCCTATGACGCCCTTCCACAAGGTGCGCTTGAAACTGACACTTCCCCGTCAAACGAGGGGAGTGTCAGGCTTGAGCAACATAGAACAGCTAGCGCGGTCGATCGGTGCGGCCATTGCGGCTCGCCGAAAGGCGCTCGGCATGACACAAGAAAGGTTGTCTGAATTGATCCAAATAGAGCAATCCTCGCTCTCTAGAATCGAGCGCGGAACGTTGATACCGAGTCTTGAGCGCCTTGCTAGCATCGCGGAAGAGTTGGAGTGTGGGCTTGCCGACTTGTTTTATGTTGGCGGCGTCAACTCACATGATCGCGCGGCGAGAGTTCACGAAAAACTTTCGCACTTGACACCTTCGCAACAGGAAATTTTTGAGCGACTCATTGACGACGCCCTTGCACTCCTGGAAACACCGCAAGGCCGACGAACTCAGCGGGCCAACGCAAAACTGAATAGAAAGGGTACGTGAACACGGAGGCATGCCGCTCTCTCCTCTGCTTCAACGGTAGATGCACAGGGCGCTGCGCCGTTCACCTCTGAAGCTTTGGAGGAACCTTCGACAACGCGGCGGCACATTGCAACCGACCCGAGCTGTCATTTCCCTAGCCGCGCCAAAACGGCGACGCAGTGATGAATTTCCGAAACATTACGATTAACTTCCGATTCGTTGGAGTTCTGCGATCGATTTGGGCGATTGCCCCACACCATACCCTCACCCAGCCCCTCCGAACGGCGGAAGGGGTTGCTCCCGACGTTCCGGTCCAGTTTCCCGCGAGAGGAGAGGCGGGAGGGAGACGTGCGAAAGATGGCAAGCTATCGATGTGGGGGTACCCGGTAAAATGGCGCGAATTGAACGGGGGCACAGTGCGGAAACTCATCTCATTGATCTTGCTGGTTACGTCGGCGACAGCATTTTTCCCGACAATTGCGGAAGCGCATCCGCGTGTTGTCTGCAAACGCGTCTGGCATCGCGGCTATTCGGTTCGTCGCTGCCGGTCGGTGCCGCCGCAGCACCGCCATCACCGTCAGCCGCAACACCGTTACCCTAACTATGTCTGATTTTCTGGCTTGATCAGGTAGCGTCCGTATCGACAGCGGTGCGTCCGATGCAGACCCAGCCAACTGTCTGGCACTTCGAAGTCGTCCCCCCGCTATCAGGCCTTGAAGCCCGTTAAGACCATCAACCGCCTCACGTATGCGCCGACTGCATCGGACAGATGACGGCCAATTCGTACCAGTCCGGCGCGTATCTCTCAACCGTCCGGTCCCGAACAGACATGGGACCATCGGCGTTACCTCCGGCGCTCGGGTCGCAAAGACCAAAGTTGGTCAACGACAATTCGATATTTGAGCGCCCATGACGAAAAAATGTGATCGCAATGCGTTGCCACCTCATGAGATACAGCAGGGTTGCATCGTGCAACTGGCAAAAGCCATCGCCCGCCGTCCAGGAGCGCCCGTTTTCTGGCTGCGATCGTGCAATCGTCGATTTCTCTATCACATTGTTCGAATTGAAAATTTTCTGACCCACTCGGAATGCCTACCGAACAGCGCCGGGAGCAAGCAACGATGTCGTCGCCGTGCGAGCGAGTGGCGTGAGAGGCAAATGCACCAATCGCGAGAGCCATAACATTAATCTCTGGCAGCGCGCTCTCTTTCTCTCACTGCAGACATGCCTGCTCGCTCAAGCGTGTTCAGCGCTTGTTGAAACATACCGGCACGTTGCCATGCAATATACCTTGCATAGCAGGTCTGTGACGGCGGGTAAAGAGAAGGAAGGTGATGCCATTTCTCACCGTTGGTCTGCACCCATAAGATAGCGTTCAGTATGTCTCGATCGGCGCGACGCGGGCGTCCACGCCTGACATCGGTATGGTTGAAAAGATGTTCCACGCAATGCCACTGCGCGTCTGAAAGATGGAATTCGCTCATTAATATCCTCCCGCAACGCCGTCAGATAAATCTGGTTGGCTACCCACCTTCCCCAACCACTGGCAAGAAATCTTCCAGAAGGGCTTAAGGGCGATCATGTGACTAGTTCCCATGCACGGCGCATCACCGGAAAACGCTCACTGCGTTCACCAGCCGGGTCGCCTGCTGCTTGAGGCTTTCGGAAGCCGCAGTGCTTTGCTCGACGAGGGCCGCGTTCTGTTGCGTGATATGGTCGAGCTCGCTGACCGCCTGATCGACCTGGGTCACGCCGCTACTCTGTTCCTCAGTTGCCGAACTGATCTCCGCGATCAGGTCCGATACCCGCTTCACTTGCGCTACGATGTCGTCCATCGTCTTGCCGGCGTCATCGACCAGTCTGGAGCCGGACTCGACTTTCTCCACGCTCACGCCGATCAGATTTTTGATCTCCTTGGCCGCGTTGGCACTACGCTGCGCTAACGCTCGCACCTCACCAGCAACAACGGCAAAGCCGCGCCCCTGATCGCCTGCGCGCGCAGCCTCAACGGCCGCGTTGAGCGCGAGAATATTTGTCTGGAAGGCGATTCCGTCGATCACGCCGATGATGTCGGCAATCTTTCTCGAACTCTCCGTGATCTCGTTCATCGTGCTGACGACTTCCGATACGGCCCTCCCGCCCTCAGCGGCCGCGTCGCGCGCTGTACCCGAGAGTTGATTGGCATGGACGGCCGTCTTCGCGTTGCTCTTGACGGTGGCGGTCATCTGCGTCATTGATGCCGCTGTCTGCTGCACGTTCGATGCGGCCTGCTCAGTGCGAACGCTCAGGTCGTGGTTGCCCTGTGCGATCTCGTTGCTTGCCGTCTGTACATTGATCACCTGTCCGCTGACATCGTCGATCAGCCAGCGAAACATCAACCCAAGCTGACTGATCGTACGCAAGGTCATACCGATTTCGTCTACACGATTCATGTGGACGGCCTTCTGGCTTTCACCCGACGCTACACGCAGGGCCTGTTCGAGAACCTGCTCGAGGGGGCGCGAAATCTGTGCTTCGAGCCACAACGATGCAAGCATCGAAACCACTGCGCATACGCCCGCGAAGCCCGCGGCTGCGACACCTCTCAGTCCCAGCAGCCACGCAGCCAGAACGACCGCAGGTGCAAGCGTGAGCAAAGCCGAGCGGATTCTCCAGCGTACAGGCATCGTCTGAAGCACTGAGGTCCAGCCCATGAGCCCTGTCCGGACAATCAGCCCCTTGTGGAAACGGCGGTTGCCCGCTTTGCCTTCGCGGAAATCCCGGTAAAGTGCCTCCGCCGCCACGATCTCCTCGCGTGAGGCCTGGGTTCGCACTGACATGTATCCCGCCGGTTGTCCGTTACGCACTACCGGCGTCGCGTTGGCACGGACCCAGTAGTGATCGCCGTTCTTGCGCCGGTTCTTGACCAGAGCGGACCACGGCTCGCCCCCTTTAAGCGTCGACCACATGTCGGCAAACGCCTCTTTCGGCATGTCCGGATGCCGCACGACGTTGTGGGGCTGTCCCTGGATTTCTTCAAGGGAAAAACCGCTCACCTGCATGAATGCGGCGTTGGCGTAGGTGACGTAACTCTCTGTGTCGGTTGTCGACATCAGCGTTGCATTGTCAGGAAACTCGAATTCCTGCTGGGTAATGGGTTGGTTATTACGCATATTACGGCCCTCGGAAGGCGGATCGGATGTCCGATTCTGGTTTTATGAACAGCGAACACGTCAAATCGATTTGACAACACCGCAGTCTTCTTGTGATAACGGCAAATGTCAGCGAGAACTCTAGAGCCATCAAGGTGAAAATGCGCGGCGGACAGTCATTTTTAAAGCGGTGCCAGATCGGCTGCAATCTGGAGATGTTTTTCAGAGAGGCTGTGCTTTACCTCATCTTTTATTTATTGAAACGCTTACAAATAGCGAGTGAAAGGGTGATTACATGCAGCGTGCGTTCACCCCGACGCTCGCGAACTCTCGGCGTTCGGCATTACTTCGGTCTGGATGTACGCTCTTCGAGCGTCGTCGAGCAGCTAAGCGTGCAGATCAACCCGACAACCTTTACGTCCTGAACGGAATCATTTCTCATGAGCATGAGCGGAACCGCTCATTGACCGATTACAGCTACATCCAGCCTGTATGTCCGAGCCGGAAGGGCCACGCTGAATCGCAACGGAGACGTTCGCAGAAACTGGCCGAAGGACAGAGTGGGCCGATCTCGGCGCTTCGCACATATGTGCACTGCCGGGCTGTTAACCGACTACCATGATCGTCAACTTCCACACGGACCCCGTCGACCTCGACCTGGTCTGCACCGATCTCACGAACGACGGCGTTGTCGTAATCGAAACGACACGTCCGAATTTCAAAAGCATTGCTGCGACCGTCATGCACCGCATGACGGAATGCGTCCTTCCTTTATCAGTCGAAGGCGCGGACCACGACTGGCATCATTACCTGATCAACGACGACGTCGAGAGCTTTGAATCGTTGATAACAAGCGGGCGCGTCGCACAGGCCGTTGTGAAATGGCAAGCTGCCGGTTCACCGTTCCCCTACACCACAAAAGTGTGATGACGCGTCGCTCCGTGCCGCCATTTTCGGACTGTGCCAGCGGGGATTTGGTCAGATTATCGAGTGGACGCGCGACATATATTACAAAAATCCTTCATTTGCACCCATAAACCCACACGTTCGGGCGGCCAGGGCCATTCGAGCTACGTGCCCCTACCCATGCCCTCTGAAGAGCTCCTGCGGGCCATTCCGGCCCGATCTACCGTGTTTGCTGCGCCGTAGGAGGGGACGATGCACCGTCCGGACGCCGCACCAGCAAGAAAAATTGTTATTTTTGTAAGAATTCGGTGTTTGATCCTTTCCCTTTTATGGGCTGCGGGGAGCTTGCGGAGCAGGATTTTCGTGCTAGGATAACGAAAATTTCAAGATTTTTAGTTGATTTTTGACTAAATATCGCGATTTTATGCTGATGAAATTAGCGCCTGATCGATGGTTGCCTATGTCACAAGCAGCGCTGAAATTCGCGCCTCGCCGCACGCATTTCCAGCTGTTTTGGCCTCGCCGTCAATCATGATCACGGAGCGAAATCCGTCCTTCCCGGCTGCACCTGACCGCCATGTGCTCGCGGTCGACAAAGCGCCGTTCCGCATCGTCTCGCTGTACTAGATTTCGCGGCCTCGCCGCATCCCCTTGATTCCCCTGTTTTCGCCGGGCTAACGCCTGTTCATCCGAGTCCATCCGGAAGCACAAGCTCGCCTGCACTTTCGAGAAACTGACCATGAATTCAGAAGCCTTGCCGGGCGTCCTGTTACACCCGTTATTTCCCCTCGGCCGCCTCCTGGCTACTCCCGGCGCAATTGACCTGCTCGATAGAACCGGCACAAACGCGACCAGCCTGCTGCATCGCCATCAGTGCGGCGATTTCGGAGACCTGTGTGCGTCCGATGTTAGGGCGAATCGGGACGCCATTCTGACCGGTGCGCGCATCCTGTCGTGCTACGAAGTCGGCACACGACGGGAGAAGGTCTGGGTAATCACAGAATCAGACCGTAGCGCATCAACCTTACTTTTGCCGAGTGAATATTAAGCATGCCTGATTTTATTGTGCAGAAACTGCTGTCGACAGACTCGAAGATTTACTGTTCACAAGGCGAGATTGCAGGGGGCTGCGCGACCCACGCAGCAGCAGCGGCGCTGACCCTCCTCGGCATCCTCGATGCGCCTGGCCTTATATCGAATCCGCGGTCCAAGCCGAACGCGAAACGGTTCTGGCTGAAGCTCAAAGACGCCTATACGGATGGCATTGGCCTTGAAGAACTTGGGCAGCGGCTTGAGGAACTGGATTTCGGGCTGACTTTTGCCCACGTAGCTGGGGCTCACTACCGCGTACTCGACTTCACCCAGACGGCCTTGCAGAACGGACTACCCGTGATTCTGAGCTTTGCTCCGCTTGGCTGTCCCCGACAGCAACATGCCGTGCTTGCGACGGGAACGGAGGGGATCACGGTGGCGCGCTGCTTCGTACCGTCGGCGATCCTCATCACGGACTCTTCGGAATCGCACCCAGGAATTGGGCCACACAACGCCCGCCTCGAATTTTCGCCGGGTGCCAAACGTGAGCGCAGCGGCCTGTACGTCACCGCATGGGCGAGCTACCGGGTCACGCTGGACGCCGCGATGTCCTTGCGGCTTACTAGATCAAAACGGCCAGACAGGAAACCGCCGTGACGGCGCAATTGCACACCGTGGAACAGCCACTATTGTCCTCGCGGCAACGCCTTCAGGGGTTGCTCCAGCACGCGGTCAATGAACTCATGCGGATCTGCACCCAGGGCGACGAGGACATCCAGTAACTCGATCAGATCGAGACGCCGTCCGCCGCTCTCGTATCTGGATACGTACGTTTGCGTTCGGCCAAGCCGCTCAGCTACGGCCTGCTGGTGCAAGCCACGCTGCTCGCGTAGCTGCTTAAGTCGAGCAACGGCGTTCTGATAGCGGTCGTCATGGATGGGATGGGGTCTCATATTCAAATTCTAGATGCGCATTCTGAATATGCTGTATGCGCATATATATGTATAATCTCCACAGGAGAGATCGTGAAAAACGTGACGATGATCTGGCTACTCACCGCTGTACCTGCCGCCGCTGGCATCGCATTCGACATGCACCGGCTGCGAGTCAACCGGGTGGGACTGTCCTCATGGGGTTGGGCTGCGACGTGCATCTGCCTTAGTGCTTTTGCGGTTGTGCCGTACCTGATCCTGCGCCGTCGTGTCTGGCGAAAGCTGATTGAAGTCGTATGGCGTTTCGTTGGTGATAACGCGCATGCCCTTGATGTTCGGCGTGATCGGCTTCAGGCACTCAGGACGAGCGGACTTATCGGCGAAGCGGCGTTTCGGGTATGCGCACGCGCGCTCGATGCGCAGCACGATCCGACCACAAACTGACCGTTGATCCGCATGTATCTCTGGCAGTCGTATTGCGGCCATTTCAATAACAAACGAACCAACCTTCCGTTTCACAAACAGGACCAGAGATGCAATCCATAGAATTCCGTCATACGCTGATTACCATGTCGTGCACTGCCGTTATGCTGGCGCTGTCGTTGCTGCTTACGGCCTGCTCCGAGCATCCGACCACAACCACTTCTGCCGACAGTGCGTCCACATCGTCAGCGACGCCTGCAACGATATCCGCGCCGCCTGCGACATCCGCGAGTACTACACCGGCGGCCAGCGCGACGGAAAACGAAAAGGACGAAGCCGACGAAAACGGCGCGCCTGCAGCCAAAGTCGAAAAGACATTTGCGCCATCCGACAAGGTGCATCGTGGACCACGCGTCAAGGGCATCCAGCTGGGCGATTCGCTTGAGGACGTGAAGCACGAGTTCAGCGCCCTGCTGAATAATCCGGCGTGTACGGTCTACGACGCTTCGCAGTCGCTTGGGGCCGGCATCTATGCGGGAATCTGCAATAGCGATGGCGTCATCCTCGCCGCAATGACGTTTGTCGGGGGACGCCTGTCGATACTCACGTTTGGTTCGGCACTGGTCAACCAGACATTTGGAAGTCTGCCGAGCAAAGTCTTCGTGCAGAACTTCATGAGCGCTTACAGCATACCGGACATGAACCCGGAGGACGGTCCGAACAACGAGCTCCGCCTCGCGTACCGCGACCGCAGTGGTTGGGAAGCAGACGTTTTCCCCGACAACTCCTTTACGCTGAAGACCACCGACACCGCAGCGCAGCAAGCGAGCAGGTTCAACTAACCGTACAGCCGTTGGTGGAGCGATGGATTGCTGCACTGGTCGACGAGACGCTCGATAGCGCTGACGGGGTCCTATTGAAAGACGTGTCATACGAAGGAACAAATATGTCTGCGACTCTATCTCGTGACGACTGCTTCCAGCACATTCAATGCCTCCGCGCAAATTGTCGCTGATGGACTATCCGGAGCATTTCAACAAGGCGCGCCCGGTCGATCCGAGTTCTCTCGGAGTGCCTCCTGTGTGCCGGACAACCCGAGGCATACATCGGAATCGACGGCGCAGATCGGGCGCGACGTGCGGCAGCGCGAGCCATTGCGGATGTCGGACCGTCCCGCCTGGCAGACGCTTCTGGCGCTCTTATCGCGATCGTCGGCTCGCGCCTGTTGGAAGTGCTTGAAATCGCCACCATGACCGATGCCGTTCGTCCATCGGCTCCCGCCTGCGCGGACATCTCCATTCTTGCGTACTACGGCAAGCACTCTGCGCGTCGCGGCCGTTGCAGTAGGCCGTCATGCGCTCCCACCAACGCTCGATTTCAGGACGTGAGCGTCCTCATTGTATCGGACGGGTTTCAAATCAGATCGCAGACAGGAGTTAGCTAGATACTATGGAAACCACTTTCAATCCAGGTTACTGGGCCGACGACGAACTTTCGAAGTTCGGATTTCGCAAGGTCGGCACGAACGTCAGGGTGGCAAAGAACTGCATCATTATTGGCCTCGATAACATCTCGATCGGCGACAACGTTCGCATCGACGGCCCAACGGTGCTATCAGCGGCGAGCGGCTACATAAGAATCGGGTCGCACGTCCATATCGGAGGCATGGCGTTTCTCGCTGGCGGCGGCGGTATCGAGCTGGACGACTTCTCTGGA
The DNA here is from genome assembly GCF_000013645.1 of Paraburkholderia xenovorans LB400. GTDB lineage: Bacteria > Pseudomonadota > Gammaproteobacteria > Burkholderiales > Burkholderiaceae > Paraburkholderia > Paraburkholderia xenovorans. Next base: position 2,244,820 of record NC_007951.1, on the reverse strand, counting down.
TTGTCGCAAGGAGTGCGTATCTACAGCACATCGGACGATTACTCGGGCGCGGCGCTGACGAATCCTACCGTGCCGAAGGATTTCCTGAACGTCAAGGTCGCGCCAGTAATCCTCGGACGCCACGTCATTGTTGGATCGGGAAGTATCATCCTGCCAGGGTGCTCCATTGGCGAAGGAGCGTCGATCGGGGCGCTGTCATTGGTTACCAAGAGTCTCGGCCCGTGGGGTGTCTACTTTGGGACTCCCGTCAAGCGACTTCGCGCGCGATCAAGACGACTTCTCAAACTGGAAGAAGAGTTTATGAAAAAGGCTTAGCGGTGCCGTTGCGGACCCAAAGTCCAGGAGCGCAAACTATTCGCCGGTTAATGGATATTCCATCCGTAGACCCATTTTCGTTTGGCAGAAGTCGACCCGAAGCTGCCTGTGGTGTCCGCGCCCTTTCAAAGGCACCTAACGTGTGCGCAGCAGACATTCGGGTCCATCGCCCGTGCGATGGCGTTCATCGGCCTGCTGGAATAGGCGAGCCTGCCAATGCGAACGCAAACGATGAAAATATCGAATCGAAATGAACTTAGTGCTCGATTTCTTGAAAGGCGACGCTGTCCTTTTTTGCCAGCACTCGATTGCGTGCATGCTCCCCTTCCGCATCGTCACTTTCCTCTTCCGGTTTTCCCTCCGTTTGCGCCGAATTATCCGACGGAGTTGCTTCACCGGTGGTCTTGGAGAAGACCTTCCAATCTTCCGGACGGAGTGGCTGAAAAAATTGAAACTGCTTTGCGACGGCCTCCCAGAATTTGAAGCGTTGATCCAACGTATCAGGCAATTCGTAGCCTAGTTGATGCGCTAACGCCGGGAGATAGAGATCAAATGCAGACTTTACGACATCACCCCACTGAGCGGCGGACGAGACAGCCAACTCGTAAGCCAGACGTACCAGCGCGAACGCAACAAGCATTTGAAGAAGAGGCAAAAAGTGCCAGATTCCAGTTCCAAAGCTTTCAACAAGAAACCGTGCCGCCGACCAAATACCGAAGGTTAATGCCAAGTAGATGACATTAACGGTAAGCGCGCAGCAAACCCATCTTGACGGGTCGGGTTAGTCGACGATCCCCGTTGGTTGCCAGCGATGCGGCAACAATGCCGAGATGTCGCTGGCCTTGTGGATAGGAAGCCGCGTGAGGATGTCCTTCAGATAGGCGTGCGGGTCATGGCCGTTAAGTTGTGCCGACCTTATCAGGCTCATGATGGCGGCAGCGCGTTGACCCGCCCGTAGCGAGCCGGCAAATAACCAGTTGGCCCTCCCGATGGCCCATGGACGGATCTGGTTTTCTACCCAGTTGTTATCTATTGGCACGTGTCCGTCGTCGAGATAACGCGTGAGCGCCTCCCAACGCTTGAGACTGTAATCCAGCGCTTTTGCAATCGCTGAACCTTCCGAAACCAGCTTGCGCTGCGCCACCATCCATTCGTAAAGTGCGTCGCACAATGGTTTGGCCCGGCTCTGCCGCAGTTTGCGCCGTTCCTCTGCATCGAGCACTGCAGCGTCGCGCTCGATATCGTAAAGCGCAGCGAAGAATGGCATGGCCTGTCCGGCAACCTGACTGCTGTGATTGGCATGCAGGTCGAAGAACTTGCGCCGTGCGTGCGCAGCGCATCCGATTTCAGTGATGCCCTGCTGGAAGCCAGCCTTGTAGCCGCCGTAATCGTCGCACACCAGTTTGCCCTGCCAGTCAGCGAGGAACGCACGGGCATGTTCGCCTGCACGGCTGACGGCGAAGTCGTAGACCACAGCGCGAAGCTCGTTGAAGTGCGTGGGTGTATACGCCCACAGGTACGCCCGGTGTGTCTTCCCTTTACCGGGACTGAGCATCTGCACCGGTGTCTCATCCGCGTGCAGCACGCCCTGCTGCAGGAGTTCCTGATGGAGCGCGTCGACCAGTGGCTGCAACTGTGCGCCGCACGTGCCAACCCACGCACCCAATGTCGATCGCGGTATCGCCAGACCCGCCCGCGCAAAGATCTGTTCCTGACGATACAGCGGAAGGTGATCCGCATATTTGGCGACCAGCACCGAGGCCAGCAGTCCCGTAGTCGGGATACCCTTGTCGATGACGTGTGCGGGCACCGGCGCCTGAATCAGCGTTTCACAGTTCTTGCACACCCACTTGCCACGGATATGTCGCTCTACTGCAAAGACACCGGGCGTGTAGTCCAGCTTCTCGCTTATGTCCTCACCGATTCGCACGCGCTCGCAGCCACAGTGACACAGGATGCTGTCCGGTTCGTGGTGGATCTCCGTGCGCGGCAGTTGCGCTGGCAGCGATGTGCGCTTCGGTTGCTGGGTTGACTGGTCGGCGGGCGCTTGTGGCTGAAGCTGCTCGAGCTCCAGTTCGATGGCGGCCAGATCGGCGTCGATTGCTTCGTCCAGCAGGCTCATCTGCTCGCTGGTGAACTGTTCGCTACGCCGGCCAAACTGCTGGCGTTTGAGGATGGATATCTCGTGGCTTAACTGCTCGATACGCGTCTGCCGGTAATGCAGTTCGCGTTCGTTCTCTTCGACCTCCCGCGTCTTCTCCTCAATCTCCCGGTCCCTGTCCTGCACCTGGGCAATCAGCTGCGCGGCAAGGGCGCGTAACTGTTCCGGGCTAAGGGCGTTGAGGTCGGCGGGCAGGGTCATGCAAACCAGTCTGCCAGAACCCCAGGCACCGTGGAAGCGCAACTGTTTACGTCCCTGTTGGCCTCATACGACGCGGATCACACCATTCGGGCCGATGCGCTGCCACGGCAAGCCCACCACCAGAGCGGCGAGCTGTTCCTGCGTGAGTGCATGTTGCTTCGGCTCGCTGCCAGCGTGAGGCCAGGCGAACTGTCCCTCGTTCAAACGTCGCGCTGCCAGCCATATCCCGATTCCGTCGTGAACCAGCACCTTCAGGCGATTGGCCCGCCGGTTGGCAAAGAGGTAAGCATGGTGCGGATGCGCAGCGCCGAACACCTTGACCACACGCGCCAGTGCGGTGTCGAAGCCCGCACGCATATCCAGCGGCTCGACTGCCAGCCACACTTCATCAATGCGGATCACGCGAGCCACTCCCGCAGCCAGGCGGCGCATTGCGCCGCCTCTGATGTCGGCCAGCTAACCGTAATCGACTGGTCCGCGCGACGAACTTCCACGCGGATCTCAGCCGCACGCGCGGTCCGCGTCTCCAGAGGAAGCGGAACGAACGCCGGTGCCGCTACTGATGGTGCTGATATGTCGCCACGCGCCACCAGCACGCAATCGTTCCTTTCGGCCTGCTCTACCCAACGTCGCAGCAGATTCGCGTTCAGCTTGTGGTGCAATGCGATGGCCGCGAGCGACACCCCGGGGCCTTGGCAAGCCGCCACCACCTGGGCTTTGAACTCGACGCTATAGCGCCGGCGTCGACGACGGCCAAGTGGCGCTTCTTCTTCGATAGTGTTCACGTGTCCACCTATTCAAGTGGATACGATGCTCCCAAGACCCTCCACGCAACTCAAGACGGGATGGCCGTGCGCTTACCATTAACGAAGAGATCCACTTGTGACTTTGCATCGGTCAGCGAGGCAGCGAAATCCTTCGGGATCGCAGCCTGAAGACGAGGCCAAAATGTAATGCTTTCTGCTCCGTATACTTGAAGCGGATAGCTCTCAAATGCGACAATCGTGTTGCCGAATCTAGTAGGGCGCACCCTACTAATATCCTTGGGATATCTTTTCCGAAACGTATAGAGCAAAGCCAAATACTGGTCGTATGCGGTCCGCTCCTCGATCCGCTGCGCTTCGGACGGATTCTTTGTGTCAATAAGCTGGTCAAGTTTTTTTTGCCAAGAAAACCGCGCCGTCGATATTTTATTAATAAGGTACATATGCCGTTCCTGACGATTTTTAAGTCGATTCTTTGAATTTAGTGGACCAAAGTATCCCTCAAGCGCTCGATACATCCAATAGTTTCCCTCGGTAAGCAAGACTGAGAACGTCCATACGGCGAGAACAAAGAAGGTTAAATCGCCAATATCTTTAGTCTTGGAGAGATCTTTCAGCGTCGGCAGATAGGATTCCGGAGCGGTGTAAACGAAGCATATTGCCGCAAGCAAAACGGGCAGAAAATAGCCGACTATGAACGGCTTGTCGGCGAGTTTCGTCAACGCGCTGAACATGCTTTTGCCCTCTATTTCAGGCGTCCGAGGATCGAGTCGACTGTCGTCCCTGTAAGATTCGATTGCCCACTTGCGCGAGTACGTCGACGTTCCTCCACTCGCTTTCGAATGCGCTCTTCTTGTGCGGGATCAGCCAACACATCGTCGTCCGGTGGCAACGATGGACGATGTCCCGGATTCCCAGGTAGCGGACCCGCCATAACCGCAATTTTTAAAGCTTCGTAAGCCGGCAGCCAGTCTTCGCGAGCTATCGCTTGGACGACAGTGTCGATCGCCTCCGCGAATGCTCGAGTTTTTGCTTTGTCTGACGCGGAGTGCGCGCGCCGCTCATCAAGCCGATAGTCGACGTTCTTAAGATACTCCCACCATGGATACGCTTTATACGCAATTGCTTCAGGTGCGCTCGTAACGATGTGGTCAACGACACGACGCAGTACGCGTACCAACTCCTGATTTGGATGCAATTCCCGCATATTGCCTCCTCGCCCCTCGTGGTGGCATAACCTGCTGGCGTAGCAGTTAATTATTCAACAATATTCACCGGTTCGAGTCTGTGATAAACGTCGAGAATGTGCGTTAGCGCACATTCCTTCCGCGATAGGTTTGTCGAAGCCGGTCTTCAATTTCCCCCGTTTGATGGAGGTCGCACGGGCCAACGAACCGATGGTCGACTCAATTGTCCTAAACTCGACGCTGGATACGTCATAGTAAGCGGCATACCGATTGCGAGGGCGATACGCAACCGAGCCTTTGGAGAAGCACACACCACCCATGTGTACAACACTCATCCGTTCGAGTGTTTTTTGCCAGATAGTGGATATCACCAACGCGAGTCAGGCGAAAAGACCGTCATCTATCGCGGTTCCCAAGGGCGGCTCGCGAGGGGAGCTGACCATTCCAGCCGTTGCTTACCATCGCCTCGCCCATGCTAGTCGTAATGTTTGGTCATGAAGTCTCGCACGTCGCGCAACATTGATTCCACATCCGCTTTCTCGAATTCGTCCCACTTGCCATGTGCAGCACTGTTTCGAAGATCGGCAATCGTAGTGATTCTTTTCTGCATGAGCTTTGAGTATTTTCCCTTCTTTGCCAATTCGGAATTCATCCAATCTAGCTTTGCTTTATCCGGTAACGTTATGTCGTTTGCGATGCAAAGTTTTCGCAAACCGTCCTCCAGGACGCTTCCAGCAAGGACAGCCGCCGGCTGAAAATAGCCTGCCTCCAATAGGTGCTCCGCCTGGCCCAAGAACTCATCAAAGACCTCTGCTTCGATAAGCGTCTTAACGCTGAAGATGCTGCCAGACTCGTAGTCGTCTTTCGCCGCAAGTAGGACCCCGAAAGCTTGATCAACATTTGCCCACTTAGGATATTCCGGGAACTGCTCCTTGATGCGTTGATAGTGGGCGCTGTTTTCCCCTAGCACTCTGGATAGAAGGTTAAGGCAACTCGTGAGCCATTGATTTGCAAGTTGAACGTCAACAAAGTCACCGGTTAAAAAGCCGGGCGTGGGAGAGCGCCGAGTCGCTAGTACACGTTTGCCCAACTCAATCAATTCGTTCAAGCGAGAAATGATTTTGGAGTCGACAGTCACGAAAGCTTCCTTGTAATTCTGATTAGGGAGGGTCACAGCACGCCAAAATTAGCGCAAAAAAGCTAGATTATCCAGCAACGCACGTCCGCCGGAGTCTGCGTATGTTGCCGCCCATCGAATCCTACCGGCCGCTTTCCGGTGCAAGGAAGTCGCTCCACCATCCGTTACCCGAGCGCAGCGAACGACGCTTGTTGGCCGGGTCCTGCCCGACGCGTTGGACGAATCGATCCGAAAAGGACGGTCGGGACCTCCCGACAACAGACAAACAATCTGGCAGGGATCGTATTACACCAATGGAGCTGCAAGCCCTTCCGTTTTGATCACGCGCTGGATCGCAGGTCGCGCTAGCATCCGTTGCAAATACTGACCGAGCAGTGGCCATACGCGCGCGGGTTTCGTGAAGCCCCTTGTCCACCGGCAGAGCATGAACGCGTAGGGATCAAGGATCGTGTATTGCTCCCCCAGCAACCAAGGACCATCGCTCGATTGAAGTTGCGACTCCAACTGGTCAAGCAAGGTGCCGATCTTTGATTCGGCATGAGCTTGCACTTGGTTCGCGCCCAGCGCGTTGTCGGCATCCACCCAGCGCTCCGGGTAAAAATAGACAATCAACGCCGTTTGCAGTGTGTTCGTCAACCACATGAGCCACTTGTAAAAGTCGGCACGTTCCGGCGTCGCCAGTCTGGGCGCCATCCTGCTCTCTGGATGTGTGTCAGCCAAATGCAGGCAAATGGCAGCCGTCTCATACAGCACCATGTCGCCATCAACCAATACCGGGATCAATCCGTTGGGGTTCAGTCGCAGATACTCCGTCGACTTATGCTCATCCTGCGTGCGATCTACAAGCATTAACCCGAAAGGCTGGCCGATTTCTTCCAGAACAATGTGCGGGGCCATGCTTGCGTTGCTGGGGTAATAGAACAGTTTCTTGATGGTCATGTTAAACGTCGATTGCTGATGCCTAGATTGTGTTGCTCATGATAACGCTGCGGTAATTCGCGTGCTCCGACTGGGCATATACACCGGGTAATTGTTGACGATCTACGCACCAATGTCGACTGGCCGCTCATGGCCGCTTGCTGACCGATGCGGTTCGCATACGTGGGTCGCCGCGATTTGGATCACAGTAAGCGGCCCCGCGTCAACTGGCGCATCAAGCGCGAGGTGACGACTTTATTTCGCGCCCGGCAAACCCATACTGACCAAGGATCGCCATGCTACCGGGACGCTCCGAAGCGCGGATTGACAACTTTATACTCGCAAAGTTGACATCTTTAATGCGTTCTACGGCAGCGGCGAAACGCCTTCTCAAGCACGGGCAGAAGCTTGATGGCCCAGCGGTGCACCGTGGAATGATCCACCGCAATCCCACGTTCGGCCATCATTTCTTCGAGATGACGCAAGCTTAGCGGATAGGCGACGTACCAACGCACGCAAGTCAGCATGACTTCCATCGGATAGTGCAACCGTTTAAGCACCCGTGCCACACTCGGATCCAGCGTCTTCATTCTTCACCCACGCCACCGTTTCGATTGAGCAAGGTTACCTGAACGCCCTATTACGACGAAACCTGGAAACCTACTGCCGTTCAACGCCGCCGACCAGGCCGACGACGAGCGCGCATACGTCGGATCGCGCTCCAGCATGGTCACGTCGGCACGCAGATCCATCGTCCGCAGAAAATAGGCGATCGAACTGCCGGCCACGCCGCCGCCCACGATCACTTTATTGGTCGCGCCAGAACTCAAGCCACACGCAGCGGAATCGCTAAATCGAGCAACGGCGCGTGCTGCTGGCAGCCGTACATATCCGATTCGCCGAGCTTGCCTTGCGGCAATTGCCGGCGCATCGTCACCTTTATCGCCTGGCCGCGCGGCACGGCGAAAATCGACGTAATGGCGTTTTCTTCGACGCCGAACAGTTCGGCCATCGCAGGCTTCGTGAAGCGGCCCGATTCCCAGACGGTGTCAAAATGCGCGGCGTCTTCGAACATCACGTCGAAGGTGAGCAGGAACGGCCCGGCGTTCTTGCTGCGGATCACCGTCGCGAGCGACGAAAGCGGAACGGTCGTCATGATGCGAGCGCCTCGTAGTGAATGGGGAAAAGTGCCGTCGGCGATGCGGTTTTCAAAAGATGATACGCAGAGAACTCATATACCGGACCGGCATCGACTTCGGAAGGCGAATACGGAAAGGCGAGATTGCCCGCCGTGTTGAACATGCCCGGAAAGCTCACGTGCAGCAGCGTGCCGCTGATGAAATGCGCCGCCGCATGCGCGAGCGACTGTTCGTGCGCGACCGCTTCGATCACGAGGCCGAGTTCGTGACTCATGGACTTGCGAACGGGTTCGAGGCCGCGCATCACGCCATCGCGGCCATACACGTGGAACTGCACGTCGAGATCGGGAGATTCGAAATACGCGAGCGCCGCGGCTTTCGCATCGGCGAGCAAGATGTCGATGCGCGCGATCATGGTCGGGCAGCGCACGCCCGCTACGGTAATCGTGCGATAACCCCGTCGCCGCGCGCCTTCGAGCTTCACCCAATAGTCGTCCGCGGCAATGAAACGCGAGCCGGTCACCCGCACTTCGCGATCGCTGATCTGCGTGAAATCGCAGGCGGACAAATCGAGTTCATGGCCCGGCCCCGCCTGACGGAACGGATTTTCGCGCTCGTACAGCGTGTGCGCAGCTACCGATGTCAGCGACGCGCGACGCTTCAGACTGCCCGGCTCCAGCGTGAAACCCGTGTCGTCTATCACGCCCATCATCACGTCTGTGCCGTGCGGTTCGGCAGAAAATGCGCCGCATTCGAGAATCTTGCCCATATGAATTGCCAGGCCCGGATCGGCGCCCTTCCAGATCGGGAATGCGGCGATCACCGAGTCGTCGCAGGCGCGGCCCGCGATGATCACATCAGCGCCCGCTTTCAGCGCCTCGACGATCGGCTCATGGCCCATCTGCGCAACGATCGCGTGACTGGTGCGCGCGTCGTCGGCGCTCAGTTCCCAGCCCGCTTCGAAATCACGCACTTCGCCGCAGCCGGTTGCATCCGCGACGAGGCTCGCCGGAATGTCCGAATAGATCCACGCGAGCCGCAGACTCAAACGCTCGCTGGCGACGATCTCGCGTACGATCCGCACCACTTCGTCGACATGCGTGCCGGTGCCCGCGCCGCCCGCGCTGCCGACGATCACCGGAATGCCCGCGCGCTGCGCCGAGACGATCATTACCGTGAGTTCGCGGCGGATGCTGATGTCCGACACCAGCGCTTCGCCCGAGCCGAGATAGTGCGGGCCGGGATCGGTCGAACCGGCATCGACGGCGATCACGTCGGGATGCATCGACATCGCGCGCTCGAAGGCGTCGGCGGCGAAACCGTAGCCGAGCGTGCAGGTCGGCGTGAGTACGCGGATTGGCTTGTCCATCATGTTCCTCTCCCTGATAACGTTTATGAAAAACGCGCAAAGGCCGAAATCAGTCGCGCCGCAGTTCGAGCTGCGCCACCTCGTCGATGCGGTTGATGCCGAGCAGTCCCATATTCGTGCCGATTTCGCGCTGCAGGAGCGAGAGCGCGTACGCGATGCCTATCGCGTCGGCGGCGGCTGCGGCCATCAACAAAGGCCGTCCAACCAGCACGAAATGCGCGCCGCCATGCAACGCTTTCAGCACGTCGGAACCGCGCCGGATGCCGCCGTCATAGATCAGCGCGAGACGATCGCGATCCACCCGCGCGGCAATCGCATCGAGCGCATCGAGCGCGCCGAGCGCGCAATCCACCTGACGTCCGCCATGATTCGACACGATGATGCCGTCGATGCCCGCTCGCTGGGCGAGCAGCGCATCGTCGGCGGACATCACGCCTTTTAGCACCAGACGCCCCGGCCAGCGCTGCCGGATCCGTTCGATATGCGCCCACGACAACGCGCCGCGCCGTCCGATATCGCGCACCAGCGTGCGCGAAAACACCGGTGGCCCGCCGATCGCATCCATATTCTCGAAGCGCAGCGGATGGCGCGTCAGCACGCTCTCGCCGAGCACGCGCCAGCACCACGGAAGCCGCGTCAACGCCTGCCACGCAAGCTGCGCGCTCGGTCTGAACGGCGAGCGGAAGCCGCGCTTGTCGGCGTATTCGTGCTGCGGGTGGACGGCGGTATCGACATTGACGACCAGCGTGTCGTAGCCCGCTAACGCAACACGTTCCAGCATCGGATCGATGCGCGCGAAATCACCGGGAATGTAGGCCTGAAACCAACTTGTCGAGCCCGCCGCGCGCACCGTTTCGAGCGGCGTCAGCGAAGCGCCGCTGAGGATGAACGGCAGCCCCGCCGTCGCCGCTTCACGCGCCAACAGTTCGTCCGCGTGCGCCGCGGCAAGACGGCTGCACCCCATCGGCGCAATGCCGAACGGCGCTGCGTATTCGACGCCGAACAGCGTCGTGCGCGTATCGCGCCGCTCGATATCGACCAGCACACGCGGCACGAAAGCGCGTGTCTCAAAGCCGTACAGATTGCGCCGGTGTGTCGCGCCATCCTCGGACCAGCCGTGCACGTACGCGTACATCGCTCCGGGCAAACGGCGCTTCGCCACGTTCGCGAAATCGTTCAGGCACAGCACGTTGCGCAAGCGGGCGGGTAGATCCGTTTGCTCCGCGCGCCGCGCATGCATCCGCGCTAACGCTGCGGTTCCGCTGCTTGCGCCTGGCCCAGCGCCGTCGGATGCGTCGTGGTTTGCGCCTGCGGCAGCGCGAACATCTCGCTGATCGACACCCCGCCTCGAATGCCATCGATCCACTTCGCCTCCTTCAGCAGATGGGCTTGCGCCGCCTTGAGCACTTCTTCGGCGATCGCGAGCGGCACGATCACCACGCCGTCGTCGTCGCCGAGCACGATATCGCCGGGACTGACAGGCGCGCCCGCCGCCGCAATGGTCGTATCGACCGTGCCACCGAAACCGTGATGCGGACCGCGCGGCACCACCGAGCGGCAGAACATGTTGAACTTGAGTCGCCGCATATCGGCGACATCGCGAATTGCACCGTCGATTACCGCGCCGCCGAGGCCGCGATGCACGGCCTCCTCGGTCATCACGCCGCCCCACACGGCGATGTCTTCCGCGCCGCCTGCATCGACCACGAGAATTTCGCCGGGCCGCGCGCTGCCGATCAGGTTGCAGATCGGCCCGCAGTCGCCGACCATCGTCGCGACCGTGCGCGCCTGGCCGCACAAGCGCACGCCCGCGTTGATCGGCTTGATGATCGACGCCATCACCTGCGTGCGGTTCATGCAGTCGGAGGCGACGGCGGGCGGAATCAGACGCCATTGCGCGAGCACGTCGTCGGAGAGAAGAGTGAAACTCACATAAAGCTGTTGATAGGCCATGACGTTCGCTTTATCGGGTTGAAGGGGTGGCGTGCTGCCAGGCCGGATTGACGTTGTTGCGCAGGCGTCCGTGCACCAGATAATCGACCAGCATCTGCGCGGAGAACGTGCGCATGTCGAGATAGCCGGCTTCCGAATAGAAGGCGGCGTGCGGCGTGACGATGAAACGGCCCGCCAGCCATTCTTCGCCGTTGCGCCACGCTTCGAGCAGCGGCGGCAGCGGCATGGGCGGTTCGTTGGGCAGCACGTCGAGCCCTGCTGCGGCGATATGTCCAGAGAGCAGCGTGCGATACACCGCGTCGACGTCCACCAGTTTGCCGCGTGCGATATTGATGAAGATGCTATTGGGCTTCATCGCCTGAAACTGCGCGTCGCTCATCATGAAGCGCGTGGCGTCGGAGAGCGGCACGTGCAGGCTCACCACATCGGCGCGCGCGAGCAGTTCGTCCAGCGAGCCGACGCGCTCGTAGCCGAGCCCGAGTTCGTGGCCCTCGGGCAAGAACGGATCGTGATAGATCACGTGCATGTCGTGCGCTGCCGCGCGCCGAGCGATCGCCGTGCCGATACGGCCCATACCGATCGCGCCGAACGTACCGCCGCGCAGCCGCCGCACCACCGGCACGTTTTCCGCAACGAAGCCATGCGCCGGATCGGCCTTGATGCGCGCCTGATAGGTGCCAAGGCCGCGCGCCAGGTACAGCATCATCGCGATCGCGTGATCGGCGACTTCGGTGGTGCCGTAGTTCGGCACGTTCGACACCGGAATGCCGCGCTCGCTGCACGCCGCCGTATCGACGTTATCGAAGCCCACGCCGACGCGCACGATCATCCGGCAGCGGCTCAAACGGCTCACCACTTCGCGCGTGATCTTCATGCGGTGCCAGACGAGAATCGCGTCGCACGAGGTCCATTCTTCGTCGGGAATCGCGGCGGCGTCGATTTCGTCGTAGACCTGATAATCGATCAGTTCGCCCGTCACGCCCCGCTCGACATCGAGATCGCGCAGATGCGCATCCGGCACCAGCACCTTCAGTTTGTTCGGCACATGTCCTCCGCCTTGAACGCTCTTCGTCATAGTCAATAACCGTATAAATCAGGCCGCCGTACGCGACAGCACCTTGCCCAGGAAACTCGCCAGACGCGGATCGCGCGGCGTGTGAAACATCTCCGCAGGCGGCCCCGATTCGACGATCGTGCCGCGGTCGGTGAAGAACACCACGTCGGCGATTTCCTCGGCGAAACGCATCTCGTGCGTGACTAGCACGCAGGTCATGCCGTCGCGGCTCAGGTCGCGGATCACCGCGAGCACTTCGCTGACCATCTCCGGATCGAGCGCGGCCGTCACTTCGTCGAACAGGATGATGGCGGGCTGCATCGCCAGCGCGCGGGCGATTGCCACGCGCTGCTGCTGGCCGCCCGACAGCTGCGCGGGATATGCGTCTTCCTTGCCGGTCAGGCGCACGCGCGCGAGCAGATCGAGCGCGCGCTGCTTCACCTCGTCGTGCGGCTGACGCAGCACCTGCAGCGGAGCCATCATGATGTTCTGCAGCACCGTACGATGCGGAAACAGGTTGTACTGCTGGAACACCATCGACACCTGATGGCGCAGCGGCACCAGATCGCGGTCGCGCTTCAACGTCTCAACGGCGAACGAGCCGACGCGGATAGTGCCCGCATCGATCGGAATCAGGCCGTTCAGGCAGCGCAGCAAGGTGGATTTGCCCGAACCCGACGGGCCGATGATGCAGGCCGTTTCGCCCTTGCGGATCGTCATCGAGACGCCCTTGAGCACGTCGGTGCCGTTGAACGCCTTGTGGACGTCGACCAGTTCGATCAGCGGCGCTTTCTGCTGGATCACGTTCATGACTTCTCCCGCATCTGCCGTTCGAGCCGGCGGGCCAGAGTCGCTATTGGAAAAGCGAACAGGAAGAACAGCAGCAGCACGTACATCTGCACCGCGGTCGCGTAGTGCGAGCCGTCGCTGGCGGTGATGGTGTTGGCCACCGACAGCACATCGGACGTGCCCGTCACCACCGCGAGACTGCTGCCGATAAAAAGCATCGCGAACACCGTCATCATGTTCGGCATGATGAACGGGATCGCCTGCGGCACGATTACGTAACGCAGAATCTGGTTCTTGCGATACCCGAGCGCGCGCGCCGACTCCCACTGGCCACTCGGAATCGCCTCGATGCCGCCGCGCATTGCCTCCGCCACGTTCGCCGTAACCGGCAGCGATAAACCCGCCACCGCCTTCACGAACGGCGAAAACGGAATCACCACGCCGAACACCGGCACATAGAACGGCAGCAGATACAGCATCGCGTAGAGCGCGATCAACCACGGCGTATTGCGCAACAGATTGACGATGCCGAGCGCGATGAACCTGATCCAGCGCGTCTGCGCGACGGTGCCGACGCACAGCAGCACGCCCGTCACGAGCGACACGCACATCGCCGCGAGGCTCATCAGGATATTTGCGCAGAAGCCGCCGATGCCCGCGCCGGGCGCACCGGTCAGGAGCATCGCGTTGCGCGCGGCGAGCAGCGCGAAGGCGCCGCCGCTCTGGTGTCCGTAGCAGCCGACCAGCGCCACCACCAGCAGCAGCGGCACGCCGATCATGCCGTACGCGAAGGCACGCGTTTCCGGTTGCATCGCGCGCGACGAGCGGCCGGGTTTGACGGTGGCCGCCGTACTCATACGCCATACCCCGGAATGCGCACCGCGCGGCCGATGCGCCCCGCCACCGTTGATGCGAATGACGCGAGCACCAGATAGCAGACCCACACCGTCAGCATCACTTCGAGATTGCGGAAGTTTTCCAGCGTGATCTGCGTCGCGTAATACATCACGTCGGCGACCGCGACGAACGCCGCCTGTGACGACGTCTTGATCAGACTGACGATGTTGTTGGTCATCTGAGTGGTGGACAGGCGCATCGCCATCGGCAACTGAATGTGCCAGAAGATGCGCAGCCGCGAATAGCCGAGACTGCGCGCGGCATCGACGGTCGCATCGGGCACCGCATGCAACCCCGAGCGCACGATTTCCACCGCGATGCTGCCGTTGTAAAGCGCCAGCGACAACACCATGCACGTAAAGCCGCTGAACACCGGAATCTGCTGACCGGTCGCCAGATTACGCACCGACAAACCCAGTTCCGACAGCGTGAAATACAGCACGAACAACTGCACGAGAGGCGGCGTATTGCGCAGCAACTCGACGACGACGGTGGTCAGCGTCTCCAGCACCGGCACGCGAAAATAGATCAGTGCCGCGCCGATAATGCCGATCACGAACATCAGCGCGATCGCGCACACGCACACCGCCACGGTGGTGCCGATGCCGCGCAACAGCCACGTCTGATAGACCGGATCGGCCAGCCAGGAGAAGTCGAGGCTCATCGGCGTTCCTTGAGCGGCTTTGGCAAGTGCATATTACTTCGAAGCCGCCGCCTGCTGTTCGGTGACGAACTTGCTCGTGCCCATGTTGTACCTCTTTTCCGCATTGACGAGTACGCCCGCCGCTTCAGCCTTCTTGATCGACTGGTTCAGCGCGTTGAGAAACGCCGGTTCGTTCTTGCGCACGCCGCCGACGATCGGCACGAATTCAAAGGCGTCGAGCGCGATCTTGTCCTTGTCCTTCCAGCCCGGCTCGTTCGCCTTCAGCGTGAGATTCGGGCCGTCGTAGGCGATCGCTTCGCAGCGGTTGTCCTCGAACGCCTTATACATCTGCGCCGTGCCGGTGAACAGCACCGTGTCCGCGCCGAGTTTTTCCTGCAGCGTGCGGTTATACATATTGCCTTGGCTGCCGCAAATCTTGCGGCCCTTCAGGTCTTCCCATTTCGTGATGGTGGTGTTCTTCGGCGCGAGCAGCACCATACCGGCCATCATGTAGTACGGATCCGTGAAGTCGATCACCTTCGCGCGATCCGGATTCTTGCCGAGCGTCGCGAAGATCACGTCGATGCGTCCCGCGTTCAGCAGTTCGATCCGGTTCGACGCCACCACCGGCACGAATTCGATCGCGGTATCCGAGCCGAACATGTCTTTCGCGATGAACTTCGCGAGATCCACTTCGAAGCCGACTTCATGACCCTTGTTGTCGAGATAACCGAACGGCACGTAGTCGTTGCGGATGCCGACGATCAGCTTGCCGCGCGCCTTCGCCATCTGCAATTCGTCGGCGTGCGCACCAGCCGATAGCCAGCTGAAGCCAAGCGCGAACATCATCAGGACGACCCACCAGGAACGCTTCGACATAACCCTCTCCAGAAGAAAAGTATGAATTCCCGCTGACCGTGCGGGACCTCGCCCCGGTGCCTGGCGTGAAGCCATTCTTGGTTCGCGGCCTATAATAGTCAAATAGGACAAAATTCATTTCTTATAAGGGTGGCTTATGCGGAAAACGGCTCAATGAACGTTCGTCAGCTCGAGGCCTTTCAGGCTGTGATGTCCGCCGGTAGCCTGACTGCGGCCGCCGGGCTGCTCAGCGTGTCGCAGCCGGCGGTGAGTCAATTGATCGCACAGCTCGAAGGCAACTGCGGGTTTTCCTTGTTCGACCGCGCGGGGACGAAAATGCGTCCGACGCGCGAAGCTGAAGTGCTGCATGCGGAAGTGCAGCGCATGTTTATCGGCGTGGGACGGGTGGCGAACGTGGCCAAGGCGCTGCGCGACCAGACGTGGGGCGCGCTGTCGATCGCATCGTTTCCGGTGCTGACGCGGCGCATGCTGCCGAACATCGTCACGTCGTTCTGCAAGACGCGGCCCGACGTGAAATTCAGCGTGGAGAGCATGCGGTCGCGCTCGCTCGTCGATGCGGTGGCGACGCAGCAGGTCGATCTCGGCTTTAGCATTCTGCCCGGCGACCGTCCCGAAGTGGACAGCACGCATGTGTGTACGCTGCGCGGCCTGTGCATCCTGCCGAAAGGACATCGCCTCTCCAAACGTAGGCTGATCCGCGCGAAAGATCTCGACGGCGAAGCGTTCGTCGCCCTCGGCCCGCAGGATCATTCGCGTTTCCAGATAGACAAGATTTTCGAGGAAGCCGACGTGCAGCGCCGCATCCAGGTCGAAGTGGGCCAATCGGAAACGGCGTGCTCGTTCGTCGCAAACGGCGTGGGCGTGGCGGTGGTCGATCCGATCAGCGTGTGGAACAACGCGGGCGCGGATTTTGTCGTGTGCGCCTTCGAGCCGAAGATGGAATTCGAAATCTGGCTGATCCGGCCCAAGACCGCACGCCCGTTCGCGCTGATCGACACATTCTCAGACTACGCGTGCGCGGAGTTGATGCGGCTGAAGGAAGAAGAAATCGACATCAGGCAGCCGCGCGGCTAATTTTGCTCGGGCACTTCGCCTTCGATCCCGTACACAGCACGCTCATGAAGGTCACAAACAGATCGCCGCCGGGCTTGCCGCTTTTGCTGAAGCTCCAGCGTAGAACGGATTCCTAAGCACTGATATGACGTTGCGATAGCGTATCAACGTCCAGCCGAATTGCGTCGGAATCCTGCCGTCGGTTGGCCTTGGAAAGTGGATCTGTTCGGCCAGAAGCGACAGGAAGGCTTGACGCGCGCTGCCCAGTTCACGAAAGCGGACAAAGATCAGGCGCGTGAGAAAGGATGGCCTCAAGGCCTTGGAAAAGGACCGCGACGAGCGACAGGCTGCAATCGAGAAGGATAAGAAGGACCGGAATTCATTGATCAGCAAGGGGAACGCGGCGCGCGCCCTTCGCCTAGAACAGGTATCAGAAGCGGTCGACCGAAAGCGCCAGGAGGTGGATCGCGCGAAACGGAAGCTCCGTGGGTTGCAGCTCTTGAAGGAAGATGTCGTGGATTTCCGCGCTCGTGAAGCGACCGAACATCTTGCAGACCTCATGCAACGAAGGGAAGAAACGGGGCTATCGAAGCAGGATTGGGATCAATTCAAGCTCGACTTCGCCGGCGACGTCGACGCCCTCCTTGAGACCCGTCTTGGCGAGGCGCGACGAGTTGTCGTCGCCGCGGAGGGAGTGCAGACAACACCGGAGCCAGCGACCGACCCGAATGTCGCATTGATCTCCGACGCCGCCATCTTGAGCGACCAGACACTTGCCTTGCTTGAGCGCGAATTCAACCGATTGAAGAATCTCGTAGGGATCGACGTCCAGAACGCAAAGCGCTACGCAAATCTGTCCGAGAAAATCACCAAGGCCGACTCGGGGCTCAAAAAAGTGATGCAGCAGATCGAGCGGGCCAAAGCATCAGACGCCAAGATAAAGGAGCTCGTCGAAGCGAGACGCGCCGCGTACGCGCAGATTTTTACCGGGATCGTCGAGGAAGAAGCCGAACTTGCGTCGCTGTATGCGCCGATCAAGGAAAGAATCGAGCAAGCCGGCGGATCGTTGTCGAAGCTCTCTTTCTCGGTTAGACGCGCCGTCGACATAGGAAAATGGGCAGCCAAAGGTGAGAGCTTGCTCGATCTTCGCAAGACCGGCCCTTTCCGAGGGCGTGGGGAACTTCAAAAGCGTGCTACCGAAAAGCTCTTCAGCGCCTGGTCGACAGGCAACGCGGCCACCGCTGCCGGAGCTCTGCTCGAGTTCGTCAAGGCAAACGAAGCCGATCTCAGGGCTCACATTCCCGATGGCGACGTTTTCCGTAGTTGGGCGCGGGATGTATCCGACTGGCTTTATAGCACCGAGCATATTTCTGTAGGCTACGGTCTTCAGTACGACGGCGTCGACATCGAGCAACTTTCTCCGGGCACCCGCGGGATTGTGCTCCTGTTGCTGTACCTTGCCATCGATGCGGAGGATGATCGACCGCTCATCATTGACCAGCCTGAGGAGAATCTCGACCCGCAGTCGATTTTCCAAGAACTGGTCAATCGCTTCCGCGAGGCAAAGAAGCGCCGGCAGATCATCATCGTCACCCACAACGCAAACCTGGTTGTGAATACTGACGCAGAACAAGTCATTGTCGCGACCTGCGGACCACACCGGCCGTCTCAACTGCCGGAGATCTCATACGTAAGCGGCAGCTTGGAAAATCCGATTATCCGTAAACACGTTTGCGACATTCTCGAAGGCGGCGAACTGGCTTTCAAGGAACGGGCGAAACGGCTACGCGTCGCTATCTAGCGGGCAACGCCAGCGTGACGAACGAAGCGGGCCCAGCACTCCGAGGCCTGTGGCTCGCCACCAGCGCCGTTTCTAATCAGGGATGAGACGCGCTGCCCATCCCGTATAGTCTGCCGGGCATCGCCTTGAGGGCGTCACGACTGACCGCAGCGGCGGACTTTCGGCGTTGTCGGTGCCGACCGCAATGTCCGATATAAGCCGTCAAGGAGTCTTTCCAGCGTCCACCTTTGGCGCAGACTGAATGTCAGAAACTGGCCGAACCCGGCCTGATGCTGAATGGATCACCGATCTGTCACAGGCCGGCCGGCGTTGGGCTCAGTCCGACCCTGAGCGGCCACTCGGGTTCCTCCCAAGCGGTCGTCGCTCGCACCGTCACCGGGTAACGTTGCTACAAATTTGGTGGTCCTAGGTTTTCCCGGTGGAATCGAATATGCTCCGCTCCTTTCATTTCCGGGTTGCCGTTTCGGAACTCATTCCAGACCCCTTCGAGGGTACGATTGGGCCATAAGTGGTTTATAAGATGAATGTGTGGGCCGCCTTTAAAGTGGTTTGCGTAAGCCCATATATCACGATTGTCGAAGTAGAAGAAGTGCCAATTGGAATGGTCCCGTAGATAGAAAACGTGCCCAACGAGGTATCGCCGCTCGTCAAGGAGCTGATACCACTTCCTCATTGCCTTGGTCGACTCGCGGGTCAATGGCCCGTTATCGATGTTTCCCAGTCGCTTACTGTCTTCGTCTGTCCAAACGAATTTTGATGGAAGAAAGTCCCGCCACGATATGTGATGTACCCAAGGGAGAATGCCTGCGTCGCACGACATAACGAAATCCCCGAAAACGTCTTCAGTTATTGTCGCGTTCTTGCATATTTTCTTTATTTCGCTGAGCTTTGTCGCGCTCAGAATGTCGGCTATCGCCCGCCGCGCTGCGTTGTGGTCCATCCGATCAGTCGCCGATTACACGTCGAAATGATCGAGATACAAGCGCTCAAGCGGTTCACGCTGCGTTCTGGAGCCGAAATCGATCGGGCGTTCTTGCATCCATCGCTGCATCTTGCCCGGAAGTGATTCTAAATAGGCGTCGAAATTATCTGGGTTCGCAAGTAGTTCTTTGATAGCCCTCTCACGCCACGTTAGATGCACATTCAGTAAGTAGGGAAATCCGGTATCGCCTTCACGACTTTTCGCTCCGATTCGAACCCGGGACGGGTGCCCGCTCTCATGCCGGACGACGTCGACAGTGACTTGCTGGGCGTGATAGAGGCCACCGATTCTCTCCGCGATTCGTATCGCGAATTCGTCTTCGAATTTTTGCCAGTCGTTCGCATTCATCTAAACCCCCAAAGGCTCGTCTGAGGGATCAGTATCGCACGAGGCTAATCGCCGATCACGTCTGCCTGAGCGGTATATCTATAGAATGAGAGGCAATACGGTCGAATGTCACACTAACAAAGGACCAAACGATGGCAGAACTCATCACTGACTGCCCGCGATGCGGAAGCGCGCACGTCTCCTTCGATGTCGGGGGAGTCAACCATGTTGACAGGGCATACGACTGGCTGAACAGGTATGAGGTGTTCTGCGTCTGCCGAGGCTGCCATAGGGGCGTCATGTTCTTTATCGAGCAGTGTGTCGTCAACCACGACTTCGATAAGTCAGTCGCTGTGACGGCCTACAGGGGTTCGCTGAATGATTTGTTTGGCGTCAAGGGGCCTATCACATTGAAAGACCGCGACGTTGCGCCTCCGCCTGAGCACCTGCCGGAGAATATCGACATCGCATTCCGTGAGGGCGCGACCTGTATGGGTGTGCGCTGCTATAACGCAGCTGCGACGATGTTTAGACTGTGCCTCGACTTCGCCACGAAGGCACTGATGCCTGATGAGACGCCCGGCCTGAACGCGCAGGGGCGGCGCAGCCTCGGCCTGCGTATGAATTGGATGTTCGAGAACAATATACTTCCCGCGGCACTTCAAGACTTGGCGCAGTGCGTGAAGGACGACGGTAACGATGGTGCGCACGACGGCACACTCTCGGCGGTCGATGCGGAAGACCTGCAAGAATTCACGTTCGAACTGCTAGAGCGGCTTTACACCGAGCCGAAGCGTCTAGAGATAGCCAAGGAGCGGCGTGCGGCGCGACACGCGAAGTCAGCGGGAACAGCGAAGTAGATTTGCTTAAGCTGGCCGCCGTGTCCAAGCTTTACGATTGGCTACGATCTTGAGGCCATCGTCGACTGACCGTTCCTGGCCGCAATGCGTCCCACGCATACGTTGGACGCTTTAACTACCATACAGCAGACATAGCCATCATGGAACGTCAGCAAATGTAGTTGTCAGTTATCGATGAGACCCTAGCGCCGATCCCGATGGTAACCGAAACGGATGGTGCTAGGGTCTCCCGCATCCCGCATCCCGCTGCTGCAGCTTGGCTCAAAAGGGTACACCGTAACGAGCTATCGGGCCGGGTGCCGACACTTGGCTCAACAGGGTTAGCCGTCAATTTGATCCATGTTATTATTGATCCATCATCTCTAATGATCCATTCAAACTATGCGCAAGCTCTACTACGGTCGGATTTCCACCACTGACGGCCAGTCCTCGGCGAGCCAGTACGACGACGCCAAAGCCCACGGCGTGCAGGATAAGGACGTCTTCATTGACGAGGGCGTGAGCGGCTACCATGTTGCCCCCGACCAGCGGGAACAGTGGCGCAAAGCGGAGCACGATCTCCGGCATGGCGGCGTCCTCATCGTGCGCTGGCTCGACCGCATCAGCCGCCGTTACGACGAGTTGCACGCCACCATACGCCGACTGATGGAACTGGGTGTTCGGGTCGAATGCACGCTCAACGGGATGGTCTTTGATGGAAAGGCCAAAGACGCCATCGAGAAAGCAACGCGCGACGCAGTGCTGGCGTTCATGGCCGCGCAGGGCGAAGCCGATTATCTTAACCGTGCCGAAATGCAGCGGCGCGGCGTGGCGATCGCGAAAGCGGAAGGAAAATACAAGGGGCGCTCGCGATCACATGACTACGCTGCGATCAAGGCATGGCGGGCGGAACGCGGCGCGAGTATCCGGGCGACTGCCGAGAAGTTCGGTGTCGGCACTGCTACGGTCAAGCGGGCGTGCGCCGAGGACATGACATCCTGACTGGTAGCCAGCCACGGAAATCGATGCGGCCGGTACCATTCTGAAAATCGTGCAGTATGGGTAACCGAAGTTGGTTGGTCAGTCCGTAGATTGGTCGGGGGAAGGATTATTTAAGGCCCTTGGTGGCTGGAAGGTACGTCGTTCCCAAACCTCATAAAGAACGGCTGACACCAAGAACGTTAGACCCAACGATAATGATCCAATAATCCACGCTCTTTCCGGTAACAGTGGACGGACGCCTATCGCGAATGTTAAACCCAAAGGGATCGTGATAAGAAGTAGCCCAAGTATCTTACTGACCTTGCCCCTGTTTGACGAATCCCATAGCCACGGAAATCAGGCCGCTTCGCCTCGCTGAACTGCGGCCCAGTTTTTCTCGAACGTCATGGGGCTGACGTAGTTGAGCGTCGAGTGTAGGCGCCGCGCATTGTAAAAGCCTAGCCAATCAATCACTTCATCCATTGCGGCACGCCGCGTGGCGAAGTGCCGCCCATGCATACGTGCGACCTTTAGCGAACTCCATAGACTTTCAGTAGGCGCGTTATCCCAACAATCGCCGCGCCGGCTCATTGACGAACGCATGCCATAGGCCTTCAACGTGTCCTGAAACAGGCCGCTGCAATACTGGCTGCCTGTGGCGCGACAATCTGGATGAGAGACGCGCGACAATCAAGTTGAGAATGTCGCGGCAGGAATGATGATGCCGATGTTGATTGACGCTGGCAAGCGTTTGTTGATTGACGCGCGGTGTTGATTGACGCGGGCGAGCGGGTGTCGCGCGACAATCAAGCTGAAGCCTTCCGTCGTTGAGGATTGCTGTGTAATGTGTGACGCCGCAGGTATTCTGGCTGCGCGACAATCAGGATGAGAATGGGGTGGCGTGGAAGGTGATGGGTTGATTGACGCCGGCTAGCTTTACCTGCGAGCCGCGCGTCAATCAGGATGAGACAGCGGGTCAGTTGGTGAGGTCAATGCCGTGCTGATCCTCCTGTGTCGGTGGCACGCCAACGTTCTTTGGTGTCGCGCGACTGGCCGGGCGTCCCGGTTCCTGCTGCTTGCGCTGCAGGGCCGTACGGCGACGGTAGCTTTCGACGTTCAGCTCAAAGATGGTCGAGTGATGGACCAGCCGGTCGACGGCGGCCACCGTCATGGCCCGGTCGGGGAAGACCTTGTCCCATTCGCCGAACGGTTGATTTGCTGTTATGCAAAGAGAACGGCGTTCATATCTGGCGCTGATGAGCTCGAACAGGACCGACGTCTCGGCCTGATCCTTGCTGACATAGGCGAAATCGTCCAGGATGACCAAATCGAAGCGATCCAGCCGGTTGATGGCGGACTCCAGAGCGAGTTCGCGGCGCGCGACCTGCAACCGCTGCACGAGGTCGGTGGTACGCGCAAACAGGACCTTCCAGCCCTTCTCCAGCAGACTCAGTCCGATGGCCGACGACAAGTGCGACTTGCCACCGCCACTCGGTCCCAGAAGAATCAGGTTGGTGCCGTTACGCAGCCAGCCGTCGCCAGCGCAAAGCGCCGAGACGTGCGCGCGGGACACCATCGGCACCGCGTCGAAATCGAAGTTCTCCAGCGTCTTGCCCGGCAGCAGCTTTGCGTCCCTGAGGTGACGTTCGACCCGGCGTCGATCGCGCTCGGCGATCTCGTGTTCGGCCAGCGCCATCAGCAGGCGCGCTGCCGGCCAGCCTTCCGTGTCGGATCGCTCGGCAAAGCTGGACCAGATCTGCTTGATGGCGGGCAGCCGCAAATCGTTGAGCAGCAGCGACAGGCGGGTGGCGTCGATGTCGAGACTCATGCCGTCACCTCCGTTGCCATGTCAAGCAGGGCTTCGTAGTCGCTCAGCGGTGCCAGCTGGACGTTCACCTCCGGCATGCTGTTCGTGCGCTTCGCTTCGAAACGCGAACACAGTGTGTCCAGGTCGGGTAACCGTCCATCGCCCAGACACTGCTGCAGTGCCTGGGCCAGTTGCGCTTCGCAGTTGTGCTCGTGGGCCAGGCTAAGCAGTTCAACCATGGTCCTGCATGCCTGACGCTCCGGGAGCTGCTCGAGCAGGCGATCGAAGGTCAGGCGATAGGCCTCGCGCGGAAAGATCTGATCGCGATAGACCAGGTTGAGCAGCGCCATGGGCTTGCGGCGCAGCGCGTGGATGACGTGCCGGTAGTTGATGACGTGGCCGTGCTTGCCATTGGGGCCCGCACGGCCGCGCTGCAGTGTCATCAGGGCCGTGCCGCCCAGGAACAGCTCCAGGCGGTCGTCATACAGCCGCACGCGCAGGTGATGGCCTATCAGTCGTGACGGGACGGTATAGAACACCTTGCGCAGGACGAAGCCGCAGGTGGTCGTGACGTACACGCGCGTTTCCTCGTAGTCGCACGTACGCTGGACCGGAAGCGGCTGAAGCAGTGCACGCTCGGCCTCAATGCGTTTGCCATTACGCGCGTTGATTCGACCGACGATCTCGTCGATGAAGCGGCGATAGGAATCGAGATCGTCGAAGTCGTGACTGCCGCGCAGAAGCAACGCATCACGCACTGCGTTCTTGAGGTGCCCATGAGGGCTCTCGATGGAGCCGTTCTCGTGGGCAACGCCACGGTTGTTGCGTGTGGGCTGCATGCCGTAGTGAGCGCACAGCGCATCATAACGCGTGGTCAAATCCTCGCGCGCGTCGGCATCGAGATTGCGGAACGCCGCCGACAGGCTGTCGCTGCGGTGCTCGCGCGGTGCGCCTCCGAGTGCCCAGATGGCGTTCTGAAGCCCTTCGGCCAGCGCGACATAGCTCTCGCCGCCGAGAATGACGTGAGCGTGCTCAAAGCCCGAGCAGGCCAGCCGGAAGTGATAGAGGCGGTGGTCCAGCGCGATACCCGCCACGGTGATGCCCAGGCTGTCCATCTCGGTGAAGTCGGACAAGCCTAGCTGACCGGGCTGGTGTACCTGACGGAACATGACGTCACGTTCCTCGCCATGAAGGGCGCGCCAGTCGCGAATACGCCGCTCGAGAGTGCGACGCACGTTGCCCGGGAGCTCGGGATGGCGCCGAAGCATCTCGTCGAGTACGGCTATCGGCCGGATGCCGGGGGCGGACTGGAGCAGCGGCACGATCTCGGTGTCAAAGATCGCGACGAGGGGATCGGCCCGGCGACGCCCGCGCGGGGCCTTCTTCTGCGATGGCAGTCGCCGGTCCCGATCGATGCGATAACCCGTGGCGGCGCTGAACCCGGCGCGCGCAGCCGCTTGAGCTGGTCCTTCCTTGAGTCTGTACTTCATGTAGAGCCTCATCTGATGGTCGTTGATGTGTCGGCCGGGCAACTCAGCCTCCCTTCGCTACATGGAAGAGCTGTTCATACCCGATTTACCGCGACCACCGACAAGGCACCCCGGCAGCGGGGCGGACTCCTCGGCGCGGCGTTGCGGCAGCGGTTCCGGGCTACGCCCTCCACCGCTGCCGCAACGCCAGTACTCTCATCCAGATTGACGCGCTGCTCTCATCTTGTTTGACGCGCGGCAGGCTGCCCCTGTCGCTATGCACGATTACGCCGGCTTCAGGGCGGCGTCGGAACCACGCCATGCGCAATGCGTCCGTGACCAGTTCAGCCTTCATGTGCGGCTGCATCGACCAGCCCACCACCTGCCGGCTGAACAGGTCGATGATGACCGCGAGGTACACCCAGCCCTCGGCTGTCGCCAGATACGTGATGTCGGTCGTCCAGACCTGGTTCGGTGCAGTTGCAGTGAAATTGCGCTCCAGCAGATTTGGCGCAACCGGCAAATCGTGGTTCGAGTTTGTCGTCGCGATGTACTTGCGCTTGTGCCGGGCTCGAATGCCATGCTGTGCCATCAGTTTGCGAACCCGCTCCTTGCCCACGCGCACGCCATGCGTGAGCAGCTCCTTCCACATGCGCGGCCAGCCGTATTCGCCCCTGACCTGCGTGTGAATCGTCTTGATGTGCGCAAGCAGTGCGTCGTCACTCACGCGGCCTCGGTGCGGCTTGGCCTGCGCGGTGCGTTGCCTGCGCTGATGATATCCGCTGGGACTGACTTCCAGCACTTCACATAGCACCGAGACCGGCCAGTGGTGTCGATTGCGCTCGATGAACGCGTACTTCACATCGACTCCTTGGCGAAGTACGCGGTTGCTTTTTTTAAAATATCTCGCTCCATCTTCAGGCGAGCCACTTCGGCACGCAGCCGCGCCAGCTCCATCTGCTCCGGACTCACAGGCTTCGTGCCGGCTCCCGTCAGCTTGCCTTCCCGGTCAGCCTTCACCCAGTTGTACAGCGTCTGTTCAACCACACTCAGTGTCGCCGCCACCGCCGCCATGCTTTGCCCGGCTTTGACCAGTCGCACCGCTTCCAGCTTGAACTCGAGCGTGTACTGCGCTCGCTTTGCCTTGCTTGTCATAGTTCTTCTCCTTGCTTGAGTTTACCTGCTCAGCAAGGGATTCGTTTTTCCGGGGCAAGCTCATACCTATGGCCAAACCAGAGGAAATCGCCCGAGATATTCTCGTTTTACGTCTCTGGCGAAAGCCTCTCGGCACCCCTTTGATTGTTCCCAGCAGCTTAGGCGAGCCAGTTCCTGTATGGAGGATTTCTATCAGCGCACCGTCCTTTGGGTCTAAATAGTCGAAAGTCAGATCGACCTGCCGTACGTCGTGCGGGGACGTGGCCGCCCGAACGCCAAGAACGCTTCTGGTCGTGCTAAGAACGGTAGCCGAGAGAACCTTTGTTTGCGCGCCGTACCGAAGACGAAACGGGTCTGCGCCGACGATGTTGGCTCCTTCCAGCGTCGCACTGCCAGCGTTCCAGAAGCAGACTAACGTTCGGGCGATTCGAGGAACAACTTCGCCGTCATATCGGATTTCGACATTACTAGGGAGTGCCTGACGTGGGCCGCCTACGAGACGTTCAGTTGAGCGGGTTGCAATCGGGACCGGCCGTTTATTTCCTTTTACGTAAAACCATATGGAAAGCAAAGCCGCACCCAATGTAATGGATGTACCTACCCAGCCTAGCCCTATGAATGTTAGAAAATTATTGAGGCCAGTCATTCCCTCCGCTTCCCTTCTGGTGATATTAATGCGACTCAACAAATGACCGAAATATACCCGTGGCTGACTGCCTGAGCAGCTCCGCGTATGATATCCGATCAATCCCCATTCGTCCGCAAACTACCATTGCGTAGATCATGCAATCGCAGGTCGGCGACGTCAGCTTGCTCGAAGACGAACGCATGTAGCATGCGGATTTGCATTCCTCACGGCAAGCAAATGTGCAAATCATTTCAAACGGTAATTATCTCGTTTACTAGTACTTGACTTCCGCTGGCGTGCCAATGTTCCGAGTGGCAAGAAATCGGACGATTGATTACCGCATCACTTTCGACAAAGTGCGACGTCCTTAACCCTGCAATTTCCATCGCCCCTGCAGAACACGGCACGCGTCCGGGCGCTCATAGATACCGCGCCTGATGGCCAAAGCACTATTAGCAAGCGCGCTCAAAGAACTCCCTCCTCAGGGAGACCGAGGTAGAAGCGCAAGGATTTCAACACTTCCACGATTAGAGTTACATGCCCAAGCTCAGCATATTGCTCCATGTATTTACACAATCCGAACTTGCCGTCTTGAGTCCAGCGCCGATGATGTCCCGATCCTGAAGAAGCTGTCTTACCTTCTATGTGCTGAGGATACTCGGTCTCATAAAGTTCACATAGAAATGCGTCAAGAAGGTCTTCTATAACGCAGTCCAGCCCGTTGAATTCTTGATTGGATTCCTCCAAATGCTTGCTTAAAGGTGCCACGTCACGCGACTTACGAGGCATGTTCCGACGAAGCAGGAACACATTTGCGTTCTCTCGAATCGACCGATTTGATTGGCAGATAAGCCTTGTAGCCGACTTGCCTCGGTTATCGCTATCAAGCAATGCTATGGTCCGATATTTCACTTTGCCGTTGGCATCAAGATCAAGCCTAGCCAATTTGAATAGCGCCGGGAAGTTTTCGGTAATTCCATAGGTACCCCCAGCATCTCCGGTGCCAGCAGCGAAAACCGACAAATCCTTACCTAGGAGATGCAGACCGCAATCGCGGTGGTACAGGGCAGCAGCGCGGCGAAAATAGCGCACATCAAGATTCCCCTCCACCATGACGTTGCCCTTCAATAGTTGCCAGCCCATTTGAGCCGCATACCATTGGCAGCCGACCAGAGACATCGATGATTTATCCATATCACGAATCACCGGTCGAGGCCGTTAGCAGGTTTAAGAAACGGCCCCATCGCCGAAAACGTGACCTGACACTTGAACAACTCTCCAACGGCCATTCGCGACTTCCCAAACTCCTGAGGCGTAAATGGAACATGGGCACCAGCAAGTTCCACTACTTTCGCAAGTGGTCTGCCCGACGAGCTATCAATGACGCGGGCGGAACACGTAGCTCTACGATCTCTGCTTGGCACCAGAAGCCAGCGAAGCCTATCCGGGACAGACAGTATTGCCTGCGACGTCCGAACGTCTTTTCGAAGCGAATAGAATTCGTCGGTTGCGGGTTTGTGCCGTCCCTCAAGTTGAAGTAATACCGCTCGCTCGAGTCTCTGTTGAAGCGACAGCCGGTAGCCCGCTGTATCTGCAAGTTCGTCCAGTAGTGCGAGTTGAAGTGCGAAGTTATTTGGCTCCGCGACAGCTTCCAAGTCGTATTGCAATCGAACTAGTAGCCAATCTCTTTGCGGTGAGGCTCGCAAAATCTCGAGCGCCACAGCCGCTTCACTGGACTGGATATTCTCCCAAGGAACTAGGTCAAGCGTATCCTTTCGACGCGGCAACGAGCGCCAAGCCTTGGCAACGAAACCGAATGGACTACCAATTTTGCACAATTGGTCGACCGCGGCGCCTGCAAATGGTGACTCAAGCACTCTCAACGCTTCTTGCGCAAGGTTTCCGAGACTCATTCTTCTGGAAGTCGCCGTGTCGAGGGCC
This sequence comes from Paraburkholderia xenovorans LB400, assembly GCF_000013645.1. Lineage (GTDB taxonomy): Bacteria > Pseudomonadota > Gammaproteobacteria > Burkholderiales > Burkholderiaceae > Paraburkholderia > Paraburkholderia xenovorans. The sequence continues at coordinate 2,216,430 of NC_007951.1, read as the reverse complement.
GAAGCTTGAAACACGTAGCAGAGTGCTTCGGCTGCCGCCTGTACTCTGCTTGTCTCATCCGCCTCGAACTCCTTACGCAACAAATTCTTTGCCGCTGTCTCCAAGACGTACGAGTTGTTCGGATTTTCCTTCAACGCTCGACGGGTAGCGTCGTCCGACTTAGCGAGGTAATGCGCAAGTGCATCTTTGTCACCAAAAGCCGACCTCTCAAGCGCTGCCAAATCCTGATACAGGAGTGCGAGTGTGTTAAGGAGGTTGAGGTCCGGTTCGTCGTCGACATTTGCAACAATGCGATCTAGAGCGAACGTTACTTCGTCTGCAGCCTGAAGCAACAAACGCCTTTTTTCCTCCGCGCCGATCTGAAAAATTTCCCCCTGCGTGACTCTTCGCCGAGAGATCGCCAGGTGATGGTTAAAGATTCGACTACCGTCACGAACGGCGGCAGGAATCTGTTCGAGAATGGACAACACCTCTCGCCAGTGCGGTAGAAATTCCGCATTGCCCGTCTGCTCATCCAACTTAAGAACCTGCGAGGCCAGCGCAATGGCCAGTGGCCTAGCGAACGCTTCACCCATTTGCGGACGGCGCACCACCCGCGATATCAGGTGGAGACGCAATGCGACTGGATCGGCGGTCGGCTCGATACCCAGTTGCGCGCACAAAATGCGATCGTTCCAGACGGAATTCACAAGATATCGGCTAAGAACATCGTGCGCAATCGCCCAAACTCTTCCAAGCGGCACGGCATCAGCTTGCAGAAGACTCAAGCCTGGGCTCGCTCGCCGTGCGTCATCAAGTGCCTGTGACCACGGCACCCGGGGAGCACCCAACGGAGGCAAAAGCCGCTCTGGAAGCGCGCGGCGCTCGACTGACAGAGCGGCAATCTCGAGCATGCCGCACTTCACTTCGGACGACGCTTGTAGGTCACAAAATTGCCGCAGCGCCCATCCTTGAATCGACTCACCTAACTCAAGGAATCCGGCCAGCCAAAATTCCAGCGCAATCCAAAAGCTTGCGATTCCGGTATCGATGTCAGGCCGGTGTTTGTCCCAAAACGCACGCCACTCCTCTCTCGATTTTTCGCGGCCAACGTTTCTCAGGAATACGTTAAGGTGATCGCCAAGGCTTGTGACTCCATCCAAGTCGAGATCGTGATTCACATAAGTCAGCTCAGTATGAGAAACGCCCTTGGGTGGTTGCAAGGGTGTATCTGCCTCGACGACCTTGAGGATGCAAACCTTTCGACCGCTTCTGACGAGTTCGGCGCAGAACCGCCAGAAGTCATCGCCCCCCCCGTCAAAATGCTGAACGTCAAGTACCAGAAGCCACACAGGCTCGCCGAATCCAGCATCTCGATCCATTTCCGAGGCTGCGACCTCGATCACCAAATTGGAGCGGTGAAGGAAATTCGTAATCTCTAGGGCGCTCGGGACCTCCGACTGCTGCTTGACCGACAGAACCGGAAAGCCGGCCTTTGCCGCGGCGAATGCGAGCGTGCGAGCCTGAGTAGTACCTCCTGCCCCTGGCTCTGAAACAACTGAAAATATGCGTACCGTACCGGCGGGTTCTAACAGACACTCCTGCAGCGCTCCAAGCAGTTCACGCTCCGGCGTCGAGTCGGGAATCCACGGTAGTCCGGCTGCGAACGCCCGCCATGTCGGCTCCGATTTTGTGAAGAACCGCCGAAACTCATCGTCCGATAGATCGCGAGGTGAAACAGGCAGCGTGTCTCTAACTTCGATAAATGCACAGGCGTCTGACAGTGGCTGTTCCGCCAACTCGGCATGAGCGACATCGACGGTAAGCAAGTTGCCAGCCGGTAAGCGCACAGTAACGAGAGTCGTAGACTCTTCTGAAATAGTGGCGGCACGCTCGGCAACGTCTGAAGCAAAGTCATCCGGCGACTGCCGAATCCAACTGACTGCTCGTAAGTCCGTCGACGTATCAAGCTTGTCGGTCGTTTCCGTCGATTCATCAGTGTCTTCCGCGACGATGGTAACGAGCGCCCGGAATTCTGAGCTCCATAAATCGATCAGCTCGTCAATCGCGTTCGACGTATCACGCCCAACGACAACAATCCGCTTGGGCTCCAGATCACGCAACTGAGCGATCATATTGAGTCGCCGACGAAGGGCTGTTCTCGTAGTTAGGCTGGACGACTCGGCACCTTCACGGTCGTCTCGACCATTGAGAAAAAAGACCGGCTGCGAGCGGCGGGGCAAAACAATGGAAGACGGATCGCTCGCGATTAGATGTAGGAATCCGGCTTTGGCGGACCACTGCCCTGACTCATTGTCTTGGCTCAACGCTTGCGCAAACGCGGCGGAAGCGGATTCGAGAAATACGCCGCGCCACGGAGCTCGAACTAGCTTCCGGAACGCGTCGACCATTTCGGGATCGGATAGGTCCGTTTCGGATACCCAAAGAACCGCCTGTCCGGACAGCAGATCATTTAGGATGTCGTCAGTGGCTCTTTCGGCGAAGAGAATCTGCATTTTTTGTTCCGTTCGTTCACCGCCGTCGTCGCGGTTTGACAAGACCATTAAACGTCTGGCAATAACTTACCCGCACAAACCATATAACTCAAGGCCACAAATCGCACGTGTCGCGGGCCTTTGCTCCTCTCCGCAAACAAATTCCTGCGTTGCTGAACGGCGTCAACACAATCGCCGACTGATTTGATAGTCGGTTTGTGAGCCGAAAAAACAACAACCCCCATAGGTTATTGAATTTTCGGGTTTTTTTTAAAAAACTTGGCGGAAAGGGTGCCTCAGGCTAGATTTCGGCATTTTCCCGGCCTATGCAGCCTCAGCGAGCAGCATCGTCCAACGGATCACCCGAGTATCCTAAATTCAGCGACGACAGAATACGGATTTCCAGCTTAATTAGCTCAACGCGTAGGGCTTCAATCTGCGAGAGGAACGCCTCAGGCTGAAATCCTTCCGGCCCGTCGAAGGGCGCGAACTGCTTATCCACTGGATATCGATACCGCTGATCCAGTGTTTTGTGGAACTGGCTGTTCAGTTCTTCAAACAATTCCATGCTATCGAGCGTCTCGAACCCAAACGGCATCGCGAACTGGAAACCCGGACCAGGGAACAGACGCGTGTATTCCTCGGCGAGCTTATGGAGTTCGTGCGTCCGCGACGGTGTCCTGCTGGATGCGCAGTGAATAGCGCCCTTGAGGAAAAGTTCGACACCATGACAGCACAGGTGGAGCACGACTCTGCTACTAGCGAACTCTGGTACGCAGTCTTCTCCGAGCAATGCTCGACATAACTGCTCGCTGCCGCCGATATATGCTCGCGAGAGTACGAACAGCCGCTTGCCCGGCGGCAGATCAGATAGCTCTTGCGAATGAAACATCCTTGTCATGCGTTCATCCGAAGCACGGTGACTCCTGCGGTATCGCCTACCGGCGGATCATCATAACTGCTACCGAGTATCACAGTGGTGGTTCGGTTCACCGCGAGGTCCTCATTGATGTCTGATCGTAAGCGGTGCCCCGATTTGCTCAAACGGCTCTGCGCTGGGCCTGTATCGGAGATGACGGGAGTTGGGGCAATCGCCGCCGTCCGTTGGCACTGATCCCGATAGCGCAGTGTACGCAACCGGACTGACCACATGTTGAACCGAAACGGGCCGGTAACGGTTCCGCAGCTACCGCAAATCCGGTAACCAGACGGTAACGGGCGGCATGTTGGCGGTCGAGAAAAGAATAAGGACTTACGGCGTTAGCTCGTAAGTCCTTATTTTTGCTGCTTTTTTTCGTGGTCGGAGCGAAAGGATTCGAACCTTCGACCCTCTGATCCCAAAACAACCGATCATCATGAATCGCGCTCCGGGTAGAACGTCAGTAATTTTCGCCGATCACGGAAACGCGATTGAGGCGCTCGACGATATTGTCGGTGAATGCCCCATAGTTCGATTGGATGATTGCAACACTTGTGCCCGTCAATTCAGCCACTGTATAAACGTCGATGCCCTGCGCGATAGCCTCGCTGATATAGGTATGTCGCATGCAATATAAAACCGCATCCAACAATCCAGCGATTTCTCGAGCCTCCCGGAATGCCTTGCCCCAAACGGGTGCGGTCCAACGCTGTGCGTCTGTAGTGGTCAATAACGGCGCATTGGCGATCTTATCTTTAGCCTGCGTCGCGAAGAATTCGCGTGCCTTGTCAGACAGCGGCACCTTGCGACTGCCCGTCTTTCCATTGAGCGTCAAGACCCCCGCACTACGGTCGAAGTCTGCCACATTGGCGCTCGCAACTTCGCCAGGCCGCGCTCCAATATGCAGCAATGCGATCGCGAGTGTGCGTAAATCGGCAGGCATCGCCTGAAGTAAGCGAGTACGTTCCTCAGCCGTCAACCAGCCTTTCCGGCGGCTACCCACATCAGGGAATTGATTGACCTCTTTCCAGCCCGCGTCGCTCGAAACAAGTTTGAGTCGCGCCTTGGCATAGTTCAACGCCGCTTTCAACGACTTGAGGTTGCGGTTTACGGAATCCTTGGCGCGCTTGTAACTTTCCTCGTCATCGGGAGAAGCATCATCTAATTGTGCATTGCGCCACCGCTCGACATCCAAAGGGCGCAGCCTTGCGATGTTGACCATGCCGATGGGCTTCTCATAGACCAATCGCTTAAATCTGCCCTCGGCGTCTTGAGCGGTAGCTTCACCCTTTTCCAAACGCCGATTCTCGACATACAGGCGACACACGTCGGCGACCGTTTTTCTGTCATGGTGAACACCCGCCGCCAACTCATCCGCCCACCGTTCAACCCCTTTGCGCGCCTCGTTGTACTCGCAAAGCGCATCGCCGAACGAGCTGAACTGGTATTTGCCATCCTCGCTCATGCGACGTCCGATCCAAGTGCCCGCCCCCGATTCCAACTTACGGTACCCGACGTGAACGCCCGTGCTTATGCGCTCCCAATACGGCTCACGGCGCGGCTCAAGTTTGGCGCGCGCCGTTTTCGTCTGAATGCTCATCTTCATCATGCAAAACCCCGGCGAAGTTCCGTATACGGATTTTATACGAAAAATCACTGCCGGACGACCACGAACGAATTCGAACAAATTCCTTAATTTTCAATGCTCTATGAAGGTTACCGCGAACTTCTCTAAACGGCGTCGGACGACACATTTTGCCCTCGGTGGGCATGAATCGACCGAACATTGGGATCCCGGAAATTGGTCACATTATGGCTGACATAAAACCGCCACATTGTACCGTCGCGAGACCCGCGCCGCACTTTTGAAAGCGCCGTTACAACGGCGCCCCAGTTATCGCTTCACTTCTCCGCTCAATCGCTGTAGAAATTCTGTGCGCCTGCAAAGTTGTCGAACTTCGTGAATTGACCGTGGAACGTGAGCCGAACGGGTCCGATCGGACCGTTCCGCTGTTTGCCGATGATAATCTCGGCGGTGCCTTTGTCCGGGCTGTCCGGGTTGTATACTTCGTCGCGGTAAATAAACAGGATCACGTCGGCATCCTGTTCGATAGCGCCGGATTCGCGCAGGTCCGACATGATCGGACGCTTGTTCGGGCGCTGCTCGAGACCCCGGTTGAGCTGCGACAAAGCGATCACCGGCACGTCGAGTTCCTTCGCGAGACTCTTCAGCGAGCGCGAGATTTCCGAGATTTCGGTCGCGCGGTTTTCGCCTGACGACGACCCGCTCATCAGTTGCAGGTAGTCGATGATGATCAGTCCCAGCTTGCCGCACTGGCGCGACAACCGGCGCGCCCGCGAGCGCAATTCCATCGGGTTCAGGCCGCCGGTTTCGTCGATGAAAATCTGCGCCTCGCTCATTTTCTGCACGGCGTGCGTGAGCTTCGGCCAATCCTCGTCGGTCAGGCGCCCGGTTCGCATGCGGTGTTGATCCAGCCGCCCGACCGAGCCGAGCATACGCATGGTGAGCTGCGAACCCGGCATTTCCATCGAGAACACCGCGACCGGCAAACCATACTCGACTGCCACGTATTCGCCGATGTTCATGGAAAACGCCGTCTTACCCATCGACGGACGGCCCGCGACGATGATCAGCTCGCCGCCGTGCATGCCGGACGTCATGCGGTCCAGATCGACGAAGCCGGTCGGCGTGCCGGTCACGTCGCTAGGATTGGCCGTGTGATACAGCGTATCGATCCGCTCGACGACTTCGGTCAGCAACGGCCCGATTTCCAGGAAACCCTGAGTGCCGCGCGCGCCGTCTTCGGCGATCGAAAACACCTTCGATTCGGCTTCGTCCAGCAACTGCCGGACTTCCTTGCCCTGCGGATTGAAGGCGTCGGCCGAGATTTCGTCGGCGACGGAAACCAGCCGCCGCAGCACCGCGCGGTCGCGCACGATTTCCGCGTAGCGCCGGATATTCGCCGCGCTCGGCGTGTTCTGGGCCAGCGCATTCAGGTAAGCGAGACCGCCGACCTCTTCCGCCTTGCCCGCGGTGCCGAGCGCCTCGTACACCGTGATCACGTCCGCCGGACGCGTAGCCGCGATCAGCTTGCCGATGTGCTCGAAGATGATGCGGTGGTCATAGCGGTAAAAATCGCTCTGCGACAGAAAGTCCGCAATGCGGTCCCATGCGGCGTTGTCGAGCAGCAGGCCGCCCAGCACCGATTGCTCGGCCTCGATCGAATGCGGCGGGACTTTCAGCGACTCGAGTTGGGGATCTTTGGACGGTGCGTTCATGGAGAGGAATTATCGGGCAAATCGAGGGCGCGCGGGCGGCCGAAAAACTAAAAAGCGGACACAAAAAAGGCAGGGGCCGGTCACCCGGCCCCTGCCCTTCGCCAGCAACATCCTGGCAAATACTACCTGCTGCTTAGACGTGTTCGCCGATCACAGCCACCGTCACATCGACCAGAACGTCGGTGTGCAGCGAGATTTGGACAGCGTGCTCGCCGACCAGCTTCAGCGGGCCTTCCGGCAGACGCACTTGCGCCTTTTCCACTGCGAAGCCTTGCTTGACCAAGGCTTCAGCGATGTCCGCGTTCGTCACCGAACCGAACAGACGGCCGTCGACGCCAGCCTTCTGATTGATCTGAACCGTCGAGCCGGCCAGCTTTTCGCCTTGAGCCTGAGCGGCAGCCAGCTTTTCAGCGGCGACTTTTTCGAGTTCTGCGCGGCGCACTTCGAATTCAGCCAGGGCTTCCTTCGTTGCACGGCGAGCCTGCTTGTTCGGGATCAGGAAGTTACGTGCGTAACCGTCCTTGACCTTCACGATATCGCCCAGGTTGCCCAGATTGACGACTTTTTCCAGAAGAATAATTTGCATTCGGAGACTCCTTATCGCGTCGTCGGGTTAGGCCTTGTGCTGGTCGGTGTACGGCACCAGCGCGAGGAAACGTGCGCGCTTGATTGCCGTATCCAGCTGGCGTTGATAGTGCGACTTCGTACCCGTGAGACGCGCCGGCGTGATCTTGCCGTTTTCGCCGATGAAGTCCTTCAGCGTTTCGAGGTCCTTGTAGTCGATGTGATCGACGCCAGCGGCCGTGAAACGGCAGAACTTCTTGCGCTTGAAGAGCGGATTCTGTTGCTGACGACGCTTGTCGAATTTCTTACCAGTCGGGCGGGGCATGTTCAGTCCTTTCCAATGTCCTGCAATGCTGTGATGTGAAATACCAGAGTTCTTGCGTTGCGGTGCTTTTTCGCCAGAAAGCCTGTGAAGAGCGTTTCCACGCCCATCTGACAGCTTTCGAGCTTACCGCTCGCCTCGCCTGCGGCTACTGCCTGCATGGTCAGTTCGACTTGCCGGGCAATACCGGCTTCGACGACTTCCGTGCGGTGGTGCAACGTGCAGCCTGCAATCGGAACGCCGGCGGGTGTGTACCGCACCGGTTCGCGTTCGACGACGCTGGCCGTGAGTTGCAGCCGGTTCATGTAGCCTTTGGCGTGAACGACGCTGAATCTGGTAGCTTAAATAGTGTGTCTTAAGCCTGCGCTTCGGACGGTTGCGTAGCAGCCGACTTCTTGGCTTCTTCGCGCTGCACTTCCTTCATCATCGGCGACGGGCCGGTTTCGGCCTTCTTCATCTTGACGATCAGGTGACGCAGAACAGCGTCGTTGAACTTGAATGCGTGTTCCAGCTCGTCGAGCGTGGTCTGGTCGCATTCGATGTTCATGCAGACGTAGTGAGCCTTCGCGAGTTTCTCGATCATGTAGGCCAGTTGGCGACGGCCCCAGTCTTCGATACGGTGGATCTGGCCACCGTGCGAGGTGATCGTGCTCTTGTAACGCTCGATCATGGCGGGCACCTGCTCGCTCTGATCGGGATGCACGATAAAGACGATTTCATAATGACGCATACACACTCCTTGTGCTGACTTTTGGATAGAAGCCACCCGGGCGTCGGAACCGGTGTGGCAAGTGAGAAGCCAAAGAGTATAACCCGAATGGGGCCGGGTTGCAAGATATCCCGTTATTGCGGCGCGCGAATCGGGTGTGTTTTCAAGGGTTTAGGCGGTGGCGGACCGTCTAGGACCCCGCCTCCGTCCGCTCGCTACCGCTTTGCAAACGCGCCTTCAGCGCCACTTCCAGCCCCTTCAGCGCGTCGGGCGCGGCGTCCGAAATCGCCCACCAGGTCATGCCCTCCGCGTTCCAGTGCGCAATCGAGTAGCCTTCGCGAGCGAGCGTGGCCGGCGCGGCGCCGTCCGTGTTCCGGCCCGTGCCGCCGGCACCGGCCTGTGGAAACACGTACACGTCGATCACGTGCTTCTGGTAGCGGTACACCAGCACGGCCACGCGCTGATGCGCGAGATAATCGAGGCGCCCGCCCTCCAGCGCGAAACCGTTCGCCGCCAGATCCTCGACCGGCGGCGAATAGTCGAGCCGGCCGTTGAACCACGGCTTGACCGTATGCCGGTCCGTCGAGATCACGTCGATGTCGCGTCCCGACACCTGCGCGCGCACATGGCTTTCCACCAGTTCGTCGGCGAACGGCCCGAATTCCGCCGGCCGTCGCAGATTCAACGCCACGCCCGCCGCCACCGCGCACAACGCGACGACCAGCACCACCAGCCAGCCACGCGCAAACACGCCGCCTGAGCCCACCGGGCCGCCCGCGCCCGTCGGCCAGCCGAAGCCGCCTTGCGGGGCGCGCCAGCCGTCCAGCCAACGGTCGAGCCAGCCGCGCCGCGCCCGTTCGCGCTGCGGCGGCGTGACGCTCGTGACGCCCGAGACGCGCTCAACGGGCGCCTCGGCCGCCGCAGCCGGCTCGTCGACAGACGGCAATCCGGCGACAATCCGCTCGCGCAGCGACTGCGGCGCACGATGATAAGGCGCCGCCCGCAGCGCACCGCTCAAGGCCCGCAGGTTCTCGCTTTCGCGCCGGCAGGCGGCGCAGCTCTCGATGTGCTGCTGGACGCGCCGGGCATCCGGCGCGGGCAATTCGTGATCGGCGTTCGCATCGAGGAGCGGCCGCGCTTCGTTACAGTCCATCTGGCGTCTCCTGAGCGTTGCCGGCGGCGCTGCCGCCCGGCGTGTTGAGTGGCCGGCCGTTGGCGGACGCCCGCAGGGGCGTCACGCTCGCCGTGGCCGATTTGCTTGCGCCGGGCGCCGCCGCGCACATCGACGGTCTGGGCGGCGCCGTCGCGCCGCCCTGCTTCTCCGTCAGCACCGCGGCCAGCTTGCGGCGTCCCCGCGCGAGCCGGGACATCACCGTGCCGATCGGCACGTCCGCCACCAGCGCGATCTCCCGATAACCCATTTCCTCCAGTTCCCTCAGCATCAGCACTTCCCGATATTCGACCGGCAACTGCGCGAGCGCCTCGTGTACCAGCTTCGTATCCTCGTCGCGGATCAGGAGCGCCTGCGGGTCGGCGCCGCCCACCGTCCAGCCGTCGAAGGACGCGTCGTCCATCGTGTCGTCGAACTCCACCGTTTCGTGCGACGAGGCCCGCCGCCGCCATTCCGTGTACCAGGTGCGGCGCACGATCGCCAGCAGCCACGGCCGGGCCGAGTCGCCGCGAAAGGTGTCGAAGAAGCGAAACGCGCGCATGAAGGCTTCCTGCACGACGTCGTCGGCATCATTGGCGTTGCCGCACAACCAGCGCGCGAGGTTGTACGCGGCGTCGAGGTGCGGCAGCGCCATCTGCTGAAAGCGCCGGCTCCTCGCCGCGTCGGTCTCGCCGTGCGCGCGAACAGGTTCAGAATCGGTCTGGACCACCTCGGCCCTCCAAGGCATTGCGGACTATGCGGTGGAGCTCGTCGTGACGCTCTCTACAGCGCATAACCGGGCATTCGCCGAGTTTATTCCCGACACCGCGCGCAATCCCAAAAAAGTCTGGCCGGACCGGTGGATGCAGGACCGCCGGCGTGCCGGCGGTGCCGGGGTGCCGGGCGCCGCCTCGCCTAAGTCTAGTAAGCCGGCCGGTTCCAGTAATCTCCGCTGGCGTATACGTCTTTCAGATAATCGATGAAGTACCGCACCTTGGCCGGCACATACCGCTGCTGCGGATAGACCGCGAGAATGTCGTAGTCGGGCAGCGCGAACTCGTCGAGCACGGTTTCCAGTTCGCCGCGCGCCAGTTGCTGCTGGATTTCCCACGTGGAGCGCCAGCCGAGCCCGAGCCCTTCCGACACCCAGCGGTGCAGCAGCTCGCCGTCGTTGCAGTCGAGCGTGCCGCCCACCCGCACCGTCGCCAGCTTGCCGTTGCGGCGGAAGTACCAGCCGCGGTTCTGTCCGCCCTGCAGATTGAACGCCAGACAGTTGTGCTGCGGCAGGTCTTCGAGCGTTTTCGGCCTGCCGTGCCGACGGAAATACTCCGGCGTGCCGCACACCACGCGCCGGTTCGACGCCAGCTTGACCGCGACGAAATTCGGATCGACCGCGCCGCCGATGCGGATCGACAGGTCGTAACCCTCGCGCACCAGATCCACCACCCGGTCGGTCAGATTGAACGACACCTGCAATTCCGGCTTGTCGGCGAGAAATGCCGGCGCGAGCGGCGCGACGTGCTTGCGTCCGAACGCTGCCGGCGCCGACACGATCAGATGGCCGTTGATCGCGCGCCGCCCGGCGCTCAGTTCGTTTTCCGCCTGATCCCATTCGGTGAGCAGGCCCCGGCAGCGCTCCAGAAACGCGGCGCCGTCTTCGCTCACCACCAGCCGGCGTGTCGAGCGGTACATCAGCTTGACGCCGAGGCGCTTTTCCAGCGCGTCGATGCGGCGGCCGAGGATCACAGGCGACACGCCCTCCTCAAGCGCCGCCGCCGCGAGGCTGCCTGCGTCCGCGACGCGCACGAAGGTTTCGATCTGTTTGAAGCGATCCATTTCCGTCTCCTGTCGACCGCAGTTAGCGCTTTAGCGCTTACTGCGGTCCCATGCAGCGCAGTCGACCGCAGTTAGCGCTTCAGCGCTTACTCCGGTCCCATGCAGCGCGGTCGACCGCAGTTAGCGCTTCAGCGCTCACTCCGCCCCCATGCAGCGCGGTCGATGCAGCGCACCCATTCCATACTTTTTGTTTCGAAATAAGCGACCCGGACTGATCTTATCAAACCTTTAGGTCAGGCCTAAAGTGCACTCAACCCGTTCATTTCGCCTATTCCCCGCCATTCAGGAGACATTCATGGCCAAGATGAGAGCCGTCGACGCAGCCGTGCTGGTGCTCGAAAAAGAAGGCATCGACACCGCATTCGGCGTTCCGGGCGCAGCGATCAACCCGTTCTACTCGGCCATGCGCAAGGCAGGCAACATCAGCCACGTGCTGGCGCGCCACGTCGAAGGTGCGTCGCATATGGCCGAAGGCTATACGCGCGCCCAGCCGGGCAACATCGGCGTGTGTATCGGCACGTCGGGCCCCGCCGGCACCGACATGATCACCGGTTTGTACTCGGCTCAGGCCGACTCCATTCCTATTCTCGCCATCACGGGCCAGGCGCCGCGCGCGCGTCTGTACAAGGAAGACTTCCAGGCCGTCGATATCGAATCGATCGCCAAGCCCGTCACCAAGTGGGCCGTCACCGTGCGTGAACCGGCGCTGGTGCCGCGCGTGTTCCAGCAGGCTTTCCACCTGATGCGCTCGGGCCGTCCGGGTCCGGTGCTGGTCGATCTGCCGATCGACGTGCAGCTCGCCGAAATCGAGTTCGACATCGACACATACGAACCGCTGCCGGTCTACAAGCCCAAAGCGACTCGCAAGCAGATCGAAGCCGCCCTCACGCTCCTCAACGACTCGGACAAGCCGCTGATCGTCTCCGGTGGCGGCGTGCTGAACGCGGCGGCCGAAGACCTGCTCGTCACGTTCGCTGAAACCGTCGGCGTGCCGGTGATTCCGACGCTGATGTCGTGGGGCGCGATTGCCGACGACCATCCGCTGATGGCCGGCATGGTCGGCCTGCAAACCTCGCACCGCTACGGCAACGCGACGATGCTCGCCGCCGACTTCGTGCTCGGCATCGGCAACCGCTGGGCGAACCGTCACACGGGCAGCGTCGAGGTTTATACGAAGGGCCGCAAGTTCGTGCACGTGGACATCGAGCCGACGCAGATCGGCCGCGTGTTCGGCCCGGATCTGGGCATCGTGTCGGACGCGAAAGCCGCGCTCGAACTGTTCGTGGAAGTGGCGAAGGAATGGAAAGCCGCGGGCAGGCTGAAGGACCGCGGCGCATGGGTCGCCGACTGCCAGGAGCGCAAGCGGACCATGCATCGCAAGACGCACTTCGACAACGTGCCGATGAAGCCGCAGCGCGTGTACGAAGAGATGAACCAGGTGTTCGGCCGCGACACGTGCTACGTGAGCACGATCGGTCTCTCGCAGATCGCCGGCGCGCAGTTCCTGCATGTCTACAAGGCGCGCAACTGGATCAACTGCGGCCAGGCCGGCCCGCTCGGCTGGACCATTCCGGCGGCGCTCGGCGTGCGTGCGGCTGATCCGCAACGTCCGATCGTGGCGCTCTCGGGCGACTACGACTTCCAGTTCATGATCGAAGAGCTGGCGGCCGGCGCGCAATTCAAGCTGCCGTACGTGCACGTGGTGGTGAACAACTCGTACCTCGGGCTGATCCGCCAGGCGCAGCGCGCGTTCGACATGGACTTCTGCGTGCAGCTCGGCTTCGAAAACATCAACTCGCCGGAAACGAACGGCTACGGCGTGGACCACGTCGCCGTTGCGGAAGGTCTGGGTTGCAAGGCGATCCGCGTGTTCAAGCCGGAAGAACTGAAGCCCGCGCTGCAGCGAGCGCAAGCGATGCTCTCCGAGTTCAACGTGCCGGTGATCGTCGAAGTGATTCTCGAACGCGTGACCAATATTTCGATGGGCGCCGAGATCGACGCGATCAACGAATTCGAAGAGCTGGCCGCCACGCGCGAAGACGCACCGACCGCGATCAGCATGCTCGACTGAGTTGCCTGACGTGTTGAACAGATAAGCCTCACGTGAGCGCGGTTCTGCGATACCGAGCCGCGTCACGCAGTTATTCCGCTGAGCTATTCCACTGAGTCATTCCACTGAGTCATTCCACTGACCGACCTGAGAGACAGACGCACCATGCCGAAATTTGCAGCGAATCTCACCATGCTGTTCAACGAAGTCCCGTTTCTCGACCGCTTTGCGGCCGCCGCGGACGCGGGCTTTCACGCCGTCGAGTTCCTGTTTCCGTACCCGTACCAGATCGTCGAGTTGAGCGAACGTCTGCAGCAGAACCGCCTGAAACTGGTGCTGCACAACCTGCCCGCGGGCAACTGGGAAGCCGGCGAGCGCGGCATCGCGTGTCTGCCGGATCGGGTGGGCGAGTTCCAGGAAGGCGTCGGCCGCGCGATCGAATACGCGAGCGCGCTGAAGGTGCCGCAACTGAACTGCCTCGTCGGCATTCCGACGGCCGGCGTCGATGCGGACAAGGCGCGCTCGACCATCGTCGAGAACCTGCGCTTCGCCGCGGGCGAGTTGCAAAAAGCCGGCATCAGGCTGCTGGTCGAACCGTGCAATTCCTACGACATTCCGGGCTTCGCGCTCAATCGTTCTGCTGAAGGCCTCGACGTGATCCGCGCAGTCGGTTCGGACAATCTGTTCCTGCAGTACGACATCTATCACATGCAACGGATGGAAGGCGAACTCGCGGCGACCATCACGAAGAACCTGCCGCGGATCGCGCACATCCAGCTCGCCGACAATCCGGGCCGCAACGAACCGGGCACGGGCGAAATCAACTACCCGTTCCTGTTCGAGCTGCTCGACTCGCTTGGCTACGACGGCTACGTCGGTTGCGAATACAAACCGCGCACGACCACGGCCGCCGGTCTCGGCTGGATTCAGAGCGTGGCCGGGCAAACCCGCGGCGCAGCCCACGCCGCCGCCTGAACGCCGCATTGCTTCATTGATCGGCCGGATCAGGCGCTTCACGCCCCGAAGGACGTCCTCTCGCGGGACACCCAACAACACTGGAGATTCAGACACATGGCAAAGATCGGTTTTATCGGCCTCGGCATCATGGGCGCGCACATGGCGCGCAACCTCATCAAGGGCGGTCACTCGCTGTTCGTGAATGGCGCGTACCCGGTGCCGGAAGATCTGGGCAAGACGACGAGCGTCGTCGCGAATTCGACCGCTGTCGCGCAGGCCGCCGACATCGTCATCATCATGGTGCCGGACACGCCTGACGTCGCCAACGTGCTGTTCGCCGACGACGGCGTCGCCGCCGGCCTCTCGCCAGGCAAGCTCGTGATCGACATGAGCTCGATCTCGCCGCTCGACACGCAGGCGTTCGCGAAGAAGATCAATGCGCTCGGCGTCGACTATCTGGATGCGCCGGTCTCCGGCGGCGAAGTCGGCGCACGTGAAGCGTCGCTGACGATCATGGTGGGCGGCCCGGAAAAAGCATTCGCCACGGCCAGGCCGCTGTTCGATCTGATGGGCAGGAACATCTCGCTGATCGGCGAGAACGGCGCGGGTCAGACCTGCAAGGTCGCGAACCAGATCATCGTCGCGCTGAACATCGAAGCCGTGGCCGAAGCGTTGCTGTTCGCGTCGCGCTCGGGTGCCGATCCGGAACGTGTGCGCAAGGCGTTGATGGGCGGTTTCGCCTCGTCGCGGATTCTCGAAGTGCACGGCGAGCGCATGACCAAACGCACGTTCAATCCGGGCTTTCGCATCGAACTGCACCAGAAGGATCTGAACCTCGCACTCGACGGCGCACGCAAGCTCGGCATCTCGCTGCCGCATACGGCGAGCGCGCAGCAACTGTTCAGCGTCTGCGCGGCGAATGGCGGCAAGGCATGGGATCACTCGGCGATGGTGCGAGCGCTCGAAATCATGGCCAACCATGAAGTCGCGCAGGCGCCGGGCAGCGAAGCCAAGGCGGCTTGAGCGAGTGATACGGACTGCCGCGGTCGTTGCGTGATCAACGTCATGGCAGTCGCAGGTGGGGCGCCCGGTTCGTCGTGCGAGAGACGCGGCGGAACGGGCAAATCGTGCCGCTCTGGGCTGAGAGCGGCAAGTGGGGTCCGCAGCGGCACCCGGCGGCGCCGGGGAAGCCTTGGTCGGTCAGACGTCGTCGTCGGGTGTCCGGCTGTCGGATTTCATTGTTATGCTTTTTCCGCCAATCTTCCGTTGCGGCTGCATCATGCACGCCGCCTGCCGGCATCTCCCCTCGCCTGTCCGCTCGCACGCCTGCTCGCAAGTCCGTTTGCATTTGCTTGCAACTCCGCGCCCGCGGCACGACCTTTTTTGACACATCGTGCCGCGCTTTTCTCCTACACTCGTTGAGTCTGGTTGCGGGCGTATCAGCGTTCAAACGCGGCGTGCTGATCAAGGCAACGCATGTGCTCTGCATCGTTCGCCCGATTCCCAACCAGTGTGCAACCCGCAAGCGGCATGTGCTTGCGCCAGTAACCCATCTGCAAAGGATTCAGAATGAGCATTTTTGGTGGCATCGTAAACAAGCTCTTCGGCAAAGCGAAACCCGACCAGCCTGCGCCTGCGGTCGAGCCGACACCGGATCCGGCAGCGGCGCAAGCTGCTGCGCCGGCGGCTGCAGCGGCGCCCGCGCCGCTGGCCGACGTCGACGTCGCTGCCGTCATGGACCAGTTCGTCAGTGAGAGCGGGCAAACCTTGAACTGGCGTACGTCGATCGTCGACACGCTAAAGGCGCTCGGCGTCGACAGCAGCCTCGATCATCGCAAGCAGCTCGCCAAGGAACTGAAATACACCGGCGACACGAACGATTCGGCGAGCATGAACATCTGGCTGCACAAACAGGTGATGCTGGCGCTGGCGGCGAACGGCGGGAAATTGCCGCCGGATCTGGCGAGCTAACGGCTGGCACAAGCCGCTGGTTTCTGCGGCAGCATGTGGATATAAGCCTCGAGCTGAAACGGCAACGCGGCGCCCGGTCAATGACCCGGGCGCCGCGTTGTCATTCAGGCTTAATGTGCGCGACACCGTTCTGACTTTGAACCAGGCCGTCCGCGTTCAATCGATCAGTACGTATCGAATATCTTCTGCAACACCATCGGCCCCGCGGCGCCCGCGGCCAATGCCAGCATCAGCAACACACGCGCCTTGTACGGATTCAGCGAACCCGCACTGACGAAGCCGAGCGCGTCGTCGGCGGCCGCGCCGTTGCGCATCACATGCCCCGAACCCACGCGCGACGCACGCACAACCGCTACGCCCTGCGAGGCGGCATCGGCCAGCGCCTGCTGCACCGAGGCATGAATCGAACCGTTGCCCGTGCCTGCCACCACGATACCGCGCACGCCGGCGGCAACCAGCGCATCCACGGCAATCCGCGAAACGCCCGCGTAGCTCACGACGATCTCCACGTGCGGCCACTTCGCGCCGATCACGAATTCGGTGGCGAGCGTATGCGGCCGCACCACGCTGCGCTGGAATTCGACGCGGCCGTCCTGCACCCAGCCGAGCGCGCCGATTTCCGGCGAATGGAATGCATCGACCGCGTAGGTGCTCGTCTTCACCACGTCGCGCGCGCTGTGAATCCTGTTGTTGAAGGCCACCAGTACGCCCTGCCCGCGCGACGCCACGTGCGCCGCGACCGTCACGGCGTTGAGCAGATTCAGCGGACCGTCGGCGGAGAGCGCCGAGGCCGGGCGCATGGCCGCCGTCAGCACGACCGGTTTGTCCGACTTGATGGTCAGGTGCAGCAGGTAGGCGGTTTCTTCGAGCGTGTCCGTGCCGTGCGTGACCACCACGCCGTCGATGTCGTCGTCGGCGAGCAGCGCGTTGATGCGTTGTGCGAGCGTGGTCCAAAGCGGCAACGCCATGTCCTTGCTGTCGATGCTGGCAATCTGCTCGGGCGCGACGCGCGCCACCGCGGACAAAGCCGGCACCACCGCCAGCAATTGCTCGACGCCGACCACGCCGGCCTGGTAGCCGGACGTATTGGTGGCGTCCGCAGCCGCGCCGGCAATCGTGCCGCCGGTTGCCAGCACGGCGATGCGCGGCAGCAGCGTGGCGCCTTCGTCTGAAGATGTGGTGGAGGAAGGAATCGAAGTATTCATGGCGGCGATTGTAAGCGATGCGCCGGGTGCTGCCATGCCGTCACGCAAGAAATGGCTTCAAACTCCTGGACGGATTGAGCCAATGGCTGCGCGAACGAAACTGGCGCATTACTTCAAAGAGGTCGGCGCTCGATGCGCCGTCGCCCCGAGCGCAGAAAGTTCACGGTGTTTGCGAGCACCAGAATAAAGATCCCCAGGTTTATTGCGTCCGCCAGGTCGAACGTAGCCCGAGCCGAGCCGAGCCGAGCCGAGCCGAGCCGAGCCGAGCCAAGTATCTTGAGTTTCATCTTCTGTTCACGTCGTTGTCGTTTTTACTTCGCAGGATTGTCGGCGATCTTGTAGGCATGCCTAATAAGAGCACTGTGCAATCGGACACGCCGACAACACAACCGGATACCGCCGCCCACTGCGTAGGACAACCGAAGGAGAAGTGAGAGATATTTCAGCGCTGGTACGCCGGTGACGAATTCGATGATGCAGGACGCATCTGTCAAATTTCATCACAACGCCGGAGGGGCGTGCTCGGGCGTGCTTGAATGGATTGGCGACCCGTTAGCGGGCGAACCAGAGCGAGGTGCCAGGCTGGCGCGTCGCGAAATCTGTATGTAGCGGACCGACGTCTGCGTAGGAACGGGCGCAGGTCTGTAAACTGCGCCCGTTCCGTGATTCAACCATCAGGATCTAGCCAGGGCCGCCTTCTTCCCCTCGCAAGAAACTGATGGCCCTTCAACCGCCCGAACGCACCCGAATGCAACCGTCAGACTGCTTCGCGCAACTGCGCGGCGATATCCGCTTCGTTCAACTGCGGCGCGAACATCTCGATCAGCCGGTACGCGTAAGCACGCAGGAACGCGCCCTTGCGCAAACCGACCCGCGTCGTGCTCGCTTCGAACAGATGCTGCGTGTCGAGCGCGACCAGTTCCGTGTCGCGCTTGGGGTCGTAGGCCATCGCCGCAACCACGCCGATACCCATGCCCAGTTCGACATACGTCTTGATCACGTCGGCGTCGATCGCGGTCAGCACGACGTCGGGCAACGCGCCCGCTTTCGCGAACGCCTGGTCGATATGCGAGCGGCCCGTGAAATCCTGGTCGTACGTGACGATCGGGAATTCGGCGATCTCGTCGAGCGTCAGATTCGGCCGGCCCACCAGCGGATGACCCTTCGGCACGACCACCACGTGATGCCACGAATAGCACGGGAACGTGACGATATCCGGGAAGCGGTCGAGCGCTTCGGTGGAGATGCCGATGTCCGCTTCGCCGTTGATGATCATCTGCGCGATCTGTTGCGGGCTTCCCTGGCGCAGCGCCAGATGCACCTTGGGGAACACCTCGGTGAACTGGCGGATCACCTTTGGCAGCGCGTAGCGCGCCTGCGTGTGCGTGGTGGCCACGACGAGGTGCCCGCTATCCTGATCGGCGTACTGGCGCGCGACGCGGCGTAGATTCTCGGCGTCGAGCAGCATCCGCTCGATCAACTGATGCACCGCCTTGCCCGGCTCGGTGAGGCCCGTCAGACGCTTGCCGCGCCGGATGAAAATATCGACGCCGAGTTCGTCCTCCAGATCCTTGATCTGTTTGGACACGCCTGATTGCGACGTGTACAGCACGTTCGCCACCTCGGTCAGATTCATGTTCTGACGTACGGCTTCGCGCACGAAGCGCAATTGCTGGAAATTCATCTGTATGTCTCCGGTTCGTCCAGAGTCGAGCTATTTGAGTTTGATTGAAACACCGGGTCTGCCGCGCCTGAGCGCACTGCGCTCATTGCGCCGGAAACACGCGCAATGCACGCGGCACCGCCGTCACACCGTCGCCGATGGAGAGCTGCAGATCGCGCCATGCTTCGCGGTCGAGTTCGGCTTCGAGCAGGTTGCCCTCGCGGCCCGCGAGTTCGACCCGCACCGAGCCGCCCAGCGTCACCACGCGCCGCACGTCGACGACGATACCTTCGCGATGACCCGACGCCTGCGGATACAGTTGCAAATCGTGCGGACGCACATAGGCGAACGCCGGGCCGCTGAAATCGGCCTTGATCGACACCGGCAGCGCCGCGCCGTCCACCACGAAGCCGCTCGCGTCGACGTTGCCGTGCAGGCGGTTCGCCGCGCCGAGAAACTCGTAGACGAACGAGGTTTGCGGATGGTCATACACGTCCTGCGGACTGCCCACCTGCTCCACATGCCCGCGATTGAGCACGACGATGCGGTCGGCCACTTCGAGCGCTTCTTCCTGATCGTGCGTGACGAAAATCGTCGAGATATGCAGGTCGTCGTGCAGGCGCCGCAGCCAGCTGCGCAGTTCCTTGCGCACTTTCGCGTCCAGCGCGCCGAACGGCTCGTCGAGCAGCAGCACCTTCGGCTCGACCGCCAATGCGCGCGCGAGTGCAATCCGTTGCCGCTGGCCGCCCGACAGTTCCGACGGATAGCGTTGCGCGAGCCAGTCGAGCTGCACGAGCTTGAGCAGCTCATGCACCTTCTCGCGGATCACCGCTTCCGAGGGACGCTCCTTGCGCGGCTTCACGCGCAAGCCGAACGCCACGTTCTCGAACACCGTCATATGACGGAACAACGCATAGTGCTGGAACACGAAGCCCACTTCCCGCTCGCGCGCGCCGACCGTCGCCACGTCCTGGCCTTGCAGCACGACCTGGCCGCCGTCCGCGTATTCGAGCCCGGCGATCACGCGCAGCAAGGTGGTCTTGCCACAACCCGAGGGCCCGAGCAGCGCAACCAGTTCACCCGGCGGAAAGTCGAGCGTGACGTTATCGAGCGCGACGAAATCGCCGAAGCGCTTCTGCAGGTTACGAACGGTGATACCCATTACAGCTCTCCTTGCTTGAGCGGGTGTTGCTGCGATACATGCGGTGCGTGTGTCGCCGTTGCTGCTGTTGCTGCTGTTGCTGCTGTTGCTGCTGCACTGGCCGGCGGCGTGATGGGACCGGCGTACGCGGGCACATCCCGCGCGGCCGACAGTTCCGCCGACATATGGCGCTCGGCGAGCAGCTTCAGGCCGAGCGTCACGAGTGCGAGCAGCGCCAGCACCGACGCCACGGCGAACGCCGCCGAGAAGTTGTATTCGTTGTAGAGAATTTCGACGTGCAGCGGCATGGTGTCGGTCTGGCCGCGAATATGGCCCGACACCACCGACACTGCGCCGAACTCGCCCATCGCCCGCGCGTTGCACAGAATCACGCCGTACAGCAAGCCCCATTTGACGTTGGGCAGCGTGACGCGGCGGAAGATCTGCCAGCCCGACGCGCCGAGCACGTGCGCGGCTTCTTCTTCGTCGTTGCCTTGCGCCTGCATCAGCGGAATCAGTTCACGCGCGACAAACGGGAACGTCACGAAGATCGTCGCCATCACGATGCCCGGCACCGCGAAAATGATCTGGATGTTGTGATCCTGCAGCCACGGCCCGAACCAGCCCTGCGCGCCGAACATCAGCACATAGATCAGGCCCGAGATCACCGGCGACACCGAGAACGGCAGATCGATCAGCGTAGTCAGCAGCGCCTTGCCGCGGAATTCGAATTTGGCGATACACCATGAAGCCGCGAGGCCGAACACGAGGTTCAGCGGCACGGCGATCGCGGCGGTGATCACGGTGAGCTTGATCGCCGAGAGCGCGTCGGGATCGGCAAGCGATTCCAGATAGAAACCGAGTCCCTTGTTCAACGCCTGATAGAACACGGCGACGAGCGGCACGACGAGGAACAGCGCGAGAAACAGCAGCGCCACGCCGGTCAGGATCCAGCGTACGACGGGCGGCTCGGTGACCGGATCGGGACGGCGCGCAACGTTCAACGGTGCGCGCGGCGCCACGGCCACCGCGGCGTTATTCACGCCGCGCACGCCATTCACGTCATCCGCTCCATTCGCGGTGCCGCGGCTCATTGCACACCTCCGCCGACGGCCGCAACACTGGCGGCAGGCGCCGGACCCGCGCCGCCGCGGCTCGTGCGGCGCTGCAGATACCACTGCAAGGTATTGATCAGGAGCAGCATCAGGAACGACACGACCAGCATCACCACCGCCAGCGCCGTTGCGCCCGCGTAGTCGTATTGCTCGAGCTTCGTGATGATCAGCAGCGAGGTGATTTCCGATTTCATCGGCACGTTACCGGCGATGAAGATCACCGAACCGTATTCACCGAGCGCGCGGGCGAATGCCAGCGCGAAGCCCGTCAACAGCGCCGGAAACACCGCCGGCAACACTACGCGGCGAAACGTCAGCCAGCGCGACGCGCCAAGGCAGGCCGCCGCTTCCTCCTGTTCGCGCTCGAACTCTTCGAGCACCGGCTGCACCGTGCGCACCACGAACGGCAGACCGATAAACGTCAGCGCGACCAGCACGCCCGCCGGCGTAAACGCGATCTTCAGCCCGAGCGGTTCGAGGAACTGTCCGATCCAGCCGTTGCCCGCGTACACGGCCGCGAGCGAAATGCCGGCCACCGAGGTGGGCAGCGCGAACGGCAAATCCACCACGGCATCGACGATGCGTTTGAACGGAAACGTGTAGCGCACCAACACCCACGCCACCAGAAAGCCGAACACCGCATTGATGAGCGCGCCGCCGAGCGCGGAAAAGAACGTCAGGCGATACGACGCGAGCACGCGCGGTGAGCTCACCGCGCGCACGAACTGCTCCCAGTCGAGCGTCGCGGTCTTCAGAAAGGTCGCCGCAAGCGGAATCAGCACCACGAGGCTCAGATAAGCCACCGTGATGCCGAGTGTCAGGCCAAAACCGGGCAACGCGCTCGGTTTTCGGAAGGTCAACGTCGTCATGCTCGTTACTCGTTCAGGTTGATGCTCGTGTTACCGGCCGCCGGGCCCTGGCTGGCCAAAAGCGCGCCCCTGGGGGCGCGCCTGGGTGTGACGCGTGAGCGTGTCGCTTTGCCTGTGCCATTGCAGGCACGGGCGGTATTACTGCGGCTGGTAGATCGAATCGAACACGCCGCCATCGGCAAAGTGCGTTTTCTGCGCGTTGGTCCAGCCGCCGAACGAGTCGTCCACCGTGTACAGCTTCAGCTTCGGAAACTTCGCGGTCAGCTCGGCCGGCACCTTGTTCGAACGCGGACGGTAGAAGTTCTTCGCGGCGATTTCCTGCCCTTCCTCGCTATAGAGGAAGTTCAGATACGCTTCGGCGACCTTGCGCGTGCCGTGCCTGTCGACCACCTTGTCCACCACCGCAACCGGCGGCTCCGCCAGAATGCTGACCGACGGCACGACGATCTCGAACTTGTCCGGACCGAATTCCTTCAGCGACAGGAAGGCTTCGTTTTCCCACGCGATCAGCACGTCGCCGATACCGCGCTGCACGAAGCTGGTAGTCGCGCCGCGCGCGCCCGAATCCAGCACGCCGGCATTCTTGTAAAGCTTGCCGACGAATTCCTTGGCCTTCTGGTCATTGCCGCCCGGCTGATGCTCGGCGTACGCCCAGGCCGCGAGGTAGTTCCAGCGCGCGCCGCCCGACGTCTTCGGATTCGGCGTGACGATCGAGACACCCGGCTTGATCAGATCATCCCAGTCCTTGATGTGCTTCGGGTTGCCCTTGCGCACCAGAAACACGATCGTCGACGTGTACGGCGACGCGTTATCCGGCAAACGCTTCTGCCAGCCCTTGTCCAGCAGCCCCTTGCTGGCCAGTGCGTCGATGTCGTAAGCGAGCGCAAGCGTCACGACGTCGGCCTGCAGACCGTCGAGCACCGAACGCGCCTGCGCGCCGGAGCCGCCGTGCGACTGCTTGAAGGTGATCGTGTCGCCGGTCTTCGCCTTCCATTGCTTGCCGAACGCCTGGTTGATGTCCTGATACAACTCGCGCGTCGGGTCGTAGGACACGTTCAGCAGCGTCGTGTCGGCAGCGTGTGCCTGCGCCATTACGCCTAGCGCGCCTGCCGCACCCAGTGCCAGCGCCACGATGAGTGTCTTCGCCCTGCCCGCCAGCCCCGTACCTTGGTGATTCATGTCAACTTTCTCCGCGTTGTAATTCGCTGAAACAGCGTGTGGTGTTGCTCTGCGTCGCGGTCACGTGCACATGAGCCCCAACTGGAGGCCAGTCTATCGAAGGGCTTTCATCATTAAAAATAATGTTTATTCATTCTTTAATACGCAAAAGTGGTAATGACAGCTGGATAAGGCGTTGCGGCACGAAAACGGGTGTTGGAGCGTCATTTGACGACGCTGCAACGCCACCCTTCGGCACGAACTTAAAGTAAAGCTTGAATTGCGCCCGATACTGTATAAAAATACAGTCACCTGTTCATACATACAGTGGCGCCATGACCAAACTCACCGCACGACAGCAGCAGGTTTTCGATCTGATCCGCAGGGCTATCGAACGCACCGGCTTTCCGCCCACCCGCGCGGAGATCGCCGCCGAACTGGGCTTCAGCTCGGCCAACTCGGCTGAAGAACATCTGCGCGCGCTCGCCCGCAAGGGTGTGATCGAGCTTGCGGCGGGCGCGTCGCGCGGCATTCGCCTGCTGGCCGGCCCGGAAGATTCGCCGCATCAGTTCACGCTGCCGCACGCCAGCATCATGCAATTGTCGCTGCCGCTGATCGGGCGGGTTGCCGCGGGTAGCCCGATCCTCGCGCAGGAACATATCTCGCAGCACTACGCGTGCGACCCGGCGCTGTTCTCGAGCAAGCCCGATTACCTGCTGAAGGTGCGCGGGCTGTCCATGCGCGACGCGGGCATCTTCGACGGCGATCTGCTCGCGGTGCAGAAAAAGAGCGAAGCCAAAGACGGCCAGATCGTCATTGCCCGGCTTGGCGACGACGTCACGGTCAAGCGCCTGAAGCGCCGGCCGAATGGGCTCGAACTGATCGCCGAGAACCCCGATTACGAAAACATCTTCGTTGAAACCGGCAGTGCGGAGTTCGCGCTGGAGGGTATCGCCGTCGGGCTGATCCGCCCCGGCGAGTTCTGAGCACGCTGGTTCCAGGCGCCTTGATATCGAGCGCCCTGGTTCCAGGCCCTTCTTGCCCGTTCGGCAGAATAGAAAGCCGCGCCGGCGCCGCATCAACGTTGCATCGTCTGGAGAGTCTCATGGAACGCTTTGCCCGCCTGTTGCCTTTTCGCCAGTTCGGTCGTTTGCGCCATCTTCGCAAGCTGGTGCCCTGCTCATTGATCGAGGCGTCTACTGCGGCCAATACACCGTCGCTGTTCGATTTGCCCGCCGGCGTGTCGAGCTTGCCGTCGTCGTTGCCGGCATTTGCCCGCGTGTCGTTGAATTCGGGTTTGAACACGGCCGAGCCGGCGCGCCGCGCACCGGTGCGTGTCTATCACGGCCCGTCGCGGCTCATCATGGTCGGCACGGTAGACGCCGTATGCCGCATGATCGACCGCTGCATTGCCGATGAAGCAAACTTCCACGGCGCGGTATTCGAGTCTTGATCGGCCCTCAATCGGGCGGCGATACTGCATCGCATGGGGTTGCGCGTGGGATCGTTTTCGCGTGGCAGCGGTCCACGTTAGATCACACCTGACGGAGAATCCCATTCGATGGCCGTTCTGAAACGCAGCAAAGGCGGCGCCACCCGGCCGCTAATTGTCACCCTGCTCGTGATTGTCGTGATCGCCGGGCTCGGGTTCGCGTACGCGACACCCTATATCGCGCTGAACAATCTCAAACGTGCGGCCGACGCGCGCGACGCGCAAACGGTCAATCAGTACGTCGACTTCCCCGCGCTGCGTGAGAGCCTGAAGCAGCAGGTCGCCGGCTTGCTGACACGGCGGCTCGACGCGCACAGCAACGGTAATCCATTGGCCGCCATTGGCGCGATGATCGGCGTCGCGCTGATTGGCCCGCTCGTCGATGCCTATGCCACGCCGGACGGCGTGGCGGCCCTGCTGAACGGCATGCCGCCACGCGGCGATCCGGGCGAGCGGCCGCCTGTGCCTGCTGCCACGAACACCCCACCAGATTCCGCAGCGACGTCACCCGCGCCGGCAGCACCGGCCACTGGCAACGCAGCCAATGGCACTGGCAACGCCGCGCCGGCGCAACCGCCGCAAACCACGGCGGGCTATCGCGGCCTCAACGAATTCGTCGTCACGTACCAGCATGGCGCCGGCGACGCGCGCTACTCGGCGATCTTTCAGCGCGAGGGCGTATTCACATGGAAGCTGGCCGCGGTCAACCTCAACGAATGACTGTCTGATGTCGTCAGGCTTGCACGGCCGCGCCAGTCAAACACGCTCCCCGTGACCGTGCGTCAAGCCGCCGCTTGCTGCTGCTCCTGCGCGGAAGAACAGGCCACCAGAATGCTGCACGAGACGCGATCGAGCAGCGGCGTATTGCCCGCACCCATCCACCACCGTGACAGACCCGTACGGCAGCGGTGGCCGACCACGACCAGGTCGACATGCAATTCATTGGCGAGGTTGGCGATCTCGTCGATCGGATGGCCGAACGCGAAATGCCCTTGCGCGCTCACGCCTCGCTCGGTGAGCCAGTCCACGCCTTCCTGGAGGACGTCGCGGGCGGTCTTTTCGAAGCTGCCGCAAGCCACATCGGTCAGCAGGCCCGCGCTTTGCGCGATGCTCGAACGCATGTCGACAACCGACAACAGGTGAGTTTCGGCTTTCAGATCCATCGCCAGGTCGGCGCCGCAACGCAACGCTTTGCGGCCTTCGCGCGAGCCGTCGTAGCACAGCAGGATTTTCTGGTAGCTCGCCATGATTTTTTCTCCCTTCGCGCGGGGCGCGCGATCTGAATGAATCATGGTGCGCCGCAATTCAGGTTGCAAGGGATGGAAAACGCTAACTGCGTGCTACCGGCCGCCAGCTTCGCCCTAAACAGGTGCGCGCGCCGCTGGACGGCGCCCACAGGCCGATGCCGCAGTGCGGGAAACCCGCGCCGCAGCGTCGGGCGCGAACCGACGCCGGGCAGCCAATGCCCTAGAATAGGCGGCCTTCCCGGCCATTCGCGTCATTCACGTCTTTCCCGGAGATCCGTTCGATCCATGCCTGAAGCCGCCATCGAATTTGACAAGGTTAAAAAAAGCTACGGCGAAAAAACGGTCGTCGACGGGCTGTCGTTCCATGTCGCCCCCGGCGAATGCTTCGGCCTGCTGGGCCCGAACGGCGCGGGCAAGACTACCACGTTGCGCATGCTGCTCGGCATCGCCGCGCCGGATGCGGGCACGATCCGCCTGTGCGGCGAACCGATCCCCAGACGCGCGCGCGTGGCGCGGGCACGCGTCGGCGTGGTGCCGCAGTTCGACAATCTCGACCCCGACTTCACGGTGCGCGAGAACCTGCTGGTGTTTGGCCGCTACTTCGGCATGAGCGCCGCGCAATGCAGGGCAATGGTGCCGCCGCTGCTCGAATTCGCGCGCCTCGAAAGCAAGGCCGACGCGCGCGTGAGCGAACTCTCCGGCGGCATGAAACGGCGCCTCACGCTGGCGCGCGCGCTCGTCAACGACCCCGACGTGCTGATTATGGACGAACCGACCACCGGTCTCGATCCGCAGGCGCGGCATCTGATCTGGGAGCGGCTGCGTTCGTTGCTCGCGCGCGGCAAGACCATTCTGCTGACCACGCACTTCATGGAAGAAGCCGAACGGCTCTGCCACCGGCTATGCGTGATCGAGGAAGGACGCAAGATCGCCGAAGGCGCGCCGAGCGCATTGATCGCCTCCGAGATCGGCTGCGACGTGATCGAGATTTTCGGACCCGATCCGGTTGCCCTGCGCGATGAACTGGCGCCGCTCGTCGAGCGCACCGAGATCAGCGGCGAGACGCTGTTCTGCTACGTCATCGACGCGCAGCCGGTGCATGCGCGCCTGAAACAGCGCGCGGACCTGCGCTATCTGCACCGCCCGGCGAATCTGGAAGATGTGTTCCTGCGGCTCACCGGCCGCGAGATGCAGGACTAGAGGCGCATGGATACCGGCATCGCACGCAACGCGCTACGGCTATAACGACGAAGGAAGCCCCTGGAGGGGCACCGCACGAGACACGCAATGGACGCACGCACATACGAAACCCCGGGCGACACGCCATCGAGACAGGACACCTTCGCCGCCTTTCCCGCGAACGCGACCAACTGGATCGCCGTGTGGCGCCGCAACTATCTGGTGTGGAGAAAACTTGCGATCGCCTCGATGTTCGGCAATCTCGCCGATCCGATGATCTATCTGTTCGGCCTCGGCTTCGGGTTGGGGCTGATGGTCGGCCATGTGGACGGCGTGTCGTACATCGCCTTTCTCGCGGCCGGCACGGTGGCGTCGAGCGTGATGATGTCCGCGAGCTTCGAGTCGATGTATTCGGGCTTCTCGCGCATGCACGTGCAGCGCACCTGGGAAGCGATCATGCACACGCCGCTCACGCTGGGCGACATCGTGCTCGGTGAAGTGATCTGGGCGGCCAGCAAGTCGATACTCTCTGGCGCCGCGATCATGCTGGTGGCCGGCGCGCTGGGCTACGCGAATTTTCCGTCGATGCTGCTGGCGTTGCCGGTCATCGTGCTGACCGGGCTCGCGTTCGCGAGCATCGCAATGGTGGTCACGGCGCTCGCGCCTTCGTACGACTTCTTCATGTTCTATCAGACACTGGTGTTGACGCCGATGCTGTTACTGTCCGGCGTGTTCTTTCCGGTGTCGCAACTGCCCGCCATTGCGCGGGGTGTCACCGAAGTGCTGCCGCTGGCGCACTCCGTCGACCTGATGCGGCCGGCCATGCTCGGGCGGCCGGTCGAGCACGCGCTGGTGCATGTGGCCGTGCTGGCGGCGTATGCGCTGGGCGGCTTTATCGTGTCGGCGATTCTGTTCAGACGCAGGATGATGAAGTAGGTTCTGGCTTTCGAGTAACACAGGCGCTGATGCCCGGCCAACGGTTGCTATCAGCGACCAGCGCCTGCGGCGGCCCGGCTCCACTCAGTCCTCGTCGTCCGTCCACGGAATGTCCACGTCGGAAATGAACGCCACGGTCGCGAACGGTCCACCGTCCTGACGGCCGATCTTGCCGTCCGCGCGCTGCCATTCGACCCGGAACATCGTGCCCGGATCATCGGCGATCAGTCGGACCGTGCGCACTTCGTCCGGATCGGATTCTTCGACCGGACCGTCTAGCGAGATCTGCAATTCCTGCGGCCATAGGCCATCGGCCGGATCATAGATCCTGTCGCCGTCGGGAATCAGCGTGAAGGCTTCCACGCCGATCGTCGCCGAGGCCTCCACGATCATCTTGCCCAACGCACGCAGCAGTGCCGTCGCACGCGCCGAATTCGCCTGACGGATTGCCAGATCCCCGCGCGTCAGCGCCTGCTCAAGTTTTGGGTTTGTTTTTTGTTGCGCCATTCGATGAGTTCCTGTCGCTCTGTTGTGGACAGCGCGCTGCATCGAGCGCGCGCCGCTCTCCATTTTTCGGGCTGAATCGTACCACCGGTGTGCGCCGCAGCAACGCCGGCCGCGCAGTCCGGCGCTGTCAGCCCGCCCCGTCCACCACAGTTTAGGTCGTGATTCGTGTTCCGGCAGGGACATTTACCCTCCAATCGACGGCGAATGGAGAGGTACCGCACGCACGCCGCGGTCTGCCGTCGCCGCACGCCGGCTGGCCAGCAATCAGCTCGCGCCGGGCTCCAGTCCGATGTTCTGTGCGGTGGCGAGTTTGTTCGCGCTCCATGCTGTGCGCCTTCGCGCTGTGCGCGGCAAGCGGACGCTCCGCTGGACATGCGTCGGGCGGCGACGGAATTTCAGACGCCATCCATCCTGATCCCGCAAGCGCCCCGGCCATGAAGCCGGGGCACCTGGGGCAGCGCGGCGATTCGGGCGGGACGCAGACTTCATTCTTCTTTCAAGCCCGACTCGAACCAGCGCGCCGCCATTCGCGCATCAAGGCGCGGGATTCGGCTGCAATTCATGCAGCGCGTCGATTTCCGCGAGCACGTCCGGCGAGAGTTTCACGTCGACGCTGGCAATGTTTTCCTTCAATTGATCGAGCGAGGTCGCGCCGATCAGATTGCTGGTCACGAACGGCCGGCTATTGACGAACGCGAGCGCGAACTGCGCGGGCGCCAGACCGTGGCGCTTCGCGAGTTCGACGTAACGCGTGGTGGCCTGCACCGCTTGCGGCTTGCTGTAGCGCTGGAAGCGATCGAAGCGCGTGATGCGGGCGCCGGCCGGACGCGCGCCGCCTTCATACTTGCCCGACAACCAGCCGAAGGCCAGCGGCGAATAGGCCAGCAGGCCGACGTTGTCGCGATGCGCGTACTCGGACAGACCCGCTTCGTACGTGCGATTGACCAGGCTGTACGGATTCTGGATGCTGACGATGCGCGGCAAGCCGAGCTTTTCGGCCGCGCGCAGAAACTGCGCGACGCCCCAGGGCGTTTCATTCGACACGCCGATGTGACGCACCTTGCCCGCCTTGACGAACTCGGCGAGTACGGACAACGTCTCTTCGATCGGCACCGTGTACGCGTCGTCGACCCACGGATACGAGGCGCGGCCGAACGTCATCGTGCTGCGATCCGGCCAGTGCAGCTGATACAGATCGACGTACTCCGTTTGCAGGCGCTTCAGACTGTCGTTGAGCGCTTCGGTGAGATTCTTGCGGTCGAACTGGTTGCCTTCGCCACGAATATGGCGCGGGTTATGCGGCTGACGCGCCGGGCCGGCGATCTTGGTGGCGAGCACGATTTTTTCGCGCGCGCTGCGATGCTGCGCGAGCCACGTGCCGATGAAGCGCTCCGTCGAACCTTGCGTCTCGGCAATCGGCGGCACCGGGTACATTTCGGCGGTGTCGATCAGATTGACGCCGTGATCGAGCGCGTAGTCGATCTGCGCGTGCGCTTCCTGCTCCGTGTTCTGCTCGCCCCATGTCATGGTGCCGAGACCGATCAGGCTAACCTGCACATCGGAATCGCCAAGGCTGCGATATTGCATCGAACTTGTCCTGTTGATTGGTTGAACGAAAAGCGCTGACGTTACCATGCCCGCGCGATACCTGCAGGGCACGCTAAAATGCGGTTCCGACGGGCGCCGCCCGTTTTTCCACGCGCAAGGTTTCTCCGCGCCGCCCCTGCCGCAATGAATCCCGAACACCTCGAACTGCTGGTCACGCGCATCATGCCTTACGGGAAATATAAGGGCCGCCTGATTGCGGACCTGCCCGGTCATTATCTAAACTGGTTCGCGAGTCAGGGCTTTCCGCCGGGCGAAATCGGCCGGCTACTCGCCCTGATGCACGAGATCGATCACAACGGTTTGAAGTCGCTACTCGAGCCCTTGCGCAAGCGCTGATCGTCCCGCGGTGAAAGCGCCGTGAAGTGTCATGAAGCGCGGTTGAAAGTTAGCCCGCAGGCATTGTGCAAGCCATGCAGGTCTGTACAAATTCATACAGTCTTTTGCTTGTACCTTGCCGGCTGAATGGACTTTAATCCACGTAGGTTCTCGCGCGCTCTGCCACGGTTCCCGCCATTGTCCGTATGTCGTCCTGCCCGTTCATGTCTGAATTCAACTGGTCCGCGCTGCTCGAATTTATCGGCCACGATCTCTCGCCGGTGCGGGCGGTCATCACGTTCTTTCTGATCGGCTACGTTGTGGTCGGACTGCCCGTTCATTTCCGCCAGGGTGCCGCATCGCGCGATATCTGGGGCACGGCCGCCGGTGTGACGATGGCCGCGATCTACGCGGCGTTCATCATCGGCGTGTATCCGGTGTTGCATCATTCGGGCGGTTTGTTGCGATAGATGGCGCGAGCAGCATGAAGACAGCGCGCTATCCGCTCACACGCCCCATCGTGACCAGATGCGCGAGCAGCCGGTCTACACCCTCGTTGACCGGCATGCGATCAGTTTCAATCACCAGGTCGGCGGCGAGCGGCGCTTCGAACGGATCGGAAATACCGGTGAAATGCGCAATTTCGCCGCGTCTCGCGCGCGCATAGAGTCCTTTGGCGTCGCGCGCTTCGCAGACCTGTAGCGGAGCATTCACGAACACTTCCACGAACCCTTCGCCGACAATTTCACGCGCCGCGCGCCGGTGCCGATGCTCCGGAGAAATCACCGCGGCGATCACCACGAAGCCCTGCTGCATGAAGAGCGCAGCAACGTGCGCGACCCGCCGCAGGTTTTCAGTGCGGTCCTCGGGCGTGAAGCCTAGGTCGGCGTTCAGCCCACGCCGCAGCACATCGCCGTCGAGCACGATCGCGGCCTGCCCTGCTTCCTTCAACCGTAGATGCAAGGCGTTGGCCAACGTCGACTTGCCGGCGCCGGAGAGCCCCGTCATCCATATCACGGCACCGCGCGCCGCGCTCATGAGCGACGCTCCATGCCAGTGGCCACGACTTCGTCAGGCGGAGCGCCATGAGCCGGTGTGAGCTCCGGGCCCAAGCCGTCGAACAGCGGTTGAAGCAACGCCTGCTGCGGCTGCCAGCGCTGCACTGAAGTCTTGTACAGCGGACGGCGCACCTGCGCGGAACTGGCCGTATTCACTTGCCGCGTGGTCTGATGAAACGACAGGCAACGCTCGTCCCAGTCGAGCCCGCAATGCGCGAGCAAGCGGCGCACATTGGCTTCGAAATCGTCGACCAGTTCTTCGTATTTGACTTCGATCATTACACCTTCGGGGAGCACACGTTGCCAGTGGTTCATCAGGGCGTTATAGGCGCGGTAGTAACGGCCCAGTTCGCCGAGATCATAGCTGAACGGCACGTCGTGAAAAATGCGCGAGAAGATCGACAGGCAGGTTGGCAAAGGCGCGCGGCTGCTGTGAATGAAGCGCGCATTCGGCAGCGCCAGATGGATCAGACCGAGGTTGATGAAGTTGAACGGATATTTGTCGGTGAAGTGCGTATAGCGTGGAGCCGGGCCGGTTTCTCCGGTCTGCGCGAGGCTGTGGATTTCAGGCAGCGCGCCGCGCATGCGACGCAGATAGTCCGCGCCGAGTTCGCGCAACGGCGCGGACTCGACGTCCCCAAGTGCTTCGATATCGATCCGCAACGGATCAGCCGGATCGCGGCGGATGCAGTGCACCAGCGCCTCGCCGAATTCCGTGCGCTCACCCGCGCCGAATACCTGGGGATGGCTCGCGAGAATCTGTTCGATCAAGGTCGAACCCGAGCGCGGCATGCCGACGATAAAGATCGGCGCCGCTGACGGATCGCCCAGACCGCGCTTCGCCTCCAGCACTTCCGAAGCCGTCAGCTCAGGCAGATGCGCGAACAGGCCGAGCGTGTCCGCTTCGTTGTAGCGCACGCTAACGCGATGCAATGCATTGCCCTTCAGGAAGTGATCGAACGATGCGTCGTTGCGGCCCACATCGGACAGTGCCTGGCCGTACGCGAAGTGAATCTCCGCCTGGTTGGCCGGCGTGAGCGACGCCGCGTTGCCGACAAGGCTTTCCATCGCGACGAATACCGGATCTTCAGTAGTGAGGCGCTTGGTCTGCACGAAGTTGCGGTAGTACAGCGGCACCTGCGGTGCGGCTTCGATTGCGCGGCGATACGCTGCGTGCGCTTCGTCGAAACGGCCGAGCGCCTGCAGGCAGTTGCCCATGTTGTTGTGCGAGCCGTCGGCGTGCGGATTCAGGCGAGCCGCCTCGCGATAAGCGTCCACCGCCTGTTCGAGCCGATGCATCTGCTCGAGCGTCCAGCCGAGGCCGTGATGCGAATCCGTGTCGCGCGGATCGAGCGCGATCGCTTCCCGATAGCGTTCGACGGCCTCGGGAAAATGGTTCAGGGCGGCGAGCGTCGCCGCGATGCGCTGATGCACGAGCGCATCGGCAGGGGCAAGCACGCGCGCGTGTTCGAAACGTTGAAGCGCGGCGTCGAGTTCGCCGCGCGCCGCACAGGCGTCGCCTTCGGCGCGCCATTCTGATGCGGTGGCCGGCTGTGGATCGTGCTTCATTGACGGCGGGATATTTGCAGGCTTCGCATGGAGCGGTCCTGGCAGTGAGCGGGTGCAGTGTTTTCATCCGGCCGGCAAATGGGCATGGCCTGGATTCGAGGTAATTGTCTGAAGGGAACTTAACAGGCGCGCCCTACAGTTGCGTTGCGGAAATTTAACTAAGACGCTGTTGCGAAATTAAGTTTTGGGTCTGTTAACTTTTCCGGCTTGGTGTTAACTTTCTGTCTTGTTTTGCCTGACAGGAAGCGATGCCTAAAGAACTGATAGACGACGAATTGTGGTTACTCATCGAACCACTGCTGCCTGCGCGAGCACCACGCAATCGCCAGTTTGCGGGCCGCAAACCGAAACCCGACCGAGCGGTGCTGACCGGCATCGTGTTTGTGCTGCGCTCAGGCATTGCGTGGAACCTTCTGCCGCAAGAAATGGGATGTGGTTCAGGCACAGCTTGCTGGCGACGGCTCGTCGCGTGGCAAAAGGCAGGTGTCTGGCAACACATTCACGAAGCGTTGCTCGCCGAACTGCGTCGCCGTGGCGAAATCGATTTCTCGCGTGCGCTCGTCGACAGCTCATCGATTCGCGCCGTGCTGGCGGGAAAAAAACCGGCCCGAATCCCACGGACCGGCGCAAGCTCGGCAGCAAACACCACCTCATCGTCGACGCGCAAGGCATCCCGCTCGCGGTCATCCTGAGCGCGGCGAACCGGCACGACATTACCCAGCTTGATGCGCTGGTCGATGCCATTCCGCGCATCCGGGGCAAGCGGGGTCGTCCCTTGCACAAGCCGCGAATCGTTCAGGGCGACCGGGGCTACAGTTCCGAACCCCATCGGCAACGCTTGCGTGAGCGAGGCATCACGCCACTACTCGCAAAAGTCGGCGCGCCGCATGGCAGTGGGCTCGGCAAAACACGTTGGCCAGTCGAGCGTTCGATTGCGTGGCTTCACTCGTTTCGACGGCTCAAGATTCGTTACGAACGCTATGCGCATGTTCACGAAGCATTCCTGTCTTTGGCTTGCGCCTTAATTTGCTGGACGCGCCTAAAGCCTCTGTTTAACTAATTTCGCAACAGCTTCTAACTGTTACAGCAGGAGGATCGCGTAAGGTGTGCAAGCGTATCGCTTCGCCTTATTCCGTGGTCTCCAGCCGCCATGCATGTCTCATTGAGCCGCCAGATCGCGCGCAGCCCGTAATGTGCGGACACAAATGCTGCTGAACTACTGCGCGTGCGTCTTTTCTCAATCTGATGCGAAGGAGAAAATCGTGAGCAGGCTCATTGCATCGATGGCGCTGTTGGCGGTGATGGCCAGTCTGACCGGATGCGTGGTTGCACCGGCATACGACTATGGCTACGCGCAACCTTATTACCCCGGCTACGGCTACGCTTACGGACCACCGTATGCGCCGGTTTACGGCAGCGTCGGCATCTATGGCGGCTGGGGTAGCTCCTGCTGTTATTACCACGGCGGCTACTGGCACGGCGGTCATGGGTGGCATGGCGGAAACGGAGGGCATGGCGGCGGCTGGCATGGCGGAGGTTACGGCGGCTACCACGGCGGCGGGAGTTCGTGGGGCAGCAGCGGCGGTCACGGCGGAGGACACGGACATTGACGTGGTCCGCCTGTGACTCTCGGGCGGGTGATTGCACGGCGCCTGGTTGAGATCGCTCGCGAGCATCCCGTCAGGGCGTCAAGGCGATTTCACGCGTTGCGGTAAAATCGGTGTTTTGAATCCAGCCGTCTGGCCGCCCCATGTCGTCACCTCGAATTCCCAGTCCGCGCCGCGTCTCGGTTGCACCCATGATGGACTGGACCGATCGTCATTGCCGTTCCCTGCATCGCGTGATCTCCCGCCATACGTGGCTCTACACGGAAATGGTGACCACCGGCGCGCTGTTGCATGGCGACGTGCCGCGCCATCTCGCGTTCACGCCCGTAGAAGCGCCGGTCGCCCTGCAACTCGGCGGCAGCGAACCCGACGACCTCGCGCGCTCGGCAAAGCTCGGCGAGCAATGGGGTTACGACGAAATCAATCTGAACTGCGGTTGCCCATCCGAGCGCGTGCAACGCGGCGCATTCGGCGCGTGCCTGATGAACGAGCCGCAACTCGTCGCCGATTGCGTGAAGGCCATGCGCGATGCGGTATCCGTGCCGGTGACGGTGAAGCACCGCATCGGCGTCGATGCGGTCGAGGAATACGGTTTCGTGCGCGATTTCGTCGGCACGATTGCGGATGCCGGCTGCAATGTGTTCATCGTGCATGCGCGCAACGCGATTCTCAAGGGTTTGAGCCCGAAGGAAAATCGCGAGATTCCGCCGCTCAAATACGACTACGCGTATCAGTTGAAGCGCGACTTCCCGCATCTGGAGATCATCATCAACGGCGGCATCAAGACGCTCGATGAAGTGGAGACCCATCTTCAACATGTCGACGGTGTCATGCTCGGACGCGAGGCGTATCACAACCCGTATCTGCTGGCCGGTGTCGATGCCCGCTTCTATGGTTCGGCAGACACGCCGCTGACTCGCGAGCAGGTCGAAGCGAAGCTGATCGACTATTGCGCCGCTGAAATGGCACGCGGTACTTATCTCGGCGCCATTACGCGCCATGCGCTCGGCCTCTATCGTGGCGAAGCGGGTGCACGTGGATGGCGCCGTGTGCTGTCGGATAGCAAACGCCTCGCCGCGCGCGATCTGAGCATCTTCGACGAAGCAAGGCAGCATCTGCGCGAGCCCGTCGAAATTTTTGAATAAAGGACTAGGCAAACGAGATTCTTGTTCGTATAATCTCGTTTCTTCATCGGCGAGCCAAGTTTTTACGGCGAGTCAAGCAGATGTCAGTGGTGGCTGTAGCTCAGTTGGTAGAGTCCAGGATTGTGATTCCTGTTGTCGTGGGTTCGAGCCCCATCAGCCACCCCAAAGAATTCAAGCGGTAAAGTTTTATGAACGGCGTTGTGAGAAATCACTGCGCCGTTTTTGTTTTGGCTGTACGGTTTTCAACCCACTTCAGCTTTCAACTCGCTTCAGTGCGCCGCGCCGGAAAGGTTAGTTCCGCCCTCATCCGTTTCAGCCGAAAGCCGTCCCGTGTTGCGCAGGGCCGATAGCACATCCTCGATTCGCGCGTCTTCGAGCAGGCGCCGGCCGGCGCGCAGGCGTCGTGCGTTCGTCAAATCAATGGCACGCTGCAAATCGGAAGTTTCAGCGGCGATATACACGGCCATTCCGTAGCCGTATCGATCGGCGAGTGTGTAGTCGAAGAAGTATTTCATGCTTCCGTTTTCGGCAGCCGCACCGAAAACTTTATAGCGAGGCCGTCAACGCTTCTGATCGCGCCTGTGGCGTGGCGTCCTTCCCGATACCGTTAATCGCCTGGCGCCCTGCTATTGCTATAACGCCACGCATGGCACCTTCGCCGGAATGAGTCCGCCGCCGGTCAGTGCTGACTCGCATTCAGCAACATCCATATCTGCTTGTGAGACTCACCCGCCAGAATGCGAGCGAACACGGCCTTACAGCGTACGCAGGTGTAGTGCTCCTCCGCCCGCACATCCTTTTCCGCACCTCGGTTGTTCAGCTTCAGCCGGTCGTGCGGGCCTTTGCTGGCCGGCTGGCCGTAAAGATCGGCACAAGCGGCGCACGGTTGAATCCATAGGTCCATCAGAGTGCTCTCCCAAGCCACGGATTCAGATCGATATTCGCTGGAATCACGCTCCATCCGCCGCTTTTAACCCCACCGTGATCCGGGCCTTTAATCCCGTGAAACCCTTGTCACACGGGGTCGGACCGTCGCTCAGGCTTGTCCCGCCTACTTCAAGCCGATTATTTCAGAATCAAGAACAGTAATTTCAGATTATCGGCACAAATTCCCGATAGTAGGGGTATACACTGCTTTCTATCGACGTTGCAGACACACCTCACCGGCTCCTGCGACGCCTTCCTTGAAATGAAGTCGAAACGTTCCCGGAGTTACATCATGAAGACCAAGCTCATCGCCGCCCTGCTGGTTGCTGTTTGTGCCTCGATCGCCGCGCCCGCTTTTGCTAGCGGTTACGGCCCGGCACCGTTCTACCGTCCGTCGGTCGGCGCACCGGCTTCGCAACAAGGCCAGAACGCACAAACCGTCGCAGCTGAACGCGCCAACGCTGAATCGAATGCCTACGGCGGCGTGAAGAACGTGTCGTCGCAATCGGGCGCCAAAGAGCCGGTTTCGGGTCCGCAATCGGTTTTCTTCGGCCACTAAGCAGTTGCCGTCGAACCGGCTGCCTCACGAGGGCAACCGGTCAACTGGGCGCCGCGCATGCAGTATCGATGCCGGCGCCCAGTTGCGTTTACCCGTTCCACAACCGTTCCGCTGAGTCTGCACGGCCAGCCATTGCGCCTGGCGCGCTGCTCATTGTCACCGCTTCGCGGCTGCGCGGCGGCTTATTTCTCTTCGCGCCGCTAAACGGCAAGGCCCGCGTCGATCACTGCGCGCGCTGCCTCGAAACCCGCCTCGGCGGCGGCATGCTCGGTTGACCATAGGCTTTCGATATGCACGAGCCGCCAGTCGACCACCACCACGTCGTCGCGCAGCACCCGAAAATGCGCCTTGACGCCCGTCAGCACCTGTTCGACGGCGACCTCGATGTCAAAGTCCTGATAGCGCTCCTGATAGTCCCCCATGTCGAGGCCTTTCGGCTCCATGTTCGCCTCCGTGATATTGCCGCGAATATGACGGCCGGACTCGCCCGGCGAGCACGCTCGGCGGCTCGCGAAGTGACGCGGCCTGGCCACCAGAGCGGCCTGCCTCGACTATCAATCGCAATCGCCCGACAGGTATTGCCGGCCGTTGCAGGTAATCTCGACGTCGCCGCCGCTCGCTTCGGCAACCAGTCCGCTCGCCAGCAATTCGGCGGCAACCGACTGCGCCAGCTCGGGCGGCTGCTGTCCGACGCCGACATCGTTCAGACGCCGCAGGGCTTCAACCGCTTCGGGACTCAATGACTTCGACATGGCCGTCTCCGTCTACATGCTCAATTCATCCTAGCAAGTTTCGGGGGCGTATGCAGGCCACGTACAGGCGGGCGCGTCGAGGCACGCGGGTTGCGTAGCGGGAGTCATCCCATCAGCGTGACGGCGGCGAAACCGGCAGGTGGCGTCGCCAAGGAGAACGGCAATGGAGCGAAACAGATGGACAGTGCTGACAGCGAGTGCCGCGCTGGCGATAGTCGGCATGAGCGGCACCGCGACATTCGCACAAACCGCGAAACCGGGACAGGCGCGGCAGGCAGAACAACCCACGCAAAAAACGGCGCAGACCGCAGCGCCGGGCGACAATTCATCAATGGTCAAACCGCCCGAGTCCGCTTCGGGCTCAAGCGGATCGGGCAATCCCGACAACATGCCGATCAAGCGTCCGCGCAAGCCGACCAACGACAGGATGATGCACGAGCCGCCCGCGAGCGGCGCGAACGCGAAATAAGACGGCCCTCACAGGCGCGCGATCGATACCTCCGTCGACTTCACCAGCGCGACCACTTCCGAGCCGACCTTCAGATCGAGTTCGTCGACGGAGCGCGTGGTGATCACCGAGGTGACGATACCGAACGGCGTATCCACATCGACTTCGGACACCACAGGTCCGCGGATGATTTCCTTGACCTTGCCTTTGAACTGATTGCGTACGTTGATTGCGGAAATGCTCATATCGGGTAGCTCCAGAGAAGCGATTGAGAACAGTCAGTCAAGGAATGTCAGACGGCCCAGCGGACGTCTGTCGGCCGCCTCGCGCGGCCTTCGTCACGTGCGTCGTACGCACCATCGGACAACGCGTCGTCATTCGGCGCCGTCTTCAGTACGCGCTGCAACACATGCTCTTCGAGCGCGGCGAAACCGGCCGACGCGCGCGCCCGCGGACGCGCCAGCGGCACCGGCTGATCGAGCGCGATGCGCCCTTCTTCGATCAGCAGAATCCGGTCGCCGAGCGCCACGGCTTCATGCACGTCGTGCGTGACCAGCAGCGCGGTGAATCGATGTTCGCGCCACAGCCGTTCGATCAACGCGTGCATTTCGATGCGCGTCAACGCATCGAGCGCACCGAGCGGTTCATCGAGCAGCAGCAATTGCGGCCGATGCACGAGCGCCCGCGCGAGCGCCACGCGCTGACGCTGACCGCCGGAAAGCTGCGCGGGCCAGTCGTTGGCGCGCTCCAGCAGGCCGACTTCGGCGAGCACGGCGCGGGCGTCCTCGCGCGCGCTGCGGCCAAGGCCCAGCATCACGTTTTGCAGCACGCTCTTCCAGGGCAACAGACGCGCGTCCTGAAACATGATGCGGGTGTCGAGCGGGCCGCCCTCTTCGTTGCGCTTTTCGAGCACGCCCGAGGTAGCCTTTTCCAGACCGGCGACGAGCCGCAGCAAGGTGGATTTCCCGCAGCCGCTGCGGCCGACTATCGCCACGAAGCTGCCGCGCTCGATCGACAGATCGAAACCGGACAGCACCTCGCGTTCGCCGTACCGCTTGCCGACGCCGCGCAACTGCACCGAATAATCCGCGGCGCGGCGGCCGTCGTCGCGTGCCAGTGCGCCGGCCGGCGGTTGCGCATCACCGCGCGCATGACCCTGCGCAGCGACGCGGGCATGATGATGCGTGGCTTCGGCATGCTCCAGATCCGCGGCTTCGTTCGCGTCGTGATCGACGGTGCGCGCTTGCGCCAGTTCGGCTTCGAGATCGCTGCCGGCAATCCCGCCGAACGACGCCGACCATGTCGTCGCGCTCATGGCTTCGCTCCTCGCTGATAGGCCGGGTGCCAGCGCAGCGAGACGCGCTCGAGACTCTTGGCCAGCACGTCGGCGAGCTTGCCGAGCGCCGCGTAGAGCAGAATGCCGACCACCACCACGTCGGTTTGCAGAAACTCGCGCGCGTTCATCGTCATGTAGCCGATGCCCGATTGCGCGGAAATGGTCTCGGCGACGATCAGCGTGACCCACATCAGCCCGAACGCGAAGCGCACGCCGACCAGGATCGACGGCAACGCGCCCGGCAGAATCACATGCCGGTACAGCGCGAAACCTCTCACGCCATAACTGCGCGCCATTTCGATCAGATTGGCATCGACCGAACGGATGCCGTGGAAAGTGTTCACATAGATCGGGAAAAACACGCCCAGCGCGACGAGAAACACCTTCGCTTCCTCCTCGATGCCGAACCACAGGATCACGAGTGGAATCATCGCGAGCGCCGGGATGTTGCGGACCATTTGCACGGTCGAATCGAGCACGATCTCGGCGGGTTTAAACAGACCCGTGGCGAGCCCGAGCACGAGCCCGATGCCGCCGCCGATCGCGAAACCCGACACCGCGCGCCACGTGCTGACCTTCACGTCCGCCCACATTTCACCGGACTGGATCAGCGACCACGCGGCCTTCACCACCGCGAGCGGTTCGGGCAGCACGCGCGTGGACAGCACGCCGCTCCTCGCGGCGAATTCCCACACCAGCAGAATCGCGAGCGGCGCAAGCCACGGCGCGAGATGCGCGCCGATCCGGCGCAACGTGTTCGAACCCGCGCCGGACTCAGCGCTTTCGTCCCGATCCGTGCTTACAGTGGATTGAGCCATGCTTGCCTTCCTCATTGCCTGTCGATGATCGTGCATGCCGTTGGCAGCACTGCACTCAGCTCGAACTGGCCGCCTTCGGCAGATAGTTGTTGCCGACGATCTCGCCGAACGGACCCGACAGCGGCCCATTCGAAACCTTGTTCAACCGGTTCGGCAGCAGCGGAAACACCAGTTCGGCGAAACGATACGACTCTTCCAGATGCGGATAACCCGACAGAATGAAGGTCTCGATACCGAGGTCCGTGTATTCCTTCATGAGCGCCGCCACCTGTTCCGGATTGCCGACCAGCGCCGTGCCCGCTCCGCCGCGCACGAGGCCCACGCCCGCCCACAGGTGCGGATAGACCTCGAGCTCCGCGCGGCCGCCGCGCTTGCCGCCGTGCAGCGCGGCCATGCGGCGCTGCCCTTCGGAGTCCATCTTCGAGAACGAGGCCTGGGCACGCGCGACGGTTTCGTCGTCGAGCTTGCTGATCAGCTTGTCGGCGGCGCCCCACGCTTCTTCTTCGGTCTCGCGCACGATCACGTGCAGACGAATCCCGAACCTGATCTGGCGGCCACGCGCCTCGGCGCGCGCGCGAATGTCGGCGATCTTCTTCGCCACTGCGGCGGGCGGCTCGCCCCACGTCAGATAGGTGTCGATATGCTCGCCCGCCATGTCGTGCGCAGCCGGCGACGAACCGCCGAACCACAGCGGCGGATGCGGGTGCTGCACGGGCGGATACAACGCCTTGCCGCCCTTCGAGCTCAGATGCTTGCCTTCGAAGTCGATCGCGTCGTTGGTATGCGCGGCGGTGAGCAGCTTGCGCCAGATGTGCAGGAATTCGTCGGTGATTTCGTAGCGCGTGTCGTGATCGACGAACACGCCATCGCCTTCCAGTTCCGCCGCATCGCCGCCGGTCACGACGTTGATCAGGAGACGCCCGTTCGACAGACGGTCGAACGTCGCCGCCATGCGCGCGGCCAGTCCCGGCGACGAGATGCCCGGGCGGATCGCCACCAGGAACTTCAGCCGTCTGGTCGCGGCGATCAGGCTCGACGCGACCACCCACGCGTCTTCGCATGAACGGCCCGTCGGCAGCAGCACGCCCTCGTAGCCGAGCGTATCGGCGGCGACGGCGATCTGCTGGAAGTAGTCGTAATCGGCTGCGCGTGCGCCTTGGGACGTACCGAGATAGCGGCTGTCGCCGTGAGTCGGAATGAACCAGAACACATTCATTTGCTGCTCCTGCATGGTCGAAACTGGATTGAATGGAAACGGTGCGTCGAGTGCCGGCGCGCACGCGGCCGCGCGCATCCATCTGGCACACAGCCGGACGGTGCATCGCAAGGAGGCGGAAGAAACGCGGTAGCGGCGCTGGCTAGCGGCGGCAGCGGACCCGCCGGCGCGCGTGCGCCAGGTGGCAGGTAAAGATCGGCATCAGGCAGGACATCGCAACGGCTTCCCTCGACCAAACGTGCGCGTCATGCGCTCGATTAAACAGCGACGGCGGCAAACGCCGTCTGTATGGAGAAACAGTCTATGGATTGGGCTGTCGCTTTTGAACGATTTTTTTTAGCTTAGGTTTTCCACTTTCGTGATTAGCCCGACGCTAAAGCATACGGATCCTGCGCATTACGCACGCGCGCAAGTGCGTGCACCTCGGCGTGCACCTCGCGAATAAATGCCGGGCCGCGCCAGGTTTTGCGCCCGTTTTGCGCCCTATCCGGAGCCTGGCGTAAAGCGACAGGTCGGGGGGCGCTCTATATAATGGCGCACGTTTCCAATAACCCGGTGCAGGCCACGCGACAGCACGCCGCCTGTACCCTGGCGGTGCAATGCATGCAAAAACTCATCCTGCCGTTCGTCGCCGGTTTTCTGGCTTCCCTGTTCTTTCACGAATCGACGCTGGCGTTGCTGCATGCAGCCGGGATGATCGACCCGAGCGGTTTTTCGACCGCGCCGTTTTTACCGTTCGGGCTGCCTGAGTTCATCGCCAACGCGATCTGGAGCGCGTTCTGGGCCGCGTTGATGGCCTGGCTCCTGCGCGTCGCGCCGCATCGGCGTGCGCCGTGGGTGCCGGCCTTCGTGTTCGGCGGCATTGCCTTGACGGCGGCGGGCGTGTTCGTCGTCGATCCGTTGCGCGGCATCTGGCCGAGCGGCA
The DNA here is from genome assembly GCF_000013645.1 of Paraburkholderia xenovorans LB400. GTDB lineage: Bacteria > Pseudomonadota > Gammaproteobacteria > Burkholderiales > Burkholderiaceae > Paraburkholderia > Paraburkholderia xenovorans. The sequence goes on along the minus strand of NC_007951.1, from coordinate 2,173,383 downwards.
ACATGCTGCCGCGCCTCGCGGTGGGTTTCGCGGCGAATGCCATGTGGGGCTGGGGCGCGCTGGTGTTCATGCGCGCGTTCATGGCGAGCGAAGAGGAAGAATGAACGCGCGCAAGCCGGCGCAGTTTCCCGCTGTGCCGGGCTTGGAGCCTAACCGCGCAAATCCCGCAACGGGTGTTCGCTGGCCGGCCACGGACTCTCGAACATCTTCCCGACCTCGGCGGCGCTCACGTCTTCAATGCGCGCAAAGCGCCAGCGCGGCGCGTTGTCCTTGTCGATGATGCGCGCGCGAATGCCTTCGATCGTGTCGCCATGCAGAAAGCTCGAACGTGTCAGATCGAGGTCGCAGCGCAGCACGTCCGCCATTGAACCCTCGGCACGCGTCACCACTTCCAGCGACACCGCCATCGACAACGGCGAACGTTCGCGCAAGATCGCGATCATCTGTTCGGCCCAATCGGCGGCCTCGCCGTTGCGCTCGCTTTCGAGCGAGGCGAGAATCCGCGCGACATCGGGTAACGCGAAGTGGCGGTCGATCAGCGCACGCGCGTTCGCCAGCAACGACGCCTCGGGCCGCGGCACGACCTGGTGCGCCAGCGCCTCACGTTCGATGCACGCTACCACGTCAGCGCCTCGCTCGAACAGCTCGCTGCGCAGCGTATCGACGAGCGCGGGCAATGCCGCGTCCTCGATGTAGGTGTCGGCCAGACCCGCGTAGAGCGCGTCGGCCGCGTCGATCGTCTCGCCGGTCACGGCCAGATAGCGCCCGATCGCGCCTGGCGTGCGGGCCAGAAACCAGCTCGCGCCGACATCGGGAAAGAGTCCGATGCGGGTTTCGGGCATGGCCATTCTGGTCGAGTCGGTAACGACGCGCAGGCCGCCGGTGCGATGCGCGCCCTGCGAAATACCCATGCCGCCGCCCATCACGACGCCGTTCATCAACGCGATATACGGCTTCGGATAAGTGAAGATCGCGTGATTGAGCCGGTATTCCTCGATGAAAAACGTGTCGCGCGCGTCGGGCTCGCCGCGTTGCGCCGTCTCATACAGAAAGCGGACGTCGCCGCCCGCGCAAAACGCGCGCGGGTGCTGACTGCGCACCACGACGGCGAGCACATCGGGATTTTCACGCCACTGGTCGAGCGCCGCGTGGATGGCGCGAATCATGCCAGTGGACAGCGCGTTGAGCGCTTTCGGCCGTTCCAGTTCGATGAAACCGATGCGGTTGGCTACGTAAGTCGCGACTTCGTCGCTGACGGCGGGCGAGGCGGAAATGGACATGGGGAGCTAAGCGCAACGGCGCAAAGTGAGGTGGAATTGAACGTTATCACGCACTCGCGGCTTTGCGCCTGACGGCGGGCGCGTCGACACCGGCCGTTGCCGCTTGCGCCTGCTTCTTGCCCGACGGCTGGGCGGCCGGTTTATGGTGCGGCTTCGGTTCCTGCTTCGGTTCCTGCTTCGGTTCCTGCTTCGGTTCCTGCTTCAGTTCCTGCTTCAGTTCCGGCTTCAGTTCCGACTTCAGTTCCGGCTTCAGTTCCGGCTCCGCGCTCGCCCCCGGAGATTTCTTCTTGCGCGTGCCGCCGGCAGTCCCGCCGCTCCGCGACCGCGCGGAGTTTTCCGCTGTCTGCGACGCACCCAGCCAGGTATCCAGCGCGACGGTCACGACCGTATCGAGCGATGTAGCCGGAAACACCGGACACGTGAGATTCAGTGCAACGATGCCGTGCAAGGTCGCCCAGAAGGCCTCGGCCCACACCGCCAGATCCGTCGACGCCGGCAACCCGCCAGCCGCTTTGAGTTCTTCGAGCGCGGCGATCATGATGTGCAACGCGGCCTCGCCGGGGTCGTCCTCGGGCGCGGCCGCCTCGCCGTTCGCCGCCTGCGCCGCCGCCGCGACTCCGGTGTCCTCGTCCAGCTCCGCCTTGTCCTTGCCCGCACCTCTCGCCGCGCCGCCCATTGCCGCGCCGGTATAGCTCGGATCTTCCATGAAGATCAGCCGGTATGTTTCAGGATGCGCGACGCCGAACGCCACGTAAGCCCGCCCCAGCGCCTTGAGCCGCTCCGCGGGATCGGCAATGCCCGCAAGCGGCACGAACGTCTCCAGCAGTTGTGCATAGCCTTCCGCGCACAACGCCTGCGCGATCTCGTCACGGCTCGCAAAGTGAAGGTACAGCGTGGCCGGCGAATATTCGATGGCGTCGGCGATCTTGCGCATGGAGAGCGCGGCGAATCCTTCGCGCATCACGATGCGGCGGGCGGCATCAAGGATGCGCTCGCGCAGTGCCTGTTTCTGGCGGTTCTTTCGTTCAGCGATTCCCATGACGAACATTCTCGGGTTGACAAACTGAAAAGTCAAATTAAACTGAACACCGTTCACTAAACGGTGTTCACTAAATTTCCAACCGTCATACAACGTCAGTCCATTTATGCGGCCGCGATACGGCGCCGCTTCGAGGAGTCGTCATGCAAGCCACGGGCAAAGTGGGTTTATTCGGAGCCGCGGGCGCGGCCGGTCAGAGCATTGCGGCGGCGCTCGGCGCGGCGGGCCGCGACTACCGGGTGGTGGGCCGTTCGCGCGGGCCGCTCGAGGCCGCGTTCGGCCGCGACCCGCACGCGGAGATCGTTACGTGGAATCCGGACGACCCCGCTTCGATCCGCGCGGCGGCAGAAGGCCTGCAAACGGTGATCTATCTGGTTGGCGTGCCCTACGACCAGTTTGCCGCGCACCCGCCGCTGATGGAGCGAACCCTCGCCGGCGTCACGGCGGCGGGCGTCGAGCGTTTCATTCTGATCGGCACGGTGTATCCGTACGGCCGCGCGCAGGGCAACCCGATCAGCGAAGATCATCCGCGCGAGCCGCACACGTTCAAAGGCCGGATGCGGCTCGCGCAGGAAAATCTGGTATTGGCGGCGCACGGATGTAACGGCCTCTCGACCCTCGTGTTGCGTCTACCCGACTTCTACGGCCCATGCATCGAGCGCAGCCTGCTGAACGGCGTGTTCGAAGGCGCCGCAACCGGCAAGCGCGCGCAGATGATCGGCCCGCTGGACGTCCCGCATGAATTCATCTATCTGCCGGACATCGGGCCGGTGGTCGAAAAGCTCACGCGCACGCCCGCAGCGTATGGGCGCTGGTGGCACCGTGCCGGCGCAGGCACCATCACGCAGCGCGAAGTCGCGCGGCAGGCCTACGCACTGGCGGGCCGCGCACCAAAGCTGATGGTGGCCGGCAAGACGCTGCTACGCCTGCTCGGCCTGTTCAATCCGTTGATGCGGGAACTGGTGGAGATGAACTACCTGATGACCGAACCGGTCGTGCTCGACGATTCGGCGTTGACGAAACTGATCGGCCCGATCGCCAGAACGTCTTACGAGGAAGGCATCCGCCATGCTTTCGACGCCGCGCGCGAGGCGGCAGCACCGAAGGCTGGAACAAACGGCAGCACCGCGAACGCGGTTTGATCGGGGGCGCGAAGAAGACAGACGCGCCAGTGTGCGATGAGCGGCGCTCGCGCCTCGTTACCGGCCAGCGAGCGGCCTTTTGCGCCGATGTATGCGCCGATGTATAAAAGCTCGCCCAGGCTCGCCCCGTCCGCCCGGTTCCAACGGCCGCGCTCGATTACGATCAGTTGCCATCAACCGGCCACGTTGCCCGGTGGGAAGTGGCCGCTTTTCAGCAGCACGGGCGTGCCGTTACTGATCTGCAGATGCTCGCGCGCCACCGCCTCGATGCGCCGACGCCCGGCGTCGAACGCGCGCATCCAGCCCTCCAGATCTTCGGAATAGGCGCCGAAGTGATCTTCGAGCGCTTCGACCGAGATCGCGCACGGCACGGACTCGCCGTCCACCAGCGCGGCAAACACAACGGTCAGATTGGAATCGCGGTAAGCGGGTGCGTCCGCGGGAAACCGAATTTCCATGGTCGCCTCATCAGGAAGATCCGACACGAAACCGGTGCCGGCGAGAACCGGCCGGCCCCGGACAACGTCGATATGGTACTCGCGCGGCCGGACCGCGGTCCAGCCTGCCGCAGCGCTTTCGTCAGCAGTTTTGCCGGTGCGCCAGGCGACGCCCTTTTCTCCTTGACGCGCCGCCATCAACTGCCTCCCAGCAGGCGGTCGACGTAGTCGCGCGCCGCCTGCTCGACGAACACGAGCGCCTCCTCTTCGCTGCCGAAGCGCTGCCCGTCGCCGAGTTCGAGCAGCGTTTCCATCCGATGAGGATCGTCCGGGCCATGTTCCGCGAGGCTCACCGAGCCGACGTAAGTGCCGCTCGCGCCGCCGGCCAATGTGGCCGATGGAGCCGGTGTATCGACCGCCGGTACGAGGCGCGCGGCGGCGCTGATGTAATAACCGCGATAAGGGCCACTGACCCGTTCAGCCATATTCGTTCTCCTCGTTGCAATTCGAGTTCATGGGCGAACGCCGCGTGGATCTGCACCCGACAGCCCCCCTGCGTCGACCTCCGTTGGCCCTCGCGCACATGCCCGATGTGCCGCACGCACGTCGGCATGCTCTAGCCAGCCAGTATGTAAGGCGCCTCGCGGGCCGATTAGTTCTGTAGCGGCCAGCAACGCGATCTCTCGATCGCACTTGTTCGGCTCGCGCCGGTCGAACTGGATCATCGGCACGATCCGTGCTGCTGCCACGACGCCTTTTCCAGTTCAGCGAGCGCAATATGGGAAAATATTTTCTGCAAAACCACGAACTGCCCGAACCGGATGCGGCGAACAAATGGTTTGCCTACGCCGAAAGCCACGGCATCGACATTCCGAAAGCCATCAGCATCTGGGAAGACGCGGCCACCGAGAAAGGCGCCGAAAGCCGTCGGCTGGTCAGTGCGGCGGGCATTACGATCGAAACGCCCTGAGATCGCCGTGAATCAGCAGCCGCGCCCGGTTGGCGCGACACGTCCGAACCTCTCAATCTGAAAGGAAACATCACGATGCATTTCATGACGCAACTGCGCCGCGCCGGCCGCCTCGACCGCCTCCGAACCCGTGCGGCGCTTGCGCTGGTTCGCCGGACGTCGCTCGCGGCCGCCCTTCCCGCCGCCGTGCTGTTGGGCGTGGGCCTCGCCGGCTGCGCATCGTCAAACACCACGTCGCTGATCAACCTGCCGAACGGCCAGACCGGTTTCGCCGTGAATTGCAGCGGCGCCGACGCCGCTTCCAGCTGGGCCTCGTGCTACGTGCAGGCCGGCAAGGCATGCGGCGCGACGGGCTATGACATCGTGTCGAAAGACAATGACGAAGGCGGCACGGCGGGCGGCAGCGTCACGAACGTCGTCTCGGCCAACGTGAAGAACCGTTCGATGATCGTGCGCTGCAAATAAGAAGAAGCGAACCCGAAGCTCGTGGGTCGGCGCGAGTGCTCAGTGCGCCTGCATCTTCGAGAACATGTTCAGCACGGCGACGCCGGCAATGATCAGCCCGAGGCCGATAATGGCCGGCACGTCGGGCACCTGCCGGTACAACACCACCGCGACCAGCGTGATCAGCACGATGCCGGCGCCGGACCATACCGCATAGACGATGCCGACCGGAATACTCCTGAGCGTCAGCGACAGGCAATAGAACGCCACGCCATAGCCGAGCACCACCACCGCTGAAGGCAGTATCCGCGAGAAACCGTCCGATGCGCGCATCGCGGAGGTTGCAATCACTTCGGCCACGATGGCGATGCCTAGCAATGCGTAAGCGGGCAACCGCATCGCTTCAGGCCTTTGCAAGCGCGAGCTTGCTGTAGTCGTGGCCGAGGTGCGCGCACAGCGCTTCCACCACCAGTTCGTGATCGGCGCGTTGCGGCAAACCCGACACCGTGATCGAACCGATCACGCCCGCGCCCGCCACCGTCAGCGGAAACGCGCCGCCGTGCGACGCGTATTCCGTATTGGGCAAGCCGTGCTTGTCGGCGAGCGTGCTGCCGGCCTGCTGCATCTTCAGACCGATCGCGTACGAACTGCGGCGAAAATGCGCGACCGTATTGCCTTTGCGGCGCGCCCAATCGACGTTGTCCGGCGTGGCGCCGTCGAGCAGACTGAAGAACAGCGGCTGGCCGAAAGTGCGCACGTCGATCGCAGCGGGGATGCCACGCGCCTTGGCGACCTCATGCAGATAGGCACCGACCTGCCACGCGCGGTCGGGATCGAATTGGGGAAACACCAGGGCATGTTCCTGAGCGGCAATCACCTGCAGATCGTGAGCGATATCCATGAGGGTTCGGGGCAACGTAGGAGGTGAAGCGTACGCCGTCGTGCAGACACGGCGGCGCCGCGAAGAGAACCTGAATTCTAGCGCAGCGTCTTACGTGTGCCTTCCGGCATACGACGCGGGCAATGCGTGCGGCGACTTTGAGGAGATCGCGGCGCCGGCCGCGAGATAGGTGGATTGAAGCCGGTTCTTAATCAGCTGTTGCATAGTCATGCACTTTCTTCTATAATCTTTTCTTCGACGGACGCGGGGTGGAGCAGTCTGGCAGCTCGTCGGGCTCATAACCCGAAGGTCGTAGGTTCAAATCCTACCCCCGCAACCAAGTGCATCGCGTATGCTCAAGACGTCGAAAACAACATTCAAGGCTTGCCAAACCGGCAGGCCTTTTTTGTTTCTTTTTCCAAATCTTTCATAACGGGTTGCGAGTTCCGCGCGCTGCGTCCGTCTTTCCCGTTCCGTACCCGGAGCTCATCAGGGGTTCGCGATATCAGGATATGCCTTACCCGCAACACCATTCGCGCCCGCGGATCAACGCCCGCGCGAAAGATATTCTGCATCCCGAATCAAATATACCCTTCCTCTGCCTGTTGTCCCCGTCGCACCCCTTCGCATAAGGCCCACTCACCCCCAGCTCCCGCACGCCACCTTTCCCCCACCTGAGTAAAACCGCGCCCCAGTGATAAACTCCTATCACCCTTTCCTGCCCCCTTCCTATGAAATTCTGTTCTGTCTGCGGCCACGGCGTCAGCCTGAGCATTCCGCCGGGCGACAACCGCGAGCGCTTCGTATGCGCCAGTTGCGGCACGGTGCATTATCAGAATCCGCGCAACGTGGTCGGCACCGTTCCGGTGTGGGACGACAAGGTGCTGCTGTGCCGTCGCGCGATCGAACCGCGTTACGGCTACTGGACGCTGCCGGCGGGCTTCATGGAAATGGGTGAGACCACCGCCGAGGCGGCATCGCGCGAAACGCTGGAAGAAGCCGGCGCGCGCGTCGAAGTGCAAAATCTCTTCTCGCTGTTGAACGTGCCGCACGTGCATCAGGTGCATCTGTTCTATATGGCGCGCCTGCTCGATCTCGACATTGCCGCCGGCGAAGAAAGTCTCGAAGTCAAACTCTTCGAAGAACATGAAGTCCCCTGGGACGAAATCGCCTTCCCCACGGTCGGCCAGACCCTGCGTTTCTTTTTCGCCGACCGCGCCGCCGGCAGCTTCGGCCTGCACACGGGCGACATCTTCCGCTCGCTGCGCGAAGGTTGAGCGGCGCGCATGGTTCCCTGGCTCGGACCCGACGATCCGTTTCCTCCCGTCGAGCGCGCGCTCGGCGCGAACAGTGGCGCGCCGGGCCTGCTCGCCGCCAGCGGCGATCTGCTGCCGTCGCGCCTGATCGACGCCTACCGGCGCGGCATCTTCCCGTGGTATTCGGACGGCCAGCCGGTGTTGTGGTGGAGTCCCGACCCGCGCATGATCCTGCGCCCCGCCGAATTCAAAGTGTCGCCGTCGCTGCGCAAAACGCTCCGGCGCGTGCTGCGCGACGACGCGTGGGAAATCCGCGTCGACCATGATTTCGCCGCCGTGATGCGCGCCTGCGCGCAGGCGCCGCGACGTGGCCAGCGCGGCACGTGGATCACCGCCGACGTGGTCGAGGCGTACTCGTCGCTGCATCGTGTGGGCGACGCGCACAGCATCGAAACCTGGTTCGAAGGCAGGCGCGTGGGCGGTTTGTACGGCGTGTCGTTCGGCAAGATGTTCTTCGGCGAATCCATGTTCGCGGAGGTCACCGACGCGTCGAAAATGGCGCTGGCCGCGCTCGTCGGACACTTGCGCCGTCACGAAATAGAAATGATAGACTGCCAGCAGAATACGTCGCATCTGGCGTCGCTGGGCGGTCGCGAGATAGCGCGCAAGGCGTTCATCGCGCATGTTCGCGCGTCGGTCGAGGCGCCGCCTATTCCCTGGCTCTTCGACAAGACCGTGCTGCTCGAGATCGTCGCGCCGGCGGCGTAGGAAGAATCAGGCCGAATCCGGACCCGCCGCCCACCGAGCCGCGGGTCACTAGCCGCGGGTCGTCGACCGCAAGGCGCCGGGTTTGCATTACCAGAGACGCTTCGAGAGCTGCCAACGTGACTCATCCCAACGAGCTGCCTCTTTCCCCGCTTTCGGCGCTGCAATTTTATGCAACGGCGCCCTATCCCTGCAGTTATCTGGACGGGCGCATCGCGCGCTCGCAAGTCGCCACCCCCAGTCATCTGATCAACTCCGACGTCTACACCGACCTCGTCAAGGCCGGCTTCCGGCGCTCCGGTGTGTTCACCTACCGGCCGTATTGCGACGGCTGCCGCGCCTGCGTGCCGGTGCGTGTACCTGTCGACCGGTTCGAGCCGAACCGCACGCAGCGCCGCGTCTGGAAGAAACACGGCGAACTGATCGCGACCGTCGCACCGCTCCATTACGACGAAGAACACTATGCGCTTTACATGCGCTATCAGTCGGCGCGGCACGCAGGCGGCGGCATGGACCGCGACAGCCGCGACCAGTACGAGCAGTTCCTGCTGCAGAGCCGGATCAACTCGCGGCTGGTCGAATTCCGCGAGCCGCCGCGCGAGTGGCCAGAACAGCCAGAGCGCCCGGATGCGCCCGGCATTCTGCGCATGATCAGCATGATCGATATTCTCGGTGACGGGCTCTCGTCGGTGTACACGTTTTTCGAGCCGGGGCTGCCGCACACGAGCTTCGGCACCTACAACATCTATTGGCAGATCGAGCAGGCGCGCAGCCTGAAGCTGCCCTATGTGTACCTCGGCTACTGGATTCGCGAGAGTCCGAAAATGGCGTACAAGGCGAATTTCCACCCGCTAGAGGGTTTGATCGACGGCGCCTGGCGTGTGCTCGACCCCACCGGCCTGGATCTGCCGCCGGTCGATCTGGCGATTCACGGCAAACGTCCGCCGTTCAAGCCGTAGCTCATCGTAGCTCACAGTAGCTCACCTGGCCGGTCGCCGCCCGGTCCCGCGAGTCGGCTTCATCAATGCGTCAAAGTCATCCCCTAAAGCCGGTAAAATGGCGGGTTCCCATTTTCCGGCCGCCCGGCTTCGTCCCGTGTTCAGTTCCCTCTACCCGCTCGTACGCGCCCAACTCTTTCGCATGGACGCGGAAGACGCCCACCACCTGACCTTGCGTATTCTCGGCGCCGCCGGCCGCACCGGCCTCGCCGGCGCGCTCGCGCCGCGCGTGCCGGATGCGCCGCGCACCGTAATGGGGCTGACGTTCCGCAATCCGGTGGGGCTCGCCGCGGGGCTCGACAAGGACGGCGCATGCATCGACGGTCTCGCCGCGCTCGGCTTCGGCTTTATCGAAGTCGGCACGGTGACGCCGCGCGCGCAGCCGGGCAATCCGCGCCCGCGCATGTTCCGTCTGCCGCAGGCGAACGCCGTGATCAACCGCATGGGCTTCAACAACGCGGGCGTCGACCAGTTCGTGAAGAACGTGCAGGCCGCGCGCTATCGCGGCATTCTCGGTCTGAACATCGGCAAGAACGCCGACACGCCGATCGAGCGCGCCGCCGAAGACTACCTGTACTGCCTCGACCGCGTGTATCCGTTCGCCAGCTACGTGACGGTCAACATCTCGTCGCCGAATACGAAGAATCTGCGCCAGTTGCAAGGCGCGGGCGAACTCGACGCGCTGCTCGCGGCGCTCAAGGACAAGCAGCAGCGTCTGGCCGACATGCACGGCAAGCTGGTGCCGCTCGCGCTGAAGATCGCGCCGGACCTCGACGACGAACAGATCAAGTCGATCGCGGACACGCTGCTGCGTCATCGCTTCGAAGGCGTGATCGCCACTAACACCACGCTCTCGCGCACCGCCGTCGCCGGCATGCAATACGGCGACGAAGCCGGCGGCCTGTCGGGCAAGCCGGTGTTCGACGCGTCGAACGCAGTGATCCGCAAGCTGCGCGCGGAAGTCGGCGAAACGGTGCCGATCATCGGCGTCGGCGGGATTTTCTCGGGCGAGGACGCGCGCGCCAAGATGGCGGCCGGCGCGTCGCTGGTGCAGCTCTATACCGGCTTCATCTACCGCGGACCGGCGCTGGTGGCCGAATGCGTTCAGGCGCTGCGCTAGGCGCAGCCCGCCGGGCGGCACGCCAGCCTGTGCGGCGCCCGTAATATAGACATAAACAAACGGTATTTTGGTTTCGATAGTCTGCTTTGTTATGCTTTCGTCTGTTAAAACGCCAGACGAACAAAAAGGAACTCGATGAAATTTGGTTTGCTGAAAAAGATTCTGGTCGCCGGTCTGATCGGCGCGTCGTTCACCGCCGTCACCGCGCATGCCGACGACCTGCTCGACCAGGTCAAGCAGCGCGGTACGCTGCGTATCGGTCTCGAAGGCACCTTCCCGCCGTTCAATTCGAAAGCGCCTTCGGGTGAACTGGTCGGCTACGACGTCGACATCGCCAAAGCCGTGGCGGCCAAGCTCGGCGTGAAGCCGGAATTCGTCACGACCGAGTGGAGCGGCATCATCGCCGGCCTGCAGGCGGGCAAGTTCGACGTGATCGTCAACCAGGTGGGCATTACCGACGCGCGCAAGCAGGCGCTCGATTTCTCGCCGGCCTACACGTACTCGGCCGCGCAACTGATCCAGCGTAAGGACGACACGCGCCAGTTCAAGTCGCTCGAGGATCTGAAGGGCAAGAAGCTCGGCGTCGGTCTGGGCACGAACTACATGGACATGGCGAAGTCGGTGCCGGGCATCGACGTGAAGACCTATCCGGGCGCGCCCGAATACCTGCGCGATCTGGCTGCCGGGCGTCTGGACGCGGCGCTCAACGACCGCCTGATGCTCGCCTACCTGATGAAGAACTCGCCGCTGCCGCTGCGCACCGGCGCGAACGTCGGCGCGGGCAACCCTTCCGGCATTCCGTTCAGAAAGGGCAACCCGAAGTTCGCCAAGGCGATCGACGACGCGATGACCCAGCTCGAAGCGGACGGCACGTTCTCGAAGATCTCGGACAAGTGGTTCGGTATCGACGTGAGCAAGCCGATCAAATAAGACGCGCTGGCTGGAACGAAGGGCGGCATCGTCGGCGATGCCGCCCTTCGCGCTTCTGCAGCGAACTTCATGATGTGCGCGTTTGCGCGCCAACCCGACCACCGTTCAGCTCATGTCCACCACTTCCCTGCTCGTTGAATCGCTGCCCGTGCTCGCACAGGGCGCCGTCCTGACGATCAAGTTCGCGGTTCTGTCGATGATCTTCGGCCTGATCGCCGGCGCCGTGCTCGCGTTGATGGGCGTGAGCCACAGCCGCGCGCTGAACTGGATCGCACGCATTTACGTGAGCGTGATGCGCGGCACGCCGCTGCTGGTGCAGATCTTCGTGATCTATTACGGCCTGCCGAGCTTCGGCATTTCACTCGACCCCACGCCGGCCGGCGTGATTGCGTTGTCGGCGAACGTCGCGGCGTATCTGTCCGAGAGCATGCGCGGCGCGATTCTGGGGATTCACCAGGGTCAGTGGCTCGCCGCCTATAGTCTCGGCCTCTCGCGCCGCCAGACGCTGCGCTATGTGATCGCACCGCAGGCGTTGCGCATTGCCGTGCCGAGTCTGTCGAACAGTCTGATCAGCCTCATCAAGGACACCTCGCTGGTGTCGGTGATTACCGTGACCGAACTGCTGCGCAGCGCGCAGGAAATCATCGCCTCGACCTATCAGCCGCTGCCGCTCTATCTCGCCGCGGCCGCGGTCTACTGGGTGCTGTGCCAGATGCTCGAAAGCGTGCAGCGCTGGTACGAACGGCGCCTCGCGCTGCCGTCGCGCCACTGAACGCCCGGCCGCGCCCGCTTTAGCGGCTCGCGACCGCCGACGCCGAACTATCGAGCCGCGCGCCGAAGCGCTCGAAGCGCGGCGCGTAGTAATGATCCGGGTCGAGCGAATACGCGACGCGACGCGTGCGCCCCATCAGCTCCTTGCGCGAAAAGAAACCGAAGTAACGCGAATCGGCGCTGTCGTCACGATTGTCGCCGAGCATCAGATACTCGCCGGGCGGCACGATCACCGGCCCGAACGAATCGCGCGGACTTGGCGCTTGCGGCGCGAGCCGCACGATATGCGCGATGCCATCGAAGCGCTCGGTCAGATAATCGCCGGGTGAGCTCGCGTCGCCGGGCAGCGGCTTGAATTTCAGCGGCTGGTAATCGGCGCGTACGCCGTTCACGTACAACACGTTCTCGCGCATCGCCACGCTGTCGCCGGGCAAACCGATCAGACGCTTGACGATCAATTCATGCGCGGCCGAAGAATCGATCGTCACGATATCGCCGCGCTGCGGATCATGCAGATGCGCGATGGCGATATGCGTGAGCGGCACGCGCAGATCGTAGGCCATCTTGTCGACGAAAATCCGGTCGCCTTCACGGATGGTCGGCAGCATCGAGCCGCTCGGCACGACGTTCCAGTCGGCCACGGCACTGCGAAACAGCACCATCAGGAAGAGGAACGCGACGAGGCTCTTGTTGTCGCGCCAGAGTTTTCCGAGCATGCGCATGGCAGGCGGCTCCATTGGAAGGGATTCGAAAGCAGTGGCATGTGCGGCGTTTTCTCTCGCAGCATGCCCGCGCAAATCGTACCACCGCCGCCGGCAGCAACGGCGAACGTCGGCGGCGAATCGGCATAGCAGCTTCGCGCAATCGCACGGCAGCAGCACCGGCTTGCGCGTCTCGTCAGACGCGCGCGGGGTTCGCGCATGCCCACGAGATGCGCGCCTCGACGAACGCTCGGCGCGCTCTCATTCGCCCGCGAACTTCAACCCAAGCGCCGCACGCGCCGCGTCGGCCATTGCGATCATCTGCAACGACTTGCTGTGCGGCATCACCGGACTCTCCACCTGCCCCGCCCGGATCAACTCGCAGAAGTGCGCGGTCTCGTAGTTCAGGCCCCCGCCTTCGAACGGTTCATCGAGTTCGATCACACGTCCGCCGGCATACCGGATCGTTGCGCGCGACGGGTTCCACCACGGCTCGTGAATCGTGACGTGGCCGCCTGTCGCCATCAGCAGCGCATCACCTTTGCCGTGCAGATCGAGTCCGCAGAACAGTTGGGCGATGCCGCCCTCATGCTGGCTGTTCAGGCTGGCGAACGTATCGACGCCGGTCGCGCCGAGCCGCCCGAGCGTCTGCACTTCGCGCGGCGCACCCAGCCAGTCGACGGCGAGAAACATTTCATAGATGCCGATGTCGAGCAGCGCACCGCCCGCATGCCCGAACGACAGCGAAGGATGATCGTCCGGCACGCCCGGCACCGAACAACCGGCCCGCACCAGCCCCACCGCGCCAATCGGATCGGCGTCCAGATGCGCGCGCAACTTTCTGTAGAGCGGATAGAACGGCGGCTTCATGGCTTCCATGAAGAGCCGCTGCGCGGCACGCGCGGCGTCGAGCACGCGCTGGAGTTGCGGCTGATTGATGGTGGCGGGTTTTTCGCACAGTACGTGCAGCCCGGCCTGCAACGCGGCGATCGCATAGCCCGCGTGACTGTCCTGAACGGTGGCGATATAGAGCGCGTGGATACCGCTCGCGAGCAGCGCGTCGAAACTTGCGCAAACCTCGCCGCCGAACTCTTCGGCGAAAGCGCCGGCGGGTTCCGCGCGGCGTGACCACAGCGCGGTCAGTCGCGTCTGCGGCACGTGAGCGAGACCCTGAGCAAAACGACGGGCAATGCGGCCCGTCCCGACGATGCCCCAGCGGATCGTGCCGTCCGCGGGGACTTCCTGTGTTGCGATTGTCATCGTTCCTTCGAGTCCATGCAGTTCAGAACAGGCGCTATTGTCGCGCATGCCGCACGCTCCCGCGTGGGCCTGAACTCGCGCCCTTCGTGCTGCACAGTCTCACGAGGAACAATCGGCGAGCCGCCGTGCCGCCGCAGCGGCCACGCTCAGCCGCGTGCCGGCGGTTCCGCCGAAAACTGGCTGCCGACTTCTTCCGCGGTGTAATCGATCATGGCGAGCGAGGCGATTTCCGCTTCTTTCGGATCATGCCGCTCGATCGCGTCCACCACGCGCTGGTGTGAATTGACCGCCGTTTCCCACAGTCCGTCACGGTCGGTGACGATGGGGTTGACGGTCGAAAGCGCACCGCGAATGATCGCGGCCATCTGCTTGAAGAACTGGTTGCCGCTCGCGACCACGATGCGGGCGTGGAACAGTTCATCCGCTTCCTGATAGCCCGGCTCGCCGGGGCGGATCGCGCGGAATGCCTCGAACGCCTCGCGAATCGCCGCGATATCCGCCGCGCTGCCGCGCGCGGCCGCCTGCGCCGAAGCGCGCGGCTCGATCAGGATGCGAAACTCGATCACGTCGCGCAGAAACAGCGGATCGGGTTTCGCGCGAAAACGCCAGTTCACGACGTCCTCGTCGATCATGCGCCAATCGCTCATCGGCCGGATGCGCGTGCCGATTTTGGGCCGCACGTCCAGCATGTCGCGCGCGAGCAGCATCGACAGCGCCTCGCGCATGACGGTGCGGCTGACATCGAACTCCTTGGACAGCACATCCTGCGGTGGCAGTATGGCGCCGTATTTCTCTTCGACGATGCCCGTGACCAGTCCATCCATGACTTTGCTCACGAGCGATCGATCTTTGTTTGCCTGTTCCATGACACTCTCCCCGAAGCGGTGTTTGCCCCCGCGTAGCCTGTTGATCGAGCGGCCCTTGTGTGTCGTTTTATGAGTGTGACTTTGTTCTTCTACGATACGTTGCTAGCTTCAAAACGCTTGCGCCAGTTGGGACACTTCCCGAGAGGGTTATCCCTCTGAAGAATTGTTTCTTCCGTGTAACGCCGCATATTCTGACGGGCCATAAGCTTGCGTCTCAAGCGTGCCTGTGCGGAGAAATTTGCATAGTGCGAAGACGCACGTTGCAACGCGAATTGTCTGATCTGCAACACGCGAGGCGGATATCGACTGGCGCAAAACGACGGCCGGCGTGCGTATCGGTTCGCATCAGCACGGGCGGGCCGCGAGTGGCGGCGAGTCCTGGGTCGACGCCTGCGTTGCACCCCGCGCCGCAACCGAGCCATAGCGGCCGCCGAAGAAAATCAGCGGCGCGTGCTCGTCGAGCGAGAACACCAGCACCTCGCCGACGAACAACGTATGGTCGCCGCACGGATGCCGGTCCACCACGCGCGCCGCGAAACGCGCCGCCGCGTGCTCGAGGAGCACCACGTCCGGCAGCCCCTCGACCGCCGCGAAGCGCGGCGCGAGCCACCCTTGCGGCTCGCCCGCGAAGTGGCGGCTATGCGGCTCCTGCGCCTCTGACAACACGCTCACGCCGAACAGCGCGCTGTCCATCAGGCGCTCGTGCATGCGCGCGCGGTGTCCAACCGAGACGACGATCAGCGGCGGATTGAGCGAGCCCGACATGAAGGCGTTCGCCGTCATCGCATGCAAACCGTCGCCGCTGCCCGTCGAGATCACCACGACGCCGGTCGCGAAGCGCCCCAGCGCATGACGGAAGCGCCGCTCGTCGAAAGCCGCCGCCTGCGCGGGCTGCGGTGCTTCAGCGTGACGTACCCTTGCCTGCATGGCCGCTCTCCTGATCGCGACCGTACTGGTCGTCGAAACGCACGATGTCGTCTTCGCCGAGGTAGCCGCCCGATTGCACCTCGATCATTTCGAGCGAAGTCTTGCCCGGATTCTCCAGCCGGTGCGTAACGCCCAGCGGAATGTAAGTGGACTGATTCTCCGTGAGAAAGAAGCATTCCTCGCCGCGCGTGACGCGCGCCGTGCCGCGCACCACGATCCAGTGTTCGGCGCGGTGATGATGCATCTGCAGCGAAAGACGGCCGCCCGGCTTGACGACGATGCGCTTCACCTGAAAGCGCGCGCCGCGTTCGAGCGAGTCGTAATAACCCCACGGCCGGCCGACCTTGCGATGCTCCTGTGCTTCCGCGCCGTGCTCCAGCTTGAGACGGCTGACCACCGCCTTGACGTCCTGCACGCGGTCTTTCGCGACGACCAGCACTGCGTCGGCGGTTTCGACCACCATCACGCCGCTCACGCCGACACAGGCGACGAGCCGGCCCTCCGAATGCGCGAAGCTGTCGGTCGAGCCGGCGAACATCACGCGGCCGCGCGCGACATTGCCGTCGGCGTCTTTCGCGGACGCTTCCCACACCGAATCCCACGCACCCACGTCCGACCAACCCGCGACGAGCGGGACGGCCACGCCGACCAGCCGCGCGTCGGTGGCCACACGCTCCATCACCGCGTAGTCGATCGAATCGGACGGGCACAGGGCGAACGCCTTGCGCGCGAGATGCAGGGCGCCGTCGCCGTCCACCGTGGCCTGCTCGAACGCGTCCGCGCAGGCTGCGGCGATCGCCGGCTGGCACAACTCGATCGCCGCGAGCCACACGGAAGCGCGCACCACGAACATGCCGCTATTCCACCAGTAATCCCCGGACGCGACGTAGCGCTCCGCGAGTTCCGGATCGGGCTTCTCGACGAACCGCTCGATGACGCGCGCGCCCCGCGTGCCGAGCGCCGTACCCGTGCGGATATAGCCGTAGCCGGTCTCCGCGCGCTTCGGCGGCACGCCGAGCGTGACGATCGCGCCCGCCGCCGCGTGTTCGAGCGCCTCGGCGAGCGCCTTGCCGAACGCAACGTGATCGCCGATCAGGTGATCCGCCGGCAGCGCCACGATGACCGGATCGTCGCCCTCGACAGCCGCCGCGCGCGCCGCCAGCGCCGCCACCGTCAGCGCGGGCGCGGTGTTGCGCGGCACCGGTTCGAGCACCATGCGCACCGGCCGGCCCGGCCTCTCCAGGCGTTGCAGACGTTCGAGCGTTTGCAGCCGCAAGTCCTCGCAGCAGACCACCAGCGGCGCCGCGATAAGGCGCGTGCCGGCTGCCGGCGTTTCGTGCTCCACCGCGGCGAACGACGCGTCGAGCCGGCGCAGGGTCCTTTCGAGCAGCGACTCGTCGCCCATCAGGCCGATCAGTTGCTTCGGATTGCGTTCGCGCGACAGCGGCCACAATCGCGTCCCCGAGCCGCCTGCGAGTATCACCGGCTGCACGGACAAACGCGTGGCCGTTCCGGTAACGCTCGCGGTCGCCGCGAGCGGATTGCCTGGTTCTACGATGCGATTCATTTGCGATTCCCCGTGTATGGTCAAACTGGCGCGGTTCTTTGTTGCAGGGAGTCGTCCGCGCGCTGCGGGCGATGCCGTGTCTTTCTTTGCTTCATCTTTGTTTCTTCTTCGTTTCAGCGCCCATCAATCGAAACGGTAAGCGGCCAGCGGTTTGTGCGCGATGAAGTGAAACCACCACGCGTTGCTCTCCTCCACGTCGTCGGCAATGCGATCGCCTGCGCAACTGCCGAACACGGCGTCGCTTTGCAAGCCCACCTGCGCGAGCTGCCGGCGCTGCTCACCCAGTGTCGTGTAGATGATCACAATGCCGAAGTTGTGAGCCGCCGCCGTCTTGATCGCGTAGCGGCCGTAGTCATGGTTCAGCTTCACGTTGCGCAGATAGTTCAGCGTGCCTAGCTGAAAGCGGCGCACCGAATGCAGCGTGCGCCAGCCCAATCTGAGCGGATTGAACGTGAATCGCGGCAGCAGTTGCCAGATGTTTTCGCGGTAGCCGGGGCCGCCGCGGTTGTGCGATGAAAACAGCACGTATCCGCCGGGCCGCACCACGCGATACATCTCCTCGAGAATCCTCACGCGATCGTCGTAGTCCACGCAGTCGATGCCGTTCCAGCTGAATTCCGCGAGTCCGAAATGGCCCGACGGCAACGCGGACATGTCCCGCGCATCCATATGCCGAAGGTCGCGTTCCGGATAGCGCGCCTTCGCCAGATCGAGCAGCTTCAGCGTGTAGTCGACGCCGGTGTAGTCGTTCGAGATCGCCGTCATCAGCGGAATGGTGCGGCCGGTGCCGACGCCGATATCGAGCAGCGGCTCGCCCGCGCAACGCGGCGCGAGCCAATCGAACGCCGCCTGCTCGCCGGGATCGGAATAGGTCTTGTCGAGCGTGAAAACGCGCGCGGCGTCGGGCGAATTCCATGCAACCTGGTTGATGCGGTCCAACTCGGAAGGACTGTTCATGGCGTGCTCCCTTCAAGCGTAGGTGCGCCGGACAATCCTTGCGCATTCATTACGCTTCCCCGAATAGACGAAACGCGCGCGCACGCTTTACAAGCCATTGCGTGGCCCGGGCGCGCCGCCAGCCGGCGCGCTGCGTGGACGGCTCGCGGGCGGCTACGGTATCGGCCACGTGGCGCTCGCTAAAGCTGCCGCGATAAAACTGCTCGAAATACGACATCACATTTTCCTGCGCGCTGGACGACAGGATTGCGTGATCGGTGTGCACGCAAAACGCCGCGCGAACATGCCTGAAGCGCTGCAATCGCGCGCCACGTACACCGAAATGGCGTTCCAGTTCTTCGACGCCTTCATCGAGGACGCCATAGAGAAGCCGTGTCTCGACACCTTGTGCATCCACTGCGGCTATCAGCCTGCGCTCTTCCTGCGCAGCGATCTCGATGCCGCAAACACGTTCGAGCCGGTCGGCAAACGCGAGAGCGAAGCGCGCCGCGAAGCGGCCCGCGAGTTCGCGCGCAACCGGCCAGCCGCCCGACTGTCCCTTCAGCACGCGCAGCCATTTGCCAGGCTGGCACATCGAGCGCAGATAGCTGCGCGTCGAACCAAACGCGGCTACCGCGACGGTCGGCTTGCCGTGCTCATCGCAGATGTTCTGCCAGACGAACTTCTGCAGATTCACCAGCACCGCGCCGAGCACCGCCGGCTCGCGCGCCGCGGCATGCAGGCCGACGTAAGCGCCCGCGCAGATGCCGAGCAATACCGCGCCGCGATGGCCTTGCGCCGTCAGGAAGCGCGCGGCGCAGGCGGCGTCGTCGACGCCCGACTGCGCGTAGAGCGCGTCGAGACTCAATGCGTCGAGCGACGGCATGCTATCGCCCAGACCGCCGAGATCGACGCGCAGCGAAGCGATGCCCTGTTGCGCGAGACGCCTTGCGAAGCGCACGCCGAGCCGCGCATTGCCGATTCGCGACACGGCGCCTGTGTTCAGCAGCAGCGCGGCCGGCGCGGCGGCCGCGCCGCGTGCTTCAGGCCGGCAATAGATGCCGAACAGCCTGCCGCCGTCGAGCCATACCGGCGTTTCGATCACACCCGGTTCGACCACATGGGCCGCTTCGTGATCCGCGGCATGCTGGTCACTATCCTGGCTATCGCTGATCGTGCCCGCACGCGCGGACGCACTCGCACGGGCCGCCCCATTCGCCAGCCAGTTTTCTATGGACTGGAATGCCGCCTGCGGAAGCTCGCTATCGAGCGACTCCATCATGAACCTGCTGTACTCGTCGAACGACTGCCGGTCGACGTCGATGCCTTGCTCGCGATAATGCGCAGCCAGCGCGTCGACGCGCACGGGATCCAGCGAATCGAGTATGAGAACGCGGGCAGCCGGCCGTTCCGCATCGCGTTTCAGATCGACCGCGCGCAAACTCTCCAGGGTGTCCTGATAGAGACGAAAACCGTACGCTTCCACAAAAGCGTCGGTATCGGGTTCGGCCACGCAATCCATCGCAGCCGGAATCGACAGCCATTGACGATAATGCGCACGCAACTCGCGCTGATAATTCTTCCCCGACAGAACGGGCGCGAGCAGCACGAGTCCGTCCACGCCGCCAAGCTCCTGAGCGGCCAGCGCGGCGAGCGTGCCGCCGAGCCGCATGCCGCACAGCGTCACACGTTCGACGCCGGCGGTCTCGCGCAGCAACGCCACGGCCTGCTTGATACTGTCGATCCAGGCGCGCCAGCGGCCGGCTTCACTTGCCTCGCCCGCCGAATCGCCCGTGCCCGGATAGTCGAAACGCAGCACCGGCATGCCGCGCGCGGCGAGCCGCTCGGCCAGCCTGCGCATGCCGCGATAAGTGCACAGCGCGTCGTAGCCGAACGGATAACACAACACCACACCGTCCGGCTCACTCGCGGGATGCAACCAGCCGAACTGGTCGCCGAACACGACAGGCCTCACGCTACGCTCCTCACGAGGTTCTCCCTTTCGACGCATTACAGCAGACATCGCATGATTGCTCTGTACGTCCCGCCACATTGTCTCGGAGTCCGATATATCGGCGAATGCCTGTGGCACATGGCATCAGCAGCGGACAGCAAGGTCAGTTGCCGTGCGGCGCGCGCAGCGCGAACGTCGAGCGCGCGGCGAGCAGCACGTGATAGAGAAAACGTGCGCGCAATCTGTCGCGCATCGGGTAATGCTTCGACAGCAGCACGCGCCAGGCCGCGGCCGGCTCGCCCGCACGCGCATAGGCCGAGGCCGCGCGCGGCGCCACGCGGCGCAACGCATCTTCGCGCGCGGCCTGCGCCGCGGCGGGCACATGGCTCTCGCGTAGCTGCGCAAACGCGTGCATGGCGGGCAGCGCATGCGTTGAAATCGACAACGCCGTTTCGCGCGATACGGACACGAACTCGTCCACGAAGCAGATCGCCGTTGCGGCGACGCTCAGCCGCAGGCCGAAATCGAAGTCGCACGCTTCGCCGACTTCGGCCGCCGGCCGGTACGCGATGCGGCGCGCGTCCACGGTATTCACCAGATAGCCGTTGTTCGGGAACATCTGGTCGATGCCGGCCAGCGCCGGCACGGGCAGCCTTCCGGCACGGCCGGGCACACGGCGATAGTCACGGTTCAGGCGTTCGCTGGCGTCGGGCCGCGGCGTGCCGTCGTCGGCGATCACGCGCTGCTTGCCGAATGCCGCTGTCAACTCCGGACAGGCTTGCCAGCATGCGTCGAGACGGCTCAACGCGTCCGGTTCGAGCAGATCGTCGTCGTGCAGCAGTACGAGCCGGGCACCGTGTGCGCGCGCGAACAACCGGTTGACATTGGACGCCTGGCCGAGCCGCGGCACATTGCGTTCGTAACGAATGGGCCGGTCGCTGCGCGAGCGGCAGCGCTCCACCACCTGCTGCGCGCTGTCCTCGGTCGAATCGTCGCCGATCACGATTTCGAACTCGCCATACGTCTGCGCGTGGCAACTCGCGATGGCCTGTTCGAGCAATGCGGGCCGGTTGCAGGTGGGAATGCAGATGGAGATCAGCCGCGCATCCAGTTCAGACGCGCCGCCTCCTTGCGGGTCGCCGGTACGATCACTCATGTGTGCTCCGCAAACCGTTTGCGCTCAGGCCGCTTTGCATTCTGGCTCGCGAGCGGCGCTCGAATCCGGCACGCTTCATTGTCAAACCCCGTTTGATGATTGCGCGGCAACAGGCCGCCGCGCGGCACTACCTTCTGATGATTTGCATTTAACCCCGGCCGATGGCAAGTATCTGTACGGCCACACACATAGACGCGCTGGGGGCCAGGGCAATATCGGAACCTGCGACGGGGCCGACGCCGTCGCGTAAAGCGTGCTGCAAGGTGCGACTACGCACCGACGGCGGCCAGAACGAACCACACCATTGCTGAAATTCAGACGCCGGACCGCGCACCATGGAAAGAAGTATCGTCAGGAACATCGTCATCAATTTCGCCGGAGCGATCGCTCCAACGTTCATCTCCCTCGTCACCGTGCCCGCCTACATTCACCTGATGGGCGTCGAGCGATACGGCGTAATCAATCTGGTGTGGACCCTGATCGGCTATTTCAGCGTGCTGGATCTCGGCACGAGTCTCGCCACGGAAAATCAGATCTCCAAGGCACGCGCCGCCAACGACGACTCGATCGAGCGCATCTTCTGGAGCGCGTGGTTCATGAATCTGGGCACCGGCATCGTCGGCGGACTCCTCATTTATGTCGGCACGGTCGTCTATATCACGCACGGCGTGAAGATCGAACCGGCCTTCCAGCGCGAAGTGATGGCGAGCCTGCCGTGGATCGCCGTGGCCGTGCCGATCGCCAACGTCTCGTGGGTGTTTGCGGGCGCCATCAATGGCGTGGAACGCTTCGCCAGCTTCAACATCAACCAGACGCTCGGCACGGCGCTGTTCCAGTTGCTGCCGTTAGCGGCGATCTTCTGCTTTTCGCCCTCCCTCGCGGTGGTGATTCCGGCTGCTGTGGTGGCGCGTCTTGTCGCCGGCATGATGCTGGGCGCGGCCGCGTTTCGCGCGCTGGGAATTCGCCGCGTGCGCATGCCGCAATGGCATGTGATGGCCGAACTGTTCCGTTATGGCCGCTGGATGCTGATGTTCTCCGGCGCCAACATGATTGCGTCGACACTCGACCGCGTGCTGGTCGGCGCACTGCTCGGCGCGCGCTACGTGACGTACTACGCGACGCCGCAGAATCTGATCACGCGCCTGAATCTGCTGCCTATCGCGATGGTGCGCACGCTGTTCCCGCGCCTGTCGGCCGTCTCCCGCGCGGATGCGGACGCATTGGCGCATAGCGCTCTCGCCTTTCTCAACGGCGCGTTTACACCGTGTGTGATCGTCGCGCTGTTCGCGCTCAAGCCTTTCCTGCTGCTCTGGCTCGGGCCGACTGTCGCGGCCGCCGCGCCGGTCGCCAGCGTGCTCGTGCTCGGCGTCTGGCTGAGCGGCCAGTGCGGGATTCTGGGCATTCTGATCCAGGCGCAGACCAGTCCGGCCGCCGTCGCCACGGTGAGCTGGTTCGAACTGCCGGTGTTCGCCGGCGCGCTATGGTGCGGGATTCACTGGTTCGGGATCATGGGCGCGGGGATCGTCGTCACGCTGAAAACGCTCTTCGACTATGGCGTGCTGCTGGCTTTCGCGCGGCTGCACGTGTGGACCATCGTGCGCAATATGCTGGCTCACCTCGCGTTCCTGCTGGTTGCGGTCGTGCTCGCCGATTCGATCAGCGCGCTGCCGACGCTGATCGCCGCGGCACTGGTGCTGGCGCTCGCGAATCTCGGGCTGTCGCTGCATGGGTCGAGCGAACTTCGCGGCGTCGTCTACAAGCTCTGGGCGCGCTTTACGCCGTCCACCAGCAGCTAAGTCCGGAGGACGGCGGGTTCAACAGGCGGGTCGCTGTGCGCGGCCCGTTCTATCAGATCGTGGTCGATTGCGTGACGCTGTCGCGCACCACCCTGCCCGGTGCAGTCATCCCACGCGTGGCGATGCTCGCAAAACGGCGCGGCTGGCAACTTGCCAACGTGCGTTCGTAGATCGACAGATAGCCGTCGCTCACCTGCTGCACGCTGAATTTTTCGAGCTTGTACGGCGCGCGCGCGGTCAGCGCCGCATGCGCGTCGCGCGCGGTCATGAGATGCCCGATCGCTTCCGCCAATGCAGCGGGATCCTGCACCGGCACCAGTACGCCGGCTTC
Source organism: Paraburkholderia xenovorans LB400 (assembly GCF_000013645.1). Lineage (GTDB taxonomy): Bacteria > Pseudomonadota > Gammaproteobacteria > Burkholderiales > Burkholderiaceae > Paraburkholderia > Paraburkholderia xenovorans. The sequence continues at coordinate 2,149,857 of NC_007951.1, read as the reverse complement.
GCCGCCGTCGAGCATCTCGGGAATGCCGCCCACGCGCGTCGCCACGATCGCGCGCCCCAGCTCACGCGCTTCGCACAGCACGAGCCCGGCGGCTTCATAGTGCGAAGCGAGCACGAACACATCGGCCTGGGCGAGATACGCACGCGGGTCCGCGACAAAACCTTCGAAACGCACCTGCGCGGCGACACCCAGCTGCCGCGCCAACGCCTCCATTGCAACACGGTCCGGCCCGTCGCCCACGAGATACAGCACCGCGTCCGGCACGCGCTCGTGCAGCAGCACGAAGGCGTGCAGCAGATCGCCGATGCCCTTGCGTTCATACATGCCCGACACCGTGACGACGCATGGATGCGCGAGTTGCGGCTGTGCGGGCATCGGCGTGTCGGCGAGGCGCGGCGTGCCGATCGTGCCGTTACGCACCACGCTCAGACGCTCCCGCGCAATGCCGCGCCGCGCCATTGCCACGGCCACCGCATCGCTGACCGCCACTACGTGGTCGCCCACGCCCATCAGCGTCGCGCTGCGCTGAAACTCGTTGTGCACCGTCGTGATCAGCACGTAGCGGCGCCGCAGCGCGCTCATGCGCGCGATCAACGCGCCGGTCATCATGTGCGCGTGCACGACGTCGGGATCGTACTGCGCGACGAGGCGTCTGAAGGCCGCCACCATGCCCACCACGCGGGACGGTCTGGGCGACTGCGGCAGCAGCACATGGCGCACGCCGTGCCGCGCCAGCAACGCCTCGAAGCCGCCGCCGGCCGACGCCACCGTCACGTCGTGGCCGGCGCGCGCCTGCAGGCAGGCCAGGTCGATCATCACGTTGACGATGCCGTTGCCGATGCATTTCGCGTGATTGGCGAGGTGAATGATTTTCATGGAGTCTGCGCAACAGTCGTTGAGTGAGAGGCGGCCGCGGCAGGCGGCGCCGTTTGCGGCGTGAAGCGGTACATCAGCGCTTTGCCGTACGCGTCTTCTTCCACCAGCACGAGGTATTCGCCCGAAGCGAGGCGATGCGCGGTCATCGGCATCGGCACATCGACCCAGCCGCTCGTCGAGCCGACTTCCTTGCCCGGTGAGAGGCGGCCGACATCGCGTCCGCTCGCGCGGTCGTACACACGCACCACCGCGCCGCGCGTTTCGACCGCGAAAACGTAATCGCCGGCCACCGCGAAGCCGCTGATCGACGACCAGTCCGGCGCGCCGCGGTCGGGCAAGCCGATCACATAGCGCAGCACGGGCTTGCCGCTCTTCCAGTGGTCGTAGCGGGCCAACTGCGAACCCGCGCCATTCCAGTTCTCCTGAACGAACGGATGCGCGGGCGTCGAACCGGACACGAACATGCTGTCCTGGTCGGGGAAGTAATTCAGGCGTGCGATCCGGTAGAACGGCGCGGGCGGCGCATACTGCCGCATCGCCGCGTAGCGGTAGATCGGGTTGCCAACGCGGTCGAAGCCTTGCAGCGGAAAGCAGCGAATGCCCTGCGATTCGGTGCCCTGCCAGATATCGCCGTGGCTATCCACCCACCAGCCGCGCATTGGCGGCGCGTCGGTGCCGCGCAGGTTCTGGTCGAACGCCGCCGGGGAAAAGTCGCCCTTGCCCGTCATGTCGCGCCAGATCCATTCCCCCTGGCGCGGCTGGTTCGGCGGCCATGCGCCGTCGATATGCGATTGAGAGAAGAGCCCTGCGGGAATCGCGGTCTCGCGGTCGTCGGCGAAACGGTAGATGCGCAGATACGACGAGTACATGTCGGTCGTGTAGAGCAGCCGGTGGCCGCGCACGTCGCGCACCATCGGCATGCCGCGCTGGCCGCCGAGATACAGATGAAAATACGGATCGTACGGATAGCGGAAACGATCCGCCGTGTAGCCGGCATACGACCACTCCTGGCCAAGCGGACGCGAGAGATCGAGCGTGAAGCGCTTGCTGCCGCTGTACACCGAAGGCGGCTCGCCATCCACGAACTGCGCGCCGTCGACGAACAACAGTCCCTGCAGACTGAAGCGCTGCTTGCCGTCGGGCGTATAGCTTTCGAGCAGTGCGCCGTCGTAGGTGCTCGGGCCCGTGCCGAACGGGCGCGGCCCCGCGCCGTTCATCGACACGTACAGGTTGCCGCCGCGGTCCACGCCCACGCCGGTCAGCCCGTTGAAGCGCCGCGGCCCCGGCGCGCCGGCGCGCCCCGCGTAGATGCCGCCCTCCTGCCCGAAGCTCGCCGACAGCTGCATGGCCGCTCCCTGCTCAATCGTGCTGCCCGCCGTCGCGCCGGGCGCCGCCGTGAAGATCAGGATCTGCTGGCGTACGCCGTTGTCGGCGATCAACAGGCGCCCGCGCGTATCGACCGTGAGATCCACCGGCACCACGCCGTCGGGCAACGCGAGTTCGGCAAGGCGTGTGCCATCGCGCGCATGGTGAACCACGCGCCGCGCGCTGTCCGTGCGGCTGTTCTCAATCACCCACAACGAACCGTCGGGCGCGAGCGCGAGGCGGCCGGGCTCATGTACCGGGAATGCGCCGACCGGCTGCATGGTTTGCGCGTCGTAGATCTGCACGCGGTTATCGAGCAGGTTCGAGACGAACAGACGCGTGTCGTCAGCAGCGAGGCCGCGCACCGCATAGTCCGTCTTGTCGGAATAGGTGGAGATCAACAGATACGCGAGCCGGCTGCCGGCGGGAAACTTCACCTGACCGGCGAACGGCACGCCGTCGCGAATGTCGGCGCGGCTGCGGCGCGCCACGCCCGTCCATACTTCGCCCTCGCGCGGAGTCGCGCGGTGTTTCGCTTCTTCGTTGCCGAGGCTCACCATCGTTTGCGCGACGTATACGTACTCGCTGTTCACGGCGATCGCGTCGCCACCCATCATGCCCCAGCCATGCGACTCGCCGCCGTGGCGAACCAGCTCGCCGTTGCGGTACTGGCCGAGTTCGCCGCCGCCTTCGTCCCAGGGCGCGTTCGTGAATACGTCACCGTCGGGCGTGACGGCGAGCGCCTGCACGTCGATCTGCATCCAGCGATGATCGGCATAGCCCCACGTGTTGCCGATCCACGAGGTTCGGTAGGATAGCGAAGGATGCGCGGAGACGGCCTGAGCTTCGGCGGCGGGCCGGCTGGCCGCGGCCACGGTCGTTGCGGTTGCGGTTGTGATGGTGGTTGCCGCAGCAGTGGCGGCCGCCGCTTCGGTGGCAAGCGTCGGCCCGTGCGTCGTCCAGCCGGCATCGCCCGCCGTGACCAGCACGAGCACCGGCAACGCCACGGCGATAACGCATACGAGCCGCTCGAAGGTTTTGCGTGCAGAGCTTCGCATGATCACAGGCGCATCAGAATGCGCTGATCGCTTCGCGATAGACGCGCGCAACCTGCGCGGCGACCACTGGCCGGTCGAAATGCGCGCCCGCATACGCGCGGCACGCTTCGGCATCCGGCACCACGCGCCGACCGAGCAGTACGTCGGCAATACCTTCGCCGATCGACCTGAAACCGCTCGAAGGCAGCACCAGTTCGGACGAAAGCGGCGCCACCGCTTCCGGCAGGCCGCCCACCGGCGTCACCAGCACCGGCGTGCCGGCCGCCAGCGATTCGATCGTGGTGAGCCCGAAGCCTTCGAGCGACACCGTGGGCACCACCGAAAGATCTGCCGCGCGATACCACAGCGGCACATTCTCGTCGGCCACGAAACCCGCCAGCCGGACATTGCGCTCCAGGCCGCGCGAAACGATGCGCGCCTGCAATTGCGCTTCCAGCGGCCCCTTTCCGGCGATGATCAGGAGTACGTCCGGGATCATCGGCTTGACGATAGCCATCGCGTCGATCAGGTCCTCGAGTCCCATGCGCGACACGAGGCGCCGCATGCAGAACAGCAGCGGCCTGTCCTGCGGCAAGCGCAAACGTCCGCGCGCCTCGCGCTTCGTCGCGCGCGTATTGAAGTGCGCCACGTCGACACAACCCGGCACGATACGGATGCTGTCCTCGCGCACCCCATAGGTTTCGTGCAGAACCCGGCCGAATGCCTGCGAAAGCACGATATGCCGTGTCCCGCTGCGATAGACGAAACGTTCGAGCGCGACACGCGCCGCGCGCGACCAGCCGCCGCCACCGCCCGGAAACGATTCGGCCGCCCACGGCCCGTGAAAATGCACGACCTTCGGCACGCGGCGGAACACGCCCACGGTGGGCGCCGCGTACAGCGCGAAATGCGTGGCGACCACGTCGGGCATCTTCGCGGCCCGCAGCGCGCGCGACTGCCTGCGCGAGCCCCACAGCCGCGTGCCGAGTTGCGACTGCGCGCCGGCAAAGGCCAGCACGCGCCCGCCCGACACATCGAACACGCCCGGTGTGCCCGCCACCATGCCGCGCACATTGACGCCCTGGTCGGGCAGCGTATCGATCAGCGCCTTGAACATGCGGTCGAGGCCACCCGGCCTCTCGTTGAACCAGTGCATACCGATCTGCAGCGAGTCGATCGACGTATCGGTCATAGCTCCGCCGATGCGGTCGCACACGCCGCCGGCAGCTCGCGCGACGTACGCCGCGCATGCACCTGCTCATAAACCGACAGATAACGCTCGGCCATGACCTGCCAGCTCAACGTGCCGGCTACCGCGCGCGCGGCGAGGCCGAGGCGCCGCGCGTAGTCCGGTTCCCTTGCGAGATGTTCGATCGCCACGGCGAGCGCGGCGGCGTCGTTGGGATCGTCGAGCACGATGCCGCTGCCGCGCGCGATCACTTCCGCGCCACCCGCGGTGCGCACGGTGATGACCGGCAATCCGGCGGACAACGCTTCGAGCAGCACGAGTCCCATCGGCTCGTAGCGCGACGGAAACACGAACGCATCGACCGAGCGCATCAGCGCGGGCATGTCCATCACCATGTCCGTGAAATGAACCCGCTGCGTCAATCCGAGCGATTCCACCAGCGCGGGATACGGACTGTTGTGCAAAATCCCCGCGACCGCCAGATGCACGTCCGGGGGCGTACGCACGAGCGCATGCAGTACCGTGTCGAGATTCTTGCGCGACATGCGCAGGTCGCCGGCGAACAGCAGCATGAACGGCGCTTGCGGCAGGTTGAAGCGGGCCCGTTCCGGCGCACCGGGCGTGAATTCGCCGGTATCGACGCCGTTATGGATCACCTGCACGCGTGCCTCGCCGATGCCCAGCGCGCGAACCTCGCCCGCCACTTTCTGCGACACTGGCACGATTACTTCGGCGTGCCTGAACGCCCACTTTTCGCACGCGATGTTCAGCAGCGTGTAAATGACCTGGTACGCGTGATACAGGCTGTGCAGCAGCCGGAACGGATAGAAGCCGCAGCGATACCAGCCGTGGTGGACGAAATGCGCGGCGTTGACATCGGCACGCGCCCACGCAATGAAGCCGTTCACGTGCACTACGTCGAATTCGTTGCGATGCGCGCGAATCCATGCGCCGCAGCGCCACGCGAACATCTGGTACTGAAGCAGTTTGGTCGGCAAACGGCTGGTGGGGACCTGCACGAAGCGCACCTGGGAATGCTGCACCAGTTCAGGCGCCGCTTCGGCGGCGAGCAGCGTCACCGAATGACCGGCGGCGAGCGCCGCCAGCACGATTTCATAATTGACCCGCCCCTGGCCGTCGTTCTTGCGCACGACGTGGGTAACGATCAGAATCCGCATCCTCTTGTCCTTCATCTGGATATCTTGTTGTGACGTGGTGAAGCCGTGGCGGCCATGCTCTGACGTTCACGCGCATAACGCAGCGAGATCACCGGCAGCGTCACGCCGAGAAAGAAAAACATTCCCGATACGGAGGTCAGCGTGTTGATGAAAATCATCATCGAGAAGATCGCCACTGCCACGCCGACGCCGGAAATCGCCAGCAGGTCGTTCGGATGCAGCCGGCTCGCGCGGTACGCGCGCCACAGCAGCATGAGTACGCCGGTGGCGTACAGCAGCGTGCCCGGCCACCCCATCACGAAAGGGACTTCCATCAGGCCGCTGTCGAAATCGACCATCGCCGTGGATGATTTGTCGTCGGAGAGCTTGGTGCCGAGTCCGATCGTGCCGAGCCCCTGCCCCGCGATGTCGGTGAACGCCGAGGAGAAGAAGCTCTTGTAGAACTCGGCGCGCGCCTGATAGCTGTTGTCCTGGCCGAGGTTCTCCATCGTGCTGAAGCGCTGTATCACCGGTTCGGCAACCTGATCGATCATCATCAGCGGCGCGGCCATCACGGCCAGTCCCAGCACGCCGGCCAGCAGACGCATGCGGCTTTTGCCGTTGAGCATGAGAAACGAATATGCAAGCGCGATCGCAAAGCCGCCCCACGTGCTGCGCGCGCTGGTGAGCAGCAACACGGGAATGCCCACGCAGCCCAGCACGATGCGCGCTTTACCACGCGCCGCGAACGACATCAGCAGAATCGTCATGAGCGTCACCGCGAACGGGCCGCACGAATTCATCGTGCTGCTCACGCGCATGCCGAACGGCACGGGTTGCCCCTCGGACTGCATTTTCGAAGCGATCAGCCAGAACGCGTCCCACGGCATCGGCGAAACGAATTCGACGAGGCCGTACACGCTCATCAGGAGTCCGCCATAAACAAACGTCTTCAGCAACACCCGGTGATAGTCCGGATAGTGGCGCCACGTGACGGTGAGATAAAACGCCACCATCACCGGATACAGCCAGTTGATGAGCGTATAGGTCGCGGCGGCGGGACCGACCTGCGCCATGCCGACCACATACGCATACAGCAGCGCGATCACGATCAGCACGAGCGGCGCCGCGCGGCGCTGCCCCAGCAGCGAGACATGCTTGAGCAGGGTCAGCCCGGTAAGCGCGACGGCGAGCAAAGGCGCGATCATGATCGGACTTTGATCATTGAACGCACCGTTGACGAAATCCGCGAGACGGCGCACCTCGGGTGTCAGGAAAAACAGCCAGCAGACGAACCCGAGGTAATGCGCGGGCGAGCGCCAGTACAGCAGCAACGCGATACCGAACGCGGCGAACGGAAAGAAGTACTCGACCAGGCGGCCCTGATGCAGCGCGATCAGCCCCAACGTCACCGCAAACAGCAGCAACGGCAGGCGCAGCGGATGGCGCAGGCCTCTGAGCTGCGCGCGCGTAATCGGCGCACGCGGTGCGGCCGGCGCAACCGGCGCAACCGGCCCGGCAACGGCGCCGGGCAGCGCGCGTGGCCTGTCCGGCGCCGGTCTCGCCAGGGCAAGCTGCGCGCTGGATGGCGTGACGAGCATGCGCCCCATCACAGCAACTCGAAGGTATTGACCAGCACGGCGCTGTCGCGCTCGCGGCGGCGCACGCCGAACAGCGGCTGACTCATGCGCACCTGGCGAGTGAGGCCGATGAACGGCACGCCATGTTCGAGATACGGCCCCTCCGTCTTGCGAAAGCCGAATTGCTCATAGAACCCGCGCAGGCCGAGCGGCGCGCTGACACGCGCGGCATGTCCCGGCCACCGCTCGGCGATCGCCTGCAGCACGCGTTCGAGCAGCAGCTCGGCAGTGCCGTCGCCGCGCCGCAGCGGGCTCGTCAGCACCTTGTCGATGGTGATCTCCGGATCTTCCGCGTCGCCCGGTTGCAGGCGGGCATAGGCGAGAATCGGCATCGGGCGCGCCATGTCCTCCACGGCGAACACATGCAACGCGTTTTCGTCGCGGCCGTCGGCGTCGAGACAAACATGCGATTGCTCGACCACGAACACCGCGCTGCGCGCCCGCAAGATCAGATACAACTCGCGTGCCGAAAGCTGATCGAATTCCAGCGTTTTCCAGTTCATCACGTTCCCCAGCGGTCCAATAAATTCAACGAGGCCGGCATCGCACGCCCGCCCCGGGGGCCTGGCTGCCTGCGCCGGCCCGTTCTGATGGCTACACGGTACGTCCGCAAACCGCGTGTTTCCGTGCGCCATCGCACTGACGCTGGGCTTTGACAATTCTTAAATACAGGACATCGGGGCACGGCATGTCAGCACGCCGCCTGAAACCGCACGCCGTCACTGTGAACGCGTCGCGCCCGGCAAATGGACCACACCGGCATGCGCCGCGGCAATAGACACAAAAACGATTCACGTGCGTTCGATCGATGTCCGCAACATTCGAGACCGTTGAATAACTGGGGGACCACACCATGAAAACCGCATTGCGACGCATCCTTTCCGAATCGGCCCGCCTGGATGTCCCGCCGGACACCCTGGCCGACGACGCCGATCTGTACGCCGCGGGCCTATCCTCGCTCGCGACCGTGCATCTGATGCTGGCAATCGAAGATGAATTCGACATTGAAATTCCGGACCGTCTGTTGACGCGCCGGCTGTTCTCCAGCATCGATTCGATGGCCGCCGCGGTGACCGAGCTGCAGCAGGCGAAGGCGGCAGCATGAACGCCCCATTGCTGGATGCGGCGCCGTCGGCCGCTCATACGCCGGCGCACGACGAAACCGATCCGTCGGTCATTCTGACCGCCGTCGAAACCGAACCCGGCTGGCGCGCGGCCGCGCAACGCTGTGCCGCGGTGGCCGCGCAGTTCGCGGACGCGGTGGATCGCGAAGCCCGCTTTCCGGTCGAAGCATTCGACGCGCTCAAACGCGAGCGCCTGCTCTCGGCGATGGTGCCGGCCGCGTTCGGCGGCGCGGGCCTGTCGCTCGCGGACGTCGGCGCGATCTGCGAAACGCTGGCGCAAGGCTGCGCTTCCACCGCGATGGTGTATGCGATGCACCAGATCCAGGTGGCCTGCATCGAGGCGCACGGCAGCGGCTCGGCGTGGCACCGGAAGTTGCTCGCGCAACTGGTCGAACACCAATGGCTGCTGGCTTCGGCCACTTCGGAGGAGACCATCGGCGGCAACATGCGCACCAGCGCCTGCGCAGTCGAGCTCGACGCTGCGCGCTTTCGCATCGAAAAGCTCGCACCGACGATCTCGTATGGCGCTCACGCCGACGGCATTCTCGTCACCGCCCGCCGCACGGCCGAGTCGGCCGCCGCCGACCAGGTGCTGATCGTTGCACTGCGCGCCGATACGCAGTTGGAAAAGCGCGGCGGCTGGGATTCGATGGGTATGCGCGGCACCTGCAGCGAGGGCTTCCGGCTCATCGCCACGGGCGTAGCCGAACAGCTTCTGCCGACACCGTTCGCCGAGATCGCCGATCAGACCATGCTGCCGGTCTCGCACACGCTGTGGGCCTCGGTCTGGACCGGCGTGGCAAGCGACGCCGTGAATCGCGCGAAAGCTTTCTTCCGTGCGCAGGCGCGTGCGAAACCCGGTTCGATTCCGCCGGCCGGCTTGCGCCTCGCCGAAGCGGTCGGTCTGCTGCAGATGATGCAGGCGCGCCTCGCGGTTGCGCTGGAGGCGGCGCGCGCCGCCCACCACGCGCGCCACGGCGGCTCGCAGGCCGACGCGCCGCTCGCGGCCATGCTCGGCTTCGCGTCCGACATGAACACGCTGAAGACGAGCATCTCCACCACCGCGCTGCAAGTCGTGCAGGAAGTGCTGATGATCTGCGGCATGGCGGGCTACAAGAACGGCACACCGTACAGCGTCGGGCGCCATTTGCGCGACCTGTACTCCGCGCCTTTGATGATCAACAACGACCGCATTGCGCAGAACACCGCGAGCCTGTTGCTCGCGCAACGTCCTGCCGCCCCGGGGAGAGCCTGAGATGAACACGATGACCGATACCGCCGCCCTCGCGGCGGCCGCACAGCAGGCCGAAGCGCCGAGCTTTCGTGACGAACTGCTGGCCGCGGGCCTGTTGATCGATACCGGCGAAAACGGCCTGTACGGCCGCAGTCAGATTTTCGAGGACGTGGTGGACCGACTGAACGTGGCGATCACGCATCTGGGCGCGGACCAGCAGCCCGAAGTGCTGCGCTTTCCGCCCGCCATGCGCCGCACCGACTTCGAAGACAGCGAGTATCTGAAGAGCTTCCCGAATCTGGCCGGCACGATTCACTCGTTCTGCGGCGACGACATGGGCCACCGGCGCCTGTTGCGCGCGCTCGACGACGCCATGACCGAAAGCGACGACGACCGCAGCGACGCATGGATGGCGCAGCAGAAACCGACCCGCGTGGTGCTCACGCCGGCCGCCTGCTATCCGATCTACCCGGTGATGGCGCGGCGCGGTCCGTTGCCCGCGAACGGCCGCACGATCGACGTGCTGTCGTATTGCTTCCGTCACGAACCCTCGCTCGATCCCGGCCGCATGCAGATGTTCCGTCAGCGCGAATACGTGCGCCTCGGCAACGCCGAACAGGTGATGGCGTTCCGGCAGATGTGGATCGAGCGCGGCTCGCTGCTCGTCAACCTGCTGCAACTGCCGGTTGAAGTGGATCTCGCCAACGACCCGTTCTTCGGTCGCGGCGGCAAGATCGTCGCCGACAGCCAGCGTGCCCAGGCGCTCAAGTTCGAACTGCTGATTCCGGTGGCCGACCCGCGCGGCAAGACGGCTTGCCTGTCGTTCAACTATCACATGGAACACTTCGGCGCGATCTGGAAGATCGCGTGCGAAGACGGCACGGTCGCGCATACGGGCTGCGTCGGCTTCGGCATGGAACGCATCACGCTCGCGCTGTTCCGTCATCATGGGCTCGACGTGAACGCCTGGCCGGACGACGTGCGCGCGCTGCTGTGGGGCGATAGCGAAGGACGCGTCGCGCATGGCATCGCGTCCATGCGGACAGTGGCCGACGCGGCGGCGCAAAACGCCGGAGAGCGCGTATGAATCCGTCGATGACACCCCTGCCGAACGGCGCGTACACCACCTTCCCGCTGAGCCGGCGCGCCAATCCGCCGCCCGCGGGCGGCATCGCCACGGCTACGCCTGCCACGCCGGTCACGCCGGTCACGCCGGTCACGCCGGTCACGCGTTCGCGCGAGCATGCGCCGCATGCGCTGCATCAGGGCGAGCGCGTGTGGCAGGAGACCAACTGTTACGTCGACCTGTGGATCGAATTGCTGCATGGCTTCGGCCTCGATCCGCGCGCGGCGTTCGGCTTTACCGTCACGCAGGATTTCGAAGGCGACCAGTTCACCTTCTTCAAGTTTCCGCTCGAAGACATCGAACGGCTCTACGGCACCCAGGTGCAGGAACTGGCCATCTACGATTCGCTCGAAGCTCGCGTGCTCGCGCAGACCTCGCGCGGCCATACGGTGCTGGTGGAAGTGGACGGCTATTACCTGCCTAACACGCGCGCCACGTCGTATCGGCGTGAGCATCCGAAAACCACGGTGGGTATCGACTTCATCGATCCCGACGCGCGCCGTCTCGGCTATTTTCACAACACCGGCTATCACCAGCTCGACGGCGAGGACTACGACGGCGTGTTCCGCAAGCTGCCGCAATTCGCGCAGCAGCCCGATCTGCTGTTTCCGTACGTGGAATTCGCCAAGCAGGCGCGGCCCGCGCTCGAAGGCACCGCGCTGGCGGAGGCATCGGCGGAACTGCTGTGCGCGCATCTTGCACGCCGGCCGCTCGTCAATCCGGTTTCGCAATGGCGGGCCGCGTTTCCCGCGCATCTCGAGACGCTGCTCGAACGTGGCGAAAAGTTTTTCCACCCGTACTCGTTCAACCTGATGCGCCAGCTCGGCGCGAACTTCGAGTTTCTCTCGAAGTATCTGCTGTGGCTTTCCGCACAAGGCTTCGAGATTCCGGCATCGATTCCGGCGGCGGCGCAGAGCATTGCGTCGGAGTCGATGGTCATGCAGTTCCGGCTCGTGCGGGCCATTACCCGCGGGCGCCGCGATCTGTGCGAAGACTGCTTCGACGTGCTCGAAAGCGCTTACGAAAAGACGCTGCCGCCGCTGGCCGCGCTGGTGCTGTGACGCGCCGCGCGAAGCTTTGCGGACTTCTCAGGAACCTGCCGTGGATGGACTGACGATCAACCTCGCGCCCGCTGAAGGCGACGCGGGCGGTGCGCTCGTGAGCGCGCCCGACGAAGCCCGCAGCGCCGCGCAAATCGATATGCCTGTCGACGTCGCCCCGGCGCGGGCGCCGCAGACGCTCTGGCCGCAGCGACTCGACATCGGCTGGCAATGTGTCAGCACGCCGGCGGGCGCATGCGCGTCGCCGGCCGATTTGCCCGCGCACGGCTGGCTCGCCGCGCAAGTGCCCGGCACCGTCGCGAGCGCGCGGCGGGCCGCGGGCCTGCTGGACATTTCGCAGCCGCCGCCGCTTGCCTTCGACGATCACTGGTATCGCCTCGCGCTCGAAGGCACCGGCCAACGCCGCTTGCGCCTGCACGGCCTCGCGACCGTCGCCGAAGTGTGGCTCGACGGCGTCAGGCTTCTCGACTCCGATTCGATGTTCGTCACGCACGATCTCGACATCGAACTGAACGGCAACGCGACGCTCGCGCTGTGCTTCCGCTCCCTCACCCCGGCATTGGCGGCAAAACGTTCGCGCGCGCGCTGGCGGCCACGGCTCGTGTCGCCGCCCACCTTGCGCAACGTGCGCACCACGCTGCTCGGCCATATGCCGGGCTGGTGTCCTTCGGTGCAGGCGGTCGGGCCGTGGCGTCCCGTCGAACTGCTGGGCGACGCGCCTCACGCATTCGACACCGTGGACGTGTCGAGCCGGCTCGACGGCGACGACGGCGTTGTTTCGTTGACGCTACGTTTCCTTCGTCCACAGAATGATCCGAACTTGCGCGCCTCGTTTGAATGCGGGGACCGTGTTTCGTCTTTGCAATGGCGCGATGCATATACACTGACCGGCAGCGTGCGCGTGCCGTGCGCGCAGCGCTGGTGGCCGCACACGCACGGCGAGCCCACGTTATATTCATTGACGTTGCAGCTTGATGACGGACACCCCACATCTCACGTATTGGGTTTGATCGGCTTTCGCAGCATTGAAGTAGACCGCGGCGCCGACGGCATGGGCTTCGCATTGCGCGTAAATGGCCTGCCGGTGTTCTGCCGCGGCGCGTGCTGGACCAGCGCGGACCTCGTCACCCTCGACGGCAGCGAGGCGCAACTGCGCCACGCTTTCACGCTGGCCCGCGATGCTGGCATGAACATGTTGCGCGTGGGCGGCACGATGGTCTACGAGTCCGACGCGTTTTATGCGCTCGCCGACGAATACGGCATGCTCGTGTGGCAGGACTTCGCGTTGGCGAATTTCGACTACCCGACCGATGCCGCGTTCAGTGCGTCGATCGAACGCGAAGCCACCCAGTTCCTGACGCGTACCCGGCGCTTCGCCTCGCTCGCGGTACTGTGCGGCGGCAGCGAAGTCGACCAGCAGGCGGCCATGTTCGGCCTGCCGCCTTCGATGCGCGCGCAACCACTCTTCACCGAACGGTTGCCCGCCATCGTCGCGCGCGAACGCAGCGACGTGCCGTACGTGAGCAACTCGCCATCGGGAGGCGTGTGGCCGTTTTCGACTAACGAGGGCGTCACTCACTACTATGGCGTCGGCGCCTATCAGCGTCCGCTCGACGACGTGCGCCGCTCGCAAGTGCGCTTCGCCGCCGAATGCCTCGCCTTCGCCAACGTGCCCGACGACGCCACCTTGCACGACGCGCTCGGCACGATTCATCTGCACGATCCGCGCTGGAAAGCCGCCGTGCCGCGCGACCCCGGCGCCGGCTGGGATTTCGACGACGTGCGCGACCACTATCTGCAAACGCTGTATGGTGTCGAGCCCGCGCGCCTGCGTTACGAAGACCCTGAGCGTTATCTGGATCTGTCGCGCGCGGTGGTCGCCGAACTGATGGGCGACGTATTCGCTGAATGGCGCCGCAGCGGTTCGACATGCGGCGGTGCGCTGGTCTGGCAGCTTCAGGATTTGCGAGCCGGCGCAGGCTGGGGCTTGATCGATGCCACAGGACGGCCTAAAAGCGCCCTGCACGGCCTCGCGAAAGCGCTCCAACCCATTCAGGTGCTGATGACCGACGAGGGCCTCAACGGGCTCGATATTCATCTGCTCAACGAGCGCGCGCAGCCTCTCGTCGCACAACTCGAACTGGTCTGCCTGCGCGAGGGCAGCGTCAAGGTCGCCTCCGCAAGCTGCGAAGTCGAGCTTGCGCCGCACGGCGCGCAACGTATGAGCGCGGCCGCGTGCCTCGGCCAGTTCTTCGATTTCACGCACGCGTACCGCTTCGGCCCGCGCGCGCACGACGTGGTGATGGCCACGTTGCACGACAAGGCGAGCGGCGAGATCGTTTCGGAAGCGTTTTATCTACCGGAGCGGCGCGTTGCCGAACGCCACGATCTGGGCGTGAGCGTTGCCGCCGAGCGTAACGGCGACGGCTGGCAGCTCGTGATCGAAGCGAAGCGATTTGCGCGCTTCGTTCATATCGTTGACACACACTACCGCGCCGCGCACGACTGGTTCCATCTGCCGCCGAACCGGCGTTGCGTCGTGCCGCTCATCCCGCTCAAGCCGCTCATCTCGCACGACGGATTCGTTGCACACGCATCGAATGGCGCGTTTAAAGCTGATGCAACATACGCGGCGCCCGCCGGCGAAGTTCGCGCGGTCAATGCGATATCCGCCACGTTCTACGGCTGAACGTCTCCCTGCTCTGGCCACCCCTTCGCGAGGCGCGTAAAACCTCGCGCTGCGCGAATCCATCTGTCTGGTCTGCGGAATCACTGTTGGTTTTTCTCAGACTTTTGCGGCGCCAAAAACATCATCGGTGCGGCGCCGCACGCAACGTGTCGAACACATCTGAATCAATTCCGGCACATTCCGGACGCCGCATGAAAACACGCCCAGCAAGGCTGATTCACCCTTGAGACACCTGGCATTCACCCCCTTGCATCAGCCGCCGGCCCAATCCCAGCAAGGCATTGATCCAAACGAAGGGGCTGTGCGCAGCGCGCGGCGGGCGCGGGGCCGATGTACAGATTTGAAACAAAAAGCCGCGTTTGGCTTCGCGCCGCGCTAAGCCTTCGTGCGTTACCCCGCACCAGTCCTCGTTTTCCCTATCGCTGGCACGCTCCTCGCTAATAGAAGAGCGCAACACCGCGCCACCGCAAACGGAATCGACAACAACGGCGGCGGCGCATCAGGCCAATACGGGGCCGGTACTGTTCATCCTTCGCTGCTCGCCAGGCAGCACGTGTTCACCAGGGGATGCAGGCATCGGATCAAAAACAGAAAGTCACGCAGAGCGCGACTTTCACGCGAGGACCGATCATGTTGACACTTCAATCCGATTTGCACGGTAACCATTTGCTCGGCGCACTGCCGTCCCACGAATGGCAGGCACTGGCACCCCACCTGGAACTGGTTCACCTGCGCACCGAGCAATTGCTGTGTGACTCGGGTCAGCGCATTCATCATGTCTACTTCCCCACCACTGCGATCATCTCGATGCTCTCGACGATGGAAGACGGCAGCTCCGTCGAAATCGCCGCGGTCGGCCGCGAAGGCATGACGGGCGTGCCGGTGCTCACGGGCGGCGAAACCATGCCGAACCGCGTGCAGGTTCAATGCGCGGGCTTCGCGTACCGGATGAGCGCACAGGCGCTCAAGCAGCAATTCGCCCGCTCCGACTTTCTGCGCCGCCTGATGCTGCTGTATATGCACGCCCTGCTCACGCAAGTCGCGCAAACCGCCGCCTGCAACCGCCATCACGCGCTGAACAAGCAACTGTGCCGCTGGTTGCTGATCGAGGTGGACCGCGTTGCATCGAACGATCTCACCGTGACCCAGCAACTGATCGCCGACATGCTCGGCGTGCGCCGCGAGGGCATTACCGAAGCAGCCGGCAAGTTGCACGACGAAGGCCTGATCCATCACAGCCGCGGCCACATCAAGGTGCTCGACCGCAAAGGACTCGAAGCACGCGCCTGCGAATGCTACGGCCTCGTCAAGCGCGAATTCGACCGCCTGCTGCCGCGTCTGCGCCAGGCCGAAACCGTCGAATAAGCGCTGGTCCGTCCGACTAATGGGTAGAGTCAAAAATGTTCAGGAATACTGCGCGATTCCTCGACGCACTCTTCGTGATTGCGGGAGGCCTGCTCGCTCACTGGATGCGGTTCTCGACGCCGATTGCGCTGGCGGACACCGAGCGTCTTCTGATCGCCTTCAACTGCGTACTGGTCCTGCTGCTGTTTCCCGGCTTCGGGGTCTATGAAACCTGGCGCGGCAAGCACCTGTCGTCCATGCTGGCGAGAGTGGCCGCCGCGTGGATGGTGGTGGTCGCCACCGCGCTCTTTCTCGCGTTCACGCTGCATCGCATGGATGCCGTGTCGCGTTTGTGGTTCGGCTACTCCACGCTCATTTCCGGCGCGCTGATCATCGTCACCAAGTGCCTCGTGCACGTGGCGCTGCGCATCGTGCGGCGCCGTGGGATGAATTACCGCACCGTGGCGATTGTCGGCGCGCCCGGCTTCGCACGCACGCTGCTCGCTCATCTCGAACATGCGCCGCAAGCCGGCTTCAAGCCGGTGTGCGTATTCGACACCAGCATCGAAGCGGCCGAATCGTACGGCGCGCGTCTGAACCGCCTGCCGGTACTGACCGATCTGGACGCCTTCGCCGCCAGGGTGCGGGAAGAACACGTGAACGAAGTGTGGCTCGCGTTGCCGCTTTCCGAAGAGCGTACGATCTACCGGTTCACGCGCATGTTCCGGCATGACTTCGTGAATCTGCGCTTCATTCCCGATGTGCGCAGCCTGTCGCTTTTCAATCACGCGCTGGTCGATGTCGTCGGTTTACCCACGCTCAATCTCAGCGCGACGCCGTTCTCGTCGCCGCAGATGTGGCCGAAGCTGATCTTCGACCGCCTGTTCGCGGCGGCCGCGCTGCTCGCGCTCGCGCCGGTGTTCGTGGTGCTCGCCATCGGCATCAAGCTTAGTTCGCCGGGACCGGTGTTCTTTCGCCAGATTCGCAAGGGCGTGGACGGCCAGCCGTTCGCGATCTACAAGTTCCGTTCTATGACCGTGCATCACGAAGCGCAGGGCCAGCTCACCCAGGCCTCGCGCAACGACGCCCGCGTCACCAGGCTCGGCGGCTTCATGCGCCGCACGAGCCTCGACGAACTGCCGCAATTCCTCAACGTGCTGCTCGGGCAGATGTCCGTAGTCGGCCCGCGTCCGCATGCGCTCGAGCACGACGATCTCTACAAGGATCAGGTGTACGGCTACATGTACCGCTACCGGATCAAGCCGGGCATTACCGGCTGGGCGCAGGTCAACGGCTATCGCGGCGCCACCAGCAAGGTGGAAAAGATGGAAGCGCGCGTCAAGTTCGATCTCTTCTACATCTATAACTGGTCGTTCTGGTTCGACATGAAGATCGTGTTCATCACGATCTTCAAGGGCTTTGTCGGCCGCAACGCATTCTGATCATGCCAATACGGGAACCGTTCGTGAAAGTCTCCGTGATCGTGCCGACCTACCGGCGCACCGCCGACCTGGCGCGCTGCCTCGCGGCACTCGACGCCCAGGAGCGCCGCGCCGACGAAGTGATCGTGATCGCGCGCCACGACGATTACGCCACGCTCGACTGGTTGCGCACCCGCGAGGCCAGCCGGCCCGATCCGCGCCGCCTGGTCGTGCTGGTGCGCAAGCCGGGCGTGGTTGCCGCGTACAACCTCGGCATCGAAAGCGCGAGCGGCGACGTGCTGTGCTTCACCGACGACGACGCCGCGCCGCACGCCGACTGGGTCGCGCGGATCGCGCGCGCTTTCGAACGCGATGCGACGCTCGGCGGCCTGGGCGGACGCGACATCGTGCATGAACGCAACGGCATCCCGCAGGGGCAGAAGCCGCGCGTGGGCATCGTGCGCTGGTATGGGCGGACCATCGGCAATCACCATATCGGCCACGGCGAGGCGCGCGAAGTCCACGTGCTCAAAGGCGTGAACATGTCGTTTCGCCGCGAGGCGATCGGCGCGCTGCGCTTCGACGCCCGCTTGCTCGGCACCGGCGCGCAGGTCCACTGCGAGATGGCCTTCAGTCTGGACGTGCAGCGGCGCGGCTGGAAACTGATCTACGACCCGACGCTGCTGGTGGAGCACTTCCCTGCCCAGCGCAGCGACGAAGACCAGCGTTTCATCTTCAACGACGCGGCTTTCTATAACGCGTCGTTCAATCTCCGACTCATCATGTGCGAATACCTGACGCCACCCGGCCGATGGGCGTTCGTCGTTTACTCGACGCTGATCGGCGATCGCGCGGACCCGGGGTTCCTGCGCGCATTGTCGCTCGCGTTCGAGCGCGGCGGCGTGGCACTTGCGCTTCGCAAATGGCGGGTCGGTTTACGCGCAATGCGCGGGGCATGGCAGGAAGCGATGCGCTGACCGATCGACGCATCGGATCGACGCAGCGGTTTCTCGCGAGGGACCACGACATGATCATCAAAACAATGGCCGCCGGGCTCGCGGCCATAACGCTCTGCCACACCGCGCAGTTGTTCAGAAAAATTGCTCGCAACGGGGAATCACTATGAGTACATACGACATGCTGGAACCGGGACCGGCGCCCAGCAGCGACGAAGATGCCGTGCTGCGCGACCTCCTGCGCATGGTCATGGATCAGATCTGGTGGGTGATCGGCATTGCCGCGAGCGTGATTCTCGCCGCGGTGCTCTACACGAAGATCGCCACACCGATCTATTCCGCCGACGCGCTGCTGCAGGTCGACGCGCAGAGCAGCAACAACGGCAGCGGGCAGGCGCAGAACTCGGCGTCGCTGATGCCGACGGTCGGCCCAATGCACACCGACGCCGAAATCGAGATCGTCAAGAGCCGCGCCGTGGTCGAACCCGTGGTCGAACAGTTCAAGCTGAACTTCACCACGTCCGCGAAATCCGTGCCGGTGCTCGGCAAGATTTCGGCGCTGTTCGCGCGTCCGGGTCATCCGCTCGGCGCGGCCTTCGGCATGGATTCGTATGCGTGGGGCGGCGAGCAATTCGAGGTCCAGTCGATCACCGTGCCGAAGTCGCTCGAAGGCGCGCGCCTGACCTTGCGCGCGCTGGATCGCGGCCGCTACGAACTGAGCGACGCGTTCGGCCAGCAGATCCTGACCGGCGTGGCCGGCCAGGAAGCCGAAGGCAGCGGCGTCACGCTGTTCGTGAAGACACTGGTGGCGCGTCCCGGCACCGAGTTCTACGTGACGCGCTACAACCAGCTCGACGCGGTCAACGGCCTTGCGGCCGGTTTGCAGGTCACGGAGAAAGGCCGCGACACCGGCGTCGTGCAACTGTCGTACACGGGCACCGACCCGCACGCGATCACCGACATCGCCAACGCGGTGGCGCAGTCGTATCTGAAGCAGCGCACCGAGCGCGCGCAGGAAGAAGCGAGCCGCATGCTGACCTTCCTGAACGGCGAATTGCCGCGCCTGCGCGAAGAAGTGAAGAGGACGGAAACCGCCTTGTCGGAGTATCAGTCGAAAGTCGGCTCGTTCTCGTTCCAGCCGACTCAGGAAGCCGGCGTGTACCTGGCGGGCGGCCTCGACTACGACAAGCAGCTCGGCACGCTGCGCATCCAGCGCGCGCAACTGTTGCAGCGTTTTACCGAAGCCTCCCAGGAAGTGCAGCAGGTCGACGCGCAAATCGCCGCGATGACGCGCGAGAAAAAGCGCTTCGAAGATCACTTCGCGTCATTGCCGAGTTCCGAGCGCAACGCCATCGCGTTGCAGCGCGATGCGAAGGTCGCGGAAGAAATCTATGTGACGCTGCTGAACAAGACGCAGGAGCTGTCGATTTCGCGAGCCGGCACGATCGGCAACGTGCATATCATCGACGAAGCGTTGCTGCCGTCCCAGCCGGTGCGGCCAAAGTCGGCGCTGATCATTTCGGCGGGCACGGTGCTCGGCGTGATCGGCGGCATTCTGTTCGCGTTCTGCCGCCGCACGTTCTTTACCGGCGTGTCCGATCCGGAGTTCGTCGAACGGCGCTTTCATCTGCCGATTTTCGGTTCGATCGCCTTCAGTCCGGAACAGGCGCGCAGCGACCGGCAATTGAGCGCAACGCGTCGCGCCGCCCTGCCCGCGCCGCGCTCCACGCCCACGGAAGTACGCGCGGCCGCCGACGAACCCGCGGGCGTCATGCGGCTGTTGCGGCCGCGCCCGGCGGCCGGTGGTCAAGCCAGTGTGCCGGTGGGTACGCAGACCATCATCGGCTCGGGCAAGACACCGATACGGCCGCTGCTGGTCAAGACGCATCCGTACGATACGACCGTGGAAGGCTTGCGCGGTCTGCGCGCCACGCTGCAATTCGGCCTGCTCGACGCGCCCAACCGGATCGTCGCGATCACGAGCCCGGCGCCTTCGGACGGCAAGAGCTTTTTGTGCGCGAACCTCGCCGCGCTGATGGCGGAATCGGGCAAGCGCGTGCTGCTGATCGACGCCGATCTGCGGCGCGGCCGGCTCGCGCACTATCTCGGCCGCTCGCCGAACGGCGGCCTGACCGAACTGCTGACCGGAGAAGCGGACCTCGAAGCCGTGGCGCGCGCGACCGGCGTGGACGGCCTGCACTTCATCGCGGCGGGCGCTTATCCGCCGAATCCGTCGGAGATTCTGACGTCGTCGCGCTTCAGTGAGATTCTTGCGCGCTTCGAGCAGGAGTTCGATCTGGTGATCGTGGATACGCCGCCGCTGCTGGCCGTGGCGGACGCGGCGGTGATCGCCAACATCGCTGGGTCCACGGTGCTGGTGATGCGCTCCGGCGCGCACACCGAAGGCCACGTGGCCGATGCGCTGAAGAAGTTGCGGCGCGCGCGGGCCCGGGTGGTGGGCGGCGTGATGAATGCCGTGCCGCTCAAGAGTCACAATCGCAACGGCACGTACGACTATGCGTATGCGTACACGTACTCCGCCGGCGATCCGCCCGATATTCACGCGCCAGGCTAGAGCGCGTTGAGCGGGATAACGGAAAGGGCTGCGCCGCATTGAGGGCGCAGCCCTTTTGTATTGGGCGGGACGGGGTATTCAAAGCAGAGGACAGAGGACAGGCACCGATACCGGCAGCTGGAAATGCCGCCGATAGCGCATGGATAGAACCGAAGTGAACCGAAGCGAAGTGAAGGACGGGAAAAAGCTTGCCGGTCAGCGCAGCGCACGGCACAAGGCCGGCGCGGCACCGTTCTTACAGAAACGCACTGACGTCGGTATGAAAACGCACGGCCAGGGCCTTGGCCACCTTCTTGCTGATGGCGCGGCGGCCCGCAAGAATATCGCTCACCACGGTGGGCGATGCGATACCTATCAGGTCCTTCTGCCTGAGCCCATGCGTTTCCAGCAAATGACGCAACACCTCGCGCGGCTCCGCTTTTGGAATCGTGACGTTGTGCGCTTCCCAGCTCTCGATCAGGTCCGTCACGATCGCGAACAGATCGGACAGCGGATCCTCCTCGTTGCCGTTCAGATGATCGGCAAGCGAGTTGGCGAGCCGCACCATTGTCTGGTAGTCCTGCTCGTTGCGAATGGGCGTGATCGGCAACTGGGCTTGCAGCGTGGCCCAGGTTTGTGCGATGTCGGGAAAACCTCCCGGAAGGCGATCGGCATTCATGAGTTTAGATTCTTCCTCGTCCAAAGGTCGTACTCCGCATGCGTCAATACATGACGAACGAATAACGACTGCCTGTTGTAGTGAATCGCCGCAACGATCCGGAACCGGTTGCCGCCTACATCGAAAACGGTGTATTGAGGCGGCACGTAGTCCACGCCGGCGAACGTCTGCTTCAGGTCGTTATAGCCATACGCGAGGCATGCCTGCGCCAGTGAATACCATGTCAATAGCGCACTGCGCGCCCCCGGATGTCTGTTTATGAAGTCCAGCAACGCTTTCTTTGAAATGACCCGCATTCGGATTTCCTCGCACGTATTCGCGCGCTGAACGTGCGCGCGCCACCTGCAAGGCTAAACGGAGCGAATCGACACCGATAGCCGGCCGGAAGGCATAGTCCGAACGGCTGTTTACAACTTACTGCGGTACCACGAACAGCATTTTATTCGCATGTTGCGAAGTTCGCAATATGCGAATAATGAGACAACCTACCGCTGTCCCGCGGTCGTCTCGCCACCATGCGCGGGCCGGCCGACGTGGTCGCCTGCGCGCCCGTCAGCGGCCCCAACTGCTTTTCGGCGCCGGCTCGGCCGGCCAGCGCAGATCCTGGGCCTGGGCGGCCGGATCGGGCTCGACCCGCTCGACTGCCCCGACCCGTTGACGCAAACCCGCCGCCGCGATCGTGCGCGTGACCTCGGCCATGAATGCGCGCCGGAACACCGCTGCCGAAAACCGTTCCGCGTTCGCACGGCATGCCGCGGGCGTGATCTGGTTGCGCTGACGCTCGAAGCGATCGATCGCGTCGAGCATCGACACCACCGTCTGGCGCGCGAAATACACGCCGGTGGGATGCGCCTCGCCGATCGGCACCACGGTTTCGAGCGCGCCGCCCTTGCCGAATGCGATGACCGGCGTGCCGCATGCCTGCGCTTCGAGCGGAACGATGCCGAAGTCCTCTTCGGCGGCGAACACGAAAGCTCGCGCGCGTTGCAGGTGATCCTTCAGGACCTCGAACGGCTGATAGCCGAGGATCGTCACATTCGAGCGGGCCTTGGCACGGATCGTCGCCATCTCCGGCCCGTCGCCGATCACGATCAGCTTGCGGTGCGGTGTGGCATTGAAGGTCTCGACAATCAGATCGATACGCTTGTAAGGCACCATTCGCGAAGCAGTCAGATAAAAGTCTTCCTTGCGCGTGCACAGTTCGAATTCCTGCACATCGACGGGCGGAGGAATCACGGCTGCATCGCGCCGGTAGGTTTTCATCACGCGGCGTGCCACGAACTGCGAGTTCGCTATCAACCGGTCGACGCCGTTCGCCGAATGCGAATCCCAACCGCGCAAGTAGTGGAGCAGCGCGCGCGCCGCCCACGACTTCGGTCCATGCGTCAGATTCGCTTCGCGTAGGTACTGATGCTGCAGATCCCACGCGTAGCGCATCGGTGAATGCACATAACTTACATGCGTCTGATCCGGGCCGACCAGTACACCCTTGGCGACCGCATAAGAACTCGTAATGATCAGATCGTAGCCGGACAGATCGAACTGTTCGACGGCAAGCGGCATCAACGGCAAATAAGCTCGATAGTGGCGTCGCGCGAACGGCAGCCGCTGAATGAACGATGTCGTCACGGGCTTGCCGCCCAGGGGTCTACGGTCTTCGAGGAAATCGACGAGACTGAAAAGATCCGCGTCGGGAAAGCACTCGATGATCTGCTCAAGCACCTTCTCCGCCCCGCCCGGCGCGACCAGCCAGTCGTGCACGATCGCCACTTTCATGATCCCCCCGATTTTTAATTAACGCCTCTTGGGCTTAGCAACGAGTGTATGTGGCGCATCGTTGGCTGTGCGTGCGCGTGCCCACATTCGACGCGCGACTGTACGCGAATAATCAGGTATCGCCATTCGCCTATTGCGAACCTGCGCCTTCCATTACTTCGCCTTCCTATGCGCCCGACGATCGAAGCCTCGCCACTCGCCCCGCTTACTCATTCCTTGCAACGGGTTCAGCCCGCGCTGATCGATCCACCCGCTGCAGCCGCGCCTTCCGCGTCGGCGGCAACCGCCGCGGCGCTCGCGATACCTCGCGTGCTGTTCGTCGATCAGAGCGGCCAGCTCGGCGGCGCTGAATTCGCGCTGCTGCAACTTGCAGGACATTGCGCCGCGCGCAGCGAAGTCGTGCTGCTTTCCGACGGCCCGTTTCGCGCACGCCTCGAAACGCTCGGCGTGCGCGTGCAGGTGATCAACGACGCGCGCGTGTCGAACGTCGAACGGCAGGCGTCGGTGTTGAACTGTCTGCGCGTCGTGCCCGGCATCCTGCGCCAGGTGCGCGCAATCGCCACGCGTGCACGGCGTTTCGACGTGCTGTTTCTCAACACGCAGAAAGCGCTGGTGCTCGGCGCGCTCGGCAAACCGCTGCATCGCAAACCGGTGATCTGGTATCAGCACGACATTCTCACGCGCGAGCATTTCGGGCGCGTGCAGTTGAGTGTCGTCAAATGGCTGGTGCGTTTCGCGGTCGATCACGTGGTGGTGAACTCGCAGGCGTCGGAGCGTTCGCTCGCGGCGCTGACCGGCAACGCGGCCGGATCGGCGCCGGTCGTCTACAACGGTATCGACGCCGCCGCGTTCAGCCGTGTGAACGGCAGCGACATGGCCGCGCTGCGGCGGCGCCTCGGCTTGCCGGAAACGGCCTGGCTCGCGGGTCTGTTCGGCCGCCTCGCACCGTGGAAAGGCCAGCATATCGCGCTCGACGCGCTCGCGCGCTTGGCCGACGCGCATCTCGTGCTGGTCGGCGCCCCGCTATTCGGCGAGGATGCGTATGCGCAGCGCCTGCGCGAGCAGGCCGCGACGCTCGGCGTGACCGATCGCGTGCACTTTGCGGGCTTTCAGGACGACGTGCCCGCGTGGATGAAAGCGATGGACGTGATCCTGCATACATCGACCGAACCGGAGCCGTTCGGCAGAGTGGTGGTCGAAGGGATGGCGGCGGCGCGCCCGGTGATCGCCTCGGCGGCCGGCGGCGTGACCGAGATCGTGCGGCACGGGCACAACGGCTGGCTGGTGAAACCGGGGGATGCCGCGGCGCTCGCGGAAGCGATCGGCACCTTGCGCGCCGATCCGGCCTTGGCGCAGCGTCTTGCCAAACAGGCGCTGGCCGATGCGCAAACGGAATTTTCGGTGGAGCAGTATTTGCAGCGGATGACGCAGGAGATCAGGCAGGCCGCGCGTTGATGCTCGCATGAATGCTCGCGTCAATACAGGCTGACGCACGTTCACGCATGTCGACTCGAGTCCCGCATTCGCTGTCTGCGCGAGCCGGTCGACCCGAGCTCGCGCGCGACGCTCGGGCAGCGTTGCTCAACCCTTGCTGAACCTGATCGTGTCGACGCCGGTGTCCGTGCCGAGCAGACACAGATCAGCGCCACGGCTCGCGAACAATCCCACCGTCACCACGCCCGGCCACGCGTTGACATGCGTTTCCAGCGTGCGCGGGTCGCTGATGCGCAAACCCTTGACGTCGATGATCTCATTGCCGTTGTCGGTAATGAACGGCACGCCTTCTTTAGTGACGCGCACCACCGGCACGCCGCCGAGTGCCGTGACGCGGCGGCCGATCGAGGTGCGCGCCATCGGCACCACTTCGATCGGCAGCGGGAAACTGCCGAGCGTTTCCACCAGCTTGCTGGCGTCCGCGATACATACGAACACGTCCGACACCGACGCCACGATCTTCTCGCGCGTGAGCGCGCCGCCGCCGCCCTTGATCATCGCACCGCTGTGATCGATCTCGTCGGCGCCGTCCACGTACACCGGCAGCGAATCGATTTCGTTGAGATCGAGCACCTTGAAACCGTGCGACTGCAGCCGCGCGGTGGTGGCGAGCGAGCTCGACACCGCGCCGCGATAGCGCGTCTTGCCGGCGGCCAGCGCGTCGATGAAGCAGTTAGCGGTGGAGCCGGTACCGACGCCGATCACCGAGCCTTCGGGCACGTTGGCGTTGACGTAGTCGGCGGCGGCCTGGCCGACCAGTTGTTTGAGTTCGTCTTGAGTCATGGGAGAGGCTGGCGGGCAGTAGAAAAACGGTAGTTTACCGGAGTGGCGCGCGAGCGCCGGCCGGGCTTACTTCTTCACCGAACGCTGCCGCACGGCTTCGAACAGACACACGCCGCTCGCCACCGAGACATTCAGGCTTTCCACCGTGCCCGCCATCGGAATCTGCATGACCACGTCGCAGGTGTCGCGCGTAAGGCGGCGCATGCCCTCGCCTTCGGCGCCCATCACCAGTGCCACCGGACCGTCCAGCTCCGTGTCGTAGAGGCTTTTGGTGGCCTCGCCGGCCGTCCCGACGACCCACACGCCCGCATCCTTCAACTCACGCAGCGCGCGCGCCAGATTCGTCACGGTGATGTACGGCACGGTGTCGGCCGCGCCGCTCGCCACCTTCGCGGCCGTCGCGTTCAAACCTACCGCGCGGTCACGCGGCGCGATCACCGCGTGCGCGCCGGCGGCATCGGCCACGCGCAGGCAGGCGCCGAGGTTGTGCGGATCGGTCACGCCGTCGAGCACGAGAATCAGCGGCGAACCGTTGATGCCGTCGAGCAGCTCGGCCAGGTTCTGCGCGAGCGGCATGTCGCCCGCGCGCGCGACCACGCCCTGGTGGCGCTCGGTGTGCGCGAGGCCCCACAGACGCGTTTCGTCGGCGGCGATCAGGCGCACGCCGGCTTCTTTGGCCGCGTGCAGGAATTCGGTCATGCGACGGTCTTTGCGCGTTGCGTCGTAGTAAACATCTTCGACTGTCGACGCATCGTGCCGGATACGCGCGGTCACTGCGTGGAAACCATATAAAACCTTGAGACGTGCCATGACTGATACAACCTTTGATTGAGCGCGCGTGCAACATGCGCTGCTGTGATGAATATGAATGTGCGCGAACCTGTCCGCCGCGCTTGTCTGCCGCGCTCGACTGCCGCGCTCGCTTGCTGCATTTCGCCGCCGCGCTCGAATGCCTCGCGGCGATAAAACGCAGACCGCGCGCAACCGGCACGTTGCTACGTGCCCGATGCGCGCGGTTCAGGCAGTCAGCCGGCTTCAGCGCTTCTTGCGTGCCTGCGGTTTCGACGCCGATTTGGTCGCGGCGCCGTGCTTCTTCGCCGCGCCGCGCGCCGCGCGTGCTTCCTTGACCGCCTCGGTTTGCGCGGGCGCGGCGCGCTTGCGACGCGCGCCCTGCGTTGCCGCTCCACCTTCCACCGGCGGCAGCGCACGCACGCGTGCACCGCCATTTTCAGCGGACGACTTGTCGGTCCCCGACCCACGCACCAAAGGCGGCTTGATCGGCGTGTCGCGCACGAGCCGGAAGTCGATCTTGCGCGCGTCGAGATCGACACGGCTTACCTGCACCCGCACGCGATCCGACAGGCGATAACGGATGCCGGTGCGCTCGCCGCGCAACTCGTTCTTGATCTCGTCGTACTGGAAGTAGTCCGAGCCGAGTTCCGTGACGTGCACGAGGCCTTCAATGAACAGCGAATCGAGCTGCACGAAAATGCCGAACGACGTGACGCCGTTCACCATGCCGCCGTACTCTTCGCCGAGCTTGTCGCGCATGAAGTAGCACTTCAACCAGGCTTCGACGTCGCGCGAGGCTTCGTCGGCGCGGCGTTCGTTGGCCGAGCAATGCAGACCGAGTTCTTCCCAGATCGCCACGTTGTTGCCACGCACGCGGCCGCGCTTTTCGTCGTCGGCCTGCTGCATGGCGCGAGCGCGTGGCGAGAGCGCCGTATTCAGCTCGACGCCTTGCGGCGGCTCCGGCTGATACTTGCGGCCTTGCAGGATCGCGTAGATCGCGCGGTGCGTGAGCAGATCGGGATAACGGCGAATCGGGCTCGTGAAGTGCGCATACGCCTCGTACGCGAGACCGAAGTGGCCGATGTTGTCCGGGCTGTATACCGCCTGCTGCATGGAGCGCAGCAGCATGGTTTGCAGCATCTGCGCGTCGGGCCGCTCGCGGATTTGCGCCATCAGCGCGGCGTAGTCGCTCGCGTGCGGCTTGTCGCCGCCGTTGAGCGTGAGGCCCATGCCGCGCAGGAAGGTGCGCAGATTCTCGAGCTTTTCCGCGGTCGGCCCGGCGTGCACGCGGAACAGCCCCGGATGTTTGTTGCGCTTGAGGAAGTCGGCCGCGCAGACGTTCGCGGCCAGCATGCATTCCTCGATCAGCTTGTGCGCGTCGTTCCGCGTGCGCGGAATGATCTGTTCGATCTTGCCCTGCGCATTGCAGACGATATACGTCTCGGTCGTATCGAAGTCGATCGCACCGCGTTTCTGGCGCGCGGCGAACAGCGACTTGTACACGCCGTACAGATTCTGCAGTTGCGGCAGCAACGCGGCGCGGCGCGCGGCCTCCGGGCCCTTGGTGTTCTTCAATACCGCGGCGACTTCCGTATAGGTGAGCCGTGCGGCCGAGTGCATCACGCCGGGATAGAACTGATACGCCTTCACCTCGCCGCGCGTGGTGACGATCATGTCGCACACCAGCACGCAACGGTCGACGTTCGGATTCAGCGAGCACAAACCGTTCGACAGTTTCTCCGGCAGCATGGGAATCACGCGGCGCGGGAAATACACCGAGGTGCTGCGTTCGATCGCGTCGGCGTCGAGGCCGCTCTTCGGATGCACGTAGTGCGAGACGTCCGCGATCGCGACGATCAGGCGGAAGCCCTCGCCGCGGCCGACCTGAACCGGCTCGCAGTACACGGCGTCGTCGAAGTCGCGGGCGTCTTCGCCGTCGATCGTGACGAGCGGCACGTCGCGCAGATCGATGCGATGACGCGCGTCGACCGGGCGCACTTCGTCGGGCAGCCGCGAGGCTTCGTCGAGCGCGGCCTGGCTGAATTCGTGCGGCACGCCGTATTTGCGCACCGCGATTTCGATTTCCATGCCGGGGTCGTCGATATCGCCGAGCACTTCCACCACGCGGCCGAGCGGCTGCGAATGACGGCTCGGGAAATCGGTCAGCTCGACCACCACCACCTGGCCGACCTTGGCCTTCTTGGTGTTCTGCGTGATCAGAATGTCGTGGCCGATGCGCTTGTCTTCGGGCGCGACGATCAGCGCGCCGTTCTCGTTGAGCAGGCGGCCGATCACGCGCTTGTTGGCGCGATCCGTGACTTCGACGATATGCCCTTCCGGACGGCCGCGCCGGTCATAGCCGACGATGCGCGCAAGCACGCGGTCGTTGTGCATGACCTTCTGCATCTCGCCGGTGGGCAGGAACAGATCGTCCTGACCGTCGTCGCGAACCAGAAAACCGTAGCCGTCGCGATGACCTTGCACGCGGCCGGCGACGAAGTTCGACGGATGAGTCAACTGATAGAGATTGCGCTGATCGAGCCGGATCTGGCCGTCGCGCTCCATCGCGCCTAAGCGCTTGAAAAATCCTTCGCGCTCCTGGCGCTTGATCGACAAGGCTTCGGCGATGTCGTTCGCGGCAAGCGGCGCTTCACTCGTGCGCAGGACGCCCAGGATTTCTTCGCGGCTTGGAATCGGATACGGGAATTTGCTCAAGGGCTTGTCGATGATTTTTTCTCGTTGCATGGACGTCGGTCTGCGATGTGGCTCGGCTTGGAAAGCGATGACGGCGCGCTTCGCTTGCGCTTCGGTCGCGCTTGAATTGCACCTGCAAATGCACAGAAAAGACTGCTCGGGTCCGGCTCGTTCAAGGCTGAGTCCGACGGGCGTGTGCACCGTGCCAACGAACTACTGCGAGGCATTCTAACACCCGTATTGTGCGTCAAGCGGCCCCAACAATAGTCGCCGGGCGGTTGCCGCGAGGCGCATGCACGCTCGACGGCGCGATGTTCAAGCGAGTTTTGAGAAACGCTTGACAGTCACCAATCTGTCGCTATAATGGCGTTCTTTGCTGTTCATCACCTGCCCAGGTGGCGAAATTGGTAGACGCACTAGGTTCAGGTCCTAGCGGTGGCAACACTGTGGAGGTTCGAGTCCTCTCTTGGGCACCAGATTCAAAAGTAAAGCCGCTTACGAGCGGCTTTACTTTTTGTGTGAAGCCATGTGATCCGTTTCTGTTTATCAGCGCAGGTCACGTGGTGAAATGATGAGTGGCAGGACGGTTGTCGGGCGGTGAAAGTATCCCTTTATTGCACGCGAAATCCGGGCGGTTGATTGAAGCGGAGTCAGTTTGAATGTGGGGATTGACACGCTGCATCATCACGCTAAAATAGCGGTCTAGCTTGAAGACGTGCCCAGGTGGCGGAATTGGTAGACGCACTAGGTTCAGGTCCTAGCGGTGGCAACACCGTGGAGGTTCGAGTCCTCTCCTGGGCACCAACAGTTGTTCCGGCGCAAGCCGAAGAAGTCCGAGAAACCCCGTAAGATCAAGGTCTTACGGGGTTTTTTGTTCTCTAAAGATCCCTTGCGTTCCACTGACATCGACGATTTTTGCGTATACTGTTGCGTATACCAGATTCGGGGGCAAACGCATGCCCAGACGCGTCGAACCGAAGTCAGAATTAGTGTTCCGTGCCGCCAAAGCGCGCGCCCGTTCCTACCTTCTCGCGGATGGAAACGGACTCGCCCTGAGGGTCCAGCCGAACGGCACCAAAACCTGGCTGTTCCGCTATCGACGACCGAGCACAGGCAAGGAGAACTTCCACAGCCTCGGCCCCTACCCCGATATCACGCTCACTGATGCGCGACGATCGGCCACTACCGCACGCAATCTCGTACGCGAAGGCATCGATCCGGTTGCATATCGCCAGGCCGAGTCCATCGCCCGCAAACGCGTGGCCGACGGCGCCTTCCATCTCGTGGCCCAGCGCTGGCTCGACTTCAAACGCAAGGAATGGGCGGACGAAACCTACCGGAAGGCGGAGTTTGTCGTGCGTGAATACCTGACTCCCGCACTCCGCAACAAGCCCATTTCGACCCTTGCCACGCCAGAGGTCAAGCCCGTACTCGAAGCGATTGCAGCACATGCGCCTAACCTCGCGACCAAGGCACGGCAGTATGTCGGTGGCATCGTGACGTACGCCGTCCAGAACGGGTTGCGCGAAGATGGCGCCGCCTTGACCCTCCGCGGCGTTGTGCCCCGCCACAAGAAAGGCCATATACCAGCGATCACCAGGCCTGCGGACATCGCTCCGCTCGTTCTTGCTATCGATGCCTACAAGTCACCTATTACACGCGCCGCCCTCAAGCTCACCATGCTGACCGGCCTTCGCCCAGGCGTGGTTGCCGCAGTGCCGTGGGACGAGGTGAACCTCAAGACAGCTGAATGGCATGTTGCAGCCGAGCGGATGAAAATGCGGCACGATCACATCGTGCCATTGCCAAAGCAGGCGATCGCCGTCCTGAACGAGTTGCAGTCGCTTACCGGCAAGGGGCATTTCGTCTTTCCGTCCCCTGCCCGTCAAAAGACTCTTCATTTACATCGAGACGCATTGAGCAAAGCACTGCGGGAGATGGGATTTCAAGGAAAGCACGCGACGCATGGTTTTCGGGGCATGCTTCGTACGGTCGGACGAGAGCGACTTGGTATGGATATCGATGTACTGGAAGCGCAACTGGCACACGCCAAGCGTGGCGATGTACAAAAGGCCTACGATAGAACAACGTTTGACGACGATCGTCGCAGGGTCATGCAGGAGTGGGCCGACTATATTGATCGGCTAAGCATGCCAACGACGGCCGCAGGAGAGGGTGTAATTAGTTTTGTGTAAACGGTCATTTGGCAGGAGACTGCCAGCATCTAGGAGCAACAATGACCGTAGCGAAGCGCAACAAACGAGTGAAACCCGATCCTGAGTTGGTCAAACTGGCGGACAGCCTGCTGGCGAATTATCAGAAACCTGAGGATTTGATTGGCGAGAATGGCCTGCTCAAGCAACTCACGAAGATGTTGGTCGAGCGGGCGCTCGAGACAGAGATGTCTGAGCATTTGGGTCACGGCAAGAGCGAAGCGGTGACCAACGCCACGGGCAATACCCGTAACGGGCACAGCGCCAAGACGCTGCAAGGCGAGTTTAGCGAACTACCGCTGGATATCCCGCGAGACCGTCAGGGCGAGTTCGAGCCGAAGCTGGTGGCGCGTCACCAGACGCGCTGGTCGGGCTTTGACGACAAGATCATCTCGCTGTATGCACGAGGCTTGAGCGTGCGCGAGATCCAGGGCCTGAGCTTGCCCGCAAAAAATGGATCCCTTGCTGAGTGTGTAAAACTCACGCAAGGAGGAAGGAAAGATGGGTAATCCGAGAGCCCGATATACGCGGGAATTCATGCTGGAAGCCGTGCGCATGGTCCGCGGCGGCCAGAGCATGGCGGCGGTGGCGAAGATACTGGGTATCAGCCCGAAGACGCTGCACAACTGGGTTAAGGCCGATGCCGCTGGGAAGCTGAACGGCGCAGGCAAACAGGTTTCTCCTGAACAGATGGAGATTGCCCGGCTGCGCGCGGAGTTGGCACGCGTGAAAATGGAGCGCGACATATTGGAAAAAGCCACGGCGTACTTTGCAAAGGTGTCGGCATGAAGTACGCCTGGATCGAGCTTCACAGCCGACAATGGCCGGTGTCCCTGACCTGCCAGGTGCTGGGTGTCAGCCCCAGCGGTTACCACGCGCGCAAGGCGCGGGATGTCGATACTGACCGAGCGCGCCGACGCATCAGCAACGACGCTCTGCTGGTGCACATCAAGGCCGTGCACGCTGAATCCAAAGGCGAGTACGGCTGGCCGCGCGTGTGGAAGAAGTTGCTGGCCCAGGGCATTCGCGTCAGCAAGGATCGTGTCCAACAGCTCATGAAGCTGCACGGCATCAGGGCGAAGACCAAACGCCGGTTCAAGGTCACGACCGACAGCAACCACAGCCTGCCGGTCGCGCCGGACCTGCTGCAACGAGACTTCTCTCCCGCGCGTCCAGATCAGGTCTGGACTACGGACATCACGTACATCTGGACGGACGAGGGTTGGCTGTTTCTGACCGTCATCCTCGACCTGTTCAGCCGTCAGGTGGTGGGCTGGTCGATGCAGCCGCACATGCGCACGGAGCTGGTGTCTGACGCGCTGCGTATGGCGTGGTTTCGCCGCCGGCCGGAAGCGGGCCTGATCGTCCATAGCGACCGCGGTAGCCAGTATTGCAGTCGTGACTTCCAGGACCTGCTTAAGGGCTACGGCATGCGCAGCTCGATGAGCCGTCGAGGAAATTGTTGGGACAACGCGCCGACCGAGAGCTTGTGGGGATCGCTCAAGCGAGCACGCATCCTTGGCCAGCGCTTTGCAACGCGTCGGGAAGCGATGGACGAGGTAATCGACTGGTTGAGCTTCTACAATCATTCGCGCTTGCACTCGACGTTGGGCTACGTCAGTCCGATGCAGTTCGAGCGGGACTGGTACGCTGCCCAGAACCAACGGGTGGCATAATCTCACTCAGCTAAGGGATCCGAAATTCGCGGGCAACGTCAGCCATCTGGAAGAAATGTATGGTACGGAGGTCTCACCCGCGCTCATCTCGGCTGTAACGGACGCGGTGAGTGAGGAGGTGAAGCTGTGGCAAGGTCGCCCGCTGGATGCGCTGTACCCGATCATTTATCTGGACTGCATCCACGTCAAAGTGCGTGACAGCGGGGCGGTACGGACCAAGGCCGTCTATCTGGCGATCTGAGGTCGGTCGTCAATCGTGGAGAGCAATGGCCTAGGCTGCGAGTTGCATCTTGTAAAATCGTTGGGTGAAGGCGGCAGGAGACAGATAGCCAAGACGGGCCTGCTTTCGCTGCCGG
This sequence comes from Paraburkholderia xenovorans LB400, assembly GCF_000013645.1. Lineage (GTDB taxonomy): Bacteria > Pseudomonadota > Gammaproteobacteria > Burkholderiales > Burkholderiaceae > Paraburkholderia > Paraburkholderia xenovorans. The sequence continues at coordinate 2,116,621 of NC_007951.1, read as the reverse complement.
TTGTAAAATATCTCGATGTATTCTGTGACGGCCTGTCGAGCCTCAGCGCGTGTCGCGAACCGGCAGTGATGCACGAGTTCGTTTTTGAGCGACCCCCAGAAACTTTCCATTGGTGCGTTGTCGTAGCAATCGCCCTTGCGGCTCATCGATATGGTCATGCCGAACTGCTTTGTGAGATCGCGATAGTCGCGTGAGCAGTATTGCGCGCCGCGATCGGAATGAACAACCAGTCCCGCCTGTGGTCGTTTGAGCGACACCGCGCTGAAAAGCGCTTGCATCACCAGGCTGCGAGTCATCCGTTCGCTCATGGCGTAGCCGACCAATTCGCCGTTAAACAGGTCCTTGATGCCAGCAAGATACAACCAGCCCTCGTCGGTCCATAAGTAAGTGATATCACTTACCCAAGTCTGGTTCGGCGCGCTCATGTCAAAATTGCGTTCTAGCAAATTCGGAGCGACTGGCAGATCGTGCTTGGAATCCGTTGTATTTCTGAACTTGCGCTTCTGCTTGCAACGAAGTCCCAGTTTGGAGCGAATGCGCCTGATGCGATGGAGACCAACGCGCACGCCGTGATCTCGCAAATCGGCTTGCAGCCGCTCGCGTCCATAAGTGTGCCGGGTTCGTTCATGGGCTGCAGCAATTTGGACTTCAAGCCGTGCGTTCTCCTGTGCACGTGGCGACTCAGCACGTCGACGCCAAGCGTAATAGCTACTGGCTCCCACCTCGAACACCCGACATAGCACTGCGATCGGATAGTCATGTCGCATTGCTTCGATCCGGTCGTATTTCACCGCGACTCCTTCGCGAAATAGACCGTCGCTTTTTTTAGAACGTCCCGCTCCATCGTGACTGTTGCAAGCTCTCGCTTCACCCGCGCCAACTCCGCTTCGAGCTCGCTTTGCGGCTTTTGCGTCTCACCGACTTTGGCCAACGTACCTTTACGCTCAGCAACAACCCAGGCACCCAGTGTCTTTACCGACAAAGATAAACGGCTGGCCGCTTCGCGCTGCGTGAGCCCGTCAACAACCACGAGCCTCACCGCCTGCTCGCGAAATTCCTTCGTGTAGGTGCCCTTCGGTACTCGATTCATTGTAAGCGCGAAATTTTCCCCACCTAGCTTTTGAGTCCAGCAAGATCCACGATTGCGTCCGCAACTCACAACTTGCGGACGCAATTTATGACCCAGGATGACCTTTCATTTTTGCCCCTGCGGGTGACCCGCGTTGGCGTGGGTGGCAAGCGCAGCTTCGATCCTCTAGGCAAGCGGCGGCTGGTCGAGGCCTGCGAGCAGCCCGGTGCGTCATTGTCCGGTCTGGCGTTGAAGGCCGGGGTGAACGCCAATCAACTGCGTAAATGGGTTCGGCTGCATCGGCAGGCGCAAACGCGCATGAGCAACGACGGCATGGCCGCTTCACCGTCGGCGTTCGTGCCGGTCGTCGCCATCGCCGATACGGCGCCGGCGCCTGCGTCGATGCATTCTGTGCGCATGCAGCCAGAACAGCGGTCATCGCATCTGTCTTCGCGCTCACCAGCGTCAGCATGGCTGTCGGCCCAGTTGCCCAATGGCGTAAAGCTTGAGCTCGAATGCTCGGAACGCGACGCCGCGCTCGTGAGCGCCATGATCGCGGCACTGGGACGGCGCTGATGTTTCGCTTCGAAGCTGATTTGAAGGTGTTCCTGCACCGCGAGCCAATCGACTTCCGGGCAGGCATCAACAGTCTGGTGACGCTGGTCGAGCAATCCATGCAACTGGACCCGTTTGCGCGTGCCGTGTACGCCTTCCACAACCGCAGACGCAACCGGATCAAGCTGCTACTTTACGAGCGCAACGGTTTCTGGCTGATGTTGCGGCGTCTGGAAGAAGATCACTTCATCTGGCCGCGTCGGCAACAGGCGGTGATCGAACTGACGACCGAGCAGCTACGCTGGCTGCTCGAGGGTATCGACATCGAGGCAATGTGCCGTCATCCGGCGCGGCGGTACCGCCACGCCAGCTAATGACCGGCCTGCCGGCCAGCAACGCGCGCGAGGGACTGTTACAAATCTCCGTAAACCTGTAGCGCGCGGCATTCGACTATCCTGGGAGCATGAATGAAGACGACTTCTCCCGATTGCCGCCCGCCGCCCAGGCCTATATCCGTGAACTGGAGTCACGCAACCAGCAGCTGGGCGAACGTATTGCCCAACTAGAGGAGCAGTTCCGCCTGGCGCAGAGCCAACGTTTCGCCCCGAGCAGTGAGAGGCTACGCGATCGTGTGTTCGACGAGGCTGAGCAGATCGCTGCGACCGAAGCGCATGACGCGGACGTCGCTGCCGACACCTTCACACTGCCCGATACTGGCCTGCCCGATGCGCCGCAACCGCCACGGCGCAGTCCTGGGCGCAAACCGCTACCGGCCCATCTGCCACGTCAGCGCATCGAATACGACCTGCCTGATGACCAGAAGATATGTCCGTGCTGCGCACACGAGCTTCACCGTATGGGTGAAGAGATCAGCGAACAGCTGCATATCGAGGCGAAGGCCTCGGTGCTGCAGCATGTACGTTTCAAGTACGCGTGCCGGCACTGCGAGCGCCACGCCGAACGCACGCCGGTGATCACCTCACCGATGCCGGCGCAGCCATTGCCGGGCAGCAACGCGAGTGCGGCGATGATCGCCACCGTGACTGCCGGCAAGTATGTCGACGGAACACCGCTATACCGGATGGCCAACGCATTGGGGCGCGCCGACATTGAAGTTGGACGCGGCACACTGGCCAACTGGATCATCCGGCCCGCCGAGCTGCACTATAGCCGGCTCTATGAGGCTCTACACAGGACACTGCTGTCGCAACCGCTGATTCACGGTGACGAGACAACGGTGCAGGTACTCAAGGAACCCGGCCGTGCTGCGCAGAGCACCTCGTATATGTGGACATATCGCAGTGCCGACGGCAGCACGCAGCCGGTTGTGCTGTTCGACTACCAGCCGGGGCGCGGGCAGGAATATCCTCAAGCGTTCCTCGCGGGCTATCAAGGCCTGCTGATGACGGATGGCTATGCCGCCTGGCGCACACTCGAAGGCCCCACGCACTTCGGCTGCCTGGCTCACGCCCGTCGCGCCTTCGTTGAAGCGCTCAAGGGCATGAAGAAACCCGGTGGCCGTGCCGCGCAGGCGCTGGAATACTTCAAGGCGCTGTATCAGGTCGAAACGCTCACCAAAGCCGATCTGCCCGAAGGCGAGACGCGCGCTGACTACACATACCGCCTGCGTCAGCAACACAGCGTGCCACTACTCGAAGCATTCAGAAAGTGGCTGGACGACCAGGCACCGCAAGTCCTGCCAGAAAGTCTGCTGGGCAAGGCAATCTCATACACGCGAAACCAGTGGACGTATCTGTGTCGCTACGTGAGCGACGGGCTGGCCCCCATCGACAATAACGTCATCGAGCGAGACATCCGTCCATTCTGTACCGGCAGAAATTCATGGCTGTTCAGTGACACGGTTGCCGGCGCGAAGGCAAGCGCCATGATCTACAGTCTTATGCTGACCTGCAGGGCTTGCAACGTCGAACCCTACGCCTACCTCGTGCACGTACTCACCGAACTACCGAAGCGCGAACCGGATGCTGACGTGACCGACCTCTTGCCGTTCCACCTTGCAAAACTGACCACCGCCGCTCGTTGAGCTTGATCTGGTCGCCTTGCCGATCGATGCGCCGCCGCCTGGCACGTCAACCTCCATGCACCCCTATGAACTCGGTGTGCTAGATCGCGCGCTTACGATTCATTTGATCTCCGTTTCGCTCATTCTACGAAACATTGATCTCCACCTTCTTCAGCCTACCTCAATCGGCGTGAACATGGACGGACACAAGGAAGTCCTGGGGCTGTGGATCGCCCAGACCGAGGGCGCCAAGTTCTGGCTACAGGTGGTCACCGAGCTGAAGACGCGCGGCGTGCAGGACATCTTTATTGCCTGTGTGGACGGGCTCAAGGGCTTTCCAGAAGCGATTGAAGCGGTCTATCCGAAGGCGGCTGTGCAGTTGTGTATCGTGCATATGGTGCGCAACAGCCTGAACTTCGTGTCGTGGAAACTGCAGCGCGAAGTGGCCGCCGATCTGAAGACGATTTACACCTCATCGACCGTCGAGGTGGCCGAGCAGATGCTGAACGCCTTCGAGGCCAAATGGGACAAGGACTACCCGTCAGTCGGTCAAAGCTGGCGGCGCAACTGGGCTCGGGTGATACCGTTCTTCGACTACCCGCCGGAGATCCGCAAGGTGATTTATACGACGGATGAAATCGACAAGCCCCTGCTTGATATTTTTATGAGGTCGGCGTTCCCGGCCACACCAGTGGTACCTCGCGTTTGTTGGGACGCGTCTGCTTCCATCGTGAGAACAGGCGTTGATAGGTGCGCTCGGCCTGCTCGGCTATGGCCCGTTCCTGGTCGCGTACGCTCTTCAGGCTGTAAGCGGCAGCCGATCCTTTGCGCGAGCCATGTTGTGCCGGCATGCCGGACTGCAACTCCAGGGCGCGCAGCTTGTGTGCGGTCAGGGCTGGACGATCCCAGGCGAACGGCTCATTGCGCGTGAGCACGTACCACACGATGACCGCCAGTTTGCGTGCCGTCGCGACAATGGCGACCTGCTGGCCGCGACGGTCGCGTACGCGCAGGAAGAAAGCGCGCAGAGGGCCGGGCGCCTGTGCTGCGCCCCAGGCTGCCTCGACGAGCAATCCTCGCGCGTACGAACGTCCCCGCTTGGTGATGTGACCGTGCCTGGCGGGCGTTGGGCCCGACTGATAGACCGACGGGTTCAGCCCGAAGTAGCTCACCAGCTTCTCCGGATTGGGAAACCGTTCAACGGCGCCGATTGCCGACAGCAGGCCGATTGCCACAGTGGCATTGACGCCGGTGATGGTCAGCAGCCTGCGCAACCGCTCGTCGCCGATACTGGCTTGCGCCAGGGCCTTGTCGACCTCGTGCAGATCCTCCCCAAGACGGTCCAGCTCCCGCAAGCGTTGCTCGACGCCCAGACGCTCGTCCATCGGCAGCGGTTGTGCCGTGAGCCATACGCGTCCCTTCCTGCCGAACAGATCAGTAGCGGGGCACCGCTCGATCAGATGCGCAGCCAGCACCGCATGAACTTCGTTCTTCAGCCTCGTGCGTTGCCGCACGAGTTGTGACCGGCGCGAGACCTGTCGGCGTAGCGCCAGGGTGCTCTCGTCGGGCATCCAGACTTCCGGCAGGAAATGGCTTGCGTACAGTTGGGCCAGCACTGCCGCATCAATCTTGTCCGTCTTGACGCGTGCCTCGGCGATGAGCCGTACCAGCAGTGGATTCGCAATTGCGACACGCGCGACGCGAGGGCGCAGTACGTTGACGATGGCGGCGGTATTGCCCGTCGCTTCGAGCACCACATGATCGGTGCTGCGCAGGCTTGCGGCAAAGCGCTCCAGTTCGTCGCGTCTGAGCCCGGCACGGCCACCAGCATGCAGCACGCCGTCCTCCAGATACGCGATCTCGGCCACGGAGCGCGAAACATCCAGTCCTACGATTCGCATAACCGTTCTCCCATTCAGATGAATGTTGGGAGCCGGTGGGACAGCACGACAACTACGGATTCGCGCTCGCAGCGCAACCGGGCGGGTCGCAGGGGCGGCCAACTACTAACACGAGCTCGCGGCTCATCGTATAACAACGGCCTGCCCACCCGAAGTGCTCCCCGGTGCCCCTTGTCCCGGATGGTCACACCATACGCCAGAAATGCACGGCGCGGGACCGTGAGGCACCGGCTATATCATGCCGGTTACCAACGCGATCGAATCGATCAACATGAGCCTGCGCAAAGTGATCAAAACGCGTAGTTCGTTTCCGACCGACGAAGCCGTCACCAAACTGTTCTAACTGGCATTGAACAACATCAGCAAGAAATGGACGATGCCGATCAGAGACTGGAAAGCAGCCTTAAACCGGTTCACCATTCAGTTCGAAGACCGCATGGCTCAGGGCTAAACCAAAACCCGTTTACACAAAATCCGGGACGCCCCCCGCAGGATCAACCAAGCAAACCTGAGCCATACCCACTCGATTGTCAACCCGATGGCTGCAACCTTATCTGGACAGGGAAGCAGCTAGTTCAAATATCGACGATACCGCCAAGGATACCGAAAAATACCTCCGGTACTTGCCGCGGCTCCGCGGACCCCATCGGATATCCACTACCAACCCTGTTAAAGCAGTCCCAAAGATGAAGTACCTCGAGACCATTGTTGTTGGCAATACCGTCATCGATACCGCAAAGCATTTTCCAATGCGGTCCGATTAAAGCCTGCGGGCGCCGACGCCTCAATTCACAGAGCCAGATCCAGGTCGGAATTGCATAGTACCCCTGGGGGCCGCCCCACAGGGAATTACTCAATGAGGGGGTGCCCTCTTACCCCAAACCTTGCCCCCACGGGTAGGCGGAATGATATGGAAAAACGGATACAAACGCGTCACGCTAACGAACCCGTGCGTTCAGTGTCTCGCTACAGGTATCGTGCATTTGCGAATTTACGGCGGTCGACGAGCCATCCCGCAGGGTGTCCATCGCTCCCCGCCCGTTGTAACACTGCTCGCACTATGCCACACGACAAATCAGCATGTCAGTGTCGCAAGAGGTCTCGCTCGATGCTCCGTCTGAGCACGAGGACGCATTCACTCTCCAAAATGTACGTGACACACGCGAGAAGCTCCAAGAACACTCCGCCGATAGAGTCAGGCTCGTATCTGAAGCCTGTCGGTTCGGTTTTGGCAGTGCGCGGACCTGAGTACAAGAGTAGCGATCCCCCTTCCGCGCGAATGTGAAAGCGGTCCATCAACTCACCGAGGGCACGCATCTTGGCTTCGTCAAGACGCCCCGTCGTAGAGGTGTCGTAGTGAACACCGGCAACCTTGTTTGCTACATAAGCGATCACGTCATGCCGCGTAAGAAACACACCGGTACAGAATGCCACCTGTTGGCCGAGGAATTTCGCCAAATTGAGACGGACAACGTTGTTCGGATCGAACTCCTCGGCAATGGAGTCGTAGCCGCCAGGACCTGGTGACATATACGCCGTAAGATTTCCATACCCAGACATTCCCATCAAGCAAAACTGACCAACATGCCCCTCACGCGCTGACCGAACAAGCGGCTGGGAATCGGGAACCGCAAATTTGAGCGGCAACCCTCGCCGACCGGCAGCAGCTCCTAACTCTCCGTCCAGCAGGAGCCTCCGTATTGTCGCAGCATGGAGTCTGACTTCATCTCTACCCGGATGTTCGACCTTTGCTAGCCTATCCAGATTTCGGAAATCCCCGAGGAGAAAATCGTCTCGCCGAAGGTCAATCTCAGGTCTTGGCATACTTGAAATCTCAGTTTGTCTCTTCGGATACGTCCGGCAATTTTCAACGAAATCCCAGCGAGGTTTGTGGAAGGCTGATTCGGCGCTTCGCTATTAATTGAAGTCGCCGCATCGGCACAGCAAGGTCAGCCATTCTCTGCCGTTGAAGTAGTCCAACACTGCCCCGCCTCTCTTTGATCGCTTACTGTAGCCACATATGGTCGTGGCTGGGCCGATCACCGGTCGGACTTTGAAAGTCGATTCAACTAGGCCGCCTCCCTTATGGACGTAATCAACGGCGACTCATCTGAATCATAGGTCAGGTGAATCTGTGTCTTGGCGCGCGTCACGCCTACATAGAACAGACGAGCCGCCTCTTCCAGCTGCTCGTCGGTCCTGTCGAAGCCACTGGGGAACACTCCGTTCTCCAGCCCTACCATGATGACAGCTTGGAACTCCAATCCTTTCGAGCTATGCAGCGTCATCAGATTTATCTGGTCGGGGCTCTTACTGTGGCGCGACAATCTGGATGAGAGACGCGCGACAATCAAGTTGAGAATGTCGCGGCAGGAATGATGATGCCGATGTTGATTGACGCTGGCAAGCGTTTGTTGATTGACGCGCGGTGTTGATTGACGCGGGCGAGCGGGTGTCGCGCGACAATCAAGCTGAAGCCTTCCGTCGTTGAGGATTGCTGTGTAATGTGTGACGCCGCAGGTATTCTGGCTGCGCGACAATCAGGATGAGAATGGGGTGGCGTGGAAGGTGATGGGTTGATTGACGCCGGCTAGCTTTACCTGCGAGCCGCGCGTCAATCAGGATGAGACAGCGGGTCAGTTGGTGAGGTCAATGCCGTGCTGATCCTCCTGTGTCGGTGGCACGCCAACGTTCTTTGGTGTCGCGCGACTGGCCGGGCGTCCCGGTTCCTGCTGCTTGCGCTGCAGGGCCGTACGGCGACGGTAGCTTTCGACGTTCAGCTCAAAGATGGTCGAGTGATGGACCAGCCGGTCGACGGCGGCCACCGTCATGGCCCGGTCGGGGAAGACCTTGTCCCATTCGCCGAACGGTTGATTTGCTGTTATGCAAAGAGAACGGCGTTCATATCTGGCGCTGATGAGCTCGAACAGGACCGACGTCTCGGCCTGATCCTTGCTGACATAGGCGAAATCGTCCAGGATGACCAAATCGAAGCGATCCAGCCGGTTGATGGCGGACTCCAGAGCGAGTTCGCGGCGCGCGACCTGCAACCGCTGCACGAGGTCGGTGGTACGCGCAAACAGGACCTTCCAGCCCTTCTCCAGCAGACTCAGTCCGATGGCCGACGACAAGTGCGACTTGCCACCGCCACTCGGTCCCAGAAGAATCAGGTTGGTGCCGTTACGCAGCCAGCCGTCGCCAGCGCAAAGCGCCGAGACGTGCGCGCGGGACACCATCGGCACCGCGTCGAAATCGAAGTTCTCCAGCGTCTTGCCCGGCAGCAGCTTTGCGTCCCTGAGGTGACGTTCGACCCGGCGTCGATCGCGCTCGGCGATCTCGTGTTCGGCCAGCGCCATCAGCAGGCGCGCTGCCGGCCAGCCTTCCGTGTCGGATCGCTCGGCAAAGCTGGACCAGATCTGCTTGATGGCGGGCAGCCGCAAATCGTTGAGCAGCAGCGACAGGCGGGTGGCGTCGATGTCGAGACTCATGCCGTCACCTCCGTTGCCATGTCAAGCAGGGCTTCGTAGTCGCTCAGCGGTGCCAGCTGGACGTTCACCTCCGGCATGCTGTTCGTGCGCTTCGCTTCGAAACGCGAACACAGTGTGTCCAGGTCGGGTAACCGTCCATCGCCCAGACACTGCTGCAGTGCCTGGGCCAGTTGCGCTTCGCAGTTGTGCTCGTGGGCCAGGCTAAGCAGTTCAACCATGGTCCTGCATGCCTGACGCTCCGGGAGCTGCTCGAGCAGGCGATCGAAGGTCAGGCGATAGGCCTCGCGCGGAAAGATCTGATCGCGATAGACCAGGTTGAGCAGCGCCATGGGCTTGCGGCGCAGCGCGTGGATGACGTGCCGGTAGTTGATGACGTGGCCGTGCTTGCCATTGGGGCCCGCACGGCCGCGCTGCAGTGTCATCAGGGCCGTGCCGCCCAGGAACAGCTCCAGGCGGTCGTCATACAGCCGCACGCGCAGGTGATGGCCTATCAGTCGTGACGGGACGGTATAGAACACCTTGCGCAGGACGAAGCCGCAGGTGGTCGTGACGTACACGCGCGTTTCCTCGTAGTCGCACGTACGCTGGACCGGAAGCGGCTGAAGCAGTGCACGCTCGGCCTCAATGCGTTTGCCATTACGCGCGTTGATTCGACCGACGATCTCGTCGATGAAGCGGCGATAGGAATCGAGATCGTCGAAGTCGTGACTGCCGCGCAGAAGCAACGCATCACGCACTGCGTTCTTGAGGTGCCCATGAGGGCTCTCGATGGAGCCGTTCTCGTGGGCAACGCCACGGTTGTTGCGTGTGGGCTGCATGCCGTAGTGAGCGCACAGCGCATCATAACGCGTGGTCAAATCCTCGCGCGCGTCGGCATCGAGATTGCGGAACGCCGCCGACAGGCTGTCGCTGCGGTGCTCGCGCGGTGCGCCTCCGAGTGCCCAGATGGCGTTCTGAAGCCCTTCGGCCAGCGCGACATAGCTCTCGCCGCCGAGAATGACGTGAGCGTGCTCAAAGCCCGAGCAGGCCAGCCGGAAGTGATAGAGGCGGTGGTCCAGCGCGATACCCGCCACGGTGATGCCCAGGCTGTCCATCTCGGTGAAGTCGGACAAGCCTAGCTGACCGGGCTGGTGTACCTGACGGAACATGACGTCACGTTCCTCGCCATGAAGGGCGCGCCAGTCGCGAATACGCCGCTCGAGAGTGCGACGCACGTTGCCCGGGAGCTCGGGATGGCGCCGAAGCATCTCGTCGAGTACGGCTATCGGCCGGATGCCGGGGGCGGACTGGAGCAGCGGCACGATCTCGGTGTCAAAGATCGCGACGAGGGGATCGGCCCGGCGACGCCCGCGCGGGGCCTTCTTCTGCGATGGCAGTCGCCGGTCCCGATCGATGCGATAACCCGTGGCGGCGCTGAACCCGGCGCGCGCAGCCGCTTGAGCTGGTCCTTCCTTGAGTCTGTACTTCATGTAGAGCCTCATCTGATGGTCGTTGATGTGTCGGCCGGGCAACTCAGCCTCCCTTCGCTACATGGAAGAGCTGTTCATACCCGATTTACCGCGACCACCGACAAGGCACCCCGGCAGCGGGGCGGACTCCTCGGCGCGGCGTTGCGGCAGCGGTTCCGGGCTACGCCCTCCACCGCTGCCGCAACGCCAGTACTCTCATCCAGATTGACGCGCTGCTCTCATCTTGTTTGACGCGCGGCATCTTACCCTGATTCCCGAAGATCTCCACCGTGAATGCCCGCAGGGGGCCGCCTGCCCCCGCGGCCGCTGTCAGTTCTTCAAGGTTGTCTTTCTCATCGGCAAGTCCAGGCTCTTGTTCAAGTAATTCATCCAGCACGTCGCGACGCAATGCCAAGAGCCATCGGCGTAAAGGGAGCGCACTATCCCGAAGCGAGAACAGTGCCGAAATCAAGCGCTTCCGTGTAGCCAGCAACTCGGACTCGTGCGTGACCGAGCGGTACATCCGTCGCCATGCTTTGAGGAGTTGGGAGAGCGAGATTTCCCCGGTCTGCCATCCCCCGGAACACCATCGTGCCGCATCCGTGAGCCACTCGGTCACGCGTGTGCGCTTGATGGGTGAGCCGTTGTCAAGACGGAAGTATTGCAGACCAAGAGCATCTGCCGCCTCCGCAATCGGCGCGCCCTCATTAAGCGTGCGGTATAACACCGCTATATCTCCCGGCGCCCACGACGGATTCGCCTCGAGCAACGCTGGCACCAGCGTACCGAGCGCATAGTCCGCCTGCTCGCGAATGCTGCACTCCAAACGGTGAATATGGATTTCGCCGGACCGGCCATCATGGGAACGGAACTCCGCTGGCTCGGGCAAGAGCGCCCTGGAGGCAGCGATGATTCTATCGGCGCACCGGTAATTCAACTTGAGCGTAACGGACTCCATCTGCTGGAGACCAGCCAACGCTGTCAACAGGTCTGGCTTTGCACCGGTGAACCCGTAAATGGACTGGTCAGGATCACCCACAGCGATGATCCGAACTCCCGCTTGAAGGAGCGCCAACACGATGCGGTGCAGGGGCACGCCGAGATCCTGATATTCGTCGATCACGACCACGGGATACTTGGCCCGAATAGCATGCCGGACCCACTCGTTCTTCTCAACAAGCTGCAGGCCGGCGAGGACCAATCCGTCGAAGTCGATCAGGCCGTTTTGTAGAAGCAAATTTTCGTAGGCCTCGACTACCATCGTTTCCCGGGCCGACCCCGCTCGCCATTCGTCACTTCCTCGGTCCAGAATCGTGCGCCGTAGCCTGTCGCAGGCCATGCGGAACCACGCCGGTGCGTTCCCGCCCAACTGCGCACGATAGGCATCGCTGAAAAGCGCTCTTGCCTGTGCTGGTGAAGCCACAACCAGTGGATCCGGCATTTGGAGCCCCGCCATCTTGGCATAAGGGAACACCAACTCCGTCAGGCAAAAAGAGTGAACAGTGGAAAGCACGAGACGATCGCTGTCGCCCACGCCGAGTCTCGTAAGCCGTGATCGCAGTTCACCGACGCAAGCATTGCTGTAGGTGATGCACGCGACGCGGCGCGGTCTGCGGACGTCCTCAGCAAGAAGTCGGGCGATCTTAATGGTGATCGTCTTCGTCTTACCACTGCCAGGGCCTGCCAAAATGACACAGTTCCCCGTCGCCTGGTAGGCGCACCATTGATCTTCATTCTCGCGCAAATCTTCCGCAGCTTTGAGATAGAGAGGTGTCGAGGTACTCATGCCAGTTTGGCTTTCAAATACTTCAGAGCCTTCTTTATGTACGTTGGGCATACATCGACGCTCTCCTCCACGAGGACCGCTGCAAGGCGCTGTGCCACTCTTCCTTTACCGATGGAATCGATGTCCTTGAGGAACTGCGAGGGATCGAGCGAGTCGGGGTCTGCGGACATGCCCTTAAAGCGCGCATGCATTTTCTTGTTGGTGGTTAGCGAACCGATCGCTGTATGAAAATAATCCTCAGCCCCCGCCTTAAAGAGATCAATCTCGAACGTGAACTCGTTCAGGAAGATGCCATGCTTCGGCGCGAGCTCGAGAACCTCTCCATAGCTGCTCTTGTCCCAGACTTCCTCGTCCAGAAGATGACGCATGATCTGATTAACGACACGATTTTTGCCATAGCTGTTTCCCACACCATTGTCGTCAGGGTCTGCGTCCTCCTGGCTCACCGCTTGATTCTTGGGATCGAAATCCGTCAGCACCACAAACGGAATATCAAGTCCTTTCTGGCCCAACAATTGAACATAGGGCGCAAAGTTGGTTCCAGCAATGGAACAGACGGAGATACCCATAGCATCGAAATCCAAAGCCTTGTCATTCAGCTTGGCCAGCGTGGGCAATAGGAACTTCTCCGCATCGCCCTCAACCAGGATGACACCCTTCGAGAAAAAAAGCTCGCCGCGCGTGACGTCAATGTAGCGCTCCAGATCCTCGCGATCGCTGGTATTGAGCTTGACTCCCTTGAGAGAACGCCCAACGGTATGTCCTGCATCGACAACATGGCGTAGGACAACCACGTTGGCGAGCGGCGCCACACTTGCTACGTTGGGTGAGTGCGTTGTGAGAAGAATGCTGCGTGGCTCTGTATCGGCCTGAACCTCGTCGCGCGTCTGCAGGTAGTTTCGGTAAATGAGCCGTTGGAGGTGCGGATGCAGATGAGCCTCAGGCTCTTCTATGGCTAAGAAGGTGTGTTGACGTTCCCCTTCATCTACCAAGTACTGGTGCTCAAGATGCTTCAGGGCAAGATAAAGCACATTGGCGGAACCGAGGCTGGCCTCGGCCACGCCGCGCTTTCCGCTATCGATCATCATTTGTAATGCGCGCAGCAAGCGCTCCGGTTCGGTCGGTGCGAACCCCAAGGCTGTTTTAACTGCGTGCTTATCCCCAACCATGACAGTGAGCTGATCGTTGACTTGACTCACCACATCGGACAGCTCAGGGAGCGCCGCAATCTTCGAGGTTGTTGCATGGACCTCGCCAGCGATCGCGCTGAGCGCTTTCGCATCTACCGTCTTTGCTGCACGGTCCAACAGCGGTCGAAGTGGTGATCTCGACCAGCGCGCGAGGTCCGACTCGGCGTCGCGTAGGGCCGGGAACAAATCCATCGGCATCCATCGCCTCAGTTCATAACCGATCGCGTTTTCGATCCGACCTCCACCGAAGAGAATGAACTCATAGTCCGCCTCGCTCCGCGGCGCTCCTTCGAGCCCCTGCACCGGCTGATAGCGATACGTGACGCGCGCCACCATCGGATCTGGCCGCACCAAATGGTCCGCCAATACTGCAAGCAGATTCTCGTTGTTTTCGAAGTCCCGAAATTCGACGGACACCTCGATGACGTCCTCCGCCTTCAGCGGGCGCGCCAGTCCATCCCAGAAGTCATCAATACGCAGTCTGCGCGATGAATCGGGAAGCGCGGGATCAAGGATCAGTCGCAGCGCGAACAGGAGATTGGTCTTGCCGACCTTGTTCTCGCCGAGAACAACGGCATGCTCACCCAACCGGACATCGAAGTGCTTGAAGTTTCTGAAGTTCTTGATAACGATCCGACTCAATCGCATGGGCAGCCTGTTTATTCCTTAGATCTTCTTTTCCACATCGGAGATCGGGCGCACGCTGATGAGGCCCTTTGTCTGCGCAGCTTTCATGAAGCTCAGGTTGTCACGAAATCGAAAAGCTCAGTCTGCACTTATCAGCGCTCCGCAGACAACATCAGATGATCAATAAATCCACCTCGGTCTACAGCTGCCGGCAGATGACATTCCTGTCTTACTTCGCTAGACTCTCGCGATGATACAACTGAACGGCACACAAAATGATCCGCGTCACGATTGAACTTCTGCCCGGTGGCGACGTGTCGCGACGTCGCCACCTAGGCACGATCGAAATTGCAAACGACGGAACTGGCGACGAAGAAAAGGGAAACTACTCGATCAGGTTGTCCAAGTTCGGCAACCCGGGGCAAACTTGGATCCACGGGGTCGTAAAGGGCTTCGACCGGATCAGACGGGGCCCTTATGATCTTCTTCTTCAATGCCTCGACGCCACTGTCGGTCGTCGAAGGTAGCGAGAAGCATTCGGTACTACCAAGGCACATTCCAAGTTGAGTTGCTCCGAATGAGCCTTGTGGTTTCCCCAGGTCCAGCGTTCCCACTGACGGTGGGTCTATCACAGGATTCCATAAAGCGAAGATTCGCGGGGCCATCCCCATAATGGCAGCAATCGCTAGACATCGCTTGCGATGCCACCATACCTGTCAGATCAGTTTGATCGTTCCGGCGATGAGGTCGCAACAGATGGTACCGCTCCGTCGATTGCGCAAAGCACGCCAGACCTCGAAACCACTCAGTATTGCGACCTCCCATTGTTTCCCCGAGCACCGGCCAACCTCGAGCCTTGTCGTCAATCCCTTAATCGTGCGCAGCAACTCATAATCCAGCGCCTGAACATTTGCGAAGAAAGAAGTTTTTCTGGCCTCCTCGAACACCAGCGCCGAAATCGCCTCATCAATGACCTGGGCGCGCCCCCCGTCCTCGTTCTCGTCAAGCAACGGATCCGTCTTTCGCTTCTTTCCAAACAGTTTGCGCATGACCGGAGACCACCCTAGGACCGCAACGTACGACAGATGGAAAACGTCATGCAGTCGATATCCGTCATCCTCGTACGTATTATCCCGAAGCGGATCACCCAGCGGCTCCCCATTCAAGGTCAGCAGGACGCGCTCCTTGCCGTCGTCATCAACTACCGTATTCACAACCACGTCGAAGCGTCGGGGAAACTGTTCGCTTTCTTCTCGTCCATCGTCGAACAGTTTGGGACCAAATAGCGGACTGCTGTGTTCATGCCACCGATCAGAAACCTTGGCAAGGTTGCTCCGGGCGATCGACTCGAGATCGAGCCCCTGCTTCGTAGCAATGGTCGACACATACCAAAGGATGTCTCCAAGCTCTTCTGCGATTTTTTCATTGAAGATTCTGTATGCCGCTCCATCTCTTAGATACTTCTTGTATTCCGTGAGCAGCGTTCCTGTCTCCCCGGCGAGGCCAAGCAAAGGAACCATGATGCCGGTCATCGTGTCAGCATTCCGCGCTTCCGTCTGATCCGTCTGATCCGTCTGATCCGTCTGATCCGTCTGATCCGTCTTTTCCGCTTCTTGTTGATAAGTTGAAAATAGCACTGCGCGCCTCCCCTCAGAATAATGCACCCTGTTGTTTGCTTCGCACACGCGGAAGCGGCATCGTCGGCAACTGGAGCTTCCATTTCGGTGGATAGAAGTACTGGACTGGATCCTCTGTCTGCCTGAATTTCTGCTTGATCCGTGTTCTGCCAGAAACCCCTGCCACTGACGGGTGCTTGACCCTTGCGTACTTGTCTACTTCGCAGAAAAGATTTTGGATATCAATCAACTGGAGTCGCCGCCCCCAAAGATCCCGAAACTTTAACCCCAACCTATCGAACTCATGCTCCTGCCTGTCTGCCATAAGTCGAATGATGTCTATTTCGGAAAGACCACCAAGGGAACTAAAACACTTTCGAATCCCATCCCGTGCACCCGGCCCCGGCATCGTAAAGTCCATTTCAGAAAAGGGCGTAAGCTCGCTGTAGTTGAGGTCTGTCACAAGCTGGTAAGCAAGAAAATCTCCAATCAGCGGATAGGATCGCAATAGTTCGAACGCGTCGCGCATGCTTGCGCACTCAGCTATCCGCTGCGGAACAGCGTCGTTAAGCATAAGCTCTAGCAGCTTCAGATGACCCTGGTGTTTGCGGCCGACATTGAATATCTGATGACCCGATGCCATGATGTATGCGGCGGAATAGATCGTCGCTTTTGCTGACATGGCTTCTGCGAGAACACGATCGTAGTCCGAAAACCGATATGTATTCCATGAAATTTCGCCAAGAGTCGATTCGAGCAGCTTCCAGGTTTCGATCTTGTTAAAGAGCTTGAAGAGCAGTATTCGAAAAAATAGCTCATCGGGCTCCTGAGGTCCGTTATAGATAACATGGCGAATCAGGAACTGACTCACGCGGTCGGACGCCCGATATGCGTTGGTGAACTTGTACTCGTTGAGAATCGGATCTTTCGTCCAAGGCTTCGAACGGCCCTCGAGCCGCGCGAAAAATACATCCTGACGCAACACTGCAAACCGCCAATATGAGTCGAATACTTCTGTTGGCACTGCCGGCGCCAAGGTCGAAAAAACTGTTGGTCGGCGGGTGCTGTTCCGCGACTTTGCCGCGTCACTGGACTTTGCATTTTGCACGTATTGCTTCCTACTCATGTCTGGTTTTTTGGCTGCGCGCGCAGCTCATCAAGCATGTTCTGAATATCAGTTGCCAGCGGCTGCAATTGATGCGCCTTAGGGTTTCCGCGTGACAACACTGCGGCCGAACAGACAACTTGCGACAACGTCATATTCAGCTGCGCTGCAACGAATTTGCCGAGCCAGTAGAGTCCAAGGTAGTTGCCGTACGCTTTCTCGAATTGGTACTGCGTTGCGTAGAATCCCGTGACTGACAGCAGTCCGTTTTCAAGCGGAGTAAAAGAGACCTGCTGCAGGCAGGGAAACCCCTTCTGCCGCTGATTTGTGTGGTCTCGCGTCGGATCGAAGACGGAGACTTGTAACGCGCTCTTGCGGTGATTGCCACGTTGATACGAGTCGATGATAGATTCGAGCTGATTCACCGACTTCTGTACACCGTTAGGCTGATAGGCGGTGAGGCGTCGAAAATACACGCCGTACTTGTTCGCGGGGCACTTCTTGATGCCCGGCCACGCGCGCTCATAGCGTCGAAAAAGCGCGTCAGCGTCATCGTCGAGATGCGGGTTCCACATGGACATCGGGAAGATGGTATTCGCGACGGTGTTGCATTTGTTTTCCGAGAAAGCTACCAGTTCTGTGTCGAGACGCGTCCTGATAGACGGTACCTCGATTTCTCGGTTGTGTTCGAGTCCGTCAATCGTTACTACAACCGGATGACGGGTTGCTCCACCCTTTTCCATGGTAGAAAGGAAAACGTCCGCCCACGCTTCAGAAATGCTGGACGCCGATTTGAAAAGCGGCTTGATCATTCGTCTGCTTCCTCTTCGAAACGAAAACACGCTCGCCCCTTGAAGTTCTTTGGGGCCGTTCGCACGAAAGCGCTCCAACCAGTGTCGTCGTGCACAACGCGCGAAATACCTGGCGAATGCGTTTGCGCAAAACCTGCGATCCCGCTAGCAGCAAGCGCACCTTCATAGCGACAGTTTTGAGGGAAGCGAATCAGATCACCAACCTCGCAATCGACGGAGCGGCCTCGCCAGTGCTGGTCAGCCAAGATGATTTGGCGAGCGGCAGACGGTGTGCCAACGAGTTGCTGCCGTATATCCCGCGGTGCACTGCGAAGAAAGCGATCGCCGGCCGTACGAGAAATAGCCCCTATACCGTTCACCATATGATTCACAAGCGTCGCGTACCCGACGCCAAGCCAGTTGGCCAGCCCATATACGGTAATCGGATCGAGCGTGTCATAGCGAAGCTGACGACGCAACATCCCGTTTTCAAGCGCGCTTTTGGGCATCAGAAAGAACGCAGCAAAAGTGTCGGCCTGGAATTCTTTAGTATCGGTCGCGCGCCGGTATGAGCGATCACTAGTTAGCTCGTCAAACTGTTCGCCGTGGCCAAACGCATGGTGACCGAGTTCGTGTGCACAAGTGAAGTTTCGTCGCCCGAATGGACGCATACTTGACAAGACAATTGTCGGTCTGCCGCCGGAAACGTACATTCCTTCCATGGAAGGAAGATCGGCAAGCCTAACTTCGACGCCGAGCTTTTCTGCTGCATCAAGAGGCGAGACAGCGTCTTCCAGTGAGATGCCCAACCGCTTGCGCGTCTGCAGCGCTTTCGCAACCGCTGCAGTGAATAGCGACTTTTTGTCCGACATCACTTGTCCTCGCCCTTTCGCAGCATCCGCAACATATTCATCAGGCGATCGAGGTCCTGGTCGGACATCTTGCTGAGCTCCCGGGCTGCCATCAGCATGCGGGCGTCGGCCGCTTCATCCTTCACAGAACCATTGACGATCCACTCGACCGAAACGTCGTAGAGCTCCGCGAATAGATCAAGCTCATCCGCCGCGACCTTGCGCCGCCCCGCTTCAATCTCGCTGATAGTTGGGCGGTGCATGCCAAGTCGCTTCGCGACCTGGCCCTGCGAAAGCCCAGCAATCTCCCGCGCTTCCTTCAACCTTTCCGCAATGGACATCTCAGACTCCAATCGGTCCGCTCAGCTTCGGGTGCATGGCAGAAAGCATCTTCGCGACGTCCCGGATAGAAAGAGGCTTGTCGTCGGCAACAAAAATATTATTCGCTTCCAACGGCAACTCGAGCTGTTCCATGACGTCGACCGTAATTTCCACGCCGTTAAGGCTGTCGAAGCCCGGAAGTTCATCGAGCGGCACTGTCTCAGCGGTTACATTCGTTTCTTCGCGACCGCTCGATTTCTGAACGTTGGTCACCGCAACGATCAACAGTTCTTCAAGCTCAAGTTGCGTCATACGTCAGCCTTGTCAGTGCCCCGAATCGGGTGGTAAGATAATCTTACTACTAGATTTTAGATTTGGCAATGGCCCCTTCGCCCGATCCCGGAAGGCGCATGCGGGTTCATAACTGACGACAGCTACCAGAGGCGAGGACGGCCACGCAACAGGGAGCGACGATTAGCCCATGATGCTGTTAGTCGAGCATCAGATCGCAGGAGCTACTCCTGAGGCGACGACGAGGCCCTCAGCGAGGCCATCTACAGCCCGTTAACGGATTACCTGCTTGGATTTGCGAGAGTAAAAATTGGCGACATCGCGACTGTAGTACATGGCCTGTTTGCGCTCACCCGTACCGGAAGACCATATACTTACTGCGCGGCACCATCAGCGTAGAGACCGATAGTTGCAGGCATCAGTGTGACCACAGAAGATTTGACAATTCACACTCCGCACCGCGTTTTGATTTTACGTCACGAATGAAAATCCAATATGCATATTCACGCTGCGTTGCAAACGGGGAGTTCTGTAAGGCGGTTGGGCGTGGACGCCCTCGTTCGGTCGCTGGCCGTGTCCCAAGACCGTCCCTTGATGCTTTTCCTTGGCGCGGGCGCATCGATGACTTCCGGGATGCCTTCCGCTAACCAATGCATCTGGGAATGGAAGCGGGATATTTTTCTTTCGAATAATCCAGGTATCGAGGAGCAGTTTAGCGAACTTTCCCTCCCCTCCGTTCGCGACAGAATTCAAACATGGTTGGACAGGCAACGGTGCTATCCGGTCGCCGGGCATCCTGACGAATACGGTGCCTACATTGAAGCCTGTTTCTCGCGCAGTGACGATCGTCGTCGCTATTTTGAAAGATGGGTCAAACAGTCTACGCCTCACACCGGTTATAGGCTGCTAGCCGAACTCGCCGCTTCCGGTTTGATTCAGACCGTGTGGACGACAAATTTCGACGGACTCATCGCGCGTGCTGCAGTTGCCACGAATCTGACATCCATCGAAATTGGAATAGATTCCCAGCAACGACTTTACCGCGCGCCGGGTAAAGACGAACTGGCTTGCGTCTCGATGCACGGCGATTACCGATATGATCGCCTCAAAAATTCGCCAGGAGAACTCGCCCAGGTCGAAGTCCAGCTTCGTGACTCGCTCATTGAGGCCTTAAGAACGCATACCGTCGTTGTTGCTGGATACAGCGGTCGCGACGAGAGTGTGATGCAGGCATTCCGCCAATATGCGGCATCAGGTCCCGCGCGAACAGATTTGCCGCTGTTCTGGACGCAATACGGCGAGGACCCGCCTTTGGACACGGTCAGCGCCTTCCTCTCGACGAACGACGACGAGCCATCCCGCTTCATCGTTCCGGGCGTTTCCTTCGACGATCTCATGCGGCGGTTGGCGCTCTACCTGTCAAAGGGGCCGGCCAGAGACCGCGTCAATAAAATCCTCGACGAGCATGCGACAACGCCCGTTAACCAGCTCACTGCTTTCGGGCTCCCCCCTCTTCCCCCGACCGGCCTCATCAAAAGCAACGCAATTCCGCTGACACCGCCGCAGGAGCTTCTTGAGTTTGATTTGCATCAATGGCCGGCCTCCGGAACCGTGTGGGCCACGTTGAGGGAGCTTGGCGACAAACACAATTTTGTCGCCGCGCCGTTCCGATCGAAGATTTATGCGATCGCTATAGCCGAAAGTCTTCGCCTCGCCTTCGGCGAGAATCTGAAAGGGGAAATCAAACGGGTTCCCCTGAACGATGACGATCTGCGATACGAAGACGGCGTCATCAACCAGCTTGTCCGCCGTGCGACCGTCCTCGCCTTATCGGCCAAGGCAAATTGCCCGTCAGACGGAGAGTCGTTGATCTGGACATCCGAGAAGGTCGAGAATTTGCGCCTGGACAGGGTCGACTGGAAAGTTCACCAGGCCGTACTGGTCCAGATACGCCCGCTCGGAACCGAGATGGCGCTCGTCCTGAAGCCCACCCTGTACGTTACCGACAAGAGCGGAGCGATCGCACCCAAGGATACTGAGCGGCTCGTCAAGCAGCGCGTGCTGGGCTATCAGCACAACAAGGAATTCAACGACGCAACCGAAGCGTGGCGACGTCGCCTCGTGCCTCAGCGCGATTTTCATGTCCGCTTCCCTGACCATGAAGACGGTATCGATCTGACTTTCTCTGGACGACCGCTGTTTGCGCGAATCACTGACGAGCGCGAGCGTACCGTTTCACTCAGTTCCGCTCAGGAGTTAGCCGCGAGGCAAGCCGGACTTCAACTCGCAGAACCACGACTGAAATTCGCGCGCAAATCGGCAGCCGGACTGGCATTCGACACCCATCCTGTCCGAGGCCTGATCAACAACAGGCCGTTCGATTCCAGCCTCACCACGACAGGCATAGCTTCCTCCATCCGCGTCGGAATCATTGCGCCTGCCCAGGACGCCACACGAGTTCACCAGTACCTGTCCCAGCTTCACGTCGCCGCACAGCCAGGGAAGGACGCGGATTATCTCCCGCCGTTTCCAGGTTTCGCGTCCGCCTACCAGTGCCCGCTCGAGATCCCTGCGGTTGGTGAACAATCTTTCGTCCAGCTTGACGAGCCGGACAGCATGACACCCTCGTCAGCACGCGCTTTGGCCGGAGCAATCACGAGGTCGATTGCCTCCTTGAGCGCGTCGCAGCGTCCCGACGTAACCATCATTTACGTCCCCGATCGCTGGGCTCCGTTGCGCAACTACATGATCGACGATGAAGAGTTCGATCTACACGATTTCGTCAAGGCGGCGGCGATTCCGAAAGGTTGCGCCACACAGTTTGTCGAAGAGGACACCCTCCGTAACACGCAGCAGCAATGCCGCGTGCGCTGGTGGCTCTCGCTTGCCCTGTACGTGAAAAGCATGCGCACGCCGTGGACTTTGGAAGGCCTCAGCGAGAAATCCGCCTACGTGGGTCTCGGCTTCAGCGTCAAACGCAAGACGACACAGAATGCGGGCGCACACGTCGTGCTGGGCTGTAGCCACCTCTATAGCCCGAACGGCATCGGTCTGCAGTTCCGCCTGAGCAAGATCGAAGATCCAATTATGCGCAACAAGAATCCCTTCATGAGCTTCGACGATGCAAGACGGCTCGGTGAGGGCATCCGTGAACTGTTTTTCGCCGCCCAACTTCGACTTCCTGAGCGAGTGGTGATCCACAAGCAGACCCCATTCCTTCGCGAAGAACGCAGTGGGCTCCAGGCTGGACTCGAGGGAGTTGCGTGCGTAGAGCTATTGCAGATCTTCGTTGACGACACGCTACGGTATGTGGCGTCCCATCCGACCTCCGACGGAAAGTTCGAGACCGACAACTATCCCATCCGGCGGGGAACGACAGTGGTCATCGACGATCACACGGCTCTTCTGTGGGTCCACGGCGCATCTACTGCACTAAATCCCAGAAGGCACTATTTCCAGGGCAAGCGTCGAATTCCAGCCCCCTTGGTAATTCGGCGTCATGCGGGCACGACCGATTTGATGACGATCGCCGACGAAGTTCTCGGCTTGTCGAAGATGAATTTCAACAGCTTCGACCTTTACGGGCAACTTCCAGCGACGATCGAGACGTCACGCCGCGTTGCGAAGATCGGCGCACTTCTCGATCGCTTCTCGGAACACTCGTACGATTACCGTCTGTTTATGTAGGGGAAGTGCTTCCATCAATTCTCCGAGTGTTGATGTTCAGGCTGGGTTGACCCAACTGCGCCCGCAGTACTGGCTCAGGTGGGTCCGTTCTGCGTGGGCACCAACATACAGCCTTCGGGTTAGGCTGCGAGTTCAGCTCGACGGCAATGCAAAACGCACCTGGCTACAATCGCGCCGATCGGGCAATTTTCGGCACCACAGGTCAGCCAGCCACGTCATGAAGCCAGCCTCCTTCGAAAAGCTCTGCTAGTGCCTTTGTGAATGTCTGGCCAGAAATCCCCGATTGCCCCTCCAGCCGCTTTGTTCGGAGTAGCACCTGCCGCCCACCGGGATCAACTGCTTCTCGCGCAACAAGATAAAGCACTTTCGCTGCATCACCTGAAAGAGCGGCGACATCCAGATGCGCCGTTACCCCGAACGTGACATGCAGCTCATCGTCATGAGCACCCGCAAAGAAATAGGGATTAAGCCAACGCTCCTGTTTCACAAAATCATCGTATTCGAGTGCGTCGGTCAAAGCCCGTTGCATACCGCTGACAAGCAGGAAATCGTGCCGATTGCCGTTATGAAACGAAACCGCACTCTCGGTAACACACAACTTCGACGGATCGCGCTCCAGTTCGTCGATCATGTCGTCAACTTCGCCCACCGGAACGTAGCGCCAGCCGCCGTCCGACCTCAGGTGTGCTTTCGCAACGGACGCCACGTCACCCACAATGCTTTCGTATTCTTCACGCGGTTGCACGCCAACATAGTGGCAACCTAACTCCAGCGATACATCAAGCAATCCGCTGTAGTAAAACTCGTCATCGTCGGATACCTCACGCCGCAGGGCGTTCTCATACTCGTCATAGTCGACAGCGCCTCTTCCAAGTGCGTTTTTGATCGCTGCCATGCAACGTTCCCGGCTCCAGGCGATGCCATAGACGTTGTCGTCTGCGCCTGCGGGGAACGATTCATGGGACTGTGCTGCCAAGAGCACGCGATTACGGTCAAAATCATCACGCATGCGGCGCAAATCCGGCATGCTGCACATCGCCAACAGTGCTGGTAGTGCCGTCGTAACCCTATCTCGAATGCTCCTCGCCGTCTTGAGGGTATCGAGTGCAGCCACGCGAACCTCATCACGCGCGTCCACACAGAAATGGCAACTGCAGATCCCCTCTCCCCGCCCATACCCATGTCCACACGACTGACAACCGAAACGGGGCAAGCTAGTCTGGAAAAGAGCCTGTTCCGTACACGAGCTCAGGAGGCCGGTCAGGTTGTCGCACTCCGCCGAGCCGGAAACCCCGCATTGCGGACATTCAGCCTTCACCTTAACGCCTAACCCGAGCCGAGCCACATCGCGTGGCTGGCCCCATCTGGATGGATACGTTCGAGGACGCAGGATGGTCGACGTGAACCAGTCCACCGACCTGACGTTACGCATCGCATCTTCATGACTCGAAGTTGCGGCCAGCAGATACAGAACCCGCGCCGCAGCCTCCCTGGTATGGCGCAGTTCTTTCGAGACAGGCTGACTGCGCGCATTTGCAACGGTGGAGGGCCGCGGCGTCGATTTCGCATCGGCTCTGCGCACGCATGCGATCACAGTGGCGCAGTAGTCCTCGAATTCAGCCAATGCAGTGACACTACCCCGGAGGCGTGCCAGCAAGCCAGCCCGCTCTGCCTCGAGCCACTGACGAACGTTGTTCATTTCGACGGGATGCAACCTGGGTGGTTGGCGAGCCGCATAGGCCTCATGTAATTCCCTGAATGTCTCTACTTTTCGCTGATCAAAAATGCAAACCTTCCACGATTGCAGTTTGTTCAGCCACGCCTTCCCCATCGCCGCCAGCTCCCCATTACGTTGTGACTCTTTACCGTAAGTATATCTGCCGGCAGCGAGAAACCTGATCCCCTTCAATCACTTGCTGTCCCGTCCGGAAGGGTTATCCACAGCGTTGCCCCCAAAAACTGTGAATAACCGAGGCTTCGCTGTTCCTCCCGGTCGAACCCGTGTCCAGGCATCTGCGTGGCACCCGGTTTCCTGCCCTGTCCCGCGACCGTAGTCGAAGGCGGGGCGGCGTCAAGGGGCGAGGGACCGGGTTGCCCGCACCATCCCTCGCCTCCTTCCTTGACACCGCCCCGCCTTCGACTCCTTGGGTCGCACGGGCAGGAAACCGGGCACCAGGCAAAAGCAGAAGCCAACCCCGAGTTCCACCGGGAAGGTTTCACGCGCGAGCGACAAGGCCATCCCACAGCCCGTAATTCAACCCTTTTACTGTGGAGAACGCCATGCAACTCGCTTCCTCTTTCCGTTACGGCTCCCCGATGCTGAGCGCCAATACACCGCTGTCGGACGATCAAATTCACCGCGTCGCCCCGTCGATCTTCGCGGACGGCAAGCACGAAAGCCGCTCCGAACGCTACACCTACATCCCGACCATTGATGTGCTGCGCGGCCTTCGCAACGAAGGTTTCCAACCGTTCATGGTCTGCCAGACCCGCGTACGCGACGAGGCCAAGCGCGAATACACGAAGCACATGCTCCGGCTTCGCCATGCTGACCAGATCACCGGCGACGAAGCTGAGGAAGTCGTGCTGCTCAATTCGCACGACGGCACCAGCAGCTATCAGATGATCGGCGGCGTGCTGAGATTCGTTTGCCAGAACGGTCTGGTCGCGGGCGAAAACGTGGCCGATATCCGAGTGCCGCACCAGGGCAACATCGTCCAGAACGTCATCAACGGCGCATTTGACGTGCTCGACGGCTTTGATCTGATCCGCGAGCAGAAGGACGGCATGCACGCCGTCGAGCTGAATCGCGACGAGCAACACGCTTTCGCCCGTTCCGCGCTCGCGCTGCGCTACAACCCGACCGACGCCGAGGCACCGGCCCCCGTTACTGAAAGCCAGCTACTCGCTCCCCGCCGCTTCGAGGATCGCCGCGACGACCTCTGGACGGTATTTCAGCGGGTTCAGGAAAACCTCACCAAAGGCGGCCTGCACGGACGTTCGCGCAACGGACGCGCCATGTCTACGCGTCCCATCACCGGCATCGACCAGAACGTGAAGCTCAACCGTGCGCTGTGGATGCTCGCTGACGCCATGCGCCAGATGAAGGCGTAAGGGGCCACAGGGGTGGCAGCGTGCCGCCCCTTCTCTCCATTCCATCAGGAATCCTATCCGGGTCGTGTCCTGATGGAATCCGGTAGCGCCCGACCCGGAATTTCTCCTTTTAATTTTCTGGAGTCAGTCATGCAATCCCAAACCGAAACCACCACAGCCAACACCGACGAAACCGTCTCGCCGCTCGAAACCAACTTCGGCAACGAACAGCCCGTCGTCACCGTGCCGTATTCCAGCCTGCGGCCCTCGGCGCTCAACGCGCGCACGAAACCGCTGTCGAACATTCCGGCGCTTGCCGCCAACATCCGCGCGAAGGGTCTGCTGCAAAATCTCGTCGTCCACGAGATGAAGGGCTCGCGCGGTAAGCAGCGCAAGTACGGCGTCTGTGCGGGCCAGCGCCGCGAAGCCGCGCTCGACCTGCTGCATGAGCAGAAGCACATCGCGGCCGATTATCCGGTGCCCGTACGGATCGTCAGCGAAGGCGAAGCGCTCGCCATTTCGCTGATCGAGAACAGCGAACGCGAAGGACTCGATCCGTTTGACGTTCTGCGCGCGTACCGGATGCTCGCAGAGGAAGGCCACAGCGTCGATTACATCGCGGCGCTGTTCTCCGCCTCGCCGCTCACCGTCAAGCGGCGCATGAAGCTTGCCAACGTGTCGCCCAGGCTGCTCTCCCTGCTGCGTGAGGACGCGATCACGCTCGACCAGCTTGCTGCGCTCGCCCTCGCGGACGACCACGAGACGCAGGAACACATCTGGTTCGACGCGAACGAGTGGCAGCGCCAGCCGAACTATCTGCGACAGGCCATCACTCGAGCCGAGATCGACGCAAGCCGCAGTCGCCTCGTGCGCTTCATCAGCCTCGCCGCCTATGAGGCAGCGGGCGGATATGTGCGCCGCGACCTGTTCAGCGACGATGAGAACGCCGGATACATTGCCGACGCCGAACTGCTGCAGAAGCTCGTCGCGCATAAGCTCGACACGACTGCCGCCGAGGTACGTGCCGAGGGTTGGGCCTGGACGGAAACGCGCGTCGAGCGTGATTTTCTGGAACTTAACCGTTACGGCAAGCTTCGTCCGGTGCAGCGCCCGCACACAGAGGACGAGCAGCGCGAAATGGATGCCCTCACCGCGCAGCAGGACGAGCTCGCGGAAAAGATCGAGGCGCTGTCGGAGGACGACGAAGATGCCTACGAGGAAGCCGACCGGCTCAACGACGAAATCGAACGGGTCAACGCGACGATCATCGCACTCGAAAGCCGCGCACTCGTATGGGACACGCAGCAGATGGCCCAAGCAGGCGCATTCGTGATCGTCGGGCCGCAGGGCGAACTCGTCATCGAGCGCGGCCTCGTGCGGCGCGAGAACAGCGCAGCACTCGACGCGGCAGGCGCGACCGTCACCGGCGGCCCGCAAGCCGAGGCACCCGACACGCTGCCCGCGAAGGCGCCGAACGTCAAACCCGTCCACAGCGCGAAGCTCTGCCAGCGGCTCACCGCGCACCGCACCGCCGCCGTCCACGCGGAACTGATTGCGCAGCCCACCGTGGCACTCGCCGCCGTCCTGCACTGCCTGATTCCGAAGGCACTGCCCGAGCACTACGGGCGCACGTCCTCATGCGGTTATCTGGCAATCTCGGGCGAGAACAACCACGACACCCTGCTGAGTGTCGCCGACGATCTGCCCGCCAGTCCCGCATGGAACGCCGTCGAGACGCAGCGGGCTCGCTGGATCGCGGAACTGCCCGCCAAACGAGACGACCTGCTGCCGTGGCTGCTCGGACAGGATCCAGGCACGACGCTGCTCGACCTGCTCGCGTTCTGTACCGGCACACTGCTCGATGGTATCGCCGCCGAGGAAAAGCCGCATGCGATCAACCGGCTCGCGGGCGCGCTGAACCTCGACATGACCCGGTACTGGACTCCGACGCGCACTACGTATTTCGATC
Source organism: Paraburkholderia xenovorans LB400 (assembly GCF_000013645.1). Taxonomy (GTDB): domain Bacteria; phylum Pseudomonadota; class Gammaproteobacteria; order Burkholderiales; family Burkholderiaceae; genus Paraburkholderia; species Paraburkholderia xenovorans. The sequence continues at coordinate 2,088,810 of NC_007951.1, read as the reverse complement.
ATGTCAGCAAGGCACGTATCGCGGAAGTCCTGTCCGCTGCCGTGTCGCCCAAGGCCGCAGCCGACCTCGACAAGATGAAGAAGGCCGACGCCGCAGCCGCCGCTGAGCTTCGGCTCGCCAAGACGGCATGGCTCCCGGAAGTCCTCACCGATCTCGAAGTCCCGGCCACGCCGTCATGGTCGAACCGCGACGACGAGGATGAGGACGACAGCGGCGATGCGGATACCGGCGACGGCACGGACGACCCGCCGAAAGGCGGGGACGCTGACGCGGAACCCGATGCCGGTAACGGGACTGAGCAGATCAACGATACATCCACCGACGCAGAAGCCGCGCCCGCCGCCGGTAGTCCGCTGAAACCGTGGCCCTTCCCGACGGCCGAGAGCATCAACAGCGAGCAATCCGGCCCGCTTGCGGCATAACCCTACCCCTCGCCCCGACAACGGGGCGAGGCAGGCGGCAAGTCTATATCCGCCTCCTGCCAGACCGAACTGGAGGACCGCGTCATGAACAACCGTGTCCGCATGGCAGTACTCGCCACCAACGCCGAAGGTTCGCCTGACCTCTACCTGACGTTCGTTGAGGCCACCGACCTGCAATACAACGAAGGCCAGCACTACGACATAGCCCTCGCCCGCGCCGAGGATGAAGGCTACCGCGCACCAATGATCGCCTTCGACCCGAACGACGCCGCAGCCGGCATGCTCCGCCTCGCCGCAGAATTCATGGAAGGCGACACCGACGAGGTGTAACCCGCGCGGGCAGACGATAACCCGTCTGCCCGCCCCCAATGGACACCAACCCACCATCCGGCCAGTCCACCCGCGCCCGCCGCCAGCAGCATCACGACCAGCCCGCCAGCGACCAGTCCGTAACACGCCCGCATGATCCGCCTCATTGCGACCCGTTCGACTGACGCGAGCGCCGCATCGAGCCGCTGCCGCTGCTCGCGCGCGGCAACCGCACTTGCGCCCACGATCCGGTTTCCGGCAACGCGGGCAATACGGCTCGCCGCCCGTTGCGTAAGTGCAGCCAGTGCCTCGTCACTCAGCGCCGCAAGCGCGGCCCGGTAGCGCGCCTCGTGCTCATCGGTCATCTGTCCGGCCAGCTCGATCGTGGCCTTGCAACGCGCGAGCGCGTCACGATGCTGAGTCATGAGCGCGTCCGTCGCCGCCCGTGCCTCCGTCCGCACGGCATCCAGGCTGCCCGCGCCTGCCTGCCGGATGCGCTCCGGCATGGTCTCGTAGAGCCGCCCGTAGTGCTCGAGCATGACCAACACTGACCACAGCGCATCGTTGTCACGCAGGTTGAGTGCGCCCGATATCCGCCGCATTCGCACCACACTGGCGTCGTCGGGTATTTCGCCGGTGACGTCGAGAAACAGGGAGGCAAGCGGATCTACCGGCCTGCCCCGCCCGCTATCCATCAACCGTGACCCTGGCGAACATTGCATCGCACAGCGAACGCCAACGCATTAGCTCGACCCGCTCACCAATATGCATCGTCTCCGCCGCTTTGCGGATCGACATGCGCTGGCTGCGAAGCTCGTCGGCAACCCGATCGGCGAGATCGGGAAAGTCCAGCGAATGACCGCGCGCTTCGATGGAGCGGCGAAGCTGCGATCCCTGATACAGCGTGAACTTTTCCGCCGGACCGAAGTAGCCATTGCGTACGACATTCGTCACCGCGTCCGGGAACGTCTTGCTGAAAGCGTGCAGCAGTTCAAGGCTGTCGCGTTGCCGGTTGATCACCCACAGGACAACAAGCCGACGCTGAAGTTCGCCAAGCGCGCCCGCCAGTGTCGCGCCGAACTGCTCGACACCCGTCTGGCTCCGCGCCGCCGTGTTGACTACGATCGCGGCATCCCGTTGCTCGTCACAAAAATTGACGAGGCCGATCCAGCCGTCTGCATCGTCCAGGTTGTAGGCGATGCAACGCATCTCATCCTGAACCGCTTTCATCACGTCCGGATTGGAGGTATCGGTTTCCACCAGCGCGGCACGAATATTCTGTCGTAGCAGATAATCGGCCAGCGCGAGTGCGACAAAGCTCTTGCCTACGCCGCCCTTGCTGCCGCCAACGAGATAAATGGGGTAAGTCGTCATGTCCATTGGAATCCTCTAAAGGTTCTCGGTATCGGGCCGGATCTCGAATGAGAACGCGTCACGCATCACCATGCTCCCCGGCCGGCTGACTGGCTTTCCCCCATCCTGCTTCTGATTCTCTCTGACAGCCTCCGCGCGCGGTACATTGTCCTTGCTTACCTTCTTCACACGGGGCGATGGCGCGGCATTGCTCCGTGCTGACTCCTTTACTACCTGTCGAGCTGGCTTGTCTTTCTTCGAGGGATATAACGCATACTTGACCGAGCCAACGCTAAAATCGACGCCATTCTTCCTTGCATGATCAACGATTTCTTCCAGCGTATAACCCTTCTTCCTCACCGCACCGATCACCGGACGCATCTCTTTCATCGCGTCGGTAATCGAGACGCGCTGCTCGGCCTCTGGCTTGACGGGCAGTGACTCCAGGGAGCGAGCGAGCTCATCCCATTGCGCTCGGGTATAGCTTTTCCCAACCGGCATGGTTCGCTCCGTCGTGCTTTCTTCATCCCATCTTGTTGACTCAGGAATCCGCCGTCAACACCTGTTTTCGGCCTTATTTTCTTTATTGGCACATCATGGACTCAGACGGATGGCGTCGGAATAAAAGAAATATTTTGGGCGCGCGTGGCAGGAGCAACAGACACAGGCCGGAGTCCGGGAAACGCACCGTAAACCTTCGAGGGAAACGCACAGCGGCGGCGCAGTCGCGGAACGATCCCTACCAATGGACAGAAGCGCTTTGACCATTAGGACACGCACGAGGACTGCGCCGACAACGACACGACAAGCGCGCAGACTATGCCCCTGTCCTGACGAACCTCCGATAGCCCTTATGGCGTACTCTCGGAAATGAGCGCGCAGATTTTGAGAGATCAATAGCCACCTAAAGCAGGTTGATCTAACTGATTCAGAGCATGCGATTGCCGACTCCAACTGCGCCCTCGCCGATAAGTGGCATTCAGATGTCGGACGTGGACCGGACCACTACGCAGGAATCGGTCCGCCCAGTACACTGGGTCGATCAATCGACATCTCGCACTCGAGCGACGCGGTACGCGGTCGCACAAGGGAGATCAGCGGACTCATTGGGAGCATCCTACGAACGCCGCTCCTTAGCTCACGGAAATTTTCAACGGACCTCGCCGAAAGCATTTAGCCAGCAGATAAAAAACGAAGTTAAAACGAGGGATGGCAGGATAGGCTACCGCCGGTTTTGGGCGCCGGACCACCCAGCTATCGCATATATCCTCATCGCGTCTCAGACGTGTGAAGGTCTTCTTCGCTTGTGCCGAAATACAGAATGCTTGGTTCGCTTACGACGTGTGGGCTTTCATCCCTCTCTCTTCCGTATGGTTATAGGTATGAGACAGATATTGATCCTCTTGACGAGCTCTGTCGTCGCCCAGCGTTGTAATTTTTAACATCGACTTGGCTGTAGCCTCGCTGAGGTGCAGCCGGTGGCCAGTATTGCCGGCGGATTGAACGGAAGCAAGATCGAAAGCTCTGGCCTCGGATAACAATTGTCCCGTGCTTTGTCTCATGCCGAGCATGCGCATGACCACAGAGGGTGATCATCTGCCGGCGCTGAGTCTGAGTCCTTGCAAATCGCAGTTTTAATTCGAATTCGATTGGCGTTGAGATGCTCCTGGCGCGGGTGACCCGCTTTGAAAGCACCAACAGCAACAGTCATTCCGCGAAGCGCTCTGCGTCGATCGGATCATCGCGTTGACGCATGAGCCAATAGACTCCGCCCAAAGCGAGAAGCGCAGCGGCCAGCGCGCCTATCCGGGCAGGATCCGTGCTCGGGTCAAGCACGATGAACTTGCGCGCAATCGCAAGCAAGGCAATCAATACGACCGTCTTTGCCTGCACGATATGGTCGCGTCGCAGCATCACGCGAATAATGGAATGTTTGAATTCCATCGCAATCAGCAGCGTCATGACCATGCCGAAGACCGTCTGGAATACCGCGTGATCCATCGGGTTTAGCGCCTTCAACACAAGCAATGCCACTACCGCCCGGATCAGTTGCCAGAGCGATATGGCGATAATGACGGAAATAACGACGCTGAGTATATGGGCGACAGCCGCTTCGAAGCGCGCGTAAAAGCCGAGGACGCGCCGCTCTAACCGGAGTGCGTCTATCACTCCGCGGGACGTATCCGCTTTTTCATTTATCGGGCGTCGAGTCTTTTCCATGGCCACCGACATAGCCGGGTTGTTTCCACCATTTCCACCTACGTTTTTCATGGCTCAGTTTCTCGTTTGTCGAAACAAGTTCGATCCTCTGCGTAGCGTATCGGGTACGCCCCCGTTGGAGGTGTAGACGGCAACGTCGCCGCGCGGCGTGGCGCATGACTGCCGCGCCGCGCGACGCGTCCTGCCGTCCGGCCTGTGCCGGGAAAAACTCATTTGATCTCAACCTTCCTGATCGTGGGGCGCGCAGAATCCGTCTTCGGCAAACGCACCGTCAGGACGCCCTTGTCGAACTTCGCATCTACCTTGTCGACGTCCACCCCATCGGGCAGCGGAATCGTGCGAGTGAAGGCACCATACGACCGTTCCAGCCGGTAGCAGCCGTTTTCCTCGCTTCTCGTGTCCTGTTTCTTCTCGCCACGCAGCACCAATACGCCCTCTTCGATCGATGTCTGCAGATCTCCGCGATCCATTCCCGGTAACTCGGCGGTAATGCGCAGCACATCGCCGTCGTCGACGACATCGATGCGTGGCTGGAACCACGACGAACTGAAGTCGCCGAACCATCGCTCAAGCGCGCCTCCTGCGAATGGATCGTGCAGCAACTCGCGCATCACCCGCCACGGGTCCGACGAAAAGAGCCGGGAGGCGTCGGGCCACTCGGTCAGCCAGTTCTTCGTTGTGGGTGGATTCGACGAAGGTTTCTCGCGCCCGTTTTGCGCTTTGCGCAGGAATTTGAACGGATTCCATTTACTCAGCTCAATGTTCATTTCGCCCTCCTACAAGTTGTCTGGATGCGGCGAGGGCGCCTGGACGGCGCGCCCCGTTGTTTCCTCGTTGTCGTGATGACGTGCTCCGGATTACCCAGCCTTGACGTCGATGCGACGAGGCCGTGCTTCTTCCCGGCGCGGGATATGCAACTTCAGCACGCCGTCCTGCAGGTTCGCCTCGATCCGGGCGGTGTCAAAGTCCGGGCTTAGCGTAAAGGCGCGGTAGTAGCCGGGTACCTGCATTTCCGCACGCTGCAACCGCAAACCATCGGGTGTCGGCACGCTCGCCTCCGCTTCGATCACCAGATTGCCGTCCAGCACCTTCACCGCCAACCGGTCTTTCGAGACGCCAGGCAGATCGGCCACAACCGTGATGTCTGCCTTGTCCTCGAAGACATCGACGGCCGGCACGATGGACATGCGGCGCTCCACGGACTTCGCCGGCGTGCTTTGCACCCCACTGGTTTGCGCCTCGTGCTCGACAACTTGAGTTGCATTGCTCATGGCTACCTCCTCAGATCATTGGACCGTAATCGACCGGGGCGTGGACGACTCACGCTTGCCGACCGTCACACACAGACAGCCGTCGACATACCGCGCCTGCACCTTGTCAGGATTCACGTTCTGAGGGAGTTCGATGACCCGCCGGAACGCGCCAGCGAAGCGCTCCTGAGCGTAGATCTTCCGGTCGATGTCGTCGGACACCGGGGGTTTGCGTTCGCCGCTGATCGTCAGCAAGCCCTTGTCGATCGAAACCTCGAGGTCAGCGGCCGTCATGCCTGGTGCGAATGCGACGATCTCGATGGTGTCGTCGGTGGCGCCGATGTTGACCTGCGGGAACGCACCACGCCTGACGGAGCGGATGCTGGACGGGAAGTCCCCGAAGAGTTCGTCGATCTGCCGCTGAAGGCGGTCGAACTCGCTGAAGAGATCGTTCCCGAAGTAGAGATCACTCATGGTCGTATCCTCCTTTCGTCCACAAACTGGAGGCGAACGGGCTTATGCGCTCCAGTCCGCCTGCCAGATAGCTGACAAACAAAATGAAACGCAGCGCGCCAGATCCACCGGCGCGACTGCCTGAGCGAGACACAGGATAGGGACACTTCCGCGAAATTTCAAGGGAGTGCGCTGCATCGTCCCAAGGCACGTCACCCAAGCCTTGAAATCCGCTCGGGCGACCCTATTCTTGGCGCGCATGCGTTTTTTCAAGGAGACGACTATGGATTTCGACGCAGAATGGCTGACGTTGGGCAAGCACCGGGTGAGGTTCCGCTCGACACGTGGTTTTCCGACTGAGACATTGCGGACGGTTGCCGACGTGGCGCGTCTGGCGATTGAGAACAACATGAGCGCACGTGCGCGGCTCGTAGAGGTCGTGTTTCGGGACCTGGACAAGGCGTACGACGTCTTCGTCGGCACCACTGTGACGGAAGGACGAATCGACGGCGCTGGAGCGAATGTGAAGTCACTGGCCGCTGTCAATGCAGTTTATCGGACCGTCGTCTGACTTTCTCGCTGATATCCATGTCCGGGTCGTCGATGCTCACAACAACGAGGTGCTGCACGCCGATTCGCAAGGCCCATTCATGCTGGTCAAGCAACGTCCCGGCCGCTATACCGTGCACGCGACTTACAAGAACTGCGACCAGACGAAGACCGTCAGCGTTGCCAGCAATGGAGCTACGCGGGCGGCATTCTACTGGAACGTTGAATAGCGAGGTAAGGCTGCCCGGGCGGCCCGTGTTATCGCCTGGATCGTCGATTGGACAAATGCCACGGGCTCGCCTCGTGGCATTTGTTTGACGGGGCCGCTTAACATCTTGTTACCTACGTCCGCACGGAGGAGCGGCTGTCTTGCGGCGACGCTCCGCCGTAGAGCGTACGGGCGGCTCGATCTGTCGTCACCGCATGTCATTCCTCAGGCCAGCAGGAAGGCTTCTACTCGGCACGACAATGCGCCCTCCCGATCGTTCGGCAAACATCGCCAGGAGACGGCATTCTGGCATCCGAACGCGCGTTCAGAAGCCAGTCTGAGGCAGTGCATTCAAACGCGCATTGCAGGCGCTGCTCGAACTGGTCCGCGGTTCGAATTCGTCCTGCCTTCCAGGCATGCGGTTTTTGGCCTCGTATAGGTCGACTTCATTTGAGCCCCTGCTTTACGACGTTGGTAATCTCACCATCTGTTGGCCAGGAACGATGCGCACGTGCTCTCCATCGGCGATGGAATCGCTGGGGTTGATAATGATCTTGTCCGCTGGACCGATACCGCTTTCGATCTCAAGCGACTCGCCCAGGTCGCGACGAATGACGATTTTCCGTAACTGAACTTTGCCATCCTGACCGACGACCGCCACGCGAGGCCCTTCCGAACGAAACACCAGCACATTGTCCGGAACGAGAAGCGGCCCGTCAGCAGAGAGCCGTAGCGCCACCTGTACATACGCACCTGGTCTCAGCCTGTTATCGGGGTTGGGTAATCTCACTTCCAGCTGCAGCGAACGGGTCGAGGCATCGATTGCGCCGGAGATATGAGCAATCGAGCCGTGGAACCGTTGCCCAGGCAATTCAGCCTGTGTAACCGTCACGTCCTGCCCCTGCTTCACATTCTGTGCGTAAGCCTGCGGTAGCTGCACATACACCCTCAGCGGGTCCGCCTGCACCATCGCAAAGAGCGCGCGGCCCGACACATTGCCTGCATAGACCAGGTCGCCTATGTCGACATTGCGCTGGGTGATGACGCCGGAGAACGGCGCTACGATGCGCTTGAACGCCTCCAGTTGCCGCAGACGCTGCACGTTGGCGTCGGCTGCCTCGAGACTGGCAACGTCCTGCATATATGTGCTCTGGCGCTCTTCCAGTGCCTGCTCGGACGCTACATCGTGTTCGCGAAGTTCCTGCCAGCGCTCGTATGAAGTCCTGGCAAGTGCCAGAGTCGCGTTCGCCTCGTTCCGTTGCGCGATGGCCTGTGCCAGTTCCTGGTCGATCTCCGGTGTGTCCAGAATCGCAAGCACCTGCCCCCTTGTCACTCGCGTGCCAATATCAGCGTACCAGTGCAACACGTAACCTGTTGCCCGGGAATAGATCGGGGATTCGATGTATCCGTGTAGCGTGCCAGGCAAGAAGATTTCACCGCTGCCCGATACCTTTTTTGGCAACACCACATTGACGTACTGCGTGCTGCCGTCGTCCTGTGGCTTTACATAGCCCGGTGTACTCGTCATCAGGCCGGAGACGAATACGTGTACGATGCCCAGTGCTACCAGGGCAAGAACAATCGCGCCGCCAATTATTGCACCCGCTCGTTCCGGCACCCGGGGCTCGAAGGCACCAAGTCCGGTCCTTGGCTGCGCGGGAATGACGCGCGAAATGGAAGTTTGTTCGTTCATGTCATTCACCTGGGTGGCAATCATGGTGGCCGTCACGAATCGGTCGGGACACGCCTTTCCCGGGAACCGCGGCCACTGGAAGCCAGGCTATCGGGCACTGCCACTTGTAACAGTGCGGATTCTCCGAGCTAATGCATATGCGTGATTCGGATCCTCGCAAGGCCTCATGAACTGCCCGAGCAGGCATCGCTGTGCGCGTTACACACGCGTACCCCGCGGAATGTTTAAAGTCCGGCGAGGCGGGTTCTCATAATAGACATAACCCTCCCGCGTAAATGGTTCAGCAACGAACCAGGGGCGCCCGTCGGGGGCCGCAGGCAATTTGTCCCATTGCAGCGCTCGACCTTTTTCTTGCTGTTCCGGAATATCCGGGTGGCCAAGCTTTAGCTGGTTCAGAAACTGGTCAAATTCAGAAAGATAAAAGCGCTCCATTTTCAACCTCTACATCTGATGCATGCCTAATGAAGGCTGACGAGGTCGCCGCGATGAAGATCCAGCAAACGATCTCTGATGCTGTACGGATGACATGCAACCCTTATACAGAGCATCCCGGTCGTTCAATGCATTTCCGGCACCTCCGACGTCCTTCTGCCTTGCCGCCTCTGGTTCGCAGCCCTCACGGTGATAGCGGGACCGCACACTTCACTTTCGATGCGTGGCGAACCGTAATTGCGCGCAATTCACATAGACGAGCCCGCACAGAATCACAGTCGCGGGCGCAGCGACAGCCGTGTTTTCCGCTTTCGCAACTGCTCTCATTGCTCGCCGAAGCACGATGCGACCTGAACCGCCGGTCGACCCATGGCAAGTCTGCCGCTTAGCAACTCCACTGAAGAATGTGATCGCGCGATATTCCGTCGATTATCCGAAGCGACCATGCTTCGATAACGCGGATGCGCCCGCGATATCCCAGCGTCTTACGTCGCCGGTCGTCGAGTTGAACCGGCCATGAGCAGAACTGCCGTGAAATCATCCGACGCCTGCGTCCGGCTCCTCTTTAGCCAGTTCGCGAATTGGCGTATCGTTGGCATCAACGTAAGTTCACTTCGCCTGGTCGAGTAGCCCGTGCGTCGCCAGTCGCGCTCATGACCTTGCCTCTCTATGCGGCGAGAATCATCGCACCGCTCGGGTCGTCCAACGCCCCATCGTTAATCGCCTGCACCGCGTAATCCAGTGCCTCTCCTGCCGCGCCATCCTTGCTGGCCCACCGCTGGCTAAAACGGGGAAGATGCCAGTCGGACACGGTCAATCCGTCTCGTTGGATCTGTACAATGGCGATGTAACTATCCGGCGATGACTTCCGTGCCCCCAGTTGGCGTACGGCAATCGGGCGAACCTTGATCGTGTGCCCTTTCCAGGACGTTTCTATTACGTCGAGCATAGTAAGCCTCCAGATCATCGGGACGGCGCCATCGGGCGCCACAAATCTCCTGTTCCAAATCGCGGCGCACTCAGCGCGAGCTTCCCAACCAGGCGCGCCGCGGAGCCATGTATTTCCCACATTGCGTCACTCATCCACAACGCCGATCTCCTGCTATTCGAAAAGCGGCGCTTCAGGGTCGGCGGCTACTATCCGCATGAACAACGGATGGCTTCGCTAATGTCTCCGTTCAAGCCGGAACCCAGCGGCCGCGCTTAAAGCGCAAACGAACTCTCCATAGGAAACCTGTCTCTCCAGTCGGTGCCATTCCAAAGCCAGACAACCGACGTAGCTGGATGCAAAGTACAAAGTTCAGCGTCTTCGGACTCGTATCGCTCCATCGCTAGTCGAAGTACCCATTGGCGCGACTACAGTTGCCGTTTCGGCTACGCCACCCTCGACGACATTAACGAACTTGCCGTGTGATGAAGACCGGTTGTCTGGCGAGATTCAAAATAGGATGCACCCGGGCGGATTTCAAGGGGTAGATGACCGCAGAGAAGAGCTTCCCGACCCACCAGGCTGGCAACCGGTCGGCATATTCGGCGTACCTGATTCATGGCAAAAACCGGATCGTCCGCTGCCTAGGAATGGGACCAATGACGTAACAATCTGAAAACTTGAACCCAGTTTTTGTAATTGATTTTCCATCGGGTGTTTCCTACGTTATGACCGGTCTGGTTAGTAACGCTTGTATGCGGGGGCCGCCGCGTTTTCCCGGCGACACTCGCATCAGGCACTGTCCATCCGGTATCAGGAGAACATCATGAAACGCGTAAACCTTAGCCTGGCGCTGGCTGCCATCGCGGCGGCGTGCGCGTGCGCACCCGTAGACGCTGCACGTGTGGGCGTATTTGTCGGTGCCGGAGTGCCCTATTATCCCGTGGCGCCGGTTCCCTATTACTACCCACCGGTAGTAGCAATCCCAGCTCCGCCAGTGAGCTATGTAGAACAGGCTCCACAAGCGACTTCTTCCAGTGACGGCTCCGGTACGTCGAACACGCCGTGGTACTACTGCGATGCGTCGAAAGCCTACTACCCATACGTCAAGAATTGCCCTGCAGGTTGGCGCCCTGTCGCCCCGCAGCCTTCGGCCACGAACTGACGGGGGGCAACCGTTATGAACTCCTCAAAGCTGTTGTTTCTTGCAGCGATCGGGGCGCCCATCGGCTTCCTGGAGCGTGCGCCGAACTTCCGACCGCGCCGAGCGTAATGGCCCTTCCCGGCACCGGCAAGACGTTTGACCAGTTCGAAACGGATGATGCGACCTGTCGTCATTTCGCATTAGGCCAGGCAGGTGGCGCAGGCGCCAATGAGACGGCGGCGAACACCGCGCTGGGCGGCGCCGCAGTGGGCACTGCACTTGGCGCTGCCGCGGGGGCCGCTTTCAACGGTGGCGCTGGCGCGGCAGTCGGAGCAGGTGCAGGTCTCCTCGCGGGCAGCGCCTTCGGGACGGCAGCCGCACGGGGTTCCATCTATAACGCGCAACGCCGCTATGACGTAAGCGGCTCAGTGCGGCCGTTTGCCCATGCTGATTTTTCCTATGCATGATGGGCGCGTCTAGATTGACGGAGCCAGTCAGCCATGTCGAGCGCAGGGGAACGTGTCCACAGTCATCGCACGTATACGCGAGAATTCAAGCAACAGGTGATCAGGGAAACGTTGGAGCCTGGCATGTCGGTGTCGATCGTTGCCCGACGGCACAACATCAACACCAACGTCGTGTTCTCGTGGCGACAGCAGTATCGGGACGGCCGGCTGACGCTGGATAACGCGGCCGAACTGACAACGCCGCGTTTGGGCTTGCTTGCCGTCGATGTGATCGATGTTGCGGAGTCAGCGATGCAGCCGGCCTCGAACGTTGTATCGAAATTGCCGGACGACATACCCACGCCTGCGCCGCCCGCCGCGCTCATATGCGAGATTGAGGTGGAGATCGGTAAACGGCGCGTGACGATTCGTGGTCTGTCTGCCGATCGAGCCGAAGCATTCCTGCAGGAATGCCTGAAATGATTGCACTGCCAGCTGGCACACGCATCTGGCTTGCTGCGGGTGTGACAGATATGCGCTGTGGTTTCCAGGGACTGGCTGCAAAGGTACAGACTGCGCTTGACGAAAATCCACTGGGCGGCAACCTGTACATCTTCCGCGGCCGCCGTGGCGATCTCGTGAAACTGCTGTGGGCAACCGAAGACGGACTTTGGCTGCTCGCAAAACGATTGGAGCGAGGCCGTTTTATCTGGCCACAGGCCGATGGTGGAAAGATCCATCTCACGAGCGCCCAGCTGTCGATGCTTCTTGAGGGCATCGATTGGCGGCAGCCCCGACGTACCGCAACTCTGTCGATGTTGTAAACCGCGCCGAAGGCTCGTAAACTGCGACGCATGTCTAAAGATGCGCCGCTTCCCGCCAGCGTCGCTGAGCTCCAGGCCCTGGTGCTCAAGCAGCAGGCATCGATCGCGAACATGGTCCGGGAGATCGCCGCCCGCGACGACGAAATCGAACGCCTGAAGGCGCAGATCGACAAGCTCAGGCGGATGTACTTTGGGAGCAAGTCCGAAAAACTGGCCCGCCAGATTGATAAACTCGAGGCGCAACTGGAAGACCTGACAGCCGGCCAGGGTGTTGCAGAGACGCGATGGCATCAAGACAAGACATCGCAGGCGCCACCCGGTCGGGCGCGGACGAGAGAACCGTTGCCGCCGCACCTGCCGCGCGACGAAATCGAACTCACACCGGATCCAGCTTGCCCCAGATGCGCAGCGCCGATGCAGCGACTCGGCGAGGATGTATCCGAGCAGCTCGCCCGCGTGGCAGCCGCATTCAAAGTGATCCGCACGATACGCCACAAGCTGTGCTGCCCTGATTGTGGTCAAATCGAACAGCCCGCGATGCCCAGCCTGCCGATTGAGCACAGTATCGCGCATCCAAGCCTGCTGGCCGATATTGCGGTATCGAAATTCGCGGATCACCAACCGCTGTATCGCCAGTCGGAGATCGCGGCACGCGACGGCGTGACGCTGGATCGTGCCAGCATGGGTCGCTGGATGGGGCAGATCGCCGAGCTTTGCATGCCACTGGTCGAAGCGCTCCAGCGCTACACGTTGCGCCCCGGAAAACTGCACGTTGACGACACACCTGTCGCCGTGCTCGCGCCAGGCAGCGGAAAGACGTCGACTGGCCGCTTCTGGGTCTATGTGCGCGACGATTGCCGCTCGGGCTCGACTGACCCGGCTGCGGTATGGTTCGACTTCTCCTCGGATCGCAAAGGCATCCATCCTCAATCCCGGCTCACCGGATTCCGCGGCATCCTGCAGGCTGATGCCTACAGCGGGTTCGACAAGCTGTATGCCGGCGGACAGATTCACGAAGCGGCATGCTGGGACCACGCGAGGAGGTACGTGTACGATGTTCACGTGCACACGCCGACTCCGGATACCCAGAAACTGCTCAATATGATCGGTGAGCTCTACAGTATCGAAGCGGAGATCCGTGGCAAGCCACCTGACGAGCGGTTGCGTGCGCGTCAGGAAAAGAGCAAGCCTTTGCTCTCGACGTTCGAAGCGACGATCAGGGCAAAACTGGCGACGCTGTCGAAGAAGTCCGCTCTGACAGGCGCGATTAACTACTCGTTGAACCACTGGGCTGCACTCGTGTTCTACTGCGAGGACGGTCGCGCCGAGATCAGCAACGTCCTTGCCGAGAATGCCCTGCGTTGTGTCGCGCTCGGACGCAAAAACTATCTGTTCCTGGGCTCCGACAGTGGTGGCGAGCGCGCCGCAGCGATGTATAGCTTGATCGCGACGTGCAAGCTCAACGGAGTCAACCCGCGTGCCTACCTGGAATACGTCCTGACCCATATCGCTGATCACAAGATTACTCGCATCGACGAATTGCTACCTTGGAACGTGGTCGGCAAACTGACTCCGCCCGCCCCATCTACATCGCTAACCGGATAGGTCTGGATAGGTCTGGAGAGATCGTGTCCACGATCGGCCTAGATCATGGACACGATCTCCCGTGATCTAGACGGATTCCACCACGTCAACACCATCATGCATCACGCGCGCGCGAATCGATAAACGGCCGCGCTGAGCCGCTTACGCTATGACCATGCCTACCTTCAGTGCATGTATGCGAACGGCGAACGCGTGCCGGTGCGCGCCGGCATGATGTCCACTCCGTCGATGGGAACCTCGCCCCTGCCACCTCCCCCGCCCGGAGCTTTGCCGCCCCCAACCGGCGTCGTAAGATTCCGCCTTCGTCCGGGCCCGTCGCTCAAGATCAGGCGACGGGCCTGTTTCGCGGCAACGAGACCGCGGCCACGGTAGCCTGGCCTGAGGTCAACTTTCCAGCCAGTCGCGATCGCGCGCTCAAGTCACCCGCACCGCCGATCGCGCGCCGCCCATAGAAGCCAGGTTCGGTCGTTCCCAGACTGACCGTTCCTTCCGCGGGACGCCGTCACCCGGTGCCTCTGCCACGGAGCCTCGAATGGTCGCCGGGCGACGCTGTCGTACCGAACCATCTGGCCGTAGTCGGGGATAGCTATATTGCCGGCGCACTGTGTATATCGATTGGGTGATCCGTCTGAAGCCGAACCACATCGTGGCACATCCGGAAATATGTCGTGATCTGGATTCACCGGTTCAGGCGGCTTTTGAATACCCCCTGACCAAACCGGTGAATTTTAGAGGCTTCGCTGCGTTTTACCTGATACTGGAGGAAGTCCAGCGCTGAGCCTCCTGATCGCCAGCCTGCCCTCCGAGAGGAGAAGCAAGCACTACCTGCTGCTAGAAACGTCGTCATTCGCCGCCATTTATTCGAGGCAAGAGCAGATATGCCGTGCGGCTTTACTGGCCGTTGATGCATGCCGGTGTAGCGGTAATTCGATCAGCGATGTCTTGATCAGGGGACAACCGGAAAACATAAAGGATGGCCTAACGGGGGTTCGGCCGCGCGAGTGGACTGCCGGCGAACGGGTCGTTAGTCCAGTCTGCACCCGCCGGCAGCGGTGGCCTGGAAGCCGACCCTGATGACAGTTCAAAGTGCCCAATGGACTGTCCGGCACTGATCGCCTGCTTCAGCCATTGTGGCATCGTCCCTTCGCCGCTCCAGCTATCGCCATTCGCGCTGCGGTAGCGGCCGCCTGCCGGTTCGGCCGCGAGTACTGCAGCCAGATCGTCCGGGCTGATGCCGAAGTCATCCATGCGGTGACGGAGATAGGCAATCATGCTGTCTCGCTTGCGTTCGTCCATGGAACATCTCTCCTTTTAAGTCGGTGTGCAGTGCTTCTCGCAACCGCAGGTGGCAAAGCGCGCGAGGCAAGTCTGCTTCTCACGCTTTTGCCGACAAAACTATCCGTCAGGACCGAGAATGACGTCGATTGACGCCTGGCCGGCAATCTCCGCGACGAAGTAAGCCCAACGACGGGAAAACGGGCCACCGTGAACCTTGATACGCTGGCCTGGCGCTGCCACTCCCGTGGCATAAGTCGGTCCCTCTATGCGGAAACAGGCGTCAAACATGTCTTTGGAAGTGGGCGCCAGGTCAATATAAATGTCGAACCCGCGATACCTGACCGTTCTTTGCATACTGCTTCTCCACCTTCCACAATACAGCGACTGCCGCTGGTTCACAGACGCTGAACTGCACCCACGTAACTCTTTGTCGCGTCTTTCAGTTGCTGTGCTGCGACCTGCACAGGCGTTGGCAGCTCGCTCAGTGCGAGCTGGGTGACAACACCATCCAGACGTCTGCGAAGTTCTATCACGAGATCCATGACGCTGGCGTCACCAGCACGGCGGCGATTGCTCTGCCGGGAACCAACCAGTGAGCAGTCTACAAGACGATCAACCTTGCGAAAGTACGCCTGGGCCGCCAGACGGTGCCTTGTATGGAGTGAAGCGATATTCGACTTTGAAAGGCAATCTTTAACCACGTCGACATTCATACCAAAATGAATCTGCAACGCGTCGGAGGCATCAGCGCGGTGAAAACACGCCACCTGATCGAACAGTGTTTCCCCCTCTCCGTCGATCAGATCAATCCAGACCTCACCGTCTTCGAGTGCCTGTCCCGAGGGATGAATCACCCGTTCGTCCTCATTGGCGGCAGCGAGCATCCGGTGGCCGTCGACGTCATCGACCGGCATTTCGAAAACCTCGACCAGTTCCCCGCTTACCGCGACCTGCATGACCAATAACGCCATCTCTGCTCCTTGTGATGCGACTGACGGGAATAGCGTTGTGCAGATCAACCGACCGGATCCCGTGATCCGGTCAAGTGACAGTCTTGCCGTCGCAAGGCTGGCCATCTTCGAAGCTTTTCATTGCGACGTTACGTAACCGGCATGATTGACGCGGGTGTGACACACATCGTGCGTCGTGGGACTCATCATGCAGTGGGCATCCTGCGAATCGCTCTGCGACGAAACGAGGGCGAGGCGCTCAAGCCGTGTCGCCGGAATGCACTGGTCCATTCTGTATTGATGCGATCAGACAGGTCCGGCACCAACGGCTTATCGAGCCTCGATCGCTGTCCGTCTTGCCGCTACTACGCAGGGGGAAGCGTCGACTAACCGCGACTGTCGACCCAGTCACGCGCCCAGGTTGTAGCGTGTCCCAGGGCCTGCGTTTCGTTATCGAAATAGTCGAGCGCGTGGAACTTGTAGGACACTGGCTCGGAGCAAAGCGCATCGCCCCTGACGAGCAGAAGGTTGGCGGCAAACCAGCCGTCCGGTAACCGATGGGCAGCGGGGGAGACTGAATAACCGTTGTAGTGGTGAAGGTCTTTATTATTTTGCATAAGCGATAACCGGGCAACACCCGCACGACATCCATGCCGTACAAGCGAAATAAATTGAAAATGGGGCGAGACGGATCGTGTCAAAAAGACAAATGATGCGCACGTTGAAACCCGGCGATCAGATCGGGAGCGCATGGCTCCGCGAGGATGGTAGTCAGGCGAATAACCAAAGGGCCGGTAGACCGGCCCTTGAAATACTTTACTGCGGCGAGATATTCGCGGCCTGCATACCCTTCGGGCCGCGCTTTGTCTCGTAGCTCACCTTCTGGTTTTCTGCGAGCGTCTTGAAACCGTCGCCGCGAATTTCCGAGAAGTGAGCGAAGAGATCGTCGCCGCCAGCATCAGGAGTAATGAAGCCAAAGCCTTTGCTATCGTTGAACCATTTGACAGTACCGGTATCCATGAGAATTCCCTGAGATAGAAATAACAGCTCCGTTGCGGAGCGACAAAAACTTCAAGGAAGAGGAGAGGATAACGAGTACCGCGCAGAAGAGGCGGAAAATGCTGATCAGCAATCGAACTTCTTGAGTGTTCAAAGTTCACAATACAGTGGCAAGCCGGGACTGTCAACGCATTTCGGAACGCACGTCATCCGCGTCGCGGACTGCTCAGACAGCCGGCGGAGAAATCAGCTCGTGATTCCCAGAATGACAAATTCGGCGAGCGCCTTGACATCGGCTGGCTTCGCGACATGCAGATCGAATCCGGCCGAATAGCATTTAGCGGCCACCTCGTGCGGTGGCATTTCCCCGGTAATGGCAACGAGCAACATCCGCTTGCCCGAGGGTTCGGTGCGTCTCACGCGCTGCGCGACTTCATATCCGCTTGCGCCGGGCATATCGATATCCAGCATGGCCGCGTCCGGCTGCCAGGTGGAACAGCACCGGAGCGCGTAACCCCGTCGGTGGCGGTCCGCACTTCAAAATTGTGGGCTTCGAAAAACGCTGCGACCGCCGCGGTTGCGTTGCCGTTGTCGTCTGCCAGGAGAAGCTTTTTGCGCATATGAAAGTGCATCAGAGTATGGGCAGCGACCGCACCGGTCTTGCCCGGTTCACGAACGCAGCCCGCCGCTCCCGGCGCCACCACTGTCCCGACGGTCATCCGTTTGCAGAACGTCCCTCGCCTCCTCACTGCCATGGTCCAACAGGCACGCACAGTGTTACAGGCCGCGGCGCGGCTGCCGACCGAGGCAAGCTTACCGGTCGTCGCGTCTGGAACCGCCGACGCTCCATATGGCACCGGCAACAAAGCTCGCAACGGCAATCACGACCAGCGTCGCAAAGGGTTTGGCGGCAGTTGTCTCGCGTACCACGCTGACGGCGTCGGCGCAAAGCTGCTGCGCCTTGCCGGAGAGCTCCCTGGCCTTTCCTGCCAGTTGCGTCGCGGAGTCCCCGGCTAGCGCGCCGGCCGCGTTCTGAACCTTGCCAGCTACTTCCTGGACCGCACCTTCTGCCTTTTCCGTGTCCATTTCTATGCTCCCTCGTTGAGTTGGGTACTACGCACGCGATACCGTGCAGCTTCGCACCGCCATCGGCGAAGTCCAACTGACGCGATAACATTCAAGTGCTCGCGGAGCCGCAAGAAGCAGGCCCAGCCAGGCAATCACCGGGATTGCCGGAAAGCAAGGTCCGAAGCGAAAGGAAACGACAGACGTGAGGCGTACGCGATCGTTCCCCCTACGGCAGCCAGCACAGGTCCCGTGGCGAGTCCACCGCATAAACGCGTGCATTGCCTGTCCTGCAAAGAGCGTGCACACCGGTCGGTCAGGATGCACTCGCGATCGGAAAGCATACATCTGCATCAGCTTCTGAAAGGGGGAATGCAGATAACGGCTCCCCTGCGCAGCGGCGCGGCCAACCGGTTCCGCAGCGCTGGTAAATGTGGGTGACGTCTTTACAGACACGTTGCAATTCCGGGCTGTGCAGCGGTGACGTCCAGGCCGGATGGCGTCCTGCGGCGACGAACTGGCCAGCAGTTCGGACGCGATGTCGGGACTGGAGCAAACCGCTCGCGAGCGGACCCACGTGCTGTGGGTGCAGAAGAACCGTCCGCGGGGCGGCCCAACGAATATTGGCAACTGGTCCTCGATTTTTGAGCGCAGTAATCGTCGGAAATCCGTTGACTCAACGCGCGGCGATTCCCAGACCCAATCGTTCCCTTGATAACATTGCCACGGAGCATCCGCGGCGTTAATGAGCCAGTTCAACGCTCCAGCAGACCAAACTTGTCCTTGACGTCCTTGAACCGGTCCGCTTCCGCGAGTGGCGCCTTCGTCTTCGTAATGCCCGGCCACCGACGCGCCAGTTCCGCATTCAGTTTGATGAAATGCCGCTGGTCGCGAGGGACATCATCTTCAGCATAGATCGCATTCACGGGACACTCTGCTACGCATACGGCGCAGTCAATGCATTCATCCGGGTCGATCGCGAGGAAATTCGGACCTTCACGGAAGCAATCCACTGGGCACACATCGACGCAATCGGTATAACGACACTGGATGCAGCTTTCGGTCACAACGTGAGTCATTCCGGCTCCTTCAGCATTTGTGGTGGCGGTCCGTGCACCAGCATAGGTACGGCACCTGGATGACTAAACATGGCGATGCCCTCTCGTGCATCTCGCCAGAACAAGATGCCGTTACTGCGGTTGAATCTGGCGCAGTGTCAAAGCCGGCCATCCCATTCACGACAGGCATGGTTGCCCGCGAGGCGCCGCGAGCGGTCTGCAGGGGCCAACCGTTACGGCGGCGCCCCCGATCCCGTTGAGAACGGTAATGGCTGCCCGTGCGTTCGATGTGGGTCGTACTGGATTCGAACCAGTGACCAACGGATTAAAAGTCCGCTGCTCTACCAACTGAGCTAACGACCCGAACTGCTCCCATTCATTCACCTCGCAAGCGCAACGTTGCCATCCGACGCTAGCCGATATCAATCGTGCGGCTCGCGGATCGCAACTGCTCCCGTTTTGGCACCGTCAACGTAAGCACGCCCTTGTCAAACTTTGCGAGAGCGTGGTCCGGATCAGCGTTGTCCGGCATCGGGATCGTACGCGTGAAGACCCCATATGCGCGCTCAAGCCGATAGCAGCCGTCTTCCTCACTGTGCACGTCCTGCTTTTTCTCACCGCGCAACACCAGTGCTCCGTCCTCGACGCTAACGCTCAGATCCTCCCGCTCCATACCTGGCAGTTCGATGGTCACGCGCAGTATCTTCCCTTCGTCGACCACGTCGATGCGCGGCTGGAAACGCGAGGAACTGAAGTCACCAAACCATCGTTCGAGCGCTCCGCGCGCTGCAAACGGATCGTGAACGAAGTCCTCCATCGCACGCCAGGAATCGCGCGAGAAAAGTCGAGGAATGTCAGGCCACGCGGCACGCCACTGTTCGCTGGCTGGCTGACTTTGCGGGTTGTCCGTGTCGGACTTGCGCGCTGATCCACGAAGAAATTTGAAAGGGTTCCACTTTTTCAGGTCGGTGTTCATCGTATCCTCCTCGACGCTCTGGCAGGAAAATGGGATATCCGTCCGCGCTCACACTGCAACGCCCCTGCTCACGCCGTTGGACTACGTCTCACGAGCGGCCACCGTCGCCTCGCGCGCTGCGTTCGCGAATACACTGCTCGCAGTCAGCCAGACGGCGTAAGACAGCGCATTGCGCCTCGCATCAGCAGCGGCCACCTCCCGCCTGGCGCCACGCCGCCGATAGCAGTCGGCGAGCAGCCGGGCATCGCATGCCGATCGTTACCAGCGCGACATATCCATCAGGGGACGGCCAGTCCTCTCGCTAACCGGCGCACCAACACGGCCCGGGCGCTGATCGCGTCTTCGCGCGAACGTTCTTCCATGACGTTCTTCATCCGCTCCTTCACGAACGGCGGCGGCCTCGCCCTCGCGGCCGTCACCGCTTTTCTCCTGTCGTCGTTGCGGGTCTTCCGGGCTCAGTTCGTCTGCACCTCGATCCGTCGCGGCCTTGCTTCGTCGCGGCGTGGAATGGTCAGCTTCAGCACGCCATCCTGCAGGTTCGCGTCGATCTTCGATGTGTCGAAGTCCGGGCTCAGCGAAAACGCCCGCGCGAAACGCGATTCACGGATCTCGGCATGCTGCAGCCGCAAACCGGCCGGTGTCGGCACAACCGCTTCAGCCTCGATATACAGATTTCCGTCGTGCACCTTTACATCGAGTTTGTCCTTTGTGACGCCTGGCAGGTCCGCCCACAGCGTGATGCCCTGGCTGTCCTCGAACACGTCGACTGCCGGTGTGAGCGTCATCCGTCGTGCCGGCTGGTCGCCCTCGCGTCGTGCTACGGCTTGCTGGTCGCGTTCAGCAACCTGAGTCCTGTCGTTCATGGCTTACTCCCGGATAAGTGGCGTTAACAACTGGCATTACTGGACGGTGATGGCACGCGGCCTGGACGCTTCGCGCTTGCCGACGGTAATCGACAGGCAGCCGTTGGCGTAGTGCGCCTGCACCTTGTCGGGGTCAGCGTTCTGCGGCAGCTCGATCACCCGCCGGAACGCGCCGGCGAAGCGCTCCTGCGCATAGGTGCGGCTGTCGTCGCGCGTATCACCACTGGCCTCCGACCGCGCCGGCTTGCGCTCGCCAGCAATCGTCAGCAGCCCCTTGTCGATCGACACGTCGAGTTCAGCGGCATTGATGCCCGGTGCAAATGCGACGATCTCGATGGAGTCGTCGGTCGTACCAATGTTGACCCTGCGGGAAGGCGCCGAGGCGGCCAGCACGGATGCTGGACGGCAAGCCGCCGAACAGACTCGTCATCTGTCGCTGCAGACGGTCGAATTCGCTGAACAGGTCGGTTCGGGAATAGAGGTCACTCATGGTCATATCCTCCGTGGTGAAGCCTGGAAGCGGACCGGCCTACGCGCTCCGGTCCGCCTGCCAGTTGCTGGCAAACAAATCGAAACACGCAGCGCGCCTGATACACCAGCGCGCCTGCGTGAGCGAAATCCAAGATAGACACCACAGCGAAAATTTCAAGGGGCCGAGATGATAGTGAAATTCCGGTCTTGAAAACCGCCTGCCAGCCCCTATTGTCGCGATGCGTTGCAAGGAGGACACCATGGAGTTCAACTCGGACTGGCTGACGCTGGGCAGTCACCGCGTCGGACTGCGCTCGACCCGAGGCTTTCCGACTGAAACGATGCGAAACGTGAAGGGGGTCGTGGGGCGGCCAACCGAAAACCACATGCGTGTGTGCGAGACCGGTCGAGACCGTCTTCCCACAGGAGCAGACCTACGATATCGCCGTCGGCACGACCTTGTTGGAAGACAACGTTTGTGCGCAGCAACTGGAAGCGGCGATGACGATAGTGCCCGGCCTGCTGCCGGAGCAGGTGAAGATGACCGTGACGACCGTAAGCCAGGGAAAAGTCGAACTGCACTTTGGCGTGTATGCGTGTGCGTGTGTTAGCGCGCTCGCCGAGAAGCTGGGTTTTTTGCCGCCAATCCAGTGATCGTCGGGAGATCGAGCTGTCCCGCAGCGGCGGTCCGTTCGCCGGTCACGCCCTGGATCAAACCATCAAACCAGACGGGAGCAGCACCATGAAAAAACGCTCACAGACACTGCTGGCGTCGGCCGTGCTGGCCGCCGGCTCGGCGGCTGCGGCGGTAGCCGCTGAGCCACCCCTGAAAACGTTGCCGTCGCAACAGGACATCTGGATCACTGGCACGATCCAGCGGGGTAACGGACAGTACGCACCGGGCGACTATACGTCGCTCCGGCTCGACCGTCCGTCAACGTCGCCCTGTAACGACAAGGTCGTGACCGACATCGTGCTCGGGAAAGCAGGCATACCAGACCCTTTGCTCCTGCTGCCTTATCTGGGGCAGCGGGTCGCCGTCAACGGACGCGTTATCTGTCCGGATAACGGTATCCGGTTTACACCGACGCCTGATCTGGTGTTTCCTATCTACTGACGGCAGCCGCGGCACGCCCGGAGCGCGAACCGGCTCGGGCTTTGATAGGTGGCCTGGCTGTTAGCCGGTCACGACCTGACGTAATGCCGATGCGCATGCTGTCTGGCCGGGCGCTATATCGAGATTCATGTGTGCTGCGCCAGGCCACGAAGCGAGGCGGCGCACGAAGGCCGCGCAGATGCTGGTACGGCGCAACGTGTCGAGTCGATCTGGTCGTGAGTCCCGGAGATAGCGTGCCTACGCCATTCTGTCCGCCGGTGGTTTCTCGACCGCGGCATCCACCTCGCGGCGGTGCTGTTTGGCCGTCTGCACGTCGTCGACAAACAGATACCCTTTGCCAGGCGCCACCCGAGCCACCTTGGAGGCGTTGTGAAACACCGGACAAGCCCGTGGCTCGTCGTCAACAAGGAGAATTAAATAATACGGCCCCGGTTTATGCTTTTTTTCCCCTAGTCGAACCGCAAGACGTGTTCCAATTGCGGGATTGAAGGAATAACGCGTGGCGATCCTGCCCACCGCGCCAGCGCCCCTTCTGGCCACGGCAAGAACCATTTGAGGGTCTTCCCTTTCCCGTGTCAGACAGACTCCGGTGCGTCGCTTTGAACCGGTTACAGGGGGGTTCCTGACGCGTTCTGCGTCATTTGGGCGCCCCGTTCTGTCGAAATACTATTCTGCAAGCACCAACCATGACTGATACGCAAGCAGGTCCGCTTCGCAGTTTTGCCGGGTTCCTGCGTCGGGAGCGGACCGCTCTCACCGAAAAATGGATGAATGCGGTGTTCGGCGACGCCGGCCTCGTCGAGGCCGACAAGCTGACGTACGATCAGCTCGCCGATCATCTGCCGGAAATCCTGGACGGGATCTGTACTGCTCTCGAAGCGCAGGATCTCGAACAGCCGGAGCCGGCGATCGAACGCGACGCCCGCACGCACGGAAAGGTCCGCTGGCAACAGGGCTATCGCATCGATGAACTGGTTCACGAACTCGACCTGTTCCGGCAGGTGCTGGCGGACGCGGCCGAGACGTTTGCGGAAACGAATGACTCGTTCACGAGGCGCCACGAAAGGCGTGCCCGGCGACTGATTGATGAGGCGCTCGGCGTCGTCGCGGTGACATCGATCCGGGAAGTGGTCACGGAACGCGACCGGAAAATCGATAACTACACCGGTAGTCTCGAGCGGGCGAACCACGAACTGACGCTGAAACAGCGGCTAGTGAGCGACCTTTATGAATCGCGCATGCAGATTACCCGCAGTGTCGTGCACGACCTGCGCAACTTCCTGAACGCATTCTCCATCGCGCTGCAGCTGATTTCGCGCGCGCCATCGAAAACGGAAGCCGGATTGGCACTGGCCACCCGGCAGGCCGCGGACATGAAGCAGTTGGTGGACGACATGGTCGAGTACTCGGTGGTGCTGGGCGACAGCGCGCCGCTTGCGGTCGATCCGTTTGACCTGCGCGAACTCTTTGACGAACTGGTAACGACCTGCCGTCCGGCTATCGAGGCAAAAGGATTGCGTCTGTCTACCGTTTTCGACGCGGGCGTGACAATGGTGCTATCGAACCGCATCAAGGTAAAGCAGGTGGCGCTGAACCTGCTGTCGAACGCGACAAAGTACACGAACGCCGGTGAAATCGAACTAGCGATGGGTGGCCACGGCGAAGGTGGCTGGTATCTGCGCGTCGCCGACACCGGTGTGGGCATTGCGCAATCGGACAGGGAACGCGTCTTCGACGAGTTCGAACGGGCCGCTGGCGACGACATACCGGCGTGGGCCTTGGGCTGGCTATCGTCAAGGAACTTTGCTGGGTTCTTGACGGCAGGATCCGCTTCGAGACCCGCGAAGGTCACGGCACCACCTTTGAAATCCGCTTCGCCGTCCAACCCGAAACGTCTCAGGATTCGCGCTTTTGCGCACGCTGACTGTGATCACTTCGACATGACCCGGAACGATCTCCAGACTGGATCCGCCGCGCCCTTTCGAAGTCGCGCATGTTCACTTTTTCCGGGGGCGGGTCCTATCGATAGGTGTGTCGTCAATGGCCGCGTGTCGACGGGATAAACGAGACAGTCACGCTGCCGCCTGCGGCGGCTATTCATCCCGATAGCCATCCAGTCCAAGCGAAGGCTGACATTCCAGAGTTCACTCGTGCGAAGACCTTTTTTCGTCAAAGCGGCCGCACGCATGAACGACTGTGCCGGGAACAGCCACCAGCCGACGCGCATAGGTGTTTCTCTCATGCTTCGGCCCAATCCGGCAGAGCCGTATTGCTCGCTCCATCGCCGCAATTGCCCGCTGACATAGGCGAGCGCACCGGGCACTGCGTAATGCCAGGACGTGACTATTAAGACATGTTCATCCGGAAAGTCGCGGTGTGGCGCGGTAACGGTAAGTCCGGTTTTCCTGTTACCGCGTCTTTGGTCAGGCTGTGCCCAGATCCAAGGGCAAAGGCTCCTGGACAGTCAGGCTGCCACCGGGACGCCCGACGGCGGCCCATCGAACGGTCGTTGCTCTACAAGCTTCGATGCATATGCAAGCGCATCATCCTCCGTTTCCTTGCGCAAGGACCGTGGCCGGTAACACTTCGGCACGTGCCACTCGACAACGACTTCGTCATCCCGGCAAATCTGCACCAGCGGCACATAGCCCGCCGTGGGCAGACGGCTGTCCTGCATCGTGCTGGAACCTCGATGCACCTGCACGACCTTCACATGGACGTCGTATCCGTTTCTCTTTTCGCTCCTGATCGTGTTCATCGGCTCCTCCGCTCGCCGCACCGTCTCACGGGCGGCTAACCGAAGTGGTTACACCTGTAGCGAGCCTGAGGCGCAACAGCACTTGCATGGACGCTCAGCAGGCCTGCGTCAATATAGACAGCCGCATTGCTAACGCCGCCGCGGGTGGCCGCGCGCCAGCGGGACCACCCACTATCAGCGATGTCGCAAATGCTTTGCTTTCAGTTGCATCGCCGACCAGACGGCAGCGGCTCTGCGCGATACTTTCCGATAGCCGCTCCTTAGCGCGGATGCACCGGCGCCAGACAGGGTGGCAATCTTTCGTTGGAGACGCTCGAACAGCCCGTCGGTGTGTGGATCAGAATGGAAGACATTCATGATTTTCTCCTTGCATGCGGCGGCAGGAGAAAAGCCTCGGGTTCAGTTCGCCTGCCCTACCGCCGCTAACAAACAGATGGAAACATGCAGCACGTGATGCACCGATCACATCGCCGAAACAGAAATTAATTTAGGTTATCGAAGCATCCATTTCAAGCCATATCCGGCTCACCGCTTCGCATCACTTGGGTCGCTCGGTCATGAGATACCGGACCACCAGCGCCGGATCGGCAATATCAAGTATCAGCCTGCGCAGCACGCGCTTGCGCATATGATTTTCGTCCAGGATCCACGGCCCACCGACCTCCCCCAGGTAGCGACCAATCGCGGCGCGCGTATCCTCGCCCGGAGGCACGTTTAAACGCACTGCAAGCAGGCCAGCGATCACGTCGTCGAGTTCAAAGTCAAGCGGCCGCGAATCGATCGTCAGAGTCAGATCCATGCTCACCCCACGCCAGCAATCCTTTGGACAAACATGAAACAGGTGCGCCGGACAGCGCTACAGCCACCGATGACGGCTCCAAGCCTCTGGGGAAATGGAGCCGGGCCCAGCCACGCTGACCGGCTGTCCAGCACAAGGCAGCCAACGTCTAGTATTCCAGTTCCGGTGCAGGTGCCGGCACGGCTTTTTCTTCTTTTGGCGCTTCCGCTACCGTGGCGTCCGTGGTCAGGATCAGTCCGGCGATCGAAGCGGCGTTCTGCAGCGCCGTACGCGTCACCTTCGTCGGGTCGACCACACCTGTCTCGACGAGATCGCCGTACTCGCCCGTGGCTGCGTTGTAGCCGTAGTTGCCTTTCCCGCTGAGCACCTTCGCGACGACGACCGACGGCTCGTCGCCCGCATTGGCTGCGATCACGCGCAGCGGCGCCTCAAGCGCACGCAGCACAATCCTGATGCCGGCGTCCTGGTCGGCGTTGGCGCCCGTGAGACTCGAGATGGCCGAACGCGCCCGCAGCAACGCCACGCCGCCGCCTGGCACGATGCCCTCTTCGACTGCGGCGCGGGTCGCATGCAGCGCATCGTCGACACGGTCTTTCTTTTCCTTCATTTCGACCTCGGTCGCCGCACCCACCTTGATCACCGCAACGCCACCGGCAAGCTTCGCCACGCGCTCCTGCAGTTTTTCACGGTCATAGTCGCTCGTCGCTTCTTCGATCTGCGCGCGGATCGCCTTGACGCGTGCGTCGATGCGCGTCTGGTCACCTGCACCATCGATGATGATGGTGTTTTCCTTCTGCACCTCAACACGCTTCGCGCGGCCCAGCTCTTCGAGCGTTGCCTTCTCGAGCTGCTTGCCAGTCTCTTCGGAAATGACCGTTGCACCGGTGAGAATCGCAATGTCCTCGAGCAGGGCCTTGCGGCGATCGCCAAAGCCCGGGGCCTTCACCGCCGCCACCTTCAGCACACCGCGCATCGAATTGACCACCAGCGTCGTGAGCGCTTCGCCTTCGACATCCTCGGCGATGATCAGGAGCGGCTTGCCTGCCTTGGCAGCAGCCTCGAGGACCGGCAGCAGGTCGCGGATACTGGAAATTTTCTTGTCATGCAGCAGGATCAGCGGATCGTCGAGATGCGCAACCTGTTTGTCCGGGTCATTGATGAAGTATGGACTCAGATAACCCCGATCGAACTGCATCCCTTCGACGACCTCCAGTTCGTTCTCGAGCGACTTGCCGTCTTCGACCGTAATCACCCCTTCCTTGCCGACCTTGTCCATCGCGTCTGCAATGATCTTGCCGATCGCCTCGTCCGCATTCGCCGAGATGGCGCCGACCTGGGCGATTTCCCGGCTTGTCTTTATCGGCTTGGACAGCCTGTGCAGTTCATCGAGCACAGCCGCCACCGCCTTGTCGATGCCGCGCTTCAGGTCCATCGGATTCATGCCAGCAGCGACGTGCTTCATGCCTTCCTGCACGATCGACTGGGCGAGAACCGTGGCGGTCGTCGTACCGTCGCCGGCGACATCGGCGGTCTTCGATGCGACCTGCTTGACAACCTGGGCGCCCATGTTTTCGAAGCGGTCCTTCAGCTCGATTTCCTTAGCGACAGACACACCGTCCTTGGTGATGGTCGGCGCGCCGAAGCTGCGCTCAATCAGGACATTTCGCCCCTTCGGGCCGAGCGTCACTTTCACTGCATCGGCCAGCACGTTCACGCCCTTGACGATCCGGCTGCGGGCGCTGTCGTGGAACTTGACATCTTTCGCACTCATCTTGTTGCTCCGGTATAAGCCATTGAAGAGATAATCAGGCCGCCTTGCGTGCGGCGCCTGCGTCGGACTCGAGGACGCCCATGACGTCTTCCTCGCGCATAACGAGCAGTTCCTCGCCATCGACCTTGACGGTCTGGCCTGAATACTTGCCAAACAGAACGTGGTCACCGACCTTCAACTGGAGGGGACGCCGGGTGCCATCCTGTAGCAGACGCCCGTCACCGACCGCGATAACTTCGCCCTGTTCGGGCTTCTCGGCGGCCGAGTCGGGAATCACGATGCCGGAAGCCGTCGTGCGCTGCTGCTCGATTCGCTTGACGATAACCCGGTCGTAGAGGGGACGAATCTTCATCTTCCATCTCCTGAGCGATAACAGATCACCAAAAAGGGAACCCGGCTGCGCACGCAACCCGCGAGATGGGCGATTGCCATTGGCCGTTGGGCGCAACCGTACCAGCTGAGAGCTGGCGGAAACCGAAATAGGGGCGCCGCCGGAGCGCTTCAAGAGGTCGCCAGAATTCCAGTTGTTACAAAATGTTTCACGGCAGAATGATCCGCCGAACCCGCCCCAGGCGGTAGACGACGCGATTGCGGCGTCCCGTTTTCTGCGGCAAAACGGGACACGGAGGACGGCGCCCGCCGTCGGGCTGCAGCGTGTCGTCGGGATCGCCGACTGTCTGCCATATGCCTCCCTTGACTGGACGGAACGTCCAGCGCATGTATCCGTTCTCGGCCGCGAGACGCATCAGCTTCTCGCGATACGGCGCCTCGTCGACAAGCCGCGTCTCGCCGTTGCGATCGTCGACGTACTCGCCGAACGCCTGGCGGCACGCCAGCGCCTCTCCTGCCGGGGCGCCGATCGTATTGCAGGGTCGCCGCTCAAGCCGTTCCAGATCCCACGCCCCGAGTTGCCATGCCACATCGAGCAACGCATGATCGATCACCTCGAAACTTCCCCACCGCTCGCTGACTTGGATTGCAGAGCTGGCGACCGGACGAGGCGGAATTTCAATGCCAGGGATCGTGACTGGCGTCGCGCGTCGAAAGCCGTGCCAGTGCAGGATCGCCAGCAAGGGCGTATTGGTTTGCGGCACGGCACTGACGGTTATCGCGTAAAGCGGTAACCCGACCGCATCCATCTGGCGTTGCAATATATCGTGCAGATTCACGCTCCCTCCGGAATTGCAGATTTCCAACTTTTCCCGTCTTGAAATTTCACGGGGTTGACCTATTTTAGATTCCGCTCAGGCGGTCGCGTTTCACGCGCTGCATGTTTCGATCTGTTTGTCGGCGGATTAGACCCGTGGCAGGCGAACTGGAGCGCGTGGTCCGGTTCGCCTCCTTTTACCGAGGGAGTCAGACCATGAGTGATCCCTATTTCAGCACCGACCTGTTCGGTGGAATCGACCGTCTGCAACAGCAGATGGCAAGTGTCTTCGGTGGCTTTTCCACCAGCCTGCGCGCTGCCCGGCTCGGCGCGTTTCCGGAAATCAACATCGGCAGTACCGACGACACAATCGAGATCGTCGCATTTGCGCCGGGGCTGGATCCTGCCCAGCTCGACGTGTCAATCGACAAAGGGCTGCTTATCATCAGCGGCGAGCGCAAGAACCTCGAACGCAGCCGGAACGACGAGGTACGAAGCTATGTGCAGGAGCGATTCTCCGGCTCGTTCAGACGCGTGATCGAACTTCCCCAGCAGGCGGACCCGGACAAGGTCGAGGCACGCTATACGAATGGTTGTCTGAAGATCAGCGTGGGCAAACTCGAAGCGTCGAAGCCACGCGCCATTACCGTCCAGTAATCGCAAGCAAGACAAAGCAGAATGACCATGAATGATCGTACTGAAGTGGCCGAACGCTCATCGGAAACGGGCGCGGCCGTCGCGAGGCAACAAGCAGGGGCGAACGCAGGAGCGCGGCGCACCACGCTCACGCCTGCCGTCGACATATTCGAGGACGGCCAGGGCGTCACGCTGCTGGCCGACCTGCCCGGCGTGTCTCGCGAGAAGCTCGACATCCGGGTACAGGACAACCGCCTCTACATCGAGGCGGAGGCCGTTGTATCGACGCCGTCTGGCCTGCGTCTACAGCATGCCGAGGTACAGGACCCGCATTTCGCGAGGGCATTCACGCTCAGCGGCAATTTCGATACGTCGCGCATTGATGCGCAACTGCGCGACGGCATACTGAAACTCAACATTCCGCGGCGTGATGAAGCCCGGCCACGACGTATCGCGGTCACTGCTGGCTAGCGGTTCGGGCCGTGTTGTGGAATACACGGCGGCGCCTGCATCGAGCCGCTCGCCGACCCTACGGAGAACATCGTCATGCATAACGAAATACAGGAATCCTGGAAAGGTTTCTCAATCCACATTCGCGCCATTCCCGTGCGCCACATCGCAACGCGTTCTTCCGCTAACGACACGTTCATCGCGATCCTGAAAATCGACCGCGACGGAACAACAGTGGCGGACTGGCACCTACCACGCTTCAGCGAGAGGTGGACAAGTGCAGGTGAGGCGCAGCGTGAAGCAATGGGCTACGCAGTAAAAGCAATCGATGCGGGCTGCTGCGGTGAACCGGGAACCAGCTTCGAGCTGGCCGCATAGGTCCGCGGTCTCACGGTGCTCCGACTCGACTTCTACGACCTGGTTATCCTGATCTTGAGGTTAAAACATGAATAGGGAACGCGGGAATGGTAACTGGAATCCATTCACATTTTTGCGCCGACTCGGACAGGGCGGCGTGCCTTCGTCAACAGCCCTCGCCACCACTAATCCGCAAGGGCCCCAGTGCTCACCGAACCAGCCCCAACATCTACAGGGCAATCCATTGCGTGCGATGAACGAGTGGTTTCAGGAACCGTTTTTTGGCGAACTGGACCGCTGGTTCGACGATGTCAGCACCTCCCGGTTCCAGGCGCATATTGATGAAACTGAGGATAGCGAATCGCTACGCGTCGCAGCCGGACAGTCTGGCATGCCCAGGAAAACATTTCCGTTTGTGTCGCACGGAAAGCATTGGCCATCCGGGGCATGAAGACGCTTGGGTGACATACAGAACAGGACGGCTACTACCGGCCTGGGGCAGGCGTACGGTGGGTTCGCGCTAGCGTACCGCTCCCGAGAACCGAAGCACCTGTATCGACGATACGGAACATTAAAATCCGGTAGTCAGATGCTCCTGCCTCGCGTGATGACTGCATCTATTCCTGGCCATCGGCAGGGTAGACGCAACGGTGGACGGTTATCCCAGACTCACGGACTGGTTTCCGGCATGGTCCATTTTGCAGGGCTCCGCCGACGCGTCGGTCCGCGCGCCTGTGTGACCGGCCTTGTCGCATAGGGGAAAGCATGCAAAATTGTCGTATCGGGAAAAGCATGAAAACATCAGACACCGCAATAGCAGCATTCGCAACAGTGGTCCTGTCGGGACTCGTTTATGTCGATTGCACCCAGATGAAATCGCTATGTGCCGAGAGCGAAGCACTCGACATGACACTCTGCCATGAGATGGCGAACCATGAAGCTTGTGCGAAAGAGGCGCATCGGAAGTACGAAATATGCGTAAGACAGACGGGCTGCCCTATCTAGCTGCGTTGACTAGCCGCATATTTCCGTTGCTGATCTGTGGCCGTCGCGATAGCGACCGCGGCCGTACCAGCGTCGCAGATGGGCGTCTGTGGCAGCCGCGCCGTGCTGCTAAGGTCCGATCTGATGCGGACGGGGATGGTGGATCCCGGAAAACAGAGGCGATTCATACGTCTTTTCAGCTACATTCAGACATTCAGAGTCCACGCGGCATCGGCAACTTGATCGCCACCGGCCAAAGCAACCGGCTCGCCATCGCGAGACCGATGGTGTGCCGAGCCGACGTCTGGATATCGTAGACGAGCATCGCCAGCGCGGTGGGCGCGCTCGCATACCATCGGAATCTCACGTCGTTGGCCATGCCGGGCACAACCATGTACCAAGTGGAATCGGAAGCGCGAGCGAGCAGCTCTCTGCGTTATTCGTGCGCCGAATCGGCGGTCCCGCGACTGCCGGAGCCGCCAGCCGTCAGCTCGGCCGGCTGAGCCAGCAAATCCAATGCCTCCG
Source organism: Paraburkholderia xenovorans LB400 (assembly GCF_000013645.1). Classification (GTDB taxonomy): domain Bacteria; phylum Pseudomonadota; class Gammaproteobacteria; order Burkholderiales; family Burkholderiaceae; genus Paraburkholderia; species Paraburkholderia xenovorans. The sequence continues at coordinate 2,056,770 of NC_007951.1, read as the reverse complement.
TCAGAAAAGTTGGATGCGCCCCGAGCGGCGAAAGCCATTCTGATAGTGAATCACTGCCCGATTGTTCGGAGTGCCACGTCAAGCTGGTCCACTGTGTAGGGTTTGCGCAGTCCCTTCCATGTAAAACCAAGCTGCACGTCAGTCGGTAAATTATCTCCCGACGCAAATATCACGTGCAGGTCAGGATGAGCGGCGACGGCCTGTTGCGCCAGGTCGATTCCGAAGACATCGGGCAGGTTCAGATCGGTCAACAGTACATCAAAGCTTTCAGTGCCTATCTGCTCCATCGCCTGCTTCGCATTTGCGGCCTTCGCCGTATGGTGACCCAGCATTTCGAGAAGTTCACAAACTGCATCCAGAGACGCGACATCGTCCTCAACCACAAGCACGTGCAAGACCACTTGCGACACGGGGCCATCGCCGGTCTGCGCTGCGGACGGCCCGTCTGCTGTGCCCGAAATCTCGTCGCCAGGCGTCCCAAGGACGTGGCGCAGCTTGCGCGCCAGTTCTTCCTGGCTATACGGCTTGCTGAGAAGCTCGACGCCCGCGTCCAGGCGGCCTCCGTGCACGATTGCATTCTGCGTGTAGCCCGAAGTGAACAGCACCTTGAGGTGAGGCAAAAGCTGCACGGCCTGTCGGGCCATCTCGGGGCTACGCAGTGCTCCAGGCATCACGACATCCGTGAATAGCAGATCGATATGAACCCCGCTGCGAATCACCGCGAGCGCCTGCTCCGCGTCGTCTGCCTTGAGCACCGAATAACCCAGACCAGCCAGCATCTCGACGACCGTCGACTGAACCTTCGCGTCGTCCTCCACCACCAGCACGGTCTCCCCGCCCCCCGTTATCCCTCCCTTGCTTTGTCTCGACGGCAGCTCAACAGCATTCGCCATTGAACGCGGCAAATATATTCTTACCGTCGTGCCGTGTCCGAGTTCGCTGTAGATCCGGATATGTCCACCGCTCTGCTTGACGAGACCATAAGCCATGCTCAGGCCCAACCCGGTTCCCAGCCCCTCAGGCTTGGTGGTGAAAAACGGGTCAAAGGCCCGCTCGACAACATCCGGTGGCATGCCCACTCCTGTGTCCGTCACAGCCAGCATCACGTACTGACCCGCCGGCACATCCGACAGGGCGCCTACATAACGATCGTCCAGCATCGCGTTAGCAAGCTCAAGCGTAAGGCGTCCGCCGGTGGGCATCGCGTCGCGCGCATTGATAGCCAGGTTCAGCAGCACATTTTCAAGCTGGTGAGGATCGACCAGCGTGTTCCACAGACCGGCAGCGACAACTGTTTCCACGCTGACTGTTTCTCCAAGCGTTCGCGCCAGCATACTATCCATCGCGCGCACCATGGCCGCAAGGTTCACAACAACGGGCCGCAGCGCCTGCCGCCGACCGAACGCGAGAAGCTGGGATGCGAGTTTGGCGCCACGCTCGACGGCATCGATTGCGTGGGCGAGGCGTTCCACGCTCCAGTTGTCGCGGCGATGCCGGTTCTCCAGCAGTTCGAGGTTGCCCCGTAAGACCTGCAGCACGTTGTTGAAATCGTGGGCAACGCCACCTGTCAGCTTGCCAATTGCTTCCATCTTCTGCGCCTGAAACAGCGCCGCTCGCGTCTGTTCGAGCATTTCGCTCGCCTGGCGCCGTTCGGTAACGTCCCGCGTCACCTTCGCAAAACCGATGAGGGTTCCTTCGTCGTCGCGAATCGCATGGATCACCACATGGGCCCAGAAGGTCGTCCCGTCACGGCGCACCCGCCAGCCTTCCGCCTCAAAACGCCCCTCACGGGCCGCCGTCTCCAGGCCACGCTGCGGTTTACCGGCAGCGACGTCTTCGGGCTTATAGAAACGGGAAAAATGAGAGCCGATGATCTCCTGCTCGCTGTAACCCTTTATCCTGCGGGCACCACTGTTCCAGTTCGTCACATAGCCCTCGGGTGAGAGCATGAAGATGGCGTAGTCCGTCACCCCCTGTACCAGCAGCCGGAAGCGCCGCTCGCTTTCGATCGCGGCTTCATGTGCCCTGCGCTTCTCACCCACATCTCGCACTATCTGAACCGCCCCACGGAACTCGCCGCGGGGATCGCGCAGCCCCGTCGTAACCACGCTCGCCCAGAAATGAGTGCCGTCTTTTTGCCGGCGCCATCCCTCCGACTCATGACGCCCCCGTTGCAGGACGCTTTCCAGTACCGCATCCGGCACCCCGTTTCCGCGGTCTTCATCGGTGTAAAGCGTGGAAAAATTGCGTCCGATGATTTCTTCCAGCTGGTAACCCTCGATCCGGGTGCCGCCGGGGTTCCAGCTGGCAACGTCCCCTTCGGACGTGATAAGGAAAACCGAGTAGTCCTCAGTCGACGCAACCCATTGACTGGCCCAGTCGTCATAGGCCTCGCGCTGCATGATTCCAGATTCGTGCATCGTCGTTACCCTGGCTGTTGGTGCGTATCTCTTTCAGGCTGGGTGCTCCCGCTCCCCATCGCTCCATGGGCGTCACTACAGCGGTTGATTCTATCAGCGCGGCAGTCGTTCCGGGATGGCTCAGGGCCTTGCTCACGAATTGCCGAACCAGGGGATGGCAAAGGATGATCAGGGTATTGCTGGTGGACGATGAACCCGCCATCGTCGAGGCGCTGGAACTCGCGCTCACGGAATATGGGCTGGAAGTCCGAGCCGCTGGGAACGGAGCGCGTGCGCTCGAATCCATCGCACAATGGCGGCCAGACCTCGTCCTGACAGACTGGATGATGCCCGTCATGGACGGCTCAGCCTCTCTCGCTTGCTACGGCAGCGCCGGAACTGGCTGGTATCCGGGATTTCATGATGAGTGCGCAGCAGCCGTCTGGCTTTCTGCCCGTAGACGAGTCCCTGCAGAAACCGTTTGGCATAGCGTGTCTGTTGCGGCTCATCGAACGGCATACGGGGCATCGTCCGGGTGGTCCCTGACTTGCACGCCGCGAGTTCGGAGACCTGACGTCCAGCGCAAAGCGCACGGACGTTCGGCACCATCCAGATCGGCCATTCGATGTCTCTCGCCACGACCTAGTTTTGCTGGCACCTGAGTTCCTGACAAAATTCCAGCACTGGCAAGACACACCTGACGAGGAAAGACGTCGTGATTGGACGCAGTCGTTGCCGGTCAATGCCCGTGAAACGCGGACAGTTTTTCCCAGGCATGACTACAATCCGATCAAACTTGGTCCCTGGGCGATTGACGGCCCACCTGATCCAGGCCGGCAGCGAACTCTGACGATTTCTGGCCAAAGGTGTCAAGCGCAGGAACCGATAGGTAACTGACGACACGTTGCTCCCGTGTGCCGCCGCAGGGCGCCGCTCCAGCGTCGCCGCCAGCACGTATGTCGGCGCGACCATGCGTCGGAACTATCGCGTCGGATCGCCTTGCTGTACTCCGTTTCCTCTCCCAGCACGTGCTGCCCTCGCCGGAACTATCCAACCTATCCGGCTCGTGTTCATTCGACAACGTCTCCCATGTACCCTGCGGGTTCTACCGCCATTTCCGGCAGAGACGGGGGACTCGGACCCACGCGCCGCTTAGCGTGGCAGGCTGGTATTGTTTCGGCGAGTGCGGTCACTCGATCTCATCTCTCATCCAAGGCATGCCATTAACAACCTGCCCCGAAATATGTAACTGGAGGAATAGCTAGCGCCAATTCCCGAACGGGCAACTTTCACAAATTCCTTGTCAGACGAGGATCACCGGCTGAAGAGCTGAATAGCACAACAACGCCAATGGGTTTCTATGCAGCGTCGAATGCGACCCCTGTCAATTGCTCACTCATTGCCACAACCTGTTCGCGCGGCCGGGTCGAACGCCTACACCGTACATATCAGTCGAATCGGCCGGCCTCGTGGACGCAATATCGCAATCCTCACAATAGACACCGCGCCCCCTCCATTTGAGGGCTGGTCGCACACCAGACCGTCGTTGCGGCGCCTTGCCGCACTGTTAGCGTTCCGCGATTCCCGGCGGGATCTTGCCTTCGGCATTGCGAAAACCCATGGCCTGCAAGTCCGCAAGCGTCCGGTGACGCTGGAGCGTCAGTGATGATGGATGGAGCCTGGATGGACAGCGAAAGCGCGTACGCCGTGCGCCGGATCACGGAGGTCCAGACCAAGACCGCATTGGCGGTTTTCGACTGTCCGTAAGCTTTCCACCTGTCATAGGACCGGTGAAGATAATTCGGGTCGTCGAGATCGACGTAGCAAAAGCAATGTGCGCCAGACGAAAGCACGACGGCACGCGCCCGCCTGCCCGGCGCAGGCTGGGCCACAGCGTCGCCGCAAGCTGGAAATGCCCCAGATGGTTCGTGGCAAATTGTCCTTCGTAGCCTCGCACGTCACGCGTGAGTAATGTCGCCATGATGCCGGCGTTCGCAATCAGCAGATCCAGCACCATCACCCGTGACCATGAATTCGCGTGCAAAGGCATCGACAGACTTTCGAATATCTCGTGCGCTAGCGCATGCACCTCGGGGCAAAGTTGCTGTGCAGCAGTGTTCAGCCCATATCAGTGATCGGCTATTCGTTGGGCTATCAATAGAAAGTGCGTTCAGCAGCGCCTTCAAACGCGCGACCGGACTGGCGTGGCGCAGCAGTACCGGATAACCGTCGCTTGGTGAGTCAGGCCGAGGCCCCGCCACAGCCGTCGAGTCATAGGGCACCACAAGGCTGCCAAACAACGACCCCGATGTGACCTTTAAGTCCGCGCCGGCTTCGCTCAAGCAAAAGACATGCCATTGCCACTTATCGGGCCTGAAATTGGCTGTGAGGGCAACTCAGGGCTCAAAGCCGGCCTTTGCGTTACGGTAAAGGCGGATCAACGTGCGCTTTAGCAACGCAGACTCGTCCGGAGACATATCACTAAGCAGGACAGCCTCGTGCTCAAGACTCGCGTCGTGGCACTCCTTCCCGACGGATCGCCCCTGATCCGTTAGCGTCGCATAAACCACGCGGTTGTCCCCCTCCAGGCGCGTCCTGCTTATCAATTGCTGAGACTCGAGGCGTCTCAAGATGTGAGACATCGTTGACAGATCAGTCGATGTTGTTTCCGCCAGCTTCCCGACCGTCATTTGCGAACCGCCTTCGTATAGTGCGACGAGGGCCCGCGCTGCAGGGATGCTCAGTCCCAAGGAACGGAATTGTGGCGAACTTGCATCGACGAGGACCGAGACTATCCGATGCAATAGAAACGTCAACCGATGTGAAACCCCTTCATCAGTATCGGACGACAACTTGCTTTCCTGGGTGGCCTTGTTCATGGCGTATAGATAACCCAATAACTTGTCCTTGACAATAATTTGTATGCCAACTATTGTTTCACAAACTAATCGCCACTCGACGGCGCACCGGCGCCGCCGGACATCAAGGAGACAAGTCAATGCAGCGCACTTTTGAGGTGGCGGCCATGATCGATTCGCGGTCGATGTCCGCATTCCAGTGGGGAATCGTTGTGACATGCACGCTTGCTATGGCAGTAGATGGTTTCGACGCCCAGGCAATCGGCTATGTGGCGCCAGCGCTGGTACGGAGTCTGGGTTTCAGCCGCGAAACGTTGGGGCCGATTTTCACGGCCGGCGTGCTGGGTATGGGTATCGGGAACTTGCTCATGGGTTTGATTTCCGACAAAGTAGGACGCAAACCTATGCTGGTTTCAAGTCTAATTGCATTTGGTCTGCTCAATCTGGCGAAGGGTGCAACCACCTCCCCGGAAATACTGATGCTTCTCCAGTTTGCGGCTGGCGTAGGTATTGGCGGTGCCTACCCAAACGCGATTGCGCTCACCTCAGAGTATGTACCCGCAACCCGGCGCAGCTCCCTCGTCACGGTATGTGCGATGGGCTATCTTGCCGGCACGACGTTCGGGGGATTTCTCGCCGCAGCACTAGTGCCTACCCTCGGGTGGCAAAGCATATTCTATGTAGGCGGAGCCATTGCCTTAGCCATCGCACTGGTCGCCGTCCTGGCAGTTCCAGATTCATCGCGACAACTGGTTGTATTCGGCAGATCACCCGAACGAGTGCGGCGGATACTGAATCGCATCGCACCCGAACTTGAATTACCACACGATGCCAAGTTTGTCGTAGCCGGTGAACCAAGTATCCAGCGCTCACCGGTGCGCAGCCTGTTCGCCGAAGGCCGGGCAGCTTACACAACACTGATCTGGACAACGGTGCTGATGCTGCTGATCGCGACCTACTTCGTTTTCAGCTGGCTGCCGACCTTATTCACTGCCGCTGGCATGTCTATCGGCAACTCAGCCTTGGCGTTAGCGGCTTTCCCCATCGGCTCTGCACTGTCCTCCCTCGCGCTTGCCCCGCTGCTCAGGCGTCGTTGGTCAGCACTGGCGCTGGCCGCTACCTGTGCGCTCTACGCGGTCGCACTAGCTTTCATGGGATGGACCACTCACGTCTTCCTGCTTCTCGTCGCCGTGGTCTTCGTAGCCGGACTAGGCAGCGGTACACAAGGGGTAACCCATGCACTAAACGTCGCCGTGTATCCAACGCTCATCCGCTCAACTGGTGTGGGCTGGGCAACAGGCATCGGACGACTCGGCTCCATGCTCGGACCGTTGATGGGCGGAGTCCTCGTTGGCTGGAAATGGACAACCAACGAGATTTTCTATGCCGCTGCCTCTCCGTGTGTTATCGCAGCGATTGCCATGGCGTTGATCTACCTGCTTCCGACCACACGTCGTACGTTGCAATTGGCGTTTCCCGAGAGTGATCCACAGATCCCTAGAGGTGAGTCATTGACGACCGGACTCACGGATCCCACCTGAGCCACGAGCACGCTCCATCGAGGGCGACATCCCTTCCTCTGATAGTTGCATTAGCAAGAGCACGTAGATCGAACGATTCACTTCGAGAATTCCTCGAAATCATTCTCGTTAAAACACCATTCTTTCAATTTTCTTTAGGAGTACATATATGAATCAAAGAGATTTCCCGTCCACCCTTTCTGCATCGATCAGCGAAGAAGCTCGTGCCGTCGATCTCACCGCTTTCGTTCCCCAGCTCTCGCTCGAAGAGCGTGACCGCCGCTGGGATCGGGCGCGCAAAAAGATGCTGATGGCTGGTTTAGATGCGCTTGTATTCCTCGGTAACGATATCTATTGGGGAATGGGCATGGCCAACATGCGTTACATGCTGCAGGTGGACTCCCAAATCGGTGCCGACGCGCTATTCCCTCTAGTTGGCGATCCGGTCGTCTGGAACGCGGTCGCCCACATGAACAGACCGACAAACATGTATTTGTCGGTCCAAAAGTGGATCCGCGACTTCCGTACACGAGGTGGGATGACTGTGGTTGCAGACGAGCTTCGTCAACGGGGTCTCGGCGGTGCTCGCATTGGCCTGGTCGGCTTCTCTTCTACGATCCAGACCACGCCAACCCTACTTCATGAAGACGTACTGGCATTGAAGCGCCTTTTGCCAAACGCGGAATTCCAGGACGCTAGCGCACTGCTCCAGGAAATGCGAATGGTAAAAAGCGAGGAAGAAATCGACATGCTGCGGGGCGCTGGACGCATCGCCCGAAAAGTCATTGACGCGATGGTAGAAACGGCCCGCCCTGGTGTGCCAGACGCAGCGGTGTATGCCGAGATGATTCGAACACAAATCGCCAACGGCGGTGAACCGAACATCTTCAATCTGTTTGCAGCAGGCCCGGTCGACCATCCAACTGACGAGCTATGGCATCTGCTTCATGGCTGCGAGCAACCTCTCACGCCGACCATGAGACCGCTTCAATACGGGGACATAATTGTCACGGAATGGCATACCAAATACGGCGGCTACCGCTGTCACACGGAGTTTTCCGTCTATATCGGCAAGAAGGCGCCGCGAGAACTGCTGAATATCTGGGCTGTTTCGCACGAATGTCTCGAGGCAAGTAAGGAGGCACTCGTAGCCGGTCGCACCATTGGCGAAGCGATCCAGATGATCCGTAAGCCAGCTCAAGATGCGAAGCTTGACTGGGTCGAGCTTGGTTTTCACGCAATGGGCACGGCGTCGCCAGAATTTCCTACGGTGATCTACCAGGACGGCTACGGATCCAACACATTGAACGGGAATCGTATTGCAGACATGGTTCTGGAAGAAGGCATGACGTTCGGCAATAACATCGATTTGCACAATTCCGCCTGGAAGCCCGATGTCGGTTGCATGCTGTCTGACTTTATGGTCGTGCGCCCCAAGCAGGCGGAGTGCCTGATCGGCGTACCGAAAGAACTCCCACAGGTTGGCTGAGCTAGTGACTGGGGAACGGCTCGCCATCAGCGCTTGCCGGCCACAACAGTACGCGGGGCATGCAATCCGACCAGCGCTCACCTCCGCACGAACTCGGTTGATACCGGTCGCCCTTTCTCACCCCCCCGCAGACTGGAAAGCCAGCCGGGATTGCGAAATTGAATTGGAGAAGTATCCAATGACGATTAGAAACCACAGCCCTTCCCGCATCGCCTACTACGAGCAGATTGCCAAGCTCGGTATGGCGCCGCTCTGGGAATCGCTGCACACGCTCGTGCCGAAGGAGCCGCGTCCGCAGGCCGTCCCGGCGATCTGGAAGTATGCACAACTGCGCAAGTTCGTGCTGGAGTCCGGCAAGGTCATCAGCGCGGCCGAGGCCATCCGCCGCGTGCTAATCCTCGAAAACCCGGGCCTGCCCGGCAAGGCGAGCATCACGTCGAACCTCTACGCCGGCCTGCAGCTAATCCTGCCGGGCGAGATCGCGCCGAGCCACCGTCACACGCAGTCGGCGCTGCGTTTCATCGTCGAGGGCACGAGCGCGTGGACAGCCGTCGACGGCGAGCGCACGACGATGCATCCGGGGGACTTTATCATCACGCCGTCGTGGACGTGGCACGACCACGGCAACCCAAGCATCCAGGCCAGCGGCGAGCCCGTCGTGTGGCTCGACGGCCTCGACATTCCGCTCCTGCTCCAGCTGGACGCCGGCTTTGCCGAGACCTATCCGGAAGACACGCAACCGGTCAAACGGCCCGAGGGGGACAGCTTCGCGCGCTACGGCCAGAACATGCTGCCGGTGCGCCACGACGTGAAGAACGGCAACTCGCCAATCTTCAACTACCCGTATGTGCGCAGCCGCGAGGCACTCTACACGCTCTCTCGCACGAACGAGGCTGACGCCTGGGACGGCTTCAAGTTGCGCTACGTGAACCCGGCCACAGGCGGCTACCCGATGCCGACGATGGCGACCTTCATGCAGCTACTGCCGAGGGGCTTCCGCGGCAAGGCTTACCGGACGACCGATTCCACGGTATTCAGCGTGGTCGAGGGACAGGGGAACGTCCGGATCGGAGAACAGTTGTTCGAGTTCGCGCCGCACGACGTGTTCGTCGCGCCGTCGTGGCAGCCGGTCAGGTTCGACACCGACGAGGACGCCGTCCTGTTCAGCTACTCGAATCGCCCCGTGCTCGCCGCGCTCAGCCTGCTGCGCGAAGAGCGCCAGTAACGGCACCGCCGCGTGAGCCCTGTCCGGCACGCGCGACTCCAATCATTTCAACAACGAGATTCACCATGGCATTCATTTTCCCGCCCGAAGCGCTGGTCGCCGTACCGGTCGTCCGCACAAACGACGCGATCGCGGTGCGCCGCGTCTATTGCGTCGGCCGCAACTACGCCGCGCACGCGCGCGAGATGGGCTTCGACCCGGACCGCGAGCCGCCATTCTTCTTCTGCAAGCCCGACAACGCTGTGGTGCCGGTCGGCTACAACGAGACACTCGCGCTCGACTATCCGCCCGAAACGCAGAACTATCAATACGAGGCCGAGCTCGTGGCCGTAATCGGCAAGCGCGGCGCGGACATCCCGCTCAAGGAGGCGCTCGACTACGTCTGGGGCTATGCGGTCGGCCTCGACATGACGCGCCGCGATCTCCAAATGAAGATGCGGGAGATGGGCCGTCCGTGGGAAATCGGCAAGGCATTCGACCGATCGGCGCCGATCGGCCCGATCCATCCGGCGGCAAGCGTCGGCCACATCGAGAAAGCCGACCTCTGGCTAAGTGTGAACGGCGAAACGAAGCAGAAGAGTAACGTCACGCAGCTGATCTGGTCGGTGGCCGAGACGGTCGCCTACCTGTCGAGGTTCTTCCGGCTCGAACCGGGCGACCTGATCTACACGGGCACGCCCGAAGGCGTCGGCCCGGTGAAGCCCGGCGACACGATGAAGGTAGGCGTCGAGCGTCTCGGTGAGCTGACCGTCAAGATCGCCTGACCTCCTCTTACCCGCAGACATCCAGGAACACGAACGTGGATCTCTACAGCTTCTTCAACAGCTCGACCTCGTACCGCGTGCGCATTGCGCTCGTGCTGAAGGGTCTCAACATCGCGTATCACGGCGTCAATATCCGCGTCGGCGAGCAGCGCGACGCGGGTTATATCGCCAACATCAACGCCTCCGCCAGCGTGCCGGCGATTGTCGACGGCGACTTCCGTCTCGCGCAGTCGCTCGCGATCATCGACTGGCTCGACGTCACGCATCCGGAGCCGCGCCTAATTCCGGTCGAACCGGTACTGCGCGCGCGCGTGCTGGAATTCGCAAATGCGATCGCCTGCGACATTCACCCGGTTAACAACCTGCGCATCCTCAAGTACCTGACGGACGTGCTGAAAGTCACACCCGAGCAGAAGGACGCCTGGTACAAGCATTGGATCGCCGAGGGCATGGGCACCGTCGAGCGGCTGCTCGCGCAGCGCAGCGTGGCGCAGGTAGGCCCGTGGGCCTTCGGCGCCGAGCCCACGCTGGCGGACATCTGTCTTGTGCCGCAGATCGCGAACGCGCTGCGTATGGACTGCGATCTGTCCGCCTTCCCGCGCGCGCTGGCCGTATTCCAGCATGCGAAACAGCACCCGGCCTTCGACGCGGCGCAACCAGACCGCCAGCCGGACTACGTCCAGTAGATTCCTGCAAAAAAGCTCAGCGAATCTGCTCGGGAAAAATTTCTATGGAGGATCGTATCTTCTAAATTACTAGAATTTAATACGCCTAACTAATTTATATATATTAATTCAGGAGACACATGATGAAAAAATCGACCATTGGAGCCCTCCTGCTCGGAGGATTTTCAACTATCGCTCATGCACAGAGCAGCGTGACACTGTACGGCAATGTTGATACCGGAATAGCGTACACATCCAACGTCCAAGGAAAGTCACTCTGGCAGGAGACGCAAGGTATCGGGCTCGGGAATCGCTGGGGGCTGCTCGGACAAGGTGACTTGGGCAACGGCCTGAAAGCCATTTTTAGGCTGGAGAACGGTTACAGTTCTTCTAGTGGTGCGCTGTTAAACGGCGGGCGCTTATTTGGTCGCCAGGCATATGTTGGCTTGAGCCAGCAGCAATTCGGTGCAGTGACATTCGGTCGGCAATATGACTCAGTCGTGGACTATGTAAGTCTCCTCGCCTCCTCGAAGCAGTATGCTGATCAAATGGGAGCCCACATCGGTGACAACGACAACATGTTCAACTCCCTTCGAATCAACAATTCGGTCAAGTATGCAAGTTCGCAGATTGCCGGGCTATCGTTTGGCGGTCTCTATGCATTCAGCAATCAAGCGTCTGGTGGAAATTCAACCGGCTTCTCAAACGACAGTGCCTTCAGCGTAGGCGCAGCCTATACAAATGGCCCGCTCAAGATAGCGGCTGCATTTTTGCAATTGAACCACCCATCGTCGGGCAATGCCAATGGCAGCAACACGGGCGGAGCTATTTCGGGCGACTATAACACTCTCAGTACCAACATCTTTTATTCGCAACCCGTTGCGAAGCAAACCGTGGGAGCGGCCGGAGCCAACTACAAGATCTCGGGATTCACTATCGGAGCTGTCTTCAGCGACGTAGTTTTTGACTACAACGATGGCACTTCTCTTCGATTGCTAAATTACGAGGCGAACGTCAGCTATCAGATCACGCAAGCGATTGCAACTCAGCTCGTCTACACCTTCACCGATGGAACGGCGGATGGGGGTGCGAGTTACGGAAATTTCGCAGATGGGCGACACCCGCGCTGGCAGCAAGTTACGGCTGGCGCCAGTTACTCATTATCGAAAGCAACTTCGCTCTATGTCTTGGCAGCCTACCAACTTGCATGCGGGGACGCCCAGCGTGCTGCCATATCCCCATCGGGCGGAGAAACGGCTTGGGGTCATAGGTCACAGATCGAGCTTACAACAGGAATTACCGTCAAGTTCTAGTGAGCCTATGGCAACTCGGACGTTGGACACGTGACGTGTACGCTGCTCATTTTCCCAATTGTGGTGGCAATTTTTGGGAGCTCGCCGTCGGATCCGTCTCTGCAAATCAACACAGGGACAGGCTGCGCGTCAACTCTCCGGAAGCCGTACACGAGGCTGTCAACACGGGCCTTAGAGTCGGATATCGGCTGCAATGGCTGTTTGAAGACGGGTTGAAAAACAGCAACCTGCGGCGGTTGCTCAGCGAAGACGCCGCGCCGCCCGTCACGATCCAGATCCCGTATGTGGCCAACCGCCCGTTGCCGAAACGCGCCATCGTGTTCATGGACTTCATCATGCAGATGCTTTCCCGGGTATCTGCTCTCAGCGCGGATGCGGCGACGATCTCGACACCGCGACTGAAGGCGTCCAGATATCTTCTCCCGGTGCTCGACCATCTTGTGTATTGCGCAGAAGGACCGCTGTGGGGCGAACGCCCCCGCTTCTTTTCCTGACGCGCCACATGCTGAGAGAAATTAGCTGTTGAGAACGATGTCGCGGATCGGCAACCGGCCGATGCTGAAGTTGAACGTCGGTGTGCCATTCGCACTTCCGCTTTGCGTGCTATCGAACTGCGGACCACAACATTTGCGACATTAGACCGAAGCCTTTCGCATGGCATCGACAGCCGCATTACCTGCCATATGTACGGCTGTATTCGGCGCAATTCGCCCAAGCAGCTTGAGGACATTAGCGAGGCATGGCCTGATCTCCGTCTGACCGCGCTCCATGCCGCGAATGGCCTTCGTGACCATCGCATCGACTCGCATCGGTTTGAGACCACCCGTGTCGATCTTTGTGAAATCGCCGTAAAAGAGTGGAGTGTCGGTGGAAGGTGGCGCCAGTTCGACAACGCTGATGTGGGTATCCTTTAGCTGAAGCCGCAGACTTTGTGTGTAAGCATGCGGTCCAGCTTTGGCAGCCGAATAGATTGGTGCGACGGCCAGAGGCACAAACGCGAGGCCGGACGAAACATTCACGAGCATGGCATCGGGCCTTGTCCGCAGATGATCGAGAAAAGCCAGGTTGGCCCAGATAGTGCCGTTCAGATTCGTCTCGATCTCGCGTGTCACGTCGACAAAGTCGGCCGCTTTCTGCAAGTCCAGCTTGCGCATGATGCCCGCGCAATGAATGACTACGTCGAGTGCCGGATGATCCTGTAGCACGGTGTCGTGACCTGAGACGGATCATGTAGCCAAACGGCAAGTGAGTTCTCTTATCCTAGAGGCAAGGAGAACTCGATGAAGAAGCGCCACACCGACGAACAGATCATCCGCATCCTGCGGGAAGCCGAGAGCCGCGAAGAAGCGGTGAAGGATCTGTGCAAACGGCACAACATCACGGAACAGACTTTCTACCGCTGGCGAAACAAGTTCGGCGGCATGGATGTCGCCGAGGCCCGGCGTCTCAAAGAACTGGAATCGGAAAATGATCGGCTCAAGCGCCTGATTGCCGAGCAACTGCTGGTGATCGATGGTCTGAAGGAGTTCAGCCGAAAAAAATGAATTCCCCGACGGGCCGGCGCGAAGCGCTGGAAGTCCTGACCCGGAGGGGACTATCGCAACGTAAGGCATGTCGTTACCTGGGGCTGAGCCGCCGGGTGGCGACCTACGCGCTCAGGCAACCGGAGAAAGACCGGACCCTGGGCGAACGGTTAATCGCGGCGTCCCAGGAAGTGCCGCGCTTTGGCTACTGCCGGATCTCGGCCTGGTTGTCGTTGGGCGAATCGCTCGTGCGCCGGATGTGGCGTGCGCTGAAGCTGAACATCCCGAAGCGACGGCCGCGTCGACGACGTTGCGGCAGCGATATCCGCCTGCCTGGCGCGACAAAGCCCAATTCGGTCTGGAGTTACGACTTCGTCCTCGATCAACTGGTCGACGGCCGTGTCTTGAAAATGCTGTGCGTGATCGACGAGTACACCCGGGAATGCGTGGCAATCGAGGTTGGTGCCAGCCTGCGTTCGCAGGACGTGATTCTGGTGCTGTCGAGGCTGATGCGGCTGTATGGAAAGCCGGCATTCATCCGGTCGGACAACGGCGCGGAATTTACCGCCGCCCGGGTGATGCGCTGGCTGCGTGACGCCTCGATTGGCCCGGCCTTCATCGCGCCGGGTAGCCCTTGGCAGAATGGCTTCGTCGAAAGCTTCAACGGCAAACTGCGTGACGAACTGCTGAATCGCGAATGGTTCCGCAGCCGCGCCGAGGCAAAAATGCTCATCGAGCAATGGCGTCAGTTCTACAACGAGAGGCGGCCGCATAGCGCCCATCGTTACCAACCTCCGGCCACGGTCCGTCGAGCCTCGCTGGAGTCCGATAATATCGACATGCGACTCACTGCCTGACTGGCTACAGAATCCCGCCGCAGGTCAGTCGCGCAGTGCGCGAATCGCATCGGGATCGGCCGCGTCGCTGCGGACGGTCTGAACGCTGGGAAGTTTCGTGCGCTTCGGCGAGTGCCGTCTCGCGACGGCCGGTTACGACGACCGTATTGCCACGGGCCAGCAACTGACGTGCGAATTCAAGACCGATTCCCGAACTGCCACCGGTAACAAGTATGGTACGGCCCGTCATCTTCATCATGGTGTCCCTGAAAGCATAGCGTGGCCCAACACTGGTGCAGCGGCCAGCTAATTTGCACATGGATAATTATTGTCAAAATGTATGGCGATATGATTTATGCTTATTGTCAATGTGTCAACCATGACTACCGCACCATTGAACGGCGCTGACATACCCTCCCGCCGTGAAGGCATCGTGAATGCCGCGTCGGAAACATTCCTGCGCTACGGCTATGCGCGCACGACCATGGCCGATCTGGCCAAGGCTGCAGGACTATCCCGACCGCTGCTATATCTGGAGTTTCAGGACAAGGCCGACGTGTTCCGGGCGGTCGCCGAACAGGTGGCGCGGGAGCTGGAACGCAGAATTCGGGCCGAGCTGGACGCGTTGCCAAACCTCCGCACGCAACTTAACCTGGCGTGTGAAATATGGGTCGTGGAAACGTTCGATCTGATCAGTGCGCATCCCGATGCGAAGGATTTCTTCGATCTCGGTCCGGAACTGCTCGGGCAGAGCTACGATGCCTTTGAGGTCCTGATTGCGGACATCCTCAGCCGCGCCGGCGCAAAGCAGGCGCGTGCCTTGGCGCGACTGCTGGTCAGCGCGTCAAAGGGTTTTAAGGAGTCGGCCAGTGATGGCAAGGACCTGCGCAAGCTGTTGCAGTTGCAGATCGATGCGCTCGTCGGCTACATCGAACGCAATGCACACGCCGCTGCAGCACCACATGCGCCTTGCGTCAGGCGGACAAGGCGTCAATAACTCATTGCGCGATCGCGAGAAACGCGACGAGCATCAGAGCGTCGGCACACCAGAAAGTTGGTCGTATGACGATCATCGTGGGCAGCGCGCCGCCAGCCAGCAAGCGTGCCGATCAGGTTGCCCGGCATCACGCCGGAGGCCCACATGCCGAACGCCCAAGCCCAACCGGCTCTTCGGCATCTGCACGGCAACAAGAATCGTGGCTCCCGACGAGTAGATGTCTCGATCAGTCCGATACTCGTCGGAAAACACGATCACGCGAGGGACTGCTGTGCACTTGAGGGTGTCTATCCGAGATGAGGGAGGTGGTATGGCTGTAATGATCAGATCAACTACAACATTCCGGGTTCGGCCATCTCCAGCTCAGCCCCCGAAGTTTCTTCTACTCGCAGCGACTAAACGACCGGAAATCGCGCCTATTGCATTCGTGGCGTGACGATCTATATTTGGAGAAGGCCACCGTCACACAGCCCTCGCCACCAAGCTTTCCCGATCAACCCTAAGGCGGCAGGATCGGGAAGAATATCCGGGAGAACATTCCGTGGAATTTCTGAAACTTGCGATTATCCACGGCGCTGTCGTCGGAATTGCCAAAGGTATCCAGCTCTTTAGTCGCCACTGCCGGCACCGGTTCGGCTACAGTTTTTTCTCAAAGCGAGGATTCTGGCTCGCGGCCATCGGGATCAATTTTCTGTGGTGGGGATTCGTTGCATGGGGGGCCTCGTTCCTGCACCACACCCCGCAATCGGGCGGCATAGTCCTCATGGGAATGGGGTTGCTCGCAGTCGCGTGGCTGATATACGAGAACATCCGCGATACCGACCTCCCTCATGGCGTGGGTGGATCGGCGCTCCAACTCGTACTGTTTTTCCCTCTAGCGATCTACGGCGCTCCGATCCTCCTGATCACCGTGCTCTTCCTGCTTTTCGCCACATTCAAAGGCGGACCGGCTGTATGGCTCGCTGACCGATGACTACCCACCTCTGCCGATAATCTGTCGCAAACACGGCGAGGTTATCGCATGGCTCTCCCCCATCAAAACAGGCCCGCCGGATCGTCGGCCCTGTTCCAACTATAGAGAATCAGTTCCCCGCTCAGTGCGGTGGATGCCGAGCCACCGACCGTGCATTGAATCTCTGCCCGCTCAACGTCCAGCCCCGCAAACACCCTTCGCATATCCGGATGATCGTTCACGGTCAGAATCGCGCGCCCCTTGATCTCTCTCATAACGACGGCCATCCGTTCATACTGATCGATACCGAATGGCACGCCATACCCTTCCGTTTCCCAATACGGTGGTCGAAGAAGAAAAACGTATGGGACCGATCGTATCGACTCATGCAGGCCTGCCAATCCAGCTTCTTGATAGGCACCGGACAGGCGAAGATGCGCAGCCGACAGCGTTTCTTCCAGACGCATCAGGTTGAGGCCTGGCGGCGATGTCGTAGCCGTCCCGAAGGTACGCCCTCAACACGACCACCGAAGCAGTTCTGCTGCAGGTAGTAGAAACGCGCGGCACGCTGAATATCGGTGAGCGTCTCGGGAGGCGTGTCGTTCAGCCACTTGAAAACCTGTCGGCTGCTTAGAGCCCATTTGAATGTATGGTCAGCCCTATTTCTGCAACTGCAAACTTCGATGAAGGCAAAGGCTTGCGCTAACGTATCCGGACTCTCGAAGGGAACGTTATTTCCCGGTCCACGATGAAAATTCGCACCCCACGATCCTCAAAACTGTCGCAGCTACGAGAGCTGATTCAAATGTCAGGTTCTTCGCGAGGTCGATTGCCGTTGTCGTCATCTACATTTGTCGTCGCAAAAAGCAGGAAGAGTGAATAGACTTGCTACGCAGCAGCTCGCTGCGGGTGAGGAACGTAGGCAGCGTTACCGTTCAGTACTGCCCATGCGATGCGGGCAAGCTTGGCTGCCAACGCGCAAGCCACGATACTTGAATGGCGCCGCTCCAGCAGTTGGCGCACCCATATCGCCATGGCGTCTGACCGTTTGTGAATGTGCATCATGATCGATCGCGCGCATTGGACCAGCAAGGTTCGCAAGTGCTTGTCGCCGCGCTTCGAAATGCCGAGAAGTGTCGTCTTGCCTCCGGTACTGTATTGGCGTGGCACGAGCCCCAGGGACGCAGCAAAATCGCGGCTCGTCCGGTATTGACGCGCATCACCTGCCTGAGAAGCGAGTACGCTGGCAGTGATTGGCCCGATTCCCGGGACTGTTAGCAAACGCTGGGCGACGTCATCCTCTTTCATTAACCCGTTCAGTTCGCGCTCGATAACGGCGATCTGCTCGTTGAGATGAAAAACGTAATCCCGAAGTTGCTCCAGCAAGGCGACAAGGCGCGGCGGTAAGTCATTGCCTGCAGCACCGCTGGCAGCTTTCGGATCGCCGCCGGACCAGTGCCTATGGCGACCCCAAATTCGACAAGATATGCATGAATCTGGTTGTGAGCCGAGCCTCGGCTGCGAATGAGCGCGAACCGGCTCGGGCTTTGATAGGTGGCCTGGCTGTTAGCCGGTCACGACCTGACGTAATGCCGATGCGCATGCTGTCTGGCCGGGCGCTATATCGAGATTCATGTGTGCTGCGCCAGGCCACGAAGCGAGGCGGCGCACGAAGGCCGCGCAGATGCTGGTACGGCGCAACGTGTCGAGTCGATCTGGTCGTGAGTCCCGGAGATAGCGTGCCTACGCCATTCTGTCCGCCGGTGGTTTCTCGACCGCGGCATCCACCTCGCGGCGGTGCTGTTTGGCCGTCTGCACGTCGTCGACAAACAGATACCCTTTGCCAGGCGCCACCCGAGCCACCTTGGAGGCGTTGTGAAACACCGGACAAGCCCGTGGCTCGTCGTCAACAAGGAGAATTAAATAATACGGCCCCGGTTTATGCTTTTTTTCCCCTAGTCGAACCGCAAGACGTGTTCCAATTGCGGGATTGAAGGAATAACGCGTGGCGATCCTGCCCACCGCGCCAGCGCCCCTTCTGGCCACGGCAAGAACCATTTGAGGGTCTTCCCTTTCCCGTGTCAGACAGACTCCGGTGCGTCGCTTTGAACCGGTTACAGGGGGGTTCCTGACGCGTTCTGCGTCATTTGGGCGCCCCGTTCTGTCGAAATACTATTCTGCAAGCACCAACCATGACTGATACGCAAGCAGGTCCGCTTCGCAGTTTTGCCGGGTTCCTGCGTCGGGAGCGGACCGCTCTCACCGAAAAATGGATGAATGCGGTGTTCGGCGACGCCGGCCTCGTCGAGGCCGACAAGCTGACGTACGATCAGCTCGCCGATCATCTGCCGGAAATCCTGGACGGGATCTGTACTGCTCTCGAAGCGCAGGATCTCGAACAGCCGGAGCCGGCGATCGAACGCGACGCCCGCACGCACGGAAAGGTCCGCTGGCAACAGGGCTATCGCATCGATGAACTGGTTCACGAACTCGACCTGTTCCGGCAGGTGCTGGCGGACGCGGCCGAGACGTTTGCGGAAACGAATGACTCGTTCACGAGGCGCCACGAAAGGCGTGCCCGGCGACTGATTGATGAGGCGCTCGGCGTCGTCGCGGTGACATCGATCCGGGAAGTGGTCACGGAACGCGACCGGAAAATCGATAACTACACCGGTAGTCTCGAGCGGGCGAACCACGAACTGACGCTGAAACAGCGGCTAGTGAGCGACCTTTATGAATCGCGCATGCAGATTACCCGCAGTGTCGTGCACGACCTGCGCAACTTCCTGAACGCATTCTCCATCGCGCTGCAGCTGATTTCGCGCGCGCCATCGAAAACGGAAGCCGGATTGGCACTGGCCACCCGGCAGGCCGCGGACATGAAGCAGTTGGTGGACGACATGGTCGAGTACTCGGTGGTGCTGGGCGACAGCGCGCCGCTTGCGGTCGATCCGTTTGACCTGCGCGAACTCTTTGACGAACTGGTAACGACCTGCCGTCCGGCTATCGAGGCAAAAGGATTGCGTCTGTCTACCGTTTTCGACGCGGGCGTGACAATGGTGCTATCGAACCGCATCAAGGTAAAGCAGGTGGCGCTGAACCTGCTGTCGAACGCGACAAAGTACACGAACGCCGGTGAAATCGAACTAGCGATGGGTGGCCACGGCGAAGGTGGCTGGTATCTGCGCGTCGCCGACACCGGTGTGGGCATTGCGCAATCGGACAGGGAACGCGTCTTCGACGAGTTCGAACGGGCCGCTGGCGACGACATACCGGCGTGGGCCTTGGGCTGGCTATCGTCAAGGAACTTTGCTGGGTTCTTGACGGCAGGATCCGCTTCGAGACCCGCGAAGGTCACGGCACCACCTTTGAAATCCGCTTCGCCGTCCAACCCGAAACGTCTCAGGATTCGCGCTTTTGCGCACGCTGACTGTGATCACTTCGACATGACCCGGAACGATCTCCAGACTGGATCCGCCGCGCCCTTTCGAAGTCGCGCATGTTCACTTTTTCCGGGGGCGGGTCCTATCGATAGGTGTGTCGTCAATGGCCGCGTGTCGACGGGATAAACGAGACAGTCACGCTGCCGCCTGCGGCGGCTATTCATCCCGATAGCCATCCAGTCCAAGCGAAGGCTGACATTCCAGAGTTCACTCGTGCGAAGACCTTTTTTCGTCAAAGCGGCCGCACGCATGAACGACTGTGCCGGGAACAGCCACCAGCCGACGCGCATAGGTGTTTCTCTCATGCTTCGGCCCAATCCGGCAGAGCCGTATTGCTCGCTCCATCGCCGCAATTGCCCGCTGACATAGGCGAGCGCACCGGGCACTGCGTAATGCCAGGACGTGACTATTAAGACATGTTCATCCGGAAAGTCGCGGTGTGGCGCGGTAACGGTAAGTCCGGTTTTCCTGTTACCGCGTCTTTGGTCAGGCTGTGCCCAGATCCAAGGGCAAAGGCTCCTGGACAGTCAGGCTGCCACCGGGACGCCCGACGGCGGCCCATCGAACGGTCGTTGCTCTACAAGCTTCGATGCATATGCAAGCGCATCATCCTCCGTTTCCTTGCGCAAGGACCGTGGCCGGTAACACTTCGGCACGTGCCACTCGACAACGACTTCGTCATCCCGGCAAATCTGCACCAGCGGCACATAGCCCGCCGTGGGCAGACGGCTGTCCTGCATCGTGCTGGAACCTCGATGCACCTGCACGACCTTCACATGGACGTCGTATCCGTTTCTCTTTTCGCTCCTGATCGTGTTCATCGGCTCCTCCGCTCGCCGCACCGTCTCACGGGCGGCTAACCGAAGTGGTTACACCTGTAGCGAGCCTGAGGCGCAACAGCACTTGCATGGACGCTCAGCAGGCCTGCGTCAATATAGACAGCCGCATTGCTAACGCCGCCGCGGGTGGCCGCGCGCCAGCGGGACCACCCACTATCAGCGATGTCGCAAATGCTTTGCTTTCAGTTGCATCGCCGACCAGACGGCAGCGGCTCTGCGCGATACTTTCCGATAGCCGCTCCTTAGCGCGGATGCACCGGCGCCAGACAGGGTGGCAATCTTTCGTTGGAGACGCTCGAACAGCCCGTCGGTGTGTGGATCAGAATGGAAGACATTCATGATTTTCTCCTTGCATGCGGCGGCAGGAGAAAAGCCTCGGGTTCAGTTCGCCTGCCCTACCGCCGCTAACAAACAGATGGAAACATGCAGCACGTGATGCACCGATCACATCGCCGAAACAGAAATTAATTTAGGTTATCGAAGCATCCATTTCAAGCCATATCCGGCTCACCGCTTCGCATCACTTGGGTCGCTCGGTCATGAGATACCGGACCACCAGCGCCGGATCGGCAATATCAAGTATCAGCCTGCGCAGCACGCGCTTGCGCATATGATTTTCGTCCAGGATCCACGGCCCACCGACCTCCCCCAGGTAGCGACCAATCGCGGCGCGCGTATCCTCGCCCGGAGGCACGTTTAAACGCACTGCAAGCAGGCCAGCGATCACGTCGTCGAGTTCAAAGTCAAGCGGCCGCGAATCGATCGTCAGAGTCAGATCCATGCTCACCCCACGCCAGCAATCCTTTGGACAAACATGAAACAGGTGCGCCGGACAGCGCTACAGCCACCGATGACGGCTCCAAGCCTCTGGGGAAATGGAGCCGGGCCCAGCCACGCTGACCGGCTGTCCAGCACAAGGCAGCCAACGTCTAGTATTCCAGTTCCGGTGCAGGTGCCGGCACGGCTTTTTCTTCTTTTGGCGCTTCCGCTACCGTGGCGTCCGTGGTCAGGATCAGTCCGGCGATCGAAGCGGCGTTCTGCAGCGCCGTACGCGTCACCTTCGTCGGGTCGACCACACCTGTCTCGACGAGATCGCCGTACTCGCCCGTGGCTGCGTTGTAGCCGTAGTTGCCTTTCCCGCTGAGCACCTTCGCGACGACGACCGACGGCTCGTCGCCCGCATTGGCTGCGATCACGCGCAGCGGCGCCTCAAGCGCACGCAGCACAATCCTGATGCCGGCGTCCTGGTCGGCGTTGGCGCCCGTGAGACTCGAGATGGCCGAACGCGCCCGCAGCAACGCCACGCCGCCGCCTGGCACGATGCCCTCTTCGACTGCGGCGCGGGTCGCATGCAGCGCATCGTCGACACGGTCTTTCTTTTCCTTCATTTCGACCTCGGTCGCCGCACCCACCTTGATCACCGCAACGCCACCGGCAAGCTTCGCCACGCGCTCCTGCAGTTTTTCACGGTCATAGTCGCTCGTCGCTTCTTCGATCTGCGCGCGGATCGCCTTGACGCGTGCGTCGATGCGCGTCTGGTCACCTGCACCATCGATGATGATGGTGTTTTCCTTCTGCACCTCAACACGCTTCGCGCGGCCCAGCTCTTCGAGCGTTGCCTTCTCGAGCTGCTTGCCAGTCTCTTCGGAAATGACCGTTGCACCGGTGAGAATCGCAATGTCCTCGAGCAGGGCCTTGCGGCGATCGCCAAAGCCCGGGGCCTTCACCGCCGCCACCTTCAGCACACCGCGCATCGAATTGACCACCAGCGTCGTGAGCGCTTCGCCTTCGACATCCTCGGCGATGATCAGGAGCGGCTTGCCTGCCTTGGCAGCAGCCTCGAGGACCGGCAGCAGGTCGCGGATACTGGAAATTTTCTTGTCATGCAGCAGGATCAGCGGATCGTCGAGATGCGCAACCTGTTTGTCCGGGTCATTGATGAAGTATGGACTCAGATAACCCCGATCGAACTGCATCCCTTCGACGACCTCCAGTTCGTTCTCGAGCGACTTGCCGTCTTCGACCGTAATCACCCCTTCCTTGCCGACCTTGTCCATCGCGTCTGCAATGATCTTGCCGATCGCCTCGTCCGCATTCGCCGAGATGGCGCCGACCTGGGCGATTTCCCGGCTTGTCTTTATCGGCTTGGACAGCCTGTGCAGTTCATCGAGCACAGCCGCCACCGCCTTGTCGATGCCGCGCTTCAGGTCCATCGGATTCATGCCAGCAGCGACGTGCTTCATGCCTTCCTGCACGATCGACTGGGCGAGAACCGTGGCGGTCGTCGTACCGTCGCCGGCGACATCGGCGGTCTTCGATGCGACCTGCTTGACAACCTGGGCGCCCATGTTTTCGAAGCGGTCCTTCAGCTCGATTTCCTTAGCGACAGACACACCGTCCTTGGTGATGGTCGGCGCGCCGAAGCTGCGCTCAATCAGGACATTTCGCCCCTTCGGGCCGAGCGTCACTTTCACTGCATCGGCCAGCACGTTCACGCCCTTGACGATCCGGCTGCGGGCGCTGTCGTGGAACTTGACATCTTTCGCACTCATCTTGTTGCTCCGGTATAAGCCATTGAAGAGATAATCAGGCCGCCTTGCGTGCGGCGCCTGCGTCGGACTCGAGGACGCCCATGACGTCTTCCTCGCGCATAACGAGCAGTTCCTCGCCATCGACCTTGACGGTCTGGCCTGAATACTTGCCAAACAGAACGTGGTCACCGACCTTCAACTGGAGGGGACGCCGGGTGCCATCCTGTAGCAGACGCCCGTCACCGACCGCGATAACTTCGCCCTGTTCGGGCTTCTCGGCGGCCGAGTCGGGAATCACGATGCCGGAAGCCGTCGTGCGCTGCTGCTCGATTCGCTTGACGATAACCCGGTCGTAGAGGGGACGAATCTTCATCTTCCATCTCCTGAGCGATAACAGATCACCAAAAAGGGAACCCGGCTGCGCACGCAACCCGCGAGATGGGCGATTGCCATTGGCCGTTGGGCGCAACCGTACCAGCTGAGAGCTGGCGGAAACCGAAATAGGGGCGCCGCCGGAGCGCTTCAAGAGGTCGCCAGAATTCCAGTTGTTACAAAATGTTTCACGGCAGAATGATCCGCCGAACCCGCCCCAGGCGGTAGACGACGCGATTGCGGCGTCCCGTTTTCTGCGGCAAAACGGGACACGGAGGACGGCGCCCGCCGTCGGGCTGCAGCGTGTCGTCGGGATCGCCGACTGTCTGCCATATGCCTCCCTTGACTGGACGGAACGTCCAGCGCATGTATCCGTTCTCGGCCGCGAGACGCATCAGCTTCTCGCGATACGGCGCCTCGTCGACAAGCCGCGTCTCGCCGTTGCGATCGTCGACGTACTCGCCGAACGCCTGGCGGCACGCCAGCGCCTCTCCTGCCGGGGCGCCGATCGTATTGCAGGGTCGCCGCTCAAGCCGTTCCAGATCCCACGCCCCGAGTTGCCATGCCACATCGAGCAACGCATGATCGATCACCTCGAAACTTCCCCACCGCTCGCTGACTTGGATTGCAGAGCTGGCGACCGGACGAGGCGGAATTTCAATGCCAGGGATCGTGACTGGCGTCGCGCGTCGAAAGCCGTGCCAGTGCAGGATCGCCAGCAAGGGCGTATTGGTTTGCGGCACGGCACTGACGGTTATCGCGTAAAGCGGTAACCCGACCGCATCCATCTGGCGTTGCAATATATCGTGCAGATTCACGCTCCCTCCGGAATTGCAGATTTCCAACTTTTCCCGTCTTGAAATTTCACGGGGTTGACCTATTTTAGATTCCGCTCAGGCGGTCGCGTTTCACGCGCTGCATGTTTCGATCTGTTTGTCGGCGGATTAGACCCGTGGCAGGCGAACTGGAGCGCGTGGTCCGGTTCGCCTCCTTTTACCGAGGGAGTCAGACCATGAGTGATCCCTATTTCAGCACCGACCTGTTCGGTGGAATCGACCGTCTGCAACAGCAGATGGCAAGTGTCTTCGGTGGCTTTTCCACCAGCCTGCGCGCTGCCCGGCTCGGCGCGTTTCCGGAAATCAACATCGGCAGTACCGACGACACAATCGAGATCGTCGCATTTGCGCCGGGGCTGGATCCTGCCCAGCTCGACGTGTCAATCGACAAAGGGCTGCTTATCATCAGCGGCGAGCGCAAGAACCTCGAACGCAGCCGGAACGACGAGGTACGAAGCTATGTGCAGGAGCGATTCTCCGGCTCGTTCAGACGCGTGATCGAACTTCCCCAGCAGGCGGACCCGGACAAGGTCGAGGCACGCTATACGAATGGTTGTCTGAAGATCAGCGTGGGCAAACTCGAAGCGTCGAAGCCACGCGCCATTACCGTCCAGTAATCGCAAGCAAGACAAAGCAGAATGACCATGAATGATCGTACTGAAGTGGCCGAACGCTCATCGGAAACGGGCGCGGCCGTCGCGAGGCAACAAGCAGGGGCGAACGCAGGAGCGCGGCGCACCACGCTCACGCCTGCCGTCGACATATTCGAGGACGGCCAGGGCGTCACGCTGCTGGCCGACCTGCCCGGCGTGTCTCGCGAGAAGCTCGACATCCGGGTACAGGACAACCGCCTCTACATCGAGGCGGAGGCCGTTGTATCGACGCCGTCTGGCCTGCGTCTACAGCATGCCGAGGTACAGGACCCGCATTTCGCGAGGGCATTCACGCTCAGCGGCAATTTCGATACGTCGCGCATTGATGCGCAACTGCGCGACGGCATACTGAAACTCAACATTCCGCGGCGTGATGAAGCCCGGCCACGACGTATCGCGGTCACTGCTGGCTAGCGGTTCGGGCCGTGTTGTGGAATACACGGCGGCGCCTGCATCGAGCCGCTCGCCGACCCTACGGAGAACATCGTCATGCATAACGAAATACAGGAATCCTGGAAAGGTTTCTCAATCCACATTCGCGCCATTCCCGTGCGCCACATCGCAACGCGTTCTTCCGCTAACGACACGTTCATCGCGATCCTGAAAATCGACCGCGACGGAACAACAGTGGCGGACTGGCACCTACCACGCTTCAGCGAGAGGTGGACAAGTGCAGGTGAGGCGCAGCGTGAAGCAATGGGCTACGCAGTAAAAGCAATCGATGCGGGCTGCTGCGGTGAACCGGGAACCAGCTTCGAGCTGGCCGCATAGGTCCGCGGTCTCACGGTGCTCCGACTCGACTTCTACGACCTGGTTATCCTGATCTTGAGGTTAAAACATGAATAGGGAACGCGGGAATGGTAACTGGAATCCATTCACATTTTTGCGCCGACTCGGACAGGGCGGCGTGCCTTCGTCAACAGCCCTCGCCACCACTAATCCGCAAGGGCCCCAGTGCTCACCGAACCAGCCCCAACATCTACAGGGCAATCCATTGCGTGCGATGAACGAGTGGTTTCAGGAACCGTTTTTTGGCGAACTGGACCGCTGGTTCGACGATGTCAGCACCTCCCGGTTCCAGGCGCATATTGATGAAACTGAGGATAGCGAATCGCTACGCGTCGCAGCCGGACAGTCTGGCATGCCCAGGAAAACATTTCCGTTTGTGTCGCACGGAAAGCATTGGCCATCCGGGGCATGAAGACGCTTGGGTGACATACAGAACAGGACGGCTACTACCGGCCTGGGGCAGGCGTACGGTGGGTTCGCGCTAGCGTACCGCTCCCGAGAACCGAAGCACCTGTATCGACGATACGGAACATTAAAATCCGGTAGTCAGATGCTCCTGCCTCGCGTGATGACTGCATCTATTCCTGGCCATCGGCAGGGTAGACGCAACGGTGGACGGTTATCCCAGACTCACGGACTGGTTTCCGGCATGGTCCATTTTGCAGGGCTCCGCCGACGCGTCGGTCCGCGCGCCTGTGTGACCGGCCTTGTCGCATAGGGGAAAGCATGCAAAATTGTCGTATCGGGAAAAGCATGAAAACATCAGACACCGCAATAGCAGCATTCGCAACAGTGGTCCTGTCGGGACTCGTTTATGTCGATTGCACCCAGATGAAATCGCTATGTGCCGAGAGCGAAGCACTCGACATGACACTCTGCCATGAGATGGCGAACCATGAAGCTTGTGCGAAAGAGGCGCATCGGAAGTACGAAATATGCGTAAGACAGACGGGCTGCCCTATCTAGCTGCGTTGACTAGCCGCATATTTCCGTTGCTGATCTGTGGCCGTCGCGATAGCGACCGCGGCCGTACCAGCGTCGCAGATGGGCGTCTGTGGCAGCCGCGCCGTGCTGCTAAGGTCCGATCTGATGCGGACGGGGATGGTGGATCCCGGAAAACAGAGGCGATTCATACGTCTTTTCAGCTACATTCAGACATTCAGAGTCCACGCGGCATCGGCAACTTGATCGCCACCGGCCAAAGCAACCGGCTCGCCATCGCGAGACCGATGGTGTGCCGAGCCGACGTCTGGATATCGTAGACGAGCATCGCCAGCGCGGTGGGCGCGCTCGCATACCATCGGAATCTCACGTCGTTGGCCATGCCGGGCACAACCATGTACCAAGTGGAATCGGAAGCGCGAGCGAGCAGCTCTCTGCGTTATTCGTGCGCCGAATCGGCGGTCCCGCGACTGCCGGAGCCGCCAGCCGTCAGCTCGGCCGGCTGAGCCAGCAAATCCAATGCCTCCGTCAGAAAAGTTGGATGCGCCCCGAGCGGCGAAAGCCATTCTGATAGTGAATCACTGCCCGATTGTTCGGAGTGCCACGTCAAGCTGGTCCACTGTGTAGGGTTTGCGCAGTCCCTTCCATGTAAAACCAAGCTGCACGTCAGTCGGTAAATTATCTCCCGACGCAAATATCACGTGCAGGTCAGGATGAGCGGCGACGGCCTGTTGCGCCAGGTCGATTCCGAAGACATCGGGCAGGTTCAGATCGGTCAACAGTACATCAAAGCTTTCAGTGCCTATCTGCTCCATCGCCTGCTTCGCATTTGCGGCCTTCGCCGTATGGTGACCCAGCATTTCGAGAAGTTCACAAACTGCATCCAGAGACGCGACATCGTCCTCAACCACAAGCACGTGCAAGACCACTTGCGACACGGGGCCATCGCCGGTCTGCGCTGCGGACGGCCCGTCTGCTGTGCCCGAAATCTCGTCGCCAGGCGTCCCAAGGACGTGGCGCAGCTTGCGCGCCAGTTCTTCCTGGCTATACGGCTTGCTGAGAAGCTCGACGCCCGCGTCCAGGCGGCCTCCGTGCACGATTGCATTCTGCGTGTAGCCCGAAGTGAACAGCACCTTGAGGTGAGGCAAAAGCTGCACGGCCTGTCGGGCCATCTCGGGGCTACGCAGTGCTCCAGGCATCACGACATCCGTGAATAGCAGATCGATATGAACCCCGCTGCGAATCACCGCGAGCGCCTGCTCCGCGTCGTCTGCCTTGAGCACCGAATAACCCAGACCAGCCAGCATCTCGACGACCGTCGACTGAACCTTCGCGTCGTCCTCCACCACCAGCACGGTCTCCCCGCCCCCCGTTATCCCTCCCTTGCTTTGTCTCGACGGCAGCTCAACAGCATTCGCCATTGAACGCGGCAAATATATTCTTACCGTCGTGCCGTGTCCGAGTTCGCTGTAGATCCGGATATGTCCACCGCTCTGCTTGACGAGACCATAAGCCATGCTCAGGCCCAACCCGGTTCCCAGCCCCTCAGGCTTGGTGGTGAAAAACGGGTCAAAGGCCCGCTCGACAACATCCGGTGGCATGCCCACTCCTGTGTCCGTCACAGCCAGCATCACGTACTGACCCGCCGGCACATCCGACAGGGCGCCTACATAACGATCGTCCAGCATCGCGTTAGCAAGCTCAAGCGTAAGGCGTCCGCCGGTGGGCATCGCGTCGCGCGCATTGATAGCCAGGTTCAGCAGCACATTTTCAAGCTGGTGAGGATCGACCAGCGTGTTCCACAGACCGGCAGCGACAACTGTTTCCACGCTGACTGTTTCTCCAAGCGTTCGCGCCAGCATACTATCCATCGCGCGCACCATGGCCGCAAGGTTCACAACAACGGGCCGCAGCGCCTGCCGCCGACCGAACGCGAGAAGCTGGGATGCGAGTTTGGCGCCACGCTCGACGGCATCGATTGCGTGGGCGAGGCGTTCCACGCTCCAGTTGTCGCGGCGATGCCGGTTCTCCAGCAGTTCGAGGTTGCCCCGTAAGACCTGCAGCACGTTGTTGAAATCGTGGGCAACGCCACCTGTCAGCTTGCCAATTGCTTCCATCTTCTGCGCCTGAAACAGCGCCGCTCGCGTCTGTTCGAGCATTTCGCTCGCCTGGCGCCGTTCGGTAACGTCCCGCGTCACCTTCGCAAAACCGATGAGGGTTCCTTCGTCGTCGCGAATCGCATGGATCACCACATGGGCCCAGAAGGTCGTCCCGTCACGGCGCACCCGCCAGCCTTCCGCCTCAAAACGCCCCTCACGGGCCGCCGTCTCCAGGCCACGCTGCGGTTTACCGGCAGCGACGTCTTCGGGCTTATAGAAACGGGAAAAATGAGAGCCGATGATCTCCTGCTCGCTGTAACCCTTTATCCTGCGGGCACCACTGTTCCAGTTCGTCACATAGCCCTCGGGTGAGAGCATGAAGATGGCGTAGTCCGTCACCCCCTGTACCAGCAGCCGGAAGCGCCGCTCGCTTTCGATCGCGGCTTCATGTGCCCTGCGCTTCTCACCCACATCTCGCACTATCTGAACCGCCCCACGGAACTCGCCGCGGGGATCGCGCAGCCCCGTCGTAACCACGCTCGCCCAGAAATGAGTGCCGTCTTTTTGCCGGCGCCATCCCTCCGACTCATGACGCCCCCGTTGCAGGACGCTTTCCAGTACCGCATCCGGCACCCCGTTTCCGCGGTCTTCATCGGTGTAAAGCGTGGAAAAATTGCGTCCGATGATTTCTTCCAGCTGGTAACCCTCGATCCGGGTGCCGCCGGGGTTCCAGCTGGCAACGTCCCCTTCGGACGTGATAAGGAAAACCGAGTAGTCCTCAGTCGACGCAACCCATTGACTGGCCCAGTCGTCATAGGCCTCGCGCTGCATGATTCCAGATTCGTGCATCGTCGTTACCCTGGCTGTTGGTGCGTATCTCTTTCAGGCTGGGTGCTCCCGCTCCCCATCGCTCCATGGGCGTCACTACAGCGGTTGATTCTATCAGCGCGGCAGTCGTTCCGGGATGGCTCAGGGCCTTGCTCACGAATTGCCGAACCAGGGGATGGCAAAGGATGATCAGGGTATTGCTGGTGGACGATGAACCCGCCATCGTCGAGGCGCTGGAACTCGCGCTCACGGAATATGGGCTGGAAGTCCGAGCCGCTGGGAACGGAGCGCGTGCGCTCGAATCCATCGCACAATGGCGGCCAGACCTCGTCCTGACAGACTGGATGATGCCCGTCATGGACGGCTCAGCCTCTCTCGCTTGCTACGGCAGCGCCGGAACTGGCTGGTATCCGGGATTTCATGATGAGTGCGCAGCAGCCGTCTGGCTTTCTGCCCGTAGACGAGTCCCTGCAGAAACCGTTTGGCATAGCGTGTCTGTTGCGGCTCATCGAACGGCATACGGGGCATCGTCCGGGTGGTCCCTGACTTGCACGCCGCGAGTTCGGAGACCTGACGTCCAGCGCAAAGCGCACGGACGTTCGGCACCATCCAGATCGGCCATTCGATGTCTCTCGCCACGACCTAGTTTTGCTGGCACCTGAGTTCCTGACAAAATTCCAGCACTGGCAAGACACACCTGACGAGGAAAGACGTCGTGATTGGACGCAGTCGTTGCCGGTCAATGCCCGTGAAACGCGGACAGTTTTTCCCAGGCATGACTACAATCCGATCAAACTTGGTCCCTGGGCGATTGACGGCCCACCTGATCCAGGCCGGCAGCGAACTCTGACGATTTCTGGCCAAAGGTGTCAAGCGCAGGAACCGATAGGTAACTGACGACACGTTGCTCCCGTGTGCCGCCGCAGGGCGCCGCTCCAGCGTCGCCGCCAGCACGTATGTCGGCGCGACCATGCGTCGGAACTATCGCGTCGGATCGCCTTGCTGTACTCCGTTTCCTCTCCCAGCACGTGCTGCCCTCGCCGGAACTATCCAACCTATCCGGCTCGTGTTCATTCGACAACGTCTCCCATGTACCCTGCGGGTTCTACCGCCATTTCCGGCAGAGACGGGGGACTCGGACCCACGCGCCGCTTAGCGTGGCAGGCTGGTATTGTTTCGGCGAGTGCGGTCACTCGATCTCATCTCTCATCCAAGGCATGCCATTAACAACCTGCCCCGAAATATGTAACTGGAGGAATAGCTAGCGCCAATTCCCGAACGGGCAACTTTCACAAATTCCTTGTCAGACGAGGATCACCGGCTGAAGAGCTGAATAGCACAACAACGCCAATGGGTTTCTATGCAGCGTCGAATGCGACCCCTGTCAATTGCTCACTCATTGCCACAACCTGTTCGCGCGGCCGGGTCGAACGCCTACACCGTACATATCAGTCGAATCGGCCGGCCTCGTGGACGCAATATCGCAATCCTCACAATAGACACCGCGCCCCCTCCATTTGAGGGCTGGTCGCACACCAGACCGTCGTTGCGGCGCCTTGCCGCACTGTTAGCGTTCCGCGATTCCCGGCGGGATCTTGCCTTCGGCATTGCGAAAACCCATGGCCTGCAAGTCCGCAAGCGTCCGGTGACGCTGGAGCGTCAGTGATGATGGATGGAGCCTGGATGGACAGCGAAAGCGCGTACGCCGTGCGCCGGATCACGGAGGTCCAGACCAAGACCGCATTGGCGGTTTTCGACTGTCCGTAAGCTTTCCACCTGTCATAGGACCGGTGAAGATAATTCGGGTCGTCGAGATCGACGTAGCAAAAGCAATGTGCGCCAGACGAAAGCACGACGGCACGCGCCCGCCTGCCCGGCGCAGGCTGGGCCACAGCGTCGCCGCAAGCTGGAAATGCCCCAGATGGTTCGTGGCAAATTGTCCTTCGTAGCCTCGCACGTCACGCGTGAGTAATGTCGCCATGATGCCGGCGTTCGCAATCAGCAGATCCAGCACCATCACCCGTGACCATGAATTCGCGTGCAAAGGCATCGACAGACTTTCGAATATCTCGTGCGCTAGCGCATGCACCTCGGGGCAAAGTTGCTGTGCAGCAGTGTTCAGCCCATATCAGTGATCGGCTATTCGTTGGGCTATCAATAGAAAGTGCGTTCAGCAGCGCCTTCAAACGCGCGACCGGACTGGCGTGGCGCAGCAGTACCGGATAACCGTCGCTTGGTGAGTCAGGCCGAGGCCCCGCCACAGCCGTCGAGTCATAGGGCACCACAAGGCTGCCAAACAACGACCCCGATGTGACCTTTAAGTCCGCGCCGGCTTCGCTCAAGCAAAAGACATGCCATTGCCACTTATCGGGCCTGAAATTGGCTGTGAGGGCAACTCAGGGCTCAAAGCCGGCCTTTGCGTTACGGTAAAGGCGGATCAACGTGCGCTTTAGCAACGCAGACTCGTCCGGAGACATATCACTAAGCAGGACAGCCTCGTGCTCAAGACTCGCGTCGTGGCACTCCTTCCCGACGGATCGCCCCTGATCCGTTAGCGTCGCATAAACCACGCGGTTGTCCCCCTCCAGGCGCGTCCTGCTTATCAATTGCTGAGACTCGAGGCGTCTCAAGATGTGAGACATCGTTGACAGATCAGTCGATGTTGTTTCCGCCAGCTTCCCGACCGTCATTTGCGAACCGCCTTCGTATAGTGCGACGAGGGCCCGCGCTGCAGGGATGCTCAGTCCCAAGGAACGGAATTGTGGCGAACTTGCATCGACGAGGACCGAGACTATCCGATGCAATAGAAACGTCAACCGATGTGAAACCCCTTCATCAGTATCGGACGACAACTTGCTTTCCTGGGTGGCCTTGTTCATGGCGTATAGATAACCCAATAACTTGTCCTTGACAATAATTTGTATGCCAACTATTGTTTCACAAACTAATCGCCACTCGACGGCGCACCGGCGCCGCCGGACATCAAGGAGACAAGTCAATGCAGCGCACTTTTGAGGTGGCGGCCATGATCGATTCGCGGTCGATGTCCGCATTCCAGTGGGGAATCGTTGTGACATGCACGCTTGCTATGGCAGTAGATGGTTTCGACGCCCAGGCAATCGGCTATGTGGCGCCAGCGCTGGTACGGAGTCTGGGTTTCAGCCGCGAAACGTTGGGGCCGATTTTCACGGCCGGCGTGCTGGGTATGGGTATCGGGAACTTGCTCATGGGTTTGATTTCCGACAAAGTAGGACGCAAACCTATGCTGGTTTCAAGTCTAATTGCATTTGGTCTGCTCAATCTGGCGAAGGGTGCAACCACCTCCCCGGAAATACTGATGCTTCTCCAGTTTGCGGCTGGCGTAGGTATTGGCGGTGCCTACCCAAACGCGATTGCGCTCACCTCAGAGTATGTACCCGCAACCCGGCGCAGC
Source organism: Paraburkholderia xenovorans LB400 (assembly GCF_000013645.1). Taxonomy (GTDB): domain Bacteria; phylum Pseudomonadota; class Gammaproteobacteria; order Burkholderiales; family Burkholderiaceae; genus Paraburkholderia; species Paraburkholderia xenovorans. The sequence continues at coordinate 2,023,464 of NC_007951.1, read as the reverse complement.
TCCCTCGTCACGGTATGTGCGATGGGCTATCTTGCCGGCACGACGTTCGGGGGATTTCTCGCCGCAGCACTAGTGCCTACCCTCGGGTGGCAAAGCATATTCTATGTAGGCGGAGCCATTGCCTTAGCCATCGCACTGGTCGCCGTCCTGGCAGTTCCAGATTCATCGCGACAACTGGTTGTATTCGGCAGATCACCCGAACGAGTGCGGCGGATACTGAATCGCATCGCACCCGAACTTGAATTACCACACGATGCCAAGTTTGTCGTAGCCGGTGAACCAAGTATCCAGCGCTCACCGGTGCGCAGCCTGTTCGCCGAAGGCCGGGCAGCTTACACAACACTGATCTGGACAACGGTGCTGATGCTGCTGATCGCGACCTACTTCGTTTTCAGCTGGCTGCCGACCTTATTCACTGCCGCTGGCATGTCTATCGGCAACTCAGCCTTGGCGTTAGCGGCTTTCCCCATCGGCTCTGCACTGTCCTCCCTCGCGCTTGCCCCGCTGCTCAGGCGTCGTTGGTCAGCACTGGCGCTGGCCGCTACCTGTGCGCTCTACGCGGTCGCACTAGCTTTCATGGGATGGACCACTCACGTCTTCCTGCTTCTCGTCGCCGTGGTCTTCGTAGCCGGACTAGGCAGCGGTACACAAGGGGTAACCCATGCACTAAACGTCGCCGTGTATCCAACGCTCATCCGCTCAACTGGTGTGGGCTGGGCAACAGGCATCGGACGACTCGGCTCCATGCTCGGACCGTTGATGGGCGGAGTCCTCGTTGGCTGGAAATGGACAACCAACGAGATTTTCTATGCCGCTGCCTCTCCGTGTGTTATCGCAGCGATTGCCATGGCGTTGATCTACCTGCTTCCGACCACACGTCGTACGTTGCAATTGGCGTTTCCCGAGAGTGATCCACAGATCCCTAGAGGTGAGTCATTGACGACCGGACTCACGGATCCCACCTGAGCCACGAGCACGCTCCATCGAGGGCGACATCCCTTCCTCTGATAGTTGCATTAGCAAGAGCACGTAGATCGAACGATTCACTTCGAGAATTCCTCGAAATCATTCTCGTTAAAACACCATTCTTTCAATTTTCTTTAGGAGTACATATATGAATCAAAGAGATTTCCCGTCCACCCTTTCTGCATCGATCAGCGAAGAAGCTCGTGCCGTCGATCTCACCGCTTTCGTTCCCCAGCTCTCGCTCGAAGAGCGTGACCGCCGCTGGGATCGGGCGCGCAAAAAGATGCTGATGGCTGGTTTAGATGCGCTTGTATTCCTCGGTAACGATATCTATTGGGGAATGGGCATGGCCAACATGCGTTACATGCTGCAGGTGGACTCCCAAATCGGTGCCGACGCGCTATTCCCTCTAGTTGGCGATCCGGTCGTCTGGAACGCGGTCGCCCACATGAACAGACCGACAAACATGTATTTGTCGGTCCAAAAGTGGATCCGCGACTTCCGTACACGAGGTGGGATGACTGTGGTTGCAGACGAGCTTCGTCAACGGGGTCTCGGCGGTGCTCGCATTGGCCTGGTCGGCTTCTCTTCTACGATCCAGACCACGCCAACCCTACTTCATGAAGACGTACTGGCATTGAAGCGCCTTTTGCCAAACGCGGAATTCCAGGACGCTAGCGCACTGCTCCAGGAAATGCGAATGGTAAAAAGCGAGGAAGAAATCGACATGCTGCGGGGCGCTGGACGCATCGCCCGAAAAGTCATTGACGCGATGGTAGAAACGGCCCGCCCTGGTGTGCCAGACGCAGCGGTGTATGCCGAGATGATTCGAACACAAATCGCCAACGGCGGTGAACCGAACATCTTCAATCTGTTTGCAGCAGGCCCGGTCGACCATCCAACTGACGAGCTATGGCATCTGCTTCATGGCTGCGAGCAACCTCTCACGCCGACCATGAGACCGCTTCAATACGGGGACATAATTGTCACGGAATGGCATACCAAATACGGCGGCTACCGCTGTCACACGGAGTTTTCCGTCTATATCGGCAAGAAGGCGCCGCGAGAACTGCTGAATATCTGGGCTGTTTCGCACGAATGTCTCGAGGCAAGTAAGGAGGCACTCGTAGCCGGTCGCACCATTGGCGAAGCGATCCAGATGATCCGTAAGCCAGCTCAAGATGCGAAGCTTGACTGGGTCGAGCTTGGTTTTCACGCAATGGGCACGGCGTCGCCAGAATTTCCTACGGTGATCTACCAGGACGGCTACGGATCCAACACATTGAACGGGAATCGTATTGCAGACATGGTTCTGGAAGAAGGCATGACGTTCGGCAATAACATCGATTTGCACAATTCCGCCTGGAAGCCCGATGTCGGTTGCATGCTGTCTGACTTTATGGTCGTGCGCCCCAAGCAGGCGGAGTGCCTGATCGGCGTACCGAAAGAACTCCCACAGGTTGGCTGAGCTAGTGACTGGGGAACGGCTCGCCATCAGCGCTTGCCGGCCACAACAGTACGCGGGGCATGCAATCCGACCAGCGCTCACCTCCGCACGAACTCGGTTGATACCGGTCGCCCTTTCTCACCCCCCCGCAGACTGGAAAGCCAGCCGGGATTGCGAAATTGAATTGGAGAAGTATCCAATGACGATTAGAAACCACAGCCCTTCCCGCATCGCCTACTACGAGCAGATTGCCAAGCTCGGTATGGCGCCGCTCTGGGAATCGCTGCACACGCTCGTGCCGAAGGAGCCGCGTCCGCAGGCCGTCCCGGCGATCTGGAAGTATGCACAACTGCGCAAGTTCGTGCTGGAGTCCGGCAAGGTCATCAGCGCGGCCGAGGCCATCCGCCGCGTGCTAATCCTCGAAAACCCGGGCCTGCCCGGCAAGGCGAGCATCACGTCGAACCTCTACGCCGGCCTGCAGCTAATCCTGCCGGGCGAGATCGCGCCGAGCCACCGTCACACGCAGTCGGCGCTGCGTTTCATCGTCGAGGGCACGAGCGCGTGGACAGCCGTCGACGGCGAGCGCACGACGATGCATCCGGGGGACTTTATCATCACGCCGTCGTGGACGTGGCACGACCACGGCAACCCAAGCATCCAGGCCAGCGGCGAGCCCGTCGTGTGGCTCGACGGCCTCGACATTCCGCTCCTGCTCCAGCTGGACGCCGGCTTTGCCGAGACCTATCCGGAAGACACGCAACCGGTCAAACGGCCCGAGGGGGACAGCTTCGCGCGCTACGGCCAGAACATGCTGCCGGTGCGCCACGACGTGAAGAACGGCAACTCGCCAATCTTCAACTACCCGTATGTGCGCAGCCGCGAGGCACTCTACACGCTCTCTCGCACGAACGAGGCTGACGCCTGGGACGGCTTCAAGTTGCGCTACGTGAACCCGGCCACAGGCGGCTACCCGATGCCGACGATGGCGACCTTCATGCAGCTACTGCCGAGGGGCTTCCGCGGCAAGGCTTACCGGACGACCGATTCCACGGTATTCAGCGTGGTCGAGGGACAGGGGAACGTCCGGATCGGAGAACAGTTGTTCGAGTTCGCGCCGCACGACGTGTTCGTCGCGCCGTCGTGGCAGCCGGTCAGGTTCGACACCGACGAGGACGCCGTCCTGTTCAGCTACTCGAATCGCCCCGTGCTCGCCGCGCTCAGCCTGCTGCGCGAAGAGCGCCAGTAACGGCACCGCCGCGTGAGCCCTGTCCGGCACGCGCGACTCCAATCATTTCAACAACGAGATTCACCATGGCATTCATTTTCCCGCCCGAAGCGCTGGTCGCCGTACCGGTCGTCCGCACAAACGACGCGATCGCGGTGCGCCGCGTCTATTGCGTCGGCCGCAACTACGCCGCGCACGCGCGCGAGATGGGCTTCGACCCGGACCGCGAGCCGCCATTCTTCTTCTGCAAGCCCGACAACGCTGTGGTGCCGGTCGGCTACAACGAGACACTCGCGCTCGACTATCCGCCCGAAACGCAGAACTATCAATACGAGGCCGAGCTCGTGGCCGTAATCGGCAAGCGCGGCGCGGACATCCCGCTCAAGGAGGCGCTCGACTACGTCTGGGGCTATGCGGTCGGCCTCGACATGACGCGCCGCGATCTCCAAATGAAGATGCGGGAGATGGGCCGTCCGTGGGAAATCGGCAAGGCATTCGACCGATCGGCGCCGATCGGCCCGATCCATCCGGCGGCAAGCGTCGGCCACATCGAGAAAGCCGACCTCTGGCTAAGTGTGAACGGCGAAACGAAGCAGAAGAGTAACGTCACGCAGCTGATCTGGTCGGTGGCCGAGACGGTCGCCTACCTGTCGAGGTTCTTCCGGCTCGAACCGGGCGACCTGATCTACACGGGCACGCCCGAAGGCGTCGGCCCGGTGAAGCCCGGCGACACGATGAAGGTAGGCGTCGAGCGTCTCGGTGAGCTGACCGTCAAGATCGCCTGACCTCCTCTTACCCGCAGACATCCAGGAACACGAACGTGGATCTCTACAGCTTCTTCAACAGCTCGACCTCGTACCGCGTGCGCATTGCGCTCGTGCTGAAGGGTCTCAACATCGCGTATCACGGCGTCAATATCCGCGTCGGCGAGCAGCGCGACGCGGGTTATATCGCCAACATCAACGCCTCCGCCAGCGTGCCGGCGATTGTCGACGGCGACTTCCGTCTCGCGCAGTCGCTCGCGATCATCGACTGGCTCGACGTCACGCATCCGGAGCCGCGCCTAATTCCGGTCGAACCGGTACTGCGCGCGCGCGTGCTGGAATTCGCAAATGCGATCGCCTGCGACATTCACCCGGTTAACAACCTGCGCATCCTCAAGTACCTGACGGACGTGCTGAAAGTCACACCCGAGCAGAAGGACGCCTGGTACAAGCATTGGATCGCCGAGGGCATGGGCACCGTCGAGCGGCTGCTCGCGCAGCGCAGCGTGGCGCAGGTAGGCCCGTGGGCCTTCGGCGCCGAGCCCACGCTGGCGGACATCTGTCTTGTGCCGCAGATCGCGAACGCGCTGCGTATGGACTGCGATCTGTCCGCCTTCCCGCGCGCGCTGGCCGTATTCCAGCATGCGAAACAGCACCCGGCCTTCGACGCGGCGCAACCAGACCGCCAGCCGGACTACGTCCAGTAGATTCCTGCAAAAAAGCTCAGCGAATCTGCTCGGGAAAAATTTCTATGGAGGATCGTATCTTCTAAATTACTAGAATTTAATACGCCTAACTAATTTATATATATTAATTCAGGAGACACATGATGAAAAAATCGACCATTGGAGCCCTCCTGCTCGGAGGATTTTCAACTATCGCTCATGCACAGAGCAGCGTGACACTGTACGGCAATGTTGATACCGGAATAGCGTACACATCCAACGTCCAAGGAAAGTCACTCTGGCAGGAGACGCAAGGTATCGGGCTCGGGAATCGCTGGGGGCTGCTCGGACAAGGTGACTTGGGCAACGGCCTGAAAGCCATTTTTAGGCTGGAGAACGGTTACAGTTCTTCTAGTGGTGCGCTGTTAAACGGCGGGCGCTTATTTGGTCGCCAGGCATATGTTGGCTTGAGCCAGCAGCAATTCGGTGCAGTGACATTCGGTCGGCAATATGACTCAGTCGTGGACTATGTAAGTCTCCTCGCCTCCTCGAAGCAGTATGCTGATCAAATGGGAGCCCACATCGGTGACAACGACAACATGTTCAACTCCCTTCGAATCAACAATTCGGTCAAGTATGCAAGTTCGCAGATTGCCGGGCTATCGTTTGGCGGTCTCTATGCATTCAGCAATCAAGCGTCTGGTGGAAATTCAACCGGCTTCTCAAACGACAGTGCCTTCAGCGTAGGCGCAGCCTATACAAATGGCCCGCTCAAGATAGCGGCTGCATTTTTGCAATTGAACCACCCATCGTCGGGCAATGCCAATGGCAGCAACACGGGCGGAGCTATTTCGGGCGACTATAACACTCTCAGTACCAACATCTTTTATTCGCAACCCGTTGCGAAGCAAACCGTGGGAGCGGCCGGAGCCAACTACAAGATCTCGGGATTCACTATCGGAGCTGTCTTCAGCGACGTAGTTTTTGACTACAACGATGGCACTTCTCTTCGATTGCTAAATTACGAGGCGAACGTCAGCTATCAGATCACGCAAGCGATTGCAACTCAGCTCGTCTACACCTTCACCGATGGAACGGCGGATGGGGGTGCGAGTTACGGAAATTTCGCAGATGGGCGACACCCGCGCTGGCAGCAAGTTACGGCTGGCGCCAGTTACTCATTATCGAAAGCAACTTCGCTCTATGTCTTGGCAGCCTACCAACTTGCATGCGGGGACGCCCAGCGTGCTGCCATATCCCCATCGGGCGGAGAAACGGCTTGGGGTCATAGGTCACAGATCGAGCTTACAACAGGAATTACCGTCAAGTTCTAGTGAGCCTATGGCAACTCGGACGTTGGACACGTGACGTGTACGCTGCTCATTTTCCCAATTGTGGTGGCAATTTTTGGGAGCTCGCCGTCGGATCCGTCTCTGCAAATCAACACAGGGACAGGCTGCGCGTCAACTCTCCGGAAGCCGTACACGAGGCTGTCAACACGGGCCTTAGAGTCGGATATCGGCTGCAATGGCTGTTTGAAGACGGGTTGAAAAACAGCAACCTGCGGCGGTTGCTCAGCGAAGACGCCGCGCCGCCCGTCACGATCCAGATCCCGTATGTGGCCAACCGCCCGTTGCCGAAACGCGCCATCGTGTTCATGGACTTCATCATGCAGATGCTTTCCCGGGTATCTGCTCTCAGCGCGGATGCGGCGACGATCTCGACACCGCGACTGAAGGCGTCCAGATATCTTCTCCCGGTGCTCGACCATCTTGTGTATTGCGCAGAAGGACCGCTGTGGGGCGAACGCCCCCGCTTCTTTTCCTGACGCGCCACATGCTGAGAGAAATTAGCTGTTGAGAACGATGTCGCGGATCGGCAACCGGCCGATGCTGAAGTTGAACGTCGGTGTGCCATTCGCACTTCCGCTTTGCGTGCTATCGAACTGCGGACCACAACATTTGCGACATTAGACCGAAGCCTTTCGCATGGCATCGACAGCCGCATTACCTGCCATATGTACGGCTGTATTCGGCGCAATTCGCCCAAGCAGCTTGAGGACATTAGCGAGGCATGGCCTGATCTCCGTCTGACCGCGCTCCATGCCGCGAATGGCCTTCGTGACCATCGCATCGACTCGCATCGGTTTGAGACCACCCGTGTCGATCTTTGTGAAATCGCCGTAAAAGAGTGGAGTGTCGGTGGAAGGTGGCGCCAGTTCGACAACGCTGATGTGGGTATCCTTTAGCTGAAGCCGCAGACTTTGTGTGTAAGCATGCGGTCCAGCTTTGGCAGCCGAATAGATTGGTGCGACGGCCAGAGGCACAAACGCGAGGCCGGACGAAACATTCACGAGCATGGCATCGGGCCTTGTCCGCAGATGATCGAGAAAAGCCAGGTTGGCCCAGATAGTGCCGTTCAGATTCGTCTCGATCTCGCGTGTCACGTCGACAAAGTCGGCCGCTTTCTGCAAGTCCAGCTTGCGCATGATGCCCGCGCAATGAATGACTACGTCGAGTGCCGGATGATCCTGTAGCACGGTGTCGTGACCTGAGACGGATCATGTAGCCAAACGGCAAGTGAGTTCTCTTATCCTAGAGGCAAGGAGAACTCGATGAAGAAGCGCCACACCGACGAACAGATCATCCGCATCCTGCGGGAAGCCGAGAGCCGCGAAGAAGCGGTGAAGGATCTGTGCAAACGGCACAACATCACGGAACAGACTTTCTACCGCTGGCGAAACAAGTTCGGCGGCATGGATGTCGCCGAGGCCCGGCGTCTCAAAGAACTGGAATCGGAAAATGATCGGCTCAAGCGCCTGATTGCCGAGCAACTGCTGGTGATCGATGGTCTGAAGGAGTTCAGCCGAAAAAAATGAATTCCCCGACGGGCCGGCGCGAAGCGCTGGAAGTCCTGACCCGGAGGGGACTATCGCAACGTAAGGCATGTCGTTACCTGGGGCTGAGCCGCCGGGTGGCGACCTACGCGCTCAGGCAACCGGAGAAAGACCGGACCCTGGGCGAACGGTTAATCGCGGCGTCCCAGGAAGTGCCGCGCTTTGGCTACTGCCGGATCTCGGCCTGGTTGTCGTTGGGCGAATCGCTCGTGCGCCGGATGTGGCGTGCGCTGAAGCTGAACATCCCGAAGCGACGGCCGCGTCGACGACGTTGCGGCAGCGATATCCGCCTGCCTGGCGCGACAAAGCCCAATTCGGTCTGGAGTTACGACTTCGTCCTCGATCAACTGGTCGACGGCCGTGTCTTGAAAATGCTGTGCGTGATCGACGAGTACACCCGGGAATGCGTGGCAATCGAGGTTGGTGCCAGCCTGCGTTCGCAGGACGTGATTCTGGTGCTGTCGAGGCTGATGCGGCTGTATGGAAAGCCGGCATTCATCCGGTCGGACAACGGCGCGGAATTTACCGCCGCCCGGGTGATGCGCTGGCTGCGTGACGCCTCGATTGGCCCGGCCTTCATCGCGCCGGGTAGCCCTTGGCAGAATGGCTTCGTCGAAAGCTTCAACGGCAAACTGCGTGACGAACTGCTGAATCGCGAATGGTTCCGCAGCCGCGCCGAGGCAAAAATGCTCATCGAGCAATGGCGTCAGTTCTACAACGAGAGGCGGCCGCATAGCGCCCATCGTTACCAACCTCCGGCCACGGTCCGTCGAGCCTCGCTGGAGTCCGATAATATCGACATGCGACTCACTGCCTGACTGGCTACAGAATCCCGCCGCAGGTCAGTCGCGCAGTGCGCGAATCGCATCGGGATCGGCCGCGTCGCTGCGGACGGTCTGAACGCTGGGAAGTTTCGTGCGCTTCGGCGAGTGCCGTCTCGCGACGGCCGGTTACGACGACCGTATTGCCACGGGCCAGCAACTGACGTGCGAATTCAAGACCGATTCCCGAACTGCCACCGGTAACAAGTATGGTACGGCCCGTCATCTTCATCATGGTGTCCCTGAAAGCATAGCGTGGCCCAACACTGGTGCAGCGGCCAGCTAATTTGCACATGGATAATTATTGTCAAAATGTATGGCGATATGATTTATGCTTATTGTCAATGTGTCAACCATGACTACCGCACCATTGAACGGCGCTGACATACCCTCCCGCCGTGAAGGCATCGTGAATGCCGCGTCGGAAACATTCCTGCGCTACGGCTATGCGCGCACGACCATGGCCGATCTGGCCAAGGCTGCAGGACTATCCCGACCGCTGCTATATCTGGAGTTTCAGGACAAGGCCGACGTGTTCCGGGCGGTCGCCGAACAGGTGGCGCGGGAGCTGGAACGCAGAATTCGGGCCGAGCTGGACGCGTTGCCAAACCTCCGCACGCAACTTAACCTGGCGTGTGAAATATGGGTCGTGGAAACGTTCGATCTGATCAGTGCGCATCCCGATGCGAAGGATTTCTTCGATCTCGGTCCGGAACTGCTCGGGCAGAGCTACGATGCCTTTGAGGTCCTGATTGCGGACATCCTCAGCCGCGCCGGCGCAAAGCAGGCGCGTGCCTTGGCGCGACTGCTGGTCAGCGCGTCAAAGGGTTTTAAGGAGTCGGCCAGTGATGGCAAGGACCTGCGCAAGCTGTTGCAGTTGCAGATCGATGCGCTCGTCGGCTACATCGAACGCAATGCACACGCCGCTGCAGCACCACATGCGCCTTGCGTCAGGCGGACAAGGCGTCAATAACTCATTGCGCGATCGCGAGAAACGCGACGAGCATCAGAGCGTCGGCACACCAGAAAGTTGGTCGTATGACGATCATCGTGGGCAGCGCGCCGCCAGCCAGCAAGCGTGCCGATCAGGTTGCCCGGCATCACGCCGGAGGCCCACATGCCGAACGCCCAAGCCCAACCGGCTCTTCGGCATCTGCACGGCAACAAGAATCGTGGCTCCCGACGAGTAGATGTCTCGATCAGTCCGATACTCGTCGGAAAACACGATCACGCGAGGGACTGCTGTGCACTTGAGGGTGTCTATCCGAGATGAGGGAGGTGGTATGGCTGTAATGATCAGATCAACTACAACATTCCGGGTTCGGCCATCTCCAGCTCAGCCCCCGAAGTTTCTTCTACTCGCAGCGACTAAACGACCGGAAATCGCGCCTATTGCATTCGTGGCGTGACGATCTATATTTGGAGAAGGCCACCGTCACACAGCCCTCGCCACCAAGCTTTCCCGATCAACCCTAAGGCGGCAGGATCGGGAAGAATATCCGGGAGAACATTCCGTGGAATTTCTGAAACTTGCGATTATCCACGGCGCTGTCGTCGGAATTGCCAAAGGTATCCAGCTCTTTAGTCGCCACTGCCGGCACCGGTTCGGCTACAGTTTTTTCTCAAAGCGAGGATTCTGGCTCGCGGCCATCGGGATCAATTTTCTGTGGTGGGGATTCGTTGCATGGGGGGCCTCGTTCCTGCACCACACCCCGCAATCGGGCGGCATAGTCCTCATGGGAATGGGGTTGCTCGCAGTCGCGTGGCTGATATACGAGAACATCCGCGATACCGACCTCCCTCATGGCGTGGGTGGATCGGCGCTCCAACTCGTACTGTTTTTCCCTCTAGCGATCTACGGCGCTCCGATCCTCCTGATCACCGTGCTCTTCCTGCTTTTCGCCACATTCAAAGGCGGACCGGCTGTATGGCTCGCTGACCGATGACTACCCACCTCTGCCGATAATCTGTCGCAAACACGGCGAGGTTATCGCATGGCTCTCCCCCATCAAAACAGGCCCGCCGGATCGTCGGCCCTGTTCCAACTATAGAGAATCAGTTCCCCGCTCAGTGCGGTGGATGCCGAGCCACCGACCGTGCATTGAATCTCTGCCCGCTCAACGTCCAGCCCCGCAAACACCCTTCGCATATCCGGATGATCGTTCACGGTCAGAATCGCGCGCCCCTTGATCTCTCTCATAACGACGGCCATCCGTTCATACTGATCGATACCGAATGGCACGCCATACCCTTCCGTTTCCCAATACGGTGGTCGAAGAAGAAAAACGTATGGGACCGATCGTATCGACTCATGCAGGCCTGCCAATCCAGCTTCTTGATAGGCACCGGACAGGCGAAGATGCGCAGCCGACAGCGTTTCTTCCAGACGCATCAGGTTGAGGCCTGGCGGCGATGTCGTAGCCGTCCCGAAGGTACGCCCTCAACACGACCACCGAAGCAGTTCTGCTGCAGGTAGTAGAAACGCGCGGCACGCTGAATATCGGTGAGCGTCTCGGGAGGCGTGTCGTTCAGCCACTTGAAAACCTGTCGGCTGCTTAGAGCCCATTTGAATGTATGGTCAGCCCTATTTCTGCAACTGCAAACTTCGATGAAGGCAAAGGCTTGCGCTAACGTATCCGGACTCTCGAAGGGAACGTTATTTCCCGGTCCACGATGAAAATTCGCACCCCACGATCCTCAAAACTGTCGCAGCTACGAGAGCTGATTCAAATGTCAGGTTCTTCGCGAGGTCGATTGCCGTTGTCGTCATCTACATTTGTCGTCGCAAAAAGCAGGAAGAGTGAATAGACTTGCTACGCAGCAGCTCGCTGCGGGTGAGGAACGTAGGCAGCGTTACCGTTCAGTACTGCCCATGCGATGCGGGCAAGCTTGGCTGCCAACGCGCAAGCCACGATACTTGAATGGCGCCGCTCCAGCAGTTGGCGCACCCATATCGCCATGGCGTCTGACCGTTTGTGAATGTGCATCATGATCGATCGCGCGCATTGGACCAGCAAGGTTCGCAAGTGCTTGTCGCCGCGCTTCGAAATGCCGAGAAGTGTCGTCTTGCCTCCGGTACTGTATTGGCGTGGCACGAGCCCCAGGGACGCAGCAAAATCGCGGCTCGTCCGGTATTGACGCGCATCACCTGCCTGAGAAGCGAGTACGCTGGCAGTGATTGGCCCGATTCCCGGGACTGTTAGCAAACGCTGGGCGACGTCATCCTCTTTCATTAACCCGTTCAGTTCGCGCTCGATAACGGCGATCTGCTCGTTGAGATGAAAAACGTAATCCCGAAGTTGCTCCAGCAAGGCGACAAGGCGCGGCGGTAAGTCATTGCCTGCAGCACCGCTGGCAGCTTTCGGATCGCCGCCGGACCAGTGCCTATGGCGACCCCAAATTCGACAAGATATGCATGAATCTGGTTGTGAGCCGAGCCTCGGCTGCGAATCAGCATATCTCGTGTCCGGTGCAGCGCCGAGATAGTCTGTTGCTGCTCGTTTCTTACGGCCGCGAACCTCATCGCTGGGCGAGATGCCGCCTCGCAGATCGCTTCCGCGTCGACGAAATCGTTCTTGTTGCCTTTCACGAACGGTTTCACATACTGCGGCGCGATCAGCTTCACATCATGTCCAAACTGCAAGAATCTTCTCGCGAAATGATGCGCACCAGAACACGACTCCATCACGATTCGACAAGCCGGCGTGTTGGCGACAAGCTCGACCAGCTGCTTACGATTCAGTTTCCTGCGCCACAGCTGATGTCCTGCCTTGTCTTGTGCATGAACGTGGAAGATGTGCTTACCGAGATCAATGCCTAACAGTGCGATGTTCTCCATGACAGTCCCCGACGTGAGTGAACAGGCCAGCATACCCCGAAGGGCGGGCTGACCATATCATTACTGGCGTATAAATTCTTCCGGATGGTGCTGCACAACGCGATAAAAGATTGACGAGATCGTTGACGTCGTTCAGCACCTCGACCTCCGCCGGCGGTCTCAAGAAGAACAGCGCCGCGGCTCCCGCAAAAACCTCGACATAGCAGGTATACGGCGGGAAACGCGGAATCAGGATATCGGCCAGACGGCGCTTGCCACCTATCCACGGCACGATGGACATGACCATCAGTCCCTCCACATATTCCACATATCAGCGCTCAACATCCGGTCCGACGCCATCCGACCGACCGTCTGCCACGGGCGTCGTTCGATCCGGCTGCTCGCGCCCGATGTCCTGCGTGCGCCCGACCACAGGCCGGTGTTGCTGCACCGGCATAGCCCCGACGAAATACGCCATCTCGACTGCCATCGCACGATCCTCGCGGGCGCGCGACTTCGCCATCGTATAGGCCATCTCACGCCAGGCAGCAAAGACACCACCATGCGCTACCCACCCTGCGTCACGCTGCGCATCGGTCGGCAGCGGCGTCCAGTGCCTCGGCGTCTCGCCACGCGCGATCATGTGCACAACTGCGGGCTTCGGATACCGTTGCGTCGCGCCGCGCGCGCGTCTGGGTGTCGCGTTCCCGTCAACGCCATACTCGCGCAATTGCTCCGCAAAGCGTTCACGCCAGCGCTGAAGATCCTTGTGGCGCGGATTCAGGCGGTGCCCATCGGGACCGCGCACCTGCACGCTCAGATGCACGTGCGGATGAGCTTCATCGTCATGCGCCGCGAAGACGTAGGCCCGTCCGTCGCCAAACTCCTGTGTTGCAAAGTCCCGCGCCGCGTCGCGCACAGCCTGCCGGTCCGTGCCCGGTGGCATCGACAGCAGGATATTGAAAACCTCGCGCCGCGTACTGGTCTCCGGGATACCCCATCCACCGAGCTGCCAGGCCTTCGTAAGATCGCGCAACGCATCGACACCGGCGATACGGTCGCCGTCCTGGTCTTCGAGCTCAATCCTGCCGTTACGGGAGATATAGCGCAGATGTCGGCGCACGGCGCCCATGCCCTGAGCACGGGCCGCCTTGTTGGTGATCTTGACCATCACCTCCGGAGTACGCCTGAGCGTGCGGGCTATCTGGGCGCGCATGCGGGCGGCTTCGTCCCGAATGCCTGCATGCGAGAGACGCAAGGCACGGGCATGCCGAAGCGGCTCCTGAAACAGCCGGTCACCCCAGTTCACAAGCATCGCGTCGATGTAGATTTTCGGGTAAGGCATGTCAGCGGCTCCATCGGTCCAGGTTCGTGCGAATGACGGCCGCAGTCGCACGCAGGTGAGCATCAATCCGGCTCCGGATTTCCGTCCAGTCGGCCATCCAATCCTCCCGCACGGCCCCGGCCATGCCCGAACGCGCGAACTGACCCAGCAACCGGCTGATACCAGCCATTTGTCGATTGGACTCCGACAGCGCCTGCATCTCATGCTCACCAAACTGAGGCTCGCGCGCTAGCTGCGCGCGGACCAGTGACACGATCCAGCGGTTACCACTGAGCCCCATTGCGGATGCACACTGCTCGACAGCCTTCAGTTCCGTCATGGTCAGGCGGATTTCGATGCGACTGCGCGGCTCTCCAACGACTGGCCTCGTCAGTCCCGGATCGAGCGCGCCGGGCCGGTCGTCAGCGTCGTCATCGATGGCAGCGGCAATCAGCTGTCGTACGCCTTCGCCTGCCGTCAAACCACGGCGCATGCACCAGTCGTCCCAGCGCAACCTCGCTGCCCCAAGTTCGACACACAGCCGCTCGCGCGCAACCACGATTCACCTCAACGCGAGGGAGCCATCGGCGACGGCTCGGCCGGCGTCCGGTCGATCTCGCGAGCCGGTTCGCGCTCGGGTGCAGGGCGCGTCTTGCGATCCCGACGATCCCGGCCCGACGGCGCCTTTGGATCGAACACCTTCGGCGTCGGAACCGGAATCCCCTCCGTCCCGAACGCGACCAGCATGCGTGCCGCGCGCTGCTGCACGCGAGCAATCGAGCGTTCGCTAAAGCCCTGCTCCCGCATCGCTGCGGTCAGTACGGCCAGATGGAGCGTCTGTTCGCTTTCCGGGCGTGGCGTACCACGTCGCTGCGGCTCGCTATCCGCCGGACCAGCGGGTTGCGCAGGCGAGAGGGAAACTGTCTGGTCACGCTGCGTGACCTCCGCCTGCCAGGTATTCCGATAAACGTCCTTGTCTTCCTCACCGATCACCCTGCCTGCGCCATCGAGGACCGGCACCCGCACGGTCACCAGACGCTTGCCGAGGTTCTCGAGCACCACCTCCTGCCCGATCACGGCCACCGATTCACGCATGGCACGTTCAAGGTCCACACCCCATACCGCCTGATCGATTCCCGACGGGTCGCGGAACACCACGTAATAGGAGTCGCTGCGCGCCGGATTGTGCAGATACGGCGCACTGCCGTGCTCGCGCAATTCGCCAACATACCGTCGCGGAGCATCAGGTTCGTCGTCTGCAGCGTTCCGGCTTGCTGCCGGAGAGCGCGGCTCCGATACAGCGTCATGCCCCGGTGCGGGGGACGAGGCTCCGTTGACGGCGGCGCCCGTATCGACCGATGGAGCCGCTGCAGGTACGGGCCGCGCATCGGTTCGACCGCGTGTGCCCGACGTGGTCGTCGCCGCGACGTCCCTCGCGACCTCAATGCGATTGTCCAGGCGAGCCTGCCGGGCATCCGCCAGACGGGCCAGGTCGGCCGCGTTCGGCTCATAACCGCTCACCTCGATGCCAAGCAGCGTCGCCTGCAGCCATACCTCGCTGCGAAACGCCTCGTGGCCCGACACGCGGATACGCTGCCACGATTTGGCATGCACCATTTCAATCATCGACTCGACCACGTCCGGGCGGTTGTGTTCGGTAACGAGGTAAGGGCCCAGATCCTCGAACGCGAGTTGATACGGCGCATCCTTCAGGAAATACTGGTTTCCCGCACGCAAGTAGCGCTTGCGCACGCGTTCCGGCGGCTGGTCGATCGGCGCACGACCGCGATTCACCTCGCCCGCCGCGTCGGCGGGTGCGTGGCCGCCGGCCTGTCGCGACATGCCGGGATCGTCGCGCATTGCCTGATCGCGCAGTCTCGCGCGGGCGGCATCAAACTCGCGCCGACGCCGGGCGGATACGGCATCCATCGCGGCCGAATCCAGCGTGCCCTGACGATCGTTCGACGGAGCCGGTCCGCCACTGCTACCCGGCACGTCCTGCTCGATCACGTTGATGACCGGATCGGCCTCCTGCGCGGAAGTTGTCTGCGCCATGTCGCCACCTCGCATCTTTCAGGAATGGTTTTTCATGTGGGAACCACGTTGGGGTGCGTTATCGGTCGGGTTCCGTGCCCGCTTCGCGAGACGCGCCCTGCTCCTTCGATTTTTCCAGTGCCGCGGTCCGCGCTTCTCGGATACGCGCCCAGGATCTCGTCTGCAACTGGTCGAGCATGCCCTCCAGGTTGGGACTGAAATTGAGCTCCCGGGCGGACTTCTTCAACGAGGCAACAGTGCGATCCAGTAGATCGCGCGCACGGTCCCACGGATAGACCTTCGCCTGACTGCCGTCATATCCCACCTGCAATTCGGAGCCGTTCAGCCGGGCGTTTTCGTTCATCCATGTCAGACGGTCATTGACGAACGTCATCCGGTCCTTGCGGTGGAACACGACGCTGCGCGTCGCGACCTCCTGGATCAGATAGTGTTCCGTGTTGAACACCTCGCCGCGATACGGTCCGCCGTTCTCGCGCGGCGTGCCCATCCTGAGCGGTGAGCCGAACCGATGCTCGGCCAGCGCCCTGACTTCGTTGGGAACGTCACCAACGCCAAACAGGGGCTCGCCGACCGGCGGGCGCGTCGACGCGAAGCGTGGTGCATCAGCCACCGGAGGATCAGCAGCCGGCGATGCTGCCGCCGAAGAGTCGGCCGACGGCGCCGCAGCGGAGGATGCCGGTTCCGTTGCCGGCGCATCCGGCCCTTCCTGTTTCGACGCACCACGCTTCGACGACCGGCGACGCGGACCATCTCCTGCGTCGCCCAACAGCTTTTCCTTGACGTTGCCCATTTTTCCGTCCTCCTCACGCTTGTCCACCTCAACTACGGTCACGGCGGATGGGGTGGGAACATCCGACTTCGACTCGCCATCGGCCCGCACAACAGAGCGAACCACCGCACGCAGGTGCTCGCCGACGGCATCGAAGCCAGACAGCACCACCATGTCGCTGAAATCGTTCGGCACCTTGCCGTCGATGCGCGCGTCCGCAGCGAACTGCGGCCAGGCCAGATACGCCCGCGCGTCTTCCGCTGCTCGCCGGGCCTGCGCCTCGCCATTGCCCAGTTCACCCAGGACGACCAGATCTGCATCGGGGTACCGTTCGCGCAGGCTCCGCGCGACTGTTTCGAGATTCCCGCTCGATAGCGCGGCTACCGCAAACCAGTCCGTCGCACGCGAGGCGGACAACGCCGTCGCCATACCCTCGGCGACCAGGATCAGCGACGATTCGCCGGCCGGAGCCAGCCTTGGCTCCGTCATCCAGTAGCCACCTTTCTTCGCGCCACCGGCGAGTGACGACTTCCGTCCCTGCTCGTCGATCAGCTCCAGTGTCGAGATCGGTCCATTCCACACGGGCACGATCAGCACGCGGCCAGTCAGCGGTCTTTCCTCGCTGGCGGGCGCATAGCCGAGCAATGCATGCAGTTCCAGCGCATCGAGTTCGCGCAACGTTTCCATCGGATCGACGTGCTTGCGCGCAAGATACGGATGCTCTGGTCCGACCGGCCGCGCCCATTGCCAGATCGATACAGCTTCGCGAGCAACGGCTGCGTGACGTGCCTGGCGCTGCACTTCCTCACGCTCGCGCTGCGCCAGTACCTCGGGAGATGACGCGAGCACGGCGGTCATACGGTCCGGGTAATGCGTGCGCCTGAGATCGAAGCCGTGCTCGCGCGCTCGCCAGAACAGGGTGGCGAGCGTCTTGCCGCCCGACTCGCTGACGGAGCGCCAGGTCGTCCGGGCCGCGCGCTCGTCATAGTTAGCCGCCGTGCGGCTCCACGCGTCCCAGATCTCGAAGCCCTCGTCGCCGAATCCCTGTTTGAGCGCGAACGCCATATCGACCCAGGTCTCGTAGTCGTCGGCTGGAATCACGGCAAGCGCGGCACGCGCACGGTTCGCTTCATCCACATAGGGCGCAGTCATTGCAGGGCTCCCATCGACTGTGAGCCGGCTTGCGAACCATTCGGGGCCGCGCGCTGCGCCGGTTCAACGAAATCGAGCTCCGCCACGTCAAGATCGTCAGCGCCCAGACGACGCCCTACGCGCTCGACCTTCCTGGCCGGAATGCCCAGCAGCACGAAATGCCGCTCCACGTAGGCGACAGCCTCGTCCTCGCTGATATCGGCGAGGTTCGGCGGCAGGTCACGGGGATCCCACGCCTGCAGCACTTCCAGATACTCGGGCGGCAGATGGATCAGCCCGGCACCTTCCGGATCGATTTCGTCGGAACGCAGATAGCGCAGCCGGCGTTCGACCACGGCGCTGAAATGGGCCAGGTTCATGGCCGGTACAGAGGGCGCGGTCATCACGCGAGAGGAAAACTCGGGATCGCGCCAGTAGCAGATCTTGTCGGCCAGAATCGGACGAGTGTTCTCGAGCACGATGATTTCCTTCTCGCGCCCCAGCTCCTTCAGTTCCTGCGGCAATAGCAACGGGCGGCGCTGCTCGGACACACTCTCACTCGATCCACTCCGGCCACCGAAAATCGCATTTGAACGGCTGACGCTGCGCGACTGGTCGGTCAACGTGCCGAGCATTTCCGAGTAATCGTTCGCATCCTTCTGCTCGCGCGGCGCATAGAGGATCTGCATCGCGTGGTTCGTAATGAAGGT
The DNA here is from genome assembly GCF_000013645.1 of Paraburkholderia xenovorans LB400. Classification (GTDB taxonomy): domain Bacteria; phylum Pseudomonadota; class Gammaproteobacteria; order Burkholderiales; family Burkholderiaceae; genus Paraburkholderia; species Paraburkholderia xenovorans. The sequence goes on along the minus strand of NC_007951.1, from coordinate 2,004,874 downwards.
GCGGGCATCGGCGCGCCCGTACACCGATTCGAGCTGCGCGATCGACTGGACGATCGACAGCAGGCGCAGGTTGTAGCCGGCCATATAGGCGACGGCGCGCGCGATGATCTGGATCTTGCCGATCGAGGTCATCTCGTCGAGCAACACCAGGCACTGGAATTTCAGCGCCGGATCGGCTTCGGGCAATTGCTTCGTGTTCAGGTTGACGAGCTGCGAGAACACGAGATTGACGAGCAGGGCCGCTTCCGACAGATGGTCCGGTGTGATGCCGATATAGACCGACATGCGGCGGCGGCGCACATCCCGCAGGTCGAAATCGTTCGCACTCGTCGCCGCATCGACAACCGGATTGGCCCAGATCGTCAGCGGCGCGTTGAACGTCGCCAGTACACTGGCCAGCACCTTGTCGTCGTTCGACAGGAAACGGTTCATCGCGTCGACGCACGATCCCGACAGCAGGTCGCGATGCTGGACCAGTGCGCGCTGAAGCCAGGTCTTCACCGGCATGCCATTGCCCGACGACTGCCGCAGCACCTCACCCATCGTGACCGGGTAGTTGGGAATCGACTCGCCCTTGGCCGCCCGGCGCGCATCACGCCATTCGCACAGCAGCAACACGATGCCGAGGAACAGGTTTCTCGCCTGGTCTTTCCAGAAATCGTCGTGGCCGCCCGACGGATACAAGGCATAGCCGATTGCGAGAATGTCGCCGACCCGAAACAGGCCATCCGAGATCGCCGACAGCGGGTTATAGCGATGCGTGCGGCCGTCTTCGGCAAACGGGTTGAAGAGATAGACGTCCTGCCCGTGTGCCCGCCGGAAGCCAGCCGTAACGGCGTAGTTTTCCTGCTTGATATCGAGCACCACCACCGAATCGGGAAAGCTGAGCAGATTCGGAATCACAATGCCGACGCCCTTACCCGAACGGGCGGGCGCAGCCATCAGCACAAACTGCTGGCCGGTAAAGCGCAGGTAACGCCCGCGCCATACTCCAACGACGATCGCAGGTGTGGTGTCAACGTGTGCGCGCATCGTCATAGCAGCCCCGCCTTGCGGATTTCCGGCTCGCTCGCAAAGCGAGCGCTGCCATAGAGACGGCGTCGGCCCGAGCGCTCCCACAATGCATGCAGGCCGAACGCCGGCCCACCAAAGGACAGGAGCACGCCAAAGAGCGCCGCCCCTGCGAGCTTCCGACCGGTGTTCGGCATCAGGCCGTGCCGCCAGGCAAGTACGGCGTCGAGCCAGCTCCACAGGCCTGCGTGCAGCGGATTGATCCGCAGGCTTGCGTACAGGAACAATGATGCGAGCCAGAGCGATGCCGCCAGTCCGCCGAACAGGCAAGCCAGCACGGCAAGCGTTACGGCGGCGGTCCGCATATGCTGAAGGTGAGAAGGCGACTGGATCATGGCCGCTCCCTACACGAACGCGGTGCGTGCCTTGCGCACCGGGTCGAACCAGACTTCCGTCATGCCCCAGCGCCTGCCTGTCTGCTCGCCCGCTGCATTGAAGAACGAACGCGACTCCATGTGTGCGACGACATCGATGGTCAGGAACAGCAGGCGCTTGAGCGCGGCATCGTCCCAGGCGGCAGCCTCCGGGTGTTCCTTGGCCATCAGCGCGAAACGCTCGATCGCAACCGCGGTATTGGGCGCGTGGTAGCTCGTGATCGAACCCGCATGGCCCGTCGTCAGGAGCTTCAGGAAGTCATAGGCTTCGGCGCCGCGCAGCTCGGCCAGCAGCACGCGATCGGGACGCATCCGCATCGTACTGGCGATCAGGTCAGCGGGTGTTACACGCGCCTGACCACGCCCCCCTTTGCTATAGAGCAAATGGGCACAGTTCTCGATATGCCGGATGAAGAGTTCCCTGACATCCTCAATCGTGATGACCCGCTCGTTCGATGGAATCGAACGACAGAGGGTCTTCATGAAACTGGTCTTGCCGGAACCCGTATTGCCGACGATCGCGATATTCAGACGATCGATGACAGCCAGCTCAAAAAACGCACCCCAGTTCCGTGCCTCCAGGCACTGGATGAGCTTCCGGTCTGTCGGCCGCAACACTGCCAACACTGCGTCAAGACCATCCGGACGATGCCAGACTGTGTCGTCGAACAGCCCTTCACCAGGATATTCGTCGAGGGTCTTTTCGCGTGCCGACGGACGGCGGATCGTAATTGAGACCGTGCGCGGCGGTACGACGGGCGGCACCACGATCTGAATGCGTGCATCCCCTGGCAGCAACGCTGACAGGATCGGATGCTGGGACGAGACCTCCTGATTCGTCAGGGTAGCGACTGCCACGGCGAAAGACACCAGCCGGTCGAAATCAAGATCCGGGCAGTCGTAGCCATGCCAACCACGCGAGTCTTCGGTCAGGACGCGCTGCGGCCGGTTGATCACGAGTTCTGTCACGTCGGCATCCTCGAGCAGCGGCGCGAACGGCCGCATCAACTCGCGCACGGAGGCGTCTTCGGGCAACCGGGCGAGACCCGGGTCGCGGGACGAATCCGGCATGTCCGTGCGGGGTGTCATTGCGCACCTTCCGGCTGCAGCGTATAGACCGATCCGAAGTCGAGATCGCGCGCGACCACGATCGTGAACTCCGCGCCCTGGTTCTGCTTCAGCGTCGGCGGAATGTTGATCGTGCTGTCGAGTACGCGCGTGGCCATGTCGTTGCCCTGCTGCTGCGTGTTCTCGTACACGACGGATCCATTGCTATTGCCGCCGCGCGTCGCCAGATAACCGATCGCGTCCTGGGTCAGGCCGAGCAGCATCGCGGCACCAATGCGCTGGCCCCAGTGGTTGTCCACATAACCGTCCATGCCCATGCGGCCGAGTGCGTCGGCTGCAGGCGAATCAATCTCGACCGTGACGCCGTGCGGCGTCTTGACACGTGCCGACAACATGAACACTCGCTTCTGGCCCGGCGACAGGTTCGACCGGTACTGGCTGTCGATCTGCGAACCGCGCTCGATCAGCACCACGCGACCATCGTCGGAGTACACGTTCTTCGTGACCGTGCAGGTCGAGATGCCGGCCTCGGTCGAATCGAAGGCCGTATCGCCCACGCAGTCGATCTTGGCGCCCTGCGCGAGCACCAGACTGCGGTTGCCGAGCATGCCGGCACGCACACGAGGGGTCGCAGTCGGCGTCAACGCCTGGGCAAGCGCGCCTCCTGCCGGTCCCGCCACCTCTGATGGGGCGCCTGCGCCACCGGATACTGCTGCGGCCACCGACGATGCAACACCTGCCGCGCCACCCGCCTCCAGCACACCGTGCAACGCAGCTGCCGTCTCCTGCCCGCCGCCCGAGACCAGCAGGGGCGCGTCGTAGTAGCTACGAGGCGTCACGGCGTGCGTGACGCCAACAGGCGCAACAGCCACTGCCGAAGCCGGTACGGGGCGTACAGCAATGCTCGTAGGCACCGGACCGGATGCCGCACCGATGGCGGACGCAGGAAGATCCTTGAACACCCGGCCCTGGCTCGACGCGTCGGCCACCGAATCGCGCCGTGCCTTGGCTTCGGCATCGTGACGCGCGAGGAAACCATGGACGGTCCAGACCGCACCGGCACCGACGACCAGAACGATCACGATCGGCGTCAGCCACCAGGCGCGCGTGCGGGCACTACGGTATTGGCCCACCGCCGGCATTCCGCGAGCCGCGGATGCCCCTGATGCACTATCGTTCGGGTTGCGTCCGGGCCGCGCCCCAGCGGAATCGTCGGGCTCAATCAGATTTCTCGGGGTATCGTCATTCATCGTTGTGGCTCCGCAGGACACGCTTCACACCGCCGACTGAGGTGCCGTCACGCGGCGGTACGCCGTCCATGTCATAGGCGTCGTTCCAGATACCGACGACTTCACTGCCGAGCCGCAGCACGAAACGCTTCGCGATCTCATGCACGACGATCGTGTCGCCTTCGACATGCCTTTCGACCACGCTTTCGATACCGTCGTCAGCCACCCGGAAGATCGCCGGCATGCGTCGGTTGTTCGGGATACGCAGATACGTGAAACGCCCGTCGTCCCATGCCGCGGTCGGCGCGATGTCGTCCGAATCCGGCATCACCTGCATCGAGTACCGTGCGTTGCGCACGGAAGGCGGCTGCGCCATGCGCCTGGCGACCAGCCCGGCATCCGAATCCGCATGCGCCTCTTTCGCCAGCTCGTCCGGGTAGACGAAGGTCACGCGATACATCACACGGTCGTTACCGAACTTCGACTGGAGTGGCAGCACCACCAGATCGAAGCTGTAGCTCCGCCGGTCGGTACGGATCTCGAGATTCGAGTCGTGCGCGGCGAGCTGCGGTTTCAGGTAGACGTCGTGATCACTTCTGTTCGCGATGACCTGCCAGCCGTCTCGGTCACCAGGAGCCACGACCTGAATCTGCTCGTGTGGATCCAGCGCGATATGCGTGGCAAAGCCGCGCTGCGCCTCAATGCGTACCACCTCGTCCGCGCGATAGATCACCTGCCGTACACGCGAGTCGTCGTCCCATCCGGGGAGGTCGACTGCATGGGTCACGCCCGAGAACAGCAGGCTCACCAGTGCCACACCGGAAAGAAGCGCAGAGAGAAACGTTTTCATGGCTTAACTCCGGCATTCGACGCCGACGCCTGCGGCGTGTATTCGGGATCGCGGCTGTAGGCCGTGACCTTGAATCCGAACGGATTGGCAATGGCCACGCTCTCGCGCGTGAACACGGATGGCTGATAGGTATAGGCCAACGTGATCACGAAACGCTGCGTCGGCTCGGCGTCGGCCTGGCCGTTCCTGAACGATGTGCGCTCGATATGCACGACCGCGTGACCCGGTTCGTCTGGCGGCAGCGTGATTGAGAGAATGCGAACACGCCGCTCGGCGCCGGACCCCAGTTGCCGGTCCAGCGCGTCGGGACCGCTGTAGGTGCCGCGGTAATCGCGCGCGACCACGTCATCGCTCATGGTGAGCACGTTGTCGTAGTCCATCTGCAGCAGGCCCCAGTCGTAACGCTCGCGCGCACGCACATAGGTCTCGACCCAGTGCCTGTCCTGGATTTCCTTCGTATGCACATGGTGGGCATCGAGCACATCGATGACCTGAGACTCACCCGTCAGGCGATCGACCTCGATCGGCAGCGGCACGACGCGATAGAACGGCACCATCACCGCGAGTGCTGCGGTACTGAGCACGGCCACGCCGACCGCTGCATAGGCGACGTGCCAGGCCCGCCGCTCGGAGCGTTCCTGCAGGTGAGTGAGCGACGTCTCGATGTCGAGCACACGCCCGTAGTCGTGCGGCGCGCTCATGACCGGTCTCCCGCGTCCGGGGAAGCGAGCAGGTTCGGCGCAACCTGCACGTCCGGCACATCAGGTACGGGCGGCACGCGATTGACTGGCACACGATGTGATCCGTCCGGCAGGACAGGCTTTGGCGGACCAGAAGCACATCCATTTATAAGGATGACGAAATTTATTGAAAATATGGCGACCAATAATTTGTACATGATTCCTCCTCAGTTTCTGAACGACGCCGGGACCATCTGGTCCTGCAGCCTATTGGTCTTGCCCGCCCGGCTCAGCACCAGCTCGCTCTGCTGCTCTGCCACGAGCTTGTCCTCGGCGTCGGCCAGCATCCGGAAGAGCTGCAGCTTAGTCATCTCGTTGCCGACCGTCGTGCTCTCCGCCTGGATGCGCGCCTGCAGCTCGGCGACGCCCTTCGGGTCTTGGGTCACATCGATCTGTTGCGCCAGACTCTGGATCTGGTTCAGCTCCTGCAACTCGGTCTGGTAGGCCTGCTGGCCAAACGCCTTGTCCTGGTAAGGCTTGTTGAGCGCACGCTGGCACACCTGCTGATCGATCCCGGTCTGGTCCTCGCAGTTATAGATCTGGCTGGCCGAGCGCAGAGCCTGGGCACTGCCCGTCAGGCCCGAATAGCCGCCGTTCTGGATCGCCGTATAGACGCTCTGCCAGTTCGACGGCAGGGAGTTTGCGACGACCGGGTTGCTCAGGAGCGCACCGAAGCCGCGCGTGCCAACCGTCGACTGATAGATCTGGATTTCCTGCTGCACTTCCTGCTCCAGTTGGGCCACCGTAGCAATGGCCTGCACAACGTTCTGAGCGTCAAAGACCGGGATACCTTGCGCGTGAGCACCGGCACACCATGCTGCCGATACCACTGATACCGCCGACACCAATGCGGCACCTACCCATCTGTTTCGTCCATTCATGGTCATCACCTCGTCCTCATTCGCCCTGCCGGCCCAGGTTCGCGCGCGAGGCGCGCTGATAAGCCGGCATCGCACCGCTGCCCGATCCACCACCTGATCCGCCACCTGAACCAGTGCGGTCCCGAATCTCGCCACCCGGCCGTGGCCCCTTCCCGCTGCCGCTGATCGCCCGGCCGATCGCGGTCACCAGGTGCCGCGAGGCCAGGCCCGCCACGAATGCACCGAAGCCAGACAGGGTTGCGCCGCCGGACAGGCCCGCTGCGACGGACGGCAACTGCCAGCCCACCATCGCGAGGAACACGCCGGTTGCGAACAGGCCAATCGCCGCGGCAGCGGCTGCGGCGTCGTCCAGGGATGCGGAAATGGTTTGCACGAGTGCCGACGCATCGGCGCCGGGTGTGCCGCCCGTAGCATGAAGTGCGGTGAGATCAGCGGAGAACGCCGTGAGCGCCATGCCGAGGAAGGCGGCAACGAGTACCTGCAGCAACGCGTAATTGGCAACCTTCGCGGTCCACGCCTCGAAAAAGCGTGCGGTCGGTGCGAATGCGGCGCAGGCGATGAAAATCGGACCGAGGCCGAGCACAAGATCGAGCAGCATGCGCGCCATCACCACTTCGAACGCGAGAACGATCAGGAAGATCGAGCCGCCGAGCGCTGCCACCAGGCCGCACAGGAAATCGCCAATGGCTGCGGCCAGACCACTCGGACTGAATCCTTCATGCGTCGCCTTGTCGAAGTAGGCATCCATCACGAGATCAATCTGCTGGTCATAGCAGTCGAGCGTCTGGTAGATGCTGGTCGCCGCGCCCTGCCCTGTCACGCTGCCACCGTTGACGGAGCCGCAACCCGGATTGCCGCCACCTGTCGTGTTCGCCGCGTTCTGGATCGTCTGTGCGAGCCCGGACGTGGCGCCGTTGACTGCGGTAACGACCTGCTGCTGATAGAGACCAGTGCTGAGCGCGAATGCGAGCGTGATCGCGACTTTCAGCCCCCGCCAGGCAAAAGCCGGCACCGCCTCGTGAGCTTCGCCGCGCACCACCGCAAGACCATAGGCGAGTACCCAGACCGTGACGGCCGTGGTAACGACGGGCACAAGCGCGCCAGAGAGGGCCGACGACACGTTCGTGACGTAGGTCGACATGCCGTTTTCGAGGGTGCCGCCAACGGCGGTAAAGAGGCCGCTCATCGCGCACCTCCCGGCCCTGGCAGTTGAGGGTGGCGCGCCCCAGCCTGTGCCGCGCGACGTTTCGCAAGCTGGTCGTGAAACACGGGTACCCAGTCTTCCGGTGCGTCGCCGACCTGCGCGCGGATCGTGTCGAGCAGCTCCACGTTGTCGGTCGTGCCCGACAGCACATCAAGCACGTCGCCGAGTCCACCGAGATCGAGCCGGCCAATGGCCGAGCGATGGCCCTGCTTGACGAGGAACATGCGACTGTTCTCGCCGAGGTTGCGCACGATATTGAATTCGGCCTCGGTCAGCTTGAAACCGTGCACGTAATCGTCGTAATCGGCACGCGGGTTCGGCAGGAAGAAAAGCGTCGCGCTCTGCTCGACGAGTGCACTGGCGATCTTGCTGTGCAGCACATCGGCCGGCGACTGCGTATCGAAAATCCCGAGCCCATTCTGCTTGCGGATTGTCTTCTGCTTGTTCAGCGCAAAGTCAGTGAAGACTGGATCGCCGAGCCGCTTCCAGAATTCCGTCATTACGTAAATGAAACGCCGGCCGTCGATCAGGTTCTCCGTCCGGTGCAGCAGGTACATCGTGACGGGCGTCGAAACCTCTGCGTCGTCAAGCAGCTCTGTATCGTCAAAGCCGAACAGGTCCGCATGCGCCAGGTCGATGCGGTCGCTCGGGTTGTCGAGCACCCAGCCGAGCCGCCCGCCCACGCACCATTTGGCAAGCCGTGCATGCAGGCTGTTCTCGCCCACGTTCGGCAGGAGCTGCCGCACCATCGAGAGCCGCCGCAGGGACTTGTCCATGCGCGCGACTTCCCGCACGGCCCGCGAAATATCAAGTTCATCCTTCGCCGACGGCGACGCGCCGACGTCGACAAGCTTGCGGACCAGTCGCTCCCAGAAGTCGATCACGGGCTCCCCTGGTTCCATCTGGAACGGGTTTAACCCGGTCGGCTCGCCGCGACGGAATACGGTATAGGTGCCGCCCATTGCCCGGATCGCGATCTCGGTGCCGCGGTCCTTGTCGAACAACACGGACGTGATGCCATACTTGGTCGCCATCGCGAGCAGGAACAGTTCGAGCACCGTCTTGCCCGCACCGGCGCGGCCGATGATCTGCGTATTGGCGAGCGCCTTCTCGTCGAGCGAGTCCTGCTTGTCGGGCGTGACGTGGAAATTCAAATAGAGCGGCTGGCCGCTGGGCGTCTTGACGATCGTGATCGCCTCGCCCCACGGATTGCCGTCGCGCTTGCCGGTCGCAAAGTTGTGCAGGCTCGACAGGCCGCAGAAATTGCGCGACGTGAGCTTTGCCTCGCGTGGCCGGTAGCGCCAGTTGCCCGGTAGCTGCGCAAACCATGCCGCATCGGCAACAAGATCGATCAACGCCGTCTGGAAACCGGCATCAGCCAGTTGCGTGCGGGCTTTTGCGACACTTCTGGACACTTCGTCCAGCGTGTCGCCGAGCACCGCCAGCGAATAGTGATACTCGCCGAGCACGAAATCGCCGTTGATCAGGTCATCGAGCGCCCGCTCCATCGCCTCGACCTGGGAAACCGCCACGTCCTCGCCCGCGATGAGCTGGTTGCGCTGACGCTCCAGCGCTTCCTTCGCACTGGGCTTGTCGAGGATCGTGAAGCTCTGCGTCTCGATGTACTCGAAGTCGCCGTATAACAGACCGTTGAGCATGCCCGGCTCGGTGTCTTCCGGATAATCCTTGAGATCCAGCATCGCCGCAAAACGGGTCGCAGCCGGCATGCGGATCTCGACCTTCTCTGCCCCGACAAAGAGGCGCGACGTCGGCAGCGCTTCACGAATCGGGGCCGCCGGTACCGGCTCACGCTCCCAGACCGCGTTGACCAGATAGCCAAGCAGCTCCAGTGCCGACGAATAGCGACGCGGCCCAGGCGTAAAGGGACTTTGCCGGGTATAGACGCCAAGCGCGACCGGATCGTAGGGCTTGAGGCTCGATTCGACCTGCGCGGCCAGTTCGGACATGACCTTCAACGCGTCGAGCTGGTCGCGCCGGATATCGTCGCGCGTACGGCGCGCAGCGCGACTGAAGACACGCCCGATCCGCGTGCGGTTCGGACGATAGACCAGCGTCAGATACAGCTCGTTAGCCATCATCCGGTAGCCCGCGAAGCTCGCGTAATAGCGCGTCGCCAGCTCCTCGCAGAAGCGGTTGCGGTATTCCGTCGAAAAGCGATCCGATACGCGCCGGCGCAGACGATGCGACCACAGCGCCACATGCCCGCCAGCAAGCCCGCGCACGAGCTGGTTGAACCCTTCGTGACGTGCGAGGATGTCGGCCGGATCGGCCGCTTCGAATGCGATACCGGCGATCTTCCAGACCTGCAGATAATCCCCCTCGCGCGTCTTGATGACGTGATCGGTCACATGCGCCGAGTACGGGATATAGCCAGCAAGCGGCACTTCCCGGTTCGCGACGCTGAGCAGTTGCGGCTCGACTTGCATGTCACACCCTCCTCTTCAGGCGAACGGGCACATAGGCATGCACGCCCCAGAAGCGGCGATTGCCCTGACGCAGCACCATGCGCAGGCGCAGAACGTACTGCGCGAGCCGCTGGTCGTCGTGGCGCGTGATCACGCGCATCGCGACGAATACGGGGATCATCAGAAAGAGGATCGCGACACCCAGCGGCGGACTCGCGAGCAGCGCCCAGATAGCCGGGATCAGCATGCCGCCGCCGACCATCAGGAACAGCACGAGCGGCACGCCCCAGAGCATCGCGGGACGCGTGCAGCCTTTGAAGACGGGATCCTTGAGCGGGTTCATGGTTCGGCGCTCCCGGATCAGCTCGTCGGGATCAGCATGCCGGCGATCACGGTCGCGCAGCCGACGAACAGCCCGCCGATGAATACGTTCGCGATGTCGCCAAACCGGGCGTGCTGGAACATCATTCGGAAGCCTGCCCAGATAATGGAAATCGAGCAGATCACGCCGCCGACGCCGAGCAGCGTCGTCTGGATCGTGGTCAGCAACGTATTGACCTGAGAGAGCTGGGCCCAGGCGGGCGACGTGACCAGCAGCGCTGCTGCCCCGGCAGTTATCCGTCGTGCGGCCTGCCGTGATGACCACACGTCATTCGAAGCGGTTGAAACATGCTTCCGACTATTTAGTAATCCTGATTTCATGAATAACTCCCTTCCGTTCTAGATCTACCTGCTATCGTCTGGTCGTCGGGCTAGAACACCACTGCGCTATCGTTCGGGTCCCGCGTGGAGTTGCCGGTTGACGGATCTGCCGGCTCCGATACCGGATGCCTTTCCGGTCGGGATCGCCCCGGCGGGTCTGAAGCATCAGAACCCACCGGCACAACAGGAATCGGAGCAATGGGCGGAACGACAACGGGTTCCGATGAAGGTGCAAGGACACTGGCGTTGCTGACTACGCGCCGCACGTACCCGGTCCGATATCCCGTCGAGAAGTCCCCGCTGGCATAGCACGACAGGCTCGCGCGCAGGGCGGATTGCGAATCGTTCGATGCATGCGCTCGTGCCTGCCGCGCCAGTTCGAAACAACCCTGCAGGATCGCCGCGCCCACGGCCAGATTGCGACATGGATCAAATGCATTTTGCTCATTCAATCCATAGGTGGGCCAGTTTGCGCGGTTCACCTGTGCGAGTCCGACGCTGAAGTTCCAGCCACCGGCGTCCAGTGCATGTACCGTCGCCACCGCCTCAGCTTCGCTCGTCGGCTGACGCACCAGCCGGCCATGCACCACGCCAATCGCGTACGGGTTGAAACCCGATTCGGTCCGAACGATCGCTGCCATCGTCAACAGCGAGACCTGGGGCGCGCACTGCTGCGCGAGCGGAACGAAGTCAAACGGCAGCATCACTGACCTCCGCCACCGAAGTCGTCTTGCTGCTCAGTCTGCTGCAGGAACAGCGCGGCAGACTGTGACGGGTCATACGGCATCTCCGTGCTACCCGCACCATAGAATTCGGTAATCATTCGCCCCTGGCCACTGACGTCCCACCAGACGCGGGTATAGAGCTGGTTGTCGATATCGACGTTGATGGCTCCGGTGGCACGACAGAGCAATTCGCTCTGCTCGGGGCCGCCCCAATACAGAAGGTCCTCCCGGCAATAGCTTCCGCTCGCGAAGGTATTGGCCACAAATGTGCCCTGCGAGCCGCCTGCGCCGAAATCGCAGGCCGGGAACGGATCGCCGTGACGCAACGCGACCCACAGCTTCTCGATCGGAGGCACGCACTCGCTATACTGTTCGGGGCCGCCGGGGTTGGCCAGACAGAGAATCACCTGACAACCCCAGTCGTCCGCATGCGCCAGGCCCGGTGCAAAGATCGATGTGCCGACGAACAGTGCGATGGCAATCGACCAGTGCCGCACGATGCAACGCATCCTGCGCAAACCGAGCTTCCCGAAAATCATCCGATCCATCTTCATGATCCGCCTTCCATCGATTCAGTCCATCGAGCACCGAAGTACCGAAACGGATGTGCGGAAAAAGAAACCCGCGGGGCCGGGGAGGCACGCCGCGGGTTCAAGGGGGATCAGCACCAGAATCGGCATAGGGGGCAGTCACATATGACTGCGCCCCTGCCACACCACCCGGCATGCGGGTCCGCACCGGGCGGTTCAGGAGGTTGAGGTCATGAGAGTCGAGGGACACCCAGCCGGTCGAAGTAGGCGAGGGTCAGCACGCTGTTGAGCAGCTTTGCGCTGTTACGCCACCAGCGACGGCTGTTGGCCGCTATCTGATGTGCCACGGCAGGTTTAGCTCCCAACGCACGCAGTTCCCGATAGATGGTAGGGCCACGGCGCCAGTGTTTGAGTTGCATGGCACGCAACCGGTGGCGCATCCACTCGTCCAGCTCACGCCAGACCCTCGGTGTTTGCGCCAACCGGAAGTACGCTTTCCAACCCTGCACATAGGACCGTAACTGTTCCGCCACTGCCTTCATGCTGCGCCCGTCCGAGCGACGGGTCAGTTCACGAATGCGGTGCCTGAACGCCAGCAGCGGTTTGGCCGCCACCTTGCGCTTGACCACCCCACCCGCACCCACCCACAGGCTGTAGCCCAGAAACTTGCGACCAAACACACTGGCCACTGCGCTTTTGGTCTCATTGACCTTCAGGCGCAGTCGCCCGTACAGGCGTCGCAGCAGCGCCATCACCCGTTCGCCTGCACGGCGACTGCGAACATAGACGTTCGCGTCGTCGGCGTAGCGCGCGAAGCAATGACCCCGCCGCTCCAGTTCCTTGTCCACCTCATCGAGCAGCATGTTGGCCAGCAGTGGGGATAGCGGCCCGCCTTGAGGCGTGCCCTGATCCCGCTGCTGCACCACCCCGCCATCCATGATGCCGCTGTTCAGATACGCCCGGATCAGCCGGATCACGCCAGCGTCACCAATGCGTTTCTGCAAACGGTCGATCAGGATGTCGTGATTGACCCGGTCGAAGAACTTCTCCAGATCAACGTCCACCACGATTCGCCGACCCGACTGCACGTACGACTGCGCGGCAAGTACCGCGTCGTGCGCACGCCGTCCGGGCCGGAAACCGTAGCTGTGCTCGCTGAAGGTAGGGTCCAGAACCGGCTGCAAGACTTGCAGCAACGCCTGCTGGATCAGCCGGTCCGTTACCGTCGGGATGCCCAGCTCGCGCTCGCCCCCATCCGGCTTCGGAATCGTCACCCGTCGTACCGGACTGGGCCGGTACGTCCCCTTCAGCAACTGTTCACGAATCGCGGGCCACGCCGTCACCAGATGACGCGCAGTCTCGTCAATACCCAGACCGTCCACGCCAGCAGCTCCCTTGTTGGACCGGACCCGTTTGAACGCCTGCTTCAGGTTCTCTCTCGTCAGCGCCGCTTCCAGCAGCGCTGACCCTGTGTCCCCGGATTCATGCCGCGGGCCGCAGGCTTCGTCGCTCACAGGTACACACGCAGCTTCACCGCGCGCTACTCCCGCTCGCCCCGTTTGCACGGACATCTGACGCAATACCTGCCGCATCGACATGACGCTGGACACTCCTTCCCGTTTGGCCCTTCGTCACCAGCCTCAGCCTCATCGGCCTACCCTGTGACTATTACGGCCTCTGCTGACTTCTCGCTCCGGCTCGACGCCGTTGCCCTTTCAGGCATGAGGCGAGATCTCCCCAGGTAAGAACGCAATCCTTCACCGCACAACCGCCGGATTTACGCCGCCTGACCCTTGACCACGAGAGCTTTGCAGTTGTTTGGCTGCTCGCCCTGATCGGCACCGCCTTCTATCCGGTTCTTGTTCATCGGCTCGCGGCTTCACTCCACACTTCCTTCCCACGATCGGTCACCCTCTCGCAGTTGTGCTTCGCTTCGTTCGCTGTGGTCAACTTACGGTGGGACTTGCACCCACAAGATTGCGCCCATGCTGGGCGCACAAACGAAAAAGCCTGCAACCATCCGGTTAGCAGGCTTTGCTCACATTGTGACCACCACGTCAACGCACATACGTCAGTACATCGGGGCCGCTAGCGCGTACTCGGTCTTGCTTTTGCGCGTTGACCGGAACAAGTTGTTGACTGCACTCTAGGCGCGATTTTGCAGCGTTGCAAGCCTCAAAATAGCCAGAATTTCTGCTTCACTGTCCACCGAATTCCAGGGCTGACCGACAAGCTCCGAAAAAAATTTACGTCTACTTCCTCTCCAGCAGGCGTGCGAGCGCCTGCCTGGCCAAAGCCAATTCCAGCTCATAACGACTACGAGGATGGCGCGGAATCCTGAGACGACGACAGACCACCTCACGACCCGCGTGCCACAGATACACCATGCGCAACAGATCTTTATGGCGCGGATCGAGACGCATCCACGCCGCCTCGATCTTCGCCGCATCAACCGGATCATGCGCGCCACGCGGCGTATTTGCCCAGTTGTCCAGACGGGACTCCAATGAAGTAACGGAAGCATCAATCATCATCGTGCTCCCCATGGGACGGCCCCGGCGTCCGATATCCAGCCGGATCGACCAGGAATAACTCGATGTCGGACGCGCGCCAGCCGACCATGCGGCCGCCCAACGAAATCGCCTTGGGAAATGTCCCGTCCTTGATGCGCTGGTAGATCGTCGAACGCGATAACCCGACAACCTGTTCGACCTGTTTGCGACGCAGGATCGCGCCCGCTACACGGATTGAATCCGACATGACCTTCGCCCTCCTGGCTTTGCCCGGATCTGCCCGGCACAGATCCGATTCAAGCAGCAGGAAGGTCTGCCGGGCAATTCCGTCATGTCGTCGGAACAGTCCGTCGGAAACATCGGTCAGCGGTGGCGGCCATCCACATCGTTGAGCGAATCAGGTCGCAGTGCGGCCGCAAACGTCTGGGCACTGCGCGATGCTTCGCCGGTCGACTGTCCCTTGAGGCCCAACTTCGCGTCAATGGCGCGAGCTACAGTCGAAGACTTCGGAGGACGCTCCGGATCCCACTTTGTCCACTGCTCTCGCATCACGTCAAACAACAGAGAAAGCGTTCGAGTTAAATGAGGAAGATGTACCGTGACGCCCCCGTTCAATTCGCCCGACGTTGTTCCGCGACTCGGCTCCGAGGGGGGCGCTCTGTCGAACGAGCCCATGCACTGCTCCAGACGTTGCTCCAGGCTGTCTTCGAGCGTCTGGTGGAGCGCGACGGTACGAGCAAGTGCGCGTTCGAGCAACAAGATCCGCTGATCGCGTCCCCGCAAACGAGCCGCTAACCGGGTAACGGTAGCTTCGGCGGCACTACAGCGCGCTATCCAATGCTCAACAGATTCGGTCCCGGTCTCGTACTCGGCTGCATCAACACACTCGTGGCTGGATTGGCACATATGCCCTCCCTTCCTCCCGGCATAGCGCATAGAGAGGGTAGCGATGTCCCCGATACTGGATTGCTCTTATGTATGACGTACAGAGATAATCTAGGGAATGAGCTCATGCGGGGCAAGGGATGCATCGTTTCCGGCACGTTAACTATCCGACCTTCAATAAAACTCATCGAATCAGAGCGAATTCCGGGACTTATTCAAAGAGCGTGGACACGCTTTTATTGCGTATCCCGTTGAGAACGGCGAGCGCATCATCAGCGCGCTCGACGGGGACAAGAATGTGATCATGATGGTAGCCGGCAATCGCATTGCATGGGATGCGTGCGCGAGCTAAATGCGTCGATACGACTGCGAGGAACCCCACCGCCTCGAGACTCGAATGTACCTTGAGGGTAATGAGGCGTGCCTTGAAGGTATGCGGTATCGCATCGCGCTCAGCATCCTGCAGATCGATCACCGCAGTCAACCCTTCACTCTCCCGGAACGTGCACAGCGCCGACAACCCTGCGGGCAAAACGAAATCGGGAAATGAACAATAGACGTAGACGGCTTTGGCCATCTCAGGCTCGATCGCAGCACACAGCTTGTCCAGGGCTTTCTCGCTCAACGTGTCCTCCATCAGCAACGATTCATCACTGACACCTTACACCACCCTCCTCGCCTTATGGTGTCGAGGAAATCTATCCAGCCAGCAACGTTCCTAACCACCCCGTCCGACGAGGAATCATTGCCTATGCTCAGATCATCGCTTCAGAAATACTAAAAAATCTGACAAACCGAACCCCGGGGAGTTCACGTCGCCCGAAGGGGGCTGCAATGAACTGTAACGATGCGTCCTCAACCAATGCCGATCGAATCCTGGTCAAGCAAGCCATACTTGCCCGTGATCCAGCGTGGCGGCTACCGAAGCCTCAAACCTGGCGCGCCATCAATGACATTGCCATCGACTGGATGGTGATTTTCATTTCGGCCTGGGCGACCTTCCGGATAGGCTGGGTCATCAGCCCGCTCGCACTCGTCGTCGTCGGAAATCGACAGCGTGCATTGGGAAATCTGCTCCACGAGGCCGGCCACGGCAATCTGAGCACTCGCCGCGAAGTCAATGACTGCCTCGCGCATCTGTTTCTCGCGCTACCGCTGTTGAGCAGCCTGTCGGTCTACCGGGAACAGCATGCACGTCATCATGCCTGGTTAGGACATCCTCAGCGCGACCCCGATCTTTTACCAAGACGCGCGCGCATCGGCGATCGGTGGTACCACGCCTATTTGCACTACCTCACAACGTTCTCGATATATCGTGGCTCCCTGATCGGACATCTCGACGGACGAAATCTTACCCATCGCCAGCAGCTCGCGATTTTCACATGGTGGATGACGGTAGGCTCGGCTATGGCCGCAGTCGATCTGCACTTCGCGCTGGTGTTCTGTGCCCTCTGGCTCGGTTAGACGGCGTCAAGCAGCACGGCCGGTCAGCGACAACTATCTTGGCCGGTCGACGGGTTTAGTTGTCGCTGGCTAATTCATAATTGTCGCGCCTCCCTCGTAATTGTCGTCGGGTAATTGTCGCCGGCGAGCGCTCTGTTTGTCGCTGGCCTTACGACGGCGATAGCTTTCGACGTTCAGCTCGAAGATCGTCGAGTGATGGACGAGCCGGTCGATGGCTGCGACCGTCATACCGGGGTCGGGGAACACATCATTCCAGCCAGAGAACGGCTGATTGGCCGTTATTAAAAGACTTTTGCGCTCATACCTCTCGGCAATCAGTTCGAACAGCACACTGGTTTCGGCCTGGTCCTTGCGCGCGTACGACAGGTCATCCAGAATGATGAGATCGAAGCGATCGAGCTTCGCAAGCGCGGATGGCAATTGCAGGCTCTGGCGTGCAGCCTGCAGCTTCTGGACGAGTTCACTGGTGCGCGTGAACAGCACCCGGTAGCCAGCGTCGATCAACGCGTGTCCGATGGCTGATCCCAGATGACTCTTGCCGGCGCCAGGCGGCCCGAACAGGAGAATCGTGGCGCCTTTCTCCAGCCAGGATTCTCCGGTTGCCAACGCAGTGACATGCGCCTTCGAGACCATGGGCACCATGCCGAAGTCGAAGGTCGCAAGTGTCTTTGTCGGGTCCAGATGTGACTCGGTTCGGTGGCGCTCGATACGTCGTTTAGCTCGTTCAGCCAGTTCGTGCTCGAGCAATGCGCCGAGTAGCCGGGTGGCCGGCCAGCCTTCCTTGTCAGATCGTTCCGCGAACTCGGGCCACAACCTGCCGATGGTCGGCAAACGCAGCTCGTTGAGCATCAGGGCCAGACGGCCGTTGTCATGGGCGGGAGCGTTCATGCTGCCACCTGGTCGAGCAGTTCGTCATAGATCGCCACGGGTGGCATGTCGACCACCACTTCGGGACACAAGGCCTGACGCGGCGCGAACTCGTCGCGCAACTGCTTCAGATCGGGCAGCTCACCGGCTGCAAGCAACGCTTCAAGCCGTTCGGCCAGCACCGCTTCAACACCGTGGTGCCCCGCGAGTTCTAGCAGGCCCACCATGCTCTTGCAGGCCAGACGTTGCGACAGTTTCCCCTCGAGCTGCTCCCAGGTCCGGCGATAGGCTTCGCGAGGAAACAGGGCATCACGAAACGCAAGCCCCTTGAACGCCTGCGGCTTGCGCCTGAGTGAGTCAATGAAGTGTCGGTAATCAAGCGCGTGGCGGTTGTCGGCTGCACGGGAGCCTCGCGGCGTACTGTGCACCAGTGCGCCTGACAGATAGCAGTCGAGCCGGTCTCCGTAGAGACGCACCTTGAGGCGATGGCCGATCAGGCGCGACGGCGCGCTGTACAGGATGCCCCGCACGGTGAAAGTGCTGCAACGGGTCACGAGCGCCTCTTCCTCGGCGAAGTCAGTGGTGCGGCGTTCAGGCAAATCCTGCAACTGTGCACGCTCAATGCGAAACGCCGCAGCGTTGCGCCGGTTTCGGCGCATCACCACCTCACGGATGAATTCATCGTAGGCCACCCGGTCCGCGAAGTCGCGATGGCCGCGCAGCATCAGGGCCTGGTCGACCGCTTCCTTCAGATATCGATGCGAGGATTCCACGCTGCCGTTCTCGTGACCGAGACCGCGATTGTTGCGCGTACCCTCCATGCCGTAGTGATCGAGCAGCGCCGCGTAACGCGTCGTGAAGTCCTGCTGTTCGGTCAGGTTCTTGAAGGCGGCCGACAGACTGTCAGAGCGATGTTCGCGCGGGCAGCCACCTGCCTGCCACAGCGCGTTCTGCAGTCCGGCCGCGAGAGCTTCGAAACTCTCGCCGCCTTCAATCACATTCGCGTACTCCCAGCGCGAGAACGCCAGCACGAAGTGATACAACCGGTGGCCGAATGGCGCACCGCCAATCGTCACGCAGAGCTTGCTCATATCGGTGAAGTCCGACAGTCCGCGCACGCCGGGTTGATGCTCCTGGGGGAAGAACACCTCCAGATTAGGCCCTTCGAGTGCCCGCCACTGACGAATACGTCGCTCCAGTGTGCGACGCATGCTATCGGGATAACGATCCGGATGATCATCCTGCAGCTTGCGCAAGATCGTGATGCCCATCAGGTTGGGCGCGTTGCGCAGCCACGGTACGACTTCGCTGTCCCAAACGTCGACGAAGGGATCAGGGCGGGTCCGCCATGATTGACGTGGCTTCTGGGACGGCAGCGTGGCATCGCGCTCGATGCGTCGCGCCGTACGCACGCTGATGCCGGTCTTGGCGGCGGCGACTTCCTGCGAATGACATTTGCGCTTGTTCATGTAGAGACAAACCTGTTGGTCGGTAATGCGGGTTCCAGACATGAGCTGACCGCTTCTTCTTTAAGCTTCGATCAGCCCAATCCTAAAGCCCCGCCGACACAGCGCTGCCGGTGGCTCGTCGTCTCCGGCGGCTTCGCCGCCTACGACTCCTCACCACCGGCCAAAGCAATCGTCAACGACCGGCCAAGATAATTGTCGCCGCCCACTCGGTGCACGGGCAACCGTCTTCCATGCCATCACGACATTCCGGGAGATGACGGATCATTACGGGCTTGAGCCCGAAGGCATCTTCCGCTTCACACGCGAAATCCCGAATCACGGCCTGCTGTCGACGCTGTTACATCCGCATCACAACGGCTACCACCTGACGCACCATCTTTTCCCTGCCGTCCCGTACCACCAACTGCCCAGATTGCACGCGCAATTGATGACGCTCGACGACTATGCCGGTCGCGCGCTCGTATGCCATTCCTATCTGAAAGGTTCTCGGTCAAGCGTCATCGGCTGGGGGACAAACCATGGCTAATCGAACACTGTCCGTCTGGCAGACTGCAAGCCTCCTCGTCTCTACCAGCTGCGGGATCGGATTTCTCATGGGGACTGGCGAACTCGCACTGCAGCAGGGTATGGCTGCCTGCCTTTACGCTGTCGCCAGCGCCATCGGGGTTCTGGCATTGGCACTCATTGCACCGCGACTCTGGTCGACAGGGCAATCCATATGGGCACATTTCGACACGCGATATGGTCCAACCGTCAGTCGGCAGGTGGCGTTTCTTTCCCTCATCTGGATGACCGGCGTACTGAGTGCACAGATTCGCGGGGCATCGTCCGTACTGGTCATGTCAGGAACCCCACATACCATGTCCTTCTTCGTCGTGGATTGCCTGGTCATCGGCCTCTCATTTATTCGGCTATCTTGGCTCTCTGGCGTGCTCGCACTGTGCATGGCGGGATGCAACGCAATCCTGGTTTATGCGCTAATCAAGGCGCATGGCCTCACCACGTGGTTGCATGCACCGGAGAGTTTCGTGGGGTCGATCAGCGCTACATCAATCGACCATACGGGAATGACGTTCTTGTCCGTCATCGCGCTAGTCGTCTGCGGCGCCGACTACCAGCAATTCCCGATTGCTTCCCGCACCCCGGCTGGCGCCCGTCTTGGCTGCCTGATTGCCGCTGCTGCCATATTCGCCGTGGGGTTTCTCCCAGCTTCTACGGTGATCACCAACGCTGATCAGTGGCATCTGCGAGATTTGCAGGATACGGTTCAGGTTGTTCCGCGCATGCTCACCCTGGCTGTCGACCGAACCAATGGCATCTGTCTGGTTGTCACACTGACCGTATTGATCACGGCCGCTCTCGGTTCAGCTTGCTCGATCCTCCGGGCAATGAGTGATGCAACAGCCACCCTATGGCTTCATTCGCAATGTCTATCCACGATCAACCGGGTGTTGCCGGTTTGCGCAGCCACCCTGGTCGCCGCACGTGGACAAAGCATCATCGACACAATGGTCACGCTGAACATCGCTTATCTGGCAGCAGTCGGCCCACTCCTCAGCTTAACCCTGCTAGGCCACCATGTGACGGAGCGTGCGGCACGACGGTCGATGGTGACTGGTTTCAGCATCGCGATGGCCTGCTATCTGATCCAATGGACCCACGCGGTGCGTCTACCGGAATCGATCCCACTCCTCCTTGCCTGGCCCTGCGCATTCGTTGAGGCTTTGCGAACGAGAGCGTCCATTAATACGGCCAAACCCACCGGCACGCGCTCTGTGCCCCTGGACCCGAACTCATCAGGATAATCAAACGATCGACGTATCTTCGTCAACGGCCGGGTCAACCAGTTGGGGAGACTGGATCAGCACCTGACGCGCATGGCGAATCACAAGGTCGCTGATCGCCTGTGCGTTCGAGGGCGCAGTCTCCCAGTGATGCCAATAGAGATCGACCGCGACTTTGTGCGCCGGAGCCAAACTCACAAGCTTGCCGGCTTCAATCAACGGTTGCGCCTGAACGCAGGGGACCAGACCATACCCGACACCGTTCTCGATTGCCGCCAGCAGCGCTGACGGAGACGGAAAGAAATGCGTCGCGTAACCTTTCACCTTGAAATCGAGCAGCCGCTCAAGAAACAGTGCATGCAGCCCGTCCTTCCGGTTGTAGAGTACAGCGGGCGCACCAAGAACGCTGTGCAAGCCTAGCCCTTGCGAAAAATACTGTTGGGCGAACTGCGCAGTCGCAACACATTCGTATTCCATCGTGCCGATACTCTCGGCCCGAAATCCCGTAGGAGGTTCGGATGAGGTTGATACACAACCCATCGCCTCACCTCGTGCCAGAGACGGAAGGGTGTGATCCTGATCGTCAACGATGAGCTCCAAAGCGACATTTCGCTTCGCGATTTCCCAGGCACACGGCTCAAACCATGTTGCCAACGAATCTGCATTGACCGCGATGGCAACGCGAGGCCTCGGCGTACCGGTCGGCTTGATGTGCTGCAGAGTATCAGCCTCCAGTACCTCGAGCGCTCGGATATGTCGTAATAATGCCTCTCCGGCTGGCGTCGCGATATTTCCGTCTCGCACCACCAGCGGAGACCCGATCGCTTCCTCCAATGCCTTGAGCCGCTGCGAAATGGCCCCGCGCGTGACATTCAGCGTCGCAGCGGCCTCTCCAAAATGGCGCTTATCAATGACAGCGGCAAACGCCTCCAACTGTTGTCGGTCGAAAATCATGAGAACCTCAACTTCATTGCTGAGGAGGGCTGGTAGCTTGTGCCCCCTTGGCCTTGGCCATCCGGGTGCCGCCCAAGACGGTTCACGGGTCACACTACAGCGAATCGGTGTCTCCTCTCCTGAGATTCGCGTCAACATTTCCTGCGCGCCTGTCCGACTATTGCTGCTCAATTGTGGTCTTCGATCTGCCGCACGAACTCGCAAGCTAACCAGTGCGACCGAGCTCGACGGGCAAGCAGATGCGCACGCTTGAGTTATTGGCGCAACTGGTGGTGGTCCAGGTGCGACAGCCCAAGCATTGGGCCGGAATTTCGCTCCGCACGGCTACGGACGCAGGTTGCGACGTGCGATCGATGGCTTGCATCAATATCCCGGCCCTCACACCGGTCTCGACAAGCT
This sequence comes from Paraburkholderia xenovorans LB400, assembly GCF_000013645.1. Lineage (GTDB taxonomy): Bacteria > Pseudomonadota > Gammaproteobacteria > Burkholderiales > Burkholderiaceae > Paraburkholderia > Paraburkholderia xenovorans. Next base: position 1,982,739 of record NC_007951.1, on the reverse strand, counting down.
GGCTGCACGTGCTCACACCAGTTCACGCACACTCGCACGCCTCTTCACGGTCGAGACGAATATGACCTTCGGGCGCTGACGTAAGCATCTCCACATCGAGTCCTGGGTGCGTCGCCGTACCGGCGCATGCAGAAGTTGCACCCGGGCGATCAGGCGGCGGCATTGCCGCGCCCAGAGTTCACGCACTAACCCTTCTTCTCAACAGCATTGTTGAAGGAAAAAGTCCAGCGTTTGACTTCGTAAGAGGCATATAAGCCATTGACAACAAATGGATCACGTTCTACCACTGCCTTGGCTTCCGCCAGCGAGTCCGTCTCCACGACCATCAACGATCCGTCCATTCTGTCATCCTCACCAAACAATGCTCCAGCAAAGATGAGCTTCGAGCCTAGTGAATTGAGATAGTCGAAATGAAGATTACGCAATGCGATGCGCTGCTCAAGCGCATCCGGCTTGTCGCGAGCGATACTGGCATAGAACATGGCACGACTCCTTGTAACTAGCGTCCAACAGGGCGGACACGACCAGTCTGGTTACGAGCATTGGCGCCTTGTTTTCTACGGTCAGCACCGGATGGCTCGACAAATTTCACAACGGCGGTGGCTTCGTCAAAGAGACCGATCAACGACTGGCTACCGTTCGTTGCAACCCACGCCTGTATGGCTGCGTGGATGGCGGCAAATACGGTTCCTACATAGACATCACGAATGAGGGCCGATGAGATGCTAGCCGCTGGGCGTTTAACCAAAAGCGCGCAGATGTCGCGCGCCAGACCCTCCATCATCTGCTGCTTGCGAGCGGAAATACCCGGCGAGGCTGCAATAGTGCGTTCGATCACAAGGAAGAACGTCGATCGGGCCTCATAGGCAGTCAGCATTTCACGCGCGGCAGCTACCAGCGCTTCAGCATCGGTTTCGCCCGGCGGGCGCGCTCCGAGACTCTCCCGGAGGATGGACATCCCCTGATCGACCCAACTGACGATTACATCCTCTTTCGTTGGAAAGTATCTCAGCAGCGTCCTCGGTGAAACCTGAACAGCATCGGCAATCTCGCTGATGGTTGTCTGCTCGAACCCCTGGCGCGCAATGAGTTCCAGCGCCGCCTCAAGGAGCTGAGTCCTGGTCCGATCTTTCTTTAGTTCGCGCAGTCCCAACGAATTAACTCCCCAAGCTTTACCCGCCACGGCCGATTAATGATGGCTATATGGATTCTAGCCAAAATGTCTTCGTATGACAAATGTCGTTTATAGTCTAATAGATGACCTGGAATGGAACGGACAGATGATGACAGAACGTCTACGTCGTGTTTGATAGCAGGCTCTGCTGCGAAGGGATGCATGCTATCGGTCGTGGTCGAAATCTGCTCGGACCGACGACGCAGCCTCACACCTGACCGATGAAAGCGCTCTTTTCTGTGAGCACGTTGCGCCAAAACAGCATCGCTGGCCGGATAGAAAAGCGGCCTGAATAGCGCCATGGAACTCGCAATTTCCATACCATTAGTCACTTATTGATATTTGTCGCTTAGTGACATAAACTAACCTGAATCGATCTGATGCGGCGCTCAACGTCGGACGGCGAACGGGAAAAGAATGCCGCCGCCGTGACTATCACGCTCGATTCGACGTAGATGCAAGTACTCGATGATGCTCCAGCGCTCGGGAAAATCGACGGAACGCGCCACGGCGACAGAACGGTGGCGACGATTGATCGCTGAGTGATCCGGAATCAACAGACAAGGAGTCGAAGCAGATGACGAATGAAGAAAAACCAGTTTGGTTCATCACGGGTTGCTCAACTGGCTTCGGCCGCGAGCTGGCCGTACTGTTGCTGGAACAGGGGTTCCGTGTCGTCGCCACCGCACGCGATGCGAGCAAGCTGGCTGACCTGGTGGCGAGCCATAAGGATCGCGCCCTGGCTTTGCCGCTCGATGTGACGGATGCGGATGCCATCGTGCATGCGGTGAAACAGGCCGAGGCACGATTTGGGCAGATCGATGTGCTGGTGAACAACGCCGGCTATGGCTATCTCGCCGCCATCGAGGAAGGTGAAGAGGCGCCTGTACGCGAGATGTTCGATACCAACGTCTTTGGTCTCGTTAATGTGACAAAGTCCGTGCTGCCGGGAATGCGTGCCCGTAAGCGCGGGCACATCATAAATCTATCGTCGATCGGTGGGTTAGTCAGCTTTGCGGCTACGGGTTATTACAATGCAACGAAGTTCGCAGTAGAGGGACTGTCTGGAGCGCTGGCGATCGAGCTGGCTCCGCTTGGCATCAAGGTTACGGTGGTTGAACCTGGCCCGTTCCGCACGGATTTCTCCGGGCGCTCGATCGGTAAATCCAAGATAGAGATCGACGACTACGCTGAGACGGCTGGTGCGCGTCGCAAGATGTCGCTTGCACTTTCGGGCAAGCAGCCAGGTGACCCAGTACGCGCTGCCCAGGCGATAATTGACGTTGTTGCTTCGTCGAATCCACCGCTGCACCTATTGCTTGGCGCAATCGCCCTTGACCTCGCGCGCAAGGATCTGGAAAACAAGAAGCATGAGTTCGACGCCTGGGAAAAAACAACGCTCAGCGCTGATTATCCCGACGCTGTCGTTAATTCCTGAGGGGTCATCGCAACGAAATTCGTAAACCAAGCCATAGCCATCCAGACGTCGCTCAAATCGATCCCGACTGCTTGATAGATATGTCCGCTGCGCTGACGACAAAGGCCAACAGCAGCTTGCTGGCCTTTGTCGTCGCACGCACCTGGTCGGACATGTCTTTAAACGCGCCCGACGTATATGGACCAAACGTATCGGACCCAGACTTCGCTGGCGATGACTCCACCGGCCACGTCACCGGCAAGCATATCGTCGTTTGCGGGCCTGTCGGAGCTTGGGCTGGCGGTTGGCCGCCTTCAGCATACTGGAGCAAAACCCCGCCCATACAAGTAGTTGACTTGCCTGGACGGTATCAATTCACGACCTCAAGCAATTTATAACAACCGCGACGGCAAGGTGCTCAGTCATCGCCCCGAACAGCTGCGGTCTCATCCGGGCCTGCTTAGTTTCTCGCGCCCTGACAAACTCCTTCTCTCTAGATTTTTCGCCGCACGCGCCAGTTGGCAATAACTTCAGGATTACGGAAGCATACGGGCGGCTCGCCTTCCATCACCCGCGTGACGTTTTGTACCGCCAGCGCAATGAGAGCGGCACGCGCTTCCTGTGTCTGCCCCACCATGTGGGGAGTCAATATCGCATTGGGCAGATTCCGCAAGGGGCTGAGTTCAGATAAAGGCTCCTGCTCATAGACGTCCAGTGCGATTTTGGCGAATCGGCCATCGCGAGCACATTCATAGAGCGCCGCTTTATCGATCACGCCACCACGAGCGGTATTCACGAGGATCGTTCCCGGCCTGACGAGTTTGAGATTTTCCGCGTTCAACAAGTGACGGGTAGCGGGGCTAAGTCCGATGTGCAGCGAAATGATGTCACTGGTCGATAGCAGCGTGGGAAGACCGACGGCGCTCACGTTCGCGTCGGTAAAGGCGCTGCGGTTATACGCCACCATTTCAACGCCCCAAGGCCCAAGCAGCCGGGCGACCTGACGACCAATGCCGCCGAAACCGACAAGACCTACCCTGCGCCCGCGCAGCATACGGGCAATTGGATATGGCGGCCGGGCCTGGTTCTTCCGCAGCACATCTTCCGTTTCGTGCAGGCTGTAGAGGCAAGCGAGCATAAGCATGACGGTCGCCTCGGCCATGCTGAACGTATTTTCCTCCGCCTGGCCATTTGCCACCACGATGCCCAACTCGGTCGCCGCCGCTTCGTCAAACCCTTCCGTCCCCGTCCATGGGCTCACGATGGCGCGAAGGGATGGAGCTGCAGACATCAACTCGCGGGTGCAGGAAAAGCCGCCGTATGCCAACAATACATCGGCTGATCGCCAAAGCTCGCCGGCCGGATCGATCTCATCGTCGTGCTGGAGATGCGTGACCCGGGAAACATGCTGCTTCAAAGCCTCTTCTATTTCCCGAAACAGTCTGACCGACGATGGTTCGCTCAGGATAAGGACGTGTCCAGATTTCATATTGGATGCCCCCGTCACCAGGCGATCGGTCCGTCGCCACCGAAGAAACCACCCGTAGGGCCGTCATCGCCAATAAGTGCATAGTGAACGGCGGGGCGCGCGCCCTCTTCGATCGTCAGGAAACCGCCTCCCTTGTTCATTTCTGTCTTCACATAGCCCGGGCAGATGGCATTCACCTTGATAGGGGTATCGCGCAACTCGTAGGCAAGTTCGACGGTCAACATGTTTACCGCTGCCTTGGATGCGGCATAACCAAGCCATTTATTGTCCGGGACGGGGTTGTCCGGATCACTATTCCACCACAGTGACCCGACCCTGCTCGAAACATTGACGATACGCCCATGTTTCGATTTCCTCAGCAGGGGAAGCATGTTCTGCGTGACGATGACGGTTGCGATGAAATTGATTTCGATAACGTCACGCATCGCCTGGGGATTCGCGACGCTGGGAAAACCATCTGCGTCGGACATCACACCTGCATTGTTCACGAGGATGTCCAGACGGCCAAACAGGGCATCAATTTCTTTGGCAGCCTGATCGAAGGTAGCGGCATTATTCAAATCGATAGCGATGGGCCGAACATCAAGCCCCTCGGCACGCAGTTCCGCAGCTTTCGCTTCTCCCGCATGGGTGTCTCGTGCACCAAGCAGTACACGCACCCCGCTTGCCGCGAGTTGGCGCACCGTCTCAAATCCGAGACCCCGGGTCGCCCCGGTAACCAACGCGATTTTCTTCTGTTGTTCGTCTGACATCGTGCGCTACCTTGCATGTTCAAAGATTGGACATTAGTTCACAAAGAGACAAATGTCAATCTGTGACATTATTTTCGATGGCAACTGACTGACCCAAAGGCTGTTCACCGATTGCCCCATCTCATCTTCTTCGCGACTTTCCGCACGCGGACGGCACCCATCTACTTCGCCTGCAGTGTCAACAGGGCTTAGCGATTACTCTCCCCGTCCACGATGGCGCGGCCATCCTCGCTGGGCTGGAACACGGCCAGCTCTCATTGCCGGCCCCCTCACGGCACGCATGATGTCGCGGCGCTCGCTCATTGCCCGCCGCGTGGATTCCGCGGCGACATGGATGGCCCAAATGCCGGGTGCTGCTCAATCGCATGGGCATCCGGCCGTGAGCTGCTTGACTACAGGAAGCGGATCGAAATTCGGTGCAGCAACGCGAACCAGGCCGTTGGCCAGCGGTTGCGCGTTTTTCGTCGGTGATGAGGGAATTCATGGTCGCGTCCCCGTGCAAGGACTGCTCCCCTGGAGCATCGACTTCGTTTGTCTCAACGCCGGTGCGAAACCGCACGCAACCAGCAAGGCACACATGCGCTTTGCAAGAATGCGTGTATCCGCCGAGCCGGTTTTATGTTTTTTGCGCGAAAGCACAGATACGCATGGCCACACATGCATTCGCGCCGTTAGCACGCCCGGGAGCCTTAGCAAGAGAACAGCATGCGCACCAACAATCCAATGCCAACGCCGTTCTGATATAGTCGCAAATTGACAAATGTCTGTTAGTGACACATTATCGCCGTAACAATTTGGAGGTGTGCAATGCCCAATGGGGATCAGCAGAAAGCAATGAGGCCGCCCCGACTGTCTGTCCTCGATACGGCAATGGTCGGCTCCGGGACTACCACGCACCAAGCCCTGGAAGCGACCGTCAAGCTGGCCCAGCATGCAGAGAACCTAGGTTTCACCCGCTATTGGATGGCCGAGCATCACGGTGTTCCCGGCGTTGCCAGTTCCGCCCCGGTGGTGACAATCGGCGCGCTAGCAGCGGCCACCCGCAGCATTCATGTCGGTGCAGGCGGCGTGATGTTGCCGAACCATGTCCCCTTGGTCGTCGCAGAGCAGTTCAGCACGCTGGCAGCGCTTTATCCGGGCCGTATCGATCTTGGCGTCGGTAGGGCCACGCCTGACCCTGGTACTGCGATGGTACTTGCCCGTTCCCTGGCGGGATACGGCAGCGATCAGTTCACCTTGCAGCTCGGGCAACTGGCTGGCTTCCTGCGTGGCGATTTCCCTGACGGTCATCCATATCGCGACGTATTCGTCTCGCCCCGGGCAGAAGAACCTCCGGCGCTATGGATTCTCGGTGCGAGCGTCCAAAGCGCTGGTCTGGCAGCGTCGCTCGGACTGCCGTTCGCCTTCGCGCATCACTTCGGTAGGGGAGAAGCAGCACCCGCCTTCGAGCATTACCGGCGCAGCTTCAAGCCCTCTGCGGCTCTCAGCGAGCCCTATGCAATTGTCACGGCACTGGTGGTCTGTGCGCCCTCCGACGAGGAAGCCGATCAAATAGCGCGGTCGGCTGACCTCATGTTCCGGCTTCTGTTCCAGGGACGTCCGGGCAAACTGCCTTCACCGGAGGAGGTTGCGGCTCACCCATGGACGCAAGAAGACCTGGCCTTTGTCCGCCAGCGTCGGCGCGGGCAAGCGATCGGAAGCCCCGAAACCGTTCGCTCGGTGCTGACGGAACTCCTTGAGGCTACCGGAGCAGACGAACTGATGATGACGACGCAGATGTACCGCCTTGAGGACCGTATCCGTTCCCTGGAAATGGTCAGCGAAATGTTCATCCACGCCGACATGGATCTCGGCCGCACAGCCCCATGAAAACGGACGCGAATATGTACAAGATCTTCCATACATTGGTCCCTCGTGACGGCATGAATATGACCGCCGCAGAGGCAGCGAGATTCGCATTAGCTTGGGACGACTTTGCCGCCACGCTCGCCGATCTCGCCAGCAACAGTGACGGATTCCGGTTCTATACAAGGACACCGCGCACAGAGCCCGCGCCACTATCGGGGCCTCCCAGTGACCTCCGGTACCGTTACGAGGCAGTCGATGTTCTCGCCTTCGACACTCTCCACAATGCAGCCTCATTCAAAGACGTCGCCTGCAAGCTCGAAGCGGATTTTCTGGATAGTTCCTCCGCCTGGCTGCTTTGCGAGGAGCGCGTGGCGGTCAATGGCGCCCCAAAGGGTCCGCTCGACACGGGGCGCGGTCTCAGGGTAATCACCTCGATGAGACGGCGACCTGGCATGGAGCCGAGCGCGTTCCGCCGGCATTGGGACGATCATGCGTTGAACGTCATCGCGACCCAGGGCATCTCCCGCTACGTCGCCAATCCCCTCGTGGATGCCGAATATGAAAATACCCAGCCTCCGGTCGATGGTTTCGTCGAGGCTTGGTTCCGGACACCCGATGACGCTCACGCCTGTTTCACCGACCCGCTGATGACCGGAGCCCAGCAGGAGCACAACGCCGTATTCATCGACACGAGAACGTTCTTCAGCATCCGCTGCATGGACTGGGAGCAGTGGGTCCGCGGCGAACGTGCCCACACGGCCGTACATAGTAGCGTCAGTTGACGCTTGTCGCTTGGTCGTCTGGGCTGCCAGACCCGTGAGCGGAGCATGAACCGGTAAGTTGACAGGCAAGGTTGCCAGTCGCAGCACGTATCTCCAAGACCGCTGGATTGCGGCTGGGCCTTTCCTGCCGTCTATCCGGGCCAACCATGAACGATATCGAACTCACACAACCGGGCGGGTTGACGCTCCGTTGGGGTAATAGGTTTCACACGAAGCCCAGCAAAAGAGCACGTCGCCCCGTCTTGATCCTTTTATTCCCCTGTGACTAAAAACACCTAGCCTAACTTTAAATCTCATCGTCGATCATTCTGCGGAAAATCGAACTGGGTTTTTATACATAACCGATGCCGAACAGTCTGGCAATTCAGTATGTGTAGCCGCTGGAGGGCGCTGTTTTTGCAAACTCGTTTCCCTAATCGGGTTTCATCGCACCAACGACGCCAGCATCGGTGCCAGGAGAGCGGTCAACACGCCATTCATGCCGATGGCCAGTCCTCCGAAAGCACCGGCGGTTTCGTTAATCGACAGCATATGAGCCGTCGTCAGTCCATGCCCGGCCGTACCTGCAGCTAACCCCTGCGCACGTGAATCCGTTACGCGTACCAATGCGGAAATCAGGCGTACGAGCAGCACGCCCATGATTCCGGTGAACAGCGTGAAGGTGGCGGTCAACGCCGGGTCTCCACCAATCCCGGCCGATATGCTCATCGCGATGGGCGTGGTGGCCGAATGCGCAATCAGCGAAGCCGTCACCACTGGCGCGGCGCCGGAATACTTGCCGATCAGAAATGCGGCACCCGCAGATACAATCGAGCCCGCGCACAACGCCGGAACGAGCGCGCCCGCAGTGCGGCGGATATGGTGCAGATTACGGTACATTGGCAGCGCAAGCGCCACAGTTGCCGGCCCGAGCAGGAAATGCACGAATTTCGCGCCTGCGAAATAGCTCTGATAGGGGATGTGCGTCGCCGTCAGCAGGACCACGAGCGGGAGCACCGACACCAGCACCGGATTAGCAAGCACGTTGCCCTTCGCGAGCCGGTTAGCCACCAGCCCGATCTGGTATGCAGCCAACGTGGCCAGTAGCCCCCACACCGGGGTCCTCAGCACGGCTTCAGTGAGGCTCGGTCCGAGTGTGAATGTCATGGTTGCCCCTGCCCGCCATGGATGAGCCTGGTCAGCCTGTCCATCAACCACCCTGTCGTCGCCAGACCCAGCGCGGTGGACACCGCAATGGCAAGCGCAATACGCCACCAGTCGGCCTCGAGAAGTCTGAGTCCCGTGACAAGACCGGTGGCGGCCGGCACGAACAGCAGCGCCAGCCACGACAGCAGGCTGCGACCGAAACGCTCCAGCTCTACCGAAGGCCCGCCACGGACCATCAGCCACGCGAGCAGCAGTACCATGCCGATCAACGGCCCGGGTACGGGCACGTGCGTCACCGTCGCCAGCGTCTCGCCAACGAACTGGAACAGCAGAAGCGTCGAAATCGCTGCCAGCATGCCAGATACTCCCTCCGCAATCCGGTCGGCTGCCGATGCACACAGCCTACGGGTTCGTCACGCAATTTTTGCCAGATCGGTGATCTCGAGGGACGCCCGGCCACTGAGCAGGGCCGACAGTTTCCGGAACGCCTCTGCTTCGCCATGCGCCTTCAACGCCTGCTCGTTGCTCCACTGCTCGATCATGACAAACCGGCCTGGTTTCGACTGATCCCTGTGCAGGTCGTATTGAATACAGCCGGGTTCCGCGCGCACTGCGGGCACGGCGGCTTGCAGCGCCTGTTCGACGGCATCCGCGTGAGCGGGTTCGGTGGTAATCACCGCGACGATGAATTTGATACCCATGAGCGTGAATCTCCCGTCGACCGCATGATGAAGCCGGACAGTGCGCTATATACAGGCGCGTTGAATACTCTGCGGCACGCTGGTCCGTTACCGGACTCAAATGTCCGTAAAGACCACCTCATCCGCCAGACGGGATTTCGGCAGCGCCTTGTTGAAATCGCCCTCTCCGCTATAGCCGAGTCCCACAAGCGCCACACTGGTGAAGCCCTTTCCGCGCAAACCCAGCTCGTCGTCGAGCACCTTCGCGTCGAAGCCCTCCATCGGGCAGGCGTCCACGTCGAGCGCTGCTGCGCCGAGCAGCAGCGTCCCCAGCGCGAGATAGACCTGCTTCTCCATCCAGTGCTGCGCGTCCTTTAGCTCGTAGCGATGCGTGTCGACGTAACCCTGCCGCGAGTTCCGCTGCGCGTTGCGCGCGTCGGCGCTGACGAAGCGCCCATCGTTCTCTTCCTGCAACAGCACACTCGCAAGATGCACATCGTCGATCAGCACACGTGCGCACAGCACGAACACGTGCGATGCGTTGCGTACTTTCGGCTCGTTATAAGCGAAGCGACCCTGTGCCGCCTTCGCGACACGTGCCTTCGCGTCGTCGCTCGACGCGACGACGAAGTGCCATGGCTGTGAATTCACCGACGACGGGCTGAAACGAATCAGCTCGCGCAACTGTGCAATGGTTTCGTCGGGCACCTTGCGCGCGGGATCGAACGCTTTCGTCGAGTACCGCTTCTTCGCATAGCCTGCAATATTCACGATGCTGCCCTCCCTCGTCGATAAAAATGTCAGCCGGCCCGGCAGCATGGGGCACAGCCGGACCAACCCGTAAAGCGCTTCGCTCAGAACCCTTCAAGCACGATCTTGCCGCGCGCGCGATTGGTCTCGATCAGTTCGTGCGCGCGCCGCAGGTTCGCGGCGTTGATCGTCCCGAACGTTTCGTTCAGCGTCGTGCGCAGCACACCCGAGTCGATCAGCGACGCGACGCGGCTCAGCAGTTCATGCTGACGGATCTGGTCGGGCGTCGCGAACATCGAGCGCGTGTACATGAATTCCCAGTGCAGCGACACGCTCTTCGTCTTCAGCTTGCGGAAGTCGAACAGTTCGGGATCGTCGATCAGCGCAATGTGCCCCTGCGGGTTGACCGACGCGACGATCTGCTCGAAGTGATGGTCCGTCTGGTTCAGGCTCGCGATGTAGTCGACGCCATCGAAACCGATGCGCTTCAGTTCTTCGGACAGCGGTTTCGTATGGTCGATCACGTGGTGGGCGCCGAGACCGCTGACCCACTGCGTGGTTTCCGGCCGCGACGCGGTGCCGATCACCGTGAGGCCGGTCAGCTTGCGCGCGAGTTGCACGAGAATCGAACCAACGCCGCCGGCCGCACCGATCACAAGCAGCGTCGCGCCGCCCGGCTTCGCGCTTTCCGGCACGTTCAAACGGTCGAACAGCAGTTCCCATGCGGTAATCGTCGTCAGCGGCAACGCAGCCGCGGCGGCGAAATCGAGCGTCTGTGGCATCTGCCCGACGATCCGCTCGTCGACGACGTGCAGTTCGCTGTTGGTTCCCGCCCGCAGCAGCGAGCCGGCGTACCAGACCTTGTCGCCCGGCTTGAACAGCGTGACGCCCTTGCCGACCGCGCGCACGACGCCAGCCGCATCCCAGCCGATCACCTTCGGCTGACCGGCTTCCGGCGCCATGCCGGCGCGCACCTTCACGTCGACCGGATTGACTGACACCGCCCGCACTTCGACCAGCAGGTCGCGCTCGCCCGGCACCGGCTCGGGCAAGGTCAGATCGACCAGCGATTCCGGATCGCTGACCGGCAAATTGCGGTAGTAACCAATAGCTTTCATCGTTGCACTCCAGGCTTGAACGGGAAGATCGCATCAGGGCAGCCAGCCACAGCAGACGACATACTTACTGCCCGGAACTTGCCCAACTGGTGCGTATGATCAGCCTGTATCGCGCCGGGTAACAGGCGCGAAGTGCAATATCAGTTTCAAAATTCTATTGAAACCGGCCTACGCCAGATAGGCACCGATCCTCTGCAACAGGAAATCGCGCAGCGCGTTGACCGTCGGCGACAGCATCGTCCGATGTGCGCAGACGAGGTGCAGCGGCGCGCCTTCTCCGTCGAATCCCGTCAGCGCCGCTTCGAGGCGGCCGGCGCGCAGGTCGTTCAGCACGTCCAGCCTTGACTTGTACGCGATCCCGAACCCCGCCACGGCCCAGCGCCGGACCAGTTCTCCGTCGTCGCTGCTGCGGTTGCCGCGCACACTCACCACGTCGGGCTTGCCGCCGCTGAAGAAAGTCCAGCGATCATGCAGCGTGTCGCTCAGCGCAAAGCGCAGGCAGTTGTGCCTGCGCAGGTCGGCCGGCGTCTCCGGGCGACCGTGGCGCGCGAAATATGCGGGCGACGCGCACAGCACACGCCGGTTGTCCGGCGCGAGCGGCAACGCGACCAGCGTCGAGTCTTCGGGCACGCCGTAGCGGATCGCAAGGCCGATGGGTGCACGGAACATGTCGGTCACGTGATCGCCGATGCGGACCTGCAGCGATACGTCCGGATATTGCACCTGAAACTCGTCGAGCCATTCGAGCAGCGCGTGACGCCCCAGATCGGACGGCACCGACAGTGAAACCGCGCCGCCGATCATCCTGCGGCCGTGTGCTACCGCGTTGCGACCTGCATCCACCTGCTCCATCACGTTGCGCGCGTACTGCAAATAGCGTTCGCCGTCCGGCGTAAGCCGCAGGCTGCGCGTCGAGCGCGCGAGCAGCCGCGTGCCGAGTTCCGCCTCCAGCCGCTTGAGGCCAACGCTCGCAACCGCTGGCGTCAGGTCCAACTGGCGTGCCGCTGCCGACAGGCTGCCGTTGTCCGCGGCGAAAAGGAAAATCCGCAGGTCTTCCAGTCTGATCATTGAAATGTGCCTCCCCGCAGACAGGTGCATGAGCGATTTTCAAAATTATCACGAAGCTGATTGCGCTGCTTGCGCCTGTTTCCGCCCTGAGCCGGCAACCATAATCCGACGCAACCGTTCATTCACTGCCGGAGAAAAACGTGCTGCGTACCTTCACCCAACGTCGTTTAGCCCTGTTTGTCGCTGCCTTGTTAGGCAGTGCCGTTTCACTCGCCGATGCAGCGCCCGCATCCGCACCGATGGTGCAGACGGCAAAGCTCGCCACCGTGCGTGAGAACACGCAGATGCCGTGGAACGCCGTCGCGGTCGATGCGCACGGACGCTTCATCGTCAGCTCGCCGCGCTGGACCGGCAATACCGGGCCTGCAGTTGCCATCGCTGAAAAGAACGGCACGCTGAAGCCCTACCCGGATGCCGCCTGGAACGGCTGGAAGCCGGGCAGCGACGCAGCGCACACGTTCGTCAGCGTCAACGCGATTCACGAAGATGCGCACGGTGACCTGTGGATCGTCGACACCGGCTCTCCCGAGTTCGGCGGCACACCCGTCGCGGACGGCGCGAAGGTGGTTCATGTCGACCCGCGCACTGACACGGTGATCCGCGTCTACACGTTTCCGAAGGAAGCGATTCGCTCGCATACGTACGTCGACGACATCCGCATCAACGGGAATCACGCGTATCTGACCGACGCAGGCGAAGGTGCGATTCTCGTGCTCAATCTCGACGACGGCAGCGTGCGGCGACGCTTCGACGGCATGTCGTTCGCCCGCGCACGCGCGCAGGACACGATTGTCGTCAACGGCAAGGTGCTGACGGCCGGCGACGGACAGCCACTGAAAGTGAACGCCGACCCGCTTGAACTGAGTCCGGACGGACGGACCTTCTACTTCGGTCCGCTGTCGGGTCCGCTTTCGCAGATCGAAACGCGCTACCTCGACGACGACACGCTCAGCGACGACGCGCTCGCACAGCACGTAAGCACGTGGTTCGACAACCCGCCCGTCGGCGGCACCGCAATGGGCGCGGACGGCAGCCTGTACTACACGCCGCTCGCCGACAACTCGCTGATGCGGCGTGCGCCCGGCGGCACGATTTCGATGCTCGCGCGCGACAAGCGCCTGCGCTGGGTCGATGCGCCGTTCGTCGACGGCCACGGGCACATCTATCTGCCGGTTCCGCAGATCGACGGCGCGCCCGCGTTCAACCACGGCCACTCCACCGTGCATTTCCCGGTCGCGCTCTACCGGGTCAACCTGCCAGCCGGCCTGCGGTAAGCAGAGATCCCCCGCGCGCCGTCGTCAGGGAAGCCGGCATCGCGCGCGTCCGTTCACCGGACGTCCCGGCCTGCGGGCCGGGCGCCGCTCCCGAGGTACCTCAAAATGAGTACACAAGCCGAAGTCCGTCTCGTCACGATTGACCTGTCCTTTCATCACGCAGCATCGGGTGTGGTGCGCTCGATTCTCGCCAGCCACGGCGTGCCGGTTGTCGAAACAACCGCACCGCACGAAAGGGCGTTCGAGCAATTGCGTGACGGCACGGCCGACATGCTGTGCAGTGCATGGCTGCCGGACAGCCACGGCGTCTATTTCGATCCGATGGCCGACCAGTTTGAGAAGGTCACCGTGCTTTACCGCCCGTATGCGTACTGGGGTGTACCGGATTACGTGCCGGAGGACGTCGTCTCGACTATCGACGACCTGCGCAAACCCGAAGCCGTCGCGCGGATGGAAAAGCGCATTCAGGGCATCGGTCCCGGCGCAGGCATCAGCCGGTTCTCGCGCGCCGCGATCACGCAGTACGCGCTCGCGGAATCGGGCTATCACTTCGAAAACGGCACGCTGGACGACTGCGTCGGCGCGTATGAGGAAGCGGTCCGGCTCGGCAAGTGGGTCGTGGTCCCGCTGTGGAAGCCGCAGTTCCTGCACGAGAAATACGCGATCCGGCAACTGAAAGATCCGCACGGCGTGATGGGCGGCGCGGACGAGGCCACGCTCGTCGCACGGCATAGCTTGATGCAGCAGTTGCCGGTGGGCGCAGTGTTCGACCTGCGCAGCACGTACCTCGGCAACGAAGAAGTGTCGCGGCTGGACTACCTTATCTCGCGGGACGAGCTCGATCCGGTAGACGCCGCACGGACTTTACCGCGTAGACCCGGCTGAGCCCCTGAACGAAACCGAACGTCGCCGCACGCGGAGAACACGATCTCCGGCGCGGCGCACCGTCGTCCTTGCACAGCCCTTGCACAGCATTAGGTCGCATCGCTGCATGAGATAAGGAAGGGAATTTCAATCACCCTCCGAGCAAAAACGTTCTATCCGGAAAAAGCCGCGTTGCAAATAATGCTCGTCACGAGGTCCCGGCACATAGCCCCCTTCTGCCCCGCCCCTCCCTCGTCCAGGAAAATTCCGTGAGCGAACTATTCATCCCGACCGACCATCAGCATGTCCAGATCAAGCCCGGCCAGCGCACCGGGCTGCCCGTCATGATCGGCGTGCACTCAACGTTGCTTGGCCCCGCCATTGGCGGCCTGCGGATCAAGCCCTATGCGCGCGGCGCCGACGCCGTCGCGGACGTATTGCGTCTTTCGCAGGCGATGACTGTCAAGGCCGCCGCTATCGACAATGGAACGGGGGGCGGCAAGGCCGTTGTGCCGTTGCCGGTCGGGTCGAATCTTAGCGCATCGCTGAAAGACGCGATCCTGCTCGACGTCGCCGATCAGGTACATGCGCTGGGCGGCATCTATCACGTCGGTCCCGATGTCGGGTCCGGCGAGTCCGACATGGACGCCATTCGCCGCCGTACGCCCTATGTCGGCGGTTTCTCGAAACGGGCGGGCGGCGCGGGCGGCACGACGTACGGTACGTATATCGGTCTCGATGCGGCGATCCGCACGGCCGTCCGGCAGGTTCTGAATGCAGACTCGTTGCAAGGCCTGCATGTCAGCGTGGTTGGCCTCGGCGGAATCGGCACGCTGATCGCGAGGGCCTATGCCGCCGAGGGCGCGCGCCTGACGGTGTCCGACATCGATGAAACACGCCGGCCCCTCGCAGACGAAATCGGCGCAGCATGGGTATCGCCCGAAGAAGCCATGACGGTACGCTGCGACGTCCTCGCACCTTGCGCGCTCGGCGGCGTGCTGACTCGCGAGATCGTGCCCCGGCTCACAGCACGCGTGATCTGCGGCGCCGCGAACAACCAGCTCGCGACGGAAGACATCGCCGATGCGCTGCGATCCCGGGAAACCGTCTACGTCCCGGACTTCATCGCCAACGCGGGCGGTCTCATGTATGCGTCGGGTATAGAACTGCATCACGCACGCCCGACGCATCCGACGCCCATACCCGTGCAACCGTGGTGAGAAACGTGGCGACGGTTCTTGACGACGCGGGCAGCCTGAACATGACGACGCAGGCCGCAGCCATCGCCGTTGCTGAACGGCGCCTCGCCGCGGCCCGGTCCAACCACGCCCGTTGACAGCGCAATCTGTCAGGCCATCGCGGAGAGACCGCGCCTGAATTCGATAGCTATGTTAGCGTTCACCGTCGCACATGATGTCGCTCACGTTCCGGTATTCCGATGCCAGGCTCCCTGAATCCAGTAGCAGAATTTGCACGGTGGACCACGCCTTCCACGCTGGACGGCGTGGAAACGTTACACGCCCGATTCTGGTCCCACCGCTTCGCGCCGCACATGCATGACACATGGGCCATCTCCGCAGTCGTCCATGGTGCGAAGGACAATGTCGTCGGCAGCGCACCCAATGTCGCCCGGGCCGGTCAGATCGTCGTGCTACGTCCGCATCAGGTACATGGTGGCCGTGTGGTCGGCAACGAACCCTGCGAATACGTCATGGCTTACGTGCCCGCACGACTTTTGATCGAGCTGGCGCAGCAAGCCGGTATGGCTGACGCTTCGTTGCCCGGGCATGCGCTTGATGATGCGGAGCTAGTCCAGCGCTTCGCGACGCTAGTGCGTGGCGAGACGCTCCCTCTTCCTGTGCTCCGGCGTCAGGGTCGTACGGCCGAAGCACCCTGGGACAGGTTGCTGACCGATCTCCTGAAGCGCTACAACGACTGTGCCAGGCGCTCGGATGCGCGCTGCGAGGGCAACGGCAATCGACAACAAATGAAGGACGCGCTCGCGTACTTGCATACCCACTGGGACGAAAGCGTCTCTCTTGCCACGCTCTCGGAGCAGGCGGGCATGTCACAAGCCCATTTCTGCCGGAGCTTTGCCAAAGTGTATGGGCTGCCGCCTCACCGCTATCAAACCGTACTGCGTCCACGCGCGTCAAATCGATGTTGGCGGAGGGGACGAGCATTTCCGATGCGGCCGTCCTGGCGGGCTTTGCGGACCAAAGTCATCTCGGCCGGCAATTCAAGGCATGCTACGGCTCGACGCCAGGCCAAATCTCCAGTGCAAGGCGATCCCGCTCGTACACAAGCTCTCCGCGGCAGGCAGGCGCGTAACCGATGCCACGGGCGCTCCTCATACCTGATCAGTCGGATAATCTGGCGGCAAATTCCTTCGCCAGCCAGTCCACGAACACGCGCACGCGCGGCGAGAGCTGGGGCGTGCGCGTGTACAGCACGTGGACAGGCAGCGGCCGCGGGGGAAATTTCCCCAGCACTTCCGCCAGCGTTCCCGCCGAGAGATCATCGGCCACGCGGTAGCGCGGCACCTGGACCAGACCCAGTCCCAGCCGGGCGGCGCTAATGTTCGTTTCAGCGCCCGTCACCATGACGCTGGCCGGCAATGTCATGCTCTGGCGCTTCCCGGCCACCAGGAATTCCAGCGGGATAATCTCGCCCGTGATCTGGGACAGGTAGCCAACCATGCGGTGCCCCTCAAGTTGAGCAGGATGCTGCGGCACGCCGTGCCGCGCCAGATATTCCGGGCTGGCAAACGTCCCCTGCTTCAGCATGGCAATCCGGCGCCCGACCAGTGAGCTGTCCGGAAGTTCGCCCACCCGAAGCACGCAGTCGACGCCATCGCGAGTCAGATCCACCAGACGATCCGCCTCGCTGATCTGCACCTGGATATCCGGATAGGTGTCCAGAAAGCTCGGTAACGCTGGCATCATGAAATATCGCGCGAGTGTGCCGTGAACGTCGACTCGCACCAGACCCGACGGCTTTGCGCCGTTGAATGCGGCTTCGGCTTCCTCGACATCCGCAATGATGCCAAGACAACGCCGGTAGAAAGCCTCGCCGTCGAGCGTCGGCCGCACCTGCCGCGTCGTCCGCTGAAGCAACTGCGCGCCGAGGCGCCGCTCCAGTTCCTGAATCCCCTGCGTCACGCTCGAACGCGGCACGTCCAGATCCCGCGCGGCGGCAGCAAAACTGCCGCGCTCCACGATCCGGACGAGCAGGCGCATGGCGTCGATCCGATCCATTCCATTGTTCCAGATTCAGAATTGTGATGCCAATTCTAGCCAGTTTATCCGCCATACCAAAAAGGACTATCTTTCCTCCGCAGTCATTCAACCCGTACAGGAGCGTGAAAAATGGCACAGGAAACCAGCAAGGTCGCCATCGTTACCGGGGCCTCCCGGGGGATCGGCGCCTCCATCGCCAAACGGCTGGCGGCCGACGGCTTGACCGTCGTCGTCAACTACTCGGGCAGCGATGCCGCCGCCGCTGCGGTCGTCGAACAGATTGAAGAAGCAAGCGGCCGCGCGCGCTCGGCCAAGGCCGATATCAGCGATGCCGCCGCTGTACGCCGCATGTTCGAGGCCGCCGAAACCGCCTACGGCGGCGTCGACGTGCTCGTGAACAATGCCGGCATCATCGGCCTCAAACCCATCGCGTCGATGGATGACGAAACCTTCGACCGCATCGTCAAGGTCAACCTGAAGGGCACCTTCAACACGCTGCGCGAAGCCGCCAACCGGCTCCGTCCGGGCGGCCGCATCGTCAACTTCTCGACCAGCGTGGTCGGCCTCTATCAGCCGACCTATGCGATCTACGCGGCCACCAAAGCCGGCGTCGAAGCCATGACGCACGTGCTGTCGAAGGAACTGCGCGGCCGCAACATCACGGTCAATGCCGTGGCACCCGGCCCGACGGCCACCGAACTGTTCTTCGACGGCAAGACCCCGGAAGTCATCGACCACCTGACCAGACTGGCGCCGCTCGAACGCCTGGGCCAGCCGGAAGACATCGCCAATGCGGTCGCATTCCTCGCGGGTCCCGACGGCGCCTGGATCAACGGCCAGGTCCTGCGCGCCAACGGCGGCATCATCTAACTGAATAAACGGAGCAAGGCATGAGCAAGATCATTCTCGTTACCGGCGCGTCCAGCGGCTTCGGCCTTATGGCTGCGCGGGCACTCGCCCACGCGGGCCATACCGTGTACGGCACCATGCGCGACATCGCCGGCCGTAACGTAAGGCAAGCGGCAGCGACGGCCGCCTGGTCGAAGGAACATGGTGTCGACCTGCGTGCGCTCGAACTCGACGTGACCTCGCAGGAATCGGTCGATGCGGCGGTCGCGAAGGTGATCGCCGAATCGGGCCGCCTCGACGTGCTCGTCCACAATGCCGGCCATATGGCTTACGGGCCGGCCGAAGCGTTTCTGCCCGAGCAGTACATCCACCTCTACGACGTCAACGTGGTCGGTACCCAGCGCCTGAACCGCGCGGCGCTGCCGCATATGCGCAAGCAAGGTGAGGCACTGCTGCTGTGGGTTGGCTCGTCGAGCACGCGCGGCGGCACGCCGCCGTATCTGGCGCCGTACTTCGCCGTCAAGGCGGCAATGGACGCGCTCGCGGTCAGCTATGCGTCGGAACTCGCGCGCTGGGGTATCGAGTCGACCATCGTCGTGCCGGGTGCGTTCACCAAAGGCACCAACCACTTCGCGCATGCCGGCGCACCGGAAGATGCGGCGCGCGCAGCGGAGTACGCGAAGGGCCCGACGGCCGATATCGCCGACATCAGCATGAAAGGCCAGATTTCGGCTGAACCGGCCGACGCCGATCCGGAAGAGGTGGCGCGCGAGATCGTGCGTGTCGTCGATACGCCGTTCGGCAAGCGCCCGTTCCGCGTACATATCGACCCGTCCGACGACGGCGCGGCCGTGGTCAACGCGGTAGCCGACCGCATGCGTACCGAGGTGCTGACTCGCTTCGGTCTCGCCGATCTGCTGAAGCCGCGAGCCAGGGCTTGATCGGCGTCGCGGGATGAATCGTCCAGTTTTTGTCCGCGAGTCTGCGGTGTCACGACAGACGGGATCGCGGAGACCCCCAACCTTGCAGGAGTAGCGCCATGCCCTTTGCCAATGTGAAGATCCCAGCCGGTCTCATCGACGAACAGCAAAAAGCAGATCTTGTTGCGCGCCTCGCCGACACGCTGGCGGGTTTTTTTGGAGAAGGATCGCGTCAGACGACCATGATCCTGATTGAAGATGTAGCCGATGGCGGATATTATCGCGCCCGTGAAATCATTACGGCGGAGACGTTGAGGAAGCGACCAGCCGGTAGTTAATACGCATCGCTAAATAATTCGCAACCCGAGATGAGGCTGCGCATTATTCATTTCCGAAAATCGACCGGTAATAGCGCGCCCCGCTATCCAGATGCGAGCCCAATTGGAACCCGCGGCCGAGCATGTGTTGCATGTCGGCGTGATCGATACGCATCACATAGCTGAACTGATTGGTGACGAGTTGGCAGGACTGCCCCTGCCCTTCCGACCCGCTGAACCACTTCCCGGGATCGGCGTGACCTCTCGCGAACGTGCGGCCGCCAGTTTCGACCTGCCAGCCTCCGTCGAGCAAAATCCAGTATGGCGCGTCGGGCGCGCGCGAGTCCTCGCATTTTGCGATGACAGCGCCGGCATCGGCCGCCCATTCATGAGAATGGCGGATGACCCATTGCAATTGTTCGGTGGACAAAGCCGTGAAGAACGGCGTATTGCGCAGCAGGAACCGATAGGTCACTGCCGAGCGCATCGTCATCCGGCCCGCGGCATCGGGCTCGTGCGTACCGCTGCAGGCCGCCGCTCCCAGCGTCGCCGCCAGCACGCATGCGGGCGCAACCAGGCACCGAAACCATCGCGCCGGATCGCTCCGCTGTACGCCGTTTCCGCTCCCAGCTACGTTGCGCCCGCGCCGACGGGCCAGCCACACCGCGCGTCCCAACCGGCCTGTACGAACGAAACCCCAGCCGGTACGCGAGCAACGGCTCGTCATACTAGACGGCCCACGCTCGACCCGCGTCCCAAAGCGATTGAGCCCAGGCGGCAACACGCTCCGGCTCGAACCTGACCGCACGCCAAAGCTCCTCGGCCGCGGCGTCTGCAAGCACGTGATCCTTTCCTGCCCGGAGGCCCGCCAGCATTCGCTCGGCAACCTGAACCGGTGAGGTCTTTTCGCCCGTCACGCGAGCGGCCATATCCGTGTCGATAAAGCCGGCATAGACGCCCATCACGTGCGTTCCCTGCGCCTTCAGTTCCACGCGCATGGCGTCGGTCATCGCCAGTGCCGTGAACTTCGAAGCGCAATAGGTGGCGTTGAACGGATAGACATACCAGCTCACCACCGACAGCATGTTGACAATCGCACCACCGCCGTTGCGCGCCAGGATCGGAGCAAACGCCTTGGCGATGCGCAATGGGCCAAACGCATTCACATCCAGTTCGCGGCGCAGCGCCTGTTCCGAATCGTCAGCAAGCATTGGCGTTGCGAGCATGATGCCTGCGTTGTTGATGACCAGGTCGACATCGCTGCACTTCTCTGCCGTGCGCGCCACGGAATCCGCGTCCGTGACATCGAGCGCGACTGGCGTAACGACGTCGTGCCCGATCACAGCTGGATTACGCATACCGGCGTAGATTCTGGCAGCACCGGCCTGCGCCAGCTGGTCGACGATAACCTTCCCCAAGCCTCGATTGGCACCTGTGACGAGTGCCGTACAACCTTTGATGTTCATAGGGTTTCCATTTGTGAAACAGTCGGGACGCATCTTTGGCCGCGTGCTCAATCGGGCAGCCGGATACCGGAGAACGACTCGCACAGATCAATCAGCCTGTCCTGCGTGCTGTGATCTCGCGTTGCGGGATTCGGCGCACGCCGCTGCAGGTGGTAAAAATACTCGCCCGAGACCATCGCACCCGGATCATCACTGGCGGCCAGCCAGACCTGCGTGCGATGTGCCTGATCGAGATCGTCCGGTGCCGAAGGGCCGCCCATGCGCGTCGGCACCCAGCCGGGCTCCAGCGCATTGGACATGACGTCGGGCCAGCGGCGGGCAATGGCAAAGGCGAGCAGAACGTCGTACAGCTTGCTCTCGGCGTAGGCCTCGGAGCCATTCCAGCGGCGCTGCTTCCAGCGTGTGTCCCCGAGGTTCGCGGTAACCCCATGGTGCATGCCGGAACTGAGGTACACGAGACGACGTGGTCGCTCGATCAGAGCCGTCAGCACGTACGGCGCCATCACGTTGACGGCAAAGACATGTGGCAGTCCGTCTTCCGTCTCGATTCTTTTCGGCTCGCGGTAGCCGATACCCACGTTATGAATGACTGCGTCGAACGTTCCGAGCCGGTTGACCTGCTCCGCAGCCGATTTCATTTCCGCTATGCGCGAGAGGTCGCCGGTCACAATCGCGGCAGCGCCGGGAAGACGCTGGCGCACGTTGTCGGCACGCCGCGGACTGCGCGCGTGCAGCACGACTTCGTGTCCCTGGGAAAGAAGTAATTCGGCGGCCATGAATCCCAGGCCATCGGTCGAACCAGTAATGAAGATCCGTGACATAGCAATATCCGGCAGTACGATTACGAAGACCTCAATGACTTCGCGAGGACCAGTGCGAGGCCGCCGGCCAGCATGCCTGCGATCCCGACCCACGCGGCGTGACCGCGATACAGTGGCATGGCGAGCGCCGAGCCGGCGGCTCCGCCGAGAAAGAAACCGCCGACGTACAGGCTGTTCAGGCGGTTTGCCGCCGTCGGCTCCAGTGCGAGCACGCGCCGCTGGGAAACGACGTGGCTTGCCTGAACACCGCCGCTGATCCCGACGACAATGATCAGCAGCATCCACCAGGGCGGATCGAAGCACATCAGGAGACCCGAAGCCGCAACGGCCGCGGTCGCGGCAATCGACGTGACAAACGTTCGACCGCGGTCTGCGAGGCGCCCGGCCAATGGCGCGACCAGTGCGCCTGCCGCTCCCGCCAGACCGAAGCAGGCAATCGCCGTCGCATGAAAACCGTAGCGGTCTCGCAACCACATCGGCAGCGACGTCCACGTCATGCTGAACACGCCGAACAGCAGCGACTGGATCGCCGCACGCTTGCGAAGTTCCCCATATCGACGCCAGTACCGGGGCAGCGAAGCGACGATCTGCAGATAATTCATGCGCGTCTGCGACTGCCACTCGGGAAGGACGCCGCGCAACCAGGGAATCAGGATCAAGACCGCTGCCGCTTCAAGAAGAAACAGTGCCCGCCAGCCCAGCGCATCCCCGAGCAGATTTGCAACCGGCCACGCGGCCAGGATGCCCCACAGCAGGCCGCTGGTTACGCCGCCGACCACGCGGCCACGCGATGCGTCGTCGCAAAGACGGGCGGCCTGCGCGACGATCAACTGCACCGCGACGGAGCTGACACCGATACCCGCAGCCGCAACGAGAAACCAGACGCCGGCCGGTGAGAACGCCGCCAGCAACATGCTTGCCGCCGAAGCGGCAAGCACCACCGTCAGCAGGCGCCGGTTCTCCAGCCGGTCGGCGAGCGGCGAGACGAACAGCAGGCCCATGCAGTAGCCGATCTGGCTCAGCGTCACGACGAGCCCCGCCAGATTCGGCGCGAGGTGCAAGTCAACGGCAATCCGCGCCGTCAACGGCTGGGCGAGATAGCTTCCTGCAGCAACGATGCCGCAGGCGCCGGCCAGCTGCGGCACCACGCCTCCCACCGATATCGAGCCGACTCGCGCCCGCCCTTCCGTGCTCATCGCTCAGCCTGCCCGTTCGATCAGGCCCAGCAGTACCTGATCGAGCGTCGTGGAACCACGGCGCGGCGTGTGCTCGAAACGGATCCAGCCTTCGTTGAATCCGTCCAGCATGCGGATACGCGGAATCGGGTTCTTCATCCCCTGGCTCAGGAACAACGATTCCCACTGATCGCGTGGCACCGCTTCTGCGCGTACCGCGCGGCCGAGCAGGCGGCCAAGCGCCTCCGCAATCGCATAAGGCGAAACCCCTTCGCCCGGGCCGACGAGTTCGACCACCCGCTTGCCATCCCAATGCTCGGTCAGCAGTTCCGCTGCCACGTGCCCGACGTCCGCCGTCGCGACCATCGGATAAAGACGGTCGAGCGGCTGCAGGAAGCTCTGGATCACGCCCTGCTCCTTCGCCGGCGCGATATCCCACAGCGTGTTTTCCATGAACCAGCCCGGACGCAGAAACGTTACCGGCAGCGGCAACGTGCCGAGCATCCTTTCGATCATGCCAAGCTGGCTCAGCAGATTTTCTTCCGTCGCCTGCGCACCGATGGTCGACAGGCTGACGATCCTGCCCGGCTGGGCTTCACGCAGCGCAGCGCTCAGCGCATCCGCGATTTTACGGACCTCGGGAAAGCCAGGCTGGGGGTCGAAGCTCGGCGGAATCAGCACGAACACGGCCTCCGCGCCGCTGAATGCCCTGGCGAGTGACGCCGCGTCGTACATATCCGCCACGGCGACCTCACATCCCTGTTTCGCCCAGATCTCGCCCTTTGCCGTATCGCGCACGACAGCGCGCACATCATGCCCTGCCGCGAGCAGGGTCCTAGCGACGACGCCGCCGACCTGGCCGGTGATACCGGTGATTGCATACATGATCGAAGCTCCTTTCCAGAATTCACCTTCGATGAAGGTTTGCGACAGATTCTGGCAGGCTGCAGGCCAACCCTCAATGACATGAATGGAATATGATTTATGCCATAAAGTCACTTATAGAGATTGATAGAGATTGCCATGAACAGATTCGATGAACGTCACCTGAACGGCATGGGGGTATTCGCGGCAATCGTCAGGTCGGGCAGTTTCGCGGAAGCGGGCAGACAGCTGGATATGTCCCAATCGGGCGTGAGCCGGTCCGTCGCCCGGCTGGAAGCCCGGCTCGGTATCCGGCTGTTCGACCGTACGACGCGGGTAGTCAAGCTGACCGACGAAGGGCGCCGTTTCTATGAACAGATCGCACCGCTACTGGCCGGACTGGAAGAAGCCGAAGCGATGGCTGCCGGGGATAGAGCAACGGTACGCGGCCACCTGCGTGTGAACGTCGATCCGTTCTTTTCACGGCTCATTCTCGGCCCACACCTCGAGGCGTTTCTGGACCAGTATCCCGCGATACACGTGGACCTGATGACGCGAGATCATCTGGGCGACATGGTGTCCGACGGCTTCGATCTGGCTGTCCGCTTCGGCGAGCCGCGCAATTCGAGCCTGGTCGCGCGCAAGCTGCTGGATACGCGCATCCTGACCGTCGCGGCGCCGGCCTACCTGCGCAGACATGGTCGCCCGGCTCAGCCCAGGGAGTTGGAGAGTGGCTCGCACGTCTGCATCGAATTCCTGAATCCGGAAACCGGACGGCCGTTCGTCTGGGAATTTCATCAGAAGCGGAAGAAGATCCAGATACAGACGAACGGGCGCCTGACGCTGAACGACGTCGGCACCATGCACAGTGCGTGTCTCGCAGGCTATGGCATCGCCCAGGTCATGGAAATCGGCGTGGAAGCGATGATTGCCAGCGGCAAACTGGTCGAGCTGTTTCCCGACTGGCGGGACGACAGATTTCCGCTCTATGCGCTCTATCCATCTCGTCACCATCTCCCGGCCAAGACCCGAGCATTCATCGATTTCGTCGCCGCGCTCACCGCCAGGTAAAAGCCAGAACAGCGATCACAAGGGTCCGGCTGCCAGCGGCCCCGACGAAGCGCCGGGACAGCCAGGTCGCGAGCCGCCGGGGCATGACTCAAACCTGGCCCTTTGCATCTGCTGCTATGCCCCGGACCGTCCCCCCATCCAGACCACGCCTATATCAGATCATCCAGGCTGCACGCCCCCATTACTTCAAGCACCGTGATGCCAGCAGGAACCATCATAATCAACGCCTCGTTGACATCCACGTTTCCAGATGGCTCTGTCTGATGCTGCATTCGCTTCATCGACGTGCGACGAGATCAAGCGAAACGTCCCAAAGGCGCACTGCCTGATCAGGATCAATCGCCCAACGGCGCACGCCACGCACATCGGGACTATCGTCAGCAACAATCGGGGAGATGTCACAATCCGCGCAATATACGCCGCCCTTACCAGAAAGCTGTGCGCTGGTCGCCGCCCAAAGACTGGTCGAGGCGCCTTGGGCGATACTCTTAAGGGGGGACGGTACATAGTCGGGTCCCACCTGTACAGCCTGAGTCGCAGCCTTTTTCTCCTCGTCCGTCATGTGACGACTGAGATTGGTCGTCGGGATTCTCCCGGGGTGCACGGCAAAACCCCGAATTCCGGCCCCCTTCCCCAATCTGTCGAGATGCACTGCGAACAACGCGTTGGCCGTCTTGGATTGGCCATAAGCGCGCCACGGATCATACGGACGGGTAAGGTAGTTCAGGTCATCAAAGTTGATTGCCGAAAATCGATGGCCAAGCGACGACAGCGCCACCACGCGGGCACTCCCGGCCACGGCAAGCGCATCCCATAGCTGCACCGTTAGCTGAAAGTGTCCCAGATGGTTGGTTGCGAACTGCAGCTCGTAGCCACGACTATCGCGCGTGAGCGGGGTTGCCATGATACCCGCATTGTTGACGAGAATATCGCAGCTGTTGTGCGTGCGCAGATAACTGGTCGCGAAATTGTCCACCGAGTCCGGGTCAGCGAGGTTCAGTTCCACGACATCGACATTTTCGAGGCCAGCCAGCGATTCCATGGCCTTGTCCACGCCGCGTGCCCCTACAACAACTTTTGCGCCCGCCTTCACAAGGGCTTTAGTTGTTTCCAGTCCGATGCCCGAGTGGCCCCCAGTGACAATGGCGACCTTTCCATGAAGGTCGATTCCGGCCATTACCTCTTCTGGCTGTGTCTCGACGCCGAAACCGGAAATAAGGGGTTGCTGTTGGGTGGTCATAAATCTCCTTTTAAAATAGACATTTTTCGTCTATTTGTATATCTTTTTCGGAATGAAAGCAAAGCTTTTTGGTGATGTCGTGAATGTTGAACACAATCCGTGCGGGCAGGGCGGCAATGGCGCACCACGACTCAATGGCTGGCGAACAGCCCGTGCGGGCTCATGGATTCGAGCCGCACCTCCGTTCCTCGTCCAACGTCGGAAAATTTCAAGCCGAAGCGATGCAGGCGCACAACAGCCTGTACCAGCGAGTCGCAGACCGCTTCTCGGAATGCCCGCCACAGCGGTGCCGTGCGTGCGCGACATAATGATCAAGTCCAGCCGTCAATACAGCCGCGCCGCCCTGGGTGCCGACACAGCACGTGTACGGTACACACACAGCACTACCACGAGGCCCGCGTAAGTCGCGGGCCCCCGTCCGCATCTCGCTACTCGTGCGGCCACGCGAAGCCCACCAGCTTTTCGCTCAACACCCAAAGCTTTCTTGCAAGATCCGGATCAACCGCATAATCGCGCACGGTATTGGCTAACGGACTGTCCGGCGTAACTGCAGGCGAGATATCGCAACCTGCGCAATAAACACCGTCCTTGCCGTCGAGCTGACTGCTCAACGCTGCCCACACCTGAGTCGCAGCCCCCTCCTGGATGTTCTTGACATAGACCTTGCTGAACAACAGCAAGGGCATGGCCAGCAACTCCTTGAACGTCAGTGAGCGCTTGAGGGCTGTCGACGGAGTCCGGCCCGGATGCACGGAAAGGCGCGAATGCCGAATGGCTGCCCGAGCCTGCCCAGCTCCACTGAGAAAGGCGCGTTGGCCGTCTTGGACTGGCCATAGGCCTTCCATTTGTCGTAGCGCCTTGAACCGAAATTCGGATCGTCGAAGTCCACAGGCGAATAACGATGACCGTACGAGGAGAGCGTCACCACGCGCGCACCGCCGGCTTTTTCAGTGCGTCCCATAACAGCGCCGTGAGCTGGAAATGTCCAAGGTGATTGGTCGAAAACTGCAACTCGTACCCCCGACTGTCCTTGATCAGCTTCGGCAGCGCCATGATGCCGGCGTTATTCATCAAGACATCGATCTTTTCATGAACCTTCAGCACCTGCGTCGAAAAACGGGTGATGGAAGCCGGATCGGACAGATCCAGGCCCAGCAACTCAACGCCCTGGTGCCGGCCAGGGCGGTACGCGCCTTGGCTATGTCGCGCGCACCGACGATGATTCGGGCACCCGCCGCAGCGAGCACCCGCGTGGATCTAAGCCCGATCCCCGAGTGACCACCCGTGATAAGGATGGTCTTGCCGCTCAGGTCCTCGAGCAACTTCCTGCGCCGTGGTTCGTTCACCCCAAACTGAATTCATGGGCTGCTGCATTTCCATTCTCCACATGCTCAACGCCCTGCATGTACAGACCGTACCAATATGGCACGCCTCGCAGATTAGACACATATACAAATTAAGTCTAATCATACACGTAATTGACGAACATACCAAAACTGTCTAATCATCCAGGCATGGACAATCAGAAACGCAACTTGATACTCGACCGTGCACTCGAAGTCTTCGCGAGGCACGGCTATAGGCGCACCTCGATGAACGACATCGCCGAAGCCGCCGGTGTCTCGCGCCCGGGGTTGTACCTTTATTTCCAGAGCAAGGAGCAGATTTTCAACGACGCCATCGACCATCAGAGCGTGCGTCTTATCGAGGAGATCGGGGTCGGCCTGAACGCACGCGCGGCCACCGAGGCACGCCTGCTTCACGCTTTCGAGGTCTGGACAATCCGGAACTTCGACGCAAACCGGACATCCCCGGAAGCTCAGGAAATTGCCGACGCAGCGCCCGTACTGGCCAAGGAAGCGCACAAGGCCGCATATCGCCGGTTCGAATCGCTACTGGCGTCGATCCTCGATGCAGAGCATGGAACCGCACGTCAGCGCCTGCCATCCGATGAGACGGCCCATCTCCTGGCAAGCGCGATGCGGGGCTTCAAACTGGTTGCAGAAGACAGTGCAGAGCTGCGGCAAATGATCTGGAGTCTGATATCGCTCGCACTTCACGAACCGGACATGGCACACGCTCCCACCCGCCCGCCCGCAAAGACGCGCACGCGCAGAAAAAGCTGACGCATATGCGGGGATCATGCGAACGGAAGGGGCCTTGAACACCTTGATCAGCGCCCTTCCTCTATGCGCTCCTCCACAATAAGCGCGACGGCAACGCCATCTCGACTTCGCCGCGATATCCGTTTGCCTGCAGCGTCCCGACAGGCGTTCGTTGCGTGATCTCTACAAGTGACATGTCAGTCGCGCCAGATTCCTGTCCCTAGCGCGCAGGCAAAGGCCGATGCAATAACACCCAGTCCACACAAAGCAGCAACAGCGACACAAGCGCTGCGCCAGCGGCAGCCATGAACGCACCGGGGATCCCGTAGAACCGCGCGATGATACCGGCCCCCGTTACTATCTTCACTCCTCGATAATGGAGGATTTGGCCAGCCAGGCCCGGCATGATTCCCGCCCCCAGTCGCAGTCATGATCCGGGGGGTGTTGTCACCGGGCCTGGTGGGTGGCTGGTGATCGCTAATAGGGGCTCGGCCAGGATATCTTGAGGCCGTCCGTAACGTGGATGCCGAGACTTGCCACCGATGTTGCAGGCCAAACCGTTCAACCTGCAAAGCCTTCGATGCAAGAAAACCAACAACATAGCTCTGTCGATGTATTCGTCGGCGTCGATGTCGGCAAAGGCCATCATCACGCCGTCGCCCTCGATCGGACCGGAAAGCGCCTTTACAACAAGGCGCTGCCCAACGATGAGGCCAAGCTGCGCGCCCTCATCACCGAACTCAAGACGCACGGCCAACTCCTGTTCGTCGTCGATCAGCCCGCCACCATCGGCGCGTTGCCCGTGGCAGTCGCCCGTGATGAAGGTGTTCTGGTCGCATATCTACCGGGTCTGGCTATGCGCCGCATCGCTGACCTGCACGCTGGTGAAGCCAAGACCGATGCCCGCGATGCCGCCATCATTGCTGAAGCCGCTCGCTCAATGCCGCATACGCTGCGGTCACTTCGACTGGCTGACGAACCACTCGCCGAACTCACCATGCTGTGCGGCTTCGACGACGATCTCGCCGCACAGATCACGCAGACCAGCAACCGCATTCGCGGCCTGCTTACCCAGATTCATCCCGCGCTGGAACGGGTTCTGGGGCCGCGCCTCGACCACCCGGCCGTGCTCGATCTGCTTGAGCGGTACCCGTCGCCCGCCGAGCTTGCCGCGACCAGCGAGAAAACACTCGCCAACCGCCTCACCAAACTTGCACCTCGCATGGGCAAAAGCCTTGCTACCGAAATCTGCCGCGCGTCAAACAAGATGAGAGCAGCGCGTCAATCTGGATGAGAGTACTGGCGTTGCGGCAGCGGTGGAGGGCGTAGCCCGGAACCGCTGCCGCAACGCCGCGCCGAGGAGTCCGCCCCGCTGCCGGGGTGCCTTGTCGGTGGTCGCGGTAAATCGGGTATGAACAGCTCTTCCATGTAGCGAAGGGAGGCTGAGTTGCCCGGCCGACACATCAACGACCATCAGATGAGGCTCTACATGAAGTACAGACTCAAGGAAGGACCAGCTCAAGCGGCTGCGCGCGCCGGGTTCAGCGCCGCCACGGGTTATCGCATCGATCGGGACCGGCGACTGCCATCGCAGAAGAAGGCCCCGCGCGGGCGTCGCCGGGCCGATCCCCTCGTCGCGATCTTTGACACCGAGATCGTGCCGCTGCTCCAGTCCGCCCCCGGCATCCGGCCGATAGCCGTACTCGACGAGATGCTTCGGCGCCATCCCGAGCTCCCGGGCAACGTGCGTCGCACTCTCGAGCGGCGTATTCGCGACTGGCGCGCCCTTCATGGCGAGGAACGTGACGTCATGTTCCGTCAGGTACACCAGCCCGGTCAGCTAGGCTTGTCCGACTTCACCGAGATGGACAGCCTGGGCATCACCGTGGCGGGTATCGCGCTGGACCACCGCCTCTATCACTTCCGGCTGGCCTGCTCGGGCTTTGAGCACGCTCACGTCATTCTCGGCGGCGAGAGCTATGTCGCGCTGGCCGAAGGGCTTCAGAACGCCATCTGGGCACTCGGAGGCGCACCGCGCGAGCACCGCAGCGACAGCCTGTCGGCGGCGTTCCGCAATCTCGATGCCGACGCGCGCGAGGATTTGACCACGCGTTATGATGCGCTGTGCGCTCACTACGGCATGCAGCCCACACGCAACAACCGTGGCGTTGCCCACGAGAACGGCTCCATCGAGAGCCCTCATGGGCACCTCAAGAACGCAGTGCGTGATGCGTTGCTTCTGCGCGGCAGTCACGACTTCGACGATCTCGATTCCTATCGCCGCTTCATCGACGAGATCGTCGGTCGAATCAACGCGCGTAATGGCAAACGCATTGAGGCCGAGCGTGCACTGCTTCAGCCGCTTCCGGTCCAGCGTACGTGCGACTACGAGGAAACGCGCGTGTACGTCACGACCACCTGCGGCTTCGTCCTGCGCAAGGTGTTCTATACCGTCCCGTCACGACTGATAGGCCATCACCTGCGCGTGCGGCTGTATGACGACCGCCTGGAGCTGTTCCTGGGCGGCACGGCCCTGATGACACTGCAGCGCGGCCGTGCGGGCCCCAATGGCAAGCACGGCCACGTCATCAACTACCGGCACGTCATCCACGCGCTGCGCCGCAAGCCCATGGCGCTGCTCAACCTGGTCTATCGCGATCAGATCTTTCCGCGCGAGGCCTATCGCCTGACCTTCGATCGCCTGCTCGAGCAGCTCCCGGAGCGTCAGGCATGCAGGACCATGGTTGAACTGCTTAGCCTGGCCCACGAGCACAACTGCGAAGCGCAACTGGCCCAGGCACTGCAGCAGTGTCTGGGCGATGGACGGTTACCCGACCTGGACACACTGTGTTCGCGTTTCGAAGCGAAGCGCACGAACAGCATGCCGGAGGTGAACGTCCAGCTGGCACCGCTGAGCGACTACGAAGCCCTGCTTGACATGGCAACGGAGGTGACGGCATGAGTCTCGACATCGACGCCACCCGCCTGTCGCTGCTGCTCAACGATTTGCGGCTGCCCGCCATCAAGCAGATCTGGTCCAGCTTTGCCGAGCGATCCGACACGGAAGGCTGGCCGGCAGCGCGCCTGCTGATGGCGCTGGCCGAACACGAGATCGCCGAGCGCGATCGACGCCGGGTCGAACGTCACCTCAGGGACGCAAAGCTGCTGCCGGGCAAGACGCTGGAGAACTTCGATTTCGACGCGGTGCCGATGGTGTCCCGCGCGCACGTCTCGGCGCTTTGCGCTGGCGACGGCTGGCTGCGTAACGGCACCAACCTGATTCTTCTGGGACCGAGTGGCGGTGGCAAGTCGCACTTGTCGTCGGCCATCGGACTGAGTCTGCTGGAGAAGGGCTGGAAGGTCCTGTTTGCGCGTACCACCGACCTCGTGCAGCGGTTGCAGGTCGCGCGCCGCGAACTCGCTCTGGAGTCCGCCATCAACCGGCTGGATCGCTTCGATTTGGTCATCCTGGACGATTTCGCCTATGTCAGCAAGGATCAGGCCGAGACGTCGGTCCTGTTCGAGCTCATCAGCGCCAGATATGAACGCCGTTCTCTTTGCATAACAGCAAATCAACCGTTCGGCGAATGGGACAAGGTCTTCCCCGACCGGGCCATGACGGTGGCCGCCGTCGACCGGCTGGTCCATCACTCGACCATCTTTGAGCTGAACGTCGAAAGCTACCGTCGCCGTACGGCCCTGCAGCGCAAGCAGCAGGAACCGGGACGCCCGGCCAGTCGCGCGACACCAAAGAACGTTGGCGTGCCACCGACACAGGAGGATCAGCACGGCATTGACCTCACCAACTGACCCGCTGTCTCATCCTGATTGACGCGCGGCTCGCAGGTAAAGCTAGCCGGCGTCAATCAACCCATCACCTTCCACGCCACCCCATTCTCATCCTGATTGTCGCGCAGCCAGAATACCTGCGGCGTCACACATTACACAGCAATCCTCAACGACGGAAGGCTTCAGCTTGATTGTCGCGCGACACCCGCTCGCCCGCGTCAATCAACACCGCGCGTCAATCAACAAACGCTTGCCAGCGTCAATCAACATCGGCATCATCATTCCTGCCGCGACATTCTCAACTTGATTGTCGCGCGTCTCTCATCCAGATTGTCGCGCCACAGAAATCGTTCAGGCGCTCAGCGAACAGGCTGTGATCGTACCCGGTACGCAGGCAGCAACCATCGTCATGCCGCGTCTGGCCCAACAACTCGCGTCTTTGCGCAAACAACGCGACGAGGTTGCCAGCGAAGTTGAACGCCTAGTGCACGCACACCCTCTTTGGCCGGTCCTGACCAGCATGCCGGGAGTCGGCGTCAGGACCGCCGCCAGACTCCTCACTGAAGTCGCTCACAAAGCCTTTGCTTCAGCCGCCCATCTTGCCGCCTATGCCGGCCTCGCCCCGGTCACACGACGCTCGGGTTCGTCCATCCGGGGCGAACATCCATCCAGGCGGGGCAACAAGGTGCTCAAGAGAGCGCTCTTCCTCTCTGCCTTTGCCGCGTTGCGGGACCCGGTCTCAAGGGACTACTACGCTCGCAAGGTCCAGCAGGGCAAGCGCCACAATCAGGCGCTCATTGCTCTTGCCAGACGACGCTGCGACGTGCTGTTCGCGATGCTCCGCGACGGCGCCTTCTATCAACCGAAATCCGCCCCTAACGCTTGACGAACCACATAGGGGCACCCCCCGGACCGCCGACAGCAAGCCCGAGGTCGAAGCACGCGAGATAGGCGCCTATGGCAAGCCCCCGGTTTTCTCCGGAAGCCCGCCGCATCGCTTCGACAGCAAACGACGGAAAGACGAGCGAGTATCCGAGCCCTGCGAGGCAGGCGCCTACGTACGCTAGAAAAGCTGGGCCTGATCAAGCAGCAGGTCACGCTGCTGAACCCGGAACCGCTCGGCCTTCGGATCAACGTGTTCATTCAGGTGGCCTCGAAAAGCAGGTCGAAGAAGCCCTGCAACGCTTCGAACAGGCGATCTCGGAACGCCCGGAGGTGATGGAATGCTATCTGATGACGGGCGACGCTGACTATTTGCGGCGCGTCGTGAAGCCGGACATGCAGACGCTCGAACGCTTCATCCTCGAACACCTGACGAAGATTCCCGGCGCGTCGAATATCCGATCGAGCTTCGCGCTGAAGCAAGTGCGCTACAAGACAGCGCTGCTACTGCCGGCGTCGGAGCTAACGCTGACCGATCCGGACGACCTTGCGACGGACTAGCGCTGAACGCAGCGGCGCGGCCCAGATCCGCGCCATTCGAGGCCGCAGCACACCCGCCGCCAGCGATTCGCATGTCACAGGCGTTGCAGCGCCCAGACCCACACGCGCAACGCGCGCAACCACCAAACACTCCCCGCGCATCGGGAAGCGCGCGATCTCGCCGCCCGCAATATCCGGCACCACGGCAAATACGATTCCATGACGTTGCCGTCGGATCTACGTCGCGAGGCTGGTTCCACGACGACCACGGCCCAACTGCCCATTCGCCAGGATGGCGCTGACGGCTCACGGGTTAACCCCTCTTTCCAAGCCGACGACATCGATCTATAAAATCAACATCGTTGATTATTAATCAATACCATCATGACTATCCAACACCTCGACCACTTCACCCTGCGCACCCAGCTCCTCGCCGAGACCACCGCCTTCTTCGAACAAGTGGCGGGGCTTCATGTCGGCTGGCGTCCGTCGTTTCCTTTCGACGGACGCTGGCTTTACAAAGCAGAGCGACCGGTTCTCCACCTCGCCATTGCTGCCGGCGGCCAGCCCGGTCTCGACCGTTATCTCGGAGAACGCGATGCCGTAGGAAGCACGGGGTCCGGCGTCGTCGACCACATTGCATTCCGCTGCACCGACCTCCCTTCCTTCGAGTTGCGGCTGCGCGATCTGGGCATGGGATACCGGGCCCGCACTGTGCCCGACCTGCGCGAACACCAGGTATTCGTCATGGACCCGAACGGCCTAACCATCGAGTTCATTTTCAATTCGTCCGAGCCCGCATCCTGGAAGGATCATGCGGACTACCCGGCGGCAACAACGGCCAGCGTCGCGTAACCGGCTGCAGCCGTACCGCCATTCAACACATGAAGGAGACAACACGCATGAATCATCCTGCCGATATCGCGGCTTTAGCCGCCTTCGATGACCTTCCGTCCGGGCGTCTGGCTGCCCGGCAGATCGAACTCCCGCCGCCACCCGCAGCCGTCGGCAGCTATCAGCCATGGTCGCGATACGGCGACCTGGTCACGACGTCGTTCCAGTTGCCGTTCAAAAACGGCAGCTTGCGCTATGCCGGACGCCTCGGAGAAACGCTGACTGTTGAGGATGGCATTGCGGCCGCCCGTCTGTGCGCACTGAACGGGCTCGCGCAACTCGCGCAGGCGACCGGCTCAATCGACCGCGTCCGGCTGATTCGCCTTGATGGACACGTAGGCTGCGTGGCAGGATTCGACGCGATGCCGGAGGTGCTGGACGCAGCGTCGGAACTCCTGCACGAAGCGCTCGGCCGCCGTGGACTGCACGCGCGCACCGCGCTCGGACATCACGTGATGCCGCTCGACGCACCGGTCATGCTCGGCTTCTTCGCGCAGATTCTCGACGACGAACGGAGTGGCACATGAACCGGAACCGGCTTTTCGTTGCCAGCTTCACGTCGATGCTGACGACCGCGCTCGTCTTCACGATTCGCGGTGACATCGAAGGACCGCTGCGCGAGACGTTCCGGCTGACGGCGGAGCAGATGGGCTATATCTGGGGACCGGCCTTCTTCGGATTCACGGCATCGATCTTCGTCAGCGGCCTGGTGGTCGACCTGATCGGGATGCGGCGCCTGTACAAACTGTCCGGCTTCGGCTTCATCGCCAGCGTGGTGGTGATCCTCTGCGCGCCGCACCCGACGACGCACGCCGACTCGATCTTCTCGCAGCCCGGCACCACGCTGCTTTATCTCGGCTTCCTCCTGATGGGGCTCAGCCAGGGACTCGTGGAAGGCGTCGTGAACCCGCTCGTCTCCACCTTGTACAGTGACCGGAAGACTACCCAGCTCAACGCACTGCACGCGGGATGGCCGGCAGGCATGATCGTGGGAGGACTGGCTGCGCTCGCGCTGTCACAACTCGGCGCGAGCTGGCAACTGAAGCTCTCCACCATCGTGATTCCGACGATTGTCTATATGGCAATATCGTGGAATCAGCCTTTCCCTCCCACGGAGCGGGCCGCGAACCGGGTTTCGATGCGCCAGATGGCAGCGGAGGCCGTCAATCCGCTATTCGTCGTGATGTTCTGCCTGATGTGGCTGACCGCCATTACCGAACTCGGCGCCGACCAGTGGTTTCCGGCCATCATGAAGGCGCTGACAGGACTCGACGGCATCATGTTCCTCGCGTACACGGCCGGGCTGGTCTTCGTGATGCGCGCAGTGGCCGGCCGTTTCGTGCATCGCTCGCCGTTCCTCGCGCTGTTGGCGTGCAGCGCACTGTGCGCGACAGGACTGTGGACGCTCGGCTCGCTGCGCAGCGGCGCCCCTGTCATCATCGCGTTCGCGGCCGCCACGTTGTTCGGTATCGGCAAGTCGCTCTTCTGGCCGACGATGCTCGGTATTACGTCCGAACGATTTCCCAAAGGCGGGTCGCTGTGTCTTGGCCTGATGGGCGGCGGGGGATTCCTGTCGATTGCGTTGGCGCTGCCGGTCATCGGCCGCAACCTCGACCGCTTCGGGCCTACTGGCGCGCTCAGGGCGCTCGCAGTATTGCCGGCCGTTCTCTGCGTCTGCTTTCTCGCGCTCTACCTCGTCTTCAGACGACGCGGCGGTTACCGCGCGCTCGGGCTCGCGCACAACGCAGCCATGGTGCAGGGAAGCGCCAACCCCTAGCCAGGCGCGGCGGCACTGGCAGGGCATTTGCGTCCGCCAGTCATAGGGGAGATAATCGACGACATCATTGATCTATTGTCAACCTGAACCATGCCGCGCGCCGCCAGGAAAAATCCGGCTTCCGCGAGCGTGCCGCCCGACGAGGCGGTCGCTGGCGCAAAGCCGGACACCACCATCATCCAGTCGCTGGACAAGGGATTGTCCATCTTCGAGTACATCCTTAAGGCCGGACGGCCGAAGAGGCTGAACGAAGTGGCATCACATTTCGACATCGACAAGAGTTCGGCCTTCCGCTTTCTCAACACCCTCGAACGCACGGGTCTCGTCGTCAAGGACGCGGCACTGAAGACCTATACGCCTGGCCCGACCTTGTCGGCGTGGAGCCGGATGGTACGCACCGATGCGTCGCTGGTCGAAGTTGCTCGCCCGTTTCTGAAGAAGCTGTCGGTCATGACGAAGCAGACCTCGCATCTGGCGGTACTGCAGGACGACCGTGTCGTCCTGATTGAGGTGATGCCCGCGGACAATGTGGTTTCCGTCAGACAGACCGCCGGTGACTGGGAACCGCTGTATTGCACCGGGGTAGGCAAGGCGATCCTCGCCCACCTGCCCGAAAACGAGCGCAACCGGCTAATCGACAGGATTACATTCCGGGAACACACACCCACAACGCTGACCACGCCGGAAATGCTCCGGCTGGAACTGGCCCGGACCGTCGAAGAAGGCCTCGCATATGACAATGGCGAGGCCAATCCGCAGTTGTGCTGTATTGCGGCGCCGGTTCTCGACGCAAACGGCTATCCGGTAGGATCAGTCGGGATTTCGATGATATATCCTCTCTTTCCTGACGGCCCGCGTGCGCAGACCGCATTCATCCGCGCCGTCGAGCAGACGGCTCAGGGCATCAGTGCATCGCTCGGAAACGCGCGCGAATAAGCCATGCGGCCAACAGTTCGGCAATGCGGCATGCAGGACTAGACAGGAGCGATATTACGCGGGCTCTCCCCCAAGAGTTCATCGCTCCAACGACGCCAGCATCGGTGCCGAGAGAGTAGTCAGTACACCGTTCGTCCCAATCGCCAGTTCCCCGAAAGCACCGGCTGTTTTCCCCGCAGACCCCAATTGTAGGTGCAGGTTGGCCA
Source organism: Paraburkholderia xenovorans LB400 (assembly GCF_000013645.1). Classification (GTDB taxonomy): domain Bacteria; phylum Pseudomonadota; class Gammaproteobacteria; order Burkholderiales; family Burkholderiaceae; genus Paraburkholderia; species Paraburkholderia xenovorans. The sequence continues at coordinate 1,945,286 of NC_007951.1, read as the reverse complement.
GCAAAGGACTGATTACGCCGCCTACAATGTTGCATACTTTTCGCTCCATCGTCTGAGTTATCCGAATTTTCGCTGCCGAGAACCGGCGGTTGCGGATCGACACGAAACACAACGACGATCTCGTCCTTGTGGATTTCTACGCGCTTGACCAGGCCCAGAACGATCTTGCGTTTCGTTTCAAGGTCAATCGCATCCAGCTTTTCGGTGACAGCGGCTGCAAATTCCTCAAGCCGGCTGATGACGAGAAACAGCTCGCTTTGCATTGCTCCGTGGCGCCGCGATTCCTGGATCTGCTCTTCAATCTGTTCGAGCCGGCTCTTCAATTGCTGCATCCTTGGCTCGAAGTCGGCCTTGTCGATGATACCGTCGGCGTAGCCGTCGATCAGTCGCGATTTGCCCTTTTCGAGCTGAATCCGCTGCTTTTCCAGACTGCCAGTATCGAAGCCATGTTTTTCGCTACGCTCCATCACGTCGAGTCGACGTTCATACTCTTCTTTCAGTCGATCGGGATGTCTGAGCAATTCCACGACCTGATGCCATACCAGCTCATCGAGCTTGTCTGTCCGCACCTGCAGGGTGTCGCAGATACGTTCGCCGCCGAACCGGTAGGCGTCGGTTCCAACGCAGCGGTAATAAGCGTAATCGCGCTGATGTCCCTTGGCCGCAGACTTGCTCACTTTCTTCGCGTAGTAGGCGTAACGGCAGTGTCCGCAAACAGTGAGCCCCTGCAGCAGGCGAAGCGGCGCATTATCCCGGCGCTGGCGTGCCAGCTTGCGGTTCTCGGCAAGCTGTTCCTGAACGATTTCAAACAGTGCTTCGCTAACGATCGCCGGCACCGGAATTTCGATCCACTGCTGTCGGTCGGCGCGTTTCGCTGAATACGGTTTCCGGGGCACATCAGCGCTGTGGCGCTGCGCACGCACGCGCACCTGATGATCGCACACCTGGGTTTTGCCGAACGCGGCCCGCCCCATGTAAGCCGGATTGCGCAGGATGCCCCATACCACGCTGCGGTCCCAGTACGGCTTGCCCGATGCCGTCACGATGCCCGCCTCGCCAAGCCGGCGTATCACGTCTCCGAGGCTCAGGCGCTCTAGCCCAACCCACTCGAAGATCGCCTTCACCGTGGCCGCCTGCGGTAGTTCGATGACGTACCGCGCTGGCGTCCCGTCGAGCTGTCTTCGGATATAGCGGTATCCGTAAGGCGCCCCTGACAGCACATTGACGGTACCGCGTTTCGCTCCGTGAAGCTTGCCGCGGCGGTTACGCTCTCCGATCTTTGCCCGCTCGTATTCTGCAATCATGCCTTGCATCTGCAGCAACAACGACTCTTCCGGCGTCGTGCCAATAGCGTGATTGAGAAACACCACCTGCACGCCGCACGAGGAAAGCTCCTCCATCAGCAGTGCCTGGTGCGCATATTTGCGCGCCAGGCGGTCCGGCGAGAGAATGTACAGCCGATCGATCGTCCCGAACGCGGCAGCGTCGCGAAGTCGCTCCAGGTGTGGCCTGACCAGCGTTGCACCGCTGACTCCAGCGTCAACGAAGCACATGTCCTCCACAATCTGCGCACCATCGGCCTGAATTCGCTCTTTCAATGCGGCGATCTGGCTGTCTATCGTGCCGCGTTTGCTTTGTTGCTCGGATGACACCCGCGCGTAAAGCGCGACCATGGCAGCATTGCTCATCGTTTCGCTCGCTTCACGGCCATCGCCATTGCCGGCTTTGCATCCGATAAGCGCCTCGTGCTTCGGGCATCGACCGGACTGAGTTGCTCGTAGGTCTTCTCCAGTTGTTCGCTGGAATAGCGGTTCGGCTCGAAAGCGAGACGTACTCGCCAGTGTTTGCGTCGTCCCCGTGTCATCGATTGGGCTCCCTGTTAGCGGGAGCAAACGGCCTCAAGCACGAGAACCGCATCAATGGCAGGACATTCTCTGGACCATGGCGCCAGACACTCCCTCGATATGCGAAGGCCCCATCTTACCCACGAGTTTGCTATGTTGTTGCCGGGGCTAGCGGCCCGCCCTGCGGCGCACCTTGATCCCGCTGCTGGACCACACCGGCAGTCACCCTCACGCAGTTGCGCTTCGCTTCGTTCGCTGTGGTCAACTTACGGTGGGACTTGCCCCCACAAGAGTGCGCCCATGCTGGGCGCACAAAAAAAACGCGTCGCCCCCGAAGGACGACGCGCCGAACGGTTCCCGCGCATCAGTGCGCGACCATCGACTGCAACTATTCGGTCACGCCGGGTTCAACGAACATGCACGGCTGTTTGTCCGCGATCGGCACGTTGAACGCATTAGTAAAGACCCGATGTTTCAGGTGCGCCAGTCGAACCGTCCGGCACGCCTGATCGGGCTTCATTGGATCAGAGCCAGACGGCGAGCCGCTGCGTTGCGGGTCGCATTCGACTAGTGCGACGAAGCCACCGCCAGTTCAATGAGCTGAGTCCTGGTCCGAACCTTCTTCGCTTCGCGAAATCCAAATGAGTCGTCGCCCCATTCTCGGGATCACATTCGTGCCACCTCAATGTGCTTCGCTCGCGGCCGCAACAGAAAAGCCTGGGTACGCTGTTCCAGTACGTGCGCCGCCCACCCTGCGGTACGGCTGATGATCCATATCGCGATTGCCGCTCCGTCCGGCAATCCGAGCGCCCGGGTCAGCGCAACCAGCGCGATAGCCACACCCGGATAGGCTTCCAGACCGCTCCTTGCGAGCTCAAGAAATTCGAGTAGCGAGGCCGTTTCGTCGGATGGCGATCCCAAACCGGAGATCAGCTCGAGCAGCAGTCGGGCGCGAGGATCGCCCGCCGGGTAAAGGGGATAATTGAAGCCGAAGAGACTGGCACCGTATTCGCGTACGAGATCTAAACGTCTTTCCTGATCCGTCGTTACTACACGGGGCAGCAGTAATGTCTCGATGTTTCGAGTCGAGGTGCCTGTCGATGACCCTTCCTGAGATCCGATTGCGGTTGCCACGCAGTTGAAAAGATCAGCGTTTGTAGACGCCGCAATACGCGCTGCAAACGTTGCGGGCGCGAGCTCGTGATCAGCGAGGAGAACAAGGGCCGAATTCATGATCCGCGTGCTGTCCGGCCGGCTTTGTCCCCCACCCGCAGCACGCAACAAGAACGCCGCGATGCTTTCATCTTCGTTTGGGGTGACGAATCGACGTTGCGGCCCAAGGAAACCCATACAACCCGCCATTGCCTGGATCAGTTGGCGTGCACCACGCATTGTTCCGCCGTCCGCCACCTCCGTCGCGCCACGGCCCTGCATTCCGAGGGCAAACGCGAGCATGCCAAACAGCGCCCCAACGTCGGCTGCGGCCAGGTGCCCCGCATACGCATCGACGAGCAGCATCACGTCGTCGGGCAGGCTTAAAGCAGGCCAGATACCTATGCGATCCTGCCAGACTCCAGTAACGAGAAACTGTGCAACCGATTCGAACGACACCCCCGAAAGTGCAAGCTCCATGGCAGGACGGTTCCGATAGACGGGTCCTTCCGTGGTGATCTCCGTGATTGCCGAACACAGCACCGGCTCGCCCCACCGCATTGTCGACTCCGCAGTCGCGACGCGTGGCTCCCGGCCTCTTTTACGACTACCGACACGCTCGACGTCGGTACGAACGTACAGCTTTCGACGCCCATTCTCGATGGGAACGGTGCGAATGAGGCCTCTGCTTACGTATGCGTAAAGTGTCCCCGGCTTGATATTCAACCTTGTCAGTACTTCCTCCCGACTTAACAGGTCCTTTTGCGGCATATTGACTTGACCCCGTACACAGCAACCCCTCAGCAGGCGACGAGAAAACCATCAAATTGGTCTGAAGTGTTGACATGGTGCTCCAAACATCTATGTTGATCAACAGGATGCCGAATGTGCCTTCCACGTTCAATCTTCCGGCCCGGAGCCGAATGCTGGGCTCACCGACATGCGATCCGCCGCCCGGCAAAAGACGCTGTCAAAACGGAGTCACGGCTGATACAAGTGGGTTCAGAAAAAGTGGTGTACGCCGATCCGGAAAATGAGTTGACTTGAGTCGTCAGATGGAGCCAGAAGCGGCATCGCCGGGTGGCCAAGCCCGTTCGCGTGCTGATAGATCGTCTGCGCATACACTATCGTTGACTTCGATAAACTGTACAGATCTCCCAACCCTATTTCCTGATAATGGGTCCCAGTCAAGGAAGAGACATATCCCCCAATAGTTACGGTATTAAACGGCGAAACCGACAGATCCGCGCCTGCCTCTGCAGTAGCCATATGTGCGGAGCCGAGCGGAGCATCAAACGATATGTGAGTCACCATCCCGTGAATGGCAACGTATTGGCTCACCTGGTAGCGCCCTGCTATCCCCGTGATATCTGTGCTCTTTGCAGTGAACAACTTTCCGCCACCTAACGTCTGTCCAAGGAAGCTCGAGTAGCCAAGCGTTGTAGCAAGATCGACACTCCGGTCATGCCAGCTGCTATATACGGCAGCTACCCGAAACGGACCCCGGTTGTATATCCCGTCGACACTCAATACCCGGCCAGGTTGCGTTGTCGAATCTGCCATTCCATACTCGACGGCAAACGATAATCCCCCGAAATCAGGCGTCGAGTACTTGATCGAGTTGTTGACTTCCGTGACGCCGATGTTGTCCAGATTTCCTGGATGCATCAAATAGTAGGCGTATTGCAGAACGCCGTTTGCATTCGGCATCAACGTCTCGTTCGTCAGGTCGAACTGGCGACCCAAGGTCACCCCACCCCACGGAGAAGACAAACCAACCATCGCGACACGGCTGAACATATCCCCGGCTACAAGGTTTGTCCCATTGTTGCTTCTGAAGCCTGTTTCCAGCCGAAACAGCGCCTTCATCCCTCCGCCCAGATCTTCCACACCCCTAAACCCGAAAAAGTCCGGCACAGCGACAGGGGAAACAACTGCTGCATGGCCACCATGCTCGTTGCTAACATAGGTGATCCCTTCGTCAAGGCTTCCATAAATAGTTACACTGCTTTGAGCGATAGCCACATTATTTAGTAAAACTAAATTTAATGCCATTAAAAATCTTTTCATTTGAAAGTCCCCTCCAATATCTTAAAATTCTTATCAAGCCAGATAACCTAGATGAAGCATAAGAACGTCTATGTAGCGCATCGCCCCAGCAGGTCTACCGGTTGTGAAACGATAGGCTTTAAGCCTCCGTTACCCGTTCTGTGCTGAGACGAAAACCCAGGTTTCCTGCCCCAAAACGCTGGTACTTGACCCGGTGACCTTCCAGGCAGCACCAGCGATCTCGGTGGATCAGTCAATTTTCAAGAGTGTGTGGGTGTACGGGAACGGGATCGTCTGCCACATGGTCCTACAATTATTCAACCTGTGAGCGCATCAACCAGCCTGGCACGTTTCGTACCTCGGAAAAACAGAAGTGCCACGGATAGCGCCGTCAGGGCAAACGGCAAGGACATTACGACATACAGGTTTCGAACATCCAAGCCGGCGGCAACAAGAGAGCCGCCAATCAGAGGCCCTAGAATGGCGCCAACCCGCCCCATTCCGAACGCCCAACCTACGCCTGTCGAACGAATCATCGTCGGATAGATCGTTCCCGCAATCGCATTGAGACCAACCTGACCGCCGGACCCCAGCAATCCGCCAATCAGAATGACGATCATCAGAACTGTCTCCGACGTACCGACTCTTCCTATCAGAATTACAAGTGGTATGGCGAGCAAAACTGAAAATGCAATCGTCAATATTCCAAATCGATCGAGCAGACGTGTAATCAGCAAGGAACCGATCGCACCACCTGTCTGCCACATCGCGCCAATCAGCGCAGCACGCCCCGGATCGATGCCAAGTCCGGCAACTAAGGTCGGACTCCACGCCATCACGAACAGAATACTGGTCAGGCAGGATACAAATGCGAACCAGAGAAATAGCGTATCTGGTCCACGACCATCTTTAAAAAGTTGCAACGACGGCGATCCCGGGGCTTTCACCTCGTTGGACAAAATTTCGAAATCGCCGACGGGCAACGGTTCATCCTGCATCTTGGCGAGCAGTATGCGCAGTTCCTTTATTCGTTTGTTTGCTGCAAGGAAACGTACTGACTCCGGCAAGATGAAGATCATCGTCGCAGCGATGAGCAGCGGCAGGCAGGATCCCAAGTAGAAGACACTGCGCCAGCCAAATTCCTTGAGTAACACCGCAGCGGCCCATCCCGGGGCGGCGCCGCCTAGCGTATAGCCGACAAACATCACCCCGATCGTCGTTGCTCGCACACGCGCAGGTGCGAACTCCGCGTTCAGCGCAACGGCATTAGGCACCGCACCTCCCAGACCTAACCCAGCGACGAATCTCAGCGCAATGAAGATACCCAGCGAACTGCTCCAGGCAGCAATCAGTGTGAGCGCGCCGAAAAGTATGGTCCCGGCGATGATCACGCGCTTGCGGCCAAAGCGGTCTCCCAAATCCCCCAACATAAGGGCGCCCAGCATGAACCCGGCGAGGCCGGCGGAAATAACCGGGCCAAACGCCGCCTTGCTTATGGAAAAATGCGAAATGAGAGCCGGCCCGACATATCCGATCAGATTGAGTTCGTAGCCATCGAAAAACATGACCAGAAAGCACAGGACGATGACAGCGACTCGAACCGTGTTAAACCGTTGCCGGTCGACGACATCTTCCAGAACGACTACCTTGGACATAATTGCCGAACCTTGTCTCTCATTTGTTGGAAATCTGGGGCCCGCCGAAACGGGATATCGTCCGCATTCGCCACTTCAATTACGCGCCCCGGCAAGATTAAAGTTCTCACCGGTAGTAAAGGAGTTGTCCTCTGAGGCCAACCAACACACTAGAGAGGCCGTCTCTTCGACGGTCAGAAAGCGCTGGCGTGCGATCTTGGACAGCACTGTCGTCACGAACGTCTCGGACAGGCCGTCGTAGAAGCGAGTCTTTACCGCCGCGGGACTGATGCTGTTGACGGAAATATTCTGCGTAGCGGTTTCACGTGCGAGACTCCGCGTGACTGAAATCACCCCCGCCTTCGCGGCCGCATAGGCCGGCGCCTTGGCCGGTCCCTCCAAGGCTGCGATCGAACTGATATTCACGATACGACCGTAGCCATGTTGCGACATATGCCTGACGACTGCCTGATTCACGTAAAAGGTAGCATTGAGGTTCAGTTCGATGACACGACGCCAGTCGTCCGCGGCATAGGTCGACACCGTGCCTTCCGGTCCAGATCCGCCTGCGTTGTGCACCAGAACGTCGATGTGTCCTCGTGCTGTCGCCATACGCCCCGCGGCACGACTGACCTCCTCGGCATCAGTGATATCCACGATGTCGATGTCCACTTTGCCCTTCGACGACAGTGTCCGCTGTGCTGCCTCGCAGGCTTCCCGGTCAAAGTCCCAAAGCGTCACTTCAGCATTGCTTTCCAGCAGGCGTTGCGCAATTTCGTACCCGATACCTTGAGCACCCCCCGTCACCAAAGCAGTGCGGCCGGCAAAATCGTAGCGATTCATTGTTCATGTCTCCCTTCAGGACCAGGCCGCCACCGGCCTGGAAGTCGTAGAAATCCAGATACTTTTTGTCTGCAGGAAGCCCATGATGGCTTCCTGCCCATTCTCGCGTCCGATCCCGGAGCGTTTCATGCCGCCAAATGGAGATGCCGCACTAACGGCTCGATACGTATTGACCCATACCGTTCCCGCCTGAATGCGATCTGCGACCGAAATGGCGCGTCCGACGTCGCGCGTCCAGATCCCCGAAGCCAGGCCGTAGCGACTGTCATTGGCCAGATGGACAGCCTCATCGTCAGTCGAAAACCGGATGATTGACAGCACCGGACCGAACACCTCCTCACGGGCGATCCGCATGTCGTTCTTCACGTCACCAAAAACGGTAGGCGCGACGAACCAGCCGCTACCGCCCTCCGCCTCCGGCGATGCAACGCCTCCCACCAGGCAGCGCGCTCCTTCCTGTTTCGCGACGTCGATGTAGCTCAGAATGCGCTCAAATTGCGCTTGCGTAGTAACCGGTCCGATCGAGGTGGCCGGATTCATCGGTGCTCCCAACTTCAAAGTCCGCACTCGGTCCAAAAGTCGAGCTACAAATTCGTCATGAATACGGTCGTGCAACATGAGTCTCGAACCCGCAACGCACATCTGGCCGCTGCTGGAAAAGACGCCGTCCATGGCTGCGGCGAGCGCCCCGTCGAGATCAGCATCGTCAAACACGATGTGGGGCGACTTACCGCCGAGTTCCAGAGTCACGCGCTTTAATCCCGCCGCCGCACGTTCGTATACAGCCTGACCAGCTACATCACCCCCGGTGAAGGCGACTTTCGCAACGTCCGGGTGTGAGACAAGTGCATTGCCAATCTCCGCCCCGAATCCTGTCACGACGTTGACAACACCGGGAGGGAAACCGGCTTCATCGAACAGGTCAGAGAAAACGAGACTGGACACCGACGTATGTTCGGACGGTTTGAGAATGACCGTGCATCCGGCGGCTAGCGCGGGGGCGATCTTCCACGAAGCCAGCATTAACGGCGAGTTCCAGGGCGTGATGGCTACCACGACACCCACCGGCTCGTGTCGCGTATAGTTAAGCATCCCCGGGCGATCGACCGGAATCACCGCTCCTTCTATCTTGTCTGCCAGTCCAGCGTAATAGTGGAAGTACTGGGCCAGATAGCGGATCTGCGGACCGACTTCACTGATGACCTTTCCGTTGTCCCGAATCTCGATCTCGGCAAGACGTTCCCAGTCGCGAGATATCAGATCAGCGAGGCGGCGCAAAAGCGCGCCACGCTGGGTGGCCGAAAGCTGATGCCAAGCCCCGGTGGTCAGTGCTTTACGCGCTGCAGACACAGCAGCCTCTGCGTCAGTCGCATCGCCCCGTGGCACCTTTGCCCACGGTTCACCTGTATAAGGGTCGATGCTTTCGAGCCATACCCCGGACGCTGAGGGGACACGCTCGCCACCGATGACCATCGGAAATGCCTGTAACTCTTTCACCCCCGCCATGTGCCCCACTCCTATATAAAAAAACAGCGCCGCCTTTTGCGACCGCTTGATGTATTCGGACAGTCAACTATCTTCATGTTTACGCAGAACCCGAAATGCCGAATCCTTCCGATATCTATTCACTACTTACGAGCGCGAAACGCGGCGAAACCGACGAGAGATGGTCCAAAAATTCATCGAGTCGGATCAGGTGCACAGAGATGACAACGTGTCGCGCAAATCAAGGCCGCGATCGTCGGCAATAACTTCCGAGAATGGCTGGTAGCTTCGTTTTCAGCTTGCCACCTGATAATAATAAGTATGACTATGTAATTAATATTTACTGGTCAGGACTCTTGCCATCTACCCTCCGGCAGCAAGCCGGATCAATCTACTTCCGTCGCCGTTTCCTGAAAATCGCGTAGGCGCGGAAACAGGCTCAATGCATTATCGGACTCCAGCGCCTTCAACGTGCCCGGCTCCAATCCCACATCGAGAACACCCGAAACCGTTTCCGCGATCTGCCCTTTTGGACCAAACGGATAGTCGGTGCCGAACAGGAGCTGGCTATCCGGAACGAGTTCCCTCAGGGCCGCAAACTGTGCGGGATCAACTGATAACGCGCAGTCGAAGAAGAACGTTGCCATAGCTCTCCGAAAACCGTCCGGGATACGTTCACGCAAGGCCGGGTTGTTACGCGTCAGCAACTCGATGCGGCCAGCGAGATACGGCATTGCTCCGCCAGCGTGGGACAGAATCCACCGTATCTCCGGATAGTCTGTCGTGATGCCTCCGAAAATCAGCGAAGCGACGGTGCGGGTCGTATCGAAAGGAAACTCCAGACTCGACGGCGACAACTGGTCTATCGGCACCATACTCGCGGGAGACGTCGGGTGAACGAAGACGACCGCTTTGCGCCGGTTGAGCTCCTCGTACAACGGCCGCATGACCGGATCGCCCAGATACCGTCCATCGTAATTTGACAGGAGGCACACTCCGTCCGCCTTCAGTGTTTCGAGCGAATACACCGCTTCACGCAACGCATTGTCGATTGATTGAAGCGGCAGGCATGCGAACATACCGAAACGGCCAGGCCAATCCCGCACCATATTCGCCGAAAATTCGTTGCACCAGCGCGCAAGGCCACCCGCCTCGACCTCTGCTAGAGCGGAGACGCCAGGCGCCGTTATCGAGGTAATCGCAGTCCCGATCCCGCTTCTATCCATGAGAGATAGTGCCTCATCCACACTCCACTGCGGCACCCGCCCCGACGAGCCTTGCCTGGCGATGGCATCAGTGCCGACGGCTTCGACATATTGCGGCGGAAGAATATGATGATGGACGTCAATTCGAGAATGGCTCATGGATTCGGTCGGCGGCAGCCCGCTCAAGCTTGGTAATTGAAAATGGCACGTTTTCGAAACATCAGATCGAACGCGTCGACATGGACCGGTCATCGCCTTCGATCCGATCTCTCGATTCGGATGACCTGCGTTAACCGCCATCTTGACGACGATACGTCATGCGGTCGTCGTCAGACCACTTACTGATTTACATGCCTCCAGAAACGAGGATACGGATCGCCTCTGTATTTCTCAAGATTGATATTTCAAATCAATGAATAGGGTATGCCCCAAGTACGCCCCCGTAATCCGTAGCGGATCGGAGCAAATCCTGATGGCCTGACTAGCCGGGACTCTATAGGAAACATACTGGAGCTTTCAACAGCACCAGATTTCGCTCTGGTGCGAAGCCGCGTGTCGGATGGTTGATGGTGGTCGATCAGTTATCCAGCAGCCAATCGCTTGGCCTCGCTGGGAGCGTAGTCCCGAAATGCGACGGTGGGCCATCACAGCAACGGAACTCGAAGCCGTTCTGACACCGGCAGCATGGCGTCGGTCAACGGGCGACGCGCATTCGCGCTCAGCGTCTTCCGCTACTTCGCGCAGGAAGCCGCGCAATTCGGATCTGCGCGCTCGACAGTTGCAACAGGCGCTCGCGTGGCTCACGAGCGCGAGACAATGCCGCTATTCGCAGCAAGGCAGGGTGTTGTACCCGTAAGGTTCCGAACTCGAGATTGACGAAGCGCTCGTGTCGGCGCATGCAAAAAGGTCTGTGCGCATCATCATGCGAACGACAGTCTATTCGGCGTCGGGCTGCTGGGCCGGCGCTGCGTTTGCGAACGCGTCGAGTCGCATCGCGGCATCGTAGATGCGCTGGAGCGTCGGATAGTGCTGTATATCGATTTCGAAGCGCTGGCCGTTGAACACCTGCGGCACGAGGCACAGGTCAGCGAATGTCGGCGTATCGCCGTAACAGAACGTACCCGTGTGCTGACCTCGCACGAGCTGCGCTTCGAGCGAAGCGAAGCCTGCCTGGATCCAGTGGCGGTACCACGCGTTCTTCGCGCCCTCACTTGCGCCGAGCTCGCTGGTCAGATACCGGAGCACGCGCAAATTGTTAATCGGATGGATCTCGCACGCAATCTGCAACGCGAAGGCGCGCACTTGAGCGCGTGCAAGCGGCTCGCGCGGCAATAGCGGCGGCTCCGGATGCGTTTCCTCAAGATATTCGAGGATAGCGAGCGACTGGTTGAGGGGGGCGCCCCCCTCAACGAGTGTCGGTACGAGTCCGTCCGGATTCAGTTCACGATACGCGGGGGTTAGCTGCTCGCCTCCATTGCGCAGCAGGTGGATCGGCACATACTCGTAGTCGAGGCCCTTGAGGTTCAGTGCGATGCGTACCCGGTACGAGGCCGAGCTGCGAAAGTAGCTGTAGAGCTTCATTGCGTCACACCGCACGCGCGGGCAAAATCGCGCCACGACACTCGCCGAAGCCGATGCGTGCCGCACCCGCCTTCTCGCACCATCCACGGATGATCACCGCATCGCCGTCCTCGAGGAAAGTCCGCGCCTCGCCATTGCCGAGCTCGAACGGGTTCTTGCCTCCGCTCGTGGTCTCGATCAGCGCGCCCGCCTGGTCCAGCGTCGGACCCGACAGCGTGCCCGTGCCAAGCAGGTCGCCCGGCTGCAGGTTGCAACCGTTGACCGTGTGATGCGCGACCATCTGCGCGATCGTCCAGTACGCGTGGCGGTAGTTCGTGAGGCTTACGCGCGCGGCCGGCCGGCCCTGCGAGCGCAGCCGCGCCGATTCGATCCCGAGCTCGAGCGTGATGTCGAATGCGCCCCGCTCGCGCTGCCGCACCGAATCGAGGTAAGGCAGCGGCTGCGGATCGCCCGCGTTGCGCTCGAACGCCACGCGGTACGGAGCGAGCGCCTCGAGCGTGACGATCCACGGAGACACCGTGCTCGCGAAGCTCTTCGCGAGGAACGGCCCGAGCGGCTGATATTCCCAAGCCTGGACGTCGCGGGCGGACCAGTCGTTCAGGAGGCCGATGCCGAACACATGCGCCTCCGCATCGTCGATCGGGATCGGACTGCCGAGCGCGTTGCCAGTGCCAATGTAGACGGCGAGCTCGAGCTCGTAGTCGAGCCGCTTGCTCGGCCCGAAGCTCGGCTGCTCCGAGCCCGGCGGAAACGTCTGCCCGACCGGCCGCGGGAACTGCTGGCCCGACACCGCGATCGACGAGGCGCGGCCGTGATAGCCGATCGGTACCCACTTGTAGTTCGGCATCAGCGGATTGTCCGGCCGGAACAGCCTGCCGATATTGGTCGCATGGTAGATCGAGGTATAGAAGTCGGTGTAGTCGCCGATCCGCGCGGGCACCGTGTATTCGGCGTCGGCCTGCGCGACCAGCGCATTCGCGAACGCGGCCTGCTGCAGCGCGCCCTCGCGCAGCGCGCGCGATAGCGCGAGCCGTAGCGCCGACCACGCGGCCGAGCCCTGCGCCATCAGCGCATTGAGGCTGCTCTCGCTGCCGGCCCGGGCCGCGTCGGCGACCACACCATCTAGCAGGCGCGCGACCGCGCCGAGATCGACGATCATCTCGCCGATCGCGACGCCACCGCGGAACGCCTCCGGGCTGCCGTTACGGCGAAACACCGCGAACGGCAAGTTCTGGATCGGAAAATCGCTACCAGCCGCGTTGGCCGAGGCGACCCAGCTCTTGAGACTCGGATCGTGGGTTTCGTTGAGAACGGACATGCTGTATTCCTTTGCGCGCATCACGCTTGCGACGGGTTGAAGTGCTTCCTGATGCCCTGCCAGCAGCGGTAGTACCCGGGCTGCAGTTGGGCCGATTCGAGCGCATGGCGGGTCGGCCGGATCACGGCCGGCGTCTCGAACATGAAGGCCATCGTGTCCTTCACGGCATGCGGCATCGTGGTATCGGATGCGCTCGCCTTCTCGAAGGTCTCGGCATCGGGGCCGTGGCCGCTCACGCAGTTGTGCAGCGACGCCCCGCCCGGCGTGAAACCCTCGGCCTTCGCATCATAGATGCCATAGATCAGTCCCATGAACTCGCTCGCGACATTGCGGTGGAACCACGGCGGGCGGAATGTATTCTCGGCCGCGAGCCATCGCGGCGGAAAGATCACGAAGTCGACCGTGTCGACGCCCGGCGTATCGCTCGGCGCCTGCAGCACGAGGAAAATCGACGGATCAGGATGGTCGTAGCTGATCGAGCCAATCGTGTTGAAGCGGCGCAGATCGTACTTGTAGGGCGCGTAGTTGCCGTGCCAGGCAACCACATCAAGCGGCGAGTGGCCGATGCGGGTTGTCCATAGGTTGCCCTGGAACTTCGCGACAAGCTCGAAATCACCTTCGACGTCCTCATAGCGCGCGACCGGCGTCTGAAAGTCGCGCGGGTTCGCGAGGCCGTTCGAGCCGATCACGCCGAGGTCAGGCAGCTTGAAGAGGGCGCCGTAGTTCTCGCAAACGTAACCGCGCGCGCGGTGGTCGGGCAGCTCGACCTTGAAGCGCACGCCGCGCGGAATTACGACGATCTCCTGCGGTTCCACCTCGAGCGCGCCAAGTTCGGTCGAGATCAGCAGGCGACCTTCCTGCGGCACGATCAGCAGCTCGCCGTCGGCGTCGTAGAAGAAGCGGCCCTGCATCGAACGGGTGGCCGTGTAGAGATGGATGCCACAGCCGGTGCCGGCCTCGGGCGAGCCGTTGCCAGCCATCGTGACGAGGCCGTCGATGAAGTCAAGCGGCGTGTCGGGGTAAGGCAGTGGATTCCAGCGCAGCTGGTTCGGCGGCGGCGGCACCTCGTCGAAGCGCGACAGCAGGCGCGTGTTGACAAGCGGCGCGAACGGCTCGTGCACGGCGGCCGGGCGGATCCGGTAGAGCCACGAGCGGCGGTTGCTGTGGCGCGGTGCCGTGAAGGCCGTGCCCGAAAACTGCTCTGCATAGAGGCCATAAGGCGCGCGCTGCGGCGAGTTCCGACTTTCGGGGAGGGCGCCGGGCAGCGTTTCGGTCGCAAATTCGTTCGCGAAACCGGTCATGTATTCGTAGGTCATCTCAGGTCTCTCTTCCGGAAGGACGCTCAGGCGGTTGCGGTGGCAACGCCGCCACCCATACCCTCGCCCGCTTCGGCGATCAGGTTCAGCACGGCATCAGCTTCGCCGAGGCGCGTGATGGCCAGCAGGGCAAAGCGGGCTAGGAACAGCGAGGCATTCGTCTCGCCGACATCGGTCATGGTCTTGCAGAGCCGCGTGTAGACGGCGTCGAGTTCGATATCAGTCATGTCGCTCCCCAGAATCAGATGGCGTGCGCGAGCGTATGCAGCGCGCGGGCGATGGCAGCGCCGACCGTTTCCGCAGATGCATCGTGCCAACGGCCCAGTACGTGCCCGTCCGGGCGGACCAGATAGACCGAGCCGGCGCGTGCGCCATACATCGCGAACAGCCGCCCGGTGCGATCCCAGCCATGCAGGCCCGGCAAGCCCTTCTGCGAATGCTCGGCGAGCGGGATGCAGCGCAGGCGCACGCCCGTGGCATCCACGGTCTGCTCGAGCCGGGCAAACGCTGCAGGCAGGCTACCGTTCTCACCAAACACGAAGGCAGTGAAACACGGCTCGATCAGATCGGTCAGATGCGCCTCGCGCGCCTCGCCGTCGCGCACGATGGTCAGTTGGCACTCGGGCAGCACCGCGCCAGGTACCGGGCCGGCGGTGAAGCCGTCCCGGTCCGGTTCGTTGAGCGAAGAGTCGGCATAAGTGATCGCCGAGCTCTGGCGTGGATTGATCAGCGAACGCAGTTCCGTATGCGCGACCGCAAGGCTGAGCACTGCATTGCGCATCAGCTCGAACGCAAAACTCGGCGGTGCCATGAACTCTGTGCTCTTGGTGCCGTAGCTGAGGTTCTCGTGGGCCGCGTAGACGCGCTCGTCCGAGTAGCTGTCCAGCAGTTCGTCGCCGGCCAGTCCGCGCACCACGTAGGCGAGCTTCCAGGCGAGGTTGTCGGCATCGTCGATGCCGGAGTTCGCACCTCGCACGCCGAAGATCGGCACGAGATGCGCGGCGTCGCCCGCGAACATCACGCGTCCGTGGCGGTAGCGTTCGAGCGTAAGCGCATTGGCCTTGTAGACCGTGATCCAGATCGGCTGCCAGGCACCTTTCTCGCCCATCATGTCGAGCAGGCTCTGCACGCGCGGCATCACGTTCTCGGGCTTGACGGCCTGATCCGCATCCTCGCCGTCGCGAAGCTGGTAATCGATGCGCCAGACGTTGTCGGGCTGCTTATGGACCAGCACGGTCGAACCGGGGTTCGACACGGGATCGAAGTACGCGAGGCGCTCGGTCGGACGCTCGCTGTCGAGCTTGATGTCGACGATCACGTAGCGGCCTTCGTAGCTCGTGCCCTGGAGCATGAGGCCGAGCTGCTCACGGATCGTGCTGCGGCCACCGTCGCACGCGGCGACCCAGTCGGCCTCAAGTGCGTAATCGCCTGCGGGCGTGCTCAGGTACAACGTCGTGCCGTCGTCTCGCGTCTCGATCTTTTCGACCCGGGTCTGCCAGCGGATGTCGATCAAGTCGGCCTGGCGTTCAGCCGCCTCGAGCAGGTACTGCTCGATGTGGTACTGCGCGAGATTGACCATCGGCGGCAGCTTCTGGTTCTGGTCTTGCGGCATCTTGAAGTGCAACACTTCGTCGTCGCGGTAGAAACTGCGTCCACCCGCCCAGGGCAGGCCGATCTCAAGGAACCGATCGAGCGCTCCGACGCGTTCGATGATCTCGAGGCTGCGGCGCGAGATACAGATCGCCCTGCTACCAAAACAAACTGAATCGTCGGCCTCGATCAGCACGCAGCGGATGCCGTGCTTCGCTAGACCGAGGGCGAGCGTCAGGCCGACAGGCCCGCCTCCGACGATCGCAACCGCATGACGGCTTGTCTCAACGCCGCCTCCGAGCGAAGGCAACCGCGCCGAATAGTGTTGCGCAGTGAACGGGTAGGAAGTGAATTCGATGGTCATGATGTGCGTGGCTTTGTGAACCCTCTGGCCTGAAGCGGTGATACCAGTGCCTCAATCGTGTCGATCACAGCTTCGTGGGAAGGCGGCACAGCCGCCGCGCCACCCGGCAGAGTGCCGCTGGCCTCGGATCGGAACGTCATGCGGGCAAGTCTCCAATATTGATCGCTGCGCGCTAACGGGCAGCGCCGTGCGTAGAAGCCAGTCGATGGACCGGCATGACGCATTGAATGGAGTATTGGCCGCCCGGGACGGACGCTTGTCCCATGTTTGGGGACAACCGGACCGGGGATCGGGGAAAACCCCGAGATGATGTGCAGCCGCCGCTCAGGCCGGCAGCGAATTGAGGCAGAGCGCGAACAGCTGGCGCTGACTCGATATACCGAGCCGACGGTACGCGCGTTTCTGGTAGGTCGTAACGCTCGAAGCCTTGACGCCGATTAGTTCGGCGATCTCGTTCGTAGTGTGTCCCTCGAGCACGCCGCGCAGCACGTCGAGCTCACGCTTCGACAACGCCGGGCAGTGCCGCAGCAGGCGAGCGAGCATCAGTTGCGGAATACTGGCCTGGCGCTGGCCCGAAAGCGCATAGTGCTGCTGAGCGGCATGGACGACGAGCGGTGCGAGGGTTTCGAGGCGCGCGATCTCATCCTGTCGGAACACGCCGTATTGGCGGTCACGGTAGAGATTCACGGACAGCCAGACATCCTCCGACTGCCGGGACAGCAGCGCGATGCGGTCCGACACGTTCGGGCCGCTGTAGCAGGCCGCCCTGTAGGCTTCATGCTTGATATCGTCGATCGCCTGCTGGTGCATCGTGAGCGAGGTGCCGGGCTTGCGCGGGCTGGCCTCAGCGACGATCTGCTGGTTGCCGTCGAGCGCATAGAAACGTCGCGCGTAGATGTCGGCGACCTCGCGCAAATAGGCCCCGCCGCGATAGTCAGCCACAGCGACGGTGCGCGGACGCAGACCCGCCTCGTATGCGAATACCGTGCATTGAGAAATTGCCGCGACATCGCCGAGCAGACGCAGAACCGCGGCCGCGAACGCATTCGTTTCAGCCGCGCCGAGCGCCGCGACCAGGCCGGTCGCGCGGTTCAGATCCAGCGTCCCGACGGGCGGGGGGCGATCAAGATACCAGGCGCGCATTTGGAGATGGAATGATGAATTTGCGTCTCATTCTAGCGCCGCCGGTGCCCGCACGGCAATTTGGTATCCCGAAGATCTGACCACGGCACACCACCCCGTTCTCTCCCGTGCCAGAAGCAGTGGCGAGTGTTGGGGGACCACCATGTTCTGCATTGTGCAGATCGACCGCCCCCTCTTCACGACCAGCGGTTCACTATATTCCAGCAACCTTGTGGATAGGGATTTGGCAAAGGCATGCCATTAAATTAGCGTTTGTTGCATGAACTGTATTTTCCTGTACCGCCCCCAAAATTTCGGTTGGGAACGTCGGGAACCAGCTTGGATCCGACGTCACCCCCTTAGCCGATATTCATCCCATAATGCGGTTTAGGCTTGAGCTTTCCCTGCATAGTCCGTTCGCGGACCGCGGCAAAGTCGGCCGGCAGCGGATGCAAGTCGAGCCGCCGCCCCGCCTTCACGATCTGGCTGGGCGTATCATGACCAATCAGCGGCGGAAGGCACCTCGCAGCGGCGATCAGCGCGTCGAGATCAACGCCAGTGTCGTAGCCCATCAACTCCAACGCGTGCACGATCTCCTCGCTGCACACGTTGCCGCTCGCGCCTGGCGCGTACGGGCATCCACCGATCCCACCCAGTGATGCGTCGAAGCGGTTGGCGCCGGCATCGATTGCGGCGAGTACGTTGGCGAGGCCCATGCCGCGCGTGTTGTGGAAGTGCAGCGTGAGTTCAGTCTGGGGCCAGCGCTCGACACATTGTGACGTCAGCTCCGCAACCTGCCGCGGATACGCCATACCCGTCGTGTCGCACAAAGTGACACCCCGTGAGCCGATCTCCTCGACGAAGCGTTCCGCCCACTCGAGAACGGTGCTCGCAGACACATCACCTTCCATTGGGCACCCGAATGCACAAGACAGAGAGATGTTAACAGGGAGGCCAGCATCGCGAGCAATGGCCGCGACCTGCTTCAGCGCATTAAATGACTGGTCGCGTGTCATTCTCAGATTGGACAGATTGTGGCTTTCACTCGCCGACATCACCAGGTTCAGCTCGTCCGCATGCGCGTCGATCGCGCGTTCGGCACCACGCACGTTTGGAACCAGCGCCGTGTAGATAACACCTGGATTGCGTTCGATCTCGCGCAGCACAATCTCGGCATCGCGTAACGCGGGTATCGCCTGCGGCGACACGAACGCGGTCACCTCGATTTTCGCCATGCCTGTCTTCGAAAGCATGTCAATCAGCGCGATCTTGTCCCGTGTCTCGACGAAGATCCCTTCCGACTGGAAGCCGTCGCGCGTACCCACCTCCTGCATATAGACGCGCCGGCGTCCACCATCCCAGATGTTCATGCAATTGCTCCTTTGTCACGAAGTTCGGCAATCCGCGTTTCGGAAATACCGATCTCGCGCAGGACGCCATCTGTATCGTCGCCGAGCTTAGGCGCCGATGTGCGCACGGAACCCGGAGTGCCCATCAGCTTGGGCACGATGCCCGGCACGTCGACTTCGTAGCCGTCGCGCGTGGCCTGGCGCAAGATCATGTCGCGGGCGCGGTAGTGCGGATCCTCGACGATATCGCGGGCCGTATAGATCTTGCCGGCAGGCACGCGCGCTTCGATCAGCGCGGTCAGCACATCCTCGGCCGAACGGCGCCCGGTCCACGCTTCGATGGCCCGATCCAGTTCCTCGACGCGAGCGACACGCCCAGCGTTGTTGGCGAGCGCAGGATCACTCGCCAGGTCGCTCCGCCCGATCGTCGCCATCAGCCGTTTGAAGATGCTGTCGCCGTTCCCGGCGATGAGCACGTAACCATCGGTACAGCGATACGCGTTGGATGGTGCAATGCCGGGCAGCGCGCTGCCGGCGGCTTCGCGGACCACACCGAGCGCACTGTACTCAGGAATCAGGCTTTCCATCACATTGAAAACTGCTTCGTGAAGCGCGACATCGATAACCTGCCCTTTGCCGCCGTTCGCGTCACGGTGATAGAGAGCGGTGAGCACGCCGATCACTCCATGCAACGCGGCAAGCGTGTCGCCGATCGAAATGCCGCAGCGCACGGGCACGCGGCCGGGCTCGCCGGTCAGATACCGCAGGCCACCCATCGCCTCACCGATCGCCCCGAAGCCCGGCAGATCACGGTACGGCCCCGTCTGCCCGTACCCCGAGATACGCAGCATGACGAGTCCGGGGTTGAGCTCAAAGAGCTGCTCGTAACTCATCCCCCACCCTTCGAGCGTGCCCGGGCGAAAATTCTCGATGAGCACGTCGGCTTCGGCAATCAGCTTGCGCGCGATATCCTGGCCCTCGACGCTGCGCAGATCCAGCGCGACCGAACGCTTGTTGCGCGACTGCACCTGCCACCAGACGGAGGTGCCGTCCTTCATCAGACGCCAGTTGCGCAGAGGATCGCCGGTACCCGGCGATTCGATCTTGATGACCTCGGCACCAAACTCGCCGAGCGTCTTGCCTGCGAAAGGGCCGGCAATGAGCTGGCCCATCTCGATGACTCGTACGCCGTTCAGCGCAGCGGGTGAAGTCGGAAAGGTAGGTTGACCACTCATAACAAAAGCTCCTGAAATTGCGGTTCGTGCGCGCGTGCCTGGCATCAGGCGAAAAGCCAGGGCTCATGGGCGCGGCGATTGCGTTCATACGCACGGATCTGATCGGTTTGCTGCAATGTCAGAGCGACGTCGTCCAGCCCATTGAGCAAGCGGCGTTTGCGCTCGGGCTCGACGTCGAACGGAATCGCATCACCGGCTGGTGGTTGAATGCGCTGAGCCTCCAGATCGATTGCTAGCCTCAGGCCGGGAGTACGCCCAACGAGATCGAACAACTGCTGAACGATACGTTCATCGAGCTTGATCGGCAGCATGCCGTTCTTGAAGCAGTTGCCGTAGAAGATGTCGGCAAAGCCTGGTGCGATCAGCGCTCGGATACCGAAGTCCCACAACGCCCACGCTGCATGCTCGCGACTCGATCCACACCCGAAGTTGTCGCGCGTGAGGAGAATCTCCGCACCCGCGAAACGTGGTTGATTGAGTACGAAATCGGGATTCAACCGACGGGTCGACGGATCCTGTCCCGGCTCTCCGTGATCGAAGTAGCGCCATTCATCGAACAGATTGATGCCGAAGCCGTTACGTTGCACCGATTTCATAAACTGCTTGGGGATGATCGCGTCGGTGTCGACATTCACGCGGTCGAGCGGCACCACCAGCGCCTCCAGTTTCGTAAAGGGTTGCACTAGAAGCCTCCGTGGGAAACGTCAACGAAGTGACCTGCAATCGCTGCCGCGGCTGCCATCGCAGGACTGACGAGGTGGCTGCGGCCACCAGGCCCCTGACGGCCTTCAAAATTTCGGTTAGATGTAGACGCACACCGCTCCCCCGGACGCAGGCGGTCGTCGTTCATGCCGAGGCACATCGAACAACCCGGTTCGCGCCATTCAAAGCCGGCCTCCTTGAATATGGCGTCCAGCCCCTCGGCCTCGGCCTGTGCCTTGACGAGACCCGAGCCGGGCACCACCAGCGCAAGCTGGACGGTCGGCGCGACGTGCCTGCCCTTGACGATCGCGGCGGCTGCACGCAGATCCTCGATGCGTGCATTCGTGCAGGAGCCGATGAAAATCTTGTCGAGTGAAATGCTCTTGAGCGACGTACCTGGCTCAAGTCCCATATACGTAAGCGCGCCGGCCATGGTGGCGCGGCGAACGGGATCGGGATCGTCCAACGGATTCGGTACAGCGTCGTCGACCGTGACCACCATTTCGGGCGACGTGCCCCAGGTAACCATCGGCCGTAGCTGCGTTGCGTCGATGTTGACGATCTTGTCGAACCGGGCGTCCGCATCGCTGACCAGCGTGCGCCAATAGGCGACCGCCGCATCCCAGTGTGCTTCTGCGGGCGCGAAGGGACGCCCCTTCACATAGTCGATCGTGACATCGTCGACGCCGATCAGCCCCACCCGGGCGCCCGCCTCGATCGCCATGTTGCACAGGGTCATGCGACCCTCCATCGACAGCGTGCGGATCGTGCTGCCCGCGAATTCCATTGCGTAACCGGTGCCGCCGGCGGTACCGGTCCTGCGGATGATCGCGAGAATCACGTCCTTGGCCGTGACGCCCACCGGCAGTACGCCCTCAACGTTCACGAGCATCGACTTCATTTTCCCAACCGACAGGCATTGGGTTGCCAGCACGTGCTCGACTTCCGACGTGCCCACCCCGAACGCCAGTGCGGCGAACGCACCGTGGGTACTCGTGTGCGAGTCTCCCGCCACGACCGTCATGCCCGGCAACGTCGCCCCGAGTTCCGGGCCGACTACGTGGATGATTCCTTGCTGCGGGTTCCGGATACCGTACGACTTGATACCAAACTCCTTGCAATTTTTGTCGAGCTGCGCGACCTGAATGCGCGAGAGTGGGTCAGCGATCGCGTCCATGCTCGTGCGCTCCGCGGCGATCGTCGGTACGTTATGGTCAGCGACCGCGAGTACTGTTTCAGGCCGCCAGGGTTTGCGGCCCGACAGGCGAATCGCCTCGAACGCTTGTGGGCTTGTCACCTCGTAAACGAGATGGCGGTCAACATAAAGCAGCGTTGGGCCGTTGGGCGTTTCCGCGACGACGTGGCTTTGCCACAGCTTGTCGAGCAGCGTACGGGGTGAAGTCGCAGGTTCCATGGGAGAGCCTCCATATTCAGGATGAGAGCATGCTGGTTTTGCTATCACCGCAGCCCGCGACGCTGCGATATAGGGACATCTATTGTCCACGCGCGATGCTGTAGGCGAAATGCACTAATGCGGAACGGGGCTTTCGTGAAACACAAAACCTCGATACCGATCAACGGACTGCCACAGCGTCCGGCGTGGCTCCAATCAAATGATTGACGAGCAGCGACGCGGGCCGGGGCAACGCGTTCAGGTCACGAGCACAGATGAAAAGTTCACGACGCGTCCAGTTTTCCGACAGGGGTATCCTGCAGAGGTCCATCGACCTCAGGTGGGGACCCACCGCTGCATCGGGCAGTATGGCGATGCCAGGCCCTGCGGCTACCATGAGGCACATCGCATCGAAGCTGCGGACCTGGATTCGCAACTTGATCTGGCCACCAGAGAAGGCGGTGGCGGCCTGAAGACGCTTCGCCAGCGACGTATTACGAGCAAGGCTGACGAAGTCGAACTCGAGTGCGTCGACGAACGAAACCGATTCGCGCTGAGTCAGTGGATGACCATCGGGCACAACAAGGAACAGATGATCCTTGCGATACAACATCGCCTGAAGCCCAAGCGTTGGCATCCGGTCTGCCATAATGCCAAAATCGGCTGCACCATCTACCACGGCCAGAGCAACCTGCTCGCTATCCTGCTCTTCCAACTCGATACGGATATCAGGATGGACTACGCTAAACGCCGCGATGTCCGTCGGAAGGAACTGGGTCACACTCGATGTGTTGGCCCACAACCGGACGACGCCCACAACACCCGCCGCATAATCCGACATCTCAGCGGTCATCCGGTCCATGTCGTTCAAGATCCGCTGCGTATGTCGTTCGAGCGCTTCGCCTGCTGCGGTCAGCGCAACGCCACGGGCGTGGCGCTCGAACAGTTGCACGCCAATTGATGCTTCGAGGTCGGCCATCCGTTTGCTCGCCGCACCTATTGCGAGATGCGCGCGCTCGGCGCCCACCCGGATACTTGAGCTTGCCCGCAAAAAATGGATCCCTTGCTGAGTGTGTAAAACTCACGCAAGGAGGAAGGAAAGATGGGTAATCCGAGAGCCCGATATACGCGGGAATTCATGCTGGAAGCCGTGCGCATGGTCCGCGGCGGCCAGAGCATGGCGGCGGTGGCGAAGATACTGGGTATCAGCCCGAAGACGCTGCACAACTGGGTTAAGGCCGATGCCGCTGGGAAGCTGAACGGCGCAGGCAAACAGGTTTCTCCTGAACAGATGGAGATTGCCCGGCTGCGCGCGGAGTTGGCACGCGTGAAAATGGAGCGCGACATATTGGAAAAAGCCACGGCGTACTTTGCAAAGGTGTCGGCATGAAGTACGCCTGGATCGAGCTTCACAGCCGACAATGGCCGGTGTCCCTGACCTGCCAGGTGCTGGGTGTCAGCCCCAGCGGTTACCACGCGCGCAAGGCGCGGGATGTCGATACTGACCGAGCGCGCCGACGCATCAGCAACGACGCTCTGCTGGTGCACATCAAGGCCGTGCACGCTGAATCCAAAGGCGAGTACGGCTGGCCGCGCGTGTGGAAGAAGTTGCTGGCCCAGGGCATTCGCGTCAGCAAGGATCGTGTCCAACAGCTCATGAAGCTGCACGGCATCAGGGCGAAGACCAAACGCCGGTTCAAGGTCACGACCGACAGCAACCACAGCCTGCCGGTCGCGCCGGACCTGCTGCAACGAGACTTCTCTCCCGCGCGTCCAGATCAGGTCTGGACTACGGACATCACGTACATCTGGACGGACGAGGGTTGGCTGTTTCTGACCGTCATCCTCGACCTGTTCAGCCGTCAGGTGGTGGGCTGGTCGATGCAGCCGCACATGCGCACGGAGCTGGTGTCTGACGCGCTGCGTATGGCGTGGTTTCGCCGCCGGCCGGAAGCGGGCCTGATCGTCCATAGCGACCGCGGTAGCCAGTATTGCAGTCGTGACTTCCAGGACCTGCTTAAGGGCTACGGCATGCGCAGCTCGATGAGCCGTCGAGGAAATTGTTGGGACAACGCGCCGACCGAGAGCTTGTGGGGATCGCTCAAGCGAGCACGCATCCTTGGCCAGCGCTTTGCAACGCGTCGGGAAGCGATGGACGAGGTAATCGACTGGTTGAGCTTCTACAATCATTCGCGCTTGCACTCGACGTTGGGCTACGTCAGTCCGATGCAGTTCGAGCGGGACTGGTACGCTGCCCAGAACCAACGGGTGGCATAATCTCACTCAGCTAAGGGATCCGAAATTCGCGGGCAACGTCAACTGCCGCTACGCGAGATGAGCGCAAACAGGTAAAGCGAGACGAGATCGAGACGATGAAGATTCATGCGACATAGAGTGACAGCTGGAGCAAATGGGACATCTCGAGCGTGCCACGACCACAGGCATTTCGAGGATGCCGCGGAACGACCCAATCTCCAGAGAACGGAGCTGCCCGCGCCGACACGCAGCATGCTCGGCCAGACTCCGGCCAGTAGTTTTGACAGGCACCTGACGTTTTAGAATTGACCGTGCGCGGGTCCGTCGAACGATATTGATATGACGACAACCGCATATCTACAGGTTGCATACTTTGGCCTGCGGCGCCTCGTTTCTTGCACGACGCCGCCTCAAGTCACTAGCATGATCGCTGGCCGCAGTAGCGGCCTAACGATTCCGCCAAGCCGATCATTCTTCACGAAGAGTGCATCAAAGTGCATCTGCGGAAGGCGGGCCCAAACTGATCCGAGCCTGAATCAACCCGCCTGATAGGCCTTCAAACCGAGGTCCATCCGGAAGTCAATGATGAGCCGCCGGGTCTTGAAGCGCCAGACTCCGTTGTCACGCGCGAGTTCGTCTTCATATCGACCAGCCGCGGCAATGACGATCTCCGATGCACTCTCTCTCACCATGATAAACGTGCTGTTTGATCGTGCCGTATCCCCATCTACATTGACGAAGACGTTCGTCATGATGTGCTTTCTCTTGGGACCTTCGCCTTCCACCGGAAGGATCCCTTCTGCGAACGCCCGGATTGCAGCGCGCCCTTTCGGTTGGCCGACGTCGTCGGCGTAGAACACGCCGTCCTCGGTAAATAGGGCCGCGAACTCGTCAAAACGTTGCAGATCCATGTTGTCGCAAAAGCTCGAGAGCAGGTCGTGGATCTTGTCCTTGTCTTCCAGAGTGGATGCCATGTCAGTCTCCTTCCAAAATATACTTTTGCGCACGGCCTTTATGACAGTGCGCCCGGATGCATTCGGGAGCACAATCCGACGCATTCCCAATTTATCTCATATCACATGAAATGATGCAAGTACTCCCATCCTCCGACCGCATATCGAAGCGCTGGATGACTCCCGATTGCACACATCAGGGAAACCACCATTTCCCTTTTCATTTCAAATGATATGAAATGATAGGAGACATAAATCACACCGGCGCCACGCGGCACCAATTGGAGGAGACCATGCCAGCTCACCTGCTTTACGCATCAGACATTTGCCCCGACGAACCGGGCGATTACGCCCTGTCACTCCCGGGATACGACGAACTCGCGAACTTGCGTCGACGCGTCGGTACCGTCACCATCGTCGCAGTCATGGCAAGTTACCTCGGCTTTTTCGCACTGGTGGCATTTGCGCCAACGTGGCTCGGCACGTTGGTCCCCGGCTGGGGTTCCATCGCCTTTATCGCAATGCTGGTGATGTACGCCATCGCCTGGACGATCACCGGGCTCTATCTGCGTCATGTAGGGCGAAGGCTTGCTCCACTGGAGAAACGAGTACGCGCTGCGCTGCTCGCGAAACTGGATAACGCACCGTTTGAGGATCCGTCCAAATGAAAGGAAACGGAATCCTGACAATGGCTGTGTTCGCCGGTCTCGTGCTCTGCATGTTGTTCATCATTGCGCGCGCGGCACGCAGGACCAAGACCTCGGCAGACTTTCTCGCCGCTGGACGCAGCATCTCGGCAGCACAAAATGGCCTGGCGATAGCTGGCGACTTTATGTCTGCCGGCACGTTCCTCGGAACCACAGGCCTGATCTATCTGTATGGATTTGATGGCACGCTCATACTCGTGGCCGCACTCTTCGGCTTCCTGCCGTTACTGCTGATTGCCGAGCGCCTGCGCAATGCCGGCGCATTCACGCTCAGCGAGCTGTTGTCGAGGCGCTTTCATGACCAGGCGCTGCGCGGAGTCACCGCGCTCACATCACTTGCCGTGAGCCTGCTCTACCTCGTCGCGCAACTGGTCGGCGCGGGCATCCTGCTGCAGGCTCTGACCGGTCTGCCGTACGCACTGGCAGTGGTGATCACCGGCATTCTGATGACGATCTATGTCGCATACGGCGGCATGCTCGGCGCCTCCTGGGTCATGATCGTGAAGGCCATCATCCTACTGATCGTTGGCATCGCAATGTCGACTGCGATTCTTGCGTTGAGCGGCTGGAATATCGGCGCGCTGATGCAGCTCGCGGCTAACGGGCATACCAAGGGACTTGCATATCTGAAGCCTGGTCTGCTTCTGTCGCCTAGCCATCCCATCGATACCCTGTCGTTCGGTCTCATTTACATGCTTGGCACGGCGGGCCTTCCGCACGTACTGATCCGCTTCTTTACCGTGAAGGACGGCAATGCCGCGCGGCGCTCGTTGGGCTGGGCCGTAGCGGTGATGGGCGCGTTTTTCCTGATGATCGTCGTGCTGGGTATGGGTGCCCGCGCTGTGCTGCACGGCAACGACGCCAATGCCGCCGCCGCCGTAGGCGGCAACCTCGTCGCGCCGATTCTCGCTGGCGTACTTGCAGGTGGCAACGGGACGGTGGGCGGCGCGCTGGCGATGGCGTTTATCTCCGGCGTCTGCTTCCTGACGATTCTCGCGGTCGTGTCAGGCCTGCTGATTTCCGCCTCCGGCACTGTTGCGCACGACCTCTTTGCGGGCATTATCTGGCGCAACCGCCCTGACGTTGAACGTCTGGAGCGCAGAATGGCGCGCCTGTCCTCGGTACTCGTCGGAATCATCGCGACGCTGTTCAGCATCGCCGTCGGAACGGGCTTCAACATCACGTTCCTGCTCGGACTCGCGTTCCTCGTCGCCGCCAGCGCGAACCTCCCTGCACTGGTGTGCACACTGTTCTGGAGACGATTCTCTCGGGGTGGCGCATTCGCCGGGCTCGCCGGCGGCCTCGTGGTGTCCATTGCCGTCATCCTGCTATCGCCGATGGTGATGGGCACCGCAGCGCTGATTCCGCTCAAGTACCCCGGAATCATCAGCATGCCGCTCGGTTTTGTACTGTGCTGGCTCGGCACCCTATTGCGCCCGGACAAGGATGCCGAGACCCGCTACGCCGTGTTGCGCCTCCACACCGAGATCGGCCTGGGCGCACAGAGTGATGCCGTAGCCGGCCACTGACTTCACCGTATCCCCATAACGACTAAAGACCGTCTCGGCGTTCTCGACCGTGACGGCTTGGAGACAGAATGAAAACGTATACCAGAGCTGCGGTAGTGGTCCTGTTAAGCAGCTTTGCGTGCGCCGCGCGCGCGCAAAGCAGTGTGACGTTGTACGGGATGGTCGACATCCTGATGGACATTTCGAATCAGGGAAACGGCACGCTCACCCGGATGACAAACGGGGGCCTTGCAGGTTCGCGGATCGGACTGGCCGGCGTAGAGGAACTCGGAAACGGATACAAGGCCATTTTCAAGCTTGAAAACGGATTTGCATCGAATACGGGCGTCATTGAGCAAGGCGGAGCGCTGTTTGGCCGGCAGGCATGGGTGGGCCTGCAGGGGCCACAGGGTTCGCTGACGTTCGGCAGGCAGTACGCTCCGGAATTCCTTGCCGTCAGCGACTACGATGCGTTCTTTGCTGGCCTCGGAGGCAGCTTCTGGAACTTCGACCGCACGTTGAGCAACGGAACGGTGCAGAGCACACTGATGACCGACATCATCACATGTCGCACCAATAACTCAATTGTCTATTCGTCGCCCACGGTACAGGGCGTTTCGTTCGGCCTGATGTACGGCGTGGGTGGTGTCCCAGGCTCGATCAGCGGTGGCGCCACAATCAGCGGTGCATTGAATTACGCAAACGGACCGCTGGCTCTCCACGCTGGCTACCTGCATATGAAGGATGCGTCTGATCCGGGCTACTACGAGGAATGGGGGGTCGGTGGCAACTTTGTAATAGGGCCAGCAAAGCTTTACGCGGGCTACACAAAGGACATCTATCCTGACACAACGACACCCGCGACAATCCAGAACACGCAGCGGTACGCGATAGCCAACCTCGGCGTCAAATACATGCTGAGACCTTCGCTGGCGCTGATCGGCCAGGTGTCAAAAATCATAGATACGTCCGACGGGCTCGGTGCCTCACAAAACGCGTATGTCGAGGCCGTCGAGATTAATTACCAGCTCTCAAAAAGGACCAGTGTGTACGGCGGGTACAGCCAGGTAAACAACAAGAACGGTTCCGCGTACTCGCTTGGCGCTGCCGTTTATTACGGCGGACCCGCGGTCCCTGATACGACCTCTCGCGTCTTTCAGTTCGGGATGCGTACGCTGTTCTAGTGGACGCCAGCGCGAGGGATCAGGGCAGTGTCGAGCCGGCCGGGCACCTGCCTGCTGTGACTATGATGATTTCAATTAAAATGATACGATCGCCCGGGAAGGCATGTAGCCAGTCGGTAGTTGCAGACGCCTTGTGCTACACCCGGCCGTCGCCGGGATATTTACTGATAGACCTCCAACGCCCCTGATGACCTCACGCAAGCCATCCTCGAAGTCGAAAAAATCGCCAAACACCGCCATGCGCCGGTTCGATCTCGAGCACTTTGTACCCTACCGGCTGCTGAGAATTACCACGCGCATTACGGCGATCGCATCCAGGCGTTACGCCGAGAACCTGGGCATTACCATCCCGGAATCGCGTGTTATCAACGTGCTGGCATCGAAGGGGCCAATGTCGACGTTCCAGATCGCCGACAACACAGGCATGGATCGCGCGAAAGTCAGCCGCGCCACGCAGCGCCTGACCGCAAGCGGCAGGCTCACGCGAGCCGTCAACGAGAACGACAAGCGCCTCATTCTGCTGACATTAACCGATAGTGGCTGGACGCTGTATCAGCGCCTCCTCGAAATTCTCGAGCACTTCGAACGCGAGATAGCCGATGCGATCCATACCGACGGCACCGAACAGCTGCTCAAGCTAATCGGCAAACTGGACCATGCTTTCGAGACGTTCCCCGTCGACGACGAACCCGAATAAAACCCCAGCACGCGCGACGACGCCCTCTTCAGCTTCCTGTGACCGCCAACGTTCCGACACGCCATGCATGTGGAGGCGGTCCAAGTTCGCGATGACGCGCGGGGAAATCGCGCACAGCTGTGTAGACCCCATCCGGCATAGGCACAACACGCCGCGCACGCTGATCGACGTGCAACGATAGCAATTCGAAAGTCGCTGCAATCGCTTGACCATGTGTCGACATACGCGCCCACCAGTGTAGCCGCTTCGCATCGCACTCGAGCAGACACAGTTCGACTTGCGCCGTCTCACCAGCCTTCAGTTCATGTAGGTAACGGACATGATTTTCTACACCGAAGAAAGATCCAAGCCCCTGGGCAGTATACGATTCGCCAATTCCAAGTCGCTCCATCACCTCTCCTACGGCACGAATGAACAACACGGTATAAAACGGTAAATGCATATGGCCATTGTGATCGATCCATGCGTCGTCCACCTGAACCGGCTTCGCAGAGAACCAGGCGTCGTTCACGTCCGATGATGACATCGAAGTCATCGCGTCATTTCCTGTAGCTCGACAGCATCGCTTCCACCTCGGGATCGGCAAGGTTACGGTCGATGATATGTTCCGCTTTCGCCACGCGCGCCAGCAGCATCTCTCTCGCAGACTGATCCATCATCTCGCGGCCGTAGCGGACCGCGGCGGTCCGCGCCACATAGAACTCGACGCGGTCGCGCGCGCACTTCGTGAAATCGTCCGCAGGAAGCACTTCGGTAACAAGTCCGAGCGACCACGCATCGTGCGCGCTCAACACCCGCGCGCCGACGCAAAGCGCATACACGAGCGGCTCAGGCAATTTCTGTACAAGCACCGCATGAACCAGCGAAGGGTACATACCGAAGCGCATCTCGGGAAAGCCTTGCGTGGCTTCGTCGGACGCAATCACGACATCCGCGAGCGCTGACAACACGCACCCCGCGCCAAGCGCCCTACCTTGCATCACACACAGTAGCGGCACCGCGCGCTTGTCGAGTGCGGCGATCAGCGTGCGCAATGCGTCATATTGTTGCCGGCGATGCGTTCTCAGTTCGCCCATGTCAGCGCCCGCGCAAAAGTTCACACCTGTCGACCGGAGTACGATTGCGTCGATTGCGGACACACGGCCAGCCGACGCAATCGCATCGGCGAGTGATCCCAACATCGCGACCGACAACGCATTGGCACGGCTTTCGCGGCAGATCGTCACATAACGTAGACGGCCCTCATCCACGACATCGACGAAGCCGTTACCGGGATTATCCTGATTCAGTTCGGGAGTCATGCTGTTCATCCTCGCGGCTGTCCCGCCGTCACATCGGAGAGCCATTCGACGATCAGCGCCGCAATACGCTCACTGCCCTCATCCATCATCATCATATGCGAGTGCCCTGGCAGGCCCTGATTGTTGAGCCGCAGCGTGTGCGGGATACCGCCTGCCCGCCCCCATGCCAGGAGCGCACCTTGCGCCTTGGCGTCGAGATCGCGCCAAAGCGCGGACTGTGCGAAGTAATCACCGGACACGAGAAGCAACGGGCGGTTATGGAGCGCCACCGATCCAATCGACGAAAAGTTCCCATGAGGCTCAAGCGCGACGGCCGCGCGCACGAGATCAGGACGTGTTGCAGCCAGTTCGATCGCGAAACCGCCGCCCTGGCTGTGTCCTAGCACAATGCACGGGCCAAGCCGCTCAATCAGCGCCAGCAGCGCGCGCCGTTGCGCATCGATCGTCGCGGGCCAGCGCGGCACCGTGCGACGCGTAAGCTCGCCGAGACAGGTGTACGGAAAACGCTGTCCCGCATAAGGAATGCGGCGTACATAATCCGACGCATCGCCAATCCGGTACAGCGCCCACGACTCCTGCTCGCTGCGCACGATCGGCATGCCATCCCACTCGCCTTCCAGTGCGCAGAAGCCGGCACGGCCCCGCTCGACATTATCGACAACATGTACCGCAAACCCGGCCACCAGGAAATCGTGCAGCCACCCGGGCCGCCCGTCGGGTGTCGTTTCCCAGGCGCTGCCGGTCAGGCCGCCACCATGAATCAGCACAAGCGGCCATTCGACGCGTTGCGTGGACGGAACAAAGTATTGGACGTACGCCTGTTCGATCCAGAATTGCCCATTCGGATCATAGTCAAGGCCAAGACCCGCTGACAGGGCAACGGTACGCTTTGCACGACCTTCAACCGTCACGGCCCGGCCGCCCACCGTATAGCTGCCCATCGCGGCAAGACCCAGCGCGCTCATGGCTCGCGCCCGAGAATGGCAACGCTGTGGCACGCCTGCATGCCACCGTTCCCGTGCACGAGTCCGATGTGAGCATCCTGCACCTGTAACCCAAGCGCCTCACCCCGCAACTGCCGGATCGTCTCGCTGATGCTGTCCATCACACATGACACGCCTGGCTGACCAAACGACAGCCATCCGCCGTTTGTGTTCGTCGGCAATGCGCCTTGCGGGCCGGTCGCGCCGGAACGCACGAATTCGCCCGCGGCCCTTAGATCAGTGAAGCCAAGTTCTGCGAGCACCTGCAACTCGACGTGTGCAAACTGAGACGCCGTTTGCACGACATTGATGTCGTCGGGACGCAAACCCGCCATACTGAACGCCGCGTCTCCCGCCACGCGGCACCCAGTCGACGTAATGTTTGGCAGATCACCCAGCGGAAGGATGCTGCTGCGCAACGCCATGCGGTCGCTCAGGTATTCATGCGTCTGACATTCGCCCGCCCCGAGCAGATAGATTGGCCGGTCCGACATCGAGCGCGCGGTGTCGGCATCCGTCACGATCACGGCGCCGGCGGTCCCGGGTGGTCCCCAAGGGGCACAATGCCAGAGCCGCAAAGGCGATGCGATCATTGGTGAGCGCATCACGTCGTCGATCGTCACAAGGCCCTTGTGTCCCTTCGCTGCGTACGGATGATGTACAGCCCATTCCTGGCATTGCACCGCAACCGCCGAGAAATCCTCTTCGCTCATGCCATATTCGTGCATCAGGCGGCATGCCATCTGTGCGTAGATCGTCGGAATGATCGGCTCGTACGGCTGCTCGAATTCGGGGTCCGCATCCATGCCTCCGATCTGCGCACGCACGGTCGGCTGACTCGCGGCCGCGTCGGCGCCCACGCATAACACAAAGCGCGCGACGCCACTCGTCACCGCGAGCGCTGCATGCTTGAGCATCGAGTTCATGCCTGCCGCATGAATGGTGATTTCCGACGCATAGCGCGGAGTGATCTTGTTGTACGCCGCGAAGATGTTGTTCCATTGGTGACGCTGATCGGACATCGGCGCGCGGCCCGTCAGCAGCCCGTCGATTTCGTCCTTGTTGAGTCCTGCGTCGTCGAGCGCCCGGCGCGTCGCTTCCTGTGCCAGTCGCATCGCACTTTTAACTTCCCCACGCTTGCAATAACTGTCGCCGAAACCGACGATCGCGGCCTTACCGCGTAATGCGTTCGTACTCATCGTGGCAACACCTTGAACTTGGGAAGTACGAGCGAGTCGTCAATTTTCGCAAACAGAACTTCGAGAGGATCGCCGATCGTCAGCGAATCGAGGTCGTCGGTGAAGAATTCAGCGAACATGTGAAATCCTTCGTCGACTTCGGCGATACCGAGCACGCGGGGCGCGTCCTCGCCATCGACCGGCCGCAACGCGACATGCTGCACCGAAAAAGAATAGATCCGTGCGCGTCCCGCCGATACCTTCCATGTGAGCGCATCCGTCAGACAATACGGGCACAGCGCCCGCGGATGAAACACGACTTCGCCGCACTCACTGCAATGCTGGTAACGCAACTCTCTGCGACGGCAACCTTCCCAGTACGGCTCACTGTCGAGAGAGGATCGGGGATATGTAACGTGCTTCACCGGTTGTCTCCTGTGACGCGCTGCGTAGCAACGAGCCACGTTGGCGCAGATTTATGGCCGCGGAGCCGGTCACAACCGGTCCGCCCACTGTCGTGGTCAGACGAGATATTGCTCGCGCAACTTGTGTTTCTGAATTTTTCCGCTATCGGTAAGCGGCCACGTTTGCGTAATGCGCACATAACGTGGCACGCGGAAGTTGGCCATCCGCTGCGCGCAATATGCAATCACTTCTTCTTCCGTGACCTGCTCGTTATGACGCGGCTCAACGATCGCCATGACCACTTCGGTCAGACGCTCGTCGGGCGCGCCGATCACCGCAACCTGTGCGATGCGCGGATGACTGAGTAGCACCGCTTCCACTTCCTGCGCCGAGACATTCTCGCCACCGATCTTCAGCATGTCCTTCAGCCGGCTGGAAAAATAAAGATTGCCAGCCTCGTCGACATGCCCGAGATCGCCAGTGTGCACCCATCCGTCAGCGTCGACCGTGCTAGCCGTCTCGGCCGGCTGCTTGAGATAGCCGTTCATCTTCCACCAACCGCGCATGCAGATCTCGCCGATCTCGCCGGACGCAAGCGTCGCGCCAGTGGCCGGATCGACGATCTTCAATTCGGTGCCGTAGATTGGCGAGCCGCAACTGCTAGAGCGCAACTCCCACGGATCATCGACCCACGCGCTCGTACCGCCTACCTCCGTCGCACCGTAGATCTGCAGCAGACCAGGGATGTTCATCTCGTTGCGAACTCGGTTCATCAGCTCGGCCGTACCGACACACCATCCTGCCTTCAGGCTCGACAGATCGAACTCGCGAAAACGCGGATGATTCATCTCCATGATATACATCGCGCCATACCCCGAGCGGGCCACACAGCGCTCACGCTCGATTAGCGAGAGGATGCGCTCGACCTCGTAGTATTCGGCGCTGACGACCGTACACCCCAGCGTAAGGGGAGCGGGCACGGCGCCGCAGGATCCCCCAACATGGTAAAACGGTTGGGTATTGAGAAACGCGTCGCCTTCCTCCATGCCGAGTCTCTGCATCAGCACCCCACCGAAGTTCAGGACGTAACGGTGGTTGCAGAGCGCACCTTTGGGAAGCGATGTCGTGCCCGAGGTGTACTGGATAAGAATCGGATCGTCAATGTTCTGCTGACGCTGAATCGTCGCGAGTGCCTCGGCCGTGACGGACTCCCCAAGTGCGATGAAGGCGGTCCACGATTGAGCACGACTATCAGGCGCCGACGACACGCTCACCACCTTGCGCAACTGCCCGACTCCGCCGGCCGCAACGTCACCACCAATTTGCCTCGCTTCGCCTCTGCAAACCTCGTTCAGCGTTGCGACGAAATCATGCTTGATAAAACGGTCGACCATCACGAGGAGCTTCGCCTCGCTATGCTTCATAAAATGCTCGACCTCGAAGACCTTCGAACGCGTATTGATCGCGCCGATAATCGCGCCAATCTTTGCGCAGGCGAGCTCAATGAACGCGAAATGCGGAAGATTCGGCATCCACACTGCAACCACGTCGCCGCGCTCGATCCCGCTCGCGAGCAACGCACGGGCGACCCGGTCGACATGCTCCTTCATCTGCTGATAGGAGATATGCTCTTCCTCAAAAACCCAACCTGTGCGCTCCGGCCACTTTCGCGCCGCCTCATCCAGCGCGTCCCCGACGCACATTTCCATGACCGCGTAAGGACCGTGGCTTTCTGGCTGTAATTTCATCGTCGTCTCCGATTTGGTGTTAACTATATCATATCACATGAAATGATATGCGCAATGATGCTCGTTCGCTTTCGTGAGACGCTCGCCTGGATAAACCCGCGGTCAGAGGCGAAGCGAAAACCCGACTTGCGGTCGCGCCGGGCCAAAGTGCTCGCCTTGGGGGAGGCACAAGCGGGCTGCCCGTGGCAGGCTGTGCCGGTACCGCAAGCTTGCCCATATTCCTGACTGCCGTGATCTCGCCAAGCCCCATCTAAAAATAACTTAAGTACCTGATCAACGATCCGTCTTCTCACGTGCATCACCCAATTGACAAGTCCAATTCCAGTCATTTTAGAAAATATCAGTAGTGCTATTTATATATATTAATATGTCTTTGATTATAACTATCTACGCTTGCCGTAGAGAGCAGCTGCATGTCGCACATTACGCACGAACGGCATGCAATCCATCCCCAAGATTTGCGCCCATACAGCGGATGCGCGCAACGCTAAGAGCTCGCGGTCCATGCTGGCGCTATTGCGCCCCCGTCCTCAAATGTGTAGCTAGATGTGTAGCCGGAGGTTATTTACGGTCATCGCATCGACGGGAAATCCTTATCCAACAAGAAACATGGACCGAGAAGCAGAACATCCAGATACAAAGTCCGATCGATCGCTTACGCAACAGCCTGAACCGTAGCTAACTCGAACGGCACAACGGTAGATCCAGGAGCGCGAACCCGAACCGGAAATCTGGAAGTAATGGCCGCCGCCGTCAGCGTAATACCCGGGATCGGCCAGCTTGGCGATCCACAGCGCGGACAGCCGATGAAGTTGAGGCGGGAGCGCGGCAAGAAGAATGACATCCCCAAAACCTTGCTGCTCTGAGGCCTTTGCGGTGTCAAATGGAACCGAGCGGATTTACTCGGACCGCCTACTGAGGGGAAACGGAGGGATTCGGAGGACCGCACAGGTGCGAAATCAACTGCGCGTGGCGCTGAACAGCGAGAGATGATCTCTAGCACGCGACCAACGCCGAGCAGTGAGGTCGACTCTCATATGGGTCGGAGCGCCATCGCTACCACGCTCGTTGCTCCCATCCGTTATGCAAACGCGAAGGCGGTGGGGTAAAAAGTGGGGTAAAAAATCCAAAAGCGACAAAGGGTTACGGACTCCCATCCGTAACCCTTTGATTTTCCTTGGTCGGGGCGAGAGGATTTGAACCTCCTACCACCTGCACCCCACGAAAAGAACAAATCTCCCCGATCTGATGAGCCACCCCAGCATCGCTGATGTTTGAGACCATCCACGACAAAACAACGTCCTAGGAAATCCGATCGTTTTGCGTATACATATGCGTATATGCAACACGAATTAACTAATTTTTCCATTTAAATTCAATTGCTTAAGTATAGTATTCGAGTCCTCTCCTGGCACCATTAGTTGTTCCGGCCTAGTTTCAACCTAAGCCGAGGTAGTTCGAGAAACCCCGTAAGATCAAAGTCTTACGGGGTTTTTTGCATTCAGCCCCCTGCTGTTTCGCTGGTATCGACGATCCCCGCATTTGCGCATCCCGGACTTGGGGCAAGCCCGTGTCCAGAACGCGTCGAATCTGAACCAGCGGGCGGCGTTCCATGCCGGCCGGCTTTACGCCGGCCGCCGCCTTGCCTTGGCGACCGGCGCCTCCTCGGCCGGCTCCTCTACCTCAATGCTGCCCGGATCCGCGATCAGCTGCGCGACGGGTGTGCCCGCTAACGAACGTTCGAGAATCTCGGTAAGCGCCACCGCAATCTGAGCGCCCGACCAGCTGCCGCTCGGCTGATACCACTTCCGGCTCCAGTTCATTGCGCCCATGATCATGAAAATGGCGAGCTTCGCATTGCATGACACGATGCTGCCGTCCGCAATGCCTTCCTCGACCAGATCGCGCAACCCCTGTTCGAACCTGTCCCGCCGCTTGATGATCGCGCGCATGTGCACGGGCTTCATTGCGTTCTCTTCGAGCAGAACCACGTAGCTGCCGTCCTCGCCGAGCATCAGGTTCAGATAGCCGCGCAGCGTGGCCGCGAGTTTCTGCAGGCCGGTTCCGGTTCCCGCGCGCGCCTGCACGAGAATCTCCATCGCGCTGTCCATTGCCGAATCGTGGCAGAAATAAAGCAGCTCTTCCTTGCTCGGTACATACGTATACAACGCGGCTTTCGTCACGCCGAGTTTCTTCGCGATTTCAGCGAGCGACGTGCCGTGATAGCCGCTCCGGTTGAACGACGCCGCCGCCTCGCGCAACAGCACCTCGCGCTTGCGATCGAATTGCTCGCTCGCGCCCAACACCGCATTCTTCCAGGTGCTCATACACGCACTCCGCAAAAGCCATGCGCAAACCGAAGCAAGCCGTCTTTCTGTTTCATTTCAGTGAGTGATTCAAAAAATGATTTGAAAAAATTTGATCGGACACCATTCTAACCCATAGGTCGGTCTGTTGCCCCTGCAGTCAAGTTGTGGTTAAACTAGGGCGACACCTCTTCTACTTCTTCTCGAGACCTACCGGATGCTGAATCAGACCACTGCCGTCATCACCGGCGGCACGGCGGGTCTTGGCCGCGCCTGCGCCGAAGCTCTGCTCGAAGCGGGCGCCGCCGGCGTCCTTATCAACGGCCGCCATGCCGCGCGCGCCGAAGCCACCCAGGCCGAGTTGCAACAACGCTTTCCGGGCGCGACTATCGCGCTTTCCATTGGCGATGCCGCGCAGCCGCAGATTGCGGAAAAGATCATGGCGGACGCAATGGCATCGCTCGGCCGTATCGACGTGCTGGTCAATTCGACCGGCGGCAACGACATGCCACGGCTGCTGCATGAAATCGCCGTCGCGGAGATTCCCGGCATTCTCGAACGCTGCCTGTTTGCGCAGATTCTTTGCAGCCGCGCCGCGTTGCGCTACATGCGCGAAGCGCGGCACGGCGCAATCATCAACATCGCATCGGACGCCGCCAAATTGCCAACCCCCGGCGAAAGCGTGATCGGCGCGGCAATGGCCGGCATCGTCATGTTCACGCGCGGACTCGCCACCGAAGGCAAGTACGACGGCGTGCGCGCCAACGTCGTCACGCCGTCGATCACGAGCGGCACGGACCATTACGGCAAGATCATGGCGGACCCGTTTGCCGGCAAGCTGTTCGGCAAAGCGGAGAAGATGGCGAAGCTCGGCGTGGTCACGAGGGAAGAACTGGCGGGCCTGGTGGTGTTTCTCGCGTCGCCGGCCGCCGCCAAGATCACCGGTCAGGCGATCAGCATCACGGGCGGTATCTCGGCAGTCTGATCGGAAAGGCCGCGCGGGTGCGGCCCGCAACCTATGAGCGGAACCGGGGCGAGCGTCGCTCCTGGAACGCCGCCAGTCCTTCGCTCACGTCGTCTTCCAGCAGGCCGCCCGGCACGACCGCCTCCTCCAGCTTCAGTCCCGCCTCCAGCGACCCTTCCAGTCCCTCGCGCGCCAGCCGCTTCATCGTTGCAAGCCCGATGCGGCTGCGCGTGGCCAGCTCCTCGCAGTAGTCGAGCGCCGCCTGCCTCAGTTCGCCCGCTTCGACGACGCGATTCACGAGACCCCATTGCTGCGCGGTCTGCGCATCGAGCCAGCGCGCCGAGAAGAACAGATCCATGCTGCGGCGCAACCCGATCAAACGGGGAATCCGCTGGCTCGCGCCGAAGCCCGGCAGCAGGCCGTACTGTGCGTGCTGATCGCCGAAGCGCGCATCTCGTGCGGCGATCGCAATGTCGCAGGCCAGCATCAATTCGAAGCCGCCGGCTAGCGATAAACCCTGGCACGCCGCAACAACCGGCAGGCTGCTCGTGGACAGCCGCTTCATGGTTTGGTGCGCAGTGCTGATAAAACGGCGCATATCGCCGATCTCCTGGCGCAGCGAAAGCACTTCGTCCAGATCCGCGCCGGTGCAGAAGTTCTTGCCTTGAGCGCAGATCATGATCGAGCGCACGCCCGACTCAGGCGTCTCGAACGCGTCCACAGCCGCGCTGATCGCCGCGAACACCGCAAGCGACAGGCAATTGAATTTTTCAGGGCGTGCGAGCTCGATGACGCCGACGGTGCCGGCGCGGCTCACTGCGACAACGGACGGCTCGCTCATGCTGGGTTCTCCCTCTGTCCGACACTTTCCGGGCCGCCAATCCTCCCGGATTCGCCGCCCACGATAGCCGCATGAATACCACGTGTCAATTGGACTGACTCATTGGTCAGATTGAGCTACCGAGGGTCGAAACCGCGGGTCGCTTCACACATCGAGATTGGGGTTTCCCTGTAGTTCAAGCACATTTTCTCCCACCTGCCTGTCGGCCCGAAACCCTGATGGCAGAACGATGAACAGCGAGAAAAATATCACGAAGTAAGTTATCTGACCGCACGGTTAGTTGGTTGACATCGCAGTCAGCATGGCGTTAAGCTGGTTTGGAACGCGAGGCTGGTGGGCGGCATGGGCTCAGGCGGAAGTTTCACGGGGCCGCATCGGCGTCATGCCGGCACAACCAACGGCAAGCGGGATTCTTCCCAAGCCAGAAAAAATCAGAATCAGGAGACACCCATGACCGCTTTTCGCTCGTCGGTATTCCGCGCGGTGCTAGCCGTGTTCACCTGCGCGGCGTGCGTTTGCGCCGCCGCGCCCGCGTTCGCCGCGGACCCGATCAAGATCGGCTTCACGGGTCCCGCTTCGGGCGGCATGTCGCTGCTCGGCCAGGGCGTGCGCGACGGCATTCAGGTGTACGTCGATTACATCAACGACCAGGGCGGCGTGAACGGCCGCAAGCTCGAACTGATTGCGGAAGACGACGGCTATGAGCCCATGCGCTCGCTCGCCGGCGTAAAGAAGCTCGCCGAACAGGACAACGTGGTCGCCATCGTGTCGCCCACCGGCACACCGGGCGTCACCGCAATGCTGCCCTACGCGCAGGAACGCAAGCTGCCCATCATCGCGCCCTATGCGTTCAGCCACAAACTGACCACGCCGACACAGCGTTACGTGTTCACGTCGCTTCCCGAAGTGCGCCTGCAGGCCGACGTACTGGGCACCTATCTCGTGAAAACGCTCAAGCACACGAAAATCGCCGCCATCTACCAGAACGACGATTTCGGTCAGGACGCGGTAGCGGGCTTCGAAGCGCGGATGAAAAAGGACAACGTGCCGTTCACCAAGCTGCCGTTCGATCGCGGCACGTCGAATTTCAGCGGTGTGGTGTCGCAAGCTCGCCAGTCGGGCGCCGAAGACGTGGTGTTCTTCGGTATTCCGCGCGACGGCGCGCTGATCATGCGCGAAGCGAACAAGATGGGCTGGAAGCCGCAATTCAGCGGCCACAGCGCGCTCGGCGATCCGCAGACATTCACGCTGGCGGGCGCCGCGCTCGTCAACGGCGCAATCGCGGTAGCGGTGATGGAACCGCTCGATTCGAAAAAACCGGCGGTGCTCGACTTCATCGCGCGCCAGAAAAAGTATCTGCCGAAGACACCGCCCACCACGTACAGCATGCACGGCTATAACGCCGCGGAGATTTTCGTCGAAGCGTTGAAGCACGTGCAGGGTGAGCCGACCGGTGACAAGATCGTCGCCGCGCTCGAACAGATGAACAATTTCAACACCGGCCTGATGAGCCCGATCACGTTCACCGCCACGCAGCACGCCGGCAGCAACGCCGTTGCGTTCATGCGCGCGGAAGACGGCAAGTGGGTCATCAAGACCGACTGGATGAAGGCCGAATGAATCCCGACAAACGGACCGGTCTCAACGACGCGCTGTCCGCCGTGCGCGACGGCCACACCGTCGCGCTTGGCGGCATGACGCTGTACCGGCGGCCGGTCGCCGCCGCGCTCGCACTCGCCGCGGCAGGGCGGCGCGATCTGGAAATCGTCACGCTCACGGGCGGCATTGAAACCGATCTGCTGATCGGCGCCGGTTGCGTGCGGCGTCTGCGCAGTTGCTATACAGGCCTCGAAGTGGCCGGCTTCGCGCCGCATTTCACGCGCGGCGTGCAGGACGGCACGCTCGAACTGATCGAAGAGACCGAATACACGCTGAGCTACGGCGTGCAGGCTGCCGCCATGCGCGTGCCGTTCCTGCCGATGCGCGGCGATATCGCCCGCACGGATCTCCCCAAGGTGCGGCCCGACCTGAAAGCGTTTGCCTGTCCGCTCACCGGGGCGACGTTGTTCGCGGTGCCCGCGTTGCACGTGGACGTCGCGATTCTCCACGCAAGCGCCGCCGACCGCTTCGGCAATTGCAGCCTGCAGGGCCAGCTTGCGCTCGATCGTCATCTGCCGGCGATCGCCGACATCACGATCGTCACGGCTGAAACCATTGTCGAGCCCGACGAACTTCGCGCAATGGACGGCGGTGTGCAACTGCCGGGCATTTTCGTAACGCATCTCGTGGAAGTGCCGGGCGGAAGCCTTCCGACTTCGTGCTTTCCGCAGCATCCGCTGGATCTTGCGGCGGTACTCGATTACGCCGATGCCGCGGGCACGGCCGGCACCAGCGATAGCGGCGCCTGGCAGCAGTGGCTTGAAACCGCAACCGGAGCGCTGGTATGAGCGACACAACAGACTCCGCGGCAATGAGCGACCTCCTGCTGTCAGACGAACAGCGCGCGCAGACCGACCAGATGGTCGTCGCAATGGCCCGCCTGATCGAAGACGGCGACTTTCTCGCCGAAGGCATCGGCACGTTTCTCTCCACGTCCGCCTACATGCTCGCCAAACACATGCATGCGCCCAATTGCACGAGCCTGTGCCCCAACGGCAATACGCTGATGGAGGGCACGCGCGCACTGACGCTCGGCCACGACGAATTCGACACCGTGCCCCGCGCGTCAGTATGGCTCGACTATCTGCAGATCAATCTGCTGTACATGCCGGCGATTTTTCTCGGCGGCAAACCGCGCTGGACAGAATTCATGCGCCCCGCGCAGAT
This sequence comes from Paraburkholderia xenovorans LB400, assembly GCF_000013645.1. Lineage (GTDB taxonomy): Bacteria > Pseudomonadota > Gammaproteobacteria > Burkholderiales > Burkholderiaceae > Paraburkholderia > Paraburkholderia xenovorans. The sequence goes on along the minus strand of NC_007951.1, from coordinate 1,903,247 downwards.
CGATCCGATGGGCGCGACCAACAATGTCTGCATCGGCGCGCACGAACGGCCAACGCTGCGGTTGCCCGGCTCGGCGGGTATCCCCGACGCATCCACGGCGGCGAAGCGTTTCTACTACTATGCGCCGCGCCATACGCGCCAGGTGTTCGTGCCGTCGCTCGATTTCTGCAGCGGCGCGGGACATCCGGGAGAAGGCCGCGGTGCCGACATGACGATCGTCGTCATCACCAATCTGTGTGTGATGGCGAGCGGACCGGCCGGACGCCTGCAGGTCACGCATCTCCATCCCGGCGTGACGCGCGCCGACGTCGAGCGCAATACCGGCTTCGAACTCAAGTGGCACGCGGACGTGGCCGTATCGGCGCCGCCCACCGCCGAGGAACTGAAACTGCTCGACACGCTCGTCGATCCGCGCGGACTGCGTTTCCTCGAAATGCTGAGCGGCAAGGCGCGCAAAACGCGTCTGAAAGCGCTCGCGGGCAGCGCCCTGCCAGCCGCGTCGAATCCGCCCTCGAACCCGAAGCACACGAAGCACGCACAGGAGAGCGCCACATGACCGCGGAACTCATCATCGGCGGCCTCGCTTCGGGCAGCCTCTATGCGCTGATCGGCATCGCCGTCGTACTGGTGCTGCAAGCCACCGACGTGCCGAACTTCGCCCAGGGCGAAATGGCGATGTTCTCGACCTTCGTCGCGTACACGATGCTCAACACCTATTCGCTGAGCTGGTGGATCGCGCTGCCGGCCGCGATCGTGTTCGCCGCGCTGCAGGGAATCGTCGTGCAGCAACTGATCATCCGGCCGCTGCTGGGCTCGCCCACCATCAATGCGGTAATTGCCACGCTCGGGCTGAACATGGCGTTGCACAGCGTGGCGGGAATGATCTGGGGCAATCTGACCAATGTGTTCACGAGCCCCGTGGCCGACCTGCCGATGTTCAGGCTGTTCGGCGTGAACGTATCGCCCGACAGTGCGCTGACCATTCTGGTCTCGGTCGCGATGATCATCGTCTTTACGCTCATTCTGCGTCACACGCGAGCCGGCATCGCGTTGCGCGCGGCAAGCCAGGACCAGGCGGTCGCGAAGCTGATGGGCATCTCGGTGAGCCGCTCGTTCGCGCTCGCCTGGGCGATGGGCAGCGTCGCGGGTCTGGTGGCGGGCATCCTGGTCGCGCCGATCCTGTTCCTCGACGTCAACCTGATGGCGCCGCTGCTCATCAAGGGCTTTGCGGGCGCGGTGCTCGGCGGCCTGTCGAGCCTGCCGGGCGTGTTTGTCGGCGGCCTGTTGCTGGGCGTAGTCGAGAATCTGCTGGGCGCGTATGTGTCGGGAACCTTCAACGAGGCGCTGTCGTTCATCCTGATCATCGTTGTCCTGATCGTCGCGCCGGCCGGTATTTTCGGCCGCGTCAAATCGACCAAGGTCTGATCATGCCGACGATGAACCACACCACCACGACCGCGCTGCCGGCGCGCGCAAAAAGCAGCCGCGACCAGTGGTTTCTCGGCGGCTTTGTCATTCTGTATGCGCTGATCGCGCTCTTCAGCGGCGGCTATTTCGTCTACCTGCTGAACCTGATCGGCATCTTCGCGCTGGTCGCCATCGGCCTGACGATCCTCACCGGCTTCTCCGGCCAGACCAGTCTCGGTCATGCGGGATTCTTCGCGATCGGCGCGTACGCATCGGCCATTTTCGCGCAGCGCTGGGGCGTGCCGTTCTGGCTCGCCATTCCGCTCGCTGGCGCGTTCGCGACCGTGATCGGCGCGCTGATCGCTTTGCCGGCGCTGCGGCTCAAGGACCTGTATCTGGCGATCGCCACCCTCGGTTTCGGCATCGTCACACAGAAGGTGATTTTCGAGTGGCGCACGGTCACGGGCGGCGGCGGCGGCATGCAGGTGCCGATGCCGTCGCTGTTCGGCATGTCCGTTGCGGACGGCAGCCGCATGGCATGGGTGATCGCCGCGACGCTTGCGGCCGGCACGTGGGCCGCTTTCCGGCTCGCGTCGAGCCGCACCGGCCGCGCCCTCTCGATGCTGCGCGAAAGCGAAACAGCGGCCGCGTGCATCGGCATTCGCGTGGCGCGCTACAAGGTCGTCGCGTTCGCCTTGAGCGCGTTCTACACCGCGGTGGCCGGCGGCTTATATGCGAACGTGGTGCGCTACGTGAATCCCGAAAGCTTTGACGTCAACATGTCGATCATGTTTCTCGCCATGATCGTGATCGGCGGCATGGGCAGCGTGCGCGGCGCCCTGCTCGGCGCGGCGTTCTACGTCGCGGTGCCCGAAGCGTTTCGCGGTTTCAAGGACGCGCCGGGCCTGATCTTCGGCATCTCGCTGATGCTGGTCGTGATCCTGCTGCCCGGCGGGCTCACCAGTCTGCTGCGCGCCCGGCGCAAGGCGGGATCATGAATCCGTCCGCCACTCTGTCGATCGAATCGATCAGCGTCAGTTTCGGCGGCGTGCATGCGCTGCAGGACGTCTCGCTGACGCTGGAACCCGGCAGTATCGTCGGTCTGATCGGCCCGAACGGCGCCGGCAAAAGCACGCTGCTCAACTGCATCTCGGGCATCTCACGGCCGGGCGCGGGCACCATCCGGCTCGGTGAAACGAACCTGATAGGCCGCCGTCCCGATCAGATCGCGGGCTTCGGACTCGGCCGCGTATTCCAGCATCCACAACTGATTCCGGAACTCAGCGTGCTCGAAAACCTCATGGTCGCAAACCATCGCACGCTCCGCTATTCGGTGCTCGCCGAAATGATCGGCCTGCCCGGCGTGCGGCGCGCGGAAGCCGAGGCGCGCCACGCTGCGATGCAGGTCGCCGCGCGCGTGGGCCTGAGCCCAAGCCTCGGCATGGTGACTGGCAGCCTGCCCTATGGGCATCGCAAGCTGCTCGAACTGGCGCGCGTGATCCTGATGGGCGCGCGCCATCTGCTGCTCGACGAACCGATCGCCGGACTCAACGACGCCGAGATCGATCATCTCGGGCACGTCGTGCTCGATCTGCAGCGCGAACAGGGACTGTCCGTGCTGCTGGTCGAACACAACATGGGACTCGTGCGCCGGTTGTGCAATCACGTGGTGGTTCTCGACGCCGGCCGCGTGATCGCCGAAGGCACGGCAGACAGCGTGCTGAGCGACCCGCGTGTGCTGCTGGCCTATCTCGGCGAGGTGCCGGCCGATGCTTGAAATCAACGACCTGTGTGTCAGTTACGGTGCGATCCGCGCGCTGCAGAACGTGTCGCTGAAAGTGGGCGCAGGGCAGCTCGTGGGGATTCTCGGCGCCAACGGCGCGGGCAAGACGAGCCTGCTGCGCACCATTAGCGGCCTCGTGCGCGCGGGCAGCGGCACGATCCGTTTCGACGGCGGCGACATCGGCCGGACCAAACCCGAACACATCGTGCGACTCGGCATTGCGCACGTGCCGGAAGGCCGCGGCATGTTTCCCGACCTCACGGTGCGCGAAAACCTGCTTGCCGGTGCGCACACGCGCCGCTCGCGCAGCGAGATTGCCCACGACTATGCGCGAATGCTCGAGATGTTCCCGTCGCTCGCGCGGCGCGAGAAACAGGATAGCTCGACGCTCAGCGGCGGCGAACAGCAGATGCTCGCACTCGCGCGCGCGTTGATGTCGCGCCCCAGGCTATTGCTCGCCGACGAAGTCAGTCTCGGCCTCGCACCCGTCATCACGAAACAGGTTTTCGCGCATTTGCAGACGCTGCGCGAGCTTGGCATGACCATTCTCGTGGTCGAGCAGAACGCGCATCTGGTCCTGAAGCTGGCCGACCAGGTGTATGTGCTCAAGCACGGGCGGGTCGAAATGCAGGGCACCGCGCAGGCGATGTCGACCCATCCGGAACTAACCAAAGCCTATCTGGGCGAGTAGAAGGAGCGAGACGGCAATGCAGGATTACGAGCTGGAAGACCGGACGATGGGCCGCATCCTGGCGGACAAGGCGCAGCGTATTCCGGACAGGACTTTCCTGATCTGGCAGGACCGCCGGTACACCTATGCGGAACTGGAGACGATCACCAACCGCTACGCCAACGGCTTTATCGCGCACGGCATCGGCTACGGCGACCACGTTGCGGTGATGCTGCCCAATTGCCCGGAGTTTTTCTGGGTGGTGTGGGGCTTGAGCAAGATCGGTGCGGTGGCGGTGCCGATCAATACCGCCGCGAAAGGCGAGCTGATGCGCTATTTCCTCGATAAATCGGACTCGGTGTGTTTCGTCGTCGATGAAGAATGGAGCGAGCGGGTCGCCGCAATCAGAAGCGAGGTGCCGCAAATCAGGCAGTATTTCATCCACGGCGGCAACGGTGTGCCGAGCCTTCCGGACAACGCGGAAAGCACCGTCCATGCGCTGTCCGAGCTCGAATCGGACGACGCGAGCCAGCCGCCGCTCGACCGTGTCGCTTACGACGACACGCAGCTCATCATGTTCACGTCCGGCACGACCGGACCGTCGAAAGGCGTGCAATGCCCGCATTCGCAAGGTCATGCGGTGGGTCGCGCGCTGACGGTCGATTTCGGCTATCGGGAGGACGACGTGCTGTACACGTGCCTGCCGCTCTTTCACGGCAACGCCGCGTATTACTCGTGTTACGCGGCGCTCTGGGCCGATGCGGCCATCGCGCTCGCGCCACGCTTTTCGGCCACGCGCTTCTGGGACGACATCCGCCGAACCGGCGCGACGCAGTTCAATACGCTCGGCGCGATGACCAACATCATCTGGAAGCTGCCGCCCGGTCCGCATGAGCGCGAAACGAAGCTGCGCCTGTGCATGGCGGTGCCGGTGCCCAAAGAGATCTACTCCGAGTTTCAGGAACGCTTCGGCGTGGTGCTGACATCCGTGTTCGCAATGACAGAAAACTTTGCGATGACGCGCTTCACGCCCTCGGACCCGGCGGAAAAAGCCGGCTCGGCCGGCAAACCGCGCGGCGAATGCGAACTGCGCATCGTCGCCGACGACGGCACCGACCTGCCCGCCGGCGGGGTCGGTGAAATCTACATGCTGCCGCTCAAACCCGGCAGCATGATGAAGGGCTACTACAGGATGCCGAAGGAAACGGCGCGCGAATTCGACAATGGCTGGTTCAAGACCGGCGATCGCGGCTATCTGGACGAAGACGGCTACCTGTTTTTCATGGACCGCAAGAAGGAAGCGATTCGCCGGCGCGGCGAGAATATTTCCGCGTACGAGGTGGAGCTGATTCTGTGCCGCCATCCGGCGATTCATGAAGTGGCCGCGATTCCGGTCGCCTCCGAACTGAGCGAAGACGACGTGATGGTGTATGTCGTGCTGAAGCCCGGCGAGTCGATGACGCATGCGGACGTCGTGCATTTCAGCGCCGAGCACATGAGCTATTTCATGGTGCCGCGCTTTGTCGAGTTCATCGACAAACTGCCGAAGACCGCCAGCGAAAAGCTCGAAAAATACAAGCTGAAACTCGATGCCGACGCGCGCCGCGCGCAGCTTTGGGACCGCGAGCGCGAGGGAATCGAAGTACGCCGCTAATCGCCGGCTTACCGCACGCCGCCCCGCTCCGGCCGGCGACGTGCGGCACCCGATCATTCTTTCCCGATGGCTAGCGCGAAAGAATGCGCTTCGCGAGCCTCAAATGCGGCGCATCGAGCATCTTGCCGTTGAGCACGGCGAGCCCGCCCCGCTGCTGGTCCAACGCCGCGATCACCTGTTGCGCCCACATCCGTTCTTGCGCGGTCGGCGCGAACGTACGATTGATGACGGCAACCTGATCCGGATGTATCGCCGCCTTTGCGCCGAAACCGTCGGCGCGTGCCGCGGCACTTTCGGCGAGCAGCGCGTCCTGCGCATGCAGGTCGGTGAAGACCGCGTCGATCGCAAGGCACTCTGCCGCGGCCGCGGCAAACAGCGTCAGATTGCGCGCGAGCTGGAACGGCGCCCGATAGGCCGCATGAGCGTCGTGGCGGGTCTCGCGATTATTCGCCACGCCGAGATCGGCCGCGAGATCTTCGCCGCCCCACATCACCGCGTGCAGTCTCGATACGGGCGCACGGAATTCCGATAAGGCGAGTACCGAAGCCGCCGACTCGGTCACGATCGCGACGATCCGCAATACGCCGGCAGCAAGCCCGTTCGCGCGTTCACACTGTTCCAGCACTGCGCCGAGCCGTTCGATATCGCGCACGCCGCACGCTTTCGGCAGCACGACTCCCGCAATCGCGGCGCCGGGCAGCGCGGCAATGTCGTCGTCGAAATACGCTGTCGACAAAGCATTGACGCGAATCCAGCAGCGCCCGGCCGGTGCGCCCGCCGCAGCGAGCGCGGCCGCCGTGGTCTGCCGCGCCGCCGCTTTTGCCGCGGGCGCCACCGCATCTTCCCAGTCGAAGATCAGCGCGTGCGCGTCGCCTTGCAGCGCACGTTCGATCTTGCGCGCGCTGTCGCCGGGCACGAACAGCCACGATTGCGCCGCGCTCACGCCGGGGACCGATGCATGAATGCCGCGCGCGTGCAGCGCGCGACTTCGACGTCGTTCTGATTGAACGCCGTGTGCCTGAACTCGACAATGCCGGCGCGAGGCCGCGAAGCGCTCGCGCGCAACGACAGCACTTCGGTTCTCACGTGCAGCGTATCGCCTTGAAAAACCGGCGCGGGAAAGCTCACGTCGGTCATGCCGAGATTGGCGATGGTCGTGCGCAGCGTGGTCTCGCACACGGAGATGCCGATCATCAACCCTAGCGTGAAGAGGCTGTTCACGAGTGGCTTGCCGAATTCCGTCGACGCCGCGAAATGCGCGTCGACGTGCAGCGGCTGCGGGTTCATCGTCATGTTGGAGAACTGCATGTTGTCCCATTCGGTGACGGTGCGCGTGAGCGCGTGATCGAACCGCATCCCGACCGTGAATTCCTCGAAGTAAAGTCCGCGCATATCCGTATCGCCCTTTATTTGTCGATGGATTCGGCCGCCGGCGCCGGTCTGTCCGCCGGTGCCGCCAGTGGCTCCAGCTGCACGAGCACATGGCCGCGCGGCACGATTTCGTTGAGCGCGCAACGGACCACGGCGATCGTGCCGTCGCGCGGCGCGACCAGCGGAAAGATCAGCTTCATGGCTTCCATCACGACCAGCACGTCGCCCGCGGCCACCTGGTCGCCGGGCGCGACATGAATTGCCGTCACGGCGCCCGGCATTTCCGATGCCACTTCACTGCCCTGCACGCCCGCTTGCGCAGCCACGCGCGCCAGCGCTTCCACTTCGCTCACAACGAGCACGCGCCAGCGCGTGCCGACGTGATTGACGAATAGATGCGCACCGTCGGCGGTGAGCGTGTAACGGCGCGGCACGCCATGCATCGGCAGCAGCAGCAACTGGTCCTCGGCAAGCGCGCGCACCTGGAGATCGAGCGCGGCCTCGTCGCCGGTTTTTACGAGCCAGTGCTCGCCATCGCGTTCGACACTGACCGGCTGTTCGTCGCCGTCCAGGGCAACCCGCATGCGCGCGGCCGCCCGCCGCCCCGCCGCCGCCATGAAGCGGTGTCCGCTTTGCCTGTGCCAGTAATCGGGACCCGGCGCCGCGCGTGCCGCGAGCCGATGCAGCACGGCGGCGCACACCGCGTAGCGGAAGTCCGCCGGGTCGTCGTGCCAGCCGCCGGGGAATGCTTCCGCGAGAAAGCCGGTGGTCAAGCGGCCCGCGCGGAACAGCGAGTGATCCGCGATCGCGCACAGCAAGCTCTGATTGGTGCCGATGCCGGCGGCCTCGAACGCGCCGAGGCCGGCACGCAAACGCTCGACCGCCTGCGTACGGGTCGCGCCGTAACCGATCACCTTCGCGATCATCGAATCATAGTGCGGCGCGATTTCCGAGCCGCTTTCGATACCACTGTCGACACGCACGCCGGCCAGCGCAGGCTCGCTATATCGCGCAACCGTGCCGAACTCCGGCCGATGCCCATGCGCAGGGTCTTCGCAATTGATGCGCGCCTCGACTGCCCAGCCTGTGACAGCGACCGCGTCCTGCTGCATCGGCAGCGGTTCGCCCGCGGCAATGCGGATCTGCAGTTCGACCAGATCGAGACCCGTGACCATTTCGGTGACCGGATGCTCGACCTGCAGGCGCGTGTTCATCTCCAGGAAGTACGGCGTATCGGCGTCCTCGGCGAGCACGAATTCGACCGTGCCGAGCGAGTCGTAGCCGATCGCGTTGCCGAGCTTCAGCGCGGCGTCGAGCAGTTTTTCGCGCACGGCCGGCGCGAGACGCGGCGCCGGCGCTTCTTCGAACACCTTCTGATAGTTGCGCTGGATCGAGCATTCGCGCTCGAACAGATGGACGAGGTTGCCGTGACGGTCGCCCGCAAGCTGCACTTCCAGATGGCGCGGCCGCAGGATCAGCTTTTCGATCAGCACACGGTCGTCGCCGAATGCGCGCAGTGCTTCCTGCTTCGCCATGCTCAGTTGCGCGGCGAAATCGTCGAGGTCGTCGACGCGCCGCATGCCCTTGCCGCCGCCACCGGCGCTCGCCTTGATCAGAAGCGGCGCGCCGATTGCGCGCGCCTGTTCGAGCAGATGCTCGAGCTTCTGGTTATCGCCGTGGTAACCCGGCACGCACGGCACGCCCGCGTCGGCGGCGATACGCTTCGATTCGATCTTCGAGCCCATGCGCTCGATCACGTCGCCGCGTGGACCGATCCACGCAATGCCGTGCTCGGCGCAGCGGTTGACAAGCTGCGTGCTCTCCGACAAAAACCCGTAGCCCGGGTGGATCGCGCTCGCGCCGGTTTCGAGCGCCGCGCGGATGATCGCGTCGGCGTCGAGATAACTGCGCGTGGCGTCCGCCGGACCGATCCGCACCGCGACATCGGCCTCGCGAACATGGCGCGCGCCACGGTCCGCGTCGGAATAGACAGCGATGACGCGAATGCCCAGCCGGCGGCTGGTGCGTGCGATCCGGCAGGCGATTTCGCCACGGTTCGCGATAAGAATGGATTCGAACATGTTTGCCTTTACATCCGGAAGACGGGTGAAGGACCCGTCGCCGGCGCTTCGGCCGCCGCGAGTGCGAGGCACAGGCCGATCACTTCGCGCGTTTCCGAAGGCTCGATCAGCCCGTCGTCCCACAGGCGCGCGGTGGCGTAATACGGATCGCTTTGCGTGGTGAACTGCTCGCGCGTGACGCGATCGATTTCGGCGATCTCGGCTTCATCGGCGGCGGCTTTCAGACTGCTGCGCCGCAAGTCGGTCAGCACGGTCGCCGCCACGTCCGCGCTCATGGTCGCGATTCGCGAGTTCGGCCACGCGAACAGGAAGCGCGGATCGAAACCGCGACCGCACATACCGTAGTTGCCCGCGCCGAACGAGCCGCCGATGATCACCGTGAGGCGCGGCACGCGCGCAGTCGCCATTGCGTAGACGAGCTTCGCGCTGTGCCTTGCAATGCCGCCGCGCTCGGCCTCCGTACCCACCATGAAGCCAGTGATGTTCTGCAGAAACAGCAGTGGAATATTGCGCTGGTTGCACAGTTCGATGAAATGCGCACCCTTCGTGGCCGACTCTGAAAACAGCACGCCATTGTTGGCGAGAATTCCAACCGGATAACCGCACCAGTATGCAGTGCCGCACACGAGCGTGCTGCCGAACTCGGGCTTGAATTCCTGGAACCCGGAATCGTCGACGAGCCGCGCGATCACTTCGCGCACGTCATACGATTCCTTCAGCCCCGGCGGCAGGATGCCGCGCAACTCGCCGATGTCATAGCGCGGCGGCACGACTTCGCGCACCGCGCCGGAAAGCGGCCGTGGCCGGTTCAGATTGGCGATGATGTCGCGCACGCGCTGGAGCGCCTGTGCTTCGTTTTCCGCCAGATAGTCGGAGACGCCGGACACGCGCGTGTGCATCTCGGCGCCGCCGAGCGTCTCGCCGTCGACGATTTCGTTGATCGCCGCCTTGACGATCTGCGGGCCGCCCAGATGAATGCGTGCCTGGCCGCGTACCATCACGACTTCGTCGGCGAGCGCGGGTATGTATGCGCCACCCGCCGTGCAGCCGCCGAACACGGCGGCGATCTGCGGAATGCCCGCGGCGGACATCTGGCATTGCCGGTAGAACGTATTGCCGAAGTGGTCCTTGTCGGGGAACACACGATCCTGTTCCGGCAGATACGCACCGCCGCAATCGACCAGATAAATGACCGGCAAACGGTGATGCCCGGCAATGTCCTGCGCGCGCACGTGTTTCTTGACGGTCTCGGCGAAGAACGAACCGCCCTTCACGGTGGCGTCATTGGCGATCAGCATGCAGGGCGTGCCCGCGATCAGGCCGATACCGGTAATCACGCCGGCTGACGGCACCGCGTTGCCGTACATGCCCCAGGCCGCGAGCGGCGACAGTTCGAGAAACGGCGACAGCGGGTCGAGCAGCAGGTCGATCCGTTCACGCGCGAGCATCTTGTTGCGCGCATGATGCCGTTCGACCAGCCGCTCGCCGCCACCCGCCAGCACATGCGCGTGGCGTTCGCGCAGTTCGGCGAGCAGCGCGTCGTAGTGCGCTTCGTTGTTCCTGAACGCGTCGGACTGGCGATCGATGCGGGAGAGGATGGTACTCACGCGGCGGCCAGCACGTAGTGGAAATCGGTAATGCGGCCTTGCGGCGCATCGATGAACTCGACACGCACGCGCGTACCCGGCTGCAGTTTCGCCGCTGCCGCGGGCACGTCCGAGAGATCCATGCCGCGCACGAAGTTGACCATCGCGGTGCTGACACCGTCGAGCCGCACATAGGCGATGGCATAGGGCGGCGTCGGCAGGTTGTCGAATGCGGCGCTGACGATAGTCGCCGCTTCGATCGTGCCTTCCATGCCGGCGTCCACGTAGCCGTCGCATTTTTCAAAGCTGCGCTCGCAGTAAGCGCGCGGCGGCAGATACGTCATGTCCGACGCACTGCAGCGCGTCGCGACAATGCGTTTCTCCTTCAACGCGTCGAAGAAATGCGCGCCCACGTCGCCTACCGGATAGTTGTAGCGCACATGCCATTCACCCGGAAATGTGCGCGGCTCGGGTGTTGCTGGGCTCTTGCTCATGAATGATCTCCTGTCAGGCCGCCGGGGCACGGCGCGGCTCGTCGCTCAGCATCGTGACCGTGAAAAATTGCGTCGACCCACCAATCGCGGTGGCGAGCGCGTTGTGAACGTTCTTGACCTGCATCGCGGCGGAGCGGCCCATGACCTGACGCGCCGCTTCCGCCGCGCGCACGAGACCGGTCACGCCGATCGGATTCGTGCACAGCGTGCCGCCGGACGGATTCACGGCGATCGCGCCATCCATGTCGAATGCGCCTTCGTCGCTCAGTTGCTGCGCCGTGCCGGGTTTGCAGAAGCCGAGCGATTCGAGCTGCGGAAACTGGAACGAGCTGAATGGGTCGTAGATTTCGACCGTTTGCAACTCGCGCAGCGGATCCGTAATGCCCGCCTGCCGGAAACATTCGCGCGCCGCCTGGCGCAACTCCGCGAAATCGGCGAAGTCGGTGTCGGCGTGAGGTCCCATGCGATCGCCCATGAATATCGTGTTCGACACGCCCGCGGTGCCGGTGATGAACGCCGGGCGCGTGCAGCGTTCGCGCGCGAGCGTCTCGGACGTCATCACCACCGCCGCCGCACCCGCCGACCGCGGACAGATATCGAACAGCTTGTACGGCCACGAAATGCGCGGCGACGCGAGTACCGCGTCGATATCGATCGCGCCCTTCAGATGCGCGGAAGGATTGTTCAACGCATTGCGGCGGGCACGTACCACGACATTCGCATATTGCCGCTCGGTCGTGCCGTACTTGTGCATGTAGCGCTGCGTGGCGAGCGCTGTCATGGTCACCGTGTTCAGCGCAAAGTCCTGCTCGTAGAACGCGTCCCAGATCAGGTTCAGCACGAACTGCGCGTCCGGCGTTTCGGTGATGCGGTCGGCGCCGACCACCAGCACGGTGCCGTACTGCCCGGACGCGACGTGCGCGTGCGCCGCCTGCAACGCGGAGCCGCCGGTCGCGCCGCCGGTGTGCACGCGCATGAACGGCTTGCCGCGCGCCCAGGTGTAATCGACCGCCCATTTGTCCGCGTCCGCGACGCCCATGAAGGTGGTCGGCGCCATTGAAAACACCACCGCGTCGATTTCCTCGGGTTGCAGATTGGCGTCGACAAGCGCGAGCGCGACGGCCTCCTGCGCGAGTTCGGCGTAAGTCTGATTGTCCGAGCGCGACCGGAATTCCGTCTGGCCAACGCCGATAACCGCTACGTTGTGCGCCTTCATGCCGCTATTCCTTCCATGACGACAAAGCCATGAGTCTGTTGTGCAAAGCCGGATACGCCGTGAGCGAGCGCGCGCCGCGCGCCGTCGACCTGATGGCCGCCTGCCTGGCCGGCGACCTGCAGCGCCGCTTCGGCGGCATTCAGCAAGCCGGTGCAGAAGAACGGGTTTTGCGCCCATGCGCCGCCCGACGGGCTGACGCTCACACGCGCCGAGGCGCCGAGCGCCTGGCTGAAGGCCACGTCGGCCCATGCGTTTTGCGCTTCGAGTTCGACCACTTCGAGTTCGTCGACGCTTTCGAGACCCGCGCGCGACAGCACGTCATCGAGACCGCTGCGGAAAATATCGAGGCCGGCCAACCGCTCGGCATCCAGCTGATAACGGTCGACGCCCCACGCCATGCCGGCAATGCGCGCGAGCGGCCGGTGTTGCGGATGCGCGCGCAGCCATGCGCCGGACGCGAGCACCATGGCGACCGCGCCGTCCGTGACCGGCGCGCGATGCCCGGCGCGCAGCGGATAAGCGAGACAGGGTGAGCCCGCGATGTCGTCATGCCGCGGCAGCGTACGCGCTACGGCGCGGCTGTTGCGGGCCGCCGAGCGCATGCGTTCGAGCACCCGTTCGGCGGCCGTTGCGGCGGAAATGGCGTACCGCCCGGCCACCGCGCCGGCGAACAGGCCATCGGCAATCGCGAAGTTCAGGCCGACTGGCCGCAGAAAAAAAGGCTCGCCGCGCATTCGCGCGATGTCTTCTAGCGGCACGACCGAGCTCTGGTTCGAACTGACCACGAGGCCAAGCTGCAAGTGGCCCGCCGCCGCGCGCATCGCGCCGAGGTGCAGGCCGGTGAGGCCCGAATCGGTGACGCGCATTTCGTCTTTCAGATAACCGCCCGACGGCGCGGCGAGCAGCATGCTGCTGATACCGCGTGCGTCGATTTCGTCGCTGGCGGCAAGCGTCAGATGATCGATCTCGCGGCGTTCGACCCCCGCATTGTCGAGCGCGGCGCGCGCGGTGCGGTAAGCCATTTCTTCCAGCCGCAGATCGCCGATCGCGTCTGCCGCTGGATGAATCGCCACTCCCATCACATAGACATCCATGTTGGACCTTTTATTTTCCGTTTCGCGGATGAAGCCAGCGCAACAGGCTGTTCTCCGAGCTGCGCGCCACGCCGGCCCCGCCGGCTCCCGCCACGCATGGCGAAGGCCACGGGCAATGGTTGCGCGCTGTCTCCAGGACCCATCATAACGGGCTTAATCTTCATGGTCAATCTTCTAACCCGACGGTTAGTTTTCAAATTTATGCCGCTGGATCACTCGTATTACGGACCGCTCCAGCACGCCGCTTGATCCAAACTAACCCGATGGTCAGTTCATTTTCTTGACAGACTGGCCGTCGTCCCCCTACCCTTTCCAGAGGAATCGGCACGCCCGGCACTGTGCCGCCAGCGTGACCGTGCGCACCACACCCGGAGACCTTATGAGTGGAACATTTGAAGGACCGACGTTCGAAGGCAGCGCGGTACGGCTCGAATGGGCCGAACGCGCGATTGCGTTGATTACGCTCACGCGCCCGGCGCAGATGAATACGCTGTCGCTCGAACTGCTCTCCGAGTTCGATCACGCGCTGGATCTCGCCGACATGGAAAGCACCCGTGCGCTGATCGTCACGGGGCAGGAGCGCGCGTTTTGCTGTGGCGCGCATCTGCGGTATTTCGCGGGGCCCGAAGCGTCGATCCATCAGCCGTTCGACGCGCGCGACCACTATCTGGCCGATATCGCCGTGCTGTTCGACCGGCTCGAAGAACTGCACTTTCCGACCATCGCCGCAATCAACGGCTTTGCGCTCGGAGGCGGATGCGAGCTGGCGCTCTCCTGCGATTTCCGTGTGATCGCCTCGCATGCAAAAATCGGTTTGCCCGAGACCAGACTTGGCGCCGTGGCGGGCGCGGGCGGCGTGCAGAAACTGATCCGGCACGTCGGCCGCAGCAAAGCGCTCGACTGGATTCTGCGTGCCACCCATCTCGACGCGGCCACCGCGGACCGTTATGGGCTCGTGTCGGCGGTGGTGCCGGGCGACATGCTGCTGCAAAGCGCGCTTGACATCGCGCTGGAGATCCGCAAACTCGGACCACGCTCGGTCGCGCAATCGAAACGCAGCATCTACGTGAGCGAAGACGCCGATCTGCGCACGGCGCGGCGCTTTGGTATCGAGGCGTTGTCGATGCTGGTCGGCGGCGACGAATGGAAAGAAGGCATGCAGGCCTTTTCCGAAAAACGCGCGCCGACTTTCGATTCCTGGTGAACCGTTGCCGGCAAGCCCAATGGGATCGCGTTTCCTTGAAGGAGTCATCGCGTGACAGCAGGTACTAGACTTCCCGGCACGCCCGAGCCGATGTTCACATGGCGCGGCGCGGGCGGCGTCGCGATTGCGGGTGATGCGTGGGGAGACCCTCGCGGCCCGCTGGTCCTGCTGCAGCATGGCGGCGGCCAGACCCGGCACGCGTGGAAAGGTGCGGGCGAAAAGCTCGGCGCGCGCGGTTACTGGGCGGTCGCGTTCGACGCGCGCGGCCACGGCGATTCCGACTGGGCGCCCGACGGCGCGTACGGCGAAGACGTGATGGTCGAGGATTTGCGGTGCGTGATCGCGGCGCTCGGCAGGCCGCGCGCCGCGCTGATCGGCGCATCGCTCGGCGGCGGCACCAGTCTGATCGCGGCGGGTGAAGGCCGCGTCGAGGCCAGCGCGCTGATCCTCGTCGATATTGCGCCGCGGGTGGAGATGGACGGCGCGGACCGGGTGCACAGCTTCATGACGCAAAAGCCCGAGGGCTTCGAGTCGCTCGAAGAAGTGGCCGACGCAATCGCCAGTTATCAGCCGCAACGCGCACGGCGGAAAAATCTCGACGGCCTCGCGAAAAACGTGCGGCTTGCCGCTGACGGCAAATATCGATGGCATTGGGACCCCCGCTTCAAGCCTCAGGAGTGGGACTTCGCGTTACGGCAGCAGCGACTCGAAAATTGCGCGCGGCATCTGACGTGTCCGACCCTGCTGGTGCGCGGCGCATTGTCCGACGTATTAAGTGAAGAAGGCGCGCGGGAATTTCGCGCGCTGTGTCCGCAGAGCGAATATGTGAACGTGATGGACGCCGGGCATATGGTGGCCGGCGACCGGAACGACGTGTTCGGCGACGCACTGCTGGCGTTTCTGGATCGGGTCGTGCAACGCGGCGGTGAATGACATATCGCCGTTTCTATCGCCGTCAGCCCCGGCTTGCGCCCAGCAGGCCCGACAGCGCCAGCGACGCATACCGTTGCGCCACTTCGTCGACTGAAGCGTGGCCCGCATGAAACCAGTCGAGCGTGCCGTTCATCGCGCCGAGCAGGAAGAACCGCACGAAACGCAACTCGTCACTGCGCTTTTTCCGCCGTGGTACAAGTCGCGCAATGATGTCGGCCCACACCGCTTCATATTCGTCGCGCAATGGCAATTGCGCCGCCCGGATCTGCGCGGGCACGTGACCAAAAATGCGGATGTTGGCCGACGTATAGTCGTGCGATTCGAGCAACGCGCGCAAATGCGCGCGAACCGCCGTACGAAACACCTGCTCGGGCGCGGCGTCTTTGCCTAATGCGTCGATCGACGCGCGCACTTCGGCGAACACACGCTCCACGCCGATTCGCAGGACCTCGGACACGATCTCGTCTTTCGACGCAAAGTGGTAATACAGGCTGCCCGCTTTCATGCCGCAAGCCGCCGAGATGTCGCGCAACGACACGGCCGCGTAGCCTTCTTTACGAAACAGGCGTGCAGCCGTATCGAGGATCGTGCGGCGCGAGTCGCTGGCAGCAGTTGCGGGCGCCGCGGCATCGCCGCTGTCTGCCGATGCGGCTGCCCTCGTCGATATGGCGGGAACGGGCGTGCTGACCATTGACGTCATACCATCCGCTTCGCAACTTCTTCGAGCATCACCTCGGTCGCGCCGCCGCCGATCGACTGCACACGGGCATCGCGCACCATTCGCTCGATCGGCGCTTCACGCATATAGCCGAAGCCGCCGTGAAACTGCTGGCATGCGTACATCACTTCGTTGACGAGTTCTCCGCACAGCGCCTTGATCATCGAGACTTCCGCGACGACCGTTTGCCCTTGCGCATCGCGCCATGCAGTGTTGTAAAGGAGTTGCCGCGCCGCTTCCACCTTCGCGAGCAGCATCGCCATCTTCTGACGGATCGCCTGTTTCTCCCACAGCGTCTGGCCGAAAGCGGTGCGCTGGGTAACGTAATCGAGCGTGATCTCGATGGCTCTGGATGCTTCGCCCAGCGCCTGCGCGCCAAGCGTGATGCGCTCGTTCTGCAGATTCCTGACCAGCGAATAAAAACCCTTGTTCTCTTCGCCAAGCAGGTTTTGCACGGGCACGCGGCATTCGTCGAACACCAGTTCCGCCGTATCGGACGACAGCCAGCCCTGCTTGCTCAGCGGCCGCGCGACGGAGAAGCCCGGCATGCCCTTCTCGACAATGAACATGGAGATGCCGCCATGACTGCGGCCCGGTCCGCCGGTTTTGGCCGCGACGAAATAGATGTCGCCGTGAACGCCGTTGGTGATGAACATCTTCGCGCCGTTCAGCACGTAATGGTCACCGTCCAGACGCGCCGTGGTGCGCATGGACGCCAGATCGGAACCCGCGCCCGCTTCCGTCATGGCGACGGCGGCGATCTTGCGGCCCGCGACGAGATCGGGCATCAGCCGTTCGAGTTGCGCGGGATTGCCCGCATGCTGCAGATGCGGCGACGCCATGTCCGTATGAACCAGCACCGTGATCGCAAAACCGCCGAAGGTGGAGCGGCCCAATTCTTCGGCAAGCACCACTGTGCCGAGCACATTCATTGCCGCACCGCCAAATGCTTCGGACTGCCGGATTCCGAGAAAACCCTGCTCGCCCATCTTGCGCAGCAGCTCGCGCGGCACATAGCCATTGATCTCCCACTGATCCGCGAATGGCAGCACCTCTTTGGCGATGAAGCGACGTATCACGTCGCGCAACATGCTGTGTTCTTCGCTGAAATAGGGCGAACGTTGCTGCTGATCAGGGAAATCCTCTGCGCCCACGAGTGCCTCCGATGCTTGACTATCTAACAAACGTTAGGTAGATTTTCACACGCCAAACGGCATCCGTGCAATCAGAAAAATAAACAGAAAAATTCAACACCGGCGCAGCGACGGTCGGGAGCCAGCGGAACGAGCGGCGCAGGCAGACAGAAGCAGGCGCAAACGCATCCGCAGCATGGGCCGGGCCGTCGTTGCGCCCGATCCGTCTGCAGGCCGTGCCGATCTATCCGCCGTTGATCTATCCGTGAAGTCAGACGCAGGAGACACCGCATGAGCTCCACCGATACGCTGAGCACGCTGCTTGCCGAACCGCTTCTACCCTGGCCTGAACAATGGCGGGTCGCCGAACAGGCCGCTTTGCTCGCGCAGGCGCGCGAGATCGAACGCGTCGGCGGTCCCGACGCCTACTGGGAATGGGTGGCGAAGAAATTCCGCTGGATGCGCCCGTGGGAGAGCGTGCGCGACGGCAACTTCCCCGAATTCAAATACTTCGCCGGCGGCATGCTCAACGTGTGCGACAACTGTGTCGATCGCTATGCGGAAGATCCGCATTACGCGTCGCGGCCGGCAATCACGTGGGAAGGCGAACCGGGCGATTGCGCCACGCTCAGCTATGCGCAACTGCGCACCGCCACCGCACGCTTTGCGAACGGACTACGTTCACTCGGCGTCGGTCAGGGCGACGTCGTCGCGATCTATCTGCCGAACATGCTGGAGTCTTTCGTCGCGATTCAGGCGTGCAACCGGATCGGCGCAATTTATACCGTGCTGTTCGCGGGTTTTTCGGCCGACGCCGCCGCGCTGAGACTGCAAACCTCGCGGGCCAAAGTCCTGGTGACGGCGGACGCCAGTTATCGGCGCGGCAAGCAGGTGCCGTTACTCGAAAACGCCCGCAAAGCGCGGCGCTCGGCACCGAGGCTGGAGCACATCGTCGTGATCGATCGCACCGGGGCGGCGCCCGCGTTGCATGACGGCGAGACCGGCTACAAGGAACTGGTCGCCGCGCAGTCCGACGATTGCCCGTGCGTGCCGCTCGAAGCCAACGCGCCGGCATTTCTGATTTTCACGAGCGGCACCGAATCGAAGCCCAAGGGTGTGGTGCATAGCGTCGCGGGATTTCTGCTTGGCACATGGGCCAATGTGCAATGGCAGGTCGGACCGGCAAAAGACGACGTCTACTGGTGCGCGGCCGACGTCGGCTGGTTGACGTTTCCGATTCAGGCCGTGATCGGCGGACTCGCGCACGGCGCGAGTCTGGTGTGCTACGAAGGCGCACTCGATACGCCGGGCAAAGACCGCTTCTACCAGATCGCCAACCGGCATCACGTCACCAAGATCCTGATCGCGCCGACCGCGCTGCGTATGCTGCGCGCGCTCGGCGACGAGGTGGCGAAGGCGAACCGGATCGACGGCTTGCGGCTGATTACGACGCAAGGAGAACCGCTCGATCCGGAAACGTATCACTGGACATCCAACACGCTCGGCGATCAGTTGCCGATCGTCAATGCGTACGGACAGACCGAGACCGGTTCGACCTGGACCTATCCCGTCTACGGCGTCGAGCCGTTGAAAGCGGGTTCGTGCGGCACGCCGGTGCCGGGACACGCGTACCGCGTGCTGCTCGAAGACGGATCGACTGCACCGGTCGGCACCAAAGGCGCGCTGGTACTCACGGCGCCCTTCCCAACGCTCGCCCGTACGGTGTGGGACGACCATCAACGCTATCTGAATACGTATTTCGGCCGTTATCCCGGCGTGTACAACACGTCCGATGAGGCCGTGGTCGATAGCACCGGGCAGTTGTGGGTGCTCGGACGCGGCGACGATGTCATCAACGTTGCCGCGCATCGGCTAAGTACGATGGAGATCGAATCGGTCGTGGCATCGCAGCCGGGGATTGCGGATGCGGCGGTGGTCGGCGTGAGCGACGCGGTCAAGGGCACGGTGCCCGTGGCGTTCGTGACGCTGGTAGCCGGGGCGCCGGTCGAGTCGACTATCGGGCAGATTTGCGCGGCGGCGAGCGACGCGATCGGGACTATCGCGCGTCTGGAGCAGGTGTTCGTCTGCAAGGCGCTGCCCAAGACACGCGCCGGCAAAACCGTGCGGCGGCTATTGAGAGAGATTGTCGAGACCGGCGAGGCGAAAAGCGATCTGACGGGAATCGAGGATCTGGAGGTGGTGGGGAATCTGATCCGCGAGGTGGCGGCGAGGAAAAGGCCGTAACGTTCGAGCAGCGGCGGACCGGCGCGTTGTGCTTTTGACGGCACGGCATTCATCGTGCCGCGCCGCCAAAGGCCAACGCCTTATCGCGCTTTGCCCGCCCCGCTCCAGTTCCAGCCAAAGCTCGACTGCAGCGCCGGCAGCCACTTCGCGCAGGCGCGAAAACCGAGCAGCGCGCCGCCCACGGCAAACAGAACAGGAATCAGAAAATCCTGGCTCATGCGGGTGAATTCAAACATCAGCACCACGGCCGTAATCGGCATCTGCATCGAGGCAGCGAGAAACGCGGTTGCGCCGACCAGCGCGAACGCACCCAGCGACGCCCCCGGCCACACCATGCTCCACAACCCGCCGAGCACGATCGCCAGCAAGGCGCCGTTCGCGAGCCCCGGCGTGAGGAGGCCGCCCTCGGCGCCCGCCCGCAGACTGCTCGCGGTAATCACCACCTTCAGCACCAGCAGCATCGCGGCGAGACTCAGGGTCAGGCCACCGTCGAATGCCAGGCCCGCGGGTCCCTTGCCATTGCCAAGCAACTGCGGGAAATGCATCGCCAGGACGCCGATCATCGCGAAATTCAGCAGCGACAACACCGGCAGGCGCCAGTTCTTCGGGGCGGCCGCGCGCGAGCGCTTCATCAGCTCCGCGAAGCCCCATGCCGCCGCGCCCAGAATCGGACCGCACACCACGGACCAGGCCACGAGCGACGCGCTCAGCGCCATTGAAGGTACGAGGTATTGATGCTCGTTGCCCAGTCCCAGTTGCGCGACCAGCGCCGCCACCGACGAGGTCACGATGGCCGGCACCAGGGCGGGCCAGCCGAAAGTGCCCAGCAGGACTTCGAGCACGAACACCGCGCCGCCGAGCGGCACGTTATAGACCGCGGCCAAACCCGCGCCCGCACCGCACGCCACCATGATGCGGCTCTGCGCCACCGAAAGACCCGCGCGGCGCGACAGCCAGCCGGCGAGCGCCGAGCCGACCTCGCGCGGCGCGACTTCACGGCCAAGCGGCGAGCCCAGCGCGACGGTGACGATCTGCAGCAATGCATGGATCGTCGTGCTCAGCACAGGCATTTGCGGGTCGTCGGACTTGACTGCCTCGCGAATACTCACGAGCGGCCGGCCAAACCGGTACAGCGCCCACCAGCCGAGCCCCGCCACCAAACCGCAGATCGCCAGCACGACGAGGCGGCGCTCGGGCGCGGCGCCGCTCACGCCTTGCAGAAAACTCTCGGCGCTGATCACGTGCGTCACGCTGTAGCCGTATGCGAGATGCTGGATGCCGTGCAGCAGCAACGCGAGCAGCATGCCGCCCAAACCGGCGCCGAGGCCCGTGAGCAGCGTGACGGCGGCCACGACGGCAAACGGACTCCGCTCGCGGCGTACTGGCACGGAAGTGATTGATCTGACTGACATGGCGCGTCGGCGATAGCAAAAAAGAATGGGATGCCGACCATGTTATTCGGCGATGCACCATGAATCCAATTGATTTTTCGGCTCGACTGATTCATGCAGTGCATAAATAACCAGAAAGGCAAGGTGCCACAGGGTCTCCCGGCCGGCCGCAAGGCTCAGGCGCCCACGTTTCGGCCCGCGCCACCTCGTCCGATCCAACAGAGCGTTAAATCTAAAGCGCCAGAAAAAACGACTCGCGCCCGCGCGAACCGCGCGGACGCCACCACGCTCACCTGGCAAACTTACCTGGCGAACCACACAAAGAAGATCTCTCCGCGCCGCCGCCAACCGGAATTCCGCGAGTCACCTCTATCGCGCGCGAATTAGCTTGAAGTAAGACCGACGGATTACCGTGCAATGGCGCGCGAAACAGATTACAAATAACAAACCGTATTGCACACGCCATTAATACAATAATTACATTTACCCGACATTAAGCATGCACCGCCATTTCGCATGAAACTTGCTCCAGGGATTAATACGGATAAACGCGCTTTCATTCATGCAAGCGTTTAACAGTCGGCGTACACTCGCCCCGGAGCCTTTGCCACAGGGCGTGCGGGGCTGCGGAGCCGCCCGTAGCTGAACACGGGTGATTGGAGACTCAGGAGAACAATCAATGAGCTGGACACGGGAACAGAGAAACGTCACGATCGCCGCCTATCTGGGCTGGACACTCGACGCATTCGATTTCTTTCTAATGGTGTTCGTATTGAAAGATATCGCGGCCGAGTTCAATACGAAAATCCCGGAGGTCGCCTTCGGCATTATGCTGACCCTGATGATGCGTCCGGTCGGCGCGTTGATTTTCGGCTGGCTCGCCGACAGGTACGGCCGCCGTCCCACGCTGATGGTCAACATCGCGTGTTTCTCGCTGCTGGAATTGCTCTCCGGCTTTTCGCCGAACCTGGCCACCCTGCTCGTGCTGCGCGCGCTGTTCGGCATCGCGATGGGCGGCGAATGGGGCGTGGGCGGCGCACTGACCATGGAAACCGTGCCGCCCAAATCACGCGGCATCGTCTCGGGTCTGCTGCAAGCCGGCTATCCGAGCGGCTATCTGCTCGCCTCGGTCGTGTTCGGCGTGTTCTATCAGTACATCGGCTGGCGCGGCATGTTCTTTGTCGGCGTGCTGCCCGCTCTGCTCGTGCTGTACGTGCGGGCGCATGTGCCGGAATCGCCCGCCTTCAAGACGCTCGAAAAGAAAGCGCGCCCGGGTCTCGTGGCCACGCTCAGGCAGAACGTCAAGTTGTCGCTGTACGCGATCATTCTGATGACCGCGTTCAACTTCTTCTCGCACGGCTCGCAGGATCTGTATCCGACTTTCCTGCGCGTGCAGCATCAGTTCGACGCGCATACGGTGTCGTGGATCACGATCACGCTGAACGTCGGTGCGATTTGCGGCGGCCTGTTCTTTGGTTCGTTGTCCGAGAAGATCGGCCGCAAACGCGCGATCTTCATCGCGGCCTTGATCGCGTTGCCAGTGCTGCCCTTGTGGGCATTCTCCACCACCCCGCTGCTGCTCGCGGTCGGCGCATTCCTGATGCAGATCTCCGTGCAGGGCGCGTGGGGTGTGATTCCGGTGCACCTGAACGAAATCTCGCCCGATGAAATTCGCGCGACGTTCCCCGGCCTCGTGTACCAGCTCGGCAATCTGATCGCGTCGGTCAACGGCCCGCTGCAGGCGAGCGCCGCCGAAGCGCACGGCAACAACTACGCGCTCATCATGGCGGTGGTGATCGGCATCGTGGCAGTGGTGATCGCCGCGTTGATTCCGTTCAGCCGCGAGCGCCGCGGCATCGACATGACGCAGTCGGCGAAGCAGGTTGCGGCACAGCTTTAAGCGTTTGAACCAAACGGCTATTTTGCCGGCGCGTTATCGGGCACAATAGGCGGCAAAGGCGGCTCGAACCGCCGCGACGCAAAGCATGCGTCAGCAAACAGAAGCTGGGCCAAACAGAGTAGCAAAGCAATACGAGGCCGTTCCGATTTCCATCGGAACGGCCTTTTTTATTTCCGCGCGGTTTGACGCGCCGCGCGCGGGGAAAGCTCGGCCTTCGTCAGGTCTTCTAGAGGAGTTAGTCGACACAGAGCCTTGATCGCACACACCATTCCTTCTTATCCTGAAAAAAACGGTCGTTTCAAATCCACATTTGAATCGCCTGTTTGCGGGCCGGATGCCCGGCAACTGGGAGACGCAATATGGCAGTTCGCACAACAGGCCGGCATGCCGGCGATACGAAGTCCCGCATCCTCGACGCCGCCGAAACGCTCTTTATCGAATGCGGCTATGAGGCGATGTCGCTGCGCCAGATTACTTCGCGCGCCGAAGTCAATCTGGCGGCGGTGAACTACCACTTCGGCAGCAAGGAGTCGCTGATTCACTCGATGCTGTCGCGCCGCCTCGACCGTCTCAACCAGGAGCGGCTCAAGCTGCTCGATCGTTTCGATGCGATGCTCGGCGAGCGTCTGACCTGCGAGCACGTGCTGGGCGCGATGTTCATTCCCGCGCTGCGCCTGTCACGCGATCCGCGAGTGGGCGGTAAAGCATTTCTGCGTTTGCTGGGACGCGCTTATACCGACCCGTCGTCGTTCATTCGCGACTTTCTTAATGGGCACTACGCTTCGGTGGCGGTGCGCTTTTTCGATGCGTTCCAGCGCGCGTTGCCGCATTTGCCGCGTGAGGAACTCGGCTGGCGCCTTCACTTTGCGATTGGCGCGCTCTCGGGCGTGCTGGCCGGTACCGATACGGACAGTCTGATTTCCGAGTTCTCGCAGGGCAAGTCGATGAACGACCTGCAGCTCATAGCACGCCTCGCCTCGCTGATGGTGGCCGCGCTCAAGGCGCCGCTGCCCGACGGCTCGCAACTGGCCGCCTTCGCCGCAGTGCTGGGCGATGCTACCGAGGGCGGCTCGGAATGCCCGATAGATGGCAGCGCGCAGGGCGCGGCAAGCACGGCACGGGCGTCAGGCGAATCGGCATCGGCATCGGCATCGGCATCGGCATCGGCGGGCATATCCGAAGGCGAACGCCGTGGCGACAACATGGAAGCGGGCGCGTTTCAGCACGCGTTGCACGGCACGGCCTAGCGAACAGCCGCTGCGGACGGCGCCGCCATGAGCCGTCCGCACGCGGAACAGGCCGGATGCGTTCGCACGCACCATCGAAACAGGAGGAAACGTCATGCCGTGGTTCATCCTAGTGCTCGTCATCGCCGCTCTCGCGCTCGTCTACGTTCAGGCACGCGCCGCATGGTGGCTTGCCTTCATGATCGTCTGGGTGGCGGCCGCGCACGTGAGCGGTGCCGCGGGCGCGGTGGCCACCACGCTGCTCGCCATCGTCTTCGTCCTGCCTGCCCTCGTGCTCGCGCTCAAGCCGCTGCGCCGCGCGTGGCTCGCGAGGCCCGTGCTCGACATCTTCCGCAAGATCCTGCCGGAGATGTCGCCGACCGAGCGTGACGCGATCGAAGCCGGCACGGTCTGGTGGGACGCCGAACTGTTCTCGGGCCGCCCGCACTGGGACAAGCTGCTCGGCTACGGCCCCGCCACGCTGAGCGCGGAAGAACAGTCGTTCCTCGACGTCGAATGCGAGCAGCTGTGCGATCTCGCGAACGACTGGGACACCACCATGATCTGGCAGGACCTGTCGCCGCAAACCTGGCAGTACATCAAGGAGCGCGGCTTTCTCGGCATGATCATTCCGAAGCGGTACGGCGGCAAGCAGTTCTCCGCGTATGCGCATTCGCAGGTCATCATGAAGCTCGCCACGCGCTGCTCGGCCGCCGCCGTTTCGGTGATGGTGCCGAACTCGCTCGGCCCCGCCGAACTGCTGATGCACTACGGCACCGACGAGCAGAAAAACCACTATCTGCCGCGCCTCGCCCGCGGCGAGGAAATTCCCTGCTTCGCATTGACGAGCCCGTACGCCGGTTCCGATGCAGCGGCGATTCCGGATGTCGGCATCGTATGCCAAGGCACGTTCGAAGGCCGCGAGACGCTCGGTTTTCGCGTCACGTGGGACAAGCGCTACATCACGCTCGGACCGATCGCGACCGTGCTCGGTCTCGCCTTCCGCGCGCTCGATCCCGACCATCTGCTCGGCACGAACGATGAACCCGGCATTACCTGTGCGCTGATTCCGACCGACCATCCGGGTGTGAACATCGGCCGGCGTCACTGGCCGCTCAACGCGGTGTTCCAGAACGGTCCGAACTCGGGCAAGGACGTGTTCATTCCGCTCGACTGGGTGATCGGCGGGCGCGCGCAGGTCGGCAACGGCTGGCGCATGCTGATGGAATGCCTCGCAGCGGGCCGGGCGATTTCGCTGCCGTCCTCGAATGTGGGAATGGCGAAAATCGCCGTGCGCGGCACCGGCGCTTATGCCGCGATTCGCCGCCAGTTCCGCACCGCCGTCGGCAAGTTCGAAGGCGTGCAGGAAGCGCTCGGCCGCATGGGCGGCAACCTGTATGTGATGGACGCCGCGCGGCGCCTGTCGGCGCACGCGGTGGACCTCGGCGAAAAACCCTCGGTGATTTCGGCGATCGCCAAGTATCACATCACCGAGCGCGCCCGCATCGTCATCAACGACGGCATGGATATCGCCGCCGGCAAGGGCATCTGCATGGGGCCGTCGAACTTTCTCGCGCGCGCCTATCAGCAGGTGCCGATCGCGATCACCGTGGAAGGCGCGAACATTCTCACGCGCTGCCTGATCATTTTCGGCCAGGGTGCGATCCGCTGTCATCCGTATGTGCTGAAGGAAATGGCCGCCACGCGCGAAACGGATCGCGCGAAGGCGCTGCGCGATTTCGACGCAGCGTTCTTCGGCCACGTCAGCTTCACGCTGTCCAACGTGGTGCGCAGTTTCGTGTACGGCGTGACGGGTGGCGCGTTCATCGCCAGGCCGCGCATGGCCCATGCGCCGCTGCATGCGTACTATCGCGCGGCGACCCGCCTTTCCACCGCATTCGCGCTGCTCGCCGACGTCTCGATGTTCGTGCTCGGCGGCGATCTGAAACGCCGTGAGCGCATCTCCGCGCGTCTGGGCGACGTGCTGTCGCAGCTCTACCTGATCTCGGCCACGCTCAAGCGCTTCGAGGACGAAGGCCGTCAGGAAGAAGACCTGCCGCTGGTCCGCTGGGGCGTCGAGGATTCGCTGTACAAGGCGCAACACGCGCTCGACGGCGTGCTTGCCAACTACCCGAACCGCGTCGCCGCCGGCCTCGTGCGCGTGCTCGCGTTTCCGTTCGGGCTGCCGCACCGTGAGCCGTCCGACCGCCTCGGCAGCCAAATCGCCGAACTGATGCAAACGCCGGGCGCCGCGCGCAACCGTCTGGTGTCCGATTCATACGTGCCGCATCCCGATGTCGATGCGCTCGGCTACGGCGAGCTGGTGTTCGAACTGAACCCGCGCTTCACGCAGATCGACCAGAAGCTGCGCGAGGCGGTCAAACAAGGTCTGCTCGAGCCGATGCCGCAGAGCCTGCCGCAACTGGCCGCATGGACCGACGCGGCGCAGAAAAAAGGCCTGCTCGACGCCGACGAACGCCGCGTGCTCGACGACTACGCGCGTTATGGCGCACAAGTCGTGAAGGTGGACGATTTCCCCGCCGACTTCGACATGCTTGCCAATCTGCAAAAACGCAAGGAGACGCTGGAAAAGGCGCTGGAGCTCGCGGCCTGAGTTCGGCGCCGGCCTGGCCGGCTTGTAAAAAACATCCGGGAAAGGCGCGCCGCGTGCGCCGAACTCGGTGCACACTGACACACGTTCGACGCCTCCAATCCCGCGAGGGACTTCGTTCGGGACGGGGGCCGCCTGCGGGGCGTGGCCAGCGGAGCAATCAATAATATGAACGACTCTTATCTGAACTTCGTCAATTCGCCGTTCGGCGCGCGCGTTGCGCGCTCGCTCGGCCTGCCGAAGCCCGAGGTGCTGCGCCGCTACCGCGCCGACCAACCCGAGTTCGGCGGCCTGATGGCGATCGGTGCGGGCCGCGAACCGCAGCTGCTCGACGCGCTCGCGAATCTCGTAACCGGCATCGGCGTGACGAGCGTCGCGCATGAAAGCGCCGGGCTGTGGGTGCCGCTCGCCAATCGCCACGGTCTGATGACGGGGCGTTTCGAAGCGGCCGAGTCCGGCTCCCAGGGCAAACTCGCAGCCCTGCTGTTCGACGCGAGCGGGATCGAAGACAGCACCCAGCTCGAACCGCTGCACGGCTTCTTTCACGACACGTTGCGCTCGCTCGGCCGGTGCGGACGCATCATCGTGCTGGGACGGCCGCCGGAAAGCTGTGCGACGCCGCGTCAGTGGACCGCGCAGCGCGCGCTGGAAGGCTTCACGCGTTCGCTCGGCAAGGAAGCGCGGCGCGGCATCACCGCCAATCTGGTCTACGTGGAGCAAGGCGCCGAAGGCCGCGCTGAAGCGACGCTGCGGTTCTTTCTGTCACCGCGTTCGGCTTATGTGTCGGGTCAGGCCGTGCGCGTGGCCGCGGCCGGCGCGGGCCTTGAGGCAACATCCACGTTCGACTGGCACCAGCCGCTCGCGGGCCGGCGCGCGGTCGTGACCGGCGCCGCGCGCGGCATCGGCGCCTCGATTGCGAGCGTGCTGGCCGCCGAAGGCGCGCACGTGATCGGCATCGACATTCCAACGGCCCGTGAAGCGCTCGACGCCACCATGCGTCAACTGAACGGCACCGCGCTCGCGTTCGACATCGCCGCGCCCGAAGCGCCCGCGCAGATCGCCGCCGCGCTCGACGAACAGGGCGTGGATATCGTCGTGCACAACGCCGGCATCACGAAGGACAAGACCATCGCGAAGATGACCGAGGCCGCGTGGCAAAGCGTGATCGACATCAACCTGTCCGCGCAGGAGCGGATCGACGACGCCCTGCTCGCCGCCGGCATTCTGCGCGACGGCGGCCGGATCGTTGGCGTGTCGTCGATCAGCGGCATTGCCGGCAATCTCGGCCAGACCAATTACGCCACCTCGAAGGCCGGCGTGATCGGCCGGGTGCAGAGCATGGCGCCGCAACTGCGCGCACGCGGCATCACGATCAACGCGGTCGCGCCCGGCTTCATCGAAACGCAGATGACCGCGAAGATTCCGCTCGCGATCCGCGAAGCCGGCCGCCGCATGAATTCGTTGAGCCAGGGCGGCCAGCCGGTCGACGTCGCGCAGACCATTGCGTGGCTCGCGCATCCGGGATCGGCGGGCGTGAGCGGCCAGGTCGTGCGCGTGTGCGGACAAAGCCTGATTGGAGCGTGACCATGAGCGAGCCGGGGGATCCGTTCGGCGGCAGTCATGCATCGAACACAGCGCGGCCGGATGCGGTGCGGCCGAGGACCGTCGTGATCGACACCTTGCCCGCGCCCGCGAAGCTCTATGCGCGCGCGTTGTCCGGCATCGTCAAACGCGGGCGCGAGACGCATCTGCCGCCGCTGCGTCTCGTGCGCCCCGCCGTTGCCCTGGAGCCGGGGCAGATCTGGCGTTACGCGCGCGTGTGCGGCTTCATTCCCGAGCACGGCGTGCCGCTCACGTATCCGCATCTGCTCGCCTTTCCGTTGCATCTGCTGATGCTGACCGACCCGGCGTTTCCGTGGCCGGCGCTCGGGCTCGTGCATCTGGCCAACCATGTGCGCCTGCGCCGGCCGCTCGCCTACAAGGACATGCTGCGCGTCGAAGTGGAATTCGGCGCGCTGCTGCGCCACGACAAAGGCCAGGCGTTCGTGCTGCATACCCGCATGTACCGGCGCGGCGAAGCAGTGTGGGACGGCGACAGCGTCTATCTGAAGCGCGGCGTGCCGGCGAGCGGCAGCGTGCTCGATCCGCTCGAACTCGGGCCCGAACCGCTGCAACGCATCGCACGCTGGCAGCTCCCGTCGCAACTCGGCCGCGACTACGCCGGCGTTTCCGGTGACTACAACCCGATCCATCTGAGCGCGCTGTCCGCGAAGGCCTTCGGTTTTCCGCGCGCGATCGCGCATGGCATGTGGACGCTGGCGCGCGCCGCCTCCGCGCTGCAACCGCCGAAGCCGCTCGCGGAAGCCACGCTCAGCGCCGAATTCAAACTGCCGATGCTGCTGCCCGGCGAGGTTTCACTGTGGAGCGCGTCGCCTTCGCTGATCGAACGCGACATTGAAGTGCGCGACATGGGCGGGCAGAAACCGCATTTGCGCGGCCGCATGCAGTGGAGACTGCAATGAGGCATGCGCACCGGGCATCGAGTCGTGGAATTCGGACCCGCTGAAACCGTTGTTGTATCAGGACCGTCGTGATCAGGCATCACCGCAATCGAAGCATATGCACCATTCGCACCATTCAATAAAACCCGGGAACGACCCGAAGGAGCCGAGCATGTCCAACCCGCCGCCAGCCGTACGCCGCGTCGCCATAATCGGGGGCAACCGGATTCCGTTTGCCCGCTCGAACACCGCCTACGCGACCGCGTCGAATCAGGACATGCTGACCTTCACACTGCAAGGCCTGATCGACCGCTACAACCTGCACGGCGAACGGCTGGGCGAAGTCGCGGCAGGCGCTGTCATCAAACATTCACGCGACTTCAATCTGACGCGCGAATCCGTGCTGTCCACCACGCTGGCCAAAGAGACGCCCGCGTACGACGTGCAGCAGGCCTGCGGCACCGGACTCGAAGCTGCCATCCTCGTCGCCAACAAGATCGCGCTGGGGCAGATCGAAGTGGGCATTGCGGGCGGCGTCGATACGACTTCCGATGCGCCGATCGGCGTCAACGAGCGGATGCGCAAGATCCTGCTCGAAGCGAATCGCGGCAGGAGCACCGGGCAACGCGTCGGCGCGCTGAGCAAACTGCGGCCCGGCATGTTTTTCAAGCCGCTGCTGCCGCGCAACGGCGAGCCGCGCACGGGCCTTTCGATGGGCGAGCATTGCGAGCTGATGGCGAAACGCTGGAACATCTCGCGCGAGGCGCAGGACGTGCTCGCCTACGACAGCCACCGCAAGCTGACGGCGGCGTACGCGCGCGGCTTCGTCAACGATCTGATGACACCGTACCGGGGTCTTGCGCAGGACAACAATCTGCGCGCCGACCTCACGCTCGAAAAACTCGCGAGCCTGAAGCCCGTGTTCGACCGCGACGCCGGCACGCTGACCGCCGGCAATTCGACGCCGCTCACCGACGGCGCCTCCGCGGTGCTGCTCGCGAGCGAGGACTGGGCCGCGCGGCATGGACTGCCCGTGCTCGCGTATCTGAGCTGGTCCGAAACCGCCGCCGTCGATTTCTTCGACAGGAAAGAAGGCCTGCTGATGGCGCCGGTGTACGCTGTGCCGCGCATGCTGGCGCGCGCCGGACTCACGCTGCAGGACTTCGATCTGTACGAAATTCACGAAGCGTTTGCCGCACAGGTGTTGTGCACGCTCGCGGCATGGCAGGATGACGAATATTGCCGCACGCAACTCGGTTTGCCGGGCGCGCCTGGTGCGATCGACCGGGCGAAACTGAACGTGAATGGCAGCTCGCTTGCCACGGGTCATCCATTCGCGGCAACGGGTGGGCGCATCGTCGCCGGTCTCGCGAAAATGCTCGCGCAACTCGACAAGCCGGCCGGCACCGCGCGCGGGCTGATTTCGATCTGCGCGGCGGGCGGCCAGGGGGTGGTCGCGATTCTGGAGCGCTGAGCGGCGTGAGGTTTTTCCCACTCGCTTCGCGGCGTGTTTTTGCTTCGCGCGCTGCCGCAATCGCGCGGAGTGCTTCGATGACTGACTGACCGACCGCAGGATCAACACACAAACAGGTGAAGCTGCAGCTTCAGCCACTATCTTGCATGGGACCGGGACGAGCGCCACAGCACCACAGCGCCGGCTCCGGTCGACCGCTTTGCATGGGAGACGATCATGACGCAGTCCACTCAAACCCCGCTTCCGCCTGCCGCCGATTCCGCGCCGCAGGACGCAGCAAACCCGGCGCCTGCTTCCACGCAGACTCAGGCGCCCGACCACGCGCCCAACACCGACGGCATCTGGTACGCGTCCTATCCGGCCGACGTGCCGCACGACATCGACGTCGCGCAATACGAATCGGTCGTGCAGTTCTTCGACGAATGTATCGCCCGGTTCCGCGAGCGTGTGGCCTACGTGAGCGTGGGCGCGAACATGACCTACGGCGAGCTCGGCCGCAAGGCCAGCGCATTCGCGGCGTATCTGCAAAGCCTCGGCGTGAAGCCGGGCGAGCGCGTGGCGATCATGCTGCCGAACACGTTCCAGTACCCGGTGTCGCTGTTCGGCGTACTGAAGGCCGGCGGCGTGGTGGTCAACGTCAATCCGCTCTATACGGTGCGTGAACTCGCGCATCAACTGAAGGACAGCGGCGCGCAAACCATCATCATGTTCGAGAACTTCGCGAAGACGGTTGAAGACGCGCTGCCCGGCACCAAAGTGCAGAACGTCATCGTGACCGGCCTCGGCGATCTGCTTGCCGACGGCCTGAATCTGAAGGGACGTCTGCTCAATTTCATGCTGCGGCACGTAAAAAAGATGGTGCCCGCGTACAACCTGCCCAAAGCCGTGCCGCTGCTCGAAGCGCTTTCGATCGGCTACTCGCGGCCGTTGACGCCCGTGCGCCCCACGCATGCGGACATTGCGTTCCTCCAGTACACGGGCGGCACGACCGGCGTCGCCAAGGGCGCGATGCTCACGCACAAGAACATCATCGCCAATCTGCTGCAGGCGAAGGCGTGGTCCGAAGGGCAACTGACCGGCGACGTCGAAACGGTGCTCACGCCGCTGCCGCTCTACCACATCTATTCGCTGACCGTGAACGCGCTGATCTTCATGGGGCTCGGCGGGCGCAACATTCTGATCGCCAATCCGCGCGACATGAAGCGCGTGATGATGATCATCCGTCACGAAAAATTCACCGGCATGACCGCCGTGAATACGCTCTACAACGCGTTCCTCGAAAACGAGGAATTCTGC
The DNA here is from genome assembly GCF_000013645.1 of Paraburkholderia xenovorans LB400. Lineage (GTDB taxonomy): Bacteria > Pseudomonadota > Gammaproteobacteria > Burkholderiales > Burkholderiaceae > Paraburkholderia > Paraburkholderia xenovorans. The sequence goes on along the minus strand of NC_007951.1, from coordinate 1,871,260 downwards.
AAGCGCGACTTCTCGGATCTCAAGCTCGCGATGGCCGGCGGCATGGCCACGCAGAAATCGGTGGCCGAGCGTTTCAAGGCGGTGACCGGCAAACCGATCATCGAAGGATACGGGCTGACCGAATGCTCGCCCATCGTCTCGATGAATCCGGTCGATCTGGCCAACATGCGTGACTTCGAAGGGTCGATCGGTTTGCCCGCGCCGTCCACTCACGTGCGTTTCAGAAAGGACGACGGCAGTTGGGCGAACATCGGCGAGGCGGGTGAATTGTGCGTGAAGGGGCCGCAGGTGATGAAGGGCTACTGGAATCGCCCGGAGGAGACCGCCAAGGTGATCGACGGCGACGGCTGGCTCGCCACCGGCGACATCGGCGTGATGGATTCGCGCGGCTTCATCCGCCTGATCGACCGCAAGAAGGACATGATCCTGGTGTCGGGCTTCAACGTCTATCCGAACGAAGTCGAAGACGTGATCGCAACGCATCCGGACGTGCGGGAAGTGGCGGCCATCGGCGTGCCCGATGCCGCGCAAGGCGAACGGGTGAAGGTGTTCATCGTCCGGCGCAATCCTTCGCTGACGGCCGAACAGGTGATTGCTCATTGCCGCAAGAACCTGACAGGCTACAAGGTGCCGAAGCTCGTCGAATTCCGCGACGAGCTGCCGCAAACCAACGTAGGGAAAATTCTGCGCCGCGCACTGCGCGACGAGGAACTCGCGAAGCAAAAGCCTGCCTGACAGAGGTTGCGCCTCGCATCGCCTTACGGAGAGATTCATGAAGCACCGCATGTCCGCACGCTCATGCCGCACGCCGGCCTTCATGCACCTCATCCGTGATTCAGCGCAAGCCGCCCGCTTGTGGGCGTCGCGCCATGCACCGTTGCAAAGCGCGCCGTCGCGCGGACTTCTGCTCGCCGCGCTCATGGCCGGCACGGCCGCACTGGCCGCGCTGGCCACTCCCGCCGCGTTCGCGCAAAACGACGACACGCCGCCCGCGCTCGATACCGTCAGCGCCGTCAAGGCGCCGGCCACGCCGGCCTCGCAGGTGAGCAAGCTCACGCTGGATCAGCAGGTCAAATGGCTGCGCGCCGCGCAACAGAGCGGCGCGTTGGAAAAGCTCGGCGACGCCCAACTGGTCGCGCTATTCCAGTCGCTCGATCCGCTCGCGTTGCCGCGCTATATCAAGGAAGGGCCGAACGGTTATCCGTCGTACGAGTTCACCATGTCGCGTTCCGAACGCATTCACGGCAGCTGGCCCGACAAGCCCGATCACATGCTGGTGCGCCTCACGCACGACCCGCTGCGAATCTACGCCACGTGGCTGCCCGACGGCGGCCACGCGGGTCAGGAAGTCATCTACGACGAGTCCAAGCGGACCGACGAATTGTATGGACACCTGGGCGGCATCCTGAATGTGATGCCGCTGTGGACTTCGCTGAATGGCGCCCTCGCCCACTCGCAATCGAACCATGACGTGCGCGATCTCGGCACCGAATACATTGCGAACCAGTATCTCGACGAAGGCAAAAAGTACGCTGCCGCCGGCTTGCCGCGCTCGTCCACGGTGGAAGTCAAAACGATCGACGGCGTACGTGTGGTGGCTTTCACCTTCGAAACGCCGATGGGCCAGCCGCAGTTCTACGCGAAGAAGGAAACGCTCGGCCTCGATCTGCGGCATCCGTATTTCCGCAGCGTCGAGTCTTACGACAACGACGGCAATATCTTCGAGAGAATCGTGTTCGAAACCATCACGCCGAAAACCTTCGACGACTCGACGTTCGATCCGAAGAACAAGGCATACAGGTTCTAGCGCGGCACGCGCGGCGCGAACACGAACGCAACATGGGCCGGTTGCGCGTGAGCGTCCGCGCCCTGTTCGCGAGTGTGTTCGATCCGGTGTCCCGCACTCGTCGCGAGTTCGCTCAGGACGAAATAATCCGAAACGCGCGTGAGGCCGATCAGCGAGGCCGGCGCATGCGTGGACGTCGCGCGAAGAAGCGGTGCGAGTGTCGTGTACCAGAGCATGCCGATATCGTCGCCGGTTTCGAACACGCGCCACTGCCTGTGCACGGCATAGCCGGCGAGCGCGGCGCCGTGGGCCAGCGTGGAATCGGCGAGCGCCACTGTGTTGCCATGAACCGCGCCGTGCGCGAGCCACGGCCACGCGGCGCCTGCCACGGTTGGCAGACAGGCGCCGGTCATCATGAAAGTGCGGCGGTCCATTGATCGCTCCTGTCGTCATTGAGCGCGTGCGGCGCACGCCTCAGGTGTAGCCTCGCCGGTCGCGCCACGCCGCCGGCCAGATGCCCTGCTTGCCCGGCGCGAGAATGCCGTTCGGGTCGAGCGCGTCCTTGATCGTTTCCGAGAGCCGCAGCAGAGCACCGTCGTTGAAGCTGTATTGGGCCGCGGCAAAATCCATATATGCGAGATGCGTGCGATATTCGCCGTAGCCCGCCGCGCGCGCGTCGCTGATCAGCGAACGCACCAGCGCGCCGGCCTGCTCGACCTGGTTCGCGTCGTCGCGGTCGAAGATCGCCGCGAAAATGTGATGCAGATGCCGCGCGCCCGCCGTAAAACCGCCGTAGTAATCGAAGCCGTATTCCGCGGCGCGCGTTTTGACCATCGTGTATTGACGCAATGCGTCGCGCCCGGTCGCCGGACACACCGGCGCGAAGTCGACGTGCGCGCCCGCGCCGCCGCGCCAGTCGAGCATGCGAAACGCGGTCATTGCCGGAATGCCGGCGAGATTGCGATCGCCGCCCGCGGTGGGCTGCGCATCGCCCGCGTAACGCCTGGCGGAGAGCCGCGCCTGCGGCACGCGGGCGAACGCGCGCTGCACGAGCGCATAGCGCGCGTCGATCAATTCAGGCGTACCGTATAGCGCGAAATGCAGATTCCAGCGGCCCACATCCAGCTTGTCGAGCATCGCGGCCACCGCGCTTTCGGGCATCGCGCCAGGGCCGTCATACCACTGCGCGCGCGCGGACAGGCCGGCCGCGCGGCGCAGGCCGCCTTCGATCACCGCGTGATTGCGGATCGTTTCATCGAGCCGCAACGGCCGCAAAATCTCCACGATCGTTTCGAGATCCGCTTCATGACGAAACTGGATTTCGCCAAGCAGATACGCGGGCGGCGCGGGCATCAGCCAGATGCCCAGCTTGGTGACGATGCCGTAGTTCGACTGCATGAACATCGCATCGAACGAGGGTCCGTAACCCGGCTGATACAGCTGCCACGCGGTGCCGATTTCGATTCCGCCCATGCCCGTGCGCAACACGTCGCCGTTGGCCAGCACCACTTCCATGCCGCACTGCGCCGCCGCGTGATCGCCGTAGTCCGTATAGCCGAAGCCGCGCTCGAGCGTATTGCCGACCACACTGCCCCAACCGGCCGCGGGCGGATCCACCCACAGCCTGTAGCCCTTCTCGCGCAGATACGCGTACAGATCGAAGTAACTGACGCCTGGCTCGACCAGCGCATAGCCCATTGTCTCGTTCACTTCGAGAATGCGGTTCATCCTGTGCAGATCGAGCACGACCGAACCGGTGAGGCGCGGCGCCGCGCCGCCGTAGGCGAAGTTGCGGCCGGTCGAGACGGTCCATAGTGGAATGCGAAATTGATTGGCAATCCGCAATATCGCGCGGATCTCGTCGACGGAGCCGGGCATGAGCGCGGCGCTGGCCGAAAACGCTTCGCGCTCGCCGGGCGCGAACGGATCGAGATACGCGGCGAGCGCGTCCGCCGAGCTCACCACCTGCGGCTCACCGACAATCGAGCGCCAGGCCGCGAGCGCGCGCTCGAACTGCGCGGCGGATACCTTCGGCGGCAAGCTGCGAATCAAAGCCTCTCCTTGGCCGCCACGCGAGCGGGCGGCAACGGGTTAGCGGCGCATTCCACCGCCGCCGTGCGACATGCCGCCCCATGCGTGCATGGGCGGCGCGCCGTGCCAACCGCCGTGGCCGCCCACCACATACGGTCCGCGCACGCCTCGCACATAGCGCACATGATCCATGTGATGAAAATGATGAAAGCGGTCGATGAACACGAACGACACGCCGACACCGAATACGACCGCCGGCCCCCAGTACCACGGATCGTAGTAGTAGGCCGCGCCATCCGCCAGCGCCTGAGCGGCGGCATCGTCATCGACGATCTGCCACGTGCCGTCCGGTTGCAGGCACGCGCGGCCGGTGATCTGCTGCATGACGCCGTCGATTTCCGCCTGCCCCGCCACGAACCGGCACGTCGACCCGTCGCCTGACAGCGCGTCGTCATCCGCGTGCGCCGCGAGCGGCGCCGCGCACGCAGCGCCCAGACACAACCAGACTATGCCGCGATACAGCCGGCTGCCGAACTGATGAAATGTGAGCATGATTTTGCTGCCTCGACGCGCCGGCGTTGCGACCCGCAAAAAACGTGTCGGCACCGTGAAGACACCGTCGGTTTGCCTTGCTCGAAACCGTGTCGTGAACACGCATGGGTGCGCGGCCACAACACGATCCAGCAAGCAGTAAACGAAGCCCTTCGCGACGCTATTCCGCATGCGCCGCGGCGGCGCGAACGGTTTGCGTTACGGCGTGTTGCAGACCCGGCGCGGCAGCCGACCGGCCCCGCGACCGCCGCTACTGCCACGACTCCGGTTTGCCGCCGAGCGCGCTGCACACGTCGATGGCGATGGTGCGCAATTTGCCTTCCGCGATCGGCCCGGACAGCGCGTAGCCCGTGCCGTCGTTGATCCAGTAGAAGGTGCGCCGGTTGCCCTCACGGAACAGGCGGAACGCGGTTTCGTCGCGCGACGTGCCGGTGACGTAGAGCGTGAGGCGCGCGCCGCTGCCGTTCTCGTACATGAATTGCGCCGCCGGTCCCGCTTCGCCCGGCAGAAGCCGCCCGCCCACCAGCGAGTAACCGTATTCCTGCAACGAAGGAACCGAGAGCGGCCGATTCAGCCGTTTGGAGAGCCAGTTGATCAGATGCTCTTCTTCGCTCGCGGCCACTTCCACCGGATGCCGCCGCTCCGGCGTGTACACCGCGTAGGCAATGTCCGCGCGCTCGGCGAAGCTCGGCGGCTGGCCGCCCAGACCACCCCACGCGCCGCCGGTCAGGCGCGGCGCGAGCGGCCCCAACGCGAGCGCGAGCCCCGCGCCCGCCGCCAGCCAGCAGGCCGCGACACCCGCGCGCTGCCACCACGGCGTCTTGCGGCGCAACACGATGAAGGCCGGTTCGTCGGCGGCATCGTCCTCACGGCGTTCGTTGCGCGCGTCACGCTCGCTGCGCGGCGGCGCCCCGCACAGCGCGCGCAATGCGGCTTTCTGCGCACGCCATGCAGCCACGCGCGCGGCGGCCTGCGGATGCAGCTTCAGTTGCCCCTCGATCGCGGCGCGCTCCGCGCCCGGCAATTCGCCGTCGACAAACGCCGACAGCGCTCGCAGATCGAGCCCTTCGGGCAAGCTGGAATCGTAGTCGTCGCTATTCATCACGGATTTCTCACTACTTTTAACGGCGTAGTTTTACGCGCCGGCCCCTCGGCCGGTCCCTCCGTCAGCAACGCGCGCATGTGTTCTCGCGCGCGCGACAGCCGCGACATGACCGTGCCGATCGGCACGCCGAGCGCGCTCGACGCTTCCTGATAAGACAATTCCTCCACGCAGACCAGCAACAGCACTTCGCGCTGTTCGACCGGCAGACAATACAGCGCGCGCTGCAGATCGCGCAGCACGAGGCCGTCCACTTCGCCCTGAGGCGCTTCGAGGTTGCGCCACGGCGCGCTTTCGTCGTCGACGGCAATCTCGCGGCGGCCGCGCAACTGGTCGATATAGAGATGCCGCAGGATCGTCAGCAGCCATGCGCGCAGATTGCTGTCCGGCCGGAACGCCGCCCAGCGCGCGAACGCCCGCTCCGCCGTATCCTGCACGAGGTCGTCGGCCCAGGCGCGGTCGCCCGTCAGTGCGCGCGCGTAGCGGCGCAACTGCGGGAGCCACGAAATCACTTCAGCTTCGAAATTCACCCGGCGTGTGGCGTTCAGTAGCCGCCGCCACTGCTGTTGCCGCCGCTCGTGCCGGAGGCGCCGCCATCGGTCGTGCAGGCACTCGTCGCAAGCGTACCGGCCGCGAGCGCGAGCACGACGAAAACGGCGGAAAGAATGCGGGATACTTTCATGGTGAATCTCCTCATGAGCGCCCGGACGCCTTGTGCGAGCCGGGAAGCCGGTCGGCCACGCGCACGATGCAGCGCCGCCATGCCTGATATAACGCGGGCAGGCGCCGGTTTATTCCGCCGAAGGCACGGCGATGCGCCATCTTTTTCCGCCACCCGTGCAGCCAAGGCGTGCGAGTGGCGGATGAACGCGGCATTCGTCCGCAGATTCGTAACGCAACGTTACAGTCAATAGTTATCAGATGCTTATGCGCCCACAAGCCGTTATAGTGGACGCAGTTCGCCCGCCGACGCGTTCCGCCCCCACACAGGGTAGAATCGCGGCGAACAACCGTCTTCCTAACCTGAATTGTCCATGGCTTCCGCAGAATCGCATCCGCAAAACGACTTCATGAACGCTGCGCGCAAAGAACGAAAGCGCGTTGAGATCTATCTTGTCAACGGCATCCGCCTGACGGGGTGCATCGAGTCGTTCGATCAGTATCTGGTGATGCTGCGCACGCCTGTCGGCCTGCAAGGCATCTACAAGCGCGCCATCTCGACGATCCAGCTCGACACCGGCACGCGTCCGGCTCCGCGCGCGGGGCGTCCTTCGCATGGCGAGCACACCACGCGTGGGCCGCACGGTTCGCGCGAACCGCGCGATCATCGTGAGCCGCGCGAACCGCGTGAACCGCGCGAGTCGTATGGCGCGCCGTCTTCGGACCGGCCTGCGTCAGATCGTAGCAGCAGCACGTCGGACGGCCCGGTGGTCGTGACGCGCCGCCGGCGTCTGTTCGGCACGGGCGGCGACGGTGGCAATCATGGCGGCAATCACGGTGGTAGTGGCGGTAACGGTGGTAACGGTGGTAACGGTGGTAACGGTGGTAACGGTGGTAACGGTGGTAACGGTGGTAACGGCGGCAGCACCGAGTGAGCCACCGCAGCAGCGCTCGGCTACTCCGCTGAATGGCCGAGCCGCTGCAGGATTTTTTCCAGGCGCATCACCTGCAGTTCCGTCAGTTCGAATCTACATTTAACCGCCAGCACGCGGCGGCGCCAATATACGGCGTCCAGCATGCGCTGCGCCGGCTGCTTCGTTGCCCAATCCAGATGATCCAGTTCTGCTTCCACGACGTGTGACGCATTGAGGCGCTGCGCGCACGCGGTTTTTTTCCGGTTCATGTTATTCGCTGCCTTGTTGTTCACAGGTTCTGGTTGCGCCCCTCCCGAGCTGACACTGCCGGCCCGCGGCATGCGTTGCGGTCTGCCGGCCCACGCGGTCGGCGAATGATTTTGTTTTTTCCGCGCCGCTTTCCATCGACACACGGAAAACGAGTCGATGCGCATTGGTTTTAAGTTTTGGCTGATGAAGCCGCGTCGGCTCCAGCCTCGCGCTTCGGCTCGCGGTTTTGATGCTCGCGCGGATGGCGCGCGGTCTCAAGCCGTTCGGCCGATGTTCGCCGATGCCCGCTTTGCGCTATGCTGGATTGCCGACTCTCTTCTAACGGAGCACGTCATGACCAGCAAGAAGCACCCCGAGACTCATCGCGCCGAAACACCCACGCCCGCCGAATCGGAAGACAGCCGGCTCGATGAGGCGCTAGAGGAAAGTTTTCCTGCCAGCGACCCGATCGCCGTGGATACGGGCGACCCGCATCATGCGGAAGAAAAGGGAGCGCCTTCGGAGGGAAAGAAGCGGCATTAGAACTTGCCGCAGTGCTCTCGCGCGGACATGGCGAAACAATGCCGCGAAGAGGGGTTGGGGTTGCGCCACCGCACATGCGGTGGGCGAGGCGCGAGCGCTCGTGTGTGCCAGACATCTGAGGGAATCGCCAGGCCGCGCGGCGCCATGCGTGACACGCGTTTCTGAGCAGGCGCACCCGGCGTGGGAGGTGGGAGGCAGCCGGTACTGCTGCTCCGCGCCGCCCTGCCCACCCGATGTTCTTCAGACCGCCGCCCTCAGTGCGAGGGCAAGCCGCTTTCCAGCTGGCGCTGCAGTTCACGCACCTGACGCTGCGCGGCACGCAACTGATCTTGCGCGGAAGCCTTCTGCTGAGCGAGCGCCGTAGCTTCGGCGCGGGTCTGCTGCTGCTGGCTCGCCACGATGGTCTGCTGCTGGCGCGCCACATCCAGATCGGCCTGCAGACGGTTCGCGCGGTCTTGCGACAACGCGATCATCCGCTCCGTAAACGCTTTCTGCGCCTCGAGCTGCGTGCGGCGAATCTCGACGTCCGACAGCTGCACCGTCTGACGCACGAAATCCTTGTAGATCATGTCGGCACGCGCGGCGTCCTGGGTCTTGATGACACGCCAGAAATTTTTCTGCTGGAACAGCGCCACGTAGTACGTCATCTCCTTGCCGTAAAACAGCAAGCTCGCGCCGTAGCTACCGTTATAGGTGGTGCGCAATTCGCTCAGATCCGAGCCGTGGATCATCTGCTGCAATTCCGCCACATTGCCCGCGGCGGACTGCTTCGCTTCGTCGGGCGTGAGCGCCGACGTCTGAGCCTGTCCTGCCGGTGGCGTTGCCGGCAACGCCACCGTCGCGCCCGGCTGGGAAACAACGCCGCCCCCGGCGCCAGCACCCGCGCTGCTGTCCGGCAGAGACTGCGCATTCACGCCCTGCGCTGCCCCGATCGCGATGACTGCGGCGAAGGCAATCTGTCGTAGTTTCGACTTTCGGTCCATGTAATTCCTGCTTGAACAGTTTTTGTTTTAGTACAACCGTCTCATTATTACTCACTTTCGCGTGTTTCGGGCTCTTCGTCGAAAATTTGGTATTTGCGCATCTTCTCCCACAGAACCTTGCGGCTGATGCCCAGGTAGAGCGCGGTATCCTGGCGCCGCCAACCGTTTGCGTCGAGCGCGGCCAGCACGCGGTTGCGTTCGGCCATGTCCCACTTGCTGCGGTCCACCAGCACCTCGGCGACGCTTTCGGCCGGCACCGGCTGACTGGTGCGCGCGAGCGCGAGCAGGCGTTGCAGGCGCGCCGCGTCCCACGCACCGATCTGGCGCACGGTCACGCCGATGCGTTCGGCCAGGTTGCGCAGTTCGCGCACGTTGCCGGGGAAGTAGGTGTCCGCGACGGCGTCGGCGAGCCAGTACGGCAGGTCGGGCAGCGCGGCGAGACGCTCGGTGCCGACGATCTGCGCAATGAACGCCTTGAAGATGGCGATCTTGTCGACGGCGCCCCGCTCTTCCAGTGACGGAATTTTCAACTCGATCACGGCAAGCCGGTAGTAGAGGTCGGCGCGAAACGTGCCGTCTTTCACCAGTTGCGGCAGCAGTTTGTTGGTCGCCGCCACCAGCCGGAAGTCGAGCTTCACCGGCGTCGCCGAACCAATGCGCGTCACCGCGCTGTCTTCGAGCACGCGCAGCAGCTTGACCTGCTGATAGAGCGGCAGATCGCCGATTTCGTCGAGGAACAGCGTGCCGCCGTCGGCCTGCTCGAAGTAGCCTTTGTGCGCGACCACCGCGCCGGTGAACGAGCCTTTCGAGTGACCGAAGAACAGCGACTCGAACAGCCCGTCCGGAATCGCGCCGCAGTTCACCGCGACGAACGGGCCTTGCCCGTAGCGGCTATGTTTTTCGTGCAGCAGTTGCGCGATGCGCTCCTTGCCGACGCCGGTTTCGCCATGCACCAGCACACTGGTGTCGCAATCGGCGAAGGTGTCGACTTCGTGCAGCAGCGCCTGCATGCACTCCGAGTTGGCGATCATCGCGTCGGACTCGTGCGTCTTCGCGCTGTGCGCGCGCATTTGCAGCACGAGCTTCATGACCATGCCACGCAATTCGGCGCAGGTGAAGTCGAGCGGCAGGATATGCGAGTACTCGGACGGATAGGTGGCCGGATCGTGTTCGCGCGGCGCGGCGCCGACCCACACTACCGGGATGCCGTGCGCCGCCTGCCAGTCGCGCAGGATCAGCGCGCCGCTGTCGATCACGGATACGCTGATGATTGCGAGCGACGGCCGCAGCGCGGTCCGCTCGGGCGAGATCGCGATATCGTCAGCACGGATCACTTCGACGTCGAAGCTCGCCATGCAGCGCGCGACCCGGTCGACGATGTCGGCCTTGCCCTCCCAGACGTAGATATCGAGTTCCTCGATTTTGGTGGTGGTTCTCATCTTGGATAGGCTAGTTGACCAGTTGCGCGACGCCGCACGTCAGCGACATGTTGTGGACCGTGGCGGTGCCGACCTGAACGCCCAACAGGGACAGTGTGGGGACGAGGACTGCGTCGAGGAGGTTGAAGACGGGTTGGAGAACCGGCACGAGGAGGCCTGTCAGGCCCGAAAGGATCAGTGACACGACGCCACCTAGATCGACACCCAGCGCATTGACGACCAGCGCGCCCGACAGGCTATTGAGCAACGTCGAGGTCAGCACGGCGCCATCGCTGCCGATAGCGTTGGAATTCGCACTTTTGCTGGCGTCGAAACTGCCCGACGAACCGTTGAAGACAAGCGGGGTCAGCGTGCCCGGATCGAGCCTGGCTTTGATCGGGTTCAGCGCAACCGTCCCCGCCGGCACCGTGATGCCGAGCACGACCGCCGACAACGACACCACGTTGACCGGCTTGCTGCAGGACGCGTCGCCGGCAATACAGAGCGCGGCAATCCCAGGCGCGACCTTGATCGTGGCATTCGTGGCCGCCTTGGTGCTCTCGCAATCGACCGACGTCAGGGACGCGCTACCCTGGGCGGCCTGCACCGAGACGTTCAAAGGCGTGTTCAATGCCGATAGGGTCACCGCGAGCAATGGCGCGCCGCCCACCGTGATCGTCGGCAAGTTGAGCGGCAAGAGATTCACACTCGCGTTGACCACCGCCGTGTGCGCGTTCGTCCGGTATGTCCCGTCGGCCGACGTGCCGCCCTCGCCCACCGCCAGCACGGGCGGATTGACGATCTGCAGCGAAATCCCGGCCACGCCCGCGAGCCCCGCCGCCACGTTGATCACCGGGGCCTTGCCCAAGGTGCCGTCCGGACTGCGCTGCGCGATCTGCGCGGCAACCAGCAATGCATCGAACGCGTTGACCGTCGCGCTCGCCGCGGCATCCGGATTGGCGAGGCCGAGCGCGAGCAACCCGGGTGCGGACGTGACGCCATCGCCGATCGTGATGTTCTGGCCGCCCGGAATAGCCACGGCCAACCGCTGCAGAATCGCCGCATTGATCGTATCGCCGCCCGTCTGCAGCGCGGTGACCATCGCAACCATCAGTTGCTGAAAGCTCACCGTGGTGCCGAGCAGCCCCTTCATCGTCGCGGCGCCCAGCGCCACTTTCAGATCTTCCAGCTTGACGTGCGCCGTCGCGAGGCTCTGCGTGTCGCCCACGCTCAGCGACACGCTCGTGTTCAGCAAGCCGCCAAGGATCGCGTTCAACAGCGCCGACTGCTGCGTATTGATCGACGCAATGCCGGTGCCGAGCGAAAACGCGTCGATGTTGGACGCGAACGCGGTAGCCGTCGCCGAGACGTTACGGCTCGGTCCGACGAAGAAATACGGCACGACCTGGGTCGTCTTCACCTGCACCGCATTGAGCGGATTGCCGCTGGTGCCGAAGTACGTGTTCGAACTCGTGTCCCAACGGCCGCACGTGGTGCTGATGGTCGTGGTGCTGCCGGCCGTGAAGCCGTTGGCCGCGGCGTTCTGCTGCGCGGCCGTGGTGGCGGTCGCGCAGCCGCCCGTGGAGCCGATCAACTGGACCGCCGCCATTGCCGCCAGATCGGCCGTGCGCTGCAACTGCCTGCGCGCGAAATACACGTTGCCGACGTCGAGCGCGCCGAGCGCCGCAATCGCCACGCTCAGCCAGATCGCCGCCAGCATCGCGATGGCGCCATGCTGGCGGCGCGCAGGCACACGCCCCGTCCACCGGGGACGGGCGTTGCGCGCGGCGAGCGTCATGGCGGAAGGCAATTTGCGCATGTCAGTTCGATCCGCCGCCGCTTCCGCCAAGCTCGCTGTTGACGGCCATCGCGCCGCTGCCGCCGTTGCCGGCGTTTAATGCGGAACCGTACAGATCGGGAATCTTGCTCTTGAACGACTCCATGTAGCGGCGATAGGCCAGCCCGGCTTCGGCGCCGAGCGTCGGCAGCGCCGGCGCGGCTTGCGCATTGCTGCTCTGCAGGTCGAGCCATGCGCGGGTCGCATGACCCACTTCGCTGGCGCGTACCGCCGGCTGCGCGGCCTGAACCGGCTGCGCCGATTCGTCCGTCTGCGCCATCGTGCAGACGGAGGCGCCCAGCAGCACGCCGGCCGCCGCGGTCATGGCCAGCCACCGGGCCGGCATCGACGCCCGCCAACCCCGCTTCGTGATTCTGTTTTTCATCGTTGCTCCAAGATTGCCTGATGCATCAGCCCGAAGTCGCGGCGCGCTCATTGCGAGAAACGCTGCAACAGGCGCGGCGCGGGCTCGATGCCCTGCGCGCTCGCGACCGTGCGCGTGCCCGTGCCCCCCGCGCCCGATTGCTGTTGCGCCGGCGCGCCGTGTGCCTGCGCACGTCCTGCCGCGGCCACCTTCGCCGCATCGCTGCGAATCGCGGCGCGCACGTCCGGTGCGAGCTTCTGCTGGTTCATCACCGCCAGCGCCTGCGCCTGGTCGCCGCTCGCGAGCAGATAGAGCACGAGGTTGCTGACGATCTTCGGATTGCTCTGGTCGAGTTCGGCCGCTTTCATGAGCGGCACGCGTGCGCCGTCCACGTCGCCGTCGCGCAGCCTTGCGTAGCCGAGGTCCGACAGCGTTGCCGCGTCGGTCGGCGCGAGCTGCGCGGCCTGCTGCAACGCCTGCGCGGCACGCGCGAAGTCGCCGGCCGCGCCGGCGATCAGACCGAGGCCGCGATAGCCGCGCGTGGCGAGCGGCGTCTTCAATAGTTCTCCGTACGCGGCCGCGGCGGCGGCCGGCTGCCCGGTCATGCGCAGCGCGTCGGCGCGCAGCAGGATCGAGTCGGGGCTCGCGCCGTACTGCTTGTCGTACGCATCGATATGCGCGAGCGAAGCGAAGTACAGTCCTTGCGATTGCATCTGGTCGATCAGGCCGAGGTACATGCCGGGCGTGTCCGGCGCGGGATCCTTGTTGGCCTGCTGGGCCAGCACGGCACGCTCGGCCTGCGGGCCGACGCCGTAGCCCGTCAGGTCTCTGGACGCGCACGCGCCGAGCAGCGCCAGCAAGGCCAGCACGGCGGCGCAGCGCGCGCCATGTTTGACGGAATCGAACGGGAGAGTGTGAGTCATGGCAAATCCTCAGTGCTTCGCCGCGCCCAGCGAATGCTGGACAGCCAGCACGCCGGGGCCGGCCGTGACGATCATCAACGCGGGCAGCAACGTGACGATCATCACGCCCGTCATCTTCACGGCGAGCCGGCCAATGCGTTCGCGCAACATTGCGCGGCGCGTTTCGCGCAGACGGTCGCCGAACTGCTTGAGCGGTTCCTGCACGGCGCCGCCGTGCCGGTCCACCTGCACCAGCAAACGCATAACCGCGCGCAGATCCTCGTTGTCGTAACTCGTTGCGAGCCGGTTCAGCGACTGCTCGCGCGTGCGGCCGGCAGTGAACTGACGCTGGGCGATTTCCAGCTCGCCGGCGAGCACCGGCAGCATGCCGCGAAAGTCGTTGACCACCACCTGCAAGCTCTGATCGAGCGACAAACCCACGCCTTGCAGAAGCCGCAGCAGATCGACCAGCAACGGCAATTCGTCGACCACGCCGTTGCGGCGCTTGCCGGCACGCCGCCGCAGCACGAATTTCGGCAGCATGAAGCCCGCCATCGCGGCGATGATCACCAGCGCCACATACCGCGAGCCCTCGAACTGACCGCGCGTAAGCATGCCGGCCAGCACGGGCAACACCATCGCACCTGCGAGCCGCGCCACCAGAAAGAGGCCGCGCGTGCGCGTATCCACGAAACCGCATTGTTCGAGCAGCCGGCGATCTTCTTCGGCGACGATCTGGCGGCCGAACGGCGTGTCGAGCCAGCGAATCCCGGTGTGCGCGAAGCGCTCCAGCAGACCTTTGAGACCCGTGGGCGGTGCGTGCCGCGTGGCACGCTTTGCGCCACCCTGCGCGCCTTCTGCGCCGCGTGCCGCCGCGGCGGCGGCGAGCGCCGCGCTTTGCAGCGCGCGCTCGTCGAGCGCGTGGCGCAGCGTGCGTTCGCTGCGCCGCGCGGCGGCCATGCGCGCCAGCACCAGTCCGGCGATCAGCAGCAAACCGAGCGCGGCCAGAGCGAGCGCGAGCGCGACGAGTTGTTGGGTCTGCATGTCAATTCCTCAGGTTCGCAAGGCGATAGAGCAGATATGCCCCACCCAGTTGCAAAGCAAACGCCAGATAGACGAGTTGCCGGCCGGTCGGATCGAACCACATCGAAGCGAAATACTTAGGATTGGAGAGGATCAGAAAACCGCCGATGCCCACCGGCAGCATGGCCAGCACCCAGGACGACAACCGCGTTTCCGCCGACATCGCCACCAGTTCGCGCTCGGCGTGTTCGAGGTCGCGCATGAACGAAGCCATCCGTTCGAGCATCACGTCGGCGCGGCCGCCGTATTTGACCGACAGGCGCAGCACGGCGCCCACCAGTTCGAGTTCGCGCACGCCGTAGATCAGCGCGACCTGGGAAAGCGCACGGTCGATTTCGACGCCGGTGCGCAGCATCCGCGACACGTAGTCGAGGCATTCGCGCAACGGCGCCTCGGTCGTTTGCAGCGCGGCCTGAAAGGCCGCGGGCACGCTGTTGCCGAGCGTGATCAGACGCACGATGCCGTCGAGAAACAGCGGCAACTGCCGCACGATTTGCTGGCGGCGTTTGTTCACGCGCAGCGTCAGCAGAAAATAGAAGAACATCACGCAGGCGCACAACGCAACGCCGGCCGCGAGCGCGCCGCCGACCAGCGCGGCCCAGCCGCACAGCAGCAACACCAGCGTGCCCGCCAGCGCGGCGGGCCCTTTTGCATTGGCAATGCCCGCACGCGCCAACGCATGCCGCACCATGAAGCGCGCGCGCGCCTGCAGATAACGCCAATAGGCGAGCCAGCCGGCATCCGCAGGCGGCGCCTGCGGTGCAATCACGGCGTGCGTCGTGGCGGCGCGCGCGGGCGTGGCGCGCGCGCCGCTTGCCGGGCCGCTGCCCACGCTGCCCGCACCGCCGCCGACGACGCCAGCGCCGGCCGGCATGGCGGAAGCAACGCCAAAGGCGCCGCCACCAGAAGACGCCACGCGGCTGTCGATATAGCGTTCCGCGCTCACCTGGCCTTTGCGTTGCGCGCTGCGCTGCCAGAGCAGCAATGCAAGCGCCGCGCAGAGCAGCGCAAGCGCCGCGAAGACCAGAACCGCGCTAGACATTGAAGCCTCCGCCAAACCCGCCGCCACCACCGCCCGAACCGCCGAAGCCACCACCGCCCGAACCACCGAAACCGCCGCCGAAACCCGCATTGCCGAACGCATTGCCGGCCCCGCCGCCGAGCGCCTGGCGGAAGCGCGCCAGCTTCGGCGAGTGCGGATGAATGCCGAGCGAAACCCAGTTGTCGAGTTCGTCGCCATCGGCATTCAGGATCGGCTCGTAGCGATACAACTCCTGAGTGGCGATGATGTTGTCCGACAGCCCCGTCACTTCCGTGATCGACAGAATGCGCCGGCGCCCGTTGGAGAGCCGGCCAATCTGCACGATGAAGTCGATCGCATTGGCGATCTGGCGGCGCAGGCTCGACTCGGTGCCCTGAAAGCCCGCGAAGCCCGCCAGCATTTCGAGCCGGTACAGACATTCGCGCGGCGAGCTGGCGTGCACGGTGCCCATCGAACCGTCGTGGCCGGTGTTCATCGCCTGCAGCATTTCGAGCACCTCGCCGCCGCGCACTTCGCCGACGATGATGCGGTCCGGCCGCATCCGCAAGGTATTGCGCAGCAGGTCGCGAATCGTCACGACGCCCGCGCCGTCGAAGCCGCCCGGCCGGCTTTCCAGCCGCACCACGTGCGGATGGTTCAGCGAAAGCTCCGCCGTGTCCTCGATGGTCACGACGCGTTCCGCCTCGGGAATGTGAAACGCCAGCGCATTGAGAAGCGAGGTCTTGCCCGAACTCGTGCCGCCCGACACCAGCACGTTGCAGCGCGCCGCCACCGCGGCTTCGAGCAACGCGCCGATTTCCGGGCTGTAGGTGCCGTTGCCGAGCAGATCGTCGGGCCGCATCGGATCTTTGCGGAATTTGCGGATCGAGACGATCGGCCCGTCGATCGAGAGCGGCTCGATCACCACGTTCACGCGGCCGCCGTTCGGCAGACGCGCATCGACCATCGGGTTCGATTCGTCCAGACGCCGGCCGATCGGCGCGAGAATGCGCCGCACGATCCGCAGCAGATGCGCGTTGTCGGCAAAGCGCACCTGAATGCGCGTCAGAATGCCGTGGCGCGACACGTACACGTCGTTGTAGCCGTTGATCAGAATATCTTCGACGGCCGGATCGGCGAGCAGATCCTCGATCGGACCGAAGCCCGCGAGCTCCTTGGTCAGCGCCTCGGCGATCAGGCGCACCTCGCTCTCGTTGATCGGTATCCGGCGCAGCCTGACGAAGCTGTCCATCTCCAGATCGACGAACTGGTTGATCGCGTTACGCGACCAGCGGCCGAACTCGGAGCCGAGTTCTTCGATACGCGTGAGCAGATGTTCGTGCGCAGCGTTCTTGATATCCTGGAACTGCTGGCTATGCGCGAACGAAGGCGCGTCGTCGGCAAATTCGATGTCTTTTGCCATCGTCTATGACCGCTTGTGAGTGGTTGGAATGAGGCGCCTGAGCGCGCCGAATGCCGCCTTGCCGCGTGCCTGCGCCACGGCGCGCTGCGCGCCGCCGAGCCGCGCGATCAACGGCTCGAGCGCGCGCACATACGGGTCGCGCGCGGCGACGTCGACCAGCAGATGCCCTTGATTGGCCGCCTGCCCGAGCGCGATACGCCGCTCGGGCAAGGTCCCGAGCAACGCAATATCCAGACGCTGCGCGATCTGCGCGGGAGCGAGGCCGAGATCCGCGTCGAACTTGTTGACGATCAGCCGCACATTGGCGGTGTCCACGCCTTCTTCGCGCAGCGCGTCGAGCACGCCGACGGCCGATACGATCGAGGCCACGCCCTGATCGCACAGCAGCCAGGTTTCGTCCGCGGCCTGCACGACATGGGCGATGAACTCGCCATTCGTGAAGCCGCCGAGATCGATGATCTGCTGGTCGAAAAACGCGCGCAGGCGAGTCAGCAAACCGATCGACGACGAATACGAGACCTCGCGCATATCGGCCAGGTTCGGCGGCAGCGTGGTGAGCGCGAGGCCGCTCGCGTGATGCGACAGCGCCGTATGCACGAAGGTCTGGTCGAAGCGGCGCAGATTGCGCACGGCTTCGACGAAACTGAATTCGCTGCGCGTATTCAGGAGCAGCGAGGCGTCGCCGGCCGGCAGGCCGAGATCGAGCAAGGCGGCTTGCCTGCCCTGCGCGACGTCGCGCCGCTGCAGCATCACCGAGAGGTTCGCGGCCAGCGTGCTTACGCCCATGCCGACGCGCGCGCCCAGCAGCGCCGTGACATGGCCATGCCGGCTGACCGGCTCGACGAGGTTGTCGAGCACCTGGCGCGTGATCCGCAGCGCGTCTTCGCGGGGCGCCGACAGATCGATGAAATCGCGCACGCCGGCACGCAACGCGGCCAGCGCGCTTTCGGGCTCGGCGAGCGAACCCAGCGCGACGATCTGCATGCCCGGATAGGCGGCGCGCACCGCGCTCGCGGCAGCGCTCGCCGCCGCGGCGCGGCCGCAGGAAAAATCGACGAACACCAGCGACGGATTGAGCGTCGCGATGCGCTGCGTCAGCATCGAAGGATCGAGCGTGGCCGTTTCGACCACACCGGCCGCCACCAGCGTATCGGCGAGCCAATGCACGTGTTCGTCGGTCAGCGACGCGAACACGAAATAGTCGGTGACCGCCCGTTCAGTCAATGAATGCGTTCTCGCGTTCATATTGGACTTCCTTATGCGGCATGGGCGGCAACGCCCCCGCGTCGTACTGCCTGCCGGCGTGCGCGCGCGGTTCGCACGCACGCCGGCTCACGCCTGTATTCACCCGGTGCGCCGCGACAGCGCCTGCCGGCTTCACTTCGAAAATCCCGGCGCCGAATCGCGCGCCGCCACGCCGCCGATCAGCGAACGCCACACCGGCCCGTTGCGCTGCTCGGACTGCTCGCCCGGCGTCGAGGGCAAGGTCGCGCCTTTCGCAAGCGGCGAGACCAGATGCGGCGTCACGATGATCACCAGCTCTTTCTCGTTCTGCTGATAGTTCAACTGTTTGAAGAACGTGCCGATCACGGGAAGATCGCCGAGCAACGGCACCTTCGAGACATTCGAAGCCGTCTCGCGGTCGATCAGCCCGCCGATCACGAAGCTCTCGCCGTCGCCGAGTTCGACGGTGGTGTCCGCGCGCCGCGTGATGAACGCGGGCACCGACACGCCGCTGATCGTCACCGCGTTGGCGAAGTCCAGCTGGCTCGCCTCCGGCGCCACTTTCAGCGCGATGCGCTGCGGACTCAGCACGGTCGGCGTGAGCGTGAGCCCGATACCGTACGGCTTGAATTCGATCGAAGTCGTACCGAGCGCCTGCGGCACCGGAATCGGCACTTCGCCGCCGGCGAGGAAGCTCGCGCTCTGACCGGACAACGCCACGAGTGTCGGCTCGGCCAGCACGCGCGCGAGGTTGTTGCTCTCCAGCAGGCTCAGGTTCGCGAACAGCCCATGCGTGGCGGAGTTGAAAATCAGGTTGAACGCCGAGGAAATCGGCGTCACGCCCGTCATGCTCGGCGCCTGCCCCGCCGTCGCCGATACCGAACTCAACGCCGACGGCGCGAACGAACCGAACGTGAACCCGTTGTTCTGCTTGAAGAAGTTGAAGCCGACTTCCTTGAGCACCGAACGGCTGAACTCGACCACCCGCACGTCCACCTGCACGACCGCGCGGCTCGCCACCGTCGAAGTGTCGAATACCGCGCCGTCCTTGCCGAGCGAGCCCTCGGCCGCGACCACGGCGCGCTGGTGAGCCTCCATCGTCGCGGACGTGCCGGACACCACGGCCGTGCCGCCGAGCACCTTGACGGCCGGCGTATCGGGTCCCAGCAGCGAGGCGGCGGCCGGCGTGGTCACGTCGACGGTATATTGCAGCGGCGCGTCACGGTCGCGCGCCCACAGCATCAGATTCGTCGTGCCGGCCGCCTTGCCGACCAGCAGCACGCCGCCGCGCTTGTCGCCCTTGATGATCAGCACATCGGCCACCGACGGATCGCCGATCGCGATACGCTGCAGCGTGTGGCCAACCGCAAGCTGCTGCTGCGCGCCGACCGTCAGGGCGATGCGCTGCGCGGGTGCGGCGAGCGTCGGCTGGGCGGCTTGAGCCGCCTGCGCCGCTTGCGCGGCTTGCCCCCGCTGCGCCGGCCCGGCTGCATCAGTCGCCGCCGATACGGCCAGCAAGGCCACCCCGAGCCACGCCGCCTTGCGGAAAACAAAAATCCGTTCTGTCATGTAGTTATGGACGCGACCGGCCGCCCGCTCCCTGAAACTGCTTTACCAGGCGACCGTCTCGGCGCGCCCACCCCGTATCACTTCGATACCGCTCTTTGTACTGTTGGTATTGCCCGCCACGCGCGTCGGCGGCATGCGCGGCAGCGGCGGCAGCCTCGCGGCAGCGCCGGCGCCGCCCGCGTTGGCGCTGCCCGACAACGTGTCGAGCGCGACGCCGGCTGCGGCGCGCGTGGAATCCTGGAGCGGCTCCGCCGCGCCCGCATGAGCCGCCGTCTTCAGCACGCCCGGATAGGCCGGCAACACGCTTTGATCGACTACTTCGGTATCCTTCGGATTGCGCAGCGCGAAGATCAGACGGCCGGCGCTCTCGGCCAGCGTCAGACGATCGACATCGGCAACCGGCACCGCGAGCACCGCCGTGCGAACCATGCCGTTCGGGTCGCCCGCGCTGTCGCCGCTCGCGGTGGCGTTGCCGAATGCAAGCACGCGCACTTTCGACATCAGCAAGCGCGCCTGGGTCCGGTCGATTTCGCCGCCGTTACCCATGCTGCCGCCGTCGCGCTTGAGCGTGAAAAATACGTCGACGAAATTGCCCGGCCGCAACCGGTTGCCGACCGCATTGCCCTCGTCCACCCGCACGGCGAGCGCGCGCTCGCCGACCTCGACACGCTCGGCAAGCCCCGACGACAACTGGCTTTCCAGCACCGGCGAATCCGCGCCGATCTCCGCGTTCGGCACACGGCCGGCCAGTTGCGCCGGCTCCGTGAAGGCGCCGTTCGGATTGATGGGCAGCGACTGGATGCGCAAATCGTCGACGGTAATGGGTTTGCCCGGCGCCAGCGCGCGGGTCGCCACCACCACCGGAAAGCTCGCGTGCACGGCGGGCGTGACGGCCACCGGCGCCGGGCGGCGCGACAGCGTCCACGCGAACAGGCCGAGCACGAGCGCCACCGCGATCAGCACGCCGGCAAAAATCCTGGTCAGGTTCGGCATGGCGAATGGCGGCCCCGGTTAAACGATGCAAAGCCGTGCGCGCGCGCAATCACGCGTTCACGGACCACGAAGCCTGGAACCGGCGCGCGCATCACTGAATGTTCTCCGGATTGAGTTGAACGGTGGCGGTGCTCGACAGCGACTTCGGCACCACGATGCCCAGCAGCGGCAGGATCGGCACGATCGGATTGGCTTGATAGTTATAGGTGAGCAGCACGTTCACGCATTGCATGGCGCCGCCCGGTCCGCATGTGGAGGAAGAAGGCGTGCATTGCGCGGACTGCACCAGCTTCGCGGCCACCAGCTTCGCCGCCGCGCAGGCCGCGTTGCCGCGATTGGTCAGCGCGGTTTGCAGCGACGTGTTGCTCTGCCAGTTCAAGGCGGCGCGCGCGCCTTCTTCCGCGGCCATCGTCAGATTCTGCTGCGCCACGAGGATCAGGCTGAAGGTGATGATCGCGTACAGGATCATGAAAAAGAGCGGGAACACCAGGGCGAATTCGACGGCCGTGGCACCGCGCTGCACACCCGCACGGCGCGTGCGGATAGGCTGGCGTTGCAGGCACGCGCGTCGTGTCGCGGCGGGTGTCATCGCAGCCCCCCGGCCATGCCATGCAGCACGAGCCAGCCGCTCGCGGCCACGCTCAGACACGCGGCATACGGCGTGGAGGCTTTGCCGGCCAACTCGAAGGTCGCGCCGGATCGACGGACGAGCTCCGCGAGGCGTGTGCGGGTCGTGATCAGCAACCACAGCGCGTGCGCGCCGGCAGCGAGACTCGCGGCCATCCACAGGCCAGGCAATGCTTGCATGCCGCACCATGCACCCAAAACGGCGAAGATTTTGACGTCGGCGGCACCCATCACACCGAGCACAAAAAAAGGCAATAACGCGGCGAGTCCGATCAATGCTCCAATACCCGCGCGAGCCGGCGAAATACCAAAAGGGCCGCATTGAAATAACGCGCAGCCGAATGCCGCCGCCAAACCCGCAACGACAATTGAATTGGATATACGCCGCCAACGGCAGTCGCTAATCGCGACCGCCGCGGCCCAGGCGACAAATAACAAAATACCGACGAAAACATTCATTTCGCACTCGACAGGCGAAGCTACGCCATGCGAATTGCAATGCAATTCACATTAACTATTCCAGCACGCGTTAATACGTCGACGAAACGGACGGACGTCGGAACGCCAGCCGCTTCGCGCAACGTTTACGGTTTGCCTTTCACGATCAGGTGGTAATCAGGCTCGCGACTTTCGTCATGACAGCCGAGATATTCGAGCCGACCGACGACACCGCCCCGGCGATGACGAGTACGACAAGACCCGCGATCAGTCCATATTCGATGGCTGTCACGCCTTTGTTTTCTTTCAGGAAGCGCTGTGTGAATTTTTTCATTTGAACCCTCGGACTTCATTATTTCATTCGTATACGTGCTGCACCGGTCAGTGAAGTGCGCCCGGTGCACGAGCCGTTGGTCTCTCATTGCCGGCTCTGTTTGTTGCACTGCAGCGGCTTCAGGTTGCAGCCGTCGTCAATAAAACGGATGCGTATGAGCTGTCTGTTCGATAACCCACCCCCCTCGTCGATCTCCGATGCTTCCGGGTTTTATAGCCGAACAATCATATTTAAGCAATTGTTCGCTGCTTCGATGCTCTCAGCGTCGGCGTTTTAACCACTCTCCCAGATTAACGGCAGTCCGTGCGTTGCAGCACATAGGTATAACCATGAGTTAGATTCGGGCCACTAATTATTTGTTTGAACAGAACGTTTCAAGCGCGCGGATGTGTTTTCGTGCAACTGCGTTACGCCGTACATCGTAACGGCGCGAGCGGCTCGTTACGTTACGCCGCTCGCGCAACCGCCCCGCGCAGCGCATTTTGTGAGCCGATTCTGATTCGGTAGATATTCCATCAATTTCTCGCAAAGCCTTATTAGACAAGGCGCGACGCGACACGCCGAAAAAATCTTCCGCATTGCCCGGTTGAAATGGCACGGCTCGTGCAGAGACAGGCACGCAGCAATATCCAACAACACATGCGATGCGAGGGCGACATGAACATTCAAACGACCAACACCACGATACGGGCAACCCTGATTGCAGCCAGCGTAGCTGCGATGCTTTCTCTTGGAGCATGCGGCGGCTCCGGCAGCCTGAGTTCCGGCACCGGCAGCAACGGTAGCGGCTCCGCGGGCGGCACGCTTTCCACCTCGGGCGGCAGCGGATCGATGGGTTCGGGCGGCTCGGGCTCAGGTTCGGGCTCGGGCACCACCACCGGCAGCAACGGCGCGGGAACGTCCGGCACAGGGACCGGCAGCGGAACAGGAACGGGCTCGGGCACGGGCACGGGCACCACCGCGGTCGCCAACGCGCTCGGCACGGTGGCGGGCAATACGGGTGGTGTGGTCAGCGACGTCGGCTCGACGGTCGGCAGCATCGGCACCGTGATCGGCTCGCAGACCGTGCCCGGCGTCAGCTCGCAAACCACGCAGGCTGCCGGCGGCATCGTGCAGCAGGTCGGCGCGGCCGTGTCCACGCTCGGCGGCGGCGTCTCGCAAGGGCTCGGCCAGCTTGGCGCGGGCGGCAATGCAGTTGGCACGACGGTTTCGAGTCTCGGCGGTGTGGTGGGTCATGTCGGCGGCGCGGTGACGGACGCGGGCAACCTCGTGACGAGCCTCGGCAGCGGCCCGCTGGCTCCGCTATCGGCGCTCACCTCGCCGCTCGGCGGCGTCGTCAACACGCTCGGCGGAGCACTCACCAACGGCGGCAGCACGCTCACCACCGCTCTCTCCACAGGCCCGGTCCAGCAAGTCACGCAAACCCTCAGCACGGCGATCACGCCGATTACGTCGATGGTCGCCGCGACCACCCAGACGGTCGGCAACACCACGGGTCTCGGCGCACCGCTGAACGGCCTGCTCTCGACGCTCGGCGGCGGCCTCGGCAAGGCCGGCACGCTGTTGAGCGCGACCGGCGGCAATCCGGTCACGGCCGCACTCGGCCATACGGTAACCGACACGGGCGCGACGGTCGCTTCGGTGGGCGGCCTGCTCACGGGCGGCAGCGGCGGTAATCCGCTTGCGCCGCTTACCACGGCACTCGGTGGCCTGACCGGCGGCACCGCGGGCGGTCCGCTCGCTCCGCTCACCGGCGCACTCGGCGGCTTGACCGGCGGCACTGCGGGCGGTCCGCTCGCTCCGCTCACCGGCGCACTCGGCAGCGTGACCGGCGCAGTGGGCGGCGCATCGGGTAACGGCAACCCGCTCGCCCCCGTCACCGGCTTGCTCTCGAGCGTGACCGGCAGCCTCTCCGGCGCGGCCGGCGGCGGCAGCGGCCCGCTCGCACCGGTTACCGGCTTGCTGTCTGGCGTAACGGGCGCGCTCGGCGGCGGCATCGCCACCACGGCAACCGCCACGCCGACCACGACGACAGCCGCCGCCTCCACGAGCCCGGGCGCCGGTCTGTCGCTGTCGACCAGCACGGGCAAAGGCGCGACGGGCAACCTGCTCGCGCCGGTGACCTCGCTCGTTGGCGGTCTGCTCGGCGGGTTGGGCAAGAAGTAAGCAGGACGCCCGGGAACAACAATAAAACGTAGTGGGATAGCAGGTCGAAGCACGGGTCGAAGCGCCAGCCGAAGCCCAGCCCGAAGCGCGGCCCGCCAGCCGCGTCCCGGCGCAGCGCCGACGCCTGGCCGAACTGGGCCGCGCCGCTCAGACACCGGTTGCACCGGCGCACTGGAAGCACCGCATACGACATCCAGAAGACACGGAGGAGCACACATGTCCACCCAACGGCTTTTTTCTTTCCACGCGACGTGCGCGACTGTGTCGTCGTTGCGCACGCCATTGATCGCCGTGGCGGTCGCCGCCCTGCTCGCGGCGTGCGGCGGCAGCACCGTCAGCGCGCCGCCGACCACGTCGAGCACCGGTAGCGGCAGCGGCTCCGGTTCGACCACCACCGGCGGCGGCACCACCAGGACGGGCACTACCGGCCTCGCCACCGCTGCCGCGCAGACCACGAACGACCTCGGCACGGCGATCGCCTCGCAGACCATTCCGGGTCTGAGTCCGCAGGTCACGCAAGGTCTCGGCAATGCCGTATCGAGCACGAGCGGCACGCTGAATGCGCTCGCCAATGCCGTGAGCGGCGGCGTCGGCCAGACCGGCACGACGGCCAATCCGGTCGGCACCACGGTCGCCGGACTCGGCTCGGTAGTCAGCTCGACGAGCGGTGTCGTGCAAGGCTTGAGCACCGCGGTCGGCGGACTCGGCAGCGGCAATCTCGCGCCGCTGGCGCCGCTCACGACACCGTTGGCCAGCACGCTCTCCACCGCTGCGGGCGCGCTGAACGCCGGCGGCGCGACGCTCGGCAATTCGCTCGGCTCGGTGCCCGTGCAGCAGATCACCCAGCCGATCAGCACCGCCATCACGCCGATCGTGACGACGGCCGGACTCGTCACGCAAGCGGTCGGCACACAGACCGGCCTTGGCGCGCCGCTCGGCGGCGTGCTCGCGCAAGTGGGCGGCGCGTTGGGCTCCGCCGGCTCGCAAGTGGGCGGCGCCACGAAGAATCCGCTCGGCGCCGATCTCGGCACGCTGGTCGGTTCGCTGGGCAACACGGTGACGAACGCCGGTGGTCTCGTCAATCCGAACGGCCCGAATGGCGCGATGCCGATTCCCGGGCTGATCACGAGCCTCGTCGGCAGCACCAGCGTGAACGTCGCCAACGGGCCGCCCGCCAGCAGCAACCCGCTCGGCCCGCTGCAAAGTTCGCTGGCGAGTCTCGGGCTCGGCGGCAATCCGCTCGGCTCGCTGTCGACGCTGCTCGGCGGCACGCCGCTGGCCGGTCTGACCTCGGCGCTGAACGGCACGCCGCTGGGTTCGCTGACTTCGGGTCTGAACGGCTCACCGTTGAGTTCGCTGACTTCGGGTCTGAACGGCACGCCGTTGAGCTCACTGACTTCGGCTCTGGGTGGCTCGGGTAGCGCATCGAATCCGCTGTCGACGCTGACCGGCGCGCTTTCCGGCGTCACGAGCGGCACCTCGGGCGGCGGCGGTCAGGCGCTCGCGCCGGTGACCGCGCTGGTCGGCCAGTTGACCGGCACGCTCAGTTCCGCGGCAGGTTCGACGAGCACGTCAGGCTCGCCGGCGAGCGGCTTGACGACCCTGCTCGGCGGCGTGTTGCCGGCCAGCCATAAGTAGTAAGCCTAAGTGTTTCACGGCTGTCGCGCACGTCAGCCGTTCGATGAGACCGGCTTGAAAGCAGCTCATCGGATGGCGCATGAAACAGCGCGCAGGCAATGCGCATAAGCAGCCCGACTCACCGCGTGCTCCGCGTTTTTTCAGGCAAGGCTCAAGCCTTGCGGAGCACGTGACGTAATACATGCAAGCATCGCAGTACGCGTCGAGCCACCTATAAGCGTTCGCGACCCGCCCGGCCAGGCGGAGCGTGCGCGACACAAGAACGGCATACGAGGAAAATCCGATGAAACTCGGGTATGGCAGCACATGGACCGTCGTACTCGCGGCGCTTGCGGCGAGCGCCCTGCAGATGCAGGCACACGCGCAGTCCCGCCCAGGCGGTTCGGCCGTCGGCGGCAATCCGATGGATTCGCTGCCGCAGATCAAGGCGCCCGACAAGGGGCCGAACGTGACCGTGCAAGTCGCGCCGCAAGCGCCCCAGCTCGAGGCATTGCTCGCCCGCCACATCACGCCGTCACGTGTTCAGGTGGAGGGCGTGAAGTCCGTTCCGTTCGACGACGTCGCCCAACGTTTCGCGCCGCTCGTCGGCAAGGACACGACCATCGGCGATCTGATCCAGGTCGCCAACGGCGTCACGAAGCTCTATCAGGACCGCGGCTTCGCGCTCTCGTTCGCGTTCATTCCGGCGCAAACCTTCGAAGGCGGCGTGGTGCGCGTGACGGTAGTGGAAGGCTACGTGTCCGCGGTCAAGGTGACGGGCAAGGCCGGCGCCGTGGAAGACAAGATCCGCGCGATCGCCGATCACATCACTGCCGACCGGCCGTTGCGGCGCGCCACCTTCGAGCGCTACGTGAACGTGCTCGGCCTGCTGCCGGGCGTGAAAGTCGCGGCCAACGTGCCGCCGCCGCAGAACACCGACGGCGCCACCACGCTCGAACTGAACGTGGAGCGCAAGCCATTCGACGTCAGCACCGGCATCGATTTCAATCACCCCGGCGTGCAAGGCTTGCTGACCGCCACCGAAAACGGACTGACCTCGTTCGGCGAACAGTTGAGCGTGTCGGCCTTGCTGCCGAAGGGGCGTGACAACGTCACCTATCTCGCCGCCCACGGTGCGGTGCCGATCGGCAGCAACGGGCTGATCGCGAAGATCGACGCCTCGCACTATCGCGGCAATCCGACCGACAATCCCGGCCTTCCCTCTTCCATCGAACGCACGGTCATCAACGACAAGGTGGGCGGCTCGCTGGCGTATCCGATCCTCTTGAGCAACACACAAAGCGTGATCGGCACGGCCTCGGTCTATGCGTCGCACGATGAGGATCGCTACCATAACCAGGACACCGGTGCGCAGCTCGGCTTCCGCTCGCAAGTACGGGTCATGCAGTTGCAGGCCGACTACACCAGCGTGCAGACCGGCCAGGTGCGCCGCGCGAGTGTGAACGTGGCGAAGGCGTTCGACATTCTGGGCGCATCGAAATCCGGCGACTCTAATGTGCCGGGTTCGCCCGTCACCAATCCGGCGTCGATCAATTTCGTGCGCACCGGCGCCAGCTTTTCGCAAACCAACGAGTGGCCGTTGAAGATCGGCACAGCGGTCTCGCTGACCGGTCAGTACAGCGGCGTGTCGCTGCCGACTTCGGAACAGATCTCGTTCGGCGCGCAGCGTTTTGCGCAAGGCTATCAGCCCGGCGAAGCATCGGGCGATTCGGGCTGGGGCATGATGCTGGAAGTCAACCGTGCGTTCACGCCCGGCTTCACCTATCTGCGCACGCTCACACCCTATGTCTCGTTCGACATGGCGCGCGTCTATCTGCATGCGGGCACGCCGTCGCCTTCGAAGCTTTCGTCGATTGCCTTCGGCTTCCGTATCTCGGATGCGAAGTACTACAGCCTGGATCTGTCGGTGGCCAAAGCGATTGGCGACGCACCGGTGGAAAGCGCGTCACGCAGTCCGCGCATCAACGCGACATTCTCGTACCAGCTGAACTGATCCGCAAAAGTGCCGCGTGCTGATTAGAGGGTCCACTATCAAACGGCACGCGCACTTTCACGTATTCTGCGCTGACGATGTTGCGACCGGCGGCGCGCAAGCCGCATTCCGCGGGTGGCGCATCAGGGAAATAGAAATAGAATCTGAAGGACCAGGCATCACGGCGGATAGGTCCGAAGAACGCCCGGATGCCCCAGACGCCGATAACGCCGCGCGACCATGATCGCGCCGTCTTTAATCAAGGAGGAAGACAATGACACAATTCACTCAACGCGCTCGCGCAATGGCGCTTCGCACGGTCAAACATGCCGCGCTCGCCGGCGTACTGCTCGCCAGCGCCGTGACGGCTATGGCGCAGGCCGACAGCCCCGTAGGCACGTGGCAAACCATCGACGATCACACCGGCCAGCCGAAAGCGCTCGTGCAGATCGCGCAGGACGGCAGCGGTTCGCTCAGCGGCAAGGTGATCAAGGGGCTCGGCGCCAACGACCAGCCGGATCGCCGCTGCACGGCATGCACCGACGCGCGCAAGGATCAGCCGATCCTCGGCATGACGATCATCAGCGATATGAAAAGGGATGGCGACGCCTGGGACCACGGGCAGATTCTCGACCCGGAAAACGGCAAGGTCTACAAGTGCAAGATGCACCTGGAAGACGGTGGCAACAAACTGGTCGTGCGTGGCTATATTGGCGTCTCGCTGCTCGGCCGCTCGCAGACGTGGGTGCGTCAGCAATGATGCGCGGGTAGTTCAGATTTGATACCCTGACGCGACGCGGCTCCGGCCGGGCTCATAGCCACCGGCGCGTTGGGGCTTGCGTTGGGGCTTCTGCAGAGCCCTGGCAAAACCCCTTGAACCGGCCGACGATCGCAATCGTTCGACCGGTTCTTTTGCCTGAAGGCACCCGGTTGAGTCGGTCATGCAGCGTGCTTGAAGGGCGAATTGAACGCGAACGGTGATGACGGCAGCGGCTGCGGCGATGCCGGGCTGTACACCGCCGGTGCGACAACCGGCGCCTTTTCCGCCTCCACGCTTTTCTGTTCCGCATTCACATGCGAACGCATGCGCGCTTCCATCAGCGCGCAAAGCTCTTCGCTCGCCGCGCCGAACAGTTGTTCCATCACGCGTTTGAGCACGCCGGATTCATACCACGCCTTGAAGCGCCGATGGCAGGTTTGATAGGAGGGGTATCGACGCGGCATGGCGGACCAGGTGGCGCCGCTGTACATGACCCACAGCACGCCGTTGAGCACCGAGCGCGTATTGGCGAGCGGCCGGCCACGCAGTTCCGAGCGCGGACGCAGTTCCGGCAGCAGCGGTGCGATACGTTGCCATTCTTCGTCGTTGATATCACGATGGGGATTCATGGTTTCTCCTTTGTCAGAACGTTGACAAAAGATATCCAGTCGTCCGCAGCCGGAAAATAAGACCAGTCCGAATCTTGAAAATACGCCGAGTAAAGGCACCCCGTCGGCCGACGCAGCGCGACGATCTATCGCAAAAGCGCGCCGGCCTTGCCTGGCGGCGCCTCAGGTCAACGACGTGTCGACGATCCGCCGTGGCGCGTCGAGGTATTCCTTCGACTGCATTTCGACGATGCGCGACACCGTGCGCGCGAATTCGTTGGCCATCGGACCGTCGACATACAGTTGCTCGGGCGGCACCGCGGCGGACATCAGCAGCTTCACCTTGTGGTCGTAGAACACGTCGATCAGCCAGGTGAAGCGGCGCGCTTCCGAGGCCATACGCGCCGACATCTGCGGTACGCCGGAGAGGACCACGGCGTGAAAACGGCTCGCCAGTTCCAGATAGTCGTTCTGCGAGCGCGGACCACCGCACAACGTGGCGAAGTCGAACCACACCACACCGTCGGCACGGCGCAGCGCCTTCAACTCGCGTTTTTCGATATGCAGGATCGGGCTTTCGTCCGGGACCGCGGCAAGGCGCCCGAACGCGTCGCGCAACGCCTTGTCGGCGGCGGCGCCAAGCGGCGTGTGATACACCTCGACTTGAGCCAGCGTGCGTTGCCGGTAGTCGATGCCGGCGTCGACGTTGATCACGTCGAGCTTTTCCTTGATGAGTTCGATCGCCGGCAGCATCCGGTCGCGATGCAGTCCGTCCGGATACAGCGTGTCCGGATCGTAGTTGGACGTCATCACGAACTGCACGCCGTTTTCGAACAGCTTGTCGAGCAGGCGGTACAGGATCATGGCGTCGGCGATATCCGACACGTGGAATTCGTCGAAACAGATCAGGCGGTAACGCTTCGCAATCCGGCGCGCGAGTTCGTCGAGCGGATCGGCCGTGCCCTTCAGTTCTTCCAGTTCGCGATGCACTTCGCGCATGAACTCGTGGAAATGCAGACGCGTTTTGCGCTGCACCGGCACGATCATGTAGAAACTGTCCATCAGGAAGCTCTTGCCGCGCCCTACGCCGCCCCACATATACACGCCGCGCGGCAGATCCGGATGGATGATCAGCTTCTTGAACGCGTTCGAGCGGCGCGACTTGTACTCGGTCCACTCTTCATAGCACCGCTGCAGACGGTCGACCGCCGCGCGTTGCGCCGGGTCCGATTGGTAACCCCGCGTCTGCAGTTCTTTTTCGTAGTATTCGGTGACGTTCATGTTGTGCTGCAAATAGAAAGGCGGGAGGGAGTGAACCCGCCCGCCTTTGTGGTAATGCCGGAGTACTGTCAGTCAGGCGTGCGCGTGATTACATGTTCAGCGCGCGCTTGTCGACAGCGAGTGCCGCCTCGCGCATGACTTCCGACAGCGACGGGTGCGGATGGCAAATGCGGCCGATGTCTTCCGAAGCCGCCTTGAATTCCATCGCCACCACGGCTTCCGCGATCAGGTCCGATGCGTTCGCCGAGATGATGTGCACGCCGAGCAGTTCGTCGGTCTTCGCGTCGGCGATCATCTTGACGAAACCATCTGCCTTGTTGATGCCGAGTGCGCGGCCGTTCGCCATGAACGGGAACTGGCCCGTCTTGATCTCGCGGCCTTCAGCCTTCAGCTGCTGTTCCGTCTTGCCGACCCACGCGATTTCCGGTTCGGTGTAGATCACCCACGGAATGCAGTTGTAGTCGATATGCGGCTTCTGACCGTCGATGATTTCAGCGACCAGTACGCCTTCGTCTTCCGCCTTGTGCGCGAGCATCGGGCCACGCACCACGTCGCCGATCGCGTACACGTTCGGCACCGCCGTCGCGCAATGCTCGTCCACGTCGATGAAGCCGCGCTCGTTCGCCTTCAGGCCGATCGCTTCGAGGCCGAGATTGTCGGTGTTCGGCACGCGGCCGATCGACACGATCAGGCGATCGGCTTCGAGCGTCTGCGCGTTGCCGTCCTTGTCCGTGTAGGCGATCGTCACGCCGCTGTCGGTCGTCTTCACTTCGCCGACCTTCACGCCGACGTGGATGTCCAGACCCTGCTTCTTGAACTGCTTGGCCGCTTCTTTCGCGAGCGCCTGGTCGGCCGCGCCGAGGAATTCCGGCAGCGCTTCGAGCACGGTCACTTCCGCGCCCAGACGGCGCCACACCGAACCCAGTTCCAGACCGATCACGCCAGCGCCGATCACAGCCAGCTTTTTCGGCGTGGATTCGAAGCTCAGCGCGCCTTCGTTGTCGGCGACGATCCTGTTGTCGACCGGAATGTTCGGCAGATGGCGTGCCTTCGAACCCGTGGCGATGATCACGTTCTTTGCCGTGACCGTTTCCGTTTCACCCTCGCCGCTCACTTCGATCTGCACGCCGGCGTCCGTCTTGCCGGTGAACTTGCCGTGGCCCTTGAGCCACGTGATCTTGTTCTTGCGGAACAGGAATTCGATGCCCTTCGTCATCTTCTCGACGATGCCTTCTTTGCGGGCCATCATCTTCGCGATATCGACCTTCACGTTTTCCACGGAGATGCCGTGGTCAGCGAGGTGATGCGACGCGTTCTCAAATTCTTCCGACGACGCGAGCAGCGCCTTCGACGGAATGCAACCCACGTTCAGACACGTGCCGCCGAGCTTCAGCGCGCCGGCCGGGTTCTTCCATTTTTCGATACATGCGACGGTCTTGCCGAGCTGCGCTGCGCGGATGGCGGCGATATAACCACCAGGGCCTGCGCCGATCACGACGACGTCAAATTCTTTGGACATGACAATCCTTTTGATGGCGGAACGGCGCGCGGCCACGCTTCGCGGCGCGCGCCGTTCCTGTACTGCGGAATGCGAAAGACGTGATGCTTACCCGTTGCTTATATGGTGCCGGCTTGCACGATGACAAGCCGGCACCATCCGAACCGGCGCTTACAGGTCGAGCAGCAGGCGAGCCGGATCTTCCAGCGCATCCTTCATGGCGACCAGCGACAGCACCGCTTCGCGACCGTCGATGATGCGGTGGTCGTACGACAGCGCCAGATAGTTCATCGGGCGGATCACGATCTGGCCGTTTTCGACCACGGCGCGTTCCTTCGTGGCGTGCACGCCCAGAATCGCGGATTGCGGCGGGTTGATGATCGGGGTCGACAGCATCGAACCGAACACGCCACCGTTCGAGATCGAGAACGTGCCGCCGGTCATTTCTTCGATCGACAGCTTGCCGTCTTTCGCCTTCTGGCCGAATTCAGCAATCTTCTTCTCGATTTCAGCGAGGCTCAGCTGATCCGCGTTGCGCAGGATCGGCACCACCAGACCGCGCGGCGAACCGACAGCGATACCGATGTCGAAGTAGCCGTGATAGACGATATCGTTACCGTCGATCGACGCGTTCACCAGCGGGAACTTCTTCAGCGCGTGGACCGCCGCCTTCACGAAGAACGACATGAAGCCGAGCTTCACGCCATGTTCCTTTTCGAACTTGTCTTTGTACTTGTTGCGCAGGTCCATGACCGGCGCCATGTTCACTTCGTTGAACGTGGTGAGAATGGCGTTGGTTTGCTGCGACTCGAGCAGACGTTCGGCGATACGCGCACGCAGACGCGACATCGGCACGCGTTGTTCCGGACGGTCCTTCAGCCATTGCTCAGCCGAGGCCGGCGCCTTGACGTCCGGCAGCGACGGCTTCGCTGCCTTCGGTGCGGCGGCCGGAGCCGGGGCGGCAGCCTTCGCAGCCGGTGCGCCCGCGGTCAGCACGTCGCCCTTGGTGATGCGGCCGTCGCGGCCCGTGCCGGCGACGTCGCCCGCGCCCAGACCCTTCTCGGCCATCAGCTTGCCGGCGGCCGGCGAAGCAGCGGTGTTCGCACCCGTTGCGGATGCGGCTTGAGCCGCCGGAGCCGGTGCAGCGGCGGGTGCCGGTGCGGCTTGCGGAGCGGGCTTGACTTCGGCTTCGACAGCAGCGGCGCTTGCCGTGCCTTCGGTGTCGATCTTGGCGATCACCTGATCAGCCGTGACGGTGTCGCCGTCGTTCGCGATGACTTGCGCGAGCACGCCGGCCGAGGGTGCCGGCACTTCGAGCACGACCTTGTCGGTCTCGATTTCGATGAGAATTTCGTCTTGAGCAACAGCCTCGCCGGGCTTCTTCTTCCACTGCAGCATGGTGGCTTCCGAAACCGACTCGGAAAGCTGGGGGACCTTGACTTCAACAATAGCCATTATGAATATCCTGAATACGTATCGGGTGACGGCGCGCGATCTGGGGACCCTACGACCGCCTGCGAACCTCGAATGCCGCACCTGATCTTTCCGGATGCGGCACGGGAAAGCGCACTGCGCTTTCCCGGTTCGGCTCTAGTGTTTATTTAGCGATCGACGCGCTCTTGAGGCGGCCGAAAGCGCCTTCGACCAGCGCCTTCTGCTGCTCGTAGTGCTTCGCGTAATAGCCGACTGCCGGCGAGGCCGAAGCCGGACGTCCGCTGTATGCCAGCTTCTGCCCTTCCTTCATGCCGTCCTTCAGGTGGTGCTCGATGTAGAACCACGGGCCCTGATTCTGCGGCTCGTCCTGCACCCAGACCACTTCGGTCGCGTTGTCGTACTTCTTCATTTCCGCTTCGAACTGCTTGTGCGCGAACGGATAGAGCTGTTCGATACGGATGATCGCGACGTCGTTCGACTTCGATTCACGGCGATGTGCGAGCAGGTCGTAGTACACGCGGCCCGAGCACACGACCACGCGCTTGACCTTCTTCGCGTCGATGGCTTCGTCGATTTCGCCGAGGATCGGCTGGAACGCGCCCTTCGCCAGTTCCGACAGATCCGACACGGCTTCCTTGTGGCGCAGCAGCGACTTCGGCGTGGCGACGATCAGCGGCTTGCGGAACAGGCGGATCATCTGACGGCGCAGCAGGTGGAAAATCTGCGCCGGCGTGGTCGGTTGAACGACCTGCATGTTGTGATCCGCGCACAGTTGCAGGAAACGCTCGATACGTGCGGACGAGTGTTCCGGACCCTGGCCTTCGTAGCCGTGCGGCAGCAGCATGGTGAGACCCGAAACACGGCCCCACTTCACTTCGCCCGACGAGATGAACTGGTCGATCACGACTTGCGCGCCGTTCACGAAGTCGCCGAACTGCGCTTCCCATGCAACGAACGTATTCGGCTCAGCGGTCGAATAACCGTATTCGAAGCCCAGCACCGCTTCTTCCGACAGCACCGAGTCGATCACCGTGAACTTCGCCTGACCTTCGGCGATGTTTTGCAGCGGCACGTACGTGCCGTCGTTCCAGCGTTCGCGGTTCTGATCGTGCAGCACCGCGTGACGGTGCGTGAACGTGCCGCGGCCCGAGTCCTGGCCGGTCAGGCGAACTGCATAGCCCGAGGCGACCAGCGACGCGAATGCCAGGTGTTCGCCCATGCCCCAGTCGAGCTTCGCTTCACCACGGCCCATCGCGCGACGGTCGTTGATGACGCGCTCGACCAGGGGGTGAACCTTGAAGTTTTCCGGAATCGTGGTGATGCGTTCAGCAAGGCGCTTCAGTTCCGCGAGCGGCACTGCGGTATCGGCAGCGTCGGTCCACTTGCGGTTCAGGAACGGCACCCAATCCACCGCGTACTTGCTCTTGTAGTTCGAGAGCACCGGGTCGACCGTGTGATGGCCTTCGTCCATCGCCTTGCGGTAGGCCTTGACGTATTCGTCTGCGTCGGCCGCCGTGATCACGCCTTGCTGCACCAGCTTTTCAGCGTACAGCGCGCGCGTGCCCGGGTGCTTCGCAATGGTCTTGTACATCAGCGGCTGCGTGACAGCCGGCGTGTCCTGCTCGTTGTGACCCAGCTTGCGGAAGCAGACGATGTCGACGACGACGTCTTTGTGGAACTGCATGCGGAAGTCGATTGCCAGCTGCGTAGCCAGCACCACCGCTTCAGGATCGTCGCCGTTCACGTGCAGCACCGGCGCTTCGATCATCTTGACGACGTCCGAGCAATACAACGTGGAGCGCGAGTCGCGCGGATCCGACGTCGTGAAGCCGATCTGGTTGTTGATGACGATATGCAGCGTGCCGTGCGTGCCGTAACCGCGCGTTTGCGCGAGGTTCAGCGTTTCCATCACCACGCCCTGGCCCGCGAAGGCCGCGTCGCCGTGGATCTGCACCGGCAGCACTTGCAGGCCGCTGTCGTCGCCGCGGCGGTCCATACGTGCCTTGGCCGAACCTTCGACCACCGGGTTGACGATTTCGAGGTGCGACGGGTTGAACGCGAGCGACAGGTGAACCGGGCCGCCTTCGGTCGAGACGTCCGACGAGAAACCCTTGTGGTACTTCACGTCGCCGGCCGGCAGGTCGTCGACGTGCTTGCCTTCGAATTCGGCGAACAGGTCGGCCGGCATCTTGCCGAGCGTATTGACCAGCACGTTCAGACGGCCACGGTGAGCCATGCCGATGACGATTTCCTGAACGCCGTTGGCGCCGCCGTGACGCACGACTTCGTCCATCGACGCGATGAAGCTTTCGCCGCCTTCGAGCGAGAAGCGTTTCTGGCCGACGTACTTGGTGTGCAGGAAGCGCTCGAGGCCTTCAGCGGCCGTCAGGCGATTGAGGATGTGCTTTTTCTTTTCGTTCGAGAAGTTCGGCGTGGAACGGATCGATTCGAGCTTCTCTTTCCACCAGCGCTTCTGTTCCGGATCGCTGATGTACATGTACTCGGCGCCGATCGTGCCGCAGTACGTGTCGCGCAATGCCTTGACGATCTCGCGCAGCGAAGCGCGCTCGAATCCGAAATACAGATTCGTGGCGCTGAACTCCTGGTCCATGTCGGCTTCGGTGAAGTCGTAGAACGCGGGTTCGAGTTCGGGAATGGCGGGACGTTCGCGGCGCTTCAGGGGATCGAGATTGGCCCATTGCGAGCCGAGGAAGCGATATGCGCCGATGAGGGACTGCACATAAACCTGCTTGCGAGCGGTAGCGAGATCTTCGCCGCCACCTGCTCCGCGCGGGATGAAGGCATTAGCCTTGGCCCGTTGAGCAAACGATTCGACGATCGGGCCGTGGGCCACGTCGTTGGCATTGCTGCCATCCGATGCCGGGACGTTCTGCAATGCGTCGAAATAGCTGCGCCAGTTCTCGGGCACTGACGCCGGATTATCGA
Organism: Paraburkholderia xenovorans LB400; assembly: GCF_000013645.1. Lineage (GTDB taxonomy): Bacteria > Pseudomonadota > Gammaproteobacteria > Burkholderiales > Burkholderiaceae > Paraburkholderia > Paraburkholderia xenovorans. The sequence goes on along the minus strand of NC_007951.1, from coordinate 1,834,904 downwards.
GATACGCTTCGTACATTTCTTCTACGTACGGAGCATTGCCGCCGAACAGGTAAGAGTTCGACTGGAATTGCTTCATCATTTTTACGCTCACCTTTCTTCGAGTTTCTCGAGAAATAGCGGGTTACAGAACCTTCCGCGACACGGCCTGACCGTTTAGCGGATTGCGCGAATCAAGTCTTGCTTGGAAGGACCTAAAACTTTGCACCCGGGGAGCATATCACAGAACGGATAGTGCACATAGCAGACGGACCGGCGCCAGAGCCCGCCGGGACGGGTTTTGCGGGCCGTTTCGAGAATTTGCAAGAGTGCATGACGGCACGCGCAACGATCGCGTGCAAGTCGCCTCCGCCGCCTGTCGATCAATTCATCCGCGACAGGACGAGAGGCGGTACCGATGGGAACCCGCCGACTGCGCGCGACCGCGGCTCAGCACAAACCCCGCCGCCCGACCGCCCCATGCCCGAACCCCATGAATTGCCGCAACATTTCGGACTCAACCACTCCGGACTCCGAGCCCCGGCGTGGACAAATCTGGACCACGGGCCGGCAAACGCAAGCTGTCACAGCTGGCAGGTAAACGAAAGAAGCCGTTCCGGACTTGTCCGGAACGGCTTCCTTTTATGCACGCGACACCGAGGCCAGTAACAGCACCGCCTCAAGCGCACCCGCGATCCCGCTTAGTCCACCGCGCCCTTACGGCTCGCGCTGCGGCGCTCATGTTCCTTCAGATAACGCTTGCGCAGACGGATGGACTGCGGCGTGACTTCGACCAGTTCGTCGTCGTCGATGAATTCGACCGCGTATTCCAGCGACATCTGGATCGGCGGCACGAGGCGCACCGCTTCGTCCGTACCCGACGAACGCACGTTGGTCAACTGCTTGCCCTTGATCGGGTTGACCACCAGGTCGTTGTCACGGCTGTGAATGCCGATGATCATGCCCTCATACAGCGGCTCGCCCGGCGACACGAACATGCGGCCGCGATCCTGCAGCTTCCACAATGCGTACGCGACTGCCGCGCCGTCGTCCTGCGAAATCAGCACGCCGTTGCGACGCTCGCCGACCGCGCCTTCCTTGACCGGCTGATACGAGTCGAACGTGTGGCTCATCAGACCCGTACCGCGCGTGAGCGTGAGGAATTCCGACTGGAAGCCGATCAGGCCACGCGCCGAAATACGGTACTCCAGACGCGTACGGCCACGGCCGTCCGACGCCATGTCGAGCATTTCACCCTTGCGGCGGCCCAGCTCTTCCATCACGCCGCCTTGATGGGCGTCTTCCATGTCGACCGTCAGGTTTTCGTACGGCTCGTGCTTCACCCCGTCCACTTCCGTCATCACCACGCGCGGACGCGACACGGCCAGCTCGTAGCCTTCGCGGCGCATGTTTTCCACCAGAATGGTCAGGTGCAGTTCACCGCGGCCCGCCACTTCGAACGTGGTTTCGTCGCCGGTTTCTTTCACGCGCAGCGCGACGTTGTGGTTCAGTTCCTTCATCAGGCGGTCACGGATCTGACGGCTCGTGACGAACTTGCCTTCGCGACCGGCCAGCGGCGACGAATTGACGAGGAAGTTCATGGTCAGCGTGGGTTCGTCCACGGTGATCATGGGCAGCGCTTCCGGTTGCTCCGGCGCGCAGATGGTCACGCCAATGCCGATTTCTTCGATGCCGTTGATCAGCACGATGTCGCCGGCTTCAGCCGAGTCGACCTGCACGCGCTCGAGGCCCTTGAACGACAGCACCTGGTTGATCTTGCGGTTCAGGATCGCGCCGTCGGGGCCCGAACGCACGGCGACCGCCATGCCCGGCTTGATGCGGCCGCGCGTGATACGGCCCACGCCGATACGGCCGACATACGACGAATAGTCCAGAGACGTGATCTGCAGTTGCAGCGGTGCGTCCGGATCGGCCGGACGAACCGGCACGTGTTGCAGCACGGCTTCGAACAGCGGGCGCATGTCGCCTTCGCGCACGTCCGGGGTCAAGCCTGCGTAGCCGTTCAGACCCGATGCGTAGACGATCGGAAAATCGAGTTGTTCGTCGGTTGCGCCCAGCTTGTCGAACAGGTCGAACGTCTGGTTGATCACCCAGTCGATCCGCGCGCCCGGACGGTCCACCTTGTTGATCACGACGATCGGCTTCAGGCCGAGCGCCAGTGCCTTCTTGGTCACGAAGCGCGTTTGCGGCATCGGGCCTTCGACGGCGTCGACCAGCAGCAGCACGGAGTCGACCATCGACAGCACGCGCTCCACTTCGCCGCCGAAGTCAGCGTGGCCCGGGGTGTCGACGATGTTGATGTGCGTGCCTTCATATTCGACCGCGCAGTTCTTCGACAGAATCGTGATACCGCGTTCTTTTTCGATGTCGTTCGAGTCCATCACGCGCTCGGCGATCTGCTGGTTGTCGCGGAACGTGGCGGTCTGGCGGAGAAGCTGGTCGACGAGCGTGGTCTTGCCGTGGTCGACGTGGGCAATGATGGCGATGTTGCGTAGGGCGCGAGTCATAGGAACCTGGAGACAGTTGAGTGCGCCAGCAAAGCAGCATTGTGTACGAAGCCAACAAAGCCCAAAGCGCACTTTTGGGAACCCAACATTATAGCACGCGCAAATGAAGCTTTCTGGTATTCCCTGATAGGCCGACCGGTTTCCACTGAGCGGCGCATCGGAAATGGAGCGTAAGCAGGCGGGCGAAACCCTACGCGAAACCGCGCGGATTGTCGCTTGAGCAGGAAAAGACCCTTGTCTAAGCTGTAATAACACTTGCCGCGTCAACGAACCGGCCACTATAATCCTGCCTAGTCAACCATTGCATTCGCACGAGAATCATGACCGAGCCGTCCTCTACACCTACGCCGGACGTCATCAGCGAGTATCAGTTTGGCGAAAGTGTCGGCTATCTGCTCTCGCGAGTGAAATCGACCATGTCGAACCTGATCAATCAGCGCAGCATGGCCGAATTGGGCATTACCAGCCAGCAGGGCAGCATCCTGTTCATGGTGGCGAGCGGCAAGTGCCTGCTGGCGGCCGAACTGGCCCGTGAATATGGTATCGACGCAAGCGCCATCACGCGTCTGATCGACCGGCTGGAAAAACGCGGCCTGCTCACGCGGATCCGCAGCAACGAGGACCGACGGGTCGTGCGCCTCGCGCTGACCCCGGAAGGTCTCGAGATCGCCGCCAGAATGCCGGCAATTTTCAATGGCGTGCTGGACAGTCTGCTTGGCGGCTTCACCCCGGAAGAAGTAGGTTTTCTGAAGAGCATGCTGCGCCGCGTGCTCGTCAACTCCGGCGAACAAACGGGACTAACCCGTGATGCAGCAAGCAATTTTGACAGTAAATCGTAAGAAATTGCTTGCAGTGTCCATCATTACATTCCACTCAAAGAGTCGAGCGATGAAATCCCTTTCCCTGTCCGCGTCCGCGCTTTCGAGCCGGGCCGCTGTCGCCGCCGCGGTGACGGCGCTCGCCCTCACGGGGTGCGCGAACTACTTCGGTATGAAAAGCGACAAGCAGATATCGTCGCCGGCCCAGTACGAGTCCGCGCAAAGCCTGCCCGCTCAGGGTGGTCAGTGGCCGTCGCTCGACTGGGCCAATCAGTTCGGCGACCCGCAACTGCCCAGGCTGATCGCGGAAGCGCTGGAAGGCAGCCCGTCGATCGCGCAGGCACAGGCGCGTATCGCCAAGGCCTCGTCCTATATCGAAAGCTCGCGCTCGGCGCTGTATCCGAAGGTCAACGGCAGCTATTCGTGGAATCGCGAGCTCTTCTCCGCGAACGCGCTCTACCCGCCTCCGTACGGCGGCACCTGGTATAGCGAGAACAATGTGCTCGCGAGCGCTTCGTGGGACCTCGACCTGTGGGGCAAGAATCGCCAGCGTCTGGGCCAGGCCGTGTCGCAGGAAAAGGCCGCCGAGGCCGACATGCAGCAGGCACGGGTGACGCTCGCGGCGTCGGTGGCCAGCACCTACAACCAGCTCGCGCAGCTGTACGCGTTGCGCGATATCGCCGCGCGTGAAATCGCCAACCGCGAGGATATCGGCCGCATCACCAACGGCCGCGTCACCGCCGGCCTCGACACCAATGTCGAGCGGCAAACCGCGAACGGCAACATCGCGACCAGCCAGGCCAATCTGACCGACCTCGACGGCCAGATCACGGTGGTGCGCTATCAGTTGGGCGCATTGCTCGGCAAGGGCCCGGATCGCGGCCTGCAGATCGCCCAGCCGACGCTGAGCCGCGGCGACGCCGTGGCGCTGCCGGACAATCTGCCCGCCGACCTCGTGGCGCGCCGCGCGGACATTGTCGCCGCGCGCTGGCAGGTCGAAGCCGCGATGCACGACGTGAAGGAAGCGAAAGCCGAGTTCTTCCCGGACGTCAACCTCGCCGCCGGTTTCGGCTTCGACGCGTTCGGCTGGGGCCGCTTCCTCACCTCGGCCAGCCGGCAGATCCAGTTCGGGCCGGCCATCCACCTGCCGATCTTCGACGCCGGCGCGCTGCGCTCGCAACTGCGAGGCCGCTACGCCGACTTCGAACTGGACGTGGCGAACTACAACCAGACGCTGATCAACGCCCTCTCGGACGTCGCGACGCAAGTGTCGTCCATCAGGTCGATCGACCAGCAGCAGGGCGACGCACAGCGCGCGCTCGACGCCTCGACCAAGGCGTATCAACTGGCGGTGATCCGGTACAAGGCCGGCCTGTCGCCGCAGTTGCAGGTGTTGACCGCCGACCAGAACCGCCTCGCCGCCGAACAGACGGTAACCAGCCTGAAGATGCGCCGCCGCGATATGCAGATCGGCCTCATCAAGGCGCTCGGCGGCGGTTTCGACGCGACGCAGACCGGTCTCGTGGTGCCGACCGACGCCCCGGCATCGGCGGCCACCGCGACCGCAGCGGCCAATTGAGCGCGTGAACCACGGCCCGCTCGACACCCGCACGAACACCCGCACGAACATCCGAATAAACGACGACGTCTGAGAGAACCCGGAGCACATCAATGAGCACTCCCCAGCAGCCCGCGGCTACCAACACACAGCCGGCACAACCGGCGAACAACGGCAAACGCAAGCGCATGATGACGCTGCTTGTGATCGTGATCCTGATCGCCGCGATCGCTTACGGCCTGTACTACTTCCTCGTCGCGCGCTTCCACGAAGACACCGACGACGCCTACGTGAACGGCAACGTCGTCCAGATCACGCCGCAAGTCACCGGCACGGTCGTGGCCGTGAACGCGGACGACACGCAAACGGTGAAGGCCGGCGACCCGCTCGTCGTGCTCGATCCGGCCGACGCCCGCGTCGCGCTGGAACAGGCTGAAGCGAATCTCGCGCAGACGGTGCGCCAGGTGCGCGGCCTGTTCGCCGACGACAATCAATACCAGGCGCAAGTGGCCCAGCGCCAGTCCGATCTGTCGCGCGCCCAGGACGACCTGAAGCGCCGTCTGACGGTCGCGCAAACCGGCGCCGTGTCGCAGGAAGAAATCTCGCATGCCCGCGACGCCGTGAAGAGCGCGCAAGCCGCCGTCGACGCCGCCCAGCAGCAACTGGCGTCGAACCGCGCGCTGACCGCCAACACCACGATCGCGAATCACCCGAACGTGCAGGCCGCCGCGGCCAAGGTCCGCGACGCGTACCTGAGCAACGCGCGCAACAACCTGCCGGCGCCGGTCACGGGCTACGTGGCGAAACGCTCGGTGCAGGTCGGCCAGCGCGTCTCGCCGGGCACCCCGCTGATGGCGATCGTGCCGCTCGGCGGCGTGTGGGTCGACGCGAACTTCAAGGAAGTGCAGCTCAAGCACATGCGCATCGGCCAGCCGGTCGAACTGACGGCCGACGTGTACGGCTCGTCGGTGGTGTTTCACGGCAAGGTGGTCGGCTTCTCGGCGGGCACGGGTTCGGCGTTCTCGCTGCTGCCCGCGCAGAACGCCACCGGCAACTGGATCAAGGTGGTGCAGCGTCTGCCGGTGCGGATCGCGCTCGATCCCAAAGAACTCGAACAGCACCCGCTGCGTATCGGCCTGTCGATGCAAGCCGACGTGACCATCAAGGACGACAACGGCGGCCAGCTCGGCGAGGCACCGAACACGGTCTATCAGACCAACGTGTTCGAGAAATACGGCGACCAGGCCGACGCGGAAATCGCCCGCATCATTTCGGAAAACGCAGGCCCGAACGGCGGCTCGCAGAAGTCGGCCCAGGCCGGCGGCGCGAAGCCTGCCGCTGCGAAGCTGATGTAAGCCGCGCGACGAATCAGACAAGGCTTCCTCAATGGCTCAGGCTCAGGCGCAAGTCCCTCATCCGCCGCTCGAGGGCGCGCAACTGGTGATCGGCACCATCGCGGTGTCGCTCGCCGTTTTCATGAACGTGCTGGATACGTCGATCGCGAACGTCTCGATTCCGTCGATTTCCGGCGACCTCGGCGTGTCGTCCGACCAGGGCACGTGGGTCATCACCTCGTTCGCGGTCGCCAACGCGATCTCCGTGCCGCTCACCGGCTGGCTGACCGAACGCATCGGCCAGGTGCGCCTGTTCATGGCGTCGATCATTCTGTTCGTGATCTCGTCGTGGATGTGCGGGCTCGCGCCGACCCTGCCGTTCCTGCTCGCCTCGCGCGTGTTGCAGGGCGCGGTGGCCGGCCCGATGATCCCGCTGTCGCAAACGCTGCTGCTCGCGAGCTATCCGCGCGCCAAAGCGCCTATGGCGTTATCCATGTGGGCGATGACCACGCTGATCGCGCCGGTGGCGGGCCCGATTCTCGGCGGCTGGATTTCGGACAACATCTCGTGGCCGTGGATTTTCTACGTCAACATTCCGGTCGGTGCGATTGCCGCCGTGGCGACGTGGATGATCTTCCGCAACCGCGATTCGGTTATCAGAAAAGCGCCGATCGACGGCGTCGGTCTCGGTCTGCTGATCGTCTGGGTCGGCTCGCTACAGGTCATGCTCGACAAAGGCAAGGATCTCGACTGGTTTTCGTCGACGACCATCGTCGTACTGGCGCTGGTCGCGGTGATCGCGCTCGCGTTTTTCATCGTGTGGGAGTTGACGGCCGAGCACCCGGTGGTCGACCTGTCGCTGTTCAGCCGGCGCAATTTCACCGGCGGGACTGTCGCGCTGTCCATCGGTTACGGGCTCTATTTCGGCAATCTGGTGCTGCTGCCGTTATGGCTGCAAACCGATATCGGCTACACGGCGACGGAAGCCGGTCTGGTCATGGCGCCGGTCGGCCTGTTCGCCGTGCTGCTGTCGCCGATCACCGGCAAGGTGCTGCCGCGCACCGATCCACGCTATATCGCGACGCTGTCGTTCCTCGTGTTCGCACTGTGTTTCTGGATGCGCTCGCGTTATACGACCGGCGTCGATACGTATTCGCTGCTGGTGCCCACCCTGATTCAAGGGATCGGCATGGCCGGGTTCTTCATTCCGCTGGTGTCGATCACTTTGTCGGGACTGCCGGGCAACCGGATTCCGGCGGCGTCGGGCCTGTCGAATTTCGTGCGGATCATGTGCGGCGGCATCGGCACGTCGATCTTCCAGACCGCGTGGGATCACCGCACGATCATGCATCACGCGCAACTGGCCGAACAGGCTAACGCATACAACCCGGTGTTCGACCAGTCGATCCGGCAGATGGGCGCGGCGGGCTTCACCCAACCGCAAGCGTATGGCCTGTTCAACACGATGGCGACGCAGCAGGCGGCGCAGCTGGGTGTGAACGATCTGTTCTTTGTATCCGCCGGTATCTTTGTCGCGCTGATCGCGCTGATCTGGATCACGAGGCCTGAGCGCGCCGGTGGCGACGCAGGCGCGGCGGCCGCGGCGGCACACTGATTGTCGGCGCCAGTCGCCGCAGCAGACCATATGCAAAAAGGCGGGACCGCTCGATAGCGGTCCCGCCTTTTTTGCTTTGCCTTCGATCGGCCGTGCGCGTTGCGCGCACGGTCTACCGACTGTGCGGTATTTAGCCCGCTGTGGTGACGACCAGCCGCTCGGGCGCCAGCACGCCCTCGCCCTGTTTCGCGACGCCAAGCAGGCGCCCTTGCGCGGCGTACACCCGAACACGCGGCGCATTCACCGCGTCGCCCGTGATGGTCAACTCGGACAGTTTCAACCGCTGACCGTGCAGAAAGCGGCGCGTCGCGTCTTCGTTCAGTTGCACGAGCGGAAAGGTGGACAGCAATGCATCCACCGGCTGCAGCCAGGCGTCGCGCTCGCTTTCGGCGGCGTCGGACAACGCGTCGAGTGTCACCGAATTTTCAAGCGTCAGCGCGCCGACGCCCGTGCGCCGCAGCGCCACCAGATGCGCGCCGCAACCCAACGCCTCGCCGATATCTTCGGCCAGCGTGCGCACATACGTCCCCTTGCTGCATGTCACGCGAAACGTCACGTCCGGCAACGCGCAAGCGAGTATCTCGAGCTTCAGGATCGTCACCTGGCGCCCTTCCCGCTCCACGGTCTGGCCCGCGCGCGCGTACTCGTACAGCGGCTTGCCGTCACGCTTGAGCGCCGAATACATCGGCGGAACCTGGGTGATTTCGCCGATGAATGCCGGCAGCACCGCGTGAATCGCCGCCTCGTCGCACGTCACTTCACGCGTGTCGATTGCTTCGCCTTCGGCGTCGCCGGTGGTCGTGCGAATCCCGAGGCGCATGGTGGCTTCATACGTCTTGTCGGCTTCGAGCAGGTCCTGCGAAAACTTGGTGGCTTCGCCGAAGCAAAGCGGCAGCAAACCGGTGGCCAACGGATCGAGCGTACCGGTGTGGCCCGCTTTTTTTGCCAGATAGAGACGCTTCGCGCGAATCAGCGCGTCGTTACTCGACAGGCCGAGCGGCTTGTCGAGCAGCAGCACGCCGTCGAGCGCGCGACGCGGCACGCGGGGGCGTTGAGATGCGGTCATGACGGAAAGACGAAGTCTTCGATGAATTCGGAAAACAGCTCTGAGCGCAATGCGACTCAGGCAAGGCAGCGAGCGCCGCGGCTAAGCGCGTGCTCAGTCTTCTTTCGCGCGATTGGCGTTCGCCTCGTCGATCAGACGCGACATCTCGACAGCCCGCTCGATCGTCTTGTCGTAGTGGAAATGCAGCGTCGGCACGGTATGAATATGCAAGCGCTTGAACAGCTGATTGTGAAGATGGCCGGCCGCATGCGTGAGCGCTTCGAGCGTCTGTTGCGGATCGCCGGTGAGCGTCGTGAAATAGACCTTGGCGTGTGCATAGTCCGGCGTCAGCTCGACACTTTGAATCGTGACGAGACCGATGCGCGGATCCTTGACCTCGCGCAGCAGCTCGGACAAGTCGCGCTGGATCTGATCTGCGATCTGCACGTTGCGATTAGGAGAAGAACGTTTTTTAGGCATGGTGTTATGTGATCCGCATCTAACGGATGCAAAAAAGTGATTCGCGCCGGCGCGGTACAGACCCCTTGGTGCGGCCGTTTTATCCGGGCGGCATCAAGGCGGCCCGAATAACCGGAAGCTCGACGGCGGGCGCTCCGCGCGACAAACGCGTGGCACCAAAAACAACGGGCGGAGCGGGCGTTAAAGCCCGCTCCGCCCCTAGAGCCGTGCCGCGTGAATTACAGCGAACGCGCGACTTCGGTGACCTCGAAGACTTCGAACTGATCGCCTTCGACGATGTCGTTGAAGTTCTTGATCGACATACCGCACTCGAAGCCCTGACGGACTTCCTTCACGTCGTCCTTGAAACGCTTGAGCGAATCGAGCTCGCCCGTGAAGATGACGACGTTGTTGCGCAGCACGCGCACCGACGACGAGCGCTTGACGAAACCGTCCGTGACCATACAGCCGGCCACCGCGCCGATCTTCGGTACCTTGAAGACCTGACGCACTTCGACCGTACCCGTCACGACTTCGCGCTTCTCCGGCGCCAGCATGCCCGACATCGCGGCCTTCACGTCATCCACTGCGTCGTAGATGATGTTGTAGTAGCGAATATCCACGCCGTTGGCTTCCGCCAGCTTGCGAGCCTGCGCGTCCGCACGGGTGTTGAAGCCGATGATCACCGCCTTCGAAGCCGTTGCCAGGTTGACGTCGGACTCGCTGATGCCGCCCACGGCGCCGTGCACGATCTGCACACGCACTTCGTCGGTGGAAAGCTTGAGCAGCGACTGCACCAGCGCTTCCTGCGAACCCTGCACGTCGGCCTTGACGATGAGCGGCATGTACTGCACTTCGCCTTCGCCCATCTGTTCCAGCATGTTCTCGAGCTTCGCGGCCTGCTGCTTGGCCAGCTTGACGTCGCGGAACTTGCCTTGACGGAACAACGCGACTTCACGCGCCTTGCGTTCGTCCGGCATGACGATGACTTCTTCGCCAGCCTGCGGGACTTCGGAAAGACCCTGAATTTCAACCGGAATCGACGGACCCGCCGACTTGGTCGGCTTGCCGGTTTCGTCGAGCATGGCTCGCACGCGACCGTAAGCGCTACCTGCCAGCACCACGTCGCCACGGTTCAGCGTACCCGACTGCACCAGGATCGTCGCAACCGGACCCTTGCCCTTGTCGAGCTTCGCTTCGATGACGAGACCCTTGGCCGGCGCCTCGACCGGTGCCTTCAGTTCCAGCACTTCGGCTTGCAGCAGCACGTTTTCCAGCAGGTCGTCGATGCCCGCGCCGGTCTTGGCCGACACCGACACGAACGGCGAATCGCCACCATATTCTTCCGGCACGACGCCTTCGGCGACGAGTTCCTGCTTGACGCGCTCCGGATTCGCATCCGGCTTGTCGATCTTGTTGATTGCCACGACGAGCGGCACGCCGCCGGCCTTCGCGTGGGCGATGGCTTCCTTCGTTTGCGGCATCACGCCGTCGTCGGCTGCCACCACCAGAATCACGATGTCGGTCGCCTTCGCGCCGCGGGCACGCATGGCCGTAAAGGCTTCGTGACCCGGCGTGTCGAGGAACGTGATGACGCCGCGCGGCGTTTCGACGTGATAGGCGCCGATATGCTGCGTAATCCCGCCCGCTTCACCCGCTGCAACCTTGGCGCGGCGAATGTAGTCGAGCAGCGAGGTCTTGCCGTGGTCGACGTGACCCATGACCGTGACGACCGGCGGACGCGGCAGCGATTCCGCATCCGACACTTCGCCTTCGACCAGCATGGCTTCCGGATCGTCCAGCTTGGCCGCAACCGCGTGGTGGCCCAGTTCCTCGACGATGATCATCGCCGTTTCCTGGTCCAGCATCTGGTTGATCGTGACCATCTGGCCGAGCTTCATCATCGACTTGATGACTTCCGACGCCTTCACCGCCATCTTGTGCGCCAGATCGGCGACCGTGATGGTTTCCGGCACGTGCACTTCGCGCACGATCGGTTCGGTCGGCGCCTGGAACGTGGTGTTCTGATCCTGATGCTTGCCGCGGCCCTTCGGGCCACCGCGCCAGCCGCGATCGACCCCGCCGCTCGTATCGCCACGGGTCTTGATGCCGCGGCGCTTGGCTGCGTCGTCCTGCCAGCCGCCCTTGCCGCCGCCCGGCTTCTTCTTGTCGCCGGCGGAAGGCGTGGTCGTGGCAGCCGGAGCCGCAGCCGCCGGCTTCTTGGCTGCCGGACGTGCCGGTGCCTCGCCCGCCGGACGCGCCGGCTTGTGCAGCGTGCCTTTGGCTTCCGCGGCCTTGGCCGGCTCGGCGGGCTTCGGTGCCGGTTCCGGCGCCTTGACCTGCGCCTTGCGCGGCGTGTTCATCATTTCGCGAATTGCGCGCGCTTCGGCTTCAGCCGCGGCACGGCGCTTGGCGATTTCTTCCTGCTCGGCACGCGCTTTCTCGGCAGCCTGTCGCGCTGCGTCTTCTGCCTTCTTCGCGGCTTCGCGTTGCGCTGCACGTTCCGCGGCAGCGCGCTCGTCGTCCTGCTCGCTTTGCCTCGCGACCACCGGCTCCGCTGCCTTGGCCGCTACCGGCTCCGCCTTTGCGGCGGCCGGTTGTGCGGCTTGTGCCGGCTTCGAAGCCTGGGTCTGCTGCTCGCGAGCCGCCGCCTCGGCCGCAGCCGCTGCGCGCTTCTTCGCTGCTTCTTCTTCGGCACGACGACGCTCGACTTCGGCAGCCGCTTCACGCGCCTGACGTTCCGCTTCTTCGCGTTCGAGTTGTTCCTGGCGCGCCTTCAGCTCCTGAGCCTGCTTTTCGAGCAGTTCGGCTTCGTGACGAGCTTCCTCTTCACGACGCTGGAGCTCCAGATCGTCGACCTCGGCCTCGGCCACATGATTCGATGCATCTCCGTTTTCAGCGGAGGTTTCGTCGCGGCGGACGAAAGTGCGCTTCTTCCGCACCTCGACCTGAATGGTGCGAGCTTTGCCCGTCGCATCGGATTGCTTGATTTCCGACGTATGCCGTTTCGTCAGCGTGATCTTGCGCTTGTCAGCATCAGTCGAGCCGTGAGACTTGCGCAAGTGGTCGAGCAGACGCGCCTTGTCCGTTTCGGACAAGCTGTCGTCTTCGCTCGCTTTTGTGACGCCCGCCGCCTGCAGCTGCTCAAGCAGCACGCCTGCAGGCATTTTCAGTTCCGCGGCAAATTGGGCTACGTTGTTACTCGCCATTCATTCCTCTTAATGCAAGGACCGATTCCTTGCGGTTAGCATCGGGTCATGCGGCCTGACGGCCGCTTCAATTTAGTGCGCCATGGTCATTTCTCACTGGAACCAGTGTTCACGTGCTTTCATGATCAACGCCTTAGCGGCATCCTCTTCCATTCCGGTCATCTCGACCAGTTCATCCACAGCCAGCTCGGCGAGTTCGTCGCGCGTCTGGATCTGATGTTCGGCCAGTTTTGCGAGCAGGTCGGCGTCCATGCCGTCCAGGCTCTTCAGGTCGAGCGCTACATTTTCGACCTTTTCTTCATTCGCGATCGCCAGCGTCAACAGCGCGTCGCGCGAGCGATTACGCAGTTCGTGAACGGTGTCTTCGTCGAATGCTTCGATTTCGAGCATTTCGTTGAGCGGCACATAGGCGATCTCTTCGAGGCTCGTAAAGCCTTCGTCGATCAGGATGTCGGCCACTTCTTCGTCGACATCGAGACGCGCCATGAACAGGTCACGCAGTACGCCGCGTTCCTGATTCTGCTTCTGCGCAGATTCGTCCGGCGTCATGATGTTGATCTGCCAGCCGGTGAGTTCGCTGGCAAGACGGACGTTCTGGCCGCTGCGGCCGATCGCGACCGCCAGTTCGTTTTCGTCTACGACGACGTCCATCGAATGCTTTTCTTCATCGACGACGATCGACTGGACGGCTGCCGGCGCGAGCGCGCCGATCACGAACTGTGCGGGATCTTCCGACCATAGCACGATGTCGACGTTTTCGCCACCGAGCTCGTTACGTACAGCCTGCACGCGCGAACCGCGAATGCCGACGCAGGTGCCGATCGGATCGATGCGCTTGTCGTATGCGACCACGCCGATCTTGGCGCGCACGCCCGGATCTCGCGCGGCCGCCTTGATTTCCAGCAAACCCTGTTCGATTTCCGGCACTTCCATTTCGAACAGCTTCATCAGGAATTCGGGCGCCGTACGCGAGAGTTCGATCTGCGGACCGCGCGCGGTGCGATCGACCTTCGCGATGTAGGCGCGCACGCGGTCGCCCACGCGCAGGTTTTCCTTCGGAATCAGCTGGTCGCGGCGCAGCAGCGCCTCGACACGGCCGGTTTCGACGATGAAGTTGCCTTTATCCAGGCGCTTCACCGAGCCGGTCATGATGTGCTCGCCGCGCTCGAGGAAGTCGTTCAGGATCTGTTCGCGTTCGGCGTCGCGCACCTTCTGCAGGATCACCTGCTTGGCGGCCTGCGCGCCGATACGGCCGAACTCGATCGACGGCACCGGCTCTTCGATGTACTCGTCGAGCTGGATCTCGGGCTTCTGCTCGCGTGCTTCGAACAGCAGGATTTCCTGATCCGGCTCCTGCAAACCGGCTTCGTCCGGCACCACCTTCCAGCGGCGAAACGTTTCGTGCTCGCCGCTTTCACGGTCGATATGGACGCGGATATCCGCATCTTCTTCGAAGAGTTTCTTGGAGGCCGAAGCGAGAGCCGCTTCGAGCGCGGCAAATACCACGTCTTTGTCGACATTCTTCTCGCGTGCCAGCGCATCCACCAGCATCAACACTTCGCGACTCATTGTTTGCGGCTCCTAAAGTCAACTTTCGGAACGAGGCGTGCTTTGTCCATGTCCGCGAGCGTGAAATCGAGCATCGCGGCGCCTTCCTTCCCTTCAAATTCCAGACCGATCGTCTCGCCTTGCGGAGCATGCAGAATGCCCCGGTACGATTTCCGTCCGTCCAATGGCTTTTTCAATGTGATTACCACTTCGCTGCCTGCGAAGCGTTCAAAATCCGCCAATTTCTTCAGCGGGCGGTCGAGACCCGGCGACGACACTTCAAGCCGCTCGTAATCGATATTTTCGACCGTCAGAACATGCTGGAGCTGACGCGTGACTTTCTCGCAGTCTTCGATCGCAATGCCGGCCGGCTGGTCGATATAAATACACAACATGCCGCGCCCGGTGCGCTCGAGATCGACGAGCTCGTAGCCGAGTCCCACGACCGTGGTTTCAATCAGTTCCGTCAGTTGCACAATGCCCTCTTAGATGTTCGCGCAGCGAGCCTGCCGCCTGTTCTGCAAACAACCAATGCGGGCCGCGCGCCAAGCCGGCGCACGTTCGTGCTACCCGAGATGCCGAACCACTGAGAACTGAGCGGCAAAAAAAAATGGGCTAAACGCCCATCATCTTATTACCGGTGGTCGCACCTGAGCCGCACATAAAAAGCCGCACGCCCAGCGACTTCGCGATTGTAGCCATTTTTCAGGACAAACGCAAACCGCAGAACGCCGCCCAACGCGCATTTCCGCTTGATTTCATGCGAATCCTGCAACGATATGGCGACGCTTGCGGCCTTTTGCAAGGCGGCCCGCGCCGCCTCGTATTCACACGGAACTGGCTAGGCAAGTGAAATCTGCCCCCACTTCCGCCGATGCCATGTTTTTATGTGCCGTATGAAAACTGGGAGGCACGAAACCGGGGGCGTCGATCGGCTACGACGGTGGCTGACGAAAATCGCTAAAGAACGATGAGCGGCCGACCGCCATGCAGGACCTGCCTATTGCTCGACGGCCACTGCTCGACGGCCACTGCTCAACGGCCACGCGAACGGCCGCGCGGTGCGCCGCCGCCGCGATTGGCGCCGCCCGGACTGGCGTTTCCGCCGCCCGCGCGATTGGCGTTGCCGCCCCGATTGCCGGCCGGGCCGCGGTTGTTGCCGCCATTGCCCGGATTGGCACCGGCACCGGCACCGCCGACACGCTTGCCGCCGCCTGCCGCACGATTGCCATTGCCCGACGGCGCGCGGTTGCCGTCGACTTCACGGCCGCCACGCGGGCCGCCCGCACCCCCACCCGCGCCCATCGGGCCGCCGAAGCCACCGGCGCTGCGGCCGGCACCGCGATTGCCATAGCCGCCGCCAAAACCCGCGCCCGCGCCGCCAGCAAAACCGCCGCCTGCCGCACCACCGCGCCGCCCCTGGCCGCGTGGCGGCTGCTGATCGAAACGGCCATGCGACATCAACACCGGCTCACGGTTAATGAAACCCATCGACGTTTGCATCGGATCCGGCTGCTTGCGTTCCGGCGCCGCATTGCGGCTGCCGCGCTCTTCAGTCGGCGCCTTCAGGCCCACCGACGCCATCAGTGCACGCACCTGGTTGTCTTCCAACTCTTCCCAACGACCGCGCTTGAGCCCCTTGGGCAGCGAGATCGGGCCGTGACGGGTACGGATCAGGCGGCTGACCATCAGGCCGGCCGCTTCGAACATACGACGCACTTCGCGGTTACGCCCTTCGGCGAGCGCGACGTGATACCAGTGATTGGTGCCTTCGCCGCCGCCGTCGCGAATCCGCAGGAAGTTCGCCGGGCCGTCGTCCAGCTCGACGCCATGCAGAAGCTTCTGACGCATGCCTTCGGCCAGTTCGCCGACCACGCGCACCGCATATTCACGCTCGACGCTATAACGCGGGTGCATGAAACGGTTCGCCAGATCGCCCGACGTGGTCAGCATCAGCAGACCTTCCGTGTTGAAATCGAGACGGCCGACCGCGAGCCACTTGGCGGTTTTCATCGGCGGCAGCTTGTCGAACACCGAAGGACGGCCTTCCGGATCGGCATGGCTGACGATTTCGCCGGTCGGTTTGTGATACAGCAGCACACGCGGCGGCTTGCTGGCCAGTTTGCGCTTGACCGGCTTGCCGTTGATGCGAACCTGGTCGGTCGGCATGATGCGCTGGCCGATATGAGCCGGCTCGCCATTCACCGACACCCGGCCGGCAACGATCAGCTCTTCCATGTCGCGGCGCGAACCCATGCCGGCTTCGGCCAGCACTTTGTGCAGCTTTGGTGCGTCGTCGTCCGCGGCGAGTACGCGCTTGGGCGCGACCGGCTTGCCACGACGCAGCATCGGAGCGCGCACGCCGCCGGTGGCGCTGTTGTCCGCGTCGAAGGCGGGCGACGTGACGTACGAGAACAGATCGTCCTGACCCGCCTCCGTCGCAACCGCCGGCGCTTCACCGCCGCGGCGATTCTGACGCTGGCCGCCTTCGCGCGGCTGACCTTCACGCGGCTGACGCTCGCGCTGGCCTTCGCGAGGTGCGCCTTCACGTGCGGCACCTTCACGCGGCGCGCCTTCGCGGCGCGCGCCGCCTGCATTGCGCCGCGATCCCTGACCCTTGGCGCCTGCATCCTTGCGCGGCATACGCACTTGCGCGACGACCTCGCCATCCGGTGGCGCCTCGCCGACAACCGGCGCCTCCTGCGCGGCGGCGCCTTCGGCGCCCTTCGTCTTCGCGCCGGCGCGGCGCCGCGCGATCAGGCTGCGCGGCCCGCGACGCAGGCCGCGGCGCGGACGGTCTTCACCGTCTGCTTCCGTGGTCTGCGCCGGGCGCTCGCCCTCGCCTGCCGACGCTTGAGTGGTGCGCGTTTCGTCGGCGCGAGCCGATGGCACGGCGCGCTCGGATTCGGACGAATCGGTGTCGTGGGTATGTGTCAAAACAACCTCAAAATGTCAGGTCGCGCACGCCCGTTGCGGGCGTGGCAAAAAAAGTTCGGTTACGTCAGGCGCTGCGCGACTCGGGTTCGTCGTCGGTCAGAATGCCTGCGTCCTGCGCCGCATCGCGACGATCCTCTGGATCGCCGTGCGCCGCCTTGGTCGGGTTCGGCTCGGCGGCGTGCTCCGTATTGCGGAGTACGCCCGAGTCGTGCGCGGGTATTGCCGGATCGGTCTGGGAGACCGGATCGTGATTCTCTGCGGCCCCGGCGGAGCCGGTCTGCACTGCAACGTTTTCCACGTGCGCCGTTTCGGCATGTTCCTGCGCGGCGGGCGCATCAGGCGCGTCCGGATGCGAGCCGGATGCCGGTGCGATTTCCACTGCGCTGTCGGTTACTTTGGCCACTTCGGCCACTTTGGCCGCGTGTGCCGATTCCACCGGCTCGGCGTGCTGCTTCGGATGCGCCTCGGCCAGTTCGCCAGCGATTTCCGTTCCCGACGTCTCGCCTGCCGTTTCGGGCTGGCTACCATCGGCATGGCTGTTCGCGCCTGCGTCTGCGGAATCGGACTGCAACGGCTCGCCCACGGTCGGAGGAATATCCTGCGGCTCGCCAGTGGCAGCTGTGCCGACAAGCGTGTCTGTGGCAGCGCCCGCTTCAATTACGCCGGAATCTACCTGTTCTTCGAGCGCGCCATCTTCGCCCGGGGTTACAGCCTGCACGGTATCGGCGTCGGCGAATTCGATTGCATGCTGGCCGAGCAGATCCGCGTTCAGCTGCGCCGACGGATCCGCAAGCGGCGGCAATTCGTCGAGCGCCTTCAGCCCCAGGTCGTCGAGGAACTGCCGCGTAGTCGCGTACAGCGCGGGACGGCCCGGCACGTCACGATGACCGATCACTTCGATCCAGTTACGGTCTTCGAGCTGCTTGACGACCTGCGTATTCACCGTGACGCCGCGAATCTCTTCGATATCGCCGCGCGTGACCGGCTGCCGGTAGGCAATGATCGCGAGCGTTTCGAGCACCGCGCGCGAATATTTCGGCGGTTTCTCAGGATGCAAGCGATCCAGATACGAACGCATTGCGGGCTTGCTTTGAAACCGCCAGCCCGACGCCAGCCCGACCAACTCCACACCGCGCCCAGACCAATCCTGCCTGAGGTCTTCGAGCAAAGTCCGAACGGTGTCTGCCGACACGCCGTCGGCAAAGAGCTTGCGCAACTCGCCGAGCTTTAACGGCTCCTGCGCGCAGATCAAGGCAGTCTCGAGGACGATCTTCGCCTCTTGGGTATTCATGCAGCTAGGTCAGACCCTGTGGTCAAAGAACCGGATCAAACAGACGATGTGGAACTGAAGACGCGCTCGCCCGATTCTGATCGGTCATATTGATGGGAGCACGCACCGGGGGGAGGCGAAACAGACAATCGAACCAAACCCAGCCGGACGGAGCAGCGATATTCCTGAAAGGAATCGCGTGACTGAGCGCCATATTACGCAAAAACAATCAGTGCGTAAAGATGAAATCCCCCGCGCATTTTCCGGCCCTGCCTTCACGGACGTGCTTTGGCGAAAAAGCGGGGCTTGATTGAACGGAAAGCCGCGCTTTCCGGCTGTGGTTCGCCCGCTTGGCTCGAGTTTGCTCAAAAGTGTTTTGCGCAGCAGCCTTTTCCGCCCTGCACTCAGCGGGCCGTTGCCCGGTGCGCGAGGAATCGCTTCAGACGCTCGACGCCCGCGTCCAGCCGCGCCGTGTCGCAGGCATAGCACCAGCGGACGAAACCCTCGCCTTGTGGACCAAACGCGCTGCCAGGCGCCACGCCGAGTCCCACATCGCGCACCATCGCCTTGCACAGCTCCAGACTGTGCGACGCGCCGGGCATCGAGAAAAACAGGTACATCGCGCCCGGCGGCGCCTTCACGTCGACGGCCGGCACGGCACTGAGCGCGCGCACCAGATGATCGCGCGACGCCTTCAGGTCGCGCACCAGATCCCGCGCAAAGGATTCGCCCTGTTCGATAGCCGCGATGCCCGCGTGCTGAACGAACGCCGGCGCGCACGAGGTGTTGTACTCGACGAGCTTGCCCAGATCGTCCATCAACGAGGCGGGCGCGACGATCCAGCCGAGCCGCCAGACTGTCATCAACCACGCCTTGGAAAACGAATTGACGCAGATCACGCGTTCGTCGCGCGCGGCGAGATCGAGGAACGACGGCGCGGTACGCGGCGGCGCGCCGGGATCGGCGGGATCGGCGTCCGCGTAGTAAAGGCGCTCGTAGACTTCGTCCGCGACGATCCAGATGCCGTGGCGCCGGCAATGCGCCAGCACGGCGCGCTGCTCGTCGCGGCTCATTACCCAGCCGGTCGGATTATTCGGCGAGTTGATCAGCAGCATTTTCGTGTCGGGCGTCAGCGCCGCCAGCAATTGCTCGAGGTCGAGCTGCCAGCCGTGCTCGCCGTAGCCCAGCGCAACGGTTTCGACCTGCGCGCCGAGAATCTTCGGAATCTCGACCAGATTCGGCCAGAGCGGCGTGACCGCCACGACGCGGTCGCCCGCGCCCACCACGAGCTGCGCCGCGAGCATCAACGCATTGACGCCCGCGCTCGTCACTGCGATGTGCTCCGGCGCTGTCGCGCCGTGCAGCTTGCTGACATAGCCCGCGAGCGCGGCGCGCAGCGGTGCGATGCCCAGGTTGTGCGTGTAGAAGGTCGCGCCCGCGGCCAGCGCGGCGCTCGCGGCGTCGCGGATAAAGGCCGGCGTGACGCGATCGGACTCGCCGAACCAGAAAGGCAGTACGTCGTCGACGCCGAAGCCGGCGTTGGCGACTTCACGGATCTGCGAAGGACGCAGCGCGCGCACGGCGTCGCGCGCATTAGGGAAGGACGGCATGGGCAGATCCGATTCGCTCATTGATGCTTCCAGACGGATGAAGGGCGTGGAGTGAAATTCAGCGGAGGCGACAGTTTAGCGCGGCGCTTCGTTTCGAGACGGCGAAGGCGCCGGGTTAAGGGCGCCGGGTTAAGGGTGCCGGTTAAGGGTGCCGGGTTAAGGGCGCCGGGTTAAGGGCGCCGGGTTAAGGGTGCCGGTTAAGGGTGCCGGTTAAGGGTGCCGGTTAAGGGTGCCGGGTAAGGGTGCCGGGTTAAGGGTGCCGGGTTAAGGGCGCCGGGCTTAAGAACCGCCGAACGCGAAGTCGCCAACCTCAAAGCCGCCGGCTGCGCATACGCCGCCTCGAAATCTCCGTGGACGATCAACCACGGAAAGCTCGCTCATGACGCGCTTTTTTGCCTCCCAACGCGCGCTTGCCAAGCCCAGCGAAGCATCAAGCTCACCGTGCCGCAAATAACCCGGAACTACGCCAGGTCCTCCGCCCGCCCCGGCAATTGGCGAATCAGCCCCCACACCGCCTCCGCCGCCGGCGACAGCGAGCGGTCACGCCGGCGCACCAGTTCGACCGTTCGCTCGGCGCGCGGCACGAGCGGCCGGGCAACCAGCGAGGCGCCAGCCGGCAGCGGCAATGCCAGCCACGGCAGCACGCTCACGCCGACACCCGCCTCGACCAGCCCGAAAACGGTCGCGGAATGCCCCAGCTCCTGCACCACCGTGGCGCTCACGCCGTATTCCTGCATCACGGCGTCGATGATCGGCCGGCTGCCCGACGCGTAATCGAGCATGACGAGCTGCTGGCCTTCCAGGTCCGTCCAGGCTACCCGCTCCTGGGCCGCCAGCGGATTATCGTCGCGGCAAACGACGCAGAACGAGTCCGTCATCAGCGATTCGCTGAGCAGGTCGTCCGCGGCGAATGGGCCGATGATCACGCCGAAGTCGACTTCGCCCGACTTGACCTTGCGCACCACGTCGCTCTGAACGTCGTCGCGCAGACCCAGCGCGACGTAGGGAAACTGCTGCCCGCACGCGGCCACCACGCGCGGCATGAGCCGGCAGGCCACCGTCGGGCTCGCGGCCACCACCACCCGTCCGCGACGCTGCTCGCCGATTTCGCGAATCTCGCGCAGTGCGTCGTCCAGATCCGTCAGCAGACGCGACACGCTCGACACCAGGTTGCCGCCCACGTCCGTGAGCTGCACCTCGCGGGTGGTGCGATCGATCAGCTTGAGGCCGATCTCGCTCTCCAGTTCGCGCACGCAGCGGCTGACGGCCGACTGCGTCAGGCCGATTTCATCGCCGGCCCGGCTGAAGCTTTGCAGACGGGCGACCTCGATGAAAACCCTAAGCTGGCGCAGCGTGACATTCATTTACCGACCTCATCAATTGCATCATTTGATGCGCATTGTATGGCGAAAGTCAGCACCATGTTCGCTTTCAGCGATCACGCTGCAATGCGGCAATAAGGCGCGAACGCACGCTGGCCGGGCCTGATTGCACAAGATTGGTGATTGTCCCGATTTGCGAGATGGGTTTTTTGGATTCTTATACGCCCCTAGCTAGCGCCCGCGCTGGCCCGCTGTCACGGGGCTTTCAGGCGGTTGGACTCAACTTGGCACACTTCCTGCATTTACCTGCACACAAGGGTCGGCGCCATGATTCTGACTGCAAAGCAGACCGTGGCAAGCCCGACCCTCCTTGGCACCCGCCTATCGGGTGCATGGAGAGTGCGCGGCGCGGGGCAGCGCACCGGAGTTAGCTTCGCTGAGGTGAAACATGATGCTGTTCGACGATTTGAGAGACAACGAGTGGGCGCTGGTCGAAGCGTTGTTCTGTGCGGAGCCAGCACGGAGCGAACGGCGCGGTCGGCCACGCGTGGAAGCGCGCGCGGTTGTCAACGCCGTGCTGTGGGTGCTGTCGACGGGCGAAGGCTGGTCCAAACTGCCGGGCCGTTATCCGTCGCCGCCGACTTGCCGCCGTCGCTTCGACGAGTGGCAAGCCGATGGTACGCTCGCCGAAATAGTCAAGCGACTCGGCACGAGCGGCCGCGAAATTTCGCTGCGCGGCCGTATCGGCGCCACCGCCGCGAAGCCGCCGGCACCGCCGAGCCGTGACCGTCTGCGCGGCGCGTTCTGGACCAATCCGGAATCGTGGCGCGCGCCGGTCAAGATGGCCTGACGCGAACTGCTTCACGGCCGGGCGCTTGCGGGCGCCCGGCGTATATCTGTTCCTCGGGTCGCATTGCGCTGCAAGCCGGCGCTCGCCGCATCCGTCATGGGCACCGCTCTCCGGCGCGCCCAACAGAGTCGTCCCTCCTGTCACCCCCAGCCCGACTGTGCGCTGCTTCAGACGTCTGAAGCAGCGCGTTGGTTGCTGGTGAAACATCCATTTACTATTACTTACAGCGTGCTTTCGCGACTGGGCATACCTTATGTGTATGCAAACAGGCCTTGAGTCAATCGGCTTGACGGGAGCTCAGCATGAAACCAATGTCACTGCTTCTGTGCGGCATTGTCGTTTCATCAATGGCCGCACCGGCGCTCGCACAGCAGCGCCAACAGGCTTGGAACTGGCGGCCGGATCGGGCGGCCACTGTCGAAGCCTGGCAGCAAGGCGATACGCGCGCGCACGAATTCACGCCGCCTGCGCCACGCGGAGACTTGCGCGGCGATATCGCCAGTAACGTTCGCACGCGGCCGGAGGCGCCTCGCCAGGATCCGACGCGCCGGCATTAGGCAACCTGCGTATGGGTAGCGACTCCCGCCCGCAAGACAGCGTTGCGGACATCGATTAATTGGGGGAACCACCCCGCCTTATGGCAGTCTGATTTAGCGCCATTAGCACAGCGTGGCAGTAGTAATTCCGGTACGCCCGTATCCTCGCGATACGGGCTTTTTTTGCGCCTTTCTTGCGGCCATTGTGCGCAACCAGCGCCTGCGGACGCGCAAAGCGTCCGGCGCGGCACAGGTGCGTTACACGTGGATTACGCAGTAGAAGATTGGAGCAACGGAATCACCGCCGGCCGCGTCGAGCGGCCGGGGAAACAATGCCTGCCAGCCTGCCGGACCTAGGGCCGGACTTCGAGCGCGGCGGCAGCCCGCGTGTCGGCTGTAGCGACGACGTAGTCGTTCATTCGCTGTGCAGTCCAGCTGAGCAGGCGCTCGTCGTGTGCTAGCCGCGCGAACTCCGCTCTGCCCCGCTCGGTGAGCACGGCGATATCAACCGGTGCATGAAAACCCGGAGCCGGTGCGACAGTGCGCTGCCGAACGGTGTCCATCAAGCCTAGTGCGCGAAGATATTGAAAGACGCCCGGCCTTCTGGCCCAAGGGACCTGGCGATATTGCGCCCGCCGCAGCGCTTCAAGTACCGCTTCGTTGGAATACGTGGTCATCTCACTTCTTTCTTAAAGTGCAGCTATGACACATCCATGCCAACACGTCACCGCGCCACCAGCGACGCGCATAGCACCCGCCCTTGGCTGGAAGCTGGCTGCCACTTGTGCAACCGAATTCCGCCAGGTGCTGCCTGGTCTCGTTTTCGGAACCCCCGACTGAACGGCATGTTAGCGTTCTGTCCACGAACCGACGATGCAACCGCTGCGGCGCGATAACAAGCCCGTGGATTTGTCCCGAAAGACATACGTTACCCCATTTAAATTGATTCTATTCATTTTATTAGCGCTTTTTTTTGCAGCAATCGTGCTATGGAAGCGTGTCAGGCGGCCGCTCGCCGTCTGTACCGCAGCCTTGTTCTGGCTGCTCGCCGCCGGCTGGCTGACCGCGCCCCTGCTGCATCTCGCGCAGCCGCGCTCGCAGACCGACGCGCCCGCCCGGTTCGCGCCGCGCACCGCGATCATCATGCTGGGCGGCGGCACGGTCTACGACGACAACCACGTGCTCGTGCCACCGCGCGACGTGCTCGCACGCATCACGGCGAGCGCGCAGAACTATGCCGCCTGCAAACGTGCGGAGGCCACCTGCCACGTGATCGTGAGCGGCGGCAATCCGCAGCGGCACAGCGCGACCGAGGCCGATACCTATCTGCCTTATCTGTTGCGCCAGCAGGTGCCGCGCGCGGACATCGTGCTGGAAAACAGCAGCCGTACCACCTATGAAAATGCGCGTAACGTGTCCGCCATTCTGGAGGGCTCACGTTACGATTCGTTGATCCTCGTTACCTCCGCCTACCAGATGCCGCGCGCCATGCTCGACTTCCACCGCTTCGGCTTTGCCCCCCAACCCATGATTTCCAACGCGCGGCGCGCACGTCTCGGTGTACTACCGCGTTATGACAATCTGGTGAGCGCGGAGATCGCACTGCATGAACTGATCGGGATTGCACAATTTCATGTCTATCGCGCAATCGGCTGGTTCTAGAATCCAGACACATCCATACAGCATCGCAAGCCGGTTTATTTAGAAATGCGAAGGTTGTTGTCCGGCGCTAAACCCTTGTTGTGACACACACGTGAAATCAGCCCGCATCGCGACGGCGCCTGATCGTAACAAGATGTAACGAATTGTCATCGCACTTACAAATCCGTCTGCTGGAGCGGATATTGCTGATTAGAATGCAGTGTCTTTCCATCTGGACAGGCAACTACTCGGGTCCACAACCACTCTGCGGAGGTAGCAATGAAGAAAGTGTCCCTGGCGATCCTGGTTTCCCTCAGTGCCGTAACGGGCGCGGCTTATGCGCAGGACAACGGCGTCATGATGAGCACCGATCCGGCCAAGGCCGCCGACGTCGAGCAGCGTGCGCAAGATTTGCAAAACCGCCAGCAAGCAATGGAAAGCGCACCGGCCGCGCCAATGAAACACCACAAGGGAGGCATGCATCACAAGAAGGCTCCCAAGGCGGACGCCGGGTCTTAAGCACCCGGGTCGCAAGCGCAATTACCGACTCACCTGCGGCCATGCCGCGAAGGTGAAAAGCCGAAGCCGGCACCGCCGGCTTCGGCTTTTTGTTGTCTAATGGACCGGCGAGAGCGCTAGCGAACGGGCTGGCAACGGACTCGCGAGTCCCGGCTCAGCGCTGCGTGCCCACCAGCCGCGAACAGGCCGCTCAAGCCTTGCGGCGCGCCGCCGACGGTGTGCTAAAGTCGCGCACCGACCGGCGCCCAGCCGGAATCCCTAACCCGTGCGCACCCTGGTGCGGAGGACAGCATGAGCAACATCCAGCTTGATATCGAATGGACTGAAGCCGCATCTCGCAAAATCGAAAAACTGATGCCGCGCGGCGGTCAGGAGGCGTTTCTGGCGCTGCCGCCCGTCGAATGCCTGCCGATGGAAGGCGACGTGCTGTTCCTCGGGCCGGACGGCAAGCAACAGCCGTTTATCGTCGCGGAACGGCAGTATCACCACGACGGCGACGCCGACTGGACCATCATCCTGATCCTCGACGTTCCGCAAGCCACGCATTAACAACCCGCTGTAATGAAACGGCACGCGGGTTGCCGGCCGAACCGGCCCGGCAACCCGCGTGCGATTGTGCGACGCGCCGTCCGCCGTCCGCCGTCCGTCGTCCGCTCAGACGATCTTCGACACCACGCGAACTTCCGCGTGCTCGACCCAATCCGCCACCGCTTTCCGGTAAGCCGTAATGTGCGCGGATTGCGCATGCGCCGCCAGTGCTTCCCGGCTTTCCCAGCGCTCGACGAACACGAACCGGCGCGGCTCCTGCACGTCGCGGTGCAAATCGTATTGCAACGCGCCCTGCTCCTTGCGCGTCGGCCCGACCAGGCCTTCGAGCACCTGACGCAACTGCTCCTCGTAGCCCGGCTTCGCCACCGAGATTGCGACCACCGCGATTTCCGACATGCCCAACCTCCATTTCAAAGAAAGCAGGAGCATACCGGGCGCTCGTCAAACGTGCAGGACCGGCGTGCAGGCCACCGCCTTCGCCGTCCATACCTCGCCATCCGCGCAGCGCCGGTAACGCGTTTGTGCGTGCCACGTCAGAGCCGCCCTCGCCTGGAGTTTGGCGGGTGTCCGCCCGGCGCCCTGTTACGCTGGTTTTCATACAGGCGATTGATTGCGATGAACGCAACCGGTTTTGTGCAAGGCAAGCAGGGCGCAAAACTCGCGCGACAGGCCGGCGGCAGCGCGCCGGACGGCCCTTGGGGAACCGGTTGGCGGGGCGCCCGGCATGAGCGCGATATGACCCCGCGTCTGTGATTACCCGCACATTCACGCGAATTGCAAACTGCTAGACTGGTTTTGACTATTCCGCCGGAGTCCAGCATGGCTGGCATTGCTCTCCGCGTTCCCGGGCTGTATCCGATCCGCCCTGCCTGCGTGAGGGCCGTGCCTCCGTTGCGCGCCGCAGCATCTGGCGCGCCCCGTCACCCGCTTGCCGCGAAGCCGCCATGTCTGCTCTCCTGCCCGCCTTTATGCCATCCGTCAGCGAATTGACCCTGAGCGGCCTGCTCCCGCATCTTGTCCGGCACGAGTCCGGCTGGACCGCGACGTGGCGCGCGCTGACTTTGCACAGCGTGTTCCAGCCCGTGCTGTCGGTGACACACCAGTGCGTCGTCGGCTACGAGGGACTGCTGCGCGCGTTCGATCCGGTCGGCCTGCCGGTTTCGCCGGAAGTGCTCTTTTCCGGCACCCGTTCGGCCGCCGACGCCCGCGAGCTCGACCGGATCGCGCGCTGCCTGCATGTGGCCAATTTCATGGAGCAAGGCATCAGCACCGGCTGGCTGTTTCTGAACACGCGTCCACAGGTATTCGAAACCGGCTGGCCGCAACGTGCGTTCATCGACGAACTGTCGGCGCACTTCGGTCTGCCGCAGGAGCGCATCGTGATCGAAGTGCTCGAACAGCCCGCGGACGACGAATCCGCCGTCGCCAGCATGCTCGCCGCCTCGCAGCCGCGCGATTTCCTGATCGCGATCGACGACTTCGGCACCGGCTTCTCGAACTTCGACCGCGTGTGGCGCTTCCGCCCCGACATCGTCAAGCTCGACCGTTCGCTGGTGGCGCGCGCCGGCAGGCGCGAAGGCGACGATTCGATGATCAGCCACCTGATCGCGATGCTCCATCAGTCAGGCACGCTGGTGCTGGCCGAAGGCGTCGAAACCGACGAAGAACTGATGATCCTGATGGAAGCCGATGTCGATTTCGTGCAGGGCTTCTGGCTCGGTCAGCCGAAGAGTTCAGTGCAGGCGGCCTGCGCGAAAGTGCCGGCGCTGATCGAATCGATGTGGAGCAAGTTCGCGGCCTACGAACGCCGGCATGCCGGCCACCAGCGGCTCGGCTTCGAAGGTTTCGCCGAGGCGGTACTCGCCGCCGCCGAGACTTACAAAGCCACGGGCGATCTGCGCCAGGCCGCGCAAAAGGTGTGGCACCTGCCTGAAGCGCGCCGGGTGTTCATCACCGACGGACAGGGCGAGCAGACCCTGCCCTCGGTCACGGCCGCCTCGGTGCCGCCGCCGCCGCTGCGGCTCGCGCCGCTGTATACCGACACGCGCAGCAACTGGTCGCGCCGGGCCTATTTCAAGCACGCGCTCGCCGCGCCGGGGCGGGTCGCGATGATGGGCCCGCATTACTCGCTCGCCGACGGCCAGGACTGCTATACCGCCGCTCTCGCATTCGAGCATGACGGCACTCATGTGCTTTGCGTCGACTTCGTGCCGACCGCCAGTACCCCGGACGCGCGCTCGCCGACAGGACGCGGCAGCAAGCGCTAATCGTCCACCCGGCCGCGGCCGGATTTGATCTCGCTGCGTTTGGCCTTGCTGTCGAGGCGCCGCAGGTTCGACGCGCGCGTCGGCCGGGTCGCGAAGCGGGGTTTGCGCGTCACGCTGACGCTTTCGATCAGTTCATCGAGCCGCGCCAGCGCCGCCGCCCGGTTCATCTCCTGAGTCCGATGCTCCTGCGCCTTGATGATCACGACGCCGTCGCGTGTGAGCCGGTGATCGGACAGCGCCAGCAGGCGCATTTTCAACACCTCCGGCAATGACGAAGCGCGCACGTCGAAGCGCAGATGAATGGCGCTCGACACCTTGTTGACGTTCTGGCCGCCCGCTCCTTGCGCGCGCACTGCGGTCAGTTCGATTTCGTTCGGTGGGATCGGATAACGGGATGTCATGACACGAGATTGGGCTGGAAGACTTGAGTGTACACAGTGCGCCCCAACGCCGATTACGGACTATCGGGCGCGCTTGCGCGTGCGAAAAACCATTTGCATCGGCGCGGTGGCTTCATCGATACTGCGTTTTTCGCTTACAGCGTAAATTCACATGAAGCTCCGTCCGGGTTTTGTGCTGGAACTGGCCGTCAACTTCCTGTTGCCGTGGCTCGCTTACCGGCTCGCGTTGCCGCATCTGGGCGAGACCGGCGCGTTGATCGCGTCCGCCGTGCCGCCGATCGTCTGGAGTCTGGTCGAACTCGTGCGATTCCGGCGCGTCGACGCGCTGAGCGTGATGGTGGTGGCCGGCATCGTACTCTCGGTCGCGGCGATGGCGCTCGGCGGCAGTCCGCGCATGCTGCTGTTGCGCGAGTCGCTGGTGTCCGGCGCGGTCGGCGTGGTGTTTCTGTGCTCGCTGCCCATGCGCCGTCCGCTGATCTTCTACCTCGCGCGCGCCACCGTTGCCCGCGAAATGGAAGGCGGCGCCGCACGCTTCGAAGCGCTGTGGCAGGAGCGCCCGGCGCTGGTCGCCGCAATGCGCCTGATGACGCTGGTATGGGGCATCGGCCTGACCGGCGAAACGGCGCTGCGTGCGTGGATGGCGCTCACCTGGCCGGTCGAGCGCTTCCTCGTGGTGTCCCCGTTCATTGGCTACGGCATTTACGGCGGCCTGACGCTGTGGACGCTGTGGTATCGAAAGACCATGCGCGCGCGGGTCGAGGCGCGCGTGCAGTCGGGCGGGGTGGCGGGTTGAACGAGGCCCGCGCGCCGTGCGGCGTTCTGCCATGCTGCTCATTTAGCTAGCAGGCCTGCCGGCAACGCGCCTGGCTCCCACATCGTGCTATTCAGCGCCGTGCCACGCCTCCGCTATTCGCGCGGCCAATCCCGAATCGCGCTGGGTCGGCGTGGCAATGGCCTGCGCCAGCACGGCGCGAGCGCCGACCACTTCCACCCGCTCGCGCGCGCGAGTGATCGCCGTGTACACCAGCTCGCGCGACAACACCCGGCTGAACGCCGACGGCAGCATTAGCACCGCGTGC
Organism: Paraburkholderia xenovorans LB400; assembly: GCF_000013645.1. Classification (GTDB taxonomy): domain Bacteria; phylum Pseudomonadota; class Gammaproteobacteria; order Burkholderiales; family Burkholderiaceae; genus Paraburkholderia; species Paraburkholderia xenovorans. The sequence goes on along the minus strand of NC_007951.1, from coordinate 1,805,833 downwards.
TCGAACTCCGAGCCCTGCGACTTGTGAACCGTGAGCGCAAATGCGGTGTCGTGCGGCGGAAGCGCCGCCGGCGATACCGCCCGCAAGCCGCCGTCGCCGGTACGGAAATGCACGCGCAACGCGCCGCTCGCGCCCGGCAGCGCAATGCCGATGTCGCCGTTGAAGAGACCCAGTGCATAGTCGTTGCGCGTCACCATCACGGGACGCCCGGCGAACCACTGCGCGCCCACTGCCAGCGTCACACCGGCCGAGCGCCGCACCTGCGCCGCCATCGCCGCATTCACCTGATCGACGCCGCGCGGCCCCGAACGGGTCGCGCACAGAATGCGGAAACGGTTCAACGCGTCGAAAAGCGGCAACGGGTCGGGCGTGTCGGCTGCGAGCGCCGCGGCCAGCGCGTCGGCGTAGGGCGCGAAGCCTGCGGCAAGACGCGCGACGGTGCGCTCGGCAAGCGTTGCATGGGTGTCTTCGTAAAGCGCCGCTGCGCAAGATTCCGCGGGATCGATGCGCAGGACGTCGAGCGCCGCGCTCGACGAGCCGTTGCGGATCGCGAGTGACAGCCGGCCGATCGGCGATTCGAGACCGAACCGATAGTTACGTTCGAGCCAGACGACGCAGTCGGCGAGCGGGTTCAGCGCGTGCGGTGCCGGACCGGGCGATGACGCGGCGCCTTCAGAAAGCTCACCCGCGAGCGGTTCATTAAAAACCTCCGGCGAGTCGGCATAGGCGAACAGATCGTCGGGCCGCGCTTCGAAACCGTGCGGCGCATTGGACTGCGGGAAAGAACCGGCCTGCTCTTCGCCCAGGCTGCGCGACGCGTGCGGCAACGCCTGCGTCAGCCGTGTTTCGTCGATACCGAGCGCCTCCGCGAGCCGCCGCACACCCTCTTGCGTGAACGCCGGACGCGCGCTGAGTTCGGCGAACACCGCGCCGGCTTCGACCGCGGCCAGCTGGTCCTTGTCGCCCAGCATCACGAGACGCGTCTGCGGTGCAAGGGCGTCGAGCAGATGCGCGGCCATCGCGACGTCGATCATCGACGCCTCGTCGATCACCACGACATCGTAAGGCAGCGGATTGTCCCGATGATGCCGGAAGCGCCCGCCCGGTCCGGAACCGAGCAGACGATGCAACGTGTACGACGTCTGCGGCAAACGCGCGGCGAGTTCGGGCGGCAGATCGCCGGCACGCGCGAGCAAGGCCTCCTGCATGCGTTGTGCCGCTTTGCCCGTGGGCGCCCCCAGTGCGATTCGCAGATCCGCGCGCGCATCGAGCAGGCAGGCAAGCACGCCGACCACGGTGGTGGTCTTGCCGGTACCGGGTCCGCCGCTGACGATAGTAAGTTGTCCCGACAGCGCCATGACCGCCGCGACACGTTGCCAGTCCACTTCATTGTCTTTCGGCGTGCCGAAGTAGCGCAGCAGGCGCTCGTGCAAAGTCTGCGCGTTGCCGCCTGCTTCAGCACCGGGAGCGGCGCGAGTACCGACCCCCGCTCCAGCATGCGCGACCAGCGCGCGCGCAAGCCGCCGCTCGTAGTCGTAATAGCGAGCCAGATACAACCGCCCTTGCCCATCCACCACCAGCGGCCGCAACGCTGCCGCGCTTTGCGAGCCGTCGCTCGCCATGCCGCTTGCGAACAGCGCCGCGCGCACTTCGGCGCCCGATGCCTCGAAGCGCCGCGCCAGCAACGCGAGCGGCACGCACACATGGCCCTCGGCCGTTGCGCGGCTCGCGGCGAACGCGCCCCGCGCCGCCCACTTGACCGCCTCCGCCGATGCACCGCCGCGCCGCGCCAGCGTGCCGATGCGACGCGCGAAACCTTCCGCGAGCGCGGTGCTGAAATCGGCCGGCGCTGGCAAATTCACGCCGATATCGTCGAGCTCGGGCGGCGCGGATGCGCTCTGTTCGAACGTGCTCATGCGACACCTCCGATCATGGCCGCATCGAGCAGCGCGACCAGCTCGAATGCCGGCCGCCGCCTGTGCACGCCCGCCGGTCCTTCGGCGTCGTGCCAATGCGGACGCACGCCGCGCACGAACAGATACAGATAGCCGCCGATATGCGTGTCGTACGAATAATCGCGCACCCGCGTTTTCAGGTAACGATGCAATGCGACCGTATAAAGCAGCGCCTGCAGGTGATACGCGTGACTCGCCATCGCCGCTTCGAGCGGCGCGGCGGCGTAGTCGGCGGCCGTGTCGCCCAGATGGTTCGACTTCCAGTCGACGATCCAGAAACGTCCGTCGTGCTCGACGATCATGTCGATAAATCCTTTGACGAACCCGCGCAACACGCCGGGTTCCAGTGCGACGTCGGGGTAGCCGTGTTCGATCAGCAGCTCTCGCAACGCGGGGAAATCCAGCGACGGTGCAGCGAACAGAAACTCCAGCTCGTTCAAGCGCCGGCGCGGATCCAGATCCGCGAGTCTCATGCCAGGCTGCAGTTCGGTGGCGACCACGTCCCGGAGCAGGTTGTGCATCATCGCGGGCAGGCGCGCGGCGAGCTCAGGCGCAGCCGGCGCCGGACGCTCGCGCAGCGCGCCGCGAATGGCGTCGGTCCACGTAGGGGGCTCGGTGAAATCGGCGAGTTCGAACATGCGGTGCAGACAGTCGCCCGCCGCCGCGCCGCGCGGGAACGCGAGAATATCGTCTTCCGCGTGAGCTTGAGGGTGCGGTGCAGGCGCGGGCGTGACCACGAGCACATCGGCAATTTCGTCGTGATCGGGGCGCACTTCTTCCACCGGCGTGTGCGCTTCATCAGCTTTACTGCCCGCGGCGATCAGGCCGCTGAAACTCGCCATGCGCCACTGATCGCGCAGCGGCCTGCGATTGGCCCGCGCCTGCATATGCGCGCTGCGGTCCTGCAGGCTTTCCAGCGGCACGCGGCGCTCGGGCTTCGGCAATGGCTGCAGCGTGATCGGCCCGCCCGCCAGCGCCTGCCAGCGCGCCGACAACGCGGCTTCGTCGGGCGGCTCGGCGAGCCAGTCGTCGAAACCGTGACCGCTGCCGCCCACCAGCCAGTTCAGCACGCTGCGGCGCGATTCCCTGGTGGAGCGCGACGACTGATACGTGCCGGCGACCAGATAGCAGCGATACACCGCGCGCGTCAACGCCACGTAGACGAGCCGCGCCCGCTCCGCCGCCTGCTCGCGCACCGCGTAGCGCGACGCATGCTCGGCCTCTTCGTCGTCGCAACCGTAGTGCAGCACCGCGGTGCCTGTTTCGTCGTGATACTCGCGCGCATCCGGCAAGCCGGACGACGGCGGCTCGCGCAACGCGCCGTCGTTCAGGAACGGACAGAACACCACCGCATATTCGAGCCCTTTCGATTTGTGGACCGTCACGATCTGCACGAGGTTGCGATCCGATTCGAGGCGCAATTGCGCCTCTTCGCCACCGCCCTGGGTGCGTTGCGCGGCGAGCCAGCGCAAGGTCGGCGCAATGCCCGGTTGCGTCGCGGCGCGCGCCTGCACGAGTTCGGCCAGGTGGTTCACGTTTGTCAGACGACGCTCGCCGTCCGGTCCGGCAACCAGCCGTTGCGCGACGCGCAGCTCACGCATCAGCGTGCGCCACATTACCGCGAAGCCGCGCTCATGCCACAGCGTGCGGTAACGCGAAAAACGTTCGACCCAGCCCATCGCGTCGGCGGCGTGCGCGGGGTCGTCGGCGGGCGACGGCGCGTCGGCCACCTGCTCGAGACGCCACAGCGCGGCGGCGTCGAGACCCAGCCAGTCCGTTGCCAGCGCGGCGCGCAAACGGCGCAGATCGCCCGGCGTATCGACCGCGGCGAGGACGCGTTCGATCTGCTCGGCGTCGGGCGTGGCGAACACCGACGCCTGCGCCAGTTCCACGCTGCCGACACCCCACGCGGCCAGCACGCGTTTGATCAGACTGCCCTGCTTGTGCGTTTGCACCAGCACGGCGATGTTGCCCGGCGCGAGCGGCACGTCGCCGATCGTCACCGTGCCCTCGCGCGCGCCGCGCAGCAGGCGCACGATCTCGGCGGCGCACGCCTCGCTCGCTTCGCGCTGAGCCTCGCGCTTGTTCAATGCGGCGTCGCCCTGCGGCAAGGTCCAGATACGGAAGTCGCCGGCGCTCGCCTGCGGGTCGGAGAACGGTGGCCTGCGCCGTTCGCCCGCACGCACCGGCTGATAGTCGAGACCGTCCAGCACGAATGCGTGAGGATTGGCTTCGAAGAGCCGGTTGCATGCCTCGACGATGGGCGCGGTCGAGCGCTGATTGACAGCCAGCGTGTAGCACGCCGATGCCGCCTCGCGCGCCGCCAGATAGGTATGCAGATCCGCCGCGCGAAAACTGTAGATCGCCTGCTTCGGATCGCCGACCAGAAACAGCGGGCCGGCCGGCGCGAAGATGCGGCTGAAGATCGCGAACTGCAGCGGATCGGTGTCCTGAAACTCGTCGATCAGCGCAGCCGGATAACGCGCGCGCAGAGCGTCGGCAAGCCAGGGGTGCGCGGCGAGCGCGCGATACAGGTTGGACAGCAGATCGTCGAACGACACGACCCGGCGCGTGCGCTTGCGTGCCACCAGTTCGGCGGGTGCGTAGTCGAGCCAGGTCTGTACGAGCGAGAGCCAGCGCGCGCGTTGCGCGGCTTCGGCCGCGACCACGGCCGCCGCCAGCGCTTCAGCGTGTTCGAAGAACGCATGCACGGGCGGCTCGAACTTCACCTTGGTGGCCTTCTTCAAGGCCGAAGCCGTCAGCTTCAACGCCGCTTTCGGCGGCGGCGCATGGCAGTCGCCCTGCGCGAAGTATTCGGTCCATGCGGCGATGGCGGCGCTCACATGATCGGGCTTGTGCGAAGTCTTGCTCAAGCGCTCCTGCGCCTCGGCCAGCAAACTGACGATCGTGTCGCGCTCCGCATGCCAGAGCGCGCAGGCCGCGTCGAAACCGGCTTGCGGATCCGCGCCATTGCCGCTCGTGTCGAGCGTGCCCCAGCGCAACTGCGCCAACGGCTTTTTCAGACGCCGCGCGAGTTGCTCGTCGAGTGAAGCGGGACCGGCGCGTTTGGCCACCAGCCACGCGGCAAATGCAGGATGCGCATGCGCCACCGGCTCCACCTGCTCGCGCCAGAAATCAGCCGCCATTTCGAAGCGCAAGGCCGCGTCGTCGGCTTCCATTTCAAAAGCGAACGGCATGGCCGCGGCAAACGGCGCTTCCTGCAACGCGCGCTGACAGAATGCGTGAATGGTGTGGATCGCCGCCTGATCGAAGGTGCGCAGCGCACGCCGCACCACCTTCAAGGCGGACTCGCGCCCGATGCCGCGCTCCGGCGCCAGCGTCGTTTCAAAGAGACGGCCGATGAACGGATCGCCGCCGTCGTCGTCCATTTCGATCGCACGGTGCAGTTCGGCGAGACGGCTGCGAATGCGCTCGTGCAATTCCGCGGTCGCCGCCTTCGTGAACGTGACGACCAGGATCTGATCCGCATTCAGGTTCTTTTCGAGCAGCAGCCGCACGTACAACGCGCAAATATTCCAGGTCTTGCCGGTGCCCGCCGAAGCCTCGATCTGATTCACGCCGTCGAGCGAACAGGCGAAGACGTCGAGTTCCTCGGCCACCAGCGCGTAACTCCGCTTGCCCCCGCTCATGACGCGCTCCGCAGATGCTGGATGAGCGGCTTGAACACGATCGCGGCGAGACTGCCGAACGGTTCTTCGAGCGTGAGCGGCGTGCCGCGCAAGGCGATGCGCAACGCGGGGTCGTCGGACTCGCCGCGCACGCGGTCGTTGATCCAGACGCCCAGCGCCGCGGATTCGCTTTCGCTGACCCGGGTCCACGCGCTCTTCGGGAAAAAGCGCAACGGCAGCATGCGCCCTGCCTTGAACAACGCGGCAAGCGGCGCCAGTTCGTCGAGCGGCGCGGCGACCGGCGTGAGCTCGAAGCTCTCGCCGCTGCCATGCCATACGGTGCGGCGCGGACCGTCCGGCCGTGCGGCGCAATACACCAGATGCGCGAGCCACGCCGACAGATAGTCGCGTGCGGTAGGTTTGGCGTAGCGGAAAATCACTTGTCCTGTTTCGGTAAGCAGATTCAGACTGCCGTGCAGTTGCAGCGGCGTTTGTGCGGCTTGCCGCAGCAGCGCGTCATGCGGGCCGAAAAGCGGGCCGGCAATCTCCGTGTTCTCGGGCCAGCGCGGTGCGATGTCGAGCACGAACGGCAAACGCTCGACACCCGAAGCCACTTCGCGGCGCACGCTGTCGGCGAGCTGGCGCAACGCGCCGAGCTCACGCGCGCGCCACACCGCGCCGGTCGCGCCGCCCGGCAATTCCGGGCTGGCCGCCGCCACGCGGCGTACGCGTTCGAAGATGACGTTGTCGTCCGTATCGGCGCCGAGCAGGACTGGCAGAAGACGATCCGCCAATGCATCGCGCCCGGCGTAATCCAGTTCGAACGGCTCGGTGTCGAGCAATTCGCCCTGTGCGTCCGACAACACGATGCCCAGCCGGTCGCGCAACAACGCCCGCGCGGGATGACGCCAGAAGCGCACGAATTCGTCGAAGGCGATCGGCGCCGGCTCTTCAGGCGGCAAGGGTCGATCGAAGAAAGGCGCGGCAGCGGGATGGGCGGGCGCGGCCAGTAGCGTGGCCAGTTCGGCGCGATCCGCGTCGTAGCTGAAGAGACCGGATTGCGGCGAGAAATAGTCCGATGCGAACGCCTGCAACGGATGATCGACAATGAACGCATGCCGCGCGCTCTCGACTTCGGCCGGACTCGCGCCCTCGCCCGCCGACACCTGCGCAAGATGGTCGAGCAGTTCATCGACCAGCGCGGCCGGCGGCAACGGCGCGTTGTCGCGAATGCTGCGGCCCGTATAAGCAATGAAGAGGCGATCGCGCGCGGCGAGCAGCAGATCGAGGAACAGATTGCGTTCGTCGTCGCGCCGCTGGCGGTCGCCGGCTTTGCCGAACGCGGCCATCAGATCGAACTCGTCGGCGCGCGCGAGGCTCGGCAGCACACCGTCGTCCATGCCGAGCAGGCACACCACGCGATACGGCAAGCCGCGCAAACTGGTCAACGACGAAAACGTCACGCTGCCCCAGGGCACGCCGCCGCGCGCCGGGTCGTCGAGCGCTTCGGTCAGCGCACCGCGCACCACCGCGGCGGGCATCGCGATCTCTTGCGCGCCGGCTTGCATTGCGTCGCCCATTTTGTCGATCGCGTCGCGCACGGCGGCGAGCGAATCGGCGAATTCGACGCCACCGTCGAAACACTGCGCGAGCGTGTCGAGCAGCAGTTGGGTCCATTCGGCAGGCGTGCGTTCGACCGCGCAATTCGCCGCGAAGCTGTCGATGTCGTCCACGAAACGCGACAGGCGGCCGAGCAGTTCGGCATCCGCGCCGTCGGCGCCTTCGACCGGCAGCCACGCGTCGACCGGTTCGCCGCCGTCCGGCATGGCGTAGCCGAGATACAGACGCGTAAGCGCATCCGCCAACGTATGACGCGCGATCGGCACATGTTCGCCAGTCGGCTCCACCGGTGCGAGCCCGCGACGCGCGCCGGCCGCGGCCAGCCATTCCTGTGCGGCTTCGAGCGAACTCGCGTCGATCCCGTAACGCACGGCAATGGCGTCGACGCGCAACCATTCGATCAGGTCCGGCGCGCCCACGCTGCGCTCGGGCAAGGCCAGCCAATCGAGCAGCAACCGCGCGACCGGATTGGCCTGCGACGGCGGCAAGCCGGTGATCCGATACGGAATGCGGCGCGTGTCGCCGGGCGGCGTGGTGCCGAACACGGCGTCGATCAGGGGGCCGGCCGCCGCGAGATCGGATACGGCGACCAGCACGTCGGACGGTTGCAGATCGTCGAATTCGTCGAACCAGCCCAGCAGGCGATCGTGCAGCACTTCGAGCTGCCGCGACAGACTGTGGCAGACGTGGACCTCAATGCCTTGCTCGCTCGGTAGTTCGTCGGTGTCGGTCTCCTTGCGCAGATCGAGGATGCCGTTCTGCACGGCGGCAAGCCAGCTCGGTTGCGGATTTTCCGTGAAATCGCCGGTCTCGCCGGAGGCCGCGCTCTCGGTCAGCTCGTGCAGCATATGCAACTGCGCCTGGGTCTGCCGGCCCCACTCGGCAAGCAGCGGATGGCCGACTTCCTGATAGTCGAGCTGGCCGGTGGCGTCGAGCGCCTGAACGCGCCCTTCGCTGACCACGTCGAACCAGAACTCGCGGCACGGGTTCATTACGTACAGACGCACGTCGACCCAGCGCGAAAGCGCGCGCAGCAGCGCCACGTGCAACGGCGGCATGGTGGGCAGCGCGAAAACGCTGACCGCCTCGGGCCACTGTGCGTTCGAGATGGCTTCGAGATCGAGCGTGCCGATTTCATCCAGAAAACGGTAAGCGGGCGGCAACGCGGCTGCGGCCGTTTGCCCGTTTCCCGCCACTTCCGCGAGCACCACGCGCCACAATGCGGCTTGCCAGCGCTCGTCTTCGCGCGCCGCTTCGCTCGCGCCGACGAGACGCGGGCCGGAGTCGTCCGCCGCACCGCTCGCGAAGATCGAGCCGCCCTTCTGCCATTGCAGCAGCCATTCCGGCCGATACGTCAGATAGTGGTCGAGCACGGTCGCCACGCGCCGCGCGAGTTCGTAGCGCATCGAGGCGTCTGCCGCATCGAGATACGTGCGCAGACGCGGCGACGCATTCCAGGGCAGCGCTTCGTCCCCGTCGTTCCCCGGGCCCAGCAACCGGTAGCAGCGCCATACGAGCCGGTCGGGCGCGAACGGCGAATGCTTCGGTACCTCGATCACGCCGCCGATCTGCGCCCACAGCCATTGCGCGAGATAACCAAAGTTGACATTCGCGCAGATGCCCTGGCGCGTGGCGATATCGAGCTCGAGACGGCGCCGCACGGCAGCGCTCGGAACGATCACGGGCTGCGCGGTCCAGGGGTCGGACGGCGCTTGCGCCAGGTCGTCGAGCAGCGCGCCGACAAGCGTTTCGTAGCGGTTCGAGTAGAAGAGCTGGAGCATGGATCCCGGGGTTTGCATGCGGCGCGGGCGGAACGCTCAAGCCGCGACAGACAGTGAAGCGACAGCATAACAAACGCGTGCCCAACGCAGAACCTGGCCGAACGGACGAGGTCAGATCACCCATGAAATCAGTTAGACTCGACGGCAGTTCGGGTCTGCCCTTCAACCGCGGCTTTCTCAGTGAATGGAATCCAGGCAGTCGATGCGCTATTCGGTCGAAATAAAAAAATTCCTCTACAGCCAGTACTTTTATGGCGGCCTGCGCATCGCAGTCGGCGTGTCGTTACCGGCGGTACTGTGTCTGATCGTGTTTCACGATCGCGATCTCGGCTTCACGATCGCCACCGGCGCGCTCGGCGCGTGTGTGGTCGACATGCCGGGCCCGCTCAAGTACAAGCACAACGAAATGCTGGCGTGCACGGTGATCGGCTTCCTGTCCGCGCTCGCCACCGGCCTCGCCACCGTGAACGCGGTGGCGCTGTGGTGCACCGTGGTGCCGCTCACCTTTTTGCTGTCCCTGATCGTCGTGTATGGCAACCGCTGGCCGCAGATCAGCTTTGCCACGCTGTTCATGATGGTCATGACGCTGGAAGATCATTTCACGCCGGTGCAGGCGCTCGTCAACGCCTCGTGGATTCTGGTGGGCGGCCTCTGGTACACCTACTGGTCGACCTTCGTGAGCCGCTGGATGATGCACCGCATCGAACAGCAGGCATTGGCCGAAAGCGTGTTCGCATGCGCCGACTATCTGCTGGCCCGCGCCCAGTTCTACGACCTCGATAACGATCTGGACGAGTGCTATCGCAACCTGGTCGACAAGCAGATCGCCGCGGTTGAACGCCAGGATGCCGCGCGCGACATCGTGCTGCGCAACCTGCCCAAGCTCAAGAGCGGCAAGCTCGAACCGCGCCGCGCCATGCTGTTCAATCTGTTCATCAACACGGTCGATCTGCACGAGTTGTTCGTCGGCGCGCACACCGATTACCCGCTGGTGCGCAACACGTTCGGCGGCTCCGATCTGCTGGTGTTCTACCGCGATCTGATCCGCAAAGCGGCCGCCGACCTCGAGGAGATCGGGCTCGCAGTGCTGCAAAACCAGGCGCCGCGCACGCGCGTGAACGTCAAGGCGGAATTGCGCGCCATCGAATTCGAAATCGAGTTGATGCGCAAGCAGAACCTGCCGGCAAAAAACCATGAGGCCTATTCGGCGATCTCGTCGACTTTCCGGCGCATCTGGAGCGCCACGCGCCTGATCGACAAGATGCGCAAGAGTCTCTCCAGCGAACCGAGCACGACCGAAACCGAATTGCGGCTCGACCAGGCGCTCACGCGTTTCGTGTCGAGCCGCCGCGTGCCGTTCGGCCAGATCTTCTCGAACCTGACAATGGCCTCGCCGAGCTTCCGCCATGCGCTGCGCGTGACCATCGCGGTCGCCGTGGGCTTCTGGCTCGGCCGTCTGCTGCCGCTCACCAACGCCTACTGGATCGTGATGACCACCGTCATCATTCTGAAGCCCGGCTATTCGCTCACCAAGCAGCGCAACGGGCAGCGGATCGTCGGCACGCTGATCGGCTGCGCGGCGAGCATCGCGCTGATCGTGTTCGTCAAGGAACCTCACATCCTGCTGATCGTGATGTTCGCGTCGATGGTCATGAGCTACAGTCTGCTGCTGTTCAATTACACGGCGAGCGTGGTGTTCACCTCGTCGTACGTGCTGCTCATGTTCCATCTGCTCGCGCCGGGCAGCATGCGCATCATCGGCGAGCGCGCAATCGATACCGTGGTGGGCTGCGCGATCGCAATTGCGGCAAGCCACCTGTTCCCGTACTGGGAATACCGGTTGATGGGCAAGCTCGTCAACAACATGATCAGCGCGACGCGTCAATATCTGGAAGCAAGCTGGTGGTGGAGCGGCAAGCCGGCCGCCGCGGTGGTCGCCACCGTGACCGAGGCCGGCGCACGTGCGCCCGCGGCGGCGATGGCCGATCCAGCGATCGACTTCGGCAAACCGGCGCTCGCCACGGCAGGCGGTGGCGCAGGCGCTGCGGCGGGCAGCGGCGTAGGTGTTGGTCCGAACGGCGGAGCAGGCGGTGCGGTAAGTCAGGGCGTAAGCGCTGCCTCAAGCGGTGGCGCAAGCGGTGCTGCAAGCCAAGGCGTAAGCGCTGCCTCAAGCGGCCGCGCAAGCGCCTCTGAAGGCAACAGCGCAAACGCTCAAGCGGCCGTGGATGCCAGCGCAGCAATACCGCCTGCCGACGTCGGCGCAGGCACGACCACGGTCAGCAATCCCACCGCGAAGCCGGCCTCCGGCGCCTCCGCTGCCGCCGCAGCCGCGGCAACCGCGCTCGATCGCGATTACCGCTACCGGCTCGCCCGCAAGAACGTCCACGTAGCGTTCGCCAATCTGGGCCAGGCGTTTCAACGCATGATGCTCGAACCGAAGTCCGCGCAAAAGTTCGTGCCGGAACTGAACGGCCTGCTGGTACGCAGCCACGTACTCGCTTCGCAGATCACCGCGGCCGCGCCGCTGCTGCGCACCACGGCGCAACAACAGGCCGAAGGCATCTCGCTACAGCCGCTTCAACGCGCGCTGAGCGTGGTGCGCGACAATCTCACCGAAGCCGAAACCGGCACGGCGCCGCCCGCCGATCAGGCCGAGCAGATCAAGCAGTTGAACCGTGAGCTCGATGCGATGGTGGTCGAAACGGAAAAGTCGCCGGACTATTCGGCGGACGCCGTGCACGATATGAAATTGCTTGCGCATCAATGCAAGCAGATGCTGGCGGCGGCGGCATTGATCCGCAAGGATGCAAGCGTGATTCGCCTGCCGGATGAGTGAAACGGCGTGGCGCCGACATCGCGCGTTGCGCGGTCGGCGGGCTCTTACGTTTTGGATAGGTCGGCGTTCTGCCTCGCGTCGAGCGTCGCTCGACGATCAGGCGCGACGCTCAAACCAGAGTGCGTGCAGTCTTACTGAGCCGCGCCACTTGCCGGCTTCGCCGCGGTGGCCGCTGCCGCCGCGTCCGATGAAATCGACGGTGCCGGTTCGTTCTGGCTGTCGAAATCGTGCTTTTCCTTGATGGCGTTATAGAAGAGCGTGGCGATCACCAGCAGTACCGCGACCACGATGAAGACAGCAATGCCAAAGGTCGGGTTCTTCTTGCGCGGCGGTTTGTTCATGAGGCGGGCTCGGTTCGCGAGGCTGTCGCGGATGGGGTCTGGGAAGGCGGCATTCTACGCTCACCGAGCTTGCACTCGGCTTGCAATGGGCACAGACCAGGTGTCAAAGGGCATGCAAGCGCGCTATGGCTATAGATCCGAACGGTGGGACTGACAAACGCCCAGCGGTCTAGAACTGTGCGGTCAACTGAAAACCCGCGGCGACTCGCGCGGTCGGAAATCCAGACGGCTTGTAAATCGGCGTACCGGCAAAAAGGTCGTACGCGAAACTGCCGATGCGAGCCGGCATGCTCCCGCGCAGACCGATCACAACGCCCGCCAGTTGCGTACCCGCGAGAAAGGCGGTGCTGGGGCCGAAAACCTGGCCATAATCGACGCCCGCATAGAACGAATGTCGCGTCTGGCCGATCGGTAGCTGGAGTTCGTTTCGCCAGTAAAAACCGCGCTCCGCCGCGAGCAGCGTTTCCCCGTCGAAGCCGCGCACCGTGTAGCGGCTGCCGATGGTCAGGTCATCGATGTAGTTCAGCGTGTTGTTCGTGAACTGACCGTGAAAGGTCGTCACATATCGCAGGCTCTGGCTCGCGACAGAAAACGGCACCGACAGGTTCGCATCGAGCACGGCCATGTGAAAGCGGTACGTCGGGCCGTTCGTCGTATCGGGCATCGCACCGAGCCAGCCGATGCCCTGCCGGTAGGCCAGCGTGCCGTCGAACTGTGCGGCGCCGAAGTAGTGGCGGTCGGTCAGCCCTGCCTCGATGAACGTGTTGTCGCGATGCTGCTGCGGAATTTCAGTGTCCTCGATGAAGCTCGCGCCCCAGCGTTTGGTCAGTTGCGCCTCAAAGCCGAACACGTCGTCCTGGCTGCGGCGCAACACACGTTGCAGTTTCAGCCCTGCTATCTGTGAATTGCCGCTTGATACAAACGTCTGGTTCACCGCAGCGATCTGCTGGTAATAAGTATTCGTGTTGCCGAAGAGCGTAGCCGTCCAGTAACCCCAGGGAACCGAATAGGAGCCGTTCCAACCGTGCGAGCCGAGGCTTTTGTCTCCCAGTTCGAGGTCCTGATTCGCGCCCACGTTGAATATGTCGTTCAGTCCGAGTGGATTGTCGATGCCGACGCCGAGGTTGCCTTGCAGCTTGCCGGTGGCCCGCGTGCCTGAGTTGTCGATGGAAGCGACGACGCTCCACGGCTTTGTGCGTTTCACTGTGATCTCCACATCGCTCTCGCCGGGTGTTCCGGTCGGCACGACCTGCATGTCGACATCCTGACTCGCGACGCGCTTCATCTGTTCGAGTCCCTGTTCGAGATCGCGCAGGTCGAGCAGATCGCCGCCGCGTGCCGGAAATGCCGACTTCCACGTGCCACGCGTTGCGGAGTCGGCGAAGCGTAACTGGCGAATAACACCGGGCACGAGCGAGAAGCGCAGCGTGCCTTTCGACAGGTCCTGTTCCGGGACAAGGACGCGCGTGGTGATGTAGCCCCGGCTGAGAATCACCTGCGCGAGGCCCTTGACGATCAACTCGACGCCCTGCTTGCCGACGCATTGTCCGCTGTAGTGATCGAGCCATTCGCGGGCAAAGGCAAAGCGGTCCTGCGGCAGCGCCGAGGCGCCTTGTGCACGAACGGCATCGGGCAAGGTCTCCGGTATGTCCAGAACGAATGACTGGATGCGGAAGCAGGGAGTCCCGGCAGGCAGTTCAGGCCAGCCGGCGGCCTTGGGCGTACCTGCGCGGACGACGGGCGCATTGACCGCCTGGGCGCGCTCCTGGGCTTGTCGTTGCTGCTCGATGAGTTGCTGTTGCTGCGCCGCGCTGCGTGCGGCATTTGCAAAATCGGGTAAAGGCGGCGACGTTTGCGCCGAAACGCCGAAAGCCGTCAGCGTCACTCCTGCCGACAGTGCTCTCGCAACGCGTAAGTGTTGCATTGGTCTTGTTCTCTACTGGTTATTATTGATCTGACTGCGTGACGCTTTTCACGGCCCCCGTTTTGGCGCGGTCTCTGTGCCCGACGACGGACACCTGGATGCGTACTGCGTTTCAACAGGTTCGTCCAGTCCACTGGCGTCGATGTGGCGAACCTCGATCGAGCAGTTCGGGGCCCTACGCCCTTCGTCCTGCAAAAGCAGATACGCGTCGTAATCCTGGCCGGCGATCGGCGTGAAGGTCATCTCGTGCGGCTTGCAGGACCACGAATAGCCGCCGTATTTGCCGCCTGCGTCCCCGGCCGTACTCAGCGCCAACGTGATCGGCTGCCCGGCCGGAATCACGTATTCCCGGATCATGTCCTTGAAACGCAGACCTTCGACACGCATCCAGGGCCGGGGACTCGGTGGCATGCCAATCACGACGCTGCGTGACGAGTATTTGTAGCGCGCCATGAAGCCGTCGTCGACGTTGACTCGCTGTGGGTCGCTTTCCCATGCATTGGAGTAGCACGCCCCCACTCTGAACGACGCGGCTTGCTGGTCGTTGCCCGACTTGATACGCACACGTGCTGAAATACGAGGATCGTAGTCGGGAGTTCCAGTTGTGACGTAATGCGCTGGCGCGCATCCGGCGGTGAATGCGAAGGTGAAGAGGATACCTGCTGTCAATGTGCGCATTATTGCGCCTCCTTTATTATCATTGGCTCTCCGGCTGGAATGCGAAATGGGATTGGACTCTAACCCCTTGTGCGGCAAGGAATGACGATCACTTCGTCGGCTTTTAAAGGGGTTGGCCTACGTGAAACGTGCAGTCGAGAGCGATTGACTTATCCAGCCCGACGAGCTTGTTCACTTCTATTGCTTTATCGGCGTGAACGTGACGGTCGCTTCGGTATGCGGCGTGAATATTTAGATACTGCTCTTGTTGCGTTAAGGTTAAACACCGCCCTGGAAGTAATCGGACCGTAATAATAAATCTTCCTGGCGGAAAACTGTGCGCTAATTGCGCTGTTGATAGGTGGAGCAGCGGTCGTCGCCTCTGTTACGGATTGGTCCAATAAGGCTTTGCAGTGCTGTCGTGTGTGCTTGCGGCATTTGGACTCACGTCTGTGCTCGGGAATGCCTGTTTGCTGTTGGCAACGTATGAATCTGGCGATCACCGCCACCCGCCGGCGACCCGGCCGCGCTGCCGGCATTGCCGACTGCGGCAATCGTGCGCAAAGAGGGCCCTGAGCCCGTTCATCCTGACTGCTAGCAGCCGCCTGCGACTGCTGGATCGTGTTATTGATCGCATCCCCTGCACTACCGCCCGGCCCAAGCGTGAAGCCGCTCGTCTTCGTCTCCTGCGTCTCGTCATGGTGATTCGTACCCGTCGCCGCATCGGGCGTGGCGCTCGCAGCCTTGCCTGTCACATCCCGTGCCGCGATCACATCCCGTACGAACAGGGCAAACGGACTGCTTTTCCGTGGATGCAGGCCACCGACGCGATGCTCGAATACATCGGACTCCTGCCCGGACAGCCATTCGATGGGTGCACTTGCCGGCGTCGTGTCGAAGCGTTGCTCGACCGCTGCCAGCATCACATCACGCACGACGGCCGCTATGGCCGCCAGTAGTCGCTGCCCAACTGATAGCTTCCCGGTCATGGCAGTCCAGCGCAGGCTCGTCATCACGCCGGACTGAATGACCCCATAAACAACAGACCCGGCGCAAGGCCGGGTTTGTTGTTTCAGCTAAAGAAGATATTCTTTACCACCACGTACGCGATGAAGCTCATCAGCGCCGTGAAGACAACCGCACTCACTATTTTCTGGCCTCTTGTTTTAGGCGTTGAGCCAGGAATACCAACCATAGTTACCACCCCATTCTTGTTTTGCCCTGGTCACTGCTATACCCACCTCCAGTGCCGCCAATATTGGTGTTCTTGCCTGCGCTCACTCCACCACCAACGCCAATAACTGTCGCGGTTCCATTGCCCGGCGAGTTCATAATGCCAGCACCAAATATGCCATAAGCGGCAGACATGTCACCAGCATAGCCCCCGGCGAAGTTATTCGTCTGGCCTGGTGCAACGCTGGATTGATTAAGCCATCCAGCAGTAATGCTAGCTGATGCTTGAACCGGATTCGGAAGCGCCATATTTACGCCCGTACCGAAGAACGCATTCCCATCCCGTGTGAACGTTCCCCACACACTACCCACGAAGTAATCCACCTGGAAGTTCACAAAGTCCGGCAAACCCATACTGCAACGGATTCACTCCCGGCGAATTGATGCCGTTGTAACGGTTGTACAACCCATCCGCACCTTCGGCTATATCACTCAGGCCAACGGCAATCATTCCTGCACCAGTCGTCGCGCAAATACCTGCGCCGGTCTTGGCCGTCACTCCGCCGAGCACCACCTTGGCCGAATCTTTTGCGGTCCCCAGCGGATCACTTTTCACCATGTCCGTGATCTTCTGCCCCGGCGAGTAGTTGAACAATCCCCCTTCCTGCTGACGGTTCACCCACTCAATCTCCGGCCCAAGCTGCGTCGCCTCAAGCTGACTCACATAGTTGGCATTGTACTGGTCGCTTCCCTGCGGATACTCGGCCCAGCATTTCACTGCGAGACATGCCGCCTTTGTCAGTTTGTCCTGTTCCGCCTGGTCGCCGTTCGCCTGTTTTGCTATCGCGCTCTTTTCATCCGGGTGAAGTTGTCTGTTGAACCGAACCGTATTGCTACCGCCCGTAGGAGTCGCACCGAACGTTGTCGCCGTCATTGATTTGCTATCCGTTCGGACAGGCCCGTCGCTAAGCGTTCAAGACTCTCGGCATTGCCCCACAGGACAACGCGAATACCCTCTAGATCTACCGTCAATTTCCCCCGTTGCACATACTTCTCCTGTACCAGCCGAACGTCTTTGTAGGAATACGACCGCGCAGTTATAAAACACACAACAAGATGCTGCTCGTAAACGCTGAATCTATAAAACGCGCCCCCTGAACGGAAAGCCGACTGACCGAACGATGCGATGACGCGCGCTTGCGCAATAAGCTGGCCGGCGCTTCTATCAGCTATTCGCGAAATTGCGGGCAGTAGAACAAAGACCACAATTACGCCGACAATCAGCAATCCAATCACGACCGCCCCTGCTGAAGGGCTAAGCGTTGTCTGAAAGAATGGTTTCATCGCTTCACCGGAGATTGATAGGTCGGATCGACCGAAGCGTTGACAGGTGTACTGAAGCCCGCGCCGATACCGACTGAAACACCATTTATGTAGCGCGTCGCGTCATACCAGGATTTTTCCTGCCACGCCGTTACATTACTCGGGACTACTTGGACGCCAAAGTATTTGCCAATGCCCACCCCGACCGACGTTGGACCTGAATAACGCGAATCGCCCGAAAAATTGATGCTCGCTCCGAAATCCCCCAAACTACCGATTGTGACGTCCGGCTTAAGCGAAGCCGAACCATCGCTCGGCGTGTACGAGAAATTCGGCCCGACAGCAATTCCTGGAGAGACCGGCACGTGAAAGCCCGCCTGCACGGTAACGTCGGGATTGCTGCGTGGATCTGAGTTGGGCATACCGGCCGCACATTCAGCCGTAATGCAGCCATTTGCCGCCGGAGTGAACGGCCCAGTAGCATCGATCCTTGGCCCGGCTGCATTTTGGGTAGATGGCGCATTCCAGCTATACGGCGAATTTGAGCCGCCCGTGTTCTGGGTAATCAAGTCTTGCAGCGCTTTTGATGGTGTCGCCAACATCGACGGATCTTGCACCAGATAACTCCCCGTGCTGTCCGCCACCAGCTTCATCCCGGCCGTGTCATAAACCGCACCCGCAGGCGTACCCGCGTTCAACGGCACAACGACGCCCGTCGCAGCGATCTCACCATATTGGCTATTGTTCGCCCCACGCATGGCGTTTTCGATCTGTGCCGCCGTGATCGGCGAACCATCAGGGTTCATCAGCCCTTGATCCTTTGCCGCCGCTGCAATCTGCTGTGCCTTCGTTTTTTCGGGCTGATGTAGTTGCCGGTTGTACATATCCGCATTCGACGCAGCAAAAGCACCTGCACCACCCCCTACAGCCGCACCCGCCGCCCCCGCCACCAGATTCGAAACAACCTGCCCGAGCATCCTGTCAGCCGTCGCATTGCCAGTCGGATCCCCATTGGCAATCGAATTACTCAACTCATTCAACCTCGGCGCGAGTCCAGCCGAAACCCCCGCACCTGCCGCCCCGCCGAGCGCGCTGCCAAAGTTGCCACCACCCAGCCCGCCAAGCACCGCGCCCGCCACAATGTGCATACCGACGCGATCCGCGCCCCCTTCTCCCCAGTCCGCCGCATCCTGCCCGTATTGCGCCGCCGTACCGGTTTCTCCGAGCGCGTTCGCCGCCTTCGCGCCGTCAAGCGCCGCTTTCTGCCTGTAGTCCGCGTACGTGCCGATGTCCTTCGCCACCGCTTCCCCTGCCGCATTGGCCGCGTTCATCACATCAGCCTGATTGCCAAGCACCGTGTTCACGTCAGGCAGCTTCGACACCGTACCGTTCAGGTTCGACGTATCCCGGTTCAGGCTCGCCACTTCCTGCTTCTGATTCGCGGAATCGGTAATGGTAATCGTGCCCGCGCTCACGCCGCTCTTCGTCGTCGCACTGGAACTGCCGCTTGCCGACTGACCCAGCATCGGCATGACGCCCTGCGTGCCCGCACTGAAGCCGCTTGTCGACGCGCTGTAGTCCGAATGATTCTGCATGTCCGAGTACGTCAGCGTACCCGTGGCAAGGGTGTTCTTCGACGGGTCCGCATCGCTGGCAATGTACGCGCCCTTCAGATCCGTATTGCCTTTCACGTTCACATCAAAACCACCGGAGCCTGCCTGAATCCCGGCCTGCCCGTTCACTGCGGCATAGTTGCCGTTCGCGCTGCCGTGCTGGCTGCTGAAGCTCGCGCCGCCCCCGCCCTGGCTGATGCTGAAACCACCGCCCGAGCTTTGCTGATGCGCGCTACTCACCGTCGTATCCTGCACCGAGGCAATGTTCAGGTTCCCGCCCACATCCGCAGCAACGTGATTGCCCTTTACATTCGAGCCGACGATGTTCGTATCGCCGCCGGAACTGATCGGCACGTTATTGGTCGCGCTCACATACGTGTTGTTCTGCATCGCCGCATCCGAATTCGCATCGCCGTGCGCCTTGCTCATCGACGCCGACACACCAAAACCTTTGGTGCCGTACGAAACGCCCACGCTCGCACTGCTCGATTCGTTGGTGCTGCGCGTCGAATCGGTGTTCGTCGTGTTCAGGAGATTCACATCGTTCTTCGCGCTCAGCATGACATCGTTGCCACTGACACTCGAACCGGCGACCGTCACGTTGCCATTATTCGACGACGCTGCCCCATCACCGCCACCGGTCGCGGTGAATGATGCCATGCCACCGGCCTTGACGGTCGAGCCGGTCTGCGTGGTCTGGTCTTCCGTGAAAGTGTTCTTCGTCCTGCTCGTGCCGTAGCTCAACTGCACGCTGATATCCGGAGCGCCGCCACCCGCCAGCGACCCGACCGCGCTGCCGGCGTTGCCGACCGCGGCAATCGTGTGCAGGGCCTTGGCCCGTCCATCCTGACTGCTACCCGCCGCCTGCGACTGCTGGATCGCGTTATTGATCGCCGTGCCTGCCGAACCACCCACGCCATTCACGAACACGTTCCATCCCAGCCCGCCGGATGCGCCAACGCCTCCCGATATCGCAGCAACGGCCACGTCAATGGGATTGACCGTCCCGTTCTGGCAATACTGCGAGCCCGCGTTGATGCCCGCGCTAATCGCGCCGGTTCCCACCGATGATGTCCAGGTCCCCGAACCCAATGCCCCGTCAATCCCGAAGATCGGCGCACCCGGTATCGCTGCCAGTGCAGGAAGGACCGCCGGTGCCGCCAACGCGCCCGCAATAGCGAGGCCGAGTTTAGGATTAGCGACGGCTCCCGGCAATGCCCGTTGCTCCGGCGTCAGCGAACCATCCTTGTTACCATAAAGGAAGGGACTGTTGTACTCGGCTGAAGTAGCGGTGAACATGCCACCTGCGTTCTGACTGATAAACGCCACCGCAGTCGCATCACCACCAGGTCCCTTGCTCGCCGCAGCATCAACGAGACGATAGCCGTTGGCCAGCAACATGTTCTGCGCCTGATCCGCCGTGATCGACTGGCCAGTCTTGTCCTCGTAGAACTGGGCAAACTGTTTGGCGTTATCTTTCGCCCACTGTCGCTCGTCGGGGTGTAGTTGCCGGTTGTACATGTCCTTGATGGGTCAATCAGAATGGCCCGATATCCAGGATTCGTAGCTCGCCCTCAAAACGGCCCCGCTGTACAACGATGTCGATTTCGTCGCCTTCGTTAACCCGGTCGTATTTCCATGCGACGGGACAGAATTGCAAGGAACGATTCTCAACATTCACTTCGAGTGCGTTCTTTGCAAGTACAGTGACGTATGCCTTCCCTTGCCATTCACGATGTTCGGGTATTACCCATTTCCGTTTCACATGTCCTGTAACTCGCATTTTCTTTGCTCCTGCAAAAATGGCGAGACGCCGAATAGTCAGAAATGCCAAACAGACAATCAAACATTCCACAGCTAGAAGTAATGCGCCCGAGACGGCACTTGAGCCGCCACCATTAATAAGTTCGAATGGAGTGGATAAGATGTTCATCAGATATTGCCAAGGTTGGTCATTTCTTTCCGGTCGTCTTGTTTGCGTTTTGAACCGCCGTCTGAGTCGGCCCCGACAAGGTCTGAATGACGTGGTTCGCGATGTCGCCGGTTTTGCCCGGCATCAGCGTTTGTGCCATCGTACCGATGCCGTAAGAAGTTGCGCAGGTAGTTGCGTTAGCAGATGGGTCGCTTGATGGATTCGCGATTGCGTTTCCGCCGTAGGCCGCCGTCCCATTTAGTATGCCGTTGTATACCCCAACCGCCACTTTGGCACCAATCCCATTTCCAAGGGTATCGAGAGATAACGCAGCCGGTCCGGCCAGACCTGCAACAAAACCAACTGTAAGTGACTTTGAGGTGTTCGGCGCATCCTTGCTCAGACCAGTCACGTATGCCAGCGTGTCACCGCCATAGTCGTACAGCGAGTTAATCGCCCAACCGGTTGCAACAACAGGCATGACTGTCCCAAGTGTGACCATCGCTAGCGTACCGCCTGCTGCCACACCAATTTGCGGATGTGCTTGGTGACCTGGAAGCGCTTGCTGTTCGGGCGACAGCGAATGATCGGCATTGCTATAGAGGAACGGGTTGTTGTACTCGGCTGTAGTCGCCGTGAACATTTTGCCTGCATTCTGGCTGATAAACGCCACGGCGGTGGCATCGCCGCCGGGTCCCTTGCTGGCCACTGAATCGACCAGACGGTAGCCGTTCGCCAGCAACATGTTCTGCGCCTGATCGACAGTAAGGTCTTGGCCGGTCTGGTCCTTGTAGAACTGCGCGAACTTGCTTGCATTGGCCTTCGCCCATTGACGTTCATCAGAATGCAACAGCCGATTGAACCGGTCTGTGTAGGCTTGGTTATCAGAAGTGCTATCGCTCAAGGGCCACATTCGCCAATCGTTGCGGAGCTGTACTCAAAGCGGACTTCATACGTGTTGGTGGAGAGCGCCGGGAAGAATTCTGGCTTAATGTCGAGCCTGGCTAGCGCACCGAGTTTGCATGCCTCCCATTTTTCGTTGTCGGTGTGCTGCCTGACTTTCCATCCTCGGCCCTCAAGCGCCATCTGATATCTGTCAAATAATTGATCAGTCCACGAGTTGGCACTGATGTTTCGCGTCAGGGACGCTACGCTTCCGCGATCCAAGTCTTTTCGGAATACCACCTTCCCACCCATCCCGAGCATGTAGTCCATGTCAGACTTCATCAAATTAAACTTGCGCGAGACATCGGTTGGGTTTTTGAGTAGTACGCCATGAAAGAAAATGTATCCAAATGCCAGCACAAGCAGCCCACCAATCCAGATCTTTAGATTTCGCATGTAATACGCTCCAATCAATACCCAGGCATTTTGCCAATACGATTGCCGTATCCTGTGCCGCCATACCCACTCAGATTAGGCGCCTTGGTTATCCCACCTGTTCCTACGCCTACCTCGAAGGCAGTATCACCACCGATTCCGTGGTTCACGCCCCCGCAGACACCGAACGCGCACGCACCGCCTCCAGCAGATGCGCCCGCCAAAAAGTCGTCGGTGTTGCTTCCTTTCTGTCCCGAAGGTAATCCCGGGTTGGAGGCGACCATACCCCCAACAATTGACGCGCCTGGCACGACAGGCACCGAGCCTGAGCCCGACAAGTAAACATTGCCGTTATGAAGATTGACAGTTAATGCGCCGCTGACCCCAAGTCCGCCACCTTGTACCGTCAAATAGTCAACTGACCCGGGGCGCTGAGCCTCCATTGCAGCCTGCATTGCCTTGTTGTCAGCAGTTGAATCAGCCACAGGATATTGGAACAATCCCCCCGAGTTCTGCCGCACCATGCCACCATAGCCCGCAAGCGAGACAGACGTACCGGTGTAGTTCCGCAACTGAGCCTGTTCGGTGGTGTAGCCTGCACCTTCTGCCTCCAGCGCTGAATATTTAGCGTAGTCCACCGTACCCGGCGCAAATTCGGCCGCACAGTGAACCAAGGCACATCCAGCCGCTTCCAAGCGGTGTTCTTTATCGGTGTCCCCGTTGGCCAGATTTTTGATTGCCTGCTTTTCCTCAGGATGCAACTGCCGATTGTACATATCCGCATTCGACGCAGCAAAAGCACCTGCACCACCCCCTGCAGCCGCACCCGCCGCCCCCCGCCACCAGATTCGAAACAACCTGCCCGAGCATCCTGTCAGCCGTCGCATTGCCGGTCGGATCCCCATTGGCAATCGAATTACTCAACTCATTCAACCTCGGCGCGAGTCCAGCCGAAACCCCCGCACCTGCCGCCCCGCCGAGCGCGCTGCCAAAGTTGCCACCACCCAGCCCGCCAAGCACCGCGCCTGCCACAATGTGCATACCGACGCGATCCGCGCCCCCTTCTCCCCAGTCCGCCGCATCCTGCCCGTATTGCGCCGCCGTACCGGTTTCTCCGAGCGCGTTCGCCGCCTTCGCGCCGTCAAGCGCCGCTTTCTGCTTGTAGTCCGCGTACGTGCCGATGTCCTTCGCCACCGCTTCCCCTGCCGCATTGGCCGCGTTCATCACATCAGCCTGATTGCCAAGCACCGTGTTCACGTCAGGCAGCTTCGACACCGTACCGTTCAGGTTCGACGTATCCCGGTTCAGGCTCGCCACTTCCTGCTTCTGATTCGCGGAATCGGTAATGGTAATCGTGCCCGCGCTCACGCCGCTCTTCGTCGTCGCACTGGAACTGCCGCTTGCCGACTGACCCAGCATCGGCATGACGCCCTGCGTGCCCGCACTGAAGCCGCTTGTCGACGCGCTGTAGTCCGAATGATTCTGCATGTCCGAGTACGTCAGCGTACCCGTGGCAAGGGTGTTCTTCGACGGGTCCGCATCGCTGGCAATGTACGCGCCCTTCAGATCCGTATTGCCTTTCACGTTCACATCAAAACCACCGGAGCCTGCCTGAATCCCGGCCTGCCCGTTCACTGCGGCATAGTTGCCGTTCGCGCTGCCGTGCTGGCTGCTGAAGCTCGCGCCGCCCCCGCCCTGGCTGATGCTGAAACCACCGCCCGAGCTTTGCTGATGCGCGCTACTCACCGTCGTATCCTGCACCGAGGCAATGTTCAGGTTCCCGCCCACATCCGCAGAAACGTGATTGCCCTTTACATTCGAGCCCACGATGTTCGTATCGCCACCTGAACTGATACACCTCGCGCTCATCCCAGAATACTGACGCTACGATTTGTCTCTATTGCCATCCTTTCTTAGCTCGCGGAGTTCCCTAACCATGGCATACGTAACCAGGGCAAAAAGAGAAATGTACGCCGGAACGCCAGCTAATGCAGGCCTCCAGCCCGCACCCTGGAATTCAGAAATTGCGACAACTACGCCAATAACAGCAAACACAGAGATATATGCTTTAACGTACCGAACGATGAACTTCCGCAGCACCGGAGTCTCCATAATCATTTTCCCGATTGAATTGCGCCCTGTATCGGCCCGGCTGCGCCTTGCAAAAGCTGGTTAGCAAAATTCCCCAGAGGCGGTGGCAATACCGCTTTTGCCCACGAGCCAGCAGTTGTTGTGGATGCGGCGACACCCGCAGATAGATCTGGATTACTTCCGGTCATCCCAGCACTCCCAAACGCACCGACACCCGTCGCCCCAGCGTTGTACACATTGGCCGCGATTTTTCCAGCCATTCCCATTCCAGCAATTGCGGCGTCCCCGATCAGGAAGGGAGATGACAAGCCGCCAACAACTCCAGCGATATATGAATTCGTAACGCTTGGTGCGTCCTTGCTAAGCCCAGTCTTGAAATTATAGTAATTGCCCGCGTAATCATAGCCTCCAGCCAGTAGCGCCGCCGTTACGGCCTCTGGTCCGAGCGCAACCACGGCAGCCGCAGGAACGCCATAAAGGGCGCCAGCTTTCATGTTTGCGGAGGCCTCGCCGGCATTTGCTCCCTGCGCCTGAATCGCTGCACTCAACGTTGCGTCACTACACTGCGCGCCTGCCGGACATACTTGTGCGACCAGACTCTTGCGCTTGTCGTTGCCCTGGTTGTATAGCTGAACCGCTGAACCGGTAGCTGCGCCCGCCGTTCCACCCACCAGTGCGCCGCCAACTCCAGCAACTACGTTCGCCGAAATATTGCCAAGAAGTTCCGAACCCGTTGCCGCTTTTACTCCCTTTGAGATCCTGTCCAGCTCACCGGCCATCGCAGAGGAAAGACCGGCACCAGCCGCGCCACCGATAGCCCCGAACGCGCTGCCGCCGCCAAGACCACCAATTAGCCCTCCGCCAATGACATGTAGTGCAACGCGGTTCGCTCCACCCTCATCCCAAGAAGCTGCAGTCGCTTCATCAGATGCCTGATCACGCTTCATATCCGCATACGCACCAATTCCCTGCGCCACAACCTGCCCCGCCGCCTGCGCCGCATTCATCGTATCCGCCTGCGCCGACAGCAGATTATTGACATCCGGCAGCTTCGACACCCTGCCGTTCAGGTCCGTCGTATCGCGATTGATACCCGGCCAGCAGGTTCGTCGCCTCGCCTACAACATCGCAGCGCGCCATATCCGCTTCCAGCCGCGCAAACCGAAACCCGGCAGGGACTGGCGTACACCAAGGTTTTTTTCGTGGCTGCGCATCGCCGGCATGTGGCTTGAGCAGGCCGGCTTCTCGCCCGGACAGCGCGTGAGGATCGAGGTCCAGCACGGCAGGCTCGTCACCACACCAGATTGAAACTTCACGAACAATAAACCCGGCTACAGCCGGGTTTATTGCACTACATCTTCGCACGTTGCCAAGGCTCACTTTTTGATTTGCGCCATGCATGCCATCCAAGCGGAAGATCGGCAAGCTCTGCGATCGTGCCGTCAATCTTCATAATGCTCTCCAAACTGACGAGAGCCGCTTCGCCTTCCGTCGGAGGTTCTTGTGCGCTCGTGTGGAATTGCCATGCGCCGTCGTCACTATCATGCGAGACATAAGCAATCCATTCTCGCCCCTGCACAATCTTACGATTGGCGATAACTGCCACATTCGGCAGCTCACTGAAAGGCCATTGATTTGAGGTCATATGCTATTTGTTTGACTTCTGCCGATTTTGATCCCGTGATAGTACTTGGGCGTTGCCATAACTATTCGTACCTTTCGATGCGTCCGGATCAGCCGGATTCCGCGGAACAATATGGTCAATCTGTGCCTCATTCGAAGGCGGCGTAACCCCTTTCTCGCTCTTGCTTGGCATGACCAATTCAGTTCCATCCTGATCCGATCGCAACACCCCACCGTTGCTCTCCATATTTTGCTGATAAATCTTTTGCTTCTGGGCTGCCGTGAAGTTCTTGCCTGGTCCGACACTTGGAGAGTCTGAAAGGTTCGAGTAGGGACTGTTATCACTGGCGCCATTGTTCGCTGACTGCTGATCATCGTTGCCACTATTGAGAGTCGCATTACCCGGCGTACCAACTGCAGCGTTCGCGACCTGCCCCGTCGACGAATTCACAACTACCATTCCGGGACTTGCAGCCGGCGGCCTGCCTCCTCCCACACCAGTGACAGCACTGACTCCGTTCGCAGCACCCTGAGCCATCAGGCTTGCCGGCGATTCGGACATCTTGGTCTGCGCACCGTGCCTCATAAGTGCGCCAAACTCGTCGCCCAGCGACGACATCTGCCGGTTCAACGTACCCAGCGGATCGTCTGACCATGCGGCGAAACGGTCTATAAATTCGTTCCCCGTCCCGCCCTTGCCTTCACCGTTGCCTGAACTCCGATTGTACAAGTCCTCGTTTGACGCAGCGAACGCTCCCGAGTTGCCGCCAAGCAACGTTCCACCCGCACCAGCCAGCACATTCGATGCTACGTTGCCCAGCGTCATCGATCCAGTGTGCCTGCCAATCTCGTCCGCAAGACCGTTCAGCTTGCCCGCCAGCGCTGCCGATCCGCCTGCACCGAGCGCGCCCCCAGGCGCACTGCCACCTCCCAGCCCGGCAACCAGTGCGCCGCCGATCGTGTGCGCCACAACGCGGTTCGTCCCACCCTCATCCCACGACGCAGCTTCGGCCTTGTCGGCTGCAGCAGCGGCAGTATTTCCCGCCAGCTCATCCGCCTTCTCCTGCTGCCCGGCCTGCGCTTTCTTCCCGTCTGCATACGCACCAATTCCCTGCGCCACAACCTGCCCCGCCGCCTGCGCCGCATTCATCGTATCCGCCTGCGCCGACAGCAGATTATTGACATCCGGCAGCTTCGACACCCTGCCGTTCAGGTCCGTCGTATCGCGATTGATACCCGCCACATCCTGCGCCTGGTTCGCCGCGTCCGTGACGCTGATCGTGCCGGCACTGATCGCACTTTTCGTCGTCGCACTGCTGCTGCCGCTATCGTGTTGCGACATCATCGGCGTCACGCCACCCGCACCGCTGACCGAACCCGGCCCCACCGCCTTGCCCGTTGAACCGATCCCCGCGCCCGCACTGAAGCCGCCGCTCGAGGCGCTGTAATCGGAGTGGTTCTGGATATCGCTCACCGTCAGCGTGCCAGTGGTCAAACCGTTCTTCGAGGCATCGGCCGTACTCGCGATGTACGCGCCCGCGTGAGGATTGAGGTCCAGCACGGCAGGCTCGTTACCACGCCAGACTGAACGACGCTATAAACAATAAACCCGTCCGTGGTCGGGCTTATTGTCACTAATCGCCACTGCCATTGGAGGCCGGGCGGTCACGCTCCTGCTGTTTCAGCACGCGGAATTCCTTGATCAGTTGATATGTCACTCCACCGAATAGAATCACGTAAAGCGGCATTCCAGCCAGTGCGGGTCTCCAGCCAGAACCATGAGAAACGGATATAACCAATGCTACGGCAACCACTCCAATAGCTCCTGCATATGCTACTAGCGCTCGGAGAATCAGCTTCCTGGACTGCTGTGCATATTCGGTTGAGGCTGGTTTCATTTATTTGACCCACCTTGGGTTACGGCATTCTGTATCGGCCCCGCAGCGCCTTGAATCAAGTTGTTCAAGAAGTTACCAATGGGACCAGGGAACATCGCCTTTACCAAGCTGCCTGTTGCAACAGATCCAGTGGCAAAGCCGGCAGAGATATCCGGATTACCTCCAGTCATTGCGGCCGTACCAAACGCACCAACACCCGTTACCCCGGCGTTATATGCATTGGCCGCAATCTTCCCGGCCGTTCCCATTCCGGCAATCGCTGCATCTCCAATTGCGAGAGGATAGGCCAGACCACCCACAACCCCGGCAATATACGAATTCGTAACGCTTGGCGCGTCCTTTGTAAGCCCTGTCGCATAACTGTAAACACCTCCCGTGTAGTCAAGGCCACCTGCAAGGGCAGCAGCCGTCACAGCTTCAGGCCCAAGAGCAATCACAGCAGCAGCCGGAGCGCCGTAAGCGGCCGCCGTCTTCATGTTCCCCGAGGCCACCGCCGCATTGTCCCCTTGCGCCTGAATCACCGCGTTCAACGTCGCGTCGCTACATTGCGCCCCTGCTGGGCACACCTGTGATACGAGGTCTTTCGGCTTCCGGTGTGCCGCCTGGTTATACAACTCGACGTTCGATGCCGTGCTCGCCCCAACGCCGCCACCGACCAGCGCACCGCCGACGCCAGCAACCACATTGGCAGCAATGTTGCCCAGCAGTTCCGAACCGGTGGCTGATCCTACGCCCTTGTAGATATCCTCCAGTTGCTTCGCCATCGCTGCCGACAGCCCCGCGCCTGCTGCACCCTGCAGGGCCGTTCCAATTCCACCACCACCGAGCCCGCCGATGAGTGCACCGCCCGCGATATGCAGCAAGGTGCGATCCGTCCCACCCTCATCCCAAGAAGCTGCAGTCGCTTCATCAGATGCCTGATCACGCTTCATATCCGCATACGCACCAATTCCCTGCGCCACAACCTGCCCCGCCGCCTGCGCCGCATTCATCGTATCCGCCTGCGCCGACAGCAGATTATTGACATCCGGCAGCTTCGACACCCTGCCGTTCAGGTCCGTCGTATCGCGATTGATACCCGCCACATCCTGCGCCTGGTTCGCCGCGTCCGTGACGCTGATCGTGCCGGCACTGATCGCACTTTTCGTCGTCGCACTGCTGCTGCCGCTATCGTGTTGCGACATCATCGGCGTCACGCCACCCGCACCGCTGACCGAACCCGGCCCCACCGCCTTGCCCGTTGAACCGATCCCCGCGCCCGCACTGAAGCCGCCGCTCGAGGCGCTGTAATCGGAGTGGTTCTGGATATCGCTCACCGTCAGCGTGCCGGTGGTCAAACCGTTCTTCGAGGCATCGGCCGTACTCGCGATGTACGCGCCCGTGAGATTCGTGTTGCCCTTTACATTGATATCGAACCCGCCATTGCCCGCCTGAATCCCCGCCTGCCCGTTCACCGCCGCATAGTTCCCGCTCGAACTGCCGTGCTGGCTGCTGAAGCTCGCATTGCCACCGCCCTGACTGATGCTGAAGCCACCGCTCGTGCTCGACTGGTGCGCGGCGCTCACGGTCGTGTCCTGCACGCTCTGCACGTTCAGGTTACCGCCTACATCCGCCGACACGTGATTGCCGCTCACATCCGCGCCGACGATGCTGGTGTTGCCGCCCGAGACGATCGACACGTTGTTTGCCGCACTTACATGCGTGTTGTTCTGCATCGCCGCATCGGAATTCGCGTCGCCGTGCGCGTTGGACATCGATGCCGACACACCGAAACCATTGGTGCCGTACGAAACCCCTACGCTCGCACTACTCGACCTGTTCGTGCTGCGCGTCGAATCGGTGTTCGTCGTGTTGATGAGATTCACCTCGTTCTGCGCGCTCAGCGCAACGTTGTTGCCGCTGACGCTCGAACCGGCGATCGTCACATTGCCATTATTCGGCGAGGCCGGCCCATCACCGCCACCGGTCGCGGTGAACGAGGCCGTACCACCGGCCTTGATGGTCGAGCCGGTCTGCATCGTCTGGTCTTCCGTGAAGGTATTCTTCGACTGGCTCGTGCCGTAGCTCAACTGCACCGAAATGCTCGGGTTCGAACCGGCGAGCGAGCCACCGGTCACACCTGCAACAGCCATTGCAGCGTTTCCGGCCGCCGCAATACCGTGCAACGCCTTCGCCCTCGAATCACCCGCACCGCTACCCGCCGCCTGCGACTGCTGGATCGCGTTATTGATCGCATCCCCCACACTACCGCCCAGCCCAAGCGTGAAGCCGCTCGTCTTCGTCTCCTGCGTCTCGTCATGGTGATTCGTACCCGTCGCCGCATCGATCGTGACGCTCGCCGCCTTGCCCGTCACATCCCGCGCCGCGATCACATCGCTGCCCGTGATATGCAAACCGTTGCCCGCCGTCATCGTCACGCTGCCGTCCGTGCTGCCCACCAGACTGCCGTTCTGCGTGACCGAGTTATCGGTCGTCGTTTCCTTCCGGTCGCTCGTGCCGTACGAAATGCCGGCGCCGCCCGTGCCGCCCAGACCCGACTTCTGTTCCTGGTGAAAACGGCTGCTCTGACTGGTGTCCTGCGTCGTCGTCACCGTCAGATCATGCCCGGCCGACAGCGACATGTCGTTCGTCGAGGCGACTGTCGAGCCCGCAATCGTCAGATCGTGACCGGCATTCGCACTCACCGTATCACCCGAGACCGTCGAGCCAACGGAGATCACCTGATGCGACGATGTCTGGTCGGTCGTCTTGTCGCTCGACATGAAGCCCGAGTGTTCATTGTGCGACCAGCTCTGCGAGTCGTGCGTTTCGGTCACCGCGCCGATCGTCACATTGCCGGTCGCCGCCAGCGTGGCGGCGCCTCCGCTCACGCTACCGTCTGCGGCACTCGCCCCGGTGGTCGCGCTCGACCCCAGCACCGTGAGATTGCCTGCGCCGATGGGCGCGTCCGCTGCCGCGACGAGGCCATGCTCCTTCAGCAGAGCAGCCGCCGCTGCCGTCTGCCCGGCCCCGAGCGTCAGATCTCTGGCGGCGTTCAGATTGCTACCCTGCGCCGTCTCGTCGTAGCTCGAACCGGTGTGCTTCGACTGCGGGCCGCCGAGCGATTGCTCTTTGTGCGAACGCGTGTCGGTCGCGGCGGTCAGCGTCAGATTGTTGGCGGCAATCATCGCTGCATCGCCACCCGTCCTGACGGTCGCATTGGTGAGCGTCGTATTGCCGCCCGACACCGTGGTCAGGTTGCCGCCCGTCGTGATCATGCTGCCGACGTTCTGTGTCGTGGTGGTATGCCCGCCGTTGAGCCCGTCGTTAGTACCCGCATCCTGCGTCGCGCCAAGCGTCGTCGTGCCGACGTTGATATTGCGGCCCGCGCCCACAAAGGCACTGTTGCCCGACTCGATGGCGGCGCCGGCGAGATTCACATCGCGCTGCGCCAGCACCACCGCATTCTCCGACGCCGAAATCGTGCCGGTGGCCAGTATGTTTTGCGAAGAAGCACTGGACGTGAAACCGGCCTGCTGCAGTGTGTTCGACACACTCGCGGTCGCCGTTTCGTTGATCACATCGCGCCCGGCCTGAACCACCGTCTGCACCCCGCCGATGCGCCCGCTCGTGTTACGCACGTCCTGCACGGCCGACACCACCGTCGTGCCGCCGCTGCCGATCACACCGCTATTGACGATGTTGTTGCCGAGCACCGCAGTGGCCATGTCCCCCACAATGTGACCGCTGTTGCTCACGTCGCCGGTCGCATTCAGGCTCACCGCGTTACCGGCGACCAGCGCGCCGCTGTCCTGCAGATCGACCGTGTTGGCCTGTGCAAGATACAGCTTCGGCACGAGCACGGTCTGCTGGGTGCCGTCGGGCAGCGTCACGGTCTGCGACACGAGCCACACCAGGTCGGTTGTCAGCTGCTTCATTTGCGCGTCGGTCAGGCCGATGCCCGGCGTGAGTCCGAACGACTTCGCATACGTGACACCGCTGTTCATCAGCGCGGTGTACTCATCCAGATTGTCCGAATAGCCGGCGAGGAACGTTCGGCCGGTCAACTGCGTGACCTGGTTCATCACGAGTTGCTGCTCATAAGCCCCGTCGCCGAGGCGTTTCTCCGTGGTCTGCGGGTTCAGCCCCAGCGCGCCCAGCAGATAGTCGCTGGAGATGAATTTCGTGTAAGTCGTCAGGCGTGGATCGGTTGCGACCAGATACGTCGCCCCTGGCGCGGTCTGATACGTGTACAGGCTGTTCACCGGCAGCTTCAGGTTCGGGATGCCGCCTGCCGCGCCACCGAGTGTCTGTGGACGTACGGTGAGGCCGCTCACGCCTGTGGCAATGTTCGCGCTCGCCGTCTGGCCAGTCACGCCGCCTGCCGTGCCCGCGTCCGCGGCCTGTCCGTTCACGCCGCCGAGTTGCGTGCCCGTCGCGTTGCCGCCCGTCACGCCGGAACCCACGACTGTCTGGCCGACCCGGTTCACACTGGCGACGCTGATGGTCTGGCCGCTCGTCTGCACCGCGCCGTTGGCGGTCGCAATCGCGGGCAGCGCCGCGACCGTGGTCGTGCTCTGCGTGATGCCGTCTTCGACGATCTTCGTGTCGTCACTGCCGCCGGTCTTCTGATGCCAGTAATAGGTGGACTGTGTGTCGGCGGTCACGGTCTGCTGCAGCACCGTGCCTGAGTCGTTCACGCTGCCGCCCACGGCGCGGCGAATGAGATTCCCGCCCGCGGTCATGGTCGACGATTGGTTGTTGATCGCGCCACCGTCCGAATTGATCCGGATCGAACCCTGCGCCTGCAGAAGCGCGGGCGTGCCGGCGCTCAGCAGCTGGTCAGTCGATGTGGTGCTGGTCGATACGCGCTTCATCTCGACGTAGTCGTGATTGTCCGAACCGAGATCGGTGCGCACGGTCACGTTGTCGGGCCGGATGTTCGTGGCGGGGTTGTAGTCCGGCCACAACGTGATCGTGTAGGTGCTGCCGTTGTCAGTGATGCTGTTGTAGTACTGGGTTGCGTTGTTCGTGATGGTGCGCGTCTGCGAGACATGCTGCTGGCTGCAGAAATCGTGGGTGTTGCAGACCTCGACCAGCGGGGTCGAGGTACTGATATACGTATCGGTCAGCGGCTGCGCAAACGACAATGTTTGCGCGTTGGCATCGAGGCTGGCGACCTGCGATTTCGGGACCGTGACCGTGATCGGATGCATCAGCGCACCGATGGTCGCCGTGCCGATCGCTCCGCCCCGCCAGTTCCACTGCGGATAGACCGAACTGTCGTAAAAGCCGAGGTCATCACCGGAGAGGCCTGCGGTCCACAGCGTCAGCGTGTTCGTCCCGGTGTTCTGCGGCGTGCCCGCCTGCGTCTGAACCCCCGTGCGCAGGTTGTTGACCGTGTGAGCGGCGATATCCACGTCACCCACCGCCTCGATCGTCGCGGCGCTGTTCGTAAGCGTCCCCGTCTGGTTCGCGAGCATGCCCGAGCCGTCGCGCGCGCCATCCTTCGCGATCGCGAGACTGCCGCCGCTATAGATCAGCGCGCCGTCCGAATTCGTGACCGAGTTCGACGCATAGATGTTCAGACTCTGAGCGGCCGCAATCGCCGCGGCCGCGCCGGTATTCTGCACGTCCGCCGCGTTGACCTGCACGGTGTTGCCGATCAGCGTGCCGGTGTTCGCGAGCGTCGCACTGTGGGTCGTGACCGAATCGCCCTCGATCCTTCCGGCATTGGTGAGCGTGCCCGTCGCATTGACCGTGGTCGACGCCGAGTTGATGTCCGCGCCGGCCGCATTGACCACGTTCGCGCCGCTTGCGCTCAACGCACCGCTCGCCGCGAGCGTGCCGGCGTTCGTCAGCGTGCCGGTGGCCGACACCGTCATGTTGCCGTCCGCATGCAGGCTGTTCGACGCGCCGTTGGTGTAGTCGCCCGTGACGGCGAGCCCCAGATTCCGGCCGGCCGTCATGGTGCCATCACCGCTGACCACGCCGCTAGCCGTGATGTCGCGATTTGCCCTGAGCGCGCCCGCCGAATTCGCGAGCGACGCCACCCGCACCGACACGTCCTGGCCACCTTCGAGGCGGCCACTGTCGTTGATCACGCTCGCACCGGACTGGTTGAGGTTCAGCGCCGTACCGCCGTAGATCGTCCCGCCCGAATTGTTCACCCGGTTCGTGACGTTCAGGCTGGCCACGCGCGCGGCAACAAATTTTGCGCTGGCGGTGTTGGTGAGCGTCTGCGCGCCGAGCGTCACGTCGCCATTGCCGCCCATCGTACCCGCGCTGTTGGTGATGCCGGTCGCGGCCGTAATGGTGGTCGCGCCGCTGCCGCTATTCGTGAGCTTGCCCGAGGTGTTGTCGATGGACGAGGCCGACACGGTGGCGGTCGCGGCATTGCCGGACGCGCCGTTCACCGAAATCGTCCCGCTCGTGTTCGAAAGCGCCCCGCCTGCGTTCACCGACAGATTGCCGTCGGTCTGCACGGACCCTTGGGTGTTGTCGAACGCGCCTTGGGTGGTCGCCGTCAGGCCGGCTTTACCGTACAGCGTGCCGCCGCGGTTCGTCAGGCTCGTGTTCGCATCGACCTGTGCCGAGCCCTGGGCGGACACGGTGCCGTTCGAATTATCGAGACTGGCCGAGCGGGCGATGAGTGCGCCATTGGTCGCGATCTGCCCGGCCACATCCGACAGCGCGCCAGGCGTCGTCACATTCAGCGTGCCGGTGCCGGCGTGCTGGATCGAACCGGCGTCGTTCGTGATCGACTGGCCTGACACGGTCAGGTTCGCCGCATTGGTGGCAAGCGTGCCGCCGGTGTTGTCGAGCGCGCCGCCGGCCGAAAGCGTCTGGTCAGCGCTGCCGTACTGGGTGAGGCGGCCGCCGCGATTGCTCAGGTTGCCGCTGCTGGACAGCGCCAGTGTGTTGCCTTCGATCGTGCCGTTCGAGTTGTCGACGGACGATCCGCTCACGGTCGTGGTCGCACCCGAAAGCGTGCCGCTCTGGTTAGCCAGCGCGCCCGCGATGTTAGCGCCGAGGTTGCCGCCCGCAACAACGCTCCCCGCATGATTGTCGAGCGACTGAGCCCGCACAGTGGCATCGCCCTTTGCGCTCAGACTCCCCTGGTTCGACACGGCCGTACCGGACACGTCGAGCGCGCCGTTGGTCACGACGTTGCCGCCCGTATTCGACAGCGTGCCCGCCGAGGCCAGCGCGAGCGTGCCGCTACCCGCGTGCTGGATCGAACCGGTGTCGTTCGTAACCGACTGGCTTGACACGGTCAGGTTGGTCGCATTGGTGGCGACGAAACCGCCGGTGTTGTCGAGCGTGCCGCCGGCCGAAAGCGTCTGGTCAGCGCTGCCGTACTGGGTGAGGCGGCCGCCGCGATTGCTCAGGTTGCCGCTGCTGGACAGCGCCAGCGTGTCGCCTTCGATCGTGCCGTTCGAGTTGTCGACGGACGCGCCGCTCACGTTCGTAGCCGCACCTGAAAGCGTGCCGTTCCGGTTGTCGACGACGCCAATGCCTGACGCGACCAGCGCGCCGCCGGCGACGATGCTGCCCGCGTGGTTATCGAGCGTCTGCGCCCGCACGGTCGCATCACCCTTCGCGCTCAGACTGCCCTGATTCGATACGGCCGCGCCCGTCGCGTCGAGCGCGCCATTGGTCACCACCTTGCCTGCGCTGTTCGACAGATTTCCCGTGGTAGTCACGGCCAGCGTGCCGCTACCCGCGTGCTGGATCGAACCGGCATCGTTCGCAAGCGATTGCGCCGAGACGTCGAGGTTCGTCGCGTTCGATGCAATCGAACCCCCGGTATTGTCGAATGCGCCGCCTGCGAAAATGCGCTGCGCCGCATTGCCGGACTGGCTGATATGGCCGCCGCGATTGGTCAGGTTGCCGCTACTGGACAGCGTCAGCGTATTGCCTTCGACCGTGCCGCTGGAATTGTCGACCGACGCGCCGCTCACGGTCGTCACCGTTCCTGAGAGCGTACCGTCGCGGTTATTGAGCGCGCCCGTGCTGCTCGCGCTGAGATTGCCGCCCGCCGTGACGCTGCCCGCATGATTGTCGATCGACTGGGCGTGAAGCGATGCGTCGCCCAGCGCGTTGAACTGCCCCTGGTTCGCAATCGATCCGGCCGACACGCCGAGCGCGCCGTTGCTGCCGATCACGCCGCCTGGCGCGCCCGTTGCAGTGGTACCCGGCGCATTGACCAGCGCGCCGGTCGCCGTGACGCTCTGAGCGCCGTTGCCGAGCATCACCACCCGCCCTGCGGTATTGTCGATCGAGGCCGCGCCAAGCGTCTGGTTTCCGGAAGACTGGATGATGCCCTGACGGTTGTTCAACGCACCGCCGGTACCGATGTTCAGCGTCGACTGCGAGATGATCTGGCCGCCCTGATTCGACAGCGCGCCCGCCGCAACCGTTTGCGCACCGGCGGAGGAAAGCGCGCCGTTATCGTTCGTCAGCGTCCCCCGCGCGGTGGCATTGATCGCACCGCCCGCAGCGACGCTCGCGCCCGCGAGACTCATGTCGCCAATGCTGGCCAGCAACGTGAGGTTGCCGCTGGCTGAAGTCTGGCTACCGCCGAGGCTCAGCGCCGCGCCCGACAGCGTCGCGTTGCCGCCTGCGGCAGTGTGTCCCGTCGCACCCAGCGCGCCCGAAGCCGCGACCGTCAGATCGCCTGCATGACCGATCGATCCGTCGCCGTTGATGCCCGCGCCGAGCGTGCCGCTCGAACTGAGGCTCGCTGCGCTGATGTTCGTGTTCTGCTGCGCGGCGAGCGTGCCGGTGTTGGACAGCGCGCCCGACGTATTGACCGTCACCGACTGCTGCGCGTACGTGGAGCCGCTGTTCTGGATACTGGCCGCCGTGGCGGCGAGATTGCCGCTCGCCGTGGTCTTGCCGGCAAGCACGAGCTGGCCGTTCGACTGCAGCGTCAGGTCGCCCGCCTGCGCGGCGAGCACGCCTGCATTCGAGACGCCCACGCCGTACTCGTTGCTCGCCAGAAAAATCCTGTTCGCATACATCCCGCCCAACTGGCTCACGTCGATCGAAACGGCCGGCAATGATCCGCTGCCCGCAATAGGCGTGGCAGCCAGCGTATCGTGATCGACGTGATTCGCGCCGGCGACGACATTCAGCGTGTTGCCGTAGATCGCCGCGTTCGCCGCTACGGCTCGCGCAATCAGGTCGACCTGGTCGACGTTCGATGCGTTCAGCCCCGCGCCCTGGACCGTGATCCGCCCCGCCGTGACATCGAAACCGGTCAGGGCGCCGTTCCCGCCATAGGTCGGATTGCCGGTGGTGAGAATCGCCCGCGAGGTGTTGATAAAACCGCCGCCGTCCAGAATCAGACCGGACGAATTTGCAATCACCACCTCCGCGCGCCGGCCCGCCACCTCGACGTACCCGCGCAATTGCGAGGGATTATTGCTGTTGACCTGATTGACGATGATCGACGCGGACTGCCCCGGCAGGTAGTTAGGATTACCGTTGATATAGCCTGCCTGCTGCGTATTCACGATGGTCGGCGAATTGTTCAGAATCGCGCCGGGGCGTTGGACGTCGAACTGGCCGTATGTGTTGACCGAAACGCCGGCAGCGGACGGCCGGTTCACGTTGACCTGGGGAATCCCGCTCTGCGTCTGGATCACCGACGGCGCATGCGCGCCGCCCGGCACGATCTGCGCGTGCGCCTCGGGCGTGGAGATGACGAGCGCGCCGGCGAGCGTCATCGCGCCAAACGCGGCATGACGCAGCGCGAAGCACGAAAGCGACCGGCGCAATACCGTCTGGCGCGCGGCCTGCCGCGCCCATCCGGTTTCTCCCGATACTGTGTTACCTGCCGCCGTGGCGGTTTCCGATACCGCGACCAGCATGCCCCGAAGCCGGCTGAAGATCAGCCTGTAGGTCTTTTTATTCATTATGGGTATTGTTACGACGAAACTGAAACTTTTCGTAACATACACCAGAGTCAGTCCATTTATATCAAGGACCGGTAAAAAAATCGCCAGTTATGAACAATGTTAACTGAATATTGACACTCTTGACCCAAATCGCATTGGGCTCGCCAATGCAGGGCCTACACCGTATAGCGCACCGGCAAAGCCGTCGAATATTTGATCTGCTCCATCGCGAAGCTCGAACTCACGTCGTATAGCGGCACGGCCGCGATCAGCAGCTTGTACACGCGGTCGTAGTCGTCGATATCGGACACCACCACGCGCAGCAGGTAATCGGTTTCGCCGCTCATCCGGTACACCTCCACGACTTCCGGAATGTCCCGCACCGCACGCGTGAACGTCTGCGCCCATTCCTCCGTGTGCTGATTGGTGCGCACCGCGACGAACACGGTCGTGCCCACGCCGAGCTTGCGCGCGTCGCAAAGCGCGACCTGCGCGCGGATCACGCCCGCCTCTTTCAGACGTTGCAGCCGCTTCCAGCAAGGCGTTTGCGACAGGTTCACGCGTTGCGCCAATTCGGCGATCGGCATGGTCGCGTCCGCTTGCAGCAACTCCAGCAGCTTCCGGTCGATGATATCCATTCCCATCATGACACCTCCATAGGAAATTATTCTACTTTTCCGATTCCAGGGGGAATTATATGGAAACTCTTTCTCTGGGCAAACCGGTATAAATATCGCTATCCGAAAATAACCGACAAGCAGCCCCGGCGGCCGCCCAACGACCATGAGCCAAGACTTTCACACAGCGTCACCGACGCGTTTCCCAGTCCAACAGCCGCAGTCCGCCAGAACGCCTCAGGCGGCCCCGCGCGATCGGGCCGACATGCTGTTGTGCGGCGCGCGCAACGCGCCCCTCGCGCGCCTGTGTGATGCCCTGGATGCGATGTTCGAAGCCTGCGGGCCATCTCCGGAACCGTCCGATTCAGCCTTCTTCGCGCGCAGCATGCGCATGGCGCTCGCGGACGCGGCGGCGAATCCCGACCTGCTGACGGCAGCGCAGCGCGAAGGCTCAGCGGAGAAGTACCGGCGTCATCTGCTGGCGGCGGACCCGTACGGCCGCTATGCAATCGCCGCTCTGGTGTGGCTGCCGCAGCAGGCGAGCCCCGTGCACGCGCATCACACATGGTGCGGCTACGCGGTGATGGAAGGCACGCTGAGCGAAACGGTATTCGAGTGGAACGGCGCACGGCACTGCGCGAGCGCCACGCGCACACAAGCACGCAATCGGGGCGCCGTGTCGTTCGTGCGAGGCGGCCGTGGCGGGATTCATCAACTGGGCAATCGCAGCGACGAGCCTGCCGTCTCGCTGCATATTTACGGCGTGGCGGGTGCGCAGATTGCGACGCACGTCAACGACGTGGTGAGCGTTGCCGACTGTGGTCACAATGCCCGCAGCTAGGTCTTCCCGCCCGCCTCGCCGGCCGTAGGAATCTGCGGTGGAACCGGCGCTGTCTGCCCGGTCGGCGGCGGCGCCGGCCGCGGTTCGTGCGACACGTCGCGCGCCACCGCAAGCGGCGGATGCACGGCCCGCGCCGCCGATGCGGACGCCGACGCCCCCGGCTGACTCTCGGCATGCCCACGCGGGCCCAACCCCGACATCTCGTCGTCCTGCAAAGGCTGCCCTTCGCTATCCTTCGACGACGTATACACACGCATCTGCGGCACCGGAATCTCGATGCCCGCTTCGTCCATCTTGCGCTTGAGACGCAGATTGAACGCGCGCGCCACGCTCCATTGCTGCAGCGGCCGCGTCTTGATCTGTCCTTTCACGACCATCCAGTTCGGATCGAAACGGTCCAGTCCCCACACTTCGATCGGTCCGAGCATCTCGCGCCGGTAACGGAAATCGGCCATCAGATCGGCGCCGACCTCACGGATCAACTGCGTGATCTCATCGACGTCGGTGGAGAACGACATGCGCACTTCGAACACCGCATACGCGAAATCGCGCGACAGGTTCTTGACGATCTTGATCTGCGAGAACGGAATCGCGTGAATCGCGCCTTGCCCGTCGCGCAGCCGCACCGTGCGGATCGACAGATGCTCGACCGTGCCCGCGTGGCCGCCGTCCACGTCGATCCAGTCGCCCACCGAAATCGTGTCTTCGATGATGATGAACAGCCCCGTGATCAGGTCGGTCACGAGCGACTGCGCGCCGAAGCCGATCGCGAGGCCGATCACGCCGGCGCCCGCCAGCAGCGGCGTGACATTGATGCCGAGATTGGCCGCCGTCACGATGCCGGCGATCGTCATGATCGTGACGAGCAGCACGTTGCGCAACAGCGGCAGCATGGTGCGGGCGCGCATGCTCGGCGCGCGCGACTTGTTGCGCGGCCCCCCCGGATTGAGCGCTTCCGTGATCGCGGTATCGACCAGAATCCACAGCAGCCACGCAATGAACACGGTGGCGATGATCGCCGTCACCGCATGCGCGATGCCGCGCGCCGCCACGTTTTCTTCGACCACCGCAGCGAGCGAGACGCCCCACAAACGCGCCGCGAGTTCAAAGAAAAACAGCCAGACAAACAGCGTGACCAGCGTGCCGAAAAAACGCAGCAGGCGCGTCAGATACGGCGAGCGGCGCCGCGTGCGCGCGCTGCGCGGACGCGTCAGGCGCAACACGATGGCCGACACGAAAAAGGCCAGCACCAGCAGCAGCGCGGTCACCACCGAGATCTGCAGCACGTTTTCGCTCGAACCCGAGCCGCCGAGCGTGGCAACCACCGACGCGGTGGCGAGCACCAGCACGGGCACGTGCCACAGC
The DNA here is from genome assembly GCF_000013645.1 of Paraburkholderia xenovorans LB400. GTDB lineage: Bacteria > Pseudomonadota > Gammaproteobacteria > Burkholderiales > Burkholderiaceae > Paraburkholderia > Paraburkholderia xenovorans. Next base: position 1,765,430 of record NC_007951.1, on the reverse strand, counting down.
GCGGCGAGTACGTCGAAGGCGTCGGTCGCGGCCTTGTGGGTGGTGCGCTGCTCGTAGGGCCGGTTGCGGATCAGATGCGCGACCGGCCGGCGAAACGCGAGCGCGAAGTAGCCGGTGAGGACGGCGGCCGTCATGTTGGCCGCGGTCGAAATCAATGCGGCGAGATTCGGCCCGAGTTGATGCGCGACGTCGTAATTGACGGCGGCGTCGCCGAGCGCGCCGCACACGCCGACCACGAACAGCACGCGCCGCGCATGATCGATCAGCAGGCGCACCGCGATCCGCCGATGCCCCGAGCCGAACAGCGAAAACATGATCAGACAGATCGCCGAGAACACCGCACCCGCAACGATCGCATAGGCAACCACCATGCCGAGCGTGCGGCCGAGCGCGTCGGGCATGGCGCGCACGAACAGCAGCGCGGCGAGAAAGGCGATGATCCACGGGCCGACGCGGCGCAGCGCGAAGATCAGCAACTCGCGCGTGGTGGGGTTCGGATTGAGCCCCATGACGATGCCGAAGCGCCGGTACAACCGGTGCTGCACGTAGATCAGCGCGCCGGCGCACGCGCCCCAGCCCGCCAGCATCGCAATCATCGAGAACACAATGCGGCCGAAGCTCTCGTGCCCCTGCCCCGAAATGATCGTGTAGAGCTCGTTGCCGGCGGCATTGAAGCGTCCGCCCCAATAGCGGACCGGCGTGCGCCCTTGATGCACGTCGGATTCGAACGACGCAATGCCGGACGCGATCGCGCCGAGCAAGCCAGGGCTCGGTTGCACGGGCGCGGCCGGCGCAACGTTCTGCGAGACGTCGCGCAGTTTTTTGAGCTGGGCGACGAGCGCGGTGCGTTGCCGGTCGTTGTCGAGCGTGGAGATCACGCTGTCGAGCGAACGCGCCAGTTCCGCCTGACTCGCCGGCGAGGGCGCGGATGCCACCTCCGCCGCCGATGCGCCTGAAGCAGAAGACGCCGGCGCCGCAGTCACCGTCGCGCTGTTGATCAGACTCTGCAGGGCCGGAATAACCGGCGTGCCGGTGGCGGCGCCGGCCGCGAGCGCATTCGCGGGCATCCCGCCAAGGCACAGGATCAGCGCGGCGCAAAGCGCTGCGGCCCATGCGCCAAGCCGCGCCGCGAGTGGCGGGCGCACGGCGCGGCGCGCGTCGCGCTCGCTACGGCAAGGGGAAAAGTAGAAGGCGGCGTGAGTCGCCGGCTGCCCGCCGTTGAACGGCGCAGCCCCGGACTCACGCCGCAACGGGCATGATTGCATGGCAATCCGTAGGAAAACGGGAGACGCCAGTGTAGCCGCAGTTTCCACCAGAGCAACCTGACATGCGTAACCGAATGTTAGGACGCTTGCGCGGCCTGCCCGCATGGAGGACCGCGCGCGTCCCACTCAGCCTCGTTTCGGGCTCAATAAGCGGCCGTCGCGATCTGACGGACGAAATGGCCCTGCTCCAGTTCATCGACGAAAGCGATTGCGAAATCTTCCGCGGAAATGCGGCTATTGCCCTCGGCGTCGGTCAGCAAAGTGTTGGCGCCCGTGCGGAATTTTCCCGTGCGCTCGCCCGGCGCGATCAGCGCGGCCGGGGCGAAGAAGGTCCAGTCGAGGTCGGTGACGCCGCGGTAGTAAGCGAACGCGTCCCGATGCGCGAGCGCGATCGCCTTGTAGGCATCCGGGAAGCCTTCCGCGTCGACCAGTTGCTTGCCCGGCGCCACTTCGAGCGAACCCGCGCCGCCCACCACGACGAGGCGCTTCAGGCCCGCCGCGCGCACGCCTTCGACGAGCGCACGGGTGGCTTTGCCGAGCGCCGCGAGGTCGTCCTGCGGCGGCGCATAGGCGCTCGCCACCACGTCGTGACCGCGCACCGCCGCGCCCACGCTTGCGGCGTCGAGCAGATCGGCTTGCGCCGCTTTCAGATTCGCCACACCGGCCGGCACGCGCGCCGGATTGCGCGCCAGCGCCGTCACCTGATGCCCGCGGCGAGCAGCTTCCGCGGCAACCCGCGAACCAATCATGCCAGTGGCGCCGAACAACGCGATCTTCAACTGTTTGCTCATTTTCAATGCTCCTTGATTGATATATATGTAACCACGTTGATTACATATAACCGGGAAAAAAGAGAGGCATGAGCCCCCGTTCGTCGAGAAGCGCGTGTTTCGATTGACCGGCACGCGCCCCTTTCTTCCTGCTTTCCTGCTGCTTTTTTGCTACCTCACCCGTGCGAGCGTTTCTTGCGTTCGCGCAGCTTTTCGGCGCGTACCACGTCGGCTGTGGCGTCGGCCAGTGTACGCGCGCCGAGCGAAGCCTCCATAGCCTGCTGCGCTTCGTCGATGATGCCGCGCAACACGCCCTGAATGTTGCGCCCGACCATGCACGCCGGATTCGGCTCCTCGCGATGCAACGCGAATAACTGCGCGTCATCCACTGCACGATACACCTCGAGCAGCGTGATGTGTTCAGGCGCCCGCGCCAGCAGCGCGCCGCCGCCCGCGCCAAGCTGCGAAGTGGTGAGGCCGGCTTCCGCCAGCATGCTCAGAAGCCGGCGGATCAGCGCGGGATTCGTATTCACGCTGCCCGCGATCATTTCCGACGAAAGCGGCACGCCCCCCTGCAACGACAGCAGCGCGAGCACATGCACCGCAAATGCAAACCGGCTACTCGTGTTCACAGCAAACCCGTCCGGCAACGACAATGTGTAACCATAGTAATTACATTTAATCCGGCTGTCAAACGGCCGTGCAGTCCGGCCGGCATATCACTTGTCCATCTGCTTTTGCGCGTCGCCCGAGTCGCCCGACGAAGCCGAAGCCGACGCATTCGCCGACGACGCCGAGCTTTGCGCCGACCACTCCTGGAGCTTGCGCCCGGCCGATTCGAGGCTCTGGCCTGTGAGCGACGCGGCCTTGCCGAGTTGCGCATTGGTGGCGCTCGCCGCACTCTGCAGATTCGCCTGCGCGGTCGAAGCGAGCGCGCCGGGGTCGATCCTGATCGACGGCGCGGAGGCGGATTCGAGATTCTGCTGGGCGGCGGATTTGGTCGCGTCGACCTGCTGGCCGATGTAGCTCGCCGCCTGATCGAGCTTCTGACCGGCGACCTGAGCCGCGTTGTTGAGCTTGCCCGCGACCTGGTCCGCGGACGCGTCGTTCTTCTGACAGGCGGCGAGGCCGCCGAACACGATGGCCACAAACGCGGCACGGCGCAGCAAAGATGAACGGATAGGTGAAGTCATATTTCAGTGTGAGCCGCGTCGAGCGGCTTCCGCATGCGAAAACGCGCCCATGATACGCCGTTGCGCCGCCTGTGCTCCTTGGTGACCGCTGCGCGGCATGATCCGTCGCGGTTCTGTCAAACGTAGTGGAGTAGACTGCTTGAGCTTATATGAGCGTTGATGAGTGAGCGTCAATGACGCATTCGCTGTGTTCCGTTGATCAATTGGAGGCATACGATGGCGGCAAAGAAAATTCTGTTTCTGACCGGCGACTTCGCCGAGGATTACGAAACGATGGTGCCGTTTCAGGCGCTGCAGGCAGTCGGCCACGTGGTCGACGCGGTCTGCCCGAACAGGAAGGCCGGTGACCGGATCAAGACCGCGATTCACGATTTCGAAGGCGATCAGACCTATACGGAAAAACCCGGCCATCAATTCACGCTGAACGCCACCTTCGACGACGCCGATCCGCGCCAATACGACGCGCTGGCGATCGCAGGCGGCCGCGCGCCGGAATATCTGCGGCTCAATCCCAAGGTGATCGAAGTGGTGCGGCAATTCGCCGAGGCAGGCAAGCCGATCGCCGCGATCTGCCACGCCGCGCAACTGCTGGCCGCCGCCGACGTGATCCGCGGCAAGCGCATTTCGGCGTACCCGGCCTGCGCGCCCGAAGTGAAAATGGCGGGCGGCGAATACGCCGACATTCCCGTCGACGCCGCGATCACCGACGCCAATTTCGTCACCGCCCCGGCGTGGCCCGCGCATCCCGAGTGGCTGCGCCAATTCCTCGTGCTGCTCGGCACTCGCATCGAGCTCTGATCTTTCTGCCTGATCCATATCGGCGAGCGCCCTGCCCTTGCGGCAACTCGCGCTCGCCAAAACTCATCCCATTTGAGACTAGTCCGATAGTTTGCAACGGAAGGCTTTCCTATAGTCGCCGGCTGACTTGGGAGTGTTTTCAATGGAACTGACCGACTGGATCGTGATTCTCGCCGTCGTGTTGCTGGCAATTGCCTTTTTCTGCGGACGTGCGCCGGCCAACTGGTCGAGTGAAAATCGCGCACGGCGTCTGGCCGGCATGCGCATGCTGGTTCAGGCTGCGTGGTCGGTGTGGGCTGCGCTGCTGCTCGTCGCGCGCGGCCTCTTTGCACTGAACGGAATACACGGCGTGCGGCCCACGCCTCTTCAGCTCATGGCGGGTATTGCCGTACTCATCGCTTGCGGCTGCTACTGGTCGATTCGCGGCAGCCAGTTGCTCAAACCGCGCCGTCTCTTTACCACGTCGTAACCTGGCTAAGGCGTACTGATGCCGGGCTTGGCATCGGCGGCGTGCGTGGCTGCGCTACCGCTATTGCTGCTGCCACTATTGCTGCCGCTGCCGCTCTTCCGCTCGCGGTCCTCCAGGGCCGGGCGGGCATCGCGAGCGGCCTGGACACCGGGCGCCGTCGGCGGTCCTTGCGTGCCGGCAGCCAGTTGCGCGATCCGTGCGTTGGCTTCAGGCAGCGACAGATAGAACGTCGTGCCCACGCCTTCTTTCGACTCCGCCCACACGCGCCCGCCGTGCCGCTCCACCACGCGGCGCACGAGCGCGAGGCCGATGCCCTCGCCGGCCGCCACATTGCCGTGCAACCGCTGAAAGGCGTTGAATAGCCGCGGCAAGGCAACCGCAGGAATGCCCAGGCCGTTGTCCCTCACATAGAAGATCCTTAGCGAATGCACGCCCGGCGGCGCCGGCGTCGTGCCGATCTCGATCCTGCCCTCCCGTGACGGATCCAGGTAATTCACCGCATTGCCGATCAGGTTCGCGAACACCTGTTCCAGCGCGGTCGGGTCGCCCCATACCGCGGGCAGTTCGTCCACGTGGACGTGAGCGCGCCGCGCCCGGATCGAGCCTTGCATCGCGTCGATCACGCGCGGCACGATATCGCGCACCTCGACCTTCTGCTGGCGGTATTCCACCCGGCCCACGCGCGACAGCCGCAACAGCGCGTCGATGATGTGCGACGCGCGCAGCACCGCCGTTTGCAGATAGTGCAGCGCTTCGCCGATATCCTCGTCGACCACCCGTTCGATGCGCTGCCGCGTGCCGGCCGCGAGCGACGACTCGCGCACCGCCACGCGCAGTTCGTCGCACGCGCGGATCAGTTCCTTCGAGAAGCCCTGCAGGTTCACCAGCGGCGCACGCAGATCATGCGACACGCTGTAAATGAACATCTCGTTTTCCTGAGTCTGCTGACGCAAGGTCTCGTTGATGCGCGCGAGTTCCCCCGTGCGGCGCGCCAGATCGGCCTGGAAGCGCGCCTGGATGCGCTCGGCTTCGAGCAGGCGACGGCTCGTCTCGTGCAAGGTCAGATCGAGGCGGGCGATTTCATCGCGTCCGGAGCCGATCGGCGCCAGCGGTTCGTTGCCCGCGAGGCGCCCGGCGTTGTCGGCAAGGAGCGCGAGCCGGCCGCGCACGCCGCGGGTGAATAACCAGACGGCCAGCGCGACGAACAGCAGCGAGCCGAGCACGGCCGCGACCACCAGGGTCTGCTGCCGCTCGCGCGCGGCGTCTGCGGCATTCGAACGCAGCGTGTCGAGACGCCGCTCCTCGGCTTGAAACGCGGCGAGTTGCTGACGAAACCGGTCGAGCACGTCGGTGGGTGCGAGGTCGCGAAAGCGCGCGAGCACGTCGCGCCGCCGGCCAGAACGCAGCATGTCCTGAACGCGGTCCGACCATTGCCGGTAGGCCTGCACCGCCTGGCGCACCTGAACCACGCGTTCGACCTGCGCCGGATTGTCGGCGACCAGATCGGCCAGTTGGTCGATGCGCCGGTCGACGTCCATCCACACCGTTACCGGCGTGGCGAAATGGGCGTCGTTGGCGAGCACCGCCCCGCGCAGCGCCACGGACTCGCCCAGCACCGGATCGAGAATCGCGGTGGTCTGACGCAGCACGTCCTGGCTATGGATGGCCCAGCGCTCCGCCTGCGCCGCGTCCGACTCAGCCTTGACCAGCCCGGACAACAGCGCCAGTTCGAAGACGGCCGGAATCGCGATCAGCAACAGGCCTTTGGTGGTCAGTCTCATGCGTGCGCACTGGAGGTCGGTGGCCGGCAGATCATGCTCGGGGACGGCACATTATGTCGGCGATTGCACAGGAAAACAAAGAGGGCACGCCATTGACCAGGCATTTGCCGCAAACAATGCCGGATGAATGCCGGCCCGGCGTCAGGATTTTGAATTAAACGTAAATGAAATCGAATATCTTGCCCTTCTTTGGTTCGCTTCGCCCTCGATTACGGCGTCATGCACATCAATTGTGCTGATTAACGCCACGAAGATGTGCAAAGACATGTCAGTTGCGTTGAGCAAAGCGAGCATCAAGTCCCATCCCGGTGCTGAACCGCACCGGATCGACGCGATCTGGCACAAATTTGGCCCACTTCTTGCATTCACTGCGCGCTTTTTGTCATAAGCAGGACATATCGATGGAAAGTCTGAAAACCGGCACCGATACCCTCTTTCTTCTGCTCGGCGCCGGCATGGTGCTGGCGATGCACGCAGGGTTCGCCTTTCTCGAACTCGGCACGGTGCGCAAGAAGAACCAGGTCAATGCACTGGTCAAGATTCTGGTGGATTTCTCGGTCTCGACGATTGCCTACTTCTTTATCGGCTACGCGATTGCCTACGGCGTGCAGTTCTTCGGCAGCGCCGAGTCGCTGGCCGCACACAACGGCTATGCGCTGGTGCGCTTCTTCTTCCTGCTGACCTTCGCCGCCGCGATTCCGGCGATCGTTTCGGGCGGCATCGCCGAGCGCTCGAAATTCAATCCGCAACTCTTCGCGACCTTCGTGCTGGTCGGCTTCATCTACCCGTTCTTCGAAGGAATCGCGTGGAACGGCCGCTTCGGCATCCAGAACTGGCTCGCCGAGATGTTCGGCGCGCAGTTCCATGACTTCGCCGGCTCGGTGGTCGTGCATGCATTCGGCGGCTGGGTCGCCCTGCCGGCGGTGCTGTTGCTGGGCGCGCGCCACGGGCGCTATCACCGCGACGGCGGCATCGCCGCGCATCCGCCGTCGAATATTCCGTTCCTCGCGCTGGGCGCCTGGGTGCTGGCGGTCGGCTGGTTCGGCTTCAATGTGATGAGCGCGCAGACCGTCGACAAGATCAGCGGGCTGGTTGCCGTCAATTCGCTGATGGCGATGGTGGGCGGCACCCTGACCGCGTGGCTCGCCGGCCGCAACGACCCCGGCTTCTCCTACAACGGCCCGCTTGCCGGACTGGTGGCGGTCTGCGCCGGCTCCGACATCATGCATCCGCTCGGCGCGCTGGTGACGGGTGGCATTGCCGGCGTGCTTTTCGTTTATATGTTCACCTGCGTGCAGAACCGCTGGCGCATCGACGACGTGCTCGGCGTGTGGCCCTTGCACGGACTGTGCGGCGCGTGGGGCGGCCTCGCGGCGGGCATCTTCGGCCTGCGCGCGCTCGGCGGCATGGGTGGTGTGTCGTTCGGGGCGCAACTGGTCGGCACGCTGGGCGGGATTGTGGTGGCGACGCTCGGCGGCACGCTCGTGTACGGCGCGATCCGGCTGACAGTCGGCCTGAGGCTCGACCAGGAAGACGAGTACAACGGCGCCGACCTGTCGATCCACAAGATTTCGGCGACACCCGAATAAGAGCGCTTCGACAGTTGTTTTGCTTCGCGCGAGCGCACTGGCGGCTCCGGTTCCCGCACGTGCGCCTCGCTGCCGCACACGCCGGATTCGGGCGTAAAGAGCGGGTGGGCATGCTGCCCGCGTCCGCGCCGAACTGTCCCCACATGCACTCGCGGTGTTAGACTGCTGCGCTGGAGATGGCATTCTCCTTTAACCGCCCTTATGGCTGATGATGCCTGCTCGCCCGGATGATTGCGGACGCAGCGTCGCGCTCCACGCTCAGCCCGGTTTGTCGACTCTCCGGTTTTGCCAGGCCTCCCATGTATTGGTCCATTCTCGCCGTCGGAATCGGCGGCGCGCTCGGTTCGTTATTTCGCTGGTTTCTGGGCATCCGCCTGAACGGCCTGTTCAGCGGCCTGCCGCTCGGCACTTTCGCCGCCAACGTGATTGCCGGCTACGTCATCGGCGTCGCCGTCGCCGGGTTTGCGCGGGCGCCGCAGATCGCACCGGAATGGCGGCTCTTCGTCATCACCGGCTTGATGGGCGGCCTGTCGACCTTCTCGACTTTTTCAGCGGAAGTCGTGCAGCGGTTGCAGGACGGCCGGCTCGGCTGGGCTGCGGGCGAGATCGTGATTCATGTGGGCGCGTCGCTCGTGATGACCATTCTCGGCATCGCAACGGTGTCGTTGCTGTCGCGCTGAAAACGCTACGGGCGGCGCCGCTCCAGGCGCAGACGATCCTCTCCTCCGGTCCATCCGATTTCATACGGCTTGCCATCCGTCATGATTCGCAGATGCCTCTACTGGCTGGAGCGAAGTGGGAACAACCTGCCCCCCAGCGAGAACGGAAGTTGAACGGCGATGTAACGTGAACTAGCCTTAACGTCTGGCCGGAAGCAAGACTCCGGTATCGAGCCTTGCGTCGAAAGTGCGGCTGCCCTGCGGCGAGCGTTTGAGCTATCCGGTCCTCGCTCACGCTACAAGCGGTGAATGCAGGAGACGGGGTCGGGTCAGGAGACCTGCGGTGTCGCGCTCCCGTCGTTTCCTGCGGGGCGCGAACCTGGCAGGCTACATGGTCGCTGTGATGCCGTTGTACGGAGGCAGCATGTCAGTGGACAACATTAAGACCATCATCGTGGTCATGATGGAGAACCGGTCGTTCGATCATGTGCTCGGTTACCTGAGCCTCGACGGAAAAGACGTCAACGGACTCTCTGCCGACCCCGCCTGGCAACAGAATTTCACGAATCTTTACGACGACAGGACATATGCGATCCATGCTCTTTCGCCGTCGACCCAGCTAATCCCCGACCCACCGCATGACCGCGCGCCGATCTCGACACAGATAAACACGCCGTGCGCGAACGGAGGCTGCCCCGAACTGGGCGGCTTCGTTGCAAGCTACGCGACTCGCAACCCGCCGCCGGCCGATCTCTCGATGGTGATGGGCTATTACACCGCCGACGCGCTGCCCGTTTTCGATTTCTTCGCAAACAATTTCACGATTTGCGATAGCTGGTTTGCGCCGCTTCCCACCGGCACCCAGGCCAATCGCCTGATGGCCATGTCGGGAGAGAGTACGATCAGCGACAACGTTTCGGGTTTTCTCCCGCAGCAGTCTTTGGTTTACGACTGGCTGACCGCACACGGCACGAGCTGGTGCGTCTATCAGTCGGGAGGATTTTTTCCGTTCTTCAGCCTGATGCCCAAGTGGCTGCCTGAAATAGTGACTTCGCTCGCTTTGCCGCTGGACGGCAACGGAGGCAGGTTCAGACGGTATTCGCGCTTCAAGGCGGACTGGACGAACGGTTCGAACATGCCTCAAGTCATTTTCATCGAACCGGAATACACGGACGGTCCGCACCTCGCGCCGAACGACGACCATTCGCCTACCGGCGTTGCCCGAGGGCAAGCGTTCCTCGCCGACATTTATCGAACGGTTTCCGCGTCGGAACGATGGAATGAGACGCTGATGATCGTCACGTATGACGAGCATGGCGGGTTCTTCGACCACGTAAGCCCACTCAGCATCCCGACCGAGGTCGCCGGCTACCAGTTTCAGACTACCGGGCTGCGGGTACCCGCATTCCTGATCTCGCCGTATGTCACGCCGGGCGGCGTCTTTTCCGGCGACCTGGACCATACGTCGATCCTTCAGCTTCTCGCGGACAAATTCAACGCCGGTGGTACCTACTCCGCCCCGGTCAGCGCACGCACACAGCTTTCGAAGCTCAGCGCCGCTCTCTCCGGGGTGAAAACGCCCGGCCCCGCTCCCAGGCTGAACGCGCCTTCGCTGGCGAACTCGCCAGTACCGCCTCCCGCGGCCGCTCCCGTGACGCCATCGGCCGGCCTTTCGGCATGTGCGCAAGCCTTTCGTAGCGTCGCGCTCAAGGTTCAGCAGGATCATCCGGAATTGCTGTCGTCGCCGAACTGGGGAGACCTGGCGGGCTTTGTCGCGACCTACAAGGGTGCGTCATGACTCGACGCAAGGTCTAGGCGCATAGTTCGATTACAGCTTCACGCAGCGTGAAGCGGAGAAAAGAGTGGCGTGGCCGCATTCCCGAAGACCCGGCGATCGGCGGGTTCGCGCGGGCGCAACATCGACACTGCCATTTGTTTGCCAAAATACCTGTATGAATGTACAGTATCCGGCACGGACTTCCGTCGCGGTTTTCAGTGCACGGCCGCCGTGTGGCCGCTCGCGAGGGCGCCTCACGCGTAGGAACCGCGAGTCGTGCAAGGTTTGGAACGGCTGGAAAAATACGGAGAAGACATGCTTCGATTCCTGGGCATCGGCGTACTGCTGCTGACAGTTGTTTCTACGGTGTCGGCAGGCGAACGCTATGTGGAAGTCTGGAATCCGCCTGAGGCGCGGGTTGACGCACCACGCGCCAAACTGCCGCATAAACAGTCCATGCATCGGCACAGTGCTCCGCGAGCCGTGAAATATCGTGCGCGAAGCACTCCGGCGCCCACGCGGAAGTTGATTGCGAAACAGCGTGAAATTCCGGTGGATTCGCGAACCGCAACGCCTGATCTGACAGACCTCCCGCGGCAGATCACGCCTGAAGGGAACATCCTGCGGGTCGATTCCCGCCAGGCTTATGTCGGGGTGTCGCGTTAATGGAATCAGAAACCTACCGCGGCTACAACATCTGGGGACATGCGATACAGCAGCATGAGGAACCGCTTCGACCTGAACGCTACGCTGCCAGCGGCACCATTACTCAAAACAACAAGGTGATTGAAGCGTCCGGTGTGCTCGGCTTTTTCGATACTGACGAGGGCGCGCAGCAGGCTGGACTCGAATGGGCTCGTGCATGGATCGACAGCCACGGGTAGACCGGCGCCCCGCCATGCGGAAAACTCAGTCCCTCGGGCAGCGATTGCTCCTTGCCGCAATGCGTGCCACCAACGGCACCAGGCGAGGGTTCACCACCGGGATTGAGCTCGCACGACCTTCGGCTCGGGCAACGATTGCATTGATGGTGACGCGTGCCACCGCGCGTTGCGCCCGTCTTGCGAAGTGCTTCAATCGACGGTCGCTGACCGGATGCCGCGCCCAAATCAGTGCGGCAAACCAGCCCAGAACCGTCCACCCGAGCAGGATGTTCACCATCGTCACCGCAAAGGCGTCTTCCCGGTTTCTGGCGTCGGCAATCATTGCGGGCGCCAGATAAAGCATCAGCACGGCGATCACGACCGCACCTTGAATAATCTTCAGCATTTCAACACCTCGTCACAGCCTTGATCAGCAGACGCCTTTCGAATTAATGACGCGAGTACAGGCGGACAGCCGACTGGTCAGGTTGACGGCTGCCGGACGCCACGGTTTGCGCAACCACGCCGCCGTACGAATCATTGACGGAGCCCACTGCATCGCTGCGTTCCGCCGCAACGGTTTGCGCGCTCTGGCCTCGTTGTGACGCAGGAGCCCCGACTGAAGGACGGTACGAAGGCGCCGGTCCGTAGCCGCTGGCAAACGCAGGCGCAGCAATGGAGGCCGTGGCTGCAACGAGCAGCATCGCAAGAAGTCTGTTTTTCATGATGAATCCCCAATCCGGTTTCAGGAGCAGTGCAAGTCGGTGAGACGCGCGCCGCTGACAGAATTCAGTTTAGGTGGGACCTATCTTTTTTCTATGCCGATAGCGTGAAATCACAATTGCTGCGGGACAAACAATCGGCGTTGGCCCGCCCATGCAGGATTCGCACGCGCACGCTGCCATTTGCCATTTGCCATTTGCCATTTGCCATCTCGTCTCCTTGCACGCAACAGAGGGACCGCAGCACTGCATTAGCCGTGTGCACACCTCCCCTGCTCCACTGCACTGTCAGGCAACCCGAGCTGCACTAGCGTGCAAACTTTGCCCCTTTGCCTGCGATATCGTTGTTTCACCCACAAACCTTGCCGAACTCGAACTCGATTCCGGTGCGGCGAAATCAGGAGACAACGATGGAAATCAAACCGAAGGTTCGCGAAGAAGCCGTTCAGATCGATGAGATTCCGTGGAAGCCCTTCCCGGACGCACTTTCCCAAGGTGGCATTCGCTGGAAGATGCTCCACGCCTCGCCCGAAATGGGCGCGTGGACGGCGATTTTTGACTGTCCGGCCGGCTCGTCCTTCAACTCGCACTTTCACGTCGGGCCAGGCGAATATCTGCTGACAAAAGGCCGCATGGACGTCCGTGGCGGCCGTGAGCATGGCGGCGACACCGTCGTGGCACCGGCGTACGGCTACGAGTCTGCCAATGCCCGTCACGACAAAACCTCGTTCCCGGTCGACAGCGAGTTTTATATGACGTTCCTTGGGCCGCTTTCCTTTATCAAGGAAGACGGCACGCCAATCGTGGTGGTCACCTGGGACGAAGCCCAGCGCGCCTACGCGGGCTGAAAAGACCTTGGTTGCCCACGCCATGTATCGGCTCGCTCATCGCGCTGCCGGTCCATCCCGCTGCCCCTCCTGTGGACATTCGACATGTCAGATTCTTCTCAACAGACCGAAGCTGCAACCAGGCAAATCCTCGACCATCATCTCGGCGCCTTCGCTCACGGCGTGGCCGAGATTCTCAAGGATTACGACGACAACTCCGCCCTCGTCACGCCGGACAAGACCTTTCGTGGCCGCGAGGAGATAACCGATTTCTTCAAGGCCTTTGTCGACGGCGCGGACCCGGCGTTCTGGCCGGCGTTCAGGATTACGGGCATGAGTACGGTGCGCGACGTGGCCTACATTGCGTGGGAAGCAAAGCCCTGGATCATCCTGGCAACGGACACGCTGGTGGTCAGGGACGGAAAAATCGCCGTCCAGACGTTCACGGCCTTCCCGGCCTGAGCGGGCAGGTCGAGCGTCACCGCATTGTCTGGAAATCATGTGACGCGAAGTCATTCGAAAGTACTACTACTCAAGGAGACAATCTTGACCCGCAAACTCGAAGGTCGCGTCGCCATCGTAACCGGCTCCAGTTCGGGCAATGGACGAGCAATCGCGCTAGCCCTCGCGCGCGAAGGCGCCCACGTCGTCTGCTCTGACCTGAAGAAGTCGGCACTGAAAGGCGGCTACGAGAAGGATATCGAAACCGATACCGACGCAGTTATCGCCCAGCAAGGTGGGAAGACCGCGTTCATCGCGGCTGACGCCAGCAAAGCAGCCGACGTGCAGAAAATCGTCGATCATGCGGTTTCGACTTTCGGCCGGCTCGACATCATCGTCAACAACGCCGGCGTGTTCACCGGTCTGCATAGCATCATCGATGAGACCGAAGAGCAATACGATTTCACGATGAACGTGAATGCAAAAGGCGTGTGGCTCGGTTGCAAATACGCTATCACGCAGTTCATGAAACAGGAGCCGCTGACCACGTCAACCGGCGTCCAGGTCCGTGGCCGCATTGTCAACATCGCGTCGATCGGCGGCCTGGTCGGGTTGGCACTCGAGCCGGCTTATTGTGCGTCGAAGGGAGCCGTCGTCAATCTGACACGCGAACTGGCACTCGACTTCGCACCCGAGCGAATCAATGTGAACGCGATCTGCCCCGGGTTCCTCGCAACCGCGATGGTGCGTTCCTTCCTCGAAAACGACGATACCAACAAGCTGCTTCACGACCTGACGCCGTGGCCGCGTGTCGGCACCGCGGAAGATGTCGCGAAAGCCGCGCTATTCCTCGCTTCTGACGACGCCGAATGGATGACAGGTTCCATGCTCACAGTCGACGGCGCCTTTACGGCGCGTTGAACGCGGTAACGGCCGGCCCGTCGCGGGCCGGCCGTCCTTTCTCCCAGGAGGATTCATGGAAAGGCTCAAAGGAAAGGTCGCCATCGTCACGGGCGCGAGTTCGGGATTCGGTCGCGGCATCGCGATGGCGTATGCCACGGAAGGTGCCAGCGTGGTTGTGAGCGATATCCACGAGGCCCCGAACCAGGGCGGTTTCGAAGGCAACCCGCAACTGACGACCGCAGCCGCCATTACCGGCGCCGGCGGCAAGGCTCAGTACGTGGCATGCGATGTGACGAGGCTCGACCAGGTTGCGAACCTGGTCAAGGAAACAGTCCGGCTCTACGGCGGTCTCGATGTGATGGTCAATAACGCCGGTATCTATCGCGCCGGGAAGCTCGCCCACGAATTTTCGGTCGAAGACCTCGACGCCTGCTTCGACGTGAATGTGAAAGGCACGTGGTTCGGCTGTCAGGAAGCCATCAAGGTATTTCTCAAGCAGGCTCGCGGCGGCAACATCATCAACATTGTTTCGACCGCCGGCTTGCAAGGCCACCCGAAGCAATCCGTCTACAACATATCGAAGGGCGCGGCCGCCAATCTGACACGCTGCCTCGCAATCGAATATGGGCGCGACAGGATTCGCGTCAACGGCATCTGCCCCACGTATGCGAAAACGTCGCTGACACGCGCGCTATTCGACGACAAGGACTTCGACAAGGTGTTCACGGAAGCCATTCCGCTGAAACGCTGGGGCGAAGTCGAAGATATTGCGAACCTCGCGGTATTTCTCGCCTCGGACGAATCGAGTTACATCCACGGCGATCTCATTCGCATCGATGGCGGCGAGACGCTCTGCCGCTTCTCGGTGTAACTGGCCAGTTACGCGACGCGGCGTGGCAGCGCCGCAGTTGCGTCGCGCCTCGAACGGTTTCGTCCTTGAGCGGACAGGTCATCTCCTGTCCGCCTATCGTCTACCTGTCATGCCAGTTCATCCGCCGGCCCGGCGCCCACGGTCCTGCGTACGTCGCCTGGAGAGGCGCCGTACTTTTCCCTGAATGCGCGGCAAAAATGGCTGGTCGAATTGAAACCCCAGCGGAACGCGATCTCCGAGATGCGCTGGCGGTTGTAGGCGGGGTCCATCAAAGCCTGCTTGCATGCGTGCAGTCTCCTGTCCAGAATCCACCCCGAAACGGTCATGTCGCTGCGCTGAAATAGCATGTGCAGATAGCGCAGCGAAATGTGATTTGCTTCGGCAATTCGGGTTGGATTCAGGTCGTCTTCGTGCAGATGTTGCAGAATGAAGTCCTGCACGCGCCGCAGCATGGCCACACTCGCATCGAACGTTGCGCACGGTTGCTGACCCGATAGCGCAATACCCAGCAACTCGAGCGTGGACCTGTTGACCGAGCCCTGAACGCTCTCGTCGAGCGTCGCGATCTCATTCGAAAGCGCGAGCAGGTGAACGGCGAGCAGCGAGCCAACGCCCATGCGACTTTCGATCTTGCCGCCGGTGGGGGGTTGTTTGCGTTCCGGCAAACGCTCGCGCATTACCGACCAGGGAATCATCAAAGTGACTTTGTGAAGGCGCTCCAGAACCTCAAACTCGACAGCCTGCCCGGTTGTCCAGACAACGACGTCGCCGGACGCAACCTCCACGCCGGCATCTCCAATCCTGAACCGCTCGCGGCCGGCAGTCGTCAATTGAACGCCGACGTAAAGCTCGTCGTCGTGGCGGACGTGTCCGGCCGTGCGTTGTCCCATGCAGGGATCACACACCGTCTCGACAATCTCCGCCCCGGCGAAGTCATGCTGTTTCACATGCGCATAGAACGTGGCCGGAAGGCGATGCGGAACCTGCCACTCGCGATAACTCGTGCTGAGCACCGATTCCCAGGCGTCGGTGCGGTCGCCCAAAGGAACGTCGCTGGTTGACCATTCGGTCGAAGGATTGTGCACGTCTTGTCTCCTGTCTCCTTCGCGCCGCAGCATCTGTCCCGTGCTCCGTACGCGCGGCTTCACGCTTTCAAGGTACATGCGAATGGGTATCCTTATCAATAGGATGTACCCTGTCCATACCTATTTTTTTGGGGCCGATCGTAAACGATGCAACGCATTATTCTCACGGCAGCCGCAAGTCTGGCGATGCGTCGTTATCTCTTGCGTGGAAGAACCTCATCCCAACTACAAAAAAAGTCTGTATCCAGGCAAGTGGCCCCAGGCGCTTGAACTGACTGCGCGCACTGATTAACACCAGGCATGTATGGGATTGTTCAACGTGAGCGATATGTGTTTTCTGTTCCCGGAACTTTGTGCGGACCGGTTTTTTGTTTAGGCTACAACCTGTCGCGCCCGGATAAAGCGGCTGCATATCGTTTTGAATAACTGGAGAAATTCCGCCGTCTCCCTTCACGTTGAAAACCGATCCCTCCTGACGCTCGTCGTCATTGGGCACGACCCTGGTTGTGCCCATTTTTTTGTAACCAACGAACAATCCGAAAGAACTGTTCACGAGCCGGTAATTGACAGGCAATCGCCGTCTCTTCCAATTTTTCAGCGAGCTACTTTCCGGAAACCCACGATCGTCGGCGGACAGATATAAGCGGCGCACGAGCATTCCGCAGCGAAACACCATCAGAGGACACTGTATGAAACTGGAGACCCGGAAATGACCCTGTTCCAGGGAGTGGGCATTCTGCTTTCCCTCATTGCTGTCTTTGGCCTCCTGAATCAAAGGTTTTTGAAACTTCCCGACACGCCAGGCATCAACGCCGTCGGTCTGATTGTGAGCCTTTTCTTTCTGGTGGCCAGTTACGGAAATCCTGGTCTCGTTGTCGCGATGCCGTAACCGCCGTCCGCACCGTCGATGACCGAAATCCTGCACATGAGGGGCTTATTCTGCGGCCAGACGGCGCGCAGCCGTTTGACGATTTCAAGCGGATACGCTCGCCGGCCAGCGGGTCCGCCACCACAGGCATCGCTTCGAAGGTTGGACACGGGGGAAAGAAACTCGTGAAGCAGATAACCGTGTCCACAGTGAATCTCGAGTACTTCGAAGCCCGCGCGGGACGCACGTCGCGCTGCCGCTTCCCACGCTGCCGCGACAGTCTCCACCTGATCCGCACCCATAGCGACCGGTTCAGGCCAACCTCGCGCGGCCGGAAGTGCGGAGGGTGCGACCGTTCTCCAGGGCGCTTCTCCCCGGATGGAATCCGCCTCGACAAAAGGGGTGCATGACCTTCCCACGGACGCGTCATCGCAGCCTTGCGGCCCGCATGGCCCAGCCTGATGCCGGGCACCGCGCCCCGGGCCTTGATAAAGCTCGCGATTCGACCAAGGGGCTCTACCTGGTCATTCGACCATAAGCCCAAATCCCCATAGGTCACGCGACCGCGCGATTCGACGGCCGTCGTTTCCAGCATCACCATGCCGGCACCGGCCTGCGCGAGTTTGCCGTAATGAACGAGATGCCAGTCATTAGCCAGCCCCTCGTGGGCGCAATACTGCCGGACGGGGCTGATGACGATCCGATTGCGCAGCGTGACGTTTCGGAGCGTCAGCGGAGAGAAAAGCGTGGACTTCACTATCGCTTGCAGGTGAGTGTGAGACGTGACTCGCGAATGTAGTTGATATCGGGCAACCTGTATCGCAGGCGCCGGCGAATAGTCTTTTCGGTCTCCTTTGAACAATGCGGGCTGATGGGCCTGGTCCACTGGGTTCTTCGGGAACCTGCCCCGCAGCCGGCTGCGATTGCCGACGCTAGGCACCACATGCACGGCGCCAGTCACCCGGCGTAGTCCCGGTTGCCGCCGAGAACGTTCTGGTGAAGTGGCTCTGGTCGGCAAACCCGCAAGCGGCGCCGATTTCTGCCAGCGAGAACGAAGTGCGACGAAGCAACTCCTTCGCGCGCTCTATCCGATAGGCGCGCAACCATCGGAATGGGGGCATTCCCGTCGTGCTGCGAAATGCGTCAACGAACTGCCGTACCGACAGCCCGCACGCGAGGGCAATGTCGCTGAGAGGCGGCTCGACCAGCAGGTCCGCTACGAGCAATTCCTTGGCTATGCGCTCCTGCGTCTTGGAGAGCACCCGGCCGCGCGGCGGCAACGTACCCCGAAAGCGTCCGTACGTAGTAGCGAGGCGTTCGTACATGGCATGCGCAACATGGTCAAAGAAAAGACTTCCGGCGAGCTGCGGGTCCGCCATCGCAGGGACGAGAGCCAGGCCGAGATGATGCAAAACGGGGTCAATTGTCCGGTTGACATCATCCAGCTCCCCAACCGGCGGCAAAGCGGACAGCCCGCAGAGCTCGTCAAAGGCGGGCCGAGGAATATGGAACAGAATGCACTCAAAGGGGTCGGGCAGGTTCGCTACCGGTTCATCGGAAAGATGGCCCAACATGATCGAACCTGGGGCATAGGGCTCGGTCGGGACCCGTCGACCTCGCTTCCACAGCTCCGCTCCGCCCGAGTGTTGCAATTGCAACGAGAGGATATATGCGTCCTCCGTCGGCAGGGGCGTGCTCTTCCCTAGCCCGTGAACCGACGAACACATATGAGTGGCCGTTAGTTGTGCTGTCTTCAGACTGGTCGTGGTGAGCGTGTGGGCTGTGTCCACGTTGAACAGTCTGGCGAACTCCCGCGCATAGGACTGCGTCGTGACGCTCGAAGTCGCAAGGCGCACGGCGCCATCAACGCCGAGTGACGCCCGCGCATTGCCGGCTCCGGCTACCGAACCCGTCTGCTCTGAACCGGTTTGCGGAGGAGCAGTCGTTCCGCGCTGCGTTGCCATTGCAGCCTCCCGAAAATAAGCCAGTAGTCCGAATCCGCCGCACGACTACCCGCCATCATTGTCGCAGGATTAACAAATTCCGACTTATAACAACGCGCACCGACAACCTGTAATTCCCTCGTAATAAACAGGTGTCGCGGGATGCAAGCGACCGTATTGTCGTTCTATACTCCCCTTGTTCGAAAGCGAAGAATAAGTCGTCGCAAAAGAACGCCTGTCGGGGTCTTGATCGGGCTCCAGCCGGAGTGTGAGCAGATGTCTAATGGACTTGCCCTTCTACCGCCCGTGAAGTCTTCAAGCACCTCTGATTGGCGCGACGCCGTTGTCTATGTCGTCGACGACGAAGCACCCGTACGTCGCGCACTGGCAACGCTCATGCGCTCGGTCGACATGCGTGTCGAAACATTCTCCTCCGCAGAGGAGTTCCTGCAATTCGCGCGCCCCGCCGTGCCGAGCTGCCTCATTCTGGATGTGCGGCTGCGAAATAAAAACGGTCTGGCCTTCCAGCAGGAAATTGTGCAAAGCGGACTGCGTATTCCCGTTCTGTTCATGACCGGGCATGGCGACATCGAGATGAGCGTCAAGGCAATGAAAGCAGGCGCGATGGACTTCTTTGCCAAGCCATTTCGCGACCAGGACATGCTCGACGCGATCGGTCACGCGCTCGCCCGGGACGCCGCGCGCCTCGCATCCGAACACATGGTCGCGGGGCTGAGAGCCTCCTACGAAACCCTCTCGCCGCGCGAGAAAGAGGTCGTTCCGTTCATTCTGGCCGGCTTGCTCAACAAACAGATTGCTTCTGAAATGAACCTTAGCGAAATCACAGTCAAGGTTCACCGTGGTCAGGTGATGCGCAAGCTCAATGCCCGTTCCCTGCCTGACCTCGTTCGCAAGGCCGAAGCGCTCGGCATCAAGCCTCATGAACCGCGCGATTCACCGGGTCCACGCGCAGGGACGGATGGTGCCCGACAATAACCTCTGCCCCATCGCGTCTACGGATTGCCGAGTGCAACCGAAAGCCAGTGGGTCATCGCGGAAACCTGGTAGGGCTTCTGCAGAAGAACAAGAGCCCCGTTACCGGTAGCTCGCGCGTGTAGCGCCGGTGTCGGATATGCGCTAACAAAAATGGTGGCGGGCGCCGCGCCCTGTGCGACCAGGCGCTCGTGCATTTCGATACCTGACATACCAGACATCCGGATATCTGAAATCAGGCAGGTGGTGACAGCGGCTTCCCCCGACGCAAGAAACGCCTCAGCTGACTCAAAGAGTCGCGCCTCCCAGCCAAGTGAGCGCACAAGGCTGCCAAGCGCGCGACGTACTGCCAGGTCGTCGTCGACAATGGATACCACAGGCGTTGTCTGCAAAATCGCGGCCCCTACTCATTCTCCCAAGGGATAACGGTGCGGTGAGTCGCGCCCGTCCGTCTTGTCTTTTACAGACTACCTTACAGCCGCGCCTTGCGCGATGATACGATTGTATAAGCGGGTTGTACCGGACCGCATCCGCTTGTGGCCACCTCGTCAGGCCGTGGCGATGGATGCATGAGCCGCAGGCAGTATGACGCTGAATGTCGCACCGCCCCCGGTGTTGTTGGAGGCAAGAATCTGGCCTCCGTGCGCTTCGACAATCGAGTTACAGATAGCGAGCCCCATGCCCATGCCGGTACTACGGGTGGTGAAGAAGGCATCGAAGAGGCGCGGGAGATTTGCCGTGCTGATGCCCGGGCCGCTATCGCGCACGGCGAGTATGACGTTGCCGTCGCCGTCGGTCGAGGAACTCACGGTTAGCCGATGCTTGCCCGGCACGGCGGCCATCGACTGCAACCCATTGATGATGATATTGATGAGCACCTGCTGAAGCTGCACGCGGTCGCCCAGCACGACAGGCATCTCGCGCGCGAGCTGCAACGTCAGGCAGCATGCATGACTCTCCATCTCGCCCTTGGTGAGTGCGACCACCTCGTCGACCAGGTCGTTGACCTCCACCGGCGCGTGTTCGGGCGGTGCGCCCTTCATCAGTCTTCTCACCCGCTGGACGATTCCGGCTGCCCGCGTACCCTCGCTGGTCATTTCGGTCACACAGCCTTCGATTTCCTCCATATTGGGTGGGTTACGATGCAGCCATCGCAGACAGGCTTCGCCGCTCGTGATGATGGCAGCAAGCGGCTGTCCGACTTCATGAGCAATCGAGGCGCTCAGCTCGCCCAGAGCCGAGATACGGCTGGCACGGGCGAGTTCGCTTTGCGTCTGCCAAAGTTGCATCTCGGTCTCGCGCGCATTCGTCACATCCATGACAGCGCCAATGAACTGACGGCTGCCGCCCGTGGCTTCGGAAGCATGGGCCACCACGTGCAAATGCTTCACACGACCATCCGGGAAAAGTAGACGGTGCTCGATGTCGAAATCATCCGCCGTACCGCTTACCTGCAGCAGCATGCGCTCGAAGATATGGACGTCCTCCGGATGAAGCCGCTCGCGCACGGACTCAAGCGTCGGTGCACGCGTGAGGTCGTACTCAAAAATACGGAATGCCTCCTCCGACCAGAAAAGTTCGCCGGTAGCGACGTTCCAGCCAAAGCTTCCCGTACGGCTCAGTTGCTGGGCTTCGGCAAGGTACTGCGCCTGACTTTTCCGGATCAGTTCTTCGGCCCGCCTGCGTTGCGTGATGTCGTTGTTCGTTTCCAGCGTTGCGCAGGGGACTCCGCGACTGTCACGCTGTAGCGTCCAGCGGCTCGCCACGATAACGGCCGAGCCGTCGCGCTTTGTGTGGACCAGATCCCCTTCCCAGTATCCATCGCGAGCCAGTACGCGTTGCACTTCTTCTTTCGGCATGAGGAATACAGTTTTGAGCAGGCTGTCGACAACCTTTCCGACTGCCTCATCCTTACTCCATCCGTAGAGTACTTCCGCCGCGTGATTCCAGTACGTAATCACATCCTGTGGGTCACGCACGAACACCGTATCGTGAGTCTGGTCCAGTAGCCTCGCCTGCTCCCGCTGGAAGCGTTCGGCCGTGCGGATACGCCGGACAAGCGACGTAATGGCAATTGAAGTAATAAAAAATGCCGCTATCGGCAGGATGTCCAGCGGTTTCTCGATGGCAAAGCTATAAAGAGGCGGCGTGAAGTAGACGTTGAGCAGTAAGCCGCCAACGATCGAGAAGATTGCGGAGGAAATGAAGCTGTCGAGAAGAGACAGCAGCACAATGACAATCAGCATGCAGAAACCGGTGGTGGCAATCCTGAGGTCAAGACTCAGGCAAAGCCATGCAACAGCGCAGAGGATAAGGCTTCCGCCAATCCACAGCCGCACCAGATAGCGCCACTGGCTGCTCCTGTCCGACGAACCTAGCTTGCCACCCACGCTACCTCCCGTGGCGTGCCACTGGCCTGCCGCCTCGTGACCCGCGCCAGCCCCTGTTAAAAAACCAGGCCGTGGAGACATTCGCCGGGAGGCCCGGCTAATCGGCTTGATTGGCTTTACACGCTTGAAAGAAAAAGGCTTTTTTATGCAACATGTACAAGCTCCATCATATACAAACATATAGGAGCGGTGCAGCCCGGACTACTCGTTTCCCCCAAATCCCGAACGCGTCGACGCGCGAGTTCGACTCGCCGCGTTATACCGCCGTATACCGCGATTACGCCATTGAGGCATTGCGATACCCCACCGTAGAGTAGATTCGCCCCTTTGCCGTATCTACTCTTCAGTCATCGCGATTGGCGCATGACCGATGACGGACCTTCGTAGTCCCCAACTGCCATCCTTTCTCCAGTGTGCTAACCCGCGATGCGGCAAGCCGGCGCCCGCGCCCCGAGCAGCCGTAGCTGACCGCACTTCCGTAACCGTCGCACCCGCCTCGAGGAACTGGCCATGTCACACGCCCTGCACAACTGGATATACATCGGCGCCAACGCGTACATCGAATACACCTTCGTCGCCTGGCTTGGCAGGAGCCTTTACAGGCGAACAGTGGACTACCGGCAGGTCTGCCTCCAATAGGTGTGCGCGGCTTCACGCTGATTGTTCGATAACTGCATCAACTCTGGATGAGAGGAAGATGATGTTGAACGTTCAAACACTTACCGTGCCCGCGGATTCATCGGCCGAGACCGGTGAGCCGGACTCTTCAGGCGTTCTGCCGACTACCAGCCGTCCGCAGGTGGAGTCGACGCTTACCGGTCTGTCGCGCGGACAAGGCCGGGTTGCCCGGCGCCACCCTTCTTTCGACGCAACTATGGCCACCGCGGCCGACCCCTGGTCCGGGACGCTTACCGCTCTCCTGCAGTTTTCAGCGCCGCCGGACGAACCGCTCAACCCTTTCGGATTGCCAGGCTACAGATACTCGCCCGCACGGATGGCGACTGATAATTCTCGCGCGACGTCATTCACGATAACCGTTCTGGAGCACATGACCAATTCGCGCGTCTGCCTTTCCTGGCACGACCCGACCTTATGCAATTACGAGGAACAGGTCTGGACACCGGCGCTTGCGCGCCGCTCCGGACGCTGCGCGCTCTCCGGGGTTCCCATCCGCCGGGGCGACGCGGTGTACCGTCCCCAGACACGCGGTCAGACGCCACCGGCGAACGCAGATGCGATGATTCTCGCGTCGGCACTTGCGCAGGTACGCGACGGTTGACCCGTTGCGGTCAAGCCGCCCGCGACGCCTTGCGAAAGGCGGCCCGGCCGGCCGAGGGGCCACGCGGACCCGGTACCATCGTGCGGATTGTCGCTTCTGAGTGGTCAAAGCGTCTCCCGTAGGAGCGTTTATCTGGCATTACGCCGCCGTCATACTGTCGCCAAACGTGGGGACATGTTTTCTGCGGCGCCTGCGAGCGTCGTCATGCAATGCCCCTGCAACCTGAAACCTGACGGGGCAATGGCGATGTTGACAAGAGAGGCGATCAACTCCGGGGCGTATCTCGAACATTTCGAGTCCCAGCCGAACCTGTGGACCTGCGAGCGAATCCAGAGTTCGCTCACGGAGACCCTGCAGGCGAGACCGGCCGATGCAGAGAACACCTGGATTTTTGCTTACGGCTCCCTGATGTGGAACCCCGTAGTCGAGTTCGAGAAGCGGCGCACCGCAACGCTACACGGCTGGCACCGCAGCTTTTGCCTGCGCATGGTTGCAGGTAGAGGCAGTCCCGAAGGTCCGGGGCGAATGCTCGCGTTGCAGCCTGGTGGCCACACGCAAGGCGTTGCGCTGAAGTTGCCGCCGGCCACGCTCGATGACGAGCTTCGGCTCATCTGGATCCGGGAGATGGTGCTCGGGTCGTACCGGCCGACCTGGGCGTCGATAACCCTGGACGACGGCACCGAAACGCATGCACTCGCCTTTGTTGCGGACGAGAGCCGCGAGCAGTTCGAGCCAGATTCCCGCGTGGCGACCGTTGCGCCGCTCATCGGCACCGCAGCGGGAAAGTTTGGCAGCAATACCGAGTACCTGCTGAAGTTGCACGAGGCGCTCATTGAGTGCGGGTTGCAGGACTCCTACATCGAAGAACTCGCCAGCGAAATTGAGCGCCTGTCGCGACGAGCCTGCAGCGATTTAACCGGCGCCTCCGGATGACTGGAGCGGCGCAGATAAAGCCGCCTGGCGTAGTTGCCTTAAGTGAGAATCATGGACAAACTTCAAGCGATGCAGGTCTTCACGCGGGTAGTCGACACCAACAGCTTTTCCGGTGCCGCCGACTCCCTGCACATGACGCGTTCGTCAGTCACGACCATCATCCAGGCTCTTGAGGCGTACCTCAAGGTACGCCTGCTCAATCGCACGACCCGCCGTATCAGCCTCACTCCGGACGGTGCTGCGTACTATGAGCGCTGCTCGCGCATTCTCGCCGATGTCGAGGATTCGGAGAGCTCGTTTTCGCGCGCGTCAGCTCCGCGCGGCAAGCTCAAAGTCGATATGCCAGGGTCTATCGGCCGTCTCCTGATCGTCCCCGCGCTGGACGAGTTCCACGCGCGATATCCGGACATCGAACTGATGCTCGGCGTCGGCGACAGGGCCGTAGACCTGATTCAGGACAGTGTTGACTGTGCCATCCGCATGGGGCCGATGCAGGACTCGACGCTGGTAGCAAGAAGGGTTGGCGTCTCGGAGTTCGTCACCGTGGCGAGCCCGGACTACATTGCACGCAATGGCGAGCCGGTGTCGCTCGCCGAGCTCGAATCGCACACAGCCGTCAACTACTTCTCCAGCCGCAATGGCCGCATCGTGGAGATGGACTTCGTCGTCGACGGCAAGCCCGTGGACGTTCGCATGCGCTCGAAGCTCGCCGCCAATGACGGCGAGGCATACCTGCAATGCGGTCTAAGGGGTCTCGGGCTCATCCAGGTCCCTCACTTCCTTGCGCTTCCTCATCTGGAATCGGGTGCTCTGGTCGAGGTACTCGGCAATTGCCGTCCAAGTCCGTTTCCTATTTCAGCGGTGTATCCGCAAAACCGTCACCTCTCTCCACAGGTCCGCGTATTTGTCGAATGGGTTGCCGAACTGTTCGAGAACTGTCATCTGCTGCGTGCGGACAACGTGCTGCCCTCGGGTATCGCCCAATACGTCAAGCATCGCCAGTCGTCCACCGCTGCGGGCCGCGTGCTGGAGTCAGCGCGCGCGCCGGGTACGCGCAGCAGGGATCTGGCGCCTATGTAGGCGGCCTGGCACACGCGGGAAAGCTTGCCATGTGGCGCGCGGTTCCTAACAGCACAATTCGGTCCGAGCGAATTGTCTTATCGGAAGTGAGATGTTTATCCGGCAGCCCGATGTATGCAGAATTCCGGCTGCTAAAACCTCCTCTACCTTTTTGACGCATAGCGCAGACACTTCGATGAAAGCCAGGCTGGACATCTCGGACATCACGATTGCAGGACACGCGCAAGACATCACGTTGCGCAGCTTCCATCCGTTCGCTCACAGCGCAATGCCGATCGTGCTGTATTTCCACGGCGGTGGCTTTGTCAAAGGGTCGCTGGACGAAACCAGCAAGCCTGCTACGCTCATTGCAGCGCAAACTCCTGCATGGGTGATTGCCGTCGGTTATTCGCTCGCGCCTGAATTCCCGTTTCCAGCCGCAACCGAAGATGCCCATCTCGCTCTTGAGTGGGCCGTGGGAAACGCACGCGGCTATCGCGCGGACCCGAACCGCATTGCCGCGGTCGGACACGACGCTGGAGGCAACATCGCGGCGGGGCTTGCCGCTATCGCACGCGACCGGGGCGTGCGCCGCCTGTCCGCACAGGCACTACTTGCACCCTTGCTCGACCCGAGTATGACGCGGCTGATGGAGGGACAATGCCCCGGCAGGAGCGACCTCGCTCCGGAGGATTGCGCGCGCTCGTACCGGGCGTACCTGCCCAGCGCCAACCACCGCATCCACCCTTATGCCGCGCCGCTCGAATCGCGACGCCTTGCCACCCTGCCCCCGACGCTGATAGCGACGGCAGAACAGGACCTCGTGCGCGGAGATGGCGAAACCTACGCACGCGAGCTTATTACGGCAGGCGTGCCCGTCGAGATGACACGCCACGGCGGAGTCTGCCACGGCGAACTCATCTCCCATTCACCGGCACTCGACGGTGTCGTCGAATTCCTGCGCAAACGGCTTGCGCGTGATTGACTGGCCGAATTGTCGCTCCAAGAGATACAAAGAAACCACTGTTCGCTACTTTATAACCAGAAACACGGAGTCCATACTTTCGTCAACGCTATACACCCAGTGATGGATGTAAGGCCGAGACGGCTATGAACTGAAGTCCAGACCTGTCACGTTTTACAGACCACTTTGCATCTATAAGGAGTACTACTCATGCTCTCCAGTCAAAAACGGCTCACTGCCGCGCTCGGTGCGCTGGCAGTTGTCGGCGCAGTTGCAGGCATTGGCTTCACTCATGGGACCACGTCAGGTCCGCTGAGTGCAGCTCAGGCTGCCGACGCGCCGCCGCCAGCTACTCAGGTCGACGTCGCGGTCGTCCTTTCGCAGACCATCACGGACTGGCAAAGCTACTCCGGGCGTCTCGAAGCCATCGACCATGTCGAAGTACGCCCGCTCGTTGCCGGCACCATCATTGCCGTCCACTTCAAGGACGGCGCGCTGGTCAGGAAAGGCGACCCGCTTTTCACGATCGACCCCCGCCCCTATCAGGCCGAAGTCGACCGCGCCGCAGCACAGGTTGCAGCGGCCAGGGCTCGCGCTATTTACACGTCGACCGATGCCGCGCGCGCTGACCGACTGCTCGCCGACAATGCCATCGCAAAGCGCGACTACGACGAAAAGCAGAATGCCTCGCGCGAAGCTGCCGCAGGAGTGAAGGCTGCCGAAGCCGCGCTGGAAGCAGCACAGGTCAATCTCGGCTACACCAGGATTACCGCCTCGGTGACGGGCCGCGTATCGCGCGCCGAACTGACCGTCGGCAACGTCGTATCGACCGGCGCGAACGCGCCTCTGCTTACCACGCTGGTTTCGGTGTCGCCGATTTACGCCTCGTTCGATGTCGATGAACAGACGTATCTGCAATACCTTGGCCGCGACCGCAATACGAAGGTGCCGGTGTCGCTGGGTCTTGCAAATGAAGACGGCTACTCGCGCAAGGGGGCGGTTACGTCGGTTGATAACCGGCTCGACACGTCGTCCGGCACCATCCGTGTGCGTGCCACTATCGACAACGCAGACGGCGCGCTCGTTCCGGGTCTCTACGCACGCGTCAAGGTTGGCGGCGGCGAGCCCCATCCGGCCATTCTGATTGACGACGCGGCCGTTGGCACTGACCAGGCGAAGAAGTTCGTGCTGGTCGTGGACGGCGCGAACAAGGTCGTCTATCGCGAAGTCCAGCTTGGCGGTCTGCACGACAACCTCCGCGTCGTGACCTCGGGTCTGAAGGCGGGTGAGCGCATCGTCGTGAACGGCATGATGCACGCAAAGCCGAGTGACACCGTCAGCCCGCACATGGTCAGCATGACAGACGCTGCCAAATCCGCAGCGTAATAACGCGAGAAGGTCATCATGAACATCTCAAAGTTTTTCATCGACAGGCCAATCTTCGCCGCCGTTCTGTCGGTGGTGATTGTGCTCGCGGGCTTTATCGCGCTGACCAAATTGCCAACGGCCGAATATCCGGAAGTCGTGCCTCCATCGGTAGTCGTACGCGCACAGTACCCCGGTGCGAATCCGAAAGTCATTGCGGAAACCGTCGCCTCTCCAATTGAAGAGCAGATCAACGGCGTCGAGAACATGCTGTACATGCAGTCGCAGGCCAACAGCGACGGCGCAATGACGACGACCGTCACGTTCAAGCTCGGCACCGATCCGGACAAGGCACAGCAACTCGTGCAGAACCGCGTATCGCAGGCCATGCCGCGTCTTCCCGAGGACGTGCAGCGCCTGGGCGTGACGACCATCAAGTCGTCGCCTACCCTGACGATGGGCGTGAATCTCGTCTCGCCGAACGGCCGCTACGACCTTACCTATCTGCGCAACTATGCGCTCATCAACATCAAGGACCGGCTTGCGCAGGTCCCGGGCGTTGGCGAAGTTGCGATGTGGGGCGCGGGCGACTACTCCATGCGCGTCTGGCTCGACCCGACAAAGGTAGCCCGTCAGAACCTGACGGCAACGGACGTCGTGAAGGCAATCCGTGAGCAGAACGTCCAGGTTGCGGCGGGTATCGTCGGCGGTGCGCCGATGACGACGAACGTTCCGATGCAACTGAGCGTGAACGCTCAGGGTCGCCTGAAGACCGAGGAAGAGTTTCGCAACATCATCCTGAAGACCTCGCCCGACGGTGCAGTGACGCATCTGAGCGATGTGGCGCGCGTGGAAATGGGTGCAGCGGAATATGCTCTGCGCGCAAGTCTGGACGGCAAGCCTGGCGTGCAGCTCATCATCTTCCAGCAGCCCAACGCAAATTCGCTTCAGATTTCGACGGATGTTCGCCGCATCACCGCGGAGTTGCAAAAGGACATGCCCGAAGGCGTCGAGGCGAAGATTGTCTACGACCCGACGCAGTTCGTCCGCGAAAGCATCGACGCGGTGGTCCATACGCTTTTCGAAGCTATCGTCCTTGTCGTTATCGTCGTCATCGTCTTCCTGCAGACGTGGCGCGCATCGCTGATTCCGTTGCTGGCGGTGCCTGTCTCGATTGTGGGCACCTTCTCGCTGATGCTGGCCTTCGGCTTCACCATCAACGCGCTGTCATTGTTCGGCATGGTTCTCGCCATCGGGATTGTGGTCGACGATGCAATTGTGGTGGTGGAGAACGTCGAGCGGAATATTGCCTCCGGTCTCACGCCACTCGAGGCCTCGTACGAAGCGATGCGGGAAGTGAGCGGTCCGATTATCGCCATTGCGCTGACGCTGGTTGCGGTGTTCGTGCCGCTGGCATTCATGTCGGGTTTGACCGGCCAGTTCTACAAGCAGTTCGCGATGACCATTGCGATTTCGACCGTCATCTCCGCGTTCAACTCGCTCACGCTGTCGCCCGCCCTGTCGGCTTTGCTGCTCAAGGATCACCACGCGCCTGAAGACTGGCTCACCCGGGTCATGGACCGCATCCTCGGACCGTTCTTCAACGTGTTCAACAAGGTGTTCCATCGTGGCTCGGAAGCGTACGGCAAGGGTGTGGGCGGCATTATCAATCGCAAGGCCGCGATGATGGTCGTCTACGGCGTCCTGCTGGGCGGCACGTTCCTGCTTGGCAAGATTGTCCCGGGTGGCTTTGTGCCGGGTCAGGACAAGGACTATCTCGTCAGCATCCTGCAGTTGCCCCCGGGCGCATCGCTCGACCGCACTGAAAAAGTGGTTCACGAAATGGGCGTCATTGCCCGCAAACAGCCGGGTGTCGTGCATTCGCCGGAATTTCCGGGCCTGAACGTGACCGGCCTGATGAATTCGTCGAGCAGCGGCCTGGTGTTCCCCGTCATGAGCCCCTCGAAGGAGCGCAGCAAGGATGAATCGGCGGCGGCGATTGTCGGCAACCTGAACAAGGAATACGCCGGCATCAAGGACGCGATGATTGCCACCTTCCCGCCTCCTCCGGTCTCGGGTCTGGGCACGATCGGCGGCTTCAAGCTGCAGATTGAAGACCGTGGCGCGCTGGGTTACGAAGCCCTGAACAAGGCGGTGCAGTCGTTCCTCGCGGCAGCAGCAAAAGCACCGGAACTCGGCCCCTCGTTCTCGAGTTACCAGATTAACGTTCCGCAACTGAACGTCGAACTGGACCGTGAAAAGGCCAAGCAACTCGGTGTCTCGGTCACTGACGTGTTCGACACGATGCAGATTTATCTGGGCTCGCTGTACGTGAACGACTTCAACAAGTTCGGTCGCGTCTATCAGGTGCGTGCGCAGGCCGATGCCCCATTCCGTACCTCGGCCGAAAGCATTCTCCAGCTCAAGACCCGCAATGCCGCAGGCGAGATGGTGCCGTTGTCGTCGCTCATCAAGGTAACGCCTACGTTCGGTCCGGAGACGGTGATTCGCTACAACGGCTTCCTTGCTGCGGACATCAACGGTGGACCCGCTCCGGGATATTCGTCTGGCCAGGCGATGGCGGCGGTCGAACGCATCGCGGCTGAAACCTTGCCGCGAGGTATCAAGTTTGAATGGACCGACTTGACCTACCAGCAGATTCTGACCGGCAACGCCGCGTTCTGGGTGTTCCCGATCAGCGTGCTGCTCGTGTTCCTCGTGCTGGCCGCCATGTACGAAAGCCTGACGCTGCCGCTCGCGATTCTGCTGATTGTGCCGATGAGCATTCTGTCCGCGCTCTTTGGTGTGTGGCTCACGCGTGGCGACAACAATATCTTCACGCAGATTGGTCTGATGGTGCTGGTGGGACTGTCCGCGAAGAACGCGATTCTGATTGTGGAGTTCGCACGCGAGCTGGAAATGCAGGGCCGTTCGATTGTTCAGGCCGCGATTGAAGCCTGCCGGCTGCGTCTGCGCCCGATTCTGATGACGTCCATCGCGTTCATCATGGGTGTGATTCCCCTGGTGATTTCCACGGGAGCGGGTTCGGAAATGCGTCGCGCGATGGGCATCGCGGTGTTCTTCGGCATGTTGGGCGTAACCCTTTTCGGTCTGATACTCACACCGGTGTTCTACGTGCTTCTGCGCAAGCTCTCGGGCGGCAGGCAGCTTACCGACAGACATGGCAACCACCCGCACATTCACGGGCCGGATGACCGCGACGGCGGCCATGGCGGAAGCGGTGGCTCGACGGGTGCTCCTGCCAGACCCGGCGTAAAGGCTCCCGAGCCGGCATTCCAGGAGTAAGGAGACCATCATGAAAACATTTTTTTCGACGAAGAAAGGCTTTACTGGCTCCGTCCTGCTGGGCGCCCTGATGGTTCTGTCCGGGTGTTCACTCGCACCGACGTACGAGGTGCCGTCGACACCGACGACGGCGACCTTCAAGGAAGCACCGCAGCAGCCGCTGTCGGCGCAAGAAGCGGGCACATGGAAGACGGCGCAACCATCGGAAGACGTCGCCCGCGGCGAATGGTGGAAGGTGTTCGATGACGCGAAGCTGAACGACCTCGAACAGCAGGCGCTGGACGCGAACCAGAACCTGAAAGCGGCGGCGGCCCGTGTGAACGAAGCACGGGCAATGAATCAGGCTGCGCGCGCGGGTCTGTTCCCCTCGCTCGATGCCGGTTTCGGGCCGACGAGGCAGCGGGTCTCGGCCGCTTCCCTCTTTGAGCCGGACGGCACGAATGTGCCACAGCGGACGTTCTGGCGCGCTCAGGCGAGCGCTTCGTATGAAGTCGACCTGTTTGGTCGTGTCGCGTCGACGGTCGATGCGGCGCGCGCCGATACACAGCGCAGCGAGGCGCTCTTTCGCTCGGTAATGCTTGCCCTCCAGGCGGATGTCGCGCAGAACTATTTTGCGCTTCGCGAGCTCGACGCCGAATCCGAGGTCTTCAGGAACGCTGTCGAGCTCCGACAGCACGCCTTGAAGCTGGTTCAGCGCCGCTACACGGAAGGCGAAATCACCGAGCTCGACCTCTCGCGTGCGAAAGCTGAACTGGCCTCTGCCCAATCCGACGCGATGACCGTACAACGTCTTCGCGCCGCGTCCGAGCATAGCCTGGCAGTGCTGCTTGGCAAGGCGCCGGCCGAGTTCTCTATGGCGGCTGATCCCATCAGGCCTGTCAACCTGCGTGTGCCGCCAGGACTGCCCTCGTCGCTGCTCGAACGGCGGCCGGACATCGCCGCCGCCGAGCGAGCGATGGCCGCCGCGAACTCGCGCATTGGTATCGCAAAGGCCGCGTTCTTTCCGTCACTCACTATCACGGGTACGGGTGGCTTCGAATCCGCAACGATCGGCGACCTCTTCAAATGGAGCAGCCGTGCGTTCCTGCTCGGTCCTCTTGCCGGTACGGCGCTGAATATTCCGATCTTTGACGGCGGCCGCCGCAAAGGCAACCTCGCGAACGCTCGGGCTGTCTACGAAGAGGACGTCGCGAATTACCGGCAGCAGGTGCTCGTAGCTTTCCGCGAAGTCGAAGACAACCTGTCCGACATGCGCATTCTGGAAGACCAGACCAGGACGCAGAACGAAGCAGTCAAGGCATCGCAACGTGCAGCGGACCTCTCGCGCTCGCAGTACACCGAGGGCGCGGTGAACTATCTGGACGTCATCGATGCGGAGCGCACCGTCCTGCAGGCACGCCGCGCGGCGGTGCAACTGCAGGGTGTGCAGGCGGCTTCCACGGTCAATCTGATTCGTGCGCTTGGCGGCGGCTGGGGTGACGTGGTTCCCCAGCCTGCCCAACCGGCCGTGGGACAGGTCGCGCCCCCCGCTTCCGTGCAAACAGCAATCGCACAGAAATAAGGAAGCAGTTTTGAGTTGGGCATGACGCAGGCCTATCCAGAGCATTGGATGGGCCTGTCGTTTTCTGGAAAGCGCGTTCGAACTCGCGTCAATTCTCCCTGCTCATTGCAGAGTCTCCAGAATTACGAACATGGACCGATGGGAGCGACGCGAGGGGAGAATCGGGACTTCGCGTGAAGAGCGCGAAGTCCCTGGCCCGGGGCAACAACTGCGAGGGGATAGGGTTGATCGAAGCGTAGCGCGCCGAGCCTCCATTCGGAAGACCTGGCTTGCGAATAGTCTTTTCGTTCATTCCGAACAGCGCCCTATACGTGCCAGGCGAGTTCAATGAATACAGGCGTTTAGCCCTTGCCTGATTCCACCGCGACATTTTTCAGACCACCAGAACGCCGCTTTGTGCGTAGCGCCCCCGAGACACACGCCACTTTGTAGTTCGTCGACACCGTTCTGACACGCTATCTTTACGTCCGCATTACCGACGTAAGTAAAACATCTGGAGAACGAACATATGAAGCGGTACGTATTGACCCCTCTCGCAATTGCGCTCGCCGGCTTGACGGGGGCAGCCCACGCGCAATCCAGCGTCACCCTCTACGGCATCATCGACGCGGGCATCGGCTATGTGCACAACGCTGATGGCAACGGGAAACAGGTGGGGATGATTAACGGCAACATGAACGGCAACCGCTGGGGTATCAAGGGTTCCGAAGACCTCGGCGGCGGACTGAAGGCGGTCTTCCAGCTGGAAAGCGGCTTCGACCCCGGCACCGGCAGATTGAACCAGGGCGGCCGCGAATTCGGCCGTCAGGCTTTCGTGGGGCTGACCAGCGACAAGTACGGCACCGTCACACTCGGCCGCCAGTACGACCCGCTTGTCGACATGGCTCAGGGCATCACGGGCGACAACTTCTTCGGCGGCATGTTTGCGACGCCGGGCGACGTCGACAACTACGACAACAGCCTGCGCACGTCCAACGCAGTGAAGTACGTCTCGCCCACGTATGCGGGGTTCCAGGTGGAAGGCCTGTACGGCTTCAGCAATGGCGCGGGCACGACCGGCCAGGGACAGACGTGGAGCGGCGCAGCAACGTACAACAACGGTCCGGTATCGCTCGCCGCAGGCTACTTCTACGCCAACAATCCGACGGCAAATCGCACGACTGGCTGGAACAGTGCGTCTTCCGATTCGCTCTTCAACAGTCCCGTCAATAACGGCTACTCGAGCGCACACTCCATCGGTATTGCGCGAGTTGCGGGCCAGTACGTCTTTGGCTCCGCGACGGTCGGTCTGTCGTACAGCAACGCACGCTACAGCCCGGATGGCAAGTCGGGCTTCAGCGAAACCGAGAAGTACAATATCGGCAACGTATTCGCCGCCTACCAGCTCACGCCGGCATTGCTCGTGGGTGCAGGGTACACGTACATGAAGGCGAGCGGCGACACGTCAGCGAGCTATCATCAGGCTTCGCTGGGTGCCGACTACGCGCTATCCAAACGTACGGACTTCTACGCGATGGCGGCCTACCAGCACGCGAGCGGCACGCAGTCGGTGTACGACGCAACCACTGGCAAGCGTACGACGCAGGCCGCCCAGGCATCCATTGGTTCGTACGGTTACGCCGGCACGAGCCACCAGGAAATCGCAATTGTGGGCATCCGTCACAAGTTCTAGGCTCCGTGGGAGAATGCTGCGGGTGCTCAACCTGCGTTCTGGACAGGTGGTCCAGCAGACTCGGACCGCCTACGAGGCTCACTAAAAAGGTTAGCCAGACTGTTCCTTCAGGTAAAGATTGGTTTTCCGAATTGATTTCTTGCCGTGACCGAACAGTCCCCGGATAGCCTGATTGATGCCTCGCACCGGTTTATTCGGGCTCCTCTTCAAGAAGGGGGGCAATTCTGTCGACTACTGACTGAAGAATCATTGCGTGCGCATTCAAAGGAACTGGCCGCATCTGTGGTTTGAATACCAGGTCGCCGCGTCGAATGCGTGTGCCACTGATCACGCAGACGCCGGACACCCGGGATACTGCGGCTCGCCAGGTCTGGTAGCCATACCTGCAATTCGGCTCATTCCAGACGACGGTTGCCGACGTTGGCCCGGTGCGCTCCGCAAGCGTCACAACGAGTTCCGGCGATGGTCTATAAATCGTCCGCGCCGCAAGTACGACTTGCGTCGCGCCAAACCGGCGGCCTGCGTCCTGTTGCAGGCCCTTTGAAAAAACCCTGAGCTCGCCAAGCAGGTGACTCCACGGGTCCCTTCGGTTCTCGAGAAAACGCATTGTCTGCTCCTGAAACAAGCCACTACCCTTGCG
This sequence comes from Paraburkholderia xenovorans LB400, assembly GCF_000013645.1. Taxonomy (GTDB): domain Bacteria; phylum Pseudomonadota; class Gammaproteobacteria; order Burkholderiales; family Burkholderiaceae; genus Paraburkholderia; species Paraburkholderia xenovorans. Next base: position 1,730,444 of record NC_007951.1, on the reverse strand, counting down.
TTCTCTCTTGTGCGCGCTGCAACGCGTGATAGCGTCATCTGCGCAAAGCCGCCGCATGCCGGTAGAAAAGCTTTATTGATGGCGCCTGTTCGCCAGCGCGGCAATGCCGCGATATGGATTATTCTGGATGGGCAGAACATATGGTTCTGCAATCGACATTGATGCAGTGCTCGCAGGATTAACAGTCCAAAGCAATGCGGGACCATTGTCTCTCCATGCCGCTGAATCGAGGTCTGCCCGGCTTTACGGCCAGGCAGCCACGCGTACGCCGCTTTTGTTATCCCTGCTGTAGCGTTTCGGCGAGGTGATTCACCGCCGCCCGTGTCTTGGCCGTCATCTTCTGCCCGAGCGAAATGATGGCATGCACGGGCGGCCCGTCTACATCCGCTTCGGGTAGCAGGTGCACGAGGCGACCGGCACGCACATGTGGAAGCGCGACACGGTCGTAAATCTGAGTAATGCCGAAGCCAGCCACCGCCGCCTCGACGAGAGCCTGACCGTCGGCAAGCACGAGAACAGGGTGCGGGACAATTTCCCGCACGGTGTCGTTTTCTCGCGTTGTCCATGAACGTAGTCGCCCCGTTGGACCACGGAAAACTATTGCGTCGTGGTCAGTCAACTCCGCGAGCGTCTTCACGTCACCCCGGCGCGCGAGATACTCTGGCGACGCATACAGACCTAGCCTCAGGTCGCACAGCTTGCGCACGGTAAATTCACTGTCGTCAGGTAGCGCACCAATGCGAACGACAATATCCCAGCCCTCCCCGACCGGGTCGGACATCCGGTCAGTCAGGGCCATCTCCACCGTGAGCTTGGGATACTTTTCACGAAGCTGGATAAAACTCGGCAGCAACAGACGTCCGAAGCCCGCGGGCAGGTCAATCTTGACGCGCCCGGCGGGCTCGGCCCGCCTCGACGCGAGTTGCTGCTCCGCTTCGCGAAGGGATTCGAGCGCTTCCTGCGCGGCAAGCAGATACGTCTCGCCGTCTTCGGTCAGCCGCACCGCACGAGTGGTGCGCTGAAAAAGCTGGGAGCCGAGTCGGGCTTCGAGGCGCTGGACCGCTTTACCCACATTGGACTTGCTGCTGCCGATTTCTTCGGCCGCGCGCGTAAAGCTGCCGGTTTGGGCAACCGCCACAAATACCGCGATTTCATTTATGGGTGCATCTACCCGCTCGCTCATCGCTTAACCCCATTACGCAAGGTGGGAAAATCAGACTGTATCAGGCGCCTGCGGCCCTGTAGGAGCCCGATTGACCCGACTGACGCGAAAGGAGGCTACCCCGTTGCGGGACAGCCCCCTTAGCGCCGTCACACGAGCGCTATGCGCTAACAGCCTCTTCAGCAGCATCCTTCCGGTCAGACTTCGCACCCGGTTCGTCATCCTGCGCCGGGGTCCTGCTCAGGAACGCGAAGGTGGCGAACGCCGACAGCAACGTGATGACAATCAGCACGTGCAGGAGGCTCGTGAACGCGTCCGCGTAGCTCGACGACAACGCGTGCCGGGTGACTTCCGGCAGGGTCGAAGCGGCATGCACCATGTCACCGGCGGTCACACGTTGTGCGGCCTCTGCGATACGAGCGGCGATGTCACCACCATTGTCAGGAATGGTGCGCGACAGGCTCGTGTGCGCGAGCGCCCCGAGCACTGCGGTCGCGATTGCGAGAGCAATACCTTCGCCCGCAACACGGGTCGTGCTGAAGATGCCCGAGGCCATCCCGGCCCGCTCCTTCGGCACCACGCTGACCGACAGACCATCCATCAGGCCCCACGGCATACCCGCACCGATACCAATCACCAGCATCGGCACGATGAGCTCTGCTTTCGGTCCGCTAAAGTCGACCAGACTCAACCAGTACAGGCCCGCGGCGGCAATCAGAAAGCCGATGCCCGACAGCACGCCGGCGGACATCCAGCGCGTGAACGAAGCAACCAGCATCGGCACGGCCAGCATCGGGGCCGAGAGCGCGATCATCAGCATGCCCGCGTCGATTTCGCTCAACCCTTCCGCACCAATGAACCGCAACGGCAACATGACGATCAGCACGATGTAGCAATAGCAGGTGCCCACCGGCAGAATCTGCACGCCGACAAAGCGCGGATATCTGAATAGACTCAACTCGAGCATCGGACGCTTGACGTGCGTCTCGACCACGATGAACGCGGCGAGAAAGACAACCGATGCAACGAGAAGCGTCACAACAAGCGGGCTACCCCATCCGCTTTCCGGTGCCTGAATCACGCCGAACGTGAAGAGTGCGAGCGTCGCCGTGAAAGTGACCGTACCCGGATAGTCGAGCCCCGTTGCGTTCGGGTCGCGCGTCTCACGCATACGCGGCACGCCAAAGATGAAGGCGACAACGCCAATCGCAGCGATGACGAGGAAAATCGAGCGCCAGCCAAATTGCTCGATCAGCATGCCGGCCATCAGCGGTCCGAATGCCAGGCCGATGCCAAAGCTCGTGCCGAGCATACTGAATGCGCGCGTACGTGCATGCCCGTCGAACTCCTGCGCAAGCGATGCGCCGCCGCTGGAGAGCGACGCCGCTGCCGCGACACCCTGAACACCGCGCAGAATATCGAGCCACAGCACCGAAGGCGCGAAGCTCATAGCGAACGAAGTGATGATGAAGCCGCCCAGACCGAGGACGAAGAGCCGTTTGCGACCGAACTGGTCAGCCAGCGCACCGGCGGCCATTAGCAGGCTGCCGAAGCTCAGCATGAAAGCGTTAGTCACCCAGGTGAGCATGGCGGGGCTACCCCCCAGGTCTCGCCCGATTGCGGGCGTAGCGACGGCGCCTCCTGAAAAGGCGAGAGGCAAAACTAGCGCGGAAAGACAGACGGCTGCAAGAATCAGCAGCCTGTTGCTATCCGTCCCGGATGACGTTGCAGTATTCATCGGTGAACCTGTGAAGTGATTGGAGTGCGAAGCACGTCGACGGGCTCACGCGGAATGAGGCCTTCGAAGGACGTCATTCTGAACAGCGAATTGCGTAAGATAAATAACGCTACGGTGGTTAGAGCGTCTCCCCACAAGCGACAATACTTTTCTCGACTGCAAAAAATAAGCTTCGGCCACTGTCTCCCAACGGGCAACTCTGCGTCTCCCAAACGTGTCTTTTTGAAACCCGCCCGTTCGCCTAGGATGACCTCCCTCTCCAGGCTATTCACATGGCAGGTTCGAAGATGAACATCACTCCGTTTCGTATCGACATTCCGCAGTCGGCCCTTGACGACCTGAAAACGCGTCTTGACGCCACCCGTTTCCCTGAACGCGAAACAGTGGACGACCAGTCCCAGGGCGCGCAACTGGACGCGCTCCGGAAACTAGTCGAATACTGGCGCACCCAATACGACTGGCGTCGCGTTGAAGCTCGCATCAACGGTTACCCTCAGTACAAGGCCGACATCGACGGCCTCGGCATTCACTTTCTGCATATCCGTTCAAGGCACGACAATGCGCTGCCCGTTGTGATGACTCACGGATGGCCGGGTTCCATCGTCGAATTCCTCGACGTCATTGACCTGCTGGTCGACCCGACTGCTCACGGCGGCAACGCCGAAGACGCATTCCACGTCGTTCTGCCCTCAATTCCCGGTTACGGCTTCAGTGACAAGCCGACAGCGAGGGGCTGGGAACGCAACCGCATCGGCCGGGCATGGGACACGCTCATGAAGAGCCTGGGCTACGACGAATACGTTGCACAGGGCGGTGACTGGGGCAGCGTCATCACCACCGAGATGGGTCGAATCAAGCTCGAGGGTCTGCGCGCCATTCACGTGAACCTCCCGTTCGTTGCGCCGGCCCAGTTCCCGGAAGTGCCGACGCCGGACGAACAGATTGCCATCGACCAATGCCTGCGTTTCGCCAGTGACGGCTCCTTCTACCATCACCTTCAGACGACGCGGCCGCAAACCATCGGCTATTCACTCGCCGATTCACCCGCCGGCCTCGCCGCCTGGATTTACGAGAAGCTCGGTGCGTGGAGCCATAGCAACGGTGTCCCGGAAGACGTGTTCTCCTACGACCAGATGCTCGACAACATCACGCTGTACTGGCTGACGAATAGCGGCGCATCCTCGGCACGCATGTACGCGGAGCATCCGGGCCTGACGTTCGCTGCGGTGCCCGTCGACATCCCGGTTGCTGTCAGCGTCTTCCCAGGCGAAATCTACACGCCGCCGAAGGCCTGGGCTGAGCGCACGTTCAGCAAGATGTTCTACTGGAACCGTACGGCAAAGGGCGGCCACTTCGCCGCTTTCGAACAGCCGGAAATCTTCGCGGCGGAAGTCCGCGCGGCGTTCGCCAGCGTCCGCGAATGGAAGGCTGCGGGCCACGTCCTCGCCCCTGCGCCGAACTGATTCGTAGAGGGTCCGGTGTACTGACCTCGGGCCGCTCCATGCGTAAAGGGCAACTGGATTTCCAGGTACCCTTTTTCGCTTCGTGAAGCAATCGTGGGCGCGACTTTCAGTCTTCGAGCACCTCGATGGAATCCACACGGTCCAACGCCGGGCAGGCGCAATTCGAAGCGGATGCACGGCCGGCGACCATAGCGCCGCTCATCGCAACGGCCTCCGGCTCATTCGGCACGAACGCAGAGTACGTTTTCAAACTTCAACGTGCGCTCGCGGACTGCGGAATGACGGATGCTTACATCGAACAGCTTGCGGCAGAGCTGACGAGGCACGGTGCGGCCCACGGTCAATAGGAGCGCCCGACGGACGCTGGTCGGCGCGGTCACACAACTCGGCCGCATGGAAATCGACTCATCGATTGTCGCTTTGGATTCGACAGACTGACGCTTGAACCGATGTTTATCCATTGCCCCGTTTTGACGATACTTCATCTCAACGGTGCACCTCGACGCACCCACTGAAACCCGGCTCGAACCGGTCATTCATCCTCATAGGAAGACACTCGAATGAAACTCTACATCGCCCAGGCTACCTGCTCCCTCGCCGCCTAGGCCATCGCTAACGAAATCGGGTTGCGGCCGGAACTGGTTCACTTTGACGTATTCGGCAAGTCGACCTCCGACGGGACGGCCTTCTCTGATGTCAACCCGCTTCTCTACGTGCCGGCGCTGGTTCTCGACGGTGAACAGGAAGCGCTGACCGAGACCATCACCATCACGTCCTACCTCGCTGACCAGCATCCGGAAACAAACCTGATTCCGAAGCACGGTACGATCGAACGTGCACGTATGGACCAGTTGCTGACCTTCATCGCTACCGAAATCGCGCAGAAGCATATCCCCCTGATGCGCAAGCTGATGACGCCGGAAGGCATCGAATTTCATACGAACAAGTTGCTCACGGCATACGGCGTGCTCGACAAACAACTGTCCGACGGCCGTTCGTACCTGACGGGCGAACAGTTCACCGTAGCAGACGCATACGTGTGGGCAACGCTGTGGCACGAGCGTTCGGGCGTCAACCTGGATCACCTCAGGAATCTGGCTGCCTTCATCGCCCGTATCGAGGCCCGCCCGGCAGTTCAAAAGGCTTTGAAGGATGAAGCCGAACTCGTCGCGCTGCACCAGGAACAACTCGCTGCGTAAGGCCTGCCAGGCGGCGTTAGCCGGCTGGTTCGGGCGCATGCACGAGACGACCCTCAATCAGGTCCCGCTGGACGATGTGCAGCGGCAACAGTGCGACCCCCATTCCCTCGAGCGCCATGTTGCGTTTCAACACGCCCGCCGAGCTCGATCAGTTTGTGAGCCTTATGGCGGATGCCGGCGTCGATGTTTTCCATTGCTCGACACGCCGTTTCTGGGACACGGAATTCAATTCTGACCAGAACCTTGCCGCATGGACGAAAAAGCTCTCTGGAAAGCCGACCATGACCGTAGGCTCCATTGGCATGACGGGCGAGCATATCGACACGCTCATGGGTGAGGGCAGCAACGTTGCCTCACTTGACCACCTGTTGTACCTGGTCGACCGTGGCGACTTCGACCTGATTGCCGTGGGGCGCGGCATGCTGGTCAATCCGGACTGGGCGAACAAGGTCCGCGAGGGTCGCATCGACCAGTTGAACGACTGGCATCCGGACGTACTGAAGGAACTCATCTGACGCGCTCCCGTACCAGCCGATAGGTCATCCGCACGGCGGGGGCACGCGTCCCGCGATGAATCGTGGAAACTGGACGGCTTGTCTTACAGGTTATCGCCCGGAGGTCTTCGGCCAGATAGTGTGGGGATGCATAAAGACCCAAGCGGGTCTCGCAGAGCGTGCGAACCGTCATGTCACTGTCTACGGGCAACTCACCGATGCGGACCGCAATGTCCCAGCTACCCGCAACCGGTGAGGGTTACCTTGCTGAACGTCTCCAGGCGCACGAAAAAAAAGGCGTCACGTTGCCGTGACGCCTTAAAAAGTTCGGGTAAGCGGATTAAATGGTTGATCTTACCTTTGCATGAGAGTGAGACAGACCGGCATCTCATCGGATTATCTGGTTGATGCTTCACCTACTGCTGGTGCATGTTTCCTTCGCTAATTCCAGCAAGAACCCCACACGCCTCAACTTCCCGGTCATCGTTGCAACTCGCTCTCAGTGAAACGAGTTGTTTCTCAAGCGCTTGCAGAGCGGTTATCTGCGACCGCACATGAGAGATGTGATCATCGAGCAAGGCGTTGACGGCGGCACAAGGCTGATGAGGGTCGTCCTGATAGCTCTGTAGTTCGTGAATCTCAGCCAGTGACAGGCCCAGGATTCTGCAGCGACGGATGAAGGCCAGCCCCTCACCATGCTTCTCGGTATAGACACGGTAACCGTTGTCCTGCCGATCAGGCGGCGGCAACAAGCCCTGCTGTTCATAGAAGCGGATCGTCTGTGTTTCGACCCCTACCAACTGCGCCAACTGACCAATGCGCATCAGCCTCCTCCCCAACGGATTCTTTACTCTATTGACCTTATAGTAGCTTTATAGTTTTAAATGGTACCACAACATTGTTCAAGTGGAGTCGTATCATGAGCAAATCCTGTGGTGGCGCCTGTGGCGGTGATGCAACGTCCGCAGCGGATACCGATATACAGGCCTCCTCCGAGGCGCCAGGGAGATGGGTCAGTGTTTATGCCGTGCCGAAGATGGACTGTCCATCAGAAGAACGAATGATTCGCCTAGCCCTGAACGGCTTTGAGGAGATTCGGGCGCTGTCCTTCGACTTGTCGAACCGCCGGCTGAAGGTCGTGCATGACGGCGAGGTCGAGCCCGTCACCTCGAAACTGAAGACCTTGGGGCTAGGCGCCTCGCTTCAGGAAACCGTCGCTGCAAATCCGGAGACCATCAAGGCCGCCGAGTTTTCGGCAGCTTCTGCTAAGCAAGAATCCGGGACCCTGCGCTGGTTGCTCGGCATCAATGCACTTCTGTTCGTGGTGGAAATGACTGCCGGTCTGATCGCCCAGTCCACCGGCCTGATTGGAGAATCCCTGGACAATTTTGCCGATGCGGCGGTGTACGGGCTTGCCCTTTATGCGGTTGGACATAGCGTGAAAATGCAGGTACGTGCCGCGCATCTTGCTGGTGTACTGCAACTGATCTTGGCTGTGGGCGTGCTCGTAGAGGTGGTGAGACGCTTTGTATTCGGTAGTGAGCCTGAATCGCTGGTGATGATGGCTATCGCATTCGTCGCATTGATTGCCAATACCAGTTGTCTGCTGCTCATATCCAAACATCGGGAAGGCGGGGCGCACATGAAGGCAAGCTGGATATTCTCGGCCAACGACGTGGTGATCAACCTGGGGGTCATCACCGCCGGCGCCCTGGTCGCGTGGACCGGTTCCAATTATCCGGATCTGATTATCGGCACCATCGCGGGGGGCATTGTACTTAACGGTGCCAGACGCATTTTGGCGTTGAAGGGTTAAATAATGCTCATTATTGGCAAAAAGCTCTCGCCGTATGCCCTATTGTCCATATCGGGCCTGCTGGCAGCGTCTGATCAGGCTGTAAAGTGGCTGGTGCAGCAATCAATGGCCTATGGCGAGTATGTTTCGGTGACCCCGTTCTTTAACTGGGTGCACCTATGGAACACCGGTGCCGCATTCAGTCTTTTTGCGAATGGTGGAGGCTGGCAGCGCTACTTTTTTATCGGAATCGCGGTAGTGGTCTCGATTTTTCTGATCAAGCTGATCCTTGAAAATCGTCATAAAGGAGAAGCCATCGCTTACAGTCTTATCCTCGGTGGCGCCATGGGCAACCTGATTGACCGGGTCTTTCGCGGCTATGTTGTGGATTCCTTTGATTTCTATTGGCGAGACTGGCATTGGCCGGCCTTCAACCTGGCTGATATTGCAATTGTCCTCGGTGCCTTACTTTTCGTTTCCAGCAGCTTGTTGGGTAAAAAAGCAAACACCAATGCCGAGCCGGATGGATCTGACTGACACCTACGCCTATACAACACCATGACCGAACTTCCCGACAACATCCTTCACCTGCCGCAATACCAAGTACTGGGCTGCAAATCAACCGACGACGAAATGCACTTCCAGGTGGACGTGCCCGATCCCATCGCCTGCGAGGAATGCGGCGTGCAGGGTGAGTTCGTACGGTTCGGCAAGCGTGACGTTCCCTATCGTGATCTGCCCATCCACGGCAAGCGGGTCACTCTCTGGGTGGTCCGCCGCCGATACACCTGCCGGGCCTGCAAGACAACATTCAGGCCCCAGCTACCGGAGATGGTGGACGGATTCCGTATGACACTGCGGCTGCATGAGTACGTGGAGAAGGAATCCTTCAACCACCCCTACACCTTTGTGGCGGCACAGACCGGCCTGGACGAGAAGACGGTGCGCGACATCTTCAACGCCCGCGCCGAGTTCCTGGGGCGCTGGCACCGCTTCGAGACGCCCCGCATCCTGGGCATTGACGAGCTATACCTGAACAAGCGCTACCGCTGCATTCTGACCAACATTGAGGAGCGAACCCTGCTCGACCTGCTGGCCACCCGCCGCCAGGACGTGGTGACCAACTACCTGATGAAGCTGAAAGACCGGCAGAAGGTCGAGATCGTCAGCATGGACATGTGGAACCCCTACCGGGCAGCGGTCAAGGCTGTGCTGCCCCAGGCCCGTATCGTGGTCGATAAGTTCCATGTGGTGCGCATGGCCAACGATGCCCTAGAGAGAGTGCGCAAGGGCCTCAGAAAGGAGCTGAAACCGTCCCAGAGCCGGACTCTCAAGGGAGACCGGAAAATCCTGCTGAAACGCGCTCACGAAGTCTCAGACCGGGAGCGCCTCATCATGGAGACCTGGACAGGCGCGTTCCCGCAACTGCTGGCCGCCTACGAGCACAAGGAGCGCTTCTACGGCATCTGGGACGCCACCACACGGCTCCAGGCAGAAGCCGCCCTGGACGAGTGGATAGCCACCATCCCGAAGGGCCAAAAGGAAGTCTGGAGCGATCTGGTCAGGGCAGTGGGAAACTGGCGCGAAGAGACCATGACCTACTTCGAGACGGACATGCCCGTCACCAACGCTTACACGGAGTCCATCAACCGACTGGCCAAGGACAAGAACCGTGAAGGGCGCGGTTACTCCTTCGAGGTGATGCGGGCACGAATGCTCTACACCACGAAGCACAAGAAGAAGGCACCGACTGCGAAGGTCTCTCCTTTCTACAAGAAAACCATCGGTTACGGACTGCCGGACTTCGCAGAGGAACTCAACTACGGAGTCGATCTATCAACCATCTGAGGGTGGTATCAGATTGATGGGGTGAAGGTGCCCCATCAACCATTAAATCCGTATACCCAAAAGTTCTAGCCATTCCGAGGGCCGTGCTAGAACCTGAGAGACGGTATTCGAAAGCGCGGCGTGCGACGCGTCGCCCATACGGTGCGCGGCATGGACTGTTACGGTGGACTGTGGGAAGACACTCGACCAGACATTGCGCGGACCACGGCAGGTTCGAAAACTTCAAAATATAGAACCTGAAACCGTCTTTCGAAATGAGATTCCATTTTTTATGGTTATGCTGACTAAGTCAAGCAAAATCTAAAGAGGCAACATTCGTTGCGGCAAAATATTCCGATACAATGAATCTTCAGATAGAAAATCCGCTGCGTGCCCCGTTCCGGGGCCACCGTCCGCGCTTCGAGAGACGATTGTCAGCGCGGTGGCGTACAGAAAATTGAAATAAAGTTCCAAAAAATCCACATGCGTCGATCAACGCCCTCCCACACCGCCGCGGATCCCGTCAAAGAGAAAGACGGCTCCGGCGAGGAAGTCACGGCCCTCGCGCGCGGTTTGACCGTACTGCGCGCCGTCGCCGCCGCGGACGCGCCGCTCAGCAACCGCGATCTGACGGAACTGACCGGCATTCCCAAGCCCACCGTGTCGCGGATCACCGCCACCCTGGTCGGCGCGGGTTTCCTGTTCCGTCTGCCCGACAGTGAGCGTTTCGTGCTGACCTCGTCGGTGCTGGAGTTGAGCAACGGCTTTTTGCGCAATTTCGACATTCGCGCTCGCGCGCGGCCGTTCCTGATCGAACTCGCGGAACGCACCGCGTTGTCCGTGCATCTGGCTGTGCGCGACCGCCTCGATATGGTGGTGATCGACGCGATCCGGCCGCGTTCGGCGGTGCTGGTGTCGCGTCTCGAGATCGGTTCGCGCATGAATCTGAGCCGCACCGCCATTGGCCGCGCCTATCTGGCCGCGCTCGAAGCGCCGGAACGGGAAAAATTGCTGATCGGCCTGCAGGCGGCCGAAGGCGACGACTGGGGTCATGTCGGCAACCGGCTCGACAGCGCGTTGCAGGAGACCATCGAGCGCGGCTTCGCCATTGCGACCGGCGAATGGTACGACGGCCTGAACGCAATCGCATTGGGCTTCACCGGTCCCTCGGGCGAACGCTATGCGGTCAATTGCGGCGGTTCCGCCGACCAGTGCCCGCGCGACTGGCTGATCACGCGCGCCGCGCCCGCGCTGCTCGAATGCGTGGCCAACATCGTGCTGGAGATCGGCGGGACGCCCGGCCGCCGTCTGGATACCTGAAGCGCCGAGTGGCGCGCCGGCCCGCCGCCACGAACATTGCAGCCGTTCTGTAACCTTCGTAATCAAAAGAAAAATACTTCGGTGGACTGTTACAGAGCCCGCGACGTAGGATCATGCCTTCCCGTCGCGGGACGCACGCCCGGCTTGCCGTTTTCCTCGTCGATCACGCTCCGGCTGCCTGTCAGGATGCCGCATTGCGCTAACATCCCTGTCCCGCGCCTCCGGTAGCATCGCGCTGAACGGGCGCGGCGCACCCGTTGTCGAAACCACCTGCCGCGTCACTCGCGCCGGTCCGCCGAACTGCTGAAACGGCGCGAACGCGCGAGCGGCTCACATCCAAGCCAGTCACCTGACCGAACCGATGGACGAACAACAAAAGCATTCGGAAACCTCTCGCCCCACCCCTGCGGCTCCCCAACCGTCCTCCGGCGGCGGGCCGGCCGGCACACCGAACCATCCGCCGGGCATGGTGAAGCGGCACCGCGGCCGCAACATCGCATTGATCATCGCGGCGCTGGTCATCCTCGGGTTCGCGCTGTGGCGCTGGCATCCGTGGGGTGGTCCCGGCGGCGGCGCGAGCGGCGCGGCCGACGCCGGCGGGGCGAGCAGCGGCCGGGCGGGCCGCGCCGGCCGTGGCGGTGCGGGCGGCATGGCCAACATGGCGCAACCCGTTCACGTGGCGGCCGCGGTGCAGGGCGAAATGCCGGTGGTGCTGACCGCGCTCGGTACGGTCACGCCGCTTGCCAATGTCACGGTGTTGCCGCAGTTGAGCGGCACGCTGCAAGAGGTGTACTTCAAGGAAGGCCAGATGGTGAAGAAGGGCGACGTGCTGGCCCAGATCGACCCGCGCCCCTATCAGATCTCGCTCGATAACGCGCAAGGCACGCTCGCCCGCGACGAAGCGCTGCTGCAAACCGCCCGCCTCGACCTGAAGCGCTATCAGACGCTGCTGTCGCAAGACTCCATCGCCAGCCAGCAGGTGGATACGCAGGCTTCGCTGGTGCGGCAATACGAAGGCACGGTGAAGTCCGACAAGGCCAATATCGACACCTACAAGCTCGATCTCGTCTACGCGCGCATCACCGCGCCCGTGTCCGGGCGCGTCGGTCTGCGCCAGGTCGACCCGGGCAACTACGTGACGCCGAGCCTGACCAACGGCATTGTCGTGATCACTCAGTTGCAGCCGATCAGCGTGATCTTCACCACCTCCGAAGACAATCTGCAGCAGATCATCCAGCAGACCCAGGCGGGCGAGAAACTCTCGGTCACCGCGTACGACCGCAGCAACACCACCTCGCTCGAAGGCGGCACGCTCGAAACGCTGGACAACCAGATCGACACCACCACCGGCACGATCAAGCTGCGCGCGATCTTCCAGAACAGCAAGAACCTGCTGTTCCCGAACCAGTTCGTGAATACCCGGCTGCTGGTCGATACGATCAAGGACGCGGTGATCGTGCCAACGCCGGCCGTGCTCAACGGCTCGATGGGCCAGTTCGTGTACGTTGTGAAGCCGGACAACACCGTGACGGTGCGGCCGGTCAAGGTCGGCCCCGTGGACGGCGAGCGCACCAGCATCAAATCCGGCCTGGCAGTCGGCGAGCGCGTCGTGATCGACGGTTCGGACCGCCTCAAGGAAGGCGCGAAGATCACGATTCCGGCCGACAAGCCCCGTGGTGCTTCCGGTGCGCGCGGCGCAGCCGCGGCGTCGGGCGCCTCCGGCACGCGCGGGCATCATCGCAAACACGCGGCGCAAGCCTCGCAATAAAGGCACGGCACCTATCGCATGAATCCATCCCGCGCTTTTATTCTGCGTCCCGTCGGCACCGCGCTGCTGATGGCGGCGATCATGCTGGTCGGTCTCGTCGCGCTGCGCTTCCTGCCGCTCTCCGCGCTGCCCGAGGTCGACTATCCGACCATCCAGGTGCAGACCTTCTATCCGGGCGCGAGCCCGGACGTGATGACGTCGTCGGTCACCGCGCCGCTCGAACGCCAGTTCGGGCAGATGCCGTCGCTCAATCAGATGTCCTCGCAAAGCTCGGCCGGCTCGTCGATCATCACGCTGCAATTCAGCCTCGATCTGCCGCTCGACATCGCCGAACAGGAAGTGCAGGCCGCCATCAACGCGGCCGGCAACCTGCTGCCCTCGGACCTGCCCGCGCCGCCGATCTACGCCAAGGTCAATCCGGCCGACGCGCCGATCATCACGCTCGCGATCACCTCGAAGACGCTGCCGCTCACGCAGGTGCAGGATCTGGCCGACACGCGTCTCGCGCAGAAAATCTCGCAGGTGGCGGGCGTGGGCCTGGTGAGCTTGTCGGGCGGCCAGCGCCCGGCCGTGCGCATTCAGGCGAACCCGCGCGCGCTCGCCGCGTACGGCCTGAATCTCGACGACCTGCGCACCACCATCTCGAACCTGAACGTCAACACGCCGAAGGGCAATTTCGACGGCCCCACGCGCAACTACACGATCAACGCGAACGACCAGTTGACCGACGCCGACGCCTACAAGAGCGCGGTGGTCGCGTACAAGAACGGCCGCGCGGTGATGCTGACCGACGTGGCCACCATCGTACAGGGCGCCGAGAACACCAAGCTCGGCGCATGGGTGGACGGCACGCCCGCGATCATTCTGAACGTGCAGCGCCAGCCGGGCGCGAACGTGATCCAGGTGGTGGACAGCATCAAGAAGCTGCTGCCGCAATTGCAGCAGGCGCTGCCCGCCGCGCTGGACGTGGAAATCGTCACCGACCGTACCACCACGATCCGCGCTTCCGTGCGCGACGTGCAGTTCGAACTCGCGATGTCGGTCGTGCTGGTGGTGATGGTGATGTACCTGTTCCTCGCCAACATCTACGCGACCATCATTCCGAGTCTCTCGGTGCCGCTGTCGCTGATCGGCACGCTCGCCGTGATGTACCTGTGCGGCTTCTCGCTGGACAACCTGTCCCTGATGGCGCTGACCATCGCGACCGGTTTCGTGGTGGACGACGCGATCGTGATGATCGAGAACATCGCGCGTTATGTCGAAGACGGCGAGTCGCCGCTCGAAGCCGCGCTGAAGGGTTCGAAACAGATCGGCTTCACCATCATTTCGCTGACGGTTTCGCTGATCGCCGTGCTGATTCCGCTGCTTTTCATGGGCGACGTGGTCGGCCGCCTGTTCCACGAATTCGCCATTACGCTCGCCGTGACGATCGTGATCTCGGCAGTCGTGTCGCTCACGCTGGTGCCGATGATGTGCGCGAAACTGCTGCGCCACACGCCGCCGCACGAGAACCACCGTTTCGAGGCCAAAGCGCACCGCGCGATCGACTGGGTGATCGCACGCTATGCGGTCGCGCTCACGTGGGTGCTGAACCGGCAACGCTCCACGCTGGTCGTCGCACTCCTCACGCTGGTGCTGACCGGCCTGCTGTACGTGTACATTCCGAAGGGCTTCTTCCCGGTGCAGGACACCGGCGTGATCCAGGCGATCACGCAGGCGCCGCAGTCGGTATCGTATGCGTCGATGGCCGAGCGCCAGCAGGAACTCGCCGCGCAGATCCTGAAGAATCCGGACGTGGAAAGCCTGACTTCGTTCATCGGCGTGGACGGCAGCAATATCACGCTGAACAGCGGCCGCATGCTGATCAACCTGAAGCCGCGCGACGACCGCAGCAACACCGCGAGCGAAGTGATCCGCCAGTTGCAGCGGGATGTGGCGCATATTCCGGGCGCGTCGCTGTACATGCAACCGGTGCAGGACCTGACCATCGACTCGACGGTGAGCCCCACGCAGTACCAGTTCATGCTGACCGATCCGAACATCGGCGAATTCACCACGTGGGTGCCCAAGCTTGTCGAGCGCCTGCGGCAGTCGCCCGAACTGGCGGACGTGGCGACGGATCTGCAGGACAACGGCCAGTCGGTCTACATCGAAATCGACCGCGCCACCGCGTCGCGTTATGGCATCACGCCGGCCACCGTGGATAGCGCGCTGTACGACGCGTTCGGCCAGCGCATCATCTCGACCATCTTCACGCAGTCGAACCAGTACCGCGTGATTCTGGAAGCGCAGCCGGAAATGCAGCACTACACCGAATCGCTGAAGTCGATCTATCTGCCCTCTTCCACGTCCACGGGCGGACAGGTGCCGCTCTCCTCGATCGCGCGCTTCATCGAGAAGCCCGCGCCGCTGCTGGTCACGCACCTGAGCCAGTTCCCGGCCACCACCGTGTCGTTCAACCTTGCGCCGGGCTCGTCGCTCGGTGCGGCGGTGAAGGCGATCGACCAGGCGCAGAAAGACATCGGCTTGCCCGCGTCGTTCCAGACGCGCTACCAGGGCGCGGCGCTGGCATTCCAGGCGTCGCTGTCGAACGAGCTGTTCCTGATCCTCGCGGCGATCGTCACGATGTATATCGTGCTGGGCGTGCTGTACGAGAGCTTCATCCATCCAATCACGATTCTCTCCACGCTGCCCTCGGCCGGTGTCGGCGCGCTGCTCGCGCTGCTCGTTACCGGGCACGATCTGGACATCATCGGCATCATTGGCATCGTGCTGCTGATCGGTATCGTGAAGAAGAACGCGATCATGATGATCGACTTCGCGCTCTACGCCGAGCGCGAAGAAGGCAAGCCGCCGCGCGAGGCGATCTATCAGGCGTGTCTGCTGCGTTTCCGGCCGATCCTGATGACCACGCTCGCCGCCCTGCTCGGCGCGCTGCCGCTGATGCTCGGCACGGGTGCCGGCTCGGAGCTGCGCCGTCCGCTCGGTATCGCGATTGCGGGCGGGTTGATCGTCAGCCAGTTGCTGACGCTCTTCACCACGCCGGTGATCTACCTCGCGTTCGACTCGCTCGGGCGCCGCGTGCGTGAGCGCTTCAATCGGGGCAAGCCCACGCCGCCCGTCACCGACGCGGGGAACTGAGCGATGAACCTGTCGCGTCCGTTTATCTCCCGTCCGGTCGCCACCACGCTGCTCGCGGTCGGCATTGCGCTGGCCGGCATTTTCGCGTTCACGAAGCTGCCGGTGGCGCCGCTGCCGCAGGTCGATTTCCCGACCATTTCAGTGCAGGCCACGTTGCCGGGCGCGAGTCCGGACACCGTGGCGACCAGCGTCGCCAGTCCGCTCGAACGGCATCTCGGCTCGATCGCCGACGTCACCGAAATGACCTCGATGAGCTCGGTCGGCTCGACGCGCATCACCATGCAGTTCGGCCTGAACCGCGACATCGACGGCGCCGCGCGCGACGTGCAGGCCGCCATCAACGCGGCGCGCGCCGATCTGCCGGCGAGCCTGCGCAGCAACCCGACGTACCACAAGGTCAATCCGGCCGACGCGCCGATCCTGATCCTCGCGCTCACGTCGAAAACGCTCACCGCCGGCCAGTTGTACGACTCCGCGGCCACCGTGCTGCAACAGTCGCTCTCGCAGGTGGACGGCGTCGGCGAAGTGGACGTGAGCGGCTCGGCCAATCCCGCCGTGCGCGTCGAACTGGAACCGAACGCGCTCTCGCACTACGGTATTGGCCTCGAAGACGTGCGCGCGGCGCTCGCCGCCGCCAACGCGAACAGCCCGAAAGGCTCGATCGAATTCGGCCCGAACCGCGTGCAGATCTACACCAACGACCAGGCCAGCAAGGCGTCGCAATACAAGGACCTGGTCATCGCCTATCGCAACGGCGCGGCGGTGAAGCTCTCGGACGTGGCGGAGGTGGTCGATTCGGTCGAAGATCTGCGCAACCTCGGGCTCTTCAACGGCAAGCGTTCGGTGCTGGTGATCCTGTATCGCCAGCCGGGCGCGAACATCATCGACACCATCGACCGGGTGACGGCAATGCTGCCGCAACTGCACGCGTCGCTGCCCGCGGACGTCGAGATCGCGCCGGCCGCCGACCGCTCCACCACGATCCGCGCGTCGCTGAAAGACACCGAGCGCACCCTCGTGATCGCGGTGGCGCTGGTGGTGATGGTGGTGTTCCTGTTCCTGCGCAACTGGCGCGCCACGCTGATTCCGAGCGTGGCCGTGCCGATCTCGATCATCGGCACGTTCGGCGCGATGTACATGCTCGGCTTCTCGATCGACAACCTCTCGCTGATGGCCTTGACCATCGCGACCGGCTTCGTGGTGGACGACGCGATCGTGGTGCTGGAGAACATCTCACGGCATATCGAGAACGGCGTGCCGCGCATGAAGGCGGCCTTTCTCGGCGCGCGCGAAGTCGGCTTTACGGTGCTGTCGATCAGTATTTCGCTGGTCGCCGTGTTCCTGCCGATCCTGCTGATGGGCGGCATTGTCGGGCGCCTGTTCCGCGAATTCGCGCTGACGCTTTCGCTCGCGATCGGCGTGTCGCTGATCGTCTCCCTCACGCTCACGCCGATGATGTGCTCGCGCCTCCTGCGCGAGCCGCACGAGCAGAAGGAAGAAGGCCGGTTCGGCCGCTGGCTGGAACGCGGCTTCGCGTCGATGCAGCGCGGCTATGAACGCACGCTCGGCTGGGCGCTGCTGCATCCGCGCCTGATCGTGACGATCCTGCTGCTGACCATCGGCCTGAACGTCTGGCTGTACATCATCGTGCCGAAGGGTTTCTTTCCGCAGCAGGACACCGGGCGGCTGATCGGCGGCATTCAGGCCGATCAGAGCACCTCGTTCCAGGCCATGAAAGGCAAGTTCGCGCAGATGATGGAGATTGTCGGCAAGAATCCGGCGGTGGATAGCGTGGCCGGCTTCACGGGCGGGCGGCAGACCAACTCCGGCTTCATGTTCGTGACGCTGAAACCGAAATCCGAGCGCAAGCTTTCCGCCGATCAGGTGATCCAGCAACTGCGCGCGCCGCTCGGCGACGTGGCCGGCGCGCGGACCTTCCTGCAGGCGGTGCAGGATATTCGGGTCGGCGGACGGCAATCGAACGCGCAGTACCAGTTCACGCTGCTCGCCGATTCCACGCCCGACCTGTACCTGTGGGGGCCGAAGCTCACCGAGGCGCTGCAGGCGCGCCCCGAACTCGCCGACGTGAACTCCGACCAGCAGCAAGGCGGCCTCGAAGCGATGGTGACGATCGACCGCGCCACCGCCGCGCGCCTCGGCATCAAGCCGGCGCAGATCGACAACACCTTGTACGACGCGTTCGGCCAGCGCCAGGTATCGACGATCTACAACCCGCTGAACCAGTATCACGTCGTGATGGAAGTCGCGCCGAAGTACTGGCAGAGCCCGGATATGCTCAAGCAGATCTATATCAGCACCTCGGGCGGCAGCGCGAGCGGCGCGCAGACCACCAATGCACCGGCGGGCACGGTGACGGCGGCGGCGAACACCACCTCGACCAGCGCGACGACGGGCGGCACGGCGGGCACGACCGCATCGAGTGCGGCGAGCATCGCCGCCGACTCCGCGCGCAACCAGGCGATCAACTCGATCGCGGCGAGCGGCAAGTCAAGCGCTTCGTCGGGCGCGGCGGTGTCGACCGCGAAGGAAACGATGGTGCCGCTGTCGGCGATCGCGAGCTTCGGGCCGGGCAGCACGCCGCTCTCCGTGAACCACCAGAGCCAGTTCGTGGCCTCGACGATTTCGTTCAACCTGCCGCCGGGCGTGTCGCTTTCCACCGCAACCCAGGCAATCTACGACACGATGGCGCAGATCGGCATGCCGGGCACCATCCACGGCAGCTTCCAGGGCACGGCGCAGGCGTTCCAGCAGTCCATGTCCGATCAGCCGATCCTGATTCTGGCCGCGCTGGCCGCCGTGTATATCGTGCTCGGCATGCTGTACGAGAGCTACATCCATCCGCTGACGATTCTGTCCACGCTGCCTTCAGCGGGCGTGGGAGCGCTGCTGGCGCTGCTGCTCTTCAAGACTGAGTTCAGCATCATCGCGCTGATCGGCGTGATTCTGCTGATCGGCATCGTGAAGAAGAACGCGATCATGATGGTGGACTTCGCGATCGAAGCCTCGCGGCACGGACTGTCTTCGCGCGACGCGATTTTTCAGGCGTGTCTGCTGCGTTTCCGGCCGATCATGATGACCACCTGTGCCGCGCTGCTCGGCGCGTTGCCGCTCGCGTTCGGGCGCGGCGAAGGCGCCGAGCTTCGCGCGCCGCTCGGGATCGCGATTGTCGGCGGCCTGATCGTCAGCCAGATGCTCACGCTCTATACGACGCCGGTGGTATATCTCTACATGGACCGGATCCGCGTGAGGTGGGAATCGCGCAGGACACGGCGCACGGGGATTGCTCCTTCCTGATGCTGCGCACCGCGTTATCCGTAAATGACGCGTGTGCGCAGTCGGGCAAACCGCGGCCTTTGCCTAACGGATAGCCACATTGCCGTTCTTCAAAGCTTCTGCTGCATGGCAAGCTGAAAAATCCGCTGCCATTGCCTGGCCTGCCGCTCGCTCGACATGGGCAGCACCCACACCTCACGCGTCGCGTCCTTGACCTTCAGCGCGACCTGCGCCTGTGCCTCGCGGCCTTGCGCCTCGGCGTCAAGCAGATCGGCAAAGATATAAGCGCCCTGCTCCACGCCAACCTGGATTTCGCACAGGCGCCTGGCCGCAGCGAGCCGGACCCATCCCCAACTGCCCTGGAGTTCGTGAGTCCAGTCGCCGTCGCGGATATTCGGCGCCACCTCCTTGCGGCGGCGCCACCAATACGCCAGCGCGGCCATCAGCAATGCCAGGACCAGCACGGCAGCGCCAACCGCAACGCCCAGTCCGAACGCGGCCTGCAACGCATGGAACGCCCGCACCGCGCCATACACCAGCGCGGCCAGCGCAATCAACGCAACGAGAATCGGCATCGCAAACTCACGGTCAAAAATCCCAGCCTAGCACGAGCAATGTTCGCCCTGCCCGCAAGAAACCATTGCGTGAAATGCGCGGACGCCGGTTGCCGTTCTCACGGCTGCTTGTGCGTCGCAGCCCATTCTTTCACCGCCTTCAGCGTGTTCTCGACATGCTTCTCCGGCGACAGGCTCGTGTATTCATAGATGATCTTGCCGTCCGGCGCGATCACATACGACACGCGATTGGCCATCGACGCATGCATCGGCATGCCCGCGTCATATTCGCCGATCACCTTCGAGTCGGCGTCGGCCGCGACCGGGAACTTGCTACGGCATTCGCTCACCGAAAACTTCGTCAGCGTGTCGATGTTGTCGTGCGACACGCCGATCACCGTCGCGCCATATTTCTTGTACTCGTCCACGGCTTCGGCGAACTCGTGGGCTTCGATCGTGCAGCCCTTGGTGAAGGCGGCCGGATAGAAGTACAGCACCACCGGTCCTTTCTTCAGCTCGTCGGCGAGTGAATAGGTGTAGGTCTTGCCGCCCAGCGAAGCCTGCGCGGTGAACGCCGGCGCCGCGTCGCCCGGCTTGAGGGTCGCCGAGGCCGTCAGCGAATGCATGGCGAATCCCACCGAGACGGCGCCGGCCAGTACCGCCGATATGAATTTCTTCTTCATCTGTCTGTTCCTCCAGGCGTTCATGCATGCGGTTCGTCCTACGAACCCAGGGCCGCTGCGTTCACGGGAACGCGGGCCAACTTCGCTATTGGACCACGTACTCACGAGGTACGTAAGAACCCGCCCGAAAGATGCGCAAGCCGCTGCCGCGGACACCGCGGACACGGTTCGGCCAACCTGCGCCGCCCCACGCCGCCAACTCACGGCAACCCGCAGAAATACCGCAGGACCGGCCGTTCGTCAGACAACCACTTCGCCGATATGCGCACCGAACCAGGCCGCGGCCGACAGGTTCAACTGGGCCAGCACTTCCGGCGTGAAGGCCACGAAGCCGGGCGGCGCATCGGGGCCGAGCGCGATCGACGCCGCGTCGCCCCCTTCGCCGGCCACCTCGGCGAGGCGCAGCAAGGTGCCCAGCTCGCCGCGCCGCGAGACGATCGCTTCGCGAATCCGCAGCGCGAGGCCGAGTTTCTCCAGCACCGCGCCAGGCGAGCTGCCCAGCACCACGTGGATCAGCGAAAAAATCCCGGTCATGAACGCGGCGTCGGCGAATTCGTCATCGGCGGGTCGCAGCCAGGCGGCGGCCAGTTCCATGAAGCGCGAGCGCGTTCCCGCCAGCTGCACCAGCGGATCGGCGCGCAGCGGCAGATCGCCGCTGTCGGCGTAAAGCAGCAGTTGCGCCCAGCGCGCGATCTGCCGCGTGCCGGTGGCGATGATCGCCTCGCGCAGCGACGCAATATTGCGCCCCAGGCCGAACGCGCTCGAATTGACGAGGCGCAGCAGTTGCACCACCACGCTCGGGTTCAGCTTGAGTTCGGCTTCGAGTTCGGCGATGCCGGCATCGCGCGACAGCAAGGCGAGCAGACGCAGCAGGCCCGGCCGCGGCGAGCGGTTGCGCGGCGCGGCCAGCACCTGGGGCCGCGCGAAAAAATAGCCCTGAAACAGATCGAAGCCGAGCTCGCGTGCGAGCGCGAAGTCTTCGCGTGTCTCGACCTTCTCGGCAATCAGCGTCTTGCCCTGCCCGCGCACGACAGACGCCAGCTTCGGGAGCACGGCGCGGTCGGTCTGCAAGAAATCGATCTTGACGATGTCGGCGTACGGCAGCGCGGCGCCCAACTCGTCGGACAGTTCGCTGATGTCGTCGAGCGCCACCTGAAAGCCGGCGCGGCGCAGTTCGCCCAGACGGCGGCACAGTGGCGCGTCGAATTCCACGGTCTCGAGAATTTCGAGCACGAAGCGCCCGGGCGGCATCAGATGGACGATGTCGTTAAAGAGCAGCGCCCGGTCGATATTGACGAAACCGCGATGCCGCCCCAGCACCGTCGGCACACCGATCCCGCCGATGGCGCGCGCCACCACCTGCGCCGTGGCCTGGGCGTCGTCGGTGACTTCGGCGTAGTTATGCGCGCCGGCTCGGAACAACAATTCGTAAGCATTGAGCGCACCGTCGCGATCGAGGATCGGCTGGCGGCCCAGATAGACGAACTGCGCGGAAGGCAGCGGCGCGGCGGCTTCGGCAGTCGAGTCGAGCACCTCGCTGTGCCGGGCAGTGGCCCTGGCTTGATGGCGTTCAGACATGAGCATCGGTGCAAGTGTTCGGAAAGCTACGCAGCGGCGGCGTCATGGCCGGCGCTGCACAACAGGTTTCCCGTATTAACGGACGTCGGATAGCCGCACTTTAGCCGAATCGGCCTCCGGCGAGCGCAATGCCACGCAAGCTTTTCCTTACCGGGTGTTTTTTGCGGCACGCGCTAAAGATTTCCCGGCACCGGCCGTTATCTCGTTCTGATAGGGCGGCCTGATACCCTCTCGACCGCCCGACACGGCGGAAAACAGCCGCCTCGCCTGCAGACGAATACAGGTTCCCAGCGATAAACATGGAAGCGAACAGGATCACCGCGCCCCGCCGGGGCTCCTTGCGCACGGTCATCGATCGGCTTCGTGCGCTCGGCCGGCGCGAGCACGGCAAACCGCAGACGGCTGCCGGCCGCGCTGCGCAACTGGAACAGGTGGTCGGCGCCGTCGACCTGCTGGCGCACGTCGACGACGAACTGCACTTCCTCTATGTGTCCGATGCCAGCCTGCGCTTCATTGGTTATCACCGCGAGTATCTCGAAACCATCACGCTGCACGACCTCGTGGCGCCGGCCGATGTGCCGCGCCTCGACGCGCTGCTCACCCGTGCCGCCGCCTCCGGCAATGTCGAGAAGGCCACGCTCGGTCTCATCAAGTCGCTCACTTACCCGATCACCGTCGAACTGCGCGTGGTGCGCAGCAGCCACGACGGCGCCGACGGCTATGCGATCGCCGGCTTCGACGTGTCGGCCTGGCGCGCCACCGAGGAACGCCTGACCCAGGCGCTGCATCTGGACCGCCTGACCAATCTGGCCAATCAGTCGGCGCTGATTCCGGCGCTGCTCGACGCCCAGCAGCAGGCCGACGCGCACGGCACGCCGGCCGCGCTGCTGCTGCTCGACCTCGACGACTATCAGCGCGTGAACCGCGCGCTCGGCTACGACGCCGGCGACGAAATGCTGCGCGACACCTCGCGCCGCATACTGAATATGACGAGCCCGGGCGAGACCGTGGCGCGCGTGGCGAGCGACGAGTTCGCGATCCTGGTGAAGCCCGCCGCGAGCCGCACCGACGCGGCGGCCGCCGCCGAGACCCTGGCGCGGCGCCTGCTCACCGCGATCCAGCAGCCGTATGTATTCAACGGCCAGCAGGTGCACCTGTCGGCGAGCATCGGCATTGCGCTCTACCCGGACGTGCGCCACGCCAACGACACCGCCGCTCACGACACCCACCTGCTGCGCTGGGCGGACCACGCGCTGCTGCAAGCCAAGGCGGCCGGCGGCAACACGCTCGCCTTCTACGTCCCCGACGACAACCCCGCCGACGCCGAGCGCCTGAAGCTGGAGGCCGACCTCTACGACGGCGTGCGCAACGGCGAGTTCTCGCTGCACTTCCAGCCGATCACGAGCAGCCGCACGCACGGCGTGGTCGGCGTGGAAGCGTTGATCCGCTGGTTGCACCCGGTGCACGGGCTGGTGCCGCCGTCCATGTTCATCCCGCTCGCGGAATCGATCGGCCTGATCAACTTCCTCGGCAACTGGGTCTTGAAGGTGGCCTGCATGCAGTTGATCCAGTGGGACGCCAAAGGCATCTGCCTGCAGTACGTGGCCGTGAACGTGTCGCCGCAGCAGTTCCGCGATCCGCGCTTCAAGGACGCCGTGCGCGAAGCGATCGAGCTGACCGGCATCGATCCGCGCCGCCTCGTGTTCGAGATCACCGAAAGCCTGCTGATGCACGACCCGGCGCATGCCAAGGTGCTGCTCGAAGACCTGACGGCGATGGGCATCCGCTTCGCCGTCGACGACTTCGGCACCGGCTATTCGAGCCTGGCTTACCTGCAACGCTTTCCGCTCGCCAAGCTGAAGATCGACAGGAGTTTTGTCGAGAATCTGCTAACCTCGCGAAACGATCAGGCAATCGTTAGCGCGGTCGTGGGTCTCGCCCAGACACTCGATCTCGAACTGGTGGCCGAGGGCGTCGAAACGGAAGCTCAGCGAACCCTCCTCACCGAGATGGGATGCGACCACATCCAGGGGTGGCTCGTCTGCAAGGCGCTGCCCTCCGACGAACTCGCCGAGCGGTTCAAAGCGCGCACGCTTCATCTGCACACCGCATAGCGATGCAGGCAAAGCGCTCACGTACCGGAACATGCCGGCTCAAGGCCGGCGCGGCATTCATTGGAACACGTATGGCTTTTGCGGGACTCACATGGTAAAGGCGGCAGTGCTCGACCGGCTCTGGACGCGAATGAGCGAGCGCGGCGATTTCCCCATGCTGTCGCAGTCGCTGCGCTCCACGATGGCGGCGATGAACAATGACGACCTCGACTTCACCGGCCTCGTGCAAGTGGTGTTGTCCGACTTCGCCCTCACGCAAAAGGTGCTGCGTCTCGCCAATTCGGCCATGTACATGGCGTTCGGCGGCAACATCACGACCGTCTCGCGCGCGTTGATGGTGCTCGGCATGGACGCGGTCGGCCATCTCGTGGTCGGCCTGAAGATCGTCGATCACTTTCACGCCAGCGCGCCGCGCCGCATCGACGCGAAACTCGAACTGAACCGCACGCTGCTGTCGGGCTGCGTCGCCCGCAAGCTGACCGAGCGCGGCGATCTGCGCGCCGGCGAGGAAGCCGTGGTCTGCACACTGATGCGGCAGATCGGCAAGCTGCTGGTGGTGTTCTATCTCGACGCCGAATGGGATCAGATTCGCCGTCACATCGAGAGCGGCACGCTCGAAGCCGATGCCTGCGTGCTGGTGCTCGGCGTGACGTTCGACGAAATCGGCGCCGAAGCCGCCGTGCGCTGGCGCCTGCCCGACATGATCCGCTCCGGCATGGGCGAATTCGACCCGCAGGACGTCACGCAGCCGCGCCAGGTGCAGTGGCTGCGCGCCATCACCAACTACTCGACAGCCGTGGCCGACGTGCTCACCCAGCAGAACATGCCGGACTGGGAGCGCGAGGAACGCATCGCCGGGCTGGCGCAGGAATATAGCGGCGCGCTGAACACCGACGCGGACGTGCTGCTCGATATGAGTGTCGCGCTCGCCCGCGAGGAAGGCGGCGACGGCGTGATGCGCGAAATCGTCGAGTTGCGCGCCAACGCGGACGCGATCGCGCGCGAAGCGCTCAACCCCGAGGCGCGCATCGCGGTGGGGGTCAAGGATCTGCGCGGCCTGCCCGAGGGCAGCCCGCTCGCGCCGGCGCTGGCAATGGCCGCCGAAACCCTGCTGGCCGGTCTCGGCTTTGCGCGCACGGTGGTGTTCGTCAAGCACAGCAACGGCACCTTCAAGGCGCGCCTCGGACTCGGACCGAAGATCGACGCGGCCTTGCCCAGGCTGACCTTCAACACCGCCTTCGAGCCCGACGTGTTTCATCTGGCGATTGCGAACTCGGTGGGCATCTTCATCGAGAACGCGCGCGATCCGAAGATGGTCGCGCGGCTACCCGACTGGTTCCGCCGCTCTTTCGACGACGCCCGCGCCTTCGTGCTGCTGCCGGTGGTCGACGAAACCGACACGACCGTGGCGCTTTTATACGGCGACTGGTCGCATAGTCAGGAGCCACGCCGCATCTCACAGAAAGAAATGAGCGTGTTGAATGAACTGGCGAGGGAGTTAGGGCGTTTTTTCGGCCTGGGGCAGATGCAGGAAATGGAGACGATGTGAAGACCTGGCGTGATCGTTGATCACGGCGCTTCACGCTCACCAGTTCTGTATTTGCCCGACGCCACGTTGAAGTCGGGTCAGGCTTGCCGGGGGCCGGCATGCGCCGCATGGCGCGGCCCGGATCACCGGCTTCAATCCTCGATTCTTTCGAGCCCTTCCGCGCTGCGGTCCGCGACGCCGGCCCACGCGCCTGCCGCCAGACCCATTGCCGCCACCTCCTCGACGGTGAGCGGCGCAAGGCGCGCGCACAGCGTGCCGATCTCATTCCAGTCGCCGCGCTCCAGTGCCGCGACCGTGCTCAGCAACAGCCCCAACACACCCTCGCGGTGCAGGATCGCGGCCTGGATCGGACGCGACAACGTCAGCACGTTCAGGGTGCTTTCGAGCGAGCCGCCAAACACCGCGTCGACGAATGAGAACACGCCGGTCAGGAATGCCGCGTCCGCTTCATCGCGGCCGGCTTCGGGCAGGCGCTCGATTGCCAGTTCCATGAAGCGCGCGCGGGTCGCGGCGAGTTGCAGCAACGGATCGTCCTCAAGCGCGACCTTGCGGCCGTCGGCGTAGAGCAGCAGTTGCGTCCAACGGGCGATGCGGTTGGTGCCGGTGGCGTTGATCGCTTCGCGCAACGTCGTCACCTTGTGGCCGACGGCGAGGCCGCTCGAATTGGCGAGCTTCATCAGATGCATCACCAGCACCGGGTTCAGCTTGAGTTCGGCTTCGAGCTGCGCGACGGTCGGATCGCCCGAGAGGAGTTGCAGCAGATTCAGCAGCGCGTGGCGCGGCGCGCTGACGCGGCGCGCGGTGGAGGTCTGGGCGCGCGCGAAGAAGTAACCCTGGAAGCGATCGAAGCCGAGTCCGTGCGCCGTTTCGAAATCGGCTTGTGCGTCGATGCCCGAGGCGACCAGCAGTTTGCCCGCCGACTTGAGCACGCTCGCCAGTTTCGGCAGCAGCGCGGGCGACGCGCGCGTGAAGTCGATCTTGACGACTTCGGCGTAAGGCAGCAGTTTGGCGAAGGCTTCGGTGGGCTGCGTCACCTCGTCGAGCACGAAGCGATAGCGGCGCCCGTGCAACTGGACGATGCGCGCCACCAGCGCCTCGTCGACCGTGATGGTGGGCGCCAGTTCGAGCATGAAGCGCTCGGCGGGCAACCGCAGGATCGCGTCGTCGAACAGCATCTCGCGGCTCACGTCGACGTAGGCCGGATGCCCGGTCAACGCGCTGCGCACCGCGCCCTGGAGCAGACCGTGAATGACCGCTCGCGCCACGAGTTGCGCGGGATCGGGCGCGCGGCCCGCCGGGGCCTCCGCATCCGCCTCGATGTCCGCGTGCGCGGCGGCCTGCGCGGCTTCTGCCATCTCCGCGGTCCATTCAGGTGCGCGCACCTTGATGTCGTAGCCGCACAGCATGCCGTCCCGATTCAGAATCGGCTGTCGCGCGAAGCTGGCGTTCAATTGCGCATCCTCCGTGGCGCCACGCTGGCCCGGTTTTTCGATTGCGATGCTGGTCATAGTGCTCCCCCGCTGAGCGCCGCTGCGACGCTTGCTACAGTATTCTGGTTTTCGCTGCCCCGTCGGCGCGCGGCCCGAGATGTGAGGCCCTTGGCGCCCGCGATGCGTCCGGCGATTTTATCTCACGCCGCCATGCGCCGACACGCCCATGAAGCAATATCTCGAAATAATTGGAGACGCGTCCGAAAGAAATCCGCCCCGAAATCGCCGATACTCTTGTGCAGTGCAAAAGCGTTCCAACCGCGTTTAATCATCGAGGAAAACATGGACGTCAAAAGCGTGCTGTCAAATGCCTTCGCGATGCCGATCACCAGCCCGGCATTTCCTATGGGCCCGTACCGGTTCATCAACCGCGAATTTCTGATCATCACCTACCGCACCGATCCGGACAAACTGCGCGCCGTGGTGCCTGAGCCGCTCGAAATCGGCGAGCCGCTGGTCCACTACGAATTCATTCGCATGCCGGACTCGACCGGCTTCGGCGACTACACGGAAAGCGGCCAGGTAATTCCGGTTTCGTACAAGGGTGTGGCGGGCGGCTATACGCTGGCCATGTATCTGGACGATCACCCGCCGATCGCCGGCGGCCGCGAGTTGTGGGGATTTCCGAAGAAGCTCGCGAACCCGGTGCTCGCCGTCCATACCGACACGCTGGTCGGCACGCTCGACTACGGCCCGGTGCGCATCGCCACCGGCACGATGGGCTACAAGCACCGGCAGCTCGATCTCGCGCAGCAGAAAAAACGCCTCGAAACGCCGAACTTCCTGCTCAAGGTGATTCCGCATGTGGACGGCACGCCGCGCATCTGCGAACTGGTGCGCTACTACCTGCAGGACATCGATCTGAAAGGCGCATGGACCGGGCCGGCCGCGCTCGAACTGGCGCCGCACGCGCTCGCGCCGGTCGCGGCATTGCCGGTACTGGAAGTCGTGGAGGCGCGCCATCTGATCGCCGACCTGACGCTCGGTCTCGGCGAGGTGGTGTTCGACTATCTCGGTCAACCGCAAGCGAACGCGCGTTGATCGAGCGGCGGTCACGCCGCGGCATGGCCTGGCGCCAACGCGGGTGCCAATGCGTCACACCTCGAATGCAAACGGCCGCGGCCGTTTGCATTCGCACCATCAGATACAGACAGCGAAAACGCGCGAGGCGCGCGTCACTTCAATACCACTTTCACGTCGAAGTATCTGGCCGCAAAGCGGTCGATCGTGCCGTCCGCCTTCAGTTCCCTGAGCGCCTGGTTCAGCGCGTCTTTCAATGCCTTGTCGCCCTTGCGAACGCCGAAGCCAACGCCCGCGCCCAGCAGCTTTTCGTCGGTGACAGCCGGACCGGCAAAGTCGAAACCGGCGCCTTGCGGCTTCTTCAGGAAGCCTTTCGACGCGGCCTCCGCGTCCTGGAACGCCGCATCGAGACGGCCCGAAGCGAGGTCGGCGTAAATCTGATCCTGCGTCTGATACGGCACGACATCGACGCCGGCCGGCGCCCAGCGCGCCTTCGCGTAGGTTTCCTGAATCGTGCCCTGCAGCACGCCCACATGCTTGCCCTTGAGCGAAGCCGGCGTCGGCAGCAGACCGCTGCCCTTCTTCGCGATCATCTGATTCGGGATCGTGTAGATCGGATCGGTGAAATCGATCGCCTGGCGGCGTTGGTCCGTGATCGTCATATCCGAGTTGATGGCATTGAACTTGCGCGCCTGCAAGGCCGGGATCAGACCGTCGAACGAGTTCTCGACCCACACGCATCTGGCCTTCAGCTTCGCGCACACGGCATTGCCGACGTCGATGTCGAAACCTTGCAGTTCGCCCGACGGCGACTTCGATTCGAACGGCGCATACGACGCCTCGACGCCGAAATGCACTTCCTTGATATCCGCAGCCGATGCGGTGCCGGCCGTAGCCGTGGCCGCCGCGAACAGCGCGAGCGCGGCCATGTTTCGCCAATTCATCTTCATTACGGGTGTTCCTCTACGGTATTGAGTGAGACGGAGCCGAATCCGCGCAAGCATGATTGCCGCGCCAAAATTGCGATTCAAACTCGTGCGGCCGGTGTGATGCAGCGCAACAGCCGCGAGGCCGCGATTGTACAGGCCGCGTTTGCCGCCCCTGCGGGCGCGCCGCCCGGCGCGTCGTGGAGCGAGCGCCGTGAGCCGTAGGTGGGAAGGTGTAAATAAATGTCGCGTTCAGGCAAACCCGCGCGCACGGTCGCGGGTTCCTGCGTGGACTACACGAGCTTCGAGAGCGTGTCCTGCGTCGTTTCGATGACCATCAGGCCGGCGCGCAAACCGGGCTTGACCGTCGCGTTCGGAAACACGAGACGCTCCTCGTCGTGACGCACGACATAGCGATAGTCGCCATCGCGTGCGAGCACCGTGTCTTTTGCGAACGGCGTGAAATTCGCGACATCGGGCGCGACCAGCAATTCGAATGCTTCGCTCTGCCTGGTGATCTGGTCGATTACCGTAAACGCCCTCGGCATAGGCGCGCGCACCTCGCCGCGCATGCCGGCCAGCAGGTGCCGCACCGCATGATCGGCGCCGGCGAAACGCGTCAGATCGTTCTGCCCGAACGGACGCACCTTGCCGAGTTCCAGCGTGCAAGCCAGCGCGCCACATGCCTGCGCGGTGAAATGCGAATACGTGTTGCCCCTGGTGGTGTGCAACAGCACCGCACTGATGCGCGCCTCGCCGAGCCACTCGAACATCGCACGCGAAAACGGCTTGCCGGTGTGCGGCAGTAACGCGAACTGCTCGAAGGCGGACGCGCGGATGGCCGTGTGCATGTCGATATGCCAGCGCGCGCCGGGATTGTCTGGCGCCGCCGCGAAAAACCGCGTGGCGGCCCGTTCCAGCGCCGCCGCACGCGGCGCCTCGTGGCTCTGCGGCAGTTGCAGATGACGGCCGCTGAAAAGCCGGTTCAGATCGTCGTCGCGATAACGGCACGCGTCGCGCATTGCGTCGACGTTGCCGAGAATCACCAGCAGGCGGCCGGTCAACGCCGCGGTGCCATGCGCGATGTCGCGCACGAGAAACGCGAGCAGTTCGATCGGCGCGGTTTCGTCGCCATGCACGCCGGCGGAGACGAGCACACTGCGCATGCCCTCTTCCTGCACAGCCGGTTCCATCAGCAATACGCCGTCGTCCAGCCACGACCAGCGCACGCCGCCGGCACACGTGCCCTGTGCTTCGCTCGCGGCCGGCCGCGTACCGGCCAGCGTATAAGCGAGGAAATCGTCGAGCAGCGAAACCGGCATGCTGCCCTCAGCGCTGGAAGTCATACAGCGAGCCCAGGCCGAGAATCTGCGTCAGTTCGTCGAGCGCGGTGCGCGACTCGGCGAGCAGATGCGGGTCGGTCAGATCGGCCGGCGCGAGGCGGTCGCGATAGTGTTTCTCGATCCACGCATCCAGACGGCCGAACAACGTGTCGTCGATCCACACGCCTGGTGTCACCGCTGCGCGTTCCGCGTCGTCGAGCACGACACGCAGGCGCAGGCACGCCGGGCCGCCGCCGTTTTTCATGCTTTCGCGCAGATCGAACACCAGTACGTCGTCGATCGGGCCTGTGCGCGAGGTCAGGTCGTCGAGGTAAGCGGCCACGCGCGGGTTTTCGCGGCATTCCTGCGGCACCACCAGCACCTGCTTGCCGTCCGGCCGCGTCAGCAACTGGCTGTTGAACAGATACGAACTGACCGCATCGGCAACGCTCACCTGCGCGTCCGGCACTTCGATCACGTTGAAGGCGGCTTTCAGGCCGGAGAGTTTCGCGCGCAATTCGTCGTACACCGCGTTCGGTTCGACGAACGCAAACTGATGACAGAACAGCGTGTTGCGATTGCCGACCGCGATCACGTCGTTGTGGAATACGCCGGCGTCGATCACGTCGGGGTTCTGCTGCGCGTAGACCGTGGCCTCGTCGGCGAGGCCATGACGGTGCGCCACCGCGCGGCTCGCTTCGAAGCTCTGACGCGCCGGGAAGCGCTTCGGCTCCGGTCCGCGACGATACTCGCTACGGCCATACACGAAGAATTCGACGCCACGCGCGCCATATTCCTCGCAAAAGCGCGTGTGATTCGCCGCGCCTTCGTCGCCGAGCGCGGGCGTGCCGGGCAACGCCTCGTGCACCACGAAACGGTCGGTGTCGTTGAACATGGTGCGCAACGTGCGGCGCGTCGATTCGTGTTCGATCGCGCGGTGCAGCTTGCTGCACAGATTGGCCGGCGTGAAATGCACGCGGCCGTCGTTCGTATCGGCGGACGGACTCACGGTCGCCGCGTTCGCGGTCCACATCGCCGAAGCCGAACTCGCCGCGGCCAGCAACTCGGGCGCGTCTCGCGCCACGCGCGCGATCACCGTTGCGTCGTCGCCGGAAAAACCGAGCTCGCGCAACAGACGCATCGACGGACGCTCCTGCGGCGGCAACACGCCCTGATGAAAGCCGAGATCGGCAAGCTGCTTCATCTTGCGCAGGCCCTGTTTGGCCGCCGCCTTCGGATTCGCAACCGACTTCTCGTTGTTCTGCGACGCGACGTTGCCGAACGAGAGCCCCGCGTAGTTGTGGGTCGGGCCGACCAGGCCGTCGAAATTGGCTTCAGTGGCTTGCATCGTCGATCCTTAGAATTGAAGGCCCGGCGAGACGCTCGCGGGCATTTGCAGTTGCGCGCTTTCGACGGAAGCCATCGGGAACGCGCAGTAGTCGGCGGCGTAGTACGCGCTCGGCCGGTGATTGCCCGAGCGGCCCGGACCGCCGAACGGCGCGCCCGACGAGGCGCCGTTGGTCGGCCGGTTCCAGTTGACGATGCCCGCGCGGATGGTGCGCTGGAAGTGCGCCCAGAGCGCTTCGTCGTCGGCGAGGAGGCCCGCCGAGAGGCCGAACTCGGTGTCGTTGGCCTGTTCCAGCGCTTCGTTAAAGCTGCCGTAGCGGATGATCTGCGCCAAAGGACCGAAGTGTTCTTCGTCCGGCCGATTCGCCACGTTCGTGACGTCGAGAATCGCGGGCGTGACGAAGCCGAGCTTCGGATCGCGTTGCTCCATCTTCAGCAATGCTTTGGCGCCGTCAGCCAGCAAGCGTTCCTGCGCGGCGACGAGACGCGACGCCGCGCGCACCGAAATCACCGCGCCCATGAACGGTTGCGGATCGGCGTTGTATTCGCCGACAGTGATGCGCGAGGTGACCTCGGTGAAGCGCTCCAGGAAGCGATCGCCCGCTGCGTCGTTCGGCACGAAGATGCGGCGCGCACACGTGCAACGCTGCCCCGCCGACAGAAACGCTGACTGGATCGTGTGATGCACGGCGGCATCGACATCGGCCACCGGCCCGATCACGAGCGGATTGTTGCCGCCCATTTCCAGCGCCAGCACGATCTCGGGGCGGCCGCCGAACTGCTTGTGCAGCAATGTTCCGGTATCCGAACTACCTGTGAAGAAGAGGCCGTCGATCTGCCGGTGATTCGCCAGCGCAATGCCCGTGTCTTTCTCGCCCTGCACGAGGTTCAGCACGCCTGCCGGCAAACCGGCGTCGCGCCAGATCTGCACGGTGAGCGCGGCCACGCCGGGCGCGAGTTCCGACGGCTTGAACACGACCGCATTGCCCGCGATCAGCGCCGGCACGATATGGCCGTTCGGCAGATGCCCAGGAAAGTTATACGGCCCGAACACGGCCACCACGCCATGCGGCCGATGCCTCAACACGGCCGTGCCGTCCGCCATTGCCGAGCGCTTCTCGCCAGTACGTTCGTTATAGGCCTGAATCGAAATCTCGACCTTGGCCGCCATCGAAGCGGCTTCCGTGCGCGCTTCCCACAACGGCTTGCCGGTTTCGCGGCCGATCGCTTCGGCCAGCGCTTCCTTGCGTTCGGTCACGAGCGCGGCGAAGCGACGCACCACGGCGCAACGTTCGTCGACACTCGACGCCGACCAGGCGGCGAACGCACGGCGCGCGCTGCGCACCGCGCGGTCCACGTCGTCAGCCGACGCGCTGTTGCCTTCCCACACCGCCGCGCCCGTGCCCGGGTTGCGCGACGCGAATGCGGGTCCTGTGCCGGCGGCCCATTCGCCGCCGATGAAAAGCTCGCTCATGATCATCCCTGTTTGTGTTTCTGCGGCAGCACGCGCACGAGGTCGCCCGCCTCGACGTCGAGTGCCGAGGCCTCGGCCGCGCTGAGGCGGAACACACCGTCCTGCGGCACGCCCTCCACCACGCCGACGCGAAAATCGCCCAACGAGGTATTCGATACCATCGACTTCCGCCCATCTTGCGGCGCGCCCGACTCGCCGATTTCGACCGGCACCACCACGCTCTCGCGCACGGTGCGCAAATCGGCGATATGGCATTCGAGCACCGGACCCGCATCGAAAATATCGACGTGATTCTCGTAGCGCAGCCCTTCCGCTTCGAGCATACGGCGCGCCGGAATCGTGTCGCTATGTGTGAGGCCGACGCAGTCCTGCGCCTCTTGCGGCAACAACTCGACATACACCGGGTAGCGCGGCATCAGCTCGGCGAGAAACGCCTTGCGGCCGTGCGAACTCAGGTAGTCCGCCGCGTTGAAATCGATCTGGTAGAAATGCGAGCCGACCGCGCGCCAGAACGGCGAGCTGCCTTCCGCATCGAAATGGCCGCGCAATTCCGCGCACAGACGCTGCGGAAAGCGCTCGCGAAACTGCGCGAGAAACATGAAGCGCGACCGCGACAGCAAGCCGCCCACGCCGCTCGTGCGATAACGCGGGCTGAGGAACAGCGAGCACACTTCCGCGTAACCCGTCAGGTCGTGCGAGATATTCAGCGCGCGCATGCGCGTCCAGATCCCGAGGTCCTGGCTCGCATGCACCACCGTGCTCACGCGATAGTTGTAGAACGGCTGTTGCAGGCCCACCGCTGTTTCGATTCCGCACACGCCGGCCACGTCGCCGGTATCTGTGTCTTCCATCACGAAGAAGTAGCCGGCTTCATACGGCTCGGCCTTGTCTTCCATCGTGCGGCGCGCACGCTCCACGCGTGCCGCGAGTGCCTCGCGGTCGGGCTTGAAAGTGGTCAGACCCGGGCCGGTTTCCTGCGCGAGCCGCATCAGCGCGTCCACATCGCCTCGTTGCACAACGCGAACGACGATCATCGTGCGTCTCCCGATTGTTCATCCTGCTGCGACGCGTGCAGCGGCACGCAGCGCACCGTGTCGCCCTCCTCTACGCCGAGCACGACGCGCGCCGCGTGCGGCAACGGCGCGCCGGCCGGTTTGCCCGCCGCCAGTTCGCCGAGCACGCAGCGGAACTCGCCGTCGGCGGCGTTATGCGCGATCAGATACGTCGAGCCGTTGGCGGCCGCATCGCTCTCATGCACCACGCGCGTTTCGTTGCGCGTGACACAGGCGCTGCGGTCCACTTGTGCGGTCAATACCGGACCCGCGTCGAAAATGTCGACGTAGCGGTCTGTCTCGAAGCCTTCTTCGAGATGAATGTCGTACGCGAGCAAGGCCTTCGAATCCGGCTCGCCGAGCACACGCTGCGCCGCCTCGGGCAGCAACGGCACATAGATGGGATAGGTGGGCATCACTTCGGCGATAAACGTGCGGCTGCGGCCACCCGATTCGA
Organism: Paraburkholderia xenovorans LB400; assembly: GCF_000013645.1. Classification (GTDB taxonomy): domain Bacteria; phylum Pseudomonadota; class Gammaproteobacteria; order Burkholderiales; family Burkholderiaceae; genus Paraburkholderia; species Paraburkholderia xenovorans. The sequence continues at coordinate 1,695,677 of NC_007951.1, read as the reverse complement.
TCTCGATGTCCGCGAAGTCGCGGCCGAAGAACTTGCGCCCCACCGCTTCCCAGAATGGCGACACGCCGTTCCCGTCGGTGACGCCGAGCAGCAGCGAAAACACCTCGGACGTGAAGCGCTTGCGATTGGCGGCGATATACATCATTCGCGCGCGCGACATCAGATGCGCAGCGGCGTCGCCCCGCAGCGACGGATCGATGTAATAGCCGGCCAGACGGCTCTTGCCGGTGAGCTCATGCGACATGGTCAGCGCGTGAATCTTGCGGTTCACGTGCAATTCGCGCGACGCGTGAATCAGCGCGTCGTTGCGAAACGCGTAGAACGGGTCCGAATAACCTGCCGCGGCGACGATGCTCGCCGTGCCCATCAGCTTGCCGCTTGACGCATCTTCGAGCACGAACAGATAGAACTCCTCGCCCGGAAAATCGACCTCCGCGCGAAACGAGTCTTCCGACAACGCGACGCGCGCTTCGAGCGCGCGCCGGTCGTGCGGCAGGGAATGCAGCACCGGTTGCGCGGTGCGTGCCATATGCTCGAGCGCGTCGAGATCGGCGAGGCGGCCTGGGCGTACGAAGAGCATCATCGTTCCTGTTGAATGTGACGCGTGGTCAATGCTGTGGCTCAGTGCGACGCTGCTTCGGCCTTTGCGCCGACAATGCCCTCGATCGCGCTGGCCAGACGCGCGAAGCCTTCGTTCATGTCGTCGAGCGGCATGATCAGCGACGGCACGAACCGCAGCACGTCAGGACCGGCCATCAGCATGATCACGCCATGCTGGCCGGCGGCGGTGACGAAATCTTTCGCGCGGCCCTTGAATGCATCGGTCAGTTCCGCACCGATCAGCAGCCCCCGGCCGCGCACTTCCGTGAACAGGCCGAAGCGATCGTTCAGCTTCGCGAGATGGCCTTTCAGCGCTTCACTGAGCGAACGCACGCCTTCGAGCAGCTTCGGATCACTGATCAGTTCGACCACCTTTTCGGCAATCGCCGCGCCCAGCGGATTGCCGCCGTACGTGGTGCCATGCACGCCGACCTTGAAATACGCGGCCAGTTCGTTGGTGGTCAGCATCGCGCCGATCGGGAAGCCATTGCCGAGCGCCTTGGCCGTGGTCAGGATGTCCGGCGTCACGCCGGTTTCCTGGTACGCGTAGAAATAGCCGCTGCGGCCCACACCCGTTTGTACCTCGTCAAAAATCAGCAGTGCGCCGTGCTGATCGCAGGCTTCGCGCAATGCCGCGAGGAACGCCGGATCCGCCGGGATCACGCCGCCTTCGCCCTGAACCGGCTCGACGATCACCGCGCAGGTTTGCGCGCCGATGGCTTTCTTCGCGGCCTCGATGTCGTTATACGGCAAGTGGGTGATGCCGGCCGGCACCGGGCCGAAGCCTTCCGAATACTTCGGCTGCCCGCCGACGCTCACCGTGAAGAACGTGCGGCCGTGGAACGACTGCGTAAACGAAACGATTTCGAATTTATCCGCGCCGTGACGCTCGAACGCGACGCGGCGAGCCAGCTTCAACGCAGCTTCATTCGCTTCCGCGCCCGAGTTGGCGAAGAACGCGCGGTCGGCGAAAGTCAGCTCTTCGAGGCGTTTGGCCAGACGCAGCACCGGTTCATTGGTGTAGCCATTGCCGATGTGCCACAGCTTGGCGCCCTGCTCGTGCAGTACTTTCAGCAGTTCGGGATGCCCATGACCGAGCGCGGTGACAGCGATGCCGCCGGCGAAGTCGATATAGTCGCGGCCCTGCGTATCCCAGACGCGTGAGCCGAGACCGCGGTCCGGCACGAAGGCGGCGGGAGAAAACACCGGCACCATGACTTCGTCGAAGGTCTGGCGTGTCACTGTCAGGTCGTTCATGGCAAATCCTCGTTACAGGTGAGAGGTGATACAGCTAGTGTAGGTAACGGCGCGCAATACGTCTTGCGCATACGCGACGCTTTCTATGAGGTTCCACGCGAACGGCAACGCTTCAGTCCGCCTGATCCGGCCGCTCGATCAACGCGGCCGGCCGCGGCTCGCTGGCCGCGGCGCCGCCCGCGCCGGTCTGCCTGTCGATCCAGTTACGACGATCCTCGCGCGGTGTGACACCAAAGCGTTCGCGGTACGCATTCGAAAAGTGCGCCGCCGACGAAAACCCGCAAGCCAGACTGATCTGCACCACCGATTTGCTGGTGCGCTGCAATTGCGTGCGCGCTTTGGAAAGCCGCAGCCCCAGGTAGTATTTGGACGGCATCGAGCCGAGATACTGGCGAAACAGGCGTTCCAACTGCCGCCGCGACACGCCGACCAGACCCGCGATCTCATCGGTGGTGAGCGGATCCTCGATATTGGCTTCCATCAGCAGCAACGCGTCGTTCAGACGCGGGTGGCGTTCGCCCGGCGCGGTCACGAACGGAATACGCTGACGCTCTTCGCCCGCGCGCAACACACCCACGCCGAGCGTATCGGCAATGCGATCCGCGAGTTCGGGACCATGCTCGCGGCCGATCATCGCCAGCATGAAGTCGACGGTTGCCTGGCCGCCCGCGCAGGTCGCGCGATCGCGGTCGATTTCGAAGATCTGTTGCGTGACGATGGAGCGTTCGAACTGCTCGGAGAACTGCTGATAGGTTTCCCAGTTGACGCTCACGCGATAGCCGGACAACTGCCCGGCCATAGCGAGCCACCAGACACCGTGATGAATCCCGGTGACGAGCGGCGTGCGCTGCCCGACGCGCGACAGGCTGGCGAGAAAGAGGCGATAGTCGGCGAACTGCTGGAACCGCTCGCTGACGATGATCAGCCAGTCGCACGCGATCGCGTCGCCGAAGGCGGCGTCGGCGGACCAGTGCGCGCCGCCCGCAAGCGGCACCGCGCGACCGTCCCACGAGCATACCTGCACCCGGTACAGCGCGCGGCCGTCAATTTCGTTGGCGAGATTGAGCGCGTCGACAATCGGCCCGACGCCCGACATCGACACGGGCGGCAAGGCGACAATGGCGACTTGCGTGGTGCGAGCCGGGCTGGACGTGCGGGCCATCGCTGACGGGATCAAACGCTGCGGCGCGAGCCGCGCGTTACTTCAGGCTGCCGGACAGGAACTGCTTGAGCCGTTCGCTGCGCGGCGCGCTCAGGACCTCCGCGGGCAAGCCCTCTTCTTCGGTGCGGCCTTGATGCAGGAACATCACATGGTTCGACACGTTGCGCGCGAAACCCATTTCGTGCGTGACGACGATCATGGTGCGGCCTTCTTCGGCGAGCTTCTGCATGACCTTCAGCACTTCACCGACCAGTTCGGGGTCGAGTGCCGAAGTCGGCTCGTCGAACAGCATCACGTCGGGGTTCATGGCGAGCGCGCGGGCAATCGCCACGCGCTGCTGCTGACCGCCCGACAGATGCGACGGATACTGTTTTTCGAGGCGCGGCGCGAGGCCAACCTTCTCCAGGTACTCACGCGCGCGCTCTTCCGCTTCGCGACGCGGCAGGCCGAGCACATGAATCGGCGCTTCGACGATGTTCTCGATCACGTTCATGTGCGCCCACAGGTTGAAGTGCTGGAACACCATTGCGAGCTTCGTGCGGATGCGCTGCAACTGCTTGTGATCCGCGACTTCGAGATTGCCGGCGCGATCGGTTTTCGTCTTCACCGCTTCGCCGTCCACGACGATCTGCCCGGCATTGGGCCGTTCGAGAAAATTGATGCAGCGCAGGAAGGTGCTCTTGCCCGACCCGCTCGCACCGATGATGCTGATCACGTCGCCCTTGTTCGCGTTGAGCGACACGCCCTTGAGCACTTCGTTGTCGCCGTAGCGCTTGTGGATGTCCTGTACGGCGAGCTTGCAAGCTTCGGTTTGAGTCGTGTGGAGCAAGATGCTCTCCCTTTGAAAATACGGATCAATCTTCATGACGGCGCCCACGCAAACCGCCGCCCACTGCCAGCACGGCGCGTTTCAATGCGTGCGCACCGCGAGATATCCCAGCCAATGACGCTCCGCGCGGCGAAACAGCGCCACCAGCGCGAACGACACCACCAGGTAAATCAGCGCCGCGAGGCCGAACGCGTCGAACGACTGGTAAGTGGCCGAATTCGCGTCGCGCGCCACTTTCAGGATGTCCGGCACCGTGGCCGTGAAGGCGACCGTGGTGGCGTGCAGCATCAGGATCACTTCGTTACTGTACAACGGCAAGGCCCGGCGCAGCGCGGACGGTATCACAATGCGGCGGTACATCGTGAACCCGCTCATGCCGTAGGCGCGCGCCGCCTCCACTTCGCCGTGCGAGGTCGAACGGATCGCGCCGGCGAAAATCTCCGTGGTGTACGCGCAGGTGTTCAGTGCGAAAGCGAGAATCGCGCAGTGAAAACCGCTGCGGAAAAACGCGTCCAGCAATTGATGCGAGCGCACGAATTCGAGGCTGTACATGCCGGTATAGATCAGCAGCAGTTGCACGTACAGCGGCGTGCCGCGAAACACGTAAGTGTAAAGACGCACGGGCGTGGAGAGCCAGCGCTTCTTCGACACCCGCGCCACCGCCAGCGGAATCGCCGCGCAGAAGCCGATCCCGACCGATGCCACCAGCAGCCACAGCGTGACCGCGAGACCCGACATGCGCTGGCCGTCCCAGTAGAGGAACGCGCGCCAGAACTGATTGAGAATATCGATCATGGTCTCAGAGCTCCGCGTGCCGCACGCCGGTCGAATAGCGCTTTTCCAGCCAGATCAGCACGAGATTCGACACGGTGGTGATAGCCAGATAGATCAGCGCGGCGATCAGGATGAAGAAGAACATGTTGAAGGTGCTTTTGCCGGCGTCCTGCGCGGCTTTGACCACGTCGGCGAGACCGATGATCGACACCAGCGCGGTGGCCTTCACCAGCACCTGCCAGTTGTTGCCGATGCCCGGCAGCGCGAAGCGCATCATCTGCGGAAACAGGATGCGCGTGAACACGCGCGCGCCGCTCATGCCGTACGCGCTGCCCGCTTCGAGCTGGCCACGCGGCACGGCCAGAAACGCGCCGCGGAACGTCTCGGTGAAGTACGCGCCGTAAATGAAGCCGAGCGTCAGCACGCCGGCCACGAACGGATCGATATCGAACTGCGGCAGATTCAGCGCGTCGGTGAGATCGTTCACCGCGATCTGGATGCTGTAGAACAGCAGCAGCATTAGCACGAGGTCGGGCACCGAGCGGATCAGCGTCGTGTAGCCGGTGGCGATTGCGCGCAGCGGGCGACTGAACGAGAGTTTCGCCGCCGCGCCCGCGAGGCCGAGCAGCACGGCGGCCACGAGCGACAGGACGGACAGCTCGATCGTCTGGATCGTGCCGGCCAGCAGCACCGGACCAAAGCCATATAGGAACACGCGTGTCTCCATCCAGGTTGTTTGACGATGTGCCGGACGGCGTCGGCTTGTGTGTGTGTCCGCCCCACCCGTCCGGCATGGCGCGGAGTCTCGCAGGCGAAAATTAAATTCTCAAAGGCGCGCGGGAGCTTTGCTGCGATGCAGCAGAGCATGCTTTGGCCCTGTGCGTGGCTTGCAGGACTTGGTTTTGCGGGGGAATCGGACTTGCAAGGCGGCAGGCGCATGGCGAGCGCCGCCGCGATTTAGCAAGTTTCGGGTCGCTTTTTCGATAGACGGCGGGCGCCTGGAACGCCCTAATCGATGCCCAGGCGTGCCCGAATGGCCGGCAGCATCTGCTCCACCGCCGCGCGCCCTTCCTCGATGGCTGGCGCCGCGCGGTGAAAGTCGAAAATTCCCATGCCGCCCAGGCGCGGCTGGATCAGGATGTCCGCCGGTTCGCCCGCCAGACGGCTGCGCGTGATCCGCACCTGCATGATGTCGATACTCTGCGCGATCGAACTGAGCATGGACGGCACGCGTGCGCTCGGCGCGGGCGGCACGCGCACGTCGTCGGTGGCGCGCCCTTCGGCGGGCGCGAGCCAGCGCGGCCAGGGCTTGCCGTTGCGGCGCAGCGCGATTGCCTGCGGCACGGCCGGATCGATGGCCGGCGTATCGACCACCGCGCCGCCGAAATCGCGGCCATTCAGAATGTCGTTGTTCAGATCCACGGCGATCACGCAGTCCGCGCGCATGCCGCGAGCCACCGAAACCGGCACCGGGTTGCTCAGGCCGCCGTCCACGAGCCAGACGCCGTTGTGCCACACCGGCGTGAAAATGCCGGGAATCGCGATCGAAGCGCGCACCGCCTCGACCACGCTGCCGTCCTGCAACCAGCTTTCACGGCCCGAATCGAGTTCGGTGGCGACCGCCGCGAACGGCATGTTCAACTGGGCGATCGAACGGCCGTTGAACTTGTCGGCGAACAGCTGGATCACCTTGCGCCCGCCGAGCAGGCCGCCCGAGAGGCGCAGATCGAGCAGGCGCACGACCGTCTGCCACGTGAGCCGCGAGACCCACTCTTCGAGCCAGTCCAGGTCGCCGTTCGCGTAAACCGCGCCCACCAGTGCGCCGATCGACGTGCCGCAGACCACGTCGGGCCGGATGCCCGCATCGTGCAGCGCGCGAATCGCGCCGATATGCGCCCAGCCGCGCGCGGCGCCGCCCCCCAACACCAGCCCGATCCGGCTGTATCGACGTCGACGTATCATCTTCTTCCCCGCTTTCTATCTTCTATCGCCCACGATTCACGTCGGAGCGCGATGTCGTGTACACCTTCTGAAACTGGTCGAAATGCACGTTGAAGATCCCTTCTTCGGTCACGCCGCCTTCGCGCCACTTCCAGCTCCACACGGTCTCCGGCTTGAGCGGAAACACCGCGACCTGGCCGGGCTTGCCGAGCAGGCGGCGCACTTCGTCCTCGCTCATGCCGATGCGGATCTTCGCGAAGTTGGCCGCCGTCAGCACCTGGGTGATGGCCTGCAATTTACCGTCGCGGTCGATATCGACCATGTACGTATTCAGGCCTTGCGGGCCACGCGGATATTCGAAGCGTTTCGAGCCGTCGGTGAAGGTGCGCTCGGTTTCCGGCTTGCCCATCTGGCCGCGGATCTGCGCTTCGGTCGTGACGCCCGGCGTCATGTCCTTGAGCAATAAAGCATCCGGTTTGACGGCGTTGAACAATTCCTTGAGTTTTTGCACGGCGCGGTCGCTCTGTTGGTCGTCGCAAGCGGTCAATGCAACGCATCCGGCCAGCATGGCGACAGTCAGCAATTTCAGGCTCACAGCAGATTTCCTGTACGGATGCAGGCCGCGAAGGCCCGCATCCTGTTGTGTAGTGTCTACTACAGGATAACCGCGCACGGGCAAAACCGCGAGCGGGCGCGGCGCGGCGGTGTGCGCCGGCGTACGGCGCGGCGGATGCGGATGCGGAGGTAACGAACGCAGAGGTAGATGCGGTGACGGCGCGAGGCCAGGTGGCGAACCAGATGAAAAACCGTCGCTGCAAGCAAAAAGGCGACGCTGTGCAAAGCGTCGCCAGGTCGGTCGATACGGTCAACCGGGAAAGTGAGAGCGGCCCTGCGGCCGCCTGAAAACAAAGCACGCGGACGACGCGCAGCGGTCTGGTCCCGGACGAAGCGGTGAGCAACCTTGGCTGTTCACCTCGCGCTGTCGCCGGAATGGCAAACCGCTGCTTGATTGGCCGCCCTGGTCCCTCGATAAGCCTTCCAAGTGCAGCTAATCTAAACGGATTGGCGGATTTAGACGAGAGCGCGTTTACACCGAATCGGCAGATGATTCGTCATGGCGGCTGCGGCTTCACGCGGCCGCCGAAGTCGCAACCGTCTCGCACGAGCAGTTCAGATCACGCGAAACCCGTGCGTACCGTCGCGCCCAAGCTGTGCGACGAGACCGTGCTCCCACTCCAGATAGGCAGTCATCGCATCACGCGCGTTATCCGTGCCCTCGTAAGGACGCCGGTAACGGTCGATGCGCGGCGACGCGAGGCGCGTCTCGCCGCTCTCGACCGGCAGGCCGGCTTCGATCCAGGCCGCCGTGCCGCCGCCCAGCACCTGCACCGGCTTGCCGGTCAACGCCGCGACCTCGGGTGCGGCGAAGCGCGCGAGCGGATTGCTGCCGCCGGTAAGCACGTAACGCTGCGCATCCGGCAGCTTGAGCAACGCCTTTTCGAGTTCGCCGCGAATCACGAACCACGCGCCGGGAATATGGCGCTTCACGTAGTTCGCGCTGTCGGTGAAATCGAGCACGGCAGTGCCCGGCGACTGCAGCAGCGTGAGCAGCCCGGCCGGAGAAATCTCATCGACGTCCGGTGGCGTGGGCGCATGACGGGCAGCGGGCGCCGCGCCTTTTTCGCCGAAGTCCGCAGCCGTCAAACCATCCACGACATAGACGTCGATATTCATCTGCGCGAGCCACGACGCGGTCATGTTGGCGCGCACGCCGTCGTTGTCCGCGAGGATCACGCGCGCGCCGTGTACCGGCGCGAACATATCGGTTTCCTGCACGAGCTGGCCGCCCGGTGCGCTGCGAAAACCCGGCACGTGACCCGCTTCGTATTCTTCGGGCGTGCGCACGTCGAAGCGATACACGGTGCGGACCGCTTCGCCAGCCCAGCGGCGCGCTTCGTCGCGCGAGGTGCGGCCCACCCTGGCGCGATCGGCCACCGCGCGCGCGGAATCGGCAGCGGCCAGACGGAGCTGATCGTCGACCACCGCGTCGAAGCGGCGCGAACTGCCGTGCGCGAGCGCCTGACCGGCCAGCGTCCAGCCGATCGTGCCGTTACGCAGCGCCGCCACCGGATTCGGCACGCCCGCGTTGATCAGCGACTGCGCGCCGATGATGCTGCGCGTGCGTCCCGCGCAATTGACGATGATCCGCGTCGCCGGGTCCGGCGCGAGCTGGCGCGCGCGCAGAACCAGCTCGGCGCCGGGCACGCTGACGCTGCCGGGAATATTCATGGTCTGATATTCGTCGAAGCGGCGGGCGTCGAGCACCACCACGTCGGCTTCATGATCGAGCAGCGCCTGCACTTGCGATGCGGCGAGCGACGGCGTGTGGCGCTCGCTTTCCACCAGCTCGCCGAACGCCTTGCCCGGCACGTTGACGTCCTGGAACAACTCGCCGCCGGCTTCGCGCCAGCCTTGCAAACCACCTTCGAGCAGGGCGACGTCGGTATAGCCCAGTTCGCTCAAACGGCGCGCGGCGCGCTCGGCGAACCCTTCCCCGGCGTCGAACACCACGATCGGCACGGCCTGGCGCGGCAAACGCACGGGCACGTCGAGTTCGAGCCGCGAGAGCGGCAGATTGACGGCAAAAAGCGGATGACTGCGGGCGTGGAGATCTTCCTCGCGCACGTCGACGAGCGCGATTTCCTCGTGCTCGAGCAGCGCGTAGCGCACATCTTCGAATGATCGGGTACGAAATGCCTGAACGAAACTCATGAGATCGGGGACTCCTTCACAACATTCCAGATATTCGGCAACACGTCGTTCGCGCGGCCGGAGATAAAAGTTTCCGCGCGGCGCCGCCCGCATGAACGGACCAATTCGCCGCACCGATATTTGCACCGTATACGTGAATGCCGATCGACGTACGGTCACCAAAAGCGTTACTCACGCGATGAATATCGCCGATGCCCGCAGGCAGCGCATCCGCCGCGCCGGCGTCGAGCCGTTTTGCCGCGCCGTTTTCCGCGCTACGCCGTCTCCGCCGATACGGTAGTGTCGAGCAATTTTCGCGCCACGCGGCAGGCCGCTCAGACGCCAGACGGCGTGGAACCGGGCATCGCTCAACGGAATGCATGCCCTGCGACAGGCTCCGGTCGAAGCCCGCGTCCTCATGCGCGCGCACAAACTCCCTCTCGTTGACGTGGACATCGCGGCGCCGTCAGCAGAAAAGCAGAACCTTTGCGAGAATGCCCCATCGCGCGCAAGCGCCCGAAACAACAAGTGAACAGACAATGATCCCCTTTTCAGTCCTCGACCTCTCGCCGGTCACCGCGGGCGCCACGCCGGCAGACGCGTTCAGGAATACGCTCGACCTCGCCCAGCACGCGGAAAACTGGAATTACCGGCGCTTCTGGCTGGCGGAACATCACAACATGACGGGCATTGCCAGCGCGGCGACCTCGGTGGTGATCGGCTACGTCGCGGGCGGCACGAAAAAAATCCGCGTCGGCTCGGGCGGCATCATGCTGCCGAACCACGCGCCGCTCGTGATCGCGGAACAGTTCGGCACGCTCGCCTCGCTTTACCCCGACCGGATCGACCTGGGCCTCGGCCGCGCGCCCGGCACGGATCAGAGCACCGCCCGCGCGTTGCGCCGCGATCTGCAAAACAGCGCGGACTCGTTTCCCGACGACGTGGTCGAATTGCAGCGTTATTTCGCCGAACCGGTGCCGGGCCAGCGGATTCGCGCGGTGCCGGGCGCGGGTCTGAACGTGCCGCTGTGGCTGCTCGGCTCGTCGCTCTTCAGCGCGCAGCTCGCCGCGGCGCTCGGCCTGCCGTTCGCGTTCGCGTCGCATTTCGCGCCGGATTACATGCTCACCGCGCTGCAAATGTATCGCGCGCAATTCCGTCCGTCGGCCGCGCTCGACAAACCGTATGCGATGGTCGGCGTCAACCTGTTCGCCGCGGATACCAACGAAGAAGCGCAACGTCTATTCACCTCGCTGCAACAGCAGTTCATCAATCTGCGGCGCGGCACGCCGGGTCAGCTGCAGCCGCCGGTTGAGCGGCTCGAGGCGTCGGAAATGGAATTGAACAACGTGGCGCACTCGCTCGCCTGCACGGCGCTGGGCGACCGTCACGCGGTGCGCGAGGCATTGAAGTCGATCATCGATCAAACCGGCGCGGACGAATTGATGCTCACCGCGCAGATCTACGATCACAAGGCGCGGCTGCGGTCGTTTGAGATCGGTGCGCAAGTGCGTGAGGAGTTGGCGGCGGGTTGTTAAGCGCGTTGACGAATGTGGAAAGGGACGGCCGCTGAGCCGCCCCTTTTGTCGTTCGGAGAGCTCAGCCGTTTATCGCATCACCGATTCGCCGGTATCATCGCCAGTCCTTCCAGCAGCGCCTTATGAAACGCCTGCGGATCCTGCATCTGCGGCGCATGTCCCAGGTCGGCAAACTCGACCAGCGTCGCATGCGGAATCGCCTTCGCGGCCGCGCGACCCAACTCCGGATAATGCCCGATCTTGGCGCGCACCTCCGGCGGCGCCGCATCCTTGCCGATCGCGGTGGTGTCCTTCTGGCCGATCAGCAGCAGCGTCGGCATGCTCAGTTGACCGAGTTCATAAACAACCGGCTGCGTGTAGATCATGTCGTACAGCAGCGCCGAATTCCACGCGACGATCTGTTTGCCCGGACCGCGGTACATGCCCGCCAGCATCTGCACCCACGGTTCGTAATCCGCACGCCACTGCCCCGCGTAATAGGTGGACTGCTCGTAGCGACGAATACCGTCGGCGGTCGTCTTCAGTTCGCGCTCATACCACTGGTCCACGGAAAGCGAGGGCACGCCCTTCGCCTTCCAGTCCTCCAGACCGATCGGGTTGACCAGCACCAGTTGCTGCGTCTCGTGCGGATACATCAGCGCGTAACGGATCGCCAGCATGCCGCCCGTGGAGTGGCCGATCACGGTCGCGTCGGTCACGCCGAGCGATTGCAGCAGCGCGTGCGTATTGCGCGCCAGCTGTTGAAAGCTGTACTGATAGTGCTCGGGCTTGCTCGATTTGCAAAAGCCGATCTGGTCGGGCGCGATCACGCGATAGCCCGCCTCGCTCAGCTGATGAATGGTGGTCTCCCACGTTGCCGCGCAGAAGTTCTTGCCGTGCAGCAACACCGCTGTGCGGCCATTCGCATGCGCCGGCTTGATGTCCATGTACGCCATATGCAGCGCCACCCCTTGAGAGGTGAAATCGTACTGCCCGAGCGGCGCCGGATAGTCGAAGCCCTGCAACTCGGGACCGTAGGCCGGACCGGCCTCGCCAACGGCACGGGTCGCAGCCGAGGCGGGCAAAGAGGCCAGGCCGGTCACACCGGCCTCGCTGGCCGTGGCGGCGTTCGCCGGCGCGGCAGCCGAAGCAGCAAACACAGCCGGCGCACAGGCGGCGGCCACCACGCAAGCGCCCGACATGGCGAGCAAAGAAAGTCGGCGAAAACTCATCGAGGTTTTTTATCAAGGCAGAACACGGGGGAGCCATGCGAGGCCAAACGCACGGCCAGGCCGGCGCCCGAACCTCCGGCCGGGAGCCGACGATTCTACGACGCGCCGCCCGACTCTGCTGCCGCCGGCCCAGGCTCATCGAGCCGCCGGTCGGCGTGGCATGCATATTGCGGCGCCCGACCTCGCCCTCTATGTGTCGTGGCGCACGGAGCGATGCGATGCAAGGGTTGATCTTGCGCAAGGTGCGCACGCGAACCGCGTCGGCACAATTCAGACTACTCGCCCGCGGCCAATCAGTGATAGAACTGCCAGACGGGCCCGCGAAGACGGACCCGCCTGGCAGCACGAATCATCAGGGGAGAGCAAACGACCCAACCATCCGGGGCATACTAACCAGCAACCATCTTGCATGGGACCCGAGTCAGCGCTTTGCGCCAACTCCGGTCGATAAAGGAGACAGACATGGACACTCCGGCACGGCTGAACGATCTGCAGCGCACCACCCTCGCCATCGTCCTCGCGGGCGGACGGGGCACGCGGCTCGGCCCGCTTACCAACAAACGCGTCAAGCCGGCCGTGCACTTCGGCGGCAAATACCGGATCATCGACTTCGCGCTGTCCAACTGCCTGAACTCCGGCATCCGCCGCATCGCGGTCGTCACGCAGTACAAGGCGCACTCGCTGCTGCGTCACCTGCAGCGCGGCTGGAGCTTCCTGCGCGGCGAGTTCGGCGAGTTCATCGACCTGTGGCCCGCACAACAACGCGTGGAAGGCGCGCACTGGTATCGCGGCACCGCGGACGCAGTGTTCCAGAATCTCGACATCATCCGTTCCATCCGGCCGAAATACGTGGTGGTGCTGGCAGGCGACCACATCTACAAGATGGACTACACGCGCATGATCGCCGACCACGCGGAGAGCGGCGCGGATTGCACGGTCGGCTGTATCGAGGTGCCGCGCATGGACGCGGTGGCCTTCGGCGTGATGCACGTGGATGAAAACCGCCGCGTGACCGGCTTCGTGGAAAAACCCGCCGACCCGCCCGCCATACCCGGCCGCCCGGATACGGCGCTCGCCAGCATGGGCATCTACGTGTTCAGCGCCGACTACCTGTACTCGCTGCTCGAAGAGAACATCTCGTCCGTCGACACCGATCACGACTTCGGCAAGGACATCCTGCCGCGCGTCGTCACGCAAGGCACGGCGATCGCGCATCCGTTCAGCATGTCGTGCGTGTCGTCGGACCCGAACGTGGAGCCGTACTGGCGCGACGTCGGCACGATCGACGCATACTGGGCCGCCAATCTCGACCTCGCCTCGACCATTCCGACGCTCGATCTCTACGATCGCAGCTGGCCGATCTGGACATATCAGGAACAGTTGCCGCCGGCCAAATTCGTGCGCGACATGAAGGGGCTGCAGGGCTCGGGCAACAATCTGATCGTGTGCGGGGGCTGCGTGATCTCGGGCTCGCAGATCTCGCGCTCGGTGCTCTCGTCGAATGTCAAAGTGAGTTCGTTCTGTAACATCAATGAGGCAGTCTTGTTGCCGCAGGTCACCGTCGGCGCGAGCTGCCGGCTGCAGAAAGTGGTGATAGACCGCGGCTGCGCGATACCGGACGGCACGGTAATCGGCGAAGATCCGGTGAGCGATGCCGAGCGCTTTTACCGTACCGACGACGGCGTGGTGCTGGTTACGCCGGAAGCCTTGCGGCAGATGCCGAAGTAAGGCCGGCCGCCGCACCCGAGCCGCATCAACCCAGCAAGAGACGGAGCCTATGACGATTCGCGCCCTGCACGTCGCAAGCGAGCTGTATCCCCTCCTCAAAACGGGCGGCCTCGCCGACGTCGCGGGCGCGTTGCCGCCCGCGCTGATCGAGCGCGGCGCCGATGTGCGGGTGCTGTTGCCCGGCTTCCCGGCGGTGGTGGCCGGTTTGACCGAGCTCGCGCCGGTTGCGCAACTGGGGCGCCAATTCGATGCCCCGGGCGTCACGCTCGAACGCGGCACGCTGGCGTCGAGCGGCCTGATCGTCTATGTGATCCGCGCGAGCACGCTGTATGACCGGCCAGGCAATCCCTATCTGAACGACGAACACGTGCCGTACGGCGACAACGCGCAGCGTTTCGCGCTGCTCGGCTGGGTCGCCGCGCAACTCGCGCAGCATCTGGATCCGGCCTGGTCGCCGCAGATCGTCCACGCGCACGACTGGCATGCGGGGCTCGCGCCGGCCTATCTGAAAGCGGCCGAACGCCAGCATGGCCGGTCTTTCGCGCGCAGCGTCTTCACGGTGCACAACCTCGCGTATCAAGGCGTGTTTCCCGCGCCCCAGTTCGGCCAACTGGGGCTGCCGGCCGATTACTTCAGCATGCACGGCGTGGAGTTCTACGGGCAACTGTCGTTTCTCAAGGCCGGCCTTTACTTCAGCGACCGCATCACCACCGTGAGCCCGACCTACGCGCGCGAAATCCAGACGCTCGCCCAGGGCGGCGGACTCGACGGGCTGCTGCGCCATCGTTCGCACGACCTGAGCGGCATTCTGAACGGCGTCGACTACACGGTCTGGAATCCGGCCAGCGACGCGCTTCTCGAAGACCACTACAGCGCCACGCGCCTCGCCGGCAAACTGGCGTGCAAGGAAGCACTGCAAAAACGCTTCGGCCTCGCGCAGAAAAGCGACGCGCTGCTGTTCGGCGTGGTGAGCCGCCTGACCGAACAGAAAGGCCTCGACCTGCTGCTCGAGGCGGTGCCCGAAATCATCAAACATGGCGGCCAACTGGTGGTATTCGGCACCGGCGACCCGGCGCTGGAAAACGGTTTGAAACGCGTCGCGCATGCGCACCCGGAAGCCGTCGCGGTGGAACTCGGCTTCGACGAAAAGCTCGCGCATACGATCGTCGCGGGCAGCGACGTGATCGCGGTGCCGTCGCGTTTCGAGCCCTGCGGCTTGACCCAGCTGTATGCGCTCGCTTATGGCTCGCTGCCGCTCGTGCATTGCGTGGGCGGTCTCGCGGACACGGTGGTGGACGCGTCGCTCGAAAATCTCGCCGACGACCTCGCCACCGGTTTCATGTTCGAACGCTTCGAGCTGAAGGGTATCGGCGCCGCGATCCGCCGCGCCTTCGCGCTCCGAGAACGCCGCACCGAATGGAAAGCGACCCAGCGGCGCGCGATGCGCCAGGACTTCGGCTGGGGCGCTTCGGCGGAGCGCTATCTGGCGCTGTATCGCGAGCTCGCCTGAGGGCCGCCCGAGGGTGCCGATGTGGCCTCGACTGCCTGGAGCGTCGAGCCGCTAAAGCCGGCTTGACCCGTCTTTTCCGGGCGACCGGCGCTTTCGCGCCACCCAGCGCCCCGCGCGTTTGATGGTTCGACGCAACAACACGGGGACGGATCAACTCGCGCGCGGCAAACTCATGTATTGTTTCCTGACCATGCAGAGTGTGCCGATTTCCTGCACCATCTGAAGCAGCCCTGCCGCATCAGGCTTTCCGCATCCGCCGGATCGCCGCCGCGGCGCATCCTTCCTGTTTTCATTGATCGCGCCTACCCGTTTGCGCGGGCCATACCATGACGAAAAACGTTCTGAGCATCCAGTCACATGTCGTCTTCGGTCACGCCGGCAACAGCGCGGCCGTGTTTCCGATGCGTCGGCTCGGCGTCAACGTGTGGCCGCTCAACACCGTGCAGTTCTCGAACCACACGCAATACGGTCATTGGACCGGCGGCGCGATCGACGCCACGCAAATGGTGGAGCTGGTCGACGGCATCGGCGCGATCGGCATGCTGCCGCGTTGCGACGCCGTGCTTTCCGGCTATCTGGGCACGCCCGAACAGGCGCAGTCGGTACTGGAGATCGTCAAGGCCGTGAAGGCCGCCAATCCGCGTGCATGGTACTTCTGCGATCCGGTGATGGGCGCCGTGAGCGGCTGCAAGGTCGAGCCGGGCATTCAGGAATTTCTCGTGCGCACCATGCCCGGGGTGGCCGACGCGATGGCGCCGAATCACACCGAATTGCAGCGTCTGGTGGGCCGCGAGATCGAAACGCTGGAGGAAGCCGTCACCGCGTGCCGCGAGCTCATCGCCCGCGGGCCGAAGCTGGTGCTGGTCAAACACCTGCTCGATCGCAACAGCCCCGCCGACCGCTTCAACATGCTGGTCGTCACCGAACGCGAAGCGTGGATGGGACAGCGCCCGCTCTACCCGTTCGCACGGCAACCGGTGGGCGTGGGCGATCTGACGAGCGCGGTGTTCGTCGCGCGTACGTTGCTCGGCGATTCGATCCGCGCGGCCTTCGAGCACACGCTTGCCGCGGTCAATGCGGTGGTGAAGGCAACCTGGCAGGCGGGACGCTACGAGCTCGAACTGGTCGCCGCGCAGAGTGAAATCGCGCAGCCGCGCGAGTGGTTCGATGCATGGGTGGGCGATACGGCGTAGGTGGCGCGCAGGCACGCCTGCGTCAGGTCGCCGGCACTCCGGGAGCGGAAATGCTGTCATACACCGGCACGAGCGATCCGCAATGGCCGCCGCTACGAGCGAGGCAACTCACGCTACCCGCCCGCGCCTGTCAGCGGGCCGTCCTATAATGCGTGCCGCGTGGACGAGGCCCTTGCCCTTTCGCGCCGCACTTTCAGGCACCCGGCATTCAGCAGACGAGGCATCGATGGACGGATATATCCGCAGCGAGCGGGAAGAATATTTTGAGCAGTTGTGCATCAGCGTCGACGCCGACGAGACGCACGAACAGGAAGCAATCGAGTTCTTCGAGAGCCAGTTCGACCAGGCCGACTTCGATCCCGCGCAGTGGCTCGACATTGCGCTCTACTATTCGCCCGCCGTGGCGCGCGGCATCGTCGACATGGTGACGCCGGACGACAAGGCGCGCAGCAATATCGCGGAAGTGATCGCCGACAACCTCGACATCTCGTACGGCGAGGACGAATGCCAGCAGTTCGCCGAGACCATCGAATTCGCGCTGAACAACGGTGTGCCGGTGGACCTCGACCTCGTACTCGACGGCTGCCAGCGCGCCATCGACGATCTCGACACATGGGCCGACGACGACACCAAGGCGCCGCTTCTGCGTCTGCGTGAAGAGTTGCTGCGCCAGCAAGGCGAGCATTGAGCGGGCGCCCGGCTCCCGTTCGCACTTCACGTTACCGCTTCACGTTACCTTTACCCCGGCGCAGGCCTGCGGGATCGTTCCCGCAACCGCGCCGCGGAGACCCGGCCGGCGCATTCGCGCCGGTCTCTCAAGCATGTGCCGCAATCGGCACCCTCGCGCCGCCATCCGTACCTGCACGCTGTCAGCGAATGCGCCGCGCCGGCTATGCCGAAATGCTCATTCAAAACGCCTTGAACTGCCAAGACGACGGCAAATTGGCTTTCTATATTCGGGCCAGATTGACGGACGGATGAACACGCCGGCGCGTCTCCAGGGGGCTTCCCTCGGGCGTATTCCACTATTGTTTATGGCGACCGATCATCCGTAGTCTCCCGATGCGCGCCATGCGATATGCACGCCCGCGCGTCGCTCCAGCGTGACCGTCTTGCCGCTTTCACACCCTGAACTGTCGATGGAAGGAGAGACCATGAGTCTTCGCAATACGCTGAAACCGCTTGCCCTGTTCGTTGGCGCTATTTTCGCCGTCGCGCCGCCGGCCACGTTCGCCGACGACCTGCCGGTGAAGATCGGTTTTGCCGCGCCGCTGACGGGCGCCAACGCCGGCTATGGCAAGGATCTGGAGAACGGTGTCCGGCTCGCGATCGAGGAAGCCAACGCGCAGAAGATCAAGATCGGCGACAAGGTCGCGCAATTCCAGATCGTTTCCGAAGACGACCAGGCCGACCCGCGCATCGGCGTGCAGGCCGCGCAGAAGCTGGTCGACTCGGGCGTGTCGGCCGTGGTGGGTCACTTCAACTCGGGCACGACGATTCCCGCCTCGCAGATCTACGAGCAGGCCGGCATTCCGGTGATCGACCCGGCGGCCACGAACCCGGTCATCACGGGACGCGGCTTCGCGAACACCTTCATGGTGATTTCCACCGACGGGCAAAACGCCGGCAATGCGGGCGTGTATGCCGTGCAGGTGACCAAGGCCAAACGCATCGCGATCATCGACGACCGCACCGCGTTCGGCCAGGGCGAGGCCGACGAATTCGAGAAGGCGGTGAAAGCACACGGCGGCAGCATCATCGCGCGTGAGTACACCGACAATAAAGCGGTCGATTTCAGCACGCAGATCACCAAGCTCAAATCGGCCAATGCCGATCTGATTTTCTTCGGCGGGCTGGACACGCAGGCCGCCGGCTTTGCGAAGCGCATGAAGCAACTCGGCATGAACGCGCAACTGGTGGGCGGCGGCGGCGTGATGGATCAGGATTTCATCAAGCTCGCCGGCGATTCGTCCGAAGGCGTGATGGCCTGGGAATATGGACGGCCGCTCGCCCAGCTGCCCGGCGGCAAGGATTTCTCCGCGAAGTTCAAGAAGCGTTTCGGCGTGGATATCCTGTCGTATGCGCCGTTCGGCTACGACGGCGCGTGGGCCGCGATCAAGGCCATGCAGCAGGCCAAATCCGCCTCGCCGAACGTCTACCGGCCCGTGCTCAAGGCCATCGATTTCGACGGCGTGACCGGCAAGATTTCGTTCGACAGCACCGGCGCGCTGAAGAGCGGCGCATCGACGCTTTATCAGGTCAAGAGCGGCGCGTGGGTGCCCATCGTGACGAAGACCGGCGGCTAGGATACTTTCCGGCACGGGTTTCGTTGTTTGCGCCCGTGCCGGCGACATCGCTACCGGTTCTTCGCATCCGCAACCTTGACGACCAGGCCGGCATCGAGATCCCGCTCGATCCGCACGAGATCGTCGTGCATTCCCGTGAATTCATTAGCAGAACACATCTGATGGCCAAAGGCGGCGCGCAGGTGGCGTCTGACCTGCAGGAGCCGCGCGGCGGGATCGAACACATAGCTGGATGAAAACGTCATGAAGCGGTTCTGCACCGCTGTATCCGCTGGCAGATCCATCACCCGCACGAAGCGCGGCAGCGTCATTTCCAGCGTCTCGTCGAACTCTCCGCCCAGGCAAGTCCACGGCTGAGTCCTCAGAGGCTCCGCAAGCCATGCCTGCACCTGCGAGCCCATACCGCCGGAGAAACTCGTCAATGCCGGTATTGCCGTGGTGCCGTCGGTCCAGACGAAGTGCTCCACTTTTCCCTGCATCGACGTGGCAAACGGTCCATTCGTGGCGGTGAGATCCGCCGTGCGCAATTGCGCGGTGCCGTGCAGACCCGTCTGTAATAAACGGCTCGCGGCGATCTGCTGCGTGCGTTGCCGCGTCGCCCGCCGAAACGTGTTGCGCTCGATTTCGGCGGTAAAACCGGTGTCTTCCGCGCGGTAGGCGTAATTCGCCGCGCCGCTTTCATCGATGTCGATCTGCACGCGCGCACTGCGTTCGCGCAACTGCGTGGCCGGCGTTCGCGAGAGGACACCCTCGTCCACCAGCAGCACCGGCCTGTCCATCACGCTCGGCGGCAGATAACCGAACGCCGTGCCGCCGGCCGTCGTATCCGCGTACAACGACAACTCAGGAATCCAGATAATCGCGTGATTGATCGCGCTTGCGCCGTAGCCGGGCACGTCGGGCAAACTGTAGTACGGCCCGAGATTGAGCAACACCGCCTCGCTGCGGATGCCCACCGCGGCCAGCAATGCGCCATAAAGCGCGACATGATCCTTGCAGTCGCCATAACGGTTGCGCAGGATGTCGGCCGCCTTGTGCGGAATCGCCGCCGTTTCGCCGAGAAACAAGGCCACGTAGCGGATATTCAAACGCATCCAGTCGTATAGCAACTGCGCCTTCGCGCGCGGGTCGGCGGCGCCGGCGGTCAGCGCCTGCGCGAGGCGGACGATCGCCGGATCGCCGATCGTCGCGTCGAGCGCGGGCCCGCGATACCGCGCGGCAAAATTCGCGAAGTCCGGCACCGTCGATACCATCAGGCGGTCGCCCCAGTTCGCATAGCCGACCGACCCCGCTTCGAGCGGCGCATACGGCCCGTGCCGATAGTCGAACTCATAGCGGGTACGGCCGTTGGCCGTGACCGGCGGCACGGCGACGTAGCCGCGCGCGTCGGCATAAAGCGGCACGTCGGCGGGCAGATCGAAAATCAGGCGCTGCAGTTCGACGGGCTCGCGCGTCGGTTCGACGAGATACGCGAAGGTGCCCGCCTGCAACGGCTTCGTGCGGGTCTTGCGAAACGCCAGGTGCACGCGTGAGCCCGGCTCCACGCCGGGGAAGATCACCGTGCGCAACACGCCGTCCTCGAAGCTCGGTGCGCCTGCGGAGCGCGGCTCCTGCACGTCGCGGATCGCCTCCGGACCGACCGGATGCGCGACGCCACCCGAATCGATCGTTTCCGCGGCCAGCAACTGCACCTGCTCGATGTCCTTGTTGAACCACACATAGCGTTGCGCGATATCGTCGACGCCACTCGTGGTGTTGGCGCGCAGGACCGTGTCGTCGTGTTCCTCGATGGAGCCGTCTTTCTGGATCGTGAAGAGATGGACGTCGCGCTCGATCGTCGAAGGCGCGCGATCGTCGCCGGATGCGGTGGACGCGCTGCCGTCGGCCCATGCGATAGCCGACGACAGCGCGCCGGGCGTCAGCGTCAGCCAGATGGCCAGCCTGAGAACAACCGCCAGGCACCGCCTCATGTGCACTGCGCCCTGCCCCTGGCGCGCAAGGCTCGGGGATTCGAAGCGAATGCAACGCGAAGCACGCGCCGCACCGTTCGCGCGACGCACGGCAAGGCCATGACGCCGGCGAGCGCCCGTTGCAGCGTAACGGCTATTTTCCCCAAGATGCACCCCGGCTCAGTTCGTAGCGTGGTTTTAGCACATTGGCGGCCGGCGCGCGTTTTGGTTGTTTCCAGGCGTTTCACCCGTCCAGATCCAGCTACCTGGAATCGAACAGGCACACATGATGTAGGGACAGCGGCGCGGACATCGGCGCGCCATCACTCCGTTTCGCCGAGTTGCCCGAGCAAAGCCTGCAATCGCTCCACGTGCCTGAGCAGCAGATGACGATGTTTTTCGATCTGCTCCAGCCGTCCCGCGAGATCGGCCTGAATCGGGTCATCGAGATCGGCGGCGGCGATCACGTCTTCCACCTTCGCGCGCATCGACGCCAGTTCCACCGGCGCATGACTCAGATGCCGCTCGAAACGCCGCACCTCCTGAACCGCCACGTCGCGGACCTTGCGAAAATGCGCCTGGCGCCGGTGCGCTTCGGCGTCGAGGTTTTCTTCCTCGACACGTCTGGCCGGTCCCGGCTGGCCGAAGATCGGCTCGGGCGGCCGCAGCACCGTCTTCTTTCGCACGGGATGCGCCGTGCCGCGAAAGCGCGCGAGCGGCTGTTCGTTGTCGATCGCTTCGCGTGCGTTGGGCGGTATGTCCTGTCCCGTGTGCGGCACATTCATCCAGCCGCCCGGCAATCCGGTGACCGCTTCGATCCCGCGCACGAATTCCTCGCTGAATTCGCGTTGACCGGACAACATCAGTTTCAGGTAGCTCGCGGAGAAGGTCATCATGCGCGCGAGACGCGTCGCCGCACCGACCTCGCGGGTCAGCAGCACCAGGTTCGCTCGCCAGACCGGGAGCAGCAATTCGTCGGAATCTTCCATCGCTGGGTCTTCCATCTTTTTGCCCGATGTAGTGATCACGCGCTCGCGCACGTCATCGTTTTGAAAGGGTAGCCGCTTCACGGCGTTGCGCGCAATCCCGGCATTCCAGCGCGTGAGCGTCGATCTGTCGTAATTACACGCCACTGCGCCAGTTCGCACCGTTACCCGCCTTTCACCGCCAGAGGCGGCTCGCGGCGCTCGCCGTCGTGAATTGACAGTCGTGTCTGGTCAGCGTTCCTCCGCACTGCGCGCGCAATGTGGCATGCTTGAAAACCGCTGCGGTACGCCCCGTGCTACAGCGTTAGCACCCCAACATTGAGTTAAGGATTCTGTAATGAAGAAGATTGTCCTCACCATCGCGGCAGCCGTCGCCGCATTGAGCGCCATCGCTCCCGCACAAGCGTATGAGCATCATCATCATCGCGAGTGCCACAAGGTGCGCGTTCATCATCACTGGGAAAACCGCTGCCATTAAAGGTGACGCCACGCCCTGACCGGCACGGCACACCGTCGAGCCCCGCTACAGGCGGGGCTTTTTTTCGCCGGCAGGCTGGGCAGGGAGCAACGCGTCACGCGCGTTCTATACGTTCTGCGCGAACACGGCAGCATGCAATCACGGACACATGCTGTTACACCTTTGCGGCATAAGCCGACGCGGTTCACGGCGTTGCGCAACTCGCGCAGCGTCGTGAACCGCGTGGAAGAGAAGAGAGAGAACCTGCACAGTGCAGGCTATGACGCAAAGGCCGGCGTCACGCCGCCTCGACGCGCTCCAATGCGTTGACGACGAGCGCTTCCAGCAACGGCTCGACCTTCGCAGCCAGCGTTTCGTCATACGCATACGGCATGTGCTCTTCCATATACGTGATCTGCGACAGTTCGAGTTGCAGCGCATGCACGCCTTGCGACGGCTGCCCATACGCGCGCGTGATATAGCCGCCCTTGAAGCGGCCGTTGGCGATCGCCGAATAGCCGCCCTCATGCCGCTCGACGATAGCGGCCATTTCTTCGGCCAATCCCGCCACCGCGCTCGCACCGCTGGCCGTGCCGAAGTTGAAATCGGGCAGACGTCCGTCGAAGAAACGCGGCACGTGCGAGCGGATCGAATGCGCTTCCCACAGCAGCACTCTGCCGTGTTTCGCTTTCAATGCCGCGAGCTCGCCTTGCAGCGCCTCGTGATACGGCTTCCAGTAAGCATCGCGACGACGCGCCACTTCGGCCTCGGTGGGCAGATGGCCGTCGAGATACAACGGTTCCCTGTCGAACGTATCGACCGGCAACAGACCCGTCGTGTCCTGGCCAGGGTATAGGTTCGCGCCGTCGGGCGGACGGTTCAGGTCGATCACGTAACGCGCGTAGGTCGGTGAAAGAACCGACGCGCCCATGCGTTTTGCGAACGCATAGAGACGATCGAGATGCCAGTCGCAATCGTCGGTGCGTTGCGCGGCCGGCGTCATGGTCGCGGCGATGTCGGCGGGAATTTGCGTGCCGAGATGCGGAATCGAAACAAGGAGCGGCAGGCGTCCCTGATGCAGCGAGAAAACCGGCGGTGTATTCGAAGCAGTCATGTCAGTCCGGAATCAGTAGGATCGAAGAATCGGTTCAGCAGATCGTGCAAAAGCCCGCTCGCGCTGTCTATTTGAGCAGCTCCGCCAGCGCCACGCGATAGCGCGCGTACGCGCCCTCCTCATCGCGATGCCGGCGGTTGTCGACGACCTTCTCGCCACCGGTGTAGACATCGCGAATCGGCGTCTCGCCATGCTCGCAGAATACAACGCCCGAGAGCCAGGTGTCCGGCGCATGCTCGGCGATGCTCGAATGATCCGCGTCGAGCACGAGCCAGTCGGCCCGGCGGCCCGGCTGCAAGGCGCCGACCGCGCGGCCCGTCGCATGCGCGCCGCCCGCGAGCGCGGCGTCGTACAGACGGTCGGCGACACGCGTGGCCTGTGCCGACGCCAGCACGTTGCGCTGCCGGTGCGTAAGACGCTGGCCGTATTCGAGCAAGCGCAACTCCGCGCGCCAATCGACGCCGATATGGCTATCCGAGCCCACGCCGATGCGCCCTTGCGCGTCGAGATAGTCTTGCGCCGGGAAAATGCCGTCGCCGAGATTCGCTTCGGTCGTCAGGCACAAACCGGCGACCGCGCCGCTTCGCGCGAGCGCCAGCGTCTCGTTCGTATCGACATGGGTGGCGTGCACGAGGCACCAGCGGCTATCGACATCGAAACGATCGAGCAGCCATTGCACCGGACGCGCGCCTTCGGTTTCGAGGCAGGCGTCGACTTCGGCGGTCTGTTCGGCGATGTGAATATGCACGGGCGCGGTGCCGTCGATACCGCCGAGCAGCGCACGCAATGAATCCGCGGAAACCGCGCGCAGCGAATGCGGCGCCACGCCATAACGCAACGCAGAACTTTCAGGGCGCGCCGCGCGCAACGTGCCGAGCAGATCGAGCAGACTCTCCGGTGTGTTGATGAAACGCCGCTGGTCGTCACGCGGCGCGCGCGAGCCAAACCCGCTGTACTGATACAGCACCGGCAGCATCGTCATGCCGATCCCGCTCGCCGATGCCGCGTCCACGACACGCTGCGCGAGTTCCGCCTGATTCGCATAGCGCTCGCCCCCCGGCATGTGATGCACGTAGTGAAACTCGCACACCGACGTATAGCCCGCCTTCAGCATCTCGATGTACAGCCACTGTGCGACGCTCGCCAGACCTTCCGGCGTGATGCGCGCGGCGAAGCGATACATCAGTTCACGCCAGCTCCAGAAGTTGTCCGTGGCGCCCGCGCCAGACGCGGCGCGATATTCGGTGAGGCCGGCCATTGCGCGCTGAAACGCATGCGAATGAAGGTTCGGCATGCCAGGCAATAGCGGACCTGCGGCTTTTTGCACGCCGTCGGCCACCGTGGACGTATCAGGCGTGACGGCCGTCAGCGTGCCGTTTGCGTCCCACTCGAGCAGCACGTTGCGGTGCCAGCCGTCCGGCAGGTACGCGTGCGCGGCGAATAGCGATTGTGTCGATTGACTCATGGGTTGGGGTTGCGTCTGCGGTTGCGTCATCTCAGGCCCTGGCTCAATTCACGCCGCGTATAAACGGTCTCGCCCGCGCGCACCACTCGCGCGCATAACGGGCGTCCAATCCAGTAAGCCAGCTCGGCCAGCGAGTCGACCGACCACACCGCGAAATCGGCCGCGCGCCCTGCTTCCAGCGAGCCGTGCCGATCCGCCTTGCCGAGCGCGCGCGCGGCGTGCGACGTCACCCCTTGCAGCACTTCGGGCACGGTCATGCGAAACAGCGTGGTCGCCATATTCATCATCAGCAGCAGCGAAGTGGCGGGCGACGTGCCGGGGTTGCTGTCGGTCGAAATTGCAATCGGCACCTGATAGCGCCGCAGCAATTCCAGCGGCGGCAACTGCGTCTCGCGGATGAAGTAATACGCGCCCGGCAGCAACACGGCCACCGTGCCGGCTTCCTTCATTGCGGCGACGCCGGCTTCGTCGAGAAATTCGAGGTGGTCGGCGGACAGCGCATGATGACGCGCCGCGAGCGCCGTGCCGCCGCCGTTCGACAACTGCTCGGCATGCATTTTCACCGGCAGTTGGTAACGCTCCGCCGCCTTGAAGACGCGCTCGCTCTGTTCCAGCGAAAAGCCGATACGCTCGCAGAACACATCGACCGCGTCGACGAGACCTTCGTCCGCGAGCGCGGGCAGCATGGTGTTGCAGACTTCGTCGATATACGCGTCGGCACGCCCGGTAAATTCGGGCGGCAACGCATGCGCGCCGAGAAACGTCGTGTAGACGGTCACGGGATAACGCTCGCCCAATTGGCGCGCTACGCGCAGCATCTTGCGCTCACTGGCGAGATCGAGGCCGTAGCCGGATTTGATCTCGACGGTCGTCACGCCTTCGGCGAGCAAGGGTTCGAGCCGCGCAGCGGACTGACGCAGTAGCGAGGCTTCGTCGGCGGCACGCGTGGCGCGCACCGTGGACACGATACCGCCGCCCTGCCGTGCGATTTCTTCATAACTGACGCCCGCGAGGCGCTGCGCGAATTCGTCCGCGCGCTGCCCGCCGTACACCAGATGCGTATGGCAATCGACGAGACCCGGCGTGACCCACGCGCCGTGCAGATCTTCGCGCGGCCATGCGGCGTATTCGACCGGCAATGCGCAGGCCGCGCCGAGCCACACGATCGTGCCGTTTTCAACGGCGATCGCGGCATCGGCCAGCGTATGTTGGGGATCGCCCTGCGGGCAAAGTTTCAGGTGATGCCAGACGGTTTGCTTCATCGCGTGCTCTTTGCAGCTTGTTGCGTGTCCGTGGTGGTTCGCGTGCGCGCTCCCTGACATTGGCGAGCGTGCACGCGACTCGTCGTCATCTTTTTGCGTAGCGGATGTTGATCGCGAGCAAGGCGCCCTCGCCTTTCACCGCGCATGACAGCGCGTGCGGCGTATCGATGCGCAGCGTGTCGCCGGTTTCGAGCGGCAGCGGCTGCGCGTCGCCGGGCGTGACCGACACCAAGCCCTGCGCGCAGTACAGGAGCACCGCGTCCGTGGACAGCGTGCGCTGCGTGGCGCCCCGCCACACTTCCACTTCGCCCTGCGCCGCGTCGCGACGCACCATCAGGTTGAAGTCGCGCGTGGCGCCATCGACGAGGCGCGCGTCGATGCGCGCCTCGCCGGTGAAATGCGCCATGTCGAGCGCTTGCGTCAACGCGTATGTCTTCACGCCGTGCGCACCGCGCCCGTCGCCGGCTTCGTCGAGCAACATGCCCGCGCCGGACAACAACACGAGCGTGCGATCAATGCCGGCAAAGCGCGAGAACGGCCCGGCTTGCGCGACATCGGCCACGCTCACCCGCCACACGAAAGCATCGAGCCCCGCGCCTTCGGGGAACGCCGCCACCTCGCGCGTGACGCCGCCGCCGTTCTTCCAGGGCGCCGCCACGAGTTCGGCGCCGCGAATCAGCGTGACGGTTGCCCCGCTGACCACGAGCGTGCCGTGAAGCGCCACGATCAGCGGCCCAGCATCGGCAGATTGAGACCAGCCTCGCGCGCGGTTTGCTGCGCGAGTTCATAGCCCGCATCCGCGTGACGCATCACGCCGGTAGCCGGATCGTTGAACAGTACGCGGCCGAGGCGCTCTTTTGCGGCATCCGTGCCATCGGCGACGATCACGACGCCCGCGTGCTGGCTAAAGCCCATGCCGACTCCGCCGCCGTGATGCAGCGACACCCACGAGGCGCCGCCCGCCGTATTCAGCAGCGCGTTGAGCAGCGGCCAGTCGCTGACCGCGTCCGAGCCGTCCTTCATCGATTCGGTTTCGCGATTCGGGCTCGCCACCGAACCGGTGTCGAGGTGATCGCGGCCGATCACGATCGGCGCCTTCAGTTCGCCGTTCCTGACCATTTCGTTGAACGCCTGGCCCAGACGATAGCGGTCCTTCACGCCGACCCAGCAGATCCGCGCGGGCAAGCCCTGGAACGCGATGCGTTCGCGCGCCATGTCGAGCCAGTTGTGCAGATGCGGATCGTCGGGGATCAGTTCCTTGACCTTCGCATCGGTCTTGTAGATATCCTCAGGATCGCCCGACAGCGCGACCCAGCGGAACGGGCCCTTGCCTTCGCA
Source organism: Paraburkholderia xenovorans LB400 (assembly GCF_000013645.1). Lineage (GTDB taxonomy): Bacteria > Pseudomonadota > Gammaproteobacteria > Burkholderiales > Burkholderiaceae > Paraburkholderia > Paraburkholderia xenovorans. The sequence goes on along the minus strand of NC_007951.1, from coordinate 1,668,309 downwards.
GAACAGCGGGCGGATATACGCCGGCACGAAACCCGGGAAATCGAACGCGTTTTTCACGCCCATTTCCAGCGCCATCTGACGGATGTTGTTGCCGTAGTCGAGCGTGGCCGCGCCGCGTTCCTGCAGCGTCAGCATGGCTTGCACCTGGTTGGCCATCGACTGTTTGGCCGGCGTGATGATCGAATCCGGCGCGGTCTTCATACGCTCACGCCAGTCTTCGACATTCCAGCCTTGCGGGAGGTAGCCGTGAATCGGATCGTGCGCGCTGGTCTGATCGGTCACGCAATCCGGCGTGATGCCACGCGTCACGCACTCGGCGAACACGTCGGCGGCATTGCCCAGCAGGCCGATCGAAACCGGCTTGCCGGCCAGCTTCGCTTCGTCGAGCATGGCGAGCGCCTCATCGAGCGTCTGCGCTTTCCTGTCGACGTAGCGCGTCTTCAGGCGGAAGTCGATGCGCGTCTCGTCGCATTCCACCGCGATCATCGAGAAACCGGCCATCGTGGCCGCGAGCGGCTGCGCGCCGCCCATGCCGCCGAGGCCGCCGGTCAGGATCCAGCGGCCCTTCGGCTCGCCGTTGAAATGCTGGTTCGCCACCGAGAAGAACGTCTCGTAGGTGCCCTGCACGATGCCCTGGCTGCCGATGTAAATCCAGCTGCCCGCCGTCATCTGGCCGTACATCATCAGGCCCTTGCGGTCGAGTTCGTGGAAGTGTTCCCACGTCGCCCAATGCGGCACCAGATTCGAATTCGCCAGCAGCACGCGCGGCGCGTCGGCATGCGTGTGGAACACGCCGACCGGCTTGCCGGATTGAATCAACAGCGTTTCGTTTTCCTCGAGATCCTTCAGCGACTTGAGAATCTGATCGAAGCAGTCCCAGTTGCGCGCCGCACGGCCAATGCCACCGTACACGACCAGCGCATGCGGATGCTCGGCGACTTCCGGGTCCAGATTGTTCTGGATCATCCGGTACGCGGCTTCCGCGATCCAGGTCTTGCAGGTCTTTTCCGCGCCGCGCGGTGCGCGGATCGTGCGGGTCGGATCGAGACGCGGGTCGATGTGTTTCGGGTTGTTCATGATGGCCCTCGGAATGCTTGAAGATGGTCGAAAAAGATTCGGGTTCGGAAAAGACGGCGTAGTCAGAAATGTCCGGTGAAGCGATAGCGGCTGCCGGGATGCCAGAGATTGGCGATCGATGCGACCTGGCTTTGCGACCACGTGCGCCGATGCAGCACGAGGCAGGGCTCCAGTTCGTCCATCGTCAACAGTTCGCGCGTATCGGCGTCGGCGGCCAGCGCCTCGATGCGGTACTCGACCCGCTGCAACGGCGCGACGCGCACGAGATACTGGTTCGGCGTGGTGTTGGTGAAGTCCTGCCGCGCGTACTCGGGCGCGACCGCCGGATTGACCCAACGCTCTTCGAGCTGCACCGGCTCGTCGTTTTCGAAATGCAGCACGCGCGAATGAAACACCGGGCTGCCCGCGCTCACCTGCATTTCCCCGGCGAGCGCTTCGTCGGCGATGCTCGCGCCGATATGCAGCACCTTCGCCTGATAACGATGACCGCGCGCGACGATTTCGTCGGAGATGCTGCGGATCGCCACCAGCGTCGATTCGTACTTGGGACGGGCCACGAACGTGCCCGAACCTTGCACACGCGTGAGCACCTGCTCCGAGGTCAGCTCGCGCAACGCGCGGTTGACCGTCATGCGCGCCACGTTGAATTCGCGCGCGAGCTCGTTTTCGGAGGGCACCTGGTCGCCTTCACCCCATTCGCCCGCATGGATGCGCGCGAGGATGAAGTCCTTGATGCCCTGATAGGCCGGTGCGTTCATTGGCTTGATATGCGTGCTTGAAACTTACTGTTCGGACGCGAAGGAGAACGGGCTCAGCTTCGCGATCGTGCCGTTCTGCACGAGGCGCGTGACAGCCGCGATATCCGGTGCGAAATAATGGTCGAGCTCGTAATGCGCGACGTCCTTGCGCACTGTGTCCATCGCTTTCTGCAGGCTCGGGCTGGTCTTGTGCGGCGCGCGCAGATCGACGCCTTGCGCGGCGGCGAGCAGTTCGATCGACAGAATGTTCGCGGTGTTTTCAGCAATGTCGCCGAGCTTGCGCGCGGCGAACGTCGCCATCGACACGTGGTCTTCCTGGTTTGCCGAAGTGGGCAGCGAATCGACCGAAGCCGGATGCGCGAGCGTCTTGTTTTCCGAGGCGAGCGCCGCAGCCGTGACGTGCGCGATCATGAAGCCCGAATTCACGCCGCCATCGCGCACGAGGAACGGCGGCAGGCCCGACAGCGTCGCGTCGATCAGCAGCGCGATGCGGCGTTCGGCCAGCGCGCCGATTTCGGCGGCGGCGAGCGCGAGGTTATCGGCCGCGAAGGCGACCGGCTCTGCGTGGAAGTTACCGCCCGACAGCACTTCGCCGGTGTCGGGGAAAATCAGCGGATTGTCGGAGACCGCGTTCGCTTCGAGCAGCAGCACGTTGGCCGCGTGGCGCATCTGATCCAGACACGCGCCCATGACTTGCGGCTGGCAGCGCAGGCTGTACGGGTCCTGCACCTTGTCGCAATCGGCGTGCGAAACGTTGATTGCCGAACCTTCCAGCAGCGAGCGGTATGCCGCCGCCGCGTCGATCTGACCTTGATGGCCGCGCAACTCGTGAATGCGCGCGTCGAACGGCTTGACCGAGCCCATTGCGGCATCTACCGACAATGCGCCCGACACCAGCGCGGTGCGGTACAGGTCTTCGATGGCGAACATGTTGTACAGCGCGAGCGCCGTCGAAGCCTGCGTGCCGTTCAGGAGCGCCAGCCCCTCTTTGGCTTGCAGCGTGAGCGGCTTGAGGCCGACGAGCGCGAGACCCTCGGTGGCCGGCATGCGCTCGCCCTTCGCGAACACTTCGCCGACGCCGAGCAGCGCCGCCGACATATGCGCGAGCGGCGCGAGGTCGCCCGATGCACCGACCGAACCCTTGACCGGAATCACCGGCAGCACGTCGGCGTTGTACAGCGTGATCAGCGCGTCCATCACTTCACGGCGAATGCCCGAATGGCCGCGGCCGAGGCTCGAGAGTTTCAGCGCGATCAGCAGACGCACGACCGGACGCGACATCGGCTCACCCACGCCGACCGCGTGAGAGAGCACCAGATTGCGCTGCAACAGTTCGAGTTGGTCGTGCGGAATATGCGTGCTGGCGAGGCGCCCAAAGCCCGTGTTGATGCCGTAGGCCGGCTCGCCCTTCGCGGCGATATCGGCGACGGCTTGCGCGCAGGCGTCGATCGCGGCATGGCTGGCGGGATCGAGTTGCAATGCGACATGTTCGCGCGCGATCTGGCGCAGTTGCGGGAGAGTCAGGTGGCCGGGCTTCAGATTCATCATGGTTGTCGTCCTGTCTATACAATTCGAGAGAAGTTTAGCGGCGCCTTCTTGTATATACAACTTGTTTTTCAAGGATTCGGCCTGGGAGTTTCCATTAGGGCGTAATGCATGCTTGGCGTGGATCTTGCCAATGGCGACAGCTTCAGCGGCCGCCCGCTGCGTACCGCATTTCCCGTCTGGCGGACTTAACTTGTATATACACCTTAAAAATGGCAGGCGCCACGCGGACAAAAAGATTCCGCCTCCGGCCGGGCCGCCGCTCCATGCCCATGAGAGCGTTATAGGCGAGGCTGCCGACGGCGCAAAAAAGCCCGCGAACTCAGGCAAGCCGCGGGCTTCGTTTCAGGCGAATGAATCGCACAACGTCGCTAGAGCTTCACGCGCGCCGCGATGAAATCCAGAAAACACTGCACGCGCCCCGCCAGCGACGCGCTCTGGTAATACACCGCGCTCACCCGCTGCCGTTCATCCACCAGCACGTTGCCGAGAATCGGCACGAGGCGCTTTTCGCGCACGTCGGCGGCGCTCATGAAGTCGGCCAGACACGCGATGCCCCAGCCCGACAACGCCAGTTGCCGCAATGTCTCGCCGCTCGATGCGGTGATCGCCGGTTCGATCTTCAGCGCTTCGGCCCCGCCCTTGCGCCCTTCCCGCAACGGCCAGCGGTTCAGGTGCTCGGGCGCCGTGAAGCCGATCAGCCGATGCTCGCGCAACGCCTCCACCGATCTGGGTTCGCCATATTCAGCCAGATACGCCGGGCTCGCGAGCACGCGCAGCTTGCTGGTGCCCAACGCACGCGCATGCAAGGTCGAATCCTGCAACTCGCCGATGCGAATCGCGATGTCCACCTTCTGCTCCAGCAGATCGACGATCCGTTCGTTGCTCGTCAACTCCAGCCGGATCTCCGGATACAGCGCCGAAAACGCCGTCATATGCGGCGCCACGCAATGCAGCATGAAGGGCGACGCGGCATCGACACGCAAGCGTCCCGAAGGCCGCTCGCGTCCTCGCGTGACGGACTCTTCGGCCTCTTCCATTGCGTGCAGAATCGCGCGGGCGTGTTGCAGGAAGGTCTCGCCTTCTTCGGTGAGTTGCAGACGGCGTGTCGTGCGCCGCACCAGCGCGGTATCGAGTTTCTTTTCGAGGCGCGCGAGCGCGCGGCTCACCCCGGAAACGGTTTGGCCCAATTTCTCGGCGGCCGCGGTGATCGAGCCGCTGTCGATCACCGTGACGAACACCAGCAACTCGTCGGTCGAAGTTTTCATTGTTGATTTCAAATCAAGTTTGATTTGAGACTAACACGCTTTTTGCGAGAATCAGGAAGGCGGATACTGTGTGCATGTCATCGTGTTTCTCACCAAGGAGAACGAATTGAAGATTTTCATCACGGGCGCAAGCGGTTTCATCGGGGGATCCATTGCAGCGCATCTCGCGCGCGCCGGCCACACCGTTCGCGGTCTGATCCGCAACCCCGAACATGGCGCCGAACTGAAGCGGCTCGGTATCGAACCCGTGATCGGCACGCTCGACGACCGCGCGTTGCTGATCGCCGAAGCGAAAGCCGCCGATGCCGTCATCAATGCCGCGAGCAGCGACCATGAAGGCGCGGTGAAAGCGCTGATCGAAGGACTCGCCGGGTCCGGCAAGACGTTCCTGCACACGAGCGGTTCGAGCATCGTCGGCGATGCATCGGGCGGCGAAGCGGGTCAGGCGCGCATCTATCACGAAGACGCGTTGCCCACGCCGACCGCCGACAAAGCCGCGCGCGTGGCGATCGATCAACTCGTGCTCGACGCCGCGCAGCAGAACATCCGCTCGGCCGTACTGTGCAACACGCTGATTTACGGCCACGGCGCGGTGTCCGGCAGCGCGAGCGTGCAATTGCCGCGCCTCGTGCGTCAGGCGCAGAAGAGCGGCGTGGTGCGTCACGTGGGCAGCGGCGGCAACATCTGGTCGAACGTGCATATCGACGACGTGGCCGAGCTCTATCGCCTCGCACTCGAGAAAACGCCGGCGGGCACGTTCTATTTCGTCGAAAGCGGCGAGGCGTCGTTCCGCGACATGAGCGCCGCGATTGCGCGCGCGATGAAGCTCGGCGAACCGCAAGACTGGCCGCTCGAAGAAGCGCAAAAGGAATGGGGCTACGAAATGGCTTCGTATGGCCTCGGCTCGAACAGCCGCGTGCGCGGCGAGCGCGCCCGCAAGCTGCTCGGCTGGCAACCGAAGCGTACCTCGGTGATCGACTGGATCGAGCACGAGATGATGTCGCCGAAGGGGGCGTCATCCGAAGCGTGAACGAAGGGCCGCGCTTCGGGGCGGCCCCGAGAGAGCCTCTTCCGGGCGCCCGGGGGCACCGGAAGGGCGTAATCCATGTAAGCGCAGCCGTTGCGAATCCGTAAGCTCAACTCGATAGAATCGCGCTCACCTGATCGCGCGATTCGACAGTCCGAGTCGCGCATGAGCCCGGATTTGATCGATGATTTACGCGCTGAATTTCGATTGGCTAACCAATCTGCTGGCGATACTTTTCGTCGTGGCGTGTCTCTACGATGCACGCTACGACGAATACGGCACGTTGACGCTGTCAGCGGCCGCAATGGGACTCGCCGTGATGGCGATCGAGCTGTTCCTCAAGCCCGCCTTCGACATGGCGCTTTGAAGCGTGGGCGCTTCGAGGCCGGCGCCGCGTGCGAAGTTGAACGTCAACTCGCAATCGGAACCATTCGGGCTGTTCGCCGAAGCGGGACGCCGGAATGCATGACGCCCCGCTGCGCACCCGGCACCATCAGATCGCCCAGCCGCCGAGATAAAAACCCACCAGCACGATCGCGATAGCCACCGTGCCCACGTTCAGCTTGCGATACTCGCCGCTGACCACGCGGCCGATCACCAGCGTCGCGAAGCCGAGCATGATGCCCGTCACGATGTTGGCGGTCAGCACGATGAACACCGCGCACATCAGGCCCGACATCGAGTCGACCATGTCGTCCATGTGCAGCTTGCTGACGTTCGAGAGCATCAGCAGGCCCACGTACATCAGCGCGGGCGCCGTCGCATACGAAGGCACGAGACCGGCGAGCGGCGAGAAGAACATCACCACGAGAAACAGCAGCCCCACCACCGCGGCCGCCATGCCGGTCTTCGCGCCTGCCGCCACGCCGACCGTCGATTCGATATAGGCCGCAGCGGGTGCGCCGCCGAGCAGGCCCGAGAAAATCGAGCTCAGCGAGTCGGCCGTCAACGCGCGGCCGCCGTTGATGATGCGGCCGTTTTCATCGAGCTGCCCTGCTTGTCCCGCGACGGCGCGGATCGTGCCCGTGGCATCGAACACCGCGGTCATCACGAGCGCCAGCACGCTAGGCAGGACCGCCATCGACAAGGCGCCCTTGAGGTCCATCGCGCCGATCAGCGAAGCATGACCCGGCGCGCTCAGCGACGGCACCGCGAACACGCCGTGAAACGACACGGCCGGATCGACGGCGAGCGCGATCGCCGAAATCGCCACGATCACGATCAGGATCGAGCCCGGCACGCGGCGGCGCACCAGACCGAAGATGGCCGCGAGTCCCGCCACCGACATCAGCGCCGGCAACGCCGTGATATTGCCGAGCGACACCGGCAGACCGGCACCGGGATTCTTCACGACGAGACCCACGTCGTTGGCGGCGATCAGGAGCAGGAAGAGGCCGATGCCGATGCCCGTGCCGTGCGCGATGCCTGTCGGCAGGTTGCGCAGAATCCACGAACGCACGCCCGTCACCGAGATCGCGGTGAACACGACACCCATCAGGAACACCGCGCCGAGTGCGACATTCGGATGCAGGCCCCTGCCGAGCACGAGGCCGAACGCGGTGAACGCCGTCAGCGAAATCGCGCAGCCGATCGCAATCGGCAAACGCGCCCACACGCCCATCAGCAGCGAGCCGAACGCCGTGGTCAGACACACGGCGACGAACACCGCGCTGGTGTCGAAGCCCGCTTTGCCGAACATGCCCGGCACGACGAACACGGAATAGACCATCGCGAGAAAGGTCGTGATACCCGCGACGATTTCCTGACGCTGCGAACTGCCGCGCGAAGAGATTTCGAAGTAGCGGTCGAGAAAGCCCTTTGCGTCGAATGATTCGGCGCCGACTTCGGAAATCGGTTGGGCGTGGGGTTCCATCATGATGAGTGCCTCCTTTATCAGCGTGCTGAAACGGCCGTCGATACGGTCGTCATCAGGTTCGTCTCGTTGCGTTGGTTTAGTGTGGGATGGGGTCTTTTTTGCTGTCTCGAAATGTAGGGCAACACAAATATGTCTCCCATCGCATGAATGGCATGCCCGGCATGTCGCGACGCTTATATCGTTTAAGGCACGGCAAAGCAGCCTCGCAGGCCGCGCGTTAACACCTACGATCCGTCACGAACGGATGAAAGGGTTTTGAGAGTTTCGACACTGCCCATGCGGTGCGCGGCCCGCCGACACATCGGCGCAGCGGCATGAACCGTGCTTGGGGCCACCTGTCAGATTGCCTGCAAAACCGGAGCCGCCCAACGTCGCGGGTTACACTCTGGCCCGTACCCGTTTTAACCGCGGCAGCCCACTGGGCCCGTCCGCACCGGCCCTTGGAGTCCTTCTTGATGAGCGGCGGTTTTTCGCGTCCTGCCTGGTGTCACCTGATTCATGCCGGGTTCGCATTGTTCGCGCTGTTTGCGCTGTCCGGTTGCGGCAGCCTGCTGTGGGGCCCGCAGCAGGCGCCGATCGTCGACGCCACGGTCATGCCGGTCGAACCCGCCAGCGCGCCGGTGGCCGCCTCCGCGCCCGAACCGGTCGAAACCGAAGCGGCCGAGCCCGAGCAGCCGAGAAAGCCGAGGAAACCGGTCGTCAAGCCGCACAAGGTCGAGCCTCCACCGCCCGTCGTCACGCCTGCGCCGCCGCCTCCGCCGCCCCCGCCGCTGATCGTGGTGCGCACGATCGAGCGCAACGAGGCGCGTGCGCTGCTCGACAGCGAAGTGCAGAAGCCCGACGGCAAGGTGGTCGGACGCGCGGTGGATCTGATCGCGGATGCCGGCGGCAAGCCGCGTGAGATGGTCGTGAATCTGCAGGGTTTCCTCGGCGTCGGCGACCGCAAGGTGAACTTCCCGTGGGGCGCGTTCCGCTTCACGCCGACTGCGAAAACCGCTCCCATCACGCTCAACGCCGCCGCGGTTCCGGCGAACCCGGCCAAGGCGGCCGCGGCCGCGTTGCAACTGCCGCTGATCGACGCCACGGTCGAGCGCTCGAACGGGGCCAAGGTCGGCCGCGTGATCGACGTGCTGGTCGACGCCAATGCGCAGCCGCAGGCAGTCGTGCTCGACGTCAACGGCATGGTGAGCCCCGAACGGCGCACGATTGCCGCCAACTGGTCGGCGCTGCGCTTCGTCACGAAAGACAAGGAGCTGCATCCTCTGCTCGAATTGAGCGATGCGCAGATCAACGCGTCACCGCCTTATGCCAGCGACAAACCGATCCGCGCGGTGTCGCCGGCACCACCTCCCGCGCCAGCGCCCGCTCCTGCTTCCGCGCCCGCCGCCGTCGCGGCGCCTGCCGCCGCAGCCACGACCACGGCGGCTTCCAACGCACGGGCGGCCCGATGACAGGCCGCACTCTGGTAACGGCGCGCAGCTTGCGCGCGCTCGATTGGCTGAATTTTTTCGTCGCCAACGTGCAAACAGGTTTTGGACCGTTCATCGCGTCCTATCTCGCCTCGCATAAGTGGACCCAGGGCGAGATCGGCATGGCGCTCTCCGTGGGCACGATCAGCGCGATGGTGAGCCAGGTGCCCGGCGGCGCCGCCGTCGATGCGTTGCGCAACAAGAAAGGCGCGGCGGCGTGGGCAATCATTGCGATCATTCTGAGCGCGGTGCTGCTGGCCGTCAGTCCGACGGTGCTGCCGGTGATCGCCGCCGAGGTGTTCCACGGCTTCGCGAGTTGCATGCTGACGCCGGCGCTCGCAGCGATCTCGTTCGCACTGGTGGGACGCGCGAATCTCGGCGACCGGCTGGGGCGCAATGCGCGCTGGGCGTCGATCGGCAGCGCGGTCGCGGCCGGCCTGATGGGCGTATTCGGCGAATACTATTCGCCACGCGCGGTGTTCTGGCTGACCGCCGCGCTCGCCGTGCCCGCCCTGTTCGCGCTGACGATGATCCAGCGCACCGACACCGTCGAATTGCCGAAGGCCGCGCCGACGCCGCAGCAGATCGAGCGGCGCGAAAGTCTGCGCGAGTTGTTGCGCGACAGGCGGATGCTGCTGTTCGCGGCGTGCATCGTGCTGTTCCACTTGTCGAACGCGGCGATGCTCAATCTCGCCGCCGGCGAGGTGACGGCCGGCATGGGCGACAACGTGCAGCTCGTGATCGCGGCGTGCATCATCGTGCCGCAGGCGATCGTGGCGATCATGTCGCCGTGGGTCGGGCGCTCCGCCGAGCGTTGGGGACGCCGGCCCATTCTGCTGCTCGGCTTTTCGGCGCTGCCGATACGGGCGCTATTGTTCGCCGGAATCAGCAGCCCCTATCTGCTCGTGCCGGTGCAGATGCTCGACGGTTTGAGCGCGGCCGTGTTCGGGGTGATGCTGCCGCTGATTGCCGCCGACGTGGCGGGCGGCAAGGGACGCTATAACCTGTGTATCGGCCTGTTCGGATTGGCCGCCGGGATCGGGGCTACGTTGAGCACCACCGCCGCCGGGTTCGTGGCCGATCATTTCGGCAATGCGGTGAGCTTTTTTGGTCTGGCCGCGGCCGGCGCGCTGGCGGTTTTGCTGGTGTGGGCGGCCATGCCGGAGACGCGCGACGCGGCGGCTGAAGACGAAGCGCCGGTGGCGGACGGAGGGAAGTCGGCGGCTCGGTGACTGCCGCTTTTTTGCCTGCGCGGCATCCGGAAGAACACCGCCGCGCGGGCAAAAAAACCCTACCCGATATCCCGCCCGGCAGTCTCTTGCATAAACGGCAACGGCAACAAGGAAACCAGCCCGCAGCCGATCAGATACCACGCCGGCGCGAGGTTACTCCCTGAAACCTGAATCAGCCAGGTAGCAAAAAACTGGGCGAATCCGCCGAAAATAGAAACACCGAGACAATAAACAATCGACATGCCGGTCGCGCGAATTTCGCGGGGAAACATCTCCGGCAACATGACGATATTCGGCACGGCGGTCAACGCAACCAGCACGGCCAGGCCGGCAACTACCGACAGCAGAACCGGCACTGTCGGCCACGCATTGATCATCATGAACGCCGGATACACGGCGACGATCAGCAGCACGCGAGAAACCCACAACACCCGCTTGCGCCCAACGCGATCCGACAACGCGCCGGCAAAAGGCGAACAGATCACCGTCACCATCGCGGCAGTCCACGCGGCCCAGAGTGCCGACGACATCGGCAGATGCAGGATCCTGATCGCGTAGGTGGACAGATAAAACAGCACGATATAGTTTGCCGCCGTGCCGCCGATCGTCGTCAGAACGCCCGTCGTGATGACGCGTGAATGCTCGCGAAACAGCGTGCGCACCGGCTGCGAGACAGCCCGCGGGACCGGCTGCGAGCCAGGCTGTAAAGCCGCCGCCGCACCCTCGCCCGGCTGCGGCGCCGGGCCGTCTTCGACACCCGGCAGCGTCTCATCGAGATGTCGCCGGATATAGATGCCGATCGGCCCCATTGCCATGCCGATCACGAACGGCACGCGCCAGCCCCAACTCTCCAGCGCCGCGGTCGAAAGCGCCGCCGCCAGCGCGACACCCAGCAGCGATCCGCACACCGTGTTCAAGCCCTGGCTCACGAACTGCCAACTGCCATAGAAACCGCGCGTGCTGTTGCTGCCGTATTCCAGCAACAGCGACGTCGACGCGCCGATCTCGCCGCCCAGCGCAAAACCCTGAATCAGCCGCGCCAGAATCACCAGCAGCGGCGCGGCAATGCCGATCGCCGCGTAAGTCGGCGCAAATGCGATGATCGCGGAGCCGAGCGTCATCAGCCACAGCGTGAGGCTCATTGCGGCCTTGCGACCCGCGCGATCGGCGTACGCACCGAGCACGATGCCGCCCACCGGACGCATGATGAAGCCAACACCGAACGTGCCGACCGCCAGCATCAGTTGCGCGAGTTGCCCTTCCACCGGGAAATACAGTTTGCCGATGATCGTCGCGAAGAAACTGTAGATCGTGAAGTCGAAAAACTCGAGGCCGTTGCCCAGCGTAATCGCGGCAATCGCTTTGGCGTGGCTCGCGCGCCTCGCGGGCTGCACTGCCGACGCGCTCTGCATGGCCAACGCTTCAGTGCCGGCAGGCCGCGGTGTGGCGGAATAGTCCATCTGTGTCTCCGTGATGTTCTTGCTGCTGATGCGCATACGCGGCGCTGCCCGCTTATGCAGAAGCCCCGGCCTCAGACCAGAAACGTCTGCGCGAGTCTTACCCAGTAGGCCGCGCCGGTGGCGAGGCAATCGTCGTTGAAGTCGTAGCCGGGGTTGTGGACCATGCAGCCGCCCTCGCCGTCGCCATTGCCGATGATCAGGTAGCTGCCCGGACAACGCTCCAGCAGGAACGCGAAATCTTCACTGCCGGTGAGCGGCTGCATGTCGGCAATCAGGCCGCCTTCGCCGAGCCAGTCGAGCGCGACTTGCCGCGCCAGAACGGTCATGGCCGCATCGTTGACGAGAACCGGATAGCGACGCTGATAGTCGACATGCGCGTGCGCGCCGAACACGGCCGCCTGGCCGCACGCCACTGCCGTGATGCGTTCCTGCAAGTAATCGCGAACCTCGGGTTTCAATGCGCGCACCGAGAGGCGCATCTCGGCCGTCTCCGGAATCACGTTCGGCGCTTCGCCCGCGTGAATCGCGCCGACGGTGATGATCGCCATATCGAGCGGCGCGATGTTGCGCGAGACGATAGACTGCAGAGCCAGCACGATCTGCGCGCACACCACGACTGGATCGACTGCCTTATGCGGCACCGCGCCATGACCGCCGCGGCCGGTCACCTTGATGATCACCGTATCCGAAGAGGCCATGAACGAGCCCGGCAAAAAGCCGAACTTGCCGGTCGGGTAGCCCGGCATGTTGTGCATCGCAAACACGGCGTCGCACGGAAACTGGTCGAAGAGACCATCCTCGAGCATTTTTTTCGCGCCGGCGAGACCCTCTTCGGCGGGCTGGAAAATCAGATTCAACGTACCGTCGAAGCACCTTTCCCGCGCCAGATGTTTGGCCGCGGCAAGCAGCATGGCCGTGTGGCCGTCGTGGCCGCATGCGTGCATCTTGCCGGGCACCTTGCTCGCGTACGGCAGGCCGGTGGTTTCGTGAATCGGCAGCGCGTCCATGTCCGCGCGCAGCCCCAGTTTGCGCGTGCCGGTGCCGACTTTCAGTTGCCCGACGACACCCGTTTGACCCAGCCCGCGATGCACGCGGTAGCCCCACTCCTGCAAGCGTTCGGCGACCAGATCGCCGGTGGCGAACTCTTCGTAAGCCAGTTCGGGCTGCGCGTGAATACGGCGCCGCAGCGCGATCATTTCGTCTTCGAGTTCGGCGATGCCCGCCGGAATGGCCATAGTGTTCACGTGCTGTCTCCGTCGATGAAAAGCGTGAACCCAGCATAACGACGCCGATTTTCCAGCGGCAGGCGTAGAATCGTTGCGGCAGCAACCGTCGGTTGCCACCTTATCCCCGCCTCATCAGATGAAACTGCATCAGCTCAGCACCCTGGCGGCGATTGCCGATACTGGCAGTATCCGGGCCGCCGCCCGCTCGCTGGACCTGTCGCCCGCCGCGGTGACCAAGGCCATGCGCGAACTGGAAGCCGATCTGCAAGCGCCGCTGCTGGTACGCAGCGCGAGCGGCGTCGCGTTCACCGAGTTCGGCCGCGCATTGGTCGTGCATGCACGCGTGGTGCTCGGGCAATTGCAGCGCGCGCATGCCGAGATCGAAGCGTTACGCGGCGCCGCGGCCGGCAAACTGACAGTCGGCGTCACGCCGTGGGTCGCGTTGACGTTTCTGCCGCCCACCGTGCTGCGGTTCCGGCAGCGCATGCCGGAAGTGCAGCTGGAATTTTTCGAAGGACTGCTCGCGGTCGTGCAGCCGCGTTTGCGCGACGGCAGCCTCGACTTTTCGATCGGCCGGCCGCCGCCCGCATCGCCGCAATCGGAATTTCACAACGTGCCGCTGTTTTCCACGCATTCGGCCGTGGTTGCGCGGCGCGATCATCCGAAAGCCGGTTGCCGCACGCTGCTCGAACTGGAAGACGCGGAATGGGTATTGAACTGGGATCCGGCGAGCCGCGAGTCGATCTCGGACAATGTGTTTCGCAAGCGCGGCATGCAGGTGCCGCACACCATTCATCTCGCGCATTCGCTGGCGGTCGTGCTGGGTCTGCTCGCGCATACGGACATGCTCAGCATTTTTCCGTGGCCGCTCGTGGAAGTGACGCTCGCGAAGGAGCAATTGTGGGCGCTGCCGCTGCGCGAGACGGTGGACGAAACCATCGTCAGCATCACGTCACGGCGCGGCGCGCCGACGAGTCCGGCGGCCGCGTGTTTTCTCGAATGCCTGCATGAAGTAATCGACGAAGGCGCGCGCTCGCCAGACCCCGAGCAACGCCGCCTGTTTCATTCGATCGAGTTGCTGCTTTAGTTGCGGCATGCGTGATGTCATGCCGCTGCGCCCGCTCGAGCGCCGTAGCCGGCCACGAACAGCAGGCTCGCGCTCCACACCGCGGACGCCACGGTAAAGACAATCGCCGCGGGCAAACATATCGTCCGCCCAACCTTCACTTCCATCGCCGGCGACGTAACCGGCAAGCGCCGTCGCATAAGAATCGCCGGACGTGCTGGAAGCCCGCCTGGCGCCTCGTAATGACGCAGCGTGAATACAAACGTCGAAGCGAATAGCGAGAATTCACGCGCTTCTCACTCGCTTCTCACGCGCCTTTCACACGGCTTAAGCACCACCTGCCTGACGCGCCTGGCGGCGCTTCCTTGCCGCCGCGACAGTCGGCAACGGCACCGGCACCGCGCCGGACATGCCGTGCTCGATCAGAAAATCGCGGAACAGACTGGCCACGTGCGGCAGTCGTTTATCCGATACATGCATCACATACCAGTCGCGTTCGATCGGATTGGCGGGCAGCGGCAGCAACGCGAGCAGGCCTGCCTGAAACTCCAGCGAACATGCGTGCAGCGACAGAAACGCGATGCCGAGGCCGGCCTCGACCAACTGCTTGATCGCCTCGTTGCTCGACAGTTCGGAGCCGATATGAAGCTTGAGGCCCGCGAGGCGAAACAGATTCTCGACGGTGGAGCGCGTGCCGGAACCGCGCTCCCGCACGAACAGATTGGCGCTTTGCAGATCGTCGAGCGACAGGCGCTTTTTCTTCATCAGCGCATGCGCGGGCGAGGCGACGAACGCCATCGGATGTTTGGCGAACGCGGTCGCCACCGTGCGCAATTCGCGCGGCGCGCTGCCCATTACCGCGAGATCGATTTCATGCGTAGCCAGCATACGGATGATGTCGGCGCGATTGCCGACCTTGAACTGCACCTTCACCTGCGGACGCAATTCGGTGAAACGCACGAGAAACGGCGGGATCAGGTACTCGGCCGTGGTGATCGCGCCGATGCGCAGCGTGCCGCCCTGCTCGCCGTGCAACGCGGCCAGATCGTCCGCCGCGCCGTTCCACAGGTCGAGGATTTCCAGCGCATAGCGGGCGAGAATCTCACCGGCCGCGGTCAACTGCACGCCACGTCCCACGCGCTGCAATAGCGGCGCACCCGCAGCCTCTTCCAGCAAACGCACCTGTAGCGAAACAGCCGGCTGCGTGAGCCGCAATTCTTCGGCCGCGCGCGACACGCTGCCGAGCTTCGCCACCGTATGCAAGGCCTTCAACTGACGAAACGTAGCGGCTTTTAACATAAGTGAAAACCTATATATTCTGCATAAACATTAAATTGTGCTGCGGTTTTTGCCGATTTTATACTGGCCTGACAGATGAGCCGGGGAATCTTCGGTAGCGCGCTCCACGCCGCGCCATCACTCGCCCCGGTGCGAACAACGTCAGGAGGGTAGCGATCATGATCCAGATCGAACAGCAGGCAGGCGCAACAACGCAACGCGTGCAAGGTGCGCAACGTAACGAAAACACGGCCGGGCATCGGATCGTCATCGTCGGCGGCGGCGTGGGCGGACTTGGGCTCGCCACGCGCCTGTCCGAATCGCTCGGGCGTGCCGGACTCGCGCGGATCGTGCTGGTCGACCGCTGGCCCACGCACTTCTGGAAGCCGCTGCTGCATGAAGCCGCTTCGGGCCAGCTCGATCCCGCCACGCATCAACTGCAATACGCGGTACAGGCGCAACGGCACGGCTTCGAATTCGAACAGGGCGAACTCACCGCGCTCGACCGCACACAACGCCACATCACCGTGAGCGCGCTGCGTGATGCGGACGGCCGCGAAATCCTGCCCGCCCGTCAGATCGCCTTCGATACATTGGTGCTGGCCGTGGGCAGCGTCACGCAGTATTTCGGTGTGCCGGGCGCCGCCGAACATGCGTTGCCGCTCGAATCGGTCGCGCATGCGGAAGCCTTCCGCCGCAAGCTGCTCGACGCCTGCCTGCGCGCCAGCCACGCACGCCGCGCACGCACCGCGCAAGCGGACACGCCGGTGTCGATCAACATCGTCGGTGCGGGGGCGACCGGCGTCGAACTTGCCGCCGCGCTGCGCGACACGGTGCGTTTGCTGAATCGCTACAGTCCATTTTCGCTCGATCCCGTGCGCGACTTTCGCATCCGTCTGATCGAAAGCAGTGAGCGCGTGCTGCCTGCCCTGTCCGAAACGATCTCCGCGCGCGCTGAACGGATGCTCGAAAGCCTCGGCGTGGAAGTGTTGAGCGCGACGCGCGTCACCGAAGTGCGCGCCGACGCGGTACTGACCGACGGCGGTTCCCCACTCGCCAGCGACATCGCGATCTGGACCGCGGGTATCGCGGGGCCGCCGCTTTTGCGCACGCTGGACGATATCGCGGTCAACCGCAACGCACAGATAAGCGTGAATCGCACCCTGCAATGCACGAACGACGCGAACGTATTCGGTCTCGGCGATTGCGCGGCCTGCCCCGCCGACAACCCCGGTGCCTTCCTCGCGCCACGTGCGCAGGTCGCGCATCAGCAGGCGCTGTTTCTCGCGCGTGCATTGAAGTGCCGCGTGGCAGGCAAAGCGCTGCCCGAATTCGTGTATCGCGACGCCGGCACGCTGGTCGGCTTCGGGCGTGAAGGCACGATCGGCAGTCTCAGCGGCGGCTTGCTCACGCAGCCGGTGTTCGTCGACGGCTGGTTCGCTACCGCGGTCTACAAGCTGATTTATCGCCGGCACGTCATGACGCTGACCGGATTCGCACGCATGGCGCTCGATACGGCGAGCCACTGGCTGCGCAGGCGCGTGCATCCGGTGATCCGTCTGCACTGACGAACGCATGGCCGCACGCGCGGCTCGCCAGACATGAGCATAAGCATGAGCGGGCCATGCGAAACCGGGCGGGCGCGTCGGATACCGAAACAAAATATGCACGCGCCATATATGACGAAATTGTCATCTAGCTCTCATGTTGATATAGATCAGGTAACCGTACGATGAAACCGTTTTACTTTCGACTCGTACGGTATGCGGCATTTTCAAAGAATGCGAAGCCTGACAATGCGCATCACCCATTTTGGTGCGGGCTTCCCCGCGCAATGGGAGCGGCTTCAGATCGAACAGCCCGTCTCACTGGCAGCCGCCCTGGTTGTCATTGCGATCAGCTCTCTGGCGTTCTGGTGGAATCAGCCTGACGGGCTGTTCGACGGCGGCGAACCGTCCTGCGCGGTCGTCTCCGCATCCGCGGCCGCAGCCGGGCAAGCGGGCGGCCAGAACGGCCCAGTGCTTACGCGCGGCCTGCTATCGCTTGAAGTGTCTTCCGCGATAACACGCGCATCGCCGCGCTCGCAGGCATCGAGCCCGCCGTCTGCCGCCGATCATCACCTCGATGCATTCCGCGTCCCCATGTCATGCAGTTCCGCCACGCGCATCGGTCGCTGACAAGCGTCATCGGAGAGAACCCATGCGTATCCTGATCGTCGAGGACGAAATCAAAACCGGCACGTACCTTCGAAAGGGATTGACCGAGGCGGGCTTTATCGTCGACTGGGTGGCAGACGGCGTGACGGGCCAGCATCGCGCGCTGACGGAAGACTACGACCTGATCATCCTCGACGTCATGCTGCCCGGCCAGGACGGCTGGACAGTGCTGAAAAACCTGCGCCGCACGCATTCGACCTCGGTGCTGCTGCTCACCGCGCGCGACGAGGTGGACGACAAGGTGCGCGGCCTCGAAATGGGCGGCGACGACTATCTCGGCAAGCCGTTCGACTTTGCCGAGCTGCTGGCCCGTGTCCGTTCCATCCTGCGACGCGGACAACCCCGCGACGCCGCCTCGCTGCAGGTGTCGAATCTCGTGCTCGATCTGACGCGCCGCAAGGCCACGCGCCAGGGCGACACGATCCTGCTCACGGCCAAGGAATTCGCGCTGCTGTGGCTGCTGATGCGTCGTCAGGGTGAAATCCTGCCTCGCTCGACGATCGCCTCGCAGGTGTGGGACATGAACTTCGACAGCGACACGAACGTCGTGGATGCCGCGATCCGGCGCCTGCGCGCGAAAGTCGACGACAACTACGAACCCAGGCTGATACACACCGTACGCGGCATGGGCTACGTGCTGGAAGAGCGCCACGCGTTGCCGCCATGATGCGACGTCTGTTCACGGCGCTGCGTCTGCGCGCGAAAACACGGCCCATGAAGCCGCCCGCGCGATTTCTGCTGCGCACCTTGCGCGCCAGGCTATCGGTCCTGTTCGCCCTTTCGACTTCGGCACTGCTGATATTCAACGGCGTCCTGCTGCACCGCGGCCTGCAAACGCGTCTGGAGGCCACGTCGGCGCGTGAAATGGCCACCATCGTCGACTCGCTGCAAACACGCCTGCGGAGCATGCCGAACATCGCAGCGG
Organism: Paraburkholderia xenovorans LB400; assembly: GCF_000013645.1. Lineage (GTDB taxonomy): Bacteria > Pseudomonadota > Gammaproteobacteria > Burkholderiales > Burkholderiaceae > Paraburkholderia > Paraburkholderia xenovorans. Next base: position 1,649,886 of record NC_007951.1, on the reverse strand, counting down.
TCAGCGCCGATCGCGAGACCTGGCACAGCCAGTTGTACGGACACAAGAACCTCGATGTCGCATTGTTCGACGCGCGAAGCGCACCGCTCGTGCGCACCAGCGGCTACCGGCCAAATGCGGAGACGATGACGGTGCGCGCCGGCGTCGCCCCCGTGTCCGTCTCGGCCGACAAACAGCCGCTGCGTTTTCTGGTGGCGATGGCGCCGCTTGGCGACTTGTCCGGCACGCAGGTGCGCGTGGTCGTGCAATACGACACGCGCGGCGAACGCGCGTTGCTGCGCGCCTACGCGCTCAACGTGCTGGTCGTGATCGCGGCCGGGACGCTGGTGAATGCGCTGCTTGCATGGTCGCTTGCCCGCCTCGGGCTGCGGCCGCTGGCCTGTTTGACCGCGCGCGCCGAGCGGATCTGCAGCAGCCATCTTGCGCAGCCGCTGCCGGAGCACGACATGCCCGGCGAACTGAAGGAACTGAGCCGCGCCTTCAACCGGATGCTGGCACGCCTGCATGAATCGTTCACACGTCTCACGCAATTTTCATCCGACCTTGCCCACGACATGCGCACCCCGCTCACCAATTTACTGGCCGAAGCGCAGGTCGCGCTGTCGCAACCGCGCTCGGCCGATGAATATCGCGGCGTGATCGAATCGAGTGTGGACGAATTCCAGCGGCTCGCGCGCCTGATCGACAGCATGTTGTTTCTCGCGCGCGCGGACAGCGGTCACCGCCGGCTGACGCTGCAGTCTGTCGACGCACGCAACGAGGCGATGCGGATCGCCGGCTACTACGAAATCATGGCCGCGGACGCCGGCGTCGAGATCGTGGTATCGGGCCATGCGCGTTTTGAAGGCGATGTGCCGCTGGTGCAACGGGCGCTGAGCAATCTGATTTCCAACGCATTGAGCCACGCGCCGCGCGGCAGCACCGTCAACATACAGTGCGGCGAGCGCCGGCGCTACGTTCAGCTATCGGTGTCGGACACCGGCGTCGGCATTGCCAGTCCGCACCTGGAGCGCATCTTCGACCGTTTCTACCGGGTCGATCCATCGCGGCACAACTCGGCGAGCGGCACGGGCCTCGGGCTCGCCATCGTCAAATCGATCATGGACGAACATCAAGGCGAATGCAGCGTGGAAAGCGTGGCACACACGCGCACCACATTCAGTCTGCGTTTTCCGAAGCATCTGCCCGGCAGTTGAGCGAAGCACGCACCGGCACGTATGCGGCATTTTCGCCGGCCACCTGATCGTGCGTGCTGGACTTTCAGTCCAGAAACTCCGCTGCCCGCTTGCGCAGCACCGCGCCGAAATCGTCGAGCCAGCCAATCGACAAACGCCAGCTCTGCCAGTACAGGTCGACATCGATGGGCTTGCCGGGCGCCATTTCCACCAGCTCGCCGCTCGCCAGATGCGGGGCGATCATGCGTTCCGGGCACATGCCCCACCCAAGGCCCGTCACGCAGGCGCGCAAGAAACCGGCGACATGCGGAATCCAGTGCAGCGGCGGATCGAGTTCCGCGCGCGTGATGCGGCGCATGAAGCGCTTTTGCAACTGGTCTTTCGGATTGAAGTCGACGCACGGCGTGCGCCGCAAACTCTCGCGCGTAACACCGCCGGCAAAGTGACGTGCGAGGAAGTCCGGCGAACACACCGCCAGATAGCGCATCCGCCCAAGACGCGTGGAGCGGCAGCCCTGCACCGGCTCGGCCTGCGTGGTGACCGCGCCTTGCACGCTGCCGTCGCGAATCCGCTGCGCGGTATGGTCCTGATCGTCGATCACCAGATCGAGCAGCATTTCCCGCTCTACGCAGAATTGCGCAACCGCGTCGATAAACCAGGTGCCCACGCTGTCGTCGTTGACGGCCACGCGCAGCGCGGGCCACGGTTCGACCAGCGCGCCGGGCAGCGCCGGCAGGCGGCCGGTCAGCTCCGCTTCCAGCAATTGCACGCGTTCGGTATGGCGACACAGCAGCGCGCCCGAGGTGGTCGCGACGCATGGCTGGCCGCGCTTCACCAGCACGCTGCCCACGCGCTCTTCCAGCAGCTTGACCCGCTGCGACACCGCGGACGGCGTCACGTTGAGTTCGCCGGCGGCGCGATCGAACGAGCCGTGGCGCACCACGGCGGCCAGTGCGTCGAGCAACGCATAGTCGAGCATTAGCGTTCCTTAATCGGCATTAAGTAAATTAGCTTCTCTTACGACAAGTAAACCCGCAGACTAGCCCCGTTCGCTTCTCCCGTCTACTGGATCGATTATGAACTGGCTGTCTTTTTCGCACGGCGCCGCCCTGTGCGCATCCCTGATCGTCACCATCGGCGCGCAAAACGCTTTCGTGCTGCGGCAAGGCATCATGCGCTCGCACGTCGGCAAGATCGTCGCACTGTGCGCGCTGTCTGACTTCATTCTGATCGGTGCGGGCGTCGGCGGCGCCTCGGTACTGGTCGAGCGCTATCCCGTGTTCGTGCACGCCATGCTGTATGTCGGGCTCGCGTATCTGGCCTGGTTCGGGATCAACGCGCTGCGCCGCGCGGTGCGGCCGCAACACGCGGTGCTGGAAAGCGAGGGCGGCGGCGCGGCGCCCGTGCAGCGCGCCGTACCGATCATTCTGATGACGCTCGCCTTCACGTGGCTCAATCCGCATGTGTATCTCGACACGTTCCTGCTGATCGGCACGGCCGGCGCGCGCGAACCCGAAGGCGCGCGGGTTGCCTTCGCACTGGGCGCGATGGCGGTCAGCGGCATCTGGTTCATCGGCCTGGGTTATGGCGCGCGCGCCCTCGCGCCGCTCTTCAGGCGGGCGACGGCATGGCGCGTGCTGGATGGCGCAATCGGCAGCATGGTGTTGCTGCTCGCGGTAACGCAGTTGCGGTGAAGGCTCAGCGGCTTCGTCAGCGGCTTCGTCAGCACCTTGTCAGCGGATTTATCGGCGCCGCTACGTTCGCACAGCCCGCAAACGAAGCGCGTTGCCGATCACCGAGACCGAGCTCAACGCCATCGCGGCGCTCGCGAGAACCGGACTCAGCAGCACGCCTAGCCACGGATACAGCACGCCGGCGGCGACCGGAATGCCAATCACGTTGTACGCAAAGGCGAAGAACAGGTTCTGGCGGATGTTTTTCATCGTCGCGACGCTCAAGGCCCGGGCTCGCGCAATGCCGCGCAGGTCGCCCTTGACCAGCACCACACGGGCGCTGTTCATCGCCACGTCGGTGCCGGTGCCCATTGCAATGCCCACGTTGGCCTGAGCGAGAGCCGGCGCATCGTTGACGCCGTCGCCCGCCATTGCAACGATATGCCCTTGCTGCTGCAGCTCCTGAACATGCTTGTATTTGTCCTGCGGCAGCACGCCGGCTTTGACGCCGTCGAGCGACAGCGTTTTCGCCACTGCATTCGCGGTGACGGGGTTGTCGCCGGTCAGCATGATGATCCGGATACCCGAGGCCCTCAGCAACCGGACCGCCTCGGCGGTCGTTTCCTTGACCGGGTCGGCCACGCCGATATAGCCCGCGAGCGTGCCGTCGATTGCAAGGTACATGATGGTCTGGCCGGCTTCGCGCAGCCGGTCCACTTCCGTACGTACGGCGGCGCAATCGACCTTCGTGTCCTCCATGAGCGCCGTGTTGCCCAGCACTGCGGTGTGACCGTCGATCCGGCCGCTCACACCCTTGCCGACAATCGCGTTGAATGCCTCGACCGGCTTCGTCTGCGCGTTTTTCTTTTGCGCCTCGGCCACAATGGCCTGCGCCAACGGATGCTCGCTCGGCCCTTCAAGGCTGGCCGCATAGCTCAGCACGACGGATTCCGACTGCTCCGCCAGCGCCACGACCGTTTGCACGCGAGGTTTGCCTTCGGTCAGCGTGCCGGTCTTGTCGACCACCAGCGTATCGACTTTCTCCATCAGTTCGAGGGCTTCCGCGTCCTTGATCAGAACGCCTTCCTTCGCGCCGCGCCCGACTCCCACGATGATGGAAACAGGCGTCGCCAGGCCCAGCGCACAAGGGCACGCAATGATGAGCACGCTGATGGCGACGACCAGCGCGTTCGCAAGCGCAGGAGCCGGCCCGACGGCAGCCCAGACCACAAACGCGGCGACCGCGACTGCGAGAACCGTCAGCACGAACCAGCCCGACACCTTGTCGGCCAGCTTCTGGATGGGGGCACGGGAGCGGCCGGCCTGCGCGACCATCTGAACGATTCGGGCCAGCAGCGTATCCGAGCCGACCTTCTCCGCACGCATCAGGAACGTGCCGGTCTGATTGACCGTCGCGCCCGTCACCTTGCTGCCCGCGCCCTTTTCCGACGGAATGGATTCCCCGGTAATCATGGATTCGTCGACGCTCGAACTGCCGTCCGTGACGACGCCATCCACCGGAACTTTGGAGCCCGGTTTGACGCGCAGCAAGTCGCCCACAGCGACGTCTTCCAGCGGCACCGCTTCCTCGGTTCCGTCGGACCTGACGCGAATCGCCGTATGCGGCGCCAGTTCGAGCAGATCCCTGATAGCACTCGACGTACGTGAACGCGCGCGAAGTTCGAGCACCTGCCCGAGCAGAATAAGCGTGACGATGACAGAAGCGGCCTCGAAATAGAGCGGCAACTCATGCCCGCGCCGGAACGCCTGCGGCAACGTCTCGGGAAAGAACAGCGCGAACAGGCTGAACCCGTACGCCGCGGCCACGCCCAGTCCGATAAGACTGAACATGTTCAGTTGCCACGTCGTGAAGGAGGTCCAGCCGCGCTGCAGAAAAGGCCATCCTGCCCACACGACGACCGGCGTGGCGAGCACCGCCTGGACGTACTGTGCCCACGATGCAGACATCCAGTGTGGCCGTGCCAGGCGGGCTCCGATGTGGTTCACGGCGGCACCGAGGTCGAACGACGAAACCATCGGCCCCATCGTCATCACCAGTAGTGGTATGGACAGCGCGAGCGCGAACCAGAAGCGGTGCGTCATCGATTCGAGTTCGACGTTGCGCTCCTCGACCGCGAGCGGAGTCACGAGTTCGAGCGTCATGCCGCAGATCGGGCAGTTGCCCGGTGCCGATGCCCGTATCTGCGGGTGCATCGGGCACGTGTAAACGGCGCCCGGTTCGCCCTGGCGTTGCGGCCCGGACGCGTGCGCGGAATCGACGGGGACGGGACCCGGTGAGCGGGCGTGAGCGTGGCCGTGAACGTGGCCGTGCGGTTCAGACATGGAAAGCCCTCCGCGATGCGCTAGTGGACCTGCGCAGTATCGTTGCTGGACAGCTTCGGGACGAAACGCGGTGTTCCCGCGGCGCAATCGAGCCACGCCCGCGCGAGCATGGCTCGCATGTGTTCGCCCATCGGCCTTGCGCTTTCTGCCGGTGTCTTTTCTGCTGAAGACGACCGTAATCATTCGTCCGACTGTACCGGCGCGCTTCCGGACCCTTTTGACCTGACGCAAGGAAGAAGCGTCGACGTGAATATTTCCGGCCGGCGAAACGGGCGACGGAATCCATGAAACGGCGCTTACATGCTTACGCTTTTACTCCACCGTGACGGACTTCGCCAGATTTCTCGGCTTGTCGACATCGGTCCCGCGCGCGCACGCCGTGTGGTAAGCGAGTAGCTGCAACGGCACCACATGCAGAATCGGCGACAACGGGCCGTAATGCTCCGGCATTCTGATGACGTGAATGCCTGGCTCGCTGCCGATCCGCGTGTCGGCGTCGGCAAACACATACAGTTCGCCGCCTCGCGCCTTCACTTCCTGAAGATTCGACTTCAGCTTTTCGAGCAGCGCGTCGTTCGGCGCGATCGTCACGACCGGCATCGCGTCCGTAACGAGAGCCAGCGGGCCATGCTTGAGCTCACCGGCCGGGTCTTCGCCGATCAGACCGCTCTCGTGCGCACCGACCGGATTGAAATAACGCAGCATCGATTCGACTCGGGCGGCTCGCCCGCTCATTGCCGCCCGGCCGGACCGACGCCCACGGTCGCGAGCCCGCCGTCCGTGACGTAAGGCACGATCCCGGCTTGCGCGATACGCGCGGCCGTGGCGGGTGCGCAGAGCTCGTCGGCGGGCGCGCAATAGTCGATGGCCAGCACCGGCAGCCTGTATTGATCGCGCACGATCGCCGCCTGCGCGAGCAGCCAGTCGCGATCGGCCTGCGGCACTTCCGTATAGCGCTGCTTGCCTGCGTCCCAACCGCGATACAGCGATTCGAACGCCACCACGTACGCAAGATCATGGACCTGCGGCAATACCTCGAACCCGCGATTGAAGATCAGCTTCGCCCCCGGATAACGCTTCCTGATTGCGCGGATCACGCGCACCAGTCCCGCTTCCTGCGCGGCTCTCGTGGCATCGGTTCCGGCGATCAGGTGGTAAGAGTCGAGCGTGTCGAGGAAGAAGCCCCGATAGCCTTTTTTCCACAGCGGCGCGATCACCTTGTCCACGAAAAAGGCCGGCCATTCAGGCACCGTCTGATCCACCACATGCGACGCCCACGCCTCGTTGACAACCGGCAGCCACGCCGACGGTATCGCGCTGTAGTACGAACGATGCGGGTTCACCTCACCCACGCTCACATACGCGAACCACGCCGGGTGCGTCTTTGCATGGACGCGCGGATCGAAATGCGCGTCGGGATCGACCACTACGACATCGAATGCGGACAGTTCTTCTACCGGCGGATTCGCGCCGTAGTACAGCGCCACCGATGGTCCCGCCGGCGCGTCCGCCGCGCCCTGCGCGTGCGCTACCGAAGCCAGCGCGCCAAGCGCGGCCATGCGTGCGAGCCGGCTCACACGGCGCAGCAGCGCGCGCAGTGTGGGGCGTCGGTGGTGATCGTGATCGTGCTCAGGCAAGCCCGGCTCCTCTTTCATGTTGTGCAGGCCAGCCGGCCCGCTTCAGGCGGCCGGTGCTAACTGCCCCGCGGCAGGAACGACCACCAGCAGATACTGTCGAGCGACTCAGTCGAGATCGACGGACTGAACCCCGCCTGTTGCGCGGCCGTCCACGCGGTTTGCGCGGTCGAGCTCGCCGTGCACGACGACACGTAGTCGAGCGACCCCGCGAAGAAGCCGTTGCGCCCGAGGTCCTGCTCCGCGCTCCGCCAGGACTTCAACTGCTGCACGATCGACGTGCTCGTCGACGGCAGGAAGACCTGCTCGGCGATCACGCCGTCGATCAGCCACGGAAACGATACGCCTCCCGTGGTCCCGCCGATAGCCTGAACCGGCGCGGCATTGGGCACCAGCACGAGATCCGGAAAACGGTCGCGCAGCTGCCTGACGAGATCGAGGCCGCCTTGCGCACAGGCCGCGTCGCACGGAGCGGTGGACGAACCGGCGCCGTGTCCGACGATCTCGAAGTTATCCAGCATGAAGCCGTCGACACCGGTCGCCGCGAGCCGCGCCGCCACGTAGTTGACGATCAGATTCTGATAGTCGGCGTTGGCGGGATTCATCCAGTATTCCGGAAAGCCCTGATATTTGCCGATTTGCGCCGACGTGTTCGCGCCGCACGACACGAAACCCGACGGGACGGTGTTCCAGTATGTGCGCGACTTCTCGCAGGCGCCGAAATTCAGGTAGCTGAGCACCTTCGCGCCATTCGCCTTCAACGCGGCGATCTGCGACGCGGAGAAGGCGGGCGAGCCGTTGCCGGGATCCGCGTCGATCACGATCAGTTTGAACGCGGCCGCGGCCTGGGCGATGTCGAGTGCGCTGCCCTGGCCGTAATAGGCCGCCCACACCGGCGAGGCCGGCAACGCGCGAGTCGCGGGGATCGCCGGCGCGGGGCTCGTCGGCTGGGTGTTGGTGTTCGTGCTGGTGTTGCTGTTCGTGTTCGTGTTGGTGTTCGTGCTGGTGTTGCTGTTTGCGTTCGTCGCGGGACTCGCCGGATTGTTCGAGTTGGAAGAGCTCGAAGCGTTAGCCGAATTAGCCCCGCTGCCGCCCGACCCGCCTCCGCAAGCGGCCATCAAGCCGGTAGCGGCGACGACGACAGCCGCGCCGATCCATCGATGCGCGAGCCGTCCGGCACAATGGACATTGAACGCAAGGCGCGCGCGGGCGGCCCGCTGAAGCGGGCCAAAGTCATACTGATGCATGGTGGAATCCGGAGTCGAACGGTGTCAGGCCGAGGGTGCGGGCGCGCCGGTCCGGCTCGCCACGCGCGAGGCGCCGCCGTTTCAGAACGGCAGGCCTGGCCACGCGGCCGGGTCGAAAACAGCGGCGCCTCCGCTTCAACCCCGCAACATATACGTTTCGTATTCCAAAGACATGAATTTGCGGTCGAGCACTTTCACTGCGGCCACCACCACGACCAGCAGCGCCAGCGCAAATCCATAGCCGTAGAAATCCGGTCCGAGCCTGAGCGTGATGCCCGTGAACACTCCGTTCAGCACCACGAAGGCGCCGGTGAGCCGCAGCACGACGCGCCGCCCGTCGAGATAGAAGAACACGTTGAGCAGCCCGAGCAGCAGCACCTGCAGACTCGCCGACACCACGTCCACCACCAGCAGCGGCATATACAGCGGCGAAATGCCCAGCGAGCCCAGCACGCGCTCGCCGAAGGCGATGATCAGCAGCAGCACGACCGCCTGCACCTTGATGATTTCGTACAGACCGGCCCGCACGCTGCCCACCATCATGTCGCGCATTTCGTTGATATGGCGCAGCGTCGCGCCGCTGCGCACGGCGTCGTAAAAGGCGTCGTAGTACTCGACGAAGTCCGCCTCGATGCGCACGAGGAAGGTCGCCATGCCGGGCATCACGCACACGTAGGCGATAAAAATCGGAATGTCGTAAATCACCGACGCGTGCAGCGGCCCGATAACCCGGGTGCCCGTACCCGGCGCATACCAGAACATGAACTTGTCGAGCCACACGCCGATGTTGAACAACAGGCCGACCAGCGCGAGGCTCGGATAGGCGAAGCGCCGCTCGAACACTTCGAACGAAACGAAACGCTCGCTGCGGTAGTTACGGTAGATCAGCCCCGACAGGCCGGCGAGCAGCACGATGTGCCCCGCCACGAACCCGCCGAGCAATCCGACAAGTCCATAACCATTCAACGCGAGCGCGAGGCACACCACGCACGCATAGCCCACGGCGAACACCAGCAGGATTTGCCGATACTGCTTCACGCTCGACAGAAAAATCACGGCGATCCAGATGTTGCTGACCACGACGAAGCCCGTAATCATCAGCAGGCGATAGATCAGCGGTTCCTCGCGGAAACCCACCAGCATCGCGATTACCGCGACCACGCCGGCGAGAATCGTCGACACCAGCACCACGCCGTTGTAGTTCGACAGCACGAGGTCGTCGCGCTTTTCGAACAGGCGGTCGGAAATGAAACGCGTGAACGACAGTTGCAGCGGCCCGGTGAGAATCAGACTGAGCGCGATCAGATAGGTGACCGACACCTGAAACTGCACGATCGCGAAAGTCGGGATCACCGAGGTGAGACTGATCAGCCCGATGATCAGGATACCGAAGATCGACAGGATCAGCGGACCGGAGCTGATCAGGCCCGCGTAGGCGTAGGCGCGCGCCACGCCGGTCAGCGTGTCGCGGCGCATGATCTTGCGCAATTCGAAGCCGATACCCGCCATCAGCGTGTCTCCTGCGATTGAACGGACTGCGCCGGCTGCACACGCGGCTCTGCCCTGGATTGAGTGCCGTGATGCATCGGGCAGCGCGCCGCGTCGGTGGCCGTGCCGTTGCGCTCGCGATCGGGCATGGCGGAGAGCCGGTCATACAGCGTGCGATAGCGGTCGATCATCTGCTTTTTCGTGTAGTAGCTGCGCACGCGCGCGAGTCCGGCCTGCTGCGCGGCATGCCAGCGGGTCTCGTCGGCGAGCAGCGACAGCACCGCCTGGGCAAACGCCGCCGGGTCCGCGAGTTGAACCACCATGCCGGCCGAACCGAGCGCGCGATCTTCATCATCCACACCTTCGATCAGCTGGCGGCACGAGCCCACATCCGTCGTGATGGCCGGCACGCCGGCCGCGAAGCCCTCCAGCACCACCAGCGGCAGCGCCTCGCTGATCGAGGTCAGCGCGATCACGTCCACTTGCGGCAGCATGTCGTCGATGCGCTGGAAACCGAGGAATTTCACATTGCGGCCGAGCCCGAGACTCTCCACGAGCGCGCGGCATTCGAGCGCGTAGGCGGGATCTTCCTCTTCCGGCCCGATGATCCACCCTTCCAGATTCGGCATGGTCCGCGACGCAATGAAGATCGCGCGAATGAAGGTCTTGATGTCCTTGATCGGCACCACGCGTCCGATCAGCGCCACCACGCGGTGCGAGCGCGGCTTGCGCTCGGCCACCAGCGGCCCCAGCGCGTCGACGTCGATACCGTTCGGTATGCATTGCGTACGCTCGGCACGCGCGCCGTCCGTGATCTGGCGCTGGCGGTTCGCCTCGTATAGCGCGACGATGTCGTCGGCGGCGTCGTAAGCGAGCTTGCCGATCGCTTCGAAGAAACGCACCCACAGCTCGCGGAAATAGCTGACGCGCGAAATATCGCGTTCGAACACCCCGCGGTTGTCGCGAATCCACTGGCTCTGCAGCAAGTCGATCTTGCGTTCCTTCGTGTAAATGCCGTGTTCGGAGACCAGCAGCGGGCGGCCCGTGCGGTAATGCATCAAGGCGCCGAGAAAGCCGCCATAACCTGTCGATACCGTGTGATAGACCTTCGCCGGCAGCAGTTTCTCGGCGACGCGCGCGAGTTGCCACAGCGGCTTGTGCATGATCCGCACGGTCCAGAAGTAGTCGGTAAACGACGGATCGGTACAGTACTTCTGATACTGATCGACAATGGTGTCCCACGCCGCGCGGCTCGACAGGAACTGTTCCTCGTTCAGCGCACCGTGTGCGCCGAGCATCGGGATCATGCTGGCCATCAGCTCGCCGGCGTCCCTGCCGTTGCGCGGATCGCGCAGCGCGTCGTGCAATGCCTGCGAGTGCGCGAAAGCGGCGGCGTCGCCGTCCACGGCACGCGGTTGAAAGTCCGCGACCGCCTGCTCGTACAGATAGTGCGTTTCGAGGTGAACGACGTTGTCCGGCAGCGCATAGGCAACCCCGGCGTAGTCCTGTTCCCGGCTGCCGATGAAGACAATCGCGAAACGGATCTCCGGGTACGAGCGGATCATTTCGTTGACCCAGCTCGACACGCCGCCACGCACGAACGGGAACGTGCCTTCCAGCAGCAGGCAGACATCGGCATCGGCGGCGCGTCGGATCGGGAGTTCTTTCATCATGACCAGTACTTCACAACCGGTTTGAGTGTGGGCAACGCGGCCGCGTTGCCCAGCGATGCGAGAAGCTGCGAGACACGAGCGTAGTCGCCGCGCAGGAAATCGGCTTCCGCGAGCCACGGCACCAGCCGCTCACGCGGGAAACCGAGTTCGAGCGCGCGCGCAATGTATTCGTGCGCGACATCGGGCAGCGCATTCGCCAGCGCGAGACGGCCGCGAATCAGCCACAGCGCTGCATCGGCCGGATCGGTTTCGAGTGCCGTCCGTGCGTAGCGATCGGCCTGTTGCAGCGTGTGGCGATAGACCGCGCCCTGAACGAGGTTCTGGTACACGAGTTCGAAATACAGCTCGGCCAGCATGCGGTTGAGCGCGTGCCGCTCGGTGTCGTTGCCAGTCGCTTCCAGTGCCTTGCTGGTCCGGAAGATCTTCTGCATGATTTCGTTTTCGGCGTGATTCAGCGTGCCGTAAGCGACCAGGCGAATGTCTTCGAGCGGATCGGCCAGCAACTCGCGCAGCAGCGTGCCGGTGGTGCGGGTGGGCATGCTCTGGATCGCCACGAGCGCCGACAAGCGGTCGGTGGGCGACACCTGGGTATTCGCGAGCCGCGCCTGCAAGCGCGCGCCGCCGCCGTGCGAAACGCGCGACACCAGATACGTGACGAATTCCGGGCGCGGCACGTCGGCGAGTTGATCGCTGTCCTTGCTGGCCGGAAAGAGCGCCGCCCAGATGCAGCTGCTCAGCACCACGAGGCCGCCGAACAGCGGCACGAAGGTGCAGGCGAGCCACAGGAACAGCAGCGAGAGCGCCCGGGGCTCGCGATAGTTCAGCGGCAGCCACGAGCGGAACGCGACGGCTTCGGCGAGTCCGGCCAACGCCTGCAGCGCGAAAAAGCGCAGCAGCGGGTCGATCGCGCCGGCCGGTTGCAGCAGGCTCGCGATCGCCAGGTATTGCACGATCACGGCCACCACGGCCGCCAGCGCGCCGACGATGAAAGAAAGGGTCTTAGACATCGAGGCCGCTTCGTTTGAGAAGGCGCATCAGCGCCGCGCCGGGCTCGTCGCCCTCCAGGTGGAGCGTATGAACACCTACGCGCGCACGCTCCAGGTCGGTGTTGAACTGCGCCGTCAGGCTGGCTTCGATCCGGGCCAGATAGCCGTCGATACCGGTCGTGTCGGTGGCGGGCATCAGATTCACCAGTACCGACTGCTTCGCCGTCTGCACCGGCCACATCACGTCGAGCGAACGGCGGCGGCGCATCACATGCTCGAACAGCGAGTCGCCCTCTTCGTCGCGCGGAAACGCCAGCGCGACGAGTGACGACGCTACCCCCGCCTTCTGCTGAAGACGCGCGAGGCGGCTCAGATCGAGCGCGAATTCGTACGGGCAATTCGGCACGCTGTCGAGAATGCGCTGCACGAAGGCGGAATGCTCGACGCCGTCGGCGTAATAACCGAGCAACACCAGCAGCAATTGCAGGTTGTCGAAGTTGAGCGACAGGAACGGCATGCGCTTGACGACGAGCAGCGCGCGCAGTTCACCGTCCGCCGACACCAGCGGCGCGCAGACCAGGTACTGGCTGACCGGCACGACCGTGTCTTCGTTCTTCAGATGCGCGACGCTCAGCGTGTTGAGCGCATGCATCACCAGTTCGTCGTGTACTTCGAGTTCGAACGGATCGCCGATCCGGCCGATCGCCTCGCTGTCGAGCTTGTTGTCACGCACCGGGTACAGCGCGGCGACTTCGATCTGGCAGGCCTGCGCGACGAATTCGAGCAAACCGCTCGCGCCGCCCAGCGGGTGCCCCTCTCTGGCAACCGCCGGCACGGCGAGCGCCGTCTCGCTGGAGACCGATAGCCGGCGCAATTCGGTAATCGAATCGCGCAGCGTGGTGGGCCGCGAAAGCAGATCCTTTTCGAGCCGCTCGTGCGACAGGCGCATCAGGTAGTGACTGTTGGTCAAAGCGACGAGACGGTCGTTCAGATAATCGTTCAGCGAGGACGCGCGTTGCGCGCGGCTGCCCCACGTGTCGCCGAAATGTCCGGCGAGAATCGTCTGGATCAGGCCGCCCGCGAAATACAGCGTGGGGAACGGGCCGCCATGCGGATAGAACAGCGCCCATGCGCCGAGTATGAAAGCCCCGCTCAGCAGACCGAGCAGGCTGCCGTACCGCAAGGCCACCAGCAACGACACCAGCCACAGCCACGGAAAACCGGCGCGCAACAGCAACGGGTCTTCCGGATGAAGCCAGCGGGCCACGGCCAGCACGACCAGCACGAGCACGACGGTCTCCACGATCGCAAACGGCCGCGCCACCGCGGGCGCCAGAAAGCGGCGCACACGTCCGAGATTGCCGAACGGATGCGCGTGGCGCGGTTTCGATGCGCCCGGATTGTTTTCCACGGCTGCGGTATTCACGGCCATTTCCTTTTCACATGTCGGGTGCCGGTTCGCGGCCCGTGTTTCGGGCGCCGGCCGGCAACCTTGGGGATAAGCTTACTGACGCGCTTGCAACGGCGACAGGACCCTGGCGATCAGCGAGGTCGCCACGCCCGACAGACCCGAGCGGCTCCAGCCCGTGCGCGTACCCGTCGCGCTCCACACCACGGCGCCGTTCGACACGTCGATCAGCTCGAAGGTCACGCCGACCACCGGCTCGCCGTCCACGCCCGTCTTGTAGCGCCATTCTTCGACCGCACCCGAGAGGACATAGCGGGCGTTCTGCGAACGCGCCCATTCCAGAGCCTTGTCGCCGTCGGCACGCTGCGTCGTGTCGAACAGCGAGTTGCGGTTCGAATCGGTCGGAGCGATGCGCACGTCGGCGATGCCGCCCGCGCGCAGTGTGTTGGCCGCGATCGATTCGGCGCTTTTGCCCGCATCCGGCGTTTCAGTGTAGTTGGCGATCGACACCACCGCCACCTTGTCGCCGCGCGCGAGCGCCGGGCCCGAAGTCTGGCGCACCGTGCCGCATGCGCTCACCAGCAGGGCCAGCGCGGTTGCCGCGACACACCAGGCGCTCGTACGAGCCAATCGTTTAATGCCGTACATGAAGAATTCTCCTTGGGATAACTATGCGAAATCCGGTTCAATAAAACCAGCTATAGCGAGCGCCGATCTGGGTCACCGGCGTGCCGAGACGCGAGACGCGCTGATGCGAGAAAAAGAGTGCCGCGTGATCGCCGCCGAACACCGTGCCCGCGAGGCCCAGACTGACTGACGGACCCCAGCCCTGGAGCGAGTCGTGCAGCACGCCGACGTCGAGGAACGGCCGCCACGCGCGCGTGTACTGATCGATCAGATCGTTGCCGAAGCCGAAGAAAGCGCCGTATTGCGAGTAGGTCTGCGGGATGAACGTCGACGCGCTGACCGGGCCGGCGCTCACGGGAATCAGCCGCGAAATCAGGCTGTCAGCCTCGCCGCTCGCGCCGTAGTCGCCATGCGCGCCGATCAGCCGCAGCGTGTAGTCCGGATAATCGGTGCGAATCTTGTAGCCGATTTCACCCGTCGACAGCACGCCGCTGCCAAGGTAATGCCGCGCCTGGCTGTAGAAGCGGTCGGCTTCCACGGTGCCGGTGGCATACACGTTCTGCGTCATGCGGTAGGTGATGGTGCCGCTGACGTTGTCCTTCATGCCGCCCACCAGCAACGCCTGCGACTCCCGCGCCGTCTGGTTGCGACCCGCGTTGAGCACCAGCGAGAGCGGCGAATTCCTGCCCCACTCCGCATCCAGCGCGACGCTGTAGAAACCGTCGAGCGCCTCGCGCCGGCCGGCAGTGACCATGAAGGCCGTGTCGTAGGTTTGCCGGCGTGCGAAGAATTCCACCGAACGGTCCACCGACGGCACGTTGACGAGCTGCGTGGTATCCGTCGAATGCTGGAAACGTTGCATGCCGTTCACGCCGATCATGTACAGATCGGCGATCTTGAGGCTGCCCGACAACGTCTGTTCGGTGTAATCGAGCGGATGTTCGACATAGCTGGTCACGCTCGTGTCGAGCGATTGCGGCCACGACAACGCGGTCTGCTCCAGACGGCCGTGCATTTCCGGATCGTTCGGCGCACCTTCGAGCCCCCGGAACGCGAGCTGTTCCGCCGAGCCCGGACGGTCCACCACGATCGATGCGTCGATGCGGTTATAGAGCGGCAGCCGGCTGCCCTGGTCGTCGAGCAGACGCTTCATCGCCGGCTTGTCGTTCTCAGCAAGCGCGATCGCGATCAACTGCTCCGACGGCTGGATCAGCACGTTGGCGTATTGGCGCGCGAGCCAGCGCCTCGCAAGCGGATTCGCTTCATGCGAGACCGCCCACGCCAGCGCGACGTCGCGTGCCACCGACGAAGTCAGCTTTGCCTGCTCCGCGGAGTCGGCCTTCGGCTGCGTCCGCGTCTGCGTGGGCGGCAAACCGGTCGTGTCGCCGAGCAACGTGCGGCGCGCAATCGGGTTGTCCTTGCGGCCGGCGTCGGTGGCGAGCAGATCGTTCAGGAATGCTTTCGACACGTCGGCGTTCTCGAAGATCGCCGCCAGCGCCACGCGGCGGCCCAGCAACTGCTCGCGCATATCCGCGCCCTGCGCGGTACGGGTGCGCAGCACCACGTGCGCCTGCGCGGCGTTGGCGCGAATCGCCGCCTCCTCGTCCTGCATCTGACGCCACACATTGCGGCGGATCGACCATGCGAGATCGGTGCGCCCCGCCATCTCCTGCGCTTCGGCGTAGGTGAGTTGCCAGAGCGGATCGCGCGACATCGAGGCGGTTTGCAGACGCAAATATTGCAATGCGGCTTCCGGCCGGTTCAGGCGCATCTGCGCGGCGGCCAGCGGCCCCCACAAAATTGCCGACTGCGGCGGCGCATCGCGCCATGCGGCGACGGCGGCGCGCAATTGCGCATCGCTGCCGTAGTCCACCAGCGTCCACAGCAGCGCAGCGCGCAGTTCCGGTGTCGCGCCGGGTAGCGCCACCGCGCGTTGCAGGTCGTGCAGCGCATCGAACGGACGGTCCACTTGCAGATAGTATTCGGCGCGCACGAGCAGGAACGCGGGATCGCCTTCGGCGGCCTTCAGTTCGTCGGGCGTCACGGTCTTCAGCAGCGCCTCGACACGGTCGTACTCCTCGGCGTCGGTGTAGTAGTGAATCGCGCTTTCGAGTGAGCGCTGGCTGCGATCGCGGCGGAACTGCAACTCGGAGGTGCGGGCCGCGTCGATCGGATAGGCGTCGTAGAAGTATGTCATCGCGCTCAGGTCTTCCGGCGCGGCCGCACCGCTCGCGAGCAGATGCTTGTAGGCGTCGTTGGCGATGTCGTCGCGTTGCAGCAGGCGGGCAAGCTGCGCGGCGTTGCGCCAGAACAGCACGTCGCTGTCTTTGGCATTCTTGCCGGCTGCCAGCAGCGCGTTCAGCGCGCCCTTGTAGTCGCCCTGGCGATACAGGATGCTCGCCGCGCCGAGCGCATATTGCGTGTTGCCCGGATCGAGCTGATGCAGCTTGCGATAATAGGCGAGCGCGTCCTCGTCGTGACCGGCGCGCTCGGCAAGCACCGCCAGACGCAGATCGATCGCCTCGGCGGGCGCGGTACGCTGACGGCCGCGCAAAAACGTCAACCCGTCGTCGGGACGGCCGAGACGCTCGTACGCGGCGATCACCGCATCGACCAGCTTGAGATCGCCGGGCGACGCGTTCGAGGTTTGAACCAACGCGGCCAGATAAGCGTTGTCGTCGTTGAGCATCGGCGCGAGACGCATGACGTTTTTCCAGCCGTCGGGATCGTGCGACGCCCGCGCGTAGGCGAGCCACATCTGCAAGGCGAGCGGCGACGCGTGATTCCATTCCGCCACCTGGGCAAGGCGCCGGGTCCACACCGTCGAGTTGGGATTTTTAGCGACCTGCCCGGTCGCGACGCGCTGCGCGTTCGCCAGATCGCTCGATTCCAGGAAGGACTGGTACAGCAAACCGGGGACGTCGCCGGAGGCCACCGCGGCGTTCGAGGCGGCCACGGCGGAAGCCGGCGCTGCGGACGCGGCGACGCTCGAAGCCGCCACCGAGCCGGACACGGGCACAACAGGCGCCGCCATCACGGACGCGGCCACGCGCACGACGCGCAGCGGCGGCACACCGGCCTTGCGCTCGCGCACGGCGCTGCGTGTTACGAGCGGGCCGTCCATATAGGCGATAGGCTCCTGCAACGCGTTTTCATTCGCGCGCTCGCGGAAGTAGGCGACGAGCCGCAGCGCGCCGTCCCGGTCCGGCTGGACTTGCGAGTATCCCGCCAGCGCCCGCGCGTAACGGTCGACCAGATCCGGGCGATGCGCCGCGCGCGCCAGGTTCAGCAGCACCACGAGCGATTCGTGATCGTGCGCGAACGCGGCGCCGTGCTGCTCGGCGGCAGCAAGCGCTTCATCGAGCAGGTTGCCCGACTGCAAGGCCTTGATGCCTTCGATAAAGCAGTAACGCTGCGCGGCAAAGGTCGCCGCACCCGCCTGCTGGCGGAACCAGCCGTTGGCCGCACCGCGATAGTCGCCGCCGTACATCGCGAAACGCACGACTTCGCGGTTCCAGCGCGCCTGTTGCGCCGGGTCCTGAGTCGCGAGGCGCGCATATAGCTGACCGGCGAGTTGCTGCGCATTCACCGCGGCCGCCATCTCGGCCAGCGTCTGCAGATCGGCGTTCGACCACGTCTGGTTGGCCGCATCGGCGAGCTGCGTGCGCAGGTGCGCGAGCGCCGGTTCGCGGGCTGCATCGCCGGCGGGCAGCGCGAAGGTCTCGCGCATGTCCACGGTCAGCAGCAGCAGTTGCGCCGAGCGCTGCATCTGCACATCGGGCATGGCCGCCATACGCGCGGCGATGCGCCGCGCGTCGTCGTCGCGGCCCAGGCGCACGTATTGCGCGCTAAGCACCGAGAGGAATTCCTCGTTATCCGGCTGCACGCGCAACCAGGCTTCCAGATACGCGGTACTCAGATTGCTCGCCTCTCTGGTTGAGGTCATGCGGCTGCGCAAGCCGCCGCGCGGGTGCACGAGATACAGCGTAATCAACACGACGCCCGCGAGCAGCAGGACGATCCACGTGGGCGCAATGCGCGGGCGATGATCAACCACAGGCGACCTCGACAGACTTGTAATTCAGCTTCTGTCCGACGTCGGCCGGCGTATCGAAACGCAGGAAATCACCGTCGCGACGGGTCGCGACAGGCTGATGGTTGACGCTGACCTTGCACTGCATCGCGTTCGCCAGCTTGACGAATGGCTGATAGTGGCCGGCGAAGTCGAAGCGCATGCCCTGCGGCGTGCGCTCGAAGTTACGCACGAAACCGTTGGCTTCGCCGATATACGGCGCGGTGTTGGCCCCGCCGATCGCGAAGCGGGCGCTGCCGTTGTCGATGTGGATGTAGGTGCCGTCGGGGCCGCTTGCGTAACCGGTCACGCCCGAAGACTTGTCCAGCGTCGGCCTCGTCGCCAGCGGCCAGTGCAGTTCCCGCACTTCGCCGTTGCCGCGCACCACCCAGTCGCCGCCTTGCGGACCCACCTCTTTCGCCACCGCGAAGTTGCGCCAGTCGAGCACCTTGCGGATGTACTCGGTCACGTAGATCGGCATGACCGGCTGCTTGAGGACCGTCGAGAAAATCTTGTCGAGCGAGCGCAGCGAGGCGACCTTGGTGCCGCTATACATGTGGTAATAAATGTCGATCGGCTTGAAACGCAACGGCTGATCGGTTAGATCGAAGGTTTCGAGTACGCGCGAGAAACCGTAGAACGGGCCTTGCCAATCATTCGTATAAACGTTTTCGTCCTGATTCGGGGCGTACACCTGATAGGCGTTCGGACCTTTGTCCACACCGATCGGCGCGATGTTGGTCCAGCTGCTGGCTGACCTGGTGATCACCGTGTCGCCGCCGTTGAAGTTGTAGACGCCCGCTTCGTAGACCTTGCGCACGACGAACGCGGGCGGCAGGCAATCGCCCGACCATTGCAGTATCACGGTCTTCTTATCGGGTGGCGCGAGACGCGAGTTGATGTAGTCGATCGAGCCCGTAATCTCGCGGTCGATGTTGAAGTGGTAGCCCGGAATGTTCAGCGAGAACGCCGCATCGCCACCGCCCCGATCCACCTGCGAGCCAGTCTTGCCGTCCACCTGCTCCCACTGGAACGGATGCGAATACGTGTGCGTGCCGATTTCGACGTACGGCAGCGCGAACATCTTGCGCGCGATCTGCTCGAGACGCGGCGAGATATCCGGATGCAGGCCCTTCGGACCCACTTCGCCCTCGATCACCGACAGCGTCATCGGCACCTGGTAGCGCGTGAAAATCTGCTCGTAGAGCGCTTCGCCGGAATAGTCCGGGCCGGGAAATTCGGCGCGCGAGGCGAAGCCGTCGCCGTCCACGTGGCTCATGAACAGACGCCGGCCGTTTTCGGTCGTGACGCTCGGCGACGGCATGTCCTGCAGATGCAGAGCCGCTTTCATGAAGGCCATCGGCTGAATCGCCCAACGTTCCTGCTCGATACCGTCGAGCGATGCAAGCGTGTATGGCGTGAGCGCATAGCCGCCCCACGGCGTGAGCGCAACCTGATCGACCATCACGCCGTTGGCTGAGACGCGTAGCAGCGGCGTGCTGTGCGGGCCCACGCGCAACGCTTGCAGATCGCGCGGCTCGGGCTTCGGATGGATCTCGAAGCCGACCATCGGGTCGTTCTTCGCCACCGTGAGCGGTGCGGACAGCGGGCCGCTCACCGCTTGCAGATCGAGCGCCGCGCCGGCCGAGCCGGCGGCGTCGAAACCAAACTGTTCGAGAAATGCGACCGGCACGTGCGCCGCCATGCGGGAAGTCACCCAGCGCTGCCATGCCTCGGGATCGGGCACCGCGCCGCGCTGAATCCACGCGACCACACCGGCGTAGCGATCGGGCGTGATGCCGTCGGGCAAACGCGTGGAGAAATCGGCGTACTCCACGTCGTAACCCATGTAATTGAGCGGCGTGGCGAGATCGCGCACGCCAGGGCTTAGATCGAGCGGCTCCTTCGTGTCGCGGTCCTGCACGATCAGAATCTTGCGCGGCAGCACTTCGATCCTGCCGATGCCGACCACGTCGCGCGCCCGGCTGGTGACATACGGCAGCATGCCGGCCGCGACGACGCGCGCCGCGGTCTCGCGCGCGCACTGCCGGTCGGTGCGCTCGCAATACTCCACGGACACGACGGGCACGCCGCTTTGCTGCGTGAACGCGCGCGCTTCGCCAATGCGTTGTGCGCGCAACGATTCCGGCACGTCGAGAAACTGGCCGCTGTCGTCCACACCGCGCACCAGCGACTCGCCCACCACCGCGTAGAGCGACTTTGCATACGGCAGCGCATTGCGCATGACGTCGGCGCCGCCCGCCACGAGGCGTGCGTCCGGATGCGCGTCGTGAATACGGCCGGCGGCGGCGACGGCCGCGGGCGTATCGAGCAGGAAGCCACGGTAGCCACGCTGCCACAGCGGTTCGATCTGGCTGGAGAGGAACGCTTCGGCCGAACCAGCGGACTCGGCGCCGTGTGTGCGTGCGATCCAGGTGGTATGAGCCAGCGGATGAGCCGCGGGATCAAAACCGGTGGCCGGGTCGACCACGACGGCGTCGAATGCCTGCAACTCGCCGACAGGCGGATTGGCTGCGTAAAAGAACGCGAGGTTCGGCTGTGAGGAAGCGGCGCCGGCCACCGCGGCAGCGGACTGCGATGGCGCGACTTCAGCATGCGCGAGAAGCGGCGCGATACCGGCCGTGCCGAGCATTACCGCAATCAAGGTGCGCGTGAGAAATTGTTCGACCGCACTTTCGACAACCCTGCAAGAGTCCCCGCCGGCGCGTGCCCGGGTCCGCTTCTTCATCGCCAAAATCTTTTCCCCGTTCTGTCTGAACGCGAGCGGCGTTATCCCGTGTGAAGAGATTTCCCGCTAGCTGATTTTTGAGCCAGCCTATTTTGCATTATTTACACGGCGCAAATTCGACGTTGCGCCGGCTGCGAAACCGACTTTTTGTTTGTTTCCTGTCAAGGCCGACGAAGATATCACATCATATGGGACGGTCTCAAGCTGACTTATGCCATTGGGCCATTCCGGACAGTTAAATAGTGAAAAACGCATCCGCTTGAATTCAAAAGCAAACGATTGCGCGCCCGGGGGCAAGGGATACTAACCGGCCCATTGCTGGAAAACCGATCCGTCAAGGGATTCGCGAATGTGTTGGAAAATCGCCGCATCCAGCGCGAATCAAACTCCGCTGAACACCAATCTTCCGATCAATAATCACCGGATAAAAATGCACTAACGTGCTTTTTTCTAAAAAAGTTTGATTCGGTTTAAATCGGGCAGACAAGACCGCGAGTGCGGCAACAAATACCGGAATGCAAAAAACGAAAATCATTCCGGGAAAGCCGGCAAGCGCACTCGCCTCAAACGCGGCAAAAATTAAACTGGTTCCTTAAAGAAAACTCAAGAGGATGCCGTTAGCGCAGTTTGGGCAAACCCGGAGCGATCCGGCGACGCAAAACTACAGAGACTTCCTTGCGAGAGTTTGCCAATTGCCCGCCGTATCCACGGCGGCCCAATCACGAGATGACGTCCGACATCGTGTTCGAAAGCACTGTGAAGCGCTACGCGAAATACCAGCCGATGAGCTGGCAACCCGGCTATCCGAAGAACTGCTTCGTGCACATGGTGTACGGCAGCGACTGCTGCGTAGCTGCCCGGCGTCGTGCAATACGCGAACACGCATGGCGCGGGCGGCGTGTATGTCACGTCGCTTGCCGGCGGCAATCCGTATAAGGCGCTGCCGCCCTACTGGAACGACGAAGCGGCGGACGCCGCCGCACCTTGACGGGCAGAGCTGCCGTCACTCCATCCCGCCCATTCACGCAATCCGCGCGGCCACTGCCCGGCGCATCTCATGCCGCGGGTGCTGGGCACACCTATTGCTGTATTCCGCTCGCCGGCAGATGCCCCGTCAAGGCACGCAGTGCCCACGACGAGTCGCCGTTTTCAGCTTCAATCCAGCAATCCATCGGTGGGAGGCCCCATGCTTCGATACGCTGCAATCTTTTTCATCATCGCGATCATCGCCGCGGTATTCGGCTTCGGCGGCATTGCCGCCGGCGCCACGGAAATCGCCAAGGTGCTGTTCTTCATCTTCGTGGTGATCTTCCTCGTCACCTTGCTGATGGGCGTGATGCGACGCTGACAGGCGCTTCGACATTCAGGCGGAGACAGGCCCCGGCACGACAGCGGCGCGCGCTTGCAATACCTGCCACATGGCATTGCAATTGTTGCTGGTTGTGCCGGGGCTTTTTGCGCTGCAATAGCGCCAGAACTGCTTTGACTTCGAACTTCAGTTGGTTCGCATGTGTGAACGCTTCGCCACATTGGACGTTCAGATCACACGCAACCATAAGGACAATCAATGGCCCTGGTCCGGGGCTTTGCATGCTTCGTTCGGGCACGCACATCGCCCGCGAAAAGCGGCACCGATCTCAATGAGGTCATCGACGCGCTGATCGATTCAGAAGTCGCTCAGCCCGTCGTCGCGTCCGCAAACTCCAACGCGAAATAATGCGCTCGATGCGAATTTCGCAAGCAGTCAGCGCCCGCGCGGGCGGCCGGAATCGTGGCCACGACCGAAGAGACACTCGCGCCTGCCACACCGGTTCGACCGCGAATTGCCGCAAGCTGGCGATATCGTCGCGCCGGTATAGCTCGCAAGCCGATTCACGATCCGGCGCATAGAGTGTCATCGTGCCGACGATGCGTCCGTTGCACGCCGCCACATAGCAATCGCCCCGCGTGGCGCGCAGCCGTGTCGTCTCGACGGTCTGATCGACGCATGTGCAATTGAGGCCCATCGCGCCGAGCGGCGTGAATGCGCGATGCAACAATGCCGTCAACGCGACGTACGAATCGCGCGCCGGATCGAAGCGGCGCAATTCGACGCGGCCCACGCCGTGACACACGTAGTCGATACGAACGGATTGTTGTGTCGTTGCACGTCGCTTCACGTTGAGCACCTCGCGGAATCAGGATGCCCGAAGTGTAGATTTCGCGTGGGTGCGTCTCAAGAAAAAATGTCGTAAAAACCCACGTAAAAAGAGCGGCCCGCGCATCATCCCGATGCGGACGAAACCGGCATGAGCGACGGCTCGCCTTCGCGCAGGCCGAGATGCAATTCCTCGCAGAGGAACGTTTGCAGGGTTTGCACGGCCGCTGCCTGTGCGCCCGGCACTTCGCGCGTGAAAAGCCCGAAGTCCGCGGTGGGCGCGTCGGGCAAACCATCGGCCTGGCCCAGCACGCGCATCGATTCCGAACGGATGTTGCCGTCGAGCAGCACCGACACGCCGAGCCCGGCTTCAACGGCGGATTGCACGGCCGGCAGACTGGTGCTGGTGCACACGATGCGCCACGCAATTCCCGCGCGCCGCAACGCCGCCAGAACCTGCTGCTGCCACAGACACGCACCGCCGAATGCCACCACCGGCAAAGGCGCCTCCACTTCCCGGCCAAAGCCGCGAGCGCCGACCCAGAAGAGCGGCTGCCGCCAGGTCAGCAGCGGCGCCGCGTCGACCAGCGCGGGATCGCCGACCACGACATCGAGGCTGCTGTCCGCGAGCCGGTTCGACAACGCGACACTGCTGTCGACCACGATTTCCAGCGCCACTTGCGGATAAGCAATCGAAAAGCGCCGCAGCGCGCGCGGCAAGCGACCGACCGCAATATCCTCCAGCATGCCGAGCCGCACGGTGCCGGACACCTGCCCGGCGCTCAGCGCGCGGCGCGCGTCGGCACCCGCGCCGAGAATCGCGTGCGCGTAGGGCAGCAGCAGATGCCCGGCTTCGGTGAGTTGCACACCGCGCGGCGAGCGGTCGAGCAAACGCTGGCCGAGTTCGTCTTCGAGCCGGCGCAATTGCATGCTCACCGCGGCCTGAGTGCGCGCGAGCCGCGTTGCCGCGACACCCATCGCCCCCGTCTCCGCCACGGTGACGAACGTGCGCAGCAAGCTGCTGTCGAGATCTCGGCTCATAAGGGTTCTTGAAGTGGGCATAAGAAATATCAAGTTATCTTAATACTGCCTGCACCGATAAGATAGCGTCAGCGAATTCCAATCGGGCACCAGGCCACCCCTATGCAGGACACGACCATTCAACCCGCGCTGACTCCCGCGCAGAACAACGCGAAGCCCGCCCGCACGGCGGCCGGGGCGGCATTGCTGTGCGTGCTGTCGATGTCGAGCGTGCAATTCGGCGCCGCGCTCTCCGCACCGACCATGGCCGCATACGGTTCGCTCAGCACCACGTGGCTGCGGCTGTGCTGGGCGGCCGTGGTGCTCGCCGTGCTGGTGCGCCCGCGCTGGCGGACCTACTCGCGCTCGCACTGGCTTGCGGCCGGCGTGCTCGGCGCGGCGATGGCCGGCATGACGTTGTGCTTTTTCGCGGCGCTCCAGCGTATTCCGTTAGGGCTTGCCGTCGCGATCGACTTTCTCGGGCCGCTCGCCGTGGCGACATTCGCGGTGCGCCGCGCGCGAGCGTTGCTCTGGCCCGCGCTGGCGATTGCCGGCGTCACACTGCTTTCGCGCGATCGTGCCGGCTGGATCGGCGAACCGCTCGGCGTGTTGCTCGCGTGCGGCGCGGCGCTCGGCTGGGGCAGCTATATCGTGTTGATGAAAAAGACCGGCACCCTGTTCGCGGGGCTCGAAGGACTGTCGGTGTCGCTGATCGCGGCGGCGCTCGCGGCCACGCCGTTCGGCCTGGCGCAAAGCGGGCTGCACGTGGCGGGCGCCCAGATCGCGGCAACCGCGGGGCTCGCGCTGCTGGTCCCGCTGCTGCCGTACGCGCTGGAAATGGTGGCGTTGCGCCACATGCCGGCCGCTTCGTTCGGGATCCTGATGAGTGTCGAACCGGCAATCGGCGCGCTGGCGGGCTTCGTCGTGCTGCATCAGCCAATGGGGGTTTTGCAGGTCGCCGGCACGCTGCTGGTGGTGACCGCGAGCGTCGGTGCCGTGGTCGCGACGCGCTGAATCGCGTTGCAGGACAGAGGCGGTGCACGCCCGTTGCAACGCGCGGCACTACGCTGCGCTCAGGCGATGTTTTCCGCTTCGTAAAGGCGCCGGCCCGCGGCATCCTTCGCGCCGAGAATCGGCTCGAAATCGATGGGCCATTCAATGCCGATGTCGGGATCGCTCCACAGAATGCAGCGCTCCAGTTCGGGAAACCAGTATTCCGTGGTCTTCCACAAACACTCGGCGACGTCGGACAGCACCACGAAACCATGCGCGAAGCCCGGCGGCACCCAGATCTGGCGGTGGTTGGCCGCGCTCAGATCCGCCCCGCACCACTTGCCGAAGTTCGGCGAATTGAGCCGCACGTCCACCGCAACGCCGAACACTTCGCCCACGACGACCCGCATGAGCCGCCCTTGAGGACGCTGCACCTGATAGTGCAACCCGCGTAACACGCCACGCACCGCGCTCGAATGGCGGTCCTGCACGAACTGGAACGCTTGCGAGACGTCCGCGATAAACTCGTCCTCGCTGAAGCTCTCGAAGCAGAAGCCGAATTCGTCGCAGAACACTTCGGGCTCGATGAGCTTTACCTCCGGCAATGCCGTCGCGATCACCTTGTTGCCCATGCCGCTGCACTCTCAAGAAGCCTGACCGGCGAAAACGCGGCCAACACGACGGCCGCGTCCAGTTCTCATCAGGCGCGCCGCTGCTGCCGGCACGGGCGCCTCCATGAATACTACGCCTGCGTCGTGATCCGGCTGCGGGCGCGATATTCGGTTGGAGACAACGCCATGCGCTTGCGGAAAATCTTCGCGAGACGATCGCCGTTGCCCGTTCCGCTGCGGCGAGCGATCTTGTCGACCGGCAATTCGGTTTCGGTGAGGAAGTTGCAGGCAATGCGCAACCGTATCTGCAACAGATAGTCCGAAGGCGTGAGCTGCATTTCATGCTTGAAGCGCCGCAGGAAATTGCGCTCGCTCATCGCCGCGACCTGCGCGGCGTCCGCTACCGAAACCGGGCGGTCGCAATTCGCTTCCATCCAGCGCGCCGCGGCACGGATTTTCTCGGCCACGCTGAGTGTGCCGCCTTCCGCCGGCAGCGGCACCCAGGTGGCCGCCATGCCGGGCATCACGCGATCGGCGACGCTGCGGGCAAGTTCAGCGCCAAGGTCGCGTTTGATGAACATGAGCGCGCTGCGCGCACAGTCATGACGATCATTGGACGCGCTGAGCGCGGACTCGCTCGTCACGCTGTTCAGATAACGGTTCACGTGCGGTGCGTCGTGATCCGACGGCCCCGCCGCTTCCAGGACGAGCCGCCCTTCGCCGATCGTTTCGATCGCGCGAGTGCGCGACTGCACCGAACGCAGCCAGCCGAGCACCCGCTCGTCGCGCGCAGCCACATGCGCACCGTAGCCGCCCGCGATGAACAGCACGTCGAAACCGCTGCCGAAGCGCGCGTCGATACGGTCAGTCCAGATGCGCGCGGAAGAAGAACTGGCGACGCTGCCGCCGTCCATTGAAAGGAATTGCACTTCGTAAGGCTGTTCTTCACCGGCTCCTGAGCCCGATAGTTCGTTGGCGGTCTGGAACATCTCCACCACCGTGCCCGGCCCGAGCAGCCAGAAACCGTCGAACAGCAACACGCCGATTCGCCGCGTTGCGCTACGCGCGCTCAGCGTGGGCGTATGCAGCCAGGTGATCCTCGCAGTATCAAGGTGCATGTGCGGCATGATATTTCCCCAGACTGTCGTACATTGTGGACCCCGATTCCGTCGGCGGCCGATATGAGCGCAATGATTATGAAAGTGGTGATTGCGAACTATGCCGCTTAACGGATTAAGCGTGATGTTAGCCGAACACCTCGCTATAGTAAATTTGAAAAACAAATACTATCGGGATTCGGAATGTATGAAGAAAACCATTATCCCGCGTTTCATATGTCTCACCCCGGCTCTGCCGTCGCGGCAGTGAATCATGCCGGCGCGAATTTTCCGCTTCAGCGCCGACAACGGCTTGCAGCCTTGCTTCCGGGGCATCATCACGCACGGCTTGCGCTTCTGTTAGGCGCGCGGCTTTGTGACCTGAGTGTGTCGCGGCGGCTGCCAGAAGTGTTTCAAACCTGAACTCCAAACCTCGCAGATAATGACCGTTCCATAGCGGCTTTATTCGCAAACCGGGAATTTAACGTCGGCACGAATGCCGCCCGGCCAGTATTTATAGAACCGATGCCGATTAGGGTTTTATAAACGCTTTTCTCGAACATCTAAAAACGTTTCTATATTGAAACATCGCGTATTTATACGTCTGACCTGAAAAAGTTTTTCCAAAGGAGACGGGCGCAATCTTCAGAGGATTACACGCGCCTCGCAACCCCGGCGCGCGTGAACGAAGCGCGGCCGGAGCGGTCCTCAGGCCGTCGGCGATTCGTCGAGCGGCGCGCGTTCGATCGTGGCACGGCGCAACCGCCGCTCCTCGCGCTTGCGATGCAGTTGCGCAAGCCGGCGCCGGCCGTGCGTGAGCGACGCGACCGCATGGAATGCGACCGGCGCGAATACCAGCCCGAACAGCGTGGCTGCCAGCACGCCGCCGAATACGCCGGTGCCGATCGAGCGACGGCTTTCGGCGCCCGCGCCGCTCGACACCACCAGCGGCACGACGCCGAGCAGAAACGCCGCCGAGGTCATCACGATCGGCCGGAAGCGCGCGCCTGCGGCTTCGGCCACCGCACGCGTCAACGGCAGGCCACGCTGATGCAGATCGCGGGCGAACTGCACGATCAGGATCGCGTTCTTCGCCGCGAGGCCGATCACCGTGATCATGCCGACCTTGAAGTACACGTCGTTGGGCATGCCGCGCAACAGCACCGCGGCGACCGCGCCGATCACGCCGAGCGGCACGACCATCAGCACGGCCAACGGGATCGTCCAGCTTTCATAGAGCGCCGCCAGCGCCATGAAGACCGCCAATAACGAAAGGCCGATCAGCAGCGGCGTGAGTTTCGCGGCCGCGGTTTCCTCGCGCGCCGCGTCCACCCAGTCGTACTGCACGCCGACCGGCAACGCAGCGGCGAGCCGCTCCATCTCCGCCATCGCCGCGCCGGAACTGTAGCCGGGCGCCGCGTGACCGCTCACGTCGAGCGACGGATAACCGTTGTAGCGTGTCAGCATCACCGGGCCGATCGTCCACTGGCGCGTCGCGATGGCCGAGAGCGGCACCATGCCGCCCGTCGCGTTGGGCACCGCGAGCGCCAGCAGGTCGTCTTCGGTCATGCGCGTGGCGGCGTCGGCGGCGATCATCACGCGACGCATGCGGCCACCGGCGGGGAAATCGTCGATATAGGTCGAGCCGAAGGTGCTGCCCAGCACGTCGGCGATACGATCGAACGACACGCCGAGCGCATACGCTTTTGCACGGTCGACGATCAGCTCGACGCGCGGCGCGTCGGGCAGGTCCTCGGAATGCACGGACGCCAGCACCGGACTCGCCCTGGCCTGCGTGAACAGTTGCTCGCGCGCGGCCTTCAGCGCGTCGAGCCCCACGCCGCCGCGATCCTCCAGACGGAACACGAAACCGTCCGAGTGCCCGACGCCCGGCACCGAAGGCGGTAATTGCGCCTCCACGTTGCCATCCAGAATCCTGTCGAACTTTGCATTGAGCCGGTCGCGCAGAGCGAGTGCGTCGACGTCGCGCTTGCCCCAGTCCTTGAGTTCGACAAAGCCCATTGCCACGTTCTGACCGCTGCCCGAAAAGCTCCAGCCAATCACACTCGTCACGTTGGCGATGGCGGGCTCCGCATGCAGAATCTTTTCCACGCGCTCCACCACGGCCAGCGTGCGTGCCTGGGTGGCGCCCGCGGGCAATTGCACCATTACCTGCAACTGGCCTTGGTCCTCGCTCGGCAGAAAACCGCCGGGCATCTGCCAGTAGAGCAGACCGCACACGCCGACCAGCACCGCGTAGACCGCCAGCATCGGGCCGATGCGGCGCAGCGTGCGCGCGGTCAAGCCGCGATAGCCACGCGCCGCACGATCGAAACCGGATGTGAAGCGGCTTGCCGCGCGCGCCGCGAAACCCAGAACGCCGCGGCGCGCATCACGTTGACGCACCGACTGCGTGTGCGCCTTCAGCAGATTTGCGCACAACGCGGGCGTCAGCGACAAGGCCATGAACGACGACACCAGCATCGACGCGATCATGGCCACCGCGAACTGCCGGTAAATACCGCCCACACCGCCGGGGAAAAACGCCATTGGCACGAACACGGCCGTCAACACCGCGGTCACGCCGACGATCGCCCCGCCGATCTGCGACATCGCCTTGCGGGTAGCCTCGCGTGGCGGCAGGCCCTCTTCTTCCATCACGCGGTGCACGCTCTCCACCACCACGATCGCGTCGTCGACGAGAATCCCGATGGCGAGCACGAGGCCGAACAGGGTGAACACGTTGATCGACAGACCGCACGCGTACATGGCGAGAAACGCGCCCATCAGCGTGACCGGAATCACCACGGTCGGCACCAGCGTGTAGCGCAGATCGCGCAGGAACAACCACATGACGAAGAACACCAGCACCACCGCTTCCGCGAGCGTGACGAGCACCTCGTGAATTGCAATCTGCACGAAATGCGCGTTGTCGAACGGGATCTCGATGGAGACGCCCGACGGCAATCCTTTCGACAACGCGGCAAGCCGCGCACGAATCGCATTCGACGTTTCGAGCGCATTGCCGCGCGGCCCGAGTTGAATCCCGACCGTCGCCGCGGCCTTGCCGTTCAGGCGCGAATAGAACGAGTAATTGTCGCGCCCGACTTCGACCCGCGCGACGTCGCGCAGGCGCACGGCCGAACCGTCCGGCCGCGCCTTCAGCACGATCTGGCCAAATTCGGCCGGCGAGATCAATTGCCCTTTCACGCTTACCGAGGCGGTGAGTTGCTGGCCCGGCACGAACGGCGCGTCACCCAGCGTTCCGGCCGTGACGGTCGCATTCTGCGCGGCAATGGCGGCGTTCACTTCGGCGGCGCCGAGGCCGTATTCGCGCAGCTTCATCGGATCGAGCCAGATGCGCAGCGCTTCGTCCGCGTCCCAGAGCTGGGCCGAGCCCACGCCTGGCGCGCGCTTCAGTTCGCGCAACACGTAGCGGCTCAGGTAATCGCTCAATTGCACGGAGTCGCGCGTGCCGTCCGTGGAGGTGAGCGCCACCAGCATCAGGAACGTGTTGGCCGCCTTGAACACGCTGATGCCCTGCTGCACGACCTGCTGCGGCAAGCGCGGCTCGACCTGCTTGAGCCGGTTCTGAATGTCCACCAGCGCGAGATCGGGATTGGTGCCGGGCGCGAAGGTCGCGTCGATTTCGAGTTCACCCAGGCTGTCGCTCGTCGTTTCGTAGTACAGCATATTGTCGGCGCCATCGAGACTTTCCTCGATGATGCTGCCGACGTTGGCGTCCACGACTTCGGTCGAAGCACCCGGATACGTGGCGGAGATCACGATGCGCGGCGGCGCAAGACGCGGATACTGCGACACCGGCAGTTGCGGAATAGCCAGCGCGCCCGCCACGACAATGGCGAGCGCGACGATCCATGCGAAGACCGGGCGGTCGATGAAGAAAAATGGCACTCAAAGAATCCGTTCAGTTTGTCTGGAAGCGCGGAGCGTCGACGAGGCGTGCCATATGCAGCACGTCGGCCAGCACGCCGTCGCGCAAGGCAAAACCGCGTGAAGCACCTTCTTCGACAAAACCGGACTTGCGATACAGCGCGATGGCCGGCGCGTTGTCCGAAAACACCGTGAGGTCGATGCGGCGCAAACCGAGCGCCGCATCCGCGCAATCGATCAGGCTTTGCAGAAGCGCAGAGCCGACGCCGCGGCCATGATACGCATCGTGCACCGCGAGACCCAAATGCGCGCTGTGCGAGCGGCTCTGCGCGTGAATCTCCAGGCTGGCGTGGCCGACCACCCGCTCGCCGATCACGGCGCACACATTGACGCCGGTCTTGAGGCGCCGCTCATACCATGCCGCGAGTTGTTCAGGACTGCGATAGCCGACCGACAGTGTGCCGCGCCGCACGCCGGGCAAGCTCATGATCTCGGCGAACGCCTCCATGTCCGACGATTCGAGCGCGCGCACCATAATACATTTGTAATGTACGGGCGCGTCCGGCAACCTTGTTTCGTTCATGGTCTTATTCCACTGCGACACGGGTGGCTGAAGGTGGCGACATCCAGGGCGCCGGCTCGCGCAGACGCGCCATGAAATAGCAGTCGATCAGCACGCCGCGGCGTAATACCGCACCGCGTTGACGCGCTTCAGCCTCGAAGCCGAACTTGCGATAGAGCGCGAGTGCCGCGTGGTTGTCCGTGTAGACATGCAACTCGACGCGGCGCAGGCCGAGCCAGTTGTCGGCGAGATCCAGCAACTCGGCCATCAACGCATGACCGATGCCGCGCCGCTGCCATTCGTCGTGAACACCGATTCCAAGCGACGCGGCATGCGCGCGGCGTCCCTTGAAAGGACTGAGGCTCGCCTGTCCGACCAGCGTCTCGCCGACCGTCGCCGCGATCGCGACTCCGGGCGCCTCGAATTTTTCGAGGTACTCCCGTGTGCTGGCGCTGGTACGAAACGGCACCTGCGGATTGCCGTTCATCGCCAGGGGCATTTGCAGCATGGCGTGAAACTGTTCCGTGTCCGCCACGCGCAATGCGCGCAGCGTCAGTCCCTCGGGCAAGCCGCCGGGTTTTGATTCTGTTTTTTCCTGTCGATCCATAGGCAACTCATAACGTCAATTCGAATGACCTCACCAGAATGCCGGGCAATTGCATGCCGCCCGTGGCACGCTCGCCCCACGTCGAGTCGCTCAAAAGCAGTTCGGCCTGTGCGCCGAGTTGTTCGAGTTCACTGCCGAGCAAACGGTACAGGCTGTCGTCGAAACGCATGGCCTCGAGCGGGGCGACGATTTCTCCGTTCTCGACCCAGAAAGTCGCGAAGCGCGTCATGCCGGTGAGGCGGCAATTCATGCGGTCCGAGAAGTTCACGTACCAGAGATTGCCGATGTAGAGCCCGGTGCCGAGTTTCGCCAGCACGTCTTCTTCCGGCAGATCGCCCGCCTGCATGGAAAGCGCGGCCGGTGACTCGCCGGTGAGCGCACCATTGGGCGTCAAGCCGTATTCGCGTGCACTGCGTGCGTTGGTCAGCCGTTCCGCACTGCGGCCAGCCTGGATCAACGGGACGCTGTCGCGCAGATAGCCGTCGTCGTTGAAGCCTGGCGTGATGCCGAGACTCAGATCTTCGCTGATCGTCACGCGCGGGTCGACTACGACTTCTCCCACATGCAGCTTGTACAACTCGCTGCGTGAACTCGCCTGCGCGCGAGCGGAAAAACCGTTCCACGCGGTGACGCCGAGCAGTTCGGACAACGCCGCGGGTGCCAGATAGGAACGGTAGCGTCCCGGCGCCAACGTGCGCGGCGCGCGCGCGAGCACGGCAAGCCGGTTCGCGGCCTGTTCGACTTTGCGCGCAAACACGGCGTCGCTCCAGTCGTCGCCGGCGTAGGTCGTTTTGATCGCGCGGCCGCTCGGGTCGTACAGCGACCAGCTGAAATTGAAGTTGTCCACTTCATACCAGCCACGGCTGCCGCTCGTGGACGCGAAACCGCGCACGATCGTGCCGCCCGCGTAAAACCCCACGAAATCCAGCCCTTGCGCACATTGCGCGACGACACTCGCCAAGCCGTCAGGGTCCGGCAGCTTGCCTGAACGCTGCGTGGTTCGCTCCCATTTCGACGTGTCGAACAGCAGATGCGGATCGTCCGCCGCGTCGCGCAGCCCCTCCCGCAAGGTGACGAGCGCGGCGCTCACTTCATCGAGATCCTGTTGCAGATCGCCGCACACGGTCAGCGTGGAATACGCCTGGCGTGCGCCGTCGATCAGACGCAAGGTCAGCTTGCCTTGCGACACGCTGCCGGTCTGCCGCACCTTGCCCGAATTGAAACGAATGAAATCGGACTGCTCGCCGGCGAACGAACTGAGCGTGGTTTCACCACCTTGTTGCAGGCGCCCGATTGCGTCGGCGAGCGCCGTGAAATGCCGCTGCCAATCCACCGACGTGGCGGTGCGCGAAGAGATGAACTGGCTCATCATGCGCCTCCGAATACATCGATATTGCTGAATACGCAGGCCGGCGACGCATGGCCCACGCGAATGATCTGCGCCGGTTCACCCTTGCCGCACATGGACGTGCCATACACTTCACGCGTGGCCGCATTGCCCACCGCGCTCAGGCTGCGCCAGAAATTCGCCGAAATGCCGCGATAATTCGGCTGTTTGACGATCTGCGTGAGCTTGCCGTTTTCGATCAATTGACCGAACTCGCAGCCGAACTGGAATTTGTTGCGGTGATCGTCGATCGACCATGACGTATTGGTACGCATCAGAATGCCGTGTTCGATGTTGCCGATCATCTCTTCCAGCGAGCTCTCGCCGGGCTCGATATTCAGATTCGCCATGCGGTCGATAGGCGGCCGGTTCCAGTTCGACGCGCGCGAATTCGCCACGCCCGGCATGCGGGCGCGCTGTTGCGACAGCGCGCCGCCGAGCGGACGCTCCAGCACGCCGTTGCGAATCAGGTACTGCTTGTGCGCTTCGGTGCCGTCGTCGTCGAACGCGTAGGCTGCCGCTTCCTCGCGCAGCTCCGGGTCGAAGGTGACGTTCAGCAATTCGGAACCGTATCGGTATGAACCGAACATGTCCTGCTTGACGAAGCTCCAGCCCGCGAAATTGCGCTCGTCGCCGAGAATGCGGTCCAGTTCGAGCGGATGGCCGATCGACTCGTGAATCTGCAGCATCATCTGGTCGGGCATCAGCAACAGGTCGCGCCTGCCCGAGGGGCAATTCGGCGCGGCCAGCAATTGCAGCGCCTCGTTGGCGACGCGCGCGCCCGAACCTTCGAAGTTAAAGCGCGCCAGCACTTCCATGCCGCCCTGCCCGAGCGTGCCGTAGTTGCCGCCGAGCGTGCGCACCTGCGTGTCGCCGTTCGCGTGCGCGGCCACGCTCAATTGCGGCATCACGAAGCGGAATTGCTGGTCGATCCGCACGCCGTCGCCCGTCATGTAGAGCTGATCCGTATGCGTGATCTGCACCGCCGCCACACGCTCCACGATTCTTTCGTCGAGATTGGCCGCGGCGCATTCAGCGCTCAAACGGTCGAGCCATTCGGCGCGGCCCGGCAACGCATGTTGCGCGTTCGGCGACACGTATTCACCGCTCGCCGCCGGGCGCGCGACTTCACGATGGTCGATCAACGACAAGGCCGCGCTCGCTTCTGCGCGTGCAGTGGCCATATCGAGCGCCGCCTGCAAGCCCGCGGCCGACAGATTCGCGGTTGCGGCATAACCCGCGCCGGCGCCCACCCAGGCGATCAGCATCGCTCCGCGATCCCGCACCGTGCGCAGCGGTTGCGCGATATCGTTGCGGATCTCATGATCGTCGATCTGTTCGTCGACTATGCGCAGCGACCAGAATGCCGCGCGGCTTTTCAGCGTGCGGGCGGCCTGCGCCCAACGTTCGTCAATCATTGGCTTTTCCCGTCTGAGTCGCGGCGGCGCCCGGCTCCGGCACATTGAGCGACGACGCCAGCAGCGACTGGGTGTAAGGATGCGACGGCGCATGCAACACGTCGAGTGTGTCGCCGGCTTCCACTATGCGTCCCGACTTCATCACGATCACGCGATGCGCCATAGCTCGCATCACCGCCAGATCGTGCGTAATGAACAAATAGCTTAGCTTGTACTTTTTCTGCAGATTTGTCAGCAGATTCAGGACCTGTTTCTGGATCGAAACGTCGAGCGCACTGGTCGGCTCATCGAGTACGAGCAATTCCGGCTGGACCGCCAACGCGCGCGCAATCGCAATGCGTTGACGCTGCCCGCCGGAGAACTCATGCGGATAGCGCAGCATCGCGTCGGCGGGCATGCCGACCTCTTCGAGCAGGCTGCCGACGCGCGCGCGCCGCGCTTTCGCATCCACTTCCGGCCGATGCACGGCAAGGCCTTCGCCGACGATCTGCTCGACCGTCATGCGTGGCGACAGCGAGCCGAACGGATCCTGAAACACGACTTGCATGCGCGAATACAGCGCCCGGCGCGAACTCGCTGTTTTGAGCGTGGAAAGCGGCAAGCCGTCGATATGGATATGGCCGGCGGCCGGCTGTTGCAGACCAAGCACGGTTGCCGCCAGCGTCGATTTGCCCGAACCGGATTCGCCCACAATGCCGAGCGTTTCGCCGCGCCGCACGCTCAGATCGACGTCATGCACCGCGCGGAATGTCGAGCGGCCGAACAGCGAACGCCAGCCTTTCGCCGAGGTGCGGTAGTCGACGGCCAATCCCTGCACTTCCAGCAGCCGGCGCGCGCCCTGCTCGATGGGCGCCACCGCGCGTTGCGGTTCGCTGTCCAGCAGGCGCCGCGTGTATGGATGCTGCGGGTTCGCGAACAGCGCCCCGGTCGTATTGGTTTCGACCAGTACGCCCTTTTCCATCACCGCGACGCGCTGCGCAAAGCGCTTTACCAGATTCAGATCGTGCGTGATCAGCAGCACGGCCATGCCGCGTTCGGCCGCTTCCTGCTCCTGCAATGAGATCAACAGATCGACGATCTGCTGGCGAACGGTGACGTCGAGCGCCGTGGTGGGTTCGTCGGCAAGCAGCAAACGCGGACGGCAAGCGAGCGCCATTGCGATCATCGCGCGCTGCCGCTGGCCGCCGGACAGTTGGTGCGGAAAGCTGTCGATACGCCGCTCCGGTTCGGGAATACCGGTGCGCCTGAGCAACTCGATGCCGCGCTCGCGCGCCGCGTTTGGCCGCAAACCTTCATGCAGACGCAAACTCTCGGCAATCTGCTTGCCGATCGTGAAGAGCGGATTGAGCGCGGTCATGGGTTCCTGAAACACCATCGCCACGTCCGCGCCGCGCAGGCCACGCATCTGCTGCTCGGTTTTCTGCAGCAGGTCTTCACCGTCGAGCAGCATGCGGCCGCTCAATTCGGCGTGCTCCACGAGCCGCAAAATCGACAACGCGGTGACGCTCTTGCCCGAACCCGATTCGCCGACCAGCGCAACGCGCTCGCCGCGAGCAATGGAAAGGCTGAGTTCATGCACGGCCACTTTGTCGCCGAAACGCACGGAGAAACGGTCGATTTCCAGTAGCGGCCGGCCGGTAGGTGCCTGGGTAGGTGCCTGAATGGTCGTCATCGCGGACCTCCGCCGAAAGCCGAACCGCGCGAGCGTGTGTCCAGCGCGTTGCGCAAAGCGTCGCCCATGAAAGTCAGCAACAGCAGCGTGATCACCAGTGCGGCAAACGCCGACATCGAGATCCACCACGCGTCGAGATTGTTCTTGCCTTCCTGCAACAACTCGCCGAGGCTCGGGGTGGGCGGCGGCACACCGAGGCCGAGAAAGTCGAGACTGGTCAGCGACAGGATCGCGGCGCTCATGCGGAACGGCAGAAAGGTGATCACCGGTGTCAGGCTGTTCGGCAGAACGTGGCGCCACATGATCTGCCAGTTGCTCAGCCCCATCGTGCGCGCCGCCTTCACGTAATCGAGCGAACGATTGCGCAGGAATTCGGCGCGCACGTAGTCCGACAGAACGAGCCAGCCGAACATCGACAGCAGGATGAATAGCAGCCACAGCGTGGGCTCGAAGATCGACGCAAAGATGATCAGCAGATACAGGTCCGGCATCGAACTCCAGATTTCGATCAACCGCTGGCCGATCAGATCGGTACGTCCGCCATAAAAGCCCTGTATCGCACCGGTCAACACGCCGACCACGACTCCAGACACCGTGAGCGCGAGCGCCATCAACACCGACAAACGAAAGCCGTAGAGCAGTCGCGCCAGCACGTCGCGCCCGAACTGATCCGTGCCGAGCCAGTTACTCGTGGTGGGCGGCGCAGGATAAGGATGCGCGGCGAAATAGTCGATCGTGTCGTAGTGGAAATGATTCGGCGGATAGATCGCGAAGTTGCCGTTCGATTCGAGCCGCGAACGGATATACGGATCGAGGTAGTTCGCACGCGCCGGAAAGTCGCCGCCGAACAGCGTCTCCGGATAGTCCTTCACGATGGGAAAGTAATAGTGCCCGTCGTAACGGACGATCAACGGACGGTCGTTGGACAGCACCTCGCCAAGCAGGCTGATCGCGAACAGCGACACGAAGATCACGAGGCTCCAGTAGCCCAGACGCTGCTGCCTGAAGCGCAGCCACGTACGCCGCCACGGAGACGGCGACGCCGCGTGCGCCGCGCCGGCCGCGTCAGCGGTCCAGGCGGTTGAATTGGATGCGGGGGTCGACGAGGACATAGCAGACGTCAGCAATGAGTTTGGTTACGAGGGCAATCAGCGTGAAGAGAAAGAGCGATCCGAGCACGACCGGATAATCACGGCGAATCACCGAGTCGTACGACAGTTGGCCCATGCCGTCGAGCGAGAACAGCGTTTCGATCAGCAGATTGCCGTTCAGAAACGCCCCGACGAAGGCCGCGGGCAAGCCCGTGAGCAATGGAATCGCGGCGTTGCGCAGCACGTGTTTCCACAGCACGTCGCGCTCCGGGGCACCCTTGGCTCGTGCCGTCAACACATACTGACGGCCGATCTCTTCCAGAAACGTGTTCTTGGTCAGAATCGTGACGATCGCGAAGTTGCCGACCACCGAAGCCGTGACCGGCAGCACGATATGCCAGAGATAGTCGAGTATCTTGCCGAATGCGCTGAGATCGTTGAAGTTATCCGATGTGAGACCGCGCATGGGAAACACCTGCCAGAACGTGCCGCCGCCGAATAACATCAGCAGCAAGACGCCGAGCACGAAACCGGGAATTGCGTAGCCGGCGAGTACCAGCACGCTCGTGACGGTATCGAAACGCGAGCCGTTGCGCACCGCTTTCGCGATCCCCAACGGCACCGATATCAGATAGGTGAGCAGTACCGTCCATAAGCCGAGCGTGATCGATACGGGCAGCTTCGATTTGATGACGTCCCACACGCTGTCGTGCTGATAGTAGGACTGGCCGAGATCGAACGTCGCGTAGCGCCTGAGCATCAGCAGATAGCGTTCGAGCGGTGGCTTGTCGAAGCCGAACTGCTTCTTGATCTGCTCGATCTGCTGCGGATCGACGCCCTGGCTGCCGTGATAGCCGCCGCCACCCGCCCCCGCCTCTCCGCCACGGCCGGCGCCGTGGCGGAGTTGCGTCATCACCTGTTCGACCGGCCCACCCGGCACGAACTGCGTGACGACAAAGGTCAGTGTGACTACGCCGAGCAGGGTCGGCACCATCAACAGTAATCGTCTGAGAATGTAGGCGAGCATGCGGTGCCTCAGTGGGCCGTAGCCGTGGTGGAAGATGCGCCCTGGGCGGCAGGCGCCTTGTTGTACCAGTAATCGATCACCCAGTCTTCGTATTGATACGACATGGGCACCTTGTCCGGATGACCCAGCGTCGCCTTGTAGCCGATTCGCGCGCCAGGCGCGTAGTACTCCGGCACGAGGTAGAACGAATAGATCAGCACGCGATCCAGTGCGCGCGTGGCTGCTTCCAGATCGTCGAGGTTGTCGGCGGAAAGGGCCGAATGAATGAGTGAGTCGACCGCTTTGGAGCGGATGCCCGGATAGTTTTCCGAACCGATTTCCGACGCGGCAGCGCTGCCGAAACGGCGCGTCAGTTCGGCACCCGGAATCGTCACCGGCGGATAGATGAAGGTGGTCATGTCGTACTCGAAGTTATCCAGCCGCTTCTGGTACAACGCGCTGTCGATCTCGCGCATATGCGCCTGAATGCCGAGCATGCCGAGCGCCTGCATATAAGGCAGGATCAGGCGGTCCATGCCGGGCTGGTCGTCCATGATTTCGATCGTCATGGGCGTGCCGCTGGCGTCGCGCAGTGCGCCGTCGCGATAGTGCCAGCCGGCCTGCGCCAGCAGATCGCGCGCGACTCGCAGATTGCCGCGCAAGGAGTTTGGCGCGATGGTGTCGGGCTGCTTCAGCATGGGACCGAACACTTCCGGCGGTACGCTCGCCCTCAACGGTTCAAGCAAAGCCAGTTCCTTCGGGCCGGGCATGCCGGTCGCGCCGAACGGACTCGCTTCGAAATAGCTGCTCGTGCGACGGTATTGACCGTAGAACATCATGCGGTTCATCCAGTCGTAGTCGAAGGCCATCGTCAGCGCGTGCCGCACGCGCGGATCCTGGAACATCGGCTTGCGCAGGTTCATGAGCATGCCTTGCATCTGCGCGGGACCATCGGCGAATTCGCCCTTCTTCAACAGTCCATTGTCAAAGTTCTTGCCGACGTATTTGCGTGCCCACTGCGTTGCGCTGTATTCGACGACGGCGTCGGCATCACCCGCCTTGAATGCTTCGAGTTGCGTGTAGTGGTCGCGATACAGCTTGAAGGTGATGCGCTCGAAACGGAACATGCCGCGCCGCGAGGGCAAATTGGCAGCCCAATAGTCCGGATTGCGGCGATACACGATCTCCTTGTCGTTCTTGCGGGCTTCGATCAGATACGCGCCGCTGCTGATCGGCGGGGCGACCGCGATCTGGTCGAATGGCGGACGTTTACCGTCGGGCTGCATG
Source organism: Paraburkholderia xenovorans LB400 (assembly GCF_000013645.1). Classification (GTDB taxonomy): domain Bacteria; phylum Pseudomonadota; class Gammaproteobacteria; order Burkholderiales; family Burkholderiaceae; genus Paraburkholderia; species Paraburkholderia xenovorans. The sequence goes on along the minus strand of NC_007951.1, from coordinate 1,610,029 downwards.
CCCCACTTCGGCGAGAAGATTGGTAAATCGCCGGCAATCAACGGGGCGTCTCGCTCCGCGTGTTTGAAGTCGAAACGGATTGTGCTTCTGTCGATCACGATCGCATTCTTGATGACCGAAAACTGCGCATTGAAGAGCGGCGACGCTTTCGGACCCGTCAATGTGTCGAACGAGTATTTGACGTCGGCAGCGGTGATCGGATCGCCGTTAGAAAAGCGTGCGGCAGGATTGATATGGAACGTCGCCGAGCTCAGGTCGGGCGCAACCTCGACGTCGTTCGCAATCAATGGGTACTCGGACGCGAGTTCGTCCCAACTCCGCTGCATCAGCGTGTCGAACATCAGATTCAGAATGTCCGGTGCGGGCGCGCCGCGCACCAGAAACGGATTCAGCGAATCGTAAGTCTGCAGTTCGTTGTAGTTCTCGAAACTGAGCGTGCCATTGGCCGGTGCGTCGGGATTCGCGTAATCGAAATGCGTGAAATCGGCGGGATATTTAGGCTCGTCGTATTGCGCAATCGAGGGCCGGGCCTGCGCGCAGACCGTGCTCAATGCCAGACACGCACCGGTGCACAGCGCGATTCGCGCGGCGCGTGGCCAGCGAAACTTCACAAGTCTCATCTTCGGAATGCGTAAGGACGCGCGCCGGCCTCAAGCCGGAGCGCGGTAAGTCGAATCGGCGCGAGTGACGGCATGACGCCGTCGCTCCCGTAGCTTTCCCCGCTAGCGCTGCGCTGCCGCTGACTGGCTGCCGCCGCTCGCAGTAGTTCCGAACGGGCATTGTGCACGGGGAATTCCCAGGTACGTCCCTGACAAAACTGCGCCGCTCCGGTACCGTTGAACGGAAACCGGAGCGGCCGACCGACTGGACAGACCGCCGGTGAACCACAAACCTCAAAGACTTCAGAAGCGGTACGACGCACCGACCTGGAAGAAGCGGCCGATGTTGGTGTAAAGCGACTGGTCGTAGCCCGTGATATCCGGGGTGGCCTGCCACTCCACGTCGAACGGCGGCTTGCGATCGAAGATGTTGTTGATGCCGCCGTAGATCGTCCAGTTCTTGAAGCCGCGATACGTGGCCATCAGGTTGAACTGGCTGTACGACGCCACCGACAGCGTGCCGCCGTCGCCGAACTCGGACGCCACCGCGTTCGTGTACGGACCAGTGTACTGCCATGTCAGCGTGGTGGTCAGCTTGCGGTAATCCCACGAGAGGCTGGTATTACCCTTCCAGCGCGGATTGGATGCACCGAACGGCTGCAGCAGCGCGAGGTTGTTGCCGGCGAAATCCTGCGTGGGCGCACCCGGGCTGTTCAGCTTGAAGTGCCACACGTAGGCCCAGTCGCCTGCCAGCGTGAACGTACCGTACTTCGTGCCGACCGACTTGCGGAAGTTCATGTCGAAGCCGTCGGTATCGAGCGAACCGAGGTTGACGAACTGTTCCTTGATGTAAGCCACCGTGCCGTCCGGATTGCGGATCACGTTCGACGGGTTGTTCGCATCCATCACCGCATTCGGATCGTTCGTGCCGATCACGCCGTCGATGTGAATCTTGTAGAACGCCGCGCCGATATCCGTCGACGAATCCGGCGAGAGCTCGAAGCCGATGTTGTAGTTCTTCGTATGCTCAGGCTGCAGTGCCGGATTGCCGTTGACCTGTTCCGTCGTGAAGTGCTTGGTCGGCGTGCCGCTCGGATCGTTCGGGTCCACCAGGTTCTGGTGCGCCAGATACGTTGCCTGCGAGTTTTCGACCAGCGTCGGCGCGCGGAAGCCACGGCTGTACGACGCATACGTCGTGAGCATCTTGACCGGCTGGAAGCGCAACGCGAAGCTCGGCGAGAAGGCGCCGCCGAAATCGCTGTAGTGGTCGTAACGGCCCGCTTGCGTGAACGTCAGGTTGTGGATGATCGGAATATCGACCTGGTAGTACACGGCGGCTACGTTGCGCTCGCCGTCGACCGTCTGCACGTTGGCCGGCGCCGTAATCCCCAGCGCGCTATCCGTGCGCGAGTTGATCAGGTTGCTCTCGTGACGGAATTCCGTACCGAAGCCGACGCCGACTGGGCCGCCCGGCAGATTGAACAGGTTGCCCGTCGAAGTTTTCGCCGTCACGCTGTCCAGCTTCGAGATCGCCTGCTCATAGTCGTTCTGGAAGACGCCGTTCAAACCATTCGGCGTGGCCGACGGGTTCGAGAAGTTGAACACGCCGTTCTGCAGAATGTTCTCGACGCCTGCCACATTCAGCGCGTTGCCGTAAGTCGTGTCGACCGTGCTCTGCGAATGGCCGTAATCCGCGGACCAATCCCAATCGCCGAATTTGGCGGTGGTGAACGAGCCCTTCACACCGGTCATCGCACGCCAGAACGTCGACACCGTATCCGCCGACACGGTATTCGGGAACGTGTAGTTGATCAGCGTGGGCACGCCGAACGGGTTGTACGGGTTGGTGCCCGAGACCGTGCGCGAGAGCGGCAACGCCGAACCGGTAGCCGGGTTGAACGCGTTGGTCTGGCTGCTCAGCACAGCCGGGCCTTCGTTCTGCACGGTTTCGTTGCGGCTCACCCAGAGGTCGGCGTAAGCCTGCACATCGTCGTTGACTTTGAAGGTGCCTCGCACTTTCGCGTTCAGGCGCGTGATCGCCGGTACCAGCGAGGTGGTGCTGGCCGGATTCGATTTACACGTGGATGCGCCGTTCGCCGACACGCTGCCCGGAGGACAGGGGCTGAGCGCCATGTTGGTGCCGTCGGCCGTGGTCCAGTACGACTGCTGGTTCGGACCGAGCGGGCCAGCAAGGCCGCCCGGGAACTGGCTGAAGTCCTGATTCGCGGTCATGTCGCGATCGCCGAGCGACGAGCCGGTGTCGCGGTAATAGCTCGCGGCGGCCGTCACGTTGAAGCGGTCGCCATTCAGGTCGCCGATACCGCCGAGCACGCTGAAGTTGCCCTGTGCGTCGCCCGGATGCTGCGCCTTGCCGAGCTGGCCGTCGATCTGCAAGCCCTGGAAGTCCTTCTTCGTGATGATGTTGACAACGCCTGCAATTGCATCCGAACCATACACCGACACCGCACCGGTCTTCACGATGTCGATGTGGTCGATCATGTTGAGCGGGATCGAATTCACGTCGAAGAACGTGTCGGTGAAGTTCACCGCCTTGCCGTAATTCGCCACCCGTTGCCCGTCCACCAGCACCAGCGTGTATTTCTCGCTCAGACCGCGCAAGGCAATGCCGCCGCCGCCTTGCGCGGAGCTGTTCATCGTCGTTTGGCCCCAGCTGCTCCCCGAGTTGGCGGATGTGCCGCGCAGGAAGTCGGCCACGGTCGTATAACCGCTTTGCTGGATTTCCTTGGGCGTGATGGTCTGCACTTCCGTGTTGCCGACCTTGTCCGACGTGCGGATCAGCGAACCGGTCACTTCAAATTTCTTGAGTTGCTGAACCCCTTTGCCGGCAGCCGTCGCGGTGTTGTTATCCGTGGACGGTGTGGCAGCAGCGCCCGTTGCCGGTGCGCTTTCCGTCGTCGCGCCCGCCGCGGTGCCGGTAGTGGCCGGCTGGCTTTGCGCAAACGCCGGAACGGCGATTGCGGCCGACAATGCCAGTTCAGCCCAGACTATTCTTCTAATGGCCAGCGCCAATGCCCTTTGTTTCATTTTTCCCCTTCTCGCTCGTCAGTAAGGCCACAGCAGTATGTGATGAGAGGTCTTGTGAACCTCTCCACTCGATATACGGCGATCTTGCGCCGCGCTCCGTTAAAGCAACATCAAATAACTCAGTGTCGGACTACTAATTTATTGCAATCGAAGCGCGCAGCGCTTTTCCAATTCTTGTCATCCCTACCGCCACGCGAGTGGATTCCGCCATTGGCCGGCCTGTTTTTCCCAAATCGCGGATATAGACTTAAGTAATGCTTACAAATACAGAATGCCTGCTTTTTTCAGAAGCATGGCCTACGGCATCAGAACAATCTTGGTGTACCCACCCACACGATCACCGCTTCTTCACGTGCGGTATTGGACCAGGAGTGCGGCACAGTAGACTCGTAATGCGCGGTGTCACCCGCCTGCAACACGAACGTCGTACCTTCCAGCGTGAGCGAGATCTGGCCGCTCATTACATACAGAAACTCTTCGCCTGCGTGCGTCGTGACCTCCGACGGATTCTGTCCCACCGGCATTCTGACGAGGATGACCTCCAGCTTGCTGCCGACCGACAGATTCGTGAGCCGCCCAAACAGATTGGCGCTTCCGTCAAAACCGAAGTACTTCAGATCACTCCCTCTCAACACCGACTTGTCTTCGGTCGGCGTGTCGACGAAGTACTGCACCGTGACACCTAAAGCTCGGGCAATACCAACCAGCGATGTAATCGAAGGGGTTGCGTGACCCCGTTCCACCTGCGACAGAAAGGGCTTGGAAATGCCCGCAGTCTTTGCCACTTCATCCAGCGTGCGCTTGAGCCGTTGGCGAAGCGCGCGGATTTTGCTTCCTATAGCGACTGCAACGTGTGCCTTGTTATTGAGTGGCAAAACCATAGCAAGACAGAATCCCGTAGTCAAAAATAGTTTGATATAAGCAAATTAAGTTTCATCAAACGCTGCAACCCTCCTCAAGCCTCCCTGGTACGCCTGCCGGGACGCCGCCGTGGATAGCTCGATCAATGTGTTTTCCGGAAGATGTCCGCCTCTTCCTGATGCCGGGCGATAGTTGCGAATGCAACCACGTTCCGGCATTGGAAGCGGCCCACCTTCGCCGCGACGAGCGCGCCTCGTCTGATGGAACATAACGGAACAGCGTGCTTCTATTTCGACGCCACCAGCACCCACAAGCGGGCGAGATCCGCCGAACCGTCGGTACCCTTCACGGCGCGGAAGGCTTGCACCGCACGGGCCTTGTCGCCGGCCACGTAGTACGCCTCGCCGAGATGAAGCTGCGCCTGGTCCGGATGGTCGAGTCCTCCCCTGGCGATCGCGCTATCCATCGCGGCCAAACCCTGCTTTACCTGTCCGGCAAAAACCTGGTTGAAGCCCAGATCGACCGGTGCGACAGGGTTCGCCGGATCGGCCGCCGCCTGCGCGCGTTTTGCCGCGAGTGCCTGCAGACGCTTCTCGCGGTCCGCCTGCGCGTCGTGTCCCAGAACGCCCGAAGCAAAACCCTGATCGATGACCTGTTTGCCTTCGGCGGTGGTGCCCGCCACGATTGCAAGCTGGGTCATTTCCATGTAGTCGTCGGCGGTGGACAGTGAGCCCGTTGCACGGCGCAACCGATACGTGTCGATATCGAGTTTCGACGAATAGCCGGGTTTATTGCGAATCGCCGAGAACAGATCGTCCCAGTACGACTGTTTCGGATGGTAAGCAACCAGCTTTTCAAGCGTGCTGCGATACGTGGCGTCGTCCTTCACACGTTGCGCGCACGTGCCGAGCAATTGCAATTGCGATTCGTCAGGCGCGTGACCGGCGCGCACTTGCGCGTCGATGCCCGGCTTGAGCAGGCTCACCACGCTCGCGCAATCGTTCGACAGGTAGTAAGACTGAACCAGCAGCGTGCGCATGTCAGGATCGCTACCGCCCGACTTCAGATAACGCTGCGCGACTTTCGCTGCCTGCGTATAGTTTTTTTGCTGGAAGTAGATGCCGGCCAGAGCCGCCGAGGTGCGCTGTTCGTCCGTGCCACTCAACTTCCCGGAACTCAGCAACGTTTCGTACGACTGAGCAGCCACGCCGGATTCTCCGGCCGCCGCCGCAGCCGCGCCGCGCATCTGCTCGATCATGGTGCTTTCATACGGCGTCTTGCCGGGCACGGCCGCCGCCTGATCGATCTTCGTCAGCGCGTCCTTGTACTTGTGCGCGCGATACAGATCCTGTGCGGCGTTCAGCGGTTTCGCCACATCCGGCCGCAAGGTGTCGGCGGCATGAGCGGCGAGCGGCAGCACGAGAGCGGCCGCGACGACGGCACGCTTGAACCGTTGATGAATCGTTTGCATTGCCTTCCCTATTGCATGTACTGCTCGTTGCCGATCAGGCCGATTTTCGTCGCGCCCAGCCGTTGCGCGGACGCCATCACCTCGGCGACATCCTTGTACGGCACCAGCTTGTTCGGCCGCAGATGGATTTCCGCCTGCACCGGTTCAGCCGCTACCTGAGCGAGCCTGGATTCGAGCGCAGCACGGTTCGGCACCGGCTGGCCGTTCCAGGTGGTGGTGCCGTCGAAGTCGATATCGATCTGTACTACTTCAGGTTGCGTGATCGGCGGCGGCGGATTGCCGACCGGCAGATTCATCTTGATGGCATGCGTCTGGATCGGAATTGTGATGATCAGCATGATCAACAGCACCAGCATCACGTCGATCAACGGCGTGGTGTTGATGTCCACCATCACATCCGGCTCACTGCCGCCGCCCGACGATACGTTCATTCCCATTATTGGCTCCTGTCGACCGGACTTAGTGCTTCAGCTGTCGACCAGAGTTAGCGCTTTAGCGCTTACTTTGGTCCCATGCACCGCACTTAGTCCGGTCCCATGCAAAGCTGTCGACCGGACTTAGTGCTTTAGCTGTCGACCAGAGTTAGTGCTTTAGCGCTTACTCTGGTCCCATGCACCGCACTTAGTGCGGTCCCATGCAAAGTCACCCCCCGCGCGCGGGCGGCTCAGTAATAAACGAAACCTTCGCAATACCAGCGCGCTCGCACTCGGTAATGACCCGACCGATAAATTCATAACGCGCGTTCTGGTCGCCGCGAACATGCACTTCCGGTTGCGGCGTCATGACCGACACGGTCTTCAGGCGTGCCAGCAGCGTAGGCCCGTCGACCTGCTTCTCGTTCCAGAAGAAGTCGCCGTCGCGATTGACCGCGATGACGATACTTTTCGGCGTAGTCTGCAGCGGCTGGATCGTCTCCTTCGGCAATTGCACCGGCACCGTATGCGTCACGACCGGAATCGTGATCAGAAAGATGATCAGCAGAACCAGCATCACGTCGACGAGCGGCGTAGTGTTGATACTGGAGATGACCTCGTCGTTGTCGTCCTGCCCAACGCTCATTGCCATGACAGACTCCGCTTATTGAACCAGCGACGCTTCGCGAGCCGCGGCACGCGCCGGGCGACGGCTGCCGGCCAGCAGAACGGTATGCAGTTGCGCGCCGAATGCACGCACACGCTCCATCACCGACTTGTTGCGACGAACCAGGAAGTTGTAGCCGAGCACCGCGGGCACGGCCACCGCGAGACCAATGGCGGTCATGATCAGTGCCTCGCCCACCGGACCCGCGACCTTGTCGATCGAAGCCTGGCCGGCAATGCCGATAGCGGTCAGTGCGTGATAAATCCCCCACACCGTGCCGAACAGGCCGACGAACGGCGCCGTCGAACCCACCGTGCCGAGGAACGCCAGGCCGTCTTGCAGACGATTCGACACGTTGGTAATGGCACGCTCCACCGAGGTATCGATCCACGTGTTGCGGTCCACGGCTTCGAGCAGCGCTTCGTCGTGATGCTCGCCGGCTTCGATCGCCGTTTCCGCGATGAAGCGGAACGGCGACGCTTCGTCGAGAAGCTTCGCGCCTTCGACCAGCGACGGCGCAGTCCAGAGTTGTTCATCGGCGCTCTTTGCGCGGCGGTTCGCACGGAACTGCTCGACGAACTTGGTGATCATGATGTACCAGCTGCCCATCGACATGAGCACCAGCAGAATCAGCACGAAGCGCGCGACAAAGTCGCCGTTCTTCCACAGTGCGCCGAGGCCGTACGGGTTATTGACGGTTTCGGACGTGGCCGGCGCCGGCGGCGGCACGGCTTCGTCAGCGGCGGAACTCGCCGTTTGCGGCGCGGCGGTGGCAGGCGCTGCAGCCGACGCCGTAGCGTCGCTAGCCTGCGCATGGGCCATTTGCGGTGCAACAAAGGTATCCACCGTAGTTACGGCGATCAACATGGTTGCCGCCAGTGCGGCGAGAGTACGCTTCTTCATGCCTGCTCCAAGTTCATTAGTACAACTTCAAAACCAAGACTGATAAATCGCTACCGGTACCGAACAGCCGGTGAATTCAGTTCAGATTAAACGAGAACGGAACTTGCACACGGACAGCCTGGCCTTGGGAAACGCACGTGAACTGCTTGACCGCGTTGAATGCAGCACGATCCAGTGACGAGTCGTCTGCGGATTTGGCAACGCGTTCATTCGTAATATGGCCCTGCGGGTCGACAACGAATTCAATGAGAACATCACCCGTTACGTTGTTTTCCTGAGCTTCTTTCGGATAGCGGATCGACGAACGGATCTGATCCGAGTTCGGGCACACCACCCCGACTTCAGTGCTCACCGGCTTGCTCGGCGCGGGCGGCGCCGGTGGTGCGGGCGGCGCCACGGCGGGCGCCGACACAACCGGTGCGGCCTGATGCGTAATCGTCGGCTGCGGCGGCGTCTGCACCTGCACTTCCGGCGGCGGCACAAACGGCGGCGGCGGCGGCGCGAACTTCGGCGGCGGCAATTGCACCGTGGGCAACGGCGGCGGAGGCGGCGGCTTCACCGGCTCGATGATCTTCGTTTCGATAGGATGCTGAATGACCTGCACGACCTTGGTGGCGAGGCCATTGATCAGTGCGTAAATCAGCACGATATGCAGGAGCAGAACGACTGCGATACCGCCGAAGCGACGTACTGGGTTTTGCTGCTTGCGCCCAAACTCACGCGGGCGCCCTGGCCTCTCCATACGGGCCGCTGCTGCCGGAAATTGCCCTTCGACTTTCGTACCCACCTTTACTCCTCCGGCGTGAACCGTTCATTTCTGTAACTGCAGTGCGCTTACATACCGCAAACCACATTCACTTCAGCCATCTGGCGATCGGCCTCTTTTGATTCGTAGTCCAAAACGGACGCAGCACTACCCAGCCTCGTTCCGATGACACGGACGTGACTCAGGAGGACTGCGGCCGCAGGTCATGCGAGCCCAATAGCCGATCTAAGTAGAACTACTAATAGATTAAATTTGACCCACTCACTTCCGCCTTGCGTACACGATCGAGACAACCTGATCGATGTGGGTCGTAGCGCCTGGAACTTTTTGCGCGAACGTCACATGCGTTTCATGGGACGCAAAGATAGCAGGACAAAAAATGTACGGTCAAACTTTTTTTGATGGCGGCATACTTAGTTTAGAGAGATAACTCTAACTCATACCGAATTGGCGCCGCTTTAAAAGAATAAGCGTATACGGAGCAGATAAGCATTCGACTTTTTCTGCACGAGAATTGGGATTTCACTGCACTCGCGACGTGCATGAATGCACGCGAAACTCTCAACTGAACGGCCGCACCGCACAAACGGAAGGCCGGCCGGGCACGCCTCTTCGCACGGTCGCCGCATGATTCGAGCGGACCGTGAACAGTACGTTTGCTGGAGTGATCAGGACGCCGGAATGAGACCGCCGCCGAAGGCGAGACGATAGCAGAAGGAAAACCGTGTTCGAAAATATTTTTAGCGGTATTTACGACACTTTAAATACGCATCTCAATGGCGTCTTATAGTTAATTACAAAACAATTCAATTAAATTACATAACGCTAACAGACAGAATAACGCCGAGCGTGAGTGGACTTAGCAGGGAGAGCAGGACAACTTCTCGTCGGCCGCATGCGCGTGTCGGCGGTCGCCTTGCGAGCGCGCAACCTGCCAGGTGCAACAAACAGGAAAGGAGCGGCGCAACGTTGATTGCGCCGCTCCCTGCTACATCAACCGTTCGTGCCTTCGCCCGCAACGATGGTGTCGTTGTCGCGCGATCGCGCGAGAACGGGCCGCAACGCGGCGCCTGTATGACTTGCGGCAACGCGGGCGAGTCCTTCGGGATCCGTGGCGGCGACAATCGACCCGCCGCCCACGCCACCCTCCGGGCCGAGATCGATGATCCAGTCCGCCTCGGCGATCACGTCCAGATCGTGCTCGATGACGACGACACTATGGCCACCGTCCGCGAGACGATGCAGCACGCGAATCAGCCTGGCGACGTCAGCCATATGCAGGCCCACGGTCGGTTCGTCCAGCACATATAACGTGTGCGGCGGCTTCTGACCGCGCCGCGTAATGTCGTCGCGCACCTTGCTTAATTCGGTGACGAGCTTGATACGCTGCGCTTCGCCACCCGACAACGTGGGCGAAGGTTGACCCAGTGTTAGATAGCCGAGCCCGACGTCTTTCATCAACTGCAACGGATGGGCGATGTTCGAGATGGGCGCGAAAAACTCGACGGCTTCGTCGATTTCCATAGTCAGCACGTCGCCGATATTCTTGCCGCGCCATGTGACCGCGAGCGTCTCGGGATTGAAGCGCTGCCCGTGACACACATCGCAAGGCACTTTCACATCGGGCAGAAAGCTCATGCCGATGGTGCGCACGCCCTGCCCCTCGCAGGCCGGGCAACGGCCTTCGCCCGTGTTGAACGAGAAACGCGAGGCCGTATAGCCGCGCGCACGCGCTTCGAGCGTGCCGGCGAACAGCTTGCGGATCGCGTCCCATACGCCGATGTAAGTGGCAGGACACGAACGCGGCGTCTTGCCGATCGGCGTTTGATCGACTTCGAGTACGCGGTCGATAGTCTCCCAGCCGGTGATCGAATCGCAGCCTTGCCATGCATGCGTCACGTTCAATTGCGCGCGCGGCGCCGTGCGCGCCAGCACGCTGGAGCGCCGGTTCGCCGCCGGCTTCTCCTCGGCCGCGGCGCGCGCGCGCCGTGTGGCCGGCGACGACAGCACCGACCGCCCGACCGCATCCAGCAGATTAGCCATCAACACGTCGCGTGCAAGGGTCGACTTGCCGGAACCGCTGACGCCCGTGACCGCCACCAATCGCGAGAGCGGAATACCGACCGTGACGTTGCGCAGGTTGTGCAGTTTGCCACCGTGCACGGTCAGCCAGTTTTCCGGCACCGCGGCCGTGCGCTTGCCCGGCGCGACCACTTCACGACGCGGCTGCAACGGATGCACGATCGGGTTGGCGAGAAACTGCCCGGTCACGGAATCGGGTTGCGCCGACAGGTCCGCCACACTGCCCTGCGCGACCAGCGTGCCGCCGCGCTTGCCCGCGCCCGGCCCGATGTCGATGATGTGATCGGCGCGCCGGATGGTGTCCTCGTCGTGCTCGACGACCACCAGCGTGTTGCCCTTCTCACCGAGCTTGCGCAGAGCGTTCAGCAGAATCTGATTGTCGCGTGGATGCAGACCGATGGTCGGTTCGTCGAGTACGTAGCACACGCCTTGCAGATTGCTGCCGAGTTGCGCCGCGAGACGGATACGCTGCGCCTCGCCACCCGAGAGACTCGGCGCGGCGCGATCGAGACTCAGATAGCCGAGTCCGACTTCTTCGAGGAACTGCAGGCGGCTGCCGATTTCGCTGATCACGTCGCGCGCGATTTCCGCGTCGCGACCGGTCATTTCCAGTGTGTCGACCCACGCGCGCGTGTCGGACACGGTCCATTGCGCGACATCGACAATGGCCTGCGCGTCGAAGGTGACCGCGCGTGCAGTGGGATTCAGACGCGTGCCCGCACAGTCCGGACACGGTTCATCCACGAGGCCTTCGGGCTCCTGCTCTTCCGAAGGCAGGCTCTGTTCGCGGCCGCGATTGTCGTCGACAACGATCGTGTCGTCGTATGCGGCGCGCTGCTCGCGCGTGAGCGCGAGACCCGTGCCGACGCAGGTCGTACACCAGCCATGCTTGCTGTTATACGAGAACATGCGCGGGTCGAGCTCGGGATAGCTCGTGCCGCACACCGGACACGCGCGCTTGGTGGACAGCACCTTCACGGCGCCGAGTTGCGCCGTGGGGCGGCCGCCGCTCATCGCGTCGTGCAAACCGTCGAGCGGCGCCAGCAGATGCATCACGCCCTTGCCGACTTCCAGCGTCTGGTCGAGCGCCTGACGCAACTCGGCTTCATGGTCCGGCGACACGACGAGATCGGTCACCGGCAACTCGATCGTATGCTCGCGGAAGCGGTCGAGCTTCGGCCACGGGTCCACCGGCACGAATTCGCCATCCACACGCAGATGCGTATTGCCGCGCGCTTTCGCCCACTTCGCCAGATCGGTATAGACGCCCTTGCGATTCACGACCAGCGGCGCGAGAAAACCAACGTGCTGCCCCTTGTGATCGCGCAGCAACTGCGCCGCGATGGATTCCACGCTTTGCGACGTAACCGGCGTGCCGTCATGAATGCAATGCTGCAGACCGAGCTTCACATACAGCAGACGCAGGAAGTGCCACACCTCGGACGTAGTCGCCACGGTGCTCTTGCGGCCGCCGCGCGAAAGCCGCTGCTCGATCGCGACGGTCGGCGGAATGCCGTACACCGCGTCCACCTCGGGCCGCCCCGCGGGCTGCACGATGGAACGCGCGTAGGCGTTGAGCGATTCGAGGTAACGGCGCTGCCCTTCATGGAACAGAATGTCGAAGGCGAGCGTGGACTTGCCCGAACCGGAGACCCCGGTAATCACGTTGAATTTGCCGTGCGGAATGTCCACGTCCAGCGATTTCAGGTTGTGCTCGCGCGCATTGACGATGCGCACCACGTCCTCGCCTTCGACGGCCCGGCGCGCACGCGCCGCGCTCAGCGCCTTCTGCAGCGGAATGCCTTGCGACGCCGGTTCGGCGGCCGCGTTCATGGCGCGGTCGTATTGCAGCAGCGCTTCGCCGGTATGCGATTCCGGGCACGCCTTGACGTCTTCCGGCGTGCCGGCGCACAGCACCCGGCCGCCGCCGTCGCCACCTTCGGGACCGAGGTCGATCAGCCAGTCGGCCGCGCGGATCACGTCGAGGTTGTGCTCGATCACGATCAGCGAATGACCGCTCGCGAGCAGTTTGCCGAACGCCTGCATCAGCTTGGCGATGTCGTCGAAATGCAGGCCGGTGGTCGGTTCGTCGAACATGAACAGACGCTTCGCGACCGGCTGCTTCGCGCTGCGCGCGGTGCGCGCCTGAGCCGATTCCGCGAGAAACCCGGCGAGTTTGAGCCGTTGTGCTTCGCCGCCCGACAACGTGGGCACCGGCTGGCCGAGCTTCACGTATTCGAGGCCCACGTCGACGATTGGCTGCAGCACGCGCAGCACTTCGGCGTCTTTGGCAAAAAAGGTGGTTGCTTCGCTCACCGTCAGTTCCAGCACGTCGGCAATGCTCAGCGCGCGCGCCGGTTCGCCGCGTTCGATCTTTACTTCGAGCAGTTCCGCGCGATAACGGCGCCCGTCGCAATCGGGGCAACGCAGGTACACGTCGCTCAGGAACTGCATTTCGATATGTTCGAAACCCGAGCCGCCGCACGTCGGGCAGCGGCCGTCACCCGAATTGAAGCTGAACATGCCCGGGCCGTAGCCGCGTTGCTGCGCGAGCGGCGCCCTGGCGAACAGTTTGCGGATTTCGTCGAACGCGCCGACATAACTGGCCGGGTTCGACCGCGCGGTCTTGCCGATCGGCGACTGGTCGACGAACACGACGTCGGTGACCTGATCGGCGCCGCTCAAGCTTCTGAATGCGCCCGGCGATTCGGTGGCAAGACCGAAGTGGCGCGCCATGGCCGGATACAGCACGTCTTGCAGCAGCGTGGATTTGCCGGAACCCGATACCCCCGTCACACAGACGAGCCGCTCCAGCGGAATCTCCACCGTGACATCGCGCAGATTGTGTTCCGTCGCGCCTTCCAGCACGATGCGCGGCGTGGCGTCATTCACCGGACGCTGTGACCAGTGCGCCGCGTCCGCCACATGCCGGCGGCCGCCAAGATACTCACCGGTGAGCGTGCCGGAAGAACGGATCGCCTCGGGCACGCCGTCATAAATGATCGAGCCGCCGCGCTCGCCCGGCCCCGGGCCCATGTCGATCAGACGATCCGCGGCGAGCATGACCGAGGGATCGTGCTCGACCACCACCAGCGTATTGCCCGCGTCGCGCAAGCGGTGCATGGCTTCGACAATGCGGTTCAGGTCGCGCGGATGCAGGCCGATGCTCGGCTCGTCGAGCACGAAAAGCGTCTTGGTGAGCGACGTGCCGAGCGCCGTGGTCAGATTGATCCGCTGCACCTCGCCGCCCGACAGCGTGCGGCTCTGCCGGTCGAGCGTGAGATAACCGAGGCCCACGTCGCACAGATATTTGAGGCGCGTGCGCACTTCGGCGAGCAGCAGTTTGAGCGCGTCGTCGAGCAGCGCGCTCGGCAGGCTGACTTCGTCGAAGAAGCGCCGGATACGCTCGATCGGCATCAGCATCAGGTCGTGCACGGTCAGACCCGGCAACGCTTCGAGCTGTTCGCGCGTCCAGTCGACGCCGCGCGGCAGGAAGCGCTTGCCGGCCGGCAACACGTCGTCCGCATTCGCTTTGCTGCCGAGGCGCCACAACAGCGATTCGGTTTTCAGACGCGCGCCGCCGCAGGTTTCGCACGGCGTATAGCTGCGGTATTTGGACAGCAGCACACGGATATGCATCTTGTACGCTTTCGATTCGAGATATTCGAAGAAGCGTTTGACACCGTACCAGTGGCTTTGCCACTTGCCGTTCCAGTCGGGCGAGCCGTTGATGACCCAGTCGCGCTCGGCGTCCGTCAGCTCGCCCCACGGCGTGCCGCGGCGAATATCCGCTTTCGCCGCGTAGCGCATCAGATCGTCCTGGCATTCCTTCCAGGCCGGCGTTTGCATGGGCTTGATCGCACCGTCGCGCAGCGTCTTGCGCGCGTCCGGAATCACCAGCCCGAGGTCGACGCCGATCACGCGACCAAAACCGCGGCAGACTTCGCACGCGCCGTACGCCGAGTTGAACGAGAACAGCGCGGGCTGCGGGTCCGCATAGCGCAGATCGCTTTCGGGGCTATGCAAGCCGGTGGAGAAGCGCCAGATTTCCGGTTCGCTTTCCTGAGCTTCCGGCCCTTCCGACGACGCCGGCAGCACATAAACATTGACGCGCCCTCCGCCGCGCTTGAGCGACGCCTCGATCGCCTCGACCACTCGCTGCTTGTCCACCGAGCGCGGCCGGAAGCGGTCGGCCACCACATCGAGCAGTTTGCGCTTGCCCGTGGGCGAATCGACTTCGCGCTGTGCCTGAACGCGCGTGTAGCCGCTCGCCGACAACCACTGCTCCACTTCCTGCTCCGACGCGGACTCCGGCAGTTCGACCGGGAACGTGACGACGAGCCGCGGCTCGTTCTTCGCGGTGCGCTCGAGCAGTTCGGCGTAGATCGTTTCCGGCGTGTCGTGCCGCACCTGGCGGGCCGTCTTGCGGTCGAACAGTTCGGCCGCGCGCGCGTAGAGGAGCTTCAGGTGATCGTTGAGCTCCGTCATGGTGCCGACGGTGGAGCGCGAACTGCGCACCGGATTGGTCTGGTCGATCGCGATGGCGGGCGGCACGCCGTCCACGCGGTCGACTTGCGGCCGGTCCATGCGGTCCAGAAACTGCCGTGCGTAAGCGCTGAACGTTTCGACGTAGCGCCGCTGCCCTTCCGCGTAAAGCGTGTCGAACACGAGGCTCGACTTGCCGGAGCCGGACGGGCCGGTTACGACTGTCATTTCGCCGGTTCGTACGTCGAGGTCGACGTTCTTGAGGTTGTGCTGGCGCGCGCCGCGAATCCTGATAATGCCGTTAGATGCCAATTTTTTCGACCGCCTGAATGAGTGGGCCACCTCTCACGGACGCCTCGCGACCGCGCAAGTCCGGTGCCGCCGGGGCCGGCGGAAACGCGCGCCGAAGCCCAGCTTCTAAGGGGATACTATACTGTATATTTATACAGGTTTGGCTCGCAAGTCGCAATTGCAACTGTGTCTTGCCGGGAGCCATCTGCGGACAAGATCTGCTGTTCCGCCAGCAGTAGCGTACCTGATCGTGCGTCGCCGGCAACGCTGCGATGACGCAGCAACCGATAAACGCATTTTTTCAAGTTGTGATCGGGACGCGGATAGTCTGAATCCTCTTTGATGACCAAAGAGGATTTGGCGAATGGAAAACTTTGTGCGCGAACAAACGGCACAAAACGCGTCCTGTCCGTTGTTGCGGTGTGTGCCGTCCTGCTTGCCACAGGTGCGGTCAACGTGTGCAATCTGGCGCAGGCTTATGGCAGCGGCACGCCTTACTATTCCCCGTCGACAAACAGGGACAAGTGGGCCGACCCGTTGCCCATACCGGGCGCACTGGATGCAACAGTACTGATCGCGCTCGTCCTCTGGGCATTGTGGTGGAAACGCGGCGCCCCGCGCTCACCCAGCGCATACGCCACGCAGCGTTTCGCCAGCACCTCGGTCGGATCGACAAGCCTTACCACCCGCCCGGCCGCACAAGCCAGCGCGGCGTCGCGCAACAGCAGCGGCAATTCGGTACAACCCAGCACGATCACTTGCACGCCTTGCGCGATCAGGTCGTCGACCGCCGCGGCGAGGTCGTCGCGGCACTCGCCCGAGGTGAACCCCGCCTTGGCGCCCTTCGGTCCGTAGACGGCATGCATCAGCCGCGCCTGAGCCTGCTCGCCGGGCACGATCTGCACGAAACCGCGCGCTTCGAGCGACTGTTCATAGACGCGGCTCGCCAGCGTGCCCGTGGTGGCCAGCACGCCGATTTCACGCAAGCCCGGAAAGGTCTCGCGCAGATAATCGGCGGTACAGGTCAGCATATTGACGATCGGAATGCCGAGCGACGGCTGGATCCGCTCGACGAACGCATGCGCCGTATTGCACGGAATCGCGATCAGGTCCGCACCGCCGTCTTCGAGCGTCCTGCAGGCGGCATATAGCGCGAGCGTCGGATCCTCTCCGCTACCGAGCAGCGCGGCGGTGCGGTCCGGAATCTGCGGGTTCTGCTCGACCATGACCTTGATGTGATCCTGATCGCATGCGGCCGGCGTGTTGCGTACCAGCTTGGCCATGAAATCGACCGTCGCCGCCGGCCCGACGCCGCCCAGCACGCCCACCTTGAAGCGCCGCTCCTGCTGCGAATACTGGGCTGCCGCGACATAGCGCGCGTACACCAGATTGACGTCGACGAGCGGCACCTCGAGCCGCCCGAGTGCGCGCGCGACCAGCGCGATTTCTACGAGCCCCGGCAGGATGATCTCCGCCCCTTGCGCAATGAGATCCGCGCACGCCGCGCGCAACAACTCGACCGGCCGGCCATAGAGACAGCCGCTCCTGATGCCTTCGTCGCTATAGACGGCGCTCGTCACGCAATCGAAGCCCGCTTCGTTGCGCGGATGCAGCACGTCGAACCGCGCGGCGTCGAAATAACGCTCGAAAAGGCCGTTATCGCGAATGGCATCCGAAGTGAGCACGCCGACCCGGCGCACCGACGGAAATGCTCGCCGCACGTGCGCCGAGAGCGCCGTCATGATGTTGGCGACCGGCACGGCCACGTTTGCAGAAAGTTCGTCGATGAAGGTATGGCTAAGGAAGCACGGCAACACGATCGCTTCGACTCCGCGTTTTTCGAACGCCCGCATGGTGTCGAACACATGGATCTTGAACTGCGCATCCACTTCGCGCTGCGAGGCCGGCCCTTGCCACGAGTGCCGCTCCAGAAGGAGATCGAACGGCCGCGCCGCACCGCGCCGTTGCCAGGCGGCGCTCATTCTGCACAGCACGTCGGCACTGGCAACCTGGGCGGCACCGGTCACGACCCCCAGCGAACGATAGCGATTCATGATGACTTCCCCCGTTTTTGCCTTCCGCTTTGATGGTAGGCGGCTTTTGCGCCAGTGAGGATGACATTATGTCGGGGGACTATGACGTGGGGTTAACCACGAAAATCACATTTCCTCGCGTTTCCGGGCGTCGGCGGCACGCGCACAATCACACGCGCAGAGTGCTAGGCCGCTTCGGCCACGCCATGCGCCGCGCCACGCTTGCGGCGCTCCAGCGTACTGATGCACACCAGCGACACCCCGGCCAGAACACTATAGAACACGGCAAGCGGCCACCAGGCGCCCGGATACCGATGCGCGAGCAACGTTCCGATCAGCGGCGTCAGGCCGCCGGCCAGCGCGGCGCACACCTGGTACGACAGCGAAATCGCCGAGTACCTGACGCGCACGGCGAACGCGGTCGACATGAACCCCGCCATCACCGCATACGAACTCGACATGCACATCACCGCCAGCGCAATGCCGATCACGATCGCCACCGGCCGTCCGGTCGAGACGAGCGCGAACATGGGATACGGCGACAGCATTGCCAGCGCTGCCGCGCCCTTCAGGAAACGTCCCGTGCCGATGCGTTGCGCGAACCATCCCGAACCTAGTTGCGTGAACAACTGAATGAACGCTACGACGAACAGGCAGTCGAGAATCAACGACCGGTCGAGGCCGAGCGTCTGCGTCGTGTAATTGAGCATGAAAGTATTGATGAACCACGCGCCGGCCACGCCGATCACGTTCGCGCCGAGGCACAGCAACAGCGTGCGCCACGCATCGCGCACGACTTCGGCCACGGGTAGCGCGGCCACTCGCCGTTGCGCCTTGAGCGCCTTGAATTCCGGCGATTCGTCCACACCCGCGCGGATCAGCAGGCCGACCACCAGCAGCACTGCGCTGGCGAGAAACGGCAGACGCCATCCCCAGCTGAGAAACGCGTCCTTGTCCATCGAGGCCACCGCGCGGAACGCGAGCAGCGACAGGATCAGGCCCGCCGGACTACCGAGTTGCGCGAACGAGGCGAAGAAGGTTCGCCGCCCTTGCGGCGCATGTTCGCTCGCCATCAGCACCGCGCCGCCCCACTCGCCGCCGATCGCGATCCCCTGCGCGACGCGCAGCAGTACGAGCAGCACCGGCGCCCACACGCCGGCGCTCGCGTAAGTCGGCAGAAAGCCGATGCCGACGGTGCCGACGCCCATGATCGCGAGCGTCGCCACGAGCGCCTTCTTGCGGCCGATGCGGTCGCCAAGGTGGCCGAACACCAGCCCGCCGAACGGTCGCGCGAAGAAGCCGACCGCGAAAGTGCCGAACGAAGCCAGCGTGGCGAAGAACGGATCGCCGCCTGGAAAGAACAGCTTGCCGAAGATCAGCGCGGACGCCGTGGCGTAGATATAAAAGTCGTACCACTCGATCGTGGTGCCGACAAAGGCCGCGGCTGCGGCGCGCGTGGGTTGCCGGCCTGCGGCGTGGACGTCTGGCTCGCGATTCATGTCTGTGTCTCCAAGGTCGTTCTTCTGGATGGCGCGGCTTCTTCGTGCCGTCACCGGGAACTGCTGCGCTTATGCTTCAGGTGCGCCCGCTTTCAGCACGCCCGCTTCGAACAGACGCCGCTGGGTGGCGGCGTCGATACCCAATGCGTCG
Source organism: Paraburkholderia xenovorans LB400 (assembly GCF_000013645.1). Lineage (GTDB taxonomy): Bacteria > Pseudomonadota > Gammaproteobacteria > Burkholderiales > Burkholderiaceae > Paraburkholderia > Paraburkholderia xenovorans. The sequence goes on along the minus strand of NC_007951.1, from coordinate 1,590,763 downwards.
AGCACGTCGCGCGTGTCGGCACCGAGCGACGGCGGCGCGCTGCGATACGTGGCCGGCGTGCGCGACAGCTTGATCGGCGACGCGGTGCCGCGATACTCGCCCATCTCGACCACCATGCCGCGATGCAAGGTGTGCGGATGCCGCGCCACCACGTCCACGGTTTGCACCGGTCCGCACGGCACGCCCGCGTTGATCAGCGCGTGCGCGAGCGGTTCGCAGTCGTGCGCGGCGAGCAGGCTTTCCAGCGCGGCCTTGAGCGGCTCGCGATGCGCGCAGCGGCTGCGGTTGTCGACATAACGCGGATCGTCGGCGAGTTCGGGCGCGCCGAGATGCGCGCAGAGCTTCGCGAACTGCCGGTCGTTGCCCACCGCGAGAAAGATCGGCGCGCTCGCGGTGCGATAGCTGTCGTATGGCGTGATGTTGGGATGCGCGTTGCCGCTGCGCTGCGGCGTGCGGCCCGAGCCGAAATAGTTCGGCAGATGCGGATGCAGCAGTGAAACGCCGCAGTCGTACAGCGCGATATCGATCGACTGGCCACGGCCGCTCTTCGCGCGCTCGGCGAGCGCGAGCAGAACGCCGGCGAACGCATTCAGGCCGGTGACCATGTCGACCACCGGCAAGCCGACGCGCATGGCGGGGCCGTCGCGCTCGCCGTTCACGCTCATCAGGCCGGTCATTGCCTGAATCGCGGCATCGTAGCCAGGCAGGCCGCCGAGCGGGCCATCGGGACCGAACCCCGACACGGCGCAATGAATCAGCTTCGGGAAACGCTCGCGCAAATCGCGCTCGTAGTCCATGCCCCAGCGCGCCAGCGTGCCGGGTTTGAAGTTTTCGACCAGCACGTCGGCGTCTTCGAGCAGCTTCCAGAGAATCGCGCGGCCTTCGTCGCGTGAAAGATCGACCGCGATGCCCTGCTTGTTGCGGTTCACGCCGGCGAAATACCATGCGGTGTCGCCATAGAACGGCGGCCCCCAGCCGCGTGTTTCGTCGCCGTCCGGCGGTTCGAGCTTGATCACCTGCGCGCCGTGATCGGCGAGCGCCTGGGTGCAGTACGGGCCGCCGAGCACGCGGCTCAGGTCGATCACCTTGATGCCTTGCAGCGCGCCTTGTGTGCCGGCATTCACGGGTGCCGTCATTGCGCGCCCCCGCGCGGCAACAGTTGCAACGCCTGCACGAGCGTGACGCTGCGGCCTTTGACCAGCGCGTCGATCACCTCGCTTTCGTCCTGCTCCGGCTGCAACGCCAGCGGATCGGACGGCAACAGCTTGTGCCGCACCACCAGATGCGCGAGCGCGAGGCGCCGGTAGTCCGGCGCAAGACGCACGCCTTCGCAGGCCATCAGCACGGCTGTCGTTGCGTGATACAACGCGGTGCCCGCTTGCCGGACCCATTCGTCGCGACCGGAATCCGCCACGCCGGCCAGCGCATCGCACGCACGCGCGAGCGTCGAGCGCAGCAACGCGAGACTGGCCGGCGGCAATCCCGCCGCGCCGAGCAGATCCTGCAGATAAGCGCGCAACGGTTCGAGTGCGCCGTCGCGTTTCGCCGCCCGCGCGATATCGAGCGCGACGATGTTGCTGGTGCCTTCCCAGATCGAGCCGAGATGCGCATCACGCACGAGACGCGCGTCGCTCCATTCTTCGATATAGCCGGTGCCGCCGCGCACTTCCATTGCGTCGCCGGTTACGCGGCGCGCGTCGCGGCAGGCGCGGAACTTGATCAGCGGCGTGAGAATGCGCACGCATTTCGCGGCCTGGCGGTCGCCCGCGTCGGCCTGCTGCAACAGCAGCGCGATGCGCATGAACATCGAGCGCGCCTGTTCGGCGGGCAGCATCATCTTGAGCAACTGACGCTGCATCAACGGCATATCGATCAGCTTGCGGCCGAACGCTTCGCGATTGCGGGCAATATGCAGCGCCTCCGTCAGCGCGCGGCGCATCAAACCCGCGGCGCGCACGCCGTTCGACAGCCGCGACATGTTGATCATGTCCGCCATCTGATGAAAACCGCGCCCTACCTCGCCGATCAGATACGCCACCGCGCCTTCCAGCACGATCTCGCCGCTCGCCATCGAGCGGCTGCCGAGCTTGTCCTTCAGACGCACGATCCGGTAGCTATTGCGCGAGCCGTCCGGCAGCGTCTTCGGCAGCAGGAACAGGCCGAGTCCGTTGATGCCGGGCGGCGCCGTGTCCGGGCGCGCGAGCACCATCGCGAGATCGGCGTCGGCATTCGAGCAGAACCATTTGTCGCCGTACAGGCGCCACGTTTGCCCATCCGCTTCGGTCTCGAGCGACGCACGCGTCGCAATGCGCGCGACGTCCGAGCCCGCCGCCTGTTCCGTCATGAACATCGCGCCCTGAAACAGTGTGTCGAAATCGCGCGAGGCGAGCCTCGGCAGAAAACGCGCGACCAGTTCCGGCGCGCCGAATTTGCGCAGCGTGCGCGTGAGCGAATCGGTCATGCTGACGGGACAGCACAGGCCGAATTCCGCCTGCACGAACAGGAACGTCAGCGCGTATTTGACGAGCGGCGGCGGCGACTGTTTGCCGTCACGGGTCTCGTGACTCAGCGCGGCAAGTCCCAGCTCCGCGTAAGCCACGCGTTCCAGCGCGACGTAATCGGGGTGCTTGTCGATACTTTGCAGCGCTTCGCCGCGCCGCGTGCGATGGCGCAATTGCGGCGGATTCCTGTCGGCGGACGCGGCCCAGATATCGAGTTCGTCGGACGCGCGCTGGCCCAGCGAAACGAGCTGGCCTTCGAGTTCGTGAAACAGCGCCTCGCCGAGATGCAGCTTGAGCAGACGCTCGAAGTCGGGATCGCTGGTGAAGAAGTTGATGCCCCGGCTGTCGGGAATGTTGGACGAGCCGTGTGCCGGCTGCGCGGTGATGTCGCTCATGCGTGTCTCCTTTATCGCCAGAGTTCGCGCTTTGGCGCATTACTCTGGTCCCTGCACGTAGTGCAAGTGAAAGGAGCATAAAAGCCGCGTCGATAATCGTCTAATACAACTTATATCCGGTACGATAGACGCAGCTTATCGACAAGAAACCTGGAGACAGCCGTGGACCTGAAGCAGTTGCGCTATTTCGTGGCGGTTGCCGAGGAGCTGCATTTCGGCCGCGCGGCCAAGCGGCTGTTCATTTCGCAACCCGCCCTCAGTTTCGACATTCGCAAGTTCGAGGAACAACTCGGCGTGCAGTTGCTCGCGCGCACCAACAAGACCGTATCGCTGACCAACGCGGGCCAGGTGCTGCTCGGCGAAGCACGCCGCCTGCTCCTGCAGGCGAGCGAAGCGGAACGCATGACCGTTCGCTCGGCGCATGGCCTTGCCGGCCGCCTGCGGATCGGCTTCGTGAATTCCATGTTGTACCGCGGCATGCCGCAGGCGGTGAAGCGCTTCGAGGCCGATTACCCCGGCGTGGAAATCGTGCTGAAGGAGATGAATACCAGCGAGCAGGTCCACGCAATCCAGCGGATGCAGATCGACATGGGCTGCGCGCACTGGGGCAATTTCCCGTCCGACGTCATTTCCGCGCCGATCTTTTCCGAGCCGTTTTTGTGCTGTCTGCCCGCCGCGCATCCGCTCGCGCGCAAACGCAAGGTCGATTTACAGGCGTTGGCGCAGGAACCGTTCATTCTCTTTCCGCGCACCGTGTCGCCGCATTATCACGACCTGATCATTGCGCAGTGCGTGGGCGCGGGATTCAGTCCGTTGATTCGCCATGAAGCGCGCTTGTGGCAGACCGTGGTGACGATGGTCGGCTTCGGCATGGGGGTGGCGCTCGTGCCGTACACGTTGCGCCAGGTGCAGGATCCGCGCGTCTGCTTCCTGCCGCTAACGGGCGAGACGCTGATGTCGCAAGTGCTCCTGTTGCGCAGAAGCGGCGACGCCGAGCCGGTTGCGGACCGCTTCGTCGACTATCTCAGGGATGCCGGCGGCGGGCCGCGAGGCACGCCTCACTCGTCTGCTTCGCGGCGGCCTTCGTAAGCCGTCAGCAGCTTGTGGGCGATCATATCCACGGCCGGCTTGACGAGCCCGTTCTTGTCGGTCCAGACCTTGGGCGTCAAGGTTCCGCTGAGCGCAACGCTGTCCGCGTCGCTCAATGCGAGCAGCGCGGCCTGCACGCCGTCGTCGAAGGCAATCACGTTGACGAAAATCGTGTCGCCGTCGTTGGTCGCCGCGCGCACCTTGCAGGTCACGAAACGCCTGCCGTTCTGCCCCGTGCGAATCTGCGCCTCGCCGTACAACCGCCCGCCCACCAGTCCATCGATCATCGCCTTGCTCCTCTCGTTCCATGCCGTGCGGAAAGCAGAATCGCCCAGCACGGCGCGTATGATCCCACGAGAAGCCGCGCTACCCGCATAAAAAACCGCTCACTCGCCAACGGCCACTGCAAGGCTCACCCGCCGACCGTCATATCCACGCCGCGCACGAGGCGTTTCGCAAGCCGCGGCTGCCGCAGCTGTTCGAGCCACCATTGCAACGCGCGCCCTTCATGATCGCCGCGCCACGCAACGTACAGCACATTCGGCTCACGCGGGTCGGCGGTCGCCTTCTCGATCAGTTCGCCCTGCTTCAACAGCGTCGCGACACGCTGACGCGGCAACCACCCCACGCCCAGGCCGTCGCGTTGCGCCAGGATTTTCGCGCGCATGGACGGCACGGCCAGCGACGCCTGTCCGCCGATCAGACCGTAAGCACGCCCCGCCGTCGTACGCGACGAATCTGCCACCACCACCGCGCGATGTTCGAGAATCCGCTCGCGGCCGAGCGGCCCCTCGACGGCCGCCAGCGGATGGCGCGGCGACACCGCGAACACCCACTCCATCACGCCGAGCTCGAACCAGCGCAGGCCGGGAATCGCCGGCGGCTCGTTGGTCGCGCCCACGATCAGATCGGCGCGGCCGTCGCGCAGCGCCTCCCAGGTGCCGCTCAATACTTCGTGGGTGAAGCGCAGTTTCACGCCCGAGCCAAGTGCGTCGAACGCGCGCACCACCGGCATCATCAATTCGAACTCGAGGATTTCATCCGTGACTATCCAGAGGCGGTCTTCCCACCCGCTCGCGATCTGCTTCACGCGTTGCGTCATGCGCGACATGTCGAGCATCAGACGCGCGGCTTCATCGGCGAGAAGCTGGCCGGCGGGCGTGAGTTGCAGGCGGTAGCGGCGCCGGTCGAACAGCAGCGCGTCGAAGCGCGTCTCCAGTTGCCGGGCGGCATGCGATACCGTGGAGGGCGCCTTGCCGAGGCGCGCCGCCGCGCGCGACAGGCTGCCGGTCTCACGGATCGCGTCGAGCAGAGCCAGTTCGTCTTCCGACAACATGTTCCATTCCTTCGAACGAGTTCGACGCAAAGATGGTACGGCAAAGCGACAATGCCAGTCCACTATGGCGATAGGGCGGCGGCGTTTCGGCTAAGCGCAATTGCGGTCGGCTTTCGAAAACGCCGCACGAGCCACGCATGAAGTACCTGAAACCGGACCGAACGTTCTCTGGAACGTTCATTGCGCGCGCCGTGGCACGATAGCGCACACGTAAGGAGCAGCGACATGGGACTTTTAGTGGACGGACAATGGCAGGACCGCTGGTACGACACGAAGTCGACCGGCGGCCGTTTCGTGCGCAACGACGCGGCATTCCGCAACTGGGTGACGGCGGACGGCTCGCCGGGTCCGAGCGGCGCCGGCGGCTTCGAAGCGCAAGCCGGACGCTACCACCTGTATGTAAGCCTCGCCTGCCCGTGGGCGCATCGCACCTTGATCGTGCGGGCGCTCAAAGGCCTCGACGCAATGATCGACGTCTCGGTCGTGCACTGGCTGATGCTGGAAAACGGCTGGACTTTCGCGGACGGCCCCGGCGTCGTGCCCGACACCGTCAATCACGCGGCGCTGCTGCACCAGGTCTACACCGCCGCCGACCCTCACTACAGCGGCCGCGTCACCGTGCCGATCCTGTGGGACAAGCAGCGCGCCACGATCGTCAGCAACGAATCGTCGGAAATCATTCGCATGCTGAATTCGGCGTTCGACGGCATTGGCGCGAAGCCCGGCGATTTTTATCCGGCGCCGTTGCGCGCGCAAATCGACACGATCAACGCCCGCGTCTACGACACGCTGAACAACGGCGTTTATCAAGCGGGCTTCGCCACCACGCAGCAAGCGTATGAAGAAGCCGTCACGCCGCTCTTCGAAACGCTCGACTGGCTCGACGCGAAACTCGCGACGCAACGCTATCTGACCGGCGCGCACCTCACGGAAGCCGATATCCGGCTGTTCACGACGCTGATCCGTTTCGACGCCGTCTATGTCGGCCATTTCAAATGCAATCTGCGCCGCATCGCCGACTATCCGAATCTGTCCGCCTACACGCGCGACATCTACCAGTTGCCCGGCATTGCACAGACGGTCGATTTCACGCACATCAAGCGGCATTACTACGAGAGTCACCGCAGCATCAATCCGACCGGCATCGTGCCGCTCGGCCCGGTTCAGGACTTCTCCGCACCGCACGATCGCGCGCGGCCCGGTGTGTCCGGCTCAACCTGCGCCCTGACCGCCGCCGCCGGCTCGCAGCCGTATCCGGTCAAGGAATAGAAGACATCATGTTGCGGCCGTGGCAAAAATATCGCCCAGCCACTGCGCAAACACCCGTACCCGCGACGACAACTGCCGGTTCTGCGGATACAGCACGGATACCGGCATTGGCGGCGGCGGAAAGTCCGCGAGAATGATTTTCAGCCGCCCCGCCGCCAGTTCGGCGGCCACCCGGTATTGCGGCACCTGCACGATGCCTAGCCCCGAAAGCGCCGAGCCCGTATAGAGTTCGGTACCGGTCACCGACACCGCCGACGGCAGCACCATCGCCACCTCGCGGCCCGCCACGTTAAATTCGAGCGGCACGGCCTTGCCCGTGGCACTCGATACGTAATTGACCGCGCGGTGGGTGGACAGCGCCGAAGGATCGGCCGGCTCGCCATAGGCCGCGAGATACGCCGGACTTGCCACGGTGACTTGCGGAAGTTGCGCGACGCGGCGCCCCACCATCGACGAATCCTGCAGGTTGCCTGCCCGCAGCACGCAATCCACGCCCTCCCGCACCAGATCGACGAGCCGGTCATCTTCGCCGATGGTCAGCTCGATCTCTGGAAAGCGCGCGAGAAACGCCGGCAGCGCCGGCACCACGAAGTGCCGCGCCAGCGTGCCCTGCAAATTGACCCGCAACAGGCCTTTGGGCGCGAGATTCGAGAACGAGCCCTCGGCCTCCTCCATATCGGCGATCAGCCGCACGCAGCGGCGGTAGTATGCCTCGCCGTCATGCGTAAGCCGCACCGTGCGCGTGGTGCGTTCCAGCAGCCGCGCGCCGAGCCGCTGCTCCATGCGCTTCATCAGGTTGGTGACGGTGGCGCGCGGAATCTGCAGATCGTCCGAAGCGCGCGTGAAGCTTTGCCGTTCGGCGATCCGCACGAAAACGCGCATTTCTTCGAAACGATCCATGCGGGTGTGTCCGTTGGTGTCCGTTCTGGCGGTTTGTACGCCGATTATTAAAGCAAATGGAATGATGATGGCCAGTCTAACCCGATTATCTATGCACGGAAAGCGTCCATGATTCGACTCATCCACTCACCACACACACAAGGAAACGGATCATGAACGCCTCAATCAGCCAGCAAGTCGCTATCGTCACCGGCGCATCCCGCGGCATTGGCGCAGCGGTCGCGCAACGCCTCGCCAACGACGGCTTCGCCGTCGCGATCAACTACGCATCCAGTTCGACCGAAGCCGATGCGCTCGTCGCGAAACTCACGGCGGCCGGCGCCAAAGCCGTCGCGGTGAAGGCCGACGTGTCGAACGCCGGCGACGTGCGCCGCCTGTTCGAGATCACCGAACAGCAGCTCGGCAAAGTGGACGTGCTCGTCAACAACGCCGGCGTGCTCAAGACCACGCCGCTCGCCGACACCAGCGACGCGCTGTACGACCAGACCTTCGACATCAACGTACGCGGCACCTTCAACACCTTGCGCGAAGCAGCCGCGCGCATGAACGACGGCGGACGCATCGTCAACTTTTCGAGCACCACGCTGGCGCTGAACATGCCGGGCTACGCGATCTACAACGCGACCAAGGCTGCCGTCGAAGCCTTTACGCATGTATTCGCCAAGGAACTGCGCGGCCGCAACATCACCGTCAACGCCGTGGCGCCGGGTCCGATCGCGACGTCGCTGTTCCTCGACGGCAAGACTGAAGAACAGATCCAGACCTTCGCCAAGATGCCGCCGCTGCAACGTCTCGGCCAGCCGGACGATATCGCATCCGTGGTGGCGTTCCTCGCCGGTCCGGACGCGGGCTGGGTCAACGGTCAGATTCTGCGTGCCAACGGCGGCCTCGCCTGAGGTGAGTGACGTGAGTGACGTGAGTGACGTGAGTGACGTGAGTGACGAGCGGGATGCTCCGATGCGCATCTCGCTGGGCGGCCTTTGAAGGCCGCCTCACTTTCATCGAATCGGAGAAGAACATGCAGAAGAACGTCATCCTCGTGACGGGCGCCGGCACGGGCATCGGCAAACTGACCGCGCAGTCGCTCGCCGAAGCCGGCCACATTGTCTACGCGACGATGCGCGACGTAGAAGGACGCAACAAGCCGCGCGCCGACGAAATGCGTGCGCTCGCAAAAGCCAAAGGCATCCAGCTGCATCCGCTCGAACTCGACGTGCTGTCGCAAGCGTCGGCGGATGCGGCGGCCGCGACGATCGTCCGTGAACAGGGACGCCTCGACGTGGTGATGCAGAATGCCGGGCATCTGGTGGTCGGCCCCAGCGAAGCATTCACGCCCGAGGAAATGGTCAAGGTGTTCGACACCAACCTGTTCGGCGCGCAGCGCGTGAACCGCGCAGTGCTGCCCTTTCTGCGCGAACAGGAAGCCGGCTTGATGTTATGGATCAGCAGCACGACGACCAAGGGTGGCTTTCCGCCGTTCCTCGGTCCGTACGGCGCCGCGAAGGCCGCGATGGATTCGCTGGCGGTTTCGCTGGCCTATGAGATCGCGCGCTTCGGCATCGAAACCTCGATCGTCGTGCCTGGCGCGTTCACTCGCGGCACAGCGCACTTTCCGAGCGCCGGCAAACCCGCCGACACCGAGCGCGCCGCGGCCTACGCACGCTATGACGGCGTGACGGATCAGATCGGCGAGCGCCTGTCCGGACTGACGCCCGAGAACGCCGATCCGCAAGCCGTGGCCGACGAAATCGTGCGGATCGTCGGGCTGCCTTCAGGCGAGCGGCCGATGCGTTCAGTGATCGACTTTGTCGGCGACGGCGCGCGTGAAGTGCTCGAAGTGTCGGAGCGTGTGCGGATCGACTTCGCGCGGCGAATCGGCATGGCCGACTTACTCGAAGCACGGGTCCGGCGTTAAGCACGGCGGCGCGACATACCGCCATGAAAGCAGCCACGCTGATCGCATGCGCCATCCTGCTGCCGGTTCTGACGGGCGCATGCGAACCTCAACCTCAACCGTCCGACGCCTCAGTCACGACGAGGAGCACGACCATGAAACCCTCGGTCACTTACCTTCATTTGCTGAAACACACGCCGTTCTTTACCCGCCTCACGACCGATCAACTGCGATGGGTGATCGCCCACTCGCATGAATGGGAAGCGCAAGCCAGCGCCGTCGTCGCGCAATGCACGAACGACGCGACCACGGCTCGTGATCAGTCCATCTGGATTCTGCTGGACGGCGGCTGGCAGATCGAAACCGGACAAGTTGTGTTTGCGTCGGGCCACGCGAGCGCGGGCAAGTGGTTCAGCGCGGCGGTGGCGACCGGCACCTCGTGCCGCCTCGTCACCACCGAACACAGCTACGTGATGAAAATCGAACGCGCGGATTTCGATGCCATGCTCGCGCAAGGTTTTGCGTTCGGCCCGCATCTCGACGCCGGCCGCCGCTATTACAGCGAACTGTTCGCTGCCCCGGCCGAACTCGCGAAATAAGGTCGAACCGGAGCGCGTGTCATGCAGCGTGTCTACGAACGCAGGCGCTCGCTCACACCGCCTTCGGGTTGCGCTCCGCGAATCCTTCCTGATGCCAGTACGGATAAGCGGGACGCACTGCGCTCGCCGCGTCGAGTTTGGCCACCTGCTCGGGCGTCAGATTCCAGCCCACCGCGCCGAGGTTCTGGCGCAACTGTTCCTCGTTGCGCGCGCCGATCAGCACCGTCGAGACGGTAGGCCGCTGCAGCAGCCAGTTCAGCGCGATCTGCGGCACGGTCTTGCCGGTTTCGGCCGCGATCTCGTCGATCGCATCCAGCACGCGGAACAGATACTCGTCCGGCACAGGCGGCCCCATGTCGGCGGTTTTATGCAAGCGGCTCGAATCGGGCAACGGCTGACCGCGCTTGATCTTGCCGGTGAGACGCCCCCAGCCGAGCGGACTCCACACCACCGCGCCCACGCCCTGATCGATGCCGAGCGGCATCAACTCCCACTCGTAATCGCGGCCAACCAGCGAGTAGTAAGTCTGATTCGCGACGTAGCGCGGATAGCCGTAGCGGTCCGCCACGTCCTGCGATTTCATCAGATGCCAGCCGGAGAAATTCGACACGCCGGTATAGCGGATCTTGCCGGCGCGCACCAGATCGTCGAGCGTCGACAGCACTTCGGCGACCGGCGTTCTGGCGTCGAAACCGTGCAACTGGAACAGGTCGATGTAATCGGTTTGCAAGCGCTTGAGCGCCGCGTCCACCGCCTGAATCAGATGGAAGCGCGACGAGCCGACGCTGTTCGGCCCGTCGTCGAAACGGAAGGTTGCCTTGGTCGAGATGATCGCCTTGTCGCGCTTGCCCTTGAGCGCTTCACCGAGCACCGACTCGGACGCGCCGCTCGAATAGATGTCCGCGCTGTCGAACATGGTGACGCCCGCATCGAAGCAGATGTCGATCAGACGACGCGCCTCGGCGACGTCGGTCGCGCCCCACGCCTGGAAGAACTCGCCTTTGCCGCCGAACGTGCCCGTGCCGAAACTCAGTACCGGCACCTTGAAACCGGATGCACCCAGATGTCTGTATTCCATTGATGTATCTCCGTGGCTGAACCGTCGATAAACGGACGTTCAGTCTACGCGCGTCCGCGTAAATTCGCCGGAGCGGGAGCGCTATCTTTATCCGGAATGGGTGACGTTCGCAGCCGATGCGCTCAACGCAGCCAGCGCATCACGCGCGGCCTGCATCACACTATCCCAATCGCCCAGCGCAGGCTGCCTGAACAGCCTCGCGCCCGGATACCACGGCGTATCGGTGCGCTCCAGCATCCAGCGCCAGCAGGTGTCGAAGCGGTTCAGAATCCACACCGGCCGGTCGAGCGCGCCGGCCAGATGAGCCGTGGATGTGTCCACGGAAATCACCAGATCGAGGTTCGCCACCAGGGCCGCGGTGTCGGCGAAATCGTCCAGTTCTTCCGTGTAATCGACAATGCGGCCACCCCACTCGCCGCTTTTCAACTGCTGTGCAGCCGGTCCTTTCTGCAGGCTGAAGAACTGCACGTTGGGCACGTCGAGAATGGGCGCGAGCCGCTCGAAGGCGATCGAACGGCGCGCATCGTTCTTGCGAAGTTCCGCGACATGCGGCCGGTTTCCGCCTGCCCACACGAGTCCGACTTTCAGGTGCGTGTCTGCTTGCGCGTGAATCCGGTCGCGCCATTGGCGAGCCGCTTCGGCGTGCGCGTAGAGATACGGCGTGGCCGAAGGAATGCTATCGAGGTCTGTTTTGAATGCCAGCGGCAGACTCAGCAACGGACAGTGACAATCGAACGGCGGCAGCGCCTCGCCGGCTTCGATCAACTGGTCCACGCCGTCGAGCGTGGACATGAGGCGCATCAATTCGGGCGGCACTTCGAGCACGACCTTCGCACCGAGCTTCGACACCAGCGCGGCATAACGGCAAAACTGCAGCGTGTCGCCGAGGCCCTGCTCCGCGTGCAACAGAATCGTCTTGCCCCCGATCGAAAAATCCCCCAGCCAAAGAGGCTGTGCAAACACGCGCCGGCTTGCCTTGATCCGGCTGCGCTCCCAGCGCCACTCGTATTTCTGCCAGCCAGCTTCGAGGCGCCCCATTTGCAACAGACACAGCGACTCGTTCCAATGCGTCTCAGCCGCCGCGGGATTCGCGGCGAGTGCGCGCTCGTAACTCGAGAGCGCTTGCGCGTGCTGATTGAGATCGATCTGCGCGAGGCCGAGGTTGTTCCAGGCGTCAGCAAATGCCGGGGCCAATTCGAGCGCGCGACGGTAGCTGCGTTCCGCTTCTTCCGGCTGGTTCAGGTCGCTGAATGCGTTGCCGCGATTGCTCCACGCGTCGGGATAAGCCGGCTGCAACGCGAGCGCGTGATCACAACTGGCGAGCGCATCGGCGGGACGGCCGAGGTCGCGCAGCACGCAGGCGCGGTTGTTCCAGGCTTGCGCAAAATCCGGCGTCAGCGCAATCGCGCGATCGAAACTGGCGAGCGCGTCGAGCGGCCGGTTCAGGCCGGCTTGCGCGTTGCCGCGATTGTTCAGTGCGCCGGGAAATTTGGGCTGCAAGGCCAGTGCGCGTTCCGCACTCGCGAGTGCTTCGTCGAAACGCTGCAACGCGTTCAATGCATAGGCGAGATTCGAATGGATCGGCGCCTGTTTCGCGTTGACGGCAAGCGCCTTTCTGAGTAATTCGACGCCTTCCTGCAAGCGGCCCGCTTGCAACGCCAGCGCGCCCAGCAATTGCAGCGCGTCGAAATGACGGGGCTTGAGGTCGAGAATCTCGCGATAGAGTTCCTCGGCCTCGGCAAATGCGCCGTTCTGCTGAAGCGCGACGGCTTGCCGAAGCATAGGGTCCAGCCGTTGCGGCAGATTGACAGGCTTGCTCATGCGGACAGCTTCGATCGAATGCGCGTGAAGATAAGGGAGCTTTCGGAGTGCGTGTGGTGCGAAATCATGCGCGCGGCGGACCCGAAAGAGCGAAGCCGATTATCGCCGAAAACTGCGCATTTGATCTGACACGCGTCACGCCGCGGCGTGACGCGTGTCGAAGCGCTTGCTGTCTACTGCTTGCTGCTTGCTGCTTGCTGCTTATTGCGCCGTGCTGGATAGATGCTTGCGCTTAGCGAGATCCTGCGCCATCGCGTAATGCTCCTGGATAGTCGGCAACGCCTTCTTTGCCGCATCCTTCAACTGCTCGTCGCGGCCCGAAGCGATTTCCGCCTGGAATGCCGACAGTGCTTTCTGTTCGCCGGCGAGCGCGACCTGTTCGATATAGGCCTTGTCGAAGTCGGCGCCACGCAGGTTGTTGATGCTCGCGATCACGGCCGCGTCGGGATCGTTTTTCGGCACGTCGACACCGCGCGGGCTCGCCGCGCGCAGCGCGTCGGAGATTTTCGCGTTATCGGTCGAAACGCGTTCGGCGAAAGCCTTGACGTCGCGGTCCGTCGAGCGCGAGGTGGCGAGGCGCGCGGCGTCGCGTTGCGTCGCGACGGCTTTGGTGCCGTCCGCGATGAATGTCTGGTCGGCGGCATGCAAACGGCCGGCGTCCGCAGCGGGCGCCGCAGGAGCGGTTTGCGCGCTGGCCGCGGTGGCGGCGACGAACAGACCAGCCGCACAGGCACTGGCGAGGGTGGCGAGAGGCAAGCGGATCATACGTTCTCCTTGAGGTGGAAGCGAAACGACGGCAACGCGTGTGCGCCTCGGGGACCGTGCTCACTGCGCGGATACCTTGCAACCAGCTTGCAAGCCCCTGACTGCGCCACGCTTTAATCGCTGTGCATTCTAGGAGGCGCGCTTTGGACCATGTGATACGACGCTGTCGTTTCTGTAACCGCAGGTAACCTTCAGATGAATGCACCCATGCTTCCACATTGCGGCCGCCCTGTTCGCGCGGCTTGATGCCTCACGCTACGACTGCGTGTTAACCAGAGCATGCGAGGAAAAGAGCGTGGAATCGTTGAACTTTCTGCCGCTCGCGCCGATAACTGAAAGGTAGGGCACGCGCCAGAATCGAATGCGACGATTGCATGGCGCACCACACGCACCGCAATTCTGGAGAGATTCAATGGCCGTAGAAAACCGCGCGAGCGATGAACGCAGCAACCTGACGAGTTCCAACAAATTCGAGCTGTTGCTGTACCGGCTGGGCTCCGTGCCCGGCAGCGACGCGCACGAGCTGTACGGCATCAACGTCTTCAAGGTGCGTGAGATCTCGACGATGCCGGCGGTCACGCCGATCGCCGGTTCGTCGCCGTTCGTAATGGGCGCGGTGGATATTCGCGGGCAGATCATCCCTGTGATCGACCTGCCGCGACTGATGGGCTGCGAGCCCACGCGCGGTCTGAACATCCTGCTGGTGACGGAATTCGCGCGCTCGACGCAGGCGTTCGCGGTCGAGGAAGTCGACGATATCGTGCGGCTGGAGTGGAACCAGGTGTTGTCCGCCGAGGGCGCGGCAGGTGGCAATCTCGTGACGAGTATCGCGCGGATCGACGGCAATACGGGCGACTCGCGGCTCGCTCAGGTGATCGATGTGGAACAGGTGCTGCGTGATGTGTTTCCGTCACAGCATCCGAGTGTCGACCCTGCTTCCGTGGGAGCGGCGCTGGGCATTCGGCACGGCGCGAAAATTCTTGCCGCCGATGATTCCGGCTTCGCCCGCAAGCTGATCGAGCAGGCTTTGAGTGCTATTGGCGCCGACTTTGTGATGACCAAGACCGGGGAAGAAGCCTGGAATACTTTGCAGCAGGCTGCGCGGGAAGCTCAGTCCAATGGGACGCGGGTGAAGGATAGTATCGCGCTCGTTCTGACCGATCTCGAGATGCCTGAGATGGACGGGTTCATGCTGACCCGGCAGATCAAGGCGGATGAACGTACTCGTGATATTCCGGTCATTATTCATTCTTCTCTGACTGGGGCGGCGAATGAGGCGCATGTGAAGAATGCCGGGGCTAATGGGTATGTGGCCAAGTTCGCCGCTGCTGAGTTGGCGGATGCGATTCGGAATGCGCTGGGGGGAGTGGCTTTGGGTGAGGTGGTTGCTTGAGGGTTTGTTTGTTTGGGTTGTTTGGGTTGTCGGGCTGCATCCGCAGCGAGATGCGCGACGACGTGAAGTACAAACCCGGCAAGATGCAGTGATCTGAGGGCTGGACAAACGCGCGTCCAGTTGGCAAAGCCAGTGCATGTTCCGGCGCTCAGTCACAAGGCGCTATGTCGAGCAGCGTCCGACTTTCCGATCACTCGGGAAAGGGATCGTTTCAAGGTGCCGGTCCCAAACATGCCACGTCGCCGTGGCATGGTGCGGCTAAGGGGCGCTTCCGGTAGCGGTTAGTCGAGCAGCCAACCGTCGTCGCCCTCGATCAACGTGCCGCCATGACTGGTGGCGTCACCCATACGGGCAACCGCCTTGCCGCCGAACGTCGTTGACGAGCCACTCACGATAGTCGCGCCGCAACTTGTCATATCGCCGACGCGGGCAACCGGACGGCCGTTGACCGTCACACCATCGGAACCGGTCGTCACAGTGCCTATCCCATGCAGCGGACAGGAATGGCGATGCCCTACGAGAACAACAGGACGCATGAAAGTACCTCGGATCCAGGATAAGTAAGCTGCGTTATTGCGCGTTGGCCTGTTGGTGTTCGCCTATGTATTTCCATCTGAAGCTGAAAGGATCAACGCCCACGTCGCCAGGCAGATTCGGCAGCGAGTCGCCTTCGTTGGCGAAGACTTCGTGATAGCCGCCGAGGCGCTGGATGCTTGCGCCCGTCGCAGACCAGTAGCCTGTTGCGAGGGCGTAGTCTCCGGGGCGGGCGTATGGCATGGCTGGGAGAAGCTGGGTACGGGCATCCACTTCCCCGAGGTACTGGACATGCATTCCCCTTCTCGCCTCTTCATCGGTCGGCGCGTAGACCTTGAAATACAGACGGTTCGACGGTGCGTTGTCGGTGATCGGATATCTCATCCGGCCTTTGCCTCGTGCATCGGTTCCGTCAAGAACCTTGCGGACATCGATCCAGTCCAGTTGCGTCTGCCAGTACACGATCTCGTAGATATGGGTGCCCGGAAGGAACTGACTGTTCATGATGACGAACTCGCCTGGTCCATCGGAGGTCCAGCGCTCCTTTGCCTTCACTACGTTGACATAGAGCATGATCTCCTCATCCCGAGGGGCGGCCACATACGGGACGACATCGGTGTTCTGCGGTGGCGCGGGCAGAATCTCCTTGCCCTCGGAATACAAACGGGTGGCAGGTCCGTTCGGAGTTGGCATACCCGTCCACTTAACGTCTTCGTTGCTCGGATTTATGTAAGCGAGGTAGTACCTGATCTTCATGCTGTTAGGCCGGGAGATCACGTCATGAAGCCTGATCTGGGTAATCAGCGGATTCTTGACCCAACCCACCCGTTCATCGGGCACAACGTCCGTCTGGTTAGCGCTCTGAGTTGAGGTCTGATCGTCCGTCATGGAACTGACCGTCGTTTGGGTCGGTAACGGGGCGGCTTGCGACGATGAAGAGGCGAAGTATGCGAACGCCGCGACCAGTCCTCCCGTCAGAACAGCGGACCGCACACTCCTCATCACCCAATGGTCAGGCCTCATCCTTCGCGCTCTCGATAAAAAATGCAATGTCCCGGCATTCGCCAATGCCCGGCTGTTAATGCCGACCCGACGTTATCTCACCGTGGCCTGACTGTGTTCGCCCATGTACTTCCACCTGAAGCTGAAAGGATCGACGCCCATGTCGCCAGGCAGATTCGGCAGCGAGTAGCCTTCCTTGACAAAGACTTCGTGATAGCCGCCGAGATGCTGGATGCTTGCGCCAGTCGCGGACCAGTAGCCTGTTGCCAGTGCGTAATCTCCAGGGCGCGCGTATGGCATGGCTGGGAGAAGCTGGGTACGGGCATCCACTTCCCCGAGGTACTGGACATGCAACCCCCTTCTCGCCTCTTCATCGGTCGGCGCGTAGACCTTGAAATACAGGCGGTTCGACGGTGCGTTATCGGTGATCGGATACCTCATCCGGCCTTTGCCCCGCGCGTCGGTGCCGTCAAGAACCTTGCGGACATCGATCCAGTCCAATTGCGTCTGCCAGTACACGATCTCGTAGGTGTGGGTGCCCGGAAGGAACTGGCTGTTCAGGATGACGAACTCGTCCGCCACTTCTCCATCCCAAATCTCATGGGGTTTCATAAAATAAGTAGAACGCGCTATGTCTTCATCCCTCGGAGCGGCCACATACGGTACAACATCATTGTTCTCTGGTGGTGCCGGCAGAATCTCCTTGCCCTCGGAATAAAGTCTCATGACGGGACCATTCGGAGTGGGCCTGCCTGTTGTCTTGACCTCTCCTTCGCCCGGATTTATGTAGGTGGTGCGATACCGGATTTCCAGATAGTCATGGCCAAAGAGCACTTTCGATAACCTGATCTGCGTAATCAGCGGATTCTTGACCCAACCCACCCGTTCATCGGGCACAACGTCCGTCTGGTTAGCGCTCTGAGTTGAGGTCTGATCGTCCGTCATGGAACTGACCGTCGTTTGGGTCGGTAACGGGGTGGCTTGCGACGATGAACAGGCGAAGCACGCGAATGCCGCAGCCAGCCCTCCCGTCAGAACATCTGACCGCACACTCCTCATCACCCGATAGTCAAGCCTCATCGTTCGCGCTCTCTAAAAAAATCAATGTCCCGGCATTCGCCAATGCCCGGCTGTTAATGCCGACCCGACGTTATCTCACCGTGGCCTGACTGCTTTCGCCTATGTACTTCCACCTGAAGCTGAAAGGATCAACGCCCACGTCGCCAGGCAGATTCGGCAGCGAGTCGCCTTCCTTGACGAAGACTTCGTGATAGCCGCCGAGGCGCTGGATGCTTGCACCCGTCGCTGACCAGTAGCCTGTTGCCAGTGCGTAGTCTCCGGGGCGCGCGTATGGCATGGCGGGAAGAAGCTGGCTGCGGGCATCCACTTCCCCGAGGTACTGGACACGCAGCCCCTTTCTCGCCTCTTCATCGGTCGGCGCGTAGACCTTGAAATACAGGCGGTTCGACGGTGCGTTGTCGGTGATCGGATATCTCATCCGGCCTTTGCCCCGTGCATCGGTGCCGTCAAGAACCTTGCGGACGTCGATCCAGTCCAGTTGGGTGTGCCAGTACACGATCTCGTAGATATGGGTGCCCGGAAGGAACTGGCTGTTCATGATGACGAACTCGCCTGGTCCATCGGAGGTCCAGCGCTCTTTTGCCTTCACTACGTTGACATAGAGCATGATCTCCTCATCCCGAGGGGCGGCCACATACGGGACGACATCGGTGTTCTGCGGTGGCGCGGGCAGAATCTCCTTGCCCTCGGAATACAAACGGGTGGCAGGTCCGTTCGGAGTTGGCATACCCGTCCACTTAACGTCTTCGTTGCTCGGATTTATGTAAGTCAGGTAATACCGGATTTCCAGATAGTCGGGGTCAAGGACTACTTTCGATAATCCGATCTGCGTAATCAGTGGATTCTTGACCCAACCCACCCGTTCATCGGGTACGACACCCGTCTGGTTGGCACTCGGACCTGAAGTCTGATTGTCTGTCATGGAACTATCCGTAGTTTGGGTCGGTGACGAAATGGCTTGCGATGTTGAGGAGGCGAAACACGTGAACGCCGCGACAAGCCCCCCTGTCAGGACAGCAGACCGGATACCCCTCATCACCCGATGGTCAGGCTTCATCCTTCGCGCTCTCGATAAAAAATGCAATATTCTCGGCGTTTGCCATTGCACGGTTGGGTGTGAACTCAGCCAGCACCCGTGCCGCTCTCGCTCCATAAGCCGTTTGCTGATTGAAGTGATAGGGGTCCGCGACCGTAGCCGCCAGTTCGATCTTCTGATCATTCGCGTGAGCAGTGTTCCGAAGGTGCGCGACTTCGTGCAACTGGACTTCCATTCGATTCTGGTCAATCGGATTGGCGAGGCTGAACGCCCGGAAGAACGGCCCGTACTCGCATCCAATGTTGATATATTCCATCTGGAAGCCTGATCTGGCCGGCACGAGCGGTTTGTCAGGAAGTACCCCGGCAAATACGTAGGCTCCAGCCCGATACCCCAACGCGCCCTTGACCACTCGCTGCATCGAGATGTGTTTGAAAAACTCCCTCATGCCTTTCAGGTATTTATAAACATGATGGCCGGCTAGCGCTGCGGCAAGGGTTCCATGCAGCGATTCAGGTGATGCCACGTCGTTGGGCGTGATGCCAAACCAGTATTCGAAGTTGGACCAAAAGTCGGTATGCCTGACATTGTGGATGGTATGCAGGGTTGCATATTCCCGAATGACGGCAGAACGCGCGGGCGGCGGGAGCGGCATGGCGGCATCCTCATGCGCCCACGGCTCAAGCTGTTTGAGACGCTTCTCGATTAGCTTCAGCCCGGTGTTCCAGCTTTTCAGGATTTCCAGCTCAAACGCTTCCTCCGAAAGCGTGGCGTCCGTCGCCAGGCATTCGCGCATCTGCGCGAGGAACCCAACAGGATGGAAGTGCCAGTTTTTTGGGTCCATTGATGTTGATAGCGGAGTCCCGTTCGTAGCGTTCCGGCCGTCGTTCATCACGCCTGCGTCACGCCAGAATTGCTGGCTCTGAACGTCCGAGAGAAACGCGTTGAACTGATCGTCTGTCAACTGCGGAAGCGGCGGATGCGCGCCCGTCTGTAGCTTCTCATAACGCGTGCTGTTGTGGTCGCTATCCCATTCCGTGTGGAATCGGATCGCCGTGGTGCGCAGGATCGCATCCACTCCTTCAGCGTGCAGATCTTCCAGACTGAGGCTTGCCGAAGACTTGTGCGCTGCGGTCACGATGGCCTGCATCACTGCGTCGTCATCCTCCACAAAGCCGTCGTCGTGCGTGTTCAATTCACTGTCCTCATACGTCTGCCAGCCCCGCGCAATCCAGTCGCTGTCAGTGGTCAGTGTGACCCACGCATCACGTACAAAGTCCCGCCCGTCGGCAGCGGCACCCTCTTGACGGGCATAAGCGTAGTAGGTTTCACCGTCCATGCCATATAGCTTGAAACAGATCAGCTTGTTCAAGGCAGCGGGCTGCAACCCGTCAGTCGCGCAAGGGATCGCCGAGATAAAACACGAACCCGACGGAAACAGCTTCATGTCGGGCGCGGATAGAGTTGCGATAAGCCTATCGAGCTTCTTGCGAGCCAGTCTCGCATTCCTAGTCAACCAAACCTTCCCCATCCCATCACCTTTCGTCCCATCCACATAGTCCTGACGCGATGAAATAGGGTTCTGGATATCCAGCGGCGCCAGCGGCTTCATCGGCTTCACCAGCGCATTTTTCGACGTAAATATCTCGAAGTGAAAGCTGTCCGACACCGCGCCAAGATTGCCGTCGGTGATGCCGGGATAACCGATCACCTGTCCAACCCGCACCGGATACCGGCAGACCTCGGCACGTCCAACCGGCAACCACTGTTTCTCCGACGGATGACATGCATACAGCCATGCAATGGGATAGCCCAGCCGGATCTTCTGCGAGGGAGCCAGCGCCACGCGAGGCTCGACGTCAAGATACATGCGCTCGATCCACCCCTCCCGACTTGCATAGCTATTGATATCCGTCACCCTGACCTTGACCATGCGATGACCGTCGTCAATGACCGCCGTCACCGTCACTTCGTCGCCACGCAATGCGCTGACCGGAATCGCAGCGCCCCCGGTAGTGAGAAAGGGCGGCAGGACCGCTTTCGTCAGCAGACCCTTCTGCGGCAGCAGGTTCGCATAGAGCGAATAGAAGTGTGCGCCGACGTAGCGGTCAGTCACATGATTGGTCGCTTCAAACTCATGGCGAATCAGCACGAAACTACCGCTGAACAGACGAGGCTGCCTTGTCGATCCAGGCGTCCCCATTCTGTTCAGCCAGTCCAGCGAGCTTTGCTGGTAAGCCGGATCCAGCCGGTACGCAACAATGGTGCCGTTGGCTACGGCGCGCACTGGACCCTTGCCGGCAAGATGAACGCCACCATGCCAGAACCGGTTCTGCCCCACCGGGAATACACCACCGGCCATATGCTTTGCCAGATCGATATATTTGCGCACCAGCGCCGGCGTAGTCAGCGCCGCATTCGCGGACTGCGGATAAGGCGGCGCGGGGGGAGCGCTGTAATACGGATCGTCTTCGAGCGGGAAAGTCACAATCATGAAGCGGAATTCCTTGAGGAAGATAGTCAGGCCGTGCTACGCGGGCACCGGCTAGCCGGAAAACGGGAAAAAGTCGGGTGTGAACGTGCATTGCCGGACCTCTGAGCGCATGTCCAGCGAGTTCTCGACCCAGCCCGTGCTGGCGTGAACCGGTCCCTTCAGCAGAATCCTGACCGCTTCCAGCGTGATGCCATGACTGTCGAGCGTGATCTTTCCGGCCGGGCCGATGATTTCAGCAGCTTCGCCGGCCTGTAGCTGATAGATGGGGGTGTGGCGTTTAATGGCCTGTCCCGCCTCGATCTGGTGATGTCCCTTCACCGTATGCGCGACGTGACCACCCGTGTTGATCCGGAAGTCGGCCCCGATTGTGTCCTTGCGGTTGTTGCCGATATCCTCAATACGATCCTTGCCTATGCGCAGTTTGTGATCGCGCCCGACAGAGAGATGCGCATCGTTGCCTATGCTGTGGCGGCGGTCCTCACCGATATCAACCTGCTCACCGCGCCCCACCTTTTCAGTGCGGTCGTGGTCAATCGTGGTGGATTCGTCATGTCCGACCGTTCTCGTGCGGTCGTGTCGTACGGTATGCGACTCATCGTGCTCGACCTCGGTACGCATGTCGCGCTCGGCCTGCAGCCATAGTTCCTCCGCGCCTTCCTTATCTTCAAAGCGGATCGCGTTGGCTGTGCCATAGTGGCCTTTCATCGAGCGCGAGAGCATGCCGCTTTGCGTCGCGTTGCCCGGCAACTCCCACGGCGGCATGGAGGCGGCATTGAACACGCGCCCCGTCACGATGGGCCGGTCGGGATCGCCATTCTCGAAATCGACGATCACCTCCTGACCCACGCGCGGTATGTTCACGCCGCCGAAGTTGCTGCCCGCCCACGGATACGACACCCGCACCCAGCACGATGAGTTCTGGTCGTTCACGGGTGAATGGTCCCAGTGAAACTTCAGCTTCACCCTGCCGTATCTGTCGGTCCAGATTTCCTGGCCGGGCGGCCCCGTCACGATCGCGGTTTGCGGTCCGGTGGTGCGCGGCTTCGCCACCGTGCGGGGTGCGCGGAACATCGTGGTGGCCGGCTGCACCTCGAACGTCGTGTCGATGCGGTATTGACCCGCGCCCGTTTGCTCGCCGGTTTCTTCCGCCAGCAGCTTCGCGCCGATTACGAGGTACTCCCGGTTTGCCGCCTCCTGCGGGTAGCCCGCGAGCGTAAAGGTCGTGCCGCACACCACGTTGCGCAGATGCCCCCTGCCCGTGGCACGCTCACCCAGCGCGCGGATTTCCTCCATGCGCACGCGCGCGAACTGCGCGCCGTCTTTCGCATCCGTATAGTCGCCCGGCCATTCGTAGACGCTCAGCCGGTTATGCGCTGTCTTCTGCGGCAGCGCGTTCTTTACCGCCAGATCCGCGCCCGGTTGCGTGAAGTCGAAGTCGTCGGTCGTCCAGACGCCCGACTGGATGCAATCGGTCGTCTGGAATTCCTCGATGTACTCGCGGTCGATCTTGTGTCCCGGCGGGTAGTACCACAGCGTCTGGTACGCGAGACTCTCCACGGGTTTGTGCGCACCGAGATTGTCGACCAGCACCATGCGGTGAAAACTCCTGCTGTGCTCAAAGAACCAGTAGATGCCGTGTTCGGCCATCAGGCGCTGGATGAAAGCGAAGTCCGACTCGCCGTACTGAACCTGATAGACCAGGTTCGAATACCTGCCGCCCAGACGCTTGACGTAGGAGTAGAGATAATTGCTCTTGAGCACCTCGTCGATGATCTCGACGACTGTTTTGTTCTGGAAGATCCGGTAGTCGGTGCGCCGCTCGGCAAGCACGATCCACGGCTGCATCTTCAACCGGTAGAGATACTGGCGGTTCAACTGGCTCACCAGACTCGCCGCGGTCACAATGCCGCTGATCTCACGCATGCCGGCGCCGAAATTCGCCGCGCCACTGGCGCCGGCCATACCCGGCACGAACGTCCCCATGCCGTCGAGCTGGATGGTGACCGTCAGTTCCCCGCCGATCATCTCCTTCAGGTCGAAGTTGGCGGCCGTGCTGTCCGGCAGCAGCGGATCGACGGGTGTGACGAGGCTCAACTCGTATTCGTAGATCGTCGACAGGGTTTCCTCCCCTGCGATGGTGCGTAGCTGCAATGCCGGCTCGCCGTCGGGCAAGGTCGGCAGCGTCGCGCCGCTGACCGTCAGGGTGCGTCGCGTTACGAAGTTCAGCATATGCCGTACCCATGCCGTGCAACCGGCTCTCCGCAGGTGTCGCTGGACGCGTCGCGCTTACCGCGTATCACCAAATGCATTATCTTCAACCCTCTCATTCTGCTAGTCATCCTAATTATTTTTATTAAAACCAAGATCGTTGATGTCGTTGATTAAACGCGTATCAGCTTCGTGCAGTAGTTGGCAACGGCGTGACCAGGAGAATGCCAGTAGCGAGGACGTAATGTCTCCCGGCCGGCCGCCCGTGCTCGCAGACTTGGCCCGTCACGTTGTGACGCAAACCTGTCTGACCCCAGTGCTCATATCGGGTTGATAGCCAGCCTCATTATCAAATCCACAGTTTCTGGCGTATATAGGAGCACTGTAAAAATTGGTCACATGATAAATAGATAGGTGATCCGCATAATCACCAATTCTTGTGCGATCTCTGTCCGCGCACATTCCGCCTCATCGACAAGGCATTTATCCTTCGACAGCGCTACGCGCGCCGTCGCGGTCGCGGCAGCTCACTCGGCCCCCAACTCCGCTGCCCGTTCAAGCGAGACCGAAAAAGTCATTCGGCTCGTCTCAATACCCATCGTATTCAACATCCTCGGTGTATGGAACGCCGCCAGTTTCGCGCGTTGCTCCGGCGTGCCGATGTCCAATAACACCAGCAATTCCGCGACCACCGCATACAGCACGCCGACATTGCCGTCCTCGATTTTCACGGCAATGCCCAGCGCGCCGTTCGCGCCCGCCTTCCCGGTTTGCTCCGACGCCCGCACGCCTATCGCATAGCTGCCGTCCGCGCCGACCTTGCCGACCAACGCCCCCTCGAAGGCTTGCATCAACAGCGTGCAGAATCGGCCTTCCCCCGCCACCAGTTCCGGATAGGTCGTCATTGCGCGGTAGATTCGTGCAAGCGCTGCCGTGCGCGGCGTGGCGGCCGGCCTCGTCGACACTTCGTCCTCAGCGGCGGCCAGCTTCGCAAACAGGCGCGCGAGGCGATCGAGCGGAAAAGCCGGCGTCGGCAGATTGCAGCCGTCCGTGGCCCATTGCACTGCGCCGTCGGGTAAATCGCATACGTCCGCAACCGTGTGCTTTACGCGCACCTGCAATGGATGATCCGGTCGCTCATAACCGGCAATCGCCGCGCCGATCGACTGCGCGCCGGCCAGCATGCCCGCGTGCTTGCCGGAGCAGTTGCTGCACACGGCGCCCGGCTTGAAGTCGCGCTTGAGCCAATCGACGTAGACCGTGTCGGACAACGGCGGATGCCCGCCGCAACGCAAGTCGGCTTCGCTCGCCCGCGCCTTGGCCAGCATCTGCCGCGCGCGTTCGATGTGGCGCGCCTCGCTGCTGTGCGAGGCGCACATCAGCGCAAGATCGGCTTCGTCGAAACCGAAACGCTCCAGCGCGCCGGTTTCCACCACCGCCAACGCTTGTGCGGGCTTCGCCGCCGAGCGCGCCAGCGTCACGCGCGACGGGTCGCCGAACGACGCCAGCAGGCGCCCGTTGGCGTCGACCACCGCGACGTGCGCCAGATGCGTGTTCTCGATCGAATCGCCACGATAGACAGTGGCCGCAATCGGCCCGTTTGCACAGAAGCTCATACCAGTTTTCCTCATGATCGGTCTGATCGTTGATGACATTGAATCGTGGATTACGCGGGCGACTCTACGTTCTTCTGGTCTGCGAACTAACCGCGCGAAGCTATTCCGCGCCATTCGCCACGCATGCTGTCGTTCTCACGCCGTATCGAGCACGTCATGTAAATGCTCGACGAGGTAGTCGATCAACGCCCTCACCTTCGGCGGCAGGAAACGGTTCGGCGGATACAGCAGCCACACCGACCCCACGTATGCGCGCGCTTCGAGATTCCAGTCCGGCAGCACCTGTACGAGTTCGCCGCCCGGCAACCACTCGGCGGCGGCAAACTCCGGCACGCACGCAATACCGAAGTCCTGCAGCGCGGCTTCGAGCCGTGCGCCGGCGTGATTCGCAATGTAGCGCCCCTTCACGTCGACACTCTGTGTCTCGGTGCCGCGGCGAAAGCGCCAGCGGTTGTCGTCGGCCGTCTCGCCGAGATAGATGCATGCGTGTTTCAGCAGATCGCGTGGCTGCGCCGGCGTACCGCGCTCGCGCAAATACGCCGGCGACGCCACCAGCAGCCAGCGCACCGCGCCCAGCCGGCGCCCCGCGAGACCCTGCGGCGGATGCTCGGTCAGGCGGATCACCAGATCGATACCGTCGGCGAGCGGATCGACGTCGCGATCGGTGAAAAGGAGTTGCAGGTCCACCTCGCCGTAAGCGCGCAGGAAGCCGGGGATCAGCGGATGAATCACGGACTTCGCGAACTGGGTCGGCGCGCTGACGCTCACCTTGCCCTGCGGCTTGCCGGCCAGTTGCCCGGCCGCATCGACCGCGCCCGACGCGGCGCTCACCATGTCGCGACAGAATCGCGCCACCTGTGCGCCGGATTCGGTGACCCGCACCGTGCGCGTGGAGCGTTCGAGCAAACGGGTTGCAAGCGCGTCTTCGAGCCGCTTGATCTGGCGGCTGACCGTGGACGGCGTGCTGCCGAGTTGCCGCGCCGCCACCGAGAAATTGCCGGCATCGACGACGCGCGCAAACACCGCCATGTCCGGCAGCAAGGCGAAAAGCTCCGTTGGGGTCATCGTGGGATTCCGTGAGTGCGACCAGTCTATTGATGCATTCGCAACATAAACGCTGTGCGCCATGACCCGATTATCATGCATCGCGCAAAGCTCGACAATACGGACTTTCTAACTCGAGGTTCGCCATGTCGAAACAGGAACGCCTGCTCATGCTGTCCGATCTGATGCTGCTTGCTGTCGCCGTGGTGTGGGGCACCAGCTACGGCGTGGTCAAGAGCGCACTGGTCTTTTATCCGGTGCTGGGTCTGCTTGCGTTGCGCTTCGGCATCACTTTCGTGATCCTGTCGCCGGCTCTGCGCCACCTGCGCGCGGCCGACGCCCGCACACTGCGCGGCGTGCTGATCGCCGGTGCGCTGCTTCTGGGCATCTTTCTGTGTGAAACCTTCGGCATCCTGATGACCCGCGCGGCTAACGCCGCGTTTCTGATCAGCCTATGCGTGGTGCTCACGCCGCTCATCGAATGGTTGCTGCTCAGGCGCAGGCCGAGCCGAATCGAATGGCTGGCCGTGGCGCTGTCCCTGCTCGGCGCGTGGCTGCTTGCCGGCGACGGCGCACTGAGCTTCAACCCGGGCGATGCGCTGATTCTGCTGGCCGCCCTGCTGCGCGCGTTGACGGTGTGCGTGACCAAACGCGTCATGCGCGATTCGGCCCTGCCGCCTTTGTCGGTGACGGCGGTGCAGTCGGGCGTGGTGGCGTTCGGCAGCGCCGCGGCCGCCTGGTGGTTCGCGCCGCAACAGTGGCAACCGTTGCCGTCGATTGCCGGACACGCGGCGTTCTGGGGCTATGTCGGCTATCTGGTGATTGCGTGCACACTGTTCGCATTCTTCGCGCAGAACTTCGCGATCAAGCGCAGCAGCCCGACACGCGTCTCGCTGCTGATGGGCAGCGAACCGGCGTTCGGCGCGGTGTTTGCCTGCCTCTGGCTGGGCGAACGAATTTCGGTGACCGCGTGGGTGGGCGGAGCATTGATCGTCGCGGCATCGATTCTGGCGACAGTGCGATGGACCGCTCTGCGCGTGAACACCGCGCGGGCCTGAAGCAACGACCCGCGTCAAACCACACGCGCCTCGATCAGCGCGACGCGACGCTGCCTCGCTCGCTCACCACTTCGCCTCGCTGAAATACGTACTCGATGCGCTCGCCCTGCCCGGTCAGCACGCCGATGTCCGTGAGCGGATCGCCGTCCACCACGAGAATGTCGGCAATCGCGCCGGCCTTGATGACGCCCAGCTTGCCGCTCAGATCGACGATATCCGCGGCGATCGTCGTGGCTGAACGCAAGGCTTCCAGATTGCCGAGCACGTCGGCGCGAATACGCAATTCGTCGCTCTGGAACGTGTGCATTTCGCCGAGCAGGTCGGAACCGAAACCCATCGGCACACCGGCATTCGCATAGATCTGTAGCGAGTCGCGCCCCGCTTGCCGCACGGTTTCGACCTTGGCGATCGAGTCGGCCGGCAAACCATAGTCGGCGCCGTGTTTGGCCAATGCGTCGTACGTGACCAGCGTCGGTACCACGAACGCGCCATGTTCGCGCATCAGCTTCGCGGCGGCTTCGTCGACCAGGTTGCCGTGCTCGATGGTGCGCACGCCGCAGCGAATCGCCCGCGAGATGGCGCGGCCCGTGTACGCGTGCGCCATCACGTAGGTATTGGCCGCCTCGGCTTCGGCGACGATCGCGCGGATTTCGTCCTCGGAATACTGCGTGTTGCCGATCGGATCGGTCGGCGAGGCAACACCGCCCGAGGCCATGATCTTGATCTGCGTGGCGCCTTTCTGAATCTCTTCGCGCACGGCGAGCCGCACGGCATCCACGCCGTCGACCACGCGCGCAATCGCGCCGGCCCGAAAGCAGCACGAGCACGGTTCGAGCATATCGCCACGCGGACGGAAATCGCCGTGGCCGCCCGTTTGCGAGAGCGCCTTGCCCGACGGGAAAATACGCGGGCCCGGAATCAGACCGCTCTCCAGCGCCTGAGTCAAAGCCCAATCCGCGCCGCCCGCATCGCGCACACTCGTAAAGCCGCGGCCGAGCATGGCCTTGAGAATCGGCAGCGCGCGAATCGCGGTGAGAATGTTCGGCTGCGTCGCGTTCGTACCGAGGTTCGCGCGCGAAGCCAGCACGTGCACATGACAATCGATCAGCCCGGGCATCACCGTTTTGCCGCGAGCATCGATTACGCGCGCGTTGGGCAGATCGACGGGACGATCGGTGACTTCGACGATATGGCCGTTTTCGATCACGACGTACTGATGCTCGAGCAACACGCCCTGGGCCAGATCGAGTACGTTGCCGCCGCTGATTACCGTAATGCTCATTGATATGTTCCTGACTTGATGAGGAAATGCTTCCGGCCAATACCGCCGGACACGCCGCTTCATTCTTGCCTTCAGACCCCGCCCCGGCGCGGATCACGCACGAAGAACGTACCCGCCAGACTGACGGCCGCGGCGATCATCACGTAGATGGCGGGCGCCATGTTGCTGCCGGTCGAGGCGATCAGCCACGTGATAAAGAACGGCGCGAAGCCGCCGAAAATCGTCACCGCGAAGTTATAGGCAACGGAGAGACCTGTCGACAGCACCTTGGTCGGAAACAGTTCGGAGAACGCAGCAAGGATCGGCCCGGTATAGGCGGCGATCAGCACGCCGAACACGCCCTGAAACACCATCAGCGAAGCGAGGCCAGGCACCCGGTTGATATACGTGAACATCGGCCACGCGAGCAGCAGGATCAAGACCGCCGCACCCGAGAGAAAACGGCGGCGGCCGAAGCGGTCGGCCAGGCTGCCGACCACCGGCGAGAAGCACATGATCATCAGACCGCCGAGCATACCGGCAAGAAAGCCGGTGGACTGCGGCAGGTGCAGGGTGCGCACCGAATAGGTCGGCATATAGAACAGCAGCACATAAGTGCATACGGTCCACAGAATCACCATCGAAAAACTGGCGAACGTCTCGCGCGGAAAACGGCGGAATACTTCGGCAAGCGGAGAATCGTTCCGGGCTTCTTCGGCCACGGCGCTGAACGCCGGTGTTTCGTCCATGCGGCTGCGAATGAAATAACCGACCGGCCCGATCAGAATGCCGATCAGGAACGGCATTCTCCAGCCCCACGAATGCAGTGCGTCGGCACTCAGGCTCGCCGTCACGAACGTGCCGACCGCCGCGCCCAGCAGCACCGCAAAGCCGATGCTCGACTGGATCCAGCTCGAATAGAACGCCCGCTTCTCCACGGGCGCGTATTCCGTGAGAAAGGCGGTCGCGCTGCCCATCTCGCCGCCGGCTGAAAAGCCCTGCAGCAGGCGCGCTACCACGATCAGCACCGGCGCCCACAGACCGATCTGGTCATAGGTCGGCGCGAGGCCGATCAGCGCGGTGCCCGCCGCCATCAGCAGAATGGTCAGCGAGAGCGCCGCCTTCCGGCCCACTTTGTCCGCATACACGCCGAGCACGATGCCGCCCACCGGCCGCATGAAAAAGCCGACGCCGAAGGTGGCCACGGCGAGCAGCAGCGAGCTCAGCTCATTGCCGGTCGGAAAAAACAGCTTCGCAATGATGACGGCGAAAAAACTATACACGGTGAAGTCGAACCACTCGAGCCCATTGCCGAGCACCGTGGCGATAATGGCGCGGCGCCGCTGCCGCGCGAGCGTATCCACGGAGAGTGGAAGGTTGGATGAAAGCGTTCCCTGCATGGTCCCTTTCCTCATCTGGCTGCCTGTCGGGCGGTAGTGTCGGCATTGCGGCACGCCATGACCGGACGGCGCTTTCGCATGCATAACGCCGATCCTAGAGAGACCTGATTTGTTTCCGAAACGAAAGATTCGCATGCATGCATGCGTCTGGCGCATGCGAGCCCGTTTCAGCTCGCCGCCCTGCCCATCTGCGCTTCTGCCTGCTCGAACACCCAGCGGGTGAAAAGGCGCGCCGCCTGGTTCTGCGAGCGGTCGTTCGGCGACACGACGTAATAGCCGCCGCCGTGACTCGCCGACGCTTGCGTGGCCCGCACCAGCAGCCCTTCGCTCAGGCATGCATCGATCATGTGCCGCCAGCCGAGTACCACGCCCTGGCCGAGAATCGCCATCTGCACGAGTTGCGGATAGTGATTCACGACCACCGCCTGCGGCGACGCCGGCATCTGCACATGATTCAGACGGAACCATTCGGACCACGACATCCATTGCCGCTGGCCGTCCTCCTGCACCAGCAGCGTTTCGTGCACGAGCCCGGCGGGCGTCAGCACGCGGCCGGCGAGATATCCGGGCGAACATACCGGGTACACGTCTTCGTCGAAGAGGCGGCGCGCGGTGAAATGCGGTTCGGCGCGCTGACGGATGTAGTACAGCCCCACGTCGAATTCCGCGGGCGATAGGGACGCAAGCCCGTCGCGCACGATCATTCTGATCCTGACGTTAGGATGTGCGGCGCGAAATGCGCCGAGCCGCGGCGTCAGCCACAGCACCGCCACGCCGGACGAACACGCAATCGTCAATTCCATATCGCCGTAGCGCTTCATGACGTCCAGCGTGGCTTCCGAACAACTGGCAAGCAGCCATTGCACATGCTTCGCGTAACCTTCGCCGGCGATCGTCAAACGCAATGCGCGGTGCTCACGCACGAAAAGCGAGCGGCCAAGGAAGTCTTCCAGTTGTGCGATCTGCCGGCTGATCGCGCTCTGCGTCAGATGCAGTTCCGCGGCGGCTTTCGTGAAACTCGCATGCCGTACGGCCGATTCGAATGCGACCAGGCATTGGAGCGGAGGCAACGGGGCAATGCGCATGATGAGAGGAACCGAGTGAAGGTGCCACCATCATAGCGGGTGAAACCCCCGTCCGATCATCCGCGCGCGGGAGGTGCGAACCCTCGCAAGTTGAGAATAGGTCCGCGCCGGGTGCAGCCGGTCAATGGCTGGGCGCCAGTTCCTCTTCGCGCTCCAGCGAGCGCGTGCGGCCGAGTTGCGGGAAAAAACGCATCCATAGCAAAGCGACGGCAATGGTCGCCACGCCGCCCACCAGAACGGCCGGTTGTGCGCCCCACCACCCTGCCGTCACACCGGATTCGAATTCGCCCAATTGATTCGACGTCCCGATGAAAAGCGAATTGACCGCGCTGACGCGCCCCAGCATCTCGTCCGGCGTACGCAGCTGCACGAGCGACAGGCGCACGACGACGCTGATGGTGTCCGAGGCGCCCAGCACCAAGAGCGCGGCGAGTGACACGAGGAATTGATGCGACAGCCCGAACACCACAGTGGCCGCGCCGAACGCGATCACGCCGCCGAACATCGCCGCGCCGGGGCGGTTGCGCAGCGGGAAATGCGCGAGCCAGACGGTGCCCGCGAGCGCGCCGATGGCCGTGCCCGAACGCAACAGCCCGAGGCCGAGCGGCCCTGTGTGCAGGATATCGCGCGCGAAGACCGGCAACAGCGCGGTCGCGCCACCAAACAGCACGGCGAACAGATCGAGCGACAGTGCGCCGAGAATGACCGGCTCCCTGCGAATGAAGGCAATGCCCGAGAATACCGACTCCAGCGTGACGGGCGCGCGGTTGGCCGGCTTCGTGCGCAATGGGATGCTCCACACGGCCGCGGCGGCCGCCGCGAACGACAGCGTGCAGGCGAGATAAGCCGCACCGGGGCCGATGCCGTAGAGAAGCCCACCCAGTGCCGGGCCCGCGATCTGCGCGCTCTGATTCGCGGAGGTGGCCCATGCCGTCGCTTTGGGCAACTGCCCGCGCGACACGACGCCGGGCAGCAGCGAAGCCACCGCGGGCGACTCGAAAGCTCGCGCCGCGCCAACGCACGCGGCCAGCACATAGATGACCGGCGCGCTGATCCAGCCGCCGAAAGTGCCGCAGGCGAACAGCAACGCAGCGACGCTTTCGAGGCTCTGGCAGATGGCCGCGATTCGCCGCCGGTCGTAACGGTCGGCAACATGGCCGACCACGAGGGTCAGCACGAACATCGGTAGAAATTGCGCGAGGCCGACGAGACCCAACGCGAAGGCGCTGTGCGTGAGCGCATAGATGTGCCAGCCCATTGCCACGGCGAGCATCTGGAACGACAGCGACGAGAAGATGCGTGTGCACCAGAAACGTTGAAACGCAGGCTGTTTCGGCAGACTAACGGATGAGGGGTCGGACGGGTCGGCGGGCTCTGGGGGCATGGAGTTATTGCTCTCGACTGGGCTGGCTTGGGCGGCAGCTAGTTTAGAGCAAGATGATCTGTTTTGCTTCGCGATCCCACGCAGCGCGTCTCGCCGTGATTAGCCCACGGGGTCGATCGTGCTGCTTCGGCAGCAGTGCGGGTGCAGTGCGGCGCAACAATACGCCGCCTTCAGGCAAGCACCGCTGGGCGCGCCCGGGTGAAGCGGGACTCGACGAGCCGATAAGAGAGACCTCCGAGCGCCGCTGTCATCACGACGCCAGTCAGCATTGCGACCAGATAGGCAAGCCTGACATCCGTGAAGCGATCTTGCGCGGCCAGCGCAATGGCCGGATAAAACGGCAAGTGCCAGATATACAGGCTATAACTCGCGCGTCCCATTGAAGCAAGCGGCCTGAATTCCAGCGCGCGCACGATTGCCGAGTGCGCAGAGGAATGAATGACGCGGTAGATCATCAGCGCGATCGAAACGGCCAGAAGCGTATAACCCAATGTCTGAAGCCAGGCCAAGGTCTTGAATGGGACATCTGAAAGCGCGAGGGCAATCCAGATCGATATGAAAAGCACCGCACCGAGCATGCCGGCCACGGCCGAGCGCCTTGAGCCAAGACGGGCAGGCACGAGTGCCAGCAGGCAACCTACCGCAATCGAGTCGATCCGGCAAAGCGTGAATGTATAGATGCCGTTGTCGGAAATCCCGGCAAAATGGCATATCACCCTGAAGGCGACGGCGATCAGCAGCAGCGCCACGGCCGGGCGAAAGTATGAGCGGCAACGGGCGACGAGAAGCGGGAAGACGAGATAGAAATGCCATTCCACCGCCAGCGTCCAGAAATGCGCCATCGAGAAATACTGATCGGCAAGTGCGACCCGATCACCCAGCAGCGACTGCAGGCTGGCCGTGAATGTCCACAGCAGATACTCGTTTCCCAACACTTTGTCATGCGGATCGCTCAGCAGCGCGACAAGCGTGAATATCAGCAGGCTTGCGACGTAGGCCGGCAGCAGCCTGACTGCACGGCGCCGAATGAATGTCGAATATGACGCGAGCGAATCGACCGGCCTCTTCAATAGCGTTGTTGTGATCAGAAAACCTGAAATCACGAAAAATACGTCGACGCCTATCCAGCCGGTTGACGCAATACGCACTACACCGGTCCAGGCACCCCCCAATTCTGCCAGGCTGCTGGAAAAATAGCTCGTGTAATGAAACAGGACGACCAGCATCATGGAAATGGCCCGGAGTCCATCGAGGCCGGCTACGTAGCGCAAAGAGCTTGCGTCTCGGATGCTGTGTGTTTCCATGCGTTTATTCTACCGATTACGGAAACATTCCGGATCGTCACGCCCGGAGAAAATCGTAACCGAATTGAAATAAAGGCGGCTGAAGCAGATCCGCTGCCGTATTGCACTATGACAGCACACGTCCCAAACGCCGGACCACACGCTGCAATAGAGAAGGCGCGGCGCGCCCCTCGGGCAACGGCACGGCGGGATTCGCGGGTGGCGGCACAGGCATGGCTGCCGCCTCCATGCGTGCCCAGCTGGCGGCGGCCAACTGCACATCGGCGCACTGCTGCATATGAACCTGAAACTCGAGTTCGTTTCTCGCGGTGTCGAAAAAGTTAGCGCATGACATGCTCAACAATCCGTTTTCAACGAGTTGGCGGCAGATCCTTGCAAACGTGAGCGGCGTGAAGACCCAGACGTGCACGTCATGATAGTTGCCGTTTGCAAAGGCGTCCTGGGCAGAGGCAATCGCATCCGCGAATGTATGCGCCGGCCTTCCATTCGAACATATGCCGGCCCAGATCTCCCCTGCGCTGACGTCGTATCGCACGTTCACGATATGGTCGATGATGGCCTGCGGCTGCGGAATGCGCGCCCGCACCACATGGGCGCCCAGTACGTCGCTGATGCGCGAATCCTCCCGCATCAGATCGAAGGTGAAACGCTTGTCGGGCACGGCGAGCCGCAACTGGCCGCCGGGTTTGAGTATTGCACCGATCTCGGCGAGCCAGCCGACGAGATCGGGAACATGTTCGACCACATGGGAGGCGATCACGTAATCGACCAGCTTGCCGCCGAGCGCTTCGGACAGCGATTGCTGGCCCCATACGGCATCGACGTCCACGAGCGCGTTGATATCGACATTCGGATCGTGTTTATATTTTTCGCGCAGAACTTCTGTACTGGCGTGGTCGATGTAATAAACCGTGCCCTCCGGGCGCGTCACCACGGGTCGGCAAAGCGCACCGATTTCCGCACCGATTGCACTCGACAGATCCAGTCCAGACAGCAGTTTGACCTTGCGATCCATGCCACCACCTCCGGCAGAGGTTTCCGCTGAAGTGTACAGCATCGAAAACCGGCCGGACGGTGCGTTGCACGACGCCAGTCAGGTCATCGTATCTGAATCGACGCTTCTCTCATCGCGACCACGCCGCCGGTCTGCCATCCGGTCCCGGCATTCGAAGCTCGCCACGAACTGCTCGAAACTCCGCACGGGAAGCGGTTTGCAGAAAAGAAACCCCTGATAGGCATGGCATCCTGCTACCGCAAGAAAGTCTCTTTGCGCCTCGGTCTCGACGCCCTCGGCGATGACGCCGAGATCGAAACTGCGGGCAAGCGCCACGATGGTTCTCGCAATGTCCGCGTCGTTGGGGTCTTCCAGGATGTCGCGCACGAAGGAGCGGTCGATTTTCAGCTGGTCCAACGGCAACCGTTTCAGGTAGGACAGCGAGGAGTATCCAATGCCGAAGTCATCCAGAGAGAACGTCACGCCCCGCGCTCGAAGAGCGCCCATCTTTTCGATAATGTCCTCGACGTTTTCAACGAGCACGCTCTCGGTCAGTTCCAGCTTCAGCCGGTCCGCCCTCGCTCCTTTCCGGTTGATCACACCCAGCACGCTCTCCACGAAGTCCGGCTCACGGAATTGCCGGGCGCTCACGTTCACTGCGATCGACAGATGCGCCATCTGCGGCTCTGTTGCCCACAGCGCGAGTTGCGCACATGCGGACTCCAACACCATTCGCCCTATCTCGAGGATGAGGCCCGTTTCCTCCGCAAGCGGAATGAACTCCGCCGGAGGTATCAGGCCGCACACCGGATGCTCCCAACGCACGAGTGCCTCGGCACCCGTTATATGATCGCCGTCGACGACTTGCGCCTGATAGTGCAGAACGAAGCGGTTCTCCTCGATCGCACTGCGCAAGCCCACCTCGAGCTCGGCTCGCTTGAGCACCGTCGTTTGCATGGCGGGATCGAAGAAGCACATGGCATTGCGGCCGCGCTCCTTCGATTTATACATGGCGAGATCGGCCTGTTTGAACAGTTCGTCAGTGGAGGTCTGCTCTCCGTTGAAGACGGTGACGCCGATGCTGGCGGTACTGCGGAACTGAACCCCGTTGAGCTCGTAGGCACGGCCCAACACGGCGAGGATTTTCTCTCCCGCCGCCTCGGTCTCCGCGGTCGCGGCCGCCTTGTTCAGGCTCAGATTGCCCAGCACGACAACGAACTCGTCACCGCCCACCCGCGCGACTGTGTCTCCCTTGCTGACACTGCTGGACAGCCGGTACGCGACGTGCCGCAGCAGCAGATCGCCTTTGTCGTGGCCGAGCGTATCGTTCAACGTCTTGAAGTGATCGAGATCGATGAACATGAGCGCGCCGCAGACGTTGTTCTCGCGGCTGGCCGCCATCGACTCCCTCAGCCGGTCCAGAAGAAGTGCGCGATTGGGCAGGCGGGTCAGCGTGTCGTAGAAGGCCAGTTCCCGGATCTTCTCTTCCGACTTCTTGCGCTCGGTGATATCGCGCCCGCTCGTGCGAAAGCCGACGAAGTCGCCCCTCGCATTGCTGATCGGAACCCACGAGAGCGAGAGCCACAGCAGCGAACCATCCTTGCGCACGCAACGAAACTCGAGATCGTCGCCGCGAAAGCCCTGAAGTCCTTTCTGAAATTCCGGCGCAACACGCTCCACGTCATCCGGATGAATCAGCGTGCGCGCGAAGTTCGGCATGGCCATGCATTCGGCGACCGTGTAGCCCGTGTAGTGATCGACAGACGGATTGATCCAGCGCGGTTTCCCGTCCGGTCCCCACCAGATCTCCAGATTCACCGTGCAATCCGCAATGGCGCGAAACTTCTCTTCGCTCTCGCGCAACTCCCGTGTCATCCCCGAAGCCAGACGGATGGCGCGCTCACGCCCTGTCACCATCAGCCAGGTCAGCAGCGCCAGCAGCAGACTCAGCCCGATTCCGGCACCTGCAATCAACGGCTCCGCGTTACTGCCCAGCCGGGAGCGGAATTCGTCCGAGGCGTCCATCGACAGCATCCAGTCGCGCCCGTCCACGACCAGGTATTCGTTTGCGGACATCAGCGCGGGCGCATGCCACCCGTTCGCAGCCGGGGTGCGATATAGAAGCGCTGCGTCCGATGCCGCTACGCCGTCGTAAACGGCCAGCGAGACGCCGGCGGGCTGTTCGCCATAGAGGCTCGCCATCACGTCGTGCATACGGAACGATGCGTAGACCCAGCCGGTAATGTGCGCCCGCCGCTGCAGAACGCTCTCCTGCGTTTCACCGGACGCATAGATCGGCAGGTACATGATGAAACCCGGCCGGAGGTCCGAATCCGCGTCGATCAAAAGGTGCACCGTTCCCGAAAGCGCCGCCATGCCGGAGTCGCGGGCTCGCTCCATCGCGGCGCGCCGCACCGGATCGCTCCAGGTGTCGAAGCCGGGCGAGCTTTGCGTGATGCCGACATAAGGCTCGCGCTGAACGAGCGGCGCATAGTCCTCACGCTGCCCTTCGGGCAGGATCGTATAGCCGGGAACGCCTTCCTCGCGCATTCTCGCCACGTGGCCCGCCTTCTGCGCCGCCGGCACCCATTCGACGACGCCGACGGCGTGGATCCCGGAGAAGTTCGCGTCGAGATTGAGCGCGCCGACATAGCGCCGGAACCTGTCGCGGTCGATCGTTCCGTTCGCGGCAAACAGACTCTGCACGCCCCGCAGCATGAGCTCGTAGCTCGCCATGCGCTGTTCGATGCGGCTGACGGCATCGCCCAGGGTGTAATCAAACTGGGTGCGCAGCTCTTTGCTGGTTGCTTGCCGTTCGTGATTCCATACCGTCCACGTCACGCAGAGCGACGCGGTCAGCACGAACAGCGGCAGCAGGACGGAGCGCACCCGGATCACGGCGACGCCTTGAAGTTCACCATCGCATCGGCCAGCTCCGGCCTGAAATACTTTTCGAAGATGCGGCGCACGGTTCCGTCAGCGCGCATTTCATCCACCAGCGCCTGCCACTTTTTCCGTTCGGCCTCCGGGAGTGCTTTCTTTGACATGATCAGTCCGTGCGGCACGGAGGGATCGTTGAACTCGATGATGGTGGTCGCTTCGCGTATCTTTTTCTCTTCCAGCGCGGGATAGTCGAACGGTTCGACAATCATGCCCTGGATATGCCGCAGAATGAGCGCCTGATAGAGGGGCTCGAGTCCGCCTGCCTGGCTTATCCGGTTTTCCGCCGTCAGCTTGTCGACCAGCTGGTTGGCGGAATCGCTATAGCGAAAACTGCGGATTACCCCGAGTTGGGCATGATCGTCCTGCTCGAACTCCGCGACGTCGTGGATGCCCGCGTCTTTGCGCACGAGCAGATAATATTTGTCGCTGAAGTACCATGCGAACGAAGCATATTGATTGCGCTCGTCATTGGCAATTCCGGAAAGGCTGAAATCGAGCGCGCCCGACTCGATCAGCTTCCAGATGCGCGCGCGCGACATGAGGCTGAGCTTGATCTGGCAACCGCTGCGCCGGATCAACTCATCCGCGAAGTCCTTGTCGATACCGCTATCGGTATCGAGCGAATAGAGCAGCCCGTGGTCGTGTAATCCGAGCGTAAACGGCCGCGAACAATCCGGGCCGGCCGCAAAGACGTTGCTCACGCAACATGTCGCCAATAACACACCGCCAAGCCAGTTTCGAATCACAGCGCCTCCGTAGCGGAATGTCGCATCGTTGAATTCTTATCCATGACCCTGACCGGCGGCAAGGTCATGCCGCCGCTCCGCTCGAAAATCCGGGCCTGGTCGCGCATTTTAGGATGCTTTTCCAAGGCACCGCGTAGTCGAGGCGCAACGGGTGCCGAAAATCAGCTTTCGCAAAACCTCTGCACGCACTATCGGCTGTGCATCGTCGTTCTTGAGGCGGGCCGCAGTTTTTTTCCGCCTGCGAATTCACATCTCGGGCGACAGCATTCACCAAACTTCCGCAGCGAGTTTGCACGATACCGGCCTGCGTGGCGGCCGAAAAGGATCCCAGAAAGCAAAAACCCCGTAAGCATTTGAACTTACGGGGTTTTTAATTCGGGTTCCTGGCGGAGAGAGGGGGATTCGAACCCCCGATAGGCTATTAACCTATCAAACTGACTGGTAGAAACACCTTATCAATCATCACGTTAGGAATGGTGGAACGTGCCATAGGATAGCCATTGTTCCCGTCGTATGCCTTTGATTTCATTGATGTTGGGCGCTTTCTGTGGCACAGAAAAAGGCTCTTTCGACGGTGGCGTTATACTGTTCATCCATACAGTGTTTTGACGCCTGCCATGCACCATCGCAAGCCCTTGACCGCTGCCGAACTGGCCGAAATCTACAATCGTGAGCCGACCCCGACCGTGCTCCGTCTGCTGCAGGAAATTCATCGCCTACGCGCGACGGTAATGCGCGCGGATCAGATCCGAAGGATGATCGGCGCCGGCGGCACTGCATACGTTGCCGGGACCGTATGGGAATGTTTTGAGCGCGAACTCAATGCGGAGCCCTGCCTGACTGATCCGCAAACGCCACGTCAGGAGCAGAGGACCGAAGCGGCGATGCGCCGCCTCGAAGAGCGGCGCAAGAACGGCCGAAAGGACTAGACGCCGGCTCGCGAGATTTCGAGCGCTGACAAGGCCGCCTTTGTCGCTGCGTAGCCGTCATCGTATAAGCGCCGGCGGATATCGAGCGGCATGTTGCGATCGAACGAACTCGCATAGCCGGTGGGCACGCGCACGATGGTCGCCCCACTCCTGGTGTCGAGCTCGACGTGCGCTGCCTCGTTCGCGGCGAGCATCAAGTCAATGATCCGCGGCGCCAGCGTGCGCAAACCATAGTTGCCCGGGCGAAGCGCCGTGTCATCCGATACCAGATAGATCCCGAGCCGCGGCACGTCGTCGACGGTAAGGTCGCTCGCCGGCACGTTGTCGCATGTGCCCCCGTCGACGAGCAGCGCGCCAGCGCAGGCCACTGGCGGAAAGACGATCGGAATCGATGCGCTCGCGCGCGCAGCCATCGCGATCGGCACGTTAGGCGTGGTCTGCCGGCTGAACAGGAACTCCCTCTCGGTCAGCAGATCGGCCGCGATGATCTTCAGATCGATCGCCGAGTCGACGAACGTCTTGCCATGCGTGCTCTGCTCGAGAAACGCCTGCAGCGCGTTGCCCGTGCACAGCGACTGGTGGCGCACCACCGCCCAAGGCGAGAAACGCATCATCGGCGACCAGTCCATCTGCATGCACAGTTCGTGCATGTCCGCGAGCTTCATGCCGCCAGCGAACATCGCCGAGACAATCGAACCGCCGGACGTGCCTGCCAGTTCCACTACTTCATAGCCGGCGTCGACGATCGCCTGCAGCGCGCCAAGGTGCGCGCCGAGGCGAAAGCCGGATCCGCTCAATGCGACGCGGATCCGGTTGCTCATGATGCAATTGCTCCGCTAGCTGGCACCGGCGCCGTGGTCGACGTCGCCGGCTGTAGCGAAAGCGCGGTGTTGATGCCGGTCACCACAACGCCGACGGCCAGCGTCGCCTGCAGCTTCTGCTGATCGGTCAGGCTCGAATTCGCGATCACCGCTACAACGATCGGGAATGTTGCCTGCACGAGTTTGCGAATATCGACGGTCGTCACGGTCAAAGCCGCGCCGGCGGCGCAAACCGCGTCGACGTCCGGCTGAATCTGGTTCGTCAACGTGGCTTGCGCGCCGCCGGTGAAGACGCCGGACTTCTGCAGCACATCGATTTCGGATTGCACGCCCGGACAGATGTTGGCGGCGATCTGCGCCGGCGTCTGGGTAGGAGCGGAGGCACAGCCGACAAGAGCGACGGCCGCGACAAGGCCTGCCGCGAGCAGCATGGATAAGCGTTTCATGGGGGATCTCTTACTTGAGGGTTTTGATTGCCGTAACGGCTGCCGAAGCGGCCGCCGCTGCGACGTCGGATGCCGCTGCCGCGGCGGTTGCTTGCCCCTGGAAGGCCTGAACGTCGGTCTCCCTGAGCGAGATGCTGTAATCGCCGGCGGCGGTGCGCGTGAAGGTCGCATCGACCGTGGCCATCTGTTTGCCGTTCCAGACCTTCAGCACGCAGCAGCTGGTGGCCACGCCGCTCGAGTTGGTGATCGGCTCGATGTCATAGCGCGCCATGCCGGCGTACCACAGCGACGCGCAACCCTGGAGGACCGCGCACGCGGCAAGCGCGATCGCGGCCCGAATCATTGCAGCGTTCCGGCCGCAGACACCGATGGCGCTATCACGGTCACGCCCGGCGCCGCGCTCACGGCAGATGCCGAAGCAGGCTCGGTGGCTGCCGACGGCGTCTGTGCAACAGGAGTCGTGATCGTCATGGCCGTAGTCGTCGATGTGGGCTCGTCGGTCGGCGTCAAGCGCGCAAGCAGTGATGCCAGCAACGGGGACACCGATGAGCCGTTGGCCGACGCGTGGTAGATACCGAGACCCACGAGGGCATAGCCGATTGCATCGACGAGCGGGCCCGGCGGCACGATGCGCATCAGAACAAGCGTCAGCCACGCGCCAAACAGGAGAATGCCGGCCAGAAATTTGACCCAGGTTGCAGAGTTCATCGAAAGCTCCAGAATGAAAAAACGCCGCTCGAGGCGGCAGATTGCGAAATTGCGAAAAATCGCAAACTCGCTGTTTATGTCACGCACCGAGCGCAGCCTTGCAGCTCGTCCAGAGCTGCTCGCGATCGTCGATGCCATTCGGTGTCGCCGTGCTGTTCGGATTGCCGAGATTGATAGCCCGGCTCAGCGTCAGAAACTCGCCTGCATCGGCATATGCGTTGAAGTTTCTATCGGCCCAGAATTGCGCTGATGCGAGCGACGCGACGTCAGGACGCACAATGAGATCGGGGTTGGCCTCGAGATCGAAGCCGATCTTCTGGCCCATCACCCGGAAGTTGTAACGACCGGTGATGCCGAGCAGGCCGCCACCGCGATAGCGAAAACCGTCGCCGGCGGTCGTATTTCCCAATGCGCGAGACTTCGGCGTGAACGGCTCATAAAGCTTCTGTTCCGGTGTCGGGCCCCACAGCTCGCGGAGCCACTGAAAGCGGCCACATTCATGGCCGCACTGCGCGAGAAAGGCCGCCTCGCGAGCCGGCGTGTCGATCTCATACAGCGCCATCGCGGCCGATAGTGGATCGGCCCACAGGGAAGCACGGGCGAGCGGAATCTGCAGCGCTTGGGCGAGCGTTTCGGGTGACATGGGGATCTCCAGCGCGACGGTCTGTGCGCGGATTAAAAGAAAGGAAATTGCACGGACGGCGTGCGTCGCTAGCCCATCAGCTTGAAGATCGCGCTCGCCCATTCCGGGATCGTCGCGCCCCACAGAATTGCCTTCATGATCACCAGCACCAGCACTGTGACCAGCCCGGGAAGAAAGACCTTACGCAGCAGGAAGGTCCACGCATCGGCTAGCCTGCAGAAAAATCGCTTCATCGCAACGCCGTCGGCCCAGGCATCGCGCATTGCTTTCGTGTCGTCCGCAATCTGACGGGTGAGCGCCGTGTTCTCTGCAACATCGCTTTTGATGTTCGCCATCTCGACATCCGTATTGCTCTGTCTGAGGTTTAACGCTTGAAATTGTTTGTCGACGTTCCGCTTCCACTGGTCCTCATGAGTGAGGCTGGAGAGTTCGTCATCGCTCAGGCTCATCGCGTTGTCTTCCATGAATCCCCGGAAATAAAAAAAGCCGCTTCCAGGCGGCTGTCTATCGAATGGTTATTCTGCTGCTTGACACTTAGGCCCAAACGTCCTACATTTGGTTTTGTTGGAAGCGCAAATGCGCGGCCCGTCTATCCGAAAGGACACCGTCATGAAAACCTGCTTTCGCATCCGTTTGGGTGCT
The DNA here is from genome assembly GCF_000013645.1 of Paraburkholderia xenovorans LB400. GTDB lineage: Bacteria > Pseudomonadota > Gammaproteobacteria > Burkholderiales > Burkholderiaceae > Paraburkholderia > Paraburkholderia xenovorans. The sequence goes on along the minus strand of NC_007951.1, from coordinate 1,548,345 downwards.
GGATCCCGTCATGCTCTACACCCCGCCCACTCCGCAGGATCTCGACCGACTGAAGAGCGAGCTCGGCCTGTCTGCCTCCAAGATGGCATCGCTGTTCGGCGTGTCGAGCGGCCGGCAATGGCGCAACTACACCGGGGGCGAGAAGCCGCGGGATATGAATCCGCACATGCTATTTTTCGCCGCTGCCCGTCTCGAACTGGACGACAAGACGATCGAGCGAGTGCTACAACGCATGCGCCGAGTCGGGGCAATGATCGACTTGAACGCCGATTCCCAGGCGCCCGATGGAGAACAGCAACCGTAGCAATGGCGCTCGGCTGTGCAACGGCAGCCGCGCACGCCGATAACGTCAGCGACTACATTCACTTTGAGGCGGGTATCGGCGGTGCGGCATATCGCAACGGCCCCGATGGACTCTGGTATCAGCAGGGTTTCGAGCACAGCCTCAATCTGACGGCTCCATCGTTTGAGGTCGGGCTCACTGGACCGATCATCCAGCAAGAGTCATGGGGCATCGACTGGCATCTCGGATGGGCATGGCTTGGCACTGTCCACACCGATGCAATGGTGCCCAGCGCCAACACGAACACGACTTCAGGCCGCTGGGTTGGTCCCGATCTGGTCGGCGTGAACAAGTCCAATCCCTGCAGCGGCCCATGCAACAACCTGAGCCGATTCATCGGCAGCGGCCACGATCAGGGTTTCATGCTCACCGTCGAGCCGCACTACGACTACCGCGGCTGGCGCTTCGGCGTCGAAGCCGGTCCGTATCTGCACCGCTCGACGTGGAGCGAGGACGTCATCAACTGGGTTCCTGAGGCTGGCGCCACGCCGCGAAACATCCATGTCGAATACAAGCCGCAGTGGCTGGTCGGCTACGTAGTCGGCGCATCAGTCGCACGGGGCAACTTCTCGATCGCCTACCAGTATTTCGCCAACAAGGTGAACGGCAGCGCCAGCAACCCCTATCAGCCGATATGGAGCGGGACGCATGTGCTGATGGCGAAATATCGGTTCTGAGAGGCCCTCGGATAAGCTTTGGTAAGATGCAAACCGCCCGAACCATGTCAGGAAATGTAATGTCGCAAGTCACGCTGCCAGATGATTTCAACGCCGATGACTATCTGTCGCTTAACCCAGATGTGAGGTCGGCTGGAGTCGACCCGATCGAGCATTACCTGAAATACGGCTACGCCGAAAAGCGCGCTTATAGAAAAATCTCGTCGATTTTGCGGCCGAAAATCGACGAGTCTTATGAGTTCGACGGTTTGGTGTCGACCCATAACCATGACTTCATGGGCGACGCGAGATTCAAATCGGCCTATGCGCGCGGGATGCAGGCGGCGGGAGCGGACTATCAATGGTATTGGCGCATTCACATCGGTCTTTGGGCTGCTCGTTCTGCATCTCGCGTGAGGGGTGATTTTGTCGAGTGCGGAGTCAACCGTGGCTTTCTCAGCTCAGCGATTATGAAAGACCTGAACTGGGATGCGAATGGTCGTACGTTCTACCTGCTTGACACATTCCAGGGCCTTGACGAGCGATATGTTTCAGAGCGGGAGAAAGAAGGCGGCGTTCTTGAGAAAAACCGCAACGAGTTGAATACTGGCTTTTACACAGATGTCCTATCTATCGTCGAGGGAAATTTTTCTGAGTGGAGCAACAAGAGAATTATCGTCGGCAGCATCCCTGAAACCTTGGCCGAGATTCGCTCGACGGAAATCGCATTCCTTCATCTTGACCTAAACTGCAGCCCGCCTGAGGTAGCCGCAATTGAATGCATGTGGGAGAGAATTTCCGTAGGAGGGATCGTCTTGCTCGACGATTATGCCTACTACGGCTATCAACCGCAGAAAGAAGGCATGGATGATTGGAGCGCTCGAAACAATGTCCCTGTCGCAAGCCTTCCGACTGGGCAGGGGCTGATTATCAAAGCTTAGGTCACATCGATCGTGGGTTCCGGCAGTCCCCGAATCGGCGGAAAGAATTTCTGTTGTTCAGCGTAATATGCGGCCCAACGCGGATCGGAAGTGTCCACCGTGCCGCAGTTAGACCAGAATTCTGGATCGGGCGCCCCCGAAAAAAATGACACGATCGCCGTTTGTGTGCTGTCTGCGAATTGAACGTTGATAGTCGTCATGATTTAAATCCAGTATCCGACCGCGCTGGCCGTCGAAGTGAGAGTGCCAGATGCGATGGCCATCTGCGTGAACACAGTCTGGGGCGTAAGCACGTCTAGATCAAAGTTGCCGGGGATGCCAGTACCGGGCTGTGAATATCCGCCGGTCACTTTCTGACCAGTTCCGCTTGCATCAGCTGCAATGATCAGGTTCATGCCCGTCGTAACGCTCGACGCAGTCTGCGCGGCGATGGTCGTCCGAACCGCGTTCTTTGGGATGACCGTGCATGGCGTGGATGTCAACGAGCCATTGACCGTGCTGGTATTGAGGAACTGGCGCGGCGCAAAAAAATGATAGCGGTCGTGCAAGCCACCAACAATAAACTGCGAACTGGCGTTTGTCGCCCAAACCGAAAGAAGCGCGCTCGCCGTGTAGCCGCTCGGCATATTCCCACCGCCATACACGTTAGGCTGGACTGCGCTTGTCGCATTCGTCGCCAGTAGTGCGGACGTCTGAGTCGTCGGGTTGTAGATCGCGTATAGCGCAACGAAGCCCGAGATGGGTGCCGTGCCTGTGTCCATGCCGCCCGCGCCGGTCGTCGCGAGGTTGATGGTCTTGTTGAAGCTCGGCAGGACGTACTTCTGGCCACCCAGCTCGGTGCCCACAACAATCTCATCTGCAGTGAGAGTAGCCGTAGCCGATGCGGCTGCCACGCTCATTGCCAGATTGCGCGAGCTACCTACAACGGGACTATACATTTTCTGCAGAGCGGTATTGACCTGGTTGTAGCTCGTCTTTGAGCGAGCAATGCCGGCCGCTGCAAGGATCGCGCATAGCTCTTCCTGAATCATGTTTAGCCATGACCCGCGCACGTTCGTCGCAGGTGTCCCGCCAGCTGGATTGCCTTCGGTGAAGTAGCCTTCGGGGCCAGGAGCTTCCGGTACGGGTAGTGAACTGGCGGCGGTTGCATCGTCGATTCGAAACATGTGGCCTCTTATGCGTCGACAACGACGCTGTCAAATGCAATGAGCCCGCATCAAGCGGGCCTCTAAAATATAAGGAAGGAATTACCGTGGTCTCCGACAGTGGAGACGGCCTTGCGTCGTCGCCGTGCCACCGGAGAAAGTTGCATACCCGACGAGATATACCGTCGTTGTGCTGGCCAGCTGGAATGACGCCCAAACCGGAAACGACATGGCTCCAGACGGTGGAATAGAGAGCGATGTCTGAGTAATGTTCGGCGCGGCCGGCAAAGTGGCTGATACGGTGCCTATGCCAGCGACGAAGATCGTTCCCGTAGCTCCCGATCCCATGAGGACGTAAACATATCCTTCGCAGTCCCAGTCCCCGGCCGTCAAGCTCTGGGAAATGATGTTCGTCGGCGTGGCCGAAGTAATCGACGTGCTGCCAGCGGTTGGATCAAATCTTTCTCCGATGCTCCCCGCATTCGCACTGTCATTCGTTGTCGTACCAACAATCCCGGCCGTACTTGAAGGCGTGTACGCGCCAGTTGTCTGAAGTGTCGTGAACTTGCCGGTATTGGCCGTCGTAGCGCCGATCGGCGTATTGTTGATCGAGCCGCCTGTAGTTGTTGCGCCCGAAATGGATGGATTCGTTCCAAATACCAGCGATCCGCTGCCCGTCTCGTCCGAGATCACCCCGGCCAACTGAGCCGAAGTTGTCGCAGCAAACTGCGCAAGCGTCGCGGTCGTCAACGCGCTATTCGTGATGCATGTGAATCCCGTTCCACTCGTATATTGAAGCGCGCTGTTTGCCGTGCTGCAGCTCGGCATCACGAATGCCGTCGGCGAGGCCGATGTTGATGTGACATTCGCCAGCACCGTATTGGCCGCCTGGACCGCTAGATTCGATGGCGTAAACAGAGCGGCGAGGCTCGTCGCTCCCGTCCCGCCCGACGCAACCGGCAGCGGAGAAGAGAGACCGGTGATTGTCCCGCCGGTGATCGCGGCGCTCGCATTGTTAGTCTTGACCGCCAGCGCAGCATTGAGCTGGCTGGCTGTGAGGATCTGACCAGGTGTAAATTGCGCACCAGCATTAGACGCCACTAGCACCAGTGTGAACGCAGCGATCAGCTTCACAGCAAGCCATTTACTTTTCTTCAGGATGTCATTCATGCGAGAGCTGACTCATCAAGAGTGAAGGTGCCGTCTAAGGTCCCAGTAAAGCCGTAGGCAAAAATCGGAATTGTGTGAGCAGGCTTGATTGCCCTGAGCTCGCACTCGAGAACATCATTTCCCCATGCCACCAGAGGATCGCCGGCGCCCATCGCTCCAGCGACCGCATATGTGAATGACTGGAAAGGCGCAGTGATCTTCCATGCGAAGTTCCAGTCATAGCCACAGCACGGGTCACCGGCCTTGAGAAGGCCCGCGCGCGCCTGTATGTATTGCTCGATGGTTACCGTGTAGCCAAGACTCGCCGCATATTCGATGAAGTAAGCGAGCGACTGGCCGCCGCTATTGGCAAAGCGGGCGACTACCTGCGCCTGACGCTGCGGAATGGTCGGCGCCGCACCGGCGCATGGGTCTGGCAGCCCGAGTGACGACTCCCATTCGGGCAGCAGTTCATATGCGGTCGCGGGAAAGCCATCGACGAGCAACTCATTCGCACGGTTCGTCAACCGGACATACGTGGGCGCGCAACCAGAAAGTGTCTTTGTCTGCACCGCATCGGCGTCGCGCGGCCATACGCGGCCGCGAGGCATAAGCGCCTGTAGCGCCAACAGAAAATCGTCGGCAGTGAGATTCGGAGCGAGCATGGGTCTTCAGCCGAAAGTGACTTCCCCGAGCACGGGCAGCGAGCCGAAACTGCCGGTGATATTTGCGGGGTATGTGGTCGGCGTGCCGGATATCACGCCGGTGATGGAAGTAATGACGAAACCAGCGGTTCCTGGCACTGCAGCGATCGCCGAATTGATATCCGATCTGTCGATCGTGCCGCCGCGCGGATCGCCGTTGCGAAAGAAGACATCAGAAATCTGCGCCTTGACCGCGTTCCGGATCGCCGTCGACCATCCTGCCGACCCGGTCAGTTCGAACGACAGTACGTTCTCGACAGGTGAACAAATCCATACGAGCGCCGTACCCGGCTGGAGCGTGACGATTGCATCGGCGACAACTAACTGATCACCGGTCGCTACCGTTCCACGCGGCAGACCACCGGGCCCCTGATCGTGTTGCGACACCCCGTCGGTGCCTTGCGGAAAGCCACCATGCGCTGCCTGCGCGTCATCGAGCATGACGTACACGACCACAGTTCCAGCGCCGAAGCCGTTGGGCGCGCACCATGCGCGTGTGACGCCAGCGACGTCAGTCGCCCATTCCACATAATCCGGCGCCGCGCCGCCCTGCGGAGGCTGCTGATACTTCGCCAATACGCGCGCGCGATAATCCTCCTGGTCCTCGATATCGGCGCCCGACGAAACTGTGCCAATGACTGCGCCGGTTGACTGAATGCCGTCGACTGCGATGTCGAGAGCGACGACGGTACCGGGATCCGCATTGCCGGCAGCCCCCGCGACGTCGGCCACGATCGTCACTGTGACCGAAGTCCCGACGACGGTCTGCGTGCCCGACGTGGTGTAGGTTGCTCCGTCGCTTCGCACCACCGGCGTACCGTCGTCGAGCAGCTTGCCGGCGACGCCCGTGAACGTCGCTGACAGGCTCGCGGCGCTCGCATCCTTGCGATAGACCTTCTTCAGTGCCCCCCACGCCTCGAGGTACTCGTCGTCGGCCGTGAAAGGGTTCGTCTGTTTCGCAATCCAGTCGAGGTACCCGTATTCCTCGTTGGTCATGCCCGCGAGCACAACCCCGATGATTTTTAGCGCCGCGAACCGCAGGAGAGGATCCGAGCCCTGCAGCGCGGCCGCAATGTCCGCCATCGCGTCAGACCGGATCTGCGCGAGTGTTTTCCGTGCATATGGCATGTCAGGCGATCTGGTTCCAGGCCCACGCATAGCTGAGAGCAGCTGCGGTAGTGCCGTCTTGGTTATAGAAGATGACCTGCAGTCCGAGGAACGACGTGCGCACCCACTGCGCAAAGACATCGATGCGCGCCACCACTCCGTCATCGATAAACCACTGCAACGCCTCACGCGAATAGTCGACCGCGTTATTCAGGGTCTCCTGCGTCTGTTTCGCGCGCGAGAGAAGCCACAGGCGCGAGCCGATCGGCTGATCCTCGCCGAGGTCACCCCACCACCCTCGCGGGTCGTCGGTGCCGTCAGGAATGACGTCGTCCGGGTTTGCGATCCGGTCAGAGAAGAGGCTGATCAACGCCGCGCTGGCCAGATCGTTGCCGGTGAGCAGCACCGGCCCGACAAGCTGCCAGTCGCCGCGGCTGTTGTCGACGTCCCATACAAGAGAGATATCCGGCATGGGTTATTCCTGCTGCGTCGGTTTTTCAGATGTGATCGTGCTCGAGCCGCCCTGCACGTTTTTGACGTCGTGCTCATGGCCATCGAAGATGACTCGGTCCGCTGCCATGCTGCGGCCGTTCGTGTCGCAGTTGTCCACGATGTCACCGGTACATTCCATCAACGCCGTTTCCATCCTTACCTTCGGGGTATTAGTGACCGTCAGTGGATTTCCGCCGCCATTGATCACGATGCCTTCCGCCGTCAGATATACCGACTGCCCGATGTTGTCGTGAATGGCCACCTCGCCAGTCGAGAGTTGCCTCATGCGGTATTTCGCGTTTCCAGTCGCGATCACCACACCGTTCGAGCGATCGCCACCGGCAAACGCCACAACTGCGTCCGAATCTTCTGGCGGATTCGACGTGAGCCCGTACTCGGCGCAGCGCGGCAGGTTATCGATGGTTTGCAGCGGGTTGAACTTGACCTGCATGAACTGAATGCCGGCGCTGTCATTCACCAATTTCACGAGGCCTTGCGCGAGCGCGCTCATTACGCGCCTCGCAGTCCTGTCGAGATAGGCTTTCACGGTGCGTTCGGCGCGCCGATCACGACGTCTGGCGAAAGCGGCTGCAGGATCGTCGGCTCCGGTTTGAACGCATCCGGCGGCATCAACACCAGTTGGGCATGCGTGCCATCGTCGTCGAGCAGATAAGTAACCTCGGAAATGAGCATGAAGGTCTCTTCGGGAATCTTCAGGAACGGCAGCGCGACCGGCACCAGCATATTGGGCGTCCAGAGCATCCCGTCGCCATCGCGCCAGCTGTCCACTCGCGCATGCACCATCTGTGACCTTCCGGCCCGCCGGGCCGCCTCCCAATTCGCCCGCTCCTGCGCGATGTTCCGGCCAGCCTGCACCTGCTCGGAGACGATATAGAGCTTGCGGTGCCGATCGACGGTGGCGTCAGTAGCGGTTGCGACCGGTACGAGGTTCGCGCCGGCGTCACCCATCGTTTGCATTGTCAGAAGGTACGCATCGATCTCCGAATAACGCAGGTCGGTGCTCCATTCAAATTCCGCCTCCTCGACGTTCTGGCCTTGTGCAAGGCCCGAACTGTGGGAATCGACGCCAGCGCGCGCGAGCCGCAAATTCCCGTCCGGAAGGTCGTAAGCGAGTAGCCCTGCGTATCGCGATATGCGCTCGATCACCTCGAAAGCGGTCTCACCGATCATCAGGTTGATCTGCGGGATGCTCGGCCCGTCGTTGCCGTCGCTCGTGACGGTGATGCCGTATGGCGCGGCCAGCCTCTGCGCAATCTGCAACGCGTTGGATCCGCTGATCTGGCCGCCTTCCCATTCCGCACTGCAATCAACGAGATCCTGACATTTACCCCGGCCCACCACACGAATACGGTGAGACTTACGGTCGAAGCCTGGAATTACCCGATCGACGTAGCCGGTGATCACCACGTCCGTCCCGATCGCCACCGAGCAGCTCTCACCGGGGATGACGCTGATCTGCTCGAGGTCGTCCGGATACTTCTCGGTCATCTCGATTTCGAAGTCACTCGGCAAGCGCTCGATGCCACGCGTAACGCGGATCTTCGTCCAGCCGCCCACGCTTGCGCTGTCCATAATCAACGTCAGGTCGTCGGCCATACTCAGGAGGAAAGCGCGCGAAAAGTCTGCGGCATGAACGCTGGATGAATAGGATTTGCCTGGGTAACGAGCTCATCGGCACGGCCCGCATCGCGATAGATGCGATGGGCGAGCACGAGGGCCGGCTGATTCGCCTTCATGTTGAACGTCCTGATCGCTGCGAGCCCGGCGCCGCGCTTGTTCAGGTCCTGGACGATGGCCGCGCGCAGCGAGCGCAATGCTCCGTATGCATCGTCCTCGCCCTGATTCCCCGCGACCTCGATCTCGCTGTCAATCAATGCAGTGACAGCATCGCGCACGCTGGCAGCGTCATCGGCCGACGTCGGTTGATATGTCGACGCCGCGAGCGCGACGCTTCCGATCGCCGCGCGGCGAAACAGATCTCCGCACGCGGATTGCATCGTCGCCATACTCGTGCCGATCACGGACGCCGTCGTGGGCATCGCTGGCTGAAAGCTGGCGAGTGACGTGAGCAACCGGATTCCGTCGGCCGGCGCCGGCGCTGCTGCCAGAACCGCGTCCGCGACACCGCGCGCCGCGGCGGCAAATGCATCGGTCGAGCTCGAGTCCAGGCCGGCGGCCGCGGACGCCAGCACACCGGCGGCGCCCGTAACCGCTGTGCGGGCCTGCGTCGCCTGAGCGATGAGTTGATCCACCGTCAACGAGGAAGATTGCGCCGGTGCGCCTGGGTATTTGCTGAACGTCGGGACGGTCGCGCTGCCGGCAAAACGGCCGAACGACCCGGGAAGATCGAAAACGAGGCGGATCAGATTGCGCGCGTCGCCGACGATGTTTTTCGCATTCGTGTACCACGTGAGCGCCGTGCTCACAGCCGTCCCGACGATTGACGCACCGTAGGACAACGTCGAGAGCACGCGCGATGCAAACTCGGCGGCGCTTGACAGGCCGAGCGCATACACTGCCGACGAAATTAAACTCGTCGTCGCGTTGTCCGCCGTCGGGAAAAGGCGGTCACCGCTTTCAACAAAATCGAATTGCAGCTCGAAATAGCGCCCCTTGTCCCACCGTTCGATGACGCGAAACTCCATCACGCTAACGGTTCGGCGCCCGTATGTCGGATGGATAAGCTCGCCAGAATCCTCCGTTTCACACATCTCGATCATGGCGTCGCGCATCTGGATGACATAGTTGCCGACCAGATAACCAGTCACCTGGAAACGACGAGACGCGCGGCCCATGTCCTCCACCCACGGCTTATCGCGCTTCGGGTATTCGTGTATCGCGTTGCGTCGGCCGAACGTTCCGTCGGCAGCGAGCGAGACGAACGGTAAGCCACGAAACGACGCCGGCCGCAGCTGTTCAAAATAGCTTCCGATCGATCCGCCGAGCCGCGCCGCCAGCGAACTCGCGAGATTGGAGATTCCCGACGTCGCGCCGAGTACGGCGCCTGCGCCCCCTCCGATATTCATGTTGCTGCTCCCAGATCCATCGTAGTGCCGGTCCGGACGTTCGCGTTGACGTTACGCGACGAGCGTACGGATGTGCGCGTGCCATGCGGCGCACCTTTCAGGCTGATATCGACCTTGACTACTGACTCGCCAGGGCCCAGAGAGGCTTGCGTCGGATCGGGCGCCGGCTGATTGGCCTGAACGATCGAAGAAGGGCCGTAGATACCGCTGAGCTGCCCTGCGAACTGAGCGCGAGCTGCAGCCTCCCCTTCGACATTCGTCGGACGCTCGTATAGGCGCGAGACGACGTCTGCGGCCTGCTCCGGAGTGGTCGCTTTGCTGAGCGCTGCGCCGGCCTGACTTTCTCCCCCGTTGCGCAGTTCGTAGTCGACGAAGCCAAGCTGTTGCTCGAGCGTCGAATTACCAATCCAGTTTCCGGCCCATTTCTGGAAGGCGGCCTGCCGGTCTTTGTGCCATTGCGCAATACCGTACGCCTGGCCGTTGTCCCCTTCGGCGGTTGGGTCGACGCCGCTTTCCGCCTGCAGGTTCGCAGCGATGCCGAGCGCCTGCGCATGACTCCAGCCACGGGACTCGAAAAACTTCACTGCCTGCGTGGTGTTGCCATTGACGCCGGCAGCAAGCTCGGCGTTAGTGCTCAGACCATTGCCCCTAAGGGCGTTGCCAAAGCGCTCCGCGCCCTCGCCCACCCGTGACGCGGCATTGCTCACGCGAACGAGCAGTTCGTACGAACGCGACACGAGGTCGAAGAACTCGCTCGCACCCTTCTTCGCCTTGTCCCAGTCGAAACTTTTGACTTCTTCGGACAGCCAGCGCACTGCGCCGGCAAGGCCGGCAACGATCTTCTGCTTGTTCTCCGGCACCGCGAGCCATTCGGTCATCAGCTCGATAGCCGGCTGCAGCACCGGGATCAGCGCATTGCCCAGCGAATTGCGCAGCGACTCGACCGATATCTCGAGCTTCGAAATGTTCTGCGCGTACTCGTCGGCCTGCCTGATCGACTGGCCGTCCATAGTCGCGTGCAACTGATCGAACTGCCGCACCAGCTCCTGAATGGCGGCCGGCCCCTTTATCAGCAGGGGTAGCAGCGATTCGACGCCGAACGCCTGTGCAATCTGGCGCGCCGACTGGATGGTGCCTCCGGCCCGCATATTCGACTGGATAGCCTTCGATACGTCCAGCAGCGCACGCGACGTGTCAACGGCGCCGTCGGCCGTCTTGTGCAGCCCGATTCGCCAGGCGCTCATCAGCGCAAGCGCCTGGGGAGCGCGCCCGTTCACGGCGCCCTGCATCGTGTCGCCGAGCTGCTGGAGAGAAGCGTCCATGCTCTCCGTGTCCAGGCCCGCCAGTCTCGCGACGCCACGATACTGCTGCAGTTCGGTCGTACCAATCCCGATGATCGACGACGTGCGGTCGAGCTCCTGGCCCGCACGTCCCCACCCGGTAATCAAAGCCGCCAGGCCGGCGATCGAACCGAGGCCGCCGAGCAACCCGAGCGGCGTGGCAATCATCGCCACCTTTCCTGCCAGAGAACCGGCCGCGCGCGCCGCCGACAGCAGGCCGCCCGTCAGCCGCGACAGCCCGGTTTCACGGCTTAGCGCGCCGAGCGATTTGCCGAGGTCGGTGACCGGTGCAATCGTGCCCGCGATCGATCCTTTGACCTTACGCACGGTGGACGTCGCGCGATCGACCGCGGTGATGACGAACTGAATCTTATTGGCCATGAGGTGTTCCAGTCGCGCCGCGGATCCTCAGCGCTTCCTTCAGGTGCCACTCTGTTTCGGACCAGGTCATTGCCCAGACGCCGGAAGGCGGAATGCCCCAGAAATGAGCGATGTCCGCTATCCATTGCTCCCAATCGTCCGGCACGTATGTAGCTTCGGCGGCGATCAGTCGTCCGAGCCCGGCCGCCGCCCGATCTGAAAACCGTTGAAATAACCCACGGCGGTCAGAAAATCGCGAGCGCACATCGCCCGGACGGTCTTCCTGGGCACCTTCGCGACATCGGAAATCAGCGCGATCGAAGCGGCAAACGGGCCGCCCGCGGCGCGCGCCTTGCGGCGCTGAAGATTGGTTGGCTCGCTGAGATCGAGCGACGCGGCATTCAGGCCGGTATCGTCCTCGGTGAGCTTGACTGGTTGCTGAAGCGGCAGCGTCATCTCATCGTCGCTGCGCTTTTCCGTGGGACTGACGCCCTCAGCGAACACGGCGAAGAAGTCTTCCGCCTCTTCGATCTGACTGCCATACATCTGGTCGACAGCATCGATCGGCACGCCCGAAACGGTCGCGATTAACGCAACAACGAGCCCATATTTGCCCGCGTTCTTCTCGGCCGTCTCGTAATCACCTGCCAGCGGCTCGCGCAAGGTCACCGAGTCGTACGTCCTGGCTCCCGCGCCCGCACCGGCGGTGATCGGCTTGCGGAAAACGATTGTTCTGGATGTTTCCACCGATCAGTTCTCCGTTACGCTCGGGCCTTCCCACGTGACAGGATTCGTCGCGTCTTCGGCCTTCGAGCCTTGAGGATCGACGGTCCACATATTGCGGCCGATGATCGTTTTGCCATTCGCCAGCTCAGCGACGACAGTCACGTCGTCCATCGCATTGATTGCGGCGAGCGACAGCCCTCTCATATCGCGCAGCGTCGCCTTGATCTGGCCGGGCTTCGGCTTCTCGCTGAAACCGTCGACACCCGACTGCCCGGATAGCGTTTCGCGGGTGACGGAGCTAGGGTCGTACTCGAAGTCGCCAGCAACGGTGTAGGTCGTCCCGTCCACCGTCAGATACGCCGTCCCGGCAATGCGGTTCGTGGTATTCGACATTTATGGCTCGCAAAAAGAAAAACCGCCCGAAGGCGGTGTTGGCTGCAAAAGATCCGAAGCAAGTTACTCATTGAAACGATTTGACTTCTTCCTATTCAGCGTCGCAGGAATGACCCGAAGGTTCCACGGGACATGCAACCCGCAGACTGTGCGGCCCATGACCGGAACAATGTGATCGACCTCGTGCGTAATGCCAGTTTCCATCGTGATCCGGGCTGCCTCTTCATAGATCGACCGGATTGCGTCCAGATCAACCCATGGCGGCGAAGCTTGGCTCAGCCTCGCTTTTCGGGCTGCTGCACGGGCAGCCCGAAACGGCTTTTGGTTGTGCTTAAAAGCCTTCGCTTTGTCGGGATTCGCCATCCGCCATGCATTGCCACGAGCGAGATGCTCGGCATATTTCACTGGATCCGAAAGTTCCCGTCGCTTCGCTTCTCGACTCAACGCCCGGTCATACTCCGGTCTCTCGGCCCGGCGTTTGCGGACGCAGGCAATGCCGCGCTCCACCTCCCTCGCCCGGTTAGCCGCATAGAAATCCCGATATCGAGCCGAATAGCACGGCTTGCAGTAACAAGCAAGTCCGTCGCGCGTTCGCCGATTACGACTGAAATTTTCTGAGGTTGCTGCCTTCTCGGTGCAGCAGCCCGGGCAAAACTTCAACTCCATATCAACTGAGGCGGAACTGGGCAAGCAGCGCGAAGATTCGCAGTCCGTCGATGAGAACGCCGTCCCACAGCTCGTTAATGCGGCTCGGGTTCTGGGCGTCCTGCTCGACGATCAGGCCCGCGGCAAACGCATCACTGTTCTGGACATATCCCTCGAATTCCATCGCCTGATACTCAGCGATCTGATCGGCCCGGATGATGTTGGGCGTGACGATGTTCGCGCCCGGTGCGAAGCGCGTGCCGTTCGCTGCCAGTTTCTTGCGGCCATATTTGCTGGTGACGACGCCTTTCAGCCGTCGGATCACATACATCAGCAGGAATAGCGTCTCGACCTGCAAATAGCTGTTGTCGGGCTGTCCGAAGCCGTTCTTCTGGTACGTGGTGATCAGATTTTCGATCGCGACCGTTCCGTCGTCGGCGACGGTGAAGGTGGAAATACCGTCGAACAGCAGCGTATTGCGATCCGGTAGCGCAAAGCGCGATGCGACCGGCGGGGCAAGGAATGTCGAGAGAGCGACGGTCTGAAGCGGGAGCCCCGGATCTGCACGCAGCGAGACGGCGACAGCGCCACACAAATCGGCCGCACCCACCCACGCCGGCGTCGGCGAACCATTGAAGCCCATCACACTGCCATGCTGATCATTGCGCGTCACGCCGAACGTGGTCAGAGCACCGACCGTACCGCGATACATCGCAAAGAAATGCCCATAGATGCCTTTCGACCATGCCCATCGCCCGTTCTGGTCGTTGAGGAAAGACTTGACCGCATCGAGTGACGTCGCATCCGTGTAGGGCATGACGATGAAGTCGAACGGCATATCTGCGAGGTTGGCGAGACCCGCCGTCAGCGAAGGGTTCACCAGGCCCCCACTCATTGCCGTGATAGCGAACGTGAGGCCGGCCGGCGTCACTTCCCCATTGGCCGTGCCGCGATAATTCACGCTGATGTCGATATCGTTGCCGGCGAGGCCTTTGTTCTTCGCCGTAAAGTTCACCTTGCTCGTGGTCGTGCCGTCGACGGCCGCTGTTACCGGCAGATCGGTCGCGGCATTGACTGTCGCCACCAGCGCCGTTGCGAGTTGCGCAGCGGTAAGCGAAGCATTCACCGTCTGCGTGACCAGCTGACCTGCGAGATACAGGAAGAGCACACCTACGGCCGTCGCGGCCGCCGTGAAATTGATCGAACCCGTTGCGGCCACTGCGCTGCCATCATCCGCGAGCGGCAAGTACCAGACCTCTCCGAAGTCATCGCTATCTCGATACGCAGCAGTCATCAGCGCGAGCATGGAGCCCGGGCCGCCGACGGTCTTCGCATCCGATTTGCCCTGGCAGATCGTCGGCGTATTGGGGGTACCGGTACCCGAGGCCGTGATCTGGCCAATGATCAGCGCGCGCTGGGACTGCGTCGCGGTATTGGCCTGGCTGTTGTCGACCTCCGCGTAAAACAGCGGCACGCGGATCTGATCGCCAGCAGGAATATTCTTGAACGGAACGCTCACGATTGTTCGCTCCCGATGTTACGCGCGGGCTGTGCAACCGCCGACGCATTCGATTTTTCAACGAGGACGACGTCACCATCGCGCAGGCGGCGGTGCCAATACAGATCGTCGTCCGACACGTTCCGGCCTTCATCCGGAATCAGGTCTTTCAGTTCAGGGTCGCGAATCTTCAGACCCGGTGCGGGTTTGACGAACATGCGTCGCTCCTATTGGGGAAGTTCAATATCGAAGCCGCCCTCGGCGCGCCCGTCGGGGCCCGAAGTGCGCGGCGCTGGCTGAACTGCGTCGGGGAAAGGCGGGTTGGGATAAGTGCCGCTGGCGTCGAAGACATTTCTCAGATCAGCCGTCACGGTCATTCGCTCGAGCGTGGTCTCCACGTCCGGATCGAATGCCTCATAGATCTGGAAGTGCACTGCCATGCTCACGGCGCCGAAATGCAGACGACCCTCCGACTTGATCTCCGTTACCGTCGCGATCATCGGAAAGTCCTGCGTCTGCGCACGAATGGCAACGTTGCGCAGCAGGATGTCTTCGATCGTTGCGCCGAGATCTTCGAGCGCGTCCTGTGCGGCCTCGCCGGATGGGCCAGAAACGATGCCGCGGATCTCGATCACGAGGTCAGTATTGAACTGCGTTTCGCCGATGTTTCCGTTGGATATCTTCTGGTCATCACCACAACGCACCAGAATCGCCGGCAACTTCGCCGGAGGCGTGCTCCAGTCTCCCGGTGACTGGATCGTCGGCGCGGCTGCAGCCGCCTGAAATGCAGCCACCACCATCTTTCGCATGGTCGACCGGCCAGTTGGGTCAGCCACCATCGCCACCTATGAGATTGAGCATCAAACCGCCCCCGCCCCATCCATCGAGCCGGGCCTCGCGCACGACGTAGATCAGGCCAGTGCGTTTGATATGCAACTGATCGTCCTGTACAGGCGCTGCCTCGAACTGCGACACCTGAATGCCGAGTCGGGGCTGGACGGTCGCGACCTGGACGCCATCGACAACAACTAGATCGAGGAACGCCTCGTCGAACACCCCGTCAACTTCGTAGGGCGTCGCCCCCGACGCAGGCATATACAGCACACGCACGTTCTCGCCGAACGTCTGCATCACTACGCCGTTCATCTTGTCGGTGACGGCGCGCCAGTTGAACGGCACGGCTTAGGCGCCTGCGTGGCCCTTTTGCAGAACCTCCGGCCGCGTGCAGATGTGAAGCGGGTACGAATACGCTTCCATCTTCCAGAACGAGTTGCGGTCGCGATCGTAGATCGGGATCACATAGATCGGCTTGCCCGGGGTGTTGACCCATTCGAACGATTCGCCAGGCGCGTACGCCACCCGGAAGACGCCCGGCGCGCCAACCGGGAAGAAATGGACCTCATCGTCCGGAATCTTCAGCGTCGTGTTGTCGTCCGAGCCGCGATAGTTCGACCAGGTCACGCCGGCGAAGGGGAACGCTTCGAACGCAGCACCCTGGCTGTCGTCGCGCAGCTCCGATGCCGCACTCCAGTTCAGGTAGGTCCGAATCACGTCCGTGTGATTGGTCAATTCGTCGTAGAACAGGTCGCCGCACAACGCAAAGATCTTCGTCGTCGGCAGAAATGCGCCCTGCGCTTTGCGCGCCATCGTCCGGCGAATGCCATTGACGATGGGCCGTAGGCTGTTGGGAGTCTGTGCGGACAGATTGAACGGAACCAGGCTCGGTGGCGTAATGCCGAATTCGTCGAACCAGTTGTATTTCACCGTGCCGTCGGCGTCGAGCAGCATGCCCTGCACGGCGGCCAGACGGTGGTACTCCCACGTGTACTCGATGTTGCTCGTGAGGCCCGTGGGTCCATTGAGACGGCGCGCGACTTCAGCCTGCACCTGCATGAGCTCGGACTCGGTACCGAACGCGCGGATGTCCTGGATTTCGTTTGCGTATAGCGTGTCGGCATGCATGATGCGCGGCACCTTGAAGTAACGCGCTTCACGCTGTTCCGTCGTACGTTGCGTGCCTTCCTGTCCACGCTCGCTGAATGGGACGACGACGAGCTTGCCTTGCCGCTGTTCGACCGCGAGTGCCGTCGTGCGGATCGGGTCCGGCTCGAAGATGTTCAGATCGCCGAGGCCCGTCGGTTGAAACGGGTATTTGTCGACCGCGGTCGTCAGTTGGATGGTCGTAAACGCATCCTGGTGAAACACGTCCAAACTGGCCATTATTTGGCTCCAGAAATAATAATGGCCGCTTGCGCGGCCGACTGTTATCGGAAAAACGTGGAAGAGCTACGGGCGATCAGCGAACGATGATTCCCAGGGCAGCGAGCTGCGCCGTGCCGGCGGAGATCTGATTCGCGGATGCGCCCGTCGGCCAGAACAGCTCGAAGCCATTGACCTCGCAGTCACGCGTGACGACGGTGCCGGTCTGGTCCGCCAGCGTCGCGTCGACGTTCGCGAACGAGATGGCGGAGGCGACCTGCGATCCGTCCGTCGCGGTCAGGCTGAGCGGCACGTAGGCTTTCGACAGGGCAGACACCGTCACGTCGAATTCGTCGCCGACCACGAAGTCCGTCGCGCCGTCGGCGATCACGAACTTGATCTGGTCGTTGAAGGTGGCGCCGACCGCGACATCGCCGATCACGTCGCCCGTCGGATCGAATACGCGGAAGGTGCCGCCGTTTGCCGCTGCGGTGGTGCATCGCACGACGTACACACCGGGCTGGGCATTGCCGACGACGGGGGTCGTCGCGTCGAGCGTGAAAGTGCCATTGCCGGTATTGCCGGCCTTGGCAGCGGCCGCCGCGGTGCCGCCGACCTTGCGGCCGAGGACCTGGCCCGCCGGAATCTTTGCGGCGCCGCTGAGTGTGCCGCGATCGCGGGAACGGTGGCCACGCGATTCACTGACCAGAAAACCACCGTCGTGGCGGCCTTCGATGAGAGGGGTTTGCGTCATGGTGAGTTACCTCGAGGGTTCGATTGACGGGTGGGACGGATCAGCGCTTGCGCGCCGGCCGTGCTTTCTGCATGGCGGTGTTCCAGCTGGATGCGATCGCCTGTTCCGAACTCACCCCGCGTTCACCGCCGGCGCCAAGCGACGGATTACGACGTGACACCGGCGCGGTCGCCGCGGGGGCCGGCGTACCGGTCAACACAGCCAGCGCCTCTTTGCGAGTCATCGACGTGTTGAACGCGAGATTCGCGGCCAGAACAGGGTTCCTGCCTGCGGCCGTCGAGCCCATGATCTGGGCGCAGCGCATCCGCTCACGTCGACGGGCATTCGCCGCTGCGCTGTTACCGCGCATCTCTTCCTCGTCGTCGTCATCGTCCTCGGCGGCCTGGTCGTCCTGACCGTCCTCTCCCTTGGCTTCGCCCTTCTTGCCGCCCTTGTCGTCCGGCGGTGGGTCCTCGCCTTCAGCTTTGCCATCGCCGTTTTCGCGGTTCTGATCACCGTCGCCGGTGTCTTCGCCTTCGGCTTTTCCCTTCTTTCCGCCTTTGTCGTCAGGGGGAGGCGTATCGTCGGCCGCGCGGGCCGCTCCTTTACCGAGGTGGGCGAAGCTGATACCACCTCGCGCAGCCAGGTTACGAAACAAATTGCTCATGTGATTACCCTGTTGGTGGGATAAGTCAGCCCAGCTCGTCGAGCAAGGATGCGAATGCTTCATCGGGCGACATCACTGCGTCCGCGAAGCCGATTTCGACGCCAGCGGCGCCGAGGAATGTGCCGGCCTGTGTGCCTCGCACATTTGCGGTAGTGAGGCCGCGGTTACGCGCCACGGTCTCAACAAATAACTGGCCCATCGCGTCGACATCGGATTGAAACCGTGCGCGGGCGTCTTTCGACAGCGGCTTCATGTCGCTGCCGTCGGCTTTCTTGTCGCCGAAATAGATGAGCTCGACCTCGATTCCCGCTTTCGTCAGTGCCTGCGAAAAATCGACATGCATACAAATGACGCCGACGCTGCCGGTGCCACCGGTGCGCGGGACGATGATCCGGCTCGCCGCCGTCGCGATCGCGTACGCGGCCGAATAGGCACTCTCGGTGCAAATGGCCCAGATCGGCTTGACGTCGCGCGCGGCATAGATCGAGTCCACGAGATCGAAGCAGCCGGCGACCTCGCCGCCCGGCGAATCGATATCGAGCACAATCGCTCGAACGCTCTCGTCGGCCATCGCCATGCTCAGATTGGCGCGGATGCCGTCGTAACCCGTCATCCCCGAGTACGGCCGCAATTCGCCGAGCTTGTGCACAAGCGTTCCCTCGATAGGAACGATCGCAACCCCCTCCACGACCTCATACGGGCGATAGTCGGCCTGCGACGTATTGGCGCTTTGCAGGAATGCCTGCGCGCCACCGTCAGCCAGCACCACCACGTCGCCGCCGCCGCGGAACATCTTCGCGATTCCGAAACGATCCGCGAGCGCTGCCATTACGATTTCGGCCTTCTGCGGCGCGATTGCGATCGGCACGTTGAAGAGCCGCGTTGCAAGATGGGGATAGTTGCTCATGCTGCCTGCGGCTCCTGGGGAGGTTCGTCGGTGCGCGTGGCCATCTCGCTGCCGCCCCATTCGGGTAGCGGGATGCCACGTTCGCGGAAGGCCTCGATTTCGATCTGACGCTGATCGAGCAGCTCCTCCCAGTCGGATCCCTGCTCGGCGGCTTCCTGCTTGAGCGTGGTCAGCGCCGCATCCATCTTCAGGATCGAACCCTGCGGCTCTTTCACCGGATCCACCCAACCGCGTGCGGGCCCGAGCCAGCTGCAGCCCGCGTATGCGGTCACCCCATCGAGAAAATCGGGCGCGCCGGCCGGAAGGGGGAGTTCGCCGTTCTCCATCGACTCGCGAAGCCAAACCGCGTACATGGGCGTCGCGGTGCCTGCAGAGAATTCGAGCCGGCGTCGAATGAGCGTCTTCCAGCTCTCCAGCAGTGACCCGCGCATGTTCGAGTAGTTGCTCCTCGACCAGTCCTGCGTAACCTGCTCGAGCGAAATCCCGAGGGCGGATGCGACACAACCCTGCATCTCGTGCACGAACTCGGTAAAGCCGTTGTGCGGATGGTCGGACGTGAACGCCTTGATGTCTTCGCCGGGGGCCAGCGCAGGCACGCGCACACCGTTGAACATCGCTGGGCGCTCTTCGTTCCATTCCGCCCGGAGACCCTGGTAATAGCCGAGCTCGTGATCCTCGCCGCCGACCGCGTCCTGAACTTCCGACGGATCATATGGGCTCGTGACGTACGTACCAATCGACGCGGCGAGGGCCGCCGCCTGCAGCTCGATGCCGTAGTAGCGCGCAAGCATCTTTGCGTGGGCGAGCACCGGAATGAAGACGCCCACGCCGCGGTTCTGGCCAGCACGGTCACGCTCGAAGTCGTGGATCACGCGCAGCCAGCCGTCATCGTCCTCGCGTTCGACGCGCTCCCAGATCATGCTTTCGACAGAGTTGTACCAGTCGTTCTGGTGCGCCTTGCGGATGTGGTATGCCAGCGGCACGCCGTTTTCATCCACTTCCACGCCGTTGCGCATGTGGCGCGTGTCGACCATCTGGTTGGGATTCGACAGGCGGTCAGGATCCACGACGAGATAGGCCGTGGCATATCGCGCGCCGCCGCGCCCCACCCGTTCCGGCATCCAGTAATTGATGACCAGATCCTCACCGTCAATCAGCTTGTGGCGCAGCGCGAGACGCAGCTGCTGCGAGACGGTGAGCTGACGGGACACGTCGTTGTAGCGGCCGAAGTCGTTCGAAAAGAGGCGCCAACGCGCCTCCACTGCACGCCTGAATTCGTTCGCCCACTTGATATCGAAAGCTGCTCCGCTGATCTCGGCGAGGGCGCGATAGTCCGGCGCGGCCGACAAACGCAGCGACGCGCCGACGGCGTTGTCGAGGATCCGCGTGATGCCGCCGCTCGAGCGACCGTCGTTACGAACCTGATCGCGCGAGCGCGCGACCATGCGGTCGCGGAACTGGTTGATCTCGGCATCGGGTGAGCGGATCCACGGCAGCCACGCGCCCATCTCCTGCGTCTGCCAGTCCGCGGCCTGATACGGGAAGAACGCACGGCCGACGTTGTTCGCCAGGGTACCCGGACCGGCGCCGGTATTCGCGCGCGCGCGCAGCGGCCGGCCGCTCGCGTCGACCAGTATGGCGGCGCTGCTCATCAGAACAACGGAACCATGCGGCGGCGCTTGCACATCTTCACGCCCGGGTTGAGAGCTGCCTGCAGGTCACGGATAAACATCCGGACCGCGGCAAGGTTCGTGGTCTGGAACGTGACGCTACGCGATCCATCGCCCTGCGCATATGCCACCGTCACGGCCTTGTCGCCAGTGCGCAGATCGATATACGCCTGCTGGGCGGCCGCGAGCGCGGCCTGCAGCTGCGCATCGGTCATGCCGTACAGCGGCGAACAGAGATCGTTTGTGGCCATGTTTATCGGTACCGGTGAACTGCTGACTTTTTCTTCTCGCGCGGCGCGCTTTGCGGCGCCGTCGACGATGTGGATCCGGCTGAGCCGGGGCTTGTCGAAGCCGTGCTCACCGCGACGAGAGACGAATTGGTGTCCCACGGCTTTGCCCAGGAGGGCGGCTTATCCCACGAGATGCGGTTCAGGCCATGCAGTTGGGCGAGCATGTGCGTCATCACCATCAGATCGAGCGCCTCGTTCCGACGGCCTGCCGCGCTTTTCTCCCAACCGCCATTCTTCGTGCGGGTCTCGGAAGTAAGCTGCTCGAACCACACGTGCGGCTGCTCCTGCGAGCGCAACGCATGCGGAAAATGCACATACAGCTTTCCCGGCTCAGCCAGTTGCAACTGGCCAGCCAGGTCATCCTTGAACAGGTTCGGATTGAAACGTGCGACTGGAACGTCACCACTCGAGGCCGCCCGGTTTGCTTTGCGCGATGTGTCCGGATACACGACCATCAGGCGCGGCGCGGCGAGCTTGTCGGCACCCTTCGTCGGAATGACCGTCCACGCATCGCGGCCAGAGATCTTCCCGATCAACCGTGTGAGACCCGCCTTTTTCCAGCGGCGCCACGCGGCATAGGCTTGCTGCGTTACGCCCGGCTGCCCGTAGCTGTCAAAACCCAGCGCACGGACGGGCATCGCGCGACCAGATCCGTCGGCGAGCGGATAGGTCCGCTTGATCAGATTGATGATCTGGTCCCAGTCCTCCGCAGATGTCGCGGGATCTCCGGGTATGCGCCCCTTGTCGATGACCCAGCTTTCGCCGTCAATGCCGAAACCGCGCGTGAGCCATTCGAAGTGCGCGAGCTGACAGTCGACGCCCGTCACGAGGAAGCGCACGCCTTCGGGTACGACGCCCAGCTTCAGTTCCGAGTCAGCGCGCTCGGCCAGCACATTCGCGTCGATCGAACCGACGCCGCGCGTTGCTGCGTAGGGAAAACCGAGCTGCTTGACCGTGACCTGGCGGAGTGCCATGTCTTCGCCGCTGACCTCCAGCTCGCGCTCTGCCTTGACCTTCGCCCGGGCGAGACCGCCGATGCCGCCCAGGATGAATGGCGACATCGCGCCGACGATCCAGAAGCCCGCGCTTTTGCGCGCAACCAGTTCGCCGGTGACAATCCCGTCCTGCGATATCTCTTGGCCGTCTCCGATCCATCCACCGAACGGGGACCGGAACGCGGCGACATTCATCGCGCGCCGCTCGCGGTCCTCAATGAGGCATCCATTCACTGGACATATGAGCCGCGTATTCCGCTCGATCTCATCGAGCGTCTGTTTCTCGTCATAGTGCAGCGCCATATAGCGCGCCGCGATCGGAACGGGACTAGACCATGCGCCACAGTGTGGACACGGCCAATACCAGATGCGGCGATCGCTGTCGCCGTACATGGCCATGATCCCTTCCGACCAGTCGCGATCCGGGACGAGGCCGCGCGCGCGGTCAGGATGGCTCATCGCCAGCAGCATCGATTGACGCTGGAAAGTCTGCCGGCGCACATCGAGCAGAGTCTTGACGTCGCCAAGCGCCTTGTCGTAGGCGTCCACCTCGTCGGCAACGATCCGCGGCGCCGACTTGTTGATGACGTTGTTCGGCGCGGCCGACAGGAACTCGACGCGCATGCCGTCGAAACGCTTGAAGTGCAGCGAGTCGTCGATCGGCCTCGACCCGAGACGCATCGCCATTTCGGGATGCGAGTCGATCATCGGATTGATCCGGCTCTTCACATACGACTCGAGACCCGGGTCGGTCTGCATGTACCACAGCATGTCGGCCGGGTCGTTGGCCACCGACTTGAGCAACCAGTTCTGCGCGATCTCCGTTTTGCCGGACTGCCCCGGCCCGACGACCACCGTCGTCAGATAGTCCAGACGCGTAAGCGTCTCCATCGGGCCGACGAGGTACGGCGCTTTTTCGTGGTGCCAGCGACCGACATAACCGCCGCCCTGGTTCGACAGGTGCCGGTACAGCACCGCGTACTCTGCGACGGTCTGCCGCTCGGGCGGCACAAGCGAGCTGAGTGACTCGCGCGCGACCTGGTACGGGTCGGCATATTCGAGTTCGAGCATCGTGCTACTCCAGCAGCACGCGTAATTCGTCCGCCATTGCGCGACGCAGATCGTCGGTCACCGCGCGAATCTGGTCCGCGTATTCCTCCGGCAAACCACAGCGCTCGACGACCTGGTCGGACAGTCTGTCGAGCCCTTTACCGAGATGCGCAAGCATCGTGTTCAACACCTGGCGCATGACCTCGACCTGCACGAGCTCACCGCGATCGCGCCGCAGCTTGTCCTCCAGGATCTCCGCCTGTACCGCATCGCGTCGCTGCCGCGCCGTCTGCTCGCCCGCATGCACAACTGGCTCGACGCCGGCGGGCGGCACGACCGTGTACTTCGGTTCAGCGAACGGCGTGCGCGAGTCGATCGGCGCGCGGCCCTGCGTCTTCGATGCCGGCGCCGGCGTCGGCTCGCCCGCTTCCTTCGGCGCGACGCCGAGGTATGTCCGGACTGCGGCGAGATCGAATTCCCAGCCGCCGGCGCGCGTGCCACGTTTCGCGACCGGAAAATTTCCATCGCCGTCGAGGCGTCGATCGAGCCGCGGCCGCGTCCACCCTAGCGCTTCACAGAGCGCGGCCTTCCCGATCGTCGCCGGTGTAACGGCGCCAGCGCTCTGTGTAACGCCGCGATTTTTCCGCGTTACACCAGTCTCGCCAGTTGCCATAAGGGTTTGCGCCGTGCGCCGCGTCACTGCCGTGTAACGTGTAACGCGTTTTTTTTACTCAGAAGAACGGGAAGAACGGGCGCGCGCAGTGCCCGCGTTCCGGTAGGGCGGTGGGAAGGACCCGCACCAACGTGGTGCGACGACCGGATTTGCCTATTTTTTGAGCACTGCCAGCAAAGCCTTGCTGGGCCGGGCTCTGCGGGCACGCCGGCCCGCACGCTTCACCGACGTTTGGCTGTTGCGAGCGCCTTGGCCAACGCCTTTGCAAACTCGGCCGCTGCATTCGCCTTCACGATCGCCTCTGCGCGTGATCCGAAGTCGAGATGCTGCTTGACCGGCTCAGCATCACCGAACCGTATGAGCAGCTTCAGGTGACCTGTCTTGTTGGCGCCGCGCACCTTCGTAGCCCGCTTGCCAGGGGTCTGGATGACCTTGGTCGGCGCTGGTCGCTGCCACACACCACCGATCTGTTCGCCGGTCCTCGTATGGATCGTGCCCACGAATATGTCGGGGCGCGCCTTGAGCCGGTCCAGCGCGGACTTGGAGAAGTTGCCGTACTGGTTCAGGAGAGCACGGTCCTTCGGGTTCAGCCAGGTCTTGCCCGAACCGATGAGCTTGTGTGGACCGCCAAACTCAAACGGTGCGAGGTAAGCGGCAGCGATGTCCTTCACGAACACCGTCGCCTCGAGATTGGACTTGCGAGCGCCCTTGACGCCGATCGAATTGACCGTGAACGGCGTCGGCCTGTCAAAGATCTGAGGCAGCGCCTTCTTCTCTGCCTGCTGGGCGATCTTCACCAGCGAGGTCAACGCGAGCGCGGTAGCAAACGGCACCTGTTTCTGCTCGAGTGCACTGAGGCTGCGAGCCGCCGCCTGCATATCAGCGCGCACCGATATCCGCAACACGATGGCGACCTGCGCGAAAGGTGAGAATGTTCGGGATCAGGCTGGCCACACCGCGGACTGGACGTCATCGTCCGGCTCGGCGCTGTAGTAAGGGATCGCAGGAATCTGAATCGACTCCCGGTCGACAGGAAAGGCCTGCACGATGACGTCGTCGGTATCGGCCTCATACACTCCGATGATGATGCCGACCGTCATCGGTTTCACGAAGCGATATCGGACAATTACGCTCCGGCCGAGCTTCGGGCGAGCACCCTTTGGCACTGCTGCCTTCGAAGCCGGTTTGCTCATCGCGAGACCTCCAACACAAACGAAAAAGCCCCGCGCAATTTTTTGGCGGGGCTTTGGAGACACTTATTCACAGTGTCAGATTGAGGCGTATTTTACGGTCGAAATAGTAAAAGTCAACAAACCAGTGCGCTAGGCCCTGATGAACGACAGCGCGGACAGCAATTCGTCGGCATTCTTTCGCGCTTTGGATGCTATCCCGTCGACGGCCGTGAGCGTTTTCGAATCCTCTTCTTCGTCGACGCGCGCGACGTCGGCTACACCGTCGCCGGCGTTGACGCGCTCCCGTTTCGCTGCCTTTTTCGACTTCTTCTTTGGCGTACCGCCAATCCAGTCCCTGACGATTCGCCAATGTGCATCTGCAGTTTTCTCGGTTACCTCGCACTTCGCAGCCAGATCCTTGATCGTAATCTTCGTCCCAAGGGCTTTCTCCACAAGGCCGCGCCGCAGTTGGTAATTGGACAGATGACCGGAAAGCTGGGAGAGTGCCTTCTCCGCGAGGAAGGTAATAGCAGCTGCATACTCAGGGTTGGGGGTGTGGCGTGAGCAGCACGCGGCACCGCACGAACAAGGATATGAGTGCGGCGCAAACAATGCGACGAGAACAGCTCGGTCGATATCGCTGAGTTGATCCAGTTCGCGCCGGATCATGCCAGCCTGCCCGGCGCCATCGTTCCCATGCAGCCCCTTGCCGGTGCGCGCCGCCGGCGCGGCCAAGCGATCGGCAAGCGGCCTGTCTCGCTGCTGCATCGCATAGCTGAACGCATACCGCATCGCGTCCTGCGGCGTACGGAAGAGCATTTCTGTCGTTTCTGTCATTCGATGGTTTCCTTGTATTGCGCACAGCGCTTCCCGTATTTCCGGCCCTTCCTACACACCATTCGCACACCGCCGAACGGATCTTCACGCGCCGCCGCGTGCTGGCATCCGACGCATCTCTCAGACTGGCGGCGTTCAAGCACGTCCAGCGGGTCACCGTATTCCCACCACTCAAGCGGCTCGCTCATTCCGGCCGCGCGCCGCCACACACGCCGAACAACGCGATAGCGGCCGGATCTCGTTTCATCAACTTGCCTTCGCGTTCGAGGCGTTTGAACGTGGCACGCGCGATACGCGCCGCCGCGAGATCGGGCCGTTCACGCTTCATACGCTTCCAGTAATCGCTATAGACCTCAGCGCGAGGCTTGTTCGGCGGTTTCGGCTTGTCCTCGCCAGCACCTGCTTTGTAGATCGGTGCGGCTCTGCCATCGGCGGGGTGATACCAGCCGACGATGTGCATCTGGCTGCGGAAATGCTTGATGAAATCGCCAGCGGTCTGATTCGATACTCCAGCTCGCGCCGCCAACTGAATGCGGGTGCCGGGCTTCTTCAGGGCCTTCCACAATGCAACGAAGGCCGGGCGTGTGTCGGACGTTCCGCGTGCCTGCCGGCGGCGTGGAAACTTGAGGATGTCTGCGCGCATCTGTATCCCGCGCACGGATCGGCCCGGCAAGCGTGCGGCAGAAACCTTGAGCGGCGTACGCAACTTCCAGATCTCGCGCAGGATTTCGTCCTCTTCCTCTGACCATCGCATCGCCGAGCCGCCCCGTCGGGTCGTATCAACCATCGATCTCTCCCACAGATTCGTCAGGCACGCCACCGAACACCTCGGCCCATTCCCCACGCTGAAGCAAGCGTGACGCTGTCGATTTGCTGATACCCACCACTCGAGCTGCCTCGGCGAGGCACATGCGCTTGCCGGCGATCATCACGAACCTGTTGCTGCGGCGATTTCTCGCCTGCTCGGCGGCAGTCGCCCATCGCACATTTCCAGGCTCGTAGCCGCGGTTGTTGTCTATACGGTCGATGGAATGCAGATCGCTCGGTGGAGCGCCGACATCGCGGTAAAAATTCTCGAAGATCAGCCATTCGGGATGCAGGCAAATGCCTCGCGCCCCATAGTCGGCGTAATGGCACGTACCCGGTCGGCTCGTGCGATCGACGACCCCGTCCCAAATCCCCCAAATCCGGGTGTTTGTCATTCCGTGGCGGAGATTACGTACGGCTGCACGCTCAGCGGCCCGTTCCCTATGAAGGCACCCGCAAGAACGCGTGTTCCCTCTCCGAAGATTGCTGCGCAAGACGTCAACGCGGCCACCGCATTGGCACGCGCACAACACGCGCGCGCCGCCACCATCTGCGACGACAGTGAGACGGTGGAAAATCTCGCCTGACATGTCCTGTTTCATGTGCGTTCCTCGGCAGGAAGATATTCAACCAACAGGCCGCGAGTTTCCTCAACGAGGTCGACCTCGCTGAAACCGTATAAGTCAGCGAATTGTGACCGGCCCATGTCATGCACTCCGAAGCCGCTGCCCTGATGGTGCAGCGGGCACAACGGACAAGTGCGGTAGTGACTGGCGCGCATTTTCCCGGTGCCCGTCCGTTGGTGATGGACAATTGCTGGTGTTCCTTCAATACCTAGACGGCGGCACACCGCGCAACAAAGTGCGGCGACGTAGCCCATGTATCGACGTTCTATCGCGGTAGGACTCGGGCGACGTTTGGCGGCCCAATGTTTTGGATGTGCTGCGACCGGTGACTTCACGCGGACCTTCGTGCGCGTGAGCGAGCTGCCCGGCGACGGCCGCACGCCGATCGGCGCGGAGCGCTTCAGCGGCGTCCTGCTCACGAGCGGCTTCTTGCGCGTCAGCATGGATCGCCTCGAAGCTTCAGCACATCGTCAATGCGCACGCGGTTGCGGTCGGGAGGGAATTCCGGGAGCGGCACCCGCTGATTCAGGTGCATCGGCACACGTAGCTCGACCTCGCCAGTCTCAAGGCGCGGCCAGTTCTCCGGCGGCGCGATCCATGCCGGCAGCCGGACGTACGCCGAGTAGCTGACACGCAGGCCGCGGCGCAGTGTGTTCCGGAACTTCCACGGGGAATAGGCGAATGAGCGCACGAGTTCCACCACTTCGCACTGCGCGAGGCATGGTGGCCGCTCGCGCTGCGGCACGCCAAATACCGTGAACTGTGCCGGCACGATGAAGGTCATCTTCACCACTGACCTCCGAGGCCGTTCAGCTTCATCAGCACGTACGGGGCATTGGCCTCGCTCGCATCGCGATAAACGCCGCGCGCAATTGCGCCGATGAGGTACAGCAGATAGATGCGCTGCGTGGTGCGGGTCCACGCGTCGAGCTCGGCCTTGGCGCTCGGCACCGGCAGCGCGGGCGTGCACTGCGGCCGAAGTTTCTCGGGCAGCAGACCAATCAACTCGGCGTGCCGGTCGCGGATGACTGCGGCTTCGTTGGACGCCGGCGACGCGGTGATGGTGATCGGCTCCGCGCTGCCGAACATGTCGAGCTGGCTCATCGTCAATACGATGCGGGTTTCGCCACGGCGCGGACCGCATACATGACTCCGCATCGAAACGAAGCGTCCGCATATCGAAGCCAGTACCACGGGTCATCGCCCTCCGTCGCAATTGCGATGGGCTTGCCTTCGAGAAGCACCGGCTCGTCGCCAGCCACGGCGGGTTCGATTTCGGGAAGCGGCGGAATCGCAACGTCCTGGATCCTCGTCACGAGCGCGCGCAGTTCCTCGCCTTTCGCCTTGATCTCGTTGATGAGATCGATTTCAGCCTGTGACAGGTCGCGATACCCATTGATCTGCTTGTGCTGGTTGTCCATGTCCATTTTCTCCATGTGATTTGATGCGCGCGGCGCGGCGCGATGGCCGCGTGCGACGTCAGGCCTTCGTGAAGTCGATGTAGTACTCGGCGCCGAGCTCGAATTGCGCGCCGGCTTCTTCGTTGACGGTCTGCAGGTTGATCGCACCGTGCGGAGTGGCGGCGTAGAAACTTTCGTTTTCCGTCGAGCCACTCGTCACCGGCTCGAGCTGGATTTCGTGGATGTTTCCCTTCTGGATGTCCCAGTGTTTGCGCTGCGTGGTCGAGATAACCTTGAACTTTGCTCGGACTGACATGTGACGCTCCTGGATGGATGGGTGATCACCAGCTGCGGCTGGTGAGGTCTTCAAAGCTCCAGCCGTGACGGCCGGCGCGCTTGATTGCGATGAATCGATACGGGTGTTGAGCGGCGGCCGCCTTCGTCTTGGCGCGCGCCTTGTCTGTCCAGTAGCCCTTCACCTCGTGATATTCCGTGCTGCCGTCGGCAACGATCACAGTAAAGTCGGGCGTATAGAACGTGTTGTCGCCGAGCCGCAGCTTGTGCGCTTCGAAGCGATAGAAGAGGATCTCGCCAAGGTGGAGACGCGCCGCCAGCAGCTGCTCGTACGCGGCCTCAGTCTTGTTCATCCGTCCGGTACCGAGCCGGCCGAGTTGCTGCACGCGCTGCACGGGCGTCAGTTCCCCCCGCGGGGTTTCGCGCTTGCCAGGCGCAGGCTTTTCCCCGAGTGCCGCGTTCGCGCGATGCTTTGCGCCGGCCGCCATGTGCGGGGCTACCAACTGCACCCCGCTAGAATTCGAATATTCGACAGTGCCCCAAGCTGCGGCGACCTGCTCGGGTGTCTGTCCGGTCTGTGCCGCGATGCCGCGCGCAAGTGTCTGCACGGCGCCCTGCAGCGGTTCGAGATCGGCGGATGCCAGGCGCGCCGCCGCGCCCGCGATCGTCGCTGCAATGCGCGACGTACCAATGCGGCCGTCGACGATCGCGCTCTCAGGGAAACGGACAGTGCCCTTGCTCATCGCCAGCCACCATATCTTTGCGCGTCGCGTTTGAGCGATTCGGCGAAGTAGGAATAGCCGCTAGACTCATAGGGTTCGTCGAGCAGCTCCTTCGGGATCGCGAGCGACGCGGCAATCTTCTCGAGCATTTCGCGTTCGAACCGCGCAAATTCCGACTCCTCGGCGATCGCGAACGCTATCTCGGTGTATGGCCAGGATAGCGGTTCCACATACGATAGGAATGACACGATGAACGCCGGCACGAGCACGAGCGGCGCCGCGATCACGGAGAGGATCAAGAGCTCGCTCATTGCTGAGTTGCTCCGGACACCCGGCTGGGTTGAATCGCCGCTGGGTATTTCGAGCAGTCGGTTACCAACTTTGGACACCACAGGTTGGGGTCCAAATCCAAATTGCTGTCCATCGACCACCGCCCGAGCGCATACGCCTCGATCTCGGTCTCCGCTGTTATGACCATCGTGCCATCCGCTTGGATCGTCGCTTTCATGCCGGCACCTCGTCGAGCTGCTCGTCGTGCACCGGCACGCCGCTGATCGGGCGAAGATTTGTGTCGCAAATAATCCCGCGATCCATCCACGTTCCTGCTCGCGGACCGGTATCCACAAGCATCGGCTGACGGTGTTTTATGTTCCATACCGTCATGCCCAAGTGATTGACGAAAGCGAAACTTTCAACTTCGACAATCACGTCGTTGTTGGCTGGCACGGCCATGCCCGTTGTCACCGCCAGATCGCCCGGCTTGCAGTTCATACGCCTCCCTTCTTGGCGGCGCGCCGCCGTTCA
The DNA here is from genome assembly GCF_000013645.1 of Paraburkholderia xenovorans LB400. Taxonomy (GTDB): domain Bacteria; phylum Pseudomonadota; class Gammaproteobacteria; order Burkholderiales; family Burkholderiaceae; genus Paraburkholderia; species Paraburkholderia xenovorans. Next base: position 1,517,953 of record NC_007951.1, on the reverse strand, counting down.
TCGATAGATCTGTTGATCGCGCTATTTCCGAAGCCATCGGTCGCGCGAATCCCCTCGCCGCAGTGCGGGCACGTCGGCACCGTCGTGTGACTGCGCCATGCCCGCTCGACGACCTGGGCGGCGCGCAGATGCACCGTCCTGCGCTCGGCCTCGGACTGCCGCTGCTCGCGGCCGGCAATCTTCGAGAGAGCGCGCTCGTATTGATCGAGCATCCGGCTGAGCACCCAGAACGGAGAGAGCTGCACCTTGCAGTCGTCGCACCTGACGAACTGGCCGTGGTCGTCCATCGTCATGTGCTTGTGCTCGCACTCCTCGCGCGGCCGCACGATCCGCTTGTCGCGCGTGAAGCGCAGCTCCTCGATGTCGATGACGTTGCTCATCAGAACGGGATCTCCTTCTCATCGACGTAGGTCGTGCGCACCATGTTGTCCACGCGCCGCCCGGCGATCGGCTCGAGCACGACGAACAGTTGGCCAGGGTGAGCACGCGCGAGCCGCTCTGCCTCGGTGATGGCGCTCTGCTTGCTCGCGTGCCGGTACCGCGGCGGCGCGCTGCCGGTCGGCGACCACACGAGCCAGAATGCGTTTTCGGTTTGGGTGCTCATGATGCGTACCAGTCGACAGGCAGCAGCGCTTCACCGAGCGTCGCCACGATCATCTGCTGGAACTGGCCGCCGCCGCGCTGGGCGTCGCGCAGGATCGCGTCGATCCACGGCCCCTTACCCGCCGCTCTGGCCACCACCGCGCGGTACAGCGGCAAAGGCTCGTCGCGCCGCTTCGGCCGGGCGCCGAAGCGTTCGCCGGCCGCCACCAGCACTTCCTCGCCTGCCAGCCACCAGTCGACCTGTGCTTGTGACTCAGCCGTCACCGGCGCCGCGGCCTCTGCGTCGATGAACGTCGAGACGAACCCTGCGTACGTCGGCCGTTCGTCGCCCTCTCGCGATCGCGCCGCCACGGCCAACGCGTGGGCTTCCCGCAGTCGCGCCGCCGTCACGCCCTTGCCGACCCACGTCAGCACGTGCACACGGTCGCGGTTCCGGTCGACGCTCAGCGATTTGCCCCGAGCGGCCTCGAGCGACACCAGCAAGTCCGTCAATTCGCGCTCGGGGTTCGGTTGGGCTTTTTCAGCTTCAGCAGCAGCAACAGCAGAGTTGTCCACAGCCTCGGCCGCGCGCGTTGCTGCTGTAGTCTCTGCTGTAATCTCTGTACCGTTAACGGAATGGGGATCTCCCTTCCCGCGGGCGCGGTTTTCCCCACCCGGCGGCATGGGTTTTTCCAAGTTCGCGGAATGGACTTTGTCCACTTCCCGAGATGGACTTTTCCCATTTCGGGAAGTGGACTTTCCCGATGTGCCCACCAATGACTTTTTCGCCTTACGTGCGGGTGGCTCGGAAGACAACAGCAATTCGAGCGCATCCTCGTCGACGCGGAAGTACGTGCGATGCTCGATGCGCTTGGCGGTCTCGATCAGCACACCGGCGGCACGCAACTTCGTGCGGGCGGCGCGCTGTTCCTCGTAGGACAGGCCGGTCTCGTGCTCGAGCTCATCGACGGTCTTATGCACGCCGAATTCGCTGGTAGCCTTGTCCTGCCAGTAAAAGATCTGGCAGAAGAACACGGCAGCGTTCACGCCGCCGAGGTATCGAGCGAGGAACGGGTAGTAGGCGATCGGGCGACCGAGTTCGCGCAATACGTCTGCGACTCTCATGCAACTCTCTCCCGCACGTGCCGCGCAATGCGGCCCTCAAGATGAACCCGCTGTTCCCAGTAGCGGTAATAGAGATTGCGCAGCCACGTGCCGAGCACGGCAGCTGGTAGCTTTTCGCGGCCGAGCACGTGCGGCGCGCGGGCGACGACGATCTGATAGCCGTCGGGGCGCCGTGGCCCTTCCCACGCTTCGTATTGCGACGGCCGCGGGCGCACATGCCACACGCCAGCATGCGCGGGCACCCATTCAGGAATACCGAGCTGCTCGGGCACCACGTAGACGAAGCGCGTGATCCAGGCGGGCATGCCAACCCACTTCGGCTTCGACAGATCCTTGCGCCAGTCCGCGAGCGATACTTTCACCTCGAGCTCCGTCGCGTAACTGGAGCGCGTGACCATGACGAAGTCCGCGCGATAAACGCCGCGCTGCGAGCCGACGCCCCAGCGAATTTCAGCCTCGGGAATGAGCGTGTTGGCGCCGCGCGGGTCGACGTGACGGCGTATAGCGGCCTCGACGAGGCCAGCGTTGATCTGTGGGTGCTCCGCCGCGCCCTTCTTGCTCGTCTTAGGCATCGCGCGGCGCCACGTTGACGCGATAGAAAGTCTCGCCATTGCCCGGGATCTCGTCGACCAGGCCGGCCGCTGTCAGGGCTTCGAGCTGACCACGCACGCCGCTATCTGACATGCCGCACATGTACGCGAGCTTGCGCACCGTGACTGAACATTCACACGTGCTCTGCAGCGCCAGATGTGAAAGGCACAGCAGGACAATCTTCTGCGCGTGGCGGAGCTCGACGCTCCAGGCGAGATTCGATAAGTGAAACGACATGTGACTCCTACGGCCTGAACCAGATCAGCACGGCGGCGAGCGCGAGACAGCTCGTGAAACCAAACCTCACGCGCGATCGCGCGATCGACGGCATGAACGCCACAGCGACGCCCATCACTGCGAACGTGCGCAACACAACCGTGCCAACCAGATCCGCGTTCATGACTGCCCTGTGGATGACTCGTGCTTTGTCACGACGTGCAGCGCGCGCATCAGAATCCGGTCACGCGCGGCCATCAAACTGACCTCTCGTTTCACCGCAACTTCGTCCGCACCGACGCGCAACTCCGCAGCAGCGAATGCTTTCTCACAGACGGCTTTCGCCTCTTCGTATTTCATGCCGCTTTCCGTTGTTCGAGCAGCGCTTCCATGAGCGTGAGCCGAACCTGATGAACCATGTATTGCGTGATGGCCCGGTTGCCGACTACTGCCTCAAAATCCTTGATCGAATCAGGCGGTAATGACCGGCGTTTGCGGCCCGCCGCGTCATAGTCGGTGTCGTGCAAATAATCCGTGGCGTGAGGCGCGTGGAAGCCGCACAGCTCCGACAGTGTCTTTTTCGACATTCCCCGCGTCCTGCGCAGCGACCAGGACAGTCGAACGGCATCGCGAAATGTTTTGCACAACGCAATCTTCTCTTCCGGGACGAAAGACGGGCCATCGACCGCGCCGCCCACCATTGGCAACGACTTGTTTTCGCTATTCATGGTTTTGAGTATTTTGAGATTGACTTTGCTCAGTTGCCCGCGATCGCAGGGAACCCGCCGCAACCTGCAACCTCGTCTGCTCGACGGCGTGCAGGTATGCGCGGCGCGCATCGTCCTCGGTCGAGAACACCCCGACGTATTTCCCGCAGTGCATGACGTGATACGGATTCTTCTTGCTGAGCTTGTTGATGCTCCATCCCTTCCCGGTCCCAATACGTCTGGCCGGGCTACATTTTTCAGGGACGTTGACATGCGCATCGCTCATGTTCCTGCTATGCAAAATGATGCTCACGTTGCCTCGCGCGTAGGGCCCGGTATCACCGTTTCGTGCCATCACGTATTGCCCTTTGTTCCGGCCGCGCTCCGCGAAATGTCCTGACTCGGTCCAGACGGCCATCCAGTCTTCGAAAGTGAAATCCCACGCGATGCCTCGACGCTTTGCGCCGGCACGTTGCACGCAGAACGCCGTGCGGGCTTCAGAGTCAGGTCGTTTGGTCCGCGTCATATACAAATCCAATCGAATTACCACTTGAGAGCCCACTTGAGCCGCGAGCAAAATTTTTTGCATGGACACCATGCAAATCCCCGTGAATTCACGCGCCGCCCGGCGCAAACATCGGCGCCCCGCGACAGAATTGGTGAGGGTTCACACCCCGTTTAGAATCGGTAGCTTCCACACACACCGGTTCACAACGAAAGGGAACCCTCATGGACAACAAAGACGACGAAACATCGGCCACGCCGACACCCATCGAACAGCTCACGTTTCGCCTTACGCTCTGCGAGGCAGAAGTGCGCGCGCAGAATGCGATGATCCGCGCTCTCATTGCCTGTCACTCGCACCCCGATTTGCTCGAAGAAGCCTTCGCGCGCTGTTGCGAGCGAGGGATTTCAAACGCGTTACAAAGCCCGTCATCGGATGCTTCGATATTCGCCTTCGAGCACTTTCAGAGTGCATGGGAGGAGTTTCTGCACCCGCTCGCTCAAGCAGCACGCGATCGACCTCGCTCCTGAGGTCCGACCGGTTGCGTTCCTCGATCCGCGCGCGGAACTGCACGAGTTCGACGCCAGGCGGCCGAACCCACGGTAGCCACGCGCCCATTTCAGGACAGGATGCGCGTGCGGCGCGCCTGCGGATCTGTCCGCGAACCGGGATCAACATCGATCGGATACGCCGCATGTCAGACGCCCTCCTCTTGCTGCGCAACCGCGTTGCCCGCGCCGCCGACCACGAAATTGAGGGTGTTCCACCCCGCGCTAGAATTGCGTTTCCACACGTCAATCTCCTTTGCGAGGGGAACACCCATGACCATCAACTTCGACAACCAAACCGTCGACGTTCCCTGCGGCAACTGCCGCAAGAAACTCACGGAAACAATCCGAAGGCTCAAGACAGATCCGAACCTCACCTGCAGTTCCTGCGGTGCAGTTACGCACGTCGACGCGAACGAGTTCAGAAAGGTCGAGCAGTCCGTCAACAAATCGCTCAACGACCTCCGGAAAGCGTTTGGCAAGCTCGGAAAGTAACTGCACCGACGCTCCCACGCCCGATGCATCCGCAGTCAGTCTTAACGTGTGATGCGTCATACGCCCTCCTCTTGAAGAGGCGCGCGAGGAGGCGACGCAGCGACAAGCTCAGGCCAATTTTCGAACCAGTCTCTCGGTCGCAAATCGATTCGGCCCACCGGGCAACCCGGGTACCGCTCTATACGCACACATAAATCCGGCCTCAGTTCTTGCCCGGCACTGATTGCCTTGCGGAGATAGCCGATGGTGGTCCTGCAGGTCGACGCGAAATGCTCGCGCTCTGACGGTGACAGGCTGTTGATGAAGGCAAGGAGCTTTTCCATTGCCGAATTTTTACCTGTGGGTAACTACAAGTCAATACCTGAAGGGCATTTACCTCCAAGTAAAATCTCTATGAAATGGACGTATGGATAAATATGAGCAGCGCCGGCAGAGGCTTCTGTGGCTCCGCGACCACGAATGCGACGGCTCTTCTGCGGAACTTGGGCGCCGCATTGAGAGGGAGGCATCGTATGTCACGCGGATGCTGTACCCGGAGGGAAAGGCCGGCAAGAAGCGAATCGGAGAGGAATTGGCCGATCTTGTTGAGCATAAATTCAGCAAACCCAAAGGCTGGATGGACGGTGTCGAAGCTGAACTCGCGCCTGCCGAAGAAGCAAAACTTCCGGCTGTGGACCCGATCACTATGGAAGTAGTGGCTTTGATGGCGAGGATGTCGCCAGCCGCAAAAAATCAGATGCTCTGGGCCGCGAAGATGCTGCTTGGCCCCGACGTACAACGGCCGCAGATCAAGGGTAAAAGTGATCGAGCTGCGTGAATGGAAAGAGCGACGTCAACACGCCGAAAAAGTTACATTTGCTGACGGAGAGCGAGATGAATGAAATTATGTTTCACGTCCAGGGCTCTTCCGATGAGCCTTATGAAGTTGTCTTCCGCCGCCAGCCCGTCGGCTTTACTGCGTCGTGCACCTGCGTTGCGGGTGCAAACGGTCAGAGTTGTAAACACCGCATAAATTTGATATTAGGCGTTACGACCGACGTCGTTTCCGGCAATATTTCTGCGATCCCTCTCATCCAGTCATGGGTGTCCGGATCCGCGTATGAGACAGCGGCAGCCCAGTTGTTCCAAGCTGAACAAGAGTTTGAGCAGGTGAAGAAACGGGTAGCCCAAAGTAGGAAGCTTGTTGGTCTGGCGCTTCGCTCAGGCGACATCACTTAACCGTTAATTTCAGCAGAAGCCTACGAACTCCAGACAGGCATCCGGCCGTTCAAATGTGACGCTCACAATTTTACCTACAGGTATTGACGGTATATTTACCTACAGGTAATATTCGCTCCAACACACCGCAACCACGGAGCGAGCGATGGCCAACCAACAGTCAGCAACACCCACCGGCAACACCCGGCGCGGCGCTCGCGCTGTGAAGTCGGCTTTCCGGATCGTCCGGAACATCCTCGCCATCCTCGGCGTGCTGTTCGTCTACCTGCTCGCGCTCGGCTATATGCAGTACCAGGACCGTGCGGCCGCTGGGGATTCGTCGTGCTCGTTCACCCGGTGCCTGTGAGAACGGCCATGCGACCGACTCCTACCCGCCTCCCGGACGAAATGCTGGCGCCGGCTTGCCGCACGCTCGGCGTCGAGGGCGAGCCCGACGATGCCCTGCTCTCGCCGGCAGTGCGCGCCGCCGTTCAGGCCGCGGTCCGCGCCCAACTCCATCCGAACCCGAAAGCACGCCGTAGTTCGCAGCCGCGCCGCCGGATCGGCGACCAGACGTCGCTCGCGTTCGACGACCAATGCGTCGATATCAAACGGCGCGCCGCCAACGACATCGATGAGGAATGACATGGCCAAGATCGACAACATTCCGGACTTCGATAAATCGCGCGAGCTCGAGCACGAGCTCGACGGTCCCGAGCTAATCGCGCAGCACCTCGTCCAACGCGGCGCCGCACACGCGCTCGAAACGGCGATCGAACTGGGTGCCACGCCGGAAATGCTCCGGACGATGCTGAACGACGTGCGGACGATGCAGGACTTCGTCGCCGTGACCGCTGCCATGCGCGGCATCCGTCTTGTCTCGGAGGAATGACCATGTCCTGGATATCTGTGGACGTCGACGTGAGCGACGTTCTCTGCCGACTCGACACCGACGACCTGCTGAAGGAAATCGGAACGCGAAATCGCAAGCCCGAAGGGAGTGCGGATATTTCTGTGCAGCAGATCTTCGAAGCGTTCTACACCGGCAACGAAGCGATCGGCGTTCAACTCTCGAAGGCCTATGTCCAGCAAGTCACCGGGAGGGTCCTGCCGTGAATATGCTCGGCTATATCGGCTCGGCCATCGTCACTCTCGGATCCGTCGCCTGGACGCTCACCACTGTCGCCGGTCGCTTCGACCGCGCTTTCGACTCCAATCTCAACCCGCCCGCCCCCGCGAACGATGATCGGGCTCTTCCGGAGGCGCGGTCGCGGCGTGCCTCCGGTTTAGGAAGCGCCATGAGCATGCTTCTTCGTAACGGAGTGCCGGCCGTGCCGGTTCGACTGCGCGCGCTGCCGCCGGCCACCGAGCTGGCGTCGCCGGATCTCGCCGCCTGCCATTACTACAAGCGGTGCGCGGTTTGCGGCGAGCCGCTCGGCCAGTACAAGGCATTCGTTCTCCGGCCTACCGCCGCGGTGAGTCGCATCTGCGTCGTGCCGCCGGCGCATCAGGACTGCGCCAAATTCAAGGCGGCATGCCTGATGGGAAGTTCCAATGCGGGCGTGGTGATGGTCTGGGTGACGCGCAGCTACGAAGTCGTGCCGGGTGCCGACACCATCCAGTTGCACATCGGCGAGGCCGAACAGGTCTTCTGGTATTTCGACAATCGCTGCGCAACGCGTGACGAAGTGCGCGAGAGCTTCGAAAGTGAATTACCGGCTCTGTACGAACAGGCACACGCATCGGGAGAGCAGGCCGTGCTCGAGCTCGACACGATGGTGGCACGGGCCTCGCGTTTCTTCCCACGCCACAGCACTGCCGTCAACGTGGGGCAGCTGTCGTGAAGAACGTCGGCCACCCCAACATGTTCCCGCGCGCCGCGGAGCCTGATGCGGCTGCTGCAGCGGAGCCGGTCACGGACGCAGACGTCGGCGGGATCGAGCGCGCCCCCGCACCAACGAATCCGTGGGCCAATCCGCTCAACGGCCTTCAGAAAGCAACGATCGCCAACTTGCCCGAGACGAAACGCCTCACGCGAGCTGATGAGGTAATCGCATATCTGAAAGAGCATGGCCCGGCAGGCAGCGCGGTTATCTGTCAGGCGCTCGGCATTTCCTCCAAAGGCGGCCTCTCCCCATTCATTCAGGGCGCGCTCCACGATGGCCGGATCGTTCGTGACGGCGGGAAATACTGCATCGGAAGCCAGGTCGCGGCGAAGCCAAAGGCTGAAGTAAAGACTGCGCCGGTCGCGGTCAGCCATTTCGAGGCAGCTTCCGCAATCGTCGCGATGCGGAAGAAGCCTACCGCCAAGGCCGCGGAGGCCCCGCCATCACCAGCAGATCCACCAAAGCCGTCGCCGGAGCTCACACGTGAGCCCGACTTCACGATCTCCGTCGACGAGGTGTCTCTTGTGTCCTGGCCGAATGGCGATATCAGCATCCGGACCGGAAGCGGCGCCATCGATCTGCGTCCGGAGCACTTCCGCGCACTCATCGCGCTGGTCGAGCTGCGCAAATGATTTTTCAGTGGTCTCTCGTCGGTTGTGACCCCCGGTCGGCGAGCTTGGGGGCGGCTCTCACAGCGCCCGTTTTTTCAGGATCCGTAATGCAGCGACGCAGGCCCGCACCAACTCTCTGGCAGCTGCTCGCCGATCTCGACGCGCGTAACGCGTCGCTGCGAGAAACACATCGAACTGTTCGCGCGCTTCTGCGCGCCGCCGGGCGTCGGCGTGCGACGCACCACACGAAGGGACTCAAGCCATGAAAACGATCTTCATTTTCAACGACTCACGGCCGACCGATCACCTGCAGTCGATCGTGGCGCTCGGCGAAGACGGGCAGCGTATTGACTGCATCAGGTTCGACACCTGGACGCTTCCCCATTCCCGGTTCGCGATGGGCGCTGAGCATGTGATGAACGAGGACGACGTCGCTATCGCGGCGCCTGTCCGGATGACCCGCGCGGTGATGCTACGCCGCTATGACGCCCTGTATGGCGTCGGTAACTGGCTCCCGATGTGGCTCGACGCGCCGCAGAGCAATGCATCGTTCCGGCGGGCGCTGCAGATCATGCGCGAGCGTCAGGCCTACGCGACGCAGCTCACGCCCGCGTTCGGCGATCTCGCTCTGTCCGGGATCCTCCGCGCCATCTTCAATTCGCCTGCCGCCGCACCGCGCACCACTCACTGATACGACCGCCATGTCCACTCAATCTAACTCGACCGTGGCGCAGTTGCCGATCGAATCTATTCGACGCTCGCCGACAAACCCGCGCAAGCGCTTCGTCGAGGCCCACCATCTTGAAATGACTGCGAGCGTCATGAAACACGGCGTGCTGCAGCCGGTGCTCGTGCGGCCGTGGCCGGAAGAGCCGGGACTGTTTGAGCTCGTCGCGGGCGAACGCCGGCATCGCGCAGCTGAAGCGGCGCAGCTGGTCGAGTTGCCGGCGCTCGTACGCGATCTCACCGATGACGAAGTACTCCACATTCAGATCATCGAGAATCTGCAGCGCAAAGACGTGCACCCGCTCGAAGAGGCTGACGGATACAAGGTGCTTCAGGAGCGCGGGCACTCCGTCGAACAGATCGCCGAGGAAGTCAGCCAGACCCGGTCGTACGTGGCGCAGCGGCTCAAGCTGACTTCGTTGATCGATTCCGTGCGCGAGCTGTTCTTCGACGGAAAGCTGACCGCAGCCACCGCGCTGCTCATTGCCCGCCTGCCGGCCGAGCTGCAGGACAAGGCGGCGAAGGAAATCACCGCTCCGTGGGTCGACGGTGAACCGCGGCCGCTGAAAACCGCAGCTGAACACATTCAGCGCAATTACATGCTTCGGCTCGATCAGGCGCCATTCAAGACTTCTGACGCCGGGCTCGTGCCGACCGCCGGCGCCTGCGGTCCGTGCCCGAAGCGTACCGGCAACCAGGTGGATCTGTTCGGCGACGTAAAGAGCAAAGAGGTCTGTACCGATCTTGCCTGCTACGAGAAGAAACGCATCGCCGCGGCAGCGCAGAAACGGGCCGAAGCTGAAGCGACCGGCCGCACCGTGATTGCTGGCAAGGAAGCGAAGAAGGTCAAGCCATACCAATATGGCGCGCTGGCCGGCGGGTGGGTGAACCTCGACGAGCACTGTTACGACGATCCCAAGCATCGGACCTATCGGCAGATCCTCGGTGCGAAGGGAGCGAAATCCGCCGCGCTGCTCGAGGACCCACACGCCGGCAAGCTCGTCGACGTGATGCAGAAGTCAGACCTGAAGAAAGCGCTGGCCGACAAGGGCATCGAGGCGCGCAGCACCGGCGCGGCCAATCCCAGCCAATCCGCGGAAAACGCGAAGAAGAAAGCTGCCGACGCATACCGCGGCGAGCTCTTCCGTCAGGTGCGCGAGAAGCATGACGGCTATGGCCTCGACGAGTTCGACCTGAAGATCGTCGCCGTCACGTTCTATCGTCGCCTGTGGAACGAGAACCAGAAGCGCATCACCAAATTGTATGGGTGGGGCTCGAAGCCCCTCACCGAGGCTGAGTTCGCGAAGAAGGTCGACGAAATCGAGGCAAACGCGCGTGCATGTCCTGAAGGCCTCGGACGCCTCGTGATGGATATCGCGCTCATCGACGAGTCCGTTGCGGCGACGTACGGCCCGTCGAAGCCCGAGCTGCTCGAGGCCGTCGCCCGCGAGCGCGGCATCGATCCGGCAGCCGTCCGGAAACAGGCCGACGTCAACGCAAAGCCGAAAGGTAAGGCCACGCCGACACCGGCGGCGAAAAAGGCTGCACCAGCGCAGAAGACACCGGCCAGTCCCGCTCCCGCGCGCAAGTTCGCGGTGAAGAAAGTCCCGGCCGTGAAAAAGCCGGCAGCGGCGAAAACGACTCCACCACCGGTGAGCGCGAAGAAAGTTTCAGCCAGGAAACCGGCTCCCGCGAAACGCACACCGACTGCGGACGAAGCCGGCAGAGAGGCATGGCCGTTCCCCAGCACCGGGAAGCCTTGATCATGCCGGACATCATCGAACTGGCGCGCGCGGCCGGCCTAACCGTCGTTCTCGACGGTCGCATCGGACGCCAGGAATATCAAAGCGTGTCGGGCCCGGTCAGCGCGCTATACCGCTTTGCCGAAGCCTATTACCGCGCCGCCATCGAGCGGCCGCCGGAAGACGCGAAATACGACTGAATCCGCAGTGCCGGGCGCGGCCGGACCACCGCGCGACCAACCAACCTGAGGTAGACCATGAAGCGCATCACCCTCGCAGTTGCAGCAGCACTTTCCCTCGCCGCAGCACCGGCCGCATTCGCAGGCGGTTATTCGAGCAACAGTTCGCTGTCGTTCAGCGGCGGTTTTGGTTCGTCGTCCAGCACGTCGGGTGGCTCGCAGGCTGAGGCCGGTCAGAACGGCAATGGCTATTCGTCGCAGTGGAGCAATTCCGCCGGCGGCGGCTACGCGATCGGCGGCACCGTCATCGGCGCCGGCATCGGCTCGTACGGTTTCGCAGGCATCGGCGGCGGTGCATCGGCGTCCGGCAGCTACACCGGTAGCGTCTCGAACGCGAATGCTGGCGGCTATACCGTAGGCAGTGGCTACGGTTCCAGTAAATCCGGCGTGGGAACGGATGTCTCCTCGTACGGTTACACCAACTTGGCAGCTTCTTACTCCTTCAACTGAACGAGCGAGACATGCCGTTCCAACCTGGTCACTCGCTCAATGTTACCCACGGGCGCGCTCGCGACTCCGGTTCGTCGCCCGAATATCGCTCGTGGAATCACATGAAGCAGCGTTGTCTCAATCCGCGCTGCGACGCCTTTCCTCAATATGGCGGCGCTGGCATAACGATCTGCGAACGCTGGCTCAGCTTCGAAAATTTCCTTGCTGACATGGGCGAGAGACCGAACGGAACGACGTTGGATCGGAGGGACGGCTCAAAAGGCTATTTCCCTCAGAACTGTCGCTGGGCCGACAACACCGCTCAGCTGGTCAACCAGCGTGCTTCTTCCCGCAACAGGACAGGCATCAAAGGCGTTAGCTGGGTCGCGACGCGCTCAAAGTGGGCTGTGCATATCAAGCGTTATGGCCGATATGTGCTCCACGTGCGCGTCGCCGATTTCTTCGAAGCGTGCTGCCTGGTGAAATCTTTCGAAGCAAATGAGAAGGCCTCGGTCACTGTGAATGACCGAGGCCTGACCAACCACACCTTGGGGGTGTAACGATGAACACCAAATTCGCCGTCGCGTTGATTCTAGCACTGGGGGTCGCCGGGCAGGCGCAGGCTCAAACGTCGACCACGGCCACCGCGACGCAGCAGTCTGCCGCGACGTCTACAGCACAGGGCACGATCCAGTTCAGCCAGGAGCCCGAGCACACATCGCAAACGGTGCGCAACGTCTCGGCACCTGTTCTCGGTGCGTACGCGGCCTCGTTCTCACAGATGAACTGCGGGCAGACGACGCAGGCCGGCGTCGCGTTCGCGGGCTTCTCTGCCGTCGGCGGCTCGTCGAACAGCCTGCTCGACTGCAAGCTTGAGGTCGCCGCCGCGGAGACCGTTCGTCAGTCCACCGTCACCGACGACGCGACGACGAAAACGAACCTGCAGAAAGCGGCCGTCCTCATCCGCTGCCAGGTGAGCAAAGAGGTCTATGACGCCTACCGCGCCGCCGGCTTCGACTGCTCCCTCAAACCCGCCGAACTGCAATCGCGCACCGATACGCAGCCGACCAACTATCGAGTAGCGGGCAACTGATGTACGGCGAACCGCGCCGCCGCGGAGCGTTCCTGGACGCTGCGCGCGTGTACGCCACTTCGCGGGTACCGACGGACAGCGCGACGCAGGTGCTCTGCGCCGAATTCGTCGAGATGCTCGCGCGCGATCGCGGCGAGCGAGTCGTGCTGCATGTCGGTCCGGTCGTGATCGCGCGCGGCGCCTCGAACGTCAAACAGAGTAGTCCGGCGCGCTGACCCTCTCATCGGCGCGGCGTGTGTTTGGCCGGGCTTCGGCCCGGTCCTTTTTCCGGAGTTTCTATGGAACAGCAACTGAATAAAGAGCAGGTATACGACACGCAGATCAGCCCGCTCATGGCTCAGATCATCGAGATCTGTAAGGCCAACAAGATCCCGTTCATCGCTTCGTTCTCCATCCCGACCGAAGACGATCCCGAGCTCGCTTGCAGCAGCGCGATTCTCAACCCCGAATTCAATCCGCCGGCGAGTCTTGTCGCGGCTTGGCGTGAAATCCGGCCGGCTCGAGGTCGAAGTGCACTCATGTTGCGCACGGAACACGCCGACGGCTCTACCACCCTCACTGCGATCGTCGGATAACCATCGACATGCCCTGCACGCCCTTTCGCCTGCCCGGCGGCGTCTCTGGAATCGTCTGCACGCGCGGCCGCCGGCAGGCGCCCCGCTGCTCTGTCGATGGTTGCAACGCGCCGAGCGGCTTCCAGTGCGACCACCGATCCCGCGCGGGGAAGACATGCGATCGACATTTGTGCGCGGCACATGCCCATCAAGTCGGCGACGACGTCCATTTCTGCCCGACGCATCTGTCGGAGTCGAGCAGCAGCAACGCGCAGAGCGACCTTTTCGATAGCCAACCGTGACCATGAGATCAGACGCAATGAAACATCGAAAAAACATGAAGCGCGTCGCGCTTCTCACATTAACTGCTGCATTCCTGTCCGCGCTCTCCGGTTGCAACGATGCCGACGTGGCCTCCCAGAATCTGTCGAAGGCTGCGGACAACTTCCAGATCAACCGACGAGTGGTCTTCTACAACGGCATCACTGGCGAGTACATGCTGAGCATCGAAGGCTTGTGCTCCATCGGCAATGCCGATAAGTCCCGCGAAGTTTCGATCACGTGCAAAACCGGCCCTAACAGTTTCAAAAAGCATTTCCTCGGGCTATCCGACAACGTGACCTACTTCGTCGAGCAGATCGATGGGGCGGACGTGAGCACATATCACTACAAGGTGATTTTCAAGCCCTCGGTCATCGTCCCGGATATCTCCGTCAAGTAAGGATTACAAGTGAAAAATCTAATCCTTATTGGCCAAGCCGAAGAGATCGACCCGCTGCAACCACAGGTTCGCGCGATGCTCGGCAAGGAAGGCGTCTATATCGGCGGCGATACGAAGAATCCGGACCTGTTGGTGCCGCTCGTCTCGCAGGGCGGCCGGGTCTTCTGCCTGGCGATCGATCACGAGCTGGCACCGGACCGCTTCCTCAGCACGCTCACGCTGCACGGTCCGTACGTGCCCCGGCCGCCGGCGCCGCCTATCGATCATTTGCAGCTGCTCGAAAAGGCGCACGCGACGATCGACGGCCTGCTCGCGCTGCTCATCCTCACTGATCCCGACTTCCGGCCGTCCAAAAGCGAATACTGGCCGCACATAGTGGCAATCTCCGATGCGATCAAGCAAGCGCGAGGCGAAGCATGACAGACGCAATTTCGAGCGCTGCAGAACTCCCGCCGCTGCCTAAGCCATGCCAGAAAGGTTGGATTTTCGATTCTTCCCAGATGCGCGCGTACGCGCTGGAAGCAATCGACGCGTGGAATCGCCGTGCCCTGCTATCTGCAAGCAAGCCTGCCGCGCCAGCGCAATCGGGGGAGCCGGTAGCGTGGCTGGTGGAATGGAAGGAGCAGTTCAGTGACGAGACGTGGGTGCATGCGCACGCGAACGAGCTGACTGCCCGCGATCAAGCGCGCGCCAATGGTGGAACCTGCACGCCGCTCTACGCCGTCCCTCAACCGCCCCAGTCGGCGGAAGGTGGGGAGACGGCATTGCCCGCGTGGTTCGACGCATTCCTTACGAACGTGTGCGAGATACCTGACCGCAACAGCCCTGACGATGAGCCAGAAGCGATCGTTGCCACGCTCGAAGAGCTGAAGGCGTGCGCGCTGAACGCCATCGAGAACGCAGGACCATCAACGGGTGTCTGCTTCTTCTGTGGCGCGCCGATCAACGGCCCGCACGAAACAGATTGCCCGCAGGCAAATCCCTCTGCCGTGGTGCTGGACGATGAGCGGGCACCAGGGAAGACTCCTATCTACGCGCGGGAAGTGATTGAGAACGTCGCGGCACTCCGTTTCCTGTTGAGGGGAATGCTTGACGAGGGTCACCAGTTTGACAGCGCAGACGCGCTAATGAACGTGATTGAAGAAAATATCGAAGAAGCGATGAGCGATGCATATGCCCAAGGTGAGCAGGAAGGAAAAGACCGTGCCCGCGCCGTATCCCCGCAACCAGTAGCGCAACCTGTGGAGCAGACGCGGGCGCTGACGGATGACGCTCGCGCCGTGCAAACAGCGCAATCGTCATCAATGGACCTGTGCGTTGGCTCTTGTCCGCACGATGATCCAGTGGCCGACCGCGCACTTTCACATTACTGGAAACTGCGCGGAGAGTCTGCCCCGCAACCTGTGGAGCAGACGCGGGCGCTGACCGGCGAGGAAATTGAAAAGGGATGGCACAAGACGTTTAGCACGAACAATCCATATTGCCCATGCGATCTGAAATCGTTTACGAAAGCAGTGAGATGGGCAGAGTGGGCGCTGACCGGCGCGCGTACGGCAAGCGAGGGCGATCGTGAGTGAGAATAGCAAAATCGAGTGGACCGACCACACGTTCAACTCGTGGGAAGGATGCCAGAAGGTGAGTCCCGGCTGCGATCACTGTTACGCCGAGGCGCGCAACGCACGCTTCGCCGGCGGCTCAGCGATCAATTGGGGGCCCGGCGCGCCGCGGCGCCGCACGTCCGCCGCTAACTGGCGCAAGCCGCTTCAGTGGAACGCGAACCATGCATCGTTCTTCGCCGAGCACGGCCGCCGGCAGCGGGTGTTCTGCGCGTCGCTCGCCGATGTCTTCGATAACGATGTCGATCCGAAATGGCGCATCGACCTCTTCGACCTGATCGAGCTGACGCCGAACCTCGACTGGCTGCTGCTGACGAAGCGCATCGGCAACGTCATGCGCATGCTGAAGTCGCATGATTGGTGCGCGGGACAGTGGAATGTCTGGCTCGGCGCAACGTTCGTCGACCGCGATGAGATGTTGCGCGACGCAGGGAAACTACTCGCCGTGCCCGCGCGCGTGCGCTTCTGGAGTGTCGAGCCAATGCTTGGCGATCTCGGCGAAATCCCGCTCAACCTGATGCCAGATTGGGTGATCTGCGGCGGCGAAAGCGGCCCCAACGCGCGACCGATGAGCATCCAGTGGGCTAGGTCTCTACGTGACCAGTGCGCGGCCGCTGGCGTGCCGTTCCTGTTCAAGCAATGGGGTGAATGGGCGCCAGCTGGCATGCATCCGTCCGAGACACCCGGGCGTTTCGCGTTCGGCGACTACGAGCACGAACCCTCGCGCTTCATTCAGACCGATCGCTATCCGCGTGCATTCACTCGATTTGGCGCTCGATGCGTCCTCGAACGCGTCGGCAAGAAGGCGGCCGGTCGACAACTGGATGGTCGCACGCATGACGAATTCCCGCGAGGTGCGGCATGACATATACCGTCGCAACCCTTGAGGTATCCGAGCGCACGTTCCGGGAAATCGCCGACAAGCTGCTCGCCGCCGGTTACCAGCACCTCTTCATGTCCGACGGTTCGATCGACATGTACGGAATCGCACTCGCCGCCGCGCCGCGGCCGGTCGGCCCGGTCTGCACCTGTCTGACGAACCAACTTCGCCCACACTATTGCGAGGTACATGCGGCATGAAAGCCCTTTCCGTTCGCCAGCCGTGGGCATGGCTGATCGTACGCCCGGACCTCTCCGGGACCGCACGGCTCGCGGCGATCGCCGCAGGCGAAATTAAAGACATCGAGAACCGCGTCTGGCCAACGCGGCTCCGCGGCCGCTTCCTCGTCCACGCCTCGAAGGCCATGACGCGTGCCGAATACGACGACGCCCAGGATCCGTTATGGGCGTCCGGAGGGCCGACGATCCAGCTGCCCCCCTTCGAGCAGCTCGAGCGCGGTGGGATCATCGGCGCCGCGACAATCGACGCATGCATCCACCCCGCCGATCGCACATCAAAATGGCATGCCGACGGCCAGTATGGTTTCCATCTGGTCGACGTGAAGCCGATACCGTTCGTCCCCTGCAAGGGTGCGCTGCAATTCTTTGACGTGCCGGTCGACGTCGCCGCGCAGCTGCAACAGATGCACGACCTCGGAGCGATCGCATGATTGCCGCCTACCCTCTTCAATGGCCTGAAGGATGGCCGCGCACGAAATCCTACCTCCAAAAAAACGGCCGGTTCAAGCACGACGGACGGTGGATCACGGTGTTCGCTGCATGCGATGGCGTGCTCGTCGAACTCGATCGCCTCGGAATCAAGCGCGACGACATCGTTATCTCGACAAATCTGAAGACCCGACTCGATGGCATGCCGCGGTCCGACCAGCGCGAGCCGGACGATCACGGCGCCGCGGTCTATTGGGAGACGAACAAAGGCGTGCGCCGCGTGATGGCGATTGATCGCTATGAGACGGTGGCCGACAACATTGCGGCGATCGCCGCCACGCTCGAGGCAATGCGCGCGATCGACCGGCACGGCGGCGCACAGATCCTCGATCGGGCATTCACCGGTTTCAGCGCCCTGCCGCCGCCGGCGGCCGCTCGACATTGGCGAGAAGTGATCGGCGTGCCGTCGACCGTCCGCGATATGCCGAGCGTGCGCATTGCGTTCCGCCGGCGCGCCGCCGAAGTGCACCCAGACAAGGGCGGTACGCATGAAGCGATGGCCGAGTTGAACGTTGCGCTCGCGGCCGCCGAGAAGGAACTGAACGGATGATGGAAGTAGCACAGCGCGTGATCGACCTCACGCGCAAACTTTGGTTTGGAGAATAGGCATGGCCGATTCGATGTTTCTAACCAACAAAGAACTCGTCGAACTCACCGACCGTCGTCAGCGCGCCAGTCAGGCAAGCGTGCTGCGCGCGATGGGCATTGAGCACCGGATCCGGCCGGATGGCCG
Organism: Paraburkholderia xenovorans LB400; assembly: GCF_000013645.1. Classification (GTDB taxonomy): domain Bacteria; phylum Pseudomonadota; class Gammaproteobacteria; order Burkholderiales; family Burkholderiaceae; genus Paraburkholderia; species Paraburkholderia xenovorans. Next base: position 1,500,029 of record NC_007951.1, on the reverse strand, counting down.
GGTGATTGTCCTTCGCGAGCATGTCAAGCAGCAGTTTGGCGCACGCGCCGACAAGCACGCCGAGCCGGCGGAAGCGTTCGATTGGAGCGCAGCATAAATGCCAAAGAAACGCCGGGCCGAAAACAAAGGCCTGCCTTTGCGGTGGCGATTCATCCACGGCGCTTACTACTACCGCGTCCCACCCGGGCTGGAGGCATCATGGGACGGCAAGACGCAATTCCGGCTCGGCTCGACGCTCCCAGAGGCATACAAAACTTGGGCGGACCGCCTGAGCACGCTCGACGATGCGAAGACAATCGGCGATCTTCTCGACCGGTATGCGCTTGAGGTCGTACCAAAAAAGGAAGTCACGACGCAGGCCCAGAACGCCGTCGCGATCAAGCGCCTGCGCGCCGTTATGGGCGCTCACGCGCTCGGCGCCCTGAAGCCGCGTCACATCTACCAGTACGTCGACAAACGCGCCGCCAAGACATCGGCGCACCGCGAGGTCGAAGTGCTATCGCACGCCTTCACGATGGCCGTGAAATGGGGTTACCTCGACAGGCATCCGTTTAAAGGGGAGGTCCGCCTCGACGGCGAAAAGCCGCGCACGCGGTATGTGGAGGACTGGGAGATCGTCGAGTGCCTTTCGATCGAATCGAAGCGCAAGGCCGGCAGCGTTCTGGCCATCCAGGCATACATGCGCCTGAAGCTGCTGACCGGCATGCGCCGAGGCGACCTGCTTCGCCTGACGATGTCGGACCTCAAAGAGGACGGCATCCATGTGATGCCCGGAAAGACCGAAGGGTCGACCGGCAAGCGGCTGATTTACGAATGGAGCGAGCAGCTGCGCGAGGCAGTGGACATGGCCAAGTCAGTGCGTCCGGTGAAGATCGCACCCTGGCTGTTCTGCAATCGCCGGGGAGAATGCTACTTCAACGAGACGACCGGCCGCGCCGGCGGATGGGACACGATGTGGCGCAATTTCCTGACTCGCGTGCTCGAAGAGACGAAGGTGCGCGAGCACTTCACCGAGCACGATCTGCGGGCGAAGTGCGCCAGCGACGCGGAGACGCTCGAGCACGCGCAAGCACTTCTGGCGCATGCCGACGGGAAGGTAACGCAGCGGATTTACCGGCGAAAACCGGAGCGGGTTCGGCCCCTGCGCTGAAAATTCTATGGCACAGAGCCATTTTTATGGCACAGAGCCGAATTTTCGGGAGCCGCAAAAGCTTACTGGAAGGGTGGCGGAGAGACGGGGATTCGAACCCCGGATAGGCTATTAACCTATACACGCTTTCCAGGCGTGCGACTTAAACCGCTCATCCATCTCTCCGGCGGGGAGCCGAATTATAGCAAACTTCGCGCCCTGCGCTACACCCTCGCGCAATCGGCCTTAGGGATGGCGGATATAGTCCACCAGCGCCCGCGTATAAGCGTCCGGTTTGCGGTCGAGCAGGCTCACGCCGATCGCCACCAGAAAGCCCGCCGGCACGCCGAATACGCCCGAGCTGATCGGCTCGATTCCGAACCACCGCGCGCCGGCGAACCCGGTCATCTGCGTGAAGAACGGGTATGTGGAGACGATGTAATAGATGCACACCACCAGCCCCGCCACCATGCCCGCCACCGCCCCGAGCCGGGTGGTGCGCTTCCAGAACACGCCGAGCACCAGTACCGGAAACAGGCTCGACGCCGCCAGTGAAAACGCCGCGCCCACCAGAAACAGAATGTTCCCCGTATTGAGCGACGCCACGTACGAAGCGAACAGCGCCACCCCCAGCAACAGAATCTTCGAGATCGTCACGCGCCGCTGACTCGACGCGTTCGGATCGACCATGTGGTAATACACATCGTGCGACAACGCATTGGCGATGGTGAGCAGCAAACCGTCCGCGGTGGAAAGCGCCGCGGCCAGCGCGCCCGCGGCGATCAGCCCCGACATCACATACGGCAGCCCCGCGATCTCGGGCGCGGCAAGCACGACCATGTCGGGCTGCATCTGGATCTCGCTCCAGCGCACAATGCCGTCGCCGTTGGTATCGGCGAGACTGATGAGGCTCGGCTCCACCTTGCGCCATTGCATGAGCCATTGCGGCAAGTCCGAGAAGTGATGGCCGACCAGGTTGGTCAATATCTCGTACTTGATCAGCACGGCGAGCACCGGCACCGTCAGATAGAACAGCGCGACAAAGAAGAGCGTCCAGCCGACGGAACGTCGCGCGGAAGCCACCGAGGTCGTCGTGTTGTAGCGCGTCAGGATATGCGGCAGGCTCGCCGTGCCGAGCGACAGACACAGCAGCAGCGACAGAAAATTGCGCTCATGGGTGCGCCGCTCTTCATCGCTCGCGGCGGGGAACGGCTCATGCATCGGCACCGGCGCGGCGGCGCGCATCAGCATTTCATCGCGCCGCTGGGTCCAGACGATCTGCGCGGCGGCGGCGTCGCGTGGAAACAGTTCGAGCGCCCGCTCGCGCTCCTTGATCTCGCGCAGCGGCCCGTTATGGCGGCGCAGATCGGCAACTTCCTGCGTGAGACGCAGTTTCTCGTCGACGAACGATTGCGGCAAGGTATCGAGCCGCACCTGCATCAGCGCGGCACGGCGCCGATAGTCGTCGCGCACGGTCTGTTCTAGCGGCGCCTCGCGCACCTGCTTCTCGAGGTCTTCCACACGCTCCATCAGGCGGCCGTAGTTGAATTGCGGCACCCAGCCGAGGCCGTCCTTGTGAGCGATCATCGACACGGGAATCAGAATCGCGGCGATCAGGATGATGTACTGCGCGACCTGCGTCCACGTCACGGCACGCATGCCGCCGAGAAACGAACACACCAGAATGCCCGCGAGGCCGCAGAAAATACCCACGGCGAAATCCACGCCGATAAAGCGCGTCGCAATCAGGCCGACACCCTGAATCTGCGCGACCAGATAAACGAACGAGCACAGGATCGCCGACAGCGCCGCGAGGCCGCGCACCGCGTTGCTCGAAAAACGCGTGCCGAGAAAATCGGGAATCGTGTAGCGGGCGAGCTTGCGCACATATGGCGCGAGCAGGAATGCGACGAGGCAATAGCCGCCGGTCCAGCCCATCAGATACGCGAGACCGTCGTATCCGGTCGCATAGATCGAGCCGGCGAGACCGATGAACGAGGCCGCCGAAAGCCAGTCGGCGGCCGTCGCCATGCCGTTGAAGGCGGACGGCACGCGCCGTCCCGCCACGTAGTATTCGACCAGATCGGAAGTGCGCGACAACAGGCCGATCACCGCATAGACCGCGATCGGCACGAACAGGAACACATAGCCGATCCACACGCCCGGACCGGTGGTGCGCTCGATGCGCCACATCACGTAGATGAAGAGCAGGAAGCCGAGCGTATAGAGGGCGTAGGAACGGATCAGCCGGTTCGTGAGCTTCATCGGCTCAGTTTCCGCGCGTGGTGGGCACGCCGGCGCCGCCGTCCGTGCCGGCAATGCCGACAACGGCGCCCGCGTCGGCAACGAAGGCGCGTTGCAGCCGGCGATCGGCGCGCTGCATCAGCACGATATACACGAGGATGAGCGCCAGGTAGATCAGGATCGCGCCCTGCGCGCCGAAGTAGAACGGCAACCTGAACCCGCCGATACGCACCTGCGCGAGAGCCGGCGCCATCAGCGGCAGGACGAACGACACGAGAAAGCCCACCGTCATCAACGCCGCGATCAGGGCGAGGTTGAAGCGCCAGTACTTCTGGTGCGCGCGCGCCATCGCCGCCGAGACCGCGGGCGGTTCGGGCGGCGGATTGAGCGTAGCGTGAGAGGATGGGTGCGGCGCGGCCATGCGCCTATGTATCAAAAAGGCACCGTGCAGGCAATCGGGATTGTCCGCGCGGTGGCCATGAAGAGCCGGCTTCCGTGGCCGATGTTTGCCTCAGGTCAAGAGCGCACCGTTCGATACGCCCTTGCCACTTGCACCGGCAAACCCGGGCTCAGAGCGACTCGCCGAGCTGGTCGAGAATCGCGGGGTTCTCCAGCGTGGACACGTCCTGGGTGATTTCCTCGCCTTTCGCCAGCGAGCGCAGCAGGCGGCGCATGATCTTGCCCGAACGCGTCTTGGGCAGATTTTCGCCGAAACGGATGTCCTTCGGCTTGGCAATCGGACCGATCTCCTTGCCGACCCAGTTGCGCAGTTCGTTGGCGAGCTTCACCGCTTCCTCGCCTTCCGGACGCGAACGCTTGAGCACCACGAACGCGCACACGGCTTCGCCGGTGGTCGCATCGGGGCGCCCCACCACGGCCGCTTCGGCAACCAGCGGGTTCGACACCAGCGCCGACTCGATCTCCATCGTGCCGAGGCGGTGGCCCGACACGTTGAGCACGTCGTCGATACGGCCCATGATCGTGAAGTAGCCGGTCTCCTTGTCGCGCACCGCGCCGTCGCCGGCGAGATACAGCTTGCCGCCGAGTTCTTCGGGAAAGTAGCTCTTCCTGTAGCGGTCCGGATCGCCCCACACGTTGCGCAGCATGGACGGCCACGGGCGCTTCACCACCAGAATGCCGCCCTGCCCGTTCGGCACGTCCTGGCCGGTTTCATCGACCACCGCCGCCATGATGCCCGGCAGCGGCAACGTGCACGAACCCGGCACGAGCGGCGTGGCGCCCGGCAGCGGCGTGATCATGTGACCGCCGGTTTCGGTCTGCCACCACGTATCGACGATCGGGCAATGGCTGCCGCCGACGTTCTCGTAATACCAGACCCACGCTTCCGGATTGATCGGCTCGCCGACCGTGCCGATGATGCGCAGCGTGGACAGGTCGTAGCTCTTCGGATGCACCTTCGCGTCCGCGTCGGCGGCCTTGATCAGCGAGCGGATCGCAGTGGGCGCGGTATAGAACAGCGACACCTTGTGCCGCGCGATCATGTCCCAGAAGCGGCCGGCGTTCGGATAGGTCGGCACGCCTTCGAACACGACCTGGGTGCCGCCGAGCGTCAGCGGACCATACGTGATGTAGCTATGGCCGGTGATCCAGCCGATGTCGGCGGTACACCAGAACACGTCGGTGGGCTTCCAGTCGAAGGTCCACTTCATGGTCTGCGCGGCCCACAGCAGATAGCCGCCGGTACTGTGCTGCACGCCCTTCGGCTTGCCGGTCGACCCGGACGTGTACAGAATGAACAGAGGATGCTCGGCGCCGACCCACTCCGGCGCGCATTGATCCGGTTCGGCCTGCGTGAGTTCGTGCATCCACAGATCGCGGTCTGCGTTCCAGGCGATCTTGCCGCCGGTGCGCTGGAACACAATCACGCTCCTGACCGCTTCGCAGCCGCCCATCGCGAGCGCTTCGTCGGCGATGTTCTTCAGCGGCAGCGCCTTGCCGCCGCGCATCTGTTCGTCCGACGTGATGAGCGCGACCGCGCCCACGTCCACCAGCCGCTCGTTGAGCGACTTCGACGAGAAGCCGCCGAACACGACCGAGTGCGTGGCGCCGATCCGCGCGCAAGCCTGCATCGCGACAATGCCTTCGATCGACATTGGCATATAGATCACCACGCGGTCGCCCTTTTTCACGCCGCGCTTCTTCAACGCGTTCGCAAAGCGCGACACGCGTTGCAGCAGATCCTGGTAGGTGACGTTGGTGACGGTGCCGTCGTCGGCTTCGAAAATGATCGCGACGCGCGCGCCGTTGCCGGCTTCGACGTGACGGTCGATGCTGTTATACGACGCGTTCAGCCGGCCGTCTTCGAACCACGTGTAGAACGGCGCCTTCGATTCGTCGAGTACCTTGGTGAAGGGCGTATTCCAGCTTAGCGTCTCGCGAGCGAGGCGCCCCCAGAAACCTTCGTAATCGCGTTCCGCTTCGGCGGCGAGCGCCCGGTACGCGTCCATGCCGGAGATCGTCGCGGCCGCTACTGTTTCAGCGGAGGGCGGGAAAACACGGCGTTCCTGAAGAACCGATTCAATCGCAGACATCGACAACCCCTTGGTGAAGATGAAACGTAAAACCTGTGCCGACGCGCGTGGGACGCGTCGTATCGTATGGCGCCCGAAAGCTGCGGCGGGTGTCTCCAATCCCGGCAACCTGATCGCCTGTGCCGCACTGCACCATGCGCGCGATCGCTCACCGACTTTCAAACACGATAAAGGCCGCAACTTACCTGCTACTTACGGGCAGCGGTATCGCCGGCAATGACGCGCGGCGCCGCTTCTATTCTTCAATGTTAACCGAAGCCATCCGGCCGTGTCATGGTTGCATGCTGGAGGCATGCTGCCAGGTATCGTTACTGCCTCCTCGATACCCAGGGTTACTCCTGGGGTGGTTCGACGTGTTCCGTAACGATCTGCCGGCGCGGCACCGGCAGGCCAGAAGAGTTGCACGACATGGCTGTCATCCCACGACCTTGCACCGCGATCTGAACACAGGATCCGCAAAACCGATTCTCGGAACTTCATTTAACTTAGGATTGGCAAGTAAAGTTCCGGCGGCCGCCAAGCGGACACCTCAATCTCTCAAACGGTGTATCGATTGGGATCGGCCAGGTAGGTGCTGCCTGTTTTATCGCCGCTATACGCCTGAAGGTCGAATTTAACCCGATCTTTGTCAGGGTCCAGCATATTGCCCACGACGACCAGGTTCCTTTTTCCGTGACCTGTCGTTACGCCCTCGCCCAGAGTGAGAAGACGGAAAACGCCATCCTTCTCCTTACCGAAGAACTGATAGCTCACCGCGCCGGATTCTTTCGAATAGGTCATCGCGATAGACCGGTCGAATACACGCATAGGTTGCCCCGTGGATGGCCAGCCGAACGTCTGCGGCGCACGCGAAACGAGCGTCACGGAGTCCGTGTCCGCGCTCTGGGCAAGTGCCTTCAGGTAAGGTGTCGCGGACGTAGCGAGACTCTGTCCGCGTTCCTGCATCGCTTGCCCGTAGTAGTCGAGAACCGTCGCGTCGCCTCGGGTGCCAGAACTCAGGTCGCCCATAGGCGGCGCACCGGGCTTGTTCCCTTGCGACAATTCGAAACTTTCGATAGCGGGCCGCATGGCCGGCGTATAGAACGAGGAAAACCAGTTCACCACCGGCGTCGCATTGAGCGCGGCCTTCTGATACTCGGTATGCAGTGCATCGGCCTCTGCGTTGAGTCCCTGTGCGCGCAGATCATCGACTTTCTGCCGCAGCGCCTCGGCATGATAGATCTCGGCGAAATTCGGCAGCAGCAACGGTGCGAGCGCCGCCGGCGGAAAAGCAAAAGACACAGCCGTCGCGACGAGCCCGCCGACGAGTTGCACGGAGTCGTTACCCACGTTCCATTTCGCCTGCTCGTTTCCGGGATTGCGGATCATCTCCTTGATATCGGAAGACAATTGTCCGACAGACGGCGCCAGTCCGACCGCTGTGCCGAGCAGCGACAGTGCCTTCGAGGAGAGTGCAAGCAGCTTGCCGCCGTTGATGTTGGCAACGGAGACGACGTCGCCAGCGGTACTGAACGAATCAGCGACCAGCGACATCTGGTTCATCGTGTTTGAGTCGCCCTTAACGTTTGCCGAACTCGACGCCAGCGCGAGTATGTCTATCGGCAGCCAGTGGCCGTTGGCTTTTACGCTGTCCGGCAGCACTTTTCGCGTGGTTTCACGAGCATCGCGGCTGGCGGGCGCTGGCTCGGTCTGGACGGCTCGCGAGCGGGATGGCGGCGCAGTCTGAATGTCGCGGTCACGCTGTATCACCATTGTTTGACTGCTGCGATGATCCGTCTGCGGCGGCGATTTTTGCGTGGCGTGTTGCCGGGTTTCGACATCTGCCTGAGATTCGCGATCGATCTGCGGCCACCTGGTTTGAGATCCGGCATCGTGCTTGCCTGTTCGTTGCCCGGCATCCGGCTGCGCGGGTTGCCCAGTGCCGGCCGGGCCGCCAGGATTCTGCTGCAGTGAACGGTCTGTGGCCGGCGGCACGGTCTGTACGTCGGCGTCGCGCTTCACGATCGCTGCCTGGGTTCCCGTCGTGGTGCTGAACGGAACAGCCTGAACCGCTGTACTGGTCCTCGCCCTGTCGTCTGTCTGCGCGGTGCCGTCATGCAGGCGGAGACCCGTTTGCGTTTCGCTGTGGTCTGTTCGCGCGGCTGCCTGAACAGATTCGTCCAGTTGGCCCGGTGAGTCCGTTTGCACGTTCTGATGCTTTACACGGACACGATTCTGCGTGCCTGCATCGGCGACGCGCGGTGTCGCCTGGTTGCCGCTGTCCGTCGTTCCCGGCGAGTGAGTCTGGACCTCGGCATCATGCGCATCTCGCCGCGTCTGCGTTGCTTCGTGGGCAAGCTGCTTATTCGTTTGAGTACCGGCGTCATTGCTTGCCGGCAGATTCGTGGACCCGGCCGGTTTCTCTTCGTCGCCCGCGTGGGCCGGCTGCTTTTCCGCCTGATTCGAATCCGTCTGCGTGAAGCGGCTCTGCGTGAGAACCGGCGTTTGCGTCGCCCGGCTGACGCCGGGACCCTCCGTTTGGATCCGGCTATCGCGGCTAATGACTGGCGAATGGGTCTGCGTGCCGTGCGACTGATGCAGCGGACCCGGCGTTTGCGTAACCCGATCACCCATTCCGGGCGCGGCCGTTTGCGACTGCTTTGACGTCGAAGATGCCCGGAAGCTGACCAGCGCGATCTCCTCGTGCGGGTCCTGTTCAGGGAGAAGCGAGAACGCTCCCTGTCTCAACGGGCCATGCAGGTAGTTGCGCGCTGTGGCCTTCTTATCCTCGACCTTCGAGAAATCGATCGCGTAGCCGGTCGCATTGCCCAGCGCCTTGGCCGCCTGCAATGCAGCGAGGGATGGCGTCTGGCTGCCGTAAGGGTCCAGCGTCTTGCCCAACGAACTGAAGAACCTGCCGAGATTCGACGCCACGCCATTCGCTGCATGACCCATACGGTTTGCCGAAATCAGGCGGGTTGAAAAGGAACTCACTCCCGGCAGAGAACGCCTGTCCTGCAGCGTGTTCAAGGTGAATAGCAGAAGACCCGTCTTGAAGTTCAGGCTGTTCGAGAATGGCGTGGATACAGGAGGAGAGACCGGGTCGTGCGATTGAACTGCCGGGGACGGTGGCGCTGGGTTCTTCGCGGCGGTCTTATCAGATTGCTGGGGATAATTACCTGCGTATCCGCTATCACCTACTGCACTGCCCGAAGTGGAAGTCGTCATGTTGATGGCCTCTGAAGGAAGCGACACGAGCGAGCATTAGGTCACGCCTGGTCAATGCGATGTGGTATCGCTATAGTTCATCGAAATGAGTCAGGTCCGTCCGGCGGCGGGTCCAAACGTCATCTCCCTGCCAGTGCCACCGGCACCCGGCAGGGTATGCGTGCGTTGCGCACGATCGGAATCGCGACGGGCCGCCGCGTCGAACAGATCAGACGCGTGATGGGCCGGTCGCGTTCGGATTGCCGGCCGTGGGCGCCGGGGGTGAGTCCGGATGCCGGGGAGCCGGCGGCTGCAGCGGCGGATGCCTGGTTGACCGCAGTTCCGTGTAGACCGGCCGCATTCCCGGCGGATAGACAAGTTCCCATTCGCCCGAGTGGATGTTCTTCGCATAGACGGGCGCGGTGATCGGGACTTCGACCAGACGCATGCCGATGCGAGCCGCGTCCTCCGCGTCGGTTGGGGTGGCTCTGGCGATTTCTTCGATCCTGAACAGCGAGTTTGGCCTGAAAAGCCATTCGCTTTCTTCACTGGCCAGCGTCGTGATGGATTTGATGAATGGGGTCGCCGATTGCGCCGCGATGTCGTAGAGCGCAAAGGGATGATCAGGTCCACTTCCCCCCGGCCCATCTCTCAACGTGGCATTCGCATACTCGTTTTCGCTCGACGCAGACATGAAAGCAGGGGAATTGGTCACGTACTCGCCCGGTGCAAACCGGCTTGCATAATCGGCGGGAACCTCGGCAATACGCAGCAGGCGGTTCGGCTCCTGCGGTTTCGGCAGATGGTCGATACCCTCCTGCAACCTGCGGGCATTGACCGCCGTGTCAGCATCATGGACACGCCGGTATAGTTGCTGATTCAGCTCGAAGTTATTACCTTCATAGCTGCTGTCGCTGGAATAGCGGTCGCTGTCGCCGCCGATATCCAGATGGGTCCATTCCCGGATAGCGCGCCGTTGCGCTGCGGGCAATGCGTCGAATGCGCTTTTGTATTGGTTGACGTAGGCGGGGTTGTCGAGTTCGCCGCTGGCGGCCGAATGCCATTCGTCCGGGTTCAGCGTTTCCATCATTGCGGCCGATGGTTCTGAACCCGTCGATGTTGTGACGTGAAACGCATCGGCGAATGGCGGCAATTCCGAAGATGCGGCCGATGGCCCGCTTCCGGAAGACGAGGTGTTGCCGTTATCCATGCCGCCCTGCAAACCGACATCCTGATGGATTGCCCACTTCGCGGTCTGCGTGTCGAAGCGGACCGGATAGGCGGGGCGTGTGGGGTTGGCGGGATCGTAGATCCGGTAGGTGGCGTTATCCCTGTCGTAGCGCACCGCGAACGCCTGCCTGTCGGCGATGATGAATTTCTGGCCGCTGGCCGCATCGACATGCACGCCCGGCGTGGCCGATGGACCGTACGAGGACGGAATGCCCTGGAGCGCATAGCCTTCAGGCAGGCCGGCGGGCGTGAATGCGCGGCTTGCGGCAACACCGGTCTGCGTCGGTTGGCCTTGCGGCGTGTTTCCCATTCCGCGTCCCGGCCCCTCGCCCGGCCCGGCGACCGGCGCCTTCAGCGCCCCCTCGCCCTCCGGCTCGCGCCCACCGAGCAACAACCCGAAGATCATCGCCCCCAGGTCGATGTTTTTCACCTCATCACCGCTCAGGCCGCCGTGATCCGGAAACCCGGCGTCGAGTAGCTGGGTGGCGAGCCAGTCCATGCCGGGAATCGGCGAGAGGTCCGCGGCGAACCGGCCGATGCCGTACAGCACCTTGTCCGCCAGACCGGGGGTATGCTCCCTCAGCATCGCGCGGTTCTGCTGGTCGGTGTCCTTCAGCACGCCTTGATAGCCGGCCGCGAGGTTTGATACGTAGTTCTGATCGTATGCCGGCGCATGGGCCGCCACGCCGCTGAGGGTCGAGGCGGGCCGGCCCGCGTCCAGTTCTGGCCCGGGAGCGGCCATCGTCGTGAGTGCCTGCTGTTCCAGCTTCGTGACACGCCGGTAAATGTCCGAGCCCGGATCCGACATGCCCTCCTGGAAGGTCAGCAGGTCGCGCGCGCGATCTCCGGCTGGCAGCGTGCGTGGAGTCGAACGGCCGCGCTCCTGTTGTGAGTAGCCGTCGGGCGAGAGCAGCTTTTCCATCACCGACTGGTACGGAAACGTCTTCGCGTAGGCGGGCTTGCGTGTATTCGTGTCCCAGTCCGGATCGTCCGAGTTATGGGGCAGCTGGATCGTGTCCGCCGCGTATTTCGGCGCGTCGTCGAGGATCCGGTTCACACGCGCCGCGGAGTCGGCCCAGCTCTTCTGCTGGGCCGCGTGGATGTCCTGTGATTGCTGCAGGATCTGCGTCTGCATCCGCGACCTGATTTCGCTGGCTCTCGCGAAAGCCTGCTCGCGCTGCGCCGGGCTGGCGCCAGCTGCATTCATCTTCATCGCCTCGCTGCGCAACGCGGCCATCTGCTGCTGGCCGTTCCCGCCCAGCAGGGCCAGGCCGGCTGGCGGATTGAACACCGCGTTCATGCGCCGCACCGGATCGGCCTGGATGCCGCGCAGCTCGCTCTGGACGTCCTGCTGCAAGGCGGACAGCATTGCCTCATAGCGGTGGTCCGGCGCAGTGCGCAGTGCGTTCGCGCGTTGCGCGAACAGGCTCCGCTTCGCCTCGCTCATCTGGGCCAGTGCGCCGGCAAACTGCAGTTCGTTCAGGTTCATTTCCACCTGGTCGGGTGGCAGGCCGGTCATCGACAGCTTCGCTGTCTGCAGCATGAGCAGGGTGTTGTTGCGGTCGGCGGCCTCGTTGCGCGACTGGGTCCCGCCATCGTAACGGGCGATCATGGCGGCGGCAAATTGCGTCGCTGACGCCGGGTAAGACTGCCGCGATGCCGACGGTTGCTTCGCGGCGGAGTACCGACGCAGCAACGGGTGGGCTGCGGCGACGCCGGGGGGAATGCTCTGGCCGACGGAGTCGCGCCGGGCTGAGCCGCCGCCACGGGCTGCCGCCGGCGCGTCGCGTGAATCGGGCACAGATGGTACGGGAGATCCATCCGCGCCGGATGAATAGGGTGATGAAAACGCACTGGAATTACCGATCGGGCTGGTCGACATGGTCGCACCTCGACGAGTTGTGGACGAACGGTGCGCAACGAAGATCCGCCCACCGTCATGGCAATCAAATCATCGGTGAGCCTCTCCCGTGTCATACAGGGATAGGACGTTCGCGCAGGCGCTATCGGCACCTGCCAATCGCGTGCTAGCCGGGCGCCGCCCCACTCCACGGTCACCTATATCGCCGCAGACTCGTGAACGTCACTCCGGGCAAGAGCAAACCCTGAACAATTCACAGATCATTTCACGAACTATAAATAAGTACGCCGAATAACATTTCCATCTCTCTACCATGTCATGCACGGAACCAATCTCAAACCGTCGGCGACGCGGTTCCGCCTTTCCAGTCAAGCCGACTTTTTTACTTCAGGAAAATCGACATGCAAGCAGCGATGCAAACCAATCAGTTCTTCGCGCTCCAGGCCAACACAAACGTCCATTCGCACGGTGCAATGCAGTCGCAGCCTTTGCGCGCCAGCGCATACGGCGCTCGCGGCCCGTCGCCGCAGATGTCCAACATGATGGGCGGCTTCTCGAAGAGCTCGTTCGCCATGAGCAGCCACAGTTCGGCGAATGGGGCCAACACGAACATTTACTCGTACGGTGCAATGCAGTCGCAGTCTTCGCGCGCCGGCGCGTACGGCGCCCGGAACCCGTTCGCGCAAACGTCCAACATGGGGGGCGGCTTTTCGAAGAGCTCGTTCGCCATGAGCAGCCACAGCTCGGCGAATGGCTCGAACAGCAGCTTTTTCGCGCAAGCGACGAGCGTCAGCCGCGGCCGTAGCGCCAGTCAGCCGCCGGGATTCCGTGACCGCCATAACGATTCGTTCGGCGGCTGCGACAACGCGACAGGCGGCAGCCACGTCGACAACAGCTCGCAAGTCCAGGCCACTGGCTTCAACGGAACAAAGGGCAAACTCGAAACCCCTCTATTCAATATCGATTTCAACAAGTCAGACTCGGCTATTACCCTAACCAACAAGCAGACCGGCGCCACGACCACTCTTCGGGGTGACCCCCATTACAATAATCAGGGCACTTTCACTGGCGCACTGGACTTCAAGATTCCGGGCGGCCACATCGTGGTCGACACGAAGGCCGCCAAGAACGATCCGAAAGTCTCCTACGCGGACAAGTTGACCCTCACTCTCGGAGGTAAGCAGTGGGAGGCCGCACATATCAGCCAGGACGACAGCGCGCCGCTCACCCTGCAGAAGGGCAATGCGACCGTTGCGCCACACGGCTACGAGCTCGTGCTCGGTCAAGGTGGCAAGTTTGTCGACCCTAAGACCGGCAAGGAGCCGACGCAGAAAGATTTCGACCGCAACAAAGCGTAACGCAGGCGACTTTCGATAAAGCTCGCCGGCTCAGGCGACACCTGTCGCCCGGAGTGAAGCCTGAGATCCGGCGGCCACCCGATCATTGCCCGTCATGGCGGCGAGGTTCATGCGATGTAAAAAAAGCCGGACGTCCTTATGGCCGTCCGGCTTCATTGCGTTTCCATCATCCGCGGGTTCATCCCGACAATGGCTTGCCGCTATCCCGTCTCACGCGTCCGCACCAGACATTCGCGAGCACGCGCGCTGGCATCTTCCTGCCGCATCGTCTCACGCCGCCAGCCCGCCAGCGCCTGCGCCGCCTTTTCGCGCGCCGCGGCGTGCGCTGTCTGCGCTTCGGCCAGATGACCGCGCAGCATCGGCGCGAGCGCGTCGTGCGCGCGCAGCGTGGCATGCCACTGCCGGCCCGCGCGCGGCTCGCGTCGGCAAGATGCGAGCACCCGCAGCCGCTCTTCGGCGTGGCGTTCGAGCGCGGCGATCCTCGCGGCCACCTCGTCTGCCGCCAGACGCTCGTCGCGGCGCGCGTCCACTACCTCGCGAAGCCGGCGCTGCACCCGCAGGCGCCGCACTCGGGCGAGCACGCGCCAGAACTCCGCCAACCTCGCGACGCTCTGCGTCATGCCCGACGATCGCCGTCACACAACGCATGCAACTGCCTGCGCGTGTCGTCCCAGCCGCAACGCGTGTCGTACCGCTGGCGCAGAAAGCTCACGATCGCCGCACGCCGGTCAATAGCCTGGTCCGTGTCCGCATCGTTACCACGCTGGTATTCACCGATCTGCAGCAATAGTTCGACATCCTCATAACGCGCGAGCCAGTCGCGCACGCGGTTCGCGTCCGCCTGATGCACGGCAGCCGCGACGCGCGTCATCAACCGGCTTCGGCTGCGCAGAATATCGATGGCGGGATAGTGCCCCGCCGCGCCCAGTTTCGACGACAGCTGGATATGCCCGTCGAGCAGCGAGCGCGCTTCCTCGGCAACCGGATCGGACAGATCGGCTTCGTCGGCGAGCACGGTGTAAAACGCGGTGATGCTGCCCTGCGCCGTCACCCCGGCCGCTTCGATCAGACGCGGCAACTGCGCAAACACGCTGGGCGGAAAGCCGCCTCGCAGCGGCGGTTCGCCGACCGCCAGCCCGAGCTCGCGCAGCGCGCGCGCATAGCGTGTGAGCGAGTCGAATAGCAGCAGGACGTTACGCCCGCTCGCGCGCAGCCCCACGGCGACCTGCGACGCAAGTTCCGCCGCCTTGATCCGTTCCGCCGCGGGGCGATCGGACGTCGCCGCGATCACGATCGTCGACGCGCGCCGTCGTTCGAGGTGGTCGTGAATGAATTCCGCCACTTCGCGGCCGCGTTCGCCGATCAGGGCGACCACGATCGCATCGGTGGATGCGCCGTTCGCGATCATGCCCATGATCGTGCTCTTGCCGCCGCCGGCGGGCGCGAAGATGCCGGTGCGCTGACCCACGCCGCAAGTCAGCAGGCCATCGATCGCGCGCACGCCGGTGGCGAACGGCGTCGCGATAACCGGGCGCTCCAGCGGATTGAGCGTCCCCTCCCCGGCTTGCGCCGCCGCGCTCGCGAGCGGCCGTGGCACCGGACCGCCGTCGAGCGGATTGCCGAGACCGTCGACCACGCGGCCGAGCAGCCCCGCCGCGTCGAACGTGCCCCACGCCGAGCCGCAGCCTTGCACCTCGGTGATATCCGACAGGCCGTTCAGGCCGGCAAGCGGCATGACCAGCGCGCCATCGTGTGTAAAGCCGACCACTTCCCCGTATTGCGCTTCGAGCGTATCCGGCCGCACGAGGCGCACCTTCTCTCCGATCCGCAACGACACGCCCACCACCCGTGCGATCACGCCGCGCGCTTCCACCACCCGGCCGCGCAACGCGGGCGCGGACAGAAACACCGGCGCGGTTTTCCCCATAGAGGGCATCAGGTTCTCCTTCATGCGTCGCCCAGCGTCGCAACGGCCTCGACACGGTACACGTCGAGCGGAATCTCTTCGATGGCCAATACGTCGACGCGCCGCCCGAAGTCGTGCAGCAGCCTCGCCAGATGCGGACGCAAAACCGCATTCGTCACGATCAGCGCGACCCCGTTCATGTCGATGGCGAAAACCCGTTGCGCACGCTCCAGTTCCTCCACCGAAAGCACGCATTGCGGTTCACCGTCGACCCCGCTTCTGATCTGCGCTTCGAGCTCGGCTTCCCAGGAGGGCTCCAGCACCGCCGCGAAGATCGTCCATGACTCCAGGTCGGCATAGCCGCGCGCGATCTGCGGCCCCAGCTGGATGCGCGCCTGCCGCACCATCCGGTCGGTGGTGCGCTCGGCCGCCGGCACGCGGACGACGGCTTCGAGAATCGCGCGCAGATTGCGGATCGGCACGCGCTGCTGCAGCAACTGGCGCAGCACACCGGCGAGCTGCACCGTGTTCACGGTCTGCCCCACTTGAGCGACCAGCTCGCGAAATTCGATCGACAGCTGATCGAGCAGAAAGCGCGTCTCCTGGACGCCGAGAAAATCGGCCGCCGAACGCTCGCAGACTTCCGCGAGGTGATCGCACAGCGCCTCGTCGACACTCGCCTTGTGGAGCTCAGGATCGTCGAGCGAGGCCGCCGTCGCGCTCGGCACCCAGACCGATTTCGCCGCGCGCGGCCGGTAGCCCGCCACGCCGTCGAACACGACGCGGCTCTCGTCACCGCTCACCAGCGTGTGCGCGTCGACCAGCGTGCCGCTCGCAAACGGCACGTCTTCGATATCCACGACGTAGCGCTCGGGCGCGAGCCGCGCATCACGCAGCAACGCGAGACCCGGAAACGGCACGCCCAGCTCGACCATCAGCTTGCGGCGCAATTGACCGAGCTGGCGGTTCAGCGCCTCGGGCCGCAACGCGTCGAACGCCTCCAGACCGAGCCGCAAGCGCAACGCCGCGCTTGTACCCAACTCGACGTCGTCGAGAATACGCGGCACGTAGTTGCCGCCGTCGCGCGTCAAGCCGGGCATCAGCGCGCGCTGCGAGTTGGTCGCGAGCGCGGCGTTGCGCATCAGCGTGATCGCGAGCGCGAGCAGCAAGCCGCCGGCCACCAGGAACTGGACATGCGGAAAACCTGGAATCACACCCAGAGAAAGACACGCCACGCCGGCCATGCCGATCGCTTTCGGATGCGCCGCCAGTTGCCTGTAAATGTCACTGCCGAGATGGGCGTCGGCGCCGTCGGCCGCGCTCACCCGGGTGACCAGAATACCCGCGGCCACCGAGACGATCAGCGACGGAATCTGCGACACGAGGCCGTCGCCGACCGTCAGAATCGTGTACGTGCGCAGCGCGTCGCCGAACGACATGCCGCGCTGCGCGATACCGACCGCCAGTCCGCCGACGATATTCACCAGCGCCACCACGAGGCCCGCCACCGCATCGCCCTTGACGAACTTCATCGCGCCGTCGAGCGAGCCGTAGAAATAGGTTTCGCGTTCGAGCGACGCGCGCAGACGGCTCGCCTGGGCGGGCGTGACCACACCGTTGCGCATATCGGCGTCGATACTCATCTGCCGCCCCGGAATGCCGTCGAGCGTGAAGCGCGCCGCCACTTCCGCGACACGGTCCGCGCCTTTCGCCACGACGATGAACTGGATCGCCGCCAGCACCACGAAAACCACGAGGCCGACCGCCACATTGCCGCCCACCACCATTTCACCGAACGCGCCGATGATCTGGCCGGCGTGCGCATGAAGCAGGATCATCTTGGTGGAGGCGATGGCCAGCGCGAGGCGCAGCAACGTCGTGATCAGCAGCAGCGACGGAAAGCTCGCGAGATCCGCGGCTTTCGACACATACAGCGTGGTGGTGAGCATCGTCAGCCCGGCGGCGAAGCTCACGCAGATGAACAGATCGAGCACGAACGGCGGCACCGGCACGATCAGCAAGGCAAGAACCGCCAGAATGCCGATGCCGACGGCGAGGTCCGCATGACGCGCAAAAAAAGCCGACAGATCGTAGCGGCTGAGAATGGAACGGTTCGACATGTTATTGGCCAAGCTCCCGATGAAGCGCGCGGCGACGGCTTTTTACGTAAGGGTCGCCTTCGTCGTCGCGGAATTCGCGTTTGATTTCGTTTTTGTCCATGCGCAGGCCGCGCAGCCACAGAAAGCGCTGGACGAGATAGTCGGCAACGCCGGGCACGATCTGCGAGGCGGCCATCCACGCCAGCAGATGCGAATGCGCAATGGCCGTATAGCCGAGATGGACCGGCAGGGAAAATTCCCATGCAGGAGCCAGTTGCCGCAGCCAGGCTACGACTGCCTGTGTGAACAGAAACAGCAGAATGGTGAACTGGATGATCGTGAGCACGCTGTCCCACAGCAGGCGCAGACTGAACATCTGCTTCAACCCGTTGATGGGATTCAGGCGCTTGACGTCGGGCGCGACGCGCTTCCATGCAAGCACGCCGCGCGTTTGCATCAGCTCCGGCACCAGAACCGCGAGTACGCCGACACCGAGCGCCGTCAACACCGGCGCCATGAAAGCGTAAAGCGCGGCGCAGGTCGACGCGAGCTGGTCGCCAAAATCGCGCGATGCGTCCAGTGTCGTGACGTGCAGGATCAGCTGGCTGCCGAGTGCGTACAGATGCGGCGCCTCGATGAACAGATACAGCCACCAGACGAGGCCGCTGAACGCCACAGTCAGATGCACGCTCTTCGCGATCTCGCCGTCCGCGCGCGCGCGGCGGATCCGCCTGGGGGTGGGCGCTTCGCTTTTGTCGCTCATCGCAAATGGATCACGTGATCGAATGCGAGGCGCAACTGCGCGAACAGCGCAGGCACGCTGAGCACGGCGGCGAACGTCAGCACCGCGGCTTTCACGGTGCGCGCGGTCGCAAACGGATTGAGGCGCTTCGCATGCCGCGACATCAGGCCGAATGCGATGTCCACCAGCAGCACGAGGCCGAGCAACGGACTCGCGAGACGCAGACCCTCGGTCAGGGAGTCCGCGAGATTGCGTTGCGCAAGCTGCCCGAACACGTCGACCAGATCGCCGCGCCAGCGCCCGGGAGGCCACAGCACCCACGCATCCGTAAAGAAACCGTACAGCAGCGGCAAACCCGGCCCCGTGAACAACGTCAACGCGGCGAATTGCAGAAACAGGCTTTCGAACAGCGCCGCCTCCTGCTGGAAGTTCGGGTCGTAGATCGCGGCGCTCGTGTAGCCGCCCTGCTGGTCGAGCACGGCACCGGCGGCTCCCGCCGCGTGAAAGATCGTGCCGAGCAGCAACCCCAGTACAGCGCCGGTCGCCATTTCGAAGAACATCCCCGCCCACAGGTGCGGCGGCCAGCCCACCTGCTGCGGCAGCATGGCGATCGCGATCATGAGCGGCAGCCGCAACACGATCCCCACCGAGCCGCCCTGGTTGAATGGAACCAGGCTAAGCGCCACGGCCGGCCGGATCGTGCAGAACGCAAAGCCTTCGATATAGCGGATGGTTTCCATGCTCAATGCAGACGCCCCGCTGCAATATAGGTGAATACGTGCGAGAGAAAGCGCGCGAGTTCGCGGCTCGCCCACGGCGCGGTGACGATCAGCACGAAGCCCACGCAGATGATCTTCGCGCCATACGGCAGGCTCTGATCCTGGATCTGCGTGACCGACTGCAGCAGCCCGATCAGCAGGCCGACAAGGGTCGCTACCGCGAGCGCGGGCAACGACAGCCAGAACACCAGCATCAACGCGTCGCTGGACAACGTGGAGAGAGACGGCAGGCCGTTCATTTTGCATAGCTGACGATGAGGCCGTGCATGAGCTTCGACATGCCCGACGCCGACACGAAGATGAACAGCTTCAACGGGATCGACACCGTGCTTGGCGAGAGCATCATCATGCCCATTGCGCTCAGCACGTTGGCGACCACCAGATCCACCACCAGAAACGCGATGTAGAGCAGAAAGCCCGCTTCGAATCCGCTCGATATCTCGCTGATCAGGAACGCCGGTATCAGCAGTTGCAAGTCGGTGTCGTGCGCCTCGTGCTCCGGGTCGATCCGCTTCGCCGCGCTGACGAGAAACTGCCGCTCTTCGAGCCGCGAGTGCTTCAGCATGAACTCGCCGAGCGGGCCGCGCACGGCCTGCACCAGTTCGGTGGGGCGCGGCATGGCGCCGTCGCCGGTATCGAGCGCGGCCTCGATCTTCGAGAGGGTCGGCGCCATCACGACGAGCGTGGCCGCGAGGGCCATGCCCGAGATCACGAGATTGCTCGGCGCCTGCTGCACGCCGAGCGCGGAGCGCAGCAGCGTCAGCACGATGCTGAACTTCGTGAACGAAGTGGTCATCGCGACCGCGAGCGGCAGCAGCCCGAGCATGAAAAACAGGCTGATGTTCTGCAGCGGATCGAACTGGGCGGTCATGCCGGCAGATCCTCCTGGGTGAGCCGCGTAACGCGCACGCCGAGGGCGCCTTCGATATCGATCAGCTCGCCGCGGGCAAACGGGATCCCCTGACAGAGCAGCGTGACCTTGCGCTCGCGCGCCGGCAGCCGGAACGCGACGATCGAGCCTTCGCGCAAATGCGCCAGTTCGGCTACCGACAACGACAACGTGCCGAGCACTGCCTCGAAGGCGAAGGTGATCGAGTCGATCGGCAGCAATTCGCTGGTCATTTCGACGGGCTGGGTTTCATCAGTCATGACATGGTCTATCAAGGTGTACTCCTCAGTGAATTTCAACAGGATCCGGCACGTGCCCATTCGCAACGGCACGCGCAGGTAACTCGAATGGCGATCGAACAGCAGCGCGTCGCCCGCTGCGATCCGGCGCAGGCGCGGCACCGATAGCGACGGGCCCGGCAGGCAGATCGGCAGGCGCACATACAGGCGGCTCAGCAACGCCTCTCTGGACGGCACGGGCGGCGCACGCAGTTGCAGCCATGCATCGACCGCCGGGCTAAGAAACGAAAAATGAGCGGCGCGACCGCTTGCCGTATGGGTCACGGCGAGCCCGTACGCGCCCTGCTCCGGGACGCCGTCGAACGCGACACCGGTCAGATCGATCGTGAAGCCGAACAGCCCCTCGAGCGCGCATAGCCAGTCGTTCAACGCGTCGGCGACGTGCCCGAGCGCGGCGTCGCCGCGCGCGTCGATGACCGACGGCGCCAGTTCCGGCAGCAGCGCGCCGGCATCGCAGCCGGCGCTGAACGGCACCTGCCCGGCGACCCCGGACACCCGCAGCGGATAGCGCGCGCGGCACGCTTCGAACTGCAGCGTGAAACGCCGTGCGCCGACCGATACCGCGTGCGGATGGCCGAAATGGCGGATCGCCAGGTTGGTGCGCTCGACGTCCGCGAGCGTCACGGTCTCCATGTCGTGCCAGAGATTCATGGCGCCTCCCGCGCGAATGAACGCTGGACCACGCGGACTGCGTTGGGACGTGGCGGCGTTGGCGGCACTGTCGGCTCTGTCGGCTCTGTCGGCGTTGGCGGTGCTGTCGGTGCTGTCGGTGCTGTCGGTGCTGTCGGTGCTGTCGGTGCTGTCGGTGCTGTCGGCGCTGTCGGCGCTGTCGGCGGCATCGGCATCGGCATCGGCATCGGCGTCGGCATCGGCATCGGCGTCGGCGATCGCAAAGGCGATGGCAACGGCGCCGCCAGCGCGGTCAACGTCTGCCGCAGGCCGTGCTCGATCGTGTCGAGCGCCGTACGTCCCGAGCCGTCCGCAAAGTCATATTCGCGCAGCACCTGCGCCACGCTGTCGCGGATGCCGCGTTCCAGCGCCGGCAACTGAACCTTCAGACCGCCGTCGATCACGCCGGACTCGGTTTCAATGACGCACGCATGCGCAGCCAGTCCCGCGTCGGCGAGCACGCCGCATAGCGGCGCCCCGAACTCCTGCTCGAGCGTCGCGATCAGGCGCACGGCGTCATCGAAGTCGGCCGGCGCCACGCGTACCGAAACCAGCCGTTGCGACTGCGCCACCACGAGCGAGCGGCGCAGCTGATTGGACAACACCGCCGACGGCGGCAGCTGCCCGACAATGTCGCTCACCACGCTGAGCACGATCTGCGTGAGCCTGTCCTCCAGACGATGGGCGACGAACGCCGTCGCGGCCGTACGCGCCACCTGCTCGCGCAGCGCCGCCGCGGTCCCGGCCGCGCGACCGCGCCGCCACGCGCGGCGCTTGAGTTCGCGCACCTGCATGCCGAGACGGCGGCGCTCATGCGCCACTTCGGCCGCACGGTCCGCGTCGACGGCGCGCAAGCCTTCAAGCGACGCCAGCTCATGCATGCTCAGATGCCCGTCGGATTCGATCCGCCAGGCGCCCATTCGACAGATCAGCATGGGTGCGCCTCCATCAGACGCCGCGCCTCGGCGACCAGTTCGCGCGCCTCGGCAGCGGACAGATCACGCACGCGATAGCGGCATGCGGCCTCGTAGATCTCGCGCGGCAAGCGCAGGCTCCACCAGAACGCATAGCGCGAGTCGGCGGCGGCTTCGAGCGACAGCGCCAGCCCTGCCGCCGTCATGTCGCGCCGGCTGAACAGCGACGGCGCCGGCTCGACATTCAGGCCGCCCGAAGCGGCGCGCGGATGCCGCTGAATCTCGGCGAGCAGTTGCGGCGCGACGCCGGCCGCAAACGCGGCGCGCGCCTGCGCGGCCACCACGCGACGCAGCGAAGGCGCGAAGGCGAGCGCGGCGACGATCCGGCACAAGCGCGCGCACGCGGGCCGCGGCCAGATCGGCAGCGCCGGCGGCACGTCGGCGAGCGCCACCCGAATCAGTTGCGGATAACGGCCGAACAGAAATGCGTGGGCGGCGCGCGCGGCGCGTTCGTTACGGACGGGCCGCCCACGTTCGAGCCAGCTGTGATGTGCCCAGTCGGCCGGCGCGCAGGTGTACGCGTGCTTCATGCGTCGCCTCCGGCGTGGCTGCCTGAATTCGGCTGAACGCTGCCGCCGGTTGCCGCGCCGCGCTTCTTCGGCTTGAACCACGTGCGCCGTCCCGAGCGCCACAGCCAGATCGAGCCGCTCATCAGCAGCACCAGCAAGGCCAGCACGCCCAGCATCGCCGTGGAGCGCGACGGCGTGTAGCCGCCCGCTTCCTCGCAGGACGTGGCCGCGACGGCGCCGGCGGCGCTCGCGACATCGCCGCCGGCCGCGCAATCGCCGGGAAAAGTCAGCACGGGCGTGACCGCGACGAGCGTCAGCGAAACGCGCGCGGGTGTCAGCCCTTCGACGCCGCCCGCGACCAGCGCACGAATCCGGTCGCGCATTGGTTCGAGGTTGTAGTCGCTGCGATAACGCATCATCACGGAGGCCGACGGCAAAGTGTCCTGAGTGGAATCCATCGGATCCTTCTCCGGCAGCACGATATGCACGCGGGCAAGCAGCACGCCGTCCATTTTTTCGAGCGTCTCGGAGAGCTCCTGCGAGAGCCCGTACACGTAGCGGACGCGGTCCTCCTCGGGGCTCGAAATGAGCCCCTGGCGGCTGAACAGGTCGCCGAGATTCGCGTGGCCGCCGCGCGGCAGCGCATAGGCGCTCGCCAGTTCGGTGGCGACCACCGCGTCGGCGTCGTCGACCGTGATGTTCCAGGTGCGGTCGGGGTTGCGCTCCTTGTAGCCGTTGATACCGTGATGGCTCAGCGCGGCGACGATGCGGTTGGCCTGGTCCTCGTCCAGGCCTTCGAAAAGCGAGGTTCTGCAGCCGGCGAGGAGAAGCAGCAGCGGCAGCAGGATCAGGGCGCGGCGCATCAGCTTCGCTGCGTCAGCGTCTGGATCGCGCGGCCCAATTCATCGGCAACGCTCTTCATCATTTCCACTTGCACCGTGACCGCGCCCACGTGAGCCTGAAGCCTCAGCATGTCCACGGTCGATACGCTGTCGGCGTCGAGTCGATCCAGCTCTGTCGTCACGCGCCGGGTCGACGCGTCGTATCCATCCTGCATGCTGTTCAGCATACGCTCGAGCACCGTACTACCGTCGCCTGCGCCATCAATGAGCTGGGGAGCGGAGGGAGACATAGGGGACCATGCGTCGGCTTGCGCCGGAATGGCAGTATCAAGGAGTGGCAACATATCAATGCCCGCTTCGAATAGTCAGTCGTTCAATCGTTGAGAAAGAAGCCGCGCGGTGCGCAGTCTGGGCAGCGCGCGCGGCACGGGTATAGGGCGCGCATTCGGGCAGGTTGAGGAACGCCTCCGCCATCGAACTCGCGCTGGGCTCGTCGTCGTTCGGCACTGCCATCAGCGTTCGGGCACCGAGCGCGTAGTGACCTTCGAATATCTGGCACACACCTAGCCAGGCGCGCGCCAGCGAGCTGTCGGGCACGAGGTCCACCGCCCTGCCAAACAGCCGCGAGGCAGCGCGATAGTTCGCGAGGTCGAGTTCCACCATGCCGAGCCCGAGATAGGGAAATGCGCGCCGCGGATAGAGCAGGCGCAGCCGCTCGAACAGATAGCGCGCCTCGTCGAAACGTCGAAAGACGCGGGCGTAGTGGCCGATTGAAATCAGTAGTCGCAAGGTGTCGTCCTGCATCTGCAATGGCTCCCGAAGACGCCGCGAGGGCGTCTTCGTCCCGTTAGGAAGAGGCGTTATTTGATTGCTTGCGCCGTGGTCTTGAGCGAATCAGTGGCGGCCTGAATGAGAGATACGCCCTCCTGATTGATAGCCGTGACGTTGCCTTGCGCCTGCTGAACCTTCATCAGGCTGAGGTTGTCACCGGCGCCGCCCTGGCCGCCGCCCGCCGCCTGCCCGTTGGCTTGCTGCCCATCGGCCTGGTTTTGGGCCTCGTTCATCGCGTCGGCCAAATTGGCGTTTGCTTTTTTGAGCAGCTTCTCGCACAGCTCGGCGACACTGTTAATCGACACGCCGCCATTGGGGCTGAGCATTGAACCGCCACCACCACCGCCGCCGCCGTAGTTGTTGCCAACCGGATTCGGGGATACCAACGGATTGACACCATTCATGATTTCTCTTCCTTAAGTTTGTCGCGCGCGTGTTGCGAAGTTCGCACTTCGCTCTATGACTTGCCGAGCCGCGCGCAAACACTCGACAAGCAAAACAAGTTCTTTTCGCACCTCTGCCGACGAGGTCGACAGCGCATGGGTCAGGTCATCGATCTCGCGCGTCAGTTGCGCTGCGATCTCTTCGCGGCCACCCGCTCCGGCAAGGCGCTCCTCGATCGGAAGTTCACCGAACGAGCCAAGCGTGCTTCTAGTGGCAGTCTTTGGATTCATGCGCTGCAACCATAAAAAATTCGTAGATCGAACCATCGTCGCGCGTCACTTCGGCCGCGCATGCCGAGATTCGCGTGATTCGTCCGGCGGGCAGTCGCGCGCCGGTGAAATAGCGCACGCCCTGGGCGTCGGTGAGCCAGGCCGCGCGGCTACCGGACAGCAGATTCATCCCCAGCGCCTCGAGCGGAACGCGCACCTTCGCGCCCTCCTGCACGTGGCCGGGAAAGGTGAGCCCGCGCAGCCCTTCGATCTCGCCGCGCGCAAGCTTCGCGACGCGCGCGTAGTCCCATGACTCAGGCGACAGGAAGCCCTGTGCGCCAGGCAGTACCACGGTGAATGCGCCCGGCTCGGCGGGCCGCACTTCAGCGCCCCGGTAATAGCGCGCGAGAAAATCGCCCACCTGATCCTGCAACTGCGACAGCACGATCACGCGCATCACCGGCGTCCGCTGCCGGGACCACGCCCGCGCGGTCAGCGCCGCGAGATCGGCCGGCGATTGCACGTAGCCTTCGTAGACGAGGGCACCCGACTTCGCATCGGGATGCGTTCTCACCAGCCGGAACGTGTCGTCGGCACGGGGGGCGTGCGGCGCGCCGGGCATCGGGTTCGACGCCATCCATGCGAGCAGCAGGAAGGCAACCGGCGTCGCAAGGAGCGTCGCCTTCGCGACCGGCGACGCACCGGACCAGCGTTTCGCGCAATAGGCGAGCGGCGCATGGCGCAACAGATAGGCGCGCTCGGCGCTGGCCGTCAGCGTCGAAGTCGGCGTATCGCGGCCACCAAACTGGAAGGTGACCGCTCCGGCCGCAAACCACGCGCCGCGCCGCAACAGCACGCGCCGCCCCGGCGGCAGACGCCGGCCGAACACGGTGACGCCCGGCTGGCGAGCCAGCAACTCCAGCGCCGCGCCGCGCAACTGCACGGTGGCGTGCAGCGGTTCGACGCCGTCATCGATCACCATCAGATCGGCTTCGCCGCCACTGCCGATCTGCAGCGGCTTGCCGGCGGACAACGCGACGCTTGCGCCGGTGTGCACACCGTCTGTGACGAGGATCAACGCATCAGCGGTCATGGCGGTCCTCCCACGGCAACTTGCTCGTCGACTGCCACGCGGGCAGAGGCGGAGGCGACGACGCTGGCGCGGACGGCAACGGCGCACCCGGGCCGGCGCTCGCCGGGAGCGTCCGCAGCGCGGCGGTGACAGCGGCGGACGCGTTGGCGTTGGCGTTGGCGCTGGCGCTGGCGCTGGCGCTGGCGTTGGCGTTGGCGCTGCCCGGTACGTTGATGGCCGGTGAGACGTTGATGCCCAACGGCACGTTAGTGGCCACCCGAAGCGTCGACGGCGGCGTCATCTGTGCCGCCTGCGCGGAAGAACCCGGCGCGCTGCCCGCGCCGTTCGCCAACACAGCGTTGGACGCAGCGCCCGCCCCCTCCCCCGCGCCTGCGGCTAGCCCAACCGGCCCCGCCATGACCGCCCCACCGGCCGGCTCTCCATTGCCGACCATGCGCTTGAGGCGTGGCGTAATCAGGATCAGCCGTTCGAGGCGCTCGCGGGTCGTCTGCGTGTCGCGAAACAGCACGCCGAGGTATGGCACGTCGCCGAGCACGGGCACTTTCGAGGTGGTGCTTTCGCTGCGCTCGTACTGATACCCGCCAACCAGCAGACTCTCGCCGTCGCGCACGATCGCCTGAGTGACGATCGAATGGTTGTCGACCTTCGGAATGCCGTCGACCGACATCGACGTGTTGAACGCGCCATCGTCGATCTGGATGTTGAGCCGGATATTGCGGCGCGGATCGGCGGCCGATTCGATGCTCGGCGTCACTTTCAGCGTAAGACCGGTATCGATGTTGTACAGATCGACGTCCTGGTTGCCCGCAACCCGTACGTAGACCGAACTGTGCGACGTCAGCACCGCTTCCATGTTGTTCAGCGTGAGGACTTGCGGACTCGACAGCACACGAGCCTGGCCGGCGTCTTCCAGGGCGTGGATCTGCGCGAACAGGTACTGCGCCGAATTGCCGACCAGGGTGGCGAGATTCAGTCCGCTCGCCATGCCGGCCGCGGTTGCGAGGGCCGGCGCGCCGAAGGTCAACGGCGAGTTGATGGTGCCGGACGAACCGCTGATACGCCCGTTCGAGCCGCCCCAGGCCACGCCAAGCGAGCGCGCCGCGCTCGACGAGACGTCGATCACCACCGCGTCGATTTCGACCAGCTCCTGCGGTTGATCGAGCATCGCGATGGCGCGCTCGTAGTTCGGCATCATCGAGGCGAGGTCGTTGATCACCACCGAGTTGGTACGCGGATCCGCGATGATGTTGCGCCGCGCGGGCGTCGCGCCGGGCTGGTCGGTCCGGGCCGTATCAGAAGTCCCCGCGTCGGGCAGCGGCGGCGGCGTATCGCCGTCGCTATCGGCGGGCGCGCCGCCGGCAAGACCCAGGCCGCGCAGGCTCGGCAGCGGCGGCGGGCCGCCGCGCGCGCTGCGGGCGTCGCTGCGGATCTCGGCGCGCGAGCGGGCCGCGCGCGGCGCGCTCGCCTGCCAGGCGTCCGCCATGACCCTGCGCAACAGCGAGGCGACCCCGGGCACTACCTGATCCTGCGCGCCCACCGAGTAGTGCATGTCCTGCGCCTGCGCGTAGCGCAGCGGGAAAATGCGGATCTCCGTCTGATCGAACGACGGCTCCGCCGTGCTCTGCCGCTGCGCCTTGTCGATCGCCTCGGCTACCGCGCCGACAAAGGCCGCCGGGCCGGCAACCCTGGCGGTCGTCGCCGAGTATCGGATCGGCAGGCGCGCGTCGTCGAGGTCCAGGTTGCGCAGCAATGAGGCAACCGCTTCGCGAGTCATCGGCGCAAACGGAATCACCTGGCTGCGCACGCCCGCGGCGGTCGTGACGTGCATCGACTTGCCGTCGAAATACCAGACCAGGCCGTAGGCCTCGACCAGCTGCATGAACACATTGCCGGGCGTATCGTCGAAACGGCCATTGACCGCGCCCTTGACGTCACGGCCGATGTCCGCGGTCAGCCCCTCCACCGCGAGCACGTCGCGCAGCATGTCGGGCAGCGGCGTGCCGTTCGCTGTGTAGTGGATCGGCGCACCATGCCAGACCGGCATGGCAGCCTGAGCCGCCGGGACCAGCAACGCCACCCAGGCCGCCGCGAGCTGAGCGGCCACCTGAAACGCGGCAGTGCCCCTCACGCGCGGCGGCGGGGACTGCGGTCGACCACGACCTTTCTTATTGGGCGAATCATTGCGGCTCCTGATCGGCATTGAAAATTCCTGGCTACGTTGTATTGATTACGCCAATGAAATTTAATAGCCGCGGCATCACCGATGGTCATATATATGCACGACGTCGCCTGAAGATTGGAAACATGGCCGGTCTGGACGCTTTAATAATCCTTCGCGAAACCGATACACATGCCTCATGCATTTTCAATTGATCCAGTCGGACCTCATATCTCAAAAATAAGAAAATGTGTCAAATGCAACGTCATACATCTTTATGACCTGACTGGATTATTGCGGAGAGAAGATTGACTAGCCGTCACTTGAATTCACCCGAACATGAGAAACAACCCACGCGACTCACGTCGCAGATGCATGGCCATCTTGAAATGCATCAGGACATTTACCGCCTTAACGGAGGCTCTTTCCCCTCGTATTCCTACGCGTATACGCACATGCCGATGACGCGGTATTGCAACTTCACCCCACAGCTCGCCAAGCCGCGGCAACGCTCCGTCAGGATCAACGGCCTCGCGACATGTCTACGTCTCGAAGAGGTTTATTGGCGAATCATCGAAGAAATTGCGCGCCAGGAATCCGTGACGGTGGGAAAACTGATTTCCAGATGGGCGCTTGAAATTGATCTTACCCAGGAAGCCATCTGTAATTTCACTGGCTTTGTCAGAATAATCTGCGTCACGCAATTGCTGGATAACAAACATCCGATCAATCTCAATATGATTGACCCGGATGTACCGGCTGGTTCCCTTGGATAAACTACAGGAGGTCGATAAAAACAGATCAATTCAGCCAATGTGTTTCTCGTAACGGGCACCCGGAAGCTGGCACGCCAATTTTTGGCATAACAGCTATCCGGTTTAATTAATTCCTTTCATCCAATTTCAAGGATTTGATGATGACTGCCATCAACAACATCAGCAACACGTCGTTCAACATGATGAGCCACATGCAGACACCGGCGCAGTTTGAAGGCCACAGTCGATCGGATTCCAGTACGGTCCGGGCGTTTTCGTCCGTGGAGAACACGGGGAATGTCGGCGGCGATATGCAGCGTTCCGACGCGAGGGCCGCATGGCACGCTGCCAAGGCAGCGGAACGCAGCGAGATGGCCGAAAGCCCCGCCGCAACGGGACAGGCGGGCGGTGACACGAACGCACAGGATCCCGGCGCGACGCAGCAAACAGGCGGCGCCGATCCGTCACAGAATGGCGGGTCGGTCATGGATATGATCAAGCAACTGGTGGGCGCCGTGGCGCAACTCTTCAGCTCGATCATGCCGCTAGTGACTAAAGCCGCCGGTGCGATGGGAGGCGTTGGCGGCGCATGACGCAGCGCTGAATGCCGCCGGCCGCCGCAAGGCCTGTCCAGCGCATCGCGCTGGACAGGCCCGCGGCGGCCGGTGGCCATCTCCACTTGCACGCGCCCCGTGCTCGCCTCCCTGCCGATTCCAGCCTGAATCGTTACGTCCTTGTTCTTGCGGGTGTCTTCGACGCCGTGCCGCCGGCCGCCTCCCGAACCTGCCCGCCGCGATGCAGCAAATTTAGCCGACGCTGTACAATAGCGCGCCTGACGTGAGCTTTCGCGGCCTTTCGCGGCCATTTGCGGCCTCTTTCCCGGCCGCGCACCGCGCCGTCCGCACCTGGTTTGCGTGCCGGGTTTGTATGCCCGACCGGTGTGCGTATATGCATGGCGGCCCGGCGCGTCGGGTCCGTGTTCCGTCACCTGCGTTTCATCTGACTCTTGCCTATGTCCGCTCCGCGACCCGACTCCGCCCAGCAGCGCCGGCCCATGCGCCCGCTGCCCGCCATCATCTTCATGAGCCGCTGGCTGCAAGTGCCGCTCTATCTTGGCCTGATCGTGGCGCAAGCCGTCTACGTCGTGCTCTTCCTCAAGGAAGTCTGGCACCTCGTCACGGCTTCCCTGACGCTCGACGAAACCAACATCATGCTGGTCGTGCTCGGCCTGATCGACGTGGTCATGATCTCGAACCTGCTGATCATGGTGATCATCGGCGGGTATGAAACGTTCGTGTCGCGCCTCGGCGTGGAGGGTCATCCGGACGAACCGGAATGGCTCGACCATGTGAACGCCGGCGTGCTCAAAGTCAAATTGTCGATGGCGCTGATCAGCATCTCGTCGATCCATCTGCTGAAGACCTTCATCAGCCCCGATCAGAATTCGACGCATACGATCATGTGGCAGGTCATCATCCACGTGGCGTTCCTCGTCTCGGCAGTCGTGATGGCGCTGGTCGACCGCCTCACCACGCATACGCATCCCAAGCATTTCGAAGAGCCCACCGTGCTGCACGCCGTGGGTGCCGCTAAAGGTTCCACTCCCCTGAAGGCGCACGACTGACTCGCCTGCCCGGCGTGTCCGACAACAAGCGCCCCGTCTCCACTGAGCTAGCCATGACCGTCATCAAACAGGAAGATCTGATTCAGAGCATTGCTGATTCGCTTCAGTACATCAGCTATTACCATCCGCTCGACTACATCCAGGCCTTGGGCCGCGCGTACGAACTCGAACAGAGCCCGGCCGCGAAAGACGCCATCGCGCAGATTCTCACCAACAGCCGCATGTGCGCCGAAGGCAAGCGCCCGATCTGCCAGGATACCGGCATCGTCACGGTGTTCGTGAAAGTCGGCATGGACGTGCGTTGGGACGGCGCGACGATGGGTGTCACCGACATGATCAACGAAGGTGTGCGCCGCGGTTATCTGAACCCGGACAACGTGCTGCGCGCGTCGATCGTGAGCCCGCCCGAAGGCGGCCGCAAGAACACGAAGGACAACACGCCGGCCGTGATCCACTACGAGATCGTGCCGGGCAATACGGTCGACGTGCAGGTCGCGGCCAAGGGCGGCGGCTCGGAAAACAAGTCGAAGTTCGCGATGCTGAACCCGTCGGATTCGATCGTCGACTGGATCCTGAAGACCGTGCCGACCATGGGCGCGGGCTGGTGCCCGCCGGGCATGCTCGGCATCGGCATTGGCGGCACCGCCGAGAAAGCGATGGTGATGGCGAAGGAATCGCTGATGGATCCGATCGACATTCAGGACGTGATCGCGCGCGGCCCGAAGGACTGGATCGAAGAACTGCGCGTGGAACTGCACGAGAAGGTCAACGCGCTCGGGATCGGCGCGCAGGGTCTCGGCGGTCTCGCCACCGTGCTCGACGTGAAGATCATGGCCGCGCCGACTCACGCCGCGTCCAAGCCGGTTGCGATCATCCCGAACTGCGCGGCCACGCGCCACGCGCACTTCACGCTGGACGGCTCGGGCGCCGCCAGACTCGAGGCGCCTTCGCTCGACGCATGGCCGAAGGTGCATTGGCAGCCGGACACGGAGAAGAGCAAGCGGGTCGATCTGAACACGCTCACGCCGGAAGAAGTCGCGGCGTGGACGCCGGGCCAGACGCTGCTGCTGTCGGGCAAGATGCTGACGGGCCGCGACGCCGCTCACAAGCGCATTGCCGACATGCTGGCAAAGGGCGAAAAGCTGCCGGTCGACTTCACGAACCGCGTGATCTACTACGTCGGCCCGGTCGATCCGGTGCGCGATGAAGCCGTCGGTCCCGCAGGCCCGACCACGGCAACCCGCATGGACAAGTTCACCGAGATGATGCTGGCGCAAACCGGCCTGATTTCGATGATCGGCAAAGCCGAGCGCGGCCCTGTCGCGATCGAGGCGATCAGGAAGCACAAGGCCGCTTATCTGATGGCCGTGGGCGGCGCGGCGTATCTCGTGTCGAAGGCGATTCGCAGCGCCAAGGTTCTCGCATTCGAAGACCTCGGCATGGAAGCGATCTACGAGTTCGACGTGCAGGACATGCCGGTCACCGTGGCCGTCGATTCGAACGGCACCTCCGTTCACCAGACCGGCCCGAAGGAATGGCAGGCCAGAATCGGCAAGATTCCGGTCGCGACCGTTTGATTCGCCGCTAACGCCTGTCACGCATGCCGAAGAGCCGGGACCGCGGTCCCGGCTTTTTTGTTGCCGCCGGCAACGCGACACGCGATATCCGGAACAATGTCAAAAGATACGTCTGTTCCCTTGGCTTTTTCAGGTATGGCGTTTATTGTTGTTGAAAATTCAAATTCCCCAAAAGGAAATACCATGCAAGGCGACAAGAAAGTCATCGAGTATCTGAACGCACAACTGAAGAACGAGCTGACTGCGATCAATCAGTACTTTCTGCACGCGCGGATGTACAAGCACTGGGGCCTCGACAAACTCGGCAAGCATGAATATGACGAATCGATCGGCGAAATGAAGCATGCCGACTGGCTCATCGAACGCATTTTCATGCTCGACGGTCTGCCGAACCTGCAAGACCTGCACAAGCTGCTGATCGGAGAGGAAACGAAAGAGATCCTCGAATGCGATCTGAAGCTCGAACAGATTTCGCAGAGCACCTGCAAGGAAGCCATTGTGTATTGCGAATCGGTTCGCGATTTCGTCTCGCGCGAAATCTTCACGAAGATTCTCGACGATACCGAAGAACACATCGACTGGCTCGAAACCCAGATCGACCTGATCGACAAGGTCGGTATCCAGAACTATCAGCAAACCGCAATGGGTTCGGTCGAATCCTGATCGAACCACGCCGCCCGTTCATGGGTCTGCCCGCCCCGAAGGAAGTCCCTTCAGGGCGCGCCGCGCGGGCGACGCGCTGACGATATACTTGCGCACCTTCCCAGGTTTCCCCTTGAGCGCCGTGCCGCACGCATCCTCTTCGCCTATGCCCGCAGAATCACCGTCCACGAACACCGGAACGTTCACGTCTGGCGCCGGATCGCGTGCACCGGTCGGCATTTTCGATTCGGGTCTCGGTGGTCTGTCGGTATTGCGGGCGGTGCGGGCGCAATTGCCTGACGAAGCAATCCTGTATGTCGCCGACTCGCTCTATGCCCCATACGGTGAACGCGACGACGATTTCATCGCCGACCGCACGCTCGCGATCGGCGAATGGCTGGTCAGGCAAGGCGCGAAAGCGCTCGTGGTCGCCTGCAATACGGCCACCGCGCAATCCATCGCGATGGTTCGCGAAAAGCTGCCCATTCCGCTGGTCGGCGTCGAACCCGGCATCAAACCCGCTGCATTGCAGTCGAAAACCCGCGTCGCGGGCGTGCTCGCCACGCAGGTGACGCTGCGCAGCGCGCGCTTCCAGGCGCTGCTCGAACGCTACGCCGCGGATTGCCGCTTTCTTTGCCAGCCGGGCCACGGACTGGTGCAGGCCGTGGAACGCTGCGACGTCGGCTCGGCCGAATTGCGGGCGTTGCTGCGCGGCTACCTGCAGCCCATGCTCGACGCGGGCGCGGATACGCTGGTGCTCGGCTGTACGCACTACCCGTTTCTCGATACAGCGATCCGCGAGATCGTCGGCGATCGGCTCGCGCTGATCGATACGAGCGTCGCGATTGCCCGTCAGCTGGAACGGGTGCTGGATCAACACGGCCTGCGCGCGGCGCCGGAAAGCGCCGGCACCGCTCTGCCCCGTTTTTATTCAACCGGCGACGGCACCCATCAGCAGCAATTGGCGGCTACATTGCTGCATGTCGATGCAACGGTCGAGCAGGTGGTGATCCCGTCCCGCCGCACGGTAGCGCCGAATTCCCAAGCCGCATAAATTCGGCCGCACATCTACGTTTTGCCCGGCCACGCGGCTTTTCCGCGCACTTTCGCGCGCCGCCGGCCGCCCGCGTCAAATCCCGCCTTATAGACGAAACCCTTCCAGGAGTCTGGTTTTGTTACAAAAAATCATGCAGGACGCTTGCCAAACAGCTCAAACAAAATGATAATAATTCGCATTAACGTTAGCTATGACGCCTGCCATGATTGTCTGTGTCTGCAAGTCTGTTTCTGACCGAAAGATCCGTGCCTCGATCGCGGACGGTGTCGATTCGTTCGACGAGCTTCAGTTCGAGCTCGGCGTCGCCTCCTGCTGCGGCAAATGCGCGGAGTCCGTGCGCGACGTCATGATGCAGAGCGGCGTGTGCGCGACCCGGTGCGGTTTCGAGCATAATCAGCAGGCTGTACCGCTGACGTTTTACGAACGCAAGGCCGCCTGAGACCGGGTTTCACAAGGCGCGGCGGCCGCCGCGCCCGGGCGTTCGCCGCCCACAGCCGTTCTCGCCGTTCAAGCGTTATCCCACTGCCGTCAGCAAGCCAGTATTCGTACCAGCCAGCTACCCGCCTCACCCTTCAAAGGAGTTCGAGATGGAATTGCTGATTGGTTTCGTGACTACTTTGTTCATTTCGCTGCTGATTTTTCGAACATGACGACGTCTTGCCTGACGCGCTGCTTCCGCAGCGCGCCGCCACGCTAATATGCCGGCCACGCATACCATTTCGGCCGGCGCCATGCCGGCTTCGTCTTCCCGACTGAATTCCCGCGTCCTGACTGCAACCGCCGTGGTGGCGGCGATCCACGTTGCGCTGCTGGCCGTGGTCATGACCTTGCGTCACGATCCCGTTCAGCCGGCTCTCGAATCGCGGGTAATGACCGCGCAATTGCTGCCGCCCGCGCCGGTTGCCACGCCGGTCGCGATTCAATCGATCGCGCCGCCGCCACCCACGCCTACACCGCCGGTCCGCACCAGGCAGAAGGTCCAGCCGAAGCCGACTCCAACACCCAAGCCAACGCCCACGCCTCTACCGGTGGCCGCCGCGCCGTCGCCGACGCCCGTCGCCGCACCCGATCCGACGCCGCCCGCGCCTGCCACGCCGGTTGCGCCGCCCGCCCCTGCTGCGCCGGCGATCGGCCGTCAGACGATGGAGATCAGCGCGCCCAAAGACATTTCCCACCTCACGTGCAATATCGCCAAACCCGACTACCCGCCGCTGTCCAGGCGCCGCGGCGAGACGGGTACGGTGATCGTGAGTCTCGTGGTCGGCGTGACCGGCAAGTTCGAAAACGTCGCTCTGAAGAAGAGCAGCGGTTTCAGCCGCCTCGACGACGCCGCCCTCGACGCAGTGCGCGCGAGCGCCTGCAAACCTTATCTTGAGAACGGGCAGCCGGTACGGGTCCCGACCACCCAGCCTTACGTCTTCAATCTGAACGATTGAGGCAGCTTTTATAAAAAAAGGAATTGCAATGCAAAACTACGGACTGGCGCACGTCTGGGCGCAAGGGGATTTCGTGACGCGGGGTATCGCGCTCACGCTGCTGATCATGTCGGTGATGTCGTGGAGCGTGATCGTCATCAAAGGCTGGAATGTGATGCGCCTGAAGCGTCTCACGAAGAATGCCGAGCAGGCGTTCTGGCATTCGGACGATCTCGCCGACGGCGTGAAGAAACTCGGCGCCGGCTCGTCGACGCCGCAGGACAACCCGTTCCTCGCACTGGCGCTGTCGGGCCAGGAAGCGGCCGATCACCATCATCAGACGCAACCGCATCTGCATGACCGCATGGACGTGTCGGATTGGGTCACGCGCTGCCTGAAGGACACGATGGACGAAAGCGTCGCGCGCATGCAGAGCGGTCTCGCGATTCTCGCGTCGATTGGCAGCACGGCGCCGTTCGTCGGGCTGTTCGGCACGGTGTGGGGCATCTATCACGCGCTGCTGGCCATCGGCGCGAGCGGCCAGTCGTCGATCGATCAGGTTGCCGGCCCGGTCGGCGAAGCGCTGATCATGACCGCGTTTGGCCTGTTCGTCGCGATTCCGGCGGTGCTCGGCTACAACGCACTGACGCGCGCCAACAAGGCGGTGGTCGCCAAACTGAGCCGCTTTGCGCATGGCCTGCATGCATTCTTCGTGACCGGCGCGCGCCTGTCGTCGTCGAGGCGCGGCGACGGCTTGCGTCTCGCCCGCACGAACTGATCGACGAGGCACTCCAATGGCAATGAGCCCCTTTGCCGGCGACGATGACGACGGCCTGATGAACGAAATCAACATGACGCCGCTCGTCGACGTGATGCTGGTTCTGCTGATCGTCTTCATGGTGACGATTCCGGTGATCCGTCACGCGGTCAAGATCGATCTGCCGCATGCAAGCAGTCAGAAAGAAGACACCAAACCCGCCCAGGTGACAGTCGCGGTCGACGCGGACGGCAACGTCATGTGGGACGACCAGAAGGTCGACGACGCCACCCTGCGCGCGAAGATTGCGCAGGCCGCGCAAGCCAACCCGCAGCCCGAACTGCATCTCGACGCGGACCGCAAGGTGCCGTACGAAAAAGTGGCGGAAGTGATGTCGGCGGCCCAGGCCGGCGGCCTGACGAAGATCGGCTTCGTGACGCAACCGAAAACGAAGTGATGCGACAAAAAGCCCTTTAAACAAGGGCCAAAAAGTAAAAGGCCTTCATCGTCAGATGAAGGCCTTTTTTTGTGCGCACTCGGCGCCTTCGGGCGGCGGGATCATTTGCCATCGGTCGAAGATTGATAGCTGCCTGAGTCACCGCATGCGACAGCCGTGATCGACACGGACAGCGCGGTCAGCCCTATCAGGCCCGCTATGATAGCGGCCATGAGTTTCCGCATAAGAGACTCCTTAGCGAAGGGATTTCACTATAGGCCCGGCAGCGCGCGCATTCAAGCAAACGGCCATTGAAAGTACTCATGACAAGCCGCGCTTAAATGCTAAAAGCGATGTTGTGGCGCATGAGAAGTGCTATGACGCAATCGCCAGCGCCGGCTGCGCAGCGGCCTTTTCCTCGCGCGCGGGGCACTCTCCCGCGATGTGCTTACCGTTGTCGGGATCGAGCATCTCGACCAGATAATCGACAAAGGCGCGCACGGCCGGCACCATCCCCTGACGCGACACGAATACGGCGTACAACTGCGGCGTCGGGAATGTCCAGCCCGGCATGACCGGCGACAATTGCCCGGCTCGCAACGCGGCGCCGTACATCATCTCCGGCAGCGCGGCGATACCCACGCCGGCGAGCACCGCTTCACGGATCGTCATCAGATCGGCGGTCACGAGGCGCGGCTCGTGCTCATGCGCGTGCCGCGTGCCGTCGGGTGCGATCAGGTTGTAGACGTGGCGACCGTCGCCGGTCGGCACGTCGAGCGTTTCGAAGCGGTTCAGATCGGCCGGCAGCAACGGCGGCGCATTCTGCTGCAACAGGCTCGGCGCGCCGACCAGCATCTGCTGCGTGCGCCATAGCGGCCGCACCACGATGTTGGCGTTTTCCGGCGGATCGGAACGCACCCGCAGCGCGACGTCGACCGAATCCTCGAACAGATCGATCACACGGTTCGTCACCCGCATCACGACGCGCACCTCGGGGTAGCGATGCATGAATTCGGGCAGGATCTGCGACAGGATGGTCTGCGAAATCGTGACCGGCACGCTGACGCGCACCGTGCCGCGCGGCGACGAGCGCAGTTGCTGAACGACGTTGACGGCCGCCTGCGCCTCGCTCAGCATCGCCTGGCAATGCTGATAGAACAGCTGCCCGGCTTCGGTCAGCGCCAGCTTGCGCGTGGACCGCTGCAGCAGACGCACGCCGAGCGACGCTTCCAGCTCGGTCAGGCGGCGCGACAGTCGCGACTTGGAAATGCCCAGCACGCGTTCGGCGGCCGAAAAACCGCCATGTTCGACGACCTGCGAAAAATACATCAGGTCATTCAGATTGTGTGAATCGATCTTCATCTCATCGTTCCAGTAATAGAACAATCCATTGCGTGAGGGCGGCTGGCACCCCGGAAAACGGTCCCTATAATAGCCCCATGTTTCAAAAATAACGCTATTCCCCCTTTTTTGAGGTGACTTTGATGAGCACGAGCCGCACGATCGAACGCACGTTTCCCGCCGTTCGCACGACCGAGGGTGGCGGCTTTATCGTCCACCGCCCGTTTCCGACCCGCTTGCTGATGGACTTCGATCCGTTCCTGCTGCTCGACGAAATGGGTCCGATCGACTATGCGCCGGGCGAGGCCAAAGGCGCGCCCGACCATCCGCATCGCGGCTTCGAGACGGTGACGTATGTGCTCGAAGGCCAGTTCGGCCACAAGGATTCGGCCGGCCACTCCGGCACGTTGCACGCCGGCGACGTGCAGTGGATGACCGCGGGCGCGGGCGTGGTGCACAGCGAGATGCCGGACCCGTCGTTCGTACGCACGGGTGGGCGCGTGCACGGCTTGCAGTTGTGGGTGAATCTGCCGCGCCGCGACAAGATGATCGCGCCGCGCTACCAGGAAATGCCGTCGTCGAGCATTCCCGTGGCGACGTCCGCGGACGGCAAGGTGCGCGTCAAGGTGATCGCCGGCGAAGCGCTCGGCGTCAAAGCCGCAATCGAAACGCGCACGCCGATTCTGTACCAGCATTTCTCGCTGCAACCGGGCGCGACGATCCGGCAGCCGGTGCCGACCGACTATCGCGTGTTCGCCTACAGCCTGTCCGGCCAAGGGTTCTACGGCGAAGGCGAAGCGCGTCAGGAAATCGGCGCGCAGAAAATGGTGGTGTTTCAGAACGACGGCGACTCCGTGACGCTCACGGCCGGCACGGAGCTGCTGGAAGTGCTGCTGCTCGGCGGCGTGCCGCTGAAGGAGCCGGTGGTGCGCTATGGCCCGTTCGTGATGAACACGGAAGACGAGATCCGCCAGGCTGTCGTCGATTACCAGGCCGGGCGCATGGGCGCGATCACGCATTGAGTCGCGGGCGGGCGAGGCGCACGCACGCGCACACACTCACGCGCGGCCTGCGCCGCATCCCGAGGCGCGAAGGCCGGTAAATTCGTTCACAATAGCGACTCAGGCCGCGCGCCGCGCCGCTCAGTCATCACGAGCCGTGGCGCGCGGCGATTTCCGTCCCTGTTCAGGAGCGCGCATGGCAGAGTCCACCGTCACCGCCCACATCGGTTCGACGAATTTCCAGGTTCTTTTCGACGACGGCAAGCACACGTGGCTGGCCGACGAACCCGAGTCGCTCGGCGGCGGTGATCGCGGGCCGACGCCGGTCTCGCTGCTGCTATCGAGCCTTGGAGCATGCACGTCGATCACGCTGAAGATGTACGCTCAGCGCAAGGGCTGGCCGCTTGCCGACGTGCGCGTGACACTCTCGCTCGAAACCGGCGAAGCGGGCACGACCATCGACCGCAGGATCGTGCTGGAAGGCGATCTGTCGGACGAGCAGCGGGAACGGCTCTTGCAAATTGCCAATCAGTGCCCGGTTCACAAGATCCTCACGCATTCGATCACGATCCGTTCCGGGCTCGCCGTCGCGTAATCGCATTCATAGGAAGCCGTCGTTTTGAATTTCGAACACCTTATCCAGATCAACGACCCGTTGAATCCGTTTGTCGAATCCATGACCCGTGCGCAGTTGTGGGAAGGTCTCGTGCTGCGCGCCGAACAGCCGCAACTGTTCGTGATGGGACTCGACAGCTGCACGATTCTTTCGCGCGACGGCAACGTGCTCGAACGGGAATTGCACTACGGCCAGGCGACCGTGCGCGATCGCGTCACGCTGGAGGAGAGCCAAAGCGTGCGCTACGACATTCTGCAGACGGCGGACTACGTTGGCGGCTCGCTGACCATGACCATCGAGCAACCGGACGAACTGCAATTGTTTCTGCGCTTCGAGTACGCGACCACGCTGCCCGAATCGACCGATCCCGATGCACACCAGACGCAGGAGATCGTGAAGTCGGCGTATCGGGAGAACGATATCGATACCGTTCGGCTTATTCGTCAATACGTGCAGGCGAAGCAGGAGCCCGGCTCGCTGCATTGAATCCGGCGGGCGCGCGTCTCACTGCGCTTGCTATCGCCGGCAAGGCCGCCAATGGGCGCGGCGGCCTTCTTCCGCTTCCTCCGCCGCTCCGCCTCTTCATCGCTCGACTATCGAAACTCAAATCCGATCAATTTCTCTTTCTTGTAAATAGGAATAGTTATCATTTAGAATTAACTCATCGAATCGACCAACAGCTAAAACCAATGACCGAGCCCACGCGCCCTTCCACACTCAGCCTGCGCCGCCCTGCGGCCGCGCTGACCAGCCGTCCGAAAGCATCGACGGCAACGGCACCCGGCCAGAAGCCCGGCGCGGATCGCGCCAACGGTTCGGGCGGGACGTCGGAGCGGGTCGTACGCAGCGACGCACTGCTGCAAGGACATAGCCACGTCAGCATCGTGCACAACGGCGAAACCTACCAGCTGCGTGCAACGCGGCTAGGCAAGCTGATCCTGACGAAGTAAGACGAACAGAGGTAAGTACCGGGTATTGTGGGGACCACCTCCCAGAGAGGTGTTGGGCATTAGCCAGCCACGACGGCTTGCACGTGAGAACTAGACCCCTTCGTGCAGACACCAAGCCAGCCGTCGCAGCCAGCCAGGCCGCTTTTTTGGTCCTCACTCGATGCGGCGACACGCAACGGCGTGTGCCGATCATGCAGAAAATGGAAAAAGCCGTGGGATGGTGTCATCTCCACGGCTTTTTTGTCTGGGCCGGCGCCGGCTACTGCGGCAGGTCGCAGCGACGGGCCATGCGTTGCGTTGAAACGTTGCGTTGAAACGTTGCTTTGAAGCCTTCTTTGAAGCCTTATTTCGAAGCCCAACCCCAGAACATCAGCCACCATGCGCTATCGACCACGGCCAGCGCCGCGACGAACCAGACCATCGCGAGGCCGCGCTGCACGAAGCGCTCGCTATAGCGGCGCGTAACGAGCCAGGCGAGCCATGCGCTCCACAGATTGGCGATCGCCAGAATCGCGATACGCATGTCCGACGCCCACCACAACGACACATGCTCCGCGCGCAACAGCGACAGCGTGGTAGCGGACAGGCCGAGGAACACGCCCGCGCCGGCAATCGGAATCAGCCCTTGTGTCAGATGATGCAGACGCACGGCATTGAAGCGCCCCAGCATGCGCGTCGCGCCCATCAGCAGGATCAGCAGCGCGGTGCCGTACACCAGCGCCGTGGCGAGGATATAGCCGATCACCATCGTGCCGTCGAGCCACGAAAACACATCGTTCTGCTCGGGATAATGCGTGAACAGGAACCACGGCGCATTGGTGTCGAGCGGCCACGTAATGTCGTGGTCGACCAGCCAGGTCGCGAAGAACATCTTCAGATCGACGAACCAGCGCGACGCGGTCCAGTGAAACGCGCCGATCGCAATGCCGAGCAGGCCGTACAGGATCAACGCGGTGTCCCACGCATTCGCCTGTTTGTCGCCCAACTCAACCACTTCCGACGACGGCGCGCGCCACGTCAACGCAATCGCGTCGCGGTGCCCGCTACAGCGGCCGCACATATGACAGGCCGACGCGCCCTTCATATTGCGCAACGGCACGAGCGGCGCGCAATTGATCGGGATCACCCGGTGCCCATGCTCACCGTCCTTGTAGGAACGGCGCCATGCGTCCTCATCGACCTTGTAGTGAAACGGCGCGAGCCGCGCCAGAAGCGAAAAGACCCCGTTGACGGGGCACAGATACTTGCACCAGACCCGCTTCTCGCGTCCGTATAGCAGGCCGATGATCATCGCCGCGAAGGTCGAGCCGCCGAGCACCAGCAGCACGGCTTTCGGATACTGATACACACTCACCATCTGCCCGTAGATGGTCGTGAGGCCGAACGCGACGAACGGCCAGCCGCCCCAGCGCATCCAGTGTGGAATCGCCCAGCCTCGTCCGTATTTGCTGGCGAATTCGGCGAGCGCGCCTTCGGGACAGAGCACGCCGCACCAGACACGGCCGAGCATGACCATCGAAAGCAATACGAACGGCCACCAGATACCCCAGAAAACGAACTGCGCGGCGAGCGTGAGGTTGTTCCACAGGTGCGCGGTGTCGCCCGGCAGCGGCATCACCGCCGGCACCAGAATCAGGAACGCGTACACCGCCACCACGACCCACTGAATGCCGCGAATCGCGGCGCCGTGCCGCTGCATCCACTGCCCGGCCGCCGCGAG
Source organism: Paraburkholderia xenovorans LB400 (assembly GCF_000013645.1). Lineage (GTDB taxonomy): Bacteria > Pseudomonadota > Gammaproteobacteria > Burkholderiales > Burkholderiaceae > Paraburkholderia > Paraburkholderia xenovorans. The sequence goes on along the minus strand of NC_007951.1, from coordinate 1,458,135 downwards.
GCGGCCCGGACGGGTCATGACGGTGCTCATGCCGCACGCCCGGCGGCTTGCTGCACCGGCTTGCGATTCGCGCGGCGCACCAGCAGATAAACCACCGCCCAGTACAGCGCGTACGCCAGCAGATTCATCAGCGCCGGATGCGCGCGATAACCGGTCAGCGTCGAGACCAGCGAGCCAAAGGTGCTCGAGTCGTCGAGGATCGCCGACGAATTCCACATCTGGTCGACGAGCGTCGGCAGGATTTCCTTGTCGATCAGCTTGTCGACACCGGTCTGGAACAGGCCCGCACCGAGGAACAGCAGCATGATCTCCGTGACGCGGAAAAAGAGCCGCCACGAGAAGAATTTGCCGCCCAGTTGCAGCACGTAGAAGGTCAGGAACGCGAGGCCGAGACCGATCACGACCGCAAGCATCTGGCTGCCGTCCACGTGCCCGGACTGGCCAAAGCCGAGGCCGTACAGGAAGATCACCGTTTCGCTGCCTTCACGCGCGATCGCCAGTGCCACCAGCAGCGCGACGCCCCACCAGTTCGAATCGCGCTGGCTTTTTTGCAGCGACTGTTCCATGTCACGCTTGAGCGAGCGGCCATGCTGCTTCATCCACAGCACCATTTGCACGATCAGCACGCAGGCGATCAGCACCATCGCGGTCTGGAAATAATCCTGCGCGTCGCCGGAGAGCACTTCGGTGAAGCCGACCAGCGCCGCGCCGAGCGCCACTGCCGCGATCAATCCGGCTGCCACGCCGCCCCACAGGTACGGCAAACCGCGGCGCGCATCGTCGTCGCCATTTTTCAGCCATGCGTACAGAATGCCGACGACCAGCAGCGCCTCGACACTTTCCCGCCACACGACGAACAGAATCTGACCCATCCAAGCTCTCCCTCTACCCTGCTACTGCTCCGGCGAGCACACGAGCCGCGAAAAGGCCCGCGCTCGCGCCCCAAGCCGCTACTTCGCGACGATCACACCCTGCGCCTGCTGGTGAAAGTCGTCGAAAAACTTGTACTCGCCCGGTTCCAGCGGCGCGATCACGACGAACGAATCCGCACCCGGCGCCAATACCTTTTCTTTACGCAACTGCACGCTTTCGAATTCGGCCGCGCCCTTGCCGGTGTTGCGCACTTCGATCTTGATGCGCTGTCCCGCCGGCACCTCGATGCGCGCCGGGGTCAGCTTGCCGTCGTTCATTTCCAGCTTGAAGGTCGGCAGGTCGGCTGCATGGGCCGCGCCCGCCAGCAGAACCGTGGCGGCGAAGGTTGCGATCTTTTGGTTAATTCTCATTGGCCTTTCCGGAAAACGCGGCGCCGTGGGGTTCATCAACGACGCGCCGCCTGCTGCATTGTTTCATTCAACCATTCGCCCACGCGCGGCCACGCCGCGAAGCGTGGTCACACGTGACGATACGCGGCGTTCAGTAGCCGCCCTTCTTGCCAATGCCGGCGAAGGTGAAGTCGTATTCGAGCGTGATCGGCTTGAACCACGGGCCCACGCCGGTTTCCTTGTCGACGTGGCGGCCGAAAGCCATGTGGCCGGTTTGCATCGGCGGCTCGACGATCATCTTCAGGTGATACTTGCCCGGACCCTGCAGCTTCACGTTGTCGCCGTAGTGCGGACCGTCGTTGGCGACCATCGCCATCATGTCGCCCTTCTGCGTCTGATTGGAGCCGGCTTTCGTCAGTTCATAACGCACCTGCAGGTACGGCATCCAGTCGCCTTCGGCGAAACCGGTCGGGTTGTTCTTGACCGCGTGGATGTCGGCTTCGAGGTGGATGTCCGAATCCGACGCTTTGCGCATCATGCCTTCGGGCTCCATCGTGATCGGTTGCAGATAGACGGCGCCGATTTCCATGCCGCCCTGAATCTGCTGCTTGCCGATCGGGTATTCCGCCGCCGTTGCCGACAAAGCCGCGACCGCGGCCACCGCTGCTGCGCCGCCGCGCACAAATGAAGAAATCCGCATTGAAACTCCTTGTTTTTATCAGACTGGAATCGAACCCATTGGAACGGTGCGTTGCGCATGCGTTGGCACCGCCGCCGCGGGCCTAGCTTGAATACCGCGGCCGATCACAGGCCATCGCATACGAACGTTAATGCGAACCATTCTCAATATTGGTCCAGTTTATCATCGATCGCAAGGGAGAACAATTCAGAACGCACGCAAAGCCTTATGCCAGCAGGGTGTTAAGGCGCTTTTAAGGAAATGCGTGCGATGACGCGGCGGGCAGCCGGCAGTCATTGACATGGGCGCGGCACATTGCCGCGCCCAGCGGCGTGAAGACGCATTATTCGACGCCGGAGACGTGATCGCCGACGTTCGCGCCGAACACCCGCTGGCGCAGCAGTGCGAGCTGATCGCGCGTTTGCGCGGCCTTTTCGAACTCGAGGTTTTTGGCGTGCTCCATCATCTGCTTTTCGAGCCGCTTGAGTTCCCTGGCGAGCTGCTTCTCGGACATGTCTTCGAATTTCGCGCGCGCCTGCTGTTCCTTCAGTTCGGCGCGGGCGTCGTCGACGTTGTACACGCCGTCGATAATGTCTCGAATCCGCTTGACCACCCCGCGCGGCGTAATACCGTTCTCGAGGTTGAAGGCGATCTGCTTGTTACGGCGCCGCTCGGTTTCGTCGATCGCGCGGCGCATCGAATCCGTGACCCTGTCCGCATAGAGAATCGCCTTGCCGTTCACATTCCGCGCCGCCCGGCCGATGGTCTGGATCAGCGAACGCTCGGCGCGCAGAAAGCCTTCCTTGTCCGCGTCGAGAATCGCGACCAGCGACACTTCCGGGATATCCAGCCCTTCGCGCAACAGGTTGATCCCGACCAGCACGTCGAAGGTGCCGAGCCGTAGATCGCGGATGATTTCGACCCGCTCCACGGTGTCGATGTCGCTGTGCAGATAACGCACCTTGACGCCGTGGTCGGCCAGAAACTCGGTCAACTGTTCGGCCATGCGCTTGGTCAGCACCGTAACCAGCACGCGGTCGCCCACCTTGACGCGCTCGTTGATCTCGCCCAGCACGTCGTCGACCTGGCTGCGCGCCGGCCGCACCTCGATTTCCGGATCGACGAGGCCGGTGGGACGCACTAGCTGTTCGGCCACCTGCCCTGCTGTCTTCTGCTCGTAGTCGGCCGGCGTGGCCGACACGAACACCACCTGGCGCATCTTGCGCTCGAACTCGTTGAACTTGAGCGGCCGGTTGTCGAGCGCCGACGGCAGGCGGAAACCGTAGTCGACCAGATTTTCCTTACGCGCCCGGTCGCCGTTATACATGCCGTTCAACTGCCCGATCAGCACGTGCGACTCGTCGAGCATCATGATCGCGTCCGGCGGCAGGTAATCGACCAACGTAGGCGGCGGCTCGCCGGGCGCCGCGCCGGAAAAGTGCCGCGAGTAGTTCTCGATGCCCTTGCAGAAACCCAGCTCCTGGAGCATTTCCAGGTCGAAGCGGGTGCGCTGTTCGAGCCGCTGCGCTTCGACCAGCTTGCCGCCGGCATAGAAGAATTCGAGCCGCTCGCGCAGTTCGGTCTTGATCGTTTCGACCGCGCGCACCACGGTATCGCGCGGCGTCACATAGTGCGACGACGGATACACTGTGAAACGCGGAATCTTCTGACGCACGCGTCCGGTAAGCGGATCGAACAGCTGCAGCGTTTCGACTTCGTCGTCGAACAGTTCGACGCGCACCGCCATCTCGGCATGCTCGGCCGGGAAAATATCGATCGTATCGCCGCGCACGCGAAACGAGCCGCGCTGGAAGTCGGCTTCGTTGCGGTTGTACTGCATCGCGATCAGCCGCGCGATGATGTCGCGCTGGCCGAGTTTGTCGCCGGTGCGCAGCGTCAGGATCATCCGGTGGTATTCGGACGGATTGCCGATACCGTAAATGGCCGACACCGTTGCCACGATCACCACGTCGCGCCGTTCCATCAGGCTCTTGGTAGCCGACAGCCGCATCTGCTCGATGTGTTCGTTGATCGACGAGTCCTTCTCGATGAACAGGTCGCGCTGCGGCACGTACGCTTCCGGCTGGTAATAGTCGTAGTACGAGACGAAGTACTCGACCGCATTGCGCGGGAAGAACTCGCGGAACTCCGAATAGAGCTGCGCGGCGAGCGTCTTGTTCGGCGCGAACACGATAGCCGGGCGGCCAAGCCGCGCGATCGTGTTCGCCATTGTGAACGTCTTGCCTGAGCCGGTCACGCCAAGCAGCGTCTGGAACGCGAGGCCGTCCTCCACGCCTTCGACGAGCGTGTCGATCGCCGTGGGCTGATCGCCGGCGGGCGGATACGGCTGGTAAAGCTGGAACGGCGAGCCTTCGAAACTGACGAATTTGGATTCGTCGAGCGTATCTTCGGCTTCAGTCAGATGTTGTTCGGACATGTGGGGCGGCATCGGGCCTTGGGGCAAAGAACTATTCTAACGGGTTGCGGGAATCGACGATCGAGCGGGTCTGCGTAGGCTTTCGAGGGTTCGCGCGGGTGTGGCCGCATGCGATGTGGCCACCGTTTGCAGAGGTCGCTCGCATTGGCTCACGGGCAGCCAGGCTTGCGTGTCCAGCTTCGGCTTTTACGGCGGCGAGCCGTTTTCCGGCCCTTTGCGGACGGTCTCACGGACAGAGCCGCTCATGGCACGTGGTATCGGAGTGCCTGTTTTTCAAGCAGAAATTTCCGGCCGGCCGGCTTTCTCGACCGAAAAATAGTCGCGAATTCGTTACAATGCGAAGTTGCGCTCGCTCGCTGCTGTCCGCAGTCCGTTTGCGCGTCGCGCGAACGCCTCTGCTGGCCCGGCCGTCCGCGATCGAAGCCGCCCTCTTTTCACTACTGCTGCCCACCCATCATGTCTCTGTTCTCCGCCGTCGAACTTGCTCCCCGCGACCCGATTCTGGGCCTGAACGAAGCCTTCAATGCCGATACGCGCACCACCAAGGTCAACCTTGGCGTCGGCGTGTACTTCAATGAAGAAGGCAAGATTCCGTTGCTGCGCGCCGTGCGCGACGCAGAAAAGGCCCGCGTCGATGCCGCGCTGCCGCGCGGCTACCTGCCGATCGAAGGCATCGCCGCTTACGATGCCGCTGTGCAGAAGCTGCTGCTCGGCAACGACTCGCCGCTGATCGCGGCGGGCCGCGTCGTGACGGCGCAGGCGCTGGGCGGCACGGGCGCGCTGAAAATTGGCGCGGACTTCCTGAAGCGCCTGAACCCGAACGCCAAGGTCGCGATCAGCGATCCGAGCTGGGAAAACCACCGCGCATTGTTCGAAGGCGCAGGTTTCGAAGTCGTGTCGTACCCGTACTACGACGCGCACACCCACGGCGTGAATTTCGACGCCATGCTGAGCGCGCTGAACAGCTATGCCGCCGGCACGATCGTCGTGCTGCACGCGTGCTGCCACAACCCGACCGGCGTGGACCTCAACATCGAGCAATGGAAGCAGGTTGTCGAAGTGGTCAAGGCGCGCAATCTGGTGCCGTTCCTCGACATCGCCTACCAGGGTTTCGGCGACAACATCGAAGCAGACGCAGCGGCCGTCCGTCTGTTCGCCGCGGCGGAACTGAACGTGTTCGTGTCGTCGTCGTTCTCGAAGTCGTTCTCGCTGTACGGCGAGCGCGTCGGCGCGCTGTCGATCATCACGGCAAGCAAGGAAGAAGCCGCTCGCGTGCTGTCGCAACTCAAGCGCGTGATCCGCACGAACTATTCGAACCCGCCGACGCACGGCGGCTCGGTGGTCGCGGCCGTGCTCGCGTCGCCGGAGCTGCGCGCCACGTGGGAAACGGAACTGGCCGAAATGCGCGATCGCATCCGCGCCATGCGCAATGGTCTGGTCGAACGCCTGAAGGCGAGCGGCGTGGATCGCGACTTCAGCTTCGTGAACGCGCAGCGCGGCATGTTCTCGTACTCGGGTCTGACGGCGCCGCAGGTGGACCGTCTGCGCGAAGAATTCGGCATCTACGCCGTGAGCACGGGTCGCATCTGCGTGGCCGCGCTGAATACGCGCAACCTCGACGCGGTGGCCAACGCGATCGCTCACGTATTGAAGTAAGGCACGGGAAAGCGCGGGCATGCATTGCACGCGCTTTGATGGAACTTGCACTTGCTTGTAAAAACGGCGCCCTTCCGGGCGCCGTTTTTTTATGGGCCGTGCGGTTCTTCAGCGCGAATCCCGGTGGATATCGTGCGTGACAAAGCCTGCGTCGTTATTCGGCATGTCGAGCCAATCCGGCTGCACAAGCGAACGGCGAATATCCTCCAGACCGCTTTGCCAGTGTTCACGCATGGTTGAAAGACCGAACTGGAAGTCCTTGTAATGCCCTTCGTATTCTTTCTCACGGTAGATGAGATGAATCACGTTGTAGCGCTTCGAACACGACAGATCTTCAGCGAGCTTGCACCACGGATCGTCACGCTGATCCGCGGGCACGCGTTCCAGCACCTCGTGCAATACGTGCCGGAAACGCTGCGACCGCTGGAGCATATCGGTCACGAGACGCGTGCGGCTCGAATACTGGATGTCCTTCATGCGCCCCTGGACGTCGGTGATGTTGTCCGGTACCGGCCCGATCGCGCTCCAGAGATCGACCTGGAACGCGAGCGTGTCGCGGCGCGGCGTGGACTGGATCACCTCGTAGAGCGGCGTATTCGACATCAAACCGCCGTCCCAGTAGTACTCGCCGTCGATCTCGACCGCCGCGAAGCCTGGCGGCAACGCACCCGACGCCATGAAGTGCTCGGGCCTCAGCGTCGTGTGCGTGTTGTCGAAGTACGCGAAATTGCCCGTGCCGCAATTGACCGCGCCCACCGAAACCCGCGTTTCGCGCGAATTGATCCGGTCGAAATCGCACAGCGCTTCGAGCGTGGCCTTCAGCGGCGTGGTGTCGTAGTAACTGGCGAGCTGCGGCGGTCCGGACACCGTGGGCAACGGCGGCGGGAAGCGCGGCACGAAAAAGCCTTTTTGCCCTTCGACGATGGCGCCCATTGCCTGGGTTGCCGTAAACACCTTGCGTATGGCTTCGCTGGAGTTGAACAGCGCGTGCTCGATAAACGTGGGCAACGGCGGTCCGAAAGCCGGCTGGCAGATCGTCTCCCAGAATTGCCGCAGCCGCTCCACGCGCTTCTCCGGCGGATTGCCGGCAATGATGGCCGTATTCAACGCGCCGATCGAAATGCCGGCCAGCCAGTTCGGCGCGATGCCGGCTTCGTGAAGGCCCTGAAAAACGCCGGCCTGATAGGCGCCTAACGCGCCGCCACCTTGCAGCATCAGGGCAACGGTTTCGTAATCAGGCAAATGGATGTGCCGGCCGGGGTGCACGGCGGGCGCCGGACCGGCGCCCTCGCCTTCCCCGTCGCCGGGCGCGCCGACGCGCGCCCGCTTGAGATTGCGTTGCGCCATGCGCGCCTCCTTATTGCATATACCAGCCGTGGCTCACAATAAAGGACTGCCCGGTGAGCGCCGCCGTCGGGAAGGTGGACAGGAACAGCACCGTCTGCGCGACGTCTTCCACCGTGGTGAAGACACCGTCGACCGTACCGCCCAGCATGACGCGCTTCACCACATCTTCCTCGCTGATGCCGAGTTCCTTGGCCTGCTCGGGAATCTGCTTGTCGACGAGCGGCGTACGTACGAAACCCGGACACACCACGTGCGAGCGCACGTTGTGCTTTGCGCCTTCTTTGGCGAGCACGCGCGAGAGGCCAAGCAGCGCATGCTTTGCCGTCACATAAGCCGATTTGAGCGGCGACGCTTCATGCGAATGGACCGAACCCATGTAGATCACGATGCCGCCGCGATCGTCTTTGTACATGTGCTTGAGCGCTGCCTTGGTGGTCAGGAAGGCGCCGTCCACATGGATCGCCTGCATCTTCTTCCAGTCTGAAAACGAATAGTTTTCGATCGGATTGACGATCTGGATGCCGGCGTTGGAAATAAGAATGTCAACCGAGCCGAGTTCCGCGGCGACCTTGTCGATGCCCTGGTTGACGGCGTCTTCATTCGTGACGTCCATCGCCACACCGATTGCCTTGCCGCCGCCCTTTCTGATTTCCTCAGCAACGGCATTCGCCCCGTCCTGGTTCAGGTCGGCGATCGCAACCGCTGCGCCCGCCGCGGAAAGGGTCAGCGCAATCTGCTTGCCGATGCCGCTTGCGGCGCCGGTAACCACCGCGACTTTGCCATTCAGATTTGTGTTCAGTGAAGACATCCAGAACCTCCATGCAGTTGATGAGCAATGAGACCACGGGCCGCCGGCGGCGTGAAGTCAGCCAAACGGCATAGGCCGTTCGCCGGATGCTGCAGTGCGGCCAACGCTGCTATTGTGCATGAACCGTGTGAACTCCATCGGTAAAAAGCGTATTGCAGCTTATCTCTTTAAACTGGATGTTTTCAGCGGGATTCCGGTGGCATCACCAACAAGGAGGAATGCATGAATTATCGACGACTGGGCCGCTCCGGCCTGCAAGTGAGCGAACTGTCAATCGGCTCGTGGGTCACCTACGGCAACCAGGTGGACAATCGCGCGGCACGCGAATCGCTCGCGGCGGCGCGCGATGCGGGAGTCAACTTCTTCGACAACGCCGAGGTCTATGCAGGCGGCAAATCCGAAGAGATCATGGGCCAGGCGCTCAAGGAACTGGCGTGGCCGCGCGTGAGCTACGTGGTGTCGACGAAATTCTTCTGGGGCCTCGCGGAAGCGCCGAACCAGTACCACACGTTGAACCGCAAATATCTGCTGAATGCGATCGACGCGTCGCTGAAACGTCTGCAACTCGACTATGTCGACCTGGTGTTCTGTCATCGTCCGGACCCGAACACGCCGGTGGAGGAAACCGTCTGGGCCATGAGCGACATGATCACTCGCGGCAAGGCGCTGTACTGGGGCACCTCCGAATGGAGCGCCGATGAAATCCGCGCCGCTTATGACATCGCGCAACGGCATCATCTGCACAAGCCGGTCATGGAGCAGCCGCAGTACAACCTGTTCCATCGCAACCGCGTCGAGCAGGAATACAAGCGGCTCTACGAGGACATCGGCCTCGGCCTGACCACCTGGAGCCCGCTGGCGTCCGGCCTGCTGACCGGCAAGTACCGCAACGGCGTGCCGGCCGACAGCCGCGCGCAATTGCAAGGCTACGACTGGCTGCGCAAGCAGCTCACCGACGCAGGCAGGAACGACGTGGTCGGCAAGCTCGGCGAAGTGGCGGACGAGCTGGGCTGCACCGTCGGTCAGCTCGCCATTGGCTGGATTCTGAAAAATCCCAACGTCAGCACGGTGATCACGGGTGCGTCGCGGGTCGAACAGATCGGCGAAAACATGAAGTCCGCCGAGGTGGCCGGGCGGATCACGCCGGAACTCAAGGAGCGGATCGAGGAAATTATCGGCGACGCGCACGACTGACCTGGCCGGCACCCGGGCGCGTAACATGAATCCGGCGGATCGCGGCCGGGAGCGTGTTACGCGGCACTCGCCGCAAAGCGCGGTGCGCATCGCGGCGTCGCGTACAATACGCGGCCGCGCTGCACACCGCGCCGTATGGCCGTTGTGCAGCAGCATTGCACCGTATTGCATCCGCAGCGCCGAATCCGCCCTGGAGCGGCATGCCCTCTTTCAGCGTCTCCTCATCATGCTCAGCTACCGCCACGCCTTTCATGCAGGCAATCACGCCGACGTTCTGAAACACGCCGTCGTGTTGCAGCTTCTGCGTTACCTCGGCCAGAAGGACAAATCCTACTGGTATATCGACACGCATGCGGGCGCTGGCGTCTATTCGCTGAAGGAAGGTTACGCGACCAAAACCGGCGAGTTCCGGACCGGCATCGCCAGATTGTGGGAGCGCAACGATCTTCCGCCGATGTTCGCCGACTACGTCGACGAAGTCAGCGCGCTCAATCCGGACGGCCAGTTGCGCTTCTATCCCGGCTCGCCGTATATCGCGTGGCGGCAGATGCGTGAGCAGGACCGCATGCGTCTGTTCGAGCTGCATACCACCGAAATCGACGTGCTGCGCCACAATTTCCGCGACGCGGGCCGCCGTGCCATGCTGTATGCGGGCGACGGCTTCGACGGCATTCTCGCCTTGCTGCCGCCGGCGCCGCGCCGCGCGCTGGTGCTGCTCGATCCGTCGTATGAGGACAAGCGCGACTACACGCGCACGCTGCGCTGTGTCGAAGAAAGCCTGAAGCGTTTCCCGACCGGCACGTATGCGGTCTGGTATCCGCAGGTGAGGCGCCCTGAGTCGCTGCGTTTTCCCGATCAGTTGAAGAAACTGCAGGACAAGAACTGGCTGCACGTGAGCCTGACGGTCAGCAATCCGCCCGAGGATGGTTTTGGACTTTTCGGCAGCGGCATGTTCATTCTGAACCCGCCGTACACGCTGGCGAAAACGCTGAAAGAGCAGATGCCCTGGCTCGTCAAGGTGCTCGGCGAAGACAACGCCGCACAGTTCAAGGTGGAGTATCGCGGCGACTGAGCTTCGTGGTGTGGGTGGTGGGCTTTGGTTGGCTGCGGGCTTTTGCGGGTCGCGAGCTTTTTTGCAACCGCTGGCGTACGCAGTTCGCCTCGCCTGACGAGCGTTGTGCCCGGCTACGCGCGACACGCGCAGCCGGCCGCCCGGTGAGCCACTGCCGCCTACTTGAGTAGCGCCGCGGCCTTGCGGGCGAAGTCGTTGGTATAGGTCGCGTTCAGGTCGATCTTTTTCGGATCGAGCCGGTTATCGAACGATGACAACGCGCGCAACGACGTCGCCGGACCGTCCGCGGGCATCAGGCCGTCCGGCGAATAGGCGTCGCGCACGTTGTGGAACGCTTCCACATAAAGCGCCGGGTCGTTGAGCAGATAGGCCGGCGGCACCATCTTCAGCAGATCGGCATCGCTCGCGCTCTGCAGCCAATGATCCGCGCGCACGATCGCATTGGCGAGCGCCTGCGTGGTCTTCGGATACTTCTGGATGAAACTGTCCGATGCATAAAGGGTCGCCGCCGGCATCGTCCCGCCGAACACTTCCTGCGTGCCCTTCACCGTGCGCGTGTCGACCAGCACCTTGATTGCGCCGCTGCGGGCCAGTTTGGTCATCATCGGATCGACGTTGGAGAGCGCGTCGATCTGGCCGCCGCTCACCGCCGCGAGCACGGCGGCGCCGCTGCCCACGCCGATCGCCGAAATCTCGTTGCGCTGTACGCCGGCTTTGCGCAAAGCCACGGTGAGCACGAGATCCGTCGACGAACCCGGCGCGCTCACGCCGACTTTCGCGCCTTTGAAGTCCGCCATCGTCTTGAGTTGATCGGCCTTCGACTTCAGCACCGCGACAACGATCTGCGGCGCGCGTCCCATCAACGCGAACGCCCGGTAGTGCTGCCCTTTCTCCTGCATGAACAGCGTGTGCTCGAATGCGCCCGCGCCCACGTCGGCGCTGCCGCCCACCACCGCTTCCAGCGCTTTCGATCCGCCCGCGAAGTCTTCGAGCGTGACATCGAGGCCTTCGTCCTTGAAGTAGCCCAACTGTTGAGCGGTGAGTACCGGCAGATAGTAAAGACCCGGCAAGCCGCCGACGGCCATTGTCAGCGCGGGCTTCTCCGGCGTGTCTTTGGCGAGCGCGGCGCTGGGTAGCGCAACCAGCGCGAGCAGCGTGACACAAGCGCTGGCGGCCCGTCGCATCCAGTAAATCGGCATTCGATGTCTCCTTGTTCTGTTTTTCGTCGATACGGCGGCGCAGACTCGATGCGTAGCTGGGTCGCCGGCGCGAGACCGCGCGATGATTGTCGTCTGACGGTTTCGCCCGCGCCATGCGCCCAAACCCCAATGGTGCATGCCGCTGCGGCTCGTCAACCGCACGAAACCCAGGCGTGCCGGCATACGCCTGGCGACTGCGGACTGGCCACTCGCGGAAGCATCAACGAAAAGGGGAAAGGAGCGGCCGGGAGCAATCGCGCCGCGAGCGCTTATTGCGGACGAGGCTGCGGACGAGGCGCTGGCCGAGGCTGCGGCTGCGGTGGCGTGCCCCCGCCTGTGGGCAACTGGATATACGGCGCAACGACGATCGGGATCGACGAATTCGGCGCCAGTTCGGCCGGTGTCGCAATAGGCTGCGCCTCGACGATCGGCTGCCGCGAAAGCGGCGCGGTCTGGAGTACGGTTCCGCTCTGACCGTCACTGATGCCGTTCTGCGAGTCGAGAATCACCGGCTTGCGCGCGCTGGTCGATGCAGCAGAAGCGCTCGACATGGCAAAAACTGGTGTCAGCGAAGCTGCAAGGGTCAAGACCAGGATGGATGGGAGCGTGCGGACGAGTGACATGGGCGGACCGGTTGAGTTTGAGAAGCCGGATTGCGCGGAAAACGCTTTACCTTACCGCGACGGCAGCCGCGAGGCTAGTCGACATTCGCCACGGATAGCTTTCTGACGCCATCCTGCCGCGATTTTTGCAGCCCAGATATGACAAAGCCCCGCATAGATAGACGGGGCTCAACGCTTTTACTGCCAAGGCCGCGCGTTGGCGCTGCCAGGTCACGCTTGATGCATTTGAAACTTACAGCGAGTAGCCGTTGCTTTCGAGTGAACGAATACGCTGTTCAAGTTGGACGATGTCCGAAGACGAAGCCAGGTATTCTTCACGACGGGTGCGTTCAGCAGTTTCAAACCAGGTGCTCAGCTTTTCAAGTACGTATGCAAACATGATGTTCTCCAAGGATCAAGATTGAATCCCCGGTGGATTGGGCATCAGGGATTTCCCGTAAAAGGGTTAACCCGGATTATAGACCGATAGTGCAAGCTTGCTAGTGAAATGCCCGCATGACGTGCATTCCGTTTTGGAATGGTGCACAAGCATGGTGCACGTAAGTGATTGATTTCGCTGAATTCGAGATGTATTTTTCTTAACGGATGATGTTGCCCCATATTTTTACGCATTGTTTTGGTGCAAATGCTACTCGAATTGCCGCGAATTCAGGCTTCGGCTGGCGAACCGACGCCACAACACGTCAAATCGGATGACAACCCTGTCCTGAAACCAGGTCAGTATCGGCAAGCCGCTCGATAATCGGGCAATCAGGGCGGTCGTCGCCGTGGCAATGGTCGGCCAGGTGCGCCAACGTGTCGCGCATATCAGTCAGTTCGGCGATGCGCCGATCCAGCTCTGCAACGTGTTCCAGCGCAATCGCCTTCACCTCGGCACTGGCGCGCGAGCGATCGTGCCACAGCGCGAGCAGCCGCCGGATGTCTTCGACCAGAAAGCCGAGCCGGCGCGCCTGGCGGATGAAGCGCAACGAATGAACCTCTTGCGGGCCATATACGCGATAGCCGGCGCTCGTGCGCGCTTTGGCCGCCAGCAAGCCGACGCTTTCATAGTAGCGAATCATTTTCGCCGTGACGCCCGACACGCGGGCCGCTTCACCGATATTCATGGCGTTTCCCCTTGTATGTGAATCGATCGTACACCTTGCCATCATGGGAAGGTCACCACTGAATTGCGGATCGGCAGGCATAATTCAACTATCGCAATATCCATTTTTCCGAGGTAATCCCGATGACGATCGAATTCCAGGTTGAAGGCATGAGCTGCCAGCATTGTGTCGCGGCGGTCACGAACGCCATCCGCGAACACGATGAAGCCGCGCAGGTCCAGGTGGATCTGGCGTCCGGGCGCGTGACAGTCGAATCGGCGCAACCGGCTGAGGCGCTCAAGGCCGCCATCGACGAAGCCGGCTACACGGTGACGGGCGCGGCAACTCGCGCAACGACCGGCGCATCCGGCACAGTCCGCTAAGCGAGTTCACGGCATGTTCAAAGTTGCCGTCATCGGCGCCTCCGGGCTGCTCGGCCGCGCGCTCGCAGACGAACTGGCACAGCAGCCCGGCTGGCAAGTCGCGGCCACGGCGTTCAGCCGGCCGGCGCCAGGCAGGATCGCGCTGGATATTCGCGACGCGCAGGCGGTCGAGCAGTTCGTCGAGCGCGAAGCACCGGATGCGCTCGTGATTGCCGCGGCGGAGCGCCGACCGGACGTGTGCGAGCACGATCCCGCGCTGGCCCGCGCACTGAACGTCGATGCCGTGCGCACGCTTGCCGCGGCGGCGAACCGGCGCGGCGCATGGACGCTGTCGATCTCCACGGATTACGTGTTCGACGGCACACACCCGCCCTACCAGCACGATTCCGTGCCCGCGCCGCTCAATGCCTATGGGCACAGCAAGCTCGAAGGCGAGCGCGCGCTGACGGAATCGACCGACCTGGGCTGCGTGCTGCGTTTGCCGCTGCTGTACGGGCCGATCGTCAGTTGGGCCGAGTCGGCCGTGACGAGTCTCGTGCCGGCGATCGCCGCGTCGGCTGCGCCGGCTGGTCAACCCGCCGTCATGGATGCATGGGCGATCCGTTATCCCACCTTCACGCCGGACGTCGCGTTCGTGATCCGGCAGATGCTCGAACTGCATGCGCGCGGCGACGCGATTCGCGGCATCGTGCAATGGTCGGGCGACGAACCGATGAACAAGTACGAGATCGCCGTGCGCCTTGCCGAAGCGTTGCAACTCGACGCGCATCTGACACCGCAACGCACGCCGACCGATGCGACGCCGCGCCCGCATAACTGCCACCTCGCTTCGACCCGGCTCGAAGCGCTCGGGATCGGCCGCCGTACACCGTTCGATACGGCGATCCGGCAAGTGTTAGCCGCGTTCCCGTGGCGCGGTGCCGCGCAGGCGTAGACGTCTCGCCTGGTAGAGAGGGCCGGCCACAACAAGTGCCCATATTGCGATGATGCCGCGCGCCGGCACGGCGCTCTGACACGCCGAACCGGCGCGCTTGCCTGTGGCCAGCCAGGCCTCAATGAAAATCGCGGCTCGCCGTAGCCAGGTCGCCGAGCCATTCGCTGTGGTCCTCGAGGCGATGGGCGACGAGATGGATCACCTCGCCTTTGTGTTTCTGTTTCGCCTTGCCGGCCTGATTCGCATGAACGCCGTTGCCAGAATGATTGCCTCCGGTAGCCACGCCGTCGTCACGCTGCAAAACGCCGTAGACCGCCAGCAACGATGCGCCCAGCAAAACCTTGCGCTGCTTTTCCACCAGCGACGGCCAGACGATCACATTGATCGAACCGGTTTCGTCTTCGATCGACACGAATACTGTGCCGTTTGCCGTGCCCGGCCGTTGTCGCACGGTGACGATGCCGCACGCGCGCGCCAGTGTGCCGTGCTGACAGGCGGTGAGTTCGGCGGCCGTGCGAAAACGCTGGCGCGCAAGACGCGCGCGCAACAGTGCGAGCGGATGACGATTGAGCGTGAGACCGAGGCTCGCATAGTCGTCGACGATTTCGCGGCTTTCTGCTGCCTGCGGCAACGCCAGCGCAGCTTCGGCAATCGGCGCATCGCGCAGCAATCTGGGCACCGCGTGCTGCGCCGTCACGGCCCACCACGCTTCGCGCCGATGTCCCGCGATACTGACCAGCGCGTTCGCTGCGGCAAGCGCTTCGAGATCGCGCCGCGTCAAGGCCGCGCGGCGCGCCAGATCGTCGACATCGGTAAATTGCGCGTCGTGGCGAGCCGCCATGATGCGTTCGGCGGCCCCTTGCGTGAGGCCCTTGATCAGATGCATGCCGATACGCACGGCGGGACCGCGCGCGCCATAGGTGTTCGACGGTTGAAACACGCGAGCCGTCAATCGCTGTGCGGCGCGCCGGACTGTCCTGCTCACCGTCAGGCGCCGCAGCGAAAGATCGCGCAATTGCTGCGCCGATAGTACGGTCTGCTGACGATGCAGACAGGTTTCGTCCGATGAGATCCGCCGCCCTTCATGACCGCGCCTCTCGAATGTCGACTCCCAATCGCTCAAGGTCACGTCGGGCGGCAATATCTTGACGCCGTGGCGCTTCGCGTCCTGAACGAGTTGCGACGGCGAGTAAAACCCCAGCGGCTGGCTGTTCAGCAAACCGGCCAGAAATGCGGCCGGTTCGTAGCGCTTCAACCACGCGCTGAGATAGACGAGCAAAGCGAAACTCGCCGCGTGGCTCTCCGGAAAACCATATTCGCCGAAGCCTTCGATCTGTTTGCAGATGCGGTCGATGAACGCCTGTTCATAGCCACGTCTGAGCATCCGTTCGTTCAAATCCTTCTGATACTTCGCAAGGTTGCCACTGCGCCGCCATGCGGCCATAGCGCGCCGCAACTGATCGGCCTGCTCACCGGTATATTCCGCCGCAACCATTGCCAGATGCATGACCTGTTCCTGGAAAATCGGCACGCCGAGTGTGCGTTCGAGCACGGGACGAAGTTCATCCTTAGCATAGTCGACCGGTTCGAGGCCCTGCTTGCGGCGCAGATAGGGATGCACCATGCCGCCCTGAATCGGCCCGGGCCGCACGATCGCCACTTCGATCACGAGATCGTAGTACTTGTTGGGCTTCAGCCTCGGCAGCATGCTTTGCTGCGCACGCGATTCGATCTGGAATACGCCGATCGTATCGGCATGGCCGCACATTTCGTAGACAGCCCGATCCTCGCGCGGAATATCCTGCACCCGGAACTGTGGGAAACCGCGCCTCAATGCGACGAATTCCAACGCGCGCCGGATGGCCGACAACATGCCGAGCGCCAGCACGTCGACTTTCAGCAGCTTGAGCGCGTCGATATCGTCCTTGTCCCATTCGATCACGCTGCGGTCTTTCATGGTCGCGTTTTCGATCGGCACGAGTCGCGACAGTTTGTCTTTCGCAATCACAAACCCGCCGACGTGTTGCGACAGATGACGCGGAAAGCTGCGCAACTCCCTCGTGAGGCGAATCAGATTCTGCGTGATGTGCGAGTTGGCGTCGAAGCCCGCTTCGGCCAGATATCCCGCGACCGCATCCGTGCCGTCCCACCATTGTTGCGACTTGCTGATCCGCTCGATCAACGACGCCTCGAGACCCAGCGCCTTGCCCACATCTTTTAGCGCACTGCGCGCGTGATACGTAATCAGCGATGCAGTAAGCGCCGCTCGATGACGGCCGTACTTCGTGTAGATATATTGAATCACCTCTTCGCGCCGCTGATGCTCGAAATCGACGTCGATATCAGGCGGTTCGTTACGCGCGCGGGAGATGAATCGTTCGATCAGCATGTTCATCTGCACGGGGTCGATTTCCGTTACGTGCAGGCAATAGCAAACGATCGAATTCGCCGCCGAACCTCGCCCCTGACACAGAATGTTTCTGGAACGCGCGAAACTCACGATATCGTGCACCGTCAGAAAATACTTTTCGTATTTCAGATCGGCGATCAGCGCCAATTCCTTTTCGATCTGGCCGATCCGCTTCAGATCCATGCCTTCGGGCCAGCGCTCCATCGCGCCGGCCATGACCAGCTTGCGCAGATAACTCGATGGCGACTCGCCGGCGGGTACCAGTTCTTCGGGATACTCATACTTGAGTTCGTCGAGCGAGAAGCGGCATAGCGCGGCGATACGCAGCGTTTCTTCCAGCGTATCGCGCGGGTACAGTTTGCCGAGCCGTACGCGCGTACGCATGTGGCGCTCTGCATTCGCTTCAAGCGCGTGACCGCATGCCGATAGCGGCGTGACGAGGCCGATCGCGGTCATCGTGTCCTGCAAAGGCTTGCGCGAGCGGGCATGCATTAGAACGCCACCTGCCGCGACCAGCGGCAAACCGCTCGCTTTTGAAATCATGCGCAAGGCGTCGATCTGAAGATCATCGCTACCTGTTTGCCAGAGTTCGAGCGCGATCCACGCACGCTGTGCGGCGAATGATGCGAGCCAATGCGCACAACGCAGCGTATGCGAGAGTGTCGCCGCGCGCTGTGGCACGAGCATCAGGACGCAATCGGGCAATGTCTGCAGATGTGCCAGATGCGGCAAGGAATCAGTGAAGTCTGACGGACCGAGACGATAACTGCCTTTGTCAGCGCGCGAGCGAGCCAGCGTGATCAGTTCGGAAAGATTGCCGTAACCGTTGCGGTTGGTTGCTAGCGCAACCAGGGTGCAGAAGGGTTCGCCGGTTTCGTCAGTCAGATTGAATTCACTGCCGATGATCAGATGAGGGAGGGGTTTTAATGATTCGGCATCCTCTATTTCTTCGGCTTCCTGTTGTATAAATCCGGCTTTCGACGCATCTTCCAAAGGCACTGCCGCCTGCGCCGCTTTGGCCGCTTTGGCCTTATCCTCGCGCTCTTTCTGCTGACGCTCCCGCTCCTCCCTGATTTCCTTCAACGCCGTATGGGCTCGAACGACGCCTGCCAGCGAGCATTCGTCAGTGATCGCGAGCGCGCTATAACCACGCGACATCGCCTGCTCGACGAGCTCATAAGGATGTGAAGCGCCACGCAGAAAAGAGAAATTAGTCAGGCAATGCAACTCAGCATATGCCGGCAAATGAGTGGCAAGTGTCTGCTTCGCGAGGAATGGTGACTGGGATAGAGGCATGATGTTCAGCCGAATAAACCCTGCAAATACCACTCGCCGCTAAGACGTTCACGGTATACCCAGAACATATGGCCGCGGTCATCGGCCGCGACGTAGTAATCACGCTCGACACCGTTGCCGTCCCACCACCCTGCTTCAATCCGTTCGGTACGCGTGAGCATTTTCAGCGGCCGGCGATAGATCGGCCGCTGGTCGCGCATCATCAGACGCAGCGGCTTATCGAGCATCCAGACAGGGCGAGGCTGGGAAGGCAACGCGCTGTCGGGTAGATCGAGGGATGCCTGTGCGTTGTTGGGTTGCGGTGCGGATGTGTTGGTGTTTCTAGCGTTGCTCGTTCTGGATGGGCGTTGGGTGACCTGGCTGGCCTGTGTGGCCCTCTCGCCGTCTTCGCGCCCTTCCTCCGCGGCAGCGTGCCGCAACTCATCGGTCAGCCAGGTTTTGTCCGCTTTGAGTTTCGACCGGGACTTCGCTGGCGAACGCTTCTTGCGCGAAAACGCTTGCGCCTGGTAGGCTTCAACACGCATCGCCCGTTCGGGACGATGATCGTCCTGCACCGACATCTGCAGCACATTCTCGGGACCCAACCGCGCGCTCAAGCGTTCGAGCAGACGCGTAATCGAATCGCCATCCGATTCGGGCATGGGGAACAAGGTGTCCGACTGGCCAGCATATTCACCGACCTGATCCGCCACCAGCTTCAACTCGATAACGGGTGCCATCAGCACTGTCTGATTCAGTTTTTCCCGCAGCAACCAGATCAGATGTTCGGCATCACGTGACGGTATGGCCCATGCAACCTTCAGACTCGATGTCTTCGGTGCATGACGGGACGCCAATTCATGCTCGAGCAGCAACGTATAGCCGCTGAGCGCCGCATGGTGCGCGCTCAGCCAGCCAGCTAACTGCACAATCAGCCGACGCGCGGCAAACAGCAATGCATCCGCGTTATCGACCCGCGAGGGCAACTCCAGTTGCGCATGAAACGACGCCGGCGCCCGAAACGATTCGCGGGGATCCGGGCGCGTACCATACGCCTGCGCCAGCAGATCCAGAATTTCGCTACCAAAACGTCGCACGATACCCGAGCGTGGCAACTGACCCAAATCGGCCAGTGTCGTACAGCCGACATGCGAAAACGCATCGCGATGCGCCTGCGTGACCGGCAGCAGCGATACGGATAAACCATCGAGCACACGCACGAGTGAAGTCTCCTTGACCACATGCCAGCGACGCCCTTGCTGAGCACAGCGCGCCTGTGCCAATAGCCACGCGCCCCAGGCGGTCGGCGCACAGGCAATGCGCGCCGTATAGCCGAACTCCGCCACTGTGGCGGACACCCGCGACAACAACGCGCGCAAGCCGCCGAACAACCTCAAACCGGAACCGACTTCCAGCAATAGAGTGTGCGCATCGGCAAGGGACACTTTCGGTGTGTACGCCAGCAATGCAAGCGCGATTGATTCGAACGACTGAGTTTCGCGGTCGGCATCGGCGGCAAGCAGTTCGAGCCCCGGCGCCAACGCCAGTGCATATGAACGCGAGTGACCCGCATGCACGCCGGCGCGCAATGCGTCGAAATCCGGCATCAGGATGTGCGCATGATCGGCCAGGGCGTAGCAATGCCTTTTACCGATGTCTTCGGCATTGTGAGGTTGGCCTGCTTCGTCGCGCGACTCACGCCGATTCGACTTCGCGAGCAAACCAGCCGGGAGCGGCGCGAGGGGCTTCACCGCTTCCAGTGACAAGAGTGGCAATGTGACTGCGATCCACAGCATGTTTGATCTCTGGTTCCTGATGGCTGCCGACCCCGCTTTCCGGCAACAAGACGCTTTGTAAAGGCAAAACGAGCCGAAGAGGCTCAGCTAACGGCGGCCCGCGACGCTTGAAGATGTCGATCGACAAACCAATCTCCTGTAGCCATTGACGACGGTTGATCGTCTGCGCATTGGCCGGCAAGAGCGGCTCGCAGATCATTCGCAACGGTGCCGGGGAGGATTGCCGGGCTGCCTCGACAGGCCGGATCAAAAATGCCAGCGAGGCCGACTCCTGAGCCGCCACCTGGAGACGCCGGACTTTGTCGGCACGCGCATTCGGCAGCCAAACCAGGACCGCGCCGATGCCATTCTGCTTCAAGGCCTGAGCGGCGGCCCACAGGGCCTGGTCTTCACTCGAGCGCACCCATAAGACTCGCTCGACATCGACACCCCAAGCCCTCAACGCGGCCGCACATGGTTGATACGGAGGCGCCACGAGCATGACATGCCGTCCGGCCTGCATCGTCAGATAACAAAGCGCATGGGCTAGCAGACGTACTTCACCCACGCCACCATGTTCGATCAATAATTCCGTCAGGCCGCCAACCGACCAGCCTTGGCCCGGCAACAACTTATCCAGTTCGGCATAACCGCTGGAAATCACACGCGAGTCCGCCTCGGCAAGCTCATTGCCCTGCCACACCTGACGTCGCAATTGGGACGACAGCGCGGTCGTCGCCAGCCGAATCGCTGCTGCCATAGACACGCTCCTGAATAGGGAACGCTCCGCCCTGCCCGGCATCGGACGAGCATGAAGCGGCGATTTTTCACTGTATATTTATACAGTATTTTGAGATAGATGTTAAGGCAGAGAGCAACTACGCGATGCGCGTAGGAAGTAAGCGAGTCCCCAGTACCGTCTATGCATAGGGGCCTGAAGTCGGCAATCTGATCCCCATCGGAAATCTAATGGGAATCAGATGATAGAAACCAAAGCTCGAGGTCGTCGGGTGGGTTCGAAGCACTATCCGCCGGAGTTTCGTGCGCAAGTGGTGGCCGAGACACGCGACCCAAACCGCTCAATTGCCGAGGTTGCGCACTCGCATGGACTGAATGCGAACCTCGTATCGATGTGGCGTAGCCGGGAGATGGGTACTGGAGTGGCGATACGATCAGCTTCTCCCCGAAACGTTTCTACCGGTGCAAATTGATACGCCGGCTTCGCCCCTGGAATCGATAGAGCCGTCGGTTGTTGTCATTGCGAGCGGTGCCATTCGCGTGCGTTTCGAGGGCCCTGCGGATCTGGAGGTATTGCGAACCGTGCTGGCCAGTCTGAGAGCTACGTCATGATGCCGGACCTGCCAGCCAGGACTCGCGTCTGGTTAGCTGCTGGCGTGACCGATATGTGTTCGGGCTTCAATGGTTTGGCCGCGAAAATGCAGACGGTGTTGGAGCGCGATCCGTTCAGCGGCCACGTGTTCGTGTTCCGCGGCCGGCGCGGTGATCTGATCAAAGTGCTGTGGTGGAGCGGCGATGACCTGTGCCTGCTGATGAAGCGCCTGGAGCGCGGACGGTTTGTGTGGCCGCGAGCCGATGGCGGCGTTGTCTGCCTGAGCCAGGCACAACTGTCGATGCTGCTCGAGGGCATCGATTGGCGACAGCCGGTTCGCACGATCGAGCCGGGTTCGGCGTTGTAAACCTTCCGACGCCCGCGTAAACTGCGGGCATGACCACGGCGAACGCATATCCGGACGACATCGAAGCGCTCAAGGCGATGCTGCTTGAGCGTGACGCGCGCATCGGCCACCTGGAAGATCTGGTCGAGTCGCACGAAGCCGTGGTGGCGACAGGCAAAGCCGAGATCGAGCATCTCAAGCTGCTGATCGCGAAGCTGCGCCGCATGGCGTTTGGGCGCAGTTCCGAGAAACTGGATCGCCAGATCGAGCAGCTCGAACTGAAGCTCGAGGATCTCGAAGCCGACGAAGGCGCAGCGCCCATCGAGATTCCGAAGACGTCGCACGCCGCAGTTGAGCAGATACAGCGCAAGCCGCTGCCAGAGCATCTGCCACGCGAAATACTGACGCACCTGCCGGAATCCGGCGACACCTGCACGACCTGCGGTGGAGCGATGAAGCTGCTCGGCGAAGACGTGTCCGAGCAACTTGAATACGTACCCGCCAGCTTCCGCGTGATCCGCCATGTGCGGCCCAAACTGGCCTGCTCGTGCTGTGATCGCATTGCCCAGGCACCGGCCCCCAGTCGCCCCGTCGAGCGTGGCCTGGCTGGCCCGGGCCTGCTGGCACACATGCTGGTCGCGAAGTTCGCGGACCATCTGCCGCTCTACCGCCAGGCCGTGATCTATGCCCGAGAAGGCGTGGAGTTGGATCGCTCACTGCTGGCGAAATAGGTCGGCCACGGCGCGAACCTGCTGCAACCGCTGGTCGATGCGCTACGCCGACACGTCATGGCGGCCACGAAGCTGCATGCCGACGATACGCCCGTGCCGGTGCTCGCGCCGGGAAATGGCAAGGCCAAGACCGAACGGTTGTGGGTGTATGTACGCGATAACCGGAACTCGGGAGA
This sequence comes from Paraburkholderia xenovorans LB400, assembly GCF_000013645.1. Classification (GTDB taxonomy): domain Bacteria; phylum Pseudomonadota; class Gammaproteobacteria; order Burkholderiales; family Burkholderiaceae; genus Paraburkholderia; species Paraburkholderia xenovorans. The sequence goes on along the minus strand of NC_007951.1, from coordinate 1,435,413 downwards.
CGTGACACCACCAGCCGTGTGGTTCTCGTACACGCCGGACCGGCAAAGGCATTCATCCGCAACAGCACCTCGAATCGTTCAGCGGCACGCTGCAGGCCGATGCGTATGGTGGCTACCGGGCGATCTACGAAACCGGGCGTGTTGCCGAAGCTGCTTGCTGGGCACATGCCCGGCGACAGTTCTACGAACTGCATGCCGCTCGGCCGAATGCCTTGAACACCGAAGCGCTAGAGCGCATCGGCGCGCTGCACAGGATCGAGGAAGCCATCCGGGGCAAGTCACCCGACGAACGCCGGGCCTATCGGCAGGCCCATGCCCGGCCACGACTCGATCAACTCCATACGTGGCTGAGCGCGACGCTGGAAACGCTCTCGCGTAAATCCGACACGGGTCGGGCGATTCTCTATGCCTTGAATCGATGGGAGGCATTGATGCGCTATTGCGACGGCGGCCAGTCAGAAATCGATAACTTGCCGGTCGAGCGTGCGTTGCGCGGCGTGGCCATTGGCCGGCGGGACTACTTGTTCGCCGGCGCTGACTCGGGCGGCGACCGGGGCGCCGCAATCTACAGTCTGATCGGCACGGCGAAGCTCAGCGGCATCGATCCCCAAGCGTATCTGCGCCATGTGCTCGGGCGTATTGCGGATCACCGGATCAACCGGATTGATGACTTGCTGCCCTGGGTGGTGACGCTCCCCGCACAGTGAAGGGATAATACCGCTGATACTCAGCCTCCGGAGATCAGATGGCCAAATCGTTCCAGCGCTATACCTTGCACGTGCAATTGCTGTATATCCAGCCGCCCGTCTGGCGTCGAATCACGGTCGAGGGCCCCGACTCGCTGCGCAAATTGCATCACATTGCCGCGCGTCAAACAAGATGAGAGCAGCGCGTCAATCTGGATGAGAGTACTGGCGTTGCGGCAGCGGTGGAGGGCGTAGCCCGGAACCGCTGCCGCAACGCCGCGCCGAGGAGTCCGCCCCGCTGCCGGGGTGCCTTGTCGGTGGTCGCGGTAAATCGGGTATGAACAGCTCTTCCATGTAGCGAAGGGAGGCTGAGTTGCCCGGCCGACACATCAACGACCATCAGATGAGGCTCTACATGAAGTACAGACTCAAGGAAGGACCAGCTCAAGCGGCTGCGCGCGCCGGGTTCAGCGCCGCCACGGGTTATCGCATCGATCGGGACCGGCGACTGCCATCGCAGAAGAAGGCCCCGCGCGGGCGTCGCCGGGCCGATCCCCTCGTCGCGATCTTTGACACCGAGATCGTGCCGCTGCTCCAGTCCGCCCCCGGCATCCGGCCGATAGCCGTACTCGACGAGATGCTTCGGCGCCATCCCGAGCTCCCGGGCAACGTGCGTCGCACTCTCGAGCGGCGTATTCGCGACTGGCGCGCCCTTCATGGCGAGGAACGTGACGTCATGTTCCGTCAGGTACACCAGCCCGGTCAGCTAGGCTTGTCCGACTTCACCGAGATGGACAGCCTGGGCATCACCGTGGCGGGTATCGCGCTGGACCACCGCCTCTATCACTTCCGGCTGGCCTGCTCGGGCTTTGAGCACGCTCACGTCATTCTCGGCGGCGAGAGCTATGTCGCGCTGGCCGAAGGGCTTCAGAACGCCATCTGGGCACTCGGAGGCGCACCGCGCGAGCACCGCAGCGACAGCCTGTCGGCGGCGTTCCGCAATCTCGATGCCGACGCGCGCGAGGATTTGACCACGCGTTATGATGCGCTGTGCGCTCACTACGGCATGCAGCCCACACGCAACAACCGTGGCGTTGCCCACGAGAACGGCTCCATCGAGAGCCCTCATGGGCACCTCAAGAACGCAGTGCGTGATGCGTTGCTTCTGCGCGGCAGTCACGACTTCGACGATCTCGATTCCTATCGCCGCTTCATCGACGAGATCGTCGGTCGAATCAACGCGCGTAATGGCAAACGCATTGAGGCCGAGCGTGCACTGCTTCAGCCGCTTCCGGTCCAGCGTACGTGCGACTACGAGGAAACGCGCGTGTACGTCACGACCACCTGCGGCTTCGTCCTGCGCAAGGTGTTCTATACCGTCCCGTCACGACTGATAGGCCATCACCTGCGCGTGCGGCTGTATGACGACCGCCTGGAGCTGTTCCTGGGCGGCACGGCCCTGATGACACTGCAGCGCGGCCGTGCGGGCCCCAATGGCAAGCACGGCCACGTCATCAACTACCGGCACGTCATCCACGCGCTGCGCCGCAAGCCCATGGCGCTGCTCAACCTGGTCTATCGCGATCAGATCTTTCCGCGCGAGGCCTATCGCCTGACCTTCGATCGCCTGCTCGAGCAGCTCCCGGAGCGTCAGGCATGCAGGACCATGGTTGAACTGCTTAGCCTGGCCCACGAGCACAACTGCGAAGCGCAACTGGCCCAGGCACTGCAGCAGTGTCTGGGCGATGGACGGTTACCCGACCTGGACACACTGTGTTCGCGTTTCGAAGCGAAGCGCACGAACAGCATGCCGGAGGTGAACGTCCAGCTGGCACCGCTGAGCGACTACGAAGCCCTGCTTGACATGGCAACGGAGGTGACGGCATGAGTCTCGACATCGACGCCACCCGCCTGTCGCTGCTGCTCAACGATTTGCGGCTGCCCGCCATCAAGCAGATCTGGTCCAGCTTTGCCGAGCGATCCGACACGGAAGGCTGGCCGGCAGCGCGCCTGCTGATGGCGCTGGCCGAACACGAGATCGCCGAGCGCGATCGACGCCGGGTCGAACGTCACCTCAGGGACGCAAAGCTGCTGCCGGGCAAGACGCTGGAGAACTTCGATTTCGACGCGGTGCCGATGGTGTCCCGCGCGCACGTCTCGGCGCTTTGCGCTGGCGACGGCTGGCTGCGTAACGGCACCAACCTGATTCTTCTGGGACCGAGTGGCGGTGGCAAGTCGCACTTGTCGTCGGCCATCGGACTGAGTCTGCTGGAGAAGGGCTGGAAGGTCCTGTTTGCGCGTACCACCGACCTCGTGCAGCGGTTGCAGGTCGCGCGCCGCGAACTCGCTCTGGAGTCCGCCATCAACCGGCTGGATCGCTTCGATTTGGTCATCCTGGACGATTTCGCCTATGTCAGCAAGGATCAGGCCGAGACGTCGGTCCTGTTCGAGCTCATCAGCGCCAGATATGAACGCCGTTCTCTTTGCATAACAGCAAATCAACCGTTCGGCGAATGGGACAAGGTCTTCCCCGACCGGGCCATGACGGTGGCCGCCGTCGACCGGCTGGTCCATCACTCGACCATCTTTGAGCTGAACGTCGAAAGCTACCGTCGCCGTACGGCCCTGCAGCGCAAGCAGCAGGAACCGGGACGCCCGGCCAGTCGCGCGACACCAAAGAACGTTGGCGTGCCACCGACACAGGAGGATCAGCACGGCATTGACCTCACCAACTGACCCGCTGTCTCATCCTGATTGACGCGCGGCTCGCAGGTAAAGCTAGCCGGCGTCAATCAACCCATCACCTTCCACGCCACCCCATTCTCATCCTGATTGTCGCGCAGCCAGAATACCTGCGGCGTCACACATTACACAGCAATCCTCAACGACGGAAGGCTTCAGCTTGATTGTCGCGCGACACCCGCTCGCCCGCGTCAATCAACACCGCGCGTCAATCAACAAACGCTTGCCAGCGTCAATCAACATCGGCATCATCATTCCTGCCGCGACATTCTCAACTTGATTGTCGCGCGTCTCTCATCCAGATTGTCGCGCCACAATCACATCCTGCAAGCTGCCTTCGGCTGGGAGGATACCCATCTCCACGACTTCCTGATCGACGGCAAGACCTATGCCCAGTTCGATATAGAAGCCGGATTGGAGTTCATGGACCTGACCAAGACGTTCGACGACCGGAAAACCAAACTGAACAAAGTTCTGCGACCTGACTCGCGCATCATCTATCGATATGACTTCGGTGATGGCTGGGATCATCAGATCAAGGTGGAGAGCATTGAAACGATTGAAGGCGAATCATGGGGCGAGTCCAAGGTCATCGATGGTGCTCGTGCCTGCCCGCCGGAAGATGTAGGTGGTGCGCCCGGGTACGAGATGTTCCTGACCACGCTGCGCGATACCCCTGACAGTGAGAAGGCGGATGACTATCGCCAATGGGTCGGTCCAGGCTTCGATCCGGAGCTATTCGATCGGCGTGCTGCCAACGCAGCGTTGATGCGGCTGGCGACCAATCGATGGGGCAATCGATAACACCGTCAAGACGGCGTTGGCGACACGCTTACCGTAGGAAGAATTGACGGAATTGATCAAACTGTTTTTTAGGACAGTTTGTGCCCGTGGGAAGGAGCTATTTTTTGCTCCAGTGTGGGCAGTTGTGAAAGGATAAAGGTCGAAATGGATCCCGAGACAAAATACTGGGAAACTGGAACTGACGGGCTACGCGGAGGCGGTGCGGCTGGGGAAGGAGTGAAGGCGGGTTTTTCGCGGCGGTTTTGCACGCTGCTTCTGTTCTGGATGGTGTGAGCGGTAAACGCAGAAACCCCACCTGTGTTGGGGTGGGGTTTCTGATGCTGCTTGGGAGCCTGACGATGACCTACTTTCACACGGGTAATCCGCACTATCATCGGCGTGGAGTCGTTTCACGGTCCTGTTCGGGATGGGAAGGGGTGGGACCGACTCGCTATGATCATCAGGCATGACTTGTTGCCGCGCTGGATTTCGGGCCAGCGAGGCCAATCGGGAAGAAGTAGTTTCTGGTGATGCTCACCAGGGGTGGAGCGTGGGGTTGTGTTGTTTCTGCTGGCACAACACGGATCACTCAACCGTGCGTGTCCTGTTTCCCCTGTGGGGATAAGACACACCTGTTATAGGATCAAGCCTTACGGGCAATTAGTATCAGTTAGCTTAACGCATTACTGCGCTTCCACACCTGACCTATCAACGTCCTGGTCTTGAACGACCCTTCAAGGGGCTCGAAGCCCCGGGGATATCTCATCTTAAGGCGAGTTTCCCGCTTAGATGCTTTCAGCGGTTATCTCTTCCGAACATAGCTACCCGGCGATGCCACTGGCGTGACAACCGGTACACCAGAGGTTCGTCCACTCCGGTCCTCTCGTACTAGGAGCAGCCCCCTTCAAATATCCAGCGCCCACGGCAGATAGGGACCAAACTGTCTCACGACGTTTTAAACCCAGCTCACGTACCTCTTTAAATGGCGAACAGCCATACCCTTGGGACCGGCTACAGCCCCAGGATGAGATGAGCCGACATCGAGGTGCCAAACACCGCCGTCGATATGAACTCTTGGGCGGTATCAGCCTGTTATCCCCAGAGTACCTTTTATCCGTTGAGCGATGGCCCTTCCATACAGAACCACCGGATCACTATGACCTGCTTTCGCACCTGCTCGACTTGTCGGTCTCGCAGTTAAGCACGCTTATGCCATTGCACTATCAGCACGATTTCCGACCGTACCTAGCGTACCTTCGTACTCCTCCGTTACACTTTGGGAGGAGACCGCCCCAGTCAAACTGCCTACCATGCACTGTCCCCGGTCCGGATAACGGACCAAGGTTAGAACCTCAAACAGACCAGGGTGGTATTTCAAGGTCGGCTCCACGCAGACTGGCGTCCACGCTTCAAAGCCTCCCACCTATCCTACACAGACCGGTTCAAAGTCCAATGCAAAGCTACAGTAAAGGTTCATGGGGTCTTTCCGTCTAGCCGCGGGGAGATTGCATCATCACAAACACTTCAACTTCGCTGAGTCTCGGGAGGAGACAGTGTGGCCATCGTTACGCCATTCGTGCAGGTCGGAACTTACCCGACAAGGAATTTCGCTACCTTAGGACCGTTATAGTTACGGCCGCCGTTTACCGGGACTTCAATCAGGAGCTTGCACCCCATCATTTAATCTTCCGGCACCGGGCAGGCGTCACACCCTATACGTCCACTTTCGTGTTTGCAGAGTGCTGTGTTTTTATTAAACAGTCGCAGCCACCAGTTTATTGCAACCCCTTCACCCTTCTGGCGCAGGCCAGTCAGGCTACAGGGGCGTACCTTATCCCGAAGTTACGGTACCAATTTGCCGAGTTCCTTCTCCCGAGTTCTCTCAAGCGCCTTAGAATACTCATCTCGCCCACCTGTGTCGGTTTGCGGTACGGTCTTGTTAAACTGAAGCTTAGAGGCTTTTCCTGGAACCACTTCCGATTGCTTCTTCACCGAAGTGAATGGCCTCGCACCCTTGAATCCTGCGCCCGGATTTGCCAAAGCGCCTTCTCCAATGCAAGGACCGGGACTTCCAACACCCGGACAACCTTCCGCGATCCGTCCCCCCATCGCATTTAACAATGGTGCAGGAATATTAACCTGCTTCCCATCAGCTACGCATTTCTGCCTCGCCTTAGGGGCCGACTCACCCTACGCCGATGAACGTTGCGTAGGAAACCTTGGGCTTACGGCGAGGGGGCCTTTCACCCCCTTTATCGCTACTCATGTCAGCATTCGCACTTCCGATACCTCCAGCACACTTTTCAATGCACCTTCGCAGGCTTACGGAACGCTCTCCTACCATGCATATAAATATGCATCCGCAGCTTCGGTATATTGCTTAGCCCCGTTACATCTTCCGCGCAGGACGACTCGATCAGTGAGCTATTACGCTTTCTTTAAAGGATGGCTGCTTCTAAGCCAACCTCCTGACTGTTTTAGCCTTCCCACTTCGTTTCCCACTTAGCAATATTTGGGGACCTTAGCTGGCGGTCTGGGTTGTTTCCCTCTTGACACCGGACGTTAGCACCCGATGTCTGTCTCCCGTGATTGCACTCTTCGGTATTCGGAGTTTGCTATGGCGTAGTAATCCGCAATGGACCCCACAACCATGACAGTGCTCTACCCCCGAAGGTGATACACGAGGCACTACCTAAATAGTTTTCGGAGAGAACCAGCTATTTCCAGGTTTGTTTAGCCTTTCACCCCTATCCACAGCTCATCCCCTAACTTTTCAACGTTAGTGGGTTCGGACCTCCAGTACGTGTTACCGCACCTTCATCCTGGCCATGGATAGATCACCTGGTTTCGGGTCTACACCCAGCGACTGAATCGCCCTGTTCGGACTCGCTTTCGCTACGCCTGCCCTAATCGGTTAAGCTTGCCACTGAATGTAAGTCGCTGACCCATTATACAAAAGGTACGCCGTCACCCTCTTTCAAAGGCTCCGACTGTTTGTATGCATGCGGTTTCAGGATCTGTTTCACTCCCCTCCCGGGGTTCTTTTCGCCTTTCCCTCACGGTACTGGTTCACTATCGGTCGATCACGAGTATTTAGCCTTGGAGGATGGTCCCCCCATCTTCAGACAGGATTTCACGTGTCCCGCCCTACTTCTCGCATACCTAGTTCTTCCATGATGTTTTCGTCTACAGGGCTATCACCTGCTATGGCAGCACTTTCCAGAGCTTTCGACTAACACTACGGATAAAGAATGCAGGCTGGTCCCATTTCGCTCGCCACTACTCTGGGAATCTCGGTTGATTTCTTTTCCTGCGGTTACTTAGATGTTTCAGTTCACCGCGTTCGCTTCACGCAGCCTATGGATTCAGCTACGGATGACCCATACGGGCCGGGTTTCCCCATTCGGATATCGGAGGATCAAAGCTCGTTTGCCAGCTCCCCTCCGCTTTTCGCAGGCTACCGCGTCCTTCATCGCCTGTGATCGCCAAGGCATCCACCACATGCACTTGTTCGCTTGACCCTATAACGGGTGTGTCTCTCGATACACACGCTACAGGTTGAGTATTCGTGTTGCGCCGTATTCCAAAGCAATCTTTCGATCACCTTTTCATACATTGATACAATCACAACCCTGATTCACCTACTCGCACACCCATCTCTAAGTATGCTTTCGTGAATCTCCTTACTACTTCTTCCTGATTGTTAAAGAACGACAGCCGATATCACGGTTGCTATAACCATGTATCACTCTGACTGGCTCAATCGCCAATGCACAACGCTCTGCTTCTTTCACAGAACGCTACGCATTGAGGATTGGTGGAGGATGACGGGATCGAACCGACGACCCCCTGCTTGCAAAGCAGGTGCTCTCCCAGCTGAGCTAATCCCCCAGTCATGCACACACCAGATCCGCCCTGCCCCCTTCGGGGGTGGGATGCCCGTAAGCGCTTAAGCGCCAACGATCATCGACATGGTGGGTCTGGATGGATTCGAACCATCGACCCCCGCCTTATCAAGACGGTGCTCTAACCGGCTGAGCTACAGACCCCTGAGTCTGTCTGCGTTTCTGTCTTTAATTCACAGCCGATAAGCGTGAGCGCTCAACGCTTGACACGTTAGCTCGGGAAAGGAGGTGATCCAGCCGCACCTTCCGATACGGCTACCTTGTTACGACTTCACCCCAGTCATGAATCCTACCGTGGTGACCGTCCTCCTTGCGGTTAGACTAGCCACTTCTGGTAAAACCCACTCCCATGGTGTGACGGGCGGTGTGTACAAGACCCGGGAACGTATTCACCGCGGCATGCTGATCCGCGATTACTAGCGATTCCAGCTTCACGCACCCGAGTTGCAGAGTGCGATCCGGACTACGATCGGTTTTCTGGGATTGGCTCCCCCTCGCGGGTTGGCGACCCTCTGTTCCGACCATTGTATGACGTGTGAAGCCCTACCCATAAGGGCCATGAGGACTTGACGTCATCCCCACCTTCCTCCGGTTTGTCACCGGCAGTCTCCCTGGAGTGCTCTTGCGTAGCAACTAGGGACAAGGGTTGCGCTCGTTGCGGGACTTAACCCAACATCTCACGACACGAGCTGACGACAGCCATGCAGCACCTGTGTTATGGCTCCCTTTCGGGCACATCCACCTCTCAGCAGACTTCCATACATGTCAAGGGTAGGTAAGGTTTTTCGCGTTGCATCGAATTAATCCACATCATCCACCGCTTGTGCGGGTCCCCGTCAATTCCTTTGAGTTTTAATCTTGCGACCGTACTCCCCAGGCGGTCAACTTCACGCGTTAGCTACGTTACCAAGTCAATGAAGACCCGACAACTAGTTGACATCGTTTAGGGCGTGGACTACCAGGGTATCTAATCCTGTTTGCTCCCCACGCTTTCGTGCATGAGCGTCAGTATTGGCCCAGGGGGCTGCCTTCGCCATCGGTATTCCTCCACATCTCTACGCATTTCACTGCTACACGTGGAATTCTACCCCCCTCTGCCATACTCTAGCCCGCCAGTCACAAATGCAGTTCCCAGGTTAAGCCCGGGGATTTCACATCTGTCTTAGCGAACCGCCTGCGCACGCTTTACGCCCAGTAATTCCGATTAACGCTTGCACCCTACGTATTACCGCGGCTGCTGGCACGTAGTTAGCCGGTGCTTATTCTTCCGGTACCGTCATCCCCCCACCGTATTAGGGCAGAGGTTTTCTTTCCGGACAAAAGTGCTTTACAACCCGAAGGCCTTCTTCACACACGCGGCATTGCTGGATCAGGCTTGCGCCCATTGTCCAAAATTCCCCACTGCTGCCTCCCGTAGGAGTCTGGGCCGTGTCTCAGTCCCAGTGTGGCTGGTCGTCCTCTCAGACCAGCTACAGATCGTCGCCTTGGTAGGCCTTTACCCCACCAACCAGCTAATCTGCCATCGGCCGCCCCTGTAGCGCGAGGTCCGAAGATCCCCCGCTTTCCTCCGCAGAGCGTATGCGGTATTAATCCGGCTTTCGCCGGGCTATCCCCCACTACAGGACACGTTCCGATGTATTACTCACCCGTTCGCCACTCGCCACCAGGGTTGCCCCCGTGCTGCCGTTCGACTTGCATGTGTAAGGCATGCCGCCAGCGTTCAATCTGAGCCAGGATCAAACTCTTCAGTTCAAACCTGTTACTGTTTTTCGGGCTCTTTCGAGCCCGGTCGCTCACTCAACGTACTGACGAATGATCCAACCATCTTGCGACAGTCAAACCTTCCTTTCATTACTGCGTGAGACCTGATACTTCCGCTTTACGGCAGATCCCGGAAGATCCGCCCCGCATCGCGCATCAAGCGCCCACACTTATCGGCTGTTAATTTTTAAAGATCGGGTCCGCATTCACCACCAAACCGCCACCGGGAAACCTCAACAACCCACCACCCGGTACCGCTTCGTTCTGCGTCGCTGCATCAGCAGCAGAGAGACGAGATTATGAATAACTTTCGCTACGTCGTCAACAGGTTTTTCCAACTTTTCCAACCCGCCCACTTCGCTGAAAGCCTTGCCACTGCTGGCTCTCCCGCCTCCCGCGCCCCGTTGTCCGGAGCACGAAAGAGCGAGATTCTAGCGAGCCACACCCCGTCTTGCAAGCGTTATCTGGAATTTATTCAAGGCGCCTTTTTTATACCACCCCGCTCATCGATGACAGGTACTTTCACATCAGGCGCCAACGCACGCGCAGCCGGCGCGCCGATGGTCCAGTCGTGAAGCACGGTATAGGCGACCGCCAGCAAAGTCGGGCCGATGAAAACGCCAAGAAAACCAAAAGCAAATGCGCCGCCAAGAATACCCAGCATCACAAGGATCAAGGGCATGTCGCTATTCTTGCCGATCAGGATCGGCTTGATGACGTTGTCGGACATGCCGACGACCAGCACACCCCACACCACCAGAAAGATCGCCCAGCCAGTCGCGCCGCCGTGGTACAGCCAGATCGCCGCAGGCAACCAGACGACCACCGGACCGCCCGGTATCACGGACAGGAAGAATGTCGCCAGCCCCAATAGCGCTGGCGCCGGCACGCCCGCGATCCAGCATCCGAATCCGGCCAGAATCCCCTGTACGAGTGCCGTGCCGAGAATCCCATAGACCACGCCCTTCACCGTGCTGCCAGCCAGCGCCAGCAGGTAGTCGGCACGCTCGCCGGCAACACGCCGCATGCCCGCATTCAACCAGGCGGCGGCACCCTCGCCTCCCGTATAAAAGAAGAAAGCGAGCACGATGCTCAACGCCAACAGCCCGAGACCATGCGTAACCGCAATCGCAGCCGCCAGAATCCACTTGCCGGCGGGTGCCGCTAGCGTACGCAATTGCGCGATCAGTTCCGAATTGCTGCTTGTGAGACGCTCCCAGAATGCCTCGATGCTGGAACCCACCAGAGGAATCCGGGCAACCCACGGCGGCAAATCCGGCAAACCGGCCTCAAAGAGCCGTTGAACCAGCGCGACGATGTCGTGCACGCGCGCACCAAAGGCAAAGCCCGCATAGACGAACGGCCCAAGCACCACAATCAGAATGATGAGCACGATCAACGTGGCCGCCCACTTGCGCCGCCCCCCGAGAGCCGCGGTCAGCCTTCTGTACAAGCCCCAGGAGCTATAGCTGAGAATGGCGCCCCATAGCAGCGCGGTCGTGAAAGGCGCCAGCACCAGCAGCGATCCGCCCACCAGGATAATCAGCGCGAACACAGCGGCAAGACGTTCGATCAGTTGGTCCGATTTCATGTTGAATCTCCTGTTACGCCAAACGCCCGGCGACGAGTAGACATACCTTTATCAGACGTCCGCTGAAAGGGTCAGTATAGAGGCGAGTCACGCGTCCGGGAGCGTCTTATAACATTGGGCCAGGTCGCCGTGCAACGATCCGCAGGCGCGCTCAACAGGCTGATTTTTCGTGTGGAAACGTCCTAATTCATCCGGCATCGCCGCCCAAATAATATGGCGGCATAGAAAAGACTAGAATATAAGGTTGTACACCCCAACTTCCGGATTTATGCGCTCGCGAATCGCCAAACGTCTCCCACCCGATGCCGACAAGCTCGTCGGTCTTTCGCTCGCGCTTTTCGCGTCGGGCAGCCGCACCGAGGATCGCTTCTGGGAAGCAAAGCTCGATGCGCTGCTGGCCAAGATCGTCCGCAATGCCAACCAGACTACGCTGGACGCCGCGCTCGATCATCTACAGCAAAATCATCCCGACGCGTATGGTGCGCTCGCCGATATGGCGGAAACGCACAGCGAGTCGTTCATCCTCGAACACGAAGGCGTGCCTTACGAAGCGCTGCTGATCGCCGCGCCCGTGCTCGCCTGGACCCGCTACATGATTCCGTCCGGCCCGCTCAAGGCCGACGCCGCAGACGCCCTGCGCGCGCATCTGCAAGCTCACGTGCTCGCCGCGAATACGCGGGTCGCCATGGCGCCTTTCCTGTACAGCATCGATCAACTGCCGCGTCATCATGTCGAAACCTGGCGCATTGCCCAGCAACTCGCTCAGGCAGCCATGACCGGCGGCAACGTGAAACTGAATTTCGGCGAGTTGCCGGAGACTTCGCCGATTCTGGCCGACCCGCGCTTCCTGCTGGCCGTGGTCGCGGCGCCGGTGGGCGAGCCCACGTTCCGCTGGCAGGAAGAAGAGCACGGCAGCCGGATCGAGCGCGGCCAATGCCTTGAACAATGGGCCACGCAAGGCGGCGCCAATCTGTCGCTGGTGTTGCCCGGCTGCGAATTCGAGTGTCTGTTACCGGACGCCTATTACTCGGCCTGCCGTGATGCCGACGAGAGCGTACGCCCTCACACCGTGCGCACCGCCGTGCGCTATCTGTTCGACACGATCGGCGCGGTGCCTCAGGAATTGCGCGCGGTCGTGGCGGGCTTCGGCGAACGCCGTATCGACGAATACCGCGTCGGCTTCACGCGCCGGGGCAGCAACGACGTGATCTACGGCGTCGTATGGCCACTGTACGGCCGTGAGAACGGCGAGCCCGGCATCGACGAAGAGCCGCAAGAAACGGCCGCTTCGGACGATCCGCTCGAAGAAATCGTCGCATTGCTCAAGGAGACGGGCGTGACCGAGGTGCGTCGGCACGCCGGCCGCTTCGAGCCGGAATATTGCGACGACTGTGGCGTGCCGCTCTATGCCGACCCGCTCGGCGAAATCGTCCATGCCGAAATGCCGGAGGACGCGGAGCCCGCGCAGCCGCACTTCCATTGAGCATGGCCGCCGGCGCGTTTCGCGCCACATAAAAAAGCCCCGTCGCGCGCGGGGCTTTTTTTGTATCCGATCTTCTCCATGTCATTCCTCTTATGCCTTTTGGACAGGCCGTCAAGTTGAAGGGAATTTGTCATCATAGGGACGGCGACGTATCGCAACGCATCCGGCTCTCACTCGCCGCGCGTCTGCATCGCGCCACTTCGCCCGATTCATCTGGAGACATGCATGCGATTCTCGATACTCAACTCAAACGCGGAACGACGTGATGGGCTCAAAGCACTACTGCGGCAAATTGACCGGCTCGCGCGTTTTAACGAAGCGCAAGACTGGCGTCAGGTTGAACGCCCGCTCAAGCGTCAGCGGCCCGACCTGCTCGTGATCGATTGGCAGGACTGGATGTCGATCGCGGATACGCGCCATCTGCTCAGTCACTACCCTGATCTGCGCATTGCGGTGCTAACCGACCAGATCTCGCCGGTCTCCGTGCGAGAGCTCATGGACGAAGGCGTGCTCGGCGTCGTGCCGCGCGACACCGACCCGTGTCTGATCGTGCGCGCGTTTGAAATGGTGCTGCTGGGCGGTCACTACGTGCCACCCGGCGCACTGGCGCTCGATCCTCCTCTGCCACCGGATATCGCCATCCGGCCGTTCGACGAAAAAAGCCCACCGCCACGCCGCACCAAACTGGCCAACGGGCTGTCACCCCGTCAGCAGCAGATCATGCGCTGCGTCCACATGGGCAGCACCAACAAGATGATCGCGCGCACCCTCGGCATCAGCGAGGGCACCGTCAAGATCCATCTGACCAGCATATTCCAGCAGCTCGGCGCGCCAAATCGCGCCGCCGCGGTCGCGCTCTACAACGGTTGGCTGTCAAACCATCTACAGGTATTGCGCAACGACGCCGACGGCCCGATTCGCCCGATCATGGGACAAGCCGGCATAGTGCCCTTGCGTCGCCGCACGCGACGGCGCTTCCAGTATCCGTTGCCCGCCAACGACACGGCCGCCCTGTTGCCGATGGCCGCCGAACCGGGCACGCAATATGGCGATGCGCCCGCCGCCGGACCGGCAGCGGACCCGCTTCCACAAGGTCCCGCATGAGCGGCGCGGGTGCGCGCAACAGAACCCGGGCGGGCATTTTCTGACAGCGTTTGCGCCTGCTGGCATGGAATCCGCTCACACCTTTTCTCGTCCAACGAGTAATATGAGACTCATGGGTTTCCTCTACACACCGCTTCCGTTCTGGGTCGCTGTCGGTGGCTGGACCGCCACTGCGATAGTGGTCGCGCTCGCGCTGTGGAAAAATCCTTTCAAACGACTTCAGGACGGCACACTGCAGCATGTCTGGCTTGCGATCATCGTCGCAGTGTCGGTGCTGTGGGCCAGCAATGCATGGCTCGACGACGGCACCGTCATGCATCTGCTCGGTGCCACGCTAGTCGTCACGTTATTCGACTGGGCGCTGGCGCTGATCGCCATGGCGGTGGTCACGGGTCTTGCGGCCGTCGTCTTCGATGCTCCCTGGCAGGGTATCGCGCTAACCTTCCTCGTGTACGGCGCGCTGCCAGTCGGCATTTCGACTCTGGTTCAACGCATCAGCATCGCGTGGCTGCCGCGCAATCTCTTCATGTTCATCTTCGGCCAGGGGTTTGTCTCGCCTGCCATTGCCGTGTCTCTTACGGCGGCCGCGGCGCTCGGCGTTCATATCGCGCTCGTCGGCGGCTCGATGAGCGTAATACCCGCCGGCTACGCATTCAGTGTGCTTCTACTTGCCACAGGGGAAGCCTGGTTCACCGGCATGTCGACGGCGTTGATCGCGGTCTATCGTCCTGCGTGGGTCACCACTTATGACGTACGGAGATATCGATTGGGCGGACCACGCACCTGACACTCGCATCGACCACGAACGCCTGTTGACGGCAATGAGCGGCGCGGGCTCGCGTCGAGCCGCCCGCGCACCACGACAGGACAAAATATTTGTGTCAGGATTGAACTCCACCCTCTCGCGGGGCATCTTACGTGCCTCATGTCTCATTAGCGTCTAACGAACTAGATGGATCGTACCAACGTACCGCGCCGATTGCTGCGGTTGGTCGGCCGGTTGGCAACATGTGCGGCGAGTCTCTCGCTCATATGCTCCACCTCCGCGCTCGCCGATCAACTCGAGCAGCACAATGATCTCGTCAACAAGCTTGTCAATGAAATGCACGCGGACCCGCTCGTTGCGGACTGCGCGGCTCATGGCAACTTTGTCGCCAGCACGTCGACCGCCTTCGACCACGTCGAATTTCCACCCAGCTCATTCGATAGCGCGCATGCCTCGGTCACGCCGTGGAACGACTCGTTCGACGAGGGCAAGCAGCGCGTCAAGGTAGACAACATCGTCACAGTCGAAGGGCTTGGCATCCGCCAGAGCGGCGACGGCGACCCGGCCGATCTGAAGTTCCGCTGCGGCTATGTCGGCACGCAGATGCTGGCGTTCAGCTGGAACGATCCGGTGCCCCCGGCCCGCGCGCGCAGCTCGGAACCCTCGGGGTCGCGAGTGTCGTCCGGCAAGCACAAGAGCGCCAAGGGCAAGCACACGGCAAGCGGCAAAACCACCAGGAAGGCGACCACGAAGTCTTCGAAATCGAGCCCGGCCAAGTCGTCGTCGCGAACGAGCACCGGCAAGGCCACCGCAAAGAAGGCGCCGGCAAAGAAGAAAACCCAGTAGCGGCCCGCGGCTGCGGCATCATGTCGCCCGAGCCGCCGGTCCGACGGGTGACGCAATGAAAAACGAGGCACACGCTTCATGGTGTGTGCCTCGTTTTTTATGCGGAACACGGTTTAAGCAAACGTCTCCACGTGCCGCAAGATCGCCTGAAGCATCGCGGCGCCAAGCGACGCGCTACGCTCGCCGTTCCAGCCCACCCGTTCGTCGGGCAGATTGGCGTTGTCCTTGAACGGCATCTCCAGGGTCAGCGACAGGCAGCCGAATTCGTTGCCGATGTACTTCGACGCCAGCTTCAGTGCGTCCTCGCGATATTTGCTCGCGGCGTAGCCGTGCTTGTCCTGGAAATCGGGGCTCGCATGCTTGAACGCTTCGATAAACGCCTGCTGCTCTTCCCGCTGCCGCTCGGTGAAACCCGGCAGCATTTCGGAGCCGGCCACGAACACGTAAGGCAGCGCTTCGTCGCCGTGAATATCGAAGAACAGGTCGCAGCCGGTGGCGTGAATCGCGTCGCGCACCACCAGCACCTCGGGGCTGCGCGCGGCATCCGGCTCCATCCATTCGCGATTCAGATTCGCGCCAGCCGCATTCGTGCGCAGATTGCCGTGCACGCTGCCGTCCGGATTCATATTCGGCACGATATAGAAGACAGCGTGATCGTAGAGCTTGCGCGCCACCGGGTCTCCCGCCCAATCGCCCCAACCTGCGAGCCGCTTCACGAGACCTTCGATAAACCATTCGGCCATTGTCTCGCCGGGGTGCTGGCGCGCGATCAGCCAGATCTTCTTTTTGGGCGTGTCGCCGGTTTGCGGCGTGCCGAGCGTGAGCAACGACATGGGCCGGCCTTCGAC
The DNA here is from genome assembly GCF_000013645.1 of Paraburkholderia xenovorans LB400. Lineage (GTDB taxonomy): Bacteria > Pseudomonadota > Gammaproteobacteria > Burkholderiales > Burkholderiaceae > Paraburkholderia > Paraburkholderia xenovorans. The sequence continues at coordinate 1,418,898 of NC_007951.1, read as the reverse complement.
GGTCGTGCCCAATTCCGTGAGCGTCGCCTGCGGCATCTGCTGCACCGCGCCCAGAAACTCCGAATGACGCTCCTCGCTGTACGGCTCGAAATACGCGTAGTAAATACGGTCGAAATCCGGCGTGTGATCGATTGTCAACACGCGGCCGTCGTACGACGTAGGCACACGGAACCAGTTCACCCGGTCATAGCTCGCCACGGCCTGATAGTCGCGCCAGCCTTCGGCAAAAGCGCACGCGGCGGCATTTTCGAAGGTCATCACACAGCGCTCGCCCGCCGCGCCGGATAACCGGAAGTAGAACCACTGCGCAAACTCGGCATGGCTGTCCGGCCGCACGCGCAAACGGATCTTGCCCGCTTCTTCACAGGACAGCACCTCGATCGCGCCTGCGTCGAAGTGGCTCGTAATGGATAACGTCATGATGTTTCTTCCCTGCTTGTGGGCGCGGCGAAACGCTTATTCAGCGACGCGGCGGCGGAATACGTAAGTGGAATCGTTCGACGCTTCGGCGTCGAACGCATAGCCTTCGGCGTTGAAGTCCTTCAACTGCTCCGGCCTGTCGAGACGGTTTTCCACGGCATAGCGCGCCATCAGGCCGCGCGCACGCTTTGCATGGAAGCTGATGATCTTGTAGCGGCCGCCCTTCCAGTCCTCGAACACGGGCGTGATGACCGGCGCTTCGAGCAGCTTCGGCTTGACCGACCTGAAGTACTCGCCCGACGCGCAATTCACCAGCACGCGCGACGCCACGGCGTTCTTCTTCAATTGCGCATTCAGGGCCTGCGTGATCCGCTCGCCCCAGAACGCGTATAGATCCTTGCCGCGCGGGTTGGCGAAACGCGTACCCATTTCGAGCCGGTAAGGTTGCAGCAGGTCGAGCGGGCGCAGCAAACCGTACAGGCCGGACAACACGCGCACGTGATTCTGCGCATAGTCCAGATCCGCCGCCGACAATGTCTTCGCGTTGAAACCCTCGTACACGTCGCCGTTGAACGCCAATACCGCCTGCTTGGCGTTGTGCGCGCCGAATTTGGGCGACCACTCTGCATAGCGCTGGAAATTGAGGTGCGCGAGCTGATCCGAAATATCCATCAAGGAGGCGATCTGTTGCGGCGACAAAAGGCGTAATCCGCCGATCAACTCGGCCGCGTCTTCGACGAAATCGGGGATCGTGTGCTTTTTGACGTGAGGCGGGGTTTCGTAGTCGAGAGATTTCGCCGGCGACAGAACGATTATCATAGAGGCTTGCAGGCACGCCGTGCCTGGCGGTCAAAGACGAAAGCCAGATTGTAACGAATGCCCGGTTCCCATGCCTCGCGCGGCGCTTTGCGCGTCGTCCTCGATTCCAATGTGTGGATCGACATTCTCGTGTTCGACGATCCGCACACGCGGCCAATCGCGGCCGCGCTCGAAAGCGGCGCGCTGGCCGCGCTGATCGACGCGCGCTGCCTCGCCGAACTCACCTACGTGCTCGACTACCCGCAGTTCGTGCATCGCAAAGTGGACAAGGCCGCCGCGCTCGCGGTCGTCGCGCGGCTCGCGCAACTGGTGGAACCCGTTGCGCCACAGGAAGACACAAGGCCCTTGCCCAAATGCAAAGATCGCGACGACCAGAAGTTTCTCGAACTCGCGCACGCCGCGCAAGCCGACTGGCTGGTCTCGAAAGATCGCGCGGTGTTGAAGCTGGCCAAACGGATTGCACGTGATTTCGGCTTTCAGATCGCCCAGCCGGCGCCCTTCGTCGCCGCCATCGGCGCGTTACCGGGCACTGCCGGTGAGCCCGCAACCGCATGAGTCGCCAGCCGCATGGCCCTGGCCAGACGGCTAACGCGAGCTTCGCGGCGCGCACACCGCGCCGCGATTCCCTACAATCAGGCTTCGCCCGTTTCAAACGACGCCTTTGTCTAACCCACTTGCCCACGCTCCGGACAGCGCCATGAATGCACCGCACGATACGCCAACGAGTCCCACGTTTCCGTCTCGCCTGCCGAATGTCGGCACGACGATTTTCACCGTGATGAGCGCACTCGCCGCCGAAAAAGGCGCGGTGAATCTCGGCCAGGGCTTTCCCGATTTCAACTGCGATCCGCGCATTGTCGACGCGGTCGCGAACGCCATGCGCGAAGGCCACAACCAGTACCCACCCATGGCGGGTGCCGCGCCGCTGCGTCAGGCAATCTCGGACAAGATCGCGAACCTGTACGGCCGCCGCTACGACGCCACGACCGAAATCACCGTGACGGCGGGCGCGACCCAGGCATTGCTGACCGCGATTCTCTGCAGCGTCCATCCGGGCGACGAAGTGGTCGTGGTCGAACCGACCTACGACAGCTATCTGCCGTCCATCGAACTGGCCGGCGGCAAGCCGGTCTTCGTCACGCTGGAAGCGCCCGACTACGCGATCCCGTTCGACAGGCTCGCCGCCGCGATCACGCCGAAAACCCGGCTCCTGCTGATCAACACGCCGCACAATCCGACCGGCACGGTCTGGCGCGAGCAGGACATGCGCAAGCTCGAGGAGATCGTGCGCGGCACCAACGTGCTGATCCTGTCGGACGAAGTATATGAACACATGGTCTATGACGGCGCGCCGCACGAGAGCGTGGCCCGCTATCCGGAACTGGCGCAGCGCAGCTTCGTGGTATCGAGTTTCGGCAAGACCTACCATGTGACGGGCTGGAAGGTCGGCTACGTGGCCGCGCCCGCCGCGCTCACCGTCGAGTTCCGCAAGGTGCACCAGTTCAACGTGTTCACGGTCAACACGCCAATGCAGATCGGCCTTGCCGACTACATGAAAGATCCGGCGCCATATCTCGACCTGCCGGCGTTTTATCAGAAGAAGCGCGACTTCTTCCGCGCCGGCCTCGCGAATTCACGCTTCAGGCTGTTGCCGTGCACGGGCACGTACTTTCAGTGCGTCGACTATTCGGCAATCAGCGATTTGCCCGAAGCCGAATTCGCGCAATGGCTGACCGGCGAGATCGGCGTCGCGGCCATTCCGGTCTCGGCGTTCTATCACGAGGCACATGAGTCGGGCGTGGTGCGCTTCTGCTTCGCCAAGCAGGAGAGCACGCTCGCCACCGCGCTCGAGCGGCTGGCACGGCTTTGAAATGTCCCGCGCGATGCCAAGAACGCTTCCCCGTTCCTTGCCATCGCGCGCAACGGCCCGGGCGTGCACGGCGCGCGCCCGTCGTTCGCTTGCCGGCAGGCCGCACGCGTCAAACCGGACGCGACGCGGCGATATATGCCTTGCGATCCTCGGTCACACGCTGCGCGGCCGGCCGTGCGTTGATCGCTTTCACGTAGCCCTTCCAGTCCACGCCGGCGTCCAGCAGAAAATCGCGCCCGTAGATGGTCTGCGTCGCCATGCCCACCAGCGGCAAGCTCACGTACCCGGCCGTATCCGCAACGCTAAAACGCTCGCCGCTCAGATACGGCGCGAACTTCGCGATCCGCCTGAAGCCGGCAATATGATGCTCAAGCAGTTTCTCGACACGCCCTTTGGTCGCCTCGGTCACGGTGCCGCCGAAGAACGCTTCCTTGTAGAGATTGCGCGCGGTCAGTTCGAGATGCACATCCACGAACATGATCAGCTCGCGCTCCTTGGCCGCTTCCCACGGGTCGGTGGAGAAAATCGCCTTGTCGGGAAAGCGCGCGGCCAGATACTCGACAATGCATTGCGATTCGCACAGATCGCCGTCTTCAGTCTGCAGATAAGGCACCTTGCCGAGCGGCGAATGCTCGAGCATGGCCTCTTCCTGGCTCGGCAGCACCGCCACTTCCTCGAACGGAATACCGTGTTCGAGCAGCACGAACTTCACTTTGTTGTAATAGTTAGAAAGCGCGAAACCGCACAGCCTGATCATCGGGTGTCTCCTTCCTTCGGGTTGTATGTGACCGTCTGTCAACGTCAAAGCAGCGGTCTTCGATCAATCATCCGGTAAATTGCACGATCGTGCTATTCTAAAATAATCATGGAGTCGAGCATCACAATGACCTCTCGCAATTTCAGCATCGAGACTATCGGCATTGTCGGAACCGGCGCAATGGGCCGCGGCATCGCACAGATCGCCGCGCTGGCCGGCCTCACTGTGCGTCTGTACGACACCAACCCTGCTGCAATCGGCGCCGCGCGCGACTACCTCGCCGAGACTTTCGCGAAGTTGACCGCTAAAGGCAAGCTCGACCAGGCGCGCTCTCTCGCCGCACTCGCGAATGTCAGCGGCGCGCAGGCCATCGGCGAGTTGGCCGGTTGCGATCTGGTCGTCGAGGCGATCGTCGAAAAACTCGACGTCAAACAGGCGCTGTTCCGCGAACTGGAAACCGTTGTGAGCGGCCGCTGCATCCTCGCGTCTAACACGTCTTCGCTGTCGATCACGGCAATTGCCGCCGGCTGTAGCGATCCGTCGCGCGTGGCCGGCTATCACTTCTTCAATCCCGTGCCGTTGATGAAAGTCGTCGAAGTGATCGACGGTCTGCGCAGCGATCCCGCCGCGGGCGACGCGCTGATGGATCTCGCGCGCCGCATGGGTCACACGCCGGTGCGCGCGAAAGATATGCCCGGCTTCATCGTGAATCACGCGGGCCGCGGCATGAATACCGAAGGCTTGCGCGTGGCGGGTGAAGGCGTGGCGAGTTTCGCCGACATCGACTGCATCATGCGCGAGCAGGCGGGCTTTCGTCTTGGCCCATTCGAGCTGCTCGATCTGACGGCACTGGACGTCTCGCATCCGGTGATGGAGTCGATCTATCACCAGTTCTATGAAGAGCCGCGCTTCACGCCTTCGCCCATCACCGGCACGCGGCTCGCGGGCGGACTGCTCGGCCGCAAGACAGGTGAAGGCTTTTACCGCTACGAAGACGGCAAGCAGCAGGTACCTGCCGAGGCGCCCGCGCCGACCGGATTGCCGGCCAGTGTGTGGGTCAGCAAGCGTTATCCGCAAGCGCATGACGCCGTCGTGCAACTCGTCGAAAAAGCCGGCGTGACACTCGACAACGGCATCACGCCCGAATCGAACTCGCTGATCGTCGTCACACCGTTCGGTCACGATGCAACCACGGCCGCGGTCGACGAAGCGCTCGACGCCACCCGTGTCGTCGCGCTCGACGCGCTTTTCCCGCTCGTCGGCGCGCAACGCCGCACGCTGATGACGACGCCCGCCACCACGCGCGCCGCGCGTGACATGGCGCATGCGCTCTTTGCCGCCGACGGCGTGCCCGTCACCGTGATCCGCGACTCGACCGGCTTCGTCGCGCAACGCGTGGTGGCGACCATCGTCAACATCGGCTGCGATATTGCGCAAAAACAGATCGCCACGCCGGAGGATATCGATCTCGCCGTGACGCTCGGCCTCGGCTATCCGCGCGGCCCGCTCGCCCTCGGCGACGCGCTCGGCTCGACCACTATTCTCGCGATCCTGCGCAATATGTTCAGCGTGCTCGGCGACCCGCGTTATCGTCCGTCGCCCTGGCTCGCGCGGCGAGCTCAACTTGGCCTGCCGCTGACCCAACGCGACGCAGCCGATACCGAAACGCACACCACGGAGACACAACAATGAGCGCCGAACTGCTGACCTCGCGCCCGACCGGAAGCGAATCGACACTGGTTCTCACGCTGTCGAACCCCGGCGCGCGCAACGCGCTGCATCCGGACATGTACGCCGCCGGCATCGAGGCGCTCGACTCGGTGGAGCGCGATCCGTCGATCCGCGCCGTCGTGATTACCGGCGCCGACAACTTTTTCTGCGCGGGCGGCAATCTGAAACGTCTGCTGGAAAATCGCGCGAAAGATCCGTCCGTGCAGGCCCAGAGCATCGATCTGCTCGGCGAATGGATCTCGGCGCTGCGCCTTTCTTCGAAGCCGGTGATCGCCGCGGTCGATGGCGCCGCCGCCGGCGCGGGATTCTCGCTCGCGCTCGCGTGCGACCTGATCGTTGCGGCGGACACGGCCAAATTCGTGATGTCGTATGCACGCGTGGGCCTGACACCCGACGGCGGCGGTTCGTGGTTCCTCGCGCAAGCGTTGCCGCGTCAGCTGGCCACCGAAGTGCTGATCGAAGGCAAACCGATCGGCGCCACGCGTTTGCATGAACTCGGCGTCGTCAACAAACTCGCCAAAACCGGCGCCGTGCGCGACGCCGCGGTTGCCTGGGCCGACGAGCTCGGCAAGATTTCGCCCAATTCGGTCGCTCGCATCAAGGGGCTGATCGGCGCGGCCGGCACGCAGCAGCTCGCCGACCATCTCGTTGCGGAGCGCGACAACTTTGTCGCGTCGCTGCATCATCGCGATAGTCTGGAAGGAATTTCCGCGTTCCTCGAAAAACGTGCTCCGGCGTATAAGTGAACCTCAGTGACCGACAGGACCATGCCTGACTATCAACTGCCCAAACGCCGCCGCATCTTTCTGATGCGTCACGGCGACGTCACCTATTTCGACGACTCCGGCCGCGCAATCGATCCCGAGACCGTGCCCCTGAACGCCAACGGCCGCGAACAGGCGAGCGCGGCGGGCCGCGAGTTCGCCGCTCAGCAGATCCGTTTCGACCGGGTGATCGTCAGCGGTTTGCCGCGCACCGTCGAAACGGCGCGGCGCGTGCTCGCCGAGACCGGCCAGCAGATCGAACTGGAAATCGAGCCCGCCTGGGAAGAGATTCGCGGCGGCAAGCTCGGCAACATTCCGCTACACGATATGGAAGCCGCGTTTCTCGGCGTGTTCGACGGCATCGTGCAGGAAAGCACGCGCTTTCTCGACGGCGAAACCATTGGCGAGTTGTTCGATCGCGTGCTGCCCGCGCTCGCCGCGTTGCGCGAGGACACCTCGTGGGACACCGTGCTGCTCGTCCTGCACGGCGGCGTGAATCGCGCCATCCTGTCGCATGCGCTGACGGCTGGCGGCCGCACGTTCTTCGGGCACCTGGCGCAAGCCACCGGCTGCATCAACGCGCTCGACGTGGGCGCCGCGCCACGCGACTGGGTGCTGCGCACGATCAATTATTCACCGCCGTCGCCGCTTCATCGCGGCGTGCGCAACACCACGATGGAAATGCTCTACGCACAATTCATTCAATACAAGCGTAGCTGAACCCGAACTGGAGGAGACAGATGGTGCAAGCCACACAGACCGGCGAACCGGAACACCAGCCGGACTATTCGGACTTCGAGGGCACGCGCCCGGTCAGCGAGCGGCAACGCTTCGACAGCGACGCGCTCGCCGCGTGGCTGACCCGGCACGTCGACGGATTCGCCGGCCCGCTCACGCTGGAGCAATTCGCCGGCGGCCAGTCCAATCCGACCTTCAAGCTGCTCACGCCGTCCCGCTCGTATGTGATGCGCGCCAAACCCGGGCCGGCTGCGAAACTGCTGCCGTCCGCGCACGCCGTCGAACGTGAATATCGCGTGATGCACGCGCTTGCCGGCACCGATGTGCCGGTCGCGAAAATGCTCGCCTTGTGCGAGAACGAAAGCGTGATCGGCCGCGCGTTCTATGTGATGGAGTTCGTCGAAGGCCGCGTGCTGTGGGACCAGTCGTTGCCCGGCATGACAGCCGCCGAACGCGCGGCCATTTACGACGAGATGAACCGCGTGATCGCGGCGCTGCACAGCGTCGACGTGACGGCGGTGGGCCTCGCCGATTATGGCAAGCCGGGCAATTACTTCGCGCGCCAGATCGGTCGCTGGAGCAAGCAGTACATCGCGTCCGAGACCGAACCGATCGATGCCATGCAGCGCCTGATCGAATGGCTGCCGCAGCATATGCCGGCCGAAACGGGCGAGCGCGCTTCGATCGTGCATGGCGACTACCGGCTCGACAATCTGATCTTTCATCCCGAGGAACCGCGCGTGCTCGCCGTGCTCGACTGGGAGTTGTCGACGCTCGGCGATCCGCTCGCCGACTTCGCCTATCACTGCATGGCGTGGCACGTCGACCCAACGCAGTTCCGCGGGATCGGGGGCCTCGACTGGGCGGCCTTGGGCATTCCCGACGAAAGCCAGTATGTCGCGCGCTATTGCCAACGCACCGGCTTCGAGATTCACGGCGACTGGAATTTCTACCTGGCGTACAACATGTTTCGCATCGCCGCGATCCTGCAAGGGATCATGAAGCGTGTCGTCGACGGCACCGCGGCCAGCGCGCAGGCGCTCGATGCCGGCCGCCGCGCGAAGCCGATGGCCGAACTCGCCTGGCGCTACGCGCAGAAAGTGCGCTGACCGGATTCGCGCGCTGAATCGCGCGTCCGGCCGCGCCCCGAACAAACGTCGTCCGTTACCCGTCATTCGCGAGGTCTTACATGAATTTCGATTACACCCCGAAGGTTCAGGCGTTGCGCGAGAAACTGCTCGCCTTCTTCGACGAGCACATCTATCCGAACGAACAGGCGTTCTACGCGGAGATTGCCCGCAATCGCCAGAACGGCAACGCGTGGCTGCCCACCGAACTGGTCGAACAACTCAAGCAGAAAGCGCGCGACGCCGGCTTGTGGAATCTGTTCCTGCCTGAATCCGTACGCGGCGCCGGCTTGACGAACCTCGAATACGCGCCGCTCTGCGAGATCATGGGCCGCGTGCCCTGGGCGCCCGAAGTATTCAATTGCAACGCGCCCGACACCGGCAACATGGAAACCATCGAACGCTACGGCAGCGACGACAACAAGCGCGAGTGGCTCGAACCGCTGCTGCAAGGGCAGATCCGTTCGGCGTTTCTGATGACGGAGCCTGAAGTCGCGTCGTCGGATGCCACCAATATTCAGACCAGCATTGTGCGCGACGGCGACTACTACGTGATCAACGGCCATAAATGGTGGTCGTCCGGCGCAGGCGATCCGCGCTGCAAGATCTATATCGTCATGGGCAAGACGGATCCGGATGCGCCACGCCACCAGCAGCAGTCGATGATCCTGGTTCCCGCCGACGCCACCGGCATCACCGTGCACCGTCCGCTCACCGTCTTCGGTTACGACGACGCGCCGCACGGGCATATGGAAATCACGCTCGAAAATGTGCGCGTACCCGCCACCAACATGCTGCTCGGTGAGGGGCGCGGCTTCGAGATCGCGCAAGGCCGGCTCGGGCCGGGACGCATCCATCACTGCATGCGCCTGATCGGTCTCGCCGAACGCGCACTCGAATTGATGTCGAAACGCTCGCTGCAACGTGTCGCATTCGGCAAGCCGGTTGCCGCGCAAGGCGTCACGCAGGAGCGTATCGCCGAAGCCCGCTGCATGATCGAGCAGGCGCGTCTGCTCACGCTGAAAACGGCCTACATGATGGACACCGTCGGCAACAAGGGGGCGCGCGGCGAAATTGCGATGATCAAGGTCGTCGCGCCGAACATGGCTTGTCAGGTAATCGACTGGGCGATTCAGGCGCACGGCGGCGGCGGTGTCAGCGACGATTTCCCGCTGGCATATGCGTATGCGTCCGCACGAACACTGCGTTTCGCCGACGGGCCCGACGAAGTGCACCGCAATGCGATCGCCAAGCTCGAACTCGCACGTTATATGGATGCCGGCGCGGCGGCTCGCGTGGAGACGCCGATTACGCGGTTTTGAGGCCGGGCGGGTATTCTTCAGGAGACGCGGCGCGATCAGCGAACATTGATTTCGCCGCGCCGCCTGATTCCGCAATAACAAAAAAAGCGCGAGCCGGCATGCCTGCCGTTTCGCGCTTCTTCAACCTACCTGCGTGCGCCGAAACGCTAGAAATAGTGCCGCGTGATGAACTCCGCGACGCACACCGGCCGTTCGCTGCCGTCCCGTTCCAGTGTCACATTCCATAGCACCTGCACGCCGTTGTTCTCCACTTCGGTAACGGACTCGACGGCGAATCCGGCGCGCAACCGCGAACCAACCGGAACCGGCGACGTAAAACGCACACGATTCAATCCGTAATTGACGCCCATGCGCTGTTCGAGCGCCACCGTCCTGTCGAGCAGCGCGGGAATCAGCGACAGCGTCAGGAAACCGTGCGCAACGGGGCCGCCGAACGGCGACTCCCGTCGCGCCCGTTCCGGGTCGACGTGAATCCATTGATGATCGCCGGTCGCTTCGGCAAAACGATCGACACTCGCCTGGTCCACCGTCAGCCATTCGCTAACGAGCGGCTCGGCACCCACCAGCGCGCGCAAGGCGGTGGCACTGCCCAACGTTGCAGCAGCGGCCGCGCTGCCCGTCATGACGCGGCGCCCGGATTGCGCAGCCCGAACAATGCTTTCGAGCGCACCGTGATCACGGTTTCGCCATGCTGATTGATGCCTTCCCACTGCGTCGATACGATGCCGCGATCCGGCTTGCTCTCCGAGATGCGCTTGTCGAGCACGGCGTTCATCATGGTGATCGTGTCGCCGACACGTACCGGCTTCAACCAGCGGATTTCGTCGATACCGGGCGAGCCCATCGACGTGGAATCCGCAAACGCGTTGCGCACCAGCATGCCCATCATGACCGAACAGGTATGCCAGCCGCTCGCGACCAATCCGCGAAACGGCGACTCGGCAGCGGCGGCTTCGTCCAGATGAAACGGCTGCGGATCGAACTTCTGCGCGAACTCCACGATCTCGTCACGCGTGAACGTGTGCTTGCCGATTTCGATGCTCGTGCCGACTATCAAGTCCTCGTAACTCAAACCCATTGTCGTATCTCCTTTTATTCGATTCGGGCGGCTGATCACGCCTCGGCCGTGACGAAGCCGGGCAGCGCGGCGAACCGCGCGAGATGGTGATCGACATCGCCCAATGTGGTTTCGATGATGGCAAGCCGTTTGAACAGATGTGCCGCCGCTACTTCGTTCGTGACGCCCATGCCGCCATGCAACTGGACCGCCTGCTGGCCGACGAAGCGCGCGGCCTGCCCCACCCGCGCCTTCGCGGCGGAAACCGCGCGGCGACGTTCGTCGACGTCCGTGCTGGTGTAGCGCATGGCGGCCAGATACGTGACGGAACGCGCCTGCTCGGCGTGAATCAGCATCTCCACCATGCGATGCTGCAAGGCCTGAAAACGCGCGATCGGCTGGCCGAACTGCTGGCGCGTCTTCGTGTAGTCCACCGTGGCGAGGTTCAAGGCGTCGAGCGCGCCGATTGCCTCGGCGCACAGCAGCACCGTGCCGTAGTCGGCGATATGTTCGAGCGCCGCCGCGCCAGCGTGTTGGCCGGCAAGCTGGCGCGCAGGCGTGCCGTTGAACTCTAGCGTGGCGGCACGCTGGCCGTCGATCGTGCGGTAGTCCGTTACGCTGACGCCGGCCGCATGGCGCGCCACGACAAAGAGTGCGATCTCGCCGTTCAGCCGGGCCGGCACGATCCAGTGGTCGGCCTGCGCACCGTGCAGTACGACCGACTTGGTGCCGGTCAATGTGTGCTGTCCGCCTTGCCCGCTCGCGGTTGTCTCAATCGAGAAAAGGTCGTAGCGAGCGTGGGGTTCGTGAAAGGCCACAGCCAGTTTGATCTCGCCCCGAGCCGCACGTTCGAGCAGCGACGCGTCTTCGCCTTGTTCGCTACCCGCGAGGCGCAACGCCTCGATGCCGACCGCCGTCGCCCAATAAGGCTCGACGACCAGCGCGCGGCCGAGTTCCTGCATGACGACAAGCATGTCGATCGGGCCGCCGTTGAAACCGCCTTGCGCTTCCGGCACCGGCAACGCAGTCAGGCCCAGTTCGGCAAACGCGGCCCAATGCGCATCGGATACACCGGGTTCAGATCGCACGATCGCCTGGCGCGCTTCGAACCCATAGCTCCTGTCCAGATAGCGGCGCAACGCATCCGCAAATTGCTGCTGTTCTTCGTTGAAAGTGAAGTCCATGCGCCGCTCCTCAAAGTCCGAGAATCATCTGCGCGATGATGTTCTTTTGAATTTCGTTCGAGCCACCGTAAATCGATGTCTTGCGGAAGTTGAAGTAGTACGCGGCGAGAGGCGCGGCATCGTCGTCGCCGGCGAGGCTATGTTCGCGCTCTCCTTCGAGGAACGGTATGTCGAACGGTGCGGCGAGCGGCCCGACTGCTTCGAACATCAGTTCAGTCAGCGCTTGCTGCACTTCCGTGCCCTTGATCTTCAGCATCGACGCTTCCGGTCCCGGCCCGCGTCCGCCTGTTTCATTGGCGACCACGCGTTGCACGGTGACTTCGAGCGCCATCAACTCGATTTCGAGGTTCGCGACTTTTGCGGCAAACACCGGATCTTGCAGCAGCGGCTTGCCGTTTTTTTTCTGATTCAGTGCAAGGCGTTTCAGGAAGACGAGTTCGCGCTTGGACTGGCCGACCCGCGCGATGCCGGTGCGCTCGTGGCCGAGCAGATACTTCGCGTAAGTCCAGCCACGATTCTCTTCACCGACCAGATTCTCGATCGGCACCTTTACGTCTTCGAAGAAAACTTCGTTCACTTCGTGATCTTCGTCGAGCGTGATGATCGGCCTCACGGTGATACCCGGCGTTTTCATGTCGATCAGCAGGAACGAGATGCCCTCCTGCTTTTTGGCGCCGCTGTCCGTGCGCACCAGGCAGAACATCATGTCGGCGTACTGGCCGAGCGTGGTCCACGTTTTCTGACCATTGACCACGTAATGGTCGCCGGCGCGCTCCGCGCGCGTGCGCAGCGACGCCAGATCCGAACCCGAGCCCGGCTCGGAGTAGCCCTGACACCACCAGTCCGTACCATCGAGAATACGCGGCAGATAGTGGCGTTTCTGCGCCTCGTTGCCGTACTTCATCAGCACGGGCGCCACCATGGAGACACCGAAAGGCAGCACGGACGGCGCGCCGATGCGCGCGCACTCTTCGTCCCAGATGTGCCTTTGGGTGGCGTCCCAATCCGGGCCGCCGTATTCTTTCGGCCACGCGACCACCGACCAGCCGCGCATACCGAGCAGCTTGTGCCAGCTTGCGAAGTCTGCGCGGGAAAGCCGCTTGTGATTGAGTACCTTGTCGCTCAGTTCCCGGGGCAGATTTGCCTCGAGCCAGGCGCGGATGTCGGCGCGGAACGCGCTGTCAGCGGGGGAATAGTCCAGATTCATGCGTAGTGTCTCCTGGCCGCCACCACCCGCCGCCCAGTGAGCCACTGCGCTATTGCAGCGGTTCCTTCAAGGGAGCCGGGACCGGCAGCGGCATCACTTCGATGCCTTCTTCAACCAAGGCTTTCGCGTCTTCCGGTGTGGTGACACCGCGAATATTGCGTGCGGGCGCTTCATTGTAGTGAATGCGCCGTGCTTCCTCGGCGAAGCGGTCGCCCACGTTCTCGGTCTTTTCCAGTACCTCGCGCAAGGCACGAATCGCGCGCGCCTGCATTTCCCCTGCGTCCGCCGGCGCTTTCGTTCCGGTCGCACCCGACAGATTCAGGCGCGGCGCCGACGGCAAACGGCTCACCTCGTTCGCACCGCAGATCGGACATTCGACGAGCTTGCGGGACTGCTGCGATTCGAAGTCATCAGCCGAAGCGAACCAGCCTTCGAACCGATGGCCATGCGGACACTGTAAATCGAGGACCTTCATGTGGAATCAGGGCTTGCGTGCCAGTTTAGCGCAAAACGTAAATTTGTGAACGGTCGTTCGTAAAATTTTACGGACGAAGGCGCCGACTCCGGAGGTGACGGACAATCCGGACGCGGTGGGCGATTTTAACGCTTTGCGCAAACGCCTGCCGAGGCTACTCCGGAAGGCAAATGGGCTTGCCGATCACCTACGCCTGCGAGGCTGCGCATGCTGGCTGCCACTCTGCTTTTATGCCACGAGGCATTCCAGTTGACGGCCCAGCCTCGGCTCGAGTTCGCGCGCCTCTCTGGCAAGGTTGATCTGCTTGGCCGATCTCGCAACGTCGAACACGTCTGCCTTGATTTCATAACCACCGCGCGCACTGAGCCAATCAAGGATGTCCGACAGATGCCACACCGATGCACTGCCCTCGTGGACCGGCGACGGGAAGTCGATTGCGTGGTTAAGCATTAACTTGCGCATGTTTTGCCGCGACACGCCCGCGACTTCGGCGACGTCAGTAAGGCCGACGAAATCGGGGCCCGCCTCGACAAGGCGAGCGGACGGCACCACTCGTTTGATGTCCTGGAGAGCGCTGACCAGCGCCCCGAATGCGGACGTGCCCTCGCGAGTAAAGAACAGCGCGATGCGGCCCGGCTGCCCGACGCCAGCGGTGGCGTCGTCACACCCGGCTTCGCCCAGGCGCTCAACGATCGCGTCGAGATCGCAATCTTCCGCCGCGAGCCGGTACTTCAAGGTGAACACATATTCCATACGTTACTCCTGCTTTTATTCAGCCCAACACTGCCGCCTGCAGAGCACCCCTGCTACCGGCGAGCCGTGCAGTTATCGACAATGCGCCTCAGATGCCTGGCATGGTTGCCGGGATTCTTCGGCGTACTCCAGACACTCGATATGCAGAACTCGCCGCACCGACACTCGGCGTCTTTGTCAGGACAGTACATTTTTCCCCAGGCGTGGCCTTTGCCACCGCCCTGGACACGCCAGCCGTTCTGCTCCGCGTACGCCAGCGCTGCCTCGACCTCTTTCTTAGAGTGGGTTCCTCGAACCATCTATGCCCTCCAATTTAATGAGTGGGAGTCAGGTTGTCAAGTGACAACTTTCATTATCCACTCTGAATCGGATATCTCCCCTACGCTTCGTTATCCAAAGTAAAGGAGATGCCCGACACCGCTGTCACAGGGTCCATGCTAGAGATAGAAGGGCTGCAGAGCGAGACTGCCTGAAGTCATAAGACAAAGGCACGTTTTCGAGACAGGGGAACGGGCGAAGCTGCGCGCACATTCCGAACTACCCGCGCTACCGCGGAGCCGTATCCAGAACTTTGCGTGCATGGCAGGATGATCTATCCGGTTGATGGGTACCGGAGGTCTCCCTGGGAGACCAGGAAAAAGCAGACGCCGCCCAGCGGCATGTGTGAAGGCGGGCCGTCGCGGCCCGCGTTTTTTTGCGCCTTTCGTGCAACCTGCCTCATCCTTTGAGGAGCCGTTTGACGATCCATGCGTAGACACGGTCCAGAGTCGGCTCGACGTGCCGCTCGCTCCAGTCGAGCGCGAGAATCGTGAACGTCACGAGTGCCGCACTCGCGACGAACCCGGCCAGCCACGGTTCGACCTGCGGCCAGGTCAGAACGATCCGCCGTGCGAGAACATTGCCACCTACGAGCGACACGACGAAATAGATCGCCCTGCGCCACGTCGTGGTCTCATGCGAACGCGTCAGATACAGAAGCGCTCCGCAAGCGACGCCCAATACCCGTTCGAAATCGCTGAGCATATGCGACGCGACGAAGGCAACACCGCCTCTCAAGCCGCCCACCAATACCGGAGTGGCGAAAAAAGCAACAGGATAAGTGGCCATGATGGTATCCAACTCCAAAGGTCAGGAAGTCGACCGGCTCGTGTGCGGCGACGCTCGCCGGAGCGCCGCCGCACTTCGCGGTCAGGACATGATCACCCGCAACCGGTGATCAGGCGTTGCCGAGGTCCTGCCAGACCTTGCCGTCATACTTCTGCTTGCTCGTGCAATCGGGATTGCCGGGCTCGTCGGAGCGGTTCGCCCACCACAACGCGCAATACTTGCGCAGACCTTGGCCTTGATAGTCGTGCGTCACCACCGAGCCGCCCGGATAGTCCTGCGGCTTCCACGTGCCGGCGCTCTGGCCCGCGACGACCGTCACGGTGACCGATGCGACCGATTGCGCGCCGTCGCCGCCGTGTCCGGTCACCGTCAGTTGCACCGGATACGCGGTGGTCTTCGTGAGTGTCGGCGCGGTCACGGTAACGCTCGCCTGATCGGAGCCGTCGAACGACAGGCCAGGCGCGCTCCACTTGTAGACGAGCGGTGCCGGCCCGGTCGAATCCGCACCCGAGAGCGACAGCGGTGCGCCGCTCTCCACGTTCGTCTTACCCGTGATCACCGCCTTCACGGAACCGCCGGACGACGGCGTGGCTTCCAGATAGATCGCCTCGCTCGACGTCGACGTGCCGTCGCTCACCGACAGTTGGATCAGGTAGTCGGTCGTTTTGGCGACGCTCGGCACAACCCCGCTCACGACCGCCTCGTGCGAGCCGTCGAACGGCAGTTGCGGCGCCTCCCACGCATACGACAGCGGATCGCCGTCCGGATCGAACGACGCGGTGCCCGAGAGCTGGAACGCCGTCCCTGACGCGAGTTGCACCGTCATCCGGGCTACCGGCGGCTGACCGCTTTTCGATTTCACGGTCAGCTTGACCTGCGCGGTGTTGGTGTTGCCGTGACCGTCGTTGACCGTCAGCTTCACCGTGAAGCTCGTGGCGGCACCCGTCGGCACGACGCCGTCGACCTCGACAGTGGTGGCACCGTCGAACGACAGCCCCGGAGCCGACCACAGGTAGGTCAGCGCATCGCCATCCGGGTCGTTCGAACGCTTGCCGCTGAAGTGAACCGCGTCGCCTGCGAACGCTTCCAGCGGACCGTCGATCGCGGCCACCGGCGGCCGGTTGCCGCCCTGCACGTTGATACCCTTGAAGTAGAACGGCGACATGTCGATCGTCTGCTTCGTGATCTCGTTGCCGAGCCCTTCACGTGCGGCGTTGACGAGTACGCCGCCGTCCATGTCGATGGTCCAGGTGAACAGGCCGGCGAGACCGCGCTGGCGCGCGTATTCGCCCTTGGCTTTCACCGTGCGCGGTGTATCGACCGAAATGAAGAGTTTCGAGTCTTTGCTGTACAGGTAATCGGCGTCGGCGATTTCGTCGGTATAGACGTCGTAGCCGTTGATGCCGCGCTGGTTCTCCAGATCCAGGTAGTTATAGATCAGGTCGTACCATTCCGTCGTGCCCGATTCGAAGCTGCCGGTGGTCGTGCCCGTGCCGGGATCGTAGGTGCCTTCGAGCGGCGAGAGGCTCGTGAGCTTCGCATTGCGCGCGCTGCGGCTATACGCCGCGTAGCCGATCGCCACACGGTTCAACGGAACGCCGGTCTGGATCAGATAGTCGAGCGCGGCGTCGATACTGAACTCGTTCGGGTCGCTCGGGTGGCTCGGATGCAGATTCGTGTGATGCGCGATCTTCGGCGCCCACGGCGTGCCGAAGAAGTCATAGGTCATCAGGTTGATGCCGTGCACGCCGGCATCGAGCATGCCCTTCAGGTCGGCCTTCTTCATCTTCGACAAGGCGGCGGATGCGGCGATGCTGATCATCACATCGTTGCGGCGCGCGCCGTCGAACGCCTGCCTGAGTTCGCGCACCAACGCCTGGAAGTTCGGCGTGTCGGCATCGGAATAGGTATTGCCGTCGTTACCCTCTGCCGCCGGATACTCCCAGTCGAGATCGATCGCGCCGAACATCGGGAAGCGCTTGAAGAGGTCGAGAATGCTGTTGATCAGCGTCTTGCGCCGTGCCGACTCGGCAACCACCCAGTGAAACGCCTCGCTCATCGTCCAGCCGCCGATACTGAACGACAGCACCAGGTCGGGATTTTTGGTCTTCAGTTTGCGCAGACCACCCAGCACCCCTTGCGCGGTCTCCTGATGGAACAATGCCTGATAGTCGTTGCTCACCCAGCCCGGGAAACCGCAGTTACGGTACGAAGCAACGTCGCCCCAGGCGTCGACGAAAGTCGCTTCGTCTTTCTTGCGGCCGAAATCCGTCGCGGCCCGGTTGATGGTGTTCTGCTTCTCGCCCTTGTCGCCGATGATGCCGGCAAAACCGAGCACGAGCTTGTCGTACGCTTTCGCGTCGAGCAGCATCAGGTCGATGCCGCGGCCGCACGAATCGTCAGCGAAATCGCCGTCGTAGCGCCCGTCGTATTGCGACCAGTCCGTGTAATAGCCGAACACCTTCGTGTCGTTCGGCTTGTAGCCGTTGTAGACCCGCTTCGCCACCCGGCCCGACGTGTAGCTGAACTTCTCGACTTCGGTGGCCGGCTTGTAGCCGTTCATCTGATACTTCTTCTCCGTCGCGCCTTTGGCACCGGACTTGTCGCCCGGATCGCCGTTGTACACCAGCTTGCTGTTCTGGCGCCCCTGCTGTACGGAGCCGCCTGCCGACGTGGAATCATTCAATTGCGTCATAAGAACCTCGTTCATGAAAAGTGGATGTCGATGGCTACGCACCGTGGCGTTGCCTGATCGACCTGTTCATGTTCGGATGCCTCATCGACGAACGACATGGAGAATCCATCGAAAATTCGCGCTCCGCACGCCGGCCACGTAGACGATCGGCTATCTCACCCCGCCTATGCCGCTCCTCCACAAGTCACGGCGTCGAAATGCGCGACCGCTGACGCCAGTCGTGTGTCATAGGCATGTGTGTGATAGGCCGGACCGTTGTAGCGTCGCGCAAAGTCGTCCCACCTTCCCTGCTGCAACGCGTGCAGCATCGCGGCGTCGCGCTCGATGAAACGAACGAATGCGTCGAGCTGGCTGCGCTCATCAATGGTCATCGACGCGGCAAAGTCGGACGCACTGGCATAATCCAGATACAGCCAATGAAGGCCCATGACCTGGAATAACCCCCAGCTGCAGGCTTCGATCGCGCAATCGGAATCGAGCGCGCTGGCTGCGTCAAAACGTTCGTATTCCTGCTCGCCGCCCAGATAGCCTCCGGGTGTCGTATTGACGATCTCAGGAAATTCGCTGCGCCACCGTTGCGCGGGCAGCGCCGCGGCGACCAGCCGCCGGTACATCACATGGCGTTCGAACAGGATCTTCGCGCGGGCATCCGGCAGGAAGCCAAAGCCCGCGCTCTCGACCTCGATCAGTGCGAGAAGCCTTGCTGACGCAACGCCTAGCGCGTCGCTGACTTCCGCCACGTCCGCTTCGGATAGCAATCCCGCATGGCGTGCCGCTTGCGTGAGCAGAGCGCGAGTCTGCTCGCACACCATGCCGGTGTCCGGCAAGCCACGCCGCTGCTGGAATCGCCGCAGCGCGCTTTGCGTGTCGGGGCCCGACAGACCGTCCACTTTCAGGCGTGGATTTTCCTGTGCCAGTGTCCGCTGTAAAAAGACGACGCTCGTGCCGCTATTCATCGATGAGTTCATGATCGGTAACCGTGAGGTGGAAAAAAGTCGCGGCGGACAGGAAAGCTAACTGCTGCCGCGATGCGATTGTTTTTCCTCCGGTCCGCGTCCGCCATAGAAGATGGCGCACATTCGCGTCTCACCTGCCGTGCCGGTTTCCATGCTGCCGTGTGCCATATGGAAGTTGCGATACTCCATCTGGCGTCAGGGTATGTCCGTTACCTCGCGCGCGCGCCCGGGTTCCTCCATTGGCTGAGACCGTTCACCGATGCTACGTTATGCGTATTAAATACGCAGGAGGAATTCGTGAGTAAGAATAGTTGCATCGTTCGTTTCGACTGGCGACATGACCGTGTATCCGTCGGCCATATCGCCGTCCGCGTGTCGGGACAGGAAAAAGACGTGCTCCGTCTGATGGTGGAAAGCGCCGGACGTGTATGCGACCGTGAAGCATTGATGGGAGTCGTGTGGGGCGAGCGTGCGATCCATATGGACGAGCTCTATCTGACACAACTGGTCTACCGGTTGCGCAAGTCGTTGAGGCCGCTCGGCCTCGGCGACCATATCGTGACGATGCCCCGTACGGGCTATCGTTTCGAGCCGGAAGGACTTCAGATCGATACCGACGAACCCGCGCCGGATGAAACACCTGCTCCGGTTGGCGCCGCCGTCGCGGAGGAGCCCGCACCGCGCCGCGCAACCCTTCGCAACTGGTTTGCGCGGTTGCGCGGCGCCGTTGGCTGTCAGCGCGCGTCGTCCGGGTCGATCGGCCTGCCGGCCATTCATGGCGACGAGGGCGTGGTCACCCATGCCGGCGCAACCGTTCATCTGACGGGCTTCGAAAGCGCGTTGCTACAGGCCTTCGTCGAGCAGCCCGATGTCACGCTGGAGCGCGACGAGTTGATTTCTCGGATCTGGGGCGATGAACAGGACGTCGACGTGAATCGACTGACGCGGCTGGTGTCACGCTTGCGCCGTTCGTTGCAGCCGCTTGGGCTCGAGCGGCAACTGGTCTATATACCTTGCGTCGGATATCGATTCTGCCGGACTGCGCCGCCTTCGCCCGCCGACATCGGCGGCGCCGGTGGTGCTGGCGGCTCGCTGCCGTGGTTGGCCGCCGTGCTTCACTCGTTGTCGCGCGCGCTTGCCAGGCTTACGTGGATCGCGCCGTGGCTCGCCTCGCAGCGCACCGTCGTGCTGATCGGCGCGGCGTTGTTCGCCCTTACGGCCGCGCTTGCCATGCCCGCGGACCTCGGCAATGCGAGCCGCCCCGGCCGGCCTTTTGCCGCGCTAGACACCGAAGATGGTGCGCCAATAACCTGTAGCGCCGATTACGTGCATCGCGTGTTCATTCGCGATGTAGTCGATTCGGTGGCGGCGTCGAGTTCTCCGCCAGTGCCGGCTACCGTGGACAGCGCGTGGAAACGGATCGTCACGGATTTGCACGCGGCGGGATGCCGTAATGTGGCAGCTTCCGCTCCGTCGTAACGCCTGGGCGGATCAGCAGCGGATCAGCCGACAGACTGCCGCGCCGGGCCGTGCGGCGACACGCTGCCTGCTCGGGGTGGCCGGCACACGTTCTGAACCGTTGACGTTATTCCGGCTCCGCCATCGGCCACGCGCCCGACATAACCTTCTCCAGCCAGAACGTGCCGATCACCGTCTTGACGTCAGTGATCTTGCCGGTGCGAACCCACTCGGACACCTCGGGCACGCTCGCCGTGAACAGTTCGAGAAACTCGCCTTCGTCGAGCTTGCGCTCCCCCGCGGTCAAACCACGCGCGAGATAGATGTCGATGAATTCGGTCGAGTACGAGATGATCGGGTGAATGCGTGTGAGATAGACATACTCACGCGCGGTATAGCCGGTCTCTTCCCGCAGTTCCCGAATCGCGCAGGCCAACGCGCCTTCGTTCGGGTCGAGCTTGCCGGCCGGATACTCGACCATGACCTTGCCCATCGGATGGCGATACTGGCTTTCCAGCAACACACGGCCGTCGTCGAACAACGGAATCACCATCACGGCGCCCGGGTGCTGAACATACTCGCGCGTGGCGTGCTTACCGTCCGGCAGGCGAACGGTATCGCACTTGAGCGTCAGAAACGGCCCCTGGTGGATCGTTTTGCTCTCGAGACAGGTCTCGGTAAGCGCGGCGTCGTGATCGGGAAGTTCAGCCATATGCGGACCTCGGGACAACTGGGTGCGCCGACGGCGAGACGCCGTCAGCGGCGTTTGACGAGATACTGGAAGGTGAAGCCGGGAAATGCGAACACCACGAACAGCGCGAATGTGATTGCGTAGAACTGCCACCCCTGTTCGAAGCGGTTGCCCGCGCGCGCTTCCAGCAGAAACCCGAGCGCGCCGACCACAAAGTACAGCACAATCAATTCGGCAATCCGGATCCAGGCGCTCTTCCTCGCCGCTTTCAACGGCACGGCGGCGAAGAGGCGCTGATTCAGGAACGGCAGGTTGGCGCCCGCCAGCGCCAACAGCACGATAAACCAACCCGCCGCCGACATCAGAGCAGCAGCGTGTGCTGGATAGCCTGCAGGCAGGCCTTCAACAACGGATCCGGCACGATGCCGAGCACCAGCACGGCCACGCCGTTGAAGGCGAGCAACGCACGCGTGCTGGTGTCGGCGAGAATGGGCGACTTGTCTTGCGGATCGTCGAAATACATCAGCTTGACGATACGCAGGTAGTAGAACGCGCCGAACAGCGAGGTGATCACGGCCAGCACCGTCAGCCAGGTCAAGCCGGCGTTCATGGTGGCCTGCAGCACCGCGAGCTTCGCGTAGAAACCGACCGCGGGCGGAATGCCGGCGAGCGAGAACATCATGATCATCATCACGAACGCGAAAACCGGGCTGCGCTGGTTCAGACCCTTGAAGTCCTCGAGCGTGTCGGCTTCGAAATCGCGGCGAGCCAACAGCATGACGACGCCGAACGTACCCATCGTCGTGATCAGGTAGACGATGCTGTAGTACATGGCCGAGCCATACGCATTGGCGGCGCCCGTGGTCTTGCTGTCGACCACGCCGGCCAGCAGGCCCAGCAGCACGAAGCCCATGTTCGAGATCGCCGAGTAAGCGAGCATCCGCTTGACGTTGCGCTGCACGATACCGGTAATGTTGCCGACGATCAGCGAAAGCGCCGCGAGAATCACCAGCATCTGCTGCCATTCCACCGCCAGCGGCAGCAGACCCATCACCAGGAAGCGCAAGCCCCACGCGAACGCGGCCACTTTCGGACCGCCGCCGACCATCAGCGTCATGGCCGTCGGAGCGCCCTGATACACGTCGGGCACCCACATGTGGAACGGCACCGCCCCCATCTTGAACGCCACGCCCGCCACGATGAAGATCACGCCGAACAGCAGCACGCTCGGGTCGTAGTGGCTCGTGCCGATCGCCTTGAACACTTCGTTCAGGTCGAGCGAACCGGTCGCGCCGTACAGCATCGAGATACCGTACAGCAGGAAGCCGGAAGCCAGCGCGCCGAGCACGTAGTACTTCATGGCCGCCTCGTTCGACTGCGCCGCATCACGACGCAGGGCGATCGCCGCGTACAGCGACAGCGACATCAGCTCCAGGCCGAGATACAGCGTCAGGAAGTTGTTGCCGGAGATCATGACGAGCTGGCCGAGCAACGAGAACATACCCAGCAGGAAGAACTCGCCGCGGAACAGCCCGCGATCCTCGAGGTAGCGGCGCGAGTAGACGATCGACACGGCGTAGCCGAGCGTCACCACCGCTTTCATCACGTTGGCGAACGAATCCACCACGTACATGTGGCCGAAGTAGTAGCGCACTTGCGGGTCGAACGCATTCATCGCGAACCAGATGCCGGCGACCAGCGTCGAGAAGAACGCGATGAAATACGTGGTACGGCGACCGGCCTGGCCGACGAACGTGTCGTTGAGCCACGCGACGACAACGGCGAGCATCACCAGCGCGTCGGGCAACAGAGCAGTCATAGGGGCGTTTTGCATGGTCTTTAAATTCCTCCGCTCTGCGTTACTGAGGCAACGGCAGCTTTGATTGCGCAACGTGGGAGAGGAGGTTTTCCACGGATACGTGCATCACATCGGTAAAGGGCTTCGGATACAGGCCCATGAACAACGTCAGTGCGGCGAGCACTGCCAGCATGAAAAACTCGCGACGGTTGATGTCGAGCAGGCTCCTCACGTGATCGTTGGCGATCGCGCCGAAGTACACGCGCTTGTACATCCACAACGTGTAGGCCGCGCCGAGAATCAGCGTGACTGCCGCGCCGCCCGCGATCCAGAAGTTGTACTGGACTGCCGCCAGAATCACCATGAACTCGCCGACGAAACCGGAGGTGCCCGGCAGGCCGCAATTCGCCATGGAGAACAGCATGACGAACGCCGCGAACTTCGGCATCACGTTGACGACACCGCCGTAATCGGCGATCTGGCGCGAATGCATACGGTCGTACAGCACGCCGATGCTCAGGAACATCGCGCCCGACACGAAGCCGTGCGAGATCATCTGAACGATTGCGCCTTCCACACCGAGCTGATTGAAGATGAAGAAGCCGAGCGTGACGAAACCCATGTGCGCGATCGACGAATACGCGACCAGCTTCTTCATGTCCGCCTGCACCATCGCGACGAGGCCGATGTAGATCACCGCGATCAGCGACAGCGTGATGACGACCGGCGCGAGGAAGTGACTCGCGTCCGGCGTGATCGGCAACGAGAAGCGCAGGAAACCGTATGCGCCCAGCTTCAGCATGATCGCGGCCAGCACGACCGAGCCGCCGGTCGGCGCTTCCACGTGGGCGTCGGGCAACCAGGTGTGAACCGGCCACATCGGCACCTTCACGGCGAACGCCATGAAGAACGCTATGAACAGCAACACCTGAGGCGTCATGGCGATCTGCGCATGCTGCCACGTGGCGAGGTCGAACGTGCCGGTCTGGACGTACAGGTACAGCAGCGCGACCAGCATCAGCAGCGAGCCCATCAGCGTGTACAGGAAAAACTTGAATGCCGCGTACACGCGGTTCGCCCCGCCCCACACGCCGATGATGATGTACATCGGAATCAGCGTCGCTTCGAAGAACACGTAGAACAGCATGCCGTCGGCCGCGCTGAACACGCCGACCATGATGCCCGAGAGGATCAGGAACGCGGCGAGGTACTGCGCCACGTTCTTCGTGATCACTTCCCACGCGGCGATCACGACGATCACCGTAATCAGGGCCGTCAACACGACGAACCACATCGAGATGCCGTCGACACCCAGGTGGTACGTAATGTTGAAGCGCTCGATCCAGTTCGCCTTTTCGACGAACTGCAGATCGGCGGTGCTCGAATCAAAACCTGTAATCAGCGGGATCGTCACGAGGAAGCTGACGACCGAGCCGATGAGCGCAATCCAGCGCGCGGGAGCCGGGTTCCGGTCCGAACCGATAGCGAGGACCAGCAGGCCGACGAGAATCGGTAACCAGATTGCGATGCTGAGAATCGGATAAGCGTGCATTAGTGTCCCTCGCCTTATTTGCCGCCGAGCGTTACAAACAGGGTCAGGAGCCCCAACATGCCGATAATCATGGCGAACGCGTAGTGGTAGATGTAGCCGGATTGGAGGAAGCGGATCACGCCGGCGAACCAGCCGATAAAGCGTGCGCTGCCGTTGACGATGCCGTCGATCACCACGACGTCGCCTTCCTTCCAGAGACCACGGCCAATTGCCACGGCGCCCCGCGCAAACACGACATCGTTGATCTTGTCCAGGTAGTACTTGTTATCGAGCAACGTGTAGATCGGGCCGAATGCGCGCTTGATGACAGCCGGCAAATCCGGACGGATCAGGTACAGGAACCATGCGACCACCACACCCGCGAGCGCCAGCCAGACCGGCAGACCCGCGACCGAGTGCAGACCCATCGACGCCCAGCCCTGGAACTCTTCAGCCATCTCATGAAGCGCCGGATGGTTTTCGCCGATGAAGATCACCTTGTCGAACGCCACGCCGTGCTGGAAGAAGTCGCCGAACAGCATGGGACCCACGCCGATCGCGCCGATCACCACCGACGGGATCGCCAGCAGCACCAGCGGCAGCCACACCACCCACGGCGTTTCGTGCGGCTCGTGTGCGTGGTCGTCGTGACCGTGGCCGTGGCCGTGGCCGTGCGCGTCGTGGCCGTGCGCGTCATGCGCATGGGCGGCGGCTTCGGCACCCATCGGCGAATCCGGATGCTTCGGATCGCGGAAGCGCTCCTTGCCGTGGAACACCATGAAGTACATACGGAACGAATACAGCGCAGTCACGAAGACGCTCGCCACCACCGCGAAGTACGCGAAGCCCGAACCCGGCAGATGCGAGAGCTTCACTGCGTCGATGATCGAGTCTTTCGAATAGAAGCCCGAGAAGAACGGCGTACCGATCAGCGCCAGCGAACCGATCAGCGACGTGATCCACGTGATCGGCATGTACTTGCGCAGGCCGCCCATGTTGCGCATGTCCTGATCGTGGTGCATGCCGATGATCACCGAACCCGCGCCGAGGAACAGCAGCGCCTTGAAGAACGCGTGCGTCATCAGGTGGAACACGGCGACCGGGTAAGCCGACACGCCGAGCGCCACCGTCATGTAACCGAGCTGCGACAGCGTGGAGTAAGCCACCACGCGCTTGATGTCGTTCTGCACGATCCCGAGGAAGCCCATGAACAGCGCGGTAATCGCGCCGATGACCGTCACGAACGAGAGCGCCGTATCCGACAGTTCGAACAGCGGCGACATGCGCGTGACCATGAAGATACCGGCCGTCACCATGGTTGCCGCGTGAATCAGCGCGGAAATCGGCGTCGGGCCTTCCATCGAATCCGGCAGCCAGACGTGCAGCGGGAACTGCGCCGACTTACCCATTGCGCCGATGAAGAGGCAAATACAGGCCACCGTCAGCAGACCCCAGTCCGTACCCGGAAAGGTCAATGCCGCGAGTTCGGTGCGCTTCGCAAACACGTCGCCGTAGTTCATCGAACCGGCGAACGCGAACAGCAGGCCGATACCCAGCAGAAAGCCGAAGTCGCCGATGCGGTTCACGATGAACGCCTTCATGTTCGCGTAGATCGCCGTGGGACGCGTGAAGTAGAAGCCGATCAGCAGGTACGACACCAGACCCACCGCTTCCCAGCCGAAGAACAGCTGCAGGAAGTTGTTGCTCATCACGAGCATCAACATCGAGAACGTGAAGAGCGAAATGTACGAGAAGAAGCGCTGGTAGCCGTCGTCGTCGGCCATGTAGCCGATCGTGTAGATGTGCACCATCAGCGACACGAAGGTCACCACGCACATCATCATGGCCGTCAGCGAGTCGACCAGGAAGCCGACCTCGAACTTCGTCTTGCCGATCGACATCCATTCGTAGACGGTCGCGTTGAAGCTCGCGCCGTCCATCACCTGGAAGAAGACGATGGCCGAAAGAATGAACGAGATCGCGACGCCGAGGATCGTGACCGAATGCGCACCGGCTCGCCCTACCGCTTTTCCGAACAGCCCGGCAACCAGACAGCCGGCCAGCGGCGCCAGCGGAATCGCCAGCAGCAGGTTTTCATTGAGTATCGTGGACATAACCGCTTTTCCTGAAATTAACCTTTGAGCTGATCGAGATCCTCGACATTGATCGTGTCGAGGCTACGGAACAGGGTCACCAGAATCGCGAGGCCGATTGCCGCTTCCGCTGCCGCAACCGTCAGCACGAAGAAGACGAAGATCTGGCCATGCACGTCGCCGAGGTAATGCGAGAACGCGACGAAATTGGTGTTCACCGCGAGCAGCATCAGTTCGATCGCCATCAGGATGATGATGACGTTGCGACGGTTCAGGAAAATGCCGACGATGCTGATCGCAAACAGGATCGCGCCGAGGACAAGGTAATGGGCAAGGGTCAACATGATTTCTATCTCCTGTCCGCTCAGCTGTTCTTGGCTGGTGCCGAGTCGGCCGCTGCTGCCGCCGCTGCCGCGGCTTCTTCCGCCGCGACGGTGGCCGCGGTCTTTTCCGATTTCATCTTCACGACGCGCACACGGTCCTGAGCGCGTACCTTGACCTGCTCGCTGACGTTCTGACGTTTGCTGTCTTTCTTGTGGCTCGTGGTCAGCGCGATCGCCGCGATGATCGCCACCAGCAGCACCAGACCGGCCACTTCGAACGCGAAGATGTAATCGGTGTAAATGATCTTGCCGATCAGGCGGGTGTTCGACCAGTCGCCCATGCCGTTGGCGGCGGCCGTGGTGTCGCGCAGCGCCGTGGCGGTCGCGCCGTAACCGTGCCACAGGATCAGCGCGGTTTCGATCACGATGATCGCGCCGACCAGCGTGGCCATTGGCACGAAGCGTTTGAAGTCCTTGCGCAGCACGTCGATGTTGATGTCCAGCATCATCACGACGAACAGGAACAGCACCATCACCGCGCCGACGTAGACCAGCACCAGCAGGATCGCAAGGAACTCGGCCTCCAGCAGCATCCAGATCGCGGCTGCATTGAAGAACGCCAGCACCAGAAACAGTGCGGACGACACCGGGTTGCGCGAGGTGATCACCTTCAGCCCTGAAACCACCAGGAGCAGCGCGAAGATGTAGAACAGTACGGTCGTGAATTCCATGATTACCGGTTCATCGTTAGGCCATCGTCAGGCATTGTTCTTTGGCACCCGGGGCTGACATACCACTGGCATACCGCCAGAACAGCCGCGCAGGTGCGCCGTGCCGCGGCGTTCAGGCCGCGGCGCCCGGCCCGACAACAGGCCGTGATTGCTGCTTTTACCACTGCATTGACTGCTTCAACCGAAGCGCTTCAACGATACGGTGCGTCGGCTGCCTTGTTCGCAGCGATCTCCGTTTCATAGCGATCGCCAACGGCCAGCAGCATGTCTTTCGTGAAGTACAGGTCGCCACGCTTTTCGCCGTGATACTCGAGAATGTGCGTTTCGACGATCGAATCGACCGGGCAGCTCTCTTCGCAGAAACCGCAGAAGATGCACTTGGTCAGGTCGATGTCGTAGCGCGTGGTGCGGCGGGTGTTGTCCGCGCGCGTTTCCGACTCGATCGTAATGGCGAGCGCCGGACACACCGCTTCGCACAGCTTGCAGGCGATGCAGCGTTCTTCACCGTTTTCATAGCGGCGCAGCGCATGCAGACCGCGAAAACGCGGCGAGATCGGGGTCTTCTCTTCCGGAAATTGCACCGTCACCTTGCGCTGGAACGTATAACGTCCGGTCAACGCTAGGCCTTTGAGCAACTCCGTGAGGAAGAAGGTCTTGAAAAAGTTTTGGATTGCGGTCATGGGTTCATCCGCCCTTTATTTCCAGATATTCAACGGCGACATGATCCAGAAGCCGACTACCACCAGCCACACCACGCAGACCGGAATGAAGATCTTCCAGCCCAGACGCATGATCTGGTCATAGCGATAGCGCGGGAAGGTGGCACGCGCCCAGATGAACACCGACAACAGGAAGAAAACCTTGGCGACGAGCCATACGATGCCCGGGATAAACGACAGGAAGCCGAACGGTGCGCTCCAGCCGCCGAGGAACAGTGTTGCAGCCAATGCCGAGATCACGATCATGTTGATGTACTCGGCGAGGAAGAACAGCGCGAACGCCATACCCGAGTAATCGATCATGTGGCCCGCGACGATTTCCGACTCCCCTTCCACCACGTCGAACGGGTGACGGTTCGTTTCGGCGATGCCCGAGATGAAGTACACGACGAACATCGGCAGCAGCGGAAGCCAGTTCCACGACAGGAAGTTCAAACCGTGCGAGGCGAAGAAGCCATGTTCCTGCGAACCGACGATGCCCGACAGGTTCAGCGTGCCGGCCGTCATCAGCACGACCACGAGCGCGAAGCCCATCGAGATTTCGTACGACACCATCTGGGCCGCGGCACGCATGGCGCCGAGGAACGCGTACTTCGAGTTCGACGCCCAGCCTGCCAGAATCACCCCGTACACGCCGATCGACGAGACCGCCATTGCGTACAGAAGACCCGCGTTGATGTCGCCGAGCACCGCGCCGGCCTGGAACGGAATCACCGCCCAGACCGCGAAAGCCGGCACCACCACCATGATCGGGGCGACCATGTATATCCAGCGACTCGCCTGCGCCGGCTGAATCACTTCTTTCAGCAGCAGCTTCAGCACGTCGGCGATTGGCTGCAGCAAACCTGCGGGGCCCACGCGGTTCGGGCCGAGACGCACGTGCATCCAGCCGATCAGCTTACGCTCCCACAGAATCAGGTAAGCCACGCACAGCAGGATCACGACGGCCACCACCAGGATGCGCACCAGTGCCCACACCGTGGGCCATGCCACACCGAGAAGCTGGGTGCCGCCCGAGTTGATCGTATCGAACAAGCTCATTTACGCCTTCTCCACCACCAGTTCACCGAACAGGCTGCCCAGCGCTGCACCGGCAGGCGTAGCCGCCGATACGCGGACGACCGTCTCCGCAAGATTCGCGTCGCGCACGGCCGGCAACTGCACCGATTGCTCGCCCTGGCGCACGCGCACTGCGTCGCCTTCCTTCAAACCCAGTTTGTCGAACAGCGCAGCCGGCAGACCAACCGTGTTCGCTGCCCGTGCCGCTGCCGTCAGGTGCAGCGACTCTGCCCGACGCACCAGCGCGTCGGCATGATAGATCGGCACGTTCGCGATACGCTCGAACTTGCCTTCCGCTGCCTTCGCCGCCTTGCCGCGCGCAACCGTGACACCGGTCCGGTTCGACAGCCGCGACTTCAGTTCGCCGTCGCCGAGAGCGGCCGTGCGCACTTCTTCCGATGTCTCGAATTCGAAGCCCGGCAGACCCAGCAGACTGCCCAGCACACGCAACACCTTCCAGGCCGGACGCGTGTCGCCGAGCGGACGCACGACACCGTTGAACGTCTGCACCGTACCTTCGGCGTTGACAAACGTGCCGGCGGTTTCCGTGAACGGCGCGATCGGCAGCAGCACGTCGGCGTAGTCGGCACCGGTCTGGAACGGCGACAGCACGACCACCATTTCAGCCTGCTTCAGCGCGGCCAAAGCCTGCGCCGGATTGGCCGTGTCGAACTCCGGTTCGACATTCAGCAGCACATAACCCTTGCGCGGTTGCTCGAACACTTCGCGAGCGTTCAGACCGCCCTCGCCCGGCAACGCGTTCACGAGATGCGCGCCGACCGTGTTGGCCGCTTCCGTGAGGAAGCCCTGCGTCGCGCCGGTCGCATCTGCGATCCATTGCGCCGCGGCCTGGATGACCGCGAAATCCGGATGACGGACCGCGCCATTGCCCAGCAACACGAGGCGGCGTTCGCCCGTGGCGAGCGACTTCGCGACCTGTTTGTCGGCGTCCGAAGGCTGCGTGCCGGCGAAAGCTTCCGGCAGCGCCACACCGCCGGCTTCCGACACGGCCCCGGCAATACCGGCCAGCGCGTCGAGCCATGCGGACGGCGCCGCTACCACGCGTTGCGCTTGCGGAATCAGCGCGTCGTCGTTGGTGGCCTGCACGAGCGTGAGCTTCGCGCCGCCCTTTGCGGCCTGACGCAGACGCGCGGCGAACAGCGGATGATCGCGGCGCAGATCCGAGCCGATCACCAGCGCGGCGTCGACGTTCGACAGATCGGCGATCGCGGTGCCGAGCCACGGCGCGCCGTTGACCGGCGCGGAGAAATCCGACTGACGCAAACGGAAGTCGACGTTAGGCGTGCCGACCGCTTGCGCCAGTTGCTTCAACAGAAACAGTTCTTCGACCGAGCTGTGGGCGCTGCCGAGCGCAGCCAGCGCATTTGCGCCGTGGTCGCCCTTGATGCCCTTCAAACCCTTCACCACATATTCGAGCGCGGTTTGCCAGTCGGTCTCGACCCACTTGCCGCCTTGCTTGAGCATCGGCTGAGTCAGACGCTCGGGGCTGTTCAGGCCTTCATACGAGAAGCGGTCCTTGTCCGAAATCCAGCATTCGTTGATGGATTCGTTTTCGAACGGCAGAACGCGCATCACGCGGTTGTTCTTCACTTGCACCACGAGGTTGGCGCCGACGGAATCGTGCGGGCTCACCGACTTGCGGCGCGACAGTTCCCACGTGCGGGCGCTGTAGCGGAACGGCTTGCTGGTCAGCGCACCGACCGGGCACAGATCGATCATGTTGCCCGACAGTTCCGAATCCACCGTCTTGCCGACGAACGACGTGATTTCCGAATGCTCGCCGCGGCCCAGCATGCCGAGTTCCATCACGCCGGCCACTTCCTGGCCGAACCGCACACAACGCGTGCAGTGGATGCAACGCGACATCTCTTCCATCGAGATCAGCGGGCCGACGTTCTTGTGGAACACCACGCGCTTTTCTTCGCTATAGCGCGACGCCGATTTGCCGTAGCCCACGGCCAGATCCTGCAACTGGCACTCGCCGCCCTGGTCGCAGATCGGGCAGTCCAGCGGGTGGTTGATCAGCAGGAATTCCATCACGGCTTGCTGGCCCTTCACCGCCTTGTCCGACTTGGTGCGCACGATCATGCCGGCCGATACCGGCGTGGCGCACGCGGGCACCGCTTTCGGCATCTTTTCGACATCGACCAGACACATCCGGCAGTTGGCCGCAATCGACAGCTTCTTGTGATAGCAGAAGTGAGGAATGTACGTGTCGACCTTATGCGCAGCCTGGATCACCATGCTGCCTTCAGGCACCTCTACTTTCTTGCCGTCTATTTCAAGTTCAACCATGATGGTCAATCTTCCTTAACCTGTTACCGCTCAATCGTTCGCCTGTTCATCGCCCGTTTCAGGCGATGAATCCCGCGGTTGACGTATGCTGGTGTGTACCTGTTCTACGTACCTGTCTGCGTGCTCAGGCAGCCACTGTTTCCGACGCCGCTGCAGCGCCGGCATGACCGCCGACGAGGCAATGCTTGTGGGCGACGTGATATTCGAATTCGTCCCAGTAGTGCTTGAGCATGCCGCGAACCGGCATGGCCGCTGCATCGCCGAGCGCGCAAATCGTGCGGCCCATGATGTTTTCAGCGACCGAGTTCAGCAGATCCAGATCTTCCGGACGGCCGAGTCCGTGCTCGATACGATGCACGACGCGGTACAGCCAGCCCGTGCCTTCACGGCAAGGCGTGCATTGACCACACGATTCCTCGTAATAGAAATACGACAGACGCAACAACGAGCGCACCATGCAACGCGTCTCGTCCATGACGATGACCGCGCCGGAACCGAGCATCGAGCCTTGCTTGGCGATCGAGTCGTAGTCCATGTCGGTCTGCATCATGATGTCGCCCGGAATGACCGGCGCCGACGAGCCGCCAGGAATCACGGCCTTGATCTTCTTGCCGCCGCGCATGCCGCCGGCGAGTTCCATCAGCGTGGCGAACGGCGTGCCGAGCGGAATTTCATAATTGCCCGGACGCTCGACGTCGCCTGCGATCGAAAAAATCTTCGTGCCGCCGTTATTCGGCTTGCCGATTTCAAGGTAATTCTGCGGACCGATTGCGAGCAGGAACGGCACCGCGGCAAACGTCTCGGTGTTGTTGATGGTGGTCGGCTTGCCGTACACGCCGAAGCTCGCCGGGAATGGCGGCTTGAAGCGCGGCTGGCCTTTCTTGCCTTCCAGCGATTCGAGCAGCGCGGTTTCTTCGCCGCAGATATAGGCGCCGTAACCATGATGCGCATGCAGTTCGAACGAGAAGCCCGAACCCATGATGTTTTCGCCAAGGAACCCGGCGCGGCGAGCTTCGTCCAACGCCTGTTCAAAGCGTTTGTAGACTTCCCAGATTTCGCCGTGAATATAGTTGTAGCCGACCGTAATGCCCATTGCGTACGCGCCAATGGCCATGCCTTCAATCAGCGAATGCGGATTGAAACGCAGAATATCGCGGTCTTTGAACGTGCCCGGTTCGCCTTCGTCCGAATTGCAGACGAGATACTTCTGGCCGGGGAACTGACGCGGCATGAAGCTCCACTTCAGGCCGGTCGGGAAGCCTGCACCGCCCCGGCCACGCAGGCCCGACGCCTTGACGTCGGCAATCACCTGCTCGGGCGGAATCTTCTCTTCCAGAATACGGCGCAGCTGGGCGTAACCGCCGCGCGCCACATAGTCTTCGAGATGCCAGTTATCGCCGTTCAGGCCGGCGAGAATCAGCGGTTTGATGTGACGATCGTGTAAACACGTCATTTCGAAAGTTCCTCGAGCAGCTGGTCGATCTTCGCGCGGCTCATGAAGCTGCACATGCGATGGTTGTTCACCAGCATCACCGGCGCGTCGCCGCACGAGCCCATGCACTCACCTTCTTTCAGGGTGAACTTGCCGTCGGGCGTGGTTTCGCCGAAGTCGATGCCGAGCTTCTGCTTCAGATATTCAGCCGCGCTGTCCGAGCCGCCGTCCGGGCCAAGCTGACACGGCAGGTTCGTGCAGAGCGTGATCTTGTACTTGCCGACCGGCGAGGTCTCGTACATCGTGTAGAAGGTGGCCACCTCCTGCACGGCGACTGCCGGCATGCCGAGATAGTCCGCGACGAACTGCATGAGTTCGGGCGACAGCCAGCCATGCTCTTCCTGAGCAGTGGCCAACGCCGACATCACGGCGGACTGTTTCTGATCGGCGGGATACTTCGCGATCGCACGATCGATTTCTTTCAGGCCTTCAGCTGAGATCATTTTCAGACACGACTCTTTCAATTCCTACCGAACGAAAACCCGTCGCTCACATCATGCTGCGACAGACCCGGCGTTCCTTTGCTTGCCGCGCGCTTCGGTGCAATCTGAAGACGCGCGCCGATGAATACGTCCTAGCGATCCACTTCGCCGAACACGATGTCCTGCGTGCCGATGATCGTCACGGCGTCGGCGATCATGTGGCCGCGCGCCATTTCGTCGAGCGTGGACAGGTGTGCATAGCCCGGTGCGCGGATCTTCAGCCGATACGGCTTGTTCGCGCCGTCCGAGATCAGGTAGATGCCGAACTCGCCCTTCGGATGCTCGACAGCCGCATACGCCTCGCCTTCCGGAACATGGAAGCCTTCCGTGAAGAGCTTGAAGTGGTGAATCAGCTCTTCCATGTTCGACTTCATGCCCACGCGCGACGGCGGCGCAACCTTGTGATTGTCGATCATCACGGGGCCTGGATTCTTACGCAGCCACTCAACGCACTGTTTCACGATGCGCGTGGATTGGCGCATTTCTTCGACGCGAACCAGATAGCGGTCATAGCAATCGCCATTCACGCCGACCGGAATGTCGAAATCGAGCTTGTCATAGACTTCATACGGCTGCTTCTTGCGCAGATCCCACTCGATACCCGAGCCGCGCAACATGGCACCCGTCATGCCGAGATTCAGCGCGCGTTCCGGGCTGACCACGCCGATACCAACCAGACGCTGCTTCCAGATCCGGTTGTCGGTGAGCAGCGTTTCGTATTCGTCGACACACTTCGGGAAACGCGTGAAGAAATCGTCGATGAAGTCGAGCAGCGAACCCTGGCGGTTCTCGTTCATCTTCGACAATGCCTTCGCATTGCGAATTTTCGATGCCTTGTATTGCGGCATTGCGTCAGGCAGATCGCGATAGACGCCGCCCGGACGATAGTAAGCCGCGTGCATCCGTGCGCCGGACACCGCTTCGTACACGTCCATCAGGTCTTCGCGTTCGCGGAATGCATAAAGGAACACCGCCATCGCGCCGACGTCGAGCGCATGCGCGCCGATCCACATGAGGTGGTTCAGCACGCGCGTGATTTCGTCGAACATGACGCGAATGTATTGCGCGCGCACCGGCACGTCGATGCCGAGCAGCTTTTCGATCGCCATCACGTAGCCGTGCTCATTGACCATCATCGACACGTAGTCGAGACGGTCCATGTACGGCACCGACTGAATGAATGTTTTGGTTTCGGCGAGCTTTTCAGTCGCGCGATGCAGCAGGCCGATGTGCGGATCGGCGCGCTGGATGACTTCGCCGTCGAGTTCGAGCACGAGGCGCAGCACACCGTGCGCTGCCGGGTGCTGGGGGCCGAAGTTGAGCGTGTAGTTCTTGATCTCTGCCATGGCGTTCTCTTAGTGTTTCAGACCGCCATAGCGATCTTCGCGGATCACGCGCGGTGTGATTTCCCGCGGCTCGATCGTCACGGGCTGATAGACGACGCGCTTCTCTTCCGGGTCGTAACGCATTTCGACGTAGCCGGAGACAGGGAAATCTTTGCGGAACGGGTGACCAATGAAACCGTAGTCGGTCAGGATGCGGCGCAGGTCCGGGTGGCCTTCGAACACGATGCCATACAGGTCGAACGCTTCACGCTCGTACCAGTTGACCGAGTTCCAGATTTCGACGACAGATGGCAGAATCGGCACTTCGTCGTCCGGTGCGAACACGCGCAGACGCAGACGCCAGTTGTTCTGCACCGACAGCAAATGCAGAACGGCCGCGAAACGCGGACCGTCGTAAGCGCCGTCGGCGTAGGTCTGATAGTCGACGCCGCACAGATCCACGCATTGCTCGAAACCGAGCGAGCGGTCGTCACGCAGACGGGTTGCAACGTTGAGGTAGTCGCCAGCCTTCACGACGATCGTCAACTCACCGATTGCCTCGGTAGTGCTCTGCAGGAGGCCGCCAAAGGCCGCCTCGAGGTTCGCTTTCAGGGTCTCGAGTTTGCTTGCCATATTGTGGGGGAGGCGTTGGCCTTATTGACGGGCGATTGTGTTGGTGCGGCGAATCTTGGCCTGCAACTGGATCACGCCGTACACCAGCGCTTCCGCCGTAGGCGGGCAACCCGGCACATAGACGTCGACCGGGACGATCCGGTCACAGCCACGCACCACCGAATACGAGTAGTGGTAATAGCCGCCGCCGTTCGCACACGAGCCCATCGAGATGACCCAGCGCGGCTCCGCCATCTGGTCGTAGACCTTGCGCAGAGCCGGCGCCATCTTGTTGCACAGCGTGCCGGCGACGATCATCACGTCCGACTGACGCGGACTTGGACGAAACACCACGCCGAACCGGTCCAGGTCATAACGGGCAGCACCCGCATGCATCATCTCGACCGCGCAGCACGCGAGACCAAACGTCATCGGCCACAGCGAGCCGGTGCGCGTCCAGTTGATCAGCTTGTCAGCCGTGGTGGTGACAAACCCT
Organism: Paraburkholderia xenovorans LB400; assembly: GCF_000013645.1. Classification (GTDB taxonomy): domain Bacteria; phylum Pseudomonadota; class Gammaproteobacteria; order Burkholderiales; family Burkholderiaceae; genus Paraburkholderia; species Paraburkholderia xenovorans. The sequence continues at coordinate 1,382,790 of NC_007951.1, read as the reverse complement.
TCCTTCAAGACCCCTTCGATACTCATTTGCTTTCCACTCCAGACGGGGTGGCAAGCCAGGCCACCCACGCAAACCGGCGATTAATCCATCATTCCCAGTCGAGGCCGCCCTTCTTCCAGATATAGGCGAAGCCCAGCAGGAATTCGAGCAGGAAAATCATCATCGCCATGAAGCCGGGCCAGCCGATGTCGCGCAAGGCAACGCCCCACGGGAACAGGAACGCGGTTTCAAGATCGAAAATGATGAAGAGAATGGCGACGAGGTAATAGCGCACGTCGAACTTCATGCGCGCATCTTCGAATGCTTCGAAGCCGCACTCGTACGGTGCGTTTTTCTCGGTGTCAGGCTTATTGGGACCGAGGATCTTGCCAATGCTGACCAGTGCTACGCCTAAACCGGTGCCTACAATGAGGAACAACAAGACGGGGAAATAGGCTGCGAGGTTCAAGACAGTCCTCAATCGGTTGGGTTCTGAGTGCCGTCAGGAGCATAGCACTCCTGACGCGAAATCACTTCCGAAACGCACATGCCGCAAGCCCAACGCAAGCCGCACGCCAGAAGTGAAAATGCCAGCCGAAAGCGAAGCAAGCGGCTGGCATTTAGATAACATTTTGGTGCCGACGGCGAGACTCGAACTCGCACAGCTTTCGCCACTACCCCCTCAAGATAGCGTGTCTACCAATTTCACCACGTCGGCACTGCATGCAATCCGGGAAAACAACTTATAAAACCCGCGAATCGCTTCAAGACTTGAATTATAACTGGTCTAAACAGTTTGTTCAACGCACAAAAACACGTTGAACGAAAATTTTATTTCGGCACGTCCGTCGCCGGAACGGACGCGGCAGATGCCGGCAAAACAGCCGAACCACCCGCCGCCGCCGAAGCGGCAGAAGCCGCGGAAGCAGCAACCGGAGCCGCCACAGCCGCGCCCAGCACGCCGGCGGAAGGTTTCGCGCGATAGGCGCCGAGGTAAGTGAGCGTCAGCGTGGTGATAAAAAACACAGCCGCGAGAACGGCTGTCGTACGTGACAAAAAGTTTGCAGAACCGGTCGCGCCGAACAGACTGCCGGACGCTCCGCTACCAAAAGCCGCGCCCATATCGGCGCCTTTGCCGTGCTGCAGCAACACGAGGCCAATAACCCCGAGTGCCGACAACAGCTGAACGACGATAATCAATGTTTTCAAATACAGCATCACACTCACCTGAGTCTTTATTTAACCGCGCAACACACTACGTGTTGCACGGGATGGGGTCATTCTCGCCAGGGCGCCCTGCTCAACCGGCGACGCTCGTTGTGGCCGCCTTGCAGATCACCAGGAAATCCTGGGCTTTCAACGACGCGCCGCCGATCAGGCCACCGTCGATATCCGGCTGGCGGAACAATTCTTCCGCGTTTTCCGGTTTCACGCTGCCGCCGTACAACAGCGGGACATCCGCCACTGCCGCGCCCTTTGCCGCCAGACGCGCGCGCAGGAACGCGTGAACCGCTTGCGCCTGTTCAGAGCTCGCGCTCTTGCCGGTGCCGATAGCCCAAACCGGCTCATACGCGACGACAATCCGCGCCGCCTCCTGCTCCGACAATTTCGCCAGCACTTCGTCCAGTTGCATGCCGACCACCTGCTCGGTCGAACCGGCTTCGCGCTCTTCAAGCGTTTCGCCGACACAGACGATCGGCGTCAAACCCGCTTCCAGCACGCGCTGCGTTTTCACCGCGACCAGCTCGGCGCTCTCGCGATGATAGGCACGGCGCTCCGAATGCCCGACGATCGCCAGCGTGGCACCGAAATCCACCGCCATCGGCGCGGCCACTTCGCCGGTGTAGGCGCCATGCGTGAACGCTGACACGTCCTGCACGCCCCACGCCACCCGGCTGCCTTCCAGCAACGATTGAGACTGCGCGAGATACGGGCTCGGCACGCAAACACCGACGCGCACTTGAGCCGGCAATTCGCCCGCGCCTTGCGCCACCGCCTGCAACAGCACGGCATTTTCGGCGAGGCGCCCGTGCATCTTCCAGTTACCGACTACCAGTTTGGCTCGTTGTTTCGACATCGTCTCGTCTTGTCTTGGCGGCGGACTTCGTTTGCGCTTACAGTCCGCCTTGCGGATTCATGCGGCGTGCGCAAAACGCGCAATTTTACTGCGTGGGGTGGATCGGGTCAAACCGACCGTGTCAAGCGTCCTGGCCCCAAGACAGCACAATCTTGCCGACATGCGTACTGCTTTCCATCAGCGCGTGCGCCTCGGCCGCCTGCGCGGCCGGAAACACGCGATGCACCACGGGCTTGATGCGGCCGTCTTCGAGATGCGGCCAGACGCGCTCTTTCAGTTGCGCGGCAATCTTCGCCTTGAATTCGATCGGCCGCGGACGCAGCGTCGAACCGGTCACCGTCAAACGGCGGCGCAGCACTTCGTTCAGATTCAGTTCCGCTTTCGCGCCGCCCAGCAACGCGATCAGCACGATGCGGCCGCCGTCGGCCAACGCCGTCAGCTCGCGCGACACATAACTGCCCGCCACCATGTCGAGGACCACGTCGACGCCGCGGTCGTTGGTGAGCGACTTGATCACTTCGACGAAATCTTCCGTCTTGTAGTTGATCGCCCGCTCGGCGCCCAACGCCTCACACGCACGGCATTTCTCGTCCGACCCGGCGGTCGCGAACACGCGAAAACCGAGTGCATGCGCAATCTGGATCGCCGTCACGCCGATGCCGCTCGAACCGCCCTGCACCAGCAGCGTTTCGTTAGGCGCGCCTTCGCCCTTGCCCAGTTGTGCACGGTCGAACACATTGCTCCACACCGTGAAGAACGTTTCCGGCAGCGAAGCCGCTTCGACGTCCGACAGGCCTGCCGGCACCGGCAGGCACTGCAGCAGCGGCGCGACCGCGTATTCCGCATAGCCGCCGCCGGCGAGCAACGCGCATACGCGATCGCCGACCTTCAGGCCAAACGGGTTGTTCTTTTCGTCGATCGTACCGCCGACAATTTCTCCCGCCACTTCCAGCCCCGGCAGATCCGACGCGCCCGGCGGCGGCGCATAGCCGCCTTTGCGCTGGAACACGTCCGGACGGTTGATGCCGGATGCGGCCACCTTGATCAGCACCTCGCCCGCCGCCGGTTGCGGCGTGGGCCGCTCGGCCAGCTTCAGGACTTCCGGTGCACCGAATTCGGTGATTTCGATCGCTTTCATCTGCGTCAACTCCAAGATTGGATTGCGTTGCATGCCGGCATGAACAAACAGAGTACCCGTTTGTGTGCCCCGACGGGATTTCCTCCGGGGCGCCCGCGTGCAGCGCAATTCACCTGAACCCTTCATGAAAAACGGCCGGCGCGCATTCACGCTGCCGGCCGTTGTCCGCTACCGCATTACTGCTGCGGCGTCGGCTCGCCTTGCGGCGCGCCGTTCGCGGCGTCGTTCAGCAACGCCTTGGCCGACAAACGCACGCGGCCCTTTTCGTCCGTCTGGATGACCTTGACCTTCACCTGCTGGCCATCTTTCAGATAGTCGTTGATGTCCTTGATACGCTCGTTGGCGATTTCGGAAATGTGCAGCAGACCGTCCTTGCCCGGCAGGATGTTCACGATCGCGCCGAAATCGAGCAGCTTGAGCACGGTGCCTTCGTACACCTGACCCACTTCGACTTCCAGCGTGATGTTCTCGATACGCTTCTTCGCTTCCGCCATGCCTTCACTGCTCGTGCTGGCGATGGTGACGACGCCGTCGTCCGAAATATCGATCGTCGTGCCGGTTTCTTCGGTCAGCGCGCGGATCACCGAACCACCCTTGCCGATCACGTCGCGGATTTTTTCCGGATTGATCTTGATGGTGATCATGCGCGGTGCGTAGTCCGACAGCACCGTGTTCGCGCCCGAGACAGCCGAGGTCATCTTGCCGAGGATGTGCAAACGGCCTTCCTTGGCTTGCGCGAGGGCGACCTGCATGATTTCCCTGGTGATGCCCTGGATCTTGATGTCCATTTGCAGCGCGGTCACGCCTTGCTCGGTGCCCGCCACCTTGAAGTCCATGTCGCCGAGGTGATCTTCGTCGCCGAGGATGTCGGTCAGCACGGCAAACTTGTTGCCTTCCAGGATCAGGCCCATTGCGATGCCGGCGACGTGCGCCTTCATCGGCACGCCGGCGTCCATCAGCGCGAGGCAGCCGCCGCACACCGAAGCCATCGACGAGGAACCGTTCGATTCCGTGATTTCCGACACGACGCGGATCGAGTAGCCGAACTCGTCCGCGCTCGGCAGGCACGCGGCCAGCGCGCGCTTGGCCAGACGGCCGTGACCGATTTCACGGCGCTTCGGCGAACCGACGCGGCCCGTTTCGCCGGTCGCGAACGGCGGCATGTTGTAGTGGAGCATGAAGCGTTCGCGGTATTCGCCTTCGAGCGCGTCGATGTTCTGCTCGTCGCCCTTCGTGCCCAGCGTGGCCACCACCAGCGCCTGCGTTTCGCCGCGCGTGAAGAGTGCCGAACCGTGCGTACGCGGCAGCACGCCGGTACGGATTTCGATCGGGCGCACGGTACGCGTGTCGCGCCCGTCGATACGCGGTTCGCCGTTCAGGATCTGCGTACGGACGATCTTCGCTTCGATGTCGAACAGCACGTTGCCGACAGTTGCCTTGTCGGCCGCTACCGTGCCGCCTGCTGCCGCGTCTTCTTCCAGCTTTGCCGACGTGGCTGCGTAGATTTCCTTCAGCTTGGCCGAACGAGCCTGCTTGTCGCGCAATTGATAAGCGGCGAGCAGATCGGCTTGCGCCAGTTCCGTTACGCGGGCGATCAACGGCTCGTTCTTCGCCGCCGGCTGCCAATCCCATTCCGGCTTGCCGCCTTCGCGGACCAGATCGTGGATCGCGTCGATCGCGATCTGCATCTGTTCGTGACCGAACACCACGCCGCCGAGCATCACTTCTTCGCTCAGTTGCTGCGCTTCCGATTCCACCATCAGCACCGCGCGTTCCGTACCGGCCACGATCAGGTCGAGCGCCGATTCCTTCATTTGCGGACGCGTCGGGTTCAACACGTATTCGTTGTTGATGTAGGCCACGCGTGCTGCGCCGACCGGGCCGTTGAACGGCAGACCGGACACGGCGAGCGCCGCCGACGCGCCGATCAGCGCGGGAATGTCAGCGGGGATTTCGGGGTTCAGCGAAAGGACGTGGATCACGACCTGGACTTCGTTGTAGAAGCCTTCCGGGAACAGCGGACGCAGCGGACGGTCGATCAGGCGCGAGATCAGCGTTTCGCCTTCCGACGGACGGCCTTCGCGGCGGAAGAAGCCACCCGGAATCTTGCCGGCTGCGTAAGTCTTTTCGAGGTAGTCGACGGTCAGCGGGAAAAAGTCCTGACCCGGCTTGGCCGTCCTGGCGCCGACCACGGTGGCCAGCACCACGGTATCTTCGACGTCGACGATCACGGCGCCGCTTGCCTGACGAGCGATTTCGCCGGTTTCGAGGCGAACCTTATGTTGTCCCCACTGAAATTCTTTGACGATCTTATTGAACATAGTCATTGCTTTTCCTCTTCGTAATGCCGCGCGAACCAGAAGCGGCGCGGCAACGCCAGGACCGGCGCCGCATGGGAAGAGTAGTGTTATGCCATTCCAGAGAACCACGCTTTACGTTGAGTACGCGCGCGAACCGCTGGAATGACACAAAGCTCCGCCCTGAAGCCCGGCCATGATTCTCTTCTTTACTGCTTGCTCTACTGCCTGATTACTGCTTCCTGCTCCCGCCGCATGAACCGGCACGCCACTGCGGAGAACAGCCGGCGCGCATCACATGAAGCGCACCGCGCAAAAACAAAATGCCTGTATCAGTGGAACTGACACAGGCATCTTGCTGAACGACTGGCCGATTACTTACGCAGACCCAGCTTCTCGATCAGTGCGCGGTAACGATCCGCGTCCTTACCCTTCAGGTAGTCGAGCAGCTTACGACGACGGCTCACCATGCGCAGCAGACCGCGGCGGCTGTGGTGATCTTTCGTGTGTGCCTTGAAGTGAACGGTCAGTTCGTTGATGCGGGTCGTGAGCAGCGCGACCTGAACTTCGGGGGAGCCGGTGTCGTTAGCTGCGCGTGCGAATTGCGCAACGACTTCGGACTTCTTGCTTGTTTCAACTGCGGACATGTCGATTTCCTTAAGAACTGGACAGGCGGTCACGGAAGAAAGGCCGTGCCGTGGGTTACCCGTGCGCTCACATGCCTTGGATAAAGGCCTGCCTCGCAACGGGACGCGTATTGTAGCACAGCCCATTCCGGCCGCGAACCCTGCTGCGCCGGGCGATGGCGCGCACCTCGCCTGCATCATGGCCGCTTCATCCGGCAGACGGTCGGCAGGACCGTGCGCTCGGGCGGCAACGCCAACACCGTGCGAAAACCGTAGCCGGAGCCTTCGTTATCGAAATGCACGCCCGGCGTGCCGGCCTTGTCCATTTCCATCACGTAAAGGGGCTGGATAAGTTGATGGTCGTCGGCGCGCATCCACGAGGCGTGAAAGCCGTTGTCGAATTTGATCCCTTCGAGGGCTCGCGCCACCGCAGTCGGGTCGGCACTGCCGGCGCGCGACATCGCCGCGGCCAGGGTTTCGATCATCAGCGGCATGCGCAGCACCGGGTAATCGTCCTGCGCGGCCGGGAAGCGGGCCCGGAAGGCGGCGTACCACGCGTCGGAAGCCACTCCGCCGGCGTTCGGATGCCAGTCGGCTACCGCGACCACGCGGCCCACGCCGGCGTCGCCGAGAGCGGCGGGCGCGCCCAGGCTGTTGCCGTAGAACGTGTAGAACTTCGTGTCCAGCCCCTGCTCGCGCGCGGCCTTCACGAGCAGCGTCAGGTCGTTGCCCCAGTTGCCCGTGATCACGGCGTCCGCCCCGCTCGCGCGGATCTTCGCGACGTACGGCGCGAAGTCCTTCACCCGGCCGATCGGATGAAATTCGTCGCCGACCACCGCGATGTCCGGTCGCTTCGCCGCCAGCGCGGAACGTGCGAGGCTGCTCACATCGTGGCCGAAACTGTAGTCCTGGTTCAGCAGATAGACCTTCCACCGCCTTGTCGCGCTGGATCACGTCGGCCAGCGCGTCCATGCGCATGCCCGCGTGGGCGTCGAAGCGGAAATGCCAGAAGCTGCAGTTGGCGTTGGTGAGGGCAGGGTCGTCGGCGGAATAGTTGAGAAACAGTTCGCGGTTGCCCGGTTCGCGGCTGTTCTGCTTGTCGATCGCGCCGATCAGCGCGGCGGCGACCGCCGAACTGTTGCCTTGCATGATGTAGCCGATATGGCGGTCGGCGGCCGCACGCAGTTGCGTGAGCGCCTCTTCGGTGCCGCCCTTGCTGTCCAGCACGACCAGTTCGAACGGATGCGCACCGTCGGCAAGCTTGACGCCGCCATGCGCGTTCACCTGCTCGACGCCGAAGCGCAGATTGCGCTCCACCGCCGCGCCCGCGTTGGCGAACGGGCCGGACATGCCTTCGATCAACGCCAGCTGGATGGGCGCGCCGGTGGGTTTGCTCGCGGGCTTCGCTGCGGCGTCAGCTGGTGGTATTGCTCCAGCGTCAGCCGCCAGCTTCGCTGCCGGACCAACTGCGGGGCTAGCTGCGGCGCCGGCCACGGGCTTGGTCGCCGGCTCGCCCGCCGCGTGCGCTGCCGCCGTCATCAAAAGCGCTGCCAGCGCCGCCGCCGTCCGTTGCCACTTCGCCATCGTCATCGCCCCGCCTGATTGGTGAAAGCGCGGATCATAGGTCGTTCACGACGGAATAAGCAAGCCGGCGCAACCGTTACTGTCATTCCTGACCGGCTCTTCACGAAGCGCAAATCTTTTGCCGCAGCGCGTGTCAAAATAATGCGTCTCGATGATAAAAACCGCTACTCACACGCCATCGGAGGAATACATGTTCAACCGCCACCACGTCACGGCGGCCTCGATCGGAGCGCCGGCCGCAAGGCGCCTGCGCCGCGCGGCGCTCGTTTGCCTGAGCGCCCTCGCGCTCGCCGGCTGCGCGCAGCCCTGGCAGCAATACCAGCAAGGCGCGGACGAATCGACCATCGTTGCGCGCCTCGGCCCGCCGCGCGAAAGCTACGACCTGCCGAACGGCGGCAAGCGGCTGATGTGGCCGACCCAGCCGATGGGCGAAACCACCACCGCGGCCGACATCGACGCATCCGGCAAGATCGTCAACGTGCGCCAGGTGCTGCAACCCAACGAGTTCTACCGCGCGGAAATCGGCAAGTGGACCAAGAGCGACGTGCTGGTGAACTTCGGCCGCCCGGTCGAAACCGCATATTTTCCGTTGATGAAGCGTGAAGTCTGGACCTATCGCTATCTGGAAGACAACGTCTGGTACATGATGTACAGCTTTTATTTCGACGACCAGGGCATTGTGCGGCTCACGCAGAAAACGCCCGATCCGTTGCATGATCCGGATCGCCGCAGCCTGTTCTGAGCGACGCAGGCCGCGAGCCCGCATCCACGAAGCCGCCTTTCCGGGCGGCTTTTTTTTATTTATTACGCATTACAGCGAATTTTATTTCTCCCACAGCAGATTTATTTTTTGATAGAAAGGCTTTAGTAAGCATTGATTCGGTGCCGGCCTCTCGTGAGGCCGCGCGAGCGTAGCCGTGAATTCGGCGCCGAATCAATGCGCCTTGCTTACGGAGCCCTCTCGATGAACCGTCCCAAACGTCTCCTCGTCGCCAATGTCGCATGGGCGCACGAAACCGCCGTGCGCAACCCCGCATTTTTCCGCGATCTGGTGCGCGGGCAGAATCCTCACGTGCTGTGGATCGGCTGCTCGGACAGCCGCGTGCCCGCCGAAACCATCACGCATTGCGAGCCGGGCGACCTGTTCGTCCACCGCAACATCGCCAATCTCTTTCAGGCCGGCGACGACAACTCGGCGAGCGTCCTCGAATATGCGGTGAAGGTGCTGAAGGTCGGCCATGTGATCGTCTGCGGCCATTATGGATGCGGCGGCGTACGCGCCGCGCTGCTGCCGCCCGAACCTGGCCTGCCGCACGTGAATCGGCGGATCGCGCCGCTTTGCGCGCTCGCCAGGGCGCACCACGAGGAACTGGATGGCCACGCGAACGAGCGCCAACGTATCGACCGCCTCGCCGAGCTGAACGTGCTCGAGCAGGTACGCGGGCTACGCGCGCACCCTGTCGTGCGGGACGCCGATCCGGCGCCGCTCGTGCACGGCTGGATCTTCGCGCTCGAAGACGGCCGCATCAAAGTCCTCTCCTCCGGCTACGAAGCCGACGACGCGATGACCTGCACGACCGCCGCCCACAGCGCGGCTTGACGCGGCACCTCGTGCGACTCCGGACCGGTTCGGCTTTCGCCGCGTACCAGGCCTCACTCCTTACTGCACCGACACCATGAACCTTCGAGCTTTTTTCTCCACGTTTCAGCGCGACCTGCTTGCGGGCACGGTCGTTTTTCTGGTGGCGCTGCCGCTTTGTCTGGGCATCGCCAATGCATCGGGCGTCGAACCTTTTGCCGGGCTCGTCTCGGGCATTGTCGGCGGGCTGGTGGTGGCCGTGCTGAGCGGCTCGCGCCTGAGCGTGAGCGGTCCGGCTGCGGGCCTCGTCGTGATCGTGATCGACGGGATCGCGCAACTCGGCAGCTTCTCCGCCTTCCTGCTGGCGGTGCTGCTGTCCGGCGCGATCCAGTTCGGTTTCGGCATGCTCAAAGCCGGCCGCTTCGCCGCCTACGTGCCCTCGCCGGTGATCAAGGGCATGCTCGCGGCGATCGGCGTGCTGCTGATCGTCAAGCAGTTCCCGCTGGCGCTCGGGCTGTCCGGCGCGGACGCAGCGTCCGCCGCGCAACCGGTTGCGCAGGCCGCCGGCTCGATTGGCACGCCGTTCGGTTCGGTTTCGCTGGCGGCCTGCGTGATCACGTTGCTGTCGCTGGCGATTCTGGTCGGCTGGGAAACGCGCGCGCTGCGCCGCTTCGCGCTGGTGCGTCGCGTGCCGGCACCGCTTGCGGTGGTCCTGCTCGGGATCGGCGCGACGTTGCTGCTCAGCGTGCTGGCGCCGTCGCTTGCGCCGCCCGCCGAACATCGGGTTGCCCTGCCTCCGCTCGAATCGTTCGCCGCGTTGCAACTCGCGCTCGAGTGGGCCGATTTCGGGCCGCACTTCGCACAACTCGTCAATCCCGATGTCTGGCGCGTGGCCATCACGCTGGCGATCGTCGCCAGCCTCGAAACGCTGCTGAGCCTGGAAGCGGTCGAGCAGATCGATCCCGAACGACGCCCCGCGCCGCCGGATCGCGAACTGAAGGCGCAAGGCGTGGGCAATCTGATTGCCGGTGCGATCGGCGGACTGCCGATCACGTCGGTGATCGTGCGCAGTTCGGCCAACGTGCATGCCGGCGCACAAAGCCGGCTCTCGGCGATCATTCACGGCGTGCTGCTGCTCGTCAGCGTGTTCGCGCTCACCAGCGTCATCAACCTGATTCCGCTTGCCTGCCTCGCGGCGATCCTGATCTTCACGGGGCTGAAGCTCGCCAAGCCGTCGCTGTTCGCCGCCGTGGCGAAGCAGGGCTTTGCGCCGTTCGCACCGTTTATCGTGACTCTCGTCGGTGTGCTCGCAACCGATCTGCTGATCGGCATCGTGCTCGGCATTCTGTGCAGCGTGCTGCTCGCGCTGTATGCGAATCTGCGCAGCCCGATCGTGCTCGCGCAACACGGCGATCACTATCTGCTGTCGTTTCGCAAGGACGTGTCGTTTCTCGGCAAAGTGCCGCTCAAGCACTATCTGCAGCAGATTCCCGACGGCGCCACCGTGATTGTCGATGCGACGCGCGCTGACTTTGTCGACCACGACGTGCGCGAACTGCTCGACACATTCGTGGCCGACGCGCCGAACCGCGGCATTGCCGTCGAAGTGCGGCATCAGGTTCGGGCCCAGGCGCGCGCCGCGCGAGGCTGGTCGATGCGGCGCACGGCAACAGAGTGACCCCACAATGCAAAAGCCCCACGCCACTCAAGGCGCGGGGCTTTTGCGACTCCTGTGACGGACAGGCAGTCGCGCCGTCAGCGCGCTGCCTTTGCCTCGCTCACTCCGAACGTTGCGGATTCAACTTGTCCACGTTCGAATACAGCTTGTTGAGCGCGGAGATATACGCTTTCGCGGAAGCCGCGACGATATCCGGATCCGTGCCCACGCCGTTGACGATGCGCCCGCTCTTCGACAAACGCACGGTCACTTCGCCTTGTGCCTGCGTGCCGGTGGTGATCGCGTTCACCGAGTACAGCAGCAGTTCCGAACCGCTCCCCACTTCCGTTTCGATCGCGTTCAGCGTGGCGTCGACCGGGCCGTTGCCGCGCGCCTCACCGGTCACTTCCTTGCCTTCGACGGAGAACACGATCTTCGCGTGCGGCTGCTCGCCGGTTTCCGAATGTTGCGACAGCGACAGGAACTTGTAGTGCTCTTTCTCCTGCGCCTCGGCGGATTCTTCCGTGACGATCGCGATGATGTCTTCGTCGAAGATTTCCGACTTGCGGTCGGCCAGTTCCTTGAAGCGCGCGAACGCCGTGTTCAACTCGCCTTCGCTATCCAGCGCAATGCCCAGTTCCTGCAAACGCTGCTTGAACGCGTTACGGCCCGACAGCTTGCCGAGCACGATCTTGTTCGCGCTCCAGCCCACGTCCTCGGCGCGCATGATTTCGTAGGTGTCGCGCGCCTTCAGCACGCCGTCCTGGTGGATGCCCGAAGCATGGGCGAACGCGTTCGCGCCGACCACCGCCTTGTTCGGCTGCACGACGAAACCGGTGATCTGCGACACCAGTTTCGAAGCCGGCACGATCTGCGTGGTATCGAGACCGACATCGAGCCCGAAGTAATCCCTGCGGGTCTTCACGGCCATGACGATTTCTTCGAGCGACGTGTTGCCCGCGCGCTCGCCAAGGCCATTGATCGTGCACTCGACCTGGCGCGCGCCGCCGATCTGCACGCCGGCCAGCGAATTCGCCACCGCCATGCCGAGGTCATTGTGGCAATGCACCGAGAACACGGCTTTATGCGAGTTCGGAATGCGCTCGCGCAGCGTTTTCACGAGCTGGCCGTACAGCTCCGGCACGCCGTAGCCGACCGTATCCGCGATATTGATGGTAGTCGCGCCTTCGGCAATCACGGCTTCCAGCACGCGGCACAGAAAGTCCATGTCCGAGCGGCTGCCGTCTTCCGGCGAAAACTCGACGTCGTCGGTGAATTTGCGGGCGAAACGCACTGCCAGCTTCGCCTGCTCGAACACCTGGTCCGGCGTCATGCGCAGCTTCTTTTCCATGTGCAGCGGCGAAGTTGCGATAAACGTGTGAATGCGGAAGCGGTCGGCCGGTTTGAGCGCGTCGGCCGCGCGCTGAATGTCCTTGTCGTTCGCGCGGGCCAGCGAGCAGATCGTGCTGTCCTTGATCAGGCCCGCGATGGTATGGATCGAATCGAAGTCGCCGTTCGAGCTTGCCGCGAAGCCTGCTTCGATCACGTCCACCTTCATCCGTTCGAGTTGCTTCGCGATACGGATTTTTTCTTCTTTCGTCATCGATGCGCCAGGCGATTGTTCGCCGTCTCGCAACGTGGTGTCGAATATGATCAGTTTGTCGGACATGTCGAGTCTCCTGCGGAGTCGTTCAATGGTGGGGATGGGATATTGGAATTCGGCTGTCTGCGCTACCGCTGGCAATAATCGATCACAGACGAGGCAGACGGAGGGCAAAAACGATCAGCGTGACGAAAAGCGTAACGAAAGCGCGACGATCAGCGCGGCCGACGCTCCAGCATTGGCATGCTCACCGGCGCACTGGCCTGTGGAGGCTCACGGCGCGGCTCGACAAGGAACGTGAACGCATTCATCCAACGACTATAGCGGCATTCCCGCCGCCACGCAATTGGCGCCGGACCTGCCCGCCAGCGCCGCCAGGCGGGCACGCCAAACGAAAAAACGGCAGCCAGAAGCCGCCGTTTTCTCATGGGGTTCAACAGCTCGCGCAAACGAACGATTACCTGTCGCGCACCACCGAACGAGCCGGATTGGCCCTGCCCCGCAACGCCTGATAGCCCCAGAACACGTAGCCGGACAAGCCGTAAAGCACGAACAGGCCGAACAGCATCAGCGGCGGATCGGAGGACACCAGCACGAACGCGACCACCACCAGCAGGATCACGCCGAATGGCACGCGATGCCGCACGTCGAGCGCCTTGCCGCTATAGAACGGCGCGTTCGACACCATCGTCACGCCGGCGTAGATGGTCAGCACGAAGGCAACCCAGGGCAGCCAGACGAGCTTGAGCGGTACGCGGTTGTCCGTGGCGAGCCATACGAAACCGGCGATCAGCGCCGCCGCGGCCGGGCTCGGCATGCCCTGGAAGAAACGCTTGTCGACCACGCCGATGTTCGTGTTGAAACGCGCGAGACGCAATGCCGCACCCGAACAGTAGACGAACGCTGCGAGCCAGCCCCAGCGGCCGAGGTCCTTGAGAATCCACTCGTACATCACGAGCGCCGGCGCCACGCCGAACGACACCATGTCCGACAGGCTGTCGAACTGCTCGCCGAACGCGCTTTGCGTGTGCGTCATGCGGGCGACACGGCCGTCCATGCCGTCGAGCACCATCGCCACGAAGATCGCGATGGCCGCGACCTCGAAGCGCACATTCATGGCCTGCACCACGGCAAAGAAGCCGCAGAACAAGGCCGCTGTGGTGAAGGCATTCGGCAGCAGATAGATGCCGCGCTTTCTCAGGAACTGCTGACGCTGCGCGCGCCGGCTGTCGACCGCTGCCTCCGTCACCATCGGCTTGTTACGGCGGAACGGACGCGGCAGCGGTCCGCTGTTACGGGGTCGACGCGGTTTGAATGCGGCCATTCGGAAAACCTCCTTGGTGCCGCTTTATAGTTCAGCGAGGATCGTGGACGACGCGGAAACCTTCTCGCCAATCGACACACGCGGACGGCTGCCCACCGGCAGATACACGTCGACGCGCGAGCCGAAGCGGATAAATCCGTAACGTTGGCCACGGGTGAGCGGCTCACCTGCCCGTACGTAGCAAAGAATGCGCCGCGCGATCAAACCGGCGATCTGCACCGACGTCACGGTCTGGCCGCCGGCCGTTTCGATCACGATCGCATTGCGTTCGTTTTCGGTGGAAGCCTTGTCCACCGCGGCATTCAGATACGCGCCCGGGAAATATTCGACCTTGGAGATCGCGCCATCCACCGGCGAGCGTTGCGAGTGGACGTTGAAGACGTTCATGAACACGCTGATCTTCAGCGCTTCACGATTGGCGTACGGATCGTGCGCGGTTTCGACTGCGACGATACGGCCGTCGGCCGGGCACAGCACGGCATTCGCCTGAGTGGGAATCGGGCGTGCGGGGTCACGGAAGAACTGCACGACGAAAATCAGCAGCAGCCAGAACAGCCATGAAACGCCGAACCCCGCGAAGAAGTGAATCAGCAATGCAACGACGGCCGCGATGGCGATGAACGGCCAGCCTTCTCGCGCGATGATCGGATGAGGGTAATTCATGAATGGCTTCTGTGTTTTTGTAAAACCGTAGGATAGCAAAAGCCGCCCAGGGTTCAGCACCCTTGGACGGCTTTTTGATCTGTCCGGCAGTTGCGGCACAGCGCCGCGCCGGACCTAACCCAAGACTGGCTTAGTTCTTCGACTGATCGACCAGCTTGTTTTTCGCGATCCACGGCATCATGGCGCGCAGCTTCGAACCGACCTGTTCGATCTGGTGTTCGGCCGTCAGACGGCGGCGCGATTGCAGCGTGGGCGCGCCGGCCTTGTTTTCGAGGATGAAGCTCTTCGCGTACTCGCCCGTTTGAATGTCGGTCAGCACGGCCTTCATCGCCTTCTTCGTTTCAGCCGTCACGATACGCGGACCCGTCACGTACTCGCCGTATTCGGCGTTGTTCGAGATCGAGTAGTTCATGTTCGCGATGCCGCCTTCGTAGATCAGGTCGACGATCAGCTTCAGTTCGTGCAGGCATTCGAAGTACGCCATTTCCGGCGCGTAGCCCGCTTCCACCAGCGTTTCGAAGCCGGCCTTGATCAGGTCGACCGTACCGCCGCACAACACGGCCTGTTCGCCGAACAGGTCGGTTTCCGTTTCTTCGCGGAAGTTGGTTTCGATGATGCCGGCACGGCCGCCGCCGTTCGCCGCAGCGTACGACAGCGCGATGTCACGCGCCGCGCCCGACTTGTCCTGCGCGACAGCGATCAGGTGGGGCACGCCGCCGCCTTGCGAGTAGGTGCCGCGAACCGTGTGGCCCGGTGCCTTCGGCGCGATCATGATCACGTCGAGGTCGGCACGCGGAATCACCTGGCCGTAATGCACGTTGAAGCCGTGCGCGAACGCGAGCGCCGCGCCTTGCTTGATGTTGGCGTGCACTTCTTTCGCATAGACTTCGGCGATCTGCTCGTCCGGCAGCAGCATCATGACCACGTCTGCGCCCTTGACGGCTTCTGCCACTTCCTTGACCTGCAGGCCGGCGTTCTCGGCCTTGCTCCACGATGCGCCGCCCTTGCGCAGACCGACGGTGATGTTCACGCCGCTTTCCTTCAGGTTCAGCGCGTGCGCATGGCCTTGCGAGCCATAGCCGATGATGGTGACTTGCTTGCCCTTGATGAGGGAGAGGTCGGCGTCCTTGTCGTAGAAAACTTTCATGTCGGTTCCTTGGCTAAATTCGATGATTCAGTGAGATTCAGATACTGCCTATAGTTGTTGCTGGCCGGGTTCGTGCAGCCACTGCCCGGCCTGGATCGAGACGAGCTGAACGCTCGCGCGTCACACCTTCAGAATGCGCTCGCCGCGACCAATGCCCGAACTGCCCGTGCGGACCGTTTCGAGAATCGCCGTAGCGTCGATCCCTTCGATGAAGGCATCGAGCTTGTCGCTCGCGCCCGTCAGTTCGATCGTGTAGGTCTTTTCGGTGACGTCGATGATGCGGCCGCGGAAAATATCCGACATCCGCTTCATCTCCTCACGTTCCTTGCCGACCGCCCTCACCTTGATCAACATCAGCTCGCGCTCGATGTGGGCGCCCTCGGTAAGGTCGACCACTTTCACCACCTCGATCAGGCGGTTCAGATGCTTCGTGATCTGTTCGATCACGTCGTCCGAGCCAATGGAGACGATGGTCATGCGCGACAGCGAACGGTCTTCGGTCGGAGCCACCGTCAAGGTTTCAATGTTGTAGCCGCGTGCCGAGAAGAGACCAACCACGCGTGATAACGCGCCCGGTTCGTTTTCCAGCAGGACGGAAATGATGTGTCTCATGATTCGCTTCTTCCAGATGTTTTGTCGATGTCTGCGAACGGTTCGCGCCGCCTCGTCCGCTCCCGCCTTTCATGAAGGCGCGCATGACGAAGCCAACGCTGCGCTCAGGTGAACGAACCCAAGCGCGCCGTCGTTATAGATCTTCCGAACCCATGAGCATCTCGGTGATGCCCTTGCCGGCCTGAACCATCGGCCAGACGTTTTCGGTCGGATCGGTCTGGAAATCGAGAAACACCGTGCGATCTTTCAGGCGCAGCGCTTCCTTCAACGCCGGCTCCACATCCGCCGTGCGTTCGATACGCATGCCCACGTGGCCGTACGCTTCGGCGAGCTTCACGAAATCCGGCAGCGCATCCATGTACGAATGCGAATAGCGCTTGCTGTATTCGATCTGCTGCCACTGGCGCACCATGCCCAGATAGCGGTTGTTCAGCGAAATGATCTTCACCGGAGTCTCGTACTGCTTGCAGGTGGAGAGCTCCTGGATGCACATCTGGATCGAGCCTTCGCCCGTGATACAGAGCACGTCGTCGTCCGGGTGCGCCATCTTCACGCCCATCGCCGCCGGCAGGCCGAAGCCCATCGTGCCGAGACCACCAGAGTTGATCCAGCGGCGCGGCTTGTTGAAGCGATAGAACTGCGCCGCCCACATCTGATGCTGGCCGACGTCGGAACACACGAAGGCATTGCCGTCGGTCAGTTCCCACGCCTTTTCCACCACGTACTGCGGCTTGATGATGTCGCTCTTGCGGTCGAACTTGAGGCAGTCTTTCGCGCGCCACGCCTCGATGTCCTTCCACCAGTCGGCGAGCGCCGCGGTGTCCGGGCCGTGCTCGGCCGTTTGCAGCTGCTCGATCAGCTCCTTCAGCACTTCCTTCACGTCGCCGACGATCGGAATGTCGACCTTGACGCGCTTGGAGATGGAGGACGGGTCGATGTCGATATGGATGATCTTGCGCGGACGCGACGCGAAGTGCGCCGGGTCGCCGATCACACGGTCGTCGAAACGCGCGCCGATCGCGATCAGCACGTCGCAGTGCTGCATCGCCATATTGGCTTCGTACGTGCCGTGCATGCCGAGCATGCCGAGGAATTTTTTGTCACTCGCGCGGTAGCCGCCCAGACCCATCAACGTGTTGGTGACGGGATAACCAAGCAGATCGGCGAACTGGTTCAGTTCACGCGATGCGTCCGCGAGAATGATGCCGCCGCCGGTATAGATATAAGGACGCTTCGCCGACAACAGCAGCGCGACCGCTTTGCGGATCTGGCCGGAGTGGCCCTTCGTGACCGGGTTGTACGAGCGCAGCGACACGCTTTTGAGCGGCTCGTACTGGCAAGGCGCCTTCGACACGTCTTTCGGAATGTCGATCAGCACGGGGCCGGGACGGCCGGTACGGGCAATGTAAAAGGCTTTCTTGACGGTGGCGGCGAGGTCGCGCACGTCCTTCACGAGGAAGTTGTGCTTCACGCAAGGACGCGTGATACCGACCGTGTCGCACTCCTGGAACGCATCCTGGCCGATCGCGGCAGTCGGCACCTGGCCGCTGATCACCACCATCGGAATCGAATCCATGTAGGCAGTGGCGATGCCGGTCACCGCATTGGTGACGCCGGGGCCGGAGGTCACGAGGCACACACCGACCTTGCCGGTGGAACGCGCGTAGGCGTCGGCGGCGTGGACTGCGGCCTGCTCGTGGCGCACGAGGATGTGCTGGAATTTGTCCTGCTTGTACAGCTCGTCGTAAATGTAGAGTACCGAGCCGCCGGGATAGCCCCAGACAAACTCGACGTCTTCGTCGGCCAGTGCCTTCATGAGCACGGTGGCGCCGATAGAGTCAGCTTCGGGATGAGGGGTCGTATCCGACGTGGAGAATTCCGCGCTGGGCATATTCATTTATTCACCTTTCGAATTTTCGGCAAAAAATTGATCGGGTGCTCTCTGCCGGGCTTGTGGCTCGGGTTCAAGCGGCGCGTCCAGTTGACAGGTGAGCTTCTTGGGCCACACCTCAATGAGACAGGTCACTTATGTTGCGAACCAGCGACGATATCTGCAGACGCCCGCGCGGTCAAGCAAATATTGCCTGGACGCGCTGTACCAGCCTCGCGATATTGACCGGAAGGCTGTTATCGAGATGCAAGGTGAATCACGTTTCGCCCGCGCGGCGCAAAAGTTTGTTAGCATCCGCGAGTTTTACGACATTTTTCGACCGATTACGCGCACGCTCGCTGCGCCGACCCCCAAACGGATGGCATCAGACAAGGAACTCGCCGATTTTCTGGCGGGCGTCGAAAGGCGCGCATTCAAGCAGACGGTCTACGCCGTGCGGGACGACGACGCCTCGCTCGACATCGTGCAGGACGCGATGATCAAGCTCGCCGAAAAATATGGCGATCGTCCGGCCGCCGAACTTCCGCTGCTGTTTCAGCGTATTCTCCAGAATGCGATGCACGACTATTTCCGTCGTGCCAAAGTGCGCAATACCTGGGTTAGTCTGTTTTCCTCGCTCGGCAACGCCGACGACGACGAATTCGACCCCCTCGAAACCTTCGAGGCACAGCAAGGCTCGGCGGGCGCCGAGAGCAACGAACAGAAACTCGAACGCGAACAGGTTCTGCAGTTAATCGACGACGAGATCCAAAAATTACCGGCACGTCAACGGGAGGCGTTTCTCATGCGTTATTGGGAAGATATGGATGTCGCCGAGACTGCCGCCGCAATGGGCTGCTCCGAAGGCAGTGTGAAGACGCACTGCTCGCGGGCCACCCACACGCTGGCGCAAGCGCTCAAGGCCAAAGGAATCACGCTATGAGCTCCCTCGAAACCAAAGAACTCGAGTTCGCCCGCCAGGTGCGCCGCGCGCTCGACGAAAACGCCGCCAGCATTCCGTCCGCCACCGTCGATCGACTCGCCGCGGCGCGCCGTGCCGCACTCGCCCGCAAGAAGCCCGAAACGGTGAGCGCGCCCGTGTTCGTGCCGGCCTTCGCCGGCGCGGGCGTGCCCGCCGGCATGCCGCAGGTCGAACTGCCGCAGCGCCGCCGTTCGCCGCTGCGCCGCTTTGCCCTTGCGTGGCCGCTCGTCGCACTGGTCGTCAGCCTCGTGGGCATTGCCTACTGGGAAGACCAGCAACGCACTGCCGAGCTCGCCGATATCGATGCCGCCATGCTAAGCGACGACCTGCCGCTCAATGCCTATCTCGACCACGGTTTCAACGCGTACCTTTCACGCGCCCACTGAGCGGGAGATTTCTCGGGTGAGTTACAAGCGCGGCCTGGCCGTTGTTTTCGGATGCACGATCGCGGCCCTGGTGTCGTTCGCCGCGACCTATCCGCGCTTCTATCCGGGCCCGTCGACCGTTAGCGCGCCCGTCGCGGGCGGCAACGCCATCGCCAAGGCGCCCGCGCCCACACTCGCCGTCGAATTGCCCAGCCTGCCTGGCAGCAATAGCCCGATGGCGTGGTCGCACCTGAGTTCGGCCGAGCACATCGCGCTCGCCCCGTTCGAAGCCCAGTGGGATTCGTTTAGCGACGAACGCAAGCGCAAATGGATCAAGATCGCGTCGCGTTACCCGAAGATGTCGCCCGATGCGCAAAAACGCCTGCACGAGCGCATGACCGAATGGACCCGCATGACGCCCGATCAGCGGCGCGTCGCGCGCGAAAACTACCAGGTGTCGAAAGAATTGCCGCGCGAAACCCGCCAGAACGCGTGGAAGGCCTATCAGCAGTTGCCCGAAGAGCAGAAGGAGCGGCTCGCCGCCAGCGAGCGCAAGCGGCGGCCCAGCGTGGTCAGCGCGCCGCCCTCGGGCCGCAGCGAGATCAAGGGGCTGGACCGCCTCGTCAATGCGCGTGAGCATGGCGCAAGCGGCGCAGCGGCGGCGAGCGCCGCGGCAGCCGCTGCGGCGTCGTTGCCGAGCCCGGCCGCCGCGCCGCCCGTGCCCGCCACCGGCAGCTTCGTACCCGCTACGCCGCTGCCCGTTTCGCCGGCCGAAGCGCCGTCGATCTTCAACGGCTCCTGAGCGGAGCCGACTGTGTCCCAGCCGCTCACGACTCCGGCAATATCCGCTGATCCGACCGGCAACGTGCCCACCGTGCGGCGGCGTCTCGCGGCGCTGCTCTACGAAGCGTTGATCCTGTTCGGCGTGGTATTCGTCGCCGGCTATCTGTTCAGCACGCTGACGCAGCAACGCAATGGGCTAACCCATCACAACCTGCTCGCGGCATGGATCGGCCTCGTGGTCGGCGTCTATTTCGTCTGGTTCTGGACCCATAGCGGCCAGACCTTGCCGATGAAAACCTGGCGCCTGCGCGTCGTCGCCGCAAACGGCGCGCCGCTCTCCACCGGCCGTGCAATCGCCCGCTACGTGTTCGCGTGGCTGTGGTTTCTGCCGCCGCTCGCGCTGCATCCGCTGCTTGGACTCAAGCTGCCGCAAACCTTGCTGATCGCCGGCATCTGGTTCGTGCTGTGGGCCGCCACCGGCCGCTTCGATTCGCAGCGCCAGTTCCTGCACGATCGCCTCGCCGGCACACGGGTCGTCAGCGTCTCGCGCTGAGCCGCCAAAGGTCTTCGGCGAGTTCTTTCGCTGTCCTGTTGGATCGGCGCCACATGGTGCGGGCCGCATCGGCCCTCTCCTGTCATGCGCTGATCCGCGCCCGCAGTTCGCCGCGTGTCCCGCGCTTCACTGCCGCTTCACCGCCGCTTCACTGCCGCTTCACCGCCGCTTCACTGCCGCTTCACCGCCGCTTCACTTCGCCGCCTCGTCTCTACCACCCCACCGCCTCGTCTTCCCCGCCGTGCAGTAATAAGAAGTTCTCGTGACTGTCACGGCACAGTCACGCGCACCCGGCCCAATACGCACACCGCAACTCGACGCGTGAGCCATGGACCCCAAAACGTCCGCGACTTCCCTGTTCCGCCAGACCGGCCCGAGCGTCGACTCCGTCGCGTTCCATCCGGAACCCAATCACAGTCACGGCTTGCCGTTGCCCGTGGCGCCACTGCCGTTCGACGCCCACGCCGGCCAGCCCGACGACGACCACGCCGCACCGCACCGCTACCGCACCATCTGGCTCTCCGACATCCATCTCGGCTCGAGCGGCTGCCAGGCGCCGTATCTGCTCGACTTCCTGCGCCACAACGAGTCGGAGTATCTGTACCTGGTCGGCGACATCATCGACGGCTGGCAGTTGAAGAAAGGCTGGTACTGGCCGCAGGCGCACAACGACGTCGTGCAGAAGGTGCTGCGCAAGGCGCGCAAAGGCACCCAGGTGATCTACGTGCCCGGCAATCACGACGAAGCCGCGCGCCAGTTCTGCGACCTCGCGTTCGGCGACATCCACGTGCGCGGCGAGGCGTTTCACACCACGCTCGCCGGCAAGCGCCTGTGGATCGTGCACGGCGATCTGTTCGACGGCGTGATCCAGCACGCCAAGTGGCTCGCCTACCTCGGCGACACGCTCTACACGATGATCCTGATCCTGAACCGCTGGTTCAACCGGATCCGCAGCCGGCTCGGCTTCCCGTACTGGTCGCTGTCGCAATACCTGAAGCATCAGGTGAAGAACGCGGTGAATTTCATCTCGTCGTTCGAACGCGTCATGACCGACGAAGCGCGCCGCCGCGGCTGCGACGGCGTGGTCTGCGGGCACATCCACAAAGCCGAGATACGCGATATCGACGGCGTGCTGTACTGCAACGACGGCGATTGGGTCGAAAGCCTGTCGGCACTCGTCGAGACGTATGAAGGCGAACTGAAGGTGATCTACTGGACCGTGATGCGCTCTCCGGAAGTGGGCGTGCAAAAGGCCCGGGCGACCGCGTAGTCCCTCTTAACTTCTATTGGGCCAAAACCGATGAAGATCATGATCGTCACCGATGCATGGGAGCCACAGGTCAACGGCGTCGTACGCACGCTGAAAAACACCACGCGCGAATTGAGCGCGCTCGGCCACCGCGTCGATCTGCTGACACCGCTCGAATTCAGGACGATCCCTTGCCCGACGTATCCCGAGATCCGTCTGTCGCTGCTGCCGCGCCGCAAGCTGCGCCAGCGTATCGACGCCTTCGCGCCCGACGCCTTGCACATCGCCACCGAAGGTCCGCTCGGCATGGCCGCGCGCGCCTATGCGATCCAGCACAAGCTGCCGTTCACGACCGCTTATCACACGCGTTTTCCGGAGTACGTGCAGGCGCGTTTCGGCATGCCGCTCGCCGCGACCTACAAGTTCCTGCACTGGTTTCACAAGCCGTCGCTGGCGGTGATGGCGCCCACGCCGGTCGTCAAGACCGACCTCGAAAAGTTCGGCTTCACCAACGTCGTGCTGTGGACGCGCGGCGTCGACCTGGACATCTTTCACCAGATGGACTCGAAGGTGCTCAACACCGCCCGGCCGATCTTTCTGTACGTGGGACGCGTGGCGGTCGAGAAAAACGTCGAGGCATTTCTGAAGCTCGATCTGCCCGGCTCGAAGTGGGTTGCCGGTGAAGGCCCGGCACTCGCCGAACTGAAGTCGCGCTATCCGCAGGCGAATTACCTGGGCGTGCTTACCCAGGCCGAACTGGCGAAAGTCTATGCGGCGGCGGACGTCTTCGTGTTCCCGAGCCGGACCGACACGTTTGGGCTCGTGCTGCTCGAAGCGCTCGCCTGCGGCACGCCGGTCGCGGCCTATCCGGTCACCGGTCCGATCGACGTGCTCGGCGAAGGCGGCGCGGGTGCGATGCACGAAGACCTGCGTGAAGCGTGCCTGGAAGCCCTGAAGATCGATCGCAATCATGCGCGCGCGTGGGCCGAACGCTTCTCGTGGGCGGCGGCCTCCGAGCAGTTCGCCGCGCATCTGAAGCCGCTGCCGCGCGCAGCGTACCGCGAGGAAAGCGCCGCCGCATGACGCGGCGCGCGGAGCTGTCCATGCGAACCAGACCCTCCAGCGCGGCACGCGCGCCGAACGGCGCGCTGCGTGCCGTCGATACCGACAGCATCGAACCGTTCGACGACGTGAGCGAACCGGGCGCGCCGAATCATGCAGATCGCGCGCATGGTTTGAACGGCATGAACGGCGCAAGCGTTGCCGATGGCACGGCACGCGCGACGCAGCCCGGCACGGAACGCGTCACGCAGCACGACGGGCAACACGACGCGCCGCATGAACCGCTCAGTCCCGACGATCCGCTCGCGCCACTGCCCTTCAATCCGTACAAGGGCAATCGCGGCGTCACGCGCGCCTGGCACGCGATGAAAAATTCGCTTGCCGGCTTTCGCGTCGCGATTCGCGAGGAGAGCGCATTTCGCCAGGAACTCACGCTCGCCGCGATCCTGATTCCATGCGGCGTGCTGGTGCCGGTCGATCCGGTGTCGCGCGTCTTGCTGCTCGGCTCCGTGCTGCTGGTGCTGATCGTCGAGCTGCTCAATTCGAGCGTGGAAGCGGCCATCGACCGGATTTCGCTCGAACGCCACGAACTCTCGCGACGCGCGAAGGATCTCGGCAGCGCGGCCGTGATGGTCGCGCTCGGCATGTGCCTGATGACGTGGTTGCTGATCGTCGGGCCGCTCGTCGTGCAATGGCTCAAGGCATGGCTGTGAAGCCGTGCCGCGAGCCGCTTTCGTGCGGCAGCGCAGCCGTCGAACCTCACGCGACATCGCCTCGATGAATGAAAACCCTGAGTATGCCCTTGGTATAAGAACGCTCGGTTTATAATCGTTCGATACACCAACCGCGTCCGGGCGGATCACGCGAAGAGCGGCACGCCGCCGTGTGTCCCAGCCCGGCGTAACCAGGGCCGGACGACATGGAAGCCAAACCTCCCCGCCGCACGCGCGAACGGATTCTCGAACTGTCGTTGAAGCTGTTCAACGAAATCGGCGAGCCGAACGTCACGACGACGACGATCGCCGAGGAAATGGAAATCAGTCCAGGCAACCTGTACTACCACTTCCGCAACAAAGACGACATCATCAACAGCATCTTCAGCCAGTTCGAGCAGGAGATCGAAAAGCGTCTGCGTTTTCCCGACGACCACCGCGCGACCATCGACGAAATGTGGTCGTACCTGCAGTACATGGTCGATTTCACGTGGCGCTATCGTTTCCTGTATCGTGACCTGAACGATCTGCTGGCGCGCAACCGCACACTCGAAACACACTTCAAGCAGATCATCAGCCACAAGGTGCGTTTTGCGAGCCAGTTCTGCGAACAGCTCGTGGCCGACGGCGAAATGGTCGCCACGCCGGAAGAGCTGCAAGTGATCGCCACCAACGTCGGCGTGATCGGCACGTACTGGCTGTCGTACCAGTTCGTGATGAACCCGCGCAAATACAACGAGCAGGAAGCGATTCGCGCGGAACTGCACCAGGTGAGCGTGCAGATCGTGTCGCTAATGGCGCCTTATCTGCGCGGCCGCTCGCGGCAGATTTTCGACGACCTCGTGTCGGGCAAGCTGCCCAAGCGCGAGTTTTACGACTACCTGCCGCCCAAGGAAGGCGCCGCGCCCCGCAACGAACCAAAGGACGCCTGAGCATGAAGTCGGTGTGTGTGTATTGCGGCTCCTCCAACGGGGCCAAACCGTTGTACGCGGAAGCCGCGCGCGCTTTTGGCCGCGCGCTGGTGCAAGCCGGTCTCGCGCTGGTCTACGGCGGCGGCAAGGTCGGCCTGATGGGTGTGATCGCCGATACGGTGATGGCCGAAGGCGGCCGTGCGATCGGTGTGATTCCCGAGTTGCTGGTCAACAAGGAAGTCGGCCACGACGGCCTGACCGAACTGCACGTGGTGCCCGACATGCATCATCGCAAGAAGATGATGGCCGACCTGTCCGACGCGTTCGTCGCGATGCCGGGCGGCGCGGGCACGCTCGAAGAACTGTTCGAAGTCTACACATGGGCGCAACTCGGCTACCACCAGAAAGCGGTGGCACTGCTGAATATCGACGGCTTCTACGATCCGCTGATCAAGCTGTTGCAGCACACCGTCGAAGAAGGTTTCATGCGCCAGACCTATTTCGACATCCTGCAGATCGAGGCCGATCCCGCCGCGCTGATCGGCAAGCTGCAACGCTATCAGCCGCCCGCCAGCGACAAGTGGGCAATCAGCCGCAACGCGGTCTGACTCTGCCCGAACCATGAGGTTGCGATGACGAAAGCCGTTCTGATCACCGGCGGCAGCCGCGGCATTGGCCGCGCAACCGCGCGTTTGCTGGGCGCGCGCGGCTGGTCCGTCGGCGTGAATTACGCGCGCAATCTCGCCGCGGCACAGGACACCGCCGCCGAAGTGGAACGCGCCGGCGGCCGCGCGCTGACGATCGCCGGCGACGTCGCCAGCGAAGCCGACGTGCTCGCCATGTTCGACGCGCTCCAGCAGAAGTTCGGGCGGCTCGATGCGCTCGTCAACAACGCCGGCATCGTTGCGCCGTCCAGCCAGCTTGCGGACATGGACCTCGCGCGCCTGAAGCGCATGTTCGACGTCAACGTGCTGGGCGCGTATCTCTGCGCGCGCGAAGCCGCGCGGCGCATGTCGACCGATCGCGGCGGCGCGGGCGGTGTGATCGTCAACGTTTCGTCGGCGGCGTCACGTCTCGGTTCGCCGAACGAATATGTCGACTATGCCGGCTCGAAAGGCGCCGTCGATACAATGACGCTCGGCCTCGCCAGAGAGCTCGGTCCGCGCGGCGTGCGCGTGAACGCGGTGCGCCCTGGTCTCATCGACACCGAAATCCACGCAAGCGGCGGCAAGCCCGAGCGCGCCGCGCAACTCGGCGGGACCACACCGCTCGGCCGTCCCGGCACGGCCGGCGAAGTGGCCGAAACCATCGTCTGGTTGCTGAGCGACGCCGCCTCGTATGTGACGGGCGCTTTGCTCGACGTGTCGGGTGGCCGCTGAGGGTTGCTTTCCGCAGCAACCTTTTGTGTCGCGATCTCGATCGTGATCGTGATGGCAATGCGCTGCGCGGATTGGCGCGCGACCTGCCTTCCTCGTCTCCAACTGCGAATTCGGGTCTATCTCCACGAGCAATTCGCGCCGTAAGTCAGATCGGCTCCGATCGACTCCAATTGGCGCACACACTCCAGCCTTTTCCGTAATCCGCCGTAATAAACGCGGACTACAATCGCTACCGACTCGCATGCAGCCGCGTGCGACGCATCGACAGAACATCGGTACGCGGCCCACGCCGCCGCGTATGGCGACCAGAGATTCTCATGCAAGAAAAGTCATTCGCGCTCCCGCGCCCGGGGAACGGCGGGCTCGCGCCGGCCGGCCGCGCCGACAGCACGCCGCCTCACACGCATTCCGGCCGGGAACGCGTTGCCGAAAGCGCTGAAAGCGCCGCGTGCGGCGCCACAAACGGCAGTCCGTTCAGCGGATACGCAACCCAGGCCGCCGCGCCTGCAAAACCCACCGACGCCACGGACACCGCCGCGAATCACACATCCCGTGGCGCCGGTGAGCGCTGGCGGGCGCTCATCGCCGTGCGTCCATTGCGGTGGCTCGTCGTAGTGGCCGTGCTGTGCGCCTGGCTGCTGCCCGGCACCTTGGGCCACGAACCGTGGAAACAGGACGAGACCTACACGTTCGGCATCATCCAGCACATGCTCGACACCGGCGACCTGGTCGTGCCGACCAACGCCGGCCAACCCTTCGTCGAAAAACCGCCGATCTACGATTGGGTCGCCGCGGGCCTCGCCTGGATGTTCGGCCGCTACCTGCCCTTGCACGACGCGGCGCGTCTGGCGAGCGCGCTGTTTGCCGGGCTGACCGTCTACTACACGGCACGCGTCGCTCGCCGCGCCGCGGCTGCATCGAGCTGGCTGGACATCCGTGTAATCGGCACACTCGCGCTGTTCGCCGGCACGCTCGTGGTCGTCAAACACGTGCACGACATGATGACCGACGTCGCGCTGATGGCCGGCGCCGCGCTAGGCTTCTGCGGACTGTTCGAACTGGTGCTCGCGCAGGTGCGCCGCGAAGCCGGTGCGCTACCGGTCGATGCCCGCCGCCGTCATGCCGTGCTCAGCGGCGCAGCGATGTTCGGCGCGGGCGTCGGCGTGTCCCTGCTGGCCAAGGGCCTGTTCGTGCCGCTCGTATTCGGCGCGACCACGTTCGCGGTCCTGGTGCTGTATCCCGCTTGCCGCACCCGCGGCTTTGCCGGCGCACTCGGTGTCGCCGCGCTCGTCTGCGCGCCCTTTGCGCTGATCTGGCCGATCTGCTTCTATCTGCGCTCCGAAGCGCTCTTCAAGGTCTGGCTGTGGGATAACAACGTGGGCCGTTTTTTCGGCTTTTCCGTCGCCGAACTCGGCTCCGGAAACGAGAGCCGGCTGTTCGTGCTGCGCACCGTGCTGAGCGTCGGCTTTCCGGTCGTGCCGCTTGCGCTGGCCGCACTCGCCGGCGGCGCCTGGCGGCGCTGGCGCGATCCGCGCGTGGCATTGCCGGCGATCTTCGCGGGCACCGGCTTCGTCGTGCTGCAAAGTTCGGCGACGGTTCGCGAGCTGTACATCCTGCCGTTTATCGCCCCGCTCGCCGTGCTGGCGATGCAAGGCGTCGAGAGGCTGCCGCGCCGTCTGCACGCAAGCTGGGACATGGCGAGCCGCGTGCTGTTCGGCAGCGCGGCCGCGCTCGCATGGATCGTCTGGGCGATCATGAGCAACCCGGCGAGCACGCATGCGTCGTTGCGCCGGCTCGGACGCTGGTTGCCGCTCGATTGGGTGCTGCCGGTCAAACCCGGGCTGATCGTGGCCGCCCTGGTGATCACGTTCGGCTGGCTATGGCTGCTGCCGGTTTTCAAATACGCCGGCAAATGGCGCGGCGTGTTGAGCTGGTGCGCGGGCGCGATACTCGCGTGGGGACTGGTGAGCACCTTGCTGCTGCCTTGGCTCGACTATGCGAAGAGTTACCGCTCGGTATTCGAAAGCCTTCGCGCGAGAATGAATATCGAATGGAACGACGGCGATTGCATGGCGAGCACGGGGCTCGGCGAATCGGAAGCGCCGATGCTCTACTACTACACCGGCATCGAGCATCAGCCGGCAGCGGACACCGCCGCGACTGCATGCACGTGGCTGATCCAGCAGAGCCGCCGCGACACTGCACGTCAGCCGGCGGGCGAGTGGCGCCTGTTCTGGTCCGGCGCGCGTCCGGGCGATACAGACGAATTGTTGCGCGTGTTCGTGCGCACGCCGGCTGCCGCCAGAGCGGTGGTCGGCAACTAGAAACCGGCGCAGTGCGTCTAGAACGACGAACCGGGCTCGCGCAGGAACGCGGTTTCTTCGGCCGTCGAGGAACGCCCAAGCAGCGCATTGCGATGCGGAAAGCGCCCGAATCGCTCGATGACTTGCGCGTGCCGCACGGCGGACCGGTAATACGACGCGCCGCCCGGCTCCGCTGCCAGCTGCTCGAACAGACGCAGCGACTCGCGCTGACTGGCGCTCGTTTCGTCATGCTCGAAAGGCAGATAGGCGAACGCGCGATGATGCACGCCAGGCAACAGCCGGTCGGCGCCGCTTGCGATCATCTGCTGCGCGGTTCGTAATGCTTTCTGATCGGCAGCGAACGCGCGCGATGTGCCGCGATGACAATTGCGGGAAAACTGGTCCAGCACGATGACGAGCGCCAACGCGCCGGGCGGCGTTGCCGTCCAGTGGTCGAGCAAGGACGCGCTTGCCGCATCGATCAGGGCACCGAAGCGTTGCCGCAGCATCGTGTCGAAAGCCGGGTCGCGTGAAAACCAGCATTTGCGAGCGTTGCCGAACTCCGGCGTACCCGGCGCGCCGAACCAGCAGTCGAGAACCTCGCGTGCGTCCTGAGGCAGGGCCGCATAGTCCGGTGAAGCCGTGCGACCGGCATGGCCGGCCTTCTCAACCATTGCGGTTGCGCATCCAGTCGGCCGTTTCGAAAAACGAGCCGAGCAGGCGTTCCCTCAGCGGCTCGGCGAGACCCACATCTTCCATCGCCCACGCCATGCATCTGAGCCACTGATCGCGCTCGCTGGAGGCGATTGCGAACGGCAGATGCCGCGCGCGCAAACGCGGATGCCCGAAGCGGCTGATGTAATGATCCGGGCCGCCCAGCCATCCGCATAAAAACCAGAAGAACTTGTCGCGCGAACCGTCGAGCGATGGCGGATGCAAAGCCCGGATTCCGGCGAAATCCGCTTCGAGATCCATCAGGTCGTAAAAGCGGTCGACCAGTTCGCGCACGCGCGCTTCACCGCCCACCAGTTCGAAGGCCGTCGGCTGCGCCGCGGACACTTCGTCGTTCAAGTCGCTCATACCCACTCGTCAACCAGAAAATAAGAATTCACGCGTCCCGCAGCGATTGCAACGCGGGCCGCGCCAGCACATGCCGCAAGCTCAGCCAGCCGCCCACGCCGGCGCACGCTATGCCGGCGGCGATACCCGCCGGCAGCAGCCACGGATCGAAGCTCAGATAGAACTCGAACACGCGCGTTGCCAGTACGTAGCCGATCGCCTGCGCGCCTGCCGCCGCCATCAGCCCCGCCAGCGCGCCTACCGCGACAAACTCGGCGATCTGCACCGAGCGCACCTGACGATGCGACGCCCCCAGCGCGCGCAGCAGCGCGGATTCTCGCATGCGCTCATCGCGCGTGCCGGCGAGCGCCGCGTACAGCACGAGCACGCCCGCTGCGAGCGTGAATGCGAACAGGAACTGCACCGCGCCGATCACCTGCTGCAGCACGCGCTGCACCTGCGCGAGAATCGGCCCGGTATCGATCGCCGTGAGGTTCGGATAGGCGGCGATCAGGCCGTCGATGATCGACTGCTTTTCCTGCGGCAGATGGAAGCTGGTAATGAACGTCGCCGGGAAATCCTGCAGCGCGGCGAGCGGCATCAGCACGAAGAAGTTGACCTTGAACGAACCCCAGTCGAGCTTGCGCACACTCGTAACCGGCGCGTCGATCTGCAAGCCGGTCACGTCGAAACGCAGCACGTCGCCGGGCTTCACGTTGATCAGTTTGGCCAGTCCCTGCTCGATCGAAATCTGCGGCGTTTTCGTGTCGCCGTACCACGTGCCGGCGGCGAGGCGATTGTCGTCGGGCAGCTCGGTGGTGTACGACAGATTGAATTCGCGGTCCACGAGACGTTTGGCGTCGTCGCCCTTGAACGAATCCGGATTGACCGGCTTGCCATTGATCGCCGTCAGCCGGCCGCGCACCATCGGCGAAAGCACCGTGCCGGGTAAGCCGTGCGCGCCCAGATACTGCGTCACGGCGTCACGCTGATCGGGCTGGATGTCGATGATGAATTCGTTCGGCGCGTCGGGCGGCGTCGACTTGCGCCAGCCGGCCACGAGGTCATTGCGCGTCATGGCGATCAGCAACAGGCACATCAGGCCGATGCCGAGCGCGGTGATCTGCAATGCGCTCGCGCTGCTGCGCCGTTCGAGCGAGGCCAGTGCATAACGCCAGCCGATCCCCGCATTCACGCGCTCGCTGCGCACGAGCCGCGCCGCGCCCCACAACGCCAGCCGCGCGATGCACGCGAACACCAGCAGCCCGCCCGCGAAGCCGCCCGCCACGATCCCGCCGAGCTTCAGTTCGCCCGCCGCGACGATCAGCAGCGCGGCGAACAGCACGATGCCGAGCGCATAGGCCGCCCACGCCGTGCGCCCCGCTTCGCCCCATTCGCGGCGCAGCACGCGCACCGGCGGCACGCGCGTAAGCGGCAACAGCGGCGGCAGCGCGAAGCCCAGCAACAGCACGAGACCGGCTGCGATGCCTTCGAGCGCCGGCCATGCGGTCGGATACGGCAGCGCGACATCGATCAGACTGCCGAGCCACGTGAGCAGCGCGAGATGCCCCAGATAACCGAGCGCCACGCCAAGCGCGCCGCCGATCAAACCCAACCCCACGAATTCGAGCGTGAAGAGCGCGCGCAGTGTCGTCTGACTGACGCCGAGGCAGCGCATCACCGCACAGCCGTCCAGATGCCGGCGCATGTACCGATGCGCGGCCATCGCAATCGCCACGGCCGCCAGCAACGCGGTGAGCAGCGAGACGAGCGTGAGGAAGTGACTCGCGCGGTCGAGCGTCTGGCGCACTTGCGGCTGGCCGTCCTGCAACGATTCGAGCGCGACGCCGCGCATCTTGCCGCCGTCCACCCGCTCGTGCGCGAACTGCGCGAAACGCGCCACCGATTCGTCCGCCCCCGCGACCAGCAGGCGATAGGTCACGCGGCTGCCGTAGGTGATGAGGCCGGTGGACAGCACGTCGTCGACGCGCAGCATCAGGCGCGGCGAGAAATTGACGAACGAGAAGCCGCGGTCGAGCTCGCGCGTGATCACCGCGCCGATCGTGAAGTTGCGGTTGCCGACTTTCACCGTATCGCCGACATGCAGCTTCAACGCGTCGAGCAGCGCCTGATCGACCCACACGACGCCCGGCGGCGGAATCGATCGCGCCGGATAGTCCGCCGCACCCGGCGCCGGGGCGATGCGCAACGCGCCGCGCAACGGATAACCCGGCGACACCGCCTTGATGGCGGCGAGCCGCGAGACCGGCTGCGCGCCGGTCGAATTGATCATGCTGGGAAAGATCGCCGTGCTGGCGGTGTCCAGACCGAGCGCTCTGGCTTGCGCGGCGAATTGCGGATCGACCGGATGATCGGCCCGCACGATGAAGTCGGCGGCGATCATGCGCCGCGCGTCGCGCTCGAGCCCCTGGTGCAGACGGTCAGCCAGAAAGCCGACACTCGACAAAGCCGCCACGGCCAGCACCAGCGCCAGCAGCAGCATCGTCAATTCGCCCGCGCGCCAGTCGCGCGACGTCATGCGCACGGACTGGCGCAACAGATCCATACCGCCGAACCGGCGTGCCGAAGGTGAAGCCGTGCGCGCCGTGGAACCCCGTACCGTATCGCTCAATCGTGCCTGCTCCTGGCAAAGCGCGACACCATGTGCGTCGCCATGCCGCGAAAACCGCCCTGCACCCCGCGCCAGAGCCGCGGCAATGCCCAGCCGGCCAGCATCAGGAAGCCCACCATCAACACCAGAAAGACGAGCGGCACGAACAGCGCGAGCAGCATGCCGCCGAACACGAGCCCGTCTTCAGCGGTCGAGGTCACGACATTCGACACCGGTTCCGGCGAAAGGTTGATCAGTGCGCGCGTGCCGGCCTTGGCGAGATGCGCCGTGCCCGCCAGCGTGCCGCCCGCGAGCGCGGCGACGGTCAGCAGCGCCGGATCGGCATGGCCGAGCGCGCCGGCTGCCAGCACGGCGCCCGCCGGAATGCGGATGAAGGTATGGACCGCGTCCCACAGCGAATCGAACGCGGGGATCTTGTCGGCGAGGAATTCGGTGACGGTCAGCACGCCCGCCACGCCGATCACCCACGGCGAAGACAGCGCGGACAGCGTATCGGGAAGATGGACGAGGCCGAGACGGGCGAATACGCCGGCCAGCAGGACCGTCAGATAGAGGCGCAGACCGCTGCCCCATGAGAGGCCCGCAGCGAGCGAAAGTGATTCAAGCATGGCCGCCTCCGGGCGCGCTGTGCGTGCCGGGCGCTTCGACGGGCCAATAGTGGAGGAGCCGCGCCGAAATCGTCAGACCCGCGCCAAGCCGCCGCGCCAAATGGGCCGCGGGCAATTTCAGGTTGGATTCAGTCTCATTATAGCCACGTTAATTCGCAGAACGCAGAGCGGCGAATAAATGGCGAGCTCGAAGCGGGCGCCGGCGGACCCGCTGAATACGCCCGGCAGCAGGTTGAAATGCCGCGCTCAATGGCCGGAAGACAGCTTCAGTCCGATTAATCCGATCACGATCAGCGCCGCGCTGGCGACCCGCGCAACACTCAACGCCTCGCCCATCATCACGATCCCGAAGATGAACGCGCCGACTGCGCCGATGCCCGTCCACACCGCGTAGGCCGTGCCGAGCGGCAACTGGCGCATGGCAATGGCGAGCAGCGCGAAACTGCCGAGCGCGGTCACGACCGTGAACACGGAAGGCCAGAGACGGGTGAAACCTTCGGAGGTTTTGAGACCGGCGGCCCATGCAACCTCGAGCAAACCGGCAATCAACAGAAGAATCCAGGACATGAGACAAGCTCCATGATCAGATGGGGCCGTCCCCGTTCGTGAAAACGCAAGGTCGTCCTTACGAACCGTAAATTATACCCACATCGCCGTAGAGCCGCGGCCGACGGCTCGCTGCAACAGGAGCACGCCGGCCGTGGCAAATTCCCCACCCAGCGTCAGACCGCGCCGACCAGCCGGTAGCCGACCCCGGTTTCCGTGATGATATGTTCCGGCTGCGCCGGGTCGCGCTCCAGCTTGCCGCGTAGATGCGCCATATAGATGCGCAGATAGTGATGGCTCTCGACATGCGACGGCCCCCACACCTCGCGCAGCAACTGGCGGTGTGTCAGCACGCGGCCTGCATGGCGCACCAGCGTGGCGAGCAGCCGGTATTCGATCGGCGTCAGATGGACGGCCGCGCCGTCGCGGCTCACCTGGCGCAACGCCAGATCGACGGTCACCGTGCCGAAGCGCACCTGCGGCGATTCGTTCGCGCCGCCCTGATTGCGCCGCCGCATATGCGCGCGGATTCGCGCCAGCAGTTCGGACACGCCGAACGGCTTGGTGAGGTAGTCGTCCGCGCCGGCATCGAGCGCCGCGACTTTTTCGGTTTCCTGGGTGCGCGCCGACAGCACGATTACCGGCAGCTCGCTCCAGCCGCGCAGTTCGCGGATGACGTCCAGACCGTCCGTGTCGGGCAGGCCGAGATCGACGATCACCAGATCGGGCTTGCGCGTCGCGGCTTCGACGAGACCCTGCTTGCCGGTTTCGGCGTCGTGCACGACGATGCCCTCGCCTTCCAGCGCCGTTCGCACAAAGCGGCGAATCTGCTTTTCGTCCTCGATCAGGACGACGGTGATGCTGGGGTCAGTCATGGCTGGGCTTGGCAAACGGGTTAGGAGTTGATTCGCTGTCGGTATCGACATGCGTCAAGGCATCGGCGCCTTCGTCTTCCAGTGCATCCGGTGCCTCGGGCGGGGTTTCCACCGGCAGCGTGAACCAGAAGCGCGCGCCTTCCACATGGCCGTTCGCCGACACGCGATTGAGCGCGCCGATTGTACCGCCGTGCGCTTCCACGATCGCGCGGCAGATCGCAAGTCCGAGACCGATGCCCGGCTTTGCCGATTCCTTCTCGCCGCGCGTGAATTTCTCGAACACGCGCGCTTCCATGCCGGCGGGCAGGCCGGGGCCGTTATCGTCGACGGTCACGCGCACGAACGATTTGCCGTCCGTGTCGAGACGCTGCGCGCCGATCGTCAAAGGCGTGGCCGGCGCAGTGTATTTGGCGGCGTTTTCGAACAGGTTGGAGAAAAGCCGCTCCATCAGCACAGCGTCCAGATGCAGGAGCGGCAGATCGGCGGGCAGCTTCACCTGCACCGGATGATTCGCCAGCACGCGTTTGCACGCACGCAGCGCGGCGCCCACGGTTTCTTCGAGCAGCGTCCATTGCTGATTCAGTTGCAGACTGCCCGCCTGCAGACGCGCCATGTCGAGCAGATTCGTGACGATGCCGGTCATGCGCAGCGCTTCCTCGTGAATCGCTTCGACCAGTTCGGCGTTGGGCTGCGCGTCGGGCGATTGCGCGAGCATCGACGAGAAGCCGACGATGGTCGTCAACGGCGTGCGCAGATCGTGCGAGATCGCCGACAGCAACGAGTTGCGCAAACGCTCCGACTCCATGTTGACGAGCGCATCGCGCGCGATATCCACGTAGTGCACCCGTTCCAGCGCGAGCGCGATCTGCGCGGCGAACGCGTCGAGCATACGCTGCTGCTCGGGCACGTCGAGTTCACCCTCGTTGCGCGTCACGACCGCCAGCACGCCGCGCGTGCGCATCGGCGCCTTGAGCGGCAGGTATAGCGCGGCGGCGGCCGGCAGCGTGTCGGTGCCGTGGCCGGCCGGCTTCTGCTGATCGTAGACCCACTGGCCGACATCGCTATCGAGCATCTCGCCTTCGAGCGTGACCGCCGCGTCGGGATCCTCGATCTTCTGCTTCACCTGATCGACGCTGTCCGGCAACAGAATCGCAACGCGCGCGCCGAACACCTCGCTCACATGACGGCTGCCAATGCCGACGATCTGCTCCGTGGTCAACGCCGCGGCCAGTTCGCGCGCCATCGCGTACATCGCGCCGGTGCGCTGCTCGCGGCGCCGCGCCACGCTCGCCTCGCGGCGCAAGCTCGACGTGAGATGGCTGATCACCAGCGAAGTCAGCAGCATGCCGAAGAAGGTCAACAGGTACTGCGTATCGGAGACCGACAGCGACATGCGCGGCGGCACGAAAAAGAAATCGAACGCGGCCACGCTCATGAACGACAGCACCACACCCGGCCCGCGCCCGAGCTTCACCGCGGCGAAGATCACGCCGAGCAGATACAGCATGACGAGGTTGGTCAGATCGATATGGTCGCTCAGCTGGCTCGCGAGCAGCGTGATGGCCGCGCAGATCGCCAGCGCGAAAGCATAGGCGCGCGGCGGCGAGCGGCGTTCGCGCGCCGCGCTCAGCGCCTCGCGCCACGCATTCGCGGTGGTGTTCAGCAGATGCCGATGCTCGCCGCCGTCGCGCCCGGACGAAGCGCGAATCAGCGTGAGATCGAGATCGCCCGCCTTTTCGGCGATCCGTTCACTGAGCGGCCGGCGCAGCCAGCGCTCCGCACCCGTGCGCGCCGACGCGCCGGCCACCAGTTTCGATACGTTGCGCGCCTGCGCATAGCCGATCAACGCGGTGGCCGCGTCGGCGCCCGCCAGTGTCGCGGTTTCGGCGCCGAGTTCGGCGGCGAGTTTCAGCGCGTTCAGCGTGCGTTCGCGACGCGCATCCGGCAAGCGCTGCAACGCGGGCGTCTCGACATAAACCGCGATCCAGTCGGCCTTCAGGCTGGCGGCAAGGCGTGCCGCCGCGCGCACCAGCATCGGCGCTTCCGGACCGGGGCCGACACACACCAGCAAGCGCTCGCGCGCCTGCCAGATGCGCCGGATCGAGCGGTCGGCGCGATACTCGCGCATTTGCGCGTCGACACGGTCCGCGGTGCGGCGCAGCGCCAATTCGCGCAGCGCGATCAGATTGCCTTTGCGAAAAAAGTTGCGCACCGCGCGCTCGGCCTGCTGCGGCAAATACACCTTGCCGTCGCGCATGCGGTCGAGCAGTTCCTCGGCGGGCAGGTCGACCAGCGTGACTTCGTCGGCGCTATCGAATACGCGGTCCGGCACCGTCTCCCAGACGCGAATGCCGGTGATCTGGCCAACCACGTCGTTCAGGCTTTCGAGGTGCTGGACGTTGACCGTCGT
Organism: Paraburkholderia xenovorans LB400; assembly: GCF_000013645.1. Lineage (GTDB taxonomy): Bacteria > Pseudomonadota > Gammaproteobacteria > Burkholderiales > Burkholderiaceae > Paraburkholderia > Paraburkholderia xenovorans. The sequence goes on along the minus strand of NC_007951.1, from coordinate 1,346,204 downwards.
ATAGACGTCGATGCCCGCGTCGAGCAGTTCGTAGACGTCCTGCCAGCGCTTCAGATGGCGCGCGCCCTGCACGTTCGAATGCGCGAGTTCGTCGACGAGGATCAGTTGCGGCTTGCGGGCGAGCGCGGCGTCGAGATCGAACTCGCCGAGCTTGCGGCCGCGATACTCGATCTGCGCGAGCGGCAGCACGTCGAGGCCTTCGAGCAGCGCCGCGGTTTCACTGCGGCCATGCGTTTCGGCAATGCCGACCACCACGTCCGCGCCTTCGTCGTGACGGCGGCGCGCGGCCTGCAGCATTGCATAGGTTTTGCCGACGCCCGCCGACGCGCCGAAAAAAATCTTCAGCCTGCCTCGCTGACGTTTTTCTTCGTCGCGTTGCAGCTTGTCGAGCAACTCATCGGGATCGGGGCGGTTCATGCTCAGTGGTTTTCATCGTTGGGCGAGCGTCAGTCTCTGCATGGTGGCACGGCGGCGGCGCGGCCGCAAATGGTGGACACCGCTTGTGGTGGACACCGCAAATGGCGGCCACCGCAAATGGCGGCCACCGCGAACGGCACCGTAGCACCGCGCCGTCAAAAGGCAAAGGCGGGGTCGCGCGGACGCCGCCTTTGTGAAGCGAAGCACTACGCCTTGTCGATCAACCGCGCTTCATCTCATCCAGCGCCAGGTTCAATTGCAGCACGTTCACGCGCGCCTCGCCCAGAATGCCGAACTGACGGCCGCTCGTATAGCGGTCCACCAGGGCCTGCACGTCGTTCGGCGCGAGCTTGCGAGCCCTGGCCACGCGCTCGATCTGATAAGCCGCGGCGGCCGGGCTGATCTCAGGATCGAGACCGCTGCCCGACGACGTCACCAGATCGACCGGCACCGGCTTCGACATATCCGTGCCGGCCGCCTTCAGCGCGTCGATACGGCCTTTGATTTCGTCGAGCAACGCCGGGTTGGTCGGGCCGAGGTTCGACCCGCTCGACCCCTGCGCGTTGTACGGCATCGGGCTGGTAGCCGACAGGCGGCCCCAGAAGTATTGCGGCGCATCGAACTGCTGGCCGATCAGCTTCGAGCCGACCACCTTGCCGTCCTGTTCGAGCATGCTGCCGTTGGCCTGATCGTGGAAGACCGCCTGACCGAAAGCGGTCATCACCGCGGGATAGGCGAGCCCCGTGAGCGCGGCGAGCACCACGAACAGCACGATCAACGGACGGAACAGATTTTTCATGATGAATGATTCCTCTTGAACAAGCGCTTAGACCCAACCGAATGCGGCCAGCACCATATCGATCAGCTTGATGCCGATGAACGGCACGATGATCCCGCCCAAACCGTAAATCAGCAGATTGCGGCGCAGCAGGATCGCCGCGCCCAGCGCGCGATAACGCACGCCCTTGAGCGCCAGCGGAATCAGCAGCACGATGATCAGCGCGTTGAAAATCACCGCCGACATGATCGCCGAGGCCGGCGTGGCCAGATGCATCACGTTCAGCGCGTTCAGCGCCGGATAGGTCGTGGCGAACGCGGCAGGAATGATCGCGAAGTATTTGGCGACGTCGTTGGCAATCGAGAACGTGGTGAGCGAGCCGCGCGTCATCAGCATCTGCTTGCCGATCTCGACGATCTCGATCAGCTTGGTCGGATTCGAATCGAGGTCGACCATGTTGCCCGCTTCCTTCGCGGCCTGCGTGCCGGTGTTCATCGCCACCGCGACGTCGGCCTGCGCGAGCGCCGGGGCGTCGTTGGTGCCGTCGCCCGTCATTGCCACGAGGCGGCCTTCGGCCTGGTGCGCGCGAATCGTGGAGAGCTTCGCTTCCGGCGTGGCTTCGGCGAGGAAATCGTCGACGCCGGCTTCAGCGGCAATCGCCGCCGCGGTCAGCCGGTTGTCGCCCGTCACCATGATGGTCTTGATACCCATCTTGCGCAGTTCGGCGAAACGCTCCTTGATGCCGCCCTTCACCACGTCCTTCAGCTCGATCACGCCGAGCACGCGCGCGCCCTGCTCGCCCTTCTCGGCGACCACGAGCGGCGTGCTGCCACGGCGGGCGACTTCGGCCACGGCGTTGCTGACTTCGTTCGGGAACCGGCCGCCATTCGCTTCGACATAGTTCTTCACTGCGTCGGCCGCGCCCTTGCGGATTTCCCGGCCAGGCAGATCGACGCCGCTCATGCGCGTTTGCGCGGTGAACGCGAGAAACACGGCATGCAGCGAAGCCATATCGCGTTGACGGATATTGAAGCGCTGCTTCGCCAGCACGACGATGCTGCGGCCTTCCGGCGTTTCGTCGGCAAGCGACGACAGTTGCGCGGCATCCGCGAGCGCTTCTTCCGTCAAGCCCGGCGCCGGCACGAACTGCGAAGCCTGGCGATTGCCGAGCGTGATGGTGCCGGTCTTGTCGAGCAACAGCACGTCGACGTCGCCGGCGGCTTCCACCGCGCGGCCCGAGGTGGCGATCACGTTCGCCTGCATCATCCGGCTCATGCCCGCCACGCCGATCGCGGACAGCAAGCCGCCGATCGTGGTCGGAATCAGACACACCAGCAGCGCGACCAGCGCGGTAATCGTCACCACGTGGCCCGCTTTCGCGGCTTCGACAGAGAACATGGAGAACGGCAGCAGCGTGGCGGTGGCCAGCAGCATCACGATCGTCAACGCGACCAGCAAAATGGTCAGCGCGATTTCGTTCGGCGTCTTCTGACGCTTCGCGCCTTCCACCATCGCGATCATGCGATCGAGGAACGCCTCGCCCGGATTCGCCGTGACGCGCACCACGATCCAGTCCGACAGCACGCGCGTGCCGCCCGTCACCGACGAAAAGTCGCCGCCCGACTCGCGGATCACCGGCGCGGATTCGCCCGTGATCGCCGACTCGTCGACCGACGCGACACCTTCGACCACTTCGCCGTCGGCCGGAATCACGTCACCGGTTTCGACCAGCACGACATCGCCCTTGCGCAGGTCGGAAGCCGTCAGAATGCGGATCGGCGACTTCGGATGCGGCTCGTTCAACTTCTTGGCCATCACGTCTTTCTTCGCGCTGCGCAGCGACGCGGCCTGGGCCTTCGACCGGCCTTCGGCGAGCGCCTCCGCGAAGTTGGCGAACAGCACCGTGAACCACAGCCACAAGGTGACCGCGAGAATGAAGCCCGCGGGCGCCTCGGCCTGGCCGCCGAGCGCGGCGATCCAGAGAATGGTGGTGAGAATGCTGCCCACGTACACGCAGAACATCACCGGATTGCGGAACTGCGTGCGCGGCGTGAGCTTCTTGAAGGAGTCCACGATCGCCGGGCGCACCAGCGCCGGGTCGAACATGGACCTGGTTGCATTATGTTCAGTCATTGAATCCTCGAATTTCCCGTTTGCGCGTGCTCACCCGTTTTCATCGCGGGTCTCAATGGGCGCCCATCATCATCAGATGCTCGACACCAGGACCCAGCGCGAGCGCAGGCACATAAGTCAGCGCGCCGACCAGCAGCACCGTGCCGAGCAGCAGCACGACGAACAGCGGTCCATGCGTGGGCAGCGTGCCGCCGGTCACGCCGATGCGCTTCTTCGCGGCGAGCGAGCCGGCAATCGCGAGCACCGGCACGATCGTGCCGAAGCGGCCGAACCACATCGCAATCGCCGTGAGCCAGTTGTAGAACGGCGTGCCCACGGTGAGACCGGCGAACGCGCTACCGTTGTTGTTGGCGGCCGAGCTGAACGCGTAGAGGATTTCGGAGAAACCGTGCGCGCCGGGGTTGAGAATGCCGGCCTTGCCCGCGTCGCTCAATACCGCGATCGAGGTGCCCACCAGCACCAGCAGCGGCGTAAGCAGCACGACGATCGACACCATCTTCATCTCGTACGCTTCGATCTTCTTGCCGACGTATTCCGGCGTGCGGCCGATCATCAGGCCCGCCACGAACACCGCCAGCAGTGCGAACACGAGCATCCCGTACATGCCGGAACCCACGCCGCCGAAGATCACTTCGCCCAGTTGCATCAGCAGCATCGGATAGAGGCCGCCGATCGGCGTGAGCGAGTCGTGCGTGTTGGCGACCGCGCCGCACGAAGCCGCGGTGGTCGCGACCGTGAAGATGCCCGACTGCGCGATGCCGAAGCGCGTTTCCTTGCCTTCCGCATTGCCGCCCGACTGCAACGCATTGGCCGACTGATCGACATGCAAGGCGGTGATGGCCGGATTGCCGGTCTGCTCCGCGCTGATTTCGCCGAATACGCAGACGGCAAACGCAATCGTCATGGTGGCGAGCACGGCCACGCCCTGCTTGCGGTCCGCGATCATGCGGCCGAACACCAGTGCCAGCCCCGCAGGGATGATCAGGATCGAGAAGATCTGCAGGAAGTTCGAGAACGGCGTGGGGTTTTCATACGGATGGGCCGAATTGCCGTTAAAGAAGCCGCCGCCGTTGGTGCCGAGCATCTTGATCGCTTCCTGCGATGCAACCGGACCCATTGCGAGCGTCTGCGTTTTTACCGGCGTATCGACCGTCACCGCATTGCCCTTCGCGTCCTTCACCGGATTGCCTTGCGCGTCGAGCTTCGGCGCGGCATAAGTGGTGGTCTGCAAGGTCGGCACGTCTTCGTACGCCTTGAAGTTCTGGATCACGCCCTGGCTCATCAACAGCGCCGCGAGGATCGCCGACATGGGCAGCAACACGTACAGCGTCACACGCGTCAGGTCGACCCAGAAATTGCCGATGGTTTGCGCGGTGTGGCGCGCAAAGCCGCGAATCAACGCGATCACCACCACGATGCCGGTCGCGGCCGAAAAGAAGTTCTGCACGGTGAAGCCGAGCATCTGCGTCAGATAGCCGACGGTTTGTTCAGGCGTGTAATCCTGCCAGTTCGTGTTGGTCACGAAACTGACCGCCGTGTTGAACGCGCCATCCACGGTCATTGGGCCGAACTGCTGCGGGTTGCCCGGCAGCCAGCCTTGCACGCGCAGCAGCACGTAGAGAAACGCCACGCCGAGCGTGTTGAACGCGATCGTGGCGATCGCGTAGTGCTTCCAGCTCATTTCCGTGGCAGGATCGACGCCCGCGATGCGATACAGCAAACGTTCGACAGGACCGCCGAAGCGGACCACGCGCGAACTGCCGTCCATCACGGCGCCCAGATAGCGGGACATCGGCACCGCGGCTGCCAGCAGCACGACGATGAAAAGGCCCGCCTGCAGGACATTGTTCGAGTTCATTCAATGTCCTCCGCGCGCAGCAGCGCATAGACCAGATACACGAACAGCAGCGCGGTCGCCGCGCCGGACAACCACAGAATCCAGTTCATGAGCGAGCTCCCTGACCACGGCGGAACTGCATCAACTTCTCGCAGCCGGCAATCAATGCAAAGGTCAGTGCGGCGAACAGCACCAGCCCCCCGACATACAGCACATCCATTTTTGTTCTCCATTCACGGACTTTGGATAGGTGCAACGTTATGCCGAACCGCGTAAAGGGCGGGTCAAAGATGGGATGGCGAATATAAAAATCGCGTAAACGAACAAGGCCGTTCCATCCTGCGATGGAACGGCCTTGCGCCTGCCGGGCATGGGTTCGCGGCATGCCGCGCCGGTTCTGCTACTGCGTCGAGCGCGATTTCAGGAAACGCGTGTTTTTATAGGCCTCATAGAATGTTCATGCCACGGTGCGGGCATCCCGGCTGGCTTCAAGTGTTCGCGGGTTCGCGGGTTCACGGCAACAGAACCGTCGACCCCGTGGTGCGCCGTCCTTCGAGGTCCGCGTGCGCGCGGCCCACGTCCGCCAGTGCGTAACGCTGATTGATGCTCGTCTTGACCTTGCCCGACACCAGCACGTCGAACAGTTCCGTGGACATCGCCTCGTAGTCGCTGCGTTTGGCGATATACGTGAAGAGCGTCGGGCGCGTGAAGAACAGTGAACCGCGTCCAGCGAATTCCGACGAATCGATCGGCGGCAACGGACCCGACGCATTGCCGAAACTCACGAACATGCCAAGGGGCGCGAGGCAATCGAGCGAGCCCGTAAACGTGTCTTTACCGATCGAGTCGTACACCACCGGCACGCCCGCGCCATTGGTGATCTCGCGCACCCGCCTCGTGAAGTTCTCGCGTGTGTAGACGATCGCGTGGTCGCAGCCGTGCGCGGTGGCAATCTCCGCTTTTTCATCGGAGCCGACCGTGCCGATCACCGTCGCACCGAGCGCCTTCGCCCACTGGCACACCAGCAGGCCGACGCCGCCCGCCGCGGCCTGGATCAGGATCGTGTCGCCGGCTTTCACGGGATACGTGCGGCGCAGAAGATATTGCGCGGTCAGGCCTTGCAGCATCACCGAGGCGGCCTGCTCATCGGTGAGGGCGTCGGGCACCTTCACCACCTGCGCGGCCTGCAGCACGCGCTCCTGCGCATACGCGCCGGGCGGGCGCGCCACGTAGGCGATGCGATCGCCCACCTTCAGACCGCTCACGCCCGAGCCGAGCGCCGTCACTTCGCCGGCCGCCTCCATGCCCAGACCGCCTGGCAACGGCAACGGATAAAGACCCGTGCGGAAGTACACGTCGATATAGTTCAGCCCGACCGCCGTCTGCCTGACGCGGATCTCGCCCGCGCCCGGCTCGCCGACTTCGACGTCGACCCACTTCATGACCTCCGGGCCGCCGGTTTTATCGAATCGGATTGCTTTGACCATCATGTCTCCTTGGTTGCGTGTGGTGGGGTGGTGGCGCGAGGGCGATCTCAGACCTGCTGCGTGAGGCGCAAGGTCAGCGAGTCGAGCACCATTCGCGCTGTCGAAATGTTGGTGGCGCACGGAATGTTGTGCACGTCGCACGCGCGCACGAGGGCGTTGATGTCCGGTTCGTGCGGCTGCGGCGTCATCGGGTCGCGCAGGAAGATCACCATGTCCACCCGCCCTTCCGCGAGCTGCGCGCCGATCTGCAGGTCGCCGCCATGCGGGCCGGACAACATCCGCTCGACCGCGAGGCCGTGCGCGTCGGCAATGCGCCCGCCGGTCGTGCCGGTTGCCACGATGTCGCAACGCCTGAGCGTGTCGACGTATTCGCCGGCCAGTTTGACGATGTCATCCTTTTTATGATCGTGCGCGATCAGCGCGATACGGGTGGTCATGACGCAAGACTCCTGAAACCGTTGTGATTGTCGTTGTTGTCGTGATGATGAAACCGCGGTTCGTGCCGCTCAGAACGTACCCGGATAGGCGCCGCCGTCGATCAGCCAGTTCTGTCCGGTAATGTAGCCGGCATGCACGCTGCACAGGAACGCACAGGCGCGGCCGAATTCGTCACGGTTGCCGAAGCGGCCGGCGGGAATCGTTTTCATGCGCTGCTGGCGCGCCTGGTCGACCGAAATGTTCTGCGACCTGGCCTGCGCCGCGAAGGTCACCGCAATGCGATCGGTGTCGAAAATTCCCGGCAGCAGGTTGTTGATGGTCACGCCGGTGGGCGCAACCTTGCGCGCGAGGCCCGCGACGAAGCCGGTCAGCCCCGAACGCGCGCCGTTCGACAAACCGAGCACGTCGATGGGCGCCTTCACCGCCGAACTCGTGATGTTGACGATACGCCCATAGCCGCGTGCGCTCATCGAGTCGATGGTCGCGCGAATCAGCTCGATCGGCGTGAGCATGTTGCTTTCCAGCGCGCGGATCCAGTCTTCGTGCGTGAAGTTGCGGAAGTCGCCCGGCGGCGGGCCGCCCGCGTTGTTGACCAGAATGTCCGGCTGCGGACAGGCCGCGAGCGCCGCGGCGCGGCCTTCGGGCGTGGTGATGTCGCATGCCACCGTTTTCACTTCCACGCCGCTTTGCTTGCGGATCTCCGCGGCGGTCGCTTCAAGCGTCTCGGCGGTGCGCGCGACGATCGTCAGGTCGACGCCTTCGGCGGCGAGCGCTTCCGCACAGCCGCGCCCCAGTCCCTTGCTGGCCGCGCAGACCAGCGCGGTGCGTCCTGCGATTCCCATGTCCATCTGTGGTGTCCTCGTGAAGTTGTGTGTCGTGAGAAAGCGCCGGGCCGTGCCGGGTTGGCGGTTCCTTCGGGAGATCGCGCGAAGCGGCAGGTCCGGCGCGCTCGTGGCGAAGTTTCCCCGATTCTAGAAGAATCGGTGCCGGACTGTGCCGGGCCGCCGCAATCTCCGGTATCTTCGGAGCGCACTCTTTCGGTAAACTTGCGCCGTGGCGCGTCCGCCAGCCAGCCGTTTTGCGGCGGCGCGGCGCGCCGAACCGATCCCTCTAGCCGCCGCTTGCGCCCCCGCCATGACTCAGGACAGCCGTTTCCCCAATCTCTTCATCCTCGATCACCCGCTGATCCAGCACAAGCTGTCGCACATGCGCGACCGGGATACCTCGACGCGCACGTTCCGCGAACTGCTGCGTGAAATCACGCTGCTGATGGGCTACGAAATCACCCGCAATCTGCCCATGACCACGCGCCGCCTGACCACGCCGCTCGTCGAGATCGACGCGCCGGTGATCGCCGGCAAGAAGCTGGCGATCGTGCCGGTGCTGCGGGCCGGCATCGGCATGTCGGACGGGCTGCTGGAACTGGTGCCCTCGGCGCGGGTCGGCCACATCGGCGTGTATCGCGCGGAGGACCATCGCCCGGTCGAATATCTGGTGCGCCTGCCGGACCTCGAAGATCGCGTGTTCATTCTGTGCGATCCGATGGTCGCGACCGGCTACTCCGCCGTGCACGCCGTGGACGTGCTCAAGCGCCGCAACGTGGCGGGCGAGAACATCCTGTTCCTCGCGCTGGTCGCCGCGCCCGAAGGCGTGCAGGTGTTCCAGGACGCGCATCCGGACGTCAAGCTGTATGTCGCCTCGCTCGATTCGCATCTGAACGAGCATGCGTACATCGTCCCCGGTCTCGGCGACGCCGGCGACCGCCTGTTCGGCACGAAAAACTGAAAGCGGCCTGAAAAGCGCGTGACGGAGGCCTCTGCAGCGCCTCCGTCACGCGCTTTTCGCATCGTTTGCGGCTATCTCGCCCTCTGCCGCCCGCTTGCGGCGTGATAAAATTCGAATCCGCTCAAAGAGCGGCTCAACCTGTACCACCGCCTGGCGCACCGCGCCTTTCGCGAGGCTGACAGGCCGGCGCGGCGTTTGTCGCGCGGAGCCTCGCCGCACCGCCCGCCCCAACCGCGCTGCCGAACTGCGGTCCCGCTAGCCGGGTCCGGCCGGGCGTGACCAGGCTCGAGACGGTAGCCACGTGTGGTCAGGTTAGCCACGAACGGTGGCCTGCACAGTCAAGCACCGGGCGGTTCGGCATCGAGGCGGGTGACAGGGAAATACGCGGCAGGTGCGTGGCAAACGCGTGCCAGACGCGCAGCAAACACGCGGCAAGCAGGCACAAGCACGCGCCAACACGCGTAGACAGGCGGCAACCCGCGCAAGCGCCGGGAAGCGCCCAGGAAACGCAACGACAATTGCACAATGCGTGCGCCCCGCTGGCGTGCGCGATGGAGAAAGGTATGGCGGGTCATAGCAAATGGGCCAACATCAAGCATAAGAAAGCAGCGGCCGACGCCAAGCGCGGCAAGGTCTGGACGCGGCTCATCAAGGAAATTCAGGTCGCGGCGCGCATGGGCGGCGGCGACATCGACTCGAACCCGCGTCTGCGGCTCGCCGTCGAAAAGGCGTACGACGCCAACATGCCCAAAGACAACGTCAACCGCGCGATCCAGCGTGGCGTGGGCGGCGTGGACGGCGCAAGCTACGAAGAAATCCGCTATGAAGGCTACGGCATCGGCGGCGCGGCGGTGATCGTGGACACCATGACCGACAACCGCACGCGTACGGTGGCCGAAGTGCGTCACGCGTTCTCGAAGAACGGCGGCAACATGGGCACGGACGGCTCGGTGTCGTTCATGTTCGATCACGTCGGCCAGTTCCTGTTCGCGCCCGGCACGCCTGAAGACAAGCTGATGGAAGCCGCGCTCGAAGCCGGCGCCGAAGACGTCGTCACGAATGACGACGGCAGTATCGAGGTGCTGTGCCCGCCGAACGACTTCCCGAAGGTGAAATCGGCGCTGGAAGCCGCGGGCTTCAAGGCCGAACTCGCCGAGGTGACGATGAAACCTCAAACGGAAGTCGAGTTCACCGGCGAAGACGCGGTGAAAATGCAGAAGCTGCTCGACGCGCTGGAGAATCTGGACGACGTGCAGGAAGTCTATACAAACGCCGCGATCGCCGAAGAATGAGCGCGCCCCGGCGGCGCGCGGTGCAGTGGTTCCTGTCGAACCGCGCCACGCCGCCGGCCGGCCCTCGCGTCGCCGCGGATAGTGTGTGAGTGTCGCCTGGGTGCGGCTCGCGTGCGATCACGCAGCGCGCTTCCACCCGCGTTCGCACCGTGCCCAGCGCGCCGCCAACGGCTGCTGCGGGCTCGCTGCAAACCTTGTTGTCATTCCACGGCTGAGCGTGCTGCGTCAGCCGTTTATGGTTTTTAAGTCTCGGGGATTCACATGAAGTTACTCGTCGTCGGTTCCGGCGGTCGCGAACATGCGCTCGCATGGAAGCTCGCGCAATCGCCGCGGGTCCAGCTCGTCTACGTGGCTCCTGGCAACGGCGGCACCGCCCAGGACGAGCGTCTGCGCAACATCGGCATCACGGATCCGGCCGCACTCGCCGATTTCGTCGAACAGGAGCAGATCGCCTTCACGCTGGTCGGGCCGGAAGCGCCGCTGGCGGCCGGCATCGTCAACCTGTTCCGCTCGCGCGGTCTGAAGATTTTCGGGCCGACCAAAGAAGCCGCCCAGCTCGAAAGCTCGAAAGACTTCGCCAAGGCGTTCATGAAACGCCACGCGATCCCGACCGCCGAATACGAAACCTTCGCCGAGGTCGCCGCCGCGCATGCGTATCTCGACGCCAGGGGCGCGCCGATCGTCATCAAGGCCGACGGCCTCGCCGCCGGCAAGGGCGTGGTGGTCGCGCAAACGCTGGAAGAAGCACACGCCGCGGTCGACATGATGCTGTCGGACAACAAGCTCGGCGACGCCGGCGCGCGTGTCGTGATCGAGGAATTCCTCGCCGGTGAGGAAGCGAGCTTCATCGTGATGGTGGACGGCAAGCATGTACTGCCGCTCGCCTCCAGCCAGGACCACAAGCGTCTGCTCGACGGCGACCAGGGCCCGAACACCGGCGGCATGGGCGCCTACTCGCCCGCGCCGATCGTCACGCCGCAACTGCACGCCCGCGTGATGCGCGAAATCATCCTGCCGACGGTGCGTGGCATGGAGAAGGAAGGCATCCGCTATACCGGCTTCCTGTACGCCGGCCTGATGATCGACGCGCAAGGCAACCCGAAAACGCTCGAATTCAACTGCCGCATGGGCGACCCCGAAACGCAGCCGATCATGGCGCGTCTGAAGGGCGACTATTCGAAGGTGGTCGAGCAGGCGATTGCCGGTACGCTGGATACGGTCGAACTGGAATGGGACCGCCGCACCGCGCTCGGCGTGGTGCTCGCCGCCTACAACTATCCGGACACGCCGCGCAACGGCGACCGCATCAGCGACATTCCGGCTGAAACCGCGGATTCGGTCACGTTCCACGCCGGCACCACGCTGACGGACGGCAAGCTGACCACCTCGGGCGGCCGCGTGCTGTGCGTGGTCGGCCTGGCGGATTCGGTGCGCAGCGCGCAGTCGGTCGCGTACGAAACGATCAACCAGATCTCGTTCGACGGCATGCAGTATCGGCGCGACATCGGCTACCGTGCGTTGAACCGCAAGCACGACGCCAGGACCGAAGGCAAGCACTAGGCCATCACCCCACTCGCCCGCGTGCGGCGCCAACGGCGCTACACTGCGGGTTTTCGCGGCGATACCGGCGTCCACCGCACCATGTGGGTTCATGTGGGCTAAGCGGAGCCGGGAGCATCTCGCCCGGCGCGTCAAACCGTAAGGTCGTGCCTGCGCAGGTTTCACCCTGGCGCGGGCCCGGCCATCGCCCTTCACGAAGAACCCGCGGCACGCCGAGCGTGCCGCCCTCAGCATCTGCATTCATGACCGATTCGAGCTACGACGCACAAGCCGTGCGCAGCTGGCTGCAAGGCCTGCAAACGCAGATCGCGGACACGCTCGGCGCATTCGACGGCACACCGTTCGCGACCGACGCCTGGCAGCGCGCGCCCGGCGAAAAGCTGCGCGGCGGCGGCTACACGCGGATTCTCGAAGGCGGCAACTTCTTCGAGCGCGCCGGCATCGGCTTCTCGGACGTCGCGGGCGACGCGTTGCCGGCCTCGGCGAGCGCGGCGCGTCCGCAACTGGCCGGCCGCGGTTTCGAAGCAATGGGCGTGTCGCTCGTGCTGCACCCGCACAATCCGCATTGCCCGACCGTGCATATGAACGTGCGTCTGCTGATCGCGACCAAGGCCGGCGAAGAGCCGGTGTTCTGGTTCGGCGGCGGCATGGATCTGACGCCGTTCTACGGTTACGAGGAAGACGCGCAGCATTTTCATCGCACCTGCCGCGACGCGCTGCAGCCTTATGGCGCGGACCTGTACCCGAGTTTCAAGCGCTGGTGCGACGAGTATTTTTTCCTCAGGCACCGCAACGAACCGCGCGGCATTGGCGGAATTTTCTTCGACGATTTCTCGGCGCCGGGCTTCGATCAATCGTTCGCGATGCTCAGGAGCGTGGGCGACGCGTTCCTCAAGGCGTACCTGCCGATCATCGAAAAGCGCCGCAACATTCCGTACGGTCAGGCCGAGCGCGATTTCCAGGCCTACCGGCGCGGGCGCTACGTCGAGTTCAATCTGGTCTTCGACCGTGGCACACTGTTTGGGCTGCAAAGCGGCGGACGCACCGAGTCGATCCTGATGTCCATGCCGCCTGTGGTGAACTGGCGCTACAACTGGCAGCCCGAACCGGGCACGCCGGAAGCGCGTCTTTATAGCGATTTTCTCGTGCCGCGCGAGTGGGTGTGACGGGCCGCGCCCGCACCTCGCTCGCGTCGTCACGACAAAGGATCTTCACCTGAAGCCGAACGCTCATCCTGTTGCCCTGCCTCGCCGGATCGGACTGCTCGGCGGCACCTTCGATCCGATCCACGACGGCCACCTCGCGCTCGCGCGGCGTTTCGCGCACGTGCTGCAACTGACCGAGCTCGTGCTGTTGCCGGCCGGCCAGCCCTGGCAGAAATCGGACGTGTCGCCGGCCGTGCACCGCCTCGCCATGACGCGTGCGGCCGCGAGCGAACTGGTGCTGCCGGGCACGACCGTGCGTGTCGCGACTGATGAAATCGAGCACGAAGGCCCGACTTACACGATCGACACGCTGCAACGCTGGCGTGAACGCGAAGGTGAGGACGCATCCATTGCGCTCCTGATCGGCGCGGATCAACTGGTACACCTCGACAGCTGGCGCGACTGGCGGCGCCTGTTCGAGTTTGCCCATATCTGCGCGGCCACCCGGCCCGGTTTCGACCTCACGTCGATTCCGCCGGCGGTCGCTCAGGAAATCGACGCGCGCCGTGCCCGCGCCGACGTTCTGCAAGCCACGCCCTGCGGCCACTTGCTGATCGATACGACGCTTGCGTTCAACGTTTCGGCCACCGACATTCGCGCGCATCTGCGCGAGCAGGTGAACCGGCGGCTCGCCCTCGCGGGCGGCGAACAGCAGGACCAGGCGGCGAGCCATGTCCCCACTGCGGTGTGGGACTATATTCTTCAACATCATCTGTACCACCGGTAACCTCATGGATATTCGCAAACTGCAACGCGTGATCGTCGACGCTCTCGAAGACGTCAAAGCGCAAGACATCAAGGTGTTCAACACCAGCCACCTGACCGCGCTGTTCGATCGCGTGATCGTCGCGAGCGGCACCTCGAACCGGCAAACCAAGGCGCTCGCTTCGAGCGTGCGCGAGAGCGTGAAGGAAAACGGCGGCGACATCATCAGCACCGAAGGCGAGGACATCGGCGAATGGGTGCTGGTGGATTGCGGCGACGCGATCGTGCACATTCTGCAGCCGGCCCTGCGCCAGTACTACAACCTCGAAGAAATCTGGGGCGACAAGCCGGTGCGCATCAAGCTGTCCACGCCGGATCCGTTCGGCGGAGCGCGTTCGAGCGAGCCCGATGAAGACGAGGAAGACGAAGCCGCGCCGGCCGTGAAGAAGCCTGCGCGCAAGGCGCCCGCCCGCCGCAAGTGAGCGGGCTTTGGCCGGCTTACCGTCATAGTTTGCGATTTCTTCCGCAATGAAACTGCATATCCTCGCCGTCGGCCACAAGATGCCGGACTGGATCGCCACCGGCTTCGACGAATACGCGAAGCGCATGCCGCCCGAGCTGCGCATCGAGCTGCGCGAAATCAAACCCGAGCAGCGCTCGTCGGGACGGCCGGCCGAAAGCGTGATGGCCGCCGAGCGTATCAGGATCGAAGCCGCGTTGCCGAAGAACGCGCGCATTGTCGCGCTCGACGAACGCGGCAAGGACTGGACCACCATGCAGCTTGCCGGCGCCCTGCCCAGCTGGCAGCAGGACGGCCGCGACGTGGCGTTTCTGATCGGCGGTGCCGACGGGCTCGACCCCGATCTGAAAGCGCGCGCCGATATGTTGCTGCGGGTATCGAGCCTCACTTTGCCGCATGCGATGGTCCGCGTGCTGCTCGCCGAACAGCTTTACCGCGCGTGGACCATCACGCAAAATCACCCCTATCATCGCGTGTGAGCGAACGAGGCGGCGCGTCGACCACGCTGGGTTGCGGGGTGCGGATTGCGGGTTGCGCCTGATAGTCGCGCTCCGTAACCACACCTTTGTTGTCGTGCTTTCCAGGTCGCGTTTTCTGGCGCAGCGCCATGTGCATGTTGGCGTGCACAATGGCACGCGCGCGGCACGCGTTGTCCTGCTCGCATCGAAAGCTTACCCAACGCACTGATCGACGCTCCAACGTCACGCCCCTCACACCCGTCACGCCCGTTCACACCCCTACAATCCGCCTGATCGAGACCTGTTCATGTCCACGTCCGCCGCATCGCTGCATCCGTTCGTCTACCTCGCTTCGCAGAGTCCACGCCGTCAGGAACTGCTGCAACAGCTCGGCGTGCGTTTCGAATTGCTGCTGCCGCGCCCCGATGAAGACGCCGAAGCGCTCGAAGCCGAGTTGCCCGGCGAGCGCGCGCACGCCTACGTGCAGCGGGTATGCGTCGCCAAGGCGCATGCCGCCCGTGCGCGCCTCGTGGCGGGCGGTCATGCCGCGCGGCCGATTCTGGTTGCGGACACAACCGTCACGATCGACGACGCGATTCTCGGCAAACCCGTCGATGCCGACGACGCCTTCGCGATGCTCACGCGCCTCGCCGGCCGCGATCACGAAGTGCTGACGGCCGTGGCCGTGGTCGACGCCGAGGGTACGTTGCTGCCCGCCGCGCTATCCGTGTCGAAGGTGCGTTTTGCTGCACTGCACGCAGAAGCGATCCGCCGCTACGTGGCGAGCGGCGAGCCGCTCGGCAAGGCGGGTGCATACGGTGTGCAGGGGCGCGCTGCGGAGTTTATCGGGCATATCGACGGGTCCTATTCAGGTATCATGGGTTTGCCGCTTTTTGAATCCGCTGCCCTCCTGCGTGCAGCGCGCATCGA
Source organism: Paraburkholderia xenovorans LB400 (assembly GCF_000013645.1). Classification (GTDB taxonomy): domain Bacteria; phylum Pseudomonadota; class Gammaproteobacteria; order Burkholderiales; family Burkholderiaceae; genus Paraburkholderia; species Paraburkholderia xenovorans. The sequence continues at coordinate 1,330,659 of NC_007951.1, read as the reverse complement.
CTTCTAAAATAACACCATGAATGAAGAAATCCTGATCAATGTCACGCCGCAGGAAACGCGCGTCGCGCTGGTCCAGCAAGGCGCCGTCCAGGAACTTCACGTCGAACGAACGCTGTCGCGCGGACGCGTCGGCAACGTCTATCTCGGCAAGGTGGTACGCGTGCTGCCGGGCATGCAATCCGCCTTCATCGACATCGGTCTCGAACGCGCGGCGTTCCTTCATGTCGCCGACATCTGGCATCCGCGCATTGCCGGCGAACCGCAGCATCAGGCGCCGCATCAGCCGATCGAGAAAATCGTCTTCGAGGGCCAGACGCTGATGGTGCAGGTCGTGAAGGATCCGATCGGCACCAAGGGCGCGCGGCTGTCCACGCAAGTGAGCATTGCCGGGCGCACCCTCGTGTATCTGCCGCAGGAGCCGCATATCGGCATCTCGCAGAAGATCGAGAGCGAAGCCGAGCGCGAGGCCGTGCGAGCGCGCCTGACCGCCGTGCTGCCCGCCGACGAGAAAGGCGGCTACATCGTGCGCACCATCGCCGAAGACGCAACCAGCGAAGAGCTGGCCGGCGACGTCGCGTATCTGCGCAAGACGTGGGCCACGATTCTGTCGCAAGGCCAGCGCATGCCGCCCACGAGCCTGCTGTATCAGGACCTGAATCTCGCGCAACGCGTGCTGCGCGATTTCGTCAACGACGAGACGTCGCGCATTCAGGTCGATTCTCGCGAGACGTATCAGATGCTGGCCGATTTCGCGGCCGAGTTCACGCCGGCGGTCTCGTCGAAGCTGCACCACTACACCGGCGAGCGGCCGCTCTTCGATCTGTACAACATCGAGGCGGAAATCCAGCGCGCGTTGTCGCGCCGGGTGGATCTGAAGTCGGGCGGCTATCTCGTGATCGACCAGACCGAAGCGATGACGACCATCGACGTGAACACTGGCGGTTACGTCGGCGCGCGCAACTTCGACGATACGATCTTCAAGACCAACCTCGAAGCCGCGCACACCATTGCACGGCAATTGCGTCTGCGCAATCTGGGCGGCGTGATCATTATCGACTTCATCGATATGGAAAACGTCGAGCATCGCGATCAGGTGCTGGGCGAATTGAAGAAAGCACTCTCGCGCGATCGCACGCGCGTGACCGTGAATGGTTTTTCGCAGCTTGGCCTGGTCGAAATGACGCGCAAGCGCACGCGTGAATCACTTGCGCATGTGCTGTGCGAGCCTTGCCCGGTTTGCCAGGGCAAGGGGCAGGTCAAGACGCCGCGTACGGTGTGTTACGACGTGCTGCGCGAGATTCTGCGCGAGTCGCGGCAGTTCAATCCGCGCGAGTTTCGCGTGGTGGCGTCGCAGCAGGTGATCGATCTGTTTCTTGAAGAAGAGTCGCAGCATCTGGCAATGCTGATCGATTTTATTGGCAAGCCGGTGTCGTTGCAGGTGGAGTCGAATTTAAGTCAGGAGCAGTACGATATTGTTTTGATGTAGAGCCTTATTTCTGATCAAGCTTTTCAAGTATCTCTCCCGCCTCAGAGAACTCGTAGTTACCCATTGCGAAAGAGTACTGTGAACGCGCCTTTATCAAGGCGCCTTCACAGCGGATCTCAGCCAGCCGACACACTCTTGAACATCGCCAACTCGTACCGCTGATTCAGCGCTCCGTCATTTTCCAGGGGCGCAGCCGTTCGGCACGCCGGCGCAGTTGCCATACTTTGCGAATGCGAGTCTCCCTGAGCGCGAATTGGCGCTTGTCCTATGCGCAAATTCACTAATGTGATTCTTATCCTGGGGCAAGACGCCAACGACACAAGCGTAGTCAGCCGCGTAAGCTGCCAGGCCCCGTGCGAATTTGCAAAGTCTGAAACGGTTTCCGGCGATACGGTGATCAGAACGGAAACGTTGCGCGTGACGCCGGACTCTCTTGTGGGAGGGATGCTCGCCGATGCAGTATCGGGTCAACTCATGCTTACGGGCACACCGTCCCTGTCGAGACGACTGCCGCCCAACCAGCGCCGGCTCCTATGCAAGTTCCCGCGGCAGTTGCGATTCCTGCATCAAACATCGCGGCACCACCTCCGCGGCCCCAGAGCGGCGACGGGCCATTGCAACAGACCCGTTTCGATTGCAATCAGGCCGGATCTATTCCGCAGTATTTGATCTGCCACGACGTGGATCTTGCCGCAGCAGATCGCTCGCTCGCCGACCTTGTGCAAAAGGCTCGCGGTGCCGTGCAAGAGCAGGCGGGGCTTGGGCTCACGTGGCTCGGATACGGGATCGGCAAGCTATACAGCCGGCCGTTAGCCAAACCGGCTCTGCCAGACGCCCGATCCCTCGACACTCGCCCCTCCAACCGAACCCCCAATTTCCCCATTGACCGCACCCACCCCGCAGGCGTATAACCATCCCACTGGATGTTAATTGGATGGCTTCAAGATGCCTCCCGGAGTGCAAATGCCTAAACTCAGCCTCATCGACACCTCCCGCCCCAAAGGCGGCGAGACCGAAAAAATCACCATCAACCTGGGTCCGATCGACCTCGGCCAGATCGATCTGCTGGTCGAAGAAGGCTTTTACTCGAACCGCACCGACCTGATCCGCACGGCGATCCGCAACCAGCTCGCCGTGCATGCGCAGGTCGTTACGGAAACGGTGACGCGGCGCGCGCTGGTGCTCGGTCTGCAGCACTTCTCCCGGCAGGATCTCGAAGCGGCTCAAGCCGCACACGAGCAACTCGACATTCATGTGCTCGGCCTCGCCAGCATCGCAGCCGATGTGTCGCCCGAACTCGCGGCGGCCACGATTGCATCGGTGGTGGTGCTCGGCGCCTTTCACGCCTCGCCCGCGGTCAAGGCAGCGCTGGCGGGCCGCATCAGCTAGACGCAGCGCCGGACAGCGGACTCACTCCGTGAGCGAACGCGGTGACTCGTCAGTCGCCCCGCTTGCTCGCGCCTCAAACAGGTCACGCAGGACAACGCAACCATCATGAAGATGAACGAAGATTTTCTGAAATCAATGAAAGACGCCTTCGAGCTATTACAGACGAAGGGCCCGCAGGAAGCCACCGCGGCGGTTCAGCGCGCACTCTCGGGCGGCAGCGCGAGCGAGGCGCACATGAGCCGCACGGCGGCGCCGCTCACGCCGTCCAACGCCGGCGAATGGGCGCAAGCCTGGTCACAGGCGCAAAAGCAGGTGCACCCCGCGCCGGCCGCGCCGACCTTCGACGCCCCGCCCCTCGACGCCGACACGCCGGGCACCTTCAGCACACACACGTTCAGCAACGCAGCCGGACAGCGTCAGTACAAGCTCTACGTGCCGGCCGCTTACACGGGCGAACCATCGCCGCTGATCGTGATGCTGCACGGCTGCACCCAGAACGCCGACGACTTCGCCGCCGGCACGCGCATGAACGAAATGGCCGAGCGTCACGGCTTCATCGTCGTGTATCCGAATCAGACGCAGGCGGCCAATCCTTCGAAATGCTGGAACTGGTTCAAGCCCGGCGATCAGTTGCGCGACCAGGGCGAGCCGTCGTTGATCGCCGGCATCACGCGGGAAGTGATGGGACGCTATCGCGTGGATCCGGCGCGCGTGTATGTGGCGGGGCTGTCGGCGGGCGGCGCGATGGCGGACATCATGCTGAAGACTTCGCCCGATCTCTACGCGGCGGCGGGCGTGCATTCGGGCCTCGCCTACGGCTGTGCGAAAGATCTGCCCTCGGCGCTCGGCGCGATGAGGGGCGGCAACGCGCAACATCGTCGCGCGCGCGCCGTGCCGCAACGTCCGCTTATCGTGTTTCATGGCGATGCGGATACGACGGTCCATCCGTCGAACGCAGCCGGGATCGTCGCGTCCTTCGACGCGGGCACGACCACGGTCAGCGCGCAATCCGGCGCTGCAAGCGGCCGGCGTGCCCATACGCGTACCCATACGCAGCAACGGCACGTCGCGGCGAACGGCGTGGAAGCGGAGTACTGGTCGATTCACGGCGCGGGTCACGCCTGGTCGGGCGGCAGCCGGCAAGGTTCGTACACGGACCCGTCCGGACCCGATGCGGCCGCGGAAATGGTGAGGTTCTTCCTCGCCCATCCGCAAGCGCGTTGAGCGGGCAATGCGCGGCGAGCGAGGCGCTAGGCCGCGACCGGACAACCGGCCTGTTCGAGCGCGGCCTGTGCGTGCTCGTGCAAGTCGCCGCTCGCAAGCGACGCGTCCGGCGTGCGCACCCACGCCGCGATGCGCAGCGTCGCGCCGCCATCGTCCGGATAGTCCGCCACCGTGACGATCGGTGCGAGCGTGGCTCCGCTCAGCACGCGCGGTTCGTCGGCGACGAGCTTTTTCAATTCGCCGATCGCCGCGTCGACATCCTTGCGCTGCGCGAGGCCCACTTCGACCTCGATACGCTGCGTGCCGCCGCTGCTGTAGTTGATCACCGGATTGCTCCAGATCTGGCTGTTAGGCACGAATACCGCGTTGCCGTCGCCGCGCTCGATGCGCGTGGTGAAGAGCCCCACTTCGCGCACGATACCCGCCGCCGCGCCGCTGCCTTCGATCACGTCGCCGACGCGAAACGGCCGCAGCATCAGCAGCATCATGCCGGCCGCGATGTTCTGCAGCGTGCCTTGCAACGCGAGTCCAATCGCCAGACCGGCCGCACCGAGCACCGCCAGCACGCTCGCGGTCGCGATGCCGACTTCGCCTAGCGCCGCGATGACAACCAGCACGCGCACGGCCCACGTGCTCATGGCCGCCAGCATCGGCGCGAGCGTCGGGTCCGCATGCGTGCGCGCGAGCGTTCGGGCGAACATCGTGCCGACGCGATTCGACAGCCACCAGCCGACCACGAGGATCAGCACGGCCAGCACGATATGAAGGGCGTCGTGCGTCAACGTGACGAGCAGCGACGGCTGGAAGTGAAAGAGTCGGGCGAGGAGATCGTTCATCTTGAGTCTTCGTTCCGTTGCGGTGTCGTGATGCAGCGAAGCAGGATGCGTTCCTGCCCTTTCCTGCCCTTTACGCGCCCACGTAGCGAGGCACACTGCTTGCTGAAGCATGTTCGCGGGAGCGGTGGCCCTGAATCGTGTATAGGAGCGAGTACCCTATGTCCCAACTTCTGAAGCCCGGAGATCGCGTTGGCTGGAACACGCCGCAAGGCGTCACGCAGGGCAAGGTAGTGCGCGTCATCTCCGCCCATACGACCGTTGAGGGTAGAACCGTGGATGCGTCCCCATCCGGCCCGCATTACGAAGTGCAAAGCGAGAAGAGCGGCAAGCATGCTATTCATCGCGGCGAAGCGCTGCACCGGATCAAGAATTGATATGGATGGCTAAGCATAGCTGCCGGCATGGTGGCAATACTGCATGCCGGCGCGTCATCGGGCTGCCGGCAAATCCGCGCCTTAGGGTGTGCCCAACGGCCTCAACAAATTCCGCAGCGCGCCAACCGTAATCGGACGCGAGAACCAGAAGCCTTGCGCTTCGTCACAGCCGAGCGCTTCGAGTTGCGCGGCCTGCTCCGCCGTTTCGACGCCTTCGGCCGTTACGCGCGATTTGAGCGCATGCGCCATCGCGATGATGGCGCCGACCAGCGCCTCACACTGCGAATCCGTGCTCATGCGCATCACGAACGAGCGGTCGATTTTCAGGCGATTCAGCGGGAAACGCGTCAGATACGCGAGGCTCGAATAGCCGGTGCCGAAATCGTCCACCGCGACTTCCACGCCCAGTTCGCGCAACGCAAAGAGCGTTTGCAAAGCTTGCTCGGTGTCGCCGAGCAGCACTCCTTCGGTGATTTCCACTTCGAGGTAGGAAGGGTCGAGCGCGGCCTCATCGAGTGCTTCGCGAATCGTCTCGAACAGGTTTTGCCGCTGGAACTGCTGCGGCGATACATTCACCGCGAAGCGCGGCAACGTGCCGGTCAGTCGCAGCAATTTGCCGGCGTCGCGGCACGCGGTCCGGATCACCCACTCGCCGATCTGCTCGATCAGACCCGCCTCCTCCGCGACCGGCACGAATTCGACCGGGCTGATCAGCCCGCGCTGCGGATGGTTCCAGCGCAGCAGCGTTTCGACTTGCGCGATACGGCCAGTGGAGAGCGTCACCTGCGGTTGATACACGAGATGCAGTTGCTGACGCTCGATCGCTTCACGCAGCATGGTCTCCAGCTCGAAGCGGCGCGCGGCCTGACCTTCCAGCGCGGCGGAAAAGCGCCGCACCGCATTGCCCGTCACGGCCGATGCCGCCGACAACGCCACGCCCGCGCGACGCATCAGCGTAGGCGCATCGCCACCATCGGCCGGATAAGCGACGATGCCGATGCTCGCGGTAATGTTCAACGCGGTGCCGGCGTAGTCGATGGCTTCGGCGATGCGGGCCAGCGCTTCGGCCGCGAAGGCATCGGCGGCTGCGCCGGTTTCGTTGACCAGCAGCGCGAACTGCGTCCCGCCGATCGAGGCGATCGTGCCGTCGTTTGGAAAGAGGCCGCGCAAGCGTTCACCGACGATCTGCAGCACGAGCTCGGCGGCGTGCAAACCGAGCGCGTCGCGCAGTTTGCGCAAGTGATCGAGTTCGGCGATCAGCACGGTAAAACCGCTGCCGTTGCGCTGGCAACGCGCGATCGTCAACTCCAGCCGTTCAGTAAAAAGCGTTTGATTCGGCAGACGGGTCACGCCGTCGTGATGCGCGACATACCAGAGACGCGCTTCCGACTGCGCGTAACGTGTCATGTCGAATGCCATGCCCACATAACACGCCGGTCCGGCGCCTGCACCGCCCGCATGCGCCGGCCCCGCGACAAGCGGCGCCAACGCCAGCACCACGCGAATCGGCGTGCCATTGCGCCTGAGGAAACTCCATTCGCTTTCGTAGCGCGAAGTCACCATTTCAAGCTGCGGAAGCTCGGCGCGGCGCCTCGCTAATTCGGCCGGATCGAGCAAAGATTCGAAAGTGCGCCGCCCGATCAGTTCCTCTGCCGCAAATCCAGTCAGCTTTTCGAAAGCGGCGTTGACGGAATCGAACGTGCCATCCGCGCGGCAGATGAACATGCCGCAAGGCGCCGACGCTAGCGCGGCGTCGCGCGGACGCGCTGCGGCGTAGAGGTGGTCTTGCATCGCGCCAGCCTTTTGATATTCGTGAGTAGTCGAAGCGATCGAACGTGTTTTTGACGCGCGCAAACAGTAAAGTCCCGAGTAAAGCGGCGCAACTCCAGTCCAATGTTTTGGGCAGCCGTGCGTATGATAACGGCTTTCGCGCACCCGCCGACCTCGCAGAGCCTGCGTTCTTCACGCCAATCGTTTCCCTTGGTGTAATCCCCGACGCTTTGCGGCAAAGGTGGCGATTCAATCGATCAGGTGCAGTCGCCAGTCGAGCGGTTCGAGCAGAACACCGCAAGCGGTTCGCCGAGCGGCGTCATGCTGATGTGTTTGCCGGGGTGACGTCGGCGGCGAACGTCATCGGCTGCTGGCAGCGGCGGAGACTCTGCGGAAAAGCAAAAGAGCCCTCCGCACCGCTGCTGCGCAAATCCCGGGAAGCCTACGCGGCGCGCGGCAACGCGGCCTGGATGAACACCGCACACAGCGCTTCCATGCCCTTCGCGTCTTCTTCGTCGAAGCGTGCGACCACCGGGCTATCGACATCCCACACGCCGATCAGCGTGCCGTCCGGCGCGACCAGCGGCACGACGATTTCCGATTGCGAGGCCGAATCGCAGGCAATATGCCCGGGAAATTCATGCACGTCACGCACGACCTGGGTCTGCCGGGTTTGCGCCGCCGTGCCGCATACGCCCTTGCCCAGCGCGATGCGCACGCACGCGGGCTTGCCCTGGAACGGTCCGACGACCAGTTCCTGACCGTCGTGGAAATAGAATCCCGCCCAGTTCAGATCACTGAGGGAGTGAAACACGAATGCGGAAAAATTCGCGGCGTTCGCGATCCAGTCGGTTTCGCCGGCTAACAGCGAGCGCGCCTGGGCGACCAGTTCTTCGTAGTGCGCGGCTTTGGGCAGATGCGAGGCGGTGGAGACTTCGAACATGACGGCGTCCGTGATGAAAGCGGAAAGAGGAACAGTGGACCGAGCAGTTTAAAGCAAGCTACCGTTTCCTTCACGGAGCGCGAAGCGAAGCGGAGCGCCGCGCCATGCACATAGCCTCTTTCCTTGCGATTCCATCAAGCCCCGCCGGCTATCGTTAGGCTGAAGCCGACGGGGATGAATCAGTTGACGATCGCGCGTCACTCCACGCCGATGATCACGCTCGATGCCTTGAAAATCGCCGTCGCCGCTTTGCCGTTCGCGAGACCGAGGCGATCGACGCTCTCGTTGGTGATGATCGCCTCGATCTGCGCGCCGCCGGCGCTGATCGACACCTCCGAATTCACCGCGCCCTTCGTGACCGCCGACACCGTACCGGTGATGCAATTGCGCGCCGACACCTGGTTCTTCGTCACATCGACCATCAGGATCACAGAAGACGCCTTGACCAGCGCGAATGCTTTCTTGCCCACCGCGAGACCGAGCGAAGTCGCGCTGCCGTGCGTGATGATCGAGACGATCTCCAGACCGTTCTGCGTGCGCAGCGTGACTTCGTCGTTCACCGCGCCATGTTTGAGTTCGGTCACTTCACCGGCGAATTGATTGCGTGCACTGGTTTGCATGTTGTGCTCCTGTTTTGCCGCCTCGCGCGAGCGTTTCGAGGCGATGCGTTCGGATGGGCAGCGAGTGTGATGGAACGCTCGCCGGTTGCGGCGGCCTGCGTGTGAAGCAAGGTATCGCACCGCCGCCATCGACGGCGCGAATCCCAATGAAACCACATAAGTGCCATGTATGGGCGTACACGATGGGTCCGCACATGGCGGGCGTGCACGATGAAGCGCCCACAAGACATGCGGCACAATGCGCCGACACCGTATTATCGTGCTCTGGACCTTCTTCGCGGAAACTCATGCCCGTTGCCGTTCTATCCCGCTTCGCCGCCGCGTGGCCGAACGCTCGCCGCGCCGCCGCGCTGTGCGCCGCGCTCGTGGCGCTCACCGCCTGCAGCAATCCGCCGCCGACGCACGACGCCCACGCGCCGGCCGACACCGTCACGCTGTTCCCGATCGCCGGCTACGACCAGGACGTCGATCACTGGCTCGAACCGGACAGCCCCGGCTACGACCAGCCGTTCCTGAGCGCAGCGGATCAGCAGGCGCATTTCAGAGCCCTCTACGCGCGCTACTTCGGCACCGGCACCAGCGCGCCATCGCCGTGGAACGCCGGCTTTGTGACGATGCGCGTCTATCGCCAGCAAGGCGCGGATATTGCAGCATTGCAGCAGCGGCGTATCGACAGGTTCGACAACACCGGCAGAAGCGGCGCGGGCATCGGCTATGGCGAAAACTTCCGCCCGCACGACAAGGCGTGGATCGACGCGATCGCGCAAAACATGAACGTCGGGCAGTTCACGCAGACGCCCGTCTATCGGCCCGAGCGTCGCGCGATCGCCACCGGCAACCTGATGGTGCGCGAACTGCCGACCACCGACCCGTCGTTCTACGACCACCGGCTGGCCGGCGAAGGCTATCCGTTCGACAATCTGCAGATTTCGGCCGTGCGGCCGGGAACGCCGCTGTATGTGCTTGGAACCAGCGTCGACGGCGCATGGTTCTATGTACAGACGCCCGATGTGCAGGGCTGGGTGCGCAGCGACGGCGTCGGCATGACCGACGACCGCTTTGTCGACACATGGCGCGCCGCGGCAGGCAAATCGCTCGGCGCGGTGATCGTCGCGTCGGCGCCGGTGCGCGACAGCCGCGGCGTGTTCCGCTTCGCCGCGCCGGCCGGCACGCTGCTGCCGCTCGTCCCGGCCGATGCGGCACGCCCGGCGCCGGTAAAACCCGTCGCAAGCGATCCGGGCAACGCGAGCCAGACAACTAGCACGGCCGGCACGACCGACACCCCCGTTGCGCGCCAGGTACTGGTGCCGGCCCGCAACGCGGACGGCGAAGCACTGATCCGCACCGCCGCGCTGAGCGACGCGCAAATCGCACCGACGCCGCTCACCGCCACGCCGCGCCATCTGGCCATGCTGATGAAAGCATTGGTCGGGCGGCCCTACGGCTGGGGCAATAGCGGCCTGTACAACGATTGCTCGTCGGAACTGCAAAGCATCTTCGCGGCGTTCGGCGTGTGGCTGCCGCGCCATTCGTCCACGCAGATGAGCGCCGGGCGGATGATCGACCTGTCGTCGTCCACGCCCGCGCAGCGGCTCGACTATCTGGCGCGGCACGGCGAGCCGCTGCGCACGCTGATCTACATCGGCGGCCATGTGATGCTGTATATCGGCAATACCACCCGCAACGGCAGCGCGGTGCCGGTCGTCTATCAGGACGTATGGGGCTTGCGGCCCGCCGACAATAGCCGGCGCGCGGTGATCGGCGGCTCGGTGATCTTGCCGCTGTTCGAACACATTCCCGAAGACGCCACGCTGCAATCGCTCGCCGCCACGCCGACGTTCCAGATCAGCATCCTCGGCGCGCCGCAGGGCGGCGTCCCGGCGCCGTCCGCCGCGCCGCCGGACGAGGACAATCCCGCCGGTTAAAACCCGCGCCCGGGCACTCGCCGCACGCCCGGCGCGAAAATATTTTTTCCGGAGTGTCGATTCAACGGTCACGTACTCGTCGTAACGTTGGAGACCTGGCTCGTACAGTCGGTCTTTCAACACGAACCTGTTACTTCAAGGAGTCGCCGTCATGTCCAGCAACGCCGTCAAACCGATCCCCGACGGGATGCACTCGCTCACGCCCTATCTGATCTGCGCCAACGCCGCGGACGCCATCGCGTTCTACGCCAAGGCTTTCAACGCCGTCGAACAGGTGCGCCTGCCCGGCCCGGGCGGCAAGATCATGCACGCCAGCCTGAAGATCGGCGACTCCATGCTGATGCTGACCGACGAATGGCCCGAGCACCAGGCATTCGGCCCGAATTCGCTGAAAGGCACGCCGGTCACGATTCATCACTATGTGGAAGATGTCGACGCCAGCTTCAGGCAGGCCGTCGACGCCGGCGCGACCGTCGTGATGCCCGTCACCGACATGTTCTGGGGCGACCGTTACGGCCAGTTGAAAGACCCGTTCGGCCACAGCTGGTCGTTGGCCACACACAAGCGCGACCTGAGCGCGGAAGAAATCCAGCAGGCAATGGCCGCCATGAAGTAACGCACGGCCCGTCCGGCGAGAAGGAGAAGCGTCATGCAAAAGATTGCACCGTGCCTGTGGTTCGACGGCAAGGCGGAAGAAGCGACCCGCTTCTATACATCCGTGTTTTCCGATTCCCGCATCGCCACGACGATGCATTACACGGACGCCGGACCCGGACCGAAAGGCGACGTGCTGGCCGTCACGTTCGAGATCGAGGGCCAGGAGTTCATGGCGCTGAACGGCGGCCCGCAGTTCACTTTCACGCCGGCGATTTCACTGTTCGTGCACTGCGGCTCGCAGGCGGAGATCGACCGCTACTGGGCGCAACTCACCGAAGGCGGTACGCCGTGGCAATGCGGCTGGCTGCAGGACCGGTTCGGCGTCTCGTGGCAGATCGTGCCGGACGTGCTCGGCGAAATGCTGCGCGACCCGGACGCCGCCAAAGCGAGCCGTGTGATGGCGGCCATGATGAAAATGGTCAAGCTGGATATCGCGCAGCTCGAAGCGGCTTATCGCGGCTAGCGGCGTCGCGACAGGATGCGCTCGCGCCGGGTGGCCGGGCGGCGCGAGACCGCCATCTTTGATAGGATCGGGCTCGACCTCTGAACGGCGGGACATGAACGGTGCGCGTCAACCATCAGGCTTTCTTCTGCTCGCTGTTCGTCGCGCGTCTCGCCGATCAGGTCCTGCTGTTTCTCGTACCGCTCGTCGTATTCCAGACCACGCATCAGGTCTCGTGGTCGGGGCTCGCGTTCTTTATCGAAACGCTGCCCCGTTATCTCGTGTTTCCTTTCTTCGGCGCGTTGTGCGACCGCGTCTCGCCGCTCAGACTGATGCGCGTGAGTCAGGCCGTGCGCGCGCTGGCGTGTTTCGGCGGCGTCGCCGCTTATGGGCTATCCGGCGGCATCGGCTGGCTGATCGCGCTCTCGGCCGTATGCGGCGTGTTGACGAGCCAGGGCTTCGTCGCGCGTGAAGTCATGCTGCCTCAGATCTTCAGCACGCAGCAGTTTCAGCGTGTGCTCGCCTGGTCGCAGTTGGCGGATCAACTGGGTTTCGTGCTCGGTCCGATGCTGGCCGCGCTGCTGCTCGGCCTATGGCGTTGGGAATGGGTCGTGAGCGCGACTGGTGTGCTGTTTCTGTGCGCCGACGGCGCGCTGCTGCTCTGGCAACGCACGAGCGGTTTTCGCACCGCCGATCCGCCGCCCGCGGCTGCCGGCCACTGGACGCTGCCCGTACGCATCGCGCTGCGTCATGTGCTGATGCTGCCCGGCCTGAAGAAGGTCGTGCTGCTCGCCGCCGCGGAAAATCTGGTGATCGGCGTGACGCTCGCCACATCCGCCGCGATGGTGACGGGCTTTCATGCGCAATCGAACCACTACTATGCCGCGCTGCAAACGGCCGGCGCCGTGGCCACGGTGCTGATTCTGCTGACGATCGCACGAGCCGCATGGACCGCCCGCACCCTGGGCTCCGTCGCCTTCGTTTCGATCTGCGCGGGCGGCGTGATCGCCGGCGCCAGCGCGGCGCCGTGGGGTTATGCGCTCGGCTTCCTGCTGATCGTCGGCTTCGACAAGATGTTCAACGTGTATATCCGCAGCGCGCGGCAACAGCTCATTCCGCCGCAGGATTACGGCAAGACCACCGGCGTGGTGATCCTGCTGAACAACCTGACGCAACCGCTCGCCGGGCTGCTGGTCAGCGTGTTCTCGACGCGCACGCAAACCGGTCCGCTCATCGTGATCCTGTCGCTGACGATGGGCGGCATCGGCGCGGTCATCACGATCGGCGCGGCGCTGGCGCGACGCAAGCGCGCGTTGGCGCTGTGGGAATAACGCACGCGATGACTCGCGTGCGCGTCCTCGCCTCCACGCCACGCCACGCCACGCCGGATCGCCGTGGCGTATTTCACGGCCACGCACCTACACCGGCTCGCACACCACGTCGAACTTCAATAGTTGCGTGGGCCCGAAGGCATTGCTGATCGCCACGTCCGCCGCGTCGCGCCCGCGCGCCATCAGCACCCGCCCCGTGCGCGGCGCGTTGTTGCGCGGGTCGAAGGTCTGCCAGCATCCGCCGATATACGCCTCGAACCATGCGGCGAAATCCATCTGCGCATAGGGCGGCGGCAGGCCGACGTCGCTGATATAGCCGGTGCAATAACGCGCGGGGATATTCATGGCCCGGCATAGCGCCACGGCCAGATGCGCGAAGTCCCGGCACACGCCTTTGCGCTCCTGCCAGGCCTGCCACGCGGTCTTGGTCGGGCGCGCAAAGTCGTAGCCGAACACGATATGGTTGTGCACGTAGTTGCAGATCGCATCCACGCGGCCGCGCCCGAGCGGCAATGTGCCGAAGGTCTGCCATGCGAAGTCGGACAGCAGATCGGTTTCGCAATAGCGGCTGCCCAGCAGAAACACCAGCGTATCGTCAGGCAGCATTTCCACCGGATGCTGTTCCGTGTATGGCGGCCGCGTCTCCGGCTCGGAGGACACTTCCAGCACCGCGCTCGTCGAAAAGGAAACTTTTCCCGGCGGCGCCACGATGCGGCTGCACAGATTGCCGAACGAGTCGCGATACTGACGGATCGGCACCTGCGGATCGACCACCAGCAAATCGGGATTCAGCACCTCTTTCGCGTGCGAATAGTGGGTGTTCAACATCAGCAGCATCGGCGTCGGTTGCACACACTCATAGACCAGCTCGTAGCCAACGCGCAATTTCATCGCAGCGCCCTTTTCAGTTGAAACATTCAGTTGACGTGCGAACACGTTCGATTCGCCGATCCGGGACATTCGGCGCCCTGTCGGTGCGCCGCTTATCCGGCGCTGCGCCCCCGTTCGCACTTACTCGTACTTACTCGCGCTCATTCGCCTTCAGTCACGCTCACATCCACCTGCAAACCGCGGAACGAATGCGGCGCGCCATGCCACGTGCCCCACAACGGCAGCGCCTGGTAGGCGTTCCACGCCACCGCCACGCGAATCAGATGGCGGTTGCCGACGATACTGTTGGTCGGATCGAAATCCACCCAGCCCGCGCCCGGCAAATAGATCTGCAGCCATGCGTGCGTCGCGCCGCCGCCTTGCGCCGCGTCGTGCTCGGGCACGAACAGATAGCCGCTCACGAAGCGTGCCGCAAGACCGAGCGAGCGCACCGCGTCCATCATCAGCACGGCGAAATCGCGGCAGCTGCCGCTGCGGCTGCGCAAGGTTTCGCCGGGACGGTTCACGCCTTTTTCCGTGCGGCGCACATAGAAAAACGTGCTCTTGATTTCGAGCGTCATGGCGCGCAACAGCGCCATCGTGCCGCCGGCGGCGCCAGCGCCGCGCTTGCCGCTCCTTGCGGCGCCGCCGGCCGTCGGCACGAAACGGCGCGCCCACTCGTCCACGTCGCTGTCCGGATACGGGCGGCTGCGCGCGTTCACGAGATCGGACGCTTCCTCGTTGGTGTATGCGAACGGCCAGTTCACCGCGTACGGTTCGAGTGCGTAATCGGGCATTGGCGCTTCGAAGTGTTCGAGCGTCACTTCGCTGTCAAAGCGCAGTTCGCTCGCCTTGTCCGCGAAACTCGCGACCGCCACCGAGTTGTCGAATACGTCGTGCAGCCAATGAAGCCGCGACGGCGTAGGCGTGATCACCAAATGGTTGGTAACGAGGCGCAAATCATGGCTGGCGCGCGGACGAAACATCATGCGATGCTCGCCGAAACGCACGGGTTCCGAGTAACGGTAGACACTGACATGGCGCACCGTGAATCGCTGCGGCTCATTCATCTGACCACCCGATGAATACCGCTGGGTTCGTCCTGTCCATCGCGTTCACGCTTGTAAAAAAGCCACAGCCGCAGCAGGCGAAGAGCGCGCCGCGCGGTTTTGATCTTCAATGAGCCACGGCCGGGGTTCCGGTGTGGTCGAGTGGTCTCAACGCAAGTTGACCGACGGGGTCAGCATACACCCGCCATATTGGTTGAAAACACTCATTTGGGTGCTGCGTTGCGTGCGCGGAGTTATCAACAGAATCTGTGCTCAAATCTGTGCATAACTATCCGGCAAAAACTGCAAGCCATTGACGCAATTGCCATTTTTACCGCGACGTCGAACTTGTGCAGCGCTCGCCGCGAGCACGCCTCATTCGCGCACCGGGTCGCGCGCCGTGTCTTCGGCGACGTGCGCGTGGCGCGCCTCTTCGCGCCATTGCTGGCGCGAGCGAACCATTCTCTGCACCGCGAGGCGCGCCATCTTGACCCAGCCCGAAGGCCGCGGGTCGGCCAGCATGCTGAGGGCGCGCGCATAGTCGAGTGTGAGGCCGGGCGTCCATGCCATCGTTGCGGCTCGCTTGCGCACTTGCGCGGCGACCCACAGTTCGGGTGTGGAGATCACGCGCAGAAACGGCCGCCATCCGCCGAGGCCACCCCACACACGCGCCGATGCCCCTTCGATAGCGGCTTCCAATGCACGCGAGACACTGCTCGAACAGTTGCGATGCGTGAGGTTGTACGTCGTGTCCTGCCGATACGTGTCCCAGAAGCGCCGCAGCCGGACCGGATCGTAATTGCGGATTCGCACCTGCACCGTGGAAGGACACCACGCTTTCGACTCGGTCGCGTAGTCGGGCTGGAACAGGCCCGGCACGTCGTTCTCGCGCGTGGCGCGCAGAAGCCGTGCGAAGTCGTCGGGCGAACGGTCGATCTCGACACCCGGATACAGGCTGATGTAAATACCCTCGGGCGATTCGAGCGCGGCATGTCCGGTCGATATCACGCCATTGCGATCCACCGCCGCGATATAACGATCGACGATCGGCTGCCGCCGCGCCTCGCTTTTCGCCGAGCCGACGGGCGTCCACACGTGCACGGTCAAGGCAGCTTCATCGGCGGCCGGCGGCCCATCCCATTCGTGCGCGATCACACGACTCGCAGCCAGTTCGCTCGCGGCGGCGATGCCGGCATCCGCTACGGCGTCGTTTGCATCGAGCCCGGGGTTCGCGGCGACCGCGGGATTCGAGTCGAGCCGCCGCACCCGCGTGCTCAGCAAGAACATGTTCCAGCCGCCGAAGATCAGACCGAGTCCGAGACAGTACGGCACCGTGCCGACGTAGTGCGTCGGATAGGGCTGATAGAAAAAAATCGCCAGCGCGATTTCGACACCGCCGCCGATCATCGCGAGCCGCCATGTGCGATAGCGGACCACTTTGGCGGAGACGATCTGCAACAGCCCATCGGCGAGAAAGAGCGTGCCGAAGATCATCGACAGAATGAAATTGCCGTGCTCATGGCCGACGAGAATCAGCGCCGCCGCGGTGGAGAACGCAATGCCTTTTACGTAGCGCAGCGTACGTTGCCCGCCCATGCCGGTCCATGCGACGGCCAGCGTGGCGAGGCCTTCCAGCAACAGGAGCAATGCGAACGGGGTAATCGGAAAGTAGAGCGCGCTATCGAGCGCATCGATAAACACGACCACGCCGAGCAGCAGACTGATGCAGCCGACGAGCCGCAACGATCGCCAGCGCGTGCGCAGGTAATCGACTCCGAGCAGAATCATGACCAGACGAACCATTGCAAGCCCTCCGTGATTGACGCGCCCTGCCGATCGCCATCTTATACACGTTCATGGTTGGGGCGCGCAACGCTTCGGCACGACGGCGCCGTCCATGCGCATGCGGCGCGCCCTGTGCGGACGCGCCGGCCTGCCACGAATCGAGGCGTCTTACGCCGCCGCGGCTTGCGCAATCGCTTCGCCCTGCTCGCCGCCCAGCGCGTCGAGCAGATCGCACAGCATACGGTCGAGTTCGGCGGTCATCAGCGTGACGTCGGAGTCGAAACGTTCGTCGTCGTTCTGCGCGGTGGGATCGCTCGCTTCCTTCAGCACGTCGAGCGGCGTAATGCGCTTGATCGTGAGCGACGGCGTCAGCACGAACGACACGCGATCGTTCCATGTCATTGCGAGCCGCATGCATTGCTTGCCGGCTTCGATATGACGGCGCATATCTTCGGCGTCCAGCGTATGTCCCACGTAGCGCACGGTCGCGTTGCCTTCCGCGGGCGAACGCAACTCGGTGTCCTGATCGAGCGTGAAGCCCGCGGGACCCTCCCCTGCGAGCAGCCATCCGGTCATGGCCGCGACCGGCGAGTGCGTGACGCGCACCGTGCCGAGCGGCAATTGATCGATCGACTTCACCAGCAGGCCGCGCACTTCATCGGCAACCGCTTGCGAGGCCGCGTCGATCACGAGCCAGCCATTCCTGCAATCGATCCACACGCGTGTGTCGCGGCGAATGCTGAAGGCGCGCGGCAGCAGTTCGTCGGTCACCTGCTCCTTGAGTTCGCGCATCTGTTTGCGGCCGGGTTTGAAGCCTTGCTGTTCCTCGAGTTCGAGCGCGCGCGCCCTGGTCACCTGCGTGACGACCGAAGCGGGCAGCAGTTTCTTTTCGGCGCGAAACACCAGCAACATCTGGCCATTGAGCGAGTACACCAGCGAGTCGCCGGAATCGTTCTCGCGCGGCGATGCCCAGCCGTGGCTTTGCATCTCGACGCTGTTGCCGGGCGCGAACGCATGCGGCGCGAGCCACTTCTGCATCTGTTCGGGTGTGACGGACCACGGAGCGGGAAGACGGTGAAGCTGAAGGTTTTTGAACCACATGGGCAGAGTCGTGTACGGGCAAAGCGCACCATTCTATCTGACGATCGACGCCAGGCGACCCGCGCGGCCGACTCCCCGCTTTCACGCCGAATGGTCGCGTAGCCCGCATCATTTTCAAAATCTGCACGCGGAAATCGACGACCTCGTGGTGGCCGGCGACCGCGCCTCGGTTCACCTGCATTTCTACGGGCACTTCACAGGGCAGTTCCAGAATCTCAAAGGCAATGGCCAGCCAGTCGATTTCCAGGCCTTCGACCTGTATCGCGTGAAGGACGGCCGGATCGTCGAAAACTGGCACCTCGAAGACAATCTCACGCTGCTCAGGCAACTCGGCCCCAGCAAACCGTAGTGGTTTGCCGTAGCCGTTTTGAGCGCGTTCGGACCTGAAATCACCTAGACTCATTGACAAGCGCGCAACCTGGACGGAGGCGGCCATGACCGATGAAACCGCACACTGGCAAATGGTCGAGTACGAGGGTTTCGAGATTCACGTCGCACCTCGTCCGAAAAACCCGCCCAGCGAAGGGCACACGCCGGCCGCAGCGGATAACCGCTATACGTATGTCGGCTACGTTTGCCATCCCGGTGCGGATCCGACCATTCCCGGTCACGCGGTGCCGTTTCATGCCGACGGCGAAGAGAGCTTCGCCGGCAAGGACGAAGCGCTGTACGAAGGTGTGCATGTGGGACGCAGCATTGTGGACGGCACGCATCCGGATCTGACGGTGCTGCCGCTGGTGACCGGCGGCGTGTGAATCCGGTTCGCGATTCAGCTTGAGGTTTGCGCGCCCGGCGCGTCGTCTTTGGTCGAAATGCGCAACGCAATGTGTGCGGGCGGCCCGGTTCGCGGTTCAGCGCGGCATCTGCGCGGCGGGCAAGCCGTGCTTCGCCGAAATGTTCGCCGCCAGTTCCAGCATGCGCTGATTGGCTCTGGCGGGCGTGAACGTTTCGATCTTTTGCAGCGCCGCCTGCACGAGACTGCGGCGCAGCTCCGTGTCCGTCAGCAGCCGTTCGATGGCCCGCGCCATCGCGTCCACGTCGCCGACCGGCACCAGCAGGCCGGCCTTGCCGTCCTCCAGCAGATCCCGTGGGCCCGTCGGACAATCCGCCGACAATACCGGCGTGCCGAGCGCCATCGCCTCGCCGAGCACCATGCCGAAACCCTCGTAGCGGCTGCTCAACACCAGCAGTTCCGCCTGCCGGATATAGGGTGATGGATTTGCGCAGAAGCCCAGAAAATGCACCGCTGCGCCGATTCCGAGTTCGTCGGCGAGCTGTTCGAGCTCGCGCCGGTCCCGCCCCTCGCCGATCAGGACGAGCGCCGCCTTGCAGCGGCCGCGCTCGCGTACCTGCGCGTAGGCTCGCAGCAGCGTCTTGTGGTCCTTCTGACCTTCGTCCAGACGCGCCACCGAAACGATAAACGACTCCGCCGGACGTTCGATCGGCGCGCGCGCCGCACGCCGCAGCGCATCGACGTCGATCACATTCGGCAACTCGACAATATCCGGACCGCCTGCCGAAAAGAGCGCCTGCGCTTCGCGCAGCATGGCCGGGGTCAGCACGGCGATCGCCGAGTAACGCGAATAGTGCCTGACCCGCCGGGCGACGTAGCGCTCGCTCTTGCCGCCGAGCCGTGCTGCGAGGCTGAAATGGCTCACGCCGAACCAGGGCACATTGCCGCTTCCCGCCACATGACGCAGCGAAAAATCGAAGTCGCAGATCAGATCGTGCTGCTTCGCGAGACGCCGCAAACGCAGCGCCGCGAGCGGCCTGATCGCGCCATAGGTCAGCAGCTTGTGCCATAACTTCGCGCCCGTGCCCAGTTTGCGCCGGCGCGCCGCCTGATGAAGCGCATACATCCATTTCGACGCGGCAAGCACATGGACGGGCACGTCGTCGGGAATCGACTGCGCGCGCCAGAACGTCAGGTCGTCGGTCGGATACGCCACTGACAGGCTCGGCGCAAAGCACCGCCGGTCGAGCGTTTTCAGCCATGCCAGAAGCGCGGTCTCGGTGCCGCCTTTGCCGAAATCGTTGATATGAAACAGGATACGCAGCGGAGCGCGGGCGGCTCGAGGAGGGGGCGGGGTTGCGTTCGTCACCGTGCTCATTCGCCCAACTGTGTGGTCGGCGCTTCACGGCGCTGTTCGCTGCGCAATACCGTGGTTCTGCTTCGCACCGCCGCGAGCGGCGCCTCGCCTGCTGCACCGGCCTGCTCTGCGCAGCCCAGCAACAGGCCCGCAAAAGCCCAGAACGCGAGCATGGTGGTTTGCCACATGAAATCGTCGGTCGTATTTTTCGCGATCATGCCCGCCACCAGCGCCACGCCCGCCGCGCACAGCCAGGGGTCGACCCGCCGCAGCCGCCAGAAACGCCCCGCGAGGCACAGCAGGAGTACAGTCTGCAGCACGACGCCGATGAAGCCCGTCTGCAGCCACGTGTTGATGAACAGGTTATGCGCGTGCGTCAGCGCTTGCGGCTCGACGGCCAGCAAACTGGCCGGCATTTCGCCGCGATAGACGATACCCGGCAACGGCTTGCCGAAGCCCACCCCGACCCACTTGTGGCGTTCGGCTTCGCCGACATAGAACGCCCACAGCTTCGGACGCGTGTCGGCCGATACCGTGTCGCCGATTGCGGACAGCGAGCCCGGCACGTAGACCTGATGACCGTCGATGGCGAGGTCGCGCGGCTGCGTGGCGGCGGGCACGGTGCCGGCCGTGCGCAAACGGGAGCTGAACTCGAGCGTGCCGACGCCGGCCGCGCCGATCACGGCAACGACCAGCATCGCCAGCAACAGGCGCCGCCGGTAGAGCGGGAACAGTGCGATCAGAAGCGTGACGGCGGCCGCCGGCCAGAAAAACCGGTTGAGCGTGGCCAGTCCGATGAACAGGCACAGCGCGATGCCGCTTGCGCCGATCACGCGCCAACGCGGCCGCAGCATGAAGCCCGCGAAGAGCGGCATGGCAAACACGGCAAGCGTGCTGGTGTGACCGACGCGGTTATAGAAATGCAACGGAAAGGTATTGGCGGTGGGCGGTTGCAGATGCCCCCAATAAAGCGCGCTGATCGCGGCGAGCGCGAGGCAGGCGAACCAGTTGACGAGCACGACGGGCGCCGGCCGCCGCAGCTGGGTACCGAACAGCCAGAAGCCCCAGAACGACACCAGCGGATAAAGCACCTCGTCGCACCATGCGTGCAGACTGACCATCGGATACATGGACCACGCGACCGAGGCGAGGCTCCAGCCGGCCCAGCCCGCGATGGGCAGCACCAGCGGCCAGCGCCATAGCGATGGCCGAGCGGCCGAACAGGCGGCCGCCGCCACGCCGAGCGCCATCAGGGCCAGCGCATTGAAGACGAGCGCCGTCATGTGGCCGAACATCACCACGAACAGAATGACGGGACACGCAACCCATAACACGCGCTCCACTCGCGCAGCCGTGTGAGTCATTACACTTTCACCAGAACATTTTGCAATGCGTTGTACACCGACTCCACGGACAGCCGGCCCATGCAGTCGGCATGGTCGCCGCGCCATGCGACGCAGGTCGTCTCGTTGCGATCACAGCGCCGCACCCATGCTACCTTGCGGCGGAAAATAAACGGCTGATCGCGGCACGGCATCTCCGCGATCGTAATGGGCACGAACGGCACCTCGCGCCAGTAGCGCCCCGCCCCGTGGATCGAGGCATTGCCGGGGCCGAACAGCACGACGGTGGGCACCCCGATCAGACGCCCCAGATGCGCGACGCCGGTATCGGGACAAACCACGGCTTGCGCGCCGGCAAACAGATGCCACAGCTCGCCGAGGCCGAGCCGCGCCGCCAGGTTCGGATGACGAAGGTCAGGGTCGATCTCGCGAATCAGTTCGGCTTCACCCGGACCGCCAGTCCAGACCGGCAGATAGCCGAGCGCTTCCACGCGTTGCGCGAGTTCGCGCCAGCGCGCGTTGGGCCAGCGCTTGACACGCGTGCTCGCGCCCGGATGAAGCACCACATAAGGTTTCGCGAGCTGCGATGCCTCGGGCAAAGCCGCATGCTGCGGCGCGGACCAATCGGCAGGCCGGTAAGCACGCGGCGGCGGTCCCTCGATCAGTTCCGCGGCGAGGTCGGCCCAGGCCGCCGGCGCAGCGGGATACGGCACGCTCCGGTTGAGCGGCCAGTTCTTCCAGGCCGGCTCGTCGCCCGCGTGTCCGACGATCCAGCGGCAGCCCGCGCCCAGCGCGAGCCAGCTGTGACGATTGTCGCCGAGCACCATGCCGAGGTCGTAAGGTCCGGAAAGCAGAACGTCCCGCACCGACTGCGGATCACGCGGATCGAACGGCAACGCCGCGACACCGAAAGGCCGGCCGGCATACAGCGGCACAATCGCCTTCGGACAGGCGAGAACGATCTGAGCTTGCGGATATTGTGCGCGCAGCTTGGCGAGCAGCGGCGTGAGCAGCAGCGTGTCGCCAAGCAACAGGTGGTGCGCAATCAGGATACGGCGCGGGTGCCGCGGCTCGCGGCGCAATGGCTTGATCAGCAGTCGCGGAATGGCCCGCGCAAAAATACGAAGACGCCCGGCAAGCCGACTCATGGGCTCATCGGCGCGTTTGTCCCCGCCGCGATCTTGCTGTACGCCGTTACCCGGCGCGAGGTCGCGTTCGCCATGCACAATCTCCAGCGGTATTCTTCCCGAAGGCCTCCAGTGCAGCCGCTACAGCCCCGTCACGACGGACTGGCGCGACTCGGGATGCGACGCCTGTGGCCCGCCGCCTGTCCAGGCCGGCATGGAAAGCTCGATGAAATAAGTGGGTGTTCGGCTCGAATCGGGTTCGCGAGTTCGAGCGCTGATAACTCAAAATTATAACATGTGGCCCTGCCACGGAACGACGCGCAAACCGCGCCAGGAAACCCGCTCGCCCCTTCTGCAGCAAGGGTGCGGCGAGTCCCTAACGGGCGCTGTCGAGGTCGCCGGCCAGCCTCAGCAGCGCGTCCACGTGCGCGGCCACGCCGGGGTCGTAAAGCACCGCGTCGCGCGCCAGTTCGGCCGGCGTGCGACGCGTGCCGGCGCTGTGCTCCCGCGCCGCCCGCTCGACGGCGGCATGCAGACCGGCTGCGTCGTCCGGCGCGAAAACGAATTTCGCATGCGGGGCGATCGCATCGCAGCAGCCAATGGTCGACGGGAAAATGACCGGCGTGCCGCACATCACCGATTCGATGCCGACCAGCCCGAACGGCTCATACGTCGACGCGAGAATCGTGAAGTCGGCGGCCTGGTAGCACTCCGCGAGCTCTTTCACATAGCCGATATAGCGCAGCCGCGCGGACGTGCGCGCGGGCGGGCGGCCGGCCACCGCCACGACCACGGGCAGCGCCGTGTCGCGCAGCGCGGCTTCGATGAGCGGCAAACCCTTGCGTTCATGGCTGCTCGACGGAAACAGCAGGACGATCTCGTCAGCGGCGAAACCGTACTTGTGGCGCAAGGCGGCGCGCGTCGCGGCATCCGTCGGCGCGAAACGCGTGCCGTCCACGGGCGGATACAGCACGCGGATCTTCGCGTCGTCCACACCGTACAGTTCGCGCAGTTCGTCATGCATCAACTGCGAGTGCGCGACCACGATTTTCGAGCGCTCGTACTGGCGGCGCTCCAGCGCAATCTGCCAGCGGTCCGCACGCTTCTGCGCGCGCCCCGTCGCCCGCAGGAAGCCGAGATGCGTGCCGCCGCAAATCGCCACATCCGATGAGTCGACGCGGTTGCAGCCGATCAGCACATCGACATGCGCCGCGCGCCGTGCCGCGCGCAGCCGCCATGAAAACCAGCGGTCGCGCAGCTTGCCCGGCAGAAACGCGACGTTGATGCGATGCGGCTCGACCATCCCGTATTCGGGCAGCGACGCATCGAAACGGCGCGCAAAGAAAGCCGGCTCGACGCCGCGCGCCGCGAGGCCGCGCACCAGGTCCATTGCGTAGCGCTCGAGACCGCCGCTGTGTTGCAGGGCGTTGCTGGAGAGTCCAAGTTTCTTCATTCAGACAGCGCGCGCCAGCGCCTCGTCAAATGTTAAGGGATGAGTCGTGCGCGGTCCGGGTTGGCGGACCGCGTGAATGGACCGATTGACGTGTGGTGTCGTGTCGTGCGCGTTACGCCGCGCTCTGCTGGAACTGGATGCGGTGCAGATGCGCGTACAGCCCGTCTTGCGCCAGCAGTTCGCGATGACTGCCGCTCTCGACGATCCGCCCCGCTTCCATCACCAGTATCCGGTCGGCGCGCTCGATGGTCGACAGCCGGTGCGCGATGACCAGGGTCGTGCGGCCCTTCATCAGCGTTTCCAGCGCGGCCTGCACGTGGCGTTCGGATTCCGAGTCCAGCGCCGACGTCGCTTCGTCGAGGATCAGGATCGGCGCGTCCTTGTAGATCGCGCGCGCGATCGCGAGACGCTGCCGCTGGCCGCCCGAGAGCATCATGCCGTTGTCGCCGACCAGCGTCTCGATGCCCTTCGGCATGGCCTCGACGGTGTCCCACAGGTTGGCCGCGCGCAGGGCCGCCTTGACCTTGCCGGCGTCGGCGGTCTGCCCGTACGCGACGTTATTGGCGACCGTGTCGTTGAACAGCACCACGTCCTGGCTCACCATCGCGATCTGGCTGCGCAGCGCGTGCAGATCGTATTCGGGGATCGCCACGCCGTCGACCAGAATCTGGCCGCCGGTCGGATCGAAAAAGCGCGGCAGCAGATTCACCAGCGTGGTCTTGCCGCTACCCGACGGGCCCGCGAGCGCGATCATTTCGCCCGGCGCCACCCTGAACGAGATCTGGTCGAGCGTGTGGCGGTTGTGCGTGGCGTTGCCGCTATACACGAACGAGACGTCGCGGAATTCCACCGCGCCGTGCGCGCGTTCGAGCGGTTTGCCGCCGCCTTCCGGCTCGGACGGTTCGTCGATCAGGCCGAAGATCATTTCGCACGCCGTCATGCCGCGCTGCAGCGGCTGGTTCACGTCCATCAGGTGCTTGAGCGGCGAGATGATGAGCAGCATCGACGTGACGAACGCGACGAACCCACCCACCGTGGTCTGATCCGACGACGACTGCACCACCGCGATCGTGATCACCACCGCGAGCGCGATCGACGCGAGGAACTGCGTCAACGGCTGCGCGAGACCACCGGACACCGTCATGCGCATGGCATAGCCGCGCAGACGCTTGCTCATCGACTCGAAGCGGTCCATCTCGTACTGTTCGCCGTTGTGGACCTTGACGACCTTGTAGCCGCCCACCGACTCTTCGACGATGTACGACAGCTCATTGGTCAGCAGTTGATGCTCGCGGTTCAGGCGGCGCAGCCGGCGGTTGATCTTGCCGACCAGCCAGCCGATCGCCGGCAGCAGCACCGCGACGATCAGCGTCAAACGCCAGTTCAGATAGAACAGATAGCCGAGCAGGAAAACCACGGTCAGCGAATCGCGCACCAGCGTGACCAGCACGCTCAGCAGCACGTTGAGAATCTGGTTCACCTCGAACACGATCGCGTTGATCACCGTACTCGCGGTTTCGCGCTGGAAGAACGCGACGCTCGTGTGAATCATGCGGTCGAACATCTTCAGGCGCAGGTCGAGCAGGATCTTGTTCGTCACGTAGGCAAGCAGATACCCGGACGCGTATTGCGACAGGCTGCGAATCAATGCGAGGCCAATCACCGCGGCCGGCACGAACCACTTGGCCCTGTCGTTGGCATGCGCGCCGAAACCCTTGTCCAGCAAAGGCTTGAGCAGCGCGGGGATCGCGGCGTCGGTCGCGGCGCTGACGGCCATTGCGACGATCGCGCCAATCAGGACCCAGATCAGCGGCTTGATGTACGGCCACAAACGTCGAAAGACGACGGCGGGCGACGACGCCTCACCTGAACCGATGGGTTTGCTTAACGTTGGCTTCGCGCTCAAGGAATCCTCTGAGAATGCGGGGCGGCAACCGCGCGGCGGACGGAATGCATGCCGTGCGGAATATCAAAAAAGAGCCATTGTAAACGGTTGGGGATGGGCGTCGGCGGTTGGGGATCGGCTGTGTATACTTGTGCAACTCGCTTGTGCAGATTCGTTTGTGCGGATTCGCTTGCGCCATCGCGCGTCTGCAATGCGCCCGGCGCCGGCCGCTGGCGCGAAGCATTCCGTCATTTTGCCCTCCACGCTATTCAGGTATGCAAGAAACCACCCTCGGCGTCGCCATCATCACTAAAAACGCGGCGGCGCGGCTGGCTGAATGCCTGCAAGCCGTGGCCTTCGCCGATCAGATCGTGGTAATCGACGGCGGCAGCACCGACGGCACCGCGGACATTGCCCGCTCGCACGGCGCGCGCGTAATCGAACAGACCGACTGGCCGGGCTTCGGCCCGCAAAAGAATCGCGCGGTGGACGCGCTCGGCACCAACTGGATTCTTTCGCTCGACGCCGACGAAATCGTCTCGCCGGAACTCGCGTCTGCGATCCGCGCCGCGCTGGCCGCCCCCGCCGCCGAAGTTTATGCGGTGGATCGGTTGTCGAGCTTTTGCGGGCACTGGATCCATCACAGCGGCTGGTATCCGGACTGGATTCCACGCCTCTTCAAACGCGGCGCCGCGCGTTTCTCCGACGACCTGGTTCACGAACGGCTGGTGTTCGACACGCCGGCGCAACGCCTCGCCGGCAAGCTGATGCACTACTCGTACGAGGACTTCGAAGGCGTGTTGCGCAAGCTCGACGCCTATTCGACAGCGGGCGCCCAGCAACGTCACGCGGCGGGTCAGCGAGGCAGCTTCGGCAAGGCGCTCGGACGCGGCGCGTGGGCGTTCGTGCGGACTTATGTGCTGCGGCGTGGTTTTCTGGACGGCCGCGCCGGTTTCATGATCGCGGTGTTCAATGCGGAGACGGTGTATTACCGGTTTTTGAAGCTGGCGCGCCTGGGAGAGAAGGCGCGGCGCTGAATGCCTGAATGCGTGGATGCCTAATGCCTGAATGACAGGCAGGTTGTCGGCTCGGGTTTGTCCGCGCCAACGGCGCGGACAAACCCGCAACGTCAATAAACGATCTCGATCGAGCTTCCGGCAAACTCGCCGCGCAGCGCCGCGAGTAGTTCGTCGGTCGGCTTCACGCGCCATGCGTCGCCCAGACGCATTTCACCTTCGGCATTCTGGCTACGATAAACCACCTGCACGGCAAGCCCGTTCGGGATCTGCACCGTCTGACGCTGGCCACCGCCGCCATAGCCGCCTCCGTTACGGCCACCACCGTTGCCCCCGCCGTTTCCGCCACGCGATGAAGCCGCCGGCGCCGCTGCCGCCTGCGGTTCGTCCTTGCCCGCGCTATGCGCTTCGAGCACACGACGCAAGGCCAGCGCGTCCGCATTGCCGTTCATCTGCACCTTCACGGCCTCCGCATAACGGCAGCGCGCGCGGCCGAGATCCATGACCGTGTCGACCGTGAAACGGATGCCGCCCGTGAACGCGTCGTTACGCGCCTGACCTTGCACGACCAGCAGTTCGTCTTCCTTGAACAGTTGCTTGTGCGCTTCGAACGTCTCGTTGAAAACCGTGACTTCGCACTGGCCGGTGCCGTCGTCGAGCAGCGCGATCAGCATCTTGCCGCGCTGGGTCATCTGCGTGCGCAGCGAGGCGATCACGCCTGCGACCAGCTTGTCGCGCCCTTCCTTCAGCTCGCCGATCTTCTGGCGCACGAAGCGGCGCACTTCGTCCTTATAGGCGTCGAACAGATGGCCCGACAGGTAGAAGCCGAGTGCGGCCTTCTCTTCCTGCAGCTTTTTCTTTTCCGGCCACTCCGGCTCATCGACCAGTTCGTGACCTTGCGACGGCGCGTCGCCCATGTCGAACAGGCCCGCTTGCAGCGCGTTGGCGCTCGCCTGCTCGGCGGCTTCCATTGCGAGCGAGACCGAAGCGATCAGTTGCGCGCGATTCGCATGCAAGCTGTCGAAAGCGCCGGCGCGGATCAAGGCTTCGACCGTACGGCGATTGACGATGCGGCGGTCGACCCGGTTGCAGAAATCGAAGATGTCGATGAACGGGCCTTCCTCGCGCGCGCGCAGGATTTCTTCGATCGCGTTCTGGCCGCTGCCCTTGATTGCACCGAGGCCGTAACGGATCGTTCGCGAACGCTTGCCGTCAGGCTCGGCCACCGGCTCGAAGCGGTACGCGGACAGATTGACGTCCGGCGGCAGCACCGCCATCTTGTTCACGAGGCAGTCTTCGAACAGGATCTTGACCTTGTCCGTGTCGTCCATAGCGAGCGACATATTCGCCGCCATGAATTCCGCGGGATGGTGCGCCTTCAGCCATGCGGTGTAGTACGCGAGCAGCGCATACGCGGCCGCGTGCGACTTGTTGAAGCCGTAGCCCGCGAACTTCTCCATCAAGTCGAAGATTTCGTCGGCCTTCTCGCCGGTCAGCCCGTTTTTCGCGGCGCCCTGGCGGAACAGCTCGCGATGCTGGGCCATTTCCTCGGCCTTCTTCTTACCCATCGCGCGGCGCAGCAAGTCGGCGCCGCCGAGCGAATAGCCGCCGATGATCTGCGCCATCTGCATCACCTGTTCCTGGTAGACCATGATGCCGTAGGTCTCTTTCAGAACAGGTTCGACGCGCGGATCCGGATACTCGACCACTTCGCGGCCGTGCTTACGCGCGCAGAAGCTCGGGATCAGGTCCATTGGGCCCGGACGGTACAACGCGACCAGCGCGATGATGTCCTCGAAGCGGTCAGGCTGCGCGTCTTTCAGCATGCCCTGCATGCCGCGGCTTTCCAGCTGGAACACGGCGACCGTATTCGCTTTCTTCAGGATCGAGAACGACGCCGGGTCGTCCAGCGGCACCTGCGCGAGCGACCAGTCCTGTTTCGACGGATCGAGGCGCCGGATATAGCGCTCGGCCCAGTCGAGAATCGTCAGCGTGGTGAGACCCAAAAAGTCGAACTTCACGAGGCCGACGGCTTCGACGTCGTCCTTGTCGTACTGGCTCACGACGCCGCTTTCGTCGCCCTGCGTGTACAGCGGGCAGAAATCGGTCAGCTTGCCGGGTGCGATCAGCACACCGCCCGCGTGCATGCCGACGTTCCGCGTCAGCCCTTCCACGCGCTGCGCGAGTTCGAGCAGCTGATGCACTTCGTCTTCGTTGTCGAAACGCTCCTGCAGGAGCGGCTCTTCCTTCATCGCGTCTGCGATCGTGACGTGCTTGCCCGGCTTGAACGGAATCAGCTTGGCGATGCCGTCCGTGAACATGTAGCCGAGATCGAGCACCCGGCCGATGTCGCGCACCGCCGCCTTCGCCGCCATCGTGCCGAACGTGGCGATCTGCGACACGGCGTCCGCACCGTACTTTTCCTTCACGTACTGGATCACGCGATCACGGCCGTGCTGGCAGAAGTCGATGTCGAAGTCGGGCATGGACACCCGCTCCGGATTCAGGAAACGTTCGAACAGCAGGTTGTAGCGCAGCGGATCGAGGTCGGTCACGCCGAGCGCGTACGCGACCAGTGAACCCGCGCCCGAGCCGCGGCCCGGACCGACCGGCACGCCGTTGTTCTTCGCCCAGTTGATGAAGTCCGCCACGATCAGGAAGTAGCCGGGAAAGCCCATCTTGATGATCGTGCCGCACTCGAATTCGAGGCGTTCGTAATACGTCGCGCGCTGTGCGGCACGCTCGGCCTCGTCCGGATACAACTGCTCGAGGCGCTTTTCCAGACCCTCTTTCGACAGATGCACGAGGTAGTCGTCGAGCGACATGCCGTCGGGCGTTGGGAAGAGCGGCAGCTTGGGCTTGCCGAGTTCCAACGTAAGGTTGCAGCGCTTGGCGATTTCCACCGAGTTCGTGAGCGCCGACGGAATGTCCGCGAACAGCGCGGCCATTTCTTCCTGCGTGCGGAAGTACTGCTCGGGCGTAAAGCGCTTCGAGCGGCGCGGATTGGCCAGAATGTCGCCTTCGGAAATACACACGCGCGCTTCGTGCGCGGTGAAGTCGTCCGGCGTCATGAACTGCATGGGATGCGTGGCAACCACCGGCAATTTCAGCGACGCCGCAAGCGCGACCGCCTGCTGCACGTAGTGCTCGCCGCCCGGCTGCCCGCAGCGTTGCACCTCGATATAAAAACCGCCCGGAAACACCTTCGCCCAATGCAGTGCATTGCGTTTTGCCGCTTCTTCGTTACCCGCCGCGAGCGCGAGGCCAATATCGCCCTGCTGCGCGCCGGACAATGCAAGCAGCCCTTCGCCCAGACCGGATTCGAGCCAGCCGGCCTCGATTTCCGCGCGGCCGCGATACTGATTCGTGAGCGACGCCTTGCTGAGCAGTTCGCACAGATTCAGGTAGCCGCGCCGGTCTTTGACGAGCAGCAGCAAACGGGAGGGCTTTTCGCGGTCGTCCGGATTGGTGATCCAGACGTCGCAGCCGGCAATGGGCTTGACCCCTTTGCCGCGAGCTTCCTTGTAGAAACGGACGAGGCCGAAGGCGTTGCCGAGATCGGTGAGGGCGAGCGCGCCCTGGCCGTCTTTGGCAGCGGCCTTGACGACGTCGTCAAGACGCACGATGCCATCGGCAATCGAGAATTCGGAGTGAACGCGAAGATGAACGAAGCGAGGATCTGACATGGGCGACATTGTAACTCCACCCTTCCGGAGATTTCAGGCCAGAACCGCGCGTTGGCCGACCGGCTTAGGACACCGCCGCGCGAGCCGCGCGCACCGGCGCTTCCCGGGCGGCGGACCATACGGACGGCGGTTCGGACGGCGCGGATAGGCGGCAAGTTCGCCGACGATTTGCGCTACCGCAACCCGCTGGCCATTCGGCCAGGTCGGGGAAAGCGCCGGGTTGAGGGATAATACGGGTTTCGCCCTATTCGACGTGGCCGCGCCGCATGGCGGCTGAAGGCGGGAGCCCGATGCGCCCCGTTTTCCGCAACGCCGGCCACCCGCCGGCCACCTCTTACCGCTGGACACTTATGAGTATCGTCAACCTCTCTTCGTATCAATTTGCAACTATCGAAGACACCGCCGCATGGCGCCCGTTCGTCACGGAACGCTGCAATGCGCTGGGCCTGAAGGGCACCGTTCTGCTCGCGCCGGAAGGCATCAACCTGTTCGTCGCCGGCACGCGCGAGAACACCGACGCGTTCATCCACTACATCCGTCACGACGCACTGTTCGAGGGCAAGTTCGCCGATCTGCAGTTCAAGGAAAGCCTGTCGGACAAGCAGCCGTTCACCCGCATGCTGGTCAAGCTCAAGCGCGAAATCATCACGATGAAAAAGCCGGCCATCCGGCCGGAACTCGGCCGCGCGCCGTTCGTCGACGCGCCCACGCTGAAAAGCTGGCTGGACCGCGGTCACGACGACGAAGGCCGCCCCGTGGTGATGCTCGACACGCGCAATGCGTTCGAAGTCGACGTCGGCACGTTCGACAATGCGCTCGACTACCGCATTACCAAATTCAGCGAATTCCCCGAGGTGATCGAGCAGAATCGCGCCGATCTGGAAGGCAAGACGATCGTGTCGTTCTGCACGGGCGGCATTCGCTGCGAGAAGGCCGCGATCCACATGAAGGACGTCGGCATCGAAAACGTGTACCAGCTCGAGGGCGGCATTCTGAAGTATTTCGAGGAAGTGGGCGGCGCGCATTATCACGGCGACTGCTTCGTGTTCGACTACCGCACCGCGCTCAATCCGCAACTGGAGCCTAGCAAGACCACGCAATGCTTCGGCTGCCGGGCCGTGGTCACGCCGGAAGCGCAACAATCGCCGCTGTACGTGGCGGGCAAGACGTGTCCGGAGTGTCACCCGGACAGCAAGGCGGCGCGCGCCGCGTGATGGCGGCGCAGCGAGCGCAATCGGAACGCGGCTTGCCGGCAGAGGCCACCATGACCTACCGCGGACGCTTCGCGCCATCACCCACCGGTCCGCTGCATTTCGGCTCGCTGGTCAGCGCGCTCGCAAGCTGGCTGGACGCGCGTGCGCATCGGGGCGCATGGCTCGTTCGCATCGAGGACATCGACCGCCCGCGTACAGTGCCGGGCGCCGCCGAAGACATTCTCGCCACCCTCGAACGCTTCGGCATGCGCGCGGATGAACCGCCTGTCTGGCAAAGCACGCGCCTCGCGCGTTACGAGCAGGCGCTGGAGCAATTGAAGGCCGCCGGCCTGATCTATCCATGCGGCTGCACGCGCAAGGAGATTGCCGACTCGCTGCTGCATGCGCATGCGCGCAACACCACCCTCGCCTATCCCGGCACCTGCCGCGCCGGCCTGCACGGCAAGCCGGCACGCGCATGGCGCCTGCGCGTGCCCGATGGCGACGCCGCGATCATCACGTTCGAGGACCGCTGGCAAGGCAGGCAGACGCAAAACCTGGCAACGGAAGTCGGCGATTTCGTGCTGAAGCGCGCGGACGACCAGTGGGCGTATCAACTGGCGGTGGTCGTCGACGACGCGGACGCGGGCATCACGCACATCGTGCGCGGCGCGGATCTGATGGATTCGACGGCACGGCAGATCTATCTGCAGCGCTGCCTGGGCGTGCCGACGCCCGAGTATCTGCATGTGCCCGTGGTCACGAACGACCACGGCGAAAAACTCAGCAAGCAGAATGGCGCCACGGCGCTGGACAAGGATAAGCCGCTAGAGGCGCTTAGCGCGGCGGCACGGCATCTCGGGCTCGACTTGCAGAGCGCCGCGGCCCATACGACGCTCGCCGGCTTTTATGCTGCCGCCACGGTGGCATGGGCAAAACGAATGGGATTAGCAGCGGATTAAACGCGATTCGCGTCTGAAAGCGATCTCGCCGTGCGCGGCGTGCGTCGCGCAGACTGGCTGCGCCGACACACCCCCATCAGGAAGACGAAGGCGACTTTCTCGGCATGCCGAACCCGCCCAACAGCGCTGCCAACGGCTGCTTGGAAGCCGGCTTCTGCGGCGCGGCCGAAGCCGCGTCGGCCTCCTCGACCTTGCGCACCGAAGCAGGCGACGGCTCATAAGGCTTCAGGAAGAAATCATCCACAGGCTGCGCGCGATGATGATGCGGCCGGTCGAACGAACCCGACGACGAAGCGCCCGAGCGGCGGCGGCCGCCCCGATCTTCGCGCCCCTCGCTGCTACGCTCGCGCCGCGGCGCGCGCTCTTCATGGTGATGCCGCACCGGCGCTTCCACCGTCAGGCGCTGCACCTCCAGCGGGCGCTTGATCAGCTTTTCGATATCGGCAAGCTGCTTGCGCTCGTTCGGGCTGCACAGCGACAACGCGTCGCCCGAGGCGCCCGCGCGGCCGGTACGGCCGATCCGATGCACGTAGTCTTCCGCGTTGAAGGGCAGATCGAAGTTGATCACCGCCGGCAGTTCGGCGATATCCAGGCCGCGCGCGGCGACATCTGTTGCCACCAGCGCTTCGATCTCGCCGCGCTTGAACGCGTCGAGCGCCTGCATCCGTTCATTCTGCGAGCGGTCGCCGTGAATCGCGGTCGCGATCACGCCGTCGCGCTCCAGGCTGCGCGAGAGACGGCTCGCGCCGATCTTGCTGTTGCAGAACACGATAACCTGCTTGAGGCCGCGCTCGCGAATCAGTTGCACGACCGCGCCGGTCTTGTCGCCCTCGGCGACTTCATAGACGATCTGCCTCACGTTGGTCGCAGTCGAATTGCTGCGCGCGACTTCGATAGTCTGCGGGTCGCGCAGATAGGTGGCGGCGAGCTTCTTGATTTCGCCCGAGAAGGTGGCCGAAAACAGCAGCGTCTGACGTTCTTTCGGCAGCAGGTTCAGAATGCGCTGCAGATCCGGCAGGAAACCCATGTCGAGCATGCGGTCGGCTTCGTCGAGCACGAGAATCTGCACCTGGCCCAGGTTGGCGGTTTTCTGCTGCACATGATCGAGCAGGCGGCCCGGCGTGGCGATCAGAATCTCGACGCCGCGGCGCAGTTGCTCGGATTGCGGATTCATATCCACCCCGCCGAACACCACGGCGCTGCGCAGCGCCGTGTGCTTCGCATAGGCCTGCACGTTCGCGGCGACCTGGTCGGCCAACTCGCGGGTCGGCGTGAGGATCAGCGCGCGCACCGGATGGCGGGCGGGCGAAGCGCTCGTGCTCGCCTGCGGCAGCAGGCGCTGGATGATCGGCAGCGAGAAGCTCGCGGTCTTGCCGGTGCCGGTTTGCGCGGCGCCCATCATGTCACGGCCGGCCAGCACGACGGGAATCGCCTGCTCCTGGATCGGCGTGGGGATGGTGTAGCCCGACTCTTTGACGGCTTTCAGGATGTCGGGCGCGAGGCCGAATTGATCAAAAGTCGAAGTGCTGGGCGTGACGGGTGTGTCGGACATGGTGGCTTTCGCTAAAAATGCGCTTGGCGCGTGCGCGCGGCAGCGGTCGGAACCGCAGAGGGCATTGTGATGAAGGCGGAGCCACGGCGTTCCGCACGGGACCCGTTAGTATTGCGAGTATTGCGGGAAAAAATGCGGCCGGCTCCGGCCGGCGGAAACACCCGCCGGAAAGGCCGGTATTGTAGCACTTCAGCAAAAACACTCATGGCGCTCGTGCCGGCTTTCTGCTTACGCCGGCGAAAGCCGGGCGCCGGCACTCCCGGCACCGGCCGGCACCGGCCGGCGAGCCGCCGCAAAGCACCCGCGGGCATTGGCGCGCTTCGCTCGCAGCGTAGTTCGCGGACACGACAGTGGCGTGACAACACGGTGCCTGCCCGCGGCTTTCACCACGTCTCACGCATCACCATCAGGCGCATCTCGGTCATGTCTTCGATCGCGTAGCGAACGCCTTCACGCCCCAGCCCGGAATCCTTCACGCCGCCATACGGCATGTTGTCGACCCGGAACGACGGCACGTCGTTGATCACCACGCCGCCCACTTCGAGCTCGTCCCACGCGCGATGCGCATGCGCGAGCGAATCCGTGAACACGCCCGCTTGCAGGCCGAAGTCGCTGTCGTTGACGGTCGCAAGCGCAGCGCCGAAATCGTCGAAACGCTCCAGAATCGCCACCGGCCCGAAGGCTTCCTTGCGGTATAGATCCGTGTCGCGCTGCACGCCTTCGAGCAGCGTGGCCTCGAACATCGCGCCCTCCACCTTGCCGCCCGCGACGATTTTCGCGCCCGCCTGCACCGCGCTTTCCATCCAGCCGGCAAGGCGTCTGGACTCCGATTCCGAGATCATCGGCCCGACAAAGGTCTTTTCGTCTTTCGGATCGCCCATCACCAGCGACTTCGTTCTGGCGATCAGCTTCTCGCGCAACGCATCATAGACCTTGGCGTGCACCAGAATCCGCTGCACGCCGATGCAGCTCTGTCCCGACTGGTAGAACGCGCCGAACGCGAGCCGGTCAACCACATAGTCGAGCTTCTCGCCCTGATCGCCGTCGACGATCGCCGCCGCGTTGCCGCCCAATTCCAGAATCACCTTTTTCTTGCCTGCCTTCTTCTTCAGTTCCCAGCCCACCGCGGGCGAGCCGGTGAAGGACAGCAATTTGAAGCGCTCGTCGGTGGTGAACAGATCGGCGCCGTCGCGATGGGCGGGCAGAATCGAGAATGCGCCCTTCGGCAGGTCGGTTTCCGCGAGAATCTCGCCCATGATGAGCGCGCCGACCGGCGTGCGGCTCGCCGGCTTCAACACGAACGGCACGCCGGCCGCGATGGCCGGCGCGACCTTGTGCGCAGTCAGGTTCAGCGGAAAATTGAACGGCGAAATAAACGAACACGGGCCGATCGGCACCCGCTTCACGTAGCCGTGATAGCCCTTGGCGCGCGGCGAAATCTCCAGATTGACGATCTCCCCGTCGATGCGCACCGCTTCCTCCGCTGCCACCTTGAACGTATCGATCAGCCGCGTGACCTCGCCTTTCGAGTCGTTGATCGGCTTGCCGGCTTCAATGCACAGCGCGAGCGCCAGTTCGTCGTAGCGTTCGCGAAAGCGCTTCACGCAATGTTCGAGCACCGCCTGGCGCTTGAACGGCGGGAAAGCGCGCAAGGCCGGCATGGCGTCGACGGCATGGCCGATCGCCTGATCGATCGCGGCGGCGTCGGCCATCGCGACACGCGTGGCGACCTCGCCGCTGAATTTATCGGTGACTTCGAGATCGGTGTTGGCGGCCACCGCAACGTTGGCGAGGTAGTACGGGTAAGTCTTTTGCAACATGACACGTCTCCTTGATCCGATGCCTGCCGAAGCAGGACTGCCAGCCGGGGCCATGCCCCGCGGCCGTTCATTGCCACACATCTGCCGTTCACAATTGCGCCGAAAGCCGCTTGATCTCGCGATTCAGCACGCGTTCGTTGTCCGAATAGTCGATTGGCAGGTCGATCACATGCACGCCGGGCGTCGCGAAACATTCACGCAGCAACGGCGCGAACTCCGCCGCCGTTTCGATACGGTGACCTTTCGCCCCGTAGCTCTGCGCGTAAGCGACGAAATCCGGATTGCTGAGCGTCATGCCGTAGTCGGGGAAATTCATGTTTTCCTGCTTCCAGCGGATCATGCCGAACGCGTCGTCGCGCAAAATCAGGATCACCAGATCCAGCCTCAGCCGCACCGCCGTTTCGAGTTCCTGCGAATTCATCATGAAACCGCCGTCGCCGCATACGGCCATGACCTTGCGGTCCGGGTGCACGATCTTGGTGGCGATCGCGGACGGCAGACCCGCGCCCATCGACGCCAACGCGTTGTCGAGCAGCAGCGAATTCGGTTCGTGCGCGCGGTAGTAGCGGGCGAACCAGATCTTGTACATGCCGTTGTCCAGACACACGATACCGTCCACCGGCGTGGTCTCGTACACGTCGTTGACGATCCGCACCGGGTACATGGGAAAGCGGTCGTCGTGCTGGCCTTTGACCAGATGCGCCTCGAAGTGCTCCTTGATTTCCTTGAAGCGCGTGAAGTCCCAATGCTCCTGCCGCTGCTTGAGACTTTCCTTGAGCTGCCACACGGCGTTGGCGATATCGCCCACCACTTCGATCTGCGGGAAGTAGACCGTATCGACTTCCGCGCCGAGGAAGTTGACGTGAATCACCGTCTTCTCGCCCGCGTCGCCGCTGCGCATGAAAAACGGCGGCTTCTCGATCACGTCGTGACCGACATTGATGATGCAGTCCGCGTGGTCGATCGCGCGGTGCACGAAGTCGCCGTCGGACAGCGTCGCATTGCCCAGCCACATGGGATGCGATTCGTCGATCACGCCTTTGCCCATCTGCGTGGTGAAAAACGGAATGCCGATCTGGTCGACGAACTCGCGCAGCATCTTCGTGGTGGTCTTGCGATTGCCGCCCGCGCCGATCATCAGTAACGGATGCTTCGCGCCGGTGATCGCCTCGACCGCGCGCGCCACGGCTTTTTCCTCGGCGACGGGGCGGCGGCTGTAGCTCTTCGGAATCGGCTTGCCATCGCCCTCTTCGTGCGCCACGTCTTCAGGCAATTCGAGGTGCGTGGCGCCGGGCCGTTCTTCTTCCGCCTGCCGGGCCGCCTCGCGCACCGCCGCAGGAATATTGGCGACCGACACGATCTGCCGCGTGTATTTGGTGAGCGGCTCCATCATGCGCACCACGTCGACGATCTGGAAATGCCCTTGCTTGCTCGACTTGATCGGCTTTTGCCCGGTGACCATCAGCATCGGCATGCCGCCCAGTTGCGCGTACGCCGCGGCGGTCACGAGGTTGGTCGCGCCCGGGCCGAGCGTGGCCAGACATACGCCGATGCGGCCGGTAAGACGCCCGTACGTGGCGGCCATGAAACCGGCCGCCTGTTCGTGGCGCGTGAGGATCAGACGGATTTTCGAGCGGCGCAGCGATTCGAGCAGATCTAGGTTTTCTTCACCGGGAATGCCGAACACATACTCGACACCTTCGGCTTCCAGCGATTTGACGAACAGGTCCGATGCTTTCATTGAGGGTCTCGCTTGATGATACGGACGCGGGCCGCAACCCCGGCGCCGGGGTCCGGAAACGGACGATCGAAGACGACGACAGCCACGCGGACGCCGCCCGGCATGGCTGCATGGCATCACGCGAGCGCGCGGCGAATGCCATGCGCGACAGCTTACTACTCGAACGGAAATGATGTGCGCGGGCGGCCGGTGCCGCGCGGCAGAAGTGTGATGGCACGGGCGGCGGCACAGATGGGAAGAGCCGCCGCATCGCGCTCAGCGATTGATGGTCACGCAGTCCGACAGCATGGGCGGTGCGTTTTCGCCGTCCATTGCGTCGTACAGGTCGGCGCGCGGCCCCTTGGTCCACCAGGTGTAGCTGCCGGCCTGATATTTCGCGCCGGAAGCCGACAGGGTGTTGACGAACAGCATCTGCTTGCCCTTCACCGGCACGAGCGCGAAGCTCTGGCCGTTCGCCGTGTTCCAGTAAGTGACCTGCAGGATCTTGCCGGTTGCACAGGTGTATTTGTGCGTCTGACGGTTTTTGGCCTGAATCTCCGAGAACTGCAACGGCGCGGCGCACGCACTGCCGTATAGCGCCGCGAAACCTGCCGCCGTGATTACCGCAACCCGCCATTTCTTCATGAGATGCCTCGATCGTTGCTACCAGTCAAACACGGACGGCGCGCGGCATGTCGCGCCTCGGGCCGCGGCCCGGGACGGACGACGGATCGATCATGGATCGATCACGTCGGCGCATGCATCGGTCGGCGCGGCGGCCACGTGCCCGACCAGCGGCACGATTTTCAAACCGGCCGAAGCGACCCGGCACGGCGCGGCCGCGAGGCCGCATCCCGTCAACCCGGCACACAGCGCGAACAGCACGCCGAGTGCGCCGAGACGGCGGGCCAAACCGCGCCACATGTCGTTGCGGATTTCCAGCGCCATACGTACCTCTACTTCAATGAGCTTCAATGAGCCCGACGAGCTCGATCAGCCGGATTGCGCGCGGCGATTATGCCGGGCGCGCGGGACAGGCAACGCGTGGCCGTTCGTCACGGCGCTTCCCGTGCATCTCGCCGGCTCATTTCGCCAACTTATTTCGCCGACACCGGCCGCACCGCCGCCGCAGCCTGCTTCGCGCGCGAGCGGGCTTCGTCGGTGGTCTCGCCGGTGGCGAGCGCCACGCCCATGCGGCGCTTGACGAAGCTCTCCGGCTTGCCGAACAGGCGCAGGTCCGCGTTCGGCACCGCCAACGCCGCGGCCACGCCTTCGAACGCAATGCCGGCCTCGTCGAGCCCGCCATAAATCACCGCCGACGCACCCGGCGCCCGCAGCGACGTATCCACCGGCAAACCGAGGATCGCGCGCGCGTGCAGTTCGAATTCCGAAAAGCGTTGCGAGCACAGCGTGACAAGACCAGTGTCGTGCGGACGCGGACTCACTTCCGAAAACCATACGTCATCGCCGCGCACGAAAAGTTCCACGCCGAACAGGCCGCGCCCGCCGAGCGCGGCCGTCACCTTGTGCGCCACTTCACGCGAACGTTCGAGCGCGAGCGGGCTCATGGGCTGTGGCTGCCACGATTCCACGTAGTCGCCCGCCACCTGCACGTGGCCGATCGGGTCGCAGAAATACGTGCTGACCTCGCCGCTCGCGGGGTTGATCGCGCGCACAGTCAA
Source organism: Paraburkholderia xenovorans LB400 (assembly GCF_000013645.1). Lineage (GTDB taxonomy): Bacteria > Pseudomonadota > Gammaproteobacteria > Burkholderiales > Burkholderiaceae > Paraburkholderia > Paraburkholderia xenovorans. The sequence continues at coordinate 1,291,328 of NC_007951.1, read as the reverse complement.
TTGCGTGATTTCGTATTCGAAGTCGATGAAGCCTTCGACGATCACACGGCCGTGATTCACGCGGCCGCCGGCCATCGCGTATTGCCATGCGGGTTCGACGTCGGCGTCGCCGCGCAGCACCGACTGGCCCTTGCCCGATGACGACATGACCGGCTTCACCACGCACGGATAGCCGACTTTGGCGATGCCCGCGCGCAGTTCGTCGAGCGAATCGGCGAACGCGTACGGCGAGGTCGGCAGGCCGAGTTCCTCAGCGGCGAGACGGCGGATGCCTTCGCGGTTCATGGTGAGCTGCGTGGCGCGCGCGGTCGGGATCACTTCGGCGAGACCGGCGCTTTCGATGGCGGCGAGTTCGTCCGTCGCGATCGCCTCGATCTCGGGGACGATCAGATGCGGCCGCTCCTGTTCCACCAGCGCGCGCAGCGCGGCGCGATCGGTCATGTCGATCACGTGCGCGCGGTGCGCCACCTGGTGGCCAGGCGCATTCGGGTAACGGTCGACGGCGATCACTTCGACGCCCAGCCGCTGCAGCGCGATGATCACTTCCTTGCCGAGCTCGCCGGCGCCGAGCAGCATGACACGCGTGGCGGATTCAGAAAGGGGCGTGCCGATCCGTTGGCCGATCTGCATGGGGTCTCCAGATAAAAGTCGGATGAGGGTGGGATTGGGTAGAACACGATGTTAACATGCGGACCCCTCGCCGCACCTTGCTCGCGGGCGCATCCCGATCCGCGCTTGCAAGGGCGGCGGCGGCGCACGATTGCCCACAACCTCGGCGCACAACGCACCGCGGCCCTGAATAAGCGCGTGGCACGCCAATGCTCTCGCGTGCGGCGAGCTTAGTGCGTTACCCTTACGCCTTCGCCAGTTTGAAGAGGAACGACGCCATGCTCCAAAGCTCCTCCGCGCGACGTGTTGCGCGCTTCACCCCGTATCTGCGCACCGCCTTCGCCGCGTTGAGCGTCGCCGCGCTGTTGAGCGCCTGCGCGATCCCGAAACACCCCGACTCGGAAGCCGTCGCGCCCGATCCATTCAATCCCGCCGCCACCCAGCTGCTCGACGACACCAGCTGGGTGCTGAGCGCGTGGAAACAGGCCGACGGCACCGCACGCGCGGTTCCGTCCGCCGACCAGGGCGCGCCGATCACGCTCACGCTTTCCACCTCGACCGGTCAACGGCACGCCAGCGGCTTTTCCGGCTGCAACCGCTACATGGGCTCGTACGCGCTGAAAGACGGCAAGCTGAGCTTCGGCACGCTGGGCGGCACGCGCATGGCGTGCATGACGCCGGGCGGGCAGATCGAAGGCGCGTATCTCAACGCGCTCACGCACATCGACCGCACCGGCGTGCAAATGCGCGCGCCGCAGCAGATGCAACTGGTGCTCGACAACGGCGACACGCTGACCTTCGACCGCAGCACCAGATGAGGACGAAATGAGCAGCACGCGGATCGCCCGCCTCGCGGCAAGGCGCGCTGATGGGCGAACCTGCGCGCCGCGCTCGGGACGGTCCGCATGACAGGTGAAGGCGGTCCCGACCGCCGTTGTATTTCACCGACGGCGGGCCGCGCGCCGGTCTGCTTTCCAACTGGACGCAAGCATACTTGCGTCTGCCTTCGAAGCATCGGGCTTCGCCGGTTTAAACTCGACGGATTGCGTTTGCGCGCGTCCGTCATTCGTTGATGTCTAGTATGCACACGGTAGTTTTCGGCTGGTTCGGCGGGTCGGCCGTCTGGTTCATTCCTCTTTTGTGGCGTCTCGTGAAGTCGGCGCTGCCGGGCGGCGCGGGTCTGCGCGGGCCCGGCACGATCCGGCTGTGGCTCGGCTTCGTCTGCGTGCTGGTGGCGAGCTGCATGCTCGAGGCGTCGCTGATCGATGTGGCCGGCGTGAATGGCTTCGGCCATGTGCTCGCCGCGGGCTCCGGCCGCCTGCTCGGGCATATCGGCACGCCGCTGGCGGCGCTCGCGCTGCTGCTCGTCAGCCTGCCCTGGCTGCTCGATTTCCGCTGGCGCGATTTTGCTGCATGGGCCGACGGCGCCTTCGGCCTCGGCCTGTCGCGCGGCCTTGCCAAACGCGACGAGGAAGCGCGCCGTCATCGCAGCGCCGATGATGGTTTGCCGTCGCACGTTTCGCCGGCCACCAATACGATGGCGCCCAAAACCAACGGACGTTATGCGCGTCCTACGGTCTGGCGGCCTCCGGCACGCGGACGCGACGCGGCGGCGGGCGCTGCGGCGGCAGCCGCAGGCAAGGATGCGGCGGCGCGCGGTGCAGGCGCGAGCTGGCGCACCGGGGCGGCAGCGCCGCGCAGCCAGGCGGCGCAGGCCGAGCCGGTGCTGCGCACAGGCGCCGCGACGACACCGCCACGGCATGTGCCGATGCAAACGCAACCACTTAACGCGGACAAAGCTGCGTGGATGCCGGCCGAGCCGGTCGCGCCGGCTGGTTGGCTGCGCGGCGCCGGGCCGCACGCGGCAGCGCCGGTAGCGGGGTCGATGGCGGGATCGGGTGTATCCGGGGCCGCGGCTCGCGACGCCGCATTGCAGGTTGGACGTCGCTCGGCAGGCGAGCAGCGGCCGGTGGGATCGTCGGGCGGCGGTGCGGGCTTGGCGGCGGGGGCGGGCTTCGCTGCTGCGGGTGCTGCGGGTGCTGCGGGTGCTGTGGGAGCGACGGGTACTGCGAACGCCGCAGCTGCTGCGGGAGCGGCTACGGCGGCCAGGACAGCGCAAGCAGCTCATGCAGGCCATGCGGCGGCCACCCGCACCACGGCAACCGCGCGCGCCGTGCCGGGCGCGGCCTCGCACTCGGCTACGGGCGACACGGGGAACACATCCGGCGAGGGTCGTCCGTCGACGACTGCCAAAGGCACGACCGCTCCGGTGTCTTCCGTCAATCGCACGGCGGCGCCTCTGCAAGCTTTCTCGCCGGCCTCGCATTCAAGCGACGTCACGCGTACGCCAGCAACACGTCAGCCGCCCAGCTTCACGCGGCCGATGCCCACGACACAGAAAGTCGCGCCACCCGCCAGTGTGCAGGAGACGCTGCGCAGCATCGCGGAAAACGCCGCCCGCTGGACCGACCTTGCCGGGGTCAGCCTCGCGCGCAGCAGCGGCGCGGAGACCGCGAAGGTCGCGAGTGTGCCGGACGACGTGCCGTCGTTCGAGGGACCGCAATCGAGTGTGGATGTGCCGGGAACGGACGCGGTTGAAACGCCTTTGACACTGGATGTGCCGGTGTCTTCGCTGGAAGTTGTCGAAAGTGGGTCGGCCGGGAGTCCGGTAAAGACGGCGGTCGATTCGCCGCGAATGGAAGCCGCGTTGGATGTACCGCTGGAAGCCTGCCACGAGCCCGTCGTGCAATGGCCGATCGAGCCGCCGGTCATTCGGCCGCCGTTGACGGCGGCACCGGTAGCGGAGCCCACGCTTGCACCTGCACCTGCACCTGCACCTGCACCTGCACCTGCACCTGCACCTGCACCTGCACCTGCACCTGCACCTGCACCTGCATCGCAGTATGTGCCACCGGTCGCTACGCCTACCCCGTTCCAGATCTTCGCGGCACAGTTGCAAGCAAGCGAAGCAGACCCGGATGCATCGCCGTTCGAAGACGATTCCGCACAGTCGACACCTCGCGCCGACGGCCACGTGAACCCGGGCGTCGAAGTCGCGCCGACGCTCAGCCAGCCAGCGGATCCTCGAGAAGTGATCGCGCCGAAGATTGCCGAGGCACCGGCTGCGTCTGCGATCGCCGAACAGATGGAAGAAACCGCACCGGTTATCGAGTCGCAAGCCACTGCGCCTGCGCCGATCGCGGAAGTCGTGATCGATAAAACACTCGTGCCTTGGGAAGCCGAGCTCGATGCCACCTTGTCGCAACATGCGGCTTCGTCGTTGAGCGGGCCGGCTGTCGGCAGCGTCGCGGCGTCGAGTGAAGTTGTCCACACGCATGACGTCACGCTGTCGCCGGGTATCGCGCACACTGCCGAATCCGCAGCGCCAATCGAAACGGAAACGGTGGAGTACTCCCCTGCCCTGTCGGACGCACCCGAAGCATCGGGCTCGCTAACCGGCGCGCGCACTGCAAACACAACGACCGCAGTGACCGCGGTGCCGCCGCCAGGCATCGCGCCGCACGCAAGCGACTCGTCAACCACTACACCCGCGGCAAACACAACCACCGCCGCATCGCCCGACATCGCATCGCACGCATCGAACGTGGTTCGCTTTCCGGGCTTTGCGGTTCACGCCGCGCCCGTCGCATCCGATGTCGTTGCCGACGAACCGGTCACCGCAGAAGACCGGCTCAACGAAGTCGCGATCTCGCCGGCAGCATCGGCACCGCTCGCCGCGGTCCCGCTCGCCGCCACACCCCTAGCCGCACCGGACAGCCCTACGGCTACGGCCACAGAGCCCACCGAACCCACCGTCCAACGCCCACCGCTGCGCGGCCACAACCCCGCCAACGGCTTCGAGTTCCGCGCGCCCGCGGCGTCGATGGTCGAACTGCCCACGCTCGATCTGCTCGCGCCCGCGGACATCGACGTCGAACCGGTCTCCGAAGAAAAGCTGATCGAAACCGGCCTGCTGATCGAACAGCGTCTGCAGGAATTCAAGGTGCCGGTCACGGTCGTCGGCGCGTCGGCCGGCCCGGTCATCACGCGCTTCGAAGTCGAGCCGGCGCTCGGCGTGCGCGGCAGCCAGATCGTCGGTCTGATGAAGGACCTGTCGCGCGGCCTCGGCCTGACGTCCATCCGCGTGGTCGAGACGATTCCCGGCAAGACCTGCATGGGCCTCGAATTGCCGAACGCCAGGCGTCAGACGATCCGTCTATCCGAAATTCTCGAAGCGAGCGTCTACCAGAATTCGCATTCGCAACTGACGCTCGCTATGGGCAAGGACATCACCGGCCACCCGGTGGTCGCCGATCTGGCCAAGGCGCCGCACATGCTGGTCGCCGGCACGACCGGTTCGGGCAAGTCGGTGGCGATCAACGCGATGATCTGCTCGCTGCTCTACAAGGCGACGCCCGAAGAAGTGCGCCTCATCATGATCGATCCGAAGATGCTGGAGCTCTCGGTCTACGAAGGCATTCCGCATCTGCTCGCGCCGGTCGTCACCGACATGAAGCTGGCCGCCAACGCGCTCAACTGGTGTGTCGGCGAAATGGAAAAACGCTACCGCCTGATGTCGGCGGTCGGCGTGCGCAACCTGGCCGGCTTCAACCAGAAGATCCGCGACACCGAAGCCAAGGGCAAGAAGCTCGGCAATCCGTTCTCGCTGACGCCTGAAGCGCCCGAACCGCTCGCGCCGCTGCCGCTGATCGTGGTGGTGATCGACGAACTGGCCGACCTGATGATGGTGGCCGGCAAGAAGATCGAAGAGCTGATCGCGCGGCTTGCGCAAAAGGCGCGCGCCGCCGGCATCCACCTGATTCTGGCGACGCAGCGTCCTTCGGTGGACGTGATCACCGGCCTCATCAAGGCGAACATTCCAACGCGCGTGGCGTTCCAGGTGTCGTCGAAGATCGACTCGCGCACGATTCTCGATCAGATGGGCGCCGAGTCGCTGCTCGGCCAGGGCGACATGCTGTTCTTGCCGCCCGGCACGGGTTATCCGCAACGGGTGCACGGCGCGTTCGTCGCCGATGAAGAAGTGCATCGGATCGTCGAGTATCTGAAGCAGTTCGGCGAGCCGCAGTACGAGGAAGGTATTCTCGACGGCCCGGCCACCGACGGCGGCGCGGCACAGGACCTGTTCGGCGAAGCGCCGGACGCGGAAGCCGATCCGCTCTACGACGAAGCCGTCGCCTTCGTGGTGCGCACGCGGCGCGCGTCGATCTCGTCGGTGCAGCGGCAATTGCGCATCGGCTATAACCGCGCGGCGCGCCTTGTCGAGCAGATGGAAACCGCGGGTCTCGTATCCGCGATGGGCATCAACGGCAGCCGCGAAGTGCTGGCGCCCGGGCCGGCGGAATAAGCGGCTATCGGGGGCCATCGCCCGCGTAAAACCAGCGCAGAAAAATGGGCCGCTTGAAACAACGAGCGGCCCATTTTTTTTCATCCCGCGCGCGCAGTCACATCGCGCGCTTCGTCGTCGCTTACGACGGCGAGACCAGCTTGAAATCCACCGGCGAGCCAATCTCGATCCGCTTCGGATTCGCTTCGAGCAGACCGCTCTGCGGGTCGCGCCGGAACACATACACGGAATCGCTGTTCTGGTTGCCGACGATCAGCCAGTTGCCGGTCGGGTCGATCGCGAATTCGCGCGGTGATTTGCCGAGGCTCGATTGATGCCCGATCTTCTTGAGATGCCCGTTGGCAGGGTCGACCGAAAAGATCACGATGTCGTTCGCGTCGCCGCGATTGGAGGCGTACAGGAAGCGCCCATCCGGCGACAGGTGGATCGCCGAGCCGCCCACCGCGCCCTTGAAGCCGGGTTCGGTCAGCGCAAGCGTTTGCACCTGCGTGAGCTTGCCGTCGTTGTAATCGAACGTGCTGACGGTACCGGCCAGTTCGCTCGTCAGATACGCGTGCTTGCCGTCCGCGCCGAACACCAGATGGCGCGGACCCGTGCCGGCTTTCTCCTGGGTGTAGCGCCAGTCGGTCGGGCCGAACAGGCCGCGGCGGCCGTCGGGCGTGTAGCGGTACGAGTACAGCTTGTCCGCGCCGAGATCCTGCGCGAACAGATAGTGGCCGTCCGGCGAGAACACGGTGGAGTGAACATGCGAATTGTCCTGCCGGCCCTTCACCGGACCACCGCCCTCGTGATGCACCGTGAGCACCGACGCACCGACCTGGCCGTCAGCCTGCAATGGGAACACCGCGAAGCTGCCGCCCGGGTCGGCGGCCACCGAGTAGTTCGCGCTCAGCAGATATCTGCCGTCCGGCGACAGGCTCAGATAACAGGGATCATTGCCTTCCGACGACACCTGGTTGAGGAACGTCAGTTGCCCGCTCGCGGCGTCGAAACGGAAGGCGCTGATGCCGCCGCGCTGCGTGGCCGGGCCGTTGTCGCCGGGCAATTCGTTGACCGCGTAGACGAAGCGGCGGTCGCGGCTCACCACCAGATACGACGGGTTGACCGTCTGCGCGACCGATACGCGCGTCGCTTCGCCCGTCTTCGTGTCGAAGCGATAGACGTACAAGCCTTCGCTCCTGCCGCCGGTATAGGTGCCGACCAGCATGTCATAGACGCCGTCGGCGGGGACCGGGCCGGAATCTTGCGCAAACGCATGCGAAGCAACAATCGAGACCATGAGCACGAAACCTTTTATTATCGAGCGGGCGGAGCGCAATGGAGCGGCCTGCCCCGCGCGCATTGAAGTGCAATCAGCAGAAAGCAGGTGAGAACTTGCGACGGCACGCATCGCGGCCCGGTGACGACGAAGCATTTGACCTCCTCCTCATTCGTTATCTGGTGAAACCGGTTATAAGGGTGTGGCTGGTCTGCCGCGCAAACGGTCGAGCGTTGTTGTTATCGAAAGAAGTATAAAAGCGTTGTGTCGGATCATGCAGCGAATCCCGTCTGCCGGTATCCGGCGAGCAGGCACTTGCCGCATGCGGTAGCAATCGTCCCGCCTGACAGGGCATTTTTTCAATCGCCTCTCACTCTACGGAGTATTCATGAACGTCACACTCAGTCTGGGCCCGCTGGTTTCGTTGATCGCCGGTATTCTGATTCTCATCATGCCGCGCCTGTTGAACTACATCGTCGCGCTCTATCTGATCATCATCGGCATCATTGGGATCTTCGGCGTGGGGTCGTCGCACTTCTGAGGGCCGTGGCACCCGGTTCATGCAGCATCAGGCACACGGACGGGCGCGTGATCGGCCCGGCTCCGGCCTGGTCCCGAACCACAACGGCGCGTGAGGCGTGACGAAGCGTCACGCGCGCCGGTGGCCGTGAAAGTCGAGGCAAGCGATAAAACGTGGCGGCGCGGCGAGACGGTGTAGAGAAGCGGTGTAGAAAAGCGGTGTACCCTCGCCGCAAGCCGGAGCCTGGCTGGCGGTCAGTGAAATGCGGCAATCATCGGGCAACCATTTGACAACCACGCTGCGAGCGCACAGCGCCGACGGTCAGCCGTTCGAAAGCTGGTCGAGCCGCAGACGCCCCTGCAACGACAAGCCGCCCACGGCATAATTGCCGTCGCCTTCCTGATAACGCCGGAAGCAGGCCCGTTCGACCAGAAAGGCGGCAGCAGCCAGCATGCCGTTGCGGCTCAGGCCCAGGCGGCCGTGATCGAGCGGCAACATCGAATCGTCGGCAAGTTCGCTGGCGGCCGAGAGAATCGTGATGCAATCGGATTTCGACGGGTTCAGCATAGCTTTGGTCCTCGGAAACGGCGTCTCTGTACGCCACGGGCGGGGCCGGTCCATCATCCGGAAAGCTCCGGGCGTCGGCTTGAAATCTGATTGTAGGCAGCGATTTGACAGATTACCAACTCGCGTTTCGCGGCATTGTGCGGTGAACCAAAGCGCATTGCGCGAGTCCGGTAGTAACAACGACACCACGTGCGGCGGACCTCGCCGTGCGTCACTCTGACTCACTCCCCATGCCCGCACTCATCGAAGACTATGCGCTCGTCGGCGACGGCCACACGGCCGCGCTCATCTCCCGCGAAGGTTCCATCGACTGGCTCTGCTGGCCGCGCTTCGACTCCGGCGCCTGCTTCGCCGCCCTGCTCGGCACGCCCGACAACGGCCGCTGGCTGATCTCGCCCGTCTCGGACACGCCGCCAACCGTCACCCGCAACTACCGGGGCGAAACGCTGATCCTCGAAACCCATTTCGAAACGCCCGAGGGCGCCGTCACGCTGATCGATTTCATGCCGCCGGGCAACGGCTGGTCGGAACTGGTGCGGGTGGTGGTCGGCAAACGCGGCACGGTGCGCATGAAGATGGAACTGGTGCTGCGCTTCGATTACGGCTTCTCGATTCCCTGGGTTGACCGCCTCAAGCACGATAGCGGCATCAAGGCGATCGTCGGACCGGACACCGCCGTATTGCGCACGCCGGTCCAGTTGCGTGGCGAGGACATGAAGACGGTCGCTGAATTCACCGTTAGCGAAGGCGAGCGCGTACCGTTTTCGCTGGCCTATTCGCCCTCGCATCTGCGTATTCCGCCGGCGCGCGACCCGCATACGTCGCTGGCGCGCACGGAAAACTACTGGCTCGAGTGGTCGGCGCGCGGCACGGTGGAAGGACGCTGGGCCGAGCCGATCCGCCGTTCGCTGATCACGCTCAAGGCACTTGCCTACGAGCCGACCGGCGGCATCGTCGCCGCGCCCACGACCTCGCTGCCGGAGCAGCTCGGCGGCACCCGCAACTGGGATTACCGCTACTGCTGGCTGCGCGACGCCACGATCACGCTGCTCGCGATGATGCGCGGCGGCTACTTCGACGAAGCACGCGCATGGCGCTCGTGGCTCGGCCGCGTGACGGCCGGCGCGCCCGATCAGTTGCAGATCATGTACGGCATAGCGGGCGAGCGGCGTTTGCCCGAGTTCGAGCTCGACTGGCTGCCGGGGTATCAGGACGCGAAACCGGTGCGCGTCGGCAATAACGCGGTCGGCCAGCGCCAGCTCGACGTCTACGGCGAAGTGATGAATGCGCTGCATCTCGCGCGGGTCGGCGGCCTGCAGGCGGACGACACCGCGTGGAACGTGCAATGCGCGCTCCTCGCCCATCTCGACACGATCTGGCGGGAGCCCGACGAAGGCATCTGGGAAACACGCGGCGGCCGCCAGCACTTCACCTTCTCGAAGGTGATGGCGTGGGTCGCCTACGACCGCGCGATCAGATCGGCGGAAATGTTCAAGCTCGACGGCCCGCTCGACGAATGGCGCACCACCCGCGCGCAAATCCACGCGGAAGTCTGCGAAAAAGCGTGGAATCCCGAGCTCAACGCGTTCTCGCAGTGCTACGGCACCGACCAGCTCGATGCGAGCGTGCTGTTGATGCCGCTGGTGGGGTTTCTGCCGCCGCGCGACCCGCGCGTGAAAGGCACGGTAGCGGCGATCGAGAGGGACCTGATGAGCGACGGATTCGTGATGCGCTATCGCACCACCGAATACGACGACGGCCTGCCGCCTGGGGAAGGCACGTTTCTCGCGTGCTCGTTCTGGATGGTGGACAACCTGGCGTTGCAAGGCCGCCTCGACGAAGCAATCGCGATGTACGAACGGCTCCTCGCGCTGTGCAACGACGTCGGTTTGCTCGCGGAAGAGTACGATCCGGGTGCGAGGCGGCTGGTCGGCAATTTCCCGCAGGCGTTTTCGCACGTGGCGCTCGTGCATACCGGCCTGAACCTGATGAAACACGAACAGGCGATGGCGCAGGCGACCGGGCAACCGCCCCATAACGGCGCCGGACCCACCGAACTTGATGCTGCGGCAACCCCGGATAGCGGCGCGGCAACATCGCCAGTAGCATGATTTAATGACAGTTTGCGCGCGAGCCGCGCGCAAATTGCTGCATTGCACAAGTACGCTTACTTCGATATGATCGATCAGACTGTCGGCCGAAAAACAATGTGCCCACAACCAATTTGGCCTGCCGCAACGCCATGCGCGTGTTTGCGAAGCCCTATGCGAACCGCTTAAACGGAGCACCTATGCTCTACCAACTGCACGAATTCCAGCGGGCTATGTTGAGCCCCCTCACCGCCTGGGCCCAGGCCGCCTCCAAATCTTTCGCGAATCCCGCTAGCCCGCTGGCCTATGTGCCCGGCGCCACGCGCCTTTCAGCCGGTTACGAACTGCTCTACCGGCTGGGTAAAGATTACGAAAAGCCTGAGTTCAATCTTCATCAGATTGTCAAAGACGGGCACAACATCCCGATCATCGAACAGACGATCATCGAGAAGCCGTTTTGCCGCCTGATGCGCTTCAAGCGTTTCGCCGACGACAGCGACGCTGTTATCCAATTGAAAGACGAGCCGGTCGTGCTGGTGTGCGCGCCGTTGTCCGGGCACCACGCCACACTGCTGCGCGACACCGTGCGCACGTTGCTGCAAGACCACAAGGTCTACCTGACCGACTGGATCGACGCACGCATGGTGCCGCTCGAAGCCGGCGAGTTTCATCTGGACGACTACGTCGCCTACATTCAGGAATTCATCCGCCACATCGGCGCGAAGAATCTGCACGTGATCTCGGTGTGTCAGCCCACCGTGCCCGTGCTCGCCGCCATTTCGCTGCTGGCGAGCCGCGGCGAGGACACGCCGCGCACCATGACGATGATGGGCGGCCCGATCGACGCGCGCAAGAGCCCGACCTCCGTCAACTCGCTCGCCACGCAGCATTCGTACGAGTGGTTCGAGAACAACGTGATCTTCACGGTGCCGCCGAACTATCCGGGTGTAGGCCGCAAGGTTTACCCGGGCTTTCTGCAGCACACCGGTTTTGTGGCCATGAATCCGGAACGTCACGCGGCGTCACACTGGGATTTCTATCAGAGCCTGCTGCGCGGCGACGAAGACGACGCGGAAGCGCACCGCCGCTTCTACGACGAATACAACGCAGTGCTCGACATGGACGCGGACTACTATCTCGACACGATCCGCGTCGTGTTCCAGGAATTCCGCCTGGCCGACGGCACGTGGGAGGTCGCCGGCGAACGGGTAAAACCGCAGGACATCACGAAGACCGCGCTCTTCACGATCGAAGGCGAGCTGGACGATATCTCCGGCGACGGCCAGACCTATGCCGCGCACGAACTGTGCACGGGCATTCCGGAAAAAGACAAGCGTCACTTCACGGCGGAAAAGTGCGGGCACTACGGCATTTTCTCGGGACGCCGCTGGCGCACCATCATCTATCCGCAACTGCGCGACTTCATTCTCGAGCACAACAAGGCGCCGAAGGTTGCGAAGGAAAAAGTCGAAGCCTGAGCGCCGCGCGCGCAGCAAGTCGACAACAACGGCCTCTTCGGAGGCCGTTGTCGTTTATGAGGATCCCGAAGCCTCGACGTGCAACGGGCGATGCAACCTATTTCCGCAGCAGGTACGCGAGCAGCAACTCGGTGTTCATCTGAACCACTTCGCCGCGCTCGCTCGCGCTGCTGAAATCGCGGCCGAGTGTGGCTTCGAGCGTGAAGCGGTTCGACACGATGTAGTAGCCCATGCCGGACAGCGTGACATAGAAACGCAGCGGATCGACGTTGGTGCGAAATAGCCCCGCGCGTTGACCTCGCTCAAGAATGCCGCCGAGCGTGGCGACGATCGGCGAGATCATTTCGCGAATGCGCGTGGATTTCTGCATATAGCGTGCTTCATGCAGATTCTCATTGTTGATGAGACGCAGTAACTCTGGATGATCGCGATAGTAATCCCAAACAAAATGCGCGAGACGGGTAATCGCCTCGACCGGGGCAATGCCATTGAGTTCGAGCGTGCGCTCCGCTTCATTGAGCGCGCTGAACGCGTGCTCGAGTACGGCGGTAAAAAGCTGCTCCTTGCTACCGAAGTAGTAGTACAGCATGCGCTCATTCGTTTCCGCGCGGCGGGCGATCTGATCGACGCGCGCGCCGAATAGCCCACCATTTGCAAACTCTTCGGCCGCCGCAAGCAGAATGCGGCGCCGGGTGCCTTCAGGATCTCTTTTGATTTTCGGCTGATTCATGGTGGCATCGTCTTCGTGAGCCGCGTTATCCGGATCGTACCGTCGGCCTCTCCTCGGGCCTTGCACCGACAGCACTGAACGGGCTGGTTTGGGGAATACCCTTCTGCGGTCTTTCGAAAAAGCGCTTCGATTATGGCACATGGATTGCGGATGGCAATTGGGGAAATCGGCGATAATGTGCTATTTAGTTCAAGCTGTGCGGCCGCAAGCCAAAGCCCCACGTCGTGACCGTGACAGATACCAAAACACTCGCAGACCGCGTCGAAGATCTGCTCCCCCAGACGCAATGCACCAAGTGCGGTTACCCCGCATGCCGCCCCTATGCCGAAGCCGTTGCAAGCGGCGCGGCCAACTACAATCAATGCCCGCCGGGCGGCGCCGAAGGCATCGCCCGGCTCGCCGCCCTGCTCGGCAAGCCGGTGATTCCGCTCAATTCCGCCAACGGCGTCGAACGGCCGCGTCCGTTGGCGGTTATCGACGAACAGGTTTGCATCGGCTGCACGTTGTGCATGCAAGCCTGTCCGGTCGATGCAATAGTTGGCGCACCGAAACAGATGCATACGGTCATCGCAGAACTCTGCACCGGCTGCGACCTGTGCGTGCCGCCCTGCCCGGTCGACTGTATTGCGTTGCCGCCCGTCACCGGCCAGGCGACCGGCTGGGCCGCGTGGAGCCAGGCGCAGGCCGACGCCGCGCGCGAACGCCATGACCGGCGCGAAGCACGTCTCGCGCGCGAACGCGAGGCGGCCGAGGCACGTGCCGCGGCGCGGCGCGCAGGCAGCAGTCCCGCTGCCCAGGTTACCGGTACAGCGCAGGCCGGCGCCGCGGCGCCATCGGCCGCACCCGCCGTGGAGGACGCCGAAGCTAAGAAACGCGCGATCATCCAGGCCGCGCTCGAACGCGCCCGCAAGAAGAAAGAAGAACTGGCCGCCAAAGGCCAGGCCCCGCTGAACACCGAGCATGTGAGCGCCGACGTACAAGCCCAGATCGACGCCGCCGAAGCACGCCGCCGCCGTCTCGGACTTGCCGCGGACGACACCGGCACGCCGTCCGACAAGCGCTAACCGCACCTTCACGCCGAGCATGAACGCGAATAAACGCCGCGCCATCTACGAGACGCTCAGGAGTCTCAATCCGCATCCGACCACCGAGCTGGAGTACACCACTCCGTTCGAACTGCTGATCGCCGTGCTGCTATCGGCGCAGGCCACCGACGTGTCGGTCAACAAAGCCATGCGCAAGATGTTCCCGGTTGCGAATACACCGCAGCAGGTTTTCGATCTCGGCGAAGAAGGCGTGGCCGGCTACATCAAGACCATTGGCCTTTATCGCACCAAGGCGAAGAACGTCATCGCGACCTGCCGCATTCTGCTCGACCAGTACGGCGGCGAAGTGCCCGAGGATCGCGAAGCGCTCGAAAGCCTGCCGGGCGTCGGCCGCAAAACGGCCAATGTGATTTTGAATACGGCATTCGGTCATCCGACCATCGCGGTCGACACGCACATCTTTCGGGTTGCGAATCGAACCGGTCTCGCGCCCGGCAAAGACGTTCGCGCGGTCGAAGCGGCGCTGGAGAAGTTCACCCCCGCCGAGTTCAAGCAGGATGCGCACCACTGGCTGATCCTGCACGGCCGTTACGTGTGCAAGGCGCGCCGGCCCGAATGCTGGCATTGCGTGATCGAGCCGCTGTGCGAGTTCCGGCCGAAAACGCCGGCACCGGATCTGTAAGCCGCGCGGCCGCGTCATTCAGCGTCGCGGCCGCGCGCGCCAGCAGCCCACGCCGCCCCGGCGTAAAATGGCGGCCTGCCTCGCCCGCATCACAGGCTGACGCTTTACAGGCTTACGCCCCACTCAACGCACCGGTCCCACGATGTTCAATCCCAGCCGCGACGAAGTCCGTCTCTTCTTCACCGACACCTGGCGCAAGCAGCGTCAAGGCGAAATTCTCACGCCGCTGGAGGCCATCGCCGCCGACTGGATCGTCGAGCATCCCGAATACCACGCCGACCTGACCGATGGCGAAGCAGCCCAGGCGCAGGACTACTCGCCCGAACGCGGCCAGACCAACCCGTTCCTGCATCTGTCCATGCATCTGGCCATTACCGAACAGTTGTCGATCGACCAGCCGCCCGGCATTCGCGCCGCACATGAACGGCTCGCCGCACGCCTCGGCTCGACTCACGAGGCGCAGCACGCCATCATGGATTGCCTCGGCGAAACCATCTGGGAAGCGCAGCGCACCGGCACGCCGCCGGACACGGACGCGTATCTGCAACGCATCGAGCGGCGCGCCACACGCGACTGAAACCGGCACCGAACCGGCGAATCACATCGCAAAAGCACCGCCCCAAAAGCACGACACCCCGCCGAAGCGGGGTGTCGTTCAATCCGGAAGCAGCGCGCAGACCGCGCGGCTCGCTTACTTCTTCTGCACCAGATCGCCGTTCAGCGATTCGACATAAGCGGCAATGTCTTTCATGTCGCTTTGCGACAGGCTTTGCACCTGCGCCTGCATGATCGCGTTGTTGCGACCGAAGTGCGGGTTGCCGTTGCCCATCTGGTATTGACGCAACGACCAGTAGACATAATCGGAATGCTGACCGGCAAGCTTCGGATATTCCGGGCTCACCGGCTTGTTCAGGTTCACGCCGTGGCAAGCCGCGCAGTTGTGGCTGTCCGCCAGCACCTTGCCGTTGCCCGCGTCTGCGGCGTGCGCGAGGTTCGCTGCAACCAGACCGATCATTGCCGCCGACGCGCATGCAGCCTTGAACACCGTGTGGAGTGCCTGTTGGGGCTTATTCATGAATTCTCCTATCCCGCGAATTTTATTAGCCGGGTGACTGGATGGATGACCGCAGCCGATCACTTGTCGGGATTGCTTTTCGAAGAGGAATTTTGTGCGGCGTAGTAGGCGGCGATGTCGGCGATATCCTGATCCGACAGCGACGCGGTGATGGCGCGCATCGTTTCGAAATGGCGGTCGCCCTTCTTGTAGCCGTGCAGGGCGTTTTCGAGGTACGCCTGGTTCTGGCCGCCGAGCATCGGCACGCGGTAGACCTCAGGGTAAGCCGTGCGGTATTCAGGAATGCCGTGGCAGCCGATACACATCGCGACCTTGCCCTGGCCCGCCTTAGCGTTGCCGACGACATCCGCTGCCTGCGCACTGGCCGCATAGCCCGCGAGCACCGACAGCGCTGCGATCACGACGTGTTTGCCAACGAATTTATTCATAGCATGTAACCTGGCTTGAGGGGAAACGGGCGACCAAAAAGGCAACGGCCCGCGCCGTTATTCTTATAGGGTAGCCACGCAGGCCAAAAAAATCGGGCTAATTGTACCGCGACGCCGCGCCAAACGTCCACCGCGCGGGGCCGGCGGCCCATCCGGCCGTCGCAAAACCACGTCTAGCGCCGTTTTGCTCCGCCGCGCGTCCCCCGCAAGGCGGGGCGGCTGCATCGCATGCCGGTCCGGAGCAGCGGTTCGACGCCGCATTCGACGCTGCGGCAGCCTGATCTCCCGGCGTGCCCGCCCACCGGGTCCGCCGGCGAGCATCCGGACCATCCGCCAGCGCCGCGTACGCACCCGCCGCGCCCTGCAACGGCGCGGGTGACACCTTACGCGAGCCGGTTTCAGGCCAACAGGTCTTCTGACTTATACTGGGCTTTTTCCCCGAAAAAGAGCATCTCGCCATGCGTTTCGAAGGCTCATCGCAGTACGTCGCCACCGACGACCTCAAGCTCGCGGTCAACGCCGCGATGACGCTCAAGCGCCCGTTGCTGATCAAGGGCGAACCCGGCACGGGCAAAACCATGCTCGCCGAAGAGGTCGCCGCCGCGCTCGGCATGCCGCTCCTGCAGTGGCACATCAAGTCCACCACCAAGGCGCAGCAGGGCCTGTACGAATACGACGCGGTCTCGCGCCTGCGCGATTCGCAGCTCGGCGACGAACGCGTCAAGGACATCCGCAACTACATCGTCAAGGGCGTGCTGTGGCAGTCGTTCGAGTCGGAGGAGCAAACCGTGCTGCTGATCGACGAGATCGACAAGGCCGATATCGAATTCCCGAACGACCTGCTGCGCGAACTCGACCGCATGGAGTTCTACGTGTACGAGACGCACGAGCTGATCCGCGCGAAACAGCGCCCGCTCGTGATCATCACGTCGAACAACGAGAAGGAACTGCCCGACGCGTTCCTGCGCCGCTGCTTCTTCCACTACATCAAGTTCCCCGACCCGGTCACCATGCAGCAGATCGTCGAGGTGCACTATCCCGGCATCAGGAAGGAACTGCTCGCGGCGGCCATGCAGAGCTTTTTCGATCTGCGCAACGTCGCCGGATTGAAGAAGAAGCCGTCCACCTCCGAACTGCTCGACTGGCTCAAGCTGCTGCTCGCCGAAGACATTCCGCCCGAAGCGCTGCGCTCGTCCGACCAGAAGCAGATCATTCCGCCGCTGCACGGCGCGCTGCTGAAGAACGAGCAGGACGTGAGCCTGTTCGAGCGGCTGATCTTCATGAACCGCAATAACCGTTGATTGATGGTTGATCGGTCGGCAGTGCGTCGATCGATCATTGATTGAGCGCCGGGTCGCCGCCGCGAGGCCGCCGCTGAACAGCGCGCCACACCGACCACCCGCCGCCGCACAGGACCCAGCATGCTGATCGACTTCTTCTACTCGCTGCGCGCCGCCAAGCTGCCGGTGTCGGTGAAGGAATACCTGACGCTGCTCGAGGCGCTCAAAGCCAACGTGATCGCGCCGTCGCTCGACGAGTTTTACTATCTCGCGCGCATGACGCTGGTCAAGGACGAGCAATATTTCGACAAGTTCGACCAGGCGTTCGGCGCGTATTTCAACGGCGTCGCGCAAGCCTCGGAGCTCGCTTTCGACGTCCCGCTCGACTGGCTGAAGAAGAAGCTGCAACGCGATCTCTCGCCGGAAGAAAAAGCGCAGATCGAAGCAATGGGCGGCCTCGACAAGCTCATGGAGCGCCTGAAGGAACTGTTCGACGAACAGAAAGAGCGCCACGAAGGCGGCAACAAGTGGATCGGCACGGGCGGCACGTCGCCGTTCGGCAACGGCGGCTATAACCCGGAAGGTGTGCGCATCGGCGGCGACGCGGGCGGCAACCGCACGGCGGTGAAGGTCTGGGAAGCCCGCGCCTATCGCGATTACGACGACCAGGTGGAAATCGGCACGCGCAACATCAAGGTCGCGTTGCGCCGCTTGCGCCGCTTCGCCCGCGAAGGCGCCGCCGAAGAGCTCGATCTGCCCGACACCATCCGCAGCACCGCCGCGAATGCAGGCTGGCTCGACCTGAAGATGGTGCCCGAGCGCCACAACAAGGTGAAGGTGCTGATGCTGCTCGACGTGGGCGGCTCGATGGACGACCACATCAAGCGCACCGAAGAACTGTTCTCCGCCGCGAAAGCCGAGTTCAAGCATCTCGAGTTCTACTACTTCCACAACTGCGTGTACGACTTCCTGTGGAAGAACAACCGTCGCCGTCACGCCGAGCGCATGCCGACGTGGGACGTGCTGCACAAGTTCACGCCCGACTACAAGCTGATCTTCGTCGGCGACGCGACCATGAGCCCGTATGAGGTGTTGCAGCCGGGCGGTTCGGTGGAGTACAACAACGCCGAGGCCGGCGCGGTCTGGCTGCGCCGCCTCGCCGATCATTTCCCGCATCACGCGTGGCTCAATCCCGAGCCGGAAGGCTTGTGGGCGTACCGGCAGTCGGTCAGCGCGATCCGCGAAGTGCTCGGTCACCGCATGTATCCGCTCACGCTCGCCGGCCTCGAAACTGCCATGCGCACGCTGAGCAAATAGTCCCGTCACGTTTTCACGCTTTACCTTCAACCATAAGAAAGCTTCTGCATGAGTCCGTCGTCATCGCCCGAATTGTCCCCTGCCGCAACGCCGCCCGGACGCCTGAATCCCTTCGCCGACACTTCGCTGTCCGCCGTCGTCGCCGGTTTCGTCGCGATGATGACCGGCTACACGAGTTCGCTCGTGCTGATGTTCCAGGCCGGCCAGGCCGCGCATCTGACCGATGCGCAGATTTCGTCGTGGATCTGGGCGCTCTCGATCGGCATGGCCGTGTGCACGATCGGCCTCTCGCTGCGGTATCGCGCGCCGATCGTGATCGCATGGTCGACGCCCGGCGCGGCGCTGCTGGTGGCCTCGCTGCCGCAGGTGCCGTATGCGGTGGCGATCGGCGCGTTTATCGTCTGCGCGTTGCTGCTCACCGTGGTCGGCCTGACCGGCTGGTTCGACGCGCTGATGCGGAGGATTCCGGCCGGCATCGCCTCGGCCTTGCTGGCGGGCATCCTGTTCGAGATCGGCATCGAGATTTTCCGCGCCGCGCAGTTCCAGACCGCGCTCGTGCTGACCATGTTCTTCACCTATCTGATCGTCAAACGGCTCGCGCCGCGCTACGCGATCGTGACGACGCTGATCGTCGGCACGGCCGCCGCCGGCGCGCTCGGGCTGCTCGACTTCAGCCACTTTCACGTCGCGCTGGCGCATCCGGTATTCACGATGCCGGCGTTTTCGGTGGCGGCCAGCGTCAGCATCGGGATTCCGCTCTTTGTCGTCGCAATGGCGTCGCAGAACGTGCCGGGTATGGCCGTGCTGCGCGCGGACGGCTACACCACGCCGTCCGCGCCGCTGATCTCGACCACCGGCATCGCTTCGCTGCTGCTCGCGCCGTTCGGCTCGCACGGCATCAATCTTGCGGCAATCACCGCAGCGATCTGCACCGGCCCCGAAGCGCACGAAAACCGCGACAAGCGTTACACCGCCGCGGTCTGGTGCGGCATCTTCTATCTGATCGCCGGCATTTTCGGTGCGACCATCGCCGCGCTGTTCGCGGCCTTGCCCAAGGCGCTGGTGGTGTCCGTCGCGGCGCTGGCGCTGTTCGGCTCGATCATGGGCGGGCTCACCAACGCCATGCAGGACGTGAAACAGCGCGAGGCGGCGCTGGTCACGTTCATGGTGACCGCTTCGGGGCTGACGCTGCTGTCCATCGGCTCGGCATTCTGGGGACTGGTGGCGGGCGTGCTGACGCAACTGGTCCTGACCGCGCGGCGCGCCTGACGGACTGCGGCGCTGCGCTGTGGCGCTGCAAGGTCCGGCAATGTCTGCCGATGCCCGCATATCGTCGGCGGAAAAATTGCCGTTCGAAATCCGTGCGAACGGATCGCCATAGGCAAGTGTCAACACTGCATCAGGCGATCGCCATAGAATAGAAGCATCCGGCAGCGTTTCCCGGCAACATGCCGGGCAGTGCTGCAGCGTGACCCGCGGCCGCCGGGCCTGGTTTGTCCTGCAGGCCGGCGGCAATCTCATTTCTCCCGAACCACGGCGCACGCGCGCCCTGAAGGCCCGAACATGACAACCGCACTCGATCAACTCAAGCAATACACCACTGTCGTGGCCGATACCGGCGACTTCCAGCAACTGGCCCAGTACAAGCCGCAAGACGCCACCACCAATCCGTCGCTGATCCTGAAAGCGGTGCAGAAAGACGACTACAAGCCGTTGCTGGAAAAGACCGTCAAGGCGCACGCGTCGAAACCGGTCGGCGCGATCATCGACCAGTTGCTGATCGCATTCGGCACCGAAATTCTCAAGATCATTCCGGGCCGTGTCTCGACCGAAGTCGATGCGCGCCTGTCGTTCGACACGGAAGGCTCGATCGCCAAGGGCCGCGAACTGATCGCGCTGTACAAAGAGCACGGCATCGGCCGGGAGCGCGTGCTAATCAAACTCGCTTCCACGTGGGAAGGCATTCGCGCGGCGGAAGTGCTGCAAAAGGAAGGCATTCACTGCAACATGACGCTGCTGTTCTCGCTCGCCCAGGCCGCCGCCTGCGCCGAAGCGGGTGCGCAGTTGATCTCGCCGTTCGTCGGCCGGATTTACGACTGGTACAAAAAGAACGCCGGCAGCGCGTGGGACGAAGCGAAAGACGGCGGCGCCAACGATCCGGGCGTCAAATCCGTGCGCCGCATCTACGCGTACTACAAGAAGTTCGGCTACAAGACCGAGGTGATGGGCGCGAGCTTCCGCACGCCGGGCCAGATTCTGGAACTGGCCGGCTGCGATCTGCTGACCATCAGCCCGGATCTGCTGCAAAAGCTGCATGAGAGCACCGAGAAGGTGGAGCGCAAGCTGTCGCCGGATATCGCCAAAGAATCGGACATCGAACGTGTGCCGGTCGACGAGTCGTCGTTCCGTTTCCTCGTCAACGACGAAGCGATGGCCACCGAAAAACTCGCCGAAGGTATCCGCGCCTTCGCCGCCGACGCAATCAAGCTGGAAAAGCTGATCGACGCGCTGCGCTAAGCCCTCCTCGCGGCGCGGCGCTCAACGCCCGCGCTCGAAACTCGCGGCCCTGGATCTCGCGGTTCAGGGCCGCGCGCCGTTTACGCGTGGTGTTCCGGAGGGTGTGGAGCGCCGCGGCTGGTGGCGAGAACCGCCGGCCGCCTCCATGACACATAGTCACAATTGCCTCCCGACAGGCGCCTACAATCGTTCGCACGAGCGCTCTCCCGCCAGCCTTTCCGGGAGATACCGGCGCCGCTGACCTTTATTCCGGGAGACGATCATGCAGGTCCAACCTTACGTATTTTTCAACGGGCGTTGCGAAGAAGCGCTCGATTACTACTGCGCGAAGCTCGGCGCCCAGGTCACGTTCAAGATGCGCTACAAGGAGGCGCCGCCCGATCCGCAGAACCAGCCGCGCCCCGGCCTCGAAGAAAAGATCATGCACGCCAGCGTGCAGATGGGCTCGACCGGCTGGATGGCCTCCGACGGCCATTGCGATCCCGCCGTCGGCCCGATGAGCGGTTTCAGCCTGTCGCTGACAGCCGACGACACGGCCTCCGCCGAAAAGTACTTCAATGCCCTCGCCGACGGCGGCCAGGTGATGATGCCGTTTCAACCGACCTTCTGGAGCAAGGGCTTCGGCATGGTGGTGGACCGCTTCGGCCTCATGTGGATGGTGACGCTGCCGGAAGGTTGAGCGCGCGGCGGCGGGAGCTCTCGCGCCGCGAGGGCCGAGGCTTGTCGTGGTTGATCAGTTGGTGCGACTGGTGCAGTTCATCGCAATCGGTGCGGTCTGGGCGAAGTTGGCCAATCGCGCCCGGTCCGGCTCCCACTATCGCGCCTGGTCCAGCCACCTCGCCAGCGCCGGTCAGCCTAAACCTTCGCCAAAACCCGCGAATGCCGTTCGATGTTCCAGTTCGGCTCGGTCTCCAGCAACAGCTCGCGCAACCGGTCAACCTGTTCGGCGAGCCGCTGCCCGAGCCAATACGGCCCCTGAAATTCAGCCGGCAGCTTGAGCGCCGCGTCGGCGTGTCT
This sequence comes from Paraburkholderia xenovorans LB400, assembly GCF_000013645.1. GTDB lineage: Bacteria > Pseudomonadota > Gammaproteobacteria > Burkholderiales > Burkholderiaceae > Paraburkholderia > Paraburkholderia xenovorans. The sequence continues at coordinate 1,269,349 of NC_007951.1, read as the reverse complement.
CTGCGCGAGCGGCGACGCGGCCGGAATGCTGAAGTGCGTCGCCCGGCCAAAACGCAGGGCGCGCGCCATCGCCAGCAGAATCGCACGCACGGTGCTCACCTCCGCGCCGCATTGCCCGGCATACGCGGCGCGCGCCGCCGCGTCGGCGTGCATCAGCGGACCGGTGGCCAGCAACTCCAGCGAACTGAGCACCGAACGGTGCAGCCGCTGAATCTCTTCGAGCTTCGCCTGCGGCACATCGATTTCCTTCGCCACCGAAGGCATCAACGAACGCAATTGCACGAGCCGCTTGTTGATGGCAAGAAAGCGCTTGACCTGCTCTTCCTCGCTGATCGTCTCGCCTTCCAGCAGGCGTGTGTAGATGCGCGCGCATTCGCGCAGATTGGCCGCGATGCCATAGCGCCACGAATAGGTGGCATGCAACGGCAGCGCGAACGAAAACGCCAACGCGATCACAATGCCGATCAGCACGTTCAGCGTGCGCCACAGGCCGACATCGATCAGGTTGTCGCCGTGGCCCGCGACGATACACATGGTGATGGCCGTCAACAGCCCGATATAACCCGACGAGCCGATTGCAAACCACGCGCAGATGGCCGCGACGATCGACATCAGCACATAGGTGAGCGGCAGCGAGCCGGTCAGGTTTTGCAGGAGGATCAGCGCAAGCCCGATCGATGCCCCAAGCAGCGTGCCCGCCGCCCGTTCGGCCGCCTTCTTGCGGATGTTGCCGTGATGCTGCAAGCCGCCGATCACCACCAGCAAAGTGACCGACGACCAGATGCCGTGCGGAATATCGATACCGGTGGTCGCCAGAATCGAAACCAGCATGGCCAGCCCGACGCGCAGACTGTGCAGCACCTTGGCGTGGCGATAGCGGTAGTAAGGCGAAGTGATCGCGCGAACCATCCGGCTGAGCGCCGAACGGCGTGGAATCAACGTGTGGGAATCGGCAGAAGCCATAAGGGCGCGCTCGACGCTGTAAAGGACGGTTCCGCTATCCTGCCCTGGAGTGCGCTATCAAGACAAACGCCCGCAAACTTTCGTCTGCGGGCGCTGCGGTTTTCAGGCTCTCGAACCCGTTGAGGCGGGACGAGGCAAGGCGGGTGTGTCTAGCCTTCCACCACGTCCAGATAGTCTTCCGGGCGGGTGCGGTCTTCCGCGCGCTGCATGCCGGCCGCGCGCACCAGCAGGCTCACCACCACCGCCACCACCAGATTCACGATCAGCGACCATACCGCCGCATAACCCGGAATCGCCATGCCGAACAGATGGATCGTGAAGATCGAGCCGGCCAGCTTCAGCGAAATCGCCATCCACGTGCCGGTTGCGATGCCGACCGCCCAGCCGGCCAGCAGGCCGCGATAGTCGAGCACGCGCGTGTACAAACCCAGCACGATGGCCGGCAGCGTCTGGATGATCCAGATACCGCCGAGCAGCTGCAACTGGATCGCGTACGTAAGCGGCAGGCCGAGAATGAACGCCACCGCGCCGACCTTGACGATCAGCGAGACCAGCTTCGCGACATTGGTCTCCTGCTCGTGCGTCATGTTGCGGTTGACGAACTCCTTGTGGATGTTGCGCGTGTACAGGTTCGCGGCCGCGATCGACATGATCGCCGCCGGCACCAGCGCGCCAATGCCGATCGCCGCGAACGCCACGCCGACGAACCACGACGGGAAGTAATGCAGGAACAGCGCCGGCACCGCGAAGTTCGGGCCGAACGCCTTGAAGTACGGCGCGAACTCCGGCATGTCCTTCACGCCCGAGGCCAAAGCCATGAAGCCGAGCAGCGCGAGCAGGCCGAGCACCAGCGAGTAAGCCGGCAGCATCGCCATGTTGCGGCGAATGGTGTTGCCCGACTTCGACGACAGCACCGCCGTGATCGAGTGCGGATACAGGAACAGTGCGAGCGCCGAGCCCACCGCGAGTGTCGCGTACGCGCTGTAGCCGTTCAGGCTCGACACGTCCGGCGCCTTCAGCAGCAGCTTGGCCGGCGGCACCACGCTGAAGATGTGGCCGAAGCCGCCCAGTTGCGGCGGAATCACAATGATCGCGGCGAAAATCGTGATGTAGATGAGGATGTCCTTGACCACCGCGATCATGGCCGGCGCGCGCAGACCCGAGGTGTACGTGTACGCCGCGAGGATCGCGAATGCGATGATCAGCGGCAGATCGCCGACAAAGCCCTTGGTGTCGAAACCGAGCGCGCCGATCACCACTTCGATCCCGACCAGTTGCAGCGCGATATACGGCATGGTCGCGACGATGCCGGTCACGGCGATCGCCAGAGCGAGCATACGGCTGCCATAGCGCGCCGACACGAAGTCCGCCGATGTCACGTAGCCCTGACGTTTGGCGATGCTCCACAGTTTCGGGAACACGACGAACGCAAACGGATAGATCAGGATGGTGTACGGCAGCGCGAAGAAACCGGTTGCGCCCGCACCGAATACCAGCGCCGGCACGGCAATGAAGGTGTACGCGGTGTACAGGTCGCCGCCCAGCAGGAACCAGGTGACGATGGTGCCGAAGCGCCGGCCACCGAGGCCCCACTCTTCCAGATGCGCGAGATCGCCGCGCCGCCAGTGGGCCGCGATAAAGCCGAGAATCGTGACGCCGACGAAAAACAGAACGAAGACGAAGGTTGCTGTGGCGTTCATTATCGTGCGCCCCCTTGCGGACGGCCATTGGAGCGCGTCTTGGTCTTGAAGTACACGAGCGCCGTGATGACCGCGCTGATCAGCACCCACAGGAGCTGATACCAGTAGAAGAACGGAAAGTCGAACAGCACCGGTTCGACCTTGTTATATGACGGCACCCAGATCATCGCGATCCAGGGCAACAGCAGCAACCAGAGCCAGTGCTTGCTGGCCTTGTTCGCGTCGGCGTCGTGAGCCATGACGTCTCCTCTTCCCTATTATTGAAATGTTGGCCCGTGTTTGACGGGTGGTGGACCCACAGCGGATGGCCACGGGCGCCCCGAAAGCTTCGAAAGAGTATAGGAGCCGCGAACGCGCGGTCAAGCAGGGAGGACCCGAGCACGAGCGTGCTTTCGGGGTCGGCCCGATGGTGTCGGGGCACGCGTGTTCGACGCAACGAGGCGGAACGCGTGAGAGGCCGCGCGGCCTGGGTCTGACAGGCCGGCCCGCGTCGCATGGACGCGGACCGGCTGTTCAATGCGCGATGGATAGCGTTGCGGGCAGGCGTCGCGTGGGCGCAACGGCGGGGGGCGCCGAGGCCGGGCTATCGAGCCTCTGCGCTGCCTTGGGCCGACCCGGCGTACGCGAGCCCAACCACTTCCGGCGCCGGAGTCAGATCGAGAACGAGGCGCCGGTCTGTCCGGTCGATTCCTGCAATCCCTTGATCCACTTGCGCGCGGGCAGACCGAGTTCGGTTTCGATCAGCTTCGCGCGCGCTTGCAGCGCCGTGAACGGCACGTTCAGCGGCGGCCCCGAAAACGCGATCGCGATGCGGTTGCCGTCGTGCACTTCCGGCAGCGCGACCACGCGGCCGTCGAAGGCTTCATTCAGGCGCTTCATGTTGCGCACGAAGCTCGGATGATCGCCGAACAGGTTCACCGTCACCACGCCCGCGTCGGTCAGGCACGCGCGCACCGCGCGATAGAAGCCCACGCTGTCGAGCACCGGGCCACGCGCGGTCGCGTCATAGACGTCGATCTGCAGCGCGCCGATCGTGCCGTGATTGGCGCGGTCGTTGACGAAGTCCCATGCATCGGCTTCGTGCACGGTCAGGCGCGCGTCGTCTTGCGGCAGTTCGAACATCGTGCGCGCGGCCACCACGACCGCCGGGTTCACTTCCACCGCCTCGACCTTCGCGCGCTTCAGGAAGCGGTACGCGAACCTGGTCAGCACCGCGGCGCCCAGACCGAGCTGGACGATGCGCTTCGGCGTTTCGATGAACAGCAGCCAGGCCATCATCTGCTGCGCGTATTCGAGTTCGATGTGATCCGGCTTGCGCAGACGCATCGCGCCTTGCACCCACTCCGTGCCGAAATGCAGAAAGCGCACGCCGCCCTCTTCCGAGAACGTCACCGGTGCGAAACGGGGCTTGCGCGGCGCTTCGATTTGCGGCGCGTCGCGCAGATCGTCGTCGAGCGAAGCGCGCTTCCTGTTGCGCATGGCGTGGTGCTCTTTCTGCGTTTTCTGTTTTCCGCCGGCGGCGTCAGCGTCACGGTTGCGGAAGGCACGCGCTTCAGCCGAAGCGCGCCTGATCAATTTCGTCATGTAAGGATGTCGCGCCAGAGACGCAATTTTTGGTCGAAGGAGAGCATAGCATTCGCCGGACTCGACGAAGGCAATACCAGGGTGACGTAGCCCGCTGCGCCGATCACCGGCGCGAAGCGGCCCGCCGTCTTGCCGTTGAAGCAGACTTTCGCGAGCTTCGGCGCATGCTCGCGCAATGAAGCGAAATCGTTGGGGCTGGCATTGCGGATCGCCGCATCGAGACTGCCTTCGCGCGTGCAGGCGGCGAGCACGTCCCACACGCCGATGCCGTGCGCCAGCACGCGCCGCAGACGCTCTTCGTAGCCGAGGTCGGCGAGCGGTTCGTCGAGCACGGTGCCGAGTAGCCGCCAGAACTGGTTGCGCGGATGCGCGTAATACTGCGTCGCGGCCAGCGACGCCTCGCCGGGAAAGCTGCCGAGAATCAGCGTATGCGTATCCGCCGCGACGACGGGAGGAAAGCCGCGCAGCATCAGCGGCGCTGCTCGTCGGACGCACGCGTGGCGGGATGCGCGCGCGAGGCGGTGTGTTCGAGCGGACGGCCGTGTTCGCGCACGCGCGGATGCGCGGACCAGTCGCCTGATCCGCCAGCCCCGGACACCGTGGCCAGATGCGCCCATAGCGCCGGCAACATGCATTCGGTCACCATCAAGGGCGCGCCGTGGCGCTCGAACACCGAGCGGCGCGCGACCAGCGCATGCGGCGGCAGGCTCTCGATCGCGCACGCCGCGAGGCGATAGAGCGGATGCCGAGCGGTCAGCCTGCGGCTCACCAGCGACGAACGCGCCACGCTGCTGTCGCTATACAGCAGTTCAGCCAGCGGCCGCGTGCGCAAGCGCCGCATGGCCTGCCACACGCCGGCACTCGCGGCGAGCGGCGCGACGCTATGCGCCGCGACGAACGGCACGCCTTCGACCGCGAGGACGACTTCGCGCACCCAGACCGGCGCACGCGGCGCGAGGCCGAGCGCGGCATGCTCGTCGGGCCACGGCAGCGCGACGCCTTCGCGCGTCACGCGAACCGCGACCGCGCCGAGCGCGCGCAGATGCGCGGTCAGTGAACCACCACGGGTCAGCCAGTCTTTCTGCGCGGCGCTCAGGCCGGGCAAGGGCGCGACGCGCCAGTGGGCGTCGGCGGCAACGAAACGGATAGACATGGTGTCGGATTATAACGGCGCGGGCGTCGGACCATTCGCACCACGCACGCGCTCTGCTTCGGCGGAATTCGTGCACAGAATCCGTCCACCACGCCGCGGGGCGCGACGCAACTCGACTGGATTGCCGCTCCCGGTTGGTTCCGCTTCTGCGCCGCTCAACTCGCGCCCGAGCGCGCCTCGTTCTCAGCCGGCAACAAACTCGCGCAACGCGTGTGCGACCTCTTCGAGCACCGCATCCCACCGCCCCAGTTCGCGCTGCCTGAACAGACGCGCCGACGGATACCACGGACTGTCGTCACGCTCCGTCATCCAGCGCCAGTCGGTAAACGTGGGCACCAGCACCCAGACCGGCGTGCCGCACGCGCCGGCCAGATGGGCAACCGCGGTATCCACCGTAATGACCAGATCGAGCGACTGCACGATCGCCAGCGTATCGGCGAACGTGCCGATCTCCGGCCCGAGCCCGTGCAGGCCGATATCCGCGCGCCACGCCACCGCCTCGTTCTGCGCTTCGCCCTTTTGCAGCGAAAACCATCTCACGCCGGTCTGCTCCAGAACCGGCAGCCATTGCGGCAACGGAATAGACCGGTAGCGATCGAGCCCGTACGCCGGATTGCCGGCCCAGACAATGCCGACTCGTTTTCTGAACGGACCGCGCGCCGCCAGCGGGCCGATTGCGTCGAGGCGGCTGCGCCAGCGCTGCACCTGGGCCGGCGCCGCGCGCAGATAAGACGTGGCGAGCGGCAACATCGGCAGATCCAGCTTCATGGGCTCGGGCATTCTGAGCATCCGGCACCAGTAGTCGTATGGGCCGGGCGGCTCGGTGGTCCACGCGGCATGCACACCGGCCGCGAGATGCGCCACGTCGCCGAGTGGAACCTCGACCCAGACGTCGACCCGCGCGCCATGCCGATGCAGCCAGTCGGCCATGCCGAGGAACTGCAACTGATCGCCAAGCCCCTGTTCGCCGACGAGCAGAAAGCGGCGCCCCGCCACCGGCTCCCCCCGCCACTCCGGATAAGCGGGGCAAGCCAGATCGCGATTTTCCGGCAGCGCGTCATGCCACCGGTATTGTCTCCAGCCGTTTCGGAAATCGCCCGCGCGCAGTTGTGCGGCCGCCAGATTGAATTGCATCAGCGGATGATCGGGCATCAGCCGCGCGGCTTCGACGGCATGGGCATGCATGGCGCTGAACTCGCCCAGCATGTTGAACGCAAACGACGCGTTGTGATGCAGCCAGCCGTTGTGCGGATCGACGCCGAGGCCTTCGACGGCAACACTCACTGCGTCCCTGAAACGCTCCACGCCGTTCAGCGCATAAGCCACCTGTTGCAGCGCGAACGCGTCCGCGGCGAAACGGCTGCGCAGCGCGGCGAGCAGGTCGTCGAGCTGCGCATCGCGCTGCGCCGCGGACAGCGCCACGATCAGTTCGAGCGCGTCCGGCAGATGCGTCGAGTCGAGCGCCCACGCGCGTAGCCAGTAGTCCGCTGCGTCCTCGCGGCGATCGAGCTCCGTACTGATTCGCGCAAGCGCGCGCACGGCATGATGCAACGCCGGCTCGCGTTCGAGCGCTTCGAGGTAGTGCCCGCATGCCTCGGCGAGGCGCGTCGACAGCTTCAGACAGTCGCCCAGATTGCGATGCAGGCTCGCGGTGCCGCCACCCAGGCTCATGGCGCGATGGTAGAACGCTTCGGCCGCGATCAACTCGCCGCCCAGCGCGGCAATCAGGCCGCGATGCTCCCAGATATCCGCGCGCCCCGGCGCAATGTTCAGGGCCCGGTCCAGATACTCGCGCGACCGTTCGGGCCGATCGACGCGAAATGACGCGAGGCCGAGACGGTGGAGCGCGTGTACGTTGTGCGGTTGTTCCGCGAGGACTCGCCCGTAAGCGGCAATCGCTTCATGATGGTGTCCTGCTGCGAAGCAGGCGTCGGCGTGCGCGGTGATCGTGGCGACGTCGTTGGACAACGAGGCGCATAGTGGTGAATCTGTTTCGTGCATCAACATCAATCAATCAGTTGCGTGGGTTGCTCGATCTGCAATGGCCCGTGCCGCTCAGGCGGTACGGGCCGACGCCAGCAGCGCCGTGAGACGCTCGGCCACCCGCTCGACGACCGGCGCCCACTGCGCGGGCTGCGGCTGCCGGAACAGGTCGACGGAGTCATACCAGGGCTGCGTCTCTCCGGTGCCCCAGGACCAGTGCGAAACGTGGTCGAGCATCGCCAGCACGCGATGCCCCAGCGCGCCACCGAGATGCAACGGCGCGCTGTCGATCGTCACCAGCGCGTCCAGTGCGGCGAGATGGGCCGCCACGTCGTCGAAACCGTGTTCGTAGCCGCCGCTCAGATCGCACACGCGATAACCCTGCGCGGCGAGCGCCGTCACGTCGGCGTGGCGGCCGGGCGTGAGCGGATGGAATACGGCGTCCGGCAGCGTCAGCAGCGGCGCCAGTGCGGCGAGCGGTATCGAGCGTTTGGCGTCGCGCCGGTGCGTCGGGCTGCCCGACCACACGAGGCCGATTTGCCACTTCGCCGCGGGCGCGCCTGCGTCGACCCGTTCGCGCCACGCCGCCGCCTTCGTCGCATCGGCCCGCAGGTACGGCGTGCCGCGAACCTGCTCCGGCTGAAGGCCCAGCACGAGCGGCAGGCTCATGATCGGCAAGCCGTAGTCGGGCGAGCCGAGCGGGCCATCTTCGATCGACACGCAATCCGCGTAGAACCGCGCAAACAGCGGTTGCAACGCGCGACGCACCGCGAGCACCAGGCGGCCGCCCTCGTCGCGCACGCGCGCAGCCAGTTGCGGAACGAAGCGGACCATCTGGATGTCGTCGCCGCTGCCCTGCTCGCTGTGCACCACCAGCGTCCTGCCGCCGAGCGCTTCGCCATGCCAGCGCGGGCACAAGCGTGTCATCAGGCTGACGACGTTGTTCTGCTCGCGGTCTTCGCGCGCAAGACGCGCCTCGAAACGCGGCCATGCGCTCGACCAGTCGCCGCGCCTGAGTCCGAGGTCGGCGAGATCGACCGCGGCCTGTATGCCTGACGGATCGATCGCGAGCGCTGCCGCCAGCGCCGTTTCGCTGTCCTCATAGCGCGACTGCTCGCCGAGATACATGCCGATGGCCGCCAGCACGTCGGCATTGCCGGGCGCGGCGGCATCCACGGCGCGCATGGTGGCTTCCGCCGCAGCCGCGTCGCCGCATTGCCATTGCGCGTGACTGAGCTGCCACGCCATTTCCGCGTCGGCGGGATTGCGGGCAAGGCTCTCGCGGCAGATGCGCTCCACCGTCGGCCAGTCGCGAATCTCGCGGAACGCCAATGCGAGTTGCAGCGGCAAAGCCGGGTCGATCGCGGCGTCGAGCGCATACGCCCGCAGCAGTGCCGCGCGACGCTCGGCTCGCGCGTCCATTCCGGTGAGCGCCGCCAAGGCGATCGACAAACACCACGGCGCGCGCGCGTCCCACGGCGCCAGGCGCTCATAGGCGCGCAGCATATGTGCGGCGGCCGACTGCGCACCGCAGCCGTCGATCAGCCAGATCACCCAGCCGATCGTCGACTCCGGCGGCTGGACGGCCACCGCCAGTTCGCTGTTGCGCTGCGCGGCATCGGCGTGTCCGAGCGCGTCGGCGAAGAGCGCCACCCGCGCATGACGCGCTCCGTTCGCGCAAGCGTGCGCCTGCGACGCGCTGTGATAGGCCTCCTCGAAACGCCCGGCGCTCGCGCACAGGTCGGCGTGCAACTGCGGCGTCACACCTGCCTCGGCAAGCTCGACCGCGCGGTGCGCGGCGGCGTCGAAACCCTGCTCGCGCAGGATCGACCACAGGAGATGAACGGAATCAGGAGGAATGGCGAGAGCGGAATCGGACATTGGAATCGGGAGCGTGGTGGTCACGCGCGAACGCGTAATCGTAAAAATAAGATCCTGTGCTTATGGTGCTTAAAGAATGCAAACAATCCCTCAAGCCTCCGAACAAAAAACGCGCGATCATAAGACGAAGCCGCGCATTTGCATCTCACAAACCAATCTCAATTTAATGGCGTTGATTCTATTTAGTTAGTTAACCATAATGAATTTCAGTCGACGAAGGGCATGACCCTGCCGGCCGACCAGATCAACCCGTCACCCTATGGAGCAACGTTTGAATACCGAAAAATTGAAGGAAACGTCCGACCGCATCGCTCATCTGGCCGCTGTCGTGTTGCGGCGCGCGGGTATCGCGCAGATGGAGAAGGAACTGGCGGGATCGGCACTGGCGCAGCATCACACGTCCAAACAGACCAGCAAGGCGATCGGCAGTCTCGCGGCTAAAGTGCTGGCCGATCATGTCTCGTGTCACGAGGCAAAGGAACTGGCCGGTTGCGTGCTTTCGCAAGTGCGTCATGTGGAGGGATCGGCGCCCGCGCGTTGAGCGCTCCGCCTGAGACCAACCAGGCAGCCTCGGCGTCGGCTTCGCCGCGCCGTACAAAAAAATGCGCTGCCGAAGCAGCGCATTTCTCAATCAGCAGCGTCAACGCGGCGCAGCGAAATCAGGTGCGATTCACGCCTCGTTCGCGCGCGCCAGCAGCAGCGCATTGGTGCGCTTCACGAAGCTCGCCGGATCTTCCAGCGCGCCACCTTCGGCGAGCAAAGCCTGGTCGAACAGCAAATGGCACCAGTCGTCGAAGTTCGCGCTGTCCGCATGCAGGCCCTTCACCAGCGCGTGCTCCGGATTCACCTCGAGAATCGGATGGAACGAAGGCGCCTGCTGGCCCGCGGCCTTCAGCATGCGTTGCAGATAGCCGCTCATTTCGCCGTCGTCGGCAACGAGACAGGACGGCGAATCGGTCAGGCGGAACGTGAGGCGCACGTCCTTGGCCTTGTCCTTCAGCGCTTCCTTCATCTTCTCGACGAGCGGTTTGAACTCTTCGCTAACCTTTTCCTGCGCCTCTTTTTCTTCGTCGTTCAGCGCGCCCAGATCGAGATCGCCGCGTGCCACGCTTTGCAGCGGCTTGCCTTCGAACTCGGTCAGGAACGACAGGATCCATTCATCCACGCGGTCGGTCAGCAACAGCACTTCCACGCCCTTCTTGCGGAACACTTCGAGGTGCGGGCTGTGGGTCGCGGCCTGCCAGGTGTCGGCGGTGACGTAGTAGATCTTGGTCTGCTCGGGCTTCATGCGCGCGACGTAGTCGGCGAGCGACACGGTCTGCTCAGGCGTGTCCGTATGCGTCGACGCAAAGCGCAGGAGTTTGGCGATCCGCTCGCGATTGGCGAAGTCTTCGCCAATGCCTTCTTTCAGCACCTGGCCGAATTCCTTCCAGAAACCGGCGTACTTTTCCTTGTCCGCCTCGTTATCCGAATTGGCCAGATCTTCGAGCATGGACAGCACGCGCTTGGTCACGCCTTCGCGGATCGCCTTCACGTCGCGGCTTTCCTGGAGAATTTCGCGCGACACGTTCAGCGGCAGATCCGCCGAATCGACCACGCCCTTCACGAAACGCAGATACGCGGGCAGCAGTTGCTCGGCGTCGTCCATGATGAACACACGCTTCACGTACAGCTTCAGGCCGCCGCGATGATCGCGGTTGAACATGTCGAACGGCGCGTGGGTCGGCACGTACAGCAGTTGCGTGTACTCGCTGCGGCCTTCGACACGGTTATGCGTCCACGTGAGCGGGTCCTGATGATCGTGCGAGAGGTGCTGATAGAACTGCTTGTACTGCTCGTCGGTGATGTCGCTCTTCGAACGCGTCCACAACGCGCTGGCCTGGTTGACGGTCTCGTCTTCGTCTTTCGTGACCATCGCGCTCTTTTCCGCGTCCCACTCTTCCTTCTTCATCAGGATCGGCAGCGCGACGTGGTCGGAGTACTTCTGAATGATCGATTTCAGACGATGCGACGACAGCAGTTCGTCTTCATCCGCACGCAGATGCAGCGTGATGGTCGTGCCGCGCGCGGCGCGCTCGATCTGCTCGACCGCGAAATCGCCCTCGCCCGCGCTTTCCCAGCGCACGCCTTCCGAAGCCGGCAAACCGGCGCGGCGGGTTTCCACGGTGATCCTGTCCGCGACGATAAAGCCCGAATAGAAGCCCACACCGAACTGGCCGATCAGCGCCGCGTCTTTCTGCTGGTCGCCGGAGAGCTTGCCGAAGAATTCCTTGGTGCCCGAGCGCGCGATCGTGCCGAGGTTGGCGATCGCTTCGTCGCGGCTCATGCCGATGCCGTTGTCGTCGATCGTGATGGTGCGCGCGTCCTTGTCGTACGACACGCGAATCCGCAGGTTCGGATCGTTCTCGTACAACGCGCTGTTTTCGATCGCTTCGAAGCGCAGCTTGTCGGCCGCGTCGGACGCGTTCGAAATCAGCTCGCGCAGGAAAATCTCCTTGTTGCTGTACAGCGAATGGATCATCAGGTGCAGAAGCTGTTTCACTTCTGCCTGAAAGCTCATGGTTTCTTGTGCCATGGTCGGACTTCCTCTCTGTTGCGAATGGGGTTCAAGTCAGGCGCGGCGCCGATCGTTGCGGGCTGACCGCCGGCGTGTCGCCTGGCAGCCGGCGGCGGGCGGCCCGCCGCCCGCCGTAGCCGTAGCCGTAGCCGTAGCCGTAGCCGTAGCCGTAGCCGTGGCCGTGGCCGAGCCGCCGGATCGTCCGCCTAATTGGGGGCAAGCCGGCGCGGTTTCAAGAGGCGCGCCGCGCCACGCCGTCGAGATAACGGCACAGAAACGTTGCCAGCTCAGGATCACCGCAGTTGGCGATATTGAAGCGCATCCATGTGGTCGGCGACTGCTGCGGCGAAAACAGGCTGCCGGGCGTGAGCAGAAAGCCGGCTTCATGACCGGCGGCCGCCAGCGCGTCGGCGTCGACACCGGTGTCGGCCCACAGGAACATGCCGGCCATTGGCGTCAGGAACAGCTTCAGGCCGGTCTTCTCCAGCATCCGCACGGATTTTTCGCGCACGCCGTCGAGCCGCACGCGCAGCCGTTCGACGTGCCGCCGATAATGCCCCTCGGTCAGGATCTTGTACAGCACGCGCTCGTTCAACTCCGGGCTCGTCATGCCGACCAGCATCTTCTGGTCGCTGACCGCCGTCGCCACGTCAGGCGCGCAGGCAATGAAACCGACCCGCAGATTCGGCGCGAGCGTCTTCGAAAAACTGCCCAGGTAGATCACGCGCTTCAACTGGTCGAGGCTCGCGAGCCGCGTGCCCGGATAGCTCGGCGGGCACAGATCGCCGTAAATATCGTCCTCGACGACGATGAAATCGTACGCTTCGGCCAGACGCAGAATGCGGAACGCCTGGGCCGCCGTGAGCGACGTGCCGGTGGGGTTTTGCAGCACCGAGTTGATCACCAGCATTTTCGGCCGCCAGGTCTGCACGAGCGATTCGAGCGCGTCGAGATCCGGGCCGTCCGGCGTGTACGGCATGCCCACCAGCCGCGCGCCCTGCGAGGCGAAGCGCCCGAACATCTGAAACCACGCCGGATCGCCGACAATCACCGCATCGCCCGGTTTCACGTAGATGCGCGAAATCAGGTCGATCGCCTGCGTAATGCCGGACACCATCACGATCTGATCCGGCGAAGCACCGATCTCCAGTTCCTCGAGCCGCGTCTGCAACTGCTGGCGCAGCGGCAGGAAGCCCTGCGGCGTGCCGATGCCGAGCATCTGCGCGCCGCTTTGCCGGCCGAGAGTGCGCAGCGCGTTGGTGATCAGGTCGCCGTCGAGCCAGCGCGCCGGCAGATAACCGAGGCCGGGACTGCGCTCCGGACGCGCGCCGGTGTGCAGCATGTTGCGCAGCAGCCAGACCACGTCGATAGTGGCGGGCGCCGGCGCCGCCTCGGTGAGCGGATGAATCTCGGCGGAGGCCGCGGCGGCGAGCCGCTCGCGCACGTAGAACCCGGAGCCGCGCCGCGACTCCAGAAAACCCTGCGCCACCAGCCGTTCGTACGCCTCGACCACCGTGAAGCGCGATACGCCCTTGTCGAGCGCGAGCTTGCGGATCGACGGCATGCGCATGCCGGGGCGGAACACGCGTTCCTCGATACGGCGGCGCGCCCACTGGACGAGCTGCTCCACCAGCGTCAGCGACGCCGTGTCGTGCGGGGCGGGAATCTGGGCAAGCGGGACGGACATGACAGGGGCTCCAACTGTACCGAATAGTATCGAACCGATTGTATCGTTACTGTGCAGGTCGGCGCCGCTACATTTGAGATAAGCAAAGGATGGGACGCAGTGCGGCAGGTCTTCCGACAGCTATGCCGATACTTTCGCGTCATCCGGCAAAACCCTGCCGAAACGCCATCCGCATGGCCCGCCGATCCGGCAAACGGTTATGCTTACGGCCCCGGCAACGTTGCCGCCACACCCGGCACGTACCGGTTTACCGCAGAAAACCGTTTTCCCGATCCGTCATGACTGCTCATCCGCTTCGCCTCGATCACCTCGTGATTTCCGCCCGCACCCTCGACGAGGGCACGCAGTACGTCGCCGATACGCTTGGCGTCGCGCCGGCCGGCGGCGGCGCGCATCCGCTGATGCGCACGCACAACCGCCTTCTGAACCTGTGGGGCGGCGTGTATCTGGAAGTGATCGCGGTCGATCCGCTGGCGGCGTCGCCGGACAATGCGCCGCGCGCCCGCCTGTTCGCGCTCGACGACCCGGCCACGCAAGCGCGGCTCGAAAACGGCCCGTATCTGTCGCACTGGGTTGCGCGCGTCGAGCGGCCGAAACACCTCCCCACGTGGCAGGCGCAGTATCCGCAGCGCATTCCGCCGGTGATTCCAATGACGCGCGGCGATTTCACGTGGGGCCTGACCGTGCCCGACGATGGCGCGTTCCCCGCCTGGCAAGGCAGCGGCGACGGTGTGCTGCCCTCGCTGATCCAGTGGGACACGGTGCGGCATCCGTCGGCGGTATTGCCGGAAACGGGCATTTCGCTGAAGGCCCTGAAGGGCGCGCATCCGCAAGCGGAGACGTTGGCGGAGCAACTGCACTGGCTGGGCGCTGCGCATCTGATCGAATTGCAGCCCACGGACGGCGCGCCGGCCCTCGTCGCCGAGTTTGAAACACCCGACGGTCTACGGACCCTTAAATAAGCAGCGCGCGCGGGTCGCCGACTCGCGCGATAATTGAAGTTTTGACCGGTTCCAGTACCAGCAGAGGAGACCATGGACCAAAGCGACTTGAAAGCCCCCATGTGGCAATTGTCCGAACGCGCACGCAAGCTCACGAGCTCGGCGATCCGCGAGATTCTGAAGGTCACGGAGCGGCCCGAAGTCATTTCGTTCGCGGGCGGCCTGCCCTCGCCGGCCACCTTCCCGGCCGAACGCATGCGCGCGGCGGCCGACCGCATTCTGCGCGACGAACCGGCCGCCGCCCTGCAATACAGCGCGACGGAAGGCTTTGCGCCGCTGCGGGAATGGATCGCGAAGCGCTATTCGGTCAACGGCGCGCAGATTCGCGCGAGCCAGGTGCTGATCACCACCGGCTCGCAACAGGCGCTCGACCTCCTCGGCAAAGTGCTGGTGTGTCCGGACAGCCCGGTGCTGGTCGAAACGCCGACCTACCTCGGCGCGCTGCAATCGTTTTCGATGTACGAGCCGCGCTACGTGCAAGTGCCGACCGACGAACACGGCCTCATTCCCGAAGCCCTCACGCCCGAGCTGACGGCCGGCGCGCGCCTGCTGTACGCACAGCCCAATTTCCAGAATCCGACCGGCCGCCGCCTGCCCATCGAACGCCGCCGCGCGCTTGCCCAGTTCGCGAAAACCGCGCCGTTCCCGGTGATCGAAGACGATCCGTACGGCGCGCTCGACTACGCGGGCGAACCGCTGCCCACCATGCTCTCGATGGCGCCGGACCATATCGTCCATCTCGGTTCGTTCTCGAAGGTGCTGGCGCCGGGCCTGCGGGTCGGCTACATCATCGCCCCCGAAGAGCTGATCTTCAAACTCGTGCAGGCCAAGCAGGCCACCGATCTGCACACGCCGAGCTTCACCCAGCGCATCGTGTACGAAGTGATCAAGGACGGCTTTCTCGACACACACGTGCCGACCATTCGCGAGCTGTATCGCAACCAGTGCGCGGCGATGCTCGCCTCGCTCGAACGCTACATGCCGGAAGGCGTAAGCTGGAACCGTCCGGAAGGCGGCATGTTCGTGTGGGTGAATCTGCCCGCGCAGATCGACAGCATGAAACTGCTCGAAGAAGCGGTCGCGCAGAACGTCGCGTTCGTGCCGGGCGGCCCCTTCTTCGCGAACGAAGCGCAACACAATACGCTGCGCCTGTCGTTCGTCACGGTGCCGCCGGCCAGGATCGACGAAGGCGTGTCGCGTCTCGCCGCGCTGATCCGCGCGAAGATCTGAGCGTTTTCTGCCTGGTCTTCGCCTGCCTCGCGTCTACCGAACTCCACTACTGACCAAGGACACAACATGGCTCAATCGAACGTGTACGACAAGCTCAAGGAACTGGGCATCGAATTGCCGGCCGCAGGCGCGCCGGCAGCCGCTTATGTGATGAGCGCGCAAAGCGGCAACACGGTGTACCTGTCCGGACACATCGCGAAGAAAGACGGCAAAGTGTGGGCCGGCAAGCTCGGCGCCACCCTTACCACCGAGGAAGGCAAAGCCGCCGCGCGCTCCATCGCCATCGACCTGCTCGCCACGCTGCATGCGCATGTGGGCGACCTGAACCGCGTCACGCGCATCGTCAAGCTCATGAGTCTCGTCAACTCGACGCTCGAATTCACCGAGCAGCATCTGGTCACCAACGGCGCATCGGAATTGATTGCCGATGTGTTCGGTGAACGCGGTAAGCATGCGCGCTCGGCATTCGGCGTCGCGCAGATTCCGCTCGGCGCGTGCGTCGAGATCGAGCTGATCGCCGAAGTCGGTTAACGTACCGAAGTCTGCACGCCGTATCACCGGGGTAGCCTGCAACGGCTGCCGGTTAGTCAGGCGTGGTGCGGTCAGAACGCGTCGCGAGGTGTCAACCACCCGCGGCGCGTTTTGCATTTGTGGCGAGGTAGCCCGTTCCGCCGTCAACGGATAGAATCCGCCAACACCATTCATCCGTTTGATTCGCTGGACCGCGCCCCATGCCCGCCCACACTGTCCGTTTCAAACAGATCGACGTATTCACGTCGGTGCCGTTCAAAGGCAATCCGCTTGCCGTGGTGTTCGATGCCGATGCACTCGATACCGAACAGATGCAGACCATCGCCCACTGGACCAATCTGTCGGAAACCACCTTCCTGTTGAAGCCCGGCGATCCCGCCGCTGACTACCGCGTGCGCATCTTCACCACGCGTGGCGAATTGCCGTTCGCCGGTCATCCAACGCTCGGCACCGCGCATGCGCTGCTCGAAAGCGGCTATCGGCCGAAGCAGGCCGGCAAGCTCGTGCAGCAGTGCGGCGTGGGGCTCGTCGAACTCGAGGCGCTGCCTGAAGCAGACGGCGCGTGGGCTTTCGCCGCGCCGCCCGCGCGCGTCACGCCGCTTGCCGAGGATCGCTACGCGGCACTCTCTACGGCTTTGCGTAGCGACGCGATCGATTTCAGCGCGACGCCCTGCGCGGTCGACAATGGTGCGCCGTGGCTCGTGGTGCGCGTCGATTCGGCACGCGCGTGCCTCGCGCTCGAACCCGATGCCGCCGCTCTGGCCGACATCGTGCATTCGGTGAATACCCACGGGCTTGCCGTCTATGGCCCGCACGATGCGAATGGCCCGGCCACTTTCGAGGTGCGTTGCCTGATGGCCGGAGGCCGCTTCGGCGTTGGTGAAGATCCGGTGACCGGCAGCGCCAATGCGGCGCTCGCGGGCCTGCTGAGCGCGCAGCAGTTGCGCCCCGGCGCACGCTATTCCGTGCGTCAAGGCACCGCGCTCGGCCGTGCCGGCCAGGTTCGCGTGCACTACGACGAGGCACGCCCCGAAGGAGATCCGCTTCGGGCACGCGGCAAGACGTGGATTGGCGGTCCGTCGGTGACGATCGTCGACGGCACGTTCCGCCTGCCCTGACCGGCGCGCGCCCGGCCCCGCTCGGACATGAGCCGAGGGCCGCCACCGCAGGCAGAACAGGGTTCACCCCGCCTCGCCACGCTCGACCACAAAACGCCGCATCGCTTGCTTCATTCAATGCGCGGCGCATTGGGAAAGGCCTGGCACACCTGAATGCCAGCACGCCGGAGCGCCGCTTGCCGATGAAATGCCCGAATACGACCGCGAGGCAACACCCTGAAGGCCGGCCACGCCGGCTGCCAGACCCGCCGTACGGGACAGCTTGTCGCGCCCGCGTATACCCGATGCCCGGACCCTTCCTTAATCCAGTGGCATTCAGTAATATCGAATCGTACCCGATGACCTGCGGATGGTCAGGCACGGCGCCACGCTCCCTTCTTCTGCGCAGCAGTTCCGGCACCTTGGTCACCATGCAGCCACCCATGAAATCAGCGCAGTCAATTCTCGCGCGCCTGTTACCGGCCGGCACCCGGGCACGGGCCGCCCGATGAGCCAGTCCCGCTTCTCAGACCAGCGCGAAGCCAAACCTCACCGCGATCCCGCGGTGTCGCGCCGTCGCGCGTTTCTCGCTATTCCCGCGCTCGGCGTTCTGGTCCTGATCCTGCTTTGGACGGTGATCTTCGCGCGTCTCTCGGTCGAGAAAGAAGCCACGTATCGTGAGGCAATGGCCTCTGCCGCAATTCTTTCCGCGGCGCTGGAGCAGCACACGGTCAAGGCGATTCACCAGGTCGACCAGATCACCCGCTTCGTCAAATTCGAGTTCGAGAAGACGCCGAATCATTTCGATCTCGCGAGCACGGTGGAAAAAGGCGTCGTGCAAAGCGAGACGCTGGTGCAGGTGTCGCTGATCGACGAACACGGCACGCTGATCGCCAACACGGCCGAACTCAATCCCCGCCACATCGACCTGTCCGATCGTGAACACTTCAAGGTTCACGAACACGAGAACGACGACCAGTTGTATATCAGCAAGCCTGTGCTCGGCCGCGTGTCCGGCCACTGGACCTTGCAGATGACGCGGCGCCTGAATCATCCGGACGGCTCGTTCGCGGGCGTGGTGGTGGTTTCCGAAGACCCCAGCTATTTCACCTCCGACTTCTACAACAACGCGGCGATCGGCCGTGAAGGCGTGATCGCGGTGATCTCGGACAGCGGCGCCGTGCTGGCGCGCCGCACCGGCACCGCCGACACCGCGAGCGGCGCATTCTCGGCGAGCGGCTCGTATCCGACCTCGGAGCACGTCTCGGGCACCTATGTCGATTCGATCGACAACGTCACGCGCATCGTGTCGTACCGGCATATCGACGGCTATCCGCTCGGCGTGCTGGTGGGTCTGTCGCAAGCGGAAGAATTCGCCGACTACAACCACACGCGCAACGTCTATCTGCTGATGGCGGGTTTCATCTCGCTCGCCATGCTGAGCTTCTTCGCGGTGGCCACTGGTCTCATCGGCAAGCTGCTCGGCCGCGAGCGCGAAATGACCCATCTGGTCGAATACGATCTGCTCACCGGCCTGCGCAATCGCTATGCCACGCTGCAAAGCCTTCGGCACGACGTCGCGCAACCGGCCAACCTCGGCCGCCTCGCGATCCTCTTCATCGACCTCGACAACTTCAAGACCGTCAACGACACGCTCGGCCACAATGCCGGCGACATCGTGCTGCAAATGACGGCCTCGCGGCTCGCCATCGCGGTCGGCGACGGCGGCGCGTTGAGCCGCATCGGCGGCGACGAGTTCGTGGTCGTGATCAAGGGCGAGGACGTCGAGAAGCGCGCCGTCACGCTGGCCGAAGCCGCGGCCGAAGCATTCGCCAAGCCGTTCGAAGTACGTGGCAGTTCGTTCGTGCTGCATGCGAGCATCGGCATTGCGCTTTACTCGGTCGCCAACGAAAGCGAGATCGACCTGCTGAAAAAAGCCGACCTCGCCATGTACAGCGCGAAAGACGCGGGCAAGAACTGCTACCAGTTCTATTCACCGCAGTTGTCGCATCGCGCCGATCATTTGATGAAGTGGGAACAGCAATTGCGCGTGGCGCTCGCCGAAGGGCAACTGTTCCTAGCCTATCAACCGAAGATCGATCTGACACGCCGCTGCATCACCGGTTTCGAGGCGCTGGTGCGCTGGAACCATCCGCAGCACGGTCTGATTCCGGCGAACGAATTCATTCCGGTGGCCGAATCGACCGGCCTGATCGTGCCGATCGGCGACTTCGTGATCGAGACCGCGTGCCGTCAACTCGCGCTGTGGCAGCAACAGGGCTACGACACGCTGTCGCTCGCGGTGAATATCTCGGCGGTGCAGTTCTGGCGCGGCGATCTGTACGAAACCATCTCGCACGCCATCGAGGAAAGCGGCATTTCCGCACGCCGCCTCGAACTGGAAATCACTGAAACGGCGATGATGGAATATCCCGAACTCGTCTCGGAGAAAATCTTCGCGTTGAAGCGCCTCGGCGTGCGCATCGCGCTCGACGATTTCGGCACCGGTTATTCGTCGCTGTCCTACCTGAACCGTTTCTCGGTGGACACGCTGAAAGTGGACCGTTCGTTCATCCAGGCAATTCCGGGCGACCGCAGCGTCTGCGTGATGGTCACCGCGATCGTCAACCTCGCGCGTTCGCTCGGGCTCACGGTGGTGGTCGAAGGCACCGAGACCGAAGAGCAGATCGCCTGGCTTGCCGCGCTCGGCCATATCGAGGCGCAAGGCTTCCTGTTCTCGCGGCCGGTGCCGGTGGACGCGATTCCCGCGCTGCTGGAACGCTTCGGCGTCTGCGGCATGGCGGGCCCGGGCCGACGCGCCGCGCACGATGCGGACAACACCACCAGCGTGTCCAGCACCAACACCTGAACGCGGCGACCGTGGCGGGTCGTCGCGAACTACCCGCGGCGCCGCAAACCGGCTACATTCTCGCTGTACTGGTCACAAGCGCGATGCCGTTTGCCGGCCGCGTCGAATCACAAGGATGATCCCAAAGGACAGTGCCCGCCTGCCGGGCGCTCGCGACGCCATCATGCAGACGATCACGAGCCAGGATGTTGCCGGACGAGGGGAACGGGAACCGCTATGGACGTTGTTCCGGGTCGTGTTCGGCCTGTCGGCGTTGTCATGGGGCGGACTCGCTCTCATGGCGCAGCTTGAAAACCATTATGTCGAACGCAAAGGCCGTCTCTCGCGCGTCGCCTTCTCCGATCTGATCGCGCTGGCGTGGATGGTGCCCGGCCCGGTGGGCTGCAACGTCGCCGTGCAACTCGGGCATGCGTTGCGCGGCCGCGCCGGCGCCTGGATCGCGGGCATTGCGAGCGTGCTGCCCTTTTTCATGCTGATGACGCTGTTCGCGATCTTCTACCGCACGCCGCTCGTGCGCGCCGCCGCTTCGCAAACTTTGCTCAATCACTTCAGCGTGGTGCTGGCCACGCTGATCGCCATCACCTGGTACAAACAGACGCGCGCGCTGGTGCGCGGCAAGCTCGAATGGATTGCGACGGTGCTCGGTTGCGTCGCGCTTTTTTATGCGCACAGTCCGGCCGCTTATGTCGTCATGCTCGCGGCGGCCTTCGGCACAGGCTGGCTGGTGAGCCCGGTGCGCAACACGCCCGTTGTCGTGTCGTTCGCGCGCGGCGACTGGCAGATGCTGAGCGCCTTGTGCGCATTGCTGGTGTTGTTCGCGTTGCCGCTGCCGCATCGCTACGACCTGGCGCTGTTGTGGCCACGGCTTGCCGGAGCCGGCATGACGTTGTTCGGCGGCGGCTTCTCGGCGTTGCCGGTGCTCAAGACGCTATTCGTCACGCCGGCGATCGGTGTCTCGGATAACGACTTCACTCTGGCGTTTTCGCTGTCGCCGTTGTCGCCCGGTCCGCTGTTGAACGTGGTGCCGTTCTTCGGCTATCTGGTGGATGGCTGGGCGGGCGCGCTGATTGCCACGCTCGCGCTATTCGTGCCGTCGGGCTGCCTCGTCGTGCTCGCGCAACGGCATCTGCATCAGTTGAAGGCCAATCCGCGATTCGAGCATGGCATGCGGATCCTGCGCGCCGTCACGACCGCGTTTCTCGCGGTGGCCGTGTTTCGGATTGCCGCGCATGTGCCGTTCAGGCCGGTCTATCTGATGACCGCGCTATTCTCCGCCATGTGCTTCGCCAGGCTGAAGGTGCCGGTGTACGTGGTGTACGGAACGGTGGCGGTGGTGTGCGGGCTGTGGCTCGCGTACGGCGCAATGATCTAGACGGCGGCGATACCGCGCGATAACGACGACGCTCGATGGGATACCGCGCGGCGGTATCGCCACGCGGCTGGCGGACTTGAAACGACGCAGCGGCCTCAGAAGCCGCGCGACAGCACCGCAACGCCGATCGTCACCACGCCAAGCACGATATTGATCAGCACCAGACGACGGATCGTGCCGACGGCGCGCGCGCCATCTGGCCATTTTTGCGCCTGCACCGCGCGACGGATGCGCGGAAACACGGCAAAACGGATGTGCCCGAAGATCAGCATCATCACAATGCCGAGGCCCGCCATTGCATGCAGCGGCCAGGTGGCGTGGCCGCCGCCGAATTGCATCAGCAGGAATCCGCCGGTGAGAAGGATCACCAGCACGGCGGCGGCGACCCAATTGAAGAAGCGGCTGAACACCGATTCCCACAGCGGCAGGCGTAATTGAGGCGATAGATCGGCAATTGCCGGACGCAGACAGAAATGGGCGAACACCATTCCGCCTACCCACACCGCAACCGCGAGCAGATGCAGAAAGAGCGCGAGTTCGATAGCCTTGTTCATGTTGTTTTCCTCTCCCGACGACGCCACACCGCTTATGACGAGTGATACTGGCAGCGGCTATTGAATGGAATGCCGCAAAACCTGGCGGCCCGGCGCTTTCCTGAGCGCACGTTCGACCGCGTGGTCCGCAGGCAGTTCCATTGCACTCGTGGCTCTCACGTCGTTGTCATTGTTATCGCAGCACCTCCGCCGTAATGGCGTGGCGACGCGGCTCCCCGTACTGCGCACGGCAAGCGTCCCGCATGCTAGCAGACGCTTGCCGTGTTCCCACGTCAATCTTTGTTAAA
Source organism: Paraburkholderia xenovorans LB400 (assembly GCF_000013645.1). Lineage (GTDB taxonomy): Bacteria > Pseudomonadota > Gammaproteobacteria > Burkholderiales > Burkholderiaceae > Paraburkholderia > Paraburkholderia xenovorans. The sequence continues at coordinate 1,246,900 of NC_007951.1, read as the reverse complement.
CGGCCAGCACCGGACGCATGCTTTCGAGCTTCATCTTGCTCTCAGGCGCACGCCCCTTGCGCGCCCGCTTGCCGATATGCGGCGCAAGCGCCGCGCCGCTCACCTTTTCCTCGTCCACACGGCCGCCGCGGCGCGTGCCGATCAACACCACACCCGCGTTGTTGATCGAGAGCGCCTGCACCAGCGTTTCCTTCTCGTCGAGCGCCATTAGCGTGACGCCGCGGCCGCCGCCCGAAAGCGTCTTCATCTCGTCGAGGCCGAACACCAGCAGACGCCCGTTCGAGGAGAGACACGCAATGTGCGTCGCATCCGGCAGCATCGGCATCGGCGCGAGCGGTTGAGCGCCGGCGTCGATCGTCATGAACGACTTGCCGGCCTTCACACGGCTCACCATATCGCCGACCCTGGCAATGAAGCCAAAGCCGTTGCTCGAAGCGAGCAGCAACGCCTGATCCGCGGACGCCGCGTAGTAATGCATCAGATGGCTGCCCGACTCCAGCTCGATCAGCGACGTGACCGGTACACCGTCGCCGCGGCCGCCCGGCAGCATGGCGACCGCCACCGAATAGACACGGCCATTGCTGCCCCACGCGACCAGCGTGTCCGGCGTGCGGCACTGGAACGCCGCGTAGAGCCCGTCGCCGGCCTTGAACGTGAAGCCCGCCGCGTCGAGCCCGTGGCCCTTCAGCGCGCGCACCCAACCCTTCTGCGACACCACGACCGTGACCGGTTCGTCGACCACGCGCGCTTCGAACGTCGCGCGCTTTTCCTGCTGGATGAGCGTGCGGCGCTCGTCGCCATACTGCTTGGCGTCGCCTTCTATTTCCTTGATGAGCAGCCGCTTCATGGCCGACTCGCTGCCGAGCAGTTCTTCCAGCCTGGCCTTCTCGTCTTTGAGTTCGGCCAGTTCCTTCTCGATCTTGATCTTCTCGAGCCGCGCCAGCTGGCGCAGCCGGATTTCAAGAATGTCTTCGGCCTGACGGTCGGACAAGCCGAACGCGGCCATCAACGCGACCTTCGGTTCGTCCGATTCGCGAATGATGCGGATGACTTCGTCGATATTCAAAAAGACGATCATCCGGCCTTCGAGGATATGAATCCGGTCGTCGACCTTGCTCAAACGATGCCGCGTGCGACGCGTGACCGTGGCGAAGCGGAACGCGATCCACTCGTGCAGGATTTCGCTCAAGCCCTTCTGACGCGGCCGGCCGTCGCCGCCCACCATGACCAGATTCAGCGACGCGTTCGATTCGAGGCTCGTATGCGCGAGCAGCGTGTTGACGAAATCGGTCTGATCGATACGGCTCGACTTCGGCTCGAACACGAGGCGCACCGGCGCGTCCTTGCCGGACTCGTCGCGCACCGCGTCGAGCAGCGCCAGCATGGTCTGCTTGGTCTGCAACTGTTCGGGCGTGAGCGTTTTCTTGCCGAGCTTGATCTTCGGATTGGTCTGCTCTTCGATTTCCTCCAGCACCTTTTGCGCGGCCGTGCTCGGCGGCAGTTCGGTGATGACCAGTTGCCACTGGCCGCGCGCGAGTTCTTCGATCTTCCAGCGCGCGCGCACTTTCAGGCTGCCGCGGCCGGATTCGTAGGCGGCGGAGATTTCCGCTTCGCTCGAAATGATCTGGCCGCCGCCCGGAAAGTCCGGGCCGGGAATGTACTGCATCAATTCGGCGTGCTGGAGCTTCGGATTGCGGATCATCGCAACCGCGGCCGCCGCGACTTCGCGCAGATTGTGCGACGGAATTTCCGTGGCCAGACCCACCGCAATGCCGGACGCGCCGTTCAGCAGCACGAACGGCAAGCGGGCGGGCAGCAGCCTCGGCTCGTCGAACTCGCCGTCGTAGTTCTTCATGAAATCGACCGTGCCCTGGTTGATTTCATCGAGCAGCAGTTTCGCGATCGGCGTGAGGCGCGCTTCCGTGTACCGCATGGCCGCTGCGCCGTCGCCGTCGCGCGAACCGAAATTGCCCTGCCCGTCGATCAGCGGATAGCGCATCGAAAAGTCTTGCGCGAGCCGCACCAGCGCGTCATACGCGGACTGGTCGCCGTGCGGGTGATACTTACCGAGCACGTCACCGACCACGCGCGCCGATTTGACCGGCTTCGCGTTGTCGGAGAGACCCATGTCGTTCATCGCGAACAGGATGCGGCGCTGCACCGGCTTCTGGCCGTCGCACACATCCGGCAGCGCGCGACCCTTGACCACGCTCACCGCATAGTCGAGGTACGCGCGCTCCGCATAATTGCCGAGCGTGAGAAAGTCGCCTTCCGGAGGCGGCGGCTCGGTGAAAAGGTCGAGAGTGTTATCGTCGTCCATCTAGATTCCGTATCCGTGTTTGGCGTGAAGTTGCCGTGCGTTTTCGATACCGATGCGCGCGCTATTTGTCATGAGCGCCATGAGCGCTATGAGCGCGCTCAGATATCCGCTTCTACTTCGTTGCCCTTTTCTTCCAGCCAGCTGCGCCGCGATGCCGCTTCGCCCTTGCCCATCAGCATCGTCATGCGCGCGACCGTGGCGTCGTAGTCGAGCTCGCCGAGCGCCACGGGAGTCAGCCGCCGCGTGTCGGGATTCATCGTGGTGTCCCACAACTGCTCCGCGCTCATTTCGCCGAGGCCCTTGAAGCGGCTGATCGACCACTGCGTGTCGCGCACGCCGTCCTTGCGCAGCTTGTCGAGAATCGCTTCGAGCTCGCCTTCGTCGAGCGCATAGAGCTTCTGCGCCGGCTTCTTGCCGCGCGCGGGCGCGTCGACCCGGAACAGCGGCGGACGCGCCACACACACGTGGCCACGTTCGATCAGCTGCGGGAAATGCTTGAAGAACAGCGTGAGCAGCAGCACCTGAATATGCGAACCGTCGACGTCCGCATCCGACAGAATGCAGATCTTGCCGTAGCGGAGATTGGACAGATCGACCTTGTCGTCCGGGCTATGCGGATCGACGCCGATCGCCACCGAAATGTCGTGCACTTCGTTGTTGGCGAACAGCCGGTCACGCTCAGTTTCCCACGTGTTCAGCACCTTGCCGCGCAGCGGCAGGATGGCCTGATATTCCTTGTCGCGGCCCATCTTCGCGGAGCCGCCCGCCGAATCGCCTTCCACGAGGAACAGTTCGTTGCGGCCGATTTCCGTCGATTCGCAATCGGTCAGCTTGCCCGGCAACACCGCCACGCCCGAGCTCTTGCGCTTCTCGACTTTCTGCCCGGCACGCGTGCGCGCCTGCGCCTGCTTGATGACGAGGTCCGCGAGCTTCTTGCCGTGCTCGACGTGCTGATTCAGCCACAGCTCCAGCGCCGGCCGCGCGAACGACGACACCAGCTTGACCGCGTCGCGGCTATTCAGTCGCTCCTTGATCTGCCCTTGGAATTGCGGATCGAGCACCTTCGCCGACAGCACGAACGACACGCGCGCGAACACGTCTTCGGCGAGCAGCTTGACGCCCTTCGGCTGCAGGTTGTGCAACTCGACGAAGCTCTTCACCGCCTGATAGAGACCGTCGCGCAAACCGGATTCGTGCGTGCCGCCCGCGGGCGTCGGAATCAGGTTCACGTACGACTCGCGCATGAGCGTGCCTTCTTCGCTCCACGCGACGACCCACGACGCGCCCTCGCCTTCCGCGAAGGTCTCTTCGCTCGCGCGCGAGTTCTCGACATAACGCTCGCCCTCGAACAGCGGAATCAGCAGATCGCTGCCGTTCATGCCTTCTAGCAGATAGCCGCGCAAGCCGTCTTCGTATTTCCAGCTTTGCTGTTCGCCGGTTTTCTCGTTGATCAGCGTGACTTCCACGCCCGGCAGCAGCACCGCTTTCGAGCGCAGCAGACGCTGCAATTCGCCGAGCGGCAGGTTCGGCGAATCGAAGTATTTCGGATTGGCCCACGCGGTGACGCGCGTGCCGGACTTCTTGTCGCCTTTCGTGGCAGGGCGCACTTCGAGTTCCCTGGCGACGTCGCCATTGGCGAAACTCAGCTCGGCAACCTTGCCTTCACGCCACACGGTGACGTCGAGGCGCGTGGACAGCGCGTTGGTGACCGACACGCCCACGCCGTGCAGGCCGCCCGAGAACGTGTACGCGCCGCCGGCGGCTTTATCGAACTTGCCGCCCGCGTGCAGGCGCGTGAAAACGATTTCGACGACCGGCACGCCTTCTTCCGGATGCAGGCCGAACGGAATGCCGCGGCCGTCGTCTTCCACCGAGACCGAATGGTCGACGTGCAGCGTGACCGTGATTTGCCGGCCGTGGCCGCCGAGGGCCTCGTCCGACGCGTTGTCGATGACTTCCTGGATGATGTGCAGCGGATTCTCGGTGCGGGTGTACATGCCGGGCCGTTGCTTGACCGGCTCCAGACCCTTCAACACCTTGATCGACGCTTCGCTATACGCGGCGTTTGGCTTTTTCGTAGACATGGTTGACTCGGGTGCGTCGGTTCATCGTTGTCCACAGCTCCTGTGGACAGGTCCGTGGACAATGCGTTGAGTTTTCAAAAAAAGCGAAACGAAACAATGAAGTTAGGTGGGGTGCCCGTGGTGCGGGCAAGCTGTTTGTCGCATGGCTTCCCGGTGGCGCGCTCGACGGCGGCCCGAAGCCGGCCCTGCGTGAACTGCATGAAGCCAGGGCGGGCAACGTCGACGCCGGTGCGAACGCCGGGGAAGCCTGTTCGCGGGGTATTTTACTGATTTCGATCCGCGCGGCAATTCACGACACGCGGGATTGGCCATCCGGACAAGGCGCGGCGGCGCCGCCGTTTAATCCCGCGCCGCGCCGGCGCCTCACTTGCGGCGATTTTCCAGCTCGTCCCAGCGCTCGAGCGCGACCAGCAGTTCCTCGTCGATCGCGGCGTAGCGTTCGGTCAGGCGCGTACCTTCCTGCGCATCTTTGGCGAACACGGAGCCGTCTTCGAGTTGCGCGCCGATCGTTTTCTGCTCCGCTTCGAGCGCGGCGATCTTCCCCGGCAGCGCCTCAAGTTCGCGCTGCTCCTTGAACGACAGCTTCGCGGCGCGTTGCGTATTGCGGCCCGCGGAACCGTCTTTGCCCGGCGCCGCGTCTTTGCCCGCGTCCTTGCCGGCTTCTTTCTGCGCGTCCAGCGCCATCTGCTGCGAGCGGTCGCGCTGGATCTGCCAATCGGTAAAGCCGCCGACGTACTCGCGCCACTTGCCGCCCCCTTCCGACGCGATCACCGAGGTCGCGACGTTGTCCAGGAACGCGCGATCGTGGCTGACCAGCAGCACCGTGCCGTCGTATTCCGTAAGCAGTTCTTCGAGCAGTTCGAGCGTGGGAATATCGAGGTCGTTGGTCGGCTCGTCCAGCACCAGCACGTTGGCCGGGCGTGCGAACAGGCGCGCGAGCAGCAGACGGTTACGCTCGCCGCCCGACAGCGACTTGACCGGCGAACGCGCGCGTTCCGGCGCGAACAGGAAGTCGCCGAGGTAGCTCATGACGTGCTTCTTCTGGCCGTTCACTTCGACCCACTCGCTGCCCGGGCTGATGGTGTCGGCGAGGCTCTTTTCCAGATCGAGCTGCGCGCGCATCTGGTCGAAATACGCGACCTGCAGATTCGTGCCGATGCGCACCGTGCCTTCATCCGGCGCCAGTTCGCCGAGGATCAGCTTGAGCAGCGTGGTTTTGCCCGCGCCGTTCGGGCCGACAAAGCCGATCTTGTCGCCGCGCATGACCGTGGCCGTGAAGTTGTCGACCACCGTGCGCGAACCGTAGCGTTTGGTCACGTCGGTCAACTCGGCGACGATCTTGCCCGACTTCTCGCCCTGGCCGACGTCGAGCTTGACGTTGCCCTGCACGTTGCGGCGTTCCGCGCGCTGGTTGCGCATTTCCACGAGCCGCGCGATCCGGCCGACGCTGCGCGTGCGACGCGCCTCGACGCCCTTGCGAATCCACACTTCTTCCTGCGCGAGCAGTTTGTCGAACTTGGCCGCCTCCACCTGCTCGACTTCGAGCTGCTGCGCCTTGCGCGTCTGGTAAGCCGAGAAATTGCCCGGATACGACAGCAGGCGCCCGCGATCCAGTTCGACGATGCGCGTGGCGACGCGATCGAGAAACGCCCGGTCGTGGGTAATGAAAAGCAGGCCCGCGCGCAGCGAGACCAGCAGATCTTCGAGCCAGCGGATGCCTTCGAAGTCGAGGTGGTTGGTCGGCTCGTCGAGCAGCAGCACGTCCGGCTGCACGACCAGCGCGCGCGCCAGCGCGACGCGCTTTTGCATGCCGCCCGACAGCGAACCCACCCGCGCCTCGCCGTTCAGGCCGATCTGCTGCAGCGTGGTCGACACGCGGGTGCTCCAGTTCCAGGCGTCCACGGCGTCCAGCGACGACTGCAGCGTGTTCATGCGCGACATCAGCGCGTCGTGCTCCGCGCCTTCCGGCTCGTCGGCGAGCTGGTTGGCGACCGCGTCGTATTCGTCCAGCAGCGCGCGGGCGTGCGTGAGGCCGGCGGCGACCGCGTCGAACACCGTGTCGTCCGTATCGAACTCCGGCTCCTGCGGCACGTAAACCGTGGTCAGGTTCTGCTGGCGCGTGACGAGGCCGTCGTCAGGCCTGGTCAGATCGGCGACGATCTTCAGCAGCGACGACTTGCCCGCGCCGTTGCGGCCGATCAGCCCGACGCGCTCGCCCGCTTCGAGAGAGAAATCCGCGTGATCGAGCAACGCGACGTGACCGAAGGCCAGTTGGGCTCCGGTAATGGTGTAAAGCGACATGGAGAATTGGAGAAGACAGCGATGAGTCGGAACTGCCCATTGTACCGGGCGCAGGGGCGGCTGCCTGTCTGCCGGAAGAGATAGGCCGAATGGCCGGCTTGCCGGACACGAATAAACCCGGCGCGGATAGCGCGGAAGCCTGCTGGCACGGCCGGAGCGCCTTGGCGCGCGCCCGGCCGTCTCGCGTGGCGGATTACTTCACGTGCACCGTGATGGTCTTGCTCAGGTCCGGACCGTACGAACGATGCGCGCCGTCGCCGAATTGCAGCGTCAGCGTGTGGTCGCCCGGCGGCAGCGTCAGATCGGTTTCGGTCTGGCCCTTGCCGAAATGCAGCGACTTGTCGTTCGCGGGGATCACCTCGCCCTTGGGCACCGGCTTGCCGTCCACCAGTAGATGATGGTGGCCCGTGCCTTCCGTCATCGTGCCGGCCGGCGCGATCTTCAAGCCGTCGACGCCGAACACCACGTGGACCGGATTGCTGACGGTCGCGCCGTCCGCCGGCTGGACGAACGACACGCTTGCGGCCTGCGCCACGCCGGATACGGCGAGCAATCCGGCCAGTACCGTACCGGCCAACCATGTGTTTCTGAACATCGTTTTTCTCCTTGTTGGGAAACGAGAGTCATGCGCGAGTCATGCCGGCGACGACGGCGCGCTCAGTGATCTGAGTCCGATCGTCGCAATTCATGCGGGGCGCCCCGGCGCGCCGGTCCAATAGATCAGCAGCGGATCAGAGCATACACGCAGTGTGTGACGCGGTTCGTCCGGTGGATTCAGAGTTTACCGCCGGACGTGCCGGGCGGTTTGCGGCGCTGCCGCGCGGGTAGTTTTCTGCCGGATTGACAAATTCCGGTAATATTGCGGATCGCCGCCGTGCCCAAAAAAGGGGCAGACTGGGCGGATCATTGCATTGAACTGGAAAAGAGTGCGTCGTGAGCGAAGTAATCGAAGTGACTGAATATAAGAGCTGGGTCTGCCTGATTTGCGGCTGGATCTACAACGAGGAAGAAGGCCTGCCCGAAGAAGGCATCGCGCCGGGCACGCGCTTCGCCGCGATTCCCGAAGACTGGCGCTGCCCGCTTTGCGACGTGGGCAAGGCCGAGTTCGCGGTGGTGGAGTTCTGAAGCGGATTGATCGGGTTGCCGGAGCGCGGCGCTGATTGTTTGCGCAAGCCGGCGGTTCGTGCGGCCCAGCAGGCTATATGCTTGCTGGGCCGTTTGGTTTGTGGGATTCGGGTGGCGCATGCCGGCCGGATGCAGCCCTCCTCGCGGTCGGGCGTGTTTGATATACTCTGCGCTCGCCGGTGAATCCGGACGCCGCCTGATCCTCGCGGAGCTTGTCCGGGAGCGGGATTGCGGCGATTATTGTGGTTTGGTCCTCTCCCTGTAGTTCAATGGATAGAACAAGTGCCTCCTAAGCGCTAGATACAGGTTCGATTCCTGTCAGGGGGACCAGATAGCTTCCCAGTAGCTCCCAACTATGCCCAGAAAAGCCCCGTAAGCCTTGTACTGCGGGGCTTTTTGCTGCCATTCTTGCCCAAGGTTGCCCAATACAAGCCAGATTCGTTGGGGGTATCGGTGGGGATATCGCCGGAAGTGTCCCTTAGCCGCCGCACGCCAAGCCCGCCTTGCCGCTCAAAACTCGATTTGTCTCGCAGCAAACTGATTCTCGGGATCACGCTCCCGTCTATCGGCGTTCGATTTCATCACGCTGCCCGCGCCCAAAAGTATTCTGACCAAAGCCGTCCCGGACATTCCGCCAGCCCAAAGAAAAAACCCTTTTCAGTTCTTAAAGTCATATCGGAACATGAGCGCTGACGCACAAAGGTCGCGTGCTGAAAATGGCCGAGCCTTCGGACACGAAAGAATATGAAGCCAAGATCATCCATCGCTTCGGCGATCAATGGGAACTTGAGCCAATCATCGAAAGGTGATCGCCGGCGGACCACAAGCTAACGCAGCAAAATTGATCCCACACGCGAGAACAGATGCGCCTGCCAGGGGCGCATCAAAACAAATAACCGCCCAAACCGATGCTGCATGCGACCACGTCTGCGCGCACCGGGCGGTGGCAGAAATCCTGCTGGCACGGCTTCGATTCCGTCGAACATCGAAGGTTGAAATTCCGCAAATATCTCCGCTCGTAACAGCCGCGCATCCAAGGTTTTTGCATGGATAGCAAGGTACCGCGCGATGATTGGTTTATCACCGTCAAAGTGATCCAGGATATGTAAATACGCTATAGACTCGCAGAACCGTTCATTAAGCAGCCGGATGTTCGCGGCATGTTCTTGCGCGCGCTCAAGCACAACTTCGGGTTCGTAAGTATCCGGCGCAGCCAAACCGGCAACGACTGAATTGGCCTGTCGCTCACCGTTATCGTCAACCGATTCCTGATCCAGCCGAAACGCTGTTCGCAGGGTCCTGTTTGCGAATTTTCCAAAAGCCTTCCAAAGCTTTTTCAGAACGGCCTCTTGCAGTTTTTCGTCCTCAGGTTCAAGTTCGACACCGAGTTCCTGCTGATAGTCATTGGCAGCAATAAAAGCGTCAACCTTGAGATCGTCGACCGTATATTCTTTTCTCGTGGTACTAGCGATTCTCCGAAGCTGATCGAGCATGGGTTCGATCAAACGCTCGAAAAAGGAGGCTTCCCGTTTTGCATCCATGCGATCACCCCGGAAGGAAAGAGCCGATCCTACAATCGGCCCTATCTCAAAACCAGGACTGTCCCACAAGGGATTTCCCTGGCAGGATGGTGTGCGGGGATAGCCCTCCATAAGGCGGAACTGACACTCGCGTATATCCGCAGACAGACGATGCCGCCGTCAAGTAGTCTTCCACGACGAAACCCTCGCCGAACTGCTCTGCTAACGGCGTTTCAAGCCCGCAAGGCAAAGCCGCGAGCCACCCTACCGTCTCGCTGACAACAATCAGACACCAACCCCCTACACCACCACACCACGCCGGACCGCGAGCCGCGACAAGATCAGTCTCTGCACGGGAATCTCTATCAGATGATGAACCGCCGCCGCAACCGCGATAGCCGCCAACCAGTACAAGACAGCCTTGACCGCAACCGGATAGCTTCGCGCCATATACCCGTGATCCTCGGCAAACCGCAAGACGAGTTGATGCACCACGTACAAAGCAAAGCTGATCTCGCCAAGATAAATGAAAGGCCGAGCTCGAAGAAGGCGGGACAGGCCGCCGTCTTCCAGCGCGAACACCGCTATCAGCAAAGCAAACAGAACACCCACGCCACAATTGGAAAGCCAGATTGCAACGGGCTTGCTCAGATGAAAGGGTAGATCCGAGACAACCCGGAGATCGGTTGCCCAGATCGCCGACACGACAATCAGCACAGCGCCGCTCTCGAACGCGCTCGCGCGCCAGCCACCTTCAATGGCATTCCGAAGTGTTGCCCGTAGTTGATAGGCAGCGATGCCCATCATGAATTCGCTCAGCCTGGTTATCGGCGAAATGTACGCGGACCACAGCATAAGGGGCCGGCCCATGTTCTCGAAGATGACCAGCATTGCAGCCGTGACGAGTATCGTTGCCGCGAGCTTGACCACCCAGGTGGCATTCACCCGCCAGATCAGCAATGGGAAAACCACATAGAAAAAGGCCTCATCGGACAAGCTCCATGAGACTCCATTCAAGGAGAAGTACGTGTCGATATCGGGTGACCACGCATGCAGCAGCAGCACGTTAAGGATTGCCGCAGTGCTGCCAACCGACCCGCCTTCATAATGGATCAGCCACGCTGCCGCAGCAGCGCCAACGAGGTGAAGGGGCCAAATCCTGGCCAACCGCTTGATGTAAAAGACGTAAAGATCCGATCTTGAGGTGATCGTTCTGTGGGTGTGAGCGAGGATATAGCCAGACAGAACGAAGAAGAGGGACACGGCTTGCGTGAGCGCCAGGTGTTCAGCGAGCCCGAAATAGCCGAATTCGCGGCGGGTGTGGAAAACAACCACCATGCCCGCAGCAAAAAACCGCAACGACGTAAGCGAGTCGATTTTTTGAGCCGGCACTGTAATGTCCCGAGAAATTTCGACATATCAGCAGTGTCCGTGCCTGCGCCCTCACAGGCGGTAATTCGCAGACACAATTGCCCTCGAACTTAGGCGCACGCCCCCACTCTGATCTTTTAAGGGGGTACACCATGCTCAAGCTCATTTCAGCCATTGGTTTGGCGGCCGTTTTATCCGGTTGCGTCGCATATCCCGCCGGCTACGGCTACGCGGATCCCGGATACGCCTACGGGCCTGACTATGGCCCGGCGTACGGCTACGGCACCATCAATGTCTGGGCCGGCGGTGGCGGCGGTTACCATCACGGCGACTACCACCACGGAGGATGGGATCACGGGCGCGGACGCTGGGAAGGCGGCCGCGGCGGCGGGCATGGAGGTGGACACGGCGGCGGAGGCGGAGGGCACGGCCGCTAAACGCGCCGTAGCCTGCATTCGTCGTAGCGTAGCAACGTCGTCGGCAATATCGGCCTGGCGGAGTCACAAATCTTCGAGGCCGCTTCGTGCGGGATATCGCGATCGACACCGATCTCGCGAAAATCCTTTCCGATTGCATGGGCGCGCCAATAGCGCTTTGCAACAGCCTGTATTTCGAAAAAGGAAGCGCCCAGCCGCCCCATGTCGATGCGATCTATATGACGCCCCAGACGCACGGCCATTTACTCGCGTCTTGGGTCGCGCTGGAAGACGTGCATGAAGACGCCGGCCCGCTCGAATACTACCCGGGCAGCCAACTGATCCCACAGTGGAAATTCAGCAATGGAACCTATCACTCGGTACCTGAGGAGATGGGCGCGTGGCATCCGTACATGGACGCGCAGTTAAAAGAGCGGGCTTACGAAACAAGGGCACATTGACCCTCGGTCGACAATACGATTCAGTCGCGGATTATGTCGCGCCGTTGACGGCAACCGGCAGTTGGGGCGGCACGCTCTTCGCACACACGTTCCACAACGACAACATCAACGAGACGTTCCGCGTGGACAACTCGGTGAAGTACACGAGCGCCAGCTACGCGGGATTCCAGACCGGCGGCCTGTACGGCCTCAGCAGCCAGGCGGGCGCGTTTGCGGACAATCGCGCATGGAGCATCGGCAAGAAGTATCAGAACGGACCACTATCCGTTGCCGCTGCGTTCATGAACATCGACAATGCGAGCGCCAACACCACCGGCGCCGTCTCGGGATCGCCGTACCTTTCGGTCCGGCAGCGAGTCGCCGGCGCAGGGGCGAACTATGCAATCGGCGCTGCGACGCTTGGCGTCGTTTATACGCATACGGATCTCGTCGATCGGCCAACCGTTCCCGTCAGCACGTTGAGATTCGACAACTTCGAAGTCAACGCCAAATTCGACATCAGTGCAGCGTGGTATGTCGGCGCGATGTACACGTATACGAAAGAATCGATCGCCTGGTCGACGGGGCATAACAATCCGCACCGCAATGAATTCGGTCTGATGGCAGATTACCGGCTCTCGAAACGGACTGATCTATACGCCCAGACGGTTTACGACAAAGCGTCCGGGCAGGACGTTTTCGGCGACGTCGGCAACCTTGCTGAATCGTCTTCGCAGAATCAAACCGTGGCACGCGTCGGCATTCGAACTTCCTTCTGAGAAACCGGGGCAGCCCGAACCCGACACGCTTGACGCAGCCTGCGAAGGCGCAGTTGCAAGGCGGCATCTAAAGTTTGTTCGGCGGCTGCCGAAAATCAGGCATGGACAACGACGACCGCCTCCGCCCCGGCCACCCTCTCTATGAAGAGGCGATGGCCCTCGAAATGACCGTACGCACCTTGCGCCGTGCACAAGGCAAGAAGAACCCCGAAGACGTTCTCTATGCCTCGCCGGAGTGGGACGTCGTCAGCGAGGAATTCGTTCGCGATCTTTATCGCGCGATGGGCGGCAACCCCGGGGACCTGCATTGACAATCCGGCTGTGCGAATGCCGCAAGCCGAATCAGCGCCACCCTGTTCCGAAGTCTGATGCCAAGGGTCGGGCAGCAGCTTCGACCCGGGCCGTCACCTTCAATACGAAATGTTTCGCCCACCCGCCCCAAGCGCCCGGAGCTTTGTCACCGCCGCGCGCAGCGGTGCCGTGAGTCGCCATGAGGTCGACGACTCGAGTGCCCTGATCGTCGAAGTCCTCGATGCGATCTCCTCCTGCATCACAGCAAGTCTCGCTCGCAATTCCGCAAGAGCTTTCTCGGCCTCGGCAAGCCGCCCCGCTGCATCGACTGTGTTCGACATATTCGTCGTGTCCATTGGCGCGGTGTAAAACTCTTCGGTCGTGAGTTCCACGCGCGGAGGTTCTTTGCGAAGGACAATGATCATCTCACCGCCGGTCTCTCCGCGCGCGGGCACGAAGTCGGCAAGATTGAATTCCATGAAACCCATCATGAGGATAGGTTTCAAGACCTTGGACACGATCGTGCCGCTTTCGAAAACATGGCTGTGAATACCGACATGCGGAGGCGCCTTCAGCTTCTCCCTGATGCGGTTCATGTCCAGTTTGTCCGACACCTGCATGGGCCGGTTGACGAATGCTTCGTCGTAATAGATCTCGCATTCGATTTGATGTTCGCGTGGAATTTCTTCCACGCCGGCCAGATACTCGGCCACGAAATGGCTCAGCGCCGTATCCTGCCGATATTTGTCGAAACTGAACTTCTTGTCCGGCAGCGCAAGAAAGAGGATTCCGCCGGGCTGCAGCATGTCGCACAGATCGGACAGCCATTGAATCATGTTCGGCGCATGTTCCATCACATGATTCGCGATAATGTAGTCGAACTTATCGCTGATATAGTCACCGTACCGATTCGAATGAACCACATAATCGATTTCGGGTATGTCGATCACCATATCCGGGTGCGTGCACTCCTGAACCAGTTGCGCTTTATCTTTCCAGTCCAGATACCGCACGTCGGCTTCCGACTTGAAGACGGTCGGCTGGTCATACGGTCCGATTTCCAGACCGACGCCCGAGAGATCGTTGTGCTTCAGAAGATGCCCGCGGCGAAGCGTCGTAACCAGATTCATGAACTACCTCTCGGCAAAGGGCTGCCAATGGCGCAACTTACCATGCCTCGCATGGGTGGCGAACAAAAAACAATCAATGACTATTGGTATAACGAATAAGACGTCCCCACGGTAATTCCCGGATTAACGGCCTCACGAGGCATGTGCGACTGCCGCCGCATCAAATGCCAAACCGGCGGATTTTTAAATTGTCGCGGCACGGCCGGGACCAATTTCCCGCCCGGCCGCGCGAAGCCATTACGACGGACGCTTCGGAATCTCCAGCCCCCTCGCCACGGCAGGGCGCGCGACAAACGCCGCCAGCACACGCGTGACATTCGGGAAATCCTGAATGCCGACGAGATCGCCCGCCTCATAAAAGCCGATCAGATTGCGCACCCAAGGGAAGGTGGCGATATCGGCAATCGAGTACGTATCGCCCAGAATCCAGTCGCGCCCTTCGAGTTGGCGATCCAGCACGCCAAGCAGTCTTTTCGATTCGGCGATATAACGGTCGCGCGGACGCTTGTCCTCGTATTCCTTACCGGCAAACTTGTGAAAGAAACCCAGCTGGCCGAACATCGGCCCAATACCGCCCATCTGGAACATCACCCACTGGATCGCTTCGTAGCGGCCGGCGGCATCCTGCGGAATGAACCGGCCGCTTTTGTCGGCGAGATAGATCAGGATCGCGCCGGATTCGAATAGCGGCAGCGGTTTGCCATCCGGGCCATCCGGATCGATGATCGCCGGAATCTTGTTGTTCGGATTGAGCGACAGAAACTCCGGCGTCATCTGATCATTCGTATCGAAACGCACGAGATGCGGCTCGTACGGCAAACCCGTCTCTTCGAGCATGATCGACACCTTCACGCCATTGGGCGTGGGCAGCGAGTACAGCTGAAGCCGGTCCGGATGCCGGGCAGGCCATTTCTTCGTGATCGGAAAAGCGGATAGATCAGTCATGTGACGGTGTAACCCTTGTGCGAATGTTGCGGCTTGAAAATGGAAATCAGCATCGGTGATCAACTGGGTGGCCGCAGCGGCTGCAACAGCGATACCGGCACGGGACCACCAAATATAAACGAACCGCCCGCTAGCCGTAGCTCACCACAAATCCTTCGTCGCCGCGCCGGCGCGCAGGTTATAGCCTTCGCGCCACAAAGACGCGCCGACCGTCAGGAGCAGCGTCTTCTGCTCGCCGTCGAGCAACTCCCAGGCGGCCGCCAGCCAACTCGCGAAGCTCGCGCAGGTCTGCTCCAGTTCGATGGGCGTTTTGCCTTCGAGGTATTGCCGTTCGAACATCGAAAGAATTTTTTCGGGTGTCATGGGCGCCGTCTCCGCGTTGGATGCGCCAAGTCTAAAGGCGCCGCACCGCGTGCGGAATGCCCTGCACGCCGACCCCGGGTTACTCCCAGGCGAAAACCGCCATCCACCGGAAAATCTGCTGTTCAACGTTCAACGGCAAAAAGCGACGTTAAAACGGGGGAAAGGCGCCGCAGCGCCTTTCCCGTCAATCTGCGTCGCAGCCCGGATTACGGCGCGTTGCGCTTGGCATTGTCCTTGGCGTCTTCCTTAGCGTCGCCATAGGCCTTTTGCACCTTGCCCGCGCCTTGTTGCAGGTCGCCCTTCAACTCCTTACCCGGGTTGTCCGTGACCTTGCCGACCGCTTCATTGACCTTGCCCTTGACTTGCTCGGTCACACCCTTCACCTGGTCCTTGTTCATGTTCGGCTCCACTATTTGGAATGCCGGCGCGACATTACGCCAGTATCCACACTCAGCAACGGGTGTGCCCGATGCCGCGCGCCGCCCGTTTTTCCGCCGGCGGCACCCCGAAAAAAATTTAAAAAAGTCCTAAAGTTTCGCCGCGACCTGCCGTAAAGCCGCGAAGGAGGAGTCATGGACCGTCCACTCGCTACGCTTTCGGGGTCATCCCAGGCTGCATTGATCGATGGGGACATCGCGCATATTGCGCGTGTGATGCGGCCGTCTTTACACGGCGATCTGGGCGGCCCGATCCTGCCGGCCGCCTACTGGCGCAAGCGTCTGTACCAGTTGCTCGACGGCGGCAACCTGTCCCACGCGCAACTGTGCTCGGTCGACAGCCTTCTGCTCCAGCTCGACCAGTTCCAGGCCCAGCCTCAACTGGCTTGGGACGCGCTGGCCCCAGCCTCCGCCGCGTTGTTCCCGCCGCCCTATCCGGCCGGCACCCACCAAACCGCCTGAAACGAATAGCGCGAGCCTGCGCCTGCGGCCCTTCCAGGCCGGCCGCCTGCTCTTTGCCCACGAGTAAAAAAAGGCCGCGGACTACGCCGCGGCCTCAACACGTCGCAACGCGGGGAATTCGCGTCACGCCATAAGCGTACACGTGCAATTGTGACAGCCGCATTTAGCCGCCGCGCGGCTTGCCCAGTTCGACCATTCCCAACGCTGGAAATTTTCGGCCCGCAGCCGAATAAAACCTGGACACAAGGAAAGCGACCGGCCAAAATGTCCGCCAAAATACCCAGCGAGAAAGAACAACATGAAAACGGCCGCTCCGCACGGACTGCTCAAGCAGACCTTGCAGTTCTATAGTCAAGGAGAGATCGCCGCCCACTGTGGAAGAAACGTCAGAACTATCCGTCGCTGGGAAGCCAGTGGAAATTGCCCCGTGATCGCGGAAGCCACGCTGCGGGAAATGCTCGATATCAGGACTCGCAAGGCGCCGGTCGAGCGGGCACCCGAATTTCGCCTCGTCGACCTCTTTGCCGGAATCGGCGGTATTCGCCGCGGATTCGAAGCGCACGGCGGACGGTGTGTCTTCACGAGCGAATGGAACGACTTCTCGAAGAAGACCTATCAGGAAAATTACCGTGATTGCGACGACGCCCATCAGTTCGTGGGTGACATCGTTTCGTTCGACGTCGCTTCCGTGCCATCACACGACGTGCTGCTTGCCGGGTTTCCGTGTCAGCCCTTCAGCATCGCGGGCGTGAGCAAGAAAAATTCGCTCGGCCGTCCGCACGGCTTCGAATGCACGACACAAGGCACGCTCTTTTACGACGTTGCACGCATCATCGCGGCGAAGCGCCCGGCTGCCTTCCTGCTGGAGAACGTCAAGAATCTGCTGTCGCACGATAAAGGCAAAACCTTCCAGACCATCATCGACGTGCTGCGTGATGAACTCAAATACGACGTCCATTACAAGGTTATCGACGGTCAATACTTCACGCCGCAACATCGGGAACGCATCGTGATCGTCGGTTTTCGCGAGGAGACCGAATTTACGTTCGACGACCTGAACGTGCCGGCCGAAGGACCACGCCTTGCTTCGATTCTGCACAAGACCGACGGCAGCGAACCGGTGCTGGCGCATGACGGCGACCGTTTCTTCGATCACGCGTCTCGCGAGGTGCAACCCAGGTACACGCTCACTGCGAACCTGTGGGCCTATCTTCAAGCTTACGCGGCCAAGCATCGGGCGGCGGGCAACGGTTTCGGGTTCGGGCTGGTCACGCCCGACAGCGTGACGCGCACGCTGTCGGCCCGATATTTCAAGGACGGCTCGGAGATCTTATGCTCGCAAGGCAAAGGCAAGCGTCCGCGCCGTTTGACGCCGCGCGAGTGCGCCCGGCTAATGGGTTTTCCTGACGACTTCGTGATTCCGGTGAGCGACACGCAAGCCTATCGCCAGTTCGGCAATAGCGTGGTGGTTCCGGTCATGCAGGAAGTCGCACGAATCATGATTCCGCACGTGAAGGGACTGCTGGCGCAAAAAGTTGCCGGCGCAACCAGTTGATGCGGGCCGTGTAGCAGGCCCGCCCGGATAGCGCGATTCTATGTTCCCGGCTTCGCCTGCTTCGGGAACGCGATCACATCCGCCACCAGCAACGCCGTCATATTGACGATCCGGCGCACCGTCGCCGAAGCCGTCAGCACGTGCACCGGCCTGGCCGCGCCCAGCAGTATCGGACCGATCGCGATGTTGTTGCCCGCGGCGGTCTTCAGCAGGTTGTACGAGATGTTCGCCGCGTCGATGTTCGGCAGCACCAGCAGGTTCGCATCGCCTTCGAGCGTCGAGTCGGGCATCACTTCGCGGCGCAGGTTCGCGTCGAGTGCGATGTCGCCGTGCATTTCGCCGTCCACCTGCAGATCCGGCGCGCGCTCGCGCAAAATCGCCAGCGTGTCGCGCATCTTCTGCGCGGTCGGCGCGTTGCTCGTGCCGAAGTTCGAATGCGACAGCAGCGCCACCTTCGGCTCGATCCCGAAACGGCGCACTTCTTCGGCCGCCATGATCGTGATTTCCGCCAGTTGCTCCGGCGTCGGATCCACGTTCACGTGCGTGTCCACCAGGAAGATCTGGCGGTTCGGCAACACCAGCGCGTTCATCGCCGCGTACACCTTCGCGCCCGCCTTCCTGCCGATCACCTGATCGATGAAGTGCAGATGCCGGTGCGTGGTCGACACCGTGCCGCAGATCATGCCGTCCGCCTCGCCCTTTTCCACCAGCATCGCGCCGATCAGCGTGGTGCGGCGGCGCATTTCGAGCTTCGCCATCTGCGCGCTGATGCCCTTGCGCGACATCATCCGGTGATACTCCTGCCAGAAGTCGCGGTAACGCTCGTCGTGGTCGGTGTTCACCACCGTGTAGTCCTGCCCCGCGACCAGCCGCAGACCGTAGCGCGCAATGCGCTGCTCGATCACCGCCGGGCGGCCGATCAGGATCGGTTTGGCCAGCTTCTCGTCGACGATGATCTGCATTGCGCGCAGCACGCGCTCTTCCTCGCCTTCCGCGAACACGATGCGCTTCTTCTCCGGCTCGACGCTGCGCGCCAGCTGGAAAATCGGCTTCATGGTCGTGCCGCTGTGATACACGAACTGCTGCAGATGCTGTTCGTACGCGTCCATGTCCTCGATCGGCCGCTCGGCGACGCCCGAATCCATCGCGGCCTGCGCCACCGCCGGCGCGACCTTGACGATCAGGCGCGGATCGAACGGCTTCGGAATCAGATACTCCGGGCCGAACGAGAGATCCTGGATGCCGTACGCCGTCGCGACGATATCGCTCTGCTCCTGGCGCGCCAGTTCGGCGATCGCATTGACCGCCGCGATTTCCATTTCCCGCGTCACCGTGGTCGCGCCCGCGTCCAGCGCGCCGCGGAACAGGAACGGGAACACCAGCACGTTGTTCACCTGGTTCGGGTAATCGGTGCGGCCCGTGCACAGCACCGCATCCGGGCGCACTTCGAGCGCCAGTTCCGGCAGGATTTCCGGCGTCGGGTTGGCCAGCGCCAGAATCAGCGGCTTGTCCGCCATCTGTTTGACCATGTCCTGCTTGAGCACGCCGCCGGCGGAGAGGCCGAGAAAAACGTCCGCGCCGCCGATCGCTTCGGCAAGCGTGCGGGCGTCGGTTTCACGCGCGAAGCGCTCCTTGTCCGGGTCCATCAGTTCGACGCGGCCCTTGTAGACCACGCCGGCCAGATCGGTGACGGTGATGTTCTCCAGCGGCAGGCCGATGTCGACCAGCAGGTCCAGACACGCCAGCGCCGCCGCGCCCGCGCCGGAGGACACCAGCTTGACCTCCCTGATGTCCTTGCCGACCACCTTCAGACCATTGGTGATGGCCGCCGCGACGACGATCGCGGTGCCGTGCTGGTCGTCGTGGAAGACCGGAATCTTCATGCGCTTGCGGCATTCGCGCTCGACGATGAAACAGTCCGGTGCCTTGATGTCTTCGAGATTGATGCCGCCGAAGGTCGGCTCCAGCGCCGCGATCACGTCGACCAGCTTGTGCGGGTCGGACTCGTTCAGCTCGATATCGAACACGTCGATGCCGGCGAACTTCTTGAACAGCACGGCCTTGCCTTCCATGACCGGCTTCGAGGCGA
Organism: Paraburkholderia xenovorans LB400; assembly: GCF_000013645.1. Classification (GTDB taxonomy): domain Bacteria; phylum Pseudomonadota; class Gammaproteobacteria; order Burkholderiales; family Burkholderiaceae; genus Paraburkholderia; species Paraburkholderia xenovorans. The sequence goes on along the minus strand of NC_007951.1, from coordinate 1,227,272 downwards.
GCGGCCCGATGTTGCCCAGACCCAGCACCGCGGTGCCGTTGGTGACCACGCCGACCAGGTTGCTGCGCGCGGTGAAACGCGCGGCGTTCAGCGGGTTCCCGACGATTTCCTCGCACGCGAACGCCACGCCCGGCGAGTACGCCAGCGCCAGATCGCGCTGGTTGATCATCTGCTTGGTCGGGGCGATCGCGATCTTCCCGGGGGTGGGGAACTCGTGGTAATCGAGGGCGGCTTCGCGAAAACTCGTCGTGCCAGATTGCTTTGTCATGGTGGCGATGTCTGGAATAGAAATGACCCAAGGGGTCAGTGCGTGTTGGGTTGCGTGTTCGGTCGAATAACGGTCTCTTTCGCCGGAGCCGTTCCAACGGTCGGCTCCTGGCTCATGGACTCCGGCGCATCAATGCCCGTATCGGCATTGCCGTTCAGCATCGATCGGGCCTGGTTCATATCGAGCGCGCCTTCCCATCGCGCCACGACAATGGTCGCCACACCGTTGCCAATCAGGTTCGTGACGGCACGCGCCTCGTTGAGGAATCGATCGACGCCCAGCAACAGCACCAGCCCGGACACGGGTACTTTGTGCATGGTGGCGAGCGTGGCGGCCAGCGCCACGAATCCGGCTCCGGCCACACCCGCCGAACCCTTGGATGTCAACAGCATTACACCGAGCAACAGCAACTGGTCCCAGATCGTCAGATGGATATTCATTGCTTGCGCAATGAACAGGGCGGCCATTGTCAGATAGATCGCCGTCCCATCCGCATTGAACGTGTAGCCCGTAGGCAACACCATGCCGACCACGGGCCGTGAACATCCCAGCTTCTCCATTTTGATGAGCATCTGCGGAAGGACCGCTTCGGTCGAAGCCGTGCCGAGCGTAATGAAGATCTCATCCCTGATATACCGGAGAAACTTCCATAGCGACAGTCCGCACATGCGCATGACGAGACCGAGCACCACCACCACGAAGAAAACTGAGGTCAGATAAAGACACAGCATCAATTGGCCGAACGAGGCAAGCGTGCCGATTCCATATCTCGCGATCGTGAATGCCATGCCGCCAAAAGCACCGATAGGGGCCACGTACATCACGATCCTGACCACGCCGAACATGCCCTGAAGGAACATGTCGAGCATGTCGACGAACGGCGCGGCACGGGGGCCCAGCCTCGCGAGCGAGATTGCGAACAGGACCGAAAAGAAGATGATGGGCAGAATGTCGCCATTGGCGAATGCGCCGACAACGCTATTCGGAACGATGCTCATGAAGAAATCGAGCATGCCGTGCTGTTGCGCCGCATGGGTATAAGTGGCTATGGCCGAACTGTCGATTTTCGCGGGGTCGATGTTCATACCGCTGCCCGGCCTGATCACGTTCACGATCACGAGGCCCACCGCGAGCGCAATCGTCGAGGCGACTTCGAAATACAGCACCGCTTTCACGCCCACCCGGCCCGCCTCGTGAAGGTCGTTCATGCGGGCAATACCAACGACGACCGACGCGAAAATGATCGGCGCGAGCAGCATCCGGATCAGCTTGATGAACAGGTCTCCGAGCGGCTTTAACTGTGAACCTGTGTCAGGATAGAAGTGTCCGACGAGCACGCCGGCGACAATGCCGATCAACACCTGTACATAGAGATGGGAAAGAGATTTCCCGATCTTCGAAACCCGCATGACTGTCTCCTATGCGTGGCATTTTTAGTAGAATCGGCGCAAGCACGGTAGCGGCATATGCCGCTACCGTGAGCCCGAATCGAATCCGCCGGCATTCCTCTTCTTATTCTGTCAATGCCGCGCCGACACTTCCGGTCGGCGCAGTTGCCGGCGAACGGCTCATGCGGACAACCGCTGCATCTCGGCAAACAGATCGGCCTTTCCTTCAAAGCCGATGCCGGGCAGATCGGGCATGGTGATATGTCCGTTTTCGACCTTCACGCCATCCGGGAAGCCGCCAAAAGGCTGGAACAGGTCCGGATAGGATTCGTTGCCGCCGAGCCCGAGGCCAGCCGCAATGTTCAACGACATCTGATGCCCGCCGTGCGGAATGCAGCGGCTCGGCGACCAGCCGTGCTGATGCAGCATCTCCAGCGTGCGCAGGTATTCGACCAGTCCGTAGCTCAACGCGCAGTCGAACTGCAGCCAGTCGCGGTCGGGGCGCATGCCGCCGTAGCGAATCAGGTTGCGCGCGTCCTGCATCGAGAACAGATCTTCGCCGGTTGCCATCGGCTTGTCGTAATAGTTGCGAAGTGTCGCTTGCAATTCGAAGTCGAGCGGATCGCCCGGTTCCTCGTACCAGAACAGGTCGTATTGCGACAGCGCCTTCGCGTATTGAATGGCGGTGTCGAGATCGAATCTGCCGTTGGCGTCGACCGCCAGCTTCTGGCCGTCGCCCAGCACGCTCAGGATCGAATCGATGCGACGCAGATCTTCATCCAGCGACGCACCGCCGATCTTCTTCTTCACGACGGTGTAGCCCCGGTCGATATAGCTGCGCATCTCGTCCTTGAGCTTGCCGTGGTCCTGGCCCGGATAGTAGTAACCGCCCGCGGCGTAGACGAAGATCTTGCGATCAGGCTGGCCGTTGCCATAACGGTCGGCCAGCAACTGGAACAGCGGCAGGCCTTCGATCTTCGCCACGGCGTCCCACACGGCCATGTCGATCGTCCCGATGGCAACCGAGCGCTCGCCGTGGCCGCCGGGTTTCTCGTTGCTGAACATCGTCGCCCAGATCTTGTGCGGATCGAGGTTGTCGCCGGCGTCGTTGACGAGACTGGCCGGGTCCGCTTCGAGAATGCGCGGAATGAAACGTTCGCGCATCAGCGTGCCTTGCCCGTAGCGACCGTTGGAGTTGAAGCCGTATCCGACCACCGGTTTGCCGTCACGGATCACGTCAGTCACCACGGCCACGAGACTCAGCGTCATCTTGCTGAAGTCGATATAGGCATTGCGGATGGGTGAGCTGATCGGAATGGTCTTTTCGCGGATTTCAACGATTCTCATGGATGTCTCCTGATGGGGCATCGCACGTTGCCAATGCAACGGGCTGTGGGAGTCGCTAGGTTAGTCGCGAAAAGTAGCGCTATGATTCACTCACGGTCACTTCTTTATTAACTTTCAGTGAAGACTGACATTACCTCGCAGCTCGAATTTTTTGTTCTGCTCGCACGCCACGGCAACCTCGCGGCGGCAGCGCGTGCGCTCGATCTGACGCCGCCGGCGGCGACCAAGCGGCTCGCGCAACTGGAGGCGCGGCTCGGCGTGAGACTGGCGAACCGGACGACGCGCAGCATCAGCCTTACGCCGGAAGGCGAGACTTACCTTCACCACGCAACACGCATTCTGGCTGAGATCCAGGAGATGGAAGAGGCGGTTTCGTCCAGCCGATCCGCGCCGAGGGGCCTGCTGCGAGTCAACGCAACGCTGGGGTTCGGACGCACCACGATCGCACCGCTCGTGTCGCAGTTTGCGGAACGCTATCCTCATGTCGAAGTGCAACTCGACGTGACGGACCGGCCGATCGATCTGGTGGAAAGCGGTGTAGATCTGGCAATCCGTTTCGGATCGCTGCCGGACAAGCGGCTCAACGCGCGGTGCGTCATGTCGAACCGGCGGTTTCTGTGCGCATCGCCGCGATATCTGGAGCGGCATGGCACACCCACCAGTCTCGCCGATCTTGCAGGTCACCACTGCATCGTCCACCGTCAGAACGACGACGCTCATGGAATCTGGCGTCTCGCGCACGGCAATCACAGCGAAACCGTCAAGGTGCACGGCATGCTGTCGAGCAACGATGGAGATATCGTGTTGAGCTGGGCACTCGACGGTCACGGCATATTGCTGCGCTCGGAATGGGATCTCGCCAGGTATCTGGAAAGTGGAAGACTGCGGATCGTTCTTCCGGAGTTCGTTCAGCCGTCAGCGGATCTTTTTGTCTATTATCCGAATAAGCGCAATCAGTCTGCACGCGCAAGAGCATTCATAGACTTTCTGGTGGAGCGCTTCAAAAGCCCGCCGCATGAGTCTTATGGTCCGCTTTCAGCCGGCATTCAACTTCCGGCCTGAGCGGTAAAAGCGGGCGAGGTTTTCAAACTTCCCGTCACGTCGGCTTTTCACTCTATCTGTTTTGCGCACGACTGTTTTGTGCAAAACGCCGCTTCTGCAAAGCGGCCTCATAAAACACACGGGATAGGAATCCTCTACATCGGCGTCACGCGCGTCACCGCTGCGTTTTCTCTCGCTTTTTCTCGCCGGCAAATGTTGCTGCTACCCGCATGCGGCAACCAAAAAACGTCTTTTGACGTTCTGCAGCAATTTCTACCTTTGTGTACATTCGCGCTTGGACTTGTTGCGGCACATTCGCACGTATTTCCAAGGCCTATTTCGTTGTTGCGAGCGTCTTTCTTCGCCAGGTGCGAGCCAGTTGAAAGATTCGCGCAAGCTTATGTCGATCGTTATCAAGCCGTGTTGTGTTTATCAAGAATGCAGATGATTCGAAACCCTGGCCGGCATCCCGCCACGCTTTCATTGCCCGCTACCCCGGTTGCGCTTTGCGTGCCTATCGCGCACGAACGCGCGGCCCGCAGTCGCCGTAGGCCGCGCTGACGTCCTCACCGCCGCAGTCACTTTTCACCCAGTCCCGGAATTGCCATGCTCGGCCTAGTCCGTATTGCCCTTAGGCGACCTTATACTTTTGTCGTGCTGGCGATCTTCATCCTCATCATAGGACCGTTGTCCGCGATGAAGACGCCAACCGACATCTTTCCCGACATCCGGATTCCGGTGATCAGCGTGGTGTGGCAGTACACGGGGTTGCCGCCGGACCAGATGGTGGGCCGGATCACCTCGCCATTCGAACGCACGTTGACGACTACCGTGAACGACGTCGAGCATACCGAGGCGGAATCGGTAGCGGGCTTCGGGATCATCAAGATCTTCTTCCAGCCGGGCGTGAATATCAGCACGGCCAATGCGCAGGTGACCTCGGTCGCGCAGACGCAGTTGCGGCAGTTGCCGCCCGGCACGACGCCGCCGCTGATCCTGAACTACAACGCGTCGACCGTGCCGATCATCCAGCTGGCGTTGTCGGGTAAAGGACTCTCCGAGCAGCGTCTCGGCGACCTTGGTCTGAACGCGGTGCGGCCGGTTCTCACAACGGTTGCGGGCGCATCGATTCCCTACCCGTTCGGCGGCAAAACGCGTCAGGTGCAGATCGACGTCGACCCTGTCGCGTTGCAGGCGCGCGGGCTGTCTGCGCAGGACGTGGCCAACGCGCTCGCCGGCCAGAACCTGATCACGCCGGTCGGCACCGAAAAGATCGGAGACTACGAGTACACGCTGCAACTGAACAATGCGCCGTCGCAGATCAAGGCTCTGGGCGATCTGCCGGTCAAGGCAGTCAACGGCACGACCGTCTACATTCGCGACATTGCCAACGTGCGCGACGGCAGCCCGCCGCAGACCAATATCGTTCACGTGGACGGTCACCGTTCGGTGCTGATGTCCGTGCTCAAGAACGGCTCCGTGTCCACGCTCGGCATCATCTCCGGCGTCAAACAACAGATCGCCGCCGGCAAGGCGTCATGGCCCGACGCGCTGCAGATCGATCCGATCGGCGACCAGTCGCTGTTCGTGCGGGCGGCCATCACCGGCGTGGCGCGCGAAGGGGTGATCGCGGCCGTGCTCACGAGCCTGATGATCCTGCTGTTCCTCGGCAGCTGGCGCTCGACCCTCATCATCGCCACCTCGATCCCGCTTGCCATTCTCGGCTCCATCGCGACACTGTCGGCGCTCGGCGAGACGCTGAACATCATGACGCTCGGCGGACTCGCGCTGGCGGTGGGGATTCTGGTGGACGACGCAACGGTGACGATCGAGAACATCAACTGGCACCTCGAGCATGGCAAGGAAGTCGAGACGGCGATTCTCGACGGCGCCGCGCAGATCGTCACGCCGGCGTTCGTCTCGCTGCTGTGCATCTGCATCGTGTTCGTGCCGATGTTCTTCCTGCAAGGCGTCGCGCGGTTCCTGTTCGTGCCGATGGCCGAGGCCGTCATCTTCGCGATGATCTCGTCGTTCTTTCTGTCGCGAACGCTCGTGCCGACAATGGCCAAGTATCTGTTGAAGCCGCATGCGCACGGCGAGCATGAAGAGAACCGCCCGGGTCCGCTCGGACGTTTTCAGCGCGGCTTCGAAGCACGCTTCGAAAAGATACGCACCCGCTATCACGGCTTGCTGGAACTCGCGCTGACGCACCGGCGCCGGTTCGTTGCCGGCTTTCTCTGCTTCGTGCTCCTCTCGTTCGCGCTCGTGCCGTTTCTCGGCCGCAACTTCTTCCCCACGGTGGATGCCGGCCAGATCCTGCTTCACGTGCGTGCGCCCGTCGGCGTTCGCGTCGAAAAAACCGCGCAGATCTTTGCGAACGTCGAGGACGCGATTCGGCGGATCATTCCGCCGGCTGATCTGGGCACCGTGGTCGACAACATGGGCCTGCCTGTCAGCGGCATCAACACCGCGTACAACAACACCGGCACGGTCGGCTCGCAGGACGGCGACATCCAGATCGCGCTGAACGAAGGCCACCGCCCCACCGATGAATATATCCGCCTCATGCGCGAGCGCTTGCCGCGCGAATTTCCGGGCGTCACGTTCTCGTTCCCGCCGGCCGACATCATCAGCCAGATCCTGAACTTCGGCTCACCCGCGCCGATCGATCTGCAGATCCGCGGCAACAATCTGGATGCCAACTACGCCTATGCGGACCGGCTGCTGCGCCAGGTTCGGGACGTGCCGGGCGTGGTCGATGCGCGGATCGCGCAGTCTCACGCCAATCCGACCTTCAATGTGGACGTGGACCGCACCCGCGCGCAATTGCTCGGCATCACCGAGCGCGACGTAACCAACAGCATGGTGGTGAACCTCGCGGGTTCGAGCCAGGTGGCGCCGACCTTCTGGTTGAACAACGCAAACGGCGTGTCGTATCCGATCGTCATGCAAACGCCGCAATACAGCCTCGATTCGCTCTCCGCGCTGCAGAACCTGCCGATCACCGCCAGCACCGGCGGCGCCGCGCAGATCCTCGGCGGCCTCGCAACGGTCGAGCGCACCAGCAGCAACGAGGTGGTCAGCCAGTACAACATCCAGCCGATGGTCGAGATCTTCGCGACCACTCAGGACCGCGACCTGGGCGCCGTCTCCGCCGATATCCAGCGCATCGTGCACGAAAACGCCGGCACGTTGCCCAAGGGCTCGACGGTCGCGCTGCTCGGCCAGGTGCAGACCATGAACAGCGCCTTTACGGGCATGCTGTTCGGTCTGCTCGGCGCGGTCGTGCTGATCTATCTGCTGATCGTCGTCAACTTCCAGTCGTGGGCCGACCCGTTCGTGATCGTGACCGCCTTGCCGGCCGCGCTGGCGGGCATCGTGTGGATGCTGTTCGCGACCCATACGACGCTCTCGGTCCCCGCGCTGACAGGGGCGATCATGTGCATGGGCGTGGCGACGGCCAACTCGATTCTCGTGGTCAGCTTTTGCCGCGAACGTCTCGCCGTGCATGGCGACCCGTTCAAGGCCGCGCTCGAAGCGGGCTTCACGCGTTTTCGCCCGGTGCTGATGACCGCGTTGTCGATGATCATCGGTATGGCGCCGATGGCACTGGCCCTCGGCGAAGGCGGCGAGCAGAACGCGCCGCTCGGCCGCGCCGTGATCGGCGGCCTGCTGTTCGCCACCACGGCTTCGCTGTTTCTCGTCCCCGTCATCTTCTGTATCGTCCACGCGCGCCCCGGGCGCGCGGCTACCCCGGCGTCCGTTTCGGGAGGTCCTGCTCATGTCGTCTGATTCCACGTTGCCCAGTCACCCGCCGTCGCGCCGCACGCTTGTCGTCGCGGGCATTGTTGGCCTGCTGGTCGTCCTCGGCGTTGTCATTGCCGGCGTCACGCTGCGAGCGGAAGACGCCCGCAAGCTGAAGAGTTGGACCGATGCGCAGGCCGTACCCACGGTCACCGTGATTCAGCCCGTGCGCGATGCCGACGGCCCGTCGCTGCAACTGCCTGGCCGCCTTGAAGCATTCACGCGGGCGCCGATTTTCGCGCAGGTCAGCGGCTATCTGAAATCATGGAGCGTCGACATCGGCGCGCCGGTCAAAGCGGGCCAGGTGCTCGCCGAGATCGAAACGCCCGAACTCGACCAGCAGTTGCTGCAGGCGCGCGCCGATCTGCAAAGCGCGCAGGCCAACGCCGTGGTGGCGGGCACCACGGCGAAACGCTGGGAAGCGCTACGTGGCACGGATTCCGTCGCGCAGCAGGATGTCGACCAACGCACGGCCGACTACACCGCGAAGGAGGCCATCGCCGCCGCCGCCAAGGCCAACGTCGATCGTCTCGTTGCGACCAAGGCGTTCGCTCGGATCGTCGCGCCGTTCGACGGCGTGGTGACGGCTCGCGATACGGACGTCGGCGCGTTGGTGAGCGCAGGAACCGGCGGCGCCGGTCAGGAGCTGTTCGCGGTGTCCAAGGTCGACCAGTTGCGTGCCTATGTACAGGTGCCGCAAAACTACGCACCCGCGATCCACGACGGCACGACCGCCACCCTGACGGTGCCCGAATATCCCGACCAGCAGTTCACCGCGCGCGTCGTGGCCGCGGCGGACTCCGTCAATTCGAGCTCGGGTACGACGCTGGTTCAACTGCTGGTCGACAATTCCAATGGCAAGCTGCTGCCGGGCGGTTTCGCGAGCCTGAAATTCACGCTGCCCGCGGCCGCGCATGCCGTACGCGTGCCGGCGAGCGCGCTCGTGTTCGACAGCCGGGGAACCGTGGTCGCCACCCTGGCCGCCAACGGTCATGTGCTGTTCAAGACGGTGAAGATCAGCCGTGATCTGGGCGACTCCGTGGAAATCTCTTCAGGACTGGCCGCCACCGACCGCGTGATCGACACGCCGCCCGACGGACTCGCCGACGGCGACAGCGTGCAGACCGCGGCCGCCACGGACAGGAAGGCGCCCGCTCATGGCTAAGGTTCGACTTCCAGCGCTGCTCGCGAGCGTGATGGCATTGTCAGCGTGCTCGCTCGCCCCGCAATACCAGGTTCCGCCCACACCCGTCGCCGCGCAATACAAGACCGTTGGACCGTGGACCGCCGCGCAGCCCGCGGACCGGATAGACCGCAACGGCTGGTGGAAAATGTATGGCGACGCCCAGCTCGACACACTCGAAACCAGCCTGCTGGCAAACAACACCGATCTGCGCGCCGCTTACGCGCACTATGCGCAAGCGCAGGCGTTCGTGGCGCAGGTCGAGTCGGGTCTGTACCCGTCCATCAGCGCCAGCGCCGTGCCGCAGCGCGACCGCCAGTCCGACAATCGCCCGCTGCGCGCGGGAGGCCCCAACGACTACAACTCCGTCACGCTCGGCGGCGAGGTCAATTACGACCTCGATCTGTGGGGCCGCGTGCGCGACTCCGTTGTTGCGGGCAAGGATGAAGCGCAGGCGACCAAGGCCGATCTGGCTTCCGTGCAATTGAGCCTGCAAGTCACCCTGGCGGACAGTTATATCCGCTTGCGAGGCCTCGATCAGCAAACCGATCTGTTGAACGAGACAGTGGCGGCCTACGCGAAGGCGCTGCAACTCACGCAGACCCTGCACAACGGCGGGATCGTGTCGGGCCTCGACGTCTCGCGCGCGCAGACCCAGTTGTCGTCGGCGAAGTCGCAGTTGTCGCAGAACCTGGCGCAACGCGCGCTCATTGAACATGCGATCGCCGTACTGGTCGGCGCCTCCGCGTCCGAATTCAGCCTGCCGCAGCAGACCACCGCGATTGCGTTGCTGGCCATTCCGACCGGCCTGCCTTCCACACTGCTGCAGCGCCGGCCCGACGTCGCCGCAGCGGAGCGGCGCGTCGCGGAGGCCAACGCGAAGATCGGCGTGGCGCGGGCGGCCTACTTCCCGGACATCACGTTGAGCCTGCAAGGCGGCGTGCAAAGCGCGGCGTATGCCGGGCTCGTGAGCGCACCCAACCTGTTCTGGGCCATCGGTCCGCAACTCGTGCAATACGTGTTCGACGGAGGCTACCGCCGCGCTCAACTCGACGCCGCCAAAGCGGCCACCGAGGAAGCCGGAGAACGTTACCGTGGCGTGGTGCTGTCCGCTTTCCAGCAGGTCGAAGACAATCTGGCCTTGCTGTCCTACCTCGGCACTGCACTCGGAGAACAACGCGACGCCGCGAGCGCCGCGCAGTACTCGGTGGATCTGGCACTCCGTCAATACCGCCAGGGCACCGTGGGTTACCTCGATGTCGTGCAGGCGCAAACCGTTCAGCTCGACGCGCAGCGCAGCCTGCTCGACATCCAGACCCGCCAGCTCAGCGCGAACGTGCAGTTGCTGCATGCGCTCGGCGGCGGATGGTCGAGCGATGAACTGGCGAGGGTGGCTGCCACGCCGGCACTCGTCGCGAGTTCGACGCAGCATGCCGCCAACTAGCGCCTTGCGCCGCGCCACACTCCTACTTCGTGCCATGCGCAAGCGTCTCGTATCGCTGCGGGCGATGCCCCGCGCGTCGTAGAGATGAGCGACCGATCGTAGCGCGCACGCCGTTACCGGATCCCGTCGTCCGGATTACCGTCCTGTCACCCTGGCCGGCCTGGCCAGACGTGCTCAGCCAACCCGTTCAATGAGCGACTGCAACACCGTTTCCAGCGTCACGTTGCCCTTTATCGTCTGGTCCGGCGTCTCGAACTCGATCCAGCCCTCGTTGAAGCCGTCCAGCATCTGCATGCGCGGAACAGGATTTTTCATGCCCTGCGACTTGAAGAGCGCTTCCCACGTATCACGCGGCACCGTCTCCATGCGTACGTCCTTGCCGAGCAGACGCGCGAACGTATTCGCCAGATCGTTTGGGGTGATGCGCCGCGGGCCTTCCAGTTCGACGATCCGTTTGCCGGTCCACGCCTGCTGCAACATGCTGGCCGCGACCCGGCCGACATCGGCGGTTGCCACCATCGGAACCGGTTTATCGAGCGGTTGCAGGAAGCTGGGGATGACGCCCGCCGTGCGCGCGGGCTCCACGTCCCACGCCGCGTTTTCGATGAACCAGCCTGCGCGCAGGAAGGCAATCGGCATCGGCAGCGAACCCAGTTGCTGCTCCATGTATCCCAGCTGCTGCAACAGGTTCGGCTGGGCAGCCTGAGCGCCGATCGTCGAGAGGCATACCACTTTCGGCGGGTTCGCCTGTTTCAATGCGTCGCGCAGCGTGCCGACCAGGTGGCGCGATTCTGCGAAGTCCGGCGACGGATCGAAGTTCGGCGGCAGGAGAATGAACACACCGTCGACGCCGGAAAACGCGCCGCTCAGCGCCTGCGTGTCGGACATCTCCGCGACAGCGATTTCACAACCCTGCTCCTTCCACTGAGCCCCCTTTGCGGCGCTGCGAACCACGGCGCGCACGTCCTTGCCCGCCGCCAACAGCGCACGGGCAACCACACCGCCGACCTGACCTGTGATACCGGTAATTGCAAACATTTCGCTCTCCAGTTGAACGCGGCATGAACCGCTCGAGGAGAATTGTGAAGGCTCGGTCGCTCTGCACAAATAGCATGAATGTCATTTCATATATGCCAACTAAGCATCACAGCCCACGGCCGCCGACGAGTCGGCCTCCCATAGAACCAATGCGATCGCTTCTGCGTGCGGGTTCACAGCTCCGAGGCCCCGATTCTGGCTACCGCGAGTGTGACCGCGCGGCGAGACCTCTCGTGTTCACCTGCCGGTCGCTTCGGCGTTGCGCCCCCGGTTCGTTTGCCCGCGCATCAGCAGAAGCAGGAGCAACGCGACAAGCACGAGAACAATCGTCAGACCGACGAAGAGCAGCGTCGCGCGCTGAATGTCCGCGTGCTGCACGGCGATGCCGAGGCCAATCACAGGCAGCGAGATCGCCACATAGAGCACGACAAAAAAGCTGGACGTCACTTCCGCGCGCCGATGCATGGGCGCCGCGGCGGCGATCTCGCCCAACCCGGCGCGAAAGCTGATGCCCTGCCCGACGCCTGCCAGCGCAGTACCGATTAAAAGCGCGCCGAGCGAGCGTTCGGGCACGCACAGGCCGACACATACCAGTCCCACGATGAGCCCGATGCAGCCCGCCGGTTGCCGCCAGCGGGCGGCCATGAGCGTCTGGACGATCTGCCCGAGCGCCGAGCATGCGAACAGCAGGAACACGATCGAGCCGGTCACGATACCGCTGTGAAACCCGAGTACCACCCGGATCAATTGAGGCGCGACGGCCGCGAAGAACCCGACCACGACGAAACCCGCGAACCCCGCCAGCGCCGCGGGAATGAAGGCGCGCCGCACCTCGGCGGGAAGCGAGATTTTCTGGATGCCGAGCTTGACGCGCGCCGGGACCGCGGCGGTCTCCGGCACACCGGCCACGGCAAGCACGGCAATACCGACCAGCGCCAGATGCACCGCATAGGGCAACTGCATCGGCCAGGGAAAGCGTTCGACGAGAAAGCCGCTTAACAATGGACCGCAGCCCAAGCCCAGCATATTGGAGGAAGTGGCCGCGAGCATGGCCTTGCTGCGCCATTCGGGCGGCGCGAGTTCGATCACGGCGACAGTCGCGGTGCCCGTGAATATGCCGGCCGATACGCCCGACAGCAGACGGCCCACGATCAACAGCGCCAATCCGTCGCTCAGCAGGAAGGTCAGCGCCGACGCCGCAGACGCACACAGCCCGGCGAGCAGCATGCGGCGGCGGCCAAGCTGATCGGACCAGTTGCCGATCAGCAGCAATGCACTCAACACCCCGATTGCGTAGGAGGCGTAGATCACCGTAATCACGGTCGGTGTAAAGCCGAATTGCAGTTGGTAGTACCGATAGATTGCCGTCGGCAGTGTCGTGCCCGTCATGTTGATGGCGAACGCCAGCGCTACAGCGAGAAATGCGATCGGCGAGTGCGGTGCCACAGAAGCTGTTTTCATCAAACGTCCCAACGGTTGCTCGAAGACTGCGCGCAATTATGGGCAATTTCTCACAGCTCTGCTGAAGCCGCCGGCGCTTCACCGCAATCCACTATGCAGCGTCTCCTTATACGCATACGCGGCCACCAACGTGCACAGGCCTGCGCCGATCACGAACCACGCCGGCGAATACAGATCGCCGGTACGCGACACGAGATACGTCGCAATGAACGGCGCCGTGCCGCCGAGCAGCGTGACCGGAATGTTCAGGCTCACCGACAGCCCGGTGTAGCGCAGTCTGGTCGGCATGATCTCGGCCATCGCGCATAGCGCCGTGGCCGAATGCGGCGCGAACGCGAGGCTCATCAGGCATAGCGCCGCAACCGTCTTGCCGAAGTCATGCGGATCGAGCAGATGAAACGCCGGGTACGTGACGAGCATGATGGCGAGCGAACTCACGAGCATCAACGGACGACGGCCCACAACGTCGCTCAGGTGCGCGAAGACCGGCAGTAGCGCGCAATAGAAGATCAGGCTATACAGGTTGGCGCGCTGCGCGTCCGCGAGCTTGAAACCGAGCACCACGGACAGATACGTCGGCGAATAGATGTAGTAGATGTAGATGCACGCCGAGGGCGCGGCGATGAGCCCCATTCCGATCAGAATCGCCTTCCACTCTCTGCGCAATCCGGTCACGAGCGGCGTGCGCTCGATCTCGGCAGTCTGTTGCACCGACGAGAAGTGCGGCGTTTCCTCCAGCTTCAGCCGCAGATAGAGCCCGACGAAACCGAGCGGCAGTCCCGCGAAAAACGGCAGACGCCAGCCCCAGGCGCGCAGGTCTTCGGCCGACAGCGCTCCGGTGATGATCGACGCCACCGCGCCGCCCACCAGCAACGCGAGGCCGATCGTGAAGGTCTGCCAGCCGGTATAGAACCCGCGCCGGCCGGGCGGCGCATATTCGGCGATGAACGAAGTCGCGCCGCCATACTCGCCGCCGACAGAAATGCCCTGCACCAGCCGCGCGGCGGTGAGAATGATCGGCGACGCGATCCCGATCGCGCTATAGGTGGGCAACAGGCCGATCACCGTGGTCGAGCACGCGATCAGCATCACCGCGACGGCGAGCGGCGTCTTGCGGCCGTAGCGATCGCCGAGGTGCCCGAAGATCAGCCCGCCGAGCGGTCGCGACGCATAGCTGATGGCGAACACCGCGAACGTGAGCAGCAGGCTCGCGGCCTCGTTGTCGGCCGGAAAGAACAGACGCGCGATCACGGACGCAAAATAGCCGTAGATCACGAAGTCGTAGTACTCGATAAAGTTGCCGACACAAGCGGCAACGAGCGCCTTCTTGTGCTGCGCGACACGCTGCGTTTCGTTCACAGCGAGAGCGATCGATTCCATCACGCAAGTCTCCATATTTGTTTGTTATCGGTTGTCGGGTGGGCCGGCGTCCTGTTCTGACGGCGAGGCCAGCTCAGGTTCACGCCACGGTGCTGCCCGCGTCGACCACGAGCGCGGCGCCGTTCATATGCGACGCGTCAGGCGACAGCAGGAACGCGACCGTGTTCGCGACGTCTTCCGGGCGACCGTAAGCCGCGTGAGCGGCGCGTGCGACGCCGCCGTGCTGCGCGGCCATGTCGTTGATCGCGTCGATCATCGGCGTCTGGATCGGACCGGGCAGTACCGCGTTCACGCGCACACCGCTGCCCATGCATTCGAGCGCCGCGCTGCGCACGAGTCCGAGCACCGCGTGCTTGCTCGCGACATACGCGGACAGGTTCGCGCGACCGCGAATCGCCGAGGTCGACGCGGTCGCGACGAAGCTGCCGCCGCGCTCGCGCAACGCCGGAATCCCATGCTTCAGGCACAGGAACATGCCGCGCACGTTCACGTTCATCACGAGATCGAACGCGTCGTCCGGATAGTCTGCGAGCGGCTTGACCTGCCCGGCGATCCCGGCGTTGCCGACGAAGGCGTCGAGCCGCCCATGACGGCGCAGCGCGAACGCGACCAGCTCACGCACGTAGTCCGCATCCGTCACGTCGCCCGCGAACGTGTCCGCCGGCGCATCGAGCGCGCGGCAGCGCGCCTCGGCTTCGGCGGTCGTGCCGGCGCTGCGGTCCGCGAGCACGACCGCCCAGCCGCCGGCCGCGAGCCGCGCACATACCGCCGCGCCAATGCCGCCGCCCGCGCCGGTTACGATCGCCACTTTCCTGTCGGCCGTGCTCATGTTCCCGTCGCTCCGTTCAGGGATAAAGGCGCTTCAGCAGCCGGCGATCCTCGACTTCGAAGCCGCCGCCGTACACGTCCGACGTCATGAAGTGCGCGCTCAGCACTTCGGGCTCGAGGTCCGCGATCGGATCGAACGCGCTGTGATGCAGCTTCCAGTCGATGCGGCCGCGCACCGGCTCGGTGTAGCGCAACGGCGTGCGGCGATAGACGACATCCGCATACGCGATGCCGAGCTTCGACGGATCGGGTAGACGTCGCACATGAATCTCGCCAGCGGGCTGCTCGGCCTCGTCGGTCAGCAGCACGAGCGGCGCATCCGGATCGGGCGTGAAGCTGAAATCCGCGAGCGGCACCTTGCGGCGGCGCACCCAGCCGCTTATCTTGCCGTCCGCCGTTTCATCGAACGCGTAGTCCGTGTCCTTCTTCGTGTAGCCGAACAGTTCGCGGCCCGCGGCAATGCCCATCGGGTCGCTGCAATACATGAAGATGTGCGTCTGCGTGAAGAGGTCCTCGTAACGCACCGGCACGGTCACCATCAGATCGAACATCTGGCCCGCATGCACCGCGAGGGTGTGGCCCGGCGACAGCATGAAGCGGAATGCCACGCGGTCGTTCACCAGTTCGAACGGCGTGTCCTTCAGAAGCTCGCGCACCTTGGCCTGATCGACGCGCGTGACGACTTCGAGCGTGCGCAACGGGCACTCCCACTCGACGGGATAAGCGGGCGAGTAAGGCGGGTTCACACCGCTGCCTTCGTGCATCTTGTAGTTACCGAACATCAAATGTCTCCTTGAAAAAATGAAGGGGTGCTCACGAAGCAAGCACCGGAAGATTGCTTTCACCAACGCGCCGGCCGACCGGTTCGGGCCACGCGGGCGCGGCGCCGTGCGCCGGCGAGACGATCGCGTCGCGGCCGACGTCGGCGACGTCGGTGATGCCGCACAGCGCCATCGTCGATTCGAGTTCCTTCTGGATGAGTTCGAGCGTGCGCGTGACGCCCGCCTCACCGAGCGCGCCGAGGCCGTATAGAAACGCACGGCCGATCATCACGCCGTGCGCGCCCCATGCGAGTGCGCGCAGCACGTCCTGGCCGCTGCGGATGCCGCCGTCCATCAGTACTTCGGTCTGCCTGCCGACCGCCGCGGCGATCGCCGGCAACGCGCTGATCGACGAGGGCGCGCCGTCCAGTTGCCGGCCGCCGTGGTTCGACACGACGATCGCATCGGCGCCGGCCGCGACCGCGAGGCGCGCGTCGTCGGCGTCGAGAATGCCCTTCACGATCAGCCGGCCGCCCCAATGGCGCTTGATCCAGCGGACGTCGTCCCACGTCACGCTGCGGTCGAACTGCCGGCTCACCCATTCCGCGAACGCGAACGTGTCCGATACGCCCTTCGCATGCCCGACGATATTGCCGAACGTGCGCCGCCGCGTGCCCAGCATGCGCGCGCACCATGCGGGCCGCGACAGCATGGTGGACAGATTTCGCACGTTCAGTTTCGGCGGCACCGACAGGCCGTTGCGCACGTCCTTGTGGCGCTGCCCCTGGATCGGCAGATCGAGCGTCAGCACGAGCGCGGAGCAGCCCGCGTCGCGCGCGCGCTCGATCAGCCGGACGATGAAATCGCGGTCCTTCATCATGTACAGCTGGAACCAGAACGGCTGCGCGACCTGCTCGGCCACGTCCTCGATCGAGCAGATGCTGACCGTGGACAGCGTGAACGGTACGCCGAACCTTGCGGCCGCCCGCGCGGCGAGGATCTCGCCGTCCGCGTGCACCATGCCTGCGAGGCCGGTCGGCGCAAGCGCGAGCGGCAGGCTGCACGCGTGGCCGAGCAGCGTCGACGCGGTGCGGATCGCCTCGACGTTGCAGCCCACGCGCTGGCGGAACCTCAGGCTGCCGAGGTCCGTTTCGTTCGCCCGATAGGTGGACTCGGTCCACGAGCCGCTGTCCACGTAGTCGTAGAAAATCTTCGGCACGCGCCGGCGCGCGAGCCGCTGCAGATCGTCGACACAGGTAATCGTATCGGCCATGTCAGGCCTGCGCTGTCGCGTGGAACGCGACCACCGGCGACGACTGCTCGCCAAGGCCCGCGATCCCGGCACGCACGGTCTGGCCGGCCTGCAGGTAGACCGGCGGCTTGAAGCCCATGCCGACGCCGGCCGGCGTGCCCGTTGCGATCACGTCGCCCGGTTGCAGGCTCATGAAGCCGCTGATGTACGACACCAGTTCCGCGACGCCGAAGATCATGTCGCGTGTGTTGCCGGCCTGGCGGCGCACGCCGTCCACGTCGAGCCAGAGCGGCAGCGCCTGCGGGTCCGGCACCTCGTCCGCGGTGACGAGCCAGGGGCCGAGCGGGCCGAACGTGTCCGCCGCCTTGCCCTTGTCCCACTGGCCGCCGCGCTCCAGCTGGAACGCGCGCTCGGAGACGTCGTTGACCACGCAGTAGCCCGCGACGTGCGCCAGCGCGTCGTCTCTCGTCACGTAGCTGGCGGTCTTGCCGATCACGATGCCCAACTCCACTTCCCAATCCACCTTCACCGCGTCGCGCGGCATGCGGATCGGATCGGCCGGGCCGTTGATCGCGCTCGTCGCCTTGAGGAACAGGATCGGCTCCTTCGGCAGCGCCATGCCCGCTTCGGCGGCATGGTCCGTGTAGTTCAGGCCGACGCATACGAACTTGCCGACCGCGCCGACGCACGGGCCGAGCCGTTCGCCCGGCGCGACCGCCGGCAGTGTTTGCGGATCGAGCGCCGCGACGCGCGCGAGCGCGCCGTCCGCGAGCGCCGCACCGTGCCAGTCGTCGATCACGCCGACCAGACTGCGCACCCGCCCTTCGTTATCCAGCATGCCCGGCTTCTCCGCGCCGGGCTGTCCCCACCGTACCAGTTTCATCTCGATTCCTGTCTCTTTCTGTCTATAACGTACTTGGTGTGCAATGTACGTTTTTAAGATAATCGACCGGACAACGCAGTGTCAAGAGAAGTTTTCGCGACCGGGTTGACGTGGGCGGCAGGAACGCGCGCGGAATCGCGAACAAATCGGCTACCATTTCGCAACCTCCGCCCGGTCGCGATTACGAGTGGCAAATTCAGAGCGTTTGCAGGAACCGTGGCGTCCGCCGACACGCGGCGCCGTCGCCTATTCAGACCATGTCAGAAACCATTGAAAAGCATTCCGTTCAGGAGCGCGCGTACGCACTGCTCAAAACGATGATCGCGGATGGCCGGCTTGCACCCGGTCAGAAGCTGTTGGAAGCGCAGGTCGCGAAAGCTTTCGGAATCAGCCGCTCGCCGGCGCGTTATGCGTTGCAGGCGCTGTGCAACGAGCGGCTCGTCAACGAAGCCAGCGGGCGCGGCTACGAGGTGGCCGGCAAGATGAAGCCCGGTGTCGCGCGCGAGCGCGCGGTGCTCGACGAAGTGAAGATCGCCGCCGTGCAGCAGTGGGAGCGCATCTACGTCGAACTGGAGCGCGAGCTATGCGCGCGTGTGATGTTCGTGTCGGTGCGGATCGTCGAGGAACGGCTTGCCGAGCACTTCGGCGTGAGCCGCACGGTCGCACGTGATGTGCTCGCGCGCATGCACAGTGTCGGGCTCGTCGCGAAAGACGCGATGGGCCGCTGGATCGCGACCCGCATCACGCCGGACAAGACGCATCATCTCTATGAGTTGCGCTGGCTGCTGGAGCCGGAGGCCTTGCAGCAGGCGGCGTCTCACGTGAGTTCGGACTACCTCGAACAGTTGCGCGAGACGGTGGTCGATGCGCTGGATGGCTTCCCGCGCGAAGGCTTCGATACCGACGTGGTGGAACACGACCTGCATATCCGCTTGCTGTCGCACTGCCCGAACGGCGAGATTCTGCAGGCGCTTGCGCGCACGCGGATGCTGTTCGTGCCGACGCGCTATCTGTTCGATCCGGTGCTGCGCATTCCGCTCACATCGATCGAAGATGCGCTGAACGAGCACCGGACCATCTACGACCTCCTGCTCGCGAAAAAGCCCGCGAAAGCCGCTGCCGCGCTGCACGCCCATCTGAAGCAGGCGGACGCCCGCTGGCTGCAGCGGTTCGAAGGCGCGGCCAATGCAACGCTCGAAGAACTGCCGCCTTACCTGACACGGTTATGAACTTCTCGCGTGGGTCCGTTTGCGTACGCTTGCCGATGCCGGCAACCGGGCGGCGCGGTGCGTCGGCGAATCTGACAGGCATTGAAGATGGTCGATATCGTCGATAGCGCAACGCGCAGCCGGATGATGTCCGGCATACGCGGCCGCAATACCAAGCCAGAGATCCTGATCCGCAGCCTGCTGCATCGGCAGGGCTTCCGCTTTCGGCTGGATGCGCGCGATCTGCCGGGACGCCCCGACATCGTCTTGCCGCGCTACCGCGCTGTCGTGCTGGTGCATGGCTGTTTCTGGCATGGCCACGACTGCCGTCTTTTCAAATGGCCGCAAACGCGGCCGGAGTTCTGGCGCGACAAGATCGGCCGCAATCGCAGCAACGACGAGAAGGTGCGCGCGGCGCTGCTCGCGAGCGGCTGGCGCGTCGCCGTGGTGTGGGAATGCGCTTTGCGTGGCGCCAATCGCGATATCGAGGGTGTCCTGGACCGGCTCGTCGAGTGGCTGAACAGCGACGCGCCGAGCTTCGAGGAGCGCGGCTGAAAGCCGCCTGTAGCCCTTTGCGGTGCCGGCGGGAAGAAGCGGCCAGGAAGCGGCCAGGAAGCGGTCCGAAGCCTGCTGGTGATACACTCGATTGGCTAACTCGGGGCATTTCCGCGCGGCGCGCCGCGCTGCAACACAAGCGCACGACCGCCCGCCCCGACCATCCCAGAACCACTCAAGAAGGGAGGCACATCATGGCAGAATTCCGTCTCTGGTCCGACGAATTTCCCACCAACGGCTTCATGCCGAAAGCCCACGAATATCATGACAAGGCCTTCGGCGTGGACGGCGAAAACATCTCGCCCGCGTTGAAGTGGGAAGCGCCGCCGCCCGACACGCAAAGCTTCGCGCTCACCGTTCACGATCCCGACGCGCCCACCGGCAGCGGCTTCTGGCACTGGGTCGTGGTGAACATTCCGGCCGACATCCGCTCGCTGCCGCGCAACGCCGGCAAGCCGGACGGTTCGCTGCTGCCGCACGGCGCGCTGCAGTTGCGCAACGACTACGGCACGGTCGGCTTCGGCGGCGCCGCGCCGCCGCGCGGCGATAAGGCGCACCGCTACATCTTCCGTCTGCATGCGCTGCGCGTGCCGCATCTGCCGATCAATGCGGATACCACCAACGCGGTGGCACGTTTCATGACGCATCTGAACGAACTCGACTCGACCACTCACACCGGCCTCTACGAACTCAAATAACACGCGAGACGCGATGCCGGCGCGCGCAGGCGGCGCCGGTATCAATGCTGCGGCCGCCGGCTCGCCCGACGACGACGGGCAGCGCACGCGACCTGGCGCGTGACCCGTGAGCCAACCACTACAACTCCAACAATCGATGCACGCACAACCATCGCGCAAGGACGGCGCAGTACCCGACGAAGCGGCCGACACACTCGCCCCCGACACGTCGACTCCGGACAACACCGAACAGGGCCTGCCGGTTCCGCACCGCTACTGGGCGATGCTGGTCATTGCGCTCGCCCTCACGCTCGCGGTGCTCGACAGCGCGATCGCCAACGTGGCGCTGCCGACTATCGCGCGTAACCTGCGCGCCAGCGCGGCCGGTTCGATCTGGGTCGTCAACGCCTATCAGCTTGCGATCACCATCTCGCTGCTGCCGCTCGCCTCGCTCGGCGACCGCATCGGCTACCGGCGCATCTATCTGGGCGGGCTGATCCTGTTCACGCTGGCTTCGCTGGGTTGCGCGCTATCGACTTCGCTGTCGACGCTCGCCCTCGCTCGCGTGATTCAGGGCTTCGGCGCCGCGGGCATCATGAGCGTGAACACGGCGCTGGTGCGCATGATCTATCCGCGCACGCAACTCGGGCGCGGCGTCGCGATCAACGCGATGGTGGTCGCGGTGTCGTCGGCGGTCGGGCCGACCGTCGCTTCCGGCGTGCTCGCCATCGCCTCGTGGCCGTGGCTGTTCGCGATCAACGTGCCGATCGGCATCGCGGCCATCGTCGGCGGTTTCAAGGCGCTGCCGATGAACCGCGGCCACGAATCGCCATACGACTACCTGAGCGCCGTGATGAACGCGTTCGTGTTCGGCCTGCTGATTTTTGCCGTCGACGGACTCGGCCACGGCGAACGCTTCGGCTACGTCGCGATCGAGGTGATCGCCGCGGTGGTGATCGGCTATTTCTTCGTGCGGCGTCAGTTGACGCAGCCCGCACCCCTGCTGCCGGTCGATCTGCTCAGGATTCCCGTGTTCGCGCTTTCGATCGGCACCTCCATCTGTTCGTTCTGCGCGCAGATGCTCGCCTTCGTGTCGTTGCCCTTTCTGCTGCAGGAGACCTTGGGATTCTCGCAAGTGGATACCGGCCTGCTCATGACGCCGTGGCCGGCAGTGATCATCGTCGCGGCGCCGATTGCGGGCCTGCTGTCGGACAAGGTGTCCTCGGGATGGCTGGGCGGCATCGGACTCGCCGCCATGACGGCCGGGCTGATTCTGCTCGCCACGCTCGGCCCGCATCCGGACGTCATGCAGATCACGTGGCGCATGGCTTTGTGCGGCGCGGGCTTCGGCATCTTCCAGTCGCCCAACAATCGCACCATACTGTCCGCGGCGCCGCGCGAGCGCAGCGGCGGCGCGAGCGGCATGCTCGGCACCGCGCGCCTGACCGGTCAGACGCTCGGCGCGGCGCTGGTCGCGCTGATCTTCGGCATTGCGCCGCTACACGGGCCGACCATCGTGCTCTACGTGGCCGCGTGCTTTTCAGCCGTCGCCGCGGTCATCAGCACGCTGCGCGTCATGTAGCGCGGCCACGCGCAGGCGGCCTGAGCGCCCGATCCGCGTTGCCGGACGCGCCAATGCAACAAGGGCGCGTCCCGCATCATGCGATTCGCGCCCTTGCGGTCTTTCGCCCATCTGTGCTGTTACCCGATGACGTGACCAGCACACGCGGCGTGCACTCGTGCAAGCCGCGCGGCCGTTGATCCGCCTACGACGATGCGGTCACGTCAGCGAGCTTTACCGCTTTGGCCGTCACCGAAGAGGCCGTGGCGACATTGCGCAGATCGGCAAGGAACGTATCGCGCCACACCGACAGATTGTTCTCTCGCATCGGCGCCATCATGTCGGCATGCCGCGCCTGACGCTCGGCGAGCGGCATGGACAGAGCGCGTTCAAGCGCTTCGGCCATCTGCGACAGATCAAACGGATTGACGACCAGCGCGCCCGGCAACTGCTCGGCGGCGCCGGCGAATTGCGACAGCACCAGCACGCCCGGATCGGCCGGATCCTGCGAGGCGACATACTCCTTCGCGACCAGATTCATACCGTCGCGCAGCGGCGTCACATAACCGACCTGCGATTGACGGAATAGCGCCATCAGCAGATTGCGCTCGTATTTGCGGTTCAGGTACTGGATCGGCGTCCAGTCGAGCTGCGCGAACCGGCCGTTGATGCGGCCCGCTTCGCCCTCCAGCGTCTGCCGAATCCGCTGATATGTCTGCACGTCCGCACGCGTCGGCGGCGCGATCTGCACCAGCGATACGCGTCCGTGCCAACCGGGTGCGTTCAGCAACAGTCGCTCGAACGCCTGAAAGCGCTCCACCAGCCCCTTCGAATAGTCGAGACGATCCACGCTCATGATCAGCTTGCGCCCGCGCATACCGTCGCGCAGGCTGCGCACCGGCTTGCGGTCGGTGAACTGCTCGGCGGCCTTGGCAATCGCGTCCGGATAGATTCCGATCGGATACGCGCCCACTTTCAGGAAGCGGTTGTACGCGTGCACCATGCCGTCCTCGCTCGATGTGCCGTGCTGGCCACGCTCGATGAAGTCGACGAACGACTGGCGATCCGCATCGGTCTGGAAGCCGATCACGTCGTAGCTGCACATGGCCTTGACCAGTTCTTCGTGCGGCGGAATGGTGCGCAGCACCTCCGGCACCGGAAACGGAATATGCAGGAAGAAGCCGATGGGATTCTTCACGCCCAGCTCGCGCAGGCAGCGCGCGAACGGCAGCAGGTGATAGTCGTGAACCCAGATGATGTCGTCGGGTTTCAGCAGCTCCTTGAGCTGCTTGGCGAGCGTCGCGTTCACGCGCTGATAGCCCGCGTATTCCTGACGGTCGTAGCGCGAGAGGTCGTTGCGGTAATGGAACGTCGGCCACAGCGTCGCGTTGGAAAAACCGCGGTAGTACTGGTCGTAATCGCGCTTGGTGAGACCCACCGTCGCGTACGTCACGTTGCCCTGTTTCTCGATCACCGGAGCGCTCGGCTCGCTCACCGTCTCGCCGCTCCAGCCGAACCAGACTCCGCCGGTTTCCTTCAGCGCGTCCAGCACGCCGATCGCCAGTCCGCCCGCTGCGGGACGGCCTTCCTGAGTCGGCGCGACACGATTCGATACCACGATCAGTCTGCTCATTGGTGCTCCACCTAGTTCAGTTGTTTCGTTGCATACGGATATGTGCCAAAAAGGTGCATGCAAGTCGCGTGCCGTTTTTTAAGATATTGGAAATAAAAATGTGTGCAAATGTGACCGGCGAGCAGAAGCGCGCGGCACCGCTCTGCCACGAAGAAATTTTTTCTGTTTTATCTGACGAAACCGGAAGGCCTGCTTACCGGCCGCCATCGGCCCTCATCGGCTTTACGCGTCCTGTTCCGAGCCCAGGTCGCGCTGGTATTCGAGCCCTTCCGGGCGCACCCCACCCTGGTTGTGCTCGCCGTCCGGCGGCGCATCGGGTGCGACGCGGTTCTGCCCTGCCGGATCGGGCGACGCCGGCGGGCCGTCTTTGCTGCCGCCCGGTCGGGAATCGCGCTTCGAATGGCGCGCTGAACGTCGCAATGCTGGATGTCTCATGATCCACGCCTCCAGGGGAAGCCCGCCGCCACGTTTGCGGCATCAATACAGTCTAGGGGTCACCAAGGTAAATTGCCGGTAAAAGATGCGCCAGCTTTGTAACAAGTACATAAATTCTCTACGCCGGACTGTGGTGTAACGCACCGAACGCGTCAGAGTTGCATGCGTAGCGACTGTAACGGCCGACGCTGACTGGCTTGTGGCGTTTGCGTGGGCTGCGGCGGCGGATCGCCGATCGGCGGCGCGACCGGCTCGATGGGTTCGATCGGTTGCGGCCCCGGATCGGGACTCGGAACAGGAATCGTGTCGGGTTCGCCGGGGCTCGGCGGCGCGACCGGAGGCGCGGACGGCGGTTCGATCGGCTCGGGACGATGAGCGTGCTTCGGCAACGGAAGCTCGGGAGCGGCAGCGTATTGCGGCATGTTGGTATCCTCGTTTGCGTTCCATTGGATCGCAGCAAGGCCTGTGCCGTTATAGTGCCGCTCCCGGCGGGGGCGTGGCGCTAGCAACGCGTCAAGCGGCACCGCATGGCGCGGCGCCGGCGCACGACCGACGAGTTGCGCCGTCAGGCGTCCGCGCCGCCGAGCGCGCGCGATTCATCGGCGGCGTCGCCGTCTTCCCGTGCGTCGTTGCCGTACTCGACGAGGCGGTTATACAGCGTCTTGAGGCTGATGCCGAGAATCTCGGCGGCCCGCGTCTTCACGCCGCCGCACTGCTCGAGCGTGGCCAGAATCAGCTGACGGTCCGCTTCGGCAAGCGAAGTGCCGAACGGAATCGTGATCGCCGTACCGGCCGCGGGCTTGGACAGCGTGATCTGCAGCGGCACGGTCGCCGTGCTGTCCGAATCCGAGCCCGACATGATGTGTGCGCGTTGCACGTAATTCTTCAGCTCGCGCACATTGCCCGGCCACGGATACGACATCAGCATGTCCTTCACGGCCGGCGGGAAATGCTTTCTGGTGCTGTGGCGTTCGTTGAGTTCGTCGAGGAAAGCCTGGGCCAGCAGTTCCACGTCTTTGCCTCGATCACGCAACGGCGGCAGGCTGATCGGAAACACGTTCAACCGATGGTACAGGTCCAGCCGCAGCTTGCCTTCCAGCACGGCCTGCTCGGGATCGCGGTTGGTGGCCGCAATCAGGCGCACGTCCGTTTCGATCTCTTTGGTCGTGCCGACCCGCATGAACATGCCGGTTTCGAGCACACGCAGCAGCTTGACCTGCAACTCGATCGGCATCTCGGTGATTTCGTCGAGGAACAGCGTGCCGCCGTTCGCGCGCTCGAAATAGCCCTTATGCTGACGGTCCGCGCCGGTGAACGAGCCGCGCTCGTGGCCGAACATTTCCGATTCGATCAGATTCGGCGAGATCGCGCCGCAGTTCACCGCGAGAAACGCATGCTTGCGACGCAAGCTCAACTGGTGCAGCGTCTGCGCGGCGACTTCCTTGCCGGTGCCCGATTCGCCCACCAGCATGACCGAGGCCGCCGTTGGCGCGACCCGGCCAATCTGGTCGTAGACCTCCTGCATGGCCGGCGAATTGCCGAGCATCAGACCGAAGCGGCCCATGCGGCGCAACTCGCCGCGCAGCGTGCCGATTTCCGCTTTCAGGTCGCCGGCGCGCGGCAGGCGCGACAGAATCGCCTTCACGCGCTGCATGTTGATCGGCTTGACCAGATAGTCGGTGGCGCCCATTTTCAGCGCGTTGACCGCCGACTCGACCGTGGCGTGGCCGGTAATCACGATCACTTCCACGCCGGAGCGCGGATCCAGATCTTCGAACAGATCGACCCCGCTGCCATCCGGCAGCTTCAGGTCCGTAAAGACGACGTCCGGCATCTGCCGGACCAGTTGAATGCGCGCTTCGCGCAAATCGCCCGCGGTGGCGGTGGTCAGACCGTCTTCCCCGATGATGGCGGAAAGCGCCTCGCGGGTACCGGCATCGTCATCGACAATCAGTACATGTGGCATCGCGTCTCGAAAGCCTGCAAGCGTGGGTATGGGAAAACATGCTATGGCGCATGCTGAAGAGCGCGCCGGCGGCTCGGCGTTTCGCCCGCGTTACCGGGCACTCCAATGCGAGCACCCGCCAACCTCAAGTCAACACACCTGCCGGCAACTTGATCCAATTTTGCAACAATACAGGGCCGAAACCCGCGGCGAAAACCGTCATTGTTGTCTAATTGCCTATTATACGGCTTTATTGGTACAAATCTGTAATGTGCATCGCGCGCCGCCCGTTAGAGCCGCGCGCTAATAACGCCGTCCGGCAAACCGCTCAACTGCGCGGAAACGGCCATGCACCGCCATTGCCGTTCGGATAGGCGGAGCCGTTGGCGCCGGGGGTGCCCGGGCTTACTTCCGCTGCCGGCGCGGCACTCGCCGCCGGTGTGGACGGGGTCGCCACCGTGCCGCCCTCGTTTTCCCAACGGCTCAATTCTCGCGCCGCGGGAACTTGAGCGGCGCGGCTGCGCTGCACGTAACGGATGGCCAGAAAGCCGCCGAGCGCCATCAGCGCGCCGAAAATGCCGATCTTGGGTCGTGCCATCGTGAACTCCTTGTCTTCATGAAGCGGATTGATCGCGGAACGCGCATGAGCGCGCATCAGCGCGCGGTCAGCATGCCGAGCACGAAGCCGACGCCCGCCGCGATGGCGACCGAGCGCCACGGATTGTGCCGCACATAGCGCTCCGTATTGACCGCGGCTGTGCGGTAACGCCGCTGCGCATTCTGCTGCGCGTCGCCAAGCGCCGACTGCAGGGTTTCGACATGCGTACCCAGCTTGTCGCGCAGCGCGCCGACGCCCTCGCCCGGCACGTTGGCGGCAAGCCGCAGCATTTCTTCCGAGTCCTTCAGCAGCACCCGCAGGTCTTCGACAATCTTCTGGCCGCCGAGTGCGAGCTGTTGCGTGGTGTCAGTCATCATTCACTCCTGGTCTGAGTTCGGCGTTCGCGTGTGTTTTCCGGCGAATCTGCGCATTCTGCGAATCGATACGAATCGATGCGAATCGGCGAGCGTGGTTGCCGCCATCGCGAAGCAAGAAGTGAATCGCGCGGAAAAGCAAACGCGTGTCGGATCGGAGTCGCAAACGCCGTGCCCGGTAACTTCGCCCTCTGAATGAAGAACGACCGCGACGCCAGGCACTTTCGACCGACCGCATAGGAATGTATCCCGACAACGCTGACATCGTTTGCCGAAAACGGTGTCCAAGTGGTTAAATCAATCTTTGAGAGATAGCGGCTTGACTGGTTTATCTCGTTCCCAGGCCTGCGCGCCGCAACAACGAACTCATTTGCACAGGACCCCCGTTTATGGCGTCAATCGACCTGGACTCGCCCACCGTCTCCACCGGCGGCCATGCTTCGGCACTGGCGAAGCAGCGCGTCGCGGACGGCATCGCGGGACTGAAATCGTACGGTCTGCTGTACGGCTCGTCGCCGGTGATGCTCGATCTGTACGAGCAGATCGAACGCGTCGCCAGCACCGACGCGACCGCGCTGATCATCGGCGAATCCGGCACGGGCAAGGAGCTGATCGCCCGCACGATTCACGATAAAAGCAGCCGCCGGGACGCACCGTTCGTCGCCGTGAACTGCGGCGCGATTCCCGACGAACTCATCGAAGCCGAACTGTTCGGCCACGAGAAAGGCAGTTTCACGGGCGCGGTCCAGGGCCGCATCGGCTACTTCGAACACGCGAACGGCGGCACGCTGTTCCTCGACGAAATCACCGAAATGGCGCCGGTGCGTCAGGTCAAACTTCTGCGCGCGCTCGAAACCGGCACGTTCTACCGGGTAGGCGGCACCGACCTGATCAGCGGCAACGTGCGCGTGATCGCCGCGACCAATCGCGACCCGGCGGTGGCGGTCAAGGAAAACGGTTTGCGTGAAGACCTCATGTACCGGCTCGCGGTTTTCCCGCTGCGCGCGCCGCCGCTGCGCGAGCGCGAGAATGATCGCGAACTGCTCGCGCAGCATTTCCTCGCGTTGCTCAATCAGCAGGAAGGCACGAGCAAAAGCTTCAGCAAAAGATCGATCGAAACGCTGCGCACCTGGTCGTGGCCGGGCAACGTGCGCGAGTTGAAGAACGCGGTGTATCGCGCGTTCATTCTCGCGGAGAAGACGGTGGAGCTGCCGCATCCGCATCTTGCGTCGCGCGTGAAAAAGCCCATGACGCAGGGCGATGCGATGAGCGTATGGATCGGCACGCCGCTCGCCGATGCGCAAAAACAGATCATTCTCGGCACGCTCAAATATTGTGGCGGCGACAAACGGCGTGCGGCCAAAGCCCTCGGCGTGAGTCTCAAGACGCTGTACAACCGCCTGAGCGCATACGGCGACGAAAGCGCGGAAGAAGAAGCCGAGCAATGAGTTCATGACGTGGCGCTCACGTGGCGCAATTGCGTGAGCGTCACGCGAGCGCCTGAGTCATGTACCGGCCGCCGGTTGCAAAAGACCCGCGCTACGCGCTCCGGACCTCGCCTCAAATCCCTTCGCACCACCAATCAAAATCGGCGAGCGCCCACCAGAAACCGATTTGTCTCGCACCATCTTTTGCAATTGCTTGCATTTTCCCTCTGCCAATTACAAATAGCATGCTGCAAAATGCGGCACACGTATTGCTGGGTGGGGAACGCGTGTCACTCGTTCATACAGTGGCTCTCGAGCGCGAACGAAAGGCACTTGCA
This sequence comes from Paraburkholderia xenovorans LB400, assembly GCF_000013645.1. GTDB lineage: Bacteria > Pseudomonadota > Gammaproteobacteria > Burkholderiales > Burkholderiaceae > Paraburkholderia > Paraburkholderia xenovorans. The sequence continues at coordinate 1,198,443 of NC_007951.1, read as the reverse complement.
GGAGCAGAGACAGGGAAATGCAAAAAAGTATGGTGTGGGCCGAATGGACCAAACGAACCGCCGCGCGTGGACATGCCCATGCAACGGCGCTCGTTGCTCTCGTCGTGGCCATCTCGTCGGCGTTGAGCGGCTGTAGCTCGCTCTATTCGGAAGGCGCCACGGCCGGGGCCGGTATCGCGGGCGCCGCGCTCGCGGCGAAGGTCACGAGCAACGCAGCGGTCGCCACCGGCATCGGTCTCGGCGCGGTGGCCGCCGCGCGTGCCGGCGTGCAGTACTCGGAGCGCGTGGTCCACAAGAATACGCAGGACGGCATCGCGAAGATTGCCGGACCGCTGGACGTAGGCGCCGTTGCGCCGTGGAGCGTGACCCACTCGGTGCCGATCGAAGACGACGAACATGGCCGCGTCACCGTCAGCCGCACGATCAGCGCGGGCGCGCTCGACTGCAAGGAAATCGTCTTCTCCGTCGATCAGACGGCCACCAAGAACGTGCCGGCCAGCAGCGCGTTTTACGTCGCGTCGATCTGCCGTGACGGCGACAACTGGAAATGGGCATCGGCCGAACCGGCCACCGAACGTTGGGGCGCGTTGCAATGACGGCGCGCTCACCTACGGCCGACCTCACGGCGCGCCGCCCTCGCCTCGCTGCTCGGTCCGCTGCTCGGTCCGCTGCCTGGTCCGCTGTGTGGTCCGGCAAGCGACTGCGTCTGCGGCTCGTGCTGGCCGGGGCGCTGTGCGTCGGCGCGAGCATCCTGACGAGCGGCTGCTCGTCGGTCGGCGCGGCGAGCGGCGCGGCGGCTGGTGTCGCGTCCGGTCTGGTGACGTCCAATCCGGCCATCGGCATCGGTGTCGGCATTGCCGTGCAGGCCGCGACAGACGAAGCCGTCGGCCACTATATGCGCACCATGCACACCGATCAGCAGAACATGATCGCCGCGTTGGCGGGCGCCATGCCGGTCGGCGAAACCCGGCCGTGGGCGGTCAAGCACACGCTGCCGATCGAAAACGGTCACGGCCAGGTGCGCGTGACGCGCGCGTTCGGTTCGGCGCTCGCGCTCTGCAAGGAGTTCGTGTTCTCGGTGCAGGACGGCGACGGCCCGAACGCGCATGAGGACTGGTACACGGCGAGCGCGTGCCAGCAGGACAAGGGCTGGAAGTGGGCGTCCGCGGAACCGGCCGTTGCACGCTGGGGCAATCTGCAATAAGCGCGCGGCAATGAAAAAACGGCAGGGTCTCCCTTGCCGTTTTTTGCTTCGCTTCAGCGCCGAGCGCCTCGATGGTTACTCAGGCTGGCTACGCAAGCGCGCTCAAGACTCCACGTCTTCCAGACTGAAGATTTCGGTCTGGTCGTTGTACGAGAAGATCTCGCCATAACGGCCCCAGTTGATGACCGCGTCGAGCGTCTCTTCGGCAGCGCTGTCGGACAGAAAATCCTCCAGTTCCTGCTCGAAGCGCACGCGCGGCGCGCGATGCCCCGGCCGCTCGTTGAGCACCTTCTTGATTCGCGCGGCGAGCGGCACGTGCCGCAGCAGATGCTCGGCGAACATCATCTTGCGTTCCTGCGTGCCGAACTCGGCAAACACGCGTGCCGGCGGCGTCAGGAAAATATCGCCTTCGCGCACGTCGGCGAAACCGAGATGCTGCAGCACTTCAGCCACCGGGAACAGATCGTCCACCTCCAGATGCAGCGAACGGGCGATTTCCGGCATGTCGGCGCGGCCGTGGTACGGCGCCGCCGCCAGCGTCTCGATCAGACCGGCCATCAGGTTGGTCGACACATGCGGCAGCCAGCTGTGCAGCTCGAGCCCCTTCTTGGTCTTTTCGTCGGTCTGGCGCGCGGTCATCTTCGCGTAGATCTCGTCCACCAGCCGGCGGAACGCCGGATCCAGGCGATTGCGCGGATGCTTGAACGGCACCTTGATCTCGGCGATCACGCGCCCCGGATTCGACGACAGCACCAGAATCCGGTCGCACATGAACACCGCTTCCTCGATGTTGTGCGTGACGATTAGCACCGCCTTGATCGGCATGCGGCCTTGCGTCCACAGATCGAGCAGGTCGGTACGCAGCGTTTCGGCGGTCAGCACGTCGAGCGCGGAGAACGGCTCGTCCATCAGCAGCAGCGTGGGGTCGACCACCAGCGCGCGCGCAAAGCCCACGCGCTGGCGCATGCCGCCCGACAGTTCGCGCGGATAGGCGTTCTCGAAACCGTCCAGACCGATCAGGTCAATCGCGGCGAGCGCGCGCGTGCGCCGCTCGCTGGCGCCGACGCCCTGCGCTTCGAGGCCCGCTTCCACGTTCTGCAGCACGGTCAGCCACGGGAACAGCGCGAAGGTCTGGAATACCATCGCGACGCCCTTGGCGGGGCCGTCGAGCGGCTTGCCCATATACGTGACTTCGCCGTCGGTCGGCTCGATCAGACCGGCAATGATACGCAGCAGCGTGGACTTGCCCGAGCCCGAACGGCCCAGCAGCCCGACAATCTCGCCTTCGCGCAGCGACAGGTTCGCGTCGTCGAGAACGAGCAGTTCGCCCTGCGACTTGTTGAAACCGCGGCACACGTCCTTGACGCGCAGGATCTCTTCGCCGAGGCGCGGCGGCTTCGGCGGCGTCTGGATCGGCGCGGCGGTCATAGCAGCTTTAGGATTTTGCATCGCGTTTTGCCTTTATTACTCAATCGAGCCGGAGCTTGGCTTCGGCGTAGGCGTACATCGGACGCCACAGCAGACGGTTGAACAGGGTCACGAACAGGGACATCACGGCGATGCCCACAATGATCTTCGGATAATCGCCCGCCGCGGTGGACTGGGCAATGTAAGCGCCCAACCCATGCGCGGCCACTTTGGTGTCGCCCCACTGCACGAATTCGGCGACGATGCTCGCATTCCACGCGCCGCCCGACGCGGTGATCGCGCCCGTGACGTAATACGGGAAAATGCCCGGCAGGATCGCCTGACGCCACCATTGCCAGCCGCGGATATGGAAGTTCTTGGCCGCCTCGCGATAGTCGTTCGGATACGACGTCGCGCCGGCAATCACGTTGAACAGGATATACCACTGAGTGCCGAGCACGATCAGCGGCGACAGCCAGATGTCCGGGTTCAGATGGAAACGCACGATCGCGATCACGAACACCGGGAACAGCAGATTGGCCGGGAACGCGGCGAGAAACTGCGCGAGCGGCTGGATCTTCTCGGCGAGCGCCGGGCGCAAGCCGATCAGCACCCCAACCGGCACCCACACCACTGAGGCCAGCGCGATCAGCACCACCACCCGCAGCAGCGTGATGAGCCCGAGCACGAACACGTGCCAGACTTCGTCCAGCGAGACGCCGGTGCGCACGTACATGAAGACGCGGTACACCACGTAGACGGTCGTGACCAGCACCAGCGCGGCCCACACGATATCGCCGACGCGCGAACTCTTCTGCATCTGCGGGATCTGGAAGCGCGGACCCTGGAAGGCCGGCAGCCGCAGCGGCACGCGCGCGGCCTTGGCGAACATCCAGCCGAGCGGCACCAGCAGCCGATGGATCAGGCGCGTGCGGCGAATCAGATCGAGCAGCCACGATTCCGGCGCGTCGCCCGAACTGGTGTTTTCCATGCGGAATTTGTCGGCCCACGCCACGAGCGGGCGGAACAGCAACTGGTCGTACGCGAGAATCACGATCGTCATGGCGAGAATCACCCAGCCGATCGCGTGCAGGTTCTTGTCCGAGATCGCCTGCGCCAGATATGCGCCGATCCCAGGCAGGATGATCGTCCGGTTGCCGACCGTGATCGCTTCGGACGCCACCACGAAGAACCAGCCGCCCGACATCGACATCATCATGTTCCAGATGAGGCCCGGCATCGAGAACGGGACTTCCAGTTTCCAGAAGCGCTGCCACGAAGTCAGATGAAAGCCGCGCGAGACTTCGTCCAGATCGCGCGGCACCGTGCGCAGCGACTGGTAGAAGCTGAACGTCATGTTCCACGCCTGGCTCGTGAAGATCGCGAAGATCGCCGCCAGTTCGGCGCCGAGCACGCGGCCGGGAAACAGCGCGAGGAAGAACGTGACCGTAAACGAAATGTAGCCGAGCACCGGCACCGACTGCAGGATGTCCAGAATCGGCACCAGCACGAGGCCGGCGCGGCGGCTCTTGGCCGCCAGCGTGCCGTACGCCAGCGTGAAGACCAGCGAGGCGACCATCGCCGCCAGCATGCGCAGCGTGGTGCGCATGGCGTACTCGGGCAGATTCGCCGGATCGAGGGAGATGGCTTGAGTCTTGAGCGTCGACATGGGCGCCAAGGTCTCGTGAAAGCCGATCGCCGCCATCGCGATCAGGCAGATGATCAGCGGAAAGGCGACGAAGTCCCAGCGGTTGGGCAACACCCGCCATGCCGACGCATTGGCGGTGCGCTTGAGGTTGAAGCTGAAATCCATCAGATGCCCTCCCCGTCGAGCCAGCTGTTCGAAAAGGAGGCCGCGGCTGCGGCGCGGCGGTCTGAAGATCGGTCCGGAAAGCGGAAATCAGGCATGGCAAAACGCGTGGGCGCGGTAAATCGTTAGCGTTGGAGACACGTGGACCGGTGAAGGATGGGACCGCGGGCGAGGCCGCCCAGGACCACAACCTTCAAGCCGGACTCCTGTCGCCGCAGGCGCCGCCCGTAGGGCTGGCGGGCTTTCCTTGTTTTGGACGGCACGACACTACACCATCCTATGTTTCAGGCACAACCTTTCGCGGCAAATAGCGGCAAATAACGGGGAACGCCCGGCTCACGCCGTTGCGGCCGTGCGTAGCCTTCGCGCGGCTGGCCATTCATCGTCGCGTGCGGACCACGGCTTCGGCGAGCGCGGCCGCGACCCGGAATCACGCCGGGGCAACCCGGAAAACCCGTACAGCCATCAAGAAACCGACCGGTCCGCCGTTAAGAACCTGATGGGCGCAATACGCGGGCTTCGCATTCCCGCAATAACGATGGCGTCAGGCCCCATGACGGTTAAAATCAGGAGACGGCGCCTGCCGTCGATTTATCCCGGGCCACAGCGGCGGCGTATTGCCGGGCGCTTGCGCAGGGGCGAACCAGCGCCGGCGCGCTGCCACGAATGAGCTAGTTGCATGTCACAGCCAGACGGATCACAGAGTCGATGAACAGGACAACCTTGCGCCAGGCAACCGGGCCGGTCAGCTTCTTGCTGATCGTACTGGTTTGCTGGTTCGTGGCCGGCATGGTTGCGGACCGGATGGTACAGCAAGAGCTGGACGCGGCCCTGCGTGCGCAGCGGCAAATGTCCACGTCGATCGTCGACAACATGGCGGAGGTGATCGCCAGCGACCTCGCAATGTCTCGCGCCATCCCCGCGACCATGGCCGAAATGGACGTGGTCCAGCGTGCCCTGGTGCAATCTCAGAATTATGCCGTGAACAGCGAGGCGACGGAACCCGCCTTGCGTGCCGCGTTACTGAAAGACGCGAAGATGACCGCCGTGAGCAACTTCCTGCACGACGCGCAAGGTTTCTCCGGGCTCGACCAGATCTGGCTCGTCAATGCGAACGGCATCTGCGTCGCCTCGAGCAACGCCGCGAACAATCCGCTCGCGGCCGAGCGTTCTTTCGTCGGCACCGACATGCGCGTGCGCGGCTATCTGACCAACGCGCTGCTCGGCGCGTTCTCCGAAGCCTATGGCGTGGGCCGCACGAGCGGCGAGCCGGGCATCTTCATCGCCGCGCCGGCATATTCGGAGGGTCTGCTGGTCGGCGTGGTCGTCGCCAAGGTCGGGATCGCGCGGCTGCGCCACTGGGTCGCGCATGCCGGCACCTTCGTCACCGACGAGAACGGCGTCATCATCATGGCGCACAACAGCACGCTCGAAGGCCGTGCGCTGCCGAACTCACGCGCCATGCAGATGTCCCCCGCCGAGCGCAAGCTCATCTATCAGCGCGATACGTTTCCCGACATCCAGATCAGCGTCGATTCGCAAGTACGCGAGCAGGCGCCGTGGGTGCCGACCGCCGTGGCCGGACAACTGTTCGGCGTGTCCGAGCGCCCCGTGCCGTCGCTCTATCAGGCGCGCGGCGGCCTGAACTCGGGGCTGTCGGCGCACCTGATCGATCCGCTCGCCGCCTGGCCGGAACTGCTGCGCAATCACAAGCGCGATCATCTGCTGGTGTTCCTGACGCTGGCCGGCACGGTCGCGCTGGCGTGGGTGATCACCGTCTCGTATGTGCGCGAGCGGCGTCACCATCGCGCTACCCGCGATCTGGCCGAGCAACTGCAATCGGCCAACACGCTGCTGTCCGCGGAGGCCCGTCACGACGCGCTGACCGGTGCGCTGTCGCGGCGCTACTTCCTCGACCTGCTGCGCCGTGAGATCGAGCGCGCGCATCTGGGCAACGAACCGTTGTGCATGGCGATCGCCGACCTCGACCACTTCAAGCAGATCAACGACCGCTTCGGCCACGCTGCCGGCGACCGCGCGCTCGAACATTTCGTCGACACCTGCCGCGCCGAGTTGCGCGGCGCCGATGCGATCGGCCGGCTCGGCGGCGAAGAATTCGGGCTGCTGCTGCCGGCCACGGACCTGGCCGGCGGCCGCGAAGTCGTCGAGCGCCTGCGGCTGCGTCTGAAAGCGATGCCTTCGCCGAAGCTGCCCGCTTCCGTGGGCTTAAGCGTGAGCATCGGCATTACCGAACTCTCCGCCGACGACCTGCCCGAACGGATCATGAGCCGCGCCGACACCGCGCTTTACGCGGCGAAATCGGGCGGCCGCGACCGCACCGAAGCCCTGCCGCCCGACGACACCGCGCCGCCCGCCCGCACCGTGGCCAACGTCTGGTAACGCTCCCACCCGTGTCCCGATACGCGCGCAAGCTGAGCATGCCGCCGCGCACGCCGCATCGGCACGCACGCTGACGCAGCGCAAGACACGCCCTCGGGCATCCCGTAACGAAGCAGGTATGATCGACCCTGATATCAAGGTTGCCGCTACCGCTATTACGGAGATTCGCATGAAGGGAAATCTGGTCATCGTCTGTCGCGATCAGGATGCTGACGCGTTCGACCATCTGCTGGCTGAATACGGCGCGTTCCAGACGCGCCTGTCGTCCACCGCGTGGTATCTGAAACTGGAGGTGGCGCCAGAGCTGATTCAGGAAGAGATCCTGGCGCGTCTCGGCAAATACACCACGCATTACATTTTCGAAGCCGAAACGGTGACGTGGAATACCGTGGATAGCGACGCGGCGAATGCGCTGAATACGCTGTTTTCAGACTAGCGCGCCGCCCCCTGGCCACACCGCGCCGCTGGACCTTGCATCCGGATCTCGGCGCGCGGTGCAGGCTACAGGAGCCGGCGCCGCGCCCCCCATCATGACCAGGCGTTCTCCGAAGTGGCCGCGACCCGCGGCAACACGTCGAACGGAAAGCTCATCAAGACGCGCAAGCCACGCCCGCCGTGGTTGCCGATCTCCCACTCCCCACCCGCACGCCGCACCAGCCGCTCGACAATGGCGAGCCCGAGGCCGCTATGGCCATTGCCGCCGCGCGCCGGATCGAGCCGCACGAACGGCCGGCTGGCGTTGATCAGATCCTGCGCCGCGATGCCGCCGCCGCTGTCGCTCACCGACAAGGTGAAGCCTTGCGGAGTACGCGCCGTGGCGACGACGATGGGCGGCGCGCCGTACGCGTGCGCATTGTCGAGCAGGTTCGACAGAATCCGGTCGAGCGTGGCGGCCGGCAACAGGAACGCCGGCCCCGCGTTGAGTTCGGTCTGCACGGTCGGCGTGCCGGAAGCCACCGCGCGATAACTGCGCACCACCCGCTCGCACTGCGCATCCACTTCGACCGCTTCGCTGCGATCGGCGCCGTCGTGGGCGAACACCAGGAACTGGTCGACGATATGCGTCATGGAGTCGACGTCGCGCACCACGCCGTCGCGCATCTTCACTTCTTCCATCATCTCGGCGCGCAGCCTCAAACGCGCGAGCGGCGTTTTCAGATCGTGCGCGACACCCGCCAGCATCACGGCGCGGTCGTTCTCCGTGCGCGCCACTTCCTGGACCATCTGGTTGAACCCGTGTGTCAATTGACGCAACTCGCGCGGGCCGCGCTCAGGCACCGGCGGCACCGGCAGGCCGCGCCCGAAGCGCGCCACCGCCTGGGCGAGCGAGCGCAACGGCTGCTGGAGCGCCCACGCGGCAAAGAGCGCCGCCATGACCGCAAACGAGAAAATGATGGCGAGCCACAACACCGTGCGGTCGAGCGAGCGCGGCGTGCGCAACGGCTGCACCGGCACGACGATCCAGCTTCGATCCGACGTGGCGCGCACCCACAGCGTGGGCGGACGGCCGGGCAGGCCGACGCGCACCTGCGTGCCGGACGGCATGCGGTCGCGCACGTCTTCGACGAAACGCTCCATTGGCGGCGGCATGTCCGCTGTTTCCGGCGGCACTTCCGGGCTCGCCGGATCGACCAGCTTCACGCGTGACGGCAACGGCTGATCCGGCGTCCGCGCGACGTGCTGACGCACCGCGTCGACGAGGAAGGTGGCTTCTTCGACCGCGTAGCGCGTTTGCAGTTGACTGCGCTCGAGGCGCATGAGCGCGTACCACGCGAAATGCGACAGCAGCAATACCGCGACGACTAGCAGCGCCAGCCGCCCGAACAGCGAATCAATGGGCCGACGCATGCTGTTCGCCGTCTGGCACGAACACGTAGCCGCGGCCGCGCACGGTTTGAATGAAGCGCGGCGTGGACGGGTCGGTTTCGAGAATGCGGCGCAGACGCCAGACCTGTACGTCGATGCCGCGGTCGGTGCCGTCGTATTCCGGACCGTGCAGCAGTTCGAGCAGGCGCTCGCGCGTGAGTGTGCGCATGGGGTGATTGACGAAAATCTTCAGCAATGCGAATTCGCTGCCCGACAACGTGAGCGGCTTGTCTTCCAGATGCAGCGTGCGCGACTGGAAGTCCAGCGTGAAGCGGCCGAAATTGAACGGCTCGCGCTGCTCCGGCGCTGCCGCGGACGGCAGCGTGCGGCGGCGGCGCAGCACGGCCTGCACGCGCGCCAGCAACTCGCGCGGATTGAACGGCTTGCCGAGGTAGTCGTCCGCGCCTAGCTCCAATCCGACAATGCGGTCGACGTCGTCCGCACGCGCCGTGAGCATGATCACGGGGATGTCGTCGCCCGACGCGCGCAGCTTGCGCAGCGCCGTGAGCCCGTCGACGCCGGGCATCATCAGGTCGAGCACGATCAGATCCGGGCGCTCGCGTTCGAGCCGCCGTTCGAGCGAGCCCGCGTCGTGCAGCACCGAAACCTCGATCCCCTGGCGGGCCAGATAGTCGCGCAGCAGGTCGCGCAATTCGACGTCGTCGTCGACAACAAGTATTTGAGTAGCCATGAGATGAAGTTTAACGCGCAGCAGGAAGGGTTTTGGATTTCAAACCGGCCCCAAGGGTTACCGGGTGTTACGGTGAAAGCTGTGCGTAATCCGCCGTAACAGCCGCATCCTGCCACGTAACACAGCGAAGTGCGCAGTTCTCTACGCTGTGTCTTACCGAGTGCAGGCCGTCCACTTTAACCGGTTGCATCGTCGGCTATTCCATTACAGGGAGTCTCACATGTCCACCAAAAAGATGTCGCGCGTTCTCGCCGTTGCCGCCACTGCTCTCGCCATCGGCGCGGGCGCTGCCTATGCCGCACAACCCGCCGGGCACGGCGGCCCCGGCGGCTGGCACGGCCAGTTCATGAAGCAGCTGACGCAACTGCACGATCAGCTGAAGCTGAACGCGGATCAGGAAAAGCAGTGGCAAGCCGCGCTGGATACCATGAAGCAGAACCATGAGGCCATGCGCGCCAACCATGAGCAGATCAAGAACCAGTTCAAGGCCGCGCAGCAACAGCCGATCCTGGATCTGAACGCAATGGCCGCCGCACACCAGCAGGTCGAGCAGAAAGACGCGCAACTGCGTCAGCAAACCTCGGACGCCTGGCTCAAGTTCTACAACGGCCTGAACGACCAGCAGAAGACCACCGTCAGCACGGCGCTCAAGCAGCGCTTTGCGAAGATGGAGTCGCGCCACGAGAAGATGCGTGAGCGCTGGGAGCATCGCAAGGGCGCGGCGTCGGCGCCGGCTGCCAATCAGTAAGCGGCGCGGACAGGCAGCAGGCGGCTTGCGCGGCCACCTGCTTTGTCGGCGGATGCAAAAACGCCACGGAGGTTTCCTTCCGTGGCGTTTTTTTTGTTACGCGGCGTGCTCGTTGCGCGTTCAACCTTTCCTTCTGGAACAACGAAGCACGTCGCCGGCGAATTCCGGCCTAGCCGTTGAGTTGACCCAGATCGAACAGCAGCACTTCAGCGTTCTCACCCTTCTCCAGCGTCACCGTATCCGTGTCGCTGAGCCTCGCGGCGTCGCCCGCCTGGAGCGCCTCGCCGTTTACCGTCACCGCGCCGCGCGCTATGTGCACATAGGCGAGCCGTCCTTTGGGCAGCGCGAACGTGGCCGTTTCCGCGCCGTCGATCAGCGCCGCGTAAATCGACGCATCCGCATGGATCGTCACCGAGCCCTCGCGGCCATCGGGCGAAGCGACCACGCGCAGGCGGCCGCGCTTGTCGACGGCGTCGAAGCGTTTTTCCTCATAGCCCGGCTGGTCGCCCGCGCGTTGCGGAATCACCCAGATCTGCAGCAGATGCACGGGTTCATCCTGCGATGCGTTGAACTCGCTGTGCTGCACGCCCGTGCCGGCGCTCATGCGCTGCACGTCGCCGGGACGGATGGTCGAGCCGTTGCCCATGCTGTCACGGTGAGCCAGCGCGCCTTCGAGCACATACGTGACGATTTCCATATCGCGATGGCCATGTGTGCCGAAACCCTGGCCGCCGGCGATCCGGTCTTCGTTGATGACCCGCAGCGGACCGAAATGAACGTGCTGGGGATCGCGATAGTCGGCAAACGAAAAGCTGTGATACGAGTCGAGCCAGCCGTGGTTGGCGTGGCCGCGTTCGTGCGAGCGGCGAATCTCGAACATGATGGTGGGACTCCGGGGAATAAATAGCGATGCAGGCAATGTATGGGCACGGGTTGCGCAAGACAATCGGCACAGGCGCACCGGATCGTTTCATCAATCACCGCAATCGCCGCAATCACTGCACAAGCCCGCTTATGCGCCGGCCGGAACGCAGCCGCGTCGCGCCTGCACAACGTCTTCGCACGGCAGTTTGCCGCTGGAATCCCGCCGGACTGGCGCCTCGTCCGCGTTCGGGTAAAATACCGCCCTTTTCGAGATTGCCTGAGCGCCCAAGGCGCACCGGCAGCCTCGCCACGGCGGGGCGCGACGCAATAGCGGCGCATTTCAGCAAGGCGCCAGGCTGTGCCGATGCATCGAACGGAGCGCCTTGCACCGAAGCGGAAACCCCCAGCGGCGTGACAATTTTGACCGCCTAGAATAGCGACGGCCGGCTACCGGGCGCGGCCCGCCCAACCGGGGGCTCGCCCGCATGGGCTTTCGCGGGGCTTCGTAATACAGTCGGCAGTAGATTCACAAGCAGTTTCACGACAAGAGTCGAAAAGCGCGCTGCAGGACCGGCAACGGCCATGCAGTCATGATTTGCACAGCGGTGCGCTGTGCGCCGCAGATCACGGCGAGCCACAAGCTCGCGGCAAACGCGGCGCAGAGTTGGCCGCGTCTTTCGCGGTGTGTCGCAAACACATCGTCAAGGACCCCCTATGTTCCTTCAAGGCTACGGCCCGCTGCTTCTCAACGGCACCTGGCAAACCGTCAAACTGGCGGTGTTGTCGCTGGCGTTCGCTTTCGTGCTGGGCCTGCTCGGCGCGGCGGCGAAACTGTCGAAAAACCGTATCTCGAACGGCGTAGGCACCGTCTACACCACGCTCGTGCGCGGCGTGCCCGATCTGGTGCTGATGCTGCTGCTGTTCTATAGCATCCAGATCTGGCTGAACAACCTGACCGATCTGCTCGGCTGGGACCAGATCGACATCGATCCGTTCGTGGCCGGCGTCGCGGTGCTCGGCTTCATTTACGGCGCGTACTTCACCGAGACCTTCCGCGGCGCGTTTCTCGCCGTGCCGCGCGGCCAGCTCGAAGCCGGCGCGGCATACGGCATGACCGGCTGGCAGGTGTTCTCGCGCGTGATGTTCCCGCAGATGATGCGCTTCGCGCTGCCCGGCATCGGCAATAACTGGCAGGTGATGGTCAAGGCCACGGCGCTGGTGTCGATCATCGGCCTCGCGGACGTCGTCAAGGCCTCGCAGGACGCGGGCAAGGGCACGCTGCGGTTCTTCTTCTTCACCCTGTTCGCAGGGGCGATCTATCTCGTCATCACCACAGTGTCCAACTTCGTGCTGATGTACCTCGACAGGCGTTACTCGACCGGCGTGCGAAAGGCGGATCTATGATCGAGATCATTCAGGAATACTGGCGCAATTATCTTTATACCGACGGCTACCGCTTCACCGGACTCGCGATCACGCTGTGGCTGCTGGTGGTGTCGATCGGGCTCGGCTTCTGCCTGTCGATTCCGCTCGCGGTAGCGCGCGTGTCGAAGAAGAAGTGGCTTGCCGGTCTGGTGTGGCTGTATACGTACATCTTCCGCGGCACGCCGCTGTATGTGCAGTTGCTGCTCTGCTACACCGGCTTGTACAGCCTCGAGATCATTCGCAATCACGAACTCACCAACGCGTTCTTCCGCGACGGCATGCATTGCACGCTGCTCGCCTTCACGCTGAACACCTGCGCGTACACCACCGAGATTTTCGCCGGCGCGATCAGAGCCACGCCGTATGGCGAAATCGAAGCGGCGCGCGCTTATGGCATGTCGTCGTTCACGCTGTACCGGCGCGTGATTCTGCCGTCGGCATTGCGCCGCGCATTGCCCTACTACAGCAATGAAGTGATCCTGATGCTGCACGCCACTACCGTCGCGTTTACCGCGACCGTGCCGGACATCCTCAAGATCGCGCGCGACGTGAACTCCGCGACGTATCAGTCGTTCAATGCATTCGGCATCGCTGCCGTGCTCTATCTGTGCATCTCTTTCGCGCTCGTATGGCTGTTCCGCTGCGCCGAGCGCCGCTGGCTCGCTTACCTGCGGCCGCAAGGCAAGTAACCCGGGGCACCGCGCCCTCAGCAAGTAAGCACGCCCAAGGATCCTGATGAACACCAAGAAGCAGAAGCTCTTTGTCGACGAGCTTCACAAACAGTACGGCGACAACGAAGTTCTCAAAGGCGTGTCGCTCAAAGCCAACGCCGGAGACGTGATCAGCGTGATCGGCTCGTCCGGTTCGGGCAAGAGCACGATGCTTCGCTGCATCAACTTTCTCGAACAGCCGAACTCCGGGCGCATCTTCGTCGACGGTGAAGAAGTGCGCACGCAGATCGGCAAGAACGGCGCGCTGCGCGTGTCCGACCCGAAGCAGTTGCAGCGCGTGCGCACCCGGCTTTCGATGGTGTTTCAGCACTTCAACCTGTGGGCGCATATGAACGTGCTCGAGAACATCATCGAGGCGCCCGTCAACGTGCTGGGTCTGAAGCGCAAGGAAGCCGAAGAGCGCGCGCGTGAATATCTGGAAAAGGTCGGGCTCGCGCCGCGCCTCGAAAAGCAGTATCCGTCGCATCTGTCGGGCGGCCAGCAGCAGCGCGTGGCGATTGCCCGCGCGCTGGCCATGAACCCGGACGTGATGCTGTTCGACGAGCCGACTTCCGCGCTCGACCCGGAACTGGTCGGCGAAGTGCTGAAGGTCATGCAGAAGCTCGCCGAAGAAGGCCGCACGATGATAGTCGTCACGCATGAAATGGCATTCTCGCGCAACGTGTCGAACCACGTGATGTTTCTGCATCAAGGCCGGGTGGAAGAAGAAGGCCATCCCGACGAAGTATTCAGGAACACGAAGAGCGAACGGCTCAAGCAATTCCTCTCCGGCAGCCTCAAATAGAGAGCCGCTGACAACCCGCTATTTGGGCTGTAGTCGAAGCAGTATTACAAGGCGCTTACGAGCGCCTTTTTTGTTTCGGTCAACTGCACATTCCGCCGATTTTGGGCGCGAAATCCGTGCCCCTGCCGCCTCCAGGCCCCGCCTTTCCGCCCTACTCTGCCGCATCTTAAGCGTCAATAGTGGCAATCCTTAACGTTGCTTCCGCCGAACCGTGATTCCCTTGTCGCGTAAGGGTTTGCACGTTTTTTTACGATGTTGCGGCGGGCGGTCGCGCACATTCTTATTGCAATTTGGAGACATCAAACGAGGCAGGTACTAATTTCTTCTCCCACTGAAGGGTATTTTTGATAAATTAGTAACCAAAGTAGCAAAACAAAGTTGATTAAAAGTAGTTTCACTTCAAAGCACAGAGGAGAACCGGTCGGCGAGGGATCGGCATGGCGACCAGATAGCCTCAAGGCTACACGTCACGGCAGGAGACCCAATCCACCCGCTAATCTCCCTGGTACCGATTTCTGTTCGGCGCAGCTTGCGGCCGAGCACCATTCGCAGTACTGGGTTTCACTTTTTGACAGGGTATGGAGGAGAAGATGAAGAAAGCTTTGCTCGCCGCTGCGCTGATGACAGCCGGTGTTGTTGCGCACGCCCAAAGCAGCGTGACGCTGTACGGCCGCCTTGACGCCGGTATCGAATACATGACGGGCGTCCCGCAAGGCGTGGGTGCGAATGGTCAGGCAACTGGCAGCACGAACCGCTGGCGCGCGGAAAGCGGCGACTGGGGTACCAGCCTGTGGGGCTTGAAGGGCGTTGAGGACATCGGTGGCGGCAACAAGGTCCTGTTCCAGTTGGAAGGCTCCTTCAACACCATGACGGGTGCAGGCCCTGGCGGCGGCGGTCTCTTCAATCGTTGGGCAACTGTCGGCCTCTCGAACGACCAGTACGGTACGTTCACGATGGGCCGCATGCTGTTCATCTCGAACGGCGATTGGGACTTCGACCCGTTCGGTCAATCCAACTGGTCGTCGGCATCGCTGGTGCGTGGCCGCAACTGGCCGCAATCGAGCAACAACTTCGCGTACCAGTCGCCGAAGATCGCAGGCTTTGACTTCTACGGCCAATACGCGCTGTCGAATGCAACGAGCTGGAACGGTAACGGCACCACCCCGCAAGGTCGTGAAGCCGGCGCGCAGATCACCTACACGAACTCGCTGTTCCAGATTCGCGGCATGTATGACGAAATCCGCAATCCGACGAACGGTACCCTGTACGGCCCGAACGCAAGCGTCGTCAATGCGGGCAACATCGGCAGCGGCGTATTCGCGGCATCGCGTGAATACTCGGCTTTCGTGAACGTGTTCCTCGGCCAGTTCAAGATTCAGGGTGCTTACCAGGCTATCCGTTCGGCAGGTGCAACGGGCGTTCTGCCGGGCCAGCCGACCACGCTCGATCACGAATGGGGCGGTGTGACGTGGCAAGCAACGCCGGCTGCAGCGCTGATCGCAGCGGTCTACCACGTGAACGGCAACAATGGCGCGGGCAACGCGACGATCTACACGGTCGGCGGTTCGTACAACCTGTCCAAGCGCACGCTGCTGGACATCCAGGTCGCGACGACGCAAAACAGCAAGACGGCTAACTACGGCCTGAACGCGAACAACGCAGGTACGGCGACCAGCACGGACAACCCGCTGCCGGGTCATAGCCAGACTGGCGTGTACGCAGGTATTCAACACTCGTTCTAATCGAACGGTGGCCCCGAGGGGGAGTTCCTTCGGGGCGTAGTCACAAGTTCTTCAAAGAGAATCTTTTTCACGCTGCTGCGAGAGGCGCGTATCGGTGCGATGTCCGAAAGGGTATCGCACCGTTTTTTATTTGAGCGCGCGGTTTTGCCACTGCCCGGGCGCACCGCGGCGGTGCATTGACGGACCGCCTTGTGCAGCTGAGTTGCAGTCGGTAAATTGCGGCCCGCGCCCCCACTTCAGAACGACGAAGCCAGGTAGTTCAGACCGCTGCTTCGTTTTCTTCGCCGGTGCGAATGCGAATCACGCGCTCCACGTCCGCGACGAAAATCTTGCCGTCGCCGATCTTGCCCGTGCGGGCCGCGCCGATGATCGCGTCGATCACCTGGTCGCACTGGATATCCGCCACCACCACTTCGATCTTCACTTTCGGCAGAAAGTCGACCACGTACTCTGCACCACGATAGAGCTCGGTATGCCCCTTCTGCCGGCCGAAGCCCTTGACCTCGGTGACGGTCAACCCGGTGAGGCCGACTTCAGCGAGCGCCTCGCGCACTTCGTCGAGTTTGAACGGTTTGATGACTGCGGTGATGCGCTTCATGGCGGACCTCGTCTCGTGTCTGGAAGAGTGAAAGGGAAATGGATGATTTTTATTCTACGCCGCGCCGGATGCGTTGCGGCAATCCGGCGCGTGGTTCAGTTGAGTCCGCAGCGATTCGCTGCGGATGCGCCGCGGTTCACTCCACCGGTTCGGTGTAGCGCGACGTGATCGGATAACGCCAGTCGCGCCCGAATGCGCGATGCGTGACGCGAATGCCGATCGGCGCCTGACGCCGTTTGTACTCGTTGATCTTGATGAGGCGCGTGACGCGTTTGACGTCTTCGACCGCGTAGCCCGCCGCGATGATTTCGGCGAGCGAGCGGTCCTCTTCCATGTACATGCGCATGATCGCGTCGAGCACTTCGTACGGCGGCAAGCTGTCCTGATCGGTCTGGTTCTCGCGCAGTTCCGCCGACGGCGCGCGCGTCAGGATCCGTTCGGGAATGACGTCCTGCTTGCCGAAGGTCGTCGCCTGGTTGCGGTAATGGCACAGCCGGTAGACCAGCGTCTTCGCAATGTCCTTGATGACCGCGAAGCCGCCGGCCATGTCGCCGTACAACGTGCAGTAGCCCACGGCCATTTCGCTCTTGTTGCCGGTGGTCAACACGATCGAGCCGAACTTGTTCGAGAGCGCCATCAGCAAGGTGCCGCGAATGCGCGCCTGAATGTTTTCTTCGGTGGCGTCTTCGGCACGGCCGGCGAATTCCTGCGCGAGCGAGCTGCGGAACGCGTCGAACATCGGCGCGATCGCGATTTCGTCGTAGCGCACGCCGACGCGGCGCGCCATCTCGGCGGCGTCGGTGGTGGAAATGTCCGCGGTGTAGCGCGACGGCATCATCACCGCGCGCACGCGGTCAGCGCCGAGCGCGTCGCACGCGACGGCCAGCACCAGCGCCGAATCCACGCCGCCCGAGAGGCCGATCAGCGCGCCGGGGAAACCGTTCTTGTTGATGTAGTCGCGCACGCCCATGACGAGCGCCGCATAAACCTGAGCCTCGATCGAGAGATCCGGCGCGATCGCAGTGTGCAGCGGCTTGCCGTTTTCGAATTCGACGATCGCGGTCGCCTCTTCGAACTGCGCCATCTTGGCGACCAGTTCGCCCTCTGCGTCGAGCACGAACGAGCCGCCGTCGAACACGAGTTCGTCCTGCGCGCCGACCATGTTCACGTAGACCATCGGCAGGCCGGTCTCGCGAATCCGCGCGCGCAGAATGTCGAAGCGCACCGCTTCCTTGTTCAGGTGATACGGCGAGCCGTTCGGAATCAGCACGACTTGCGCGCCCGCTGCCTTCGCCATTTGCGCCGCCGACGCATGCCATGCGTCCT
The DNA here is from genome assembly GCF_000013645.1 of Paraburkholderia xenovorans LB400. GTDB lineage: Bacteria > Pseudomonadota > Gammaproteobacteria > Burkholderiales > Burkholderiaceae > Paraburkholderia > Paraburkholderia xenovorans. The sequence continues at coordinate 1,180,847 of NC_007951.1, read as the reverse complement.
CGCAGATCACCACGCCGTACTTCACGCCGTCGAGCTCGAACACGAACGGCTGCGGGTCGGCCGCGAAGTAGCGCTTCTCGTCGAACACCTCGGTGTTGGGCAGATCCTGCTTGCGATACGTGCCGCGCACTTCACCATCCACGATCAGCGAAGCCGCATTGAACGTATCGACCGGCGGCACGCCGCGCTCGATCGGCGCGTTTGCATTACCATGACCGTGCGCCGCATCACGGAAAGGATGGCCGACGATCACATGCAGCCCGGCGAACGGTTTCAGTTGCAAAGCGAGGTCGGCCAGCGCCGCAGCGCTCGCGGCATAGAACGCGGGACGCAGCAGCAGATCTTCAGGCGGATAGCCGGAGAGCGCGAGTTCAGGCGCGATCAGCAGCTTCGCACCATCGTTGTGCGCGGCGCGCGCGGCGGCGACAATCTTGGCGACGTTGCCGGCGAAGTCGCCGACGGTGACATTGATTTGGGCAAGAGCGATTCGGGTCTTCATGGCAGGATCGACAGGCAAGCCGACGTGGCTTGCGAGTACCGCGGCTGGTTAGCTCGACGGAATGGACAAATCGGATAAACGATCGGCATAGCGCTCAACGCGCTGCGCCGCTCATTGGGAACAGTCACACAGATTGAACCAGGAACGCTTTGATTATCGCACGGGCATTCTGGCGTCGCCCTCCGAGGTGGACGCCGCTGAATGGAATGCCCTTCTCGCGCAGCAGCCGCAACCCACGCCGTTTCTGCGGCACGAGTTCCTGAGCGCCCTGCATGCGACCCGTTGCGCGGTCGCCGATACCGGCTGGGCGCCGCAATTCGTCACGCTGACGGACCCGCGCACGGACAAACTCGTGGCCGCCGCGCCGGTGTATCTGAAGGGACACTCGTACGGCGAGTACGTGTTCGACTGGGCCTGGGCCGACGCCTACAAGCGCAACGGTTTGCCGTATTACCCGAAGCTGCTGTGCGCGGTGCCGTTCACGCCAGTGCAAGGCAACCGGTTGTTGTCGGCGGATACGCATGCGCTCAGGCATCTGGCGGCCACGCTGATGGCGTTCGCCGAGCAGGCCGACGTGTCGTCGCTGCATGTGCTGTTTCCCACCGAAACGGAAGCGAACGCGCTCACCGAAATGGGCATGATGCAACGCGAAGGCGTGCAGTTCCATTGGCTCAACGACGGCTATCGCGACTTCGACGATTTCCTCTCCACGCTCGAACAGAAGAAGCGCAAGAACATTCGCGCCGAGCGGCGCAAAGTGCATGAAGCCGGCGTGACCATGCGCCGGATTCGCGGCGAAGACATTCAGGACGCGGACTGGCGTTTCTTCAGCAAGTGTTATCGGCAAACTTACCGCGAGCACTTTTCGAGTCCGTATCTGAACCTCGATTTCTTCCGCATGATCGGCGAGTCGATGCCGGAAAATCTGTTGCTCGTGATCGCCGAATACGAAGGCAAGCCGATCGCCAGCTCGCTCGTGGTGTATCAGCGCGACGCTAAAACCGGCGGCACGCTATACGGCCGCTATTGGGGCGCGCTCGAACACGTGCCGTGCCTGCACTTCGAAACCGCGTACTACCAGCCGCTCGAATTCTGCATCGAAGAAAAGCTCGGCGCGTTCGAAGGCGGCGCCCAGGGCGAACACAAGATGGCGCGCGGCTTCCTGCCCACGGTGACGCGCTCGGCGCACTGGCTCGCGCATCCTGCTTTCGCGGACGCAGTCGGCCATTTTCTCGACAACGAAAAGAACAGCATCCACGCGTATGTGGATGAACTGCGCGAACACAATCCGTTTAAAGGCTGAAGCGCACCGATGGCGTGGTTTCTCTATCTGCTCGAATGCTCGGACGGCAGCGTCTATACGGGCATTGCCGTCGACGTGCAGGCGCGCTTCGACAAACACGTGAGTGGCGAGGGCGCGCGTTATACGCGTTCGCGCAAGCCGGTGCAGGTGCTGGCGTCGTTCGAACTGGCGGATCGGTCGAGCGCGTCGCGCGCGGAGTATTGGGTCAAGCGGCTGTCAGCGTCCGAGAAGCGGGCGCTGGCGGCGGGCTTTCGCACGCTGGAGTCGGTCATGCCGGAGCCGGAGCCGCAGCCGGAACCTCAGCCTCAGCCCGAAGCGATCGAAGCCGGGCAGACTCAAGAAGCCACCCGCGCGACCTGAAACAGCCTCAGCTTCATCGTCCCGCTTCTTCGCGCCGCCTCGCTACCCCCTCGCCTCGCGCATCCGCTCATTGAGCAGCCGATGCATCAGCGCAAGCTCGCCCACCGCATCCGCCTCCAGCGAAGTCAGCCCGTCGCGCGCGGGCAGCGCGTGACGAACCGGCCGCAAGGTCCGATTCAACGCGGCGTCGATATCCGCGCTCACGGTCGCGATCCACGCGCCGAGTTCATCGTGCATATCGCGCCGGTTCGTGCTCAGCCGCAGTTGCGTCGCAGTGCCGGCCATTCTGCGCAATACGCTCAGCACTGTCAGCGTCACGGTATCGACCATCGAGTCCTCTAGTTTTTCGAGGCGCATCCGGCCGATGGCTTCCTCTGCGTTATTGCTGCCCAAACCGGCGGCCCGGCGCAAGCGTTCCATCTCCTTCTCGCTGCGACGGGGCGACTCCAGCGCGGCTCTCAAATACGCGAGATTGGCGCGCACCGCCTCGCCCAGATACGCGCGGTAGTCGATCTTTTCGCGCGTCGGCCACAGATAGAACGTGGCCAGCAGCGCCAATACGCAGCCGAGCACATTGTTGCCGAGCCGCGTGATCGCATAGGCGAATTCGCTGGCGCCCGGCGTCGCGAAGTCGGCGACCAGCACGAAGGTCGGCGTGAGGAACAGCACGAACAGGCTGTAGCTGACCGGACGCAGCGCCATTGTCGCCATCACCAGCGGAAACACCGCGAGGGAAATGCCGAGCGGCGAATGGATCGCGTAGCCGATAGCCGCCGCCAGCACGCCGCCGACAATGCTGCCCGCGGCCCGTTCGATACTGCGCGGCCACGTAGCGGCAATCGACGGTTGCAAGATCAGCAGCGTCGCCATCGTGGCCCAGTAGCCGAACGGCAGCCCGAGCGCGCGAATCACGAGAAAGCCCGCCGTGGTCGTCACGCCGACGCGGGCCGCATGCCGCAAGCCGACCGAGTCGGCCGACAGGTTGGCCTTGAGCGTGGCCCAGATGCGCGTGAAAAGCCGCGTCGCGCTAGCACGCCAGCTTTCCGCCTCCGCATACACCGGCGTGAAGTCGACCAGTTCGAAATCGGACTTCAGCTTCACGGGTTCCATCAACGCGGTTTCGAGCCGCCTGGCAAAACGCCGCAAGCGCAATTGCAAATCGGTAAGACGCGCCCACTGTCCGTCATTGACTGCCGCGCCGATGCCGCGCAGCACGTCGCCCGTGGCCGTCAGCAACCGGACTGCGCGTTTCGCGCGCCATGCGTCGTCCGGGGCTCGTTCGCATGCGCCGGAGACGGCGATCAGATACGCGAACAATGCTTCGCTGTCGGTCAGCAAGCCGAGCAGCGTGTCGTAGGTTTCACGGCCGCCCGTTCTCGATGCGGGCACCCGCGCCAGCACTTTGCGCGAGCGTTCGAGCGCAGCGCGGGCATCGGCGCGAAACTTCGCGGCGTGCGTGGCCCACTCGCCGCGGGCCGCGCGCCGCTCCAGCAGCCGGGCGCTGTCCAACGCGATATCGGCCAGACGCAGGTACACGGCGCGCAGTGTCGAGCGGCTCGTACTGAACGGGTGAATGCGCCAGACCGTCAGACTCAGCGCCACGGCAAACAGGCAGCCGATCAGGTAGACGCCGAGAAACGCCATGCCTTGCCGAACGTCGTGCATTGGCCGGTCGACCATCACGACGCACGCGGTGGCGACGAGAATCGTCACCTGTGCAGTGGCGGCGCCCCAGATCCGGCCGAACGCGCCGAGACTCGTGAAGACCAGCAACGCAAGCGCGGCGAACACGGTCCCGGCTGCGGAGGCGAAAGCCGTCAAGCCGCCGCATAGCGTGGACAGCACGGCGAAGCCCATCATCGACGCGAAGCGGGCGCGGTTGGAACCGGCGGCGTCGGCGAGACAGGTCCAGAAGGCGCCGATCGCCGCCCACGCGAAGGTCGGTTCGTGCAGCACATTGCCGAGCGCAAGCATGGCCGTGGATGCGCAGGCCGCCCGCAAACCTTCCGACAGACTGGCCTCGCTCGCCGAAAACGACACCATCCATACCGGCCGTTTGCGGTAAATCGCATTGGCGACTGCATACAGCCAGTTCGACCAGCGCTGCGAAGAAGACGACGACGGGTTGGACTTGCGATTCAGCATCCGGACGGTGTGCTCCCTGGAACGCGGATTGGCGCTACGTCAGCGCGTTGAAATAGCCTTACCGCAGGCAGGCGCGGCAGGCGGTCAATCATAAGGGTTTACACTTAGATATAAAAATGGCTTCGCTTCATCCTCTCGATGCACTGTGTCTATATGTGCGGATTCGCGACTTCGACTCGCCATAAAAAAACCGCGCGGCCTTTGCGGGCTCGCGCGGTTTTTTCTATTCACCAAGCGTGACGCAGCTTACTTCTTGTAGTTCGCCGCGCCGTCCGTGATTTCCTTGTGCGCGGCTTCAATGCCCGCCCAGCCGTCGACCTTCACCCACTTGCCCTTTTCGAGCGCCTTGTATTGCTCGAAGAAGTGCTTGATCTGATCTTTCAGGTAAGCCGGGACGTCGTCGATCGACTTCAGGTCGGCGGTCATCGGGCAGACCTTGTCGTGCGGGACCGCGACCAGCTTCGCGTCCACGCCGGATTCGTCGGTCATTTGCAGCATGCCGAGCGCGCGGGCGCGAACCACCGAACCGGCCAGCAGCGGGAACGGCGTGATGACCAGCACGTCCACCGGGTCGCCGTCGCCCGACAGCGTTTGCGGAATGTAGCCGTAATTCGCCGGATAGCGCATGCCCGTGCTGATGAAACGGTCGACGTGCAGCAGGCCCGTTTCCTTATCGGCTTCGTACTTCACCGGATCGCTTTGCGCCGGGATTTCGATGATGACGTTGAAATCTTGCGGAAGGTCTTTGCCTGCAGGGACGTGATTGAAGCTCATGAGCGCTCTCTGGTGAGGATGGAATTCGGAACACGGCGTGCGGCACGCTCGCTCGAATGGCATGCATCGTGAAATCGCCACGAGCGGCGGCGCTGCGGCCGGAAGTACTTAATTCGCCATTATAGCCAATCGGCCATTGGCACCCTGGGTTGGATCGGGGCGATAATCGTCTGGCGTCTCTCTCGATTGTGCCTCTCGTTTGTGAACACCACGTAACCGCAGCGCGGCTCTCGTGACACCTCAAGGAGCATGCATGGAAGAAGCCCGACACTTCATCGGCGGAGAATGGTCCGCCGCATCAGGCGGCGAGACGATCGCCGTGCTCGATCCCTCGGACGGCCAACCCTTCACCCAACTGGCACGCGGCACCGCGGCGGATATCGACGCCGCCGTGCACGCCGCGCGCCGCGCTTTCGAAGGCGCGTGGGGCGAGGCCAGCGCAGCCGAACGCGGCCGCGTGCTGTACCGGCTGTCCATGCTGGTTGCCGCGCGCCAGGAAGAACTGGCGCTGCTCGAAGCCCGCGACACCGGCAAGCCGCTCAAGCAGGCGCGCGCCGATTCGGCCGCCCTCGCCCGTTACTTCGAGTTCTACGCCGGCGCGGCGGACAAGCTGCACGGCGAAACGCTGCCGTACCAGACCGGCTACACCGTGCTGACGATCCGCGATCCGCACGGCGTGACCGGCCATATCGTGCCGTGGAATTACCCCATGCAGATTTTCGGGCGCAGCGTGGGCGCGGCGCTCGCCGCCGGCAATGCCTGCGTCGTCAAACCGGCCGAAGATGCGTGCCTCTCCGTGCTGCGCGTCGCCGAACTGGCTGCCGAGGCGGGTTTGCCTGCCGGCGCATTGAATATCGTGACCGGCTATGGTCATGAAGCGGGCGCGGCGCTCGCGCGTCATCCGGGCATCGATCACATATCGTTTACCGGGTCGCCGGAAACCGGCAAGCTCGTCACGCAGATGGCCGCCGAGAATCACGTGCCGGTCACGCTCGAACTCGGCGGCAAGTCGCCGCAAATCGTGTTCGCCGACGCGGATCTCGACGCGGCGCTGCCCGTGCTGGTGTCGGCGATCGTGCAGAACGCGGGGCAAACCTGCTCGGCGGGCAGCCGCGTGCTGATCGACCGGTCCATTTACGAACCCTTGCTCGACCGGCTGAGCGGCGCGTTTCATGCGTTGCGGGTCGGCCCTTCGCATGCCGATCTGGACTGCGGACCGCTGATCAGCGCGAAACAGCAGCGGCGCGTGTGGGATTTCCTCTCCGACGCGCAGCACGACGGCATTCCTATGGCAGCGCATGGCGAGGTGATTCCCGAGGCGCCGGAAAGCGGCTTCTATCAGGCGCCCACGCTGTTGCGCGACGTGCCCGCCAGCCACCGCCTCGCGCGCGACGAAGTATTCGGCCCCGTGCTCGCCGCCATGTCCTTCAGCGGCGAGGACGAAGCGCTTGCGCTCGCCAACGGCACGCCATTTGGTCTGGTCGCCGGTATCTGGACGCGCGACGGCGCGCGGCAGATGCGGCTTGCGCGCCGCCTGCGCTCCGGCCAGGTGTTCATCAACAACTATGGCGCGGGCGGCGGCGTCGAACTGCCGTTCGGCGGCGTCAAGCATTCGGGCCACGGGCGGGAAAAGGGATTCGAAGCGCTGTATGGCTTTACCGTGCTGAAAACCATTGCGATCCGGCACGGTTAGTCGCGAGTCACGCACTTGCATCACCATTCACAACAAACAACGGAGACACTATGCGGTTGACAGGAAAAACAGCCATCGTCACGGGTGGCGGCTCGGGTTTCGGTGAAGGCATTGCCAAAACCTACGCGCGCGAAGGCGCGAACGTGGTGGTCAACGATCTGAACGGCCCGGCCGCCGAACGCGTGGCAAGCGAAATCGCGCTGGCCGGCGGCAAGGCGATCGCGGTGACGGGCAACGTCGCCCAGCGCGAGGACTGGCAAAAGCTGCGCGAGGCCGCGCTCGAAGACTTCGGCAGCGTGCAGATCGTCGTCAACAACGCCGGCACCACGCACCGCAACAAGCCAGTGATGGAAGTCACGGAAGCCGAATTCGACCGCGTCTACGCGGTGAATGTGAAAAGCATCTACTGGAGCGTGCAGGAATTCGTGCCGTATTTCCGCGAGCAAGGCGGCGGCTGCTTCATCAATATTGCGTCCACGGCGGGTGTGCGACCGCGCCCCGGGCTCGTCTGGTACAACGGCAGCAAAGGCGCGGTGATTATCGCGAGCAAGTCGCTGGCGGTCGAGCTGGGTCCGGACCGGATTCGGGTGAACTGCGTGAATCCGGTGATCGGCGAGACGGCGCTGCTGTCCGAATTCATGGGCGTGGAAGATACGCCGGAAAATCGCCAACGCTTTCTCGCCGGCATTCCGCTCGGGCGTTTCTCCACGCCGCAGGATATTGCCAACGCCGCGCTTTATCTGGCCTCGGACGAGGCGGAATTCATCACCGGCGTGTGTCTCGAAGTGGACGGCGGGCGCTGCGTGTAGCGCCGCGCCGGGCCATTCAAGCGAGGGCGGGCCGCTGCGCCGCCCTCGCCGCAGTCAGTGTTTTCCCCCGGTATCGATTCGTCGTGCAAACCACTGAGCGCGGATAGAATCGGTTGACGGCGGTACTTCATTTCCACAAGAAAAGAGGAGACACCATGGCTAGTCCCGCAAATCCGCTCCACCATCCCGGCGCGGGTGCGCCGCCTTCCACTTTCGAAGAGGCCACCTACCGAAAGGTCACCTGGCGCCTCGCGCCGCTGCTGATGCTCTGTTACGTGGTCGCGTATCTGGATCGCGTCAATGTTGGGTTCGCCAAGCTGCAAATGACCAGCGATCTTGGGCTGAGCGACGCGGTGTACGGATTCGGCGCGGGGATTTTCTTTGTCGGGTATTTCATCTTTGAAATTCCGAGCAATGTGATTTTGCATAAGGTCGGCGCACGGGTGTGGATTGCGCGGATCATGGTGTCGTGGGGCGTGATCTCCATGCTGACCATGTTCGTGACTACGCCGACGATGTTTTATGTGATGCGGTTTTTGCTTGGTCTGGCTGAGGCGGGGTTCTTTCCTGGGATCATTCTTTATCTGACGTACTGGTATCCGGCGCATCGGCGTGGGCGCATGACGACGTGGTTCATGACGGCGATTGCGTTGTCGGGTGTGATCGGCGGGCCGGTGTCGGGTTATATCCTGAAGACGTTTAACGGCGCCAACGGCTGGCATGGGTGGCAGTGGCTGTTTCTGCTCGAAGGGATTCCTTCGGTGATCGTCGGGATCATGGTGTTCGTCATGCTGGACGATCGGATCTCGAAGGCGAAGTGGCTAACCAAGGAAGAGCAGCAGTTGCTCGAGCGGCATGTGTCTGCGGAGGAAGCGAGTAAGCATGACATGCCGATTCGCGAGGTGCTCACGAGTGGGCGGGTGTTGATGCTCAGTCTGACGTACTTCTCGTTTGTGATGGGGTTGTATGGGGTGAGCTTCTGGTTGCCGACGATTATTAAGGCGACTGGGGTGACGGATGCTTTCATGATCGGGTTGCTGTCGGCGATTCCGTTCGCGGGGGCTGTGGTGGCGATGGTGTTTGTGTCACGTAGTGCGGATAGGAAGCGGGAGCGGCGGTGGCATATTGCGCTGCCGGCGTTTGCGGGGGCGATTGGGTTGGTGCTTTCTGTCGTGTGGACGCATAACACTGTGTTGGCGATGGCTTCGCTTACGCTTGCGACGATGGGGATTCTCACTACCCTGCCGTTGTTTTGGAGTTTGCCTACGGCGATTTTGGCTGGGACGGGCGCGGCTGCTGGCATCGCGATGATTAATTCGATTGGGAATCTGGCGGGGTTTTTGAGCCCGTATGCGGTGGGGTGGCTCAAACAGGCGACGGCCGCGAATGATTCCGGAATGTATATGCTGGCGGCGTTTATGGTGCTTGGTGGTTTGCTGGCGATTAGTGTGCCGGCGAAGATGGTTAATAAGTGAGGGGGAGGCGCGGGCCTTGACAGTGATCTACTGCTGAGGCTTTGCGCTCGTGTGAAGGAGCGACCAATTCACCGCCGAATACGGCGGTTTCGACAAATATTGGCCGACCGCTGCCAAGGACGTGAGGCGGTAGTCGGCCAGGTGCGGCCATTCGACCCTAACATTTGAATCGTTGATAATTTGTTCTGAGACGTACGAGAAGGGAGCGAATGCAGAGGTGACGCGACTGCGGCAGCGGAATCACCGAAATGTTTGAACGATAGCAGTGCTTTGACATTGCTTGCTTGCCTCAATGGCGAAGGGGATCAATATGGACAGAGAGGAGAAGGCTCGAGTCTTAAGGGCAGTCTCGGAGCATGCCATCAACGGCCTTGAGGCATTTTTCCGCAACATGAAGGTGAATGAGTCTGCTGCGGCTCGGGTCTCTGCCACATTGCTGCTCACAACAGCCGAGCAATTTCGCGCAATGTTGCTCCTGCTGGACGGCGGGGCTGGAACGCATGCGGCTGGTCCCGTTCGGTCGATGCTCGAAGGCTTGGCCGACATGATCCTCCTTTCGAAGGACGCGACTTACGCCGATCAAATGGCATTCGACAATGCCAAGGCAGATGCCGCGATGTTTGAACGATATTTGGAATCGTTGGGCGAGGCGGAGGACGCCGAAGCAATGGTCGCGTCCGTCAAGTCAATGCTGGCTGAAGCAGCGGAAACTCGTGAAGCGTTGAAGGTGAAGGGCTACAAGAGGCAGACGCGAGAGCAAAAGTTCGAGCTTTCGGACGTAAATGATCTCTACGTTTCGTATGGAATCCTTTGCGCGTTCGTGCATTCGAATATTACTGCCTTGACGGCGCGGCACATAGGCGAAGAACCGACCTTTGCTTATCTGCGCCCCGCCAACCCCGAAGTCATCGCCATGGTAAATAGCATTGGACTCCGGGTGTTGACGGCATCCGTCGAACTACTGCCTTCCTTTACAGACGTCCCGGGGGATGCTGTTGCTAATCTCATAAACGAGATTCATGTCCCGCACTTTGAAGCAATGGGTCTCGGGTAGCGGACCTTGGCGGATTATCAGAGTTTCGGCTTGATCGCTTTACGTCACTGACCGCCGCCAGCCTTTGGATCTCCCTGTATGGCACCGCGCCGTAGGATGCAAACGCGACCAAAAAGATGAGCCAGTAGCTATTACATCTTGTTCTTGGCAAGCGTCTCATACTCAAAAGCGGTAAGTCCCGAGGTCAGGTAGTCGTCGTTTAGCAATTTATACAGTTTCTTCACGCTATCGCGCGAAGATAGGTGAAATTGCCCGTCAACTATCTTAAGCCCAATCTTATCGCCCTTCTGTGTGGCAAACGCCACGATAGTGGCGGCTTGTAACCGAAGGACATCGCTTTGTCCTGCACGAAGGATGTCGCGCTTCGGTGCGGCGCACGCGGCGAGATATCCTTTCACATCGTTGACGATTCCCATTTCCAAAATCGACTGGACGACGGCCAACATTGCTCGTTCGGCGATTTCTGTAAATGAGAATGCTTTTTCAAATTTACGAAAATCGTTTATGTAAAACTCTCCGTCGACTAGCAATAAATCGAATCCGGGAGTAACTTTGACGATGTCGCCATCAAAAATGGTGAATCGATTTTCTAACTTATAAAGCAGTATTTGGTCACGCTTGACAAGGGACACCGGATAGAAGGTCTTAAAAAAGACCACCGATCTTTGAACGGAGGCTATTTTTATCGCGATTGTTCGAATTTCGCTTACACTATTTTCGTCGAATGAGAAGAAATCCGGCTCAGGCCCATTCTGCAAAGCTTCGAGCTGCGCGAATTCGACGGGCTGCTCCTGTAGGTCGTACATCACCAACGCATCGCTTCGCTGGTCCAGCTGAGATAATGGCACGGTCTGAAGTTCGTCACGCTCGAAAAATTCGCGAACTCCTGCGACATAGTTCGTCAACACTCTCTGCGTGGCGCCATCGTCAAAGTCCGCAAGTTTGTAGCTTCTCGCAGCGCCTGCCCCTAAGCCAAAGTAGAGCTTCATATTGACGCCATCAGCGAAAATGGCATTTAATGTGTCGGTTAGTTCTTGTTTGGTCTTCATGTCAGACTCGCGTCGCCTTTCGCGCAAAAAAAATCTTTTTGTCAAGCCGAACTACATTAACGGAATCGCCCGCCTCTAATTCCTCTTTAGAAATCAAAATCGCAGCGCTACCTTGAGACCTTATATTGAAAATTTTAAAACCCAATAGCGACAGTGTTGGATTAGCGTAAAAAAGATCAGTTTTTATATAGATTGCACCAAGCAAAAGCAATGTAATTCCAAGATTTATCATTTGTCTCGGGCTATCCAAACTGAATCCCACCAACGGGATGATGTAGGTTGCCAGAAAGACGAGGTGCTCCGCGTTCTTGTCTTCCAATTCTTCGACTTTGATCGGGCCGTCTTTTGCACCGGAGATTATCCTAACAAAGACCATATAAAAAACAGCTGACGCTGCAAGCATTGCAACGCACACTAAAGGCAGAAGGTTTTCTTTTACGATTTTTGATAACTCTGACCAAGGCAGAAGCGAACAACCAAGACAGATGTTGACATCGATAACCGCCTTATTGACGATTACAAGCACGAAGAGCAACCAGAGCGATAGGAGGTACATACCGACCTTTACGAGTCGGCTCATACGGATGGATGCGACATTCACATAGACCCCGATGCCCCGCGCCTAAGTCCAGCTTTGGGCGAAATATTATCGACAGGAATTTAACACAACAAACGGTGGGCACCTAGCGAACTACTGTGGAGGCCGAACCCGCGCCTAATGTTGTGATTCCAAGGGCGGCGGCACATCAGAATTCGTCGTTCGGTCACAATAGGTTAGAGGATCGAAATGGTTCGCGTGCTGCCGACCGAAGCCTGTCGTGATGTCGATCGCAAAAGCGTATCGCATTGGGTCGCTGCCGGGCTATTATGAAACACTCAGATTAGCTTGGGAGCGACGGCTAAACGCCGCAACAGTAGTCGACAACGGTTTCAATTCATCCCAACCGCTCAGCGTTCACTGCAGGCTCATGCTACATTCGTTCGTCCTTTACGCTTCCCCTGCCTCATGAAGTTAGATCCACAAACGCTGTATACATTGATAGGCCGTCTGATTGAGGCGACTCCGCCAGACCTTGGTGTCTATGAGAAGGGCGGGGAGATGCATGTCCTTGAATGGCTCGGCAAGGCGGAGGCCTACGTAAAAGCAACGGGCGATCTATCGCTTCTAATGGCTCTGCAGATGGAGTTAAAGAGAATACATACTGGCGAGGCGCCGTGGGCTGCAAGAGAGATTAGAGGGCTTCTTTTCAGGGCTTTGGCGCTGACCGAACTGGCTGCGCCACCTGCCGTCGCCGGTGCATTCATTCCCGTCGACAGCGGCTTCGACGCCTTCGCCGCAATTACAAAGGTGTTGAAACGCGCGAAATTCGACATTCTTATTGTCGACCCGTATATGAACGAAACGGTGCTCACCGAGTTCGGCACAACGATCCCCGAAAGGATTGGAATTCGCCTTTTGACAACAAAGATTCCGCAGAACGCTGCAGTTGAACCTGCTGCCAGGAACTGGTTGAAGCAATTCGACACTCGACCGCTGGAATTGCGCTGGGCGCCAAAGCGCAGTTTGCACGACCGTGTGCTGCTAATTGACAAGGCTGAAGCATGGACGCTTACTCAATCGCTTAAAGACTTCGCTGCGCGGTCTCCGGGAGAAATCATTCGGACAGACCACAGCGCCAACATGAAAGTGGACGCCTACGAGGAAATATGGGCGGACGCAGAACCGATGTCCCCCGATAGCGGCGCGGCGTGACCGTTCTGCACTAGATACCTACCACCAAAACTGCATGGGATAGACCGACGGCAAATGGTCGACTCCGGTCTTCCGAATTTTTCAATCACGGGCACTCTCGAGGCCGCCATCGGGCGGCGGCGCGCCAAGTCACAAGGGCCTACAACCACCTCGAAATTCAACGGTTATAGGTGAAGCATTGACCGTCGACCCTAGCGCCCTACCCGCCCTTGTCCCTTCATCCACCTCCCCATTTAGCTTCCAAGACTAAATCCGAGACAGCCCCACTCCCTTATAATTACCAAGTCGGTGGGAAATACCCATCGACTAGGTTTAGCAGCCTAAACGTTGAAACCCGCACACCTGCTCAGGCAGGTCGTGCGTCTACCTCTGCACGCTTATTTTCTATGGGCGGGCCTTGGTGGGGGAGCCGCAAGGCTCGCCGGTTTTGGTTTCAACGCCGGTCTGCTAACCCTACTTCGTGCCCGCTCACCCCTCCCTCCAAAGAAGCGTGTCCGGGCGATCCAACCCACCAACAAGGAGATCGCACCATGACCAGGCCCGTCAAAACTCAACCGGCGTCACGTCCGCCCGTCGACGCACTCCAGTACGAAAAGCTTGCCCTTTCCGCGTTCGATTTATGCGACCGGCAGCTGGGTCAACTGGACACGTTGATCACACTGGCGTCATCGATAGTTAGAAATCCTGCGATTACCCACGACGAAAGAAAGCGTCGTCAGACGCTGCTCGAATTGCTGGTGGACACGGCCGAGCAGTATCAGCAGGATCTCGAATACGACCGCGAGTTGTTCCAGGTGATTGCACTCGACGCGAAGGGCGTCGCGCGCAGCCGCCTCACGGCGCAGCATGCGACGAACTTGCTGACTAAAGCGTCGCAGCGAGCAGAGGCGTCGATCGAAGCAACAAAAGCGTCGCCCCGCAAAAAGCCATCCACGCAAAGCACGATCGAATCGCCGTCCGCTACCGTGCAACCGCCGTCCACCGCGCCGCACTAAGACCGCACCAAGCGATCAAATCGAGCCTCGCATAACAGGCAACCGCCAGCACAAAAACAAATGGCCGCAGCAACCGCTGCGGCCATCAACACATCAACTCATGAACTAAACCCAGCCGCCTCAATCTCTCAAAGCAGCGCACCAAGAACAAACACGCCGCCCCAAAAACCCTCAAACAATATTCATCGCCAACGCACTCTCGCGATAATGCTGGCTCGCCTTCTCCGTATCGCCGAGCTGTTCATGCAAACGCGCCAACGCGCGATGCGAGCGAATCTTCAGCGTCTCGTTGTCCGCGAGTTTCAGCGCGCGTTCGAGGAACGATTGCGCCTTGCCCCACAGTTGCTGATGCAGGCACAAGCGGCCCAGCGCGAACATCAGGTCCGCATCTTCCGGACGATCCTTCTGCCACGCTTCGGCCTTCTGAATCAGCGGCAACGCGTCGCCGCCCGCCGTATCCGGATAGCGGCGCAGCAAACGCGCGTCCCAGTTTTGCGCCAGCGCTTCCTCGACGATCTTGCGCGCTTCCTGCGGACGGTTCAGCGCCACCAGCAACTCGGCGGCGAGATCCGCGAGACGCGGCGAATGGCGTTCGGTGGCCGACAGCGAATTCCACAACTCCAGCAGCGCGTCGGCATTGTGGCGCCGGTCACGCAACAGGTTTTCCGCCGCGATCTGACGCAAGCGCACCGCCACGGCCGGATGAATCGCTTCGCGTTTTTCCAGCGTCTTGACGAGCTTGAGCACCTCGCCCCAGTTCTTCAACTGCTGTTGCGCGCGCAACGTGATCTGCTGCGCGTGAATCCGCCGCGCGCCTTGCGACTGCATTTCGGTCAGCGCGGCCAGCGCGCCGTCCGCGTCGCGGCCGTCGGCACGCATGTCGGCGGTGGCCATCAGGCGGGCGTCCTGCCAGTCGGCTTCCTTGATCTGCGCGAGCCATTCGTCGCGTCGCGCATATTCATGCATGCGGTGCGCGGCGGTGGCGGCGATCAAACCGGCCGCGCCCTTGTTGTCGCCGTTCGCGAGTGCGTCTTTGGCGGCTTTTTCAGCGCGCGAAAAACGCCCCGCGTACAGATTGCCGATCGCGTCACGCAGCGCGGCATGCGCCTTCGCGACACGCGAACGCGCGCGATACGCGGCTACGCGCTGCGGCATGCGCCAGATATTGCGGAAGATGCGCAGCAGCGCGTACAGCAGAATGAACAGCACCACCAGCCCGACCACGAACAGATTCAATGACATGTCCACGCGGTACGGCGGATAGATCAGCAGCACCTGGCCCATGTCGAAGCGTCCCACCACCGCCAGCACCACCGCGATGACGAACAGCAACGCAAGCCATAGAAGTCCCCGGATCGCCATGATTAACCCCGGCTCCGGTATTGATTGACGGCCTGCAGGCTCGTGTTCAGATTCGGCAGCTCAACCGCGGCCGAGCCCGCCTGCACCTGCTTGACGAGATCGCTCACGGTCTGCGTTTTCTTCGACGAGTTGTCGAAGTAGCGCGTGAGCGCATTCTGCGCCGCGAGCAGGTCGGACTTCAGCGTGGTCTCGTTGCGCGAAAGCAAGGCGAGGCGCGCGGACAGCAAACGCAGCTTCAGATTCTCGCGCACGAAGTAGCCCTGATCGGGCGTGACCAGCATCGCGTCGGCGTTGTCGATACGGCGCACCTGCACGAGGCTAGTCAACTGCTGGCCGATGCCGGTGCTCACCTCGCGCCACCACACCTTCCAGCGCGGCTCGCCGGTGGCCGCGGCCACCTTGGCCGTATCGGCCCACGTCGCGGCGTGCGGCGTGGCATGGGCGATCGGGGCTTCGCCCGAGAGCGGCAGGCTGTCCACCTGGTCGATCGCGTTGTCGAGCTTGATGGCCATGCCCGTGAGGTCGGTGGAAGGCGCGGCCTTCAATTTGTCGATGTCCTGCGCGATGGCCTTGCGCACGGCGATCGCCTGCGGGCTGTCCGACGCGGCGAGGCGCGTGTCGGCGCTTTGCAGCGCGAACAGCGCGAGCTGCGTGTTGCCGGTGAGCTGCAACTGCTGGCTGGCGGCGGAGAGCATCTGGCCGACTTCGGCGAGCGTCCAGTCGTCGCGATTGCGCGCGAGATCCGCGTATTGCTGTTGTAACGCCTGCTGCGCGGTTTGCGCATCGGCGAGCTTGCCTTCGAGTTGCGCGACCTGCGAGTCCGACTGATGCACGGTGGCGAGCGCCTGCTCCGTCTTGATGCGCAGCTCGTTGGTCTGCGTGTCGTTGGCCTGCTGGCGCTGCACCAGTTGCTGCTCGGTGCGCTCCACCTTGCGATTGAGCGCATAGCCGCCCACGCCCGCAGCACAAGCAATGATCACGACGACAAACCACAGCAGCGGTCCGCTCGCGCTATGGCGCTTTTGCGCTTCGTAGGGCGTGAAGGGTGGATTCGGCGGCAACGCAGTGGTCGCGGCAGGCTGGGGTGAAGCGTTCGTGGATGCGTTCGTTTCAGTCATGCGTGATTTAGCCGGTGAATGAGCCGGGTTGGACGGTACCGGTTGAACTACGGTCGGGACGGCGGCAAGCAGGGTGCGGACAATGCGCTCGTCGCCCGCGCCGGACACCGTAATGCTATCAAAACCCAATGCCCGCGCGGTCTGCGCGATCCGGGGATGCGGCGTGACGAGCGCGGCGCGTTTGAGTTGAGAGATTTCGTCGGCGGTGAGGTGGTCTTGCGCCAGTTCGTGCAGATTGCGCACGCCTTCGGAACTGGTGAGCAGCCACGCGTGCGGCGCGCCCGCGAGCAATTCGTGCACACGCGCCCAGCCGCCTATCGACGGTTCCGGCACGAGGCGCCGGTACGCCGCGACGGTCTCGACTTCGGCGCCGGCTTCGCGCAGACGCTCGGCCAGCCACTCGCGCCCACCGTCGCCGCGCACGATCAGCACGCGTTTGCCTTCCAGGTTCGTCGCGCCGAGCGCCGTGTCGATCGCCGCGAAGAGGCCTTCGGAATCGAAGCGCGCGGTTTCTTCGTCGGTGCCGGACGGCGGGCTGATCACGTTGTATGCCGGCGAGGTCACGCCGTGACGCGCCAGCGCCTGCACGCTGCCCGGACCGACCACGCCGATCGGCAGCGCATGCGGCCAGATCGTATCGCTGCGGGCGAAGGCGTAATCGACGGCATTCGGCGACACGAACACGACGAGCGCATAGCGTTCGAGCGAACTCAACGCCGCGCGCAATGGAGCCTCGTCCGTGACGGGCGCGACGTCGATCAGCGGAAAGTCGAGCGTGGCGATGCCTGCGGCGGCGAGCCGTGCGATCAGTTCGTTTGACTGACCGGCCGGTCGCGTAATCACGACCGTGAACGCCGCCTTGTCGACGGATGGAGATGCGTTGCCGGGGATATCGGCCGCCATCACTCGCCGGTCACCGCGCTGTCCGCCGCAGCCGCGCCGTTGGCGGCGCCGAGTGCGCGAACGATCTCCATCGCGCCTTGCTGCTCGAGCGCGCCCGCGACTTCCTGGCCGAGCGCGATAGCCTGCTCGACGCTGGTTGCCGGCGCCGACGCCTGCGCGCTCAGCACGCGCTGGCCGTCCGGCGTCGCCACGATGCCGCGCAGATGCAGCGCGCCGTCATGCCATGTGGCATAGGCGGCGAGCGGCACTTCGCAACTGCCGCCGAGCGCGCGCGAGACCATGCGCTCCGCTTCGACGGCTGCGGCCGTGTGTTCGTGATGCAGCGGCGCGAGCCATGCCGCGAGTTCCGCGCGGTCGGCGCGAATCTCGATGCCGAGCGCGCCTTGCCCCGCTGCGGGCAAGCTGTCTTCGGGATCGAGCAACGCGCGGATACGCTCGCCGAGACCCAGGCGCTTCAGCCCGGCCGCCGCCAGAATGATCGCCGCGTAATCGCCGCGATCGAGTTTGGCGAGGCGCGTGTCCAGATTGCCGCGCAAAGGCCGCACTTCGAGATGCGGATAGCGCATGCGCAGCATCGCCTCGCGGCGCAGGCTGGAGGTGCCGACCACGGCGCCTTCCGGCAACGCGGCAAGCGAGTCGTACGTATTGGAAACCAGTGCGTCGCGCGGATCTTCGCGTTCCATGATGGTGGATAGCGCAAAGCCTTCGGGCAATGCCATCGGCACGTCTTTGAGCGAATGCACGGCGAGATCGGCGCGGCCGTCGGCAAGCGCGGCTTCCAGTTCCTTGACGAAGAGGCCCTTGCCGCCAACCTTCGACAAAGTGCGATCGAGAATTTGATCGCCACGTGTTGTCATTCCGAGGATTTTTACGTCACAAGATGGATATAATTTGTGCAGCGCACATCGCACATGCTCCGCTTGCCACATGGCCAGGCGGCTCTCTCGCGACGCAATCACAAGCGTGTGGGGTGGCGTGGAAAACGTCTCGGTGTTCATTAGCTTGCTGATCGAATGACGGGATGTAATAACAATCAATGTTAGCACGCGCCCTAGCGTCTCAAGACGCGGCGGGGCGCCGTGCTGAAGCGGTATCGATGGAGGAGACGGGCTTCGCGCGGCGCGCGCCGGCCCCATCCCTGCCTGTCCACGCACGGTCGTTCGCGCACCGGGCTGCGGCATGCGGGATGATGCAATGCGGTGCAATGCGCCGCAGGTGCCTCACGTGAGTGTCGTTGTCGTGCAAAGGCATGGCACCGTTCAGGCGCGCAGTCACTCTCAGGCGTATCGCCATCGGCGCATACCGTTTCGCGCAGTTCCCTTGCTGTTCACGTTGCAGTTCATAGTGCAGTTCCGCAGTAGCTGTTCATCACTCAACAGACCCTGGCTTCCCTGAGGAAACCCATCGTGACGTCTTCCGGACCGGCGCGCCCTGCCCGCCGCAACACTGCATCGCCCAACGCTCAAGCGGCTGAAGCCGCCAAGCCCGCCGCCTCCGCCACGGCCGCTGCTGAGCCGACATCGGCCAAACGCGCCGGCAAATCCGCTCAGGCCGCGCACGCCGCCAAAGCCGGCAAGGCCGCCAAAACCTCCACGCCCGTCAAGACGGACAAGGCTGTGAAGGCAGTCAGATCGGATAAGACGACGCAAGCCGCAACCACGGCCCAGGCGCAAAAACCGGCCAAGGCCGGCTCCTCGAAGATCAAGATCGTTACCGCCGCACCGCAGGCGGCGAACGCGTCCGCGCGGCAGCCCGCGTCGGCGCAAGCGCCCGCGCCGAAAGCCAATGGCCGCACGCGCGAGGACAAGGACCATCCGCTGTTCCAGGACATCCGTTATCTGGGACGCCTGCTCGGCGACGTGCTGCGCGAGCAGGAAGGCGACGCGGTGTTCGACGTGGTCGAAACGATCCGCCAGACGGCCGTGCGCTTTCGCCGCGAAGACGACAGCGCCGCCGCGCAGACGCTCGACAAGAAGCTGCGCTCGCTGAGCCCGGAACAGACGGTCAGCGTGGTGCGCGCCTTCAGCTATTTTTCGCATCTCGCGAACATTGCGGAAGACCGCCACCGCAATCGCCGTCACAGGATTCACGAACTGGCCGGCTCGACCTCGCAGCCGGGCACGATTGCCCACTCGCTCGAACGCCTCGTCGAAGCCGGCGCAGCCGCCACGCCGGTCCTGCAAGAGTTCTTCAACAACGCGCTGATCGTGCCGGTGCTCACCGCGCACCCGACCGAAGTGCAGCGCAAGAGCATTCTCGACGCGCAGCACGACGTCGCCCGGCTGCTCGCGGAACGCGACCAGCAGTTGACCGACCGCGAACGCGCGCACAACGAAGCGATGCTGCGCGCCCGCGTCACGTCGCTGTGGCAAACGCGCATGCTGCGCGATTCGCGCCTCTCCGTGGCCGACGAAATCGAAAACGCGCTGTCGTACTACCGCGCCACCTTCCTCGAAGAAATCCCGGCGCTCTACGCCGATATCGAAGAAGCGCTCGCCGAGCACGGCCTCGAAGCGCGCCTGCCGCCGTTCTTCCAGATGGGCAGCTGGATCGGCGGCGACCGCGACGGCAATCCGAACGTCACGGCCGAAACGCTCGAAAACGCGATCACCCGCCAGGCCGCGGTGATCTTCGAGCATTACATGGAGCAGGTGCACAAGCTGGGCGCCGAGCTGTCGGTGTCGAACCTGCTGGCCGGCGCCAGCGACGCGTTGAAGGAACTCGCAGCCGTTTCGCCCGACCAGTCGCCGCATCGCACGGACGAGCCGTATCGCCGCGCGTTGATCGGCATGTACACGCGGCTCGCGGCAAGCGCGCGCGTGCGCCTCGGCGAAGGCAGCGTGCCGGTGCGCAGCGCGGGCCGCGGCGCGGCGCCGGTGCGCGCCAAGCCGTACGCGGACTCCGCCGAATTCGTGCGCGACCTGCACGTGCTGATCGATTCGCTCGCCGAGCATCACGGCGCGCCGCTCGCCGCACCGCGTCTGTCGCCGCTCGCGCGGGCCGCTGAAGTGTTCGGCTTCCATCTGGCGAGCATCGACTTGCGCCAGAGCTCGGACGTTCACGAGGCGGTGATCACCGAACTGCTCAGGCGCGCAGGCGTCGAAGAAAACTATGCGGAGCTCCCCGAAGCGGACAAGCTCAACGTGCTGCTCTCGGAACTGGCGCAGCCGCGTCCGTTGCGTCTGCCGTTCGCGGAGTATTCGGACCTCGTGAAGAGCGAGCTCGGCGTGCTCGAAGAAGCGCGCGTCACGCGCGAAAAGTTCGGCGCGCGCGCGGTGCGCAACTACATCATTTCGCACACGGAGACCGTCAGCGATCTGGTCGAAGTGATGTTGCTGCAAAAGGAAACCGGCCTGCTGCGCGGTTGCCTCGGCAATGCGAACGATCCGGCTCAAGCGGGTCTGATGGTGATTCCGCTGTTCGAGACGATTCCCGACTTGCGCAACGCGCCGCATATCATGCGCGATCTGATCGCACTGCCGGGCGTCGATGCGCTGATCGAACATCAAGGCAACGAGCAGGAAGTCATGCTCGGCTATTCGGACAGCAACAAGGACGGCGGCTTCCTCACGTCGAACTGGGAGTTGTACCGCGCCGAACTCGCGCTGGTGTCGCTGTTCAACGAACGCGGCGTGACGCTGCGTCTGTTTCATGGACGCGGAGGCACCGTGGGCCGTGGCGGCGGTCCGACCTATCAGGCGATTCTGTCGCAGCCGCCGGGCACCGTGGACGGCCAGATCCGCTTGACTGAGCAAGGCGAAGTGATTGCGAGCAAGTTCGGCAATCCGGAAATCGGCCGGCGCAATCTGGAAACGGTGGTCGCCGCAACGCTCGAAGCGTCGTTGCTGCCGCACGGCATCGCGCCGGCGCAACTGCCCGCGTTCGAAGAAACGATGCAGCAGTTGTCCGACGCGGCAATGGCGTCTTATCGCGCGCTGGTCTACGAAACGCCCGGCTTCAAGGAGTATTTCTTCGAGTCGACGCCGATCTCGGAGATCGCCGAATTGAACATCGGCAGCCGTCCGGCTTCGCGCAAACTGCAGGATCCGAAGCAACGCAAGATCGAAGATCTGCGCGCGATTCCGTGGGGTTTCTCGTGGGGCCAATGCCGTTTGCTGCTGACCGGCTGGTACGGTTTCGGCAGCGCGGTCGCCGCGCATCTGGACAGCGCGCCGAGCGACGCCGAACGCACCCGCCGTCTCGCGCTGCTGAAGAAAATGCACAAGACGTGGCCGTTCTTCGCGAACCTGCTGTCGAACATGGACATGGTGCTGGCCAAGACCGACCTCGCCGTCGCCTCGCGCTACGCCGCGCTCGTGTCGGACAAGAAGCTGCGCAAGCACGTGTTCGAGCGAATCGTCGCGGAATGGGAGCGTACGTCGAAGGTGTTGTCGGAGATCACGGGCAAGAGCGAGCGGCTGGCGGAGAATCCGCTGCTCGCGCGTTCGATCAAGAATCGCTTTCCGTATCTCGATCCGTTGAATCACTTGCAGGTGGAGTTGCTCAAGCGTCACCGCGCGGGCGACACCAATGCGCGCGTGCGGCGCGGGATTCATTTGAGCATCAACGGGATTGCGGCCGGCTTGCGCAATACGGGCTAAGCACGCAGGCCGTTTATGGCAGGCAACTGAGCGCACACGTTGGGGCGCGCCTGGTTGACTGCCGCATTCGGCTAACGGCAGAAGCCGGGCGCGACGAAGAACGTCGCGCCCGGCTTTTTTCATTGTGCCTCGATCATCAACGCGTCGAGCTTGAACGAGCCGTCTTCCTGCACGTCGAAATATTGACGGACTTCATCCGGCGCGGACGCCCACATCGAGCGAATCGCCACCACGCGTGGCTCCGGCGTGCGCATGCGCGCCACCCACGAGCTGAACTCGATATCGATGCGCCAGCGTTCGCGAATCGTTGCCCCGAACCCGGCTGCGGCGAACAACGCGATCCACTCGTCGGCGCGGTAATCGCGGATGTGCGAGGCATCGCGCAACAACTCGATCGCCTGGATATGCGTGTCGAGCAGTGGATGATCGCTGCCGGCGATATCGATGAACAGCACCTTGCCGCCCGGCTTCAGCACGCGCCGCACTTCGGCAAGCGCGAGCGGCACGTCGTGCCAGTGATGCGCGCTCATCCGGCTGATGACCCAATCGAACGAATGGTCGGCGAACGGCAGCACCTCGGCCGCGCCCTGTTGCGTGCGGATGTTGGCGAGGCCGCGCTCCTTCGCTGCGCCTTCCACGGTCGCGAGCATTTGCGGCGCGATGTCGTACGCGACCACGGCTTTCGCGTGCGGTGCCACCGCGAAACTCGCGTGGCCCGCGCCGCAGCCCATGTCGAGCACCGTTGCATCCGGCGTCGCCGCGATCGCTTCGGCCAGCGTCCGCAGATCGGCGCCGGTAGCATGCGTCGGACTCGTCAGATAGGCGGCGGCGGTCGAGCCGAAGGCGTCGGCGACCTGATCGTGATGCTTCATGGTGGGCTCCGGTTAGGTGTGTCGGGTAGCGCTGGCAGGCGTCGTGCCCTTTCAATCGCTACGAGCCGCTACAATAGAGCCCGCCGGGTACCAGTACAAGTTAAGCGATTATTCTGGTATCGCTATTACCTCCTTGCGCTTCGTCGACCCATCACCCATCGCCCGCTCAGAATGACCACGCCGTCTTCCGCCGACCACCCGCCGCCACTCGACGCCACCCCGGCCCACGCGCTCGGCGACTTCATCCGCGCTCACCGCGAACGGCTTTCGCCGCAAGCGGTCGGCCTGCCGCCCGGTCCGCGCCGCCGCACGCCCGGATTGCGGCGCGAGGAAGTCGCGCAACTGTGCGGCGTGAGCCCGACCTGGTACACGTGGATCGAACAGGGGCGCCCGGTTTCCGCTTCCGCCGAGGCGCTCGCGCGCATCGCGGTCGCGCTGCAATTGTCGCGCGCGGAGCGGGCCTATCTGTTCGAACTGGCCGCCCAGCGCGACCCGGCGGAGCCCGATCCGGCCGCCGCCGACGCGCCCGCCACCCTGCTGGAAACCGTCCAGCTCGTGAACGCGCCGGCCTACGTGCTCGACCGCCAGTGGAATGCGCTCGCGTGGAACGCGCGCGCCGCCGATCTGTTCGTCGGCTGGCTGGACGGCGCGCGCGACCGCAATCTGCTGCGCTACACGTTCACCGAACCGGCCGCGCGCGAGCTGATCGTCGATTGGGAAACGCGCGCGCGGCGGCTTGCCGCCGAATTCCGCGCCGACTCGATCCGCCATCTGAACGACGCGCCCACGCGCGCGCTGATCGACTCGCTGACGGCCGCGAGCGACGCGTTCGCGCGCTTCTGGGCGTCGCAGGACGTGGGCGGCCGCGAAGGTGGACGGCGCGAGTTCAATCACCCGCGCGACGGCCGCGTCGTGTACGACCAGATCACGTTCAAGCCGGCGCATCGCGAGGATTTGAAACTGGTGGTGCTGGTACGTGAGTAGGCGAGGAACTGGCTTTCAGCCTCCCCGCCAGTGTTAAAATCCCAGTCTTTCTTCGCTTCGGCGGCTGCTTTTGCACGGCGGGTGCATTCGCGTCGTCAGCCTCCTTACCGCTCGCTCAACTGCCGCTTAACTGCCCAACACCATGACGTCCCAACTGCACAAAAAAGGCGAAGCCTGGTCGGCTCGCTTCTCGGAGCCGATGTCGGAGCTCGTCAAACGCTACACGTCGTCGGTTTTCTTCGACAAGCGATTGGCGCTCGTCGATATCGAAGGGTCGCTCGCGCACGCCTCCATGCTGGCCGCGCAGAAGATCATCGCCGCCGACGACCTCACCGCGATCCAACGCGGCATGGCGCAGATCAAGGGTGAAATCGAGCGCGGCGAATTCGAGTGGCAACTCGATCTGGAAGACGTCCACCTGAATATCGAAGCGCGCCTGACCGCGCTGATCGGCGACGCCGGCAAGCGCCTGCACACCGGCCGCTCGCGCAACGACCAGGTCGCAACAGACATTCGCCTGTGGCTGCGCGGCGAGATCGACCGCATCGGCGGCCTGCTCACGGAACTGCGCACGGCCCTGCTCGACATGGCGGAGAAGAACGCCGCGACTATCATGCCGGGCTTCACGCACTTGCAGGTGGCGCAGCCGGTCACGTTCGGCCATCACCTGCTCGCTTACGTCGAGATGTTTTCGCGCGACGCCGAGCGCATGATCGATTGCCGCAAGCGCGTGAACCGCCTGCCGCTCGGCGCGGCCGCGCTCGCCGGCACCAGCTATCCGATCGACCGCTACGCAGTGGCGAAGACGCTGGGCTTCGACGGCATCTGCGCGAACTCGCTGGACGCGGTGTCCGACCGCGACTTCGCGATCGAATTCACGGCGGCGTCGGCACTCGTCATGACGCACATCTCGCGCTTCTCCGAAGAACTGGTGCTGTGGATGAGCCCGCGCGTCGGCTTCATCGATCTGGCCGACCGCTTCTGCACCGGTTCGTCGATCATGCCGCAGAAGAAGAACCCGGACGTGCCCGAACTCGCGCGCGGCAAGACCGGCCGCGTGAACGGCCATCTGATCGCGCTGCTCACGCTGATGAAAGGCCAGCCGCTCGCGTACAACAAAGACAATCAGGAAGACAAGGAACCGCTGTTCGATACTGTCGATACGGTCGCGGATACGCTGCGCATCTTCGCTGAAATGGTCGCCGGTATTTCGGTGAAGCCGCAAGCCATGCGCGACGCTGCGTTGCAAGGCTTCTCGACGGCAACGGATCTGGCCGACTACCTCGTCAAGCGCGGCCTGCCGTTCCGCGACGCGCACGAAGCAGTGGCGCTCGCCGTGCGCGTATGCGCGGATCGCGGCTGCGATCTGGCGGATCTGACGCTCGAAGAAATGCGCAAGGAACTGTCGAACGTCGCGCATCTGATTGGCGAGGACGTGTTTTCGTATCTGACGCTGGAAGGGTCGGTGGCGAGCCGCAATCATCCGGGCGGCACGGCGCCGGAGCAGGTGCTCGCAGCGGTGAAGGCGGCGCGCGAAGCGTTGAAGTAAAGGCGGCGTGCGATGAGGTGAGATTACAAACTCATCGCTTGCGCCAGACTTGCTTGGTGTTCGAGGTTTGGCAGCCTTGCAAACAGAAAGGCGAACTCGTTATTGGGTTCGCCTTTTGTTTTTGCGCCGCGCCAGTTCGGATGGAGCACGCCGCACACAAGAAAAAGCCCGCACGAAGCGGGCAAAATGAAAGACTTCCACCGATGCCTCTCGAAAAAGGCCACCAAAGTGTAGGCGTGTTTTGGCCGCACACCAATCCGGCCATATTTCAGCCTATTACAGGAACCAGGCCGCAAACCGCGGGCGAATGCCAATTGCTTCCTGGCAGCTTTCGACTACGATCGAGTTAGACCCTGTCGCGTGCTTCCCAGTCGATGCTCACCCGCACACGTCACCTTCGCCGCCTGCCCGGACGCCGTGTTTCCCACGTCGGCGTATGGCCTGCTCACGTACGCGGCATGCTGCTCGCCGCGGCGCTGGGCGTGGTCATAGCCGGCTGCACGATCACGCCGCCGCCTCGTCCGGTCGTCTCGACGCCCGCAGCCGCCCTCAACAGCGCGACGCTCGATCAGTATCGCGATGCGGTGGCGCGACGCATCATCGAACGCAATCCGTCTTATGTGTTGCGCGGCACGCCGCAGGCCATGCTGCGTTCGCTGGTCGTGGTGTCGTTCACGGTGGATCGTAACGGGCGCGTGGTGGAATCGTCGGTGTATCGCACCAATGGCGACGACGAAGCCGAAAGCACGGCGCTCGCCACCTTGCGGCGCGCCGCGCCGCTGCCGCAACCGCCCGGCAGATTGCTGAACGGCCGTGGCCAGTTGGAGCTCTTCGAAGACTGGCTCTTCAACGACGACGGCAAATTCCAGCTCCGCGAGCTCGCCTCGCCGCAAGCGCAAACCATCGACTGAACGCGCCTGAACTCGCCTGAACTCGCGCAACGCAGGCGGCACAACCGCAGCCGCCTTGCTGCGGCGCCGCCGCGCTCGCTATAATTTTCCGATTCCCTGCGCCGGAGCCTTCCGGCATGGCTCACGCCGCCCGCTCACCCGCCGGCGCGGCAAGAGCCCGATTGCAGCGGCGCTGCGCCATCCGCGAGCGCCGCCTGCTTGATGCACGATGCGCGCTTGCCCTGATCGCTCGCGTTCAGCGCCTCGCGCGTCATTCGCCGCCTTGCGTCGTTGGTCGCACGCGTCACGCAACCCGCCTGGTTATTGCCCTGGTATGGCCGCTTTCGCGGGCGAACTTCGCCGGCTGCCGTTGTAAGCTGTTGCTTCGTCGCCCGCGCCGCGCGTGGCCGCCCACAGGCCGCGAAGCGAGCAAGGCACACGAAACTTAAACAAGGATGCCGCCCGCACGCGCACAGCCGGCTCACGAACCGGCCGCCTCGCGGCATCACGACATTTGGAGACCCTGCATGTCCACTTCGCCGATTTCCGCGGCCCAGCCCAATGCGGCCGGGCAGAACAAGAGTTCGCGGATCATCTTCGCGAGCTTTATCGGCACCGCGATCGAGTTCTACGATTTCTACGTCTATGCGACCGCCGCGGCGCTCGTCATCGGACCGGTGTTTTTCCCGCACGGCTCGGCGACGGCGCAGGCCTTGTCGGCCTTCGTCACGTTCGGCATCGCCTTCGTCGCACGGCCGATCGGCTCGTTCCTGTTCGGCCACTTCGGCGACCGGATCGGCCGTAAGTCGACGCTGGTCGCATCGCTGCTGGTGATGGGCCTGTCCACCACGCTGATCGGCTTCGTGCCGGGCTACGATTCGATCGGCAGCCTGGCGCCGATCCTGTTGTGCATCCTGCGTTTCGGCCAGGGCATCGGCCTCGGCGGCGAATGGGGCGGCGCGGCACTGCTCGCCACCGAGAATGCGCCGGCCGGCAAACGCGGCTGGTTCGGCATGTTCCCGCAACTCGGGCCCTCGATCGGCTTTCTGGCTTCCAACGGCCTGTTCTTCGCGCTGGCGCTGTCCCTGAGCGACGAACAATTCCGCAGCTGGGGCTGGCGCGTGCCGTTCCTCGTGAGCGCCGTGCTGGTCGCGCTCGGCTTGTACGTGCGCCTGAAAATCGCCGAGACGCCCGCGTTCCAGGCGGCGATCGACCGCAAGGAACGCGTCAAGGTACCGATCGCCACGCTGCTGTCGCAACACTGGCTGCCCACTCTGCTCGGTGCGCTCGCGATGGTGGTCTGCTACACGCTGTTCTACAACGCCACCACGTTTTCGCTGTCGTACGGCGTGTCCGTGCTGCATATTCCGCGGCCCACGTTCCTCGGTCTGCTGTGCATTGCCGTGGTGTTCATGGCGCTCGCCACGCCGCTGTCGGCCTGGGCCGCTGACCGCTATGGGCGCAAGCCGGTGCTGATCGTCGGCATCATCGCGGCGATCCTGTCAGGCTTTACGATGGCGCCGCTACTCGGCAGCGGACAGACGCCGCTGGTGCTGCTGTTCCTCGTCATCGAGCTGTTCCTGATGGGCGTGACCTTCGCGCCGATGGGCGCGCTGCTGCCCGAGCTGTTCCCGACCAACGTGCGCTATACCGGCGCGGGTGTCGCGTATAACCTCGGCGGAATTCTCGGCGCATCGGTGGCGCCGTATATTGCCCAGATGCTGGTCGCGCGCGGCGGGTTGCCGTGGGTCGGCGCCTATGTGTCGATTGCCGCGGCCGTCAGCATGGTCGGCGTGCTGTGCATGCGCGAGACTCGCGACACGCGGCTGATGTAATGCGAGACGCCACATTGGATTAGCGCCCCCACTCTCCCAGTGCCGCCGCAGCGTGCGATTCTCGCGCCGCGGCGGCACCGTCCCCTCTCCGCTTTACACCCGCCGCCTGGCCGCGCATTCCTGAGTAAATCCCCTGCCTTGCGCGTCTTTTTGACATGCCTATACTCGACTCCAATAACCCTATGGCGAGCAGGGAGGCACACATGAACGTTCATCTTCACAATGCGGATATCGTCATGATCATTGCGCTGGCGCTGCTGTGTTCGCTGCTGCTTGCATTACGCTTTCGGCCGGCGACATGGAAAGGCATTGTCGTGGAAGCGTTGGCGGCGAATGCGGCGGCCATTGCCGCCGTCGTCGCGTTCGAAATGCTGCTGGCCTGAGGTGCAGTTAGATGCCGCCGCTCGCGCCTGCCGCGCCGCGGCACTTAGCCCGCGTAGTTACCGGTAGTAATAGCCGCCGTGGTGATAGTAGCCACCGCCGCCGTAATAGCCCGGTGCCGGTGCGACGATGCAGCCACTGAGTGCCGTTGCGAGCAGCGTGCCTGCGATCAGGCTCAAGATTAAACGTTTCATATTGTTCTCCATCGAGTCAGAGTCATTCGAGCCGAAACCCCGAATGACTCGATTGAACACGACGGCGCCTCGCGCGAGCGTTGCCATTTGTAAGGGAAGATCACGGCGGTGTTACATGATCGAGGCGCGCAACAGGCCGCATCCGAAGCGCGATCGCGACGAATTCACGTCAGAGGAAAACACCACCTATACTTGGCTGAACATGCCGGTCCGGCGCGTGCCTTGCTGGCGGCGCATACGCGGCGCCAATGAAAATGCCGGCGAGCGCGCATGCGATCAGACACGCGGCACTGCTGCTTCTGCTCCGCGCGAAAAATGCGCGAGTAAGCCAATTAGGCACTCAACGAAAAGCGACAGATTTAACAGGCGTGTAATGCGCGGCGCCGGTTGCAACAGCAGCAGCGGGGAGGCCGAAGCAATGCACGTGAACGTGCAGTCACTCGCGCTCGATGCGCTGCATGTGAAGTACAAACGAATCCACGGTTCCTCTCCGCCCGCTGTTCCCCGACGCGGGCGTTTTTCGGAGGCGTTACGAGGCAGCGCCCGTTTGATCGGGCGGCCTGCACGTCACGCCTCTTTTCTTTTCGGGCAAACGATTGCGCATTGCGCAAGAAAGACGGCGAGAGCCGCGTCGCTCAGGCCGTGGCCGCGCCGTGTTGCACGGCCACCGCATGCGGCTCGGTATGAACGTAGTCGATCGCCTCGAGCGCGGCGCTGACGGACGGCACTGACTCGCCGTCACCGATCGAGATGGAGCGGAACGGCGATTCGATGCCGTAATGCGACGGCGGCGTCGCCACGAAAATCATCACCACGCGCTTTTGCAGCGCGTGCGCGAGATGGACGAAGCCGGTGTCCGTGCCGATCACGAGGGCGCACGCGTCGATCATCTGCGCGATTTCGGTCACGCTCATTTTCGGCAGCACGGTCGCGCCCGGCAGTTGTGCCGCGATCTGCTCCGCTTCGAT
The DNA here is from genome assembly GCF_000013645.1 of Paraburkholderia xenovorans LB400. Classification (GTDB taxonomy): domain Bacteria; phylum Pseudomonadota; class Gammaproteobacteria; order Burkholderiales; family Burkholderiaceae; genus Paraburkholderia; species Paraburkholderia xenovorans. The sequence continues at coordinate 1,151,281 of NC_007951.1, read as the reverse complement.
CCGCTCGCCTTCCGAGCCCCACGGCAGCACCAGCTGAAAACCGCGCTGCGTCAACTCGCGACCGACCGCCACCCAATGAGTCAACGGCCACTTCTTGTCGTCTTTCGAGGTGGCGTGAAAAAACGCCGCGACCGGTGCGCCATTCGCAACGAACGGCAGCCCGGTGGTCTCCGGCAGCCGCAGCTGGAACACGGCCGGACCTTCTATCTGGTAGCCGAGCGCCTCGCCTACGTTGATCCGCATGCCGTGCCATGCATTGCACTGCGGACGCCGGCCGAACCGCCCGGTGTAAGCGAATGCGGCGCCGCGCTCGCCGAGATCCGGAGCCTGATAGCCGATGCGCCGCGACGAGCGTGCCAGAAACGCGATGATCGCGCTCTTGTACACCCCCTGAATATCGATGATGAAATCGTAGCGGTAGGCGCGCAGTTCGGCGATCGACGCCCAGATCGATTTGAAATCGGCCCAGCGGCGCGCTTTCTTGAAGCGGCGCAGCGGCGCGCACAGCACGCGGTCCACGTTCTCGCTCCATTGCACCACTTCGGCGAATGCTTCGTCAGCGGCCCAATCCACCTGAACGCCGGGAAACGCGCGTTTGATATCGGCGACGACCGGCAGAGCCTGCACGATATCGCCGAGTGAAGTGACCTTGACGATAAGGACTCGCTTCATTGAGGACCTGTGAGTTGTTCGAACATCCGAACATTTTAGCCGACGAATGCAATGGCCTCTGCCGAACCGCGCAGCGTGCACTTCGGGCATTAATACGGCGGGTTACACCGCACGCCCCGCATGCCGCACTTTTACACCATTTCAAAATACTTTCATACCGGCTCGCGGCCGCCGCGCCGAGCGCATGGGCCGCACCTGTGTCGCCGAAATGGAATGGGCGGCACGGCGCGGCAGTTACCGCGCCGTGCCTCAAGCTGCCGAAGCGCGAGCCTCCGGCGCCACTTACGCCCAGTGGCCTTCAACCCAGCGATAGTGCGGGCCGTGCGCGACCCAGTGGCCCGGCACCCAGTGATAGCCGACGCGCTCAGCCTGCCAGTGGCCGCCTATCCACACATAGCGGCCATGATCCCAGCGCCAGTGACCGCGATCCCACACGTAGCCGACGCGCGGCGCGGGCACCGCTTCGTAGCGCACGGGCGGCGGCGCGGAAGGCGCGATCACGACGACTTCTGCGGCCGAAGCCGACGCCACGGCGGCTGCGCCAGCGGCGATCAATACGGTGTTGGCGAGCATCAAACGAAAGGTCTTGTTCATGTTTTCCCTCTGTAGGTGAACACCGAAGGCGGCGTTACCCGTTTAATGCGCGAGGGGACGCGACGGCTGACCGTGCGCGTGTAACGCCACACGCCGAAGTGCAACGGATTATTTCGATGCGCAGCGAACGCGCGCGAAAAGCCTGTGCACGCGCGCACGAACGGGCGCCGAGGCAGAAGACAGGGCAAGGAGGAACGACAGCGCGGCGCGACCCGGCGCGCTCACGCACTTCGCCCCGTCACGTCACGTCATTGCGACACAACGCAGCGAAGCACGCGGCACGTCGCAGGAAACCGGCCGCGAAACGGAACAGACCCGGCAATCAGGCCTGCGGTATTTCGATCTTGACCTCGAGCACTTCGAGATCGTCCTGGCGTTCGAGGCTCACGCGAATATCCTCATGGGAAATCTTCACGTACTTCGAGATCACGGCCACCAGTTCGCGTTGCAACGCAGGCAGGTAATCGGCAGGCGCATGGCCGCCGGCGCGCTCATGCGCGATGATCAACTGCAGGCGTTCCTTCGCTACCGACGCGGACTTCTTCTTCTCGCCCAGCAAAAACGAAAGAATCGACATTACGTGCGCTCCCCTTACTTGGTGCCGAAGAGGCGCTGCAGCAGCCCGGGCTTCTGGTAGTCGGTAAAGCGAAGCGACTTCTGCTCGCCGAGGAAACGCGACACGACGTCTTTATAGGCTTCGGCCACATCGGTGCCGTCCAGATGCACCGCCGGCAAGCCCTGGTTCGATGCGTGCAGCACCGCTTCCGATTCCGGAATCACGCCGATCAGGTCGATGCGCAGAATTTCCTGGATGTCGGTGAGCGACAGCATTTCGCCTTCGCTGACGCGCTTGGGGTTGTAGCGGGTGATCAGAAGGTGTTCCTTGATCGGCTCCTTGCCTTCGATCGCGCGCTTGGTCTTCGACGACAGAATGCCGAGAATACGGTCCGAGTCGCGCACCGATGAGACTTCCGGATTCGTCACGATCAGCGCTTCGTCGGCGAAATGCATGGCGAGCAGCGCGCCCGATTCGATACCGGCCGGCGAATCGCAGACGATGTACTCGAAATCCATCGCGATCAGGTCGTTGATGACCTTCTCGACGCCTTCCATTGTCAGGGCGTCCTTGTCACGCGTTTGCGAGGCCGGGAGGATGAACAGGTTCTCGCACTTCTTGTCCTTGATGAGCGCCTGGTTCAGATTCGCTTCACCCTGGATCACATTGATCAGGTCGTACACCACGCGGCGCTCACAACCCATGATGAGGTCGAGGTTACGCAGGCCGACGTCGAAGTCGATCACGGCGGTTTTGCTGCCACGCAGAGCGAGGGCTGATGCAAAACTCGCGCTCGTGGTCGTCTTGCCCACGCCACCCTTGCCCGAAGTCACCACAATGATTTTTGCCATTACCCTTACCTTGTGTTCGTCAGATTCATCAATTATGTGCGGCCTGTTTGCCCGAAACGCCGCGTGCCCCGGATTGATCGAGGCGGCGCGCTTCACGTCGCTCAGGTGAGCCGCAATGGTTCGATCATCAACTTTTCTTCTTCGAGCCAGATCTGCACCGGCTTGCCGAGCACGTCGGCCGGCAGCGGGTTCTCGGTCGTTCGATAGATGCCCGCGATCGAGATGAGTTCCGGCTCGAGACACGTGCAGAAAATGCGCGCGTCGTGATTGCCCTGCACGCCGGCCAGCGCCCGGCCACGCAGCGGCGCGTAAATATGGATGTTGCCTTCCGCGATCACTTCCGCGCCGTAGCTCACGAGACCGAGCACGACCAGGTCGCCCTTGGCGTAAATGCGCTGACCGGAGCGCAGCGGCTTGTCGACCACCATAGTTTGCGACGAGGTGGCAAGACGCACCGGCTCCGCGGCAGGAGCCGGCTCGACAGCGGCGGCCGTGGCCGGCGTGCCGCTTTCCGGCGTACCGGCCACGGACTCGAACAGATCGGCCGGCGGCGTGGCCGTCGCGGCGGTCGCAGCCGGCGCCGCAGCAGCGGCATTAGCGCTTTCTTCGTCGGCGGATCTGGCTGCCGCGCCGCGGCGGTCGCGCGCTTCGAGCAGCGGCAGCGCGGATTCCGCCGCCCACGCCTGCTGCGCATCGGCGACCACGCCGACCGGCCGCATGCGCACGCTATCGAGCAGTTGCGCGATGTCGGCGAGCGCCACGCGTTCGTTCCCGGCGAGGCGCCGCACGTCGATCGCGACGACGTCGTTAGCGAAAAACTCGGGGGTCGCCTCGAAGCGCCGGGTCAGTTCGGCACGCATGGCCTCGAGGTCGGTTGTCTTGACCACGAACAGGAGCGTGTCGACAGAGCCGCTGCGAAGTTCGAAAAAGGGCGATTTCTTGGGCGACATAGCGTTCTGCAAAAAATTTTGCGTATTTTACAGGCGTCGCCGCGCGCGGCGAGCTTTTTTGCCGGGAGAGCGGGCCGCCTCGATAACGGCGCGGCCATGCGCGGCCCACCCGGTGGATTCGCAACGACCCTGCGGCTGCCGATGACATGGCCGACAAGCGGGCCACTCAAACCGCGCTTCACGCCGATGACCCGGCGACGCACGCTGGCAGAAGACACGAATGGGAATCGAGCGGCAGGCTGTCGCGCCGCTCGCGAGATCACTGCTGAAACACCTGCGAAGTGGTCGGCACGTGACGCACCAGCAGACTTTCCGCCTGGTCCGGTGCACGCGCGACGCGCCGGTGTTCGCCGGTCGGACCGAAGCCGAGCGCCTCGTAGAAGCGCATGGCGTTGCGGTTGGCGTCGGCGACCCACGCATAGACTTCCGTGGCGCCTTCATTCGCGAGCCATGCGGCGGCCGAATCGACCAGCAGCTCGCCACCCCGCAGATGCCGCACGGCCGGCGCCACCCATAGCTCGCAAACGAATGCGCGGCGCGCGGCGGTGTCGTCGAAATGCGCTTCGATCAGCCCTGCCGGATGACCCTCGGTATAGAGAATGAAGGTGGTAACAGTGAAGGAAACCGCATGATCCGCGGCGGTGGCGTCGAAACTGGCGGCGTCGGCCGACAACGCGTCCTCAAGCGTGGCGCCGAAGGCATAGGGTGCCTCCCGCAGCGACGCAGTACGGAGTTCGCGGAAAACGGCGCCCTGATCAGCGGCGATACGGCGAACGGTCAATGACGGACTCATGCAGACGAAAACCCCTTGAAACCCTAAGGCGTAGCTTTAACCGAACCGGCGCGAGAGTCAAATCATTCTTTACCGGATTGTGGAACCACGCACGGAGCGCACGCAGACTCAGCAGCATTTCGCGCGCCCGCCGGGCGGCAGATGCAGCCGCGGGCAGCGCGCCCTTTGCACGCTCAAGGCGCTTCGTAGCGGCCGGTGCCGTCCGGCCACGGCGTCAGCAGCTCATAGCCCTCGTCGGTGACGGCGACCATGTGTTCCCATTGCGCCGACAGCGAGCGGTCTTTGGTGACCACGGTCCAGCCGTCGCGCAGCACCGTGGTGCCGGCGCGGCCGGCGTTGATCATCGGCTCGATCGTGAAGACCATGCCCGGCTTCAGGCGCACGCCCTGCCCCGGCTGGCCGTAATGCAGCACCTGCGGCTCTTCGTGGTAGACCTTGCCGATACCGTGCCCGCAATAGTCGCGCACGATCGAGAAGCCGTCGCGCTGCGCGATCTTCTGGATCGCATGGCCCACGTCGCCGAGCGTTGCGCCTGGCTTCACTTCGCGGATGCCGGCGAGCATCGCTTCATAGGTCGTGTCGATCAGCTGGCGCGCCACCGTACTCGGCTGGCCGACGCAATACATGCGGCTCGTGTCGCCGAAGTAGCCGTCCTTGATGATCGCCACGTCGATATTGATGATGTCGCCGTCTTTCAGGACTTCGCCGCGATTGGGGATGCCGTGGCACACCACCGAGTTGACCGACGTGCAGATAGTCTTCGGAAATCCCAGATAGCCGACATTTGCCGGAATCGACTTTTGCGTATTGACGATGTAGTCGTTGCACAGTGCGTCCAGCTCTTCAGTGGAGACACCGGCCTTGATGTGCTCGCCGATCATCGCCAGCACGTCGGCCGCGAGGCGGCCCGAAATGCGCAGCCTGGCGATGTCGTCGGGAGTCTTGTAGGTAATGGCCATGAATTCGGTCGATGTGGGTCGAATAGGAAAGTCGATGTTCAATCGATCGGCCAATTGTACAGAGGATCGCCGCGAGGCTTGCGCAAACCGCGCCATTCTTGCCGAATGGAGCGGTGCGCGGCGGCGTCGAGCGGCATGCTCGACCGACTCCCCGCAGCAATGCACTTCGTGCTGCACACGCAAACAGAAATCTTTTGCGGGGTCTGCATCTGGCAGGGTATTCGCCCCGTAAAGGCGAATGAGGACTCGCTCTTCTCCCTTGATCATGAGTTCTTCCCAGAAGAACGGGGGCCTCTTTACGTCCGCGATCTTGCGTCCTGGCAGTGTGAGAGCAGCAGATGCGCGCGCGTATGCGCCGCGAGTCCGCGGCATCGGCAGCGAACCAATTGAGGAGCATCGCCATGTCGGAGTCCAGCAATAAATCAGCATCCCTTATTGAAATATTTGACCGGCGTGCCACGCGCCGCCTGCAACGCAGACAGTTCTTTCGCAACGCGGGAGGGTTGAGTCTCGGACTCGTCGGCGGCACGCTGATCAGCGCGTGCGGCGGTGGTTCGGGCTCGCTCGCATCGGCCCAGAGCGCGCCGACCGACGCGGAGATCCTGAACTTCGCACTCAACCTGGAGTACCTCGAATCGCAGTTCTATACGTACGCTACGACCGGTGCCGGGCTTGCCGCGAGCATGACCGCCGGCGTCGGCACGATGGGCGCGGTGATTCCCGGGCAGCAAGTGCCCTTCCAGGATCCGGTGGTCAAGGCGTACGCTAACGAGATCGCCAACGACGAGCGCGAGCACGTCACCTTTCTGCGCAGCGCGTTGGGTTCGGCCGCGGTTGCCATGCCGGCGATCGACATCGGCGGCACCGATCCGAACGGCGCGTTCTCGAACGCGGCGCGCGCGGCGGGCCTCGTGCCCGCGGGCACGCCGTTCAATCCGTACGCGAACGACAACAACTTCCTGCTCGGCGCGTACATCTTCGAGGACGTCGGTGTGACTGCCTATAAAGGCGCCTCGCCGCTCATCACCAACAAGACGTTCCTCGAAGCGGCGGCCGGCATTCTCGCCGCCGAGGCCTATCACGCCGGTCTGGTCCGCACGGTGCTGTACTCGAAAGGTATCGACATGACGGGGCTCGTCACGGCCGCCAACGCGATTTCAGCCGCACGCAACAGCCTCGATCACAACGGCCACGACGATCAGGGCATCACCGGCGCGAGCGCCGGCACGTCCAACATCGTGCCGCTCGACAGCAATGGACTTGCATTCAGCCGCAGCTACAGCAACGTCCTCAACATCGTCTATCTGACGAGTTCGGCGGCGACCAAAGGCGGCTTTTTCCCGAATGGCGTGAACGGTTCGCTGAACATGAGCGCCTGAGTCGCGTTTTCCGTTGTGTCGGTTGTACCGGCCACGGGCCGCCGCGACGCCCATCGCGCTCAACCCGTCGGCCGGCGTCGTGCAGGTAATGTCTTGAACGCCCAACCGCCTGACCACTTGAGCACGTACAGGAGCCGCCATGAACGAAGCGATGAGCCAGGGCGCCTTGCGCGCCGCGAGTCAACCGATCAACTTCGTAGAAGGCGACGAGCCGCCGATCTTCCTCGCGGCCGGCCAGCGCGATACGACCGTCGATCCGGGCAACACCGACCGGCTCGCGGCGAAACTGCGAGCCTCGGGGGACACGGATGTCGAAGTGAAGCACTATCCGGGAGTCGGGCATGCGCTGCTGGTGGGCGCGATTGCCGGACCCCTGCGCGGCTTCGCGCCGGTACTCGACGATACGAGTGCGTTTATTCACGCACAGATGAGCCAGGAAACGCCGCGGGCGCGTGACGATGCCGTTGGCGCGCGACCGTTGCCGGCCTCTTCCGGCGCGCAGAGCAACGTTTATCAGATGCGCCGGCAACGCACGAAGGCTGCGACCGCGCCGTGCGACGGCCAGGCGTCGGCGCGCGCTGCCGGCGGCGATGCCGACGCCAACGCCAACGCCAATGCCAATGCCAATGCCAATGCCGCTTGCCCGAGCCAAAGCAACCCCGGCCACAACGACTAAGCGCGGCTGCACCGCACCTCACGGCAATGCAGCCCTCGACGCCGCCGCGACCTACTGCCCCGCGCCGAGCAATTGCCTGCGCAAGACAGGCGCCCTCGTCGACGGATCGAGCCAGATGCCGAAGAAGGCCCGCGCGAATGCCAGATCGTCGACTTCGCCGGTCATACGCTCGCCTGCATAAAAACGCACGCCCTTGTCCGGCAGATAGACCGCGCTCAACTGGTCGCCGGGACCGACGTCCACGAACGCCTGCATCATGTTCGCACGCCAGCGCGCCAGCGTATCCGCCGGAATCGGCGCGGCCGCCAGGCGCCTGATCTCGCCGATGCCGGTGTCCGCGAGGCGCTCGCGTTTGACACCGTGCGCGTAGACGATATGCAGCGCGAAGCGCTCGTCGTAATCGACCGGCACGCGCTCGCTCCACATTTGCGCGCGATACAGCGTGAAGCCGAGCACGCTGAAATCCCCTTCGCCGACGAGTTTCGCCGCCTGCACGTCGCCACGCCAGCCGGCGCACGCCGCGCTCGCCCACAACGCGAACACGAGTGCCGCGAACGCGCGCACGTCAGTCCGCCTGCGAGAGGACGAACTGCATCACGTCCGTGCGCCCTTCGTCGAAGCCAGCTTCGCAATACGCCAGATACAGCCGCCACGTGCGCACAAAAATCTCGTCGAAGCCTTGCGTGCGGATCGCGTCGAGTTGCGCTTCGAAGGCGCCGCGCCAGCGTCGCAAGGTTTCCGCGTAGTCCCGGCCGAATGCGAGCGACGTGCAAGCGGCCAGCCCGCCACGCCGCGCCGCCTGAGCGAAGCGCTGCGGACTCGGCAACATGCCGCCCGGGAAGATGAACTCGCGAATGAAATCGCTCGTCGCGCGATACGCGGCAAAGTGCGAGTCGTCGATCATGATGGTTTGCACCAGCGCGCGAGCGCCCGGCCGCAAACGTTCGCGCAGAATGCGGAAATACGTCGGCCAGAACTTTTCGCCGACCGCCTCGAACATCTCGATCGATACGATGCCGTCGTACTGACCGGTCAGGCTGCGGTAGTCGCGCAGTTCGAGTTGCACGCGCTCGCTCAGGCCCGCTTCGCGCACGCGCTGCCGGCCGAAATCGAGTTGCGCCGGCGAGATCGTCACGCCGTGCACGTGAATGCCCTGGCGTGCCGCGTGCATCGCAAAACCGCCCCACCCGCAGCCGATTTCCAGAATGCGCATGCCTTCGCGCAACCCGAGCGTATCAATGATCCGTTGATATTTCGCATGCTGCGCGTCTTCGAGCGATTGGCGCAACTTGCCGCCGAACACCGCGCTCGAATAGGTGAAGCTCGGGTCGAGCCACTGCGCGTAAAACGCGTTGCCGATGTCGTAGTGCGCGTGAATATTGCGCCGGCTGCCCGAGCGCGTGTTCGGCCTCAGCCTGTGGCGCAGCCCGTACCAGAGTTGCGCGAGCCAGCCGCCATACACCGTGCGCTGCAAAGCGCGCTCGTTGCGGATCGCGACACGCAGCAGCGCGGCCAGGTCGGGCGTATCGACCCAGAACGCACGCCATGCGTCGGCGAAACCGATATCGCCTTTGCGCAGAATCGCGCCGCACGCGCGCCAGTCGCGCATTTCCAGGCGCGCGCCGGGCGCTGCGTGCGGATCGCCGAATACGCGCTGTTGGCCGTCCGGTGTGATCAGGATCAGATGCCCCACCTGGATCCGCTCGAGCAGGGAGAGAAACAGTCGGCCTGACGCGGGGGCCGTCTGGTGCCCGCTCAGGGTTCTGGAAAGCGCCATGACGGAATCTCCTCAATCGGGCGAAACGGAGCGCGCAGCGGCGGTGGGTTGGCCGCCTGCGGCGTGGTCGGTGGACGCGTCGGCGCTGCGGCCCGGCGCGGGATTCTTCCCGTAGAACGGCGCGTTCCTGAGAGCAAGCCGCAAGGCCTGCCAGTGAATTCTCGCCACGACGCCGACCGTCAGCAGCGGCTGGCGCAGCAGCGCGGCGAGCGCGGTCGCGCGGGTCAGCGGCGTCAGGCGGCCGCCTAGTGCGGTGCGCAGCAGCAGGCCGTCCGCGTCGTGATAGTCGATCGAAACCGACGCGCTGTTGGGCGATTCCTTGATGCGGAAGGTATAGCCGCCCTCCACACGACAAAACGGCGACACGTGCAGCACTTTCCGGCACATGAGCCGTGTTTCCGCCGTGATCGGTGCGTTGCCGTCCGCGCTCAGCAGATAGCCGTGGCGTTCGCCGAAGGTATTGCGCACTTCGGCCAGCAGCGCACGCAACCGGCCGTCGCGATCGTGACAGAACCAGAAGCTGACCGGATTGAACGCGTAGCCGAATACGCGCGGGAAAGCTTGCAACCAGATCCGGCCGTTCGCTTCCTCGATGCCGGCTTGCGATAGTTGCGCGCGCATCCAGGTGGCGAGGTCGCTGCCATCGCGCGGACCGTGGTCGCGCTGATGCAGACTGAGCGGCCGCCATCGGTCGATGCCGAACCAGCCGCTATCGAGCGAGCTCAGCCGGTCCAGGTCGCAGCGCACGTAAAACACCGGGTAGGTGAAGCGATGATGCTTCGGCCGCAGACGCTCGTGCATCACCTTGCCGGTCAGAAGCCAGGCGGCCGGAGCGGGGGCGGCGCTGTCGCCACGCTTAGTGGTGTCGCTGTTCCTGCCCGGCGGCTTCATGGCGTCGCCCATGCCGGCAAGGCGCCGAAATCCGCGGCCACGCGCAACGCCGACTTCAGTCCGTCCTCGTGGAAACCGTAGCCCGTCCACGCGCCCGCGAACCACGTGCGGCGCTTGCCTTGCAGCGAAGGCAGACGGTGCTGCGCATCGATAGCGGCCAGATCGAACAGCGGATGGTCGTAGACGAAGCGGCGCAATTCGGTGCCCGGCGCCGGCTGGGCCACCGGGTTGAGCGTGACGACGAGCGGCGTGCTGAACGGCAGCGGCTGCAACTGATTGACCAGATAGCTGACGCACACCGGATGCGTGCCGTCCACACCGCGGCTGCCCAGGTAATTCCACGCCGACCACACGCGCTGCCGCCGCGGCAGCAGATTGACATCCGTATGCAGCACCGCGACGTTCGGTTGATAGCGCACGGCGGCGAGTACACCGCGCTCGTCCTGATCGACGTCTTCCAGCAGGCGCAGCGTGGTCGGCGCGTGCGTGGCGAGCACCAGCGCATCGAAGCGCTCGGTGCCGCCGTCGGTGTACACGTCGACGCCGTCGGCGCCGCGCCGCACGCCACGGACCGCCGTGCCGATGCGGACATCGTCGAGCGTGCCGGCTATCTGCCTCACGTATTCCCGGCCGCCGCCTGCCACTGTCCTCCACTGCGGCCGGTGGTTCACCTGCAGCAACGCGTGGTTCAGACAGAAGCGCAGGAACGTCGTGGCCGGGAACGCGAGGATGTCCGCGGTGGCGCTCGACCAGATCGCGGCGGCCATCGGCAGCAAATATTGCCGCTGGAACGCGCCGCCGTAACCGCTCTCGGTCAGCAACTCGCCCATCGACGCGCGCGTTTGAATCGCCAGTTCGAGGTTGCGTTGCGCGCTGCCGTTAAAGCGCACGATGTCGCGCAACATGCCGATGAAGGTCGGCGAAAACAGATTTCGACGCTGCGCGAACACCGTGTTCAGGCTGGTGCCGGCCCATTCGAGGCGGCCCGCGTCGAGCGAAACCGAGAAGGTCATGTCGCTCGGATGCGACCGGACGCCCAGTTCGGCGAACAGCGCGATCAGGTTCGGGTAGGTGCGGTCGTTGAACACCAGGAAGCCGGTGTCGACGGGATGGCGATGGCCGTCGAGCGTGACGTCCACGGTGTTGGTGTGGCCGCCCAGATAGCCGGCCGATTCGAACAGCGTGACGCGATGGTTGCGCGCGAGCAGATAGGCGCTGGCCAAGCCCGAGATACCGGCACCGATGACCGCGACCCGCGAGCCGCGCGGCAGTGGTGGGGTCGGTGCGGAATGGGGCATGGGCGCGTCTCCTGATCGGCGGCGCGCGGTCGGTTAGTGGGCTGTGCGGCGAGGGTTGCGCGTCCTTGAGGGGATTTACGCAGCCGGGAGTGAATTGGATGCAAAGGAGTGGATCGAGCCATTTGATGCGACAGGTCCCGGCGGCCTGATGGTGCGAAGGCAGGTGATGCCATTTCGCGGCAGTCCTCATCACCCAGCATGTGGATGCGGACAGTTGGGCGGCGCCGCTTGACCGCACCGCCGCTGTCCGCCGTATTCACCTGGCGGGCACTTCGGTTCAAGTCTTGCTGCTTGCGTTTGTGCCGGGTCGGGGCAGCGTGAAATCCAGGGTGCCGCGGCCAGAATTGAGGTCCACGTCGATCCCTTTTGCGTCCGGCGAACCCGGATCGACGTTGGGCCAGGACAGATGGAACCACGTGCCCTTGTCGTCGGTGATCGCGGCGTAGGTGCTCCCGTCCGGCGCGAAGCTTTCCTGAAACACGTGTGTGCCGTTGCCGTCGAATATATCGATGCCCGCGAGGTCGTCCCGATCGTCGAATTGCACGTACTTGCCCGGGGGAACGGACGGAGGCGGTTGAGGCACGAAGATGTCCTTCATCTTTCCATTTTCGTAGTAAGTGAAGGTGGTGGGCGACCCGGCTTGCGGATTCGGCGGAGGGACGGCGGATCTTTGCGGGTCAGGTCTGTCGATCGAAAAGCCGTCGTGCGATCGCTTTCCCGTCACCGGGTCGCTGGGGCCGAACAGTTCGAACTCCGTGCCGAGTTCGGTATCGGTCACGAAGTATCGACTCCCGTCCCGCCCGATGGTCTCCCGCGAGTGTCTGCCGTTGCCGTCAAAGTTTTCCATGCTCCGCAAGTTCCCTTGGTCGTCGAAGTGCAGGTACCGGCCCGGAGGAACGGGCGAAGGCGACTGCGGTATGAAGTCGTTGCGATGTCCGGTCTGGTCGTAGGTTACGGTCGGCGGCGGAATATTCACGTTGGTCACGGAGGATCCTCGTTGCAGTGGAAAGGAAGTTGGGAGTCCGAGGCTTTGAATTCGGGAAGCCCTGTTTGCTGGATGAACCAGGGGCATATTCGAATGTTGCAGTGGGCAATGGGTAGTGCATACGCATTGCGTCTCGACGTGATGAGGCGCACCTCTGACCGGCTGCGGGAGATGAAGCGGTGACCAGGCTAACGAAAGGGCTGAGGGAAATGCGTGGCTACGCTAACTAAGGAAACGTGCGGGGTTGTCCGCCGCGCCCGACAGCCATTGTGCGCGAGCCTGTCCGCATTTTTGATAGCGCTGCCGTCTGTTTGAGAGTCGGCTGGTGAGTCGGAAAGCAAAAGCCCCGCAGAATTTTCATTCTGCGGGGCTTTCTAAATTTGGCGGAAAGGGTGAGATTCGAACTCACGGTACCCCTAAAGGTACACTGGATTTCGAGTCCAGCGCATTCGACCACTCTGCCACCTTTCCGTGTCTTCCAACTCGCAACAACCGTACTGCAGGGCCGCTACCAGGTCAGATCCAAGCGGGTCGTTGCTTGGGAGAGAAAGATTATAGAACAGCTGAATTCGATTTCCAAGCCCCTCGTCAAAAATTTTTCAAAGAGGCTCGGCGACCACCTGGCAACCGTTCACGGCAACCCGCCGTGCTCAAATCAGGCAGCCGGTAATTCCAGCCGTTCCAAACCGCCAAGGTACGGACGCAACGCCACCGGCACAGTGACCGAACCATCGGCGTTCTGGAAATTTTCCAGTACCGCCACGAGCGTGCGACCGACGGCCAGACCCGACCCATTCAGCGTATGCACCAGCTCCGGCTTGCCCTGCGCATTGCGATAACGCGCCTGCATGCGGCGAGCCTGGAACGACTCGGTATTCGAACAGCTCGAAATTTCGCGATACGTATTCTGCGCCGGCACCCACACTTCCAGGTCGTACGTCTTGGCTGCGGAAAAGCCCATGTCGCCCGTGCACAGCGTAATCACGCGGTACGGCAGTTCCAGCTTCTGCAGAATCGTCTCCGCGTGGCCGACCATCTGTTCCAGCGCGTCGTACGAAGTCTCCGGCGCGACGATCTGCACCATCTCGACCTTGTCGAACTGATGCTGCCGGATGAGGCCACGCGTGTCGCGGCCATACGAGCCCGCTTCCGAGCGAAAGCACGGCGAATGCGCGGTCAGCTTGATCGGCAGCGCGTCCGCTTCGAGAATGCTGTCGCGCACCGTGTTCGTCAGTGAAATTTCCGACGTGGAAATCAGATATTGCGTGACCGTATTTTCGTCACCGCCCTTCTCGACGCGGAACATATCGTCGGCGAACTTCGGCAGTTGGCCGGTGCCGTACAGAATCTCCGGATTCACGATGTACGGCGTGTAGATCTCCGTATAGCCGTGGTGCTGCGTGTGCGTGTCGATCATGAACTGCGCCAGCGCGCGATGCAACCGCGCAATCTGGCCGCGCAGCATGGTGAAGCGCGCGCCCGAGAGCTTCGCGCCGGTCTCGAAGTCGAGCCCGAGCGGCGCGCCGACATCCACATGATCCTTCACCTCGAATTCGAACTGGCGCGGCGTGCCCCAGCGGCGCACTTCCACGTTTTCGGTTTCGTCCTTGCCCAACGGCACGCTTTCGTGCGGCAGGTTCGGCACGCCGAGCAGCAGGTCCGACAAACGCTTCTGGATCTCGTCGAGCCTGGCCGCCGACGCCTTCATCTCGTCGCCGATACCACTCACTTCAGCCATCACCGCCGAGGTGTCCTCGCCCTTGCCTTTCAGCGCGCCGATCTGTTTCGACAGACTGTTGCGGCGCGCCTGCATCTCTTCGGTACGGGTCTGGGTATCGCGGCGTTCCGCTTCGAGCGCGGTGAAGGCCGCCACGTCGAGGGTATAGCCGCGGTCGGCGAGGCGTTTGGCGACGCCGTCGAGGTCTTTGCGCAGCAACTGAATGTCGAGCATGGAATGGGGCGGATGTTCGTTGTATGAAGATGGGATTTTAGCGCACCGGCGCGGGCGGCCGGTGCGTTAGATGGTCAGCGTGTGCGCAAAGCCGACCGGGCGGGCGCCGCTGCGCGAGACAAGGTGCGAACCGACGCGCTCAATGAGGCGCATTGCGAAGCGCAAACAGACTGCACGATGAGGTAAAGACCGGGCCGCGAAACCAGGCGAGAAACAGGGCAAAAAAACAAGGCGCAAAACGAGCCGCGCAACGCGCCACAAACCGAACGACGAAAAAAAGACCCCCGGCAACGCACCGGACCGGCTCACCCCTTCTTCGGCTTGTTTTCGCTGCGCCACTGCGCGTCCAGTTCGGCCAGACGCGCCATCTTGTCGCCGATCTTCCCCTCCAGGCCACGCGGCGTCGGTTCGTACCAATGCGGATCGCGCATGTTCTCGGGCAGATAGGTCTCGCCGGCCGCGTACGCGTCGGGTTCGTCGTGCGCGTAGCGGTATTCGTGACCGTAGCCGAGCTCCTTCATCAGCCTGGTGGGCGCGTTGCGCAGATGCACCGGCACGCCGCGCGACTGGTCTTTGCTGACGAAGCGGCGCGCCTCGTTATACGCGTTGTACCCGGCATTGGACTTCGGCGCGACCGCCAGATAGATGATGGCCTGCGCGAGCGCCAGTTCGCCCTCAGGCGTGCCGAGGCGCTCGTACGTTTCGGCGGCGTCGAGCGCGATGCGCGCGGCGCGCGGATCGGCGAGGCCGATATCTTCCCACGCCATGCGCACGATGCGGCGCGCCAGATAGCGCGGGTCCGCGCCGCCGTCGAGCATGCGGCAGAACCAGTACAGCGCGCCGTCCGGGCTGCTGCCGCGCACCGATTTATGCAGCGCGCTGATCTGGTCGTAGAATGCGTCGCCGCCTTTGTCGAAGCGCCGCAGGTTTTCGGCGAGCGCGCTGCCGAGTAAGGCGCCGTCGATCTCGGTGGTCTTTTGCTGTGACGCCGCCCGCGCGACGATTTCCAGGTTGTTCAGCAGCTTGCGGCCGTCGCCGTCGGCGGAACCGATCAGCGCGTCACGCGCTTCGTCGGTGAACGTGAGGCCGCCGAGTTCCTTTTGCGCGCGCTCGAGCAGCTCGCGCTGCTCTTCGTCGGTCAGGCTTTTCAGCACGTAGACGGCGGCACGCGAGAGCAATGCGCTATTCACTTCGAACGACGGATTCTCGGTCGTCGCGCCGACGAACACGAACAGCCCCGACTCCACGTGCGGCAAGAACGCGTCTTGCTGGCTCTTGTTGAAACGATGCACTTCGTCGACGAACACGAGCGTCTGATGCCCGTTCGCGCGATGAATCTGCGCGGTCTCGACGGCCTCGCGGATATCCTTCACGCCCGAGAGCACCGCGGACAGTGCGATGAATTCGGCGTGAAACGCATCGGCCATGAGCCTGGCGAGCGTGGTTTTACCGACACCGGGCGGGCCCCAGAGGATCATCGAATGGGCTTCGCCGGATTCGAACGCGACCCGCAACGGCTTGTTCGGGCCAAGCAGATGCTTCTGGCCGATCACTTCGTCGATATTGCGGGGCCGCAGGCGTTCGGCGAGCGGAACATTGGCACGGGTTTCTTCAAACATGACGTTTTGGGGATAATCTCGGCTTTTCCGGACGCGGTCCGTGTGAAGGCGGCGTACTGCCGGTGAGCCACGCCAGCACGCAAAAGTGCGGGCAACGTCCTGCATTATGACAGTGACGGCGCCCGGACGAAGGCGGCGCACTGCGCCGGGACGAGTCGGGCGGCGCGACCCGTGCAAAAATCCGGCAAAGTACGACGCAACGGGGCACGTAATCGAAGCCCCAGCCGCGGACATGACAGCAGATGCAACATCGCAGGCAACACCAACAGGGACAAGACCAGATGGCACAAGATCCACTCGCCGGCGACGCCGGTTCCACTTACGCACCGCTCACGCCGGTGCCCGACGCGCGACGCGCGTTCCGCACCGGCGACGCGTTCGCGCTCTGGTTCTCGCTCGGCATCGGCCTGCTGGTCGCGCAGGCGGGTGCGCTGCTGGTGCCGGGACTGTCGCTGCCGCATGCGTTGCTGGCCATCGTTATCGGCAGCGTGATCGGCGTGGTGCTGCTCGCTCTCGCGGGCGTGATCGGCACGGATACGGGGCTTGCGGCGATGTCGTCGTTGCGGCCGACGCTCGGCGTGCGCGGCGCATCGGTGCCCGCCGTGCTGAACGCGGTGCAACTGGTCGGCTGGGGCTCGTTCGAGGTAATCGTGATGCGCGATTCCGCCGACGCCCTCGCCAAACAGGCCTTCGGCCTCTCCATGCCGCTCATCTGGACGGTGATCTTCGGCCTGCTCGCGACGCTGCTGGCGATCAGCGGGCCGCTCTCGTTCGTGCGGCGCTTTCTGCGCACGTGGGGCATCTGGCTGTTGCTCGCGGGCGCGGCGTGGCTGACATGGAACCTGCTCGCAAAACACGATCTCGCTGCGCTGATGCAGCGTCCGGGCACGGGCGAGATGTCGTTCGGCGGCGCCATCGATCTGGTGGTCGCCATGCCGCTGTCGTGGCTGCCGCTGATCGCCGATTACACCCGCTTCGGCCGGCGTGCCGGTGAGACGTTCCGCGGCACGCTGCTCGGCTACGGCATCGCCAACATCTGGTTTTACGCGCTCGGCGCGGTCTACGGCCTCGCGGCAGGCGGCGGCGACGCGCTGCTGACGAGCGCGCTGGCGCAAGCCGGCGGCGGTCTCGCCCTGCTGCTGATCCTGATCGACGAAGTCGACAACGCGTTCGCCGACATTCACTCCGCCGCGGTATCGACGGGCACGTTCTGGACGCGCGGCAGCGTGCCCATCCTGTCGGCGGCATTCGGCGCGCTGTGCACGCTGATCGCGCTGCTCGTGCCGATGGCGAAGTATCAGAACTTCCTGCTGCTGATCGGCTCGGTGTTCGCGCCGCTGTTCGGCGTGGTGCTGGTGGATCACTTCATCGTGCGCAAGCGCCGTATCGAAGCCGCGGTTCTCGCCGACGTACGCGGCCGTTACGGCTTCTCGGGCGGCTGGCATCTGAGCGCGTTTCTCGCGTGGGCCATCGGCATCGTCGCCTATCAGGCGATCAATCAATGGCTGCCGAATCTCGGCGCGACGCTGCCCGCGCTGGTGATCGGCGCGGTGTGCTATCTGGCGTTCGTGTCGGCACGCAAGACGGCGTATGCCTGATTGAACTAACTCCACGGTTAAACGGAAAGGCCTGCAATTGCAGGCCTTTCCGTTTGCGCGGTCACTTCAGCGGGTGGACGCCCGATACTCGACGCCCGGCAACACACACAGCAATTCGAACGCGAGATTCGCGCCGAGCAGCGCGGTCGTGCCGAACGGATCGTATGGTGGCGCGACTTCGACCAGATCGCAGCCGACGATATTCAGCCCACGCGAGCCGCGAATGATTTCCAGCGCCTGCGGCACCGTCAAACCCGCGATTTCCGGGGTGCCCGTTCCCGGCGCAAAAGCCGGATCGATCCCGTCGATGTCGAACGTGATGTACACGGGGCCGTCGCCCATGCGCTCGCGCACACGCGCCATCAGCGGCGCGAGCGACTGGTTCCAGCAGGCCTCGGCCTGCACGACTTCGAAACCCTGATCGCGGCACCAGTCGAAGTCCTCCGCCGCGTAACCCGTGCCGCGCAAACCGATCTGCACGACGCGCCCGCAATCGAGCAAACCCTCCTCCACCGCGCGGCGGAACGGCGTGCCGTGCGCGATCTTCTCGCCCATCATCGTGTCGTTGACGTCGGCGTGCGCGTCCACGTGAATCAGGCCGACCTTGCCGTGCTTGCGATGCATCGCGCGCAGGATCGGCAGCGCGATGGTGTGATCGCCGCCCAGCGTGATCGGCTTGCAATCGTGCTGGAGAATTTCGTCGTACGCGGTTTCGATGCGCGCGATCGAATCGTGCAGGTTGTACGGGTTGATCGCGACGTCGCCGAGATCGGCCACGCGCAGCGAATCGAACGGTGCCGCGCGCGTCGCCATGTTGTACGGACGCAGCAGCACGGACTCGCTGCGGATCTGGCGCGGCCCGAAGCGCGCGCCCGTGCGGTTCGAAGTGCCGAGATCGAACGGCACACCGACGAAGCAGGCGTCGAACCCTTCGGCGGAGCCGACGTTCGGCAGCCGCATCATCGTTGCGATGCCGCCGCAGCGGGGCATGGCGTTGCCGGACAGCGGCTGCGGCCGTTCGCCAGCGTCAGGGTGAATGAAGGAAGAGGTATTCATCGTGTCTCGGCAATGAAAAAAGGCAGCACGGAAAATCATGCAGACCGGCCGAGGAGAAGCGTCTGAACCGCACCTTGCCGGGCGAATCTCGATTCTTGAGCAGTTTCCCAGAACTTAAAATACCTACGGCACAAACTTCACATTGATTCCCGGCGATGTATCCTGACCCATGTTCTCCCAACTCACCGATCTCGACCTGCGGCTGATCCGCGTGTTTCTCGCCATTGTCGACGCGGGCGGCGTCTCGCCAGCCCAGGCGACCCTCAACGTCGGCCAGTCCACCATTAGCACGCAACTCGCCACGCTGGAAACGCGGCTCGGCTACCGGCTGTGCGAGCGTGGCCGCGGCGGCTTCAGTCTGACCGCGCGCGGCGAACAGTTCATCGACGCCGCCCGCGCGCTGCTGTCGGCCGTCGACACCTTCGGCATGCAGGCGCGCAACGTGGGCCGCAAGCTGGTCGGCACGCTCGATATCGGCATGATCGGCCACACGCCGGTGTCGGCGAGCGCGCGTATCAGCGACGCGATCGGCCGGTTCCGGGCACGCGATCAGTCGGTGCGGTTTTCGGTTCTGGTGCGCTCTCCCGGCGAGCTGGAAGAACTGCTGCTCAATGGGCGGATTCAGATCGGCATCGGCTATTTCTGGCACCGCGTGCCGTCGCTCGAATACACCGAGATGTTCGCGGAAGACCAGTTCGCTTATTGCGCGAAAGGCCATCCGCTGTTCGCGCAAGGCGGCGAGGTGACGGCCGCCGAAGCCGCGCAGCATGAATGGGCGTGGCGCAGTTATCCGCTGCCCGAAGCCGGGAGTTCGACCAGGCCGCAAAATGTCACCGCCGTCGCGGACAACATGGAAGCGGTCGCGATGCTGGTGCTCTCCGGACATCATCTCGGCTACTTGCCGGGCCATTTCGCGGCGCCGTTCGTCAAGCAGGGACTGCTCGTCGCGCTGAATCCGGCGCAGATGCGCTACCGCGTCGCGTTTCATATGGTCACGCGGGCGCGGCAGCATCGTACGGATATCGTCGAAGCGTTTATCGACGATATGAAGGCCGCGCATCCGGTGCAGGTTTTGCAGATGGATGAGTAGCGGCCAGGCCCAGCGGCCTGCGATGAAAAAAGCCGCGCACGAAGCGCGGCTTTCTGCCCATCACCTGTCGCCCGCAGGCGGCTTAGCCGTTGATCACGTCCGCGCCCTTCGGCACCGTGAACTTGAACGCGTCGGCCGGCAGCGGCGGGTTCTTCTGAATGTTCGAGAAGGTCAGCAGCGTGACGTTGCCGAACACGTCGTGCAATTCCATCGCTTCCAGATTGCCATCCTTGAAGCCGATGCCCACGCGCTGGAACTGCGTGTCTTTCGCCTTCGGCGTCAGTTCGAGCCAGTCGATGCCGGCCTTCACGCCGGCGTCGCGCAGCGTGAAATTCTTGTCGAGATCGTTGCTGCCGAACAGGATCGCCGCCGGGCTCGCGCCGAGCGCGCCGCCGAGGCTGCGCACCGTCACCTGATTCAGATCCTTGTCGTACACGAAGAGCTTGTCGCCGTCTGCCTGCAGCAGTTGGGCATAGGGCTTCTCGTATTGCCAGATGAACTTGCCGGGACGCGCGAACGTGAAGGTGCCGCTCGACGTGCCGGTCTTGCCGGCGCCCGTGGTGGACAAGGTACCGCTTGCGCCCTGTGCCTTGCTCGGCGCCCGCACTTCCTGCTGCACGAAGGTGCCGCGCGCCGAATGCACCTGCGCGACGAACGCCTTCAGTTGCTCGGTGCCGCTCGCGAACGCCTGCGATGCGAACAGCACCGACGCGCCGATCGCCACACTGCCCACGCTACGCACGAGGGTCCGCGCGAGCTGACCGAAACGGCCGGATTGAGCATTCTCCCGAGCGTGCTGCTGCGCGAATAGCTGCATGTAGTTTTCTCCCTTGATTGAATTCGTTGAGCGGTCGTGACCGCCTGCTTGCGCATTGGGCGATGCCTGGTGCCCATTGGCGAGGGGCTGCGGCGAACCAGCGAGCCTGCGTCCCATCCGCCGCGCTCAAGCGTGTCTGGGGAGCTTAGCCAACCGGCCTTAAACCAGCCTTAGGATAGCGGCCGGCGCTTTGACGCCGCAAAGCATGGCTCGCCGAACGAGCCGTCGGCTCACTCCGCTTCCCGCGCCGGCGCCAGAATCTCGCGATTGCCGTTCGACGACATGGCCGACACCACGCCCGAGTTCTCCATCTGCTCGAGCAGGCGCGCCGCGCGGTTATAGCCGATGCGCAAATGCCGCTGCACCAGCGAGATTGACGCGCGGCGGTTCTTCAGCACCACGTCGACCGCCTGGTCGTATAACGGGTCCGACTCGCCGTCGCCCGATCCGGTTCCCCCCGCGCCTGCCGAGCCTTCGTCGCCCTCGCCCGTCACGCCGCCTTCGAGAATGCCTTCGATGTAGTTCGGCTCGCCCTGTTCCTTGAGCTTGTCGACCACGCGATGCACTTCCTCGTCCGACACGAACGCGCCGTGCACGCGCACCGGCAAACCGCTACCCGGTGGCAGATACAGCATGTCGCCCATGCCGAGCAGCGATTCCGCGCCCTGCTGGTCGAGAATCGTGCGCGAGTCGATCTTCGAGGACACCTGGAACGCCATTCGCGTCGGCACGTTGGCCTTGATGAGGCCGGTAATCACGTCCACCGACGGACGCTGCGTTGCCAGAATCAGATGGATGCCGGCCGCGCGCGCCTTCTGCGCGATCCGCGCGATCAGTTCTTCGACCTTCTTGCCGACCACCATCATCAGGTCGGCCAGTTCGTCGATCACCACCACGATGTTCGGCAGGCGCGTGAGCGGCTCCGGATCGTCCGGCCTGAGGCTGAACGGATTCGGCAGCTTTTCTTCGCGCTTGGCGGCTTCGTCGATCTTGTTGTTGTAGCCGGCGAGGTTACGCACGCCGAGCTTGCTCATCAGCTTGTAGCGGCGCTCCATTTCCGCCACCGCCCAGTTCAGCGCGTGGCCGGCCTGGCGCATGTCCGTCACCACTGGACACAGCAGATGCGGAATGCCTTCGTACACGCTCATTTCCAGCATCTTCGGATCGATCAGGATCATGCGGACCTGATCGGCGCTCGCCTTGTAGAGCAGCGACAGGATCATCGCGTTGATGCCCACCGACTTGCCCGAACCGGTCGTACCCGCCACCAGCAAGTGCGGCATCTTCGCGAGGTCGGCGCACACCGGTTTGCCGCCGATGTCTTTACCCAAACCCATTGTCAGCGGCGACGCAGCGTCCGCATACACGGCCGAGCCGAGAATCTCGGAGAGGCTCACGGTCTGACGGCGCTGGTTCGGCAACTCCAGCGCCATGAAATTCTTGCCCGGAATCGTTTCGACCACACGGATCGACACGAGCGAGAGCGACCGCGCGAGGTCTTTGGCGAGACCGACGATCTGGCTGCCCTTCACACCCGTGGCCGGCTCGATTTCATAGCGCGTGACCACCGGGCCGGGATACGCCGCGACCACGCTCACATCGACACCGAAGTCCTTGAGCTTTTTCTCGATCAGGCGCGAGGTGAATTCCAAAGTATCCGCGGAGATGGTTTCCTGCGCGACGGGCGCGGCATCGAGCAGCGAAATGGGCGGCAAGGTGGAGTCGCCCGGCAGGTCCGTGAAGAGCGGCACCTGGCGTTCCTTCTCGACGCGTTCGGACTTGGCCGGCGTGATGACCGGCGGCACGATCATGACCGGCTCGTGCTCCTCGATCCGCACGCGGCCCTTCTCGACCTTGCCTTCGCGCTTCACGGCGGCCGCTTCGCCGAGCTTGCGGTCGCGGCCGGCCTCGCGGCGCAGCTTCGCGAAGGTCACGGCGGAAATAATGGATTCGCCAACCTTCTCCGACACCGACAGCCACGAAAAGCGGAAATACAGCGACAGGCCGATGCCGAGCACGATCAGCAGCGCCAATGTGCCGCCCGTGAACCCCAACGCATGCGACACGCCGCGCGCGACCGCCTCGCCGATCACGCCGCCCGGCGCGCGCGGCAACTGTACTTTCAGCGACCACATGCGCAGGGCCTCGATGCCGTCGCACGCCAGCAGCACTAGCATGAAGGCGAACGCATCGGCCAGCCAGCTCACGTCGCGCGGTGCGTCTTCCGGCAATTCCTCTTGACGGGTGATGCGCCTGTAGTTCGCGGAGATATGACGGCCGAGCAGCACGATCCACCAGTAGGCGGACAGGCCGAACAGCAGCAGCAGGATGTCGGACGTCCACGCGCCGACGCGGCCCGCCCAGTTGGCGATATGGTCGACCTGCGCGGCGTGGGTCCAGCTCGGATCGCGCCTGCTGTAGCTGACGAGCGCCATGAGCAGGAATACGCCGAGCGCCACCTGCAGGATCCAGCGGATTTCGGTGAAGAGGCGCGACATGCGGTGCGGCAATGCCTGCGCGCTCGCGGAATAGGGAGCTTTTGCCATTGATCCTGTTGCGTGTGTGCCCGATTCCCGGCCTGGATTGTCGCCTGGGCCGTGGCCGAGCCTCACCCAGCGGGGCTTCAGGCCCGATCCCGGCTTCCGGGAACTTCGATCCGGCCTATTGTAAACGCAGTGTCCCGCGTGAGGCTGTAAATGACGGTAACTTGGCCGTTTGGCCACAGAAAGGCGTTGCGGGGCGCGCCGCCGACGCTATCGGCGCGATCGGAAAGCTTCATGGAGCAGGCCGGCGCCCCGCCCTTTATAATGCCGCACTGATACCCAACTATAGTTCCAGCTCAAGTCGCGCGGCCTCGCATGGGCGAGCCGGGCGCCGTAAAAGGATTCGATCATGCCCGCAACTTCCACGAAACACGCCAAGGTTCTGATTCTCGGTTCCGGTCCCGCCGGCTACACGGCAGCGGTCTACGCGGCGCGCGCAAACCTCGCGCCGGTGCTCGTCACGGGCCTCGCCCAGGGCGGCCAGCTCATGACCACGACCGACGTCGAAAACTGGCCTGCCGACGCCAACGGCGTGCAAGGCCCGGAACTGATGGCGCGCTTTCTGGAGCACGCCGAGCGCTTCAACACCGAAATCATTTTCGACCACATTCACACGGCAAAGCTGGACGAGAAGCCGATCCGCCTGATCGGCGACTCGGGCGAATACACCTGCGACTCGCTGATCATCGCGACCGGCGCATCGGCGCAATACCTCGGCCTGCCGTCGGAAGAAGCGTTCATGGGCAAGGGCGTGTCGGCTTGCGCCACCTGCGACGGTTTCTTCTACAAGCAGCAACATGTGGCCGTGATCGGCGGCGGCAATACTGCGGTCGAGGAAGCCCTCTATCTGGCCGGGATCGCGAAGAAGGTGACCGTGATCCATCGCCGCGACAAGTTCCGCGCCGAGCCGATCCTGATCGACCGTCTGCTGGCCAAAGAGAAAGAAGGCATTGTCGAGATCAAGTGGAACCACACGCTCGACGAAGTGACCGGCGACCAGTCCGGCGTGACCGGCCTGCGCATCAAGCACACGCAGACCGGCGAAACCACGGACCTCGCGCTGCAGGGCCTGTTCGTCGCGATCGGCCACAAGCCGAACACGGACATTTTCGCGGGCCAGCTGGAGATGAAGAACGGCTACATCATCACCAAGGGCGGCCTGAACGGCTTTGCAACCGCCACCAGCGTGCCGGGCGTATTCGCCGCAGGCGACGTGCAGGACCACGTGTACCGCCAGGCAATCACCAGCGCGGGCACGGGCTGTATGGCCGCGCTCGACGCGCAGCGCTATCTGGAAACCATCGACGAGATGGCCGGCGAACACGCCATGAGCCAGGAAGCCGGGCGTTGATCGGCCGCGCCGGTCCGCGAACCGGCCGGGAAGATTAGCGCAACGGTAAAATGGCGGCTGGGCATGGCCCGGCCGCCTGCTCGAACAAGGCCGCGGCTGAACAGCCGGCGGCCTTTTTGCTTTCCGGTCGCAAACAAACGCCGCGCGACCGAACTCCTTTTCTGCGTGTATTGCCGATATGCCGAAGAATCAGCCCCATCCGAGCGAACCGAAGCGCGCGCGAGCCGTCGCGCGGCCCGCGCCCGAACCGGCTGCACCCGCCGTCAAACCGAAGCTCGAACCGGCGGCCGGTCTCGCGGGCCTCGGTGCGTTGCGCGACGCGCTAAAAGTCGACGCGCAACGGCGCGAGCGCGAACGGGCCGCCGCTGCGGCCGCGCAGCGCGAAGCCTCGGCGGACGCCGATCTGTTTCGCCGCGAGATCGGCCCGGTCGCGCCGCTAGCCGTACCGCCGCGCGCCACGCTGCCGCGCAATCCCCCGCCGCCGTTGCCGGTGCAAACCCGGCTCGATGAAGAAGCCGTGCTGCACGAAGCGATCTCGGACGAGTTCGATCCCGAAGTCCTGCTCGAAACCGACGAGACGCTGTCCTACTGCCGCCCCGGCGTGAGTCAGGAAGTCGTGCGCAAACTGCGGCGCGGCGACTGGATCGTGCAGGCGCAGATCGACTTGCACGGCATGCGCCGCGAGGAAGCGCGCGAGGCGCTGGCGGAGTTCATCCGCGAGTCGGTGAAACGCGGCTTGCGGTGTTTGCGCGTGATTCACGGCAAGGGTCTCGGATCGATCGGCAAGGAGCCGGTGCTGAAAGGCAAGGTGCGCGCGTGGCTCGTGCAGAAGTCCGAGGTCATTGCGTTCTGCCAGGCTCGACCGCATGACGGCGGCGCCGGCGCGGTGGTGGTTCTGCTGCAGCCTGGCGCCGTGCCGGCGCACGCCAGATCCTGACGGAGCCGCGGTGATCCATCCGAGGCTGACGCTCGCGCTGACCATCATGGAAGCGCTGGCGATTTTCGCGTACGCCATTTCCGGTTTCATCGAGGCCAGAAGCCGCCGGCTCGACGCGGTCGGCACGTTTCTCGTGGCGATCGCCACGGCCTTCGGCGGCGGCACGTTGCGCGACGTGCTGCTGGAGCGTCGGCCTTTTTATTGGGTCGAGCATCAGGATTATCTGATCGCGATCTTCGTGATGTCGCTGTTCGCGCCGACGCTGCTGAAAATGACCTCGCGCCTGCTTTCCGAACGGGTTTTGCTGGTGGCGGATGCGATTGGCCTTGGGCTTTTCAGCATCGCCGGCACGTCGATCGCGCACGACGCGCAAATGCCGTGGTTCACCTCGGTGATGATGGGCGTGCTGACGGGAGTTTTCGGCGGCGTGATCCGTGACGTGCTATGTAACGAAGTGCCGCTGATTCTGCGCGACTCGCGGCCTTATGCGACCTGCGCTTTCGTCGGTTGCTGGCTGTATGTGCTGCTGGATTACTTCGACTTCGACACGGTCTATAGCGTGCTGATCGCCACCGCCTTTATCCTGCTGGCAAGGCTGGTGACGTTCCGGTTCGATGTCAGGTTGCCGCACTAACGGGCGGTGACGAGCGGCACGGCTCGCCTCACTGTACGGCGCATTGCCCGCGAACGGACACTACGCCGTATTTCAAACTTACTTGTTGGTCGCCAGCGCGCCCGCGCTCTTCGAGCCGCCGAACAGCGCCGTCAGGTACGCCGAGTTGTTGTTCATGGTCGCCATCAGCGTGTTCAGCGCGGTGAACTGGCTCTGATACTGCTTCGTCAATTGCGTGGCGTCGTCGCTCAGCTTGCTCTGCTGCGCGGTGACACTCTTCCGATCGTCGTCGCTGTGTCGATTCGCGCCGCCGCCATTCGTCGTGAGGTTGACGGCCCCGCGCCGCCGTCGCGCACCCAACCGCCACAATCGACCAAGGTGACCACGATGCCCCTGACGCTCTATGCCCATCCGTTCTCCTCTTACTGCCAGAAGGTCCTGACCGCGCTCTACGAGAACGGCACACCATTCGAGCTACGCCTGCTGGCGCACGACGACCCGCAAGTCATGGCCGAATTCGCCGCGCTCTGGCCGATCAAGCGGTTTCCGCTGCTGGTGGACAGCGGCCGGACCGTGTTGGAGTCGAGCATCATCATCGAATATCTGGGCCTCTATCACCCCGGGCCGGTACCGCTGCTGCCGGCCGACGCCCGCGCCGCGCTCGAAGTGCGCGGCATGGACCGCTTCTTCGACAACTACATCTCGACTCCGCAGCAAAAGATCGTCTACGACAGCATGCGCCCCGAGCCGCAACGGGACCCGCACGCCGTAGCCGACGCGCGCGCCATGCTCGACACCGCGTATGGCTGGCTGGACAAGGTGATGGCAGAACGCGAATGGGCCGCCGGCGACACCTTCAGCCTCGCCGACTGCGGCGCCGCGCCGTTCCTTTTCTATGCCGACTGGACGCACGCCATCGGCGCGGCCTTTCCGCATGTGCTGGCTTACCGCAAGCGGCTGTTGGCGCGGCCGTCGTTCGCACGCGCGGTGGACGAAGCGCGCCCCTATCGCGCGTTTTTCCCGCTCGGCGCGCCGGACCGGGATTGAGCGCAGCCGCACGGCCGCGGCTGGGACCGCGGCGGCTGCTGCGGCGGCCACGGGCAAACCGCAACACGAGCGCTGGCAAGCCGCCCATTCTTACCCTTTGGGACAACAATTTTTCCAACCTATACACTTCACTTCGACACCCACTTCCGCCAATCACCCACAAGGCAAAACATGGACCGTTTCGAAGCGATGGAGATATTTACGCGTGTGGTCGAGGCGAACAGCTTCACCAAAGTATCCGAGTCGCTCGACCTGCCGCGCGCCAAAGTCAGCCGCACCATCCAGGCGCTGGAGGAACACGTCGGCGTGCGTCTGCTGAACCGTTCGACGCGCCAGGTCAGCGTCACCGAAGACGGCGCGCTGTTCTACGAGCGCTGCGTGCGCATCCTCGCCGAAGTCGCCGAGGCCGAGTCGTCGCTGTCGAACAAGCGCGAAAATCCGGCCGGCACGATCCGCGTGGATACGTCCGGCACGCTGGCCCGCGCGCTGCTGCTGCCCGCGCTCGACGACTTCTACCGGCAATACCCCGAGATCGACGTGCGGCTCGGCCTCGCCGATCGCAACATCGACCTGATTCAGGACGGCGTGGATTGCGTGATCCGCATGGGCACGCCGGAAGAGTCGAGTCTCGTGGCGCGGCGGATCGGTCAGGCGCGCATCGTCACATGCGCGTCGCCGGCGTATCTGGAGAAATACGGCGAGCCGACCACGCTCGAAGCGTTGAGCGAACATCGCGCGGTCAATTACGTGTCCGCGCGCACGGGCAGAACGTTTCCATTCGAATACGAAGTGGACGGCGAACTCGCCAAGGTCACGCTGAAAAGCGTGCTGGCGGTAAACGACGGCTCCGTGTACATCGGCGCGGCCGTGCTCGGTCACGGCATCATCCAGCCGTCGCGCTTCATGGTCTCCGACCTGATCAACCAGGGCGCGCTGAAGGAAATCCTCACCACCTACACGAGCCCCGGCACGCCGCTATCGGTGCTCTACGCGCATCGCCGCAATCTGAGTTCGCGGCTGCGCGCGTTCATCGAATGGGTGACCGAGCTGGCGCGCAACAATCCGGATCTGCATATTGCGGAGCAGTGAGGCGACGCCGCACCAGGCAAAAGCCCCATGCATTTTGCAATGCATGGGGCTTTTTGAACACAATCCGAACGTTGCGATCAGGCGATCCGCTCTTCGTTGGTCGGATCGAACAGCACCGCCTTCGAGGTATCGAACAGCAGCGTCGTGTTCGTCAGCGGCTGCGGATTCGAAGCCGGGTGCACGCGGCTCACGATGCGCTTGCCGTTGATCTGCGCGAACACCAGCGTGTCCGGGCCGGTCGGCTCGATCACGTCGACCTTCACTTCGATCGGTTGCAGCTTCGCGTTGTCGCCATGCGCGCCGCGCGCGTCGGTGATGCGTTCCGGACGCAGGCCGAGAATCACGTCACGGCCCACGTGCGACTTCACCTTCGCGGAGTCGAACGGCAGGTTCAGCGCCGTGCGCGCGACACCCGTATCGAGTTCGAGCGCCACGCCCGCGCCCTGGTCGACCAGCTTGCCCTGGATGAAGTTCATCGGCGGCGCGCCGATAAAGCCCGCCACGAACAGGTTCGACGGCGAGTCGTAGATGTCCTGCGGCGCGCCGAACTGCTGCACGATGCCGTCTTTCATCACCGCGATGCGGTCGCCGAGCGTCATGGCTTCGATCTGATCGTGCGTCACGTAGACGATCGTCGTGCCGAGGCGTTGATGCAGCAGCTTGATTTCCGAACGCATCTCGATACGCAGCTTCGCGTCGAGGTTCGACAGCGGTTCGTCGAACAGGAACATGACCGGATCGCGCGCCAACGCACGGCCCATTGCCACGCGCTGACGCTGGCCGCCGGACAGTTGGCCCGGCTTGCGATCCAGCAGGTGCGTGATCTGCAGCGTGTTCGACACGCGCTCGACGATCTGCGCCTGCTCCTGCTTCGGCACCTTGCGGATGTTCAGGCCGAACGAGATGTTCTCGCGCACCGTCATGGACGGATACAGCGCGTACGACTGGAACACCATCGCGATATCGCGATCTTTCGGCGACAGGTTGTTCACCGTCTTGCCGTCGATCTGGATCTCGCCCTTGGTCACGGTTTCGAGGCCGGCAATCATGTTGAGCAGCGTCGACTTCCCGCAGCCCGAACCGCCGACGAGAATCAGGAACTGGCCGTCTTCGATGTCGATGTTGACACCCTTCAGAACCGGCACCCCGTTCGGGTAAGTCTTGTACACGTCACGGATGGAAAGGCTTGCCATGCTGTGAATCCTCTTGTCTCTGGTACTGCTTGAAAACTTTGTCGGGTGACGACGGCTTCGAATCGAACAGAAGCCGCCGCGCCCGGATGGTTTAACCTGGTGTTAGCCTGGACTCAGCCCGGCGTTCAGCCCTTCACCGCGCCTGCCGTCAGGCCGCGCACGAAATAGCGTCCGGCGATGATGTAGACCAGCAGCGTGGGCAATGCGGCGATGATCGCGCCGGCCATGTCCACGTTGTATTCCTTCACGCCGGTCGAGGTATTCACGAGGTTGTTCAGCGCCACCGTGATCGGCATCGAATCGACACCGGAGAACACGATACCGAACAGGAAGTCATTCCAGATCTGCGTGAATTGCCAGATCAGGCACACCATGAAAATCGGCAACGAAACCGGCAGCAGAATCTTCGTGAAGATCGTGAAAAACCCCGCACCGTCGATACGCGCCGCCTTCACGAGTTCAGCCGGAATGCTCACGTAGAAGTTGCGGAAGAACATCGTGGTGAAGGCGATACCGTAGACCACGTGCACCACTACCAGGCCGGTCGTGGTGTTCGACAGGCCGAGAAAGCCTTCGAAACGCGCCATCGGCAGCAGGATCGCCTGGAACGGAATGAAGCAGCCCACCAGGATCATCGTGAAGATCGGATCGGCGCCACGGAAACGCCAGTGCGTGAGCACATAACCGTTGAACGCGCCGATGATCGACGAGATCAGCACGGCGGGAATCACCATCCGCACCGAGTTCATGAAGAACGGCTGCATGCCGTCGCAACGCACGCCCGTACAGGCGCCGCTCCATGCCTTGATCCACGGATCCACGGTCCAGTGCGTGGGCGGCGTGAGCAGGTTGCCGGTGCGCAGCTGGTCGATGTCCTTGAACGACGTGGACAGCATCACGTACAGCGGAAACAGGAAATACAGGGCGAACAGGAACAGGGCCGCATAAATGACGGCACGGCTGATCGTCATCTTAGGCTGCATTGCGGGTGCTCCTCGATTCCAGATACATCAGCGGCACGAGCACGGCTACGACGGTGGCGAGCATCATCATCGACGATGCCGCGCCGACGCCCAGCTGCCCGCGATTGAACGAAAACGTGTACATGAAAATAGCCGGCAGCGACGACGACGTGCCCGGACCGCCCGCGGTCAACGCGACCACCAGGTCGAAGGTCTTGATCGTGATGTGGCAGAGAATCAGCAGCACCGAGAAGAACACCGGGCGCATGCTCGGAATCACGATCTTGCGGTAGATGGTGGGCAAGCCCGCGCCGTCCATCTGCGCGGCCTTGAAGATTTCCCCGTCCACGCCGCGCAGGCCCGCGAGAAACAGCGCCATCACGAAGCCGGTGGATTGCCACACGGCCGCGATCACGACGCAGAAAATCGCCTTGTCCGGGTCGCCCAGCCAGCTGAACGAAAAACTCGTCCAGCCCCAGTCGTGGAACACCTTCTCGAGGCCGATGCTCGGCGTCATGATCCATTGCCACGCCGTACCCGTCACGATGAACGAGAGCGCCATCGGGTAGAGGAACACGGCGCGCAGCGCGCCTTCGTTGCGGATCTGCTGATCGAGCAGGATCGCGAGAAAGAGACCGAGACCGATACAGATACCAATGAACGGGATGCCGAACCAGCCGAGGTTCGCAGCCGACGTCCAGAACACGTCGTTATCGAACAGTTCGCGATAACGATCGAGACCGACAAATTCATAACGAGGCATCAGTCGCGAATTGGACAGCGACAGATAGCCGGTGATTGCGATGAAGCCATACACGAAGATCAGGCTGATCACGACGCTGGGTGCGAGCACCAGCTTCGGAATCCAGCGATCGGCAAGGGCCGCCAGGGGCGACGCGCGGCGGGCGGCGGTGGCCGTTTTCCCGTTTCCGCTGATAGAAGCAGTCACTACTCGACTCCTGCTGAAACTGTACCGCCGGGACCTTCACGCTGAAAAAACGCGAGGTCGCAACGGCATAGGTGTGACTCTATGAAACCAGGTGAAGCCGCCTGCCGACGCAAGGAAGACAACCCCGGCAACCGGCGACACGAAGGGCGCACCCGGCGCCCGTTGCTGAACCGCCGGGCGCGCCGCTTCGCTTGACGCGACTTATTTGGTCTTCGCTGCCTTCGCGAGCGCGGCAACCGCGCTCTTCGAATCCTGCTGCGAGTTCATGAACTTCGTGACCACGTCGGAGATCGCGCCGGCTGCTGCATCCGGTTGCGCCATGCCGTGTGCCAGCGAAGGCACGTAGCCGCCCGACTTGATCGCCACCTGTTCATCCGCGTACGACTTCTTCGCGCAGTCGTCGAACTTGGCCATCGACACGCCCAGACGAACCGGGATGGAACCCTTGTTCAGGCTGAACTGTTCCTGGAAGTCAGGCGACATGATGGTCCTGGCCAGCGCGAGCTGACCCGGCGTGGCCGCCTTCGCACCCTTCTGCTGGAAGAACACGAACGAGTCGACGTTGAACGTGTACGACTTCTCCGTGCCCGGCACCGCGGCACAGATGTAGTCCGAGCCCGACTTCTTGCCGGCGTTGGCGAATTCGCCCTTCGCCCAGTCGCCCATGAACTGCATGCCGGCCTTGCCATTGATGACCATTGCCGTTGCCAGGTTCCAGTCGCGGCCCGTGCGGCCCGCGTCGAAGTAACCCTGAATCTTGCGGACCGTGTCGAACACGCCGACCATCTTGTCCGAGGTCAGCGTCTTTTCGTCGAGGTCCACCAGCGCCTTCTTGTAGAAGTCCGCGCCTTGCGACAGCACGACGTCTTCCCACAGCGTCAGGTCCTGCCACGGCTGGCCGCCCATCGCGATCGGCTGGATGCCCGCGGCCTTCATCTTGTCGGCCACCGCGAAGAATTCAGGCCACGTGGTCGGCGCCTTGCCGCCCGCCTTGTCCAGCGCCGCCTTGTTGATGTACAGCCAGTTCACGCGGTGCACCGAGAACGGTGCGGCGACGTAGTGACCGTCCGCACGGATGATCTTGTCGATTTCCGGCGGCAGGTTCTTCTTCCAGTCGCCAGCAACGGAGTCGATCGGCACGAGCACGCCTTGCTGCGCCCAGTCCTGGATCAGCGGACCCTTGATCTGCGCGGCGCTCGGCGCGTTGCCCGAGATCACCTGCGTCTTGAGTGCCGTCATGGCAGCCGCGCCGGCGCCACCCGCAACCGCGAAGTCCTTCCACGTGTAACCCTGCTTCGTCATGTCGTCCTTGAGGACGCCGACGGCTTTCGATTCGCCGCCCGAGGTCCACCAGTGCAACACTTCGATCGACTCGGCAGCCTGCACCGCCGAGACGCCACACATCAGACCTGCGGCGCACAAAGCGCCCATGATCGCGCGAAATTTCATTGCTTATCTCCTCCAGACACCTGAACAAAAAACAAATGGCCCCTGATGTCGCCAGGGTGCTGTGGTTGGTTCAAACAGGCAAAACACTGGGCGATCGAGCACGGTCGGGCGCATGCGCGAGGCATGTGCCGGCGGACCGATGTCCGGCCGCTGGAAGCTCAAGAGATGAGTGGTTCGGGATGCAACTGACTGTCTCCTCTTTTGATTTTTGCCTGCCCGCGTCGCGCGCGGCAGACTCGAGGTGCCTTGCACGTCAACCTGGGGCAGACCCTGCCGGCCGCTCAACCGCCCGGCTTTCCGCAAGGTCCACCGGGCATGCTGGCAAGTGCCGGCACGCAATGTCCGTTAACATGCAGGGGACGCCTGCCGATTCGGGAAAACGCGCCTCCAGACTCACAGCGCACGCTTTTTTCATCGAATTAGCGCTACCTCTTGATTTGGATTGTAGTTAAACTACAATTCAGTGTCAAAAAAAATTTTATCGGACTACGGTCGCGCTGCCCCTCACTTTCCGCGGCCCCAGGACAATCGACGGAGACTCATGCAAACCGATTCAAGCTTCACCTTCGTTCTCTTCGGCGGCACCGGCGATCTGTCGATGCGCAAGATCCTGCCGGCACTGTTTGAAGCACATCGCGCAGGCGGCATGCTGGCCGACAGCGGCAAGATCGTCGCGGTGGCCCGGCACGCGGCGGATCGCAGCGAGTATTTGCAGCGGGTGAACGAGCACGTCAAACCGCATGTGTCGAAGAACGGTGTGGACGAAGCGGCATGGGCGAGCTTTCTGAAGCGCATCGAGTTCGTGAAGATCGACCTCGGCAACCCGGACGACTTCGCCCTTCTGCGCGACGCCATTCAGGACCTGCCCGGCATCCGCGTGTTCTATCTGGCCACCGGCCCGTCGCTGTTCGTGCCGATCTGCCACGCGCTCGCCTCGGTGGGATTGAATGCGAACGCCCGCATCGTGCTGGAAAAGCCGCTCGGCTACGACCTCAAGTCGTCCAACGCAATTAATGATGCGGTCGGCGAAATCTTCGCCGAAGAGCAGATCTACCGCATCGACCACTACCTCGGCAAAGAACCGGTGCAGAACCTGCTGGCGCTGCGCTTCGGCAATGCGCTGTTCGAGCCGCTGTGGCGCCGCGAGTGGGTCGAAAGCATTCAGATCACGATCGCCGAAGAACTCGGCGTGGAAGCGCGCGGCGACTTCTACGACAATACCGGCGCGCTGCGCGACATGGTGCAGAACCATTTGCTGCAGTTGCTTTCCATCGTCGCGATGGAGCCGCCGCATTCCATGGATTCGGATTCGGTGCGTGACGAAAAGCTGCGCGTGCTGCGTGCGCTCAAGCCTGTCGATTCGCGCGATATCGGCAAGGTGGCCGTGCGCGGCCAGTATCATTCGGGAGTGATTCGCGGCACTTCCGTGCCGGCGTATGCAACGGAGCCTGGCGTCAGGCCAGACAGCACGACCGAGACTTTCGTCGCGCTGAAGGTCGAGATCGAAAACTGGCGCTGGGCCGGCGTGCCGTTTTTCCTGCGCACCGGCAAGCGGCTGGCCGATCGCGTCGCCGAGATCGTGGTGAACTTTCGCGCCGTGCCGCATTCGGCGCTGGGCGCCTCCGCGCTGCGCGCCGGCGCGAATCGCCTGGTGATCCGCCTGCAGCCGAACGAGACCATTCGCCTCTACTGTCTCGCGAAGCAGCCCGGCGAAGGCATGAATCTCGCCAGCGTCCACCTCGACCTCGCGTTCGACCAGTTCTTCCGCGAAGGGCAAATGGAAGCGTATCAGCGTCTGCTGCTCGACGTGATCAACGGCCGCCTCGCGCTGTTCGTGCGGCGCGACGAGCAGGAAGCCGCATGGCGCTGGGTCGAACCGATCCTGAACGAATGGAAGGCGTCGAACAAGCCGCCCAAGCCGTATGCTTCGGGCACATGGGGACCGGCCGCATCGAGTGCGATGCTGGCGCAGCACGGCACCTGCTGGCTCGAAGAAGAGAATTGAATCGCGGCGCCACGTCGTATTCCGCGGAACACGGCGTGGCGCCTGTAAGACCCACCGACGAACTGAACGGAATGGCGCCGGTATCACGAGGGCGCCTGCAAGTCATCCACCTTGCAGGCATCGCGTGAGAGCAGTACGGCACATTCCGCAGATCCAACAAGAAAGCAGCACGGAGGAGAAGTGATCGAGCTTCACGCTTTCGACGATCAACGCGCCCAGTCTGACGCGTTGGCGAAAGCGGTTGGCGACGCGCTACATGCGTCGCTCGCCGCACAGGCCGCCGGTGCCGCCACCGGCGCGCGCCAGGCAATGCTTGCAGTGTCCGGCGGCAGCAGTCCACGGCCGTTCCTGCAGACCTTGTCCACGCAGTCCTTCGACTGGCCACGGATCGCCGTGACGCTGGTCGACGACCGCTGGGTGCCCGAAACGGACAGCGCGAGCAATTCGCAGCTGGTGCACGCCACGCTGTTGCAGAACGCCGCGAAAGACACCGCGTTCTGGCCGCTCGTGGACACCACGCAGGATCTCGACGCGCATGTCGCCGCGCTGAACGCCGACGCGCGTTTCAGCAGCGTGCCCGACGTCGCGATTCTCGGCATGGGCGAAGACGGCCACACCGCGTCGATCTTTGCCGACTCGCCCGAATGGGACCATGCGATCACCACCACCGAGCGCTTCGTTGCCGTGCATCCCGGCAGCGCGCCGCATGCGCGCGTGAGCTGGTCGCTATCCGCGTTGAAGGATGTGAAGCACCTGTTTTTGCTGATTGCGGGACCGCGCAAGATGGACGTGCTGAATGCCGCGTCCGCTTCGCTACAAAAAAATGCCATCTCACAGTTGGCAAACGACAAGGGAGTGAGACTCGATGTCTACTGGTGTGCAAACTAAGGCTGCTCCGGGCGCGGGCCAGCACGCCGATGGACCCAGGCTGCTGGCCGATATCGGCGGCACCAACGCGCGCTTCGCGCTGGAGACGAGTCCGGGCGAAATCGGTTCGGTGAAGGTCTACCCGTGCGCGGACTATCCGGGTGTTGCCGAAGTCATCAAGAGGTATCTGAAGGACACTAAAATCGGCCGCGTGAATCACGCGGCGATTGCGATTGCGAACCCGGTCGACGGCGATCAGGTGAGCATGACGAATCACGACTGGAGCTTTTCGATCGAAGCCACGCGCCGCGCGCTCGGCTTCGACACGCTGCTGGTGGTGAACGACTTCACCGCGCTGGCTATGGCGCTGCCCGGCCTCACCGACGCGCAGCGCGTGCAGGTGGGCGGCGGCACGCGCCGGCCGAACAGCGTGATCGGCCTGCTCGGGCCGGGCACCGGCATGGGCGTATCCGGCCTGATTCCCGCCGACGACCGCTGGATCGCGCTCGGCAGCGAAGGCGGCCACGCCACCTTCGCGCCGGCCGACGAACGCGAAGACATCGTGCTGCAATACGCGCGCAAGAAGTGGTCGCACGTGTCGTTCGAACGCGTGGCCGCGGGTCCCGGCATCGAAGTGATCTACCGTGCGCTCGCGGGCCGCGACAAGAAGCGCGTGGCGGCCAACGTCGACACGATCGAGATCGTCAAGCGCGCAATGGAAGGCGAGCCGCTCGCGGCCGAATCCGTCGACGTGTTCTGCGGCATTCTCGGCACCTTCGCCGGCAATATCGCGGTGACGCTCGGCGCGCTGGGCGGCATCTATATCGGCGGCGGCGTGGTGCCGCGGCTCGGTGAGCTCTTCGCGCGCTCGTCGTTTCGCAAGCGCTTCGAAGCCAAGGGCCGCTTCGAGGCCTACCTGCAGAATGTGCCGACATATGTGATTACCGCCGAATATCCCGCGTTCCTCGGCGTCTCGGCAATTCTCGCCGAACAGTTGTCGAACCGCGCGGGCGGCAGTTCATCGGCAGTGTTCGAGCGGATTCGCCAGATGCGCGATGCGTTGACGCCGGCCGAGCGCCGCGTGGCCGATCTCGCGCTGAACCATCCGCGTTCGATCATCAACGATCCGATCGTCGATATCGCGCGCAAGGCCGACGTGAGTCAGCCTACCGTGATCCGCTTCTGCCGTTCGCTCGGCTGCCAGGGCCTGTCCGATTTCAAGCTGAAGCTGGCAACGGGCTTGACCGGCACGATTCCCGTGAGCCACAGCCAGGTGCATCTGGGCGACACGGCCACGGACTTCGGCGCGAAGGTGCTGGACAACACCGTGTCCGCGATCCTGCAGTTGCGCGAGCATCTGAACTTCGAGCATGTCGAGCGGGCCATTGATCTGCTGAATGGCGCGCGGCGCATCGAGTTCTATGGCCTCGGCAATTCGAACATCGTCGCGCAGGACGCGCACTACAAGTTCTTCCGCTTCGGCATTCCGACGATTGCGTATGGCGACCTGTACATGCAGGCGGCGTCGGCGGCCTTGCTCGGCAAGGGCGATGTGATCGTGGCGGTGTCCAAGTCGGGGCGCGCGCCCGAACTGCTGCGCGTGCTGGATGTGGCGATGCAGGCCGGCGCCAAGGTGATCGCGATCACGTCGAGCAATACGCCTTTGGCCAAGCGGGCCACGGTTGCGCTCGAAACCGATCACATTGAAATTCGCGAGTCGCAGTTGTCGATGATTTCGCGGATTCTGCATCTCGTGATGATCGATATTCTTGCTGTCGGGGTAGCGATCCGCCGAGCGGTGCCGAGCGCCGATGTGGCGGAGACGGTCGCCAAGGCGCGCCAGGGCGCCGACGATGATGCGACTGCCGTGCTGGATTGGCTGAGCCACGGCGCGGCTTCTTCGGCGCGGGATTGATGTTGAACGGCCCGCGCCGTGCGGCGTGGTGGTTTGCCTGCGGTGCCGGCCTTTCCTTGACGTTACGGCGGCTCAAGCGTGTTGCCCCGTGCGGGCTACGCTTATGCATGTGTATTGACGCGGAGTCGGCCGTCTCCGCAATCTTCCGGCGCCCGTATCACGCAGCGGTTTCCCTCCTCGCAGACCGCTGCGGAATCAGCACGATACACGCCACGATAAAGGCAAGCAGGATACCGGACGCATACAAACGGCTGACGTGAAGTCCGCCCTGCGCCAACGGCTTGTCGAGGAAGTCCCCCAAGGTCGCGCCGAGTGGCCGCGTCAGAATGAACGCCGCCCAGAAAAGCGCGGTGCGCGACACGCGCGTCCAGAAATAGAGAGCGGCTACCACTGCCAGGCCGGCGCCAAAGAGCATCGCGCCATATTCGTATCCAATCCCGAGACCGCCACGGTCATCACCCGCCACCCAGTCCCCGAGCGCCGTGCCGAGCGTCTGCGAGAACAGGATCGTGATCCAGTAAAACCATTCGGCTCTGGCTGTGACGATGCTCTCGACCGAGACCGTCCCCTCCGATCGATACCATACGGCGAGACTGCCGATCAACAAGGCAACGACAATGGCGGTGCCGCCGGGATAGCCGACGCCCAGCGATCTGTCGGCAAAGTCCGCCATTGTCGTGCCCAGCGTGGTCGTGGCGACGATCGTCGCCCAGTACAGGAAGCGATGGAAATCCCGTGCCGTCACCTGCGCAGAAACCAGGCCAACGAACAGCACGAGGAAGATCGCCGAGCCGACCAGGTAGCCGAGGTTCAGCGACATGGATACCCAGTCGCCGCCGGTTTCACCCAGCGTGGTCGCGGCCACCTTGATCACCCAGAATCCGATCGTTACTTCGGGAACCTTGCTGACAGCCTGTCCGGCAAAGCTCGCAGTGCTTCCTTTCATATCACACTCCTGTTTTCATCGAGGTTTGGTCGAGCGTGTGCATGCACGTCCCGAAATCGTGGCGTAGCGGTCCAGGTCTGCGTGCAGCACGTCCAGTGGGAAAATCCGGAATATCAATTCAGACTCCGAAGAAAAACGCATCGTGAAAGGCCTGCGCTCCATCACTATCCTTGCCGTCGCCACCGGCCCGTACCCGGTACGGCACGCCTGTTTACCCAGGACCGGATGATATTGACCGAACGCTTAACAATCGCTTAAGGAAACGTTAATTACAGATGCGCGACAATGGCGCCTGGTGATAACGCAGGAGGCTCGATGCGTCTGCTTCTGGTGGAAGACGACGAAATGATCGCGGAGACGGTGCTCGAATCGATGGGGCGCGAAGGATATGCGATCGACTGGGCTCAGGACGGCCGGGCAGCCGAGTTGTCGCTCGGCAATGGCGTGTATGACCTTGTCCTGCTGGACCTCGGCCTGCCCAGGAAAGACGGCATCGATCTGCTCGATAGCTACCGCAAACAGGGCGGCCTGGCCCCCGTCATCATTCTGACGGCACGCGATTCGGTGAACGACCGCATTCGCGGTCTCGACGCGGGCGCCGACGACTACCTGATCAAGCCCTTCGATCTCGATGAACTGGCAGCGAGAGCGCGCGCCTTGTTGCGGCGGCGAACCGGCCAGAAACAGCCCATCTATGCACATGGCGAGCTGACGCTCGACCCCGCCGCCCATGAAGTGAGAAAAAACGGCATACCGATGGCTCTCGTACCACGGGAGTTCGCATTGCTGCAGGCGCTGATCGAAGAGCCTGCACGCGTATTCACCAGAAGCGAACTCGAGGACAAGCTGTACGGATGGGGCGAAGAAGTGGGCAGCAACACAATCGAAGTGCACGTGCACAGTCTGCGGCGCAAGATCGGCGCGGAACAGATCGTAACGGTGCGCGGCGTCGGCTATCGTCTGAAGAGGCGTGAATGAGGTCGATCCGCAGCTGGCTGCTCGGCTGGCTCATCTGCGGCCTCGCGGCCGCCGCCGGTATTGCCGCATTCGCGATCTTTCATACGGCTCGCGAAGAAGCAAACGAGCTATTCGACTATGAACTGCGCACCGTCGCGTTGTCGTTACCGTCGAATCTCGAAACGGCGGAGACCGTCGAACAACAGGGCGCCGAGTTCGAAGGCATTTCGGACGACCGGATTCTGATCGAGATATGGGACAAGGAAGGCGCGCTCGTCTATCACTCACGGCGCTCGCCGGTGCTCGCTCGCCTGCCGCAGGGAATCCGCACCATCGAGCGGGGCGAGGGTCATTGGCGCGTCTTCGGGTTGCAACAGCCCGATCGCTTCGTCCAGGTGGCGCAACCGGTCTCCGTGCGGGAAGCGCTGGCGCTGCACCTCGCGCTCCACACCCTGTGGCCGCTAGGCGTGCTGATGCCCGTGACCATCGTGCTGGTGCTGCTGGTC
The DNA here is from genome assembly GCF_000013645.1 of Paraburkholderia xenovorans LB400. Lineage (GTDB taxonomy): Bacteria > Pseudomonadota > Gammaproteobacteria > Burkholderiales > Burkholderiaceae > Paraburkholderia > Paraburkholderia xenovorans. The sequence continues at coordinate 1,111,440 of NC_007951.1, read as the reverse complement.
GTCGCGAGAGGTCTTGCACCGATTGGCGGACTATCCCGTCTGCTCGCCACGCGTTCGCTCGATTCGCTGGAACCATTGCGCTTCGGCGGTAGCGTGCCTGTCGAAATCCGTCCGCTCGTCAGCGCTCTGAACGACCTGCTGCAGCGTCTGAACGTGGCCTCGCAGGCGCAGCGCACGTTCATCGCCGATGCCGCCCACGAGCTTCGCTCGCCGCTTGCCGCGCTGAAACTGCAGTTGCAGGCCGCGTCGAAGAACGGCACCCTGAAGGACGATGGCCACACGATCGGGCGGATCGACACGCGGCTCAACCGTATCATCCGGCTCGTGCAGCAACTACTGACCCTCGCGCGCGAGGACGCTCTGCCTGCAAGCGAAAGCACATCGGTCAGTCTGCGGAGAATCGGCGAGCAGGCGGTCAGCGATTTCTCGCTGCTCGCGGAAGATCGGCAAATCGATCTGGGCCTGGAGTTCCGGTATCCGGTAACGCAAAAGGACCCCTGCAACGTGCTGGCCGATCCACATGGGGTGAGCGTGCTGCTGAATAATCTGATCGACAATGCGATCCGTTACACGCCGCAAGGCGGCAAGGTCGACGTCGTGCTGACGCTCATTGCAGGCCGCATGGCTTTCGCCGTGGTGGACAACGGCCCCGGCATTCCCGAAAAAGACATGGAGCGCGTACTCGACCGCTTCCACCGCGGTGAGCACACGAGGGGCACGGGCAGCGGACTCGGGCTCGCCATTGCCGCCCGTATTGCGCAGCGACAGCAGCTCACGCTTTCATTGGCGAATAACGGCGATGGAGCCGGCCTGACGGTGTCCGTGAGCGGATTCGCCAGCGCAGGCGAGCGGGAATCCGCGACCAACGCATAAGTGGCGCCCGGCGCGGCCGCAGAAAGCCTGGCGGCAGCCGAGCAAGCTCCACGGATCAATGGCACTATTGTCGCCACCCTGCTAGATTTCCATTCAGCCGAATCATTGATCGGGAGAGATCGATGGCCGACAGACCGACATCCAGTACGTCCGCAGTCCGTTCGCTGGTTCTGATTGCAGTCATCGTGGTTGCGCTGGTCGCGGCCTTCGCCTATACGGGCGGCTGGCTCTCGCCAGGGCGGCTCACGCCGGCAAAGATCGTCAACGGCCTGGCGCCGCCGGGCGGCGCGGCGCTCGGCTTCCGGCGCAATCACGCCAAGGGCATCTGCTTTACCGGCAGCTTCGAATCGAATGGCGCGGCTGCGGCCCTCTCCAGGGCGCCGATGTTAGCGCCCGGCTCGTATCCGGTCACGGGGCGTTTCAACCTCGCTACGGCCGACCCCAAGGCGCCCGATGCCACGGTTCGCGTACGCGGCCTGAGTCTGCGCATCGTCGCGCCGGACAGAAGCGAATGGCGCTCGGCAATGATCGATGCGCCCGTCTTCCCGGTCGCCACGCCGCAGGCCTTCTACGCTTTGCTCGAGGCGTCGGCCAACAAAAGCGACCCGGACGCCATGAAGAACTTCGCCGCCGCGCACCCGGAGTTCGGCGCTTTTGTCGCGTGGGCCGGCAGCGCGCCGTGGACGGGCTCTTACGCGCAGGAACGGTACAACAGCCTCAACAGCTTCATCTTCACCAACGCCGCGGGAGAGGATCAGGCCGTGCGCTGGTCCTTCGTGCCGGCCGCGCAGCCCGAGGCCGTACCCGTCGACCAGTTGAAGGCACGTGCCGCCGACTTCCTCGCCGCGGATATCACGCAGCGGGTACAAAGCGGACCGCAACGATGGACTCTGGTCGTCACCGTCGCCAATCCCGGCGACCCGACCGCCGACCCCAGCAAAGCCTGGCCGGAGGATCGGCGCAAAGTCGAGGCGGGGACGCTGGTGGTCAACGCGATCGAACCCGAGGCTGACGGGCCGTGTCGCGATCTCAACTTCGATCCCACCGTGCTGCCGCCAGGCATGCATGTTTCGGACGACCCGTTTCCCGCTGCGCGCTCAGCCGCCTATTCCGTGTCGTTCAATCGGCGCACCGCCGAGGATAAGGACTATCCGCGCCATCCGGCGGGAGGAGCCACGCCATGACCCCGAGCCACGATCGCTTCACACCGCTGCAGCGCGCCCTTCACTGGCTCATGGCGATCTGCATTCTGGCAATGCTGTTCATCGGTGTCGGCATGGTGTCCACCATTCGCCCGGACTATCTTTCGCTGGTGTCGATCCACAAGCCGCTGGGTATCGTGATTCTCGTGCTGGCGCTGATCCGCCTCGTGGTCCGGTTGACGCGCGGCGCGCCACCGCTGCCGGCGTCGATGCCGGAACCGATGAAACTCGCCGCCCACCTGTCGCATCTCGCGTTCTATCTGCTGATGATCGGGCTTCCGCTGATCGGATGGGGCATGCTGTCCGCCGCGGACTATCCCGTCGTGGTGTTCGGGATGCACCTGCCATCCATCCTGCCGCATAGCAACGGGCTGCACACGCTGCTATGGAACGCGCACCGGGTGCTCGCGCTGTGCTTCTTTGCGCTGATCGTGCTTCACCTGGCAGCGGCGCTGTTGCACGCGCTGGTCAGGCGTGACGGTGTGTTCCAGGCAATGGCGCCCTGGCGGTGAGAGACGCAGCGACCCTGCGCGTCATTGAAAGACTCGCACGACGAACGACTCTCGACCGCGCCGCCTTGCACTTTAAAACCGGGTTCGCAAGCCGACGGTTCCGACCACCTGGTTCGCGCTCGACGACGCGCCGCCCGAGGTGTTCACAAACGCAACGTACTGCTTGCCGCTCACGTGCTGATACATGCCTTCGGCGTAGACATCGGTCCGCTTCGAGAGCGAATAGATCAGTTGCGCATTGACCTGGTTCCACTTGGGGTCCGTGCCGTAGGTCGTCGTGCGACTCACGTGGCCGTCCGTGTAGACGTAAGCGACACCGGCCTTCAGGGCCGGCGTCAGTGCATAACGGCCGTTCACTTCAAAGTTGTCGAAGCGCACCGTGCCGCCGGCCGATCCAAATGACTTCGTACCTTGATACTGGCTATGCGAATACACAAAGCCGAGCACAGCGGGGCCAAACGCGTAGTTCACGCCGGCGGCGGCCACGCGTTGCACGTCCGCGCCGAGCTGGAATCCGGCCGTGCCGTTTGCTGTCGATTCGGCCGTGTCGATTGCACCAGAGGTATTCGCGCTGTTCGATCCATTGATCTGCAGGTAGCTGGCCGCGAGGTTTAGCGGCCCCTGCCCGTAACTTGCCCCAACGCTGTATACGCGATTCGAGCTGAAGTCCGTGCTGTTGGAGAACGCGTAAAGTCCTCCGAACTTCAAACCTGCAATGCTGTGGCTGTTGAACTTGACAGCGTTGTTGATGCGGACGGAGTAGTCCAGATTATCGTTGTCGAATGGGTGCGAGAAGCCCGTCTTGCCGAACGACGAAGCCACCTCGGATAGCGGCGCGACGAAGTCGACACCCGAGTCGTACTGGCGGCCAAGCGTCAGCGTCCCGTACTGAGTACTGTCGATACCAACGTAGGCCTGGCGGCCGAACAGGCGGTTGTTCTGCCCAAGCTTGCCGTTCTGGAGGTTGAACCCGTTCTCCAGCACGAAGACCGCATGGAGTCCGCCGCCGAGATCCTCGTTACCGCGCAGGCCGAACTGGCTTCCGTTGATGTTGCCGCTCGTCGCCTGAATGAGAGCGCCTTGGGAAGACCCTTTCCTGACGTTATTCGTGTACATGAGTCCGGCGTCAATCAGGCCGTAGAGTGTGACTGAATTCTGGGCATGCGCGAGTGGAGCGATCAGGCTCGCGGCGACAGTAGCGCCCAGGACAAGCTTCTTGGTCAAGGTTGACTCCGGAAAGATGGTGATATTGCGGGATATGCCATTAGCGGGAGTCGATGCTAGAAGTCTGTCCGTTGTAGCGGAAATGATCTCTTGTTATATAGAAATCGCCGATTGTGTTATCGGCGAATGAATGGGAGAGTCGGCCTGGCTGGATAGAATGGTGTACTGAACATTTATCCAGACCGGGACGTTAACGCGAAAACCCTTTCGGGACGGCGCTTTGCGCTTGAGCGTCCAGCGCGTCGCACGCTACTGCCGAGCGTGGGCAGAGAGCGCTTACACCAGCTTTTGCGCGAACCCGCTGGCGGCGATTCATCTGCACCGTGTAACAGACCTTTCCAGATTGCAGCACGGATTCGCCATACCGGCGGTCATCCGGGACAGCTAATGAACAGCCAATGGAAGGTTAATGGACGACCCACCCGACCCACTTTCCTTTTTGTCCCGTGGCATGAAGTCCGTTACCTGAAGCGCAACCGTGCCCGAGCTGGCAATCAGGCGTTTCCTGCCGGCTGGAACCAGGATACGGTCCAGAAACGTGTAGAAGAGTTCGAGTTGTCTCGCATCCGAAGCCCGCGACTCCAGGTCGAACACGTCTTCGAGCACGCGGCGCGACACGTAGAAACGTTGAAGTCCGTGGGTAATACGAACCTGGAAGACGACGCCGTCGCTGTTGTGCGGCACCGCTGCCCAAATGAGCACATGGCTACTCATGAAGCCCCCGTGGATCATGATCTTCAGAGCAAAAGCTGGTCGATCCATAATCGCACAGGCGAATATTTTTCAAAATTGTGACAGCCAGCCATTCGACATTTTTACCACGCCCTCTATTGCGACGTAGCAGACTACCTATAGACTGGAAGACGAACTGTGCACCCGTGCGCTCGCAGTTCTGATATAAGTGAAAACGCGCCGGGAAGGCTCCTCAGTAATCACACGCCCCATTCGCCCCTGTACTCCATGTCTTCGCACAAGCGGCGGCTCGCATGCCGGCCCATTCCAGTTCGCTAATTTACGCATTCGCTTTGCCCTGCCCGTCGGGAGCAAACACAATCTGGAGAGTTTTGATGAGCAAGAAATCGTTTTCCGACGATGCCGGCGACTCGAATGAAACAACTGAACAGGCGCTGGTAGCGTTGACGGCACAGATCAAGGCGTTCGTCGAGAACAGGTCGCTGGACAGCCGGTTTGCCGCGAAACTCGTACGGCGAATGAAAAAGGAAGCCGATGCCATTTCGCAGCAAGGCAGCAATGCGACGAAGCCTGGGCAGAAGGAGCTAAAGAAGGCATTCGACGCAGTGGACGAAGCGCTGCGCAACCACGACGCAGCATTACTGGTCACGGCCAACGCGGCGCTGCGCGAGACGGACGATACGAGCACTAGCAAGAAGTCGCAGCAACGGTCGGCAAAGAAATGATCGGACCTCTGTGCGCCGGGAGCGTCCATGCTCCGCGGGCAGGCAGCGTCGTAACGCATCTTTCGGTTCAGATGTCCCGCCCGTCCCGCGCGGAACCTCAGGCGAGATTGGCCGACAGATGGTCCGCCAGACGAATCAGCATCGCATCGCACTGGCGCAATTGCTCGACGCTGACGAACTCGTCCGGCTTATGCCCCTGGTCCATGCTGCCCGGTCCGCAAACCACCGTGGGAATGCCAGCCTGATCGAAGAGGCCGCCCTCGGTGCCGAACGCAACCGTGCCGAACTCGGTGGAACCGCTGAGCAGCGCCACGAGACGCGCCGCTTCGCTATCGGGCGAAGTAGCCAATCCCGGGTAGGCGGAGAGCGACTGAAAACGGATGTCGGTGTCGGACTTCACGGCGCGCATCTTCGGCAGCAATTCGGCTTCGGCGTAGGTCTGCAACTCGTCGGCTACCTGGTGGGCGTCAAAGCCGGGCAGCGCCCGCACTTCGAAGTCGAATTCACATTCGGCGGGCACGATGTTGAGCGCGTGGCCGCCTTTGATCACACCCGTCTGCACGGTGGAGAACGGCGGATCGAATCGCTCGTCGTGATGCTCGGGCCGCGCCAGTTGCTCGCCAATCTCTTCCAGATGGCCGATCATTCGCGCCGCGTATTGAATGGCATTGACGCCGTACGGCGCGTAAGCCGAATGGCAAGCCGCACCTTTCACGTGACAACGCATCGCCAGCTTGCCCTTGTGACCCAGCACCGGCTTGAGTTCGGTCGGCTCGCCGATCAGGCACAGAGCCGGCTTATGCGGGCGCCGCTCCAGTTCCGCCAGCATGGGCCGCACGCCGAGGCATCCCACTTCCTCGTCGTACGAAAAGGCGAGATGGACCGGCAGCTTCAGTTCGCGCTCAAGAAACACAGGCACTGCCGCCAGCACCGAAGCGATGAAGCCCTTCATGTCGGCCGTGCCGCGGCCATAGAGCCGCCCGTCGCGTTCGGTAAGGCGGAAGGCGTCGACGGTCCACGCCTGGCCGTCGACCGGCACCACGTCGGTGTGACCGGACAGCACGATACCGCCGCGCTCACGCGGACCGATGGTCGCGAACAGATTCGCCTTGGTACGCCCGGCGTTGTAGAACAGCTCGCTCCCGACTCCGAGTTCCCCGAGGTAATCCCGAATGAATCCGATCATGTCCAGATTGGACTCGCGGCTGACCGTGGCGAAGCCGATCAGTTGTTCCAGCAGCGCCTGGCTGGATCGGTCACTCATCGCCTGGCACTCCGTAGCTGGGCGCGGCAGTCGGATTCAGCGCCCGGGTCACGTAATCCTGCATCTGCGGCCGATATGCGTGCCATAGACGGTCGAGCTGGCCGAGGGGATCCTCATCCGCCCAATCGACCCGCAAATCGACGATCGGCCAACTCGGTTCGCCGACAATACTGAGCGCCGCCGAATGCACGGGCCCTGCTTCGCCGCCGGCCGCCATTGCGGCATGCATGGCCGCTAACAGACGATCGGCGAGCGTGCCCGTTGCCTGCTCGAACGCCGGAACCATCGCCTCGATCACTTCGACGCCGGCGAGCATGTTGCCCGCGGCCACACATTGCTTGCCGGCCACGGCGTGATACGTGCCCAACGCTTCCTTGCCGCTGAAGAACGCGGTACGGCCCTGGCTATCGATTACCGTCACCTGCCGGTACTCGCTCCATTCGTTCGCGCCAAGCGCGTGCTCCAGCGCGGCGGCCGGTTCGGATGATCCGTTCTCCAGAAGATCGAGAATCTGCGGGCCGAGCGCCGGCAGCGTGACGTTCTGCGTCGCCACCGCGCCCACGCCTGCGCGAACCCAAGGGCACCGGGCGCCCACCGCGATGCTGGACGAACTGATAGCGATTCCAAGCTGCCCGGATTCAGGACAACGTCCGACGATAGAGAATGTCATGTCCCGCTCCTTAGGCTGTCGGCGGCGTCCATCCATCCGGAATGACGGCGACGACATCGATCTCAATCAGCCACTGCGGCTGGCCGAGCGCGACCACTACGAGGCCGGTGGAAATCGGAAACACGCCCTTCAACCACTTGCCGACTTCCTGATAGACCGGCTCGCGGTAGCGGATGTCGGTCAGGAACGTGGTTGTCTTGACGACGTGCGACAGATCGCTGCCCGCTTCCGCGAGCAACTGTTTGACGTTCTTCATCGCCTGCTCGGCCTGGGCGCGCGGATCGCCGAGGCCGACCAGCCGGCCTTCGAAATCCGTGCCCACCTGGCCGCGCACATAAACGGTATTGCCGGCGCGCACGGCCTGGCAAAGATCGTTGTCGAGTGTCTGGTTCGGATACGTATCCTTCGTGTTGAACATGCGGATACGGGTGTGCGTGGGTTGGCTCATCAATGCACCTCAATGCTGGGGAGAAACGGATCGCGGTTTAAAGAAGCATACACATCAATTCACGCCCAACTCGCTGACTTTGTGAACGCGTGAATCGGCGGACGTGTTGCCGGTGCTTTGCTCGCTGCCGCCCTGTGCATGGCGTTGCGAGTCGTCGTAATAGGCGAGATATTTGCGCTGCGTGACGATGTGATCGGCAATGTGCTTCGCGTCGTGCCACACGCCCCAGATAAAAGCGGAACCGCGACGCGACAGCCAGGGCAAACCGAGAAAATAGATGCCCGGCTCCTTCGCCACGCCGCGTTGATGTTTCGGCTTACCCTTTTCATCGAAAGCGTCGACGTTCAGCCAGCTGAAATCGAGTGCATAGCCAGTCGCCCAGACAATCGACGTCACGCCGGCTTTCGCCAGATCGAGATCGTGCAACGGATGGGTCACGCATTCCGGATCCGCGGGAATGACGCGGGCTTCGGGTTCCTCCGGAAGATCGAGGCCGTTGCGGGCGGCATAGGCGTCGGCCGCATCCAGCAGCGACAGATAGTTCTCGTCGCCGCGCGCGATGTTCTCCGCGAGATCCGTTTCGAAAGTCGCCACGCCGTTGTCGAACGATTTCGTCAATCCGACCAGCGTGATGCCCTGATTCGCGAGACGCCGGAAGTCCACCGTATGGCCGCCACGCGCGCCGCTCACCGCAATCGTGACGTGTTCCCTGCCGGGTTTCATGACCTCCGCGTCCCATTCGCCGAGCACGCCCAGCCACCAGCAGAAGTCGCGGCCGCGATAGGCGCGCGGCGGACGGTCATGCGCGCCGACCGACAGATAGACGCGCCTGCCCGCACGTTGCAACTCGTCCGCGATCTGCACGCCCGACGATCCGCCGCCCACCACCAGCACGCCTCCTTCGGGCAATTGCCCCGGATTGCGATAGTCGGCGGAATGAATCTGCGTGAGACTCGAATCTTGCGGCGCGATCGGCGGAATGACCGGGCGCTGGAAAGGTCCGGTTGCAACCACCACGCGCCTGGCCTCGATCGTGCCTTCCGACGTTTCGATCGTGAAGCCCTGCCGCCCCGCATTGCGCACGACGTTCTTCACTTCCACGCCGGTGCGGATCGGCGCATCGAACTTCTTCGCATAAGCGACGAAGTAATCCGCGACCTGCTCTTTCGGCGCGAAAGCGTCCGGGTCGACATCGGCAAACTCGAGATTGGGGAAACGGTCGTGCCATGCGGGGCCGTTGGCAACCAGCGAATCCCAACGCCCCGTGCGCCAGCGCTCGGCGATACGGGCGCGCTCGAGGACGAGGTGCGGCACGCCGAGCCTGCTCAGGTGTTCGCTCATGGCGACGCCGGCCTGGCCGGCGCCGACCACCAGCGTATCGATTGACGTTGTTTCCACTGTCATGGCTGTGTCCTTCTGAAAGACGGAATGTTTCGATCCGGTTGCGGCTTCGCGGCCTTCGAACGCTCGCAACCGTGGCGGACCCAGTCGTGTTTTCCGGTGGCGCATGCCGCCTTGGGCCGTTCGTGCTCGTGAAAATCTACGCGCCCGTCCGGAATCTGAAAAATATATTTAAAAAATGCATAGCATCGGATTTTCCTATGCATGCCTTTTTGACCGCCCCACAATCCCATCCATTGAAGGCCTCGAACAGGGAGCATAAGTCGATGGAGAGTCACCCCCTGCGCTACTCGCTGCGCCAGTTGCGTTACTTCGTGATCACTGCGGAAGCGCTGTCTTTCACGGCCGCCGCGAAGCGTCTGCACATCTCGCAGCCGTCGATCTCGACGGCGCTTGCGGACTTGGAAGTGTCGTTCGGCGTGCAACTCTTCATACGGCATCACGCGAGCGGCCTCTCGCTCACGCAAGCGGGGCGCGATCTGCTCGGGCAAGCGCGCAATCTGCTGAAGATCGCGGAAGAACTACAGATGGCCGCCAAGGAAATGGACGGCGGCATGACGGGCGCCATCGCGCTCGGCTGCCTCGTCTCGCTCGCGCCGCCGCTCATGCCGAGGCTCATCAGCCGCTTCACGGCCGAACACGCGGGCATCTCGTTCCGTACCGTGGAGGCGCACCAGGATGGGCTGTTGCGCGGCCTGCACGACGGCTCGCTCGACATCGCCCTCACCTACAGCCTCGATTTGACCGAGGATATCGCCTTCACGCCACTGCTTTCGCTGCCGCCCTACGCGATCCTGCCGAGAACGCACCGCCTCGCGCGCGCCCGCAAGGTATCGCTCGCAGACCTTCTGCCCGAGCCGTACGTGATGCTCGACCTGCCGCACAGCCGCGAGTATTTCGCCGCGCTCTTCGATGCGGTGGGCAACCGCCCCGTGCCGGCGTTCCGTTCGTCGCAGCCAGAAGTTGTGCGCGGCATGGTGGCCAACGGTCTCGGCTATAGCCTGCTCAACTTCCCGCTCAAATCGAATCGCACCGTGGATGGCGAAGAGTTCGTCATTAAACGCTTCAAAGACAACGTCAACGCGACGATGCTCGGCATCGCACAATCGCGCACGATGAAACCGCGCCAGGTGGTGCATCGTTTCGCGTCGTTCTGCGAGACCTATATTCGCCGACTGCACCTCGACGATTGATGGGCAAAGCATGTTCGCCCGCTTTCAGCCCGGCGCACGCTGCATAGGTAAAAACTTTGCTTTGTATCTGAAAACAATATTTTGGCTTGCAATTTGGCTTGATAGATTGGTGTCCATGTTGAGCGCTGCACCACCAAACCTAGTGCTGGCGCGCTCTTACCGTGATAAATAGGAGGACGCCATGACCAACCCGGCAAGGACGATTGCAGTGCAAGCGCTTGTCGACGAGTTGCAAACGGGTTGCGAGCGGCCCTTCAGCGACGCGCATGCAATGCCGCCCGGTGTCTATACGTCGCCCGAATTTCTCACACTGGAAGAGCGCGCTATCTTCGAGCGCGAATGGCAATGCGTCGGCCGCGCCAGTGCGCTCAAAGTACCCGGCGATTACCTGACGACGCGTATAGGCACACAACCCATCGTCATCTTGCGCGACGAACAGATGCAGCTCAAGGCAATGTCGAATGTGTGCCTGCATCGCATGTCGGTACTGCTCGAAGGGCGCGGCAATGTGCGTCGCGTCGTGTGCCCCTATCACGCATGGAACTATTCGCTGGACGGTGCGCTGCAAGGCGCGCCGCTGATGGATCGGCAGGAAGGCTTCTGCAAGGAGGCCTACAAGCTGCCCGCCGTACGCTGCGAAGAATGGCAAGGCTGGCTCTACGTGACTCTCGACGAAACCGCGCCGCCCGTTCATCTGCAACTCGCCAGATTGAGCGAACTGGTCGGCGCATACGGTATGTCGGACTACATTGAAACCTTCCATGAAGAGCACGTGTGGGACACGAACTGGAAGATCCTCGCGGAAAACTTCATGGAGAGCTATCACCTGCCGATGCTGCATCGCGCGACGGTAGGACCGCATTCGCGGCTCGAGGAAATGGAATGCCCGCCGGGCTATCCCGCCTTCAACTATCACTGGATCACGAAGGAAGCGAGCTTGCCGATCGGCAATGCGCATCCGGATAACACGCGTCTCACGGGGCACTGGCGCAAAACTACGGCACTGCTTGCAATCTATCCGACGCATCTCGTCACGCTCACGCCGGGTTACTTCTGGTATCTCGTGCTGCAGCCTCAAGGTGTGGGACGCGTGCATATCCGCTTCGGCGGCGGCCTTGCGCCGGAGTTCATCGCGGATCCCGAAGCCAACGCGCACATGACGACGCTAAAGAAGCTGCTCGACGAAGTTAACGCGGAAGACAAACGCGGCGTGGAAGCAGTCTTTCGCGGCGTGCACGCGCCGCTCGCGCGGCCCGGCCACCTGAGCCATCTCGAACGCCCGAACTACGACTTCGCGCGCTACCTTGTGAGCAAAATCGCCGCGACCCAGCTCGGCACGCATTGAACCCGCTTCATCGACAGGACGCAATTACGATGTCAAACCCTTCCTTCATTTCGTTCTCGGGCGTGAGCAAAACGTATGACGGCACGCAATATGTCGTCGACGATTTGAACCTCGACGTGCGCAAGGGAGAATTCCTGTCGCTGCTCGGTCCGTCCGGCTCGGGCAAGACGACGACGCTCATGATGCTCGCGGGGTTCGAATCGCCCACGCACGGCGAGATCCGGCTCGACGGCCACCGGCTCGACGACAAGCCGCCGCATCAACGCGACATCGGCATGGTGTTTCAGAACTACGCGCTCTTTCCGCATCTGACGATTGCGGAGAACGTCGCATTTCCGCTTTCCGTGCGGCACGTGAGCCGCGCCGAGCAGAAGACGCGCGTGAAACGCGCACTTGAAATGATCGAGTTGCCGCATCTGGCGAACCGGCGGCCCGTGCAACTCTCGGGCGGACAGCAGCAGCGCGTGGCGCTCGCCCGCGCACTCGTGTTCGAACCGAGCGTGGTGCTGATGGACGAACCGCTCGGCGCGCTCGACAAGCGCCTGCGCGAAACCATGCAATACGAAATCATGCGCCTGCATCGCGAACTGTCGCTCACGATCGTCTACGTGACGCACGATCAGGCCGAAGCGCTGACCATGTCCGATCGCGTGGCCGTGTTCTCGGATGGCCGTATCCAGCAGGCCGCCACGCCGAGCGAACTCTATGAGAATGCGCAGAACGCTTTCGTTGCTAATTTCGTCGGCGAGAACAACGGGTTGATCGGGCGCGTCGTCAATGTGCGCGACGACTGGGCGACGCTCACGATCTCGGACGGCAGCGTGATTCGCGGCCGTTGCGAACCCGGCCTGCGCGCCGGCGACGAAGCGATGCTCGCGCTGCGCCCCGAACGCGCGCATATCCCGAGCGCGGAAGGCATCCAGGTCGATGAGCACAGCAACGTGGTGCGCGCGCGCGTCGAGGAACTGGTGTATTGCGGCGACCATCATCGCGTGCATCTGAAGCTCGGCTCGCGCGATTCCATCGTCGTGAAAGTGCCCAACACGCAGCGCCACGCGCTGCCCTCGCCCGGCAGCGAGATCGAAATCGCATGGCGCCACGACGACTGCAAGATTCTCGCGGCCAGCGCGCCACGCAGCGCGCCCGCGCTCCAGGTATCCACACCGCCTTCACCTTCCATCATCACTACAGCAGCCGCAGGAGCCAACTGATATGCGCAACAACCTCAAAGCACAATGCGCCGCACTCGCCGTGCTCGCGTTCACCGCCGCGGCCACCCAGGCAGCGGAGACGCTTTCCGTCGTGACCTTCGGCGGCGCGTATGAAGCGGCCGCGAAGAAGGCCTATTTCGAGCCGTTCACGCAGGCCACCGGCATCGGCTTCTCGACCGAATCGTATGACGGCGGTCTCGCCAAGCTCTCCGCGATGGAGCAGGCGAAGAACACCACGTGGGACCTGATCGACCTCGAAACGAACGACGCGATCACCGCCTGCGACGAAGGCCTCCTGCAGAAGTTCGACAAGAAGTCGCTCGGCAAGACGAGCGACTTCATCCCCGGCTCGATCAGCGATTGCGCGGTCGCGAGCATGGTCTGGTCCACGGTCTACGCCTACGATGCAAGCAAGCTCAAGACCGCGCCGACCACCGTCAACGACTTCTTCGACCTGCAGAAATTCCCTGGCAAGCGCGGCCTGCGCAAGTCGCCGAAGGTCTCGATGGAATGGGCGCTGATCGCCGACGGCGTCGATCCCAAGGATGTCTACAAAGTGCTCGGCACGCCCGCCGGCGTGGATCGCGCGTTCAGGAAACTCGATACGATCAAGAAGAGCATTGTGTGGTGGGAGTCGGGCGCGCAGGCGCCGCAGTTGCTCGCGGACGGCGCGGTGGTGATGACGCAGGCCTACAACGGCCGCATCGACGACGCCGCGAAGAAAGACAACAAGCCGTTCAAGGCCGTCTGGGACGCGCAGGTCTACGACTTCGACTGGTGGGGCGTGCCGACCGGCGCGAAGCATGCCGACGCGGCCGCGAAGTTCATCGTCTCGGCTTCGCAGCCGAAGGCGTATGCGGACCTGACGAAATACATCGCCTATGCGCCGCCGCGCAAGGACGCGATCGCGCTCATCGACAAGCAGCGCCTCGCCGATCTGCCGACGTCACCGCAGAACTTCAAGCGCGCATTGCAGATCAACGCAACCTTCTGGGCCGACAACGCGGACCAGATCAACAAGCGCTTCCAGGTGTGGCTGACGCAGTAACCCCATCGTCCGACGAGAGCCCAACGTGACTACCAGCATGCCCGCTCCGGCCCGCGCCACAGCCGTGGGCTCTCCGACGAGAGCCGACGGCGGCGCGTCATTTCAGAAGGCGCGCCGCCGCGCATCCGTGCGGGCGCTGTTGCTCGCGCTGCCGCTCATCGTGTTCCTCGTTTCGACGTTCATCGCGCCGATCGCGCTGCTGCTCGCGCGCAGCGTGCAGAACCACGAGATGTCCAACGGCATGCCGGCGCTCACGCGCGCGCTCGACGCGTGGGACGGCCGCGGCGTGCCGGACGAGCACATGTTCGCGCTGCTCGCCGCGGGGCTCCGCGAGGCGCAGCAGAGCGGTCAGCTCGGCACCGTCGCGCGGCGGCTGAACTTCGATCAGGCCGAATTCCGCAGCCTGTTGATGCGCACCGCGCGCCAACTTCCCGCCGATGCGCCGCCCGCGTGGAAACCGGCGCTCATCGAACTCGACGAACGCTGGAATTCGCCGGAAATCTGGCGCCTGCTGAAGCGCGCCGCCGCGTCGCCGACGCCGGACTATCTGCTCGCCGCCGTCGATGCGCAAGTCACGCCGCAAGGCTCGGTCGCGTTCGTGCCGGACAACGCGTCGATCTATCGGCAGGCCTTTGCGCGCACGATCTCGATCAGCGCCACGGTCACGCTGCTGTGCCTCGTGCTCGGCTATCCGGTTGCATGGCTGCTCGCGAACCTGCCCGCGAAAAGCAGCAACCGCCTGATGCTGTTCGTGATCGTGCCGTTCTGGACCTCGCTGCTCGTGCGCACGACCGCATGGTACGTTCTGCTGCAACCGGGCGGTGTCATCAACAGTCTGCTGACGGGTCTCGGGCTCGCCACGCATCCGCTGCCGCTCATCTTCAACCGCACGGGTGTGCTGATCGGCATGACGCACGTGCTCCTGCCGTACATGATTCTCGCCATCTATTCGGTGATGAAAGGGGTATCGCCCGTCTACGTGCGGGCCGCGCAATCGCTCGGCGCGCATCCGTTCACCGCGTTCGTGCGCGTCTACATTCCGCAGACGCTGCCCGGCGTGGGCGCAGGCTGCTTCCTCGTGTTCGTGCTCGCGCTCGGCTACTACATCACGCCTGCGCTGCTCGGCGGCGCTGGCGACGAGATGATCAGCCAGCTCATCGCGATCCAGACCAATACGCAACTCAACTGGGGGCTCGCCGGCGCCCTCTCGGCCTATCTCGTGATCTTCACGGCGATCTTCTATTTCCTGTTCAACCGCATTGTCGGTATCGACCGCTTGCGCTTCGGTTGAGCCCCGGTCGAAACACGCGCACACGACGAAGGAACGACATGCAAGAACAACGCAACAAGGTGCTGACGGAACGCATCGCCACGCGCTGGGTGCGACTGCATACAGCGGTCGTGCTCTTCTTTCTGATTGCGCCGATTCTCGCCATCATCCCGCTCTCGTTCAATTCGGGCTCGTATTTCTCGTACCCGATGCAGGGCTTTTCGTTTCGCTGGTATGAGCAGGCGCTGACGAGCGCGGACTGGCAACGGTCGCTTCTGAACAGCATCGGCATCGGCGCGGCGTCCACACTGATCGCCACGTGTCTGGGCACGCTCGCCGCGCTGGGCCTGTCGCGCGCGCAGTTTCCGCTGCGCTCGCTGATCATGCCGATCATCATTTCGCCGATGATCGTGCCGATCGTGGTCGTTGCCGCGGGCTTCTATCTGATCTTCGCGCCGCTCGGCCTCGTGAACTCGTATCCCGGCGTGGTGCTCGCGCACGCGGCGCTCGGCACGCCGTTCGTGGTGATCACCGTGACGGCGTCGCTGCTTTCGTTCGATCAAAGTCTGCTGCGCGCCGCATCCGGTCTGGGCGCAGCGCCCTGGGTCACGTTCCGGCGCGTTACGCTGCCGCTCATCATGCCCGCCGTCGCCACCGGCAGCGTCTTCGCTTTCGCGACTTCGTTCGATGAAGTGATCGTCATTCTGTTCATTGGCGGCCCGGATCAAACCACCGTGCCGCGGCAGATGTGGAGCGGCATTCGCGATTCGATCGACCCATCGATTCTCGCCGTGGCGACCATGCTGATCGTATTCGCGGTGCTGCTCTTCGCGAGCATCAACTGGCTGCGCGGCCGCGCGGCCGCGGCCAGCAGCGCGCTTACCTGACGCTCGGGGCCACGCGCTGCCCGGCCGCTCCGGCAATCCGGGTATCGCGACGCGGGGCTGCGTTTCCGGTCAGGGGTTGGTCTCCGCCGGTAAGCGCATCCCTTCGCGTTCGAGCCATGCGCGGAACAGCGCGACCAGGTCATCCGCGGACTTTCCATCCGGAACATACGTGCAATAGCTCCGCGACGGCAGACGAGGGCCGGCGAACGGCGCGACGAGCCGGCCGGCCGCGAGATCGTCGGAAACCAGCGCGGTCGGTCCCATCGCAATGCCTATCCCGTCGATGGCGGCTTGCAACGTCAGATAGAAATGATCGAAGGTCAGAGCGGCGGCCGGCCTGAGTGCGGGAATCTTCGCGCTCGCCAGCCAGTCGGGCCACAGCCGCGGAAGGCTCGACGTGTGCAGCAACGTATGCTGGCGCAGATCGTCGGGTGTGCGAAGCGGCTGTCGCTGCAACAGCGCCGGACTACAGACCGGCAGCCGTTCCTCGGACAGGAAAGGCCGCATCGAGTAGCCGTAGAACGTGTCGGGACCACCCCGGATAACGATGTCGTAGACATCTTTCAGGCTCTCCGCCGACTCGTTCGACGTCTCCACCTTCACGTCCACGTCCGGGTGCCCGGCGCGGAACTTCGCCAGTCTCGGCACCAGCCAGCGCAATGTGAAGGTAGCCGGCGCATTCACAGAAAGTGTGCGGGAGACCGTCTCCGGAAAACCATATCTCGCGGTTGCCTGCGACAACTGCTCGAACAGTGGGCCGATTTCTCCCAGATAGGCCTTCGCCGCCGCGGTGAGCACCACGCGCCGGTTGTGCCGCTCGAATAGCGGTGCGCCCAGCCATTCCTCGAGCAGCCGCACCTGCTGACTCACCGCTCCATGAGTCACGTGCAATTCGGCCGCCGCTTCCTTGAAGCTGCCGAGCCGGCCTGCGGCCTCGAAGGCTCGCAATGCGTTGAGCGGAGGCAATACCCGTTTCATTCACAAGAGTTTATCTAACGCGAAGACCCAATTTAACTCGTTTGTTGGCGGGCGACAAGATAGATATCCTGCTTGTAGTGCTGATAGCCGACACCGCACGCGCGGGGTGTCGCCTCCCGCACCTCTTCACCCTTCCCGGCCCGGAGGCCCATGCTCAGCTATACCGGCGGTCTCGTTCTGCTTGCCGCCCTGCTCCACGCCAGCTGGAACGCGATGCTTCACGGCAACCGCGACCGTTTCCTGTCCATGACGTGGATGAGCATCGCCATCGCAACGGTCTCCAGCTTCGTGGTCCTCTTCACGCCGTGGCCGGCCGGCGCGGCGTGGCCGTATATCGTCGTCTCGGGGCTCCTGCATATCGTCTACAACATGACTCTCGTGCGGGCATACCGGCGCAGCGATCTGGCGCAGGCGTATCCCATCGCGCGCGGCTCGTCGCCGCTGCTCGTCACGCTCGGCGCCGCGCTTTTCGCGCACGAGGCGATCGGCCCCCTGCACGCGCTCGGCGTCGCGATGATATCGGGCGGCATCATCGCGATCGCGCTGCAGGGCGGGCGCGTATCGCGCGCGGGTGCGCTGGCCGCGCTGACGACCGGTGCGACGATCGCGCTCTACACCGTGATCGACGGCATCGGCGTACGCGTATCCGAAGGCCGGTCGCTCACCTACACCGCGTGGATGTTCCTGTTCTACTGGCTGATGCCGTTGCTGTTCGTCGCGAAGCGCGGACTCGCGGCGCTGTGGAGACCGGTACGGGCCGCGCCAATGGCAGTGGGCTCATCGCTCGCCGGCGGTCTCGTGTCGATCGCGGCGTACGGCATCGTGATCTGGGCGATGCAGTCGGGCGCGATGGGCGCGGTATCGGCGTTGCGCGAGACCAGCGTGGTGTTCGCGGTGCTGATCGGGCGGGTGTTTCTGCGGGAAGCGGTGAGCGCGAAGCGCTGGCTCGCATGCGTGATCGTTGCGGCCGGGGCGGTTTGTCTGGGAGTTTGAGCGAATCTGAGCGGCGGGACCGAAAACACAAAAAAGCGATAATAGAACCCCCGCTGCTTCAGGCAAGAAAACCACCCCCGATGATCATCCGCCCGCATCTCCATTGGTTCCGCATGCTGCTCGCCTGGCGAGGCTCAGTCCTTCCGCAATTGCTGCCGCGGCTCTTCCTGATCTTCTGCATTTCGATCGTGGCCGTAGCGGCCCACGACCACCTTCTGCCGATCTCGCTGAATCTCAACACCACCGCGCCCTTCTCCCTGATAGGCATTGCGCTCGCGGTGTTTCTCGGCTTCAGGAACAACGCCAGTTACGACCGCTGGTGGGAAGCCCGCAAGCTCTGGGGCCAGTTGCTCAACGAGTCGCGCTCGCTCACTCGCCAGGTGCTCACGTTGCCGGTCCGGCCGTTGCCGGAAGAAGACGTCAAGGAGTTTTTCACGGTGCTCGGCGCCCTTCCTCACGCGCTGCGTCATCAGCTTCGCAGGAGCGATCCGCGCGAAGACCTCGCCGCACGGCTACCGCAAGCCCTCTTCGAGCGCGTCATGGCGTCGCGGTACAAGCCGGCCGCCTTGATGCTCTATCTCGGCGAATGGGTGCAACGCCACGCCCGGGCAGGCGAGATCGATCCGATGGCGGTCATCGCCTTCGACCGGAATCTGAATGGTATTTCGGATGTGATCGGCGGCTGCGAGCGCATTGCTTCTACGCCGCTGCCGTTCGCATATTCGGTGATGATTCACCGCACGGTGTACTTCTTCTGCGCGTCGTTGCCGTTCGGACTGGTGGACAGCATCGGCATCTTTACGCCCGTTTTCGCGGTGTTCGTGGCGTACACGTTCATGGCGCACGAAGCCATCGCGTCGCAGATCGAAGAGCCTTTCGGCACCGACGACAACGACCTCGCGCTTCACATGATGTCGGTGGTGATCGAGGACGCCATGCGCGACCTGCTCGGCGAACCGGCTCTGCCGCTGCCGAGCCCGGAAGCGGAAGGCTACATACTCAATTGAGCGTGCTTCGCCCGAAGCACGCCGCTCACGGCACGCTCAGCTATTGCCGACGGTTTCCGACAAACGCTTGAGCGTCGCCACCCGCGCACCGATGATATCGATGCGGCCGCGCTCGTCGACAACCGGCGTCGTGGCGTTCAGATATGCGGTCCACGCTTTCTGCGCGCGCGTCAGCGTCGCACGCGTGCGTACCGGCATCTTCGACTGCAAGCGGTGGTAATAGCGGTTCAGATCGAACATGGCGTGTTCGCACTGCGCGTCCGCGCTGCAGGCACGCACCCGGCGCGGTGGATCGCCGCCGGCGCTCGCCTTCGCGACCGCGCTGCGCAGCGCGAGCGCCCGGTCGCGCACCGGCTGCAACTGCATGTCGGCTTCGGCGAGCACGTACATGGAACCGCGCGTAGTGGCGAACACGGCAGCGAGCAGCGGCTTCTCGGCATCGCGCGACGCCTGCCAGCTCGCCTGGCTCTTTTCCCACTGCTTGCGCCGCGCGGGCGGCACCTTCTGCTGAAGCTGCTGCCACGCGTTGTCCAGCGCAGTTCTCCAGCCGATCCGCGCGTTGTCCATGCACTGCACCTGCCCCGCTGTCGACGACATGTCGCTGCGCGCGAGGCAAGCGCGCATGGACGCATCGATCGGATCGGCGGCGGCGACTTCGGCATGCGCCGGCAACGACGCCGCGCCGAACACCACCGCCGCAGCCAGCGCCAGCACGCAGAACGCGCGCTGCGGGCCGCTGGCCCACAGCGGGGACTTCGCTCGCCGCATGGTCAGGCGCGAACGCAATCGACGAAGTATTCGATGCGTCCGTTGATCGTTTCGCCGACCAGCCCGTGGATGTCCGTGTGGAAACCCGGGAAGCGCTCGTTGAACTCGCGCGCGAAACGCAGATAGTTGACGATGGTCCTGTTGAAGCGCTCGCCCGGGATCAGCAGCGGAATGCCCGGCGGATACGGCGTCAGCAGGATCGACGTGACGCGGCCTTCCAGTTCGTCGATAGGCACGCGGTCGATCTCGCGGTGCGCGAGCTTGGCGAACGCATCGGACGGCTTCATGGCCGGTTCCATGCTCGACAGGTACATCTCGGTCGTCAGGCGCGCAATGTCGTTCGCGCGGTAGACGCTGTGAATCTGCTCGCACAGATCGCGCAAACCCACACGTTCGTACATGGGATGATGCGAGACGAACTCGGGCAGCACGCGCCACAGCGGCTGGTTGTTGTCGTAGTCGTCCTTGAACTGCTGCAGTTCGGTGACCATCGAATTCCAGCGGCCCTTGGTGATGCCGATCGTGAACATGATGAAGAACGAATACAGCCCGGTCTTCTCGACGATGATGCCGTGCTCGGCCAGATACTTCGTGACGATCGCGGCCGGAATGCCCGACTCGCCGAAGCCGCCGTCCATATCCAGACCCGGCGTAACGATGGTCGCCTTGATCGGGTCGAGCATGTTGAAGCCGTCGGCGAGCGGTCCGAAACCGTGCCACGGATCGTTCGGACGCAGCATCCAGTCTTCGCGCGAGCCGATGCCTTCTTCGGCGAACTGGTCTGGGCCCCACACCTTGAAGAACCAGTCGTCGCCGTATTCGGCGTCGACCTTGCTCATTGCGCGGCGGAAGTCCAACGCCTCCGCGATCGACTCTTCGACGAGCGCGGTGCCGCCCGGCGCTTCCATCATGGCCGCGGCCACGTCGCACGAGGCGATGATCGCGTACTGCGGGCTGGTCGACGTGTGCATCAGATACGCTTCATTGAAACGATGCTTGTCGAAGCGGCTGTTCTTCGAATCCTGCACGACGATCTGCGAAGCCTGCGAAATGCCGGCCAGCAGCTTGTGCGTGGAGTGCGTGGCGAACACCATCGCACCAATACGCGGACGGCCCGCGCCGATTGCGTGCATGTCCTGATAGAACTCGTGGAATTCAGCGTGCGGCAGCCAGGCTTCGTCGAAGTGCAGCGTGTCGAGCCAGTCGCCGAGCATTTCCTTGATCATCTCGACGTTGTAGATTACGCCGTCGTACGTGCTTTGCGTGATGGTCAGGATGCGCGGCTTGAGGTCCGGATTCTTAGCGAGCGCTTCGCGCGCGAACGGGTTCGCGAGGATCTTCTTCTTGATGTTTTCCGGCTCGAACTCGCTGCGCGGAATCGGCCCGATGATGCCGAAGTTGTTGCGCGTCGGCGTGAGGAACACCGGAATCGCGCCGGTCATGGTGATCGCGTGCAGGATCGACTTGTGGCAGTTGCGGTCCACCAGCACGATGTCGCCCGGCGCTACCGTGCCGTGCCAGACGATCTTGTTCGACGTGGACGTGCCGTTGGTCACGAAGAACACGTGGTCCGCGCTGAAGATGCGCGCCGCATTGCGTTCGGAAGCCGCGACAGGGCCCGTGTGGTCCAGCAACTGGCCAAGTTCGTCGACGGCATTGCACACGTCCGCGCGCAGCATGTTCTCGCCGAAGAACTGGTGGAACATCTGGCCGAGCGGGCTCTTCAGGAACGCGACGCCGCCCGAGTGGCCCGGACAGTGCCACGAGTACGAGCCTTCTTCCGCGTACTGCACCAGTTCCTTGAAGAACGGCGGTGCGAGCGAATCCAGATACACCTTGGTCTCGCGGATGATATGGCGCGCGACGAACTCCGGCGTGTCCTCGAACATGTGGATGAAGCCGTGCAGTTCGCGCAGGATGTCGTTCGGCAGGTGGCGCGAGGTGCGCGTTTCGCCGTACAGGAAGATCGGAATGTCGGCGTTGCGGCGGCGCACTTCGGTCACGAACGCGCGCAGCGCGACGATCGCGGCGGCCAGTTCCGGCGTCTCGCCTTCCACCACCACGTTATCGACGTACGGCAGCAGCTCGTCATCGTCGATCGAAAGGATGAAGCACGAGGCGCGGCTCGACTGCTGCGCGAACGAAGTCAGATCGCCGTAGCTCGTCAACCCGAGCACTTCCGCGCCTTCTTTCTCGATGGCTTCGGCCAGAGCCCGGATGCCGGAACCCGAGATGTTCTCGGAGCGGAAATCTTCGTCGATGATGACGACGGGAAAACGAAACTTCATGGGCGATTCTCCAAAAAGAACGACCGCTGCATTCTGTCAATTGCAGCGGTCACCCGGTATGCCTGGTGGTTCAGTACGCTGCGGCCGTCACGTTCTCGGCAACGTGACGCCGTGCTGGCCTTGATATTTGCCGCCGCGATCCGCGTACGACGTTTCACAAATCTCGTCGCTTTCGAAAAACAGCACCTGGGCGACGCCTTCGTTCGCGTAAATTTTCGCAGGCAAAGGTGTCGTATTCGAGAATTCGAGCGTGACGTGCCCTTCCCATTCCGGTTCGAACGGCGTCACGTTGACAATGATCCCGCAACGCGCATACGTGGACTTGCCCAGACACACGGTCAGGACGCTGCGCGGAATGCGGAAATACTCGACCGTGCGCGCGAGCGCGAACGAATTTGGCGGGATGATGCAGACGTCGCCCTTGAAGTCGACGAACGATTTCTCGTCGAAGTTCTTCGGGTCGACGATGGTCGAGTTGATGTTCGTGAAGATCTTGAATTCGTCGGCGCAGCGGATGTCGTAGCCATAGCTCGACGTGCCGTAGCTGACAATCTTCCGGCCGTCTTCCGAGACGCGAACCTGATCGGGCGCGAACGGCTCGATCATCTTGTGCGACTCGGCCATACGCCGGATCCACTTGTCGGATTTGATAGTCATAGGTGAACGCTGCTCGACGTGAATGACAGGGGTGTGACGGATAACAACCCGGCAAGTGCCGGGCCACTCTTGGCTAACTGCGCGCCTGCGTTGCGCTGACTTCGGGGTGCGGGACAGGCGGCGCGCCGTTCGGGCGCCCTATGCCCCTTTGACTGAGCAGTGTCCCGCCTGCAAGGCGGACCGGTCGCTCTGAAGGGGCAGCCGAACGAAAGGCGCTCATTTTACGCGATCGTGAGCATGCTGCCGCAGGTAGGGTTGAGAACGGTCTTGTGACCCGCCTCTTGCTGAACGCCGCCTGGCCGAATGCCGGCGAGCTGCTGCGCCCACGAACACGCGGTGCGCGCGCCGCTCATTGGCGGATCAATCCGCATGCGAGCGCGGGGCCCGCGCCATGCTGCGGATAGGCGTATGGATCGGTCGCGTCGTGATGCAGCAGCACCGCGCGCTGCAATACCGAGCGGATGCCGTCGAGGGAAACGTCCGGCGCGACGATGAAGCCCGTGGCCACGCCGTTCGCGTCCGCGTGAATGTTGCCGAGATCGCCTTCGACCCGCGCGCCGGTTTTCAGGCGCTCGGCGGCCGGCGAGAACACCTGGCCGGCGCTGGAGCCGTCGGCGGCGTTGCAGTCGCCGCGCTCGTGCACTTGCAGCGCGTGGTCGCTATTGGGCGGCATGCCCGCAAGATTGTAGGTGACCTGCACGCCGTCCGAGCGCTCGATGAACGTGACGAGGCCGCGCGCCTGATTGCCCACGGTGGGCAGCAACTGAGCGTCGGCGCGTTTTTCCTGTGGTCTCAGGAACGCGCTACAGCCGCATAACAGCACACTGGTGGCAGCCAGGACGATGAACGCATGCACCGCCTGCCCGTCGATTCGTTTTCCCATGCGATCCTCTTGCCGGCCTGGTGGCCGCCCCTGCGGCCGCCGAGCCGAACTTGTGAAGTCGACATGATACCGCGAGACCAGGCGCAAAAAGACGCGTTGACCCCTTGTCCGAACGGCTATCGGGAGCGGTCCCGACCTGTCGCCGCGCGCCGGCCCGCGAGGGCGGCCCGGCGTTCCAGAAGCGCCCCCCATCTGTCGCTACGCGCCAGCCCCCCCCGAGGGGGGCGAGAAAACTTGGGGCGGCCCGGCGTTCCAGAAGCGCCCCCCAATCTGTCGCTACGCGCCAGCCCCGTTACTATCTTCACTCCTCGATAATGGAGGATTTGGCCAGCCAGGCCCGGCATGATTCCCGCCCCCAGTCGCAGTCATGATCCGGGGGGTGTTGTCACCGGGCCTGGTGGGTGGCTGGTGATCGCTAATAGGGGCTCGGCCAGGATATCTTGAGGCCGTCCGTAACGTGGATGCCGAGACTTGCCACCGATGTTGCAGGCCAAACCGTTCAACCTGCAAAGCCTTCGATGCAAGAAAACCAACAACATAGCTCTGTCGATGTATTCGTCGGCGTCGATGTCGGCAAAGGCCATCATCACGCCGTCGCCCTCGATCGGACCGGAAAGCGCCTTTACAACAAGGCGCTGCCCAACGATGAGGCCAAGCTGCGCGCCCTCATCACCGAACTCAAGACGCACGGCCAACTCCTGTTCGTCGTCGATCAGCCCGCCACCATCGGCGCGTTGCCCGTGGCAGTCGCCCGTGATGAAGGTGTTCTGGTCGCATATCTACCGGGTCTGGCTATGCGCCGCATCGCTGACCTGCACGCTGGTGAAGCCAAGACCGATGCCCGCGATGCCGCCATCATTGCTGAAGCCGCTCGCTCAATGCCGCATACGCTGCGGTCACTTCGACTGGCTGACGAACCACTCGCCGAACTCACCATGCTGTGCGGCTTCGACGACGATCTCGCCGCACAGATCACGCAGACCAGCAACCGCATTCGCGGCCTGCTTACCCAGATTCATCCCGCGCTGGAACGGGTTCTGGGGCCGCGCCTCGACCACCCGGCCGTGCTCGATCTGCTTGAGCGGTACCCGTCGCCCGCCGAGCTTGCCGCGACCAGCGAGAAAACACTCGCCAACCGCCTCACCAAACTTGCACCTCGCATGGGCAAAAGCCTTGCTACCGAAATCGTTCAGGCGCTCAGCGAACAGGCTGTGATCGTACCCGGTACGCAGGCAGCAACCATCGTCATGCCGCGTCTGGCCCAACAACTCGCGTCTTTGCGCAAACAACGCGACGAGGTTGCCAGCGAAGTTGAACGCCTAGTGCACGCACACCCTCTTTGGCCGGTCCTGACCAGCATGCCGGGAGTCGGCGTCAGGACCGCCGCCAGACTCCTCACTGAAGTCGCTCACAAAGCCTTTGCTTCAGCCGCCCATCTTGCCGCCTATGCCGGCCTCGCCCCGGTCACACGACGCTCGGGTTCGTCCATCCGGGGCGAACATCCATCCAGGCGGGGCAACAAGGTGCTCAAGAGAGCGCTCTTCCTCTCTGCCTTTGCCGCGTTGCGGGACCCGGTCTCAAGGGACTACTACGCTCGCAAGGTCCAGCAGGGCAAGCGCCACAATCAGGCGCTCATTGCTCTTGCCAGACGACGCTGCGACGTGCTGTTCGCGATGCTCCGCGACGGCGCCTTCTATCAACCGAAATCCGCCCCTAACGCTTGACGAACCACATAGGGGCACCCCCCGAGGGGGGCGAGAAAACTTGGGGCGGCCCGGCGTTTTCTCAGGTGTTCTGCACGACGATGTTCGGAAACTTCGACGTCATGTCGCGGGCCCGCTCGGCGATATGGATCGCCACCTTGCGCGCGATCGACCGGTAAATCTCGGCGATGCGCCCCTCCGGGTCCGCCACCACGGTCGGCTTGCCCGAGTCGGCCTGCTCGCGGATCGCGATGTCGAGCGGCAGGCTGCCGAGCACGTCGACGCCGTATTCCTTGCCCATGCGCTCGCCGCCGCCGGCGCCGAAGATATGCTCTTCATGGCCGCAGTTCGAGCAGATATGCGTGCCCATGTTCTCGACAATGCCGAGAATCGGAATGCCGACCTTTTCGAACATCTTGAGGCCCTTCTTCGCGTCGAGCAGCGCGATGTCCTGCGGCGTCGTGACGATCACGGCGCCCGTGACCGGCACGCGTTGCGACAGGGTCAACTGAATGTCGCCAGTGCCCGGCGGCATGTCGACGATCAGATAGTCGAGATCGTGCCAGTTGGTCTGCCGCAGCAGCTGTTCCAGCGCGGAAGTGGCCATTGGGCCGCGCCACACCATCGGGTTGTCCTGCTCGATCAGGAAGCCGATCGAGTTGGCCTGCAGGCCGTGACCGGTCATCGGATTCATCGACTTCTCGTCCGGCGACTCGGGGCGGCCGACGATACCCAGCATCATCGGCAGCGACGGACCGTAGATGTCGGCGTCGAGAATGCCGACGGAGGCGCCTTCGCTCGCCAGCGCCAGCGCGAGGTTCACGGCCGTCGTGCTCTTGCCGACGCCGCCCTTGCCCGACGCCACCGCGACGATATTCTTGACGTTCGGCAACAGTTTCACGCCGCGCTGCACGGTATGCGCCGCGATCTGCTGCGATACCTGGACACGCGCGTCGGCCACGCCGGGCACGGCGCGCAGCGCGTCTGAAAATTGCGCGCGGATCGCGTCGAATTGGCGCATGGCCGGATAGCCGAGTACCACCTCGACGCTGACCGTGTCATCCTGCACCGCGACGTTCTTGATATTTTTGGCCGCCGCGTACGGTAGGCCGGTGTTGGGGTCAGCGACGGCTGCGAGGGCAGCGTCGACCAAAGCCCGATCGATACTCATTGACACTCCGTGGGGAACACTCGCGGCGCGGTGGAATCGAAGTCTCCGCCACGCGCCGGAATTTGAAAGAAATTGTTAGACAGCATTGCGAAAACCCGGCGTGCCGGGCACCCTTCGGGCAGGCGGAACGCAATGGGGCCGCATCGCTGCGTGCTTAGCCATTATTGTAGTGGTTGGCGCCACGCCCTGCCGGAAGACCCTTCTTCACTGTCGGACCGAGGCTGAATAAGGCGTAGGACTTCTCGTATTATCGAGCCGGCGGCTTTACTGCCGTCATGTTCACCGTATAGATTTGTCGCTTGTCGCCGCCTTATCTGCCTGACTAGCTTCACTCAAGAGGACTCAAAAATGAATGCAAAAATCATGACTCGCCTGGCCGTCTTTGCCGTTGCCGGTTCGCTGCTGGCAGGTTGCGCCACCCAACAGGGCACCAACACGGCCGTAGGCACGGGCGTCGGTGCCGGCACCGGCGCGGCGCTGGGCGCCATCTTCGGCGGCGGCAAGGGCGCGGCGATCGGCGCGGGCGTCGGCGCGGCGGTGGGCGGCATCACCGGCTATAACTGGCAGGCCATTCACAACAAGCTGTCGGGCGCCACCAAGGGCACCGGCACGCAGATCACCGAACAGCCGGACGGCTCGCTCAAGCTGAACATTCCGAGCTCGGTCACGTTCGACACCAACAGCTACGCGGTCAAGCCGTCGTTCGCGCCAGTGCTGGACCAGCTGGCGCAGACCATGCAGCAGAATCCGGAGCTGATCGCTCAAGTGGTCGGCCACACGGACAGCACGGGCCAGCCGGCGTACAACCAGACGCTGTCGGTCAACCGTGCGGAAAGCGTGACCGGCTACCTGGGCCAGCGCGGCGTCGCGCCGCAGCGTCTGTCGGCACAAGGCATGGGCCAAACCCAGCCGATCGCCGACAACAATACCGAAGCCGGCCGCGCCGCGAACCGTCGCGTAGAAATCTATCTGCGCGCCACGGCTCAGCACGCCACGCAATAAAGACAGAACCTGGGGAGATTGGGAAAGCCGGTCGCCGGGGCTGCATCGCCGGCGACCGTGACGCTCCAGAAAACCGTGAAAGGCGGAGAACTGGAATCTCGCACGGGAACGAAAAAAATTTCGAACTCTGTGGAAAATCCGCTGTCTGTCTTTACGGTACGTGGCTGGCGAAGCCGCCGCGTCACCATTCTCCTCTTGTCGTTGTTGCTCCGGGGTTAATAACCCCGGTTTTTTTTGGGCGCCCGGTTTACGCACCGTCCGGCCCGCAACGACTCGCGCCGCGCCCCACGCGGCCCGCCCCGCGCCGGGCGCCTGCCCTGCTAGAATCAACGTTTCGTCCCACCGCAGGCTCCCACCATCCTTATGTCAGCACCCGCAACCGACCTCTCCGCAGGCGCGCCGTCAGGCCGTCGCCAGATTCTCGTCACGTCGGCCCTTCCCTATGCGAACGGGCAAATCCATATTGGCCATCTGGTCGAATATATCCAGACGGACATCTGGGTCCGGACGTTGCGAATGCACGGACACGAGGTCTACTACGTGGGCGCCGACGACACGCACGGCACGCCCGTCATGCTGCGCGCGGAGAAAGAAGGTCTCACGCCGAAGCAGCTGATCGACCGCGTCTGGCAGGAACACAAGCGCGACTTCGACAGCTTCGGGATTTCGTTCGACAATTACTATTCGACCGACTCCGAAGAGAACCGCGTTCTCAGCGAAAACGTCTATCTGGCGCTAAAGGAAGCAGGCCTGATCGACGCGCGCGACATCGAACAGGCGTATGACCCAGTCAAGGAAATGTTCCTGCCGGATCGCTTCATCAAGGGCGAATGTCCGAAATGCGGCGCGAAAGACCAGTACGGCGACAGCTGCGAAGTGTGCGGTTCAACGTATCTGCCCACCGAGCTGATCAATCCGTACTCGGTCGTCTCGGGCGCCACGCCGGTTCGCAAGACCTCGACACACTATTTCTTCCGTCTCTCCGATCCGCGTTGCGAAAATTTCCTGCGCGCATGGGTGGGCGGTCTGGCGCAGCCCGAAGCCACCAACAAGATGCGCGAATGGCTCGGCGACGCCGGCGAAGCCAAGCTCGCCGACTGGGACATCTCGCGCGACGCGCCGTATTTCGGTTTCGAAATTCCGGGCGCGCCGGGCAAGTATTTCTATGTGTGGCTGGACGCGCCGGTCGGCTACTACGCGAGCTTCAAGAACCTCGCCGAAAAACGCGGCCTCGATTTCGACGCGTGGGTTCGCAAGGGTTCGAAGGCCGAGCAGTATCACTTCATCGGCAAGGACATTCTGTATTTCCACACGCTGTTCTGGCCGGCCATGCTCGAGTTTTCGGGCCACCGCACGCCGACCAACGTGTTCGCGCACGGTTTCCTGACCGTGGACGGCGCGAAGATGTCGAAGTCGCGCGGCACCTTCATCACCGCGCAGAGCGTGATCGAGACGGGCCTGAATCCGGAATGGCTGCGCTATTACTTCGCGGCCAAGCTGAACAGCACGATGGAAGACCTCGACCTGAACCTCGACGACTTCCAGGCGCGCGTCAATAGCGATCTGGTCGGCAAATACGTGAACATCGCGAGCCGCGCGGCCGGCTTCCTGATCAAGCGCTTCGACGGCCGCGTGCAGGACAGCGCGATGCAGCATCCGCTGCTCGCCTCGCTGCGCGCCGCCGTGCCGCAAATCGCCGCGAACTACGAAGCCCGCGAGTACAACCGCGCGCTGCGCCAGACCATGGAACTGGCCGACGCGGTGAACGCATACGTCGACACCGCCAAGCCGTGGGATCAGGCCAAAGACCCGGCGAACGGCGTCGCGCTGCATGAAACGTGCAGCGTGAGCATCGAGGCGTTCCGCCTGCTGTCGCTGGCGCTGAAGCCAGTGCTGCCGAAGCTCGCCGAAGCGGTCGAAGGCTTCCTCGCCATCCAACCGCTGGTGTGGGCGGACGCCAACGTGCCGCTCAGTTCCACCCGGCCAATCAACGCGTACAAGCATCTGATGACACGCGTCGATCCGAAACAGATCGAAGCGCTGCTCGCCGCCAATCGCGACTCGCTGCAAGCCACGCCGGAAGCAGCCGCGCCGGCCGACGCCAAGGGCAAGTCGAAGGCAGCGAAAGCCGCCGCCGGCAAGGACGAAACACCCGGCATCATCTCGATCGACGACTTCGCGAAGATCGATTTGCGCATTGCGAAGATCGTCGACTGCAAGGCGGTGGAAGGTTCGGACAAGCTGCTGCAACTCACGCTCGACGTCGGCGAAGAGAAAACCCGCAACGTGTTTTCCGGTATCAAGTCGGCGTATCAGCCGGAGCAGCTGGTCGGCAAGCTGACGGTCATGGTCGCCAACCTCGCGCCGCGCAAGATGAAGTTCGGCCTGTCCGAAGGCATGGTGCTGGCCGCCTCCGCCACCGACGAGAAAGCCGAACCGGGCCTTTACGTGCTCGAACCGGACAGCGGCGCGAAGCCGGGCATGCGCGTGAAGTAAAGCGCGCGGCGGCTTGCGCTGCAGGCGCGAATAAAAACGGCACGCTCTTAAAAGTCGTGCCGTTTTTTTTGCTGTGCCGTTTTCTGCCGCGCTTTTTTTGCCCGGCCGCGCAGATTCAAGCCCGCATCGCGCACATCACCAGCGGATCCGGTCGAAGCGCCGCGTGTACAGCAGATCGAGGCCGTCGAACGTGCCGCCATAAGCCGCAACCGACCAGTACCGCGTCAGGTTGACTGTCGCCTTGATCGCATTGCTCGCCGACTGCAGCCCCTGTTCGTAGCCGATCACGAGCCACTCGTTGATCGCCTTCGACACCATCACCACCTGCGGATCGGTCAGCCCGACTTCGCTTCGTCCGATCGAAAACTCGTCGAGCCCGAAAGTCTGCGCGATCCGCTTGCCGCTCGCGCTGCCGAGCAACGCGAGCGCCGTCGTCATGGTGCTCTGCTGACCGAGGTTGTTGCCCTGATCCGTGCCATGACCGAACAGCAGCCACGAGAGCTTTTCGTTATCCGGCACGTTCGGTTCGGACACCAGCTTCGCGGTCGGGAATTGAACCGTGCCCGTGACCTGCACGCCCGCCTCGACCTGCTGGTTGCGGCGCATGGCCAGGATGTTGATGCCGGGATTGGCCACCGGACCGTTGAACGTGAAGAAGCCGTTCTCGATATTGAGCTTGCGGCCGAACGCGGTATAGGTCGAACCCGGCGTGACAAGCACGTTCCCCACTGCGCGCAGCGGCAGATTCGGCGCGCTCATGGCGGTGATCGTGCCGCTCAGTCCCAGGTCGGCGCCCTGCCCGCGGAAGCGGAAGCTGTTGCCCAGGTTGATGTCGATATTGGCGCGCGGCGCGAACGGGCCGATCGGCCGGTTGGTGCCCGCCACGGGCCGCGGCCGCTCGCCCGCCACCGAACCGTCGGGGCGCACCACCACCACGTCGTCGCCGAGCTTCGGCGCGGACTGCTCCGGCATGTCGAACAACGCGTGATCGACCACGAATTTACCGTTGATCTCCATGCCGCCCAGCGTCCCGCCGTTCGCCACGGTCGCGCTGCCCGACAGCGACAGATTGCGATCCGGCGCCGCGAACAATTCGAGCTTGTCCGCGACGATGCTCGCGGTCAGGTCCGGCTGCGCGCCGTCCAGACGCACGCGCCCGGTGGCGCGCAGCGTGCCGCTCGCGCCGTGGAATTCGACCTGCTGGAAGTCCACCAGATTCTGCGAGAGCGCGATGCGCACCACGCCGTCCTTCAATTGCACGCCCTGGTCGACCATCGTCGCGGAAATTCCGTCGCCGAGCAGCGAGCCGGTCAGATTCGGTTTGGCGACGGTGCCGCCGAGCGCGAGCTTGAGCGCGAGGTGGCCGTCGAGCAGATAGCTCGGACCGAACAGGCCGCCGGTCGTTTTCAGCGACGGCACATTGGCGTTCACATTGCCGGTGAGCGCGCCCTCTTCGCTCACGGTCAGGAAGCCGTCGCGCATGACCAGCGTGGTGTGCGCGTCGGCGTCGATCACGCCGATACGGCTTGCCTGCGCGTGCACCGTGGCGTTGAGGCGGTTGCCGCCGCTGAACTCGGCGCGCGCCGTGATATCCGAAATGCCCAGGGAAGCGAGGCCCCGGCCGATCTCGACCGTGACGTCGCCGCTACGGCGCTTCAGCTGGATGTGGCCGCTCGCCGTGCTGCCGAGCGTGAAGTCCCAGTCGCCGTCGAACACCAGGTCGGTTTTGACGATCGGCGGCTCGCCGGTGATCTGGCGCCGCAGATCCTGAAGACGCACGGCCGAAATGTCAGTCAGGCTGCCCGCCGACTGAATCTTGCCGTGGTCGAAGGCGAACGTTTTCAGGCTCAGCACCGCGCCTTCGAGCGTGAGCTTCGTCGCGCCGAGCGTCAGGCGCTGCGGCCCGGCGCTGACGGCGAGCGGCGACTCCAGATTGAACGACGGCGTGCCGCGATTCTGCAAGCGCGTGACCGTGCCGTCCCAGCGCGTGCCTTCGCGCGCTTCGGTCAGCTTGCCGTTGGCGGCGAGCGTGAGATCGAGCGGACGGTCCTGCAGCTTGCCGGTGGCCGCCGCCTCCAGCGTGTGATTGGCGCGCGTGCCGGACAACCGCGCCGTGAGCGTGCTCAGATCGACGCCGCCCGTGCTGACATTGCGTGCGTCGGTGGTGAAGACGAGCGCGCCGTTCGCGCCGTCGCGCAGTTCCGCGTGGCCTTCCGCATGGCCGATGCGGTTGCTGCTGAACACCACGCTGTCCGCCTTGTAGTTCAGCACCACATTCGGATGCGCGAACGAGCCGGTGATATCGCCGTCGGCAGCGACGAGTCCCGCCAGACCGAAGCCGAGGCGTTCCAGTTCCGGCGCGTCGACGCGAAACTTCAGCCGGTCGCCGCGCGCGCCGAAGCTGCCTTGCAGATCCACCTGATTGCCCGCCACCGAGAGGTTCGCACGGCTCGGCAGGATTCGCGAGCCCGCCAGTTGGACCGTGCCGCTACCGGTCAGCGGCAGGCCGTCGTACACGCTCGGACCGAGTTTGAAGTCGGCCCTGGTCGTGAAAACCGGGCCGAGCATGCCGGCCGCGGTGAGCGTGCCGTTCACGCGCGCCTCGATCTTGCGGGCGGGCGGCGCGCCGCGCTTCGGCGCCGGCGTTTTGCGCTGGACCACTTCGGCTCTGACCGCTGCCTTCGCGGTGTTTTTCACGGCGGCGGCGGCTTTGTCGGCGGGCGCCGCGCTCTTTGCGCCGGCGGTACTGCCGGCTTGCGCCGCGGCCTGTGCCGTTCCGCTCTTTCTCGCCGTGCTCGCCGCCGGTGCCGGGCCGGCTACCGGCGTGCGCGACGGCATCTGCGAAGCGAGCGTCAACGGATCGAAATCGGTCAGTTGCGCTTTCAGGTTGTAGGTGGAGTTCGCGTCGTGCTTGAGTGCGCCGGACAGATCGATGCGGCCTTTGCCCGACGTGATGCGCACGTCGTTGAAACTCATCCGCGCGGGGTCGAAGGTAATCTTGCCCTGGGCGCGCAGCGCCGCTTTCGGGTCGACGAGGTCGAGCGTGACGCTCTGCACGTCGTCGTTCAGACGAACACCGATGGGACCGGAAAGCTGCGTGGGCCGCACCGTTGCCTGCAGCGCATTCAGATCGAGCCCGGCGACCTGCAGATCGAACTGCCCATGCTTGCCGCTCAGCGCGCCGCCGCCGGTGAGCGTGGCGCTCTTCACGAGGCGCACGTTCAGGTTCGAGATGCGCTGCGTTTCGGCGTCGAGCCGCACGTCGGCTTTGGCATCGATCAGCGGCAGCAGGTTCTGGTCGATCGCGCCGGGCCTGGCGTTGACGATCGAAACGTGGCCGGCGACCGCAAAACCGGCAGTGCTTTTGCCTGACGCGTGGGGCTGAGCGCTGTGTCCGCCGCTTGCGGCAATGGCATGCTGTGCTGCGCTGGCCGTATCCGCGGCGCTCGCTCCCGCCGCGTCCGCACCCGCCACACCTTGCCCGACCGGCTGCAACTCCGCCCGCACGGCGAGATCGGCCTGCGGCGCGCCCGGCGAAAATGCCTGCGGGTTGATGTGATCGAAAGTCAGCGTGGCGCGCCGCAGAGGCACGTCGCCGAACGGCTCGGCCTCGACCCTGGCGTGGCCCGCGAGCTTCATGCCGCTCGCATCGAGCTCGGCGATCAGATTCTCCAGCGAGCCGCTCAGATGCCCACCCACCTGCACCGCCTCGTTGTTGACCTTGCCCGAATAGCCGATGTCCCCGCTCAGCGGAAACGGCCGCACGCCGTCGAGCCTGGCGGCCGCCGTCACCGCGCCGAACGGCGTGTCGAGCCGCTCGATGGCGGCCTCGTGATGCCGCCCGTCGCTGCGTCCATGAAAAACGAAGCGCGAGAATTCGGTCGTCGACGCGCCCTGGTGCAGCAACAGTTTGTCGACCTGAACGTCGCGAATGTCGAGCTGGATGGGCAAGCGCAGATCTTGCGGCAGCTTCATCGGCCCGCTGCCCGACGACGAAGCGCCGATGCGCGCATCCACTGTGCCGACATGCAGATAGTCGACCGTGAAGCGCCACGGTTGGCGCGCGAGCGCCCAGCGGCCCGCCACGCGGTCGATCTGAATATCGGTGCCGCTACCGTCGAGGCTGCGCCAGCGCACCTGCCGCAATTGCAGGCCGTTGGCGAGCGCGCCGCTTTCAAGCGTGCCGCTCAGCTTGCCGCCCAGCAGCTTCACCGCCGCCTGCCACGCGTAGGCGGTGCCGCGCTCCGTGGTCAGCGCGCCATACAGCAAGCCTGCCGCCAACGCGAGCAACAACACGACCACGGCCACCGTCCACGCGAGCGTTTTCAGCAGCAACCGGCCGAGCCGACGCCTGGGCGGAGGCCCTTCGGGTGGCGGCTGCTGCCCCGGCGGATGAGCGCCGGGCGGCTGTGCGGGAGGTTGGGCGGAAACGTCCGTGGTCATGCGTGGATCATGTAGAAGCAGGTTTCCATCAGAAGGCGATGCCGAGCGTCAGATACGGCCGCACGCTGCGGTTGCGGATCCCGTAGGCGACGTCGACATTGACCGGGCCGACCGGGCTGCGCCAGCGCGCCCCGACGCCGACGCCCGGATAAAAGACTTTTTCGCCCCACGTATCGGTGGCGGTGCCGACATCGAAGAACGCAGCAGCGCCCCAGTCGTGGTTGAACCAGTGCTGGTACTCGGCCGACGCCGTGACGAGGTACTTGGTGGGCAGCACCGAGCCGTCGACGTTGTTACCGATGCTCTGATAGCCATAGCCGCGCACCGAATTCGACCCGCCCGCGCGAAACAGCAGCGAGGCCGGAATGCCGCTCGACGGGCCGCTCGTGAACACACCGCCCAGTTCGGCGCGAATCAGCACGAGGTCTTCCTTGCCGATCGGCAGGTACTGCTGGCCGCGCGCGTAGCCGCGAATGAAGGTCTGGTCGGTGAGCACCCCTTTGACCGCGAAGCCCGCCTCGACGTGAATCAGGTTGCCCGTGCGCGGGAACAGCGGGTCGTCGGTGTTGCGCCGGGTCCATGACCAGGACGGCACCAGCGCGCGGCTCGTGGTCGGCGCGGCCGCGTTCTGGTCGAGCCGGTCCTGATAGAACAGGAGCGCGTAGTTGTAGTCGATGAACTGCGAGGTCCGGGCCCGCTGCACGCCGCCGCGAATACTGTAGATGCGCGTGTCGGAAACGTCGGTCGTGGTGTAGGAGGCCAGCATGCTGTTGGTCCACGCGCGCCGCCCCGGCGGCATCGAGAGCTCGATTTGCCCGTATTGCTGGATCTGGTCGACGCGGCCCTCGACAGTGAACGGCCAGGCTTTGCCGAATGTATCGAGATACGAATAGGCGCCCTGGACCAGCGGACCGTTGTCCGTGGAATAACCCACGCCGCCGCGAATGCTGTTGTACGGATATTCCGACACCTTCACGTGCATCGGCGTCTCGACCGGTTTGGCGGGGTCGCTATCCACGTCGATCGCGACGCTCGCGTAGTACGGCGTGTTTTGCAGCTGCCGCTGCAATTCGGCGACGCGCTGCACGTCGTAGATATCGCCCGCCGAAATCGGGTTCACGTTCTCGACGATCCGTTCCGGGTAGCGCAGCGTGCCCGATACGTCGAGCTTGCCCATCGTGAAGGTTGGCCCGCTTTCGTAGGTGACCGACAGTTTCGCTTCGTGCGTGCGCGGATCGACGCGCGCCTCGGAGTGGTAAATCTTCGCGCCCAGATAGCGGCGCGCCTGCAAGGCCTTGAGCGACGCGTTCTTCGCGTCGTCCCACCCGCCTTGCGAAAACGGATCGCCTTCGTGCAGCGAAAACGCGAAGCGCGCGGCGTTCTCCTGCGCCGGGTCTTCGGTCAGCACCGGCCCGCGAAACGACAGCGAAATCGACGAGATCACCGTTTGCGGACCGGAATCGACGCTCACGGTGACGCGCTTCGTATCGTCGATGGTGCGCACGTCGGTGCGCACGACCGGCGTGAAATAGCCCTGCGTGGAAGCCAGATCGCGCACCTGCTGAGGCGTGGCGGTGATCAGAAACTCGAACTGGTCGTCGCTGATGTCCGGACGTTTGGCGAAACGCGCGATATCCAGATGCGCTTCGAGCAGCTTGCGCAGCGAGCGCGGCGTGGCTTCGATATCGACCTTGTAGCTGGCTGCCGCTTTCGCGGCGTGAGCGTTGCCGGCCGCCAGCGTCAGCATGACGAGGCCGAATGCCAGCCACGCGCGCAGCCAGTGCCGCATGGGCGCGACAGGCCCACGCCCGAAACCGGCCTTGCCGCGCCGCAGCCGCGGCTTGTCGATCGCACACCCCGCCAAACAGGACCTCCGGCCGTGGTTGATGAATTCTGTCGCTCAGGCGCGCCGCGGCGGCCGAAGCTCGCTATTTGACCACATCGGCATGATGCCGCGAGATCTCTAAAAATGGGGGCGCCGCGTGCGGCGGGCCTCGCCGCCGGATTCGCGCGCGGCGCGGCACGCCGGCGAAGACCTCGACGCCCGCGCCGCATCCAGCGACGCCGCCCCCCAGGCGACGCGCCCGCCTTTGACGCACACCGCGCCGCGCGGGTTCCACGTATTTTCGAGCGCCGGCCGCCCGGCGCTGCCGCCGTTTTTCGCCCGCGCGCCGCGCATGCGGTAAAATTCTGGAATAGCAGTGGTGCCCGGCGAATCGCCGCCAGGACCCGCCAATTCCCATACCACGGACGTCGAGCCATGTATCAATCGGACATCACCCAGTTCCTGAACCAGCTCAAACAGCAGAAGCCCAATCTGGAAGCCGAACAACGCCGCGGCCGCGCGCTGCTGTGGGACAAACAGCCGATCGATCTCGAAGAACGCGCCGAGCAGAAAGCCTCGCGCGTAGAACAGACGCCTTACTCGTACTATCAAAACTTCTAAGCGCGTGAGTCACGCCGACGAGGCACACGGCGCTCCGCCGGCCCCCGCCGACGCCGCGCTGGCCGCGCCCGCCACCGATTCGACACCCGACACCGTCGACGGCATTGCTTTCGCACGCCTGTACGGCGAGCCGCTCTTCAAGCTGCCAACGGATCTGTACATTCCGCCGGACGCGCTGGAGGTGTTTCTCGAAACGTTCGAAGGGCCGCTGGATCTGCTGCTGTACCTGATCCGCAAGCAGAACTTCAACGTGCTCGACATTCCGATGGCGGACGTCACGGTGCAGTACCTCGGCTACGTCGACCAGTTGCGCCAGACCAATCTCGAACTCGCGTCCGAGTATCTGCTGATGGCCGCGATGCTGATCGAAATCAAATCGCGCATGCTGCTGCCGGTCAAGAAGGCGGACAGTGGCGACGAAGCCGAAGATCCGCGCGCGGAACTGGTGCGGCGCCTGCTCGAATACGAGCAGATGAAGCTCGCCGCGCAGCGCATCGACCAGTTGCCGCAACTCGGGCGCGACTTCCTGCGCGCCGAGGTCTACATCGAGCAAAGCATCACGCCGCGTTTTCCCGACGTGAACAGCGAAGACCTGCGCGCCGCTTGGGCCGACGTGATCAAGCGCGCCAAGCTGGTCCAGCACCACCGGATTTCGCGCGAAGAGCTTTCGGTGCGCGAGCATATGAGCTCGATCCTGCGGCAGTTGCAGAACGCGCGCTTCATCGAGTTCTCCGACCTGTTCGACACGAGCAAAGGCGTGCCGGTGGTCGTGGTGAATTTCATCGCCGTGCTCGAACTGTGCCGCGAATCGCTCGTTGAAATCACCCAGGCGGAACCGTTCGCGCCGATCTATGTGCGCCTCGCCTATCTGCCGGCCTGAGGCCCTCAAACGAGGCCCGGTTCCGCCCGGCGGGAGAAGAAGCCTCTTTTTGGTGCCGCAGCCGTCCAAATCCACTACAATCCCGCGCTCCGAACCTGTCATTACCAGTGAGGCGGCGGCCCGCGCGATTCCTTAGGGTTTTGCGTCCACCCAGTCTCGCGCCGCGCGAGGAAATCCCTGTCCGATCATGAAAGTCATCAGCTCGATCCATGAATTGCGCGACCAGTTGCGCGGCCAGAATCGCACCGCGTTTGTGCCGACTATGGGCAATCTGCACGAGGGTCATCTGTCGCTGATGCGCCTCGCGCGCCAGCACGGCGACCCGGTGGTGGCCAGCATCTTCGTCAACCGGCTGCAGTTCGGTCCGAACGAGGACTTCGACAAATACCCGCGCACGATGGAAGCGGACATCGAGAAGCTGCAGAAGGAAAACGTCTACGTACTGTTCGCGCCGACGGAAAAGGACCTCTATCCGGAGCCGCAGGAGTACCGCGTGCATCCGCCGCACGATCTGGGCGATATCCTCGAAGGCGAATTCCGGCCGGGCTTCTTCCAGGGCGTGTGCACGGTGGTGATGAAGCTGATGTCGTGCGTGCAGCCGCGCGTCGCCGTGTTCGGCAAGAAGGACTACCAGCAGTTGATGATCGTGCGCCGCATGTGCAACCAGTTCGCGCTGCCCACCGACATCATCGCCGCCGAAACCGTGCGCGATGCCGACGGCCTCGCGCTCAGCTCGCGCAATCGCTATCTGCAGGCCGCCGAGCGCGCCGAGGCGCCGAGGCTGGCCGCCGAACTGAATCAGGTGCGCGAAGCGGTGCTTGGCGGCGAACGCGACTTCGCAAAAATCGAGCGGGCGGCAATGGCGGCTCTCGCCGCGCGCGGCTGGCAACCCGACTATATCGCCGTGCGCAAGCGCTCGAATCTGCTGCCGCCGGGTCCGGAAGACGCGAATGCGGAACTGGTGGTGCTGGCCGCCGCCAGGCTCGGCGCCACCCGTCTGATCGACAACCTCGAAATCTGAAACCGTCTTGCACGGGCGTCGACACGCATTAGAAATCACACAGGATTGGTCATGCAACGCAACATGCTGAAGTCGAAGATCCACCGCGTCGCGGTCACGCACTGCGAACTGCACTACGAAGGTTCGTGCGCGATCGACGAAGATTTGCTGGAAGCGGCGAACATCGTCGAAAACGAGCGGATCGACATCTGGAACATCAACAACGGCGAGCGTTTCTCGACCTACGCGATCAAGGGTGAACGCGGCAGCGGCATGATCTCGCTGAACGGATCGGCGGCGCGGCGCGCGCAGCTGGGCGACCTGGTGATTATCGCGGCGTTCGCGGTGGTGGACGAAGCGGAGCTGAAGGCCGGCTGGAAGCCGGACCTCGTGTTCGTGGACGACAACAACAGGATCAAGGGCAGCCGCGATCACGTGCCGACGCAGAACTGGACCTGAACGCGCTGCCCTGGTTTGCCGGCAGGTTCGCTAGCAGTTCACCCCATATCCGCCGCGCGCGCCCCCAGGAAGTCACCGGGGAATTCACCGCGCGGCAGCTCGACGTAGCGGGTGGCACAGCGCGGGGGGCACACAGCCGCCCGCCCTGCCGCCTCAACCCTTCCTGCCGGCCCCGCTAGTCCATTCGACGATCGGCTGCCACTGCTCCAGATCCTTCTCCACACGGCTTTTCGCCACGTCCCACAACGTCAGCCCGTGGGCCGCCAGTTGCACGTAATTCTGCGTATCGCGCAAAAAGCCCAGCACCGGCAGTTTCAGCCCCTCGACAAAGCGATGCAGTTGCTCCGCCGAGCGCGTGCGCGCATCCACGCGCATGCCGACCACGCCGATTTCAATGGCGCCTTTCCTGACCGCTTTCTCCTTGGCCAGCCGTTCGAGGAATTCCTGGGTGGCGAGAATATCGAACATGGACGGCTGGAGCGGCACGATCACCTTGTCGGCCAGATCCAGCGCGATATTCAGGCGATTGCCGTGCAGCCCGGCCGGTGTGTCGATGACAGCATGCTCCAGTCCTTTGGGCGGTTTGACCGGCGCGTCCAGATTGACTTCCCAGGTTTCGATGGCCGGCAGCGTGTCGGGCCGCAGCGACAGCCACGCGTGCGCGGACTGCTGTTTGTCCAGGTCCGCCAGCGCGACCCATTCGCCGGCCGCCGCGAAATAGCCGGCCAGATTGGTGGACAGCGTGCTTTTGCCCACGCCGCCCTTCGGATTCGCCACTACGATCACCGTCATGAATTCTCCCGGAAAGAAGGCTGGATGCCGCCAGCCGGTTTGCCGCGTATCTGGTCTGACATGCGCAAGTGTGCCCGGATCCGGACTGGTTTTCAGGCCCACCTGCCGGTCCAGCCGTTGATAATATCGACAAATGCACGTTGGCCGAAGCCCCCAAACGGCTAATTAGCCGCCGTGCACCGCCGATTTTTCCAACCAGGACCCGAATCTCATGAGCAAACTGCGCCCGGAATACACCGTCGAACACCTTCACGAACGCCAGAAAGGCTCGCTGCCGGGCCTGCTGGGCGTGCATGTCGTGTCGCTGGAAGAAGGCGCGCTGACCGCGGAATTGACCGTGCGCACGGAACTGCTTGCGCCGAACGGCTTTTTGCATGCCGCCACCGTGATCGGTCTCGCCGACACCGCCTGCGGCTACGCCTGCCTCGCGCATCTGCCGGAGACGGCGCGCAATTTCACGACGATCGAAGTGAAAAGCAATTTTCTCGGCACGGCGACGGAAGGGACGATCCGCGCGGTCGCAAAGAGCGTGCATCTGGGGCGCAGCACGCAGGTTTGGGACGCCACGGTCACGGATCCGAAGGGCAAGACGATGGCGCTGTTCCGGTGTACGCAGATCGTGTTGTATTGATTGGGCGATGGTAGAACCACGCCATGAAAAAAGGCACGCAGCCCTGCGGCGCGTGCTTTTTCAACCCTCCGCCTAACCGCTCAGGCGGCCACCGCCCGCGGCGCCTTCACCCCACCGAGCGGCAGCGCCTGCACCACCGGTGTCACGGCCCAGAACGCCGGATATTCCCAGCCGCCGTTCGGCGACGCGAAATCCCAGCCGTTGTGCGAAGCGAAAAACCATCTTCCAGGCTTTGATTATTTGCCGACAAGATTGGATCTGATCCTCCCCGTGGAACCCAATCAACCAATCGCAGCAAAGAGTTTCGCCAGATCGAGGTGCTCGGCGAGCGTGTCCGCAAGGCGTTCCAGCGACGCCTCGCGCAACGCCGGGTAGTCGATTGCCTCTGCATCGCTCAGGCCCGCCCACGCCAGCAACGCCGCACAGGCGGCCGGCGTGTCGAACAGGCCGTGCACGTAGGTGGCGAGAATCTGGCCATCGGCGGAAATCGCGCCGTCGGGGCGGGCATCTTGTGCGTCGCCCAATTGCAGCGCGGGCGTGTCCAACGCCGGCCCGCGCGTCTCGCCCATATGGATCTCGTAGCCGGCCACTTCCGGCGCACCGGGCAACGCGAGGTGGCCGGTCACGTTCTTCAGCGTCTTGTCGCGCGTGAGCACCGTCGAGTAATCGAGCCAGCCGAGTCCCGCGGACGCACCCGGCGCGCCCTCCACGCCATGCGGATCGGCCACTTCGCGCCCAAGCATCTGCATGCCGCCGCAAATGCCGATCACCCGGCCGCCATAGCGCAAATGCTTTTGCAGCACCGCATCCCAGCCCTGTGCGCGCAAAAACGCCAGGTCGCCGGGCACGTTCTTCGAGCCCGGCAGAATGATCAGATCGGCCGGCGGCGGCGGTGTGCCGCTGCGCACGTAGTGGAAATCCACCTGCGGATGCGCGCGCAACGCGTCGAAGTCCGTGTGATTGCTGATGTGCGGCAGCACCGGCACGACCACCCGCAGCATGCGCGCCGCCCCGCCGCTGTGCGCCGCGCGCAATTCGGGCGGCAGCATGTCTTCGGCGTCGAGCGTCAGGCCGTGCAGATAGGGAACGACGCCGAGCACCGGCTTGCCGGTTTTCGCTTCGAGCCAGTCCAAACCGGGCTGCAGCAAACTGAGGTCGCCGCGAAAGCGGTTGATGATGAAACCGCGCACCCGCGCCTGCTCGCTCGGCGACAGGCACGCGAGCGTGCCCGTGAGATGCGCGAACACGCCACCGCGGTCGATGTCGGCCACCAGCACGACCGGGCAATCCACGGCCTCAGCAAAACCCATGTTGGCGATATCGCGGTCGCGCAGATTGATTTCGGCGGGGCTGCCCGCGCCTTCGACGAAAATCGTGTCGTACGCCGCTTGCAGACGCGCATACGATTGCAGCACGGCTTCGAGGGCGACGGGCTTGTAGTCGTGGTACGCACGCGCGTCGAGATTCATGCGCGCCTTGCCGTGGATGATCACCTGCGCGCCGCGGTCGCTGGTCGGCTTGAGCAGCACGGGGTTCAGATCGGTGTGCGCGGCAATGCCCGCGGCCACCGCCTGCAAAGCCTGCGCGCGGCCGATCTCGCCGCCGTCCACGGTCACCGCGCTGTTGAGCGCCATGTTCTGCGGCTTGAACGGCGCGACCCGCACGCCGGCGCGGCGCGCGAGCCGGCACAAGCCGGCGACCAGCGTACTCTTGCCCGCGTCGGAGGTGGTGCCCTGGATCATCAGCGTGCCGCGCGGCACGGGTACGGCGTCATGCGAGGTCGAAGTGGTGGTCACGGAATCCTGGGCCTGGCGGTGAACGGACAAGCGCCGCATTATCCCATCGCGCCGGCCCGCACTGCACGCCGGTACAATCACGCGATGACTCCCCGCGACCTCACCTTCGTTCTAGGCGGCGCCCGTTCGGGCAAGAGCGTGCACGCCGAACGGCTCGCCACCGGCAGCGCCCTGCCCGTCACCTACATCGCCACCGCGCGCGTCGCGGACGACGCCGAATTCAGCGCGCGCATCGCCCATCATCGCGAGCGGCGTCCGGCGCATTGGCAACTGGTCGAAGCAGGCGGCGATCTCGCCGGCGCGGTCACGCAAAGCGACGCGCCCGGCCACTGCATCCTGATCGATTGCCTCACGCTGTGGCTCGCCGGCCTGCTCTGTCCGCCCGAAGGCGACGCCCTGCCGATCGACCGCTATCAC
Source organism: Paraburkholderia xenovorans LB400 (assembly GCF_000013645.1). Lineage (GTDB taxonomy): Bacteria > Pseudomonadota > Gammaproteobacteria > Burkholderiales > Burkholderiaceae > Paraburkholderia > Paraburkholderia xenovorans. Next base: position 1,068,664 of record NC_007951.1, on the reverse strand, counting down.
GCGCAGGTCGCCGCGCTCGAAACGGCGCTCGTCAACGCCAAAGGCAAGCTGATCGTGGTCAGCAACGAGATCGGTCTGGGTGTGGTGCCGCTCGGCGCGGCCACGCGTCTTTACGTCGACGAACTCGGGCGGCTCAACCAGCGCATCGCCGCGCTCAGCACCCAAGCCACGATGATGGTCGCCGGCCTGCCGCTCGCGCTGAAAACCGCGAGCCGCGCGTGATGCTGTCGCTCCCGCTACTCGTGACGCTGGCCACCGCGGGCGTCGTCGTCGACCGTTGGTTCGGCGAGCCGAGTCTCGCTCATCCGCTGGTCGGGTTCGGCAAATGGGCGACGCGTCTCGAAACGCGCTACAACACCGGTCGCCGCTTGCGGCTCAAAGGGCTGCTCGCGTGGTCGCTGGCCGTGCTGCCGCCTGTGCTGATCGCGTGGTGTCTGGTTGCCGTGCTGCCGTTTTTCGCGGCCTGCGCGCTGCATGTCGCGTTGCTGTGGTTCGCGCTCGGCGCGCGCAGTCTGCACGATCACATTGCGCCGATCGCGCAGGCACTGGCGCGGCGCGATCTTCCGCAAGCGCGCCTGCTGACCGCGCGGATCGTCTCGCGCGAAACCGCGAACGCGGACGAAGCTGCGCTGTCGCGCGCCGCCGTCGAATCCGCGCTCGAAAACGGCAACGACGCGATCTTCGGCGCGCTGTTCTGGTTCGCCATCGCGGGCGGTCCGGGTGCGCTCGGGTTTCGTCTCGCCAATACGCTCGATGCAATGTGGGGTTATCGCACGCCGCGCTATCTGCGCTACGGCTGGGCCGCCGCGCGTATCGACGACGTGCTGAACTGGATTCCCGCCCGTCTGACCGCCGCCAGTTACGCACTCCTCGGCGACACGCGCACCGCGTGGCGCTGCTGGCGCGAACAGGCGCCGCGCTGGGACAGCCCGAACGCCGGACCGGTGATGGCAGCCGGCGCAGGCAGTCTGAACGTGCTGATCGGCGGCCCGGCGGTTTATCACGGCGCGCTCGAACATCGCCCGATGCTCGGCTTCGGACGCGAGGCCAAGGCCGGCGACGTGAACGCCGCGTTGTTGCTGGTCGAGCGCACGGTCGTTCTGTGGCTCGCCGTGCTGATCGTGCTGGCGCTGCTGAGCGTGCCGTTTCATGTGTGACGGGATGAAAGGCCGCGTGAGCGAAGCGAACCAGGTGAAAAACGAACCCGGCGGCGCCGTGCGTGCCGTCGCCCACGGCGGCAATCTGCACGAAGCGGCCCGACGCTACGGCATTCCCTACGCGGACTGGCTCGATCTGTCGACGGGCATCAATCCGCACGGCTATCCGGTCCCACCGGTTCCAGCGGAACTCTGGCGCCGCCTGCCCGACGATGGCGACGATTTCGCCGCCTGCGCCGCGCGCTACTACGGCGCGCCCGACGCCGCGCACGTGCTGCCGGTCGCAGGCAGCCAGGCGGCGATTCGCGCGCTGCCCGCATTGCTGCCGCGCGCACGGGTCGGCATTGCGCCGCTCACGTACGGCGAATACGCGCCCGCGTTCGAACGCAACGGCCATGAAGCGACCCTGCTCGATATCTCGCGCGACACGCTGCCCGACACGCTCACCCATGCAGTCGTCGTGAATCCGAACAATCCGACCGCCGAGCATCTGAGCACCGCGAAGCTGTTGCACTGGCATGCGCAGTTGAGCGCGCGCGGCGGCACGCTACTGGTCGATGAAGCCTTCGCCGATACGATGCCCTCGGCCTCGCTCGCGGCGAACACCCATCGCGAAGGCTTGCTCGTACTGCGCTCGCCGGGAAAGTTCTTCGGCCTCGCCGGCGTGCGCGCGGGCTTCGTGCTCGGCGCGCCTGCGCTGCTCGAACGTTTGCGCCACACGCTCGGCGCGTGGACCGTCAGCGGGCCGGCACGTCACGCTGTCAAAGCCGCATTCGCCGATGTGGACTGGCAACGGCAGATGCGCTCGCGCCTCGAAGCCGACAGCGCGCGGCTGGTCGAGTTGTTGCAGGCGCAACGTTTCGACATGCGCAGCACACCGCTCTTCGCGTGGACTTGCGACGCCCGCGCCGCCGCTTTGCATGAAGCTTTAGCGCGGCGCGGCGTATGGACACGTCTGTTCACGCCGTCGGCAAGCGTCAGATTCGGCTTGCCCGCGAACGAGGCCGAATGGACACGCTTCAGCGAGCGCTTGCACGAGGCCGTTCGAGAGATCGACTCCATGCGAGCGGGTTGATGCAGCAAAGAACTCGCGTTATTGCCACGCTCACGCCACGTCCGCCGCCTCTGCGCCAATGATCCGACTCGCCCGCTTCGCCCTCGCCGCCGCGCTCCTCATCGGTTCGCTGCACTCGCACGCCGCCGTCTCCGTCACGGACGACACCGGCGCCACCGTCACGCTGCCCGCTCCCGCGCAACGCGTGATCAGCCTCGCGCCGCACGTCACCGAATTGCTGTATGCAGCGGGCGGCGGCGCCAGGGTGATCGGCGCCGTGTCGTACAGCGACTATCCGCCCGAAGCGAAACAGCTGCCACGCGTCGGCGATAACAAGGCGCTCGACCTGGAGCGCATCGTCGCGCTCAAGCCCGATCTGATCGTGGTGTGGCGGCACGGCAATGCGCAGCGTCAGATCGAGCGCCTGCGCGAGATGCATATTCCGCTCTTCTTCAGCGAGCCGCATCGTCTGGACGACGTGGCCGTGTCGCTGACGAAGCTCGGCCAGTTGCTCGGCACGTCGCCGGTCGCGGATGCGGCCGCGGCCGCCTATCGCCGGGACATCGCGGCGCTGCGCAGCCGCTATGCGAGCCGGGCGCCCGTCAGCGTGTTCTATCAGGTGTGGGATCAACCGTTGATGACGCTCAACGGCGAGCATATGGTGAGCGACGTGATCGCGCTGTGCGGCGGCCGCAACGTGTTCGCCCAACTCGAACCGCTGGTGCCCACCGTCTCGACCGAGGCAGTGCTCGCGGCGAATCCCGAGGCGATCGTCACGGCGGCGCCGGGCGCGACCAAACCGGACACCACCTTGCCGCAACTCGGCGCATGGCGTGCGTGGCCGAGCCTGACCGCCGTTGCCAATAACAACCTGTTTGCGATCGACGGCGACCTGATCAACCGGCCGGCGCCGCGCATCGCGCAAGGCGCGAAGCAAATGTGCGAAGACCTCGACCTCGCGCGCTCACGCAGAAAGTCGGCCACGCAATGATGCAATGACGCAAGGGCGATCAGCGCCCTGCACGCTTCACGCATTCCAGCGCACCAGCGACCAGTACTGCGTTTCATCGTTTCTGCGCAACCAGACGATGCCGCTCATATCGAGCGACCAGCGCAGACAGCGTTCCAGCGGCACGTCCAGCACGATCGACGCGATGGCCCGCATCACGCCCGCATGCGTGACCACATACGCGGGCGACAACTCACGCGTGAGCGCAAAAGCGTCGAGCCACGCCCTCACCCGCGCGACGAACTGCGCCACGCTCTCGCCGCCGTGCGCACGCGCATGTTCGAAGTTGGCCGCCCAGTCGTCGAGCAATTCGCGATCGATGGCGTCCCAGCGTTGCGCTTCCCAATCGCCGAAGTTCATTTCCATCAGACGATCGTCGTGGCTGATCACACAGCCGAAGTCGTTCGCCATCTCCGCCGCGAGCGCCGAGCAGCGCTTCAGCGGACTCGACATGATGACGCGCGGCGCGGGCACCTGCAAAGTCGCGAGCTTCAGGCCCAGCGCCGCCGACGACACCTCGGCATTGTCAGCGAGCGCCACGTCGCTATGGCCGTAACACACGCCCGCATCGAGCGCGACCGCGGGATGACGAATCAGGACGATATCCATATCAGCCCCACCAGATAAATGCTCAATTCAAAAATCTGCTGCGCGAAACCGAGGCAGTCGCCGGTATAACCGCCGATGCGTCTGACGAAATAACGGCCCATTGCCACGCGAAGTACGACTAGACCCGCAAGCGCCGAGCCCGCGAAGCGCCAGTCAGGCGCATGGAACCAGTCCGGCCAGAACAGCCACGGCAAACCGCATATCGCGGCGCAGATGAATGCGCCGCCGCTCAGGCGCTGCGCCACCGGTTTGGCCTTGCCTTCGGCGCGCACGTAGTCGAGCGTGGCCAGATAGCTGATCGCGCACGTTCGGCTCGCCGCATGCGCGGCAATCATCAGACTTGCGGCGCGCAGCGGCGGCATGGCGGCGAGCGCTTGCCATTTCAATGCAAGGGCCATCACCAGCGCGATGGCGCCGAACGCACCGATGCGCGAGTCATGCATGATTCGCAATACGTCTTCGCGCGTATAGGCGCCACCGAACGCATCGACGCAATCCGCCAGACCGTCTTCGTGGAACGCGCCGGTCACGAGCAGCGACGCGGCCATCGAGAGCAGCACCGCCACGCCCGCCGGAAAGACGTGCAGCGCGGCGAGATAGACCAGCGCGCTCAATGCGCCGATCAATACGCCCACGAGCGGAAAATAACGCGCCGCCGCATTCAGATAATGCGGTTCATAACCGACCCAGCGTGGCACGGGCACGCGCGTGAAATAGCCGAGCGCCGTGAAGAAATAGCGCAGTTCCGTGAGCGGGTTCATGAGCGTGCCCGGCGTGCGGGTCGGTCTGAAGGATCCAGCGGATCACGCATCGCGATTCGCGACGCCGGCCGATTCGAAGCTCGCCATCTCGTTGATGAACGCTGTTGCCGCGCGCAGCAGCGGCACCGCGAGCGCCGCGCCGGTGCCTTCGCCGAGCCGCATATCGAGCGAGAGCAACGGCAGCGCGCCGAAGTGATCGAGCATGCGGCGATGCCCCGCTTCGTTCGACGCGTGCGCGAACACGCAGTATTCGCGCACGCTCGGCGCGAACGCATCGGCGACCAGCAAGGCCGAGCTCGCGATGAAGCCATCGACCAGAATCGTCATGCGTGCCTCGGCCGCCGCGAGATAGGCGCCCGCCATCATCGCGATCTCGAAGCCGCCAAAGGTGGCGAGCACATCGAGCGGATCAGCGGAAATGGGGTGACGCGCGAGCGCCGACGCCAGCACGTTGCGCTTCTTCGCGAGCCCCGCGTTATCCAGACCCGTGCCGCGGCCGACGCATTCGTCGATCGGCACGCCGCACAAGCGGCTCATCAGACACGCCGCCGCCGAGGTATTCGCAATGCCCATCTCGCCGAAGCCGATCACGTTGGTGCCGAGCGCCGCGTGATGCCGCACGCGTGCCGCGCCCGCCAGCATCGCGGCGAGCGCCTGGTCGCGGCTCATGGCCGGTTCATGCGCGAAGTTGCGCGTGCCGGCCGCGACCGGAATGTCGACGAGCCCTTCCGTCGACGGCAGCGGCGTCGCGATGCCCGCATTGACCACTTCGAGCTCGAGTCCCGACACGCGGCTCAACGCATTGATCGCCGCGCCGCCCGCGAGAAAGTTGGCGACCATTTGCGCGGTCACGGCTTGCGGATAAGGGCTCACGCCCTCGTTGGCCACACCGTGGTCGCCGGCGAACACGATCATCGCCGGACGTGTCACGGTGGGATGCGTGGTGCGCTGAATCAGGCCCATCTGGCGCGCGAGCGTTTCGAGCCGGCCCAGACTGCCGGGCGGCTTGGTCTTGGTATCGATGATGTGCTGCAAGTCATCACGCAGCGTTTGATCGAGCGGTTCGACTTCGGGCAGTCCGGGCAAGCGTGGCGATGAAGTCATAAAGGTGTCTGCAAAGAGAGTGTTGAGATGAAACGATCAGCCTGCCGGCGTGTCATGACCGGCAGCAGATTCGTGACGCGTACGCGGCGCGGGAATCAGTGCCTCGTGTTCGCCGTCGCGAATCAGGATCAAAGGGTAGCCAAAAGCCCGGCTGGCGAGCGTGGGCGTCAGCACGTCGTGGACGGGTCCGGCGTAGGCGCCGCCCGCGCCGTCGAGCAGCAGCGCATGCGTCGCAAAGCGGCGCGCGAGGTTCAGGTCGTGGCACGAAAACATCACGGTACGCCGAGGCTCGCGCGTCCACGCGGCGAGCGCTTCGAGACAGTCGATCTGATGATGCAGATCGAGATGCGACAACGGTTCGTCGAGCAGCAGCAACGGCGCGTCCTGGCATAGCGCCGCCGCGAGCGCCACGCGCTGACGCTCGCCGCCGGAGAGCGACAGCACATCGCGCGCGGCAAATGCGGCGAGGCCCAGCTGGTCCAGGGCCGCATGCGCCGCCTCGCGATCGGCCTCACGCTCCCAGCCCCAGCCGCCGAGATGCGGAAAGCGGTTCAGCATCACGATATCGAACACGCTCGCGCTGAATGCGTCCGGCGCGCTTTGCGGCATCAACGCGCGGCGCTGCGCGAGCGCGAGCGGCGGCCAGTCGGCCACGCGCACGCCGTCGAGTTCGACATGGCCCGCCGACGGTTGCAACAGACCCGCCAGCGTGGAGAGCAAGGTGGTCTTGCCCGCGCCGTTCGGGCCGGCCACGCACCAGATCTCGCCTGCGTAGAACGTATGCGTGAATGCATCGAGCAAGGTGCGCGCGCCGGCACGCAAAGTCAGACGTTGCGCGCTGAGGACAGCCCGGGAAGGTTCGAAGCTCGGCATCATCGGCGTCTGCGCAAGAGCATCCACAGAAACACCGGCACGCCGATGATCGACGTGATCACGCCGACCGGCAACTGCGCCGGCGCGATCACGGTGCGCGCGATCAGGTCCGCGCCCATCACGGCGACGCCGCCGCCGAGCGCGGCGGCCGGCAGCAGCATGCGCTGATCGTTGCCGAACGCGAGCCGCAGCATATGCGGCACGACCAGCCCGACAAAGCCGATGGTGCCCGCCGTCGTCACCGCCGCGGCCGCCGCCAGCGAAGCCACCAGATACACGCGCAAGCGCAACGGCATCACCGCCACGCCCAACGCCTGCGCGGCGGCGTCGCCACGCAGCAGCACGTTCAGACGCGGCGCGGCCGGCACGATCGCCGCCAGCGCGACGACCAGCGCGGCGAGCGCCGTCCACGGCATCGCGCCGCCGTTGAGGTCGCCGGTCAGCCAGAACAGCATGCCGCGCAGACGGTTGTCCGGCGCGAGGTTGAGCAGCAAGGTGATGAGCGCGCCCCAGCCCGCGGCGATCACCGCGCCCGTCAGCAGCAGACGTGGCGACGTGTCCTGCGGCTCGCCGCGCCACAACTCGCGGCGCGCGAGGCCGAGCACCAGCAGGATCGACGCGAAGGCGCCGGCGAAGGCGCTCGCGTCGACCATCCACCAGGCGCAGCCGGCGATCATCGCGACGAGCGCGAAGCTGGCCGCGCCGCCCGACACACCCAGCACGTAGGGTTCGGCGAGCGGATTGCGCAACAGCACCTGCAGCAGCGCGCCCGCCAATGCGAGCAACGCGCCGCACGCAAAGCCGGCCACCGCGCGCGGCAAACGCAGCGTGCGCACGATCTCGGCAGTCAGATCAGAGGAGCCGGCAGACGGCCCATGCGCTGGCACCAGCGCCGCCAGCACGCGCAGCGGCGCGAGCGATACGCTGCCCAGCGCGAGCGACGCCATCAGCACGGCCAGCGCGATGACAGCGAGCGCGAGCCAGATCGCGGCCGCGCGCTTCGCGCTCATCACGCGCAGCGTCGCGGGTATCGGGCCGGGGTGGCGGGTCGCTTGTGGGCTCGCTTGTGGGCTCGTGGGTTGGCTCGCGGGTTGGCTCATAAGTCGGCTCATCCGCGCGAGCTCAACAACGCGTGTCCATCACTGCTGTTGCCAACCAACCGTGAGATACGCACCGCGCCGCGGCGAGTTATACGAGTAGGCCGTTTCATAGTCCTTGTTCAACAGATTCTGGATTTGCGCGGCCACGTACCATGCTTTCGTGATGTTGTAGCGCGCCGACAGATTCACCACGCCGTAGCCGCCCAGCTTGCCGCTGCTGTCGTCGCGCGGGCCGCTCACGATCCACTCGCCGCCGACGCGCCAGCCGGCGATGCTGCGATTCACCGTCAGCGAGCCGAAGCGCCGCGCGCGCCGTACGAGGTCCACGTCGTTGTCGAGGTCGACGGGGTTCTGCAGCGTCAGCGAAGCGCGCACGTCCGTCTTGCCGACATGACCGCTCCACGATCCTTCGAGTCCCTGCACCTTCGCATGGCCGACATTCTCGGCCAGATAGATGCCGGGCGTCACCTGCTCGTAGTTAATCAGATTCGAATAGCGCGTCTGGAATGCGGTGAGACGCATCACGCCGAGCGCATTCGACGCGTACTGCAGCGCAGCTTCGATCGAATGGCTGCGCTCCGGCTGGATCGACGGATTGCCGCTGAGCGGATAGTACAGATCGTCGAAGCTCGGCGCGCGAAACGAATCCGAGTAGCTTGCGCTCACCTTCCAATGGCCGGTGATGTCGAAGCCATAGCCGAGATAGTAACTGTTCGCTCCGCCGAAATCGGAATACTGGTCGCGCCGCACGTTGGCCTGAATCTGGTTGCGCCCAAAGCGCCCCGTATAGCCGACAAAGCCCGAATCCACATGCCGGTCGGGCGCGGCGAACGTATCCGAGTCGAGGCTCTGATCGAGATGTTCGTAGCCGACCTGCAACTTCTGCTGCGCGGCGAGCGCGAAATCGTTCTGCCAGGTGTACTGGCGATTGTCGGTATCGAAGCGGCCGTTATAGACGCCGTTGGTCTTCGACACGCTGCGGTCGTCGCCTTCGGAGACGATGAAGTGCGTCGTCCACCAGTCGGTCAGCTTGCCGTTCGCGAACACCGAGACCTGGCGCACTTTGCTATACAGGTTGTTCAGATCGGTCGGCACGCCGTACGCGTTGTCGTAGCTGTTGTTGCCGTTCGACTGGAAGTAGCTCGCGCCGGCATCCCATTGATCGTTGAACTTGTGGCGCAGCGATGCCGAGATGCTCTCGTTCAGGTAGCCGTTCGCATTCGGATTGGCGCCGGGCGCCTCATTCGGATTGAGCGACGAAAAGCCGTCGTCTTTCGACCGCGCGAGCGAAATGCTGAAGGTCGTCTTGCCGTCTTTATCCAGGGCGCCGTTCACGCCCGCCTGCTGCGTTTGCGTGTGATAGCTGCCGTAGCCCAGCGAAAAGTTGAAACGCGGCGGATGGTCGCCGCCCTGTTTCGTGAACACCTGCACCACGCCGCCGATCGCACCGGAGCCGTACAACGCCGACACGTTGCCGTTCACCACCTCGACGTGATCGACCTGGTCGAGCGGAATCTGCGCGAGTTGCGCCGAACCCAGGCTCACCGAATCGACGCGCACGCCGTCGATCAGCAGCAGCGATTGCGTCGACGACGCGCCGCGCAGGAAGAGGCTCGTAGTCGAACCGGGGCCACCTGTACGCGAGATTTGCGCGCCTGGCGCGAGTTGCAGAAGGCCGGGCAAATCGGTCGCGGTGGTGTCGGCGAGATCCTGCTGGTCGAACAGCGCGGTCTGCGGGATCGCATCGGCGAGTGCCTGCGGTCCGCGCTCAGCGGTCACCACGATCGGCGACAACACAGCGGGCGACGCCTCCACAGCCGACGCAGACGATGAATTTGCCGCTTGCGCGTGCGCGACGATCGGCAGGCCCGCGAAGGCAAGCAGCGCCGCACGGGCGATGGGGGACAGCATGGGGTGAAAGTCCTGTGGAAAGCGTGCGCGGCCCGCTTCCCCGCAGGCCGATGCGTAACGAGGCAGCCGCGTATTTAACATTTTTGCGCGTGACGTGCCTCTCCCTCTGGCCGGTATCCGGGCTGGCGACCTCTCGATCCCGCCTTCCCACGCGTGACGCGCAGTGGCACACTCGCGAGTTGAACTTTCAACACGCGGTCAGGATCGACTTGCAGACGAATGCGGTCGCTTACCGTTGCGGGGGCAGCGCAGGTTGGCGCGTTCTGGCGAACCGCGCCCCCTGCTTCCCGTTTAACTGCGCGCGCCGTTGAAAAGCGCACGCGGGCACCAGAGTGCGGCCAGTGTAGGAGCGGCCTCGGGGTCCGTCAAGAATGCGCGGGGCCGCAGGCTAACTGTTCTGTTAAGTGCAGGTATTTGTCCGACGCACGAGTACTTTTTCATCATAGGGTCGATAAAAGCCTGCACAAAGCGATGTTGTTACGTCTCGAAACGAGACAATTGTCGGAACCTGCGACATTCCGCGCTAAAATGCGATGTCTTTAGAGGACGCAGCAGATGCTCACCGAACTCGAAACACTTTCACAGAATATCGGCAAGCTGATCGCGATCAGCCAACGCCACAATGAAGCGCGGCTCGCGCTCGAAGAGCAGCTTGCCCAATCGCGCGCCGAGGTCGAAGCCACGCGCACGGAACTTGCAATGCTGCGCGAGGAACGCAATGCGCTGCAGGCGGAACGCGACGCGCTGTCGGCGAAGATCGACGACGCCCAGGTGCGCCTGAATGCGATCCTCGAAAAACTGCCGCGTGCCCGCGCGAACAGCGAGCCCGACAGCCAGCTCGATCTGCTCGAACCCGCACAGCACGAAGTCGAAGCGGAGAGCGACGTGACCCGCCACGGAGAAAATGCATGACCACCAAGCAGATCGAAGTATCGATTCTCGGCGTGCCCTATCGCCTTGCCTGCTCGCCGGAAACGGAAGGCGCGCTGCTTGAAGCGGTTGCACGCGTCGACGCCGAAATGTCGAAGATCCGCAACAACAGCAACGTGCGCGGCACGGATCGCATTGCTGTCATGGCCGCGCTGTCGCTGGCATCGGAACTGCTTAAGCTGCAATCGAGCGTGAGACACGGAGAAGCATTTCCCGCTGAGGAAATCCGGCGTACAATGCATCAAATGAACGAACAACTGGGCACTGTGATTCAGCAGTACAGCATGCAGTAAGTAACGTTTGTTATCGTGCGGCCGGTGCTGAGATCGGCGGCGAATTCAAACGGAGTGCGTGAGAACAAGGCGTCCAGGATTCTGCAAACGTTCTGAATTCAATCGGTAGTTTTTCGTGATTTAGCTTCATCGGTTTAGCTTCCCTGCCTGGTTCGCCAAGGTCATATATTCCTTGAACCAATGCCATGTGCACGGTTGCGGAAATTTGTAGCACGGGTGTGCGCGTCACTCTGTCTGATGTACCCGAAGTGTTGCTAACTGCGACCAATTCTGAACCCCCGGTTCAGGATGCCGGCCTAGCGGCTAAGGCGGGGACCTTATTTAGAACGGCATCGGACTTCGGTTCGGTGCCGTTTTTCTTTGGGTGCCGGTTTTTTGAGCGCTGTTTCCTGCACGCCGATTTCTTCTGCATCTTCAAACCCTTAACGTTCAACCACGTTCAATTCGATTCATGCGCTACTGGCTAATGAAGTCCGAACCGGACGAAGCAAGCATCGACCATCTCGCCAACGCTCCGCATCGCACGTTGCCGTGGACCGGCGTGCGCAACTATCAGGGCGGTTTTTCCAGACAGTCGCGCCTTGTCAAAAAGGTTGACAGCTGAAAATAATGGCCTATATTCAATGACATAGGTTTAAGAATAAGCCGAATTCTTGACAACCTGATTTGACATGGGGCTGGGAACGGGCCGCATACTACTCGTTCCTCACGGCAGTAGGCTGCCTGCCCGCCATTCTGACAGGAACCGCAAGCTCGTCACCGCTGACCTGTCGCAGTTCTGCGTGCTCAAGACTGGTCGTGATGCCTTACTTGACTCGATCCGTCGCTTTATTGAGCAACTGAGCGCGCCACGCGTTGTCGAGTACCTATCCTTGGTCGCTGAGCTCAGTAGAGCGTTTGAGCGATTGCAAATAAAAAATTTGCCAGCAGGTGAAGCCGAACCGCAGGAACTGGTGCGCCCTGCGCACGAAGACGTGATCCTCAACGAACAGTCCAAAACATCTTCGGAAACGCGGGCTGGAATTTGCCGGCTAAAAACTCTTCCTTCGGGCATTTGCAGGATGAAGGCACCGTTCCCGCAGGGTCGTCGCGCTGCCAGCAACGTTGCGACGTTATAACACCGCCTCTAGCGCACAGCTTGAGGCTCGGCGTGAGGTTTGGAATGGACGGAATAGCACTCGTCTATGGGAACGGTAAGATCCTTGCCCGCCATGCTGACAGGAACGGCAAACTCATCACCGTCGACCTGTCTTCGTTCTGTTCGCTCGAGAGCGGTCACGACGTCTTACTCAACTCAATCTGTCGCTATATCGAGCGGCTGAGCGCCCGAAGCGCAGTAAATTACCTGCGCTCGGCCGTTGAGCTCGGACGAGCGTTGGAGCGATTGAAAATAAAAGATTTGCCAACCGACGAAGCCGAATGGCAAGAACTAGTGTGCGATGTGCACGAAACCGTGATCCTCAACAAACAGTCCAAGGCGTCCCTCGAAACGCGGGCCACGATTCTGTTACCCGTTATGAACACCTTCTTCAGGCATTTTCAGGACGAAGACATTATTCCGGCAGGAGTGGCGCTGCCGGAGACCACACGAGGCTACAACATAGCTTCCAATGTCCATCTCGATGCCGCTGTCCTCGGCAGCACAAAAGCCGACGAAGCTAACGTCTGCTCGGGAAAACTCCTCTGTGCAATTTCGTTGTCTCGAACTGACGCACAATATCTTGACGACATCCGAGAAGAACTAACCGCTAGGCGGTCTGCATTGAAGGATGCACTCGTGTCCTACTGGCGGACCCTGAAAGCACACTTCGAGTATGGGCAAGCGGCGTTAGCAAGCCTCGACGAAGAAGATGTCGCTGCCAGGCTACGTGCACACCTCGACGCGTGCGACGGAATGTCTTGGTACGACCGGAATTCGTCAGCATTTTGCAACTTCAATTCTGAGAAGGGGCTCGCTGAATATCTATTGGTGATCACTCGTAGGTACGGCGGACTGCCGACAGACGAGCAAGCCCGGGCAGACAAAAGCATACCTTCGCAGATTCCGCTAGACCTGCCGACGCCCCCTCAGCTTGATTTGCCGTTTCCCATGGACTTCGAGACAGACCGCAAATTCCACTTTTCACGCATGCGGTTACGGTGGATGCTAGGGCGAGTAACGACGCGTGACATCGGTGTGATGTCTGCTCTATTGGCAATGGAGCACCCTAATATGACACCAGAAGCCATCACAGGTGCACGCTTGATCGATAAGAAAGGGCACCGCCGCATAGAGTTTGGAGACGGAGGGCCCACACTTACGGTTACAAAACACCGCGCTAAGGCTCAGAAAACGGCGTTATTGAGCGAACTAAGCCTAGAAATTGTCGAATTTTCGAGTCGTTGCTCGCCGGACTTACGGGAGTCTTTGCGCACATCGGGGTCTCCGATTGCAAATCTGCTGTTCGTCCCGTGCGCTGAATCAGGCAACGGATACATCCATCCGGACCACCGGAACATGGTGAGTTTCATTTCCGGCAGTAGCACTAGACCGTGGTTCGGCGACCTGTTCCCATCGTTAGCTTTCGCTGGCCTCGAACGCGGATCCATTACAATTAAAAAAATAAGGACTACCGAAGGTGTACTGGAGTGGTTTCGGACTGGCAGCATCCGAAGTATGTCGCGCAAGCTCGGTAACGAATCACGAACGTGTATTGATCACTACCTTCCGCCGGCCCTGCTCAAGGCATGGAATACCCGATTGATCCGCCGATTTCAGAATCTTTGGATCATCGTGGCAGCAGCAAACGAAGATTGGCTTTTAGACGTTGTCGACTTTTCAAGTCTTGAGGAGCTCCACGCATTCATACACGATATGCTTAGCGTGCACGACAAATTTAGCTCGCCGCTAGCCGCAGAGTTACATTCGCGTTTCGGACCACAACACGCCGGTTTGAATGCAGACGACCCAACTTCTGCATGGCTGTCCGTCTCAATTTCAAAAAATTCACTTGCCGCGCTTTATCTCTACCTCGAAGCATCGATGGATATTTCTGCAAAAGGCAAGATCCTTGACCGGTGTGACTCGATCACAAAAACCACTCCACGCCAGTTCATTGATCTTGCCCTCCTGCTTCGTCACATGCTGCCGGATGACAACGACCCTGCTCGCCGAACTGCGCACGAAGAGGCTACAGCTCTCGTAGAACGACTTAGAAGCTGTTGCGAAATTAGTTAAACAGAGGCTTTAGGCGCGTCCAGCAAATTAAGGCGCAAGCCAAAGACAGGAATGCTTCGTGAACATGCGCATAGCGTTCGTAACGAATCTTGAGCCGTCGAAACGAGTGAAGCCACGCAATCGAACGCTCGACTGGCCAACGTGTTTTGCCGAGCCCACTGCCATGCGGCGCGCCGACTTTTGCGAGTAGTGGCGTGATGCCTCGCTCACGCAAGCGTTGCCGATGGGGTTCGGAACTGTAGCCCCGGTCGCCCTGAACGATTCGCGGCTTGTGCAAGGGACGACCCCGCTTGCCCCGGATGCGCGGAATGGCATCGACCAGCGCATCAAGCTGGGTAATGTCGTGCCGGTTCGCCGCGCTCAGGATGACCGCGAGCGGGATGCCTTGCGCGTCGACGATGAGGTGGTGTTTGCTGCCGAGCTTGCGCCGGTCCGTGGGATTCGGGCCGGTTTTTTTCCCGCCAGCACGGCGCGAATCGATGAGCTGTCGACGAGCGCACGCGAGAAATCGATTTCGCCACGGCGACGCAGTTCGGCGAGCAACGCTTCGTGAATGTGTTGCCAGACACCTGCCTTTTGCCACGCGACGAGCCGTCGCCAGCAAGCTGTGCCTGAACCACATCCCATTTCTTGCGGCAGAAGGTTCCACGCAATGCCTGAGCGCAGCACAAACACGATGCCGGTCAGCACCGCTCGGTCGGGTTTCGGTTTGCGGCCCGCAAACTGGCGATTGCGTGGTGCTCGCGCAGGCAGCAGTGGTTCGATGAGTAACCACAATTCGTCGTCTATCAGTTCTTTAGGCATCGCTTCCTGTCAGGCAAAACAAGACAGAAAGTTAACACCAAGCCGGAAAAGTTAACAGACCCAAAACTTAATTTCGCAACAGCGTCTTAAGGGCAAGGTTAAGTGGAGCGACATCATGTTTTCTAAGGAGAACGTCAAGTGCTAGAACAGCAGACGTTCCCTGGTGCCTATTCAAAAGACGAAAAGCAGATCGCCACACGTTTATTGGATTCGCTAAAAGAAGAGACGCTGTCGTACTCGTCAAACTGGAAAGCGAGCTGGCTGCTATCAGATATACATAGCCTTGATTGGACTATCGGCAGTAGCATGAGTCACTTCGTTGATGGCCAGTGGCACGAAGTTCGTCATTTTCACTGGGACTACCGGCTCCCAAACGGCACCTCGCTCGCGTGTCCGTCTAACATTTTGATGCGAGAAGCGGCCCAAAAAGTTGGATTCTTATGGCGTCTTCCGCCTGCGCCTCATGTCAACAATACTCAAGGATTGCTTTCGCAGTTATACAGCCTGTCAGTACTGATTCGGTGGATGTACTTGAACGAAAAAATATACGATCCTGCGCATCAGACATTCAACCGATTAGACAACATTGGTCTAAAGCAATTTTCTCGGAGATTTCTTGAGGGCGGTGTTCCATGGGTACTCGGATACCCATGGACAATGCTGGAGGCTTGGTTCAGGAATGCGTTAAATAAAACACTTCCCGATACAATCCGAATCAACCCATTTTCCATAGAAGAAACGGACCGCACAGAAATTTCAAAGTGGCTGAGCGATAACGATTACTACCATAAGACTTCCAAGGATAACGCGCGGTTCATTGATAGATCAAAGATAGCAGAGAATCTTAATTTCGAACTCCAGACGATCAAATCTCACGCACGATTTTCCGCACTCCTGAGACTCTTTGAACCTACCCTCGATGGCCCCCTGATGATAGGACGAGAAAAGCGTCGAGAATATCCGTCCCATCGCGTGCCGCTCGTCAAAGACGCCCAGCGCGCTCTCAGGCCTCATTCTTCGGGTGCGTACCCTGCGATGCTTAGCGCGCTTTTTCGGACGAGAATACATTTGAAAGAATTCATTCCAGACACCACCGACATTCACGTTAGCCAAGTAACTGCTATTCTGGATCGAAACCAAAAGATTAACGAGCATACGCCATGGATGCCGATAAAAGTCGCTCTACGCTACACAAATGAAGCTCTGAAATGGATCAGTCTTTATGGAAGAGATCTCGTCGATTTCTATCTGTATGCATGCAAGTCCCTGAAAGCAGCCGGTCTTTTTGGTGTCTCGTATAAAAATATCAATTATGTTCAAAAACGAGAAGATTTCGTTAAAAACCTTGAACAGCCGGAATCGCTTCGAGATTTGAATATCGACGGATGGATGACGAAAACGATGACTGGAAATAGCGCAAGCGAGTTCCTGGAATTCCGCGCAAACCCCAGCCTCAACGACGCTCTATCGGTCTTCATTGGTGCTTCAATCCTGCTCTTATCAATCCTTAAGCCCGTCAGGAACTGCGAGGTCAGGGATTTAAACCGTGATTGCGTCAGACACGCGAAACGCGACGGGTACTGGCTAAGGCAGACGATCGCTAAAAGAACGTATGGTGGTCAACGCAGCGTAGACGAACTACCGATTCCATATATCGTGGGAGAGGCACTCCAGACCATCGATTTGCTCGGCCAAGGCCTACGGCAAATGACGGGATCCCTTGAGGCGACGACAAAGAACTCACTGTACTTTGTGCCCGATCGCGATGTAAGCGATTCCCTTCAAGCTGGGCCGTTGTCCGTCGCGCGGATCAACTCGTATCTTGATCGATTTTGCGATTGGATCAATCTTGACTGTGACGAGTACGGCCGGCGTTGGTACATCCGGACCCACGAATCGAGGAAGTGCTTTCTTCTAACTTTCTTTTGGTGCTACCGATATGCGAGCCTTGAAGCCGCCCGGTGGGTCGCGGGCCACTCGGATTCGAGAGATGTCTACGCGTATATCGAAGCGAACTTTCCGGGAATGGAGCTTCCGGCAGTCGAAGCTCAATACGCTACCGAACAGCTTAGGGCATATATGAGCGGTGATGTAGCGGAGGCCGAGAACGTGCGAGAACTCGAGCGTGCCGTCTGCCAACATTTTAAAGTCACATCAATCAGCATTTTATCAGACACCGAATTAAGCGACTGGCTGGAGATCGCATTCTCACGAGGCACTTACGAGATCGAACCGTATAGCGTGAAAGTCGCGAATTCGATCTCCGAAACTCACATTTGCTTCCGAATAAACGAGGAGATAGACGATGCGCGAGCGAATCAAATCTAGCGTACTAGGGAAGCGTAAAGTGCTAACGACATGCCTCTCGAACCCGTCGAAGGCAGATCCACGCATCATCAAGTCTTGCACCAGCCAGCATGCTCTGGCTCAACTAGCGATACCCTCGGAAAATATTGCCGCGACATCTTTGAACAGCATGAAGAAGGCCGCTGATCGCTTTATCGAGGACGGTGGATGGGCCAAACTCAACTCCCTGCGCGAGGCCGTCGACTCAATATCGAAGCCACCACGGACTAATGCCGCAAGAGCGGCAGAGAAACAAAAGGAACTCGAAGAAGTGCGCAAGCAACTGCTCGAGGCTGACCGCACGCGGTTGCGCATTTCCATGGCGTACACAGAGTTGCTGCGCCTTACTCGTAACCTCGTTGCAAATGACCCACAAGGGCGAGAAGCGATCTTCAGGCATCAAAGCGTTTGGGGAAAAAACCTCGCCCTAACTATAGTCACTCCGGAGAAACAGAATGACTAGCAATCAGCTATTCCGTTTGGTCAGAGATTTCTCGTTCCCGGAGCCGATTGAGCAGAACAGCTCGACCGGAGAATATCTGACATGCCTCACAACGATGCCAGCCGCAATGGCGATATGCTGGCCAGACGGCCGCCCGTGCTGCCTGGCCGAGATGTATCTATTAGAACGTTGGCCCGAATGTACAAGTCGTCGACTTGATGGCGGCTCTTTAAAAGTGTTCGCAGCTCAACTTTCACTGCTCTTGCGCTTCGCCTTTAACTCAAAGGTGAATTTGTGGGACTTCGACGATTTACGCATGAAAACCGCAATTTCTTGGCTTCAGCGTGAACGCAGTTCTCGCAATCCGGCTGAGCACCGACGTGACGATAACACGACACGTCGAATCGTCGCGACGTGGGTATCATTTTTTCAATGGCTGCAAGTGCAATTATGTTGTGAGAAGCCAATTGTCGGGACCTCCGACGTCAATCCACGCATACTGTTGAAGCTTAAAAAGAGTATCGGTCGACATGGCAAGGTTGTCATGTCTCTAGAGTATAGATATAGCCCCGAGCCAGTCACTCACGAAGACGCGCGGGGACCTATTGCACGAGAATTGAAGCTTCGACTATGGGAAGCGGTTAACAAGATGGCATCTAGGACACTCGCAAAACAAGGGCTACGTCTCAGCGACAAACTGCACACCGAAGAAATGATCGTAACCGAATACCTACGGAAACGCAGAGAGGCTCTCCTTGCGCTGCTCGAGGCGACTGGCGCGCGCCCCGGTGAACTGGCCCGAGTCTCCGTGGAGAAGAATCGCGCTGCCCTGAAGAAAGCGAAATTACTTATGTGCACGTTGAAGCGTCGTAAGTCTATCGACCCCGAGCGAATCGTACCGATCGACCGTGCCGTCGCCATGCGGATTGAGGTCTTTATATACAAATATCGAGCTCCTCTCATCGAGATGCTAGAGAAAAAAGGCCGCCGGGTCGACACTGGCGATTGTATGTTTTTGACAGTTGAAGGCAAACCGCTCACGGAATCGACCTTGGAGAAAGAATTCCCCAGAATTGTACAAGCAGCCGGGTTGCAAGATGAGCGCGCCTGCATGTCGATGTTCCGTCATCGTTTCATCACGAACATGGTGAAGCTGCACCTCATGGAGTTCATGAGCGCAAACCCGCTTAAGAACGGAAGACGGTTCATTACCGACTCAGACTATCGGACTATCTTGAAACGCGTCGCTGTTTTCACCGGTCACGGCGATGAACAAAGCCTTCTAGATTATATAGATCTCGCGTGGGAGGAAATGGGCATATTCGACTACGTGGAGCCTGCGCGGGTACTGGCCTCTGCGGTGGAAAGCGGCCTCAATCGCGTCAGCGGCCTGCTCGCAACCATCCAATCAGGCGTGGATCTTTCCAGGCTTGATATCCGGATGCGGGTCGTTGATGAACTTTGCCATATCCGCAGCGTCACGTTGGAGGCGTTGGCACAGGACCGATCGGCATGTGCGACTGGGGCACTAGCGTAGCTTCTTGCGAGACAGCGTAAAGCTTGAGATCGGAACAAGTCTAGATACCGAGGATTTTGCAAATAGCGTCAAACTCAGTCACTGAGACTGGCATCACCGACAATCTGTTTCCGCGTGCAAGCAAACGCATGCCGCTCAATTCGTCAACCCGACGCATCTCGTCAAGCCCAAGGAGACGAGTTTTCTTGACCAGCTTCACGTCGACCGCCGTCCACCGTGGTTTTTCGTCTGTCGATTTGAGATCAAAATACGGGCTGCTCTGGTCGAATTGCGTGGGATCTGCGTAGGCTTTGGATGCAATTAGCATGAGCCCAGCGATGCCAGGCTGCGGACAACTAGAGTGGTAGAAGAACGCCAGATCGCCAACCGAAGATTCATCCCGCAAGAAATTCCGCGCTTGGTAATTCCTGATACCGGTCCAAGGAGCGGTTTGTTTCGATGATTGGGCCAAATCATCGATGCCGAATTCAGACGGTTCCGATTTTAGGAGCCAGTGTCGCAACGTAAGACCTCGTTGAAATAGCGGATGCAGGACGAGAGCGGGGACGAAATCGCCGCTGTCAGGATGACATTCTAGTGTCGCGAGTTAGAAATTCACTTCATTAATCGATTTCGCTGCCAGCACTGCTGAAGAGCAGCTTGAAGAGACGTTCGGATTCGCGCAAACCGTCGTCGGTGAGTATTACGGATTTCGTTTTGTTGACGGGGTCGCCGATGAGGCCTCGCTGATAAAGACGATTGAGTGAATCCCAATCGCAACCTTTCCAGGCGCGGTTGTGGTCATGCAAGGTCAATTGCAGGAGTGCGAGAACGGCGTCGTCAATGGCAACTGTATTGATGTTCATGGCGTTTATCCCGATGCTGTTTATACCCGTGCGCAAAACCGTTCGAGGCTCGCGAGAATTTCATCGGCTGACTTGCTCCAGACGAACGGTCGGGGATTCGCGTTATTGACGTCGAGGTAATGCCGGATCGCTTCTTCAAGCTGCCGCGTCGATCGATGCGTGCCACGCCGGATGTATTTTTCGGTAAGCGTAGCAAACCAGCGTTCCACCTGATTGAGCCACGATGCCGACGTTGGGGTGAAGTGAACATGGAACCGTGGGTGTCGAGCGAACCAGTTTTTGATAGAAGGCGTCTTATGCGTGCCGTAGTTATCCATCACCAGATGAACTTCCAGATCGGCGGGCACGCAGGCCTCGATCGTGCGCAGGAACTGCAGGAATTCACTGCTGCGATGGCGACGGTGCAATTCACCAATGACTTCGCCAGTGGCGATGTCCAACGCAGCAAACAAGGTGGTGGTGCCGTGGCGCATATAGTCGTGAGTACGGCGCTCGGGAATGCCAGGCGCCAACGGCAATATGGGCTGCGTACGATCGAGGGCCTGGATCTGGCTCTTCTCGTCAACACACAGCACCATCGCCTTGAGTGGCGGATCGAGGTACAGGCCGACGATGTCGCGAACCTTGTCGACGAACAGCGGATCGCTCGAAAGTTTGAAGGTTTCCTGCCGATGCGGCTGCAGGCCGAAAGCTCGCCAGATTCGCGCCACCGCAGTCTGCGAAAGACTCGTCTCCCGAGCCATCGCGCGCGTACTCCAGTGCGTTGCTCCCGCAGGTAGGGACTCCAGTGTCTTCGCGATCACGGCATCAACGTGCGCGTCCTCGATCGATCTGGGTGCACCCGGACGCGGTGCGTCGAGCAGACCATCGAGCCGGCGCGTCACGTAGCGCGCACGCCACTTCGAGACAGTTTGCTCAGTAACGCGAAGTTTCGCCGCGACCGTCTTGTTGTCGATGCCCCCGGCACAGGCCAGCACGATCCGCGCTCGCAGTGCCAACGCCTGAGCCGTCTTGCGACGCATCGTCAGGGACGTGAGTTGATCGTGCTCCGGTTCACTCAACACAAGTTCTGCCTTCGGTCGCCCGCGCATCGCCGCCTCGTCGTGTTCGTGCTTCACCAAACACTACTATAGGCGACAATTTATTCAATGAATTTCTAACTCACAATACTAGTGGTCATTGAGAGAATTCGCATTGCCGTGCAAGCCAACCACGAATGGTCCCGACCCTAACGTGTTCCCTCCTTAGCCGCTTGGCAGGCGGCCGATTGAAGGCCCCAGGCTGTCGAGATAAACGTGTTTCGGAAAGGCCAGAAACTCCTGATGCCGGTGACGCGACCTGCATTGCGTGATGACCTCGCCCGTCGCAGCATTGAGCGCAGCAAACAAGGTTGTCGTGCCGTGCCGAATATAGTCGTGCGTCACTCCCTCAAGGTAGCCCAGACCCATCGGCAGCACCGGCTGCGTCCGTTCGAGTGCCTGGCACTAGCTCTTCTCGTCAACGCACAGCACCAGCGCATTGGTCGGTGGGCTCAGATACAGCCCAACAATATCGCGTACCTTCTCGACGAAGTATGGATCAGTAGACAGCTTGAAACTCTTCGATCGATGAGGCTGCACGCCGAACAGCGACAGATACCGCGCCACCGAACTCTTCGAAATACCCGTTTGCGCAGCGGCAGAACGCACGCTCCAGTGCGTTGCCCCATCCGGCTTCTCATGCAGCACCTTCGCCAGCAATTCGGCTACCGTTTCATCGTCATGCGCGCGCGGTCGCCCCGGGCGCGCTTCGTCATGCAGACCGGCAAGCCCCTGCGCGACAAAGCGCCTTTTCCAATGCGTGATCGCAGGGGATGTGACTTCACATTGCGTCGCGATTTCGTGATTCGTATGGCCGTCTGCTGCCATCAGGACGATCTTTGCCCGGCGCACCAGCGAATGAGGCAGCGAACGCGAACGGCTCATTGACAGCAGTTGCTCCCGCTCCACTTCAGACATGACAACCTCGATTCCCTTGCCCCCCATGATCGTCTCCACTCAACATGACCTGATCATAGAACAGCACAATTCAATGTAAAGTTATTTCTGGGACGGAACACTGGGGGCTGTTTACATTTGCCGAAATGTGTTTAATCCTGTCTTTTGCGTACGCGAGACAGGATGATTCGAACACTGCCGAGCGACGACGTATGGAAGAGAGTCGAAGCGATCCTGCCGGGCAAGGAAGGCGATCGAGGTCGAACGGCTACGGACAACCGCTGGTTCCTCGAAGCGGTATTGTGGATTGGTCATACCGGCAGTCCGTGGCGCGACCTTCCAGCGGAATTCGGTCGCTGGCACACCGTGTACATGCGCTTCGCGCGATGGCGACGCAGAGGTGTCTGGCAGCGCATCGCGCTTGCGATGGCTGGAGAGACGGAGGTCGAACACATACTGATCGACTCGACCATCGTGCGAGCACACCCGCATTCGGCCAGCGCATCAAAAAAGCGGCCCGCAGGCGCTTGGGCGTTCGCGGGGCGGCCTGAGTACCAAGCTGCATCTGGCCGCGGAGCAGCAGGCAGACCGTTGCGACTGATCGTGACTGAAGGACAGGTTCATGACATCTCGTGTGCGAAGGAGCTTGTCAAGCGTTTGCGCGCCAAGGCAGTCATTGCCGACAAGGGGTACGACTCCCGTGCCTTTGTGCAGGCGGTTCGCTCCACCGGTGCCAAAGTTGTCATTCCGCCGCGCTCGAACCGCAAGTCGACACGACGCTACAGTCGGATGCTCTACCGCACGCGCAATGTGATCGAACGCTTCTTTAACCGCATCAAGCACTTTCGTCGAGTCACCACTCGTTACGGCAAGGTCGCGGACAGCTACCTGGTGTTCGCCTACCTTGCCTGTGCGTTTGGGCCATTCGTGAAAATGTGAATAGAGCCTTCTATGAGCAGTCCTTTGTCAAGTGGTCTGGAAAATTTCGATAATTGATCAATATGCGAATCCTCTCCGCCGTGGAGAACGGGCGGTTGCGGTTGCTGCAATCCACGATGGTCTGAAGCCGGCTCTTGCGCTCGTGAGAGTTGACGTCTCACCACCTTCTATCCGCTGGCGTGAAGTCACGCCTCATCCTGCATGCGCGTTACGCCGCAATCAATCATCGGAAACATGCTCCATCTAGAGAATCGGTTGCGTGGAGCAACCCGGCTCTGTTACGGGCATGTTCACTTCCGGCCATGTGCATTGCGTATCCTATTGAACGGTATCTTCCTGCCAGACCTCAATGGCTTAAGCCGGTTTCAGCGTCGCCCCTTCGGGGATCACGCCATCCTTCAGATAACGCCATAGCGCAATCACGAGACGTCGTGCCACCGCGACGATTGCAATGCGTCGCGCCCGGCGGTTCGGACCCGTGCCCTGGGTACGCTCTTTGAACCACTTCGTTAGCGTGCTACTGGGCCGGTAGCGGATCCATGACCACGCCATCTCGATCGGCAGTGCCCGGACAGGCCGGTTGCCCTGTTCGCTGATGCCCTGGTCGACCTGGCTCTCGCCGCTGTCGTAAGGCTGCGGTACGAGGCCTACGCACGCGCCGACCTGCCGGCGGTTGCTGAACTGTCGCCAGAACAACTCCAGCGCCAGCCTCGAACCGCCAACTAGGCCGATGCCGCTCAGACGCGTGAGGTGATTGATGCG
This sequence comes from Paraburkholderia xenovorans LB400, assembly GCF_000013645.1. GTDB lineage: Bacteria > Pseudomonadota > Gammaproteobacteria > Burkholderiales > Burkholderiaceae > Paraburkholderia > Paraburkholderia xenovorans. Next base: position 1,044,995 of record NC_007951.1, on the reverse strand, counting down.
CTCGCGCGCGGGCAGACTCGCCGGACGCGCCTTCTCCAGTGCGGCCAGTTGCGCTTCAGCCAGCGCCAGCCGTTCACACTCGCGCAGTAGCCGTTCGCGGAGCTCGGTGGGCAGTGGCACGCCATCGTGACACCGCACTTCGCTGCGGGCGAGCCGCCCGGCGAACTTCCGGCTGTCGACCTCATCCTGGCAGCCGTTCGTGGCCAGTAGCTTGCGCATGCGGTCGCGATGCTGGAGCACTTCTTTCTGCAGTTGTTCGCGATCGCGCATCAGATGGCGTGACGCTTCGTCCTGCGGTGACGGTACGTGAACCACGTGCATACGGTCACGTTCGCCGCGCAGCCATGCACGCAGGTTGATGACCAGTTTGATGACATCGAGCCGGTCCGTCTTCGCGCGCCGTTTATGGCGCTCGACGGGAATGCTCGCGGGCTCGACGACATAACATTCGATCCCGCGAGCCTGTAGTGCGCGGCAGATCCAGAACGCGTCTTGGCCCGCCTCATAGCTCACCACGACCCGTGTACTGGCCGGCAGTGCCCACTTCTGTCGATGCTGTTCAATCAGGCTTACTACGGCTTGCAGCCGGGCAGCCGACTGGAGTTGCGCGACCGTGTGAATGGCTGGGCTGTCGCGCCGGCCGTCGTGCAGCGCAACCTTCCGCTTCGATCTCGCCAGTTCGAGTGATACGGCAAGCACCACCTCGCCGGCGTTCGTCATATCTGTCTGGTCTGTACGCATCATGCTCTCCCTTGAGCAAACCTCGACACGCTGATTTTAGGCGTCAGTGAGCCGGCTTTCCTGCTCCATAGGATCTAGTCAACCCCACTGATTTACGTTGCAATAACCGGCGAGCGGTACGCGGTTAATGGAGCTCTTGCAAAACGCGCTTCTGCCATAAGCCGGCAGAATGATTGACTTGCCCGAACGTCGGCGCCGTTCCTTTTCAGCTTCAAAGTAACTCGCTACATTAGATTTCGGGGGCTCAATCGAACATTGCTCGGCTCCTCCGGGCACCAACGCGCAGTCAAATTTTCCGTCTTAGCACAACAGGCTTTCCACCCATCGTCCGCTTCATCATCCATGCCGCCAGCGCAGAGTCGAGATAGTCCGCGTGTCCAGGAAACCACTCGAAGAGGTGCATGCCAAGATCTCGAACCATTTCGGCGCCGGCCCGCCCCTGTTCGACCGCCTCCTTGACTTCACTGACCGACTTCAAGACGGCGGCATGTTCGTCAATATGGCAGTCACGTGGGGGAAAGTTCGTCGAGCGCATCCACTGGTCCTCCTGCTCGAAATGGCTAACCGCATGTCTTTCGAACCGGTCTATCGCGGTGGCAGCCGTCGCGTCGGTGCAGGTCACCAGATTCAGCGCAACCGCATAGAATTCTTTGTGCACCTCGTCCATCAATGCGAAGCCCAACAGGCGCGCATCAGACCATGCGAAACTATTGTCGCCGGATGGTACCGGGGCATGGGCGTCCCTCGTCGGAGGAAACCGCGTAGAAGTTTGGTCGGTCATGTTCAATCAGTCCTGTGGTATCGATGTGGCGCCCCGTTTGGTGTAACGGCGAAAGCCCCCGTATGATGCCGAGTCTGCGTCTTATAACTTAGCTCGCCTCCAACCCGCAGCTCGTTTCCAAACAGCGTAACCCAGTAAGCATATCAGGCAGGACCGCACAGTGCGAGGCTCAGCATAGTCGAATTGGGCGCCGCCACTTGCCGGGTTGGCGAAAACGTACTCATGGCGATAGACATCGTGTGGCTCGCATACGAGCGCGCCATGGCGATCGGTTTCCGTGCGATGTGAGCGAATTCTAAAAAAATCGTCGCGCTAATCGACGGAAGCTTGTCGATCGCACCATGACGGCGATGAAGTCCAACAAGGTCTTGGCCGATTGCGCGCGTATTGAAATCATCGGCGCTCCTAGAAGGCCTCCAACGCAACCGGTGCACTTCGTCGTGCTGGCCGACCTGCAGTTGTTCAATTTGCTGCAGAAGCTGATCAAACAGATGCGTGCGGGCGACGCCACCACGCATCGCTGTCCTGATAATGGGCAATGCTTCACGATCTCATTCAACTCAACCGGCGCTTGCAGGCAATGCTGGCGATTTACGAACACGGTAGCGTGAGCGCGGCGGCCCGGCACATTGGCTTGTCCCAGCCGATGCTGACACACGCTATTCTAAAATTTGAGCAACGGCGCCCCCCACGCTCTCTGCGAACGGCGTGCCGACAGCATGCTCATTTTGCCTGTCGGCGAGATGGTCGAAGGCCATGGCGTGCATGAACGCCGAAACTGACTGGGCGGCATTTCCGGGTACATGAAGGCAGTTGGGCCGACCTCGTCGAGCCGTTGCGCGATGGCATCATTGATTTGATCGTCGGCGAAGTGCGCGACTACGAGATCTCAGATCTCGCACAGAAGCCGCTTTTCGAAGATCGCTTGATTGTCGACGGCGGCAGCCGGCATCCGCCCACCGCGCAGGAATCCGTCCGCCTCGATGCGCTTAAGGCCTATCAGGGGGACCGTAGGGCCGCCGAATTCGGCGTTGCGCAGCGAATGAGAAGAACTGTTCCGCAGCCGTGCGCTGCCGCCCCCGCCGATCGAATGCGCCTCGGTCATGATTATCGGCAGGTTCCCCACGAACAGCGATTTCCTCGCGCTCCTGGACCCGGATCAGGCTGCGTTGCATATCCGTAACAGCCTGCCCGCGCAGATCGGCACACCGCATGCTCACGCGACATCGGTGATCGGCCTCACCGTGCGCCGTAGCTGGCGATCCACCGTGACGCAATGACATCAAGTGGATGTGTTGCGGGAGGTCTCTCGGCACGGAGACCCATTCACAATGCAAGAGACTCGTTAGAGACTGGATCTAGGCGCTTCACGGAGATTCGTGCGCCGGATCTAACGGTCAGTACAGTTGGGGCCTGTGCTAACCTACTTCCTCCAAAACTTTCATGACATGTTCCTGATGGCAGTTTCACGCGTCAAAGGGCCTGGCACTACCGGCGGTGGGCGGCGTACTCAGGCAGAGCGAACAGAGGAGACGCGAGGCCGATTACTCGACGCCTCGGTGCAGGTGCTCGCCAAAAAGGGGTACGTGGGTTTTCGCACTGCAGATGTCGCAGAGTTGGCCCAAGTCTCGCGTGGAGCGCTAACACATCACTTTCCTTCAAAGGATAAACTGATCATTGCGACTCTCGAGTACGCGTTTAGCGGAACAGCGGAACGAGGTGCCATCCGTGCACATCGCCCGCGCTCCGTGGATGAAACGATCGCCGCGCTCATCAAGGACAGCCAGGATTTCTTCTTCAGCGATCTGTTCCTCATCGGGCTGGAATTTGCCGCGCTGAACCTGCGGGAGCCGGATGGTCCGATTCAAATTCACTCGATTTCACGCAGCAGCCGCTTGCCGGTCGAATCCGTTTGGGTGGAGGCGCTGATAGACTCGGGCATACCCAAGGCGATTGCGGAAGACGTGTTGTGGCTGACGAACAGTATCATTCGCGGCCTAGCAGTGCGCCGTCTCTGGCAGCACGATCGTGCACGATTCAATCGTACGCTTCGTGCGTGGCAGTCGATCATCAAGTCTTACATCGAGCAATACAACGCCACTTCTGCAAACCGGAAGTAATTTCTTGTCGGATCAAGGCCGAACTTTGCAGGGCACTGGACCACGGGCGTGGTTCAGTGCCCTTTCCCGGACATCGAAACCGAAATCACAATGTGTCAATAACCGTGTCAGCGATTCAGATCGCGAGTCGGTTCGTTCGCTCCCTGCTGCACGATTTCAAGAATGGGACGACGCATGAATAATCATTTCTGCCGCTCGCTCCGCGATCATGATCGTCGGTGCGTTTGTATTGCCACTGACTATGTGTGGCATAACGGAGGCATCAGCGATGCGGAGATTGGCAATTCCCCACACGCGCAGCGTAAGATCGACCACCGAACTCTGCGGGGAATTTCCCATACGGCAAGTCGAAGTGGGATGAAATATCGTCGTACAGTTCTTTCGTACGTAATCGGCTATTTCGTGGTCGTCCGAGAACTTCGGCGCCACGTTCCGGGTAATTTTCTTCAACGACGGAGCATCGAAAAATTTCAGCCCCAGCTTGAACGCCTTCACCTGCAAGTCCAGGTCGCCGTCGGCCGACAGGTAATTGCCTTTCAGACGGATCTTGTCGTCGGGCCGGGGTCCGCCAAGCAGCACCTCTCCGCGCGACTCGGGATAGACGTGGCCGACCTTGAGCGCCATGCCGTCCGGAATCTGATCGGCTTTCGTCCAGTTTCCGTCGCGCTTGCCTTCATAGAAAGGAAAAACGAACAACTGCGTATCGATTCGTCCATCGTCGTTTATGTCGAAATAGCCTCCGCCCTCCAGCACGTTCGAAGAGACCACGCCGTCGTGGTTGAAGGTCAGCCATTCCAGCCCATTCGCGATCTTGCGCAGGCCCTCTCCTTCGCGCAGGAAGCTAGGAATGCCCGGCGTTTCGGCCGTGATGGAGACCATCAGGTGATCCTGGAAGTTCTTACCGACCTGCGGACTGTCGGCAATGGTCCCGATGCCGAACTCGTTCAGATGCTGCGCCGGACCGATACCGGAGAGCATCAGGAGCTTAGGCGTCTCGAATGCACCGGCCGTGAGAATCACTTCCCTCGTCGCAACCGCATCGGTAACGGAATTGCCGTTGCGAGCGTAGCGCACCCCGCAGGCCCGACCGTTTTCTATCTGCACCTTCCTGGCGGTCGCTCCGGTCACGACCGTCAGCAGATCGCTTTTGATGACCCGCTGCAGGTAGGCCCGGGCCGTACTACCGCGTTTGCCTTCGTGGATCGTGCACTGCCAGAAGCCCACGCCCTCCTGCTCGGTCGCGCCGCTCATATCGGTGATGTACGGATAGCCGAGTTCCTGCGCTGCCCTCAGATACGCCATCGTCAGCGGATGCCGGTAGCGGTGCTCGCTGACCCACAGATTCCCGTCCGTACCGTGCTTCGGCCCGCTCACGACTTCGTTGCCTTCTGAGCGGATAAAGTAAGGCAGCACGTCGTTGTGACTCCAGCCGGTACAGCCGTAGATCCTGTCCCAGTCGTCGTAGTCGTGAGCCGAACCGCGGACGTACACCATGCCGTTGACCGAACTCCCGCCGCCTAGCACACGACCCTGGTGAATGTGGATCGGAGGCACGCCCGAGCCGGGGTTCGCTTCGCTCATGTAATTCCATGAATACTTCTGGGCGTTTCTCATGCCGGCGGGCATATGGATGTAGATATCCTTGTCGACGGGCCCGGCTTCCAGCAGCAATACCTCGAAGCCGGCTTCAACCAGCCGGGTGGCTACCACGCAACCGGACGAGCCACCCCCGACAACGATATAGTCGTACGTTTTTGTCATGCTGGCGAATCCACTATTCTAGGTTGCGTTGTTTGATGATGCGACGGCAGTTTTTCCAGCAGCACGGTCTTGGTCTCGAGATAGGGCATCAAGCCTTCGACACCGCCCTCACGACCGATGCCGGACTGTTTGAAGCCGCCGAAAGCGATGCCGAAGTCGTTGCGGAACCCGTTATGGGCCACGCTGCCGGTGCGGACCCTGCGGGCGACCGAATAGGCTCGATCAACGTCGTTGGTGAACACCGCGCCGCTCAACCCATAGATGGAATCGTTCGCGATCTCGACTGCCTGCTCTTCGCTGTCGGCGGGAATCACGGCGAGCACCGGACCGAATATCTCCTCCTGAGCGAGTTCGGAACGGTTACTGACGTTGCCGAACACCGTCGGCTCCAGATAGAACCCACGCGGCAGGTGAACCGGACGCTTGCCGCCGGCGGCTAACGTGAAACCGGCCTGCATGCCTTTCGCGATATAGGTCTCGACACGCTCTCTCTGCCTGAGCGTGGCCACAGGTCCCATTTGCGTGGCGGGATCGAACGGACTGCCAACCTTCACCGAGGAATACGCAGAGGCGAGCGCTTCGAGCAGGCGGTCGTGGCGGTTTTTGGTGACGATGATGCGGGTCAGGCTCGCACAAACCTGGCAGGTCATCTGGCTTGCTGCCGTCGCAAGCGCTTTTGCCGCCGTCTCCAGGTCGTAGTCGTCGAGTACGATAGCGGCCGACTTGCCGCCCAGTTCGAGGGTATATCGCCCCACCCGCTGCGCAAGCACGCTGCCGATATGCTTGCCGACCGCGCTCGAACCGGTAAAGCTTATTTTGTCGACCGCAGCGTTTCGCACCAGCGCGTCCGACGCTTGCCGATCGGCAGTGACCACGTTGACGACTCCGGGCGGCAGACCGACTTCCTCCGCGACCTCTGCGATTATCAGCGCCATGCCCGGCGCTTCCGGCGAAGACTTGAGGATCACGGTACAACCGGCGATCAACGCGGGCGCCAGCTTGTACGCGATGATCATCGCGGGCGCATTCCATGGAATGATCGCGCCGACCACGCCTACGGGCTCGCGAACGAGCAGCCCGTTGCCGATTCCCGAGCTGGTGGCGTGCCGTTCTTCGAAAGCGAACGTGTCGCCGAGATTGGCGTAGAAGTCGTAGATGCCCGCGATGCGCGGCATGAACGACTGCGCGAACGCGTAAGTGACGCCCATCTCGTGCGGCCAGATCGCGGCCATGTCGTGCGAGCGCGCCCGCAGTTTTTCCGCCATCGCGCGAAGATAAGCGCCTCGCTCCGCATGGCTCAGCCGAGGCCACGGCCCGTGATCGAACGCTTTGCGGGCAGCCGAAACTGCCTTTTCAATATCGGCCTCGCTTGCCTCGCCGACCCGGACATAGACGCTTTCCGTATCCGGCGAGATGACCGAAAACTCCTTTCCGGTGGAGGCTGCGACCCACTGCCCGTCGATATACAGTTTGTCGGGATGCTTCAGCGGAGCCGGCGCTGTCGACGGATTTCCCGGCTGTTCAGCAAGCATGAAATACTCCTTTGATGTCTTGAGGTTGAATCGGTGCGATGGCCTTCGGAATACGTCCGACGACCATCGCTGCGGTGCTAAAGCCTGGATACTGCGCCGGCCGTCTCGTCGCCTAGCTCGCTATCGCTGGAACTTGCATGCGAACCCTTATGCGCAGGCGGAAAACGATATGGGCCGAGGCGGGAAACCGCGATCGCGGCAAGCACGACGATTGCGACGAAACTGTATGCCGCCGGCTTGTACGAATGGGTCACGTCGAACGATCGATTGAGAAGATAAATGCCCGACGCGCCACCCCATGCAAACGTCAGCCAGATCGCACCGGTGACCGAGCCGAACGAGTAGATCGAGAAATAGCGGCTCACTAGGTAGGTCAGCAGGTCGCCTTCCGCGCCGAGGCCGAGACCGAGAAGCACTGCGCCGCAAGTCAGCAGCAGCACCGAATGACTGCCCGACACCAGCAACATGCCGATCGCCGCGAGGATGAAGATCACCGCGGTAACGTACGGCGCGAAGAACCGATCCAGGAAAGCGCCGGCGCCGAGTCGCGAGCAGATTGAGCTGATGCTGGCGGCAGACATCACGCCTGCTGCGACGATCGGCGTCACACCGCGGTCGAGCATCATCGGCGTGAGTTGCGAAAGCATGCCGTACGTCGCAAACGAGATGCCGAAAATCGCGAGCGCAAGCAGCCAGAAATGCCGGCTGGTGCGCACGATCGTATGTAGCGGAACGGCCGTTTTCGCGGCAGCGAGACGATCGCGCAGCCGGTTCTCCTCAAAGCCCTCGGGCAGCCTGACCAGAAAAGCCATCGCCAGCAGTGGGACGACCGCTACCGCGATACCGACGCCCAGATAGCCGCCACGCCAGCCGAAATGGGCCAGCAGATAATTCGCGTAGAACGGCATGATAGCGCCGCCCAGACCCGTGCCGGCATTGATGAGTCCCAGAACCCAGCCGCGCGTGCGGTCGAACCATACCGACACGACCAACGCATAAGGCATGATGGTCGCCGCTGCGGCTGCGAATCCGACTACCGCAAAGACGCCGAGATAAGCCGGTAAATTGGGCGACAGCAGAGAGACCGACGCGAGCGACACCCCGAACAGCAGGATCATCGCCATCGTCGTGCGCTTGACGCCCCAGCGGTCCATCGCGACACCGAGAAATACCGTGCCGAGTCCGTTGGCGATGGAAAACACGGTGAGCCCCAGCGAAACCGTCGCTCTCGACCAGCCGAATTCCGCACTGATCGGTTTGGCAAACACGCCAAACACGTAGACCGCGATCACCCCGCCGCCGGTGGCCGCCCCGAGCGCCCCCGCGACGGCCGTCCACCAGCGGCTGATTTTTCGATGCAACATGCCCTGCTCCCTCAAGGAACACACGTTTTCAGAAGGTGTGACGGATACCGACCATAACGCCGGCCTGATCCACTCCCGGCGCCGGCATCGCGGGCACGAGGCTCGTCGACGAGACGGAATACACAGCGCCGTTGCCGCTGTTCTTCAGGTACGCAACGAGGCCGTAAAGCGCGGTCGTTTTCGACAGGTTGTAGTTCGCCCGCGCCACGCCGAGCGTTCCGTTCGCGTCATAGTCGTGGTTCCGGATGTGCGAGATCTGCGCATCGAAAGTCCATACGCCATACGGAACGGAGGCGCCGAGAAAGGCCAGATCGGTGTGCAGCTTGTGTACGTCGCCCGCGATCACGCGATGAATCCACCCTCCGGCGATCTTCACCGCACCGACCATGAAATAGCCGTTCGCCTGATATCGGCGATCGGTCGCGCTGGACGTCTTGAACGCAATGCCGGTCACGCCGGGCACCACGTTGATGTCCGTTGCGCCGGCGCCTCCGCGCTGCTCGTCGTAAATCAACCCGACGCCCCAGCGCGCGGTGTCGTATTTCAGCATGGCGGTGATCGCCCGGCAGGACATCAGGTCACCGGGAACCTGTCCCGCGCAGTTTCCTGCCGGCATCACGTCGCGGCCTAACGAATAACTCGCCCCTACCGTAAAGTTCGAAAAGGTACCGCGGTATTCGATACTGTTATCCGCGCGCGCAGCGGACAGATATCCGTCGAACGACCCGATGCTGAAAGCCGCCGGCCCGATCACGTCGGCATTGGCCATTCCCCAGATCGTCATGTTTATCTGGCGGCCGACGCTCAACTGCCCCCACTGGCCGCTCAAACCGACATACGCCTGGCGTCCGAACAGGCGCCCATTCTGCAACGAGGTCCCCGATGCCGGCGCGAAACCGGACTCCAGCACGAATACGCTTTTCAGGCCGCCGCCAAGATCCTCTTCGCCGCGCAATCCCCAACGCGAAGGCAGATCCCCTCCGCTGATGGTCGGGAATCTGGCCATGGTTCCGCCAGTCGGGCTCGCGTGTGTGAAGAACTCGACGCCAGTGTCGAGCACCCCGTAGAGGGTCACGCTCGATTGAGCGAAAGCCGTCCCTGTTGCACTCATCACGAGTGCCGCCGTTACCGCATGCCGATATCGCATTTGTCTCCTTTATTCGCTTCTTTTTTAGATAAAACTCCGAACCCCGGTATCGGCTGGCCTTCACGTTACAAACATACATATTTGTTTGTTATGTAGTATGCGTTGAATCTCACGCTCCGGACATTGGGGATTATGCCATCCGCACGTGCGCTGCCCGGAGCCGGCGCACGTGCCGCGCCCGGCGCGTCACGACACGACTTTGTCTCCTGCCCAGCGGGTTGCCGTCTCCAGTTGCGTCGCGTACGCCGTTTCGAACGGCAGGCCGGGATCGCACAGAAACGATCCGGCACGCGCGCCGAAAAACACATCGGAGTCCTGTGCACCGGGCGGCAACGTGCCCTGCTCGCTCAGCGCCTGCGTCGCCAGCAGCAGGCGCCGCCGGGTTCGTGCGATCATCTGGTCGGTCGGCGCGAGATGTTCGTAGCTGTGATCGATGATCGGCCCCATGCTCTCCGTCACCGCCTGATCCTGCATCGTGATGTTCGGAATGCCAGTGTACTGGCTGCCATTGCGCTGAAGCTCCCGATCGATACCCCAGTCGTTGCGGCGGTCGTCAACGCAGCGCCAGCGGCCGAACCAGTCTGTCGTAGCGGGCGCGTACTCGAATGGCGCAAACAGCGGCTCGCCGGTCTTTCTGGTCGACGAGTAAGCAGGATTGCCCTCGTCTACTCCGCAGGTGATATCGAACAACATCGAATGTTCGTCGTCCATCGGCACCCACGCGCGCGCGATTGCGCGGCTCGAAAAGCGGTTGTTCGGCGTCTGCGTCCAGAACGGAAACATGAAATGCGCGACGCGCCACGAGCGCTGCCCGTCGTCGTTCGGACGATAACCGCCGTACATGGTTCCCCACGCCGTGTTTGTGACTGCATATTCGGGCGCGCGATCGAGCACGGTCGGCCGCATCGGATGATCGTCGGCCAGGTCGTCGGGTTTCAGAGAGCCGACGTGAAGAAAGCCCACATGCGACGTATCGATGTCGCCTTCGAGCGCCTGCAGCCAGTTGCAGTCGCGCTGCAGGCACCAGATTTCGCAGTCGGCGACGAGATTGGCTTCGATCGCCGGCAATGGCGGCGGCTCGGCCGCATCGCCCATGTAGACCCAGACGAGCCCGTTCCTCTCGGCGGTACGGAAAGCCTTCGCATGCACCTTGTCCTTGAAGTCCTGATGCGGGGGTACGCTCGGCATGTCGACACAGCGCCCGGCAACATCGAATTTCCAGCCGTGATACACGCAGCGGATGCCGCTTTCCTCGTTTCGCCCCAGAAACAGCGACGCGCAGCGGTGCGGACAACGATGGTCCAGCACTCCGACGCGACCTTCGCTGTCCCGGAAAGCGATCAGTTTTTCGCCCAGCAACATCAGCCGCATCGGATCGCCGTCCCGCTTCAGTTCGCTCGATTTCGCAGCCGGCACCCAGTATTGCCGCATCAACGTGCCCATCGGCGTACCGGGGCCAACGCAAGTCAGGTCTGCAAGATCCGTCATTCCTCTTCCTTTTCGTAGCTTCAAAAAAAGCGAGTGGCGAAAGCGCCCGACGCTAGCGCGTCCGCACTTTCGTCCCCGGGTAATCGTCGTGTACCGGCGCAACCGCATGCAGCAGCGCGTGGTCCCGCGACGTACGCGGCCGGTACCATGCCTGCATCAGCGCAATGCCTGCGCCTCCGAGCACCAGCGGTACTGACATCAGATAAAAAACATGCGCCGGCGGCCAGCCGGCCTGCATCAGCAGCCCGGGCACCATCGGCCCGAGAATCGCGCCGCTGCGGCCGACGCCGAGCACCCAACCGACGCCAGCCGATCGCAGCGCGGACGGATAGAATTCGATCGCCAACGCCGACACGCCCTTCTGCAAACCGCTGACGCAATACCCGAGGCAGAACGCCGTCGGCGCGATCACCATCACGGTCGGAGACAGCATCGCGCCCACGAGCAGAACGAACGCAGCGCCTGCAAAGAAATAGCCGATGACGACGCGCGACCTGCCGTACCGGTCCATCAGAAAACCGGTCACGATTGCGGCAATACCGCCGAGGTTGGCCAGCGTGGACGCAAGAATCGCGTTCTGCTGGGTCGCGCCGATCCCGACGAGAATCAGCGGTATCCAGCTAAGCGCGAAGAAATAGACGACCGCGTTGCAGCTCAATCCCAGCCACAGCATCAGCGTGCCCACAAGGCGCCGTTCAGTGAAGAGATGCACGACGCTGCCCGCATCCGGCGTCGAAGCTTCGGCCGCCGCGACCGGGTTGCTCGACGGCATGCGCGGATACAGCCGTTCCAGCATCACGCTCACGCGCGCTGCTCCCGCTGCGCCGCGGGAGAGCAGCCAGACCGGCGATTCGAACCAGACCAGCCGGACCGCGATCGCCGCAACGATCGGCATCACGCCGCCGACCACCATTGCGCCGCGCCAGCCGTAGCGCGCCAACGTCAACCATGCGACGACGCCAGCGATCATGATGCCGCTCGTCGTCCCCAGATACAGCATCGCGATGAGCGCCGAACGATGACGCGTGGGAAAGAATTCGGCGACGAGCGCTAGCGTCGGGGGAACGACTCCACCGAGCGTCAGTCCGACGGCGACTCGAAAGGCGATGAGCATCCACCCGCCGGTGGCGAACAACGTCCCGAGGTTAAGCACACCCATCGCCAGCAGGCAGTAAACCGCAAGCCGCTTCGCGCCGATCCTCGAAGCAAGCGGCGCGAGCGCGAGGAAGCCGATCAACATGCCGCCGTAACCCGCCGACAGGATCGTGCCCTGCCTTGCCCGCTCTATGCCCCATTCCTGAACGATCCGCGGCATCACATAGGAAATGATCTGCAGATCGAAACCCTCGCAAAGCAGCGCGAGCGCGCCGACCGCCGCAATCACGAGCTGCAGCCACCCTATGGGTCGTGCGTCGATTACGTTGGCAACTGATGTCGTCTCCGTCATGGCGTCTCCTCGTTGTTGTATCTGTTCGCCGCCTGCACCGCTATGCCGCCTACCGCATATACAGGCCGCCGTTCACATCGATCGTCGCGCCCACCATGAAACCGGCCCGCTCCGAAGCGAGAAGCGCAACGGCCGCCGCGATCTCTTCCGGCTCCGCGAATCGCCCAACCGGAACCTGCTTGCTGATCTCGTCGCGCAGATGCGCAAGACGTTCCTTCGCGCTCGACACCGGCCCTGGAGAAACCGCGTTAACTGTGACGCCCGTGCCCGCCAGTTGCCGCGCGAAGTAACGCGTCAGCGTCATCGCACCGCCTTTTGCTGCGGAATAGTGCGCAGACGCGACCGTGCCGCCGTTATGCGAAGCGAGCGACGTCACGTTCACGATCCGCCCATAGCCTGCCGACTTCATGTGCTTCGAAAACGTCTGGCAGCTCAGGAAAACGCTACGCATATTAATGTTCACGATTTCGTCGAATTCCTCCGGCGTGATCTCGTCGAGCGGGGTCCGTTTCGCGTAACCCGCGTTGTTCACGACGATATCCAGCTTGCCCCATCGCCCCAGCACGGCGTCCAGCGCATGACCGAAATCGCGCTTTTCACGCACGTCGAGGGCGAATGCAAAAGCCGTCTCGCCGTGCGTATCGAGTGCTTTGGCTACCGCTTCGGCGCTCGCGACATCCAGATCCGTGACGGCCACCCGCGCCCCACCCACATGCAGTTCGCGCGCGATGGCGGCGCCAATGCCGCGGCCCGCTCCGGTCACCAATGCGACCCGCCCTTCGAAGGCCGGCTTGCCCGTATATTGTTCAGCTTCAGTCATGTTGCCTCTCAGTCAGGAATACTTTCGATTGGCAGCACCGCGCGGCGGCGGCGCGGGCTTGCGTGCCTTATCTCGCGACCTCGGGTTCCCGTTCGACGGCGCTACCGTCCGGGTTCGCAGGCCAGCGCTGCGCCTTTTCGAGTTCCACCCGATAGGCGGTCGAAAACTCGACCACCGGGTCCGCCCAGAACGCGCCCGAGCGCGCGCCGAAATAGGTCTCCGGAGAAAAAGCGCACGGCGCGGGAGCGGAATCGTCGCGGAAATTACGCAGCGCCTGCGTGAGCCGTCTGCGGACAAAAGCGATCATCTGGTCGGTCGGCGCGAGATGCTCGAAGCTGTGATCGGTAATCGGACCCATGCTCTCGGTGATCGCCTGGTCCTGCATCGACGGATTGTCGATACCCGTGTAGTGGATCATGTTGCGCTGCGCTTCCCGATCGATTCCCCAGTCGTTTTGCAGCCCGTCGACGGGCAGCCAACGGTCGTACCATCCGGTACCGTTCGGCTTGCGCCGGATCTTTTCGTACATCGGCTCGCCGTTCTTCAGTTTCGTCGTGAAGAACGGATTACCCTCGTCGACGCCGCCGGTGATGTCGAACAGCATCACGTGCGTATCGTCCATCGGCACCCACGCGCGCGCGATCGCGCGCGTCGAGAACAGGATGTTGGGTGTCATGGTCCAGAACGGGAACATGAACTGCGCCGCGCGCCACGACATGCGGCCGTCTTCGGCCAGACGATAAGCGCCGTACGTCGCACCCCATTCCGCGTTCTGCACGCGATATTCCGGCGCGCGGTTCAAAACCGTCGGGCGCAGCGGCGATCCCTCCGGCAGATCCTCCGGTTGCAGCGCGCCGACATGCAGGAAGCCGACGTGGCTCGTATCGATGTCGCCTTCGAGCGCCTGCAGCCAGTTGCACTGCCGCTGCAGGCACCAAATCTTGCTGCCCGGAATCATGTTCGCCTCGATCGCCGGAAGCGGCGGCGGATTGTTCTGGTTCTCGCCCATGTAGACCCAGATCAGCCCGTTGCGCTCGACGGCCTTATAGGCGCGCGCATGAACCTTCTCCTTGAAGTCGAGGCGAGCCGGAACGCTTGGCATGTCTACGCAATTGCCATCGACGTCGAATTTCCAACCGTGATACACGCATCGGATTCCGTTTTCTTCGTTGCGCCCGACGAACAGCGATGCGCAGCGATGCGGACAGCGATGGTCGAGCACGCCCACGCGCCCGGAGCTGTCGCGAAAAGCGATGAGTTTCTCGCCCAGCAACATCAGCCGAACGGGATCGCCGTCCGCTTTCACCTCATGCGACAGCACTGCGGGAAGCCAGTACTGCCGCATGAATTTACCCATCGTGGTTTCCGGGCCTACACGCAGCAGATCCGCCAGGTCGTTTTTGCTCATGGATCGATATTCCGTTGTCTGTCGTTATGCCACGAGAACAGCGCACCGTTCTCGCTGCCCCTTGTGAATGCGGCCATTCTACGAGCAGCTTTTTCGCTTCAGCTATTGAAAAAGCAGCGTGGGTATTCGCGAAACGAAACGAAACGGAGCGCCGAAACCATGCGGCACGACCCGCGTTCTGCGCGCTTAGGGAGTTATCCCAGGATGACACCGTCGGTCCCCTGTCATTACGATTGGCCCCACCACTTATTGTGGTCCACTTTGACTGACCAGTTTGGTCCTTCCATCATGCGTCTACAACGCGCAGAAGAAATCGATTCGGAAATTCGGAGACCCCAATGAAGAAACCCACCCTGCTGGCTATCGCCGTTGCCAGCACGGCCGCTTCGGCCGTACATGCACAGAGTTCGGTCACGCTGTACGGCCTGATCGACCAGGGCCTCAACTATGTGAGCAACGTGCAGACGGGCCGCGTCGACGGAGCTCTCGTCGGCAAGCGGCAGATCGCGATGTCCGACGGGGCGACCGGCATCGGCGGGAGCCGATGGGGGCTGAAGGGCAACGAAGATCTGGGTAGCGGCCTTCGCGCGATCTTCACGCTGGAAAACGGCTTCAACATCAATACGGGCGGGTTGGCGCAAGGTGGGCTGCTGTTCGGCCGCCAGGCTTTCGTCGGCCTGGCGAACCAGGCCGGGCAGGTCACGCTGGGCCGTCAGTACAGCATCGTTAGCGACATGCTGGCCCCGCTGTCAGAAGCCGGCGAGATTCCCGGCCACATGGGCGCAAATCCTGACGATTTCGACGACCTGGGCCACTCGATACGCCTGAACAACACCATCAAGTTCAAGAGCACGTCGTTCTCGGGCGTGACGTTGGGCGCCCTATACTCGCTGGGTGGAGTGCCTGGCGCGACGGGTCGCAACCAGGTGTGGGCGCTCGCCGCTACCTACGCGAACGGTCCATTCGCCGCCGGAGCGGGTTATCTAAATGCACGGGATCCGAACCTGTCGTACTTCGGCACGAACGGCAACTCCGGCAATAGCAGTACGAACAATCTTGGCTCGTTCGGATCTGATACTACCGCGCAGTCCAACCCCGTCTACGCGGGATTTGCATCGGCCACGACGCTCCAGTTGATAGTTGCAGGCATGAAATACCACTTCGGCCCAGTGAGCGTAGGCGCGACATGGTCGCACGCCGGCTTCGGCGGCCTTGGTAATACCAGCGCGGGCCCCAACCCGCTACACTACGCCGGCACTGCCGCGCTCAACAATGGTGCGCTCAATGTGAGCTACACGTTCACGCCTGCCTTCAACGTCAACGCAGCGTATAGCTACACGCACAAGGGAAGCGTCGGCGAGTTCGGCAGCGCGAACTATCATCAAGGCACGCTCTCGGCGGCGTACTACCTTTCGAAGCGCACCCAGTTGTACGCGCTTGCAATCTACCAGAAAGCCAGTGGGACCGATTCACTTGGCCAATCGGCCGTCGCGTCGATCACGCAACTCACGCCGTCGGCCACCGACCATCAGGCACTCGTGCGCCTCGGCATCCTGCACACCTTCTGATCCGCGCACGCAAAAACAAAGGGGTGGATTCTCGTTTCAGGGAATCCACCCTTTCACATTGGCGCCGTCGCGCTATTTCTTCTTGCGCGCCGGTTTGGTTTCCACGGGCGCTTCCTCGCCGAGGATCTCGCTCCACGATTCGACCGCACTGGCGAAGTGCGTCTCCATCAACGCAGTCGCCTTCTTCACGTCGCGCTTCTTCACTGCTTCGTAAAGGCTCTCGTGCTGAGCGGCCGAAATCGTGCCACGACCGGAATCGGCGAACAGCGCAAAACGCCGGCTTTCGGAAATGCGGTAGAACGAGTTGAGTAGCCGCACGAGCATCTCGTTATGCGCGCAACGTGCAAGCGCCATGTGGAACGCTGTGTCTTGAGCCGCAATGTTGCCCTTGTTCGACAGGACTGCCCGAGTCGCGTCGATCACCGATGCGAGACTGTCGAGATCCGCTTCCGTGCGGCGCTCGCATGCCAGTTGCACGCCACGGATTTCGAGTGCCCAGCGCACTTCGAGGGTCTCCTTCACCTCCTTCATCGACGGCTCGGAGCCCATCTCGGTCAGCAGCACGATCGTCTCGAAGCTGCTGTCTGTCGACATGCGGCGAAGATAGATGCCCGAATTCGGCCGCGATTCGATCACGCGAAGGGCGCTGAGCGTAGAGAGCGCTTCCCGCAGTGCGTTGCGCCCCACGCCGAAACGCTCGGCGAGCGCGCGCTCGGACGGCAAACGCTCGCCGCTTTCGTAGCCACGTTCCTTGAAAAACGCCAGCATCTTCCCGACGAGTTCAGAGCGTGAAGTCGATTCGCGGACAACGGGGGACATCAGTTCCATATCACTGAAGAAAAATCATAAAAACGGGATCCACAGATTATACAGATTGCCCCCACCGCTCTGGCCGTCCAGCGACGCGGCGGCCGGCCTCGTTGCGAGCCCGCGCCGCCTCCCCGCCCGCCGAGGCCGCCGTCATCCCGCGCGCGCCTTTTCGACGCTGCTGTAAACCACGCCGCTGTCGAGCAACGCGCTCGCGCTGTCGTCCTCGTAGCCGAGTACGTGGGTGAGAATGTCGCGGCTATGCTCGCCGATGCGCGGCGCCGGCGACGGATCTTCCATCGGCGTCTCGCTGAAGCGGAACGGCAGGCTGATGTTTGGCAACCAGCCCAGATCGGGATGTTCGAGCCGGCTTACGAGCTTTCGCTCGCGCGCTTCGGCCGAACGCAGAGCTTCGCCGACCGAGCGCACTTCGCCGCACGGAATCGACGCCGCCCGCATCCGCTGCTGCCAGTAGGCCCACGGATGGCGGATGAACGCCTCGTCCAGAATCCGGAACAGTTCGTCGCGCCGCGCGATCCGGCCATTGCGGTCCGCCAGCACCGGGTCGGCTGCCAGTTCCGGCATTTCCAGCACCTGACTCGCGAGACGATGGAAGATCTTGTTGTTGCCGCAATTGATGTAGAACGCGCCGTCCGACGCCTTGAACACGCCGGAAGGGCACGTGTCGGGACTCGTATTGCCGTGGCGCTGCGGCTCGTCACCGGTGAACAGATGCTGGACGGTCGCATAGCCAGTCATCAGCACGGCATTGTCGAACAGCGACACCTCGACGGCCTGCCCCTTGCCGCTGCGCTCGCGCGCGACCAGTGCGCCGAGGATCGCGTTCGAGGCCATCATCGCGGTGCTGATATCCATGACCGGCGACAGCGCCCGCACGCCGAGACGGTCCGGGTAACCGTTCATCGACACGAAGCCGCTTTCCGCCTGCGCGACCGGATCAAAACCAAGCCGATCGGCAAACGCGCCTTCGCGGCCATACGCAGACACCGAACAATAGATCAGCTCCGGGTTCGACTCGCGGCATGCTTCGTAGCCGAGGCCGAGACGTTCCATCACGCCGGTCGAGAAATTCTCGGCGACGACGTCTGCGGTCGCGATCAGTTCGCGCGCGATGCGGCGACCGTCTTCGTGCTTCAGATCGAGCGCAATGCTGCGCTTGTTGCGATTCGCCCAGAGGTACGGCGCGCCGATGCTCTCATCCTGCGGATGCGCGGGAGGATAGTAGCGGAACTCGTCGCCGCGGCCGGGCGCTTCGATCTTGATGACCTCGGCCCCCATGTCGGCCAGCATCATCGTCGCAAACGGGCCGGCGATGAAATGCGTGAAGTCCACCACGCGGATACCTTCGAGCGCCCTCGGCGCATTCGCCGGGCGCGGCTCGTGTTGCGGAAATTCACTGACCAGATTCGACAGCATCTTGTCTCCTTGTCGAGGCGGCGCGCGGCGGCGCCTGCCGGTGAGTTCGTATTCGTTTGCGTGCGCGGCGCGTGCTCAGAGATCGAGCACCAGCGTCGGCGAAAGCGAGCCCGAGCAGCACACCATGATCGCGCCGTTGCCGGCCTTCTCGTCGGCGCTCAGGAAGTCGTCGCGATGATCGGGCACGCCGTCGATCACGCCGACGCGGCAGGTTCCGCACACGCCCGACGAACACGCGTACTGCACGTCGACACCGTGATCGAGCAAAGTGTCCAGAATGGTCTTTCCGGGCGCAACGGCAATACGCCGGCCATCGCGGTGCAATACGACTTCGAAGCCACCTTCGCTCGCCGCGTCGTTCGCGGCGGCGAAACGCTCGAAATGCACTTCGTCCTGCGGACGTCCCGCGCACGCGGCGATGAAATCGTCCACCATGCCGCGCGGACCGCAGCAATACAGATGCGTGCCGGCGGGCGCCCTATCGACGATGCCGCGCACGTCCGGCCGT
This sequence comes from Paraburkholderia xenovorans LB400, assembly GCF_000013645.1. Lineage (GTDB taxonomy): Bacteria > Pseudomonadota > Gammaproteobacteria > Burkholderiales > Burkholderiaceae > Paraburkholderia > Paraburkholderia xenovorans. Next base: position 1,026,066 of record NC_007951.1, on the reverse strand, counting down.
CGGTCTTCGTTCTGGAAGTACATTTCGACTCGCGAATCCGCGTTGTCGAGCTGCGCGAGATCATCCGCATAGGCTGCACGGGAACACTCCCGCACTGCGTAATGCAAACGCCACGACGCGCCGATGCGCTCTAGCCGCCGGATCATCGCGACGACCGGCGTTATGCCGATCCCGCCGCAGATGAATAGGGATTCGCGTGCGCTCTCGCACAACGGAAAATCGTTCTTCGGTGCGCTGATCGTGAAGCGCTCGCCGACCCGCGGCACGCGATGCATCCACGCGGAGCCGCCGCGGCCGGCGGCCTCGCGCTGCACGGCGACCACGTAGCGGTGCCGTTCCTGCGGATCGTTGACGAGCGAATAGCTGCGCACGCGGTTTTCCGGCAGGTAAAGGTCGATGTGCGCGCCAGCCTCAAAGACAGGCAACGCCGGGCCGCCGGCCACCGGCCGGAACTCGTAGGAAGCCACGTCGTCCGCTTCAAGGCGGATTTGCGTGAGGTGGACGTCGATGCGTTCAGGGGAATGCTGGGACATGTTGACTCGAATTAGCAGGCGAAGGAGGGTCAGGGCTTGTAGCCGAAGTCCGCGCCGAGGCGCGCACGCATGTGGACAGCGCCGTCGTTCTGCCACGACGCGCCGGCCTGCAGCGTTAGCGACACCGCGCGGACCATCCACAGATCCGGCTCGTCGACCTGCACCGTCGACACGCGCTCGGCCGCGAGTTTGCGCACGTTTTCGAGTAGCAGGCGGCGCGTCATCGCGACGCCCGTGTCGCTGATGCCGAGGTTCTCCTTGCTGCGGTCGTAGATCGGCGCGACGCCCGACTGGCAGGCGGCATCCTGCACCCACAGCCCCGGCAGTCCGGAGAACCACGTCTTCGTTTGCGCGTCGTAATCGAACTGGAACGCCGATTCGAGGTTGTATCGGGTCCAGTACTTCGCGTACGGATTCGTCACCGGGCGCGGCTCGTACGCGTTCACGCTCGCGTGGCCCGTCTCGCGGCCCTGATGCCCCTGTTCGAACAGTTGTCTCGTCTTCTCGTACAGCGGGGTAGCCGGCGTATAAGAGAACATCAAGCACAACGTGTTCTCGTCGTCGATCGGCACCCATGCGTGACCGCTCAGCTCCGGATACTTCGACTGCGGCGGCACCAGTGTGTAGAACGGGAACAGGAACTGGTTGACGCGCCAGTAGTGATGCTCTTCATCAAGCACGCGCCGCGAAGCGATGCTGATGCCGAAATCCTGCCGCTGACATTCGAACACGGGCCGCAGGTCGCGCTTCGCGGTCCATTCGTTGATCGCCCCCTGCGAATCGATGCGTCCATGCAGGATCGGTGCGTGCGCCGAATCGATCTCGCCTTCCACAGCCTGCAGCCAGTTGCACTCCTGCACGCGGAAGCTGAAGTGCACGTTTTCCACCGGCACCATGTTCCATTCGAGATTCGGCAGCGGCGGCAGTCCGTCCGCGGACGCATCGCCCATGTAGGTCCACACGATCCCGTTGCGCTCGCGGCACGGATAGCTCTTGATGCGCACTTTCTCTTTCAGCCGGCTCTCGATCGGCTCGGCCGGCGTTTCGATCACGCGGCCGTCCACGCCGAACTGCCAGCCGTGATAGACGCAGCGCAAGCCGCTATTTTCATTGCGACCGAATACAAGCGGCGCACCTCGATGCGGGCACGCATGGTCGACCAGACCGACGCGGCCTTCCGAGTCGCGAAACGCGAGCAGGTCTTCGCCGAGCAGACGCACGCGTTGCGGCTGCCCGTCGACCGAGAGATCCGACGACGGCAGGAACGGCAACCAGAAAAGGCGCATGAACTGCCCGGTCGGCGTGCCGGGGCCAACGCGTACAAGGATTTCGTTGTCTTGATGGGAAAGCATGTCGGGTCCAGTATCTCGTTGAAATTGGTAGGGCCAATTATAGAGCCATCGACAGGACCGTCAACCGGGTCTTCAGTCTCGGAAGGATGTTCCCTGCATGAATGAAGATCTCTTTCTTCTCGACTTAGCAACAAATATATCGCCAAAATTCCCCATTTTCTTCGCATTTTTTGCCATATTTCGTGGAATCCCATATGTGTACCGTCGTGAAACCGGCGAAACCAGGGGTTTCCCGGACTGTAACAATCTGTCCATTTCCAATATATTGACCCACCAAATTGGTCCATCCAATGTGGACACACAAAAAAGGAGATCAGCATGAGCGCGTCGCCCCCATCCCCAGCCGTCACTTCCGGGTCGCCGCCCGTCATATCGGGAGAGACCCACGTCGACGGCGTGCGGGTCGTATCGCGGATCGGGCGGCGTTTGATGTGGTATCTGATCGCGCTCTACGTGGTGTCGGTGCTGGACCGCGGCAATCTGAGCTTCGCGTCGTTTTCGATGAACAAGGAACTGGGCCTAACGCCACAGATGTACGGCATCGGCGTCGGCATTCTGTTTCTCGGCTACGCGCTGTTCGAGGTGCCCAGCAATCTGATACTGGCCAAATACGGCGCTCGCGTCACGCTCACGCGGATCGCGATCATGTTCGGCATCGTTACGATGTCGATGGCGTTCGTCAGAGGCCCCTATAGCTTCTTCACGATGCGAGCGCTGCTCGGGATCGCCGAAGCGGGGCTCACGCCGGGCGTCTTCCTGTTCCTCAGCTACTGGATTCCGCAGCAGTACCGGGCGCGCTATAACGCGATGTTTTCGTACTCGATTCCGGCCGCCTATGTCCTCGCGTCGCTCGTATCCGGCGCAATCATGCAACTGGACGGCACGTGGGGCGTGCCGGGATGGAAATGGCTGTTCGTGCTCGAAGGGCTGCCTGCGGTCACCCTGGGCGTTTTCGGCGCGTTCTATCTGACCGACCGTCCGCATCAGGCCGGCTGGCTCTCGTCTGGCGAGAAGCTCTGGCTCGAAAAGCAGTTGGAGAAGGACAACGTAGCGCCCGCGCACGGCGTACCGACGGGTGTGATGGCGCTGATGCGCCGGCCGGAAATGTGGGTGCTCACGCTCGGCTATGTTGGCATCTTTTCCGGCAATGCGACAGTCGGCGCATGGTTGCCGCAGATCCTGCATCACGCCGGCGTGCCGCTGCGTACCATCGGCTTTGTGTCGATGGTACCACCGCTCGCAGGCATCGTCGGCATGACGCTGCTGTCGCGACGCTCCGATCGCCGCAAGGAACGCGTGCTCCATACGGTCGCCTGCATGCTGATCGCCGCGGCCGGCTATACGACCGTCGCGCTCTCCACCACGCTGGCCGTCGCGTTGGTCGGCTTCATGCTTGCCAACATCGGTGTTTATGCGTCGCTGGCGGTGTTCTGGTCGATCCCGCAAACCTATCTTCCGGCGAACGCGAAGCCCGCCGTGATCGCAATCATCAGCTCGTTCGGCGCCATCTTCGGCGGCTGGATCGTACCGATTATGGTCGGTCGCCTGCAGCAGCAGACGCACAACCTCGCCGCCGGCATGATCGTCGTCGCTGTGTTCTTCGTGCTGTCGTCTGTCTGCGTGTTCTTTGCCGGTCGCCGCATGGCCGGCCGCGTGTAACGATGGGCGCAGACATGCAACCAGGCCCGTTGTCCGGCGTGCGCGTGATCGAATTCGGCGCGCTCGGCCCGGTACCGTTCTGCGCAATGCTGCTCGCCGACATGGGCGCGGACGTAGTACAGATCACGCGGCCGCGTGCTGCGATCGATACCGGCAATTTCATGCAGCGCGGCCGACGGCTCGTTCCGCTCGACCTGAAACAGCCGCACGATCGCGACGCTGCGCTCGATCTGATCGCGCACGCGGACGTGCTGCTTGAAGGTAGCCGCCCCGGCGTGATGGAAAACCTCGGGCTCGGACCGAACGTGTGCGCCGCGCGCAATCCGCGCCTCGTGTACGGCCGCATGACGGGTTGGGGCCAAACTGGTCCACTCGCACCAACCGCGGGCCACGACATCAACTACATCGCGCTGACCGGCGTGCTCGACGCAATCGGTACTGCCGACGGCGCGCCAGTGCCGCCGCTGAATCTCGTCGGCGATTACGGCGGCGGCGCGATGTTTCTCGCGTTCGGTACGCTGTGTGCGTTGTGGGAAGCGCGCACCAGCGGCCACGGACAGGTGATCGACGCGGCGATGGTGGACGGCAGCGCGATGCTGATGTCGCTGTTCTGCCGACTGCTCGCGCAAGGCGAATGGAACGGCCCGCGCGGCACGCACATGCTCGACGGTGGCGCGCCGTGGTATGCCACCTATCGGACCGCCGACGACCGCTACGTTGCAGTCGGCGCACTGGAAGAACCGTTCTGGCAGGCGCTCCTCGCGGGACTGGAAATTCCCGCCGAAAGCCTGCCGCCGCGCAGCGACAGAGCCGCGTGGCCCGCGATACGGGCAGCGCTCGCCGCCTCTTTCGCAACGCGGACCCGCGACGCGTGGACCGGGCACTTCCGTCATTCCGACGCGTGCGTGAGTCCGGTGCTCAGCCTGCAGGAAACCGTCGAAAACGAGCACATCAATGCGCGGCAAACCTACGTCGCCGATCGCGGTTTCGTGCGCCCCGCCGCTGCGCCGCGCCTGAGCCGCACACCCGCCGGCGAAGCCGCTCCACCAGCTCCCGACACGGCACACGCGGTGCTCGAAGCGTGGCGTGCGAGCGCCGCGCAGCGATGAATGTCGTCGCCAACACTCCTTACCTATCGCCGGGACCAGGCATCATGTTTACAGGCTTGGGCGATGAATCCGGGACCGCCATTTCCAGTGCGGAATGGGGCCCATACGTCTGCATGGGAGACATCTACGCATGACACGTTCGCTCAAAGGTCAGGTGGCGATCGTCGGCATCGGTGAAACGCCGTATTACCGTCACGGCAAGTCGCCGGACAGCGAGTTCAAGCTCGCGTTGAAAGCCATACTCGCCGCCTGCGCCGACGCAGGCATCGATCCGCGCGACATCGACGGCTTCGCTTCATACGGCGACGACCGCAGCGAAGCATCGCGTCTCGCCGCTGCGCTCGGCACGCGGCGTCTGCGTTCGAGCACGATGCAATGGGGCGGCGGTGGCGGTGGCTGTTGCGCCGCCGTCGCCAACGGCTCGGCGGCGATCGTCGCGGGGCTCGCCGACTGCGTGGTCGTGTTCCGCTCGCTCGCCCAGGGCGAGCACGGCCGTTTCGGACGAACCACCGGCATCAATACGATTTCGGGCGAAAAGGCGTGGCTGATGCCGTACGGCGTGCTCGCGCCGCCACAACGCTTCGCGATGCGCGTGCGGCGCTTCATGCACGAGCACGGCGTTCGCCAGGAAGCGCTGCGTGCCGTGGCGATGGCGTCGTACCATCACGCGCAGTCGAATCCACGCGCGGTGATGTACGGCAAACCGCTCGATGTCGAAAAGTACGAGTCGTCGCGCTGGATCGCGGAACCCTTTCATCTGTTCGACTGCTGCATGGAAAACGACGGCGCGGCCGCGCTGATTCTGGTGCCCGCCGAACGGGCCCGGGAATTCGGCGACAACGCGGCGTTCGTCCTCGGGGCCGCCGCGGGCTCGGATCATCGCTTCGCGGCAGCTCCGCACAACGGTCCCGCGTACGCCAGCGCCAACTTCGGTACGGTCGCCCCCGACCTGTTCCGGATGGCCGACATCGACCCGGGCGATATCGGCGTCGTGCAGAGCTACGAAAATTTCACGGGGGGCGTCGTGATGGCGCTGGCCGAGCACGGCTTCTTCGCGCCCGAAAACGCGAACGACTTCCTCACGCTCGACAACCTGATCGCGCCGGACGGCCGCCTGCCGCTCAACACCAGCGGCGGCAATCTCGCCGAGTGCTACATGCATGGTTTCGAGCTGGTGCTGGAAGCGGTGCGGCAAGTGCGCGGCACCTCGTGCAACCAGGCGCGCCGGAACGACGTTGCGCTCGTGATCGGCGGCCCGATGGTCTCGCCGGTGAGCAGCCTGCTACTCGGATCGGAGGCAACACGATGAAAGAAGCAAGCACGTCGCCGTATTACCTTCCTGCCGGACTGCCGGTTCCGGTCGCCGAACCGGACGGACTCTCTGCCCCCTACTGGCAGGCGTTGCGCGAAAACCGCCTGTTCGTGCAACGATGCGCGCGTTGCGGCACCTGGCAGTTCGGCCCCGAATGGATCTGCCACGGCTGCCATGCATTCAATCCCGCATGGACCGAAGTCGCTTCGCGCGGCCGCATCTATAGCTGGGAGCGCATCTGGCATCCGTCACACGATGTACTGACCGGCTATGGCCCGTACCTGGCGGTGCTGGTCGAACTGCCGGATGCGGGCCACGTCCGGATGGTCGGCAACCTGCTCGGTGACCCGCTGCAGACGGTGACGATCGGCTCGGAAGTGGAAGGCGTGTTCGAACATCATGCCGATGCCGATCCGCCGTATACGCTGATGCAATGGCGCCTGTGCGGCTCCGGGTTGCCGTGAGTGTTCATCATCGCACGCTCCGAAGCCACGAGGCGGACGCATGACGACCGTTCAGGACGTCACGGCGGTTTCGTTTTCGTGCAGGCGTTCGAGCAGCAAGCGCGCCCGGCTCACTGCGCCATCGCTCGCAATCCCGACGAAGCGCATGTCCGGCATGTCGTTGATCCGACGCTGCTGTGCTTCGAGAGCCCGTTCGTCCTCGCAGATCGTCTCGTAGAACTGATCGAACAACATGTCGGGCACACCCGATTCGCGCGGAGCGTCTGTGCAGATCGTCCAGATGTAGTGAGTCGTCGTCTCCGTTTCAGGGGTCACGCCATGAACGTTCAGCAGAGTGAAGCCATTGTCCCGGCGTCCTTCGTACGCGCCCGTGCCGACCTCGCAGGCGCCGGCATTCACCCGCAGCACGTTGCCGCCGCAAGGGCGATATTCGACCATCTGCCAGCGGTCGACATTGCCCTTGAAGCCGCCCGCTGCAACGTACGTCTTCGGCGGCACCGAGTTGGGCATCTTGCGCAGCAGGGTCACTTTCTCGCCGTCGAACTGCACGGACATATCGGCGTTGAAGTGCGTCTGGGGATTGCCGCCGATGGTATTGGCGTGGATATAGGCAACGTGGGTCAGGTCGAGGATGTTGTCGACGAGAAGCTGCCAATTGGAATTGACGTGCATGTAGTACGGCCGCCAACTCCAGCCTGGGTCCCGGTGTTCCGGGTTGCTCATGATCGACCGGAGGTCTGCCTTCTCCGGCTCGCCCATCCAGATCCAGATGAGTCCGTCGCGCTCGCTGACCGGATACGAGCGCACATTGGCTGCCGCGGGAATGCGTTCCTGCCCCGGGATATGAGCACAGACGCCCGCAGCGTTGAATTCCAGACCGTGATAAGGGCAACGAATGATATCGCCGTCCACGTGCCCTTCGCTGAGCGGCATCGCCCGATGACTGCAACGATCAATCAACGCGCCAAGGCTACCGGACGCGGTGCGAAACAGCACGACCGGTTCGTTGAGGAAGGTCCGCGCGAGGCACTTGCCTGGCTTCACGTCGGCCGAAAAAGCGGCCACGTACCACATGTTGCGCAAGAACATTGTTGTCTCCGTCTTTTAACTACTGATCAATTCCTGACGCCCGTTCGTTGTGGGGCGACGGCGCCACTTTAAGCAATCTTAGGTTCAGGAGGAAACGAGCGGGATTCAAAGAATCCTTCAGTTATTCAATTGCCGAAAGTCTTGCCGCAACAACTGGTATATATAGACATTCACAGCCACAGGCAGCCATCGAAACATGGACCAGCTACCTAGAAAAGCCGCTCAGGCGCTAGATGAAATGACGAGCGTCTTTCATCTGAATTTGCGACATATTCACGGGCTGATAGAGGTCCATAAACACGGCAGCATCAGCGCCGCTGCGACGGCGGTCAGCCTGAGCCAGCCTGCACTGACGCAGGGAATCCTGAAACTGGAAAGCCAGCTCGGAGAAGTGCTGTTCGAGCGCCGACCGGACGGCATCGTTCCTACGCTGGCGGGCACGCTCGTGCTCGAGCGTGCCGCTGCGAGCATCGGCCATTTGACTGCCGGCTGCCGCCTCATCGCGGGCGCGGATTTTTCGCCGGAGCGACGCCTGACGATGACGCAATTGCGCGCGTTCCTCGCGTTGTCGAAGGCAGGCAGCTTTGCGGCATCTGCGATTGAACTGGGTTTGTCGCAGACTGCGGTGCATCGTGCCGTGCGTGAACTCGAAGACGCGCTGGGTCGCAGGCTCGTAGAACGCCGAGGCCGAGGTGTACACATAAACTTTTGGGGACATCGTTTTGCGCGTTGCTGCTGGCTTGCGATCAAGGAACTGCAAGCGGCACTATCTGAACTCGGTCTGGATCCGCTGAACCCGATGATTTCGGTTGGAGCCACGCCGCTTGCGCGGGCGTTCCTCGTGCCAGAGGCCATGTCTTTGATGGTAACGGAGAAGTTTCCCGCCAGCTTTCGCGTGGTTGAAGGGAGTTGGGGGGATTTGGTCGAGTCTTTACGTGATGGCGAAATCGATCTCATCGTTGGCGAACTGCCCGAGACAAGTGTTTCGGACCTTAAGTGCACACGACTTTATACCGAGGCACCAGTCATCGTGGCTGGGCATCAGCATGATCTTGTCGCCAAGGGAAATCCGACCAATCAAACGCTTGCTTCATATCCTTGGATCATTGCCCCGGAGGCGTCGCCACTGCGCGCAGAATGGGATCGTCTGCTTCCTGGAAAACGAGCACAAAAGCCTGTTGAATGCGGCTCGATTATGATCATCGGCCGGCTACTCACCTGCAGTGACATGCTAACGCTTGCGATGCCTGACCAGGTGGCGCTCCAGATTCGAAGCGGCTTACTCGCCCAAATCGGAAAGCCCTTGGCAAGCAGCATCACGATTGGAGCCACCATGCGCCATAGCTGGCGTCCTACCAGCGCACAGCGACGTTTTCTCAACCTTTTGCACATCGCCTCAACAAGTCTCGGCGAGACCGCGAGCCGCAAACCGATGATTGAAGCTCCCTGGGTGTGAGTCCACCCACTCGGAAGTTGCACTGCAAGAGTGCGGGTTCGACAATCCAATTCTGCTCGTCTGAATATGTTCCCGCGGACGAAGCCGGCCATCGACGATGCCGCTGTGTCCGAACCCGCCGATCTACACCGCAAGCCGATTTCCGATTTTTCTGAGGCATGTCGTCCAGCGGCGCTTCGGGTCTCCCTTAACCATCCGGCGAGAAGAGACCCAGATCTTCGGCACACCGACGTGGTTGCAATATCAGCCCGGTATACGTGGTGGTCAGTTCAACTCCTTGCTTGAGTAACCGGGTAGGATCCCGATTCCCCAAAACCAGAAATCGACGTATAGATCAACTTCGGATTGGTGATTTGAAGGGTCTCGTATCCAAGGCCAAGCCGGTCCATTACACCAGGACGCATGTTGTGAATCAGGACATCCGATAAAAACGCCAGCTCCTGTGCGACTTCCAGATCACGGTTTGCCTTCAGGTCCAGTACGACGCTCTTCTTGTTCCGGTTCACTGTCATGAAGAGCGCCCCATTCCCTTGTGAAGCGGCCCAACCTTGCGCATGGGGTCGCCTTCAGGAGGTTAGATCTTGATAACCTACGCCCCCATATCTGCCAGAATATGCCCCGCCAATGGTGCCGATACCATCGAACCGAGTTCCAGCACACGGAGTCCCGAGCAGGGTCCATCCGTCTTCGCCATTTCGTTCATTGTTGCCTCCAGTTGTCTCCTGCCCGCCCCTGCCATCCGCTGACAATCAGATCCTGATGCCGCAGTCCAGACGGTGAAACACCCACATGACCGCAATCCGGCCTTTACACGAAAACAGCCGTGTCTGTTTTTATTGATTTGACGGTATCACTTCATTCCGGTACTACCCGCACAACCAGGATAGTCAGAAATCGCGATCTGCTCTTTGGATACTTTCCGCCCCATTAGTCATCGATTGCGCGTACGGCTTCACGTATGCATTCGCGGCCACAAAGAGACAAACTGTTCGTTGATACCTCATTTGTCTCCTTAGCCATCTGTTTTTCTTCCAGCCTCTCAGATTCGCACCGTCCTCGGGTCGCCGGAAACCCTGTCCGGAGTGTCTCGAGTACAGGTATTTACTCGACGCATTGCAGTTTCATTTTCTTTCGTTGTACGAAAATTGAAATTGCGTTCACAGTTAACCTATCCGCCGGATTCACCCCGTCAAGGAACGCCTTTTCGTGAAAAACCAGTCCGGCAACCAGACGCGGCCGAGTCCTGTATGGCGCCCCGGTCTGACATCTGCGAGGTGACACGCAATACCTCCCGGCACGCTGGAGCCATATGGACCGCTCCAGACAGGGGCAGGCGTCACCTCAGTCCTGAAGCCGCCACGCCCCTCCCTGTTATACACACACAACATAGCCTCCTGGCTGCCGCATCACCAGGCCGGCGCATCGCGATGCCCCGCAGACCACCATGTCAGGCAGGGTTGCGCAGCAGGTCAAGCGCCACGTCGACGATCATGTCCTCCTGCCCGCCCACCATCTTGCGGCGACCCAGCTCGACGAGAATATCCACCGCCTTCAGGCCGTACCTGTCGGCTGCGACCTCCGAGTGCCGAAGGAAGCTGGAATACACGCCGGCATAGCCAAGCGCTAGCGTCTCGCGATCGACCCGCACCGGTCGGTCCTGCAGCGGTCGCACGATGTCGTCTGCGGCATCCATCAAGGCGTAAAGGTCGGTCCCGTGATTCCAGCCAAGCCGTTCCGCTGCTGCGATGAACACTTCCAGTGGTGCATTGCCCGCTCCCGCGCCCATACCGGCGAGGCTCGCATCCACCCGGTCGCAGCCTTCTTCCACAGCGACGATGGAATTCGCGACGCCAAGACTCAGATTGTGATGTGCGTGGATACCTGTCTGCGTCGCCGGATCGAGCGCCTCCTTCAACGCGCGAAAGCGGTCCCGGATATCGTTCATGTTCATCGCTCCGCCCGAGTCAACCACGTAGATGCAGGTCGCGCCATAGCTTTCCATCTTCCGTGCCTCGACAGCCAGGTTCTCCGGTGTCGTCATGTGGCTCATCATCAGGAAGCCAACGGTATCCATCCCGAGAGAGCGTGCATATTCGATGTGCTGCCTGGAGATATCCGCCTCCGTGCAGTGCGTTGCGACGCGCACGACACGCGCGCCAGCGTCATAGGCAGCCTTGAGGTCATGGATCGTGCCGATGCCAGGCAAAAGCAGCGTCGCGATCTTCGCCTGCTCCACGACTTCGGCAACAGCAGCGATCCACTCGAGATCCGTATGGGCACCAAAGCCGTAGTTGAACGATGAGCCTCGCAGACCGTCGCCGTGTGCAACCTCGATACTGTCGACCCCGGCCTGGTCCAGCGCCCGGGCGATACGCCCGACATCGGCCAGACTGTACTGATGCCGGATGGCGTGCATGCCATCACGCAGGGTCACGTCCGAGACATAAATTTTCCTGCTCTTCTCATTCATGGTCCACTCCCTCCTTAAGCCGTCACCGGCTGACGTGCCGCGATGCGCTCGGCCGTAGCCAGCGCGGCGCTGGTCATGATGTCCAGGTTCCCCGCATAGCTCGGCAGGTAATGCCCCGCGCCCTCAACCTCGAGGAATACCGACACTTTCAGGCGAGGCGCCCTTACCGTGGCCAGCTCCTGGGGCATGCGTCCCTTGAACTCGTCGAACTGCACAGCCTGCTTGAGGCGATATCCCGGTACGTAGGTGCGAACGGAGTCGACCATCTGCTCGACCGACTCGACGATTGCAGACTGGCTCGCATCTCCGGGAACCAAGCAGTAGACCGTGTCGCGCATGATCAGCGGTGGCTCTGCCGGATTGAGAACGATGATCGCCTTGCCTGCTTTCGCGCCACCGACCTGTACGATCGCGTTCGATGTTGTTTCCGTGAACTCGTCGATGTTTGCACGCGTGCCCGGCCCAGCGGAACGGCTCGAGATCGACGCAACAATCTCGGCATACTCGACCGGCACGACGCGTGAAACAGCTGCAACCATCGGAATCGTCGCCTGTCCGCCGCAGGTCACCATGTTGACGTTCGGCGAATCGAGATGCTGGTCGATGTTGACTGCCGGAACGACAAAAGGACCGATCGCCGCCGGCGTGAGGTCAATCACCCGCACCCCGTGCGGGCGCAGCAACTGCTCATGCCGGGCATGGGCGCCCGCGCTCGTTGCATCGAATACATAGCGGATGGATCCGAAATCCGGATGAGCCAGCAGGCCATCGATTCCGGTTGTCACGGTCGGCACGCCCATGCGTTCGGCCCGCTTCAGGCCGTCCGATTCAGGATCGATGCCGACGAATGCGCCCATCTTCAGGTGTTTTCCGTGCCGCAGGATCTTCACCATCAGGTCGGTGCCGATGTTTCCCGAGCCGATGATGGCAACCGCGTGCTTTTCGTCATTGGAACTCATGTGCATTACCTCATCAGGAGAAAATCGCCCGTACAGGGGCAAACCCGTCAATGTGAGCGACGTAGGTCTGGCTGGCCTGCACGGCAACCATCGGGCCGAGGGCACCAGTCAGAATCACGTCGCCAGCGCGCATTGGCGTCCCAACCTGGACGAGCGTGTCGGCAAGCCAGCGCGCCGCGTTCAGCGGATTGCCCAGACACGCCGCGCCTGCACCTTGCGAGACGGTCTCCTCGCCGCGCGTCATCCGCATCGATACGCCGGCCAGGTCGAGCTTCGACAGCGCAACCGGCTGTGCGCCAAGAACGAACAGTCCCGATGACGCGTTGTCGGCAACGGTATCCACGAAACGGATATTCCACCCTGCAATGCGGCTGCCGACCACCTCGATGGCGGCCAGCGCATAGGCGGTGGCGCCGATCAGATCGGCCACGGTGTGCCGCTCATACGTGAGGTCCTTATCAAGTACGAGCGCGATCTCGGCTTCAACCTTCGGCTGCAGCAGCCGGGACGTGTCAATCGGTTCGCCGTCAACGACCGCCATGTCGTCCAGCAGCGTGCCGAAATCCGGACGGTCGACCCCAAGCTGCTTCTGGACAGCAGGAGACGTCAGGCCGATCTTCCGGCCAACGATCCGCCTGCCACCCTGCACCTGGCGCTGGATGTTGATCTGCTGAACCGAATAGGCAAGTGCCACCTGCTCCTGCTCGCTCCTGTTCTCAAAGCGCCCCCGTACAGGATCACAGGGCTCCTTGCGCTGCTGGGCGTCCCACAGCAGCTCGGCGATTTCGTTCTCTACGCTCATGTCCGGCTCCTTACCCGACCGTACCGGTCCTGAAGAATTTCAATGCAACGTCATTGAACTCATCGATCGCTTCATACTGGGGCCAGTGGGCTGCGTTGCCCTTCATGAAGTACAGGATGCTGCCCGGAACTTTTGCCTGTGCCGCTTTCACCGATTCGGTATCGTGAATCGGGTTGTCGTGCGTCCACAGAAAAAGCGTCCCTTCCGGCAGTTTCTCCAGCGGAATCAGGTACTCGTCGTGGTGCGCGAGAATTTCGTTGAGCTTCGGCAGAACCGCACGGCTTTCCGGGCGCAGATAGATGCGCAGGCGCAGATCGACCAGCTCGCCGTCCACAAGGTGGCGATTGCTGGGATGCATCAGCCAGTGCATGCGCGCCTGCACCGACTCGTAGGTCGGCGTGTTGTCGATGTTGCGCCTGTTCAGTCCGATAAATGTCTCCAGGTCCTGCTTGCCCTTCTCCGTCACAATGGGGATGCCGCCGGCCGTGTTCAGCATGAGGCGCAGGACACGGTGGGGGTTCGTGGCCGCAAAGTGTCCGGAAACCCAGCCACCAAGCGACTCCCCCGAGAGATGCGCCTTTTCGATGCCAAGCGCGTCCATCAGTTCGCCAAGCTGTTCAGCCAGCATGATCGGGTTGTATTCCCGCACCGGCTTGCTGGACAGACCCTGACCCACGTAGTCGAAGGCGATGACATGAAAATCCTTCGACAGTGGCACGATGTTCTTCGCGTAAGCTTCCAGATGACCGTTGATGCCATGCTGGAGGATGAGCGTTTCGGGATTGCCTTTCCCGGCCTCGGCAATGCGGATCGTGCCAAAGTTCTTGGTGTCGACATAACGGATTTCTGCGCCGAGCAGATCAAGCCAGAGACTCATGGATTTGTCCTTGAAAAGATGCAGATACGACAACGCCACCCCGGCGGACTCCGCAGGGGTGGCGTCGAATGAGAGGAGCGTAGCCTGAAGCAGGGCGCGCGCTGATGCGCCCACTGGCTACCGTGACGGAGCGTTCAGGTTCATGTATGCACGGGCAATCTTCGACCACTGCTCCGTGGTAAAGCGTGTGTACTCGGGATCGTTGCGCAAGAACTTGCGCATCACCATCCCGCGGTAGATGCTCTGGGTGATGTTCAGCACCGTTTTTGCCGGCTCTTCGGCCAGGCCAGAGTCCAACAGCGCCTGCAGCCAGGCCTTCTCGACCGGCAACCGGTGCTTGCGCGAGATCGCCCGAACCTTCTGCCTCAGCCCGGGTTCGTGATCGCCAAGATTGAGCATCGACACCGCAATGATGAAATTCGGTCCCAGGTAGAAACTGGCCGAGTCCCGCATCAGCGCATCCAGCACATCGTCGCCCGACTCCAGGCCCTCGATGAGCGTCATGCTGGCCTCGGTCGACGCCTGGTAAAGCCGCTGAAGCGCCGCCAGAACGAGCGATTCCTTGGTCGGGAAATGATGGGTCTGGGCGCCGCGCGATACCCTGGCAGTGGCTGCAACCTGGTCGACCCGGAACCCGGCGTAGCCCTTGTTCATCAACTCGCTGACGGCTGCGTCCAATATCCGCGAACGCGTTTCCTCGCGTCTTTCCGCCTGGGTGCGACGTCGTTCTGGCACTTTTTTTATCATCGTAACGTGTTGAGTCTGCTGAAACCGGCATTACACTACCCCATCCAGTATCCTGGCAGCAAGCGGCAACACCCGGCAGCAATGCCGCCGATTCCGTTACGCGGTCTTTTCCGGCTTTCACGACGCAGTCCCCCAGACGGGATCAGGAAAGCCGCCCTCATTCGCCTTTGCCTCGGTGTCGCCTGCAGTCAGGTATTCCCAGAGCCGTTCAAAGACCGCCCCCGAACTGACCTGACGCGATGCGATCTCACCCCCTGTCAGGCACGCCGCTTCGACACTCGCGTCACTGGCCACGGACCGCACGAGCGTCTCGATGCGTGCTGCGTCCTCCAGACACCACGCGAAGCCGGCCGCCAATTCGATGCTGGGTCCCACGGTCACGGCTCCGTTCGCACGCATGACCAGGGATGGCGCATCCCCCAGTCGGTCGGCCAGCTGCGCAGCCAGCGCATCATCGCGCAACAGCCGTGGATCGTCCCAGAACCTGCAGTTGGCATTGAACGCGCCCACGCCATGTCGCGGCTTCGGCACGACACGAAGCGTGGACAATGCCACCAGATGGGGAGGCATGATGCGACATACGCCGCCGACGTCCGGGCGCAACCGGTAGATCTGCTGATGGATGCGTACCTCCCCCAGAACCCCTTGGGGAAGGGGCGCGTTCACTCGAACAACGGTTCCAGGTTCGTCGCGGCCAATCGTTCCCATGGGCTTCGATGCGCAGACCAGGAACGATTCCCCGTCGATCCGCGCGCTGCAATGCCCCCAGGCCTGCACCAGTCCATGGCGCGCTAGCGCCCGGGCTGCCACGCGCACGCGACGCTCGAGGGTGAGCCGATCAATGTTGCTCATAGTGCGTGCGCTCCAGCGTCGACGAATACGCGGCCGTTTTCAATCTTGACCGGCCAGCTTCGGATTGCGTGCTCACATGGCATTGCACAAGGCTGTCCGTCACGGACGTCGAAACGTCCGAAGTGCCAGCTGCATTCGACTTCATAGCCGTCCAGCGATCCGTCTTCAGACAACGAAGCGTCTCCATGCGAGCAGATATCGTCCGTGACATAGAACTCGCCGTTGACGCAGTAGATCGCCACAGCGTGCCCCGACGGCAGCGCACCACGGCGGATATCGCCGTCACCAACCTCGCCGGTTGCACACAGATCGACCATTTCAGTGGTTGTACTCATCCTCATCCTCACAACATCGCACTGCCACCATTGACGCTGATCACCTGGCCGGTGACAAAGGCCGCCTCCGGCAATGCCAGGTAACCCACCATTGAAGCGACCTCCTCTATTTCACCCACGCGCCCCATCGGAATAACGTCCACGAACGCCTGGGCGAGCCTGGGATTCGACTTCTTCACCTTCGCCCAGACTTCGGTGTTCACCGCGCATGGCGCCACGGTGTTGACCGTAATGCCATTCAGCGCAAACTCGCGCGCAAGGCCTGTCGTGAGCCCATGCATCCCGCCTTTGGCCGCGTTGTACCCCGCATGTGCGGGCAAGCCGTTGCGGACCGAATCGGCACCAATGTTCACGATCCGGCCGTACTTCGCGCCGATCATGTCAGGCAGAAATACGCGGCTGCACCAGATCACCGTCCACAGATTCCTGTCTATCGTCGCCTTGAGCGTCTCGGGCGTGTGCTCGAGAAAAGGACGGATCACACCACCACCTGCGCAGTTCACGAGGATCTGCGCCGGCCCAAACCGTTTGGCCACCGCACGATGCAGGGCCTGTGCACCGCGCTCCTTCGACAGGTCAGCTGCCTGCACTGCGATCGAAGTGCCGAACGACTTCGCGAGACGCTCGCGAGACACCGCAAGACCGTCCCTGTCGATGTCCGATGCCACGACCTTCGCGCCAAGTTGCAGCAGCCGCTCGACAATGCCCAGTCCGATGCCATGAGCGCCACCACTGACCACCGCAACCTGCCCTTCCAGACTGGTCTGTTTTTTCTTCATTTCGCTTAACCAACCACCTTCTGGATTTTTTGAGTGGAAACTTCGACCGCTTCCCGTTCAATCGGACCACTGCGGCCGAACTGTCCGTCCGGCACCGCGCCCCAGACATCGAGCGACTCCGGCACGGGCTCCATGGAGCGTGGCGGCCGCGCACCGTGCTCCGCAAATTCCTCCATGCCGAAGCTGTACTCCACGGTGATCCCGTCCGGATCGAGGAAATAGAAGAAAATGCTGTCCGAAGGCGGATGCCTGCCCGGGCCAAACACCACCTTCACATCGTGTTTCCTGATCCGGTAGAGCGCCTTGCCGATGTCGTCGATGTCCGTCACCATGAAGTTCACGTGATGGAAGTGACTGCTGCTCGCCGGCCCGACCGCGAACGTATGGTGAAACGGATTCGGATGGCACCGCATGAACACAATGCGATCTTCGATCAGATCCGAAATCCTGAAGCCGAAATCACGCACCAGCGAATCCCGGCTCGCCTCGAAGTTTTCTGCGCCAATCACCACATGGCCGATACGTGCGATCTTCGCGACCGTCTGCACGAACGGCCGGGCCACATGCATATTGCCCGCGAACAGCTCGAACAGCAGGCCGCTGTGCCGTTCCCGCACACGCAAGCCCAGACCCTGTTTCATCTGGCGGGCCTCCTCTTTCGACACCCACACCGGCGCCATGTCGAGCCGCTCGAAATGGTCGAAGGCAGCGCGCACGTCGCTTTCCTGCTCCAGTTCGAAACCAACACGCTTGAGTCCGTGCTCTTCTGCCTGACAGAGCAGGATGCTGTGATGGTCCCGACTGCATCGCAGATAAGCGACATCGTCCTCGGTCTGCATGAGCTCAAGGCCGACAATGTCCCTGTAGAAGGCGACTGACCGGTCCAGGTCAGTCACATTGATCGCGGCATAGCCGAGCTTCCTGTAGCGGAAGGGAAGCGTAATATCCATGGTCAGCCCCTCAGAGAATGATGCTCACCCGTCCGTGCGGGCGAAGCGCTTCGAGATCCAGAAAGCAGCGTTTTTCGACAATACGCAGCTGGCCATCCACGCGGCGCAGGCGATAATGTGTACTGCCTATGTATGCATCATTGCTGCCAAATTTCATCCGGTAGGTCACAAATGCTGCGGCAACCTTGATCTCGTCCGCACCCGCACCCAGAATGCGGATATTGCTCACCAGGTGCCGGGTACGTGATCGCGGATATTCCGAGTGAGCGGTCTTCTTCATCAACCGGATCACCCGCTCCCGCAATCGGACCGGATCGTCCGCAATGTAGAAGAGGCTCTCATCCGCGCTGGCGTCACGCGGCAGGTCGGCCGACGGCACGTAGTAGGTGCCATCCGCGGTGAACAGCGACAGCCAGTCGTGCAGCTGCCAGGTGTCGAGGAGTTCTGCCTCGTGGTACAGCAGATCTTCTACGTCCGTTCTCGTCACGTATTCCGCGAAGTCGCTGGAAGACGGGATTCGAACGGGGTCCTTCCCGATGGTAACGGCGCTCATATGCGTATCCTCAGGCTGCGGTTGCTGACGGGAGCCGGCGGATGGTCGCCTGCGGAGACGGCGAGCCGCTGATGTACTGATTCCAGCGTGTCCAGAACGCGCGCATCTGTAGTTCGTCGTCGTAGTTGGGCGACGCCTTGCCCATGCCCTTGGAGATGTCGCTCCACGGCACCAGCCGATAGTTGCTGAAACCGTTCTGGCAGGACTCCAGCGCCTCGACGTCATCGGGCGTGGCGAATCCGCCCGGCCCGAGGAACTCGAGAAAGTTGCTGAGCCGGAACTTCTTCGCCCACTCAGACTCCTCTCTGGGTGCGAGCGACCAGCCATTGACCAGCATGTAGTTCGGTGCCTGTGGGTAGAACGTCCGGACCGTGATGGCCATGATGTCGTTGACGACAAGGTTCGGAAAAATCAGCAGGTTCCGGTTCTTGTGCGCCATACGATCAGCCATGTCCTCGCCATGAAGCTCGACAAGGCGGGCATATATCTGGTCGATTTCCTTCTTCCCCTGCTCACCCCAGAGCGGTACCCACGAAGCAATCGGGCGCCCCCAGGGGGCTGTGTATTCGAGCACCGCGTGACCATTGCCCAGATCGTAGCTCGTCCCCTCGAGTTTCGTACTGGACAGGCTGCCATTGGTGTTCTTCAGATAATCGAGGTAGGTAGCATGCGTGCTCACCGCGTGGTAGCCATCGACGCTGTTTTCCACCAGCAGTTTCCAGTTCGCACGGATCGCGTACTCCTGCGTGCCACTGGAAATCGCCATGCCACTCTCGGAATACCTCGACACCAGGTCGAGGTATTCCTTCGCGCCCGCCAGATAGTCGGGTAACGGCTCGACCTCTGCGTTGAAGCTGACGAAGCAGAAACCCGCATAGATGTCGAATCGCGGTACGGATACGAGATTGCCCGCTCCGCTCGCGATGAAGTCGGCGCAATACCGGTCCTTGCCCGGCTGGCTCTTGAGGTTGCCGTCGCAGCCGAATACCCAGCCGTGATAGAAGCACTGGAAGTTCTTCGAATTGCCGGCCCGATCCCGACAAACCGTCGCCCCGCGGTGGGGGCAGGTGTTAAAGAACGCATTGATCCTGTTGTCCGTTCCCATCGTTACGAGCAGGTTGCGTCGCGCAATGGTACGTGTGACGAAATCACCGGGCTTGCTGAACTCGGACACGTGCCCGACGTACAGCCAGCACCGGTCGAAGATCTTTTCGTACTCACCGGACAGGATCTGCTCACTGACGAATGCTTCCCGGGCCACCCGGAACTGGAGGTGCTTTTCGTCTACCTCCACCAACTTCGACTCATTCTCCATGGTCTTATCCTCGTGGTTCTGAACCTGTGCCTTCAAAGCGCACAATTGCGTAATGGCGTGCCCGGCTCGGCGAGCTGATGCGGATCCACCCGATTTCCCTGCTTTACCCAGCGGCGTGCGAGCGCCATGTCCTTTGGCATATTGACCGACGCGCATCCGGTGACTCGAT
Source organism: Paraburkholderia xenovorans LB400 (assembly GCF_000013645.1). GTDB lineage: Bacteria > Pseudomonadota > Gammaproteobacteria > Burkholderiales > Burkholderiaceae > Paraburkholderia > Paraburkholderia xenovorans. Next base: position 1,006,284 of record NC_007951.1, on the reverse strand, counting down.
CGCCTTCGCCCAGCCAGAAAACACTGAAGGCTTCTCCGCGCTCATCGCCCCGGACAATCCTTCTTCCCCGTGTCGCGTTGCCCACCACCTGGAGATTGGTCGTCCCCTGATCGGACCAGAACCACACCGGCGACTCGTACGCAACCCTCTCGCCCAGCAGGTTCCTCGCAACATTCAGGGCGTGGTCCTGAGCATTCGCCCAGGTCTCGATCCGCCCGAATCCGTTTTCGTTTTTCTGCGAGGCAATATCGCCTGTAGCGAAGATGCCCTGTAGCGCTGTCTGGCCATATGCATCCACACGCACTCCGGCGGCATCGGTAATCCCCAGCGCGTCGAAGCCCGCTATGTTCGGCGTCACGCCGATCCCCACCAGGACGGTGTCCGCCGCGACCGTACTGCCATCGGACAATTCAAGATATCTGCCGTCGCGCAGTTCGGTGACAAGCACCCTGTAGCGAATATCCACACCCTTGCCTCGATGTGCCCGGTCGAGGAAGCGGGACACCGTGTCATCGACACTACGCGACATCAGACGATCTGCAGCCTCTATCACGGTGACCTCGCAGCCCCTGGCACGTGCAGCCGCTGCGACTTCCAGCCCAATCACGCCTCCGCCCACAATGGCGACGTGCCCCCCGGTCTCCAGGTCGGCACACAGACCGCTGGCGTCTTCGACGGTGCGCAGATACCGGACCGCGGCGGCATCATGAGGTCCGCCGGGCAACTGCCGGGGGCTCACGCCGCCGGCAAGTACCAGCCGGTCAAAAGCAAGCCCACGCCCGTCATCCAGCTGGATCTGATGGCGTTCAACATCGACTGCGACCACCCTGCGCCCGAGGACGAGCTCGATGCGTTGCTCATTGAACTCCGCCCGTGTCCTGATCGAACGGTGTCCAGCCGACTCGGGCCGAAGCATCTCCTTCGACAACTGGGGTCGCTCATAGGGCAGATGCACTTCATCGCCTACCAGCGCGATCTCGCCACCGAATCCGCCGCGTCGCAGGCCAAACGCAACTGTGGCACCGGCCTGGCCAGCGCCTGCGATCACAATCCTTTTGATCCCTTCGTCCATTCTCGTTCCAGTTGATTAAATTGCCCGTCCCGGTCATCAAAAATACAAACCGACTAGCCCGTCTGTTTATTTATTTTTATGCTGCTCCTTACTCATGTCAACCCACATGAGCTTTTTTCACTTCTGCGCCGCAGCACTATGCGCACTACTCAAAGCCTGTTCTGCAGGCACATGCCGTGATTTCCCTGACCTCACAGCGACGGCTGGCACCCTGCAGCATGTGCACGCCATCCCGCCTGTACAGCGCATCGGAAAGTGTCGGGAATCCAGCGCCACCGATGCGCCACTGATGCGCCATCCCTCAGGGCATAACATCAGATCTCATCGCGTCCCAGACGCCAACTTCACTTCTGCTCACAGCAGTACTGCCCATCGACGTCCCCGGCCCCGGGAAACTCTGGACACGAGCCCTAGAACCGCTTTGTAAATGCGAGCGACGCCGCAATCTGCGAGTGCCTGACTTTGATCGGCACACTGGTATCCGGAAGACTGCCGTTGGTAAGGGTCTTGGGAAAAGCGTATGCCAGGGCAATGTCCACCTTCATATTCTGGTTAAACGAATATGAAGTGCCTGCGGTCACATTGGTCGTCGGCGTCGCAGGCAGGATCGCCATCAACCCTGCATCTGGCGTTGCTTCCTGCGCATAGTGGAAGCCCGCGCGAAACGTCCAGCTTTCGTTGTACCGGTATTGACCGCCGATCGAAAAGACGTTGATGTCCCGGTAGTTGAACGGCAGCGCGAGCTTCAGCGTCTGCCCGGTTCCGTCCTGCGTGAATCCGACCTGAATGTCTTTCATTGCACCGGACCAGAAGACACGCTGATAGTCGACTGCAACCGTGAACCGGTCTGTAAAGTCGTGACTGATACCGGCCGTGAACGTGGCCGGCATCTGGAAATCATGCAGCCTGACTGTACCGCTTAACGGGATATTGCCGGCCACTGCACTCACCGCAGTCAGCGTGGAGCGCCCGGAGAGGTCGCCCACCGATGTCTTGAACTGGTAAGCAAGACCCACCCTTGTCGTCGGATTGACTGCGTAGGTCAGACCAAGCCTTCCTCCTACGCCCCAGGCCGAGGCCGCCCCACCCGCAATCTTCCCGTTATTGAAATTGAGGTAGCCCCCCGAGAGCTGGGGTATTCCAAGCAGTGCCGGCACAAGTCCACCGGAAAGACGGCCTTGCGCAGCGAGCGCACCGATCTGCGTGGTATCGAGCAGCAAGCCTAGGTTCACCGAAGTCCATACCGCATCGATCGATCCGCCGATGGTGAGCTTGTCAGTGACCTTGTAGGCGACCGAGAACGGAATGTCCATGACAAGCAGTCTGGAGAATACATCCAGCCCAGTGTCGACGTTGTTGGTAGCCGTGCGAGACAGGAAACTGTCCGTGCCATACTGCGTGCCGACACCGTCGGTTGCATAGGCCCCGACGCCCAGCGCAATGCGATCCTTTCGCCAGACAAAGGCGAACTCCGGCCCGAAATACGGACCGTTGTTTCTCCCGCGACTGTACGAGTTTGCCGTCTCGCCAGTCGCCGTGCTGGTTACTTTGAGGTCAGCCGAGACCATATCAGCGCCAATAAGGAAGTAGGTTCCGTCCGGCATGAACGTCAACGTGGCCGGGTTGGACATCATGCCCGCCGGACCGATATCGTAAGCCGCAGCGGTTCCGCCCATGCCGATCGACACCGGACCGTGGCCAATCAGATTGAATGCATCGGTTGCCCACACCTTTTCGCCCCAGAGCATAACAACGAGGCACCCTGTCGCCACAGCAACATATTTCGTCTTCATCTCTTGTCTCCTCCGGATCTTCGCTCTTGTTGTCGAGATCGGTTAGTTAGCGGTCACGGCTATCGGTGAACTTGTCGTAAAACACCTTCTCGAGAGGGATGCCGTGCTTCGCGAGGCTTGCGATGGCGGCGTCGATCATGAGAGGCGGACCACACAGGTACCCCTCGCCCCCCTCGCAGAATCCGGGCGCGATATGATCGGTGACCAGCCCTCTTGCCCCCTTCCAGTCACTGTCCAGCGGCTCGTCTGAGAGGACCGGAATAAAACGGAAGTCCCCTTGCCAGTTGCTGGCGATGCTCCCGATTGCATCAAGCTGGTAGAGATCAGCCTGGGTCCTCGCGCCAAACAGGAGCGTGCAATCGCGTTTGATACGATTGCCTCGCGCATGCTCGAGTATGCTGACCAGCGGCGCGAGACCACTGCCGCCAGCGATGCATACCATGTGGGAATCGCCGGCACGCAGATGAAAAGTGCCCAGCGGTGCTTCCATCTCGAGCGACACCCCCTTGAGTTCCCCTCCAAAGAGCGATTCGGTGAATTCGCCACCCGGCACCTTGCGAATATAGAACTCGAGGAGTGTCCTGCCCTTGCGCTGAGGTGCATTCGCGAAGGAATACGACCGCGCACGACCGCCGCCAGCCTTGCGTAAATTTGCGTACTGCCCGGCGGCATAGCTGACTGCCCGATCCGTCTGCACTGTCACTCTCAGGATGTCGTGCGTGAGGGGCTCAGTCGCGATGATATTGGCGGTGTATTTCTCGGCAGGCATCAGATCCCCGGCCGAGGAATCAATCTCGACAACCGTCAGTTCGTCCTTTGGAAACGCCTGGCAGGCAAGGATGTATCCTGCGTCGAGTTCGTCCTTTGAGAGCGTGTAGCCAAAAGGAGTTGCTTCGCGTACCCGCCCCTGCTTCAGACGGGTCTTGCAGGACGCACAGGTGCCAACGGTGCAATCGTGCGGATAGGCAATACCGTTGGCAAGCGCAGCTTCAAGCAGCGTCTGCCCTTGCCCGATCTCGATCGTCACGTCCTGGGGCAGGATTCGGAGCTGCTTTGGCTTCGATCTGCCAAAAGCGGATTTCAGGAAGTCTCGCATCAAACACCACTAATATTCTGTGTCGCTGGCCATGCCAGACGTCGAAATGACTGTCCAGCTAATACGACAACCACGACGATGGAAATGACGGCGAATACCAGACCAGGGACAAGTCCAATGAGGGAAGCGAGGTTCGCATCCCCCAGGCGGTTGCTCCCGAAGGTGAGCGCGCGGTTTGGTGCAAACAGGGCCGCCGCATAAAAGAGCGTATTCGCCCAGCCCGTCCCGACGATCAGCAATCCGAGACGTCGGGCGAGCCTGGGCTCGATGCCAAGCACGGGGAATACCAGCGCGACCAGCACGACTAGGAAAGCGTTAAGAAATTGTCCGATATGAAAGCGGACCCAGCCACCGCCGTTGCCAGGCAGGTGCACCGCCAGGATATTGCCGGGCCAGATCTCCAGCCCGCCGATCAGGCTGATCAGCAAGCCGATCCCGGCCAGCATCCCGACCAGAAGAATCAGCATGCCGTGCCCGATCATGTGACGCTGGATCTCGCGCATCTCGCTCCGCATGACGCTTGCGTTTGTAGTCACAGAGGTCTCCCTTCAGTACGCGGTCAGCTTCCGGCCCAGGCTGTCGTGCTCGGCTTGCCGGGTTTGCTCGGCGGCTCTTCGAACCAGTCATCCCAACCCGCACTCCGGTTTTGCTCCATGGCCAGACGTCGCTCCGCTTGCGAGGCATATTCGTTATCCCAACGGCGCAAGGCGGGTTTGATGATCCGGCCGTACCACAGCGAGGGAACGAAGCCCGAAAGGAAGCAGACGATGATGCTGGGCATGATGATCGCCTGCCTGTCCGGTACCAGCTTGTAGTACGGAATATAGGAATTGAGATGATGGTCAGCGTGATTGGTAATTTCGAACGCATAGAGGCGGGAGAGCGTGCCGTAGTGATTCCAGACATGCCGCTTCTCGATGGGTGTGCCGACTACCCGAACCTGTCCAAAGTGCTGGTAATAGTTGAATGCCTCAACCCAGAACCGCGCGATCACCATCGCGATCAGGCACAATCCCGCTGCCTTGATGCCACCGATTGCGTAGATGATTCCAAGGAACACGACGACGGCCAGAATAGCTCGCCAGAGCGAATGCCGGATCGACCAGCGCGAGTACCCCCGCTTTTGCAACGTATCGGAATCCAGCTTCAATTCGAGCCTCGTCGACTCGAGCATGGACCGCGCGACGAAGCTGTACAGGTTTGTACCGCGGCGCGCGGTGTCACAATCCTCGGCAGTGCCGACATCCCGGTGGTGACCCACCACATGGACTTCCATTCGCATGGTGTCGAGAAATGCAATCTGCCCGTAGCGTCCGGCAAATCGCGCCAGGCGCCCACGCGAGTGATACAGTTCGTGGGTCGCCGGAACACCCGGCACCACCGACAGCCACGCGAGCCCCGCGACACCACCGGCCAGCTGCCAGGCGCTCAGATGATGACCGACTGACCACGCAAAAACGAAATACATGACCGGCAACAGAAGTGCCGAAATCCAGACGGGTAAATAGGCCCAGAAGTGACTCTTCATCCTGCGTTTGGAAAGATCGAATGGCAGCAACGCGTCGAAAACTGCGATCGCCGGAAACGCACCGATCGCAATCCACGTGAAATCGCCACCCTTATAAAACCCCCAGATCGCCAGTGCCTGTACGAGGGGCGCAAAATAGTATTTGATGTAGTCCCACATGATCAGTCTCCTCATCCTTCTGAATACGGGTGCTTCTGGCTCACATGCCGTCAGTCATCCAGCAACGCACAGACCGTCTTGATTTCGGTGTATGCGGCAAGCCCCTCTTCTGACACCTCACGTCCCCAGCCCGACTGTTTGAACCCGCCAAATGGCGCCGCCGGGTCGATGACGCCGTGGCAGTTGATCCACACCGATCCGGCCTGCAACCGGTGGGCGACCCGATGCGCTTTCTTGATATCGCGCGTCCAGATGTTGGCGGCCAGTCCATACGTTGTGTCGTTTGCAAGACGAATGGCCTCCACCTCGTCCTTGAAGCGGATGATGCTCACCACGGGCCCAAAAATCTCCTCCTGCGCGATCTTCATCGACTGATCCGCATCCGCAAACACCGTGGGCTGCAGGAAGTAGCCCTTGTCGCCGATTTTCTGGCCGCCGTAGATGAGGCTTGCGCCCTGCTCGATGCCAGATTGGACGTAGCCGAGGACCCGCTCCTGCTGCTTACGGGACACAAGCGGCCCGAGCATGGTGTCGGTGTCCTGCCCGTTGCCCACCTTGAACTGCGACGCCACGGCGGCAACAGCTTCGACGACGCGATCGTAGACGCTGGCCTGGACGAACAGGCGGCTGGCAGCAAAACAGATCTGCCCGGAGTTGAAGAAGACAGCAAGTGCTGCACCGAGGCCGACCTGATCAAGATCAGCGTCGTCGAACACGATGCTTGGAGACTTGCCGCCCAGTTCGAGCGTCACGCGCTTCATGTTGCCAAGCGCGTACTCGACAATCTTCTTGCCCACCACCGTCGATCCCGTGAAGGTGATCTTGTCGATGTCGGGGTGACGCGCCAGCGCCTCACCGGCCTCATGGCCGTAGCCGTTGACGACGTTCAGTGCCCCTTCCGGCAACCCCGCCTCAAGACACAATTCGGCCAGCCGAAGCGTGCTGAGCGGCGTGAGCTCGGTGGGCTTCAGCACCATCGTGCACCCCGCGGCGAGCGCTGATGCGATCTTCCAGGAGCCCAGTGCGAGCGGGTAGTTCCATGGCGTGATCGCACCGACCACGCCCACCGGCTCGCGACGCGTGTAAGCGTGGTATTCCTTTCCATCGAAAGAGATAGGCGGAGTCGTACCGCCCAGCTTGGAGCACCAGCCGCCCATGTAACGGAACACGTCAACGGTCGAGGGAAGATCGATGACCCTGGCGAACGAGATCGCCTTGCCAGTGTCCAGAGACTCCAGCCAGGACAGTTCCTCGGCGTGCTCTTCGACCTTGCGCGCGATGTTCTCCAGGATGCGACCGCGGTCGATGGGACGAATCTTGCGCCACGCAGCCGACTCGAACGTCGCCCGCGCAACTTTCACTGCCTCGTCGATATCCTCCTGCTGTCCTCTCGGGACTTGCGCGATGATCTCTTCATTCGCGGGATTCTCGACGGCGATCGACTGGCCAGAAAGCGCAGCTTTCCACTGGCCGCCAATCAGATTCTGATTACGAAGCCTGGTCGGATCCGCGACGTGTTTCGGATTTGCATTCATGGGTTTGACTCCGCAATGGTTCTCACTGGCGAAACGTCCGGCAGGCTTTCAGAGGCTCATGAAAATGCCACCGTCCACAATGATGTTCTGCCCGTTGACGTAGGACGCTTCGTCGCTCGCGAGCCAGAGTGCTGCGCCGGCAATGTCCTCGGGCACCTGCGGCCGCCCGATCGTGCGCATCTGTGCGGCGACGCCTTCGAACTGCTCGTGCTGCTGGGTATTGGCCACTGCGTTTGCAGAATGGGTATAGCCGGGAGAGATCGCGTTGACCGTAATTCCCGCCTTGGTGGCAGCAAACTCCCGCGCCATTGCGCGGGTCATGGCTGCCACGGCACCCTTGCTCGAGACGTAGTGCAGCATGAAGGGCACGCCGACGTGCGCGATGACCGAGGCGATGTTGATGATCTTGCCGCCACCGCCCTCACGCATCGCCGCCGAGACTGCGCTCGTGCAAAGCCACGGACCCTTGACATTGACAGCGTAGAGTTTGTCCCAGTCCTCGACCGTGATGCCTTCCATCGGAACACCGCTGAGGCCCGTGAAAATGCCGGCATTGTTGACCAGCACGTCGATCTTGCCAAACCGCTCGACAGCAGCAGCAGCCATCTGCCTGGTGCTGTCCGGATCGGCGACGTTGGCGTAAATACCTAGCGCAATACCCGCGCCAAGTTCAGATGCCGCTGCCTCCGCCCCCTTCAGGTCTGCAATCACGACCTTCGCACCTTCGGCCACATACGCCCGCGCGATCGCGTTGCCGATACCGGTTGCCGCACCGGTGATGATCGCCACCTTGCCTTCAAGTCTCATCGTCTCGCTCCAGTTAAGATCAGTTGGAATTCTTTTAAACAAACAGACTGTACGGTCTGTTTGTGCATTGCGAAATGCTGAACCAAGGATATGTGATACGTCAACAGCATTTGCTCGCCCATCCGTCGCGCCGCACACTGTTGCACGCGCAATCGGACTTCAGGCTCTTCACATCAAGACACGTGACGAATGCTGCACCGCAAAATGACGACTGCCTTTCTGCTATCAGCTCTGTCTCCGTTACAAACGAATTAAAACCTTGTTCGTGATCAATATCCCCATCCCAAAGGATAGGTTGACGCCTGGGACAAACCCGAAGCCACGAAGTCGTGTCATGCGTTCAGAATCTGCAGGACAAGGTGCGTATGAAGCACGTGACTGATGGCTTTTGTGCGCCGCAAAGAAAATAAAGGAGACCTGCCGATAGTTGAATGTCGCGCCCCTGCACATCCGCTCGCGGCTCACTTGAGCCCGGACTGGCTGGTCAGAGAAAACGGGCGGGACTGCCTCAACCACGGCAGCCGGGTTAAACGTCGCAGGTCAGGAAGTACCCCATCCAATGAATTGGAACAATTGGTCGCACGGACGGCTTTCCCCGCCCGATTTCGCCTTCGAATACGTACCGACCCGCGCACTCGCATCGCTACGCTCCCGGTCCCTTCCCAGGCTCACAGTCGTGACGGCCCCTCCGGGTTATGGGAAAACGGTTTTGCTGAGCACGATCTACCGCTGGCTCTGCTCAACTGGCGAGCGCTGTCTTTGGCTCACTCTGGACGAACGCGAGCGGGACGTCCGCTCCGTATTTGCACTGCTTCGGCAGGCTATGGCCGGATCTGGGCAAATGGGGGATGAGGCCGATATCCAGTTGGCCAGTGCCATCGCCGACCCTGTGGATATGATCGATCCCGGCCATGCCATGGAGGTGGTCGTGAGTGACCTGCGCCGACTGCCCGGGCGGACAGTGGTGTTCATCGACAATCTGGACGTGTGCGTAGACCCGATGATTGCGGTGTTTGTCGAACGGTTGACATTTCATCGGGCGCCCAATGTGCACCTGGTCGTCTCCAGCGTGAGAAACCTTCCGATTGATTTCGTGCGGATGAAGCTTGAGGTAGATGGCTTGATGCTGGGCACAGAGCAACTCAGCTTTGACCGGAACGAGACCAGGCAACTGTTCGCAATGTCGGGACTCGCCAGGCTCGACGACGGGATCATTCTCGATATCCATGCGCATACTGAAGGATGGCCCGCAGCGGTGCGGCTGGCGCAGGTTCTTTTCTCGGAACAGAGGCAATTCGCGCAGTCCACATCATCAGGGAGCTTCACCTCAACGCCATTACGGGATTTCAATGGTGATCAGAAGGATATCTCCCGGGTGCTGACTGAGCGGGTTCTGGCCATTATCGATCCCGCACACGTACGTTTCCTGATGGAGATTGCCCTTGTACGTGAATTCAGCGCGGACCTCGCAGAGTTCATAACTGGTAACCCGAGTGCACGCGAGTGGTTAGACGACCTCCTGCAACGCAATCTGTTGATCTTCGCGGTCGGTGGAGGACGCCGATGGTTTCGTTTGCACACACTTCTTCGCGAGCACCTGCTGCAGGAATCCAGAGAGCGCATCCTCCCCGTACGACGCACAGAAGTGTTGAAGCGGGCGGCCCGATGGTATACGGATCGCAAGGACTATGTCTCGGCCCTGGGAAGCGCACTTGAGGCTCCCGACGTCCAGCAGGCAGAAAACCTGATCGGGCGAATCGCACGGCATGTCGCCGCGGATTGCGGGCAGATGTCGATCCTCGTAGAGTGGTCTGAGACCCTGGTGGATCTTGGGGGACATCTGCCCGTCCAGGCCCAGGGCTGGTACGTCTGGGCATTGTGTCACCTGATGCAGTACGAAAAGGCCAAATGGGCTCTCGATATACTGGACCGGCGCATTTCCGGGAGCCCTCCTTTTCCTGCTGCCGCAGGCGAGGTTGCCGATCTTTCCTTCCTGAGAATCGTACTTGCGGTATCGACCGATGCACTAGACGTCGCTCACGCTCAGGCACTAATCTGGCTGGATAACGCCGAACACTACGACCCACTTCACGTCGGCACCATTGCCGCAGTTGCCGCCATGGCGGCCCTGGACCGCGGGGATCTATCGGAAGGTGAACGGCACCTGGACTTTGCGGAGGGTGCAATCGAGAGATCTCACAGCATGTTCGTTCGCGCCTGGATTGGCATCTTGCGCGCGATCCTCGAATTATCCCGTGCGCGCCCGGATGTTGCCGACCGGATCCTGAGCAACGTGCGAGTGCGCGTCGCGGCTGAGTTGGGCGAAAACTCCTCCGTGATCACCATCATCGACAGCGTGCACGCGCGCGTGCTGACCGACCTCGGCCTGTTCTCCGCGGCGTATGTCCCGATGATGCGCAGCATGCAGACCGTCAATCATCACGGAGTGCCCGTTACCGCCGAGCTCGGGCTCGGCGCCTGCGTCGCAATGAGGTCGGGGCAGGATCTCGACGATGCGTCAAATACATCTCTTGACGAGATCGCGCGGCGATATGCGCCGCGTATCATGACCATATTGTCTGCGCAGCGCATCCGACGTCGCTTACATTGCGTGACGTTGCCCGCGAATTTCGGATCCCTTAGCTGAGTGAGATTATGCCACCCGTTGGTTCTGGGCAGCGTACCAGTCCCGCTCGAACTGCATCGGACTGACGTAGCCCAACGTCGAGTGCAAGCGCGAATGATTGTAGAAGCTCAACCAGTCGATTACCTCGTCCATCGCTTCCCGACGCGTTGCAAAGCGCTGGCCAAGGATGCGTGCTCGCTTGAGCGATCCCCACAAGCTCTCGGTCGGCGCGTTGTCCCAACAATTTCCTCGACGGCTCATCGAGCTGCGCATGCCGTAGCCCTTAAGCAGGTCCTGGAAGTCACGACTGCAATACTGGCTACCGCGGTCGCTATGGACGATCAGGCCCGCTTCCGGCCGGCGGCGAAACCACGCCATACGCAGCGCGTCAGACACCAGCTCCGTGCGCATGTGCGGCTGCATCGACCAGCCCACCACCTGACGGCTGAACAGGTCGAGGATGACGGTCAGAAACAGCCAACCCTCGTCCGTCCAGATGTACGTGATGTCCGTAGTCCAGACCTGATCTGGACGCGCGGGAGAGAAGTCTCGTTGCAGCAGGTCCGGCGCGACCGGCAGGCTGTGGTTGCTGTCGGTCGTGACCTTGAACCGGCGTTTGGTCTTCGCCCTGATGCCGTGCAGCTTCATGAGCTGTTGGACACGATCCTTGCTGACGCGAATGCCCTGGGCCAGCAACTTCTTCCACACGCGCGGCCAGCCGTACTCGCCTTTGGATTCAGCGTGCACGGCCTTGATGTGCACCAGCAGAGCGTCGTTGCTGATGCGTCGGCGCGCTCGGTCAGTATCGACATCCCGCGCCTTGCGCGCGTGGTAACCGCTGGGGCTGACACCCAGCACCTGGCAGGTCAGGGACACCGGCCATTGTCGGCTGTGAAGCTCGATCCAGGCGTACTTCATGCCGACACCTTTGCAAAGTACGCCGTGGCTTTTTCCAATATGTCGCGCTCCATTTTCACGCGTGCCAACTCCGCGCGCAGCCGGGCAATCTCCATCTGTTCAGGAGAAACCTGTTTGCCTGCGCCGTTCAGCTTCCCAGCGGCATCGGCCTTAACCCAGTTGTGCAGCGTCTTCGGGCTGATACCCAGTATCTTCGCCACCGCCGCCATGCTCTGGCCGCCGCGGACCATGCGCACGGCTTCCAGCATGAATTCCCGCGTATATCGGGCTCTCGGATTACCCATCTTTCCTTCCTCCTTGCGTGAGTTTTACACACTCAGCAAGGGATCCATTTTTTGCGGGCAAGCTCAGCGGCCCCGACGTGGCCCCGATTGAACTCGCAGCCCTCGTCCTTCAATCCACGCCCCATACTTCTGCCACGGGAATGCGCACGCGCGGTGACTGGCTGCTTGCTGGTATCGAGTTGACGATTGCTGGGGGCTTCCTCAAACAGGCCCATGAAACAATCGATGCCGAGATGCGACGGGCGACCACCCAAGGCCGCACAGGTGACCTCGTATCTCTCCTGCTTGCGTCGATGGACGCATACAGTCGTGCGGGAAGAGGACGCGAAGCCGCCCGTGCTTTTTCACGTGCAATCAGTCTCGCCCACCCAGGCTCACTCGTCTATCCATTCATTTTGTACCAACGGGCGGTCTGCAAGGTAATTGCCAACACTCGCGCTCGTGATTTCGGGTTGATCCGGCAAGCCGAAATCAGCTTTCTCGACAGGCTCCACGAAATTTGCAGTCAATCGGATGGGGATGCCCTCTCCCAAACCGCTCATCCCGCTGAACTGACAGCCGGACCCGTAGACGAGGTACAACCGCTCACGGCGCGAGAAACACAACTTCTGCGCCTGGTGAACGAAGGTCTTAGCAACCAGACTGTGGCGGACCAGCTTTCGCTTAGCCTCCCTACCGTTAAATGGCATCTCAGAAACCTCTACGACAAGCTCGGCGTTCGTAACCGCTCCGCTGCTCTTGCCAAGGCACGCGCGTATGGATTATTGACCTGAATCCGGCTCTGGCCTGTCTCAATATACAAACAGACAAAATAGTCTGTCTGTATATTGCCTGGCAGGCCGCGACATTCTAATATGTTCTGCATTTTGTATGCGTCATCGCTAGGCGTGGCGAAAAACCCGGCGTTGTTCAGCTCAAGCCAGGCCAATTCTCCTGGCTTTTCACGAGGTATCGACAGATGAGTCATTGGATCACCCTGGTGACCGCACACGGTCCGATGAATGGGTGGGTGGCCGAACCAGACGACAAACCAGCAGGCGGGATCGTGCTGGTCCACGAAATATTCGGCGTTAACGCCGACATGCGCAAAATCGCCGACCGATATGCCGGAAGAGGATATCTCACGGTTGTGCCTGCCCTCTTCGACAAGGTCCAGCGTGAAGTGGAGCTCGACGACTATGCCACCGACGACTACCGGCGTGGGAACGAGCTCTCGTCGCAGCTCGGGGTCAACAACGCGGCGGAACTCGTCGCAACAGCGGTTGACGCGATTGGTCATGCGGGCAATATGGCAATCATCGGATACGGCTGGGGAGGTCCGGTTGCGTGCCTCGTTGCCCGAAATCTGTCCTTACCCTGTGTTGTGTACTACAGCACACAACCGCCGGGCCAGCCTCATAGCGCAATGAGTCCGCCGGCGTTGGCCCACTATGGCATCCTCGACCCGCTATATGAATCTGATGTGCTAGCCACCGGAAACGGAGTTGAGTCTGTACAGTTTCTCTCTTACCCCACAGGGCACGGGTTCGACCGGGAAGGTGACCCACTGCATTACCACGCCGAAAGCGCAGCTCGGGCCTTTCAGAAAACACTGCACTTCCTCGAACAGCACCTGGGCGTGTCAGGCTACTGACGATTACTGGCTCGTCATACACACCGCCGCGATCGACGTGACGGCATGACGCTGCGGCCGGCGCCTGCAGCCGCAGCGTCATGCTCGCCCGTGGTCGCTACGCGGTTTGGGACGACGGCATAGGATTCTGCCTCTACCGTGGAAGCCAGTGGTTGAACTGCGGCTGGGGCAGCAACTCGCCGCGACGGTGTGGCAGTGGAGTGTCGTGGGAGATTGGGCGACAGCGCGGGCTGTCCATTGGCTGATGTGCCATATGCTTCCGGCCCGATACCGTATTGAAACTACTCGCACCCGTCCAGTTCGTTGCCGGCCGTTCTTCGCATTTGGGCTGAGTGTACCGATCACGGAGCGCCATTTTCGGCTTTGGACAGGCGAAGCGGCGCATCCGTCAACCATGGCTTTTAGATCGCAGATGCGCTTGCCCGGTCAAACCGACACCGATTCAGCCCAGCGCATTCACAAGATCCGGCACCGCGTTAAACAGGTCGGCAACCAGCCCGTAATCGGCCACACTGAAGATTGGCGCTTCCTCGTCCTTGTTGATTGCCACGATGACTTTAGAGTCCTTCATCCCTGCCAGATGCTGGATCGCGCCTGAAATTCCGACAGCGACGTAAAGCTGCGGCGCGACGATCTTGCCTGTCTGTCCTACCTGGTAATCGTTCGGCACGTATCCCGCGTCCACCGCCGCGCGTGATGCGCCGAGGGCTGCGCCCAGTCTGTCCGCCAGCGGCTCAAGCACCCTCGCGTAGTTCTCTGCGCTGCCGAGTCCACGCCCACCCGAGACGATGACTGGAGCGCCCGTCAGCTCAGGGCGGTCCAGCTTCGTCACCTCGCGGCTCACGAACTGCGATAACCCCCGATCGGCCGGCGCCCCGATCTTCTCGATCGTTGCGGCTCCCCCTTCCGCTGCCACCGCATCGAAAGCGGTCGTGCGCACTGTGAGCACTTTCACCGGATCGGCCGATCGAACGGTGGCAATTGCGTTACCGGCATAGATCGGCCGCTCAAACGTGTCCGGGCTCACCACTGCCGTGATATCGCTCACCTGCGCAACATCCAGTTTCGCCGCAATGCGCGGCGCGAGGTTTTTGCCCGCCGCCGTTGCCGGCGCCAGGATGTGGATGTAGTCCTTCGCTACCTGTAATACTGTTGCCTCGACGTTCTCCGCCAACCCGGCCGCCAGCTGGGGGGCGTCGGCGAGGAGAACCTTCGTCACACCCGCGATCCTGGCGGCCGCGTCTGCCGCGTCCTGCGCATTGTGCCCGGCCACCAGGACGTGGACGTCCCCGCCGAGCTTCAGCGCCGCCGCCACCGTGTTCAGCGTCGCAACCTTCACGACAGTGTTGTCGTGTTCAGCAATTACCAGTATCGTCATTTGTATTCCTTTCTTACAGCACCTTCGCTTCGATGGTCAGCTTTTCCACCAGCGTCTTCACATCCGGCACCTTCATGCCTTGCGCGCGCCGCACCGGCGGCACCACCTTCAGTGTCTTGAGACGTGGGCTCACGTCCACTCCCAGGTCTGCCGGCTTCATAGTGTCGAGTTGCTTCTTCTTCGCCTTCATGATGCTGGGCAACGTCACGTAGCGCGGTTCGTTCAGGCGCAGGTCCGTCGTCACCACGGCCGGCAGCATCAATGACAGCGTTTCCGCGCCACCATCAACCTCGCGAGCCACAGTTGCCTTGCCACCCGCAATCACAAGCTTCGACGCGAACGTGGCCTGAGGCAGGTTTGCCAGCGCCGCCAGCATCTGCCCTGTCTGGTTAGAATCGTCGTCGATTGCCTGCTTACCAAGGATCACCAGATGAGGCTGCTCCTTCTCCACAAGCGCCTTGAGCAGCTTCGCGACGGCCAGCGGCTCGAGTACCTCGTTTGATTCGATCAGGATGGCGCGATCCGCGCCGATTGCAAGCGCGGTGCGCAACGTTTCCTGCGCCTGCACTACCCCCGCCGACACGGCAACGACTTCCGTCGCGATGCCCGATTCCTTCAGGCGTACTGCTTCTTCCACCGCAATTTCGTCGAAAGGATTCATTGACATCTTGAGATTCACCGTGTCCACTCCCGTCCCGTCCGACCTGGACTGTACTTTTACATTGGCATCCACAACCCGCTTGACCGCCACCAGAATCTTCATTGCATCGTCGCTCCATTCTCTTTGATCACATTCCTCTTACCCGCCCCATCTCTCCGGAGTGGGATAGGCACAGGCTGTCCTCGCCATTAGCTCCAGCGCATTGCCCGCGCCCTGGTTTAGCGGTCTCGCGCGCCGGCCAATCGCAATCGCGCAGACCGGCAAGCGGATGCGTGTTGTTGCGCCACGGCGAAGACAGAAAATGCTGTACGCGCTCAGCACGAACCTCGGCGAGCTTCGCCGGAGCCCACCGGGGCTTGCGGTCCTTGTCAACGAGATGCGCACGCACGCCTTCACAGAACTCTCCCTCCCCGATCGCACGCGAGACAATGCCGAGTTCCATCCGGAAACATTCTGCGAGTGTCATCTGGCGCCCCCGCAGTAGCGCCTCACGCGTTACCATCAACATCGTTGGCGAGTACTGCGTCAGTGCGTCGAGCGTCGCGAGCAACCAGTCTGCTTCAGGTTGTGGAGGGTGCCGGGCAAGCCCGGCAGAGAGTGTGCTCACGATCTGCTCAATTCCCGCGCGCCGGTCGAAATGCCGCGAGATCAGCGGCGTGTACTCGGGCAATGTGGCCTTCGGTATTCCCTCGACACCCACCGGAGCAAAAACCGCTCTCAGCGCCTCCAGCACATTTCCCTCAATTCTCATCCGCTCCAGCCGGCCCTCGAAATCGTCGAACCATTCGCCCGGTACGCAGAGGTCTGCCAGGCCGCACGCCACCGCATCAGCACCCGACAACGTGACACCCGTCAGCCCAACGTACAGTTCGGTTTCCAGCGGCATCGCCGCAAGAAAACGGGTCGCGCCAACATCCGGCACCATCCCGATGCGGGTCTCCGGCATCGCGATTTTCGTGCGGGTCGTCACGACCCGGATCTGCGCTGCCTGGCCGAGCCCCATCCCCCCGCCCATCGTGACCCCATCCAGCAGCGCGACAACCGGCTTCGGGAATCTGTGCAATGCATGATCAAGCTGATATTCATCAACGAAAAACTGCAGCCAGCCATTCTCGCCGTCGCGCTCTCCACGACGCGCGAGCTGGTACAACGCCCGCACATCACCGCCTGCGCAAAAACCCTTCGGATCTCCACCGCGCAGCACGAGTGCAACGATCCGGTCGTCGTTGCGCACTCGTTCGAGCAGATTCGCGAGATCACGCACCATCAAGTGCGACAGTGCATTGAGCGCGGCGGGTCGATTCAAGGTGATGACAGCGACGCGGTTCACCACCTGAAACAGCACTTCGCTTCCGGTGCTGCCTGTCTCCGGCGAAATGGGCTTCGAGGAAGACTGGAAATCAGGCGTCGCGTTCATGCGCCACTCTCCGCTGTCGTGCTCCATCGCGGTGCGCGCTTTTCGAGGAAGGCGTTCACGCCTTCGAGCTGGTCGGGCGAACCGGACAGATCGACGAAACGCTCACGCTCAACGGCAAGTGCCGCCTCCCGCGGCACGCCGTTGCGCCCCTGATGGATCAGTTCCTTGCTGAACGACACCGCCTGCGGACTAAGAGACGCGACACGCGCGGCCATCGCGAGCGCGGCCTCGCGCGCGCCGCCTCTTGCAACCACGTCCTCCACCAGTCCGATGCGCAGCGCAGTAGCCGCATTGACGCGCTCGCCGGTCAGGATGATCCGCTTCGCCCAGCCTTCGCCGACGAGCCATGGGAGCGTTTGCGTACCACAACCACATGGCAACAGACCCACAGCCGTCTCGGGCAGCGCCAGCACTGCGTGCTCCTCCGCAATGCGGATATCACAAGCGAGCGCGCATTCCAGTCCACCGCCCATTGCATAGCCGTTGATCGCAGCAATCACGACAGGGCGGGCATTCTGCACGGCTTCGAAGGCAGACGCTGCCTCGCGCGCAAGGTCGCGATCTCCCGAGGCGAAGGTATTCAGATCCGCCCCCGCGCTGAAGAATTTCGGGCCGCTACCGGTGATGACCACCGCGCGCACATGGAGTTGTTCGTCACAGGTTCGGATGACTTGCTGCAACTGCCGCAGGCCATCGGGCGTAAACGCGTTTGCCGGGGGACGCGTCAGCGTAACAACAGCCACCGCACCGTTATGGCTAAGTTCAAACTCGATCATTCAGCTTCTCCGTAGACCAGGGAACGGTCGCCAATGCTGAGATACCGCACGCAGCACTACCACATGCGGATACATGTTCAGCGCAGTTCAGGAAAGTCCTCTTCCCAGTATTCGTCGGGGAAGCGCCCTGCTCCCATGTCGCGTTCCATTTCGCGACGCCGCAGTTCAACGCGGCGAATCTTGCCCGAGATGGTCTTGGGCAAATCGCTGAACTGCAATCGCCGGATCCGTTTATAAGGCGCGAGTTTCTCGCGTGAGAAGCGAAAAACCTCGCGTGCAAGTTCCGGTCCTATCTGGTAGCCATGGCGCACGATGACGAATGCTTTCGGCACCGACAGACGAACCGCATCCGCACTCGGCACGACGGCCGCCTCGGCAATCGCCTCGTGCTCGATGAGCACGCTCTCCAGTTCGAAAGGGCTCAGGCGGTAGTCGGAGGACTTGAATACGTCGTCCGCTCGTCCGACGTAGACGAAGTAGCCGTCCTCACGCCGCAACGCGACGTCGGATGTATGGTAAAGGCCGTTGCGCATGGCGTATTCCGTTGCCTGCGGGTTATTGGCATAGCCAGTCATCAGACCGGTCGGACGATGCGCGAGCGACAGGGCAATTTCTCCCTCGCTTGCGGCGTGGTCGTCCGCGTCGACGAGCTCGATACGGTAGCCGGGCAGCGGGCGCCCCATCGATCCCGCGACGACCGGCTGGCCCGGAGAGTTGCCGATCTGGCAGGTGGTTTCGGTTTGACCAAAACCATCGCGAATCGTGGTACCCCAGGCGTGGCGCACGCGCTCGATGATTTCCGGATTGAGCGGTTCGCCCGCTCCGACAATCTCCCGCAACTTCACCGGATACGAAGCGAGGGGTTCCTGCACCAGCATCCGCCAGACTGTGGGCGGCGCGCAGAGTGTCGTGACGCCACATTGCACCAGCACATTCAGCGTATCTTTCGGTACGAAGCGCGTGTAGTCATAGACGAACACGCATGCGCCCGCATTCCACGGCGCAAAAAAACAGCTCCACGCATGCTTCGCCCAGCCGGGGGAACTGATGTTCCAGTGCACGTCGCCGGGCCGCAACCCGATCCAGTACATCGTCGAAAGATGACCGACCGGATAGCTCTGATGGGTATGCTCGACAAGTTTCGGTCTGGACGTCGTGCCCGATGTGAAGTACAGCAGTAGCGGATCGGAGGCGTTCGTCGGGCCGTCCGGTTTGAAGGCCGGGCTCGCTTCATAGGCCAAGGCAAAATCGATCCAGCCTTGAGTCACCGCCGCTCGTGTGCCGACCACAATGCGCTTTACAGTGGCTTCGATCCCATCAAATTTCCCTACCTCGCTCCCGTCGACGATGACGAATCGCACGGCCCCGACCTCGACCCGCTCACAAACGTCATCGGATGACAGCTGCGTTGTCGCAGGCAGCACAACCGCGCCAAGCTTCATCGCTGCGAGCATCACCTCCCATAACTCAACGCGATTGGGCAGCATCAGCAGCAGTCGGTCGCCTCGAGCAACGCCCTGCTCCCGGAGGAAATTTGCCACGCGCGAGGACCGCTCAGCCATTTGCGCGAAGGTGAGCCGTGTTCCGGCACTGGCAGGATCATCGACGATCCACAGCGCCGGGCTGTCGTTGCCACGCGCCATTTCGTCGAAATAGTCGAGCGCCCAGTTGAAGGTGTCGAGCTTCGGCCATGCAAATTCCTGATATGCGCGCTCATAGTCGGTGCGGTGACGCACCAGCAGATCACGCGCGTCGAGGAAAGCCTGTGCAGAATGCGTAAACCCTGTCAATTTTGTCTCCATCGGCGCACAAGCGCCCTTTTATTACTTACGTTGCCTGAACGGTGGGCGCGGAGCGGCGAGCTACAGCTGGCGCGCGATCACCATGCGCTGTACCTCGCTCGTGCCCTCGTAGATCTGTGTGATTCGCGCGTCCCGATAGTGACGCTCGACCGGATAGTCGTTCAGGTAACCATAGCCACCGTGGATCTGGATTGCGTGCGAGCAAACTTCCTCCGCCATCTCGGACGCATACAGCTTCGCCTGCGATGCCTCGGACAGGCACGGCTTGCCAAGCGTTCGCAGCCGGGCTGCGTGATGGACGAGAAAGCGGGCGGCGTTCAGGCGTGTCGCCATATCGGCGAGCAGATTGGCCACGCTCTGATGCCGTACGAGAGGTTCACCGAACTGCACCCGCTCGTGCGCATAGGAGCGTGCCACCTCGAACGCGGCGCGCGCAATACCAAGCGCCTGCGCGGCGATGCCAATACGTCCGCCCTCAAGATTCGACAATGCGATCTTTAAACCCTCGCCGCGTGAGCCGAGCAGATTCGCCTCAGGAATCGCGCAGTTCTCGAGCGCAACGGGGCAGGTATCAGACGCGCGAATACCGAGCTTTTTTTCCGGTGGGCCGACGTTAAAACCCGGCGTGTCGGTCGGGACAATAAAAGCAGACAAACCACGCTTGCCCGCAGTCGGGTCGGTAACGGCGAACACGATTGCCACACCGGCACGTGCGGCGTTGGTCACGAACTGTTTGCTGCCATTCAGCACCCACCGTCCGTTGTGCAGCTCCGCGCGCGTACGAAGATTATTGGCCTCGGAGCCAGCCTGCGGTTCGGTAAGGCAAAACGCACCGATCGCCTCGCCACTGGCGAGCTTGCCGAGCCATCTATCCTTTTGCGCTTCACTTCCATATTGCAGAACAGGTCCGCAACCAACTGAGTTGTGCACGCTCACAAGCGTTGCGCAAGACGCGCAACCCGCAGCAATTTCCTCTATCGCCAGGGCGTATGCAACGTAATCCGTATAGGATCCGCCGAGCTCGGGTGGGACGATCATGCCCAGAAAACCAAGTTCGCCAAGTTGCGAAACGACCTCGTCTGGCAGACTGCCTTCACGGTCCCAGTCAGCCGCATAAGGCGCCAGACGTCCTGTCGAGAGGTCACGCGCCGCATCGCGGATCATCCGCTGGTCGTCGGTATAGAACTCATCCATCTTTAGATCCCTGATTCTGTACGCGCTTTACGCGATCTCACCCTGCTGGTACAGCCGGATTACCGCGGAGAAGTCCAGTTTGCCGTCCCCGCGGCTACTCATTGCCTGATAGAGCTGCTGCGCGAGTGCTCCCATGAACACCGGCTGCTTCGCACTTTTTGCTGCCTCGGTCGCCAGACCAAGATCCTTCAGCATCAGATCGGTACCGAACCCCCCTGTATAGCCACGCGACGATGGCGCTGTGTCGATCACACCGGGAAACGGGTTATACGTGTCCGAACTCCACGAGCGCCCGGTCGACGTATTCATGATTCCCCCCAGCACCTTCGCATCGATACCGAGGGCGTCGCCCAGTGCCATCGCTTCTGCGACCCCCGCCATCGTGATACCGAGCACCAGGTTATTGCAGATCTTGGCGACCTGTCCCGTTCCGGTATCGCCGCAGTGGACAATGTTCCTGCCCATGGTGGAAAGCACCGGTTTCACCCGCGCGTATGCCTCCTCGCTACCTCCGACCATGAAGGTCAGCGTTCCCGCCGACGCGCCACCGGTACCACCCGACACTGGCGCATCCACGAGCACACATTTGTGCTCCGTTGCCAGCGCTGCAAATTCCCTGACACTGGCGGGATCAATCGTGCTGGAGTCCACGATCGTGACTCCATCACCGATGCCCGAGAATACGCCTTCGCTTCCGGTCAGCACGCCCCGTACATGCGCCGCTGCTGGCAGCATGGTGATCACGAGCTCCACGTCGCTCGCCAACGCTCTGGGGGAAGCTGCCCCTTTTGCACCCGCGTCGACAAGCAGTTGTACCGCCCGGCCATTCAGGTCAAAGACCTTGAGCTCATGTCCAGCCTTCAGCAGATTGAGCGCCATGGGAGCACCCATGTTGCCCAGGCCGATAAATCCGATTTTCATATCCTCTCCTCACCTGCGCATTACCTGGCTGGCGGGTCAGCGCAGGCTGATCGTCGTGTTCACACCATCGTTGACGGTCGCATCGTCGAACCAGCGCGCGGTCACCGTCTTGGTCTGCGTGTAGAACTGCACGACCTGCTTGCCGTATGGCCCCAGATCGCCGAGCTTCGAACCACGCGAACCCGTGAAGCTGAAATACGGCACCGGCACCGGGATCGGAATGTTGATACCGACCTGACCGATATCGATCTCGCTCTGGAACTTGCGCGCGGCCGCGCCACTTTGCGTGAAGAGACCCACGCCGTTACCGAACGGGTTCGCATTGACAATCGCGATCGCTTCGTCGAGCGTGGCTGCGGCCAACACCACGAGGACCGGGCCAAAGATTTCCTGCGTATAGATATCCATATCGGTCGTGACGTCAGTGAAGATCGTCGGGCCAACAAAATTGCCGTCCTCGTAACCAGGCACTTTCACGTCGCGGCCATCGAGCGCCAGTGTCGCACCCTGCTTCACCCCGGATTCGATGAGCCCAAGAACACGTGTCTTCGCCGCACGCGAAACGACCGGCCCCACATCGGTCCTGGGCTCATGGCCGGCATTGACCTTAAGCGTCTTTGCCTTCTCGACCAGTTCAGGCACCCAGTCTTTCGACGCGCCCACCAGCACGACGACGGACGTCGCCATGCAGCGCTGGCCCGCGGCGCCGAAGCCGGCACCGACAAGGGCATTGATCGTCTGCTCACGGTTAGCATCGGGCAGGACGACCGCATGGTTCTTTGCACCCATCATCGACTGCACGCGCTTACCATGTTCGCTGCCGAGGCGATAGACGTGCGTGCCAACGGTCGTCGAACCAACAAACGAAATGGCCCTCACGAGCGGATGCGAGCAGATGGCGTCGACCACTTCCTTGCCGCCGTGCACGACGTTGAGCACGCCCTTCGGAATGCCCGCTTCGAGTGCGAGCTCGACGAGTTGCATCGTCGAAAGCGGATCCTGCTCCGAAGGCTTGAGCACGAAGGTATTCCCGCATACGATTGCCATCGGAAACATCCACAGCGGAATCATCGCGGGGAAGTTGAATGGCGTGATGCCCGCGCACACACCGATCGGCTGCTGCAGGGTGTACGTGTCGACGCCGCCCGCAACGTTTTCCGCAAATCCGCCTTGCTGCAACGTACCGATCGAGCACGCGTGCTCGACCACTTCCAGCCCGCGGAAAATGTCGCCCTCGGCATCGGGAAGCGTCTTGCCCTGCTCAGCCGTAAGGGTCTTCGCAATGCGTGGCATGTGCTCGCGGATCAGCGCCTGGAACTTGAGCATGATCCGCAGGCGGGCGCCGATCGCCGTGTTCTTCCATGTCGCGAACGCGGCGTGCGCGCTCCTGACAGCCGCATCGACCTCGGCGACCGTCGTGAACGGCACACGCGCAAGCACCTCCTGCGTGGCCGGATTGACGACATCGCGCCATTCGGTCGTCGCCGAGTCGACAAACTCGCCGTCGATCAGCAGCTTGACGGTTGAGACGTGGGCATTCGATGCCTGGGTGACTGCGTTCATCATGAATTCTCTCTCAAAGGTTCGAGCGATCCGGACCTCGCCGCACATCGCTCATTCAGACAGGATTACAGGTTTAATTTTCAATCGTGCCGCGAACGCATCATGAGCGTGCACAGGAAAGCAATTACGGCCAGCACGACCATATAGATCACCACGTAACGCGGTCTGCCGCCGCCATATGCGAGCAGTGCGGTCGCGATCATCGGCGCGACGCCGCCGCCCAGCACGCCGGCCACCTGCACGGACACCGAGATGCCCGAATAACGGATTTCAGCGGGGAATTGCGCGGCAAACAGCTGCGACTCGGGTGCATAGAGAATCGGGAAGACAACACCCACGCCGAGCACCATCGCCCACCAGACCATCCCTGGATGCAGCGTTTCCAGCATCGAGAAGAACGGTGCGGCAAACAGGCCCATAATCACGAGGCCTGCGAGGAACAGGCCTTTCTGGCCGATACGGTCGCTCAGCCAGCCCGAGAACGGCATCGTCGCGAGCGAGAGCACCGCCCCCGCCGTAATCGCGTGCAGGATCTGCGTCTTGGGAATCTTGAGCTGGTTCGCGGCATAGGCCAATGCGAATGCCACTACCAGGTAAAACCAGGTATTTTCAGCGGTACGCGCGCCGATGATGATTAGCAGTTCGCGCGGCTGACGGCGCAATACTTCGAGCACGGGTGCCTTCACAGGCTGGCCCTGACTCTTCACCCGCTCGAAGTCAGGTGACTCCGGCACACGCACACGGATCACCCACCCAACCAATACGAGCAGGATGCTCGCGAGAAACGGCACACGCCAGCCCCACGACAGCAAATCCGATTCGGGCAACGCGGTGACAGTAGCCATCGCGATCGACGAAAGAATAAGCCCGAAGCCCACGCCCGTTTGAGGCAGCGATCCGAAAAATCCCTTGCGGCCCGGTGGCGCATGCTCAACGGCCATCAGGACCGCCCCACCCCATTCGCCGCCCACGGCCACACCCTGCAGGAAACGCATCGCCACGAGCAACACCGCTGCCCAGTAGCCGATGCTCTGATACGAGGGAATCAGACCGATCACCATGCTCGGAATGCCCATCAGCAGCAATGTGGCGAGCAACATCGACTTGCGCCCGATCCGGTCGCCGAAGTGGCCGAACACCATCCCTCCCATTGGCCGGCCGATGAAGCCCACTCCATAGGTCGCGAAGGCCGCGAGCGTGCCGAGAATCGGATCGAGCGTGGGAAAGAAAACCTTGTTGAAGATGAGCGCGGCAGCTGTGCCGTACAGAAAGAAGTCGTACCACTCGACCGTCGTGCCGGCCATACTGGCCCAGCCCGCCAGAATATAGTCGCGGGTTCGCATCCTGGACGCAGATGCACCCGATACGCCGCTGGTCGTAGACCGGACATCCATACTGTGTCTCCATTTCATTTTTGTTGGCGCGACCGAAGTCCAACACCCGTAGCACCTCACACCGCGTTCTGGTCCAGCGGCCTGCAGCCGAGTATAGTTATTTGAATTTCCACAGCCAATAGACGAAAAAACCCATCCAAGATGCAAAAATACACAAGTCAAAAACTAGACAGATTGAACTGGGATGACCTGCGTTATTTTCTGGAGGTGGCGAGAACCCAGCGCGCGAGTGCGGCCGGAAAACGGCTTGGCGTTGATCACACTACAGTAGCGAGGCGCGTGAGAGAACTTGAGGCCGCGCTCGGCGTGATCCTGTTCGATAAATCACGGGCTGACGGTTTCACGCTCACCTCCGACGGACACCGGTTGCTGCGGCATGCCGACGCGGTGGAAACGGCGGTTCAGTCGGCCAGCGAGCAGTTCCGCGGCGCGACGCAGGGGCTGTCAGGGCATGTGAGAATTGGTTCAACTGAAGGATTCGGATGCTTTTTCCTGTCTCCGCAGATTGCCCGCTTTACTGCGGCGCATCGCGACGTCTCCATCGACATTCTCCCGGTGCCACACTTCGTCAGCCTCTCCAAGCGTGAAGCCGATATGGCCATCACGCTCGAACGTCCCGAGCGGGGCAAATATGTTTTTACGCGACTTTGTGATTACCGGCTCAGGCTATACGGCACACGCGATTATTTCCTGCGCCACGAACCCGTGCGTTGCATCGCCGATCTACGCCACCATGCATTCATCGATTACGTCGCGGATCTTGCCTTCAGCCACGAACTGCTGTATCTGAACCGGACGATACCAGACGTCTCGTCCAGCCTGTGTAGCACAAGCGTGATCGCCCAATATTTCGCCGCTTTGCAGGGCAACGCGCTGGCAATTCTGCCGTGCTTCATGGCTGCTCCCAATCCAATGCTCGTGTCGATCTTGCCCGACGAAGTGGTGGTCACCCGGCAATTCTGGCTCAGCAGTCGGGAGGACCTTCGCAAACTGCGAAGAATCACTGTACTGTGGGATTATCTGCGCGCGGCAACGGATGCGAACCGTCCGCTGCTCCTCGGTGATTCAGCCGAATTGAAGTACGTCCAGCCCTGAGGCCATCTCCTTTCCTGATTCTTGGTCCAGCGGCGGGCAAAGACTGTAGGGACTGCCGTATCGCACCTCTTTGCGACGCCGGATTTCCGTTCTCTGCGCTGGTCTGGTCGGGATTCTCCCGCATGCAAGACGAATTTCGCACCTCGTACTCACCAACGCCCATTCGCTAAAATCCGGCTAAGTGACACCCACGATTGAGGTTCGAAAAGCAACGACGCCTGCGCGCTCTAAGGATCTTCGCTGCCGGTTATAGATGGTCGCCCTGGGTCACACATCTGAGCTACGGACGAACCTCGATGAGCGCATCGCCATTCGCGCGCAGAGCAAATCCCGATCGAATCGGATCACCGAAAACCCTCCCAGGGTAATTCCGAAAAAGCGGCTCGACTATCGGGACGGCAACGGGCAATTCATCCAATCAATTAGCTATCCTTTATAAAATAACTGAACCGGGCCATCCCGGCACGCAGGTGCAACTCCCCTTGGCCGCCCTGTCAGAACCGGTGAAGCATTCCCGCGCGGAGAACTACCTCCCTGCTATCCGAGAACGGTGCGAACAACGATGCCTGAGCGACGGCGCCACCAGTGGAGTCTTCGCCGCGCATCCACTGCCACATTGCGGCAAGGTAAAGGTCTGTTCTCCTGGACAACAGATAGTCAGCGCCGCCCATTATCGACTGGTAGCTAGCAGTCCGTCTGCCAGAGACTTTCGCAGAAGCCACTAAACGCTGCTTTTGTAGCGAATACAGATACGCCAAAAGGAACCGGTGTGCGACCTGTCGCAGACAATGACCGAGACATTCTAAATCGATTCTCCGCTATTAAATAGCTTGCTAACAAATGTATTCAATCCTACAATGACTCGTCGTTCCCGGCTCACCTTGAGCTCAGTGAGCTTCTTCGCAATCCTGCTACGCGAGCCCCCGGCTCAGCTTGCATGGGTCTTGCGGAAAAGTGTGCAAATCGGTCGTACGCGTATGAATTAGCAGCGGCGACGGGCAGCGCGCTGACAGTGTGCCAATACCTGCACAGAATACGTGCCGCCACTCATGCCTGTTTCGAACGCCTCTTACACAGTCATCCCTGCCCGAACGCGTGCATTGATCACCATCTCGGTCATGCTCGCCACCATCATGCAGGTGCTGGACAGCACGATTGCCAACGTGGCGCTTCCCCATATGGAAGGCAGTCTGTCGGCCACCCAGGATCAGATCACCTGGGTCCTGACGTCGTATATCGTGGCTGCAGCAATCGGCACACCACTCACCGGCTGGCTGGCAGCGCGCTTTGGACGCAAGCGTCTTTTTCTGTGGTCGGTCGTCGGCTTCACCCTTGCATCCGTCGCTTGCGGAATGTCGACGTCACTGGCGGAAATGGTCGCAGCGCGACTGCTTCAGGGCATGTTCGGCGCATCGCTGGTACCGCTCTCGCAGGCAGTCATGCTGGACATCAATCCGCCTGAAAAGCATGGACCGGCGATGGCCCTCTGGGGCGCTGGCGTCACCGTTGGACCGATCCTCGGCCCCACGCTCGGCGGCTGGTTGACGGATAACTACAACTGGCGGTGGGTGTTCTATGTGAACGTGCCGGTCGGTATCGTTGCTCTTCTCGGCATCCTGCTTTTCATGATGGAGACGAAAGTAAACTCACGCAAACTCGACCTGTTCGGATTTGCTACCTTGAGCATTGCCATCGGTGCCCTGCAACTTTTCCTGGACCGCGGTGAAGTACAGGACTGGTTCGATTCGATCGAAATCTGGATCGAGTTGCTAACTGCACTGATCGCGTTCGCCTTCTTTCTTGTGCATACGTTAACGGTTGAAACCACGTCGTTCTTCAATCGCGAACTGGCGCGCAATCGCAACTTTGTGATCGGTTGCGGATTCTATTTTGTGATGGGCGCGGTGCTATACGCGACGCGCGCCTTGCTGCCGCCGCTTCTGCAAAATCTCATGCGGTACTCCGTGGTCCAAACGGGACTTGCTACCGCGCCCAGTGGCGCCGGCACAATGATCGCCATGATGATGGCTGGCCGGCTTGTCGGTCCGCTCAAGCCACGTAACCTGATCGCCATCGGCTTTTCGATCGCCGCCTTCTCGCTGTGGCAGATGTCGCACTACAACCTGTACATGGCGGAGACCACGATTATCTGGTCGGGTTTCCTCCAGGGCCTTGGGCTCGGCTTCATTTCGGTTCCGCTCACAACCGCGACCTTCTCCACTCTTGCCGCTCAACTGCGCGGCGACGGCACATCCATCTATAGTCTGAGCCGCAATATTGGCAGCAGTATCGGTATTTCCTTTGTACAGACTGAACTCACGCGTAACACGCAGGTAGCGCATTCATCGCTGGTCGAACACATCAACGTCTATAACCCGCTCGCGCAGCCAGATACCTTGCCATCCACGTGGGACATCCATTCGTCCGCTGGACTGGCCTCACTGAATGTCGAAGTCACCCGGCAGGCATCGATGATTGCATATGTGGATGACTTCAGACTCCTGTTCCTGCTGGCGCTTGCCGTTATGCCATTCCTGTTGCTGTTAGAGACGCCTCGAGCACGGCGTCAAATCCCCGCCGTGCCAGAACATTGACCTCCGCGTGGGCGGCGGCTGAGACAGCACCGCATGAACTACATCGGTACTGGCAGTTTGCACTTTATATTGATAGTTGGCTAACGAATGTTTAAAGGAAAAACCATGCAGCACATGTCAAAGCTCGACATGTTGCGCCTCTCGGTCAGTAGCACGCTCGTCGGAGCGTCACGAAGATGGCGCCGCACCAGCCATGAGGTACTGGCCGCATTCAACGTCTCCGAGGCATGCGCTACTCCGCTGCTGATAGCCGGACGACTTGGCAAAGACATTCGCCAGGGAGTGCTGGCTGAACACGTCGGTATCGAAGGGCCATCGCTTGTGCGTTTGCTCGATCAGCTGTGCGAGGCAGGGCTGATGCAGCGCCACGAAGATCCGGACGATCGCCGCGCCAAAACCGTCACGCTGACTGATGAGGGGCGAGCCATTACTGCCCAGATGGAGGAGGAACTGGTGAACCTGCGAGCACGGGTTCTGAAAGGGGTAACCCGGACCGAACTTGAAACCACGCTACGCGTATTGAAGATATTCCAGAGCGCGGAGCTCTTGCCGGAATCGACCGAAAGTCAAAACCATCAAGCGCCGTAGGCACCGGCTTCCGCGTCTGTTGAGTCAAGAATCGCTTTTCCCTTTTCAGGGTCACCGTATTCACCTTTCCGTCAAGAAACCTGCAATGAACTCTCAATCCCTGTCCGCGTTCGCGCTCTCGAGCCGGGCCGCCGTCGCCGCCGCGATGACGGCGCTCACCCTCACGGGGTGCGCGAACTACTTCGGCATGAAGAGCGACAAGCAGATCTCGTCGCCGATGCAGTATGAGTCCTCGCAGAGTTTGCCCGGCGAAGACGGCCAATGGCCGTCGCTCGACTGGGCCAACCAGTTCGGCGACCAGCAACTGCCCAGGCTGATCGCCGAAGCGCTTGACGGCAGCCCGTCGATTGCGCAGGCGCAGGCGCGGCTCGCGAAGGCGTCCTCGTATATCGAGACCTCGCGCGCGGCGCTGTTCCCGAAGGTCAACGGCAGCTATTCGTGGACTCGCGAACTGTACTCCGCCAATGCGATCTATCCGCCTCCGTTTGGGGGCACCTGGTTTAGCGAGAACAACGTGCTCGCAAGCGCGTCGTGGGATCTCGACCTGTGGGGCAAGAACCGCCAGCGCCTCGGCCAGGCCGTATCGCAGGAAAGGGCCGCTCAGGCCGACATGCAGCAGGCGCGCGTGACGCTTGCCGCGTCCGTGGCCAGCACCTACAACCAGCTCGCGCAGTTGTACGCGTTCCGTGAAATCGCCAGGCGCGAAATCGCCAACCGCCAGGACATCGGCCGCATCACCGACGGCCGCGTGACCGCCGGCCTCGACACCAACGTCGAGCGGCAAACTGCGGCCGGCAACATCGCGACCAGCCAGTCGAACCTGACCGACCTCGACGGCCAGATCACCGTCGTGCGCTACCAGTTGGGTGCGCTGCTCGGCAAGGGTCCGGATCGTGGCCTGCAGATCGCCATGCCGGTGCTGACCACCGGCGACACGGTCGCGCTGCCGAACAATATTCCGGCCGATCTGGTAGCGCGCCGCGCGGATATCGTCGCCGCGCGCTGGCAGGTCGAAGCCGCGATGCACGACGTGAAGGAAGCGAAAGCCGAGTTCTTCCCGGACGTCAATCTCGCGGCCGGCTTCGGTTTCGACGCGTTCGGCTGGGGGCGCTTTCTCACCTCCGCAAGCCGTCAGGTCCAGCTCGGCCCGGCCATTCACCTGCCGATCTTCGACGCCGGCGCGCTGCGCTCGCAATTGAAGGGCCGCTATGCCGACTTCGACCTGGACGTGGCGAACTACAACCAGACGCTGATCAACGCGCTGCAGGACGTCGCGACACAAGTGTCGTCGATCCGTTCGATCGACCAGCAATCAGGCGATGCACAACGCGCGCTCGACGCAACGAGCAAGGCGTATCAGCTCGCCGTGGTCCGCTACAAGGCTGGCCTGTCGCCGCAGCTGCAGGTGCTGACCGCCGACCAGAACCTGCTTGCCGCCGAACAGACGGTGACGAGCCTGAAGATGCGCCGCCGCGATATGCAGATCGGACTCATCAAGGCGCTTGGCGGCGGTTTTGACGCGACGCAGACCGGCCTCGTGGTGCCGGCCGATGCCCCGGCCTCGGCCACCGCCGCGACCGCCACGGCGAACTGAAGCCACGCCGCCGCAAACCACATTCGCACGAACATCCGAATAAACGACGACGCTTGAGAGAACCCGGAGCACATCAATGAGCACCACCCAAAAGCCCGCGGCTGCTACACAGCCGACTCAGCCGGCCCCGCAGCCGAGGCAACCGGCCCAACCGCCGGCGAACAACGGCAAACGCAAGCGCACGATGACGCTGCTCGTCATCGTGATCCTGATCGCCGCGCTCGCCTACGGCCTGTACTACTTCCTCGTCGCGCGCTTCCACGAAGACACCGACGACGCGTACGTGAGCGGCAACGTCGTGCAGATCACGCCGCAAGTCACGGGCACCGTGGTCGCCGTGAACGCGGACGACACGCAAGTGGTCAAGGCGGGCGATCCGCTCATCGTACTCGATCCGGCCGACGCACGCGTGGCGCTCGAGCAGGCCGAGGCGAATCTCGCGCAAACGGTACGCCAGGTGCGCGGCCTGTTCGCCGACGACAACCAGTACCAGGCGCAAGTCGCACTGCGTCAGTCCGATCTGTCGCGCGCCCAGGACGACCTGAAGCGCCGTCTGACGGTCGCGCAAACCGGCGCGGTATCGCAGGAAGAAATCTCGCACGCCCGCGACGCGGTGAAGAGCGCGCAAGCCGCCGTCGACGCCGCCCAGCAGCAACTGGAGTCGAACCGCGCGCTGACCGCCAACACCACGATCGCGAACCATCCGAACGTGCAGGCCGCCGCCGCGAAGGTCCGCGACGCGTACCTGAACCACGCGCGCAACGTTCTGCCTGCGCCGGTGACCGGCTACGTCGCAAAACGCTCGGTGCAGGTCGGCCAGCGCGTCTCGCCCGGCACCCCGTTGATGGCCATCGTGCCGCTTCACGACGCGTGGGTCGACGCGAATTTCAAGGAAGTGCAGCTCAAGCACATGCGCATCGGTCAGCCGGTGGAACTGACAGCCGACGTGTACGGCTCGTCGGTGCCGTATCACGGCAAGGTGGTCGGCTTCTCGGCGGGCACGGGTTCGGCGTTCTCGCTGCTGCCCGCGCAAAACGCCACCGGCAACTGGATCAAGGTGGTGCAGCGTCTGCCGGTGCGTATCGCGCTCGATCCGCAGGAACTCGACAAACACCCGCTGCGCATCGGCCTGTCGATGCAAGCCGACGTGAACATCAAGGACGACACCGGCGGCCAGCTCGGCCAGGCGCCGAACACGGCCTACCAGACCAACGTCTTCGATAAATACGGCGACGAAGCCGACGCGGAAATCGCTCGCATCATCGCGGAAAACGCCGGGCTCGAGACCACAACACAGAGAGTCGAACACCAAAAAAATCCCGGCCAGAAGCCACTGTAACCCGTACCAAGACTGCTAAAGAGGCTTCTCCATGGCTCAATCAGCGCCCCCGCCACCGCCACCGGCACCCGCCCCCGAAGCGCCGATCCATCACCCGCCGCTCAAAGGTGGGCAGCTCGTTGTCGCCACCATTGTCGTCGCGCTTGCCACGTTCATGACGGTGCTCGACACGTCGATTGCCAACGTCGCCATTCCGAACCTCTCGGGTAACCTGGGCGTCTCCGTCGACGAAGGCACCTGGGTGATCACGATGTTCGCCGCCGCCAATGCGGTATCCATTCCCCTGACCGGATGGCTCACGCAACGCATCGGCCAGATCAAACTGTTCGTCGGCGCGATCCTGATGTTCGTTCTGGCGTCATGGCTGTGCGGTATCGCACCCACGCTGCCGTTCCTGCTTGCCGCACGGATCCTGCAAGGCGTGGTAGCCGGCCCGCTTATCCCGCTGTCGCAGGCTGTCCTGCTCGGCTCCTACCCGAAAGAAAAATCCGGCACGGCGCTGGCCCTGTGGGCGACGACTGCCACCGTCGGCCCGATCGCGGGCCCGATTCTCGGCGGCTGGATTACCGACAACTACAGCTGGTCGTGGATCTTTTACGTCAACATTCCCGTCGGCCTCGTCGCGGCCAGTGTCATCTGGATGATCTACCGTGACCGCGAAACGCAAACAAGGAAACTGCCGATTGACGTCGTCGGACTCGGCCTGCTGATCGCATGGGTCGCTTCGCTGCAGATCATGCTCGACAAGGGCAAGGATCTCGACTGGTTTTCATCACCGCTCATCGTCGGCCTTGGCATTGCAGCACTGATCAGTTTCGCTTTCTTTCTCGTGTGGGAGCTGACCGAGGAGCACCCCATTGTCGACCTGCGGCTGTTTGGGCAGCGCAACTTCCTTGGGGGCACCATTGCTGTCTCCGTCTCCTACGCGCTCTACTTCGGCAATCTCGTGCTACTGCCGCAGTGGATGCAGGAATATCTCGGCTACCGCGCATTCGATGCCGGACTCGTGACCGCACCAGTCGGTGTCTTTGCGGTCATTCTCTCGCCGATCGTCGGGCGCATGCTGCCCTATACGGACGCACGGAAGATAGCGACCTGTGCGTTCATCGGGTTCGCGGGTGTGTTTTACATGCGCACGAACTACGTCACAGATATCGACACCTGGCATCTCGTGCTACCCACGTTGCTCCAGGGTATTCCGACCGTCCTGTGGTTCGTGCCCCTGACGGCCATCATCCTGTCGGGATTGCCGCCGGAGCGCATTCCGGCGGCAGCCGGCCTGTCCAATTTCGTCCGGATATTCTGCGGCGCGGCGGGGACCTCCATCGCAGGCACCGTCTGGAACAATCGGACCATCCTGCATCACGAGCGCCTGACTGAACAAGCCAGTATCAACAATCCGCTGTTCAACCAGCAGATCGCCTCGTCCCAATCGCTACTGCATCTTGACACGCAATCAGCGCAGGCGCTTTTCGATGCCTCGGTGAACAGTCAGGCGGCGATCATGGGACTGAACGACTTCTTCCACATTTCGGTCTTCATCTTCATCCTCATTATTCCGCTGATCTGGATCACGCGGCCGGTAAAGGGCGGTGGCGGCGCTGATGCGGCCGCTGGCGCGCACTGAACTCGCTCCGGAAACATTCCCCATGCGCAATCTTCCAGATTCAGGCTGCGGGTACCGCGTCAGCAGCGTTCTTGCCGCTGTCCGTATCCCCCTCCCAGGGCGCTTTCGACACAGCGCGAGAAACAGCTACAAATCAGGGCGCCAATCAAACTACTCGCCAGAAACAGAAAAACTCGCTCTTTGACACTTCCTTTACCACGGAGCATTGATGGACACATTGGAGAACATGCGGATGTTCGTTCGAGTCGTGGAAGCAGGCAGCTTCACGAAGGCCGCATCTCTTTTGTCGGTGGCGACACCTCAGGTATCGCGTGCCATAACAGAACTGGAGTCGCGATTGCGTACCCGTCTGCTTAACCGGACGACGCGACACATGTCACTAACCGAAGCGGGCGAACGTTACCTGCAACGTTGCGAACAGATTCTTGAATACGTCGGTCTGGCCGAAGCGGAAGCCGCAGGAGCGGCGGCGCAGCCGTCCGGAAAGCTGCGGATTCACGGCACCACCAGTTTCGGGCAACATTATCTGGCGCCACTCATCGCGCGCTATAACCAGCGATTCCCGGACGTCCTCATTGATCTTGTACTCGCACAACGAGTGCCGGACATGATCGAGGAAGGGTTTGATGTATCGGTGGTCGTGGCTAGAGAATTGGCCGATTCGGCACTCGTCTCACAACGCATCGGTACCACGTGCACTGTTCTCTGTGCTTCGCCCCAGTACCTGTCGAAGCGAGGTATGCCTGTCTCACTAGAAGATCTGAACACGCATACGTGCCTGCAACTCGTTCTCCCGGATGTACCCTCGGGACAATGGATTTTTGATGGTCCGGACGCGCAGGTGTTCCGTCATACACGATCGACACCGCTTACAGTCAACGTCGCCGAAGCGCTGGCCGAAGCGATTCGCGAAGGCATGGGCATCGGCCCGCTGCCATTATCATTGGCATTGCAGGGTTTTCGCGACGGAAGCCTCGTGCGCGTGCTGGATGGACACCGACTGCAATCCAACAACATCTACGCCCTTTACGCGTCCAGACAATATCTCGATGCGAAAATCAGGACCTTCGTCGAATTCCTTCGGGAAAACGTACCGATCCAACTTGCCGAACAGGAACGCGAGCTTTTCCATCGATTGGTCAATTGAAAGTCTCCGCTCCAGATTTCTACCTTATTCGCGGTTGCAAGTAGACCCGATATCCATGCCGATGATTCGCTCCTGCGCAGTGGAATTCATTTGATGCCTCCGACGCAGTCGGTGTGACATCTCTACTCTGACACGACGATATCCCAGCCGCGCGCCTAACTTTCTCCAAGAGTAGGCCCACGTGCGGGGGAGACGTCCATGCCATCTGCACAGGTTCCCGATGGGGCTCACTGGCCGAACGGGCGAAGTTGAAGGAACTGACCGGCACTCCACCTAGAGCCGGCGGTCGCAGGGATGGAGGATTTTGCACCACCCGGCCGCCGCGCCTCATGCGCCGGCGAATCGTCCTGCGATCGATATCCGTGAGTTCGTGAATCCTGTGCTAGCTCACGTCGCGCTCAAACAGCGTGAATATCGCGCTTCGCAGATGCTGCTTCAAGATATTCACTCCTCGATCTCCTTCGTCACTGGAGGAGACGGCAATGAATGTTCTGCAGCACCGCTAAGGACCGCTCAGCCGGCGGTCGTTATCTGGGGGATTTTGAAGTGACCATACATGGGGGAATTTTACCGATCGTGGGGGCACTACTGCGGCGAAAAGTACAAATACCGAAGATTACTTTCTCTTCGTACCGTCAGCGCCTACTGAGTTTGCCTTCGGATAGTCGTCGCCTACGGGGCCGACGGGTTGCCCTTGCGCCTTGGCCGCACTGATCTGCGCTTTCTGACTGGCGCGCGCCTCCCTGCGCGCCTGTTTGCGCGCTGCGCGCTCCTGTTGCCGTAAAGATCCAGGAGTGCTCGCAGACGTGGTTGCTTCGCTATCTCCGTTCCTCGTCTGCGCTATCGCGGGACTGAAGACGCAAAGCGCGGGTGTGACGAGAACCAATCCAATTGTAACAAGCAGACGTTTTTGCATCGCTATCCTTCTGTCGGTTATCTGTTTGTGCGTTATGCAGCCGTTTCATCCAGCGAGAAACCTTCGTAACCGCGGCGCGCCACCTCGTCACACCTAGCACGGTATCGGCCCAGCCCGCCCACATACGGGAGAAACACCCTCGGCTTGCCCGGAATGTTCGCCCCTATATACCACGAAGCAGCGCGCGGGAACAACGTCGTATCCGCGACTTCATTGACGTGGGTGACCCATGCATCCTCAGAGTTCAGTTGGGCCTCCATGCGATGCACACTGCTGGAACGAAGGTACTGCAAACATTCCGCGATCCATTCGACGTGTTGCTCGATCGACGAAATCATGTTGGTCAACACCGACGGACTGCCCGGCCCGGTGATGAAAAACAGATTGGGGAATCCCGCTGTCATCAGACCCAGATACGTTCGCGGTCCCGCGCTCCACTTTTCCGCCAGTGATTCCTGCCGCCCCTTCACGCGAATATCGATGCCGAGAATAGCGCCCGTTACCGCGTCGTAGCCGGTCGCGAACACGATGGCATCGAGTGGATACGCTTCATTGTCGGTATGAATACCTTCACGCGAAATGCTCGTGATTGGATGCTTGCGGACGTCGACGAGAGAAACGTTGTCACGGTTGTATGTTTCGAAGTAGTCGGTATCAAGACAGATTCGCTTGGTTCCGATTGGATGGTCATTCGGCGTCAGCATTGCTGCGACATCGGGATTCTTCACCATGTCGCGGATCTTTCTCCGCACGAAGTCCGCCATAGTGTCATTCGCTTCAAGGTTCGAAAGAATATCCTTGTAAATGCGAGTGAAGCCCGTGTTGCCCCAGTTCCACCCGATTTCATAGAGCTTTTCCCGCTCTGACGGTGAATCGTCGAATGCGCCCTTTTCCGGCGTCGGATGGCTCGCAATGCCGGCGGCTGCGTGACGCGCTTTCGCACGATGCGTCGCGTAGTTCTGTTTGTATTCGCGCGCTAGGTCCGGATCCATGGGCTTGTTATAAGCAGCGAGGCTGAAGTTCGGAGTGCGCTGGAAAACTGTGCAATGCGCGGCTGCTTTGGCAATCTGCGGAATCACCTGGATGCCCGACGAGCCCGTGCCAATCACGCCAACGCGACGCCCCGTAAAGTCGACACCTTCATGTGGCCATGCGCCCGTGTGATAAAGATTGCCCCCGAAGTCGTCGCGTCCCGGAATGTCCGGCATGCGTGGAACCGAAAGACAACCCGCAGCGGTAATTAGGAACTGGGCGGTCGCCACCTCTCCTTTGTCCGTTCTCACTGTCCAGAGATTTACCGCGGGATCGAATTCCGCAGTGAGAACGCGCTGGTTGAAACGGATGTCCTCGCGCAGGCCGAAGCGGTCTGCAACATGCCCAGCGTAGCGAAGAATTTCCGGCTGTGATGCATAGCGCTCGCTCCAAGACCATTCCTGTTGCAGCTCCTCGGAAAATGAATACGAATACTCGATGCTCTCCACGTCGCAACGCGCGCCAGGATAGCGATTCCAGTACCAGGTGCCGCCTACGTCGGTTCCCGCTTCGAACGCGCGAACGGACATGCCTGTTGCGCGAAGCTTGAAAATCGCATACATTCCGCCGAATCCGGCGCCAATGATCACTGCATCGAAGTGCGATTGCGAAACGTTATTCATGACAGGTTTCCGTTGACGATGAGTTCGATGGATTGAGCAGTTGCCCGATCGTGTCGTTCTACCCGTTTGATCTGTTCCTAACTGGCTCCGCGGACAGGAATTCCTGCGCCGTGAATTGCGCGTGCGTCATCGGATGCAAGAAACAGAATGATGCAGGCGAGATCCACCGGCCTGACCCAGGTTGCGAAATCGGCGTCCGGCATGTCTTTGCGATTCTGCGCAGTGTCGATGATGCTCGGCATGACCGAGTTCACGTTGATGCCATGACCGCGAAGCTCTGCCGACATAGCCTCAGTCAGCCGAAGCACGGCGCTTTTCGATGCGCAATAGGCGCCCATATGCGCCATTCCGGCCTGCGCGGCCATAGCAGCAACGTTTATGACTTTGCCGTACCGGGCGGCGATCATCTTTGGAATGACAGCCTGTGCCATATGCAATACGGTGCGAGCATTCGTATTCGTCAATAGATCCCAGGTTTCATCGCGCATTTCGTGCACGCAATCGCCTGCGTAAAATCCGCCTGCGACGTTGCATAGCACGTCTATCGCGCCGAATCGTTCGACCGCCTGCTCAACGACAGGTATCGCCGCAGCGGGCTCATCCAGCCGCGCTGCGCATAACAGCATGTTCTCGCCTGCGTTATCGAACGCGCTGCGCAACGCGCTTTCCTCGCGATCGATCAGCACCAGATTCGCGCCCACACCGCCGAATGCTTTGGCAACGGCCCGGCCCAGCGTACCAGCCGCTCCCGTGACGATTACCGTTCTGGCGCGCGATAAGTCCGGCGGCAACGCGCCCTTTTCTTCCGTCACGATCATTTGCCTCTCCTCAGCATTTCGGTGAAATCCTTGGTTGACACGATGCAAATTCCAAGTACGATTATCGTTACGGTAAGACCAATTGACCATAAGGGTTTTTATTGATCCGGTGGTCGTTCAGATCCATCAATGGAGACAGGTATGAGTGCGACGTATGACCTCGTGATTCGCGGCGGCAGTGTCATCGATGGTTTGGGAGGACCCGCTATCGAAACTGACATTGGCATCATAGGCGGCCGGATCGCAGAGATTGGCTCGATCAGCACGGAGGGTCGCGAGGAAATCGACGCACGCGGCCAGATCGTCACACCGGGTTTCGTCGATATTCATACCCATTACGATGGCCAGGCGATGTGGGAATCGAGATTCCTGCCTTCCAGTTGGCACGGCGTAACGACCGTCGTGATGGGCAATTGCGGCGTCGGCTTTGCGCCGGTGCGTGTGCAGGACCGCGACCGGCTGATCGAACTGATGGAAGGCGTGGAAGATATTCCGGGGATTGCACTGCACGAAGGACTGGACTGGCAGTGGGAGGGCTTTGCTTCGTTCATGGCGGCTCTCGAGCGCCGACCGCATGACATCGATTTCTGCGCACACGTGCCTCACGCCGCGCTGCGCGTCTATGTCATGGGCGCGCGCGCGGCGCGACTCGAAATGGCGACACCCGAAGATGTCGCCGAAATGCGACGGCTTACTGCTGAAGCGGTGCGCGCAGGCGCGATTGGCGTGAGTACGTCCCGCTCGATCAATCATAAGTCCGTCAAAGGCGATCCAACGCCTTCGCTGCGGGCGGCCGAAAATGAACTGCTCGGTCTCGCGCTCGGCGTCAAGGATGCGGGACGCGGTGTGCTGCAGATGATCATGGACTTCGACGATCCGACAGAAATCCACTCGGACTTCGCCATGATGCGCAGGCTCGTCGAGCAGTCCGGTCGGCCACTGTCGTTCTCGCTGATGCAGAAGCACGGCAATACAGATGGCTGGCGCAAACTGCTCGCGTTAACCGAAGAGGCCAATCGCGACGGCCTGCAAATGCGCGCGCAGGTGGCTCCGCGTGGCATAGGTGTACTGCTTGGGCTGCAGACGAGCCGGAACATTTTTTCCGAGTGTCCGACCTACCGGAAGTTTGCGAACGAGCCGCTTGCAAGCCGCATCGCGCAGATGCGCAAACCGGAAATACGCGAGGCACTGATTGCCGAACTCGTGGCGACGGAAACCGGCCTCGGCAAGCGGCTATCGGAGTTCGACAACATCTTCGCTTTCGGCGATCTGGCTGACTACGATCCGGGCGAGGACGCCTCGATCACGGCCATTTCGCGGCAGCAGAATCGGTCACCGGAACAGGTTGCCTACGACCTGACGATCGCAAACGAAGGCCGCGGCATTCTGTATTCGCCGTTTGCCAACTACGCGTTCCGCAATCTCGATGCATGCGCCGAAATGATGGAAAGTCCGTACACGGTACTAGGGCTCGGCGACGGCGGCGCACACGTCGCGATGATCTCGGATTCGAGCTTCCAGACATTCGTGTTGACCCATTACGGCCGTGGTGGCCTGTTCGATTTGCCCCATCTCGTCAAGCGTCAGACGAGCGACACCGCGCGCATGATCGGCCTGCTCGATCGCGGGCATCTCGCGCCTGGCATGAAAGCCGATCTCAATGTCATCGATATGAACGCGCTCGAGATCCAGCCGCCGCATATGTTCCACGACCTGCCTGCAGGCGGCGGACGGCTGCTGCAAAACGCGAACGGCTACGTCGCGACCATCGTTTCGGGCGTGCCCGTGTACCGGCACGGAAAAGCGACCGGCGCGCTGCCCGGAAAACTCGTGCGCGGCCAGCAACCCGCGCCGCAATGCCAGTAAACCACCGGGACGACTTCACTTATGTCCGATCTGTCTTCACACATCCTCGTGCTAGGTGCTGGCCACGCCGGCGACTCGGTAGCCGCCTTTTTACGGCAATACGGCTGGCAGGGCTCGATTACGCTCGCTGGCAATGAAGGCACCGCGCCCTATCATCGCCCGCCCCTGTCCAAGGCGCTGCTGCTCGGTCAGATTCCTGACGACGATCTGTCCCTGCGTCCCGCGTCGTTCTACGACAAACAGAACATCCGGTTGCTCACCGACATACACGCAATCCAGATCGAGCGCGCCCAGCGCCGCGTCAAGGTCCGCAACGGTGAGCCGCTTGCCTATGACCACCTGATTCTTGCGACCGGAGCCAGGGTGCGCGCGCTCGATGTCCCCGGCAAAGAATTAGAAGGCGTCATGTCATTACGGGGACGCGCCGATTCGCTCGCCTTTCGCGACGCCATTCGTCCCCGCAAACACGTGGTCATCGTCGGCGGCGGTTATATCGGTCTCGAAGCGGCCGCGTCGGCGTCGAAACTCGGTGCAAACGTTACGGTGATCGAGCGCGAAGCGCGTCTGCTTGCACGGGTGGCGTCGCCGTTTCTCGCACAGTATGTACACGATTACTACCGCGCACGAGATGTAGCAATCGAGTTGAGCGCTTCGGTCGCGGGCTTCGAAGGCAACGGCGGTCGCGTCACCGAGGTGCGGCTCGCCGATGACCGGACGTTGCTGTGCGATGTCGCGCTGGTCGGCATCGGCGTGCTCGCAGAGCAATCGCTCGCGGTGGCTGCGGGCCTCGCGTGCAACGACGGCGTCCTGGTCGACGAACACGCGCGCACCAGCGATGAGCGTATTCATGCAATCGGCGATTGCACCCGGCGTCCGCTAAGGCTCGGCGGTTCGGATCTGATGGTGCGACTCGAAAGTGTACACAACGCAACCGAGCAGGCGCGACAGGCCGCGTCCGATCTTTGCGGCCGCGCGGCACCGGTTGTCGAGTGTCCGTGGACGTGGTCGGATCAGTTCGATCTACGCCTTCAACTGGCCGGCTTTCCGAAGGCTGCGGCCGACACCGTGGTGCGCGGCGATCCGATGAAAGACGCCTTCGCCATATTCCATCTGGATGCCGCAGCGCGACTTCAGGCCGTCGAGGCGATCAATGCACCTACCGAATTTGCGTTCGCGCGCCGCGTGGCAGCGAGCGGCGTGCCTTTACCGCGCAACCGGCTGAGCGACCCCGCTGTGCCGCTGAAAGCCCTCATGGATGACGCACTCACACGCGCCTGATCTCATCCACACGAATATCGGATTGCCCGAGAACACTACACGATTTCACAAGGAGACAGCCATGCCAACTATTCATTTCATCACATACAACGGCGAAACACACAGCGTCGTCGGAGCCGAAGGCGCTTCCGTCATGTCGGTTGCACAGCAGAACAACGTTCCCGGCATCGACGGCGACTGCGGCGGCGTCTGTGCGTGCGCCACGTGTCATGTTTACGTCGATCCAGACTGGAGCGATCGCGTGGGCGGGCGCGGCGACCAGGAGGATTCCATGCTGACCTTTTCACCGATCCTCAGGGACAACTCGCGGCTCTCCTGCCAGATCGCGGTGCGCGAGGAACTCGACGGACTGGTCCTGCACCTTCCCGAAGGCCAGCACTGACCACGCTTGCCCGACACTCAAATCCCGTTCCAGACAAGGCGCTCGCCCCGCTCACGCGGAATTGCCATTCAGCCAAGGTGAATTGTATGAATACCCTCGTTGTCGACTCTTCCCATGTACGCCTTGCACCGGATGCATTGTCGCAACCGGTCGAGGACATCGACCCCAGCCTGCCGTACCGCTTCCAGCAGCAAACCCATTTTGCGATGTTCGACCGACTGCGCCGCGAGTCGCCGGTCCACTACGTGAAAGATAGCGAGTACGGCCCCTTCTGGTCCGTGCATCGCTACAACGACATCATCGACGTGGAAATCGACCACGCAACGTTTTCCTCGGATGTCAAATACGGCGGCATGTTGATCAAGGACTTGCCGGAAAACATGCGCCGCACGAGCTTCATCAATGCGGATCCACCACTCCACGATCATCAGCGCCGAGTTGTCAGTCCGATCGTCGCACCCGGCAATCTCAACCGGTTGGAGCACACGATCCGGCGCGAAGCAGCGGACATTCTCGACGGACTGCCGCGCGGCGAAACGTTCGACTGGGTTGATAACGTCAGCATCGAGCTAACCGGGCGCGTGCTCTGCGAACTCATGGATTTTCCGCGTGCGGAT
This sequence comes from Paraburkholderia xenovorans LB400, assembly GCF_000013645.1. Taxonomy (GTDB): domain Bacteria; phylum Pseudomonadota; class Gammaproteobacteria; order Burkholderiales; family Burkholderiaceae; genus Paraburkholderia; species Paraburkholderia xenovorans. The sequence continues at coordinate 964,211 of NC_007951.1, read as the reverse complement.
CGCCGTCTGCTGACCTACTGGAGCGACATCGTCAACGTCGATCTCGAAGTGGGCGGTGAGATCAATACTGAGGAAAAGCGCTACGTCAAACTGAAGGAATGCGCGTCCTACTTCGGCGTGCTGTTCAAGGAACGTATGAACAGCGAGCCCAAGGATGACCTCATCTCGATGCTCGCGCATTCCGAGTACACGAAGAATATGCCGGAGCAGGAGTTCCTCGGCATGATCGTGCTGCTGATGGTGGGCGGCAACGACACCACCCGAAATTCCATCTCCGGCGGCCTTGTTGCGCTCAACCAGTTTCCCGAACAGTACGCCAAACTGCACAACGATCCCGGCCTGATTCCCAAACTCGTGCCCGAAATCCTGCGATGGGTCACGCCTGTCACGCATATGCGGCGCACCGCCACTCGCGACATCGAATTCCGCGGCAAGCAGATCCGCCAGGGCGACAAGGTCGTTGTGTGGTATGCCTCCGGCAATCGCGACAGCGATGTGATCAAGGATCCGTATCAGTTCATTATCGATCGCGCTAACCCGCGCCTGCATCTCTCGTTTGGTTTCGGTATTCATCGGTGCCTCGGAAACCGGCTTGCCGAGTTGCAACTGCGGGTGCTGTGGGAGGAAATCCTGAAGCGCCAGATGCTGATCGAAATGATGGGCGAACCGGTGCGCAAATACGCCAACAACATCACTGGTGTGATGGCGTTGCCTGTACGCATCGCGGCGTAAGCGCCGGTTTCTCAACATGCAAAGGAGACATTGCAGATGAACGATATCAACAGGCAACGCGGCGAGGCGCACGGTGAAGCTGCTGGCCCCCAAGGTCCGTTGCTCGGATTGCGCGTGATCGATTTCACCCATTTCGTCGCAGGTCCTTACGCGACGATGCTGCTCGCCGATCTCGGCGCAGAAGTAATCAAGATCGAAAATCCGGAGCGCGGCGACGAGTTCCGCCACTACCCGCCCTATAGCGAGAAGCTCAACGGTGAGGGCAGCCCGTTTCTCTGGGTGAATCGCAACAAGAAGAGCCTGGCCGTTAACATGAAGTCGACACATGGGCTACGCATCGTCAAGGAGTTGATTCGCGGCGCGGATATCGTCGTCGAGAATTTCTCGCGCGGCGTGATGGAGCGCTTCGGTCTCGATTACGAGACCGTCAGCAGCGACAACCCCGGTCTTATTTTCTGTAGCGTCTCGGCATACGGCGATGGCGGGACGGGTACGACACGTGTCGGCTTCGATCCGATCGCGCAAGCGGAAAGCGGCTTCATGTCGCTCAATGGTTACGCCGATCGCGAAGGCGTGCGCGCGGGCGCGTCCGTCATCGACATCAGCACCGCAATGATGGCGTCCAACGCGATCCTAGCGGCCGTGGTCGAGCGCCAACGCACGGGTAAAGGCCAGCGGGTCGAAACGTCGCTTTACGCGACCGCCATGACGATGATCGGTTACGCACCCTCGCAGACGCTCATGGATCCAGACTGGGTGTCGACACGGCACGGCAACTCCAGCCCCGATACGGCGCCAACCGGCGTGTACTACGCATCGGACGGCCCGATCTACATTGCATGCACGAGCACGGCGATCTACCAGCGACTCTTCACGCTGATAGGACGTGAAGACCTCGCGAACGATGCGTCGCTGATCGTCAAGAAAAACCGGCTTGCGGCGCGCGACCAGCTCAATACCGCGCTCAACGCGGTGCTGGCGACAAACACCGTCGAGCACTGGATGCCGCGTCTGCTTGCAGCTCGTATTCCTGCGGGGCCGGTGCGTACAATCGCAGAAGCGATCCGCTCGCCCGAAGCGGAAGAGCTAAACATCGTCAGCTGGATTGCGCATCCGACCGCCGGCAAGGTTCCTAACATCCGCCTGCCGATCACGCTGAGCAGAAGCCCGCTCGCCGCGCCAGTCGCTGCGCCCGCGCTCGGCCAGCATACGCGCTACGTGCTGCGCCACACGCTCGGCTACGACGAAGGTCAGATCGATATGCTGGAACGCGCGGGCGCTTTCGGCGAATCGGGCCTCGCACCGGAAGACACTGCGGCGGCAGCCCGCTGTCCGTTCCTGAACGCGGCGTTGTAATCCGCGCGAAGCGGCGCGGGATACATCGCGCCGCCAGAACAACTGCAGTATCGAGGAGACACGATCGTGGAAAAGATCGAGACCGAATTTGATTACATCATCGTCGGCGCGGGCTCGGCAGGATGTGTGCTCGCTAACCGGCTCTCGGCGGATCCGTCTGTCAAGGTTGCCTTGATCGAGGCGGGTCCGTCGGACCGCAGGTTCCCGACGAACATCAAATCGTCGATGCCTGCCGGTATGCTGTTCCTGTTGCCACATTCGAAATACAACTGGCAGTACACGTTCACGGGCGGAAGCGGTGTCAACGGGCGGTCGCTGCTGTGTCCGAGAGGCAAACTGATGGGCGGCACCAGTTCGGTCAACGGCATGGTCTACATTCGCGGTCACCGGCTCGACTACGACGACTGGGCAGCGCTCGGCAACGACGGCTGGTCATATCAGGAAGTGCTGCCCTTCTTCAAGAAGCACGAAAACAACACACAGGGCGAAGCGCCGTTTCATGGCGTGGGCGGCGAAGTGGAAGTGAGTGTGCCGGAGAATCCAAACATTCTTTCCCGCACATTCATTGAAGCAGCGCGTGAAGTAGGTCTGCCGATGAACGCGGATGCTAACGGCACCAGTCAGGACGGCATCGGCTTCAATCACGTGAATCACAAATATGGCAGGCGTTACAGCAGCTCGCGTGCGTTTCTGCACCCAATCCTGCATCGGCGCAACCTGCACGTGCTGACAGATACGCTCGTCGAACGAATTCTCTTTTCCGGCGACCGGGCAACAGGCATTTCTATCCTTCAGGGTGCAGCCCCAACGACGCTTAATGCCACCCGTGAAGTGATCCTGAGCGGCGGCGCAATCAACTCACCGCAACTGCTGATGCTGTCGGGAATCGGCCCGCACGCCGAACTGGCACGCCTTGGCATCGAAACGCGAGTCGATTTGCCGGGCGTGGGCGAGAATCTGCAGGATCACCCGACCGTCCAGGTGTCACGAAGCAACCCCTCGGCCGAATCTTATGCGCTGACGCTGCGTGCGTGGCCGCGCGTGCTGGGCACGCCATTCGCGTATCTGTTCGCAAAGAAAGGCATGTTGGCCACGCACGGCGCGGAGGCCGGCGGTTTCGTGCGCACGCTTCCCGAACTCGACAGGCCGGACATCCAGCTCACCTTCGTCGCGACGATCAAGAAGTCGGTGTACAAGATGCCGCGCACGCACGGCATGATGTTGATGGTGCACCTGATGCGCCCGCGTACGCGCGGCCGCATCAGGTTGACCTCGTCCAGCATCCAAGACAAACCCGAGTTGCATCCTCGCTTTCTCGACGATCCCGAAGACTTGCAAACGCTTTTGCGCGGCGTGCATCAGGCGAGGCGTATTCTCGGCACGAAAGCGTTTGCGCCCTATGTCGGCGAAGAAGTGACGCCTGGCGCGCAATATATGAGCGACGAGGATCTCATCAAGGCGATCCGCGCACAGGTCGGCACCGCATATCACCCGGTGGGAACGTGCAAGATGGGCCCCGCATCGGATCTGATGGCGGTAGTCGACAACGAATTGCGTGTGCGAGGCGTGCGAGGTTTACGCGTGGTGGATGCATCCATCATGCCGAACATCGTGGGCGGCAACACGAATGCACCTGCCATGATGATTGGCGAGCGTGCAGCATCGTTCATTCTGGGTGAGAAGGTAAGCCGGCCGGAAGCGGTAGAGCTCGCCTGACGGCACGGACCGGAAGATTTGAATAGCGAGCGCTTCGGCCAAGCGCTCGCTATGTGGGAACAGATCAGGCCGCAATATTGGCCCTCTTCTTGAGCCGTTCGAGATACGATGCATAAAACTTCTGTTCGGCCTCTGACGCATCGTCGAGATCGAGCATCGCGCCCAGCATTTCGGCGCCGTAGTTGTAGCAGATCCACGCGAGCAATTCGACGATTTCCGCCAAACTGAAATGCTCCTTGAGCACGTCGAAATCACTATCCGCTATTCCCTTGGGATGGCTTGCCACTACGGTTGCGAAGCGAACCGCGGCGGCCACGCGAACATCGTCGTAGTGACCTTTTGGCGCTCCGCTCACTGTTGCGCAGAACCGGCAACCCGCCTCCTGAGCAACAGCACGTCGAACTTCCTCTTTCAGATCAGGGTCGATCTGTCCGCCCATGCGCAGAAACTCGTTCGTCTCACGCCAGCGTTTCGCGACTTCGGGCGCGTGAGAGAGAATGTTGATCAGGGGAGTGGCCGTATGACTTGCGAACGGAAGGCGGGGCATGTTGGCTCCTGGTCGGAAACGTGCGTTAAACGTGACTTTCTGAAACCCACTGCATTCAATATGTGCTTGATACCGCCAGCAGCCGTGAGACTAACTGGCGGCCTGCTCGATGTTTACTTGTCCGACTCAGCATCGAATAGCCCACCCGTGCGCGCACCGCTTTTCGCGCGCGGAGTCCGTGCAGCAGGCGCTTTTGCGGATGTGGCGGCGGCACGCGCACGCGCGCGCGGCGGCGCCGGCTCGACGCTCAATCCCTTGTGGACGACACCGAGGAAACCGCTCATCTCTTTCATGGCTTTCCTGGGATCGCGGGCGCGCAGGTACTTCAGCAAACGCCAGCGGACCGCGACGAGTTCGGGTCGCGCCACGGCGCCGGTCTGATCGATCATCGCCCGCACAATATCCGACAACGATTCGATCAGGATTACCAGCACTTCGTTGTGGGTTGCTTGCGCGATCAGGCGAAAAAACATAAATCCCGCTTTCACGCGCGCGGGTAGTTCTTCTTTCGACGAGCCCAGCTTTTCGATTTCGCGGATGTTCTTTTCGATCGCAAGCCAGTCCGCTTCTTCACCGCGTTCACAGGCAAGTCGCACGACGATCTCGTGAATCAGTTCCCTTGCTTCGAGAAGCCCGTCGCTGGAGAGGCTGCCAAGCAGCAGTAGATCCTGCATGGATCGGGTCAGCAGACCGCTGCTACCATCGCGGATAAATGCACCGCCTTTGGCTCCCGTTTTTAACTCAATGATTCCGGAAATCTCGAGGCTTCGCAGCGCTTCGCGAACTGCGGGACGGCTAACATTGAAGCGGATGGCGAGATCGCGCTCCGGAGGCAGTTTGTCGCCCGTGCTCAGATTGCCTGACGCGAGCAGCCCGCGGATCTGCAGGCAGATTTCTTCGAAGACCCGCTTGGTCTTGATCGACTGGAGTTCCAGCTGGTCGTTGTTTTCCATAGCTGAATGTAACCGGTTATCGGATAGGTACGGGAGTCAGAATCAAGACCAGTAACGTCCGGATGGAGTGGACCGTCCTGCCTCCGACAGAGATCTGCATGATTTTTCACGCGCGTCATCACCTCGGAAACCTGCAACAGGACACGTTGCAAACGCTCATACCATTGTACCAAAGACCGGATCATTTTCGACGCTCGCTGCGGCTGCAATCGGGGGCCGGCCAGCCGGCTCCCGATCATTAACGCGATGTGACGAACATCGGCTAAACAATGTGCGCCTCAATGTCCTGTCGCGCCAGACAACGATTTATCCGCAGTCACACCCCATGAGGCGCCACGCCGCTGCACGATGGACGCCATCGTGAATGCAAGGGCTGCGGCCAGGATGCACATGCAGGCCAGAACGTACAGGGCAAGCCGGCTGTCACCGGAGAGATCCGTCAACACTCCGATCACCCAAGGCCCAGCGAAGCCGCTGAGATTGCCCACCGAGTTGACCATTGCCATTGCGATCGCGACGGTGGCGCCGGCGAACACAGTCGCAGGCATTGTCCAGAAGAATGCAGCCGCAGCGGGGGCGCCGCCGGCGCCGAGACACAGGCCAAGAAGCGTCAGCACACTGGAGTCGGTCGACGCTGCCAGATACAGGCCCGCGCCCGAAAGAATCAGACCGATCGCCATGTGCCAGCGACGCTCGCCCGTCATCGCCGAGCTCTTGCCCATCGCGTAGATCAGCACGCAGGCAAAGAGCCACGGCAATGTGGAAATGAAGCCCGCGTGCACCGGGTCGGTGTGAAACCGGCTCTGCAGAATACGGGGCATGAAATAGATAAGTCCCCAGTAGCCAAGCAGCATCAGGAAATAGAGCAACGCGAAAAGCCACGAAAAGGGATCTTTCAACGTCTTGACCAAGGCACGCGTCGCATCTCCCCGTTGGCCTCGCGCGACTTCCGGAATCTGCGAGGCGAGATACGCCTTTTCCTCAGCGCTCAACCATTTCGCATCCTTGGGACGCGACGGCAATGAGAGCCACGTATAGATGCCAAGCAGAAACGCTGGAATGCCTTCGAGTACGAAGACCAGACGCCAATCGGCAATGGGTCCGAAGCCGTGAAGGGAAAGCAACGCGGAGGTTGCCAACGCGCCGAATACGAGTGCGAGCGGCGTGAATGCGGTATAGGTGGCGTAGGCTTTAGCCAGTGCGCGCGGCGGATACCACAACGTCATCAGAAACATCGCACCAGGATAGAAACCCGCTTCGGTCACGCCCAGCAGAATGCGACACGCGAGAAGCCAAGTTTCGCTTCGTGCGGCTGCCAGCCCGAAACATACCAACCCCCAACCTGCCATGATGCAACCCATCCAGAAGCGGCCGCCGAAACGCACGATCGCCATATTGGATGGAATGGCGAACAGCAAATAGCCAATATAAAAGACACCAGCCGCAAGACCAAAGCTTGCCGCAGACAGATGCAGGTCCTTGGAGATGGGACCGGCGAGGACTCCCAGATTTGCCCGGTCCACGAAGGAAATCAGGTACCCCAGCATGAAAATCAGCATCACCCGCCAGTTCACCTTCGAAACGATACGCCGTTCGATCTCGGCGACCATGCCTTCATCGGCTTTCATACTCGTCTCCATTGGAAGCCAGCGCTTCGGCGCCCGAAGGCGCATGGCACCGGCAAGTGTTTTTCTTTGAATATCGTCGTTGATCTGCCTGTTTGCAATGCGGATTTCCCGTCCAGCGTTTGTCAGCTCGCGCCGTCAGTCCGTTTTGATCCAGATCGCCTTCGTTTGCAGAAACTCTTCCATGTGTTCGACACCCGACTCCCGCCCATAGCCGCTCATCTTGTAGCCGCCGAACGGAACCGCCGGGTCCATTACCTGATAGCAATTGACCCAGACGGAGCCCGCGCGCAGTCCGCGCGCGACTCTGTGAGCGTTGCCGATGTCACGCGTCCACACGCCGCTGCCAAGGCCGTACTCCGTGTCGTTACCGCGCTGTACGGCTTCTTCGGCGGTATCGAATGGCAACACAGAAATCACCGGGCCGAAAATTTCTTCGCGTGCGATCGCCATGTCGTCTTTCACACCGTCGAACACGGTCGGCTCAACGAAATAGCCATTCTTCAGTTCGTCGTTCTGCAGACGCGTGCCGCCCGCCACTGCGCGCGCGCCCTCTTCGCGCCCCTTGTCGAGATACGAAGTGACCCGTTTCAATTGTGCTTCGCTGACGAGCGGCCCCAGTTGCGTGTCGGGATCAAGCGGATTGCCGACCCTGAGCGTCTTTGCGAACGACGATAGCCGCTCGACGAATTCCTCATGAATCGAACGCTGCACGAATAGCCGCGTGCCCGCGCTGCAAATCTGGCCGGAGTTCGCAAACACGGCCATCGCCGCGCCGGGCACGGCCGCGTCGAGATTAGCGTCCGCGAAAACGATGTTGGGTGACTTGCCGCCGAGTTCGAGCGAAACGCGTTTGATGTTGCCCGCCGACGCGCGAATGATGTGCTGCCCGACTTCCGTCGATCCGGTGAAGGCCACCTTGTCGACGCCAGGATGGGCGGCGAGCGCGGCGCCCGCCCCTGCGAAACCGGTCACCACATTCACAACGCCCTGTGGAATGCCGGCTTCGAGGCAGAGTTCGCCGAAACGCAACGGCGACAGAGGCGCCTGCTCGGCGGGCTTAAGAACGACTGTGCAGCCGGCTGCGAGAGCCGGCGCGATCTTCCAGATAGCGAGCCCGAGCGGACCATTCCACGGATTGATCGCCGCGACCACGCCGACGGGTTCCTTGACGGTGTACGAAATGACCTCGCCTGCCTGCGAGTTGTCGATCGTGCTTCCGTGAATGGATGTCGCGAGCCCAGCATAAAAGCGCAACAATCCGATCGCACGCGTGCGCTTGGCACCGGTACTGCGGATCGGTCCACCCATGTCGAGCGTATCCAGCAGCGCCAACTCGTCGAAATGCGTTTCGACGAGGTCGGCGAGTTTGAGCAGAACGGCCTGACGATCGAACGGCTTGAATCTGCCCCACGGTCCATCCAGTGCGCGCCTTGCGGCGGCGACGGCCAGATCGATGTCTTTCTCGTCTGCTTCTGCGATTTGCGCGAGCGCTTTGCCGGTAGTCGGATTGATCGTTTCGAAGGTGCGGCCGGAACGGGCGGGCGTGGGTTGTCCGTCGATCAGCAATAGCTTCGGCGATCCGTCCAGCCACGCCGGCAAGGCAGGCGTTTCGTTCATGTGTCCCATGACAGTCTCCAGTTTGAATTGAATCTCGCAGGCAATCGGCTCTCGCCCGGTGTGTGACGTTTCCGTTGCCAGCCGTGCGACTCGCGCATCACCTCGGCACCGCGGCCAGCATGGGACCGTCGAGATAGCTCAACGCCGCCATCCGGACCGGCATGCCGGGCGCGACGTCCTGATGCTCCGCGCCGTGCAGACGGCACGCCAGTCGCAACCCCACATCCAGATCAACGATTCCGAGCGTGAACGGCGCTTCCTCCACGAAGGCGCTCGGCGCGGAATACACGCGCGTCCACGAGTACAGGGTGCCGGTCGTGCACAGATCCGCCCAACGCATGTCGTCGCTCCAGCAATGTGGGCAGACCGGTTTCGGCACAAATGTCGGCTTACTGCAGCGCGTGCAGAATGTGGTGATCAGACGACCGTCCGACAGAGCCTTCCAGTACGGCTCCGTAAATGCCGAGACACGCGGCGGATATGCCCGCTCGCGCGGCATCAAAATGGTAGTGAGGTTCATCGGATCGCCTCCAGCACGTGAACGAGCGCCGCGTTGTAGTTGCCGAGTTCGCCAGTTGTCAGTCCCCAGCGGGCGTCTGTGACTTGCCGTTCGCCTGCACGGTTCAGCAACTGATCGACCAGTTCGACAACGTTATAGAGTGAGGTCACCAGAGCGGGATGTCCGCGCGATGTGAGACCGCCCGAGGTCGAAATCGGAATACGACCGCCAAGCGTCGTTTCTTTCGCCGCCGCGGCCGCCGCGCCTTCGCCGCGAGCGAAGAAACCGAGCGCTTCGCTCACGATCACCTCGACGATCGTGCACGGCGCGTAGACCTCGGCGATGTCGATATCGCGCGCCTCGATGCCCGCCTCGCGATAGGCTGCAGCGCCGGCTCGCACGGCCGCGTTGAACTCGATCATGTCGTTCGGCACCTCGCTGATCTGATGCGCCCCCTCGTGATGGAAGCCGCGGCCGCGCAGCAGCGCGTAGGGCCGACCCGTGCTCCTCGCCACCTCTTCCGAAGCTAGTACGATGCAGGCCGCGCCGTCCCCCCGTGGAGGAACTTCGTAGAGCCCGAGCGGCTCAACGATCGGACGCTGCGCGAGCACGTCTTCGAGAGAAATGGGCTTACGGTATTGCGCGAGCGGATTGAGCGAAGCGTGATACCGGTTCTTGACGGCCACAGACGCAATCTGCTCACGCGTCGCGCCGTATTGATACATGTACCGCGTGGCATCCATCGCATACCAGGAGATAGGAATGAATCCGGCGGTGGCGTGAAAATCGATGTCGCCCGTCGCACGCATGCTGCTCATTGCATGCTCGGTAGACGAGATCGCCGACTCCATGTTGATCCCGAGCGCCAGCACGACTTTCGCCCGCCCGAGCCTGATCTGGTTCGCCGCTTCGTCGAACGCGAGCGCGGCCGTCATGCCGTTCCCCATCACTTCCATGACGGTGCCGTCGCACGGCAACCGCAAGTAATTGGCCATGAATGTATGCAGATATTTTTGCCGCGTGTAGGTCCTCGGCGAGGTGAACACGAGACCGCCGATGTCATCCTTCTCGATGTGTGCATCGCGCGCAGCCTGAACCACCAGCTTCGCGAGGATCTCGTGTTCGAGCGTCTGTAACGGCCCGTTCGGATCCGACTGGTGTCGCCCGATCGGGATCGCGCTCGCCCCCATGACAGCCACGTTGCCGTTCACAAATCGACTCCTGTTCCGGATGAATATTTCGGCGTTGTCGCCGGCGTCATTGCGTGAGACCGGTTTGCGCCTGCGTCGCCTGATAGCGCGGCGGAACCGGAAAGTGGAAAATCCGCGCCGCATTCAGGCCGAGAATCTGTGCGCGCGTGCCGTCGCGCAGGGTTCCCATCTGACGCTCGATCGCTTCCGACGAATGCGGCCACGTTCCCTCGTGATGCGGATAGTCGCTTGCCCACAGGAAATTGCCTTCGAGGCCGAGCGTCTCGCAAAGCGCCACGCCCGAGGGATCTTCAGAGAACGTGGCTGAAAAATGCCGACGGAAGTAGTCGCTCGGCAGTCCATGCTTCAGCTTTGGCTTCACCCAGAAATGATGCTTTTTGTAGACTTCGTCCATCGTGTCGAGCATCCATGGAATCCAGCCCACTCCGGTTTCGATCAACGAAAAATGCAGCCTGGGAAACCGGTCCAGCACGCCGGAGGCGCACAGGTTCGCAATTGGCTCGAACACCGGCGAAAATGCGTGCGCGAAATAATTGACGAGCGCGCCACCCGGTCCGCGTGACGTACGTGGGTCCTTGCCCGTCGAAATGTGAATCGTGACGGGCATACCCGTTTCCTCGATCGCGGCCCACAGCGGATCAAAATGAGGAAGGTTGTAATTCACGTGATTGACGTCGTGCGGGCCGTAAATGGGTTTGCATGGAATATTCACGCTCCGGAACCCCATGGCAGCGGCCCTTTGAACTTCCACGATCGAACCTTCCAGGTCGCCGGTCGAAATCGTCGCCACAGGCGAGCAACGATCGACGTGCGACCCATACGTTTCCCACGCCCAGTCGTTGTAGACCTTGCACTGGGCTGACGCGAATACGGGATCGGGGGTCGACCACATCGCAAGCCCCTTGTTCGGGAAAACGAGTTCTGCGTCGATGCCGTCCATATCGAGGTCTTTCAGACGCTGCTCGACATTCGCGCCCGCTTTGGCGCGCGCGGCGTCCTCACCCTCGAGCGCGGCCAGAACGAGACGGTCCGGCTTCTGCTGGCCTTCGCTCTGGCGCCACTGCACGCCATGCTCGTCGACCCACACCCGCGGCAGGCGCTCACGATATTTCGCATCCATGCGCTCCACCCACAGCGTAGGTGGCTCGTTCGCGTGATCGTCGCACGACACCATGAAATACTTGTTCGGGTCGGAGCGGCGCGCGGTATGCGACCATCCTTCGACACCAGGCGTCATCGTGCGCCATTCATTGGCACTGTTGACTTCAATCGCCTCCATCTTTCGCCTCCACTGATATAATGGTAAAACCATTCTAGACATCGCCATCCTGTTGTCAACCGTTCGTTTCGCGCTATGGCGACCTCAGCGCCACGCCGCGGTCACCGCGTAATTGCCTTTGCAGAAAACGAGTGGCGAGTCCTGTCCCCTGTAGCTGAAACGTTCGACGTTGCCGATGAAAAGCACGTGGTCACCGACATCGAGTTCAGTACAGGTCACGCATTCGAAGTAGGCAACGCAATCTTCGATCAGCGGAATGTTGCGCAGACCGGGACGCGTCGGCACGGTTGCGAATTTGTCCGGAATCGAACTGTCGGCGAAACGGACCGCGAGAGGATTTTGCGTTTCCGCCAGAACGTTGACCGCGAAAGCGCGTGCGCGGCGGAACACTGCTGCCGAGCGGCTTGTCGCACGCAGACTCCACGTGATCAATGGTGGCTCGAGCGACACGGAGCCGAACGAATTGCAGGTGAGGCCTGCCGGAATCCCCGATGAATCGGCGGTAGTCACGATCGTCACGCCGGTCGGAAAACAGCCGAGCGCCCGCCGGAAACTGCGCGTGTCCGGGACCGCTCGCACTGTTTTTCTATCTTCGTCTTTCATGACCTCTCCATTGATAAGGAAAACTCGCGTTCAACGTCCAAGCCGCGCAAATGCACTCAGATCGGCTTGATGCGTGCCGCCGTACTGTTGTGCCGGATCGTGCACATGCATAAGTGCGGTATTCAGAAATCCGCCATCGGCGACGATGTCCTCTCCGTTGATGAAGGCGCTTGCAGGACTCGCCAGAAAGCCGACGATTGCGGCGACGTCATCGACGGTGCCAAGACGTCTGACGGGCGTCGCTTGCGTGCGAAGTTGCAACAGATCGGGATTGGCGTAGTGAACTTCCGAAAGCGGCGTGCGAATGAATCCCGGGCTCACAGAGTTTGCACGTATGCCTCGCGGCGCCCACTCCACTGCCGTGTGACGCGTCAGTGCCAGTAGTCCCGCCTTGCTGACGCTGTAGGCAACGGACGTGTTTGGGCTGTACGCCGCGATCGAAGCAATATTAACGATGCTGCCTGCCCCCGCTTCGAGCATTGCCGCACCGAAGCTTGCCGTGCACAGCAATGCACCTGTCAGATTCACCGCGAGGCTGCGATCCCAGTCCTCGAGCGATATGCTTTCGAGCGCCGATGGACGAGCCAGAACACCTGCGTTATTGACCAGCACGTCGATGCGCCCGAAGCTCGACAACACCTGTGCGGCAGCGTAACGTGTCGATGCGGCATCGGTGACATTACACGCAACGTTCAACACGGTTGCTCCGGAATCTGTCAGTTCGCTCGCGAGCGAGACGAGACGTTCGATTCCCGGCTCAAGCAACGCAACACTCGCGCCCAGTCCGGCAAGCCGCTTTGCGATACCCGTGCCGAGGCCGCCCGCCGCTCCGGTAATGGCCGCAACCTTGCTCTGCAGAAAAAAATCCTGATTCATCGATATTCCTCCGATACGCGCGAAACGTGCACCCCGTGGCCGGCTCGCCGACTCAGAACAATGTGCTGATACCCAGTTGCACACCGTTGACGTTGCCACCCGGCTGCGGTGCCAGAATCGACGTTTCCTGTAATCCGCCCTTGGCATTCTTATGGTTGTTGAGAAATGCGTAGGTCGCATATAGCGAGGTGCGCTTGGAAAGGTTGTAGACGTAGCCTATCGCCAGTTGTTGAGAGTCAAGCGAAGAATCGCCATGAATGTGTTGTTCGATCGCCGAGAAGCGCACCGCATTCACGCCGACCGGAACCATTCCCCCAAGGAGAATGGTCGACTGCGTCTGCGAAGCCGTTCCGCCGACTTCGGCCTGCTGGTAAAAACCGTAGACAGTGAAAATATTGAAGTTGTAAGTGCCACCGAAGTTGAGCACCCGGACGTCGCCTGCCAGATAGGTCGTCTTGCCGCCCGCAATCGCCACGTTCGCTCCGTGCCCGATATAGCCGACCCGGAATCCTGCGTAGTTGCCGTCATGGCCGGTGCCATCGGGTAAGTTCTGCGGGTTGTTACCCAGACCGTATGCGACCTCGCCAAAAAAGCCGCCTAACGTATCTGGCGTGAGATAGAACGCCGTGTTCGACGTACGCACGCCCGTAATGCCCGTGTCTGTCAGATCCCTGACCGCCGCGCTCCCGATTCCTTCGTGTACAAAGGGGTCGTATTTTGCTACGTTCCAATAGGACGGCGAGTAGTCGCGCCCCAAGCGCAGTTCACCGTATGTTTTCGATGTGAGGTTGATGAACGATCTGCGATTGAACATGGCAGTCGCGACGCCGCTTTTCTGATTGTTCGTGTTGGTGGTTCCGCCTAACCCGCTACTGGGGAAGATATCGCTTTCGAGCGTGAAGCCTGCAGAGAGACCGCCGCCGAGATCTTCGTTGCCAATTAATCCGAATCGGGAAGCGTTTTCGCCGCTGTCTTCGAGCGATGTTTTGGACCCCTGCCCTGCAGCTCTGACGTAGGCAACGGATGTATCCACAGTTCCATACAGGGTAACCGAGCTCTGAGCCCATGCGAGGATGGGTAACGCCGAGATGACGGCCGGCAGTACGATACTTTTTTCCATTACATAATCTCCAATATATTTTTTTGACTGTCCTTCTGCATACACAATTGAGTTCCCCTTGTCTGGCAGCAGAGGTTGATTAGCGAAACTTATTATGTGAATGTCATATGCCCCGACCAGACTGCACCGGATGTCGGCGTTCGTCTCTACTTTCCCACTTTCACTCACGCCTGAATCCCAGTGCGCGGTGCGACCGAACATTACATCGGCCATCTGAGCTAAGCGACTTTGCCTGCCTGTGTCACCCGTCTATCGATGCTTGTGTGATCGTGTCGATAGTGTCATCTTTGTTTGGTCGAATGGTCAAACATTTATATGTAGGTGAATACGCGCATACAGTGGACCAGATCCGAATGACAGATGACCGCGTCGAGGACGCTGGTCTTGCCCGGTCGCACTGGTCGCTTTTCTGGGAGTGGAAAACGGAGAAAGGCGCGACTATGCGCGCCGGAGATGCCGCAGATGCGAGGTGTGCGCTAGCGTCGAGCCTCTGGTACTGCTTCGCCTAACCGGGTGATGTAATCGACGATCCTGTCGAACGCCCTTGCGGCGCCGGGGACCTGGTGGATCATCGCGAGAAAGCCGTGCACAAGCCCGTCACATCGGACGACTGCAACATCGACACCCGCCTTCCGAAGACGTGCGCCATAAGCTTCCCCTTCGTCGCGTAGCGGATCGCGTCCGGCCGTCATGACGAGCGCGGGCGGCGACATGCTCAGATCTTCCGCTTCGAGCGGTGAAGCGAGAGGATTCGCGCGCGCCGCCCGTTCGGGACAGTAGTGATCCCAGAACCACTGCATGTCGTTTCGCGTAAGCAGATTGCCTTCGGCGAACTCGTCGTAGCTGGCGGTTTTGAAATCATGTCCTGTAACCGGATACACGAGCACCTGCCCGTCCACGCGCCGATCAATATTTTTTTCGTTATGCAGGCGCGCAGCGACGGTGGCCAGATTCGCTCCCGCGCTGTCGCCCATCACGATTAGACAATTCACGTCCGCACCAATTGCCACCGCGGCGGAGCCTGACGACGCCCATTCCAACGCGGCACGCGCGTCTTCCAGCGGAATGGGAAACGCGTGCTCCGGAGCAAGACGATAGTCCACCGATAACACGGCAAATCCGCTCCTCGCCGTGATCGTGGCAGTGAGCGGATGATAGTCGTCGACAGAACCGACGACCCAGCCGCCGCCATGCAGATAGACAATCAGGCCGCATGGCCTGTCACGCGGCACGTAGAGCCGTGCCGGAAATGCATGACCGCGCGTGGAAGAAATGCGGATGTCCTGCGTCCGTTCGACAGACGGCGCATCGGGAAAGAGACGCTTAACCAGTGTCGGCGCATTGCGCGCGTCGTCGACAGTGCACTGCCAGAACGGCCGCCGCCCTGCCTGGCTTAGTTGTTCTATCAACGCCTTCAGCTCGGGTTCCATTCGCATCCTTTTCAGCGAGACGCCGTTTCCGTTTTGCGGTGTCAGGGCGCCTGCTCGCTGCTGCGCGCCAGCACGCTGACCTCGGCTACCGGCATATCCAGACTTAGCGCGTTTTCCCGCGCGCCGCGCGCGGTTTTCGCAGCGTGCTCGCCCGCGAGAAAACCGAAGGTCATCGCCGGTCCCAGGGTAATGCCGCCGCCCGGATAATTCCCACCCATTACGCTTGCGGCGTCGTTTCCCACCGCGTACAAACCGGGCACCACATGCCCGCTTGAATCGAGCGCCCGCGCACAGCCATCCGTGCGAATCCCGGCGAAGGTGCCAAGATCGCCGATTACTGTTCGAATCGCGTAGAACGGCCCGTCCTGGATCGGCGCGACACAAGGATTCGGCTGATGTTCTGCATCGCCAAGAAAACGGTTGTACGCGGAATTGCCGCGTCCGAACTGATGGTCTTCACCATGCACCGCTCCTTCGTTGAAAGTCGCGACCGTACGTTCGAAGGCCGCAGCATCGATGCCGGCCGCATCCGCCAGTTCGGCTAGTGTGCGTCCGCGCTTCAGGTAGCCGCTGCGCAGATGCGGACCAAACGGAATGGGAAACGGCTTGACGAATCCCAGGCCGTAGCGTCGCAAGGTTCGGTGATCGCAGATCAGGAAAGCCTCTGTCGCATCGCTATCCCGGCACGCCTTCTGCATTGCCATGCCGACGTCGTGATACGAGTTGGATTCGTTAGTAAAGCGAAGTCCGTTTCGCGTCACCATGATGACGCCTGGTTTGTACCGGTCGATCAGATGAGGAAATACACCGGACTCGCCGTTGCGATACGGCACCTTCGAAACGGGTATCCAGGCGGCGGCATTAGGCAGGTCGAGTTCGAGCGCCGCGCCGGCATTCGCAGCGAGGCGAAGTCCGTCACCCGTGTTGCTGGCCGGCGCGGGCGACAGATGCTCGGTTCCATTCGGTGCGTGCGGAAATAGCGCCTTGCGACGCTCCACGTCCTGCGGAAACCCGCCGCCAGCGAGGATGACGCCCGTACGGGCGTACAGGTTCATGCTTTCGCCGCCCGAATTTACCGCGACGCCTGCCACGCGCCTGCCTTCCATCAGCAGACGTTCGACACGCGTGTCGAGGCGAAATGGAATGTCGCAGTCGAAGGCGCTTTTCGCGAGACGCGCAGCGAGTGCATTGCCGTTGGTCAGGCGCATGGCGCGTCCGTATGTCAGCATTTCGCGCGCGTGCGTAACAAGGCGTTTCGTCACATACCATGCGGAGGCCAGCGAACGTGTCACGTTGAAGAACTGGCTGATCTCCTTGCTTGCATTGAACATCATGCCCACGAAGGTAATCTCGCGCAGCGGCGGGCGCAGCCATTCGATCTTTTTGCCTAACTCCCTGCCGTCGAACGGCGCGGCAAGGATCGAACGGCCGCCGGGCAGACCGCCGGCCGCATCCGGATGGTAGTCCGAGAACTCCGGCACGGAGACGAACTTCACGTCGGTTTCGCGCTGGAACCAGTCGACCATGCGCGGCCCGTTGTGAAGAAACGCCTGCACCTTCTCCGCATTGAAGTATCGCCCCGCCTCATGACGAAGGTAGGTCGTGGCGTTCTCGATCGAATCTTCGGCAGGGCTCTGCTGCGAGAACGGATGACACGGAATCCACAGCACGCCGCCCGAGCGCGCAGTCGTCCCGCCGAGTACCTTGTCCTTTTCGATGACAATCACACTCGCCCCGTTCTTCGCCGCGCTGACCGCCGCGGCCATACCGCCGGCACCCGCGCCCACCACGATCACATCGAATTCGTTGACCACCTGAGCACCTTTCCCCATGTCGACCCGCGTGCCGCTTTACTTGAGTTCCTGTCCTGCCAGCTCGCCCGACAGAAACCTGTTTGGCTTCAGAAAGAACGACAGCACGAGTGCGCCCCTCGGCGCGCGTGCGATATGGCGATTTCCCTTGGGCCGCCATACGTAATCGCCCGCAAGCACCTCGCCTTCGTCGTCGACGATGCTGCCTTCCAGCACATAGGTCTGCTCGACCTCGACGTGCTCATGCAGCGGCAGTTCAGTGCCCGGCTCCCAGCGGAACAGCGCCGTCAGCAGTCCGCTCTCAGGTTCTTCCATTAGAATCTTCATGTCGATGCCCGGCGTGGGCGTCGGCTTCCACGCGAGCTTGTCAACCTGTACAAAGCGCGACTGCAACGTGTCGAGTTTGTCGTGTTCGGGCATGTTGGGTGTCGTAGCCATGTTTGTCCTCTCTCTCTGGTTCGTTACGCGAATCGGTGTGCTCAGGACAGCAGATGGCGGGCGGCCTCGCGCGCGCTCTGTCCCACCGCAACACCCTTGGCCGCCGCGAGGCTGTTCACCGCGCTGATGACACCGTCGAAGTACGTACTCTGTCCGTCCCCCATGCGGGCCGTTCGCGCGTCGACCGACGCGCCGGGAATGCCATCCGCCTCGACCACCTGCAGCGCCGAAATACCCGAATCGTTCTTGCCGACGCCCCCATCCGAGCAGATGAATGCCCACGGCCGGAAGCTGCGGAAATATTCGATGACACTGCGCCCCGTGTGTCCCGCCGTGCACAACACATTGCGTTCGCGATCTTCCGGCAGCGCGAATGCAATGCTGTCCGTACAGACGATGCTGCGCCCGTCGGCATTGGTTTCGATGACGAGACGTCTGGCCGGATCGAAAGCGGAAGGTTTGTGCGCGCCCGTCAACAACGCCTGCGCCGCCTCCTTAACGGACATGCCGACCGTCAGGCCGAGCCGCTGCGCCGAATCGTTCAGCCTCGATATCACGCCTTCGTCGTACATGTCGCAGCCATTGCCCATTTCGGCGGTCATCACGTCGGTCGCGGCAGCGGGCACGCCGAGCGCTTCGTAGAACCACAGGCCGCTGATGCCGGCGCCGTCCTTGCCGATTGCACAATCGAGTCCAATCGCCCCGCGCGGCTTCGCTTTCATGACCATCTTCGCGCACAGGACACCCGCATACGACGCTGCCACCACAACGTCATCCTGCGCTTCGTGGTCGCGCAGATAGTCTTCCACGTAGGTTGCGGAATCGAATACCAGAATGCGGCCCGCGTCGTATGTCTCGACGATTGGCGGTGTCGAATTGCTCATGCAAAATCTCCTAGATAGTCAGGTATCCACCGTTCGGACTGATCGTTTCGCCTACCAGGTACGACGCGTCGTCGCTCGCGAGAAACAACACGAGCGAAGCAATCTCGTCACCGGTGGCCGCGCGGCCCATCGGAGTCGCGGCGATCTGAAGTTGCTGCAACGCTTCCGACAGACTTCGCCGCAGTGGCGAATCGACGAATCCCGGCGCCACCGCGTTAACGCGAATGCCCTGCTGGATTGCCTCTTTTGCGACCGCGCGGGTGAATCCGAGAATTCCCGCCTTGGCGGCTGCGTAATGAGGATTGCCAAAGCCGCCGTCGAGACCCGCGATCGAAGACATATTCACGATCGCGCCCTGCCCCAGCCGCTCCATCTGGAGCAAGGCCTCGCGCGTGCAATAAAATGTGCCGTTCAGATGAATGTCGATCATGCGGCGCCATTGCTCGTCGGTCAGGCTCACGGTTGCGCGAAGCGGTCCCGGCTTGCGGCCGCTTCTGACATCTTCGATCTGTTGCACTCGCCGGGTCTGCACGCGGCCATATTCTTCGCGCCCGACAATGCCCGCGTTATTGACGAGAACATCCGTACGATCCCAGCGTTGGGCGATCCGCTCGAATGCACGCTTTACGGAAGCCGCATCCGCAACGTCGCATTCGATAAAGACAGCGCCCCGCAGACTCCGTGCAAAGGTTTCGCCAGAGTCGCGGTCCACGTCGAGCACGGCGAGCTTTGCACCCTGAGCGTCGAAGGCGCGACAGATCGCCGCGCCGATACCGGACGCACCACCTGTCACAACACAAATCCGATCCTGAAATTTCATGTTCTTTGTGAAGAGAGCGCAGGTGCCAGTCAGGCAGTCGTTCGTTCTTCCGGTGCCGCGACCGGCACCAGAAGGCGGTTGTTCATCGTGCGGATCATGGGGCGAATCTGGGACAGATATTCCTTCCACGCAGGGTCGGCGGCCAGCTGCGCGCGGCGTTGCAGGCGCGCTTCGAAACTGTCGTAACGCCACAAACTCAGAATGCTGTTCAACTCGCCGACTTCCGACGCGAAGTAGCCGATCAAACCGCCCAGCGTCTGCGTTTGCACCTTGCGCCCCAGGCGGTCGTAAATCGCAAAATAGTCCGCCGGTCCAAATTGCGAATGCAGTACGTAACAGCGCTCCTCGACGATAGCCATGCGTTGTTCTCCATGATTGCGAGCCGCATGCGCGGCACAGGATGTCAGTAACTTCCGATAGGTTGTTCGAGCGACGGCGATCCGATCACGTCGCGGCGCCTCGTCACCGCGGTGCTAACCGCGAAAGCGAGAATGGCAGACACGAAGAAAAAGCCCGACATGATGTAAAGACCGACGCGGCTACTGCCCGTCACATCGCTAAAGAAACCGAGAATCCACGGTCCCGCGAGGCCGCTCAGATTGCCGAGCGAATTGACCATGGCGAGTGCGACGGCGGCCATCGCACCGCGGAACACGGTGGAAGGCATCGTCCAGAAGAGCGGCGTCGCGGCCTGCATGCCAGCGGCACCCATCGCAATGCCGATCAGCGCGAGAATGGGTGAAGCGACCGCTGCGCTCATCAACAGACCGATACCGGCCAGGCCGAGCAGAACGAGCATGTGCCAGCGACGGTCGCGCGTTTTCGCAGAAGTGCGCGAAACGACGATGATGGCGAGCACTGCGACGATCCACGGAATCGCCGAGATGGCGCCGGCCTGCACGACACCAACGTGAAAGCGTTCCTGAACGATCTTCGGCAGAAAATATGTGACGGCCCAGAATCCGATCACGAAGGAGAAGTAGAGCGCCGCAAAGATCCACGCGAGCCCGCTCTGGAAAATGACGGCGACCTTGCCCAGCTCGGATTTCGCGCTTTCATGCCGCGTTAGGAGCTGCGAATTCAGATAGCACGTTTCTTCTGCAGTGAGCCATGTTGCTTTGTCGGGATTATCCGGCAGCACGAAAAATATGTAGAGACCAAGCGCGATTGCCGGCAGCCCTTCGAGGATGAACACCCATTTCCACCCTGCGATGCCCCAGACGCCGTCGAGCAGCAGCAAACTCGACGTCAGCAGTGACCCGATCGCAAGCGATGCCGGGATACTTATTTCGAAAAGAGAATAGGCACGGCCGAGCGCGCGCGGCGGATACCAGAGCGTCAGGAAAAACAGCGCGCCGGGATAGAACCCCGCCTCGGCGACGCCGAGCAGGATGCGAAGGATATAAAACGACGTGACGCCCTGTGCGGCCGCAAGCGCGACCGTAACGAACCCCCACGTAACTAGGATACGCGCGAGCCACACGCGAGCACCATATTTCGCCATCGCGAGGTTCGACGGAATCTCGAAGACCAGATAACCGATGTAGAAAAGTCCTGCGGCGAGACCAAAGCTCGATGCGGTCAGACCGAGCGAATGTGTGAGCGGTCCGTAGAGCACGCCGACGTTTGCCCGGTCGATGAATGAGATTAAAAACCCCAGCAGCAGAATCGGCAAGATACGCCATCCGACTTTTCGCAATATGCGGCGTTCCAGTACCTGGTCAGGTGCCCCGCCGTCGATCCCATTCATGATTGTCGTACCTCACAGATTATTTTCTTAACGAGCTCTGTCTCCCTGAGCCCGCCGATCTCGACACCCACAAGGCAGCCTATCGATTCCTGCATGCGTCGACTACATAGTAATCTCACATTTAGAGACTTTCAATTTTTATTGTCAATCTAGGGGTTTGTACTATCCGCGTGGCAGTCCGCGTTGGACGAGATCGCGAAACAGTCTTGCAATATGAAAAATCTGTAGAATGATTAAAAATGACCTTGTATCAATAACGACCCGAACGCCAACGATGACCGACCGCAATCGCTCCGACAGCTCCACGGACCGCATCCTCGGATTACTCGATTTGTTCACTATAGAAACGCCCACATGGACGGTCGATGCGCTGATCGAAACGACGGGACTGGCACGCGCGACGATGTACCGGTACGTGCGCTCGCTCACGGATAGCGGCTTTCTCGTGCCGATCGGCAAAGGCGCGTATGCCCTGGGTCCGAAGTTCATCGAGATCGACCGGCAATTACGCCTCGCCGACCCGCTGCTCCAGATCGGCCAGCCGATCATGACGCGCATCGAGGAGCGTGTTGCGGGGGCCCAACTGCTGTGCCGCTACTACGGGCTGCGTGTGTTGACCATTTACAAGGCGTCGACGGACGAGCGCCTCGAAAAGCTCATGAGCATGGAACGCGGGCGCCCTTTCCCGCTCTTTCTTGGCGCGCCCTCGCGGGTCATTCTGGCGAACCTTCCTTCGCATCAGCTGCAGCGCCTGTACCTCTATCACGCTCAGGAAATAGCCGCGGCGGGTCTCGGTGACTCATGGGTGGCTTTTCGCGACCGGATGCGCGACGTGCGTAAAGCCGGATACGCAAAGGCAAGCGACATCGACAAGGCGCTGGTCGGCATTTCCGCACCCATTTTCGCGGCGCCTGGCGTCGTGACGGCGAGTCTGTGTCTCGTGAGACTCGGCTCCGAAGTATCTGCGGAGGACGAGCGCCTTATGGCAGATCTCGTCATCGAGACTGCAGCGGAACTGTCGAGCAAGCTGCAGGGCGTGGACACGCCCATCACGCAGAATCCGGTCAAGTCGAAAGCCGATTCACTGGCGAAGTCAACCGCAAAGTCTCCGGCAAAAACAGTCGCGAAGACGGACCGGAGCCCGGTTAAGAAAGCGGTTCGCAAGCGCGCGGTAGCCGGCTGAGCGCGCTACCGCCTGCGCGCGCGTCTTGCAAGCAGCAACGCGAAGACGACAGCACACACCAGCATCACAAACGAACAGATCTCAAAGAAGCGTGGATAGCCCAAGAGTTCGACGGTGTATCCGCCTATCGCGACGCCGAGCGCTTGCCCCAAAAACAGACTGAACGAGAAGAACGACACCGCCGTTCCGCGTGCAGACGGCGCCATCTGGGTAGCATGCGTTTGCAGCGTGTTGTGCAACAGATACGAACCGCAACCCACGAGCAACGTGGCTGAACCGGCGAACGCGGGCAACGGCAAATGCCCGACGCTCGCGAGACCTGCGGCGATCAGCAAGCCTCCGCACAGCACGATACCTCGCTCTCCGAGCCGGTCGATCAGATAACGCGCGCAGAGCGCATAGATGAGCCCTCCGCCCGCATACAGCGCGGCATAGGCCGCGGCCAGGCCGGAAGACATATCGAAGCGGGCGTGCAATGACGCAGGAATAAATGCGAGTGGCCCGAGAAGAAAGACACCCTCGAATGCAGTGGTTAGAAGAACGACGCGCGCCCAACGGGCCGATAGCACGACACAGGCGTGATTCGCGAACCTGCCAGATCGGCCTCTCACACTCTGGTGCAGCGCGACGCCCGCATCGCGCCGAAGTTCGGCGCGCAGTTGCAGCGCAAGCAGCAAATAGCCCGCTGCGAGCAGGACGAAAGCTCCTCGCCAACTCAACGGCGTATCGATCATGCATCCGCCGAGCAACTGACCGGCCATCATGCCTGATAGCGTTCCAAATAGCAGGCGCGCAAGCGCACGCTGACGTCGGTCGTACGGAACGCAGTCGCCAATCCATGCCATGGAAAGCGGAATGATGCCGGCTGCAGCAATGCCCCACATCGCTCGCGCACAGACGAGCGCGAGAAAAGCCGGCGCCATGGCGGACGCGAGCGCAGCCAGTGCAGAACCGGCCAACGCGGCGAACACCATGGCCGGCTTACCGAAGCGATCACCTAGTGGGCCCGAGAAGAGTTGCGTCAGGCTATAGGCAATCGAGAACGCGACGATCACCCTCGCGCTACCGTTCAGATCCAGTTGAAACTGCTGCTCGAACTGCGGCAGCATCGAATCGCACACACGTAGCGCCGCCCCGCTGAAAAATGCGGCGGCCGCGAGCAACCGTTCGTTAAGTCTGTGTTCGGCCGTCGATATTGGCGTGCTACCCATGCGGGACTGCGGCGGAGAAGTCAATATGCGCCGGCTGCCAGCCTCCATATTGCTCTGCCTTGGGTTGTGCGTGCATCAGCGTCGTTTGCATGAAGCCCCCATCGACTGCGAGTTCCTGTCCGTTGATGAACGACGCACCGTCGCCGGCAAGAAACGCGACTGCTTCTGCAATGTCGCCGGGAAGACCGAGCCGCCGGGACGGCACCATGTTCGAGCGACGCGCCAGCATTTCCGGCTCCGCGTAGTTGCTCTCCGACAGTGGCGTTCGAATGAACCCGGGACTGACCGCGTTCGCGCGGATGCCTCGCGGCCCCCATTCCACCGCAGTGTGCCGCGTAAAAGCGAGAACCGCCGCTTTGCTTGCACCATATTGCGGCGAGGCGTTGGGCGCGGTGGCCGCGATCGAAGCGATATTCACGATGCTGCCCGAACCCTGATTCAACATCAGAGCGCCCAAATATTTAGTGGTGAGGAATACGCCGCGCAGATTGATAGCGAGCGTACGGTCCCAGTCGGCCACCAGCAACTTCTCGATCGACGTCGCCGGTGCAAGCGTTGCCGCATTATTGATGAGCACGTCGCAGCGGCCAAAATGTTCGACCGTACGCCCGGCTGCGTTTTTCACCGATGACTCATCGGCCACATCGCATTCAATCGAAACCGATTCGATGCCCGCCGCAGCGAGTCGTTGCTCCGCGTCCGCCAGCGACGACGTACGCAGTTCGAGCAGTACAATGCGGGATCCCGATCGGGCGAAGCGATCGACGATGGCCGACGCTATGCCACCGCCTGCGCCTGTCAGCACCACGACTTTACCCTGCAGCGAATCAGTTTGCGTGTCGCGTGAATTGCCGTTACTCGTGTTCATGAATTATTCCGATCTTCAGCCGCGACGACTTCGTTCGCCGCACCGGTAAGGTTTCAACGAGGAATGATCTGTTGTTGCTGCAATTGCCGGAAGCGCGCGAGGAAGCGCTCCGTCGTGTCGACGCAATCCTGAAAGCCTGCACGGCGAATCTTGCCGGTCTCCATCAGAACGTCGTATTCCATCCGGAACATATAGTCCGCCCAGTTCCAGTCGACGAGTTTCGCTATCGATGCGGCCTGCAATCGATAGCGTTCGACCATGCGCGCCCATGCTGCTTCGTTGTCTGCCATCAGACGCCCGAGCGGCAGCGTCTTCGGTGCTTCGAGACGCATGCCGAAATGCCCGGCGACGGCGGGCCAGAAGTTCTCCCAGCGAATGGGATCTCCGTTGGTAACATTGAATGCTTCGTTGTTGGCGGCGGGCGACGTTGCCGCCCAATGCGCGGCAGCGGCAATCTGTTCGGCATCGGCGATCTGCTGCAACGCGCTCCATGCGCCGGGCAAGCCGGGAAAGCGCAACGGCAGATTCAGCTCTCTTGAAAGCGAGGCGAACACGCCAATTGCCATGACGAGATTCATGGGGTTGCCCACCGAGTAGCCCGAAACGAATGGTGGAATGAGATTGCACCAGTGCCAGTCCGCCTGCCTCTGTGCATCGCGCAAAAAGTCTTCCTGGTCGTAGTAGAAGTTCGGCGGCAATTGACGGGCGTCGGTTTCCTTCATCGGCGTTTTCACGCGTCCCCACTGAATGCCGTAAAATTTGGCGCCGGTGATCAGTACGATTTTCTTCAAACCTCTGGCACGCCCGGATACTGCGTCGACCACATTGCGCAGCATCTGCACGTTCGGGGCAACCTCCTCGGCACGCGAAGGCCGCGCCTGATACGCGGCGTAGAAGATATGCGTGATGCGATTCAATGCACCCAGCTTGCGCGCGCAGTCTTGCGGATCGAGCAGATCGACTTCCAGCATGCGCGCGCGGCCTTCGGCAACCCGACGTGAGCGCGACAGGCCGATTGCCGTCCAGCCCTCCGCTGCGCCAAGGCGATGCAGGATCGCGCTACCGATAATGCCCGTCGCGCCGACCACCAACGCCTGATGCTCGCCAGTATGTGTAATGTCCGACATCGCTAGCGAACGCTGACCTCTTCGACCAGATAAATCCCTATCGGCTTGAGTAGCGGGTCGCGATGAATGAACATGCAACCGGCAGCCGACTCGGCGAAAGACTTGAGCGCAGCCGCGTCGCTCAACCACAGTTCCGAAATCGCTTCTACAGGAATGTCGCCCGACGGCACGCCGGCCTGCACCGGATGCGAGCGATCCGTCACGAAGTTCTGCACGAAGCCGGTGGGCGACGGCACCGCTTCGAGCGAGGTTGCGGCATTCGCCATCCAGCGCTCACGCAGCGCCTCGCCGCGAAAGTCAGCCCGAGCTTCGGACACCCACACGAGCTTGTGTTTTCTTTGCGGCGTGGAAAGCGCAGGCGGTGGGACGATTTCCTCGCGCTCGAGCACGAGAATCGTGATCGCGCCCTGGAACTTCGGGATGTCGAGCTTGCAGGCAGCGTATTCCGGCGAGATCTCTGCGCGTTCCATCGCCGCCACGTCGTCGAACGCGAGTTGCGAGATACCATCGATTGCGTGATGGCTTCTGCCCTCCCGTTCGTAAAGCCGCTCGATGATGTGATTCTGCCAGTAGGAATGCAGCCCCGGCATTCTGGAGGCGAGCGAGCCATGCACCTGAGTCCAATGCTGCCGGAACGTTTCGCCGTCGAGCCCCTCTTTCCTGCTGAAGACACCTGAACGATAGATCACGTTTGCTCCTGTATCTGATTTGTCCTACTAAATGACTGGCATAGGATTAGTGTGCGACTCGAAATCCCTCGGCACGCGAATCTGCGTTCCGTTATTCGACGATCGTGTTGCTCAACTCTCCGATTCCCCCGATCCTCGCGCGAACCGTATCGCCTGCTGCGAGCGCGCGCGGCGGCTGCATCGCGAAGCCGACACCGCTCGGCGTGCCTGTTGCGATCAGATCCCCCGGCTCCAGTGTCAGGCCGGCAGACAGCTGTTCGATGATCTCCGCTACGCCAAACAGCATCGACGCCGTGCTTGCGCGTTGCCGCAGTTCGCCGTTCACGTCGAGGTCGAGTTCGAACGCCTGTGGATCGCGAACCGCCGAGCCATGCAGCACATAAGGCCCCACCGGGCAGGACGTATCCAGCGCCTTGCCTTTGAACCATTGCCCGTGGCGCTTCTGCAGATCGCGTGCCGTGATGTCGTTGACGATCGTGTAGCCGAACACGTAATCGAGCGCGGCTTCGCGCGGAATGTCGATTCCGCGTTTGCCGATCACGATACCGAGCTCGATTTCATAGTCGAGCAGTTTCGTGACGTGAGCGTGCAACTTCACAGGCGCACGATGTCCGACGATAGCGGTTGGCGGCTTTGTAAAAAGTTCCAGCGCCTTGGGGAAATCGTGCGGATCGCGCCCCGCCGCGAGATTGCCTTCGATAATGTGCTCGCGATAATTGCGGCCGACGCAAAACACATTCTTGCGAGGCACGCCGAGCGGCGGCAGGAACTGCAAAGTGTGTGCAGCGTGACGATACACCTCACTTCCCGCCTGATCCTCGATGATCGTTCGCACCACCTTGAGTGCATTGTCACCCAGCTCGATCAATTGACCGATATCGCGCGGCGCAGCGCCGTCTATTAGCGGGCCAGCACCCCATGTGTGCGTCAGACTCAATACAGTATCGTTTTCTGTTGCCACGCCGAGGCACGGTTGACCATCGCAGGCGAAAGTGGTGAACTTCATCTTAGAGTAAGCTGTTGTTATTGGAGCTCGTGGCAGATATGGTCATACAGCGCGCGGATATGCTGCTTGCAAAGCAATGCACATCTCTCCGGCTCCGCGCTTTCCAGAGCGTCAATGATGGCCAGATGGTCTTGCAACGAAACCTGCGCACGGTCAAGAGATTCGATCGTGTTGGCCTTTACCATCTGCATCTGCTCATGACCAAACAGTGCCCAGAGCCGCTGTAGCGCCCGATTGCCCGATAAACGGACAATCTGCTGGTGAAAGCGGAGATCGATCTCGGCGTAGTCCGCAAGCTCGTGTTGGGCGATAAAGCCCTTGCGGCTGTATGGACGAAACAGTGCCCTCAATTGTGCAATGTCGCGCGCTGTGACATGTTGTGCTGCTTCTCGCGCGCCGATTGCCTCGAGTTGCTCGCGTATCTGCAGCCACGCGAGATACGTCGCCTGTGAGTCAGGCGACGGCACGACCCACTCCCGCCATCGACCAAGAGAGTCCAAAGCCCCGCCATCTTGTGGCACCGTGTTCGTCTGGCGCGAATCTTTCGCGTGCTCCATGGCGCTGGTCAGTTTGCGGTGCATGAGTATGTTCCCCTTTCGGCCTCTCTCTCATCAGCTTCACCATCGGACGCTCTGGTGCCCGCCGTCAAGCCGTCCTATCGCTTAAGAAACTACTGTACACATACCGCGTTTCTCGTTCAAGAAGATTTTTGATTTGTCTCTATAGGTGATAATACTTATAAATCGTGATGTGGAGCGTCGTTGACACGGCACGCGACGTTGACAAGGGTTGGCCGGAATTCGCGAATATCCCTGCAGATCTCACTACTTGATATAGAGCGGTCAGGTTCGCTGGGGCAGCGAGACGCCGCAATGGGCTATCGATGAAAATCGGGAACGGAATCGACAAGGAATGATCAGATACATCGCGGAACGGCCGCCTCCGGCAGGTAGAGGAGGTGCCACGGTTGCCAGCAGGAACCCGGGAAGCAAACGTTGTCGCTTCGCGTACGTGGTGAGATATATTGATTTCTAGTAACATCAACTGGTGCAAAGGCTGAGGTAGCCACACTAGGGTCTCTTCAGGCGCACAGTTGCTGAGCCCAATCCACATCATCATCCTCCGCGAGAAACTTCCGCCCCCGCGCTACGTCCCTGCGGGGACAGCAATCGACCAGTTGCTGCACAACGTTCCTCAGGCTGCCGATGAGGTTTCTCACGTCTTCTATCAGGACCAACTCGAGTAAGACACTGACGTATTCGAGAATTGCGCGTTCCGGGACCGAATGGAGTTGACCCTGTAGTTCCCGAGACAGCGCCACAATAAGGTCGCTGAATCCATCGAGCACCGGAACTCGCGTAGTGTGACATTTCAACTGATCGGGCGCCAGTCATGCCGTCTACTCGGGAGGAATAGAGGAGTCGACGGCGGCGGAACTGCACGTACTCCGCCCATTTCCGCGATCGGGAGACAGTGACGCGAGTGTCGGCATTCGTATGGTGGCCGAGTGTGATCGGTGTCGGAGTAGACTCAACAGTGCGGCGGATCTCTGATCAGGGCAACAATGCAAAATGATGCGCAGAGACGATATACGTCTTTTCCACAAATTCCCGGGTTATCGTAAGGATAACTTATTTAAGCGTCTCCTAGGAAGTTAATCCGTTACATCGCATGACCCGTGTCAGAATAGGCTGCGCGTTTCCAGCTGACACGCTTCACGCCATAATTTGTTCGCAAGTGGATGCCGTGCGATAAGGCATAACCAATACATCGTCGAATCCTTGCTGTTGCGGACCGGGTAAATGGTGTCGCAAACGCGCATACCCGATCTGATCACCAGATCCGTCCAATGTCCAATAAACGCTTGCCGCATTGCATGCGGGGGTCATTTTCACATCGGCGCTAACATATATGAGTGATACTGATATTGTGGACAGGCCCAAACAACAAAGGCTCTTTCTGTTAGGCCATCGATAGCCGGCCCATTGAGATCGCATATTAACGGTTGGACGGGCCGACTATCGACGCGCTCAGGCCACTGCGCCAGGTGCACATGTATATTTCGCCAGCCCGCGTCCGTGCAGAAGCTGGGGCGCAAGCCCGAAGGACGCTGTCCGCATGAAGCGTTTGTATGGGGCGAGCCTCAAAACAGAACTCTACCGAGGGAAACCCGAAATGCGCGACTCCAAAATCGCGGCGAGGGCCGCAATCGATTTCCGGGACGAACTGTTCGGAAGGAACTGGCCGGACGACACTGGCATCGGCCAATTCGCCGCACTCCCCGCCAGCGAGGATGTCAGAGATTATGCCGCCCGTGCACGCGCGGCCGGGATATTACTGGGCATGTGGTGTGCGCCTCGACGCGCGTTTGTCTACCCCGAGTTCCAGTTCGATCCTGTTGGCAAACTCCGTCCGGACGTCGCCGAATTGTTGGCGATACTGCCCAACGACGACGATCGGGGAGGCTGGCGACGCACGTTCTGGCTATATTCCCCACATGCATATCTGGACGGCCAGTCACCAGCGGAAGTCTTTGGAAGCGATCCCGCGCGCGTGCTTGATGCAGCTCGGGATGAGTTTGCTGGAGACCACGACGCTCACTGGTAAGACGGGAATCGAACCGATCCCGCCACCGTCTGCGGTGGATCAAAAACGCTGATGGCTTGTCGACTCGCCGCTCGAACGATCATACGAGCGCGCCACGGGGTGTCAGTGCTTGCCGCAAAGACACGGTAAGGGTAGCCGTCACACCAAGATCTTTTCAGGCGAGCAGCTTCTGTGCCCAATCCACGCCCTCATCCTCCGCGAGAAACTTCAGCCCCCACGCTACGTCCCTGCGGAGACAGCAATCGACCAGCTCCTGCAGAACGTTCAGCCGAATGTTCCTCAGGCTGCCGATGAAGTCTCTTACGCCTTCTATCAAGACCGGCTCCAGTGAGACACTCACGTATTCGAGAATTGCGCGTTCCGGAACCGAAACCAGCACATGTGGATGGCGCCACGCAAGCGACTTCAACCCGTAGCCTTCGTCCATCCGCTTGTCGAACAAGGAGTGAGAATAGTAGGTACATGCAAGCCTTTCCACCGCCCATGAAGGAATGCTGCAATAGCCGCGCCCCCACAAATCAATCCGGTCTCGGAAACGAAGATGATGCACCATCCGATGCCACTCTAGCGCCGTTCGTCCCCCCACATGAAGATTCGGGATAAATGCTCGCAAATAGGCAATCGTTCCATCGACGCCTGGCTGGTCGCCGCGAAGCAGATAAGCGTCCTCGGACAACCGTCGCAACCATCCCTGTTGCACGAGTTCACTCACCTGCCGCGCCTCAATTCCAATTGCCGCGAAGTAGCACAGACTTAGCGGCTGCGATCGCGGCGCGAAGTCCATCAGGAACTGCACGATTTCAGTGGGATTCAACATGTCCTTGTTAGCCGATCTAGCGAATCGCGTAGTCGGTGTCAAAAAGTAGAGCTGCGCGGATTCGCGCATGGAGACGACGCGGACAGTCCAGCAAAGGAACGCCCCGCTGCCCAACGTCCCAGAGGCGGCAGATATTCGTGCGGAGATGTCTGGAAGTTTGGCCGTCTGCGCTCATCCATAAGTTTTTGAATTAAGCTAGTCACGCTGCGTCCGAGCCCGCATGTGCCCAAACAAGGACCTTGTTACGCGCCTCAAGAGGATCGGGTTGCTGAGGTTCGCAGGCGTGAAGACGGCCGTGCGCATCCGCATAGGCAAGATAATTCCGGCCATCTTCAGCATACGTGTACGTCCACACGCTCGATACAGGAACTAACGTTTCCCAATCGATCGCCAACAAACGAGGCTTCGCGGCTCCGTATCCTTCGAGAACCGAAACAAGAATTGATGGATCCGCGACGATAAACGAATAGCCGTCGGGATCATCGGGTTGCACTTCCGCAGCCCGCACCAGAAACGTCGTCGCTATGTGATTGATGCCGGCGAGGCGCCAACGGCTGAACAGGTCATGTCTGATCCGATACGGCGTCTTCCATGGAGATTTTGTAAACAGCATCTTTTCGAGAAAAATCAACGGACAGAAGTCATTGGCATCCCTACTCAAGCGCAGGGCCTGCGAGATCCAGCCTTGTCGTTCGGGATAACAGATGGTCGACAAGGAGTGTATGTTACATTTTGCACATTATCAATTGTAGCGCAATCGTGTGCATCCGACGACAGTGACATCTTCAAATTTCCCCATATGACTGATGTCGCTTCGTCTTGGCCTGGCACGCGGATTGAGGGCAGCTCGCAAAATGCGCGGCATCTCTCAAGACGGTCTTGGCGTCTCTAGCAGGACATACCTAAGTGCACTCGAGCTTGGAAAGCAGACACCTACGCTAGACAAGCTCGACGAAATTGCACGAGCCATAGGCGTTCATCCTCTCAGTGTTCTCTTCTACGCGTACGCAGTTGGCCTGACGCCACAAGAAGTTCGTGAGTTGGGACGCGTTGTTCGCTCAGAGATTGCCGGAATTAAGAAATACGACATCAGAAGCGACTAACGTTCGCCTGCTAGGTGGCCGGGCAATTCCCGTGCTCCTCGCAAGTCCTGCAGCTTGAGTTCCGTTGGTTTTCCCAAGAGCCATCAACTTTGGCAGCGAATTCGACGTGCTGGTTTTGTCCACGCTGTCGACCGCGTGTGCCCTATGAGGATGAAACATATGCTTCTCTCCTTGCCTCGGGCAGTCCGGCAAAAAAGGACATCGCCTGAACTCAAACTCATCAACAATGATGTACTCGGGTGTCGAATAATCAGCGGCATCGGAAGCCACTGAGTGTTTTGATGGCTACGCTGCCACGTCGGTTGCACGAGCGGATCATTGGCGCCACGCCAGCACTGTTGAAAAACGAGAAGGTGTCAGCCGCGCCTTCAAGCCCGTGAGGCTTACCGAACAAGGCAGAAGTTAGATTCGGCAGCTCGGAGGAGGTAATGATGCGCTTCAAAGCGTGCAACCGTGCTTTGGGGGCACAGTGGCGCTGGAAATGGCCCCATGTGGTCTCGCAGAGTTGAAACTGCGCATTCAACGACGACGCGAGACTGTTGGCGAAATCGATGTAAATTCCGCTCCATTTCCCCGTACCGGGGTCTTTGTGGAAATTTGGCTCACCATCGGCTACTACCCCAATCTTGAGCACCTTCGCTTTGCGAATCACATCAAGCGTCGAGACCGACTGTGCAAAAGCGCTTCCTGACATCGTGCAGACCGCGGACGTCACTAACGCCGCGCTGCAGCCCAGAATCTCCCTTCGATTGAGCGTTTTCATTTTCCCTCTCGTTGTCCAATTCATTGCTATGAGCGCTGCGTTCCGGTGGCACCCAGTACAGAATCGCCACTCATCGCAAGTAGAACCGACCCAAAAAATGGCGCAAATGCTATATGTTTGCGTGTTCTTAGGCGATTTTTTATAGGTCTACGCGGCCGGGCGATACGTTTGCGGTAAGCGGCGCCGTTGCGTAGGCAGGTCTTGGGACAGCTTCGCTGCACATCTAACGTAGGAATCTGGCTCATTCGCCGTTGGCTTGAGTAAAGCGTTCGGAGACGCGGTCATTGATAACCTGTCCCAATTGAGCAATGCCGGGAATCCGGTGGCTCTCTATTGTCGAAAACGGTCCGGCGGTCAGGATGCCGCGTCTGCAACCTGATAGGCGCCAAATGGAAACCTAGGGCGAGATGTCCTGCGAACACGGGCGCTGGTGCCAACGAATCTCGCGCCGACGTGGAAACGCGTCAATGCCAATCTCGGCAGCGCCGATATAGATGGGAGGTCGATTTCGAAGGTGGAGGATCGCGTTCAGAAACTGTCACCGGTCGATGTGCTGGTGCACTTTTGTGGTTTCGACCTGCAGGAGCTGGCCGCAATTTGAACTATTTAAAGCGAAACGGACGCTTGCTAAAACGTCGCGCATGAATTTTTTCGAATGTTGCACTTCTCGCAGAGCGCAATAACGCTGCCACCGCACGGCATACGCACAGGCACCAAGCAAGTTTGTGATGGGCATGAGACAACCTGAAGGGGCATTCAGTCTTCTTGAAAACGGCCGTTCAAGACTGGAATTCAGCGCGAGCGATCCCCTACGTGAAGACAGTGCCGAAGGGGACAAGTCGCTGCGCAGCCTGCAACGCATGATCGACTGCCTCACGTCGCATTTCGAGCGATTGTTCGAGACCTATACGTGCGACCACAATGTCCGCTGTGACGGACTTTGGGAGTTCGGTAAGTCGAACATCGTCGGGCCAATCTATATGCAGTTCGAGCAATTCGGCAAGGCTATCAAAGGGGTATGGTCATATCAAGGCCTTGCTTGCTGGTTACCTCATACAGTGGGTTACGCCCGTAAAGGATGTTATGGGGCGTGAGAATGAGGGAATGGTGGATCGGTTAAGCCGCAATGCTGCTGGCCGTGGCGAGGCCGCGACAACATCGATCAGTTACCGGGCTTGGCGGAACGATCGTGAAAATTTATATTACTGTTATTCCCGGAACAGTGATAAGGCGTTGAACCTTGAAACGCAAAATTGACCAGGTCAGAGACAGCGCGAAGGTCTTCGAAGTCGGAGATGCGGATGACCAGACGCCCATCCGGCTCATGTTCGGGACGCCGGACGGCCTTTATGCTGTGAAGGACAATAGCATTTTCCTGACGCAGTTGGCCGATCGCATCGATCCTGAACGAACCAACATCCACGTGCGCGATGTTCATCAAAAGGCGCTTCCCTACGGCTTTGAAAATCCGATCGTCGGGAAAATACTCGTTTCCGGAAAAAAGCTGTTTAACGTCGAGTTCATGACAGATGCCGTTGCGCAAGAAACGGCGATGGAAATCATCCTTAGAGGGACAGGGATCCTCTGTGAGATGCAGGACCTGACCGACAAGGTTTCCGAACAGATTTCAGGCATTGCCGCCGCCGGAATCCCCCGCGGCAACAAAGGGCAAATGCTGCCTCACACGCCCGATTTGCGTACGAGCATTGACACTTATATAAGGCTGACCAACAACCTCCGGCAGGTGTTGATCGATTTCCTTGTGGCGATTTATAAGCCGGCTGAAGGGAAGGGGCTGCTGGCGAATCTGAAAACTGCCATTCACCAAAAGCACGGTGATGACCACGGATTCTGTGCGCTGTTCGACGAACTTACCCTGGCGATGGCCTTTATGCGAGAGCTACGCAACGCTTGGGAGCATCCGAAGACCGGCCAGAAAGTCGTCTGGAAAGACTTCGCGATGAAGCTCGACGGCCAGGTCTATTCACCGACAATCGAACTAGTCAGCGCCGAATATCCGCAAGGCGAGATAGACCTCGTCGCGTTCATGAAGCAATGCACCGCGACACTTATCGATCGGCTGGAGGCCCTGATCGGCAACGCATGTGCTGCCAACTGCTCGTTCGGCGGCTTTGAATGCGGCGTGATGGAGCTACCGAAGGAAGGCCGTCAACATCCTGACGCCCGCCTGACCTATGCAGTGTTTCTCAATGGGGAATGGCAACCAATCGGGTAGTTCTCTTAACCGGCGTTGGAAAACCTTGAATACGTTGGTCGCAGTTCAAGGAGCCGCTAGGCCAATGGCAATGAAGCTGGCTACATGACTCTGACGCTCACACAGCAGCGGCGGAGTTTCGGCGCGTTCCGGTTCCGACAGCAATGACCGATATAAGCGTCAAGGAGTCGTTCCGGTGTCTATCTTTGGCGCAGAATCAATCAAACCATCTTCTCGTTAGACTGGTGCCAGTAGTGCACTATGCTCTGGTTCATACCCATGGGCGAGCAACGCAAGTAATTCGGACTCACGACGCGTTTCAACACGAATACTTGGCTATTGGACTGATTCCAGCAGGCAATGAAGGCATAATGCAACCATTGTAACACGACGCGCCGATATTTCGCATTATGGAATAATGCGAAAAAGCCAAACCAAACCGTCGCGAGCTTCCAGACTTTTGACAACATGCCCGTCTTGTCTGGAAAAGCGCGCAATTTCATGCGTGACCAGATGCAGGTCGGCGACGGCGTGCTGTTCTATCATTCGAGCTGTCCCGAGCCCGGTATTGCGGGCATTGCGGAAGTATCGTCCACCGCGTATCCGGACCCCACGCAGTTCGACAGGAAGAGTCCGTACTACGACGCGAAGTCGTCGCAGGAATCGCCGCGCTGGGTGCTCGTCGACGTGGTGTTCAGGAAGAAGATCCCGCTCATTCCGCTCGCCGCGCTGCGCGAGCATGACGAACTCAAGGACATGCGCGTGCTCGCCAAAGGTAATCGCCTGTCGATCACGCCGGTGACCGAGGCCGAATGGCGCTTCATCACCAAACGGCTCGCCTGAGATTGCGTGATAACTCGCGTGATAGTTGAGTTGCGTGATAGTTGATGCGCGCCGCGTATTCACGCGGACGCAAACGTCAAAGCAACGTCAAACCGGGGAACCAAGCTCAGGTTACAACCGCCTAACGGACTCGCAAGCGCCGTGCCATTGCACGGCGCCTGCTTCAATCGTGCACAAACCCTGTTCAAGCAAGGAGTCCAACAATGACGAAAAACACCGCACGTGCACTCGCTTTCGCTCTCGTATGCGCCGCGCCTGCCGCGCTTGCACTGACGCCGGCCGTCGCCCGCGCGCAAGCCGTCGCGCAATACCAGCCCGCCGGCGTGCTGTCGCTGAACGCGCAGGCTAGCGCGGAAGTCCCGCAAGATGTGGTCGATATCACGCTGTTCTACGAGCAGGAGGCGAGCGATCCGTCGGCGCTCACGTCAACACTGAATCAGCGCGCCGATTCGGCGCTGCAAAAGGCCAAGGGTGTGAGCGGCGTGACGGCTCGCACGGGCTCGTTCTCGATCTATCCGTCAACGGACCGTGACGGGCGCATCTCCGCATGGCGCGGCCGCACGGAGATCGTGCTCGAATCGCACGACTTCGCCGCGGTGTCGAAGCTCGCGGGTCAAATGGCATCGATCATGCAGGTCGGCAACGTGCAATTCTCGCTCTCGCCTGAGGCACAACGCGCTGCCGAGCAGAAGCTCACCGGCGAAGCGATCAGGTCGTTCCGCGAGCAGGCCGCCTCGTCCGCGCAGGCCTTTGGCTATAGCGGCTATTCGATTCGCGAGGTCAATGTCGGCCACAACGGCGTGATGCCGCGTCCCATGATGATGATGAGCGCGCGCGCTATGGGCGCCGACGCGAAGGCTTCGGCGCCGGTGCCGATCGAAGGCGGCACGTCGACCGTGAGCGTGAACGTGTCGGGTTCGGTGCAGATGAAGTAACGCCGTTCGCTCACGCTAGATGCGCTGCTTCGACGCAGCCATAGAAAAAGCCACGGCACGCCGTGGCTTTTTTCATTTAACCGCTCGCTACGATAAACCGTAGCAGATGCGCTTAGCTCGCGCTGACCGCTTGCGCCGGTTCGCGGCGCGCGCGTCGATAAGACCACACCAGCAGGCCGATACCGACGAGGATCATCGGCAGCGATAACCATTGGCCCATAGACAGTCCCATCGCCAGCAGGCCGAGGAAGTCGTCCGGCTCGCGCGCGAATTCGACCGTGAAGCGCGCGAGGCCGTAGCCGATCAGAAACACGGCGGAAATCGCGCCCATCGGCTTCGGTTTGCGGGAGAAGAAGAACAGCACGAAAAACAACGCGACGCCTTCCAGCGCGATCTCATACAACTCCGACGGATGGCGCGGCAGCATGTGATATTGCGCGAACACTTCGTTCAGATGCCATTGCGCGGCCAGTTGCGGATGCGCGGCGAGCCACGCGGCGTCGTCGGGCGCGGCGCCCGGAAACAGCATGGCCCACGGCGCGCTCGGATCGGTCACGCGGCCCCACAACTCGCCGTTGATGAAATTGCCCAGACGCCCCGCCGCGAGGCCGGTGGGCACCATCGGCGCGACGAAGTCGGTGACCTGCAGCCACGAGCGCTTGCGCTGATACGCGAACAGCACCATCGCCAGCGTCACGCCGAGAAAGCCGCCGTGAAACGACATGCCGCCTTCCCACACCTTGAAGATGTCGAGCGGATGCGCGAAATAAAAGCTCGCCTTGTAGAACAGCACGTAGCCGAGCCGGCCGCCCAAGATCGTGCCGAGCACGCCGTAAAACAGCATGTCGTCGATATCTTTGGCGGTCCAGCCTTGCGCGGCGACATACGGCAAACGCAGCCGCAGCCGGCCGACGACAATCGCCGCGATAAACGCGACGAGGTACATCAGTCCATACCAGCGCACGGCGAGCGGCCCCAGATGAATGGCAACGGGGTCGAAATTGGGGTGAATGAGCATCGTGTTGTTATGGGCAGTTCAGGTTCAGAAGCGGGTTTTCCGGGTTTTGTAATAGTGGGCGGCGCTGCCCGCACCCTGTGGTGCATGCGTTGGACGCTCCTCGCGCCGATGCGTTCGCGAGAACGCTTCTAAACGCGCGGCGCGGCGGATAGCGGCGCCTCGACGGTCGCGGCATGCGAGCGCACGATCTCGATGAAGCCCGCCAGCACCGGGCTCACCTCCGCCGTGCGCCAGACCAGCCCCGTCTCGATGGCGGGCACCGACTCGGACAGCGGCCGGTACACCACGCCGGTGCGGCGCAGATTACGCAACGATTGCGGCACCAGTGCGACACCCATGCCGGCCGACACGAGGCTCACGATCGTCTGCATCTGGATCGCTTCCTGGCCGATCCGCGGCGCGAGGCCCGCCACGCCGTAGCAATCCATAATGATGTCATAAAAGCCTGGCGCCAGACGTCTTGGGAAGATCACGAGCGGTGCGTCGGCGACATCGCGCAGGCTGATCGGCGTGTCGAGCCATTCCGCGCCCGGGTCGCCGCGGCTGCCGCTAGCGCTCGCCACGCGCGCCGCCATCTCCGTCGACATGGCGATCACCAGCGGTTCGCGCGCGATGGGCAACCACGACAACTGCGCGGCATGGCGCGACGGCAGCGGCGCGATCACGAGGCCCGCGTCGATGCGCCCGGCCACCAGTTCGTCCACCTGCACGTCGCTGGTGGCTTCGGTCAACTCCAGCCGCACGCGCGGATGGCGCACGCCGAAATCGCGCAGCAACAGCGGCAGCAGGCCATAGTCCGCCGTCGAAACAAAAGCCAGCGACAGCACGCCCGCCTCGCCGCGCGCGAGGCTCTGCGCGAGCGGCCGCAGCCCTTCGGCGCTCGCCAGCAGACGCTGCACCTCCGGCAACAGATCGGCGCCCACCGGCGTCAGCTCGACCGAGCGCTTGGTGCGCGCGAACAGCGCGACGCCGAGCGTCTCCTCCAGCGCCCGAATGGCTTGCGAGAGCGGCGGCTGCGTCATCGAAAGGCGCACGGCGGCGCGGCCGAAGTGCTTTTCTTCGGCGACGGTGACGAAATAGCGCAACTGGCGCAGGTCAGGGATGGCTGGCAGCATGGGTAATACGTTTTGCGACCTAATGAAGCACGAATAATATACTGGACACGCTCATTGCAAAACCGCATCCTTGCGCGGCGCGCCGGAACTACACTGAACGGATGCGGCCAGGCCACCCACGCCGGCACGGCAGGACCCGCAGCGCGGACCAAAACAGAACAGACTGGAGCTCCCATGCCATACAACCGTCGTTCGAAGAACATCACGCAAGGTGTAGCGCGTTCGCCGAATCGCTCGATGTACTACGCGCTCGGCTACGAAAAAGCCGACTTCGACAAGCCGATGATCGGCATCGCCAACGGTCACTCGACCATCACGCCGTGCAACGCGGGCCTGCAGCGTCTCGCCGATGCCGCGGTCGCCGCGATCAAAGGCGCCGACGCGAACCCACAGATCTTCGGCACGCCGACGATCTCGGACGGCATGTCGATGGGCACCGAGGGCATGAAGTACTCGCTGGTGTCGCGCGAAGTGATTTCCGACTGCATCGAGACCTGCGTGCAAGGCCAGTGGATGGACGGCGTGGTCGTGATCGGCGGCTGCGACAAGAACATGCCGGGCGGCATGATCGGCATGCTGCGCACCAACGTGCCGAGCATCTACGTGTATGGCGGGACGATTCGTCCGGGCAACTGGAAGGGCACCGACCTGACCATCGTGTCGTCGTTCGAGGCCGTGGGCGAATTCACCGCCGGCCGGATGTCGCAGGAAGATTTCGAAGGGGTCGAACAGAACGCGTGCCCATCCACCGGGTCGTGCGGCGGCATGTACACCGCCAACACCATGAGCTCGTCGTTCGAAGCGCTCGGCATGTCGCTGCTGTATTCGTCCACAATGGCCAATCCGGATCAGGAAAAAGTCGACTCGGCCGCCGAATCGGCACGCGTGCTGGTCGAAGCGGTCAAGCAGGATCTCAAGCCGCGCGACATCGTGACCCGCAAGTCGATCGAAAACGCCGTGGCCGTGATCATGGCCACCGGCGGCTCGACCAATGCCGTGCTGCACTTTCTCGCCATCGCGCATGCGGCCGAAGTGGAGTGGAGCATCGAGGACTTCGAGCGCATGCGCAAGAAGGTGCCGGTGATCTGCAACCTGAAGCCGTCGGGCCAGTTCGTGGCGACCGATCTGCACAAGGCCGGCGGCATTCCGCAAGTCATGAAGATCCTGCTCGACGCAGGTCTGTTGCACGGCGATTGCATCACGATCACCGGCCGAACCCTCGCGGAAGAGTTGAAGGACGTGCCGGCCAGGCCGCGCGCCGATCAGCAGGTGATTTTCCCGATCGAGCAGGCGCTGTACAAGGAAGGCCATCTCGCGATCCTCAAGGGCAACCTGGCCGTGGACGGCGCGGTCGCCAAGATCACCGGCCTGAAGAATCCCGTGATCACCGGCCCGGCGCGCGTGTTCGACGACGAGCAAAGCGCGCTGGAAGCGATTCTGGCCGACAGGATCGTCGCGGGCGACGTGGTGGTGCTGCGCTATCTCGGCCCGAAGGGCGGCCCCGGCATGCCGGAGATGCTCGCGCCGACCTCGGCGATCATCGGCAAGGGACTCGGCGAGAGCGTGGGGCTCATCACCGACGGGCGCTTCTCGGGTGGCACGTGGGGCATGGTGGTCGGGCACGTCGCGCCGGAAGCCTTCGTGGGCGGCACGATCGCGTTCGTGCAGGAAGGCGACTCGATCACCATCGACGCGCACAAGCTGCTGCTGCAACTGAATATCGACGACGCCGAACTGGAGCGACGCCGTGCCGCATGGCAGCAGCCGAAGCCGCGCTACACACGCGGCGTGCTGGCGAAGTACTCCGCATTGGCTCTGCCGGCCAATAAGGGCGCCGTGACGGGCTAAAGCTGCGTTCAGCGGATACGTCAGCGGCCCTGCGAGTACGCGCCTGGCTACGTAAAAGCGAAAGGGGCGGACGGGAAACCGTGCGCCCCTTTCCTTTTATAATGCTGGCACCACGAGTCGGGCACCCGCACCGACGGAGACCAGAATGAAATCAATGTCGCACACAGCGCTTGCAGCCGCCGTCGTGCTCGGTGCCGCGTTGAGTGCCGGCAGTCCGGCCGCGCACGCCGAGGCTGCGGGCCTCGCGCTGGCCCAGCAGCAGAACTGCATGAGTTGCCACTCGGTCACGCGCTCCTTCATGGGCCCGGCGCTGCGCGATGTCGCCGCGAAATATGCCGGCCGTGAAGATGCCGCCAATTATCTGAAGCGCAAGATTCTGGACGGCAGCACGGGCGTATGGGGTGTGGTGCCGATGCCCGCGAACACTCAACTCACGCCTGATCAGGCGGCTGCGCTGGCTAGCTGGGTGTTGACGCTCAAATAAGCTTTTCGGCTACGTTGATCAGGTGCGGGCGTCTGGCTTGTGAACGATGTGACATGCCAACGCGGCGAGCAGACGTGACCAGCAAGCGCCGCTCGGCATGTCCGCGCTTTGCGGGCACCGTCACCGTTCGCTCAGCGTGCTCGCGCTTCACGCCACATTGTCAGTCCGTCGCCCGGCGTGCTCGCGCTTCACGTACACCGTCAGCCTCTTCGTTCATCGCCACACCGTCAGCCCTTGACCGAAGCGCGCCGCGCGATCTCTTCCAGCACCGCTTCACGCACCCAGCCGGTCATTTCCTTTTCCAGCGTCAGCGCCACTTCGCGCGTGATCTGATTGATCAGCCAGCCCGTGTGCGCCTGCAAGGTCTCGCGGCAACGATCTTCGATGATGCTCCGGCCGTCGCTCGCGAGGAATTCCGCCACCCGCCCGCGCAAACGTTCGGCAATGACATCGGCGTCCAGATCCAGCGGCGCCTCGCTGGCGCCTTCACGGGCGATATCCGGCGGCACCGTCGAACCCGCCTCCAGCGGCGTGGCCGGCTCGGCCCGATCGAACACGCCCGCCGACGGCACGTACCCGTCGTCATGCGCGTGCCGGGGTTGGGCGGCGTGGTGCGCCCGCGCGCGCTTCTTCGGATGATGATGATCGGCCGGATGCGACGGCTGCGCTGTGTGTGCGGCCTCTTCCTGCGCATGCGGTTGCGGCGCGAACGCAGCGGGTTCTTGTGCATGCACCGGTTGCGCCGCGAACGCGGGCTCCTGCGCATGCACCGGTTGAGCCGCGAACCCAGGCGCCTGCGCATGCTCCGGCTCGGCCGCATGCACCGGCTGGACGGATCTGACCTGCTCCGGCGTCAGCACCGGCTGTGGCGCCAGTACCGGCTCCGCCTTGAAACCGGGCTCACGCGGGGCATCGAAGCCAGCCGCATCATGCGACGCTTGCCGCGCCTGCACAGGATGACCCTGCACGAGAATCTCGTGCAGAACCGGGATCGAATCGTCGTTGGGATCGGACACGTGCGCTCTCCGTGTTTGAGTCGAAGCCGAAGCAGGCCGCGTGCGCGCCGGATGCCTGAGACCCGGCACGCGACGCGGGGAACCGCGTCTAGCTGCCTTGCTTGTAGTTGTTCAAAGCATAGCCGCGATCGCGATAGAAGCGATAGCGCTCGCGGCCCGCAGCGAGTTCCTCGTGTGCGTTACCGACCACTTCCAGCAATCTTTCGAAGCGCGCGAATTGCGCCGGCACCGTGGCGCCGAGATTGAGCAGCACCTGATGATGCGGCACATCCTCGAGGGTGGAAGCCAGCACGATCGGCGTTTGCGCGGCGAGCGGCGTGCCCGCCATGCAGTGCGGCACGAAGTCGAGCGGCGAGAAGGTCCACAACTGTTCGTCGAAGGCCTTCAGGCGCGCCGGCTCGGCCAGCACGATGGTCGGCTGGCCCGCCTGATACGCTTTGCGGATCAGGCGGCACGCATACAGCAGCGAATCGCCGACGTTCGAGTGAAAGTCGATTCTCGTCATCGGCGGCTCCGCCCGGCGACTGCTTGCGCGGCCGGGCCTGCATCTTTACTGCATTGCGTCATTGCGTGGCGCGACCGTCGGCGGCCCTATCGATCAGGAACTGCGCGAGCAACGGCACCGGACGGCCCGTTGCCCCCTTCGCCGCACCGCTCTTCCACGCCGTACCCGCGATGTCCAGATGCGCCCACGGGTAAGCCTCCGTGAAGCGCGACAGGAAGCACGCCGCCGTCACGCTGCCCGCCGGACGGCCGCCGATGTTGGCCAGATCCGCGAAGTTCGACTTGAGCTGATCCTGATACTCGTCGTCGAGCGGCATGCGCCAGGCCGGGTCCGACGCTTCACGCGATGCGTCGAGCAACTCGCCCGCCAGCGCGTCGTCTTTGGAGAACAGGCCGCTGTTGTGGTGGCCGAGCGCAATGATGCAGGCACCCGTGAGCGTGGCGATGTCGATCACCGCGGCCGGCTTGAAGCGCTCCGCATAGGTGAGCGCGTCGCACAGGATCAGCCGGCCTTCGGCGTCCGTGTTCAGCACTTCGATCGTCAGGCCCTTCATGCTGGTGACGATGTCGCCCGGCTTGGTGGCCGTAGCCGACGGCATGTTCTCCACCGCCGG
Organism: Paraburkholderia xenovorans LB400; assembly: GCF_000013645.1. Lineage (GTDB taxonomy): Bacteria > Pseudomonadota > Gammaproteobacteria > Burkholderiales > Burkholderiaceae > Paraburkholderia > Paraburkholderia xenovorans. The sequence goes on along the minus strand of NC_007951.1, from coordinate 920,975 downwards.
AATGATGCCCACCACGTTGATTTTCAAGCCCATTTCCGCGACGGCGCGCAACGTGCCCAGCACCGAACCGGCGCCGCACATGTCGTATTTCATCTCGTCCATGCCTTCGCCCGGCTTGAGCGAGATGCCGCCCGTGTCGAACGTCACGCCCTTGCCGACCAGCACCACCGGCGCGGCCTTCGCGGCGCCGCCCTGGTATTGCAGCACGATGAACTGCGCCGGTTCGACCGAACCGGCCGTGACCGACAGGAACGAGCCCATCTTGAGCGCTTCACACTGCTTTTCGCCCAGCACTTCGACCTTCAGCTTCCAGTCTTTGGCGAGCTTCTTCGCCGTGTTGGCGAGGTAGGTTGGCGTGCAGACGTTGCTCGGCAGGTTGCCGAGGTCGCGCGTGAGGTCCATGCCGTTGGCGAGCGCCGCGCCCTGCTTCGCGGCCAGCTTGGCGGCCTTCTCGTCGCCCGTGTTGACGCTGAAGACGATGCGCTTCAACGCACGCGCCGACGTGTCCGGCTTGCTCTTCATCTGCGTGAACTTGTAGGTCAGCTCGCGCAGCGCGAGGATCGCGGCGCGCACCGCCCAATCCGCCGAACGCTCGAGGATCGGCAGTTGCGCCAGCGTGAAGGTGACCTGGACGATCTTGGTGGACAGCAGTGCGCGCCAGGCGGCCCGTGCGGCGTCGCCGTAGGCTTTCTGGTTGAAAGCGTCCTGCTTGCCGAGGCCGACCAGCAGCACGCGGGAAGCGCCGATACCCGACACTTCGTGCAGGAACAGCGTGGTGCCGGCCTTGCCGTCCATGTCGCCGGCCTTGATGATGCGGGTCAACAGGCCCTTGGTGGCCGCGTCGATCTCGAGAGCCGCGCCCGAGAGGGTTTGCGACTCGAACACACCGATTACGATGCAATCGGATTTTCCAGTCAGGAAACCGTTTGACGAGCCTTTGGTCCAATCACAGGCTTTTATGCTAAAGTCCATCGCGCTTGTCCTCGGATAAAATCTGGGCTTAGGATGAAAGCCGCAATTATCCGCTATTTTTCCCGCGGCGGCTGCACCGGAGGTGTGACGGGAAGCAACCCGTGCGCCACTGAGAGCGCCCCCTCTCATCATCAATAATGATCTTCGAACGCTCCCTCCAGCGCGAACTCGCGTATACGGCTGGTGCCGTGTTCATGGTTCTCCTCACGCTCGTGCTGACGACGATGATGATCCGTATCGTCGGCTTCGCGGCCTCGGGCGAGATCGACCCGCGCGACGTGCTGGTCCTGATCGGCCTGACCGTGATCGGCTACCTGGCGATCATGCTCGTCGCGACCCTGTTCGTGTCGATCCTGTTCGTCCTGACCCGTTGGTACAAAGACTCCGAGATGGTCGTGTGGCTCTCGTCCGGTGTCAGTCTGACGCAATTCATCAAGCCGATCGGCATTTTTGCCACGCCGATCATCATCCTCATCATGTTCTTCGTGTTCGTCGGCTGGCCGTGGTCGAACCAGCAGAGCAAGCTGATCCGCGCGCGCTTCCAGCAGCGCGACGAGGTCTCGCTGCTCGCGCCGGGTCAGTTCCGCGAATCGGCCACCAGCCACCGCGTGTTCTTCATCGAGAAGATGTCGCCCGACCAGGCGCGCGTCGAGAACGTGTTCGTGACCAGCACGGAGAACGGCAAGGTCAACGTGGTCGTGTCGAAGACCGGCCATACGGAAACGCGTAAGAACGGCGATCGCTTCGTCGTGCTGGAAAACGGCCGACGTTACGACGGCCAGCCGGGTCAGCCCGATTTCCGCATCATGGAGTTCGAACGCTATGGCGTGAAGATTCAGAGCCAGCCGGTCGTCAATACGCCGACCACCACCGGCACGCCTACGCTCACGCTGCTGCGCAATCCCACCGACGACAATCTTGCCGAATTCGCGTGGCGCGCGGGGTTGCCGCTGATTGCGCTCAACCTGATGCTGCTCGCCATTCCGCTCGCGCACCAGAACCCGCGGCGCAGCCGCACCATCAATCTGGTGATGGCGGTGCTCATCTATCTGACGTATTCGAATCTGTTGAACGTGGTGCAGTCGTGGATCGAGCAGGGCAAGATGTCGTTCCCAGTCGGGCTGGTGGGCCTACATGTGATCGTCGCGGCGATCGTCGCGTTCATTTTCTGGCTGCGCGTGCGCAACCGGCCGCTATTCACGCGGGCAATGTTCAGCCGTTCGCAGGGAGCCTGACCGATGCGCATCTATGAAAGGTACTTCGCGCGTCAGATCTATCTCACGTTCATCTTTATTCTGTTTGCGTTTTCGGGTCTGTTCTTTTTCTTCGACCTGATCAACGAATTGAATTCGGTCGGGCACGGTAATTACAAGTTTCAGTACGCCGTGTTGCGGGTCGCGTTGCAGACGCCGTCGCGTTTCTACGAAATCATTCCGGTCGCCGCGTTGATCAGCGCGATCTATGTGTTTGCGCAGATGGCGGCGAATTCGGAGTACACGATTTTTCGTGTGTCCGGGCTTGCGACGAATCAGTCGCTGCGCTCGCTGCTGAAGATTGGCATTCCGCTGGTTTTGCTGACTTATCTGATCGGCGAAGTGGTTGGTCCGTACACGGATCAGTTGTCGGAGCGTGTGCGGCTCGAGGCGCTGGGGTCTTCGGTGTCGAGTAATTTCGAGTCGGGCGTGTGGGTGAAAGATACGCTGACGGCGCGCGCGGATGGCGAGCAGGTGACGCGCTTCGTGAACGTCGGCGAATTGAAGCCGGATGCGACGATCAGCAATGTGCGCATCTACGAATTCGATTCGAAGTTCCGGCTCTCCAATGTGCGGACCGCGAAAAGTGGCAAGTATCAGCCGCCGGGGCATTGGCAGTTGACTGGCGTGACCGATACGCAATTGATCGATGTGCCCCCTCCTCCGGGCACGCCCGCTGACGCGTTGAATCCGGTTTATCGTGCGAAGGAAGTCGCGGTGCCGGAGTATTCGCTGCGTTCGGAATTGACGCCGCAGATTCTCTCGGTGCTGCTGGTGTCGCCGGATCGCATGTCGATGTTCAATCTGTTCCGGTATATCCAGCATTTGACCGAGAATCATCAGGATACGCAGCGGTATGAAATTGCGCTGTGGCGCAAGCTGTTGTATCCGTTTGCTGTGTTCGTGATGCTGGTTTTGTCGCTGCCGTTTGCGTATCTGCATACGCGGGCGGGTGTCGTCGGGATGAAGGTTTTCGGCGGGATCATGTTGGGGATGAGTTTTCAGCTGTTCAATACGCTGTTCTCGCATATCGGCACGCTGAATACGTGGCCTGCTCCGTTGACTGCGGCTACGCCTGGGTTGGTTTATCTGGTGCTTGGGTTGGTTGGGTTGAAGTGGGTCGATCGGCATTAGGAGCGGTTGCTATGGCTATGCACGGTATCGTTCTGTTTGGGCATGGCGCGAGGGATGTGCGGTGGCGGGAGCCGTTTGAGCGGTTGGCTGTCAAGTTGCGGGAGGCTTCTGCTGGCGCACGGCCTGTGGCGTTGGCGTTTCTCGAGTTGATGGAGCCGGATTTGCCTACGGCTTTGGGTGAGCTTGTCGCTCAGGGCTGTGATGTGGTTACCGTTGTGCCGGTGTTTTTTGGGCAAGGGGGGCATGTCAGGAAAGATCTGCCTCTCGTCATTGAGCAATGCCAGGCGTTGCATCCTTCTGTTCTCATTAAATGCGCTGTTGCTGTGGGTGAGGATGAGGCGGTTTTGGATGCTGTGGCTCAGTATTGTCTGCGGCAGGTTTGATTGGGTTTTGGCTGTTTGCCCCCTCGTGGGGCGTTGGCCTTTCCTTGATTTCTTTGTGGTCCATTAGCGTTGCCCCTGTGCGGGGCGGCACCTACTTTTCTTTGCCAGCCGCAAAGAAAAGTAGGCAAAAGAAAGCGGCTCACACCGCTAATTCTTAAGTGGGTCTCTCGCGCAGTCGCGGTGGTGGTGCATCTGGAATCTGCGCCCTCGCACACTCCACTTTCGTGACAAGGCGCTCATTCTTCCCGCCTCGCGCTCCGCGCTCGTCGGAAGGGTTTGCTCACCCCCCTGGATTTTCTTGGCGTGGTGGGGGCCGTCGGCTTCGCCTCGGCGAGTTGCCGTTGAAAACCTCCGGTCGCCACCATTTGTCTCCGGTACTAAGCGGGGTCGCGGCGAAAAGCGTTGACGCAGTATCAGCTAACGTTCGCTTGCCAGCGCTGACGCCGTTGAGCAGGTACCTCGAACACTTCAGGCGCATACGCTGCGCCTTACCTCACATTTGTGACCCGCGCTTCGTTCAGAGTTTCGAGTTTCGAGTTCCGAGTCGTGAGCCGTAAGCCGTAAGCCGTAAGCCGTAAGCCGTAAGCCGTAAGCCGTAAGCCGTAAGCCGTAAGCCGTAAGCCGTAAGCCGTAAGCCGTTGTCAGTGTGCCGTCGCAGTACGACGCGTGACCGTTTTAAATCGCACCTGCCCATTCGCCATCACTCTCTTCCCGCCCGCACGTTCACGGCTATCTGTTGCTGTCCGCGTCGCCTTATCCAGAAGGTCTGTCGCGTGGCGCGCAGTAATGTGGCTTTGAGGAATGCCCTTCGAATCGAGCGCGATCACCTGGTATAACTCACGGTCATTCTCGACTTCGCGTTGGTAGTCCTCGACGGTGTCCACCAGCACTTCCAGCAATCTCCGCTGTCGGTGTCTTTCTTCTCGCGTTATAGCCGGATTCCTAACTATCGAAGCCGCAAGCGTGACCAGTTTGTCCAGTTGGCCTAGCTGCCGTTCAACCAGTCCGAATGCGGATAAGGCTAGTTTTTCGTATTGAAATGCATCAACGGGTGGGCGCGACGTGGTGCGTGAATGCTTGACGGATTTAGTCATGGCGCGATCTCCCTGAAACGTATTCGATCGCCCACACACGCGCTTACGCGGTGGTGAGCGGGCACAGTGACAAGGTTGACAGACTGGCACCAAACCAAACCAGCAGACCCGAAGGTCTCCCTATCACGGCCCGCCCATTGCAAAAGGGACGTGCAGAAACAGACGCACATGCTTGCCCGGGCAAGCGTGCGGGTTTGGTTTCCAGGCTGTCAAGCCTGACCGTCCTTGAACGACGGCGAACTAAGTTTAGAGCGGATCGCTTCGCGAGTGATCACCCGCGCGAGCTAAAACTCGCGCGCCACCACCATTTCCGAAAATTCCCAGGCAAGCACGCGAATGAAGTACTACAGCACTGTATGGACCGGAGACATGGGTAACAGGTGTGCGGAGACATGGGTAACACATGCTCCGCTCACTCCTGCGGACTCAGGTTGATGGTTCCGAAACGGTGATGCGCAAAAAACAGGTCGTAGCAGTTCTCTTCACCGACGCGCTCCCGGATGGCCACGGGCAGGTTATGCAATGCGCTCGATACCTTGAAGCGCTGCTTCCTGAAGCGTAGTTCACCATTCCACTTCACGTACTGCACGTGGTCGTTTGCGCCGTACTCGATCGGCGGCAGGCTCTCGGGGTAGGCACGCGGGCTCGGTCGATAGCGCGTAACCGGGGTCGCCATGTCCAGCGCCTGATGCGGGCGCTGGTGGTTGTAGACCGAGCGCCACTCATCGAACGCCTGCTGGGCGCTGCGCAGGTCCCTGAAATGGCGCCCGGCGATCACCTCGGCCTTCAGCGTGCGATGAAACCGCTCCTCCTTGCCATTGGTCTGCGGATGCGCCACGCGGCTGTGCGACAGTCGCACGCCCAGCCGGATGAGCCAGATGGCCAGTTCGGTCAACTGGCCCGGCTGGCTGGGGCTGCCCCACGGCGAACCATTGTCCGCGTTGATGCGCAGCGGCAGCCCGTAGCGGCGGAACGTGCGCTCCAGATGATGCTGCACGATCCGGGTGTCGGTGCTGATGCAGGCATCGAGGGTCACGTTGTAGCGCGAATGATCGTCCAGCATGGTCAGTGGCGAACAGTGCCGTCCGTCCTGCAGGTCGAACCAGCCCTTGAAATCCATCTGCCAGAGATCGTTGGGCTGCGCGTGCTCGAAGCGCTGCCAGGCCGTGGCGGCGGCGGAAGCGGCCGGCTCGATCAGCCCGTGTCGATGCAGGATATCGGTCACGGTGCTGGGCGCGGGCACATCCGTTTGACCCAGATCGCACAGACGTCGGCTGATCTTGCGTCCACCCCAGGCCGGATGCGCCCGCCGCAGTTCGACCACCCGCTGCTCGACCGACGGTGGCGTGCGTGCCGGGCTCTGCTGGGGCCGTCGCGAATGATCCGTCAGCGCGGTGTCGCCACCCTTTGCGTGGCGATCGAGCCACTTGTAGCCGGTCTTCGGGCTGATGCCAAAACGCCGACACAACTCACGACGGTTGGCGCCTTCCTGCGAGGCCAGTTGAACGAATTCCAGACGCAAATTCATGGTGTCTCTCGGGTTCCAGGGCATAACCGGCTCCAGGCGATTCGCTCGCCCAGAGTGTTACCCATGTCTCCGCACACCTGTTACCCATGTCTCCGGTCCATACACGGCCGGCAAAGAAAAGTAGGTGCCGCCCCGCACAGGGACATTATGCAGGTAAACCCGTATTCCCTGCAACCCTTGCCAGGTAAGGCTTCCAGCAGTTATCCCTGTTACGGCGTCCATCCAGACACGTTCCTTGGGGAGTCAGGGGGGAATTTGCGGGAACCTCGCAGGAATCTGCACGGCCGCTGTTTTCCGCACCCTGTGCGGGCGTTCGCGTCGATTGCTCACATTGATCCCACGGGCCTCTGCTCGCGCCACCCCGCCCGTGCCGTGCGCCTCAGAACTGGGCAGTCAGTTGAAAACCGACCGTCACCCGTGCGGTCGGAAATCCGGCCGGCTCGTAGATCGGCGTCCCCGCGAACAGGTCATAGGAGACGCCGACAAAGCGTGAAGGCAGACCACCGCGGATGCCGATTACCGCGCCCGCCAGTTGTTCTCCGGCCAGAAACGCCGTGTTCGGTCCGAACACGCGGCCATAGTCGAGACCTGCATACAGCGTCTGTCCCGTCTGGAATACCGGCCATTGCAGTTCGTTACGCCAGTAGAAGCCGCGCTCGGCCGCGAGCATCGTTTCGCCGTCGAAGCCGCGCACCGTGTAACGGCTGCCGATGGTCAGGTCGTCGATGTAGAACAGCGTGTCGTTGGTGAACTGCCCGTGTAGGATTCCCACGTACCGAAACCCCTGACCGGCAATCGCGAACGGAACGGAGAGGTTCGCGTCGAGCGTGGCCATGTGATAACGATAGGTCGGGCCGTCCGCGTAAGGGTCTGCCGTTGCACCCAGGCCGCCGATACCCTGACGGTACGCAAGCGTGCCGTCGAACTGTGCCGCGCCGAAGTAATGGCGATCGGTCATGCCCAATTCCAGAAACGTGTTGTCGCGATGCTGCTGCGGAATGTCGGTGTCGTCGATGAAACTGGCACCGAAGCGCTTCGATAGCTGCACGTAGCCACCAAGCAAGTCGCTCTGGCTACGCGTGATAACACGCGCGAGTCGCAACGCAGCCGTCTGAGAGTTGCCGCTTGAAACAAACGTCTGGTTCACCCCCGCGATGTTCTGGTAGTACGTGTTGGTGTTGCCCGACAGTGTCGCGGTCCAGTAGCCCCAGGGGATTGAATACGAGCCGTTGAAGCCGTGCGTGCCAAGCGACTTGTTGCCGAACGACAGATCCTGATTCGCGCCGACCGTGAACACGTCGTTCAGGCCGAGCGGATTGTCGATGACAAGGCTGACATTGCCTTGCCATTTGCCCGTCGCGTCCGAGCCCGAGTTATCGACCGATGCGACGAAACTCCATGGCTTCGAACGCTTCACGGTCAGCACGACATCGCTTTCGCCGGGCGTATCGGTCGGCTCGATCTTCATGTCCACGTCCTGGCTACTGACGCGTTTCATCTGTTCCAGACCCTGCTCAAGCGCTCGAAGGTTCAGCATGTCGCCGTCGCGCGATGGAAAGGCGGACTTCCACGTGCCGCGCGTCGATGGATCGGCGTAGCGTAGTTTGCGAATGACGCCCGGCACGAGTGCGAATTTAAGCACGCCCGTTGACAGATCCTGTTCGGGTAGCAGCACTCGCGTGGTGATATAGCCCTCACTCAAGATTGCCTGCTGCAATCCTTTCGTGAGCGTGTCGAGTCCGGTCCTGCCGACGCATTGCCCGTTGTAGTGGTCGAGCCATTCGCGCGCGAATGCGAAGCGGTCGAGCGGTCGTTCCGATGCGCCCTGACTGCGTACCGCGTCCGGCAGGTTTGGCGGCACGTCGAGCGCGAAAGAGTCGATGCGAAAGCACGGTTGCTCTGCCGGCAGGTCGGGCCAGCCTTCCGCATGTGGGACTTCCGAGCGCACGGTGGGCGCCTGCACGGTTGCGTCGCGCTGCTGCGCGTCACGCTGCTGCTGGATCTGCTGGTTCTGTTCGGCGTTAGCGCGTGCGGCGGCCGCTTCATCGGCTGGCGTCGGCGCGTGTTGCGCGTTCGACGCGAGTGATACTAGGGCTGTGAGCGGCAGGGCCGCCAGCCTCGTTCTGATTTTCATAATTGATTGAATCTAGTTTCGACTACCAGCCAATACGTTTGCGCTCATATAGCCAGACCCCGAAAGCGCAAACGAACGATGCAAAAGGTACAAATTTGCAGGCTGCATAGATCCTGCTCATCGGAGGCCAAAAGTAACCCTCGTATCCATGCAACCACGCGACGAAGGGCATCACGGCCAGTTCCTCGAAAATCGCCAGACAAGTGATCCCGAGAAAAAACACCAGGAGGTAGTACAAGAACGCCTTAACATCTCTTTCGAATCGAGTACTCATTTTTTGTTTTGAATATGGCTAGGAAGGATGCCAACGCCTGCATTAGTGGTTTCCGATACGAACGCGCCGCCAGCTGTGCCCAAGACAGAAGGGATAACGCTGGGGGCGACATACTTGGAGATACCCATACCGACGTCTACCCATTCCGGTTGATACCAAGGATTCAGTTTTCCATCCAACGCGCCTTCTATCCTGCCACCGGCGACGTAGCCAGCCACCGTACCTGCCGCAGCGCCCGCCATACTCAGGTTGGGATTGTCACCTTTGACCGCCGAACCAGCCAGCGCGCCACCAGTATTGATTAAAGGCCCGGCAAAAGACTGGTTCCATATGTGATCGCTCCGGTCAGTCCAGCAATGGCTACGTCAACCACGCTAACCTGACCCCCGCCGTACATATACTGTGCGCCTGCGTTGACCGTCCCACCAATCCCGCCACCGATCAACGCGCCTCCAATCGACGGCAGTCCACCAGCAGCTACCCCACCAAGCGCCATCATGCCCGCGCCAGCGATGGCTGTGCTGACTGGATTGTTCTTGACGTTGTTCTTCACCAGATCGTTATAAGTTACGCCCTTGCCAAGCTGACTCTGTCCGGCGTTGTACGCGCTCTGGTTGCTGGCAATGTACTGGCTGTTGTAGTCGTGATTGGCATACTGCGGATCGCTCTTGTAGCCGTCGCAGTTCAGATTCTGGCATCCGATGATGGCCCGCACCTGATAGTCGTGAATGCCGCCAGAGTCATCCGCCGTTTGTTTGTCCGAATTGCGTAGCATTTCAGCTACGATCCGGCCTTCAGCCTCCTGTTCGCTGATTCCAAGCTGCTGTGCGACGACTTTGGCGTCTTTCTTCGCCCGCGCGTATTCGTCGGGGTGCAACTGCCGATTGAACCGGTCAACGTTGTAGCCCGAAAACGCGCCCGCGTCGCCGCCGATCGCACCGCCCGCGCCTGTAGCAATGGCATCCGCCACGATGTTGCCGAGGGCTTCATTCATCGAAGCGTTGCCGGTCGGGTTCGAGCCGGCAATCGTGCCGCTCAGTTCGTTGAGTTTGCCTGCTGCAATCGACGCAATACCTGCACCCGCTGCGCCGCCGATTGCGTTGCCGCCTGCCAGTCCGGTCACAAGTGCGGCGCCCGCCGCCTGCATTTCTGCGCGAGCCGTTCCGCCTTCCTTCCATGCATCCATTCCGGCCTGATCGCCGTTTGCTTCTGCCTCTTTGTATTTCGACTGTGCAAAGTCACCGATCCGCCGGGAGACGGCTTCGCCGGCCGCGCCCGCTGCGGCCATCATGTCCCCCTGACGATCAAGCAGATTGTTCACGTCCGGCAATTTGGCAACCGTGCCGTTTGTGTTCGACGTGTCACGGTTCAGGCTCGCGATGTCCTGCGTCTGGTGGTCCGCATCGGTCACGCTGATGGAGCCCGCACTGACGCCGCTTTTCGTCGTCGCGCTATCGCTGCCGCTGTCGTTCTGACTCAACATCGGCGCCACGCCGCCTGCATTCCTGCCTGACGTTGAACCGGTCGTGCTGTAATTCGCACCGCCGTCGCCGGTCGTCACGCCGCCACTGATGCCGCCCGTATGCGCGTTGTAGCTTGACGAATTCTGGATGTCGCTATAGGTCAGCGTGCCCGTCGAAAGCGTGTTCTTCGATGCGTCCGCATCGCTCGCAATCACCGCGCCGTGCAGATCCGTGTTCCCCTTCACGCTGATGTTGAAACCGCCGTCACCCGCCTGGATGCCAGCCTGTTCGTTCACGCCCGCATAACTACCGTTCGCATTCGCATTCGTGTGGCTGAAACTCGCGCTGCCGCCGCCCTGACTGATGGCGAATCCGCCGCCCGTACTTTCCTGATGCGCGGCCGTCGTCATGGTGTCCTGCACACTCGCGATGTTCAGGTTGCCGCCAATGTCGGCGTTCACCTGATTGCCGCTCACGTTCGCGCCGATGATGTTCGTATCGCCGCCCGAGATAATCGTCGCGGTATTCGCGGCCGTCACATGTGTATTGTTCTGGATGGCCGTGTCGCCGTTACTGTTGCCGTGCGCCTTCGACATCGACGCATCCACACCGAAACCGCTCGTACCATACGATATGCCCACGCTCGCGCTGCTCGACTGGTTCGTGCTGCGCGTCGAATCAGTGTCGGTCGTGCTGACGAGATTAACCTGGTTCTTCGCTGCGAGAATCACGTCACTGGCGTTCACGTTCGAGCCGGCAATCGTCACGTTGCCGCTTCCAGATTCGCCGTTGCCGGTCGCGACGAATGCAGCCGTGCCGCCCGCCGTCACATTGGAGCCTCTGTTCGTGGTTGAGGCTTCCGAATAGGTGTTCTCGCTGTGACTACTGCCGTAACTGAGTTCTATCTTGGCTTCGGGTTGAGCGCCGTTTGCGAGCGCGCCAGCAGCAGCGCCACCCGCGCCAAGAGCATCGACTGCACTGCTCGCCGCCGCGATGCCGTGCAGTGCCGCCGCGCGATCGTCCTGGCTGTGGCTTGCCGCATGAGCCTGATCGACCGTGTTCGAGATCGCGTCGATAACCGGCGCCTTGATCGCAAGTGTGAAGCCGCTCTTGCTGACCGTCTGCTTCTCGTCGTGGCGGTACGTGTCAGTCGCTGAGTCGATGGTGACATTCGCCCCCGTACCCGTGACGTTCTTCGCTGCAATCAGGTCACTGCCCGTCACATGCAGATCGTTGCCGGCGACGATGTTCAGGTTGCCGTTCAGCGACCCGATCGTGCTACCAGTATTCGTCACCTGTGACATGCTGCCCGTGTTGGTCTGCGTCTGGCTACCGACCGATATTCCGATACCGCCACCCGTGCCGAAACCGGATTCATGTTTCTGGTAGTAGGTGGACGTATTCTGTGTGTCCTGCGAGGTCGTGATCGCCACGTTGCCGCCGGCCGCGAGATTCACATCGTTCGTGCCGGCAACGGTCGCACCTTTGACGGTCAGGTCGCGACCGGCGCTGACGTTGACCGAGTCCCCTGAAACGGTACTGGCGACGCCAATATTCGCCTGCGTGGTCTGGCTGGTGTTCGTGGTCGAACCATGGAAGGCACTGCCGCGCTTCGACTCGGTTGCCGTATAGCTGTCGTGTTCCTCGCGCGCTTCGTTGATGTTCACGTTGCCGGTTGCGGCGATGTTCGCCGTGCCGGTTCCCGTCGAAAGCGACGAACCGGTCAACGTGACATTGCCTTTCGTGGTGTCCGTACCGAGTGCAGCAAGGGTGCCGCTGCCGCCGGCTGTAAAACTGGTGCCGACTGCCTGCTCGTCATAACTGCGGTCCGCCTGCTTGCGCGTCCTGTCGTCAGTGGCAACGTTGTTATAGGTCGCAGTGTTTGTTACGGTGGTCGCCGTCAGATTGCCACCCGCGACAACGGCCATACCGCCGCCCGCCGCGACAGTGGCCCCCCTGAACGTCATATCGTTGCCGCTCTGCATCGCGAGGTCGCCGCCCGCGCCGATGCCGCTTGTCTGGTTGAGCGTACTGCTGGCTTCCCAATGGTGCTGGTCGTTCTTCGTCACGGACTGCGAGGTGTCAGACTGCACGGTATCGACGTTAATGTCGTGCCCGGCCGCGATCTGCGCGTTGCCGCCGGCCGCGATGTTGGCGCCGTGAACCATCAGGTCATTGCCTGCTGCGATGACCATGTCGCCCGTCGATGCAATCGTGCCCTGCGCACCGACAAGGCTCTGGTTGACCTTGCTGTTGCCTGCGCTCGAACTGACGCCCACTGTATCCACCAGCGTCGTATTGACGATGTCATGACCCGCCAGCACGGCCACGCGGTTGCCGGTAATCCGGCCCGAGGCGTTGACCACGTCGTTCGTCGCCGCAATCACGGTCGTGCCGTTCTCGCCGCTGCTGCCGATCGAGCCGCCCCGATTCAGGATATTGGTCGCGCTGATAACGGTCTGCGTACCGCCCTTGATGACACCCGAGTTCGTCGCGCTGCCGGTGGCGTGAATCTCGACATCGTCGGCCGCAATCAGTGCGCCGGTCGGTTGCAGGTCATTGGCGTTTGCGTGCGCGAGATACACGACGGGCGCAAGCACGGTCTGCGTCGAACCGTCCGGCAGGGTGACGGTCTGGTTGACCATCCATACGATGTCGCTGGTCAGCGCATCCATCTGCGCAGCCGTGAGCGCCATGCCCGGCTCAAGATTGAATTCCTTCGCGACGTTGACGCCGCTGTTCATCAGCGCGCGATACTCGTCCTCTTTGTTCGTATAGCCTTGCAGGTAGACACGCCCGGTCAACTGGGTGATCTGGTTGCGCACCATCTGTTCTTCATACGCGCCGTCGCCGAGCCGTTTGATGGTCTTCGACGGATCGAGCCCGAGTGCGCCGAGCATGTAGTCGCTCGAAATGAAACTTGTGTAACTGGTCAGACGGGGATCGGTCACGACGAGATACGACGCGCCCGGTGAGGTGTTGAATGTGTACAGCCCGCTCGCCGGCAACGTGATATTCAGCGCGCCAGTCGGTCCGGCGATGGACTGCGGCGCGTTAATGGTCTGCGTCTGACCGGTCGCGAGATTGACGGTCTGCGCGCCGCCGCCTGTCACGCCGCCGACTATGCCATTGGCGCCGAGTGTGCCGCCCGTTGCACCCGTGGCCGAGTTCGCTGCCGCGACGTTTGTGTTGTTGATGTCGGTCGCATTGATCTGCACCGCGTTGTTCGCGATGATCGTGCCGCCCGTGCCGCCGATCGCGACCGGAGAAAGGACGATCGACGGCTCGACCACGGTTCCCACGTCGCGCGAAATGTTCTCGTTCCACGCATAGGTCGAAACGATGTCCTGCTTCTGGTACTGGTAGAGCGTCTGGCCGGTGTTGTTCACGAGCGTGCCGCCATAGGCGTCGCTGCCGATCGCGATGGCGCTGCCTGCTGCAATCGCGCTATACGCATTGTTCACGGTCCCGACGTTGGCGAGCGTCATGCTGCCGCCCGCGAGTAGTTGGGCCTGCTGTGCCTGCGGACCCGTGACCTGATCCTGCTGCGTGGTGGTGGTCGTGTCGCGTGCTATCTCGACGCGCTGATAGCCCTTATGAGCATCGTTGCGTGAGGTGTACTCCGTGGCCGGGTCGTAGTTGACGTTCGGGTCGTAGCCGTCCCAATAGTTAGCCGTGATCGTGCCGTCAGCGTTGGTCGTGATCGAGTTGTAGTAGATCGTCTGCGGCTGGCCGTTGACGTTGACGACCAGCACCTTGTCGGTGGCATTGGGACCGGAGTTCTGCGACACAACATCTGAATTCGAGAAGGTCGTATTGATCGGTGCGAGATAACCGTTATTCCACATGTCCGTCGTACAGAAACCTTTGTCGCCGTTTTCTGTCGTGCAAGCCATGTATTTGTCGCGCTTCGTCTGATGTTCCGTTTCAACATCGGTTGTCACCGTTTCGACAGCGGGAGCCGGCCGCGTATTGGTCAACGTCTGCGTGGCGACTTCAATGTTGCCCTGTGCTTCAATCGTTGACTGGTCGTTCGTGACTGAATTCGAGCGGTTTGCAAGTAACCCGTTGGCGTCACGCGTGGCGTCAGCCGCGATGCTAATGTCGCCAAGACTGAAAATGTTCGCGCCGCCTGTGTTCGAAATGTCGCCAGGCGAGTACAGGTTCACTGCCGTGGCCGCTGCAATGGCTGCCGCCGCGCCGGTGTTCGCGATGGAACCGGCGTTCAGTGTCACGGTATTGCCGACGATGGTCGCGACGTTCACAAGCGCAGCGCTGTGCGTGGTGACGCTATCGCCTTCGATGCGGCCCGCGTTGCTGATTGAGCCGGCTGCGTTGACCGTTGTGTTCGTCGAATTCAGGTCTGCGCCGGCCTGGTTATCGACATTGGCCGCGTTGACCGTGAGCGCATTCACCGCGCCGAGCGTACCCTGATTCGTGAAATTACCCGACGTGGTAAAGGTGAGGTCGTGATTCGCCTGGATCTGGTTCGTACCGTCGAGTGTGTAATCGCCGTTCACCGTCACCGCGCCGTCGTTGCCGGCGATGATCCGGCCGTCGCCGGTAAGCTGGTTCGTTGTAACGCTCAGATTCTGGTCGCTACCGATTGCGCCGCCCTGATTGGCAAGCGAGCCCGTAGCAATTGCGATGCTGCCGCCGCTCCCGGCATCGTTGCCGATCCTGCCTGTTGTGTTGTCCAGCGAGGCGACGTTCAGGCCAATCGCGCCGTTGCCGTGGATCGAGCCGCCCGCATTGATGACCGCCGCGTTCAGACCGTTAAGCGTGACGTTATTCGCGCCCGAGAGTATCGCGTTCGTGTTGTTCGCAAACTGCGCAATGTTCAGCGTCAGGTCGTGACCGGTGACGAGTTGCGCGCCGTTCGTGTTCGACAGCGTCGTCGCGTTAATAGTCACGTCGCCATTACCGCCGATCGCACCTGCACCTGCTACGCCGCCCGTGTTGCTGTTTGTGATACCGGCCGCGCTTATTGTCGTCGCACCGTTGCCGGTGTTCGCGACGCGGCCGTTCGTGTTGTCGAGCGACGCAGCCAATAGCTGCATGGTGGCGTTCGTGCCGTCCACTTCGATCTGGCCGCCCGTGTTGTCGATTGCACCCTGTGCCGATGCGCTCACGTTGCCCGTACCCTGGATCATGCCGGCGCGGTTGCCGAGCGTGCTGCCGGACTGCACGGTCGTGGCGCCGGCTGCCGTGATCGTGCCGCCCGAGTTGTCGATGCTCGCACCCGATACCGACACGTTGCCATTGCCGCCAATCAGGCCGTTATTCGTGTTCGTCAGTGCGCCGGCCGCATTGACCGTCGTTGCGCCTGTGCCACCATTGGCAATCGTGCCGCCGTCATTCGTCACCGACTGCGCGGATACCGCGAGCGCATCGTCGGCCTGGATCGTTCCGCCTGCATTGTTGAGCGTACCCGTATCGATCACACTCGCGCGATGCGCGCCGATATAGCCGCCCGCGCTGTTGTCGAGCGACACGAGTCTGAGCGTGGCCGACGACTGGCCCGCGAGTGTGCCGCCACGATTCGAAACTGCGCCGCCGTCAATCATCAGTGCGCCGTTGGTCGCAATCGTCCCGCCATTGTTCGACAGCGTTCCGGTTTTCACTGACAACGTGCCGCTGCCGGAACTGGCGATCTTGCCGTTGTCGTTCAGCAGCGTGGCGGGGCCGAGCGCGAGATCCGTACTGTTGGTCTGGATCGTGCCGCCCGTATTGTCGAGCATGCCGGATACGTTGACGCTGGTCGCACCGTTGCCGGTCTGCGTAATTGAGCCGCCGTGATTGACGAGGTTCGTCGCGGAAAGCGTGAACTGGTCAGCGCTTGCCGAGCCGCCGCTGTTATCGAATGTCGCGGCGCTGACGGCTGCCTGCCTGCCGGCCGTGATCGTGTTCGCGTTGGTCAGCGTCGTGCCGGCCGATGCGTTCACGTTCCCGTTCGCTGCGAGCGTGCCGCCGTTGAACAGGGTTTGAACCGCCGCCGCAATCAGGTTCTGGACTGCCGTAATCGAACCCGCGTTGACAATCTGCCCGGCCTGCACCGTGACGTTGCCATTGCCGCCGATGTTGCCGCCCGTGCCGTTATTCAGCACGCCCGTACTTGCGAGGGTCAGGCCGTCCGCATTGAGCGACGCGACACGTCCGGCCGTGTTGTCGAATGATCCGGCGCTTGCTGTCAGCGCGCCCGCCGCCTGCATCGTGCCGCCTGTGTTCGAGACTGCACCCGTGACGTTTTCCGAGAGCGTGCCTCCCGCTACCATCTGGCCGCTACGGTTCGAGAGTGCGGCGGCGTTGACGGTCTGCGCGCCGCCTGACGACATAACGCCGTTGTCGTTGGTCAGCGCGCCCGCCGTGCTGGCCGTCAGCGCACCGCCTGCGGTCGTCGTGGCGCCCGATGTGTTCAGGTCGCCACCCGTCGCGGTCAGGACGAGGTTGCGATTCGCCGATGTGCTGCTGCCAGGGAGATTGACCGATGCGCCCTGTACGGTCGCGTTGCCACCCGCCGCGTTGCGGCCGGTTGCCGAGAGCGCACCGCTCGCGTTCAGGTTTAGTTCGCCCGCCTGTGCAATCGAGCCGTCGCCGTTGATACCTGCGCCAAGCGTTCCGCCCGATGCAACGCTCCCGGCGTTGATCGTCGCGTCCTGCTGCGCGACCAGCGTGCCGCTGTTGTTCAGCGCGCCCGATGTGTTCGCGCTGACGTTTTGCTGCGCGTAGGTCGTGCCGCTGTTATCGATGCCGTCGTGCGCGTTGATCGCAATGTTCCCGCTCGCGTTGGTCTGCCCCGCGAGGACGAGCTTGCCCTGTGTGGTCAGAATCAGATCGCCCGCCTGCGCGGCAAGTACGCCTTTAGTGGACACGCCCACACCGTACTCCGTGCCGACGAGAACAATACGGTTCGCATACATGCCGCCGAGACTGCTCACGTCGATGGAGACGCCCGGTGCGGGTCCGTTGCCGGCGACGGCCGTGGCGTTCAGCGTATCGTGATCGACACTGTTCGCGCCCGTAATGACGTTCAGGTTCTTCGCGTAGATCGCGGCATTCGCTCGCACGGCGCGCGCAATCAGATCGACCTGATCGACGTTGCCCGCGTTCAGCCCGGCGCCGTCGATGGTGACGTTACCGCCGGTCACGTTGAAGCCCGTCAGGCTGCCGTCCGCGCCATAGTTCGGCGTCCCGGTAGTCAGGATCGCGCGCGACGTATTGATAAAGCCGCCACCGTTCACGCTGATACCGGAACCATTGGCGATGACGACCTGGGCTCTCTGTCCGGCGACTTCGAGATAGCCATTAATCTGGCTCGCCGCGCTGCTGTTCACCTGATTGACGATGACGCGCGCCGACTGGCCCGCCCCGAGGTTCGGATTGCCGTTTATCACGCCCGCCTGCTGCGTCTGCACGATGGTCGGCGAATTATTCAGGATTGCGCCGCGCTGCTGCACATCGAACTGGTTGTACGTGTTGACCGACACGCCCCCGCCGGAAGGCCGGTTGATGTCCACCTGATCCAGTCCGTTCTGCGTTTGCGCGACGGAAGGAGCGTGCGCGCCGCCCGGTACAATCTGCGCGCCTGACCACGTTGGCAACGCGCCGAGCAACGCAAGCGCCGCGAATGCGATCTGCCTGAGTGTGAATAGCGCTGTATAACCTGCCGGGTTACCGCGACCGTAAACCGCGGTCTGTCCGCTTTCCTTTCCCATAGCCGTGGCGGTTTCCTCGACGGCGACAAGCATGTTTCTCAGTCGGCTGAATACCAGCCGGCAATTGTTCCTGTTCATCTGGCCCGTTCGTTATGCTAATTTGTAACGACCGTAAACTAGCGCCAGATAAATCGGAAGGGCTCGAACTGACCGTCAGTCTTGCGCCCGAAACAACGCTTCATGTCAAATCGGATTTGTCCTATCGAGCATTGACCGGATATGAACTAGCCTGAACAGGCAAGAGAAAAAGCCCGCGCAAGTCGGGCCATAAAGGGTTCTCGATGCAGGTTACGAAAAGAGGTCAGCGATGCGGAGCGCAGAGGTCTCTGCGCCGGTCGCCTGCTTGGATATCGGTTTATCTAACTTGCCACGTCATCCACTGAGTCGTTGTTCGAGCCTGGCGTGAGTGCTCGAACGTCGGACAAGGCACTCTCGAACAGACCGAAAACCGACACCTGTCCAACTACGTCAAGTCCAGTGGACTGCTCGGCCACTTCTTTAAGGCTCAACTGACCAGCCAGTGCGTATAGCTGGTCAACGCGAATGTCCACCGCGAAACATTTGGGACGCCAATTCGACATCGCTGCTGTTTCAGCGACGCTCAGGTATAGCGCAGTGCTGGCGCTTACCTATGCGTAGGGACGGGAATACGTGTTGGTGGCATGCGCGGTCGATTACCCTAGGCCGGCAACATGCGACCGGCAGGAAAGCGGCGGCCATCAACCTGACCACGACCGAGCCTCGAATGACGGCAGAAGCCGACCAAGTTCACCGTAGGCAATTGAACGGCCGCTTGCTGAGCGAACATGACGTCTGAACGTCCGAGCAACAATGGTTAGGAATGTCTCCTGTTCGTCGCACTGAGTCGGATGGCGACTGGCTCAGGCCGACCTGAAGGGATTTCACATTTCTCGGAAGGTTCCACTCGCGATCGGCCAACTGAGAAACTGACGTATGGTTTTGAACTGCATGAGTCTCCCGTTGTTTTGTTTGCAAACGAAGCAGTTTTAGAGGGATGCACGGGCATCCATAAGGCGACCGTCTCCGCCAAAGGTCACAAAGGGACGCTGGCGAAGCTGTGAAGCACAGTTACTGAGCCCTCCGGAGGCTTGCGCAGAGGTATATCCATGACTTTCCTCCTTCATGATATGTCTCGCCCATTAAATTACGGATAGACCCGATTTCGGATTCTCCAAAAGACAGGGCGCGAATAATCGCTCCCTGTCGTCAAACGCCCCTCGACTTCATTCAGGCAGTGATTGTGGTTGCAATCTGTCGGCGGCCTTGAGAACGGTTGCCCGCGCATTTTCATCCAGAAGAATCAGACTGTCGGTCGCGATCAGCGCGAACATGATGTCTTCCGCGTCCGCGACGCGACTGAATTTCTCCGCGAAGGTGACAAGCTCCCGAGCCAGATCGGCAAATTGCCGGGCTCGTTCCGTCTTGCCCGCCGGCATGTACTTTTGCACTGACTTCGCGAGGGATTCCAGATGGTTGAACTGCACGGCGTGTCGTTTCGTCAGTTTTGCGGCGGCAGTCGCAACGCGTTGCGCGGAAACTTCGTCGATGGTCCGCGTACGGCGCGTTTGAGGGGGAGACGGGGCTTTAGCCGATTTGTTCATGGTGCGATTTCCGGTTTGTTCCTGAATCGCCCGACACTCGCTTGTAGATGGGTGAGCGGGCACGTAGCAAGGTTGACGGACCGGGCGAAATACGAAACCGGCGAGCCTTTCGGCTCCCTCACCACGACCCGCCCATAGAAAAAGGCACGCATGGGTGAGCACCACCCACTTTCGCGGGTAGTGCCGTACTTCGCTGCGGGCCGTCAAACCCGCGCCGTTCTGTCTAACGGCAGGAACAATCTAACCCATCTGTTTTTTGAGACGATCAACCGGACGGGCTAAAGACGCGAATTATACCCAACGCCCCCCTGCGTCGGCAGGGGCGACCATTCCCCGGCTGTCGTTGAGGCTGCGCAGGCGGTCGCCGAGCGCCGGTTGCCGCGACAATTTGCTCCTGTCGCCGCCATGCCCGACTGCGTCCGCGCTTTGCAAAGGACAGTTTGCAGCGTCCTTTGCAAACACGCGCTCGCGCGCCAACATGTGCCAATTCACGTAGGGTCACTGGGGTTCTGAGTTCCGCGCCCGATGAACCGGCGTGTCGGAGGCGTACTCCCAGCGCGCGAACTCGCGGATGGAGATTCCGTTAGCCATGATGCAAAGACTTTTTGAGGGTCATAGCTAGGGGAAAATCGCGCTGCGCAATTCCCGTGATTTTTTAAAAGCGTTTCAAAGTACCTTTGACGCGGTATCACGCGGACGCCGCGTTATAGTTCATGCTTGCGCAACTTTCAAGCGGACCCATTTCAGAAAATGATCCGAACATCGTTGAGACCTTCCGTAGAAACGGCTCTCTTTGTCACATCGGTAGTAGTCGCCATATTTTTGATGTTTCGCTCCGGCACCGAGCCTGTCATAAGCTGTCTGCAAGGGAGCTGGCTTGAGCCCGTACTACTCTCGCTTCACGACGCTAACTCGATCGTTTTCAACCTGGCCGTCGGCTACATAGTCAGCGTGTTCTTTTGGATAATCATCGTATATGTCCCGCAACGTCGCCAGCGAGCTATCATCCGCTCGAACCTCCTGCGCGGCTACATGGATTTTCGCGAAGGGACGATCTCGGTCTTTTTGTTTGCTTGCCAGGGAAGCTATGAATCTTCACTTCCGGGGGAACTGCTCGATCACCGCCGCTTCAAGGAGTTTTTTGGAGGAAACAACAGCGCGAATTGGTCCGCCGTTTTGAACGAGCTTGGCCGCCGCGAAGATTATCTTTCTGATCTGTTAATGGAAATGCAGATCTTCGCAGACGAGGTGGCGTATGCGCTAGATCACGTCGATGTAAACGACCCGAATGTGCACGCGTTCTTCAAACGACTGAAGGAGCAAATCTACAGGCTGAAGAACAGAAGCCAACCGGCGTACGACTCGTACGAATTCGAGAAGTCACTAGGCCGGTTCATGTGGGAAGTGCATTCGAGATGGAGTTTCGCAAGCGGACAGCATGAGAATGACATCATCGAGGACATGATCCGCGCACTTTGAGCACATCACATGCGGACATATTCATACCGCCGCACACGCGGGCCGCTATGCCGCTCACGCAGGCGTGTCAACACTTGGGATGTCTGGCAGTCGTCGCGGCCACCTAGGGGCCCGCATCGCTACCGCAGCGCCGCCTTCACCTCGGCGCGGTAGGCAAGCTCGCCCCACGACCTGCGCTGCTGCCGCCGGGACGATTGGTGTCCCCTCGCTTCCTGGTGGCTGGATAGCGCCCTTGGTCGGTCGAGTTCACGCAGCAGTGAGAGAAGCGCCTCGTCCGGTGACATCACAGCGTCAGCCAGTCCGGCACGTACGCCAGCCGCTCCCAGATACGTCGCGCCCTCCGTGTCGCGCACCTGCGCTTGCGACAGGCCGCGATTGTGCGCCACCATCGCGATGAGCATCTTGGCGGTTGCGTCCACATCGGCCTTGATGCGTCGGTATGCGTCGCGCGAGAGTGGCCGGTACTCGTTACCGTCCGCTTTGTGCTCACCGGAAGTGATCAGCGTGACCGCGATTCCTGCATCGGTGAGCGCCTTCGAGAAATCCACATGCACGACGAGCACGCCGACGCCACCAGTGCCGCCCGTGCGCGGCACGGTGACCTGTTCGCATGCTGAGGCGAGGCAGTATGCAGCGCTAAAGGCGCACTCGTTACAGACCGCCAATAGCGGCTTGCGCCGACGCGCCGCGTAGATTGCATCGGCGAGGTCCAGCAGGCCCGCTATCTCACCGCCCGGGCTGTCGATATCGAGCACGATCGCCCGCACGGCAGGATCGGCGAGAGCGGCGCTTACGTTCGCGCGGATACCGTCATAGCCCGTCACGAAGTCGGCGCCGGTCATCAGGCACGGGCCCGCTGCGCCGGTCCTGCTCAGCAGCATCCCCTGCACCTGGATGACCGCAATGCCTGCGACCATCGCATACGGCGGTCGAGATCCGGCTTGCGCAATGTCGTCGCCGACCCTGCTACCGATAGCTGCGATGCGCGGCGTAGCACAGGTGGTCGCCGCGAAGGCCGCGAACCTGCCTTGCTCGATCGCGAGCGGCGTGTTGAGCAGGCGCGTTGCGAGGTGCTGATAGCCCGGCGTCATGGATGCCTCAACGAACGACGGTTTCACCAGCGAACCGGCCGCGGGGACCGCTTTCGGTCACGACCTCAGACTTGACCCGATAAGGCTGCGGGCGCTTGTCCAGATGAACATAGCGCACATGCGAGTGCATAGCCCGCAGCGCTTCCGCGACGGGCTTCATCGCCGCATGCACCGCAGCCTTCGCCGCCTCGGTCTGCGCGGTTTCCACCTGCAGCAGGTTCGGCGCGTCGTCACTACCGCCGCAATGTGGAAAGTAATGCATAAAGCTTCGGCGCGGATCCGACAGGTGCGCGCTTATCCTGAAATCCTGCACGGAGCGGATCGGCACGATATCCGTTAGCGCAACAATTTTCGCGTAGACGGCCCGCACCGGCGCGAGGCTTACCTCGAGTTCAGTGGCGAGCGCATCCAGCACTTTATTCGCGATATCAGCGGCATCAGTACCCACAATTCGGCATTCGACAGAAATTTCTTCATCGGTCACCGTCACCTGTTCTTCCAGGGCATTGAGCCGCGCCCGCAACCCGCGTTCAAGCAGTTCTGCTTCAACTTCCCGTTTCGCGAGCGCAGCCAGCGCTGCTTCATGCCTTTCGAAGTCAATGGGCGCTGGTTTCTTCTCGGCGTCAGCCAGTCCAATCTCTGCGCCCGTCGCCTCGGCCTGAAGGGCGCCCACCGTATCGTGCGCGCGCGTGATCTCGGCCGGTAGCGACTCGATCCGCGCGACCAGTCTCCGCTTTTTTTCCAGCAAGGCGTTGAGTCGCTGGAATGATTCACAGGTGACGATTTCCCGGGTGACGGCGGCATTGCTCGCTGTCGTGGCAATCGTGGTGGTGGCCATGGTGCGTTCCTCCTTGCGTTGCAGTTCAAGTTTACGGCGATCGTCGCCATCCGGTCTCCGTGCGGAGTCAACTAGTGTCGGTTGCGTTGTCGGCAGCTCTCTTGCCGTTCACGAGCCGCAAACCCGGCGACGTTGCGAGCGCGTCTATCTGCGCGAGTGTCAGCGGCGGTAGCAGCGTTTCAGCAGTCGGCAGGCTCGCAAAAAAGCCTTGTGCTTCGCTCGATTGCAAGACGCCGCCCAGCAATTCGGCTTGCCTGTCGACTTGCCATTTTTCGAGAGCGTATTTCCCTTCCGCCGCCATCGCGTCGATATGTGCAATCGCCAGCTTGCGCAGTTCGGCACGTCGGGGCGAGTAAGAGTTATCTCCGCGGTTACTCATGTACATCTGGATCCTCGGGCGAAAGCTCTCTCGAATGCCACGCTCCTGGCAACGTCGCGCGAGTTCGGCGTCGGCAGTTGAGGCGGCTTCGTCGGCAATGCGCACCAGATCGCGACATAGCTCGTCTTCGGCCTTGAATTCCCGCGATAGCTCCTGTTCGGCTTCAGCGCGTCGGATCGCGGCAAGCTTGTCCACTTCCGCCTTTCCGACCCGCACCAGCGCGCGCAGATGTTCGCGCAGCGCGTCGCGTTCCTTGACGGTCATCGGTGCGGGTAACTTCGTTTGTACACTGACTTTCATGTCGTTCTCCCTAGAACGTTAAAGTGCGACGCCCAGATTTTTGTCACGCTGCGCGATGTCGATTCCGTTCTGCATCGTTACTCTCCAGTTCGTCTGCAATAGGTGGCAGGGATGCCACAATTGCCACACCCCTAAAGGGGTGTGTGGCATCTGTTGTATGCAACACCCTTGCCACTGCGGCGCAGCAGTTGAATTTTGTGGCAGTTGTGGCAATTGTTGACACGGTTCATTCTGCCCATAGCCAGTCGTCCCTGGCGGAGTAAATCCGGCTGGCAATCATGTGCGTGACTGTGCGCCGCGCGACGTACCTGCGGTTCTTTGCCTTGCAGACCATATGCAATGCGGCCTGTTCGATCGCCGCCTCGACCGGTACGCATGCGTGCGTTGGCGGCGCATTGGCCTTGCCGAACTCGCGCGACGCGCGCAGCATGTCCCCTACCACGCGATAGACAATCATCTGTGCGCTGCCACGCGGCCGCGCCGGGCGCAGCCGCTCAGGTTCGGCGTCGAGCGGTTCGATGACGCAGGACGTCACCGGATCGCCGTCATCGTCGACACCGACCTCGACACTCCGAAGTCTGAAGGTATGGCGCAGACCGTCACATCCATCCTTGCTCTTCACGAGGGTCCACTCCCGCACGCCGCCGTCGCATTCGCGAACCTCGATGGCGGCATCGAGCGCCGCGTACAGCGAACTGTGTCCGCGCAGGCCACGACTCGAATCCTTGCCGCTATGCGCGATGAGAATCACGGTTGCGCTCAGCGCAAGCTGGATGACCTTGCACGCCTCGATCAGCCGGCCTACGTCCGCCGAACTGTTTTCATCCGCGCCGCCGCTTGCGCGGTTCAGCGTATCGACAATGACCAGGCCTCCGGCCATGCCCAGTCGCCGGGCGACCTCGATCAGCCGGTCGATGTCGGACAGGCTGCGCAGGTCAAAGGGCTGTCCGCGCAGCACCCAGAAGCGTGCCGGATAGTCGCTCCCTGTGTCCAGGTGCCACGCCCTGGCCCGCTTCGGGATTCCGGCGTCGCCCTCAAGCACGACCAGCAGCACCGGCACATGGGAAACCCGGTAATGGAACCATTCGTCGGCGGCCCCCGCGACGGCGACGCCGAGGTCGAAACCGAGAAATGACTTGCCGCAGCCCGCCGCGCCGAACAGCGCGAGCAGGGACGACGCCGACGCTATCGGCTTGACGATCCAGTGCTGCGGCGGCGACTGTGTGGCGAGTTCTGCCAAGGATTCCGTCGCGTAGGGCGCAGGCGCGTGCGGTCCCGCGGCCGGTCGCTCGGCGCGACGCTGTCTGGCGCGCTCGTCCCCATTCTTCGCGAAATGGTCGCGGACGCTGGCACGCTCGTATTCATCGGAGTCGATGAAGGGGGGGCTCACAATTCACCCCGCGTCGCCTTCTCGCGCATCCACAGGCGCGCGGCTTCGACTACGTTCGCGGTGATCCATTCACGATTCCGGTGCCATTCGACCGGCGTCATCGACCGCTCGCAGCGACTCAATTCGCGTGCAATCATGGCTTCGACACGCTGGCGCAGCGCGTCCGGTGTCCAGTAGCTGGGTCTATCGGAGAGAGGCGCGCCTGGCGTCATCCGGACGCATCCACGCCGGGCCATCAAGTCGTGCCTCTGTGTTGGTTCGCCGGCCATGATCGCCGCCTACGATCTGCACGACGCCGGCTCACCACTTATCGGCGAAAGCGATTCGCGAAGTTGGGCGACGGACCACCGTGCACTTGAGCCGAACCGGCGGGGCGGCGGAATCTGCCCGCTGGCACTGCGTCTCCAGGCAGTGCCGATTGAGCAACCGTACAACGCGGCAACAGTTCGAACATCAACCCAGGCGCTGCCCGGTAGTTCGTCAAAAATGCGTAATGCGACAGGAAGAGTAGCTTTAGACATAGCGTGTCGCTCCGGCAGGGATACGGTGCGATACGCATGGCGCTGAACGGTATCGCCCCGCGTTCATGAATGAAACACAGTGCAGGGCCATTGGACACCGCTGAAGCAACCGTGTAACGGGAGGAATTTCAACGAAAAGTGTGCGAAATTTTCCCGGGAAGATTTTGAGCGATTTGCCCGCAAAATCTTCCTCGTGGGATAACCCTCATGATCAGCGCTGGGAAGCCTTCCTGGTCTGCCGAAGGTAGGGCCGGATATCGTCGCGCGAAAGCGGGTTCTGCAGATTCGCTATCGCGGATACGAGCAGGGCCACAGCATTATGTAGAGGTCTGCCGTAGATCATGCGCATGGTGGCTGACAGTTCGCGCACCAGGAAGGGCAGCAGTCCGCTGTCCTGCCGTCCCGGCTGCGCGACGGCGGGCGCTCGCTGGCGCAGTTGCTCGACACGTTGCAGGGCGAGCCGTAGTGGTTCGGTGAGCGAGAGTTCCGCAACAGTATCGAGCATCCATACGTTTCGCTCTGCTGCCGTCCACGACGACCATGACGCATTCGCGTCCTGGCCCGGTTCGCGCAGGTATGTGGGCTGTCGATCTGACAGCATCAGGAACCAGCCATAGCCCGGGATCTCTTGTTCCGCGCTGGCCTCACGTTCTGCCAGATAAAGCTGACCGATGTAATCGCCCAGCGCCGATCTGAATATGCTGCGCGTCTCGGGTGCAGCCTCGATCGCTTCGAGCAGCTTGGTGCCAGCCTCAACCACGCGCGCGAGCGATCTTTTCCGTGCGGCCGGTGGCAGCTTGGGCGCGCTGTGAAACCGGCCCACGATGCCGTCGAGCATCAGCAGCAGTAGGGAAATGTTCTTATCGCCGTCACGGGAAATGTTATATCCCGGATTAGCGGGTGTGGTCTTCAGAGTCTCCCACACGGAACGCATGTCGGCATGGTACGTACTGAGCCGCGCCGTCCGCTCCAGCGCGGCGGCATACCAGCTTTCTTTGCTGGACGACTCGTTGCCGCCCCAGGCACGGCGTTCGAACCGCGCGAAGGCCAGATCCTGCAGACGCTCATGAAACCGCAGGACGAGCGGGTCAGGCGCCCAGGCGGGCAGGTAACGCGCAGCCAACCGGTCATAACGCCGTCTCGCGCGCTCCGTGCGCCTGTCGTCCGCATTTGAGTTCGTGCCGGGCGGCACGTTGCTGGCCGTGCCCATCGATGCTCCACCGGCAACGAGGGAATTGCCGCATCGTATCGATTTTACGTGATATGGCCTGACGTGAAATACCGATGGATTGAGCGGCTTGTGGACAACAAAAAACTGCCGCAGCAGGGTTCTGAAAGGAGCGACGGGAATGGATCGGACCGTCATCTGTCATCCCCCGGCGGTTTCGCATTATCCGTTTTTCGGGCTGTTTGCGCCGCCTCGGGAACCTCGGCAGCATCGGCAGCGGCTTTCCTCTGTTCGAAGGAACCTTCCCACTCGCGCGCTGACCGGGTGGTAATCAGCACGCGGCGACGCGAGAGGCGCAGTTCACGGGGCGCCAGGCCCTTGCGCCGGAGGGCGCGGTAGAACGATTCGCTGATCGAGTAGCGGTGGCAGAACTGCGGGATCGACATTGCGTCGAGTTCCGGCGCACGGGCGTTGACGGAAGAAGCAGAGGTAACCATATGACCACTCCCTAGCGCGTATGACGGTACATCTGCGCGTATGGTAGTCGTTAGCAATGCGACACACATGGCTTCGCCGGGAAGATCATTTCTGATGGCGACCTTCAACCGCACGGGCATGCGCGCTTCATCCCTGCTCAATCTGACGCAACACGTTGCAATCAGTGTCGGCGGGAAAAGAACGCCCCCGCTGCGCCGGGGGTAGTTCGAGAAAAAATCCTGCTATCTGTCTATGCGGCAACCTGTGCAGCATGCGCCGTCGCGGCAGCTGCACTCGCACGGTCCAGCGCACGGATGTCGTGACGCTGCTGCTCCGGGCAGTGGTGCGCATAACGCATCGTCTGCTGGAGGCTGCTATGTCCGAGCCATTTGCCGATGCGTTCGATTGGCACGCCGTGCTGGGCGAGGCGCGTCGCGAAGCTGTGGCGAAGGTCATGCCACGTGAAGCTGTCGATCTTCGCTTCAGCCAGCACGTGCCGGTAAGGTCCGATTTCGCGGCGCACTTCGCCGAGCGCGTTACCAAACACCAGGATCGGCTGCACCGGGCCGCTACAGGTCTGCGCCTTCCATGCCTTCAGCACCTGGATGACTTCGTCGCACATTGGCACATAGCGCGTGCGGTCGCCCTTGCTGGTTGCCTTGCGAACGCGGATACGCTCGTTGTCAAAATCGACGTCGGGCCATTGAAGTTGCATCTGTTCTCCGCGACGCAGGCCGGTGCCAAGCGCGACCAGCACCGCTGGCTTAACATGATCGACGTAGGCAGCATCGGGACCATAGACGATGTCACAGCGCGCATCTGAGTCGATCTGCGCATGACTCTTGCGCAGCCGCGCCTCACGTGCATCGAGCGCCGCACGCAACCGGATTTCCATGTCCGGGCGCAGCCACTGGTCGCGACCTTCGCCTTCGTCGAACAGCGCCTTGTTATCGTCCATCACCTCGGCGACCGGATTTGCGGTGATGAAGTCGAGCCTGATCGCGTGCGAGAATAGTCCGCGCAGCGAGGTCAGCTTGCGCCGGACCGACGCCGGGCACATGATGCGGTCCTCACCGACCTCCTTTTCCAGTTCCGCATAGGCCCACTCCAGCACCTGCTGCACACTGATGCGGTTCAGCGTGCCAGGAAAAGCCTTACCCAGCTTGCGCAGTTCGGTAATGGTCCTCGGCGCGGTCTTGATGGTTGCGCGCAGGCGCTTGCCGTAGTGGCCATCAATGAATCCGTCGATCGTCGGCACGACCTTCGCGGCGTGTTCGGTGCGGTGCGCGCGTTCGCGTTTACGTACGATCTCGCTTGCCGTATCGTTTGAATGCTCGACTTCCTGCGTCAGTTCCAGCGCGCGGCGGCGTGCTTCGGAGACCGTCATCGCCGGATACGCGCCGATGGTCTGCCGGCGGTGCCTGCCGTTGGAACCGGTGTAGCGGTAGTAGAAGCTGATGGCGCCGTTCGGTGTGATGCGCGCGCCGAAACCCTTCTGGATGTCGGCGAGTTCGCGGTGCTTTCCGTCTGAGCCGCTCTTGCGGATTGAGTCGAGCAGTTCGCGGGTGAGGTTGATTCTGGCCATGTGCGTGTCCCTGTCAAAGTATTTCCCCACGGCAGTGGCCGTGGGGAATTTGTGGGGAGCGCGCGATACGCTGAACGTCGCTGTATCACGCTGCTATACGCCGATAAGTATCTGATTTATAACGGTAAACGCTGTTATAGGATACCTATGCGCCGTATGCAAATGCCCCGCACAGGGGCAACGCTAATAAACCACTGAAAAATCAAGGAAAGGCCAAAGCCGCAAAAGCACCAACAAGCGAAGCGCACAGCAGCAAGGAGAAACCTCAAGCCGCGACCAACAACCCACCCGCGGAGCGAACCACCCCACTTTGCCGCGCAGCAAAAGCCTCCCCAATCATCAGCAAACTAGGCTGCGAAGCATCGACCCACTTCTGCGCATCGCCGGCGGCCAGTTCTTCAAGAGTAAGCGAAAGCATCCGCTCCCGCGCAGTAGAACAAGCCTCAACAATAGCCACAGGCGTGGCAACAGACCGCCCAGCCTCAATCAACTGCTGCGCAATCTCAACCCCACTATCCCGGCCCATATAAAACACCAGAGAATCCGCATTAACCTGCTCGCGAATCTCCTCAGACCCAGGCGCCCGACTAAAAGTAGCCAACGCAACGCTGCGCGACACACCCCGCAACGTCAGCGACCGTTTCAAAGAGGCAGCGCTCGCGAGAGCCGCCGTAATCCCAGGCACAACCTCATACTCGATGCCCGCAGCCTCGAGCGCCCGCATTTCCTCATCAGCGCGCCCGAACAACATCGGATCGCCGCCTTTAAGGCGCACGACCACGTCATGCTCCAAAGCAGCATCCACAATCTGCTTATTGATGAACTGCTGCGCGGTCGACAACTGCCCACAACGCTTCCCAACAGCAATCCGCCGCGCATGCGAAGGCGCATAGTCCAACATAGCCGGCTCGACCAGCGCATCGTGCAGCACGACATCGGCCAACCCAAGCAGCCGCGCGCCACGCACCGTAATCAGGTCCGCAGCACCCGGGCCTGCGCCGATCAGATAAACCTTACCCATTTGCCTAAACCTGCCTGTTAGGTCGCCAGCACGACGCAGTGACGTGCCAAACGCTTAAGCCGAAAACGCCCGAATCATCCCAGCGGCAACGGTGTGATGCGTCGCCTCATCGATCAGCACGAACGCACCCGTGCCCTGATGCGAGTCGTACACGTCGCACACCAGCGGCTTCTGCAACGTCAGCGCCACACGGCCAATATCGTTCATCGTCAGTTCCTTTCGATCGGTCGCCTGCGACAGCGTATGCACGTCGAGCACTTCCTTGATCGCACCGATCCGCGCGAACACCGTGTTGGTGGTCTGCTTCAACAGATACTTGCGTTGCGTCGACAGCGGCGTGTCGTCGAACCAGCAGAGGTCGGCTTCCAGTTTCTTCGCCGGCTCCGGCGCCGCTTCACGCAGCACGAAGGTGTCGCCGCGCGACACGTCGACGTCTTCCGCCAGACGAATCGTCACCGTTTGACCGGCAAACGCGCGGTCCACCGCAGCCGTGCCGCCCGGCACCGGCGCGATGATCTCTGCAACCGTCGCTTCCCGATTGGCCGGCAACACGACGATCGTATCGCCGAGCTTCACTTCACCGGCTTCCACACGGCCCATGTAGCCGCGGAAATCGTCGGCCTGGCTGCCGTCCTGGCGCGCCACCCATTGCACCGGGAAACGCAGCGCCTGGCCCGTCGGTACTTCGACCGGCAGCGCTTCGAGCAGGTCGAGCAGCGGTTCGCCCGCGTACCACGGCATGCTTTCGCTCGCCGTCACGATGTTGTCGCCCTTGAGCGCCGACACCGGCACGAAGCGCACATCGTTCAAGCCCAGTTGACGCGCAAGTTCGACATACGCGTCGCGAATCTCGTTGAAGCGCTGCTCGCTGTAATCGACCAGGTCCATCTTGTTGATCGCGACGATTGCGTGCTGCAAACCCAGCAGCTTGACGATCGCGCTATGACGCTTGGTTTGCG
Organism: Paraburkholderia xenovorans LB400; assembly: GCF_000013645.1. GTDB lineage: Bacteria > Pseudomonadota > Gammaproteobacteria > Burkholderiales > Burkholderiaceae > Paraburkholderia > Paraburkholderia xenovorans. Next base: position 890,195 of record NC_007951.1, on the reverse strand, counting down.
GCAGCAGTTGCGCGACGCCGTCCACAAACGTCACGCGCGTCGCGTCGACCAGAATGATCGCCGCGTGCGCGGTCGATGCACCCGTCACCATATTGCGCGTGTACTGCTCGTGACCCGGCGTGTCGGCAATGATGAACTTGCGCTTCGCCGTCGCGAAGTAACGGTACGCGACATCGATCGTGATGCCCTGCTCGCGTTCTGCTTCGAGGCCGTCCGTCAGCAACGACAGATCGATTTCGTCGCCTACGGTACGCTTATTCTTCGCGCGCGACAGGGCCGAGAGTTGATCTGAAAGCACAGCCTTGCTGTCGTACAGCAGGCGGCCGATCAACGTGCTCTTGCCATCGTCGACGCTGCCCGCAGTGATGAAACGCAGCACGCCGAGGTCTTCTGGTTGGTGAATACCGCTCATGATTGTCTTGCCCTCGTCCGTGTGCTTAGAAATAACCTTGCTTCTTACGCTGTTCCATCGCGGCTTCGGAGACCTGATCGTCCATCCGCGTCGCACCGCGTTCCGTGATTTCGGTCACGGCCGTTTCGGCGATGATCTTCTCGAGATCATCTGCATCGCTTTCCACCGGGCACGTGCAGCTGATATCGCCGACGGTACGGAAACGCACCAGCGCGGTTTCACTGACTTCACCTTCACGCATCGGCGTGAGCGGCGTGACCGGCACGAGCAGACCATTGCGGCGCACGATCTCGCGCTGATGCGCATAGTAGATCGACGGCAGTTCGAGCTTTTCACGGGCGATGTACTGCCACACGTCGAGTTCGGTCCAGTTCGAAATCGGGAACACGCGCAGGTGTTCGCCGTTATGCAGACGTGCGTTGTACAGGCTCCACAGTTCCGGGCGCTGCGCCTTCGGATCCCACTGGCCGAATTCGTCGCGGAACGAGAAAATCCGTTCTTTCGCACGGGCCTTTTCTTCATCGCGGCGCGCGCCGCCGATCAGCGCGGTGTAGCCGTACTCTTCGATGGTTTCGAGCAGCGTCACGGCTTGCGCGGCGTTGCGCGAATCCGTTTCACGGCGTAGACGCACCGTGCCGCGCTTGATCGAATCTTCAACGTGACCCACCACGAGTTCAGCGCCGATCTCTTTCGCGCGACGATCGCGGAAGTCGATCACTTCCTCGTAGTTGTGGCCGGTGTCGATATGCACGAGCGGGAACGGCAGCACGGTCTTGCGATTCGCGCCGATACCGAAGGCCTTCAGCGCAAGGTGCAGCACCACGACCGAATCCTTGCCGCCCGAAAACAGCAGCGCGGGCTTGCTGCACTCGGCAACCAGTTCGCGCAGGATGTGAATCGACTCGGCTTCGAGCCAATCGAGGTGATCCATACGGTTTGCCGTGTTGGCTAGCGGTGCGTTCACAGTGGAATCGAGCGTGGTGCTCATGTTTGGGTCCTTCGTTGGTTCGCGTCGCAAGCGGTTGCTCGCGTCGCGCAAGTATTCAAATCGATATGTGCGGCGTGCGGGCGAAAAGCCAAGGCCCGCTCGCTGAAACTTCAGGCCTGGGCGTCCGCGTTGCGCTCGATCGCGATCGGCGTAATCGTCGTGATGTGCAGTCCGCATTCCTTCGTATCGCGCGACTCCCACCACCAGCGCCCTGCCCGGCTATCTTCGCCGGGGCGCACGGCGCGCGTACAAGGTTCGCAACCGATACTCGGGTAGCCGCGCGCATGCAGCGGATTGACGGGCACGTCGAACGCTTTCAGGTAGGCCCACACTTCGGCCTCGGTCCAGTCGGTCAGCGGATTGAACTTGGCGATATTACGCGCGGCGTCGTGCTCTTCCGCATGCAGCTCCGCACGCGTCACCGACTGCTCGCGGCGCTGGCCCGTGACCCATGCGCTGACATCCGACAGCGCGCGGTTCAACGGCTCGACCTTGCGAATTTCGCAGCAGCGCTTGCGCAGATCGACGCTTTCATAAAACGCGTTCAGACCGTGCGTGCCGACATACTCTTCGACCGCGGCGGGTTGCGGGTGAAACTGTTCGATCTCGTAACCGTAGCGCTCTTTCACGCGATCGAGCATGCCCAGCGTTTCAGCATGCAAGCGGCCCGTGTTCAGCGAGAAGATGCCGATCTTCACGCCGCGCGAAAGAATCGCGTGCGTGAGCAGCATGTCTTCCGCGGCAAGGCTGCTGGCGAGCTTCACGTTCGCGTGACGCGCGGCGATCGAATCGAGCAGCGCGTCGAGGCGCTCGACCTTCGCGGCGAGTTCCGGCGTGAGGGCTTGAACTTCGCTCATGCCGAAGCCTTCGCCAACTCGCCCAATTCGCGGCGGCGGAACAGCGGCAATGAGTTCACCGCGCCCTGATAGTTGAAGCTGAATTCGTCGAATGCCTTGAGCGCGTCGTCGAAGTCTTTATCGGCGCGCAGCGCGTAAGCGTCGAAGCCGCAACGGAACATGAACGCAAGCTGATCGCGCAGCACGTCGCCGATCGCGCGCAGTTCGCCCTTGTAGCCATAACGCTCGCGCAGCAGGCGGCCAATGCTGTAGCCGCGGCCGTCGCGGAACACCGGGAAGTCCACGCCGATCAGCGCGATCCTGTCGAAGTCGGCGACGATATCCGCCGGTTCGCTATCCGGCGCGAGCCACACGCCGATTTCAGCGGCACTGCGCGAAGCGCTCAGCGCATCGCGTTCAGCCTGCCACAGCGCGAGCGGCACCAGCACCTTGCCGGCGGGCAATTCGTTCACCGCGGGCAGCGTGCCGTCTTCCGCCGGGCGCACCACCGTCCAGTCGTCGTTGACGATCGCGCGATTCTTGATGATAGAAGCCATCTGTTCAGTATCCTTTTCGCGGTTACGCGTGAGCCGGTTGACGCGAAGCGTACACACGTTCCTTGAACGGGGTGATGCCGATGCGGTTATACGTTTCGATGAAGCGCTCGCCTTCGTGGCGGTTTTCCACGAACGTATCGATCACCTTGCTCATCACGTCCGGCATTTCTTCCGCCGAGAACGACGGGCCGATCACGCGGCCGAGTTGCGCGCCGCTGGCGCCCGTGCCCTGCTCGCCGCCGAGCGTCACCTGATACCACTCCGAGCCGTCCTTATCGACGCCCAGAATGCCGATGTTGCCGATGTGGTGGTGACCGCACGCATTGATACAGCCCGAGATGTTCAGCGACACGTCGCCGAGGTCGTACACGTAGTCCAGATCGTTGAAACGCTCCTGAATGGCGAGCGCGATCGGAATCGACTTCGCATTCGCGAGCGAGCAGAAGTCGCCGCCCGGGCACGCGATGATGTCGGTCAGCAAACCGATGTTCGGCGTCGCGAACCCCTGCGCCTTGGCCTTTTCCCACAGCGCGAACAGGTCGCGCTTCTTCACGTTGGCAAGAATCAGATTCTGTTCGTGCGACACGCGGATTTCGCCGAGCGAGTACTCGTCGGCCCAATCGGCGACCGCTTCCATCTGCGCGTCCGTTGCATCGCCGGGGGCGATCGTGGTCGGCTTCAAGGACAAGGTGACCGACGCATAACCCGACACCTTGTGCGGGCGCACATTACGCTCGACCCAACGGGCGAACGCGCGATTTTCCAGCAGATGCTTTTCGTACGAAGCGTCCGTATCCGCGAGCTTTTCGTAGACCGGCGGCTGGAAGTATTGCGACACGCGATCCACTTCGGCTTGCGTGAGCGTCGAAGGACCGTCCTTCAGGTGCTGCCATTCTTCTTCGACTTGCGCCGAGAACTTCTCCGGGCTCAACGCCTTCACGAGAATCTTGATGCGCGCCTTGTATATGTTGTCGCGGCGGCCGTAGCGGTTATACACGCGCAGCACGGCTTCGCAGTACGTCAGCAGATGCTGCCACGGCAGATCCTTGCGGATGATCGCGCCGATGATCGGCGTGCGGCCCATGCCGCCGCCGGCCAGAATGTCGGCCACCAGTTCGCCCTGCTCGTTCTTCTTCAGATACACGCCCATGTCGTGAATCTGCACGGCAGCGCGGTCTTCTTTCGAACCGGACACGGCGATCTTGAACTTGCGCGGCAGCCACGCGAATTCGGGGTGGAACGTCGACCATTGGCGCAGGATTTCTGCCCACGGACGCGGATCGACCACTTCATCCGGCGCCACGCCGGCGAACTGGTCGGCGGTGATGTTGCGGATACAGTTGCCCGAGGTCTGGATGCCGTGCATCTGCACCGCGGCGAGCTTGCGCAGGATTTCCGGCGTTTCTTCGAGCTTGATCCAGTTGTACTGGATGTTCGAGCGCGTCGAGAAGTGGCCGTAGCCGCGGTCGTGCTCACGCGCGATCTGCGCCAGCACGCGCATCTGGTTGCTGCGCAGGTTGCCGTACGGAATCGCGATACGGTGCATGTACGCGTGACGCTGCATATACAGGCCATTCTGCAGGCGCAGCGGACGAAACTCCTCTTCGCTCAATTCGCCCGACAAGCGGCGGCGAACCTGATCGGCGTACTGCGCGACCCGTTCATCGACGATGGTCTGGTCGTACTGATCGTATTGGTACATTCGGGGACCCCAATTTTTTGCAAGTGATACGCGGCAGTCCGGTTCTGCCGCGCCTTGAATACCTCCGTTTGTCAGCAGCCGCAGATGAACGTTTAGACCCATCGCTCATTTGCTTATGACAAATACAGATATCCATATTGAAAAAGATGGACAGATCGTAATAAACTCGCCTTATATTTCAAACGACTAAAAAATTCTTTTGATATGCGGAGAGGTTATATATGAACCTGCATCAATTCCGCTTCGTCCGCGAGGCTGTGCGGCAGAATTTCAACCTGACGGAAGCGGCGAAAGCCCTGTTTACAAGCCAGCCGGGCGTTTCCAAGGCGATCATCGAGCTGGAGGACGAACTCGGCGTGGAAATCTTCACACGACACGGCAAGCGGGTGCGCTCGCTGACCGAGCCGGGGCGCATCATTCTTCAATCGGTTGAGAAGATTCTGCAGGAAGTCGAGAGCCTCAAACGGGTCGGTAAAGATTACGCGGCGCAGGATCAGGGCAATCTGGTGATCGCCGCCACCCACACCCAGGCGCGCTACTCGCTGCCCGCTGCGATCGCCGAATTCAAGAAGCGCTTTCCCAAGGTCCACCTTTCGATTCTGCAAGGCAGCCCGACTCAGGTCGCCGAAATGGTGATCCACGACCAGGCCGACCTCTGCATCGCCACCGAGGCGATCGCCAACTATAAGGAACTGGTGTCGCTGCCGTGCTTCCAGTGGCACCACGTGGCGGTCATGCAACCGGATCATCCATTGCTCGACCGCAAACTTTTGTCGCTGGATGATCTGACCCAGTATCCGCTGATCACCTACGACAACGCGTTCGCCGGCCGCACCAAGATCAACGAGGCGTTCCGCCTGCGCGGTCTGCATCCGGACATCGTACTGGAGGCGATCGACGCCGACGTGATCAAGACCTACGTGGAACTGGGTCTGGGCGTCGGCATCATGGCGGATATCGCGTTCAACGCCGAGCGCGACCGTCATCTGCGCGCCATGCCGGTCGGCCACCTGTTCGGCAGCAACGTGACGCGGGTCGCGCTGAAACAGGGCGCCTATTTGCGCAGCTATGTGTACACGCTCGTCGAACTGCTGTCGCCGAGCATGAACCGCAAGCTGATCGAGCAGGCGCTCAAGGGCGAACACGAAACCTACGAACTTTGATATCACCACGCTTTCTCGCTACGGAGACCCATCGATGACGTCGTATAAGAAAAGAATCAGCGGCCTCGCCGCCGCTTTTGGTTTGAATGCGCTCCTGCTCGCCACCGCTGCCCACGCCGACATCAAGGTCGGCATCGATCTGTCGAGCACCGGCCCGGCGGCCGTGATCGGCATCACCAGCAAGAACGCGATGCTGATGTGGCCCGCCACCATCGCCGGCCAGAAGGCCGACTACATCTTCCTCGACGACGCCTCCGACCCGGGCGCCGCCGTGCGCAACATCCGCAAGCTGATCAACGAAGACCACGTGGACGTGATCGTCGGCCCGAACATCACGCCGGCCGCGATGGCCGCGCTCGATCCGGTCGCCGAGAGCCAGACTCCGATGATCACGCTGATTGGCTCGGCGAGCGTGGTCGAGCCACAGGAAGGCAAGAAGGTGTGGGCCTACAAGATGGCGCAGACCGACAGCGCGATGGCCGACGTGATGACGCGCTACATGTCGAACCACAACGTGAAAACGGTGGGTTTCATCGGTTTCGCGGACGGCTACGGCGAAAGCTGGCTCAACGAGTTCAGCAAGTTCGCGGCGCTGCGCCATATTCAACTGGTCGCCACCGAGCGCTATAACCGCACCGACGCGAGCGTGACCGGCCAGATCCTGAAGCTGATGGCCGCCAAACCCGACGCGATCCTGATCGCGGGCGCCGGCACGCCGACGGTGCTGCCGCAACGCACGCTGATCGAGCGCGGCTACAAAGGCCCGATCTATCAGACGCACGGCATTGCCACGCCCGAGTTCATCAAGCTGGGCGGCAAGGACGTGGAAGGCACGCTGTTCCCGACCCAGCCGGTCGTGGTAGCGCGTACGCTGCCGGCCGATCATCCGGCGAAGAAAGCGGCGCTCGCCTTCACGAACGAATATGAAGCGAAGTACGGCCCGGGCAGCGTGACGCAGTTCGCGGGCGACGCGGCGGGTGTGTATCCGCGTTTGCAGGACGCGGTAGCCCGTGCGTTGAAGACGGCGCAGCCGGGCACGCCGGCGTTCCGCACGGCGCTGCGTGACGAGCTGGAACATGCGCATGAACTGGTCGTGCCGAACGGCGTGGTCAACACGAGCCCGAAGGATCACGTGGGGTTGGATCAGCGCGCGAGCGTGATGGGCGTGATCAGGAATGGCAAGTTTGTTTATTTGAGCCAGTAAGCGCAGATCGCATCTCCTGCGCTCGGACGTCCTGCCGGTTATCTATCACTGCCGTTTCGAAGGCTCGACCAGAAGCATGAACGAATTGTTCATTTACGCATTTGTGGCGCTGGTGGAGATTATCATCTACATCGGTCTCGCGTCCGAGTTCGCAAGCTTCGCGCAGCCGCTCACGATCATGGCGTCATTGCTGCTGATGCCAGTCGGAACGCTAACCGTGCTGCTGCTCGGCAGCACGCGGCACACTTTCCCGATTGTCAGCTTCGTGCCGCGGATGGGTTCGTAACCAAGTAATCAAGAACGCGACTCTGATGGCGGTCTTCACCGTCAGCAGAGTCGCAACAAGGCGGCCTGCACGACACGTCCGACGATTCTGGCGCCGGTGATCCCGGTAGGGTATTCGGCGCGCGAACCTTGGGAGGTAGATGACCTGCGAAAATAGTGATTGAGACAGCTTAAGTCTGTGAATGTAGAATCTACCGAAGACTTGATCTTGGTGACAGGCGCAAACCGGAATTCCTATGAAAATCGACAAAGTACGGCTGACTAACTATCGCTGCCATCGCGACATCGCTGTTAGTTTTTCGCCGCATTTTAATGTGTTGGTGGGAGCAAACGGGAGCGGAAAGACGTCGTTGCTGAAGGGGATAGCCGAGCTGTTCAATGGATTTGTAGGTGGTGTTAGCTCGAAAAGCATTGCTCCAACGCTGACGGCTGACTCCGTCCGGGTCGAACGCATCGACATTCAAGGCAGACTGAGATTTGAGGAGCAGTATCCAGTATCGGTTCTTGCCGAAGGAAGCATCGGCGATAAAAGACTGTCGTGGGGTGTCACCCGCGAAGCGCCTACCGGAAACTTTACGTACCTTGGCGGACAACCAGGTGATGTATGGAAGACAGCAAGTGACAAAGGCGTAAACACTGCTCTCGCAAAAAAACTCCCTATCCTCGCGTTCTACCAGGCAAATCGCCAATGGAATTTGAACCGGGCAAGTGAGCTTGAGGCTGCAACGAGCAAAGACGGTCGTATGAACGCTTATAACAATTTTTTCAATGCGTCTAGCGATGCTGCCTCTTTGCAAACCTGGGTCATATCTAAATGCCTGGAGCGCTTTCAAGTTTCCTCGGAAACAAACAGACTGTTCGACGAGGTAACTGACGACGAGCTTGCTTTAGTTAACGGTGCGCTCGCCAACGCGATCGGGGAAATTCAAGGTATCAAATTTGATATGCGGGAGAAAAGCCTGCTTGTCGAATGGAAGCAGTCCGCTGGTTCAAGCCGCTCAGCTACCGTTTTTGGAAATCTAAGCGATGGGCAAAAAGCGGTCGTGGGGTTGATCGTAGACATTGCACGACGCATCTGCCTCCTAAATCCTCAGTTGGGGCAATCAGCCATTAAGGAGACGCCGGGAATTGTCCTCATCGATGAACTCGACATGCATCTCCATCCCAAGTGGCAACGAGCACTTACCTTGGGCTTGCAGTCCGCATTCCCCTCCGTTCAATTCATCGTTGCGAGCCATTCGCCGCAAATTTTAGGAGAGATGAAGCCAGAGCAGATTATCGTGCTAACCGGAGGAACGACCTCCAATCCTCAGGTCAGCTACGGACTCGACTCGAGCGCGGTACTTGAAGAAATTATGGACGTCCCCGCTCGTCCGTTAGAAGTCGCCAATGAACTGTCGGCACTATTCGAAGCTTTAGAGCGAAATGAACTGAATGTTGCGCGCCAACACCTCGCCAAATTGCGTGCTGGCGCGCCGGGCATTGTCGAACTGAACCGCGCCGAGGCCCTTCTCAAGAGAAAGGAGGTGCTTGGCCGATGAGATATGTTGTAAAAAACCAAGAACCTGAATCGTTCGCGGCCTGGAAAAAATTAGCAAATAGGGACTGGAAGCCTAGCTATCAGGACCTTATGAATCCAGAGAAGAAGGAACTGCACGGCTCACTTGTGGCCGAGCAGGGTGGAACATGCTGCTATTGCGGACGGGAGATCGATCTGGCTGATAGTCACGTCGAGCACTTCGTTCCCCAAGCTAGCGCTCCAGATCAGGCGCTCGACTACGAAAACTTGCACGCGTCCTGTATTCGGGAGCGCTCTCCCAATTTGCCTCTGCACTGCGGCCACGCGAAGGAGGAAGAGCTTGATCAAGCCTTATGCATATCGCCTTTAGATCCAACTTGCGAGCAGCGCTTTAAATATGCCTTGGACGGCGCAGTGTTGGCAGCCGATCCTGCCGACGAAAGCGCGGCCTACATGATCAAACTCCTACAACTTGGCATTCCGTCTTTGCGCAATCGACGGCAGGCGGTCCTTGAAGGCGTGTTCGACAATGCGTTCCTTGAGTCTGCAACCAGTGCAGAACTGGAAACTATTCGCACTGTCTATCGGACACGTGACAACGCCGGACATTTTGCAGATTTTGCCCATGTTGTCGCCCGATTCGCGGAACAATTAGCTCAGCCCTGATCAATGAGTTTTATTGCTAAAGTAGCAATCTTTCCCCGATCAGCAGTCCCCCACCATGCGCACCACCCGAGCCATCCACGCCGTCGAGCGTTTGAAAACCCGCAGCGGCAATCCGCAGTTCGCCGCGATCAGCCTGTCCGGCGGCCTGTTCTATCTGGTCGACAAATCGGGCGGCACGGACAAGAAAGTCTCCGATCCGCTGACGCTCGACGACTTCGTCAAATTCGTCGACGCTTTCGGCCCGCCGAAGCCGCGCAAGGCGAGCAAGCTGGATATCGCGTTCGAAGAGCAGATCAAGAAGAGCAAGGGCGGTTGAGCGGGGCGGCCGCTCCACACGCTTAACCGTATCAACGCTTCAGGCGTTGCCAATCTCGCGCCACTGCCCATCCGCCGCGCTGCTCGCGAGCATCGCATCGATAAAGCGCAAACCCGCCACTCCGTCTTCCACCGTCGTAAGCAAGAGACTTTCGGCGGGCAACGCGCGGCCCGCGTCCAGCGCTTCGATCTGCAACGCCGCATCTTTGTACAACTGCGCGAACGCTTCCAGATAACCTTCGGGATGCCCTGGCGGCACACGCGTCGCATGCGCCGCGATCGCGCTCTTCACGCGCCCTCGCGTCAAACGCTCAGCCGCACCGCCCAACGGCGTGACCCACAATTCGTTCGGATTCTCCTGGTCGAAACTCAAACCGGCTTTCGTCCCATACACCCTCAAACGCAACGCGTTTTCCGCGCCACTCGCCACCTGGCTCGCCCATAGCATGCCGCGCGCTCCGTTCGGATAGCGCAGCATGGCCTGCACGTGATCGTCGATGCGGCGTCCCGGCACGAACGTATGTACTTCCGCGGACAGCGCGCGCGGCGTCATACCCGTGACGAACGCGGCAAGGTGATACGCATGCGTGCCGATATCGCCGAGACATCCCGCCGGACCCGCTAACGCCGGGTCCGTGCGCCAACCCGCCTGCTTGTTCCTGCCGCTCGTTTCGATCGGCTCCGCCAGCCAGTCCTGCGCATATTCGACCTGCACCACGCGTATCTCGCCCAACTCGCCTCTCTCGATCAACTCGCGGGCATGACGCACCAGCGGATAGCCGGAGTACGTATGCGTCAACGCGAACAACCGGTTCTTCTCGCGAGCGAGTTTCGCCAGCGCTTCGCCTTCGGCGAGCGAAATCGCCAGCGGCTTGTCACACACAATATGAATGCCGGCTTCGAGAAACGCCGTCGCCACCGGCGCATGCAGATGATTCGGCGTGACGATCGCCACCGCGTCGATGCCGTCGCCGCGAGCGGCCTCGGCGCGCGCCATCTCGCGCCAGTCGGCATAGCTGCGCGCGATGCCGGCCTCGGCGGCACTCGCCTGCGCGCGCTGCGGATCGGATGACAGCGCGCCCGCCACCAGTTCGAACCGATCGTCGAGCCGCGCCGCGATCCGATGTACCGCGCCGATGAACGCGCCCTGTCCGCCGCCGACCATCCCTAGCCTGAGCCTTCGTTGTGACATCGCTCTTACTCCTATGCGCCTGATTGCCGTCAGATGCCGAGCACGCGTTTCAACTGCGCGGCGTCCACGCCGCTTCCCGCGAAATCGTCGAATGCATGCTCGGCCACGCGGATGATGTGCCGGCGAATGAACTCCGCGCCTTCGCGCGCGCCGTCGTGCGGATGCTTCAGCGCGCATTCCCATTCGAGCACGGCCCAGCCGGGGAAATCGTATTGCGCCATCTTCGAGAAGATCGCGCCGAAATCGATCTGCCCGTCGCCGAGCGAGCGGAACCGCCCCGCACGTTCGACCCAACCGCTGTAGCCGCCGTACACGCCCTGTTTGCCGGTCGGACGAAACTCCGCGTCCTTCACATGAAACGCCTTGATGCGTTCGTGATAGATGTCGATAAACGCGAGGTAGTCGAGTTGCTGCAACACGAAATGACTCGGATCGTAGAGGATGTTGGCGCGCGCATGCTGTTTGACCGCATCGAGAAAACGCTCGAAGGTCACGCCGTCGTGCAGGTCTTCACCCGGATGCAGTTCGTAGCACACGTCCACGCCGGCTGCGTCGAACGCGTCGAGAATCGGCGTCCAGCGGCGCGCGAGTTCGTCGAATGCGGCTTCCACGAGACCGGCCGGACGCTGCGGCCACGGATACAGATAGGGCCACGCCAGCGCTCCGGAAAACGACACGTGCGTGCTCAAGCCCAACCGCTGCGAAGCCTTCGCCGCGAGCTTCATCTGCTCGATCGCCCACTGCGTGCGCGCGGCGGGATCGCCTCGCACCTGCGGCGCGGCAAAGCCGTCGAACAGCGCGTCATAGGCCGGGTGCACGGCGACGAGCTGTCCTTGCAGATGCGTCGACAATTCGGTGATCGTCACGCCGGCGTCGTCCACGGTCTCGCGCAACTCGTCGCAATAGGTCTGGCTCGACGCCGCCTGTTCGAGATCGATCAGGCGGCTGTCGCACGGCACCTGAATCCCTTTGAAGCCGAGACCCGCAGCCCATTCGGCCAGATGCGCGAGATTGTCGAACGGCACTTCGTCGCCCATGAACTGAGCGAGAAAGATGGCCGGGCCCTGGATGGTTTTCATCGTACGGTTCCTCGAACGGGGGCGCGCCCGCCGCGCGGCCCACTGACCGGAATCAGGCAGGCGCGCCCCGGATGCTGGGATCAGAACGGCGAGTCCGGGAAATAGAACTGCTGCGCGTTTTCCTTCGTGATCAGCACCGACGGAATGATCGTCGTGGGCGGCAGCTTCTCGCCCTTCAGGCGCGCCTCGGCGGTGAGCTTGATGGCGTCGTAGATGAACTTGGGCGAATACGATACGTCCGCCTTGATCATCGGCGCGCCGTCCATCACGTTCTTCACCATGCCCTTCGATCCCGCGCCGCCGAATACGATCTTGATGTCGGTGCGCCTCGCCTGCTCGATCGCCTTGATCACGCCCACGGCCATGTCGTCGTCCGCGGCCCAGACGGCGTCGATATGCTTGAAGCGCGTCAGATAATCCTGCATGACCTTGAACGCGTCGTCGCGATTCCAGTTCGCATACTTGGCGTCGAGAATCTTCATCTCCGGGTAGTTCTTGATCACGTTCGTGAACGCGGTCCAGCGTTCATTGTCGAGCGTGGTCGGAATGCCGCGCAGCGCGACGATGTTGCCCTTGCCGCCCAGCTCCTTCGCCAGAAACTCGGCGGGGATCTTGCCGAACGCGGTGTTGTCGCCCGCCACGTAGGCGTCCTGCGCGCTGGTGTCGGTCAGGCCTCGATCCACCACCGTCACGTACACGCCTTTCTTCTTCACCTGCGCGACCGGTTGCGTGAGCGAGGCCGATTCGAACGGGAAGATCACGAGCGCGTTGATCTTGTTGACGGTCACGAGATCCTGCAACTGGTTCGCCTGTTCGGGCGCGCCGGCCGCGGTCTTCACGATCACCTTCAGATCGGGATGCGCTTTCTCCAGATCGGCTTTGGCTTTATTCGCCCACCAGACGATACCGCCCGTAAAGCCGTGGTCGGCTGTCGGAATCGCGACGCCCAGCGTGACTTTTTCATCGGCGCGCGCGACATTCGCCGTACCCAGTATTCCCAACGCCAGCATGCCGGCGCCGACCGCTCGAAGGACCTGCTTCATGGTTATGTCTCCTTGTGTGAGGCGTTCGTGCGCCCCGATCTCAATTCACCGTTATTGCAGTTTGAAGCGCAATCTGAAGCACTACCGAAGCACTACCGCTACCGCCGTCCACGTTGAACGAACGCGACGAAGATAATCACCACGCCCTGCACCGCCGCGTTCAGATACACGCTGATGATGCTGGTCAGATTCAGAATGTTCGCGATCACCGACAGCAGGATCGCGCCGATCACCGTGCCGATCACGCGGCCTTCGCCGCCCTTGAGCGCCGTGCCGCCGACCACTACCGACGCGATCGCTTCGAGCTCCCACAGCAAACCGGTCGTCGGCGTGGCGGATCCGAGCCGCGGCACATACAACACCGTGGCAACGCCCACGCAAATGCCGAGCAGCACGTAGGTGACGATCTTTACGGTATCCACGCGAATCGCCGCGTAGCGCGCGACCTGTTCATTCGACCCGATCGCCTGCACATGGCGGCCGAACGCCGTGCGGTTGAGAATCAGCGCGCCGCCCGCCGCGACCACCAGAAACACCCAGATCGGCACTGGCACGCCGAACAGGCTCGCGTAATAGACCGGGCCGTACAGGTCGGACAGCGAGTTATCCAGAGTCAGCGCGCCGCCGTCGGCAAGCCAGGTCAGCACCGCGCGAAAGATGCCCAACGTGCCGAGCGTGACGATGAACGGCTCGATCCGCCCTTTGGTAATCAGCAAGCCGTGCGCGCAGCCGAACAGCCCACCGAGCACGAGCGCGAACACGATGCCGAGCGTGAGGATCAGCAAAGGCGCGAATGTATGGCCGCCTATGCCCGCCGCGAGTCCGTTCATCAGCCAGATCATGCTGCCCGCGATCAGCGCCGCCATCGAGCCGACCGAGAGATCGATGCCGCCCGAGATGATCACGAAGGTCATGCCGACCGCGATGATGCCGATGAACGACGTGCGCGTAAGCACGTTCATCATGTTGTCGACGGTGGCGAAATCGCGGTTGAGCAGCGTGCCGACAATGCACAGCGCGATCAGTCCAACCAGCGGACCGAGCGCATACAGCCGATGCGCGAAGCGCAACGCGCGGCCGGATTGAACGGCTTCAGTGGGTGCCGGTCGCATGGGCGATCAACTCCTCTTCGGTCAGATGCTCGAGCGTCAGCGTGGCTGGCAGGCGTCCCGCCCGCATCACGGCGACGCGGTGGCACAAGCCGATCAGCTCGATCAGTTCGGATGAAATGACGATCACCGCGCGGCCCTGCGCGGCGAGACGATGAATCAGGAAATAGATGTCGCGTTTCGCGCCGACATCCACGCCGCGCGTCGGCTCGTCGAGCACGATCACGTCCGGCTCCGGCTGCAGAAACTTGGCGAGCGCGAGCTTCTGCTGATTGCCGCCGGAGAGCATGCGCGCGCGGCTCGACAGGTCGCCGGTGCGAATGCCGAATTCGCTCACGGCTTTGGTCAACGCGGCGCGCCCCGCTTTCATGTCGAGCAGCGGATGCGCGTAGCGTTCGAGCGTCATCATCGTGACGTTGTCCTGCAGGCTCAGGTTCACGTGCAGGCCTTTGCCCTTGCGATCCTCGCTGAGATAGGTGAGGCCGTGGCGCATCGCGTCGCGCGGGCTTTTCAGATCGGCGGGGCGGCCGGCGATCTCGATGCGGCCCGCCGTGCGCTTGCGCAGGCCGATGATCGCTTCGAACGCCTCGGTGCGCCCCGCGCCCACCAGTCCCGCGAAACCGAGCACCTCGCCGGCGCGCACGTCGAAGCTCAGGTCCTCCACCCAGTCCGGCACGACGAGGCCTTGCACCTTCAGCGCGACCGGCGCGTCGGCGGGCACGGTGATTTTCTCGGGGAACATGTCGGACACGTCGCGCCCGACCATCAGGTTCGCCATCTGCTGCCGCGAAAGTCCCGCGGTTTCGCCGCGGGCGACGAAACGGCCGTCGCGCATCACGATCACTTCGTCGGTGATGCGCTCCACTTCGTCGAGCTTGTGCGAAATGTAGATGAGGGTCACGCCGTCGGCCTTCAGCTTCGCCATCAGCGTGAAAAGGCGTTCGGTTTCGGACGGCGTGAGCGTCGCCGTCGGCTCGTCCATAACGAGCAGGCGCGCGCGGCGCGACAGCGCCTTGGCGATCTCCACCATCTGCTTTTCCGCGACGATCAGTTCGCGCACCTTCGTGTCCGGCGCTTTCTCCAGACCGACCTGCGCGAGATAACGGGCGGCCTCGATATTCATCGCCGCATCGTCGACGAACCAGCCGCGCTTCTTTTCATGGCCGAGGTACATGTTCTGCGCGATCGTCAGATGCTCGGCGAGATTGAACTCCTGGTGAATCAGCACGATGCCTTGCGCTTCGGCATCGCGCGAGCCGTTGAACTGCTGCGGCTGGCCGTCGATCAGCAAGCTGCCCGAGGTGGCGGTTTCATAGCCGGCGAGGATTTTCATCAGCGTCGATTTGCCCGCGCCGTTCTCGCCGAGCAGACCGTAGATGCGGCCCGGCGCCAGTTCGAAGCTCACGCCGTGCAGCACGCGCACGGGCCCGAAGTCTTTGCGGATATCGTCGAAGCGGATTGCGAGGCTCATGACTCAGGCGCTCCCGCGAATCACGAGCCGGTGCGGCAACAAGACGCCCGGCACATTCGCCAACGGATTGGCGAGCCGCTGCAGCAACAGGCGCGCGGCGGTTTCGCCCAGCTCGCGCATGGGCTGCGCGATGGTGGTGAGCGGTGGATCGATCTGCGCGGCGAGCGAGATATCGTCGAAGCCGACCACCGCGATATCGTCGGGCACGCGCTTGCCGACGCTGCGCAAGCCGTGGATCACGCCGATCGCGAGCGTGTCCGAAACCGCGAAGATCGCGCCCGGCGCCTGCGGCTGATTCATCAGCGTGGCCGCGGCCGAGGCGCCCGCTTCGTAATCGAGGCTGTTCAGGTTCATGCGCCAGCGTTCGTCCGGCGTGATGCCCGCTTCGGTCAGCGCATCCAGATAGCCCTGCTGACGCTGGCGCGCGTACAGATAATCGACATCGGAATTGATCAGGCCGATGCGGCGATGACCGCGCGCGAGCAGGTGCCGGACAGCGTCGCCGGCGGCCCGGTAGTTGTCGATGCCCACGTACGGCACGCCCATTGCCGGGTCGAACTCGCAGCACGCAACCCACGGCAGCGCGCCGGAGGCCTCGCCGAGCGCCTGCTGGATGGTGGCCGGATCGAGACAGATCGCGCCGTCCGCGCGGCGGCGTCGCAGCAGATCGAAGTAGCTGCGCTCGCGGCCCGGATCGGCGCCGGTGTCGCACAGCAACATGAAGTAGCCGTGCTGACGCGCCACGCTGTCGATGCCGCGCACGATCTCCGCGTAAAACGGGTTGCCGACGTCCGGCACCATAGTCAGCAGCAGGCGGCTCTCGGCGGTGCGCAGGTTGCGTGCAAGTTCGTTGACGCGGTAGCCGCTGGCGTCGATGGCGGCGAGCACCTTGTCGCGCGTGGCTGGCCTCACGTTCTCGTGACCGTTCAGCACGCGCGACACGGTGGCGACCGAAACGCCCGCCTGCTCGGCCACACCGGCAATCGACAGGCCTTCGGCCGCGCCGCGCGACGGCTGGCCGCCGGGCTGGGCATGCGCCGCGGGCACCGCTGCCGACGCTTTCCTGGACGACGATCTGGACAAGTGAACCCGCCTCGAAAATGTAATCGATTACATTTTTGAGCGATCGGCACGCGAAGCGCAAGGACCGATCGCTAGGGATTAACACGGGGGCCGGTGAGGCCGGCGGGGGCGCCGCGACGCCGCGCTGCGGCCGGACGGCGGGCGGCGCCCTGCCCGCCACAGCGCGGATCGTGACAGTCATTTGGTACAATCCCGCAGTTACCCTGACGCGCCTTGCGTGCCGAGTTGTCCTTGCGAGGCCGGCGGTCAGTGGCACATCGCAAAACTCGCCAAACCACAGAGCCGAATCCACCATGAACATCGAGCAAGCGCGTTTCAACATGATCGAACAGCAGATCCGCCCCTGGGAAGTGCTCGACCAGGACGTGCTGAATCTGTTGTCGATCGTCAAGCGTGAAAACTTCGTCCCCGCCGTCTATCGCGACCTGGCCTTCGTCGACTTCGAAGTGCCGCTGCCGGCCGGCCAGCACATGCTGGCGCCGCGCGTCGAGGCGCGCGTGCTGCAGGAACTGGCGGTGAAGAAACACGAAAGCGTGCTCGAAATCGGCGCGGGCTCGGGTTACATGGCCGCGTTGCTCGCGCACCGCGCGCAGCACGTGCTGACGGTCGACATCGAACCGGAACTGGCGGAACTGGCGAAAACCAACCTGATCGCCAACGGCGTGCTGAACGCCGAAGTCGCCACCGGCGACGCTTCCCGCGGCTGGCCCGCCGCCGCGCCGTACGACGTGATCTGCGTGTCGGGCGGCCTGCCGGTGCTACCGCAGGAAATTCTCGACCATCTGAAGATCGGCGGCCGTCTGGCCGCGTTCGTCGGCACCGCGCCGGTCATGAAGGCGCAGATCATCACGCGTATCGACGAGAAGCAGTACCGCATTGCCGACGTATTCGAAACGTATGTCGAGCCGCTCATCAACGCCGTGCAGCCGTCGCGTTTCAAGTTCTGATTGGCACGCTGACCCGGACGGCGGGCCTGCCCGCCGTCCCTGAATTGAACCGGATGTCCTCCTGATGCAAAACCTGACCGCTCCGGCGCTCGCCGAATGGCTCGCCGACACTTCGCGTCCCGCGCCCGTCCTGCTCGACGTGCGCGAGCCGTGGGAAATCCAGACGGCGGCCATCGCCGGCGCCGTGTCGATCCCCATGCGTGAGATTCCCGCGCGCAGCGAAGAACTCGACGACGATGTACAGATCGTCTGCGTCTGCCATCACGGCGCGCGCAGCGCCCAGGTCGCGATGTTCCTCGAATCGCGCGGCCACACCAACGTGTTCAATCTGCAAGGCGGAATCGACGCATGGTCGCGTCAGGTCGATCCGTCCGTTCCGACCTACTGATTATTCAGCCGCGGTGAAAATGGAGCGGCCGTTGTTGACGGCCGCTCTAATGCTTGCTTATGCGCGCCACGCGCTCTACGCGCAGGCCATCAGTTTTTCTCCGCTTCCCTCGCTTCCAGTTTGCGCCCCCAGGCATACAGCTAACGTCACGCTTTCATTGCGCCGCTTCACGCATGCACTTCAGAAATTTCATACGGTTTCCTGAGCATCGCGCAGGCAACATGCTTCGACCTTTTTTGGGGAAGCAATGTGATGAGATTTTCGAAGATCGCGATGCTGGCCGCAACCTTGTTGCCGCTTGCGTCGCATGCAACGCTGGGCGGCGCACCGGGCGCGGGCACATCCTCTCCGACCGTGCTGCGCGCCGTATCGCCGTCCGCCGCCACGGCACCGGTTCAACCGGCGAACGCAGCGCCCTACTCCCTGCACCAGTCGATCGACGCCAACGGCGTCACCCTTCGCGAATACGCACTGCCCGGCAACGTCGTGTTCGCGGTCTCGTGGGATGGACCAATCCGTCCTGATATGACCGCGCTGCTCGGCAGCTATTTCCCCAACTTCGTCAACGCCGGGCAAAGCCACGCACGTGGCACGGGGCCGCTGGTCGACGGCAACGACGATTTTCGCATCGAGTCCTCAGGCCGATTGGGACGCTTCAGCGGCATGGCGTGGTTGCCTCGCCTGATGCCCGCCGGCGTGCGTCCGGGCGATCTGCAATAAGGCGTGCGTCGAGCGATGAAAAAACAAAACATGAACACATTGAAAAAGACGCTCTGGCTCGCAGCGGCCATTACGGGAATCGCGCTTTCCGCATGCGGGGGCGGCGGCAACGCAAGCGGCAACCAGGCGGGCAACTCGATTGGCTGGAACGCCTCGCCTGACTGGATCAACCCGTCGGGCGGCTCCAGTGGTTCGAGCAACTCCGGTAACTCGGGCAATTCAGCACCGCCGGTTACCGGCGACAACACGGTGCCGGTTCGCGTCGATGCATCGACGGGCAACGTCAACCGGCTTTTCGCGTCGGTCACGGTCTGCGTACCGGGAGCGCCGGGAGCGCAGGGAGCACAGGGCGCCGGCCAGTGCGTGACGGTCGACAGGATGCTGGTCGATACCGGCTCGACGGGCGTGCGCATCGCAGCCCGCGCCCTACCCACGCTGGCGCCTCTATTGCTCACGCAAGCCGGCGCAGCCGACGACCCGATCGGCTCGGCGCCGATTGCCGAATGCATGCCGTTTGCCTCGGGTTTCACGTGGGGTTCGGTCAAGCGCGCGGACATCACGATCGGCAGCAAGACGGCGAGCAATATTCCGATCCAGTTGTATTCCGACGGCGCGTTCTCCGCGCCTGACGATTGCGTTGCGCACGGCGGCGGGGACCTGGGCGCCGCGCTCGAAGGCTCGGGCATCAACGGCATTCTCGGTATCGACAACTTCACGAGCGATTCCGCGGACGCCGTAACCACCGCGATCCCCGGCAACTATTATTATTGCCCGTCGCAAAACCATTGCATCAGCACGCGCATGCAGGCAAGCCAGGAAGTCATGAACCCGGTTGCCGGATTCGCCAGGGACAACAACGGCACGGTCATCCGCCTGCCCGCCGTGCCCGCCGCCGGCCAGGCAAACGTTGCGGGCCTGCTGGTGTTCGGCATCGGCACGCAGCCGAACAATGCGTTACCGGCCAATGCCACCGTCGTTGCAGTGGACAAATACGGCAGTTTCACGACGCAGTACCAAGGCCGTGTGTTCAACCGCAGCGCAATCGACAGCGGCACCATGAGCTACGCTTTCCCGGATACCGCGATTCCCGTATCCGCCGCCGGCTTATATACGCCGACCAGCACGCTGAATTTGACCGCGACGATCGATCCCACCAACGGAAAAAGCGCGCCGCTCCAGATGCCCTTTACCGTCGGCAACGCCACCAGTCTCATGGCCAGCGGTTATGCCGCGTTTAACAACATTGGTCAGAACTTCACGAGCAGCAACAACAATATGTTCCTGTGGGGGCTGCCGTTTTTCTATGGCCGCGACGTCTACACGGTGATCGGAAACGCGAAGATCGGCAATCAGACCGGCCCGTTCGTCGCATTCTGACGACGAGTCTCTAACCGGCACAGGAGGCGCCGCGCTACCGCGGCGTCTCACGCCATTTCCGATTTTCCATTCAGACTTTTCCGGCAATCCCAATAACGTCCCGCTGGCACCATGCTCCGATCTGTTTCTGGAGCAATGTGATGAAATTTGCGAAGGTCGCGCTGGCCGCTGCGGCATTGTTGCCGCTCGCGTCGTATGCGGCGTTGGGCGGTGCACCAGGTGCGGGCTCGGCGCCGCAACCGTTGTTTCGCGCGGCAACCTCTAACGCCGCTTCCACCGCCGCGGCTTACACCGTGCGCGCGTCGCGTGACGCCAATGGCGTGACGGTGCGCGAATACGTTCTGCCGGCGAACGTCGTGTTTGCCGTCACATGGGACGGACCCGTACGGCCGGATATGAGCGCGCTGCTCGGCAGTTACTTCCCCAACGCGGTTGCGGCCAGCGCGGCGCGCGCGCGTGGCACGGGTCCGTTGATCGAGCGCAACGGCGACTTCCAGATCGAGTCAGCAGGCGCACCGGGGCACGCCTCCGGCAAAGCGTTCCTGCCGCGCCTCGTCCCCGCGAATGTGCGTGTGGAAGATCTGCAATGAAGCGGCGGGGCGACACACGCATGACAAGAAACATGAAGACATTCAACCACTCCCTTTGCTTCGCGATCCTGAGCGCCAGTGCGGTTCTGTCCGCCTGCGGTGGCGGCGGTGGCGGTGATAATGGCGATTCGAGTGCGACGCAGGACAAGGGAAGGCCGGCGCCGGTCACACCGGCATCGGGTACGCCGACATCGGGTTCTGCGCCAACGCAAAATCCGACGCCGACGCCACGCCCCGCTCCGAGCCCGACGCCCGCGCCGGCTTCAAGCCCGGCAGCGACAGCCACGTCGAGTCCGGCTGCAACGCCGAGTCCAGTTCCGAGTCCAAGTCCGGCGCCGAGTCCGAGTCCGAGTCCGAGTCCGAGTCCGAGTCCGAGTCCGAGTCCGAGTCCGAGTCCGAGTCCGACACCAACTCCGAGCCCAACTCCGGCACCAACTCCCACTCCGAGCCCAACACCAACACCAACACCAACACCAACACCCACACCCACAACCGAAGCCAACACCGTCCCAATCACCATCGAACGTTGGACCGGCGACTACGCCAACCAGCCATACGTAACTGTCACCCTCTGCATCCCCGGTGTGCAGGGCGCAAACCAATGCGCAACCATCGACCACATGCTGGTCGACACGGGTTCAGCAGGCGTACGCGTGCTGGCGAGCGCGCTCGGCCCGGCGCTCGCGGGCCAGTTGCCGGCGCAAACCGGCGCCACCGACGACCCCACCAGCGGAGCGCCGATTGCCCAATGCGCGCAGTTCGCGTCGGGTTACGCGTGGGGGCCGATCCGGCGCGCCGACGTGACGATCGGCGCCAAGGCGGCAGGCAACCTGCCGATCCAGGTCATCGGCGACAGCGCGTATGCCACCCCTGCCGACTGCGCGTCGGGGGGTCTCGGGAACATCGGCACGGTAACCGACCTCGGCGCCAACGGCGTGGTCGGCATCAGTTCCGCGGTGCGCGACTTTCCGCTCGCGGCCCAATACGCGTTGTCGGCGACCTATTACTATTGCCCGTCCACCGGTTCGTGCAGGAGCACACGCGTCCCGCTCGACACGCAGGTCATGAATCCGGTGGCCAGCTTCACTTCGGACAACAACGGCACGATCATCCGTCTGCCCGCCTTGCCGGCGGGCGGTCAGGCAAGCGCCACGGGCGAATTGGTGTTCGGCATCGGCACGCGCCAGAACAACAGGCTGCCGTCGAACGCCAGCATCATTGCGCTCGACAGCAACGGCTTCTTTACGACCACCTACAAGGGCGCGTCGTTCGGCCGAGGTGTGATGGACAGCGGCTCGAACACGAACACGTTCCAGGACCGCGCGATCCCGTTCGACTCGTGGGGACGTTACACGCCGCCGACCACGCTCAGCCTGTCCGCGATACTCAAACCCGGCAGCGGAGCAACGGCGTCCGCGACCGTGCCATTCCAGGTAGCCAACACGGCCAATCTGATGAACGGCCCATACGCGGCGCATGACGATCTGGCCGTCTATACGTCGCTCTCCAGCTACTTCATCTGGGGCCTGCCGTTCTTCTTCGGCCGCGACGTGTACACCGCGTTGAACGGCGCCAGGATCGGCGCGCAAACCGGCCCCTTCGTCGCGTTCTGAGCGCGGCGACCTTGCTCATGTGACACGCAGGCCGGCGCACCACGAAGCGCCGGCCTGCTTTCTCGTTGCCTCCCGCGAAAGCGCGGCGCATGCACAAAGGGGCGGCGGATATGCACCGCCGAAGCCCGCTGGCGGATACGAACGCTTCGTCGCGGCGCGGCACGCACCTGAACGAGGCGCGGCATCCGATCCTGCACCAATTCTGCGCCGCAAGACACATCAGCCGGCTGCCCCGCAGGCGCGTCGCAGCATGCCGTTCACCACGTTCGGGTCGAATTTACTGCATGGCATGTGGCTTGCAGTACACAAGCGGCAAGTCATGCGGGATAAGCCCTGCTGGCTGAAATCGACGCCCATAAACAGTCACCATCAATGGCAAGGGGATATACATGAAACGTCGCAGTCTGTTGAAGTTCGGCTCCATGTCGGGCGCGCTGGCGCTTGCTGGTCAGGTTCCGTTTGCACAGGCGCAGTCGGGCAGCGGTCCGATCAAGGTAGGCGTTCTGCATTCGCTGTCAGGCACGATGGCGATCTCGGAGACCTCGCTCAAGGACACCGCGTTGATGACCATTTCGGACATCAACAAGAACGGCGGCGTGATGGGCCGTCAACTGGAGCCGGTGGTGGTCGATCCGGCGTCGAACTGGCCGCTCTTCGCCGAAAAGGCGCGTCAGCTGATCACACAGGACAAGTGCGCCGTGGTGTTCGGCTGCTGGACCTCGGTGTCGCGCAAATCGGTACTGCCGGTGTTCGAGGAACTGAACGGCCTGCTGTTCTACCCGGTGCAGTACGAAGGCGAAGAAATGTCGCGCAACGTGTTCTACACGGGCGCAGCGCCGAATCAGCAGGCGATTCCGGCGACCGAATATCTGATGAGCGCGGAAGGCGGCGGCGCCAAGCGCTTCTTCCTGCTGGGCACCGACTATGTGTACCCCCGCACGACCAACAAGATTCTGCGCGCGTTCCTCAAGTCGAAAGGCGTTCAGGAAGCCGATATTCAGGAGGTCTATACGCCGTTCGGCCATAGCGACTACCAGACCATCGTCGCGAACATCAAGACTTTCTCGCAAGGCGGCAAGACCGCGGTGATCTCGACGGTGAACGGCGACTCGAACGTGCCGTTCTACAAGGAACTGGGCAACCAGGGGCTGAAGGCGTCGGACGTGCCGGTGGTCGCCTTCTCGGTCGGCGAGGAAGAACTGCGCGGTATCGATACGAAGCCGCTGGTCGGCAACCTGGCGGCATGGAACTACTTCATGTCGCTGCGCAACCCGGCCAACGAAAAGTTCAAGAAGCAGTGGGCCGCGTGGGTCGCACAGAACAACCTGCCGGGCGGCACCAAGCGCGTGACCAATGACCCGATGGAAGCGACCTTCGTGGGCATCCACATGTGGAAGCAGGCGGTGGAGAAGGCCAAGAGCACCGATGTGGACAAGGTGCGCGTGGCGATGGTCGGCCAGACCTTCGCGGCGCCTTCGGGCTTCACGCTCGAAATGGACGGCAATCACCATCTGCACAAGCCGGTGATGATCGGCGAAGTGCGCGCCGACGGCCAGTTCAACGTGGTGTGGCGGACCAAGACCGCGATTCGCGCGCAGCCGTGGAGCCCGTACATTGCCGGCAATGCGAGCAAGCCGGACGTGGTCAGCTCGATTCCAGCGTTCCTGAAGCGCTCGCGCGTCGCCTGACGGGATGACGGGAACGCGTGCCGCGACGGCGACTCTGGCCGTCGCGGCACGCTGAAGCAATCCCGCGACAGGCGCGCCCACCGCGCCTGGGTTGGTGCCGTGCGCGGGCTTCCCGACGGTACGACTTTCGCGCGCAGCAACCCGACGGCGCAACTGCGGCGCGTGCCCACATACCGCGCCGCCCCGCCGGTTTTCCTTCAAGGGCCACTATGGCGTCCTCATTCCTGACATCCACACGACGGTTCGCACAACGATTCGCCCGGCGGCTCGCACCGCGCATCGGCGGCATGGCGCTCGTGCTCTTCGCCGGCGCGCCGCTGGCGGCCTTCGCACTGACCCCGGCCGATGTGGCGCCGCTTGCCGGCGACGACTTCGATGCGAAATCCGCGGCCATCGACAAACTGATCGCCAATCACGACAAGGAGTCGATGGCGGTACTGAAGGCCCTGTCCGAAGACAGCGCGCTCGCCACCGACTCGGGCGCCGTGCTGCTGCAGGACGGCGACACCGCGAAGGACGCGGTCACCGGCAAGACCGTCGCCGCGGGCGACGCCCAGCCGGTCACGCTGAACAATCTGCTGCGCTCGAAAGTGGCGGGCGCACTGTCCGGCCTGCAACTCGATTCGCCAGACAGGGCAACGCGCGAAGCCGCGATCACCTCGTTGCTGCAGAACCCGGATCCGTCCATCAAACCGCTCGTCGATGCGGCTCGCGCGAAGGAAACCGATCCCGCGTTGAAGAAGCGCCTCGACACGCTGTGGGCCATGACGGCGCTGCACGACGCCGATCCGGCCAAGCGCCTCGAAGCCGTGCAACTGGTGGCCGCCCGGCACGACCTCGACATGAACGAACTGCTGCGGCCGCTCATCGCGAAGAAGCCGGACGGCACCTTCGTGGAAGCCGACGACCGCGTGCGCGCCGCCGCGCAAAGCGGCATCGACGAACTCGACGCCATCCAGCGCCGCAGCCAGATCGCCGGCACGCTGTTCGCAGGCCTGTCGCTCGGCAGCGTGCTGCTGCTCGCCGCGCTGGGCCTCGCCATCACCTACGGGCTGATCGGCGTGATCAACATGGCGCACGGCGAATTCCTGATGATCGGCGCGTACGCCACCTACGTGGTGCAGAACCTCTTTCAGCGCTTCGCACCCGGCGCGTTCGACTGGTATCCGCTGCTGGCGGTGCCGGCGTCGTTCGCGGCGGCCGGCATCGTCGGCATCGTGCTCGAACGGCTGGTGCTGAAGCATCTGTACGGCCGCCCGCTCGAAACGCTGCTGACCACTTTCGGCGTCAGCCTGATCCTGATTCAGGCGACCCGCATGCTGTTCGGCGCGCAGAACGTGCAGGTGGTCAACCCGGCGTGGATGAGCGGCGGCGTGACGGTGCTGCCCAATCTGATCCTGCCGTACAACCGGCTGGCGATTCTCGCGTTCTCGCTGATCGTGGTCGGCATTGCGTGGGCCGTGCTCACGAA
Source organism: Paraburkholderia xenovorans LB400 (assembly GCF_000013645.1). Taxonomy (GTDB): domain Bacteria; phylum Pseudomonadota; class Gammaproteobacteria; order Burkholderiales; family Burkholderiaceae; genus Paraburkholderia; species Paraburkholderia xenovorans. Next base: position 864,777 of record NC_007951.1, on the reverse strand, counting down.
GACGCGTCTCGGTCTCTTCGTGCGCGCCGTCACGCAGAACCGGCGCATGGCGGCCTGCGTCGGCGTGAAGACCGCGCGGGTCGACTCGTATGCGTTCGCGTTCGGCGCGGGCATAGCCGGTTTGGGCGGCTGTGCGCTCTCGCAGATCGGCAACGTCGGACCGGACCTCGGCCAGAGCTACATCATCGATTCGTTCATGGCCGTGGTGCTGGGTGGCGTCGGTCAGTTGGCCGGCACGGTGATCGGCGGCTTCGGCCTCGGACTCGTCAGCAAGGCAATTGAGCCGTTCTGGGGCGCGGTGCTCGCCAAGATCGCGGTGCTCGTGCTGATCGTGTTGTTCATCCAGAAGCGTCCGCAGGGCATGTTCGCCCTCAAGGGCCGTAGCGCGGAGGCATGAGATGACGTCTGCAACTTCATCGGCTCACGTCGGCGCAAGCGGCGGCGCCCTGCCCGGCCGCGACGCGCAAGCGGGTTTCGCGCTCGGCCTGCCGCCGCGTCCCGCGCTGCTGTCGCGGCGCGCGTGGCTCGCGCTGATCGCGTTGATCATCGTCTTCGGGCTGGGCGTGCCGTTCGCCACGCTGGTGGTGCCGGAGACGAGCGCGCTGCATCTGTCCGCCTACGCGATGACGATCACCGGCAAGTTCATGTGCTACGCGATCGCGGCGCTGGCGCTCGACCTCGTGTGGGGCTACTGCGGCATTTTGAGCCTGGGGCACGCGCTGTTCTTCGCGCTCGGCGGCTACGCGATCGGCATGTATCTGATGCGCGCGATCGGCCACGAAGGCAAATATGGCAGCGACCTGCCCGACTTCATGGTGTTCCTCGACTGGCATCAACTGCCGTGGTACTGGCAAGGCACGCAGCATCTCGGCTATGCGCTGCTGCTGGTGGTGCTGGTGCCGGCGGTGGTCGCGTGGGTGTTCGGCTTCTTCACGTTCCGCTCGCGGGTGAAAGGCGTGTATCTGTCGATCATCACGCAGGCCATGACCTTCGCCGCGATGCTGCTGTTCTATCGCAACGAGACGGGCTTCGGCGGCAATAACGGCTTTACCGACTTCAAGCGCATCGGCGGCTTTCCGATCACCCATCCGGGCACGCGCACCGCGTTGCTGCTGATCACGTTCGCGGTGCTGATCCTCGCGTTCCTCGGCGCGCGGGCCATCGTCACCTCGAAGCTCGGCCGCGTAGTGACCGCGGTGCGCGACGGCGAAACGCGCCTGATGTTCCTCGGCTACAGCCCGCTCGCCTACAAGCTGTTCGTGTGGACGGTGTCCGCCGTGTTGTGCGGGATTGCCGGCGCGCTGTACGTGCCGCAGGTCGGCATCATCAACCCGGGTGAGATGTCACCGGGCAATTCGATCGAAATGGCGATCTGGGTCGCCGTGGGCGGACGCGGCACGCTGATCGGCCCGATCATCGGCGCCTTCGCGGTGAATGGCGCGAAGAGCTTTTTTACGGCGAACTTCCCTGAATACTGGCTGTTCTTTCTCGGTCTGATTTTCGTGCTGGTCCCGCTGTTCCTGCCGAACGGCATCATGGGGCTGATCGAACTCGTGACGCGCAAGAGGAACCGCTCATGAACGAAAACCCGATGGTTCCTGATTTAGCCCTGCCGGAAGATCCCGCCGAATCGTCGTTGAGCGGCGTGGCGAGCATGGGCCGCGCGGTCGTGCCCGGCGAGATCGACGTGTCGCACGGCACGATCCTGTATCTCGAAGACGTGACCGTGAGCTTCGACGGCTTTCGTGCATTGAATGCGCTGACGCTGACGATCGACGCCGGCGAATTGCGCTGCATCATCGGTCCGAACGGCGCCGGCAAGACGACCATGATGGACGTCATTACCGGCAAGACGGAGCCGGATTCCGGCAAGGTATTTCTCGGCCAGTCGATCGATCTGACGCGGATGAACGAGCCGTCCATTGCGCGTGCGGGGATTGGACGAAAGTTTCAGAAGCCCACGGTGTTCGAACAGCATCCCGTATGGGAAAACCTCGAACTGGCGATGAAGACCGACAAGGGCTGGTGGGCCTCGCTGCGCGCGCGGCTCGATCGTGAAGCGCAGGCGCGCATCGAAGAGACGCTGGCGTTGATCGGGCTCGAAAGCGAAGCGCGGCGCCTCGCCGGCGAACTCTCGCACGGCCAGAAGCAGCGGCTCGAAATCGGCATGCTGCTGATGCAGCAGCCGGCGCTGCTGCTGCTCGACGAACCAGCCGCCGGCATGACCGACGACGAAACCATGCAGTTGGCCGAGCTGCTCAATCATCTGCGCGGCACCTGTTCGATGATGGTCGTCGAACACGATATGGAGTTCGTGGCCGCGCTATCCGGCGAGACCGGCAAGGTGACGGTGATGGCCGAAGGGCGCGTGCTCGCGCACGGCACGCTCGACGAAGTGAAGCGCGACGAGACGGTCATCGAGTCTTATCTGGGCCGGTGAAGCGGGTCTCTCAAACGGGTCGGTGAAACGAAGGGTCGAACGGACATGCTAGAAGTAGAAAACCTGAACCAGTACTACGGCGGCAGCCACATTCTGCGCGATGTGAAGCTCACCGTGCTCGACGGCAAACTCACTGTCCTGCTCGGCCGCAACGGCGTGGGCAAAACCACGCTGCTGCGCTGCCTGATGGGTGTCGTGCAGACGAAGAGCGGCTCGATCGCCTGGCGCGGCACGCCGATCACCAAACTGCCCACCTATACGCGCGTGGAAAAAGGCCTCGCTTATGTGCCGCAAGGCCGCGATATCTTTCCGCGGCTGACTGTCGAAGAAAATCTGCTGGTGGGCGCCGCCAGCAAGAAAGCGCCCAAGAAAATCCCCGATCGTATTTACGAGTTGTTCCCGGTCCTGAAGGATATGCGCAGCCGCCGTGGCGGTGATCTCTCCGGCGGGCAGCAGCAACAGCTTGCCATTGGCCGGGCGTTGATGAGCGATCCGCAACTGCTGATTCTCGACGAACCCACCGAAGGTATCCAGCCGTCGATCATTCAGGACATCGGCCGCACGCTGCGGCAACTGGTCGAGGAAATGGGCATGACGGTGCTGCTCGTCGAGCAGTATTACGACTTCGCCAAAGACATTGCGGACCGGTATTGGGTGATGAGCCGCGGCGAGATCATCGCGGGCGGAGAAGGCGCCAATATGGACGCGGACGGCGTGCGTGCGCTGATCGCCGTGTGAGCGGTGCCGGCCACCGCGCGTGCTATTCTCGATGCATCCTGTGGCAGCGCGGTTGAGCGTTGTCTGATGTGCGCAGGCACGCTTTGCTTTTCTCCGTCCGGTCGCATTCCATTCGCATGTCGCTTCACGAAAATCACGCTACTCTCGCTACCGCACAAGCCGGCGCGCATTCGCAATGGCGCGCGCGCCTCGAACTCGGGTTTGTCAGGGAGGGGGAGCGGACTACGCTCAAGCATCGGTTGCATGACGGGCCGTTGCGGGTTCAGAGGCCGCTGTATCCGGAAGGATATGGCGTTTGTCATGCGGTGATCGTGCATCCGCCTGGGGGAATCGCGGGCGGCGATCAGCTTGCTATCGATGTTGATGTCGGCGCGGGCGCGCATGCGGTGATTGCCACGCCTGGGGCGACCAAGTGGTACAAGTCGAATGGGCGCGCGGCGCAGCAGTGTGTCGGTGTGCGCGTCGGCGCGGGGGGGAAACTTGACTGGTTGCCGCAGAATAATATTGTTTTTGATCAGGCTAATGCGAAGTTGGATTTTTCGTTGATGCTTGGGGATGGGGCGACGGCTCTTGGGTGGGATGCGACTCAGCTTGGGCGGCAGGCCGCTGGGGAGAGGTGGTCCGAGGGGAGTTTGCACGCTGTGTCGCGGATCGTTGGCGCTGATGGTGAGTTGCTGTGGTTCGAGCGGGCCAGTCTCGCCGCAAATGACTCGCTGCGCGAAGCGGCTCAGGGGCTTGATGGGTTTTCTGCTTATGGAACGCTTTGGGCGGTGGGGGCGGCTTGCGATGATGCTCTTGCCGAAGCTTTGACAGCTCAGTTGGGGTTTGATGAGTCGATTCGGGCTGCGGCTTCCTGTGTGACTTCTGGAGTGCTGGTGGTGCGCGCTGTTTCGAGGTCTATGGAGATGCTGCAGAAGGCTCTGACCCGGTGTTGGGTTCAGTTGCGGCCCGTTGTGCATGGGGTTCAAGGGGTGCCTTTGAGGATTTGGGCTACTTGAGGTTTTTTCTGGTTCTGGTTCTGGTTTTGGCCTTTTCCTTTTCTTGTGATCTTTGTGGTTTATTAGGGTTGCCCCTGTGCGGGGCGGCACTCACTTTCTTTGCGGCCGCAAAGAAAGTAAGCAAAGAAAGCGGCTCACACCGCCAGCTCTTAAGCGGGGTCCCCGCGCAGTCACGGTAGTGGCTCATCTGGAATCTGTGTTCTCGCACATTCTGCCCCAGTGACAAGGCAGTCATTCTTCCGGCGGCGCTGCGCGCGCCGTCGCGGTCTTTGTGCTCGCAGACTTACTCGGTAGTCCGCTCTTTGCCGTGTCGTCCGTCCAGACTCTTGCGTGCGAGGTCGCACATAAGGTATGTGGTGATTCCCCTTACAATCGTCCGCGCAGATGAACGCTAAGGATCACTCAATGCGTTTCGTATACCCCGTCCTCCTCATGATCGTTTGTGGCGCGTGTTCGCAGCACGATAATCACTTCGCTATTTCTTCAGGAGATCGCGGTGTCGACAACGCAGTGATCGCCTGGAGAGATCAGTTTGATCCGCTGTGGCAATATCGCCGCACAACGTGCAGCACCAGGGCCGACGCGTTCTCTGACTTGAAAGGTCTGGTTCGGCAGCTTCTGCATGTGTCGACAGCAACTGCCTGTGACCGTCTAACGCTGTTGCCGGAAACCTACTATGCACACGTCGACGGCAATCAGGCTAGCGTGGTCGTGCAAAACGCCAATGGGCGACCTGGGAGCCAGGTCCGTTTTATTCTCGCTTCCTCGGCCGGCGGCTGGAAGGTGCGGGAAGTGTCGGCGGCAAGCGCCCAGTCTGCGGTGACTATCTTCGATGGGGCGCACGCAGGTTCCAGTGATGGGCGCGTCGAGCCGGCCTATTCGGCCTGGATTCCTCACGGCGCCGCGCCCTGGCAGATCACGCACGTTATTACCTATGGTCAATCGCTTAGTCAGGGGTTTTTTAATAAACCTGTTCTGTCCGTTGGACAGCGTTATTCGTCGTTGCGATTCAGCGGCGGTGTGCGGACTCAGGACGGCGTGCAAAGCGACGGCGAAGACGCGGCGTACCGGCAGTTCGTACCGCTAATCGAGACCCAATGGGGTGACAAGGCCGAGACGCCAACCAGCGGGACGCTGAATATGGCCATGCAGTTGATCGAACAGGAAAACCTGCAAAACCATATGAAGCTCCCCTACCGGTTCGTCGGGTCGGCACCGGGCGAGGGCTCGATGGATATCGCGACGCTGTCGCCACCGGGCCGCTATTACACGCGGCTGCTGCGCGATATCGCCCAGGGAAAGCGGCTCGCAGACGCTCAGGGCAAGACATATGGCGTCGGCGCGATCACATGGACTCAAGGGGAAGCCGATGATTCCATCAATACACCTGTTCCGGCTTATATCGCCAGGCTGAAAACGCTGCGGGCCGACGTCGATCGGGATGCAAAGGCGCTCACGGGACAGAAGCAGGACGTGGAGATGATCACGTATCAAGTGGCCACGAATCGCCATTTCGATCAGCCGTATCCGCATATCGCGCTTGCGCTTCTACAGGCGAGCCACGAAGATCCGCACATTCATCTGGCCGTGCCAATGTATCTCTTTCGGTATGTGGACGGCGGACATACCGATAATCGCAGCACGGAATGGATGGGCGCCTATTACGGACTGGTCCTGAAGAGGATTCTGATCGACCAGGAAACGTGGAAGCCGCTCGAACCGCTGGCCTGGCAGCGCGCGGGCGCTACGGCCACGCTGCGCTTCAATGTTCCCGCCCCGCCTCTCAAATGGGATACGACGCAGGTTGCGGGCAACTCGGACTACGGTTTTTCACTGCGTCTGCCATCCGGCACCTTGCTGCCGATCCGGTCAGTGTCGATCACCGCCCCCGACGAAGTGCGAATTACCGCCCAGTCGCCTATCCCTGCCGGTACGCACGTCGAATATGCATTCAATGGTGTCGGCGTCGCAGGCAGCCGTTATGGTCCGCGTGGCAATCTGCGGGATTCGCAAGGCGACGCGATCCGCTTCAACGATGGACGCGAATCGATGCGTCTCGACAACTGGTGCGTGATTTTCGACGTGCAGCTTTAGCACTTCGTGAAGAGCCGGCCGCATCGCATGGAAACAGGAACCGGGACGAGGCAATGGTGAAAGAAGAGCGCATCAGAGGCGGTCAGGCTGTCTCCATTGTGGCGATCGTTTGCGCCGAGGCCATTCGCCGGGTCGTGGACGCCGGTTTTCTGCAGGACGGGCACGTGGCCCGTCTCATGAAAATTCTTCTGTACGCCGCGAGCACGCTTGGATATCCCACGCTCTTCTTCCTGTTCGGCTTGAGTACGGTGGCATGTTTGCAGCGCTCACGCGTCCACTTGCTGAAATCGGTCGCCCTGACCGTTCTCTATCCCTATCTGCTTTGGTCGATATTGCAGACGGGAGTGCAATGGTTCGTGGCCGAATATAGAGACTATTCCCTCCAGCAGATGGGACCGACTCGTCTGGCATGGGCGCCCGTTGGACAATTCTGGTTTCTCTACGCGCTTTTCATCTGCCAGATCGTTGCGTGCATTGCGGTGTGGCCACGGTCCACAACGTCCGGCAGTGCGTTGACGGCGGCGAATCGCGGCGTGCTTGCTGCACCGGCGGTTATCGGCGCCATCGTCGCGACGCGCAGTCACTGGGGCATCGTCACGATGACGTGTTGGGGACTTGTCTTCTTTCTGTCCGGCATGCTGTTCGCCTCCCGACGGAATGGGCAGAGTGAGCGCGCGGCTCCTGGCCTTCCCGTTGCGTTGGCCACGGGAATTGCTTTTGCAGCCGCCGCGACAATAGCGCAGCCTTTGGGCGACTACCTGAACATCTATTCGTTGCCCGTGAGTTTTCTGGGTATCGCAGCGGCCATTTCGATTGGGACGTGCCTGGCAACCTGGCAAAGCTCGCGCTGGATCGTCTCGCTTTGCTCGTCGTGGAAGCCGGTCTATCTGCTGCATGTGCTGGCAATCGCCGCGATCTGGAACGCGTTGCTGGCGCTCGGCATCCGTCAGCCGGTCGTCCACGTTGTGCTTGGTATTGCGGCCGGTCTGGCAGTACCGATAGCGATCCATCTGATCACAAAGCGCGCGGGAATCGCCGCCTGGGCAGGCTTCGAGGAACCGGCGGCAACGCGCTGCGAAGACACGGAGGTTTCGGATCTCGCGGCTCGGACTCAACGCAAGGCCGTCAAGTCACGTGCATGACGTCGGTCAATCGGGAAAGCCCAGGCAGTGTCAGGCATACACAGCGGCGCCTTTCACCGTCGTAAGACGAAGCGCGCACCAGGATGACGCATCGCGCCGCTTCAATTGCGTGCGCCCCATGTTCCAACGCCCGGCAAGCCCATGCTGCACCGTCATGGCACATACCTTGCATCGCCATTTCACACGATGCTGCCGCACCCTGACGGCAGCCGACCGGCTACGCGCCACCTCCGCTCACAGAACAAACATGACACGATCGACTCTTCGCCCCGCGCGTCGCGCCTGGCTCGCCGCACTGCTGCTCTCGCCCGTCCTCGCCATCACCGCGCCCGCCGCCCATGCGGACACACTCGATAACATTGCCAAGGCCGGTGTGCTGAAAGTCGCCGTGCCGGAAGACTATCCGCCGTTCGGTTCGGTCGGCGCGGACATGAAGCCGCAAGGCTACGACATCGACACCGCCGCGCTGCTCGCGAAGTCGATGAACGTGAAACTCGAACTCGTGCCGGTCAATAGCGCCAACCGTATTCCGTATCTACAAACGGGCAAGGTCGATCTGGTGATCTCGTCGCTCGGCAAGACGCCGGAGCGCGAGAAGGTGATCGATTTTTCGACCGCTTATGCGCCGTACTATCAGGGCGTGTTCGGTCCCGCCGACATCAAGGTCAGCGGCCCCGCCGACCTGACCGGCAAGACGGTCGGCGCAACCCGCGGCGCGCTTGAGGAAATCGGTCTCACGCAGATGGCGCCGAACGCGACCATCAAGCGCTTCGAGGACAACAACGCGACCATCGCGGCATTTCTCTCGGGTCAGGTGCAACTGATCGCCGCGGGCAATATCGTCGCGGCCGCGATCCTCGCGAAGAATCCGCCGCGCCGGCCGGAGCCGAAGTTCGTCATCAAGAATTCGCCGTGCTTCGTCGGCATGAACAAGAACGAGCCGCGCCTGCAGCAGAAAGTGAACGCCGCGATCGCGCAGGCGAAGCAGGACGGCACGCTCAATACGATGTCGAAGAAGTGGTTCGGCGCGCCGCTGCCGGCGGATCTGTAAGCGTGCCGTTAGGCGAAGTTGATACCGTGACTGGCTTATCCGGCATTGCACTCGTCATGGACTCATCCCGTGCGTAGCACGCGATCGCGGCCATGACGCGCAGCGCCTATCATTGTCGCAGCCGGTCCCGCACGGGACCGCCGCCACGACCGTCGCAACCCTACGCACATATTCGATGAAGCTGACACCTCGCGAGAAGGACAAGCTGCTGATCTTCACCGCCGCGCTGCTTGCCGAACGGCGCCGCGCGCGCGGCCTCAAACTGAACTACCCGGAAGCGATCGCCTTCATCACCGCCGCGCTGATGGAAGCGGCCCGCGACGGCAAGACCGTCGCCGAGGTGATGCACTACGGCACCACGCTGCTCACCCGCGACGACGTCATGGAAGGCGTGCCGGAGATGATCCCCGACATCCAGGTCGAAGCCACGTTCCCCGACGGCACCAAGCTCGTCACGGTTCACCATCCGATTCCCTGATCGCGGCAATCACAGCAATCACCATAAGGCAGGCCCAGATGATCCCCGGCGAACTCCTCATCGACGACGGCGAACACGAGCTCAACGCAGGCCGCGCCACCGTGACGGTGGTCGTGTCGAACACCGGCGACCGGCCGGTGCAGATTGGCTCGCACTATCACTTCTACGAAGTGAACGACGCCCTCGCGTTCGATCGCGCCGCCGCGCGCGGCTTCCGGCTGAACATCGCGGCGGGCACCGCCGTGCGCTTCGAGCCCGGCCAGGAACGCACCGTCGAACTGGTCGAACTGGCGGGCGATCGCATCGTCTACGGCTTCAACGGCAAGGTGATGGGCAAGCTCTGAAGCGCCACGCGCTCCTTCGCCTGAACCGCCCTGCTCATTTCCGGACCCACACCATGACCTTACGCATTGGCCGCCGCGCATACGCGGAAATGTTCGGCCCCACCACCGGCGACCGCGTGCGCCTCGCCGACACCGAATTGCTGATCGAAGTCGAGCGCGACTTCACCACCTACGGCGAAGAAGTGAAATTCGGCGGCGGCAAAGTGATTCGCGATGGCATGGGCCAGTCGCAACGCGTGCATGCCGACGTGGTCGATACCGTCGTGACGAATGCGGTGATTCTCGATCACTGGGGCATCGTCAAGGCCGACATCGGCATCAGGAACGGCCGTATCGCCGCCATCGGCAAAGCGGGTAATCCCGACATCCAGCCGAACGTGACGATCGCGATCGGCGCCTCCACCGAAGTGATCGCGGGCGAAGGCCTGATCGTCACGGCGGGCGGCATCGATACGCATATTCACTTCATCAGCCCGCAGCAGATCGAAGAAGCGCTCGCGAGCGGCGTGACCACGATGCTCGGCGGCGGCACGGGGCCGGCCACAGGCACGAACGCGACCACCTGCACGCCCGGTCCGTGGCATCTCGAACGCATGCTGCAGGCAGCCGACGGCTATCCGATGAATCTCGGCTTTCTCGGCAAGGGCAACGTGAGCCAGCCGCAGCCGGCGCTGGAGCAGATCGCCGCGGGCGCGATCGGCTTGAAGCTGCACGAGGACTGGGGCACGACGCCCGCCGCGATCGACAACTGCCTTTCCGTGGCCGACGACACCGACACCCAGGTCGCAATCCACACGGACACGCTGAACGAAGCGGGTTTCGTCGAAGCAACGGTGGCCGCGTTCAAGGGCCGCACGATCCACACGTACCACACGGAAGGCGCGGGCGGCGGCCACGCACCAGACATCATCAAGGTGTGCGGCGAGGCGAACGTGCTGCCCTCGTCGACCAATCCGACGCGCCCGTACACCGTCAACACGCTCGAAGAACATCTCGACATGCTGATGGTGTGCCACCACCTGGATCCGTCGATCGCGGAAGACATTGCGTTCGCCGAATCGCGCATTCGCCGCGAAACCATCGCCGCCGAAGACATCCTGCACGACCTCGGCGCGCTGTCGATGCTGTCGTCGGATTCGCAGGCGATGGGACGTGTGGGCGAAGTGATCATCCGCACGTGGCAGACCGCGCACAAGATGAAGGTACAACGCGGCGCGCTGCCCGAAGACAACGCGCGGCACGACAACTTCCGTGCGAAGCGCTACGTCGCCAAGTACACGATCAATCCGGCGATCACGCACGGTATCGCGCATGAGGTCGGTTCGATCGAGCCGGGCAAGTGGGCCGATCTGGTGTTCTGGGAGCCGGCGTTCTTCGGCATCAAACCGTCGCTGATCCTCAAGGGCGGCATGATCGCGATGGCGCAGATGGGCGACCCCAATGCATCGATTCCGACGCCGCAGCCGGTGCACTATCGCGAGATGTTCGCGACACGCGGCGGCGCATTGAGCCGCACGTCGCTCACCTTCGTCTCGCAGATGGCCGCCGACGCCGGCGTCGCCGAACGCTACGGCCTGAACAAGCGTATCGTTGCGGTCAGGAACTGCCGCAACATTTCGAAGGCAGACATGATCCACAACGCGTGGCGTCCGGCAATCAGCGTCGATCCGGAAACCTATCAGGTGATCGCCGACGGTCAGTTGCTGACCTGCGAACCGGCCACCGTGCTGCCGATGGCGCAACGCTACTTCCTGTTCTGACCATGCGCACCATCGACAAACTGATTGCACCGCATCTGAAGCTCGCGCCCGTGCTGGTGAAGCGCGCACCGACCTTGACGCTGGCGTTCGACGACCGGCGCAAGAGCCGCCTCGCGGCCACGCTCGACAGCGGCGAAGAAGTCGCGCTGCTGTTGCCGCGCGGCACCGTGCTGCGTGACGGCGATGTACTGGTCGCGGACGACGGCGGCCTCGTGCGGGTGATCGCCGCGCCGGAAGCGGTACTCTACGTGCGCGCGAAAGATGCATTGACGTTGACTCGCGCCGCGTATCACCTCGGCAATCGCCACACGCCGGTGGAAGTCGGCGCCGATTATCTGAAGCTCGAATTCGATCCGGTGCTGGCCGATATGCTCAAGCGCATCGGCGCGACCGTCGATCAGGTCTCGATGCCGTTTCAGCCGGAATCGGGCGCGTACGGCGGCGGGCATAAGCATGGTCACGACGAAACGTTCGCCGAAGACTATGCGTTAGCGCAACAGGTGTTCGGCGAGCATCATGGTCATGAGCATTCTCATGACCACGAGCATGGACATAGTCACGCGGCGCATGAGCATTCGCACGGCCATGACCATACGCACGGTCACGACCACGATCACGGCGATCACGTCCACGACGAATCGTGCGGCCACGGGCATCACCACCATCATGCGCATCGCTGAACTGACGGCGCTGCTGCACCTTGCGTCGCCGGCGCTGCCGATCGGCGCATTCAGCTACTCGCAAGGCCTCGAAGCCGCGATCGAAGCGCAACTGATCACCGATGCCGACTCCGCCCGCGAGTGGATCGCCAGCGGCTTGACCGACGTGCTCGCGCGCGGCGAACTGCCGTTCCTCGCGCATCAGATGGAACGCTGGCGCACGCACGACGCGGAAAGCCTGCGCGTTGCCAACAGCGAATTCCTGGCGAGCCGTGAATCCGCGGAATTGCGCCGCGAAACCGAGCAGATGGGCTGGTCGCTGCGGCAGTTGTGTGTATCGCTGGAATGGGGCGATGCCGACCGGCGCGCGACGCTCGCCTCCATGACGCCGCTCGCTCAACCCACCGCATTTGCGTTCGCCGCCTACGCCCACGACGCCGCCGTCGACGCCACCCTCGCCGCCTACGCGTTCAGCTGGGTGGAAAACCAGGCGGCCGCCGCGCTCAAGGCCGTGCCGCTGGGACAACTTGCCGGGCAACGCATCATCGTCGCGCTGCGCGAGCCGATCGATGCCGCGGTAACGCGCGCTCTCGCCACATCGCCGGACAACATCAACACCTTCGCGCCGCAACTCGGCATTCTGTCGGCGCGCCACGAGTCGCAGTATTCGCGGCTCTTTCGCTCTTAACACGATCCATCATGAACGCACCTCATCATCCCGCCCACTCGACCGTCCGCACGAAAAAGCTGCCGCCGCTGCGCGTGGGCGTCGGCGGCCCGGTCGGCTCGGGCAAGACCACGCTGCTCGAAATGCTGTGCAAGGCGATGCGCGAACAGTACGACCTCGTCGCCATCACCAACGACATCTATACGAAAGAAGACCAGCGGCTGCTGACGGTGGCGGGCGCGTTGCCGGCCGAACGGATCATGGGCGTCGAAACGGGCGGCTGTCCGCACACGGCGATCCGCGAGGACGCGTCGATCAATCTCGAAGCCGTCGACCGTATGCTCACGCGTTTTCCGGACGCGGATATCGTGTTCATCGAATCGGGCGGCGACAACCTCGCGGCGACATTCAGTCCGGAACTGTCGGACCTGACGATCTACGTGATCGACGTGGCCGGTGGCGAGAAGATTCCGCGCAAGGGCGGCCCCGGCATTACGAAGTCCGATCTGCTCGTGATCAACAAGACGGACCTGGCGCCGATGGTCGGCGCGAATCTCGAAGTGATGGCCGCGGACGCGAAGAAAATGCGCGGCGAGCGGCCCTTCGTGATGTGCAATCTGAAGGCGCTCGACGGGCTGGACGTGGTGGTGAAGTTTATCGAGAAGAAGGGGTTGTTGAAGGTTTGAGGCCCGGGTGCAATGACGCCTTTTGCACCCCGCCCTCACTCCACCTCCGGCAACAACGCCATCAACACATCCACGGTCCGCGCGGTCGCGCCGCGGTGACGCGCGGCGAACGCCGAAGCCGCGCCGCTCATGGCCAGTCTTCTGGCCTTGTCGCCGAACAATTCGCGTAATGCCCGCGCCAGATCGGCCGGATCCTGCACCTGAACCGCGGCGCCCGCCGCCACGGCATCCGCAGTGGCCTGCGTGAAGTTGAACACGTGCGGCCCGATCAGCACCGGCACACCGACCGCGCACGCTTCGATCAGATTCTGCCCGCCCAACGGCAGCAAACTTCCGCCGATGAACGCCAGATCCGAAGCCGCATAGTAAGCGCCCAACTCGCCCATCGAATCGCCCAGCAGCACGTTCACGTGTGCGGGCAAAGCCGGCAAACCGCCGCTCGCGGACACCGCCGCCGAGGCAACCTTCGCATCCGGCGCCCAGGCCGAACGCCGCTCGAGCCGCAGCCCGGCTTTCTCGACCAGCCCCGCGACTTCGTTGAAACGTTGCGGATGACGCGGCACCAGAATCAGCAGCGCGTTGTCGATGCCGAGCGCCGCGAACGCCTGCAGCACCAGTTCCTCTTCGCCCTCGCGCGTGCTCGCCGCAACCCACACCGGACGCGCGCCGATCGCCGCGCGCCACGCATGCCCGCGCGCGGCCAGTTCCGGCGGCGTGGTCATGTCGAATTTCAGATTGCCGAGCACCGCCGCGTTGCGCGCGCCGAGCGCGGTCAGCCGCTCGGCATCCGACGGACTCTGCGCCAGCACACGCGCAAAGCCGCCGAACACGTCTTTGGTCGCACTGCCGAACTTCGCCGCGCGCTTATACGAGCGCGCCGACATCCGCGCATTGGTCAGCACCAGCGGCACGTCCGCGCGACGGCATTCGTCGATCAGCGTCGGCCACACTTCGGTTTCCATCACCAGACCGAGCGACGGCCGCCATGTCCGCAAAAACCGCCGCACGGCATGCGGCATGTCGTACGGCAAATAGCTGCGCAAAACGCGGTCGCCGAAAATCTGCTCGCCGGTGGCGCGCCCGCTCGGCGTCATGTGGGTCAACAGAATGCGTGCGTCTGGACGCGCCTTCATCAACGCTTCGATCAGCGGTTGCGCGGCGCGCGTCTCGCCCACCGACACCGCGTGCACCCAGATCAGCGGCGCATTGTCTTCAGGCAGCCGGCCGCGCGAGTAACCGAAACGCTCGCCGATATGCTCGCGATAGCCGCGCTCCTTGCGCGAGCGGATCATGAGGCGCAGCACGGCCAGCGGCGCGATGATCCACCAGAGCGCGCGATAGACGGTCCTCAGCATCGGCACTCCGCGTGCCTGAACGGAGAAGCCGACGCGCCGAACGAAACCGCAAAACGGACCGCGGCGCTCAAACCAGCGCCCTGCCCTTGAGGCGTTCGAGAATCCCGAGCGGCGCACATTCTGGCTGCACCATCGCCTTGACGGGCAGGAAGAAGGTCTGCTCCAGCATGAACTGGCCGGACATCACCGCGTGCGAGGTCTGGTCCGAGAAGCACACCCAGACGCTGCCGGGCGGAAACGGCATGGTCTCCTGCGGACTCGACTTCTGATAGTCGAGGTCGGCCTTCATGCCGTCGTGCAGATGCAGCATCAGATGGTCGTACTCGCTGCGCGGCGATTTGGTCACGTGCAGCAGGTTCAGCAGCCAGGCCGAGCCCGGCATCTGCGGCTTGATGCGCGGCAGGAAGCGTTTGGCCATGTCCTCGAACGGTTCGCCGACACGCCACACGCGCGGCGCGCCATGCGGATTGACGTTGGTGAACACGCGCAGAATGCGCTCGCCGTAGTTCGGCCGCGAAGGAAAGGCGTCCACGTGCAGGCGGCTATCGTCTTTGCGCCACGAGGTCTCGCGCGTTTCCACCTGGTGCAGCCGCAGGCTGGTCGGCGCCACACGCAACCGGCCGTTGTATTCGGGAAAGAGCCCGTCCACCAGCGTGCGCGCATTGGCCTGATAACGTGCGATCAACGCGCGCACCGCGGATTGCGTGACGGCGTCGCCGGCCACGCCGTGCAACGCGCCGCCATTCGGTTCGAGGCTGATGTTCTTGCGGTTCGGGTCGGCGAGCGCGGGGTCGAGCAGCGCCTGCTCGCCGCCTTCGATCGGGAAGCGCAGATTCGGGAAATACAGCACTTTGCCGCGTTCGACGCCGGCGAGCAGCGTCTCGCGCGGCACGGACAGGTTGCGCCCGTGCCAGTCGGCGTTCGCTACTTCGATGATCTGGGTTTCGTTCATGATCGCCCTTGAAAACGGTTGGAGCGCAAGGCGAAGCGCCCCGGACGTGTTACAGCAGGCCGAAGCCCGCGAGTGCCGACTTCACCTGTTGCAGCGTGGGCGGCTGTCCGGCCGTGCCGAGATTGACGACGTTCGGCGACCAGTAGCCGCCGGTGCGCCACGCGGTGGCGAAATTGTACAACTCGATGGTCGGGCGCTTCAGCGCCGCGGCGATGTGAACCAGACCTGTGTCAACTCCGACGGTCGCGGCCGCGCCTTCGATCAGCCCGACCACGGCCGGCAACGAGAGCTTCGGCGGCACGATGGCCGCCGCGCCGAATTCCTTGGCGAGGCGCTCGCTGGTGGCGCGTTCCGCCTCACTGCCCCACGGCAGCACGATCGACGCGCCGCGCCGCACCAATGACTGCCCCAACTCGATCCACGCGGTGTCCGGCCACTGTTTGTCGGCGCGCGAGGTGGCGTGCACGAACACCACATACGGCACCGGCAGGTTCAGATTCGCCTCGGACAAAGCCAGCGCGGCCCGCCCGGTGTCGATGCCGAAGTCGATGTGGTCGGTGGGTTGCGGCGGCGGGTCGTTCAGCGCCGCGGCCACCAGTTGGCGCGTACGTTCCACCACGTGGGTGCGCGGCTCGATCGGCACGCGCCTGTCGTAAAAGAAGCGCACCGGCCATTCGAAGCCCGCGCCGTCGGTACGGTTCGCGAGGCCGACCAGCGGCCCGCGCGCCATGTTCGCCACCCATGCGGTCTTGATGAGTCCCTGGCAGTCGATCACGAGATCGTAGTTTTCGGCGGCGAGCGCGCGGCGGAATGCGCCAATCTCGCGCCAGTTGTCCAGCGACAGAATGCGCTTGCGCCAGCGCCGCAGGGACACGGGAATCGCCCGGCGCACGCCGCTCACGAGTTGCACCAGCCCCACGAAGCTCTCTTCGACGAGCCAGTCGATCTGAGCCTCGGGGTGGCGGCGCCGGATGTCGGCGATCACCGGCATGTTGTGGACGACGTCGCCCAACGACGACACCCTCACGATCAATATCTTTTGCACGCTCAAGAGTGGGAAAACCGGCTGTCCGGCCCGAAGATGCGTTGAGAGAGCCCCGAACCTGTCGTTTCGCGCCAGGCCCCCGGGCAAGGGACGAGAAAAACCTGGGGCGGCCCGGCGTTTTCTCAGGGGGACGGCAATTCTAGCGCGTTGCATGTGAATCGCATGAAAAAACGCGGCGCGGTAAAAGAAACCCGCGCCGCGTTCGACGGCGGACCGCGGTTCAAATCGAACCGCGCCGCCGCTTCAGCGTTCAGAACGGCAGCTTCGCGTCAGCCTTCTCCGCGAGGATCACGCGGCGGAAGTCTTCCTGAATGCGCTTGAGCGCCGCGTCGTTATCGGCTTCGAAACGCATCACCACGACCGGCGTGGTGTTCGACGAACGCGCAAGACCGAAGCCGTCCGGATATTCGACACGCAGGCCGTCGATCTTCACGACGTCGTCCGCGCCGGTGAACTTTGCGTTCTGCTGCAGGCGCGCGATCAGTTCGAAGTTTTCGCCTTCTTCGAGCTTCAGTTGCAGTTCGGGCGTGGAGTTCGAGTTCGGCAGCGAGTTCAGCAGCTGGCTCGGATCCGCCACGCGCGTGAGGATTTCGAGCAGACGCGCGCCCGTGTACAGGCCGTCGTCGAAACCGTACCAGCGGTCCTTGAAGAACACGTGGCCGCTCATTTCGCCGGCGAGCGGTGCGCCGGTTTCGCGCAGCTTGGCCTTGACGAGCGAGTGGCCGGTCTTCCACATGAGCGGCTCGCCGCCCTTGTCCTTCACCCACTTCGCGAGGTTGCGCGTGCACTTCACGTCGTAAATGATCTGCGCGCCCTTGTTGCGCGACAGCACTTCTTCCGCGAACAGCATGAGCTGGCGGTCCGGGTAGATGATCTGGCCGTCTTTGGTGACTACGCCCAGGCGGTCGCCGTCGCCGTCGAAAGCGAAGCCGATTTCAGCGTCCGTTTCCTTCAGCGCGCGGATCACGTCCTGCAGGTTTTCCGGGTGGGCCGGGTCCGGGTGATGGTTCGGGAAGTTGCCGTCGATCTCGGTGAACAGTTCGACCAGTTCGCAGCCGAGCTTTTTGAACAGCTTCGGCGCGAGGCCGCCGGCCACGCCGTTGCCGGTGTCCACCACGATCTTGATGGGGCGCGCGAGCTTGATGTCGCTCGCGATGCGATCGAGATAGGCCTCGGCAATGTCGTACTCGGTGTACGTGCCGCTGCCTGCCGAAAAGTTCTCGTCGACGATGCGCTGATGCAGCGCGAGAATCTGTTCGCCGTAAATCGCCGCGCCGCGCAGGACCATCTTGAAGCCGTTGTAGTCCGGCGGATTATGACTACCCGTCACGACGATGCATGAATCGACGCGGCGCTCGCCGCCTTCGAGCTTCAATGGCACGCTGGCCGCGAAATAGCCGACCGGAGTGGGCACCATGCCGACGTTGACCACGTCGACACCGGCCGCGCGCAGGCCGTCCGACAGGGCCTGGATCAGTTCGGGACCCGACAGGCGGCCGTCGCGCGCGACCACCACGGCGTCGCCGCCTTGCGCCCGCACTTCGCTGCCGAACGCGCGGCCGATCGAACGCGCTGCGTCGGCGTCGAGCGTCTTGCCGATTACGCCGCGAATGTCATATGCCTTGAAAATAGACTTGGAGATCATGTTGGCTCACTTGCGTGCAATGGAAAATTTTGACCGGCGCACCGGCGATGAATCGGTAAAACCCCAGCGATGCGCCCTTGCCGGAAGCGATCCGGTTCCAACTTATAATTGCGCTTTTCAGACCAGCCTTATAACGCCATTCTAATGCTTAGACGCCCTCCAATTGTAAAGTTGCCGATACACTCGGCTGGGTGGGCAAACGTGCGCACCGCGCCGCTCGGGGCGTTCGGGCCGCGCGTGCTATCGGCGCCGTCGGCACAAGCGGCGCAAGCGGCGCAAGCGGACCGCCGGGCCTCCACCGGATGCTGACGCTCAAACGCTTCGCCAATCCGGACGTCACGCGCGCCTTCACGAATATCGTGTGGCTCGGGCTGGAGCGGCTCACGCAGATCGGCGTGGCGATCGCGATCAGCGGCATGCTGGCGCGCTACTTCGGGCCGGACATCTTCGGCAAATGGCAGTACGCCAACACGCTGCTGCTGGTGCTCTCGCCCATCACCTGGGTGTGCGGCGCGGAGATCCTCGTGCCCACCATCGTCAACCGGCCGCCGGCGCAACTCGGCACCGTGCTCGGCAGCGCCTTCGCGCTGCGCATTTCGGTGTCGGCCGCGGCCCTGTTGCTCACATGGCTCGGCATTGCCCTGCACTTCTTCGAGCCGCTGGTCGGCGCCATGCTCGCCGGCCTCGCCGTGACCATGCTGTTTCGCGAGCCGTTCGTCGGCGTGATCAACGCGTGGCTGCAAAGCATGACCTACAGCAAGCCGCAGTTGCTGACCAGCATGAGCACCGCGGTACTGAAGGCCGCTCTTGTCTATCTGCTCGTGCGCGCGGCGGCCACGCCCGCGCGCTTCGGCTGGCTGTGGGCGCTCGAATCGGCGGCGATTGGCGCCGTGCTCGTGATCTACTACATCGGCCGGCATGGCGGCAAGCTCGGCTGGCATCTCGACCGGGCGCTCTTCAGGCATTTCGCGAGCGCGGGCACCGTGTTCTGGCTCGGCCTGATCTGTATGTACCTGTTCCTGAAGCTGGATCGGCTCATGCTCGAACGGGCCATTTCGTTCGCCGACCTCGGGCGCTATTCCGCCGCCCAGCAGTTGAACGAAAACTGGATCACGCTCGCGCTGATGCTCGCGCAGACCATCGCGCCCGCCTTCGTCTACCGCGTGCAGGACGCTGCCCAGCTACGCCGCAACATGTGGCGGCTCACCGCCATGACCGCGGCGCTGATGGTGGGCGGCGCGATCGTGCTGGACCTGCTGGCCGGCCTGATCATCCGCAGCGTGTTCGGGCCGCAGTTCGAAGGCGCGATCGGGATTTTCCGTTGGGCCGTGTGGCTCTCCGTGCCGGCCGGCATCGAGGCGATCGGCAATCTGATCGTGCTCAAGTATCAGGCCAAATTCGTGTTGCTCTCCAAGTGGCTGCTCGCGCTGGCCGTCGCGTTCGTGGTCAATCTGCTGGCGATTCCGCGGCTCGGCGCTTACGGCGCGCTGGCGGGCCTCGCGGCCGGCTATCTGGCGGCGGCGTCGGTCAATCTTTATTACATCCGTTTCAAATTGCGCCCATGACGAACTCACCCGCCACCGCGCACATGACCCTCGACGACGTCGCGGTGCTGATACCCGCCTACAACGGCCAGGCCGACGTCGACCTCACGCTCGCGTCGTTCAGCGAAAGCGCGCCGGTGCACGTGCTGATCGTCGATGACGGCAGCACGCCGCCGATCGTCGCGCCGGCCATCGCCAACATGACGATCGAAGTGCTGCGCATGGCGCGGAACGGCGGCATCGAGCGCGCGTTGCAAACCGGCATCGACGTCCTTGCGCAGCGCGGCTTCCGCTATGCGGCGCGCATCGACGCAGGCGACCGCAGCGTGCCGCAGCGGCTCGCCAAACAACGCCTGTTCATGGAATTGCATCCGCGCGTGGCGGGCCTCGGCATGTGGACGCAAGTCGTCACCCGCGAAGGCAAGCCGCTTTTCATGCTGACGCCGCCCGCCGAACCGGACGCGATCCGCCGCTTGCGCTTTTTCCGCTCATGCCTCGCGCATCCTTCGATGATGCTGCGCATCGACGCCGTGCGCGCGGTCGGCAACTACCGCGCCGAGTACCGCTCCGCCGAGGACATCGATCTGTTCGTGCGGCTGATGCAACGCTACGACTGCGCGAACCTGCCGGAGCTCGGGCTCTACTACGAACTGAACGAAGGCGGCATCAGCGCCACTAAACGGCGCCGCCAGGTGAGCTCGACGCTGCGACTGCAACTGCGCTACTTCAACGTCGCCAATCCGTACGACTGGTTGGGCCTCGCCAAAAATCTGCTGCATCTGGTGACGCCTTACCGCGCGCTGCAACGGATCAAGCGCAGCCTGCTCACGTCGCGCGCGAGCCACTGAATCATTCGCCACCTCATTCACCGCCGAGTTCGTTCCCGCATGAAGCCTGCCCTGAAGTCGACGCCCGCGTTACGCATTACACTCGTCTGTAACACCGCCTGGGCAATCTATACCTACCGGCAAGGGCTGATCCGCATGCTGGTGGGGCGCGGCGTGGACGTGACGGTGCTCGCGCCGCGCGACCGCACGTTCGAACTGCTCGTGGCGATGGGCTGCCGCTGCATCGAGTTGCCGGTCGCCTCCAAAGGCACCAGTCCGCGCGACGACCTGCGCACGCTGTATGCGCTCTACCGGCAATACCGGTCGATCCGCCCGCACGTGGTGTTCCATTACACGATCAAGCCGAATATCTACGGGTCGATCGCCGCGAGGCTGGCGGGCGTGCAATCGGTTGCGGTCACAACCGGATTGGGCTATGTGTTCATCCAGCAGAGCCGCGCCGCCCAGGTGGCCAAAAAACTGTATCGTTTCGCCTTCCGTTTCCCGCGCGAAATATGGTTTTTGAATCGCGACGATCAGGCCGCGTTTGTCGAACAGAATTTGTTGGTGCATCCTGAGCGCGCGAGGTTGTTGCATGGCGAAGGCGTGGACCTCGAACAGTTCGCCTTCACGCCGTTGCCCGAGCGGGCCGATTACCGCTTCGTGCTGATCGGGCGGCTGCTGTGGGACAAGGGCGTGGGCGAATAT
Organism: Paraburkholderia xenovorans LB400; assembly: GCF_000013645.1. Taxonomy (GTDB): domain Bacteria; phylum Pseudomonadota; class Gammaproteobacteria; order Burkholderiales; family Burkholderiaceae; genus Paraburkholderia; species Paraburkholderia xenovorans. Next base: position 843,644 of record NC_007951.1, on the reverse strand, counting down.
GTCGAAGCCGCGCGGCGTTTGCGTGAACGTTATCCGCATGCACGGTTCCAACTGCTCGGCCCGGTGGGTGTCGACAATCCCAGTGCGATTACGCGCGAAGAAGTGGCGGCGTGGGAACGGGAAGGCATCATCGAGTATCTTGGGGAGGCGCATGACGTGCGGCCTTTCATCGCCGAAGCGGACTGCGTGGTGTTGCCATCGTATCGCGAAGGCGTGCCGCGCACGCTGATGGAAGCCTCGGCAATGGGCCGGCCCATCGTCACGACGGACGTGCCGGGCTGCCGCGAGGTGGTGGCGGACGGCGTCAACGGATTGCTGTGCGAGGCGCGCAATGCAGCAAGCCTCGCGGCCACGCTGGCGCGCATGCTCGACATGAGCGGCGCCGAACGGCGGGCCCTGGCTGAACGCGGCCGCAAGAAAGTCGCGGAAGAATTCGACGAGCGCGTGGTCGTCGAAATGTATAAGGACCTGGTGCAGAAAATGACGGGCGTTTTACTTTAACGGAGCAACAGCATGACCACGAAGGGCACGATTCTGGTAACGGGCGGCGCGGGCTTTATCGGCTCGCACACCTGTGTCGAACTGCTGAACGGCGGTTACGACGTCGTGGTAATCGACAATCTCGTGAACAGCAACCGCGAATCGCTGCGGCGCGTGGAAAAGATCACCGGCAAGGCGGTGACTTTCTACGAAGCCGACGCGCGCGACGAAGCGGCGCTCAACCGTATTTTCGACGCCCACCCGATCACGGGCGCGATTCACTTTGCCGCGCTGAAGGCGGTGGGCGAGTCGGTGGCCAAGCCGATCGAGTACTACAGCAACAACGTCGGCAGCCTGCTGACCTTGCTCGGCGTGATGCGCGAGCGCAACGTCAAGCAATTCGTGTTCAGTTCGTCGGCGACTGTCTATGGTGTGCCGAAAAGCTCGCCGATCGACGAGTCGTTCCCGCTGTCGGCCACCAATCCGTATGGCCAGTCGAAGCTGATCGCCGAGCAGGTGCTGCGCGATCTGGAAGTGGCCGATCCGTCGTGGCGCATTGCCACGCTGCGCTACTTCAACCCGGTCGGCGCGCATGAGAGCGGCCTGATCGGCGAAGATCCCGCCGGCATTCCGAACAACCTGATGCCGTATGTCGCACAGGTGGCGGTCGGCAAGCTCGAGAAACTGCGCGTGTTCGGCGGCGACTACGACACGCCCGACGGCACCGGCGTGCGCGACTATATCCACGTCGTCGATCTGGCGCGCGGGCATCTGGCCGCGCTCGACGCACTCGTCACGCGCGACGCCAGTTTCGTGGTGAACCTCGGCACGGGTCAGGGCTATAGCGTGATCGACGTGGTCAAGGCGTTCGAGAAAGCCGCCGGACGGCCGGTGCCCTACGAGATCGTCGCGCGCCGCCCGGGCGACGTCGCCTCGTGTTTCGCCGACCCGGCCGCCGCCGAAAAGATCATCGGCTGGCGCGCGCAGTTCGGTATCGAACGGATGTGCGCGGATCACTGGCGCTGGCAGTCCACCAATCCGCAAGGATTCGCGTGAGCTGAAGGAAGGTCGACGGCGGCGCGAAGGCGCCGCCTGGCAGGGGCGCCGCCGCCGTCGATTGAGGGATTGCACCAAGCGGGTAATTCCGAATATTACTAAAACTTTACGATTTCTATACTGGCTCACCGGTTGACGGTCAGGCTTCCTAAGAACGTTCGAATCGGCGCGCACGGGCCTGGTTCGAGGCTTCGTGCAAGAAAAGACATGCTACGGAGACAGTCATGGGAATTCGCTTGAAAAGCGTTGTGGGTGCGCTCGCGCTTTGTGCCCTCGCCAATGTCGGCTATGCGGCGGATCCGATCAAGATCGGCGTTGACGGACCTTTCACCGGCGGCTCGTCTTCGATGGGCGTGAGCATGCGAGACGGCGTGCGTCTCGCCACTGCCGAGATCAATAAGGCCGGCGGCGTGCTGGGCCGCCAGATCGTGCTGGTGGAGCGCGACGACGAAGCGAAGAACGAACGCGGCGTGCAGATTGCGCAAGAGCTGATCAATAAGGAAAAAGTCGTGGCGGTGGTCGGCTACATCAACACCGGCGTCGCCCTCGCCTCGCAGCGCTTCTTCCAGGAAGCGAAGATTCCGGTCTTCAACAACGTCGCCACAGGCAGCGTCGTGACGAAGCAGTTCACCGATCAGCCCGATAACTACGTGTTCCGCAATGCCGCCGCGGACCGCATCCAGGCGCCCATGATCGTCGAAGAAGCCGTGACCAGACGCGGTTTCAGGAAGGTCGCGATTCTCGCCGACTCGACCAACTATGGCCAGCTCGGCCGCGAAGACCTCGAAAAGGCGCTTGCCGCCAAAGGCGTAAAACCTGTCGCCGTCGAAAAATTCAATATCAAGGACGTCGACATGACCGCGCAGCTGCTCAAGGCCAAAGAGGCCGGCGCGGAAGCGGTGCTGACATATGGCATTGGACCGGAACTCGCTCAGATCGCCAACGGCATGGCCAAGCTCGGCTGGAAAGTGCCGCTGATCGGCAGCTGGACTCTTTCGATGGCGAACTACATCGACAACGCGAGCACCAACGGCGAAGGCGCGCGCATGCCGCAGACCTTCATTCAGGAAGCGAACACGCCGAAACGCAAAGCCTTCATCGACGCATATCTGAAGGAATTCAAGCCGAAGAACAACCGCATCGACTCACCGGTTTCCGCCGCGCAAGGCTACGACTCGATCTATCTGCTGGCCGCCGCGATCACCCAGGCCGGCTCGACCGACGGCCCGAAGGTGCGCGCCGCGCTCGAAAACCTCAATACGAAAGTGGAAGGCGTCGTGATGGTCTACGACAAGCCGTTCACCCACGACGACCACGAAGCGATCAGCCCGAACGTGCCGGTGGTCGGCGAGGTCAAGGGCGGCCGCGTGGTCTACGCGTACGAGGCCGACCGCAAAGGCGGCGGCCAGTTGCGCACCAAGCAGGCGAGCGCCGCGAATTGAGCTCGAAATAAGCGCAGCAGCAGCATGTTACGGAGCCGCGCCCGCCTGAAGGCGGGCGCGGCTTTGCTTCATATCCGGTGAATTCGAGGGCGCCCGGCGATGGCCATTCTTCTACAGCTCATCTATAGCGGCATTGCGCTCGGCATGATCTACGCCGTGATCGCATTCGGCTATCAACTCACGTTCGCCACCTCCGGCACGCTGAATTTCGGCCAGGGCGATGCGCTGATGCTCGGCGCGCTGGTCGGCCTCACGCTCGTCACGCTCGGCGTCAATTACTGGCTGATGATTCCGCTCGTCTGCGTGTTCGGTCTGCTGCAAGGCGCGTTCGTCGAACGGATCGGGGTGCGGCCCGCGATCAGGATCAAATCCGAATTCGGTTGGATCATGTCGACGATCGCGCTCGGCATTATCTTCAAGAACGTCGCGGAGAACCTCTGGGGCCGCGACGATCTGCGCTTCCCTTCCCCGCTGCCGGAAGCGCCGCTGAAAATATTCGGCGCCAACGTGCTGCCAATGGAATTGCTGGTGGTGGGCGGCGCCCTCGTCATGATGCTGGCGGTCGAGTTCTTCAACCGCAAGACGATTTTCGGCAAGGCGGTGGTGGCCACGGCGAACGACCGCGACGCCGCGGCGCTGATGGGCATCAACACCGGCCTCGTGATCACGTTTTCGTATGCGCTGTCTTCACTGACCGCCGCCTTTGCCGGCGTGCTGATCGCGCCGCTCACGCTCACCGGCGCGACGATGGGCGCCGTGCTCGGGCTCAAGGCGTTTGCGGTGGCGATTATCGGCGGACTGTCGAGCGGTTTGGGGATCGTGGTGGGCGGCGTCATTCTCGGCATTGCGGAGACGACGACCGGCTTCTATCTCTCCACCGGCTACAAGGACGTACCCGGGCTCGTGCTGCTGCTGATGGTGCTCGCATTGAAACCTGCCGGCCTGTTCGGCAAGACCTCGATCAAGAAAGTGTGAGGGCCGCCGTGAATCCGAAGAAACTCATTGCGTCCGCACTGGCGCTGATCGCGCTCGCGGTGTTTCCCGTGCTCTCGGGGAATCCGTACTACATCCACCTGCTCGAGACGATCATGATCTACGCGATCCTGCTTTTCGGTCTCGACATCGTGGTCGGTTATACAGGGCAGGTATCGCTCGGCCATGCGGGTCTGTTCGGCGTGGGCGCTTACACGGCCGGCGTGCTGTTCTTCAAGCTCGGCATGCCGTTTTTCGTCACCGCGCCGCTGGCTATTCTGGTCACCGCGGGCTTCGGCGCGATTCTCGCGCTGCCGGCGCTGCGCGTGTCCGGTCCCTACCTCGCAATGGTGACGCTCGCGTTCGGCACGATCATCCAGATTCTCATCAACGAGATGGATTTTCTGACCAACGGGCCGATGGGCGTGAAGATTCCGAAGCCTTCGTTCGGCGGCCGGCCGATGAACGAGGTCGAGTACTACTGGCTCGTCGCGGCGCTACTGGTCGCCTCGCTGATCGTCGTGCACCGCGTGCTCAGGTCGCATCTGGGCCGCGCATTCGAGGCGCTGCGCGACAGTCCGATCGCATCGGACTGCATGGGCGTCTCGGTGTATCGCTACAAGGTCTATGCGTTCGTGATCAGCGCGGGGTTTGCCGGGCTGGCCGGCTGCCTCTATTCGTACTCGGAGCAGTACATCTCGCCGAACACCTATAACTTCGAACTGACCATTCTGTTCCTGCTCGCCATTATCATGGGCGGCCGCAAAACCCGCACCGGCGCGCTGCTCGGCTCGGCGATCATCGTGCTGCTGCCCAAACTGCTCGACGACATCGACATGTTCCGCACCGTGGCCTCGGTGCTGGCGGCGGTCGTGGTGATCGGCGCGGGCGTCGCGCTGGCCCGCAAGGTGTCCACGCCGCGCAAGGTCGCGATTCCCGTTATAGGCACGGTGGGCCTTGCCGCGTTTTCCTACCGGATCGATACGCTCGCCGACTGGCGCCTCACCATTTTCGGCTTGATGATCCTGCTCGTGGTGTATTACCTGCAGGATGGCGTAGTCGGCTTCGTGCGCAAGATCGTGATGCATGGCAGGGTTCGCACGATTACCGTCGACACCACGAAACCGGCCACGATCGGCGGCGATGCGATTCAGGCGGTGCAATCCGCGGGCACGGAAGACATTCTGGAACTGCGCGGCATCCTCATGCAGTTCAGCGGACTGAAGGCGCTCAACAACGTCGATCTGACCGTGCAGCGCGGCACGATTCATGGACTGATCGGACCGAACGGCTCGGGCAAGAGCACGATGATGAACGTGCTGACCGGCATCTATGTCCCCACCGCCGGCACGCTCGCCTATCGCGGCACCTCGCTCGCGGGAAAGACCTCTTCGCAGATCGCGCTGTCCGGTATTGCGCGCACGTTCCAGAACGTGCAACTGTTCGGCGAAATGACCGCGCTCGAGAATGTGCTGGTCGGCCTGCATCACACATTCAACGCGAATCTCGCGGATGTCGGGCTGATGTCGCCGCGCTACCGGCGCGAGGAACGCGCCGCCCGCGAGCGCGCGTTCGGCATGCTGCGGTTTGTCGGTCTGGAAAATGTCGCCGCCGAAGAAGCGCGCAACCTGCCGTACGGCAAACAGCGGCTACTCGAAATCGCGCGGGCGCTCGCGCTCGATCCGCAACTGCTGCTCCTCGACGAACCCGCCGCCGGACTCACGGCGCCGGATATCAAGGAACTGGTCGCGATCATCCGCAAGGTGCGCGATCACGGCATTACCGTCGTGCTGATCGAGCATCACATGGACGTGGTGATGAGCGTGTGCGACCTGGTCTCGGTGTTGGACTTCGGGCAGAAGATCGCCGAAGGCAAGCCCGCCGATATTCAGTCCAACGAAAAAGTCATCGAAGCCTATCTCGGCGGCCAGCCTGCCGGCCAGACGGCATGAGCTCGCCGGGCGCCTTTACAGGAACAGACATGTTATCGATCAGAAATCTGCATGCGGGCTACGGCAAAGTCAAAGTGCTGCACGGCATTTCGATCGACGTGCCGAAAGCATCCGTCGTCACGCTGATCGGCTCGAACGGCGCCGGCAAAACCACGACCATGCGAGCGATCTCTGGCATGATCCGGCCGAGTGCCGGCGAGATCACGATGGGCGTCGGCGCGGACGCGAAGCGCATCGACGCACTGGAATCGCACCGCATCGCACGGCTCGGACTCGCGCATTCGCCGGAAGGCAGGCGCGTGTTCGCGACGATGAGCGTGACCGACAACCTGCTACTGGGCGCCTTCCCGCGTCTGACCTCGGCGCGGCCGCGCGGCGACGTGAAGGCCGATCTGGAACGCGCAATCGAGATGTTTCCGCGGCTCAAGGAGCGCCGCCATCAACTCGCCGGCACGCTCTCCGGCGGCGAGCAGCAGATGCTGGCAATGGCGCGCGCGATCATGATGAACCCGGAGCTGGTGCTGCTCGACGAACCGTCGATGGGACTCGCGCCCATTCTGGTCGAAGAAGTGTTCCGCATTATCGGGAATCTGAAAAGCCAGGGCGTCACCATGTTGCTGGTCGAACAGTTCGCCGCGGCCGCGCTCAATGTGGCCGATTATGGTTATGTGCTCGAGAACGGCAGGATCGCAGCGCATGGACCCGCAGCGGAGTTGCGCAACGATCCTTCGGTGAAGGCCGCGTATCTCGGCGCGAGTCATTGAGGCGCACACGACAGTCGGGCTGGCGTGGTGCCGATGTGTTTCGCGTTTCGCGGTGTGGGGTGTGGGCCGGCGGGTGATATCGGGTCGATCACTTCCACCGTTCCTCGCCGCCGCATGAAATCGGATGATCGAACTTGCGTATTACGTGCGAGATCGCACACTCGTCCGGATGGCTTAGCCCTCACACTCAAGGCCATGCCATTCTCGCTATCGACCTGGTCTGGCTGCAATCTGGAAAGAGCGCAATGTATTGCGATGACAATTCACTGTCATCACGACGACACCGAAATCTGCGCGTCGAGCCGCTTTCATCATACACATGGACGCGGCGAATCAGACATGCCCTAACCGTGCTTTGTGTGCTGTACCGAACGGAGTAGCGGCATTCGTACAGATACTCTACGTCTACACATGCTCGACCACACACCGAGCAGGCGCGTATTTATGGGTTTGATCGCCATAGGGGTCAAACGGGAACAGCATGAAATACGATAACGACTAACATTTTCGTAGTGTCAACGGTTGCTGTCTGAAGGTAGCGAAACGATTGACATATCTTTCTGAGTCGGCCAGAACATCGGCATTTTACGACTTGTCCGGGAACGGACGCCGCATTGCAAAGCAATACTTTCTGTCGAAATAATGGGTTTCGGGGTGCCGGGGAATGCGACGCTTGGCATACAGCCTGCGCGTGCGCTTTGCGCGCCTGCATGACAGTTTTATTCGTTTTTTTTGACCTTTCTCTTTGTTACCTGAGTAATTTCGATAGCAATTAAATCCTGCTATATCCCTTTTGTCCTAACTCGAGTTGCTTGTCGCAATCGTCTGAAAGCGCACTTTTTTCTGGTTCTGCAAAGCGCCCAGCATTCAGCGGTTGTAATGACCGACACAACCCGCAATGCCGAAACACTCGATGTACCTGTTAACGCACTTCGAATGGGGGCAGCAATGGCTTTAGTCGGCAAGGTATCGGAATCAGTATCAGAGGAAGCGACTCCTTTCGATACCCGCTACGAAGGTCGTTCGCATGCCGACAATCCTGAATTGGGCGGCCGCGGCTTCTTATCTTCGCATATGGACAGCACCTCGGATTTCAACCGCAGTGAAGAGTCCTTTCCCTCGGACACGTCCGCGGCAAACGACCCGGACATCCCCTCCACAAAGGGTGACTTCACAAAACGCGCGCTCGATATTTTCGGCGCGTCTTTCCTGCTCCTCGTGCTGCTGCCGATTTTTCTCGTGCTGGCTTGCATCGTCAAGCGCGATGGGGGGGCGGCCTTCTTTGGACACCCTCGCGTGGGCAAAGGCGGACGCTCGTTTCGTTGTTTGAAATTCCGCTCTATGGTGCCGAAAGCCGATGTCGTTCTCGCCGAACTTCTTGCCACCGACGCCAGTGCGCGCGAGGAATGGAATCGCGATTTCAAGCTGAAGAACGATGTGCGCATCACGGGCGTCGGCCGCTTTTTACGCAAGACGAGCCTCGATGAACTACCTCAACTCTGGAATGTGCTTCGCGGCGACATGAGCCTCGTCGGCCCGCGGCCCATCGTCACCAAGGAACTGGAACGTTATGGCGCCGACGCGCATTACTACCTGTCGGTCAGGCCTGGTGTAACGGGATTGTGGCAAGTGAGCGGGCGCAATAACGTCGACTACGCGACCAGAGTCGCACTGGACGTCTCTTACGTTAAAGAACGTTCCACCTTGCTCGACATCAGCATTCTGCTAAGAACCTTCAAAGTGGTCTTTGACGGCGGCGGCGCGTATTGAGCAGCCTGCGCTCCGGTCACGGCAATGTAATCCGTATTCTCCATGCCCGCGTCGGCCAGCACACTGGAGCGATAACGTATGAAACAGTTAGTGGAGCTGGAGCGTTCCAGCCTGGGACCGCAGGAGGCTCCTGTCCGCCTCGCCTTGTCACCTGACGCTGGTTCACCACGGGACCCGCAATGGCAGGGTCCCTCTGGCGGGTTTGCCATCAACGGCAAGTTCGCCTCTCAGCGCATCACCGGCGTGCAACGTGTCGGCTATGAATTGGCCGTGGCGTTCCAGCATCTGTTTCCACACGGAACCGATCTGCCTTTGCTCGTCCCCCCCAACGCGCGAACAGACGTTGTCTTTCCGAACGCGAAAGTGATTGGCCGCCGCCTGAAGGGTTCTCTGTGGGAGCAGTTCTCACTGCCGTTCGCGACTGGCCGCCGCACGCTGCTTAGCCTGTGTAACATGGGTCCGCTGTTCGTTCGGCGGCAGGTTGTGATGGTACATGACGTGGCAATCTACGATCTGCCTCAAAATTACTCGTGGAAGTACCGGCTTTGGTATCGCGTTGCACTTTCGCTGCTGAAGCGCAACGTCAGGCACATCGTGACAGTGTCGGAGTTCTCGAAGAAACGGATCGTGGAGCGCCTGGGCATCGACGCGTCGCGCATTTCAGTGGTCTTGAACGGCGTGGACCACTTTGAAAAAATCTCACCCGACACGGCCATCCTGTCACGCTTGAATCTGCAGAAAGATGGCTACGTACTCGCTGTCGGCAATCTCTCGGTGGGAAAGAACCTCCCGCGCATACTCACCGCCGTGGAGCGACTGAATGACAGTCACGACTGGAAGTTCGTCGTCGTCGGCGGATGCGATTTGCGGGTCTTCAATTCGGGGGCGAAGGTGGGTTTCGATTTGTCGAAAAACATCGTTCCCGCGGGATTCGTATCGGACGGGGAGTTGAGAGCGCTGTACGAAAACGCAGCCTGTTTTCTGTTTCCTTCGCTATATGAAGGCTTCGGATTGCCGCCGCTCGAAGCAATGTCTTGCGGATGTCCAGTCATCGTATCGCGTGAAGCTTCGCTTCCTGAAGTATGCGGCGATGCCGCCCTGTACTGCGACGCATATTCGGTCGACGACATCGTCGACAAAGTGACACAGATGATGGCAGACCCTGCGGCACGCGAAACCTGGCGTCAACGCGGAAGGGAGCATGCACGCGGCTTCCGGTGGGAACGGTCCGCACGCCAATTGCTCGGTATTCTCGAACGTGAACTCGCGGGAGAGGTGGCCCCGCCGGTTCACGCACAATCCGCCCAGTCCGACCAATCCGCACCATCGCGCGTGTAGCGCGGAGCGGCGCTGCATGCATACGACCTGGTGCGCCTGTAGCACCGGATGGCACGCGCAGCACCATGACGGGATGCAAGACGCTCCGCCGCCCACGCCCTCATCGAAGGAGATTCGCAGCATGAATGCACCTGCCTCCCCGATCGCCTCTGCCGCCACGCTACGACACCACTTCGCACACGTCGTCCTGCCGATCTGGCGCGGGCCAGGCTTCAACAGCGCGATGCATCTGCCTTACGAAGCCGTCAGCGCCAAGGCGGGGCATTCGCCCATGCCGGTCGAACGCTATCGCGCGATGGCGTGCGCACGGCAGCTGTTCGTGTTCTCGCAGGCCGGCGAAGCGGCCCACGCTCACGTGCTGTTCGAGGCGCTGCTGCACTACTTCAAGGACAGGCAACGCGGCGGCTGGTTTTACAGCATCGACGCACACGGTCAGCCGCTCGATACGACAAAGGATCTTTATACGCATGCGTTCCTGGTCTTCGCATGTGCCGAATACGCCGCACGCTTTGGCAGCGGGGACGCACTCGACGTCGTGCGTAGCACCTCGGCGCTCATCGAAACGCGTTTCGCCGCGCCACACGGATTGTTCAATGCGTCGCTCAACGCGGATTTCTCGACGGTGACCGGCACGCCGGTGCAAAACCCGTTGATGCATCTCACCGAAGCCTGGCTCGCCGCGCGCGAGTCGACCCAGGACAGCGCGTTCGACTCCGCGTTGCGCAAACTGGCCAATGCGATCGAACGCACCTTCGTGCATGCACCGACGGGCTGCATCGCGGAACTCCCGGTGGGTGCCGACGACAACCGTCTGGAGCCCGGTCACCAGTTCGAGTGGTTCTGGCTGGCCAGACAGGCGAGCTCCGTACTGAACGGAACGGCGCTCGACGACGCGCTCTCGCGAGCCTTCATATTTGCCCAGCAGCATGGCGTGGATCCTGCAACGGGGGGCGTATGCGCTTCGCTCGACGAAACCGGCCAGGTCAGGGACGCCACACAGCGCATCTGGGCACAAAGCGAATATTTGCGTGCCCTTGCTACCCGCGACCACGACGCAGCAGGCGCCGCCGCACTGTCCGGGCAAATCGGGCGCTTTCGCCAGCGGTTTCTGCATCCGCTCGGCTGGCGTGAATGCATGACCGCGACCGGTGAAGTGTCGCGCGCTGACATGCCATCCACTACGCCTTATCATCTCGCCACCGCGTATGCGGCGCTCCCGGTTGAAGAGAACGCCGCTCGCAACGTTGCCGCGGCTTGATTCCAGCCTGAAAAAACAAGGCCCGCGAACAGTTTCGGTTCGCGGGCCCTTACTCTTCAGGCCGCTCATCCCATGCGCGCGAATCAACCCATCAGGTACCCACGGTACTCGTTTTCTCTGAGCGGGGTTTCGCTCGCCAAGGCAGCAGGGAAACGCGCGCGAAAATATTGCTTCGGCGTGCCGTATGCAAATCATGCTGCAATGCCTGCTGAAGTTCGGGGCGGCGGACCGTTGCGGTCCCCAGTTTAGCCACGACGATACCTGCCGCGACATTGGAAAGCACGACCGCTTCGTCCAGCGGCATGCCTGCGCCGAGCGCGGCGCTCAGCGTGGCAACGACCGTGTCGCCGGCTCCCGTCACATCGAACACTTCGCGCGCGCGCGTGGGCAAATGTAAAGGAGCATGGCCACGAGCAATCAACGTCATGCCTTTCTCGCTACGCGTGACGAGCACCGCTTCGAGTTCAAATGCATCGCAGAGGGCGGCGCCTTTCTGTTCGATAGCGAGTTCGGTGTCGCAATGTCCGACCACGGCCTCGAACTCCGAGAGGTTGGGCGTAATGACAGTCGCGCCGCGATATCGCTCGAAATCTGCTCCTTTCGGATCCACGATCACGTGTTTTCCCGCTCGCCGCGCGGCGGCGATCAGGTTCTTCGAATCGTGCAGCGACCCTTTGGCGTAGTCGGATAAAACCACGGCATCGACCTCTTGCAAATGCCGCTCGAAACTGAAGATCAATTCGTCGCCATTGCGTGCCGGGAAATGGTCCTCGAAGTCCGCCCGGATCATCTGCTGATGACGGGACAGAATGCGCAACTTCGTGATCGTCTTGCTGCCCGCGACCCGTTGAAGAAAACACTCGACGCCACCTTCGCGCAGCAGATTCTCGATCCGGTCGGCGTGCACGTCCTCTCCGGCCAGACCCAGGAGCCGAACCTGCGCTCCAAGGGCCGCCGCATTCAATGCGACGTTTCCCGCCCCACCCACTCGCGTCTCTTCGGATTGCACATGGACGACAGGAACAGGCGCCTCCGGCGAAATCCGGGAGGTCGAACCATGCCAATACCAATCGAGCATCACGTCGCCTACGACCATTAACTGAGCGCAGTCGAACTCAGGGGGCGAAAGCTTCACCAGCGGGTTTCTTGTCATGGCGGCCTAAATTGATTGAATAAACTTCACTCAGAACGTCGGCGACAGAAGCGACGCTTATCTTGTCCATCACATACTTCGCATCTTTCGGATATTCGAACCCGAGGTTCAGAAACATTCCGCCGTCCTGTCTGGACACCGCGAGGACGCCGCGCTCCTTACTGACAGGGCCCCATCGGAATGGATTGGTTGGACCATGCAAACTGATCATCGGGGTATCCAGCATTGCGGACAAATGCATGATGCCGGTGTTCACGCAAACTATGCAGTCCGCCCGCCTTACGATTCCCACCACCTCGGCGAGGCTCACCTTGGCCGCGACGCTGACCACCTTGCTGCTGCCGATCAGGTCGACGAGTTGCTGCGCCCGTGCAGCGTCTTCCGGCCCCCCGGTGATGACAATGGCGTATCCACTCCCAATCAGCATGCGGGCGAACTTTTGCCAGTACTCCGCTGGCCACTCGCGCATGGCGAAATTTGTTCCAGAAGCCCAAGGGTGAAAGACGATATATCTATCGTCCATGACGAACGGCAGACCGGATGGGCGAATACTTTTGCCGATCTGGGGCGTTTCCGTGGATTCAATTCCTAGCGGCCGCAGCAGCCTTCTAAAATTATCCAGTTCGTGAATGTCGTCGCGATGTTCGACGCATGCATCGTAAGCGTAATGGCGGAACTGACGCCGGGTCTTGAAACCAACCGTGAACTTTGCCTTCATGAAGGCGGCCAGAATGGCGGAGATCCTCGGCCATTGCGACGTATCGATCAGGACATCGACGTCATGCTTCCTTATTTCCCTCAACGCATTCAACGGGCTCGTCAACGGAACCACCACGACCTCGTCCAGCCCGTCGAACAGATCGTAAATGCGCGCGTTGCTGCGCGATGCGAATACTACTACTTTAGAAATGTTTCTTACTTTCCTCAACTCAGAAATAATTATCGAGGACAAGATCGAATCGCCGATTGCGGCGAACGCGAAAATGCCCGCCGTCGTGCATTCGGCCGGCGGGCGCCGCTTTCTGCGAAACATCCCCAACAGGGACAGGAGGGCGCCGCCGACAACAAGATCGACGCGCTTCAGAAGGTTCTGTCCACGCTCATTTTTCATTTCGGGCCCAGCACCATCGAATTTAACTTCAGGCACGAAGCCGGGCGGTCGCACAGCTTCGCCGGCTTGCACGCGAAAGGCGAGACGAGCGTGCAATCGTCGCCGCGCGTCGTCAGGTTGTCGTACTGTTCGAGCAATATCGCCAATTCAGCCTCGACCGTGTGCGGGTTGATCTGACAGGCACCGCGCTGGATCAGCGCTATCAGGCTGCCCAACGTTGCTGCTGTACCGTTGTTTGCTGATCCGGCCGTCTGACGTATCGACGGTGGATTGCTCGTTAGCGAAGTGTGACGCTCGACAGGCCCGCACGCTCGGCCGGAGCAGAACGATCACCACGACGGACGGCGCTACCGGGCGCCGAACCTCTGCACTGCCGGATGATGTAACTGCATGATCCGTGCTGGAACATGCCGTGTCTGTGCGGAGCCGAACGTTTGATGGTCAGGCGAAGGCGCGGGCGCATGTTGTGAAAAGTCGCACGGGTACTGACCCGGCCGCGAAGGTCGGCTATATACCCAGTACTACTTATATAATCAAACCGAATGTTCGATCAATCGCAGCAGTGAGGCGGTGTGCGCGTCTGCCTGTTAAAGACTACGCTGCCTACTCGCGGCGCTCCGCCAAAAGTTCGCAAGCGTCGAATAACATAAATTTGACATCTGGCGTGGTCATTGACAACTGATATTGCCGCTCCAGTAGTTTCTGCTGATTGCGTGTTCGTATCGGGCATTACTTCACAGCGCGCTTTTGATTAGCCAGTAATCGCTCCCATCACTGCACAATTTTGCGAAGCAAATAATAATCGGGCCGCCCTCAATCCTCTTACGTGAATGCACCAACGTTGCGCAACGTGCGCTAAACCACAGACTGCATCGTGGCAAGGCGGTATTCATATAACACTTGCCAAAGTGTCGCATTACCAGTGCGGCTGCGATAAATCGGCGGGTGGCGAACCGGGCGACGGCATCACATCCGAAGCATCGATTCGTCGAATCAGTAAATCCATGCACGAATCCCAGTCACGGCATATCGCAGAACCGGGATTCCGTGATAGCAGCGGCGGAGCTTGCCGCTCCATCGCACCGAGAAGCTGGTTACCCTCGGGTCGAGGAGTTGGCGCTTTTGAACACCCGTAATCTCTATTTACGATGGTCTCGCGCGTGCAACGAGGAGGACTTCATTGCACGATGTGCTTTTGTCTGCTGCGAGACCCCATCTGGACAACACTGGCATTTATCGCCGCTGCAAAGTTTGCTGTCGCACGCGTTGAGAATCATGTGACAACGCTGGTGCGGCGATCAGCCGCCCCTCGCGTTTCAGGTAACCGCAGAAGAAGCCATTGCCGCCACGGCGACTCCACCACGCCGTCCAGAATAGGGAAAAAAAATGAATGCTGTCGTACCGCTTAGGGCTATTGCGCCACAGATAGACGAGCGCATTTACGTTACCCAACCGCATCTTCCGCCGCTCGAAGAATTCATTCCCTATCTTCAGCAGATCTGGGACAGTAAGGTGCTGACCAACGGCGGCCCGTTTCACCAGCAGTTCGAAGCCGCGCTGTGCAAGTACCTCGGGGTCAAGCATCTCGCGCTCTTCACCAACGGCACGCTTGCGCTGCTTACCGCGCTGCAGACGCTGCGCATCACCGGCGAGGTCATCACAACGCCTTATTCATTCGTTGCAACCGCGCACTCGCTGGTCTGGAACGGTATCAAGCCGGTATTCGTCGACATCGATCCGCGCACGCTGAATCTCGACCCTTCAAAAATCGAGGCCGCGATCACGCCGCAGACCACCGCCATCATGCCGGTGCATTGCTACGGCAAGGCATGCGACGTCGAAGCGATTCAGAAGATCGCTGACAACTACAATCTGAAGGTAATTTACGACGCTGCCCATGCCTTCGGTGTGCAGACCGAAACCGGAAGCGTGCTCGAGCACGGCGACCTCTCCATCCTCAGCTTCCACGCCACCAAGGTCTTCAACACGTTTGAAGGCGGCGCGATCATCTGTCAGGACGAGAGAACGAAACAGCGGATCGACCATTTGAAGAACTTCGGTTTTGTCGATGAAGTGACTGTCGTTGCATGCGGCATCAACGGCAAGATGAGCGAGATCAACGCGGCATTCGGGTTGCTCCAGCTACAGCATATCGATGACGCACTGGCACGGCGCGCCCGGATCGACGCGATCTATAGGGAACGGCTGCGCGACGTGCGCGGAATTGCTTGCGTGGCGAAGGCGGGCGAAACAGTGGCGAATCACGCGTACTTCCCGATTCTCGTCGGCCCGGACTACCCTCTCAGCCGCGACGCGCTGTACCAGAAGTTCCGCGATCGCGATATTTACACGCGCCGCTATTTTTACCCACTGGTCTCGGAGTTTCCGATCTATCGCAGCCTGCCTTCCGCGCGGCCCGATAATCTCCCGGTCGCCCACGCCGCTTCACAACAGATACTGTGTCTGCCGATTTTCCCGGCGCTGACGGATGACATGCTCGATCACATCATCGGGATCATCTCGGATATCTGAACCGAAATTGGCCGATCCGTCGTCCTGTCATATCGAAACATTGCCAGGACGACGGATCCCCATACGTGGCAGCCTGCCGATCAATGATCCGCGACTGACAGTGAGAAGCCGGCCCTGAGCCCCTTGAACACGCTCGACCTCGCTGCCGGCGAAAACTTCACGCATTTGACCGTCAAGGTCACAATCGCATACGCAATCGCAACGGCGCGATGCGCGGGTGCAAGATGCTTGCGACTGAAGTAGACACGATTGCGTGCCGTGTAGAACAGGCTGAACGGACTTTCGTTACCGCCGGTGGACACCGCCACCTTGTGACCGACGCTCGAGGTCGGTACATACAGCAAGCCGATATTCGCGCGCTTCATACGCCAGACGAAATCGCTGTCGTCGTAATAAACGAAGTACTTTTCGTCCATCATCCCAATCGTCTGGAAAATGCTTTTGTGCAACAACATGAAACACGTTGGCGCATATTCCGTAAACATTTCCTTGTCGAACTGCCCACGATCTTCTTTCCGATCACCTACGTGCGGTGTAGTGGCGGTAAGCGGCGAGAACCTTCCGCCCGCACACCATATCCGATTGGTGCCGTGGTAGGTGATCTTGGGTACCGAAGCGAGCGCACCGGCTTCCTGAGTGTGCCGCACCAGTCCAGCGATCACGTCGGGCTCCGGAAAGTCAGTGTCGTTATTGGCCAGCAGGACATATTCGCATCCGTCTGCCAGCGCCATCTCTATACCCTGATTGTTACCGCGAGCAACGCCGACATTGTCGTTATTGAATACGATCTCGGCGTGAATGCCGTTGAGAGCGGCGAGCTCGCGCGATATCGTGCATCCCGTATCCTTTTCGCTGTTGTCGATCACGTACAGCTTGAAGTTCGCCTCGCGCTGGGCGGCGAGACTCTTGAAAAAATCGGGAAGCACCGAATCGGAGCGATACAGTACGGTGACAATTCCGATCAGCGGCGAACCATATCTCGTCGGCATATTGCGTCCTTCAAATGAGTTGCGAAGGCAGCCGTGGCGGCGCCTCCGTCATGCATGGCGTGGACAGCGTGCGCGTCATGCCGCCCGTTCACAGCCCTTGTACAGGCCTTTCTCCCGCATCTCCGCAATACTCTTCTCGTAAGTGTCGGCCATTACCTGCTGCTGGTCGACCCATTGGGCAAACTTCGCGATGCCTTCGCTGAACGACACTTTCGGCTCAAAGCCGAGCATTTCCCTTGCTCTCGCCAGGTCAGCGTAGACATGGCGGACATCGCCAAGGCGGAAGGCGCCCGTTACGCTGATGTCGACGTTGCTGCCATACGCCTCGCACAGCGACCGCGCAACGTCGATCACCGAAGTGCGCACGCCCGAGCCGATGCCGAATACGTTGTCCGCGGCATTGGGATTGGTGAGTGCGGAGTACGTTGCGGCGACCACGTCGTCGATATAAACGAAGTCACGGCTTTCCAGGCCGTCCTCGAAGATATTGATCGGATTGCCGTTCTTGATGCGCGTCGAAAAGATCGAAAGAATACCGGTGTAGGGATTGGACAGCGACTGCCCCGGCCCATAGACGTTCTGATAACGCAAGGCCGACGCAGCGATGCCGATGGAGCGGCAGGTCGTCATCACCATCTGTTCCTGAGTCTGCTTGGTAATGCCGTAGAGCGATGTGGGATGGATTTTCGATTCCTCGTCGGTCGGCACGCATTCCATCGGCTCGCCGCTAATCGGGCAGAGGTGCTCGAATTGCCCCTCCAGCATGTCTTTTTCCTTGCGCGGGCCGGGATACAGAATGCCGGCGGCCGGAGAACGGTACTTGCCCTCGCCATAAATCGCTCGCGACGAAGCGACGACCACGTTGCGCACGGTATTGCTGCTGTTCTTGACCAGTATGTCGAGAATCAGCGCCGTGCCATGCACGTTCACATCGACGTAACGGTCGACCTCGTACATGGATTGTCCCGTGCCTGTCTCGGCCGCCAGATGGACGATCGCGTCTTGCCCCTCCATCACACGTTCGAGCATGGCCCGATCCGTCACCGATCCCTTCACGAAGTGCACGCTTTGCGGCAACGACGCAAAGATCGCGGACGTGACATCCGGATTGTCTCCGTGAATCTGCGGCGAGAGATTATCGAGCACCGTCACTTCCGCATTGCTTGCGCAGAGCTTACGCGCCAGACTCGAGCCGATAAAGCCGGCGCCACCCGTAATGAGGACTTTCATTGCTTCTCCCTTTCCCAGCATTGCGTTTCGAAGTTGTAGCGCTTCATGATCCGCGCGGGATTTCCCGAGACCACGCAGTAATCAGGAACATCGCGAGTCACTACTGAATGCGCGCCCACCACCGTGTGGCGGCCGATCTTCACGTTCGGCAGAACGATTGTGTTAAAGCCGATGAATGCGCCCTGCCCGATCCGCACGTAATTGCCCCGCGTGCGAATCCGGTCGCCAATGCGCGTGGGGTCGTTGACGTCCTCGTAGGGATGTTCGACGTCGACAATGGCGACGTTGCCCGTAATCGTCACACCGTCGCCGATCTCGATCGATGACCCGCATACGATGTGAACGTTCTGCTCGATATTGACCCGGCTGCCTATGGTGAGCCGTGGTGGCGCGGCCGGGTCCGTCACGACAAGTTCGATGCGCGCGCCGGGCCGGATCAGCACACGCTCGCCAAGCGACGCGTACTGCACGTTGACGAGCAGCATGGGACGGAAGATCGTCGTCTTCGCGCCGATCGACTCGAACACGTGGGCGTACCAGAAGCGGGTCTTGAGCCGATACCAGGCCAGCAAGATCCGGTTCATTACGTCGAGAAGCCTCACTCCGGTCGTAACGGGCCTCTCGTTTTCCTGCATGGCTGTACTCATGCGTTCATCCGTTGTCGTCCCGCCACCTGCTTGGCTCGCGTATAGACAGTGCACAACACACGCGGCCACCGGCGCATGGAGTACAGAACCAGTTGCTTCATACCGATTCGTGCGGAACGCCGGCTCGCTTCGATGCAATCCTCGAAACTGTCCTCGCGCCCATGCTCCAGATAGAAGATGGCCGAGGTCAGATAGAACCTCGCGCGGCCCCGGTTGACCGCATCACTCTCCACACCCAGATTGGCCGCAATCAGACAGGTCTCGATCATGTCGTTCATGCTTTCCCTATGACGCTCCGGATTCCTGATTCGCATGGAGGTCATGCCGGTCCGGTTGACGCGGTAAAGACCCAACTCTTCGTCCAGGTAGCAGCCTTGCGTACCGACCACGACCTGTAGCAGATGGGCCAGATCGCAGACTGCTTTCAGACCTACGTCGACGGGCCCGCGACGGCGCAGGCGAGCCCGATACATTTCGGAGCTGTGAAAGAAGTACGGTCCATTTCTGATGAGGTAGGCAGCGTCGAACGTGGCGGGCTTTTTTTTCGGCAACGGATACAGCACGGGCTCCAAAGTATCCTGGTCCACCGTGCGCATCCTGTGCACCACGAGGCCGCATTCGGGATGCGCTTTCAGGAAGTCGAGCTGGCGCTGAAGCTTGCCGGGCAGCATGACATCGTCGCCGTCGATGTTCGCGATGAATTCGCCCTTCGCGATCGCCACGGTATCGGCGAAATTCGCTGCGCAGCCGACGTTGGTGTCGTGCGCAACGACCTTGATCAGGTCCGGGTAACGCGCCCGGAAGGACTCGATGACAGCCAGTGAATTGTCGGGCGAATTGTCATCGCCCACGATGATCTCGAATGGCACATCGAGATGCTGGTCGACGACGCTTTGCAGACATGCACCGACGTACTCGTCCTGCCGGTAACAAAGCACGATGACCGACAATACCGGCGCAGTTCGCTCCGGGACCGGTGAATTAAGGGTAGCTCCCATGCTGTTTCTCTCAGTTGAAGGCGAGTCGCCCGGCCAGGTGGCGAGCCTTTCGTTGGATGATTGGCGATACCGCGATGGTCAAGGCAACCATCGCGAGCCACGCTCCTGATAGGACAAAGAACAGCCCAATGCGTGAGGTGTTTGTCAGATCCGCACGACTCAACAGAAGTCCAACCGGTGCGAGTGCGGCGATACGCGCAATGAGACCGCGATACCAGCTTGCATTGATACCAGCAATAAACTTGCGATGTACGATCGCCACCCAACCAAACAGAAGCAGAAAGTTCATGCCCAGCCACGCATAAGCGGCGCCGACAGCACCGAAATGCATGCCGCCGAACAGGACGGCCGGGGCATAGAGGATCAGAAAGCCGATGATGCCCTTCAAATGCAAGGACAGATCGCCTTTAGCGTACTGAACGATGAACGCCAGCGAAGCGATTGCAGAGAATGCGTTTCCTGCCGCATAGCACTGCATCGTTCGCACGGCCTCAGGACTCAACGGGGCACTTGCGGACCAGAATCGGAGAACGGCTTCTGGCGCGCAGATGAACACGGCGGCGACCGGGATCACCGCCAGTGAAGTCAACTCGGTAGCCAGCGCGTACATCTGACGAATCCGTTCGCCACCGCCGAAACTCTCGGTGGTCAGGCGAGGAATGAACGCCTGTTGAATCGGGTTCGCCAGCAACAGGATTCCGCTCGCCAGCAGTGTCGCCAGGCTGAACACCGCAAAGTCGGCCAGCGGCAGAAGTTTGGAAAGGACGATCTTGTCGATCTGTGTCGTGCAGGCCCAGATGACCGTTGCCAATGCAATCGACATGGAAAGTTTCGCCCGCGAGGACAGTACCTTCCATGAGAAACGCGTCGACAGGAAAGGTATGTCGATCGCACGGGCGAGCAGTGTCCGCATCGCAACCGCTTCCGTAACAATCGCCAGAAGCTGCCAGACAAAGAAGAACTCGATGCGCGGCCAGATCATGATGATCGGCACGACGAACACGGTGCGTATCACGGCGAACGTGATGACAATGCCGTTGAGTGCGACCTGTCGATCGATGCCGACCACGCCGCCCCGATAGAGCGCACCGAGCCAACGTGCAATGGCAGTGAGCATCATCAGCACGAATGCGGTACGAATCTCGCTCGGCGGCAAAGTCGACGCGTTCAGCCATCGTTCGGCGAAATACGGTGCAATGAAAATCGACAGCACGAAAAGGATCGTGCTGGTGCCGAGAATCAGTTTTTCCAATGATTCCAGCAACAGCCCGACTTCCGCTTTCACTCCGGTGCCGGCCCGCAGACTGCCGAGTTCGCGACACAGGGTTGGTGAAAGCCCAAAGTCGAGAACGAGCACCCAGGCGAGCACCACGGCGTTGATGGCGATCAGCCCATAAGCTTCGACCCCGAGATGACGCACGTATATCGGCACCATGACGATGCCGAGCAGCGCCGTCACCATTTGGCCGGCGAAATTTGCGAGCAGGGTTCGTCTCAACATCGCGGCTGCCAGTGAATTAGGTAAGAACTGAAGGTACCGCCACAATCGCTGCGAATACTGCCTTGACGTCGTCAATTCCAACGCTTCGCGAACGCATCTTTGGGCGAGTGCTTGATCTGCCAATGACCGAAAGATGCCGCCGCCATTCCGGCCGGTCGATTCCGGAATGACAATTCGCGCTTGAGCGCATGCGTATCGATGATCGGGAAAGCTACTACTTGTGAAACCCGACGTATTACTGAAATATTGACGTGGCTGGAAGGCGCCTCATGGCGCCCGTTGACGCCCGTTGACGCCCCTCGCCGCGCGAGCCTGTCTCGGCGGCCTAACGCTTTACGCATCCCGCCCTATTGCGCGCGCAATCGCGGTCTACGCCGTCAAGCGTACCTGCGCAGTTTCAAATTAAATGTGCGCCGGCGCACGTTCCGCAAGTTACGTATCGGCTATTGCAAGGACAGCGCAAACGCTTGCCCCATTCGATCACCCGGATCAACGGGCCGGCCATGCCACCTGATCTTGCGGAAGATTGAGCAGATATTGGCCATACGCATTCTTGGAAAGTGGCTTCGCAAGTTGAAGCAACCTCTCCTCATCGATCCACTGTTGGCGGAACGCAATCTCTTCCGGACACGCCACCACCAGACCTTGACGTTTCTGCAGTGTTTCGATGAACGTCGCCGCCTCGATCAGCGAATCATGCGTGCCGGTATCGAGCCAGGCATAACCGCGCCCCATGATCTCGACATTGAGCGCCGCATTGGCGAGATACCGCGAGTTGACGTCGGTGATTTCGAGCTCGCCACGCGGCGACGGCTTGATGTCGGCGGCGATATCGCAGACCTGGTTGTCGTAGAAGTACAGACCCGTGACCGCGTAGTTCGAACGCGGCTTCACGGGCTTCTCCTCGATCGACAGCGCGCGGAACTGCCGGTCGAATTCCACCACGCCATACCGTTCCGGGTCCTGCACGTGGTACGCAAAGACGGTCGCGCCTTCCGTTTTCCCGTCGGCGTTTTCCAGCTGCTTCGCCAGATCGTGACCGTAGAAGATGTTGTCGCCCAGAATCAGCGCCGACGGATCGTTGCCCACAAAGTCGCGACCGATAATAAATGCCTGCGCGAGACCGTCCGGCGAAGGCTGCACCGCATACCGGATGTTCATCCCCCACTGGCTGCCGTCGCCGAGCATCGCCTCGAAGCGCGGCGTGTCCTGCGGCGTCGAAATGATCAGTACGTCGCGGATGCCCGCCACCATCAGCGTGGACAGCGGGTAGTAGATCATCGGTTTGTCGTACACCGGCAGCAACTGCTTGGAGACGACGTGCGTGATCGGATACAGGCGCGTGCCCGAGCCGCCCGCGAGAATAATGCCTTTACGCGCCATTGCCTTGCCCTTACGCGCGCTGCGCGTAGTTGGTCTCAACCCACTTGCGGTACTCGCCCGAGGCGACTTCGTTCGACCACGCCTGATTGTCCAGATACCACCGGACCGTCTTCGCGAGACCCGTTTCGAACGTTTCCGCGGGCTTCCACCCAAGTTCACGTTCGAGCTTGCGCGCGTCGATCGCATAACGGCGGTCGTGGCCCGGACGATCTTTCACATACGTGATCTGGTCGTGGTACGACGCGCCCGCCTTCGGACGCAACCGGTCGAGCAGGTCGCACAGCGTGTGGACCACTTCGAGGTTCTTCTTCTCGTTCCAGCCGCCCACGTTGTACGTCTCGCCGGGTGTGCCGCGCGCGAGCACCTCGCGGATCGCGCTGCAGTGGTCGCCCACGTACAGCCAGTCGCGCACGTTCTGGCCGTCGCCGTAGACCGGCAGCGCCTTGCCGGCGAGCGCACTGGCGATCATCAGCGGAATCAGCTTTTCGGGGAACTGGTACGGACCGTAGTTGTTCGAGCAGTTCGTGGTCAGCACCGGCAGCCCATACGTATGATGGTAGGCGCGCACCAGATGGTCGGAACCGGCCTTGGTGGCCGAGTAAGGACTGTTCGGCGCATACGGCGTGGTTTCGGAGAACTGCGGATCGGTAGCGGACAGCGAGCCGAATACTTCGTCGGTCGAAACGTGCAGGAAGCGGAATGCGGCCTTGCCGGCTTCGCCGAGCGCGTTCCAGTACTGACGGGTTGCCTCGAGCAGCGTGAAGGTGCCGACCACGTTCGTTTGCACGAAATCAGCCGGGCCATGAATCGAACGGTCCACGTGGCTTTCCGCGGCAAAGTGCAGCACGGCACGCGGCTTGTGCTCGGCAAACAACGCGTCGAGTGCGCTGCGATCGCAGATATCCGCGCGCACGAAAATATGCAATGGATCGTGCTGCCGAGATTTCAGCGTACCGAGATTGCCCGCATAAGTCAGCTTGTCGACATTCACTAGCGGTTCGTCATGGAGCCGCAGCCAGTCGAGCACGAAATTGGCGCCGATAAAACCGGCGCCGCCTGTCACCAGGATCATGGAAGCCCTCTGGAAGCCACCTTCGCGCAAGTACGCCGAAGGTCTATTGGAGTCCGGCTGACCTGACGTGGACGACACATCCACGTTATGTCGCTAAGCAGCTTTGGTATAGCGTTCCATCGCGACTTCCATCGCCGCGAACAGATGCAACCAGCCCAGTGTAGGGCTCAAGAAGTTCTGTTTCAGTGCGGAAAGCAACATAGACCCGTTGCCTTTGGCTCGGACTAGCAGGAGTAAGAAAGGAAGCGCCAAGCGCGGCCGGACAGCACCCGTGGTTTTTGCATCGGCCTTATTGAACCGTGTAGTCCAGGTGGTGAGGTTGCCCTATTCTGGTGGCTCGATAATTATTCGCTGAGGGCCGCGCCTGTGTCATTGAAATGGTCGCCACGGCCTTCGTGTTTTTGCGGCACCGTCCGAAGAAAAAGAATTATTTGTCGTCTCGGGGTGTTCTTGAACGCGCCACACATAATGCACATACGAAAACGCCAACTAACACGCCGAATATGAAGCATAGGAAATGTGTCACGACGCTCAGCATTGACCTGGTCCTCTCAATTGAGACGAGATTGAAACTATGACGATTCACGTTCTTCGCAATTAACCGGAAACGGCGCGCGGAGGCCGGCAGAATGTCGAAGATACGGGCAAGGATGACACAGCGCGACGCTCGTCGCGTCAAACATCATACTTTACTGGAACCGCAACCAAGGGCTCAATCCGGACCATCTGAAAAGTTTATTGCGTGAGAGGGCATGCGACGTGAAGTCCGCACCGGAATACGGCTGGCCGCGCCAGCGGAATTCAAGGCATGAAGCCAGCCGCGTATAGGCACGGCAAATTCGGCAAAAGCCCGGGTGATGTGCAAGACGGGGTGAAAACGGCAAGGCCGCTGCGAAGTGGTAGTTCGACCAGACAAAACGGACGACAATCAACAGCGACTCTTCAGACAGATGGCGCGGCCCGTGCGAACGCAACGGGCCCGATAGGTCTTGCGCACCCCTCGCGGCCAAGAACGGCGCGATCAATCAGTTGCAGGTCTGCGATAAACAAGGCCTGCCACCAGGTGGATCAAGGTATAGCCTCGACAAGGTCGACGGCATGCGAGCGACGGTGGCCGGATGCTGCAGTTTCCTCTCCTGCCACCTATTCGTTCGAACGTCAGGGTCGGGCGCCGTCAGTTCGACCGGTGGACAGCGCTGCAGCCCTCAACGCGTCACTTCCATTGCGTTGATGCGCGGCAAGAGCCGGTCGAATTCCCGTTTGACGATCGCATAACATTCGCATGCCCGTTCCTCGAGTCCGGTCCGGTCGATGATCTGGACCCGGCCACGGCTATGATGGATCAGATCGGCTTCGCAAAGCTTGCCGGAGGCCTCGGTTACGCCTTCGCGGCGCACGCCGAGCATATCCGCTATAAGTTGCTGGGTAACCTGCAAATCGCTTGTACCTGAACGATCGATGTCGACGAGTAGCCATCGGCACAATTGCTCGTCCAGTCGGTGCAGCCTGTTGCACGCTGCAGTCTGTGCGACCTGGGTGAGGAGGGCCTGCATGTAGAGCAGCATCAGCGAACGCAGGGAAGCGCAATTACGCAGCGCTTCGCGCAGCGCCGTCGCGCTGATCCGATAAGCGAAGCCCCGGCATTGAGCCTGAACACTGGCGGGCATGGTGTCCCCGCCTGTCAGGATCGGCACCCCTGTCGTGCCGTCCCTGCCGATTGCGGCGATCTCCACCGAACTGCCATTTTCCATGGTCTGTAGCAAAGACACGATGGCAGTAGCCGGGAAATAAACGGTTCGTATGAGTTCGCCCGATTTCGACAGAAGTTGCCCTGGACTCAGTTCGACAAGTTCAAGGTGAGGATGTAGCACTTCCCATTCATGCGTCGGGAGTGCTTCGAGCAGACGGTTACCACGGCGGTATGACTGAAATATCGTCATCATTTCCCTCACGTAAGTATGCAGCCTGCCAGGGTATGGCGGGCTCCGCTCGAATCGGAAGGCCAATGAAGATGCATTGTTCTCATCCGCGCGGGCGGCAAACAGAAGCGGCAATGGAGACGATCAAAGCATCGCACTGGTCATCGCGTTGCGTTCGATGTCGCAGCGCAGCATAACCCGCAAAAGAGGCCGCGCCAATAAAGCTGGCGGAATAGCCCGCACGTACGGCGGAATTGAGGGGATTTATTTGCTTCGAACGTTCGTCAGAGCGCTGAACATACCCGCTGTTTTGTAGCAGGTGGACCGAAAGCCAAACATGGTTTCAATATCAATACGCAGTATTACAGAAACAATCATTACTATTTTATTAAGGATATCTACGGGAATAAACGAAGCGGACAGAGCGCCCCGACTCGGCGCTACGAATAGGTGAGCCCGAGGCACGCCATCGGCAAATTGCAAGGCACTCGCTCAGTGGCGGCGGCCGGCTCGACCGGGACGTGGCCGGTCGCCTACGTTTGCGTCGTCGTCAGCGGTCGCGACCATTTCCGTTTCCCGCATGGCGGATTTTTCGGCCAGTGCTGTCAGAACGCCTGCCAGAACCCGCATGCCGATCTCATGGTGAAAAATCCAGACGCCATAGATTCGTCCGGTGAATGCAGGCTCGCTGCCGATCTCCGGCTGCGGCCGGAAACCCGATCCGAGCCCGAAGGTGAAGAGTCCGTCAATCGCCTTGCCATCGGCGCCCAACGGCCGGCCGACTCTGTCGACCTCGATGCCACCCTGGCAGAATTGCAGCGGAATCGTCTTCCCTCGATAGTCGACCAACGCCGAGAGGTTCGGCCCATAGCCCGCGCTATGCACGACGCCACATGAATGCCTGAGACAGTTGGCGGCGCGAGCACGCTCGATTTCTCCCGCGGCGGCATCGATCAATTCGACACGCGGCAGCGTTCCAGCAACTCGACCCTGCGACATCACCTGACAGGCAATCTCGAACGCGCGGTAACGCAGACCACTGGAACGGTTCACACGCCGTGTGATCGGGCAGATATCGTTGACCGGGTCGACGTTATAGCCCCACGCGCGCGCTTCATCTTCGGTTTCGAAAAACAGGCGTATCGGCGAGCGATGAACGAGGGCGATTTCATCGAGCCCCGCACTGCCCAGATCAGTCGCAAGACGCTCGGCCATCGTGAACGCGCTGTGCGAGCCGCCGATGATCGTAATGCGGTTCGTACGCCTGGCACTAGCCGGAGCGAACATCGGCGCGAACGTGTCCACCAGTTGCGTGCTCGTGAGGCGAAGCAGCTCGTCCGACGTGCAGGTGACGATACCGCTGTCCGGCGATGGAATGTCGAGCGTGCGGCATAGATCATCGACCTCTTCGACTCGCTGCGCACCGCCGAGATTCATCACGACGGTGTCGCTGATCACCATGCGGCGTGCCGCTGGTTTGCGCGTGTCGTGATAGGCGATTTCGAAACGACCGTCCCGGCCACGCCGGACCGCATCGATTTCGTGGCCGCGTAATACATCGACGTCGTAATGCTCGACGATGTGAGCGATAAGCCGCTCGGCTGCCAGCGTAAGCAATTCGCCAACCTCGGAGAGCAGCGGCGCACCGTCCGGATCCGCAGCCAGCTTCCTGTGCAACTCGTTGTACTCGCGAATGTCGCCAAATACTTCATCGAAGCGTTCGTGCTCGAGACAGGCGAGGAAAGTTTTGGAGACCGAGTTGCCCGTGACGTTGACATAGTCACCGAGCTTGCCTGCGCCGAGGCTCATGCGTTTGTCGATGATCAGCAAGCCGTTTCTTGCCACCTCTGCGAGCTTGCCGCTCTTGAACGCATAAAACAGGAAACCCATTCCTGCCGGACCGGCGCCGCACAGCACACACGAGTAATCACCTGGCACACTCCGGGAACCGTCCGGATACATCTCTGAGGACCTCTGCATGACTTGGGGCTCGATAGTTATCCACCGTGAGTTGAACGCACCCTGCGCGTCGCCGGCGTCGAGAAAAATCCTCGGATCGGGCTTTGGATCAATATCCTCTGATGTGAGTTGTCCCTCTGTGCGCTCGCGCACAAACAATAATCCGGATCGTCATTTTTCAGTGTCAATCTGCTAAAAATTTGGTTGTACGGAACAAATTTCCGGCCTGCAGATCGACACCGGGAAAAAGTTCTCTACATGTCCAACGCATCGCTCATGGACATAAACCGTTACACATGTAGATATGTTTTACAAAATCTAACAATTAGGCATCTTAACTAAAATGAGCTTCTGAAGATGCCGAAATACGGCGCTCGCAACGGTCGCAAGCGCCTCGCGGCTTAATCAGGCCATCTGGAATACCGCCACCGCATCGCGCAGGATCGTTGCTTGCTCCTCCAGCGATTTCGCCGCCGCAGCGGCCTCTTCGACAAGTGCCGCATTGTGCTGCGTGACCTCGTCGATCTGCGCAACAGCCTTATTCACCTGCTCGATGCCGTCGCTCTGCTCGAGCGCGGACGCCTCGATCTCGTTCATCACCCCGGTCACGCGTTCAACGGCGCTCATGGCTTCGTGAATCGTTTTTTGCGCGTCCGCCACCAGCGATGTGCCTTCCTGAACCTTGGCCGCCGATTCGCCGATCAGTTCCTTGATTTCCTTCGCCGCCGCACCGGAGCGCTGTGCAAGGCTGCGCACTTCCGAGGCCACCACTGCAAAGCCGCGCCCCTGTTCACCGGCCCGCGCCGCTTCGACCGCCGCGTTCAACGCCAGGATGTTGGTCTGAAACGCAATGCCTTCGATCATGCCGATGATTTCCGTCACCTTGCGCGACGACTCGCTGATCCCATCCATCGTTTCGGTAACCCGCGAGACCACCGTGCCGCCGCGCGTAACCGTGTCGAGCGCGCCGTGAGCGAGCCGGTTGGCCTGCTTCGCATTGTCCGCGTTCTGCTTCACCGTCGCGGACAATTGCTCCATGCTTGCGGCGGTCTGCTGAAGCGCGGCTGCCTGCTGCTCCGTGCGCGAAGAAAGATCCGCATTGCCGGAGGCGATCTCGTTCGCTCCCTGCGTGATCGCCGTCGTGCTGCCGCGCACTTTAGAGACGGTCTCGACGAGGCCTTCGCGCATCCGGGTCAACGCTGTCAGCAGCTGGCCCATCTCGTTGCGCGATCTGATCTTGATGGCACCCGTCAGGTCGCCGGCGGCGATCCGCTCGAAGTGCTTGACGGTCGCGTTGACGGGTTTGATCAGCGCCGCCGACAAACCGATGCGCGCCGCCACGCCGATCACGATCGCAACCGCGCCGATGGCCGCAAACAGCAGCGTCGCGATCTGGAAACGCTGCGCCGCTGTTTCGGCTTGCCGATGCTGGCTGTCCACCTGCGAACGCTGGAGCGCGTCGATCGCTTTCGAATAGACGGCGTAAAAGCCGTTGGCCGTCTCGCCCTGAATGTTGCGGAAGGTATTGAAATCGAAATCGGCGAGCGCCTTGAATTCCGGTTCGATGGCCTTGTCGACCAGCGCGCTGCGCGCCTGCTCCACGCTCTGCGCGAGTTTCTGCTCGCTCTCGTTGGCAAACGGGCCGGTCATGTAGTTGCCGAAGTCCTTGTTCGATTCGACCAGCACCTTGTGCGCGGCCGGCAACAGGTCGTCGGTCTGCTTGCCGACGCTAAAGAGCGTCTGATACGAACCTAGCGCCAGTTGAACCTGCAGCAGCTTCTCCGAGCTCGCCTTCAGATGAGCCAGCGCGGCCGCGCTACGCTGCGTGTCGTCGAGACTGCTGTTGGCGAGCTTGAGCGCGCCATAGCCGACACCGATCACTGTCAGCAGGAAGACGACAAATACGCTGACCACCAGCGTCAGGCCGCCACGAATTGTGATGTTGTTTAGCATTGGGTCTCCGGAACGTCTTGCCGATCGGCGGCGAAAACGGGTTGGCAGGTGCGCATGCCGTCTTTCTTGCGCGTGACTTACACTTCGCCGCATCCAGGTTAACGACCTCGCGCGGCGCCTGCTAAATAGGTGGAATCCATGACTGGCGGGCGTTTGCGGGCAGTTTGCGCCTCACTGTCTGGGATCTTCGCGCAGTCGCGCCGGGCCGCCGCTTTTCCGGACCCCGCGCGTTTCGTTTGTATAATTCGGCGTCTTCGCTCAGGCCCACTTTCATGCTCAGTTTTGCGCTCGGCTTCCTCGTTTCACTGCTGATCACGTTGTTGATCGTGCGCTATGCGCATCTGCATGAAAAATTCTCCACCGACACCGATCTGGCCGGCGTGCAGAAATTCCATGCGCATCCGGTGCCGCGCATCGGCGGGATCGGGATTCTGCTCGGGCTGATCGCCTCCGCCGTGCAGTTGCATCCCGCGTATCCGGCCGTGTCGGGCGGCATCCTCGGGCTGATTGCGTGCGGCATGCCCGCCTTCGGCTCGGGTCTGGTCGAAGATCTGACCAAGCGCGTGTCGCCGCTCGCAAGACTCGTCTGCACGATGGCAGCCGCCGCGCTCGCCTATTTCCTGCTGGATATCGCCGTGACCCGCATCAGCGTGCCGCCGCTCGATTTCCTGCTCTCGTATGCGGTGATCTCCTGCGCGGTCACGGTGCTAGCGGTTG
Organism: Paraburkholderia xenovorans LB400; assembly: GCF_000013645.1. Classification (GTDB taxonomy): domain Bacteria; phylum Pseudomonadota; class Gammaproteobacteria; order Burkholderiales; family Burkholderiaceae; genus Paraburkholderia; species Paraburkholderia xenovorans. Next base: position 813,448 of record NC_007951.1, on the reverse strand, counting down.
CCGCGCTCGCCAATGCGATCAATATCATCGACGGCTTCAACGGGCTCGCGTCGATGGTCGCGTTCATGATGTTCGCCTCGCTCGCCTACGTGGCGTTCCAGGTGTCCGATCCGATCGTGCTGTCCGCCTCGTTCATGATGATGGGCGCGGTGCTCGGCTTCTTCATCTGGAACTTCCCGGCGGGGCTGATCTTTCTCGGCGACGGCGGCGCCTACTTCATCGGCTTCATGCTGGCCGAACTGTCGATCATGCTGGTGATGCGCAATCGCGACGTGTCGGCCTGGTATCCCGTGTTGCTGTTCATGTATCCGATCTTCGAGACGTGTTTCTCGATCTACCGGAAGAAATTCATTCGCGGCATGTCGCCGGGCATCCCCGACGGCGTGCATCTGCACATGCTGGTGTATAAGCGGCTGATGCGCTGGGCCGTGGGTGCGCGGACGGCGCGCGAACTGACGCGCCGCAATTCGCTCACGTCGCCCTATTTGTGGCTGCTCTGTCTGATCGCGGTCGTGCCGGCCACGCTGTTCTGGCGGCATACTTTGCATCTGTTCTGCTTCGTGGTCGTGTTTGCGTTGACGTACGTGTGGCTCTACGTGAGCATCGTGAGGTTCAAGTCACCGAGATGGATGGTGGTAAGGCGGGCCAAGCGGTGACCTGCTCCGACATAGGTTGACACCTACGCCATTGTTGCGGCTTCGCAGCAGTCCAATCGTCCCAAAGACAGCGCAGCCGCAGTGTCCCCGGGGGCGCAACGCTATAAAGATGTTGCGTCGCGCTTCGTACTTCCGAACTCATGCCAGCGCCCTCAGAGCGTCAGCGAACGCCACTGAGCCTTGATCTGTCTAGCAGGCCCTCCCTCAGGCAATCCTGAGGTGCCATTGCCGGTCCACAACCTGATCGATTACACCGCGTAAGTGCTGGCGGTGCAAATTATATTATGTTCGCCACGCAGATCGTTTCATCGCAGATATGATGACCTTCACCAGCCAATGACTACCCCTTGGGCGCATTCGCCCAACAGGCGAAGCCCTCCCAGCATTGACCGCAGGTAAGCGGAACGAGCCGTCAACGCGAAAGCACAGCGATCGTTTAAGATCTGTTGCCTCCACTCGATTCATAAAGGAACGGCCATGTCCCGCCCCGTTCAGTTGGATAAGTCGAAATATCCCTTCAAAATACGAGCAATCCGTCCGGAAGCCAGGCCATCACCGTATGGCGATACGCCACGCGCCATACGCCTATAGTCTGCAGGGTTATCGAGCAAGCGTTGCGTATTGCTGACAATATCCGCGTAGTCCGTACCTATCAGCTTTACCACTTCGTGCCTGACCGCCTCAGGGCGCTCCGTCTCTCGTCGCAAGACGAGCACGGGTTTGCCTAGCGCCGGTGCCTCCTCTTGCACGCCTCCCGAGTCCGTCAGGATCAAATAAGCTTGTTTCATCGCGGCGACGAATGGCAGGTAGTCAAGCGGTTCGCAGAGTGTAATACGAGGATGATCGCCCAGGGATGCGTACGCGCCCGTCCGTACATTTGGATTCGGATGAACGGGATAAAGCACTTGAATGTCGACGTTCTCGTCTGCGATTGTTTTAATCGCTCGCAATATGTTTTGAAACGCCTCACCAAAATTCTCGCGACGATGCGACGTCACGAGAATCAATCGTCGATCGCCTTTATATGGTGACGCACCGTCGCAACGTTTGGCGACATCCAGCAACGCATCGATAACGGTATTTCCGGTAACAAACACACTCGACTGATCAATTCCCTCCCGAAGCAAATTTTCCTTCGCGCAGGTTGTCGGCGCGAAATGCCAGCGTGCCATCCGGCCCGCGACGACGCGGTTCATTTCCTCCGGAAACGGATTCGAAAGATCGCCTGTTCGAAGACCCGCTTCGACGTGCCCGAAAGGTACTCGCCGGTAGAAGCACGCTAGCGCTGCCGTCAGGACTGTAGTCGTGTCCCCTTGCGCAAGAAGAACATCTGGTTCCTCAGTCGCGAGTACCTCGTCTAACTTCGTTATTAGTCGTGAGGTTAGCGTGGGCAAAGACTGGTTCGGCTGCATGATATCCAAGTCAATGTCTGGTTTGATCTCGAACAGACGCAGTACTTGATCAAGCATACCCCGGTGTTGCGCCGTCGCGAGCACACGGCAGTCTGCCCATTCTTCATGTTGCAGTTGCTTGATCAGCGGCGCCATCTTCACTGCTTCGGGGCGGGTGCCGACAGTGACAATGATTTTACGTTTTCTCAAGGCGCCTCTCAATGTCAGTATATTAATGTTAAACGATATGGCCAGCGTAGCCGAGTAATAAATTCTATCTGAGAATCAGCCTCTTACAATAAGCCGCCGGAATACAACAGAGGGCGAAAAACTCTCAACAACATGAGTGTGTCCCGCTCCTTTGCAATCGTGGCGAGCACGTTCACGAGTCTCCGTTCACAGGATTTCTTGTTTCTCACCTTCCTGTATCGGCGCGTCGACCCGAGTTTGACATGAAACGAGCGTTGCAGGTCTAGTATCAGGCTGGTGTTCATATCCGCAGTGTCCGCCGCGCTTGTCAAGTTTTCCTATCAAATCGGCGTCGGCCCGCGCAGCGTTAATATCCTGTTCGGCTGCTCAAGACGCGAGGAAATATCTCTGAGTTTTGGCCGCGAATCAAGGCGACCTCCAATTGCGGATGTGCAGAAGTGTTCAGACGCATTCTCCCCACTGGTGAAGTTGCGTATATCGGCAAAGGTCATACACAATTCCGCAGTAGACAGCAAAAAGGAGGAGCCAGAGCAGAGCAAGATGTGCCATCAATGCGGTCAAGGGCAACTCCGCAGGAAAGGTACGCGTGCTATGCTAAATGAGCCCAAACAGCGGGGACTAGCATGGAACTCACATGGCCGTTACTTGGATTCAATGCAATACTCTTAGGGATAGGTTGGTCGATGAACCGCAGTTCACGCGAGCGGAAAGCGCAGCGCATCCGGCGACGATCATCGGGCTTCGTTTCGCCCCGGTCAGAAGCGCCGAAAGCCCCTGCCTTGCAATCCGGAGAGCTGCACTGTCCGCATTGTGGTCACAGCATCGGCGACCAAGATTTCGCACGACATCAGGCGTGGCGGGCCTACGGGACGGCACGCGAATCACCGCTTTTTCGTCGGTCGAACTTCTCGCCTGATTAGACTGGCAGTTTCGAAAACCGGGTAGTACGGCATTTCAAGCTGCGCGGGAGGCTAACATTGAAACCGCAGCGCGGTGGGTGATTTCCCACGCGAGAACTATTCGGGGGCTTTGATGCCCTGCTGTGCGTAAATCGCAGCGGGCACATGTTCACGCGGCTTATGTTGTCCCCGCAGACAGCGTCACCCAGTCCCAGGTGACCCGAGCCGGGTTCGAGCAAGTCTGCGTTGAGTGGAGGCGGCCGCCCATAGTCATTTTGCGCTATATCGTCCACCCCCATACGCAGCGCATCTTCGGCAGCTGGGAAGACGCGGCTATTTCTCAGGTATGGCTGCAACAGTCCGAAACAGGAACCGAATGGATGACAATACGCGATCAAGCACCGTGTATGGGAAGGCGACAACATCTTGCCCACCGCACCGATGACCGGACGACGATTTAGCCGGTTCAGACAGCTAACCCGGAAAGCTCCGCGATTCGGGCATCTTTGCGGCGCGAGACGCGTGGGCGCATCGTCGCAAGACAGCTTCCGCCCGGCCGACCTCTTGGTCTCAGGGACATCACCCGTCCATAAAACACACCGGGCATGGCTGGCCCCAGACGCGACGAACGGCCGAGAGGGGCGTGTAGCGAACTCACGGTGGGACTTTTCCCGGCGCCCCTTTTCTCCAGATCCTGCAAACGCCCCATGCCGTTTTCTTACGTTAGCCGTAACAAAACGGCCGTATCGTGCGCTGCTCCGCTGGATAGTTACCAAAGGGTAAAGAGGTGTCTGAACTGGCTCAGACACGTGATTTCCGGGCAGCCGCCCTAACCCATTGAATAATAAGCAGAACGCCGGACGAAGCAACGATATTTGCACGTGCAACTCATGCGCCGCTGCGTCTTCGAAACAGAAGAAAAGCAAAGCTCGCGCATGCCTAGCGACCAATGCGCACTCGCAGATTTCGACCGCCGTTCGCCCAAACGCAGCTGATCAATTAGCGATCTTGCTGGCGAGCCACGCGAACCTACTGCGTATTTCGCGGAAGCTGGACACGCGTTTCGCATGAAGCCGGACAGGTGTTCGCGCGAAGCTGGACAGTCGGAGCGCAGCGACGCAGGGGTTTCTGTTTTTACTCTGACTGCTGGTTTTCGGTAAGCGCGCGATCTAGCACACCGAGTTCATAGGGGTGCACGGAGGTTGACGTGCCAGGCGGCGGCGCATCGATCGGCAAGGCGACCAGATCAAGCTCAACGAGCGGCGGTGGTCAGTTTTGCAAGGTGGAACGGCAAGAGGTCGGTCACGTCAGCATCCGGTTCGCGCTTCGGTAGTTCGGTGAGTACGTGCACGAGGTAGGCGTAGGGTTCGACGTTGCAAGCCCTGCAGGTCAGCATAAGACTGTAGATCATGGCGCTTGCCTTCGCGCCGGCAACCGTGTCACTGAACAGCCATGAATTTCTGCCGGTACAGAATGGACGGATGTCTCGCTCGATGACGTTATTGTCGATGGGGGCCAGCCCGTCGCTCACGTAGCGACACAGATACGTCCACTGGTTTCGCGTGTATGAGATTGCCTTGCCCAGCAGACTTTCTGGCAGGACTTGCGGTGCCTGGTCGTCCAGCCACTTTCTGAATGCTTCGAGTAGTGGCACGCTGTGTTGCTGACGCAGGCGGTATGTGTAGTCAGCGCGCGTCTCGCCTTCGGGCAGATCGGCTTTGGTGAGCGTTTCGACCTGATACAGCGCCTTGAAGTATTCCAGCGCCTGCGCGGCACGGCCACCGGGTTTCTTCATGCCCTTGAGCGCTTCAACGAAGGCGCGACGGGCGTGAGCCAGGCAGCCGAAGTGCGTGGGGCCTTCGAGTGTGCGCCAGGCGGCATAGCCATCCGTCATCAGCAGGCCTTGATAGCCCGCGAGGAACGCTTGAGGATATTCCTGCCCGCGCCCCGGCTGGTAGTCGAACAGCACAACCGGCTGCGTGCTGCCGTCGGCACTGCGATATGTCCACATATACGAGGTGCTCTGCGCAGCACGGCCGGGTTCCTTGAGTACCTGCACCGTTGTCTCGTCACCGTGAATCAGCGGTTGCGACAGCAGTGTCCTGTGTAGAGCCTCATAGAGCCGGCTATAGTGCAGCTCGGCGGGCCGGATGATCCAGTTGGCCAGTGTGCCGCGTCCAACTTCAATGTCGGCGCGCCCCAATGCGTTGGCCATCCGGTATAGCGGTGTTCCGTCGACATACTTGCCGGCAGTCACGGTGGCGATCATCGCCGCACTCGCGTTGCTGCCCGGCAATGGCTGCGCCGGCATCGGTGAGGTGATCACCGGCGTGCGTTCGGCGTGGCGCTCGCAGTGCCGGCACGCGTACTTGAAACGTACATGCTGCAGCACCGAGGCCTTCGCCTCGATATGCAGCTGTTCGCTGATCTCTTCACCCATACGGTGAAGCTCGTGTGCGCAGCACGGACATATCTTCTGGTCATCAGGCAGGTCGTATTCGATGCGCTGACGTGGCAGATGGGCCGGTAGCGGTTTGCGCCCAGGACTGCGCCGTGGCGGTTGCGGCGCATCGGGCAGGCCAGTATCGGGCAGTGTGAAGGTGTCGGCAGCGACGTCCGCGTCATGCGCTTCGGTCGCAGCGATCTGCTCAGCCTCGTCGAACACACGATCGCGTAGCCTCTCACTGCTCGGGGCGAAACGTTGGCTCTGCGCCAGGCGGAACTGCTCCTCTAGTTGGGCAATACGTTCGCCCAGCTGCTGGTTGCGTGACTCCAGTTCACGGATATAGGCCTGGGCGGCGGGCGGCAATCGGGAGAAGTCGTCTTCATTCATGCTCCCAGGATAGTCGAATGCCGCGCGCTACAGGTTTACGGAGATTTGTAACAGTCCCTCGCGCGCGTTGCTGGCCGGCAGGCCGGTCATTAGCTGGCGTGGCGGTACCGCCGCGCCGGATGACGGCACATTGCCTCGATGTCGATACCCTCGAGCAGCCAGCGTAGCTGCTCGGTCGTCAGTTCGATCACCGCCTGTTGCCGACGCGGCCAGATGAAGTGATCTTCTTCCAGACGCCGCAACATCAGCCAGAAACCGTTGCGCTCGTAAAGTAGCAGCTTGATCCGGTTGCGTCTGCGGTTGTGGAAGGCGTACACGGCACGCGCAAACGGGTCCAGTTGCATGGATTGCTCGACCAGCGTCACCAGACTGTTGATGCCTGCCCGGAAGTCGATTGGCTCGCGGTGCAGGAACACCTTCAAATCAGCTTCGAAGCGAAACATCAGCGCCGTCCCAGTGCCGCGATCATGGCGCTCACGAGCGCGGCGTCGCGTTCCGAGCATTCGAGCTCAAGCTTTACGCCATTGGGCAACTGGGCCGACAGCCATGCTGACGCTGGTGAGCGCGAAGACAGATGCGATGACCGCTGTTCTGGCTGCATGCGCACAGAATGCATCGACGCAGGCGCCGGCGCCGTATCGGCGATGGCGACGACCGGCACGAACGCCGACGGTGAAGCGGCCATGCCGTCGTTGCTCATGCGCGTTTGCGCCTGCCGATGCAGCCGAACCCATTTACGCAGTTGATTGGCGTTCACCCCGGCCTTCAACGCCAGACCGGACAATGACGCACCGGGCTGCTCGCAGGCCTCGACCAGCCGCCGCTTGCCTAGAGGATCGAAGCTGCGCTTGCCACCCACGCCAACGCGGGTCACCCGCAGGGGCAAAAATGAAAGGTCATCCTGGGTCATAAATTGCGTCCGCAAGTTGTGAGTTGCGGACGCAATCGTGGATCTTGCTGGACTCAAAAGCTAGGTGGGGAAAATTTCGCGCTTACGGTTTTCGGTCAAACTAATTTTTAGTTTTCGCATCGATTCACCGTTCATGTTGATTCGATAAGTGTTGTGAACAAGCCGGTCCAGGATGGCGTCGGCAAGCGTTGGATCGCCGAGCGCACCGTGCCAGTTGTCGACCGGAATCTGGCTTGTTGCAATGGTTGAGCGACGGCCGTGGCGATCATCGAGTATTTCGAGCAGATCACGCCGAGCGCTGTCGGGCATTGGCGCCATTGCGAAGTCATCCATCAGCAGCACATCCGTCTTGGCCCACTGCGCGAGTGCTCGCGCATATCGACCGCTGCCGTGCGCGATAGCGAGCTCCTCGGCGAGCCTGGGCATCTTGAGATAGGCCACCGTGTAGCCCAGACGGCAGGCCTGATTGGCGAGCGCGCATCCAAGCCAGGTCTTACCCAGGCCGGTCGCGCCAATAATTAGCGTGTTGTGCTTCTCCCGGATCCAATCGCCAGTGAGCAAGCGGCTCATGAGTGCGCGATCAAGCCCGCGTGGGGTGCGGTAGTCGATGTCTTCGGCCACGGCTTCGGAGAACTTCAGTTTGGCACGGCGCAGGCGCGATGATGTCTGCCTGGATTCGCGTTCGCTTGCTTCGCGCTCAACAAGCAAGCCTAAACGCTCCTCGAAGCCCAGCGCTTCGATATCAGGATTGTTCTGCTGTTGCGTCAAGGCGGATGCCATGCCGCTCAGCCTCAGCGCGTGAAGCTTGTCGATCGTTGGATGTTTGAGCATATGGCCTCTTCAATGATAGTAGTCCGGTCCGCGCACATTGGGATGTGTGAGCGGTAAGCTGGCCTGATCCGTTTTTGTCTGAGGCGACTGGTCCAGGCCGTTCTTGAGCGTCGAGCTAATGAAGCGGTAGCTTGGCGCCTTCAGATCGATGGCACGGCAGCACGCGGCCTCCAGCCGTGCATTGCCGTGGTCTTTGCCCAGGCGAAGGACGCCAAGGCAAGCGCGATAGGCTTGTTGGGGATGCTGCCGGCCGCCAAGCAGGTGCTGGATCACGGCGGCGGTGTGCGGCCCGATGCGTATGGCCCAGTCGTACAGACGCTGCGGCCCCCACCCACTGACCTCTTGATGATGAGGCGGCATGTGCGCATTAACCGTACTATGGTGACCGCGCCGACTGCTTCGCACGTGAGCGGCGATACGCGTGCCTTGGTGGAAGATCTCGACTGTCCCGTTCGTATATCGAACGTCGACCTGTTGACGCGCGAAGCGGTGCGGTACAGAGTAGTAGTGAACGTCAATGTCGACGTGGTAATCAGGCCCCACGCGCGCTACCTTCCAATCAGCATATTGATAGCGCTGTGACGGAAGCGCTTTCAGCGATGAGCGCTCGAATTCATCGAAAGTGCTGCGGCGAGATCCCGGCAGCTTCTTGAAGGCTTTGTTGTTCAAGTCGACCAGGAGTGTCGCGATCGCGGAGTTTGCCTCGGTCAGGCTGAAGAAGCGGTGTTTGCGAAGTCGAGCGAGAATGTAGCGCTGGACAAGGAGCACGCCTTGCTCAACCTTAGCTTTATCACGGGGCTTTTTACTGCGGGCTGGGATGACTGCCACAGAATAATGCGAGGCCATTTCTCCGTATGTCCGATTGATAATGGGATCGTAGAAGCTCGGCTTGTGCACGCCCGATTTAAGGTTGTCGGGCGTGACGATCTCAGGACAACCGCCCATAAATTCGAAGGTTCGAATGTGAGAGCCGATCCAATCAGAACTCTGCTGGGTCCAAGTTGCTTCCGCATAGGTGTAGTTCGACGCCCCCAATACGGCCACGAACAACTCGGCCTCCCGATTCTCACCCGTTTCCGCATTGATGATCGCAACCTTGTCGCCCGAGTAGTCGACGAACAGCTTCTCGCCCGGAGCATGTGTTTGCCGCAAGGTTAGCGGGAGCGAATTCGCCCATTCGCTGTATCGTGTGCAAAACCAGGTGTACGCGTAACCGTCGGGGTGCTCGGCCTTGTACTCGTTCCAGAGCAGATCGAGCGTCACGCCTTTGCGGGCGAGCTCGCGCCTCACAGTCGGCCAGTGCGGCGCAGGACGCTCTCCTTCCACGCGCGGCGGTGGCGGAAACAGGCGTGCCTCGAGTTCGACGTCACCGAGCGCTGACGGCAGCGGGTAGCTTAAGCCGGCACGCTCCAGACGGCGAACATATTGCCCAACGGTCGTGGGCGAAGTGCCCAGCGCGCGAGCAACTTCCCGATGATTGAAGCCGCAATCGAAATGTAGGCGCAGCGCTTCTCGAATTTTACGCATGGTCAACTTTGGAAATGCCATGTAGACGCCCCGACGAAATCATCGAGGGTGCCCCGGTTGACCTGCGTCGCTATTTTACGAACTTACTGTCCAGCTTGACGCGAAATCGCTGTCCAGCTTGCCGTGAAATCCGTGTCCAGCTTCGTGTGAAAAGCCTGTCCAGCTTGCCGCGAAATCCTTGTCCAGCTTGGTGTGAAATACGCAAACCTACAAGAGCTCCAGCCCCAACCTGGGCGCGCTGGCGATTCGAAGTATCGTCGCCACGGTCATCGATGACGTACTCGACGATACCGCACGTGAATTGACACGGCGTAACTCGCTGACGTCCCCGTACTTGTGGCTGCTGTGTCTGATCGCGGTCGTGCCGGCCACGCTGTTCTGGCGGCATACGCTGCATCTGTTCTGCTTCGTGGCGGTGTTCGCCGCGACGTATGTCTGGCTCTACGTGAGTATCGTGCGGTTCAAGTCACCACGGTGGATGGTGGTCAGGAAGAGGAGACGGTGAGCACAGTTCACCCCTCCTCGTGTCAGCAGTGTTAGGGTCAAGGACTAGCCTTGGCCGCGCGAGCGGCCCTCCTGGATTCGTTGTCGGTGTTCAACGAGAGCCTCGGGGCGCGTGTCTGCATGCTGCAAGATCGCGTCAACTATCTTGCGAACGGGCAGACGCCCTGTTCCCGTGCGCGCAAACTGCTGCTGTCGCACCCGCAGGTGCCGGTAAAGTTCACTACGCTCAAGCAGCGCCGTTGGAAGCGTGAAGCGTGGGTGCCACCATTGCCGCGTCATGCGAAAAGACACCGAGCCCTTCGACGATCCACAGCCGCGGCGGAAGCAGTTTGCGCAAAAACCGCACCTTCGCCGCATTCTGCTTCATCGGCGAGGTGCGCACACACCGCTGTCCGTCAACCGTCGTGAGCGTCAACGTGTCGTCGGTCTCACCGTGTGTGACCACACCAGCCCAATGCTTTGTTTCGACCACGAAGACTCCGAACGGCGTAATCGCCAGATGATCGATTTCAGCAGTCGGAAAGGTGCTCCCCGGCGCATGAATCAGAACGAGACCATCCAATACTTCCCAGTTTTCGCCGCACAAACGCGTGAGGTGCCAGCGCAGCTCGGCTGACACCTCCCTCTCTCCTTCTTCCCCCGGCCCTCGGGCAGAGACCGCCCGCGCTTCTCGAACTTCCTCTTTAGCCGACCGTTTATCGTTAAAGCTCAGATACGCATACAGCAATGCACTCGCGAGCCCGAAGATAGTGTGAATCAGCATGCTGGCTTCTCCTTTGTTTATGTAGGTGAACCCAGCGTATCGAGCGCTACGGGAAGTCAAGCATCAGGTCAGGATCGTGAGCCCGGGAGGAAGCCGCTTTTCTCGTGACTGACCATCGTTCAGGGGCTCACAGACAGAATGCGTGGTTGTCCCCAGCGCGCGGGCCGCCTTGCGCAGGTCGCCACGGTGTTCCGTGAGGGCCTCCATGACCTTATCGCTTGTGAGCATCGGTATGTCTGGTCGCGAGTAGGCTGCCGCATGCGAGCATTGGACATGTCTACTCTCGACACTCGACGCACCCACGGTGAGAGGCGCACTCAGTAAAGCGATGAGCTGGCGCTTTCGGATCCATTGCAAAAACTGGCGCCAATGCTCGAGCCTCTCGGCCGCCTCTTCAGATGTCAGCCGCTGCGTGGACCAGCGATTGATGAGGACCCGCAAATGCTTGCTGCCGAAGTTCCACGGTGTTTGTAAAGCATACCCGCTGGCGCGCAGCGCCTCAAAACCCGCCAATACCTCCGCCACCCGCCGGCATTGGGTTTCAGCCGGCACAGGATCCTTGGCCCGAGTGCGCCAATCGTACGTCGACGTGACACGGCCCCGGGCAAGCCTGCGGAATTCCCGCCTGAATTCATGCGGCAGACTGCTGCAGGCAATCACGTACCGGTATTCGTAAAGAATGTACATGTTTGTTTTCCTTGTATTGATTCCGTGACTTGGTCGATGCCACACCGGCACCGACCGGCGTTCAGCGGCGCGGCGAGCGCGCTGCCGTTTGAGTGCGCTGTTTATCGGGCCGCGCGCGCCACGGGCAAGGAAGTGTGCAGACGATGGCTAGATGCCATCGAGACGCAGTCAGAGGTGAAGTTGGAACGGCCGACGCTCCACGCCGCCTGGACTGGGACGGCCGTCAGAAGTTCGCAAAGAAGAAAAAAGGGAAGGAGGAGGGACAGCCGAAAGACAGGCACTAAAACTCACAGTGCCAAAGGAGCGCGTACAGTGTCCAGAGAGCCAACCAGAAGCGTCCGGGCGAACGGCTTTGCCGACAGGCCGATCGCAAAATACGGACGGCTATGGCAGTGCAAGATCGATGCGTTGTGGACGCAGGCGTGAATATACCCCCACGCCGTCAAAACTGGCAAGCCGGCGGCTCACGGTACCCATGCTATGCTCGACACACCGAAACAGCGGGGAGCCAGCATGGACATCGCATGGCCGTTACTTGGACTCAATGTAATGTTTGTAGGCATGGGCTGGATGATGGACCGTGGTGCGCGCCGGCAGAGGAGGCAGCTCATTGCGCGACGTTCATCGGTCGCAGCTTCGTCCCAGAGGGAACCGCAACCGCGCGCCGTCGCGTTGCACCGGAGAGAACTGCACTGCCCACATTGCGGCCATACCATCGGTGACCGGGATTTCGCACGGCCGCATGCGCGGACGACCTAGCGGCCGACACGCGAATTACCGTATTCCAGACGGCCACCCATCCGAGCGCGAACACACTGACGCTCACGTAGCCCGCGATATTCAGCCTTCAGGCCGCGCGGAAGGGACGACTTTTCAGAGCACTGCGCGGATCGGCCAATTTCTCGTTGGAGCACTTCGCGGACGCGGCCACGCTGTTTGCGTCGATCGTGGCGGCCACCTTACTCCCCACTGATGTACCGCGCTGAGACAATGCGGCTGCCACCGACTGACTACGATTCGCTCAACGATTGCTCAAATCTGCGTTGGCCAGACAACAGAATCTCTCTCGTCCCCCATTCGCAGTGACGTACGCCGCCAACCCGTTGGTCAGGCAAGGAAGCGCGCCAGGATGGGGGCCGAACGTAATCGCCGACCGTGGACTGGTGTGCGATCGAAGGTCACCACCTAGTGTTGCGTCGCGGGCCACTCGAGGACGTTGCCCATGCTGCGGCGACCTGCTTTTTGTGCGAAAGCGACACCCCCCTTTTGCTATCTCTGCAGCTATGTTCTAATGATTGCAGTACCGTTCGCTCACGTCACGAGCATCGACCATTACACCCCTTGCTGGGGGTTGGGGGCTTTTTAGCCCAATTTCTATACAAGCATTGCTCAGCCTCACGGCGAAGCAAAGCACTTTGCCAAGTTCGTGTTAGCAGCATCAACATGAATCGGGCGTGCACGGCTCAATCGAGCCAGAGCCTTTTCCAAAGCAAGAAGTTCCCACAGCGTCATTCGCGTGGTGCCTCTCTCACTCTTTCAGGCCAGCACGCGCAGTCGGTGTCGCGTCGCGACCAGTTACCGCCTGTGCGGTAAGTGATCGCTCGCCAACGGAAGCTCCGTACAAGCGAGTCTTTTCAACGTACCAGGGATTCGCTCCCTGACGCCTACGCCCCAGATACGAGCAGTGTTCGTGACGCGGCCATGCCGCCAATATCTTCCCGATGTCGAGGAAGCATCTTCTTGCGATATACACCGCGGTATCCATCAAGACAAACCTTGCGATTCATTCATCTCCGGATGAAGGTCGCAAGCGCTCCAATCGCGGTGCCGGCTCCCATGACGGGCGCAGAAAGAGTGTCTCTGTCAGACACCCGCCGCTCACCGCTCCCGCATTGACGCAATTTCTCTTCGCGGACTTCCACTTTCCATCCAGAACCTGCTTTCACCAAGGGCCTATCCGTAACCGGATCCCATAGCTCAACGCATTACCCGGCCCCCTCCCTGAATTCAATTGCTTACGTACGCGCTCGCCCCGCCCCGGCCAAGCCCGTCATCGCAGACATCCGAACGTATTCCGGATCTGTCACGAGCTCATCGTGACCGGGGCCGTGTTTGCCTTTCCCCGCGGGCGAACATGAGTTGACATGCGGGTGACAGCCAGGAGCTAGCTCATGAGCATGATGTCAAAGGCCATACACAATTCCGCCATAAGCAGCAAAAAAGCAGGCGGCAGCTTTGCAACTCAGCAGAACAGGCGGTTCGATACAACAGGCCTTTTGCGCTTTGCCAGGCAGGTGGGGGAATTACGCGCATCGGTCAGTCAAATCCCGGAATGGGTGATTCATGCCTATGCCCAATACTGCATGGCACAGGGCAAAACCGCGGGCACCCTCGCGAACATATTTTCGGCTGTTCGTGTTACATCGCGCCATGCCGGCCGGAACATTGACGAGGTGTGCAACAACAAGGAACTTCAGCTCGTTCGACGAATACGGAAGGGGACAAAACGCGCCATGAACCCGACCGAAATTGACGAGTTGATCGGCAAAGCTAAATGGATAGATCAGGGGCTCATGCACATGATATCGCTCGCCCTGCACCTCGGACTCCGACGCAAGGAGGCACTGATGTGTGCGCGCGATCTCGGAATGTGGCTTGACGCACTCGTTCGCGGCGATTCCACGCTTCCGCTGATGCGTGGCTCGAAAAACGCAAGGCCGAGGCACGTGCGGATCATCGAGTGCGAGCGCCCGCAGACGATCGAAGCGATCCGTTCCGCACTCGCGTACGCGCGCGAACACAATCTCGAATTGATTACTGGCAACGGCAAGACACTCAAATCCGCAATGAATCGACTCAAAGCACTACTGCGCAGGGCTGGTATGGTCGGGCCAACCAGCTTTCATTCGCTTCGTTACACATATGCGCTCAAGAGTGCACTCGAAATGCTGGAGGCGGGAATGGCCCCCTACGAGGTTCTTGCGGAACTGAGCGAATCGCTTGGACACGGCCCCAGCCGCATCCAGATGATTCTTGGACACTATTGCCAGCCGATCCGGGCGAGGTTCGAGGGGCATATATCAGTGCACCATATCGAAGCCGATCGTCGCCGCGCGCCGAGCAAACTACCCCGGGCAACAGCGCGCCTTCTGGCAAAACGTCGACATGGCGCGCTAAGCGGCTATCCTATCGGCCTGCCCAATGGGACGCACGATCTGGCATGTCCGGCTGACGACGCACTAATGGAAGAGCACCCTTCCAAAACTTGAGAGGCCTCCATGTCCGATTCCTCACTCCTCAAGCAAGTCAAGCGTTGCGCCGACAAGATCGGATGCAACGACATGATGCGCGCCATCATGTCAAACGTCTGGCTCGAATTTGAACGATCCATAGCTCCGTACTCATCGCTTCCAGGCCGGCTGCCGGACCTGGATCTGGCTCTGCTTGCGGGCTTTATCCAAGCGCGCTCGAAGCGATGCGTTGATGTTGAATTACTTCTCCTGGAAATCACCTGCATCAGAATGGTGCTACTGGAATCCGGTTTCCTCCGCAATCAGCTGAGTGAACTTAGTGTTCGCATTAGACGGGATCGGCTTGCCAACGATGAGAACGGTAAGTATCGGTTCGCAAAAACGCTTTGTATCTGACCTATCAGCCACTGGGTTTGGGAGGCCAACGAGTTAGCCGAGCTCGACGCTCTTGTGGTCGGAAGCCAGCGGGGAGCGCCCGGGCACAACTCCTTTGACCCTCGACGCCTCTCGCATTCGGCTCGGCCGATTCTTTTGGATGAGCGCGTGGCGCTATACCGCCACGGTCGCTGCGTCGAGGTGAATCCAGTATATGACCAGAACTGACAGGCGCCCGCGTTTCGGGTGATTTCGTGTTTCGTCCCATACAGAGCATCCTCGCGACTACCGCGAATCCACTTTTAGAGAACCTAATTACATTACCAGCTTACGGAGAACAGCCAGCATCTGCCCGGGAATACCGCAGGTTTGCCACCTACCTCGTCTAGCGCTTAAGCCCCCCAAAAACAATAATGGCATGGCGGAGAAACTCGTCAAGATCATGAAGTGCCATCAGGTTGCACGACGACCAACGCCGTTCGCTAACATTTCGCCCTATACGCAATTCTCGCCCCAATCGGTACAATGCAACTGCAAATACGCGGCGATTCTTTCCGAATCGAGATACTGGCGATGACTGTCGCGAAAGCGGTTGAACCGCGTGCGCATAAAATGGTGAAGCTCTGACGCTTGCAGAGTTGTTTCCGGCAAGGTGGGATCAAGCGCGCAATGCGGTGCAGCGAATACCGCAATGCATTCAACCGGGCAGTCGTATTCGATCAGTAGACCACGCAGGTGTCGCAGGGCGGGCTTTGCCCTGCGCAACGGAGACGTCTGCACCGAGACAACACCAAGCCTTTCATGTACAAGAAGCTCCTCGTCGTTTGACGAGCGCTTCACGGTCCCGGTCCAATCGTATCGATCAATGACAAATGCGCCAAACGCAGTCACAGCAAGACACTCTGTCCACGTCATAGGATTGCGCGTGCCGGGCGCGTGCTCAAGTATGAAGCACGATTGATGCCATCTTCTTTGATAACGGAAGAGACAAACTGCGTTGATGCCTTTTCCAGCCATTGCGGTCGCTGGCGAGTCCCGCGCGCTCAACGGCCAGTTCTTGCCGGCATGCGGCAGCGTTGGGTGCACGTGTACCCGTAAGAGAAAACAGCGCCTTGACCTGTTTCATTTGTTTTCCTTTGGTTTGACTTCATACGGTAAACATAAAAATCTTCTATGCGATCATTCCTCATTCTGATAATTAGTATTACTTATATATAAAAACCGGTAACGCGACGTCTATCTCCATATATTTGATGTCTGCAATGCTGCGCTCGAGAAGCCTCCCTACGGCAGCCATGTCCAACGCGCCCATGCCGATGAAGCATCAGAACGTCTGCTAGACGGCTGGCATAATTCACGTCGCCAAGCAGCATCCCGATAACTTCAGCACGCCACGTTCATCACGAAGTCAAGACAACGGGTCGAGAAGAGAAGCAGTCGAATCGCACCCGCGATGGGCTTTGTCATCTGTTACCACCGAGGCAGCAGTCGTTTTCCATTTCGCGGAGAGCGCGAAGGCGAATTCGACGCGACTACGAAACAAAGGGGTTAATTCCTCAGGAAAGTGGATGTGGCGCGACAATCTGGATGAGAGACGCGCGACAATCAAGTTGAGAATGTCGCGGCAGGAATGATGATGCCGATGTTGATTGACGCTGGCAAGCGTTTGTTGATTGACGCGCGGTGTTGATTGACGCGGGCGAGCGGGTGTCGCGCGACAATCAAGCTGAAGCCTTCCGTCGTTGAGGATTGCTGTGTAATGTGTGACGCCGCAGGTATTCTGGCTGCGCGACAATCAGGATGAGAATGGGGTGGCGTGGAAGGTGATGGGTTGATTGACGCCGGCTAGCTTTACCTGCGAGCCGCGCGTCAATCAGGATGAGACAGCGGGTCAGTTGGTGAGGTCAATGCCGTGCTGATCCTCCTGTGTCGGTGGCACGCCAACGTTCTTTGGTGTCGCGCGACTGGCCGGGCGTCCCGGTTCCTGCTGCTTGCGCTGCAGGGCCGTACGGCGACGGTAGCTTTCGACGTTCAGCTCAAAGATGGTCGAGTGATGGACCAGCCGGTCGACGGCGGCCACCGTCATGGCCCGGTCGGGGAAGACCTTGTCCCATTCGCCGAACGGTTGATTTGCTGTTATGCAAAGAGAACGGCGTTCATATCTGGCGCTGATGAGCTCGAACAGGACCGACGTCTCGGCCTGATCCTTGCTGACATAGGCGAAATCGTCCAGGATGACCAAATCGAAGCGATCCAGCCGGTTGATGGCGGACTCCAGAGCGAGTTCGCGGCGCGCGACCTGCAACCGCTGCACGAGGTCGGTGGTACGCGCAAACAGGACCTTCCAGCCCTTCTCCAGCAGACTCAGTCCGATGGCCGACGACAAGTGCGACTTGCCACCGCCACTCGGTCCCAGAAGAATCAGGTTGGTGCCGTTACGCAGCCAGCCGTCGCCAGCGCAAAGCGCCGAGACGTGCGCGCGGGACACCATCGGCACCGCGTCGAAATCGAAGTTCTCCAGCGTCTTGCCCGGCAGCAGCTTTGCGTCCCTGAGGTGACGTTCGACCCGGCGTCGATCGCGCTCGGCGATCTCGTGTTCGGCCAGCGCCATCAGCAGGCGCGCTGCCGGCCAGCCTTCCGTGTCGGATCGCTCGGCAAAGCTGGACCAGATCTGCTTGATGGCGGGCAGCCGCAAATCGTTGAGCAGCAGCGACAGGCGGGTGGCGTCGATGTCGAGACTCATGCCGTCACCTCCGTTGCCATGTCAAGCAGGGCTTCGTAGTCGCTCAGCGGTGCCAGCTGGACGTTCACCTCCGGCATGCTGTTCGTGCGCTTCGCTTCGAAACGCGAACACAGTGTGTCCAGGTCGGGTAACCGTCCATCGCCCAGACACTGCTGCAGTGCCTGGGCCAGTTGCGCTTCGCAGTTGTGCTCGTGGGCCAGGCTAAGCAGTTCAACCATGGTCCTGCATGCCTGACGCTCCGGGAGCTGCTCGAGCAGGCGATCGAAGGTCAGGCGATAGGCCTCGCGCGGAAAGATCTGATCGCGATAGACCAGGTTGAGCAGCGCCATGGGCTTGCGGCGCAGCGCGTGGATGACGTGCCGGTAGTTGATGACGTGGCCGTGCTTGCCATTGGGGCCCGCACGGCCGCGCTGCAGTGTCATCAGGGCCGTGCCGCCCAGGAACAGCTCCAGGCGGTCGTCATACAGCCGCACGCGCAGGTGATGGCCTATCAGTCGTGACGGGACGGTATAGAACACCTTGCGCAGGACGAAGCCGCAGGTGGTCGTGACGTACACGCGCGTTTCCTCGTAGTCGCACGTACGCTGGACCGGAAGCGGCTGAAGCAGTGCACGCTCGGCCTCAATGCGTTTGCCATTACGCGCGTTGATTCGACCGACGATCTCGTCGATGAAGCGGCGATAGGAATCGAGATCGTCGAAGTCGTGACTGCCGCGCAGAAGCAACGCATCACGCACTGCGTTCTTGAGGTGCCCATGAGGGCTCTCGATGGAGCCGTTCTCGTGGGCAACGCCACGGTTGTTGCGTGTGGGCTGCATGCCGTAGTGAGCGCACAGCGCATCATAACGCGTGGTCAAATCCTCGCGCGCGTCGGCATCGAGATTGCGGAACGCCGCCGACAGGCTGTCGCTGCGGTGCTCGCGCGGTGCGCCTCCGAGTGCCCAGATGGCGTTCTGAAGCCCTTCGGCCAGCGCGACATAGCTCTCGCCGCCGAGAATGACGTGAGCGTGCTCAAAGCCCGAGCAGGCCAGCCGGAAGTGATAGAGGCGGTGGTCCAGCGCGATACCCGCCACGGTGATGCCCAGGCTGTCCATCTCGGTGAAGTCGGACAAGCCTAGCTGACCGGGCTGGTGTACCTGACGGAACATGACGTCACGTTCCTCGCCATGAAGGGCGCGCCAGTCGCGAATACGCCGCTCGAGAGTGCGACGCACGTTGCCCGGGAGCTCGGGATGGCGCCGAAGCATCTCGTCGAGTACGGCTATCGGCCGGATGCCGGGGGCGGACTGGAGCAGCGGCACGATCTCGGTGTCAAAGATCGCGACGAGGGGATCGGCCCGGCGACGCCCGCGCGGGGCCTTCTTCTGCGATGGCAGTCGCCGGTCCCGATCGATGCGATAACCCGTGGCGGCGCTGAACCCGGCGCGCGCAGCCGCTTGAGCTGGTCCTTCCTTGAGTCTGTACTTCATGTAGAGCCTCATCTGATGGTCGTTGATGTGTCGGCCGGGCAACTCAGCCTCCCTTCGCTACATGGAAGAGCTGTTCATACCCGATTTACCGCGACCACCGACAAGGCACCCCGGCAGCGGGGCGGACTCCTCGGCGCGGCGTTGCGGCAGCGGTTCCGGGCTACGCCCTCCACCGCTGCCGCAACGCCAGTACTCTCATCCAGATTGACGCGCTGCTCTCATCTTGTTTGACGCGCGGCAAGTGGAACTGCTGCGGCCAAGCGCGCGGCTCGGAGCCAGCGCAATGTTTGAGAAAGAGCTTCGTTTGTCTAACGTGCTTGCGGACCTTCGCGGTACATGCATGCGGAGCACACGATGAGGGAGCGGGCAGAACACGCGGCGAACTATCTTTGCGCGGCAGCGCGGACGCAGTGCGACGAGCGGTTGAGTCGCTATGCCTTTGCCCGCGTTGGACGCGGAGCGAATTAGGGAAGGTCTGCACAACGCGTTTTCAGAGCGCAGATCTCTTGCCACTTGAACCGAGTCAGAGATGAGAATCTGCCGACAGGCTGGTCGTCCGGCTTCTGAAGCGCGACGCCCCTTGTTTGCTGAGACTTGTGGCCTCAATCTCCGAGCATTTCACGTTTCCGCAAAACCTTGCGTGCCATCCACAGGTTACCCAGCGCAATTAGTATCGTGATCTGGGCGGTGTTTTTCATCAAACCCCGGTACCGGGTCTTCGTGTAGCCAAACTGCTGCTTGAGGACTCGGAACGGATGTTCGACCTTGGCGCGGACGCCGACCTTCAGACGTTCAATCTGAACGAATCGCGTCCGGGCGATCGTTCAGGTCCAGTTGTCTACGCCTGCCTGGCCGCATCGCGACATGCCAGCGAACCGCCTTTGCCTTGCAGTGCGTTTCGATACCCTGATATCCGGCGTCAGCGTACACATCCATTTCCTGCCGTGCAACAACGCTTCGGCCGCGTTGATGTCGTGAACGTTGGCCGCAGTACCGACGACGGCGTGCACCAGCCCCGAGTCTGCATCCACGCCGACATGCGCTTTCATCCCGAAGTACCACTGATTTCCCTTCTTCGTCTGGTGTATTTCCGGGTCTCGTGTACCAGAGCCGTTCTTCGCAGAGCTGGGTGCAGAGATCGAGGTAGCGTCGACAGCCGACCGTGTTTTAAGCATCAAGCCTTGCTCGCTCAAGATCTCATTGACCAGCGTGAGCATCTGCGCAGCCAGGCCGAGCGTTTCGAGCAGGTGGCGAAACCGGAGAATCGTGCCCTCGTCCGGCAAACGCGTCATCCCGCCGTCTAGCCCCGCAAACTCACGATACAGTGATGCGTCATAAAGCGCCTCTTCCATCGCCGGCCATCGCCGGGTCTGACAGACCAAACCACTGCTGCATGAAGTGGATCTGCAGCATCGTCGCAATCGGGAACGGCGGCCGTCCAGTCTTCTTCGGATAGTGCGATTCGATCAACGCAATCAACCTCGACCATGGCACAACGCACCTCATCTCATCGAGAAATTCCCGTTTTCGGGTACGTTTCGTTGACAGATCCAGACCAAGGCCAAGTTGCGTCATCGAGGCACCCCTTAAACTTTCCTATCTACCAGGATAGTGCAACCGTACGTCGACGGCAGGACTTTTTGCAAATCTTCCCTAGGTTCGAACGAGCGGCCCTGTTTGCCGCCGAGATGCTATTGCGGTGGAAAATTGGTTCGTGTGGACCGCCTGCAGCAACGCGTCGTTTGCAACGTTGGAAACGACAACAGATCCCCACCATTGCCGGTCTGGCATGTACGGGCCGTGCACTTCGTTTGCCTCGAGCCAGGATGCAACAGCGTGGAAAGCACTCCCTCACTCCGGAGGTCATGATCAGTGAACGACCGGCTCACACTGCTGATCGTGCTGTCCCGGATCACTGGGAAGGTGACCTGATCATCGGCCTTAACCGATCCGCAGTGGGCACGCTGGTCGAGCGTACCAGCCGCTTTACAATGTTGCTGCATCTCCGACCTATGGAGGGCCATGACAACGGCGTGCGAATCAAGAATGGGCCGCCGCTGGCGGGTTATGGAGCGGCGGCTGTCCGCAATGCCATAGCTGCGAAGATCGTGTTAGTACCAGAACGGTTGAGACGATCACTCACGGGACTAAGGCGCAGAGACGGCCCAGCATGTGCAGTCGAATCGATACAGGTCTGGAAATCTATTTCGGCGATCCTCAAAGCCCGTGGCAACGTGAGACCAACGAGAATACGAACGGTCCGTTACGTCAATACTTTCCCAAAGGCAATGACATCAGTCGGTACACGGAGAGTGAACTCGATGCCGCCGCATACGCACTGAATTGCAGACCGCGTAAAAGCCTTGGATGGAAAGCGCCAGCAGAAGCACTGAGACATCTACTACTCGCGTCATAAACATCAGATGTTGCAACGACTCCTGGAACCTAAACAGTATGCAGCTCCTGTTTCAGGACACGCGGAAGGCCTGTGGCATACGTTGATCGATGAGCCGACGTGGCGATTGTTGGGTCAACGCGCCACGGAAAGTCTGTGGGGTTCGCTGAAGATAGCACACATGCCTGAACGACACTTCGCCACGCACGCGGCGTGCCGCAACGGATGAGGTGATTGACTGACTGGGCTTTTCCAACGCACGCCGGTTACACTCGACTACGTCAGCCCATGGCGTTCGAGAAGAACCGGCTGACAGCTCACCAAGACGAGGCCGCACAACTCCCTCGGTTATGGGATTCGTCAAACAGGGGCAAGGTCACAACGTCAAGCGGCAGACCGACAAGGTCTTTTCCAAGAATTTTCCGCCCCGATGAGACGACCTCCAATCGTGTGACTTCATCGCGGCGTGTCAATTCGACGATGAGCGCATGCGCTGTGCACGGCAGGTTTGGTAAGGTAATCGAATGAAAGCCTTCGGAGTGGCATCTAGGGTTTTCTTGGCAACCGCAATGCCACGCGGCCCGGTCGGCTAAACTAACGAAATGCAGCGCGGACGGTCGCCGTGTATTAGGCGAGGGAACGCTGGTGCAGCGGGCTACGCACGGATCATACAACGCGTCAACCGGCGCAAATCGAGGAGGAAAGGCATGAAAGTTAAAGATCTGTTAAAAGCATTGGAAGAGCGCGGGATGGACGAGGAAATATTGATTGAATCAGAGCCTGACAAGTATCGCGAAAAGCTCCTAGAAACTGTATGGATTGACGAACGGGGCATTGTGCTGAGCGCAAGACTCATGCCGGACTGAGCCTGTTCGGCAGCGTGTGCTATGGTGCGCGCGCCGAGGGCCTGTCAGGAATAGTGAGCAACTGTCTTACCAGTCAAGCCGTGTGGATGAATTCGTCCCATGGCTTTCCTGTTTTTGCGATGGCGTTGAGGATAAGCCAGCAGTTTTCTCATGCAGGCAACCAGAACAACCTTGTTCGGCTTTGGGCCGGCCCCGGCGATAACCGGACACGAGGTAATGCTTAAACTTTGAGGTAGTCTTACGCCTATGGTGCGACACGAAGCATGAGGCTCGTTGTTGAAGAGCGCAGTGCATGTCCGCTTCATCATTGTCCAGTCGCGAACATGTTCGTACGATAGAGGACCCGCTGTGCGACCAGAGGTGGCCTAGGAAAGCATCTTTCGTTGGCGACGACGCTGGATGAAGCCTTTCCGACAACGTAGTCCAACTGTATGCGCCGCCGCGAGGTGACGTGTAGAAGCTCTGAGCAGCGACGGGGCCGAGACGCAAGGCTGGCCGGTATGGGTAACACATGTGAATCGCTGATAAACGTCGTCAGAAGAAGAATGCCAAAGCTGCTGTCAGGCATTTACCAAACAGGTGCACGGGCGGATGCTCCGTTCATAGGTCGGAGCACGTCGTCGAGATGCCCGCCGGCGAAAAGGCGGACCCTAACCCGGTCGTGTGATGAAGCGGGAACGTGGTAAGCCCATACAGTTGCCCACGAGGCAGACGAGTCGCAAGGCGAGTTGTTGACTGTGCGGGTAAGAGAAGACGGAAAAAGCGAATGCTGGGCTGAAACGGTCCAGATAAGGGTTTCAACATTACCCTACGCGAAAGCGTGCAGACTTCCGTCCGGTGTCCAGCGCAAAGCTGTCGAAAGACTTCGTAGATGGAAGCATGAAAGAGCATCGTTCGCGGTGTCTGCGCCCTTCGCTGCGGCGGAAGAACCTCGGCAAGACAATGCGCAGGCGTCAGATGGTGGACGCCGGTCACACCGGCGTGTGACTTTGGAATGCTTGAGCCGTATGCAGGGAAACTTGCACGTACGGTTCTTAGGGGAGGCCGCAGCGGCGACGCTGTGGCCTTACCCGATTTTAAGCCCGGCTCTAACGTGGAACCCATTGAAGTTCTGACCCAGCCCGAACAGCGCCGCCGGCGCTCTGTCGAGGAGAAGCTTGCGATAGTGCGCGAGACCTTCGAGCCCGGCGCAACCGTATCCGGAGTTGCCCGTCGTCATCAGGTAAATGCAAACCAGGTGTTCGCCTGGCGCAAGCTCTACCAGGACGGAAGCCTGTCAGCAGTTAGTGCTGGCGAGCAGGTCGTGCCGGCATCCGACCTGGCCGAAGCGATGAAACAGATTCGTGAACTCCAGCGACTGCTGGGCAAAAATGGTATGGACGCCTCCTCATCGCATAATTGAGGCCCGTCCTACCGGAGAGAGAAATGGAACCGACAGTCGTGGGCGTAGACATCGCCAAGCGGGTTTTCCAACTTCACTGGATAGTTTCAGATACCGGCGCGGTGTTTGACAGACAGCTTCGTCGTAGCCAGTTCCTGGAGCACTTTGCTAACCGCGAACGATGTCTTATCGGGATGGAGGCTTGTGGAGGTTCACAGCACTGGGCGCGTCGTCTGATTGAGCTCGGGCACGAGGTCAAGCTGATGCCCGGCAAGCACGTCAAAGCGTTCGTCACAGGAAACAAGAACGATGTAGCAGATGCGCGCGCCATCTGGGCAGCAGCAAATCATCCGGGCGTGCGGGCGGTGCCGGTCAAGACTGAAGCCCAGCAGGCCGTTCTCGCGTTGCACCGAATACGGCAGCAGCTCGTGATATTCCGCCGCTCCCAGTCGAACTGCCTGAGGGGCTTGCTGGGAGAGTACGGAGAAGTAATGGGCGTCGGGCGTGCAGCAATGAACCGGGCCATGCCAGACGTCCTGTCGCGCCTCGATTCACGCCTGCCTCGGGTATTAATAGATTCTCTTCGAGAGCAATGGCAACGACTAGTCGATATCGACAAGCAGATTGCTGCCATCGAGCAACGACTCCGTACATGGTTACGTGAGAACCCGGCCTGCAGGACAATCGCAGAAATCCCGGGCGTGGGGTTTCTCACTGCCACTGCCGCCGTCGCTTCTATGGGCGACCCGAAAGCCTTCCGCTCTGGGCGGGAATTTGCGGCATGGCTGGGCCTTGTTCCCGCGCAGTTCGGAACCGGCGGCAAGGTCCGCCTGCTTGGCATCAGCAAGAGAGGAGACCGGTATCTGCGTACTCTCATGATTCACGGTGCCCGCTCCGTTATGAAACACGCGAAAGACCCGGGGTCGTGGGCTGTGCAATTATGCATGCGGCGTCCCCTCAATGTCGTAGTCGTCGCGATGGCAAACAAGATAGCCCGAACGATATGGGCCCTTCTGGCCCACGGTCGCTCATACAGCGCTAGCTACCCACCGCCCCTCACGGCGACTTGACCCCCCGCGTCACCGCGTCGTTCAGATTCTCAACTCTCTAGTTCAAGGTTGCGCAAGGTAACGTTGCAATGGCAAACAGGTAAGACCGGGACTCATCAAACCTGCATCGTCTTCCGGACGTCATGGTCCGTGGCAAAAATGAGGATTGAGTCAGCGGATTCCATTAGGGCCAGCGGGCATCGACCTGCACAGGCCGAATATAAAACCGCAGCCTGTATCTGTTCGACAACGCAATAAGTCCTTGGCAAGCTGGAGGCGTCCATATAAAGACGATGGAAGTGGAAATCTTCCGCGAAGCAGTGGAGTACGGCCGGGCAAAAAATGTATGGTCCCCCCCGGTTTTGCAAGCGAGCATTGGCAGCGAAGCAGTTTGCGTAAATGTATCCGGCCTCTCGCGAGTCAGCCGCTTTTGGCGGCAAGGCCATGATGGGATATGCGCGTCTGGTTCCCAATAAATTGGACCGGCCACGAAGGCCGCTTTTTTGTCCCGGACTTACCAAACGCCGTTGCACTGTTTCGTCATCAATTGCGGGCAAGCAAACTTGGAAGTGGTCAAACTCCTATTGCTGCTGTGGTTGTCTCGCGAGCGCAACAATAACCTTGTTACGGTGTATGCCTTTCGCTTCCATTGCGCTTATCCAGACACCAAGGTGGTCCTTTGTCCGGTCGAGATGCAGCACGCACGAACGTGCGCCGTGAACAAGTAGTTTGCGCAAATATGGATTACCACGCTTGCTGATACCGAGGAGGTGCTGCTTCCCTCCTGTCGAAAATTCCCTTGGTACGAGGCCGAGCCAGGAGGCCAGATGACGTCCGGATTTGAACTGGGTTCCCGTGCCGGCAAAAGCAGTAATGGCCGTAGCCGTCAGTTGGCCAATGCCCGGCACTGAAGTGTGACCTTCCCTCTGTTTTTCGCCTTCCAGAGGCCCCGGGTTATGCAGCCGCATCCTTTGCCTGCTGAGCACTGAGCCAGTCTTGCAGGAACTGGGTCGGCGATACAAAGCCGAGCGACGAATGACGACGACTGCGGTTATAAAACACTTCGATGTATTCGAACAAGTCGGCTGCGGCCTCGCGGTGCGTTCGGTAGCGCGTAGCATGTACCCGTTCATTCTTCAGGCTGTTGAAGAAGCTCTCCGTCGGCGCGTTGACGCTCCTATGTCAAGCAGCGGCCGTCGAATCGGCCAGATCGGCCAAGATGAGCGGGTACAGTTCACGGACGATATAGCGCTTCAGGCAGCGATGGATTTCCTTGTTCGACATGCCTTCCTTTGTCCGACGATCCACATACGCACGGGTACGCGGATCACTGCGCATCCGAACCATGGCAATGGTCCATAGGGCGTTATTTGCAGACCGATCTCCGCCCCTGTTCAAACGATGCCGGACCGTCTTGCCGGACGACGCCTGCAACGGACTTGTGCCGCAAAGTGCCGCCAGCGCAGCTTCGCTTTTCAGACGTTCGGGATTGTCACCTGCGACAGCAACCAGTACCGCCGCGGTCTGCGGGCCAACGCCGAATCTTTCGCGAACTCGCTTGGCATGCTCGCTGGTGAGGCTGTCAAGCATGGTATCGAGTGCTTTGAGCTCTTCTGCCAGCGTCAGCCAACGCTTTGCCAGCAACCGCAGCGTAGTGGTAAGCGTTTGCAACATTGGCGTTTTACCCAACGAGCGAAGACGGACGCAATCCTCAACGCATTCTACAACCTGGGGGGCGACAATTGTTTTGGCCGGCGTGCTGCTTGACGCCGTCTAGCAACCTTCGCTTTCAGAAGACGATCACGGATTTCCTGCGGCGCGCTGACGAGCAAAGCCCGTAACTGGTTGATAGCTTGCGTCTTTGCCTTGACTGCACTGCGCCTGGCAACGGAGACGGCGCGCATCGCCTCGGCGGCACCGGACTGCTCCTTTGGAATAGCCGTAGCCCTTCCGGCGAGGACCGCACGCGCAGCGTTTTCGGCATCAGTGGGATCTGACTTCCCTCTGGATCGGCGCATGGCGCTATCGGGACGATTCACTTCAAGCACCTCGATCTCATGATCGCGCAGCACGCGGGCCAAACCCGCTCCGTAGGTGCCGGTACCTTCAACGCCGGCGCGGCGTAGCCGGCCGAACGAGTTCGCCCATGTCAACAGGTCGAGATATCCTGCCGTGTCGGTCGTAACCGACAGCGTTCCGAGAAGCTTGCCTGTGTCGCTGATCACAGCCCCGACATGCGTATCCAGATGCGTGTCAACCCCCAGAATCACTTCGTTTTGTTCCATGCGTGTATCCGTTGTAGTGGGCGCATCGCCAACCCCACTCGCAGGACAGGACACTCATGGTGCAGTACAAAGCTCCTATCAGGTCACAGACGGTGAGCCCGGCAACGCTCGGGGAACGCCGGAACCCGATCGACAGGTCAACGCCAGGGCAGCTCGGCCAATCCCAACACGGGTCAGATCGGTCCGACGTTCGAGGCGTATTCTGAACTGAGTGTCCCAACAATTTCCCTTGCGGCTCATCGAACAGCGCATGCCATAGTCGGACAGTTTGCGCTGAAACTCGTGGCTCGCGCCCTGGCTGCCACGGTCCGAGTGATACAGCGCGCCGGGCGCGGGCTTCCGGCGGAACCACGCCATCATCAGCGCGTCAGTCACAAGGTCCACCGTCATGCGCGGCTTGATGGACCAGCCCACGACTTCCCGATTGAACAAGTCCAGCACGACCGCAAGATACAGCCATCCTTCGTCGGTCCAGATGTACGTGATGTCCGAGCTGAACACCTGATTCGGTGCAACCGGCGTGAATTCGCGGTTCAGCAAGTTCGGCGCGACCGGCAGCTTGTGCCTGGAATCGGTCGTGACCCGGTAACGACGCCTGTGGCGTGCCCGAATGCCGTTCTTGCTCATCAG
This sequence comes from Paraburkholderia xenovorans LB400, assembly GCF_000013645.1. GTDB lineage: Bacteria > Pseudomonadota > Gammaproteobacteria > Burkholderiales > Burkholderiaceae > Paraburkholderia > Paraburkholderia xenovorans. Next base: position 785,793 of record NC_007951.1, on the reverse strand, counting down.
ACGCTCCACGCGAGCTTTGCCGGCCGGAAACCCGCGCGCGCGAATCTCCTCGGTCATGCGCGGCGAGCCATAGGCTCCCTTGAACTCTGCATGGATGGACCGAATCAACGTAAGCAACTGGGCGTCAGTGAGCCGCTTGCGCTTGGGCGTGCCGCCACGCTTCCAGGCGCGATAGCCGTTGACGCTTACCCACAGGACACCAACGCACGCGGGTAAATCAGTTAACCGCCTCGCACACAAAAATGCGGACAGGTTCAGTAGTCAGTTCGAGCTTTACCTCCCGCGCAGCGCTGGCGATCTCACGGCGAATCACATTGGAGGCGATCAACGCACCCCATGCCTCCCAGTACCCCCTTCGACTGTGCGACTGCGCAAGGTCAACTCCGCGCCGAACATTGATTGCTTAAAGCTCCCGGTAACTGGTCGCGATCTGGCAGCGGCGCTCGTCGCAAGCGCAACGCGGGCTAGTCGTGCTCAGGCCGATCGTTGTCGCTCTTGGTGGATAATAGGAGGGCTGTCGACTATGTACCGCCTTTCAATCTATCCAGTATCCGCAATGAACCAAATAGCGCTGCCTCCCGATTTTGACGCCAACGATTACCTTGACCTCAATCCTGACGTGCGCAATGCGGGTGTCGATCCTGCCGCTCACTATCTAAATTATGGACATCAGGAAGGGCGCGCATATAAGCGCGGCCCTGATTGCCGGGCCCAATTTCTTGAGCGCATGGAGACACTGGAAAACTTTGTGTGGGCATTGAACCGGATGCCTTCGTATTTGCCTCCGGAGCTCACCCTATCGTCAGAGCCCGGATCGCCCGCAGATCAAAATTTGGTGCGCCGCGTGATGAAAGCCTACCGGGACGCGATCAAGCACTTTGCGCCGACAGATGGATTCTGGGACGTTTGGCATTTTGCTCTCAAGAAGCCAATTCATGACGCGCTTTCTGGCGACGATGTTGACACTGCCGCTCGATTTCTCAGGGATCCGGCATCAAGCGCATTCTTCTGGGGTTTCGATGCGATTGCAAGTTCGCCAGAAGGCGAGATGGAGCCCCACGAGCTAGTACTGACACGGCTCAGTAGGAAGGCGGATTGGCGCGAACTGTATTCATACTGGATCTCCGACGCGCTGGTTAGCCTCTCGGAAGCCATCGGCGCACGCAGAGCGGACTATCCAGAATACGAGGTCGATAAGACTCTGGCCGATCGCTCAGGCGTACTCGATGTCGACTCTTTGCTCGACGAGATAGAAAGTGAACTGCGAATTCAACTCGCCTTCCCCAACCCATATCCCAATGAACTTGGCGTTTCGTCCAAGCGCGGCGTCATCGGGTTTCGTTCGGTTCAGTCTTTGTATCAAGGCTGGCGTATTGGGCAACTGGCGCAGGGCAAGCCTGAATTTCGGGTTATGGAAATTGGTGCCGGGCTTGGGCGTACCGCATACTTCGCGCGTCAGTTCGGCGTGAAAAATTACACAATCGTAGATCTACCGCTGACAAACGCCGCTCAGGGATATTTTCTGGGTCGCGTCTTGGGCGACGGCGAGGTCTCGCTTGGTTCAGAGCAGAGCATCAGCCCCATTCGGGTTATGTCCAATACGGAAATCGACGGACACGACGAGAAATACGATCTTATCGTCAATGTTGATTCTTGGACAGAAATGCCAAAGGACGTGGCTCACTCTTACTGGAAGTTTGCACGCAATTCGACGTGCAAAGTGCTTTCAATCAACCACGAGTTCAACTCGCATACCGTACGCGAACTATATCGTGACGACAGCGGTGTTCATGCGTCTCGATACCCTTATCCTTTGCGCCGTGGCTATATCGAAGAAATCATTACATGGTGAGCCCATGTGAATACTTTCCAAGCGACGATGATTATCAAGTCGAACCCAAACAATCCGGAAACCCTTATGTGGCGAGGCTTTAAGGCCGAAATGGTGTTGTGGGAATTGCAGGGGCCTGGCATATTGATACGTGAATCCTGCAATTTCTGACGAGGTTCGGATGGGTCCAAAGACGCCTGTGACGGAGGGAGATTTCTGACCTTGCCCCTGTTTGACGAATCCCATAGCCACGGAAATCAGGCCGCTTCGCCTCGCTGAACTGCGGCCCAGTTTTTCTCGAACGTCATGGGGCTGACGTAGTTGAGCGTCGAGTGTAGGCGCCGCGCATTGTAAAAGCCTAGCCAATCAATCACTTCATCCATTGCGGCACGCCGCGTGGCGAAGTGCCGCCCATGCATACGTGCGACCTTTAGCGAACTCCATAGACTTTCAGTAGGCGCGTTATCCCAACAATCGCCGCGCCGGCTCATTGACGAACGCATGCCATAGGCCTTCAACGTGTCCTGAAACAGGCCGCTGCAATACTGGCTGCCCCTGTCGCTATGCACGATTACGCCGGCTTCAGGGCGGCGTCGGAACCACGCCATGCGCAATGCGTCCGTGACCAGTTCAGCCTTCATGTGCGGCTGCATCGACCAGCCCACCACCTGCCGGCTGAACAGGTCGATGATGACCGCGAGGTACACCCAGCCCTCGGCTGTCGCCAGATACGTGATGTCGGTCGTCCAGACCTGGTTCGGTGCAGTTGCAGTGAAATTGCGCTCCAGCAGATTTGGCGCAACCGGCAAATCGTGGTTCGAGTTTGTCGTCGCGATGTACTTGCGCTTGTGCCGGGCTCGAATGCCATGCTGTGCCATCAGTTTGCGAACCCGCTCCTTGCCCACGCGCACGCCATGCGTGAGCAGCTCCTTCCACATGCGCGGCCAGCCGTATTCGCCCCTGACCTGCGTGTGAATCGTCTTGATGTGCGCAAGCAGTGCGTCGTCACTCACGCGGCCTCGGTGCGGCTTGGCCTGCGCGGTGCGTTGCCTGCGCTGATGATATCCGCTGGGACTGACTTCCAGCACTTCACATAGCACCGAGACCGGCCAGTGGTGTCGATTGCGCTCGATGAACGCGTACTTCACATCGACTCCTTGGCGAAGTACGCGGTTGCTTTTTTTAAAATATCTCGCTCCATCTTCAGGCGAGCCACTTCGGCACGCAGCCGCGCCAGCTCCATCTGCTCCGGACTCACAGGCTTCGTGCCGGCTCCCGTCAGCTTGCCTTCCCGGTCAGCCTTCACCCAGTTGTACAGCGTCTGTTCAACCACACTCAGTGTCGCCGCCACCGCCGCCATGCTTTGCCCGGCTTTGACCAGTCGCACCGCTTCCAGCTTGAACTCGAGCGTGTACTGCGCTCGCTTTGCCTTGCTTGTCATAGTTCTTCTCCTTGCTTGAGTTTACCTGCTCAGCAAGGGATTCGTTTTTCCGGGGCAAGCTCATTCTTCCGGCAACCGCTGCGTGAACAGATCAACCTGAAGCATCCGCTGGTGCGCCTGACGGATCTGATCAACTGGGAACGGCTGGGCCGCGTCGATGAGTGAGAGCTTCGTGTCCGGCAAGGGGCGCCCAGCTACATCGCCGCGTCTGATTGCGGGTCTGCTCTACCTGCAACACGCCTTTGACCTGTCCGACGAAGAGGTCGTCTGGCAATGGCTCGAGAACCCGTATTGGCAGGTGTTCACCGGCGAGACTTACCTGCAGACGGAACCACCAATCGACCCATCGAGCCTGACACGCTGGCGCAAGCGGCTGGGCGAAGCCGGAGTTGAGGACTGCTGGCAGAGACGATTGAAGCGGCAAAGCGCGCCGGCGTGATCAAGGCCTCGAGCGTGAAACGCGTAATCGTCGACACGACCGTCGTGCAGAGGCGATCGCGCATCCGACCGATTCACGGCTGCTCGAGCGATGTCGCGAACATCTGGTGAAGGCCGCCGCGAGGCACGGCCTGAAGCTGCGGCAGAACTACGACCGCGAGGCGCCACGGCTGGCCAGCCAGATCGGTCGTTACGCACATGCGAAGCAATACAAACGGATGAGAAAGGCACTACGCACGTTGCGCTCGCGTGTAGGCCGGGCGATGCGCGACGTCGAGCGGCAACTCGACGCCGTGGCAGATTGCGGCCGCGCGGCGTTGCAGGAGCTGATTGGCCGCACCAGGCGGATTCTGTCGCAGAAGCCAAAGGACAAGAACAAGCCGTATGCGCTGCACGCGCCGGAAGTCGAGTGTCTGGCCAAGGGCAAGGCGCGCACGCCATACGAATTCGGCGTGAAGGTGTCGATCACGACGACTCACAAGGAAGGGCTCGTGGTGGGAATGCGCTCAATGCCGGGCAACCCGTACGATGGCCACGCTGGCCGAGGCGCTGGAGCAGGCGGCGATCCTCAGCGACGTCACGCCGGGGGTCGCCGTCGTCGACCGCAGTTACAAGGGCGTCGCCATCGACGGTGTGAAATCTACCACCCGGGCTTGCGGCGCGGCATCACACGCGCACTACGTGCAATGATCAGACGGCGCAGCGCGATCCAGCCAGCCATCGGTCACATGAAGACAGACGGAAAACCTGATCGCAACTGGCTCAAAGGCGCACTCGGCGACGCGATGCACGCGGTGCTGTGCGGCGCCGGTCACAACCCGCGGATGATCCTCAGGACGCTGCGGCTTTTTTGCGCCCTCGTTCTCGTTGCGTTGTTCGTTCCTGTCGATCAGACAACGTCCGCCGTCTGACGCCGACCGCGGATGAAACGCTTTATTGAGGGCCGACTATCAAGGTAAAGCTTGGTTGGCTGCGCTGATCTCTGTTGTGTTTGCGAAATGATGTCGGCATGAAACGTGTGCCAAAGCCAAAGTTCGATGGAAAGATCGTTTTCCGTAGCGCTACTACCTTGGCATGCATCGCCGTGGTGCTGGCGCTGCACGGCGTTTCGTACCGTTAAAACTGAAACTCGGCATCTGCTTTTACTTCTTTGGCTTATACTGGAGACCGTCTGAGACGTCACGAAAGATGACGATCTTGCCAGTCGATGGTGAATGACGTTTCAGCCCTCACAAAACCGATCTTACGCATCGAAGGCGGCCACACCTAAATCACTCATCTCAACCTTGGCCAAGCCGGCCAATTTCGCTTCCCGATCCAACTTTCAGCGCCTCATCGCAAGGCTGTGAAGGTTGCCAGGACGGCCTTGAATACGGTACCCACCACTGCGTTTCTACGCATGCAGGCTTGCTTCGTCATTCGAATCAAATTCGAAAGGCACATCTGCAAAAATCATATCCCTTTTATCAGACATCGAAGCCCTGCACGTCAAACCGGACGCGTTGGATAGACTTTCAGCAGGAAAATTAAAGGTAGAATCAACCCCACAGAAATATGAATTCATAAATGGATATCTACGATCCGGGTTGATTGCCTTAAACACGTCAGGACGAGGAAACCCGACAGGAGCATAGAAAACTGCTTGATCAAGATATACAACTAATTTGAAAATGTCAGCACGGCAACATATCCAACCAAAAATTTTTATACGCCCGACATCCTTCGACCTATCAATAGAAAACTCCAAATTAAATCGCAGCGAATTATATTCTATTAAATTAAACATTTTTAAATAGCCTCGAAAATAGATTCATCTTTTTTTTGAAAAAAAAGACGTAGGCCGGCACAGCATCTTCTCTTTCAATAAGGCCAAAATATTTAATATGGTACAAATCGAACAAATTGCTAACTTTTTGTAAAAAAATATGTGATAGGTCAAGCTGTGGCAAGTAACTTAAAAGGCACTGGTTGATTGCGTCAGGGTCGCCATACGGTAATATCTCCACCAATTCGAAGCCCACATCAAACGCAGAATTTTCAACTTCACTCCTTATAAAGAGATGTTTATCTTCCCGCCCAGATAATACATCCTGATCGCCGACATATTTAAGATTGAAATGCAACTCATGAATCCAGTTGCTTAGACGAGTCAAATCCACTTCAGAATTATCACCCTCACCTATTAGCGTCTCCAATATCTCCGACATTGTCAACACCAAAGCATCATGGAATTTATAGCAGGGCTCCGAAAAGATAAACGCGCCATCCTTCTTTAGCAGGTCATATGATTTTCTAATAAAACTTTTATAATCCAAAATATGATGCAGAACGAAGCTCCCAATGATGCAGTCAATGCTATTGGAAGGAAGGATATTTTCTCCGGTGCTATATGTCGCAAAAATAACATCATCGGCCAAATGACTTTCCCCAAGCACCCTCTTCCTACAAATCGACAACATTTTTGGCGAAATATCCGTAACTATTGCTCTATTAACCTTGATATTGGTTAGCAGCCCTTTTGTAAACCCGCCGGTTCCAGCCCCGATCTCCAGCAAAACTCCATAGTTATTCTTCAGCCTATTTCCCAGCACACCCTTTAGGCTCGCAAAAGCCTGCTGCGACGACTCATCAGAAATCGAGTAGTGCTTGTCATAATCAATATTATCCAATTGCGTAAACACGTTATCTGGCACAAAACACAAAACCCCCTCGCGCGCGCTAAATTCTTTTTTACACGACTGACACAATATAGAATTGCGCCCCTCTTTATTACTTAACAACCTACCGCCACACGATGGACATTGAAGTTGCGTCAACATAAATCTAGTTCCCGAAGGTATACAATCCATTTAGAGAAAAATTTGTTCGTAACCGCAAATTATTTTTCTGAATCTAGCTCGCGCCTCGGATGCGGGTCGATATATAACCCGACACCAAATCGTCGTTCGACCGGCTTTCAGCAGAAATCATACCTCGCGATCGAACTGCTGGCGGGGACTCGCCAGGAACGCGCGGGTGGTTACAGGTTGGAGGCTACGAAGCGCGCAAGTAAGCGGTAGTGCAAGGGTGTGGTATCAACGCGCGACCATATGTCCATGATGCTAGTGGACTAGCGACGTCTGGTGGTCGCTGATGTCGTTCCCGCAGCGCTTCGAATGTAACCGTCCGACCCTGACCGTATAGACGCCTGATGAAGGCGAAGCCATGCTTTCCCGGGGCACAAATGTGACTGTGTCCACAAAGGAATCATGGACACAGTGACTGAATTCTCCGAAGTCAAAGTCGCCCGGAAGTATCGCCGGCGTAGCGTGGACGAGAAACGCCAGATCGTCGAAGAGACGTTATCCAGTGGTCGTTCGGTGGCGGAGATTGCACGCAGTCACGAATTGAACGCGAATCAGCTGTTCGACTGGCGTAAGCAGTATCTGGATGGACGACTTGGCGTGAACGGTCACGAATGCGCGTTGCTGCCGGTCACCGTGAATGACGCTAGCGACAGCGGCGTGGCCGAACCGGCAGCATCTACGCCTTCGGCACCGGTGTCCGGCAAGATACGCATCCAGTTGCCGCGAGGCGAGATACACGTTGAAGGGAGCGTTGATCCCGACACGCTGCGCGTGGTGATCCAGTGCCTGAGCCGATGATTGGTCCGCTCACAAACACGCGCATCTGGGTTGCCGCCGGATTTACGGATATGCGCTGCGGCTTCGACGGCCTGGCCGCGAAGGTGCAGACCGTGCTGGCGAAGGATCCATTCTCTGGCCACATCTTCGTGTTCAGAGGCAAACGTGGCGACCTCATCAAGTGCCTGTACTGGCGCGACGGCGGCCTATGCCTGTTCGCCAAACGCCTGGAGCGTGGGCGCTTTGCGTGGCCTCGTGCTGACGGCGGTGTTGTTTCGCTGACCAGCGCTCAACTCGGCCTCCTACTCGAAGGATTCGACTGGCGACAGCCCGTCGATGCAGCGCGCCCCTGCAGTGCTTTGTAAACGTATGTGACAACCCGGGCGTAGCGCAATGCACGCGCGTAAACTGCCTCCATGGCATCCAGCGACGCTACGTTTCCAGACGATATCGAGGCCTTGAAGGCTCTCCTGCTCGCGCGTGAGGCTGCGTTACGTGAGCGCGAAGGCGAGCTCACGGATCTGCGCGACACTGTAACGACGCTCCAGAAGACACTCTCCGACCGGGCGCTCGAGATCGAGCACCTGAAGCTGTGGATCGCGAAACTCCAGCGCATGCAGTTTGGTCGCAAATCGGAGAAGATTGATCGCCAGATCGAGCAACTCGAATTGCGTCTCGAAGATCTGCAGGCCGACGATGGTGCGGCGACGGTCGACGCACCGACAAGGCCCCGCTCAGAAGCTGGCAAGCCGACGGGACGCAAGCCACTTCCAGAACATCTACCGCGCGAAGATGTTGTTCATCATCCCGACGACGCCTGCTGTCCGCAATGCGGTGGCGCGCTTGGCGACCTCGGCGAGGACGTTTCCGAGCAACTCGACTATGTACCGGGGCATTGGCGAGTGATTCGTCACCGCCGGCTCAAGAAGGCCTGTAGCTGTTGCGACTGCATCGTGCAGGCGGCTGCGCCCAGCCGGCCAATCGATCGCGGCATGCCCGGTCCCGGGTTGCTCGCGCATGTTCTGGTCGCCAAATTCTGTGACCACCTTCCCCTGTACCGGCAGTCAGTGATTTACGCGCGCGACGGCGTGGAACTCAGCCGTTCGACACTCGCGGACTGGGTCGGCCAGTGCAGTGCGTTGCTCCGGCCACTCGTAGAGGTCGTTCGCCGTTACGTGATGGCCGCCCCGAAGATCCACACGGATGACACGCCGGTACCTGTGCTCGAGCCCGGCAATGGCAAGACCCGTACCGCACGTCTCTGGACATACGTCCGGGATGACCGGCCGGCTGGCTCGAAGGACGCGCCGGCGGTCTGGTTCGCATACAGTCCCACACGGGCTGGTGAATATCCACAGGCCCATCTGAAGGACTTCAGGGGAACGTTGCAGGCCGATGCGTTCGCGGGGTACAACGCAATCTACGAACGTGGTGATGTGCGTGAGGCTGCATGCATGGCGCACGCGCGCCGCAAATTCCACGATCTGTTCGTCGCACGCAGGAACGAGGTTAACACTGAAGCGTTGCGCCGGATCGGCGAACTGTACGCAATTGAGGCCGCGATTCGTGGCAAACCACCAGACGAACGAAGACGTGTCAGGCAGGAGCAGGCGCGTCCGTTACTCGCTGCTTTCGAGATCTGGCTGCGCTCGACATTGGGTGCGGTGTCGCAGAAAGGCGATACCGCCAAAGCCATCAACTACGCGCTGAATCAGTGGGCAGCGCTCACGCTGTACGTCGATGACGGCGCCGTGGAAATCGACAATAACGCAGCCGAACGCGCTTTACGTGCCGTCGCTCTCGGCCGAAAAAACTTCCTGCACTTCGGTTCCGACAGCGGCGGCGAACGTGGCGCCGCAATCTATACCCTGGTCGGTACCGCCAAACTAAACGGCCTTGATCCCGAGGCCTACCTGCGCCACGTCATCGCTCGCATCGCCGAGCACCCTGTCAATCGCGTCGACGAACTGTTGCCATGGGTCGTCGCCGATCAACTCCACCATGACGTCGCTTGACTCGCCACGCCGTCAAGAACGGTCGCGGTCGGACGGTTACCTTCGAATCGCCCAGCCTTGCGCCTCTTTGTAGAGCTCGCCAGCAACGTAAGGTTTTCTATCTTCAGGCGCCGGTGTCGACGAAAGGTGCCACACCCTCCAGCCTCGAATTTGAAGTAGGGCGCGATGCAGTTCGGTTTGGGGATCACTTTTTCAGTCGGATTCTAGCCGTGGACAGCGTCAAGCAGGAAGTGTGGTTTACCGACAAACATCTTGGCGACCAGACAAGTTCATTGTCGCCGTCCAAGCCGAGGTCAAACGCGCTCAATACCATCTAAGCCGATGTAGTGCCGTGCGTTTCTGGCCGGGTTGGCGCACCATACCTGCGACTCCAGCACTAGGACCGTCAGTGACTGTCGCTATTTTCCAAGCTCGCGGAGCCTCACGGTGGCGCGAGAATGGCCAGCTGCCCGACCGACCCAGCACAACCGTCTATTCCTGCCTTGTGCTAGCATCCGCTACCGTAACTTCTCGTAAGCTTTTCGCGCAACAATGTCCACCAGGTCAAATAACTTCGACGTACTCCGGCTAGCTGGCGCACTTCTTGTCGCGGTAAGCCATACGTTCGACGTCATGCTCGGATCGGATCCAATCGCTGGCATGACTGGCAATCAGTCTCTAGGCGGGATCGGACTAAACATCTTTTGCGTAATCAGCGGTTTTCTGATTACGAATAGCCGGATGAGGAACGAGCCGGCAGCGTTCTTCACCTCGCGTGCGCTTCGCATTTTCCCTGCCTTACTTCTGGCGATCCCATTGATGGCCCTAGTTTTGGGTCCGATGGTGTCGGACCTAAAATTTACAAGCTATTTTTCGTCCCCAGGAATGTGGCACTTCCTCGGTACTATCTTTGTATTTCCGCTCAATCCGACTTTGCCCGGAGTCTTTGGAGGTGCCCCCCTAGTTGCCCAGCTCTATTCATTGACTGCGGAACTCGGTTTTTACGTTTTTGTTGGTTTATTGGGACGATGGATGCACTACGGCAAGCTGCTTGCCATTCTTTTGGCGCTCGTCTTTTCGGTGTTTATCCACTTCGACTATTCAACCCTATCGTTTTCAAGCCTTCTCTCGATGCAGGCCGGGCAGATGATTCTTTTCACCTTCCCGGTTCGCCTTGGACTGATCTGTGTGTTTTACCTTTTGACCGGCTCAGCAATTGCACTTCTCGCGCCCAATGCAAAGCTGCTTGCGAGCTGCGCACCATTATTCATAGTGATATGGCTGATCGCGCTTTTCGGACATGATCGACGTGTCTATGATGTCACGGAAATGGTTTTGTTTCCCCTAACAATCATAGGAATCGGAGTAGCTCAAAAGATTGTCATCCCGGTGCCCAAGATGCTCGGGGACATTTCCTATGGTATTTACATCTACCATTTCGCGGTCGCCGAACTGATCCGCTCGTGGAAAATTGATGCTTTACAAAATGGATACTTGATTGCCTTGAGCACTGTTCTGTCAATGCTCGTTGCGTGGATCTCATTTCACGTCGTTGAGAAGCGTGCTTTATCGATGAAAAGAACCAAATCCAGATCCACGGCAGGCAACGCATTTATTACGGATCAAGCGTCCATAGTACGGGACGACGCGCACAAACCCGTTTGAGAAAGGAGCGGCAGTGGGACCTTTGATTGCCAGCCGGCTGTCACCACAGATCGCATTTCCTCAGGAACCGTTCGTAGGGCGCTACGCTGCCCCTATCACCATACGATGATAGGCAAAATTGCCGATGCAAGCATCTCGATCTCCAGCGCCCATGCATTCGAATTGAGCGTTGAAGATATAAAAGTGCCGCTTTTAAGAATTGCGAATAGCGCCAGCGGATTTTGGCACCAATTAGCGAAGCATCCTGCCCCCCAGAAATATCGGGTACCCGGCGAACAATATCGCCAGTTGCACGCCCCCAATCGCAAGGAAAACCGGCACTATTAAAAAACGATCAAAGCGCACGCCAACGTCAGTTGCGGGCCATGAATTTTCCATATCGGCTTCGTCCATTTAGCTGTTTAGGATCCGATTTCCATCCAGACCATTAAATGACCTACAGCGACGCAACGCCAAGCAGAGCTTCCAGGTGATCTACAAAACCACTCGAACTGGTTTCCTTTTAAGACGTAGGCCGCTCGCGAAATCAAGCGCGAATGGTACACAAGATCGTGATTTCCTGACGCCCTTCCGCATAGCGCTACGAAGCACGGGGAAACGCGGCGACGCTGTGAAGCGTCGGCGAGCTTGCCGGTTGATATTCCGGCACCCAGCGACGCAAGTCGCGGCGTACTTCGTCGTCGCCTAACACGCGATGCTGCATAAGCCACGGCAACAACTTATCCAACAGATCGTCTGATACTTCACGCGCACGCGCAGTCCGCAACTTAGGATGAGGTGTACGTGTTGTCGTCTCGTCGCAAGCCAGCAGTTCTTCGTAGAGCTTTTCACCAGGCCGTAGACCAGTAAACACGATCCGGATCTGCTCCTCGTTAAATCCGTACAAACGAATCAAATCGCGAGCCAGGTCGACGATCTTTACCGGTTCGCCCATGTCGAGGATGAAAATCTCGCCGCCGTGCCCCATGCTGGACGCTTGTAGCACCAGTTGCGACGCTTCCGGGATGGTCATGAAGAAGCGCGTGATCTCCGGGTGCGTCACCGTGACGGGACCGCCCTTTGCAATCTGCTGCTGGAACTTCGGTATGACACTCCCGGCGCTCCCGAGTACGTTCCCGAACCGAACTGTCTCGAACTGGGTGCGCGGGCTGGTCTGCTGCAAGGCCTGACACGCCATTTCCGCAAGACGTTTACTCGCACCCATAACGTTGGTCGGATTGACTGCTTTGTCGGTGGAGATCAGCACGAAATGCTTTACATCGTGACGAATCGCAGCGCGACCTACCCGGTACGTGCCGAGCACGTTGTTACGCACGGCCTGCCATGCGTTCTGCTCTTCCATTAGCGGGACGTGTTTATACGCGGCCGCATGAAATACGATGTGCGGCGTATGACGCGACATCACCTCATCGAGCAGCAGCGAATCCTTCGCATCTCCGATAACCGGAATTACTGACACGCCTGGAAAACGCTCGCTCAACTCTTCAGTAAGCCGATAGATCGCGAATTCGGACAAGTCATAAGCAATCAGTTGAGCCGGCTGGAATCGCAAGATTTGGCGGCACAATTCGGAGCCTATAGACCCGCCTGCGCCGGTGACCATCACCACTCTGTCATGCAACAGGGCTTCTACATGGGGCGTATCGATATTGATAGGATCACGGCCCAGCAAATCTTCGAGGTCAATCTGTCGCACGCGCGACAGAAACGCCTGGCCTTGCGTGACGTCGGTTAGCGCAGGCAGCACGAGTGCCCGTACGCCGGCGCGCACACATAGCGTCGCTACACGCCGCTGTACATCCACTGTAGCGGACGGAATGGCAATGATCGCGTATTCAGTTTTCAGCGTCTCAGCCAATTGCGGTAATTCGCTTATCGAGCCAAATACCTTGTAGCCGTAAATTTCGCGCCCATGCTTGGAGACATCGTCGTCGAGCAAGCCCACCAGACGCCATTCGCTCGAACGCGACAGCTCGCGGGCGAGACTCGCGCCCGCGTTGCCGGCGCCAAGCACAACGACCGGCTTACCCTGCGCAACGAGGCCGCCATACAGGTAGAACTCTTTGGTCGCACGGTACAGCGCGCGCGATCCGCCCATCGCGAGAAACAGGAATAGCGGCGACACCACCAGCACCGAGCGCGGCACGATCGGCATAGGTTGGACCAGCACCGAAACGACCATGGCGACGAGCGCCCCGGCGATAACTGCTTTCGATATACGTACGAGATCCGGCAAGCTCGCAAACACCCACATGCCGCGGTACAAGCCGAAGATGCGGAACATGATGCCGTACGTCGGCAGGACCCAGACGAGCGAGTGCATCGCCCCGAGCCGAAAATCTTCGGGAACCAAGCCGTTGAAACGAATGATGTACGCGATCAGCCAAGCGGCCGCGACCGCGCATAAGTCGAAAAGGAAAGCGCTGAAAGACAGCCAAGCGGCCTTGCTTCTTAGCATCAGCGTTATACCTCAGTTATCGGACAGTGTTGATTGGAAACGACGCCAGCGCAAATCGACCAAAGCGCCTGCTACACAGAGAACGGCGATCCAAACGGCCAGCACACATGACTGAAAAATTACTGAGCGGCCAAGCGCATAAATAGCAAACATTATGCCAGCCACCATTACTACATACCACGTAAAAGCTGTCCTGGCGTGTCCGGTCCCGGAACGCACCATACGCTGATAGTAGTGCTCGCGGTGCGCTTGCCAAAATCTTTCGCCATGTAGCAACCTACGGGCCAGCGTGATCGACGCATCGGCGATAAACGGCGCGAACACCAAGATCGGGAACCAAACAGGCCACACTCCTCCGCGCCACCCCCAATAACCAAGCGCTCCAGCAAGAAAGCCCAGCGCGATTGATCCAGCATCGCCAAGAAAAATGCGTGCCGGGTGGAAATTAAACAACAGGAAGCCTAGCGCGGCACCCGAAATCGCCGTCGCTGACCACGCCAATTCTGGCAAAGGATGCTTGCTAAGCAGTGCACCGGCCGCGTAACCGGCGAAGCCGAACAGCGCCATGCCGCCCGCCAAACCGTCCGCGCCATCCATGAAATTGTAAAGATTGACCAGCCAGATCATCAAAAAAACAAGGATTACCAAGACCCACCAACGGGCATCAGCGGGAAAAAGTACTACTATGCCGACCACAGCAATCAGATGCGCGGCGAACCTGACTCTCGCAGATAATCCGCGCCGGTCGTCGATTTGCGAAACCGCAGCTAGGAAAGCGGTACCAAGAGCGGCATACCAAAGGCTTGGCGCCAGCAGCAAGGTCGCCACTACGGCCACCGGCACAATGCCCCAGCCGCCGACGCGCGGCGTCGGCAAGACGTGTAGTGAGCGGTCGTTGGGGATATCCGTGGCAAGCCGCCATGCGATGCCGGTTCGGAGTAGCGTCCACAGAATGGCGGCGCATGCGCAGGCAGCGCCAAGCGCGATCAAGGTTACGGCAACCCACGTTGGGAAGGTCGAAAGGTGCATCAGCATGCGCTCCCTCAATGCGTGGATCGATACCAACGGGCGGTTTCGGCCAGCCCCTCGTCGGTGGAATATGGCGGTTGCCAGCTGAGCATTGTGCGTATACGCGTGGTGTCGAGCTGGAGGGAGCACACAAGGCGGTCCACGTGCGCCGAGCGGCCTGTCAGCCGACCCGCGATATGCAACAAGCCCAGCGGTACTGGCAGCAACCGTGAGGTCTTTTGCAGATACCCAGCGAGCGACCGGGCCAGCTCGGCGACCGTCGGAGCAGCGGCGTCTGCAACATGGAAGCACTGGTACGCTGCGCGCGGATCTACCGCGCAATGCATCAGGGCGTCTGCAAGGTTCCCGACATAGATCAGGCTGCGCCGCGCGTCGATCGAAGCTAGCGGCAACGGCATCCCCTTCCAGACCGCGTCCATCAATCGCAAGAAATTGGCGCGTACCTGTGGCCCATACACGAGTGGCGGCCGCACAATCACGACGTCCAAGCCGGACTCTTCGCCGTAGCTGCACAACGCCTGTTCGGCGGCTAGCTTCGAGCGCCCATATGCGTCCTGTGGCATCGGTGGATCGTCTTCGCACACCGGACGGCCCGAATCGCCTTCGGCCAGCGCCTTAACGCTGCTGACAAAGACAAAACGCCTCACGCCATGACGCCGTGCGGCCTGGGCAACGCGAAGCGCGCCATCAACGTTGGTCGCGCGAAACGCCGCGTCGGGATCGGCAGACTCTTCGCGCATCACGTGGACTCGCGCCGCTAGGTGCACGACACAGTCCACTTGCAGCGCGGCGGGCCATGTCGCGTCGACGTCGGCGAAATCCACGCTGACATCGACCCATTCGTTCACATCGCTTTCAAGCTGCCCTGAGCGCCTAACGAGGCCGGTGACCGTATGTCCAGCGTTAAGCAATGCGCGGCATAGCGCATGACCGACAAAGCCGTTGGCCCCCGTGACGAGCACATGACTCATAGCCACTTCCAGCCAAACCGGTTGAAGAATTTATACGCCGACGCCATGAACATGCGAATGTGCGCGGAGCCTTTGCGCACCGCCCCGCCGCCGTGATGCAATACGCGCACCGAAGGCGCGTAGACGACACGCGTTACGTCATGTGCGCGAAGGCTCAAATCGTAATCCTCAAAGTACAGGAAGTAACGGGTGTCGAAACCCGCCAACCGCTTCAGAACGCTCGTGCGAAACAACATGAAACAGCCGCTGACGATCGGTGGATCCCAGACGATATCGCGCGCGTTGATCTGGTCACGCATCTCGTAGCGAGCGAGGCGACGCGAGAATAGTCGCCGCAACCCCGCAGGCAAAAAGCCGCGCGCAAACAGATCGATTAAAGTCGGATAGCGCCGGCACAGAAACTGTTGATCGCCATGCTCGTCGCCGATCCACGGCGTGATGAGCCCCGCTTCGGCATGCGCCTCGAAAAAATCAAAGGCTTCGCTAAGCGCGTCACGAGCGAGATCGATGTCGGGGTTCAGCACAAGGTGATACTGACTGGCGCTCCGTTCAATCGCGAGATTGTGACCACGGCCGTAGCCCACATTACCGTGTCCAGCGATGATGGTCGTGGATACGTCGTGCCGTTGGAGTTCGGCCAGTGCAGCCTGAATGGCAGGCAGACCACCGTTATCCACCAGAAACAGCACCACCGGCAAAGCAGGGCGGCCGACACGTAACGCGTCACATGCCGCCGCAAGGCCGGCGAGCGTGGACGTTAGTTGTTCGATATCCGGGCGGTAGGTCACCACCGACACGGACAACCCCTCGGATTCGGAATGCGGCGCGTGCGTAGCTTTCATGTGTAGTAACTGCGTGCCTTATGGGTGGGCACGTTGTGTGGGTGCTTCGTTGTGTGGCCGCAACAAACCGGAATTTTGCTCAAAATTCCAAGCTTCGGCAACCCGCCTTTCCTTTTGTTACTGCCAGATACGCATGCATCAGCCCTATTTTTCTCCCCAGATCGGTAGTTGTGCCTCAAAATTGAGCACTTTCACATGTAAGGTTGTGCCCGCTATCACGGAATAGTAAAGTAACGCCGCCCAACTCCGAGCGCCCAGTAACTGGGCGAAACAAAAGCGGCAGTACGGCGTCTCCCACGGCGGCCCGTCGCTCATCAAAATGACTATCGCCCATAGGGCAGACTGAATGCGCAGCAAACCACTCGTCGTCGACCTAGATGGCACTTTGATTCGCTCAGACGTCCTGATCGAGTCGGGTTTCGCCTACCTGAAGGCCGCCCCTCACCGCTTCTACGAGCCGCTGCTGTGGCTCGCGCGCGAGGGCAAGCCTGGCCTGAAGGCGCGTCTTGCCGGGGCGACCAACGTCGACGTTGCCGTTCTGCCCTACGACGCCACCGTGCTCGAATGGCTGAAAACGGAGCGCAAATCCGGCCGCACGCTGGTACTGGCCACCGCAAGCCATGAGCGCTACGCGCAGGCCATTTCGGCGCATCTAGGTCTGTTCGACAAAACGTTCGCCAGCAATGAAAACGTAAACTTATCGGCCCACAAAAAGCGGGAAAAACTCGTAGCCGAATACGGCGAAAAAGGCTTCGACTATGCCGGCAACTCGCATGACGACGTAGCGGTGTGGCAATCCGCCGACCGCGCGTACGTGGTCAACCCCTCGAATGGTGTGGAGCGCGCCGCTCGCGAGATCGGCAACGTGGAGCGTGTGATCGAATCCCGCCCCCCTTTCGCGAGGACCTGGGCCAAATCGTTGCGCCTACATCAGTGGCTGAAGAACCTGCTAATCTTCGTCCCGTTGCTGGCGGGACACAAGTTGTCGTCCCCGGACCTCGCGATTGCTGCCATCGTGGCGTTTCTCACGTTCGGCCTGTGTGCATCGAGTGTTTATCTGCTCAACGACTTGCTCGATCTCGAAGACGACCGCCACCACCCCGTCAAGCGCAGGCGTCCGCTCGCGTCAGGCGCGCTGCCACTCACTTGGGGACTAGGCCTCTTTCCTGTCCTATTGGTCGGCTCGTTCACCATGGCGTGGTTCTTCCTGCCGTGGCGATTCTCAGTGGTCCTGCTTGGCTATTACGCATTGACGCTGGCGTACTCGATGTTCCTCAAGCGTCAGGTGATGGTCGACGTCGTCGTGCTGGCCATGCTGTACACGATCCGGATCATCGCCGGCACAGCGGGAGTCGGCGCGCAGTTGACGTTCTGGCTGCTAGCTTTCTCGATGTTCATCTTCCTGAGTCTCGCGCTTGTCAAGCGATACGCGGAACTGCATTCGATGAAAGAGCGAGGTCTCGTTAAAACGCGCGGGCGCGGTTATGTCGCAAGTGACCTGTCGCTCATCTCGTCGCTCGGGACTTCGTCTGGTTATCTGGCCGTGCTCGTGCTTGCTCTCTACATTCAGGACGCAAAAACCGCCGGCATGTATCGTCATCCGCAAGTCATCTGGCTTGCCTGCCCGCTACTGCTCTACTGGGTCAGCCGCACCTGGATCATTGCGCATCGCGGTCTGATGCACGACGACCCGATCGTTTTCGCGGCGCGCGATCGTGTCAGCCTCGCTGTCGTCGTGCTGTGCGGCCTGGTTTTCTGGGCGGCCATCTAATCGATGAGTACTGTACTGTCCTGGGGACGTTACCCACATCTGCCGCAGGAAGTCCACGGCGTTGCATGGCGTGACTCCGCACAAGCCGCGTGGCTGGACGCGAGCCGCGAAAGCGGAACCACCCTCGCGTTCGGCAATGGCCGCAGTTATGGCGACAGTTGTCTCGCCGCCTCGGGCCATGTCGTGCAGACTCTAGCGCTCGACCGCCTGATTGCAGCGGACTGGCAAACCGGCGTGCTGCGCGCGGAACCTGGCGTGACACTCGAACAGATTCTCGATGTCGCCATTCCCCGCGGCTGGATGTTGCCGGTGACGCCTGGCACCAAATACGCGACTTTGGGCGGCGCTATCGCCAACGATGTCCACGGCAAGAATCATCACGTGCGCGGCACCTTCGGCCGGCACGTGCGCCGCTTTGCGCTCGCGCGCAGTGACGGCACGCAGTTTGAATGCTCACCCGACGAACAGCCTGAATTCTTCGCCGCAACAATTGGTGGACTCGGTCTCACCGGTTTGATCCTGTGGGCGGAGATTCAATTGATGCCGATCCGCTCGAGCATGATCGCCATGAAGAGCATTCGCTTCACCAATCTCGACGAGTTCTTCGCACTATCCGAACGGCTCGACCCCCTGCACGAATACAGCGTTGCATGGGTTGATTGCCAAAGCCGCGGCTCGGCGCTCGGGCGCGGCATCTTCATGGTGGGCGACCATGCAACGGAGGGCCCGCTCGAAGTTGAACGCCGCACGAAGCGCATCGTCCCGTTTACGCTGCCGATTCCAGTGTTCAACCGCGTTACATTACGTGCACTCAACGAGCTCTACTATCAGAAGCAACAAAGCGGCGAAGTCAGCGCAACGGTCAGTTACGACACCTACTTCTACCCGCTGGACAGCTTGCTGGAATGGAACCGCATCTATGGCCGCGCGGGCTTTCAGCAGTATCAGTGCGTGGTGCCGCCGAGCTCGGCACGTGAAGCAACGCGCGAGATTCTCGACGCCATTTCCGAAAGCGGCACCGGCTCGTTTCTCGCGGTGATGAAACGCTGCGGCGATTTGCGTTCGCCCGGTTTGTTATCCTTTCCGCGCGAAGGCACATCGCTCGCACTTGATTTCCCCCAGCGCGATGCGTTGAATACACGACTTTTCGCCAGACTCGATGCGATCGTGAGCGAAGCGGGTGGTCGCATCTACCCGGCCAAGGACGCGCACATGTCTGGCGCCGACTTTCGCACCGCCTACCCTCAATGGCATCAACTCGAAGCGCTGCGCGACCCTGCCCTGCTTTCGCGCTTCTGGGAACGGACTACTCGAACATGAAAAACATTCTTATCGTCGGCGCTACGTCGGCGATTGCCATTGCTTGTGCCCGCAAATGGGCTTCAGAAGGCGCACGCTTTTTTCTGGTGGCTCGCAATGGCGAACGCCTCCAGCAGATCGCCGACGATCTGACCTCGCGCGGCGCTCAACTCGCCGCGTGCCATCAACTCGACATCGACAGTCTGGATCGTCATGCGGGCATGCTCGAGCGCTGCAAGACCGAACTGGGCGCGCTCGATATCGTACTGGTCGCGCCCGGCACGCTGCCGGACCAGGCCAGGTGCCAAGCGGATCCCGCACTGGCGGTGCGCGAATTTAACACCAATGCCGTCTCGGTCATTGCCCTGTTGACGCCAATCGCGAACATCCTCGAAGCGCAAAAGCGCGGCGCGTTGGCGGTAATCTCGTCCGTGGCGGGTGATCGCGGCCGTCCGTCGAACTATCTGTACGGCAGCGCGAAGGCGGCGCTTTCCGCATTCTGCGAAGGATTGAATGCAAGGCTATTCAAGTCTGGCGTACATGTCATGACGGTCAAGCCCGGGTTCGTCGCTACGCCGATGACGGCAGGTTTGCCTTTGCCGGGACCACTCGTTGCAACGCCCGATCAAGTGGCGACCGACATCGTACGGGCGGTCGAAAAGCGCAAGGACGTCCTGTACACCCGCTGGTTCTGGGCAATCATCATGCTGATCATCCGCTGCGTGCCGCGATTCCTGTTCAAGCGCGCGTCGCTGTGAGGCGGCGGTAACTATGAGTCGAGGAGAAAGAATTGGTAACTTTGCAGTGTTCGCACTGGGCGTCTTTACGCTCACGACAACGACACTCGGGGTTTGGCAGCACTTTTCGCCCCTACCATTCGGCGATTCGTGGGACGGGGCCATCGGCTTCTATATGCGTGCCATACAAAACCCATGGCATGCGTTCTTCGAACAACACAATGAGCACCGCCTCGCATTCTCACGGCTAATCTTTTTCGCCGACGTTCGTTTTTTTGGTGGACGAAACGTCTTCTCGCTCGTGGCGAATCTCGCACTGGCGGCCCTGCTCGCGATGACCTTCTTTCGCATTGCAGTCCACCACTGCGCCACGCTTGGGCGCGAAGCGCGCCTCGGACTCGCAGGCGCCGTCCTCGTGTTCGTCTTTTCGTGGGCTCAGAAAGAGAACTTCACGTGGGGCTTCCAAAGCCAGTGGTTCGCTGTCTATCTCTTTGCTCTACTTGCGTTCCATGCACTCGACCGTACGGCCGAAGCGCTCGCCCAAAGCGAGCGAGCGAAGTCGCACGGATGGCTAGCGGTGGCACTCATAAGCGCGACAGTCGCGGCGTATTCGATGTCGAGCGGCGTTCTCGTGTTTCCAGTCCTGATCGTTCAAGCGATTTATCGGCGATTGAGGCGGCGCGACCTCACCGTCATTTGCGCCGTAACAGTCGCAGTCTGGGTCGTGTATTTCGTCGACTGGCAAAAGTCGGCGAGCAGCGGCGATTTGATGACCAGCTTGCCTCAGCATCCGTTTGCTGCGCTTCAATACATGCTGCTCTATCTTGGCGCACCCGCGTTCAACGTACGGCTTGGTGTCCCAGCTTCGTACGTGACGGGAGCGCTCGCGTTGACTGCGCTAGCGGTATACAGCATCAATGCTGTCAAGTCCGGAGAAAGTCGTCCGCGTGGCGTATCCCTGCTTGCATTTGCCTTGTTCGTCACGGGCAACGCGTTACTGACGGCGAGCGGACGCCTGTGGTTCGGTCTCGGAACCGCCCTTGCCTCGCGCTACACGACAGCTTCGCTGATGGGTTGGCTCGCGATTGGCATCTTTGCCGTGTTGAACGTCGAGGCTGGCAAACAATGCAGGCGCGTGCTGTTCGTAACTGTACTGGCAACGCTGCTGGTTGCCTCAGGGCAGCGCCTGAGTTTCAGGGCTGATCGCGACGTCAGCTACGCTCGTCTCGTCGCGGGCTTGGCGCTGAGAGCCCATGTATATGATCCAGACATCACCAAGGCAGTCTATCCGTTTCCCGAGATTTTGGTTAACGACGCAAAGCTGGCAGAGGCCGCCCAGCTCTCGATTTTCGCACCCAATCAGCCGGACTATCTGGTAGCACCGGTTACCGTTGACCCCACCGTTTTGTGCGACGGATCTCTCGACAGAATATCGGCCACCACAACTCCCGGCGTCTATCGTGCAACGGGGTGGATCTACGAGACAGCTCGTGGCCACACACCTCGGGCCGTCGTTCTGACCGACGCCACCACCCACGCAACGTTAGGCACAGGCGTGACTGGCGGCGAGCGCAACGATCTTCGCGGGACATACAGCGGGAACGCCTTGCACAGCGGTTGGACCGCATTCTTTACGGCCCCGGCAAGC
Source organism: Paraburkholderia xenovorans LB400 (assembly GCF_000013645.1). GTDB lineage: Bacteria > Pseudomonadota > Gammaproteobacteria > Burkholderiales > Burkholderiaceae > Paraburkholderia > Paraburkholderia xenovorans. Next base: position 764,046 of record NC_007951.1, on the reverse strand, counting down.
GGCGGGATACGAGTAAATGGGCAGACGGCTGGAGATGAGTATTGCGCCTTGGCTGCGGATAGGCCGATGTCCGCGACACTGCAAATTCCGGCCAGGTAGGCGGCCACGTAGTTTCGCCACGTCGTCAAACCAGGCATTTTTCTAGACGTTTCGGGCTTGCTTGTATGATCTAGCCCTCACAAAGTTGCAGAACACCCCTATTCAACGAGCTCCGTATGAACCAAACCCGCATTCTTCTTCCAGGCGGCGCCGGCCTTGTCGGCCAGAACCTCGTCGCGCGACTGAAAGCGCGCGGGTATAGCAATCTGGTCGTGATCGACAAGCATAAGGCCAACCTCGAAGTGCTTCGCCAGGTCCATCCGGACGTCACGGCAATTTACGCCGATCTGGCCGAGCGAGGCGAATGGGAACAGCACTTCAAGGCTGCCGATCTCGTCGTCATGTTGCAGGCGCAGATCGGCGCACCGACGCTCGAGCCGTTCATTCGCAACAACATCACGTCGACGCGAAATCTGCTTGAGGTGATCAAGCGTTACCAGATCCCGTACACCGTACACATCAGCTCCTCGGTCGTGAATTCGGTCGGCGAAGATTTCTATACGGACACCAAACGCGAGCAGGAGGAAATCGTGCTCGCGTCGGGCATCGAATGCGTCGTGCTGCGGCCCACTTTGATGTTTGGCTGGTTCGACCGCAAACATCTGGGCTGGCTGTCGCGCTTCATGCATCGCGTTCCGGTATTTCCGATTCCGGGCAGCGGACGCTACATGCGCCAGCCGTTGTACGTCGGAGACTTCTGCAACGTGATCATCAGTTGCATCGAATCGCGCATCAAAGGCCAAGCGTTCAACATTACCGGGCTGGAGCGCGTCGACTATATCGACATCATTCGACAGATCAAGCGCGCCACGAAAGCCCGCTGTGCGATCGTCCGGATTCCCTACGGCCTCTTCTATGTGCTGCTGAAGGTCTATGCGCTCTTCAGCAAGAATCCGCCCTTTACCGCCGACCAGCTCAAAGCACTGACGGCCGGTGACGAATTCGAAGTGATCGACTGGGAGGGCATCTTTAAGATCCGTGCTACTCCGTTTGCGAAGGCAATGGACGAAACCTTCAACGATCCAACGTATAGCCATATCGCACTTGAATTCTGAGGCGGACGAACACTATGAGCGCAGAACGTATTGCAGTACTGGGCGCCGGCCCCATGGGTCTCGGCGCGGCCTATCAGCTCGTCAAAGACGGCCGCAAGCCGATCATTTTCGAAGCGGACGACCGCGTCGGTGGGATGGCTGCGTGTTTCGATTTCGGTGGCCTGTCGATCGAACGCTACTATCATTTCCACGCTATCTCCGACCACGCCTTTTTTGAGCTGCTGCGCGAGCTCGGCATCGAAAAGAAAATGCAGTGGCGCGAGACCAAGATGGGCTACTTCTATCAAGGTCGCGTGCAGCCCTGGGGTAACCCGATGGCCCTGCTGAAGTTCAAGGGCCTCAGCCTTCAAGCTAAATTCCGCTATGGCTTGCATGCATTTCTGTCGACCAAGCGTAACGACTGGGAGCCTCTCGATCATGTCGAGGCAACCGGTTGGATTCGCCGCTGGATCGGTGAAGAAGCATGGGAAGTGCTGTGGCGCAGACTGTTCGACTACAAGTTTTACGACTACGCCTATAACCTTTCCGCAGCCTGGATCTGGAGTCGCATCCGCCGCATCGGCCGGTCGCGCTACAACCTCTTTCACGAAAAGCTTGGCTATCTTGAAGGAGGGTCCGATACGCTGCTCAACGGAATGCGTGATTACATCGTAGCGAACGGCGGTGAATTTCGCCTCGGCACGCCAGCGCAGAAGGTCGTCATCGAGAACGGCGAAGTTACCGGCATCGAAGCAGGCGGCGAGTTTCTGCCGTTCGATAAGGTCATTAGCACGATTCCGCTGCCCTACGTGCCGGGCGTGATACCCGACCTGCCGGCGAGCATTCTCGATGCGTTTCGCAGTGTCAAGAACGTGGCGGTGGTGTGCGTCATCGCGAAGCTGAAGAAGCCCGTCACGGAAAACTTCTGGCTGAATACGAACGATCCTGAGATGGATATTCCGGGCATCGTGGAATACACGAACCTGCGTCCGCTCGATCACCACGTCGTCTACGTGCCTTTCTATATTCCGGGCGAGCACCCGAAGTATCAGGAAGCGAATTCAGTGTTTATCGATAAGGTGAAACGCTACCTGATGAAGATCAATCCGGCGCTTACGCAGGGCGACTTTATTGACGTTCGCGCGAGCCGTTATCGTTTTGCGCAACCGATTTGCGAACCGGGGTACTTGGACCGCCTGCCTCCAATCCAGCTTCCTGTAAAGGGCTTGCTCGTGGCGGACACCTCCTACTACTATCCCGAAGATCGTGGCATCTCGGAGAGTATCGGACTGTCCCGCAAGATGGCAAAGATGATATGACGCGCGCTCACACGGTCGTCAAACGTGCATTCGTCTCGAAGAGCTTCCTGCTGTTTCTGTTGGCCGGCGGCTTCGCCGCCGCGGTCAACTGGTGCAGCCGGATGGTCTACAATCTGTGGATGCCGTACTCGGCCGCGATCGTGGTCGCCTATATCACTGGGATGATTACGGCGTTCGTGCTCGCGAAGCTGTTTGTATTTACGGAGAGTACACAATCGACAGGGCGGTCAGTGTTCTTCTTTACTCTCGTGAATCTGGTTGCCGTCGTACAAACGTGGGCAGTCAGCGTTGGACTGGCTTACTACGTGTTCCCTCGGACGGGGATGACTTGGCATGCGCGAGATGTTGCGCATGCGGTCGGAGTCGCTGTGCCGGTCTTTACGAGTTATGTGGGGCATAAGCGGTGGAGTTTTAAGCACTGAGCTGGCAACAGGCTGCGCATACTAGCGGCCAAGCCTTCGCGGCACGATCTTGTCGTGCCGCGCCAAAATTACTTCGCAAATATCACCCGCTGTCTGATTCCACAGTCCTGTACGACACCCTCCCGAACGGTGAGGATGCTTATGCTCATCGGTCCCGTGGCTGTTTCGCGCACTTTGACGTTAAATCCAACATTAGCCATCTCGGCATGATGGAAAGCTGCCGCGACGTCCGAACGCTCCTTTATGCGAGCCTTGTAGAACTCTGTTGCGCCGCTTTCTGACGCGAGCGCCAGCCATATTTCGTCCGGGGCAATCCCTTTTTCGGTAGATGGTGATGCCCACCCGACCACGGACGCGGCATTTCCTGTTTCGACGCCGTCAGCGGGGAATTTTGCCTTAGAAACACCGTTGATCGACTCTAGGTAACACTGCGCCAGTGTCGAGGACACCCCGTGCAGTAAGGCTGGAGATGCAGACTTCGGCGCTACGCCCGCTAAAGACATGGCCGTATCTTGAGGGCTTACCGGGAATGAAAAGAACTCCACATGAATCTTTTTTCTCCAGTACCCCGCCTCCGAACCCACAATCCGGATCTGCTTAACCTCCTTCGTAGACATATCAGCGGCTATGTCTACGACGCTATCGACCGACCCAACGTATGGCGCGACTACGAAGCCATTCTTGGCCATTCCGGGAATAAACCGGTTCCGTTGGACCCGTCCGTCCTCAAACTTGGTCTCGATGTACAGCGACGGAAGCTTGAAAGCGGCCGACATGAGCTTTCCCAAGATAGTTTGACGCACGACGATCTTGGCTAGCACTGGATCACGAGACGGCGGAACATTGATGTCCTTATTGAGTTCAGCCTCACGCTCGTCAAGCTTTCTAAAATCAATCGCCGCCGGATGAGGCGAACGCACAAACTGCAAGGCCGTCTCCGACCTCCCGGCGACACGATATTGCGTTAGCAGAATCGGTAAGCTACTAGAGTCTTCCAACGATGGAAGACGCAGATCGATAGATGCCACCGAATAGAACACCGTCCGGGGGGCATTAGCTCCCTTAAGATGTTCAGCGTCTTTTAAGTCCAAAGTCGGTGTGTAAGCAGAATAACTTTGTGGCACTGGTCGCCCTGCCCACTTCAAATCGTGCGCGAAAATCGGGGCAAGCTCGGTCGGATAGATATCGACAGGCTCTTCCACCTTTCCGATCGGAAAAGCTGCCCTTATTGCCGAATTCGCATTATCGAAGTCAGTGCGCAAGCGCCTAGGTGACGCCAGCCGCAATTTCATTCCGACGGCCGTGCGGTGGACCGCGTACCAGGTCGACATTGCTGTTTGTCTCGGATGAAAGTTGTTCGTCTGAATTTCGATCGAGGACCAGCTAAAGAACGCTAGCACCGCGTACAGCAGTGCGATGCGCAGCCGCACCGACATGACGAAAATCAGCGACACGAGGCTCAGCGCTGCCAGCGCCGTATACAGGTGCCCATCGTCTTGACGAACAAAACTCGCCTTGAATGTTATAAAGAAATATCCAAGAACGCCTATCCACAGCACCACGCCGTCAGCGCCCTCCCCGCGACTCAAGCAAAAATAGACGATAGCCAGAGCGGCGGCGGTCGGCAGCAGCCAGATTGCCACGACCCAAAATGATCCTTCGGATGACATGGCTCCCGCGTACCCGGAAATGATCGGGAGTTGCGCGATAAAGAAATTCGGGAGCGTGAACAAAGATTGGCCAACGCCGATCCAACACCCAACCATCGAGACCAGTACCACGATCGGGATTGCGACCGCGAGTTTGAAATGGCGCGCCCTCGCCAGCAATACGATCGAGCAGCAGCACAAGAACAACGTCACGGCAACGAAGCTGCCCTTGACCAAGGGCAACATCCCGCACGCGGCACCGATAAAGATCAATGCCGCGCAGACCGGTTTCGGCAGCGCACGAGTCACACCGCCACGACCCCGACGCGTTACCACAAACGTGGCCATCGCCATACAGAATGGAATCGCGACAAAGATCGCATCACGACTCTGAGCCGTCGCCAACACGACGGGCAGCAGAAGAAGTGCGAGCGGCCGACGTGGAATCGCTAGAACCGCAAATCCTGCACATAGAGCAACAGACAGTACCGTACATGTCAGCAGCATGATCCCATCCGTTGCGGGATGGTACATCTGCGTATAGGCGGACCCCAACGGTCCGAAAGTGAAGATCAGATCCTTTCCGAATACGATGCGACGATCGATTGCTTCATTGAGCGCATATCCCCAAGAGGCATCCAGCCCACTTGACGGCATGGCAGGTAAAAAAGGGATAACAAGTAGCGCCGACAACACTAGCGCAAAAATTGCAAGGGGCGCCGCAAATGGCCCCCGCGTGGACGTGGTACTTGATTGGATTTGTGAAGGAGTCGAATCCACAATATAACCCTGCAGCCTACAAATATGCCATTCTCACCGGGATTCTTTTTTCAGACTGCCTGGAGATTGGTACTTTTTATAAATGACTGGAAAGCTTATTTAATCTGTAAATTTTTGAAATCATTCAGCCCGATCAAAACTTGGCCTGAGGCAATCGAAAATTTTACCAGTACTTCAGTCATAGTTCGAACTCACGGATGAAGTACCCACATTGTCAAAACAGATTACCGAAACTTGCCTATCATGCGCCTGAGAGGTGACGTAACCTTCCAACTTGTCGATGCGCGTATAGCCTGCAGGTCACTTTCGAGAATACGGCCCCTCTCTGCTAGCCGCTCAACCTCGGCGCGTCTCGTCTCTAGATCCTCCTCCAGAACAGCAGTACTTTTTTGGAAGGCAGCGAGTCGTTCCTGCAGAGACGCCACCGTGCCGGGCAGTTCACGTGCGGTCATATATGTGGAGGATGTTTCGGCCGCCTCATCGAGAATCCGATGCAGCAGCAGATTGCGCATCTCTTCATAGCCCTCTGGCCGCAGCGCCTCCTTTGAGTCATTCATCTTAAGGCGCACATAGAATTCCACTCCGGGCGAATCGAAGATCTCCACAACCTCAAATGGAGCCAGTCCAAGATAAGCCACATCTCTAATCAGCAACTCAAATGATGACGGCGTGAACACCGAGCAGTGTGAGTCAAAATACTCACCGTCACGCGATTGATCTGTCCACTCAGCGAAAGATTCGTCGAGTCGTAACCCCGCCGACACCTTTTCTGGTTCAACACCACGATGGAAAGAGATAGTCTTACTGTCTCCTGTATCAAAGAGACCGGTACACGTCACCATATCGAAATATTGGGCCCGGCTTGGACGACTTACATCCTCCAGAAACGCAGCAATCCATGCAGAAAGCGTTGTCACAGGCCTAAAATAGTCAAAGCATGCGCGACGATCAGGAATCGCCATCGAAATAACGCCGCCCGGACGGAGCACTTTCGCACAGCCTCGAAGAAATCGGATCGGGTTGGGAAGGTGCTCGAAATTGTGCGATGACACGATATAGTCGAACGTGCCGAGCTCGCCACCTCATGAATCAGTTCGTCAATGTGCGTTGACGAACCAACAACATCCACGTCTTCAATTCTGTCCCACAAGATCATCGGGACATTCGCAACGCTTCGAGCCCGCTCACGCAACGCGTCGGAATCGAAAACGTCGAGCACCAAACAATTATATCCTTCTGCCTTTGGAGCAAGTGGGTTGAACCACGGACCAATTTCCAAGCCCCTCATATCTTTCGTGAGAAACTTGAGTACCGCATCTCGCCTGTCCATGCTGTAAGCACCTTCCGTGGCCGTCGAATAATCTTATGGTATCAGATGAGGAGGCAGGCTCGATACGGCGCTCACTTGGATGCCGTTTGACGTAAGCGCACGGCCATCCCGTCTTGAGTTGCGTGGAGGGTCTTGGGAGCATCGTATCCACTTGAATAGGTGGACACGTGAACACTATCGAAGAAGAAGCGCCACTTGGCCGTCGTCGACGCCGGCGCTATAGCGTCGAGTACAAAGCCCAGGTGGTGGCGGCTTGCCAAGGCCCCGGGGTGTCGCTCGCGGCCATCGCATTGCACCACAAGCTGAACGCGAATCTGCTGCGACGTTGGGTAGAGCAGGCCGAAAGGAACGATTGCGTGCTGGTGGCGCGTGGCGACATATCAGCACCATCAGTAGCGGCACCGGCGTTCGTTCCGCTTCCTCTGGAGACGCGGACCGCGCGTGCGGCTGAGATCCGCGTGGAAGTTCGTCGCGCGGACCAGTCGATTACGGTTAGCTGGCCGACATCAGAGGCGGCGCAATGCGCCGCCTGGCTGCGGGAGTGGCTCGCGTGATCCGCATTGATGAAGTGTGGCTGGCAGTCGAGCCGCTGGATATGCGTGCGGGCTTCGACACCGCACTGGCGCGTGTGGTCAAGGTGTTCGGCGCTGCGCATCCGCACCATGCTTACCTCTTTGCCAACCGGCGGGCCAATCGCCTGAAGGTGCTGGTTCACGACGGAATCGGGATATGGCTGGCAGCGCGACGTTTGAACGAGGGACAGTTCGCCTGGCCTCACGCTGGCAGCGAGCCGAAGCAACATGCACTCACGCAGGAACAGCTCGCCGCTCTGGTGGTGGGCTTGCCGTGGCAGCGCATCGGCCCGAATGGTGTGATCCGCGTCGTATGAGGCCAACAGGGACGTAAACAGTTGCGCTTCCACGGTGCCTGGGGTTCTGGCAGACTGGTTTGCATGACCCTGCCCGCCGACCTCAACGCCCTTAGCCCGGAACAGTTACGCGCCCTTGCCGCGCAGCTGATTGCCCAGGTGCAGGACAGGGACCGGGAGATTGAGGAGAAGACGCGGGAGGTCGAAGAGAACGAACGCGAACTGCATTACCGGCAGACGCGTATCGAGCAGTTAAGCCACGAGATATCCATCCTCAAACGCCAGCAGTTTGGCCGGCGTAGCGAACAGTTCACCAGCGAGCAGATGAGCCTGCTGGACGAAGCAATCGACGCCGATCTGGCCGCCATCGAACTGGAGCTCGAGCAGCTTCAGCCACAAGCGCCCGCCGACCAGTCAACCCAGCAACCGAAGCGCACATCGCTGCCAGCGCAACTGCCGCGCACGGAGATCCACCACGAACCGGACAGCATCCTGTGTCACTGTGGCTGCGAGCGCGTGCGAATCGGTGAGGACATAAGCGAGAAGCTGGACTACACGCCCGGTGTCTTTGCAGTAGAGCGACATATCCGTGGCAAGTGGGTGTGCAAGAACTGTGAAACGCTGATTCAGGCGCCGGTGCCCGCACACGTCATCGACAAGGGTATCCCGACTACGGGACTGCTGGCCTCGGTGCTGGTCGCCAAATATGCGGATCACCTTCCGCTGTATCGTCAGGAACAGATCTTTGCGCGGGCGGGTCTGGCGATACCGCGATCGACATTGGGTGCGTGGGTTGGCACGTGCGGCGCACAGTTGCAGCCACTGGTCGACGCGCTCCATCAGGAACTCCTGCAGCAGGGCGTGCTGCACGCGGATGAGACACCGGTGCAGATGCTCAGTCCCGGTAAAGGGAAGACACACCGGGCGTACCTGTGGGCGTATACACCCACGCACTTCAGCGAGCTTCGCGCTGTGGTCTACGACTTCGCCGTCAGCCGTGCAGGCGAACATGCCCGTGCGTTCCTCGCTGACTGGCAGGGCAAACTGGTGTGCGACGATTACGGCGGCTACAAGGCTGGCTTCCAGCAGGGCATCACTGAAATCGGATGCGCTGCGCACGCACGGCGCAAGTTCTTCGACCTGCATGCCAATCACAGCAGTCAGGTTGCCGGACAGGCCATGCCATTCTTCGCTGCGCTTTACGATATCGAGCGCGACGCTGCAGTGCTCGATGCAGAGGAACGGCGCAAACTGCGGCAGAGCCGGGCCAAACCATTGTGCGACGCACTTTACGAATGGATGGTGGCGCAGCGCAAGCTGGTTTCGGAAGGTTCAGCGATTGCAAAAGCGCTGGATTACAGTCTCAAGCGTTGGGAGGCGCTCACGCGTTATCTCGACGACGGACACGTGCCAATAGATAACAACTGGGTAGAAAACCAGATCCGTCCATGGGCCATCGGGAGGGCCAACTGGTTATTTGCCGGCTCGCTACGGGCGGGTCAACGCGCTGCCGCCATCATGAGCCTGATAAGGTCGGCACAACTTAACGGCCATGACCCGCACGCCTATCTGAAGGACATCCTCACGCGGCTTCCTATCCACAAGGCCAGCGACATCTCGGCATTGTTGCCGCATCGCTGGCAACCAACGGGGATCGTCGACTAACCCGACCCGTCAAGATGGGTTTGCTGCGCGCTTACCGTTTGACGGCTCTGCGGGCAGAAAGAGCGCAGCCTGAAACGGCCGACATGGAAATCCCTTGCCTGGAACCGAGTTTGCCGCGGCAGCTCCAGGCGCTGTGACTACCTGCGGTAAATCGGCGTCAAAGATCGATGATGTCCCGAAGCATGCCCGCAGCACCGTCAGCAAACCGCCTATAGCCATTCCGGCGCGACTCGCGGATGATCGAAACGAGTCGTGATGGAAATCGCCTGTTAAACGCCCTTCGTCGGATGAAATGCTGTTCAGCTTCAACAAGCAATACCTGGGCGTCGTCGCGTGCCAAACTCGTCTCGTCCAGTCTTTTGTGAAGCGCTCCGAGTCGGTTGATCTTGCCCGCAAGATAGTCATCCCGCGGAATTTCCAACACCCGCCGCACATACCTGACGAGAAGTGACAACCGACCTGCCGGCACGCCGATCACATTGCGACCGTGTTGCCGATAAAACGTCAGCTTGTCCGGCAGCATCGCCACGCGTCTCCATGCGGCCGCGCACGCCGCCAGCCATTCGTCATGGATCCAGGTGTCGGGAAACGGCAGCGCGAGCTCGAGCAATTTACGCCGAAAAGCCGCTGTGGTGCCGGTAACGAGGTTGCGACGACAATACACTTCAAAGAAACGTTGCTGCCGTGCCAGTTCACGATCTGCGGACGTAAGGTAGAGCGCTTCGAAAAGTGATCGTCCGATGTCTGCGCCGTCCTCATCTATAAGAAACGCATCAGAATGAACCAATAAAACGTCGGAATCGGTTTCGAGTGTCCCAGCCAACATCTCGATCTTGTTGTTTGCCCAAATATCGTCCTGGTCCGCGAGAAATATGATATCTGTATCCAACGCTCCGATTGCCTGTTCGAAATTCCGAGTGACGCCGAGTCGCGTTTCGTTGCGCATCAGGACCACCTGTATCGCATGCACAGAACGGACCTCGGCCGCCCATGCATTCAACACATCCCAGGTACCGTCATCTGACCTGTCATCGCTGATAGCAATAGAATCGGGTAAGCGTGTTTGCTCGATGAGCGAGCTTAACTGCGCACCAAGGTAAGCCGCACCGTTGCATGTGCACATAGCAATGCCGCATGTCAGCTTGCGCGCTGTCATCGATACCTCGGCACACGGTTGCCGAGCGTCTTGGATGAACTCATTTTCTGCTTCGCTCAAACTTGATCCTTTTACCAGCAAACCCAAGATAACTTCAAACCGCGCACTATACCGCCTGAGTCGCTGGTTACACCGAGGCGGACTATCTTCGTACTGACCCGATTTGGTACGTCGAAGTACCAATGGTCGTTCGCACCAACGTGCCAAATCAGCGACGCCGATTTCGAAGAAATATCGTTGACATCGGGCAGGTAAAGATGAACTCGCGCGGCATCCTTAAGTGCCACGCGCACAAAACGATGTTCGGTTTTAAGACAGGACGACGGAACGTCGAATACGATCTGCGATGCAGGATCACCTGATACCCGCTCCTCGATTAGCGTCGTCTCGTCACCATCTGTATGAAGGACACCATAAAACGGCTCTAATCTAGACAGATCAACCGGCATCACAGAAACGAGGCGATCCGGTCGGTCATTATTAAGACGCAATACCCATCCCGGTTGGATCGGGATCAGCGAATCCTGCGTTACTTGCGACAACGCATAGTAGTCGCGCCACCTAAAATCGCTCAGCTCACCCTTGCGGAAATGGCGGCTCCAACCGAACACCAGCGATAGAGCTACAACGAGGCAAAACCAGTGGTATTTTTTCCCTACCGCCTGTGCAGACGCGATCACGGCCATAAACAGGAAATTGAACGGCAGGAAAAAGTAGCGCTCTCCGGGCCCGAGTGGATTGATCTCGTCTGGCATGTGTTTGTGGGTCCACAAGCCCATCAACAGAGTCAGCAATGCCATGCAGACAAGTCCGAACGGCAGATAGCCGCCTCGCAGCCTTTCCACGAAATTTCGGCGAAGGCCGAACGCCAGCAAGACGAAAATTGCGAGAACGGCAACGCCGCCGGTAACGCCGCTCAGCGTAACGAAACTACCCACAAAAATTTTGACAGCGCGCACCCACGCCGACGCCGCAGCAATGCCCACGCCATACTTGTTCACACCCATCAACACCACGGCGGCAAGCTGAACAAACGCCCCGATACCAACGACAACGAGCATCTTCGCATTGACCGGTAACCTTCCGGTTAGCCAGGACCAGACCAGCAGGCAAGGCCAGAAGACAACGGAAAATGGGCCGGTTAGCGCAAGCACTTCGCCCATCACAAGCCAACCGCGCGAACGAAACGTGTCTCCGCGGTAAGTGAGCACGAGGACTCCAAATGCGACGCCGAAGAACCATTGGATGTTGGTGACGTTCCCATAGACTTCGCCCGCCGGCAAAACAAGCATTGGCGCTAGCGCAAACAGGATGCGCAGATGTGTAGGGAATGTGCCCACCATGAGGTAGATAGCGACGCACGATGCGACGGCAGCGGCGACCGCGCCATAATAGAAAACTGCGGGCGCTAGTACGGTAGGGAAAAATGCGCCCAGAAGCGCAAGCGTTCTTGGGGCAAAATGAAAATAGCCGGCGTAGGGGTGGACTAAATTGAGCAACGCCTCACGAACTGACATTGCGAGGAAAATCGTCGCATCTTCAGCCCAAAACTGGGGTTTAAGAAATTGGTAGCAATCGCGGATGAAATAGGTCACGACGGCTAGTGCCGCAACGGCAATCCAACCTTTCGACGAAAGACGAGCCTCAGTGGACTCGTCGACCCGGACATCCATCGTTTGCGGAGACAACTCTCTCATGGAACTCGGCATCCTTCTGCGACGGCAAACCCGTCGGACCGGGGTTGTCAAACAAAGGAGCTGCCTTGCGCCAGCTCCTTGACCTCAGGGTCGACATAGTTGTCGACGCGATTCGGCTTGGGTTCAGAGCAACCACATTCCCGGGAAATTCTCGTATACGCTCGACAGCGTGTGATGCGCGATCAAATCAGCTCGTCCATTGGTCGCAAGACGGGTGCGATATTGCGAATCGGACACAAGTCGGTCCAACGCCTCGTACCACGCATTCTCGTCGTTCTTGACCAGCACACCAGTTTCCTCATGCCTAACTACGGAGCGATAGGAACGCACGTCCGAACACGCGATCGCCAAGCCCAACGCTGCATAGTCGAGGAACTTGATGCCACTTTTGCCGGCGTTAAATTCGCTATCAAGCAGCGGCGCAATCCCGATATCGAAGTTGCCTTTCTCGACCAGCCATTCAACGAAGGCGGCGTAGCTGCCGCTCACCCGCGACGGCGCATCGACGAATTCGTAGACATCGGATTTCTCGCGATCTTGCGTCACCCCGATCACGCAAATCCTCACCTGGTCGCGATACTTGCTCTTCAGACGAGCGAGGGCCGGTTTGACCATTTCAAAATCGACGGCATGCGTTTGCGTACCCATGTACAGGATCGATACCGACTGCCCAGACGCTCGGGCCGGTCTCGCGTCGGACAGGTGCCACAGACCGTCGTCCAAAGCGTTCGGAACGAGCTTCACATGGCGACTGAATGCTGCTAGTTTCTGGCGCAATGGATCGGTTGAAACATGCACGCTGGACGCCTCGGACACCAGCAGACGAATACTCTGCGCGTAGCCGGCATACGCTTCACGTTCCGGATGATCGCTTTCGGCAATGGCGAGCAGATCATCGTCGAGATCGTACACAAGCCGCATGTCGTTGCGGCGGCAATGCTCGACCGCGGTAAGTGCGTCGCCACCCGAAAGCGCGACTCGATGCGTATAGACTACATCTGCAACGTAATCGCTGAGGTAGTCTGCTTCGACGACTTTGACAGTCAACGGTCGTTTCGATGCAATCTTCAGCAACGGTAGTAGAACTCGAATATAAGCACACGGGCTAGCATGCTTGCCGTAGGTCTCCACAACGGCAAGCACACTGGGTACACCCGGACGCCGTAGGTCAATCGGTGTAACTTGCGCGTTCGTCAACTCAGCCTGATAGGCACCGTTATAAAAACCTTGCGGAGGAGCTTCGCCGCCCTCACCTGGAGCCGGCGACAGACCACGCTCAAGGAACGCACGTGCTTCCTCGAAGAAGTCCAGCATCTGCAGGGCCGTGCTATCCCACGGAACGATCCAGCTCCAATCGCGGCCACTCAAGCGCTCCGGAAAGGCACCGATGTTCGGCGCAGCCACCGGCACGCCGGCAGTCAACGCTGCGCTGAGCGTGTAGCTGTACGTCTCGGGCCAGGTCGACGGTAGCCAGATCAGGTGTGGATCGGCTTCGGTAATCAGGCTCTGGACATTGTCGTCCGTGTATTCGCCTGTTTCGCTATATGTGCTCGACGTTTCAATCGGATCGACCGAGCGACCGATAAGGTGGAAGTGCATCGGACGCTTCTGGCGTCTGGCGAAGTCGACGCATTCGGCGACCAGTGGGCCACCCTTGTGAGTGGCGAGCCAGCCGAGCATCACCACACGCAGTGGTTCGTCAGCGCTCAGCGTCGGCGCCTTCACAGGTACCGGCGCTGCACACTCATGGCTGGCGACAACCGTGTTGGCTGCCGGACGGTAACGGCGGATGCGTTGCGCCACATCGTGCGTCGGGCACATTACCCGGGCCGCGTCATCAATGACCCACGCGTGCTTCTGGCGCCACCAATCGATATCCTGCGCACCGTGCGATGGGCGCTTTGCAATACAAGCGTTGCATTTGCCGTTTTCCGGCTCACCGCAATAACGCCCTTCAATCGCGAGATTGACCTGGGGGCAGATGGTGTAATAGTCGTGCACCGTAAAGTCGTGCGGTACACCAAGCTGCCGAACGACCTCCCGGACCGATTCGGGCAAACCGAGCAAATGATGAAAGTGAACGCGCGTTACGCCAAACGACTTCAGCAATTCCCAAAGGAAACGTTCATGTTGCGGTAGATCAAGCGGCAGTTCGAAGCTGTCGGCGACATTAGCCGCGCGCAAGACTATCCGGTTAGCAACGTCACTCGCCGGCGACAGCACCAGACAAAACGCGTCCGGCACGAGGCTATCAGCCAGATCTAGCAGATGCTTCTCGGTACCGCCGCCCAGATGATGACCGATCATGAGCGTGACGGGTTTACGGCTAAGCCGGAAGCGCGCTGCCGTCGCTGCAATGCGGAACGGCTCAGCGTCACCTTGAGTCACGTGTTCGACGATCCTGGTTTCGTAATCGGGGTAACGCTCACGCAGAACTTCCATAGCCCGCGCTTTGCCCGGTGAGCTGGAATCCGCGAAGCTGACCTCCCCGGCGTGATACACGAATGTGTCGGTCGCCAGCAAGTGCGTCCAACCGCGCGCTAACGCGCGCAGACAGAAATCGTTCTCTTCGCCGTAGCCTTTGCCGAACGCTTCCTCATCGAACAGACCCAATTCATCGAGACACGCGCGACGGATGTACATGCAAAAACCGACACCTGTCGGCAACTCGACCGCGCGCCCAGCATTGGCCGTATAGAAAGCCTGATTCAGAGCTTCGAGCGTTTCCCCATGCGGCAACACGCGCGTGCCATAGATAGTCGGATAGCTACAAATCGTAGCGTTGTTGGAAAACGGGGTCACCGATGCGATTTTCGACTGGCTGTACGCGTGCCAGACGAGTCTGTCCAACCAGCCATCAGCCACCTCGGTGTCGCTATTCAGCAGGACAATGTCATTGGCAGGTTCAAGCCGCATACCGCGGTTCACTGTCTTGACGAAGCCGAGATTGACTTCATTGCGCATGACCTTGAATTCCGGCGTTTGTGGCAGGCTGTCGAGATAAGCGGAAACTGCAGGCTCAGGGCTCGCATCGTCGATCACGATGACGCGCATGTTGGCTGCACAATGCGCTTTCAGCACGGACTCGATACATTTGCGTGTTTCATCGAGACCTCGATATACGGGAATCACAACGTCGACTGTTACCGCAGGCAGCGGCGGACGATCGACCGGCGTAACTGGAAAATAGTTCGCCTCAGGATGGCGAAGCGCAACGGGCGGCGCTACGCTGAGGTGATGCTGCCGCAATGTAAGCGAAGCGCGCTGGCGCAAACCGCCCGCGCCCTGCTGGCGGAAAATATCCCATGCTTTGCCGGCCAGATAGCCGACGCCATGCCGACGCACGAGGCCGGCCACTCCGCCGACGCGATAGCGCAGCTTCGGCGCAACCCCGCCTACCCGACGCAAGGGCGCGGTGATACGCCAACTGTTAGAGGTTCTGATTGCTTCGAGCTCAGCATCACGCGACATGACGACGCCATGATATTTGCCGATTTCGTTTTTGAATTCATTGACGACGCCGTTGAGCCGCTCGATCTCCTGATCGCGCTGCCTGATCACCGTGTCTCGCGCACGGAGTTCTTGGTCGTGCACGCTCGCCGCGCGCTTCAGATACTCGATTTGCGTCTTGAGGAGTTCATATTCCTCGTCCGGTGGCATCGCCATGACCGTCCACGGATTGGCGGACTGATCCGGCACATCCGCATCCGTGCCAAGAAGCGCTCGATGGCCCGGCACGACAACTTCAAGCTCACCGGCGATGAAACGTTTGCCCAAGCGGTTCTGGTCGGGTGGCGCTTTCCGGATTACGCAGATCGAATTGATAAACTCCACCGAATGAATGCGATCAAGCTCAGCGTCAGACAATTCGCAGCCATACCGTTTGAACATTCCCTGAAGCACAGTGCGGTTTGCTTTCGCTACGCCCCAATGCTCATGGTTGACAACATCGGCGATACGTTTGAAAAAATTGATCGACGAGTACGGATCGTAAAGTCCGCCTTCGAAGTCCTGCCAATAGCTGCAATGCAAATCTTCCGCAACGAAAATGCCGCCGTCGTTGAGTGCAGGAAAATAGCGTGCGAATGAGCGCACGATGTCACTGGAACGATGCGATCCATCATCGATAACCACATCGAAGCGAGCCGAGTGGCCAAGGATCTCCGCGGCACTTTCATCGGTATTCGCATCACCGACCACCACAGAAATACGGGGATCCGCATAGATCAGTTTCGAGCAATCGGGATTGATGTCGCACCCGACCAGGGTCCTTGCTTGCGCAAAGTATTTGGACCAGATTTCCAGCGAACCGCCGTTCTGGATGCCAATTTCGAGCATGCGGATCGGCTGGTCCCGATACGGTGCAAACAGACGATTGTATTCATCGAGGTAAAGCGACCATTTGTCGGAGACTTTGCCTTCGTGCTCTTTGTAGAGTTGTCTTATCGATTTCATCATATGCAATTCAGGGTAACCCGCTCGAAGGGCACACCGACCAATCCCCAGCGAACCTTGCTCGACGCCACGTTGATGATAAGTGCGTCGTGAAGCAAATGATGCTGTACGTTGTTATGGAGATCTCCGTCTGCCACCGACGCGGTGACTGAGTACTGCCCATCCGGCAACATTGGCAGGCGGAATACGAACTCCCCCTCGAACATCTGGCCGGCAGCAACGCGCGCCTGATCGAGAGCAGTAAGCGACAATGTGTTTTCCCCGAACAAGTTCTGACCAAGACGGTCACGCACCATAAAACCTATAACTGGCCGCTCAAGCGGTTGGTGCGCACGAGCCCTGACCACCATTCTGACCAATTCACCGCCTCGCAAAATGCCATCGTTCTCGCCGGTGAGACTCTCGAGTTGTACCGCTTCAATTTCCGCGTCGCCAGTCTTCCAACCTTTCGCGTCAAACAAGTTAGAGCTCACAGATGCGACCGCTTCATAGTCCAGCATCGGCGGACCCGCTTCCTCAAACATCGGCGCATCCAGCGTGCTTTCTTTCGGCGCGGCCGACAGCAGAATCGCCTCTTCCCCGTAGACTTCCTGCAACGTGTACTTGAGGTAAGCCTCCGACACATTTTTGGAAGTGCCTTTCATCCTCGTTTCGCCCGCATTCAGCCAGATCGCATTGCGGCACAGATTCACGACTGACTGCATATCATGGCTCACGAATAACAGCGTCCCCTTCTCCTGAAATGAGCGGATGAAGCGCATGCATTTCTGCGTAAATACCGCGTCGCCGACCGACAGCGCCTCGTCGATCACAAGAATATCGGCGTCGACGTGCGCAATCACTGCGAACGCGAGGCGCACGAACATACCGCTCGAATACGTCTTGACCGGCTGTTCGATATGGTCGCCGATGTCTGCAAACGCTGCGATGCGATCAAAACGCTCCTGCACCTGCTCGCGAGTCAGTCCATAGAAGGAACCGCTTAAAAACACGTTCTCACGGCCGGTGAATTCCGGATTGAAACCTGCGCCCAGTTCGAGCAACGCGGCGACTTTTCCGGTGACCTCGATATCTCCGTGAGTCGGCGTCAGAGTGCCGCACAGCAACTGCAACAAGGTAGACTTTCCCGAGCCGTTACGGCCGATAATCCCAACCGTCTCCCCTCTTCTGATCTCGAAGTCCGCGTTTCTGAGTGCCCAGAATTCTTTGTGATAGCTCTTTTGCGGCCGGCCGAACAAGCGCTGCAGGCGCGGCAAGATCGCTTGTTTCAACCTGTCTCGAGGCTGATCATAAATATTGAAACACTTCGAGAGATTCTTAACGCGAATGACAATCTCAGATGACATCGGAAAATCCTCTGCGCAGCCTTTGGAAAAGCCAGAAGCCACCCCATGCAACGAGCGCACCGAGAATCATGCTGATCGCCCAGCCATGGAAAGACGGTACCTTGCCGAAGATCAATGTGTTCCTCGCTTGCTCAACTACCCAGGTCAATGGATTCAGATAGACCCAGACACGAAAGCGCTCCGGCAACGAAGTCACCGGATAAAAGATCGGCGTCAAGAACATCAGGATCGTTGTCACCATCCCCATCAACTGACCGATATCCCTGACAAATACGCCGAATGCGGCCAGCGCCCAACTTAGGCCGATCACCCCAAGCACGAATGGGATTAGCACCAGCGGAAACAGGACAACAGTCCAGGGCATAGTATGGCGAATCACGACCATGGCAACCAGCAGCACGCCGCAGCTAACGAGAGCATGAAACAGAGCCGAGCCCAGGCTCACCCAGCAAAGAATCTCCAGAGGGAACACGACCTTCTTGACATAGTTCGCATTACCAAGAACAACGCCGGGCGCACGGATTACGCACTCGCTAAACAGCGTATGCATGATCAGTCCGGCGAACAGGATCAGAGCAAACTCGCTGCGATCCTCAGTACCTCCGGTCCCCCAGCGCGCCTTGAAAACTACGGAAAAGACGAATGTGTAAATGATGAGCATCAGCAGCGGGTTGAGGAACGACCACGCCAGACCCATGATCGATCCACGATACCGGCCCACCACCTCGCGTGCGACGAGTTGCCTGATCAGCTGACGATGGTTCGTGACACTGCGTACGACGCTAAGCGGCCCCGTTGAATAGGGTGCATGTGGATTCACCGATAGACCTCAGCTGACTCGAAGCTGACCCCTGCAGCATCCTTTCCCGAAAGCGCCGGCTGGCCAACGATCGGCCACTGGATGCCAATCTGAGGATCGTTCCAAACAATACTGCGCTCATGTTCCGCGTACCAATAGTCCGTAGTCTTATACAGAAACTCGGCATATTCGGAAGTCACGACGAAGCCGTGCGCAAAGCCTTCCGGCACCCACAACTGCCGTTTGTTCTCTGCCGACAGTGTGACGCCCACCCAACGCCCAAATGTCGGCGATTGCTTGCGCAGGTCTACCGCTACGTCGAATACCTCACCGGTTACGACGCGCACCAGCTTCCCTTGCGGATTTTGAATCTGGTAATGCAGTCCTCGCAGCACGTTGCGCGCCGACCGCGAATGATTGTCTTGAACGAACTCGCGCTTCACACCAGTGAGCTCCTCGAAACGACGAGCATTAAAGCTTTCATAAAAGAAGCCGCGATCATCTCCGAACACCTTGGGTTCGAGGATCAATACGTCCGGGATCTCGGTTGCGATGACGGTCATGCTCATTTAACTGCTTCCGAAATGATCTGTTTCAGGTATTGGCCGTATCGATTTTTGGCAAGCGGTCCAGCGAGGCGTTCGACCTGTTCGGCACTGATCCAATGGCTGCGGTACGCAATCTCTTCCGGGCAGGCCACCATCAGCCCCTGCCGACTCTGCAGCGTCGCTATGAAACTGGCGGCCTCAAGCAGCGAATCGTGCGTGCCTGTATCCAGCCACGCATATCCACGCCCCATGATCTCAACGTCGAGCTGAGCTATTTCCAGATATCGTTTGTTGACATCCGTGATTTCGAGCTCGCCACGTGCTGACGGCTTGACGTCAGCTGCAATGTCGCAGACCTGGTTGTCGTAGAAATAAAGACCAGTCACCGCATAATTGGAGCGCGGCTTGAGCGGCTTTTCTTCCAGCGATAGCGCGTGGAAATTCTCGTCGAACTCAACTACCCCATAACGCTCCGGATCGTGCACGTGATAGGCGAATACAGTCGCGCCCTGCTCGGACTGCCCCGCACGTGTCAGCTGACGCACGAGATCATGCCCGTGGAAAATGTTGTCGCCGAGAATCAACGTGCAAGGATCAGAGCCGATGAATTCACGGCCGATAATAAAGGCCTGCGCAAGTCCATCGGGCGAAGGCTGCACGGCGTATTGCAGATCGATGCCCCAAGCGCTGCCGTCGCCGAGCATCTCTGCAAAACGCGGCGTATCTTCCGCCGTGGAGATCACAAGGATGTCGCGAATACCCGCCAGCATCAGCGTCGACAGCGGATAGTAGATCATCGGCTTGTCGTAGACGGGTAGCAGTTGCTTCGACACCGACCGCGTGATCGGGTAAAGACGCGTGCCGGACCCACCGGCTAGGATAATGCCTTTACGCATGTTTTTTACTCACGGAAGAATCTGTTCTAGCAGGTGGTGCACACCGTCGCGCCAATCGGGGAGATTGATACCGAAGGTTTGGCGCAGCTTGTGCGTATCGAGACGGGAATTGGCCGGACGCGGAGCGGGTAGCGGATAGTCAGCTGTAGCAATGGGCTCGATACGGGCGAGATCGACTTTCAGTTCGACGCCGCGCGCCGCAGCAAATTGCAGCACCTCGGTTGCGTAGCCATGCCACGATGTTTGGCCGGCCGCAGCAAGATGGTAGACACCCGACGCGAATGCCGCGCGATCCCCGTGAAGCCAGTGGCGCGCGACGATCTGCGCGGTCACGTCGGCGATCAACGCCGCTGTCGTCGGCGCTCCGTATTGGTCAGCGATCACGCGCAGGCTGTCGCGTTCGCGACCGAGCCTCAGCATAGTCTTGGCGAAGTTGCTGCCATGCGCACCAGCTACCCAACAAGTGCGCAGCACGATTGCCGTTGCACCTCTTTCCGCAATAGCCTGCTCGCCGGCAAGCTTACTTTTGCCATAGACAGATTGGGGATTGACAACGTCGGTCTCGACGTATGGACCATCCTTCCGACCATCGAAAACATAGTCGGTCGAATAGTGCACCAGGAGGCCGCCAAGCGACTTTGCTTCTTCAGCCAGCACGCCGGCGGCCACGCCGTTTATGGCGTATGCGAGTTCCGCGTCGTTTTCCGCTGCGTCAACGGCCGTGTACGCGGCCGGGTTCACAATCACGTCCGGCTGCACTTCTCGCACCACGCTACGGATGGAGTCGGGACTCCTCAGATCGCAGACCGAACGGTCGAGCGCTACCACGTTGCCGAGCGAAGCCAAACTCCGGCGCAACTCAAAGCCAACTTGGCCTCGACTTCCGGTAACAAGGAGGATGGGCACCGAACTGGCCTTATCACGCATATTGCTTGGCCACCCACTTGCGGTACTCGCCCGAGGCGACTTCGTCCGACCACGCCTGATTGTCCAGATACCACTGGACCGTCTTCGCGAGACCCGTTTCGAACGTTTCCGCGGGCTTCCACCCAAGCTCACGTTCGAGCTTGCGCGCGTCGATCGCATAACGGCGGTCGTGGCCCGGACGATCTTTCACATACGTGATCTGGTCGTGGTACGACCCGCCCGCCTTCGGACGCAACTGGTCGAGCAGGTCGCACAGCGTGTGGACCACTTCGAGGTTCTTCTTCTCGTTCCAGCCGCCCACGTTGTACGTCTCGCCGGGTGTGCCGCGCGCGAGCACCTCGCGGATCGCGCTGCAGTGGTCGCCCACGTACAGCCAGTCGCGCACGTTCTGGCCGTCGCCGTAGACCGGCAGCGCCTTGCCGGCGAGCGCATTGGCGATCATCAGCGGAATCAGCTTTTCGGGGAACTGGTACGGACCGTAGTTGTTCGAGCAGTTCGTGGTCAGCACCGGCAGCCCATACGTATGATGGTAGGCGCGCACGAGGTGGTCGGAACCGGCCTTGGTGGCCGAGTAAGGACTGTTCGGCGCATACGGCGTGGTTTCGGAGAACTGCGGATCGGTAGCGGACAGCGAGCCGAAAACTTCGTCGGTCGAAACGTGCAGGAAGCGGAACGCGGCCTTGCCGGCTTCGCCGAGCGCGTTCCAGTACTGGCGGGTTGCTTCGAGCAGCGTGAAGGTGCCGACCACGTTCGTCTGCACGAAATCGGCCGGTCCATGAATCGAACGGTCCACGTGGCTTTCCGCGGCAAAGTGCAGCACGGCACGCGGCTTGTGCTCGGCAAACAACGCGTCGAGTGCGCTGCGATCGCAGATATCCGCGCGCACGAAAACGTGTTTCGGGTTGCCCTGTTGTGACTTGAGCGTACCCAGATTGCCGGCATACGTCAGCTTGTCCACGTTCAGTACCGCTTCGTCCGAGGCATTGAGCCAGTCGAGCACGAAATTGGCGCCGATAAAACCGGCGCCGCCCGTTACCAGAATCATGAAATTCCCTTCTAGATGTTGGCCGCAGATCGGATGGTTGGCAGATCTGCCACCGCGCGTTGTGGTGCGGAATCTTGTCGACGCCCGCCGCCACCGCCTTGCACAGCAGGCGGGCGTTCAAACGCCAATCTTATGAAGCCCCGATTATAAAGGGACCCAGGTTAAAAACTAGAACCCTAACAACTTGAAACAGCTTGACAAATTTGGTTTCGATCGTTTAATTCGGTCGTCACTTTCACGACGAATGTCGCGGCAAGCGACCGCAAGCATGACGAATCGTCATACCGATGAAACGGCTGGCAGCTGAATCAGCGCAATGCGCGTGAGGGAAAACGGGAATCGGACGCCGCACATGTCTGAACAAACCCGCAGCGTCCGCGCGGCGCACTACGATTGTTTATACGCGAACGAAAGTCGCGCGTCATCACGACTCAAAAAGAACCGCCGATCAGCGCCGATGCGGGTTTATGCCGCAAGCATCCAGCGCAGCGTATCCATGAACGGAATCGCCTCGACGGTCGGCACGAGCGTGCGCAGTCTGGCGGGCGAACCGGCCAGCATTTTCACGTCGGTTTGCCGCACGAAGGCGGGATTGATCTGAATCTCCAACTCATGTCCGGTCAGATCGCTTGCCGCCGCGAGAATTTCGCGCAGCGTAAAAGGCGTGCCGGTGCAGACATTGACGGTTTCGGCCGCGGCCTCCGAGTCGAGCAGCGCTTCATAAGCGCTTGCCACATACCGTACGTCGGAGAAATCGCGCGCGACATCGATATTGCCGAGTTCGATCGACGCTTCGCGACGCGCGAAGTGCCCGACGATCTTCGGCACGAGGAAGTTCGACGCCTGGCCGCGCCCGGTATAGTTGAACGGCCGCACAATCAGGATCGGCAGCCGGTCGAACCAGGTCCGCACCATCGTTTCCATCGCCGCCTTGCTGGCGGCGTAGTGATTGACCGGCGTGACCGGAAAGCTCTCGTCGATAGCCTCGCTCGTCACGTTGCCGTAGACGTTCGCGCTGCTCGCGATCAGCAGCTTGCGCGGCGTATGCCCGACGGCGGCACAGGCCTCCAGCAGATTCAGCGTGCCGATCACGTTGACGCGGTAAAAGTCGAGCGGGTCGTTATGCCCCACGAAACTGATCGCAGCCAG
Source organism: Paraburkholderia xenovorans LB400 (assembly GCF_000013645.1). Classification (GTDB taxonomy): domain Bacteria; phylum Pseudomonadota; class Gammaproteobacteria; order Burkholderiales; family Burkholderiaceae; genus Paraburkholderia; species Paraburkholderia xenovorans. Next base: position 740,862 of record NC_007951.1, on the reverse strand, counting down.
ATGGACAATATAGTCGGGGCGCGCGATTTCGATCGCGCGCCGGCAGGCGTCCGGCGACGTGATGTCGAGCCTCACGCGGGTTGGCGTTTCAGGCTCATCGCGCCCGGCGACCGTTTCGATCACAGTGTGGCCCCGGCCGAGCAGGTTATCGACCAGGTAGCGGCCGGTAAAGCCGCTTGCGCCGGTAACGAGCGTACGGATAGGCTGCTTTGCATGAAGAGACGACATGCTTTTCTCCGTTCACGAGGGTCGTCGTGTTGTGCCGCACTATCACGCGCGCCGTTCGCCGTGACGCTTGCCAGCGGCGCCTTACGCCGCCTGACGCGATATGGGCACTTCAAACGGGCTATTATGTCACGCTAGTATGCTGCACCGCCCAACGCGGCACGCCTCGTGCGTAACAGCGTGTATCAAACCGCACTCACTTCCTTGATGACACCCGCCACTTCGTCTCCCGCTCCTTCCGGTCAGCCCCTCGTCCCGCTCGCTTTCGGCGATCTGCAAGGCTGCCGCACGCCGTTCCAGCAACTGCTCGCCAAGGCCGCGCCGCCGGCCGGCACGCCGCTGTGGTTCGCGGGCGACCTGATCAACCGCGGCGCCGAATCGCTCGCCACGCTGCGCGACGTGATCGCGCTGGGCGAGCGCGCGGTGCCGGTGCTGGGCAATCACGACCTGCATCTGCTGTCGGTATCGGCGGGGATTCGCAAGTCGAAGAAAGGCGACACCATCGACGAGATTCTCACCGCGCCGGACGCCGCCGACCTGCTCGATTGGGTCCGCCACCGTCCGCTCGCGCATTTCGACAACGGCATGCTGATGGTGCATGCGGGCGTTCTGCCGCAGTGGGATGTGACCATGACGCTCGAACTCGCCGACGAATTGCACCGCGCCTTGTGCGCGCCGAACTGGAAAGAGACGCTTGCCGGTTTGTACGGCAACGAGCCGAACCGCTGGAAGCCCGGCCTGAAGGGTATCGAGCGGCTGCGCCTGACCTGCAGCGCGCTGACCCGAATGCGCTTCTGCACCGCCGAAGGCGTAATGGATTTCAGCAGCAGCGGCGGCCTGAACGCGGCGCCGCCCGGTTGCATGCCGTGGTTCGATGTGCCGTCGCGCGAAACCGCCGGCGTCACGGTCGTATTCGGCCATTGGGCCGCGCTCGGCCTGACCTTGCGCGACAATCTGATCGGACTCGACTCGGGCTGCGTGTGGGGCGAAAAACTGTCCGCCGTGCGTCTTGCGCAAAACCCCGCGGAACGCACGCTGACGCAGGTGGGTTGCGAAAACTGCCGCGCACCGGGCGGCGGCAACTAGGCGCCGCAACCCCGGTCGGCCGCTAGGCCGATCGCCCTGACTGATCGATCTGATCGACCTCATCCACCTGACCCGCCTGGCCGGCCTGGTTGGCCGGTTCGATCCGCGTGGCCGTGGGCGCGGGCGTGGCGGCCTGCCCGGCCATGACCGCACCGCTAATCGCGCTGCCGCTTTGCATCTGCCGTAACGCGGCCACGATCACGCCTTCCGCTTCCGCCGCCAGCGTACGCCGGTCCGCGCCCGGCGCCAGCGGCGCACCGACATGAACATGCGCGGTCAGCGGGCCGCCGCGCAGCAGCAGATTCAGCGAATCGGCGAGCGACAGATCGTCGATATAAGCCGGCGCGGTAGATTGCCGGCCCTGCGCGTCCTCATACATGATGCACAGCGGCTGCACCGGCACGGACGCCGACACGGCCGCCTGAAACATGTTCGCGTGAAACGGCAACACCGCGAGACCATTGGACGTGGTGCCCTCGGGAAACACACACATCAACTCGCCCGCGCCCAGGCGGTCGGACAGTTCATGCATGATGCGCTTCGCGTCGCTGCGCTTCTCGCGCTGAATGAACACCGTGTCCAGTTGCTGCGCGAGCCAGCCGACCACCGGCCATTGCCGGATCTCGGCCTTCGAGACGAACGGCGTGGGCCGCCACGCGTTGATCACGTAGATGTCGATCCACGAGATGTGGTTGGCGACCACCAGCGCGCCGCGATCGAGCCGCGCGCTGTCGTTATGCACGACGAGCCGCATGCCGCACAGGCGCAGCATTTTCAGCGACCATTCGCGGTTGAGCGTGTGGCGCACGTCCGCGCTGGCTTTGGGAAAGCGCGTCGCCACGGTCCACATGCCGTGCAGCAGATGAACGACGAGACGGGCCTTGCGTAACGCGAGCTTCATGGTCGGGGCGTTCCTTGACTGGCCGGCAAGCCGGCCAATTTACTGGACAATAAGCGCGGCAACGCCGCGGCCATCAGCGCTGTTCGAATGCGACGTGACCGGACACGATCGTCGCGTGCACACGTGCCGGCAGTTCGTAGCCGAGGAACGGCGTGTTGTGCCCCTGGCTCTTCAGCGCACGCGGCTCAACGCGCCAATGCGCGTTGCGATCGAACACGCACAGATCGGCCACGCCGCCCACCGCGATACGGCCTGCCGCGTCCAGTTCGAGCACCTTGGCGGGCGCCGCGGTGATGCGGTTCAGCGCCTTGGCGAGCGGCACGCGCGCTTCGTCCGCCCACTTCACCGTCAAGGACAGGAACAGCTCCAGTCCGGTCGCGCCGGGCGTCGCTTCGGCGAACGGCAGCAGCTTTTCGTCGTCGTCCACGGGCGTGTGGTCGGAGCAGATCGCGTCGATCGTGCCGTCGACGAGACCCGCGCGGATCGCCTCGCGATCGCGCTGCTGGCGCAGCGGCGGATCGAGCCGGAACTGCGCGTCGAAGTAGCCGATGTCGAGGTCGATCAGGTGCACGTGATTCACCGTGACGTCGCACGATACCGGCAAGCCCTCGGCCTTCGCCGCGCGCATCAACGCAATGCCCGCCGCCGACGACACATGCGACAGATGCACCCGCGCGCCAGTCACGCGCACCAGTTCGAAGATGGTGTGCAGTGCGATGGTTTCCGCCGATACCGGCACGCCCGACAGCCCGAGCCGCGACGCCAGCGCGCCGCTCGCGGCCACGCCGCCCTTGCCGAGATACGCATCCACCGGACGCAGCCACACGGTATAGCCGTAGGTCTTCGCGTATTGCAGCGCGCGCAGCAGCACCTGCGTATCGACCACAGGCACGTCGGCCTGCGAAAAGCCGATGCAGCCCGCTTCGGTCAACTCGACCATCTCGGTGATGACCTGCCCCTTGAGGCCGACCGTCAGCGCGCCGAGCGGATACACATGCGCCTGGTTCAGATTGCGCGCGCGGAACTTGAGCATCTCGACGAGGCCGGGTTCATCGAGCGTCGGATCGGTGTCCGGCGGACAGACGAGGCTCGTCACGCCACCTGCGAGCGCCGCGGTCATTTCGGATTCGAGCGTGGCCTTGTGTTCGTAGCCCGGCTCGCGCAAACGCGCGGACAGATCGACCAGACCCGGCATGACATGGAGGCCCTGGGCGTCGATCGTCTTGTCCGCGTTGAAATCCGCAGGCGCATTGCCGATGGCGGCGATCTTGCCCGCCGCGATAAAAATGTCCTGCTGCTGTTCGGTGCCCGCCGCCGGATCGATCAGCGTGCCGCCTTGAATATGAATCTTCATGCGCTACCTTATGTTCAGCCTGGTGTTCAGCTGCGTTGCGCGTGCCAAGCCGCGTGTTCGCACTGTGCTTTCGCGGTGCCGTGACGCTTGTCGCGTGACGCCGCTTGCCGCCTGCGGGATCAGTCGTGATTGCCGGCCACGATCCCCATCACCGCCATGCGCACGGCGATACCGAAGGTCACCTGATTCAGAATCACCGACTGCGGTCCGTCGGCCACCTGCGAATCGATTTCGACGCCGCGATTCATCGGGCCCGGGTGCATCACGATCGCCTCTGGCGCGGCGAGCGCGAGACGCTCGGGCGTCAAGCCCCAGCTCTTGAAGTACTCCTGCGCCGACGGCAGCAACGCGCCGCTCATCCGTTCGTTCTGCAGACGCAGCATGATGATCACGTCGACGTCCTTCAGGCCTTCGTCGAGATTGTGGAACACGCGCACGCCCATCTGTTCGAGGCCGCCCGGCAGCAGCGTGCGCGGACCGATCGCGCGCACTTCCGGCACGCCGAGCGTGGTCAGCGCATGGATGTCCGAGCGCGCGACCCGCGAATGCAGAATATCGCCGACGATCGCCACGCGCAGCTTGGTGAAATCCTTCTTGTAGTGGCGGATCGTGTACATGTCGAGCAGCCCCTGCGTAGGGTGCGCATGACGGCCGTCGCCGGCATTGATCACGTGCACGTGCGGCGCGCAATGCTGGGCGATCAGATACGGCGCGCCGCTCGATGCGTGGCGCACGACGAACATATCGGCGTGCATCGCCGAGAGGTTGTTGATCGTGTCGAGCAGCGATTCGCCCTTGCTGGTCGACGACGCGTTGATGTTCAGATTGAGCACGTCCGCAGAAAGACGCGTCGCGGCGATCTCGAAAGTGGTGCGGGTGCGCGTCGAGTTCTCGAAGAACAGATTGAACACCGACTTGCCGCGCAGCAGCGGCACCTTCTTCACTTCGCGATCGGTCACGCTGACGAACTGGTCGGCGGTGTCGAGAATGTGATTGACGATCGCCTTCGGCAAACCCTCGATCGACAACAGATGTTTCAGCTCGCCGTTTTTCGTGAGCTGCGGGTTGCCCTTCAGGAAGCCATAACGGAAGCGCTCGGTGGCGCTGTCGGCGGAATCCTTGGGAGCCTGGGTGGCGGTGTTCATGGGTATACCTGCTTCAAATACGGGCTTCAACGTGACCGGTGTCGAGCGGACTGCGTGTGACGATGCCGGGCTGGCATTCGCGCGACGTTGCGGTGAGCGGCTCGACCAATCTTTTTTGCGCGGTGCTCATGACGCGGTGCAATGCCGCCGATGCCGATCGATGCGCTGATCGACGCGCCAATTGCGGCGCGGGCGCGACATGCGCATCGCGCATATCGCCGCGCTCAATCGACGCGTGCTTCAGTGTGAAAAGTGAAACGCTGCGAACCGGGCGTGCCGTCCGCCTCACTGCTTTCGGTGCGGGCCAGCACGAGCGTGGCGTCGGCGGGAATGTCCACCACGCCGCCGACAAAGCGTGCCGCCACCGGCAATTCGCGCCCGCCGCGATCGGCGAGCACCGCCAGATCGACCGCTGCCGGGCGGCCGTAGTCGTACAACTCGTTCAGCGCCGCGCGAATCGTGCGGCCGGTGTACAGCACGTCGTCGACCAGCACGATACGGCGGCCGTCGACCGGAAACGGCAGCGAGGTCGGGCTCGCCTGCGAGTGCAGGCCTTTCTTCGCGTAGTCGTCGCGATGCAGCGCCACGTTCACCACGCCGAAGCCCGGCAGGTTCAGGTCGCGCGCCAGCCGCCCGGCGAGCCACGCGCCGCCGCTGTAGATGCCCGCCAGCACGGCGCCTTCGTTGCCGTCCTGCGCGGCGCCGAGCCTGTCGCCATATACCGCGCGAATCTGGTCGAGCAACGCGCGATAGAGCGCTTCGGCGTCAATGGAACTCATGATCGTCGGAAAGTCCGTCTAGATACTGCTGGAGGATGATGCTGGCGGCTTCGGCGTCGAGCATGTCGGCGCGGCCGTTGCCGGCGCGGATCTCCGCCTTCGCCTCGACCGACGAATAGCGTTCGTCGATCCACGTGACCGGGAGATTGAAGCGGCCGTTCAGCTGATTGCCGAAGCGCTTCGCGAGTTGTGTCATTTCGTGCGGCGTACCGTCTGGATGCATCGGCAAGCCGACCACCAGCGCGTTCGGCTTCCACTCGGCGATCAGTTTGCCGACCGCTTCGAACCGGTATTCGCGGCTGCGGTTCTGCACGATCACGAGCGGCCGCGCGCTCTTCGTCAGTGAATTGCCGACCGCCACGCCGATGCGTTTTTCACCGTAGTCGAACGCAAGCAGCGTCGCCTCACGTCCGGCGGCCAGGCTCATGCGTGACCCGCCTCGCCCGAAAGCATCGACAGATTGATGCCGAGAAGAGCCAAAGCCGCTTCGAGGCGCTCTTCGGCGGGCACGTCGAAAACGATTTTCGGGTCGGCTTCGACCGTCAGCCAGCCGTTTTTCGAAATCTCTTCTTCGAGCTGCCCCGCGCCCCAGCCGGCATGGCCGAGCGTGAGCAGGAAACGTTCGGGCCCCGTGCCGCTCGCCACGGCTTCGAGCACGTCTTTCGAGGTGGTCATTTCGAGACCGCCCGGCACCGACATGGACGAGGTGTACGCGTTGCCGTCTTTTGGATCGTGCAGCACGAAGCCGCGCTCGGTTTGCACCGGGCCGCCGAAATACACGGGTACATGGAGAAGGGGTTCGATCTCGAGCTTGAGATCGATGCGACTGAAGAGCGCTTGCAGGTCGATATCGGTCGGCCGGTTGATCACGAGGCCGAGCGCGCCGCGCTCACTGTGATCGCAAAGGTAGACCACCGTTCCTGAAAACGTCGGATCCGCCATGTTCGGCATGGCGATCAGGAACTGGTTGGTCAGATTGATGCGATCGGTACTCTTGGACATAGTTCGGATTTTAGCAAAGACGATGCAGGATGGCGGGGCTTTGAGCGTGGAACCGCGATGTGTGCCATGAAGCGAGCCGTGAGCCATCGACGGCGAATCAGGTTGCACTCTATCACGCACGCGGGCGCTCGCCACCGTGCGGGTTCGCGCTGTTTTGCGGCACAGCTGTTGCGTGCCGCCCGGGTTGTGTGATGGCGGCCCGTTGCCGCCGGCTCATATGCGGCTTATATACGGCTCAGCGCGCCTGCCTCGCACAAATACAGCTCATGAATACAGCTTACGCGCCGCCCTGTTCGATCGAACGCGTCAACGCCGCCAGCGCGGCGTTGCCACCGGCTGGTGCGACGCCCGCGGCGACTTTGTGCAGCGTGGCGCGCAAGGCCTCCGCGGCCTGTTCGAGCGTGCTCGCCGCAGGCGCGCCCACGATCACATGCGCGCGCACCGCGGGCGTCGACACGCCAGCATGCGCCCGACGCCGCCAGGCAAGTCCCAGCGCATCGGCCAGCAGCGCAACGTGGCCGAGCCCCAGCGCGCACGCGGCGGAGCCGAGCCGGTAGGCGGCGTCGCCCGCTTGCAGTGCTTCGCTGGGATCGGCTTTCTCCGGCTGGTCGGCCGCACGGGCATGTTCGGTCAGCGCGGCGATCGAGGCATCTGCCGTCTGCAGAAAATCTTCGTACGCGTTCGCATTGACGGTCAGCACGCCCAATTCGCGCGTCAGTGCGCTGCGGGTGGCGCTGACGGCCTGGGCCTGCAACGCGCCCGCTTCCCAAAGCATTTCCGATGCCTGGGTGCCCGCAACATGCCAGTCGACCGTCAAGCCGTAGTCGTGCAGCAGTTCCACCTGATCGGCGTCTTCCGCGGCGGCGCCGAACAGCGCGTAGTCGCGCCACAGCAGCGCGAGCGTCGCGCGCACGAGGGAGCGCGGCGCAAGCTCGATACCGCGTGCGTGGTCGGCCAGCGCGAGGTTGCAACGGGCGTAGAAACGCCGTGCGTCGGTTTCACCCGCGGCGCGGCCGCCGGCCCGCAAGGCCTTGCCGCAAGCCTTGGCGAGGCGCCAGAAATCGTAGGGGTCCGGGCCGGCAAGTTCGCTGAAAACGGCGTCCAGTTCGTCGAGCGCCGCGTTGGTGACGGCGAGCGCCGCAGCACTGCCGGTATCGGCCTGCGAGCGCAGCACCGGCAGCAGCGCGCGCTCATAGCGTGCGCGCAGATGGGCCAGCTGGTCGGCGGACCTGGCATGCAGCGACACCGGCGGCACCGGCCGCGCGGTCAGCGCGAGATCTTCGAACGCGACGGTTGAACCGGGTGTGTGCTCGGACAGATGCGCGCAGAGCGCCCGGTAATGATCGAACAGCACGGGCGAACAGGACAGCTCGCGCAGATTGTGACGTTCGAGCGCCGCGCGGAAGTCGCGCAAAGCCGCGCCGAACACGGGCCGCGCGCTTGCCGCCTCGGCCGGGTCGCCCGCCGCGAGCGGCGAGAGCCGCACCAGCGCGTCGGCAAAGCGCTGCGCGCTCAGCCAGCCGGCCCCGCGTAATGCATGCGACGCACGCAGCAGCGCCGAGGTGCTCTCGCCGTGCTGTTCGAACGCCAGCAGCGCCTCGGCCAACGCGAGTTCGGCGGGACGGACAGCGCCGCCGCGCGGATTCGGCAAGGCATCGAAGGAAACGGGTGCAGCGGATCGAAGGGTCATGGGCAGGCGACACGAAGCTGACGGGCCGTCGCTTCGCGCCGCGCGCCGACTGATCGGCTAACGCGCGAACCGGCGACAGGACAATGACAGACTAACGTTGCGACACAGCGCGAGCGAGGACGTTCCGCGTGGACGCATCGGGGCAGAACCCGGAGCGCGCCCGGCGCATTCGGTCCGGTGCGCCACGCCGGCCGCGAAACACGGTGCCGCCGCCGCGCCCGGAATACGCGGCACGCGCCCTGGACCGGCATGCCGGCTGCGCCCGCACTTCAGATCTGGACCATCTCGAAGTCTTCTTTCCGCGCGCCGCACTCCGGACAGGTCCAGTTGATGGGAACGTCTTCCCAGCGGGTGCCCGGCGCAATGCCCTCCTCCGGCAAACCGGCTTCTTCGTCGTAAATCCACCCGCAAATCAGGCACATCCAGCTTTGATATTCCATTCTTGTGTCGCGTCGTAGAGTCCGTGGAAACGGGAGCCATGATGGTACCGTGTTGCCGCCCCAATGCCTAGCAACCAGAAACACGCAATCGTAGCCTGCGACGGCCTTCGGCTATGCCGTTTGCGTCGGCCGCCACCGCGGTTGCGGCGCGTTGCCGCGCCCGGCCGCCGCCCGTCCGCGGCAACGCGTGGCGGGATGCGAAAAAACGCCCCGGCGGCGGTTTAGGCCGCATAATTGAGCCGATTGCGCACCCTCTGCGCCCAAATTCAGCCTCTTTCAGCCAATCTTCATGCCCAGCGACACGCCTCCGATCGTCCTCACCTTCGGCCTTTCCGATCCCACCGGCGGCTCCGGCCTGCAAGCCGACCTGATGACCCTTGCCAGCATGGGCTGCCACGGCGTCTCCGTGCTCACGGGCTACACCGTGCGCGACTCGGCGAGCTGCGACGAAGTCACCGGACTCGACCCCGAAGTGGTCGCGACCCAGGCCCGGATGCTGCTCGAAGACATGCCGATCGCCGCGTTCAAGGTGGGCGCCTGCACGCGCGCGGAAGTCGTGAGCGCGATTGCCGAAGTCGTCGCCGATTACGACGACATTCCGCTGATTCTCGCCCCCGACTTCACGCTCGACGACGAGCACGTGCTCTCCGCCGACGAACTGCGCGAAGCGATCGCCGATCTGCTCGCGCCGCAAACCACCCTGCTGGTCGCCGACGCGACCACGCTGCTCGCGCTCGCTCAACCGGACGGCGACGCCGAAGCACCGAGCCTCGACGCCGCGATCTCGCATCTGCTGTCGCAAGGCTGCGAATATATTCTGTCGACGGAAACCGGCACGCACCGGCATGTCAACACGCTGTTCAGCGAAGACGGCCAGTTGCGCCAGGACATGTGGGACCGTGGCAGCCATCGGATCATGGGGCTGACGGATACGCTGGGGTCGGCCATCGCCGCGTTGCTGGCCAACGGCCAGGAGCCGGCTGAAGCCGTGCGCGAGGCGCAGGAGTATCTGTATCAGGCCGTGCGCAACGCGTTCCGGCCGGGCATGGGCGCGTATATGCCGGACCGGTTCTTCTGGGCGCGCAGCAGCGATGACGAAACGCCGCCGGCCGCCGGCAAGGACGCAGCACCAGGCGAAGCGCGCCACTGAGCGCTTGCGCGAGGTGCGCGCCGGCCACCCGAGCTGGGGCCGCGCCTTCTGATCCGGGCGCTTCAGCTTGCGGCGAGCGCCCATAAAAAAACCCGCAGTGTCTGCGGGTTTTTTTATGGGAAGCACGCCTTTCAGCGCGCTTCCCCATGTCTTCCTGGTGAGCCTCGCAATGAGGCCCAACCCGGAATTACATGTCCATGCCCATGCCGCCCATGCCGCCGGGCATGCCGCCGGCCATCGGTGCATCTTCCTTCGGCAGTTCGCAAACAGCTGCGTCGGTGGTCAGCAGGAGACCTGCCACCGAAGCTGCGTTCTGCAGCGCCGTGCGCGTTACCTTCGTCGGGTCGACAACACCAGCGTCGACCAGGTCGACGTACTCGCCGGTTGCAGCGTTGTAGCCGTAGTTGCCCGTGCCAGCAGCAACTGCCGCCACCACGACGCTGGCTTCTTCGCCACCGTTCGTGACGATCTGACGCAGCGGCTCTTCCATCGCGCGCAGCACGATCTTGATACCTGCGTCCTGATCGGCGTTAGCGCCCTTCAGGCCAGCGATAGCCGTACGTGCGCGGATCAGCGCGACGCCGCCGCCAGCGACGATGCCTTCTTCCACAGCTGCGCGCGTTGCGTGCAGTGCGTCTTCGACACGTGCCTTCTTTTCCTTCATTTCGACTTCGGTCGCAGCGCCGACCTTGATTACTGCAACGCCGCCTGCCAGCTTGGCAACGCGTTCCTGCAGCTTTTCACGGTCGTAGTCCGACGTAGCTTCTTCGATTTGCGTGCGAACCTGCTTCACACGTGCTTCGATGTTGGCCGCTTCGCCTGCGCCGTCGATGATCGTGGTGTTTTCCTTCGCCACTTCGATACGCTTCGCCTGACCCAGTTCGGCCAGCGTTGCCTTTTCGAGCGTCAGGCCGGTTTCTTCAGCGATGACCTGACCACCGGTCAGGATCGCGATGTCTTCCAGCATGGCCTTACGACGATCGCCGAAGCCCGGAGCCTTGACAGCAACGGTCTTCAGAATGCCGCGGATGTTGTTCACCACCAGCGTAGCCAGTGCTTCGCCTTCAACGTCTTCCGCGATGATCAGCAGCGGACGGCCAGCCTTGGCGACCTGTTCCAGAATCGGCAGCAGATCACGGATGTTCGACACCTTCTTGTCGTGCAGCAGCACGAACGGGTTCTCCAACACGGCAACCTGCTTGTCCGGGTTGTTGATGAAGTACGGCGACAGGTAGCCGCGGTCGAACTGCATACCTTCGACAACGTCCAACTCGTCTTGCAGCGACTTGCCGTCTTCGACGGTGATGACGCCTTCCTTGCCGACCTTGTCCATTGCTTCAGCGATACGATCGCCGATCGACGAGTCGCTGTTTGCCGAGATCGCGCCGACTTGTGCAATTTCCTTGTTGGTCGTGCACGGCTTGCTGATCTTGCGCAGTTCTTCGATCGCTGCGAACACAGCCTTGTCGATACCGCGCTTCAGGTCCATCGGGTTCATGCCCGATGCAACGTACTTCATGCCTTCGCGAACGATGGACTGTGCCAGGACCGTTGCGGTCGTGGTGCCGTCACCTGCGTTGTCGCTGGTCTTGGAAGCCACTTCCTTGACCATTTGCGCGCCCATGTTCTGGAGCTTGTCTTTCAGTTCGATCTCTTTCGCGACCGACACACCGTCTTTCGTGACCGTGGGGCCGCCGAAGCTGCGTTCCAGGACAACGTTGCGACCCTTCGGGCCCAGCGTGACCTTCACAGCGTTCGCGAGGATGTTCACGCCTTCAACCATCTTGGCACGGGCGGAATCACCGAATACGACGTCTTTAGCTGCCATCTTCTAACTCCTTGAATTCTCTGGGATATAACCGGGAAAAGTAGCGGCTTGCGCTTACTTCTGCACCACGGCCATGATGTCTTCTTCGCGCATCACGAGCAGTTCGTTGCCGTCGACCTTGACGGTCTGGCCTGCGTACTTGCCGAACAGGACGCGGTCACCAACCTTCACGTCGAGCGCGATTTGTGCGCCCTTGTCGTCACGCTTGCCCGGGCCGACTGCCAGAATTTCGCCTTGATCCGGCTTTTCTGCTGCGGCTTCGGGGATCACGATGCCCGACGCAGTCTTGGTTTCTTGATCCAGACGTTTGACGATCACGCGATCATGCAAAGGACGAAGGTTCATACATACTCCTCTCTTGATTGAGACTGAAGAACGCTGAGAAAACCCGGCTGGCTGAGCCAACCGGCGATGTTGTTAGCACTCTCGTGCAGCGAGTGCTAATTATATGGACGGGTGGTGACAAATTCAAGAAGGGATGACGGCGGAGGTTCACTTAACTTCGTTGTCGAGATTCGCGCGGTTTTGAACTCTGCTCATCTAAGGTCGAACTCGCGGGCCGTGCCCGGCCCGCCACCTCAGTAGACTATTTATAGTAAAAACAAATACTTATAGCAGAACCCACCTATTCGCGACATCGCATGCACAGTACGGCCACACCACAGTGCGGCGCAACGCCCTATCTGGCGGCGTTCGTTCGTCCGGAGTAGTAGGTCCCGCCGTCCAGGGAAACCCCTTACTCGATTTGTTCGTCGTCGGTGCAATGACCATGAATTGGTTAGTGCCCGCCCTCACTGAGATGCGCTCTCGAGCGTCACCGCTCACTCCAGACCCCACAGTTGCTGATGCCACGCCACCGCCGATCGCTGCGCTCCCGATGTCATGCGGGCCGGAACTTTCATGGTCTTTATAGACCGCCCATCTCGCGCCGCGCGGCACGGTAGAAGTGCGCCGGCCGCCGCTGCTTGCCCTACCACCAATTGCGCATCGACCTTGACCGCCGTCTTCTTTCTCCGCCATGTCCAACATCCTGCGAATTGACTTGCATCCCAGTCAAATACTGTATAAATTAACAGTACTGTGCTTATATACAGGATCGGCCATGAACCAGCTCATCCGCATCTTGAACGACGGTGACCGCGAAACGCTTGAGTGGTTGCGCAAGCATGTCGGAGACGTGCGCGTGGCCGCTGCTGCGCGGCATCTGGGAAGCAACGGCAAACCGTACCTGTCCGCGGTGTGCCGCTATCTCGGCGTACGTCCACCAATGCCTCGTCAGCCTGGCCGGCCTGTTGAAGACTGCACGGTCGGCGACGACTATCTTGCCCAGATCCGCCAGCTGTTGGCACAGCGAAACCGGGCATCGTTGAAACATCAACTTTGATGCTGCGAGTTGCGAGTCTTCAGGAAGATAACCGTATGATTAACGAGGCTGATCTCGATATGGACGCCCATGACCTCAACCCCGCTGCCCTCGAACGCGCACTCCGCAGCGCGTCGCTCGACCTCCAGCAGATCATCGCCACGGTCGCCGGTCGTTATCTCGACAGTGGCCGTCGCCGTTACTCAAGTGGCGCGCGATCGCCCACGTGGCGCACGCTGCTGACAATCGACGAACAGGTCTTTGAGAATCGGGGCTTCCGGGCAAGGCACAACGAGGCCGTACGCTCAACGTTTGTCCGGTTTGGCGACAGTCGCTTGTCCGGGGTGGATCTCGACGAACCCGTCGACTGGAAACGTGACGACGACGACCTGCCGGCCGTGTACCTGCTCGTGCGTGCCCTGGTACAAGCCGACGCTACCGATATGGCCACTCAGGACTAATGCCCCAGGATCAGTTGTTGGTCGTTCTATTTCCGGATGCGCTCCGGAAAGTTCGAAGTTAATTGACGGCCGCCGCACCAGGAAATGCCTTGGTACGCAAGAAGCAGGATTTTCCAGCCGGCCGACGCCAGATCCTCGCGAGATCCTTATAACGCTTTCAAAGCAGGCAACAACCGGTCGAATTCGCGCTTCACCACGCCATAACATTCGCACACACGTTTTTCGAGCCCCGGTCTGTCCTGTACCTCGATGTGGCCGTGACTGTAGCGAATCAACCCCGCGTCCTGCAATTTCAGCGCGGCCTCGGTTACCCCGGACCGGCGCACACCCAGCATATTGGCGATCAGTTCCTGGGTCATCTTCAATTCGTTTGAAGACAGGCGGTCAATGCTGAGCAGAAGCCACCTGCACAACTGCTGGTCAATCGAATGGTGTCGATTGCACACGGCGGTCTGCGCCATCTGCGTGATCAGCGCCTGCGTATAGCGAAGCAGAAGGCGCTGCACGGGGCCCGCGCGATGAAATTCTTCTTTCAGGATTTGAGCGTCCAGCCGATACGCCTTGCCGGCGCTCTGCACGACCGCCCGGCTGGGCGTGGTCTCGCCACCCATGAACAGCGCGATGCCAATAAGCCCCTCGTTGCCGACAATCGCGATTTCGGCGGAAGCACCGTCCTCCATCACGTACAGCAGCGACACGATACAGGTGGTCGGGAAATACACGTAATTGAGGCGATCGCCCGATTCGTAGACGACGTTGCCCAACGGCATATCCATGAGCACAAGATGTGGCGCCAAACGCTCCCACTCCAGGTCGGGCAGCACGGCCAGCAGATGATTTTCGTTTTCCTGATGACCTTGGGCCATTTCACACTCTCCGCAACTCGCCCGGAACCGCGCCGCTTTCGCCGACGATTTCCTGACGATAAAAATGGATAGAAGGAGGAATGCTCCAGGGTCTCGACGGACCAGACCGCAGCACGGCGCGAGGCGGCAATCTTCGTGCGCCCCAAAGTCTGGCCGTTATGTAGCTGATTATAAGTCGCGATGGTACTACGACGCAGATTCGCGCCCTGGCATGGCATCGCGCCACGGCGCAAGGTGGGTTGCGCGGCGTGAGCGTGAACTCGCTGTTGTCGCCGGGAGCCGCATTCGCTGCCGGAACGGGATCGCCATGAGATTGAGCAATTCGCGACCGCGAGCCAGCATGGATTGTGCGTTCGAACATAGACAGCGGTCTGTACGTTGTCGTACCGCATTCTCCCGCGCGAGCGCGTAGCGTGTCTCTTATCGTCGACCAGCGGGGAGAAAATCATGCTTAGACGCACCTTTATCTGGGGCACGCCCGGATCGCTTCTGGCACTTGGCACTGTGCTCTCAGGCTGTACCACCACGCCTTCCTCCGATGCGAGCCGTAGCGAGCAGAGGGACAAGCGCCGCTCTATCGACGCAGGTGTCGACTCGACTCTCGCGCGCGTCTATGGGCTCGCGGGCGGCTCGCGCGAACTGGTCGGCAAGGCGCACGGCGTACTGACGTTCCCCTCCGTGATCGACGCCGGCTTCGTGGTCGGCGGCCAGTATGGCGAGGGGTCCTTGCGGGTCGGCGGGCGCACGGTCGGCTACTACAGTACGGCGACCGGTTCGATCGGCTGGCAGATCGGCGCGCAATCGCGCGCGATCGTATTCCTGTTCATGACCGACGATTCGCTCAACCGCTTCCGGAGCAGAGACGGCTGGTCGGCCGGCGGCGATGCCTCCGTGGCCGTGCTGAAAGTCGGAGCGAACGGCGATCTCGACACCAGTACGGCGAGCGGACAGGTCGACGCTTTCGTGCTGACCAACACCGGCCTGATGGCGGGTGCGTCGCTGCAAGGCACCAAAGTCACGCGGCTCACGTCGCTTTGACATTCAAACCGGGGAGCGCGCGATGCGCGCCCCTCGTCGTTGACACACATCGTTGACACAGAGTGGAAAAACCATGTTGCGAAGCATACAAGACTTGCACGGCAGCACCGTCAGCGCGCTGGACGGCGACATCGGCTCGGTCGTTCAGGCTTATTTCGACGACGAGTCATGGGGCGTGCGTTATCTGGTGGTCGACACGGGCAACTGGCTCAATGACCGGCAGGTGCTGGTTTCGCCGTATTCGGTGGAACATACCGACCCGGGATCGGATATCGTGCATGTCAGCCTTTCGCGGCAGCAGGTGAGCGACAGCCCGATACTGGACACCCACAAGCCGGTGTCGCGGCAGCACGAGATCGAATATCTGCACTACTACAGCTATCCGACTTATTGGGGCGGTCCGAACCTGTGGGGCATGGGCGCCTACCCCGCCTATGATCCAACAGGTGTGGCGCCGGACGCCGTGCCCGACGCGCCGCCAGATCCCACCTTGCCCGCGAACGACACGCAGCCCGACGTTCATCTGCGCAGCACCAACGAGGTCAAGGGCTATCACCTCAAAACCGCCGACGGCAGCATCGGTCACGTATCCGATTTCATCTATGACGACACCGACTGGGCGATCCGCTACCTGGTCGTGGAGACGCGCAACTGGTGGCCCGGCGGCAAAGCGGTGCTGATCGCGACTCGCTGGATAGACGCAGTAAATTGGCTCGATTCGACCGTATCGACAGCATTGACGCGCGACGTCATCAGGAATAGCCCGGCTTATGACGACTCGATGCCGGTCGGCCGGCGCTACGAAGTCGATCTGCATCGGTTTTATGACAAGCAGGGATATTGGCCGGGTGCCGGCGACGAGAAAATCCCATCGCAATGAGGTGCCGCGCGGACCGCGGTCCTCGTCGAATCCGGACAGTGCCGGATCAATCGAAAACGAAAGTACCCGGAAGCATTAAAACGCGAGAGCAGGTCATGAGACAAAACATTCAGAAGCTATGCCAGGCCCGTATTCATACATTCACCCCCGAATGTGTGGAACTGCAGGACGGTACATTCGATTTTCATCTTCGGCATGCGGTGGAGGGCACGCTTCCTTCGGCTGACAGGCACTATGAGGTCGGCGTTTTTTCGACGAGCGAGGAAGGCTATGCGGCTGCCCTTGCGTACGGCGACAAATACATTGCGGAACATAAGTTCGGGATGTAGCAACACCGAAGTTCATTGGCGAAACGCAGGCAGACGCGAACAGACAGAAACTTCACCCGGCAGTGACGACGCCCGTGTGGCCGTCGTTCAATCAGACGGACGGCGGCTATGGCAGACAGAATCATTTCAGGCACGACTCACGACGCTCACATGAGCGTCGAGGACCATATTGCCGATGGATGGGTGGCAAGCGTGTGTATCGTTCCAAAGGGCGCACCCAAGGGCAACCAGCTCATCAAACTCGATGCCGTTTTCGAACGCGAAGATTTCGCATGGGAATCGGTCGAAGCGCTTGCGCGTGCCGAGCTCGACAGTCTGAAATAGCACACCACCGCACTTTCAATCCCCATTGTGCATGACGCAATGGTCTGCGTACCGCTCATCTTTCAAGGACAACCCGCATGACTCCCTATGATGTCGTAATCGCGGTCTTCGATGACCACCATAATGCCGACGCCGCCGTGCGCAAGCTGATAGACGGCGGCTTCGACATGAAGAATTTCAGTGTGATCGGCAAGGGTTATCACACCGAGGAAAAGATCGTCGGTCTCTACACGGTCGGCGACCGCATGAAAATGTGGGGCAAATACGGCGCGTTCTGGGGCGGCCTGTGGGGCTTGCTGATGGGCGGCGTATTCCTGACGATTCCGGTGCTCGGCCCGGTCGTCGTGCTGGGTCATCTCGCCGTCATGATCGTGTCGGCTGTCGAAGGGGCGGTCGTTGTAGGCGCCCTCAGTGCTTTGGGTGCAACGCTCGTGCATATGGGGCTGCCGAAGGACAGCGTGATCCATTACGAGGCCGCCATCAAGGCCGACGGATTCATCGTGATGGGTCACGGCACGCCCGACGAAATGGCGCGCGCAAAGGCCGTTCTCGCGCTCCATCAACCCACGCGCCTCGATTCGCACGAAGGCCTCACGCCCGCCGAACCCTCCACGCACGAAACCGCCTGACGGCCGGCAGCCAGGAGAGGCCTTGCTGACGGACACTCGTGGACACGCTGCCCCGAAGTCCAGTCAGACAGCTTCACCTGGCTTACCTGACGATCCAGCCACGCACGCGCGTACCTACTCCACCGGGATCACGGCCGGAGGAACGCGCGGCGTGTCGTGCACGCTCGCCCAGTCGCTGCGGCGCACGTGGTGGATGATCAGGGGAATCCCCGCGAACACCACAATGCCGATAACGACGAGTCCCGTATAAAGCCAAGGCGAACCGACCGGCAACTGATCCGGCGGAAAGAACGACACGACGAAGCTGAACAGCACCCCGGCAAAGCCGATGCCGGCGGTCAGCCACATGCCGGCAAAGCCGCCGGGCACCGTGAACGGACGCGGCAAGGCCGGTGCCGAGTAGCGCAGCCGGATCGCCGCCGCGTACATCAGCATGTAGGCGATCAGGTAGAGCGCGATCGTCATGGCGGAGATCAGAAAGAACGCGACCGACACATCACGGATCACGAAGTAGAAGCACGAGATGACCGTCACGATCAGGCCTTGCACCAGCAGAATATGAGTGGGCATGCCCTTGCGATTCTTAGCCTGAAGGATCGGCGGCAATTCGCCTTCGTGCGCGGTTTCAAGCAGGCCGCGCGACGGACTGCCGAGCCAGGCCAGCACCCCACTGATCGCCCCGACGCCGACCAGCAGCGACAACGCCGACACAGCCCAGTTCATGTGCCAGATGTCCACCAGCACCGCGCTGAATGCGTCGAACACGCCGGATTGCAGCGATATCTTCTCGTACGGCAAGATCGCTGCAATCGGCAACGCGCCGAGCGCGAAAATCAGCACCGAAATCAGCGCACCCAGTCCGATCGCCGCGGGATAACCGCGACTCGGGCTGCGCATGTCGATCACATGAACCGCCTGCACCTCCACACCGGCAAACAGCAACATGATGCCGGCCAGAAACGAGATCGTGCCGAAGCCGTGAATCGCGGGCCAGAAGCGCGCGTGACCGTCTTGCGAGAGAGCCGCATCGTTCAGGTGTTGCCAGCCGAGCGGGTGTCCGCTGCTGATCCAGTAGCCCAGCAGCGCAAGCAGCACGAGGCCCGGCACGATGGTGCCGATCACGAAGGTCCAGTTGGCGATCCTCGCGAAGACTTCGACGCCTTGCAGCACGACCCACGTCGCGAGCCAATACGCGACGATGCAGAAGATGCCGACATACACGCCGTTCTTCGCCAGTTCCGGCCGGCCGATCGTATAGGCGAGCGCCGCCGCGCCGAAGGTCAGCGCGACCGGATACCACACGACGTTCTGGATCCATTGCAGCCAGATCGCGAGAAAACCCCAGCGCGTGCCGAACGCCTCCGCGACCCACGTGTAGATGCCGCCGGGCCGGTCGGCGAACGCGCCGCCCAGTTCGGCGGAAATCAGCGACGCTGGGATCAGGTAGAAAACGACCGTGAAGGCGAGATAGACGAACATCGTCATCTCCTCCTTCGCCAGTAAAGGAAGTCCGCGCAGACTCGTGACCACGGCGGCGGCCGTCATCAGACCGATCGCCGTCACGCTCAGATACTTGCCGCGTTTTGCGGCGTCCGCTGCCGGCGCTGCGGCCGCGGCGGTGACTGTGTTGTCCATTTCGTGTGCCCCTGTGAACAGGCGATATCAATTGTGGTGGAAGGTCGGACCGGCGCTCGAATGCAGCACCGGATTCTTCGTCAGATGCCCGATGGCGTGCCTGATGTCTTCAAGCAGCATCGCCGCCATGTCGCGCGTCACACCACGCCGGATCAACACGCGTTGCACGATGGTGTCTTCCCGCCCTGCCGGCAGTTCGTACGAGGCGATCTGCCAGCCGCGCATGCGGACCTGATCGGACAGGTCGAATAGCGTGAAGCCCGCTGTTTCCGGATGCTTCAGCTTGTAGCAGACAGCCGGCAGCGCGCCGCGCCCGTCGTAGATCATTTCCAGCTGGTCGATCTTCGCCAGCCCGTCGGCCAGCGCCTGCGCGGTGTCGGCGCATTCCTGCTGGATCCGCCGGTAGCCTTCGCGGCCCAGGCGCAGCAGCATGTAGTACTGCGCGATGATCTGTCCGGCCGGACGGGAGAAATTCAGTGCGAACGTGGGCATGTCGCCGCCCAGATAATCGACCCGGAAAATCAGTTCGTCGGGCAGATCCTGAGTGCTGCGCCAGACTACCCAGCCGACCCCGAGCGGCGCGAGTCCGTATTTGTGGCCCGACGCGTTGATGGATTTCACGCGCGGCACGCTGAAGTCCCACTCGAGGTCCGGCTGGATGAACGGCGCGACGAAGCCGCCGCTGGCAGCGTCGACGTGAATCGGAATATCGAGTCCGACATTGGCTTGCAACGCGTCGAGTGCGCCTGCCAGCGCCTTCACCGGTTCATAGACGCAGGTGAAGGTAATGCCGAGTGTGGCCACCACGCCGATCGTGTTCTCGTCGCAATACTCGGCCAGATCTTCCGGCGTCAGCCCGGTTGCCTCGCCGCGCAAGGGCACCTGGCGCATCTCGACGTCGAAGTAGCGGGCGAATTTGGCCCAGCACACCTGCACCGGTCCGCACACGAAGTTCGGCTTGTCGGTCGGCTTGCCCTGTGCTTCCCGGCGCTTCTTCCATTGCCACTTGAGCGCGAGACCGCCGAGCATGCAAGCCTCGCTCGAACCCGTGGTCGAACATCCGGTGGTCTTCCATGCCTTGCTGGCATGCCACAGATCCGCGAGCATGTGCACGCAGCGCATTTCGATCTCCGCCGTTTGCGGATACTCGTCCTTGTCGATCATGTTCTTGTCGATCGACAGATCCATCAGGTGGCGCACTTCGTCGTCGGCATACGTGGTGCAGAACGTCGCGACGTTCTGCCGTGAATTGCCGTCCATGAACAGTTCGTCGCGCACCAGATCGAATACCGCGCGGCGATCGGACGACGCCTCCGGAATCCGGTACTTGGGCAGCGATGAACCCGAGATCGTGGCGGCGTATTCATCGGCGACGTCCTCGGGCGTGGGCGGTGGTGATTTGAGAAAAGTCATGGCGTGAAGCTCCTGATTTGAAGTGAGCGTGCCCGGCTCGTGACGATCCCGTGACGAATGCCGGAGCGAATGAAATGAAGATGTCAGGTAGGCAGAAAAACTTCCACTGCCACGGTGCGCGTCACGGCGATCGAAGTCGGTACGGTGCCGTACCGCATCGCGGCGTCGCGGCATCGCGGCATCGCGGCGATGTGTTCATTGCGTTACGCCGTCATTGAGCGCAAGGTAGCGCCACTCACCGCGCTGTTTCCGACCGGCTGTTACGCTGTCGAAGTCCGTAGCCAGCGGAGTAAACTGTCGGGAGTAGCCCGTCGTCGTCGGCGACGGTGCTCGCGGTCCGCACGAATTCCTGGAGGCCAATATGTATAAACGCATTCTGGTGGCGATCGATGGCAGCGAGACGTCTGGACATGCGTTCGACACCGCGTTGCAACTCGCTCGCGACAACGGCGCGCAGTTGCAACCGCTCTATGTCATCGACAACCCGTTGATGGCATACGACGCGTCCGGCTACGATCCGACCGCCTTGCGCGATGCCTCCATGCAGGAAGGCCGGCAGTTGCTGGCGGATGCACTGGCGCGCATGAAACATGAGAACGTGGCCGGCGAGCCGCGCATCGTCGACGTCGCGCCGATCGGCGAAGACATCTCGGAGCGGATCCGCATTTCGGCCAACGAATTCAATGCGGACCTGCTGGTGCTCGGCACACACGGACGACGAGGTTTCAAGCGACTGTTTCTAGGCAGCGTGGCCGAGCGCGTGGTACGCAGTGCGAGCCTGCCGGTATTGCTGGTGCCGAGCCGGCAAGCGCAGACCACGGTCGTGCAGGCCGCGAGACCGGGACACGCCGACGTCGCCGCGGCGATGTACGAATTGCCCGTTAGCGGCGGCCACGTGCATGGTGGCGACGCCCAGCCGCAATGATGAACTCGAGCGCGCTCGCCGGCCGCGGCGCCCGCCATCCCGCGAGCAACCTGCTTTAGAATCATTTCGGCACTGGAGCGAAGCGCGGCTACGCGTCCGGGCTCGCACTCCTGCAGTGCCTTCTATTGCGTCCCGACGCGTCCCGACCCATGAGCACTCCGCAGCGCCGCTCCGCCAGCACCCCGCTCATGCCGGAAAGCGGCGCGTTGCCGCCGCCGGCGAAGCCTGGCGTCGAGACCGGCCTCGTGCGTATCGCGCCTGGCCTGCTCGGCAAAACATCGCGGCTGCGCTCAGTCATGGTCTGGGTCGTCGGAGTGATGGGCTGTATCGCCGTCATCCTGGTGGTGCTGCACCTCGGCTCACTGCAGAAGATGGCCGAACTGATACGCTCGGCGCGCCCCGGCTGGATGCTGGTCGCACTCGCCGTTCAATGCGGCACGTATGTCAGCGCGGCGTTCGTATGGCGCCAGACTTTGCGCGAGGCCGGACATCCTCTGTCCCTGCGCACCTTGACACCACTCGGCATCGCCAAGGTATTCACGGATCAGGTGTTGCCGAGCGGCGGCATCAGCGGCACGATGCTGGTGGTGCGTGGCCTGACCGGCCGGCACGTCCCGGCCGGAATAGCGATGGCGGCCATGCTGGTCGGCATGGTGTCCTACGACATCGCCTATCTGCTCGTGGTGCTCGCAAGCGCCGGCATGCTGTGGTGGCAGCACCGGCTGAACACGGCATTGGTCATCGGCGTGGCGGTCTTCGTAGTGGTCACCGTAGCGGTGCCGGCCGCCGTGCTGGGACTCAAACAATGGGGCCAACGTGCGCCGATCGCGTGGCTCAGCAAGTGGCTGGGCGTCACCACACTGCTTCGACAATTGACCGACGCGCCCACTCATCTTCTACGCAGCCCGCGCCTGCTACTGCAAACTGTCGGGCTGCAACTGGCCATCTTCGTCTGCGATGCCCTGACGCTCTGGCTCGCGTTCAATGCGATCGGCGAAGTGCCGCCGCTTTGGGTCGTGTTCGTGAGCTTCATCATTGCGTCGATGGTGGCCACCATCGGTCCGATTCCGGTCGGCCTGGGGACCTTCGAAGCCACCTCCGTGGGAATGCTGAATCTGCTCGGCGTGTCGGTGGAGGCGGCGCTCGCCGCCACGCTTCTGTTGCGCGCGCTGACCTTCTGGCTACCGATGCTGCCCGGCATCTGGCTGGCTCGCCGGGAGATTCGGCTTCATTAGGCGGCGCGGATCGCATTCGAGGTGATCGGGTCCATTCACGACACGACACGACACCACACGCGGCGCGGATTCATGCAACGTCTAACTGATCTTCAGCCGCGCAAACAGCGGGATTTTGGCGGCCGCGAGCACGAAAGCGAAAACCACTGTGGCCGCCAACACCCCGCCAATCAGCATCGGCGGCAGCGCCGTCATCGCGATTCCGCCGATCGCAAGGCCGGCGGCAATCAGCACATCCGCAACCGACGACGCCATCACCCACACACTCGGCCGCGTACCCCACATGTGCCGCCGGTGCCGGATCGCGTATAACGTGGCCTGCCCACCGAACACGAGGAGCACGAAGGTCAGTGTGCGCAAGGCGTCGAGATTCAGGCCCATCGCAAACTTGCCGAGCGCGAGCACACCGCTGCAGAACGCCACGAGCGCGAACCCGACGAACACACCGACCACGGTCAGATTCGAAATGCGCCAGACATTCGGCGACGGAGACGGCTCGACGCGATCGGTGGTGAGCGACATCGCGAGAAAATCACCCGCGATCATCAGAATCACCATCAGCAGCGGAGTCAGAATGGCGTGCCCGGTAACTAGCAGGCCGATCACCAGCATGAACGCGGTGGCGATCTTCTTGAGGACCGAATTCAGCATGTAGGTGAGGATGCGCTGGAACGTGAGGCGGCCCTCCTTGACCGCCGTGACGATGCCGCCCAGCCCGGCTTCGGTGAGCACCATGCCGGCGGCAGAGCGGGCAACATCCGTGGCGGTCGAAACCGCGATGCCGATCTGAGCCTGGCGCAGCGCGGGCGCGTCGTTGGCGCCGTCACCGCACATGCCTACGGTATGGCCGGTCTGCTGGAACGCCTTCACGAGCTTGTATTTGTCTTCCGGCAGGACGCCGGCGAACACGGCGAACGACTGCGGGTCGGCCCGATCGGGCATGCTGCCCGGCGGGCAAACCGGACCGGTGAGTCCGATTGCCTGCGCGACGCTCGCGGCCGTGGCCGGGGCATCGCCCGATACCATCACCACGCGCACGCCGAGCCCGTGCAATTCCTCGATGAATGCAGCCGAATCGGCGCGCGGCGGGTCGCTCAGCGCGACGAGTCCAACCACCTGCAAGGCATCGGCCGTGCCCGCCGCTACCGCCAGCACGCGCAGGCCCTGCCCTTCAAGTTCCGCCGTCCGCGCCGCGGCCTCCGGCGAAGCTTGCGAAAGCGAGATCACGGCTGCGGATGCCCCTTTGACGATCCGCTGGATCCCATGCGAAGGATCGCTGACGCTCGCTTCCGACGTCCTGGTCGACGGATCGAATGGCTTGAGCGCGACCAGTTTCAGCACGCTGTCCTCGGGGGTAGGCGCAACGCTCGACGCCGCATCGAGAATCGCTTTGTCGACGGGATCCTGGCTGCCGGCAGCGCTCGCCAGTGCCGCCAGTATCAGCACGCGGTTCATGTCGAAGCCCGGCATCGGCGCAACGGTGCTCACGGTCAGCGCATTGCAGGTCAGCGTGCCGGTTTTGTCGGCGCACAGCACGTCCATCGTGCCGGCCTCATCGACGGCGGACAGCCGGGTCGACAGCACGCCCTGCGCCGCGAGCGCACGCGCGCCGAGCGCGGCCGACAGCGTGAAGGTAGCGGGCAGCGCAACGGGAATCGACGCCAGCACCGCTGTCAGGATCAACGGCACGATGTCGGCGAGCGGCATGTGCAGATATAACGCGTAGCCCACCAGCAACGCGATCACGGCCACGCTGAATGCGGCGAGATTGCGGACCACCAGCAGCACGGCTGTTTGCTGAGAACTCGCTATATGCGCGGTACGGACCAGTTCCGCGGTCCGGCCAAAACGCGTGTGCGTACCGGTGGCCGTCACGAGCGCCAATGCCTCTCCGCGCCGCACCAGCGCGCCGGCGAACGTCTGAGTGCCGGACGTGGCTTCGATAGGTACGGATTCGCCAGTCAGCATCGAATGGTCGAGCAGCGCATTGCCGGAGACGATCCGCATATCCGCCGCCACCACGCCGCCGAGCGAGAGCTTGACGACATCGCCCTTAACCAGATCCGCTGCCGGGACGATCGACCATGCCCCGTCGCGCAGCACGGAGGCATTCATGGCGAGGCGCGACTTCAATGCGGCCAGTGTGGCCTGTGCCCGGCTTTCCTGGAAAACACCCAGAATGGCGTTGAATACCAGCAGTCCGGCAATGATTCCGGCTTCGACGAAACGGCCGAGCACGCATTGCAATACCACGGCCGCTTCCAGCATCCACGGCACGGGCGCCCAGAATTTCCCAAGCATCATGCGCCACGTGCTCGCCGCCGTATCGGGGAGCGTGTTAGCGCCCGACTCGGCAAGCCGACGGCGTGCTTCAGTGCTGCTCAAACCGGTGCCGGGCACGGCGTCCGGCTGGCTTGCCGCTTCAGGGATCGGCGCCGGCACGACAGCGGATGTCACGTTGATTCTCCCGGGTCGAAGCGGTAGTTTGACGTTGAGCTTTCCTCGCACGCATTTGAGCGTGCCGGGCGAATTCTTCACACGCGAGCGCGTTCCCGTTTGCGAGCGCGTTCCCTTTGCTATAGCTGGTGTGCTATAGCCAGCTACGCGAGGCCGGGCCTGCCGGCCAACGGCGCCCGTACAGCGACCGGAAGTCGGTACGGTGGCGTACCCGGCTGAAATCCGTCTTGCTCATCGCACTGCCTGCCTTGGCGTCCTCATGACAGTTTGCATCTGCGGTCATACCCGCGATGCGCACTTCGGGCTACGAATTGTTGGCAACGCCGATGACATCTGCGTTTCGCGTTCGCGGCGAACGGGAAATGGCCGTTCCGGTGCCAATGGTTGCAACCGTTGCAAAGGAAAGCGTGCTTGCAGCGACTGAAGGGTATACAGTCGGAGTACGGGACGCGTTCAGCGCCCCTTTGTTCTCGGAATGACCATGCGATCACAAACCAAAGTTGCACCACGTACGAGCGGCGGCATGAGCGAGTATGCCCTGTCGCGTCAGGCACAAGCACTCATGCTCGAACAGGCGGACCAGGCACGGGCGGAACAGCGGCGCGTCAACGACGCCCGCATTGATTCCAACGCCAGCAAGTGGCGCTATTCAGTGGCGCTGGAAGGAAGTTGAGTCGGACAGGAAGATTCATTGGGCGGGAAAAGACGAACGCCGCCAGGTGGGGCGCTCCGGATTCACCTCCATAGCAAGGACCGACGTGTCGCATCATCAGCTGGAACAGGATCTCGCTCACCTGGAACACATATTCCCGCAACTCGTCGCCAACAGTGCGCTTGGACTAGGCTATTGGCGGCAGCGCATTACAGCGCTCGAAACAGAGCAGGGATCGCTTCCTGATGGTGCCCGGCGAGTCACACGCCTGCTGTCGATGATCGACCAGATCGACGACGCGATCCGCCTGCCGTAAAGACAGACCGGGTAACCGCCATCCGGCGCGATTACCGATGCAGCGCCGCAGCGACAAGAAGATGAAACGGTAGCGCAAGCAGCGCGGCGCCAGCGACTCCTAGCACCCACAATGCAACGAACCAGAGCAGGCTCCGACGAGATGCTTTGCGGTTGTCGCGACTTATCTGTGACATGACGTCCCCTTTGGTCTACGCAGTCTGCGCGCTCACGACCGCTCAAGAGTCTGGGGT
Organism: Paraburkholderia xenovorans LB400; assembly: GCF_000013645.1. GTDB lineage: Bacteria > Pseudomonadota > Gammaproteobacteria > Burkholderiales > Burkholderiaceae > Paraburkholderia > Paraburkholderia xenovorans. The sequence goes on along the minus strand of NC_007951.1, from coordinate 714,507 downwards.
AACGCCCCAAGTTGCCGGAACACAGACAGCCAATCTTCCAGGTGCCATGTTTTCGCAATCAGATTTCCGCGCATCTGGTGGAAAGAGTGAATCGCGAATCTGATGTGTTTGGAACTCGCGGCAATGCCAAGTAATGTCCCGGTTTGAGTGCCGCTGATTTCCGCGCGCACGCCCACCCGATCGCCATGAACGAGCACGTCGAGAATAGTGACTTTCATGTCGGGAATTGCTTTAGCGATGTTCTCGAAGAACTGCACCATCTGGTCGGGTCCCGCGGCAGCCCCGACGGGCTCGGGAATATATTCCCAGTCCGGGGTGACGACCTGCCGCAGCAATGCGACGCTCTTCTGCTCGATGGCGCGATAGAACCCTTCGATCGTTTGACGAGTGAGATGTTCGTCGGCGGGCAGGGTCATATTCCGATACTCCTGGCGAATGGGCGAATGCGCACGGCAAGGCGTGGACCGAACCATACTACACGTTTTCCGTGCGGGATCCAGCAACGCGCCCGCGTTCGGACCCGCTGTCCGGCGCAATGCATTTTAATAACCATGTGACAGAAAATAAGAAGCTGCGGATTCCGATATCAAGTATCGGAAAGCAGTCGTGGTATCGCCATGCGGTATCGACAAGACATGCATATGGAAATTGAACGCCAATGCCTTTATGGAGTTTCCATAAAGTGCCGCAGCGGTATAAGATCTGTGAAAATCGTGAACGCCAACTTCGTCGTGCAGTCACGTTGCGCAGTTACGCTCCTCATAGCGGTAAGCCAACGCTATACGGATGCCTGACACGGACACCGCGGCGAACCTGCTTCAGTCAATCGAACGAACCCTTCCTGGCTGTCCCGGGCAGGTGATCGCGCAGTCGGAACCGCATTCGCAGTACTGCTGCCGGAATTCGCAACGATCTATCCATACCCAACCCGATGCCCAAAGACATCCCAGAGCCGCAAGCCATTTGTAATGACGTTACCCGTAGCGCGATCTTCATTGTCGCGACGATCGAAGCCGGCCGCGATCACGCAGACAAGGTGCGTGCATGGTGCGGCGATGTTGCCGCCCTCGTGCGCTCGGTCGGCAGGCGGGTCCCCTCCGGCAATCTGTCGTGCGTGTGCGGCTTCGGCTCCGACGCATGGGATACGCTATTCGGCGCCCCGCGCCCCGCAGGCCTGCACCCGTTCCGGGAATTCGGCTCGGGCGAACGCCTGGCTGTAGCGACCCCCGGCGACATCCTGCTGCATATTCGCGCCGAGCACATGGACCTCTGTTTCGAGCTCGCCACGCAACTGCTGGGAGCGCTCGGCGACGCAGTCACGGTAACTGACGAAGTTCACGGCTTTCGCAACTTCGACATGCGCGCGATGGTGGGCTTCGTCGATGGCACGGAAAATCCGGCGGGTCGCGCCGCTGAGAAATTCACGCTGATCGCCGATGAGGATCCCGAGTTCGAGGGCGGCAGCTACGTTATCGTGCAGAAGTACCTGCATGACATGGCCGGCTGGAATGCGCTCTCCGTCGAGACTCAGGAGCGCATTATCGGCCGCACGAAATTATCCGACATCGAACTGGATGAAGCGGTGAAGCCGTCGTGCTCGCACAGCTCGCTCACCACCCTCACCGAGAACGGCGAGGAAGTGAAGATCCTGCGCGACAACATGCCGTTCGGCAGGCCCGGCGCAGGCGAGTTCGGCACCTACTTCATCGGTTATGCCCGCTCGCCCGCACCGACCGAGCAGATGCTGGAAAACATGTTCGTCGGGCGGCCGCCGGGCAACTACGACCGGCTGCTCGACTATAGCCGCGCGGTTACCGGCGGCCTCTTCTTCGTCCCATCGGCTACCCTGCTCGAAGCACTCGCAGACCGCGATCCGCAAGCGAGCGCTGCCGCTGCCGATGGCGGGCAACAGCCCGATACGTCTTCGTCCGCAGAGCCGCAGGAAGGCGGCTCGTTGAACATTGGCTCTCTCAAGGGAATCTCCCAATATGAATAACCTGCATCGCGAGCTCGCCCCCATCTCCCGTGCGGCCTGGTCGCAGATCGAAGATGAAGTGGCGCGCACCTTCAGGCGCAGCGTCGCCGGCCGTCGCGTGGTCGACGTGAAGGGCCCCGGCGGAACGGAACTCTCCGGCGTCGGCACCGGGCATCAGACCGCGATCGCGGCGCCGCAGCAGGGCGTCGTCGCGAAACTGTCCGAGGTGAAGAGCCTCGTCGAATTGACCGTGCCGTTCGAATTGCAGCGCGAGGCGATCGACAGCGTGGTGCGCGGCGCGAAAGATGCCGACTGGCAACCCGCCAAAGAAGCAGCAAAGCAACTCGCCTACGCCGAAGATCGCGCGATCTTCGACGGCTATCAGGCAGCCGGCATCGGCGGGATTCGCGAAGGCTCGTCGAACCCTTCGCTTGCGCTGCCGGCCGACGTCAGCGACTATCCGAACGCCATCAGCAACGCGCTCGAACAACTGCGTCTCGCCGGCGTGGACGGCCCGTATTCCGTCCTGCTGGGCGCCGATGCGTACACCGCACTGGGTGAGGCACGCGACCAGGGCTACCCGGTCATCGAGCACATCAAGCGGATCGTGAATGGCGACATCATCTGGGCACCGGCGCTCGCCGGCGGCAGCGTGCTGTCCACGCGCGGCGGCGACTTCGAGCTTCACCTCGGCGAAGATCTGTCGATCGGCTACACGAGCCATACGGACACCGTGGTGCGTCTCTATCTGCGCGAAACGCTGACGTTCCTGATGCTGACGAGCGAAGCATCGGTTTCAGTGACGCAGGCGGAATAAGCCGCTCCATGCGCCGGCAATGGCCTTGATGGGCCTTGATGGGCCTTGATGGGCCTTGATGGGCCTTGATGGCCTTGATGGCCTTACCCGGCTGCACGCTCTGCCGGTCAAGTGCTGCCGGCCAGAACCGGTAGCCAGGTGCGCGTCATCGTTGCGGGCTCACGCACGCAACGATGACTTGAGGAGCGTGGACGCCTCGTCCTCCGGCAGTACTTCGAGGCGGCTCGCCACGCTTCTGCCATCGACGTGCACGCCCAGCAGGATTTCCTGAATGCACGTCTTCAGCATCGTCACAACCATTCGTACCCGTGCCGGCACAGGACGTTGCGCCTGGGTCAGCACATGCAGATCGAAAGGGAGCGCATCGAATCGCGGCAGTATGCGCACGAGGCGGCCGTCCGTCAGCGCATCGACGCACGCGGGTTCTTCCACCACTCCAATGCCGGCGCCCGAGACGATCATTTCATACATGGGCCGCCAATGACTGGTTTTGACCACGGTATGAACCGGCGCGCTCTCCACGACGTTCTCCATGCGCCTGAGCGGCAGCTGGTCCGTACCGAACATGCCCTGAAGCCGGATGAACGGGTGCTTGACCAGGTCCGGCGGCGCCGCAACCGGACCATGCCGGCTCAGATACTCCGGCGCCGCCACGAGAACGCGCCCAACCTGACCGAGCTGACAGGCAATGAACGCTCCTTCTCCGAGTTGCCCAAGACGAAAGGACGCGTCCACACCTTCGGTGGCGAGATCGACGGTCCTGTCGTTCAGGATCAGTTCGAGATCCAGTTGGGGATAGGCCGCGCGAACCAGGGTCAGCGCCCGCGGCACGACCGTCTCGCCAAAGCAGTGAGGCGCCGCGATGCGAACCGTTCCCCTGAGAGCCTGCTCTTCATTCGACACTTCGGCGACCGCCTGCTCCACCGCGTTCAGAATCCTCCTGCTGCGCTCGTAGAAGGTCACGCCATCGGGCGTGCAATTGAGTGCGCGCGCACTGCGGAGCAGCAACCGGCAGCCAAGGTACTTCTCGAGCCGGTCGATACGCTCGCTCGCAGCAGGCTGGCCGATATCGAGGTCTCTTGCCGCGCTGGAGATATTGCCCCGCTCAACCACCCTGACGTAAATCCGCATGGCTTCCAGCAGATTCATGTTGTCTGTCCTGCCTTTGCGGCGATCTGCCGGTAGGCTCGGGTTCTTCGCTTCCGTTTTGCGTCTTCCATGCTTGGGCTCCAATCCTGGCGTGTCGCGGGATCCCGGCCCCGGGATCCGGCAACGTGCATTTCAATGGAGAACAGAGTAAGGGGATGTTGTCAGCCGCAGAGTGCACAAATCGGCCCGGCTCGCGCCAGTACAGTTATGCCGGAAGCCCTGCACCGGGCACGCCACCATGCCGCAGCAAAGCACCAAAGGAATCGTGCGATGAATCTCTATGAGAAGCTTGCAGAAGACATCGAAACATCGATCCGGCAAGGCGTGTACCGTCATGGCGAACGCCTGCCGTCGGTACGGCAGATCAGCCAGCAGCACCGGATCAGCGTCACCACCGCGATCCGCGCGTATCTGCTGCTCGAAAGCCGTGGCCTCGTGACAAGCCGGCCCCAGTCGGGCTATTTCGTCAATCGCCGCGACGAGAGCGAGCGTAAGGCGCTGGAGCTCCGGCCGTCGAAACCGATCCCGATTTCTTCGCCTGTCGACGTCAGCCGGCTGGTGCTCTCGACGCTGCGCTCGATCGGTGTGGACGATGCGGTGCCGCTCGGTTCGCCCTACCCCGACCCTAGCCTGTTCCCATTCGAAAGGATCAACCGCTACGCCTACGACGCCGGGCGCGGCAAGGCGCAATGGGGCGTTACGGACGCGCTGCCGCCCGGCAATGCGAAGCTCGTGCGCCAGATCGCGCGCCGCTACCTCGAGAATGGCATGGCCGTCGATCCGAACGAGATCATCATCACGGTCGGCGCGACAGAGGCGATCAACCTCTGCCTTCAGGCGGTCGCGAAACCCGGTGATGTGATCGCTGTCGAGTCACCGACGTTCTACGCAATGCTCCACGCAATCGAACGGATGGGCATGAAGGCGATCGAGGTGTCGACCCATCCGGAACATGGCATCGATATCGAGGCGCTTGCGGCGATCGTGGAATCGCAACCCATCGCCGCCTGCATGGTCATGCCGAACTTCCAGAATCCGCTGGGTTTTCTGATGCCCGACGAACGCAAGCGCGAACTGGTCGAACTCCTGACGAAGCGGAACATTCCGGTCATAGAAAACGGTGTCTACAATGAACTGCACTTCGACAGTCCGCACCCGAGCACGTTGAAGTCGTTCGACACGAAAGGGCTGGTGCTTCACTGCTCGTCTTTCTCGAAGAGCCTTACCTCGGCGTACCGGATCGGCTGGGCGTTGCCGGGGCGCTATCGCGATCAGGTCGAGAAGCTCAAGTTCCTCAACACGCTGACCTCTCCGTCGATCCCGCAACTGGCGATTGCGGAATTCCTCGAACGCGATGGCTTCGAGCATCATCTGCGCAAGGTGCGCAAAGCGTATGCGCAGCAGGCCAATCTCATGAAAGCGATCGTCTCGCGTTTCTTTCCCGAGGGCACACGCATGTCCAACCCTGCGGGCGGATACGTGCTGTGGGTCGAATTGCCGCCCAGGGTCGACTCGATGCGGCTCTATAAACTCGCTCTCGATCAGGGCATCACGATCGGACCGGGCTATATGTTCTCGGTTTCGGAGACGACCTACCGGAATTTCATCCGCCTCAATTACAGCAGCCCGTGGTCGGGCGAAATCGAGCAGGCGGTGATTACCGTCGGCAAGCTCGTTTCGATGTGTGCCAGTTAGCGGTATGCCGGCCGTCGCCGCCCGCGCTTTCATGGCGGCTCTGCACGTTGTGCCCGGCGTCCTTCACAAAGACCGACGAAGCCTCAACCGCCGACCAGCGACATGCGCACCGTCGGATAGACTTTTCCCGATGCCGGCTTGCGCTGTGTCGAGCGTAGCTCCGAGTAGCGATCGTCGCGTTGCGTCCAGCGGCTGCGCACACGCTCCGCCAGTTGGCCGGCAGTGGCGGTGTCGGTAAGCCAGGGCCTGAGATCCGTGCCATGTGTGGCGAACAGACAGGAATAAAGCTGACCGTCGGCGGATACGCGGGCGCGCGAACAGGACCCGCAGAACGGTTGCGACACGCTCGCTATGAATCCGACTTCGCCCGCGCCGTCGGCATGGAGATAATTGACGGCGGTGCCGCTCTGCTCACGAACGACGACGGGCACCAGAGGAAACTCCGATTCGACGATCCCGCGTATCTCGCGGGCGGTCATTACCTTCGTGTTCGACCAGCCGCCCGCGCCGCCCACGTCCATATATTCGATGAAACGCACCGCTACGCCGGTGCCTCTGAACTGCCGCACGAGCGGCAGGATCTGACTCTCGTTCACGCCCCGCTCGATCACTGAATTGACCTTGATCGGTTCGAGTCCCACTGCGCGCGCTGCCTCGATCCCATCCAGTATTCGTGCAACGGACATGTCGACGTCACTCATCCGGCGAAACACGGCGTCCTCCACAGCGTCGAGGCTCACGGTCACCCGACCGAGGCCGGCGTCGCGCAGCGAGCGCGCCTTCGCGGCGAGCAGCGAGCCGTTGGTCGTCAATGCGAGTTCGACCGGCTTGCCGCTCGCAGTCGTCAGTTTCGCGAGCTGTTCGATCAGGGATTCGAGCCCGCGCCGCAGGAGCGGCTCGCCGCCGGTGATGCGGATCTTCTCCACACCGAGAAGCGTGAACGCTTTCGCGAGCTTGAGAATCTGTTCGAACGACATGCGTTCCGAAGACGCCAGGAACGGATAGTCCGCGCCGAAAGTTTCTCGCGGCATGCAGTACGTACAGCGGAAATTGCATTGATCGATGACGGACAGACGCAGATCCCGCAGCGGACGACCGAGCTTGTCGAACGTGGACACAACCCCGCCGGCGGTTACGCCAAAGCGGGATGCCATATCAGCGGCTACTGGCAGGTCGATGATGGTCACGGTCTATCCGGAAGTGGGCAGCGTGCGGCGGGATACGAAACGGTGGCGGTCAACCTGGCTGACAGCACGCGCCGCCAGCCCATGATCGACCTGCGGGCAGGATAGTGCGCGGGCGCTGTGTAGGGGACGCACAGTCTGCGCGGAATTCCAGGAGTACAGTTTGTGCGCCGCGTCTGGTGTCATCGGGTGTCGTCCGGTGCAACAGCGAAGCGGACCGACAGGATGCGTCGATGAAGACAACTCACGTCAGCTGATACGGGCGCACCGGCACGACCTCATCGGGCAGCTCGCAGCCACATAGTTCGAGAATCGATCGTTCGATATTGCGGGTCATTGCGTCGAGCGCCAGTGCATTCGGCGCGACGGTAAACGGCTCAGCCACTTCGCTGGCAATCGCTTCGAGCGCGATCAGCGTATAGGAAATGAAAACGCAAAGAAGCGGCGTGAAAAACTCCGTCGAGTCGACGAGACCGAATGGCAGTAAAACGCAATAGGCATAGACGGTGCGGTGAAGCAACACACTGTAGGCAAACGGAATCGGCGTGGAGGCGATCCGCTCGCATCCGCCAATGGTCTTTCCCAATTCGTTGACCTGCGCATCGAACATCCACAGCTTGGTCTCCGACACCACGGCCCGGACCTGCAGATCGGCAAAGTCGCGCCGAAGCTCATTGAGAAGCGCGGCCGGTTTGTAACAGGCGTGCTGCAACGCCTCGGTTCGGGTGCGGCCGAGAAAGCGGATGAGATCGGGATTCGGATCGGTCCCGCGCAATTGATGCTTGAGCGCGTACACACACGCAATCAATCCATGAGCCATTCGAATCCTGTCTTCGCCGCGCGGGACATAGCACAGCATCTGCGAGGTCAGCGCGCGTGCCGAGATCAGAAGGCTGCCCCAGAGATGACGCGCCTCGTTGAAGCGCTCGTAACTTGCGTTGTTGCGGAACGCAAGGAAGATCGCCAGAGCGAGGCCGAATAAGGTAAAGGGCGCCGTATTGAGCGGAATCTTCGCGCCGAAAATACGCCCCTGTGTCAGAACGGCGAGACTGCTGACAATCGCCATGAAGATCAGCTGGGGAATGATCGACTGCAACACGGAACCGTTCCAGACAAACAGCAGCCGGAACCAGTTTTGCCCTGGCCTCACAATCATGATGTGCTCTTGTAATCACCCGACTGCGCCGTCACCCTCAATGGTAGCCGGCGTCCCCTTCCCTCACCTTGCCGCGGAACACGCGATACTGCATGACGTTGTAGACAAGAATGACCGGCAGCACGATCACCGTGCCGACCAGCGTAAACAGCTGGCTCGAATGACTCGACGACGCTTCCCAGATCGTCAGGGAAGGCGGAACGATGTTCGGCCAGATGCTGATGAGCAGACCGCTGTAGCCGAGAAAGCATAGCGCGAGCGTGAGAAGGAAAGGCGTCGCTTCGTGCCGCAACCGCAGCGAGCGGAAGATGCCCCACACGCATACGATCACGAGAACCGGCACCGGCAGGAACCAGCCGAGATTGCCGCTGCCGAACCAGCGATGTGCGACTGCCGGCAAGCCGATCACCGTCCATAGACTCACGACGGCCATGACGCCGAGCAGAACGCTCACGAGCGGGCGCATCACCTCGCGCATCTTGCGTTGCAATTCACCATCCGTCTTCAGGATGAGCCAGCCGCAGCCGAGCGCCGCATAGGTGGTGAGCACACCGATTCCGCAGAACAGGCTGAACGGCGAGAGCCAGTCGAACGGGCCGCCGGCGAAACGGCCGTCGACGATCCGGATGCCTTGCAGCAGCGACCCCAGCACGATGCCCTGGCAAAGCCCCGCGAGCGCGGAACCGCCCATGAAGGCGAGGTCCCACGCATGCTGGGTCCTGACTGCCTTGCCGCGCAGTTCGAAGGCCGCTCCGCGGAAGATCAGGCCCACCACCATCAGGATGAGCGGGAGATAGTTAGCCGGCAGCAGTGTCGAATAGACCACCGGAAACGCCCCGTAAAGCCCGGCGCCGCCGAGCACGAGAAACGTCTCGTTGCCGTCCCAGACCGGCGCGATGGTATTGAGCATCACCTGCCGGTCGCCTTTCTCCTCGAAGAACGGAAACAGCAGGCCAATGCCGAGATCGAAACCGTCCAGCATCACGTAGATGAAGACGCCGAGTCCGATGATCGCGGCCCATACGACAGGAAGATCGATCTGCATGGCGTCACTCCCCTTCCAGTGCATCCAGCGGGCGATTGCGCAGGACCGGATGCCTGCGTGAATCACGGCGCTCGACATGCTCTTCCGGTCCGCGCTTCATCATTTTCATCATGTAGTAGAAGCCCATGCCGAATACCAGGAAGTACACCATCACGAAGATCAGCAATGAAACGCCCGCTTGCTGGGAACCGATCGGCGACACAGAGTCCGCTGTGCGCAGAACGCCGTACACCGTCCAGGGTTGACGGCCGACTTCCGTGGTTATCCACCCGGCCAGCAACGCCACGATTCCCGAAGGCCCCATGCACAGAACGAAACGCTGAAACCACCGCGTCTCGTAGAGGCGGCCGCGCACTCTGAGCACGAGGCCGAGCAGCGTGGTCAATAGCATCAGCATGCCCAGACCCGCCATGATCCGGAACGTCCAGAACACGATCGGCGAATACGGGCGGTCCTGCGGGGGAAATTCCTTCAGGCCGCGAATTTCTCCGTCCCAGCTGTGCGTCAGGATAAGGCTGCCCAGATGCGGCACTTGCAGCGTATATCGCGTCACTTCCGCATCCATGTCGGGCAGACCGACCAGGTTCAGCGCCGTGCCGCCCTTCTCGGTTTCCCACAACCCTTCGATCGCGGCGATCTTGGCCGGCTGATATTCGCGTGTGTTCAGACCATGCGCATCGCCGACGAAGATCTGTATCGGCGTGAGGAAAAGCAGAATCCATAGCGCCATCGAAAAACTACGCGTGACGGGTTTGTCGCGCCGCCCCTGCAACAGATGCCACGCGCCGCAAGCGGCAACGATGAAGCCCGCCACGATGAACGCGGCAATGGTCATATGCGCGAGGCGATACGGAAACGATGGATTGAAAATCACCTTCATCCAGTCAACCGGCACGATACGGCCACCCTCGATAGCGAATCCTTGCGGCGTCTGCATGAAGCTGTTCGACGCGAGAATCCAGAAAGTGGAAATCAGCGTGCCCACCGCGACCATGAGCGTGGCGAAGAAATGCGCGCGCGGCGTGACCCGTTCCCAGCCGAACAGCATGACGCCGAGAAAGCCGGCTTCGAGAAAGAACGCCGTCAGCACTTCATAGGTCAGGAGCGGTCCCGTGATATTGCCGGCCACACTGGAAAAACCGCTCCAGTTAGTGCCGAACTCGTAGGCCATCACCACGCCCGAGACCACCCCCATGCCGAAGCCGACCGCAAAGATCTTCGACCAGAACAGGAACATGTCCTTGTAGGCGACGTCGCCGGTCAGCAGCCAGCGCCATTCCAGCACGGCGAGGAAGCTGGCCATGCCGATGCTGATGGCGGGGAAAATAATATGAAACGAAACCGTGAATGCAAACTGCAACCTGGCAAGGTGGAATGCATCGAAGATTTCCATAATGGGTGAACGGCTCCAGGTGATAGCGGCGTTTGTGCGGAAAATCAGGTTTCCGCTGAGCGCATGACATGAACCGGAACAGACTTGTACGAAGGCGTGCCGCTCTCCTTGTCGATGAAGTCGAGTGGCACCAGCACGTTGGCTTCCGGATAATAGGCCGCCACCGAACCCGGCGCGATGTTGTACGCGATTGCAGTAATCTTCTTCAGGCGAAGCTGCCTGCCGGCCAGAACGGTTTCGATGTCGACCAGATCACCATGTTCGAGTCCGCGTTCGGCCAGATCGTCCTCGTTCATGAACAGCACGTCGCGCCGGCCGAACACACCCCGGTAACGATCGTCCAGCGCGTAGATGGTGGTGTTGTACTGGTCGTGGCTGCGGATCGTGATGAGACGCAGCACATTGTCGGCGCCGAGCACGTCGGCGTCTTCCCTGACGCCGCCGTACACCGAGAACATCGCTTTTCCCGACGGCGTGGGCCACGCGCGCTCCGTCGGCGGAAGCGGCATACGGAATCCTCCCGGCACCCGGATTCGTGCATTGAATGCTTCGAATCCCGGCACGGTTTGCTCGATCAGATCGCGGATCCTGTCGTAGTCGGCCACCAGTTCCGACCATGCGACCTTGCTGTTCGGCAACGCGGCCGTGGCGATACCCGCGATGATCGCCGGCTCGGATCGCAGGTGCTCTGAAGCAGGTTTCAGCTTGCCCGAGGAAGCGTGGACCATCGACATCGAATCTTCAACGGTGATGGATTGCCGGCCGTTTGCCTGTATGTCGAGTTCCGTGCGGCCGAGCACGGGCAGCACATACGTTTCTTTCGCCACAAGCAGGTGAGAACGGTTGAGCTTGGTGCCGAGGTGAACGCTCAGATCGAGCTTGCTCATGGCGGGAAACGACTGCCCGGAGTCCGGCAACGCCACAGCGAAGTTGCCGCCGAGACAGATCAGCACCCTGGCCGTGCCGGCGATCATCGCCTGCATTGCCTGGACCGCGTCGTGTCCGTGCGCCGCGGGTGGCTTGAACCCGAGCACGTTCTCGATCTGCTTGAGGAAGGCTTCGGAAGGCTTTTCGGTAATGCCGACGGTCCGGTTGCCCTGCACGTTCGAATGTCCGCGCAACGGACAGATGCCCGCGCCCGGTTTGCCGATATTGCCGCGCAGTAACAGCAGATCGGCAATCAGCCGGACATTGGCGGTGCCCTTGTTATGCTGGGTCACGCCCATTCCGTAAGTGACGATCGTCGCGTTCGATTTCGCATAGGCAATGGCGACCTCTTCGAGATCTTCACGGGTCAGCCCGCTCGCCTTTTCGATGTCGTCCCATGAGGTCGCTTCCAGATCCGCCGCGAACGCTTCGAAACCCTGGGTATGTGTCGCGATGAACTCGTGGTCGAGGACGGTTTTTCCCTGCTCCGCGTCCATCACGAGAAGCGCCTTCATGATGCCTTTGAGGGCGGCCGCGTCTCCGCCGGCATCGACCTGAAAATAGGTCGACGCGATGCGGGTCGAGCCGAAGGTCGCCATTTCAACCACGCTCTGCGGATCGGCGAAGCGTTCGAGCGCGCGCTCGCGCAGCGGATTGAACACGATGATCGGCACATTGCGCCGCGAGCATTCGTGCAGCGTGCCCATCATCCGGGGGTGGTTCGTGCCGGGATTGTGACCGATCGAGAGGATGAGCTCGGTCGAGTCGAAGTCGTCCAGCGACACCGTGCCTTTGCCGATCCCGATCGACTGCGGCAGGCCGACGCTGGTCGGCTCGTGGCACATGTTCGAGCAGTCGGGGAAATTGTTCGTGCCGTATTCCCGCGCGAGCAACTGGAACAGGTACGCGGCTTCGTTCGACGCCCTGCCTGATGTGTAGAACTCGGCCTCGTCGGGAGAGGACAAGCCGCGCAGCACTTCACCGATCCGGGCGAAGGCGTCCTCCCATTCCACTGCCCGGAACTTGTCGGTGGCGCGGTCGTAGACGAGAGGATGTGTCAGCCGGCCGAGATCCTCCAGTTCGAAATCCGAGCGTTGCAGCAGCGAGGACACCGTGTTGTTTTCGAAAAACTCCGGTCCCACGCGCCTGGTGGTCGCTTCCCATGTCACCGCTTTGGCGCCGTTTTCGCAGAACTGGAAAGTGGACTTGTGCTCCTTGTCCGGCCACGCGCAACCCGGACAATCGAACCCATCGGGCTGATTGGTCCGCATCAGCGTAATCGGCGCCTCGATGTTCTCCATCTGCGTGCGAACGGCCTGAGCCGTCGCCCGCAGCGCGCCCCAACCGCCGGCCGGACCGTCATACGGCCGGATTCCCGGAACTTCGCGTCGCGTGGTCATAGGAGACTCCATGAACTGCTTCAGGGGCCCTGGAGGCTGACTCGAAGGGGCTTACGCCACCCACGGCGCAAGGCCCCACAATTGCGCCAATGCCATTCTATGAACGGATCATAAAGAAGGAAATATTGATTTTTCCGATGACAGGCATTGGCGACTGCGGCCGCGAGGCGTCACGGAGAAGCGCTCACTTGCCGGTCTCGCGGCGGCTCTGCTCCTCAACGGTGAAGATCGCCTCCGGCGTGGCTTCGAGCCGCGCTTTTGGAATCGGCAGACCGCTCTCGTCGGACAGACCGTAGGTGCCCTGCTCGATCTTCTGCAATGCGCGCTGAATGTCCGCAATGCGATGCTCGTTCACGTCACGCAACGCCTGGCTGACCTCCTTCTGTGCCATTGTCTGCGCTTCGTCCTCGTACTCCTCGGCTTCGTCGCCACGCTCCCCCTGAGCCGCCTGCTCCTCGGAGAGCGTGTTCTCCTCTCCGCCCAGCACTTCCCGGCGAAGCGCCTCGAGACGCTCGCGCTGTTGCGCGATGAACTCCCCACTCAACTCACTCTGTTGCTGCGCCATGATTTTCCCCCTTGCGTGGATTCGCTTGACACGCGGTAGCGTGAAGCCCGGTATCGCCGATCCCTCTCACCGGCCATACCCGTATATCATGCCTCACCGCGCCGAAACCAGGCTGAATATCCTGCTGTCGGGGGTGATGGAATTACGGCATGATGGGCTCTTGCGGGAAGCAGCCGCGCCGAATGCCGATCACGAACGCTGCAAAGGAGAAAACGATGCCGACATGCACTGTTTCTTATGGCGAGTTTGAGATCGTCGTACGGCCCGAACCCAACGAGCGCGGCGCGTGGGTTGCCAGCGTAAGCATCAGTCGAGGTGCCGGAACGCCGGTCTATGACCGTCCCATGACAACCCAACCGGAATGGCTGACTGAAGAGGAAGCCGTCAGGGACGGGGTGGAATGGGGCTATCAGTTCATCGATCGTGAATTGATCGCGCGACGGCCTCAATCCTCCGTTGCCGAACGCTCTCGCGCGGAACACTGGTTCCGCGACGTCGAGCAATCGGGCCGCGCCAAGCCCAATCCATAGATCGCGCAGGAAAGCAGCATCGCCCAGGGATACCCCTGACTTTTCCGCCACTTCACAGCCGTCTGGCTTGATTCGACTGCAGGATGGCGGTTTCGCGCGCTATCCAGTGTATTGCGTCGACAATACACGGTGTTACGCTCGGGAAAGCAGCCTTCGCGGCAGTGAGCCGCCGTTCAGCGGCAGAATCAGCAGCTATCAAGAACATACCGCGAAGCGCGATTGCCTACGAGAGGCGAAACATCGCTGCGGGAGCGACTGCGATGCAAATCAAAACATATACCGTACTGACGCTAGTGGTGTTTAGCAGTGCTGCCTTCGCATGGCAGCCGCTTACCTATCCGATTCGAAGTCAAAGCCCTTATCAGCGCAGCATCGATACCGCGATGTGCTATGCGACTGCCAACAGGCAGACCAAGGTCAACATCGCCCGGGAACCACAGACTCCGCCGCGCAAGCCGGCTGCCGCCAAAACGTCGTCGACCGGCGTGCCGTCACGGCCGCCGTTGCCTTCCAGCACCTTCTCGAGCACGCCGATCGGCGCGAGCATGCCGGCCGCAGCCGAAGCGCCGGGTGCAAGCGCGCCCGCCGCAACCACGGCGGCGGCGGCCAGAGGCGCCGCCGCGCCCAAAGCGGCGAGCGCGACTCAGGCAGGCACCACGACTACGGCCACGGCTACGGCCGCCACGGGTGCATCCGCAACCAGCGCGGACAACGGCGCCTCGGAAACGGCGGCTGCGAGCGCGGCACAGGTAGCGGCGGCATCCGGCGTGAAGCTGCCGCCGCTGCCGGCACCGGAGCCGCCAATGACACAGTATTGGGCCGCGTATGGCGCGTGCATGCAGGCGCGGGGTTACGTCGTCGCACAGTAACCCTGCTTGCAAGCCTCGTTGCGGTGCCCTGTTTTTCTGATTGTGGCGCCGGCATTCGACGCCCTTTAGCGACACGGCGATGCTTAGCGACTTGACCTCCGATCAGCACGACTCACCCCGATGCGGGCACTGCGGTGTCCCGCTAGCCGGTCGCTTCACGCCCTGTCCTTCGTGTCATCAGCGGCCGGTCGATGCACCTCGCGCCCATGCGGCGCCGCGTCCTTCCCTGAAAGTCCCGTTAAACGAGCCACTGAACGATCCACAATCGCTGGTCGACAGCCGGCTGCCGGCGCGCAAGCTATGGGATCCGTCCTCGCGCGCGCTGGTCAACTCCTATGAGTTCGTCGAGGAACCCGCCGTCGCCGTGTCCGCCTATCAGCGACTGCGCCAGCCCCTCGTGGTCGCCGCGTCGGCGCTGACGGTGACATCCGCGGTGTACCTGGGGTTCATCCATAGCAACGACTCGAAAGTCGGCACACCTATCGCGGTCTCCGGCAAGGTGCAGACACAGAATGCCGCGCCGCTTGCCGTCGTTCCCCAGCAGCCCGCGGCGGCTGTTACCCAGCGATCCGCAACCGCAATTCCTCAGAAATCCATAACGATTCTGGCGCAGACGCCGGCCGCCGCCGTGCCGCAAAAGCCCGCGGCCATCGTGGTCGCGCAGAAGCCCGCGAGCGGCGCCGCCATCCGGAGCGCGCCAGTGCGTTCGCCGCCGGCTCCGCCAGCCGCCGCCACGCCGCCGCTTTCGCGCCGCGTCGCCTCCGTCGAGCCCGATGCGAAACGCAATCCGGGCGGCCAGTCAGGCAAACCGCCGGACAAACCGCGCGCGGACGTGTCCCGGCATCTCAGAGCCGCGCGTGCCGATCTGCAGCAGAACAATCTGTCGGCGACCAGAGTGCGGCTTGCGGCGGCGATTTCCGTGCAACCCGACAATCGCGACGCGTTGAATATGCGCGCAACACTGAACGCACGCGAACAGCAGCGCGATGCGCTGCTGAGCCTGGCGCGCGGCTGCGGATATATCGCGCGCTGGAACTGCGTGTCGCACAATGCCGGCACCGCGCTGCAGATCGATTCGAGCAGCAAGGAAGCCCAGCGCCTCGTGATGCTCGCGCAACACGAAGCCCAACTCCAGATTCCACCGCCTGTGGAGCCCGCACCCGAGCCCGCACCCGACATGCGCGACCTGAACAGCCATCATTGATGATGATGCAGTGGCCTTGCGGCCCGGCCGCGAGCCGAAGGTGTGTTCGATGCGCGCTAACGGGCCGGCACGGCGAGACTCACCTGCCGTGCAATCGCGCGATAACGGTCGGCGGTATCCCTGAGCGTCAGCCCGGTCAGCGAGCGTTGCGCCCGCTCCTGCCCCAGCGCTGCGATCACTGCCTCGGCATAGCACTGCACATTGTCGGTATCGATCAGCTGGACACCGGGAAAGCCGTTCGCGAAGGCGAAGGCCGGAATCTTGCTCGCCACGATCGGCACGCCGGAGGCGAGCGCCTCCAGAAAAGCCACACTGTGCGCCTCGGATTGCGACGGCATGACGAAAACGTTCGACTCCGATAGCACCGTGGCGACATCGGTGCGCGGGCCGGCTACCACGACGCGCTCCGCAATGCCCAGTTCCTTCGCCAGCGCGACGACCGCGCGCTGATAGTCGGGATCTTCGACCACGCCGTACAACACCAGACGCGCGTCTTTCCCCTTCATGAGCACTTCACTGAAAGCCCGCACCGTCGCCAGTTGATTCTTCACGGCCGCGTATCGGCCAATCTGCACCACTTGCGGCGTGCGGCCGTCGCGCTCCACGCCGTCGGTAAACGAAAAGCGCGCGAGGTCCACGCCGTTCGGCACCACGGTCATTGAAGGATGCGGCCCGATGGCCTGCACATAGTCCGTCACGCCCTGCTCCGACACGCCGATCACCACGCGGGCGCGTCCCGAGAGAATATGTTCGATGCGTCTGAACAGCGGGCGCTCGAAATCGTTGGTCGCCGAATGCATGACATAGACCACCGGCACGCGCAGCGGCAACGCGCGCGCGTAAAACGACGGAATGGTCGCATGCGCGAAAATCACATCCGGACGAAAGCGCCGCACCGCGCCGAACAGATGGCACAACTTGACCAGCGCGCGATGCCGCCGCCGCGGAAACACGCACTGCACGCCGTGGCGCTGCAAGTCGTCCTGTAAGGGTGCGAACTCGGCATGCGCCGGCAACAGCGACGCCACGCACACCGCCATGCCCTCGGCGCACTGATCGAGCGCGAGGTCCTTGGCGAGGACTTCGGCGCCCGACAACCGCGGCGCCAGGACCAGATGAAAGACGCGCATCATGAGGTCCTTGCCGTCAGCGTTCGGAACAGCATCCACGCGGCGGCGCAGCCAAGGCCGAGCGTCATGGACCAGGCAATGCCGGTCACGCCCCAGAAGTGAACCGCGGGAGGCGCGCTCAACAGCAACACCACGACCTGAATCGCCGAGGCGTGCACGGTCGCCTTCGCGTCGCCCACCGCGCGCAGATAAGCCACCAGTACCGCGATCAACGCGCCGATCGCCATGTTGATCACGAGGATTCTGAAGAGCGGCACCGCCGGCAGCCACGCCGCGCCGAGAATCAGCGAGAACAGCGGCTCGGCGATCAGCCTGAGCAACGCGACGAAAGCAGTGAGCCCGATCGCGATCACCAGCAGGTAAATCTTGATGACACGCGAGGCCGCCTGCGGATTGCGCCGGTAATGCGCGGCGAAAGTGGGGAACAGGTATTGCGACATGGCGATCGCAGCATCCGCGAGCAGCATCTGCGCGAGCCGCGACGACATCTGATAGCTACCCAGTTGCGCCGGCCCGAGCAGCTTGCCGACCACCACCTTGTCGAACTGGTTAAGCAGCAGATTGATCACGCTGCTTGCCCAGATCCAGCGGCTGAAGCCGACGTAGTGGCCGATGCCCGACCACACGGCGCGGATCGGCGGGCGCGGTTTCATGGTCGCCCAGGTCAGCGTGCTTTTCAGGCTTTCACCGGCCACGAGGCCGATCAGCACCGAGGCCGCGCCAGCGCCGAAATACGCGAGCACGAGCCCGACCGCGCAATCGACGAACGCCGCCGCCACTTCCACTCCGGCGATGTGCTGGAAACGCCGCTCGCGCTGCACCACGTAATAAGCGGGCGACGCCAGGCCGCGCAGCAACGGCAGCAGCGCCGCGAGCTGGATCAGCACCAGCGAGCCGTTCAGATGGAACTGGCTACTCAACAAAGGAGCGAGCGCGACCAGCAGCAGCGAGATGAGCACGCCGCGCGCCGTCAATGTCGTCCACACCGCACCGAGTTGCGAGCGCGACGGCGGGTGTTCGCCCTGAATGACCGCCTGCGCGAGTCCGGTATCGGAGAGCGCCTCGGCAATCGCCACCGCGAGCAAAGCCACGCTCACGCTGCCGATCGCCGCCGGCCCGAGCATCCGGCCGATCGCCAGAAATTTGATCGCTACAAGTCCACGCACGGCGAACTGTTGCAGCAGGACCCACGTCGCCGCGCTCGCGCCGAAGCTGCCCGCCATCGAGAACGCCGGAAGCCTGATCGCCCGCAAGCTGTTTCTCCGTCGAATCGCAGCGCCGTTGACCCGGCCACGCACAGCGATTTCACGCATCGCTGCGAACGCCGCCGGCGCATAATCAGTTAGGTTGCACCAGCAAGCTGGCGAAGTTTTTCATCGAATTCCAAGCACGACCTTACCGCGAGAGAATCGCTAACAACCGCCATCAGCTAGGCCGGTTCAGCCGAAGCCGGCGCCCCCTAGTACGTTTACCCACAAAGCGGGTCAAATTAGTGGTTCCACGGATTCCGGCAGTGCTAACGTTGCTCAGCCAGGGCCGTGCGGGCACCGGCGCCCGGGCACTTTTTCACACAACGCAAATGGCTGCCGACGCGATGGAACAAGACTATGTCCTGATTGTGGAACCGAATCTCACCGGCCACCGCTGGCGATATGTCGAGTGGACCATGCAGGCCTGCGCGGAGGCCGGCTATCCGTGCATGCTCGTGACCGAATGCGCGAATGAAGATCACCGGCTCGCGCGGCAGATCACCGCCGCCAACCGCCCGGACCAGCAGATCGCCTTCGTCGATCCCGAGGAGCGGCCGCGCAACCGCCTGCGCGAACCCAACGAATACTGGCGTTTCCACCGCTATTTCAGGCGCGTGTACACGATCATCAGCCGCATGCAGGCAATCCGGCTCGTGGTGGTGCCCTATGTCGATTACTTCTTTTACTCGCTGCCGTTTCTCGGCTCGCCGTTCGGCGACACGCCGTGGATCGGCATCACGATGCGCGCGACGTTCCATCATCACAAGGTCGGCATCAAGGCGCCCGATCGTCCGTTCGTCAACGCGATCAAGGCGCAGCTCTTCAAGCGCGCAATCCGCACCACCGGCCTGCGCACGCTGCTGACGATCGACCCCACATTGCCGGAATGGGCGGCGCGCAGTACGTCGAAACACAGCGCGGCCATTGCCTATGTGGCCGATCCCTTTCCCGACGAACAGGCGGAAAATCCCGCACTGGCCCGCCAGCGTCTGGGGCTGGATCCCGATCAGCGCTATCTGCTGGTGTACGGCGCAATCACGGAACGCAAGGGCATCTACGAACTGGTGCATGCGCTCACGCGTCTCGACCATGCGCCTACGCTGATCGTCGCCGGCGAACAGGACGCGGGCACGCGCCACTTCATGCGCAATCACGTGCGCAGTCTCAAGCCCGCGCCGCTGATACTCGACGCCTTCATTTCCAACGACACCGAGCGCGATCTGTTCTCCGCGTGCGACGCGGTCTGGCTCGGCTATAAGGGGCACTACGGCATGAGCGGCGTGCTGGTGCAGGCGTACCGCTTCGGCAAGCCTGTCATCGCGACGGAAGACGGTTTGATCGGCTGGTTCAGCCGGCGTTGCGAACTGGGGCCGATCCTGAGCGACCTGAGCTCCGCGTCGATCGGCCGTGCGATCACCGAGACGATGACTTCATGGCCGCACGCGCCGCAAGCCGCGCCGTCCGCACGCGACGACCTGCTATCGCGCCATACGCTCGGCCAGTTCAAGCAGACGCTGCTGCAGCAGATGGCCTGATTACGCAGCGGCGGGCTTTCCAGAAAAACGCGAGGTGTCCATCAATACGATGGACGCCTCGGCTATGGGGCGCCGGTCGGTGCCCGGCTACGCGCGTGACCACCGCGTTCCACCAATGCATTCCGACCCGGCCAATCTAGGTCTTGCAATACCCCGGGAGCGGCTGATAGTGATGCGCAGATTTCACCCGCTGCGCGCTGTATTCAACGAATCGAGGCCAATAGCAGATCAGATACGCAAGTGGAATAAAAGAGGTAACGGTAGTGACGCTTACGGTAGCGCTGATGAACAGAAATATCATCATGACGAAACCGTCGCTTGCGGTAAAAGCGATGACCGCAAAAACGACCAGCGCGCTGAAGATTCCCAATTCCGCTATCGTGCCGGGAAGGCCGCCGAACAGCGCACCGAGCGACATATCGTCCTGGATTAAACGAATGTAGGGCAGGTACTTGTAGTGCGCCATCATGTCCTGTGCAGTAATACCCTTGACGATATCTTCCAGCCGCGCATCGAACATGAACGCGTAGCCGGCTAGCCGATGGGCAAATGTGTCCGAGCCGAAGAAATCATTGTGTGCAAGGTAGACCGAGATCGCTGAAACCACTACGTAGTAGGCGATCATGACTACCAGCGGATGGACCTGGCGCAATCTGTCACGGAACGGATAGAGCGCGGCGAAAAGGAAAAGCACCATCGACGACTTCGAGAAGCTGATGAAGAGGCCGAACAGGTAAAGAGCGATGAGTTTTTTATTGGGCGAATCGCTGAAAAGATGCAGGATAAGGGAAGCCACCAGCAGCGAAGAGAAGAACCCCGCCTCGCGCGAAAATCCGGACACGCGCGTAAAGTAGAACACCTCGTAGAAGTTCGTGTTGGTCATCGTCGCATAGTCACCCCAGATCAACGTCGAAAGGTTCGTTGGTCCGAGCTGGATCGAGAAATCCCGATTGATGTAGTACATCGCGAACTGCACGGTCGCAAACAGGATGTTGATCACCATCCATGTATGGAGATAACCGATGCGGCGCTCTGTCGTATACATCAGGTAGCCAATGCAGATGCCGATCGACAGGATCCGCACGGCGGAGGAAGGAGAAGTCAATGCACTCGCGATTACCGCGATCAGCAACGGACCAGCCCAGCGACGCGCCGTGCTCGCGAGGAAGCGGGAAAAATCCGGATCGAGAAACGGGATCACGAGGTAGAAATAAAGCGTGATTCCGTTCACCTGCGGATTGAGAATCACGCAGGTAAAGAACATGTAGAACAGCAGGGATACCAGTCTGGGGTACATTGTTTTCTCAAAGCAGGGACGCACGACAGCCGGCCGGTGGCCGGCAGCGATTACGAGGCGCCATGCTGTTGCTGGGGTGGGACGCTCGCTGCGGAATAGGCAGCCGCATAGCCGTAGCTGCGCTTCTCGCTGCGCCGTCGCGGCATCGCGTTGAATATCATGCCGACCAGACGGGCGCCGGCGCGATCGAGACGTTGCGCGGCCTCCTCCAGCTCCCGGTCGCTCTGGGCATCCGGACGCACCACGAGCACAGTCGATCCTGCAAGAGAGGCGATCAGGTTTGCATCACTCACCGCCAGCACGGGCGGAGTGTCGACAATGACCACGTCATACAATTCGCCAAGTCGCTCGAGTAGCTGTTGCATGCGCGATGTCGAGAGCAGCTGCGACGGATTGGACGGATAGCGCCCAGCAGCGATGAACGAAAGTCCATGAACATCTGTGTTTCGAATGACGTGGTCGACATCGATCCGGCCAGTCAGAACTTCGGAGAGACCGCCCGCACCGGTCTGCTTCATTATCGCGGCCAGTTGGCCCCGGCGCATATCGCCGTCGATCAGCAACACCCGTTTGCCGGCCTCGGCGCTGAGCACGGCCAGATTCGACGAGATAAAGCTCTTTCCCGTGCCGGGCGTCGCGCCCGTTACCACGAGCACGTTATTGGCCGCGTCCTGAATCTGCCGTTGCAAGGTCGCGCGTATACCGCGCAAAGCCTCAAGCGGTATGTCGTCGTACCCGTCAGTGGCGAGCAGGAAGCGGCCGCCGGCCAACATACTGTCTTGAGGAGTAACGCCGCTATAGGTCAATCTGAGCGCCGATCCTGTTGCGCTTGCGGCCACTGTCTGCTGCACCTTACCGGAAAGCCCTTTTTTCGCCAGCTGCGAGTTCGAATTCTGCACGCGGTCAAGGCGCGCCTGCTCGTCACTGAACAATACGTGACCAAAGACGGGCAGGTTCAGATGGCGCTCGGCCACGATCGAGTTCCCAAGCGCGGACGACGACAGGCGCCGGATAAAGACGTACAGGATCGCCAGGATCAGACCGCCAGCGGCGCCCACGGCTATCACCAGCGGTCGCTTCGGCTTCACAGGGTCTACGGGCAACAGGGCGGTGTCGATGATATGTACGTTCCCCAGCGTTCCGGCCTGCGTCACCGCCAGTTCGTTGGATTTGTTGACCATCGCTACATAGATATCCTCGGCGACCTTGACGTTGCGCGTGAGGTCAGCCGACCGTCGCTCGGACGCGGGTAATTGATCAAAGCGCGCCTCGAAAGCGCTCTTGGCATTTTCAAGGAGCTGGAGCTGGTTATCGATGGCCTGCACGTCGCGCGAGTTCGCTGCAAAGTGACTTTCCAAACCGGCTTTCTGCACCTTGAGCATTGCGATCTGACGGTCAAACTCAATGCTGCCCTGGAGATAGGACGCGGCTTCGGTACTCGCCTGCATCGAGCTCGATGCAGTTCTGAACTGACTCAGTTCGGCTTCTGCCTGCGTCAGGTTAGCGTGAAGCTGCGGCAACTCGCCCACGATAAATTCGCGAGTGGTCAGCGCTTCGGCGCGATGCTGCGCGATATGAGAAGCGATATAGCCTTGGGCAATGCCGTTGGCGATTGCGCGAGCCAGTTCCGGATCGGGATTCTCGTAGATGATTTGCACGACCCCGGTGTCCTTACCCGACTCGCTGACTTTCAACTGATGCTGAAAACGCTCGATTGCCTTGACATCGCTAAAGCGCACGAGCGTGAATTCCGTTCCGGGGCGCGCGATGAGGCGATCCATCGTGAGCGCCACGCCGTTGGCCTGGGTCGGTACGCCAGGTGCGCCCGTTAGCAGGGTTCGCCCTTTTGGATCGGTGAGCCTGTAGTGTCCGCCGGGCAGAACGGTCAACGTGAGTGATTCGTCTTCGAGCCAGGCCGGCACGGTCAATGAACCGACGGACGCTTCCTCTCCGCCCCAAGCGAAAGAGCCCAGACCGAAGGGTGCCGCCATCGGCGTTCCCGGCGCGGCGAATTGGCTGATGAGCGCGCCGATAACCGGGATGCGATTCGGCGTAATCGAGATGTCCTGCCTGAATTTACTGATCACCGGCGCAATCACGCTCCGGCTCTGAATGATCTGAATCTCCGCTTCGGTGGGCAGCGTGGGCGGCACGACCTGCTCCTGCGCCTTCGACGCTTCACCAAGCGCATTAGGCTGAGGAAAATCAACTTTCACCAACGCATCCGCGGAATAAATGGGAGTGGCCACGAATGCGTACAGCGCGGCCGCTCCTGTTACCACGGCGACAATGCCAATCACCAGCCATACATTGTCCACAACATGCCGCGCCAGTTCGCCGATGGAAAACGCATCTACGTTGTTCCGTAGCATAACCGGCGGAGTACGGGAAACACTCGAATTCATACGACGGACTCCTTGTCTATTAGAACCAGAGCGAACCACTGGCGGCAAATCCTCTCCGCCCGGCGCGCCTCGCTTGGCGCATCGGATTGCATGAGGCATCCGTCATGCTTGCGTGAGGATCGTGGGCTCGCTAGTGGCCCGGCGGGGCGGTCCGGTCTCGCCTTACAGATTGCGGCGCCGCAGCGACATCGTCTGTGCTATACCGCACAAGACTCCAAGATCGGGCCGCGCACGCTTGCGGCCAAAAGAGACAGCCCGCGGCCTGTAGAAAGCGCGCGGGCTACGTAGGGGAAAGGCTGCCGCGCCAAATACCGGCGCGATGGATCGGGTTAGACGGGATTGGCGGCCACGAATTTCTTGAAGGCGGAATAGGACGGATTTTTCGTGACGCCGTCTGCCTGCAGGAGACCGAAGTCCGGATCGATCAGACAGTACATCTGAACAGACTGAATGTTGTATTGATCCTTTAGGGATCGATACTCCGTCAATGCAGTGGTTACGTAGCTCGCCTGTTGCGCCGGCGTAACCTGGCTGCCTTGCCAGCCCCACTCAGTCAACCAGATCGGTACGTTAAAGGAGTCCTTCAGAATTTGCAGCACATTCACACAGGCGTTGTTTCGCCATCCGCAAATGATATCGCCCGAGCTCTGGTACCAGTGGAAAGTCGTGTAATCCCAGCGGATCGGCGCTGCACCGGAGACACCGTTGACCGAGCCATCGGGCGTGATGCCGCTCCATAGCATCTGCAAGGCGCGATAGGCGAGCGGGACACCAACGTTGACGCCGCACTGGATAGTCGGGTCGATGGCCTTCACGCCGTCGATCATGCCCCGAATGACTCCGCGGAATGCCGGCCAGATCGCGGGGCTGTAGTTGTTCGTGTTGCTGCCGTCGCCGTTCGTAATCAGGCCATCCGAGTCGAGTTCGTTACCGCACTCGATGTACTTGACGAGGCCCTTCAGCGGCTTGGCGATCGAGGCCCCCAGGTTGTAGCCCAACGTGTATGCGGCCGATTCCGAACCATACTGGTTATAGCTGGTCGACCAGGCGTTGATACACGGCATGATGGCCACGCCGCTGCCGGCGAACGCCCCGGTCAACGCGTTAGCGACGGTCTGAGCCATGCCTGCATCTGCCACGTCGACACGATAGTTCGTGACACCGAGATCCTTGAGCAACGCCAGTTGGGCAGCCGCCGACATGGTGTGATAAATGCCGTCGGGCCATGCAAGGTGCCCATTCATACCGTAGAACAGTGCGCCCGAAGTCGACCCGGAAGCCGCCCGGGTGACGTTGACCGTGATGGTCTGCGTGGTCTTGGTGCCGCCGGCTTGTCCCGCCGGAACTGAAAATGCGACGACATCGATCTGGCGCGAGCCCGCAGCCAATTTAGTCGTATCAAGCTGGATTGCAAATTTGCCGCCGCTCGGCGTCGTGTCGGCGCCAATCTTGGCAACGGTTGCGTGGTCGTAGACGGCCACATTGCGCCAGTTGCTGCCGGCGGTGCCGCTCACTGTGATGGTCCCGGATACAGTCGCATTGGCCGCGGGGGCCGTTACGGTGAATCCGCTCGACCCGGCCTTATTGGCCACAGTAGCATCATTGGCCACGGCCGCCGGGGAGTCGCCGCCTCCACCGCCGCATGCGGAAAGTGCGATCGTTCCGGCGCCCGCGACGAGACCGGCGAGGAATTTCCTTCGAGGGACAGATGCGGCAGGGTCTGACGAGTAGAGGGAATGCGGAAGAACTTGCTGTTTTTTTGGTCGGTTAGCGAAGGTCATGAGTATAAGTTACGCAGGACGGGAAAGGGATCGCAGTATATGTGCCGACCTTTTTCGTATGTTGTAACCGGATGTAAAACTGGAACGATAAGGCGAACTTTCTCCATACTTATCCGAACGAGCAAATATCCGCATTACGCGGAGCATAAAAGAGGAGCATGTGTTCGGCACCGTACATACAAATGTTGCGTTTCAACAGCGAGAAATTTTATTTGTTCATTAATTATTAGTTTTCACGGCCTCTTTTTTATGCTTTAGCAGGACGGAAGTCCCTGTTGTGCCTTTTGTCCAGCAACCCGCCCCTTATAAAACCCCGATTGCCAAGGTCATTTATTCATACGAATAGTCAGCGCGTTTTTATTCGTATGAATAATGATTTGGTAATCCGCCAATATAAGAATTCCGACCCTTAAAGCGACAACTACCGGCCTTACTCTATGAAAAATCATTCCGACTGATCTAATCGACGCGACTACGGCTTCACCTGAAAACAATTGGATTTTCTTCAGCCGCGTAATTCGCTGCCCATAAGCCGCCGCGCAATCTCTTCTGGTCGTAGGAAACCGCGCGAACCCGTGCGGATTTCGAAGTGCGCCCCAGCACCGAGAACGGACATATGTACTCAAACGTACCGAAGACGCGAGACCAGCAAGGCACGCTTCATTGAGGTGTCCGCGTCCGACGCTGAGCGGCAGGCATCGCATCCCGCAAGTTTTTCGAAGGTGACATGTGCTAGCTAGGCCCGCGCGACTGCGCGGTAAACAGCTATCGCGTTGTTAGCTCTGTTGAACTGAAGCGCTGCAGCGAAAGTTGTCGAAAGTTCGATTTCGTACTGACAAGCAGCCGCGTGGCCCCTATCGTGGCTCTGCTTGCCGCCAGGGAATGCCGGGTTCTGCGCCGCTTCCCGCCTCCGGCGCTTGCAGCCACCCGCTTCTCTCTGCTCACCGAACTCCCTGAGCCATTCATAATCGATTCAACGAGGATTGGTACGATGCTCATGATTCATCGCGGCCGAAGCTGCTTATTCCAATCACGCCTATCTGGACGGGCTGCGCGGTCTGCACTGGTTGTGCTTCTGGCGTTCTCGAGCGGATCGTACGCACAGGTCAAACTGCAATTGGTCAATGCGCCGGGCTCGCAAGTCACACCAGCGAGCGGAAAGAAGGTACTGCGGTTTGAGGTCCTGCCACCGGACATCCCACGCGCAACGAAAATAACGGTCGGCGTCTATCCCTATGACAGCGACGGAAAGGTGTTGCCGACGCGACTCGCCTCGTATGAAAACACCATCGGCCGCATGCAGGACGACAAGGCGTTCAACGTTGCCGTAACCATTCCCCGTATGGGATTGTTCCGCATCGAAGCAACCTTGAAATCACCGGACGGGGAAACGCTCGATAAAACGACGAGCACGCTGGCTATCGTGACGAAACGTACGGAGCTCGGGCCTCCCGATTTCGGTGTCGGCACCCATTTCGGTCAGGACGGCACACCACCGCCCTCGGTATTGTTGCCGCTCGTAAAGCAGGCTGGATTCTCGTGGATTCGGGACGACATCTACTGGGATACCGTCGAGAAAAAAGCGGGTGTTTTTGTCTTTCCCAAGAGGTATGACGCCTATCTTGCCTTGTCCAAACAGCTCGGCATTTCGCCTTTAGTCGTTCTCGACGAGGGTAATCCGCGCGCCTACCCGAAACTTTTTTCAAAGTCGAATTTCCCACTGTCCCCCGAGGCCCGTGCGCGATTCGCTGATTACGTCGATGCCGTTGTAGCCCGCTATGGAGACAACGCTGTCACTGCTCCCTACGGCGGCGCGGTTCAATATTGGGAAGTGTGGAATGAGCCGGACTTCAGCAAAATCAGCTACGCCGACTATGCCGCACTGTTATGGGAAACGTTCGGCGCCATCAAGGATGTCAATCCCGCTGCATCGGTCATCGCCTGCGGCGGTGGTGGCGCGGGCGGCGGCCCCGGCGGCGACTGCGTTGTCGGACTGATCAAGGAAGGGGCGTTGAACGACCAGAGCGGATTTAGCATACACCCCTACATGTCGCCTCATACGCCGGAAAAGGGGTACAAAACCGAAGGCGCACCCATCGACTTCGTGAACATTCCGACGGTGTGGCCTTATCTGCGCGACTTCACGGCCGATCACATGAAAACGGACGGCCGACCCCTGCAGGTCTGGGTGACGGAAATGGGCTGGCCTGTGAATCCCAAAGAGCCGGGGCAAGACGAGGCCACTCAAGCGGCCAATCTGGTGCGCAGCTATCTGTTATCACGGCGCTACGGCACGGTTCGCGTTCTGTTCTGGTATGACTTCGTCGACGACGGCACCGACCTCGATAACATCGAACATAATTTCGGCTTGCTGCATCACGACCTGACACCCAAACCTGCATTCGTTGCGGCGTCGGTATTGAGCAGCACGGTGGGCAAACGTGCCTGGGCAAAGGCGCTGGTCGATGATGAGAGCGTCAAGGCCTATCAATACGGCACCGATGATCCGGTTTTCGTTGGCTGGACCGTCGACGGCAGCCAACGTGTTGCATCGATAAGCCTGCCGCCTGGAGAATATATTCAGCGTGACTGGCAAGGTGTCGACACGCCTGTCACGATTACCGCCCAGAATTTCCGCTGGCGAGTGGGTCCGGTTCCCCGTTACCTCATGCCGGCACGACGGTAGCGGAACCCCGCGCCGGCCGCAGCGCCGATTGGCTGTCACCGGCCGCGCAGGCGGGCGCGCGAGTTCCTTGCGCGCCACCGGCGCATCCTCCTGCATTCAGGACAACTGGCCACCGGCAGCCACGGGCACTTCCTCGCGCACCGAACTGCTGCGCTTTTCCGGGAACAGCGCGTTGCGCATCAGCAGGAACGGGTATTCGATCGCACGCGTGGTCACGTAGCCGATCGTAATCGCAATCGCAAATTGCGCCGTGAGCGCGACAACCCAGATAAGGCTCGGCGCGAGGCCCATCGCGGTCGCTTTGCGGATCAGCATGTCGCCGGGCGCGAGCGCGAGCGAATGCCACAAGTAAATACCGTACGAATAGAGGCCGATCCAGGCCACGCCGCGATAGATCCACAAGGTACGCAACGATCCGGAGTACTCCAGCACCAGCACGATCAGCGCAGCGAAGCCGATTGCCTGGATCGTATAGCCGATGCTTTCATCCAGCGCGAGATTCTTCGTGGCAAACGCAAGCCACGCGCAGAGCAGAACGACGCTGAAGACCAGCAACCACTTGCGCCTCGCCAACTGATGGTAGACACCGGGCTTCATCCAGTAGATCGCGGAAAGAATCACGCCGACCAGCAAACTGTCGATACGGTATTGCGTGTACGCGAATGCCGCCTCGAGATTGCCGCCCGCGACGGCGAAACAGCGCGCGGTGAGCACCACGGCGCAGATCCCCGTGAGCACGCCCACAATCGTCCACGCGCCGAGACGCCAGCGCGCGAACAGAAGCAGAAGCGCGGGCAGCACCAGATAAAAGTGTTCTTCAACCGCAAGACTCCAGGTCTGCGTAATCGACGTACCCAGATAATTCTGCAGGTGAGTCAGGTTCTGGATCAGGAAGGTATTCCACGGGTGCCGGCCGGCCAGAACATGAAAGATGATCAGCACGTAATACGCGGGCCAGATACGGAAAATCCGCCGGATGATAAAACGGCGCGCATCCACATGGCCCGTTTCGGCGTACTGCCGAAGCAGCAGCCCGCCCACCAGAAAACCACTGAGCGTAAAGAACAGATTCACGCCTTCGCGGCCGAAGTTCTTCAGCGGGTACTCAATAATCTGGATGAGGTAATTGCCGGTATGAACAGCATGAAAGTGAAAACCCATCACCATGATGATGGCAATGCCGCGCACGAAGTCCAGTTCGACCGCCCGCCCGGCTGTTGCGGGTCCCGCCCCGCCGAATAATTTCATGTTGTTCTCCCCTATCGACCCGAGTCGGCGCGTCAGCGCATTACCCGCGTCCTATGCAAATGCTGTCGACCAGAGTCGCGCGTTGCGCATTGCTCCGGTCTCATGCAAGCTGGTTGCAGTCTCTCTCTCGCAGGGCACGGCCCTTTTTGCATATTCGGTGTCGGCAAGCGTGCGTGCGCGCCAACTTCAAGGCATTGGCCGACAACATGCGCAAGTTTGCGCGCGTCTTGCAGAGCATGCGCTTTCCACTGCCGCCAGAACCCAGGCAATGTTCGACGAATGCGGCCCAGCCAACTAACGGGCGTGGAGATTCCTTCAAAATAACCCGATGCGAGACCGTCCGCTAAAGACCGACGGCGGACCGAACGCGACGGGGAGGAATCGGTAATGCGTCATCAGTATGCAACGCCCTGGATATGGATTTTCCTGATACCGCTTGCGTTCGACTATAAGGCGACCGACGCGAATACAGGTCACTTCGCGCAGTTCATCTTCGTCCTTCCGGCGATCGCCGCGGGGATTGCCCTGCTTCTCATCGCACCGCGTTTTCACGAGCGTTCGCGGCTACGCTCGGCCGTCACGTGGAGCATGATGCTGTGCGTGTTCGGCAGCATCGTCGCGCAACTGGTTCAGGACAACGATTCCGGCAACTATCTGCGGGTGCTGCTGCCGTTCATCCTCTTCATGCTCGGCTATCTCGTGGCGTGCCGCCCGTGGAGCGAGTTTCGCATCGCCCAGTTCGAAAAAGCCCTGTTCATTGCCAACGTCATCAGCCTCGTGTTCACGATGGTCTACGGCCTCGCGACCGGCGGCGATCTCGAGGACGTGCGTTTCCGCATCCTCTCCGTGACGCTGCTGGGTTTGCAAGGCGTGTTGCTGCATGAATTCGTCGTGGCGAAGCGTTTTTCCTTTTTTACCGTGGGCGTGTTCGCGCTCAGTATCCTGATCGAATTGCTGAGCGTCACCCGCAGCGTGCTGGTCGGCACCGTGCTGCTGTTCCTGATCGCCGTGGCGCTCAGCGCGCCGTCGATCCAGCATATCTGGCGCGCCATGAGCCGCAGCATCATCATCGGTGCCGTGCTCGCCGGCATCGCGGGCGTCGCCGCCTTGAGTTTTCCGACCGTCGCCGAGCACTGGACGCAGCGCATTTTCGCTTCCGAGGAAACGCGCTCCGGCAAGGATCCGACCACCATCACGCGTCTCGCGGAAATGCGCGACCAGTACGATCAGGTGACGGCGGACCCGGCGGCGTTATGGTTCGGCGAAGGCTACGGCCATTACTATCGCTACTCGCCGGTCTATCTGCCGGATCTCGCCGGCCAGATCAGCGAGAAAGACTTCTATGCGATCAATGAATGGGCCGCGGGACACAACTTCTGGGTCTATCAGTTCTTCGCGGGCGGCCTGCTGTTCGGCCTCGCCATGCCGCTGGTCACGCTCGCGGCGCTGGCGATCTGCTTCTTCTCGTATCGATACTGGCGCTCGGTCGTGCCGGACGCGCCGATGCTGCCGGTGCTGGGGCGCGCCATCATGCTGTTTGCCGCTTTACCGGCCACCTCGATCGGCGGCAATCCGCTCGGGCCGCGTTTTTCCGGCCTGATATTCGGCGTCGCGCTCGGCTTGATGATCGCCACGCACGCGCGTTTGCAGCGCGCACTGCCGGCGCGCGCGAGACGCTTGCGCCGCCCGCCATACGTGCGCCCGGACGCGATGCCCGAATTGCCGGGCAGGGTCCAGCCGGGCATGGGCCGCGCCGACCTGCCGTCCACGCTCGGCATGTCGCGCACGGCGCACACCGCGCGCGACTCCGGCCAGTTCGGCGCCCTCGTTCCGCACACGCCGCCCAGGCACCGCTCCAACCGACCCGATATCGTCCGATGAAAATTCTCCACCTGCTTGCAAGCGTCGACCCACGCGCCGGCGGTCCGGTTGAAGGCGTTCGCCGCAGTGGCGCGGCCATGCAGCAAGCCGGACACGAAATCGAAGTGGCCACCTGCGACGCGCCCAGCGAGGCCTACCTTGCGGCTTACCCGTTTCCGGTCCACGCATTCGGCCCGACCCGGGGCCGCTACAGCTTCAGCGAGCGCCTCGCGCTCTGGCTTGCCGCCAACGCGAAACGCTTCGACGCGGTGATCGTGCACGGCTTGTGGCAATACCACGGCTTCGCGGCATGGAAAGCACTGCACGGCAGCGACGTGCCGTACTACGTGTACGTGCACGGCATGCTGGACCCGTGGTTCAAGGAGGCTTATCCGCTCAAGCATCTGAAGAAGTGGCTGTACTGGCCGTGGGCCGAATATCGGGTATTGCGCGACGCGCGCGCCGTCATCTTCACGACCGAAGAAGAGCGCACGCGAGCACGCCAGTCGTTCTGGCTGTACAAGGCGCATGAACGCATCGTGCCGTTCGGCACGAGCGTGCCGCAACGCGAAGGCGCACCGCTGCGCGAAGCGTTCCTGCACGCCATACCGAGCTTGCGCGGCAAGCGCATCGTGCTGTTTCTCGGCCGTGTGCACGCCAAGAAAGGCTGCGATCTGCTGATCGATGCGTTCGCACGCATTGCCAGCCGCGATCAGACGTTGCACCTCGTGATCGCCGGTCCGGACGAAACCGGCTGGGGCGCCACGCTGCGCACCCGGGCGCAGGCGGCCGGCGTCGCGCATCGCGTGAGTCTGCCGGGCATGCTGCAGGGCGAGCTGAAGTGGGGCGCGTTTCATGCGAGCGACGTGTTCATTCTGCCGTCGCATCAGGAGAATTTCGGCGTGGCGGTGGCCGAGGCGCTCGGCTGCGGTCTGCCGGCGCTGATTTCCGACAAGGTCAACGTGTGGCGCGAGATCGAAGCCGACGGCGCGGGGATGGTGGCCGCGGATACCGTCGACGGGACGGAAAAGAATCTCATACGCTGGCTCGAACTGGACGACACGGCTCGCGACGCAATGCGCGCGCAGGCGGCCCGCACGTTCAATGCGCGCTTCCGGGTCGAGACGATGGTGAGTTCATTGACCGCGCTGCTGGAATCGAAGGGTAGCCACGAAGAAGTGCGCGAAACCACGCTCACCACGCTGCGCGAAGCGACCCAGCAAAGCCGCTGACGCGCGGGGGAGGCCGATCACGCGCTCAGCACACGGCGCGAAAGCGCAGCAGGCTCACGACGGGCTCGCGGCTCTGCCACTCACCAAAGCGAAGCCGACGCACTCCACGTGCGCCCGCTTCGGCCGTCTTCATTGCGCGTTCACTGTTCCTTCATCAACGGCGTCAGGGTCGAGGCGGCGATCGGCAACGTGTCGACCTGAGGCGGCGCCTGAAGCGACATGGCGGCGCTGTTCGCGGCGTCGCCCCGTGTAATGCCGACGAGTTCCGGCAAATCGAGCTGCCGTTTCAGATGACCGGCGAGG
Source organism: Paraburkholderia xenovorans LB400 (assembly GCF_000013645.1). Lineage (GTDB taxonomy): Bacteria > Pseudomonadota > Gammaproteobacteria > Burkholderiales > Burkholderiaceae > Paraburkholderia > Paraburkholderia xenovorans. Next base: position 681,871 of record NC_007951.1, on the reverse strand, counting down.
CGCAGCGCCAGCGCGGCAATCGTGATGGTCGGGAAGTTGGCGCCGACAGTCGGAAACACCGAACTGCCGCCAATGTACAGGTTGCTGATCCCGTGCACCTTGCAATCGCGATCGACCACGCCCTCGCGCGGCGAGTCGTGCATGCGCGTGGTGCCCATGTGGTGCCACGTGCCTTCCAGTTTCGCCGGCCACGTCCGGCCTTCGAGCGACTCGTCGAGCGTGACGTCCGCGACGTTCGCCATCTGCAATTCCTGCGCGAGCAACTGGAACGTCTTGTCGAAAGTGCGCTGCACCTGTTCGCCGAGGCGCCACTCCACCCGCACGCGCGGCATGCCGAAGTGGTCGCGCCTGTCCGCCGACAATGTGACGCGGCTATCCGGATTGGGCACCGCTTCGACGATAGCCTGCAGCGTCACGTCGGTAATCAGCGCGGGCCATTGCAACAGCCGGGTCAAACCAAAACCGACGGTGTGCAGCGGGTGCGCAATCATGGTCTCGATGTCGCGCTTCAGGCTGCGACCCGGCTGGTCCTTGCCCATCAGCGCTTCCTTGAGGCGGATCAACGCCTCGGAACCCGCGCTGCCTTCGCCATACCATTTCGAATAGAGCCAGACGCGTGAATTGAGCAGCTTCTCGCGCTCCATCCATTCCTGTTTCGGCGCGAACTGTGACGAGATCTTCGTGCCGTGCGCCGACACCGCCGCATTCTGGTAGTGATACTTGATGTCGTACAGCTTGTTGCGCGCAATGCCCGGACGGAAGCGCACCTTGCCCGACATCATGCGCGGATGATCCATGAAATAGCGGCCGACCAGGTCGTTGGCATTGCCGAGGCCGGCGGCCTGCACGTTGTTCGACGCGAGCAGCAGGCGCGCGTTTTCGATGCCGCCCGTGGCCAGCACGAAAATCCTCGCGGTCATCGTGAGCCGGCGGCCGCTGATCGTGCCGATCTTCACCCTGGAAATTGCCGTGCCCTGTGCGTCGGCGTCGATATTGAGCACGTTCGCATGGAGAAACACACGCACCCGCGTGGAGCGCGAGAGTTCCTCGCGATACGCCTTGCCGAAGCGCACCGGCGGGCTGAACTGCGCAACGGTATCGCGCATATCGCCGGTGGCGAGCGGCAGGCGGCGCACGTCCTGGCGACCGATCTCGCGCTCCCAGTATGCGGGGTCGAAATTCTGCGGGCCGAGCTTCAGCAGTTCGTGCGTGCGCGCATAGTAGGGCGCCAGTTCATCGAGCCCGAACGGCCAGCCGCTGTGCGCGATCCAGTCGCGCTTTTCGAAGTCCCAGGGATCGAGCGGGCGGCACCAGCCGCCCCAGCAGTTGCTGCTGCCGCCGAAATACCGGCTGCGCGAGCCGTCCGCAAACGTGTAGGGAAGCCCGATGTTCTCGCCGCGATACAGATCGCGGGTCGCGTCGTCGGGTCCAAAGCCACCGCTTTCGAGCACGCAGGCATCGATACCGGCCCGCGACATTTCGAGCGCAAGCGTAATTCCCGCGACGCCTGCGCCGATGATGCAGACCGTCGTTTCAATGACCGTGTTTTGTTCAACAGTACGCGTATCGATGAACATCCCCTACTCCCATCTTCTTCACGCATTTCCTGAGCGCGTCACGGTTCGCCAGTCGGAGCTGGCAACCGGGCCACGCAAACGTCGCAACCGGACCCTGCCTTGCCACCGCTACCGGGAGCCGCCCGCCAGATCGCGCGACAATCCCCTTGCGGCAGCCCACATTCCGGCAATACGACCTCGGCCTCCCCAGCGTACGAACGCTGTGGTTCTATGTCTGTGGTTCAGGTCACGGAGTCGAACCGTTTCCTGATAAAACGGCAAGGATTTCCGCCGTACACGCCCTCGGCTTCCAGCGAACGATGCACGACCGACAACGGCGTCACGACCGCCGAGCGGCCAATCGTCACGCCCATTTGCACTACGCACTTCGAAGTAATCCAGACGCCGTCCTCGATGACGATCGGCGCAACGTGCAGATCCATCGTGGTGCTCATATCGTGGGAGCCGGCGGTGAGAAACGTGCCTTGAGAAATGCACACATTCGAGCCGATGCGGATCAACGTCTGGTTATAGATCCAGACATCCACACCGAACCAGCAGTTGTCGCCCACTTCCAGATTCCACGGCGCCTTCACGCGCACCGGATGCACGAAGCGGCAGCCTGTGCCGATCTTCGCGCCGAACAGGCGCAACAACGCAACGCGCACGGATGAAAGCGGCAGCAGCTTGTTGTTGATCACGCAGGCCTCGAGCACGAACCAGATGAGCTCGACCAGCGCGCCGCGCCTTGCCTGATAGTTTCCTTTCCCGGCCTGCCGCAGATTAATCACGCGGCCGTCTTTACGCGCGTCTCCGGCTTGCGGCAGGCGCCCGATCTGCGGATCGTCGGCAACGTTACCCATCAGCTTTCTCCGAACCACGAACAGTGGTAAACATACGCAGGCCTGCCAGGCAAACTCATTACATTATGTTGCGGCGCCTTGCGGGACTTTGCACTGTGGCCGTGCCGGCAAGCGTTTTGGCGGCTACACGCGTACTGGTTGGCGCACGATAGCTTTATCCCGACAGCATCTCCCTGGGGAACAAGATGACCACCTCGCTTCGACACACCGCTAGCTGGATGTTTTTCGCGATCGCATCGTGCGCGTTGCCGGCGTTCGCGCAAAACGCCGCGCCCAATCCCGCGGCGGCCGCACCCGCCGCGACGGCCGCCAACGACTATGGCGTCAATGCCCAGCTTCCCGCCAACCGGCGCACCGCGCATCGCAACAGCGAGCAGGCGCTGCTCGGCGCTCCCAACCCATACGGCACGGACAACGCGCAGGACAATACCGACGACGCCCAGCGCACCGCGCTGCTCGATACGCAACGCATGACGGTGCTGGGCGGCGGCCAGGGCGCACAACCCGCGCTCGGCAAAGGCCAGCGCAAAGCGCCGGCCGCGGCCAACGGCCAGGTGCGCGTGGCCGGCCAGCCAGGCCGTCCGAACCCCGCTAACGCGCTGACGCCCGAAGCCGCGGCGACCACCACGTACGCCGATCCCTATGCGAGCAAGCGCGGCGTCTATCGCTCTCCGTGGTGATATCAGCTTCATGATCAGGCCGCGTGCCGGATCAATCCGGCGCGGCTTCCTCCGCCGTGGCCGGTTTGCGTCGCCGCCGGCCCGCGGCTCCTGAAGGCCGCGGACCGAAAGAAGGTGGCGCGCCTTTCGCACGTTTCGCATCTTCCGCATCTTCTAGCCCCGACTCACGCAACAGCACCGCGAGCCGCTCCTCGAAGGTGCGAATCGTCGACTCCGGCGAGAGCGCGCGCTCCGCGTAATTGCGTGCCGCCTTGCCGAGCGCCGTGCGCCGTTCCGCGTCGCCCGCCAGCACCGTGATCGCCGCCGCCAGCGCTTTCACGTTGTCCGGCGGCACGACCACGCCGCGCGGCGCCACGGCTTCGTAGAGTGCCGTGCCACGGCGCGCCATCGCGATGGTTGCGCGGCCGCTCGCGAACATGCCGGTGAGCTTGGACGGCATGACGAGATCCGCCGCGTCGCCGCGTTGCGGGAGCACGTGAATATCGGCGAGATTGAGCAGTTCGTTCAGACGTTCCACCGGTTGCAGCGGCATGAACACGCAATTCGTCAAACCGGAGCAGCGTTCGAGCAGATTCTCTCTTGCGGCGCCGCTGCCGCAGAACACGAAGGTGAGGTCAGGACGCGCGGCGAGCGCGACCGCCGCGTCGGCGAGTGTTTCAATGCCCTGCTTCGCGCCCATGTTGCCGGAGTACAGCACCACTTTCTGCTCCGCGGGAATGCCGAGGAGACGGCGGAATTCGCTCGGCCGTGCAAGCGGGAAAATAGTCGACACATCGACCCAGTTCGGCAGGCAGACCACCTTCGATGCATCGACACCCTTGGTCGTCGCGCGCGCGCTCATCTGCCGCGTAATCGACGACACCGCATCGAAGCGCTTCAGCAACGCGCTTTCGATCCAGCGCGCCGTGCGGGCCGCGCGCGAGCTTTTCAGCAGACCCAGATCGAAGGCCGCATCGACCTCGTAGTCCTGAATATGCAGCCATGCGCTCGCGCGTGTGATACGCGCGAGCATCAGCGAAGCCGGCGCGCACATCAGGGTCGGTGCGATCAGCATCACCGCGTGCGGACGCCACAGCGCCTGCCATGCGAGCAGCGGCAGCGAGGTTGCCGCGAAAGTGGCCAGATGCAGCATGCGCTTCAGGCCGCTCGGGCGCGACGGCACCCACAGCGGCGCGCGCCAGACCGCCACGCCGTCGCGTGTCTCGTGCTGATACCGCCACGACGCGTAGCCCTCTGAAACGCGCCACTCGGGGTAATACGGCGGCGCGCACACCACGCGCACTTCATGCCCGCGGTCAGCCAGCAGCACGGCCATTTCCGCCGTGTACTTGCCCACTCCCGTCAGTTCAGGCGCATAGTTGATGCCGTAGATCAGTATCTTCATCGTGACTGCCAGAACGGGTTAGGGCTTCGTGCGCGCAACGCGGTGGTGCGAAGCGACTCAGTCGCTCAACATCAACGCACAGCCGCGAGCGATATTGGCAGCCGCGGAAGGCGGGTCGAAACGGCGAATCACATCCATGCACCGGCGCGCGGTGCCGCCCGCATCGGCGAATGCTTCCATTGCCTTGAGCATGGTGCGCTGCAGCCCGGCGACATCGCCCGCTGTAAACGCATAGCCGCTCACCCCGTCGATCACCAGTTCCGGCACGCAGCCGCAGCTCTCGCTGACCACCGCCGGGCAACCGTGGGCGAGCGCTTCGTTGACCACTAGTCCCCACGGTTCGCTGTAGCTCGGCAGCACCATGCAGGTTGCGCCGTAATACTCCTGCGTCAGCGGCTCGTCCTGCAGACTGCCGACGAACGTCACCGCGTCGCCGAGTTCGAGCTCGGCCACCTTCGCATGCAACGCGTCGGCCATCGGGCCGGTGCCGACAATGCGCAGCTTCGCCGCCGGAATCCGCCGCCGCAATCCGGCGAGCGCCTCGATCAGCGTGCCAATGCCTTTCTCTTCGGACAGACGTCCCACGAACAGAAACACCGGCGGATTACCCGCGCGAGCGGCAACCCGCTCGACCAGCGCACGTTCCGGCGAAAACGATCCCGGCAGCGCGGCCGCCTGGCACGGCACGAAAATCTTGTCGCGCTTCGCGCCGAGCGACAACAGATACTCGCGGCTGCGCTCGCCGAAACCGAAATAGCCGTCGCACAGCGAGAAAAACACGCGCTTGGGAATCGACGTCAGCAGCTTCTTGGGCCGGTCGCGCGCGGTCGAGTCGCAGAACACCGCGCGCCGTTTGCCGGTCACGATGCAGGCCGCGAGCATCGCCCAGTATTCCGGCCGGTGATAGCCGGGCAGAACGATCAGATCTGACTTGGTGCGCAAGACTTCCCACGTGAGCCGCGCGATCAGCTTCATGGTCGGCACGTCTTCGTAGCAGCCGTCGAAGAGCTTTTGCATCGGATAGCGGTGAAACGAATAATCGACGTCGGAAAAGCCGACGCGGTCGTGCTCCGTATCCGCGATCTGCACCATCGAATAGCGAATCGCTCCGGAAGCCGAAATGTTATGCAAGGCGGAAAACACGACACCCTTGTGGCGCGACCACACCACGTTGTGGAAGATCGTGACTGACGCTGTCATTTTTATGCCACTCCTCGAAAAATCGTCCTGCGTGCATCGCGCGTGGGTGCGCATGCACGGCGTCCCAGCTGGTCCTTGACTGCCAACCCGCGCTGAAGCGGCAATTCGTGCGGCTAAACCTCGACGGCGGCAGCGGGCGTCGAACCGGCGTGTGATTCGACGAAATCCCGGTACGTGGATGCGATACCGTCCTCCAGCGCAATGCTCGCCTGCCAGCCCATTTGCGCGAGCCGCGAGACGTCGAGCAGCTTGCGCGGCGTGCCGTCGGGTTTCGAGGCGTCGAACATGAGCTCACCGTCGAAGCCGGCCACCTTGCAGATGCATTCGGCCAGTTCGCGAATCGACAGGTCCTTGCCCACGCCGACGTTGAAGAGCCCCTCTGTCACGTTGTGTTCGAGCACGAACAGCGTGGCCGCGGCGAGATCGTCGACATGCAGGAACTCGCGGCGCGGCGTGCCCGAACCCCACACCGACAACGTGGCGTCGCCGTTCAGCTTCGCTTCGTGCGCCTTGCGCAGCAGCGCCGGCAACACGTGGCTGCTGTTCAGGTCGTAGTTGTCGTTCGGGCCATACAGATTGGTCGGCATCAGCGCGACGTACTGGGTGTTGTACTCGCGGTTGTAGGCTTCGCACAGCTTGACGCCGGCGATCTTCGCGATCGCGTAGGCGTCGTTGGTCGGTTCGAGCGGCGAGGTCAGCAGATACTCCTCGCGGATCGGCTGCGGACATTGCTTCGGATAAATGCACGAGGAACCGAAGAACACCAGCCGCTCGACCCTGGCACGGTACGCCGCGTGAATCACGTTGGTTTCGATCACCAGATTTTCATAGATGAACTCACCCGGCCGCGTGGCGTTCGCGAGAATGCCGCCCACCCGCGCGGCCGCGAGCAGCACCACGTCGATCCTCTCGCTTTCGAAGAAGCGGTTCACTGCGCCCTGATCCGTCAGGTCGAGCTCCTGGCGCGAACGGGTGATCACGTTCTGATACCCGTCGGCGGCAAGGCGCCTGACGAGCGCGGAGCCGACCATGCCCCGGTGGCCCGCGACGAAAATGCGTGCTTGTTTGTTCATCGCAGGTTACTCGTGATGTTCCAGCGCCGTGAAGCCGGCCAGCGTGACGAGCGCGTCACGTCGGGCAATCTGATAGTCCGCGCGCACCATTTCCTTGACCAGTGAAGCGAACGACGTGGTCGGCTGCCAGCCGAGCTTCGCATGCGCCTTGGACGGATCGCCGAGCAGCGTCTCGACTTCGGCGGGCCGGAAGTAGCGCGGATCGACACGCACGATCACGTCGCCCGGCGACATCTTGATCTCGCGCCCTTCCACTTTCTCGACAATGCCGATTTCATCCACGCCGGTGCCTTCGAAGCGCACGGTGACGCCGAGCTCGGCGGCCGCGTGCTGCACGAACTGGCGCACGCTGTACTGCACGCCGGTGGCGATCACGTAATCCTCCGGCTGCTCCTGCTGGAGCATGCGCCATTGCATCTCCACGTAATCGCGCGCGTGGCCCCAGTCGCGCAAGGCCGACAGATTGCCGAGATACAGGGTCTTCTGCATGCCCACCGCGATACGCGCGACTGCGCGCGTAATCTTGCGCGTCACGAACGTCTCGCCGCGCACCGGCGATTCGTGATTGAACAGAATCCCGTTGCACGCATAGAGACCGTAAGCCTCGCGATAATTGACCGTGGTCCAGTACGCGAACAGCTTGGCGACGGCATACGGGCTGCGCGGATAGAACGGCGTGGTCTCCGACTGCGGCACCTGCTGCACGAGGCCGTAAAGCTCCGAGGTGGACGCCTGATAGAAGCGCGTCTTTTCCTGCAGCCCGAGAATCCGGATCGCTTCGAGAATCCGCAACGCGCCGAGGCCGTCGGCGTTCGCGGTGTATTCCGGCTCCTCGAACGACACCGCGACGTGGCTCTGCGCGGCGAGGTTGTAGATCTCGTCGGGCTCGACACGCTGGATCACGCGCAGAATGCTGGTCGAGTCGGTCAGATCCGCGTGATGCAGAAAGAGCCGCTGGTCCGGATCGTGAGGATCGCGGTACAGGTGATCGATCCGGTCTGTATTGAACAGGGATGACCTGCGTTTGATGCCGTGTACGTCGTAATCCTTGGCGAGCAGCAACTCCGCCAGATACGACCCGTCCTGTCCTGTGATGCCGGTGATCAGCGCGACCTTACGTTTCATGGAGCATTCTCCTCGTTAACCTTTGCAAGCCTGATGCCGCAACCTCGTTGAACCTCGTCTGACCATCAGCTATCCGCCGCCATGTCAACCGGCGATGCTGTCGTAGCCGTAGTAACCGCCTTGATAACCCGAGCCGAGGAACGCGCCTTCCTGCGGCACGTCGGTCAGCAGCACGCCCCGCAGCGCCACGCCGCCGTTGCGCAGCCGCTTGGCCGTTTCCATCACCTCGTTGAGCGGATGGCGGCCGTGGCGCACCACCAGCAGCGTCGTGCCCGCGTATTTGCCGATCAGCGTCGAATCGGTCACCGCCAGAACCGGCGGCGTATCGACGATCACGAGGTCGTAGTGCGACTTCAATTCTTCGAGCATCGTTTCGAAGCGCTTGCTCATCAGCAGTTCGGCCGGATGCGAAGGCAGCGTGCCCTTGGCGAGCACATCGAGACCCGGCAGCACGTCGCGCTGGATCATCGCGTTCAGGTCGCCGCCGCTCAGCACGTCGGACAGGCCCGGCTGATGACCGATACCGAAATGCGAGTGCACGTCGCCGCGCCGCATATCACCGTCGATGATCAGCACCCGCTTATTGGCCGACGCCACCAGCGCCGCCAGATTCACCGAGAGGAACGACTTGCCGGAATCGGGCCGCGAGCCGGTGATCATCACCACGTTGTTCTCGGCGTGATCGAGCGAGAGCTGCAGCGAGGTGCGCAGATTGCGCACGCCTTCCACGGCGATGTCTTCCGGCGCCTGCTGCGCCAGCACATGCAGCCCGCGACGGCGCAGCATGACGTTTTCCTGCAGCTTCAGCTGGGTCTGGCTGCGCGGCACCACCGCGAACACCGGCACGCCGAGCATGCCTTCGAGTTCGTCCGGACGTTCCACGCCGCCGTACATGGCGCGCTTGAAGAAGGTCAGCAGAATGCCGAGCACGAGTCCGCCGCCGAGCGCGATCAGGATCGCGATCACGCGCTTCGGACGCACGGGGTCGTCCGGCGCTTCCGCGAAGTCGACCACGCGCACGCTGCCCACCTGCCCCGCCTTCGCCACGCGCAGTTGCTGCGCGCTGTTCAGCAGATTGGTGTACAGCTCGGTGTCGACATGCACGTCGCGCAGCAAGCGCAGTGCGGTCTGCTCCGTATCCGGCATGACCGCCACGCTGCGGTTCATATTGGCCGCCGCGCCTTGCAACGCGGCGATCTGCGCGTCGAGCGCGGCCACCGCCGGGTGATTCGCGGTGAAGCGTTGCGACATCTCCGCGCGCTGCTGCTGCAGATCCATCAGCTTGGTCTTGTTATCGACGATCTGTTGCAGCAGCAAGCGGCTTTCTTCACCGAGGTCGACGGTGCCGTGCGTGTTGCGGAACTTGTTGTAGCGTTGCTCGGCGTCGTCGAGTTCCTTGCGCAAGCCCGGCAGTTGCTGATCGAGAAAGGCCAGCATATGCTCGGCTTCGGTCGAACGGCTCTCGACATCCTGGCGCACGAACTCGCGCGCCATGCTGTTGACGATCGCCGCGGTCAGCGCGCTGTCGCCGCCTTCCAGACTCGCGCGGATCACGCCGGATTGCAGCGTGGTTTCCTGCACCACCAGGGCCTTTTGCAGCCGGTCCACGGTGCTCAGCGTCGACGCGCGCGACAATTCGAAGCGCGAGCCGGCCGGGCCGACCAGCTTGTCGACGTGCAACGTGATCGGTCCGTCGGCGGTATCCGTTTCCACGGTCTCGCCCACTTTGCCCGACAGGATCGCGATACCATTCCTGTCGCGCAACACGTATGAACCGTCATTGCCGGCAATCAGCGTGAAGGTGGTGTCGTACATGTCTTTCGACGTGTCGAACTGCGACACCGTAATGGCCTCGTCACCCCATGCATAGCCGGACAGGTTGATGAACTGCGGCAACCTGAAGCCCCATTGCCCGTTCACCAACCCCGCGATCATTCCGCCAATGACCGGAAAATAACGCGGCGCCGCCGAGATATCGAGGTGCAGCTTCTTGACGGTTTCTTCCGTGACGAGCCGCGACTTCAGCAACTCGATCTCGGCTGCCGTGGAAGGCTTGGTGTCGAACATGCCGGTGAGCGGCGGCAAGGAATCCTTGCCGTTCGCATTGGCATTCGCCGTCTTGTCCTCGACGTGAAACAGAACATCCGCGCGGTAAGTCGGCGGCGCGAGGAAGGCGTACGCGCACCCCAGCGCGAGCGCGATCAGCGTCACCATCGCGATCGTGCGCCAACCCCGCACGATCGTACGCAGATAGTCCGACAGGTGAAGCTCGTCCGGTCCGGACACGTCGGTGTAGCGGTTTTCGAAGTTGATTGCCATTTTCTTCACCCAACAAAGCCCGGCGGTTCAAGATCACGTTTGCACGGTTGTTATTTCGCGAGGACGGCGCCCGTTACAGCCGCATTGATCGCCGGCAGCAGCAGGTTCAACACACGGTTGAAGCGGACCAGTCCGCCTTGACCGACGTACACCACGTCCTTCGGCTGCAGTTCGAACTGATTGGCGAGCACCATCGAAACCGGCGACGTCGCATCGAGGTGGTACACCTCGGGCGCTTCGCTCGTCGAATTGCGGATCACGAACAGTTGCCGTGCCGCGGCGGTGTTCGAATCGAAGCTGCCGCTATCGGAAATGGCCTGCGAAAGCGTCAGCGAGCCGTTGCGCATCGGCAGGATGGTTGCCGGCTTGTTGACCTCGCCCATCACGTAGACACCGCTGTCTTCGCGCGACGCCACCCGCAGCATGTCGCCCGCCTGCAGATAGATGTCCGACGGATTGCGGCCGCGCCTGATCAGATCGTCCATGTTCAGCTGATAAGGCACGCCGTTGCGGATCAACACCACGCGGCTGCGGTCCGCATTCGGGCTGAGGCCACCGCTCAGGCTGATCGCGGTCGTCAGCGACATTGGAATGTCGTTGACCGACTGGGCGCCGGGCGTACGCACTTCACCGTCCACGTAGACCTGCGCCGCGCGGAACGAGGCCACCCGTACCGTTACTTCCGGCTTCTGATACACGGTGCTCAGGCGCCGGTGCAGTTCCTTCTGGATCGCCGCGACGTCCTTGCCGGCCACGTGCACCGTGCCTGCGTACGGAAACTGCACATCGCCGTTTTCATCGATCAGGAAGCCGGGTGCGGCATCCGTCGTCTTCGAGTTCTGTGCCGGCTGACCGAGCGCGGCGGCAAGTTCCGGGTGATCCCACACGACGATCTGCAGCACGTCGCCGGGGCCGACCTTGTAAGGGGTCGGCTTGCCGAACAGCGCCAGCATCTGCGGCGACAGCGGCGCGGTGGTCTGCGCCTGATTCATCTTGCGCAGCAACGCGAGGTTGATATCGGTAATCGGAATCTGCTGCTGCGAATTCGCTTCAGTACTGTAATCACCACCCGTGTCCTGAATTGCGGCGGGCGTGACCATCCGCTGGCCCGGTGCGATTCCGCATCCGGAAAGCAGTGCGGCAGTAGCGAAAACCAGGAGACTTCCCGTGCGTAAACCAAGCGAGCTCATGATGTTTCCTCCTTGTGCCACGGCGTTGTTCCTCGGGAGAGGTAGCGTCTGGCGTTTTGTTAACTACTTAGTAAGCGTTTCGATGCACCAGTCCGGCGACTATCGTCGCGCCGATAATCCGCATGTCGAGTGCGAACGACCAATGTCCCAGGTAATACAAGTCATGTTCCACCCGACGTTCCATCTTCTCGATGCGGTCGGTCTCGCCACGAAAGCCGTTGATCTGTGCCCACCCCGTGATCCCCGGTTTGATCCGGTAGCGATTGATATAGCCCGCGACTACTTTCTGATAGAGGTCGTCGTGCTCGAGTGCATGGGGACGCGGTCCAACGACCGACATGTCGCCACGCAACACGTTGAAGAATTGCGGCAGTTCGTCGAGGCTCGTGCGGCGCAGGAACGCGCCCACCCTGGTGACGCGCGGATCGTTGCGCGTGGCCTGCCTGACGGTGCCTTTCTGCTCGGTGTGCAGACGCATCGAGCGGAATTTGTAGATGGTGAATACGTGGCCGTCCGCGCCTTTGCGTTTCTGCCTGAACAGAACCGGACCGCGCGAGGACAGCTTCACCGCGATCGCAATGGCGAGCATGAGCGGTGCAAGGGCGATCAGCGCGGTCAACGCGAACAGGCGGTCGAAGATTTCCTTCTTCAGCATCGAGCTCGCGGACAGCGGCGAGGCCACCAGGTTGATCGCCGGCACGCCGAGCAGATCGATCACCCCGCTGCCCTCGAACAGCGCGAGGCTGCGCACGTCCGGCATGAAGCGGATGTTCACGAGGTCGTCACGGAATTCGCTGACCAGCGAGCAGATCAGCGGCTCCTCGGAAAGCGACAGCATCAGCCACAGTTCGTGCACGTCGTTGGTCCGCATGTAGCCGGCGAGCGCTTCGACCGACTCGAACACCGGCACGCCCTGGCTGATGACCTGCGACACGTCAGGACGCGCGTTGTACACGGCCGTGGCGCGAAAACCGGTGGTCGGCGCCGCATTGATCCGGCGGATGATCGCGTCGCACTGCGAGCCGCTGCCGACAATGGCGACCTGGTGCAGATTCATCCCGGCGCTGCGCGCGCTCGCCAATACCGCGTGCGTCATCAGCCGGTACGCGATCAGCAGGCCGCCGGTCACCGCCGTCCAGTACGAGAACCATAGGCGCGACACGAAGTCGATGCGATGCAGCGAATACATCAGCACGAGGGCGCTGCCCTGCACCATCAGCCATGCGAGCGACACCTGGCCGGCCAGTACCAGCTTGGAGCGGCCGCGCCATGATTCGTACACGCCGAACGCCGGAAAGATGGCCAGCGCGAACGCGGCGGAAAACATCACGAGCGCCCAATAGAACCCGGATTGAGCGAGGTAATCAAAACGGATCTGCGACGCCACCGCCGCCCCCGCCAACACCAATGCAACATCGAAAACTCGCGCGAGCAAATCCTGAAACTTGCGCATTCTGGTCACCTCGTTCTTGCCGTTCTTGTCTGCAGTTGAATCCGGCGTGCTGTTTAGGAGCAGCGGCCGTAGTTGTCGTTGAACCTCACAATGTCGTCTTCACCGAGATAGGTGCCTGACTGGATTTCAATGATTTCGAGCGGCACCTTGCCCGGGTTTTCGAGCCGGTGGCGGGTGCCGAGTGGAATGTAGGTCGATTCGTTTTCGCTCAGCAGGAACTGCTCGTCGCCGCGCGTGACGAGCGCCGTACCGCGCACGACAACCCAGTGTTCCGCGCGGTGGTGATGCAATTGCAGCGACAGTTGCGCGCCCGGCGTCACGACAATGCGCTTGACCTGGAAACGCTCGCCGTGGTCGATCGAATCGTAGAAACCCCACGGGCGGCGCACCTTGCGATGCGCGTCGGCCTCCGGCGCGTGCTGCGCCTTGATGCGCGATACCAGACCCTTCACGTCCTGCACGTGCGAGCGGTCGACCACCAGCACCGCGTCGGCGGTTTCGACCACCACGACATTGGTGGTGCCGACACAGGCGACCAGCCGCCCTTCCGAATGCGCATAGCTCGATACCGCGCCTTCGAACGTCACCCGGCCGCGCCCCGCGTTGCCGTTGGCGTCCTTCTCCATCGCGGCCCAGACGGCGTCCCACGAACCCAGGTCCGACCAGCCCGCATCCAGGCCGATCACGACGCCGGCCGGTTGCGCCGGCGCGCTTGCGGCCGCGCCGTCGGTCGCATCCGGTTCGGCCGTTTCGGTCAGGCGCTCCATCACCGCGTAGTCGATCGAATTCGCGGGCGCACTGAGGAACGCTTCGACCAGCGGCCGGAAATACGCGCCGTCCTGGCGGCCACCGCTGAACGCGCGCTCGCAGGCCGAGTGCATTTCCGGCTGCAGACGCTTCAACGTATCGAGCCACACGCTCGCCCGGACAATGAAGATGCCGCTGTTCCACCAGTACATGCCCGCCGCGACATACTTCGCCGCGAGTTCTTCCGCGGGCTTTTCGACGAAACCGTCGATCGCATGGCCGCCGCCCGCCAGTTCCGCGCCGATGCGGATATAACCGAAGCCCGTATCGGGGCGCGTGGGCGGCACGCCCAGCGTCGCGATCGAACCCTGCTCCGCGTACTGCGCCGCGCGTTCGAGCGCGGCCTGCAAGGCGGGCACGTCGGCAATCGAATGATCCGCGGGCATGACGACGAGAATCGCGTCGCCGCCGTCCGCGCATGCGAGCGACGCCGCCAGCGTCAGCGCCGGCGCCGTATCGCGGCGCGCCGGCTCGACAATAAGACGAGCGTCGACGCCGTTTTCATGAAGCTGTTCGGCGATCACGAAGCGGTGTTCCTCGCCGCACACGATGACCGGCGACGCATCCACTTTCCAGCCCGCGGGAAACCCGTCCATGCGCCGCGCGGTAGCCTGCAGCAGCGAATCGGAACCGACTACGTCGATCAGTTGCTTCGGGTAGTTCTCGCGCGACACCGGCCACAGCCGGGTGCCCGAACCGCCCGCCAGAATCACCGGAACGATGCGCGCGCAACGCCCGTGCGCCGTCGCGGCACCCGCACTGTTCGGGTCGATCGACAGAGCACTCATAGCTGCCTGAGTCAACATATTCGCATTCCTTATAATTCGCAAAGATCGGCGGAATAACGGACCGGATGCCGCGTTGCCGCACGGCCCTCCGGCTGGCCCCGTCGCGCTATTCGCCGACCAGTCGGCGGCTTTGAATCCGAAATTCGGTCGGCGAAATTCTCATCCGCTTGCGAAACACCTTGGCCAGGCGGTCGCCATTGCCCATGCCGGTACGCCGCGCGATCTTGTCGACCGGCAATTCGGATTCGGTCAACAGGCTGCAGGTCACCGCAAGGCGCTCGTGCAACAGAAAACTCGAGGGCGTGATGCCCATTTCCATCTTGAAGCGGCGCAGAAAGTTGCGTTCGCTCATGGCGGCGAACTGCGCCGCGTCGGCAATCGATATCGCCTGCTGACAATTCTCTTGCAGCCAGCGGGCGGCCGCGCGCACCTTGTCGCCGGGGCTCAGGCCGCCGTCTTCGCCGAGCAGCGGCGCGAGATTCGAGCACGAATCGGCCAGCAGGCGCTCGGCCACCGTGCGTGCCGTGGCGCTGCCGAGATCGCGCTTGATCATGGCGAGCGCGCTTCTCATCGATTCGAGGCGATCGCCCGCGTCGGCGGTCTGTTCCGGTTGGCGCGCCGGTATCGGCTGCGCCTGTGCATCGCCGGCTTCCCTGCTGCTATCCGGCACATAGGCCGCATCGAGCAGCGCGCGGCCTTCCGCGATCGGCCGGATCATGCCGGTATTGCGGCGTACGCGGCGCAGCCACGCAATCAGCCGCTCGTCGCTTGCGGCGGCGAGTGCACCTTTACCGCCCGCGACATACAACGCATCGAAACCGCCGTAATGCCGCGCGTCGAGTCCGTCTGTCCAGACCCGCAGCGCGGACGACGAAGTCACCATGCCGCCGTCGGCCGACAGGAAGGAAACGTCATATAACCAGCCGCCCGCGCCGGACGAAGCCATTTCGTTCGCGGCCTGAAACACCTCGGCAACGACTCCGGCGCCCTGCAGCGAGCAGTCGTTGAACATCAGTATCGCGATGCGACGCATACCCTTGTTCGGAGCGTGCACCCAGCGCAGCATTGCAGACTCGAGACTCGCGCAGGTCATAGTCATCCTCTCACCAGAAAACGGATCTAACTCTTCACCCGGGACGGCCGCAGAGAGGCCGGCTCTGTGCAGCGCATCATAGTCACCGCCAATCAAGTATTTAGCCGCCATGACCGAAAGCGCGTACATGTTGGCGTTTGGACAGGGTGACCCGCCAGGGATTTTCGGAACAACCCCGCTACCGCTGTCTTTTCAACGGATTAATTGCCGATTCCACATATGAATGAATTGGCATTCTGCGAATGTTAATGCAAATAAAACTGGCATTTCGTACGCCACCGCACACACAGCGACTACTCGAAAACGGCCGAGTTACAATTCGAACCATCCGCCGCCAAACGGATTTGAAGTGACTTTTTCCCGCCGCAACGTCAGAATGAGCGCAGCCACCTTCGCTATACCGGCATCTGCTCCGCGCTAACGCCAGCCTGCATTTCTTCTGACGATAAATCTGCGGAGTGGCAATAAGTAAAACGAACATCCAATATAAGCACTTAAGAGCGCGACAAAATTATTTAATTGGTTGTTATTGGATCGCGCGAATATAAACATGGCGATTAATGTTTCAAACGTGAAACACCGGAATAAGACAACTTTAGACCGCGCGGCAATAGGCGGGCCAGTGGCGGAATGTGTCGGGTGAGAAACGGGCTATTTCCGCCAGCAGGTTGCGGAAATACACTATGCGGTTTGCGCAACACATTGCCTGAAGAGGCGCGGCGCGGCGGCTCTGACCTGGTGAACTAGCAGATGGGCGACGCGTTTGTCGTCTGGGGAAAGCACGGCGAACGACACGGGGAACACATGTCGAATGTACGCGAACAGCACGCGCTGCGAAAGCGCACCGGCGGCTTTTGCGCCGTGAGTCGAGGACTGCGAATCAGTCTTGTCGCCTCGGCGGCAGCCGTCATCCTGCTCGGTCTTCCAGCCGTTCGATGCGCGGCCGCGGATGCTGCACCGCAAGCGAATGGCGCGAGCGCGGGCAATGGCGAATTCACGGCGGACGGCAGGAAGTGGACACTGTGTGCAGCGGAATACGGCACCTGCCGTTTCAGCGGCACACGTGACGTGCTGTATGGCACGGTGCAGCAGCACGTCGTCAAGACGTTTACGGATAGCGCGGAGTGCAACAACGCTGTCTTCGGCGATCCGGCGCCCGGCGTGGAGAAGCGCTGCGCGATGACGCAAGCGGCGCAGGCGGCGGCGCCTGTCGCGAACAAGGACACGGCATCGGACACGGCAGTGCGATCCGCCGCGCTTGCGGAACTGAAGGCGCCGCCCGGACAAGGCTTGCGTTGCTCGGCACCTTCGTTGCAGGTGCCCACGGCGCAGAACGGTGATCTGCTCGAAGCTGACACGCCCAGCGACGGCACCCGCCTGTTCGCCGTGGCCAGACCCTTCGCGCTGGTTTTCACGACACGCCCCGCGCAAAGCGACACGCTCACCTGGCAAATACGCGACACGTGGAATGTCGTGCGCGCCAGTGGGCGTTTCCCCGTCGCGGCCGGCGCAACCCTGTCCACGTTGAGTTGCGCATCCAGCGTGGCGGGTTACTTTGCCGTGTCCGCCTCGCTGGAACGCGCACACGGCCAGCTCGAATCGCGCGGCACACGTCCTGCCGGCATCGTGACGTTCGGCGTGCTGCCGGACACCTCCGCCGCGTTGCCCGCGGTACGTTTTCCGTATGAAGATCTGCACCGCTTCGGCGGCCAGGGCGCGGCCTATCTTGCACCCGGCCAACAATGCTGCGACGGCGACGGTTACCGGCCGGTCTACACCGCGCTCGGCCTGTCGTGGGTCAACGACAATCGCAACTGGTATATGGAAGAGCCGAAGAAACCGGGCACATTCGACCCCGCGACAAAGCAGCTCACGCCGTTTTTCCGGCGCGGCGACCTCATGCGGCTGATCCAGCTCGACGGTATCCCGCAGTGGGCGAGTCCAACCGGCAAGGAAACGCACAGCTATGCGCCGACTTCGCTCGCGCAGATGAAAGATTACATGGCCAGAGTCGGCGCCGAGTCGAATCGGGTTCGCATGACCTACTTTCCCAAACAGCGCGACAACTACTATCAGGTGACGTGGGAACCGGACGCCGACGGCGGTCTGCCCTGGCGCGACACCGACGCGAATTTCATCGCCATGTACAAGGCGGTCTGGGAGGGCATCCATCAGACGGATCCTCACGCGGTGGTGATGGGCCTCACGTATTCGTCGGTGCAAGGCAACGTGACGTGGATGCGCAAGCTCGGTCCGCTTGGCATCGGCCGCTATATGGACGGCATGACGATTCACGGCTATTACGACATCGGCACGACGCCCTCGCATCCGCCCGAGCGCGTGACGGACACCGGCAACCAGGGCACGGTGCCGGGCGCGCTGCCGGCCGCGATGCGGGCGTTGCGCCACGAGATGCGTCTGTACCTGAAGCCCGGCGCGCCGCTATTCGTGACCGAGACGGGCATCAGCTACGACATCGGCGAATCGTATGGCAAGAACTATCCCGGCGCGGATGTGTTGTACGCCCAGGCGGCGGTCACGGCGCGCACGCATCTGATCCTGCTCGGCGAAGGCGCCGACATGACCTACGTGTTCTATCTTGCGGATATGCCGGACGCCGCGCCGGGCTACGGCATTTTCTTCGAACTCGACCACCCAACGGGCGCTTACGGCCCGACCCGCATCAGCCCGAAGCCCGCGGCGCTCGCGGTGGCGGCGATGACGCGCATCATCGACGGCACCGTGACGCTCGGCCCGCTCAAGGGCGTGCCCAAAGGGGTCTACGCGTACGCGTTCCGCCGGCTCGGCGGCGGCAGGATCGTCACCGCGCTCTGGACACATGACAACGACGCATGGAGCGCCCGGACCGGTTTCGACGCGAGCCGCGGCGTGGATTATCGGCTGCGCGTCGACGCGCCCGGCAGCACGGGAGAGGTGACAGTGTTCGACATGATGGGCAACGCGACGACCTTGCCGTACCGCGACGGCGTGGCGAACGTGAAGCTTTCCCCGGCGCCGGTCTACGTGGTCTCCGGCAACGCCGACGTTTTCAGCAACGCTGTCATGACACCCGAGGGCTATGTAGCCCGCTAGCGGCGCGATGTGACGATACTTCGGCGTGATGTGACAGGCTCTGCGGCTACTGGCGCACATAGTATGCAGGCGGGGCCACGATAGCATGGCTATCAACACGCCGGAGCCGAATACATGAACGGCCTTGCATGGATGATGCTGGTACTGGCCGCGATGTTCGGCGCGTTTCTCTTCGCGACGATCGGCGCGGTTCTGCTCGCGCTCTTTCTGGCGAGCGTGTCGAGCCGGCTCACACGAAACGATGATCACCATCGCGACTACTAGCGAATCGTGACGAACGCCCAATGCCGCTTCGAGGCCGCCCGAAACAGGCACGCCCGGCGGCGCGGCAAACGCGGGAGAAAACATGCTGACCGAGATCGATTTCCTGGACGTGGTCCGTCTCACGCCTCTGGTCGCGTTCGATCTGATCGTCAGCGATGCGCGCGGGCGCGTGCTGATCGGCCGCCGCCGTAACCGCCCCGCTCGCGGCACCTGGTTCGTTCCCGGCGGCCGCATTCACAAAGGCGAAACGCTCGACGCCGCTTTCGCGCGCATTGCCGATGCGGAGTTGGGCATCGCGAATCTGGCGCGCTCGGCGGCCCGCTTCGAAGGCGTGTTCGAACATCACTACAGCGACAACTTCGCGGGCGAGCCGGACGTGTCGACTCACTACATCGTGCTCGCCTATGCGCTCACGCTCGCGGGCACGGCGCCGCCCGGACGCCCCGAGCAGCACAGCGAATATGCGTGGCTCGCGCCCGCGGAACTGCTGGCGCGCGCGGACGTCCACGACAACACCAAAGCCTATTTCCGCTAAAGCGCGAGCAGGCAGGCGCGCGTGCCTGCGTTCATGCCGGACTGCAATGTGGCGCCGACTGTGAGTTCGGTAACGTGACGGCCAGGGCCGCTACAGTATGATTCGAGCTCACCGTCAGGGCTCGAATCACTATGCGACCATCGGCAATCAGGCTCGTTCGCGATTCATTCATTGCGTGCTTCGCGTTGTTCGTCTTCGCCTTCCTGCCAGCATCCGCACACGCGGCGGACTGCGGCGCCGGCACGCTGGTCACCGTGGTCGCGCATCTCGACGACGATCTGCTTTTCGTGGACCCCGCCATCAGCGAGCGTCTCGACGCGAGATGGTGCATCACCACCGTGCATCTGATCGGCGGCGCCAACGGCGCGGACTTCGCGTATGTTCAAACCCGCGAGCGGGCTTCGCGTCTCGCCTACGCACGCATGGCGGGTGTGCCTGACGAGTGGCTCGAATCCAATGTGACGATTGCCGGCAAGCTCGTGCACCAGATGGTGCTCAAGGCGAGGCCGCAAGTGCGCCTGCTCGAACTGCGCCTGCCCGGCGGCGCCGTGCGCGGCGGCCGCGAACCGCTTGGCCTGCTGTGGGAACAACACGCAACGCTCTCCACTTATCCGATGAACGCGGACGGCTCCGTGCGCGTGAAGTACGATCGCGATGCCTTGTCGGCCACCTTGAAAGCGATACTCGCGCAGGCCACGCTGATCTATACGCTCAATCCGGACACCGTGCCGTTTATCGAGCATCCCGATCATATCTACGCCGCGCGTATCACCCGCCACGTCGCCCAGACGCTCGGCAAGAGCGTGCCGATCGTCTACCACGTCACCTATCCGACCGGCGGCTGGCCAGGCAATCTTCCCGCAGCCGAAGTGCAGCGCAAGCGCGACATCGTCGCCAGTTATTTTTCGATCGACGGCAGCGAATCGTCGCATGTGTTCGGTGAGTTTCAATGGGACGGTAACTGGATTTCGCGCCGCTATGCGTTTGCCGATCGCACCGATCGCCGCGTACCGGATTTCGTGTCTCATCCAATTCAGCTCTTCAACGCGGCGGCGAGCCGCTGCCTGAGCTCCGCGGGTCCTGGACGCGCGCCGGCACTTGCCGCGTGCACGGGTTCGCCGGCTCAGCAATGGCGGTGGGACCCGCTCACCGTCTATCCCGGCAACGCACGCAACGCGGCGCTCGTGAGCGTCGCGACTTCGCAATGTATTGCCGAGCGCGACGGCTATCTGGTCGCCGAGACCTGCGATCAATGGGACATGGCGCAGCGCTGGACGCCGTGGGACTTCGGCCTCGTCTATACGCCGATGCGCCATTGCCTCGGCGAAAACGACGGCAAGCTGACCATGCGCGGCTGCACCGCGCTCACCACGCGCTACCGTTGGGCCACCACGCAACGCACCCAGGCGAACGATCTGAGGCTCGCCACGGCGATGACAGGTGACATCGCCGGCTCGGGCGAGCAATCGGTGGTGTACGTTCAGCGGCAACACGACGGCCCGGGCTTCAACGTGTATGCCGCGTCGCTCGCCAATGCGTCGCCGCCCGCGCTGTGGTATGCCAACGTCGTGCCGTTCGATCCGCAGGCCACCGCGCCGAGCTGCGCCGGCGACAGACTGTGCTTCGACAGCGTGCGCTTCCTGCTCGGCGATTTCGACGGCGACGGCAAGGCTGACCTGATGATCGTCGCGGCACGCGAGGGCGGCACCGCGTTCTGGCTGCTTCGCAGTGCCGGCGACCACTTCGAGGCGCCGCGCCTGTGGCTGCAAACCAGCAATGCGTTCAGGCCGGAGCTGACGCAGCAGTATGTGGCCGCGGACTTCACCGCTACGGGACGGGCCAGCGTGCTGATCGCGCAGAAACGGGCCGACAGCGGACTCGATCTGTGGATGGCGTCGCCGCAACGATCAGGAGGCCCGGCGGGATCAGCGCCGACGCTTTGGGCACAGGCCAGAAGCCTGCCGCAGAACGTCAACCTGCTGGTGCGTGAAACGGTGGGCGCGCGCGCCGCGCTGGTCGCGGTGAGCAGCACGAATGGACGCCTCGCGCTCACGCCCATCGCCAACGAGGGGGCACGCATGAGCGTCGGCGAGCGCAACGTCTTGCCGGCGAGTTTCGACCCGGACTTCGTGAAAGTAACGATGGGCGCCGTGCATGGCCGCGACAGCAACACGTTGATTCTGCTGACGCCGCATCTCGGCGAATCGAGCGAAGAAGCGATGATCGACGTCGCCACGCTCGACACGAGCGGCGCGGGCAATACACCGGCCCAGGCGGCGACATTGCATGGCTTGTCGTGGTCGGATGTCTTTCCGGCATTCGTGCGCGACAAGCAAGGCGCGGCACTCGTGCTGTTTCGACGCACCGACGCCACCCTCGGCGATTTCTATTTCACCGGCGGCGCGCCGGCGTTGTCGCGTTATCCGTCAGGAAACGGACTCGCGCTGGGCGAAGCTCAGGAACTCGGCAAGCTGCCGGGGCTGTTCTCGGAGACAGTGCGCATCGACCGGCTCACGCAGTAGCGCGCGGGCCGGCCGATCCAGCCCGCGTCAGGCGGAAACCCGCAGCGGTTGAACGAACTTCCGCGCGATCGTCATGTAGCGATCCGCCGTGTCGTGCAGCGTATAGCCGGCCAGTTGCCGGTTCGCGCGCGGCGTGCCGAGCGCGCTCAGCAGCGCGCCGCCGTAGGCTTCCGGGTCGGTCGTGTCGACGAGATTGACGCCGGCAAAAGCGCTCGCAAAGCCGAAAGAAGGAATCCGGCTCGCCACGACAGGAATGCCCGAAGCAAGCGCCTCCAGAAAACCGATGCTCTGCGCTTCGAACCGCGACGGCATGGCAAAGACCCGTGAGGCGCGCAGAATCGCGGCGACATCGGAGCGCGGCCCGCCCACGGTCACACGGCTTTCCAACCCGAGTTCGCGGACGAGCGACAGCACCGCCCTGTGATAGTCCAGATCTTCCACGACACCGCACAAGAGAAGGCGCGCCTCCGGCTCCGCCTGCAGCACGCGCTCGAACGCACGGATCGTGTCGAGCTGGCTCTTGCCTTCGATATACCGGCCGAGCTGAACGATCTGCTTCGGGTACACCTCGACATCCGGCGCGCAGGCGTCGTTGGCTTCGGAGAACAACTGTGCGTCCACGCCATTCGGAATCACGACCATGGACGGATGCCGGCCGATCTCGCGCAGATAGTCGTCGATATTCTGCTGCGACACGCCGATGATCGCTCTCGCGCGTCGCGAAAGCAGGCGCTCGGCCCGCTTGAGCGCGCCGTTCTCGAAGTCGTTGACGCCGGAATGCATGACCCAGGCAATCGGCGTATGGACCGGCAGAAGACGTACATACAGCGCCGCAAGCGTTGCATGCGCCACGATGAAGTCGGGCCGGAAACGCCGCACCACGCGATACAGATGCAGCAGCTTGCCTACCCTGCCGTAGCGAACATCGGGGAACAGACAGGTGACGCCCGCAGCCTGAAGTTCGGCGCGAATGTCGGCGAAATCGTCCTGCTGTGGCAGCAGCGACGTCATGCAGACCTCATGGCCGCCGCGCTGATGATGAATGGCCAACCCTTTTACGAGTACTTCTGCGCCGGACAATCGCGGTGCATGAACCAGTTGAAGAATCCTCACGATTGATCTCTCAGCCTTAAGCGTCTTTTTTGCGCAGCGGATGGGATGCCGCCCCCGTTATTCCAGACCCAATAACGTCGGTATCCATCGTCGTGTACGGCGCGCTCCTTTTTTGCGGAACGCGTCATTGTCTCCATAAAACAGCGACAGTTCCGCCGCGATATCCATGTCGCGAGGAAACCTTACACCCAACATCCAGCACTTTTGCGCCAAGCCCAAGACTTTTTCGGCTGGCCAATGAGCGCTAGCGCCCATTTCTCAGTGGATTGGCGTCGGCCGATAGTTAGGTATCCGTTTCAACTCATTACGGCCCCAATTCATGGTGGCGGAAAAAGACAGGTTTCACCTGACAGATCTTTTCATAAGATAAAAGCAATTAGTACTGCATTAATGTTCATATGTAACGACTCGTTACTTCTTTTAAGCCTACTAATGCGTATCGTTGCGGTCGATTCTTCCCAAACTGAGCGTTTCTAGCTTACAGGACAGTAAAAAGTTCATCGGCTAGCGCCATGAACTCAAGCATTGCGATCTGAATCGCGCTGTTCCTCACACGCTAGCCGTTTTCGTCGTACCTTCCCCGGTCGTCCGATTCCGCCAAAGCCGCTCGCGTCAGCGGCCCGGTTTCGTACGGCAAGCGTTGCTCTGCGGAGAAACGCGTTCGGGGCCGACAACCCGGGAAGGCATCACCTTCGCGCAGCTGCAACGCGGCGCACCCAGGACGCCAGTGTCGAAGCCTTGGTCATCGGCTGGCTTGCAAATGAACCTCGATGTTCGCTCCGCCTCCCGACGCGCTTTGCGCGAGGACCCGGACGAATGATCAGCCAACGCATTGCTTACGGATTGATGAAAACGCAACTACTCCTACTTTCGACACTATCCCTCGCACTCGCCGCATGCGGCGGCGGCGGCGGTGGTGACAGCGCCGGCGGCGCCTCGGCCAACCAGGCCAACGGCACGGGCGGCACCAGCAGTTCAGCCAGCACGTCCGCCGCAGGGAACGCCAGCACCGGCACCGTTGCGCTGAACGCCACGGGCGGCACCGCGGCCATGAGTTGCGCCTCGCCCACCACATCGGCAGGCTCGGGCAGCGCGACGATCTCCGCGGATACGCCCAGCGCGGACGGCACACGCATCTTCGCGTCCGGCAGCACTTTCCAGCTCGCCTTCAACACCA
The DNA here is from genome assembly GCF_000013645.1 of Paraburkholderia xenovorans LB400. Classification (GTDB taxonomy): domain Bacteria; phylum Pseudomonadota; class Gammaproteobacteria; order Burkholderiales; family Burkholderiaceae; genus Paraburkholderia; species Paraburkholderia xenovorans. Next base: position 657,636 of record NC_007951.1, on the reverse strand, counting down.
ACGCGCCGGCTGCGGATACGCTCAACTGGGCCGTCACTGACACGCTCGGCCGCGTTGCCGCGAGCGGCACCGCCGCCGTGCCGGGCGGCGCGCACACCATTACGTTCAACTGCACCTCGACGCTCGCCGGCTATTTCGCGGCAACGGGCACGCTGGCCAAAAGCGGCGGACAGTTGCCGCAGGCCGGCACGCGTCCGGTGGGTATCGCGACTTTCGGCGTAACGCCGAATCTGTCCGGCGCCGTGCCGGCCGTCACGTATGCGCGCGAGGAGCAGCATCGCTTCGGCATGCAGGGCGCGAACGACAACGGTCCGCTGCTTGCCGCGCTCGGCATTTCGTCGACTATCGACGACCGTCAGCTCTCCACGATGGAACCGAACGGACCGAACACGTTCAACCCGTCGGCCGACAATCTCGATCCGTTCTACAAGAGCGGCAACGTGATGCGGCTGATCCGTCTCGACGGCATTCCGGCCTGGGCGAGCAGCACCGGCGCCTTCCAGGACGACACCACGCTGCCCTCCGATATTTCGTACTACCAGAGCTACATGAGCCGCGTCGGCACGGAATCGAACGCGATTCGCGCCGCGTACTTCCCGACCCAGTCGGCGAACTACTATCAGGTGACGTGGGAACCGAACCAGATGTGGACGGACACCGACGCGAACTTCGTCGCGTTGTACAAGTCCGTCTATCAGGGCATTCATTCGACCGATCCGCACGCGATGGTGATGGGCCCGGCCGACGCCTTCCCGAGCCTGACCACTTCGCACCTGCAACGCCTCGCGTCGCTCGGCTTCGGCCAGTACATCGACGCGGTGGCCACGCACGGCTACTACGACGCGGGCACGTCGCCGTCGCATCCGCCCGAGCGCTATGACAGCGACCCGTCCACCGCCTCGGGTTCGCTGCGCGGCCAGATGCGCAACCTGCGCGCGGAAATGGCCGCCGACTACCGCAGCGGCATGCATCTGTTCTCGACGGAAGCGGGCATCAGCTACGACCTCGGCACGTCGTACGGTCCGAACTATCCGAGCGCCAACGTGCTGTACGCACAAGCGGCGGTTGCGGCGCGCATGCACATCATCACGCTCGGCGAAGGCGCGGATCAGACCTACGTGTTCTACGGTGCGGACTATCCGGATGAAGTCGGCTACGGCACCTTCTTCGACCTGAGCGATCCGCAAGGCGCATTCGGCGCGACCAACCTCAGTCCGAAGCCGGTGGCGATGGCGATCAGCGCGATGACGCACACGCTCGACGGCACCACGACGCTCGGCCCGGTGAACGGCACGCCGACCGGCATCTATGCCTATGCGTTCCAGCAGGTGGGCAACGGTGCGGTGATTACCGCTCTGTGGGCGCACAACAACGACGTGTGGAGCGCGAGCGCGGGCTTCAGTTCGAGCTATGGCGTCGCGTACAGCCTTAACGTCGACGGGCCCGGCACGAACGGCACCGTCAAGGTGATCGACATGATGGGCAACGCGACCAATGCGAATTACAGCAACGGTGTGCTGAAGCTCAACCTGACCGAATCGCCGGTGTATGTGGTGTCGAACAACGCGTCGGTGACGCGAGCCAACGCGACGACGCCGGTGGGATACGTCGGCATGTAAGCCACGCGCCCGACGTACGATGCGCGGCGTTCAATTTACGCCGCCATTTCGACGCGGGCGGCCACCGTTGCGAGCAAACGCGAACATCCAGATTGTTTGCCCGCGCGGACAAAAGAGGCGCACACTAGCGAACTGCTCCTATGCGGAGCAATAACCGCCAATTGGGGAGTCCATCATGGCAAAAGGTCAAATGCGCAGTAACCGCGAAGCGAAGAAACCGAAGCAGGCGAAGAAGCCGGCTCCTGCCACTTCGCCATCCGGCGCGCCGCCGATCCGCGTCGCACCGAGCACCTCGGCAACCGCAAAGAAGCACTAGCAAGACCGCATGAGCAGGCCCGCCGCGGCACGGCGGGTATTCATCCAGAACGGCATATCCCGCAGCACCACATCCCGTATCTTCGGCCAGAGCGTTCCAGTGGCCGGCATCATGATCGCCATTGCAGCGGAGATAAACCCGCACTCCGTCCATTGCGAAGCGGCTGAAAACATCTCGCGACCGCGAATGCGTTCACGGAGAATATCGCTGAAATCCGGCTCCGCAAATAAACGAATCCCATTGCCCGACTTTAAATACGGCTGCGCCTGATTCGCGTAATAGTTACGCGAAATAGTATTTCCCTTTAGCACGAGACATACTCCGGGACTCGCCGGCAACACGGCGCGCGCGGATCCGATCGAATCGATCGAGCCAATGCTCATGCGCGGACTTGCTCGCTGTCGAAGGTCTCGCTATGCTGAACGGCTCGCCGGCTACAGGCATGCCGGCAAAACACGAAACGCAGGACGAACCAGAACAATCGAGCCGGGATAGCCATGTCCACCACCAGTCTCTTCTTCACCGCTGCGGGCGTCGGGCTCGCCATTGCCGCGCCGGTCGGTCCGATGGGCATGCTGTGCATCCGCCGCACGCTGACCGGCGGTCCGCGCGCCGGACTCGCGATCGGCTTCGGCATTGCGACCGGCGACGCGGCTTATGGTCTGATCGCGGCGCTCGGCCTCGTCGGCATCTCGCAGTTCATGCTCGCGTATGACCGGCCGTTGCATCTGCTCGCCGGGTTGTTCCTGTTGTATCTGGGCGTGCGCACGCTGCTTCAGAAAGCGCCCGCCGAGGCGGCAAATGGCCCGAGCCCGACAGGCGACACAACGAACGGCAACGGCAAGCTCGCGCAGGTGGGCCGCGCCGGCGCGCTGCGCGCCTATGTGAGTTCTTTGCTGCTCACGCTGACCAATCCGCAAACGGTCATCATGTTCGCCGCGCTGTTCACGACGCTCGCCCCGCGCGGCGCGTTTTCATCGAGCATTGCGCTGACCACGGTAGGCGGCGTATTTTGCGGCTCGATCGCGTGGTGGTGCTTCCTCGTCACCGTGGTCTCGCTCGCGCGCCATGCGATCGGCAGCAGACTGCGCGTCGCCATCGACCGGATCGTGGGCTTCACGCTGGCGGCATTCGGCGTCGTGGAAATTCGCCGGGCGCTGTGAGCGGGCGCCGCCAGGCGGTTCGGGCGCCACGCGCGCAGGCGGCGCGGCACAGCGCTTCGCACGCAAACGCAGCAGTTTTGCGACAATAGCGGCTTTCGCCGCGCCGCGGCGGCCCGCCCGCCGCCCTCCATCGACTGTCGAAGGCAGGCGCACGGGCCCTGCCGCCCGCTCCGTCCAACCCACCCGACCGTCAGCGGTCCGCTCAATGGCTCTTCCCCACATCGATCTGCTGTACTCCGTCTCCGGCCTGTTCGTCGGCTTTCTGGTGGGACTGACGGGCGTCGGCGGCGGCTCGCTGATGACGCCGATCCTGGTTCTGCTATTCAACGTGCATCCGGCCACCGCCGTCGGCACCGACCTGCTGTACGCGGCGGCCACCAAGGCAACCGGCACGCTCGTGCACGGCCTGAAAGGCTCCGTCGACTGGCAGATCACCCTGCGCCTCGCCGCCGGCAGCGTGCCGGCCGCCACCCTCACGCTGATTCTGCTGCATCGTTACGGCATGGACACGCCGGGCGCCGGCCGCCTGATCCAGATCGTGCTCGGTGCGGCGTTGTTGATCACGGCGGTGGCGCTGGTGTTTCGCCCGCAGCTCGCGGCGCTCGGCGCCCGCAAGCAACGCACGCCGCGCCAGGGCCGCACGCTCGCGCTGACCATGCTGACCGGCGCGGTGCTCGGCGTGCTGGTGTCGCTGACGTCGGTCGGTGCGGGCGCCATCGGCGTGACGGTGTTGCTGTTGCTCTATCCGCTTCTGCCGACCACGCGCATCGTGGGTTCCGACATCGCGCACGCAGTGCCGCTCACGCTGCTGGCGGGCGCCGGTCATTGGCTGCTGGGCTCGATCGACTGGTCGATGCTGTTGTCGCTGCTGGTGGGGTCGCTGCCGGGCATCGCGATCGGCAGCTATCTGTCCTCACGCGCGCCGGATGCGCTGCTGCGCAACCTGCTCGCCGCCACGCTCACGCTGGTCGGCGTGCGCCTCGTGCTGGCCTGAATCGCCGCGAACGGATATCGGCGCGCCGGCGCAACCGGCCGGCAAATAGCGGCGAATAGCGGCGGCTATTTGAAAAACCGGCAGGTGAGGTCGGCCTCGAACTGCCGTACCCATTGTCCGTGACGGTCGTGATAAGACTGCGCCCAGCCGCCGCGCCGCACGGTGACGAGGCGCTCGTGCGCGGCATCGTCCGGATCCGCGCAGGCACTGATATCGAAATGCGCCGGGGCAAAACCGTGTCGCGCGCACACCAGTTCGAAAGCCGCCCGATCGCTGATAGGCAGATCGGTATAGCGCAAAAGCGAGGTTTCCATGACGTTGACTCCGGTTCCCTACGCATCACAGTACGCTTCCCAACGCGTCAGTAATGTGTCACAGCGCACGGTCGCGCCGCGGCGCCGCCGCCGTGCTGCCGGCGACTGCCAGGACTCATCATCGCCGCTTCAAAAATCGGCAAATTAAAATAAAAAAGGCTCCGGTTTTTTTGCCGGAACCCTGGTGCACACCTGCATCACGATGGCGCATGGCGGCGTGCAGCCGCCCGCGCCAGATGCCGCAGCCGGCTTACTGCTGCATGACGGTCAGCTTGTTCGACACCGACGTCACGCCCGCGACGCCCTTGGCGACCTGGCCGGCAGCGTCGATCTGGCCTTGGTCAGGCACCGAACCCGTGAGCGTCACTGCGCCGCCGCGAGCGCGCACGGCAATGCTGGACACGTCGATACCTTGCGCCTTGGCCAGCGCGCTACGCACCTTGCGACCGAGCTGGCTGTTCGCCTTCTTGACCGTTTTGGCGCTGGCAGCCGGCGCGGCGGTCGTGCCGGTTGCCGTTGCGTCGCTTGCCTGAGCGTACACATTGCACGCCACTACCATTGCCACGACCGAGCCCAGCGTTTTCAGAAAACCGACCGATTTCATAGCTTTTCTTCTCCTTAGCTTCACATTGGACCGCATATACAAGCGGCTTCGTACGACTTCCGGCAGCCACGCGGACACGCGCGACAAGACGCGCGGCCAGCGACGGCCGACTATGGCTGCAACACGGTGTGCGAGAGGCGGAGAAGCCGGCTGCCGTTGCCGCATGCGATGACGGGCATGCAATGCGGTCCGGCAGACCAGCAAGCCGCGAAGTCCGCGAGCGCGCCCAGTTCTTGTGTGTCTTGCCGGGTCGCGCTGCACGAAACGTCAGTTCGCGGCAGCGATGCACAATTTAATCTAGCCGGGCCAGAAGCGCAAAGGGTTTAGTCAAACGGAACGCACGAATCGCGTTCGGGCGCACCGCTGTCACACGGCGTTCACGATTTGTTACGGGTTTGTCGGTGCGTGCCGCCGCCGCGCGTGCCGCCGTGCGGGCAATCTCAGGTACCATCGGCGCGACGCCCGCTGCCGCGCGGCTCGTGCGCCATTCGCCGCAGCGCGCCGTCCCTGTTCACTTTCGACCGTAGCCGCCACCGTCATCCGATGAAGCCTGCCACCGGCCGCAGAAGCCCTCCCCGTCTCGTCGCCCGTTTCGTCGCGATCTCCTGGCGCGATCTCGCCGTCTCGTTCGGGCCGATCCTGCTGATCGCCGCCGTTGCGATCTGGGTCGCCGTGCGTCTGATCCAGCCGGCACCGCCCAACACGCTGACAATCAGCGCCGGCCCGGAAGGCAGCACCTTCTGGAACGCGGCGCAGAAGTACAAGGAGATTCTGGCGCGCAACCGCATCACGCTGAATGTGCTGTCCTCGGAAGGCTCGCTGCAGAATCTCAAGCGCCTGTCCGATCCGAAGTCGAACGTGGATGTCGGCTTCGTGCAGGACGGCGTCGCGCCCGGCCCGGCAGCCCGAGGTCTCATGTCGCTCGGCAGCGTGGCCTATGTGCCGCTCGCGATCTTCTATCACGGCCCGACCGTCACGCGGCTCTCCGAATTCAAGGGCGAGCGGCTCGCGGTCGGCGCCGAAGGCAGTGGCACGCGCGAGCTGGCGCTCGCGCTCCTCAAGGCCAACGGCATCGTGCCGGGCGGCGCGACCCGGCTGCTGCCGCTCTCGGGCGACGACGCCGCCAGCGCACTCGTCTCCGGCAAGGTCGACGCGGCGTTCCTCGCCGGCGATTCGGCGCAACCGGCTGTGATGGGCAAGCTCTACCGCACGCCGAACGTGCAGTTCTACGATTTCTCGCAGGCCGACGCCTACACGCGCCGCTTTCCCTATCTGACCCAGCTCACGATGCCCATGGGCGCGTTCGACCTCGGCAAGAATCTGCCGGCCGCGCCGATTCATATGGTGGCGCCGACCGCCGAGCTGGTGGCGCGCGACTCGCTGCATCCCGCGCTGTCCGATCTGTTGATCGAGGCCGCGCGCGAGGTGCACGGCAAGGCGAACATCCTGCAGCGCGCCGGCGAATTCCCCGCGCCGCTCGCGCACGATTTCCCGATCAGCGACGACGCCGCGCGCTACTACAAGTCGGGCAAGAGCTTCCTCTACCGGATCCTGCCGTTCTGGCTCGCGAGTCTCGCCGACCGGCTGCTGGTGGTCGTGGTGCCGCTGATCGTGCTGCTGGTGCCGGCCTTGCGTCTCGTGCCGTCGCTGTATGCATGGCGGGTGAAATCGCGCATCTATCGCTGGTACGGCGCGCTGATCGCGATCGAACGCAGCGCGCTCAGCGACCATTCGCCCACCGAACGCGCGTCGCTGCTCGAACGGCTCGACGCTATCGAGGAATCCGTCAACGGTCTGAAGATGCCGCTCGCCTACGCCGATCAGTTTTACGTGCTGCGCGAGCACATCGGCTTCGTGCGCCAGCGTCTCACGCAGCCGCGCGAGACGCAGCGCGACGGCGCCGGGAATGAAACGCAAGGCACGGGCAACGGGCCCGGCGAAGCCGGCGCTCCGCCCGCGCCGTCCGCCGCGAACGAAGCGGCTGAAATCGGCGAAACGCCCAACGGCGGCGCCGCGAAACCATATTGACGGGTTATTGACGGGTGCAAGCCGCGACCGCACCGCGTAAGATCATTACAATTTCGACGGTTTAGCAGACGCGCCGTTCGGACCAGCAATCCGGGAGACATTTATGACCGTTGGCATCGACGCCAGACAACCGCTGTGGTTTTACGACTTTGTCTCGCCGTTCACGTACCTGTTGCTCGAGCAACATGACAAATGGCCGGGCTTCGACTTCGTGTTCACGCCGGTCGTGCTGAACGACCTCTATCGTCACTGGGGGCAGCGGCCGGCTTACGGCGTGCCCTCGAAGCGCACCTTCATGTACCGGCACGCGCTGTTTCGCGCGGAACAGCTCGGCATTCCGTACAGGATGCCGCCGGCTCATCCGTTCGATTCCATGAAGCCCCTGTTGCTCGCCACCGCCGCGAACGGCGACGTCAATTTCGTGCGCGAGATTTTCCGCTTCATCTGGCGCGAAGGCCGCGATCCGTCCACGAACGAGGCCTTTGCGGAACTGTGCGAGCGCGTCGGCCTGCCCGAGGGCCCGGAACTCATCAAGGATCCGGAAGTGAAGGCGCAACTGCAGCGCAACACGGCGGACGCGATCGGCCTGGGTGTCTACGGCGTGCCGACCTTCCGTCTGAACGATCAGTTGTTCTGGGGCGAAGACGCGCTGCCTATGGTGCTGTACTGCGCCCGCACGCCGAACTGGCTCGAATCGAAAGAAGTCAAACGGATCAGCACGCTGCCGTCCGGACTCGTGGATTCGCAGACGTAGGCGACACGGAAGCCTGAAGCAGGCGTGAGGCGCGTCCCGCGCGGCACCCTGGCGCGTTTGTCAGGGCGAAATGGTCCTGCTGATGCCGGCCATACCGTGCCCGCTATGCCGCTACACCGCAATCGGGCCTAAGGTTATGTCCTTTGCGCCGTGCGCGCCGGCGCCCCGCTCTCCCGAGCCGTCTCGCGGGCGGCGCCGCACGGCGCTTCATCGGATCCGATCCGTTTGCCCGCCTCGCTCAAATCATGGACGACACCGCCGCCTCCCTCGATATCTGGCTCGTGCGCGTGCTGCGCACGCTGCTGGTCGAGCGCAGCGTCACGCAGACCGCGCTGCGCCTGAATCAGACCCAGCCGGCTATCAGCACCGCGCTGCGCAAACTGCGCGAGACGCTGAACGACCCGATTCTCGTGCGCGGCAAGTCGGGCATGGTGCCCACCGAATACGGAGAATCGCTGCTCGCCTCCGCGCAACGCGTGCTGCGCGAAGTCGATTTCGTCGCGACGCCGCATGGCGACTTCGATCCCGGCCGCTCGCGCCGCACCTTTCGCGTCGCCGCGCCGGATTATCTGAACGACTTCTTCATGCCTACCGTGATCGCGCAGTTTCGCGAGGCGGCGCCGCACGCGCGGCTCGAAATCGATTCGCTGAGTCCGATGCTCGATCATTGCGCCGCGCTCGATGCCGGCGAACTCGATCTGGTGATCGGCAACTGGCCGAAGCCCGAGCCGCGCTTCGAACGCAGCGACCTGTTCTCCGATACCGTGGTGTGCATGATGCGCGCCGATCATCCGTTGACGCGCGTGCCGCTTACGCGCGAAGCGTATCTCGCCGCGCCGCATCTCGCGCCAACGCCGTATAGCGGCGCGAGCAGCGGCGCCATCGACATGGGCTTTGCGCGGGCTCGCGCCGAACGCCGTATCGTCGCCACGCTGCCCTACTTCGGGCTGGTGCCGCAGACGCTGCTGCAATCCGACCTGATCTTCACGACGACACGCCGTTTCGCGATGCACTACGCGGACATGCTGCCGCTCGCGGTGGTCGAGGTGCCGATTCCGTTTCCGCGCATCAAGTGCTATCAGCTGTGGCATCCGCAACCGGATAGGCCGAGCGATGTCGGCTGGCTGCGCGCACTGATGTCCAGGGTGTCGGACGGACTGGTCGCGCAGAAGGTGCGGCGCGCGAAGCGGGCGCCGCAAAAGGAAAGGTCAGCCGCGACGGGTTGAGCGGGATGACATTCAGGTTTGCAGTTCGGCGGGCGCCGCTTGAGCGCCTCGTGCCGGCTGGCTAATTTCTGCCGTTGTTCTTCAAACGCTCGCGTAGAGCTTCTGCGTGGCGGCCTGCGCCACCATCTGCCGCGTACGGATCTGCAGCAACTCCGCGCAAACCGCGACGGCGATCGCCGCAGGCGCCTTGTCGACGATACCGGCCACGCCGATCGGACACGTCATCTCCACGAGCCGGTCCGGATCGACGCCCCGATCGAGCAAACGCCGCTCGAATTTCACGCGCTTCGTCTTCGAACCGATCATGCCGAAGTAGGTGAAATCGCGCCGCCGCATGATGCGCGCGGCGAGCGAGAAATCGAGCGCGTGGTGATGCGTCATCACGAGAAAATATGCGCCGGGCGGCACCGCGTCGACGATCGCATCCGGCGTGTCGGTCGCCTCGATCTGCACGTTGGCGGGTGTTTCGTCGGGGAACAGTTCATCGCGCTCGTCCACCCACTGGACGACGCACGGCAAGCTGCCAAGCAGCTTGATCAACGCATGCCCGACGTGTCCCGCGCCGAACAACACGATATGCATGGGCGCCGGACGCGGCATCTGCACGGCGCCGCGCCGGCCAATCTGAACGGACGAAAAATCGTTCATGGCGATCGTTCCAATTCCAGTGAGCGTGTTGTCCATGCGCTGGTTTCCCGGCTCGTTCGTTACTGCGCTTCGGCCACACTTAACGGCGCGGCGCCGCGGTGGCAGCCCGCACCGCGCCGACCGCCTTGAGGATTTCCTCGCTGGTCGCGGGTGCGTTCAGCGGCGGATTAACCTTATGGCCGCCGACTGCCGACACCGCATCGCGCACGGCGAAGAACACCGAGAACGGCAGCAGCAGCGGCGGCTCGCCGGTCGCCTTCGAACGATGGATGCTGTCCTCGGCGTTGCGGTTCTTGAAGAGGCGCACGCGGAAGTCCGGCGGCGTATCGTTGACGGTCGGAATCTTGTAGGTGGACGGCGCGTGCGTCATCAGCTTGCCGCCCGCGTTCCACCACAGTTCTTCGGTCGTGAGCCAGCCCATGCCCTGAATGAAGGCGCCTTCCACCTGGCCGACGTCGAGTGCCGGGTTCAACGAGGCGCCCACGTCGTGCAACGCGTCCGCACGAAGCACGCGCATTTCGCCGGTCAACGTGTCGATCACCACTTCCGACACGGCCGCGCCGTACGAGTAGTAGTAGAACGGCCGGCCTTGCAGCTTCGATTGATCCCAGTAGAGCTTGGGCGTCGCATAGAAGCCGTCCGACCAGAGCTGGATACGCGCCAGATAAGCCTTCGCGATCACTTCCTCGAACGGCACGACTGAATCGCCCACCACCACCCGGTCATGCGCGAAGCGCACTTCCGACGCGCTCACCTGTCCCGCGCCGAAGCGCTCAGCGGCAAACGCGGACAGACGTTCGCGCAACTGGCGCGCAGCGTCCTGCGCGGCCTTGCCGTTCAGATCGGAGCCCGTCGAGGCCGCCGTCGCCGACGTATTGGCGATCTTGCTGGTGTCGGTTGCCGTCACGCGAATGCGGTTAAAGCCAATGCCCAGTTCATGCGCGACGACCTGCGCGACCTTGGTGTTCAAACCCTGGCCCATTTCGGTGCCGCCGTGGTTCACCAGCACCGAACCGTCGGTGTAGATATGCACCAGCGCGCCGGCCTGATTGAAGTGGGTCACGTTGAACGCGATACCGAACTTGACCGGCGTCAGCGCCATGCCCTTCTTCAGGATTGCGTTGTTCGCGTTGAACTCGTTGATCGCCGCGCGCCGCGCGCGGTATTCGCTGGTCGCTTCGAGTTCGTCGATCAACTCGTGGATCACGTTGTCTTCGACGATCTGGCCGTACGGCGTCTGGTTGCGCTCGGTCTTGCCGTACAGATTGCGGCGGCGCACGTCGAGCGAATCCTCGCCCACCGAGCGCGCCACGTTGTCCATGATGTATTCGATCGCGAACGCGCCTTGCGGACCGCCGAAGCCGCGGAACGCCGTGTTCGACTGCGTATTGGTCTTGCCGCAGAAGCCGTCGATCGTGACATCCGGGAGCCAGTACGCGTTGTCGAAGTGGCACAGCGCGCGTGTCATCACCGGACCGGACAGGTCGGCGGAAAAGCCGCAGCGCGAGGTCATGTCGACCGTCACGCCGTCGATCACGCCCTTGTCGTCGTAGCCGACTTCATACGTGTAGTGGAAATCGTGGCGCTTGCCCGTGACCATCATGTCGTCGTCACGGTCCGGACGCAGTTTCACCGGGCACAGCAGCTTCCATGCGGCGAGCGCCGCGCAGCACGCGAACAGACCCGATTGCGATTCCTTGCCGCCGAAGCCGCCGCCCATACGGCGGCATTCGATCAGCACGTTGTGCGACGCCACGCCCAACGCATGCGCGACCAGGTGCTGCATCTCGGTCGGATGCTGCGTCGAGCAGTAGACGTGCATGCCGTCGTCGTCTTTCGGCACCGCGTACGAAATCTGGCCTTCCAGGTAGAACTGCTCCTGGCCGCCGAGCAGCATCTCGCCGGCTTCGCGATGCGCGGCGCGGGCGATCTTCGTGCCGGCTTCTCCGCGCGCGAGTTTCATCGGCGGCAGCACGTGCTGGTTCGCGGCGCGGGCCTGCTGCGCGGTGAGAATCGCGGGCAGTTCCTCGTAGACGATTTCCGCGCGGCGCGCAGCCAGACGCGCGGTTTCATGCGACGTCGCGACCACGATGAAGATCGGCTGCCCGATGTATTGCACGAGGCCGTCGGCGAGAATCGGATCGTCGCCGTGGATGATCGGGCCGACGTCGTTGACGCCCGGGATATCGTCGGCGGTGAAGATCGCGACCACGCCCGGCGTGGCGCGCACCTTGTCGAGCGAGATCGAGACGATCTTCGCATGCGCTTTCGACGAAAGGCCGAGCGCCGCGTGCAGCGTGCCGGCGAGCGTCGGAATATCGTCGGTGTAGGTGGCGCGGCCGCTCACGTGCAGATGCGCGGACTCGTGCGGACGCGAGATGTGGACCTGGGTGAAGTCGTCGGGATCCTGAAGGTTTTTCAGGAACGGTTCGGCTTGCTGATTCATTGTTGTGTTCTCCGTATCCTTTGGGCTTTTCAGACGCCGGCCGGCGCGCAGGCCGCGGCGACCGCGCGCACGTCCAGCGCGCTCTTCGGCAGCGGATTGTCCGGCCGCGTTTCGAGCCAGAAGCGGTACAGCGTGTTCTTCGCCGATTCGAGGCGATAGTTGCTGGTCGCGCGCATGTCGGACAACGGCGCGTAGTCGTTGCCGAGCGCGAGCATCGCCGCCTGCGCCGTCGCTTCGTGCCATTCGGCGTCGCGCAGCACGGCTTCCGCGTGCGTCGCCCGTTTGGACGTAGCGGCCATGCCGCCGAATGCGATGCGCGGCTCGCGGATCAGGTTGCCGTCGGCGATAAAAGCGAAAGCGGCGCACACCGCCGAGATGTCCGAATCGAAACGCTTCGAAAGTTTGTAGGTGCGGAATTGCAGGTTCTGACGCACGCCGCTGCGCGTCGGCACTTTCAGCCCGACGACGAACTCGTGCTCCGCCATGTCCTTCTTCTGATACGCGAGGTACAGATCTTCGAGCGGCATTTCGCGCTCGATCTCGCCGCCGCGCACGATCACGCGCGCGCCGAGTGCAATCAGACCCGGCATCGAATCGCCGATCGGCGAGCCGTTGGCGATGTTGCCGCCGAGCGTGCCGGCATTGCGAATCGGCAGGGACGCGAAGCGTTGCCACATTTCGTTCAGTTCGGGATATTGCTTCGCGATCTCCGCATAAGCCTTTTCGACGCTGACACCCGCGCCGATCTCGATCCATTCGCCATTGGTTTCGAGCTTCTGCAACCCGGCGATCTGCCCCACATAGACGATGTTGCCGAGCTCGCGCATCTGCTTGGTGACCCACAGGCCAATGTCCGTGCTGCCGGCAAGAATGCGCGTGGCCGGTTCGGCTTCCTTGATCCTGGCGAGCGCCTCGACCGTGCGCGGCGCGTCGAACTGCTGGCCCGCGTGCTCATAGTGGAATGTGTCCGTGCGTTCGAGCGTGCCGAGCGCGCGGACGAGCGCTTCGACGTTCACCGGCGCTTTCGGCGCGGGCGCTTCGAACATGCGTACCGCCGCGTCGACGATCGGACGGTAGCCCGTGCAGCGGCACAGATTGCCCGTCAACGCGTTGCTGATCGCTTCACGCGACGGCACCGTCCTGTTGGCGCAACTGTGCTCGTGGCCGTGCTTTTCGTAGAGCGACCACATCGACATGACGAAGCCCGGCGTGCAGAAACCGCACTGCGAGCCGTGACATTCGACCATCGCTTCCTGTACCGGATGCAGCGAGCCGTCCGGCTGGCGCAGGTCTTCGACGGTGAAGAGCGCTTTGCCGTCGAGCGTCGGCACGAACTGGATGCAGGCATTCACCGCCTTGAAGTCGACGCCGCCCGCCTCGTTGCGCTCGCCGATCACGACCGTGCATGCGCCGCAGTCGCCTTCGGCGCAGCCTTCCTTGGTGCCCGTGCAATGCGCGTCTTCGCGCAGATATTGCAGGACCGTGCGGGTGACGGGCGCGTCCTTGATCTCGCGGATCGCGTTGCGGTGATAGAAGCGAATCGGCTCAGTCATGTCTCGTTACTCTCGAATGTTCTGTGTCCGCGGGGACGTGCAGCAGGGATGGTTTGAAAACTATCACCGTCAATAAACACAACCCATAGCTCCGATCGCATGAGGGACATATCCGCAAAAAGATATCGAGATGGGTTTGAGGGGCGGTTGACTTATGGTGCATTTGAATTTTTGCCTTATTTTTGATTTTTATATTGCTCAGCAGACAATCTGTAGCGAACCGCTTTTGCTGCTCATGCCGGGAAAACAGGCCTGAACGGGCCGAAACCGGCCCACTATAAGGTTCCTGAAATGGCCCTTTGCGGGTCGATTTATTAAGCAAGTTCTGCAAGAGAATTGGTTCCATGTGAAAATCACGTCTTCCCGCCGAATTCAAGTCTCGTTTTCCCCATGTCCACCGACTCAGCGACACCTCACAGCGAATTTGCGACCACTCTCCAGATCATTCCGGTCGTCTTTTTCACCTTTCTTTGCTACCTGACGATCGGCATTCCGCTGGCGGTGTTGCCGGGCTACGTCCACGACGACCTGGGGTACAGCGCCGTGCTGGCGGGTGCGGCGATCAGCGTGCAATACCTGGCTACGCTGGCATCGCGGCCGCTGGCCGGCCGTTCCGCGGATACGCTGGGGCCGAAACGGACCGTTACGATCGGCTTGCTGGGTTGTGGCGCGAGCGGAGTGCTGTTGTTGCTGGCCGTGCTGTGTGGCCGCTGGTCCGTGCTGAGCCTCGGGTTGCTGGTGTGCAGCCGGCTCGTGTTGGGATTCGGCGAGAGCCTGTGCGGTACGGGGGCGATTCTGTGGGGCATCGGCCGGGTGGGCACAAGCAACAACGCGCGGGTGATTTCGTGGAACGGCATCGCGACGTATGGCGCGTTGGCGGTCGGTGCGCCGCTCGGCGTGGCGATTGCGCATACGGTTGGGTTTGCGGCGCTGGGGATTCTGGTGATTCTGCTGGCCGCGCTCGGGTTTTATCTGGCTCGTCCGATTGCACCAGTGCCGGTCGTGCATGGTGAGCGCATGTCGTACCGGAGTGTGTTTACTCGCGTGTTGCCGCATGGGATCGGGTTGGCGCTTGGCTCGGCCGGGTTTGGGTCGATTGCTACTTTCATTACGCTGTTTTATGCGGCGAAGCATTGGCCGAATGCGGCGCTTTCGTTGACCGTGTTCGGTACGCTGTTTATCGGGGCGCGGTTGTTGTTCGCCAATACGATCAAGACGTATGGGGGATTTCGGGTCGCGATTGCTTCGTTTTCGTTTGAATGCGCAGGGTTGCTGATGTTGTGGCTGGCGCCCGAGCCGCATGTTGCTCTCGCTGGGGCGGCTTTGACCGGGTTTGGGTTTGCTTTGGTGTTTCCCGCTCTTGGGGTCGAGGCTGTTGGGCTTGTGCCGCCGGCTAGTCGGGGGGCGGCTTTGTCGGCTTATTCTGTTTTTCTTGATCTCTCGCTTGGGATTACCGGGCCGTTGGCTGGGTATATTGCAGGTGAGTTTGGGTATGGGTCGGTGTTTCTCTTTGCGGCGGTTGCCGCTGCCGTGGCTGTGGGGCTCTCGACTTTTCTTTATCTTCGGAATGCTAAGGTTACTAATTTGCCTGCGGCGCTTTGAGGTTTTTTTTCGGGGCTGTTTGGGGTGGGGCCTTTTTTTCGGGGAGCTTCGGGTTTTGGCCTTTTTTTGAATTGTTTTTGGTTTATTAGGGTTGCCCCTGTGCGGGGCGGCACTCACTTTCTTTGCGGCCGCAAAGAAAGTAAGCAAAGAAAGCGGCTCACACCGCCAGTTCTTAAGCGGGGCCCTCGCGCAGCCACGGTAGTGGTGCATCTGGAATCTGCACTCTCGCACATTCGGCGCATGTGACAAGGCCGTCATACTTCCCGCCTCGCGCTACGCGCTCGTCTGAACGGTCTGCTCAAAACCAGAGACTTCGTTTAAATGCGGTTAGGCCGTCGGCTTTGCCTCGGCGAGACGCCGGAATAAGCTTCCACTTGTTCAAGGCCCGTTTCGCTTGAACGCATATGCGTTTCATACGGCACTCACCGCACAGGAATTCGGCCCGCGTTCCAAGTTTTAACGCCGTACCCTTCAGATACGAACAACGCATATGGTGCGCCTATTGTTTGCGCCTGTTGTTTGCGCCTGTTGTTTGCGTCTTCCGTTTGTACCTTCCGTTTGTACCGCTCTTCTGTATCTCTTTTCGAGGCTGGTCTGAAGTGCTGTGTCTCTGTGTCAGTGCGCCGTTGCTATACGTCGCGCCATCGTTTTGAAGCGAATCGCCCTGCTCGGCACTACCCTGGTTGCGCCGATTCGTTCGCGATTGTCTGATGGCTTCCGAAGCGCCTTGGCCAGAAGGTTCGCCGCGTGACGCGCCTTGATCCGGCTTTGAGGTACTTCTTTCGCGTCCAGTGCAATGACCTGATACAACTCACTGTCGATCTCGGCCTCCCTCTGGTAATCCTCGCCCGTGTCGATCAGCAGCTCCAGCAATCTCCTCTGCCGATGCCGTTCTTCACGCGTCACCGCCGGACTCCTAACTATTGAGACCGCAAGCGTAATCAGCTTCTCCAGTTGGCTCAGTTGCCGTTCAACCAGCCCAAATGCAGACAAAGCGAGTTTCTCGTATTGAAGCGCCTCAACCGGCGGGCGCGACGTGGTGCGTGAATTCTTGGCGGATTTACTCATGACGCGATCTCCCTGAAACTTACCCGGATCGCCCGACACTCACTTGAACGTTGGTGAGCGGGCACAATGACGGGATTCGCAGACCGGCACGTAGAACCAACAACCGGTGAGCCTTGAGGCTCCCCCGCCAAGGCCCGCCCATGAGAAAAAGACGTGCGAAGGCAGCCGCACTCCTGCTTGTGCAAGCATGCGGGTTCTACGTAACACAGGCTGCGAAACCTGTTTGCCGTGAACCGCACGACAAACCGAGTTTAGCGACATCATCCCGCGAGTGGTTATGCGTATGGACTAAAACGCGTCCGCGGCCACGAATTCCGATATTTCGCAAACATCCTCCCGAACGGAGGACTACACCACCCAGGAAATTTCTGCAAAAACCCTCGCTGATGTGCAGACGAACTACCGCGACGGAAGCATGACGGCCTTGTCACATGCGCCGAATGTGCGAGAACACAGATTCCAGATGCACCGCTACCGCGACTGTGCGAGAGCCCCGCTTATGAGCTGCCGTTGTAAAACGCGACAGTGAGAGACGCTGCAATGAATACACACGACGATGGGCGCATGTCTCGCATGCCGGAGCCGTGCGAACTGGAGCAGGACGAGTACAGCTTCATGGCGAGCAGTTTGCAATGCGTTCTGCTCCGTAACGATGTGACGCTGACGTGGTCCGGTCTCGCGGAAATCAGATTGGTCCGATATCTGCATCCCGCGCAACGCGGTGCAATGGATCGCGCGCTCAGGCGGTCCCTCGGTTCCCCCTGCTGCGAGTCCTTCCTTGGCACGCCTCCGTGCGGCGCATCACATATATTTGAGCGTTTCCACACCCGCCCCGGCACGTTGCGCATATGACATATCACGCTGTTACAGTCACGCTTGAAAATATCGGCGGCATCGTTGTCGTGAAAGACAAGTACAACTCCACAACGCAGGGCGTTACATTCAATGCCACGATTGCGGGGAAGCGCCAATATGCCGTCGTGATGCGTGGCAATCCCCGGCTGGACAATGGCATGGTCGTGACTGCGGTATTGCGTGATCCTGAGAACTGGCAAACGCTGGCGGGTTGGCTCAATCACGCAACCGGCGAAATTTGCGGCGTGGATTCGCCCGGTCAGCGGGGCGCCATTTGTGCGTTCACGATCCTTTTCGGAATCGTTTTCCTGCTCAGGGCACTGCGTCCGGATACAGGCACGGCCTTCATGGTGGTGCTGATTTCCGTCATGGTGGCGGGTAATGCGTGGTCGATGCTTGCGCTGCGCAAGTCACTCATTGTTTACCGGCTACTCAAGCCGTGAGTGTTGCGCTGAAATTCGAGCCAGCATCGCAAGCGGTATGTGAGGAAACGGAAAAGGCCGCGCGAGGCGGGCCGGGACATCAATGGTCGCGCAATTCTCCGCTTAACGTCACCAATTGGAAGATTGGATGATGTCGGTGTTGATCCACTCCTTTGCCGACTTGCCGCGCATCATTGGCAAGGCCCGGCAATACGCGAGAGCCCCCCGCAGACGGCCTGTTATGAATTGCCCATCGGCGCGCGCAGCGCCGCCGGAGGTATGACAGCCTTGTCACCAGGGCTGAATGTACGAGAACACAGATTCCAGACGCACCACTACCGAAACTGCGCGAGGGCCCCGCTTATGAGCTGGCGGTGTAAAGCCGCTTTCTTTGCCTACTTTCTTTGCGGCATGCAAAGAAAGTAGGTGCCGCCCCGCACAGGGGCAACGCTAATAAACCAAAAAACAATTCAAGAAAAGGCCACCCCCCCAAAAAAACCACCCGGCCGCCAGCCCCACCCTCACTCCACTTTCCCCTTATCAAGCGTCTTCCCAGTAGCCGCATTAAACCGTTCGACATACTCCTCGATCAGCTTACGCAACGCACGTCCAATCTGCCGATAATCCGACTCATTAAGATTCGCCAACGACACCCGCCCCGACGGATGCTTAGTACCAAACCCACGCCCCGGCAACAACACCACCCGCGCCTCCCTGGCCAGCCGGAACAAAAGCTCCGAAGGCTCCGTATTCTTGAAAAGCCACTCCACGAACTCACGCCCAAACGCACGCTCGCCGAGAAACTCCATATCAAGAATCGTGTAGTAATCCACCTGATTCTTGTCGTCGTCTTCAAACGAAATTCCGATCTCCTCATACAGCGCCCGCTTGCGGCTACGAATCAACCGCTTCAACGCATTCTTGTACGCATCGGGCGTATCCATCAGCGAGAACAGCGAGAACAACACCATCTGCACCTGCTGCGGCGTCGACAGCCCCGCCGTGTGGTTCAACGCGACAGTCCGGCTATCCGCCACCAGACGATCGATGAACTTGAGCTTATCCGGCTCCGTCGTAATCGACTCATAGCGCGTATGCAATTCCTTCTTCACATCTTTCGGCAATTCGGCAATCAACCGGTCGAGCACGTTGTCCCGATGCGTCGCGATCGTGCCGAGCCGCCAGCCCGTCGCACCGAAATACTTCGAGTACGAGTACACGAGAATCGTGTTTTTCGGCGCAAGCGCAAACAGCGACACGAAATCGTCGGCAAACGTGCCATACACATCGTCCGTCAACAGGATCAGGTCGGGCCGCGCTTTCACGATATCGGCGATCTGTTCGAGGCTTTCATCGCTGATCCGCACCGAGGGCGGGTTGCTCGGATTCACGAGAAAGAACGCCTTTACTTTCGGGTCGCGCAGCTTGTCGAGTTCCGCTTTCGAGTACTGCCAGTTATTCTCGACGTCAGCGTTCAGATTGACGACGTTCAACTGATAGTCGTTCAGCCGCGGAATCTCGATGTACGGCGTGAAAATCGGCATGCCGAGCGCGATCGTATCGCCCGCCTTGATGAGCCGGTTCTCGCGCAGCGTGTTGAAGATGTAGGTCATCGCGGCCGTGCCACCTTCCACCGCAAAGATGTCGAACTCGCCGATGAACGGATGCTTGCCGATCATCTCGCGCCGCAAGTACTGCCCGACAATCACCTCGGATAGCTTCAGCATCCGGTCCGGCACCGGATAGTTCGACGCGAGAATGCCCTCGCACATCTCATACAGAAAGTCGCCCGCAGACAGTCCCAACTGATCGCGCACATACGACACCGCACCGCGCAGAAAATCGATCCCGGGCACGCCCCGGTTTTCGCGCAGGAACAGCTCGAAACGCTCGGTCAGGCCTTCGCGCTTCGGAAAGCCGCCGACGCCTTCCGGCATGTAGGCGAACGAGCGCTCCGATTCGCGCATCGCAAAGAGGCCGAGTTGCCAGAAGCCGTGACGCGGAATCGTCGCGAGAAAATTCGGATTGCCGCGCCCGGCGTTGAGCATGGATGCATTGGCGGGCCGCTCCACGGCGCTGCCGCCAGCGGCCTTGATCAGTTCGTCCTTCAACTCGAACGGGCTGAGCGCGGAGAAATCCTGCTCTGCCGTATCCGCGTGTTTCTTGTCGCCCTTCTCTTTTGCCATGATGCGTTCTCCTGAGCCAAGTGAAAGACGCCGGCGCGGCGAATGATCGCCCGATTAACGCCGGCGTAAGAGAGATCGATAGACGTGCGCTAGACCAGCCCGACCACGAGCGGACCGAGCAGCGTCAACGCAACGTTCGCGATGGCATACGTGATCGCGAACGGCACGGTCGGCACAGCGCTTTCGGCCTTGTCGAGCACGCCGCCGAATGCCGGATTCGCACTGCGCGAGCCGGACAGCGCGCCGGCCAGAATGGCCGAGTTGTTGTACTTCAGCACGTAGCGGCCGAACAGCATGGTGAGCAATAGCGGAAACAGCGTGACGAACACACCGAGCAGGAAGATCGTCATGCCGCTCTGTTTGACGGTGACCACGGCCTGCAAGCCGGAGTTCAAACCGACCACCGCGACGAAGGCCGCAAGGCCGAAGTCCTTCAGCAACTGCGAGGCCGCGGACGGCATCGCGCCGTACATTGGATGCTTGCCGCGCATCCAGCCGAACAGCAACCCGGCCAGCAGGCAGCCGCCACCCGAACCAAGGGTGAGCGGAATGCCGGCCACGTTGACGACGATCAGCCCGATCAACAAGCCGAGCACAATGCCGACGCCCATGTAAATGAAGTCGGTCTTGTTGCTGTACGGCAGTTCGTAGCCGGCTGCCTCGGCGGCTCGCTTGGTGTCTTTCGGCGAGCCGTAAAAGGTGATGACGTCGCCGTGCTCCAGTTTGGTTTCCGGCAGGACCGGCAGCGGCTGGCCTGCGCGCGAGATACTCTGGATATAGACGCCGTGCCGCATATCGCGATCCACCACGGCCCGCGCGGCGGCGATCGTGGTGTGGTTCATGCCCTTGCGCGTGAACACGGCTTCGCGGGTCTGCATGACGGCGCCGACGTCCTCCACGGTGGCAACCTCGCCTCCGGCCGCGCCGAATTCGACCACTGCCTCGCGGCGGCCGACCACGAGGACCACGTCGCCGGGTTTCAGGATCAGACCGGGCGCCGGGTCGAGCGGCTGGCCGTCCCGCTTGATCCGCTCGATCGTCAACAGGTCTTGATGCAGCGTCTCCACAGCCTTCACCGTTTTTCCGGCGCTGACATCGATCTTGTACGCGCGGCCCACCATCTCGGGCAACGCGGAGAGTTGCCCCGGGCCAGCGGCCGCCGCGCCCGCCGTCAGTTCGCGCTCCACTTCGACCGAGGCTTCGCGCAAACCCTGCCCCATGAACTTGGGCAGAATATTCACGCACACGATGATCGCGCCCAACGAGCCGAATACGTAAGTCACCGCGTAGGCAATCGCCACGTCCGATTGCAGCGACTTGACCTGATCGGCGGGCAGGCCGAGACGCGCGATCGCGTCGCCCGCCGTGCCGATGATCGCCGACTGCGTGAGCGCGCCGCCCGCGAGTCCGGCGGCAAGCCCCTTGTTCAGGTGGAACAGCTTCGCGCATACGACCACGGTGATCAGCGCGGTGACGGCCAGAAAGACGGCCATCGCGATCTCACGCAGCGTCTTGCGGTTCAGTGAGTTGAAGAAGCCCGGACCGGAGTCGTAGCCGACCGCGTAGATGAAGACGGCGAACATGACCGACTTCACACCGTTGTCGATCGTCACGCCCGCCTGACTGATCACGACCGCGGCCAGCAACGACCCGCCCACACCGCCCAGCTGGAATTTGCCGAAGTTGATCTGGCCGATGAAGTAGCCGGCCGCGAGCGACAGAAACAGCGCAATCTCGGGTGATTTCTGAAAGATATGATGTAGCCAGTCCATCGTGCCCTCGCTGGATAGTTTGCGATACTGAGTACGGGTTGCTGCCTGTGCATGCGCGGCGCAATCGTGTCGCGCCGCATACCGTTTGCCGTTTGCCGTTTGCCGCATCGGCCGGACGTGGCATGGCGCGCCACGGCCAGCACATCTGCCCGCCTAGTGGAATTTCCCGGCGAGACCGACTACCACTGGCCCCATCAGCGGCAACAGAATGTTCGAGAGTGCATACGTGATCGTGTAGCCGATCACGGGAGTCGAGTTGCCGGTCACGCCCACCAGTGCGCTGATCGCGGGCGTGCTGCATTGCTGGCCGGCAATCGCGCCGAGCAGCATGGGCGCCTCGAGCTTGAGAAACATGCGGCCGATCCATAGCGACAGCAGGCCCGGCACGAGCACCATCAGAATCCCGGCCACCGGCAATGCCAGACCGTACTCGCGCACCAGCTTGATAGCGTCCGGTCCGGCCGACAAACCCACCGCGGCGATGAACGTGGCAAGGCCGAAGTCCTTGAGGATTTGCGCCGCCGCCGAAGGCAGCGACCCGACCACCGGGTAACGCGAACGGATCCAGCCGAACAGCAGCCCCGACAGCAGACAGCCGCCGCCCGTGCCGAGCGCGACCGAGACGCCGCCGATCCGCCCGCCGAGATGGCCGATCGCCATGCCGACCAGCACGCCGAGCCCGAGATAGACGAAGTCGGTCTTCTGCGTGGCCACGACCACGTAGCCCAGACGCTTCGCGCCGCGCTCGACGTCGGCCTTGCCGCCCACCAGCGTCAGCACGTCGCCGCGATTGAGTTCGGTGCCGGGCAGTGCCGGCACCGTGGTCTCGAGCCGCGTGACCGCCGCAATGTAGACGCCGCGCCCGTTTTCGGGCGTCGCCTGTTCGCGCACCTGCGCGACCGTCAGACCGTGCAGGTCGCGGCGCGTCAGCACCACGTCGAGCTTCTCGGCTATTACCGGCCCGAAGTCCGAACCGTCCACTTCTTCGCCGAGAGCGGCCGCGGCCGCCACGATCGCTTCACGCCGCCCGCCCACCAGAATGACGTCGCCGGATGCGAGCGTGAGTTGCGGCTCGGCCGGCACGTTCGCGCCGTTGCGCCGCACGCGCTCGACCGTCAGATTGAAGCCGTACTGCTGCTCGAACGCGCGGATCGTTGCGCCGGCCGCCGCGCCGACGTGGAACGCGCGGCCCACCAGCGCCGGTGCGGCGGCGAGCTGACCCTCGCCGTATGCGCCGTCGCCGCCGAGCTTGCGCCACACGCGCTCGGCTTCGTCGCGCAGATTGATGCGCAGCAGCAGCGGCGCGAACTGGCTCGTGAAGAGCACGATGGTGATCAGGCCGAACAGGTAGCTCACGCTGTATGCGGTCACGATGTTGGCCTGCAGGCGCGCCGTTTCCGCCTCGCTGAAGCCGAGCTTCGAAATCGCTTCGGAAGCCGTGCCGATCACGGCCGACTCGGTCGCGGCGCCGGCCAGCAGGCCGGCGGCCGTGCCGGCGTCGAGCCGCATGGCGGCCACCGCGATCATGATCAGCGCCAGCACCGATACGATCTCGACCACCGACAGCAGACCGTAACGCCAGCCGCGCCCGATGTTGGCGAAGAATTGCGGTCCGCCGGTGAAGCCCAGCGCAAAGATGAACAACGCAAAGGCGATGTTCTTCAGGTCGGGGGCAAGACGCGCGCCGGTCTGACCCAGCAGCAACGCCACGATCAGCGTGCCGCACACGCCGCCCAGCTGGATGGGCCCAATGCGGAACGAACCAATGAAATATCCGATTGCAAGGCTTGCGAACAGCGCGATCTCAGGTTGAGATCTCAGCAATTCACCGATCATGTTGGCTCGCCGATTGACGGGTTTTTAGCAGGAGGCTGAAAAATCATTCAAGGAATTCCAGCCAATTCATTTTCACCCAGTATGACGCCCCAGATTACTCAACCGGCATAGCAATTGAGTGAAAACATAATTAATGGCAATGGGATGACGCGAGTCGCGTCCAAGGTGGTATGCCGCATTGCAGCGACAATGCTGGAACGGTATTCCGCTAGCTCGACAGTCACTTTTTCCTCGCGAAGTTGCCTAACGCCTTGAAAAAGACATAGTCTGCTGATGGCCAATTATTACAGCATGCGTAAACATGCTTTGTTGAGACTGCTTTTTTAATAAATATGGTAGTTCGGTCAGACTGTCAATATTATTTTCAAATCCCGGCCGATTCGTCTTCGCGAAAAATGATCTTTTAGCGCCCCGTATGTATTACCTCCGGAGCTCACATGCGCATCATTCTTTTCAGCAGCCGCCAGTACGACAGCGACACCTTTACCGAAGCCAATGCATCGCACCGCTACGAACTGCATTTCCAGGAATCGCACCTGGATAGCGAGACTGCCGTTCTCGCCCAGGGCTATGAAGTGGTGTGCCCGTTCGTCAACGACCACGTCGATGCGGCGGTGCTCGAACGGCTTCACGCCGGCGGCACGCGGATGATCGCATTGCGCTCGGCGGGCTTCAATCATGTCGATCTGGACGCGGCCGCGCGGCTCGGCATCACGGTCGCGCGGGTGCCCGCGTATTCGCCGCATGCGGTGGCCGAGCATGCGGTTGGTCTGATTCTGGCGCTGAACCGGCGCCTGCCGCGCGCCGCCGCACGCACGCGCGAAGGCGACTTTTCGCTGCACGGGCTGCTCGGCTTCGATCTGCATGGCAAGACCGTGGGCGTGGTCGGCACCGGCATGATCGGTCGCGTGTTCGGTCGCATCATGGCGGGCTTCGGCATGCAGGTGCTCGCGCACGATCCCGGCACGCCCGCCGACGACCTGCTCGCGCTAGGCGCCCGCTACGTGCCGCTCGACACACTGCTCGCCGGGTCCGACATAGTCAGCCTGCATTGTCCGCTGGTGGCCGGCACCTACCATCTGATCGACGGTCCCGCGCTCGCCAGAATGAAGCGCGGCGCGATGCTGATCAATACGGGCCGCGGCGGCCTCGTCGAAAGCAATGCGCTGATCGGCGCATTGAAGGACGGTCAGCTCGGCCACCTCGGGCTCGACGTGTACGAGGAAGAAGGCGGCCTGTTCTTCGAGGATCACTCGAACCTGCCCTTGCAGGACGACGTACTGGCGCGTCTGCTGATGTTCCCGAACGTGATCGTCACCGCGCATCAGGCGTTCTTCACCCGTGAGGCGATGAGCGAGATCGCCCAGACCACGCTCGCGAACGTCGCGGCATGGCGCAACGGCACACCGCGCAACGTGGTGCGCGCGCCCGTTTAGACGCCGCCGCCGCTGTTCAGCGAAGTCGCGCGGACCACCGTGCGCGCGTCGTCCGCCGCGCCGCAGAGTTCGCGCAGCAACAGCGCCTCGCGTTCGTGCACTTCCACCGGAAACCAGCGCGCGCCCGCCTCGGCCAGATAACGCGCGCGATGCTGGCCGTTGCGGAACGCCACCACGCCTTCGCGCTCCAGTCCGACCCAGCCGAGCAGACCCGGCGCGCGACGCGTCGAGATGGTCACGTACGGCATCTGCGGAACGCGCGTATTGTCCGGATCGAGGAACTCGCGAATGCCGCGCACCTTGCCGGAATGCCATTCGGCAACCGGCTTCAAAACATAATCGGTGTTGTCGCGATCGGCACAGACGAGCAGCTTGCGCACGTCGACGAGTACCACCTGGTGCCGCGTGCCGTCCGTAACGAAGACGCGTTTCAGGCGCACATGGTCGTACCATGAATGCTCTTGCAGCGGCACGATCCAGACCGTCTCGGCACAAGCCGGCGCGGCGGTTGACGATGAATTGGACAAGGGCAAAGGCAGGCTCGATAAGCTGGCGAAAAATCGCCAGCGCGTTAGAAGAGCGCTAAAGCTACGAGCCGATTGTGTAAGAAGCATGACAGGCCACGGTATTAACTATGCTGCATGAACACACTGCGCGAAAACCCGGATGAACAGGCAAACGCGGACCGCTATGGAGACAACGATGGTAACCACGCAAAATTTCAATGACCACGTGCGCATCGAAGCTAATGAGGATATCGGCGTCGCCACGATCGTCCTTGAGCGGCCCGCGCGCCGCAATGCCGTCGATCGTCCTGTCGCGGAAGCGCTCAGCGCCGCGTTCGCCTGCTTCGAAGCCCAGCCGGCCTGGCGCGCGGCGGTGCTGTTCGGCGCGGGCGGCACTTTCTGCGCCGGCGCGGACCTGACCGCTCTCGCCGACGACACCCGTCGCAACGAACTGCACGCCGACGGCAGCGGTCCCGGCCCGATGGGACCGACGCGCACGAGCTTCAGCAAGCCGGTGGTCGCCGCGATTGCCGGCTATGCGGTTGCGGGCGGTCTGGAGCTGGCGGCGCTGTGCGATCTGAGAGTGGTCGAAGAAGACGCCGTGCTCGGCGTGTTCTGCCGGCGCGTCGGGATTCCGCTGATCGACGGCGGCACGATCCGCCTGCCGCGTCTGATCGGTCTGTCACGCGCACTGGATCTGATTCTGACGGGCCGCGCGGTGAGCGCGCAGGAAGCGCTCGGCTTCGGTCTCGCCAATCGCGTGGTGGCCAAAGGCACGGCTCGCGCCGCAGCCGAACAGTTGGCCGCCGAGCTGGCGGCCTTGCCGCAGGCGACGTTGCTCGCCGACCGCCGCTCCGTGCTCGAGAACAGCATGCTCGACGATTTCGCCGAAGCGCTGCGTCGTGAAGGCGCTGGCGGCTATCGAGCCGTCTTTGAAGAAGGTATCGCCGGCGCGGCGCGTTTTGCCGAAGGCACAGGCCGTCACGGCAAGACGCTCGATGCCGGCGGCGGCACACGCTAGACACTCGTCGGCGCCGGGCACGCCGCCGTTTTCAGCGAAAAACAACAACCGCCCTTACGATCAGCAAGGCTGTTTTGACTTAGGTAGAATCCCCTACTGTTTCACTTCTTTGTACGGCGCACGCGTGCTCGCCCCGAAAACGCGCGCCGGCCGCGCGGCGCTCCCGTCGCGCCGATTCACGCTTCTTCATCATGCCTTTGCCCCTGCTCGCCCTTGCCGTTGCCGCTTTTGGAATCGGTACCACCGAATTCGTGATCATGGGACTGCTGCCCGACGTGGCGCGCGACCTGGCCGTTTCGATTCCCGCGGCCGGCATGCTGGTGTCGGCGTATGCGCTCGGCGTCACGATCGGCGCGCCGATCGTCGCGATCGCGGTCGCCAACATGCCGCGCAAGAAGGCGCTGATGAGTCTGATCGGCGTGTTTATCGTCGGCAATCTGCTGTGCGCGGTGGCGCCGGGTTATGCGGTGCTGATGGCCGCGCGCATCGTGACGGCGTTCTGCCACGGCGCGTTCTTCGGTATCGGTTCGGTGGTGGCTGCGGGCCTCGTCGCGCCGAACCGCCGCGCGCAAGCCATCGCGTTGATGTTCACGGGCCTCACGCTCGCCAACGTGCTGGGCGTGCCGCTCGGCACCGCGCTCGGCCAGGCGGTGGGCTGGCGCGCCACTTTCTGGGCGGTAACGGGCATCGGTCTCGTCGCGGCGGCCGCGCTCGCCGTGTGCCTGCCGGCGAAGATCGAGATGCAGAAGGCGAGCCTCGTCCACGAATTCAGCGTGCTGAAGAACCCGCAAGTGCTGATGGTGCTCGGCATCAGCGTGCTCGCGTCGGCAAGTCTCTTTTCCACCTTCACGTACATCACGCCGATTCTCGAAGACGTGAGCGGATTCACGCCGCATGCGGTCACCCTCGTGCTGCTGCTGTTCGGGCTCGGCCTGACGGTGGGCAGCACGCTCGGCGGCAAGCTCGCCGACTGGCGGCTGATGCCTTCGCTGGTGGCGTTTCTGCTGGCCATCGTGGTGATTCTGACCATCTTCGCCGGCACCATGCACTCGGAGATCCCGGCGATGATCACGATTTTCGCGTGGGGCGTTCTGGCCTTCGCCATCGTGCCGCCGCTGCAAATGCTGATCGTCGACCGCGCGAGCCATGCGCCGAATCTGGCTTCGACCTTGAACCAGGGCGCCTTCAATCTCGGCAACGCGACGGGCGCGTGGCTGGGCGGCATGGCGATCGGCGCGGGCGCACCGCTCACCACGCTGCCGTGGGTCGGCGTGGCGACCGCGATCGGCGCGCTGGCGCTGACGCTGTGGTCGGTGTCGATCGAGCGGCGCGCGCAGCGGGTCGCCGTGGCGGGCTAGCCGCCAGCATCCATGCGCCCCCCGCGGATGCGCATGACTCGCGGCCGTAGTAGCATCTCGGCCGATGAAAGTTATCCTCACCCGCGATTTCCTCGCGTTGATCCTCAGTGTCGCCGTGGTCGGACTCGGCAGCGGCGCGACACTTCCTCTTACCGCCCTCTCGCTCACACAAGCCGGCTATGGCACCGACGTGGTCGGCCTGCTGACCGCCGCGCAAGCAGGCGGCGGCCTCGCCATCGTGCCGCTCGCCGGCTGGATCGCGGCGCGCTTTGGCGGCCGCCGGGTGATCGTCGGCGCGGTGCTGGTGGTGGCGTTCGCCACCGCGCTGATGCAACTCACTTCGAACCTCTGGCTCTGGGCCGTGTTGCGCGTGCTGTGCGGCGCGGCGCTGATGCTGCTCTTCACGATCGGCGAAGCCTGGGTCAACCAGTTGGCCGACGACGCTTCGCGCGGCCGCGTGATCGCCATCTACGCGACGAACTTCACGCTGTTCCAGATGGCCGGGCCCGTGCTGGTGAGTCAGATCGCCGGCTTCACGCATTGGCGTTTCCTGATGTGCGGCGCGATCTTCCTGCTGGCGCTGCCGATGCTCGCCACGATCCGCGCGACGCCGCAAGCGTCCGGCGACGAGCACGCGGCGCACGGCGGCTGGCGTCATGTTTTGCCGCAGATGCCGGCGCTCGTGATCGGCACCGGGTTCTTCGCGTTGTTCGACACGATCGCGCTCTCGTTGCTGCCGCTCTTCGCGATGTCGCACGGCATTGCGAGCGAGGT
Organism: Paraburkholderia xenovorans LB400; assembly: GCF_000013645.1. GTDB lineage: Bacteria > Pseudomonadota > Gammaproteobacteria > Burkholderiales > Burkholderiaceae > Paraburkholderia > Paraburkholderia xenovorans. Next base: position 629,135 of record NC_007951.1, on the reverse strand, counting down.
GGCCGTGCTGTTCGCGTCGGCTCTGCTGCTCGGCGATACGACGATGCAGTTTCCGATCGGCTGGCTCGCTGATCGGCTGGGGCGCGAGCGCGTGCATATCGGTTGCGGCGTGCTCGTCGTGGCGTTGCTGCCAGTGCTGCCGTGGGCGGTCACCTCGCCGTGGCTTTGCTGGCCGCTGCTCTATGTGCTCGGCGCGGCGGCGGGCGCGATCTACACGCTGTCGCTGGTGGCCTGCGGGGAGCGCTTTCGCGGTGTCGCGCTGGTGTCGGCCAGTTCGCTGGTGGGCGCGTCGTGGAGCGCGGCCAGTTTCGGCGGCCCGCTGGTGGCCGGTGCGCTGATGAAGGGCGTGGGCAACGATGCGGTGGTCGGTGTGCTGCTCGTGGCGGCGGTGGCGTTTCTTGCTGCGGTTTGGTGGGAAAAGCGACGGGCGCCGGTGCGGGTTGGGGGTTGATCGGCAGGTCTTGTCACAGGGCCCCAGCATGGCGATCCGCAAATAGAAAAACAGGAAAGCCACGATAAATGGCTTCCCCGTTTTTTTATCGCGCGCCTTCCGTACACACGCTAACGGCGCGTTGCCAGCGTCACTTCAACGCCGGCAAAATCTCCCCGGCGCACACGCCGAAGCCCACCCGATAACCCTCGCCCTGGCACCAGCCGGCAAGCGTCAACTCGTCGCCGTCTTCGATGAAACTGCGCGTGCCGCCTTCGCGCAACTCCAGCGGCTTCTTGCCGTTCCACGTCAATTCGAGCAGGCTGCCGAAGGAATCCTCCGTCGGCCCGCTGATCGTGCCGGAGCCCATCAGGTCGCCCACGCGCGTGTTGCAGCCCGATACCGTGTGATGCGCGAGTTGCTGCGCCATCGTCCAGTACATGTGTTTGAAGTTGGTCCGCGTGATCGTGCTCGCCTCTTTCGCCTGCTGCGGGCGTAGCGTCACTTCCAGCGTGATGTCGAAAGCATGTTCGCCGTCGTGCCGCAGATAAGCGAGCGGCTGCGGATCTTGCGCGGGCTGCGCGACGCGGAACGGTTCGAGCGCGTCGAGCGTCACGATCCAGGGCGAGATCGTGGTCGCGAAGGTCTTCGCGTTGAACGGCCCGAGCGGCACGTATTCCCACTGCTGGATATCGCGCGCGCTCCAGTCGTTCAGCAGCACCATGCCGAAGATATGCGCTTCGGCATCCGCGCATGTAACCGGCTCGCCCAGGGCATTGCCCGCACCGATCACGAAGCCCGTTTCCAGTTCGATATCCAGCTTGCGGCACGCGCCGAACACCGGACGCTCCTGATCCGGCAGCTTCAGCTGTCCGTTAGGACGACGCACGGGCGTGCCGCTCACCACCACCGACGACGCGCGTCCGTTGTAACCAATCGGCATCTCCGACCAGTTCGGCAGCAGCGCATTCTTCGGATCGCGGAACATGGAGCCGACATTCGTTGCGTGCTCCTTCGACGAATAGAAATCGGTGTAGCCCGGAATCTGCACCGGCAGATGCAATTGCGCGTCGGCCTGACGGATCAGCGCGCGGCCGCGCAGCTCGGCGTCGTCGCGCAGCGTTGCGTCGTCGCGCGACAACAGCCTGCTCAACTGGACACGCACACTGCGCCATGCGTCACGGCCGAGGGCGATGAAATCGTTCAACGCGTCGCGCACGAACACGCTGTCGCCCGCGCCCGTTGACGGCACGCTCAGCAGACCCGCGCTTTCGAGCGCGGCCAGGTCGACGATGCTGTCGCCGATCGCCACGCCCACGCGGCGCGTCGCATTCAGCCCGTCGCTGAAAATGCCGAACGGCAGATTCTGAATCGAAAAATCGCCGGTCGGATTGTTGGCCGACTCGACCCAGCTTTTGCGCGACGGATCGAGCGTCGCCTGAAGATCGCTCGATGCGTTCATCGTTGCTCCGGATTGAAATGTTTCTTGAGGCCTTGCCAGCACTCGTAGTAATGCGCCTGCAATTGCGCGGTTTCGAGCGCGAAACGGGTCGGCTTGATCAGCGTGCGCGTCTCGAACATAAAGGCCATCGTGTCGCCGACTTTCGCCGGCTTCGACGTATCGATATGCGAAGCCTTTTCGAACGTGTCCGCATCCGGGCCGTGACCCGACATGCAGTTATGCAGACTCCCTCCGCCCGGCACGAAGCCCTCGGCCTTCGCGTCGTACACGCCGTGCACGAGGCCCATGAACTCGCTCGCGACGTTGCGATGGAACCAGGGTGGCCGGAACGTATCTTCGGCCGCCAGCCAGCGCGGCGGGAAGATCACGAAGTCGATCGCATCGACGCCCGGCGTATCGCTTTGCGATTGCAGCACCAGAAAAATCGACGGGTCCGGATGGTCGAAGCTGATCGAGCCGATCGTGTTGAAGCGGCGCAGGTCGTATTTGTATGGGGCATAGTTGCCGTGCCACGCCACCACGTCGAGCGGCGAATGGCCGATATCCGCGCGCCACAGGTTGCCGTTCAGCTTGGCGACGAGTTCGAAGTCGCCCTCACGATCCTCGTAGGCCGCATGCGGCGTGAGGAAATCGCGCGGATTGGCGAGCCCATTCGAGCCGATCGGTCCGAGGTCCGGCAAACGCAGCAACGCCCCGAAATTCTCGCAGATGTAGCCGCGCGCCGCGCCGTCCGGCAGGCTCACCGCGAAGCGTACGCCGCGCGGAATCACCACGATCTCGAACGGTTCGACTTCGAGCCGGCCCATTTCGGTGGCAATGTCGAGACGCCCTTCCTGCGGCACGATCAGCAATTCGCCGTCGGCGCTATAGAAGAAGCGGTCTTGCATCGAGCGGTTCGCCGCGTACAGGTGAATCGCGCAACCGCTCATCGATTCCGCCGCGCCGTTGCCCGCCATCGTCACCCAGCCGTCGATGAAATCGGTCGGCTCGGCCGGCATCGGCAGCGGGTCCCAGCGCAACTGGTTCGGCGGTGTGGGCGGCACCTCGGCGAAGTTGGCGACGAGCCGCTCCGAGGGCAGCGGCGTGAACGGCTTGTGCACCGCCGCCGGACGAATCCGGTACAGCCACGAACGGCGATTGTGGGCGCGCGGCGCAGTAAACGCCGTGCCCGACACCTGTTCGGCGTACAGACCATAGGCCACGCGTTGCGGCGAGTTGCGGCCTTCCGGCAACGCGCCCGGCAACGCCTCTGTCGCGAATTCGTTCGCGAAACCCGACTGATAGCCGGGCTCGATCTCGAGCCGCGAACTGACAGTGTTCGGCGTACGTGTTTGGGTATCCATGCAAGGTTCTCCGTTGATACTCGATCTCGTCATCTCAGGCGGTGCGCGGCTCGGACGGCCGGCCGCGCTGGCGCGTCGCGGCGGCCAGTCCGATCACCAGCAGCGCGGAGCACAGCACCGGCACCGCCGCCGCATGAAACAGCGAAGCATTCGACCAGTTGAGCGCGATCAGCTGACCGCCGATCAGCGGTCCGATCACCGAACCGATCCGGCCGATGCCAAGGCTCCAGCCAATCCCCGTCGAGCGCAGCGCGGTTGGATAAAAATGGCCGGCCAGCGCGTTGACCGCCGGCTGTCCGCCGACCACGCAGAAGCCGCCCGCGAATACGACGATCAGCAGCCACGGCAGCATATGCGCCACCGTGCCGATCGTGCTGACTGCCAGCGCCGCGCCCGCGAAGCACACGAACAGCACGCGCACAAAGCCAAACCGTTCGATGAACCAGCCGAGCAGCAAGGTGCCGACCACGCCGCCCGTCTGTAGCACCGTGCCGACGAGCACGGCGGTGCTCGGCGAATAGCCGGCGTCGCGCATCACGGTGGGCAGCCAGTTCGACAGGAAGTACAGATCGATCAGGTTCATGAAACTGATCGCCCACAGAATCAACGTCACCGGGCCACGGCCGGCGCGGAACAGTTCGGCCACCGGCGCGCCGTCATTGCCCTTTTCACGCACGACGAGACGCGTGTTCGCGTCGATCGGCAGCATTGGGTTGAACTTCGCGAGCCAGCGCAACGCGCGCTCGTTGTGGCCTTTGAGAACCAGGAATTGCAGCGACTCCGGCAGCGCGACGAGCATCGCCAGCGCCAGCAGCAACGGCGCCGCACCGCCGACCCAGAAAACCGAGCGCCAGCCATAGGCCGGAATCAGCGCGGCGCTGATAAAGCCGCCGAGCGCCGCGCCCAGCGTAAAGCCGCACGACACCAGCATCATGCGCTTGACGCGATGCACAGGCGTCGAGAATTCGCCGACCAGCGCCATCGCGTTCGGCATGATGCAGCCGAGCCCGAGACCGGTGACGAAGCGCAGCGCGATCAAGGCGGGGATCGTCGTGACGAAAGGCGTGGTAAGCATTGCCAGCGCGAAGAAGAACGTGGAGCCGATCAGCACCGGCCGGCGGCCCACGCGGTCAGCCAGCACCGACAGCCCGAGCGCGCCGAGCAGCATGCCGAACAGACTGGCGCTGAACACCGGACCGAGCGCGGCTTTCGAGACGTGCCATTCGCCGATCACGCTCGGCGCGACGTAGCCCATAGCCTGTGCGTCGAACCCGTCGATCACGAGGCACAGCCCGCATAGCACGAGCAGCATCAACTGGAATGCCGGGTGATGCGTTTCGGCGAGCACGCGCTCGACTTCGATCACATTGGTGGCGGCCGCGGCCGGTTTCGCGCTCATTGGGTCGTCCCCTCCTGCTGACTGGATTGTTGAGTGGCGTGCGGCCCGAACGCCCGGAGAACCCCGGAGGTCGGCGCATGCGGTGCGCACGGTGCATGCGGCACCCACACTTTCCCGCGACCGCAGCCGCGCCACAATTTACGTATGGTAAAACTAATTACGCATAGTGAAATTAACGTATACCCTGAAAACCCGTCTCAAAACCGCGGGACCGCCCGTAGATACAAGGGGCGGGCGGATAACGTTATGAGCAATTTGTTCATGTGAGCGCGGTGCGGACTGCTACCATCATTGGATGCGGCAATCGATCGGGTTGCCGAACGCCTCTCTACCGCCATCTACACGTCTACATGATTCCGCCGACCATCCCCGACCTCATTACCCGCGCCGCCGATCATCCGTTTCTCGGCGCGCATCTGATGATGGGGCACGGCTTGCATCACGACGTCGCGCTGGCGCAGTTCAACGGCCTCGAACTGGCCAGCGGTTATGAGCCGATCTTCGATATCAGCGTGCATGCGCTCGCGCAGTCGCTCTCGTCGGGGGTCGAAGGTGTGGACCGTTTCGGCGACGAACTCGGCTTTCAGGCCGTCACGCACCGGCTCGACGCCGCGCCGTCCGACGTGTTCGATCCGTTCGACCGGATCGCCGACGATCGGGATCTCGTCGCGCTCGACCGCATGTCACGCGCGCTGCACGCCATCAATTTCTTCGGCGCGCAGCGGCATGGGCTGCTCTTTCTGCGTGTGCACGAGCGGCTGCTCAAGAGTGTGAAATACGACCACGGCCGGCATTTTTCGACCGTGCTGGTGTCGTTCGGATTGAACCCGTCGCGGGTGGTGATCGAGTTGCCGGCGGCGGCGGTCGCGCACAAGACCTTTCTCGGCTATCTGACCAAGAGCTATCAGCACTATGGCTTCAAGGTGGCCGGCAACCTCTCCAACGCGGGGCAGATTCTGTCGGTCTCGGAAACCGCGCGGCTCGACTTCCTCAAGATGGATGCGGGCACCGCTTTGCGCGACGCGACGGTCAAACCGCTGGTCGGTTACGCCGGCCGCCTGCGGATTCCGTTGATCTTCAATCGTGTAGTGGATGAAGCGCAGTTCGAGGCTTTGCAGCAGTACGACGTGCGCTTCGTGCAAGGGCCGCTGTTCAACGCGCATTATCACGACCGGGCGGTTTGAGGCACGTGGATTGAGCCCGGCGAAGCGGCCGCTCGCGCCGCCGCCGCTTCAGCCCGTATCGCCTAACCGCCGCGCAAGCGCCATCAGCCGCGGCGCGACGTTGTCACGGAACACCTCTTCGCCCATCGATGAAGCCGGCCCGCTGCAACTCAGCACCAGCCAGCGACCTTCACGCGGCTCGCGAAACGGCACCGCGACCGCATTGACGTCGTCGTGCCACGCCCGGAACGAATAGCAGCAGCGCTGCGCGGCGAACGCGGCGATCTCTTTCTCCGCGTCGGCGACCAGCGCGTCGCCTTCGTTGCCCGCCGCCTTGCGCAGTTCCGCCAGCAACGCGGCGCGCACGTCGAGCGGTTGCACGGCGAGATAGGCGCGCCCCATCGAACTGGTCAGCATCGACAGTCTGGAACCCGATGCCAGCCCGAGCGTCAGCGCGGTTTCACTGCGGATCGTCTCCAGATAGATCATGTCGAGCCCGTCGCGGCAACCGAGCGAGACCGCCGCGCCCACCTCGCGCGCGAACGTGCGCATATGCGGGCGTGCCAGTTCGAGCGTGTCCGTGCCCGAGAGCAGCGCGAATCCGAGCGACAGCACGCCGGCGTCGAGCGCATATTTACCCAGGGATTCGTCCAACCGCAGATAGCCGAGCACGGTCAGCGTGTAGGCAAGACGGTTGACCGTGGCCTTCGGCAAGCCCGTGCGCTCGACGAAATCGCGGTTGCCGAGCATGGTTTCGCCCGGTTTGAACGCGCGCAGCAAATCCAGCCCGCGTGCAAGGGCGACAACGAATTTGCGCTCGTCGAGCGGTTCAGAGAGAGTGGATGCAGGCGTCATGGGGTGGTACACTCGGACGTGTTTGCAAAACATTGTTTCGCATAGCGGAACTTAAGTCAAGCTCACGCACGTTTCGTCAAGCAAGAAATCAGGAGATAAGTCATGGCCGAGGCCGCGCAGTTTCACTGGGAAGACCCGTTGCTGCTGGATCAGCAACTCACCGAAGACGAACGCATGGTGCGCGACGCCGCCGCGGCTTACGCGCAGGACAAGCTCCAGCCGCGCGTGCTCGAAGCATTCCGTCACGAGAAGACCGACATCGAGATCTTTCGCGAGATGGGCGAGCTCGGGCTGCTCGGCCCGACCATTCCCGAACAATACGGTGGTCCCGGCCTGAACTACGTCGCTTACGGCCTGATTGCGCGCGAGGTGGAGCGCGTCGATTCCGGCTACCGGTCGATGATGTCAGTGCAGTCGTCGCTCGTCATGGTGCCGATCCACGCATTCGGCTCCGAAGCGCAAAAGCAGAAATACCTGCCGAAGCTCGCCACCGGCGAGTGGATCGGCTGCTTCGGCCTGACCGAGCCGAACCACGGCTCCGATCCGGGCAGCATGGTCACGCGGGCCAAAAAGGTCGACGGCGGCTATTCGCTGTCGGGCTCGAAAATGTGGATCACCAACTCGCCGATCGCCGACGTGTTCGTGGTGTGGGCAAAGCTCGAAGAAAACGGCAAGGACGCGATTCGCGGCTTCATTCTGGAGAAGGGCTGGAGAGGGCTGTCGGCGCCGACCATCCACAGCAAGGTGGGTTTGCGCGCCTCGATCACCGGTGAGATCGTGCTCGACGAAGTGTTCGTGCCGGAAGAGAACCGTTTCCCGGAAGTCAGCGGTTTGCGCGGTCCGTTCACCTGTCTGAACTCGGCGCGCTACGGCATTGCCTGGGGCGCGCTCGGCGCGGCCGAAGCATGCTGGCACACCGCGCGCCAGTACGTGCTGGATCGCAAGCAGTTCGGCCGGCCGCTCGCCGCGAACCAGCTGATCCAGAAGAAGCTCGCCGACATGCAGACCGAGATCACGCTCGGACTGCAAGGCGTGCTGCGTCTCGGCCGCATGAAGGACGAAGGCACCGCGGCTGTCGAGATCACCTCGATCATGAAGCGCAATTCATGCGGCAAGGCGCTGGATATTGCGCGGCTTGCACGCGACATGCTCGGCGGCAACGGCATCTCGGACGAGTTCGGCGTCGCGCGGCATCTGGTGAATCTGGAAGTGGTGAACACCTATGAAGGCACGCACGACATTCACGCGCTGATTCTGGGGCGCGCACAAACAGGTATTCAGGCTTTCTTCTGAACGCTGGGATACGCTGATTCCGCCGGCCGTGGCGGGTTTGCGCAGTACGAAAAAAAGCCAGTCCACTTGCGGACTGGCTTTTCTGTTTTCCTTCGACGCGGCGACGCAGCTATCGGCGCGCTTCGTGGTTCATCGAACGCTTATTTGTTCGGCTGCGGCGTCATGCGCAGATACGGACGCAGCGCCTTATAGCCCTTCGGGAATTTCTGCTTGATGATTTCCTCGTCCTTCAGCGACGGAACGATCACCACGTCATCGCCCTGCTTCCAGTTGCCCGGCGTGGCAACCGAGTGACTGTCGGTCAGCTGCAGCGAATCGATCACACGCAGCACTTCGTCGAAGTTACGGCCCGTGCTGGCCGGATAGGTGATGATGAGACGCACCTTCTTCTTCGGGTCGATCACGAACAGCGAGCGCACGGTCAGCGTTTCGTTCGCATTCGGGTGGATCATGTCGTACAGCTCGGAAACCTTGCGGTCGCCGTCCGCGAGAATCGGGAAGCCGACATTGGCGGCCTGAGTCTCGTTAATGTCTTTAATCCACTCCTTGTGCGACTCGGCGCTGTCCACCGACAACGCAATCGTCTTCACGTTGCGCTTCTCGAATTCGCTGGCCAGCTTCGCGGTCAGGCCGAGTTCGGTGGTGCAGACAGGCGTGAAGTCAGCGGGATGCGAAAACAGCACGCCCCAGCTATCGCCCAGCCACTCGTGGAATCTGATCGGGCCGACACTCGACTGCTGTTCGAAATCCGGCGCGATATCGCCAAGACGTAGACTCATCATGCATCTCCTGAAGGTTTGGACATTGCCGCGCGAGCATTCACCCACGGCGCTCTGCAAAGATAAAGCATACGGGAGCGACGGTATATGACGAACGAACATCGCGTCACTACTTTATGCGTTTTTGTAATTTTCACTGATTTAGTGGAAACTTTGCGGGCCAGATCAACTCCATCTCAGGCAAACTTTGCCTCACACAGTGCGGGCGGCGGAGTTTTTTGTGGCTATGCTTCAACCGGGAACGGTTCGTGCGAAGTTGTGAACCAACCGAGCCCTGCGCTCGCCAGCGGCCGTTTCTTTGGTTACGATTCACGCGTGGCGTGAGACGAAGGGGAGCTGTCAATGTCGGAAATCAACAAGGAGAGATTGATGTCGGATATCAAAACCGTCCTCGCGGACGCTGAAGATCTGCTGAAACAGGCCGCGAGCGCCACCGGCGAGCGCGCTTCGGAACTTCGTGAAACAGCGCTGACGCGCCTGAAACAGGCCAGGGAAAAGGCGGCTGACGTTCAGGTCGTCGTGGTCGAAAAAGGCAAGAAAGCGGCCCGCGCTACCGACGATTACGTGCACGAGCATCCGTGGGCATCCATCGGCATTGCAGCGGGCGCCGGTGTGCTGCTTGGATTGTTGATCAACCGCAAGTAAAGCTGGCCAAGGCGCCGGGCGTAACCCGCCCGGCCCACCAGCGAATCGGGTTGACCGGCGCAGGTTTGGCCGGTCCGCTTTTCCTGGCGCGCGCGCGCGCCGTTCAGGCCTTCACGCGCAACGCCCACAGCCATGACGATCGACACACAATCGCAGCGCGGAGAACATAGTCCCTTGCGCCGCATAATCGGTTCCGTGTTTGCCATTCTGCAGACGCGGCTGGAACTGGTCGGCATTGAACTCGCCGAAGAAAAAGACCGTCTGCTCGGCGTGCTGTTCCTTGGCCTCGCGGCCATGATGCTCGCCACGATGGCCTTGATCGCGCTGACAGCACTGATCGCCATTGCATTCTGGGACACCTACCGCTGGCAAGCGCTCGCCGGCATCACCGCGGTCTATGCGATCGCGGGATTAGCCTGTGCGCTGAAAGCGCGCAGCGGCTTGCGCAACGCGCCAATGGTGTTCGAAGCGACCATTGCCGAGTTCGAAAAAGACCGCGACGTGTTCCGCAAACCGTGACCCGGCAGACGCAACGGCGTGCCCTGCGTCTGCCCTTGAGAATCTCGCGCGATTTGCAGCGCCGTTCTACCGTCCCACCTTCACTGCCGCCGACACGCCATGAGCCAGATCCACTCCGATACCGCATTCCGTAACAAACGCCACCAGGCCAAAGACCTGAGCGCACCTCATTTGCGAGCGCTGCGCAAGGAACTGCTGCTGGTGCGCGCGGACGTCGAGCGTATGGAACTCGCGCAGGCGACCATCGAATTGCGGCAAGCGGTTACCCACTTCAGCTGGCTCAAGTTCATTCTGCCGGGCTTCGGCGGCATGCAAGTCGGCAAGGGCCCGAAGGCGGGCTTTATCAACGCGGGGACCATCGGTGCCCTGCTCAAACAGTATCCGATCGTCAGTTCTATCGCTTCGCTCATCCTCGCCAAGCCGCTGCGCGCAACGGTCGCAGCCGGCGCCAAACCGCTGCTCAAGTGGGGCAGCCTCGGCCTTGCCGGGTGGGAAGCGTATCGGATCTGGCAACAGATGAAGCAGGAATCTGCTGCGTCGTCTGACAACAGGCCGGACTCGACGGATAGCGGCTATTGAGGTTTGATGGGGGGTGCCGTTGCGGGGTGCCGTTGCGGGGTGCCGTTGCGGGGTGCCGTTGCGGGGTGCCGTTGCGGGCTACGGTTTGTGGCCTGCCGGTTCGCTAGGTTGTATTCCAGCAATCGCCGCTGGCAGGAGTCGATGCGTTCGACCCACTGTTTGCTCGGCCGCCGGTCTCACCGCTTGTCCGGCTTCTGTTGCCACGTAATCCTGTTGCATCGAGCGTGAAAATGCCGCAGGGGTCGTCGCGCATCGGGCCGGATTCACTCGGCGCTGCCTCTATCGCGTAGCCACCGTTGGCGTCGTCCGCGGGCAGCGCGTGCAGGCGATAGACAGGCGTGCCGAATTGCGGCGCCTGATCGAGGCCCGGTGGCAATGCCGGAACGCTGTCGCTCGTTGCTCCCTCGACGAATTGGGCTGCGCGATAGAGCGCGGATGCCGCATCGATTCGATGCGTTCGCGCGACATGGCTGCGGTACGAAGGCACGGCGAACACGGCCAGCGCGGCAGCGATTGCCAGCGTGATCATCAATTCGAGCAACGTGAAAGCGGATGTATGCGGCTTCATGGCGCCTCCGTCAAAAAGGCCTGCTGGCAACGTGGCGCCAATGACGTTCAATTTTGTCTCCGTCTATCACCAACTCGATCTGCAACCACACCTGAGACTCCCTCGTTCGGCCGAAGCCGCGCGACGTCAATAAGTACGCTCGAGCATCGGCGCGACTGGCAAGACGCCAGGCCTCAATCAGGCACTGAGGCGGCCGCAGCGATCCGGGCCATTGCGCCACGGGCAAGATGGCGCCAGCTTCGAACGCGGCTTCGAGTTTCCATTGGGTCGGCTCGCCGGATGCGATCGGCGGCGGCGCCGAGGTCTGGACGGCTGCCGCCGCGATAGCATTGCGGACGCACAAAGTCAGCGCCGAATCCGCGGCATGAAAAGCCTGCAGGTACTCGCGAACGTTGATAGCGCCACGCGCGGCCGCCAGCGAGGTCTCGAACCAGGCAGCGGAAGTGGCCAGCATCATCGTTGAAATCAACAGGACGATCGGAAGGACCACACCGAGTTGCCGGGCGCGTGAACCGTTGCACCCGGTTCGTCTTGCGCGTGCAAAGCTTGCGGCGTGATCGCGGCGTAGAGCGCACTGTCCGTCTCGGTCTGCGCGGCGCTGCCGTTCGATGCGTCGTTTCGTCACTTCGAATCCTCCGTGTGGTTGCGTAGCGCCACACGCCGCGAGAATGCCTGGCGCGGCCGTGAATCGGCGGCGAGAGCGCTCACGCCGTCGCAATCGACATAGCGCGAGCGCTGGCCCTGCGGCGCGCCACGCACGAGCACACAGAGATCGACGGCGACGACCTTCGCCCATTGATCGGCCATCACCGCCGACGCGTCGATTGCCGCCGGCGCGCCGGCCAGCCAGTACCTGATCCGCACGCGCTCGACACCTTCCACAAGCGGCTGCGCGGACCCCGTCTTGCCGTTGCCCTCGCAGTAAAGCTCCGGCTCACCGGTCGAAGCACTGACTCTGGCGAAAAACCGGTTGACGACCGGCACGCCCCTGTCGCCGAGCGCCGCGCCGCCGCCGGTCACGGCCTGGCCGAGGCAGTCCGTTGTTTGCCCACTGGCGGATGGCCAGGTGGAGACGTTGTCACCGACATAGCGGACCGCGACACCGTCCGAATGACTGGGCAAGTTCTCGCAGGCGAGACTATCGTCGGCGCCGGTCGGCCGGCCGCCCGAGCAACCGAACAGCGGTGCGGGACTGTTGTACCGTGAGACGTCTGCGGGTACGAAGCCGGCCATTTGCAATGGCTGGCCAATCAGCGTCAGCGCGATCAGCCCGGCTTCGCGGATCCGCATCGCATCGCTCGCGTGTTCGAATGCGCTCCGCTGCGTCGTATAGAGCGAGACGGCCCCCGCCGTCACCAGCAGCCCAAGCGCCATTGCGATCGCGAATTCGACCAGCGTGTGACCGCATGCAGGATTCGAGCGCCGCATCATCTTGCAAACGCCAGCGCTACGCATGAGGAGCCCGCAGGAAGATCCGCTCCGCCGCAGGGCGCGGGTTTGTCGATCACGTCGTCGGAATACGGCATGTCGCGCAACGCCGCCCATGTGACCCGCGCAGCGGACACGCCGTCGTTGTCACGCACCGAGGCTTCGCCGTGCGGCAAAACCAGCGCTGCCCGCGCGCTCCATTGCCGGATTGCGGAATCGCCCGCGGAGGGCACGCACATCGCCTCCGCAACGGAATCGGCTATCCACGCGGCGTGTTCGCGCATGGCCATCGCGCGGGCTTCGCGCGCCGTCCATAATTGACCGGCGATCAGCCCCAACGCCGTGACGGCCATTAACGCGACAGCCAGCATGACCTCGATTAATGAACTGCCGCGACATTTCGATTCGCAGCGGCGCGAGTATGGGTTCTGCAAAGACCGGCTCATGATGCCGCTCCGCATGCGCCCTCGGTGATCCGCGCGCGACCGCCCGCTGCGATACGAATGCAGCGACGCCACCTGGCTCCTTGCGTAGCTCTCGATGGCGCGCGCGGCGCAATATCGAAACTGCGGAAGGTGCCGATCAATTGTCCCGCCGGCGGCGTGAACGTGAGGTTGGTCTGCGTGCCGGCAATGCTCACGGCAGCAAGCAGCGGCTGCGCACGCAATAGCGATAACGCGCCGCCTCGTTCGGCCAGAACCGCCCAGCCACAGGACCAGTCAGCGATACCATTGCCGCACGGCTGTCCCGCCGCGAGACAATGCCGCGCCCCGTCGGTCCGGCACACAGTGACGCGCGCGCCCTGCCGTAGCGCTTCACTGCGCGCATAAGCGAGCGTCGCGACAAGCGCCTTCGCACGGGCGTCGACCTGATCGCGCACGTACCACGCTACGAACGACGGCGTGCTCATCACGGCGATCACCGCCAGCAGCGCGACGACGGCCAGCGTTTCGACAAGCGTGAAGCCGCGGCACCGCGGCCAACCGACTGCATTCCATTTCATCTGCACCCCTGATCGATTCGAAGAATGCAGCCAATCTAGCGACTTGCAACGCGCTCAACAATCGGCCGAATGGCCAGGTGGCGCTCAGACGCTATCCCGCGCAAAAATGCACGCGACGACCATAACGGCGGGGAGATGTGGATGCGCGAAAAAACTACGCAGGGAAAAACGGCTGCCCGAACGCAACGCCAGATGCGTCAGATGCGACTGCGTTCAGCGTTTGCGGGAAGGCTTGGGAGGAGAAGAGGCGCGGCGAAATTCTTCGATCACGTCTTCGAATTCGGAGACGTCTTCGAAGCGCCGGTAAACGGAAGCGAAACGAACGTAGGCAATGGTGTCGAGCGCACGCAACTCGTTCATCACGAGTTCGCCGAGGCGCTCACTGCGCACTTCGCGCTCGCCGCTACCGAGCAACTGATACTCGATGCGGGCAACCGCCGCTTCGATCGCGTCTGCCGCCACCGGGCGCTTGCGCAGCGCCAGTTGCATGCTCGCGACGATCTTGCGGCGGTCGAATTCCGTGCGGCTGCCATCCTTCTTGACGACCGACGGCAACGCCAGCTCGACCCGCTCATACGTCGTGAAACGTTTGTCGCAGGCCGGGCAGCGGCGGCGCCGGCGAATCGTTGCGCCGTCTTCGGATACGCGCGAGTCGACAACCTGCGTATCGGCGTGACGGCAGAAGGGGCAGTGCATGGCGGCTTAACGGTAAACCGGGAAGCGCTGGGTCAGCTCGGCGACCTGCGCGCGCACACGTTCGATCGTGGCGGCGTCTTCCGGGTTGTCCAGCACGTCGGCGATCAGGTTACCCACCTGCTCGGCTTCCTTGACGCCGAAGCCGCGCGTGGTCATGGCCGGCGAGCCGAGACGCACGCCGCTCGTCACGAACGGCTTTTCCGGATCGTTCGGAATCGCGTTCTTGTTGACCGTGATGTGAGCCGTGCCCAGCGCTGCTTCCGCAGCCTTGCCGGTAATCTTCTTTGCACGCAGGTCGACGAGCATCACATGGCTTTCAGTGCGGCCCGACACGATGCGCAGACCGCGCTTGACCAGCGTTTCCGCCAGCACACGCGCGTTTTCGACGACCTGCTGCTGATACGCCTTGAACTCCGGCGAGAGCGCTTCCTTGAACGCGACGGCCTTGCCGGCGATCACGTGCATCAACGGTCCACCTTGAATGCCCGGGAAGATGGCCGAGTTGATCTGCTTTTCGAACTCCGCCTTCATCAGGATCACGCCGCCGCGCGGGCCGCGCAGGCTCTTGTGCGTGGTGGTGGTGACGAAATCGGCGTGCGGCACCGGATTCGGATAGACGCCCGCGGCGATCAGACCGGCGTAATGCGCCATGTCGACCATGAAATACGCGCCGACCGACCTGGCGATCTTCGACATGCGTTCGAAATCGATACGCAGCGAGAACGCGGAGGCGCCCGCCACGATCAGCTTCGGCTTGTGTTCCTGAGCGAGCTTCTCCGCGGCTTCGTAGTCGATGTCTTCGGCTTCGTTCAGGCCGTAGCTCACCACGTTGAACCACTTGCCCGACATGTTGACCGGCGAACCGTGAGTCAGGTGGCCTCCGTGCGCGAGGCTCATGCCCATGATCGTATCGCCCGGCTTGAGCACGGCGAAGAACACGCCCTGGTTGGCCTGCGAGCCGGAGTTCGGCTGCACGTTGGCGGCTTCGGCGCCGAACAGTTGCTTCACACGGTCGATCGCCAGCTGCTCGGCGATGTCCACGTACTCGCAACCGCCGTAATAGCGCTTGCCCGGATACCCTTCGGCGTACTTGTTCGTGAGTTGCGAGCCTTGCGCAGCCATGACAGCCGGGCTCGTGTAGTTTTCCGACGCGATCAGTTCGATGTGCTCTTCCTGACGGCGGTTTTCCTGCTCGATGACCTTCCAGAGTTCAGGATCGACGTTGGCGATGGTGCTTTGGGCTCTGTCAAACATACGGATTCCGTTGAATGGGTTCAGGTTGACCGGATCGTGTGCCGAATCTTGCGTAGAGGGTACGCAGCGCTGCTGGCGGCTGGGCCAGCCCTGACGTGGCGGATGGAGAGTCGCCGCACACGCGAGGCAGGACAGCCACCGTCAGCGCAGATCAATGCGCGCGGATCACGGCTGCCCAGGCGAACGGCAAAACGGCACCCTGCGCTTCACGGTGGGTTGCTCCACCTTGAATCCGGTTGTTTGAACCGGTTCTATCGCCAGTCACGCAGGGATGAGCGCGTTAGTTTATTGGAAGCGGATCGAATAGGCAACCAGCTTCCGGCCGCTGCCGCCGGTGCCCGCCGTACCGCCTGCAGAGCTCTCCCGGGCGGCGCGCAAACGTCCGGCCAAAGCCCGATGAGAGCCCGCTGCGTGTCCCTGCCGCAGCCTCTCGTACGGCTGGTTCATCCTTGCCGCAGCGCCGCCGTGGAAGTGAGTTTGGGATCTTTCTCTCCCGCCGGCCGGGAAACGGCTGCCATGATCGTGTTCGTCACCGGCGCGTCCGCGGGATTCGGCGCCGCTATCGCGCGCGCCTTCGTCAAGGGCGGCCATCGTGTCGTCGCCGCGGCACGCCGCAAAGACCGTCTGCAGGCGCTCGCCGACGAACTCGGCGACGCGCTTCTGCCGTACGAACTCGACGTGCGCGACCGCGCCGCCGTCGAAGCCGTGCCGGCCGCGCTGCCCGCGGACTTTGCCGCCATCGACGTGCTGGTCAACAATGCCGGCCTCGCACCGGACATGGAGCCGGCGCAAAAAGCGAGTCTCGACGCATGGACCGCCATGATCGAGACCAACTGCACAGGTCTCGTACAGGTCACGCACACCCTGCTGCCCGGCATGGTGGAACGCAATCGCGGCCACATTTTCAATCTGGGCTCGTCAGCGGCCAACTGGCCGTACGCGGGCGGCAACGTCTACGGAGCCACCAAGGCGTTCGTGCGTCAGTTCAGCCTGAATCTGCGCGCCGATCTGGCAGGAAGCGCGCTTCGGGTGACCGACATCGAGCCGGGCCTGTGCGGCGGCACCGAGTTCTCGAACGTGCGTTTTTGCGGCAAAGACGCCAGCGCCGCCAGAATGGTCGAAAACGTGCAACCGCTCACACCCGAAGACATCGCGGACTCGATCTACTGGATCGCCACCCGCCCGGCGCACGTCAATATCAACACGATCGAGCTGATGCCGGTGGCTCAATCGTTCGCCGGTTTGACCGTTTATCGCGGCTGAAGCCGGCCAGACGGGGCGCACATCTTGAAACAGACCTGGGGGGTGCGATCCGGTAAAATGCACCGCATGAATATATCGACCAGCCAGCCCAGCGCGGAAATCGGGTACACGTGGCCCATCCGCGTGTATTACGAAGATACCGACGCCGGCGGCATCGTGTTTTACGCGAATTACCTGAAATTTTTTGAACGCGCGCGCACCGAATGGCTGCGCGCATGTGGCGTCGACCAGAATCGGCTCGCGGAAGAAACGGGCGCGATTTTCATCGTCCGCAGCACCGCGGTCGATTACCGGGCGCCGGCCCGGCTCGACGACGTGGTCAGCGTAGTCTGCCGGATCGAGCGTCTGGGCCGGGCGTCGGTCGATTTCGCGCAGGAGGCATGGCGGGAAGGCACGCTGCTTGCTACGGGATCCATCCGGGTAGGCTGCGTCGACCGCATTGCACTGCGGCCGGCCGCGATTCCTCCCCCGGTCCTCGCCGCTTTGCGGCGCGGACCGGGCGCGAGCGCAAGCGGTGTGTCAACGGACAACGACTGAACCCCGTTGTTACGGGGCCAGTGAACTCGTAACGATCCAGCAACACAAAGCATGGTTCGGCTCGCAATATCGCCGACGCTTCCGTTTTGCCCACGGCAAGCTTCGATGGGCCTTGCAGCCGGACGCCCCCTTCCCGGGACGTTAAAACGAACCTTTATGAACACTACACAAGATCTGTCGATCGTTTCCCTCGTACTCAATGCGAGCCTGCTGGCGCAGGCCGTCATGGCTCTGCTGCTGCTGTTGTCGCTGTTGTCGTGGACTTTCATCTTCCGCAAGTGGTTTGCGATCCGCCGGGCGCGCACGCAAACTGAGCGTTTCGAACGCGATTTCTGGTCGGGCGGCGACCTGCAGGCGCTTTATCAGAGCGCCGCGAACAATCGCCATACCATCGGCGCACTGGAACGGATTTTCGAGTCCGGCATGCGCGAATTCCTGAAAGGCAAGGAAAAGCGCCTGAACGATCCGAGCGCGATTCTCGACGGCGCACGGCGCGCCATGCGTGCCGCGTTCCAGCGTGAAATGGACGTGCTCGAAGCCAATCTCGCATTTCTCGCGTCGGTCGGCTCGGTCAGCCCGTATATCGGTCTGTTCGGCACGGTGTGGGGGATCATGAATGCGTTCCGCGGCCTCGCCAACGTGCAGCAGGCCACGCTGGCGAACGTCGCGCCGGGCATCGCCGAAGCACTCACCGCTACCGCAATTGGCCTGTTCGCTGCGATTCCGGCCGTAGTTGCCTACAATCGCTACGCGCACGACATCGACCGTCTGGCGATCCGCTTCGAGACCTTCATCGAAGAATTCTCGAACATCCTGCAGCGCCAGGCACAGTAAGGAGTCCACGATGGCAGGCTCTCGTTCCTCCAGCATGCGCGGCAGCCGCTCGCGCCGCGCGATGGCCGACATCAACGTCGTGCCGTATATCGACGTGATGCTCGTGCTGCTCGTGATCTTCATGGTGACCGCGCCGCTCGTTGCTCCGTCGATCGTCAATCTGCCGACCGTCGGTGGCGCAGCGCCGCAGCAGCAAACGCCGCCCGTCATCGTGAACATTCGCGCGGACGGCAACATGAGCGTCAAATACAAGGACGATTCGGGTGCGCAGCAGCAGGAAGACATGACCAAGGCCGATCTGAACAGCTTCATCGCCGAGCGCGCGCAATCGCATCCTGATCAGCCCGTCGTGATCGCCGCCGACAAAACGGTCAAGTACGAAGTCGTGATGAATGTGATGTCCGAACTGAAAGCTCGCGGCGTCAAGCGCGTTGGATTGCTCGTCAAATCGCAATGATCCGCAAGAATTCCGAATACCCGCTCCAGCCACCGCGTGAACGCGGCACCGGGCGAGCCTTTGTGTTCGCTCTCGTGATGCACGCGCTGCTCGGGTTCTTCCTGTATCACGGCATTCAGTGGCAAAACAGTACGCCCGAAGGCGCGGAAGCGGAGCTGTGGACCGAAGTGCCGGATACGTCGATCCCGCGCCCGGTTCCGCCGCCGGTACCGGTGCCGGTGGCTCCTGCTCCGCCGATGCGGGACGAACAGGCCGACATCGCGCTGCAGGAAAAGAAGCGTCAGCAACAGGAAGCGGCTCGCGAGGCTCAGTTGGCCGAACAGCAGCGTCAGCAGAAACTGCAGGCCCAGCAGGAAGCCGAGGCGAAGCGTCAGCAGCAACTGGCCGCGGACCAGGCCGCGCAGAAGGCCGCGGCGGCCAGACAGAAACAGCTACAGCTACAGCAGCAGCAACAGCAACAGCAACAGCAGCAGGAGGCCAGCAAGCTGAAGCAACAGCAATTGGCCGAGCAGCAAAAGCAGCAGCAGTTGAAAGAACAGCAGCAGGAACAGCAACAGAAGCAGGCCGAGGCTGAGGCGCAGAAGAAGGCCGACGCGCAGAAAGCCGCGAAGGCCAAGGCGCAGGCGGACGCCGCGGCGCAAGCGAAGAAACTGGATGCGGAGCGCCGCGCGCGGCTCGCGCAGATGCAGGGTCTCGCCGCCACCGGCACCGGCTCGACCACGAGCGATGGGCTCGGAAAGAGCGGCACGGGCAGCGGCTCGGGTGGCACGGCGACGTCGCCGGGTTACTCCGACAAGGTGCGTCGTGCGGTGCGCCCGAATATCACCTGGGGCGGTGAAACGAGCGGCCTGGAGACAGTGGTCTCCGTGCGTTGCTCGCCGACCGGCACCTTGCTTGGCGCAACGATTTCGCGCAGCAGCGGCAACCCGGCGTGGGACGACGCGGCGCTGCGGGCCGTCCAGCGTACCGATCCGATGCCTCAGGACATCAATGGCAAGACCCCGACCAGCTTCCTGATTACGTTGCGCCCGGCCGGTTGATTCCAGTAGTTGACAGTCAGTTGACAGCAGACACGGCGCCCCGCCCACCAGGGCGCGCTCGGGAACGAATTAGTTCTTTTCGGGTCTGTCTGCTGTCTTGAAGCGTTAGTAAAACCGTTTTTGGGGAATCCATACAGCATGAGTTTGATGACCAAGCTAGGCCTGCGGACACTTGTAGCGTCGTGCCTGATCGCCGTCGGCGGTGCCGCCAACGCACAACTCAACGTCCTCGTGACGGGCGTCGGGTCCACCCAGTTTCCGATCGCAACGGCGAATTTTGCCAATGAAGCGAACTCGCCGCAGCAGGTCAGCACGATCGTGCGTCAGGATCTGCAACGCAGCGGCAAATTCACGAACATCGACGCGGGCGCCACGCCGGTGTCCGAAACGGATTCCGTCGACCTCGGCAGCTGGAAGGCCAAGGGCGCCAACGCATTCGTGTCGGGCAGCGTGAACCGCCTGCCGAACGGCCAGTATGAAGTGCGCTTCAAGCTGTACGACACCGTCAAGGGCGAGAGCCTCGGCGGCCTCGTGCTGGTGAGCCCGGAAAGCGGCTTGCGCATGAGCGCGCACAAGGTCGCGGACTATATCTACGCGAAGCTGATGGGTGGCCGCGGCGTGTTCGCCACGCGCCTGTCGTACGTCATCAAGACGGGCGGCCGTTATCAGTTGCAGATCTCCGATTCGGACGGCCAGGACGCGCACATCGCGCTGTCGAGCCCCGAGCCGATCATCTCGCCGGCATGGTCGCCTGACGGCACCAAGGTCGCTTACGTTTCGTTCGAAAAGAAGAAGCCGATCGTTTATATCCACGATCTGCCCACGGGGCGCCGCATCGTGGTGTCGGACCAGAAAGGCAACAACAGCGCGCCGGCCTGGTCGCCGGACGGACGCACGCTGGCGGTCGCACTCTCGCGCACCGGCAACACACAGATTTTCGCCGTCAATGCAGACGGCAGCGGCCTGCGGCGTCTCACGCAAGGCAGCTCGATCGACACCGAACCGTGTTTCTCGCCTGACGGCCAGTCGATCTATTTCACCAGCGACCGTGGCGGCCAGCCGCAAATCTACAAGATGTCGGCCCAGGGCGAAAACGCCGGCGCCGCACAGCGCGTCACGTTCACGGGCAGCTACAACACCAGCCCGCGCGTGAGCCCGGACGGCAAGCAGCTCGCTTATATCTCGCGCGTCGGCGGCGGGTTCAAGCTTTATATCCAGGACCTGCAGGGTAACACCGCCACAGGCCTGACGGACACGACACATGACGAATCGCCGAGCTTCGCGGCGAACGGTCAGTACATTCTTTACGCCACACAGGTGAACGGCCGTGGCGTGTTGGCCGCAGTATCGACCGACGGTCGCACTCGGCAGGTCCTGTCCGTTCAGGGTGGCAGCGTACGCGAGCCGTCCTGGGGCCCGTTTATGCAATAACGTTGATGCAATAACACAAGGAGAGTAACCAAATGATGTCAAAACTTCGCTTTGCTTTTGCTGTATTGATGGTCGGTGCGCTGGCCGCGTGCCACTCGGGCGTCAAGCTCGACGAAAACGCTAACAAGGGTGGTTCGGTCTCGGCACAGCCGAACCCGAACGATGTCGCAACGGTCAACGTCGACCCGCTGAACGATCCGAATAGCCCGCTCGCCAAGCGCAGCATCTACTTCGACTTCGACAGCTACTCGGTGAAAGACGACTATCAATCGCTGCTGCAACAACACGCGCAATACCTGAAGAGCCATCCGCAACGCCACGTCCTGATCCAGGGCAACACCGACGAACGCGGCACCAGCGAGTACAACCTGGCACTCGGCCAGAAGCGTGCTGAGGCTGTGCGCCGTTCGCTGTCGCTGATGGGCGTGACGGACTCGCAAATGGAAGCCGTGAGCCTCGGCAAGGAAAAGCCGCAAGCTACGGGTCATGACGAATCGTCGTGGGCACAAAACCGCCGCGCCGACCTCGTGTACCAACAGTAAGTAACGGGTGATGAGCCGAATGACGCATCGTTTCTCCTGGCTGCGGTTTGCCGCAGCGGCCTGTGTCGCGGGCACGGCCTTCGCGGCCGTGCCCGCGCATGCGGGCATCTTCGACGACGATCAGGCCCGTCAGGCCATTCTCGATCTGCGCTCGAAGACCGATAGCCTGTCGGGTCAGTTGTCGGCCGCGCAACGCACGATCCTCGATCAGTCCAACCGTCTCGACCAGTTGAACCAGCAGGTCGCTACGCTGCGCGGACAGAACGAGGACCTGGGCAACCAGCTCGCCACGCTGCAAAAGCAGCAGAAGGACTACTACACCGATCTGGATACGCGCCTGAAGAAATTCGAGCCGCAGCAGCAAACGGTGGACGGCGTCCAGGGCGAGGTGCAGCCGGGTGAGACCGAGTCGTTCAACGCGGCTTCGCAGCAATTCCGCAATGGCGACTTCAAGAATGCGGCGGCGTCGTTCCGCACTTTCATCTCCAGGTTCCCGAACAGCCCTTACCAGCCGACAGCGCAGTACTGGCTGGGCAACGCGCTGTATGCGCTGCGCGACTACAAGGGCTCGACGGCGATCTGGCAAGGCGTGGTGAAGAACTATCCGCAGCATCCGCGTGCGCCGGAAGCGCTGCTTGCGATTGCGAACAATCAGCTCGAGCAGGGTCAGAAGGCTGCGGCCCGCAAGACGCTGGAGCAGATCGTCGCGCAGTACAGCGGCTCGGACGTCGCGCAATCGGCTCAAAGCAAGCTTTCGCAGATCAAGTAACAGGGCTCGGTTAAGCCGTTCGCAGCAAACGCGCAGTGTCCGATTTCATAGCCACGCGCGCCTCTCGCTGAAAAGCCCGGGTAGCAATGCCCGGGCTTTTCACTATCTGAAGTGCCGGTGGCGCCGAGGTCGCGGTGGGTTGACAGTAAGCTGCCGCTATCGCTATAATTTCGCTTCTCTTTTGGGTCGTTAGCTCAGCTGGTAGAGCAGCGGACTTTTAATCCGTTGGTCACAGGTTCGAATCCCGTACGGCCTACCAAAAGATTCAAGGGCTTGCACGCGTCAGCGTCGCAAGCCCTTTTTCTTTTTCAGCGCCGCACCGTGTTCACGATACCCGCATGATCCAATCGCGCGCCACGATTTGCCGAGCGTTTCGCCGCAACGCACGGGATCGCACCTGCTTCTCCCTCGAACGCGACGACGCCCGGAACGATTAAGATTCCGAATGAGCGGATCACGATTGAATGGCCTGGAGAGCACTGGTTGCGCAAGCAACCACCAGACAGCCAACCCTCTGCCCCATGAGGTCAATTTTGATTTGAATCAATGTTGGTCCAAGTTTCAACCGACGACAATGGCGGGCAGAGCGCTCTGGCAGCGATGAGATGCCAGACAGGCGCCTCGGGAGCTCAGGCTTTTCAACCACAGGTCGGGGGCTCAACCTTTTCGGTTCGTGCCAATCGGGCTCTCGGGTCGGAGAAAACGATGACGGGTAAGGCAGATGCTGGACCGCGGGGTAACACAATGCGCGAAGCTCCCATTCACACCGAGGAGAGCTTCCGCCTGCTAGTCGAAGCAATCGACGACTACGCAATCTTCATGCTGGACGCATCAGGCAACGTCGTGAACTGGAACACCGGCGCACGGAAGATGAAAGGGTATGAGGTCGATGAAATCATCGGCCGCCACTTCTCGGTCTTTTACACGCCCGAGGACGTTGCAGCAGGCCAGCCCGGTCTTCTGCTCGCGGCAGCGGTCGCGCAAGGCAGAGTGGTGAGCGAGGGCTGGCGCGTTCGCAAGGACGGTTCGAAATTCTGGGCGAACGTTGTCATCACAACCGTCCGCACCCCTACCGGCGAGCTCCGCGGTTTTGCAAAGGTGACGCAGGACCTGACCGAACGAAAACGGCTGGAAGAATTCGAACAACTCAGAGCGTTAGCCGCGCACATTCAGGCCGCTCGCGAGGAAGAGCAGATCCGCATCGCCCGCGAACTTCACGATGACATAGGCCAGCAACTCACCGCGCTCAAGATGGCGCTTGCGGGTCTCGACAGCATCGTTCGCGACCAGGAGGCAGGCGCCGCACGCACCGCGCCTCACATTGCGGACATGCATCAACTGATCGACGCGACGGTCGCCTCGCTACGGCGAATCGCAGCCGGATTGCGTCCCGTCATGCTGGAGACGCTGGGGCTCATCCCGACACTCGAATGGCTCATCGACGATTTCATGCAGCGGTACGACATTGCCGTCGAGGCACGGATCGAGGCCGATGACATGAAGCTGAGCGAAGCGGCTGACGAAGGCCTGTTCCATATCGTGCAGGAAGCACTGACCAACGTGGCCCGGCATGCGCACGCCGACCGGGTGACGATCGATCTGGCGCGCGACGGCCGCACCTGTGTATTGCGCGTTACGGACGACGGGCAGGGAATGACGCCGGCGGCGCCTTCGCGCCCGACCTCTTTCGGCCTGCTGGGCATGCGTGAGCGAGTTCATCACCTGAATGGCACGATGTCGATCGACAGCGCGCCCGGCCGCGGTTTTCGTCTTACCCTCATCTTTCCACTGGACGCCGTCGAGCGAAAGCCCTCGAGCCCGGAAGGAGCCGCGTAATTCCGCATTCCGCCTCTCAGAAAAGAACGGCGTCCGAATCCTGGCAAATTCAGGCGGACAGAATGCCGATCCCATGCGACGGCGCCGCCTATCCCATCCGTATCTATGCCATGATGGCCGGCGTGGTGAAAGTGCGTGCCGCGTCCGGCATCGATCATTTCGACACACTGCCTGATGACATCCGTATGTATACGTCTGCCCAGCATTCTCGCTACGATCGCGTCGCCGGTCGGATCGCCGTGGTGCTCGCAGGTGACTTGTTCAATTCCGCCGGATGATCCAATAAAGCCATCATGGAACGCGCTCCTGAAGAATACGATCCCGAAGGGCCCGACCCGGTAATCGGTCCGTCCAAACCACGGCTTTTCGGCGTGCTGGGACCCGGTCTCATCGCCGGCGCCTCGGACGACGATCCAAGCGGCATCGCCACTTACAGCCAGGTCGGCGCCGGGTTCGGCTACGGTCTTTCGTGGACGCTGCTGTTCAGCTACCCGCTCATGGTGGCGATCCAGATCATCAGCGCGCGAATTGGGCGCACCACGGGGCACGGCATTGCCGGCGTCCTGCGGCGGCACTATCCGGGCTGGCTGCTGCAATGGGTTGTAGTGCTCCTGCTCATCGCCAACATCATCAATCTGGGCGCCGACCTGGGTGCGATGGCCGATGCAATGGCGCTTTTGCTGCCGGGCCCAAAGTGGCTGTATGTGCTGCTGTTCTCGACGATCTGCGTGAGCATGCAGTTGCTGCTGCAGTACACACGCTATGTGGCCGTGCTCAAGTGGTTCACGCTGTCGCTGTTCGCCTATTTCGCGGTGCTGGCGGTGGTGCATATCGACTGGGGCCAACTCGCGCGCTACTTTTTCGTCCCCACCTGCACTGGACATCGAACTATCTGACCGCCGTCGTCGCGGTCTTCGGCACGACCATCAGCCCCTACCTCTTTTTCTGGCAATCCGAACAGGAAGTGGAGGACATGAATGTCCATCCGAGACGCCAGGACCTGTTCGACGCACCCCAGCAAGGACCGGCCGCGCTACACCGGATCGAAGTCGATACGGTAGTGGGTATGGGATTGTCGAACCTGGTGGCGCTCGCCATTCTGGCCACCACCGCCGCCACGCTCAACGTCGGCGGCATTACCGATATCCAGACTTCGGCACAGGCCGCCCAGGCGTTGCGCCCGATAGCCGGCTCGTTCGCGGCGCTTTTCTTCACAACCGGCATCGTCGGAACGGGATTGCTTTCCGTACCCGTGCTGGCCGGCTCGGCCGCCTATGCGATTGGTGAAGCACGCGACTGGCCGGTCGGCTTCACCCGCAAAGTGCAGGAAGCAAAGGCGTTTTACGCCACGATCGCGATTGCTACCCTTGTCGGGATGATCGTGAATTTCACGTCGGTCAACCCGATCAAGGCGCTGTACTGGAGTGCCGTGGTCAACGGCGTGGTCGCCGTGCCGGTCATGTTCGTCATGATGCTGATCGCCTCGCGCACGGATATCATGGGCCGCTTCGTGGCGGGCGGCAGCCTGCGCATACTGGGCTGGCTCGCCACGGCGGTCATGCTGCTGATCACGCTGGCGATGGTGGCGACTTCGTTCTGATAGTGCGCCGGCTCCGTGGTTGCGGTCGGGAAACGACCGGCGGCCGGGGACGGCGGACTCAATCCTGTCCCGCCAACCTGCGAAGTTTCGCGGGGTCCAGCACCGTTACGAGCCTCGGCCCCTTGCGGCGCACCGCGTCCTGCGCCTCCAGAACATGTAGGCCGCGGCTGACGGATTCAACCGACAGACCGAGGTAATCGGCAATGTCGTGCCGGGACATCGGCAACATCACTTCTCCCTCGGCGCGCCCCTCCTCGGGGTAGGCGTGCTGAATCCAGACCAGGAAGCTGGCCAGCCTGGCTGGCGCCTCGTTTTTCGATACCGTTATCGTGTGATGTTGCGAGCGCCGCAGTTCATGGCACAGTTTGCAGAGCAGCCCGATGTCCAGACGCGGATCGCGTTCGAGAATCTCCGCGAGCGCCTCGACCGGTATCCTGTACGCGACCAGGGGCGTGAGCGACTGGGCGGTCGCCACATAGGCGCCGTTTTCGCTGAGTCCCATCAGATCCCGCGGAAAAAGAAACGCGGTGATCCGCTTGTCTCCGTTCGGAAGGAGCTGATAGGTTTCCGCGACTCCGCTAACGATGTTGTAGGCGAAACGCGCGTCACCGCCTTCCGGATAAAGCACCGTATGCCGCCGGACCGTGACGAGTCGGGAAATGGCGATCAGCGCGTCCTGTTCGGACGGGGATAGCAATTCGACCGCCGTCCCGTCGCCGTGCCGCTGGAATGGCACTGCGAAAATCGAAGGCCGGTAGCGAGAGGGTGCGGATACGTCATCCTTCATGATGTTCTTTCTTTCGAGGTTTATCTTCTCGGGAAAGCCGGTTCGGCAAGCGTTCGACGAAACCGGACAGGCCGGGTGCGAATTCAGCGGCGCTGCGGCCTTCAGGCCGGCAAATGCGCTCAGTGGTCATGCCAAGACTAATGGAAGGTCCAACCCTTCCATTGATCTGCCTCAAGCAGGCCATATAGCGTGGCCTATGGCGGCCGGCAGCGCACGTCGCGACTCGAGGTCCTGATGCGCACCCGCGACAATTTATATCACAATCACATATAATCACCCGACCGCGGCCACGCGCCTGCCCATTGAAACCTTCGCGCCGCCGCACAAACGCTCACACGACTCAACCCGATCTTGCCTCGCTCCGCCGTCGCTCGCTGGCTCGCCCGCCTCGCACCGCCGCCCATCGCCCTCGCGTGGAAGGAGCGTTTGCGTTCGTGCGTCGGTGCATTGGTCGGCATTGCGTTCACCGGGGCCATCACGCATCTGCTGCTGGGTTCGAGCGGCAATATCCCGTTGCTGGTCGCGCCTATGGGCGCGTCGGCCGTGCTGCTGTTCGCGGTGCCGGCGAGTCCGCTTGCGCAACCGTGGTCCATCATCGGCGGCAATCTCGTTTCGGCGACGGTGGGCGTTGCCTGCGCGAGCTGGATCGGCGATCCGCTACAGGCGGCGCCGCTCGCCGTGGCGGCCGCGATCTGCGCCATGTTCGCGCTGCGCTGCGTGCATCCGCCATCCGGAGCGGTGGCGCTCACGGCGGTGTTGGGCGGACCGGCCGTGCATTCGCTCGGCTACCGTTTCGTGCTCGCGCCGATCGCGCTTCAGTCCGCGGCGCTCCTCTGCGCCGCCATCGTGTATCACGCGCTCACCGGGCACCGCTATCCCCATTCAGCACGGCAAACCACGAGCCGGTCAGACCCAGCCGCCCGGTCGCGGCCCGGCTTCACGCGCGCGGATCTGGACGCCGTGCTCAAAGGGCAAAGCGAATTGCTCGACATTGCACCTGACGACCTCGAATCCCTGCTGCGGGCCTTGCAGTTGCAAACCTACGCGCGCAGCTTCGACGAGCTCACCTGCGCGAGCATCATGTCGCGTGGCGTAATCACCGTGTCGGCGCACACGCGGGCGGCAACCGCATGGAGCATTCTGCAACGCCACGGCGTGAAGGCACTTCCGGTCACGAACGAGGAAAGGCACGTAGTCGGAATCGTCACGCGCGCCGACCTCGGCGGTGTGCGCCAACCGGGCGCGCTCACCAGGCTTCTACGCCGGTTGCCCGGCCGGCGCCGTGCCAACGAGCCCACCGTCGGCACGCTGATGACAACCCACGTCCACACGGTCGACACCACCACGCCCATCGCGGACCTGGTGCCGCTCTTCGCTGACTTCGGACACCATCACATTCCGGTGCTCGACAGCCGCACGAGGCAGCTCGCGGGAATGGTGACTCAGGCAAATCTGATCGCCGGGTTATACCGCCAGCCCAATACGTCAATGCAAGCGTCGCAGCGCACGGCCTGAAACGCCATCATGATTCCCTCGAACCTCGCCACATCCATATACCTCATGTTGTGATATAAACAGCATTTCTCTCACGCAAGCCCCAATGAAAACCCAACGCCGCGAACTGGAAAAGTCCGATTTCGAGCAGTTGTCCGAGTTCCGCTATCAGATGCGGCGATTCGAACGCTTCTCTGAACAGGCCGCCCAAACCGAAGGCATCACGCCTTTGCAATATCTGCTGCTTCTGCACATCAAAGGCTATCCGCAGCGGGACTGGGCGACTATCGGCGAGCTGGCCGAACGGCTGCAGGCCCAGCATCACGGCATCGTGGCACTGGTGTCGCGTTGCGAAGCGCTTGGCCTCGTCAAACGCAAAGTCAGCGAGACCGATCGCCGCCAGGTGGAAGTGCACCTGCAAAAACTCGGCGAAAAGACGCTGGCCAAACTGGCCGCGCTGCACCGCGCCGAACTGAAGTCGCTCGAAGGCGCGTTCAACGTGCCGCAGATCGATCTCTAGCGGGCGGCACGCCGCTCACTGGCTACTCACCTCAACCTTGTCTCGATAATGACAGCCGACACCCATAAGCGCGACTTCGCCGAAAACCGCCGCCTGCCCGGCATCGCTCTGCTGGCAGCGGGCATCGGCGTAATCAGCACGCTGGCTGCTTTCGTGCTGCTGAATCTGATCCACCTGTTCACGAACCTGTTTTTCTTCGGCGGGCTTTCGTTCGCGGAACGCTCGCCGGCGCAAAACACGCTCGGCGCCTGGGTCGTGCTGGTGCCGGTGGCGGGTGGTCTGATCGTCGGGCTGATGGCGCGCTTCGGCTCGGAGAAGATTCGCGGCCACGGCATTCCGGAAGCGATCGAAGCCATTCTGTTCGGCAAGAGCCGCATGTCGCCGAAGGTAGCGATCCTCAAGCCACTGTCCTCCGGCATCGTGATCGGCAGCGGTGGGCCGTTCGGCGCGGAAGGTCCCATCATCATGACGGGCGGCGCGTTGGGTTCGCTGATTGCGCAGTGCGTGCGCGTGAGCGCGGCGGAGCGCAAAACACTGCTGGTCGCCGGCGCCGCGGCCGGCATGACCGCGGTGTTCGGCACACCGGTCGCGGCGGTGCTCCTTGCGGTCGAGCTGCTGTTGTTCGAATGGCGGCCGCGCAGCTTTCTGCCGGTCGCGCTCGCCTGTGCGGTGGCCGGCTTTGCGCGCGGCGCCCTGTTCGGCGCGGGACCGTTGTTTCCGCTCGAAACGGCGCCGCCTGGCGCGCTCTCGCTGTTCACCTGCGTGATTGCCGGCTTGCTCTCGGGAGCGCTGGCAGCAGGCCTCTCCGCCGCGCTCTACAAGACCGAAGACCTGTTCGGCAAACTCAGGATCCACTGGATGTGGTGGCCCGCGCTCGGCGGACTGGTGGTCGGCATTGGCGGCTTTATCGAGCCGCGTGCGCTGGGCGTCGGCTACGACGTCATCGGTGACCTGCTGCATCTGCATCTGGCCTTGGAGATTGCGCTTGCGTTGCTGCTCGTCAAGGCCGTCATGTGGGTCGTCGCGCTCGGCTCGGGTACGTCGGGCGGCGTGCTGGCGCCGTTGCTGATGCTCGGCGCCGGTCTCGGCGTGGTGTTGAGCCATCTGATGCCGGGCGGCGATCCGGCACTGTGGCCGCTCGTGTGCATGGCCGCCACGCTCGGCGCGACGCTTGGGGCGCCGCTCACCGCAATCGTGTTCGCGTTCGGCCTGACCAACGACAGCAACGCGTTATTGCCGCTACTCGCCGCCACGCTGGTCGCACATGGCTTCGCGACGGTCGTGATGCGACGCTCGATCATGACCGAGAAAATCGCGCGCCGCGGGTATCACATCTACCGCGAATACGGCGTCGATCCACTGGAGCGCCATTACGTCGACGAAGTCATGACACGCGACGTCGAAACGATCGACGCACACTCGACAGTCGACGAAACGCTGACGCGGTACTTCGGCCCTGGGCAAACGCATCGCGCGTATCCGGTGATCGTGGACGGCGCGGTGACCGGGGTGATCGACCGCGCGGCCCTCGAACGCATTCCTCGCACTCGCGACCGCCAGCCCGGCGCGACTACATTGCTCGAACTGATGGAGACGCGCGCGCCTGTCGTCGCGTTGCCCGGCGAGACCTGCCGGCTCGTTGCAACACGCCTCGCGGTTCATGGCCTGGAGCGCATGCCCGTGGTGAGCGACATGAACACGCTGCGAATCGTCGGCATCGTGGCGCGCAGCGACCTGGTGAAACCGTCGCTCGCGCATTTCGACGAAGAGCATAAGAAGGAGCGCTTCCGGCGTCTCGGCACGCGTGCGGCGAAGCGTCGCCTTTCGCCGCTTCGCCGCAGCGGCTGACATGAATCTTTAAGCGCAGGTGTCGATCCACACTGCGTAGGAAAGCGTAATCACAGATTTTTCACAAAATGCTTTCCACCATTTCGCACGACCCGTTAAGCAATTTCTGAGGCCAGTCTCTATCGAATAGACAGGAAACAACGGACTCCGAATCTGAACATTTATTGAGACATAAAGACGTGCAATGATCGCCGCCGGTCCAGCAAGACGCACTGTGACTCTGCGTGAGCAGACGCTTTGGCCACGCCACAGCTCCCCCCGGCTTTCATTCCATCAATATGATCAATTTTCTGTTCGATCTCTTCTCGAACCTGGCTTTGCTGGCCTTCGTGCTGGCCGCGTGTCATCTGTGCAATCGCCGCATACCCGGCGCGTCGCTCGACGGTTCGCTCATCTTCGCGGCATTGGCGTGTATCGCATTCATGCTCGATGCCGCGCTGACCTTTCTGGTATTCGCCGACTCGCAGAACCGCTACGGCCACCTCAGCACATCAACGGCGTTTTTCGAGCGCGCCTGCGCGTACTGGCTTGCGATCATCGCCGCGCTCGCCTTACGTCGTGCGGCACGCCGCTCGCGCCCCGCGAAAGTCGGTCGCGGCGAGGCTCTCGTCATCCACACTTCGCCGTATTCCAAATCGCATCTGCCCATGTGAGGCAGAACAATCGCAATCGTTCGAACCCTGCGCCGAAGCGGCTGACTTTTGCCGCCGCATAAGCCATCAGGCAACGGGAACGGTCCTTGCGCATGCGCGCGCCGTCGCCTATAACTTCCGAAGACCGAGTGTTACCGTTTGCGCCCGTCGCCGGGCATTTGCCGCTGTATTGCACCACCGCAGTCCAATCAGTCGAAGGCAACTCACCCAGCGAGGAACATCTTGGATCTCGAAACCGTACGCGTCTTCATCATGACCCGAGGTATCGACCTCGGCACCAAGGTCGTCGGGGCGATCGTCTTGTGGATCGTCGGCCGTTGGCTCATCGGCATGATCACCGGCTTGCTGCGCAAGATGTTGTCGCGCAACGGCCGGGTCGATCCCACGCTGGCGCATTATCTCGGTTCGATTCTCGGCGCATTGCTGAACCTGCTCCTGATCCTCGCGATCCTGCAGGTGTTCGGTGTGCAAACCACTTCGTTCGCCGCGCTGCTCGCCGGCCTCGGCCTCGCAATCGGCACCGCCTGGGGCGGCCTGCTTGCCCACTTCGCCGCAGGCGTATTCATGCAGGTATTGCGGCCGTTCAAGGTCGGCGATTTCGTCACCGCGGGCGGCGTCACCGGCACGGTCTCGGAACTCGGCCTGTTCGGCACCACCATCGTGACGCCGGACAACGTGACGACTATCGTCGGCAATAACAAGATCTTCTCCGACACGATTTCGAACTACAGCATCCTGCCCGTGCGCCGCGTCGAGCTGACGGCGAAGATCGCCAACGGCGTCGATCCGACGGATGCGATGAACCGGTTGAAGGCGGCCGTCACGCAGATTCCGAACGTGGCCGAGAGTCCCGCACCGGACATCGAAGTACTCGGCTTCACGCCGGAAGGTCCGCTGCTTTGCGTGCGGCCGTACACGCACAATGCGAACTATTGGCAGGTCTACTTCGACACCAATCGCGCGATCATCCAGACTTTCAAGGAAGCCGGCTACCCGACGCCGGAAACACCGCTGGCGCCGCGCGCGGTGACGTGAGTATCGTCGTTTGATGGAAGTCGCGCCCAACTGAACGACGCGGCTTCATCGTGTCGTCAATTGTTAAATCCACAATCAGAGGTGCAGAACGAAAACGGCGTCGCGAAATTCGCGACGCCGTTTTCTCATGTGGCCGGGTATTGCAGTGAAACGTCAGCGGCTGCCCGCGCTCGAGGCGTTCTTGCGCATCATCTTCCACAACGCGCCGAGCACGACCGGCACCACCGCTGCGCCGATACCCACCAGCACGATCACGTTCAGATACTGGCGGATAAACGGAATGTTGCCGAAGAAATAACCGAGCAACGTCAGCAGCAGCACCCAGAACAGCGCGCCGACAAAGTTGAACAACTGGAACCGGCTCACGGTCATTTCGGATGCACCCGCAACGAACGGCGCAAAGGTCCGCACCACCGGGATGAAACGCGCCAGCACGATGGTTTTGCCCCCATGCTTCTCATAGAAGTTGTGGGTCTTCTGCAGCGCGCTGCGATCGAGAAAGCGTTCGAGAAAAGGAATGTGCGAATTGAACACCCGCGGTCCGATGGCTCGCCCGATCATGTAATTGACGGTATTGCCGCTGATGGCCGCCACGAGCAGCAACACGATCAGCAAACCAATATTCATTTCGCCGGTCGCGCAAAACGCGCCGCCGATGAACAGCAGCGAATCGCCCGGCAGAAACGGCAGCACCACCAGCCCGGTTTCGCAGAACACGATCAGGAACAGCACCGCGTAGACCCACGCGCCGTACACATGAATAAAGTCTCCGAGGAACTTGTCGATGTGCAAGACAAGGTTGACGAAATGTAGCAACGTGTCCAAAGAGAATCCTTTATTAAGCGAATGTGACGGTGGCGGAAACGGCCGTACCAGCGGACCCGTTAGCGAGGGCGGCAGGCGCACACTCGCCGCCGGAAATTGACCGCGTCATGATACAGAAAGTGCCCGGCGGCATTTAAAAATCTCCCGCGCCACGGTGCGCTTGCGCGCGCCGCGAGCTTGCCGCGCCGAATCGCTATAATTTCGCCATGTCCGAATTCTCCGAAACGCCTGCCGGCCTCGACACCGCAGCCGCGCCCGCGGTTTCCGCCGCCACGCCCGCGCCGCGCCCGTTGCGCGCGATCCAGCCCCTTCCCGATCAGTTGATCAGTCAGATTGCCGCCGGCGAAGTGGTCGAGCGGCCCGCTTCGGTCGTCAAGGAGCTGCTGGAAAATGCACTCGACGCGGGCGCGCAGTCGCTGCGCATCCTGCTCGACGAAGGCGGCGTCAAACGCATCTCGATCACCGACGACGGCTGCGGCATCCCCGAGAACGAACTCGCGCTGGCGCTGATGCGTCACGCCACCAGCAAAATCCGCTCGCTCGCCGAACTGGAAGCGGTCGCTACGCTGGGGTTCCGCGGCGAGGCGCTGGCCTCGATCGCCTCGGTCGCGCAGATGACCATCACGAGCCGCACGGCCGACGCGGCGCACGCGGTGCGCGTGGATGCGCAAACCGGCGTGCTGAGTCCCGCGGCCGGCACCCAGGGCACCACGATCGAAGTCCGCGAGTTGTACTTCAATACGCCGGCGCGCCGTAAATTTCTGAAGAGCGAGCAGACCGAACTCGGCCATTGTCTCGAACAGATCCGCCGCGCCGCGCTGGCGCGGCCGGATGTCGCGATTTCGGTGCTGCATAACGGCAAGGCGGTCGAACACTGGAACGCCAGCGAGCCGCCCGTGCGGGTCGCGAAGATTCTCGGCGACACGTTTGCCACCGCTCATCTGCCGCTCGACGAATCCGCCGGACCGCTTGCGGTCTACGGTTGCGCGGGTCTGCCGACCGCGAGCCGCGGGCGTGCCGATCAGCAGTATTTCTTCGTCAACGGCCGCTTCGTGCGCGACAAGCTGCTCACGCACGCCGTGCGCGCCGCTTATGAAGACGTGCTGCATGGCGAGCGCTATCCGTCCTACGTGCTGTTCCTCGACCTGCCGCCTGAAGCGGTCGATGTGAACGTGCATCCGTCGAAAATCGAGGTGCGCTTCCGCGATTCGCGCTCGATTCACCAGTTCGTCTTCCACGCCGTGCAGCGCGCGCTGGCGCGGCATGCGGGCGCATCGCCGGAAACGACGGCGGGCGGGCATGCGGCGCATCTGGCGCCTTCCGTTAGCGGGCCGGCTTCGTTTGGCGCGACGCCACTGGGCGGCGCGGGCGTCGGCGGCGTCGGCTTCGGTGCTGGCAACGGCGCTGGCGGCATCGGTGGCGGCTTGGGTGGCGCATCGGGCGGCGGCTTCGGATCGTCGTCGCAGCAGCCCGGCAATACCTGGATGCGCCAGGCGCGCATGACGCAAGGCACGCTGCCGGTTGCCCAACCGCTCGCGTTTTACGACGCGCTCTTCGGCCGCAAAGATACGAACGCGGGCACGGCGGAAGGCGCCACGCTTTTCGAGGCGCGCGATTCGGCCGCCGAAGCACCGTCACCGTACAACGCGTCCGCGCCGTACCCGGCGCCCGCTTTCCATGCCGCCGACGAGCAACCGCTCGGCTTCGCGCTCGGCCAGATCCACGGCATCTATGTGCTGGCCCAGAACGCGCACGGTCTGGTGATCGTCGACATGCACGCCGCGCACGAGCGCATTCTGTACGAGCAGTTCAAGAACGCGCTGGCCGATCGCACGATCGCCGTGCAACCGCTGCTGATCCCGCAGTCCATGCAGGCCGATCCGGTCGAAATCGGTACGGTGGAAGAAGAGCGCGACACACTCGACGCACTCGGCTTCGATCTCGCCGTGCTGTCGCCGACCACACTCGCCATCCGCGCCGTACCGGCGCTGCTGAAAGACGCCGATCTGCAGGCGCTGGCGCGCGCGGTCCTCTCCGACCTGCATGCATTCGGCGGCTCGCGCGTACTGACCGAACGTCAGCACGAACTGCTCGGCACGCTCGCCTGCCATCACGCGGTGCGCGCGAACCGGCGTCTGACGCTCGACGAAATGAACGCGCTGCTGCGTCAGATGGAAGCCACCGAGCGCGCCGATCAATGCAATCACGGACGTCCCACGTGGTATCAGTTGACGCTGTCCGATCTCGATCGGCTGTTCATGCGTGGTCAGTGACGTGACGCTGCTGCAACCGCCGCTGCAACGCACGCCCGCCTGCCCATGACTTCACGCACGCCTACCACCGTCCCGTGTCTGCTCGGCCCGACTGCATCCGGCAAAACCGCCGCTGCGCTCGCGCTGGCCGCCCGGCACCCGGTGGAAATCATCAGTGTCGATTCGGCGCTGGTCTATCGCGAGATGGATATCGGCACCGCCAAACCCACCGCCGAAGAGCGTGCGGTGGCGCCGCATCATCTGATCGATATCGTCGATCCCACGGACAGCTATTCCGCCGCACAGTTTCGCGCCGACACCTTGCGGCTGACCGGCGAGATCCACGCGCGTGGGCGCCTGCCGTTGCTGGTCGGCGGCACCATGCTGTACTACAAGGCGCTCACCCAGGGGCTCAACGATCTGCCCGCCGCCGACGCCGACCTGCGCGCCACACTCGACGCCGACGCCGCACGCGAGGGCTGGCCGGCCATGCATGCGCGGCTTGCCGCAGTCGATCCCGTGACGGCCGCGCGCTTGGCGCCGAACGATTCGCAGCGGATTCAGCGGGCGCTGGAAGTTTTCATGCTGACCGGACAGGCCATGTCGGCGTTGCTGGCGGCGCCCGCGCGGGTGGATGATGCCGCCGCCGCGTGGCGCTTCGTGCCAGTTGCGCTGGAGCCGTCCGATCGTGGCGTGCTCCATGCGCGCATCGAGAAACGCTTCGATGCGATGCTGGCCAACGGTTTCGTCGATGAAGTGGTGAAGTTGCGCGAACGCGGCGACTTATCGCCCGAGATGCCGTCCATGCGTTGCGTGGGCTACCGGCAGGTCTGGGAATATCTGGACGGCGCCGTCGACTATTCGACCATGCGCGATAAGGGCGTCTTTGCGACCCGGCAGTTGTGCAAGCGGCAGCTCACATGGCTGCGAAGCATGACAGAGCGAGTGGTGGTGGACTGCTGCGATCCGCACGCGACGGCGCGGGTGCTTGAAGCGATTGAAGCGTTGCTTTGAAACTTTGACGCTTTGAAACTCTGATGCGTTGAAGCTTCAAACCCGCGCGGCGCCGGCTAACCGCACGCCGCGCGGTCTGACAAGCTTTTAGATCACTACGGTCTGAGCCTCACCGGCCGCACTTTCGCGAATCACGCCGATCTTCCAGACCTGCTCGCCGGCTGCGGACAGCAGACCGATTGCCGCATCGGCATCCGCGGCCGACACCACCACGGCCATGCCGATACCGCAGTTGAACACGCGGTGCATTTCCGCGTCCGCCACGCCGCCGTGCTTTTGCAGCCACGAGAACAGCGGCGGCAACGGCCAGCCGCGATGATCCAGCTCAGCCGTCAGGCCTTCACGCAACACGCGCGGAATGTTCTCGACCAGCCCGCCGCCCGTGATGTGCGCCATGCCCTTCACGGCGATCTGCTGCATCAGCGCCAGCAGCGGCTTCACATAGATATGCGTGGGCGCCATCAACGCGTCGGCAAGCGAGCGGCCGTCGAAGTCCGCGTTCAGATCAGGCTGCGCACGCTCGATGATCTTGCGCACCAGCGAAAACCCGTTCGAATGAATGCCGCTCGAAGCCAGGCCCAGCACCACGTCGCCGGGGGCGATCGTGCTGCCGTCGATAATCTTGCTCTTTTCCACCGCGCCGACCGCGAAACCCGCCAGATCGTATTCGCCGTCCGGGTACATGCCCGGCATTTCCGCCGTCTCGCCGCCGATCAACGCGCAACCCGACAGTTCGCAGCCGTATGCGATACCCTTCACGACCGTGGCCGCCGTGCCGACGTCCAGCTTGCCGCAGGCGAAGTAGTCCAGGAAGAACAGCGGCTCCGCGCCCTGCACGAGAATGTCGTTCACGCTCATCGCCACCAGATCCTGGCCCACGGTGTCGTGTTTGTTCAGCTGAAAGGCGAGACGCAGCTTGGTGCCGACGCCGTCGGTGCCGGACACCAGCACCGGCTCCTTGTACTTCTTCGGCACTTCGAACAGCGCGCCAAACCCGCCGATGCCACCCAGCACGCCGTCGCGCATCGTCTTTCTGGCAAACGGCTTGATTGCGTCGACAAGGGCGTCGCCCGCGTCGATGTCCACGCCGGCGTCGCGATACGACAAACCTTGGGCCGAATCAGTTGAATTCGGGGCGGATTTCGGTTGATTCATGAGGACGAGCTCGAAGGTCGGTAAAATGAGATGATACTGGGAAAAGTAGAAAATCGCAATTAAAACAGGTACTTACGCTTCGAACGACCTCAGGATTTTACCCGATTATCGGCTACCAAAGCGGATACCCAATGAGGGGCAAAATTCTACCATAATGAATAATTACATTTTGTAATATCTGAGCGCAAGGCAATAAAAAAGGGACAACAGGGTCCCTTTAATTCTGCTCACGCCAGCTTACGCTTTGGCAGGTTTTGCGTACTTCTCCGGGTGGTACAGGCGGTCAAGTGTTTTGGTTGCCTTGGCTTTCCCATCTGCACTTTTAGCCACAATAAGTTCTTTGGCTTGAGCAAAATTGTGGGTGCCAGCTTCCTTTAAAGCCTTAAGCCACTTATTGGTAGCTGTTTCCCCATCATAACGTTCATGCACTTGCCCAGTGTCATCAACATAACGAATGAGCACTTCAGCAGGACCATTAAGAGCTTCTGCTACTTCGCTACGAGACAATTCAAGCTCATCAATCA
Organism: Paraburkholderia xenovorans LB400; assembly: GCF_000013645.1. Classification (GTDB taxonomy): domain Bacteria; phylum Pseudomonadota; class Gammaproteobacteria; order Burkholderiales; family Burkholderiaceae; genus Paraburkholderia; species Paraburkholderia xenovorans. Next base: position 591,303 of record NC_007951.1, on the reverse strand, counting down.
ACGCCAACACTTTATCAATCTTTTCTTGCTTTTCTTGTTGAGCCTCAACTTTTGCACTTTCGTTCAAAAGTGTAGAGAGCTTAATTTTTTCTGTGGGTGTTGCTTTACCTGATGCCACTTTTTTCAACAACTCATCAAGCTGTGCACCAAGTTGCTTATCTTCAGCCATCCTGTTCCCCAAGTGAGTGATGGAATCTAATTGTTTAACTGTGAGTAGGATAGCAACAATATCATTTGTCGTACAATTGATTTTATCAATCAATGAAACAATCGAACATTACAAAAAAGAAAGCACCTTGTGACGAGGTGCTTTCCAACTATAAAAATAATAAGTGAAGAAGTGACGCTTCAAATATCAAAACTATTCTATTAAATAATAAACAAAAGTCAAGTTAAAGTTGCTTATTTAATAGAAATGCTTCGCGACCCACTTCTACCTTCGATTGCATACGGTAAAATATTTTCAATACGCCCATTTAGGATTTTTACCATCCTTCTGTCTTTCATCGAATCAATCTTAATACACTCAATTTCCATTTTTATTTCACGCAACTCTTTTATAACTTCCTGCATAACGATAGCAACATTGTTTGGCTGAGCTTGATTGTGCATTTTTTTCTCCTTTATTAGTATGCATGTATATTTTACATCGTGAACATGATATGTCACTATTTAGTCGCAATTTATTACATTTTAAGTAGGTGCCTCATCTATCTGAGGCTTTTTATATAACTCATAAAGTTTATCCATTTCACGCCCAGCCTCTTCCATTTCCTGCAATTTCAAGCGTCCCAAAGCAATATCTATATTAGTAAGCTCATTTTGCAATTCAGCCACTTGGGAAGGCGTTGCATCAATTAACTGCCTCAAAATATCGTTTCTTCTTAAAGAAAGCGCTACTTTTTGAAGTGAAGTATCAGCCCCACCAGAAGAACCCCCACCAGAAGACACGCCAGATGATGGCTTTTGCTCTTTTGGCATCACATCAGCTACATCACCCCCAATGCTAGCCATGTTTTGAACCATGCTAGCGACCTCTCTTTCCTTAATTCTATCGGCTACAGTCTGGAAAACTTGAGGCTTTACAGTTGTTTTGCCTTGTGGAGATGCTGTAAATCTAGGTTTTGGGGGAGTATTAAAACGCTTATCAAAGTAAGCTACGCGCTCAACTCTATAATGCTCCAATCTGTTTTTTTCATGTTGATTGAACACATAGGGTTTCCCTACTGACATATCTGGATTTTGCTTAAATATTTCCCCATACATGCGTAGTTTATTGCCACCCACTCCAATTGTTATGAAGTCATCAGCTTGCTTTAGAACCTGAATTTTATTTTGCTCAAGCCATTTGATCAAATCATTTCTATCCTTAAACATCCCTGTTTCATAATTATTGTTGATTTGCTTGCAAAGTGCTCTTTTGTATAAAGCTGGAACAGTTTCACTTTTATACTCAGCAGCTTTCAAATCCCACTTCTTTTTTGGACTAACTTGCTCCCATCCAAACTTGTCATTAATGTAAGCACCAAACAATCGATAGTAGTCTTGATTTTGCTTACCAGGTGGAGAAATGTTTAGTTGCTTACCCGATTTTAGGTCTATTTTTGGCACAACAAAATGCAATTCAGGACGACCCTTATCATTATGAAGCACCCATAAAATATTAACTCTATCTTTACTTAACCCACCAAACATATAGCGCTCAAACTCGTCACAAATTTGGTGCATTTGTTTGACAGAAGGGACTTCATTTTCACGAAATGCAAGGACTCCTGAAGTATATTTTTGTTTATTATTTATACTATCTATCAAGTCTTTCGTGGATTCTGGATCGCCTCGAAATAATTTTGGCTTAACACTTCGTTCGCTTCCTTTATGGTCTTTATTGCCTAAAAGATATCGAACAGGTGCATCACCTCCACTGGTTCCAGAATCAAAACAGTTCGCTAGCATCCTTAAATCTCAACACCTTTATCAAAGTTTTTCCTCAACTGCTTGAGCGTTTTTGCTATGTCACTTACCTCATGTAAAAGTGACATATGAAGTAAATTAGCCTCATTAATGTGACGCTTAACTTGAGAAAGATTGTTTTTTATTCTTATTTCAGCATAAAAAATTGCTTTCCAACGTGGCACATAAAGAGAACGACTATTGGATAAAAGGCACCGAACAAAGTCTGCTTTTTTATTAAAACAGAGCTTTTCCATGCTTTCCATCAATGCATGGTTTTCTTGCTCACTAAGCATTACATAGATACGTTTTTTAACAGCAGGCCTATCAATTTTCTCTGACCCATCAAAGTCAAAATCAACCATTTTGTTACGCCTATTGACCCACTCATCAAGAAAAACTAGAAGCACTTCTAGCTCTTGCTTTTTTATTTTAAATTCTTCCAAAGTGATAAAAGTCACTTCAGTTTTTTCGTGCAAATCTTTCACTATCGAATTTATTTGACGCCCAATTTCATTCAATGAGGCTGTTACTTTTTCATAAACTTCAACGTCTAAACTGATTTTTTTGGTTGCAATTCTTCGCACAAATGCAGAGAAGTTTTCATCGTTTTCTTCTTCGAACCTAGCCAAAATTTTTTTGTAGATTGGTTCATCGACTTGGATGTTTAGCACATATTTGTATTTGTTAGTTTTAGCCACATTATCACCTTTTTTATAGTTATAAGTTTTTAGGTCACAATTTAAGTATATCGGACTACTTTACAAACACAAGGCCGAGCCAAAACTTTTCGAAGAAAACCCATTAATACAATTTAGCGGTCTTACAGACCGCTAATTGAGTACACTCGCTTAGATTTTCAGGTTTTTTTGCTTAGGGTGTTGATGTAACACCTCATCATATAAGGACTTTTTGCAATGTCACTGTCCTTGCTTGACACTGTTAGCTTTGGCATTCGAACTGATGTTAAGCCCATAGCCTAATATAAAGCCAAAATCAACTTCAAAACCCACACACTTGAGTGAGCGTTTTTGGCTATCGCCCCACTCGTTTTTCATCAAAATCCGCTTAACATTTTCATAGCGTAAGCAACACATTTAAAGAAAATCTCTGTTGACTTTGGAAAATTTTTTTATTAATTAAAGACAACAATCTAGGAGAATTTTTCATGAAAAATAAAAATAAAGTTTCAACTTTACGAAAAACAAAACGCATTGACTTGAGTTTAAATTGTGATATTTTTGATGCCTATAAATCAATTATTCCAAAAAATATGAACCCAACTACTTTCACTGCGGAGCTTGTTCGACAATTTTTAGCTGAAAATTTTTCAAAAATTACACACAAACCAACTTTAGTTAGTCGAGAAGATTTTGATGATTTCATACATGGTATCGTCACTCATTCTGAACTAAATGAATTGGCAAAAGCTCATGAACTTAGAAAGCAAATAGATACAACTAAAGAAAAGTTGGCTCTTTTGAAGAAACATGAAACAGTAGGTCAAGCATGATGGTAGCGAACAAATTTTTAGGGAAATTACTCAGGTTAGCTCACAGTGACTTCCCTAAATATTGCTTACTTGTCTTGATGGTTGGTGCGATCGATTACTTAATTTGCCTCTACATCGTCCAAAAATTTATCTAAAAAAAATAGCACTCAACTGAGTGCTTTTCTTTTTGGCATCCTGCTACATGATAAACATCACGTAGCATCATAACTTACTGCGTTTAGGCTTCACAATTTCATTTTTTAGCTCAACTTCTAGCTTAATTTTTTCAAGCAACGCCTCAAGCTCATCTTCACTCATTGAATCACTTTGAGCAGACAAACGAGCAATTTTTAGCGCGTTGTAGCTAGTATGCTTACTAACAAACGCTTGTGAAGCACCTACACGTTTTGCAATCTCATCTTGATTTAGTTCAGGAAATCGAATAAATAAAATAATTGAATGTTTTATCTTTGGCCAGAATTTTTTTGCCCTAGCTTCCCCACCTTTTCGCCCATTTTCCACATGAAAATCATCTGACATAGTTAATCACTCCTGCTACATAATAATTATTTTTTAGCAGAATTACGTTAAATGTCAATACCATTATTGACAAACAAAATTAACTAGCTATATTCGTTTTAACTATAAGAGGAGCATTATGAACAATACCGATATTAAAGAAAACAAATTTTTAAAATCGGCCAATTTCCTAGGTGAACTGAAGAAAATTGGCCTTATTGAAGATTTTATTTTTGCAGGCTCCTTTCTTTCAAAAATACAAAACGCCCGTGTTGAGTTGAGTTACGATTTCCTTAGAATGTCACTTCAAAATGATATGGCTGAGGAATATCCTGATGGTCACTACATGTCAACTTTTGAGTATTATATTACCGATATTGATAATTTTTTAATGTGCATGAACGACAATTTTTTAGGTTTTGTCAATGATCGCGAGATTGAAAACTACTATAACGTTTTACTAGAAAGATATAATTTGGATCAAGCACTTGAAGAATCGACCGAATCATTGAAGCCAAACAAAATTTGAAATCTAATATTATTTTTTCGACGTTAATTATGGGAAGAAAGCACATTACGTCAAGTATTTTATTTTCAATTTGGGCATTGACGAGTCGTTCACTATCCTTATAGTCAAATGTGAAACACAAAACGCATGCAATTTCTCACGTTGCATGTGTAGTGCTTCACTAAACCAAGGATATAGAATGAACAAAAATAAAGGAATAGCTGTGGTACTCGCATTGCTACTATGTGCCTCAATCTCTCACAAAAGAGGCGTAGATGTTCAAGTGCTTCATATGACGAAAGAGACTCGAACTGAAGCAAAGTTAAAAGCCGAATTTTAGCTTTAGCTTGCCCTGCTTTTACCAATGCCCTGACAAGCAGGACAATATCTTCATTATTTTGTCATTTGCACTACATTATCAAAATTCGAACCAATGTCAATAGTAATTTAAAAAGTACCAAAAAATGAAACCTTAGGTTTCATACTTCCTACCTTTTACTTTTACAGTCAGTCTCGCTTTCTTAGCCTTTGTCTGCTGACAGGCATAAAAGCGAACTATAAAAGTAATTATCTGATGTACACCGTACTTCCTCTTTTTTACATAAGTTTTCATTCATTAATCATTGGCAAAAATTCATCCCAATATTTTCTAATGGTGCGAACCGATACATCAGAAGTTATTGAAATGGATTCTTGTGTAATCTTTGCACCATTACATTTTAATTTAATTATTGCAGTAGTGATTTTTCCTCGCGTGCCAGATTTCCTAGAGTCATTGGTGAACAATGCTGAGGCACTTTGCTTTTGCTCAAGGCTCATCCCATCATTGATTAAACCTAGGTGAGACATGACGCCACGATTAACACCACCCTTTACCCTATCCTGGTTCCTCCAAACCCATTTAGCAACTGATTTGGCTGTGTGCCCTACTTCCTTTAGGTCTAGTGGTGCTTCATAGTTGTTTAGTTGGGTTGCTTTTGCACTTACACTGTCAAGCCAAGCTTCATAGCTTAAGTAATCTACAATATTAATTTCTTTATACGCCCAAAACCTTAAATTATCAAATAAAGCAACATTTCGCCCACCTACAGCCACATCAAATACAACTGATTGTTTTGCGTCAAATTTATTAATATCTAAATACTCTTCAAAATCTTCCAAATCGTAATAAACATCGTTTTCAAGTATTTTCCAATATTTAGAATTGGGATTTTTTACAATTGTATGCGCATATGCAATATCAGCTTCAAGTTCATGCGTTAGTGCTAAGGTTGTTTGTTTGAGGTAGCTTTGTGGGCGTAATCGAGAATTTTTATAAAAAGATACTGGCTTTTTTAGCCCATACAGATAGTGACAGTTTCCCGTTTCTCGATTGATAACGATTAACGTAGGAACAGGTAGATTCTTTTTTTCAAACATGTAAGTGGATTCAACCCCCTTATCCAAATCAAGGGCAATGTACTTTGTAAGTGGTTTATTGAGTCCAACATAGTTGTAGCTAATAGCATCTTGCTTTTTTCGTACCTTCAAACCTTCTTCAAATGAGTTGGTTGAATATGTTTTATTGAGTAGATGCTCATTGAATGTGTCTAATACTTGATTTGCCATATAGTTGCCTTTTTATTTTTATGGCAAGTATTGACAATTTTCTATTTTACGATATTATTAACTTTGAAACTTCGCTAGAGTTTTGTTGATAATATCGGTAAGTTTAGATTTCCACGTCCTGCTTGCCGATTTTTCATTTTTAACAGAGTAGAAACTAACAGATTTTTTTGATTTGTCAAATTTCTGATAGTTAATGTAGAAAAGCAAAAAGCCACCTTTGGGTGGCTTTTTTGTTTTGTACATCATAGTTTCACTTTGTTTTTACTAGGCTTGGCTTTAATCATCAAGTTTAATGATATGACTGCTTTCATCATATCAGGACGTATCCACTTACCATGAACATAGTGCTCTTCAATCAATTCCCCATGCCTATATACCTCAAAAGCTGCTCCATCTTCGCGGTGAGGCTTTCCATGTGAATACCAGCACTTTGAGCCATCAGGAAATATTTTGGCTGGTCCATCATCACGGTGAAGCAGCCCATCTCTAAACCAACGCTCTACACCTCGCTCATCGATAGTCTTCCCATTTTCAACTTTATTTTCGTGGTCCTGTTTATTCATAGTTTCGTCTTTTATTTATATTTTAATTATAATAAATAAAAGAGCAAAAATCAAAATCTATCTTTCTTTGCTGGTTTAGCTTCGCCAATCAGGTTTTCAAAATGATTTTTTTGATTTCTGATATTGTTTAATTCTGAAAATACTGCATATATTTCACCCTCACCCAAATCTCTCATAAAGCACAACTTTGGAACGAATTCACAATCATCCGTTAATATTTTTATGCTTTCCTCATTAAATTCAATAAACTTCTTTTCTCCAACATCTAAATTATCAATAACAAACTGAGAAAAGTGAAATTTATACCAAACTGGCCCAGGTAGTGAGTTGTCTTTTTCTATGGTAGATGTGAAAAAGCCTATCTTGATCAGGTGGTTAAAGTAGTCCTGAACATCCTTATCAAGGTCTTCCATGTTGAGCATATAAGTGGGTGGAGGGGAAGCACACAGTATCCACACACACAGGTGCTATGTCGACATGCCACGCGAACAATCACGCGCCATAGCCTCTACAGGCTGCTTCCCTCCCATACATACCAAAGCACCAACCATAGGCCTGGAGCCTGTTACGGCCGGTTTTGATGGGTCGCTTCTTGGGCAACGGGCAACAAAAAAGCGCCCTGGATGATGTGAGCGCTTTCTGTACAGCCAACAATTTTAAAAGATGTAGTTTTTTACACTACCTCTTTATATTAGGTTCAATTTTATAAAAGTCAAATACTTTTACTATTGACAAAGTACATTATGACAATAAAATAAAAAGACAACAATTTAAAAGAGAGACTTTATGATAAAAACAATAATAAATAAAAAGTCCTTGTTTGCATTCTCAATATTCATATTGACGATTTTTTGCTCAACAAGTGCATTTGCTTTAGACCTAAACAACCTAACTGATTTGTTCACTGTTCCTTCAGGTGATGTATCAGCCAGTATCCTCAAATCCTTGTTTGGAGCACTTCCCAGCTTGGGTGGTGCTGGTACAGATGCCTTCCAACAGCCAATTGCAACTTTCAATCAGCTAGTGTTGATAGTAGGAGGCGTGTTAGCAGCTTACGGTATCTTAACTGGAACTGTGATGACTGCACATGAAGGCGAAGTAGCTGGGCGTTCAATTCATTCTGTTTGGTATCCCATTAGAACAGCCATTGGCTCAGCTTTAATACTTCCAGTATTTAATGGCTACTGCACTATTCAAGTGTTAGTCATGTGGTGTGTTCTACAAGGTGTAGGTTTAGCCGATGCAGTATGGGCTACTTTTACTAGTTCTTCTAATTTATCAAACATGGTATCAGTTAGCTACAATGGACCAGACGTTAATAAATTAGCACATGACATAGTAAAAGCTGAAATGTGCATGGCTGCAATCAATACTTTTTATAATAGCCCTGCTGAACAAGGTGGCAATCCAAACCTATTGCCACAAGCTGGAATCAACATGGCTGTAACCCCAGTAACTTCAACTGATTCGGCGCCTGCTGATATGTTTAATGGTGCTCCTGCCTCATCAATTACATCAACTATTTATAAATTTGGTAACTCAACAGGTGCTGGTGGAATTTCAGTTGATTATTGTGGAACAGTGACTGTCACACCAATGACTATAGCGAGTGCTACAGCCAACACAAGTTCAACTTCTCAAAGTTTGGCTTGGAGTATTGGTGCTACTGGTCCTTACACTCAACAAAATATAAATAATATTAATCAGGCGCAATCACAAGCCATTCAAACGATGATTAGTGATGCACAAAGCTTAGTGTCCACTACTGCCCAAACAATTTATTCAGATTCAAAAAACGGAATTTCTTTAACGGGTTCTGACATTCAAAGCTTTAATTCATCAATCGATACCATGATTGGCCACTACAATCAAACTGTTCATGCAGCAGCAGCAAATGCGATGAATAGTGCTGTGTCTTTTAGTGATATCTCTGCTGAAGCACAACAAGATGGTTGGGCACTAGCTGGTGCGTGGTTTATGAAATTTATGTATTTACAAGATAGAACCCAACAAGCAATAGCAAACGTTCCTACTTCAAGCGCCATTAATAGTATTCCTTCCGACATGATGGGGGATTTAGGTAGTATTTATATGAGTGGATTGAATATCTTAGCGTCTAATTCAAGCGTTTCAGGTGATTATGGCATCACTGATGATGCTAACAAGCAATCATTCGTCAAAGATGGAGACATGGGTGCTGCTGTCACTCGTTTAGTTGGAAAAGCGCTTAATTTTTCAATTAATGATAACGATAATCCTGTCATGACTGTAAAGCGCTTGGGTGACTGGATGATTACAGTAGCTGGAGCACTAGCCACTGTAAAAATAGCCACTACAGCAGGTGTTGTAGGCAAGGTTTTATCTTTTGTGGGTATCAGCGATCTTATTACCATAGTATTAAGCCCAATCATTATGTTTTTGATTTGCTTGGGTTTCATTTCTTCTTACATCATTCCTGTAATGCCATTTATTATGTGGTTTGGCATCGTGACTGCTTATATCATTTTATGTGTTGAAGCAGTGATAGCAGCACCTTTATGGTGCGTGATGTTACTCAATCCACAAGCTAATGGCTTACTAGGCGAGCAAAAGCGTGGGCTTCAGATGGTTCTTAATTTAATGTTAAGACCAACCGTCATGATTTTTGGCTTAGCCGCATCAATTATTTTAATTCAAGTAATGGGCACATTACTTAATCATATTTTTAGTTCAGTTTGGGTAATGAGCCAAAGTAGTTCTAATATATTAGTAGCAATTTTGGGTGCTGGTGCTGGCGTACTTGTCTATGATGTAATGGCATTTTTATTAATTAAAAAATTATTTGGAGCCATTACACAAATTCCAGATCAATTATTCAATTGGATTGGTGGAAGTCCAGTGGGTTTAGAATCTGCTTCTAGCAAATTGACTGCTGGCATGATGCAACTTAATACGCACATTGGTTCAGCAGCTAACCAATTAAGAAACATTGGTGGTGGTGCTATGGCTAGAGCAATACCTAACACAACACAAACTCCACCAAATTTATTGTCAAGTTCTACAACTCAACAAAAAACAGAAGGAAGTTCTAATTCTGGCTCAACACTATCAGCGATGGAAAACAGTCAAAATGATTCAAAAACTGATGAAACATTAGGTGGTATGGCTGAACACTCACCTAATTTAGCAGAAGCTTTTTCTGAGTCTGGTGTTATGAGTAATATTGGAAATTCTCAAGAACGAAAAGATTCTGCTATTGGCTTTAATTCAATGGTTGACCAAGCGCACTCAATGTTAGGTGGCTCACAATCACAAGCTTCTCAAGCATACAGTGAAAATTTAGCTGAAGCAATTAAAGCCAATCCTTTCATGAATAAAGGCCAAATGGCACATCAGTCAAATTCTGCACTTGTTAGCTCAATGGACCATGCATATGGAAGCGGCGCTACAGCTATCACTAGTGCCATTGCTACAAAGCAAGATGGTTCTATTAGTAGAACCCAAGTTGGTAACACTGCTCAAACCTACAAATCATTGATGGGCGCCATGAATAATGCTGGTGTAGATTCATCCTCACAGGCTGCAATGCTAGGAACCATGAATAGTAAAACATTGGAGGCTAGCCAAGTGGATACCAATACTTCAATGTCTCAACATCTACAAAATCATGCAACACAAGTAATTGCAGGATTAGGAACTTCTAACAGCGATGAAAATGTAGAATAAACGACAAAATAAAAGGCACTCAGATGAGTGCCTTTTATTTAAATATTTTTAATTTGAACATTTGTTGGCTCAACCCCTTCAATGACTTGCTTTTTTGCCATTTCATAATTTTCTTTTTTCTCATCAGAGGAGAGATTCAACTTATGTCCATACTTTATTGCTAATGCCTGAAACGCTTTTTGCCTAGCCAAAAATTCTTCCATAAGTGCTTGCTGTTGCTTCATGGCTTCTTGCAATTGAATATTGCGCTTAACCAAATCATGAATTGTTTCTTGATTATTATTAATTAATTCGTTTTTTTCATTAATTTGACCACTTTGTTTAGCAATAGTTTGGTCGCGCTCGGAAATAATTTGGCGCGCTTGGGCTTCCAATTGCCTAATGTAATCATCTTTTTGAGCTTGCAAATTCTCATGAGCAGTTTTAATGTTAGTCAACTGATCACGAAAATTATCTGCTGCTGAGTAGTGAAAATGTTCCAACATTTTTAGTATCCTTTTGTTGACTCAGATTCAAACTTAAGCTAAAATGATTAAAATAAATTAGAATTGCAAAGCCAAAATTTAATAAAATAACTTCATTGTATTAGTATTTTATTAAATCGTCAATATAAATGCTTAATTAATAAATTATAGTGTTGCATTTATATCTCATATTTGAATACAAGTTGGTCTCCTTACGCACACTTCCGAGCTAATCACCCAGCAGAAATAGTCTCGAATCGAATATTCTGGACTAGACTATAGCATCAGTTGATGCTCTATGGTCAACGCTATGAGCGCGTGCGGAAGGTTCTGAAAAGCGTGCGCGTGTCAGCCAACCTCACCCAAATCGAACTTGCCCAAAAATTGAGCAAGGGGCAAAGCTATGTCTCCAAGCTTGAGCGCGGGGAACAGTTTGTGGAGCTACTGGAGTTTATTGAGTGGTGTGAGGCATGTGGAATAGCACCTCAAACCGTCATTGGCGAGATTTGAGGGCTAGGAGCGCTTCTCTGTTTCACCTATACAAACATACCAACTGCATTGCACGAGCCTGCTATAGCTCGTTTTGAAGGGTCGTGTTGGCACTCCCATCAAGTAATTATTCTACTTTGGCTCATTGCCAGTAGGTGGCTTATCCTCAGCATCTTTCCTCATTTTTAAGGCTTTAGTCTTAACTTTTGTGAGCTTATAAGCCAAGAACTCTTCTTGGTTGATTCCACTTATCTTTGAAGCCAGTTCATCACATAGCGCTTCACTTACTTCTTCTGCTTCCAGCCTCCCATCAACCAAATACATTACCAAAAATACGTGGTTTGGGTATGTGCCACCAACTTTAATGGTGACTTGCTGAGGTGTCTTACCTTCCGCCATCAATTGAAGAATCTTTGACATTTCTAAATTAATTTTTGAAATTTGAAAATTAATAAAAAGTCCGAGTGCATCGTACTGCGTTAAAATTTCATCTACAATTGATAACATAAAAACTCCTTTACATCAAAATAATGGAGTTTATATTTTTGTCAAGCTTATACCTTATCTTTCCTTCCCTTTTTTTGATTTTTTAAGGCATCAGGACCATCACTATCAGCAGAATCTTTTAAAGCCAGTAGATGAACTCTGAAATTTTCAATTTTTTGCTTTAGCTTATTATAAAAACCTTTTTCTTTAGCAGTAGAGGCCTTACTAAATAAAGCATCTTTTTCTTTTAACACTGAATCGTATTCAACTGCATTTTTTATTAGACTATTAGCACCTGCGATATCTTGCTCCAACTCCAACACCAGACCTTTTGACAAACGGCCACCTAATTCACCGACAGATTTGAATATTTGTAATGAGTTATCTGTCTCGATGGCATCTTGCCCAAATCTATCTAAATTATGAATCATATTTCTCATTGCCACATCAGACAACGGGCTGGAGCCATTGTCAACAACCGCAGTTAGGTCTTTATCCTCTGCGTAAAATTTAATTAATTTAACAAATTCGATAGATTCTTCTTGAATTGCAGTAAATAATAGTGAATTTTTCGTTTGTATATCATATGAAGCAATAAGATGTGGGTTTTCTTTGATTAAGCTTTCTAGTTTTTTGTAATTAGTGTTAATACCAGACTCATCGTCACTTGCCTCTTGAATCAACTCGCATCCATACCTTAGTAAATTTTTCATAATTATATCGCCTCTTTTTTATATATTATGATTGTTATTTTCTAAAATGCAAATAATCTTGCTACGCGATAATTATCATACAGCAATGAAAAGTCCCTTTAATTTATAAGTGAGTGGTGTTTACTTACTTATAAATTGAAGGTGGCAGTTTTCTTAAATTGGAAATTGCACAAGTTCTATGTAGCGCTTCAGTTCTTCAACCTTGTAGTCTTTTCCATAAACTGTAGCATTTGTGCCTACCAATTCATGACCGCACAGCCTACAACGCACATCAGATATCACATCTTTATCAATGAGTGCGTTATTGAAGTTTTGCCTGAGTGAATGCGTACCATGCACGCGAGCCGTTTTTTTAATTTCAAGCTTTTTGAGATATGCACCAAATTCAGTTGTGACATACTCACCTTGATTATCAAAAAGCGTCCTTTTGCCTAATTTTTTTCTTTCTTCATAGTATTTGATGAGACCAATTTCAATCAATTTACTATGCACGGGAATGTTCCTGAAGGCATTGATTGTCTTTAGGCTCTTATCTTCATCGTCGTTTAAATTAAAATAATAAATGCCATTTTCTTGCCTAATGTCATCCAAATGCAGTTGGCTGGCTTCTTCAACTCGCATACTGCTATATAGCTGTATCAGTGGTACAAAGTAGAGTTGAATATTTTTCTTGTAATAAGCTCTATAGCGCTCAACATCAAAAATTATTTTTAACTCATCCATTGTGAAGGGCTTGAATGAGTTAGTGACTTTTTTCAATTCAGCCCTGTTTAATATCTTCAGTCCTTCAAATGGGTTATTAAAAGGATAGTCGTAATTTTTGATAATAAATGTGAAAAAAGCTTGTAGGTGAGCAACTTTGTTATCCACAGTTTGGGCAGTGATTCCAGTTCCAATCAGATGCTCTTTGAACGAGCGCGCGTTTAATTTGTTAATAGCTGTAATGGGTGGATTGGTCCCGCTTAAAATTTTATTCCAAAACTCATTGATACTTGCCATATAAATATCAATGGATTTGGTCATTTTTCCACCAGCTTTAATCATTCTTTCTTTTACAAAAGCATCTTTGACTTCAACAAATTTGAAGTTTGATTGATATTTTTTATCCGAATTTTGAGTTGCGGAAGACTCAACAACAACATTCTTCTGCACTTCACCCACATCAGCGTGATGCTTTTCAATGCGAGCCTTAAGGTCGAGGTACTCGGCTCGCTCAAATTCGTTATTTATATCGAAATCATATTGAACGTTATTAAACGTAACACTCAAATCTTTATGAATGTTGTTAATAACATCAAGATTAAAGTCAGATAGCTTTTTCTTCATAAGAGTAGCAAGCATGAGGTCGAACTGATAGGACAGATGCCCTGCTAGCATTCTGGCCTTCTGAAAGTCCCTTGTACGCAGACTTTTCTTCAGTTCTTTGGTCTGGATAAGCGATTGTAGGGACTTAGGGACCACGAGGCGAAGGGTGTATGTCCCATGCCTATTGGTAGTAAGGCGGTAGTGTGAGCGCGTGGCAGTCTTGCCACTGTAAAATGACGGGTTGTGCTGGGTGTTGATGGTGGACATTGGCTACCTAATTGGCTACCCAGTCCCGAGTTTTACCTGAAAATACGCTTAAAAATCAGTTACTTAAGTGCTTTTCGGGTAAAATGCGATTTTACCCGATGCCGGCCCACTGGCTGGAATTTGAATCATCCGGTCCCGACGACACCTGGGAAACAACCTTGCAAGAGAACTCCTCGATTCTGACGCCGGTCCAGCGCCGCGCCTTCACCTGGCTGGCCATTGCGCTGGGCATCGGCATTCTGCTCTGGCTGCTGAGTCCGGTCCTCACGCCGTTTCTGCTCGGTGCGATTCTCGCGTACATTCTGCAGCCGGGCGTCGCGTGGATGGTGCGCCGGCGCGTGCCGCGCGGTCTGGCGGCGTTGGTGATGATGCTGTTCTTCACGTTGCTGATGACGCTGCTCGTCCTGCTGGTGCTGGCCGTCGTGCAGAAAGAAGGGCCGCAACTGCGGCAGCAGGTGCCCGTGCTGTTCGCGCATGCGAATGCGTGGCTGCAACCCAAGCTGGCCTTGCTGGGACTGGCCGATTCGCTCGATTTCGCCAGCATCCGCGATATGGTGATGGGGCAGCTAGAAGGCAGCGCGCAGACCGTGGCACTGTATGCATGGACCTCCATCCGCACGAGCGGCAATGTGATGATAACGGTGGTCGGCAACGTGGTGATGGTGCCGCTCGTGCTGTTCTACCTGCTGTACGACTGGAACCGCATGCTCGCCCGCATGCAGACCGTGGTGCCGCGCCGCTGGCTCGACAAGACGCTGCAACTCGCGCACGACATGGACCAGATGCTGTCGCAATACCTGCGCGGCCAGTTGCTCGTGATGGGCGTGCTCGCCGCGTATTACGCCATCGCGCTGAGCCTCGCGCGCTTCGAGATCGCGTTGCCGGTCGGCATTTTTACGGGGCTCGCGGTGTTCATCCCGTACATCGGCTTTGCGACCGGTCTCGCGTTGGCGCTCCTCGCGGCGCTGCTGCAATTCGGCGACTGGTACGGCTTCGGCGCGGTTGCGCTGATCTACGGCGTCGGCCAGATCCTGGAGAGCTTTTTTCTCACGCCGCGCCTCGTGGGCGAACGGATCGGCCTGCACCCGCTCGCGGTGATTTTCGCGTTGCTCGCGTTCGGGCAACTGTTCGGCTTTTTCGGCGTTTTGCTGGCACTGCCGGTCAGCGCGATTCTGTCGGTCGCCACGCGCGAGCTGCGGCAAAGCTATCTGGCGAGCTCGCTTTATAAAAACTGACTGCCTGTTGACTATTCCGGCCCGTGCTGCGGGCCGCTTGCGGCCCAAGCCTCATTTTCGGCATTCACCTACTGTGCTTCGTCAACTGACGCTCGATCTCGGCACCCCGCCGCCATCGACATTCGACAATTTCTTCGCCGGCGCCAACGCCGAGCTGGTCACGCGCCTGCGTGAGCTCGACAACGCGCTTGCGGCCGGGCCGGTCGCCGATCGCACTTTCTACATCTGGGGCGAGTCCGGCAGCGGCCGCACGCACCTGCTGCAGGCGCTCGTGCACGAAGCGCCGCCGGGGCACGCACGCTTTGCCGGCCCGCAGAGCAGCCTCGCCGCCTTCGGCTTCGACCCGCGCGTCGCCCTCTATGCGATCGACGATTGCGACGCCCTGTCGGCGGCGCAGCAGATCGCCGTCTTCAACCTGTTCAACGAAGTGCGCGCCCATCCCACCAGCGCACTGGTCGCCGCGGGCAACGCGCCGCCCATTGGCATGACGGTGCGCGAGGATTTGCGCACGCGCCTCGGCTGGGGTCTCGTATTCCATCTCGCACCGCTGCCGGACGAAGACAAGGCCGCGGTGCTCAAGCACGCGGCGCGCGAGCGCGGCATCATGCTCGCCGACGACGTGCCGGCCTATCTGCTCACGCATTTTCGCCGCGACATGCCGAGCCTGATGGCGCTGCTCGACGCGCTCGACCGCTTTTCGCTCGAACAGAAACGCGCGGTCACGCTGCCGCTGCTGCGCACCATGCTGGCCTCGCCCGACGCCGAAGAACGGCGCGCCGCGCCGGGCTCGGCGGCCTCATCCGCTTCACCCGCCGCTTCAAGTAAAATAGGCCCCCATGGCTAACCTCGCACTCTTCGATCTCGACCACACGCTCATCCCCACCGACAGCGACCACGAATGGGGCCGCTTCATGGTGAAACACGGCATGGTCGACGCCGAAAACTTCGCCCGTGAAAACGACCGCTTTTTTGCCGACTACAAAGCCGGCAAGCTCGACATTCACGCCTATCTGATCGCCATGCTCACGCCGCTTTCCAGATACACGCGCGCGCAGCTCGCCGACTTTCACGCGCAGTACATGCACGAAGTCATCAAGCCGGCAATCTTCCCCGCCGCGCTGGAACTGGTGAAGCAGCACCGCGAAGCCGGCGACCTGTGCTGCGTGGTCACCGCCACCAACGAATTCATCACCCGGCCGATCGCGCAGGCATTCGGCGTCGACACGCTGATCGCGTGCGAAGCGGAAACCGTCGACGGCGAGCCGCATTCGCCGTACACCGGCCGCCCCACCGGCACGCCGAGCTACAAGGAAGGCAAGATCGTGCGCACCGAAGCGTGGCTCGCCTCGCTCGGCAAGACGTGGAGCGACTTCGAGCACAGCTATTTCTATAGCGACTCGCACAATGACATCCCGCTGCTCGAAAAAGTCACGGACCCGATCGCGACCAATCCCGACGACACATTGCGTGCCCATGCGCAGGCCAAAGGCTGGCGCATCCTCGAACTCTTCCAACCCTCGTGATCAAAAAATTTATCCGCAAGCTATTCGGCCAGGACACGGCACCCGCTGACGACACCCTGCCCGCCGAAGCCGAAGCAGACGAAACCGGCAACGCACCGGCGCGCACGCCGTCAGGCGCGAGCAAAGCGCGTCGCAAGCCGGCCCGCTCCAGCGCGCCCGCGAAAACCGTGCGCGATCCGGACGTGCCGGTCATCATTCCGCACGACGTGCACGGCATCGACCAGGCGCTGATCTCGAGGAACGCGATTCGCGTGACCGAGGGTCTGCAACAGGCGGGGCACCGCGCGTTCATCGTCGGCGGGGCGGTGCGCGATCTGCTGCTCGGTATCAAGCCGAAAGACTTCGACGTCGCCACGGACGCCACGCCCGAACAGGTGCAGAAGCTGTTCCGCCGCGCGCGCATCATCGGCCGGCGGTTTCAGATCGTGCATGTGCAGTTCGGCCAGGAGATCATCGAGACCTCCACGTTCCGCGCGCTGGTCGATCCGCCCGCGGCCGACGCGCCTCCGGCGCGCCGCCTGAAGCGCGACGAGCTCGACCGCCGCACGCATGCGGTGGACGCGAGCGGCCGCGTGCTGCGCGACAACGTGTGGGGCGAGCAGCACGAAGACGCCACGCGCCGCGACTTCACGATCAACGCGATGTATTACGATCCGGCGACGCAAACCGTGCTGGATTATCACAACGGCATGGCCGACATGCGCGCGCGCCTGCTGCGCATGATCGGCGACCCGGCTACGCGCTATCGCGAAGATCCGGTGCGCATGCTGCGCGTGGTGCGTTTCGCGGCGAAGCTCGACTTCGAGATCGAGGACAGCACCCGCGAGCCGATCGCCGGCATGGCCGATCTGATCAACAACGTACCCGCCGCGCGTCTCTTCGACGAGATGTTGAAGCTGATGCTCTCGGGCCATGCGCTCGCGTGTCTGAAGCGTCTGCGCCAGGAAGGTCTGCATCATGGCCTGCTGCCCCTGCTCGACGTGGTGCTCGAACAGCCCATCGGCGAGAAATTCATCACGCTCGCGCTGAACAATACGGACGCCCGCGTGCGCGCCGGCAAGCCGGTGTCGCCGGGCTTCCTGTTCGCCACGCTGTTGTGGCACGACGTGCAGCAGCGCTGGCAAAAATTTGAAGCGAACGGCGAATATCCGGTTCCCGCCCTGCATCGTGCGATGGACGAAGTCCTCGACATGCAAACGGAGAAACTCGCGATCCACAAGCGCTTCTCGTCGGACATGCGCGAGATCTGGGGTTTGCAGTTGCGCCTCGAGAAACGCTCCGGAAGAAGTGCGGTGAAGCTGCTGGAACACCAAAGATTTAGAGCGGGGTATGATTTCCTCCTGTTGCGCTGCGAATCAGGCGAACTCGATGAGTCGGTCGGTGCGTGGTGGACGGAGTTCATAGAAGGAGACGTCGCCGCACGTGAGACATTGCTCACGCAAGGCGGGAAGGACCGAAGCCCCAGAAAACGACGGCGGCGCAGCAGTGGCGCCAGAAACCGCAAACCGGGCGACGGATTGGAGGGCGGCACGCCAGCCGAACGCACAGCCGACGAAGCAGGCCATGACGGCCCGCGCGAAGACTGACACAGCGTTCGCTGAAGCCGTCGAACGACAGTTGCAGGAAGTTATGCCATGACGGTTGCTTATCTCGGCCTCGGCGCGAATCTCGGGGACGCGCGCCAGACCCTGAAAGACGCGGTGGTGTGCCTCGCACAACAGCACACCATCACCGTGCTCGCCAAGTCGAGCCTGTATCGCACTGCCCCGATCGACGCGGGCGGTGACGATTATTTCAACTGCGTCGTGAAGGTCGATACGACGCTCCCCGTGCGGCATCTGCTTGCGCTATGCCACAAGATCGAACATCAGTTCGGCCGCGAACGGCCGTTTCGCAACGCGCCGCGCACGCTCGACCTGGACATCCTGCTATTCGGCGATCAATCGATCGACGAAGCCGATCTGATCGTGCCGCATCCTCGCCTGATCGAACGCGCTTTTGCGCTCGTGCCGCTCGTCGAGATCGACTCCGCCTTGATCATTCCGCAACACGGCCGCGCCGAGGCGCTGCTCAGCAAGGTGAGCGATCAACGCATCGAGAAGGTGAAAGGACCTTGCCAGTGTCCTATGCTCAACGCGTTGACCGTCGGTGAAGACAAAACCGGCAAGGGCCGCTGCGAATGAATTCATCGCCGCTCACCGTCACGGCGCCGCAGCTGCGGCCGCCGTTCGGCTATCTCGCGATCGAAGGCCCGATCGGCGTCGGCAAGACGTCGCTCGCACGGCGCCTCGCGCAGCGCTGGTCGATGCAGGAAATGTTCGAACGGCCGCAAGATAATCCGTTTCTCGAACGCTTTTACCGCGACACCGTGCGTTACGCGTTGCCCACGCAATTGCACTTCGCCTTGCAACGCGCGCAGCAGGCTCAGGACGTGAGCGCGGCGCACCTGTCGGGCACGCCGCTGATCGCCGATTTCATGACGCAGAAGAACGACATCTTCGCGCGTCTGACGCTACAGGAAGACGAGTGGCAGTTGTATCGCGCGCTTGCCGCGCGGCTCGAAGTCAGCGCGCCGGCGCCGGACTTCGTGGTCTATCTGCAGGCGAGCCCGGAGGTGCTGTTCGCGCGCATCCAGAAGCGCGCGGTGCCGATGGAGCTACAGATTTCCGACGCCTATCTGCACGCCCTGTGCGATGCGTACAACGAATTTTTCTATCACTACGACCGCACGCCCGTGCTGACGGTCAACGCCGAACACCTGAATCCGCTCGACTCGGACGCGGACCTTGCGCTGCTTGCCGAACGCATCGAGACCATGCGCGGCCGCAAGGAATTCTTTGTCAAAGGCACGTCGCTCTGAGCGGCACGGCCACCTCTTTTTTCTCAACGGATTGACCCATGACCTATTTGCAGGAAGCGAGCCGGAACGCCGTCACCGTGCCGAAACTGCAGGCAATGCGCGACGCCGGCGAAAAAATCGCCATGCTCACCTGTTACGACGCGAGCTTCGCCGCGCTGCTGGATCGCGCGGGTGTCGACGTGCTGTTGATCGGCGACTCGCTCGGCAACGTGCTGCAAGGCCAGACCACTACCCTGCCCGTGTCGCTTGCCGACATCGCTTATCACACGGCTAGTGTAGCGCGCGCGCGGCCCGCGGCGCTGATCGTGGCCGACTTGCCGTTCGGCACTTACGGCACGCCGGAAGATGCTTTCAGAAGCTCGGTCGAGTTGATGCGGGCCGGCGCGCAGATGGTGAAGCTCGAAGGCGGCGAATGGCTCGCGGACACGGTGCGCTTCCTGGTGGAGCGCTCGATTCCCGTGTGCGCGCACGTCGGCCTGACGCCGCAATCCGTGCACGCATTCGGCGGCTTCAAGGTGCAAGGCAAGACCGAGGCGGGCGCGACGCAGTTGCTGCGCGACTCGCTCGCCGTGCAGGCGGCCGGCGCGCAACTGATCGTGATGGAAGCGATTCCGACGCTGCTCGCCAGCGACGCCACGAAGCAATTGCGCATTCCGACGATCGGCATTGGCGCGGGTCTGGATTGCTCGGGTCAGGTGCTGGTGCTGCACGACATGCTAGGCATTTTCCCCGGCAAACGGCCGCGCTTCGTCAAGGATTTCATGCAGGGGCAGCCGAGTATTCTGGCGGCCGTGGAAGCGTATGTCGCCGCAGTGAAGGACGGTTCGTTTCCTGGACCGGAGCACACGTTCTGAGTTTCAATCGATAGGGAATCGGACAAAACGGGCATGTTCGCGCCCGTTCTGGTTTGCATCCGGGATCTCATCTCATGCAAAGCCGGCCGTCTTTCTTCGTCTACCTTCTAACGCGGCGCCGTCCGCGAGCCGAGGAGAGGAGAGAGCACCATGAGCCCGTTCTGCCTGATCGACGTCGCGGAAATCCGCGACCACGCCACGGTACCGCATGACGTGCGGGAGTCCACATGGCACGCGCGTCTGACCGGTTGGATGAACCGACTGCTACAGGTTCTTCGTGGCTGAAACGCTGGCGGGGCGAGGCCTGCGCCGTCCGCCCGCAGCGTCTAATACGCTTTCAGTCAGTCCACGAGCCGCGCCGGCACGGCGCCTCGCAGCGCGTTGCACACCATCAGCGCCTCCGCGTTTTGCAGATCGGCGCGGGTCAACACACGTTCGGCCGCGTGCAGGTCCGACGCCTCGTCGAGCAGAACGCTGCGCATCACGCCGGGCAATACGCCCGACGCAAGCGGCGGGGTCCACCAGCGCCCCGCCAACTTCACGAAGACATTCGACCGGCCGCCCTCGGTCAACTCGCCTTGCGCGTTAAAGAACAGCGTGTCGAACGCGCCCTTCGCTTCGGCTTCGCGCCAGCCGCGATCGTATTCGGCGCGGCGAGTGGTTTTGTGGCGCAGCAGCAGGTCGCCGGCGTCGGTTGCCGGGAACGCATGATCGGGCCCAAGCAACACGCCTACAGTCGATTCACCTAACGGCGCCAGCACGGCCGCGGTGATTTGCGCCGTGCCGTTTTTGCTCAGCGCAACGCGCATGCGATGCGGAATATTCGCGGGCAGCGACGCGCACTTCGCCGCGATCTCTGCACCCATGACGTTTGCATCCTCGAGTTTGAAGCCGAGCGCCGCAGCGCTCGACGCGAGTCGCGCCAGATGGCGCGATAGATGCCGCACGCCCTCTTCGCGTGTTGCATACATCGTTTCGAAGAGCTCGAAGCCCGGCTCGGCGTTGGTCAGAAATCGGGCTTTCAATTGACACTCCGCGTATTCGTCGGCGGCGACGCTGTCGAGCACGATGCCCGCACCAATGCCCATTCTGCCCTCCAGCTGGCCGTTTTGCGCCGAGCGGCTCAACGTCAACGTGCGAATCGCGACGGACAGGCAGAAATCGCCACAGGCGGTTTCGTTCGCAGCGGAAGCGGGTGTGTGTGCGCCCGTGGCGCCGGTGGCCGCCGAGTGCCCATCCAGCCAGCCAATGGCGCCGGTATAGAGCCCACGCGGCGTGCTTTCGAGTTCATCGATCAACTGCATCGTGCGATGCTTCGGCGCACCCGTGATCGATCCGCAGGGAAACAGCGCGCGCAGCAGCCCGGCAAACGAGGTGCCGGACCGCAGTTCCGCATGCACCGTCGAGGTCATCTGCCAGACCGTCGCATAGGGCTCGACCGAAAAGAGCGCCGGCACCTTGACCGAGCCGGTTTGGGCCACGCGCGACAGATCGTTGCGCAACAGGTCGACGATCATCACGTTTTCGGCGCGGTTTTTCGGATCGTTGCCGAGGAATTCGGCCGTGCTCCGGTCAACCGCCGGGTCGTCCGAGCGCGGCGCCGTGCCTTTCATCGGCCGCGCATGCAACACCGAGCCCTGCTTTTCAACGAACAGTTCCGGCGAGCACGACAGCACCCAGTCACCGTCCGGCAATGCGATGAGCGCCCCGTACCGGACCGGCTGACGCGCCCTCAGCCGCCGGTATAGCGCGGTGGGCGAGCCGAATACATCGAAGCCGAGCCGATACGTGTAGTTGACCTGATACGAATCGCCCGCCTCCAGCGCCGCGTGGATCGCGCCGATCGCCGCGTTGAACTGCGCCGGATCGACGCTTGCGCGCACGTTGGCCGTGCCCGCCACCGAAGGCTCGGCCGCGCCTTCGTCGCGCGCCATTAGCCACGCGTCGACCTGTTCGCGCGAACGCTTTTCACAATGTTCGAACAATAAAAAACGCAGCGTGGCATCGCCACGCTGCGTTTTCGGAGACCGGTGCGACTTTATATCGAGAAGATTCCGTCCGAACTCATAGTCGGCCAGTACGACGGCATGCAAGCCACGCCGCGTTTGCGCAGCCACGCTCTCGCATACGGCTTCGAGCTGCGCGGCTTGCGTACACACCCATTCATGCACAAAACCCGTGTACAGACGACTCGAGGGGCGCGCCGCCGTTGCGTCGCAATCGTCGAGCAACGCAAAAACCGCGCTGTGCTCATCTGCCGTCATACCGACCGCCAAGTTCAAACTGTCATTAATCGAAGAAGCTCTTCACCCGGTCGAACCAGCTTTTGCTTTGCGGACTATGCCGCGAGCCGCCCTCGACGAGCGCCTTTTCGAACTGCTTGAGCAGATCGCGCTGCGGCTCGGTGAGCTTGACCGGCGTTTCGACCTGCACATGCACGTACAGATCGCCGGCAATACTCGAACGCAGCCCCTTGATGCCCTTGCCACGCAGACGGAACGTCTTGCCCGATTGTGTACCTTCCGGCACGGTAAAGCTGGCGCGGCCCGCGAGTGTCGGCACTTCGATCTCGCCGCCCAGTGCCGCAGTGGTGAACGGAATCGGCATCTGGCAGTGCAGATCGTCGCCGTCGCGCTCGAACACCGAATGCTGCTTGATGTGAATCTCGACGTACAGATCGCCCGACGGCCCGCCGTTGATACCCGGCTCGCCGTTGCCGGCCGAACGGATCCGCATGCCGTCGTCGATACCTGCCGGGATCTTCACTTCCAGCGTCTTGGTTTCCTTCACCTTGCCGGCACCGTGGCAATGGCCGCACGGGTCGGGAATGTAGGTGCCGGTGCCGTGGCACTTCGGGCAGGTTTGCTGGATGCTGAAGAAACCCTGCGACATCCGCACCGAACCCGAACCGCTACAGGTCGGGCAGGTTTCCGGCTTGGTGCCGGGCTTGGCGCCCGAACCGTGGCAGACCTCGCACGACACCCAGCTCGGCACGCGAATCTGCGTGTCGTAGCCGTGCGCGGCCTGTTCCAGCGTGATTTCCATGCTGTAGCGCAGATCGGCGCCGCGATACACCTGCGGGCCCGCGCGGCCGCCACCGCCGCGTGCGGCGCCACCGGCCGCCTGGCCGAAGATGTCGCCGAAAATATCGCCGAATGCATCGGCAAAACCACCAAAACCTTGTGCGCCGGCACCGCCCATGTTCGGATCGACACCCGCGTGGCCGTACTGATCGTACGCGGCACGCTTTTGCGAGTCCGAGAGCATTTCATAGGCTTCCTTCACCTCCTTGAAATGCCCTTCCGCATCCTTGTTGCCCGGATTGCGGTCAGGGTGGTGCTTCATCGCCAGCTTGCGATAAGCCTTCTTGATTTCGTCGTCGCTCGCGTTCTTTGCGACGCCCAGAACCTCGTAGTAATCCCGTTTCGCCATATCGGTTCAACGCCACTCGCGCAATGCGACGCGGTGGCTCCTCTTGAATGCTGGAGTCTCACGACTCGTCCGGCCGCTGTATCAGGCCCCTTCGACACGGCCTGAAAACAACGCCCTCCATAAAACAAATGTGCCCGGAGAGCCCCGAAAGGCTCGCCAGGCGCGATAACCGCTTTCGCACGTTCGTGTCGCCCGGTTGGGCGCACTCCCTTGCGCAGCCGGGCCGCACACGTTGCCGTGTGCGGCTTTACGGTCGAAATGCGACCTGGCTTTAGTCTTTCTTGACTTCCTTGAACTCGGCGTCGACCACGTCGTCCTGCTGCTGGCTCGCGCCACCCGCCGATGCACCCGCGCCGCCCGCACCCGCCGCGCCCGCTGCCGCGGCTTCAGCACCTTGCGCAGCCTGCATGTCCGCGTACATCTTCTCGCCCATCTTCTGCGAGGCGGTGGCCACCACTTCGATCTTGGCTTCGATCGCGGCCTTGTCGCTCGAACCGCTCTTCAGCGTTTCTTCGAGATCCTTCAGCGCGGATTCGATCTTTTCCTTCTCGCCGGCTTCCAGCTTGTCGCCGTATTCGGTGAGCGCCTTCTTCGTGCTGTGGACCAGCGCGTCGCCCTGATTGCGGGCATCGGCCAGCTCACGCAGCTTGTGATCTTCTTCGGCGTTGGCTTCGGCGTCCTTCACCATCTTCTCGATTTCGGCTTCGGACAGACCCGAGTTCGCCTTGATCGTGATGCGGTTTTCCTTGCCGGTCGCCTTGTCTTTCGCGCCGACGTGCAGAATGCCATTCGCGTCGATGTCGAAGCTCACCTCGATCTGCGGCGTGCCGCGCGGTGCCGGCGGAATGCCTTCCAGGTTGAACTCGCCCAGCAGCTTGTTGCCGGCTGCCATTTCGCGTTCGCCCTGGAACACCTTGATCGTCACGGCGCCCTGATTGTCGTCGGCCGTGGAGTAGACCTGTGAGTGCTTGGTCGGGATCGTGGTGTTCTTGTTGATCATCTTGGTCATCACGCCGCCGAGCGTTTCGATGCCGAGCGACAGCGGGGTCACGTCGAGCAGCAGAACGTCCTTGCGGTCGCCCGACAACACCTGGCCCTGGATCGCGGCGCCAACGGCCACGGCTTCGTCCGGGTTCACGTCACGGCGCGGATCCTTGCCGAAGAACTCCTTGACCTTTTCCTGCACCTTCGGCATGCGGGTCATACCGCCGACCAGAATCACGTCGTCGATTTCGCCGACCTTCACGCCTGCGTCCTTGATCGCCACGCGGCACGGTTCGATCGTGCGCTCGATCAGCTCTTCAACCAGCGCTTCCAGCTTCGCACGCGTAATTTTCAGGTTCAAATGCTTCGGACCCGATGCGTCGGCCGTGATGTACGGCAGGTTGATTTCGGTTTGCTGGCTCGACGACAGCTCGATCTTGGCCTTCTCAGCCGATTCCTTCAGGCGTTGCAGCGCGAGCACGTCTTTCGACAGATCGACGCCCTGCTCTTTCTTGAACTCGCCGATGATGTAATCGATGATGCGCTGGTCGAAGTCTTCACCGCCGAGGAACGTATCGCCGTTCGTGGACAGCACTTCGAACTGCTTTTCACCGTCGACATCCGCGATTTCGATGATCGACACGTCGAACGTACCGCCACCCAGGTCATACACCGCGATCTTGCGGTCGCCCTTTTCGTTCTTGTCGAGGCCGAAAGCCAGAGCAGCGGCGGTCGGTTCGTTGATGATCCGCTTCACTTCCAGACCGGCAATGCGGCCTGCATCTTTGGTTGCCTGACGCTGGCTGTCGTTGAAGTACGCGGGAACCGTGATCACCGCCTCGGTGACCGGCTCGCCGAGATAGTCTTCAGCGGTCTTCTTCATCTTGCGCAGCACTTCCGCGGAGATTTGCGGCGGAGCGAGCTTCTGGTCGCGCACTTCGACCCATGCGTCGCCGTTATCGGCCTTGATGATCTTGTACGGCATCAGGCCGATGTCTTTCTGCACTTCTTTTTCTTCGAAACGGCGGCCGATCAGGCGCTTGACTGCGTACAGCGTGTTCTTCGGGTTCGTGACCGACTGGCGCTTCGCAGGCGCGCCGACGAGAATCTCGCCGTCTTCCATGTAAGCGATGATCGACGGCGTGGTGCGCGCGCCTTCCGAGTTCTCGATCACCTTGACCGAATTGCCTTCCATGATCGCCACGCACGAGTTGGTCGTGCCGAGGTCGATGCCGATGATTTTGCCCATTTTTACTAATCTCCTGACTTTGATCGCTGCGGGAATCGCCTTGTTTGCCCAGCTGGCGGTAAGGCGATCCGCTCTCAATTCCTAACCTGCACTCAACATAAGTGCGTCCGCATCGTTTTCAAGACCTCTTTTGCGATGCGGTCTTTAATTTTTTTCAATCGGGCGAACTTCCGCCCGAATCTGCCGCCTCAATGTGCCCACCGGCAGCATTTGCTGCATTGCCTGCCCGGATCTTCTCCCGCGCGGCCGCGACCGCGGCCTGGAATTGCCCGAGGCCGTGCCAGCCGGTTGCCCGGCCGAGCCGCTTGCCGCGATAAAAGAAGAACCATGTGGGCACGCCATGCAGCATGAAGCGCCGGCCCAGTTCGCGATGCTCGTAAACGTTGCTGTGAAACCATTTGAGGCCGAGTGCGCGAATCGCGTCCGGCTGCGCCAGCATGGCCTTCTTGGCGATCTCGCAGTTGAAGCAGTCGAGACCCCAGAAAAACACCACGGCCAGTTCATCCCCTGCTTCGGCGAGCGCGGCGTCGAATGACGCGGCGCTCAACTCCTGCATGCCGAACACCGCGAACGCGGTGGAGTCGACGGGAATGTTGGCCATGACGGCGCCTGCCGGACGAAACGGCTTACGAAAGACCGGCGGCGCTTACTTCGGGGCCGCGACGGTCACGAGTGCCGGACGCAGCACCCGATCCGCGATCACGAAGCCTTTTTGCAGCACGGCCACCACGGTGTTCGGCTCCTGGTCGGCCGGCACCATGGAAATGGCTTGATGGCGATGCGGGTCGAACTTCTCGCCCACCGGATTCAGGGCGACGACGCGCCCCTTTTCCAGCGCGCCGGTAAGCTGGCGCAGCGTGAGTTCGACGCCTTCGCGCACCTTCGCAGGATCGTCGGACGAGTGCGCGACGGCTGCTTCGAGGCTGTCGATCACCGGCAGCAGATGCTCGGCAAAGCTCTCGATCGCAAACTTGTGGGCCTTGGCGACGTCTTCCTGAGCGCGGCGGCGCACGTTTTCGGTCTCCGCCTTGGCGCGCAGGAAGCTTTCCTGCAGCTCGGCGATCTTCGCCTGGGCCTCGGCGAGTGCAGCCTGCTCGGCGCTCGCCGGCGAGTCGGTCGCCGCGTTCGCCGCTGCTTCCTGTTGAGGTGCCGCGGCCTCGGCGGCCTGGCGCGCGGTTTCTTCGGCGGGCTTGGGATTCTGGCTCGTCGGGTTCTCTTGCGTGTTTTCCATGTCGCTGAAAGTCGTTAAAAAGTGAAAGCGAGATAAAAGCCGGCAGTAACGGCAGCGCAAAAACCTGGCGCGGTTTGTGCGTTGCAAAATCGCGACAGACAACTTCGCGAGTCACCGCAAATCAACACGGCAGATGAGGCCGGAAAGGACCATTTCAAGCGGTTCTCCCGGATCTTTTCGTATCACGGCCGGACGGCGGAAATGCCCGGTTACAACCATTATTGCGGCGCAATCAGATTGAGATTGAGTGCGGACTGCAAGTGGCCTATGCTCCAACAAAGCATCGGAAAAGACGCGTTAACCCTAATCTGACGTAAGCCTTTCCGACATATTGCAATTCCACCCGATTCGCCCGTCTTTATCCTGAATCTCCTTAGGGGAGCACCGTGAAACTGACCTTTGCAATTTCGGTGGTCGCATTGGTACTGATTGCGGGCACCACGACCATCTGCATGTCCGGGGCTGTCAACGATCACACTACCGAATACGGCGGCGTGCACGCGACCATGGAACAGCTGTTCAACCCCCACCTGAAAGTTTGTCGATAGTGCGCCGGTCGCGCTTGGTCGGCCGGCCGTGCAATGCGGCCGCCGGTTCGCGATACGTCTTGCGCCGCTCCTGTTCGACCTGCCGCTTCACCCTGCTCTCTTCGGTTTCCGCATAAAGCGTCTGTGCGACGCTCGCCGGGCCGCGCACGTCGCACACGCCCAGCACCGCCACCTGCCACACAATCCGCTCGATCTCGATCTCGACCAGGTCGCCGACGCGCACGTCTTTGGCCGGCTTGACGCTGGCGCCCTCAATGCGCACATGCCCTTTCTCGACGGCCGCCGCCGCGAGCGAACGCGTCTTGAAAAAGCGCGCGGCCCAAAGCCATTTGTCGATGCGCAGTTTCGCGCCCGCTTCGGTTGAGATCCCGTAATTCATGAGCCTGTTCAAGCTCCTGTCGTATGCGGCACCGGCAGCGCCTGCACCGGCCAGCCCTGGAGATTCTGCGCGACGATTTCGCCCAGCGCGGCAATCCAGGCCTGCGACGCATTCAGGCAGGGAATCCGATGAAAATCCTTGCCGCCCGCGTGCAGGAATTCATCGCGCACTTCCATGCCGATTTCCTCGATGGTCTCAAGGCAGTCGGCAGTAAAGCCCGGACAGAACACATCGGCGCGCCGCACGCCCGCCGCGCCCAGTTCCTTGAGCGTGGGCGCCGTATACGGCTGCAGCCACTCGGCCTTGCCGAAACGCGACTGGAACGTAATGCGGCACTCCACCGGCGTCAGTTCGAGCGCCTGCATCAGCAGCGCGCCCGTTTGCTGGCATTGCTCATGGTATGGGTCGCCGAGATCCAGCGTGCGTTTGGGCACGCCGTGAAAACTCAGCACCAGCTTGTCGCCCGCGGCGAAATCCGGCCGGCCATGCTGATGCCAATATTGATGCACCTGTGCGGCAAGCGCCGCAATGTAGGCCGGATGATCGGCGTACTGGCGCACCGTGCGAATTTCCGGCTGATTGCGCATGCGCTTGAGCGCCGAAAAGGCGTCGTCGAAAGCGGTGGCGGTGGTGGACGACGAATACTGCGGATACATGGGCATGAGCAGCACGCGTTCGGCGCCTGCCAGCTTGAGCTGGTTCAGCATGGCCGGAATACCCGGCGTACCGTAGCGCATCGCGTAATCGACCAGCACCGTGTAGTCGTTCAGTTGCAGCAGATGGCGCAAGCCCTCCACCTGCTTCTCTGTATACACGCGCAGCGGCGAGCCTTCGGGCATCCACACCGCAGCGTACTTCTTGGCCGAGGCACTGCCCCGGAACGGCAGGATCAGCAGACGCAAGATGATCTGCCAGAGCAGCGCCGGAATTTCGACCACGCGCGGATCGGACAGAAACTGCGCGAGATAGCGGCGGACCGCGCGCGGCGTCGGCGCGTCGGGCGTGCCGAGATTGATCAGCAGCACGGCGACACGGTGTGACGTGGCGTTCTGTGAAGGCCGCTCGAGGTCGAAGCGCATAGGCAGCAGAGGTAACCCGCTCAGGCGGAGTGTCGGTTCAGGTGAGAACCATTATAGCGGCGTGGTGCATGCACCGGTCCGCCGGACACCCCTGGCCATTCGGCCAATTGGCAAGCCGTGCGCCGTCACGCATTATTCGTGGCTGGAACAGCCGACACCGGAAGCCGAAACTATTTACTGCTGGCTGAGGGTCAGCGAAAGCAGGCGCGCGGTAATGTCCACGATCGGAATCACGCGGTTGTAGGCCATGCGGGTCGGTCCGATCACGCCCAGGGTGCCGACGATCTTGCCGTTCACCTCGTAAGGCGCGGTGACCACGCTCATTTCCTCGATCGGCACGAGATTCGACTCGCCGCCAATGAAAATCTGCACGCCCGCCGCGTGACTCGACACGTCGAGCAACTGAAGGAGACTGGTCTTTTGGTCGAACACATCGAACAGCTTGCGCAAGCGCGCCATGTCCGACGACAGGTCGGCCACTTCGAGCAGGTTGCGCTCGCCGGAAATCAGCACGGTCTCGCCCGTGTCGGCTTCGTCCGTGCTGGCCGTGACGGCGGCATGCATCAGCGTGGTCATGTCGCCGCGCAGTTCGTCGATTTCCTCGCGCAGGCGGCGGCGCACGTCGTCGAACGAGAGGCCCGCGAAGTGCGCGTTGATGTAGTTGGAGGCTTCAACCAGCTGCGACGGCGAAAAATCGCGCTGGGTCGCCATGATGCGGTTCTGCACGTCGCCTTCCGGCGTGACGATGATCAGCAGAATGCGCTTGTCGGACAAACGCATGAACTCGATCTGCTTGAACACGTGGCTGCGCCGCGGCGTGAGCACCACGCCGGCGAACTGCGAGAGGTTGGACAGCACGCTGGCCGCCGCGGCAACGATTTTCTGCGGCTCGCCCGCCTGCAGCGTGGTCTTGACGGTACGCATCACCGCTTCTTCGTCAGCGGCGGACTCCACCGTCAGCATGGTGTCCACGAACAGGCGGTAGCCGCGCGGCGTGGGAATGCGCCCCGCGGAAGTATGCGGACTGATCACGAGCCCCAGGTCCTCGAGGTCGGACATTACGTTGCGGATCGTTGCGGGACTCAGTTCGAGGCCCGAATAGCGCGACAACGTGCGCGAGCCGACCGGCTGACCTTCGGCGATGTAGCGCTCGATCAGCGTTTTGAGGAGGGTTTGTGCGCGAGGATCTAGCATGACGGAAAATTTTAGCTCAAGGGCACGACTACCGCGAGCGCTAGGGGCGCCCATCCCTGACGAACGCGCCGCCGCTTGCCGCTGCGGCACGTTGCCTCCGGTCCGGCACAATGGCCGGCGTTCAGCCCGGCGCGCCGCGGACCACCTTGCGGGCCGCCCGGTTGCCGGCACCCCGCCGCACTTTAACCGGCGCGCATGTCATCAAGGCTTCACCATTCTAACGATAATCGCGAGACGCGCCGGCAGCCCACGCACGCCGGGCCGCCACCGGGTCTGTCTGCGGTTCTTTTCAGGCCCCACCTATGGTGTAATGCCGGCATGCAAGTGACCAGCCAGTTCAAGACCGTCGCGCTCGTCGGGCGCAACAATACGCCGGGTATCGCCGAGCCGCTGACCGCGCTCGCCTTGTGCATCGCGAAGCGCGGCTTCGAGGTCGTGTTCGAAGCGGACACCGCCGCCGAGATCGGCGTCACCGACTACCCGGCGCTGCGCCCCGCCGAGATCGGCGCGCGCGCAGATGTGGCCGTGGTGCTGGGCGGCGACGGCACCATGCTCGGCATCGGCCGCCAGCTCGCGCCGTATCGCACGCCTTTGATCGGCATCAACCACGGGCGGCTTGGTTTCATCACCGACATTCCGATCTCCGACATGCGCGAGATCGTGCCGCAAATGCTGGCCGGCAATTTCGAACGCGAAGAACGCGTGCTGCTCGAAGCGCGCATCATGCGCGACGGCAATCCGATCTATCACGCGTTGGCCTTCAACGACGTGGTGGTCAACCGCAGCGGCTTCTCGGGCATGGCGGAGCTGCATGTCTCGGTGGACGGCCGCTTCATGTACAACCAGCGCTCGGACGGTCTGATCGTGGCCACGCCCACCGGCTCGACCGCTTATGCGCTGTCGTCGCAAGGGCCGATTCTGCATCCGCAATTGCAGGGCATCGTGCTGGTGCCGATTGCTCCGCACGCGCTGTCGAACCGTCCGATCGTGCTGCCGGACGATTCCAAGGTGAGCATCCAGATCGTCTCGGGGCGCGAAGTGAACGTCAATTTCGACATGCAGTCGTTCACCTCGCTCGAACTGAGCGACACGATCGAAGTGCGCCGCTCGCGTCATACGGTGCCGATGCTGCACCCCGTCGGCTACAGCTATTTCGCCACGCTGCGCAAGAAGCTGCACTGGAACGAATACCCGTCGCACGAAGAAGACCCCAAGCCCTGAGCGGCGAGGACACCGGAACGCGAACGCCGCCGCTGCCGAACCCTGACCACCAAGCTCATCAGACCACCTCCATGCTTCGCCACCTCTCGATACGCGACTTCGTCATCGTCGCCGCGCTCGATCTCGAATTCGACAGCGGCTTCACTGTTTTTTCCGGCGAAACCGGCGCCGGCAAGTCGATCCTGATCGACGCGCTGGCGCTCGCGCTCGGCGCCCGTGCCGATGCGAACGTGGTCCGCACCGGTGAAAGCCGCGCGGACATCACGGCGGAATTCGAGACCCATGCGCAGGTCGAGCAATGGCTCGACGAGCAGGCGCTCGGCACGACGGGCAGCGACGGGCATCACGGCAGCACCGTGATGCTGCGGCGCGTGGTGGATGGCAACGGCCGCTCGCGGGCGTTCATCAACGGCACCGCGGCGACGCTCGCGCAGTTGCGCGAGGTCGGCGAAATGCTGGTGGATATTCATGGCCAGCACGCGCACCAGTTGCTGATGCGCCCAGACGCGCAACGCGAACTGTTCGACACTCACGCCGGACTGTCCGACACGGCAGCCGCCGTTACGCGGGCATGGCGGGCATGGCGCGAGAAGGTTCAGGCGGTCGAGCACGCGCAAACGCGTGACCGCGAGCTGCAACTGGAACGCGAGCGCCTTGCCTGGCAGCTCGCCGAACTGGACAAGCTCGCGCCGCAGCCGGGCGAGTGGGAAGAGGTCAATTCGGAGCACCGGCGGCTGTCGCATTCGGCCAATCTGATCGACGGCGTGCAAGGCGCGCTCGGTGCGCTGTCCGAATCGGACGAGGCGATGATCACGCATCTGTCCTCGATCGTCTCGAAGGTGCGCGATCTGGCGGAAGTCGATCCGGCCTTGAACGATGTACTCGCCGCGCTCGAACCGGCCGAAATCCAGTTGCAGGAAGCGGCCTACTCGCTGAGTCATTACGCGCAAAAGCTCGAACTCGACCCGGACCGGCTGGCACAAGTCGAAAAGCGTCTGGACGCGTTGCACTCGGCTGCGCGCAAATTCCGTCTACAGCCGCAAACGCTGCCGGAGGAACACGAGGCACGCCGCGCGCAACTGGCCGCGCTCGACGCGGCCGCCGACCTCGACAGCCTGCACGCGGCCGAAGCCAAAGCCAAAGAACACTTCCTGACCGAAGCGAAGAAGCTGTCGAAGGCGCGCGCCAAGGCCGGCAAGGCGCTGGGCGCGGCGGTCACCACGGGCATGCAGGAACTGTCGATGAAAGGCGGCAGCTTCGAAGTCGCGCTGGTGCCGCAGCCCGAAGGTGGCGCACATGGGCTCGAACAGGTCGAATTCCGTGTCGCCGGTCATGCCGGCGTGCCGCTGCGGCCGCTCGCCAAAGTCGCCTCGGGCGGCGAGCTGGCGCGGATCAGCCTCGCGCTGGCAGTGATCGCCAGCGCCGCCAGTCCCACGCCCACGCTGATTTTCGACGAAGTGGATACGGGCATCGGCGGCGGCGTCGCCGAAGTGGTCGGACGGCTTCTGCATCAGCTCGGCCAGCAGCGCCAGGTGCTGTGCGTGACGCACTTGCCGCAAGTCGCCGCGCGCGGCGACCATCATTTCCAGGTCGCCAAGGCGGGCAACGGCAAAGGCGGCACTATCAGCAGCGTGACCTCGCTCGACAAGGCGAGCCGCATCGAAGAAGTGGCGCGGATGCTCGGCGGCCTGGAGATCACGCCGACCACCCGCAAGCACGCGAAGGAAATGCTCGCGGCCTAGTCGTTCACGGGACGGGGGATATCCCCGCCGCCCGGGCGCGGATCAACCCGCGCCCTCACCCGAACACGCGCTTCCACAACCCCAGCACGGCCTCACGCTCCGTGGCCACCAGCGCCGGCTCGACCCGCGCCTTCTCCATCCCGTCCAGCCGCAGCTTGTGCTGCAGCTTGCGGTAGGTGCGATAAGCCGCGCCGACCGTCTCCGCTTCCGCCTCGCTCATCAGGCCGAAGCGCGACACTTCGCGCAGCAGCGCAATGTTGCCGGTATTGCGGATCAGTTCGGGGTCGCTTGCCGCATGCAACAGCACCCAGTACTGCACGGTGAATTCGATATCCACCATCCCGCCGCGGTCATGCTTCAGATCGAACAGCGCCGTATGGTTCGGATGGCCGGCCTCGACGCGCTCGCGCATCTCGACGATCTCCTTCGCGAGCGGCGCCGCCTCGCGCGGCGTGGTCAGCACCTGTTCGCGGATGGCCTCGAATTTCGCGCCGATCCCGGCGTCGCCCGCGCAGTAACGGGCGCGGCTCAATGCCTGATGCTCCCACACCCACGCCGTATTGGCCGCGTCGCCTTCGCGCAGCTGGTAACGGCGGAACGCGTCCAGATCGGTGACGAGCAGGCCCGATTCGCCGTTCGGCCGCAGCCGCAAGTCCACGTCGAACAGGGTGCCGGCGCCGGTCGCGGTCGTGAGCCAGGTGATCAGGCGGCGGGTGTAGGTGGAGTAGACCTCGGCTGCGGCTTCGTCGGTATCGTCGTAGAGAAAGATCACGTCGAGGTCGGATGCGTAGCCCAGTTCCTTGCCCCCCAGCTTGCCGTACGCGATCACCGCGAAACGCGGCACGTCGCGATGGCGCTTGGGCAACTGCCTCCAGACGGCTTCGAGCGTAACGTCGAGCACGGCGTCGGCGAGTTCGGACAGGCGGTCGCTCACATGCTCGACGCTCAGCTTGCCGGCCAGATCGATCAGCAGAATGCGGAACACTTCGGCCTGGTGCGCGTGGCGCAGCAGATCCATCTGTTGCTCCACGCCGTCGGCGGCGGCCAGACGCAGGCGCAAGGTGCGCTTGAATTCGGGCCAGTCGAACGGACTGTCCATCGCTTCGTCGTCGAGCAGTTCGTCGAGCAGTTGCGGATGGCGGATCAGATAGCCGGCCGCCCAACGCGAACCGCCGAGCACCGACAGCACGTGGTGCAATGCCTGCGGATATTCGGTCAGCAGCGCCAGATAGGCGCCGCGCCGGCTCACCGCTTCGAGCAGGTCGAAGAAGCGCGCCACCGTATCGCCGCGCCGCTCGGCAGGCTCCAGCGTGCGCGCGGCTTCGAGCGCGCGTTGCGCGACGATGTCGAAGCGTTGCCGGCTGCGCTCGGCCAGCCCCGCATAACGCGACGACTGCCACACCGCGCGCAGCCGCGCGAGCAGTTCGCCCGGCTCGGCCACGCCGAGTTCGACGAGGCGCGCCTGCAGGACATCATCCGCGCTGTCGTCGGCAAGCGCGCTGCTCCACACCCACGCGGCGGCGCCGTCTTCGGGTGCGCCGCAGCCGTCGCGGCCGCTCACCTTGTCGGCGAAAATCTGATCGAACTGCTGTTCGACGAATTCGCGATGCGCATCGAGCTTTGCCATCAGCGCCGCGTAGTCGTCGCAACCCATTGCGTGAGCGAGCGCCACACGCTCTTCGGGATCGACCGGCATGGCATGGGTTTGCGCGTCGTTACGGTATTGCAGACGGTGTTCGAGTTCGCGCAGGAAGCGATAGGCCTGCGAGAGCTTCACGCAGACCGACGTGTCGATCAGCCCGTGCGTGGCCGCGTGACGCAGCACGGCGAGCGTCGGCCGCACACGAAAGCCGGCGTCCTGGCCGCCGCGGATCAACTGGAACACCTGCGCGCTGAATTCGATTTCGCGGATGCCGCCGCGCCCGAGCTTGATGTCGTCGGCCTTGTCGGGCCGCATGGAGGCACGGCGCTGCGCCTCCTGGCGAATCTGCAGATGCAGCGCGCGAATCGCGCTGATCACGCCGAAGTCGAGATAGCGGCGGTAGACGAACGGCGTGACGATCGCGTCGAGCTGCTTCTGCAGCCGCTGCGCCGCGTCGCTCGTACCTTCGGACACGAGACGGCCCTTGATCCACGCGTAGCGCTCCCACTCGCGGCCTTGCACGTAGAAATACTCTTCGAGCATGCCCAGGCTGCAAACGAGCGGACCCGAGTCGCCGTTCGGCCGCAGCCGCATGTCGACCCGGAACACGTAGCCGTCGGCGGTGACTTCGGCGAGGGCGCCGATCAGGCGCTTGCCGAGGCGCGTGAAAAACTCCTGCGTGGCGATCGGCGAGCGGTGGCCGCCCGCGGTCTCGCCATCTTCTTCATAAATGAAGATCAGATCGATATCCGACGACACGTTCAGTTCGCGCCCGCCCAGCTTGCCCATGCCCACCACGCCGAGCGAGAGCCGTTCGCCGTGCGGTCCGCGCGGCTCGCCGTAAAGCACTTCGAGTTCGGCGGACAGAACCGCGAGCGCCCGCTGGATCGTCGTTTCCGCCAGATCGGTCATCGCGCCGGTGACTTCGGCGACGTCCGCCTCGCCCGCCAGGTCGCGCTCCATCACGGCGCAAAATACCTCCGTGCGCAATTGGCGCAACGCCCGTTTGAGTGCATCTTCACTCAATGGCGCACCGCTCGCGCCGGCGGCCTCGGCGCACAACGCGTCGAATCGCGCGTCGATACGCTCGCGGGTCAGCGGCGCGGACGCGAGCGCCGCCACCTGCGCCACGAGTTGCGGGCGGGCGGCGGCGGCGCGCGCCGCGTAGTGTGAATAGCTGGAACTCAGGAGAGTGGCGTCGGTCTTCAAGGGTCTGGCTCGCTCGTTGCTTGATAAGCGTTGTTCAATTCGCAGTAGCACACCGGCGCAGCAGCCTCGCGCACGTCGCGAGACGGCATGCAGACAGGGTTTGCAGGAAGTCCGTCTACGCTTTCCCGTGTGTTACATTTCGTCGTCAATTTGCAAAACTACCATACGCCCACCCGCCGCAGCATGTCCGAGCGAAACGAATCCGCCGACCCTCACGAAACCGGGCAGGTCCGGCCTGTGAGCGGAAGCGACCACATCGTGCTGCGCCGGACCTTTCACGTGGTCCTCGCGATCGCGCTCGTGCTGTACTTTGTAGCGACCGGGCTGTTTCTCGCGTTGCGTTACGTGGTGCTGCCGCGCGCCGACTCGTTCCGCCCGCGCATCGAAGCCATCGTCTCGGAGAAACTGCACGCGCAGTTCAGCATCGGCAAGCTCGCGCCGTACTGGAGCGGCTTCCAGCCCGGCCTCGACGTCACCAATCTCGTGATCCGCGACCGCGACGGCAAGACCGCGCTGACGATTCCGCACGCCACCGCCACGCTCTCGTGGAAGTCGCTCTGGCAGTTTCATCCGGCGCTGTCCAGCCTGATCGTCGATCAGCCGGACGTGCTGGTGGCACGTAGCAGCGACGGCGTGCTCTCGGTAGCTGGCGTGCCGGTGCCCACGCGCCACAGCGGCAACGACGTGCTGACCACCTGGCTGTTGCGCCAACAGGCGATCGTGGTGCGCGGCGGCGTGCTGCGCTGGCGCGATGCGGAGCACGCCGCGCCGGAATTGGCCCTGCGCGATATCCGGATCGCGATTCTCAACGACGGCTACGATCACCGGCTGGCGCTGCAGGCGCCCGCCGAAGGGCATGTTCTGAACGGCCCGCTCGATTTCCGCACGCATTTCAGACACGCGCCGCTCTCCGCAATCGGCAAGCCGATCAACTGGACTGGCCAGGTGTACGTGTCGACCGGCCCGGTCGATCTGCCGACCCTCGCGCGCTACGTCAATTTCCCGATCGAGACGTTTGCCGGCCGCATCGACAATGCAATCTGGATCGACTTCGCCGATGGCCGCATGAAGTCGGCAAGCGGGCAACTCACCGGCGCCGACGTCGCCATGCGGGTGCGTCCGACCCAGCCGAAGCTGCTCGTGCCGGTCGCCAGTTTCATGTGGCGCCTCGAAGCCGAGGCAGGCGACTACAAACTGCAACTGAGCCAGTTTCACGCCGAACTCGGCCAGCCGCCGCTCGACGACGGCACGCCGCTCACGCGCACGCTCGCGCTCACCACGCTGAACGGACGCTACCGGACCGCCTCGCAGCAACACGGGCAACTGGTCAGCGTAAGCGGCGACCGGGTCGACCTGGGCATCCTCGCGGAATTCAGCCGCGCGTTGCCGCTGTCGCGGCGTCTGTTGAACAATCTCGTGCGCTACAACCCGCGCGGCCTGGTGGCCAATTATCTGATCGAAGTCGAGCGCGCCAAACCGGAGTCGGGCGAAGCGGGCAGCGACCATCAGCCGAGCGGCGCCGAGCCGATCGAGCGCTATCGCTTCAAGGGCGATCTGCAAGGCATCAGTGTCGCCGCCCAGGAACCGCCGCCGGGGCTCACGCCGCTGAATCACCCGCGCGCGGGCATTCCCGGCATCGAGAATCTGTGGGGCAGCGTGGACGCCGACGAAACCCACGGCACCGCCCTGCTCGACACCTCCAACGTCGCCATTACGCTGCCGGGCGTGTTCGACGACCCGCGTCTGAAGCTCGACCGTCTGCATGGCCGCGCCGACTGGACCATCACGCCGAAGGCGCCGGGCGAGAACCACCCGGCCTTCACCGTGAAGCTGGCCGATTTCGGCGTTTCGAACGCCGACGTCGCGGCCACCGCCACCGCCGACTACAGCAACCCGGGCCACGGGCGCGGTTCGCTCGATCTGAAAGCCGACTTCCAGCGCGCTCAGGTGACGCGCATCGCCCGCTATCTGCCGACCAGCATCGGCGAAAAGCTGCGCATCTATCTGGGCCACGGCTTGCAGGCCGGCATGTCGCACGGCGCGACCATCGAGGTGCACGGCGACCTGACCAAATTCCCCTATTCGCGCGACCCGAGCGCCGGACTGTTCCATATCGTCGCGCCGTTCAAGGGCGGCAAGTTCGATCCGACGCCGTACCCGCCGCGCAAGATGAGGAACGGCACGCCGAACGTATGGCCGGCGCTCGACGGCATCGACGGCGTATTCGAACTCAGGCAGAACGTGATGCGCTTCGACATCGACCGGGCGCATTACAAGCAGGTCGCGCTCACCGGCGTCAACGGCAGGATCGACGACCTCGGCACCCGGGCGTCGAGCCTCGTCATCAAGGGCGACGGCCACGGGCCGCTCGCCGACATGCTCGACTACGTGAACGCCAGCTCGCTCGGCATCATGGCGAAGCACGAGACCGACAAGGTGCGCGCCGAAGGGCCCGCCTCGCTCGCGCTCAAGCTGACCGTGCCGCGCACGCCGAAGCCGCATATCGGCGTGGAGGGCGCGGTCGGCTTCCAGAACAACCGCCTGAGCGTCGAGAACGTGCCACCGCTGTCGCAGTTGAAAGGCAAGGTGCGGTTTACCGAGCACACGGCGCAGGTGGACCGGCTCTCGGGACAATTCCTCGGCGGCGACGTGCATGCGAACGGCGGCCTGAAGCAGGACGGCACCTATGCGCTCGACCTGGGCGGCCATATCGCCGTCGACGCGGCGCGCGGACTCGATCTGCACGGCCCGGGCGCACAGGTGCTGACGCGCATGAGCGGCAGCGCGCCCTACGCGCTCAACGTGCGCGGCGCGAAGGGACGGCTGCCCGAAGTGACGGCGAATTCCGATCTGACCGGCCTTGCGCTCGACTTCCCCGCGCCGTTCAACAAGCCGGTCGGCGCGCCGATGCCGCTGCGCTTCGCCGTCAGCCCGTCCGCCGCGCCGGGCGAAGCGGGACTGGAGCGCGCCGACCTCACCTTCGGCCCGCTCGCCGCCGCCTATCTGCTGCGCTACCAGCCGAAAACGCCGCCGACCGTGGTGCGCGGCGCGGTCGGCGTGAACCGGCCCGCCGACCTGCCGTCCGAAGGCGTGATCGCCGCCGTCGATCTGGACACATTCGACGCGGACGCCTGGCGTGCGCTGGTCACGCAAATACGCACCAAAGACGCGCCCGCTCCGGCCTCCGTCACGCCGGCGCCGGCCACGCCGAATCCAACCGTCGCGCAATTCCTGCCGAGCCGCTTCGCGCTGCACGTCGGCACGCTGACGCTGCTCAAGCGTCACTGGGACAGCGTGATCGTCGGCGCCTCGCACGCGGATCGCACGTGGCAGGCGAACATCGCGTCGAATCAGGTGTCCGGCCACGTGTCCTGGCTGCCGGGCCCGACCAGGGAGTCGCCCGGCACGCTGCAGGCGCGCTTTGCCCGC
The DNA here is from genome assembly GCF_000013645.1 of Paraburkholderia xenovorans LB400. GTDB lineage: Bacteria > Pseudomonadota > Gammaproteobacteria > Burkholderiales > Burkholderiaceae > Paraburkholderia > Paraburkholderia xenovorans. The sequence goes on along the minus strand of NC_007951.1, from coordinate 551,423 downwards.
GTGGTGATTCCGTCGGCCACCGACAAGGACCTGCTCGGCGAGGTCATGTCGGCGCCGGCGCAGAACATGCCGTCCATCGATCTGGTGGTCAACGAATTGATCGTGCGCGACCACAACGTCGGCCGTCTCGAAGTCGACGCGCACAACTTCGACGAAGACGGCGTGCCGGTCTGGCAACTCGACAAGCTCGACATCACCAACCCGGCGGCTACGCTCAGCGCGACCGCGAACTGGCGCACCTCGACCGACCTCGGCAGCAGCGCCGACGAAGCCACAGCGCGGCGCACCGTGTTCGATTTCAAGCTCGACATCAAGGACGCCGGCGCGCTGCTCGAACGGTTCGGCCAGCCGCGCACGCTCAAGGCGGGCGCTGGCTCGCTGTCGGGCAAGATGGTGTGGCAAGGCGGCCCGACCCGGATCGACTACCCGACGCTCAACGGCAATCTGGCCGTCGATCTGCGCCACGGCCAGATCCTCAAGGTCGATCCGGGCGTCGCCAAGCTGCTGGGCGTGCTCAGCCTGCAAAGCCTCGCGCGCTTCGCCACGCTGAACTTCCGCGACGTGATCGGCGAAGGCCTGCCGTTCGAGCACGTTACCGGCACCGCGCAGATTCACAACGGCATTGGCCGCACCGAGAACTTCGAGATGGTCACCGCGCCGGCGCGGGCCGAGATGAAAGGCTCGGTGGATCTCGCCCAGGAGACCCAGGATCTGCACGTCCAGATCGTGCCGACCGTCAGCGCCGGCGCTGCGGTGATCGCCGCCACGGTCATCAATCCGCTGCTCGGGCTGGGCGCGCTGGTGGCCGATCTGGCGTTCAGCCAGTCGGTCTCGCACGCGTTCGCGCGGGAGTATGCGATCACCGGCTCGTGGTCGAAACCGCACGTCGAGCGGGTGAAGGGCGATCGCGGTAAGATGGACGCTCCGGCTTCGACCGTGGAAGCGCACTGAGCCTGTATCCGACCCTTTCCCCGGTCAGACGGGCGCCGTGCCGCACGAGCGGCCCAGCCAGTCTTGAACGACGTACGCGGCGCAAGCGGTTCGCGCCGCCGCCTTGCCGGGAGTTTTCCGAAACGCTCATGAGCGAAACACAGGTCTCTTCAACCGTGTCCAGCGGTTCCCTGGAAAGCGCCTTCCGTGTCGCCGCGCTGCAAATGGTGAGCACACCGGATCGCGAGCGCAATCTCGCCGAAGCCGGGCGTCTGATCGCCGAGGCCGCCGCCGAAGGCGCGCAACTCGTCCTGCTGCCTGAGTACTTCTGCTTCATGGGCTTCAAGGACACGGACAAGCTCGCCGTGCGCGAACCCTATCAGGACGGACCGATCCAGCGCTTTCTCGCCGACGCCGCGCGCCGCCACCAGATCTGGGTGATCGGCGGCACGCTGCCGTTGATGTCGCCTGAAGCCTCGCGCGTGCTGAACACCACGCTGGTGTTCGACCCGCAGGGCAACGAGGCCGCGCGCTACGACAAGATCCACCTGTTCAACTTCGAAAAGGGCGCGGAATCGTTCGACGAAGCGCGCACCATCTGCCCCGGCGGCGAAGTGCGCAGCTTCGAGGCGCCGTTCGGCCGCGTGGGTCTGTCGGTCTGCTACGATCTGCGCTTTCCGGAGCTGTACCGGCGCATGGGCGACTGCGCGCTGATCGTGGTGCCGTCGGCGTTCACTTACACGACCGGCCGCGCGCATTGGGAAATGCTGCTGCGCGCGCGGGCGGTCGAAAACCAGTGTTACGTGCTGGCCGCGGCGCAAGGCGGCAAACATGAAAATGGCCGCCGTACGTGGGGCCACAGCATGCTGATCGACCCGTGGGGCGAAATCGTCGCGCTGCGCGACGAGGGCGCAGGCGTGGTCGCCGGCAATCTCGAGCGTGCGCGCATCGACGAAGTGCGACAGAGTCTGCCCGCCTGGCGTCATCGTGTGCTCAGTTGACTCACCTGACCCAATTGATCAACCCACTCGTGTGACATTGAAAGTGCGGCGCCCTGGACTCATTTGTGAGTGACAGACGCGCTAACCGAATCCTTCGTATCGAGCAGAACATACTTCGCATGAACATCATCGAACCCGGTATCCGTAATCTCGCCACCGCCAAGGACATCCTCCTGACGCCCTATGGTCTCGACGAAGCCCTGCTCACCCGCACGCTCGCCGAAATCTTCACGCACAAGATCGACTACGCCGACCTGTATTTCCAGTACACGCGCAGCGAAGCGTGGAGTCTCGAAGAAGGCATCGTGAAGTCCGGCAGCTTCAGCATCGACCAGGGCGTCGGCGTGCGCGCCGTGTCGGGCGACCGCACGGCGTTCGCCTATTCGGACGACCTGTCGCCCGAAGCGATCCGCCAGGCGGCGCTCGCCACCCGTTCGATCGCCAGGGCGGGCGGCGGCAAGCAGAAGATCAAGGTGGCCTCGTCGCTGACCGGCATTGCCGGGCGCGATCTGTATCTGCCGGCCGATCCGCTGCATTCGCTCGACGCGACCGCCAAGGTCAAGCTGCTCGAGCGCATCGAAAAGATGGCGCGCGGCCGCGATCCGCGCATCCAGCAGGTCATGGCGGGTCTCGCCGGCGAATACGACGTAGTGCTGGTCGCGCGCAGCGACGGCGGCTTCGCGGCCGACATCCGGCCGCTCGTGCGCGTGTCGGTCACGGTGATCGCCGAGCAGAACGGCCGCCGCGAAATCGGCAGCGGCGGCGGCGGCGGCCGCTTCGACTACGCCTATTTCACCGACGAGGTGCTGTCAGGCTATGTCGACGACGCGGTGCATGCGGCGCTGGTGAACCTCGAAGCCCGTCCGGCGCCGGCCGGCGCGATGACCGTCGTGCTCGGACCGGGCTGGCCCGGCGTACTGCTGCACGAAGCGATCGGCCACGGTCTGGAAGGCGACTTCAACCGCAAGGGTTCGTCGGCATTCGCGGGGCGCATCGGCGAACAGGTGGCCGCCAGGGGCGTGACCGTGGTGGACGACGGCACGCTGCCGAACCGCCGCGGCTCGCTCAATATCGACGACGAAGGCAATCCGACCCAGTGCACCACGCTGATCGAAGACGGCATCCTGAAGGGCTACATCCAGGACACGCTGAACGCGCGTCTGATGAAGATGCCGGTCACGGGCAATGCGCGCCGTGAGTCGTACGCCGCGCTACCCATGCCGCGCATGACCAACACGTACATGCTCAATGGCGACAAGGATCCGCAGGAAATCATCGCCTCCGTGAAGAACGGCTTGTATGCGGTGAACTTCGGCGGCGGCCAGGTCGACATCACCAACGGCAAGTTCGTGTTCTCGGCTTCCGAGGCGTACATGATCGAAGACGGCAAGGTCACGTATCCGGTGAAGGGCGCAACGCTGATCGGCAGTGGTCCGGAATCGCTCAAATACGTCAGCATGATCGGCAACGACATGAAGCTCGATTCGGGCGTGGGCGTGTGCGGCAAGGAAGGCCAGAGCGTGCCGGTGGGCGTCGGCCAGCCCACGCTGCGGATCGACCGGATGACGGTTGGCGGCACTGCCTGATTCGTTACAAACGCATACTTCGTGCATACATTGCGCGAAGTATGCGGATTTCCCGCATTTTTATGCCCGGTAGCTTGCAAGTGCAGCCTGACCGGGTTATAAAGTCACTCACCCTTTTTGACCTGCGACCTCATTCGTCATGTCCGCCAAGTTTTACTTTTACTTTTTTTGGCATCTCAGACCGCTGGCGGATCGAGAGGGGTGTTAGTGCACGCAGAACACCGAGAATTCCCGAAAAACCGCCAGCCAGTCTGGCGGTTTTTTTTCGCCTCATGCCTTTGAAACTTTATTTTTGATGGTTGTCCGCTCTGGCATCGCCGCTTCATCGCAATCCTGACTGCCTGCGCGAACACGCTACGAACCGATTGGAGAACAACATGCCCCCGCACAACACCGACGATGTCCGCATCCGCGAATTGAAAGAACTCACGCCGCCCGCTCACCTGATCCGTGAATTCGCCTGCGACGAAACGGTGTCCGACGTGATCTATAACTCGCGCACCTCGATGCATCGCATTCTGCACGGCATGGAAGATCGCCTGATCGTGATCATCGGACCGTGCTCGATTCACGATACGAAGGCGGCGATGGAATACGCCGGCCGTCTGGTCGAGCAGCGCAAGCGCTTTGCCGGCGAGCTCGAAATCGTGATGCGCGTGTACTTCGAAAAGCCGCGCACAACTGTTGGCTGGAAGGGTCTCATCAACGACCCGTACATGGACAATAGCTTCAAGATCAACGAAGGCCTGCGCACCGCGCGCGAGTTGCTGTTGCGCATCAACGAACTCGGCCTGCCGGCCGGCACCGAATACCTCGACATGATCAGTCCGCAGTACATCGCCGACCTGATCTCGTGGGGCGCAATCGGCGCGCGGACCACCGAATCGCAGGTGCACCGCGAACTGGCTTCGGGCCTGTCGTGCCCGGTCGGCTTCAAGAACGGCACGGACGGCAACGTCAAGATCGCGGTCGACGCGATCAAGGCCGCCTCGCAGCCGCACCATTTCCTGTCGGTCACGAAGGGCGGCCACTCGGCAATCGTGTCGACCGCGGGCAATGAGGACTGCCACATCATCCTGCGCGGCGGCAAGACGCCGAACTACGACGCGGACAGCGTCAACGCCGCGTGCGCGGACATCGGCAAGGCCGGTCTCGCCGCGCGCCTGATGATCGACGCGAGCCACGCGAACAGCTCGAAGAAGCACGAGAATCAGATTCCGGTGTGCGCGGATATCGGCCGCCAGATTGCTTCGGGTGACGAACGGATTGTCGGCGTGATGGTGGAATCGAATCTGGTGGCGGGCCGCCAGGATCTGCAGGAAGGCTGCGCGCTGACGTACGGCCAGAGCATCACCGACGCGTGCATCGGCTGGGACGAAAGTGTCGCCGTGCTGGAAGGCCTCGCCGACGCGGTGAAGCAGCGCCGTGTGGCACGCGGCAGCGGCAACTGAAGCCGCGCTGATTGCAGCAGTGGATGCAAAAAAACCCGGCTCGGCGAGCCGGGTTTTTTATTGGCCGAACGGACGAATGGCGCTCCCTTAACCGCCTCTGTACCGTAACGACTCATGGCCGGGTCGAGTACGACTTGACCGGGATGAATGTTGGGTATAAAATTTTGTACATGAAAGGCGGCTATGGAGCAGGAAAAAGAAATTCGCTGGCTCGGCTCCAGCTATCACGATTTACTCGCCTTTCCCGAGGAAATGCGTCGTCGAGCGGGGTTTCAACTCGGCAAGATTCAGGCTGGCCTCGACCCTGACGACTGGAAACCGTTTGACTCGATCGGCCCCGGAACACGCGAGATTCGCATCAGGGAAGCAGACGGTGTTTTTCGCGTCATGTACGTGACCAAGTTCGTGGAAGCGCTTTACGTGCTGCATTGCTTCCAGAAGAAAACGCAAAGGCTGGGTCCGCACGACAGGAAGATTGCCGAAACGCGGTATCGCGCCATCATTAACAATAGGAAAACTGAAAAATGACGATCGACACCAAAATTCGTCACGTAACCAGGCCCGGTGCCAATCTGTTCCTCGAACTCGGCTTTTCCGCCAAAGAGGCGAAGCAACTGCATGCAGCGTCGCAAAAACAGATCAATGACACGCGGCTGCTCAAGGAGCAGCTCATGACGGAACTGTCCACCTGGATCGAGCAGCATCATCTGAAGCAGGCCGAGGCGGCCGAGATTCTGATGGTGTCGCGCCCGCGCGTGTCCGACGTGGTCAACAAGAAAACCACCAAATTCACCATCGACACGCTCGTGGAAATGATGAGCCGGATCGGCAAGCCGGTCACGCTGGCAGTCGGCTGACGTGCAAGACTCACCAATGCATGTGATCGTGCATGCGTCGTCGCACTGTCACGCGCGTATTGCCACGGCTCGGCGCTAGCCTGCGCGGCGCTCGTGTTGCCACAGCACGTCAGTACCGCCGTCCGCGCGGTTGAGTACGCGCGCGAGCACGAACAACAGGTCGGACAGCCGGTTCACATACTGGCGCGGCGCGGCATTAATGGTGTCGTGTTCGCCTAACGCAACGATCGCCCGTTCAGCACGCCGGCACACGGTGCGGCACACATGCGCGAGCGAGGCCGCGCGCGAGCCGGCAGGCAGGATGAACTCCTTCAGCGGCGGCAACGCCGCGTTGTAGTCGGCGAGCCAGTCGTCGAGTTGCGCGAGTTGCCGGTCGGTAATCATGGTGTGGCCGGGAATGCACAACTCGCCGCCCAGGTCGAACAGGTCATGCTGGATCGTGACCAGCGCTGCCCGCACCTTGTCCGGCAAGGTTTCACACAGCAGCACACCGACATTCGAGTTGAGTTCGTCCACGTCGCCGATCGCGGCGATCCGCGCGCTGTCTTTGCGCACACGGCTCCCGTCGCCGAGGCCCGTGGTGCCGTCATCACCCGTGCGGGTGGCGATCTTGCTCAAGCGGTTGCCCATCATGTCTCCCATGCATTCAGTGACGATACGCGGTTCAATGCGGCAGAGGCGGTGACCAACGCGGCCCACCTGCCTAACGCAGGCCCATCGCGGCCCCGGCCCAGCCCCGGTGTGGCTCATCCGGCACCGCGTTTATCCATATTGCGCGCATCGTGAAGTCGCCGCCATTATAGAAGCGTCGACCGGCTTCAACGCCGGCCCACGGGCGATCGGCGTAAAATGAAGCACTTGCTGCAAACCGGTATCGCCCCACATATCAGGAGACATGCGTGAACCATCCCGTGCCGCCGGCCCCGTTGCGCCGTCCGTTTCCCGCCGAGCTGCTGAGCGCGCTCAAGGCCGCGTTCGCCGAGCGCGTGTCCGTGTCCGAAGCCGTGCGCGTCCATCATGGCCGCGACGAATCGCCGTTCGACCCTCAACTGCCCGACGCAGTCGTGTTCGCACGCACTACCGAAGACGTGCAGAACGTCGTCAAACTGTGCGGCCAGTACAACGTCCCGGTCATTCCTTACGGTAACGGCTCGTCGCTGGAAGGGCATCTGCTCGCCGTGCAAGGCGGCGTATCGATCGATCTGTCGGAAATGAACCGGGTGCTGTCGATCAACGCCGAAGACCTGACCGTCACCGTCGAGCCCGGCATCTCGCGCAAACAGTTGAACGAGGCGTTGCGCGACACGGGTCTGTTCTTCCCGATCGACCCCGGCGCGGACGCGAGCATCGGCGGCATGTCGGCCACGCGCGCGTCGGGTACCAACGCTGTGCGCTACGGCACGATGCGCGAAAACGTGCTCGGGCTGACCGTGGTGCTGGCCGATGGCCGCGTGATCAAAACCGGCACGCGGGCCCGCAAGTCGTCCGCGGGTTACGACCTCACGCGCCTGTTCGTCGGCTCGGAAGGCACGCTCGGCGTGATTACGGAAATCACAGTCCGCCTGTATCCGCAGCCGGAGGCGGTGTCCGCGGCGGTGTGCACGTTCCCGTCGATGGGCGACGCGGTTCGCGCGGTCATCGAAACGATCCAGATCGGCGTACCGATTGCGCGCGTCGAATTCGTCGACTCGCTCGCCATCCGCTCGATCAACCGCCACTCGAATCTGACGCTGCGTGAAGCGCCCACGTTGTTCTTCGAGTTCCACGGCACCGAGGCCGGCGTAAAAGAGCAGGCCGAACTCGTCCAGGAGGTCGCCGCGCAGAATGCCGGCGAGGGCTTCGAATGGGCCACGCGTCCGGAAGACCGCAGCCGTCTATGGAATGCGCGCCACAACGCCTATTTCGCCATGCTGCAACTGAAGCCCGGTTGCCGCGCGGTCACGACCGACGTCTGCGTGCCGATCTCGCGCCTCGCGGAATGTGTGGAGGAAACGGAACAGGACCTGAAGGCGTCGCCTCTGCCCTGCCCGATCGTCGGCCATGTCGGCGACGGCAACTTCCACGTTGCGATCCTGATCGATCCCAACAAGCCGGAAGAACTGGTCGAAGCCGAGCGCCTGAACCATCGCATCGTGGAGCGCGCGCTGCGCATGGACGGCACCTGTACGGGCGAGCATGGCGTCGGCTTGCACAAGATGGGCTTCCTGCTCGAAGAACACGGTGAAGTCGCGGTCGACACCATGCGCTCGATCAAGCACGCGCTCGATCCGCACAATCTGATGAACCCGGGCAAGATCTTCTCCTGGGCGGCTTGAGGCATGGTCAGGCGCGGCTGCATCAGAAAGCCGGCCGCGCCGGACTTGAAAGGCATGAGGAGACAGGTCACATGAACGCACCCGCTGAACTGACCGCCGAGGTACTCGCCCAGCGCCAGCGCGAAGTCGTGCAGGCGCTGATGGCCGTGTTGCCGACCCACTGTCTGCTGTATCGCGAAGAAGACACCGTCGCCTATGAATGCGACGGTCTCGCCGCCTACCGGCGTCTGCCGCTCGCGGTCGCGTTGCCGGAGACGGAATCGCAGGTGCAGCGCATCGTGCAGATCTGCCACCGCCTCGACGTGCCGATCGTCCCGCGCGGTGCGGGCACCGGCCTGTCCGGCGGCGCCATGCCGATCCGCCACGGTGTGGTGGTGTCGCTCGCGCGCTTGCGCAAGATCGTCGAGGTCGATTCGTACGCGCGAACCGCCACGGTGCAGCCGGGCGTGCGCAACCTGTCCATCTCCGAAGCCGCCGCACCTTACGGCCTGTATTACGCGCCGGACCCGTCGTCGCAGATTGCCTGCACGATCGGCGGCAATGTCTCGGAGAATTCCGGCGGCGTTCACTGCCTCAAATACGGTCTGACGGTGCATAACGTGCTGCGCGTGCGCGCCGTCACGATGGAAGGCGAAATCGTCGAGTTCGGCTCGCTCGCGCCGGATGCGCCCGGCCTCGATCTGCTGGCGGTGCTGATCGGCAGCGAAGGCATGTTTGCGATCGTCACCGAAGTCACCGTCAAGCTGATCCCCAAGCCGCAAACGGCGCAGGTCATCATGGCCAGTTTCGACGACGTCGTGAAAGGCGGCGACGCGGTTGCCGGCATCATTGCGGCGGGCATCATCCCGGCGGGTCTGGAAATGATGGACAAGCCGGCCACGCGCGCCGTCGAGGAATTCGTCAACGCGGGCTACGATCTCGACGCGGCGGCGATCCTGCTGTGCGAATCGGACGGCACGCCCGACGAAGTCGCCGACGAGATCGTGCGCATGACCGCGGTGCTGCGCGAACACGGCGCCACGCGCATCCAGATTTCGCGCTCGGAAAACGAACGGCTGCGCTTCTGGTCGGGGCGCAAGAACGCCTTCCCGGCCGCCGGGCGCATTTCACCCGACTATTACTGCATGGACGGCACCGTGCCGCGCCGCAGTATTGGCCCGCTGCTCACGCGCATCGAGGCGATGGAGAAGATCTACAACTTGCGCTGCATCAACGTCTTCCACGCGGGAGACGGCAACATGCATCCGCTGATCCTGTTCAACGGCAACGACCGGGACGAGTGGCACCGGGCCGAAGCGTTCGGTTGCGACATTCTCGAAGCATGCGTGGAACTGGGCGGCACGGTGACCGGCGAGCACGGCGTCGGCATCGAGAAGATCAATTCCATGTGCGTGCAGTTTTCGCCCGAAGAGCGCGACGCGTTCCACGCGGTCAAGCGGGCTTTCGACGCGCCTGGCCTCCTGAACCCCGACAAAGGCATTCCCACGCGCGCCCGCTGCGCCGAATACGGCAAGATGCACGTACGCGGCGGCTTGCTGCCGCATCCGGACCTGCCGCGTTTCTAACATTGCCGTACCCGCCGACGCATTGCGCATAACCCGCGCCGGTGCCGCTGTTCCTGCTTTCACCCTGATTACCCGATACGGGTCCGCTCCGGGTTGCGAGAGCGCCCCCGCCCGGTACAATCAACCGAAACACAACGAAGCAGGACACCATGGAAGAGGACGACATCGTCGCCGGTTGGTCGGAACGTGTACGTTCGGCCAGCGCCGAAGGGCGCGCGTTGCGCATCCGTGGCGGCGGCACCAAAGACTGGTACGGCCAGACGCTCGAAGGTGACATCCTCGACACGCGCGCTTATCGCGGCATCATTGCGTACGATCCGGCGGAACTGGTCATCACCGCGCGTGCGGGCACGCCCCTGCTGGAGATCGAGGCCGCGCTCGCCGACCACCATCAGATGCTCGCCTTCGAACCGCCGCACTTCGGGCCGCAGGCCACCTTCGGCGGCTGCATCGCGGCGGGCATTGCCGGGCCGCGCCGCCCGTCGGCCGGTGCGGCGCGCGACTTCGTGCTCGGCGCCGTGATCATGAACGGCCAGGGGCAAACGCTGCATTTCGGCGGCCAGGTGGTGAAGAACGTCGCCGGCTACGACGTCTCGCGCCTGATGGCCGGCTCGCTCGGCACGCTCGGGCTGATCCTCGAACTGTCGATCAAGGTGCTGCCGTTGCCGCAGGCCGAAGCCACGCTCAAATTCGACATGAACGGCACCGACGCGGTCCGCAAGCTCAACGAATGGGGCGGCCGGCCGCTGCCGATTACCGCGAGTGCCTGGCGTCATGGCACGCTGGCCGTGCGCCTCGCGGGCGCCGAGGCCGCGGTCAAGTCGGCGCGTACCTCGCTGGGCGGCGAAGTGGTCGATGCGGTCGAAGCGGAGCGCTTCTGGGCCGGCCTGCGCGAACAGACCGATTCGTTTTTCTCCGCCATTCCGCCGAAAGCGGCGCTGTGGCGCCTCGCGCTGCCATCCATCACGGAGCCGCTGCAACTGCCCGGTGCGCAACTCATGGAATGGGGCGGCGGCCAGCGCTGGTGGATCACCGACACCGACGCGCAAACCGTGCGCATCAGCGCCAAGCAGGCGGGCGGCCACGCGACGATATTCCGGACCGGTCACGGCTACGACCGTGGCGCCGGTGTGTTCACCCCGCTTCCCGCGCCGCTCATGAAAATCCATCGCGGCCTGAAAGCCGCTTTCGACCCGGCCCGCATCTTCAATCGCGGCCGTCTCTACCCCGACTTCTGAGCGACGCGATGCAAACCAACCTCGCGGACTTCATGCGCAACACGCCCGATGGCGACGAAGCCGACGGCATTCTGCGCAACTGCGTGCATTGCGGTTTCTGCACGGCTACCTGTCCGACCTATCAGCTGCTCGGCGACGAACTCGACGGCCCGCGCGGACGGATCTATCTGATCAAGCAGATGGTGGAAGGCGCACCGGTCACGCGCAGCACCCAGGTCCACCTCGACCGCTGCCTGACCTGCCGCAACTGCGAAACGACCTGCCCCTCCGGCGTGCAATATGGCCGGCTGGTGGAGATCGGCCGCAAGATCACCGAAGAAAAAGTCACGCGTCCGCTCGGCCAGAGGCTGATGCGCCGGATGCTCGCGAGCTTCGTGCCGAGCAGCGCGCTGTTCACGCCGACCATGCGTATCGGTCAGCATTTTCGGCCGTTGCTGCCGAGGAAGCTGCGCGACAAGGTGCCCGCGCGGCAGCGTCCGCTGGAATGGCCGACCGCGAAGCATCCGCGCAAGATGCTGCTGCTCGCGGGCTGCGTGCAACCGTCGATGATGCCGAACGTCAACGTCGCGACCGCGCGCGTGCTCGACGCGCTCGGCATCGAAACGCTGATCGCGCCGGATGCCGGCTGCTGCGGCGCGATCCGTCTGCATCTGGGCTACAACGACGACGCCCTCGACGACCTGCGCGCCAACATCGACGCATGGTGGCCGTACGTCGAACAGGGCGTGGAAGCGATCGTGATGAACGCGTCCGGCTGCGGCGCGACCGTCAAGGAATACGCGCACCTGTTGCGCGACGATCCGGCGTATGCGGAAAAAGCGCGCCGCGTGGTGGAACTGACGCGCGACATCGCGGAGATCCTGCCGGAGTTCGAAGAATCGCTGGTTTCCGTCACGCGGCGCCGCTCGGTGCATACGGTCGCGTTTCATCCGCCCTGCACGCTGCAGCATGGCCAGCAGATACGCGGCAAGGTCGAGCACCTGCTCGGCGCGCTGGGTGTCGAAGTGCGACTGCCCACCGACAATCATCTATGCTGCGGCTCGGCCGGCACCTACTCGCTGACGCAGCCCAAGCTTTCGTATGCGTTGCGGGATCAGAAGCTCGAACGGCTGCAGGCGCAGGAGCCGCAGGTGATCGTGTCGGCGAACGTCGGCTGCATTGCGCATCTGCAAAGCGGCACGTCCACGCCGGTTGCGCACTGGATCGAACTGGTCGAGCACATGCTGTCCGTATAATCGGGTAATCGACTTTCGCTGGACTTCCGGATCCGTCATGCCCGATCTGATTCACAACCTCGAAGCGGTGCGGCAGCGCATCGCCACGGCCGCGCACGTGGCCGGACGCGATACACGTTCGATCCATCTGCTCGCGGTCTCGAAGACTTTCCCCGCCGAAGACGTGCGCGCCGCCTACGCTGCCGGCCAGCGCGCGTTCGGCGAGAACTACGTGCAGGAAGCCATCACCAAGATCGAGGCGCTCGCCGATCTGCGCGCCACGATCGAATGGCATTTCATCGGCCCTTTGCAATCGAACAAGACGCGCCCCGTCGCCGAGCATTTCGACTGGGTGCACTCGGTCGACCGGCTGAAGATCGCGCAGCGGCTTTCGGAGCAGCGGCCGGACAATCTGCCGCCGCTGAACGTGTGTCTACAGGTCAACATCAGCGGCGAGGCGTCGAAGAGCGGCGTCGGCATTGCCGAGGCGGCGCAGGTCGCGCAGGCGATCGCCGCACTGCCGAAGCTTAAGCTGCGCGGCCTGATGGCGATTCCCGAACCGGCCGGGAGCATCGACGAGCAACGCGTGCCGCATCGGCAGTTGCGCGAGTTGTTCGAGCGTCTGCGCGACGGCGGACTCGCACTCGATACGCTGTCGATGGGCATGTCGAGCGACCTCGAGGCCGCCGTACTGGAAGGCGCGACCATCGTGCGCGTAGGCACCGCGATCTTCGGCGCGCGAGATTACTCTAACTGAGCTTCGCGAACCTTTTCAGGCTCCGTTGGCTCTTCACGGCACTTCATCCGGAACATCATGAAAATTGCTTTTATCGGCGGTGGCAACATGGCCGCCGCGTTGATCGGCGGCCTCATCAAACGTGGCGTCGCAGCCGCTGACCTCTACGCAATCGATCCCAACGAAGAGGCGCGCAAACGCAATGAGCAGCAGTTCGGCATCCGGACCGGCGCCGCCGCGGATGCCGCGCTGGCCGCGTACGACGCCGTCGTGCTGGCGGTGAAGCCGCAGATCCTGAAGAGCGTCGCCGAGGCGGTGGCGCCGCATCTGAACGCGTCGCAACTGGTCGTGAGCATCGTCGCCGGTATTCGCATGGGCGACATGTCGCGCTGGCTGAACGGTCACAGCCGTATCGTGCGCGTCATGCCCAATACGCCGGCGTTGATCGGCATGGGCGTGACCGGTCTCGTGGCAACCGGCAGCGTGGACGAAGCGGGCCGCGCGCTCGCGTCGCAACTGCTGGGCGCAGTCGGCGAAACGGTCTGGTTCGACGACGAAGCGAAGATCGACGCCGTCACCGCAATCTCGGGCAGCGGGCCCGCCTACGTGTTCTATTTCATCGAAGCGTTGCAGGAAGCCGCCCGCCAGCTCGGCATGGATGAAGCGCAGGGCCGTGCGCTCGCCGTCGCGACCTTCACCGGCGCGGCGCAACTGGCGGCGAATTCCGACGAGCCGCCGGGCGTGCTGCGCGAACGCGTGACGTCGAAGGGCGGCACCACGGCGGCGGCGCTGGCGTCGTTCGACGCGAGCGGCATCAAGGATGCGATCGTGCGCGGCGCGCTCGCGGCCAATGCCCGTGCGCGGGAAATGGGCGACGAATTCGGCAAGCAGTAAGCGCGCAGGCAGCACAGTAGGACTGAACGCCGCGGCGCTTCGATTCAGGCCGCCGCGGCGTTAGTGATGAAGCACCGCAAAGCCGGCGCAAAGCCGGCGCAAAGCCCTGCGGAAAAACTAGAACCACGTCGCCGCGTAATGCGCGGCGATACCCGCGAACAGCGCGCCGCCCAGCCAGTTGTTATGCCGGAACGCGGCGAAGCACGCCATCCGTTCCCGATTTCGGATCAGCGTGTAGTGATAGATCGCGCAGCCCGCGGCCGCCGCCCAGCCCAGCCAGTACAGCGCGCCGAAACCGAGCAGCACGCCGATGCCCACGTAGATCCCCAGCGTCACCGCGTAGCAGAGCATGATCGCGGCCACGTCGAAGCGGCCGAACGTCAGCGCCGAAGTGCGGATGCCGATCTTGATGTCGTCGTCGCGGTCGACCATCGCATATTCGGTGTCGTACGCGACCGACCAGAACACATTGGCCAGCAGCATCACCCACGCGAGCATCGGCACGTGGTTCTGAATCGCGGCGAACGCCATAGGAATGCCGAAACCGAACGCGATGCCCAGATAAGCCTGCGGAATGGCGAAGAAGCGCTTGGTGAACGGATACGAACCGGCGACGAAGAGCGCCGCCACCGAGAGTTCCTTAGTCAGCGCATTCAGCGGCAGGATCAGCAGAAATGCCAGCAGCGACAACGCGGCCGCCAGCGCCACCGCTTCCCACGCCCTGATCTTGCCCGACGTGATCGGACGGTTCTCCGTGCGCCTCACGTAACGATCGAAATCGCGATCGGCGTAGTCGTTGATCGCGCAACCCGCCGAGCGCATCAGCACCGTGCCCACCGTGAAGATCACCAGCAGCGGCAACGACGGGCGACCGTCCGACGCGATCCACAGCGCGTTGAGCGTCGGCCATAGCAGCAGCAGGCTGCCGATCGGCTTGTCCATGCGCACGAGGCGCAGATACAGGGGAAGTCGGGCGAACATGGGCGGAGTCGGTGAAAGTGCGAGACGGTGCGGCTATTTTACGGGATGCGGACGGCGGGCCGCCGCGACGCAAGCAGGTCGGACAAGGCTGCGCAGAAAAAAAGCCTCCCGCGCAGGGAGGCTTTGTTTGCATGACGTCTCGACGCCCGCGCCGGAGCGACGCGCCACGCTGAAATCCGGGCGAGATGCCCGGTGCGCTTGATGCTTAAGGTTGATGCTTAAGCCAGCATCGAGCGCAGCATCCACGCGGTCTTTTCGTGCGTTTGCATGCGTTGCGTCAGCAGGTCGGCGGTCGGCTCGTCGTTGGCGGCTTCCGTCGACGGGAAAATCGCGCGTGCGGTACGCACCACGGCTTCCTGACCTTCCACCAGCTGGCGGATCATTTCTTCCGCCGCCGGCACGCCGTCCGCTTCCGGAATCGACGACAGCCTGGCGAATTCCTTGTAGCTGCCCGGCGCATGCACGCCCAGCGCGCGAATCCGTTCAGCGATCGAATCGACCGCGAGCGCCAGCTCGTTGTATTGCGTTTCGAACATCAGGTGCAGCGTATTGAACATCGGACCCGTCACGTTCCAGTGGAAGTTATGGGTCTTCAGGTACAGCGTATAGGTGTCGGCGAGCAGGCGCGACAGACCTTCCGCAATCTTCTTGCGATCCTTGTCGCTGATCCCGATATTGACGTGCTGTACCGCTGCTGAAGCTTCTTTTTTGGCCATGATGACTCCTTTGAAGAGTGATACGAACCGATCGGCAAGTGACGGTCTGCGGATAGCAAACCCGGCATAGCGAACGCCCGACAGTTTAGCGTAGAAAGCTGCTGCGCCCGTATGACGCGTGGCCACTTGCCGCACCCGCGGCATGGCCTGCATCAACCGCCCAGGGCGTGTTGCAGCGCCTGCGCGGCGATCACTGCGAGCCCGCTCGTGACGATCGCGAAACCCACTGCCTTGCGCGCCATCAAAGCGTACTGCTGTTGCGCGCCGCGTGCGGCTGAAGTGCCGCCCAGCGTGGCCATCATCATCTGCATCATGATCGTGCTCCTTCGGTTCGTATCGATACCGGCGGGACGCAGATGCGTCCCGCGTTGCTGCATCGCTTCAACTGCTCGATGCGCTTACTTCGTCTCGCCTTCCGCGAGCCTGGCAATCGCTGCGATCACGCCTTCCGCGTATGCCGGATCGGCGCGGCGGAAATGCTCGATCTGACGCGCGACGATCTCCTGCGGCACACCGTTGATATGGCGTGCGATGTTGCCGAACAGACGCTCGCGCTGGGCCGCATCGAAGAGCGCAAACAGCATGCCCGGCTGCGTGTAGTAGTCGTCGTCCAGACGATGATCGTAGCGATCCACCGCGCCCGCCGCGAGCGGCGGTTCGGACGCGTTGGCGTCCTGCGCGAAGTCGCCGAAGCGGTTCGGCTCGTAATTCACGTTGCCGCCGAGGTTGCCGTCCGTGCGCATCGCGCCGTCGCGATGAAACGAATGCGGGCTCGCCACACGCGAGGCGTTCACCGGAATCTGGTGGTGATTCACGCCGAGGCGATAGCGCTGCGTGTCGCCATACGAGAACAGACGCCCCTGCAACAGACGATCCGGCGAGAAACCGATGCCCGGCACCACGTTGGCCGGCGTGAACGCCGCCTGCTCCACGTCCGCGAAATAGTTGGCGGCATTGCGATTCAACTCGATCGTGCCGACATCGATCAGCGGATAGTCCTTCTGCGACCACACTTTCGTGATGTCGAACGGATTGAAGCGATACGTGGCGGCTTCCGCTTCCGGCATCACCTGAATGGCGAAGCGCCATTTCGGGAAGTTGCCCTGGTCGATGTTCGTGAGCAGATCGCGTTGCGCGCTTTCACGATCCTGCGCGACCACCTGTGCGGCTTCTGCATCGGTAAAGTTCTCGACGCCTTGCATCGACTTGAAGTGGAACTTCACCCAGAAACGCTCGTTGTTGGCGTTGATGAACGAGTACGTGTGCGAGCCGAAGCCGTGCATCTGACGGAAATTCTGCGGAATCCCGCGGTCGCTCATCAGAATCGTCACCTGATGCAGCGACTCCGGATGACGCGACCAGAAATCCCACGCGGCCACATTGCTGCGCATGTTGGTGTACGGGTCGCGCTTTTGCGTGTGGATGAAGTCCGGAAACTTCAGCGGATCGCGGATAAAGAACACCGGCGTGTTGTTGCCCACCACGTCCCAGTTGCCCTCTTCCGTGTAGAACTTGATCGAGAAGCCGCGCACGTCGCGTTCGGCGTCGGCCGCGCCGCGCTCGCCGGCAACCGTCGAAAAGCGCATGAAAAGCGGCGTTTCCTTGCCGGCTTGCGCGAACACCTTCGCCTTCGTGTAGCGCGAGATATCGTGCGTGACCTTCAGCGTGCCGAACGCGCCCGAACCTTTGGCGTGAACGCGGCGTTCCGGAATCACTTCGCGGTCGAAGTGAGCGAGTTTTTCGAGCAGCCAGACGTCTTGCAGGACGACCGGACCGCGCGCGCCGGCGGTCATCGAATTCTGGTTGTCGGCGACGGGTGCGCCGGCGGCATTGGTGAGCTTGTGTTCGGACATGCGTGACTCCTGGATGGCTTTTATCGAAACAGAGTGTGGAAGAGGCGCTGTGCACTGATGCCAGAGGCTCACGCGTCAAGCGTGATGCGTCATGCGGACAAGGCCCGATCGACCAGCAGGGACAACGCAACGGTCCGCACGCTGAGCATCGACATGGCGAAACCACCGGACGCGGCGGCCGGTTGGGCGGCGAGGGCCTGGACTTGCTGCGGGTTCGGTTGCGTCATGATTTCCTCCGGGTCTTGTGGAATCGGGTGATCCCTGGAGGACACTATAACAACGCTATCGAATTAACGTGTTTGATTAATTTTATCTATTCGATAGGGATGGCGGCTATCGACGCCCGGATGGCCTCGGACCGGTTGCCGCCTGGCGATGCGCGGCGAACCGGCCGGATGCGGGCGCGGCCGTCAGTTGACGGCGACGGGCAAGTCGAGCTTCCTGACGCCCGGCAGATCGCAGGCGTTGATGGCGTCGCAAATGGCGTCGATAGCGGGCATGCGCGTGAAGCTCTTGCGCCAGGCCAGCACGACGCGGCGATCCGGCACGGGTTCGTCGAAAGCGACGTAGCTGAGCAGCCCGGCGTCGATGCCGCCGGCATGCGGCTTGACTTCGTGCACCGACATGCGCGGCAGCACGGTAATGCCGACACCGCTCGCCACCATGTGGCGAATGGTTTCCAGCGACGAGCCCTCGAAGGTCTTCTGGATGCCGTCCGCGTTTTGCGAAAAGCGCATCAGTTCCGGACAGACGCCCAGCACGTGATCACGGAAACAGTGGCCGCTGCCGAGCAGCAACATGGTTTCCTGCTTCAGATCGTCGGCGTCGATCTTCTGGCGGTTTTCCCAGGCATGACCGGACGGCAGCGCGACCACGAAGGGTTCGTCGTACAGCGGGCGCAGCATCAGGCCGGTTTCCGGAAACGGGAGCGCCATGATGGCGACGTCGATTTCGCCTTGTTTGAGCAGTTCGATCAGCTTGAGCGTGTAATTTTCCTGCAGCATCAAGGGCATTTGCGGGACGCGCTTGATCATCTGCTTGACGAGCGTGGGCAGCAGGTACGGCCCGATCGTGTAGATGACGCCGAGGCGCAGCGGCCCGACCAGCGGGTCTTTGCCCTGTTTGGCGATTTCCTTGATGGCGAGCGTCTGTTCGAGGACACGTTGAGCTTGCGTGACGATCTGTTCGCCGATCGGCGTGACGCTCACTTCGCTGGTGCCGCGCTCGAAGATCTGGACGTTGAGCTCGTCTTCGAGCTTCTTGATGGCCACCGACAAGGTCGGCTGGCTGACGAAACACGCTTCGGCGGCCCGGCCGAAGTGCCGCTCGCGGGCAACCGCGACGATGTATTTCAGTTCGGTGAGGGTCATTGGGGGACCAATCAGTGCGGTGAGTTTGATAGGTTCTAGTTATACACCTATAGGGTCGGTTCGCCAACTTTTTGGGGGAGTGGGGGGCCTCTGGGTGTGCTCTCTCTCGGCCAGAACCAAAGAAACACACTCAAAAAAACGCCGCGCAGGCAAAAGAGCGACCGGAAACCTCATGCCTTCAAATACTGCTCCCGCGCCCCCAACCACCGCGCCAGATGCTGCATCACCACCTCCGGATATTTCTCGAGCAAAGCCGCCGCCGCCTCCCGCGCAGGTTCAATCAGCCACTGATCGTTCTCAAGATCGGCAAACCTGAGCATCGCCGCGCCCGATTGCCGCGCCCCCAAAAACTCCCCCGGCCCACGAATCTCCAGATCCCGCCGGGCGATCTCAAAACCATCGGTCGTCTCACGCATGGTCTGAAGCCGCGCCCGCGCAGTCATCGACAAAGGCCCGGTGTAAAGCAGCACGCAAACCGAAGCCGCACTGCCACGCCCCACCCGCCCGCGCAACTGGTGCAATTGCGCAAGCCCAAACCGCTCGGCATGCTCGATCACCATCAAGGACGCGTTCGGCACATCGACGCCCACTTCGATCACCGTAGTCGCCACCAGCAACTGCACCTCGTTGCGCGTAAACGCATCCATTACCGCAGCCTTCTCGGCCGGCGCAAGACGCCCATGCACGAGACCGACCTTCAGCTCGGGCAACGCGGCCACCAGCGTCTCATAAGTCTCGACCGCGGTCTGCAACTGCAACGTCTCGCTTTCCTCGATCAACGGACACACCCAGTACACCTGGCGCCCCGTCAATGCGGCCTCGCGCACGCGCCCGATTACCTCTTCGCGGCGCGCGTCGGATACGAGCTTGGTCAGGATCGGCGTGCGCCCGGGCGGCAATTCGTCGATGGTCGAAACGTCGAGGTCGGCGTAATACGTCATCGCGAGCGTGCGCGGAATCGGCGTGGCCGACATCATCAACTGATGCGGCTGGAAGTCGCGCGCGCCGTCGGCGGCGTTCTGCGCCTTGGCGCGCAGCGCAAGCCGTTGCGCCACGCCGAAGCGGTGCTGTTCGTCGACGATCACGAGCCCGAGGCGCGCGAACTCCACCGCGTCCTGAATGATCGCGTGCGTGCCGATCACGAGTTGCGCCGTGCCGAGCGCGGCGGCTTCGATGGCGGCGCGCTTTTCCCGGGTCTTCAGACTGCCGGCCAGCCACGCGACGCTCACGCCGAGCGGCTCCAGCCAGCCGCGCAATTTGCGCGCGTGCTGTTCGGCGAGAATTTCGGTCGGCGCCATGAGCGCGGCCTGATAGCCGGCGTCGATAGCTTGGGCCGCGGCCAGCGCGGCGACGATCGTCTTGCCGCTGCCGACGTCGCCCTGCAGGAGCCGCTGCATCGGATGAGGCTGCGTCAGGTCGAGCGCGATCTCGCCGCCCACACGCTCCTGCGCCGCCGTCAGCGAAAACGGCAGCGCCTTCAGCAAGCGCGCCACCAGCGCGGATTCGTCGCCGAGCTTGCGGCGCGGCATGGCCGGCGCCGCGCGCGTGCGGCGCTCCTCGTGCGCGCGCTTGAGCGACATCTGCTGCGCGAGCAGTTCCTCGAACTTGATACGCACCCAGGCCGGATGCGTGCCGTCGATCAACGCCGTCTCGTCGGACTGCACACCCGGATGATGCAGCGTGCGCACGGCGTCCATCAGCGACGGCACGCCGAGCGGCTCCAACCACGTACGCGCGACCGGCTCGGGCAGCAACTCCGGCAGCGAGGTGCGCGACAGCGCGTTGTCGATCGATTTGCGCAGATATGCCTGCGTCACGCCTGCCGTGCTGGGATAGACCGGCGTCAGCGCCTGCGGCAGCGGCGTGTCTTCGTCGACTACGCGCACGGCCGGATGCACCATCTCCATGCCGAAGAAACCGCCGCGCACGTCGCCACGTACCCGCAGCCGCGCGCCGATCGCCATCTGCTTGACCTGCGAGCCGTAGAAATTCAGGAAGCGCAGCACGAGTTCGTCACCGGCGTCGTCGCGCAGTTTCACCAGCAACTGGCGGCGTGGACGATAGGCGATCTCGTTGTCGAACACCACGCCTTCGGTCTGCGCAATGCCGCCGGGCAGCAGATGCCCGATCGGCGTCAGCGAGGTCTCGTCCTCGTAACGCATGGGCAGATGCAGGACCAGATCGATGTCGCGAGTCAGGCCGAGTTTGGCGAGCTTGTCGGCGGTTTTTTCGGCGGGTTTGGCGGCCGGCTTGTCGGTGGACTTCGCTGCGGGCTTCGTTGCTGATTTCGCGGCGGCTTTCGCGGCGGCTTTCGCGGCAGATCTGCCGGCGGGTTTGTCGCCGAATATGTTGTCCGGCTTGTCGGTCGGCTTGTCGGTCGGCTTGTCGGTCGGTTCATCGGCCGGTTTGTCAGCCGGCTTGTCAGCCGGATGGATGCCGGATTTTTCACCTTCACGCGCGGCTTTTTCGCGGTCCACCACCACCCCCGCGCCAACATCGCCCGCCTGGGCAGCCACCGTCTTGCCTCGCGAGACGCGGCGCTTGGGCTCGGCGCTCACTTCATCGTTAGCGGAGGGCAATCGGCGGTCGGACAAAGGCATGGGCTGCTTCGCAAGTACAATATCGGCTGTCAAAGGGTTCGCCGCCATACGGCGCGCACTCTCGCGGGCCGCTCAGGCGTCCCGCAATCATAGCCGCCCGGCTCCGCCTTCGGCTCAATTCAGTCCCAATTCGCTCCCAGTCGTTCGCATGTTGACGCTTTCCGATTTCGATTTCGATCTGCCTCCCGAGCTGATCGCGCAAGTCGCGCTGCCCGAGCGCAGCGCCAGCCGTCTGCTCGAGGTGGACAACCCGGCCGGCGCCACCGGCCCGGCGCGCCTGATCGACCGCCGCTTTGCCGAGTTGCCCGACTGCATCGCAGCCGGCGACCTGCTGGTCTTCAACGATACCAAAGTCCTGAAGGCGCGCTTCCTCGGCCAGAAGGCCAGTGGCGGCAAAATCGAAGTGCTGGTGGAGCGCCTCACCGGCGAACGCACGGCGCTCGCGCAGATTCGCGCGAGCAAGAGCCCGCAGCCCGGCACCACCATCCGCCTGGCGGATGCTTTCGACGTCACGGTCGGCGAGCGCGTCGAGCCGTTCTACACGCTGCATTTCCCCGCCGACTGCCTGACGCTGATCGAGCAATTCGGCCGCCTGCCGCTGCCGCCCTACATCGAGCACGATCCCGACGCGACCGACGAAACCCGCTATCAGACGGTGTTCGCGCAAAATCCCGGCGCCGTCGCAGCGCCGACCGCCGGCCTGCATTTCGACGAGGCGCTGCTCGCGCGCCTCGACGCCGCCGGCGTGGAGCGCGCAACGCTGACGCTGCACGTCGGCGCGGGCACATTCCAGCCGGTGCGGGTCGAAAACCTCGCCGAGCACAAGATGCACAGCGAGTGGTATCACCTGCCGCAATCGCTCGCCGACAAAATCGCGGCGACCCGCGCGCGCGGCAACCGCGTGATCGCGGTGGGCACGACCTCGATGCGCGCGCTCGAAGCCGCAGCGCGCGACGCCGAAGCCGCGGGCCGGCCGCTTGCCGCCGCCAGTACGGAAACCGACATTTTCATCACGCCGGGCTATCGATTCCGCGTGGTCGACCGGCTGGTGACCAATTTCCATTTGCCCAAGTCGACGTTACTGATGCTGGTGTCGGCGTTCGCCGGCGTCGAGACGATTCGCGAGGCGTACCGCCACGCGATCGAAGCGCGTTACCGCTTTTTCAGTTACGGCGACGCAATGCTGCTCACGCGGCGCGACGCGTGACGCGCGGCAGCGGACCAGGCCGCTTCAAGGTTTTCGTCGTTCCCTCTGCCGCCGCGAACCTTCCGGCGGCGTTCAACATTTGCGCCGGACTGTTCTCCGGTTGCACAGGAGTTATTTCATGACCGACGGTCATCTGTCGCAAGATGCGACCCACGAGCGTCCCGAAAACGGCCTCAAATTCGAACTGCTCGGCGTCGACGGCCAGGCCCGCCGCGGCCGCGTCGCCCTGAATCACGGCGTGGTGGAAACGCCGATCTTCATGCCGGTCGGCACCTACGGCACCGTGAAAGCGGTGCAGCCGCGCGAGCTGGAGGAAATGCACGCGCAGATCATCCTCGGCAACACTTTCCATCTGTGGCTTCGTCCGGGGCTGGAAACGATCGAAGCGTACGGCGGCCTGCATGGCTTCATGGGCTGGAAGAAGCCGATCCTGACCGACTCGGGCGGCTTCCAGGTGTTCTCGCTCGGCGATCTGCGCAAGATCACCGAAGATGGCGTCACGTTCGCGTCGCCGATCAACGGCGACAAGCTGTTCCTGTCGCCCGAAGTGTCGATGCAGATCCAGAAAGTGCTGAACTCGGACATCGTCATGCAATTCGACGAATGCACGCCGTACGCGACCCATAACGTGCCGACCTCGCACCAGGAGGCGGCCGATTCCATGCGCATGTCGATGCGCTGGGCACAGCGCTCGATCGACGAATTCAACCGGCTGGGCAATCCGAACGCGTTGTTCGGCATCGTTCAGGGCGGCATGTTCGAAGACCTGCGCGACGAGTCGCTGGCCGGACTCGCGGAGAAGGATTTCCACGGTCTGGCGATCGGCGGGCTGTCGGTCGGCGAACCGAAAGAAGACATGATGCGCGTGCTGAACCACATCGGTCCGAAGCTGCCGGCCAACAAGCCGCACTACCTGATGGGCGTCGGCACGCCGGAAGATCTGGTGGCGGGCGTCGCCGCCGGCGTCGACATGTTCGACTGCGTGATGCCGACCCGCAACGCGCGCAACGGCTGGCTCTTCACGCGTTTCGGCGACATCAAGATCCGCAACGCCGCGCACAGGAATTCGCTGCGCCCGCTCGACGAGCAATGCGGCTGCTACACGTGCCGAAATTTCACTCGCGGCTATCTGCATCATCTGCATCGTGTTGGGGAAATCCTCGGTGCGCAGTTGAACACGATCCACAACCTGCACTACTACCTCGAACTGATGCAGGAAATCCGCGACGCGATCGACGCGAAAATGTTCGAGCCGTTCCGCAAACGCTTTCACGAGAACCGCGCGCGCGGCACCGCCGAGGCGCCGTAACAGCGCGGGGTAACGGATTCAGCCGAAGAATCCGTCGGCCTCGCGAAGAAAACCTTACAATTAACTTTCGCGGACGGCGGTAAAGACGGCGAAGCAGGCTTTAAACGGTTGATCGCAAAGCCGATTCGCCGCGCCGACGCGCGTCGGGCCAGTGGTAGAATAACCGGCTGATTTTTTTGATCGTTTTGACTTATAACGGAGAGACCAACGTGTCGTTCATTTCCAATGCCTTCGCCCAAGGCACAGCAACAGGTGGCATTGAATCGAACCTGATGAGCTTCCTGCCGCTGATCCTGATGTTCGGCGTGCTGTACTTCATCATGATTCGCCCGCAAATGAAGCGCCAGAAGGAACATCGCAACATGCTCGCCGCGATGGCCAAAGGCGATGAAGTGGTGACGAACGGCGGCATCGTCGGCAAGGTGACCAAGGTGGGCGAAGCTTACGTCGGCGTCGAAATCTCGGAAGGCACGGAAATCACCGTGCAAAAAGCGTCGGTCACGACGATTCTCCCGAAGGGCACGATCAAGTCGCTGTAAGGCCTGCTCTCTCGCGTCCGGCGCGGCCTCGCCGGCGGTTCTGGCGGAACAACGCTGAATCACCCGCGCTCATCGCCGGACGCATCGCTTCCAAGCCAACCTTCCCGTTGGACCACTCATGAATCGTTACCCCCTCTGGAAATATGCCGTGATGCTGGTGGCTCTGGTCATCGGCCTCGTGTACACGCTGCCCAACCTGTTCGGCGAAGCGCCGGCGGTGCAGGTGTCGAGCGGCAAGGCAACGGTCAAGCTCGACTCGACCACGCTGTCGGCTGTCGAAGCCGCGCTCGCCGCGAATCAGATCAAGCCGGACGACGTCACGTTCGACAACTCGGCGACCAACGCGAACATCCGCGTGCGTCTGCCGGACACCGACACGCAGCTGCGCGTGAAGGACCTGCTGCAGAAGTCGCTGAACAGCGACCCGAGCGACCCGCAGTACATCGTCGCGCTGAATCTGCAAAGCGCGTCGCCGCGCTGGCTGACCGCCTTGCACGCGCTGCCGATGTACCTCGGCCTCGATCTGCGCGGCGGCGTTCACTTCCTGCTGCAGGTCGACATGGCCGGCGCGCTGAACAAGAAGCTCGATTCGGACGCTTCGGACGCGCGCACGCTCCTGCGTGACAGCAATATCCGCGACGGCGGCGTGAACCGCGTGAACCAGACGGTGGTGATCAATTTCGCCGACCAGGCGACGGCGGACATCGCATCGAAGCAACTGGGCCGCAGCATCAGCGAACTCCAGTGGGCCTCGCAAACCGGTCCCGACGGCGGCGTGCAACTGGTCGGCACGTTCACGCCGACAGTGCAGAAAGCCGTGCAGGACGCCGCGCTCAAGCAGAACATCACCACGCTGCATAACCGCGTGAACGAACTCGGCGTGGCCGAGCCGGTGATCCAGCAGCAAGGCTCCGACCGTATCGTGGTCGAACTGCCGGGCGTGCAGGACACGGCGAAGGCGAAGGACATCATCGGCCGCACGGCAACGCTCGAAGCGCGCTTGGCCGACCCGGTCAACACGCATCCGAACCCGTCCGATCCGGTGCCGCCGGGCGACGAACTGTTCACGCAGGGCAACCAGACGCCGGTACTGCTGCGCAAGCAGATCATCTTCACGGGCGACCGGATTATCGACGCGTCGGCGGGCTTCGACGAGCATCAACGTCCTTCCGTCAACATCCGTCTGGATTCGGCCGGCGGCCGTGCGGTCGCCAGCGTGTCGCGCGACAACATCGGCAAGCCTATGGCGATGGTGCTGTTCGAAAAGGGCAAGGGCGAAGTGCTGACGGTGGCGACCATCCAGTCGGAACTGGGCGACCGCTTCCAGATCACCGGCCAGGCCACGCCGCAAGGCGCCGCCGACCTCGCGCTGCTGCTGCGCGCTGGTTCGCTGGCCGCGCCGATGGACATCATCGAAGAACGCACGATCGGCCCGAGCCTCGGCGCGGACAACATCAGGAAGGGCTTCCACTCGGTGGTGTGGGGCTTCGCGGCGATCGCCGTCTTCATGATCGCGTACTACATGCTGTTCGGCGTGATCTCCATGATCGGCCTGTCGGTCAACCTGCTGCTGCTGATCGCGGTGCTGTCCATGCTGCAGGCCACGCTCACCCTGCCGGGTATCGCCGCTATCGCGCTCGCACTCGGTATGGCGATCGACGCGAACGTGCTGATCAACGAGCGGGTGCGCGAGGAACTGCGCAACGGCGCGCCGCCGCAACTGGCCATCCAGAACGGCTACGCGCACGCCTGGGCAACGATTCTCGACTCGAACGTCACCACGCTGATCGCCGGTATCGCGCTGCTCGCATTCGGCTCGGGGCCGGTGCGCGGCTTTGCGATCGTGCACTGTATCGGCATTCTCACGTCGATGTTCTCGGCGGTGTTCTTCTCGCGCGGCATCGTCAACCTCTGGTACGGCGGCAAGAAGAAGCTGAAGTCGCTGGCCATCGGCCAGGTGTGGCGTCCGGATACGGCGCCCGCAGGCTCGGCGGCTTACCTCGGTAGCGAAGACGCCTCCACCGACACCGCGCAAGCCGTCGCCGCGGTCGCCGCCAAGCCGTCGAAGGCGAGAGCCGCGGTCGCGCAGGCACGCGCCGGCAAGCCGACCGTACGCCGCCGCAATGCGCCGGGGTCGTCGACCGGTACGCCGGGTTCATCGCCGGGTTCCACGAATACACCGCAGAAACCGGGTTCGTCCCGCTGAGTCCCGGAGAAAACAAGACCATGGAATTTTTCCGTTTCCGCAAAGACATTCCGTTCATGCAGCGCGCGTTGATTTTCAACGCCATCTCGCTGCTAACGTTCCTTGCTGCTGTGTTCTTCCTGCTGCATCGCGGGCTGCATCTGTCGGTGGAGTTCACCGGCGGTACGGTGATCGAAGTGCAGTATCCGGGCGCCGCGCCGCTCGAACCGGTGCGCGGCACGCTGGGCAAGCTCGGTTACGCCGACGCCCAGGTGCAGAACTTCGGCACCTCGCGCGACGTGCTGATCCGTCTGCCGCTCAAGCAGGGCTATACGTCCGCGCAACAGAGCGACCAGGTGATGAGCGCGCTGAAGGCCGATACCCCGCAGGTGCAACTGCAGCGTGTCGAGTTCGTCGGCCCGCAGGTCGGCAAGGAGCTCGCCACCGACGGCCTGCTTGCGCTCGCCTGTGTGGTGATCGGCATCGTGATCTACCTGTCGTTCCGCTTCGAATGGAAGTACGCGGTGGCCGGCGTGATCGCGAACCTGCACGACGTGATCATCATTCTCGGCTTCTTCGCGTTCTTCCAGTGGGAGTTCTCGCTGTCGGTGCTGGCCGCGGTGCTTGCGGTGCTCGGCTATTCGGTGAACGAATCGGTCGTTATCTTCGACCGGATTCGCGAGACCTTCCGCCGCGAACGCAAGCTGAGCGTGATCGAAGTCATCAACCACGCGATAACCAGCACGATGTCGCGAACCATCATCACCCACGGCTGTACGCAGATGATGGTGCTCTCGATGTTCCTGTTCGGCGGCCCGACGCTGCACTACTTCGCTCTCGCGCTGACGGTCGGTATTCTGTTCGGTATCTACTCGTCAGTGTTCGTCGCCGCGGCGCTCGCCATGTGGTTCGGCGTGAAGCGCGAAGATCTGATCAAGGACAGGAAGGAACGCACCGACGCGGACGATCCGAACGCAGGCGCGCAAGTCTGATCCTGTTGTAGCGTCAGACCTCGCAACAAAAAAGGCCGGTTCATGATTGAACCGGCCTTTTGCGTTTACCGCCGCCCTCCGGCCCTGCTCAGCCGTCGCGCTGCGCCATCTCGCAGCCGCAACGCACGGCGCCGGCCTCAGCGAAAGCCGAGCTTGCGCCGCGCCGCGATCAGCGCAACGAGGCTCACGGCCGCGGCGAAAATCAGGTAATAACTCGGCGCGGCCTTCGAGCCCGTCACGCTGATCAGCCACGCAATGATGAACGGCCCGAAACCGCCGAAAATCGTCACGGCAATGTTATAGGCGAGCGACATGCCGGTCGTACGCGTTTGCACCGGAAACATCTCCGAAAGCAGACCCGGCAGCGCCGCGAAATACCCGGTCATCAGAAAGCCGAACACGATCTGCATGACGATCAGGGTGCCGAAGGTCGGATGCGCAACCAGATACACGAAAGCCGGGTAGATCAGGACAAGCAGCAGCAACGCCGAAGCCAGCATGATCGTGGTGCGCCCATGCCGGTCCGACAGATGGCCGATCAGCGGCGAGAACACCATCTGGATCAAGCCGGTCAATGCGATCGCCGCGAACGCCACCGAGGGCGCCAGTCCCAACTGCTTCACGCCGAAAGTCGGCATGAACAGCACCAGATAGGTCGACACCGTCCCGAGCACCACCACGCCGATGGCGATCAGCAGGCGCAATTTCTGGCTGGTGAAGGTATCGCGCAGCGGCGTCGTGGTCGTTTCGGCCGCGAGGAATTCAGGCGTCTCGTCGAGCTTCGTGCGGATATACCAGGCGACCGGCCCGATCAGCAGACCAAAGAAGAACGGCACGCGCCAACCCCAGGAACTCATCTGCTCCGGCGAGAGCTGGCCGGTGAGCAGCACGCCGAAGCCGGCGGCCAGCAGCGTGGTGAGCCCCTGGCTCGCCACCTGCCAGCTCGCGAAAAAACCGCGCCGCCCCGGTACGTGTTCCGCGAGAAAGGCGGTAGCGCTGCCGAACTCGCCGCCCGCCGAAAAGCCCTGCATCAGACGCGCCAACACGAGGATCACCGGCGCGGCGAGACCGATGCTCTGATAGGTCGGCAGAATCGCGATGATCAGCGTGCCGGCCATCATCAGCAGGATCGACAGGGTGAGCGCCGCCTTGCGGCCGGCACGGTCGGCATAGGCGCCGATCACGATCGCGCCGAGCGGCCGCATGAAGAACGACACGCCGAACGTGCCGAGCGTGAGAAGCAGCGAGACCGTGTCGTTACCGGCCGGGAAAAACAGCTTCGCGATCACCACCGCGAAAAAACCGTACACCACCAGATCGAACCATTCCAACGCGTTGCCGATCGAGGCCGCGACCACCGCGCGCCACGAACTCTGCCGGCTTCCCGTGAGGCTTGCTGCTGTCGTTGCGTTCATGCAGATCTCCGATTCGCGCGAAAATATTATTGATGTCGGCTTCACGCCTGAATGCCCGACTGGATGCGCGCACAACCAATGCGGTGCCTGCGCTCTATGTACCCGAAAAATTAATACGGCGCGAGTGCGAAATTGCGCGGCACCGCTGCATAAGGCTTCCGGCGTTTCGTGCGAACGACAAAAAACCGCTTCGTCGCCAAAGCGAGTTCGAAGCGGTTTTTTTGTTGCGACGCAACGGCCGCGCGATCCGGCAGCCGAACGCGATAGAAGCACTGAGCGCCTATTGCCTGATGCCTTCGGACTGGATATGCAGTTTGGTATCCATGCTGAAGCCATATTTGACGCCGAAATCCATGCCGTAGTCGGCACGGTTGAAATGCGCGCTCGCTTCCACGCCGCACACCTCGCGCTTGAGCACCGGGTGCTGCATGCACTTGAACGACTCGATCTTCAGATTCAGCGGTTTGGTGATGCCGCGAATCGTCAGGTTGCCGATCACTTCCACCGGCTTGTCGCCGTCGAACCTGATATCGGTGCCCTTGTAGGTTACCGACGGATATTTGGCGACGTCGAAGAACGCGTCCGACTTCAGATGCTCGTCGAGCTTGCCGTTGCCCGTATCAACCGAGGCGGGATCGACCGTCACGTCGACCGTGCCGGTTTTCGCCGCGCGGTCGAGCGTGACCGTGCCGGAGCTCTTGGTGAACTTGCCGCGCCACACCGAAAGGCCGCCGAAGTGATCCGCCTCGAAGCTCGGATACGTGTGGGTCGGATCGAGCTGATAGGTATCAGCGGCCGCGAACGCGCCCAATGAGAAAGAAGAAGCCAGCGCCCCGAAGGCGATCAACATGGATGTTTTCAATTCGTGCTCCCAGGTTCCTGAAAAAAGCCGCGCGCCCGAGTGGCGCGGCAAGCGTCACTTGCGTGCTGCAACGATATGAAACTTGATGACCACCTCATCGGCGACCACCGAGGTGTCCTTCCATTCGCCGGTGCCGATATCGAATTGCGAGCGTTTGATCGGCAGCGAACCGTCGAAAATTTGCATTGCGCCCTGCTGGGCTACCGTGACCGGTACCACCACCGTCTGCGATTTACCCTTGATGGTCAGCTTGCCGGTCACCTTGAACTGGTTGCCGCCGGCCGGCGCAATCGCGCTGGAGACGAAGGTGGCGCTCGGATAGGTCTTGGCGTCGAACCAGTCTTTGCCGCGCACCTGGTCGTTGTAGCTTTCGTCGCCGAGATCGTAGCTGGCCACGTCGATACTGAACTGCGCCGAACCCTCGGCCGGTTTTGCCGGATCGAACCTGACCTGCGCGGTAAATTTACCGAACTTGCCTTCCACCGGCACGTTCATCTGCTTCGACGTCGCAGTCACCGAGCTTTTCGCGACGTCCACCTGCGCGAGGGCGCTGCCGGCCACGGTCAACGAGGCCGCGGCGAAGGCGGCGAGCATGTAGCGATAAAACGAGACCTTCATGGTTGTCCTTATTTGAGGAAAGGGAGCATGCGCGAAAGCAGGCCGTCGCGATCCAGCCATTGATGCTTGAGCGCAGCCGCGACATGCAGCGCGACCAGCACGAGCAAGGTGTAATTGAGCGTGATATGCACGTTCTTCAGGAGTTCCTTGAGGTGCGGGTCCGGCGCGATCAGGCGCGGCAGCGGAATCAGCCCGAGGTAGACCACCGGCACGTTGGCCGCCGAGCTGTACAGGTAGCCCGACGCGGGGATCGCGATCATCAGCACGTACAGCAGCAGATGCACGACATGCGCGGCGCCGCGCTGCCAGGCCGGCATGCGGCGCGGCATCACAGGGGCCGAGTGCGTGGCGCGCCACAGAATGCGCAGGACGGCGAGCGCGAACACCGTCACGCCGATCCATTTGTGCCACGAGAAGTAGCGCAGCTTGGTCGGCGTGAAACCCGGGATATCGGTCATCACCCAACCGAGCGCGAAGCCGCATACGATCAGCAACGCGATCAGCCAGTGCAAGGCAATGGCAGTCCGCGTGTACGACTCCCGGCTGCCGAATGAAGGATTGAGTGCCATGACAGGTCGACGCAAGCTAAGAGAGGTTAACGGCGCAGCCCGCGCGGATATTCCGGCTGGCCATGCGTAAGGCATCGGCACAGACGGCAGCATCCTGCCTGCCGTGGCACGCACCAAGGCGGCCATGCTACCCCAATCGGAAAAAACTGGCAGAGGGTCGCCGGAGACGCCTCCCTGGGAATTCGCCGCATCTGCCGCGCACATTGAACAATTAGGGACGGAGATTGTCAGAGCTATACCGGTTCGATGCCGCACGATGTAGCATTGACCGTCGCCCGAAAGCCGCCGCGGTTCACGATCGCAGCTCGCCACGCGGCTCAGCACAATGGCCGATGCGACGGCCGGGCGCGTTTGGTACTATTGCTCCACACTTTGATCAGACCTGCCAAAGAAACGGGCATTGCACGCTTCCCCTCACACTGTCAGCCCTCTGCCCTATGGAACATGACAACCTGATTGCGTGCCATGAATGCGATACGCTGTTCCGCAAACCCCGGCTCGTCGGGCGCACGGTCGCGCGCTGTCCGCGTTGCGGGGCCACGCTCTATCGCGGCATCTCCCGCCGGCTCGACGCCGTCAGCGCAATGACGCTGGGCGCGCTGATCACCTTCCTGATCGCGCAGGGCTTCCCGATCGTCGAACTCGAAACCAACGGCATCACCTCGCAGACCACGCTGTTCGGCGCGCTCATCGCGCTATGGGACGAGGACATGCAGATCGTCGCGGTCATGGTGTTCTGCTCGACCATTCTGTTCCCGCTGACCGAACTCGTCGCGCTGCTCTACGTGCTGATCCCGTTACGCGCCGGCTATGTGCCGCACGCCTTCAACCGGGTGCTGCGCGCCATTCAATTCGTGCGCCCGTGGGGCATGATCGAAGTCTTCATGCTCGGAATACTGATCACCATCGTGAAGATGGTGAGTCTCGCGCGCGTGATTCCGGAAGCGGCCTTGTTTGCGTTCGGCGTGCTCACGCTGATGCTCGCCGTGGTGGTCACGTTCGATCCGCGCATTCTGTGGGACCTCGCCGACGAACTGGGCGCCCGCGACCAACGGCCGCTGCCGCGCACTTCCGCCGACAGCGCGGCGGCCGCGCTCAACTCGGTCGCGGGACCGCCCGCGCCGCCCGAGGTGCTTGGCGCGGAACCGTCCGCCTTGCCGCCGGTCGTGCCGCCGGCACCACGTCGAGGGTGAGCACGCCATGAAATACGTTACCGCGAGAAGCGCGGGTCTCGTCAGCTGCCATGCGTGCGGACGCGTCGAGCCGCGCATTCGTTCCGTCACGGCGCAGCACTGTTCACGGTGCGGCGCGCACCTTCATTCGCGCAATCCCGACAGTCTCATGCGCACCTGGGCGCTGCTGATCGCCGCCGCGCTGCTGTATATTCCCGCGAATCTGCTGCCCGTGATGCACACCTCGTCGCTGCTCGGTTCCGAAGACGACACCATCATGAGCGGCGTCGTTTATTTCTGGACCTCGGGCGACTGGCCGCTCGCGGTGATCGTGTTTGTCGCCAGCATCATGGTGCCGATGCTCAAGCTGAGCGTGCTGGTGCTGCTCACCATCACGGCGCAGCGCCGTTCGCGCTGGCGGCCCGATCAGCGCATCACGCTTTACCGGATGGTCGAGCGGATCGGGCGCTGGTCGATGCTCGACGTGTTCGTCGTCACGCTGACCGTCGCGCTGGTGCGCTTCAAGTCGCTTGCCGTGATTACGGCGGGCCCCGGAGCCATCGCTTTCGGCTCGGTCGTGATTCTGACCATGATGGCCTCCATGCAGTTCGATCCACGCCTCATCTGGGACCACGTGGAAGGCAGTACCCCAAAACCTCAGGATCTCAAACATGACTAGCCCGCAAGAACCGACGCCCGCCCCCGATGCGCCGCGCAACGATTCGAACGGACCGAAGCTGCCGCCCCAACTCCCCGACCCTGACATTGAACCGCGCAGCCGCTGGCTGCCTTCGCTCGTCTGGGTGATTCCGCTGATTGCCGCGCTGATCGGCATCGCGCTCGTAATCAAATCGGTCACCGCGAGAGGCCCGACCATTACGATCAGTTTCGTCAGCGCCGAAGGCCTCGAACCCGGCAAGACCAAGGTGAAGTACAAGGACGTCGACGTCGGCGCCGTGAAGACCATCACGCTGTCGAAAGATCTGTCGCACGTGCTGGTGCAGGTCCAGCTGACCAAGGAAGGCGAAGACTTCGCGGTCAAGGATTCGCGTTTCTGGGTGGTGCGGCCGCGTGTCGGCGCGAGCGGCGTGTCGGGTCTCACCACGCTGCTCTCGGGCGCCTACATCGGCGCGGACGCCGGCCATTCGCCGGATACCGAGAAGAACTTCGTCGGCCTGGAAACCCCGCCGCCGATTACCGGCGACCAGAAGGGCCACCAGTTCATCCTGCATGGCGACTCGCTCGGCTCGATCGACATCGGCTCGCCGATCTTTTACCGGCGCGTGCAGGTCGGCCAGGTAGTCGGCTTCTCGCTCGACAAGGACGGCACCGGCGTGACCATGCAGGTCTTCGTGTCCGCGCCGTTCGACCAGTATGTCGGCACCAATTCGCGCTGGTGGCATGCGAGCGGCGTCGATCTGCGGCTCGATTCCAGCGGCTTCAAGCTGAACACCCAGTCGCTTGCAACGGTGATCGTGGGCGGGCTGTCGTTCCAGTCGCCGCCGGGTCAGGGCGTAGGCGCGCAGGCGCCGAACAACATGACCTTCCGCCTCGGTTCGGATGAAGCCGATGCGATGCGCGAACCGGACGGCGTGCCGCTGCGCGTGGTGATGAACTTCAACCAGTCGCTGCGCGGCCTGTCGATCGGCGCGCCGGTCGATTTCCGCGGCATCGTGCTGGGCCAGGTGACCAACATCGGCATCGACTACGATCCGAAGACGCGCAGCTTCACCATGCCGGTGACGATGAACCTCTATCCGGACCGGCTTGGCAGACGCTTCCGCGAGACCGCGCCGGCACCGGGCAGCCTGGCGGGTCAAACCATGCTGCAACAGCTCGTCAAACATGGTCTGCGCGGCCAGTTGCGCACCGGCAATCTGATTACGAGCCAGTTGTACGTGGCGGTGGACATCTTCCCGAAGGCGCCGCCGGCAACCGTCGACGTGGCGAGCGATCCGCTCGAACTGCCGACCATTCCGAACACGCTCGACGAGTTGCAGCTCCAGGTCGCCGACATTGCGAAGAAGCTCGACGCAGTGCCGTTCGACCAGATCGGCAACAACCTGAACAGCGCGCTGAAGAACGCCGATCAGCTCTTCACGCGACTCGACAAGGAAGTGGTGCCGCAGGCGCGCGACACGCTCGCGGCGGCGAAGCAGACCTTCGGTTCGGCCGAGGCGACCTTGCAGCAGGATTCGCCGTTGCAGTCCGATGTTCATCAGGCGTTGCAGGAATTGACGCGCACGTTGCAGTCGCTCAATGCGCTGTCGGATTATCTGGAGCGCCATCCCGAATCGCTGTTGCGCGGTAAATCAGGAGATAAACCATGATGTTTGCCCGGCTCCCCCGCCCGCCGCGCGGGCTCGCGCGTGGTGCTGTTCTTGCCGGCGCGCTGGCCGGACTGGTGGCGCTGGCGGCGTGCTCGTCGCCGTCGAGCCGCTTCTATACGCTGGGATCGGACAGCACTGCCGCAGCGGCGGCGCCGGTCAGCGGCCGGACCCCGGCTGCGCCGGCGTGGCTGATCGAAGTCGCGCCGATCGACGTGCCGCCGCAGGTGTCGAAGAATCAGCTGGTCGTGCAAACGGGACCGACGCAGGTCAAGGTGCTCGAAGAAGAGCGCTGGGCTTCGCTGCCCGGCGACGAGATCCGGCGCGCGTTGTCGACGAGTCTCACGCAGCAGTTGAACACCATCGACGTGTATGGCACCGCACGGCCGGATGCCACGCCGGTGTATCGGGTCGGCATGAACGTGCAGCGCTTCGAGTCATGGCCCGGCTCGCATGCGTTGATCGATGCAGTGTGGAGCGTCCGCTCGGTACGCAGCAACGCGGTGATGACGTGCCGCAGCGTGGTCAGCGCACCGGTGAGCGGCGGGTACGACGCACTGGTCGACGGGCATCGGCAGGCGCTGCAGCGGATATCCGTGCAGATAGCTTCCGCCGTGCAGGCAATGGCTGCCGCTGCGCCGCAAGGTCAAGGCACGAGGGGAGCCGCTTCGGCTTCGACCAAGGGGACAGCGGTGAGTGTGGCCGTGCCACCCTGTCCTTCAGCGGACAGCACTGCGGGAGCCGGCGCCTGAAGTGTTCGACTCGCTCAGACGATTCATCAGGAAATGGCGCGCTTCGCGCGACGGCGGTCACCAGCTCGATGCGCTGCTGGCAATCGCCGACCGGACCGCACCGTATCCGGAGCGTAGCGAATGGCTGATCGAACTCGCCCACTGGATTCGCCGGGGCCACGCAGTCGAGGCCGGCGCAGCCGCCGCTGGAGACAACGCCCACCACTCCACGCCAACGCACACGCGAATCCGCTATCTCCTCCATGTGCTCGACCGCAACCCGGTCTGGAAGGGCAACGTCGCCGGTATTCTGCGTGCCCTGCTGCGCGAGAGCGACGGCCTCTCGCTGCTGTGCGACGCCGGCATGCCCGTGCATTCAGGCTTCTTCGGTGCGCTGTTCGAGCGACTCGAAGCCGCGTTGATTCCGCCCGCGCCGAACCGGCGCGACCTCACCGCGATCGTCACGCTCATGTTCAGCTCGGAGCGGGACGCCGAATGGATCGGCGCGCTGCCCACCGACCTGCTGATCCGCATCCACGCACTTTTCGATTACGCGGCGGACGAAGACGAACAGCGCGATACCACACCGTTTTCGCTCGACCTGCTGGCCGCGCTGCATAACCTGACCTGCCAGATCAGTTCCACGGGCCTGTCACAAACCGTGCGCAGCCGTCTGGGCCGAGCCGATCCGGACGAGCGCGGCTCCGCTCACGCGCACCGCGATCGCGACGGCCATGCCGCGCACGAGGCCAGCGACGTGCGCGTCGCGATGGAAAAGCAGCCGTTCTACCGGCTCACGCGCGCAATGCTCGCCGTCGAAACCGTCCATCAGGCGTTCGTGGCCGGCGGCCCGCAGGAGCCGCTGCTGCACGAGGTCAACTATCTGCGGCTGCTGCTCGACGAATGCCGCGGCGCGACGGACAACGTCTTCGCGCATCTCTATCGCAACGGCGTGAGCGTCGACATCGTGTTCCAGGTCGAACGGATGCGCATGCGGATCGTTCGCGCCGAGCATCTGCTGAATGCCTGGATGGCGCAAGACGATCCGCACGCAGGCGCGCGCCTCACCGCCGAACTCGTCAACGCGAACCATGCGAGCCAGAGCGTCGCGCACCTGGTGCGCAGCAACTTTTCGCTGCTGGCGCGCAAGGTCGTCGAATACAGCGCCGATACCGGCGAGCATTACATCGCCCGCGATCGCGCCGAATATCTGAAGATGCTGCGCATGGCGGCCGGCGGCGGTCTCGTCACCGTCGTCACGGTGTGCGTGAAATTCGCCATTACCGGCGCGCATTTTCAGGCGATGTTCGAAGGCCTGCTGGCCGGCATCAACTACGCGGCGAGTTTCCTGCTGATGCACTTCCTGCACTTCTCGCTCGCCACCAAGCAGCCGGCCATGACCGCACCGACGCTCGCGCGGGAACTCGACGGTGTCGGCACGCCGGCAGGGGTCGACAGCTTCGTCAGTTCAGTGACCGCGCTGATGCGCACCCAGGCCGCCGCGGTGCTCGGCAACGTCCTGCTGGTGTTTCCCGTGTGCTTCGGCGTGCAATTGCTGTGGCATGCGCTGTTTCGCGCCAACATCATTTCGCCGGAGAAGGCGCACGCCACGCTGCACTCCTTCTCGCTCTGGGGGCCGACACCGTTCTACGCCGCATTGACCGGCGTGCTGCTGTGGTCGTCCAGCCTGCTTGCGGGCTGGGCGGACAACTGGTTCGTGCTGCATCGCGTTGCCGACGCCCTCACCTATAACCGCCGTCTGCGCATGACGCTGGGCGCGGCCGGCGCCGAGCGGATCGCGCGGTTTTGCCGTGCGAATGTGGCGAGGGTGGTCGGCAATATCACGCTCGGGCTGATGCTCGGCCTGGTGCCGGCCATTCTCACCGCGTTTGCGTTTTCCTTCGAAGTGCGTCACGTCACGCTCAGCGCCGGCTCGATCGGCGTCGCGCTCGGCGTGCTCGGCAAGGACGCGCTGAAGCTGCCGGAGTTGTGGTGGGCGGTGGCGGGTGTCGGCAGCATGGCGATACTCAACGTGGCCGTGAGTTTCGCGCTCGCCTTCTACATGGCGGTGAAATCGCGCGACTTGCGGCGCAACGCGGTGCGCTCGCTGCGCGGCGCGATCTGGCAACGGCTGTTCCGGCATCCGCTGGAACTCGTCTGGCCGGCAAAAGCGGCACGCGCAGCCAGGTAGAGGCTGGCGGCAGAAACCGCTCGCCGCGCCGCGCGCCCAGCCGGCCGCGGCTTGCCGCCAGGCAATCGCGCAGGGCCGCCCACCCCGACCGCGTACAATAGCGCCTTATCCAACGCCTTCCGGCAACCTCAATGTCCTTCGATTTCTTCCTCCCTTGCCCACGCGGCCTTGAAGCCTCGCTCGCGGCCGAACTCGCCGAAATTGCCGCCCAGCACCTGAACGGCGCGCCGTTTACAGCCGGCGCACAAGTGCCGGGCGGCGTGCATTTCCGCGGAGGCTGGGCCGCCGGCATGGCCGCCAACCTGCACTCGCGCCTCGCGAGCCGCGTGCTGCTGAAAGTCGCGCATCGTCCGTATCGCAGCGAGCAGGACATTTACGCGCTCGCGGTCGAACAGCGTTGGGAACAATGGTTCTCGGCAAACGAAACGCTGCGGGTGGACGTCACCGCGATCAAATCGCCGCTGCGCAGCCTGGAATTCACCACACTGCGCGTGAAGGACGCGATCTGCGACCGTCTGCGCGAAGTCAGCGGCGCGCGTCCGAGTATCGACACCGCCATGCCCGACGTGCGCGTGTTCGCGTTTCTCACCGCCACCGACTGCACGCTGTATCTCGACACCTCGGGCGACCCGCTCTTCAAGCGCGGCTGGCGCCTCGACAAGGGTGCGGCGCCGCTGCGCGAGAATCTGGCCGCGGGCATTCTGCGTCTGACCGGCTGGACCGCCGGCACGCCCCTGTACGACCCCATGTGCGGCAGCGGCACGTTCCTCGCGGAAGCCGCGCAGGTGGCGCTGAATATCGCGCCGGGCGCGGAACGCCGCTTCGGCTTCGAGAAGCTCAAGCAATACGAGGCCAAAACCTGGCAAACGCTCAAGGCCGCCGCGCTCGACGCGAAACACGCCGCGCGTAATTCACGCGCCGATCTGCAGATCTTCGGCAGCGATATTTCCGGCGACATGCTCGACAAGGCGCGCGCCAACTTCCAGCGCGCCGGCTTGCCGTCCATTCCGCTCAAGCAGCTCGACGCGCGCAACATGACGCCGCCCTCATCCGCGGCGGGCATTCTCGTCGCGAATCCGCCCTATGGCGAACGGATCGAAGTGCGCGGACGCAATGCGCGCGGCGAGCTTCGTGAAGGCCGCGGCAATCGTGACAGCCGCGAAGACGACGGCTTTCGCCGCGCCCAGGAGGAAACGCCGGACAGCGAATTCTTCCAGTCGCTCGGCGACGCGCTCAAGCAACGCTTCACCGGTTGGCATGCGTTCATCCTGACATCGGACCGCAAGCTGCCCGGCCAGTTGCGTCTGCGTGAATCGACCAAGACACCGCTCTTTAACGGCGCGCTCGAATGCCGGCTGTTCCGCTTCGATCTGATCGCGGGCAGCGTGCGGCAGCGGCCGCAAACCGATACGCCGGCGGCTTGACGCACAGCGCAGCGCTTTCGGCGCTGCCGCTGCGAGGCGATAAGAACCGCGAGCCGCGAACCGGCCTCGCGGTTTTTTTCGCCTGCCGCCTGCTTCGGCCCCATCGCTGCTTTCACCGCTTCTTTCACTGCTCCTGCCACTCCCTACTGACACCACGCTGTCAGTAGCACCCCCGCACACTCCTTCTCACGCCATCCGGCGCTTTGCACGGCTTACCCGCCATCCCCAGGAGAGTGACATGTCCACATCATCCAAAGTTGTTGCATGGTTCGAGATTCCGTCCGTCGATTTCGATCGCGCCGTTCGTTTCTACGAGGCCGCGCTCGACGTCAAACTGAACGTGCAGGAAATCGGCGGCCAGCCGATCGCCGTGTTCGGCTACGAGGAACCGGCCACCGGCGGCGCGATCGTCCACAGCCCCTCGATGACGCCGACCGGCGACGGCGTGCTCGTCTACCTGAACGCGCAGCCGAACGTCGACGCCACCCTCGCGCGCGTGGAGAAAGCCGGCGGCAAGACCGACGGTCCGGTAATCAAGCTGCCGCAGGACATCGGCTATATCGCGTTCTTCACCGATACGGAAGGCAACCGCCTCGGCCTGCATTCGCGGACAAACGGTTAAGCTCAAGCGCATCACGACGCTCACGCGCGGCGGGCGCGAGGCGCCGCGCACGAACGCCGACCGGAGCGCGGCATGCGGCGCTATCATCGCGGGACTGTCCCGGTCCTCCTCTACACCACGCCCACGATGACGCGCCGCGCCGACCGCCTGTTCCAGATCGCCGAACTGCTGCGCGGACGGCGTCTGACCACCGCGCAGCAACTCGCCGACTGGCTGAATATCTCGCTGCGCACGGTCTATCGCGATGTGCGTGATCTGCAACTGTCTGGCGTGCCGATCGAGGGCGAAGCCGGCATCGGCTACCGGCTGAGCCGCACGGCGAGTTTGCCGCCGCTCACCTTCACCGCCGACGAACTGGCCGCGCTCGCCGCGGGCGCACGCATGCTCGAGTCATGGGGAGGCGCCGCCTTTGCCGGCGGCGCGCGCGGCGCGCTCGCCAAAATCGCTTCGGCCATGCCCGCCGACAAGCGCGCGGCGCTGGAAAGGCTGGCGGTTTTCGCGCCGTCGTTTCACATCAAGGGTAATTTTTCGGCGCAACTGGACGCGCTGCATCGCGCGATCGATACGCGGCACGTGGTGAGCTTCGCTTACGTCGACGTGAATGGCGCGGCGACCGAACGACGGGTCTGGCCGCTTGCACTCGCGTATTGGGGCGCGCGCTGGACGCTTGGCGCGTGGTGTGAATTGCGCAGCGATTTCCGCAATTTCGGACTGGAGAAGATCCAGAATCTTCAGGTGCTCGAACAGTATCCGGATCAGGAAGGCAAACGGCTTGCGGATCTGTTGCGACATGTGAATGCCAGGTCGAAGTGAGGATGGCGGTTTGCCGTTGCGAGGCAAACCGCCATCCTGTTCCAGGCGGCTTTATTCCACCGCCTTCACCATATCTTCGATCACCTTCTTCGCATCGCCGAACACCATCATCGTCTTGTCCATGTAGAACAGGTCATTGTCGAGACCCGCGTAACCCGCCGCCATCGAGCGCTTGTTCACGATCACCGTGCGCGCCTTGTACGCCTCGATGATCGGCATGCCCGCGATCGGCGACTTCGGATCGTTCTTCGCCGCCGGATTCACCACGTCGTTCGCGCCGAGCACCAGCACCACGTCGACCTGGCCGAACTCGCCGTTGATGTCGTCCATTTCATAGACCATGTCGTACGGTACTTCGGCTTCGGCGAGCAGCACGTTCATGTGCCCCGGCATCCGTCCGGCCACCGGGTGAATCGCGTACTTCACCTCGATACCCTTTCCGACCAGCTTGTCGGTCAACTCCTTCAACGCATGCTGCGCGCGCGCCACCGCCAGCCCATAACCCGGCACGATCACCACGGTCTCTGCGTTGCCGAGCATGAATGCCGCGTCGTCGGCCGAACCGGATTTCACCGGACGTTGTTCAGCCGCGCCGCCCGCGGCAGCCGCGCCCGGCTCGTTACCAAAGCCGCCGAGAATCACGTTGAAGAACGAGCGGTTCATCGCACGGCACATGATGTACGACAGAATCGCACCCGACGACCCCACCAGCGAGCCCGCGATGATCAGCATCGGATTGTTCAGCGAGAAGCCGATGCCCGCCGCCGCCCAGCCCGAGTACGAATTCAGCATCGACACCACCACCGGCATGTCCGCGCCGCCGATCGGAATGATGATCAGCACGCCCAGCACGAAGGCGATCACCGTCATGATGATGAACGGCAGCCACGATTGCGTGAGGAAGAAGATCACGCCGAAGCCGAGCATCGCGAGCGCGAGCAGCAGGTTGATCAGATGCTGCCCGGCATACACGACCGGCGCACCCTGGAACAGGCGGAACTTGTACTTACCCGACAGCTTGCCGAACGCGATCACCGAACCGGAGAACGTGATCGCGCCGACGAACGTGCCGATGAACAGCTCGACGCGATTGCCATACGGCAGGAAACCCGGCGCGGTGTTCTCCGGATCGACCAGACCGAACGCCGCCGGCTCGGACACCACCGCATAAGCGATACACACGGCGGCCAGACCGATCAGCGAGTGCATCGCCGCGACCAGCTCCGGCATCTTGGTCATTTCCACGCGCGCGGCGACGAACGCGCCGATCGCGCCGCCGATCACCAGCGCGACCAGCAGCAGTCCAAGCCCCAAACCGAGGTTCGACCCGAGCCCGTTAGCCTGCTTGACGATCAGCGCGATGGTGGTGAGGATCGCGATCGCCATCCCGGCCATGCCGAAGGTATTGCCGATGCGCGCGGTCTTCGGATTCGACAGCCCCTTGAGCGCCTGAATGAAGCAGACCGACGCGACCAGATAAAGCAGCGTGACGACGTTCAGACTCATTACGCGTTCTCCTTTGCCGTCTTGTCTGCAATCAGCTTCTTCGGCTCTTTCTTGCGGAACATCTCCAGCATTCGCCGCGTCACGAGGAATCCGCCGAACACGTTGACCGCCGCGAGTGCGACGGCCAGCGTGCCGAAGAACTTGCCCGGCGCGCCCAAGGTCAGTCCCGCAGCGAGCATTGCGCCGACGATCACGATCGCCGAAATCGCGTTGGTCACGGCCATCAGCGGCGTGTGCAGCGCGGGCGTGACGTTCCAGACCACGTGATAGCCGACGTAGATCGCCAGCACGAAGATGATCAGGTTGATGACGGTGTGGTTGATGACTTCCATCGCCGCTCTCCTATGTATTGATTCGATGTCGGCCAGAGTAAGCGCGTCGGCGCTTACCTCGGTCCCATGCAATTGACTGCTCAGGCTTTGCGCGCGACTTCGCCGTCGCGGGCCAGCAGCGTGGCCGCGACGATGTCGTCCGCGAGATCGATGTTCAGGGCGCCTTCCTTCGTGATGATCAGCTTGAGGAAATCGAGCAGGTTGCGCGCGTAGAGGGACGACGCGTCGGCGGGCACCATCGAGGCCAGATTCGTATAGCCGACGATGGACACGCCGTGCCTGATCACCACCTGATCCGCTTCGGTCAACGGACAGTTGCCGCCGCGCCGGCCTTCGTACTCGGCTCCGCGTCCCGCCGCGAGATCGACCAGCACGGAGCCGGGTTTCATCGCCTGCACGGTTTCCACCGAGATCAAGGTCGGCGCGGCGCGCCCCGGAATCAGCGCGGTGGAAATCACCACGTCAGCCTGTCTGGCGCGCTCATGAACTAGCGCCGACTGACGCGTGAGCCACGATGGCGGCATAGGCCGCGCATAACCGCCGACGCCTTGGGCGGCTTCACGCTCCTCGTCGGTTTCGTAGGGCACGTCGAGAAATTTCGCACCGAGCGATTCGATCTGCTCCTTGACCGCGGGACGCACGTCAGATGCTTCGATCACGGCGCCCAGACGCTTCGCAGTCGCAATCGCCTGCAAGCCCGCCACGCCCGCGCCCAGGATCAGCACGCGCGCGGCCTTCACGGTGCCGGCGGCGGTCATCAGCATCGGCATGAAGCGCGGGTACAGCGTGGCCGCGAGCAGCACCGCCTTATACCCGGCAATGTTGGCCTGCGAGCTCAGCACGTCGAGGCTCTGCGCACGCGTGGTGCGCGGCGCGGCTTCGAGCGCGAACGCGGTGACGCCGGCTGCCGCCAGCTTTGATGAGTTTTCGGTATTAAAAGGATCGAGCATGCCGACCAGCACCGCGCCGCGCTTCAGAAGCGGCAGTTCGGCGTCGGTCGGCGACTGCACCTTGAGAACGAGATCGGCGCCGAAAGCGGCCGCGGCGTCGACGATCTCCGCGCCGGCGGCCGTAAAGGCGTCGTCAGGAAAGCTTGCGCCGGTGCCGGCGCCGCTCTGGATCGTGACCCGGTGGCCCTGGGTCACGTACTTCTTGACCGTCTCGGGCGTCGCGGCGACGCGGGTTTCGTGCGCGCGCGTCTCGGCTGGCACTCCGATGTGCATCGTTGTTCCTCCTCGACTTCCTGTTTTACGACAGATCCGCCGACGAGGCACGCCGGCTTGCAAGTGCAACGGCTAACGCCTCACTTTAACCGAAACGGGCGCCGCGTCGAAATCGGGGACAATGCGGGGGGCCTTGGCGGACGCAGGCTGCGTCGTGGCGGGTCTGCGGGCCGGTGGAGCGGAACGCCGCGCACCGGTCCGCTTCCCGGCAGGCGAGGCCTATAAACGGTAAAATGCGCACCCATGAAACCGGAAACCTGGCTGCCGCACGTCACCGTCGCGGCCATCGTCGAGCGTGACGGGCGCTTTCTCGTGGTCGAGGAACATACCGCCGACGGCCTGCGCCTGAATCAGCCCGCCGGCCATCTGGAAGCGGGCGAAACGCTGCTGGAAGCGGTGGTCCGCGAAACGCTCGAGGAAACCGCCCATCCGTTCGCGCCCGAGGCGCTGGTGGGCATGTACATGACCCACTTCGAGCGGCCCGGCAACGAGGGTGTCACCTACCTGCGCTTCACCTATTGCGGCGCAGGCGGCGAGCCCGACCCGGAGCGCGCGCTCGACCCTGACATCGTCCGCACGTTGTGGATGAGCGCGGGCGAATTGCGCGCCTGTCCCGAACGGCACCGCACGCCGCTCGTCATGCAATGTCTCGACGACTACCTCGCGGGCCGGCGTTTCCCGCTCGACTTCGTGCACACGCATTCGGTCGGGCCCAAACAGTAAATATCGCGGCGGCCGTCACGAGCGGCCGCCCACGATCCATGAAGTCATGCAGCACCCAGTGAGCACCTTATGAGCAAGCAGAAAGTCGTAGTAGGCATGTCGGGCGGCGTCGATTCGTCGGTCACCGCGTGGCTGCTGAAGGAACAGGGCTACGACGTGGTCGGCCTGTTCATGAAAAACTGGGAAGACGACGACGACAGCGAGTACTGCTCGACGCGGCAGGACTGGATCGACGTGGTCTCGGTGGCGGACCTGATCGGCATCGACGTCGAAGCGGTCAACTTCGCCGCCGAATACAAGGACCGCGTGTTCGCCGAATTCCTGCGCGAATATTCGGCCGGCCGCACGCCGAATCCGGACGTGCTCTGCAACGCCGAGATCAAGTTCAAGGCGTTCCTCGATCACGCCATGTCGCTTGGCGCGCAAACCATCGCGACCGGCCACTACGCGCGCGTGCGCGAGAACAACGGCCGCTTCGAGCTGCTGAAGGCGCTCGACCATACGAAAGATCAGTCGTACTTCCTGCATCGGCTGAAT
This sequence comes from Paraburkholderia xenovorans LB400, assembly GCF_000013645.1. Taxonomy (GTDB): domain Bacteria; phylum Pseudomonadota; class Gammaproteobacteria; order Burkholderiales; family Burkholderiaceae; genus Paraburkholderia; species Paraburkholderia xenovorans. The sequence continues at coordinate 506,819 of NC_007951.1, read as the reverse complement.
CAGGCGCAGTTGTCGAAAACGCTGTTTCCGCTCGGCGAAATTCCGAAAACCAGAGTGCGCGAAATCGCCGAACAGATCGCGCTGCCCAATGCGAAGAAGAAAGATTCGACCGGCATCTGCTTTATCGGCGAACGGCCGTTCCGCGACTTCCTGAACCGCTATCTGCCCACCAAGCCCGGCCCGATGAAAACCACCGAGGGCAAAGTGGTCGGCGAACATATCGGCCTCGCGTTCTACACGTTTGGGCAGCGCAAGGGCATCGGACTCGGCGGCAGCAAGGACGGCAGCGGCGAGCCGTGGTTCGTGGCCGGCAAGGACATCCCGTCGAACACGCTGTACGTCGCGCAAGGCCACGATCATCCGTGGCTGCTCAGCCATACGCTGTCAGCGGGCAACACGAGCTGGGTGGCGGGCGAGCCGCCGGCGGACGGCTTTGCGTGCGGCGCGAAAACCCGTTACCGGCAAGCGGACGCGCCGTGCACGTTCAGCTCGGCGGGAGCCGGCGAAGGCCTGTTCGAACTGAATTTCGACGTGGCGCAATGGGCTGTCACACCAGGGCAATCCGCCGTGCTCTACGATGGCGACGTGTGCCTGGGCGGCGGCATCATCGAACATGCGGTGACCGGCCAGCCGGCCACACGACAGCCTCAGAAAGCGGCGCTGCTGACCGCCCGTTGACCATGCATTCAATCGATCGGCAATGCAGCGCGCCGCCGCGCGGGCACGGCTGAATCTGCTCGCGGCGTCCATGCGTTCGCTGTTCAAGCGGCAACTCGCGTCACCATTCGCGTCACCATGACACGCAGTCGCCCGTTTTCCTTCACGACGGATTCCGCCGGCGCCAACGGCGCTGGCGATCCCGCCGTGACGATCCTCACTGCACCGGAGTCCCCATGTTTTCTCGACGTTATCTCGCCATGTGGTGCGCAGCCGCGCTGTTCGCGGTCTGTGCGGCGTTCGCCGCCACGCATCACATTTCGTGGTTCTGGATCATCGTGCCGCTCGCGCTCGTCGCGCTCGGGCTGTTCGACCTGACACAGCAGCGTCACGCGATCCTGCGCAACTATCCGCTGTGGGGCCACTTCCGGTTCCTGTTCGAATTCATCCGGCCGGAAATCCGCCAGTATTTCGTTGAAGGCGATACCGACGAAAAGCCGTTCTCGCGCGCCCAGCGCAGCATCGTCTATCAGCGCGCGAAGAACGACGTCGACAGCCGCCCGTACGGCACGGAGCTCGACGTCAAGGCCGTTGCGCACGAATGGATCAGCCACTCGCTCGCGCCGACCAGGCTCGATAGCCACGACTTCCGCATCGTCGTCGGACCGGATCGCGCGCAGCCTTATTCGATGTCGATCTTCAACGTCTCGGCAATGAGCTTCGGCTCGCTGTCGGCGAACGCGATCATGGCGCTGAACCTCGGCGCGAAAAAAGGCAACTTCGCGCACGACACCGGCGAAGGCTCGATGTCGAAGTATCACCGCGAGCACGGCGGCGACATCATCTGGGAAATCGCCTCGGGCTACTTCGGCTGCCGCAACGAAGACGGCACCTTCAGCGCGGAGAAGTTCGCGAAGCAGGCCGCCGAGCCGCAAGTGAAGATGATCGAGGTGAAGCTCTCGCAAGGCGCGAAGCCGGGTCACGGCGGCGTGCTGCCGGCCGCCAAGATCACGCCGGAAATCGCCGAAACACGAGGCGTGCCGATGGGCCGCGACTGCATCTCGCCGGCCACGCACTCGGAGTTCTCCACGCCGCGCGGCCTGCTGGAATTCGTCGACCGTCTGCGCACGCTGTCGGGCGACAAGCCGACCGGGTTCAAGCTGTGTATCGGGCACCCGTGGGAATTTTTCGGCATTGCAAAGGCGATGCTGGAAACGGGCATCCTGCCTGACTTTATCGTGGTGGACGGCGCGGAAGGCGGCACGGGCGCGGCGCCGCTGGAATTCACGGATCACGTCGGCGTGCCGTTGCAGGAAGGCCTGCTGCTGGTGCACAACACGCTGGTGGGCATCGGCTTGCGGCAACGTATTCGCATTGGCGCGAGCGGCAAGATGATCACCGCGTTCGACATTACCAAAACGCTCGCTATTGGCGCGGACTGGGTCAACGCGGCGCGCGGCTTCATGTTCGCGGTGGGCTGCATTCAGGCGCAGACCTGCCACACCGGGCGCTGCCCGACCGGCGTCGCGACGCAGGACCCGGTGCGCCAGCGCGCCCTGGTGGTTCCCGACAAGGCAGACCGCGTCTTCAATTTCCATCACAACACGCTGCATGCGCTGAAGGAAATCATTCAGGCCGCGGGGTTGAAGCATCCGGCTGAGCTGCGCGCGCATCACATCGTGCGGCGCGTGTCGTCGCACGAGGTGCAGTTGATGTCGGAGCTGCTGAAGTATCTCGATCCGAACGATCTGCTCAACGGCAATTATCGCTACTCGCTGTTCGAGAAGTACTGGCCGGTGGCGCAAAGCGATTCGTTCTCGCCGAAGGTGGAGTTGGCGGCGACGTGATTGGCTTGCCGAAGAGCCGCGTTTGACGCACGCCTGTTGACGAAGAGCCGCAAAACGCAGCTCTTCGTCGTCCAGAGAACCCGCCAACTCCCGTCCGACCCCGCAAAACGGACACCCCCCTCCCTTTCCGTTAAAATCTCTGGTTTAGCACTTCGCTCCACGGCCACCCCGGCGCGCTTCGGCGTTCACGGCGCGGCCCCATGCCCGAAAGGCACTTCATGCTCACGTTTCAGCAAATCATCCTGACAATGCAGTCGTACTGGGACAAGCAGGGTTGCGCGTTGCTCCAGCCAATCGACATGGAAGTCGGCGCGGGCACGTCCCACGTCCATACTTTCCTGCGCGCGATCGGCCCCGAGCCGTGGCGCGCGGCGTACGTGCAACCGTCGCGCCGTCCGAAAGACGGCCGCTACGGCGAGAACCCGAACCGTCTGCAGCACTACTACCAGTACCAGGTGGTGCTCAAGCCGGCGCCGGAAAATATCCTCGACCTGTACCTCGGCTCGCTCGAAGCCCTCGGCTTCGACCTGAAGCAGAACGACGTGCGCTTCGTGGAAGACGACTGGGAAAACCCCACGCTCGGCGCCTGGGGTCTCGGCTGGGAAGTGTGGCTGAACGGCATGGAAGTGACCCAGTTCACCTACTTCCAGCAGGTTGGCGGTCTGGACTGCAAGCCGGTGCTCGGCGAAATCACGTATGGCCTCGAGCGCCTCGCCATGTATTTGCAGAAGGTCGAAAACGTCTACGACCTGGTCTGGACGGAGTGGGAAGAGCAAGGCCCGAACGGCCCCGAACTGCGTCGCCTGACTTATGGCGACGTCTACCATCAGAACGAAGTCGAACAGTCCGCCTACAACTTCGAGCACGCGAACGTCGAGTTGCTGTTCTCGATCTTCAACAGCTACGAAGCCGAAGCCAAACGCATGATCGAAGCGCAGATCGCGCTGCCCGCCTATGAGCTGGTGCTGAAAGCCGGCCACACGTTCAACCTGCTCGACGCGCGCGGCGCCATTTCGGTCACGGAACGCGCGGCATATATCGGCCGCATTCGTGCGCTGTCGAAGCTGGTCGCCCAGGCTTACTACGATTCGCGCGAGAAGCTCGGTTTCCCGATGCTCGGCAATCCGGTGCACGGCGTACCCGGCCTCACGACTGACGAACAGGACGCCGCCATGCCCGCATGGGCGCCGCCGCTGAAAGTCGAACGCAAGATCGACCAGGACTGACGAGAACATCAAGAAATGACTCAACCCCATCAAGCTACCCTGCTCGTCGAGCTGCTGACCGAAGAATTGCCGCCGAAAGCGCTCGCGCGTCTCGGCGACGCCTTCGCTGAAGGCATTGCGCAGCGCCTCGCGGCGCGCGACCTGGTCGAAGGCGAATTGTCGTTCGAACGTTATGCCACGCCGCGCCGCCTCGCCGTCACGATCAAGAACGTGCGCGCGGTCGCGCCGGAAAAACACGTGCGTGAAAAAGTGCTGCCGGTTTCCGTCGCGTTGGATAAAGACGGCCAGCCCACCGCGCCGCTCGCCAAGAAACTCGCCGCGCTCGGCTTCCCCGATTTTTCGGTGAACGACCTGGAGCGCGCACAGGACGGCAAGGCTGAAGCGTTCTTCCTGCGCTATGCCGCGCCCGGCGCCACGCTCGCCGAAGGCCTGCAAAGCGCGCTCGACGAAACGCTCGCCAGGCTGCCCATTCCGAAGGTCATGACGTATCAGCGTCCGGACGGCACCAACGTGCAATTCGTGCGTCCGGCGCATCGCCTCATCGCGCTGCATGGCGAACAGATCGTGCCGGTGAGCGCGCTCGGCATCGACGCCGACGACACCACGCTCGGCCACCGTTTCCTCTCCGAAGGTTTCGTGCAGATCCAGCACGCGGATTCGTACGCCGAGACGCTGCTGCACAAAGGCCGCGTAGTGGCGAATTTCTCCGATCGAAAGGAGACCATCCGCACGCATCTGCTCGCGCAAGCAAACGGCGACCAGGTGGTGATGCCGGAATCGCTGCTGGACGAAGTGACGTCGCTGGTCGAATGGCCGGTGGTTTATGCGTGCCGTTTCGAGGACGAATTCCTGCAAGTGCCGCAGGAATGCCTGATCCTCACCATGCAGACCAACCAGAAATACTTCGCGCTGACCGATGCGAACGGCAAGCTGCGCTCGCGCTTCCTGATCGTGTCGAATATCGAAACGTCCACGCCGGGCGATATCGTGGAAGGCAACGAGCGCGTGGTGCGTCCGCGTCTGGCCGACGCGAAGTTCTTCTTCGAGCAGGACAAGAAGAAGACGCTCGCCGATCGCGTGCCGCTGCTCGCGAACGTCGTGTATCACAACAAGCTGGGCTCGGCACTGCAACGCGTGGAGCGCGTCGAAGCGCTGGCCGGCGCGATTGCCGGACTGATCGGCGCGGACGTGGCGCTCGCGAAGCGCGCCGCGCGCCTCGCCAAGGCCGATCTGATCACCGACATGGTCGGCGAATTCCCCGAGCTGCAAGGCACGATGGGCACCTACTACGCGCGCCACGACGGCGAGCCGGAAGAAGTCGCGCTCGCGTGCTCGGAACACTATCAGCCGCGTTTCTCCGGCGACGCATTGCCCGCTACCGCAACCGGCACCGTCGTCGCGCTGGCCGACAAGCTCGAAACGCTGGTCGGCATCTGGGGCATCGGCCTGCAACCCACCGGCGAGAAAGACCCGTTCGCGTTGCGCCGTCACGCGCTCGGCGTGCTGCGCATTCTGGTCGAGAAGCAACTGCCGGTCGACTTCGTCGAACTGCTGCGCAACGCTTACGCGCAATTCGCCGCGGTGCCGAACGTCGTCGATTCGACGCAAGCCATTTACGAGTTCAGCATGGACCGGCTGCGCGGTCTGCTGCGCGAGCGCGGCTATGCGCCGGGCGAAATCGACGCGGTGCTGGCGCTGAACCCCACGCGCCTGGACGACATCGTCGCGCGTCTGGATGCAGTGCGCGAATTCGCGTCGCTGGCTGAAGCGGCTTCGCTCGCGGCGGCCAACAAGCGCATCTCGAACATCCTGAAGAAGTCGGAAGGCGCGGCGACCGGCGGTGTGCAGGTCACGCTGCTCGTCGAAGCGGCGGAAAAAGCCCTGCATGCGCAACTCGAACAGGTCGCGCCGCGCGTGCAGTCGCAACTGGCCGCGCGCGACTATACGGGTGCGCTGACCGCGCTCGCCGCGTTGCGCGAACCGGTCGACACGTTCTTCAACGACGTGATGGTCAACGCCGAAGATCCCGCGTTGCGCGCCAACCGTCTGGCCTTGCTCGGCGCACTGCATCAGCAGATGAACTGCGTCGCCGACATTTCCCGACTCGCCGCCTGAGCCCCGCGCCATGCCGACCAAAAAAGTGGTGATCCTCGACCGCGACGGCGTGATCAACGTCGACTCCGACGCGTTCATCAAGTCGCCGGACGAATGGGTCGCCCTGCCCGGTGCGCTGGAAGCCATCGCGCGTCTGAACCAGGCGGGCTACCGCGTGGCGATCGCGACCAACCAGTCGGGCATCGGCCGCGGCCTGTTCGACATGAACGCGCTCAATGCAATGCACCTGAAGATGCATCGCATGGCGGCCGCCGTCGGCGGGCGCATCGACGCGGTGTTCTTCTGCCCGCACACGGCGGAGGACCACTGCGAATGCCGCAAGCCGAAGCCCGGCATGCTGAAGATGATCACGGAGCGCTTCGAGGTCGATCCGGAAAATACGCCGGTAGTGGGCGACGCCATGCGCGATCTGCAAGCCGGCGCGGCGCTCGGCCATCCGGTTCACCTGGTGCTGACGGGCAAGGGCCGCAAAACGCTCGCGGCCGGCGGCTTGCCCGAAGGCACGATCGTGCACGACGACCTGCGTGCGTTCGCGCTCGACTTCCTCGCCGACGCTCAAGAGTGACGCGCGCCACGCGCGTCCCCATTCCTCACTGACCACGCCGATGCGCTTCATCCGTTCTTTGCTTCTGCTGATCTACTTCGTTCTGTTCACGGTGCCGTACGCGACTGCATGCTTCATCGCATTTCCGTTCATGCGCGCCGACAAGCGCTACTGGATGGCCGCCGGCTGGTGTCGCGCCACGCTGCATACGGTGCGCTGGCTGAACGGTATCCGCTACCGGATCGAGGGCATGGAGAACCTCCCCGACGGTCCCGCCGTGCTGCTCTCCAAGCATCAATCGGCATGGGAAACGCTGGCGTTTCCGGCGTTGATGCCGCGGCCGCTGTGCTACGTGTTCAAGCGTGAATTGCTGTACGTGCCGTTTTTCGGCTGGGCGCTCGGCCTGCTGAAGATGGTTCACATCGATCGCAAGGAAGGCAAGTACGCGTTCGAATCCGTCATTAAACAAGGCAAGGCGCGCATGGCGGAAGGCGCGTGGGTCATCATGTTTCCGGAAGGCACACGCACCCGCACCGGCACGCAAGGCAAGTACAAAACCGGTGGCGCGCGTTTCGCGATAGCGACCGGCGCACCGGTCGTGCCGATCGCACACAACGCAGGACGTGTGTGGCCTCGCAACTCGTTTCTCAAATATGCGGGTATAGTCACAGTGTCGATCGGCAAGCCGATCGAGACGACGGGGCTCACGCCCGATGAAGTGAACACGCGCGTCGAACGGTGGATCGAAGCTGAAATGCGTCGCATCGATCCTACCGCGTACCGCGCGGCGGAAAGCAGTTCCGCCGCCGCACCAATCTGACGCGCCCACGCCCTCGAAGGCGTATTAGCGCGAAGCCGAATCCGATGCAGAAGTCTCCTACGCCGCAGCCCGCTGCGGCGCTCGATAACCGGCAACTCGATCTCCCGCTCTTCGCCGAGCCGGGGTCGACGTCGTCGTCTCCTTCACCTTCCGCACCAACGCCCGGCGCTTCGCAGAGCTCGCCAGGCGGCCAGCAAGCGGCCGTGCCGCCCGCACCGGATGGCAGCAAGCTGCGCAGCCTCGCAATCGGCTCGCGCACGCTCCATTACGTCCTCAAGCGTTCGGCGCGCCGCTCGATCGGATTTGCGATCGACAGCACCGGCCTGACGATCACAGCACCGCGTTGGGTCACGCTCGCCGATATCGAAACCGCGATCACCGAAAAGCAGCGCTGGATTTTCACGAAGCTGATCGAATGGCAAACGCGTGTCGAGCAGCGCGCATTGCCGAAGGTCGACTGGAAAGACGGCGCCGAAGTGCCGTATCTCGGTCAGCCCGTGCGCGTGAAGCTCGGCTCGCCGCAAGGCACGCTCGCGTTCAGCGCGGAAGACGCGGCACTGCAAGTGCCGTTGCCGTTGCAAGCAGACCCGCAGCAGATCAAGGACCGCGTGCAAGGCTGGCTGCAAGGCGAAGCAAAGCGCCTGTTCGGCGAGCGGCTCGCCATTTACGCGGAAAAGCTGGGCGTGAACTATCGCGCGTACGCGCTTTCTTCAGCGGCGACGCGTTGGGGCAGTTGTTCGAGTGACGGCAAGATTCGCCTGAACTGGCGGCTGATTCACTTTCCGCTTTCCATCATCGATTACGTGGTCGCTCACGAACTCGCCCATCTGCGTGAAATGAATCACAGCCCGCGTTTCTGGCAAACCGTCGAATCGATTTTTCCGGAGTTCCGCGAGGCGCGGCAGACGTTGAAGTCGCATCCGCCGGAATTGCTGCCGACGCTTTAAGGCCTCGGGCCTGGCACCTCGCGCCTTGAAGCCGGCGCTTCAACTTCAAACTGAAGCGCCGGCTTCTCACACTCTGCCGCTCATTCCGAGCAGAACGTTTCCTGCAGATGACGCCACGTCACCTTGCCGTGCGCGTTGAGATCCATCACCGCCGTGGAGCGCCGCACGTTTGCGTTGCCGGTGTTGTCGCGCTGATACTCGCGATATTTCACCACCGCCCCTGACGGATATTCGGCGACGATCTCCTTGTCGCGGATGCTGATTTGCGAGCCTGGACGCGTGCCGCGCAGCTTCGAGAATGTCTCGCGCAAGCCGGCATAATCCAGTGCGATGCCTGACGTCATGACCAGCGTGAATTGCGGCGCGAAGCGCGCCATGATTCGTTGCAGCGCGCCTTCGTCCGCGGAACCGTCGAACAGGGCCGCGAGTTCGACGTGGATCTCGTCGAGTTCCTTGAAGTAGGGATTGCTGTTATTCATCGTTCGATCTCGCCCCGCCGCCCTGCTTCATTTCTTCTTCTGGATGAACTCGATCTTGTAGCCGTCCGGATCCGTGACGAATGCGATCACGGTCGTGCCGTGCTTCATCGGGCCGGCTTCGCGCACCACCGTGCCGCCTTGTGCCTTGATTCTGTCACATGCGGCGTAGGCGTCGTCCACTTCGACGGCGAGGTGGCCGAAACCGGTGCCGAGGTCGTAAGAAGGCGTGTCCCAGTTGTGGGTGAGTTCGAGCACGGTGCCGTCGCGCTCATCTTCGTAACCGACGAATGCCAGCGTGAATTTGCCGTCCGGATAATCGTCGCGGCGCAGCAGTTTCATGCCGAGCAGTTCGGTGTAAAAGGCAATCGAGCGATCCAGGTCGCCGACCCGGAGCATGGTGTGAAGCAGGCGCATTGTGCACTCCCTGTTGCATGATAGCGAGACCGTAAATGTACCCGGAATCACGCGCCGCTGCAGAGCGTGCCAAACGGAAAGCCGCACTCAGAACTGATGCCGCACGCCTGCCATCAACCCGATCTGCGAGCCCTTCTGCGCAAGCCCGACGCCGTTGACGCCCTGCAGTTGCGCACCGATCAGATCGCCACGATAGATCGAATAATCGCCTTCCAGATAGATGTCGGTGCGTCTGGACAGGTTGTAGTCCGCCACCAGTTGGTACTGCCAGGCCGAGCCGTCCTGCGCCGCCGTCTTGCCGTCCTGCAGCGTGCGCCAGACGTTCGCTGCAAAGTGCCACTTGTTGCTCACCTGTTGCGTGATGCCGCCCATGATCATGCGGCGCCGCGCAAAGTCCGTGTACTTGAGAGCCGCCAGCACGGGCGCGGTGAACGGCCCGTTGGCGAAATTCGAAAAGCCCGCGTCGTTCTGATTGACGATGTAGCCGGCGGAAAAGCGCGTCAGATTCCACGTGTACGCGCCGCCGAAGGTCCATGTCTTCGCCGCCGCGCCGTTGACGGAATCCTTCGACTCCTCGTACGCGCCGCCCAGGCTGAACGGACCGCCTTCCGGTTTATAAGCCGCGGCCGCGCCGATCTGACTGCCGTAGGAATTGCCCGCGTTGCCGCCGAATGCGTAGCCGGCCGCGAACGTGAAGCCGTTATATCTCGCCTGATATTGCACCTGGTTGCTGGTCCAGATGCCGCCCGTCATCGTCACTTCAGGTTGAAAGCTGAAGTCGTATGGGATCCAGGAATTGCTGCCGTAGCCGGCCACCGTGACGCCTTCGATCACGACGTTGTACTGACGACCGAGAATGATCTGACCGTACGAATCGGAGCGCACGCCGACCTGCGCTTCGTTGAAGAACGGCAGTGTGGGATCGCTTTGGCCGCTATTGATATAGATGCGGTTTTCGAGTTTGAAGAAGGTAGACCAGCCGCCGCCCAGATCCTCGACGCCCTTCAATCCCCAGCGGCTCTGCGTCATGCCGCCGTTGCCGAGTCCGATCGACGAATCGCCGGCCGCGTTCGCGTGAGTCAGATAGCGCACGCTTTCGTCGACCACGCCGTACAGCGTCACGCTGGATTGCGCGTACGCCATCTGGCACCCCAACGACGCCAACGCCGCGGGCACTGCGGCCGCGGCCCACCTGCCTACGTTCTTCATCGCTTTTCCTCGTACAGGCTCCGCGTTACGCGGATCAGGTTCGTCTGCCGTGGCGGATGGTCCAGCGACACCAGCATGCTGGCCGCCTGTTCTTCGCATTCTTCGTACTGGGAAGCCTTGCACCGCACCGGATGCAGCCGGTGCGAAAGTCCTGATGAAACGTTTGTGGCTGAACCTTAGCGCGAAAAGGCAAGAGTGCGAAATTAGTCTGATAAAGGTGTTGCGCAGGTGTTGTGAAATCAGCAAAAAACTTGCGGCCTGTAAGAAGCACGCGTAGGCGGTGGGGTCATCGGTTGGCGAGGTGGGCAGGTTTGCTATCGTACGACCTGTTCCCGACCCGCCTCCGCCCAATGAGCACCTCCGCACTGCCCGCACGCCGCGCCCCGGATAGCTTCGCCATCCTCCTGATGATCGGCCTGTGCGCGATCTGGGGTCTCCAGCAAGTCGCGATCAAGAGCACCAACGTGGCGCTGCCGCCGGTTTTTCAGGCCGGCCTGCGCTCGGCGATCGCGGCGGTACTGGTATGGGGCTGGGCGCGCTCACGCGGCACGCCGCTCTTTCGCGACGACGGCACCCTGGGCGCCGGCCTGCTCGCGGGCGTGCTGTTCGCCAGCGAGTTCGTGTGCATTTTTCTCGGCCTGACGCTGACCAGCGCGTCGCGCATGGCGGTCTTTCTGTACACCGCGCCGTGCTTCACGGCGCTCGGTCTGCACTGGTTCGTCGACGGCGAACGCATGCGGCGCATTCAGTGGCTCGGCATCTTCGTGGCATTCGCGGGCATGGCGCTCGCGTTCGCGGACGGCTTCCTGCATGGCCGCGCCGCGCAAAGCCCGGTGCTGACGGGTGTCGCCGGCGACGCGCTCGGCGTGCTGGCCGGCATCGCGTGGGCCGCGACCACCGTGGTGGTGCGCGCCACGCGCCTCGCTCATTCGAGCGCCAGCAAGACGCTGTTCTATCAACTGACGGTGTCGGCGGCGGTCCTGCTCGCGCTTGCACTCGCACTCGGCCAGGCGCGCGTGGAAACCGTCACGCCGCTGGCAATGGTGAGCCTCGCGTATCAGGCCGTGGTGGTGGCGTTCGTCAGCTATCTGGTGTGGTTCTGGTTGCTGACGCGCTATATCGCGTCGCGCCTGTCGGTGTTCTCGTTCCTCACGCCGCTATTCGGCGTGACCTTCGGCGTGCTGCTGCTCGGCGAGTCGTTCAGCCTGCGTTTTCTGATGGCTGCGGTGCTGGTGCTGACCGGCATTGCGCTGGTCAACGCGCCGGCAAAGCGGGTGACGGTTTAGGGCAGTGGCGAGATGGGCGATGAATTCGGGGGTAACGAATTCGGGGGCGACGAATTCGCGGGTGATGAATTCGGGCACCGCAACAACGGCTGGCCACTTCGAGCGCAAGCGCGTCGAAGCCGCCAGTTCGCAGCTCAACCGTCCACGCCCACCGCTTAAGCCTTGCTGGCTGCCACGATCTGCGCGACGCGCACGTATTCCGCCACCGGCACGTCTTCGGCACGGCGCTGCAAGTCGAAGCCCAGCCCTTCGAAATCCACCGAATCGCGATACGCGGCAAGCGTGTTGCGCAGCATCTTGCGGCGCTGCGAGAACGCGGCCGTCACCAGTTCACCGAGCACGCGCTCGTCGACGGGCGGCAGTTCATGCAGTTCGTACGGGATCATCCGCACGATCGCCGAATCGACCTTCGGCGGCGGGTTGAACGCTTCGGGCGGCACGTCGAGTTGCTTGTCGATCACGTAGCGGTATTGCAGCATCACCGAGAGACGGCTGAACGCCTTGGTGCCCGGCTCCGCCACCATCCGCTCGACCACTTCGTTCTGCAGCATGAAGTGCTGATCGATCACGCAATGCGCGAACGCCGTGAGATGAAACAGCAAGGGGCTCGAAATGTTGTACGGCAGATTGCCGACAATGCGCAGCGACGCCTTGTCGCCGGGCGCGGCCAGCGAGCCGAAGTCGAACGCGAGCGCGTCACCCGCGTGCAGTTCGAGCAGGTCGCCGAATTTCGTCTTCAGACGGCCGATCAGATCACGATCCAGTTCGACGGCGTGCAACGGCGCTTCCGGCGTCGCCAGACGCTCGATCAGCGGCTCGGTGAGCGCGCCGAGACCCGGCCCGATCTCGACCATGCGCTCGCCGCGCTGCGGCCGGATGACGTCGACGATCGAATCGATCACGCCCATGTCGACCAGAAAATTCTGACCGAAACGCTTGCGCGCGATATGACCTTGGTGCCGGCCCTGTTGCTGTCTGCTGGTGGACATCGAAGAAACGCTAAGAAAGAGAACTGCTTGGGAAAAAAAGAACCTGCTGCTCGATGCGCTTGGTTGCGCGGGCGCGCCGTGCCGCACCTGCTGCCCGCGGCAGCGTATAAAACGCGCAACGAACGCGCAACGAACGTGCAAGGCGCCGCGGCGCCGAATCAGCCCGCGCGGCGATGCTGCGCCATCGACACCGCCGTATCGATCGCAGCGATCAGGCTGCCCGCGTCGGCGCGGCCCGTGCCCGCCAGGTCGAGCGCGGTGCCGTGATCGACCGAAGTGCGGATGATCGGCAAGCCGAGCGTGACATTGATGCCTTCGCCGAACGTGGCGTACTTCAACACCGGCAGACCCTGGTCGTGGAACATGGCCAGCACGCAGTCGGCCTGCTCCAGGTAACGCGGCTGGAACAGCGTGTCGGCCGGGTACGGGCCGCGCGCGTCGATGCCTTGAGCGTCCGCGAGCTTTAGCGCCGGCGTGATGACCTCGATTTCCTCGCGGCCAAGATAACCGTTTTCGCCCGCGTGCGGGTTCAGCCCGGTCACGAGAATACGCGGCGCCGGCAAGCCGAAGTGATGCCGCAAATCGTGATCGATGATGCGAAGCGTTTCGAGAATGCCTTCGATCGACAGCGCGGCGGAAACATCCTTGAGCGGCAGATGCGTGGTTGCCAGCGCGACCCGCAACGGCCGCTTGCCGGTGCCGGCCAGCATCATCACCACGCGCGGCGTATGCGTGCGCTCGGCCAGATATTCGGTGTGGCCGGTGAACGGCACGCCGGCGTCGTTGATGGTGCTCTTTTGCAGCGGCGCGGTCACGATCGCGTCGAAGGTGCCGGCCACCGCTGCGTCGATTGCGCTGTCGAGCAGATCGAGCACGTAGCGGCCGTTGGCCGCGTTCAGCTTGCCCGCGACCGCAGGCGCCGCAAGCGGCCGGTGTTGCAGGCGCACGCGCTTGCCGTCCGCCACCAGCGCGCGCCAATCGACACCCACGGCGCGCGCGCGTTCGGCCAGCAGGTCCGCGTCGCCCAGCACGATGAACTGCGCGTGGGGCCAATGCGCCGCCGCGCCGGCGAGCGCCTGCGCCGTCAGCTCGGGGCCGACGCCGGCGGGCTCGCCGGTCGTGATCGCGATCTGCAACGGTGGGCGGACGGACTGGGCGGCGGTTGTCATGACGGTTATTGCGTGCTCGACAGCGTGGGCTTCACTTCGACATACGCGGTGTCGCGCAGTTCGCGCAACCAGTCGGCGTAGGCCTGTTCCGCCTTGCGCTGGCCGATGGCCTGGCGCGCCAGATCCATCTGCTGCGCGACCGAGCCTTCGGATTCGCGGCGGCCCAGCACCTGAATCAGGTGGTAGCCATATTCGCTGCGAACCGGGTCGCTGATCTGGCCGTCCTGCAGGCTGTTCATCGCGCGCTCGAATTCCGGCACCGTCTCGCCCGGGCTGATCCAGCCGAGGTCACCGCCTTGCGACGACGAACCGTCTTGCGAGTAGGTGTGCGCGAATTTGGCGAAGTCGCCGCCCGCGGCGATCTCGTTCTTGATTTCGAGCAGCTTCTGGCGCGCCTGCGGCTCCGACATGCCGTCGCCGACGCGCAGCAGAATGTGACGCACGTGCGTTTGCACGAGCTTCGGCGCATCCGAGCTGGTGCCCTGCCCCGCGCGGCGATCGACTAGCCGCACGATCTCGAAACCGTCGCTGGTGCGGATCAGATCCGGATTGACCTCGCCCGGGCGCAGTGCCGATGCAGCCTTGACGAATTCAGGCGGCAGTTTGGACGGCGAAACGAAACCCGTGTCCCCGCCTTTCGATGCATCCGGCGCTTGCGAATTCGACTTCGCCAGCTTTTCGAAGTTGGCGCCGCCCTTGGCCTCGGCGAGCAACGCCTGAGCCTTCCGCTGTGCCGCTTCGATATCGGTTTCGGACGCGTTCAGCGGCGCCTTCAGAAAAATGTGCTGCAAATGCAGGTCGCTCGTCAGGCCGGCGTTCGGGCCGCGCTGGCTGGCAATGTAGTTCGCGACTTCGGCGTCCGAGACCGTGACCTTGCTGTCCACTTCCTTCTCGCGCAGGCGCGAGAGCGTGAGTTCGGTCCGCGCGTCGCTGGTGAACGTGGTCCAGGGCACGCCTTGCGCCTCGATCCGCGAGCGGTACACGTCGAGTGTCAGGTTGTTCGCCGCGGCAAGCCGTTCGAGCGTTTTTTGCACGGTGGCGTCGTCGATAGTGATGCCGTCTTCTTTCGCCTTCTGCAACTGGATGCGTTCCAGCACCATCTGGTTGAGCACCTGCTGGCGCAGCTGGTCCATTGGCGGGACCGGCGCGTTCTGCTGGTTCAGGCGGCGGGTGATCAGGCCCATGCGTTCGTCGAGTTCGCGCCGCGTGATGACACCGTTGTTGACCACTGCGGCAATGGTGTCGACCGTCTGGCCGCCACTGCCGGAGAGCGCTTGCGCCTGCACCGGCGCAACCGACAGGAAAGACGCCGCGGCCGCAAGACCGGCCGCAAGCGTTGCCAAGCGAAGCTTTTTCATGATTGCCACAGATACTCCAATGATGTCGGGCGCGCCTGGCCCGTCTTTTCGCACTTTATAAATGATCGGGCGAGCGTCATTCGTAATTGGTGAAACGCGATTCCGGCGGCGGCGGCGGCGGCAACGGCGTGTAGCCCGCCACGCTGCTGCGGAACGCGGTCATCAGCCCGTTGTCGACGCTCGACAAGCCCTTGAACGTCAACTGCGCGAGAAACCGCGTGCTCGACTGATTCTGCCCGGAGGTGTTCAGGCCGTTCGCATAGCGCTGGATCCCGGCGCCGAGCGTCCAGCAGTCGGCGTCGTATTGCAGGCCGACCAGGCCGTCGACGATCCGGTGCCCGCCCAGGTCGTAATTGAAACGGCCGACCCCGTACACGCGGTGCGCGAGCGGCCATTGGCCCGAAATCAGCACCTGATTGATCGGCGTGTTGTCCAGCGTGGTGTTCGCGCGGGTGTAGCGGTACGCGACGTTGATCACCTTGCCGGTGGCCGGACTGAACCCGAAGCCGACGCTCGTCTTCACCAACTGGTTGTTGTCGGCATTATATTGGAACGCCGTTTCCGAAGCGAAACCGGCGCCGAGCTTGAGGGACGCACCCGCGATCAGGTCCGAATGGGTGGCCTGCGCGCTGGTTTGAGTCGACTGCAGCGTGACCCGCTGATCCTGAAAGTAATACTGCTGCGCGATCACGAAACGCGCCCGTTCGTCGCCCGTGGCCGCGTCGATGAAACGCGTGGTGAGGGCGGCCGTCAGGCGGTTCGCGTCGGCGATCCGGTCATTGCCGACGAAGGTGTTCGGCGTGAAGATCTCCGCCAGCCCGAAATCCGAATCGGCGGTGTCGAACAGCGGTGCCGACTGCTGGTTGCGATACGGCGTGTACACGTAGTACAGGCGCGGCTCGAGCGTCTGGATGTAATCCTGACCGAAGATCCGTACCGAGCGGTCGAAGACCAGTCCCGTATCGAACGTGAGGGTGGGGATCGATTCGGTAAAGTTTTTCGGCGTGCCGGCCGCGACGTCGGCGTCGCTCAGGTGGTTCAGGTTGTACGACGCAAAGTGCCATTGCACCTTCGGCGTGACGAAGTAACCCGGCCCGACCACCGAATACGACAGGTACGGGTTGAACATCACCCGCTGACCCTGGGTCATGTCCGCGGTGGTGATGCGGAAATTCGAGTAGTCGGCTTCCGCGCCGTAGTCGAAGCCGCCGACGTTGTACTTCGCGTACTTCACGTTCAACTGCGGCTCGCGGCCGTACGGCGCCACGGACGGCGTGAGCGTCTGCCAGTGCTGTTCACGCGCGAGCACCGACCACGGACCGTTGTTGTAGGTCAACCCGGCTTCCTGCTGATACAGGAGCTGGGTGCCGTTCATGAACTGGTTGACCGACGACGACAGGTCTTCCGGATACGTGTTGTCCGAGACCTTGTTGTAGTAGATGTAGCCGCCGAACCCGTTGCCGAAGTTCTGGTTGTGCTGGATATACAGCGCGTAGCGGTTGGTCTTGGTCAGGTGATCGTCCGGCAGGAATTCGCCGGTGATCGAGCCGGAATACGTGGGCGACAGATAGCGGAACGTGGACTGCAACTGCACACCGCGCTTGGAGATCAGACGCGGCGTGAGCGTCAGATCGCGATTCGGCGCGATGTTGAAGTAATACGGCACCGACAGTTCGAAGCCGTTCGACGAACTCAGCGAGAACGTGGGCGGCAGCACCCCGCTGCGCCGTTCGCCCGAGAGCGGGAACGACAGCCAGGGCGAAGCGAACACCGGAAAGCCCTGGAAGAACAGCACGCCGTTATGGGCGACGCCTTCGTCCGCGCCGGTGTCGAAATCGAACTCGCTGCCCTTGATGTACCAGGCCGGATCGTCCGCGCACGCGCACGCCGTGTAGGTGCCTTTGGTGAAGACCGAGCGTTCGTTGTCGAGCAGGTCGACGCGCTCCGCGCTGCCCGAGCCGCCCGTCACGTTGAAGTGGTACTTCGGCGCGGTCATGAAGCCTTCGCTCGAATCCACGCGCATATGCGCTTCGGGCCCGACGAACGAATTGCCGTTGTTGACCACGTGGACCGAGCCGTACGCGTCGGCCATGTCCGTGTCCTGGTCGTAATGCAGCGCGTCGGCCTTGATGACGACCGTATTGCGGCGCACTTCGGCCGAGCCCTTGGCGGCCATGTCCTGGTCGGTGGTGCCGCTCGTGGTGTCGCCGAGCACGAACGTGGCCGGCTTCTGGCCGGGCTGCAGCGGACGTTCTTCGAGCTGCGGAGCGAGCTGCATACCCCAGGGCGCGTCGATCGGTTGCGGCTGCGCAGCTTCCCCCACCAGCTGGGCGTGCGCAAGCGCGGGCATCAGGCCCGGAACGGCGATCAACGCCGCGACGAGCCGCCTTTTGCGCGGCACTACGGCACAAGAGGGAGTCGTTTGGGAAAGCTGTCTAGGCGGCATGTATCGTTTGGCGAATCGGCCAGTCCGTCAGCTTCTGCAGTCACGGTCCACCGCCTGCACACCCCGACCGTGACAGTCGGCTGCACATCAATATTTACAATCTGTAGAACGATGAGGCGGGCGGTAAAGCGGAATACGCGAAAGCCGGCGTGAGCCGCGTCAAAAAAGTCGTGGGGTATTATATGGCAAGACGTTGCCCCTCTGAATTTGCCGCCGGTTTTCATGACGCTGCCCCCACTCCAAGACTCCACCGACACCCGTCTCGAACTGCTCGAAGCCTGGCTGCAAGGCCACGCGGCGCGCTATGCGCTCGAGCTCGACACCCTCGTTCCGGCTTCGTCCGACGCCAGTTTCCGCCGCTATTTCCGGCTCGCCGGTAAGGCGGCGGAAGGCGAAAGCGGTGCCACGCTGATCGCCGTCGACGCCCCGCCGCCCGAAAAGTGCCGCGAGTTCGTGCAGGTCGCGCAATTGCTCGAAGCCGCCGGCGTGCACGTGCCGGGTGTGCTGGAGGTCGATTTCGAGGCCGGCTTCATGCTCGTCACGGATCTGGGCACCGCTTCGTACCTTGGCGCGCTGACCGAAGCGCAAAACCCGGACAACCCACAGGACGACCCGCACCGCGCCCGCACGCTAATGCGCGACGCGCTCGACGCGCTGATCCGCTGGCAACTCACTTCGCGCGAAGGCGTGCTGCCGCCCTTCGACGAAGCCTTCCTGCGCCGTGAGATGGAGTTGATGCCGGAGTGGTTTCTCGGCCGGCATCTGGGCCGCGAGGCCGACGAAAAAACCCGTGGCGTGCTGGACCGCACGTTCGCGCTGCTGATCGCGAGCGCCCGCGCGCAGCCGCAGATGTTCATGCTGCGCGACTTCATGCCGCGCAATCTGATGGTCGCCGCCGGGCCCGCGCCGGTCAACCCGGGCGTGCTGGACTTCCAGGACGCGGTGTACGGCCCGATCACCTACGACGTCGCCTCCCTGTTGCGCGACGCGTTCCTGAGCTGGGACGAGGAATTCGAGCTGGATTGCTTCGTGTACTACTGGGAGCGGGCCAGAAAAGCCGGTCTGCCGGTCGATCCCGATTTCGGCGAGTTCTACCGCCAGCTCGAATGGATGGGTCTGCAACGGCACATCAAGGTGCTGGGCCTCTTCTGCCGGATCAACTATCGCGACGGCAAACCGCACTACATGAAGGACCTGCCGCGTTTCATCGGCTATGCGCGCAAGGTCGCCGAACGCTATGCGCCGCTGCGTCCGTTCGCGAGGCTGCTCGACGATCTCGAAGGCCGCGCGAATGAAGTCGGCTACACCTTCTGACCGATGACGATGTCCGTGAAGAAAGCAATGATTTTCGCCGCAGGCCGCGGCGAGCGCATGCGGCCGCTGACCGACACGCGTCCCAAGCCTTTGCTCGAAGTGGGCGGCAAGCCGCTGATCGTCTGGCAGATCGAACGGCTCGCGCAGGCGGGCTTTCGAACCATCGTGATCAACCACGCGTGGCTCGGCGAGCAGATCGAAGCCACCCTCGGCAACGGCTCGCGCTGGCAGGTGGCGTTGCGCTACTCGCCCGAGCGCGAGGCGCTGGAGACGGCGGGCGGCATCGTGCAGGCGTTGCCGCTGCTCGAAGATAGCGGCGCGAGTGAAGTGTTCGTCGCGGTCAGCGGCGATGTGTATGCGGACTTCGATTACGCCACGTTGAATGCGCGCGCGGAGAAGCTCGCCGCATTGCCCGAACCGGGCATGCATCTCGTGATGGTGCCTAATCCGGCGTTTCATCCTGAAGGCGACTTCGGTCTGGCTGACGGCGCGCTGTCGCTCGAAGCGCAGCCGCGCTTCACGTTCGGCAACATCGGTCTTTACGACACCCGCATGTTCCGTGATTTGCCGCGCGACACGCGGCGCGCGCTCACGCCGTATTACCGCGAGACGATTGCACGCGGTCTGGCGAGTGGCGAGTTGTACGAGGGCTTGTGGGAGAACGTCGGCACGCCCGCTCAGTTGGGGGAACTGGATCAGCGTTTGCGCGCGGCAGGAGCCGGGAGCTAGGCGTTTGGCGTTTGGCGTTTGGCGTTTGGCGTTTGGCGTTTGGCGTTTGGCGTTTGGCGTTTGGCGTTTGGCGTTTGGCGTTTGGCGCCAAAGCCTGGCGCCGCGCCGATTGCCAGGCAACCACACAAAAAATCACCGCAGTAGTCTATCGCCCAGCGTCTCCCGCGCCGACCGTTTCCGCCGATTCCGGCGCCTCTGTCGTGCGCTGCTGCTGCAACGCCCACATCTGCGCGAACAGCCCGTTCGCGCGCAACAGTTCGGCATGCGTGCCGCGCTCGACGATCCGTCCTTTGTCCATCACGATGATCTGCTGCGCATGCACGACGGTCGACAGCCGGTGCGCGATGATCAGCGTGGTGCGCTCGCGGGCGATCTGATCCAGCTCGTGCTGAATGGCCCGCTCGGAACGCGAATCGAGCGCGGAGGTCGCTTCGTCGAACAGCAGAATGGGCGGATTCTTGAGGATGGTCCGCGCAATCGCCACGCGCTGCTTTTCGCCGCCGGACAACTTCAGGCCACGCTCGCCGACCGGCGTGTCATAGCCCTTCGGCAAGCCCTCGATGAACTCGTGAATATGCGCCGCGCGCGCCGCCGCGATCACTTCCTCGCGTGTCGCCGAGGGCCGGCCGTAAGCGATGTTGTAATAGATCGAGTCGTTGAACAGCACCGTATCCTGCGGCACGATCCCGATCGACGCGCGCAGCGAATCCTGCGTGACGTCACGAATATCCTGACCGTCGATCGTGATCGCGCCGCCCGTCGCGCGGTCCAGATCGTAGAAGCGGAACATCAGCCGCGCGAGGGTCGATTTGCCCGAGCCGCTATGGCCGACCACCGCCGTCGTGGTGCCCGCCGCAATGGTGAAGCTCACGTCGTGCAGAATCTGGCGCGCCGGTTCATACGCGAAGTTCACGTGTTCGAAGCGCACCTGAGCGCCGCTCACGCGCAGCGCGGGCGCGCCTTCCAGGTCGGGCACTTCCTGCGCCGCGCCGAGCAGCGTGAACATGCGGTCCATATCGGTGAGACTCTGCTTCAACTCGCGATACACCACGCCGAGAAAATTCAGCGGAATATAAAGCTGCAGCATGAAGGTGTTGATCAGCACCAGATCGCCGAGCGTGAGACGCCCGGCCATCACGCCTTGCGTGGCGCGCCACAGAATGAACACGAGCCCGGTGCCGATGATCGCCTGCTGGCCGAAGTTCAGCGCCGACAGCGAGCGCTGCGACTTGATCGCCGCCGTGCGGTAGCGCTTCAGGTTTTCGTCGTAACGGCTCGCTTCCCACTCTTCGTTGCCGAAGTATTTGACGGTCTCGTAGTTCAGCAGCGAATCGATCGCACGCGAATTCGCCTTCGAATCGAGATCGTTCATGGTGCGGCGAAAATGCGTGCGCCATTCCGTGACCTTCACCGTGAAGACGATGTACACCGCGAGCGCGATGAACGTGACCACCGCGTAATACGCCTCGTATTTGACGACGAAAAAGCCGAGCACGAGCCCGACTTCGACGAGCGTGGGCAGAATGCTGTACAGCGAATACGAGATCAGCTGCGTGATGCCGCGCGTGCCGCGCTCGATATCGCGCGACATGCCGCCGGTCTGCCGTTCGAGATGAAAGCGCAGCGACAGCGCATGCAGATGGCGGAACACTTTCAGCGCCAGTTGCCGCACCGCGCTTTCGGTCACCTTCGAAAACAGGATCTCGCGCAGTTCGGTGAACAGCGACGTGGA
The DNA here is from genome assembly GCF_000013645.1 of Paraburkholderia xenovorans LB400. Lineage (GTDB taxonomy): Bacteria > Pseudomonadota > Gammaproteobacteria > Burkholderiales > Burkholderiaceae > Paraburkholderia > Paraburkholderia xenovorans. Next base: position 485,538 of record NC_007951.1, on the reverse strand, counting down.
CAGCCGCACCACCGCATACGCGACCACCATCAGGCCGACGCCGCCCAGCAGGACGATGCCTGGCGAATCGTTGGCGCGGCCGAGCGCGGTGAGATGCTGCACCGAGGCGAGGCTGTCGACGATCCGCTTCATGACGATCGGCACGCCCAGGTTGGCAACCTTCGCGCCGATCAGGCAACTCAGCGCGAAAGCCACCCGCCACTTATACGTGGCGAGATACGGCAGCAGCGGCAGAATCGTCTGCCAGTCGTTGCGCGGCTGGGTGGAGATCGGGGAGAGTTCGGACGAGGGCGTACGGCGCATGGGATCGGCTGGGGAGAGTGTGGAAATGCCGGAGTTCGCAGCGGCGCGCCGACCGCGGCATGCCGGCCCGGCACACTGCATTTTGTCGCGCGACCCGGCTGGGCGCTTTCCCGTACAATTCCTGATCTTTCTATTGTCGCAGAAGCCGGCTGGCGCCGCTTTTCATGGGTTGTCCGGCCGTAGGTGGCACGTTGGCCGCGCGGTGCGTGCCGTACCGTTGTCGTGAATTGCCCCGCCTGCTGGTCCAGCCGATCGAACCAACACGTTTCTCAAGGGTGCCCCGATGACCAATCTTCTTCAACTCCCGCAAAAGCACTGCGCGCTGCGCGTGGTGCCGCAGCCCTCGGATGCGAACGTCCACGGCGACGTGTTCGGCGGCTGGATCATGGCGCAAGTGGACATTGCCGGCTCGATCCCGGCAAGCCGCCGTGCCAACGGGCGGGTGGCCACCATCGCGGTCAATTCGTTCGTGTTCAAGCAGCCGGTGTTCGTCGGCGATCTGCTGAGCTTTTACGCGGATATCGTCAAGACGGGCAATACGTCGGTCACCGTCGAGGTCGAGGTCTACGCGCAGCGCATGAGCCTCACCGAAGACCTCGTGAAAGTCACCGAAGCCACGCTGACCTATGTCGCGACCGATAGCGACAGGCGTCCGCGCGCGCTGCCGACGCTGGATTGAGCGGTTCGCGGTAAACGAAAAACGAGGCGCTCCGGCGCCTCGTTGCGCTTCGGCTTCGGCTTCGGCGGTGTGCCTTACTGGCTCGCCGCCGTGCCGATTCCCGCCTTCTTCTGCGCGTTCTGAATGTCGTTCGGATAGTTCGGATCGTTACGCGACGGCTGATAACCGTTGGCCTCCAACTTTTTCAACTCGGCGTTTTTCTTCGCCCGCGCCTGTTTGCGCGCGGCCTTGCGCTGAGCCTTGGTGCTCGGTGCCGCCTTCGAGGCGGCCGACGGAACGGCCGCGTCAGAATCGCTCCCCGTGGGACCGCCGCCACCGCCGCCGCTTTGCGCGAACGCCGGCGCGGCACATGCCACGCTCAGTACAACCGATGCCAGCAACACAGACAGTTTCTTTGCAGGTGACGACGTCATTGTTCTCTCCAGTCGGATTGGCGAATAGTCGACGGCGAAACGCCCATGACCCGGTGCGAGCAGCGAAAAGCGGGCGCAACGCCACGTGAATCGGTGCTTCGTGGTTCCCAGCGCAGTCTGAGATGGGAACCACGAATATAGCCGACCGAAGCGTTTTTCGAAAAACCGTTTACGCGAACCGGCACGGGCTAACCCGCACGAATCGCCGCCGCAGGCGCGCTGCCGTTGCGCAGGTAGGCGTCGACCTCACCTTCTATCCACTGCGCGAAATGCGCCTGCGCGGCATCGAGGATTTCGCGTTGCTGCCACACCAGCCAGTACGGATAAGGGTACGGCACGCGAATATCGGTGATCTGCAGCAGTTCGCCCCGCGCGAGCGCATACGCGACGAGACTGCGCCGTTCGAGCGCGACGCCCTGGCCCTGCAGCACGGCGGCGATCACGAGATTGGAATCGTTCGCCGACAGCACCACGGCACCTTCGGCCGGCTCCGACACCTGTGCCGCCTGGCACCACTCATGCCACGGCGTATCGGGACTCGAGATCAGCGGGCAGGCCATCACGTCCGCGGCAGTGACCGGAAAGCGGCCATCCGGCGCGAGCGCGAAGTGCGGCGCCGCGACCACCACCATCTCGTCGTCGAACAGTTTCTGTTGCGCGACGTCGGGCCAATGCCCCTGACCCATGCGAATGCCGATATCGCTCACGCCTTGGCGGAAGTCCTCGACCTGCAAACTCGTCAGCAAGCGGATCCGGTAATACGGATGCGCGTCGCGAAAACTGGCGAGACGCGGCACCAGCCAGTGCTGAGCAAACGACGGCAAGGTCGTGATCACCAGTTCGCTTTCGTGCGGGCGGGCCTGCGCGCGGCGCGTGGCATGCGTGATATCGCGCAGCGCCATGCGGATGTCGAGCGCGTAAAGCCTGCCCTCCTCGGTCAGCCGCAGCCCGCGCGCCGCGCGCATGAACAGTGCGACGCCCATCGACTCTTCCAGCACCTTGATCTGCTGGCTTACCGCCGAGTGCGTGACATGCAGTTCGCGCGCCGCCTGCGTCACGCCGCCCAGGCGGGCGACGGCCTCGAAGCAGCGCAGCGCGGTCAAAGGCGGGATCGGTTTCATGTAAGAAATTCTGACGTAAATCGTCGTTAATTGTCGCTTTTTTTGATCGGCGGAGATGCTTAATCTATCGGTTCGAAGCGCCCCACTCCGTGCCGGCATGGGAACCGCGAGAGCGCCGCGGCTGGCGGCGCGCCATGATAGATGTTCTAACGGGAATGAGATGAAACTGATCGGAATGCTGGATTCGCCCTACGTACGCCGGGTCGCTATCTGCCTCAAATTGCTGAAGTTCGAGTTCGAGCATGAGGCGATCTCGGTGTTCAGCACCTACGAGCAGTTCGCGAAGATCAATCCGGTCGTCAAGGCGCCCACGCTGATCGCCGACAACGGCCAGACCGTGATGGATTCGACGGTGATTCTCCAGTACCTCGCCACGCTCGCCGGGCCGGACCAGCGGCTTTTCCCGACACGGCCCGACGCCGCCTTGCGCGCCGCCCGTCTCACGGGACTCGCGCTTGCCGCGTGCGAGAAGAGCGTGCAGATCGTCTACGAACGCAATCTGCGGCCGGAGGCGAAGCAGCATGAGCCGTGGATCGAGCGCGTGAGCACGCAGTTGTTCGCCGCTTACGCCGAGCTCGAACGCGACCTCGCGGCGGCGACGCTGCCGGTCGAGGCCAATCAGTTCGACGCGGCCGACGTCACCGTGGCGGTGGCCTGGCAATTCACGCAGATGATGTTGCCGGGAATGGTCGGCAAGACGGCGCATCCCGTCCTGCAGTCGTTCTCCGAAAAGGCGGAAGCGTTACCGGTTTTCCTGAGCACGCCGGCGCAATGAGCACACCGGGCGCGAACGCTCACACTGTGGCCAGTTCGCGCCCCACGCCACCCTGCAGCAGTTCGGAAATGGCGTCCGTCGACAACGGCTTTGCAAAGTAGAAGCCCTGCATTTCGTCGCACGCGCGCTCTTTCAGGAAGTCGAGCTGCGCGGACGTCTCCACGCCTTCGGCGATCACCTGCAATTTCAGCGAGTGCGCGAGCGCGATGATCGCCGAGGTGATCGTTTCGTCGTCGCCCGATATGCCAATGTCGGAGACGAACGAGCGGTCGATCTTCAGGCGGTCCACCGGGAAGCGCTTCAGATAGCTGAGACTCGAATAGCCGGTGCCGAAGTCGTCGATGGCAAGGCCAATGCCGAGCGCGTGCAGCTCGTTGAGCATCGACACGGCTTCTTCGGCATTGCGCATGATGGTGCTTTCGGTCAGCTCGAGTTCGAGGTATTGCGGCTCCAGGCCAGTCTCGTCCAGCACCTGCATGACCAGCTTGGCGATATCGCGCTGCTGGAACACGCGCGCGGACAGATTCACCGAGACGCGCGCCGGCGGCAAGCCTTCGTCCTGCCAGGCCTTGTTCTGGCGGCACGCCTCACGCAGCACCCACTCCGAGAGCGGCCCGATCAGCCCGCTTTCTTCCGCCACCGGAATGAACGACGACGGCGGCACCAGTCCGACTTCCGGATCGCGCCAGCGCACCAGCGCCTCGGTGCCGACGATCTGTCCGCTCACGATATCCACCTGCGGCTGGTAGTGCAGCAGGAACTGGTTGTCGCGCAGCGCGCGGCGCAAGCGCCGTTCGAGATTCAGACGTGTGCCCGCGCTCGCGTTCATTTCCGGCTGATAGAACTGGAACGTATTGCGGCCCATGTCCTTGGCGCGATACATCGCCAGATCGGCCTTCTTCATCAGCGTTTCGGCGTCTTCGCCGTCTTGCGGGAACAGGCTCGCGCCCATGCTGCAACCAACGTACAGCTCGGTGCCGTCGAGCCAGACCGGCTCGGAGATCGACACGCGCACGCGCTCCATCCACGCGATCAGCGACTTTTCGTCGACGGTATCGGTCATCACGATCACGAACTCGTCGCCGCCGTGCCGCGCCACCGTATCGCTCGTGCGCGTGCAACGTGCCAGGCGCTCGGCAACCACGCTCAGCAGCCGGTCGCCCACGCTGTGGCCGAGGCTGTCGTTGACGTTCTTGAAGCCGTCCAGGTCGATGAACACCACCGCGACGCCCTTGTGATGCCGCTGCGCGACGATCAACGCGTGCTGCAGACGGTCGCGCAGCAGATTGCGGTTCGGCAGGCGCGTCAGGCTGTCGTAGTTGGCCTGATATTCGAGCTGTTCCTGATAGCGCATCAGATCGGTCACGTCGTTGATCACGCCGATGTGATGCGTGATCACGCCGTCCTGATCCGGCACTGGCGCGATGAAGAGCTGATTCCAGAACAACGCGCCGTCCTTGCGATAGTTGCGCACCACGGCGCTCACTTCGCGGTTCGCGGCGAGCGCCTGGCGGATCAGCGCGACGCCTTCCTGGTCGCGATCGTCGCGCTGTAGCAGGCGGCAATCGTGGCCGATCGCCTCGGCGGCGTCGTAGCCGGTAATGCGCATGAACGCCGGGTTCACGTACTCGATCAGATTGCCGGCCGGCGACGGCGCGGTGATCAGAATCGCGTTGACGCTCGCATCGAGCGCGCGGCTTTGCAGGCGCAACGCAAGGTCGGCGCGCTTGCGCTCGGTGATATCCGTGTACGAACCGAGCACGCCGATTACGCGGCCGTCGCCGTCGGTGAACGGCAGCTTGCTCGTGACGGTGGTGCGGTGCACGCCGTCGATCATCAGATCGACTTCGAAATTCATCTTCGGCACGCCGGTGCTCGCCACTTCCCTGTCGTGGTCGTTCAGCAGGCTGGAGAAGTCGCGCCACGGCATGTCGGCGTCGCTCTTGCCCACCACCTGCTCGGGATACGCGAGTCCGGCGTCGCGCGCGAACGCCATGTTGCAGCCGAGATAGCGCGACTCCAGGTCCTTCCAGAAAATGCGCTGCGGAATATTGTCGATCACCGCTTCGAGCATCTGGTTCGAACGCTGCGCTTCGGCTTCGGCGTTGATCTGGTCGGTGACGTCGTCGGCCAGCACGAAGAATGCGGCGCGGCCCATGAAGTTCAGCGCGTGATACGAAATGTCGGCGCTGATCGTCGAGCCGTCCTTGCGCCGGTGATGCCAGATGCCCGCCATCGTGCGGCCGTGGTGGGTCGCGTCGCTACGCTGAAGATGCGATTCGAGACGCGAGATCTCGGCTTTCGGCCGGATCGCGCGGATCGTCATGCCGAGAAATTCGCTTTCGGAATAGCCGTATTGCTGGATCGCGGCCGCGTTGACGGCGAGAAAGCGCAACGTCTCGCGATCGACGATATACATCGGCACCGGATGGTCGTCGAACAGGCCGCGAAAACGTTCGTCGTTGCGGCCGAGCGCGCGAACGGTGCGCAGCTTCTCGCGCGCGCTGCTTTCACGGGCGCCGAACGTGTAGATCAGCAGCACGCTGCCGGCCAGCATCGTCACGATCAGCAGGAACATGGCCCGCTGGGTTTCGCTCGCCGACGCCGCGAGCGAGGCCCGCAACGCGCGGTTCTCCTCGCCGCGCAGCGCGGCCAGCGCGGCTTCGACGCGGTGCATGCCGAGCCCGAGATGGGTATAGGTCGAGGCCGCCCACGGACGCGAGGCGCTCGCGCCGGAGTCGGCGCTCCTCAGCAGCGCGTCGTCGATGTCGTGTTGCAACGCATGGCTGTCCGCGCTCAGCCTGGCGAGCGCGTCGAGCATGGCGGGGTCGCCGGCAAGTTCGCCGCGCAGGTCGCTCTCCAGACGCGTGAGCGTCGCGGCCATGCTGGTCGCCGCGCCGGCCGGCGCGGACTCGCCCGACGTCTCGAAGCGGCCGAGCGCGGCAAGGCCGCCGTCGAGCGCCGACTGGTAGGCGTCGAGGTTCTGGCGCACGCTCGTCGACCGCAGCATGCGTGCGTCGGCGTCGCGTTGGCCGCAAATCTGCGCGTAGGCGACGAACGCGTTCGCGCCGACCGCCGCGGCGACGACCGCCAGGTTGATCAGCAGCCGCTTCGATAGAAAAGGAGTCATGGGTTCCGAACGTCAATCGTTCTGCCGGCGGGAGCGCGCGGTCGCTTTCGATGCATCGGGCCGCATCGATACGAGTTTCTTTACGCGCCAACCCTTGGATAACGGCAGGGTTCGGAACAGGTTGAGGGTAGTGGATGAAAAAAACGTGGCCGGCCGCACCTAACCGGCCGCACCTAGCCGGCCGCACCGAACTCCTTCATGGCCGGGACGAAGTCGTGGTTGGCCTCCGGCTTGCGCGACAGCTTGGCAAGCACGTAGCGCTTGAACGGCGCCAGTTCGGCCCAACGGGCCACGCCCGGCGCGGCGATGCCGGCCAGTTGCGCCTGATGCGCAATGCCCTCCGGCACGCTATCGGTGCGACGCCAGGCCGGCGCTTCTTCGGGCGTGAACCATTCCGGCTCGACGTTCGCGTGGGTGCGCAGCATTTCGAACAGGGCATGATCGAAATTCGGCTCGATTTCCGCGTCTTCCTCGACCGGGAAGCGCGCCAGCAGCTTGCGGTCTTCGAGCGGCAGCAGTTGCCATTGCTGGAGCGAGATGCGCAGCCCGAACCGGTCGAGGTTGAAGCGCACCGACATCGGGATAAACGTGAAATTCTCCGAAGACTCGACCTCGAAGTTGAACAGAAGCGGCGCTTCGTTGAGTCCCATGACAGTGTCCCTCGTGGATGGCGGGCAACGCGCAAGCCCGGCTTGAGGTATTTTAGAACCTTATTCGCGCGATGGCGGCGTGGTCTGGCGGCAACGCACGAGCCCGCCAACTGCTCAGGCACGCGCAGCATGGCAAAGGAGTACTAGCTTGAACGAACTGGAAACAGCCGGACAGCCGGGCGCGGTGGAACGCCAGGTGCGCCGGCATCGCGGCGCGGAGGTCGAAACCGTCACCGACCACGTCGGTCAGGAATGGCCGGTGGCGCTCGTCTTCAACGGCATTTCGCACGCGGTGATGATGTGCACGCCGCGCGATCTGGAAGCATTCGCGGTCGGATTCGCCATTTCCGAGGGGATCGTGGAGCGCGGCAGCGACATTCAGGACATCGAGGTCGAACTGCATGACAATGACGAATTGCCGCACGCCGAAGTGCAGCTACAGGTGGTGCAGCAGGCATTCGTCGCGCTGAAGGAAAAGCGCCGCGCGCTCGCCGGGCGCACCGGTTGCGGCGTGTGCGGTATCGAAAGCATCGATCTGCTGGATCTCGAACCCGAGCGTGTGCCGGACACCGGCTTTCTGCAACGGCTTGCGCCGGACGCCATCGCGCGCGCCGCCCGCGAGTTGCCCGAGCATCAGGCGTTGACGCGGCTGACCGGCGGTTTGCACGCCGCCGCCTGGTGCGACGCGGCGGGCGCGATTCGCTACGCGTTCGAGGACGTGGGCCGCCACAACGCGCTCGACAAGCTGATCGGCCAGCTCGTGCTCGATCGCGTGGATACCAGAGAGGGTTTCGTGTTTCTGTCGAGCCGCGCCAGCTACGAGCTGGTGCGCAAGGCCGCGCGCGTCGGCGTGCCGATGCTCGCCACGATCTCGGCGCCGTCTTCGCTGGCCATTGCGATCGCCCGCAAGGCGGGCGTGCGGCTGGTGAGCTTCTGCCGCGAAAAGAGCTACGTCGACTACGATACGTTGCTGCCGGCGCAGCGTTGAACGGCAGCGTGCCCGACCTGCGAGCGGGCGAACCCCCAGCCGCGCAAAAAGCTGGAGCCCGCCCAAGCCGGCCGGTCCGTTCTACGCCCGAGCGCTCGCGCCCGAAGTGGTTCAAGCGCTCAGGGCCGCCGCTCAGTCGAACTGCCGGAAGTCCGGCTTGCGCTTCTCGAAGAACGCCTTGAACGCCTCGCGTGCTTCGGGCGCGAGCAGCATCTTGCCGAAATGCACGGCTTCTTCCGACATCTGCGTTTGCAGTTCCTGGTAGCTCGCGCGCTTCATCAGGCTTTTCGTCACACGCAGCGACGAGGCCGGCAACGCGGCCAGCTTCGCGGCTTGCGAAGCGGCGAACGCGTCGACCTCGGCGGCGGGCAGCACGCGATTCACGAAGCCCATGCGTTGCGCCTCCGCGGCGTCGAACGCTTCGCCGAGCAGCAGCTTCTCCGCCGCCGCCTGGTAGCCGCTCACCCGCTGCAACAGCAGGCTCGACGCCGCTTCAGGGCACAGGCCGAGCTGCGCGAACGGCAGCGAAAAGCTCGCCGTGTCGGCCACGTAGACCAGATCGCAATGCAGCAGCAAGGTCGTGCCGATGCCCACCGCCGGGCCCGCTACCGACGCCACCACCGGCTTCTCCGCCGAACTGATCGCGCGCAGGAACTGGAATACGGGCGCGTTTTCGCCCATTGGCGGCGCCTTCATGAAATCTTCGAGATCGTTGCCGGCGCTGAAAATGCCCGCGCTGCCGCGAATCAGGACGGCGCGCACCGCGGCGTCGCCGTGCGCTTGAACCAGCGCGTCGGCCATCGTCTGGTACATGGCGGCCGTGATCGCGTTTTTCTTGTCGGGCCGGTTGAAGGCAATCGTCAGCACGCCGTCGGCGCGCTCGACCAGAATATCCATCGTCATCTCCTCGTCCTCCTGCTCAGAATGTAAAAACGGTTCGCAAGCCGGATGGCCTGCGAACCGTTGCGCGTGCCTAACGGGTCGCCCCAAGGGGGCGCCCCGAGGCTCGCCGTGTGGACCGAAGCGAACGCCGGGCTGAACAGCGGGGCGATCACGCTCACAGGCGCTCGATGATGCCCGCCGCGCCCATGCCCGTGCCGACGCACATCGTCACCATGCCGTACTTGTAGTTACGGCGGCGCAAACCATGCACCACGGTCGACGCACGAATCGCGCCCGTTGCGCCCAGCGGGTGGCCGAGTGCGATCGCGCCGCCGAGCGGGTTGATCTTCGCCGGATCGAGACCGAGGTCCTGAATCACCGCCAGCGATTGCGCGGCGAACGCTTCGTTCAGCTCGATCCAGTCCAGGTCGTCGATCTTCAGGCCGGCGGCCTTCAATGCGGCCGGAATCGCTTCCTTCGGACCGATGCCCATGATCTCCGGCGGCACGCCGCGCACGGCGAAGCTGACGAAACGCGCGAGCGGCGTCAGGTTGAATTCCTTCAGCATCTTTTCCGACACCACGATCAGCGCGCCCGCGCCGTCCGAGGTCTGCGAGCTGTTGCCCGCCGTCACCGAACCCTTGTTCGCGAACACTGCGCGCAGTTTGGCGAGACCTTCGAGCGAGGTTTCCGCGCGCGGACCTTCGTCGAGCGAGACTTCGCGGGTCTTCACGCGGACTTCGCCGGTGGCGAGATCGGGGAAGCGTTCGGTGATCGTGTAGGCGGCGATTTCGTCGTTGAACTCGCCGGCTTGCTGCGCGGCAATGGCGCGGCGGTGCGATTCGACCGAGAACGCGTCCTGCGCTTCGCGGCTGATCTTCCAGCGCTCGGCGACCTTCTCGGCCGTGAGGCCCATGCCGTACGCGATGCCGATATCTTCATTGCGATCGAAGATATGCGGCGACATGGAAGGCTTGTTGCCCATCATCGGCACCATGCTCATGGATTCGCAGCCGCCCGCGATCATTGCGTCCGACTCGCCGACGCGGATGCGGTCCGCCGCCATCGCCAGCGCCGTCAGGCCCGACGCGCAGAAGCGGTTCACCGTCACACCGCCGACGGTATTCGGCAGGCCGGCCAGCAGCGCGCCCATGCGCGCCACGTTCAGGCCTTGTTCCGCTTCCGGAATCGCGCAGCCGATGATCGCGTCTTCGATCACCTTGGTGTCGAGGCCGGGCACTTGCGCCACAGCCGACCTGATCGCGTGGACCAGCAGTTCGTCCGGGCGCGTGTTCCTGAACATCCCGCGCGGCGCCTTGCCGATCGGCGTGCGGCTCGCGGCGACGATGTATGCGTCTTGCAATTGCTTTGCCATTTGAATCTCCTATTGGCTCGTCGCTCAGTTGCGCACCGGCTTGCCGGTTTGCAGCATGCCCATGATCCGTTCCTGCGTCTTTTGCGTGCCGAGCAGATCGACGAACGCACGACGCTCGAGTTGCAGCAGCCATTCTTCATCGACCAGGCTGCCCGCTTCCACGTCGCCGCCGCACACCGCTTCCGCGATGCGACTCGCAATCAGGAAGTCGTGCTCGCTGATAAAACGGCCATCGCGCATGTTGACGAGCGACGCCTTGATGGTCGCGATCGCCGAGCGGCCGGCCACCGGCACTTGCGTGACCCGCAGCGGCGGACGATAACCCGCCGCCGACAACGCGCGCGCCTCCTTCTTCGCGACGTCGAGCAACTCGAACACGTTGAAGACGATCGTATCGGACGGCTTCAGGTAGCCCATCGCGCGGGCGTCAAGCGCGGAGGCCGAGACCTTCGCCATCGCCGCGTTTTCGAACGACTTCTGCACGAACTTCAGCAGGTCGTTGGTCGCGCCGACTTGCGTCGCCGCTTCCGCCGCGCGCAGCGCCGCTTCCTTCAGGCCGCCGCCGGCGGGCACGAGACCCACGCCGACTTCCACCAGCCCGAGATAGCTCTCGATATGCGCGACCCGCTTCGCGCTATGCAGCGCCAGTTCGCAACCGCCGCCGAGCGCGATGCCCGACACGGCCGAAATGACCGGCACGCTTGCATACTTCACGCGCAACATGCCTTGCTGGAATTTCTTCACGAACGGCTCGATGCCCTTCGCGCCGCCCATCATGAAGGCCGGCATCGCTTCCTCGAGGTTGGCGCCCGCGGAGAACGGGCCGCCCGGCGTGCCGAGTTTCAGCGACGTGGGCTGCCACACCACCAGACCCTTGTAGTCCTTTTCGGCCAGTTCGATCGCCTGCGTGAGACCGTCGATCACCGACGGTCCGATCGTGTTCATCTTGCTTTTGAACGACACGATCAGCACATCGTTCTCGCCGGCCCGATCGTCGACCCAGGCGCGCACGGCGTCGGTTTCGAACAGCGTCTTGCCGTAGGTCTTCGGATCAGCGGCGGTTTCGCCGACCAGCGGCGCACGGAACACCTGTTTGTCGTAGACCGACAGCGACGAGCGCGGCACGAACGTCTTCGAAGCCGGCGACCACGAACCTTCGTTGGTATGCACGCCGCCTTTCTCGGCCACCGGACCTTCCAGCACCCACGACGGCAGCGGCGCGTTCGAGAGCGCCTTGCCGGCTGCGATGTCTTCCTGCACCCACTCGGCGACCTGCTTCCAGCCGGCCGTCTGCCAGCCTTCGAACGGGCCTTCGTTCCAGCCGAAGCCCCAGCGGATCGCCAGATCGACGTCGCGCGCGTTGTCGGCGATCGATTCCAGATGCACGCCGATATAGTGATACACGTCGCGGAAAATCGCCCACAGGAACTGCGCCTGCGGATGCTCCGATTCGCGCAGCAGCTTCAGACGCTCCGCCGGCGGGCGCTTCAGGATGCGGCCGACCAGTTCGTCCGCCTTCGCGCCGCCGTCCACGTACTCGCCCGTTTTCGCGTCGAGCACCTTGATCGCCTTGCCTTCTTTCCTGTAGAAGCCGCCGCCAGTTTTCTGGCCCAGCGCGCCCTTCTTCACCAGTTCGGCCAGCACAGCCGGCGTTTCGTAGACCGGATAGAACGGGTCGTCCTTCAGCGTGTCCTGCATCGTCTTGATGACGTGCGCCATCGTGTCCAGACCGACCACGTCCGCGGTACGGAACGTGGCCGACTTCGCGCGGCCCAGACGTGCGCCGGTCAGGTCGTCCACTTCGTCGAAACGCAGGCCGTATTTCGCGGCTTCGGTCACGACAGCGAGAATCGAGAAAATCCCCACGCGGTTGGCGATGAAGTTCGGCGTATCTTTTGCACGCACGACGCCTTTGCCGACCACGCTGGTCAGGAACGACTCGAGTTGGTCGAGAATTTCCGGGCGTGTGGTCGCGGTCGGGATCAGTTCGACCAGGTGCATGTAGCGCGGCGGATTGAAGAAGTGCACGCCGCAGAAGCGCGCCTTCAGTTCATCCGGGAAACCTTCCGAGAGCGCGGTGATCGACAGGCCCGACGTGTTGGTCGCGAAAATCGCGTTCGGCGCGAGATGCGGCGCTACTTTCCTGTACAGGTCGTGCTTCCAGTCCATGCGCTCGGCGATCGCTTCGATCACGAGGTCGCATTCGGCGAGCTTCCCGATGTCGTCGTCGTAGTTGGCCGGCTGGACGTATTGCGCGTCGTCCTTCACGCCGAACGGCGCGGGCGACAGCTTCTTCAGATTCTCGATCGCCTTCAGCGCGATCGCGTTCTTCGGGCCTTCCTTGGCAGGCAGATCGAACAGCAGCACGGGCACCTTGGCGTTGATCAGGTGCGCGGCGATCTGCGCGCCCATCACGCCGGCGCCGAGCACGGCTACCTTGCGAATGATCAGATTGCTCACGTCGTTCCTCCGGGGAGATATGCGGGGTCGCGAAGCCTGGTTGGACGCTTCGCGACAGGTGGCTGACGCAGGCGCCACGCATTTTCCAGCGCGTGGCGCCTGCCGCGATGTGGCTTAGAACAGCGCTTCGTCGACTTCCATCATCGACTTCGAGCCGGCGCGGGCCTGACGGATCGTCATGGCCGTTTCCGGCAGCAGCTTCGCAAAGTAGAAGCGTGCGGTGGCGAGCTTCGCCTTGTAGAACGGATCGCCCGAGGCTTCCTTGTCCAGCGCGATGCGTGCCATGCGCGCCCAGAAATACGAGAACACCAGGTGGCCGACGGTGCGCAGATACGGTACGGCGGCGGCGCCGACTTCGTCCGGGTTCTGCATGGCCTTCATGCCGATTTCCATCATCAGCTTCTGCACCTTTTCGCCGATGTCGGCGAGCGGGTTGATGAACTCCTGCATTTCCGGCTTCACGCCTTCCGCTTCGACGAATTCGGCCACCAGCTTGCCGAACTTCTTCATCTTCGCGCCCATGTCGCCGAGGATCTTGCGGCCGAGCAGGTCGAGCGCCTGAATCGCGTTGGTGCCTTCGTAGATCATATTGATGCGCGCGTCGCGCACGTACTGCTCCATGCCCCACTCGGCGATGAAACCGTGGCCGCCGTAGATCTGCATGGCGTGATTGGTGCCTTCGAACGCATTGTCCGACAGGAACGCTTTCAGGATCGGCGTGAGCAGCGCGACGAGGTCCGCGGCTTCCTTGCGCACCGATTCGTCAGCGTGCGACAGTTCCTTGTCGATATGCAGCGCGGACCAGTACGAGAAAGCGCGCGCGCCTTCGGCGTAGGCTTTTTGCGTGAGCAGCATGCGGCGCACGTCCGGATGCACGATGATCGGGTCGGCGGCCTTGTCCGGCGCCTTCGGGCCGGTCAGCGAACGCATCTGCAGACGCTCTTTCGCGTACACCAGCGAGTTCTGATACGCGACTTCGGTCAGGCCCAGGCTCTGCATGCCGACGCCGAGACGCGCGGCGTTCATCATCACGAACATGGCGTTCAAGCCCTTGTTCGGCTCGCCAACCAGCCAACCCTTGGCGTTGTCGAGATTGATCACGCAGGTCGCGTTGCCGTGAATGCCCATCTTGTGTTCGATGGAACCGCACTTCACGCCGTTGCGCTCGCCCGGCTCGCCCGCCTCGTTCGGCACGAACTTCGGCACGATGAAAAGCGAAATGCCCTTGGTGCCCTTCGGCGCATCCGGCAGACGCGCGAGCACGAGGTGAACGATGTTCTCCGCGAGATCGTGTTCGCCGCTGGAGATGAAGATCTTCGTGCCGCTGATCGCGTACGAGCCGTCGCTGTTCGGTTCGGCCTTGGTGCGCAGAATGCCGAGGTCCGTGCCGCAATGCGGCTCGGTCAGACACATCGTGCCGGTCCAGACACCGGCGACGAGTTTCGGCAGATAGCGCTGTTGCAACTCCGGCGTGCCGTGCGCGTGCAGACATTCGTACGCGCCATGCGAGAGGCCCGGGTACATGGTCCACGCCTGATTCGCCGAGTTCAGCATTTCATACAGCGCGTTGTTGACGAACGCGGGCAGCCCCTGGCCGCCGTACTCCGGATCGCAGCCCAGTGCGGGCCAGCCGGCTTCGACGTACTGCGCATAGGCTTCCTTGAAGCCCTTCGGCGTGGTCACGACGCCGTCGCCGACGTACGTGCAGCCTTCCTGGTCGCCGCTGTGGTTGAGCGGGAACAATACTTCGGAGCAGAACTTGCCGGCTTCTTCGAGCACCGCGTTGATCGTGTCGGCGTCGAGATCCGCGTGCTTCGGCATCTGCCTGATTTCGGCTTCGACGTTGAGCAGTTCGTGCAACACGAATTGCATGTCGCGCAGCGGCGCGGCGTACTGTCCCATGACTCTCTCTCCCAAGTTTGACAAGAAGCCAGGCTGTTAGCCGAGTCCGTGAACCGGAACTTTCCGCGCCGCTGAATCCGCCTCAATGGCGGCGACGCTGCTAACGGCCTTCGCTTTGATACGAAACAATCAGTTTTTCCAGCGCGGCCCACGTGAGACGCACCGCATCCGGCAAATGCAGGAAGCGCGCGTCGTGATGCAGACCGAGCGTGAAGCTGTACAGTTCGAACAGCATCAGTTGCGGATCGGTGTCGGCACGCAGATGCCCTTCTTCCATTGCCTGCGAAATCGCGCGCGTGAGCGCCGCACGCCAGATCGTCACGCTCGACACCAGTTGTTCACGCACCGGGTTATCCGCGCGGTCGTCGTATTCGACGGCGCCGCTGATATAGATGCAGCCGGTAGTGACTTCCTGAATGCGTTTCTCGATCCAGCGGGAAATCATCGCGCGCAAGCGCGGCAATCCACGAGGCTCGCGCAAACTCGGGAAAAACACCTCGTCTTCGAAACGACGGTGATATTCGCGCACGACTTCAACCTGCAAATCCTCGCGCGACCCGAAATGCGCGAACACACCGCTTTTGCTCATCTGCATACGCTCGGCCAGCAACCCGATCGTCAGACCTTCAAGTCCGTCGCGGCTTGCCAGATCAAGTGCTGCGTCGAGAATTGCGGCTCGCGTCTGTTCGCCTTTTCGCATAGCTTTTTACCGTTCTAATGTGACCGAAAGAAAATCGAACGGCCGTACTATTATTGAGTGCTGCCGTCCGCGAAACAAGGACTTTATTAGAAACCGGTTTCTAACCTGATTTCAATTCTGCGGCATTCGTCAATCAGAGGATTGAGATTTTTTAGAGGCGTTTGCCTTAAGACAGCGGTTGGACAGCGGGTGCCCGTCGAAGTGCACGTTTCTCTGATTAGCGCAGCCGGCCGATATCATGCAGCAAATCGGCGCGAATCCAGAACGATTTGGCGTAGTGCGACTATTGGATGGCCTGCGGTGGCGCCGTGGATCGCAGCATGGAACGTGCATCCGCTCGCTTCGTGAGAGGCAGGTCTGAAAAGGGTTGCCGCCGCTGCCACCGCCCGCTCAAGGTCGCTCGACAGGCACGCTCGGCAAGAGAGAGTGCGCGTTGTCGTGCATGGGGAAAGTTTGCGTAAGAGCAACGACGACCCGCTCCAGCACATCATGCCAATCGGCACGCCGCGTCTGGGTGAAAAGACGCAATCCGGGATACCACGCGCTGTCGTCGCGACCATACAGCCAGCGCCAGCAACCGGCGAAGCGGTTGAGGAGCCACACCGGCTTGCCCATCGCGGCGGCAAGATGGGCGACCGAGGTATCGACGGAAATCACGAGGTCGAGGTTCTCGATCAATGCCGCGGTATCCGCGAAGTCGCCGATTTCGTCGGTCCAGTCGGTCAGGTGCGTCCGGGTGACAGCGTCGGCAAGCTTGGCCGGGTCGTCGGTCTTTTGCAGGCTGATCCAGCGCACGTGAGGCAACGCCAGCAACGGCGCGATTTGCACGGCAGCGAGACTGCGTAGTCGGTCCACGGCAATGCCCGAATGGCCGCCCGCCCACACCACGCCGACGCGCGGCAGATGCGGCGCCGGCAGCGCGTCGAGCCGCGCGCGCCAGGCGGCGGCTTGCCCGGCGTCGCCATACAGATAAGGAAGCGCGGCGGGGATCGTCGCGACTCGCGTGGCGAACGCCATTGGCAGCGACATCAGCGGAATGTAGCGGTCCCACCCGGCCAGATCGGCGGGGATGGCGTCGAGCAGCACGAGGCCCGGCCAGCGTGAACACAACGATTGTTCGTAGAGGCGCCGCAAGGCCGGCGGGCACACATAACCGACCCGGGCAAAATGCGCGAGCGCCAGCGGCAGATAGCGCACGAACTGCAAGCTGTCGCCGAGGCCTTGCTCGTGAAGCACGAGAAGGCTTTGCACCGCTTGCGCGCCTTGGCCGACGGACACGCCCGCGCCCGGCCAGCGCGGCAGCGGCACTTCCACCGGCGCGGGCGCGGGCCGGCCATCGGTGTGCTTGAAACTGACCCAGCGGTCCTCGAAATAAGGCCACGCTTCGTCGTAGCGGCCGGTCGCGAGCAAAGCCATGCCGAGGTTGTTGCGCGCGACAAGGTTGGCGGGCGACAGCTCGATAGCGCGCCGGTAGTGCCGCCCGGCCTCTTCCATTGCGCCGAGGTCCGCGCAAACGCGGCCGAGATTGTTATGCGCCGCCGAGTTGTCCGGATCGAGTTCGAGCGTGCGCCGATAGCCGAGCGCGGCGTCCTCGATATGACCGAGATGTTGCAGCGTCAACGCGAGGTTGTAGTGGAACGCGGCAAAGTCCGGCTGGATCGCGAGTCCCTGGCGGATACTCTGCACGGCGCCGGCGAAGTCTCCGAGGTTCAGGCGAATCGCATAGAGCGTGTTGAACAGGATCGGCTCCGGCCGGATCTGGATCGCGCGTTCGAGCGAGCGCAGCGCCTCTCGTGCGTGGCCGGACGCAAGCGCGAGCAGGCCTTGCAAGTGGATGGCGCCGACATGCTCCGGATCCTCGGCCAGGATCCGCTCGGCGAGTGTCCGCACCGCGTCATGGCGGCCGGCTTGATAGGCCTGCACGGCCTCGTCATGGAGACTCGAATGGTCGGCGGCCGGCGAAGAAGGGAAAGTGGGCATGGTTGGCGAATACGTATCCGGATGCGTGAGCATGACGCCGCCGTTCCGGTTGCCGTGAGCGCGCAGTCGAAACGGCAGCGAGGCTTGACGGGAGGAAGGGGGTTGGAGTGGCGCGCGCAATTCGCCCGGCCGCCCGATCCATGACGAGCGCAGATTATCTTTGCAGGGGTGGCGGCCCGTCTCTAGGAGCGTTCTGAAACGTGCCGTGTGCCGTGTGCCGTGCCGTGTGCCGTGCCGTGTGCCGTGCCGTGGCTTGATGCGCGGCACAAGGCGCGCAACGCGGCTCAAGCGTTGCACCTCAGTTCCACTCGCACCGGCCGCGCACGGCCGGCGTTTGCCAACGCATCAGCGCGTCACCGCGAATCAGTCGTAGCCGCCGACCGTCAGCAGCTTCATCACAGCCCGATAGGTGGTGTAAGCGAGCCAGTTGAGCACGCGCTCGCCGGCCGGACGGGCGTCGTAGCGCGCCTCGTCGATGCGGCGCGAGTCCTTGAAGGCGACGAGGATCGCTTCGCGCAGCGCGTCGATCGCGGGATCGTTCACCAGCACTACGTTGGCTTCGTTGTTGAGCATCAGGCTCAGCGCGTCGAGGTTCGACGAGCCGACCGTCCCCCAGTTCGAATCCACCACCGCGACCTTGCCGTGCAGCAGCGTTTTCTCGTACTCCGCGATCTGCACACCGGCCTTGAGCAGCGAGCGATACAGAAACGGCACAGCATAATCGAGCGCCTTGAATTCCTTGCGCCCGATGATCAGCTTCACCACGACGCCGCGCCGCGCCGCGAACACCAGCGCGCGCCGCAGTTTGCGCCCCGGCATGAAGTACGGATTGGCGAGCAGCACCTCATTGCGCGCCTGACCAATCGCGGCCAGATATGCCTTTTCGATAGCGCGGCGGTTGATCAGGTTGTCGCGTGCGACGAACGCCACGCAGGGCTGACCGCCCGCCCACAGCGCCTCGTTACGGCGGCGGCGCCGGCGCCGCAGACTGCCTAGCGAAGCCGCGGTCTGCGGCCCGAGATCGGGCACCATCGACTCGATCGGCCGATGCCCGAGGCGAATCCGCCGCCACTGCACCTCGAACGCCTGACGGATATCGCTTACTACCGGCCCATGCAATTCGACCGCGAAGTCCCAGCGCCGGTACGGCAGCTTCTCGCCGTTGTTCTCGTAATCGTCGACGATGTTGATGCCGCCGCAGAACGCGAACTGATCGTCGATCACCGCCAGTTTGCGGTGCGTGCGCGAAAAGCCGAAGCGGCCGAACAGGTGCGGATTGTAGATACGATGGTCGATGCCGGCGGCGGCCCACTCGTTGAACATCGGCAAACGCGCGGTGCCGATGCCGTCGGTGATGGCCCGCACTTTGACGCCGCGCGCGGCGGCGCGCAGCAGCGCCGCGCTGACCGCCTGACCGGCGTTGTCATGGCAGAAGATATACGTTTCGAGCACCGCGTCGCTCTGCGCGGCATCGACCCGCGCGATCAATGCGCTGAAGAACTCGTCGCCGGAACGCAGCAGCTTGACGTCGTTGCCGCTGGTGAACCGATAGCGTTGCCAATAGCGGCGGCCGAGCAGCGATTGCCGCAGTCGGGCGAAACGGCGCGCGCCGCCGACGCTCACCGGTTACGCTCCCCGGATTGCCCAACCACGGCACGCCCACTCAACCGCCTCGGCAACTGCAGGATCGCATCGGCATTCGACGACGAAAAGCAGCGCGATGCCGCCTCTTCATACGGCAGCCATATGAATGCGGTGTGCTCGCGCGGCGCCAGCGTGACTTCAAGCTGCTCCGGCACCTGCAGGCTGAACCAGTGTTCGGTGTTATGGATCACGCCTTCGGCGTAGCGGTGCCGGAACTCCGGATAGATCTCGTATTCGATCGAATATTGCCAGTCGAACAACGCGCTCTGCGGCACCCGCGCGCCACCCACCACGATGCCGGTCTCTTCGGCGACTTCACGCGCCGCCGTCTCGACGAGCGGCTCATCGAGTCGATCTTTGGAACCCGTGACCGACTGCCAGAAACCGGCGTGATCAGCACGCTCGATCAGCAGTACGTCGAGCGCGGGCGTATGGATGATGACGAGTACGGATTGCGGAATCTTCGGCGGTTTCGGCATGGCGTAAAAACTGGGCGCAACGCGTGCGCGGTACATGTCGGCGAGTGTTCGACAAGCGGTCGAACGCGGTTGCATCGACTGTAACGCAAAAAACGAAAAAGGCGCATGACGCGCCTTTTCCGGTTGCTGCCCGCTGTCGTTTTCAGACAGCACTCGTTCCGCTTATGCCATTACGCCTTCGGTTCCGGCTGGCGCAGACGAATGTGCAACTCGCGCAACTGGCGCTCGTCCACTTCGCTCGGCGCCTGCGTCAGCAGACACTGCGCGCGCTGCGTTTTCGGGAACGCGATCACGTCGCGGATCGAATCGGCGCCGGCCATCATCGTGACGATGCGGTCGAGACCAAATGCGATACCGCCGTGCGGCGGCGCGCCGTATTGCAGCGCGTCGAGCAGGAAGCCGAACTTGGCCTGCGCTTCTTCCGCGTTGATCTTCAGCGCGCGGAACACCTTGCTCTGCACTTCTTCACGGTGGATACGCACCGAACCGCCGCCGATTTCCCAGCCGTTCAGCACCATGTCGTAGGCCTTCGCGAGGCAGCGCGCCGGATCCGTTTCCAGATACTCGAGGTGCTCGTCTTTCGGGCTCGTGAACGGGTGATGCGCGGCGACGTAGCGGTTGTCTTCCTCGTCGTATTCGAACATGGGGAAGTCGATCACCCACAGCGGCTTCCAGCCGCTTTCCACCAGACCATTGGCCTTGCCGAATTCCGAATGACCGATCTTCAGACGCAGCGCGCCGAGGCTGTCGTTCACCACTTTCGCGCGATCCGCCGCGAAGAAAATGATGTCGCCGTCCTGCGCGCCGGTGCGCTCGATGATCGCCTTCACCGCTTCGTCGTGCAGGTTCTTGACGATCGGGCTTTGCAGACCGTCACGGCCCTTCGCGACTTCGTTGACCTTGATCCACGCCAGACCCTTCGCACCGTAGATGCGCACGAATTCCGTGTAGCTGTCGATGTCGCCACGCGAGAGCTCGCCGCCCTTCGGCACGCGAATCGCCGCGACACGGCCGTCTTTCGTGTTGGCCGGCGTGCTGAACACCTTGAAGTCGACGTCGCGAACGGCGTCCGTGAGGTCCGTGAATTCGAGCTTCACGCGCAGGTCCGGCTTGTCCGAACCGAAGCGGCGCATGGCTTCCGAATACAGCATGACCGGGAATTTCTCGTCCAGCGTGACGCCGATCGTTTCCTTGAACACGTGACGGATCATCGCTTCGAACAGATCGCGGATTTCCTGTTCCGACAGGAACGAGGTTTCGCAGTCGATCTGCGTGAATTCCGGCTGACGGTCGGCGCGCAGATCTTCGTCGCGGAAGCACTTGACGATCTGGTAGTAGCGATCGAAGTTCGCCACCATCAGCAACTGCTTGAACAGCTGCGGCGATTGCGGCAGCGCGAAGAACTGGCCCGGGTTCGTACGCGACGGCACCAGGTAGTCGCGCGCGCCTTCCGGCGTGCTCTTGGTGAGCATCGGCGTTTCGATGTCGATGAAGCCTTGCGCGTCCAGGTACTTGCGCACTTCGATCGCGACGCGGTAACGCAGACGCAGGTTGTGCTGCATCTGCGGACGGCGCAGGTCCAGCACGCGGTGCGTGAGGCGCGTGGTTTCCGACAGGTTGTCGTCGTCGAGCTGGAACGGCGGCGTGATCGACGGGTTCAGCACGATCAGCTCGTGGCACAGCACTTCGATCTTGCCGCTCTTCAGCGCAGCGTTCGTGGTGCCTTCCGGACGGGCGCGAACCACGCCCTTGATCTGCAGGCAGAACTCGTTGCGCACGCCTTCGGCCGCCTTGAACATCTCCGCGCGGTCCGGGTCGCAGACGACCTGAACGAGGCCTTCGCGATCGCGCAGGTCGATGAAGATGACGCCGCCGTGGTCGCGGCGGCGGCTCACCCAGCCGCACAGCGAGACGGATTGGCCCAGCAGTTCTTCGGTCACCAGACCGCAGTATTCAGATCTCATCGACATGATGTTTGTCTTTCGTTTTGCATTGGTTGAACGGCGCGCCGCAGTGAAACACAGCAGCGCGCCGGCATTACAGCGGAGGCTCGACTGTCGTGCGGCGCACCGGCGCCGGCGGCGCGGACGGCGCCACGACGCCCATCGAGACGATGTACTTGAGCGCAGCGTCGACCGTCATGTCGAGCTCGACCACTTCACTCCTGGGCACCATCAGGAAGAAGCCGGACGTGGGATTCGGCGTAGTCGGCACATACACGCTGACGTGATCTTCTTTCAGATGGTTGAGCACGTCGCCGCCCGGAATACCGGTCAGAAACGCGATCGTATAAGAGCCGCGGCGCGGGTACTCGATCAGCAGCGCCTTGCGAAACGCGTTGCCGCTGCTCGACAGCAGGGTGTCGGACACCTGCTTGACGCTGGTGTAGATCGGGCCGACCACCGGAATGTGACCGACCAGCAGTTCCCACCACTTCACGAGCTTCTGGCCGATGAAGTTCTGCGTCAACAGCCCAACGACAAAGATAAACGCCAGCGTGAGCACCGCGCCGAGGCCGGGCAGGCGAAAACCGAACAGCCGCTCCGGCTGCCAGGCCGCCGGCAGCAGCAACAGCGTCTGGTCCATCGTGCCGATGATCAGGCCGAGCACCCACAGCGTGATGGCCAAAGGCACCAGCACCAGCAGGCCAGTCAGGAACACCGATTTGAGCGTCGTTTTTTTCGTCGTCATGTGTACCGCCAGAAAGCCGCGCGGGCCGAAGCCCAACGCGCGGCGTGTGCGCCGCCCCACAGGGCGGCAGTCCCACTAGGCGCTGCCGGAACCGCTCGAACTCGCCGAAGCGGCCGGTGCGGCAGCAGGCGCGGACGGCGTTGCGGCCGCGTTCGATGAACCGGCTGCGGCCGAACCGCCTTCCGCAGCCGTGGATTGTGCTGCGGCGCCGTTATTGGCGCCCGCATTCTCGCCGGAGGCGCCATTCGAGGCACCATTGGCGTCGGGCTTGGCAGGCGCGCTCGTACCGCCGTTGCCGCCGCGAAAATCGGTCACATACCAGCCGGAGCCCTTCAACTGGAAGCCCGCAGCAGTGACCTGCTTGCGAAAAGTGTCTTTCCCGCACTCGGGACACTGCGTCAACTGGGGATCGCTCATCTTCTGGAGCACATCCTTCCCGAAGCCGCACGATTCGCAACGATAAGCGTAGATCGGCATGATCCTTTTCCCTACTGAAATCTTGTAAACGCTTGCAAAGCCTTGAATTATAGCCGCAAACGATACCCGTTCCCCGGATTTTGGGGACGAGCGCCCGACGCAGCCGCCGTCCATTCAAGTGGGGGCGGCCGCTGTCGAATCAAGTCCGGTCC
Source organism: Paraburkholderia xenovorans LB400 (assembly GCF_000013645.1). Classification (GTDB taxonomy): domain Bacteria; phylum Pseudomonadota; class Gammaproteobacteria; order Burkholderiales; family Burkholderiaceae; genus Paraburkholderia; species Paraburkholderia xenovorans. Next base: position 462,737 of record NC_007951.1, on the reverse strand, counting down.
GCGCGGCCGTGACGCGCCACAGCCGCGCGTTCAGGCGCGGCGGCGCCAGGTTAGCCAGCGCTCACGTCCCGCGAAAACGGCAATCGAATCGTGCACGGCTTCGTCTTCGATCAAGTCGAAGTACGGCGTGAGCAGCGCATCGAGCTCCGCGCGCTCGATGCCGAACGGCGGCCCTTTCGGCGTCGCGCCAAGGAAAAAGAAGCCCGCGAGCAACGCGCCGCCGGGCAACAGATCCGCCATCCGGTGCGCATAGTCCGCGCGGCGGGCGAGCGGCAGCGCGCAGAGGAATGCGCGCTCGTAAATCCACGCGGGCGTGAACGGCGGTTCATAGGTGAAGAAGTCCGCCTGTTCCACCAGTTGCGCGTGCTGCGCACCCAGTTGCTCATGCGCCGCCGCGACGGCGGCCGGTGAAAAGTCGATGGCCCGGACCGGGTTGCCCTGTCCGGCCAGCCACACCGCTTCGTAGGCACTGCCGCAGCCCGGAATCAGTACGGCCGCGCCGCTGTGGCGGGCGGCGAACGACTGAAACGCGGCCGGCACGCCAGCCTGATCCCAAGGCGTGAAACGGCGCTCGAAACGCTCGTCCCAGAAAGCGGGTGAGTTGGGATCGCGCGTTTCGAAGTCGGGCACGGCGGGTTGGGTCGGATCGCTCATCAAGTGCCTCCTGGGGATTGCATTCAGCCGCCGTAAGCGAGCGCCAGAAACACCCGCGCCAGCGCCGCGCCGACACCCACCGCCACACCGAACAGCAGCAGGCCTTGCAACAACCGGTTGGTGCGTTTCTGCTCGAGCAGAATCTGGCGAATCATTTCGTCGTTCGCGCCGCGCGTGTGGTCGTGGCGCTCGGCCAGCGCGTGATGGATCAGGCGCGGCAGTTGCGGCAGCGTCTTGCTCCATTGTGGCGCCTCGATCTTCAGGCGCTCGTACCAGCCGCGCAGGCCGATCTGTTCGTTCATCCAGCGTTCGAGGTACGGCTTGGCGGTCTTCCACAGATCCAGTTCGGGATCGAGCGAGCGGCCGAGACCTTCTACATTCAGCATGGTCTTTTGCAGCAGCACCAGTTGCGGCTGGATCTCGACGTTGAAGCGGCGCGAGGTCGAGAACAGGCGCATCAGGACCTGGCCCAGCGAAATATCTTTCAGCGCGCGGTCGAAGTACGGTTCGCAGACCGCGCGGATCGCGCTTTCGAGTTCTTCGACGCGGGTAGTCGGCGGCACCCAGCCCGACTCCAGATGCAGCGTTGCGACCCGATGGTAGTCGCGCTTGAAGAACGCAAGGAAGTTCTGCGCGAGGTAGTTCTTGTCGAAGTCCGACAGCGCGCCGATGATGCCGAAGTCGAGTGCGATATAGCGGCCGAAATGCGCCGGATCGAGGCTCACCTGAATGTTGCCCGGATGCATGTCGGCATGGAAAAAGCCGTCGCGGAACACCTGGGTAAAGAAAATCTCGACGCCTTCGCGCGCCAGCTTCGGAATATCCACGCCCGCCGCGCGCAGCGTCTCCACCTGGCTGATCGGCACGCCGACCATGCGCTCCATCACCAGCACCGTGGGTGTGCAGAACTCCCAGTACATCTCCGGCACCAGCAGCAGATCGAGTCCGGCAAAGTTGCGCCGCAACTGGCTGCCGTTGGCTGCCTCACGCATCAGGTCGAGTTCGTCGTGCAGGTATTTGTCGAATTCGGCGACCACCTCGCGCGGCTTCAGACGCTTGCCGTCGGCCCACAGCCGCTCCGCCCACACGGCGATGTCGCGCAGCAGGGCAAGGTCGGAATCGATCACCGGCAGCATGTTCGGCCGCAGCACCTTCACGGCGACGGCCTTGCCCGCGTGTTGCCCCGCCTTCACCGTGGCGAAGTGCACCTGCGCGATCGAGGCGCTCGCCACCGGCACCCGCTCGAAATCGTCGAACAGCACGTCGACCGGCGCGCCGAGCGACTTCTCGACCAGCCCGATCGCCACCGCCGAATCGAACGGCGGCACCTGATCCTGGAGTTTCGCCAGTTCGTTGGCGATATCCACCGGCAACAGATCGCGCCGGGTGGACAACACCTGCCCGAACTTGACGAAGATCGGCCCGAGGCTTTCCAGCGCGAGCCGCAAACGTACGCCCGGCGGCGCGTCGAACTTGCGGCCGATGGTGGTGATGCGCAACAGCAGACGCACGCGCCGGTCGTTGACGCGGCTGAGCATCATCTCATCGAGACCGAAGCGGATGACCGTGAAAAAAATCTTGAGGAAACGCAGAAAACGCATAGTTGTGCCCGGTGACTAGCGCGTGCCGCGCGACATGGCGGCGCCGCCCGGCGCTTGGGCGCCGCGGGCTTCGACCTTCTGTTCAAGACGCTCGATGCGTTTTTCCACGCGTGCGAGTGCGTCGCGCGCGCGGGCCAGTTCGACGTTGAAGTCCTCGAGCGCCGCCCGGCGCACCAGTTGCGGATTCTCGTCGAGCAGATACTCGGCGGCGGTGTCGAGCAGGTTGCGCCCGGCGCGCTGCACCTGTTCGCCCACCGTGCGCATGACCGACGCCACGCGCCACGCCGGGCCGTCGCCGATGAGCCTCGCCAGGTCTTCTTCCGGCTCCCAGCGCAGATGCTCGGCGAGCTTCGCGATCACGGTGGCGAATTCGGCGTCGCCTTCGATCTTCACGTGCTTCATCACCGCCGCCTGGCCGCCTTGCACGAAGGCGGGCAGCGCGTCGGACGGCACCGCGATGGTCACGTCGAAGTGTTGCGCCTCGGCGGCGGCGACCGCGCTCAGATAGCCGTCCGGTTGCACCAGCAGCATCAGCACGACTGGCAGACAGGACAGCTTCGCGGTCTTGCCCGCGTACGGGGCGAGGCGCTCACGAGCCCACGTTTCGCGGGCGAGCAGATGATTGACAGCAGCAGCGAATGGCTTGGCGGCGAGGGTCATTGAAAGTGGCAAGAAAAAACCCGCGCGAGCAAGGTGCCCGCGCGGGTTCCTATTGTAACGTCCGTTGGCTTCGCGGCTCGCTATGCCGAACGGCCAACCTCATGAGCCAGGTCAGGTCATGCAGCCCTCACGCGACCCCGGCGCGCTGTCGTCTCAGTGCTGCGCCACCTGCTGGATGCCGGCCAGCAGCCAGCCTTCGCCGGCGCGGTTCGCCTTGGACAGGTTCCAGACTTCGACGAAGGGTTCCGCCGCCGCGCCCGGCGCTTCGCGGATCAGGCCCGAGAAGCGGACGCTGGCGAAGTATTCGTTCGCGCGCTCTTCCACGCCCAGCAACTCGGCGTTCAGTTGCACCACGTCTGTCTGATTCGTCTCGGCACCACGCGAAGACAGATCGACCTTCACCTCGGCGAACATTTCCGGCGTGGTGAATTCGCGGATGTCTTCCGTGTTGCCGACGTCCCATGCGGCTTGCAGGCGCACGAAGTAGACCTTGGCGTTGCGCAGGAACGCTTCCGAATCGAAGCCGGCCGGCACGGCGGGCGCGGTGTTGATGGCCGGCGTGCTCAGCGGGTTGCCTTGCGGTTCGAGGTAGGAGCCGGTGGGCGGCGCGGTATAACGCGGTTCCTGCGAGTAGCCCATGCCGCTCGAGTTGAGCGACGGCGAGCCGCCCGCGTACGCCGGTTGAGACGTGTCGCGTTTGCGCCCCATGAAGCGGCGGATCAGCCAGATACCGATCATGGCGATGATCGCAATCACGATGATATTGGCCATCGCGCCCGCGAACGCGCCGCCCAGACCGAAGTGCGACAACAGCGCGGCGATGCCGAGACCGGCCGCCAGACCGGCGATCGGCCCCAGCCAGCGCGAGCGGTTAGGTTGCGCGGCCGGAGCCGGCGCGGGCGCCGGGGCAGGCTGCGCACGCTGCTGCATGGCCTGATTGCCTTGGGAAGGTTGCGACGGCGCGGACTGCTGCGTCACGCTATTCGACTGACGGCCAATACTACGGCCACCGCCCATGCGGCGAGCTTCCGCATCGAGCGAAGCGAGGGAGCCGGCCATGATCAGACCGACCATCGCGATCAGTCCGATTCTTCTCACCAACGACCGCTTAACCTTACGGGGAGATAACACACCTGAATCGGACATTTTCGTACTTTCCTTTAAAAATCGACGGGTTAGGGACCCTAGTATTTGGTCCCCACATGTAAAGCTACCACGCCAGCTGACAAATTGTAATATTTGACGCCGTCCAGGCCCGCTTGTTCCATCATTGTTTTTAAAGTTTCCTGGTCCGGATGCATCCGGATCGATTCCGCGAGGTATTGATAGCTCCCGGCATCTTTCGCAAAGTGCTCGCCCAACCACGGCAGCACCTTGAAAGAATAGACGTCGTAGACCTTCTTGAGCGGATCCCACACCTTCGAAAATTCCAGCACCAGCAGACGCCCGGCCGGCTTCAGCACGCGCCGCATTTCCGCCAGCGCGATGTCCTTGTGCGTCATGTTGCGCAAGCCGAATGCCACGGTCACCACGTCGAAGTAATTGTCCGGAAAGGGAATTTTCTCGGCGTCGCAGAGCAGCGCCGGGGTGATCACACCCTTGTCCAGCAGACGGTCGCGGCCCACCCGCAGCATCGATTCGTTGATGTCGGTATGCCAGACTTCGCCGGTTTCGCCGGCCTGCTTCGCAAACGCCTTCGACAGGTCGCCCGTGCCGCCCGCGATGTCGAGCACCTTGTAGCCCGGCCGCACGTTGGCCTGGGCGATCGTGAACATCTTCCACGCCCGGTGCAACCCGCCCGACATCAGGTCGTTCATCAAGTCGTAGTTGGCGGCAACCGAGTGGAACACGCCCGCCACCTTCTGCGCCTTGTCCTGTTCGTCGACCGATTGAAAGCCGAAGTGGGTTTTGCTCATCGCGCTCGTCCTTTCGCGTATTCTGAAATGTTGCGCCGCATCAGTGCGGCGATGGGGCGAATCGTATCAGTGACAGTGCCCGTGCGCAGCGCCGGCCTGGACCATAGGCGTATCGCGGTCGACGCCGGCCGCCTGAAGTTTGGCGAGATACGCGGCCCAGAGTTCATCCTGGCGCACCGCCATGTCGTACAGAAGGTCCCAGGAATAGATGCCGGTGGCGTGTCCGTCGGAGAAAGTGGGCTGCAGCGCATAGTTGCCGACGCCCTCGATCATGGTGATCGTCACTTCGCGCTTGCCGGTCTGCAGGGTTTCCTGGCCGGGCCCGTGGCCCATTACTTCCGCCGACGGCGAATACACGCGCAGCAGCTCGAACGGCAGGCGATACGAATCGCCGTTTGCGTACTGCAATTCGAGCACACGCGATTTGGAATGCACGACCACGCCGGTCGGCACCGGAGTATCGGGAGTCAGACCACTCATATTGACCTCATAGAAAACGCCGTCTCAAGTCTTCCCGCGCGCCCGGACGCGTAGCGCGACGCGCCAGGTTGGCGGGCGCTCAACCCAGCGCCTGTTCGATTTCCTGCCGCACCGCTTCGCGCAGCAGGGTGGCTTGCGCGCGGCGCGACGACAGCATGGCTTCGGACACCGTGCGCTGGCGCGGCGCCCAGATGGGCAGCGGAAAATGAGCGTCGTTCGAAAAACGCGGGATCACATGCCAGTGCACATGCGGCACCTGGTTGCCGAGGCTCGCCAGGTTCACCTTTGCCGGCTGAAGGATGCGCCGGATCGCGCGCTCGACCGCATACACGGCCTTCATCACGCGATCGCGGTCGTTTCCGTCGAGGTCGGAAAATTCGGCGACATGGCCGTTCCAGATCACCCGGCAAAAGCCCGGGTAATCGTGTTCGTCGGCTAGGACGACACGCAGCGTGTCGTCGTGCCACAGCACATCGCCGCCATCTTCACGGCAAAAAACGCAGTCCATCGTCGTCCTCAGGCAGAAATCGTCGGTCGTGCCATTAAACCAGCACGCGCTCGATTCCGCCATTGTTCGCCCGTTGCACGTAGTCGACCATCCAGTCTTCACCGAGCACGTGACGTGCCATCTCGACGACGATGTAATCCGCCTCGATGCCCGCATCCTCGTTGTAACGCGACAGGCCTTGCAGGCAGGACGGGCAGCTCGTGAGGATCTTCACGTCCGTCGCGCCTTTCGGCTGGGGGCCGTCGCCGGCCTTGAGCACGGAGCCGTCCGGCGCACCCGCCGAGCCGGCCGATGCATTGGCCGGATTGATCCCGTTCGCACCGGCTTCGGCCACCAAAGGAATGCCGCGCAGCTTGGCCGCGCCCTTGCGGATCTCCTCTTCCTTACGGAAGCGCACCTGGGTGGAAATATCCGGACGCGTGACCGCGAGCGTGCCCGATTCGCCGCAGCAGCGATCGTTCTTCTCGATCTGGTAGCCGTCCTTCTCCGAGCCCATCAGCTGATTGACCAGCTTGACCGGGTCCATCGTCTTGATCGGCGTGTGGCACGGGTCGTGGTACATGTAGCGCACGCCGTTCACGCCCTCGAGCTTCATGCCTTTTTCCAGCAGAAACTCGTGGATGTCGATGATCCGGCAGCCCGGAAAAATCTTCTCGAATTCGTAGCCGGCGAGCTGGTCATAGCACGTGCCGCACGACACCACCACCGTCTTGATGTCGAGGTAGTTCAGCGTATTGGCGACGCGGTGGAACAGCACGCGGTTATCCGTGACGATCTGCTCGGCCTTGTCGAACTGGCCCGACCCGCGTTGCGGATAGCCGCAGCACAGGTAGCCCGGCGGCAGCACGGTTTGCACGCCGGCTTCCCACAACATGGCCTGGGTGGCGAGACCAACTTGCGAGAACAGCCGCTCGGAGCCGCAGCCCGGGAAATAGAACACCGCTTCCGTGTCCGCGGTGGTCGTCTTCGGATTGCGGATGATCGGGACGATCTTGTTGTCTTCGATATCGAGCAACGCGCGCGCGGTTTTCTTCGGCAGGTTGCCCGGCATCTTCTTGTTCATGAAGTGGATCACCTGCTGCGTGACCGGCGGCTTGCCGACGGTTGCCGGCGGGTGCGCGGTCTGCTTCTTCGCGAACTTCTTCAGCACTTCGTTGCCGAGGCGTTGCGCCTTGTAGCCGATGCCCATCATCGCGGTGCGCGCGAGGTTGATGGTCTGCGGATTAGTGGCGTTGAGGAAGAACATGCCGGCCGCGTTGCCCGGATTGAACTTCTTCTTGCCCATCTTGCGCAGCAGGTTGCGCATGTTCATGGTGACGTCGCCGAAGTCGATCTTCACCGGGCACGGCGTCACGCATTTGTGACAGACGGTGCAGTGATCCGCGACGTCGTTGAACTCGTCCCAGTGCTTGATCGACACGCCGCGGCGGGTCTGTTCCTCGTACAGGAACGCCTCCACCAGCAGCGAGGTGGCGAGAATCTTGTTGCGCGGGCTGTACAGCAGGTTCGCGCGCGGCACGTGGGTCGCGCACACCGGCTTGCACTTGCCGCAACGCAAACAGTCCTTGATCGATTCGGAAATCGCGCCGATGTCGGACTGCTGCATGATCAGCGATTCGTAGCCCATCAGGCCGAAAGACGGCGTGTAGGCGTTGCGCAGGTCGGCACCTTCGAGCAGCTTGCCCGCATTGAAGCGGCCATGCGGATCGACGCGCTGCTTATAGGCGCGGAATTCGCCGATCTCCTCTTCCGTCAGGAATTCGAGCTTGGTGATGCCGATCCCGTGCTCGCCGGAAATCACGCCGTCGAGCGAACGCGCCAGCTTCATGATGCGCGCGACCGCCGTATGGGCGTCCTGCAGCATCTCGTAGTTGTCGGAGTTGACCGGCAGGTTCGTGTGAACGTTGCCGTCGCCCGCGTGCATGTGCAGCGCGACGAACACACGGCCGCGCAGCACCCGTTTATGGATCGCCTGGGCTTCTTCGAGGATCGGCTTGAACTCGCCACCGTTGAAGATCTGGCGCAGTTCGGCGCGGATCTCCTGCTTCCACGACACGCGGATCGTGCGGTCCTGCGTGATATGGAACACGGTGGCGTCGGGCTGCGCGTCCGCGCGATCGGCGAACTTCTCCGCCAGCGCTTCGTAGCCGAGACCGACCAGATAGTGCTGCGCTTCACGCAGCGACAGATCGAGCCTGTCGCGCAGGAATTCCCAGCGCGTGCGCACGCGCTTGAGCAGATCCAGCGCCTGCTGCACGCGGTCTTCGAGCAACTCGGCGCTCGGGATTTCGTTGGCGTCGTCGCTCTTGCCGAGCGGCAGCTTGCCGGCCTGGAAAAACGCTTCGAGCGCGTCGACCAGTTGCAGCTTGTTCTTGATCGACAGCTCGATGTTGATGCGTTCGATGCCGTCCGTGTACTCGCCCATGCGGTCGAGCGGAATCACCACGTCTTCGTTGATCTTGAACGCGTTGGTGTGCTTGGCGATGGCGGCCGTGCGGCTGCGGTCGAGCCAGAAGCGCTTGCGCGCTTCGGCGTTGACCGCGACGAAGCCTTCGCCGCTCTTGCCGTTGGCCATGCGCACGACTTCCGAGGTGGCTTGCGCCACCGCGTCCGCGTCATTGCCGACGATGTCGCCGATCAGCACCATCTTCGGAAACGCGTTGCGCTTGCTCTTGGTCGCATAGCCCACCGCGCGCAGATAGCGCTCGTCCAGATGTTCGAGGCCCGCGAGAATCGCGCCGCCCTGCTTCGACGTCTCGAACAGGTAATCCTTGATTTCGACGATGCTCGGAATCGCGTCGCGCGCCTGGCCGAAAAATTCGAGGCAGACCGTGCGCGTATGTGCCGGCATCTTGTGCAGCACCCAGCGCGCGGACGTGATCAGCCCGTCGCAGCCTTCTTTCTGCACGCCCGGCAAACCGGCGAGGAATTTGTCCGTGACGTCCTTGCCCAGGCCTTCCTTGCGGAACACCCGGCCCTTGATATTGAGCGCTTCCGTGCGCAGCAGCTTTTCGCCCGGCGCGTAGTTGCCGTCGAACCACTTGAGCTCGAAACGCGCCACTTCGATATCGTGAATCTTGCCCATGTTGTGGTCGAGGCGCGTGACTTCGAGCCAGTTCCCTTCCGGGTCGACCATGCGCCACCAGGCGAGGTTGTCCAGCGCCGTGCCCCACAGCACCGCCTTCTTGCCGCCCGCGTTCATCGCGACGTTGCCGCCCACGCAGGATGCATCCAGCGAGGTCGGATCGACCGCGAACACGAAGCCGGCCTGCTCGGCCGCCTCGGTCACGCGGCGCGTCACCACGCCCGCGCCGGAGAAAATCGTCGCGACTTTGCGGTCCACGCCCGGCAGCTCGGTCATTTCGACCGCGCCCAGTTGTTCGAGCTTTTCAGTATTGATGACGGCCGAGAACGGCGTGAGCGGCACCGCGCCGCCCGTGTAGCCCGTGCCGCCGCCGCGTGGAATCACGGTCAGACCGAGTTCGAAACACGCCTTGATCATGCCGGCGATCTCGGCCTCCGTATCCGGCGTGAGCACGACGAACGGGTATTCGACCCGCCAGTCGGTCGCGTCGGTCACATGCGAGACGCGGGACAGGCCGTCGAACTTGATGTTGTCCTTTTCCGTGACCTTGCCGAGCACCTTGGTCGCACGCTTGCGCAGATCGTAGGTCTTCTGGAATTCGCTCGCGAATTCGTCGACAGCGCGGCGCGCGGCCTGAACCAGCGTTTCGACGCGCGCGGCGCGGTCCACGCCCGCTTCGTCGCCGTGTTCGGTCAGATCGGCGCGGCGGCGCTTCTCGATCTCGCTCAAGCGGTGGTGCAAGGCTTCGATCAGCATTGCCCGGCGCTTCGGGTTGTCGAGCAGGTCGTCCTGCAGATACGGATTGCGGCGCACCACCCAGATGTCGCCGAGCACTTCGTACAGCATCCGTGCCGAGCGGCCGGTGCGGCGTTCCGCGCGCAGTTCGGCAAGCGCGGCCCAGGCGGCGTCGCCTAGCAGGCGGATGACGATTTCACGGTCGGAGAACGACGTGTAGTTATAAGGAATTTCGCGCAGACGCGCTTCGGGATCGGCGGCCACCGCAGCGGCGGCCCCGTGCGGATCGAAAACTTGAGGTGCGTTCATGTTTGGACGACTCGGTGGGTCAACCCGACGCGCTCATCGACGAGGCGCCGGCTGACGGTGCGCGTGGGGCGCAATGCTGGAAATCTTCTAGGGGAGCGAAGCACGACCGACGGCCAACCCACACCGGTCGCTTCGCGGCGCTCAGATACAGCTACACGATCGTGCGTGGCGGGCGTGACGCTCCGCCGCGGGGCAAGACTCACGCGGGGCGGGCATCAGGTGGGCGATCCGAGGCTGCCAGTGCATCTTCCGATCCTTATTCCAAAACGGAATTCTACCGCATGATCCCGGCACGCGTTGACGCCTGAAATCGGAACTGCGACCGGACTTTGGCCACTTTCATGGCGAATCGCGTGACAAACCCCTACGCCCGATTGACCGACCGAACGGTCGGGCGAGGCTTTGCGGCACGGCTTGGATGCATAAGCCGAAGGCCTTGGCGCACACCGTTGGCGCTATCATTGACCCTTTCCGGTCTCACACAGCGCTCCGCGCCACCCGCATGGCCTCCCACGACTACCTGAAGAAAACCCTGACCGCGCGCGTCTACGACGTCGCCCGCGAGACCGAACTCGAACGCGCGCCGAATCTGTCTGCACGTCTGCGCAATCCGGTCTACCTGAAGCGCGAGGACAACCAGCCGGTGTTCTCGTTCAAGGTGCGCGGCGCGTACAACAAGATGGCGCATATTCCGGCCGAGGCGCTGGAACGCGGGGTGATCACCGCGTCGGCGGGCAATCATGCGCAGGGCGTCGCGCTGTCGGCCGCGCGCATGGGCGTGAAGGCGATCATCGTGGTGCCGGTCACCACGCCGCAGGTGAAGGTCGATGCAGTGCGAGCACACGGCGGCCCGACCGTCGAAGTGGTGCAGTTCGGCGAATCGTATAGCGACGCGTATGGCCATGCGGTGAAACTGCAGGAAGAGCGCGACCTGACCTTCGTGCATCCGTTCGACGATCCGTACGTGATCGCCGGACAGGGCACGGTGGCAATGGAGATCCTGAGCCAGCACCAGGGGCCTATTCACGCGATCTTCGTGCCGATCGGCGGCGGCGGACTCGCGGCAGGCGTGGCCGCGTATGTGAAATCGGTGCGGCCCGAGATCAAGGTGATCGGCGTGCAGACCGATGATTCGTGCGCGATGGCCGCATCGCTGAAAGCCGGCGAGCGGGTCACGCTGAACGAAGTCGGCCTGTTCTCGGACGGCACGGCGGTGAAACTGGTCGGCGAAGAAACCTTCCGCCTCTGCCGCGAATATCTCGACGACGTGCTGCTCGTGGACACCGACGCGCTATGCGCCGCCATCAAGGACGTGTTCCAGGACACCCGCAGCGTGCTGGAACCCGCCGGCTCGCTCGCGGTGGCCGGGGCGAAACAGTATGCGGAGCGCGAAGGCATCGAGAACCAGACGCTGATCGCGATCACATCGGGCGCGAACATGAACTTCGACCGCATGCGCTTCGTGGCCGAGCGCGCCGAAGTCGGCGAAGCGCGTGAAGCCGTGTTCGCCGTGACGATCCCCGAAGAGCGCGGCAGTTTCCGGCGTTTCTGCGAACTGGTGGGCACGCGCAGCGTCACCGAGTTCAACTACCGGATTGCGGACGCGAATTCCGCCCATATCTTCGTGGGCGTGCAGATCAGGAATCGCAGCGAATCCGCGCAGATCGCGGGGGCGTTCGAAGCGCACGGCTTCGCCACCGTCGATCTGACTTTCGACGAACTGTCCAAGCAGCACATCCGTTACATGGTAGGCGGCCGCTCGCCTCTGGCGCACGACGAACGGCTGTTCCGCTTCGAGTTTCCCGAACGTCCGGGCGCGCTGATGAAATTCCTTTCGTCGATGGCGCCGAACTGGAATATCAGCCTGTTCCACTATCGCAACCAGGGCGCGGACTATAGCTCGATTCTGGTCGGCATCCAGGTGCCGGAGAGCGAGGATGCGGCGTTCGACCAGTTTCTCGCCACGCTCGGCTATCCGAACTGGGAAGAGACGCGCAACCCGGTGTATCGCCTGTTTCTCGCTTGATTAACCTTAACCGCACCTGGGACTGAAACGCGCAGATGGCTCTTTCGCTTGTCGACAAACTGGTGGTGGCAATCTCGTCGCGCGCGCTGTTCGACTTCGAGGAAGAGAACCGCGTGTACGAGGAAGGCAACCTGCAAGCCTATGAAGCATTGCAGCGCGACCGCCTCGCCGTGCCCGCCAAACCGGGCGTGGCATTCCCGCTGATCCGCAAGCTGCTGGCATTGAACGCGGGCGGCCATCGCGTCGAAGTGGTGATTCTCTCGCGCAGCGATCCGATCAGCGGACTGCGTGCGTTCCATTCGTGCCGCGAACATGGGCTCGCCATCGAACGCGGCGTGTTCACGCGTGGGCGCGCGCCGTTCGGCTACCTGAAGCCGCTGAACGCGTCGCTGTTTTTATCGGCGAATCAGCAGGACGTGCGCGACGCGCTCGCCGCCGGCTTTCCCGCCGCGCGCGTGCTGCCGGAATCGGCGAAAATGGCGAGCAAGTATCCGGACGAAATCCGCATTGCCTTCGACGGCGACGCCGTGCTGTTTTCCGACGAGGCCGAGCGCGTGTTCCAGAAAGACGGTTTGCGCGCCTTTGTCGGCCACGAGATTCACAACAAGGATCTGCCGCTCGCGGACGGCCCACTGAAGCCGTTGCTCGAAGCGCTGCACCGGTTGCAAAAACTCGCGGACGAAGCCGCGCCCATGCATATTCGTACGGCATTGGTGACGGCGCGCTCGGCGCCCGCGCATGAGCGCGCGATCCGCACCCTGATGGCGTGGAACATCGAAATCGACGAAGCGATGTTCCTCGGCGGCCTCGACAAGAGCGCATTTCTGCGCGAGTTCGAGCCGGACTTTTTCTTCGACGACCAAATTGGCCACTGCGAATCGGCCCGCGTCGTGACGGCGACGGGGCATGTGATGAGTGGCATCGTGAACGCATCATGACACCCGAACAATCCCCGCTGGGTAAGGCCTCCACTTACACCGAACAATACGACGCGTCGCTGCTGTTTCCGATCGCGCGAAAAAATGCGCGCGAGGCGATCGGCATCGGCGCGCAGTTGCCGTTCTTCGGCACGGACATCTGGAATGCCTACGAACTGTCCTGGCTGAATGCGCGCGGCAAGCCGCAAATCGCGGTGGCGACTTTCTTCGTGCCGGCGGATTCGCCGAATATCGTCGAATCCAAGTCGTTCAAGCTTTATCTCGGCTCGTTCGCGCAGACCGCTTTCGAGTCGATGGACGCCGTACGCGACACGATCAGGCGCGATGTGTCCGCGTCGTGCGGCGCGACGGTTTCCGTTCATCTAACGGCGCCGTACAAGTTCGGCAAATTGCAGATGGAAGAATTCGAAGGCTTGTCGCTGGACCGGCTGGATCTGGACACCGACGTTTATCAGCCGGACGCGTCTTTGCTGAAGGCGGCACTGCATGAAGCGCCGGTCGAAGAAACGGTGTTTTCCAACTTGCTGAAGTCGAATTGCCCGGTAACGGGGCAGCCGGATTGGGGCAGCGTGCAGATTCATTACGTGGGCCCGCAGATCGATCACGCAGGCTTGCTGCGCTACATCATCTCGTACCGGAATCACACCGGCTTTCACGAGCAATGTGTCGAGCGGATTTTCGTCGACGTGCTGAAGGCCTGCAAGCCGGTGAAGCTTGCGGTGTACGCGCGTTATACGCGGCGCGGCGGGCTGGACATCAATCCGTTCCGCACGAATTACAACTTGCCGATGCCGGACAATATGCGGCTCGCGCGGCAGTAAGAAAAGCAGGTTGTTCGCCGCGCCGAGTCGATGCGAATTTGCGGCGAACGAACCGGCTGAATGTGCAGGCTTAGGCCGTGGGCTTCTTATAAGCCACGCAGTCCACTTCGACGCGGCAATCGATCACCATCGAAGAAACCACGCAGGCGCGCGCCGGCGGGTTCTCGCCGAAGTACTCGCGGAACACCTTGTTGAACGACGCGAAGTCACGCGGATCATCCAGCCACACGCCGCAGCGGACCACATGCTCCGCGCCATAGCCGGCCTCCTTCAGAATCGCGAACACGTTCTGAATCGCCTTGTGCGACTGCTCGACGATGCCGCCGTTGATCACTTCGCCGTTTTCCATCGGCGTCTGGCCCGACACGAACAGCCAGCCGTCGGCTTCGACCGCACGTGCAAACGGCATATGCTGACCGCCCGTTCCCTTCCCGCCTTCAACACCATATCGTTTCATCACTACACTCCTTGAATAGTCCGACGCGCGTTCGGCAGAATCGCCCCGCGCGCCGCAATCAATCGATCAAAAATTCAGAACGCGCCGTGCGCGTCGCCCTTCGACGCCGCGCCACGCGCCACGAAGTGACCGGCGCGCTCGCCCATCACTTCGCCGTCGCGGTACGACAACACGCCGTTCACCCACACCGCGTCGATACCGTCGGCGGCCTGCTGCGGTTTTTCGAACGTCGCCGCATCGCGCACTCTGGCCGGGTCGAACAGCACCAGATCGGCGTGATAGCCGATATGCACCTCGCCACGCTGCGCCAGACCAAAGCGCCGCGCCGACAGGCTGGTCATCTTGCGCACCGCTTCTTCGAGCGGCAGCAAGCCCGCGTCGCGCGCATAGTGGCCAAGCACGCGCGGAAATGCGCCCCACAAGCGCGGATGCGGCAGCGGATCGTTCGGCAAACCGTCCGAGCCGACCATCGTCGCGGGATGCGAGAGAATGCGCCGCACGTCGTCTTCGGACATGTTGTGATACACCGCGCCCGCCGGTTGCAGGCGCTTGCCCGCTTCCTGCTGCGTGACGCCCCACTCCGCGGCAATCTCCTTCACGAGCTTGCCCGCCATCTCCGGATGCGGCTCCGACCACGTAATCGTGATGTCGATATCGCCCGTCACCTGCTTCAGATCGAGCGTCGACGAACTGCGGTTGTATGGATAGCAATCGCAACCGACCGGCTGCAGGCGGCGCGCGCCTTCCAGCGACTTCAGCACTTCTTCGCTGCGGCCCCAGTTCGACGGCCCAGCGCACTTCAGATGCGAAATCACCACCGGCACGTGCGCATGACGGCCCACGCGATACGCTTCTTCCATTGCGTCGAGAATCGCGTCGAACTCGGTGCGCATATGCGTGGTGTACAGCGCGCCGGCGGCGGCGAGCGGTTCAGCCAGCGCCATCACTTCTTCGGCCGGCGCGGCGAACGCCGAGCCGTAGGCAAGCCCCGAGCTCAAACCCAGCGCGCCGTTGGCCAATGCTTCTTCGAGTTGAGCGCGCATGGCTTCGATTTCCTGCCCGGTCGCCGCGCGATCGAGCCGGTCCATCTGGTTGCTGCGCAACGCCGTATGTCCGATCAGCGCGCCGACGTTCACCGCTGGCCGCGCCGCATTGACCGCTGCGACATACGCGGCGAAGGTCGGATACTGGAACGCGTCGCGCTCGCCGAGCAGGTTCATCGGATCGGGCGGCTCGCCCCTGAGCGCAACCGGCGACGCGCTGATGCCGCAATTGCCGACAATCACCGTCGTCACGCCTTGCGTGATCTTCGGCAGCATTTGCGGCGAGCGGATCACGTGCGTGTCGTCGTGCGTATGAACGTCGATGAAGCCCGGCGCCAGCGCGCGGCCTTCGGCCTCGATCACCTCTTCGGCCAGCCAGTTCGACAGATTGCCGATCGCGACGATGCGGCCGTCACGCACCGCGACATCGCGCTCGACCGGCGGCGCGCCCGTGCCGTCGTACAGTTGCGCGCCGAAGATCAGCGTATCGGCGGCTTCGGGATGCGAATGCATGGATCAGTCTCCTAACGGTTGTCGATCGCCGCCGCCGCGGTGCGTGTCGAGCGCATGCTTCATGCGGCGCAGCAGTTCGCGGCTCTCGTCGCCCTGACTGACGGCGAGTTCGGTGACGAGCACATCGAGCGCCATCATCATTGCGTAGCGCGACGACGACGGCTTGTAAATGAAATCAGTTTCAAACGCGACGATCGGGATCACCCAATCGGCCAGCCTCGCAAGCGGCGAAGCCGGCGCGGTCAGCGCGACCACGGTCGCGCCGTAGCTGCGCGCGATCTTGCAGTTTTCGACCATCTCGGGCACACGCCCCGTGGTGGACAGCGCGATCACCACACAGTCACGCGACACGGTGCTCGCCACCATGCGTTGCAGCAAGCCGTCCTGATAGGTCGCCACGGGCCGGCCGAGACGCACGAGCCTGAAGCGCATCTCGTCGGCGAGCGCGGTGGAACCGCCACCCATGCCGAACACGTAGATCATGCGTGCAGCGCGCAAGGCGGCAGCCGCTTCGCCGAGCGGCGCCTGGCGCAGCAACTGATGGTTGTGCGCCAGCGTGGTCTGCAATTCGTCGAACACCCGGGTCGCGATCGGCTCAGGCGCGCCGCTCGGGCCTGGCTGCAGGAAGCGCTGACCGACCGCCGCGGCCTGCGCCAGCCGCAGCTTGAGTTCGCGCACGTCGCGGCAACCCACCGCCTTGGCAAAGCGCGTCACGGTCGCGACGCTCACCTCGGCCTGCTGCGCGAGCGCGCCGATGCTGGCGCGCGAGGCGCCGGTCAGATCGTCGAGAATCAGCGCGGCGACCTTGCGTTCGGCCGAGCGCAGCTCGGGCGCGCATTCGGCAATGCGCGCGACGATGTCGAAAGCCAGCGGTTCGGCGGTTGAGTTCATTGCGGACTGTGGATGTGGCGCGAAGGCTCAACGAAGGCTGACAACGCGCCTCCGGCAAACCGTGGTACTAAATAACATTTCTTCATCCATCGTACTTTCGGTAACATGCTAAAGTCAACTTTGATTCAATTTAACTGGACGATGGAGCGAGGAGACATGAAAGTTACAAACTATCAGGGCGCGACGATTGATCCTTATAGCAAGGGCTTGGGCATGGTTCCGGGTACCAGCATCCAGCTCACGGATGCCGCGCGTCTGGAGTGGAACCTGCTGAACGAAGACGTGAGCCTGCCGGCCGCCGTGCTGTACGCGGACCGGGTGGAGCACAACCTGAAGTGGATGCAGGCATTTGTGGCGGAATACGGCGTGAAGCTCGCGCCGCACGGCAAGACTACGATGGCGCCGCAACTGTTTCGCCGCCAGCTCGAAACCGGCGCATGGGGGATCACGCTCGCCACCGCGCATCAGGTGCGTGCGGCTTACCACGGCGGCGTCTCGCGCGTGCTGATGGCCAATCAGCTGGTCGGCCGCCGCAACATGATGATGGTCGCCGAGTTGCTGAGCGATCCGGAATTCGAATTCTTCTGCCTCGTCGATTCGGTGGAAGGCGTCGAGCAATTGGGCGAGTTTTTCAAGTCGGTGAACAAGCAGTTGCAGGTGCTGCTCGAACTCGGCGTGCCGGGCGGCCGCACGGGTGTACGCGACGCGGCGCAACGCAACGCGGTGCTCGAGGCGATTACACGCTATCCGGACACGCTGAAGCTCGCCGGCGTCGAACTGTATGAAGGCGTGCTCAAGGAAGAGCACGAGGTGCGCGAGTTTCTGCAAAGCGCGGTCGCGGTGACGCGTGAACTCGTCGAGCAGGAGCGCTTTGCGCGTGCGCCGGCAGTGCTGTCAGGCGCGGGGTCGGCCTGGTACGACGTGGTCGCGGAGGAATTCGTGAAGGCCTCGGAGACCGGCAAGGTCGAGGTCGTGCTGCGTCCGGGCTGCTATCTGACACACGATGTCGGTATTTATCGCAAGGCGCAGACGGACATCTTCGCGCGCAATCCGGTCGCGAAGAAAATGGGCGAAGGGCTGCTTCCCGCGCTGCAATTGTGGGCGTATGTGCAGTCGATTCCCGAACCGGATCGCGCGATCATCGGTCTGGGCAAGCGTGATTCCGCGTTCGACGCGGGCATGCCGGAGCCGGCGCGCCACTATCGTCCGGGTAACGAAGCACCGCGCGATATCGCGGCGAGCGAAGGCTGGGAGATTTTCGGCTTGATGGATCAGCATGCATATCTGCGGATTCCCGCGGGCGCTGATCTGAAAGTGGGCGACATGATCGCGTTCGACATCTCGCATCCGTGTCTGACGTTCGACAAATGGCGTCAGGTGCTGGTGGTCGATCCGGCGTATCGGGTCACGGAAGTGATCGAAACGTTTTTCTGATTGTTCTTGCGAAGGGTGCGTTCCGAGAGAACGGAGCGTGCCCTTCGTGACGTTTCGTGGCGTTCCACGCGGGGCGAATGGTCGCGCAGTGGTTCCAAAGAACCGCCTGCGTTCATCTGCATCCGGCAGCAGGTCAAGGCTGGCGCGGAGCTTCGCCCGCCACGGCCGCGGGTGGCTGCGTGATATCGATAGAGCCCGCTCCGGCGGCGCCGGCCATCGCCGCCACCTCGCCGATCCTTGCTTCGAGCAGCTTCAACGCCGCCGACAGCGCGCCCAGCGCATCGTCCGGCAACCCCGCCATCGTGTCGTGCAGAAACGCATTGCGGCGCGGCAAGCTGGCTTCGGTGGCCGATTGCCCCGCTTCGGTCAGACGCACGTTGGTCACGCGGTTGTCGCGCGTGTCCATGCTGCGAGCGATCCAGCCCATACCCTCCAGCGTTTTCAGTTGCCGCGTCAGCGCGCCCGGGTCGACGCGCAAGCGCTCCACCAGACGCTTCTGCGACGACTCGCCACCCTGCTCGTGCAACGCGAGCAGAATGCGCCAGCGCGGCAGCGGGTGGCCAACGTGCGCCTCGAAGGCCGACATGAACGTCCGGTAAGTGCGGCCGAATTGCTGCATGACGGCGACGCGGTCCTGTTCTTCCATGATCTGTCAGTAAAACGATAAGTCCAAGAATCAGTCCGCGTGAATCACGGGTTCGAGCTTGCGCTGGAGCTTGATCGGCGGCACACGGCGGCTTTGCCAGACCGATACCACGGCGATGATCGCCGCCATTGCGAGCCCCAGATGAATCGCCGACACGAGCGCTTCGCGCGCGCTCTCGAGCAGCATCGCGCCGTTATGGCCCGCGTGCGCCAACTGGCCGAGCAAGGTGGTCTGCGCGTCGCGATTGATGAGGATTTGCGGATCGCCGAGATCCGCGAACCAGTGCGACGCGTGATCGTTTTCGAGCGCGCTGCGCACGCCGCTCGCGTACATGTGGCTGACCAGCGTGCCGGTCAGCGCCGTGCCGAGCATGCCGCCGATCATCCGCAGCGACTGCAGCAGCGCCGTCGCAATGCCGAGGTGTTCGCGGCCGGCCGTCTGCTGCGCGAAGATCGTCAGGTTCGGCATGACGAAGCCGAGTCCCAATCCGCCGACGACCATGAACGCCATCAACAGCCATTGCGGCATGGCGCGCGTCGCCACGACCACGCCCAGGCACGCCAGCGCGAGCAGCGTAAAGCCCACGTACAGCATCAGATTCGGATTGCGCACGCGCGAAACAATGCGACCATTGGCGATACTGCCGATCGTGATGAACACGACCAGCGGCGTGATGACGAGCCCCGCCTCTTTCGGCGACATGCCGAAGCCGCCCTGGAACAGCAGCGGCGCGTAGAACAGCAGCGAGAACATCGTGAAGCCGCCCAGCACGGCCAGCGTGAAGAGTGCGGCGAGACTGCGATTGCGGAACATGTCGACCGGCAGGATCGCCGTCGGGCAGCGCTTTTCCCACTGCCACAGCGCGTAAGCCGACGCGGCGCTCAACGCGAGCAGCGCGGCCACGCTCAAGGTCACGCCATGCTTGGGCAGCAACTCGACGAACAGTTGCAGCGAGCCGAGCGCCACGGCGATCAGCACCGCGCCGGGCCAGTCGAGCCGCATCTTGCCTTCGTGTTCGACATGACGCAGATGCGGCAGAAAACGCCAGACAAAAAACAGCGACAGCAGACCGACCGGCAGATTCACGTAGAAAACCGAGCGCCAGCCGTAATACTGCGTGAGGAACCCGCCGAGCGACGGCCCGACCGCGTTCGCGATACCGAACGCCGAACTCATCACCACCTGCCAGCGCAACCGCACGACCGAGTCGGGAAACAGATCGGGAATGCAGGCGAACGCGGTGCCGACCAGCATGCCGCCGCCAATGCCCTGCAGACCGCGCGCGAGCACGAGGAACAGCATGTTGTTGGCCGCGCCGCACAGCACCGAGGCACCCGTGAACACGACAATCGACGCGATCACGAACGGCTTGCGCCCGTAATAATCGCCAAGCCGGCCGAAAATCGGCACGGTAATCACCGAGGTCAGCAAATACGACGTGGCGACCCAGGCATACAACTCAAAACCCTTGAGTTCGGCGACGATGGTGGGCAAGGCGGTGCCGACCACGGTCTGGTCGAGCGCGACCAGCATCGTGACGAAGGAGATGCCGAGCATCGCCAGCAGCGATTCACGGAAAGGTAAAACTTGCCCACTCGAGTGGTGGGCCGCGGTATGGACAGCCATTTTTGATGGAACAACTGTTGACTCGTCAAACGATCGGGAATCATACCACGGCGAGACGCTCTAATCGGCACATGCCGCTGCGGTATGCCGCCGCGGCAACACCTGAAAAACACACATCACATGACGCCAGGGAGGCACATGGAGCCGAGTTCGCTCGCAGCACAATCGTTATCGGACGACGACCTGAAGGCGCTGCGGCGCGCGAAACATGAACTGGAGAGCCCCGCGCTGGCGATGAAACTGGCCAGCATGGTCGGTGCGCCGCTGGAAAAGCTGCTCTCGCGCATGCCGGCGTTCGCCAACGAAAAAGTCGCGGACGCGACCGAGCTGGCGCTGCGCAAGTGTCTGGCGATTGCGTTGCGCACGCTGGGGCGAAGGGACGGCGCGCTTGCGCTCGTGGCGCCCGAGAAACCGAGCAATCTGCTGCACAAGTTCGCCGTGGCGACCACTGGCGCGGCCGGCGGCGCATTCGGACTGTTCGCGCTGCCCGTCGAACTGCCGGTCACGACCACGCTGATGTTCCGCTCGATCTGCGACATCGCGCGCAGCGAGGGTGAGGATCTGACCTCGATCGACACGCAACTGCAATGTCTGACCGTGCTCGGCATGGGCAGCACGTCGAGTGCCGACGACGACGCCGACTTCGGCTACTTCATCATGCGCGGCGCGCTGGCGCAGGCGGTGTCGAAGGCGTCGTCCGAGATCGCCACCAAAGGTTTCACCACGCACGGTTCCGCGGCCTTGCTGCGCCTCGTCAACACGATCGCCGCGCGCTTTTCGGTGCAGGTGAGCGAACAGATCGCCGCCAAGTCGATCCCGGCGATCGGCGCGGTGCTCGGCGCGATGGTCAATACGGTGTTCATCGACCACTTCCAGCAGGTCGCGCACGCGCACTTCACCGTGCGGCGGCTGGAGCGGCAATACGGCCAGCAAACGGTCGAGGCCGCGTATCAGACCATCGACATCGCGCTCGACGGCTGAGCCGCGCGGCTCGTCGCGCGCCGCACGAAACCGGCGGCACGGTCGAGCGCGCGGTTTCCTTCCGGGATGAACGGCGCGAAGATCGGCCAGACGTGCGGCATCTTCTGCCACACTTCCAGTTCGCAATCGACGCCTGCCGCGCGCGCGTTGTCGGCCACGCGCTGCGAGTCGTCGAGCAACACCTCCGTGCTGCCGGCCATGATGAAGAGCGGCGGCAAGCCGTGCAGATCGGCATAAACGGGCGAGGCGTAGGGATGCGTGGCCGGCGTGTCGCCTAGATAGATTTTCCCCGCCGGCGCGATCGCGGGACCGCTGAACATCGGATCGAGACCGTCGTTGCCGTGGATGCTGGCGCCGGTCGCGGCCAGATCGGTCCACGGCGAGAACAGCAGGCCGCCGGCCGGCATGGGGTCGCCGGCGTCGCGCAGCGCTACGAGCGTGGCAAGCGCGAGGCCGCCGCCAGCCGAATCGCCTGCGATCACGATCGACTCCGGCGCGATCCCTCCTCCGATCAACCGGCGATAGGCCGCCGTCGTATCGTTCAGCGCAGCCGGAAAGCGGTGCTCGGGCGCGAGGCGGTAGTCGAGCGAAAAGATTGCCGCATTGGCGCGCGTCGCCAGACCGAACACGAGCGAGCGATGCGTGCGAGGTGAACAGAAATAGTAGCCGCCGCCGTGGCAGTACAGCACGATCGGGCCGGCGCCAGCAACTGGCGAACCGTCCGCACGCTCGATCCATTCGCCGCGCAACGGCGCGTCGTCCTGGCCGTACAGCTCACGCAGATGCCAGCCGCGAGGCACGCGTGGCGACCAGACGCGTTTGGCGGTCAGCGCGCGCGCCCTCTCTACATTGAT
Organism: Paraburkholderia xenovorans LB400; assembly: GCF_000013645.1. Classification (GTDB taxonomy): domain Bacteria; phylum Pseudomonadota; class Gammaproteobacteria; order Burkholderiales; family Burkholderiaceae; genus Paraburkholderia; species Paraburkholderia xenovorans. The sequence goes on along the minus strand of NC_007951.1, from coordinate 440,559 downwards.
GCCCGGCTTGAGGGTCTCGGGTCGAAACTGCCTACGCAGATACCAGCACGCGAGTGCGCTTTGCCAGCTCATCAGGACACGCTCCTTCGAATGTGTCCTGTCATGTTACGTGCGTTCGCGGCAGTGCCGGTGGACGGCGGCTTCTAATCTCAAAAAGGTTGGCGCCGCCCGGTAAGACTTTCCGCGCGCTAGTTCGCCGGCAAAACCTGCCCGCGGATTTCGCCCATCGGATTTTGTGCGGTATGCACGTTGAAGTACCACTGCCCCGCCATCAGATCCGTCACCTGCTGCTCGGTGAGCGCCGCCGATCCCTTGATCGGGCTGGCAAGCGCATTCTTGTCGATCGGCACCTGAACCTTGGCGTTCTGACCCACCGGCGCGGGTCCGTGGAAATGCGCGGCGGTTGCCGGGCCGCTCAAGCCTTCGTAGGTGACCGTCCATTGGAGGGATTTGGTCGAGGTATCGAAAGTGGCGTTCAGCATGCCGTGTCCGTGGCTCACGCGAGGCGGGACTTCGCTCGACGGTTCGAGATCCGCCTTCAAGGCCACCGTATCCCCGAAGGCGACGCCCGACGCCAACGCCCACAACACCACAGCGAGATTCATTTTTCGAAGCGCAATCATGGTCTTCTCCGGACTTGATGGACCGCCGTACCGACATTTCGGCCGCGCGGAGCCACCACATACTAGTTCAAATCCGTTGAGCCCGTTTGTCGCGGAGAGTGCGCACGAACAGCGAGGGCGCGACGCGCTTTGCGGCCGGGAACCGTTCGCGCCGCCACACCTTCGAACGATGAAACACGCCAACTTCGTAGTTGTCCGTAGTGATCCGGAGAGCGGCCGATGAGCAGAAAACGTTCGCGATATCGCTCGGAAAGCGCCGCCGCGCGCCGTCGTTACCGAGCGCTGCCCATGCAAACATGACGCTGACGTGATGCACGAAAGGCGTTTTAAGCGATTTTCTCAAACAGTTAATTGTGGATTTCGTAATGAATCAATCGCACTATCCCGGTTATGCTTCCGACTGCGAGAAGTGACTCCTTCATCGAGGGATGTCTCCAAATCTTTAACGCGGCTTCGGCCGCGTTTTTTTTCGTTTGAATCTCTCGCTCGCGTCCACAATGAACCGCTCCGCTGCGAAGCGGTCACATTTATGCGAAATAGATGCAGCCGGTCTCTCGAACGGCCGACCGTTATACGAGCAATGCGGCCTGCTGTTCTATTCCGTCCAGCATGGCGTTGCACTTGTCGATTAAAACCATGCCGTCATTGCGCACACGTTCCGGCGGCTTGACATTGATTTCGCGACGGTAATCTTCAAGCGCCATGAGCAGCGGCGGATATTGCAGGACGCTCGCCGCCCCCGCCACGCGATGAAGCCACTCGCGTACGCGCTCCAGCTCCGTGCGCTCGGAGCCGACGCGCTCGAGCAACGGCGACAAGGACTGCACGTCTTCGCGCACCGACGAGACGAACGAGTCGAGCAACGCCTTGACGGTCGATTCGCTTCCCCACAATTGGGTCATATGCCCCAGGTCCACCGGGACGAACGGGTCGGCGCCGCCTTGAACATCCGTTGCGGCGATCGCGGGTGCTCCGACGGACTCCGAAGGCGCAGCATGCGCCGCGCTGTCGGAGCCGAACCAACGGCTCAGATAGTCGCGCAGCGTGGCCAGCCGGGTTGGTTTCACGAGGCTGTCGTCCATACCGGCGTCCCGACACAGATTCAGGTCTTCGGGCGCGGTATTCGCCGTGATACCCAGAATGGGTAGCCGATGCGCGCCCCCCTCCTCACCTTCACGGATACGCCGCGTGAGTTCATAACCCGACACGTTCGGCATGTGGCAGTCCGTGATCAGACATCCGTAGCTCGTGCGCTGCAATGCGGCCAGCGCTTCCGCGCCGTCGTTCGTCACGTCGCAGGCGAAACCCAGTAGCGCGAGCTGATGACGGATCAACTCCTGATTCACCGGATGATCTTCCGCCACGAGGATCAGCCGGCCACTCGCAATGGCCCGCTCGCGGTCCGGCGGCGGAGGGCCGCCCTCGGGCGCACGTGGCGTGCCCGCCGAGCGCGGCACCGAAGGCAGCCCTGTCATCGCGGCGGCGCACGCGGCACCGAGGCCGCGCCACGAAATGGGGTTGATGCTGAGGCGCACGTTGTCGTCGAGAATGCGGTAACCGGTCGGCTTCGGCTTCTCGGTCAGGCAAATGACGCGTGTGCGCGGGCGTACGTCCGCGGGCAAAGTCACGTCTTCGTTCACGAACAGCAAATCCAGATTTGCCAGTGCGACGCGATCGCGCAGTTCCGGCGCATCGGGCGGCACGCGGCGCAACGTGAGTCCTAGCGCCTCGCCGAAGTGCATCAAAGCTTGAGCAACCCGTGCGTCTCCGGTTGCCACGAGCCCGCGCTTGCCACGCAAACCGTTGACGGAATAACGCTGGGTCTCGACAGCCATGTCGAGTCTCACGGTCATGCGTGTGCCGCTGCCCGGTTCGCTGTGCAACGCGAGCGAGCCGCCCATGAGATCGATCAGCTTGCGGCAGATCGTCAAACCGAGCCCCGTGCCGCCGAAGCGGCGCGTGGTGGACGATTCCGCCTGCACGAACGGCTCGAACAGCCGGTTCTGCACCTCCGGCGCGATGCCGATGCCGGTGTCCTCGACAGTCATTTCGAGCGTCTGAACACCGTCGGCCTGCGCGAACACCGACACGCGCACGTCGACCTCGCCTTGCGGCGTAAACTTGATCGCATTGCCAAGCAGGTTGAAGAGAATCTGCCGCAACCGGACGCTGTCGCCTCGCAGGGTGGCTGCAACATCCGGCGCAATATCCACGCGCACTTTCAGACCCTTCTCATGGGCCCGGCCGGCCAGCAGGCCGACAGCGTTGTCCACCAGTTCACGTATGTCGATGGATTCGGCCTCGATCGTCAACCGGCCGGCTTCGATTTTCGAATAGTCGAGCAGGTCGTCGAGGATCTGCAGCAACGCACCCGCCGACTCGTGGATCATGCCGAGCATTTCACCCTGGTCCGTGTTGAGCGGCGTGCGCTCCAGCACCTCCACGAGACCGAGCACCCCGTTCATCGGCGTGCGGATTTCATGGCTCATCATCGCGAAGAAGTCGTCTTTGGCGCGCGCGGCGGCTTCGGCCAGGTCGCGGGCTCGCGCAAGCTCGTCGGAGCGGGCGTGCTCGACGCTGGCATCCACCCAGTAGCCGCTCCACACGACGCTGTCATCCGCTTCCCGACGCGGCACCAGTTCCGCGCGCGCCCACTTGATCTCCTCGTCGCCTTCGAAACGGAACTCCATATTCACCGGCGTCTCGCAGAGCGCCGAGCGCTCGAGTTCCGCCAGCACGAACGCCCGGTCCTCCTCGCACACGCGCTGGAAATCGACGTGGTCGCTGCGGTTCAACGAGCCGTCTTTTCCGCCCAGCAGATGCCGCGTATCACCGCCGATATACGGAAACGAATACGCGCCATCAGAAGTGCGGCGCAGTTGAAACACCACCGCCGGCAGCGAACGCGTCACGTCGAAGAGGCGCCGTTCGGTTTCGCGCGCGCGCATTTCGGCGCGGCGGATGTCCGTGATATCGACCACCGTGCCGAGCACGCACGCCGGTTGACCGTCGCCGTCACGGCAGACACTGGCCCAGAACAGGCCGTGCCGCACGTTGCCCGCGCCGCGCTCGAACTGCAATTCCAGCTGCGCGGTCTCCCGGCCGTTCAGCATCTCGCGAGTCATGTCGGTCAGGATCCGGCTGTTGGCCTCGCCCCACGTCTGAACGTCCACGGTGTTTCGTCCGATCACCGCCTCGCGGCTCATTCCGCAGGCTTGCTCATAGGCCTCGTTGACGGCGATATAGCGACCATCGAGGTCGATGGCGACAAGCGGATACGGCACCATCTTCATCATGGTTTCCTGGAAATTCAGCTGCAATTCAAGTTCGAGTTCGGTTTTCTTGCGCAGCCTGACTTCCCGTTGCAGCAGCAGATAGGCGCGCAAGGTAATCAGCAGCGCGACGCCGATGCCGATCAGCAACGGCAGCAGACGCACCGCGGTGACGCTCCATAAGCCGGACTCCGGTGAATTACCGGTGACCCACTTCTGCCGGATGCGCTGCTTTTCCGCGGGCGGCATGGCCAGCAACGCGCGGTCGATCAGCCCGGCAAGCGGGCTCAGGTCCGTGCGCACGGCGAAGTCGAGCGCGTCGGATTCGCCGACCGTGCCGAGGATTTTCAGGACGCTGTCGTAGCGCTGCTTGAGCAGGATGTCGATGGCGGCCACGTTGCCCACCAGAACGTCCGCCTCACCTGCCGCGACCATGTCGAGCGCGTCGTCGAGACTGGGCGCGATAACGACGTGGTCCGCCGGAATTCGCTCGAACGCGAGCGGAATCGAACCGGCAACGTGCGACGAAACGACGACGCGGCGCGATGCGAAATCGCTCAACGATCTGGCCGCCGGTTCGTCCTCACGCCCGACGATCACCAGCGGATAGCTTTCGTAAGCGACGGTATGCCGCGCGCCCTTGAGTCGCGGATCGTGAATCGACGCCGTGGCGAGAATGGCGAGTTCGCCGCGCTGAAACGATTCGATAGCGGTGGGCCAGTCAGCCGTGCGGGCACGGTTGAATACGACGCCGAGCGTGCGGCTCAAATACGCCAGATAGTCGGCGGCAATGCCGGCCGGCCGGCCGGAGCTGTCGACGTAGCTGAACGGCGACCAGCCGTTGTCGAAACCGATCTGCAACGGCGGCAATGAACGCAGCCAGGCCTGTTCTTGCGGCGTCAGCACAAGACGTGGCGCGGTGGGCACGGGCTTCGCGTCGAAGTTGCCGGACAGCCAGCGCACGCGAATCGCCGCCTCGTCGGCCGGGTTCATCGACGCGAGCGCCTCATCGAGCTGGTCCCGCAACGCAGCGTGACTGCGCGGCACGGCGAAGCGCAGATTGGCGGTCCGGCTGCTCTCTTCGAAGGCGACATGCAGGCCGCGAAACTCCTCGGTGGCCAACGCGTATTGCACGGCCGGCGTGAAGCCGAGATAGACGTCGGCGTCGCCCCGGACCACCGCGGAGAGTGCCGCGTGCGTCGTGGCGAACGCGCTGATCTGGGCGTGCGGAAAGCGCTCGCGGGCCACGCGCTCGAGTGCAAACCCCTTCTCTACCGCAATGCGCGCTCCGGCGATCAGGGCGGGACTCGCGTAACTGTCACCGTCGCGGCGAACCACGGCCGACGACGAAGAACGGAAATACGGCGCGGTAAAACTCAGGCAGCGCTCACGCTCCGGTGTGCGGGCAACGCTCGTCAACAGATCGACGTTTCCGGCGCATGCGGCGGCAAGCAGTTGCGATACGTCAGGAAACGCCTTGGCTTCGATGACGACATTCGGCCCGACAAGCGCGCGCAGATAGTCGACACTCATACCGGTGAGACGACCGTCCTGCAGTGCGTCGAGCGGCAGCCAGCCGCCCGCGAGAACGCCGACCGTCAGTTTCGCGGGAAACGCCGCGACAACCTGGCTGTTCGAACGATTGTCGAAAAGCTGGGCCGCGGTTGCCGTCTGGGCGGCGGCAATCAGGCACCATGCGAGCAGACAGAGCCGCACGCGTTCAAGCGCGCGCCTCATTGCAACGTCCGGCGGAAAATTGACGGAAGACACGACAATGGCACCCGGCAATACTCAGACAACTTCGCCTCGCCCCTCGGCGAGCGCAGCAGTATGGTTGTCAGGCTTGCCGTGCAGAAACGAAAACAGAGCGCCGGCAATAACGCCGCCCGATAGAGGCGCGGCCCAGAACAGCCAGAGCTGATCCAGCGCCCAATCGCCGACGAACAGCGCCTGGGCGGTGGAGCGGGCAGGATTGACCGAGCCGTTGGTAACCGGAATCGACACCAGATAGACGAGCACGAGGCAGGCGCCGGCCACGAGCGGCGCAATCGGCTCCATGTCATGCCGGCGGGAGATCACGAGGGTTGCCATGACAAAGCAGAAGGACAGCACGAACTCGATTGCCAGCGCCGAATGCATTTGATAGTCAGCCGGAGAATGGTCGCCGAAACCATTCGCCGCGAACTCGGTAGCGTGCAGGTCAAAGCCGGGACGGCCGCCCGCCACATAAAGAAGTAGTGCTGCGGCAACGATCGCGCCGAAAATCTGCGAGGCAATGTAGGGGAGCAGATCCCTGACCGGAAAACGTTGCGCGACGGTAAAGCCCACGGTGACGGCGGGATTGAAGTGACCGCCGGACAGGCTGCCCACGCAGTAGCTGGCTGTAGCGAGAGCGAGGCCGAATGCCAACGCCGCTTCCAGCACGCCGCCCGCCTGCTGGATCGCACCGACGTTCAACACGATGCTCCCGCAACCGATGAAAACCAGCCACGCCGTGCCCGCACTCTCGACCAACAACCGCTTACCTAACGCCACCATGCCGCCTCCTGTTTCTGTCTACGGGGCAGACGGCATTGCACGATTGCCATAAGACATCTGCCTGAATTCTCTCGGCTCGGGCATTGCTCAGTGCGACGAAATGTCTGCTTTCGTCACGGGAGCATGGAATAAAGCCGCAGTGAGCTCAGAACTATGAGACGGCAACGTCTCGTAACCAATCGGAACACTCTTAAATTCGCGGTTCTCCGCACTCCTCTTCCGGCGACGCAATGCGATACGCTCACCTGTTTTCAGGCCAGTCCGATCTGGCGTGCATAGTCGATCAGGTCGGCTTCCGTTTCCAGGCCGAGCTTGCGCATTGCGCTGCGTTTCTGTGTGCTGATGGTCTTGCCGCTGCGCTGCAAACGCGCCGCGATCTGGTGGACCGCGAGACCTTGCACATAAAGCTGGAAGATCTCCCATTCGCGTGCGCTCAACATGCCGGCGCGAAGCTGCGGCGGCGCATCCGCCATTTCGATTGCGGCACGCGCGTGCGCCGACAGATAGACGTGGCCGCTAAAAGCCGCCTCGATTGCATCGATCAACGCGGTGACGGTCTCACGTTTATCGACGATGCCGCCCACGCCGATATGCAACAGGCCGGTAAGCATGTGCGCATGACAGATCATGGTGAGGACGACGACGCAAGGATGCGGCCGGCCCCGCAACAGGCGACGCAGAAACGGCACTGCGTTGCTGCCGCCATGAATGCCCGGCATGGTGATATCCGAAACGACGACGTCGCACGCACAGGCGTCGAGTAATTCGGCCAGCCCGTGCGTGTCCGCCGCTTCACCGACGAATTCGATGTGCGGCACGGACTGCAGCATTTGCTTGACGCCGACACGAACGCAGTCGTGATCGTCCGCCACGATGACGCGAATCTTTTGTCTCATTTTTGTTGTCTTATCGATTGGCATGCCCTGCACGAGATGTGCTTCCCCAGGCGATGCCAATGCATCTTATATTCGTCGCGCCGCGGCGCGACACGCCGCCGGTTCGTCACAGGTTCTGCACGCGCTCCTCCGGGATCACTCCGTACTCGACAGCGAAGCGGAACAGTTCCGCGTCGCTGTGCAGAGCAAGCTTGCGCATTGCGGTGCATTTCTGCGCGCTGATCGTTTTGACGCTGCGCCCCAGACGCGCCGCGATCTCGGTCACTCCATACCCGGATGCATACTGGGTGAACACCTCGAGTTCGCGGCGCGACAGCATCTGCCGGACAAAATCGAGCCGCTGGGTCACCGTTGCGTCAGCGATCAATGCACGCACTGCCGGCCCGACATAGCACTCGCGTGCCAGCGCCGTGACGACGGCCACGTGAATCAGATCGATCCGGTCGCGCTTGCTCACCAGTGCGTCCGCGCCGAGCGAAATCACCTTCTGCAGTTCGGCCGCCGCGGTTTCCATGGTCAGCACGACGAGCGCAATGCCGGGGTAGCGCGTCTTGAACTGCCTCACGACTTCCAGTCCGCTGCCGTCGGCACCGCCTGGCATGTAGAGGTCCATGAGCACCAGATCGCATGAACTGCGGTCGACTTCCGTGAAGAGTTCAGTGGCGTCGGCTGCGCGGCCGACGATCTGCATATTCGGATAACCGCCGATCAGATTTTCGATCGCCAGCAACACCAGGGGATGATCGTCCGCGATGATGGCTCGAATGGGCGTGCTTACCTCTGCGGTGTCGCGCATCTTCTATTTTTCCTCCATACCTTGATTGCTGCCGCCCTCTTCAGTGAAACCAGCTATTGTGCCGATCATTAAACATTTTTCAGAAAATGGACATAAGATCGGTCCGAAACAACCTCATTCAATTCAAAAAGTAAATTGCCTAGATATACGATTCAAAACCAAGAATTCCATTTGCGCGCACATAAGAGAAAAGACCGGGGTCGTTGGTGACACCGAGCCTCGTCATCGCCTCGCGTTTTTTGCGGCTGACCGTGCGACGATGGCAGCCGAGCGCCGCGGCAATTTCAGCGATCGACCGGCCGTCCACCAGCAGCCTGACGACTTCGGCCTGGACGCACGATAAACGCGGCGCCGGCGGCCGTTCGGATTCGAGGTTCTGCGGGCGCGCCAGTGCTTCGATGATGGAACGTCCGAGGTAGGCTTCGCCGTGCCGGGTCGCGGCGATCGCCTGCCAAAGCTCGTCCATCGATTCAGCCTTGCCGAGCATGCTCACGGTGCCGTCCGAGACGATCGCGCGAAGAATCGCCGCGTTGGTCAGCGTGGTCATCACCACGATGCGCAACCGCGGCCAGTCGCAGCGGATTCGCCGGACAAGATCGAGGCCGTCGTCGTTCGCGCCCGCGAGCTCCGGCATGGCGAGGTCTGTGACGAGCACGTCGCAGGGCGTGTTCTGCAAGCGTTCGAGCAGCGAATCGGGACTCGTCGCCTCATCGACAATGGTGACGCCGGCATGCATTTTTAGCGTCGTGCGGATGCCAAGCAAAACGAATGGATGATCGTCCGCCAGGATAATTCGAAGTTTCACCGGGATTTTCTCTCGTTTGTTGTAGGATTATTTTCAAATGCGCGGAAAAATCTGACACGCTCGCGCATTTTTTGACGGCCCCTTGACGACGCGTGGCGCGCCAAGTCGGCCATAAAATCACCGCCGTAACTTCACGAAAATCGGAACGTTCCGAATCCTGCGGAAAACCAATTGACCATTGTGGATTTATCAAGGAATCACGGAGTAAATACGCAAAATGAATATTTTTCTGTTTCTCAAACAACCCATTTCCGTCTGAAGTTCGACGGCTCGGCCCTCATCACCGAAGTTCGATACAACGCCTCCTGCGTGAGCAAAAGCGCGCCGGCCGCCGTATCGCCGAGCGGCGCCGTGATTTCATCGGCTTGCGTCGCCGATGCGCGCCGCGCTCAGTTCGCGTTCACGCGCCGCTCGCGGAAACACCGGTAACGCGATCAATGCGCAGACGCTGGCCACCGCCCACACCATCGGCCACGAGCCGATGCTCAACAGCGGCGGAATCGCCAGCGGCGTGACGAACAGCGTGAGAAAGACACAGGTGTTGCCGATCGCCAGCGCCGTACCCGCGCGGCTCGTCCCCGCCAGCGTGGCGAGTTCCGTAAACGCGACGCCGTGCCATGCCGACGCGCTCACGCCGCCCAGCACGACCATCGGCGCGAACACCGCGGTCAGTGCCGCGTGATGCATGCCGGCGAGACCCGTCAGCAGCGCGAGCGAGGCGAACAGCACCGCCGTCAGCAAACTGCAGGCGCGCATGTACGCCCGCCGATTGCCGCGCCGGTCCGTCCAACCGCCGCTCCATACCCGCGCGATCGCGGCGCCTGTCTGCACGGCGGCCATCGTCACGCTGACAGCCAGCACCCCGGCGCGGCTGAAGTCGTGAAGGAACACCGTTCCAAACGTCACCACCGCAAGTTGCGGCACGCACAACGTTCCGGCGCCAAGCGCCACCCGCCAGATGCCGATGTCGCGCAACGGCGAGACCCTCGTGCGCACGCCGCTCGCCGCCGTGGCGCGGACTTCGCGCGCGCCGTCGGCATCGATATGAGAGGGTTCGTGCAGCCAGCGCCACGCGAATGCCGCCGTCACCGCGCATGCCAGTGCCAGCACGGTATAAGCGCTCGCGAAACCGAAGCGCGAGGCGAGCGCCGGCAACAGCAACGCGCCGAGACCACCGCCCGCAGGCACCGCGGTCTGCCGGATACTCATGGCGAGACCGCGCTCGCCTTCGCGAAACCAGGCCATCACCGCGCGGCCGCTCGAACCGTTGACGCTGCCGCCGAGCAGTCCGACCAGCAACAGGCCGAGTGCGAGCGTCGTCACGCCCGGCACATGCGTAGCGGACGGCACGACGAATAGCGCCAGCGCGGCCAGCGCCGCCGCGGTCGAAAGCAGTCCGAGCAGCAGGACGCGCCGGTCGCCCCAGCGGTCGGTCAGCAGTCCCCACGGCAATTCGCTGACCGCGATGCCGAGGCCGAGCATGCCGAGCACGAGACCCAACCCGTCGTTGCCCAGGTGATAGCCCGAGCGCAGGAAAACCGCTGTCGTTGGAATTCCTGAAAACGCCGCCGAAAAACTCGCGTTCGCAGCGAACCCGACTCCGAGCACCTTCCACCGGTGGCTTGCCGGACGCCCGCCGGATAACCGCACGGCCGCCATTGATTCGTTTCCCATCTCACCCTCCGCAAATGATCTGGAGGTATCCTACGGCTCGGCTTACCATCGGAAAAGCCGGAAATTCAGATCACTTCCATCGGATATACCGAATCATGAGCCAACGCGGATTCGACCTGACGCAGTTGCGGACCTTTGTCGCGGTCGCCGAATCGGGCAGCGTCTCGGCGGGTGCGGAGCGCGTGTTCCTGTCCCAGTCTTCCGTCAGCGAACAGTTGAAGAAGCTCGAGGAGCGCGCCGGCCAGCCGCTCTTCGTACGCAGCAAGCAGGGCGTCAGCGCCACGCACGCCGGCAGCCGTCTGCTCGATCATGCGCGACGCATCATCGCGATGAGCGAAGCGGCTTTCGAAGACCTGCAAGGCCGCTCGCTCGACGGCGAGTTGCGCATCGCCATCACGGATTACTACCGTCCGCACGACATCGCACGCATTCTCAAAACGTTCTCGGAACAGCACCCGCGCCTGAAGCTGCACGTCACCGTGTTGCCGAGCGCGGTGATCGACAGCAGTGCGGGCGACGACGCGTCGTTCGACATCGGCCTGTCGCTGCGCCTCGTCACGGGCAGCGCGCGCGGCGCCGGCCGGCGCTCCGGTGCGCCAGGTATCGTGGTGCGGCGCGAAAAACTGCTGTGGGTCAGCGCAGCCGATTCGAGTCCGCGGCCGGCCACGCCCTACCCGCTCGTGTTGCTGCCGTCGAGCTGCCAGTTGCAGCGTTTCGTCGTGAAGCTGCTCGACGAGCACAAGGTGCCGTATGTGGTGTCGCATTCCGCCTCCGGCGTGGCGGGCTTGCAACTCGCGCTGAAGGCCGGGCTCGGCATTTCCTGTCTGAACGAATCGTCGATCGGCGGCGGCGTGGTGGCCTGTCCGGCGAGCGTGGGTTTGCCCGCGCTGCCCGCCGTGGAGTTTCATCTGCTGCCTGGACGGATCGGCGAAAGCGAACGTGTGAGCAATGCTCGCACGGCCTTGATGCGGCTCTTCAGTTGACCGCGACCGATCGCGCAGACGACAAGGTCCACACGATCTTGCCAAGGCCCGTGATCCATCATCAAACAATCACATTCGCGCGATACCGTCGGCGAGCGAGATGATCTGCAACGAAACGTTGAAAGCCCTCTAGCGGACGCCTATCATGAACTTGAGTCAGGTCAAGCAAGCTTTGGTTTGTTGTTGACGCGCCGAATGAATTCCTGCAACCTCGTACGCGCTGCTGAACGCTTCAAGCTTTAATCCCGCCGCCCGGCAGCCGCCACCACTGGCGCGTTCAGGCAGATCATCGTTCTACAAGGCAATCGCATCGCCGCAGCAAATCAGCATACGCCATTCAAGAATAAGTCCGTTTTCGATTTGCTTTTTTTTGCAGTTGTTATACGAGAAAGACTCGAGAAAAACTGGCGGAGTTGCCACGCGCCGCGCGCGGATTCAGGTGCAAATCCATGAGCGAACGCGCGAGAAATAATCGAGAAGAAGAACGTTCCCAACAGAGGTCTGGCGTGCATCGTAGAACTGTCCGATCGTATGTCCTGTTAGTGTTTTACGTCCTGTGGAGCGGCGTGGCGCTCGCCGCCACCGACGCGTCCAGTACCATGCCTTCGGCAATGGACGAGCGCGTGCGTGCCTGCACTTCATGTCACGGCGTGCAGGGCCAAGGCCTGAACAACGACTACTTTCCGCGCATTGCCGGCAAACCGGCCGAGTATCTGTTCAATCAGCTGACTGCATTCCGCGACGGCGGCCGCACCTACCCGCCAATGGGCTATCTGCTCGCCTTCCTGCCCGACGACTACCTGCGCAAGATCAGTCAATATTTCGCCGATCTGCAACCGCCTTACCCGAACGCCGATCAAAGCAACGTCGCGCCCGCGGTGCTCGCCGCCGGGCAGCGCCTCGTCACGCAAGGCGACCCGTCCCGCAAGATACCGGCGTGCATTGCGTGCCACGGCGCGCGCATGACCGGCACGCAGCCCGGCATTCCCGGCCTGCTCGGTCTGCACGCGAGCTATATCGCCGGGCAGATGGGCACCTGGCGCTCGGGCACGCGGCACGCGCTCGCGCCGGACTGCATGCATTCGATCGCGGTCAAGCTCTCCGACAAGGACATCACCGCCGTATCGAGCTGGCTCGCACGCCAGCCGCGTCCGGCTGACCCTCGCCCCGCGCCTGCGTCCGGAGAGCGGCTGCCTCTCGCCTGCGGGAGCCAACCGCAATGAAGCCGACACTTCGCACTCCGGGTTCTTTGCGCGCGCTGCGCACCACTTTGCTCGACACCTGGTTCACCGCGACGAAGCGTCGGCGCAGTCGGCGCACGCGGGCACCGCTCGTGTCCGGCCTGCTGATTGCCGGCCTGATCGTGGCCGGCAGCGCCGCGCTTCTGCGCGCATCGCATACGCCGCTGATCGCCGAAGCACGCGCCGCCGACACCACGGCATCCGCGCCGGGCGCCAGTGCCGACACGCGCCCCGACCTCGTCAAACGCGGCGAGTATCTGGCGCGCGCCGGCGACTGCGTCGCCTGCCATACGGCGCCGCGCGGCAAACTGTTCGCGGGCGGCCTCGCCATGGAAACGCCGTTCGGCACGCTGTATTCGCCGAACATCACCCCGGACGCGCAATACGGCATCGGCACCTGGAGTCAGGACGCGTTCTTCAAGATGATGCGCACCGGCCGCACGCCGGACGGCACGCTCATCTATCCGGCCATGCCGATCGCCCAGTACACCAAGGTCACGCGCCAGGACTCGGACGCGATCTTCGCCTATCTGCAAACCGTCGCGCCGGTACGCGAGCCGAACCACAAGCACACGCTGCGTTTCCCCTTCAATCAGCGCAACCTGCTGTACGGCTGGCGCACGCTGTATTTCCGCGAGGGCGAGTTCCAGCCCGATCCGACCAAATCCGTCGAATGGAACCGCGGTGCGTATCTGGTCGAAGGGCTCGGTCACTGCACGATGTGCCACACCAAGATCAACATGCTCGGCGGTTCGTCGCAAAGCGAACAGTTCGCGGGCGGTCTGATCCCCGTGCAGAACTGGTACGCGCCGTCGCTGACTTCGGACAAGGACGGCGGCCTCGGCGACTGGAGCATCAAGGACATCGTCGATCTGCTGCAAGCGGGCATTTCCGATCGCGGCGCCGTGTACGGGCCGATGGCCGAAGTCACGTACCACAGCCTTCAGTACATGACGGAAGAGGACGTCAAGTCGATGGCCGTCTACCTGAAGACCTTGCCGGACAAGAGCGGCCGCAAGTCCGGGCCGTCGGCGCCGACCAACACCAGTGTGTTCGCGCTCGGCGAAAAAATCTACGCCGACAAATGCGCGCTCTGCCACGGCGCAAAGGGCGAAGGAAAGTTGCAGCACTACCCGCCGCTCGCCGGCAACCAGTCGATTGAAATGGACTCCTCGGTCAACCCGATTCGCATCGTGCTGAACGGCGGGTTCCCGCCGGGCACGATGCGCAATCCGGAACCGTACGGCATGCCGCCGTTCGGCCAGGAACTGAACGACGCCGACGCCGCCGCCGTGGTCACCTATATCCGCACCGCGTGGGGCAATCACGGCCAGCCCGTGACGTCGCGCGAGGTCAACGAGTTGCGCAACGCACCGCTGCATTGAACCGCCGCACTGGAGAACCTTTAGATGGAAGCAAACGATACCGGTAGCGCGGCCCCACCCACGGACGAAGAAGTGGAACGCGTCGTCGCGGCCGGCCCGCATGGCGCGATCGCCGTGGCCGGCGTCGCCACGCTGATCGTCATGGCGATCTGGTTCGGCTTCTACTTTCTCGTGTTTCTGCCACGCGGCGTCGTTCACTGATCATGTCGACTGATTCCAATCATCAATCGGGCGGCGGCCACGCGGTCGCCTTACGCGCCGAGCGCCGCTGGGCCATTTTCGCCGTCGCGCTGATCGTGCTGATGCTGGCCGTGATCGTGTACTCGGGGCTGCATTGGGCGATGATGCCGCCTTCGCGCGTCGAAACGATCGACCCGTCGCGGCTGCAACTGTCCGGCGAATTCGTCGAAGACAATCTGGGCAGCGCGGTCGAGCCGGACGGTTCGGTCGTGGTGCGCTTCATCGCGCAGCAATACTCGTTCACGCCGCAATGTCTGCTGGTGCCGGCCGACACGCCGATCACGATCCGCACCACCAGCGCGGATGTGGTGCACGGCCTGCTCGTCACCGACACCAACATCAACACGATGGTCGTGCCGGGCTACGTCGCCACGCTGAACACGCGCTTCGACACGCCCGCCGATCACACCATGCCGTGCCACGAGTTCTGCGGCTTCGGGCATCAGACCATGTGGGCACACGTGAAAGTCATCGACAAAGCCACCTTCTTCGAACAAGCCCGACAATCACGGAGGCTGAGCTGTGTTTCACGCTAAGCGACTCGTTCTCGCGCATTTCTGGCTCGCCTTCATTGCGTTTCTGATCGCGCTGTTTCTCGGCGCCTGGCAGATGCTGGTGCGCAGCCCGCTGCTGCCGTGGGTCGGCGACCCCGAGCTCTACTATCGTTCGGTAACCGCGCACGGCACGGTGATGGCCTATGTGCTGCCCACCTTGATATCGATGGGCTTCGGCTACGCAATCGTCGAACTCGCGCTCGCGCAGCGCCTCGTGGGTCTCAAATGGGCATGGGCCGCTTTCATCATGCTGGCGGTGGGCGCGGTGATGGCGATGGTGCCGGTGGCGCTCGGCCAGGCCTCGGTGCTCTACACCTTCTATCCGCCGATGATCGGCAGTCCCTTCTATTACCTCGGCGTGGTGCTGGTGGTGGTGGGCTCGTGGATCTGGGTCGCGCTGATGCATGTGAACCTGCGCATCTGGAAACGCGCCAACCCCGGCAAGCCGGTACCGCTCGCGATGTTCGCCAACGTGGCGGGCGCGTATCTGTGGGCATGGACCGCCATCGGCGCTGCGCTGGAAATCCTGTTCCAGATCCTGCCGGTCGCGTTCGGCCTCACCAACACGATCGACGCCGGCCTGTCGCGCATCCTGTTCTCCTGGACGCTGCACGCGATCGTCTACTTCTGGCTGATTCCCGCGTATATCGCGTACTACACGCTGGTGCCGCGCGCGATCGGCGGACGGCTCTACAGCGATTCGATGGCACGCGTGTCGTTCATCCTGTTCCTCGTCTTCGCGATGCCGATAGGTATCCACCATCTGTTCGCCGATCCGCAGGTCGGCTCCGGCTTCAAATTCCTGCACGCCGTGTTCACCGGCATGGTGTCGGTGCCGACGCTGCTCACGGTGTTCACGATCTGCGCGTCGGTTGAAATCGCCGGCAGGCTGCGCGGCGGCAAGGGCGCGTTCGGCTGGCTGACCGCGCTGCCCTGGCAGAACCCGATGATGCTCGTGCTCGCGTTTTCGTTCGTGATGCTCGGTCTGGGCGGCGCGGGCGGGCTGATCAACATGAGCTACCAGTTGAACTCGACCGTGCACAACACGCAGTGGGTGACCGGGCACTTCCATCTGATCTTCGGCGGCGCGATCGTGATCATGTACTTCGCGATCGCCTACGAACTGTGGCCGCAACTGACCGGCCGCGCGCTCGCTTCAGTGAAGCTGGTGCGCACGCAACTGTGGCTGTGGTTCATCGGCATGATGGTGGTGACGCTGCCGTGGCACTATGTCGGCCTGCTCGGCGCACCGCGCCGCATGGCCTATTACGATTACAACACGCCGGGCATGCAATCGCAGGCGTTCTGGGTCGGCATGTCGGCGGTGGGCGGCCTGATTCTCGTGGTGTCCGGCGTGCTGTTCGTCTACATTCTCGCCAGGTCGCAGTTCGGCCCGGTGGTGCAGCAGCAAGGCTTCCGCTTTGCCAGCGCGACGCAGCCGGTTGAACGCGTGCCGGCCGCGCTCAACAGCTTCGGTTTATGGGTGGCGTTGATGATCGGCCTCACGGTCGTCAACTACAGTGTGCCGATCGTGCAGTTGCTCAGATTGCCGCAGACCTCCGTGCCGGCAGTTGTCGTCGGAGCACAGCGATGAATCAGGAACGCGTCTTCAGCTTGCGCAACCCGTGGTTCACGTTGAGCGTGGGCGGCACGATTGCGATTGCCGTCGTGTCGATACTGATCGGCTTCATCTGGCTGCCTTCGGCGAACAACGCGTTCGGCGACCGCGGCCTGTGGGCGACGATCTGCAGCGCCGCGGGCGCGCCGTCGAGCTGGTATGGCGGCACCAATCTCACCGGCCCGGCGCCGAGCGAAGTGGTGGTCCTGCCGCCTTTGCGGCGCGTGCGCGCCGACGCGATTTCGATCGGCCGCGGCGCGACCATTGCCACGCAGAATTGCTCGATGTGTCACGGCGTGCTGGGCACGGTGCAGGTGACGGCGCCCGCACTCGCCGGGCAGTATGCCGACGTGATCTATAAAGAGTTGCGCGACTACCAGACCGGCCTGCGCCAGAACGCGATCATGCAACCGATCATCGCGGCGCGCAGCGACCAGGATCTGCACGATCTGGCCGCTTACTATGCGTCCCTGCCAGGAGCGCCCGCGGCGGGGGTGCCGGCCACCGGCACGGAACCGGATGCGAATGCCGTGAAGCTTGCCATGCAGGGCGATCCGCAGCGCAATATCGCGCCTTGCGCCGCATGCCACGGCCAACTGGATCGCAAGGGTGCGGCGCCGTGGCTGGGCGGACAGTCGTCGGTCTATCTGGCGGCGCAGTTGCGCGCCTTTGCTTCCGGCGCGCGGCGCAACGACATCAACGAACAGATGCGCAACGTCGCGCGGCGGATGACGCCTGCTGAGATCGACAGCCTGGCCAGGTACTACGCGGCCATGCAGTAACGGATGTGCTGGCTGCGTTGCGGTGCAAGTTCCAGATACCGGATGCGTCGCAACGCCGAACGTTCACCGCTATCAGGCCGTAGCGAACTCATCCGCATCGGCCGTCTGCGGCGCGGCTGACGAGCCGCCACGCCGCCCGGAAGACCCGGAAGACGACGTCGCCCCGCTGCCCGTCTGGAACACCGACACGGCGGCAGTCAACCGCCGCGCCTGCTCTTCCAGCGAACTCGCCGCCGCCGCAGCCTGCTCCACCAGCGCGGCATTTTGCTGAGTCACCTCGTCCATCTGCGCGACCGCGAGATTGACCTGATCGATGCCGGTGCTCTGCTCGATGGCCGCCGCCGCAATTTCGCCCATGATCGAACTCACGCGAGCGATCGCGTCGACGATCTCGGTCATCGTCGAGCCCGAGCGTTCAACCAGTTGCGAGCCGGCCTGCACGCGCGCCGTCGATTCGTCGATCAAACCCTTGATCTCCTTCGCCGCCGCCGCACTGCGCTGCGCGAGCGAGCGCACTTCGCTCGCCACCACCGCGAAGCCGCGTCCCTGCTCACCGGCGCGCGCGGCTTCGACTGCGGCGTTCAGCGCCAGAATATTGGTCTGGAACGCGATCCCTTCGATCACGCCGACAATGTCGGCAATCCGCCGCGAATCGTCGACGATGCCATGCATCGTGCCCACCACCTGCCCGGTGAGATCGCCGCCTTGCGCGGCCAGACTGGATGCACCCTGCGCGAGCGAGCTGGCCTGCTTCGCGTTGTCCGCCGTCTGCTTGACCGTCGAGGTGAGCTGTTCGATGCTTGCCGCCGTCTCTTCGAGCGACGCGGCCTGTTCCTCGGTACGTTGCGACAGATCGGTATTGCCCGCGGCAATCTCGCTCACGCCGGTGTCGATGGATTCCGTGCCTTGACGCACCGAGTTCACCGTCGCGACCAGCGACTCCTGCATCTTTTGCAACGCGGCCGCGAGACGGCCCATTTCGTTGCTGCTGCTCACGACGATCTGGCCGGTCAGGTCGCCACTGGACATGCGCTGGAACTGCGCGATGGTGGCGTCGACCGGACTGACGATCGCGCGCACCAGCACCGCGCGGCCGATCAGCGAGCCGAGCAGCGATACGACCATGCCGACCGCCACCACGACACAGATCACGTAGAACAGATCCTGCGCAGCCTGATAGCGTTGCGCGCCGTGATCGAGCTGCAACTGTTCGAGCGCGAGCATGGCCTTTTCGTACGCGCTATAGAGCGACGGCAGCTTGTGCGCCTGCAATTGCTGGAAGGCCGCCCTGTCGTTCGACCTGAGCGCGGCAAGAGCCGGCTCGACGGCTTCGTGCAGAAAGGCGTCGCGCCTGTCCTGCATCTCCTTGATGAGACGCTGTTCGTCGGCGTCCGTGCCCGCGCGGCTCACAAAGTGGGCAAGGCGGTCGTCGGAGGCTTTCTGGTACTGATCGAAACGCTTGAGCACGGCGTTCGCGCCGTCCTGATCGTTCAGATCGACGAGCGAAGCGTACGTCGCCAGCGCGAGACGCAGGCGCAACAACTGGCTGGCGCTGCCTTCGAGGTCGGCGACAGCGGGTGTGTCGACGGTGTACATCTGCTGCAGCGAGGCGTTGCTCGAACGCAGCGACAGCAGACCGGCGGCGGCGCCGACCAGCAGCGCGAGACCGAAGAACGCGATCAGCATGGTCAGACAGGTACGAATCGACAGATTTTTCAACATCGGGCTTGTCTCCAATGGGCTACCTGACCGAATGCCCGACAAGAGCCCCGGCCATGCGTGCTGCGCCCAAGCCGGATCGACCAGGTCCGCAACTCATGTTCGAATTCAGGTGAATGCCACATGTAAGGACTACGGCGCGATAATCGAAAACTTGATGGTCGATCACGCCGGCGCTTGTGATACATCAACATACGAGCGGGCATGAACCGCGACTCGCGCCGGGCGTTGCGGGACTACCCGGGTTTCCGGCGACCGGCGGTTGATGGAAAGTGACGGGGGTTCGTCTGCGGAGCATTCATATGTCTGAAGTCGGCTCGACCCTGGTGGTTTTTGTTCTATTGCTCGCCGCCACCGGCGTGGGCGTGTGGGTGCGGCCGCTGTTGCCCGAAGAGCACAAGGCGCACGAAACCGTGCAGTTGATCCAGCTGGTTATCGGCATGCTGGTGACGTTTGCCGCATTGGTACTCGGCTTGATGACGGCGTCCGCGAAGTCCAGCTTCGACACGGCATCGAATGATCTGCGCGCCTACGCGGCCGACCTGATCGAATTCGACACGACCTTGCGCGATTACGGCGCGGATACCGATCCGGCCCGGCGCCTGTTGCGCCAGTACACCGCGGCGGCGATTGCCTCGACGTGGCCCGCCGAAACGCCGCCCACGGGCGAGTATCCGAAAGACATCGGGCCATCGCAGGGCAACTCGGAGAAGCTGGAGAACACGCGGCTCGGCGACATGCTGACCGCCGTGGGCAAGGAATTGCGGCAACTGCGGGCGCACGACCCGCTGCAGCAGCGCGCGCTCAACGACGGATTGGCGCAATACCGGCGCGTGGTGGACGCGCGGTGGAAGCTCATCGAGGAAGCGCACAGCTCGATTTCCCAGCCGTTCCTCAAGACGTTGACGTTCTGGCTGGGCGTGATCTTTCTGAGTTTCGGCCTGATCGCGCCGCGCAACGCGCTGGCGTTGGTCACCATTTCGCTGGGCGCGGTGTCGATTGCTTCCGCGATCTATGTGATCGTCGATCTGGATACGCCATTTACCGGGCCGCTGGTGATCTCCAGTTCGCCTATGAGAGATGCGCTGGACCACCTGAGCCGGTGAGCGTGGCATGGCTCGCCTTGCCGCCGGCCCAAACGCGCCACGTCGTTAGTGGATGAGCGTGTCGAATTCCGCGATCTTCTTCGCCCGCTCGATAACCGGCCGGTCGACCAGTTTGCCGTCCACCGCGAACGCGCCTTCCGGATGCTCGCTACAGGCCGCGAGAACCCGCGCCGCCCACCGGCGCTCGTCCTCGCTGGGCGCGAAACCGCGGTTGACCGGCTCCACCTGCCGCGGGTGAATGCACAGCTTGCCGCCGAAGCCGAAACGCCGCGCGCCGGCCACATGTTCCGTCAGACGCTCCAGATGATCGAGCTCCGGGGTCACACCGTCGATCGGCGCGGCGAGGCCCGCATAGCGCGATTCGATCACCATCTGCGAACGCACATAATCCAGTTCCGCGCCGAGCCCTTCAATGCCGGCGTCGCCGCAAAAATCCACCGTGCCGAAGGCAAGCCGCGCAACCGACGGCACGCCGGCAATTTCCCGCATCGCCACCACTCCCGCTACGGTTTCGATGAGCGCCACGATCCGGACCGTTGATGGCAGCCGCGCGGCGACCTCGGCGAGTTGCCGCGCGCTGTCCGACTTCGGCAGCATCATCACGGAAACGCCGGAAGCGCGCACCATCTCCACATCTTCGAGATGCCACGGCGTGCCGACCGCGTTCACGCGTACGATCAGCCGCGCCGGGTCTACTGTCGGCAGCCAGCGCCGCAGGCCGTCGCGCGCGGCAAGCTTCGCCGCCGGCACAACCGCGTCTTCGAGGTCGATCACCACCGCGTCGGCGCCGGTGCCGAGCGCCTTGGCAAAGCGCTCGGGGCGGTCGCCCGGCACGAACAGATAACTGCGTGCGTCCATGTTGTTCTCCTGAACGGCACGCGGCGCAAGATTGCTAGTTCGCGTGCCAGTCGCGTTGAAACGTTTCGGAATAACTATAGCGATCCGCCGGATGCACGCTGATCGTCAGTTCGACCACCTGCCCCCGCCGGTTCAGATAACGGCGGCACAACCACAGCGCCGGCGAACGCGGCTTTGCGTTCAGACGTTGCGCCAGCGCCGCCGGCAGCGCGACCGCGCGGATTTCCTGCTGCACTTCGGTGATCTGCTCGCCGAACTGCTTTTCGATCAGCGTGTAGATCGGCACGTGCGTCCGGCCGCTCAAACCCGCCAACGAACGGAACGCCGGGTGGATATACACCTCGGTGTGGCAGATCGGTTCGACACTCTCCGGCGAGAGACGAATGCCCTCGGCCAGCAGCCAGGTTTCGCCCGGCTTTGCGCCGAGCCGCTCGATCAGATCCGGGTCATCGATCTCGACGGTCTGCGTCGAGGCGATTTCCAGCTCCGTGTCGGACGTGTAACGGTGCAGATCGCTCAGGCGCTCCATCACCTGACGGTACGCAGTCTCGCTCTGCGTGGCCTTCACGCGGGTGCCGATGCCGGGCCGCCGGTCCACCAGGCCGCGCTGCTCCAGCTGCTTGATCGCCTGGCGCACGGTGAAGCGGCTCGCGCCGAACTGCTCGCATAACTCGAACTCGGTCGGCAGCAACGTGCCGATGGGAAACTGCCCACCCTGAATCTCGTTGAGGAGCGTTTGTGCCAGTTGCATGTAGCGCGGCTGTTGCCCGAGGACTGTCGTGGCCATCTTGGTGTGCAAAAAAGTGGAAGAGCGGACGGTTGCCCGCCCGGCCTTATTGCACCACACCCGCCTCTCTCAGCAAAGCGATCCTTTCCGCACCGTAGCCCAGCTCGTCGAGCAGACGCTGCGTGTCCTGCCCGAGGTCCGGCGCCGCGCGCGTCGGCAAGGGTTCGTCGATCCGCACCGGCGCGGCCACGCCGCGTACCGTGCCGAAACGCGGATGTACAGCGTTCACCACGCATTCGCGCTCTGCCACGAAGGGATTCTCCAGCGCCTCCTTGACGTTGAACACCGGCGCGGCCGGCACGCGGCCGCCGAAGCGTTCGAGCCATTGCGCGGTGGTGGCGCCGGAGAGCACCGCGTCGAGCTCGGTCTGCACGAGCTCGCGATTCGCGAGACGCGCCTGGAAGTTGCAAAAGCGCGGATCGGTCACCCAGGACGGTTTATCGAGCACCTCGGCAAGCACGCCCCAGAACTTTTCCTTGTTGCACATCAGGAAAATCCAGCCGTCCTGCGTTTTGTACAACTGGCTCGGCGTGAGCGACGGATGCGAGGAGCGGTTCTCGCGCCCCGTCACTACGCCGCCGTTCAGATACCACGTCGCGACATACGCGAGGTTATGCAGCGCGACGTCGAAGAGACTCACGTCGATGTCACGTCCCTTGCCCGAGGTCTTCGCATCGACGAGTCCGGCGAGCAGCGCCATCGCCGCAGTCGTGCCGGTCATCAGATCGATGATCGACAGGCCGAAGCGCGCCGGCGGACTGTCGGGCTCGCCCGTGACCGACAGATAGCCGGCTTCGGCCTGCATCAGATAGTCGTAGCCAGGCCATGCCGCCCGGCTGCCGGTGCGACCATACGCGGACAGATGCCCGCACACGATCTTCGGATTCGCCTCGCACAGTTGCTCGTAAGTGAGCCCGAGTTTCGCCGGCAAATCGCCGCGCAGATTGTTGAACACCGCATCGCTCTTCGCGACGAGGTCGAGCAGTACTGCGCGCGCTTCGGGCTTCTTCAGGTCGAGCGTGAGACTGCATTTGTTGCGATTGAACGCTTCGAAAAAGTGGCTATCGCCGTCGCCGAAAAAATACGGGCCGACTGCGCGGCCGACGTCGCCGCCGTTGGTCGGATGCTCGATCTTGATGATCTCCGCGCCGAGGTCCGCGAGATGCTGGGTCGCGAACGGCCCGGCGCCATATTGTTCGATGGCGAGCACCCGCACACCCGAAAGAGGCAAACTCATACCGGACTCCGTTCGATCAGCTGCTTCGCGATGATGATGCGCTGCATCTCGTTGGTGCCTTCGCCGATGGTGAGGAGCGGCGCATCGCGATACAGCCGCTCGACGTTGTACTCCTTCGAATAGCCGTACGCGCCATGAATGCGCATGGCCTCGATGCTGTTTTCCAGCGCCGCTTCGGTCGCGAAATATTTCGCCATGCCCGCTTCCATATCGCAGCGCTCACCGCGGTCGTATTTCTGCGCGGCGGCGTCGACCAGCAGGCGGCCCGCTTCGACACGCGTCGCCATCTCGCCGAGCTTCAACTGAATCGCCTGGTGCTCGCAGATCGGCTTGCCGAAGGTTTTGCGCTGCTGCGAATAACTGACGGATTCGTCGAGCGCGGCTTGCGCGACGCCGACGCCGCGTGCCGCGACATTGATCCGGCCGAGTTCGAGGCCGCCGAGTATCTGCTGCAAGCCCTTACCTTCCACACCGCCGATCAGCGCGTCGGTCGATACGTGGTAACCGTTGAACGACAACTCGCAGGTATCGATACCCTTATAGCCGAGCTTTTCCAACTGACGGCTGACCTCGAATCCCGGCCCTTTCTGCACCAGCAACAGGCTCATTCCGCGATGCCGCGGCTGCGCCGTCGTATCCGTCTTCACCAGCAGCGCCAGCGTATTGCCATGCTTGCTGTTGGTGATCCACGTCTTGTTGCCGTTCACCACGTATTCGTCACCCACGCGTTTCGCGGTGGTGCGGATCGCCTGCAGATCGGTGCCGCAATCGGGCTCGGTGAGGCCGATGCCGCCGCGCCACTCGCCGGTGGCGAACTTCGGCAGGTATTTGCTTTTCTGCTCCGGCGTGCCGTTGCGTTGCACCAGCATTGCGAGAATCAGATGCGAGTTGATGATGCCGCTCACCGACATCCAGACCCGCGAGATGCGCGCGATGATCTGCGCGTAGGTCCGCGTCGACAGACCCAGCCCGCCATACTCGGGATCGATGATGCAGCCGAACAGGCCCATCTCCTTCATCTTCTCGACGATCTCCGCCGGGTAGATATCGTCATGATCGAACTTGTGGACGTAAGGACGCACCTCGGTTTCGAGAAAGCGGTCCAGCATGTCGAGAATCAGTTGATCGTTTTCCAGCGTGTCGAGTTCAGTTGCGGTCATGATGACGTCCTCAGGATGCGGTGAGTCCAGCAAGCGTGTCGGCAAGCGCGCGGGCCGGCCGTTCGTCGAGTTGCAATACGGCTTGGGCGATCTGTTCGGCGGCGCTGCGCGAAACGCTGCGCTGCGCGTTCGCGTGGAACTTGGCGACGATGTCGTCGTTGCTGACGGGCCGGTCCGCGCAACCGCGATTGATCGCCTCGCGATGCGCGACGCGCGAACCGTCGCTGCGCTCCACCACGACTTCGCCGGTGTAGTGGCGCGGGAAAGTCGTGTCGGGGTCGATTTCGTAATCGACCCGCGCAGCAAGCGCCAGCACGGCGGGATCGGCGAGCGCGGCCGGTTCGAGTTCGTCGAGCGTGAAGCGGCCTTTGAGCAACGCGGTGGCGACGATGTACGGCACGCTGAATTGCGCGTCGTAGGCGGTAACCGGTTTGCGCTTCGCATCGACCGGTTCGCACACGATCTCGACCGTACCGCGCGGCACCCTGGCAACCACACGCCGGATCGAGTCGAGCGATTCAGCGGAAAAACGATGCTCGCGATGCAGCGCCATCGCCGCATCGGCCACCGCATGCGTGAAGTGGCAAGCGGGCAGCGGTTTGATCGCTACTTCATCGATCTGCCATGAGCTGCCGAGGCCTTCGCTGGCGAGTTCGCGATCGGCCGCGTCGAGCGGCTTGCCGAGGTGGCTCGCGTAGAGACCGAAGCGTCCTTCGTAGGCCAGACGCGGGCCGGTGAAGCCGTGCTTCGCGAGCGTCGCTGCCGTAATGGCCGAAGCGGCCGCGAAGCCGGGATGGGCGCGTTTGGTCCACGCGCCGTCTTCGAGGAATTCGAGGCTGCCGGCCGCCATCGACAGCACGATGCCTTGCGCATGCGCGGCCCGCGCCTCGTCCAGTTGCAACAGACGCGCCGCGGCAACCGCGCAGCCGAACGCGCCGACCAGGCCTGTCGGATGAAAACCGGCGTCGTGAAATCCGCCCCTGGCCGCCGACGCCACGCGCGTCGACACTTCCATCGCGACGATATATGCGGCCAGCAGATCCGCGCCGCTCACGGCGTCGCGATCGGCGAGCGCGAGCACGCAAGACAGGGCGCTGGCGGTCGAATGGATGACGCCGCGCGAATGCGTGTCGTCGAAGTCGAGACCGTGAATCAGCACGCCGTTCATCATCGCGGCATCGCGCAGGCCGAGCCGCCGGCCGTAGCCGATCACCGGCGAGGTGCCGCCGCCGAACTCGGAGAATGCGGCGAACGAGACATCCGCATACGGATAGCCGCGCGACGCGAGCGCAATGCCTACGGCGTCGAGAATCAGATGCCTGGCGCGCGTCTGCACCGCATGCGGAACGTCGCGCAATTGCAGGCCCACGCCGAAGCGCGCGTACTGACCAGAGAGCGTGACGGAGGAGTCGAGTGAAGTCATGGTGATTTAACCTTGCTGGGTAGCGGGCATCGGATCGGAATCGGTGTCGAGGCTCGGCGAGATCCGCTCGAGCGCGTGCTGATTGGTTTCCACACGCAGCAGCAGAATGCCGAGCACCAGCAGCGCGAGAACACCGCTCACCATCGCCAGCACACCGGATACACCGAACGAGTTGTAGAGCACCACCGCGAGATACGGCGTGGTCATCGAGGCAGCGCGGCCGCATACGCCTGCCGTGCCCGTGCCGCGCAGACGCAGTTCGGTCGGAAAGAGTTCGGGAATGTAGGCGAACAGGCCGAGCGTGGTGACCGTATAGATGCAGGTGACCAGCACGAAACCGACGCTGCTGATCGCCCAACCCGCGTGCATGTTCGGATAGATGAAGCCGACCACGATCGTGGCGATCGCGAAGAT
The DNA here is from genome assembly GCF_000013645.1 of Paraburkholderia xenovorans LB400. Classification (GTDB taxonomy): domain Bacteria; phylum Pseudomonadota; class Gammaproteobacteria; order Burkholderiales; family Burkholderiaceae; genus Paraburkholderia; species Paraburkholderia xenovorans. The sequence goes on along the minus strand of NC_007951.1, from coordinate 414,448 downwards.
CACCAGGCCACGCGCACGGCCCACACGATCCGCGCAGAGAAAGCCGATCAACGCGCCGCCCGGTGCGCCGAACGCCATCAGCGTCGTAAAGCCGAGCGATTGCACGATGGTGAGACCTTCCTTCACGAAGAAGGTGGGCAGCCAGGCAACAAAGCCGTACACCGAAATATTCACGGCAACTGCCGTGAGAATGGCAACCAGCGTGCGGCCGAGCATGGCGTGCGAGAACAGTGCCGAGAATGGCGCTTTCGGCACTTCCAGATTTTCGATGCGCTCGACCGGCGGCAACGAACCTTTCTGTCGCTGTACCTCGTGCTCGATGGCGGAAACGGTGGCCTCGGCTTCGTCGCTGCGTCCGACCGATTCGAGCCAGCGCGGCGATTCCGGCATGCGGTGCCGCAGCACCCACACGATAATCGCGCCGACGCCGGCAATCGCGAACATATAGCGCCAGCCCAGATGCGGAATCACCACGTAACCCACGGCAGTCGACACCAGCAAACCGGAATTGATGATGAGCGCGAGCAAGGCGGTCCAGCGTCCGCGCGACGCGGGCGGGATGAATTCGCACAAGGTGCCCGCCGCGACCACCAGTTCGGCGCCGAGGCCGACCCCCATGATCAGCCGCAGCACGATCAGCCACATCATGTTCGGCACGAAGCACGCGGCGATCGACGCAATGCCGAAGATCAGCAGATTGGTCTGGTACGACGAGCGGCGGCCGAAGCGGTCGCCTAGATAACCGGCAAAGCCCGCGCCGATCAGCATGCCGAGAAACGTCACCGAGATGAACAGCGCGTTCAGCTTCAGATCCGAAAAGCCCGCTTTCACCATCGCGCCGAGCGCGCCGGCCGCGAGATAGATGTCGAAGGCGTCGAGAAAGGCGCCCGCGCTGATGAGCCCGAGAATCTTCCAGTGAAAGGACGCGATGGGCAGGCGATCGAGTCGCGCGCCCGAGTTGACGATACCGATAGCCACCTTTGTCTCCTTGGCGTGCATGCGGTGCGCGTAGGCGCTTGCCGCATCGCGGCGCCTGTTCGGGCGCCGCCGGAATCCGCGCGCGGACTGCTCTTGCCGGCAGGTGCGCGCTATGTGCTGCCTGTCGTTTTCACGCTGCCGGGGCGCTCAGCCCGTTCATGCGGCGATCGACACGATGCAGCGTTGCCGCTTCAATCAATCGCCGACGCCGTGCCCGCGTGCCGGCACCAGCGCGCTGCGCACGAAGTCCATGATCGGCGTGCCGTCCTGCTTGAACGCGCGGGTCTGCACGGTGACGATGCCCTGCCCCGGACGCGACTTCGACTCGCGCTTGTCGAGTACTTCGGATTCTGCATAGATCGTGTCGCCGCAGAACACCGGGCCGGTCAGGCGAATCTCTTTCCAGCCGAGGTTGGCGATCGCCTTGCCGCTCACGTCGTTCACCGAGAGTCCGAGCACCACGGCAACCGTCAGACCGCTATTCACGAGCAGGCGGCCGAACTCGCTTCTGGCGGCGTAGGCGGCATCGCAATGCATCGGATGGAAGTTCATGGTCAGCAGCGAGAAGTGGATGTTGTCGGCTTCGGTAATAGTGCGCCCGGGACGGTGTTCGTAGATATCGCCCACCTGGAAATCTTCGAGGTAGCGCCCGTAACTGGCGCGAATGCGGGTTTTGACTGCGACGTCTGATTCCATGCCTGTCTCCTGTTTCGGCTAACTTTATCTCGGTTTGTTACTTTGTCCGTACAAACTATGATTCGAGTATTGTCGGCGGACGGACGAATGTCAAGGCGGCATTCGTCGAACCGGTTGGCGAGGGCGCTCAAACGTGCCGCTGAGGCACGCCAGGACTGGTGACCAGGTTTATCCCTGGCAGACGTTCCGGATGCGGAAGAAGCGATGCGCCGCGGCGCCGCAAGTGCCTCAACCCTTGCCGGATTCCGACTCCCACACCTGCTCGATCGCCTGTAACGCGGTCAGCACGATCGAGCGGTTGAGCGCGGCCGCGAGCGTGCCGTCGCGCTCCGCATACGCTTCGCACAGCCGTTGATGATCGGAGCACGAGCGCTGCATGCGGCCGGGCAACGACGTGCTGAGGTGGCGCAGCCGGTTGGTGCGCATGCGCATCGAGTCGAGCACTTCCTTGAAGATGCCGTTGCGGCTTATTCGCAGCTCTTCATCGCGAAACGCGACGTTGGCCCAGAAATAGCCGTCGACATCGGCGCGCGCAGCCGCGTCGGCCAGACGCGCGTGAGCGCGCCATAACGAATCGATGTCCCCGGCGGTGGCTTGCTCGGCGATCGCGAGCGACACCTGGCCGTATAGCAGGACACGCAGTTGATAGATCTCGCGCACCTCCGTGAGGCTCATGGACGACACGCGCGGCCGCCGTCGCGGCGACCAGTCGACCAGACGTTCGCGGTTCAGCACGAACAGCGCTTCGCGCACCGGCGTGCGGCTCACGTTGAAGCGTTTCGCCAGATCGACCGAATTGAGATCGTCGCCCGGCTGCAGCCGGCCTTCGATGATGCCGCGCGCCACCCAGTCGACGATCTCCCCGACCGGCGATGCGTCGCCCTGCTCCTCGTCGTCGCGTGTGTCGACAGTTTCGTCCATCCCGTTATTCCTTGTCCTCGATATCCGTGGGCGCGCCGCCCCGCTGCGTGGACGGATTCTAGCAAACCACCGCCCGGCGAGACTCATCCGACTTCCCGTTCAACTCCATAAAGTGTGTACAGTTAATAGAATTTCACTTGAAATATGCCGATGATTCGTCCTACACTTGCCAAAAGTGTCGACACTATCAATATAGGACATCAGTCCAGCCAGGAGACGGCATGTACATGGAAAAGGAGATTGCCGGCACGGCCGGCGTGCAAGCAAGCGTTTCGGCGCGGCTCGACCGCCTGCCCCCGACGCGCTATTTCAGCGGCCTCGTCGCACGCATCGCGATCGGCGGCTGGTTCGAGTTTTATGAAATGTTCATGGCGGCCTATATCTCACTGGGACTCATCAGCAGCGGCCTGTATCGCGCCACCACGGCCGGCCTGTTCGACGTCGACGGCTTCGCCAGCTTTCTCGGCTCGTTTTTCGCCGGAATGTTCGTGGGCACGGTGGCGCTCGGCGGCTTCACCGACCGCTTCGGACGCCGCGCCGTATTCACCTGCGCAATGCTGATCTATTCGGTCGCGACCTTCGCCGCGGCGTTCCAGCATTCGCCGCAAGCGATGGATCTCTGGCGCTTCGTCGCGGGCCTCGGCATCGGCGTGCAGCTCATTACTGTCGACACTTATATTTCCGAGCTCACGCCGCATCACACCCGCGGCCGCTACAGCGCGTTCAGCATCCTCGTGATCCTGACTTCCGTGCCGACCGTCGCCGTACTGTCGTTTCTGCTCGTGCCGCACACCATCCTAGGTCTCGAGGGTTGGCGCTGGGTGATGATCATCGGCTCGGCGGGCGCCGTGCTGATCTGGTTCATGCGGCGCGGCCTTCCGGAGTCGCCGCGCTGGCTCGAAAGCAAAGGCCGGCTCGACGAAGCGCGCGCGATCGTCGACGCGATCGAGGCTCGCGTGGTCGCGGAAACCGGCCGCGCATTGCAGGCGCCGGCACAGCGCGCGCCGCAACCGTTGACCGGCGAGCACGGCGGTTCCTGGTCGGAGATGTGGAAAGGCCGCTATCTGAGCCGCACCATCATGCTGTCGTTCTTCAACTTCTTCCAGACCTTCGGCGTGTACGGCTTCGGCGCGTGGGTGCCGGTGCTGCTGTACACGAAAGGCATCACGATCACGCATTCGCTGCTCTACACGATGGTGATCGCGTTCGCGACGCCGCTAGGCGCGCTCGGTGCGATGGCGTGTGCGGAGCGCATCCAGCGCAAGTGGCAACTGGTCGGCTGCGCGATCGTCGTGGCGGTGGCCGGCGTACTGTTCGGCATGGTGCGCGAGCCGTTGCTGATCCTGCTGTTCGGCAGCGCCGTGACCATCGCGAACAACTGGCTGATCGGTATCTTTCACACCTATCAGGCCGAGCTGTATCCGACCCGGATTCGCGCCCGCGCCGTCGGTTTCGTGTTTAGCTGGAGCCGTCTGAGTTCGATCTTCGTCGGTTTCTGGGTGGCGGCATTGCTCAAGCATTCGGGCGTGCCCGCCGTGTTCGTGCTGATTTCGTCAGCCATGTTCGTGATCGTCGTGATGGTCGGGCTGCTAGGGCCGAAGACCAACGGCATTCGTCTGGAGGAGTTGTCTCAATGAGTTCCATCGCCGCCGCATTCGCGCACGGCCTTTTCGCACTGGCGCAGCGTCCGCTGCCGGTTCCGGTCGCAGAGGAAGCCAGGCGTTCGCTGATCAATGTCATCGGCACCTCGATCGGTGCGTCGCGGCATCCGGGGGTCGACGCGATCCTCGCCGCAGCCGCGGAACTGGGCGTGGCCCCGGTCGCGCCGGTGCCGGGCCGCAGCGAAAAGGTCGACCTGCATTTTTCGGCACTCGCGACCGGCTTTGCCGGCCACCTCGACGATTTCGACGACACGCATCTCGCGACCGTCATCCATCCGGCCGCCTCGGTGCTCGCCGTGCTGACCGCCCTCGCGCCGTCAGCGCGGCCCACCGGCGCGGCCGCGCTGACGGCGTTCACGCTCGGCTGCGAAGCGCAGTTGCGGGTCGGCGTATCGATCTCGCCGGAACACTACGACCGTGGCTGGCACATCACCGGCACGTGCGGCGTGATCGGCTGCGCGGTGACGGCCGCGCTGCTGCTCGGCCTCGACGAAGCGCAGTTGGCGCAAGCGGTCTCGATCGCCGCCTCGATGTTCGTCGGCCAGCGCGAAGCGTTCGGCACGATGACCAAGCCCTATCACCCCGGCAAGGCGGCGGCGAACGGCATTGCGGCCGCGCGTCTCGCGCAGCAGGGCCAGCGCGCCGCCGCCGACATTTTCGAAGCCGCCGGCGGCTACTCGCATTCGCTGTCGACGAAGGTCGATTTCGATCTGATGAACGGCGCGTTCGGCGAGCGCTGGGAACTGCTTTTCAACACGTACAAGCCGTATCCGTGCGGGATCGTCGCACATCCGGCAATCGATGCGGGCCTCGCGCTCGCGCCGCGGATCGCCGACGTGCAGTCGATCGAGTCGATCACGCTGCGCTGCCATCCGCTCGTGCCCGAACTGATGGGTAACCCGCAGCCGAAAGACGGCCTGCAGGCGCGCTTCAGCGCGATTCACGGCGTGGCCGCCGCGCTGTGCGACGGCCAGGTGGGTCTCGCGCAATACGAAGACGCACGCGTGGTGCGGGACGACGTCACCGCAGTGCGCGCGCTGACGAAGCTGGCGCCCGACGCGGCGGTCAACCGCGACGAGGTCTTTATCACGGCGACGCTGAAAGACGGCACGCTCGTCGAGCATCACGTCGAACATGCGCGCGGCAGCCTTGCGCGCCCGTTGACCAACGACGAACTGATGCACAAGGTCCGTCTGCTGGTGGATTCGCAATTGGGCGACGGCACCGCCGCGCAGCTTGCCGCCGCCGTGGCGACGCTGGACACCGCCGCCAATCTCGACGCGCTCTTCGCCCTGTGCGCGCCGACACGCTCTCGCAATGGAAACTGATCATGCATAACGCCGCTCAACATTCCGTCGTCTCCGACGCGCTCGCCGGCTTCGCCGTCGCCGCGCTGCCCGCTTCGGCCGAGTCCGCGCTCGGCGCCGCGCGCGACGCGCTCACGCACGCCCGCCTGCTCACCGATCCGGCGACGCGCTCCACCGCGCAGATCACCGCACTGCTGCAATCGCAAGGCAGCGCGACGACCGACTCGCGCACCCGCGCCTGGATTCTCGGCACATCGCTCGCGACCCAGGCCGCCGCGTCGCCGGCAATGCCGGTGCTCGCCGCCGTAATCGCCACCGGCGACAAGCTCGGTTCGTCCGAAAGCGATGCGATCGCCGCCGTCGCAATCGGTACCGAAGCCGCCACGCGCATTCTCGCCGCGGTCGATAGCGACGAGTTCCGCGCGCGCTGGAACGTGGCGTCGTCGGTGGGCCTGCTGGGTGCGGTGCTGGCGGTATCGCGCCTGCTGCGCCTCGACGAAGCGCATACGCGTCACGCGCTCGGCATCGCGGCAACCCAGGCAGCGGGACTCGCGCACAACGCGGACCACGCAATGGAAGCGATCGAGATCGGCAAGGCCGCGGCGGACGCGCTCGAAGCCGCGATGATCGCGAAGCACGGGTTCACGAGCGCGGCCGCGTCGATCGACGGACGGCGTGGCTTTGCCGCGCTGATGGCGTATCGTTTCGACGCCTCCGCCATTACCGACGCGCTGGGCACGCGCTGGACTTCGCTCGACTGAGCGACGCGCTTCGCCCGGTGTGCCGGACACGGCGGGCGAAGTCGTCACCAGCCGTCTTGCTGAACGCGCTCGACGCCTGACCGGCCACAACACGGAAAACCCAATATGACCAACAAGCGAATGATCAAAGCCTCGCTGCTCGCGCTGTTCTCGCTCGGCGCCGCACTGGGCGTGGCACTGGGCGACGCCAACGCGCAGACGCCCGCCTCCCAGCCTTCGGCCGGCGGCCTGCCGGCGCGCTCGCCGTTCGACATTCCGTACGGCATGCCGATCAGCCTGCAAAACGCCAATCAGGCGCTCCAGGCCGCTGAAGCCGAAGCCGCCCGGCACGGCTGGCCCGAAGCCATCGCGGTGACTGATCCGAGTGGAGAGCTCGTCGCGTTCGCGAAGATGGACGACACGCAGAACTCGTCGCCGAACATCGCGCTGCGCAAGGCCGCGACCGCTGCGCGATTCCGCCGCGATACGCGCACGTTCTATAACGGCTTCGAAGCCGGCCATACCTATTCGGCGACGCTCGATCCTTCGGTGGTCGCCTCGCCCGGCGGCTATCCGCTCGTGATCGGCGGCAAGATCGTCGGCGCGATCGGATGCAGCGGCGGCAGCGGCGATCAGGATGCGGATATCTGCAAGGCGGGCGCGGACGCGCTGAAGTAGGCGTACGGCTCGCTGTTTCCACGTGGAGTGCGGCGCTCCGATGGCGGGCACGAACCGCATTGATCAGGATACCTTCTTAACGAACGGAGCAGCGTCTCATGGATGACAAACCCGCGGCGGCGTCAACGACGACTTCCATCGTTCCATCACGGCGCCGGTTCCTGATCAACACCGTCGCAGTCTTGCCGGTGGCGGGCAGCCTCGCAGCGTGTCAACGCCCCGCCGACGCCGTGGCGTCGGCGTCGGGCGAGGCCGGCACGGACAGCGCAAGCCCGGCCGCGTACCAGCCAAAGTTTTTCAAGCCCGACGAATGGCGTCTGATTCAGGCGGCGATCGACCGCCTGATTCCCGCCGACGCGGAAGGACCGGGCGCGCTGGAACTCGACGTCGCGGCATTTATCGACAGGCAGATGGAAGGCGCCTTCGGCCATGCGGCGGGCTGGTACATGAAGGGTCCGTTCCATCCGGACGCCACACCGCTCGCGGGCTATCAAAGTCCGATGTCGCCGCGCGACCTTTACCGCACCGGCATTGCGGCGCTCGACGGCTATTGCAAGGCGCACTTCGGCGGCAAGGGTTTCGTGCAGTTGAGTGCCGCGCAGCAAGACGCGCTGCTGCATGGCATGGATACCGGCAAGGTCAGATTCGGGCAGACCTCTGCCGGTCATTTCATCGCGCTGTTGTGGCAGAACACGAAGGAAGGCTATTTCTCCGACCCGATTCACGGCGGCAACAGACACGCCGCAAGCTGGACCATGATCGGTTTTCCCGGCGCGCGCGCCGACTATCTCGACTGGGTCGCGCAACCCGGCAAGGTGTACCCGCTCGGTCCCGCGACGATAGAAGGCAAAACATAGCGTGATCCTTATCTAACCGGTTTCAGCGCAGCACCACATAAAACACACGCCAGGAGGAGACACATGGCGAATATCAGTCAACCCAAAGTGGACGCGGTAGTCGTTGGCATGGGCTGGTCCGGCTCGATCATGGCGATCGAACTGGCGGACGCCGGCCTTACCGTGGTCGGCCTCGAGCGCGGCGAGAACCGCGACACCTATCCTGACTTCGCGTATCCGAAGATCGCTGACGAACTGACCTACGTGCAGCGTTACAAGCTGATGCAAAGCCTCGCGCACGAGACCGTGACGATCCGCCGCCAGGCGAACGAGGTCGCGTTGCCGCTGCGCCAGTACGGCGCATTTCTGTTCGGCGACGGCGTGGGCGGCTCGGGCGTGCATTGGAACGGCTTCACCTATCGCGCAACCGACGCCGACCTGAAACTGCGCAGCCATTACGAGCAACGCTACGGCAAGCAGTTCATTCCCGACGACATGACGATTCAGGACTGGCCGGTCAGCGCGGCCGAGCTCGAACCGTTCTACGACCGCTTCGAGTACGTCGCGGGCACCTCGGGCAGGGCGGGCAACCTCAATGGCCGGCCAATCAGCGGCGGTAACCCGTTCGAGGCGCCACGCTCGCGCGACTACGCGTTGCCGCCGTTGCCCACCGCGTATCCGTCGATGCTGTTCGAGCAGGCCGCGCGTGAAGTCGGCTATCACCCGTATCCAACGCCCGCGTCGATTGCATCCAAAGCCTATAAGAACCCATATGGCATGCAGTTAGGGCCGTGCAACTTCTGCGGCTATTGCGAGCTGTTCGGCTGCTACATGTTTTCGAAAGCGTCGCCGCAAACGTGCATTCTTCCGGCGCTCGCGAGAAAGCCCAATTTCGAATTGCGCGAGCGCTCGGCGGTCATCAAGGTCAATCTCGACCCGACCGGCAAGCGCGCAACCGGCGTCACCTACATCGACGCGCAGGGACGCACGGTCGAGCAGCCGGCGGATATCGTCGCGCTCTGTGCTTACCAGATGCACAACGTGCGCCTGCTCCTGCTATCGGGTATCGGCAAGCCGTACGATCCCGCTACCGGCGAAGGCACCGTCGGCAAAAACTACGCTTATCAGAAGAACAGCAAGATTCCCGTCTTCTTCGACAAGGACGTCGCGATCAATCCGTTCATCGGTTCGGGATCGGGCGGTGTGGTCTATGACGATTTCAATGCGGACAACTTCGATCACGGTCCGGTGAATTTCATTGGCGGTGCGATCACGTTTGCAACCGTAACGGGCGGCCGCCCGATTGCGCAGGCGCTGGTGCCGCCCGGCACGCCGAAGTGGGGATCAGGCTGGAAGAAGGCAGTGAAGGATCACTATCTGCATTCGTTCGCCATCTCCACGCAAGGCTCCGTGATGTCGTACCGCGACAACTACCTCGATCTCGATCCGACCTACAAGGATGCGTACGGGCTGCCGTTATTGCGCATGACCTTCGACTGGAAAGACAACGAGGGCCGCATGACGCAGTTCGTCAGCCACAAGGCCGCCGAAGTCGCGCGCGCGATGAACCCGAAGCCGGCATCGGTTGCCATCAATGCGGGCAAGCCGGGCGATCACTTCGACGTCGGCCCGTATCAGAGCACGCATACGACCGGCGGCGCGATCGCGGGCGACCGGCCGGATAACAGCGTGGTCAACAAATATCTCCAGTCCTGGGATGTTCCGAACGTATTCGTGGCGGGCGCCTGTTCATTTCCGCAAAATCTCGGCATCAATCCGACCGGCACGATCGGCGCAATGACGTACTACGCGGCGAAAGCGATTCGCGAGACCTATCTGAAGAATCCCGGCCCGCTGGTCGAGGCATGAGCGGCCATCATGAACATGATTCCCGACCGCTTGAAGCAATACCTGATACCCGTGTTTGCGCTGATCTGCAGCGGCACGCCCGGCGCTGCGAACGCGCAGGCGCCCGGCACCGTGCCCGCGCCGACGACGGTCGACGCGCAACTGGCTCAAGGCGCGTATCTCGCGAAAGCCGGCGACTGCGCGGCCTGTCACACGGCGAACAAGGCGCAACCGTTCGCCGGCGGCCTGCCGCTTGCGACGCCCTTCGGTACGCTCTATTCGACCAACATCACACCGGACGCATCGACCGGCATCGGCAGCTATAGCTATGACGACTTCGCCACGGCGTTGCGCCAGGGTATCGCCAAAGACGGCCATCGTCTCTATCCGGCCATGCCGTATCCGTCGTACGCAAAGATCGACGACGCCGACATGCACGCGCTGTACCGCTATTTCACGCAGGGCGTCAAACCCGTCGAGCAAACCAATCGTGCCTCGGCACTGCGGTTTCCATTCAACGTCCGCGTGTTGATGTCGATATGGGACCGCTGGTATGCGCACGATCATCCGGCCTATCGGGCGGACCCGCACCAGAGCGTCGAATGGAATCGTGGCGCGTATCTGGTGCAAGGGCTCGCGCATTGCGGCGCATGTCATACGCCGCACGGCATGCTCGGGCAGGAAACCGCGCTCGACGACAAGGACAACACCGTGTTTCTGTCCGGCAATACGCTCGCGGGCTGGTACGCGCCAAACCTGCGCGGACACCCGCTGCAGACATCCGACAGCAGCAAGGTATCGGGCAAGGCGGACCTCGTCGCCTACCTGCGCAGCGGACGTCTGCACGACGGCGCGGCGTTCGGTCCGATGACGGAAGTCATCGACGACAGCACGCAGTATCTTCACGACGACGATCTGAACGCGATTGCAACGTATCTGACGTCGCCGGCTTTGCAGGCGCGTGCGACGCCGACGGTCGCACCGCAGACGACTTATACGGACCGGACGGCGAGCGCGCTCAGGGCGGGTCACGTCGATTCAGCCGGCGCGCGTCTCTATCTGGACAACTGCGCCGCCTGTCATCGCACCGACGGCACGGGCGCGATGCCTGCGTTCCCGAGTCTGAACGGCAATGCCGCGGTGCTCAGCGACGATCCGGCATCGCTGATTCATATCGTCTTGAGCGGCTCGCACATGCCGTCCACGGCAGCGGCACCGACGCCGCTCGCCATGCCCGATTTCGGCTGGCGTCTGACCGATCGGCAGATCGCCGATCTACTGAGCTTTGTCCGCGGTAGTTGGGGAAATCGCGCGACCGATGTTTCCGCCGCCGAGGTCGCGAAGGTTCGCGCCGTGACGGTCGGCGCAAAATAGACTCGCGATGCCCGCGTCGTAATTGCGCGTAAGACGTGAGCAACCGAAGCTCAGGGCATCGACCGATGCCCTGAGCTTTGCGTGTGGAACAGCAAACAGCAGCGCGCCTAGAACTTGTGATGGATCGCGATACGCGCCACGGCCTGATGATTGTTCGACGAATCGCCGAGACTGCCGATATCCGCGACCGCCGCGGCACCCGTTGAACTCGTGCCGCTCGCGGTCTGGAAAGTGCCGAGGAAGTAGACGTCGGTACGCTTGGACAGGGCGTAGTCGATCAGTAGCGAGAACTGGTTGTACTTCTGGTCACCAATGTCGCCTCTGACTGCATTGCCCTTCGTATAGTTGTATTCACCCGCGATCGACAGCGCCGGCGTGAATCGATAGAGACCGTTCAGTTCATAGCTGTTGAAGGTTGCGCTCGCGCCACCGAATGCGCCGATATTCATGTATCGGGTATTCGAATACACCGCGCCGATTTTTGCCGGGCCGAAATCATACGAACCGCCTGTCGTGATGATTTGCAGCGAGTTGGCCGGCTTCGTGCCGAGATAGCCCGAATTCAGCGAATTGAACGTCGTGGCGCTGGCGTTGCTATTCAGGATCGAGCCCAGCGCCGACGGATTCCGGAACAGTTCGTACGCAACGGCGATTCCGACCGGTCCGTGTCCATAGTTCGCGCCGAGGCTGTATCCGCTCGACTGCGAAACCTCGCCCGCCACGCCGCCCAGACTCACCGTGCCGCCGAAAGTCAGACCGTTGAAATTCGGGCTTGCGTACTTGACCGTGCTGTTCGCGCGGAACGTATGATTGACGTTGTCGAGGTCGCCCGGATGCTCCGTGGTCGAACCGCCGTATGCCGCGGCAAAGCCGTAATTGCCGACGTAATCGTTGATGCTGTCGTACTGGCGGCCCAACGTGACGGAGCCGAGCGAACTGCTGGCAAGACCCACGAAAGCCTGCCGGCCGAATGCGGTGCCGCCCTGCCCGAACGCGCCCGTGCTGACGTTGATGCCCGACTCCAGCACGAAGATCGCCTTCATGCCGCCGCCCAGATCCTCGGCGCCCCGCAGGCCCCAGCGGCTGCCCTGCGTGCCCGCGTTGGAATCGATCGAGAACTGCCGGCCGCCCACGTTCTTGCCGTTCACCACGTTCTTCGCGTTCGTGTTGATCATCACACCTTCATCGAGAATGCCGTACAGCGTCATCGTGCTCTGCGCATGCGCGCTCGCGGCAAAGGTGCTCAATATCGACAATGCAAAAAGCGACTTCCTCATTTTGTCTTCTCCACCAGGTCATGATTTATTTGTGAGTGAAACCATCCGATATGTTGTACTAATCAATCTGATCGTTACTGCATAAGCAATCCTCCTACGAAACCCTCGCCCTCGGGTTCGACGCCGGGTGGGACTGGCGACGGCGCGTGTGGTTTGCGCCGCCGGCCTGGTCAGGCATTGGCCGGGCGCTGGTCAGCCGGCGCTCAGCCTAGAAAGGCGCCGCCGTTCGCATGAATCGCCTGTCCCGTCAGATAGCGTGCTGTCGGGCCGCATAGAAACTGCACGAGGCTCGCGACTTCGTCGGGCTGGCCGCGCCGGCCGAGCAACGTGGTGCGTTCGGCGTGATGCGCAGGTTCGGTATTGCCCGCCGAGCCCCCGCGCACGGTCGCAATCAGACCGGGCACGACGCAGTTGACGGTGATGCCGTCCGGACCCAGGTCGTGCGCGAGCGCGCGCGTCAGACCGACGAGTCCCGCCTTCGCGGCAATGACGTGCGCGCGGCCGGCCGAACCGGCATGCGCGGACATGCCGCCGATATTGACGATCGCGCCGGCCTTCGACTGCCGCAGATAGGGCAGCGCCGCGTGCGCGCAAAGATACGCGCCGTCCAGAATCACCGACATCACTTCGCGCCAGCGCGCAAAATCCAGTTCCGCGAACGGCACTTCGCGGCGTACCGCGGCGTTGTTGACGAGAATGTCGATCTGCCCGAAATGGTCAATCGCCGCTTCCATCAGACTTCGCGCGCCTGCCGGTTCGCTGACGTCGGCCAGATGCGCGGCCGCGCGGCCGCCCGCCGCTTCGATCTCGCGCACGACTTCGGCGGCCTCGGCGGCGGAACTGCGCGCATTGACGATCACCGCATTGCCCGCCGCCGCGAGTTGCAACGCGATCTCGCGGCCAATATTGCGCGCCGCGCCGGTGACGACCGCGACGCTGCTGACTTCTCCTTTCATGAATGCACTCCCAGTGATTTCGTTGATAGCGTGGGTTTCGCGCCGGCTTGCAGCGGCCGGTCAGGGCGAATCCAGAACGACAGCCCGATACCCACCAGCAGCAGCGCGATCGACATGACGAACGGCAGGCGGTAGCTGCCCGTCATGTCGGTGATCAGGCCGAACGCGACCGGCGACACCACGGCCGCGAGTCCGGCCGCCGTGCTGATGAAGCCGCTCGCGACGCCCGCGAAGGCCGGCGCGATATCCATCGGCACCGCCCAGATCGGGCCTTCGGTGGATTCGAGACAGAATAGTGCAGCGGCCAGACACAACGCGATCACGGTGCGGTCGCGCACGAACAGCACGCATGTGAGAAACAGCAGCGAGCCCGCAAAGCCCATGATGATCACGTTGCGGCGCGCCGTATTCAGATTGCCGGTGCGGCGGTAGATCGCATCGGTCAACAGGCCGCCCGCCGTATCGCCGACCACGCCGGCGAGAAACACGCCCGACGTGAACAGCGCCGTGCTCTTCAGATCGATCCCGTACACGCCGACAAAGAAGCTCGGCAGCCAGCTCAGATACAGCCACAGCGTCCATGCGTGGCAGAAGAACACCAGCGTGACCGGCAGGATGCGCCGGATCAGCGCCCACCACGGCACCGCCGTGCGATGGCGCGGGCCGGCATACGGCGGCAACGTGTCGACTTCGCCGGCAGTGATCGACGGATGCGTGCGTGGGTCGTCGCGGAAATACAGTGCCCAGACCACCACCCAGATCGCGCTGACGCAACCGAGCGCGATAAACGCGCCGCGCCAGCCGAGCAGCGGAATCAGCAGCACGATCAGCGGCGGCGTGACGGTGGCCGCCGCGCGCGCGGCCGAGTGCGTGAAGCCTTGCGCGAAGCCCCGTTTTGCCAGCGGAACCCAGTTGGCCATTGCGCGCGTGGCGTTCGGAATCGTGCCGGCTTCGCCGAGACCGACCAGCGCGCGCGAGAGCACCAGCGTCGCGAGGCCGCCTGTGACACCGGTCGCGAGCGTGCCGAGCGCCCACAGAATGCCGGAGAACGCCAGCATCCGGCGCGGTCCGATCCGGTCGCCCAGATAACCGTTGACGACCTGAAAAATCGCATAGCAATAGCCGAACGCCGAGAGCGCGATACCAAGCTGCGTATTCGACAGATGCATCTCCGACTTCAGCAGCGGCGCCGCAATGGAAAGGTTCACGCGGTCGACGTATTCGATGAAATACATCGCGCAGATCAGCAGAAAAACCCTGCCTGTCGTACCGGTGAACATGCCTGCTTTCGATTTCATCGCGAACCGCCCTGCCGGTTATCGTGTTGCATGGTTTGCTCCTTCATTTTCGATTGTCGCGGACGCCCGTCAACATGCGACGCGGATCGTTCGGAATACATAGAGTCACTGCCGCAATGCCCGGTGCGCGGTTTCCGGCGCCCACTTCACGCAGAACAGACCGACCAGATAGATCAGCGAAACCGCGGTGATCGCGAGCGGATAGGAACCGAACATCGCCGCGAGCGCGCCGACAATCGACGGTCCCGCCGCGCCGAGGACGCGGCCGAAGCTGAAGGCGAATCCGGAACCGAGCGCGCGCTGCATCGTCGGAAACATTTCGGGCAGCCAGATCGTGAACAGCGAGAACACGCCGCTTGTGAAGAAGCCGAGCAGCGGCAGTGTGATCAGGAATAGCGGCAGGCTTTTCAGCAACACCACAATGCCGAAGTACGAGGCGACATTGCAGATCAGCGCGCCGGAGAAGAACACGCTGGCGACCGATTTACGACGCGGAATCCAGCGCACGATCCACGGCATCGCAACGCAACCGGCGAGCGTGCCGACGCTCAGGATCAAGCCGCTCAGCGAGCCCAGATACTGCGCATCGGCGACGGATGCGCCGCCCGCGCGCTGCCACGTGATCACGAGCGTCGGAATCCAGAAGGTCGACGACCACAGGCCGAATATCAGGCACGTCATCATCAGCGCGGCCGACCACGTGGTGCGCGCCATGTCGCGCGCGAACAGGTCGCGCACACGCGCACGCGGCCCCTGCACGCGACGCTGTTCCTGCCAGCGGCGCGACTCCGGTACGCCGAGCCGCAGCCAGATGGTCAGCAACGCGGGTGCGCTGCCGATCAGAAACAGAACCCGCCAGCCGCCCAGCGGCAGAATCACCAGCGCGGCGGCGGAAGCCAGCAGAAAGCCGATCGGCGTGCCGGTGTGCAGCCAGCCCGACAAACGCTCGCGCAGATGCTCTGGCACCGACTCCTGAAGCAGCGGCGCGCCGGCGGCCCATTCGCCGCCTATGCCGAAACCCGTCAGGAAACGGAAGATCGCGAACGATACGATGCCGGGCGCGAGCCCACAAGCGCCGGTGAAGATCGAATAAATGAGGATGGTCGCGCACATGGTAGGGACGCGGCCGAA
The DNA here is from genome assembly GCF_000013645.1 of Paraburkholderia xenovorans LB400. Classification (GTDB taxonomy): domain Bacteria; phylum Pseudomonadota; class Gammaproteobacteria; order Burkholderiales; family Burkholderiaceae; genus Paraburkholderia; species Paraburkholderia xenovorans. The sequence goes on along the minus strand of NC_007951.1, from coordinate 398,747 downwards.
TCGGTCCGCGCACCAGCCCCAGAACATCGAGCAGGCCCAGCCGAGCATGAAGAGGCTGAACATCAAGCCGCCGAGCCGTGCAATATGCGCGTGATCGGCCACGAAGCCGCTTTTGGGCAGCAACTCGGTCAACGCGGGCACGATGACGTAGATGTAGATGGCGTTGTCGAAACCGTCCAGCATCCAGCCCGCCCATGTGGCGATGAACACGCGATACGGGCGCGCTACTACGACTGCCAGGTCGATCGAACTCGACATCTCGTCTCCTGAATCCACGGTCCGCCGCGTTCGTGGGTATCGCAGCCTGTTTTTTGTCGACAATGATTTCGCCAACGCGCACGCTGTCGGCGCGAGGACGCGACGATGGACGCATGAAACCGCAATCGCCAAAGTGCGGAATCTCATTGTACATATTGTCGACAATACGCAAATAGTGGCAAGTTCTAGTTGCGCGCTCGTGCGGTGAATAGTATGTTGTCGACAATCTTCAAGACGCAATGTGCGTAGTACACTGCCCGTTTTCCTCATACAGGCCCGTCCATGCCCCGCCCCACCAGTTCGCTCGAGTTGCTTCGCTCCGTTACGCTGTCCGGTCTCGTGCAGGAGGAGATCCTTCGCCGGATCAAGACTGGCGAGCTCGAGGCCGGCATGAAACTCAACGAGATGGATCTCGCCGAGCATCTGAAAATCAGCCGCAGTCCGGTGCGCGAGGCGTTCCGCGCACTCGAGGAAGCCGGTCTCGTGTGGCTCGAAAAGAATCGGGGCGTCTACATCCGCGAGATTTCCGATGCGGAAGCCGCCGAACTCTATGAAGTGCGCGCCGGACTCGACGAGTTGGCCGGCCGGCGGCTGGCGTCGCGGATCACCGACACGCAGTTGCAGGATCTGCACGCCATGCTCGATCAACTCGAAGCCAGCTCGATCCATGGCGAGCTGAATAATTACTTCACGTTGAACATTGCGTTTCATGACCGGCTGATGGAACTGTCGGGCAACGCAACAATGCTTGGCCTGTACCGGCAGGTGGTCAACCGCATGCATCTGCTGCGCCGCCGCGGCTTCTCCATTGCGGGCAGCTCGCAGGCGTCGCACACCGAACACCGGCTGATTCTCGACGCACTTGCAAGGCGCGACCCCGAAGCCGTCGCGCAGGCCATGCGTCAGCACGTGCAGGCGGGTTTCCAGCGCGCAATCGCCGCGCACAACGCCGACGACACCGCGTCCGCAGCCGAAGTCCCTGCTGGCGAAGCGGCGCAAACCACCCTCGCCGACGGTTCGCGCTAGCAACGCTAGCAAGCCCCACGCTTTGCAAACGCGCAGCACAGCGGCGCACGCATTTCAATACCGACTCGGAGCGGTCACCCATATGAGCGTTGAAAAACCAGAAGGACCCGGCGTCATTGCCGAAAAACTGGGCGCCTGGATCGCCGATGTGCATGCGTCTGCATTGCCGGACCGGACGGTCGAAATCGCCCGTCTGCTGCTGCTCGACGTAACCGGCTTGTGCATTGCCGGGCGCGGCGAATCCTATGTCCGGGCGACGCTGCAGGCCACCGATCCGGGCGGCGCGTGCACGGCGCTCGGCCACGCGGGCAGCTTCAGCGCGTTCGATGCGGCGCTGATCAACGGCACCGCCGCGCACGGCGAAGACTATGACGACACCTTTGAAGGCGGCCCGGTGCATTCGGGTGCCGTGGTCGTGCCCGCGGTGCTCGCGGCCTGCGAACGCGAAGGCCTCGGTGGCGAAGCATTGCTACGCGGCATCGCCGTCGGCGCGGAGTTGATGTGCCGGCTGAGTCTCGTCGCACCGCGCGCAATTCATAGCGCCGGTTTCCATCCGACCGCCGTGATCGGCGCACTTGCGGCAGCCGGCGGCGTCGCGGCCGCGCTGCGCCTGGAGGCACGGCAAACCACGTCGGCGCTCGGTATTGCGGGCAGCATGGCGGCGGGGATCATCGAGTATCTGGCCGAAGGCACGTCGACCAAACGCATGCATGCCGGCTGGGCCGCCCAGTCGGGCATTCGCGCGGCGCTGATGGCGCGCGGCGGCTTCGACGGCCCGCGCACCGTGCTCGAAGGCAAGCACGGTTTCTTCAAGGCGTTCGCGCCGTCTCGCGCGCCGGATTTTTCGCCGGTGCTCGAGACGCTCGGCGAGTCGTGGATCATGGAAACGATCGCGTTCAAGCCCTATGCGTGCGGGACCATGACCCAGCCGTATATCGATTGCGCCATCGCACTCGCGGAGCGCGGCGTGCAGGCGGAGCAGATTCGCGACATCGTGTGCGAAGTCGGCGAAGGCACGGTGCATCGTCTATGGGAAGAACTCGCCGTCAAGCATCGGCCGCCGACCGCTTATGCCGCGAAATTCAGCACACCGTTCTGCATGGCCGTGGGTTTCTTCGATCGCAAAGCGGGCTTCGGTCAATTCACCGAAGCCCGGATTCACGATCCCGCGGTGCTCGCGCTGGCCGGCAAGATCCGCTACGTGATCGACCCGGATAACGAGTATCCGGACAATTTCACCGGCCATCTGCGCGCCACGCTCAACGACGGCACCGTGCAGGAAGTGCGTCAGCCGCATATGCGCGGCGGTGCGCGCGAGCCGCTGACGGGCGCCGAACTCGCGCAAAAATTCGTCGACAACGCGCAGCACGGCGGCTGGAACGCCGCGCTCGCCGACGAGGCGCGCGGATGGTGCGAAACCGTGTTCGGCGAGCCGGCCCTCGGCACGATCGCACGGTTCCGGCAATAGCCGATCAGTCCTGCAAGCCGCGCACGTTCCGATAGGAACAGCGGCTCGAATCGACAAGGCGCACGCGAAATTCGACCGGCTGGTCCTTGAACGTGTAAGCCGTGCGCTCGATGCGCAGCACCGGCGCGCCCACTTCAATGTTGAGCGCGCGCGCCGCTTCTTCGTCGGCGGCCGCGCCGCCCAGGTCTTCCACCACGCGCACGACTGAAATCCCGAAGTGCTCCTGGTAAAAACCGTAGATAGAGCCGCGCCGCGCTTCGAACTTTCCTGCGTCGAGGTCCGGAAACACGTCGAGTGGCATCCACAAGCGATCGAGCATGACCGGAACGTCGTCATGCAGCCGAAGATTATCCGCAGTGGCAAGCCGTGCGCCGCGCTCGAGCCTGAGCGTCGAGGCGAGCGCCGGGCTCGCGCGCTCCTTGCCAAAGCGCAGCAGGCGCGCGGTCACCTTCATCAGCTCGCCGGTCGTATCGACAAAGCTGAAGTACTGGTCGAACGCGTGTTCGTCGGCGAACTTCGCGACGATCGTGCCGCGCCCCGCGCGGCGAATCAGCAGGCGCTCGGCCACCAGTTCTTCGACGGCGCGGCGGATCGTGCCGATGCCCACGCCGAATTCTTCGGCCAGTTGCGGCTCTGCGGGGATCTTGTCGCCGGCCGTCCATTGGCCGGTACGCAGGCGCTCGAGAATACGGGCGCGGACGATTTCATAGAGCGGTTGCTCTCCCGGAGTACGAAATCCTGGCATTCAGGTCAGTGTCAGAGTGAAGAGAAAGAAGTCGGAACGAGCCGCTCGAACCGCGATGAAATGGCCGCGAGCGCACGTACGACATGCGCCGCCCCGGCCCGATTCGCAGCCCGCACGGCGAATTCTCCGAAGGATACAGGATCGACACCTATATGCGTCACCGCGACCGTGCCGGGACACGCCGGAACACCACAGGAACCGGCGCCCGGCGGCAATCGGCATCAACCCGAACCTATCCATTAATTCGAATCATTCGAATGATTCGATTGACTGAAAACGCATGCCGTCCTAGACTGATCTTCATCGCGCAGGCTCGCGCGCTTACATCAAAGGAGATGGACCATGCCGAATTTCATCAAGCACATCGCATTCAAGGTCGAAGACGTCGAGAAAGAGCGCGCGTTCTATGAGAACGTGTTCGGCTACAAGCATGTGAATACGGTGCGCCGCAAGGGCAAGAACGGCGATCACATTTCGCATCACCTGACCGACGGCTATATGGATCTGACGCTGATTCACTACGAGTCGTCTGATTCGGATGAAGCCGATTTCGCCGGTCCGGCGCCGTGCATTCATCACATCGGCATGGAAGTGGAAGACCTCGACGCGTTCATCGAGCAGATCAAGGAAAACGGCGGCGAGATCCTCACGGCGCCGGGTCATCTGCCGGTCAAGTTCCGCTCGCCGAACGGCCCGGTTGCCGAAGTCGTGCCGATGCAGCGCTGGGAAAAGAAGACACTCGCGGCCGGCGTGCACGGCGAAGTACTCGAGTAAAACGTTCCGGCTCGCATCAAACCAATTCATAGCGAGCTGTTCGACGTACGGCGTCGCGGGCGCCATTCCCGCGACGCCGCGACACAAGGCGCAACGGCACGTGTCGTTGCGTAGTCGCAAGAAGGAGACACGATGGAATCGATCCGCCGGCGCAGCCGCTTTTCCGCGACCACAGGCGTACTGGTTGTCCTGTGCATCATGTCGTTCCTGATGTACGTGGACCGCACGAATATCTCTACTGCCGCTCTCGCGATCCGTCGCGATCTGCATCTGAGCAATTCACAGCTTGGCATCGTGTTTTCCGCTTTTGCGCTGACCTATGCGCTCGCGATGATTCCGGGCGGCTTTATCGGCGATCGCCTCGGCGCCCGCAAGATGCTTGCGGTGTGCGGCGTGCTGTGGGGTCTGGGCACGCTCCTGACCGGCTTCGCCGGCGGCCTCGCGACACTGCTGCTGGCGCGCTTCGTCGTCGGGCTGGGTGAAAGCCCGATCGTGCCGGCCTCGGCTCGCGCGCTGACCGCGTGGATGGAGCCCGAGCGCCGTGGATTTTCACAAGGCATCACGCATGCGTGCGCCCGGCTCGGCAATGCATCCACGCCGATTCTCGTGGCTGGCCTGATCACCGCGTTTTCGTGGCACATCGCGTTCATCCTGCTCGGCGCGGCGAGTCTTGCGTGGGTCGTCCTGTGGGTCTGGTATTACCGCGACAATCCCGCCGATCATCCGGGTATCACGCCGGAAGATATCGCACGGCTGCCCGCGAAGGTCGGCAAGACGCGTGTGCCGATGCGTTGGGCGCCGCTATTGCGCGCGCTTTGGCCGGCTACTGTGGTGAGCTTCTGTCACGGCTGGATACTGTGGTTCTTTCTGAACTGGATGCCGTCGTTCTTTGCGCAGGCGTATCACCTGAATATCCGGCATTCAGCCGTCTTCAGTTCGGGAATTTTCTTGAGCGGCGTCGTCGGCACCACGCTGGGCGGCTGGCTCAGCGATCTGATGTTCAGGAAGACCGGCAACATCCGCCGATCGCGCCAGACGCTGATCACCATCGGGTTTCTCGCACCGATCGTGTTCTTCGTGCCGATGTTCCTGCACCCGTCGGCGACGCTCGCTGCGTTCTCGCTGGCTGCCGCGCTGTTTCTCTCCGAACTCGTGACCGCGCCGCTGTGGGCAGTCGCGATGGACCTCGCGCCCAATCACGCGGCAACGTCGAGCAGCATCATGAACACCGGGCTTGGGATTGCGGCTTCGGTGTCGCCGCCGCTCGTCGGCTGGCTGGTCGATACGATGCATTCATGGGAGCCGGTATTCGCGCTGTCGATGTTCTTTCTCGTGCTCGGACCGATTGCCGCGCACTGGATTCGCCCTGACCGCCCGTATCTCGGCGAGCCGGAAGCGGAGACGGAAGAAGCGGGCGGTTTTGCGGCACAGATGGACGCTTATTGAATTGACGGTGTGCGGGGTGGGGCGACGTGTTCGATGTTTGGAGCGGTTGTTCGAACGCGGTTGCCGCGAGCGTCGAGCGGATAGAAAAAACCCCGCACGAAGGCGGGGTTGGTGTTCACGTTCTTTGGCTGCGAAGGCTTAGAACGGAATATCGTCGTCCATCTCATCGAAGCCGCCGCCAGCCGGCGCGCTCGGACGGCTCGCGCCACCGCCGGCGCCGCCACCGCTGCCGCCACGCGAGCCACCACCGGACGCCGCGCGACCACCGCCGCCGCTGCGCTCCGACGGTTCACCGCGGCTATAACCACCTTCGTCGCCGCCACCGCCCATCGAGCCGCCGCGGCCGCCCAGCATCTGCATCTGCTCAGCGACGATTTCGGTCGAGTAACGGTCGGTGCCGTCTTGCGCCTGCCACTTGCGGGTACGGATGCGCCCTTCCAGGTACACCGACGAGCCCTTCTTCAGATATTCGGACACGATTTCCGCGAGGCGGCCGAAGAACGACACACGGTGCCACTCGGTCGCTTCCTTCATTTCGCCGGACGCCTTGTCCTTGTACCGATCCGTCGTTGCAAGGCGGATGTTCGCCACTGCGTCGCCGCTCGGAAGATAACGGACTTCCGGATCGGCTCCGAGATTGCCGACGAGAATGACCTTGTTCACGGATGCCATGAGTTTCTCCTGTTGATTCCGTTACGGGCGGCGCGGCAATACACGGTTCGCGTTTCAGGGCCGGCGGGCCCGAGACCGGAACTGCGCCTCTGCCCGCCGCCGGGTGAGTTCTGGATGAGTTCGGGATGCGCCGTATTACGCTTTGCGCGGCGGCTGTTTCATCTTTGCGGCGATTATAAGCCAGCAAAAGACGAGCCCCGAACAAGTGAAGAACACAGCGCTCTGACCGTCCGCCTTCAGCAACCAGCCGCCGACCACCCCGCCCAGCGCAAGACCGATCGACTGCGTGGTGTTGTACACGCCGGCGGCCGCGCCCTTGCGGGTTCCGGGCGCCAGCTTCGACACCAGCGAAGGCTGCGAAGCCTCGAGAATATTGAAGCCGAGAAAGTACACAAAAAGGATCGCCGCCACACTCAGAATCGTATGCGGAGCGACGCCCAATAACAACTGTCCGATCAGGATAAGAGCGATTGCCGACAGCAGCACGATTTTCATTTTGCCGCGCTTTTCCGCGGCGATGATCGCCGGCACCATCATCACGAACGAGAGGCCCATGACCGGCAAATACACTTTCCAGTGCGACGCGACCGGCAGACCACCGGCTTCGAGAATGCGCGGCACGACGAGGAACAACGCGGTTTGCGTCGCGTGCAGCACGAGCACGCCAAAATTCAGCCGCAGCAATTCGACGTTGTGCAGCACTTCGGCGAACGGCGCGCGCACGTGCACCGGTTTGGGCGCATCGGGCACGATCCACAGCACCACGCCGACGGCCAGAATCGAGAAGATGCCGACCAGCGTGAACAGGCCGCTCATGCCGACCCATTGGAACACGATCGGCGCGCCGACGATCGCCACCGCGAACGACACGCCGATACTGCCGCCCACCATCGCCATTGCCTTGGTGCGATTTTCTTCGGCGGTCAGGTCGGCGATAAACGCGATCACCGCGGAGGACACCGCGCCCATGCCCTGAATCACCCGGCCGACGATGATCCACGTCATATCGTGCGCGCCCGCCGCCACGAAGCTGCCGAGCGCGAAGATCAGGAGGCCGGTCGCAATGACCGGTTTGCGGCCAACCTTGTCGGAGACCCAGCCGTAGAAGATGTAAAGCATGGACTGCGTCACGCCGTACGCGCCGAGCGCGATACCCACCAGCAGCACGTTGTCGCCGCCGGGGATGGTCTTCGCGTAGATCGAGAACACCGGCATGATCATGAAGAGACCCAGCATGCGCAGCGCGAAGATCGCGGCAAGCGACACGGTCGCGCGCAGTTCAGGCGCGCTCATGCGTGAGGAAGTGGCGGACGGATTGGACATCGGGAGCGTTCTTTGAATGAGCTGGGCGGCACACCGCGGGCGGGCACAGCGGCAAGGCGGCCACGAACCGCGCGGCTTGCCGCAGGACGGCGGGCCGGCATGCGGCGCGGCGTTGAGCGGACAGCCCGGCATTCCCGCTGGTGCCTCGCGGTTGCCCTGCGGTTGCCTCGCGGTTGCCTTGTACTCGCGGAAAACGGCCCCAGTTAGACCTCTTGCCCGCGACGCTGGATCGCTGCCTTACAGCTCGCTTCGACGCCTCTTCAGGCTGTCAGGAAGCCGTAACGGCGGTCTTGAAAAGTCGTTATAGTAGCAGGTTTAGCCTCTTCCTCTTTCCGCCAGTTCATGGAATAAATCCGTGGAACAAATCCGTATTCGTGGGGCTCGCACCCACAACCTGAAGAACGTCAACCTCGACCTACCCCGTCACAAGCTCGTTGTCATCACGGGCCTTTCAGGCTCGGGCAAATCGTCGCTGGCGTTCGACACGCTCTATGCGGAAGGACAACGGCGCTACGTCGAAAGTCTCTCCGCCTATGCGCGCCAGTTTCTGCAATTGATGGAGAAGCCGGACGTCGATCTGATCGAAGGCCTGTCGCCGGCCATCTCGATCGAGCAGAAAGCGACCTCGCACAATCCGCGTTCCACGGTCGGCACCGTCACCGAGATTCACGACTATCTGCGTCTGCTGTTCGCACGGGTCGGCACGCCCTACTGTCCGGACCACGAAATTCCGCTGGAAGCGCAAAGCGTCTCGCAGATGGTCGACGCAGCGCTCGCCCTGCCGGATGAAACGAAGCTGATGATCCTCGCGCCCGTGGTGGCGAACCGCAAAGGCGAGCACGTCGAACTGTTCGAGGAAATGCAGGCGCAAGGCTTTATCCGTTTCCGTGTGCGCTCGGGCGGCGGCACCGCCAATGAAGGCGTCGCGAAAATCTATGAAGTCGACTCGCTGCCGAAACTGAAGAAGAACGACAAGCACACCATCGACGTGGTCGTGGACCGCCTGAAAGTGCGCCCCGACATGAAGCAGCGTCTGGCCGAATCGTTCGAAACGGCGCTGCGTCTTGCCGACGGCCGCGCGATCGCGCTCGAAATGGATACGGACAAGGAGCATCTGTTCAGTTCGAAGTTCGCCTGCCCGATCTGCTCGTACTCGCTGCAGGAACTGGAGCCGCGCCTCTTCTCGTTCAACAACCCGATGGGTGCGTGCCCGGAATGCGACGGCCTCGGCCAGATCACTTTCTTCGATCCGAAGCGGGTGGTCGCGCATCCGTCGCTGTCGCTCGCGGCGGGCGCGGTGAAGGGCTGGGACCGGCGCAACCAGTTCTACTTCCAGATGCTGCAAAGTCTCGCGGCGTTCTACGAATTCGATATCGACACCGCCGTCGAGGACCTGCCGGAGAAGGTCCGCAAGATCCTGCTGTTCGGCTCGGGCAAGCAGGAAATCCCGTTCTCGTACATCAACGAACGCGGCCGCACTTCGGTGCGCGAGCATGTATTCGAAGGGATCATCCCGAATCTGGAGCGGCGTTATCGCGAGACCGATTCGGTCGCGGTGCGCGAAGAGCTCGCCAAGTATCAGAACAACCAGCCCTGCCCGGCCTGCGCCGGCACGCGGCTGCGCCGCGAAGCGCGCTTCGTGCGGATCGGCACGGACAGCGACGCGCGCGGCATCTTCGAAATCAGCGGCTGGCCGTTGCGCGACGCGCTCGGCTATTTCCAGACGCTGCGCCTGGAAGGCTCGAAGCGCGAGATCGCCGACAAGGTGGTCAAGGAAATCGTCGCGCGGCTGATGTTCCTGAACAACGTCGGGCTGGACTATCTGTCGCTGGAGCGCAGCGCGGAAACGCTGTCGGGCGGCGAGGCGCAGCGCATTCGCCTCGCCTCGCAGATCGGCTCGGGGCTAACCGGCGTGATGTACGTGCTGGACGAACCGTCCATCGGCCTGCATCAGCGCGATAACGACCGGCTGATCGCCACGCTCAAGCATCTGCGCGACCTGGGCAACTCGGTGATCGTCGTCGAACACGACGAAGACATGATCCGCATGGCCGACTACGTGGTCGACATGGGACCGGGCGCGGGCGAACACGGCGGCATGGTGATCGCCGAGGGCACGCCCAAACAGGTGCAGGCGAACGCGGCGTCGATGACCGGGCAGTACATGTCCGGCGCGCGCAACATCGAGTTCCCGGACGAACGCAAGGCGCCGGACGAGCGGCGTCTGCGTATCGTCGAGGCATATGGCAACAATCTGAAGCATGTGTCGCTGGATCTGCCGGTCGGCTTGCTGACCTGCGTGACCGGCGTGTCCGGTTCGGGCAAGTCCACGCTCATCAACGACACGCTGTATCACGCGGTCGCGCATCACCTGTACGGTTCGGCCACGGAGCCGGCGCCATACGAATCGATCGAGGGCCTCGAACACTTCGACAAGGTGATCAACGTCGACCAGTCGCCGATCGGCCGCACGCCGCGCTCGAATCCAGCCACCTACACCGGCCTCTTCACGCCGATCCGCGAACTGTTCGCGGGTGTGCCGGCGGCGAAGGAGCGCGGCTACGAAGCCGGCCGCTTCTCGTTCAACGTGAAGGGCGGCCGCTGCGAATCCTGTCAGGGCGACGGCGTGCTGAAGGTCGAGATGCACTTCCTGCCGGACGTGTACGTGCCGTGCGATGTCTGTCACGGCAAGCGCTACAACCGCGAAACGCTGGACGTTCAGTACAAAGGCAGGAACATCAGCGAAGTGCTCGACATGACGGTGGAGAACGCCTATGAGTTCTTCAAGCCGGTGCCGGTCGTCGCGCGCAAGCTGAAAACCTTGCTGGACGTCGGTCTGGGCTATATCCGGCTGGGCCAGTCGGCCACCACGCTCTCGGGCGGCGAAGCGCAGCGCGTCAAACTATCGTTGGAACTGAGCAAGCGTGATACCGGTCGCACACTATACATACTTGACGAACCGACTACCGGCCTGCACTTTCACGACATCGCGCTGCTGCTCGAAGTGATTCACAGGTTGCGGGACCAGGGTAATACCGTCGTGATCATCGAGCATAATCTCGATGTAATAAAAACCGCGGACTGGGTCATCGACCTCGGACCGGAAGGCGGAGCGGGCGGCGGGCAGATCGTTGCCCAAGGCACGCCGGAACAGGTAGCGAAGTCGAAAGCAAGTTTTACCGGTAAATACCTGGCGCCTCTGCTGAAACGCGCGGCCAGCAAAAAGTAACGCGGCACAACTCGGGTTGGGGACGAATAAGCCATGACCAAGCGGAATCAGGCGAGCGAAGACGGGCAAGTGCAGGACCTGCGCCCACGCCCGGTCAGGCTGACTAGCGACATGAGCCTGCCGAGGTTGTCGGCAGTCGAAATCGGCAGTTACGTGGTGATGCTGTTCGGCATGTGGGCGGTCATCGAACTCAAGCTGCTCGGCGCGTTGCTCGCCGGGCTGCTGGTGTTCCAGCTGGTCCACACTATCGCGCCGCGTATCGAGCGTCACATGTCGAGCAGGCGGGCACGCTGGCTCGCCGTGGTGATTCTCGCCACGGTGATCGTGGGCGCGCTGACGGGGCTCACGCTCGGCATCATCGAGCATTTCGAGAACGACGTGCCGAGCGTGCAGAAGCTGCTCGATCAGGCCATGCAGCTGATCGACCAGGCGCGCGGCCGGATTCCGCAATTCGTCGCCAACTATCTGCCGGTCGATACCGAGCAGATGAAGACCAGGGCGGCGGAGCTGATGCAGACGCACGCCAACATGCTGCAGCAAAGCGGCAAGACCGCGGCGCGCGCATTCACGCATATCCTGATCGGCATGATCATCGGCGCGATCATCGCGGTCGGCGCGCAGAAGCATATGCAGCGGCTGCCGCTGTCCACGGCCTTCGTCACGCGCGTGACACGTTTCGCCGATGCGTTCCGCCGTATCGTGTTCGCCCAGGTGAAGATTTCCGCGATCAACGCGGTCTTCACCGGCATCTTCCTGCTGGTGATCCTGCCGATCTTCCACGACACGCTGCCGCTGTCCAAGACGCTGGTGCTGGTCACGTTCATCGTCGGCCTGCTGCCGGTGATCGGCAATCTGATCTCGAACACGATCATCGTCGCGGTGGCGCTCTCGGTGAGCTTTCCGGCGGCGGTCATGTCGCTCGTGTTCCTGATCCTGATCCACAAGCTCGAATACTTCCTGAACGCGCGCATTGTCGGCGGGCAGATCGAGGCGCGCGCGTGGGAACTGCTGATCGCCATGCTCATCATGGAAGCGGCGTTCGGCATTCCCGGCGTGGTCGCGGCGCCGATCTTCTATGCGTACATCAAACGGGAATTGATCTACTTGCGGCTGGTTTGAGCCGGCAGGCGGCGCGGCCACGCGAACCAGAGCGGCACTTCGGTGCCGCTTTTTTTTATGCTCGGAAGTCGATGCCCGCATTCAGCGACAACGTGCGGATCGTCCGGCGTCACGTAATCCGCGTATCGATACTCCCAGTAGCGGCGATTGAGCAGGTTGCCGATCGCCACGCGGAACTTCGCGTCGGCGCCGATACGCGGCCCCGGCACATACGGCACCGAGTAAGTCGCGTGACCCGCCACCACGAACCGCGGCGCGCCGGCCACACGGTTGCCGTTGTTGGCCGCGCCCTTCTCATTCTTGGTGTTGATCCAGATGAGATCTCACCGGGCCGCGATGATGCAGAGGATTCATGCGAACTGTAACTTCGATATGCGGCATTTTGTCGCATATACCTGGTCTACCTTCGAGGAAAGCCTTGCTGGCCGGACCGCCTGGAGAAACGGAAGAACCCGGAAGTGTCGCGTCGCAATGCCGCACTTACGACAAACTTGCAGTGCGTGGCATGATTCCATAAGATGCGAACAATTCCCATTTACATCAAACCTCTGTCGTGACACGCCATTCGAACTCCGTTCCGCCGGCTCGCCCATGAGGCGGCAGCTCGTCCGCCTGCATCGCTGGTTCGGTGTTGCCACAGCGCTATTTCTGTTCGTCGCCGGCCTCACCGGCGCGGTCATCGCGTGGGACCATGAGCTCGATGCGGCGCTGAACCCGTCGTTCTTCAAGGCGCGCACCGCCGGCACAGCGCTGTCGGGGCTGGAACTGGCGCGCCGCGTGGAAGCCGCCGATCCGCGTCTGCAGGTGACCTATCTGCCGCTCGCGGCCGAACCGGGCCACACGCTGCAAATGATGGTGCTGCCGCGTACCGACCCGGCCACGCGGCAGCCCTATCCGCTCGACTTCAATCAGATCGCCGTCGACCCCGCTACCGGCGAAATCCAGGGGCGCCGCGAGTGGGGCGCCGTTTCGCTCGCGCGGCTCAATCTGATCCCGTTCATCTACAAGCTCCACTACACGCTGCAGCTGCCGTTCACGGGCGGCGTCGATATCGGTACATGGCTGATGGGGATCGTCGGCATCGTCTGGCTGTTCGACAGCGTGATCGCGCTGTGGCTGTCGTTTCCGAGCGTCAAGGTGTGGCGCAAGTCGTTCGCGTTCCGCTTCGGGCGCGGCGGCTATGCGCTCACTTTCGACCTGCACCGCTCCGGCGGTGTGTGGATCTGGGGCCTGCTGCTGATCGTTGCGCTGACATCGATATCGATGAATCTTTCAGCGCCGGTGGTGCGCCCCATCGTGTCGCTGTTCTCGCCGCTCACGCCCGATCCGGTCAACAATCCTGAAATCCGCCGCGCCCCGCAGCCCGGCGACACGGTGCTGAGCCGCGAGCGCATCGTGCAATTGGCCGAGCAGGCCGGCAAAGCGCGGAACCTCGGCGTCGCGCCGGGCGGCATCTACTACGCTGAATTCATGCATGCGTATGGCGTCGGCTTCTACGCGACCGGCAACGACCACGGCGATATCGGTCTCGGCAATCCGTGGATGTATTGGGACGCGGCCACCGGCAGGCAACTCGCCGCGCAGATCCCCGGCAAAGGCACGGCGGGCGACATCTTCCTGCAGGTGCAATTCCCGCTGCACTCGGGGCGCATCCTCGGTCTCGGCGGACGGATTCTGATTAGCGCAGTCGGCGTTGCGGTCGCCGTGCTGAGCGCGACCGGATTGCTGATCTGGTTAAAGAAGCTGAATGCGCGCCGCCGCTCCGCGCAAAATGCGAGTGCCGCGCGGGACGCGGGCCGGTCCGCGGCGCGGCCCTAGTTGGCAAAATGGCGGCGCCGGAATGATCCGGCCGCCGCCATCTGTCATCAACCCACTACTGCAAAGCGATCAGCCGCTTTAGCGAAACACCACCGTCTTGCTGCCGTTCAACACGACGCGATGCTCAACGTGCCACTTGACCGCACGGGCGAGCGTCACGCATTCGACGTCGCGGCCGATCGCCGTCAATTGCTCCGGCGTCATGCTGTGGTCGACGCGCTCCACTTCCTGCTCGATGATCGGACCTTCGTCGAGATCCGTCGTCACGTAATGAGCCGTCGCGCCGATCAGCTTCACACCGCGGTCGAATGCCTGGTAATACGGCTTCGCGCCCTTGAAGCTCGGCAGGAACGAGTGATGAATGTTGATCGCGCGGCCGGCCAGCGCTTCGCACAGCTTCGGCGACAGAATCTGCATGTAGCGCGCGAGCACCACGAGGTCGGCTTGATGCTCGTCGATCACTTCGAGCACGCGCGCTTCCTGTGCGGCTTTCGCCTCGGGCGTGGCGCCCATCAGCGGGAAGTGATGGAACGGAATGTCGTAGCTGGCGGCGAGTTGATAGAACTCCTTGTGGTTCGAGATGATCGCCGCGATCTCGATACCCAACTGGCCGGTGCGGTAGCGGAACAGCAGATCGTTCAGGCAATGGCCGATCTTCGACACCATGATCACCACGCGCGGCTTGACCGACGCGTCGTGCAACTCCCAGCGCATGCCGAACTGTTCTGCGAGCGTCGCGAACGACGCGCGCAACGCCTCCAGACCCGGATCACCGCCCACCTGCTGGAAATGCACGCGCATGAAGAACTCGCCGGTGCGGCTGTCGCCGAACTGCGCGGAGTCGAGAATATTGCTGCCACGCTCGAACAGAAAGCCCGACACGGCGTGAACGATGCCGGGCCGGTCGGCGCACGACAGTTTGAGGATAAAGCTGTGATCGGTCGACATGACCTGGGTGACTCCCTTCTTCAATGCGTGGTTTGTTCGGTGTGCATGGTTCGATGCAACGTGTTTCGGCAAGTTCGTTGCGCACGCACCATTTGCGGCGGTCAGGCGAACACCGGCGGCACGAACAGAGCCTCGATCCCGGCGCACGCGTCTTCATCGATCCAGCGGCGGCGCAGCAGGCAATCCAGCGTGGCCAGACTCGCATCGACCGTCATCGCGCCCTCCTCGATCCAGCGCGCCACTTCGTCGATGCGCGCGAGCCGGTGCTCGCCCACTTCGCCGTCCTGATTGCGCGGCGCGAAATCCGCCGGCAGCGCGAGGTCGTAGATGAAAATCTGCTCGGCCTGCGTGCCTTCCGGCAACGACTGCAGCACATGCGCGGTGCGGCCGGCCACGGCGCGGGCGGCGATCTCCTCGGGAATGCCGGCTTCTTCCCAGCACTCCTTGATGATCGTCGCCTCGACGCCAAAGCCCCAGCCGATCCCGCCTGCCACGACATTGTCGAGCATGCCCGGGTCGGTCGCCTTGGTGTCGCTGCGGCGCGCGATCCACAATTGCGGTGCGCCGTCCGCGTATTCTACGACGCCGTTCAGATGCACCGCGTAGGTCATCGTGCCGAAGAAGCGCGACGCCGCGCGTTCGATATACGCGAGCGGCGGCGCGTCGAACGCATTGCGGATCGCGTAGGTCTCGTTGCGCCAGCCCGGAATGCGGCCTTCGGCGGCGAGCGCGCCGATCACGGAACCGAGCGCGGCGCTGCGCAGATCCACCGTATTGAACGTGGGCGTCAGCGTCACACGCGCATTGTCGAGGTCGAACACATCGGGCCAGCGCGCGAGTGACGGCACGTCGCTCGCGCGGATCCAGCCGACCTGTTCGGCGTCGATCCAGAACGGCACGTGCGCCTGCACGTCGAAGCGGCGCGCGGCGGTGATGCAAGGCAAAGTCATGTCAAGCTCCAAACGGTTCGCGGTCCTGCCCGGTGAGCACCTGGCGCTGAGCGCCGAGCGCCGCGTCGATCGCCTCAATCGCGCAACGCGACGCGAATCCCGATGGCGATGAACGTTGCACCGGCGAGCCGATCGAGCCACACGCCCACGCGCGGCCGGCGCTTCAGATATCCGCCCACCATCCCCGCGCAGACGCCGAACAGCGAAAACACCACCACCGTCTGCAACATGAACAGCACGCCGAGTTCGAGCATCTGCAGCGTGACGCTTTGCGTGCCGTTCGGCTGCACGAACTGCGGCAGAAACACGACGAAGAACAACGTCACCTTCGGATTCAGCAGATTGCCGAGCACGCTTTGGCGAAACACCGCCATCAACGGCTGCGGCGCGCGCTCGTGCGCGGTTGCGAGCCCCTGGCTGCGCAGAGCCTTGATGCCGATCCAGATCAGATAAGCGGCGCCGGCGAGCTTGATCGCCGTAAAGGCCGTCGGCGAGGAACGCAGCAGCGCCGCCACGCCGAGCGCGGCAAGCGTGGTGTGAAACGTGATGCCGGCCGCAAAGCCGAGCGCCGCCACGAACCCTGCCGCGCGGCCCTGCGAGATACCGCGCGCGAGCACTTGCAGATTGTCCGGGCCGGGTGCCACGGTGATCGCAATCGAGGTAGCGAGAAACAGCAGGAAGTCAGGCATGCTTTTGACCTTCTCGATGGACAGAAAGAAGAAGTTCGCAGCGGGTTGGCTGCCGGTGATCAGTGACCCTCGAATCCGGTCACCGTATAGAGCGCCAGCCCACTGTCGCGCAGCAGCTTCGAACCGCCGAGTTCGGGCAGATCGATGATCGCCGCGCCTTCCACCACGACCGCGCCGAGCCGTTCGAGCAGGATCTTGCCGGCCATCATCGTGCCGCCCGTGGCGATCAGGTCGTCGATGATGACCACGCGGTCGCCGGGCTTGCAGGCGTCTTCGTGAATCTCGACGGTTGCGCAGCCGTATTCGAGTTCATAAGATTGCGCGAGCCGGTTGTAGGGCAGCTTGCCCGCCTTGCGGATCGGAATGAAGCCGAGGTTCAGCTCATACGCGAGAATCGGCCCGATGATGAACCCGCGCGCGTCCAGCCCGGCAATGTAGTCGAGCTTCGCGTCGATATAGCGCTGCACGAACAGATCGATCAGCACGCGCAGCGACTTCGGCTCCTGCAGCAGCGGCGTGATATCGCGGAACTGCACGCCCGGCTCCGGCCAGTCGGGCACCGTGCGGATGTGGCTTTTGATGTAATCGGCCGCATCGAGCGGCGCGCTCGGAAGCGCGTTGGACATGATGTCTCCGGATGGACCTCGACAGGTCCGATGAAAAACCAAACCAGGATGCCGCGGCGGGAACGCGCGCAGCCGGGGTACAGGCGCTAGGCGGCGGCGCCCGCGCGCCGATGCTTCGAGAGCCGTTCCTCGGCCTCCGCCAGCTGTTCGGGCAAACCGCGCAGCACCACGATATCGCTCGAACGCAGCTTGGTGGACGGGTCCGGCTCGACGCCGCGAATGCCGTGCCGGCGAATCGCCGTCACTTCGACGCCCACCTCGAAAAGGCCCAGTTCCGCGAGCGTGCGGCCCACGGCGTCCGAGTTTTCGTCGACCGGCACCGATTGTAGCCGCACCTGTTCGTGGCCGTCGTCGTCGTCCACGTCGTCGGCGCCGTGGAAATAGCCGCGCAGCAGCGCATAGCGCTCATCGCGCATTTCCTCGACCCGCCGCACCACCCGCCGCATCGGCACGCCCATCACCACCAGCGTGTGCGAGGCAAGCATCAGACTGCCTTCGACGATTTCCGGAATCACTTCGGTCGCGCCCGCGGCCAGCAGCTTTTCCAGATCGGCGTCGTCGACGGTACGCACGATTACCGGCAGCGTGGGTTCGAGTTCGTGAATGTTATGCAGCACGCGCAATGCCGATGGCGTGTTCGCGTAGGTGATCGCAATCGCGGCCGCGCGGTGGATACCGGCGGCGAGCAGCGACTCGCGCCGCCCGGCGTCGCCGAACACGACCGACTCGCCCGCCGCCGCCGCCGCCGCGACGCGGTCGGGATCCAGGTCCAGCGCGACGTACGACAACCCTTCGTGCTCCAGCATGCGCGCCAGATTCTGTCCGGCCCGGCCGTACCCGCAAATGATCACGTGGCCGCTTTGTTTCAGGCTCTGCGTGGCGATGCGCGTCATCTGCAACGACTGCATCATCCATTCAGTCGACGACAGGCGCAGCACGATGCGATCCGCGTTCTGGATCAGGAACGGCGCGGCCAGCATGGACAGCAGCATGGCGGCGAGAATCGCCTGCAGCAGGGTGGCGTCGACCAGATGCTTGTCGAGAATCAGATTCAGCAGCACGAAGCCGAACTCGCCCGCTTGCGCGAGGCCGATGCCGGTGCGCATCGCGACGCCCGGCGACGCGCCGAACAGTCGCGAGAGGCCTGTGATCATGACCGCTTTCAGCAGGATCGGCCCGACCAGGAAGCCGAGCACGATCAGCGGATGCTCCCAGATCACACGCGGATTGAGCAGCATGCCGGTGGTGATGAAGAAGAGCCCGAGCAGCACGTCGCGAAACGGCTTGATATCTTCTTCCACCTGATGCCGGTAAGGCGTCTCGGCGATCAGCATGCCGGCAATGAATGCGCCGAGCGCGAGCGACAACCCGAACTTGTCGGTGATGAACGCGCAACCGAGCGTCACCAGCAACAGATTCAGAATGAACAGTTCCTGCGAACGGCGCCGCGCCACCACGTTGAACCAGCGCGTCATGAAACGCTGCCCGACGATCAGCAGCAGCGACAGCGCCACGACGATCTTGATGGCCGCCACGCCGAGCGAGCTCACGAGATCTTTGGAACTGCCGCCGAGCGCCGCGATGACGATGAGCAGCGGCACCACCGCCAGATCCTGGAACAGCAGCACGCCGAAGATATTGCGGCCGTGCTCCGTCTCGATCTCCAACCGCTCCGCCAGCATCTTGCTGACGATCGCCGTCGACGACATGGCGAGCGCGCCGCCCAGCGCCACGCTCGCCTGCCACGTGATATGCACCCAGCGTTCCAGCACGAAGCCGAGCGTGACCGCCACCGCGATCGTGCCGAGCACCTGCAGCAGGCCGAGACCGAACACGAGGCGGCGCATGGAACGCAGCTTGGCGAGCGAGAACTCCAGCCCGATCGAAAACATCAGGAACACGACGCCGAATTCCGCCAGGTTCTGCGCGCCCGCCGAGTCGGGAATCAAACCGAACGCATGCGGCCCGACCACGATGCCCACCGTCAGATAGCCGAGCATGGGCGGAAGATTCAGAAAGCGAAAGGTCACCACGCCCGCTACCGATGCCAGCAGCAGGAACAGCGTCATTTCGAGCGGGGAAATCATCGGCAAAAACGCATGGGTAAAGCGTCCTCGTTCGTCAGCGGAACCGCGCACGCCAAACGCCGTGCGACAAGGTTGAGGGGCCGTTAAAGGCAGCAATAAAGACAGCGGCTCGGCACAGCAGGCCCGGCGCGGCGAACAGGCGCCTTTGCTATACTTCGCGAATGATAGCGAAAATCAATGGCGACCGGGCACTCGCGCTCGCTCGCGACGTGCTCGACATCGAAGCGGACGCCGTGCGCGCGCTTCGCGATCAACTCGACGACGGTTTCGTCGGGGCGGTCGACTTCATCCTGGGTTGCCGCGGGCGCGTTGTCGTTTCCGGCATCGGCAAATCCGGCCACGTGGCCCGCAAGCTCGCGGCTACGCTCGCCAGCACCGGCACGCCGGCGTTCTTCGTGCACCCCGCGGAAGCCAGTCATGGCGACCTCGGCATGGTCACCGCCGAAGACGTGTTCATCGCCCTGTCCAACTCCGGTGAAACCGAAGAACTGATGGCGATCCTGCCGCTCATCAAGCGGCTCGGCGCGAAGCTGATTGCAATGACAGGCCGTCCGTCTTCGAGTCTCGCACAACTGGCCGACGTGCACCTGAATTCCGGCGTCGCGAAAGAGGCCTGCCCGATGAACCTCGCGCCCACCGCCAGCACGACCGCCGCGCTCGCGCTCGGCGACGCGCTCGCGCTCGCGGTGCTCGACGCGCGTGGCTTCGGCCGCGACGACTTCGCCCGCTCGCATCCGGGCGGCGCGCTCGGCCGGCGTCTGCTCACTTATGTACGCGACGTGATGCGCACCGGCGACGATCTGCCGAAGGTCACACCCGAGGCCACCGTGCGCGACGCGCTGTTCCAGCTGACCGCCAAGCGCATGGGCATGACCGCGATCGTCGATCACGACGATCACGTGGCCGGCATTTTCACCGACGGCGACCTGCGCCGCGTGCTCGAACGCGAGGGCGATTTCCGTCAGTTGCCGATCGCCTCCGTGATGACCGCCGGCCCGCGCACCATCGGCCCGGATCAACTGGCGGTCGAAGCCGTGGAACTGATGGAGCGCCACCGCATCAATCAGATGCTGGTCGTGGACGAAGCAGGCAAGCTGATCGGCGCACTCAACATGCACGACCTGTTCTCGAAGAAGGTGATCTGATGGCCCTCGCCCCTGCTACCGCGACCGAGCGCGCAAGCCGCGTCAAGCTGATGATTTTCGACGTCGACGGCGTGCTCACCGACGGCGGCCTGCTGTTCACGGCGGAAGGCGACACCATGAAGGGCTTCAATTCGATGGACGGCCACGGCATGAAGCTGCTGCGCCAGGCCGGCATCGAAACGGCGATCATCACCGGGCGCAAGTCGGGCATCGTGGCGGCACGGGCGAAGGAAATGAATATCACGCACGTCTATCAGGGCGTGCAGGACAAACCCCAGGCGTTCGCGGACCTGTTGCAGCAAACCGGCATGACGGCCGAAGAATGCGGCTACATGGGCGACGACTGGGTCGATCTCGGCGTGATGCTGAAGGTCGGCTTCGCGGCGGCGCCGGCCAACTCGCATCCCGAAGTGATCGCGCGGGCCCATTGGGTCAGCGAAGCGCGCGGCGGCCGCGGCGCGGCGCGCGAAGTCTGCGACACGCTGCTGCGTGCACAACATAAGTATGAGGCGTTGCTGGCGGCCGCCTGTAGCGGCGAACAGCGGGGCCTCGTCGGATGAACCAGTTTCGCCTGACTTCGCTGATTCCGCTGGTCGCGATGGCCGCGCTCGCCGGTATCACGTGGTGGCTGCTGCAAGCCACCCTGCCCCGGCAGAACGAAGGCGTGGTGCGTCCCAAGGAACACACGCCGGACTACTTCGCCGATAACTTCTCGATTTCCGAACTCGACCAGTCGGGCTCGACGCAGTACCGGCTGACCGCCCAGTCGCTGATCCACTACGAAGACGACGAGCTGAGCGACCTGGTCAAGCCGGCCATGCGCGCGTTCCAGCCCGGCAAGCCGATCGTCACCGCCACCGGCGACACCGGCAAGGTGAACGGCGACGCGTCGATCGTCGATCTGTACGACAACGCGCGCATTTTGCGGGCGCCCGGCTACGGAGATCCGCAGATGCAGGCGGATTCGCAGCATTTTAGGGTGCTGGTCAACGACGATGTGATCGAGACCGAAAAGCCGGTTAAACTTCAGCGCGGCATGTCGGTGATGACTGCCAGCGGCATGAACTACAACAACGTCACCCGGGTGATGCAGCTGTTCGGCAACGTGAAAGGCTCGATCGCCCCGTCCGAAACAGGCGGCAGCTCGCCCAAGCAACCCGGGTAATCCATTCCAGGCGTGACTGCATGAACGAATCGTTCCCCCGTTTTGACACCGGCCGCTCGCGCTCCCTGTCCGCGTGCCGCGCCGGACTCGCCGCGCTGATCGTCGCGTTGCCGCTCGCCGGCTTCGCGCCGCTCGCGCACGCGGACCGTGCCGACAAGGACAAGCCGCTGAACATTGAAGCGGACAACATGACTTACGACGACCTCAAGCAGGTCAACATCTTCACCGGCCATGTGGTCGCGACCAAAGGCACGATCGTGATCAAGGCCGAACGCGTCGAAGTGACGCAAGACCCGCAGGGCTATCAGTACGCCACCGGCACGTCGAGCGGCGGCAATCTGTCGTATTTCCGCCAGAAGCGCGAAGGCCTCGACGAATACATCGAAGGCACGGCCGTTCGGATCGACTACGACGGCAAGCAGGATCTGACCACGCTCACCACCAACGCCACGGTGAAACGCCTGCAAGGCCTCTCCACGGTGATGGACCAGGTGCACGGCAGCGTCATTACCTATGACGGCCAGAGCGACTTCTATACCGCGAAGGCAGGCAAGGACGTCGCCGGCCCGGGCAATCCCACGGGTCGCGTGCGCGCCATGCTGGCGCCGCGCAATGGCGGCGCTGCGCCGCTGAACGGCGCGCCGGCCACGCTCGCGCCGTCCACGACGATCCAGGGAGCGCCGAACCAGTGAGCACCTCTGCGTCTCTCCCCAATCGCAAGCCCGCCGGCACCAGCAGTTCGCTGGTGGTGCGCAACCTGAAAAAGCGTTACGGTTCGCGCACGGTCGTCAAGGACGTGTCGCTCGACGTGAAAAGCGGCGAAGTGGTCGGTCTGCTCGGCCCCAACGGCGCGGGCAAGACCACCTCGTTCTATATGATCGTCGGCCTCGTGCCGCTCGACGCCGGTGAAATCGATCTGGACGGCAAGTCCATCAGCCTGCTGCCTATCCATAAGCGCGCTTCGCTTGGGCTTTCGTATCTGCCGCAGGAAGCTTCGGTGTTCCGCAAGCTCAGCGTCGAAGAAAACATTCGCGCGGTGCTGGAATTGCAGCACGAAGACAACGGCAAGCGGCTCAGCAAGGACACCATCACGAGCCGCACGGAAGCCCTGCTCGACGAACTGCAGATTGCGCACTTGCGCGCGAATCCGGCGCTGTCGCTCTCCGGCGGCGAGCGCCGCCGGGTTGAAATTGCCCGGGCGCTGGCCACCAATCCGAGCTTTATTCTGCTCGACGAACCGTTCGCCGGCGTCGACCCGATCGCCGTGCTGGAAATCCAGAAAATCGTCAAGTTTCTGAAGCAGCGCAATATCGGCGTGCTGATTACCGATCACAATGTGCGCGAAACGCTCGGCATCTGCGATCACGCCTATATCATCAGCGACGGCAGCGTGCTGGCGGCCGGCGCACCGGCCGAAATCATCGAAAACGAAAGCGTGCGGCGCGTCTATCTGGGCGAGCACTTCCGCATGTAAGCGCACCAAGGATTGCCGGCAGTGCGAGTGCGCACCCGCCGGCTCCTTGTGCGGCAACCGCACACCTCATTTCGACTTGGGCCGCTTCGCGCCCGGCGCCGCCTGAAGGAGCTCATGCAGGGCGCACGCGAGAGGCGCACGTGTAATTGCGAATGTCGCAATGTATCGCGGTCGTGGCAAACTCTCTACAATGAATCTCAACTTGCCATGAAAGCCAGCCTCCAACTCCGCCTATCGCAGCATCTTGCGCTGACGCCGCAACTGCAGCAGTCCATCCGGCTGCTTCAGTTGTCCACGCTCGAATTGCAGCAGGAAGTCGCAATGGCGATCTCGCAGAATCCGCTCCTCGAGAACGAGGACGACTGGATCGCGAGCCCGCTGCGCGTGGCGGCCGACGGCTCGCTGATCGCCCAGGCGCCGAATTCCTCCGCTCCGCCCGACCAGATGGGCGGCAGCACGTCGTCATCGTCCACCAGCAGCAGCGAGCGCGCCGAGAACGGCGAGCCGCAGGGCGTGGACGAATACAACGGCCTCGCGGGCGACAGTAACGGCGACGCGTCGCAATGGAATCTCGACGACTACGGCCGCTCGGGCAACGCCTCGGACGACGACGACCTGCCGCCGCTGCAAATCCACGAATCGAGCACCTCGCTGCGCGATCACCTGATGGCGCAATTGCGCGTCACCCAGGCGAGTCCGCGCGACCGCGCGCTGGTCACGTTCCTGATCGAGTCGCTCGACGACGACGGCTACCTTGCCGCCACGCTCGAAGAAGTGCTGGCGGATCTGCCCGAAGAGCTCGAAGTCGACCTCGACGAGCTGAATGCCGCGCTTGCGCTGCTGCATAGCTTCGACCCGGCCGGGGTCGGCGCGCGCTCCGCGTCGGAATGTCTCAAGCTGCAATTGCTGCGACTCGATGCCTCACCTACCCGCACGCTTGCGCTCGAAATCGTAGCGCACCACCTGGAATTGCTCGCGGCGCGCGACTTCACGCGCCTGCGCAAACATCTGAAAGCCAGCGACGACGACCTGCGCGATGCACACGTGCTGATCCGCTCGCTCGAACCGTTCCCCGGCGCCGCCTACGGCAAGGCCGAAGCGGACTATGTCGTGCCGGACATCATGGTGCGTAAAACAGCACAGGGCTGGCAGGCCGAGCTGAACCCGGAAGTCGTGCCCAAGCTGCGTATCAACCATCTTTACGCGAATATCCTGCGCAATAACCGGGGCGATCCGGGCAGCGGTTCGTTGCGCCAGCAACTGCAGGAAGCGCGCTGGCTGATCAAAAATATCCAGCAGCGTTTCGAGACGATCCTCCGGGTGGCGCAAGCCATTGTGGAGCGTCAAAAGAGCTTTTTTGTGCATGGCGAAATTGCCATGCGCCCCTTGGTTTTGCGGGAAATTGCTGATACGCTGGGCCTACACGAGTCAACTGTCTCGCGTGTGACAACCGGCAAATACATGCTGACCCCATTCGGGACGCTTGAATTTAAGTACTTCTTCGGATCACACGTTTCGACTGACACGGGCGGCGCGGCGTCTTCAACGGCGATCCGTGCGCTCATCAAGCAACTGATAGGAGCGGAAAACCCGAAATCTCCTCTTTCAGACAGCCGCATAGCCGAACTGCTGGCGGAACAGGGCTTCGTGGTCGCACGGCGTACCGTCGCGAAATATCGTGAAGCGCTCAAGATTCCGGCAGTCAACCTGCGCAAGTCGTTATAGCGCCCCCCAGAACTGTCGCTTCGCGCCAGCCCCCCAAGGGGGCAAGACAACTTGGGGCGGCCCGGCGTTTGTCTTGAGCCCGTCGCCTTTCGTGGCGGGCATTTACCGGCCGCTCCGCAGTTGGCGGACAGGCCGGCCGATGCGACCTGCCAGAAGTCAGTCACCGGGGGGCGACTCAGGCAAGCCGACAGATCGACCGGACCTTCGTCATCGTGCGGAACAAGCGGCCATTAGCTTGGAGAAGCACTATGAATCTGCAGATCAGTGGACACCACCTCGAAGTAACGCCTGCGTTGCGCGAATACGTGATCACCAAACTGGATAGGGTGCTAAGACATTTCGATCAGGTCATCGACGGCAGTGTGGTCCTCTCGGTCGACAACAACCACAAGGAAAAGGAAAAGCGTCAAAAGGTTGAAATCAACCTGCATCTCAAGGGCAAGGATCTCTTTGTCGAGAGCTGTGACAGCGACCTGTACGCTGCGATCGATCTGATGATCGACAAGCTCGACCGGCAAGTCATTCGCCATAAGGATCGCCTGCAAGGCCATGCGCATGAGGCGATCAAGTATCAACCGGCGCCGCAACTGGACGTGCCGCCGCAGTAAGGGAAATCAGAAGGTTCTCTTCCGTAGGTCTTCGTTTCCCCTTAGCCAGCGAAACCGCCCGAAACCGGGCGGTTTTTTGTTTCCGGACGCCGTTTTCCGCACGGCCCCGCAGCAAGTGAGGATGCCCGAACGAACTCATTGCGCATTGATGGCGCGCCGCACCATCCGTCGCTACCCTGTTCTATAATGTTCCGGTTACCATCGGGGTCAAGTTAGCTCAAGCGGAAATCGGTCGGCCGGAGTCCTGCGCTTTCGGACTCCCACGCACGTCGCCGTGAGCATCAAACGAATGGAACGCCACTCAAACGCCCCAGCGAGGAGAACCCAGGCCACGTTTTCGCCTGTCAACATGAATCGTTTAGCCAAATTTCTTCCCCTCGAGAACGTCGTCGTCGGACTATCGGTCACCAGCAAGAAACGCGTGTTCGAGCAAGCGGGCCTGATCTTCGAGAACCAGAACGGCATAGCCCGTAGCACGGTCACTGACAATCTGTTCGCGCGTGAGCGCCTCGGATCGACAGGCCTTGGCGAAGGCGTGGCGATTCCGCATGGCCGGATCAAAGGCTTGAAGCAGCCGCTCGCCGCGTTCGTCCGCCTTGCCGAACCCATCCCCTTCGAATCGCCCGACGGTCAGCCGGTCTCGCTGCTCATCTTCCTGCTCGTGCCTGAACAGGCCACTCAGCAACACCTCGAAATCCTTTCGGAAATCGCCCAGTTGCTGTCCGATCGCGAAACCCGCGAGCGCCTGCACACGGAACAGGACCGCGAAACGTTGCATCGCCTGCTCACTCAGTGGCAACCTTGATGCATCGGCGGTTATCCGCACGCCGGTTATCCGCCCGGTCATCGGCCCGCATGCGGAGACAGTCCGGCAACGCAAACGGCCCGCGCTAGCGCGGCCGCCGTGTTGCCCGGCAAGCGGCCCACACTGGAGTCACTGACTCATGGATACGTCCAGCATCAACGCCCAGAGCATTTTCGACGATAACGCCGCCACGCTGAAGCTCAGCTGGTTGACGGGGCATGAAGGCTGGGAGCGCGGCTTTTCTTCGGAATCAGTCGCCAATGCCACGTCGAGCGCCGACCTCGTCGGCCACTTGAACCTGATCCACCCGAACCGGATCCAGGTGCTCGGCGACGCCGAAATCGACTACTACAAGCGCCAAACCGACGAAGACCGCTCGCGCCACATGGCCGAGCTGATCGCGTTGGAGCCGCCGTTTCTGGTGGTGGCGGGCGGCGTCCCCGCGCCGCCGGAACTGGTGCTGCGCTGCACGCGCTCGTCCACGCCGCTCTTCACCACGCCGATGTCCGCGGCCGCGGTGATCGACAGCCTGCGCCTCTACATGTCGCGCATTCTCGCGCCGCGCGCCACGTTGCACGGCGTGTTTCTCGACATCCTCGGCATGGGCGTGCTGCTCACGGGAGACTCGGGCCTCGGCAAGAGCGAACTCGGGCTGGAGCTGATCAGCCGCGGCCACGGTCTCGTGGCCGACGACGCAGTGGACTTCGTGCGCCTCGGTCCTGACTTCGTCGAAGGGCGTTGCCCGCCGCTGCTGCAAAACCTGCTGGAAGTGCGCGGCCTCGGTCTGCTCGACATCAAGACGATTTTCGGTGAAACGGCGGTACGCCGGAAAATGAAGCTCAAGCTGATCGTGCAACTGGTCCGCCGGCCCGACGGCGAATTCCAGCGGCTGCCGCTGGAGAGCCAGACTGTGGACGTGCTCGGCCTGCCAATCAGCAAGGTCACGATTCAGGTGGCCGCCGGCCGGAACCTCGCCGTGCTGGTCGAAGCCGCCGTGCGCAATACGATCCTGCAACTGCGCGGCATCGACACGCTGCGCGACTTCATGGATCGCCAGCGCCTCGCGATGCAAGACCCCGACAGCCAGTTTCCGGGCAAACTGATCTGAGTCGAGAAGACCATGCCGTGACTGCGGCCAGCGGCGGGCGCGGGTACGCGCATGGGGACCAGATGCTATGATGAAATCTACGGTTTCGACGACTCCATGCGCATAATCCTGATCACCGGTATATCCGGCTCCGGCAAATCAGTTGCCCTGAACGCGCTTGAAGACGCAGGCTACTACTGCGTCGACAACCTGCCGCCGCGTTTCCTGCCGCAGCTGGCTTCCTATCTCGCCGAAGACGGGCAAGATCGCCTTGCGGTCGCAATCGACGCGCGCTCGAGCGCTTCGCTCGACGAAATGCCCGCCATGATTCGCGACCTGTCGCGTGCCCACGACGTGCGGGTGCTGTTCCTGAACGCGAGCACACAGTCGCTGATTCAACGCTTTTCCGAAACACGCCGCCGCCATCCGCTGTCCGGTTCAACCTCGCACGACGCGGATGTCGGCCTGCTCAACTCGCTTGCCGAGGCGATCGAACGCGAACGCGAACTCGTGGCGGGGCTGGCCGAATTCGGCCATCAGATCGACACCAGCAATCTGCGCGCGAACGTGCTGCGCGCCTGGGTCAAACGCTTCATCGAGCAGAAGGATTCCGGGCTCGTGCTGATGTTCGAGTCGTTCGGCTTCAAGCGTGGCGTGCCGCTCGACGCGGATTTCGTGTTCGACGTGCGCACCTTGCCGAACCCGTACTACGATCATGAATTGCGGCCGCTCACGGGCCTCGACAAACCGGTGATCGATTTTCTGGATGCGCTGCCGGTGGTGCATGAAATGATCGACGACATCGAGAAATTTCTCGCCAAGTGGCTTCCGCATTTCCGCGACGACAATCGCAGCTATCTCACCGTCGCGATCGGTTGCACGGGCGGCCAGCACCGCTCGGTGTTCATTGCGGAGACGCTCGCCGCGCGTCTCGCGGCATCGGCGAATGTCATTGTGCGGCACCGCGATGCGCCGGTCGAAGCCGGCGAATCATCGAAGTTAGTGGCTTAACCGGCCGCATCGCGCGGCCTCAACTCGAAGCGTTGCGCCATGTCTTCTTCTACTGTGCTTGCCGATGTGCCGCTGTTTCCGTTGCATACGGTGCTGTTTCCCGACGGCCTTTTGCCGCTGAAGATCTTCGAAGCGCGCTACCTCGATATGGCGCGCGACTGTCTGCGTGAAAAAACGCCGTTTGGCGTGTGTCTGCTGAAAAGCGGCGCGGAAGTGGCGCGCGAAGAAGAGCCTTCGGTGCCCGAATCAATTGGCTGCCTCGCCGAAATCGAGGAGTGCGATGTCGAAGCCTTCGGCATGCTGCTGATTCGCGCACGCGGCACGCGGCGTTTTCGCCTGCTGTCGCATCGGGTGGAGTCGAGCGGCTTGCTGGTCGGCATGGCGGAGCCGCTCGGCGAAGACAGGCCGCTCGAAGGCAACGAGCAGTTGGCCAGATTCGGCGCATGCGCGGAAGTGCTCGAACGGATCATCGCAACGATCCGCGAACGCGATCCGGAAAGCCTGCCGTTTGCAGAGCCGTTCCGGCTCGACGATCCGTCGTGGGTGTCGAACCGTCTCGCCGAAGTGCTGCCGATTGCGCTGCGTGCTCGCCAGAAACTGATGGAGTTGCAGGACGCCGGCGCGCGGATCGATGTGGTTCACCACTACATGCAGCAACATCAATTGCTCTGACGGCGGCCGCCGTACTCCGCGCCGGATTGCTCAGATCAGCGAACCCTGCAAACTGTCCAGCAGTTTGCGCACCGGCGCGGGCACACCGAACGAATCGAGATCGCTGAGCGCGACCCACGCCGTGTCCGCATCGCCTAACGCGGCCAACGCGCCCACACCGCGATCCAGTTCCGCGAGCCGCGGCTCGATATCCAGTTTGAAATGCGTGAACACATGTGTGAGCGGCGCGAGCGGCGAGACCGCACCGTCGCCGCCGAAGGCGCGCGCACGCTCGGCGAGCGCGGTTTCGTCGGCGGCTTCGGGCAGGCTCCACAAGCCGCCCCAGATACCCGACGGCGGCCGCTTCTCCAGCATCACCGCGTTGCCGTCACGCAGCACCAGCATCCACGTGCGGCGCGTCGGCACGGTCTTTTTCGGACGTGCAGTGGGCAGCAGGCGCTGACGTCCCGTCACGTTCGCCACGCAGTCGACGGCGAACGGGCAACGCAGGCAGTCGGGCTTGCCGCGCACGCACAGGGTCGCGCCGAGGTCCATCAAGCCTTGCGTGTATGCGCTGACTTCGGCATCCGATGCATTCGACGGAAGCAGCGACTCCGCCAGCGTCCACATCGCGTTTTCGACTTTCTTTTCGCCGGGGAAACCTTCGACGCCGAACACGCGCGCCAGCACGCGCTTCACATTGCCGTCGAGAATCGTCGCGCGCGCGCCGAACGCGAACGACGCAATCGCCGCCGCCGTCGAACGGCCGATACCCGGCAGTTCGGCCAGTTCCTCGACCGACGTCGGAAACCCGCCGCCATGCTGCTCGACCACGACCTGCGCGCAGCGATGCAGGTTGCGCGCGCGCGTGTAGTAGCCAAGACCGGCCCACAGCGCCATTACGTCGTCGGACGGCGCGGCGGCGAGCGCGGCGACGCTCGGGAAACGCGCGAGGAACTTCGCGTAATACGGAATCACCGTCGACACCTGGGTCTGCTGGAGCATGATTTCCGACAGCCAGATGCGATACGGGTCGCGCGTGTTCTGCCACGGCAAATCATGCCGGCCATGCTGACGCTGCCACGCGATCAGGCGCGCGGAAAAATCGGACATGACAGGAAAAGCAGGCGCCGCAGGCGCGCCGGACGAGGTAGAACGCGGAGTTAAGCGAGAAGGCATGGACGGTTTAGCGCTGGCAGGTGGGACAGAAATACGTTGAACGCTGCCCCTGTACGATCTGTTTGATCGGCGTTCCGCACACGCGGCACGGCAGCCCCGCGCGATCATAGACGAAATAGTCGAGCTGGAAGTAGCCGCTCTCGCCGTTGCTGCCGACGAAATCGCGCAGCGTGCTGCCGCCCTTCTCGATCGCGGCGGCGAGCGTCACGCGCACGGCGTCCGCCAGCAGGTCGTAGCGCACGAGCGAGACGCGCCCCGCCGCGGTAGCCGGCCGGATGCCGGCGCGAAAGAGACTCTCCGACGCATAGATATTGCCCACGCCCACGACGATTTCACCGGCCAGCAGCGCCTGCTTTACCGACACCTTGCGCCCGCGCGTGAGCCGGTGCATCAGCGCGCCGGAGAACGCGGGCGAAAACGGTTCGACGCCGAGGCCCGCAAGCAGCGGATGCTCGAGCACGTCGCCGGCTTCACGCGGATGCCACAGCACTGCGCCGAAGCGCCGCGGATCGCGATAGCGCAAAATGAACTCGTCGAAGATCCAGTCGACGTGATCGTGTTTCGCCGCGGCCGGCGGATGCGGTACGTGGCGCAGCACCCGCAGCGTCCCAGTCATGCCAAGATGCACAATGAACCAGCCCGCGTCGATCTCGAACAACAGGTACTTGCCGCGCCGCTCGACCTTACGCACCACGCGGCCGCGCAAGGTTTTCGCAAGATCGGCCGGAATCGGCCAGCGCAGCGCCGGCGTACGCACTTCGACGCGTTCAACCTTGCGCCCGGACACATACGGTTCGATTCCCCGTCGGGTAACCTCAACTTCTGGCAACTCTGGCATGTCTAACTGGTCTGCAACTTGCGTGAGTGGTTGTGCGCGTATTGTAGCGAGCGCGTTACAATCGTCCGAAACATTGAACGGATTTCCATGAACTTGTCCTTCGTGAAGCTGTTTTTGAAGCGCCCGGCTAGCGCATTCCGCGTACCGCACGCCGTGTCCGCTCGCCGGATGCTCGGCGCGGCGGCGCTCGCCGTCTGGGCGCTGGCTGCCGTGCCCGCGCACGCGCAGGATTCATCGCCGGACTCGGACGACACCTCGGTCACCCTCCCCGACCCGCTCGGGCCGGCCTCGGCGGAAGACCAGAAGTCCCTGCCCGGGGTGCCGCTGACGAGCCAGATCGTATTCCAGGTGCTCGCCGCCGAAGTCGCGCTGCAGCGCGACCAGCCGGCGCCCGCCTATCAGACCTACCTCGCCCTTGCGCGCGACACGCACGATCCTCGCATGGCGCAACGCGCCACCGAAATCGCGCTGGCCGCGCAGAGCCCGTCCGACGCATTGGCCGCCGCGCAATTGTGGCAGCAGTATGCGCCGAACTCGGAACGCGCCGCGCAACTCGACGCGTCGCTGCTCGTGCTGTCCGGCCGCCCTGACGACGCGGAGCCGATCCTCGCCCGCGAACTCGCGCGGGTGCCCGCGGACAATCGCGGCAGCGCGATTCTGGCGCTGCAGCTGCTGCTCTCGCGCGGCCCGAACCGGATCGGCGGCCTGCACGTGCTGCAGGACCTGCTCAAGAACGACCTGAACCGGCCGGAAGCGCAACTGGCACTTGCACGACAGCAGCTCGTATCGGACGACGCGCCGGGTGCGCGCAAGTCGCTCGAGCAGGCGCTCGCGCTCAAGCCCGACTATTTGCCGGCCGCGCTGATGCTGTCGCAAATGGGCCCGGAAGAGCGCAAGGAAGGCATCGCCTCGCTCGAAAAGTACGTGCAGCAGAATCCGAAATCGCATGACGCCCGTCTCGCGCTCGCCCAGATGTATCTTGCGAGCGACCGTCTGGACGACGCGCAGAAGCAGTTCGAGATCATGCACAGGAACAACGCGAACGATCTCACGCCGCTCATGGCGCTCGCGCTGATCAAGATCCAGCAGAAGAATTTCAATGAAGCGCAAACGTACCTGACCCAGTACGCGCAGCAAGCCGAAAAAACGCCGGGCGCGGATCCCGGCCAGGCGTATATCTACCTTGCACAACTGTCGCTCGAACAGAAGAACGACGCGGCCGCGAGCGACTGGCTGAACAAAATCTCGCCGTCGAGCCAGCAATATGTGCCCGCGCAGATCACGCGCGCACAATTGCTCGCCAAGCAGGGCAAGGCCGACGACGCGCGCAAGCTGCTCGCCAATCTGCCGGCGCCGGACCCGCGCGACCAGGCGCTGATCGCGCGCACGGACGCGGCGATCCTGTTCGATGCGAGGCGTTACCCCGAGGCCGAAACGCGCCTGCAGCAAGCCACGGCGCAGTTCCCCGACGACCCCGATCTGACCTACGACTACGCGATGTCCGCCGAAAAGACCGGCCATTACGACGTCATGGAAACGCAGTTGCGCAAGCTGATCCAGACGCAGCCCGACAATCCGCAAGCGTATAACGCGCTCGGCTACTCGCTGGCCGATCGCAATCAGCGCCTCGCCGAGGCGGACAAGCTGGTCGAGAAGGCCTCCTCGTTGGCGCCGAACGACGCATTCATCATGGACAGCGTCGGCTGGGTCAAATACCGGATGGGCGACACGTCGGACGCGATCAAGCTGCTGCGCAAAGCCTACGACATGCAGCCGAATGCTGAAATCGGCGCGCACCTCGGCGAAGTGTTGTGGAAAACGGGCAATCAGGATCAGGCCCGCGCCGCTTTCCGCGACGCGCGCAAGCTCGAACCGGACAACGACACGCTGGTCAAAACGCTCCAACGTCTTCAGGTGAACGATCTTTGATGCGTCTTTCCCGTCTGATTTCCTTTCCCCGGGCGCCGCGTGGCGCGGCGCTCGGATTCGCAGCGGCGGCGGTTGTCGCATTGGCCGGTTGTGCGTCGGTGAAACCGCAGGGGCCATCCACGTCGAATGCCGCAACCTCCGTCACCGCGCAGACGAGCCGTTCTTACCAGGGCCGTTTCGCGGTCCAGTACAACGATCAGAACGGCCAGCAGCGCAACGCCTACGGCAATTTCGCCTGGCAGGAAACCGGCGATACCGTGACTCTGGAGTTACGCAATCCGCTCGGCCAGACGCTGGCGGTGGTGACGTCGTCGCCAGCGTCGGCCACGCTGGAGTTGCCGAATCGCCAGCCGCTCACCGCGGACAACGTCTCCACGCTGATGCAGAATGCGCTCGGCTTCGCACTGCCGGTCGAGGGGCTGCGCTACTGGCTGCAACCGTCGCCGGCACCCACTTCGCGCGCCAGGACCGAGAAGGATCCCGACCAGCCGTCGCGGCTGAAAGAGATCACGCAGGACGGCTGGACGATCGACTACCTGGCGTATGTCGAGCCGCCTGCCACGGGCGTGAAGCGCGTCAACCTGACGCGCTCGGAGCCGCCGCTCGACATCAAGCTCGTCCTGGATCATCAGTAACCGGTGCCGCTTCACGCACCTTTCACGCATCTTTTTCGCGCGCGACCTTGCCGCTTCTTCAGCGCCACGTGGCGCATGTAGCCTCGACTCATGATTGAAACGACCGATTCGCTGCGCGATTGCCTCGCGCCAGCGAAACTCAACCTCTTCCTGCACATCACCGGCCGCCGGCCGGATGGCTATCACACGCTGCAAACGGTGTTCCAGTTGCTCGATTGGGGCGACACGCTGCACTTCACGCGACGCGACGACGGGCTCATCACGCGCCGCACCGAAATCGCCGACGTGCCGCCGGAACACGATCTGACCGTGCGCGCCGCGACGCTGCTCAAAACGCATACGGGCTCGCCCGAAGGCGTCGATATCGAAATCGACAAACGCCTGCCGATGGGCGCCGGCCTCGGCGGCGGCAGCTCCAACGCAGCGACGACACTGCTCGCGCTCAACCGTCTGTGGAAGCTCAACCTGCCGCGCCTCGAATTGCAGGCGCTGGCGTTGAAACTCGGTGCGGATGTACCGTTTTTTGTGTTTGGAAAAAATGCGTTCGCTCAGGGTGTCGGAGAGGCTTTAGACGTTGTACAATTGCCGCCGCGCCATTTCCTGGTAGTGACGCCGAGGGTTCATGTTCCGACTGCAGCGATTTTCTCCGAAAAAGCGTTGACAAGAGATTCAAAACCCCTCACAATTACGGACTTTCCTGCAGAACTTAGCTGCAACACTGAATGGCCAGAAAGTTTTGGCCGGAACGACATGCAGCAGGTTGTCGTAGGAAAGTACGCGGAAGTAGCGCAAGTGCTGCGATGGTTTGAAAACGTCGCGCCAGCGCGGATGTCTGGATCAGGTGCAAGTGTCTTTGCAGCGTTCCGTAGTAAAGCTGAAGCAGAAGCGGTGCAAGCCAAACTGCCAGCCGAATGGAACAGCGCAGTGGCCGCAAGTCTCGATCAGCATCCACTCTTTACTTTCGCGTCATAAGTTTTGCATCGTCGAACGAAACTCCACGTTCGGCGGAGCTCAGAGTTAGTGTAGGGGAGTCGCCAAGCTGGTTAAGGCACCGGATTTTGATTCCGGCATGCAAAGGTTCGAATCCTTTCTCCCCTGCCAAAATTTCTCGCATTTCCCCTCGCCCCCAGCCTGAAGCAGGTGCACGATGAGCAGCCATGACGGCCTGATGGTTTTTACTGGCAACGCAAATCCCGCGCTTGCACAGGAAGTCGTCAAAATCCTCGGTATTCCCCTCGGCAAAGCAATGGTCAGCCGTTTCTCGGACGGTGAAATCCAGGTCGAGATTCAGGAAAACGTGCGTGGCAAGGATGTCTTCGTCCTGCAGTCCACGTGCGCACCGGCGAACGACAATCTGATGGAACTGATGATCATGGTCGATGCGCTCAAGCGCGCATCCGCAGGCCGGATCACCGCAGCCATCCCCTACTTCGGTTATGCCCGTCAAGATCGCCGCCCGCGTTCCGCGCGCGTCGCCATCTCGGCGAAGATCGTGGCGAACATGCTGGAAATCGCCGGCGTCGAGCGGATCATTACGATGGATCTGCACGCCGACCAGATTCAAGGCTTCTTCGACATTCCGGTCGACAACATCTACGCTACGCCCGTGCTGCTCGGCGATCTGCGCAAGCAGAACTACGAGAATCTGCTGGTCGTTTCGCCGGACGTCGGCGGCGTGGTGCGTGCCCGTGCATTGGCCAAACAGCTCAATTGCGATCTCGCGATCATCGACAAACGCCGCCCGAAGGCGAACGTTGCCGAAGTGATGAACATCATCGGTGAAGTCGAAGGTCGTACCTGCGTGATCATGGACGACATGGTCGATACTGCCGGCACGCTCTGCAAGGCAGCTCAGGTTCTGAAGGAACGCGGCGCGAAACAGGTGTTCGCTTATGCCACTCACCCGGTTCTGTCGGGCGGCGCGGGCGAGCGTATCGCTGCCTCCGCACTCGACGAACTCGTTGTCACGGACACGATCCCGCTCGGCGAAGAAGCCCGCTCGTGCGCGAAGATCCGCTCGTTGACCAGCGCTGGCCTGCTGGCCGAAACGTTCTCGCGGATTCGCCGCGGCGATTCGGTGATGTCGCTGTTCGCTGAAAGTTAAGTATTTGCGAAGGCGCAGCGCGCCGCTTCAGGCGGCACACCGCGCTTTTGCACAATCGGCATGAACGAACGAAGGTTCGTGCCGCAGCTCTGGGGCCTCAGCCATCTGGCTTGGAGGCCCCGTTTTTACTGCCTGGTCGCGGGCAGTGCAATGGAGATTCAACATGAAAGTAGTCGCTTTCGAGCGTTCTTTGCAAGGTACGGGTGCGAGCCGCCGCCTGCGTAACTCGGGCAAGACCCCGGGCATCGTATATGGCGCTGGTGCTGAAACGCAATTGGTCGAACTGGACCACAACGCGCTGTGGCACGCGCTGAAGAAAGAAGTTTTCCACTCGTCGATCCTCGATCTGGAAGTGGCAGGCAAGTCGCAACAGGTTCTGCTGCGCGACGTGCAATACCACCCGTTCCGTCAGCTCGTGCTGCACGTGGACTTCCAACGTGTCGACGCGAAGAAGAAACTGCACACCAAGGTGCCGCTGCACTTCCTGAATCAGGAAACGAACCCGGCAGTGAAGCTGTCGAGCGCGGTGATCTCGCACGTCATCAACGAAATCGAAATCGAGTGCCTGCCTTCGGCACTGCCGGAATTCCTCGAAGTCGATCTGGCCACCATCGAAGCGGGTCACTCGGTTCACGCCAAGGACATCAAGCTGCCGGCAGGTGTGACGCTGGTCGCCCACGTCGAAGCAGAAAACCCGGTGATCGCAGCTGCAACGATCCCGGCTGGTGCAATCGCTGAAGGCGAGGCCGCCGCTGCTGAAGGCGAAGGCGAAACGCCGGCTGCTTGAGCGCCCCGAGGCACTGAGCAAGTATCCTCTCGATCCGTTTCAATGAAACGGTCGATGTGACCCGCCGAGGTTCGCCCCGGCGGGTTTTTTTTCGGTTTTTTTCGGTTCGGCCGCGTTCGGCTTCCGGGCCAGATGGACCTACGCAATCATGATCAAGCTGATCGTCGGCCTCGGCAATCCGGGCGCCGAATACACCGCGACGCGCCACAACGCCGGCTTCTGGCTGGTCGATCAACTGGCCCGCGAAGCAGGCACGACGTTGCGCGACGAGCGGCGTTTCCACGGTTTCTACGCCAAGGCACGGCTTCACGGCGAGGAGGTGCACTTGCTGGAGCCGCAGACGTATATGAACCGCTCGGGCCAGTCGGTCGTGGCGCTTGCACAGTTCTTCAAGATTCTTCCCGACGAAATTCTGGTCGCGCACGACGAACTCGACATGCCGCCCGGCAGCGTCAAGTTGAAACTGGGCGGTGGCAGCGGCGGCCATAATGGGCTCAAGGACATCACCGCGCATCTGTCGTCGCAGCAATACTGGCGGTTGCGGATCGGCATCGGGCATCCGCGTGACCTGATTCCCGAGAGCGCGCGCGCCGGCGCCAGGCCGGACGTCGCCAACTACGTGCTGAAACCGCCGCGGCGGGAAGAGCAGGATGTGATCGATGCATCGATCGAGCGCGCACTCGCCGTGATGCCGCAAGTCATCAAGGGCGAGCTCGAGCGCGCGATGATGCAACTGCATCGCAATCCGTAGGCGGCGCCTCTGCCGGAACCGGGCTGCCGTGCCGCCATCGACCGTAACTTTCCTGCTTGGGAGAATCGCTTGAGCCGTTATTGGAGTGACATCGTTCACCGTCTGACGCCATATGTGCCTGGCGAGCAGCCCGTGGTTACGCATCCGGTGAAGCTGAATACCAACGAGAATCCGTATCCGCCGTCGCCTCGTGTGCTCGAAGCGATCCGGCAGGAACTGGGCGACGCAGCCGAATCGCTGCGCCGCTACCCCGATCCGACGGCGCAAAAGCTCCGCGAAACGGTTGCCGCGTACCACGGCATCCGCGCCGAGCAGGTCTTTGCGGGCAACGGCTCGGACGAAGTGCTCGCGCTCACGTTCCAGGCACTGCTCAAGCACGACAAGCCGCTGCTGTTTCCGGACGTCACCTACAGCTTCTATCCGACGTACGCGCGGCTGTTCGAAGTCGACTACCGGACTATCCCGCTCGACGATAGCTTCACGATCCACGTCGACGATTACATGTCGCCGAACGGCGGCATCCTGTTCCCGAATCCGAATGCGCCGACCGGCCGCCCGCTGCCGCTTGCCGATATCGAGCGCCTGGTGGCGAGCAGTCCCGATTCCGTGGTGGTGATCGACGAAGCGTACGTGGATTTCGGCGCGCAGTCGGCCATCGGTTTGATCGATCGCTATCCGAATCTGCTGGTCGTTCAGACCGTATCGAAGTCGCGTTCGCTGGCCGGGATGCGCGTCGGCTTTGCGTTCGGCAATCCGGACCTGATCGGCGCGCTGAACCGTGTAAAGGACAGCTTCAACTCCTATCCGTTAGACCGCCTCGCGCAGGCTGCCGCCGCGGCGGCGTACGAAGACGACGCATGGTTTCGCGACACGTGCGCCAAGGTCGTGGCGAGCCGTGAACGACTGGCGGCCGGGCTGACGGCGCTGGGCTTCGAGGTGCTGCCGTCGGCCGCGAATCTGCTGTTCGCACGCCACGAAGGCTACGACGCCGCAACGCTCGCATTGCGGTTGAGGGACAAGGAAATTTTCGTGCGCCATTTCAAGGCTCCGCGAATCGACCAGCATTTGCGGATCTCAGTCGGGACGGACGCCGAATGCGACATTCTTCTGGACGCGCTGCGGGACATCTTCAGCGCTTACGTCGGTTAACACGACGAACAGCGCAGAAACGTTGCGGCAAAAAAAAACGGCGAGGCCGAAAGGTCTCGCCGTTTTTTTAGACTTCGAACTTCACTCGCCCTTTGCAGCCTGTAGCGCGTGGTACTTCGCCATCAACTCGCCGGGCGTCTCCAGATGCTCCGGATCGCGCGGGATACACTCGACCGGGCACACCTGAATACATTGCGGCTCGTCGAAATGCCCGACGCACTCGGTACACTTCTTCGGGTCGATCACATAGATTTCCGGGCCCATCGAAATCGCGTCGTTCGGGCACTCGGGCTCGCAGACGTCGCAATTGATGCACTCGTCGGTAATCATCAAGGCCATGCTTCTCTCACTTCACGCCGGCCGCAGCCGACTTTGATCCGTCAAACCGACAGTTTACGCCGGTTACGGTTGCGCCGCCGAAGCACCGTTGGCCGGATCCAGCGCGGCAACCTTCTCCTTCAGCCATTGCTCGACCGACGGGAACACGAACTTGCTGACGTCGCCGCCCAACTGCGCAATCTCGCGCACGATCGTGCCCGAAATGAACTGGTATTGATCGGACGGCGTCATGAACATGGTTTCGACGTCGGGCAGCAGATAGCGATTCATGCCGGCCATCTGGAACTCATATTCGAAGTCCGACACGGCTCGCAGTCCACGCACGATCACCCGTGCGTTATTGCTGCGTACGAAATCCTTCAGCAGCCCCTTGAAACTCATGACCTGGACGTTCGGGTAGTGCCCAAGCACCTCATGAGCGATGTCGAGGCGCTCCTCGAGTGTGAAAAATGGTTTCTTGTTGCGGCTGTCGGCAACGCCCACCACCAGCGTGTCGAAGATGCTCGACGCGCGCCTAACGAGGTCTTCGTGACCGCGTGTCAGCGGATCGAACGTGCCCGGGTACACGGCGACTACCATGAGATTTCTCCTCTCTTCAGACAAAGGGCACGTCAAAGCGTCCACGCGACGCATTTGGCACCGACCGCGCGCGTGACGGCAAACCGCCCGGCGCTTGTTTTGGAACGCGCATTATTCCTTATTTTCGCGCTGCAGCAAATGAAAGTGGACAGCGCCCGCTTTACCTTGCCGCACGATTTCCCAGCCGGCGAGCGTCTCGTTACCCTCGAGTTCGAGCGCCTCTCCCGCTTCCACATACAGAAATCCGTTAGCGCTCACTAGCGGCGCCGCCAGCGCAAGGGCTTTGCCGAGCAGATCCGTGCCGAACGGCGGGTCGAGAAACACCACGTCGAACGATCCGGGCGCGAGACTCGCGGCAAGGCGCAAACCGTCGGCTTCAGCGATTTCGATCGTGCGCGCCGACAGGCGTTCCTGGTTGGCGCGCAACTGGCCGGCGGCCCGCGCATTGCGCTCCACCATCAATACCCGGGCCGCGCCGCGCGACGCCGCCTCGAAGCCGAGCGCGCCGCTGCCGGCGAACAGATCGAGACAGCGCTGGCCCTCCAGATTCTGGCCGAGCCAGTTGAATAGCGTCTCGCGCACGCGATCGGGCGTGGGGCGCAAGCCGTCGAGATCGAGCACGGGCAGCGGCGTGCGTTTCCAGTCGCCGCCTATGATACGGATGGCGTGCGGCTTGCCGCCTTTGGATGAAGCGCCTTGGGCGCGCGAAGGTGCGGAACGGGGCATGCAGTTTCGATTACGTTTTGAAAGCGCCCGCGACGTCGATACGTGAGGGCCGGAGCGCCAACGTTACCACAGCGACGCCGCGCGTCCAGCCTGGCCGTTCGGCCGATACGACGGGCAGCGGCGCGCCTGATAAAATGTGCGGCTTCCAGCGCCTTGCATCCCGCATCGCAACGCTGCCTGCCGCTCCCGCCGGTCTCGTGCCGGCCGCGCGCATCGGCGCGCGCTCTCACCACGCCAGATCATGTTCAGCTTTTTCAAACGATTCAAGGGTTCGAAAGAGTCCGATAACGCGCCCGAAGAGTCGCAAAGCGCGCCAGAAGGCTCGACGCCCGAAGCCGCCGTGCAGGCACCCGCGCCTGTCGCGCCGGTCGCACCGCGCCCGGCGGCGGCCCCGGCTCGCGTCGAGACAGCCGCGGCGCCCGCAATCGGGCCCGAGCCGGAAGAATCCGCGCCCGGGACCGTCGAAATCGTTCCGCCGCCGCTGCCGGACGCGGGCGCGAAGCGCTCGTGGCTGACACGCCTGAAAACCGGCTTGTCGAAGACGAGTTCGAGCCTGACTGGCATCTTTGTCGGCACGAAGATCGACGAAGATCTGTACGAAGAGCTCGAAACCGCACTGCTCATGTCGGACGCAGGGGTGGACGCCACCGAATACCTGCTCGAAGCGCTGCGCGAAAAAGTGCGCACCGAGCGCCTCACCGATCCTCAGCAGGTCAAGGCAGCGTTGCGCACGCTGCTGGTCGATCTGCTCAAGCCGCTGGAAAAATCGCTGATGCTCGGCCGCGCGCAGCCGCTCGTGATGATGATCGCGGGTGTCAACGGCGCGGGCAAAACCACCAGTATCGGCAAGCTCGCCAAGCATCTGCAAAGCTTCGATCAGTCGGTGCTGCTGGCAGCGGGCGACACGTTCCGCGCCGCCGCGCGCGAGCAACTGGCCATCTGGGGCCAGCGCAACAACGTGACGGTGGTGTCGCAGGAAAGCGGCGACCCGGCGGCGGTGATCTTCGACGCGGTCGGTGCCGCGCGTGCCCGCAAGATCGACGTGATGATGGCGGACACGGCCGGCCGCCTGCCGACCCAACTGCATCTCATGGAAGAACTGCGCAAGGTGAAGCGCGTGATCGGCAAGGCACAGGAAGGCGCGCCGCACGAGGTGCTGCTGGTGATCGACGCCAACACCGGCCAGAACGCGCTCGCGCAAGTGAAGGCTTTCGACGACGCGCTCGGCCTCACCGGCCTGATCGTCACCAAGCTCGACGGCACGGCGAAGGGCGGCATTCTGGCCGCGATCGCGCGGCAGCGTCCGATCCCGGTGTATTTCATCGGCGTCGGCGAAAAGGTCGAGGACTTGCAGCCGTTCAGCGCGGAAGAGTTTTCCGACGCATTGCTGGGCAGCTGAACGCCACGGCGTTTGCGGCTCAGAGAGCAAAAAGGGCACTCCGCGGAGTGCCCTTTTTTCATCCTGCCTCGCCGATGGACGAGGCCGGCTTACTCGGCGTCGGGCTGCACGTCTGGCGCCGCACGGGCAAACGCGTCGAGTTGCATTGCGTGATCGTAGATGCGCTGGATCGTCGGAAATTTCGCCGTGTCGACCTTGAAGCGCTGCGCGTTGAACACCTGCGGAATCAGACAGGTATCGGCGATTGTCGGCGTATCGCCGAAACACAGCTTGCCGGTGCGTGAATCGCCGGCCAGATGCGCTTCGAACGTGGCGAACCCCGCTTCCACCCAGTGCCGGTACCACGCGTCCTTCGCATAGTCGTCGACACCCAGCGTGTGCTTCAGATACTTCAGCACGCGCAGATTGTTCAGCGGATGGATCTCGCACGCCACCTGCAACGCCAGCGCCCGCACATACGCACGATCGACCGGCGCTTTGGGCAGAAGCGGCGGCTCGGGATGCGTTTCTTCCAGATACTCGATGATCGCGAGCGACTGCGGCATCACGTCATTGCCTTCGACGAGCGTGGGCACGACGCAGTCCACATTCACCTTGCGGTATTCCGGCTTCAGTTGCTCGCCGCCCTCGCGCAC
Source organism: Paraburkholderia xenovorans LB400 (assembly GCF_000013645.1). GTDB lineage: Bacteria > Pseudomonadota > Gammaproteobacteria > Burkholderiales > Burkholderiaceae > Paraburkholderia > Paraburkholderia xenovorans. The sequence continues at coordinate 356,848 of NC_007951.1, read as the reverse complement.
GAGGTGCACCGGCACGTACTCGTACGGCAGATTCTTCACGTTCAGCGCAATGCGCACGCGATAGGACGCCGAGCTACGGAAATAGCTATAGAGCTTCATGTTGTCTGTCTCCCCCCCCAAACCAGCCGTCAGACGACGCGCACGCTGAATTCGCCGAGCCCGTCCACGCCGCCCTTCATCAGATCGCCCGGCACCACCGCGCCGACGCCCTCCGGAGTGCCGGTGAAGATCAGATCGCCGGGTTGCAGTTCGAACAGCGTAGACAGATATGCAACCGTCTCGGCCACCGACCAGATCAGTTGCGACACATCCGAGCTTTGCTTTTCCTCGCCGTTCACCGACAACCAGATCGCGCCCTTGCCGACATGGCCGACCGTCGCGGCGGGATGAATCGGGCCGAGCGGCGCCGAGTGATCGAAACCCTTCGCCGTATCCCAGGGGCGGCCGAGCTTTTTCGCTTCGGCCTGCAGATCGCGGCGCGTCATATCGAGACCGAGCGCGTAACCGTAGACGTGATCGAGCGCGCTTTCCGCGGCAATGTTCTTGCCGCCCTTGCCGATCGCCGCCACCATTTCCATTTCGAAATGGACATTTTTCGACTGCGGCGGATAAGGAAACTCGCCGGTGGCGCCGGGCGCGACGTACAGCACCGCGTCAGCCGGCTTGGTGAAGAAGAACGGCGGTTCGCGATCAGGATCGTGTCCCATCTCCCGCGCGTGCGCCTCGTAATTGCGGCCCACACAGTAGATGCGACGCACCGCGAACTGCTCGCTGGACCCCACAACCGGCACCGCGACCACCGGTGCGGGTGCAAATACGTAACTCATCCCGTTCTCCGTTCCTTGATGTGTGCCGCCAGCGCGGCGATAAAACATCGAGTGTAACGCGCAGCAAAGCGCCGCGCGCGGCAGTTCCGCGTGGGTCGGCAGGGTGGGCGCCGCGGCTGCGGTGTCTCGCCGGATCGCTATAGATGCGATACTCACACCGGATAGCGTCCCTTGAATACCGTGGCCGACCGCCCTTGGGCGGCGTGCCAATACGTTCCACTCCGCCCGATGACCGACTCCGCCGACACCGCCAACCTCTTCCCCTGCGCCCGCTTCATCAAGGAAATCGGCCGCGGCCCGAACGGCGCCCGCGCGCTGACCGCCGAGGATACCCGCGCGCTCTACACCGCCATGCTCGACGGCCGCGTGGCCGATCTCGAACTCGGCGCGGTGCTGCTCGCCTATCGCGTGAAGGGCGAAACCGCCGACGAACTCGCCGCGATGCTGGCCGGCGCGCATGCATCGTTCGAGCCGGTCCATCTGCCGCACGGCGCGTTTCGGCCGGTGTCGATCCCCACCTACAACGGTGCGCGCAAGCAGCCGAATCTCGTGCCGCTGCTCGCCCTGCTGCTGGCGCGCGAGGGCGTGCCGGTGCTGGTGCATGGCGTAACCGAAGATCCGGGCCGCGTGACGAGCGCGGAAATCTTCACGCATCTGCAAATTCCGCACGCGCAGTCGCACGCCGACATCGAAGATGGTCTCGCCGAGCGCCGTCTCGCGTTTGCGCCGATCGACGTGCTCGCGCCGAAGCTTGCGCGCCTTCTCGCGCTGCGCCGGCGCATGGGCGTGCGTAATTCGACGCACACATTGGTGAAAATCCTGCAACCGTTCGCGCCGGCGGGCTTGCGTCTGGTGAACTACACGCACCCGCCCTATCGCGACAGTCTGACGCAGCTGTTCAACACGCATCCGGACGCGGCCGCCGGCGGCGCGCTGCTCGCGCGCGGCACCGAAGGCGAAGCGGTGGCCGATACGCGCCGTCAGGTGCAGGTCGACTGGCTGCATGACGGCATCTGCGAAACCCGCGTGCCGCACGAACGCTCGTCACCCGATGCGCCGGAAGTCGACTTGCCCGACGCCAGGGACGCACCGACGACAGCCGCCTGGATCAGCGCTGTCCTGCGCGGCGAAGCGCCCGTGCCGAGCGCGATTGAACGGCAGGTCGAACTGATCGTGGACGTCGCGAAAACGCCGGTGTGACGGCGCGGTATAAGTGCCGGCAGCGGCCCGAACGGATGCGGCGGATAGTCGCGTGCGGGAATGGCGTAGCTCAGGGAAAGCGTCGCTGCTTCGGAATCGGGCTGCAACGACGCACGAGCGGACGTCGAGGCGAGGCAAAAGCGAACGGACAGCGAACCACCAGCGCGTAACCCGCATGCCCGTGGCAACCGGATGCGCGCACCGCAGCCGCGCGGCTGGAGTGACCGCAACGGCTCACTCTCACTCGATTGCGCAACGCGTGGCCTGCCAGGCAATCAGACGCCATTGCCCATCTGCCTGCGTATGGATCGCCGTGTAGGCGATCGGAAACAGCAGCGCTCCGTTATTCGCTTCCATTTCGATCAGCGCCCGGCCGGTGACCACGCAGGTCTCCCGCCCAACCGGCAGCACGTCCTGCGACTGCACCTCGATCTGCCGGTAGCGGCGGCGCCCCGCAACAATCCCGTCGATGAACTGCCGCTTCGTTTCCCGCTTGCCGTTCGTGTGAACGTAGCTCACGTTCTCCGCGAGCAGCGTGTCGAGCGATTGGCCGTCGCCGTCGACCATCGCCCGGAAACGCTCTCGCTCGAGCCCGCGAATCGCTTCGATTATCTTTGCCGCCATCGCTCAGCCCCTCGCACCGGTGAGCCGAACGTGGCCACGGTCGTCAGAAGTTATATTGCAGATATAGCTGGTGGAAATTTATACCAGGATTCGGCTCTTTGATACCGCCGTTGGAAATATGCTGGAAGCGATAGCCCGCCTGGTACTGCTGGCGGTTGCCGAACTGCATGCCCACGCCCGCCATGTCGGCGAACTGGAACGCGGTGCCCAGCGTAAAGGTCGAAGAGATGCGGGGACTCGAGAGCAGGCGGATGCCCGCGCCCAGTTCGGCATACGGGCGGATCGGCCCCGATTCCTTGATGAAGCGGATGATCGGCGTCACGCCGACCTCGCCGATATTGTCGTGCACGTTGCCTTCATTGGTGTGCCACCATGCCACGTGCGCTTCGCCGATCAGCGAGAAATGCCAGTCGCCGATCTGCCACCAGTTCAGATCCGGATCCCAGACAAAGCCGAGATCGAGCTTCTTGACGTGGCGATCGCCCAGTCCGCCGGCCACCTGCACGCCGAACTGGTCAGCCGAGGCCACTCCCGAAGCGCCCACCAGCACGGCTCCAGCCGTGATTTTTAGCGCCAGATCACGCAAAACATTCTTTTTGTTGTTCATCTAACACCCGAGTTCCGTCGAACGTTGAACAATTAGTAACAGTTTTGCGTATTCTAAAGTCAATCTCAATTTGGCGGATCGTATGAAGGATTCGCAGTTTTCGCAATTAGTCTCTTCAAATATGACAAAAATCGGTCAGTTATCATCACGAAGGCTATTTGTTAGGTAATTTCTACGCCAGGCACAAAGACTCCCAAGAGGGCATCGCATGGCTATTGAATCGTGAATTTCAATAGGAATTTGCGGAACCTCGATGCCCTTACGGCCTCTAAGTATTAGCACTCGGCAAATCAGAGTGCTAACATCCAACGCTGGAGTCGTTACCTGAACAAGCTTTTGTCTGATTCCAAAGGAGTTTTCCACGTGAGCCATGCAATGACCCTTCCGAGTACTTTGAGCCCGTCGTCGGCTAAGGCCGCTTCGGCAGGTGCACTGGCGCTCTCGCATTCCTCGCTGCTGCCCGGTCAACTGGGCAATATCGACGCCTACATCCAGGCCGTAAATCGGATTCCGATGCTGACGCCGGCGGAAGAACGCCAGTTCGCCACCGAATTTCGCGAGCAGGACAACCTTGAGTCCGCACGCCGCCTCGTCCTGTCGCACCTGCGGCTGGTCGTGTCGATCGCGCGCAACTATCTGGGCTATGGACTGCCGCACGCCGACCTGATCCAGGAAGGCAATATCGGCCTGATGAAGGCCGTGAAGCGCTTCGATCCGGAGCAGAACGTGCGCCTCGTGTCGTACGCCATGCACTGGATCAAGGCCGAGATCCACGAATACATTCTGCGCAACTGGCGCATGGTGAAAGTCGCCACGACCAAGGCGCAGCGCAAGCTGTTCTTCAACCTGCGCAGCCACAAGCAAGGGCTGGGCGCGTTCACGCCGGACGAGATCGAAGGTCTCGCCAAAGAGCTGAATGTGAAACGCGAAGAAGTCTCCGAAATGGAAACGCGCCTCTCGGGCGGCGACATCGCGCTGGAAGGCCAGGTTGAAGACGGCGAGGAGTCGTACGCGCCGATCGCCTATCTGGCCGACTCGCATAGCGAACCGACCGCCGTGCTGGCTTCGCGTCAGCGCGACAAGCTGCAAAGCGACGGTATCGCGAGCGCGCTGGACGCACTGGACGCCCGCAGCCGCCGCATCATCGAGGCACGCTGGCTGAAGGTGGAAGACGACGGTTCGGGCGGCTCCACGCTGCACGAACTGGCCGACGAATTCGGCGTGTCCGCCGAACGTATTCGCCAGATCGAGGCGAGCGCAATGAAGAAGATGCGCGGTGCACTCACCGAATATGCGTAAAGCCTGAAGCGTTTCAGCACGCCGGTTCGTCCGGCGCGCGGTAGCCAGACCGCCAAGCCTCGCCCTCGTAAGACGGCGGGGCTTTTTTTTTCGCCCGCGCAGCGCGCTGGTCGCGCGCACGTTCGCACACCTCCGTACGCCAGGATGCACGGTCAACGCATTTCTTGACGTAACACAAACCACCTGGCAATACAGGCCAAACGGGGCAAGTCTCGCGACCCAATGCCGCAGTGCCGAACCGTTGCGTGCGAGGTTCTGCTCCTAGAATCGGGATGCACTCGCCAGACCGTTGAAGCGGCCTGGCGCCAGCCGGATTCACCGGTGTGAAGTTGCCTTCTACCGATCATGACCATAGCCCTCAATCGCAATACCATCCGCCGCCCGAGCCTGCGTAAAAGGTTCGACGGCTGGGTGCGCGGTCCGACGCTGGCGCGGGATATCGCCATCGTCCTCGCCATCAAGTTCGCATTACTGATGGTGCTCAAGTACACCTTCTTCAATCATCCTCAGGCGGAAAACATGTCGCTGCCGCCCGAGCAAGTCGCGCAGGCGCTGCTCTCCGTGCCTGCCTCGCATCCGTCCCAAGGTGATCAACATGCCCGTTAGCGAAGTCGTAGAACTGTCGCGCCTCCAGTTCGCCATCACGGCGCTTTATCACTTCCTGTTCGTCCCGCTCACGCTCGGCCTGTCCTGGCTGCTCGTCATCATGGAATCGGTCTACGTGATGACCGGCAAGCAGATCTACAAGGACATGACCCAGTTCTGGGGCAAGCTCTTCGGCATCAACTTTGCAATGGGCGTGACCACCGGTCTCACGCTCGAATTCCAGTTCGGCACCAACTGGTCGTACTACTCGCACTACGTGGGCGACATTTTCGGCGTGCCGCTCGCCGTCGAAGGCCTGATGGCGTTCTTCCTCGAATCCACCTTCGTCGGCCTGTTCTTCTTCGGCTGGAAGCGGCTCTCCAGGGTGCAGCACGTGATCGTGACGTTCCTCGTCGCGCTCGGCTCGAACCTCTCGGCGCTGTGGATTCTGGTGGCCAACGGCTGGATGAACAATCCGGTCGGCGCGACCTTCAACTACCAGACCATGCGCATGGAACTCGACAGCATCTTCTCCGTGCTGTTCAATCCGGTCGCGCAGGTCAAGTTCGTGCACACTGTCTCCGCCGGCTACGTGACGGCCTCGATGTTCGTGCTCGGCGTGTCGTCGTGGTATCTGCTCAAGCGCCGCGACACCGAATTCGCACTGCGCTCGTTCGCGATCGCCGCCGGTTTCGGCCTTGCGTCCACGCTGTGCGTGATCGTGCTCGGCGACGAATCCGGCTACCGCACCGGCGAAGTCCAGCAGGTCAAGCTCGCCGCGATCGAATCCGAATGGGAAACCGCGCCCGCGCCGGCTCCGTTCACGATCATCGGGATTCCGAACCAGAAAGAAGAGCGCACCGACTACGCAATCCGGGTTCCCTACGCGCTCGGCCTGATCGCCACCCGTTCGCTCGACGAACCCGTGGTCGGCCTGAAAGACCTGATGGTGCGCAACGAAGCGCGCATCAGGAACGGCATGCTGGCCTACGCCGCGCTGCAGAAGCTCAAACAGGGCGACGTCACCGACGAAGCCAAAGCCGCCTTCGACGCGCACAAGCAGGATCTCGGCTACGGCCTGATGCTCAAGCAGTTCACCGCGAACGTCACCGACGCCACGCCGGACCAGATCACCCAGGCCGCGAAGAAAACGATCCCGCCGGTGGCGCCCGTGTTCTTCTCGTTCCGGCTGATGGTGGGCCTCGGCATCCTGTTCCTCGCCACCTTCGTGCTCGCCTTCTGGTTCTGCGCGCAACGCTCGCTGCTGCTGGAAAAGCGCCGCTGGTTCCTGCGCTGGGCGCTGTGGGCGATTCCGCTGCCCTGGCTCGCGGCCGAATTCGGCTGGATCGTCGCCGAGGTGGGTCGCCAGCCGTGGACCATCGCGGGCATTCTGCCGACTAACCTGTCGGCCTCGAGTCTGACCGCGGGCGACCTGTATCTGAGTATCGGCGGCTTCGTGGTGTTCTACACGGTGCTGTTCATCATCGAAATCATGCTGATGTTCAAGTACGCGCGGCTCGGCCCTTCTTCGCTGCATACGGGCCGCTATCACCACGAACAACCGTCACCGGATCAGCCGCTGGACAACCGGCCGCTGCCGACCAGCACGGTCGCCTGATTCGCCGCCACCGAGATTCAAGGGAAAAGATCATCATGGATTATGCAACCCTCAAACTGATCTGGTGGGTACTGATCGGCGTACTGCTGATCGGCTTCGCACTCACCGACGGCTTCGACATGGGCGCGGCGATCCTGCTGCCGTTCATCGGCAAGACGGACGCCGAGCGGCGCATCGTCGTCAATACGGTGGGCGCGACCTGGGAAGGCAATCAGGTCTGGCTCATCACCGCGGGCGGCGCGATGTTCGCCGCGTGGCCGCTGGTGTACGCGGCGTCGTTTTCCGGCTTCTATTTCGCCATGCTGCTGGTGCTGTTCTCGCTGTTCTTCCGGCCGGTCGGCTTCGACTACCGCAGCAAGCGTGAGGATCCGCGCTGGCGCAGCGCGTGGGACTGGGCACTGTTCGTCGGCGGCTTCGTGCCGGCTCTCGTGTTCGGCGTCGCGTTCGGCAACCTGCTGCAAGGCGTGCCGTTCTCGTTCGACACCGATCTGCGCGTGACCTATCACGGCGGCTTCTTCGCGCTGCTCAACCCGTTCGCGGTGCTGTGCGGGCTCGTCAGCGTGTCGATGCTGGCCGCGCATGGCGCCGCCTTCGTGAAGATGAAAGCGGACGACATCGTGGCCGAGCGCGCATCGCTCGCGCTGCGGATCGCTTCGTTCGCGGCCGTGGTGCTGTTCCTGATTGCCGGCGCGCTGATCGCCACGATGATCGGCGGCTATCAGCTGGTCGACGCCGCGCCGCTCGACACGGTGGCCAATCCGCTGCTCAAGAGCGTGACCGGCGCGCCCGGTTTGTGGCTGGCCAACTACGCGACCTATCCGTGGATGGTGGCCGCGCCGGTGGCCGGTCTGGCGGGCGGTGTGCTGGCCACGCTGCTCGCGCGCTCGCGCTTCGAGAAGAGCGCCTTTCTGGCGACCTCGCTGATGATCATCGGCGTGATCCTCACGGCGGGCTTCTCGATGTTCCCGTTCATCATGCCCTCCTCGCTCGACGGCCGCAGCAGCCTCACCGTGTGGGATTCCACCTCGAGCCGCATGACGCTGCAGATCATGCTGATCGCCGTGATCGTGTTCCTGCCGCTCATCCTGATCTATACGAGCTGGGTGTATCGCGTGATGCGCGGCAAGGTGACCGCGGCGGCGCTCGAAGAGAATCACCATTCAATGTATTGACCGGCACTACGCCTGACAGGAGTTTGTGATGTGGTATTTCAGTTGGATTCTCGGAATCGGCGTGGCGTTGGCGTTCGGTATCATCAACGTGATGTGGCTCGAATCGCGCCGGCCGCTGGAAGCGGGCAAGCCTAAGACGCATTGACGCGCCCTCGGCCGGCCGCGTGCCGGTGGAAGAAACGGACGGCACCTTGAATTCGAGGTGCCGTTTTTTTGTGCGCGGCTCAACGGAATATGGCGCCCGCCTGCTTTCACACCGGGCGCGCTACTTCATGAACAGCGCGGGTGTTCGTGTACCGTCGCGTGAAGAAATCTGCACGGTCCGGCCAGTCGCGTTGCGAATGCAAACGCCGATCTGCGACGCGCCCGCGGCGACTTGAGACGCGACATAGCGCGTAATGTCGTTGATGCGCGGCTGCAGCGCGTTATCCAGGTAGATGCCGCCGATGCGCTGATTCGTGTTGCAGGCCGCCGTCGTTGGCAGGTTCGCGGTGTCATTCCAGTTCGTGGAAGCAGCGTAAATATCCAGCGTCACCGCGCTCGTATCCGTCACGTTCTGCGCAAGCGTCTGCAGATACGAATTGGTGTACGGATAATCCTTCAGGTCGGTGGGCGTCGGAAATTTGATCAACACGGTACTTGCCGCGTCCGAGATCATCGTGCTATCGCTCGCATGCGCGACACCACTGCCGTCCATCCACACATCGGCGCTCGCCTTCGAGTAATACGTCGGAATGCTGTTGCTGCACGCGATATCCGCATTGGAGCAGTTGTCGACCGCGTATTGCAGCGAATCGATCTTCCAGGCGTTGATGAAATCGGCGTGCGCCGTGTACAGGCTTCCCCACTGCGGCACCCACGTGCCATTCACGAGAATCGGGTCCATCGACAATTGCGCGGTGGAGAGATCAGGATCCTGGCCGAGGTCGTATGCAACGTTGAGTTGCAATTCAGGAATCTTGACCGGATACGCGGCTGGACATTTGCCGTCGGCCTGCCGGTAGGCCATATTCATGATGTGACTGGCCATGCTCGGCACCAGGGTCCGGCCGTCCCAGCAATCCGGAAAATGCACGGAGATATCCAGCTGCGCGTAGGTGCCGCTGCTGTCCGTTACGACAGGGCAGCGGGTCGGCGCGATTTGCGTGTAGGAACCGCCGCGGCACAGATAGTTGATCTGCGGCTTGGGCGAGGATGAACGATGATCGCCCGCCAGCATTTCCAGCCCCGCTGGGATCGTGTGCAGCGGAACCACCGGTTGATCGTTCTTGTAGTAGGTCTTCTGATAGCCCGGCACTACAATTCCCGACGCGCGCTTTAACTGCGGAACCCAGTACGACGAAGGATCCGCCGCGACATTACAGGTGCTCACCTTGTTGTCGTTCAGCGAGTAGTACGTACTGTATGCATCGGCACCGGTGTTCCCGAAAAAGTCATGCACCATAGCCCTGCCAGGCTGGCCTGGATAGATGATCGCATCGTCAGGCAGCGTATGCGAATACGCGCATTGGACGTTGAACTGGCCACCGGCATAAGCGACGCCGGCCGGCAGGAAGAACATCAAACAGATTGCTGATCGCATTGACATGGGCAACTCCTGAGCGTGAACGAACACGCCTTGCCGGTATGACAAGGCACTCGAATCTCATTAGTTAGCTTACCCAATTGTTTTCGGATCAGGCCGTCGCTGCGCTGCTGCGCCGCACCGGCAAGCGTGCGTATCGCGCCGTACAAAAAAAGCCTCCGGAATTCCGGAGGCTTCTCGATTATCGTAGCTCGCGAACCGCGCGGTAGACCGAAGTCGGCGCGGCTCGAAGCGCCGATGGAATTACGCGGGCTGCGGCGCCGCGCCGGCACCCGTACCCGGCGACAGACGCGTCGCGAGCTTTTCAGCGTAGCGCTGCGCGGCCTCGCCGACGACGATATGGAACGTGTCCGCCGAAACCCATGCGGTATCGAGCGTCGCCAGGCGTTGACGATCGACCGCCGACGGATCGCGCACGACCACACGCAGACGCGTTGCCGCCACCGCGTCCAGCGACACCACGTTGCCCGCGCCGCCGAACACGGCGAGCCAGCGCAGCGGATCGGGATCGAGCGGGCCGCCCCGGGCCTGATCGCCCGCGGCCGCGACCGGCGCAACCGCCGCAGCGGCAGTAGCCGTGGCAGCAGCGGCCGGCGTCACCGCATGGCCGCCACCTTGCGCGATCACCGTGCGGATTTCGTCGGCGATGATGTCCGCTTCCGGTCCGATGATCACCTGCACGTTAGTCGAGCCGCGCTTGAGCACGCCGCGCGCGCCAATCGTCTTCAGTTCGTTTTCGGAGACCTTGTTCGAATCGACCACCGACAGACGCAGACGCGTCGTGCACGCATCCACCACCGACAGATTCGCCGCACCGCCAAGCGCCGCGATATAACGCTGCGCACGCGGCACGGCTGCGCCGGCGACCGGCGAGACAAAGCCGCCCGCGCTGAACGAATCGACCTGTTCGTCGGCTGCGGCGGGTTCGCGGCCCGGCGTCGCCATGTTGAATTTGCGGATGAAGAAGCGGAACAGCCCGTAGTACACCACCATATAGACGAGGCCGATCGGAATCGCCCACCAGCCTCGCGTCGACAAACCGTAGTTCAGCACGTAGTCGATTGCGCCTGCGGAGAACGTGAAGCCGAGGTGAATGCCGAGCGCCGAACAGATCGCGAGCGAAAGGCCCGTCAACAACGCGTGGATCACGTACAGCACCGGTGCGAGGAACATGAAGCTGAATTCGATCGGCTCGGTCACGCCCGTCAGGAACGACGTAAGCGCCATCGAGAACAGCAGGCCGCCGACCACCGCGCGGCGCTCCTTCGGCGCTTCGTGGAACATCGCGAGACAGGCAGCCGGCAGGCCGAACATCATGACCGGGAAGAAGCCCGTCATGAAGGTGCCCGCAGTCGGGTCGCCCGCGAAGAAGCGATGCAGGTCGCCCGTCACCGGGGCGCCGCCCGGCGGCGTGAACGTGCCGAACACGAACCACGTCAGCGAATTGAGGATGTGATGCAAACCCGTGACGAGCAGCAAACGGTTCAGCACGCCGAACACGAACGCGCCGAGCGCACCGGCGGTGGTCAGCCAGTGGCCGGCCGTATCGATCACGGCCTGCACCGGTTGCCACACATAGCCGAACACGATACCGAGCGCGAGGCAGACCACCCCCGTGACAATCGGCACGAAGCGTTTCCCTCCGAAGAACGCGAGGTAGTCGGGCAGCTTGATGTCCTTGTATCGGTTGTACAGCAAGCCCGCCACGATACCCGCCACGATACCTGACAACACGCCCATGTTGAGCTTGTCGTTGATGTCCTTCATCACCGCGACTTCGACCAGATAACCGATCGCGCCGGCCAGACCCGCCACGCCGTTGTTGTCTTTCGCGAAGCCGACTGCCACGCCGATCGCGAACAGCAGCGGCAGGTTGTCGAAGATCGCGCCGCCGGCGTCGGCGATCATCTTGATGTTGAACACATCGGGTTGGCCGAGTCGCAGCAGCAGGCCGGCAACCGGCAGCACCGCGATCGGCAGCATCAGCGCGCGTCCCAGCCGCTGAATTTTCAGAAACGGATTCCCATCCATTGATACCTCCAATCCTTGTCTCTTCGTTGAGTTTTGTAGCTGTACGTAGTGTTTGAACGAAGCCCGGCTGCGGACCGTTTGGGTTCAGTCCAAAGGCCAGGTTTCGCGGCTTGCTGCTCTTACCGCCTGCGCCGATTCGAGCGCCAGGGCATCCTGGGCGCGTTGACGGCACAGCTGATAATCGAGGTTGCGCACCCGCGCCTTGATGCCCGGCACCGAAACCGGATCGACCGACAACTCGGTCACGCCGAGGCCGATGAGCAGCGGCATTGCAAGCGGATCGCCCGCCAGCGCGCCGCACACGCCGACCCATTTGCCGTGTTTGCCGGCGCCTTGCACGGTGGCCGCGATCAGGCGCAGCACAGCCGGATGCAGGCCGTCCGCCTGCGCGGCCAGGTCGGCCTGGCAACGGTCCATCGCGAGCGTGTATTGCGTCAGATCGTTGGTGCCGATCGAGAGGAAATCCGCGTGTTGCGCCAGTTGATCGGCGAGCAGCGCCGCCGACGGCACTTCGATCATTACGCCGACTTCGATCGGCTCCGTGCGGCCCGACTCGCGCGCGAATTCGTCGATACGCTTGCGGATGCGGATCAATTCGCCGACATCGGTCACCATCGGCAGCAGAATGCGCACGGCACCGAGCGGACGCACCGCGAGCAGACCGCGCAACTGATCGTCGAGCAGATCCGGGCGCACTTGCGCGAGGCGGATGCCGCGCAGGCCGAGCGCGGGATTCGGCTCGGGCGGCAGCGTCAGGTAATCCACTTCCTTGTCCGCGCCGACATCCAGCGTGCGGATGATCGCGGTGCGGCCGCTCAACGCATCGACGATTGCCTGGTAGCTCTGACGATGTTCGTCCGTGGTCGGCGCGGCGGCGCGGTGAATGAACAACAGTTCGGTGCGCAACAGGCCGACAGAATCGGCGCCGTTTTCGACGGCGGTTTTCGCGTCGTCGAGCGTGGCGATGTTCGCGGCCACTTCGATTGCACGGCCATCGGACGTGACGGCCGCCTGCTGCGAGGTGCGGCGATTGGCTTCGCGTACACCGGCAAGACGCGAGCGCTCCAGACGTGCGCGTTCGACGTCGAGCTCGGTCGGTGCGAATTCGAGGCGCCCGGTCGTGGCGTTCACCACCACTTGCGTGCCTTCAGGGATTGCATGCAGCGCGTCGCCGACTGCCACCAGCGCGGGAATGCCTGCCTGACGCGCGAGGATCGCCGCGTGCGAGGTCGCGCCGCCACGCGCCATCACCAGTGCGGTAACGCGTGAGCGATCCAGCGTCGACAGATCCGACGGCGTGAACTCTTCCGCTGCGAGCACCGCTTCTTCCGGCAACGTGCGCGACGCGGCGTTCGTATAACCGAGCGCGCGCAGAACACGCTTCTCGATGTCCCGCAGATCGGCGGCGCGTTCCGCGAGCAACGCGTCTTCGATTTTCGCGAGGATGGCGATCTGCGCACGGATCGCTGCGCGCCATGCAAAGCCGGCGCTCTTGCCGAGGCTGATCAGATCGCGCGCGGCGTCGAGCAGCGTGGGATCTTCGAGCAGCACGCGGTGCACCGCGAAAATGCCCGCTTCGCCGACCGCGCCGCGTTGCGATGCGTCACGCACGGTCGTGCCGAGGTCCGCATCGACAGTGGCAATCGCCTTGTCGAGCAACCGGCTTTCCGCAGCCGACGTGCCGGCCGCCTTCTCCGGCGGATCGATATCCGCGTCGTCCCAGCGCACCAGCTTGCCGACCGCGACGCCCGGTGCGGCGCAGACGCCGGCAAGCGTATTCGGGGCGAGCGCTTCGTCTGCCGCATGCCCCACGGCCTGCGGCGCCGGCGAACTTTCACGCGCGGGTTTTTCTTCCGCTTCACCCTGTGCTTCACGCGTCAATTCGTGCGCAATGGCTTCGATCGCGGCTCTGGCTTGCGGACCGATGCCGAGCAATTCGACCGTCGCGCCTTCACCTGCGCCGAGTCCCAGCAAACCGACCACGCTTTCGATCGCCGCCTTACGCCCTTCGTAACGCACTTCGACGCGTGCATCGAAACCGCGCGCCGCTTCACGGGCACGCGCCGCCGGACGTGCATGCAGACCGCCCGCATGGACCAGCGTGACTTGCTGACGCGCTTCTTCCGCGACGTTCGTCGCACTCGCCTGACGCGAAGCCTCGGCCGCCGCGCCACCGCGCGCGCGCAGCACCAGCAGCGGCGTTTCGCCCGCCTTCAGCAGGCCGCCTTGCACGCGCTCGACGATTTCGAACGCATCGGAATTGGCGATCGCGACCACAGAAACAAGGCTCGGCGCATTCAGCGCCACCTGATCCTGGTCGAACTCGATCAGCACCTGGCCGGCTCGCACGTGGGCGCCTTGCGCGACCATCGGCGCAAAGCCCTTGCCGTTCAGCGCAACCGTATCGATACCGATATGCAGCAGAATCTCGGCGCCTTCGGCAGTCGCCAGCGTCACCGCGTGACCGGTGCGCGCGAGATGCGTCACGGTGCCGTCGCAGGGCGCGACGAGCCGGCCCTCGAGCGGATCGATGCCGATGCCGTCGCCGAACATGCCGCCCGAAAACACCGGGTCGGGCACGTTCGCGAGCGGCACGACCGGACCGGTCATGGGCGCGAGTAAAACGATATGGCCTTCAGAATGGCTCATCAAGCGGGACTCCTCGACACGTCGCATCTGATTTCTCGTCAGTGAGTTTCGGTGACTTTGTTGAGATGGCGCGGCGCATCGGGATTGCGCCCGCGCGCGGCGGCAAGGCCGGCTGCCATCACGTAAAAGGACAGGATGGCGGCGATCGGATCGAGCGCCGCATGAGCGGTGATGGCGAGCGGCAGCGTGGCTTCCGGCACGTCGGCCGGCGCCGCGAGCAGAACACGGGCGCCGCGCGCCTGCATGTCGCGCGCGAGTTGCAGCAAGCCGGCCTGTTCCGGACCGCGCGGTGCGAAGACCAGCAGCGGGTAGTCGCGGTCGATCAGTTCCATCGGACCGTGACGCACTTCCGCGCTCGAAAACGCTTCGGCCTGAATGCCGGAGGTTTCCTTCAGTTTCAACGCGGCTTCCTGCGCGATTGCAAGACCCAGACCGCGACCGATCACGATCATGCGCTCCACGCCGCGCAATTCCTCCACGGCATTCGACCAGTCGAGCTTGCCTGCCGCACGCAGTGCTTCGGGCAGCGTCTTCAACGCCGCGAGCAGTTCGGCGTCTTTCTGCCAATGCGCGACGAGTTGCGCGGAAATCGACAGCATCGCGATATAGCTCTTGGTGGCCGCGACGCTCAGTTCCGGACCGGCGACGAGCGGCAACTCGAATTCGCACGCGTCGGCCAGGGGTGAGCCCGACACGTTGACAGCGGCTACCGTCAAGGCGCCCGCTTTGCGCAGCGCTTCCATCGTGCCGACCAGATCCGGGCTCTTGCCCGATTGCGAGAAGGCCAGCGCGAGCTGATCGCACACCTGCAGCGGCGCTTGCTGGAGCGTGGCGACCGACATCGGCAGCGAGGCGACCGGCACGCCGAGGCGGCTCATCGTCAGGCTGGCGAAGTAACTCGCAGCATGGTCGGAGCTGCCGCGCGCGACCGTCAGCGCGACATGACGCGGCTGCTGCGCAAGCTTCGCCGCCAATGCCTCGACGCGCGAGGTATCCATGAGTTGCGCGGCGACCGTTTCAGCGGACGCCAGCGCCTCTTTAAGCATATTCGACAATTGCTTCTCCTTCGACGTAAGTCGCGCTCAACGCCAGTTCACGATCGAACACGACCACGTCGGCCCATGCACCGCGCGCGATGCGGCCGCGGTCTTCGATGCCCAGGTAGTCGGCGGCGTAGCGCGACAAACGGTTCGATACATCGGCGATCGGCAAGCCGATCGACACGAGATTGCGCAGCGCCTGATCCATCGTCAGGGTGCTGCCGGCGAGCGTGCCGTCGGCGAGACGCACGCCGCCGAGGCACTTCGTCACATGCTGGCTGCCGAGGCGGTATTCGCCGTCGGGCATGCCGGTGGCCGAGGTGCTGTCCGTGACCACGTAGAGACGCGGAATCGCGCGCAACGCCGCGCGGATCGCACCCGGATGCACGTGCAGCAGATCGGGAATGATTTCGGCGAACTCGGCGTGCGCGAGCGCCGCGCCGACGAGTCCGGGATTGCGATGGTGCAGCGGCGACATCGCGTTGAACAGATGCGTGAAGCCGCAGGCGCCGTGCTTGAGCGCGGCGACGGCGTCGTCGTAGGTGCCGAGCGAATGGCCCAGTTGCACGCGCACGCCGCGCGCCGCCATCTCGGAGATGATCTCCATATGGCCGGCAATCTCCGGCGCCAGCGTGACCACGCGAATCGGCGCGATGGACAGATACTTCAGCACTTCGTCCATTACCGCCGAGACCGCCGCGTCCGGTTGCGCGCCGAGCTTGCCGGGATTGATGTACGGCCCTTCCAGATGCACGCCGAGCACGCGCGCGCCGCCCGGCGTGCGGATCCGCGCGTTGTGGCCGAGCCCCGCAACGACGCTCATCAATTCGTCGCGCGGCGCGGTCATGGTGGTGGCGAGCAGGCTTGTCGTGCCGTAGCGCGCATGCGTGCGGGTGATGGTTTCGATCGCGCGGTCGCCTTCCATCACGTCGGCGCCGCCGCCGCCATGCACGTGCAGATCGATGAAGCCGGGCAGGATGTACGGCGCGTCGTTGGTCGACGGATCGACGCGGTCGCCGGCGAGCGCCGTGATGCGGCCGTTTTCGTATTCGAGCGTGCCGTGAATCCACCCATCGGTGGTGAGTATGTTTCCGGTCAGCATGAGTCTCTCTGGTGAGGCGTGATACGGGGCGTGACTGAATGGCGCCTGAGGGCGGCTGCGCACGCTGGCTGCGCAGCTTGAGTTGCAGGCTTCGAGCGCTGCCTGGTCGAGCCGATCAGGTGCGCAATTCAGCGACAAAGTCGTAGTAATCGTCGCGGCAATACGTGTCGGTGAGCTCGATTGCGCGCTGGTCGGCGCTATAGCCAATACGGGTAATGACCAGCAGCGCCGAGCGCGGTTCGATATCCATCAACGCGGCGATCTCGCTCGAAGCGTTGACCGCGCGAAAGTGCTGCAGCGCGCGCACGACCGCCGCGCCACGATGTTCGAGATAGCTGTAAAGCGAATCGCCGATGGCTTGCGGGTCGGGCACGATCGCGGCCGGCAGCGCCGAATGCTCGACCGCCATGACGATGCCGTCCGCGCGCCGCAAGCGCCGCAGACTCGCCACCGCCGCGCCGGGCGACAGCCCGAGATGAACCAGTTCGTCACGGTTGGCGGCGCGGATATCGCGCTCGAGCCATACCGAATCCGGCCGGAAACCACGCTGCTGCATCTTCTTCGTGAAACCGGTGAGCCGCGAGAGCGGGTCTTCGACGCGCGGCGTGATGAAACTGCCCGCGCCACGCGCGCGCCGGATCAGGCCTTGCTCGACCAGCAACTCGATCGCCTTGCGTGCCGTGATGCGCGACACGCCGATCGCGTCCGAAAGCGTACGCTCCGAGGGCAGCGCCTCGCCCGCCGACCACACGCCGCAATGAATCGCTGTCGCAAGATTGCGCGCGAGCTGCAAATAGAGCGGCGTGACGTTGCGGGCGTCAGGCATCAGTGCGGACCAGCGAGTTTCCATGAGACTCCGGCGGCCGTCGCGAAAAGGTAGGCCTACGAAAAATGAGAGCCCATTATATAACCAACATAATACCAGTCAATCGACTGGTTCCATGTTGGTATGATGCCGTGCAAAGCCTTGCCGGATAAGGCTCGAAGGGGTATTTGCAGGGGTTGGGGAGGGGTTTTCGGGACTCAGGATTTACCCGCATTCGCCGCTCAGGAAGGCGGCCAGGTGGTGCAAATACGCTTTTCAGCCCGCCAGAACGGGAGCCGTGATCGATACCTTTTTAATACCACTTCAATCGGGCCCTTGCTGGAGCGGCTTTTGCAAAGGGGGGCGTTCCAATATAGTGCTGGGTAGCAAGCCACAAAAATTCCCCCGGGGAGCAGCATTTGACCGATTCCGAGGCGCGGCGGCGTGCTCAGGCCGTCCGCCATTTCAACCGCTTCTACGCCCAGCACATTGGCGCACTCCACGAGCATCTGGCAAAGAGCGCCTTCTCACTCACAGAGGTGCGCGTGCTGCACGAACTCCACCGGGGGCGCGCGCAAACCGCCTCGGTGCTCGGGCGCGCCCTCGGTCTCGACAGCGGTTATCTCAGCCGCCTGTTGACCAGTTTCGAACGACGCAATCTGATCACGCGCCGCCCGTCCGACACCGACGCGCGCCAATCGCTGATCGCGCTCACGGACAACGGCTACGCCGCCTACGCGCCGCTCGATACCGCGGCGATCGAAGAAGTGTCGACGCTGCTCGCCGGACTCTCGCCGCTCTCGCAGGATCAGTTGATCGCTGCGATGAAAGTGATCGAACGGCTACTCGGGACCGAGCCCAGGCACGAACTCGTGACGCTCCGCCAGCCGCGCGCGGGCGAATGCGGCTGGCTCGTGTATCGGCAGGCGCAGTGGTTCGCCGCGCAATACGGCTGGGATCAGTCGTTTGAAGGATTGCTCGCGCGAATCGTCGCCGATTACACGCAACGCAACGATCCGCTGCGGGAGATGTGCTGGGTGGCCGAGCAGGAAGGCGTGGTGGTCGGCTCGGTCTGCATCGTCGGAGTGTCGACGACGGTGGCGGGCGTGCGGCTCCTGTGGGTGGAGCCGGACGTGCAGCGTTTGGGGATCGGCAGCCAGTTGTTGAGCGAATGCATGCGCTTCGCAAGGCGCGCGGGCTATACCAAGCTCACGCTGACAACGGCCACCTCGCTGGAACAACCACGGCGCCTGTGCGAGCGCGCCGGCTTCAGGCTTGCCAGCGCAGCGGCTGAGCGCCGCTTCGGCCGGGACCTGACGATCGAGCGATGGGAGCTGGATCTGTAGAAAAGCGTCGCGGCTTAAAACGACGGCACCACCGAGCCCTTGAACTGCGTCTTGATGAACTGGCGCACGTCTTCCGACTGATACGCGGCAACCAGCTTCCTGACCCACGGCTTGTCTTTATCCTGCGTGCGCACGGCAATCAGGTTCGCGTACGGGCTATGCACGTCTTCGAGCGCGATCGCATCTCTGGTCGGCTGCAGGCCGGCGGCCAACGCGAAGTTCGTGTTGATCGCGGCGGCGTCGACATCCGACAGCGAGCGCGGCAGTTGCGCGGCGTCCAGTTCGATCAGCTTGATCTTCTTCGGATTTTCCGCGACGTCGAGCGGCGTCGCGTTATTGCCGTTCGTGCCGGCGCCGGCCTTCAGCTTGATCACGCCTTGCGTTTGCAGCAACAGCAGCGCGCGATTTTCGTTCGACGGATCGTTCGGCACCGCGACCTTCGCGCCTTGCGGCAGATCCTTCAACGACTTCAGCTTCTTCGAATAGATGCCGAGCGGCGAGATGTACGTGAGGCCGACGTTGACGATCCTGTAGCCGCGCTGCTTGATCTGGCTGTCGAGGTACGGCTGGTGCTGGAAGCTGTTCGCGTCGAGATCGCCGGCGTCGAGCGCGGCGTTCGGCTGCACGTAGTCGTTGAATTCGACCACCTTCACGTTCAGGCCTTCGCGCTTCGCCACTTTCGTGACGACTTCCCAGATTTGCGCGTCCGGGCCGCCGATGGTGCCGACCTTGATCACTTTGTCGTCGGCGTGCGCGCCGAAGCTGGTGACGATCGCCGCGCCGGCGATGACTGCTGAGAGGGCTTTGAGGATATTTCTGCGCTGCATGTGATTCTCGCTGTTTCTGATCGAAGGCTTTGTCGACGAGTTTTTCGACAAGTCATCGATTTCTGATCGATGTCAGATTCGGGTGGAAGCCGGCAGCAAACATTGCTTCTGGCAATGCGTCGCCAACTGGACCGCAAATGGTCTCATACGCCCGGCGAGATGGGAAATACCTCGATCGCATATGGTTATGCGCGTTGGACCGGGCGAGACCGCGTGTGCGCGGGAGCGAGCGGTACGCGGTCCGCCGCGGTCAGAATGTGGTCAGAACGCGGTCCAGTCGTCGTCGGACTGGGTGGCCCTGGCGGTCTCGGCTGCTGCGCGCGGCGCGGCGGCCGGCTTCGCGCTCGCGACAGGCGTGGCCGATGCCGATGCCAGCGCAGAGACCGACGCCGATGCGCCGGCTGCCCTTGCTGACGCCGGCAGCTTAGGCTCCGCGCGTGCCGATGCCGGCGCAGATTGCGATCCCGCGCCGATGTCGCGCGCTGTCGCCGCCTGGGTCACCGTCGCCGTCACTCTGCGCGCCGCCACCACAGCCGAACCCTGCGCGCCATCTTCAGCACCATCCACGCGAAACGCGTTCACTGCTTCACGCAGGCGCCCCGCCTGATCCTGCAACGAAGCCGCCGCGGCCGCCGCCTGCTCGACGAGCGCCGCGTTCTGCTGCGTCACTTCGTCCATCTGCGTGACGGCGCGGCCAACCTGCGAAATGCCGCTGCTCTGCTCTTCGGATGCCGCAGCGATCTCACCCATGATGTCGGTCACGCGCTGCACGGCTTGCAGAATCTCGCCCATCGTCGTGCCGGCCTGCTGCACGAGGGTCGAGCCGTTGTGCACGCGCTCCACCGACGCGCTGATCAACTGCCTGATCTCCTTGGCCGCGGTTCCCGAACGCTGCGCGAGGCTGCGCACTTCGCCCGCGACGACGGCAAAGCCGCGCCCCTGCTCACCGGCACGCGCAGCTTCGACGGCCGCGTTCAGCGCAAGAATGTTGGTCTGAAAAGCAATGCCCTCGATCACGCCGATGATCTCCGCAATCTGCCGCGAGCTGTCGTTGATCTCGCCCATCGTGCCGATCACGCGGCTCACCACGTCGTTGCCGCGCGTCGCGATTTCGGACGCGTTATGCGCAAGTCCGCTCGCCTGCCGCGCGTTGTCGGCGTTCTGCTTGACCGTTGCGGTGAGCTCTTCCATGCTCGCCGCCGTTTCCTGCAGCGAAGCGGCCTGCTGCTCGGTGCGCTGTGACAGATCGCTGTTGCCCGCCGCAATCTGCTGCGTAGCCGATGCGATGGATTCCGCCGAGCGACGAATCTCGCCGATGGTCCGCTGCAGCCGATTCTGCATTTCGTTCATGGCCGCCATCATGCTGGTCTTGTCGTGCGGACGAACCTCGACCACCTGCGTCAGATCGCCTTGCGCAATACTCGCCGCGAGCCGCGCCGCCTGGCCGGGCTCGCCGCCGAGACTCGCGCGCACGTTGCGGATGATCAGCAGCATCGCCAGCGAGATGACCGCGCCGATCACCAGCACGACGGCAAGGTGACCCAGCAGCGTTTCGTAGTAGGCCGTGTCGATGTCCTTGATGAACACGCCGCTCGTGATGTTCCAGTCCCACGGCGCGAAGCGCACCACGTAGCTGAGTTTCGGCACTGCCGTTTCGCTGTGCGGCAGGCGTCCGCGATACTGCGCGAAGCCGCGCCCGCTCGCCTTGGCCGCGTCGACGATCGCCACGTACAGGAGCTTGCCGTCCGGGTCCTTGAAGTCGCCGACCGCCTTGCCGGTCATTTGCGGCAGCGTGGGATGCATCAGCACCACCGGCTTCGAATCCATCA
Source organism: Paraburkholderia xenovorans LB400 (assembly GCF_000013645.1). GTDB lineage: Bacteria > Pseudomonadota > Gammaproteobacteria > Burkholderiales > Burkholderiaceae > Paraburkholderia > Paraburkholderia xenovorans. The sequence goes on along the minus strand of NC_007951.1, from coordinate 335,702 downwards.
CGAACAGATAGCCGGATTCGCCGTAACGCATGGCCGCGAGACGGGCGAGCGCTTCGCGCTGCGCATCGGCTTCGCTCATCCTGCCGCTTTGCGAAAGCGCGTAATAGCCGCTCACGATGCCTTGCGCCGCATCGACCAGATTCACCATGCCCGCCTTGCGCTCGGCCAGCATCGTGCCGCGCGTTTCGACCGCGCTCCACACCCCGACACCCAGCAGGCCCAGCCAGACGAGCGCGAGCGACAACCATAGTTTGCGATTCAAACTCATCCTGCTCATTGTTGTGGTCTCTCTCGTGTGAGTCATATTCCGTTCGCAGTCGCGAGCACGCAGTGCCGCGTTGCGCGCAAACGATTGCCACCGATATAACGGCACTGCGGACGGCCGACTTGAGAGATGCTGTAAGGAAACCGTCGGCATGGACCCGCGGCGTGCGGGCTGGCTGATCGCGCGCAGTGAGTCGCGCTCTGACCGATAATCGAGGGCTTCGCCGCACGTTCCGGCGGCTCATTTCACTGCTCGAGAGAACAGCATGTACGTCATCGACCTCATCTACACCGCATCGCTCGATCGCATCGACGACGCGCTGGAAGCGCATCGCGCGTTTCTGGCGCGACAGTTTGAAGCAGGCGTGTTTGTCGCCGCAGGGCCGAAGGTGCCGCGCGACGGCGGCATCATTCTGGCGGTGCGGATCGAGCGCGATAAGATGGATGAGATTCTCGCCAGCGACCCGTTCGCGCAGCAAAACCTTGCGCGCTACGAGGTGACGGAATTCAGGACGACGCGGCTTGCGGCGGGATTGAATCTGCCGATTCCGGCTTGAGCGTGGTAAAGCGAGGGGCGTTGAAAGCGGGCGCGTGATGTGACACGGCCCGCACGGGTCGGTGCGTCAGTCGAGCAGCAGCTTGATATCGTGAACCCACGGCGTTGCGCCCTGGCCGTCACGGGCGAACAGACGCAGCTTGCCGTCCGTGTCGAACACGTAGCTCGCTGCCGTGTGGTCCATTGTGTAGCTGTCAGGTGTCTTGCCCGGCACCTTCGCGTAGTAGACGCGGAAGTCTTTCGTGATCCTGGTGAGTTGCGCCTGATCGGCCGGCCGCAAGCCGACGAACGTCGGGTTGAACGCCGGCACGTATTGCGCGAGCAAGGCCGGCGTATCACGCTCGGGATCGACGGTGACGAACAGCACCTGCACGCGCTTCGCGTCTTCCGGGCCGAGTTGCTGCAACGCCTGCGAGAGCTCGGCCATCGTGGTCGGACAAACATCCGGGCAATGCGTGTAGCCGAAGAACAGCACCACCACCTTGCCTTTGTAGTCCGCCATTGTGCGGATGTGACCGGACGTGTCGGGCAACGAGAAGTTGCTCGCGAATTGCGTATTGCCGGTGATGTCGAGATTCTGGAACGCCGGCGGCTGCTTGCCGCAGCCCGCCACCAGCAAGGCGCCGCCGAGCGCGCAGGCTATCACGGCAGCACGCGCCGTACGCGCGAAGCGGTTTTTGAGCATGGTATTACGCGCCGATCAGGACGCGCGCATAGTGGTCGATCAGCAGCGCCGCAAACAGCAGCGAGAGATAGACGATCGAATAACGGAAAGTCTTGCGCGCCAGATCGTCCGAGTACTCCCGATAGATCTTCCACGCATAGGCAAGGAACAAGGCGCCCAGCAGCACGGCCGCCGCGAGGTACACCACGCCGCTCATGCCGGAGATGAAGGGCATCATGGTGACCGCGAACAGGATGACCGTGTACAGCAGAATATGCAGGCGCGTGTACTTCTCGCCGTGCGTGTTCGGCAGCATAGGCAGGCCGGCGTTTTCGTAGTCTTTGCGGCGATACAGCGCGAGCGCCCAGAAATGCGGCGGCGTCCACACGAAGATGATCAGCACCAGAATCCACGCGTCGCCCGGCACATGGCCGGTGACCGCCGCCCAACCGAGCGCCGGCGGCATGGCGCCCGAGGCGCCGCCGATCACGATGTTCTGCGGCGTGGCAGGCTTGAGCAGCAGCGTATAGATGACCGCATAGCCCACGAACGTGGCCAGTGTGAGCCACATGGTGAGCGGATTGGCGAACGTGTACAGCGTCCACATGCCGAGGCCGCCGAGCACGGCCGAGAACAGCAGAATCTGCGCGGTGGTGATTTCGCCGCGCGCGGATGGACGCCACGAGGTGCGGCGCATCTTCGCGTCGATTTTCTGTTCGACGAGGCAATTGATGGCGAACGCCGCGCCGGCCAGCAACCAGATGCCGACCGTGCCGCCGATCAGCGGAGTCCACGGCACCATGCCGGGCGTCGACAGGAACATGCCGATGACTGCGCAGAACACGGCGAGTTGCGTGACGCGCGGCTTCGTCAGGGCGATGTACTGGGAGACCCGGCTACCGGGCGTTTGGGAAAGTGTTGTGCTGTCCATGTGGAGTCACGCTGGCGCGGCATCGCGCGCTGGGAACACGGCGCGGCCGGGACGGCTATAAGCGATCCGAAAGTTTAACATAACGAGCAGAAGCAGCAGGATCGCGGCCCCACCGTTATGCGCCACCGCAATGGGCAACGGCCATTGCAGAACGATGTTCGACAGCCCTGTGATGAACTGGATCAGCACCACCAGCAGCACGCCGTTGGCCGGCCGCCGCAGCGACTCGAAGCGGCGCAGCTTCAGCGTCAGCCACACCAGATAAGCGACCACGACGATAGCGAACGTGCGGTGCGTCCAGTGAATCGCCACCAGCGCGTCCTGGGTAATCACGTCGCCGTCGCCGGTCATGCCGAGCGCGCGCCACAGGTGGAAGCCGTGCGCGAAGTCCATCGGCGGAACCCATTGGCCGTTGCAGGTCGGGAAATCGGTGCATGCGAGCACTGCGTAGTTCGTGCTGACCCAGCCGCCCAGCGCAATTTGCGCAATCAGCAGCACCAGACCCGCGAGCGCGGCTGCGCGCCAGCGCGCGGCTTCGGGCTCGTAAGCAGGCAACGGCGTCTGCCGCGCGGCCAACCAGCCGAGCGTGCCCAGCAGCGCGAGGCCGAGCAGCAAGTGCGTCGTCACGATGACCGGTTGCAGCTTCATCGTCACGGTCCAGGCGCCGAACGCGCCTTGCACCAGAATCAGCAGCAGCAACGAGGTCGGCCACCACGGCGACACGTGCAACGGACGCCGTTTGACGCGCGCCGTCCAGGCAATGATGGTCTGCGCGATGATCAGCACGCCGATCGCCATCGCGAAGTAGCGGTGGATCATTTCGATCCACGCCTTCGTCATGCTGACGGGCCCGGTGGGCATTGCCTGATGCGCGGCCGTGATCGCCGCATGCGCGATGAACGGCGACGACGTGCCGTAACAGCCCGGCCAGTCCGGACAGCCGAGCCCCGAATCGGTGAGCCGCGTGAAGCCGCCGAACATCACCAGATCGAGCGTGAGGAAGGTGGTGAGCCAGACCAGCTTGCGGAATTTGTTGTCGTCGGCCTTGACCCACACGTAGGACAGCGGCAACAACGCGATACACAAGCCGATCAAAGCCAGTTGCAGTACGAACATCTCTTTTACCCAGGTTGCGGCATCAGCCGATACTCGACCATTTGAGCAGCTTGGTCACGTCGCCCTTGATCTTGCTGGGGTTCGGATCTTTCGGGAATCGCATCATCAGGTTGCCGTTCGGATCGACCATGTAGATGTGGTCGGTGATTTTCGTGCCGCTCTCCGTAGGCAGCCACGCGGCCACCTGCGCCGGATCGGCGATCATCATGTTGGTGTCGGGATAGGCCTTTTGTATCACGTCTGCGACGTTGCCTGCATCGGTGCGCAACCACACTTCCACGACGCGCTCGCGTTCCGGGCCCTGAGCTGCGCGGATTTGTCGCATGAAGTAGAGCTTGGTGACGCACGCCTTGTCGCATGCAGTGTTGTCGACCGAGATCAACAGCCAGTGGCCGCGCAGGGTGGCGAACTTGACGGGCTTGCCGTCTTCGCCCGTGACCACGAGCGAATCGGGAATCGGGCGTTGCGGTTCGACCAGCGTGCCGTAGCTCGTGCTGCCGCCGGTCGGCTTGATCACGTAGTACGTGAAATACGACACGGCGATCGGCGCGGCGCAGATGATCGCGAGCAGCAGCAGGATCCAGCGGCCGCGCTCCCACGAGCCTTTGCCGTTGGGCTGGCCGGGCATGACTTTGGGTGCGGCGGGTTTGCCGGCTTGCGGCGAACGGGGAGATTGCGTCGACACTACAGGACCTCTTTCATTGATTGCACGGCTTCGCGGCCCGGCTCTGGCCGCGAAGCCGCATGGGCTGCGTTACACGCCCGGCGCGTGCTCTTTCTTCGCGGCGCGGCGCGCGGCATACAGGCCGAAGACCAGCGCCGCGGCCGCCATGCCCCACCACTGGAACATGTAGCCATAGTTGCGCTCGACGCCGTTGGTAGGCGCGGGCCAGTCGCGCACCAGTTGGTCGCCGTCGTCGCTCAATTGCTGGATCACGAACGACTGCAGCGGCAGGCCGGTTTCCGCGGCGTACGCGGCGGTGTCCAGATTCTGGCGGATCAGCTGATGCTCGGCCGAACCACCCTGCCCCAACTCGAAAGCACGCGACGCGTCCGCCCGCGCAATGCCTTCGATTTCGATTTCGCCTTGCGGCGTCGTGTACGGCGCGATGGTTTCGCGATTGTTCATGTTGCGCGGCAGCCAGCCGCGATTGACCAGCACGTAGCCGCCGTCGGCCAGTTTAAAAGGCATCACGACGTAAAAGCCCGGCTGGTCGTTATACGGACGATTATCGAGGTAGACGACTTTATCCGCGACGAAACTGCCGCGCGCCTTCACGTGATGAAACTCGATGTCCTTCAGTTCGACCGGCGCGGCGCTCACCGGCTGCGCGGGCGCGTTCTCGAACTGCGTGATGCGCGCTTCGAGCGCTTCCTTCTGATGCGCGCGGTCGCGCTGCCAGAAACCCAGCCGCACGGTTACCACGATCACCAGCAGAATCAGCAGCGCGGGCACGAGGCGAATCTTCATCGGGCACGCTCCAGGGCCACTCGCGGCGTTACGGGAGCCGTGCGGCAAACGCCGGCGCGCGGTGCGATAATAAACGTCTTGCCTCTGCGCTTCCTGATTTCAGCTGGTTCCATGCACATTCTCGTTCCCATCGCCTTCGTCCTGATCATCGCCAGCATGGTGTCGGCGCTGTACTTCATGATGCATGACAAGGGCAAAACCAAGCGGATGGTCTGGTCGCTCGCCACGCGGGTGGGTCTGTCGATCTCGCTGTTCCTGTTCATCCTGTTCGCTCACTGGATGGGCTGGATTCAATCGACCGGCATTCCCTACGGGCGCTGAGCCCGGCGGAACTCTCTCCACGCCGCCAAACAAAACGCCGCCCTGACAGGGTCGAGGGCGGCGCTGCATAAGTCTTGCGTACTGCTCGTGCGCCGCGTCCCGAAAGACGTTGCGCGAATGGCCCGCACATGCGGGGTTGCCGGCCGGCGCAGGCCAGACTGCGTTACAGCCAGTACACGACGACGTACAGCCCGAGCCACACGACGTCCACAAAGTGCCAATACCAGGCCGCGCCTTCGAACGCGAAGTGATGGTCCGCCGTGAAGTGACCGCGGATCATGCGCACCAGCACGACTGCCAGCATCGTGCCGCCGAGGAAAACGTGGAAGCCGTGGAAGCCCGTCAGCAAGAAGAACGTGGAACCATACACGCCCGACGACAGCGTCAGATTCAGTTCGTTATAGGCGTGGAAATACTCGAAGCCTTGCAGGAACAGGAAGCAAACGCCGAGCACGAGCGTTGCAGCCAGCCAGATGATCGCCTTCTTGCGGTGATTTTCACGCAGCGCGTGGTGCGATACCGTCAGCGTCGCGCCCGAGGAAAGCAGCAGCGCGGTGTTGATGGTCGGCACCGGCCACGGTTGCATCGACTTGAAGGTCGAGACCAGCGCTGCCGGACCGTTGTTCGGCCACACCGCCGAGAAGTCCGGCCAGATCAGCTTGTAATCGAGGCTGCCCAATTGATGCAGCGCGATTTCACGCGCATAGAACAGCGCGCCGAAGAACGCACCGAAGAACATCACTTCGGAGAAGATGAACCAGCTCATGCTCCAACGGTACGACTTGTCGACATTCTTGCCGTACATGCCGCCTTCCGACTCGGCGATCGCGTCGCCGAACCAGTGCCACAACGTAAAGAGCAGCCACAACAAACCGGCGACAACGCCGATCGGCGCCCAGTCATGTTCGTTGATCCAGGCCGCAAGCGATCCGAGCATGACCAGCAACCCAGCAGCGGCGCTGATCGGATGCCGCGACGGATGCGGTACGAAATAGTACGGGCTCTCGTTTTGACCGCTCATTCTTGATTCTCCACTTCAGTCCAGTTGTTCCGGAATCTCCGGCTGTATCTTCGGCGGCGCGTCGATACCGCACCGCTTCTCTCTAATTCCTGGGCGCTGCTTCGCCCGATTCCATATGTGCGCGTGGTGCTTCAACCTACCACGGCGCGTACGATCAGAATCAGCACCACGATAAAAATTGCCGCACAGATCAACGCTGCGGCGATCACGTGCAACGGGTTCAGTTGCGTGGCGTCCGCCTCCAGATCGCGGCGCTTGCGCACCCCGAAAAACGACCAGAACACCGCACGCATCGACTGGCCAAAACTGCTTCTGCGCGGGCTGCCGCCGTTGTCGCTCATCTTGTTTCGTCTTCCTTCGTCTGCGGCGCAAGCCTTCAGGCGGGATTGGCGGCGGTGGCCGCCGTGTTTGCCGTGGGCGCCGCGCTTCCGGCTGTCGCCGACACCGGCGTATTCAATTCAAAGAACGTGTACGACAACGTGATCGTTTTCACGTCCTTCGGCAACTTCGGATCGACCACGAACACCACCGGCATCCGTTTCGTCTGATTCGCCGTCAAGGTCTGCTGCGTAAAACAAAAACACTCGATCTTCCTGAAGTACTCGGTGGCCTGCTTCGGCGCGTAGCTCGGAATGGCTTGCGCCTGAATCGTGCGCGCCTGTTCGTTGCTCACCTCGTACATCACCGTTGTCACTTCGCCCGGATGCACGTCGAGACTGCGCTGCTCCGGCTTGAAACCCAGCGGGCCGCGCGCGTTCGCGTCGAATTCGATCGAAATCGTGCGGCTCATGTCGACCTGCGTGTTCTTCGCCTCGCGTACCGTGACATCACGCTGCACGAGGTTGTTGATGCCGGTGATCTGGCAGATCGCGCGGTACATCGGCACCAGAGCGAAGCCGAAACCGAACATCATCAACGCGACGATGAACAGCTTGATCAGCATCGGACGGTTAAAAGAACGGTCGGCCTGAGCCGGTGGTTGCGTCGACATCTCAATCCTCAACAAACCTGCAAACAGACTTGAACCGTTCCGTCAGGAGAACCACTTCTGATGAATGATGACGCTCGCGAAAAAGACCGCGGCGATCACGAACATCACGAAACCGATCCGCCGGTTGCCCGCGCGAATCTGCTCGGGCGTACGTCTTTCTTGAGGATTGCGCGCCATGCTCGACTTTCTGAATACGTTTCGTGACTCAGGTACCGCCGCGACTTTCGTGGCTGCCGGCTCCGGCGGCGCGCTGCTGCGCCACCCGAGCCGGCACCCCACCGTACGCCAATTACTCGACGGTCGGCGGGTTTTCGAACGTGTGGAACGGAGCCGGGCTCGGCACGGTCCATTCGAGGCCCGTTGCGCCGTCCCACGGCTTGTCGCCGGCCTTTTCGAGTTCGCCACCGCCACGATAGGCCGGCAGTGCAACCGCGAACAGGAAGTAGACCTGCGCCAGACCGAAGCCGAACGCGCCGATCGTGATGACCTGGTTCCAGTCCGTGAACTGTGCCGGATAGTCAGCGTAACGACGCGGCATACCGGCAAGGCCGACGAAGTGCATGGGCAGGAACGCGAGGTTGAAGAAGAACATCGACGCCCAGAAGTGAATCTTGCCGCGCGTTTCGTTGTACATCCAGCCGGTCCACTTCGGCGCCCAGTAATACCAGCCGGCGAACAGCGCGAAGAGCGAGCCCGCCACCAGCACATAGTGGAAGTGCGCCACCACGAAATAAGTACCGTGATACTGGATGTCGAGCGGCGCCATAGCCAGCATCAGGCCCGACAGGCCGCCGAACGTGAACACCAGCAGGAAGCCGACCGCGAACAGCATAGGCGTTTCGAAGCTCAGCGAACCGCGCCACATCGTCGCGACCCAGTTGAACACCTTCACGCCCGTCGGCACGGCGATCAGCATGGTTGCGTACATGAAGAACAGCTGGCCCGTCACCGGCATGCCGGTGGCGAACATGTGGTGCGCCCAGACCATGAACGACAGAATCGCGATCGACGAGGTTGCATACACCATAGAGCTATAGCCGAACAGCGGCTTGCGCGCGAACGCCGGAATCACCTGCGAGACGATCCCGAACGCCGGCAGGATCATGATGTACACCTCGGGGTGCCCGAAGAACCAGAAGATGTGCTGGTACATGACCGGGTCGCCGCCGCCTGCCGCGTTGAAGAACGACGTGCCGAAGTGACGGTCGAACAGCACCATAGTGATCGCGCCTGCCAGAACCGGCATCACGGCGATCAGCAGGTACGCGGTGATCAGCCACGTCCAGACGAACATCGGCATCTTCATCAGCGTGAGGCCGGGGGCGCGCATGTTCAGGATCGTCACGACGATGTTGATCCCGCCCATGATCGACGAAGCGCCCATCAGGTGGACCGCGAAAATCGCGAAGTCCATGCCCGGGCCCATCTGCGTGGACAACGGCGCGTAGAGCGTCCAGCCCGCGGCGGTCGCGCCGCCGGGTGCGAAGAACGAACCGACCAGCAGGACAGCCGCCACCGGCAAAAGCCAGAAGCTGAAGTTGTTCATGCGGGCGAAAGCCATGTCCGATGCGCCGATCTGCAGCGGCACCATCCAGTTCGCGAAGCCGACGAAGGCCGGCATGATCGCGCCGAACACCATGATCAGGCCGTGCATGGTGGTCAACTGGTTGAAGAACTCGGGACGCATGATCTGCAAGCCCGGCTCGAACAGTTCGGCACGGATCATCAGCGCCATCACGCCCCCGGAGAGGAACATGGTGAACGAGAAGATCAGGTACAGCGTACCGATGTCCTTGTGATTGGTTGCGAACAGCCAACGGCGCCAGCCATGCGGCGTTTCGTGGGCATGGTCGCCGTGCACGTGCTCGTGGCCCGCGACTACATCGTGTCCGATGCTAGACATGACAATCTCCTAAAGCGAATACTGCGGTGCTGACCATGAACACGTCAGGCAGCCGGGCTGATCTGAACACGCCGGGCTTCTTTCGCGTCGCTGCCGCCCGTGATCGTTTCCGGCTTCTTCAAAATAATATGGTCTTCGGCAATGCCGGCTGCTTTCAACGCGTCGCGCACGGCTTCGGCACGGCTCTTCGCGAGTTTCGCGTTGAGGTCCGCGGAACCGGTGGCGTCGGTGAAGCCCGACAGCGTGAATTTCGCGTCCGGATGCGACTTCGCGTAGGCCGCGGCCGCCTCGACCGCCGCTTTCGCCTCGGCCGGCAGCGTGCTCTTGCCAGTGTCGAAGTAGATGCTGGCCGGAAGTGTTGCCTGCGCTGCCGCGCTGTCCGAGCCGGCCGCTGCCGTTTCCGCACCCGAGGCGCCCGAAGCCGCCTCTGCACCGCTCGCTGCCGCGCCCGCGTCGGCCAGATGGTTGCCGCCTTCCGGCAGCTTGCCGTTACGCGCGTCCGCAACCTGCTTGGGCTGGAGAATGTCGCCGGTGTGGTTGCCCCACGAATTACGTTCGTACGTGATGACCGAGGCGATTTCGACGTCGTTCAGCGTAGGCGCCCACGAAGGCATCGCGTTCTTGCCCTTCAGCACCAGGCTGACGTGCTCGGCGATCGGACCGTTGGCGATCTTGCTGCCGTCGAGCGCCGGGAATGCGCCTGCACCCTTGCCGGTCGGCTGGTGGCAGACCGCGCAGTTCGCCGCGTACACCTTGCCGCCGCGTTCCATCAACTCGGCCATCGTGTAGGTCTTGTTCGGATCGTCCTGGCCGGCGGCCATTTTCTTCTTCTGCGCGTCGACCCACTTCGCGTAGTCGTCGGCGGACAGCACTTCGACCACCACCGGCATGAACGCGTGTTCCTTGCCGCACAGTTCGGTACAGAAGCCCCGGAACGTGCCGACCTTCTCAGCCTTGAACCACGTGTCGCGCACGAAACCCGGAATCGCGTCCTGCTTCACGCCGAAAGCCGGCACGTACCAGGAGTGGACCACGTCGTTCGCGGTGGTGATGATGCGGATTTTCTTGTCGACCGGAACGACCAGCGGATTGTCGACTTCCTGCAGATATGTGGTGGAGATCGGCTGGCGACCGTCGGTTTCCGCACGCGGCGTGGCCAGCGTGGACAGGAAGCTGATGCCTTCGCCCGGGCCCTTCACGTAGTCGTAGCCCCATTTCCACTGATAGCCGGTGACCTTGATGGTGAGGTCGGCATTCGTGGTGTCTTTCATCGCGACGACGGTCTTGGTGGCGGGCAGCGCCATCAACACCACGATGATGAACGGCACGATCGTCCAGATGATTTCGACGGTGGTGCTTTCGTGGAAATTCGAAGCCTTGTGGCCTTTCGATTTGCGGTGGGCAAAGATCGAATAGAACATCACGGCGAACACGCCGACGAAAATCACCGTGCAAAGCACCAGCATGAACATGTGGAGGCTGAAGAGCTCCTCAGCGATTTTCGTCGCAGGCGGCTGGAGATTGATCTCGTTGACGGCAGGGCCGCCCGGAACATCGCCCACTGCCAGGGCGGCACCGGCGAAAAGCAGTCCGCTCATCGCCAGCACGCCCATGAGGGCTCGCTTGATTGTTTTCATAGCTTCCTTACCCAAAATTTCCATTCAAACCCTCGACCCCGCTGGCAGGTTGCCTCGCGCTCCCCGTGAACGCCGCGCCTCTCAACACGTCTAACAACGTGTGAGCCACATACGCAATTCGCCTGCGAACTGCGCGCGCCGATACTGCGCGAGATGTTGCCCGATCATGATCGTCTGGCCGCGCGAGACCAGTTTGATCCGGTCGCGCGGCGTTGCGCCCGCCTCGATCCGCACCCAGCGCGGATTGAACTCGAACTGCGTGAGCTGCTCGGCGCTGACCTGCTCGATGACGAGCCGGTTCTGAAACAACCGGATGCGCTCGTAATCCACAGCATGACGCGCATATATGGCAAACGCGACGCCCACCGCCAGCAATTCGATACCGGTGAACGGCAACACCAGCCAGGCGCCGACCAGAACCAGCATGAAAGCAATTGCCAGCGAGAAAAACGCAAGCGACACGTAGAAACATATGAACTGCCGCGGCGATATCGAACAGTTGCGTTTCATCGTCCAGTCTTTGAGAACTGGTTCTGAATCCGTCAGCAGATCTGATGCTTCCATCGCTGCCTCCCGCGAATCGCCGCCTGCGGTCATTGCTTGCGACCGCTATTCTGGCCGAGCGACCACCGTCACGTCATCTTATCTTGCTGCCCTGTGCCTCGGGCCTGCCGCCCCAAATGTGGGAACTCCGGGCGACAAACTGACGCATTATAGGCGCGATCCATAGCATCCACAAGCAAGCGTCGATTCGCCCACAAGCCAGGCGCGACAAGCCTCCGCGCGGTTTTGACGCACCTTTTGCGGGTCTTTTGAAGCGCTAATTTCAGGCATAACAGATGCCGTCTTTACCGCCTCATCGATTCCTCAACGATTCCTTGCCGAACCCCGCCCGATGTCCTCGATCCGCACGATCCCATGACCTTCGGCCGTGGTGCGCGGCACGGCTTTCCATGCGTGTCCATAGATCACCTCGAAGGTCAGCGCGAGCGTGCCGTCGGCGCGCCGGCGGGCTTCGAGGGCCGCCAGCAAAGCCTTGTGCAGCCTGCGCGCGACGGCGCCCGACGACGCTTCGCGCTCGAACGGATAGGCGCCCCAGCGGCGCACGTCGGCGAGCAGCGATTCGGGAGACTTATAGGTAATGGTCAGGACTTCCTGGTCCATCACGGGTATCTCGAAGCCGCTTTCGACCAGCATATCGCCGAGATCATGCATATCGACGAAATCGATCACATGCTTGCGCGAGGCAACGCCGTGCGCGGCCTCGACTTCGGCATAGGCGCCGCGCAGCTCCTTGAGCGAGTCGGGACCGAGCGTGCTGAACATCAGCAAGCCGTTCACTTTCAGCACACGCTGCCATTCGGGAAACACGAGGTCGGGCCGTGAGTGCCAGTGCAGCGCCAGATTGGACCAGATAAATTCGAAGGCGCCGGCCGCGAACGGCAGCGCCGAAAAGTCGGCTTGCGCGAAGCGCGGTCCGCGGGCGCCGAGCGCCTTGCCGAGCGTGGCCGGCAAAAAGCGTCGCCAACTCGTGTCGCCCGAATCGTGCTGCAGCGCGCGCGTGAGCATGCCGTGCGACAGGTCGGAGCCGAACACCGGCGCCTCGGGAAAGCGCTCGCGCAAAGCCGGAATGTCTTCACCCATGCCGCAGCCGGCGTCGAGCACGCTCGACGGCGTGACCTTGATGTAGTCGAGACGCTCGCGCATGCGCTGCGCGATTTCGCGCGGCAGGAACGCGACTTCGCTGAAAGTCGACGCGCGGCGGTCGAAGATCCGCCGGAGGCGCTGGGAATCATAGGCCGGACGGCCTGATTGAGCGGGAGTTGGGGACATGAGTGTCGTGCTGGCGTAGAGCCCGAAGTATACTCGTTCGTTTCCCTCCATTCAGCGTGGAAGGCCTCCGCGGACAGCCCAGTCATGCCACTCCGGTCCATTTCGTCGTTTTCCGGCAGCCGGTTCGCGCGTTTTGCGCGCGCCGTGCATTCGGCATGGCCGCGCGTCGCGCAGGTTGCGCTGCCCAATCTGTGTGCGTTATGTGGCAATTTGTCGCATACGACAATTTGCGCCGGTTGCGACGCGGCCTACTGGAATGAAGAGCGGTTGCGATGCACCGTCTGCGCGGTGCCGCTATCCGTCACGCAATGGGCGGCCCGCACGCAGTACCGGTGCGCGGATTGCGCCGGCGAGCCGCCGCCGTTCGACGCCACCTTCGCCCTTGCCGACTACCGGGCGCCGCTCGACACCCTCGCGGTCGGCCTGAAATTCCGCGCCCGCCTGATGCTGGCGCACGAGTTCGGGCAACGCCTTGCGCGTCTTGCCCAGGACTCGTGGCTGGAGCTTGCCGAATGGCCCGATGTAATCGCGCCCGTGCCGCTTGCCAGAAAACGCCTCGTCGAGCGCGGCTATAACCAGGCGTGGCAGATCGCGAGGCCATTGGCTCGCGCGCTGCATGTGCGCAGCGACGCAACCTTGCTGCATCGGGTGATTCACACCGCGCCGCAGTCGCGGCTCGATCTCGACGCCCGCCGCCTGAACGTAGGCCGCGCTTTCAAGGTTGCAGGATCCGTGCAAGGCCTGCACGTCGGCATTGTCGACGATGTGATGACGACCGGCGCGACGCTCGAAGCGCTGGCACGCACGCTCAAGGCCGCCGGTGCGCGCCAGGTCACCAACTTCGTCGCGCTGCGCACGCCGAAAAACTAGTCTCAACCTGAGCTCACCATGTTCAATGTCGTTCTCGTAGAACCGGAAATCCCGCCGAACACCGGCAACGTGATCCGTCTGTGCGCCAACACCGGCGCCCGGCTGCATCTGATCGAACCGCTCGGCTTTCCGCTCGACGACGCCAGAATGCGCCGCGCCGGCCTCGACTATCACGAGTACGCGCAAATGAACGTGCATGCCGACTGGGCGGCGTTCATCGCCAAAGAATCGCCGGACCCGGCGCGCATGTTCGCGTTCACTACGCGCGGCTCGGGCCGCTTTCACGAGCGCGCGTTTCAATCCGGCGACTGGTTCGTGTTCGGCGCCGAAACGCGCGGCCTGCCCGACCCGGTGCTCGGCCAGTTCGCCGACGAACAGCGCGTGCGCCTGCCCATGCGGCCGGGCAACCGCAGCCTGAACCTGTCGAATACCGTCGCTGTCGTGGTGTTCGAGGCCTGGCGTCAGACCGGCTTCGAAGGCGGCGCCTGACGGCGCATCAATTCAGCTTCGTAGCGCGCGAACATGGCGTCGTCGAAACAGGCGAACACCACCTGTTCGATCTGCGGCGTACGCGGCAAGGTGGCGAGCACCGTGCCGAGCGCAATCCGCACGGCCTCGTCGGCGGGAAAATGGTAGATACCGCAACTGATCGCGGGGAACGCAATGCTCGTGCACTGCGCCTCGCGCGCCACCTCGAGCGAACGCTGGTAGCAGGACGCCAGTAAATCGGCCTCGCCATGCCCGCCGCCCCGCCAGCGCGGACCCACTGCGTGAATCACGTATCTGGCCGGCAAGCGGTAGCCGCGTGTCAGCTTCGCGTCGCCGGTCGCGCAGCCGCCGAGCGTCTCGCACTCGCGGATCAATTCCTTGCCGGCCGCGCGATGAATCGCGCCATCCACGCCGCCTCCGCCCAATAACGACGTGTTCGCGGCATTGACGATCGCATCCACGGCGAGTTCGGTGATGTCGACCACGCGTGCTTCGAGCGTGCAACGATTGAAACGGAGCATGGGAACCTCGCTGATCCGTAGCGTCGATAAAAACGTGGACAGCGATAGCGGGCAGTCGTTCAGCGCTTTTGCGCGCCAAACGGCTGATAGACAAGGCTTATTCGGCTTTGGAGTCGCGCCGCAGCAGGGCGCTGACGGCGTCGCGCGGAGCCACGCCGTCGAACAGAACGGCACACACCGCCTGCGTGATAGGCATCTCGATTGCATGTGCGCGGGCGATCGCAAGAACCGCTTGCGCGCAACGCACGCCTTCGGCCACGTGACCGAGGCCGCCGAGAATATCGTCGAGCGTGCGGCCCGCAGCGAGTTGCAGGCCGACCGTGCGATTGCGCGACAGATCGCCGGTGGCGGTCAGGATCAGATCGCCCAGGCCGGTCAAACCGGTGAAGGTTTCCGCACGGCCGCCGAGCGTCACGCCGAGGCGCGACATTTCAGCGAGGCCGCGCGTGATCAATGCCGCACGCGCGTTCAGACCGAGCCCGAGTCCATCGGCAATGCCCGTGGCAATGGCAAGCACGTTTTTCACCGCGCCGCCCACTTCCACGCCGACGACGTCGTCGCCGGTATAGATGCGCATGGCGCCGTGATGGAACGCGGCCACCGTGCGCTCGCGGCACGCCGCCGAAGCGCTGGCGATGGTCAACGCGACCGGCAAGCCCTGCCCGACTTCACGCGCAAAACTCGGACCCGACAGCACGCCGTTGCTGCCGTGCTCCGGCAGTTCGGCCGCGACCACCTGATGTGGCATCAACTGCGAGTCGGCTTCAAAACCTTTGCACAGCCACACCACATGCGCCGGCACTTTGCCTGCATCGCGCATGGCCCGGAACAGACCGCGCAGTCCGGCCACGGGGGTTGCCACGACGCATAACGCGTTGTCGGCGAGCGCGTGGTCGAGCGCTGCGTTCAGATCCGTTTCATAGCGAAGCGCCGGCGGCAACGCAACGCCCGCCAGATAGCGGGCGTTTTCGTGTGAAGCGCGGAGATCGGCAATGAGCGCGGGCTGGCGCGCCCACAACACTGTGTCGTGCCGTACGGCCAGATGGCCGGCGAGCGCGGTGCCCCATGCGCCGGCGCCGAGGACGGCAACCTTCATAGCCGGCACTGCTCGCGACACCTTAGTGCGTGACGCCGTTTTGCGCCGCGCCGTCCTGGCCGCCCATCTGCGCGAGGCGTTGCTCGTACAGTGCCTGGAAGTTGATCTCGGCGAGGTGGATCGGCGGGAAACCGGCGCGGGTGATCGCGTCGGCGATGTTCGAGCGCAGGTACGGGAACAGGATGGTCGGGCAGGCAATGCCGACCAGCGGGTCGATCTGCTCGGCGGGAATATTGCGGATGTCGAAAATGCCGGCTTGCTTGGCTTCGATCAGGAACGCAACCTTGTCCGACACCTTGGCCGTGACCGTGCCCGTGACGAGGATTTCGAACACCGTCTCGGCGAGGCGCTCGGCCTTCACGTCGACTTCGACTTCGACCGACGGCATTTCCTGCTCGAGGAAGATGCCCGGCGAATTCGGCTGCTCGAGCGACATGTCCTTCAGATAGATACGCTGGATGTTGAAGAACGGCTGGTTATTCTCGTCGGACATGATGAAGTGATTCCCTGATAGGTATGCATAGCGGCGGCCCATGCACGCATGGGCCGCCAGATCGTTGCGGCACGCCGCCCGCCCGGATGAGGCGGAGACGCGCCGGCTTGGTGTTCAGCCGCCGTTTTTCACGCGCCTGCGGGCGCGCGAATTCAGGCGGTTGCTTCGAGCAGCGGCATCAAACCGCCCGCGCGATCGAGCGCGGAAAGGTCATCGTACCCGCCGACATGCGTCTCGCCGATGAACACTTGCGGCACCGTGCGACGACCGGTCCGGGTCATCATTTCTTCACGACGGGCCGGGTCTTTGTCGATCAGTACCTTTTCAACGTGCTCGACGCCGCGCGACTTTAAAAGACGTTCGGCCATCTGGCAATATGGGCACACCTGGGTGCTGTACATGATCACTTTGTTCACTTGGCTACTCCTTGTTTCACAACCGGCATGCCGGCTTTCTGCCAGGCGTCGACACCGCCTTCGAGAACATGGACTTCCGCATACCCTGCATCCTGCACGATACGCGCTGCCTTGTTCGACTGCTGGCCGGTCTGGCATACCAGCAGTACCGGGTTGGTCTTGTTCTTCACGAGTTGCGCGACCTTCGCCTGCAGCTCCGCAAATTCAAGGTGCCGTGCCGCGGGCAAATGCCCTTTGGCGAAGTCGGCGGATGGACGCAGGTCGATGACCGCCGCATTGCGCCGGTTGATCAGTTGAGTGGCTTCAGCGGCCGACAGGCCGCCGCGGCCGCGCCGGCTGATCGTCGGCCACAGCAGCAACCCACCGGAGATGAGGACGATAGCGATCAGTACAAGGTTTGTGTAATCAGTGAAAAACTTCACGGAAAATCCGCCGAAAAAGAGAGAAATCGAAAAGGGCAATCCACCCATTATAAAATAACCGTCTGACGCGATGGCGGCGCTCCTCCGGAGGACCCCGCAGCGCTTTACCGCTTCCTCACTACCGACCGGCAATCTCATGTACAAACTCGTTCTCATCCGCCACGGCGAATCGACGTGGAACAAGGAAAACCGCTTCACGGGCTGGGTCGACGTCGACCTCACCGAGCAGGGCAACAATGAGGCGCAGCAAGCGGGCGTGCTGCTGAAGGATTCGGGCTACACGTTCGACATCGCCTACACGTCGGTGCTCAAGCGCGCGATCCGCACCTTGTGGCACGTGCAGGACAAGATGGATCTGATGTACCTGCCGGTGGTCCATTCGTGGCGTCTGAACGAACGGCACTACGGTGCGCTGTCGGGTCTGAACAAGGCTGAGACGGCCGCCAGATTCGGCGACGAACAGGTGCTGGTCTGGCGCCGCAGCTACGACACGCCGCCGCCCGCTCTCGAGCCGACGGACGAGCGCGCGCCCTACAACGATCCGCGCTACGCCAAAGTGCCGCGCGAACAGTTGCCGCTCACCGAATGCCTGAAGGACACGGTCGCGCGCGTTCTGCCCCTGTGGAACGAGTCGATTGCGCCGGCCATCAAGTCGGGCCGCCAGGTGCTGATCGCCGCCCACGGCAATTCGATCCGCGCGCTCGTCAAATACCTCGACGATATTTCGGACAACGACATCGTCGGTCTGAATATTCCGAACGGCGTGCCGCTCGTTTACGAACTCGACGAAAACCTGCGGCCAATCAAGCACTACTATCTGGGCGACCAGGAAGCGATCGCCAAGGCGCAGGCCGCAGTCGCCAGGCAGGGAAAGGCAGGCTGATTTGCCATCTCGCCGCCATGTTGCCGTCAGAAACGAAGCGAATGGCGGCTAACGGCCGCACCGACCGGCAAGACATACCGGTCGGCGCGGCTCGCCTCATTCGCGCGCGCCTTCTTTCCGGCCGCGATCAATCCTGTTACGGCACATTACTTCGGCCTGGCGGGCCCGATCTCACGAACCAGGTCCGCCCCGTGCTGTCGAATCACGATTGCCTGCGCTCCGCCCTGACTTGGCGGGTGTGCAGTTATACTTGTCCGTCCCCATCTCTATCGACGCTGCCACGCGCTTCCGACCGCAACAGACTCTATGCGAAAGAACCTGAAAAATATCGGCCTGATTGCCGCGGGCCTTGCTACCGGTGTATTTGCCACTCTGCAGCTTTCCGCTTCGGCGCAGCAACCGGCTAGCGCCGCCTCCAGCGCCGTTGCACCGCTGCCGCTGGACCAGCTCCGGCTGTTTGCCGAAGTGTTCGGGCAAATCAAGCATGAATACGTCGAACCGGTCGACGACAAAAAGCTTCTCACCGCCGCCATCAAGGGCATGGTGTCGAGCCTCGACCCGCACTCGTCGTATCTCGACAAGACCGATTACGAGGAACTGCAGGAGCAGACCAAGGGTCGCTTCGCCGGTCTCGGCATCGAGATCTCGTCGGAAGACGGCCTGATCAAAGTGATTTCGCCGATCGAAGACACGCCCGCGTTCCGCGCCGGCATCCGTCCGGGCGACCTGATCACGCGTATCAACGACAAACCCGTGCGCGGCATGACGCTCGACCAGGCGGTCAAGCAGATGCGCGGCGACCCGGGCACCAAGGTCACGCTCACCATCTTCCGCAAGACCGACGACCGCACGTTCCCGCTCACCGTGACGCGCGCGATCATCAAGGTCCAGTCGGTCAAGATGAAGATCCTCGCGCCGGGTTACGCCTATGTGCGTATCACCAGCTTCCAGGAACGCACCACGCCTGATCTGGCCGCGAAGCTGCAGGACATCGCGCGTCAGCAGCCGAATCTGAAAGGTCTCGTGCTCGACCTGCGCAATAACGGCGGCGGTCTGCTGCAAAGCGCGGTCGGCGTAGCCGGCGCGTTCCTGCCGCCGAATTCGGTGGTGGTGTCCACCAACGGCCAGATTCCGGATTCGAAGCAGGTCTATCGCGACACTTACGACAACTACCGCCTGCAGTCTTTCGACAGCGATCCGCTGAAGGACGAAGCGCCCATCTTCAAGACCGTGCCGATGATCGTGCTGACCAACGCGTACTCCGCGTCGGCGTCGGAAATCGTCGCGGGCGCGCTGCAGGATCAGCACCGTGCGCTGATCGTCGGCAAGACCACCTTCGGCAAAGGTTCGGTGCAGACCGTGCGGCCCATGACGGCGGACACGGCACTGCGTCTGACCACGGCGTACTACTACACGCCGAGCGGCCGTTCGATCCAGAACAAAGGCATCCGCCCTGACATCGCGGTCGACCAATACGCGGAAGGCGATCCGGACGACGCGCTCGTCACCCGCGAAGTCGACTACTCGAATCACCTTGCGAATACGCAGGACCCGAACGAGAAGAAGGAAGCGGAACAGCGCGAACAGGAACGCATGGACCAGTTGCGCCAGCTTGAAGAGCAGAACGACAAGAAGACGCCGGAACAGCGTCAGAAGGATCGTGAGCGCAAGCCGGTGGAATTCGGTTCGGCCGACGACTTCATGCTGCAACAGGCTCTGAACAAGCTGGAAGGCAAGCCGGTGCAGGAGTCGAAGTCGCTGACCGAGCGTCGTCTCGCGCAGAACAAGCCACCGGCGTCGGCTTCCGCGCCGGTCGCGGTCAAGCCCACGCAACCGGTGCCCGGTGCATCGGCTCCGGCCTCGGCGCCTGCTACGCCAAGCAACTAACCAGGCATCGAGCCCAACGTGCCTTCGCAGCGGAACATGCTGCGAAGGCACGGCTGCAATAGCCAACGGCATTAGCCGGCTGCAATAGCCGGCACCAGCAGGAACACCCGCTCCCCCGCGCGATTAAAATAACGAAACCGCGCACGGCAGGCCCATCGGACCTGCATCTCATCGCGCGACACACTCACGCGCCCCGCCATGAACGACGATCAACTCCTTCGCTATTCCCGCCATATCCTCGTCGACGAAATCGGCATCGAGGCGCAGCAGCGTTTTATCGACGCGCACGCGATCATCGTCGGTGCGGGCGGTCTGGGTTCACCCGCTGCGATGTACCTCGCCGCAGCGGGCGTCGGCCGCCTGACGCTGGTCGATGCCGATACGGTCGATCTGACCAATCTGCAACGGCAGATCCTGCATGTGACCGCATCTGTCGGGCGCAAGAAGGTGGAGTCCGGGCGGGACGCGATCGCGCGGATCAATCCCGAGGTCGTGGTGAACGCAGTGGCCGAGCGCGTCGACGACGCGTGGCTCGACGCGCAAGTCCCGCATGCCACGGTCGTGCTCGACTGCACCGATAACTTCGCGACGCGCCACGCGATCAACCGCGCGTGCGTGAAGCACGGCGTGCCGCTCGTATCGGGTGCGGCGTTGCGCTTTGACGGCCAGATCAGCACCTTCGATTTCCGCGACGAAGCGTCGCCCTGCTATGCATGCGTGTTTCCCGAAGACCAGCCCTTCGAGGAAGTCGCGTGTTCGACTATGGGCGTGTTCGCGCCGACAGTCGGCATCGTGGGTTCGATGCAGGCCGCCGAAGCGCTCAAGGTGATCGGCGGAATCGGCACGCCTTTGCTTGGCCGCCTGATGATGCTCGATTCGTTGCGCATGGAATGGAACACCATGCGCATCGCGCGTCAGCCGGATTGCCCGGTGTGCGGGCAGACACACGCGGTCTGATTTCGTGCATCGAGGCTGTCGATGCAATCAAGGCTGAAAAAGAAATGCCGCCCATAAGGCGGCGTTTCTCATTCGAAGACGTGAATCCGGCAACTCACGCCAGCGTCACCCGCTTCAGTGCGGCCTGCACTTCTTCCGGTTCGAACGAAGCCAGCACATCGGCCACCGGCTTTTCCAGCGTCTTCAGATGCGCGCGCAGCACTTCCTGCTTGACCACCAGCAGCTGGCTCGGATGCATCGAGAACTCGGTGAGACCCATGCCGAGCAACAGACGCGTCAACGCCGGGTCCCCGGCCATTTCGCCGCACACCGACACCGGCACACCCGCCCGCTTCGCCTCGCGCAGCGTGAACGCGATCAGATGCAGCACCGCGGGATGCAGCGGGTCATATAGATGCGCGACCGCGTTGTCCGCGCGATCGATCGCCAGCGTGTACTGGATCAGATCGTTGGTGCCGATCGACAGAAAATCGAGCCGCTTCAGGAACAGCGGCAATGCGATGGCGGCAGCCGGAATCTCGATCATCGCGCCCACCTGCACGTTCGGATCGTAGGCGATGCCCGCGTCGTCGAGCTGACGCTTGGCTTCGCGGATCAGATCGAGTGTCTGGTCGATCTCCTGCGCATGCGCGAGCATCGGAATCAGAATCTTCACGGTACCGAACGCCGACGCGCGCAGTATTGCGCGCAACTGCGTGAGGAACATCTGCGGCTCGGAGAGACTCCAGCGAATCGCTCTCAGACCCAGGGCCGGGTTCGCGGCGGTTTCATAGCCGTCGCCCCCGCCCATCGAATCGAGCGGCTTGTCGGCGCCCACGTCGATCGTGCGGATCGTGACCGGCAGGCCGTTCATCAATTCGACCGCGCGACGGTAGGCGGCGAATTGCTCTTCCTCTTCCGGCAAGCGGTCCTTGTGATTCATGAACAGGAACTCGGAGCGGAACAGGCCGACACCCATCGCCCCCGCCTCGAGCGCCGCGCGCGCGTCTTCCGGCAACTCGATGTTCGCGCACAACTCGATACGCGTGCCGCACAGCGTTTGGGTGGGCGAAAACTTCAACCGCTGCAGCTTGCGCTGTTCGAGCGCTTTCTCGCTCTGCCGGTACGAGTACTCCTCCAGCACGATCGGCGCGGGATCGACGATCACGATGCCATGATCGCCGTCGACAATGATCAGGTCGTCCTGGCGAATCAACGCGCTCGCATGCTGCACGCCGACCGCGGCCGGAATGCCCAGGCTGCGCGCGACGATCGCTGTATGCGAGGTGCGGCCGCCGAGGTCCGTGACGAAACCCTGGAACGTTTGCGTTTTGAATTGCATCATGTCGGCCGGCGCGATGTCGTGCGCGACCACGATCATCTCGTCGCAGGCGCCGTGCACGCCGTCCACCAGCGCGACCGACGCGCCGGCGAGCGCCTTCAGCACGCGCTCCACCACCTGCTCGATATCGGCTTTGCGCTCGCGCAGGTATTCGTCTTCGATATCGTCGAAATGGCGCGACAGGCGCTCGAGCTGTTCGGTCAGCGCCCACTCGACGTTGTAGCGGCGCGTGCGGATCAGGTCGATGGTTTCCTGCACGAGCATCGCGTCGTTCAGGATCATTGAGTGGACGTTGATGAACGCGCCCATCTCGCTCGGTGCGTCTGCGGCGAGATCGGCGCGCAACGCGTCGAGCTCGCGATGCACGTGTTGCTGGGCCGCGCGAAAGCGCTCGACCTCGCCGTCGATCTGGGCCGGTTCAATCAGATAGTGGTCTACGTCAAGTGCAGCCGGGGCGATCAGATAGGCCCGCCCGATGGCGATACCGCGTGACACGGGAATTCCATGCAGCGTGAAGGACACGCGCACCTCCTCTAGTTGTGTAATGCCGCGGCAAACCGCTGCAATGCTCTCAGACACTCTTCGCCATTATAAATTCCGCACCCCTCGCAGATACGCCGGGGCTGTGTGCAGCGCAGCACGAATTGCCGTAAGCGCGCCCTCGCACGCTTTCGTCTGCCCATTGTCACGCGCTAAAAAAAACGCCGCGGACAGCCGCGGCGTTTGCGCTCATCGCAACGTGGACGCGCTAGCTCACTGACCCTCGCCAAATTTATCCGCAATCAGTTTCAGCAATGCGTCCATTGCTTCTTTTTCGTCCGCGCCTTCCGTTTCGATGAGCACCGTGCTGCCAATACCCGCGGCCAGCATCATCACACCCATGATGCTCTTCGCATTGATACGGCGGCCGTTACGGCTCATCCAGATTTCCGCCTGATAGTTGCCCGCGAGTTGCGTCAACTTGGCCGACGCGCGCGCGTGCAGCCCCAGCTTGTTCACGATAGTCGTTTCCTGTTGCAGCATGTAATGGTCCGAAGCGCGGGTAAGTGTTGTTGTGAAAAGTGAATCTGCAAACCAGTGGCAATGCGTTTGAAACCTGGCAGCCGGCCGTGCGGCTCTCTGATTACAGACCGGCTGGACCGGCTTTCTGCGTCAGATCGGCGTCGGCCGGCAAGGCCGGTAAACAGTCGCCGCCGGATGCCGCGTCGGGCGGCAGTGCGGGCAGACAGTCGCCGGACTCCGCAGTGGGCGCGACGGGCGCCGGCGTGGCCGGTCCGATTGCGTGCACGCCCTTGGTGGCGCCCGCAAGCGCCTTGTCGACCAGTGTGTCGAGCGGTGTGGCGCGATAACAGACCGCGCGCACCAGCATCGGCAGGTTGACGCCACACAGCACGCGCACATTCGGCACCGAAGCAAGCCGGCCGGCGATATTCGCCGGCGTGGCGCCGAACATATCGGTGAGCACAAGTGCGCCGTTTTCTTCCTTGAGACGCTCGACCTCGGCATGCGCGAACGCGACCTGCTGTGCGGGGTCGCAATCCGGCGATACGTCGATTACGCCGATGCGAGCCGGCAAGCCACCATAGATGTGCGAAATGCAATCGCGCAACGCGGTGGCGAACGGAGCGTGCGCAATGATCAGAATGCCTGCCATGTCAGCCTTACTGCAAAAGAACGGCCCCAACCGTGGACCGGGACCCGGCCCGGTTCGTCTGCACCCTCGGCCGGCCGTGGGCCATGAGGGCCGGAACGCATGATGCGACGAGCGATCCGCCGCGCGCGGGAGCGTGCCCGCGCAAGCAAAAAAACGCGCGCTCGCTGCCCGCGATCAGCCTGCCATGCATCCCGATGACACCCGGCAGATGCCACCGATCCGGCCTGGCGCGCGAGAGCGGCATTGTATCAGGCTCATTTTCACGCCAAAGCCACCGCGCCGCCTGATGCGGATTTAATACACAGTTTGGGGATCATGGCGGCCATTCAAGAGCACCCGTCGGACCGCATCATCAACCCGCCGCGCGCTCCAGCGCGTCGATGAACATGGCGGCAACGTCGAAGCCGGTTTGATCCATGATCTCGCGGAAACATGTCGGACTCGTCACATTCACTTCGGTCAGCCAGTCACCGATCGCATCCAGTCCGACCAGCAGCAAACCGCGCGCAGCCAGCACCGGCGCCAGCGTAGCGGCGATCTTGCGGTCGTGCTCCGTCAGCGGACGCGCCATGCCGAGGCCGCCGGCCGCGAGATTGCCGCGCACTTCATTGCCCTGAGGAATACGCGCGAGCGAATACGGCACGGCTTCGCCGCCGATCAGCAGAATGCGCTTGTCGCCCTCCTTGATCTCGGGAATGAATTTCTGCGCCATCACCGAACGCGTGCCGTCGTGGCTCAGCATTTCGATGATCGAACCGAGGTTCATGCCGTCCGCCTTGACGCGGAACACGCCCATGCCGCCCATGCCGTCGAGCGGCTTCAGGATCACGTCGCCGTGTTCTTCGTGAAAGGCGCGCAGGCGGGTCGCGTCGCGCGTGACGAGCGTAGGCGTGACGAACTGCGCGAATTCGCCGATGGCGAGCTTTTCGGAGTGGTCGCGAATCGCCTGCGGCTTGTTAAAAATGCGCGCGCCGGCGCGTTCCGCCATTTCCAGCAGCCATGTCGACGTGACGTATTCCATGTCGAACGGCGGGTCTTTGCGCATCACCACCGCGCTGAAACTCCTGAGCGAACGCGGCGCGGCCGCTTCGGCGCTGTACCAGACGTCGCGCTGCAGATCGGCACCGTCGCCGACGATCTCCACGCGCTGCACGTTCGCCTCCACCTCGCCGCCCGTCCACGCAAGATGCTGCGGCTCGCACGTGTACACCACATGAGCCCGGCGCGCCGCCTCGGCCATCATCGCGTAGGTCGAGTCTTTGTAGATCTTGAATTGCGTGAGCGGATCGGCGATGAAAAGAATGTCCATGAAGGTCCCGGTGCGCCCTGATGGGCTTGGCATTGATCGTAAATATAGTCGTTGGAAATGGCGATGGCGGCACGCATGCCGCCATCGCCCACCCAGGGTGGCTTAAACCTGGATCGCTTCCGGATCGGTCTTTTCCAGTTCGACCGATGCGGCCAGCAGCCCGAGCCGCGCCACCACGCCGTACATGTAGAAGCGGTTCGGCGGCGCCGCGCCGGGCTTGGCGTGCGCGTCGGGCAGCGCCGTGTGCTCGAAGCCGAGCGGCACGAAGTGCATGCCCGGCGCGTTCAGATTCTGATCGCGTTCGCGGCTGCCGTGCACGCGGTAGAAGCCGCCCACCACATAGCGGTCGATCATGTACACGACCGGCTCGGCCACTTCTTCGCCGATGCGCTCGAAGGTGTACACGCCTTCCTGCACGATCACGTCGTGCACTTCCAGGCCGTCTTTGGTCGCCGCCATCTTGGCGCGTTCGCGCTTGGTGAGCGCGGCCACTTCCGACGCGTCGTGCACGGTCATCACGCCCATGCCATAGGTGCCCGCATCCGACTTGATGACGACATACGGTTTCTCGGAGATGCCGTACTCGCGATACTTCTTGGCGATCTTCTTCAGCACGCCGTCGATCGCATCCGCTAACGCTTCTTCGCCGGTGCGTTCCTGGAAATCGACGCCTTCCACATGCGCGAAGTACGGATTGATCATCCACGGATCGATCTCGACCATCTTCGCGAACTTCTTCGCGACGTCGTCATAGCAGGAAAAATGCGTGGATTTGCGGCGCACGGCCCAGCCGGCATGCAGCGGCGGCAGCAGATACTGCTCGTGCAGATTTTCGAGCACTGGCGGGATGCCGCCCGACAGATCGTTGTTCAGCAGAATCGAGCACGGGTCGAAATTCTTCAGACCAAGGCGCCGCGGCGAACGCTCGAGCGGCTCGAGCACGAGTTTCTGGCCGTCGGAGAGCGCGATCGTGACGGGCCCGTTGATGGTTTCGTCGAGCGTGCCGAAGCGCACGTTCAAGCCGGCCTGGCGCATGATCGCGGCCAGACGGGCGACGTTTTCCAGATAAAACGCGTTGCGCGTGTGGCGCTCGGGAATCACCAGCAGGTTCTTGGCGTCCGGGCAGATCTTCTCGATCGAGGCCATCGCGGCCTGCACGGCGAGCGGCAGCACTTCCTGCGGCAGATTGTTGAATGCGCCGGGAAACAGATTGGTGTCGACCGGCGCGAGCTTGAAACCCGCGTTGCGCAGATCGACGGAACAGTAGAACGGCGGCGTGTGCTCCTGCCATTCGAGCCGGAACCAGCGTTCGATGGCGGGCGTGGCGTCGAGGATCTTCCGCTCAAGATCGAGCAGCGGGCCGTTTAACGCCGTAACTAGGTGCGGAACCATTGATCACTCGCAGACTGGAGAAAAAAGATTGTAGAGCAAATGCTTTGTCCATTTGGGGACGGTTTCTCCATTCGCAAGCGGACGCGAATGCATTCTCGCTATCGCCATGATAGGCGGGGAAAACTGCTGTTTACAAGATAGCGCGCAAGAAAAAAGCCCGCCATGAAGGCGGGCCAAAGTCGCTGCGCTTATTTCTGATCCGGCGAGCCCGGGAGCGCGGGCTCGCGCGGTACGTTGCTTACTCGACGTGTTCGCCGTGCAGGCTCACGTCCAGACCTTCGCGTTCCTGTTCTTCCGTCACGCGAATGCCCATCACCATGTCGATGATCTTCAGCAGGATGTAGCTCACCACGCCGCTGTAGATCAGCGTCGTCAGCACGCCCTTGGCTTGCAGGATGACGCTGCCGTCCGCGCCGCCGATGTCCTTGACCGCGAACACGCCGGTCAGGAGCGCACCCACGATACCGCCGATGCAGTGCACGCCGAACGCGTCGAGCGAATCGTCGTAGCCGAGCTTGTGCTTGAGCCACGTTGCCGACCAGAAGCAGACCACGCCTGCCACGATACCGATCACCAGCGAGCCGAGCGTACCGACGAAGCCCGAAGCCGGCGTGATCGCCACCAGACCTGCCACTGCGCCCGACACGATACCGAGCACCGACGGCTTACCCTTGGCGGCCCATTCAGCGAACATCCAGGCGAGTGCTGCCGCGGCAGTTGCCACCTGGGTTGCGAACATCGCGAAACCGGCACGGCCGTCAGCCGCCACTGCCGAACCCGCGTTGAAGCCGAACCAGCCCACCCACAGCATGGCGCCGCCGATCAGCGTGAGCGTCAGGTTGTGCGGCGCCATCGCTTCCTTGCCGTAGCCGATACGCTTGCCGAGGACCAGCGCGCAGACCAGCGCCGCAATACCGGCGTTGATGTGCACCACCGTGCCGCCCGCGAAGTCGAGGATGCCCGCGCTAGCCAGCCAGCCGGTCGGTTCCCAGACCATGTGTGCGATCGGCGAGTAGACGATGATCGACCACAGCGTCATGAACACCAGCATCGCCGAGAACTTCATACGGTCGGCAAACGCGCCCGTGATCAGTGCCGGGGTGATGATCGCGAACGTCATCTGATAGACGCAATAGACCGTTTCCGGGATCGTCGGGGCCAGATGGCTGACGGTCAGCGTCGTGGCCTTGTCGCCCTTGATGTAGCTCATGCCCGCCATGAAGACGCGCGAGAAGCCGCCGATGAACGAACTGCCCGGCGTGAAGGCAAGGCTGTAGCCGATCACGATCCAGACGATCGTCACCACGCAGGTGATCGCGAAGCTTTGCATCAGGATCGCGAGCACGTTCTTCTTGCGGACCATGCCGCCGTAGAACAGTGCCAGACCCGGGATCGTCATGAACAGCACGAGGGCGGTGGAAGTCAGCATCCAGGCGGTGTCGCCGGAATTGATCTTCGAGGAATCGACGGAGAACGGTGCGGTCGGCGCGGCCGGCGCGGCGTCCGATGCAGCAGGTGCGGCGGCCGCGCTGGCAGCCGGTGCGGCGGATGCATCGGCGGCGGGTGCCGAAGCGGCGGCGGCAGCGGGTGCCGCCGAAGCGTCCGGTGCCGGGGCGCTCGCCGTCGCATCGGGAGCCGAGGCGGCTGCGGGAGCGGACGCGTCGTCCGCGAGAGCAGCGCCGATACCGCCCGCGAGCAGCGAACCGGCCATCAGCAAGGACATCAATAATTTGCGCATCTTTCGTTTCCTCTTATCGCTATCTGTGTCGCTATCTTTTGGTATTACAGAGCGTCCGCGCCGGTCTCCCCGGTGCGAATCCGGATCACCTGCTCGATCGGCGTGACGAAGATCTTGCCGTCGCCGATCTTGCCGGTGCGCGCTGCGCGTTCCAGCGCCTCGATCGCCTGGTCGACGATGTCGTCCGAGACAGCCGCCTCGATCTTCACCTTCGGCAGGAAATCGACGACGTATTCGGCGCCGCGGTACAGCTCCGTGTGCCCCTTCTGACGACCGAAGCCTTTCACTTCAGTCACCGTGATGCCCGAGACGCCGATGGCCGACAAGGCTTCGCGCGCCTCATCGAGCTTGAACGGCTTGATGATTGCGGTAATGAGTTTCATGAAATCCCTCGCTTAGTTGCGTAACCCGTTTGCGTAACCCGTTGCGTAACTCTCGTTTGCGTACCCGTAACCCGTTCGCGTGGTCTCGTTCCGCTGCCGGAAAAAGGTGCCGGCAGTGCGCGCGGGGCAGTAACAGCAACTCGCATGCCATGTTGTGTCAGACTGCGCACCGCAGGCGCCGCAAAAGGGGCGCAAGCGGCCCTGGCCGGAAGGCCAGCGCTGGGCGGGCACGCTGGCGCGGCGTATGGATCGTTGCTAGAGTGTTCGAAGGTTTTGAACGCGCGGGCACGCACCAAAGGGGCTCATGCGCCAGGGGCGCACCACGGCACATGCACCAACAGCGCCCATTCAGCGCGGCAAAGCACAGACGTAACGAAACATGCACACTTTTTGTGCAACAGAGGGAACACCATGAAACAACCGAACGATGTTTTTAACGACTTTCAGGCCCGCATGAGCGAGCTGTTCAAGAATTCGCCAGCCAAAGATGTCGAGCGCAACGTGAAAGCCATGCTGTCGCAGGGTTTTTCCAGGCTCGACCTGGTCACGCGTGAGGAATTCGATACGCAGACCCAGGTGCTGGTGCGCACGCGCGCGCGCCTGGAGGAACTGGAACGCCGTGTCGCCGAGCTCGAACAGAAGCTGCCGGTCACGCAAACGCCCTAATCCTTCTCGCGGCATACTCGCCGCGCAGTGCTGCACATCACAGGCAAGCGAGCCGTGACGTCATCAGCGTTTCAGGGGACTTGCGCGCGTCTGCGGCGCGTCGTCCGACGGGAGAAAACATGTCGCTTGCCGTGGTGCGCAGTCGCGCGCCGGCCGCTGGCCGCGCGCCCGAAGTAACCGTCGAGGTCCACCTCGCGAACGGATTACCCTCTTTTTCGATTGTCGGGCTGCCTGATCTGGAAGTGCGCGAAAGCCGCGAGCGCGTGCGCGCGGCATTGCAGAACTGCAATTTCGACTTCCCTGTCCGGCGCATCACCGTCAATCTCGCACCCGCCGATTTGCCGAAGGAATCCGGCCGCTTCGATCTGCCGATCGCTTTGGGCATTCTCGCGGCGAGCGGCCAGATTCCCGCCGAGTCCTTGCTGCATCGCGAATTCGCGGGCGAGCTGTCGTTGACCGGCGCGCTCAGGCCGATGCGCGGTGCTTTCGCAATGGCCTGCGGAACTGCACGCGGCGGCGTGTCTCACGGCGGCGCAGCTTCTGGAATTTCAGGCGAGCTCGCTGCCAGCGAGCCAGCTGCACATCCTGTGCCACAGCTCTACCTGCCCGCCGCGAGCGCGGCGGAAGCGGCGCTCGTGCCCGGCGTCGACGTCTACGGCGCCGCCGATCTGCCTTCGCTATGCGCTCACCTGGCGGATGCGCCCGACGCGCGGCTCCATCCGCTTGCCGCGCCGGAACTCGCCGACTGCGCAAGCGCCGCCGATCCGGATATGGGCGACGTGATCGGTCAGCGCGGCGCGCGGCGGGCACTTGAAGTCGCCGCGGCGGGCGGCCATCACGTGTTGCTGGTCGGGCCGCCCGGTGCGGGTAAATCGATGCTCGCCGCGCGCCTGCCCGGCCTCCTGCCGCCCATGACCGACGACGAAGCGCTCAGCTCCGCCGCTCTCCTGTCCGCCAGCCGGGCCGGTTTCACGCCTTCGCAGTGGCGGCGGCGGCCGTTTCGCGCCCCGCATCATTCGTCGAGCGCCGCGGCGCTGGTGGGCGGGCGCAATCCGCCGCAGCCCGGTGAAATTACGCTGGCGCATCTGGGCGTTCTGTTTCTCGACGAGCTCCCCGAATTCGATCGGGCCGTGCTCGAAACGCTGCGTGAACCGCTCGAAGCCGGCCGCATCACGATTTCACGCGCCGCCCTGCAGGCGGATTTCCCGGCCGCGTGCCAGCTGATCGCCGCCATGAATCCGTGCCCATGCGGCTGGCGCGGCGATCCCCAAGGCCGCTGCCGCTGCACACCCGAGATCGCGGCACGCTACCTGCGCAAGCTTTCCGGGCCCCTACTCGACCGGATCGATATCCAGCTGGAGATTCCCGCACTCACGCCGGCGGAACTGTCGGCCCGTTCGACAGCCGTTGGGGAGACAAGCGCGGCCATTGCCGCGCGCGTGAACCGCGCTCGCGAGCGTCAATTGAGCCGTCAGGGCAAAACCAACCGGGAATTAGGAGGACGGGAAGTGGACGAGATGTGCCAGCCCGACGCCGCGGGCGAAATATTGCTGCGTGAAGCCGGAGAGCGTTTCGGCTGGTCGGCGCGCGCGTATTACCGGGTTCTGAAGGTGGCGCGCACTATCGCCGACCTCGCCGGCGCGCCCATGCCGAGCGCCGCGCAGATCGCTGAGGCGATCCAGTATCGCCGGGCTTTTGGATCGGTATAAGGCGAAAAATCTGCTGTCAAGACTTGACTTATGCACATGTCTACGTTCCAGACAAATTTTGAAACATCTGAAAGGTCCGTCGCGGCCCGGATCTAAAAGGCATTGATTTGACTGGCTTTTTTCTAACCCGCCGAGCGGCCTGAATCTGACAGAGTGCCCATAGAATGGGCATCTCCGGCCGATTCGGCCGAGTTCTCAACAGAGTTATCCACAGGCTCTGTGAGTAACGGAAAAACTTCAACGTAAACCGGGAATTAGCGTGCGATGCTGCGAAGGAACTTTCACTGCGGAGCGCCACTCTTCGGCAAGCGGTTACACGCTAATCGGCCAAAAATACCGGTCTCAATACAGTTGGAACGACGAAAAAAACTGGTCGACCTGTTCCTGCTGCATTGGCTTGGGTGAAATGATGGCCGCCTGATAGACATGCCGTCCGTGCGCCACGAGCCGGGCGTAGACCGTGCGTGCTTCGTGCTGCGATCCGGCCTCGCCGCTCAGCTTCATTTCCAGGCCGAGCACCTGACCGCCGGCGGCAAGCGGGATCTGCACCGCGCGGGCCTCCGGAGCAGCGCCTACGTTGCGGGCAAGGCCGGTGCGCAGGAAGTCGAGCGCGGCGCGCTGCGTGGCTTCGCTGTCGTCCGGCAGCATCACCGTGCCGACCGCGAACACGGCGTCGCCGGCTTCAGCCGTCTGCATCGCCATCTGCATCGGCTTGCCGTATATCTGCACGGCCCGCTGATCATTGCCCGGCTTCGCGGGCAGGTCGACGGTGTAGCCGTTGTCGTTGTTCATGATGGTGCGCCAGTCGAAGGTCGGCGAGCATGCGCTCAGCGCGCCGCCTAACGCCAGGGCGCAAGCCAGCGCGCTCACTGCTGCACGCGCCTTCGACTGCCGGGAAACGGCGCCGGGCGCAAACCGGACAGAAACCGGGCTCGGGGAACCGCCGGTCATGGGATGGCGAAACAGAATCGGGCCGAGGAAGCGACTCAAGAAACGACTCACGAAACCAAGGCGATCAAGGCAAAAAACAGTTCGAAACATGGGGACAGAAGATCGGGCTGACGAGAACGTAAAGCCCTATTATCCGCTCCCGGCCCGCCTCCTGCCGCGCCGCCGGAATGGGGCTACAATAGCGACGCTGTCCAGCACCGGGCCGAAAGCCCAAACCGGCGTACTGTCCCGCGCGTTCCGCGCGACTCTCGAGGTTCCGTTCATGAGCTCCACTCCGTCCACCGCTGCCCGGCGTGCGAATCCGCTTCGCTACATCATCATCGCCGCCGTGGCCATTGCGATCGCCGTTGCCGGTTATTTCGCGTTTGCCGGTCAGCAGCGCGTGCCCGATGCGACCTTCACGTTGCTGTCCGGCCAGAAAGTCTCGACCGCCGACCTGAAAGGCAAGGTCTACCTCGTCAACTTCTGGGCGACGAGCTGCGATACCTGCATGAAGGAAATGCCGCAGATGGTTCAGACCTATAACCGCTTCAAGGACCAGGGTCTGGAATTCGTCGCCGTGGCGATGAACTACGACGCGCCGATGTACGTGACCAACTACACGCAGACCCGCCAGTTGCCGTTCAAGGTCGCAATGGACGACGGCTCGGCCGCCAGGCAGTTCGGCAACGTCCAGCTCACGCCTACCACGTTCCTGGTAGACAAGGACGGCAGGATTCTCAAGCGCTACGTCGGCGAGCCGCAATTCGCGGAACTCGACCAATTGCTGGAAAAGGCGCTGAAGCCGGCCTGAACTGTTGCGGCGCGCGGCCTGGCCCGCGGCCCGCTCGCTCCAATCTGGTTCCAGGGCCCTCGCTTCACGCACACGCCGGCGTCACGTCCCAACGCCGGCGTTTTCATTTGTTCACCGCTCCCCTTCCCCTTTGGCCGCGAGGCGATATCGCTTGATCTTCTCGTAGAGCGTCGCCTTGCCGAGTTGCAGCCTGTCTGCCGCGACGGCGACCACGCCGCCGGCCTGCTCCAACGCCTCCGCGATCACCGCCCGCTCGAATTGTTCGACGCGCTCTTTCAAAGGCTGCGCGGCCGCGCCGTCGTCGCCGAAAGACATGACGGGATCGTCGGCGACGCCGAGCACGAAGCGGTCAGCGGCGTTGCGCAGTTCCCGCACGTTGCCCGGCCAGTCGCGCTGCATCAGGCCCGCGCGCTGACGGTCTGTGAGGATCGGCGCCGGGCGTTGATAACGCACCGCCGCGTCCAGCAGGAAGTGTTCGAAAAGCGGCACGATGTCCTCGCGACGCTCACCGAGCGGCGGCAGCGCAATCGTCACCACGTTCAGCCGGTACAGCAGATCGCGCCGGAACGAGCCGTCCGCGACGTGCTCGGCCATGTCGCCCTTGGCTGCGGCGACCACGCGGCAATTCACCCGAATCGGCTGATTCGAGCCGAGCCGTTCCAGCACGCCGTCCTGCAGCACGCGCAGCAGCTTGACCTGTAGTGCGAGCGGCATGCTCTCGATTTCGTCCAGAAACAGCGTGCCGCCCGACGCATGCTCGAGCTTGCCGATCCGCCGTTTCGCCGCGCCGGTGAATGCGCCCGGCTCGTAGCCGAACATTTCCGATTCGAACATCGGCTCCGGCAGCGCGCCACAGTTCACTGCGATAAACGGCTTGTCACGCCGCGGCGACAGTTCATGCAGACTGCGCGCGATCAGCTCCTTGCCCGCGCCGGTGTCGCCGTTGATCAGCACGGAGGCGTCCGTCGGCGCGATATTGGCAATCAACCGCCGCACCTGTTCGATCGCCGGACTCCTGCCGATGATCCGCGGCGCCACCGAACTCTGCTCCGCCAGTTCACGGCGCAACGCGAGGTTTTCCAGCACCAGCTTGCGGCGCTCCAACGCGCGCCGCACGGTTTCGATCAAACGTTCCGACGCGAACGGCTTCTCGATGAAGTCGTACGCGCCGTCGCGCATGGCCTGAACGGCCATTGAAATGTCGCCGTGGCCCGTCACCAGAATCACCGGCACGTCGGGCGCGCGCTCGTGGCATTGCGCAAGCAGGTCGAGGCCGCTTGCGCCCGGCAAGCGAATGTCGCTGACGATCACGCCGGAGAAGTCCGCGCCGATCGTCTTCGCCGCCGATTCCACCGACGCATGGCCGATCACCTCGAAGCCCGCCAGTTGCAGACTCTGCACGCTGGCGCGCCGCACCAGTTCGTCGTCTTCGATATACAGCACTTGCAGGCCGTGATTCAGCATGGCGTTTTCCGTGTGATTCAGGAGCCCGTTGTCAGCGGGTCCGGTGTGTGGCTCGTCTGCACGCGCGCGCGGCGCAGCGTCAACACGAATAATGCACCGCCGCCCGGCGCGTTGCGCGCCACGAGCGAGCCGCCGCAATCGCGCGCGATCGAAGACGATATCGCCAGCCCGAGTCCCAGCCCCTGGCCCATTTCCTTGGTGGTGAAGAACGGCTCGAACAGGCGCGGCAGGACGTCGTCGGCAATACCGGGGCCGTTGTCGCTGACGGCGAACGACAGGTTCGCGTCGGCGACTTCGATCTCGATCGAAATGCGCGGCGAGTTGATGTCGGCAGTCGCATCGAGCGCGTTGCCGAGCAGGTTGATCAGCACCTGTTCGAGGCGCAGATCGTCGCAATGCGCGACCAGTTCGGGATGGTCGTCGGCGAGACTCAGCGGCGCACGCGTGCCGCTTTGCGCATCGAACAGGACGAGTTCGACCTCGACGCCCTGCAAGCGCTTTTGCAGCAGCGCGACGACGTTACGCAACGCCCGCACGATCGGCGCACGCGCACTGCGCGGCCGCGCCCGCCCGACGAACAGTTTCAGCTGATTGGTGATCTTGCCCATGCGCTCAGTGAGCGCCGCGATCGCTTCGAGATTTTCGCGCGCCGACACCTGGTCGCCGCGTTCGAGCAGCACGCGTGTGTTGTCCGAGAAACCGCGCAACGCGGCGAGCGGCTGATTCAGTTCATGCGTAATGCCGGCCGCCATCTGACCGAGCGCGGCGAGCTTGCTCGCCTGGATCAGTTCATCATGCGCGGCGCGCAACTCCTGTTCGGCGCGCGTGCGTTCGGCCACTTCTTTCTGCAACTGTTCGTTCGCCTGCGAGAGATCCGCGGTGCGCTCGGCGACGCGCCGGTTCAGTTCGGCGTACGCCTTTTGCAGCAGCGCGCGGCTGCGCATTACTTCGCGTACGCGAGCACGGCGCATTCTCCAGTAGAACGCGAGCAACACCAGCGATACGTAGCCGAACCCGGTGACGATGGTCGCCTTGCGCGCGTCGGCGTCGACCGGATCGACGGGCGACATGGTGATCAGATGCCAGTCCGGCTCACCCATGCCGCGCCGCGACGCGAGATAGCGTGGCGCATAGCGGCCGCCGCCAATGCGCACGATCTGCGCGTTGCCTTCGAGCGTGCGTTCGATCGACACCGGCAGCGGCGGAATCGGCTGCTGCGCGTATTGACGCGCCTGGTAGATGGAATCGGCGACCGGCCCCGACAGCGGCCGGATCGTGTGGTATTTCCACGCCGGTATCGACGACAGAAAAATCACGCCGTGGTCGTCGGTCACGACGAGCGGCTCGGACGCATCCGCGCCCTGAAACCATTCGAGATCGAGTTTGACGACCGCCACGCCGACAATCCTGCCGTCGCGCCGCACCGGCTGCGAGATGTAGTAGCCCGGCGCCTGCGAAATCGTACCAATGCCGAAGAAGCGGCCCACGCCGCCTTTGACCGCGTCGAGAAAATACGGCCGGAACTGGTAGCCGGCACCGATGAAGCTGCCCGGCCCGCGCCAGTTGCTCGCCGCAACGCAAAAGCCGTCGAGCGGAATGATGTACGTGACGGTGGCGCGCGCGTGGCGGTTCAGGTCTTCGAGATAAAGATTGGCGCGCGCGACATTGGCCGCACTGGGATCGACCAGCACGTCCTGCACGATAGGGTGTTCCGCCAGCAGATAAGGCAGCGATTCGTAGCGTTCGAGCGTGCTCTTCAGCGCGCTCGTGGTACGGTCGACTCGCACCGCGGCGTTGCGCCGCAAATGGTCGATGCCGCTTTGCCACGCGATGCTGTACGTGAGCCCGCACGCTGCCACGAGCCCGGCGACGAGCGCGAAGAGGATCAGCAGGCGGCGCGTCACGTTGGCAATATCCGATCGGTGAGGATCGTTTATTGTGGCATAAGGCGACGTGCCGTCGGCGCAAGCTTCGTCGGCCGACGGCACGGAGGTTCGGCGCGCGGACACCGGTTTCATACGCTGGTATCCGCGGCCGTCGGGGTTGCGCTGGAGCGGGTTGCCGATGCGCCGTTTAAACGCCGGCCGGCTCTTTGATCGCCACGTCGCCGCGCAAGGCGGCGTTCAGCTTGCTGCGGTCCAGTTCCTTTTCCCACGCCGACACGACCACCGTCGCCACACCGTTGCCGACAATGTTGGTCAGCGCGCGGCATTCGCTCATGAAGCGGTCGATACCCAGAATCAGCACCATGCCCGACAGCGGAATGGTCGGCACCACGGCAAGCGTCGCCGCCAGCGTGATGAAGCCCGCGCCCGTCACGCCGCTCGCGCCCTTCGAGGTCAGCATGGTGACCGCGAGCAGCGTGAGCTGCTGCGTCCATGTCAGGTCGGTGTTGGTCGCCTGCGCGATGAACAGCACGGCCATCGTCATATAGATGTTGGTGCCGTCGAGATTGAACGAGTAACCGGTCGGCACCACGAGGCCCACCACCGAACGCGAGCAGCCGAGCCGTTCGAGCTTCAGCATCAGTTGCGGGAGCGCCGCTTCGGACGAGCTCGTGCCGAGCACGATCAGCATCTCTTCCTTGATGTACGCAACGAAGCGCAGGATGTTGAAGCCCACCGCACGCGCGATGATGCCGAGCACCACCACCACGAACACGACCGAGGTCAGATAGAACGTGCCGATCAGCTTGAGCATCGGCAACAGCGAGCCGATACCGTACTTGCCGATCGTGAAGGCCATCGCACCGAACGCGCCGATCGGCGCCAGCTTGGTGATGATGCGCACGATGCCGAACAGCACATGCGAGAGCCCGTCGATAAAGCCCGTCACGACCTTGCCCTTCTCACCGGCCGTGGCGAGCACCGCGCCGAACAGCAGCGCGATCAGCAGGATCTGCAGGATCTCGCCCTGCGCGAACGCCGAGACGAGCGTATCCGGAATGATGTGCATCAGGAAGTCGACCGTGGTCTGCCCGTGCGCTTTCGCGGCGTACGAGGCGACGGCCTTGCCGTCGAGCGTGGCCGGATCGATGTTGAAGCCGACGCCCGGCTTCAGTACATGCGTGGCGATAAGGCCGAGCACCAGTGCGAAGGTCGAGACGATTTCGAAATACAGCAGCGCCTTGCCGCCCACCCGGCCGACTTTCTTCATATCCTCCATGCCGGCAATACCTGTCACCACTGTACAGAAAATGATCGGCCCGATCACCATCTTGATCAGCTTGATGAAGCCGTCGCCGAGCGGCTTCATGTCGACGGCGAGATCCGGGTAGAAATGCCCGAGCCCGATACCGATGATGATCGCCACGATCACCTGGACGTACAGCACTTTGTGGATAGGTTTCTTCACGATGGTTCCTGCGATGTGGATGAGCTCAATGGCCTGCCACGCTGCGCATCATGCGAACGAATAGTCGTCACGCCTGTGCACGGCATCAGACCGCGACAAGACGACGAATTCAGAAATACCGGGAAGGGAAATCGGACATCGTTGTCTCCTTGCTTTAGTTGTCGGACCGTTGCGGCCGCGATATCTGTTTTGCAAGGTCGATGCCAGTTCGACGCCGGGCTCGGCGCTTTGATTCTTATGGGTTTTCTGGCGCTTCACGGCGCACGTCGTCCGGGATTCCGGAAATCCGGACAAGGGGCGTCGGGGAATCCGGAATCCATTGCGACTCCAGCCTCGGGATAACCCCTAAGGATTTCTACGGCGTGCCTTTTGCCCGAAAGCCAGCACGCCTCGCGATCTGCAACCTCTAAACGCCGCCTTCTTCGAGCACCAGCAGATTCTCGTGCGAGAAACCCAGCGAGACCGGCTGCCCGCGTTCGGGCAAACCGCGATTCGGGTCGTTGAACACGTCGAGCGAAATCACCGCGTCTTTCACGCGCGTTCTGATACGCACCACGGCGCCGAGGAAATTCACTTCTTCGACGGTCGCGTTCAGCGTGTTGCGGCCGGGCGCGGCCGGCTCCAGCACGATCGCCTCGGGCCGCAGCGCGAGCAGGCGCTTCTTGCCGGCGTCGTTCGACGGCAACTCCTGCGTGGTGGTCAACTCCTGACCGTCCACCACCATCCTGCCGGTTGCCGGATCGACCACATGACCGGCCAGAATATTCAGCGTGCCGACGAACGACGCGACGAACCGCGTGCGCGGATAGTTATAGATCTCGGAGGGCGAGCCGATCTGCTCGACGCGGCCCTCGTTCATCACGACGATGCGGTCGGAAATCGACAGCGCCTCTTCCTGATCGTGCGTGACGAAAATCGACGTGATACCGAGTTCGCGTTGCAACGCGCGAATGTCCTGACGCAACGAAATGCGGATCTTGGCGTCGAGCGCGGAAAGCGGTTCGTCGAGCAGCAGCACCTGCGGCTTGCCGGCGAGCGCGCGCGCGAGCGCCACGCGCTGCTGCTGGCCGCCCGACAATTGCCACGGATAACGCCCGCCCAGTTGCGGCAGCTTGATCAGTTGCAGCATCTCCTCGACGCGCTGATTGATCTCCGCCTGCGGCCGATGCGTGATCTTCAGCCCGAAGCCGATGTTCTCGGCCACCGTCATGTTCGGAAACAGCGCATACGACTGGAACACCATGCCGACCTTGCGCTGCCGCGTGCGAAGGTGGGTAACGTCCTTGTTGTCCAGCCGGATGACGCCGCGCGTCGGCGTTTCGAAGCCGGCGATCATGCGCAGCACCGTCGTCTTGCCGCAGCCGGACGGCCCGAGGAAAGTAATGAACTCGCCGCGTTCGATCTTCATATCGAAGTGATGCAGCGCCGTGTTCGCCCCGAAGGACTTATGCAGATTTTCGATCTCAAGGAATGCCATGATTCGCTGCCTCAGTCCGTCAAACTCATTGGATCAAACTCATTGATTAAACTTTCTGGCCGCTCATTGCACGGGCCGAGCCGAATACCTGAATCAGCCCCATCGACGCCCACGTAATCACGAACGCAATGATCGCGAGCGCCGACGGTTCATACGCGCGGTTCGCGCCGATCAATTGCAGATACGGACCGAACGCAGGCCGGTCGAGCAGGCTCGCCAGCGTGAATTCGCCGATCACCACCGCAAAGGTGAGAAACGCGCCGGACAGAATGCCCGAACGGATATTCGGAAAGATCACCTTGAAGAGAATGGTCGGCCAGCTCGCGCCGAGACATTCGGCCGCTTCGGTGAGCGAACGCACATCGACCGCGCGCAGGCCGGCATCGACCGCGCGGTACATGTACGGCAGCGAAAGCGTCACGTAGCCGAACACCAGCAACAGATCCGTGGCGCGCTCGTTGCCGGTGAGCGGCAGAATCGAGCTGCTGTTATAGATGCGCAGGTAGCCGAACACGATCACGATAGCCGGCACCACCAGCGGCAACAGCGTGATGAACTCGACCACCGGCCGCAGCTTCGGCAAACGCAACTGCACCCAGTAAGCGGTCGGCACCACCAGCAGCACGCCGACCACGATCGTCAGCAGCGCCATCAGGATCGAATAGCCGAACGAGGCCTGAAAGCGCGGATCGCCGAGCACGACGCTATACGCTTCGAAGCTGTACGCGCCGCGCTTCATGCGCAAGCTGAACTCGAACGTCGCGATCAACGGAATCAGAAAGTACAGCGAACCGACGATCATCGCGGTCCACGCACCCACGCGCGATTGGCTCTTCATCGGCGCCCCCTTTCAGCGCGCGAGCGCAGCCAGATGTAGCCGCCATTCGAGAGGCCGGTAACGAGCACCATGCCGAGCGCGAGTGCGTAGCCGAGATTCTGGTTATGCATCACGTCGCCACGAATCTGCGCGTACAGCAGGATCGTGACGATGTTCAGCGAACTGCCGGTCAGCGCGTAAGCCGTCGCGACCGCACCGAACGAATTGGCGAACAGCAGCAGCGCGGCGCCGAGCACGCTCGGCCACAGCACCGGCAGCGCGACGTAGCGCCAGTATTGAAACGCGGTGCCGCCGAGGCAATCGCAGGCCTCGCGCCATTCGCGCTTCAGGCCGTCGAGCGCAGGCGTGACGATCAGCACCATCAGGGGAATCTGGAAATACAGGTAGGTCAGCGTCAGACCTGAAAAACTCAGGATGCTGAAGCCCGTCGAGTACAGATTGAAGCCGAGGTATTTCTTCAGCAACACGGTGACGAGCCCGACGCGGCCCAGTGTGCAGATGAAAGCGAACGCGAGCGGCACGCCGGCAAAGTTCGACGCGACACCGGAGAACGTCATCAAGGTCGGGCGAATCCAGCCCGGCAGTTTGCCCTGCACCGCCGCCCAGGCGAGCAGCGAACCGATCACCGCACCGCCGAGCGACGAGGCGGCGCTCACCTTGAAGCTGATCCAGTATGCGTCCATCACGGTCGGCTGGAGCAGGTCGCGGAAATTGGCGAGCGTGAAGTGGCCTTGCGAATCCTGGAACGCGCCGACCATCAGGAAGCCGGTCGGCAGAATCAGGAACAGCAGCGCGAAGGTAAAGAACGGCACCACGCCGATCCACGCGAGGAACTGCGACGCGCGCCCCGGACCGTCGACGCGAGGCGTTGGGCTGGGTACAGGCGGAACCAGCAATTCCGGCTGCACCGACCCGGCATCCGATGAAGCGCTCATAGCTCACCCTTGGGGCAATCTGGCAAACGCACCCGGCGCGCTGCGCTCATCACGAGCAGCGGCGCGCCGGTGCGGCAAAACTTCATGCTGCGTTTTTTGTGTCGCGGCGCGCTTGCTCCGCTGCCGCCGCGACCTGCGCGTTACGCCTTACTTGACGTTCGCGCCGACCGCTTCGTCCCAATGCTTCGTGATGGTGTCCTTGTACGCGTCCTGTTGCGACAGCGTCGGGAACACGACGTTCTTGTACGACGAAGGCGGCGGCAGCTTGTCGAGCAACGCTTGCGGCACCTTCTTGCCGCTCACCAGTTCGGTATAGCGCATCGGGTGGCAGTAGCCCTTCAGCCAGCCGATCTGGCCTTCGTCCGAGTACAGATACTCCATCCACAGCTTGGCCGCGTTCGGATGCGGCGCATAAGCGCTGATCGCCTGAACGTACACGCCGGCGACCACGCCCGTCTTCGGAATCACCACCTGCACCTTCGGATTGCCCTTCAGCGTGTCGCGGTCGGCCAGCGCGTTGTAATCCCAGCGCACGATGATCGGCGTGGTGCCTTGCGCGAGCGAGGCCGCCTTGCCGATCACCGGCACGAAGTTGCCATTCTTGTTCAGGTTGGCGAAATAGGTCAGCCCGGCCTGTCCGGCCTTGCTCGCATCGCCTTTGCTTTGCGAGAGGCCGGCTGCATACACGGCCTGGATCGCCTGATTGGCCGAGCGCGGGTCGCCGGCCAGCGAGACGGCATTCTTGTAGTCCGGCTTGAGCAGATCGCTCCAGTCGGACGGCGCCTTGTCGATCATGTCGGCATTGACTTCAAACGAGAGCACGCCGTAGTAATCGCCGTACCAATAGCCGTCGGCGTCTTTCGACTCTTTCGGAATCGAGTTCCACGTGGCGACCTTGTACGGCTGCAGCAGCCCTTCTGCCTTCGCGGTCGGACCGAACGAGAGACCCACGTCGATCACGTCAGGCGCCTGCGGGCCCTTGTTGCCCTTGTTCGCCTTGATGGCTTCGACTTCGTCGCCCGAACCGGCATCCGGATTCAGTTCGTTGATCTTGATGCCGTACTTCTTCTGGAAGCCGGCGACCAGTTCGCCGTAGTTGCACCAGTCGTGCGGCAACGCTATCACGGTGAGCTGGCCTTCCTGCTTCGCGGCGGCGATCAGGACATCGAGCGGCGCGGCCGAAGCGCTGCTGCTGACGCCGGCGGCGGTGACACCCGCAACGGCCGATATCGAAAGTATGCGAGCTAACGCAGTGCGGTTCATGGTCTTCCCCATCCTCTGCCGAAATTGCTACGTTTGGAAAATTTCTGGTTCGAGCTTCAGAGAGCGTGCACGTGCATGGCTGCACCTGCGCGCCCGCACCATGTTCAGGCCGGGTTGGCCGGCGCGGAGAACATGTCGTGTCGCAGTGTATCGATGCGATCTGTACAAATCATGTCGACGCCCCATTGCGCGAGCAGTTGCGCACGCGCCGGGTCGTTGACCGTATAGGCGAGCACGCGCAGGCCGGCGCCATGAATCTCGGCGACCAGCGGCTCGCTCAGATACCGATGGTTCGCGTGAAACGACACGCAGTCGAGTTCACGCACGACACGCAGCCAGTCCGCCGGCACCTCGTCGAACAGCATGCCGCGTTGCAATGACGGCGCCGCGTCGCGCGCGGCGGCCAGTGCCTCGAACGAAAACGACGACAGCAATGGCGGCGTCTGTCCTTGCCATAGCGTCAGCGCGCCGCTTGCCACCAGCGTTCCGGTGATTTCGTCGCGGCCCGGACACGGCTTGATCTCGATGTTGGCGGCAATGCCGTCGCGCGCGCAGCGCCCGGCCGCCTCGGCGAGCGTCGGCAGACGCGTGCCGGCGAATTGCGGTCCGTACCATGTACCGGCGTCGAGCGTGGCCAGTTGCTGCCATGTGTGATCCGCGGCGGCGCCGTGGCCGTTGGTGGTGCGCTCGAGTGTGTCGTCGTGCAGCAGAAAGAGCTGGTTGTCGGCGGATAGCTTGGCGTCGAACTCGACCATGCGGTAGCCATAGCGCACGCAGGCGTCGAAGCCGGCGAGCGTGTTCTCCGGCGCCAGCGAGCCGCCGCAGCGATGCGCGGCCAGTCGCGGATAAGGCCAGTCTGCGGATGAAGCGCGATTAATCCCGTTTCCCACGTCTCGTTACCTTTCAGATAGAGCGGTTGACTATGCTCTCGACACGTTGCCTGCCGCCACTGCTGCCCTGGCCATCAATGAAGCACGCATGCTTCAGGTTGTCCCTTCACGCGCGAGCCTGGCGGGTAGTATCGCGCCAGAGCACGCGCTGCGATAGCCGGATATACGCTTCGTGTTTCCACCGCGCCGGACATCGCGACATCATTGTCAGGATGACGAAGCGTACCGTCATCGAGCAACGTGACACCACATGAGCATCGCGCAGATAGCGGATCCCAGGATCCATTATGGTGACGGCACCATCTGGTCAGATTGCCAAAAAACGCCGCAAAATGCTCGAAATCGGACATTTCAATTCCTTTTCGAACATTTGATGTTCGAAACAGGCTTGGCGCTTCAATCTGCGAAGGCTAAAGTTAAATACACAAACTTGCAAGCTGCCAAAAAAATACAACACAATTCGACTAAAGTAGTACGCTTGACATCGTCCGGACACACATTCGTGACCACGATGTCGCAGTTAACAACAAGCTAAACAAACGCGCGTACGCATCCAGGGAAACATGTATGTGGCAGGAAGACCGTCATCAGAGAATTCGAGCGTTGCTGTCCACGCTTCAACGCGTGTCCACGGAACGGATCATGGCGGACCTCGGGGTGTCGCGCGAAACCGTGCGGCGCGATCTGCTCGACCTCGAAGCGCTCGGTGAACTGCGGCGCGTGCATGGCGGCGCGATCAAGCCCGCGGACGAAGCGCCGATCGCCGAGCGCGTGCACATGCGCGTCAAATCCAAAACCGCCATCGCGAAGGCGGCTACAGGATTGATCGCGAGCGGCCAGACGCTTTTCATCGACGCCGGCACCACCACCACCGCGCTGGCCGAGGAACTGGCGAAGCTCGCGAACCTCACCGTCGTCACCAATTCGATCGACGTCGCGCTGAAGATGCGCGGAGCGGTCGATCAGGCCGAAGCCGCCAACGAAGTCATCCTGCTCGGCGGCTCGATCAGCGACCGCGCGATGGCGACCACCGGCGCCACCACCGTGCTCGACATCCAGCGCTATCGCGCGGACCTTGCGCTGCTGTCGCCCGTCGGCGTCGATCACCGGCATGGCGCGACCAACTACGACCACGCCGAAACCGAAGTGGCGCGCGCGATGGTCGCCAACGCCGACCGCGTGGTGATCCTCGCCGATTACAGCAAGATCGGCCAGCGCAGCCGTATTTCCTACTGCCCAGTCGATCGCATCGACGTGCTCGTCACCAACAAGAAGGCGGCCGAAGCCGCCGATTTTGCGTCGCTGAAAAAGAAGCTCGAAGAGATCGTTCTCGCTTAGGGTCGAGGCCTGTACCCGGGGCTCGATGCGAGGTGCGAGGTGCGAGGTGCGAGGTGCGAGGTGCGAGGTGCGAGGTGCGAGGTGCGAGGTGCGAGGCGTAAGGCGTGAGGCGTGAGGCGTGAGGCGTGAGGCGGGAAGCCTATTCCTTCACGTGCATCGTATCGAGCGCGCGCTTGCGCAGGCGCGTGTCGTGCAACGCGCCGGCTGCGTCGAGCACCGGATAGGCGGTCGAGCAGAATAGCGAATTGAGCCGCTTCATGTCGCTGATCAGATCGAGATGCAGTGCACTGGTCTCGATGCTTCGCAAGGTTTGCCCGGCGAGCCGGTCCAGATGCCGGTATGAATAGGCGCGCTCCAGATCGCGAAAGCGCTCCTTCTCCGCCAGCAGGCGCTCGGCGCACCGCAAGTCGTTATTCAGAAACACCGACAGGCCAAGCTGGAGGTTGCTGACGAGGCGTGCCTGCAAATCGTCCAGTTCACCCAGCCCTTCCTCCGAAAACGACAGCCGGTGAGCGATCTTCTTTTCCTCGATATCGCCCACGATCCGTTCGATGATGTCGCCCGCATGTTCCAGGTTGA
The DNA here is from genome assembly GCF_000013645.1 of Paraburkholderia xenovorans LB400. Taxonomy (GTDB): domain Bacteria; phylum Pseudomonadota; class Gammaproteobacteria; order Burkholderiales; family Burkholderiaceae; genus Paraburkholderia; species Paraburkholderia xenovorans. Next base: position 290,906 of record NC_007951.1, on the reverse strand, counting down.
TCGTCAATGAAATGATGTCGGTCCAGCGGCGGCTGTCGGCTTCGTCGAGCTGCTCGCGCGAGATCAGCGTCAGATAGGTTTTGACCGCGGCGTAGAGCTCGTCCACGTCGTCGTCCATGCGCACCGTTTCCCGCGCCTTGTCCAGATTGTTGTGATGGATCAGGTCCGCGACATTGTCGAGCATGGTGCGCACGATGTCGCCGATCCGCAGCACCTCGCGCGCGGCATGCGCGAGCGCGAGCGTGGGTGTGGACAGCGCGGCGGTGTCCAGGTGGAGCGGCCGTAGCTCGCCGTTCGGCACCGGCCGGTTGGGCAGAATGCGCACACAGATGCGCGCCACCGGATCGATCAGCGACAGGCACGCGCAGCAACGCAGCGCGTTATAGATCAGGTGAAATCCAACGGTTGCTTCACGCGGATTCGCGATCAATACCGGCAGTCCGCGCGCGAGCAGCGAAGTGAACGGCAGGATCAGCAACGCGCCCGCCAGCTTGAACGCAAAACTGCCCAACGCGAGCCGCCGCGCCGCCGCGTTCTGTGCGACGGTGCCGAGGAGCGCCAGCAGGCCGCTGCCCAGATTCGCGCCGATCACGAGGCACAGCGCCACCTTCAGCGAAATCACACCGGATGAGGCAAGCGTCGCGGTCAGCAGCACGGCGGCAAGGCTTGAATAGGACAGCATGGCGAACGCGGCGCCGACCAGCGCGTCGAGCATGGTGTCGCCGGTCAGTGCACCGAACATGACGCGCACGCCGGCGCCTTGCATCATGGGCTGGGCGGCTTCGACGATCAGACGCAGCGCCAGCAGGATCAGCCCGAGGCCGATCAGCGTGCGGCCGGCCTGGCCGAGACGGGTTTGCTTGCGCGACAAAAAGAGCGGCACGCCGAGCAGAATCAGGATCGGCGACAACCAGGACAGATCGAGTGTGAGAACCCGCGCCATCAATGCGGTGCCGACGTCGGCGCCGAGCATGATCGCGAGACCGCTGGCGAGCGGTAAAAGTCCTTGCGCCGCGAACGACGTGACGATGACCGCGGTGGCATTGCTGCTCTGTACCAGACTCGTGACGCCGACACCCGAGAGGAACGCCCGCCAGCGGCTACTGGTGCTGCGCCCCAGCACGCTGCGCAGATCGGCGCCGAGAACCCGCAGGATGCCGGTGCGCACAATGTGTGAACCCCACACGAGGAGCGCCACACCGGCCAGAAGGTTTAGGAGAATCAACATAGGGCACTGCGCATCCGTTCCTGCTGCCATGACCCGAACCGCGTGCCGCGCGAACCGGCACCGGAGCGTATATGACAGTAGTGTTGCACATTTTTGCCATATTGTAATTTTGTGCGTTTAAATATACGCTCGTGCAAAACTGTGGATTGCTGTGTGCCGGCTCATGGCCAGTCATGCATGGCGTTCGACCACACCCCCCTTAAACACGAGGACTCTGGATGAGCCGCAACCTTGCGCTGTTCGACCTGGACCACACGCTGCTGCCGCTCGACAGCGATCAGGCGTGGGCCCACTTCATTGCCGGACTGGGCGTGGAAGGCGCCGTGCGGCACGCGCAGGAAATCGACGATTACTACCGGCAGTATGTGGCCGGCACGCTCGATATGGCCGCCTATCTGAACTATACGCTGGCGCCGCTCGCCCGCCACTCACGCGAGCAACTCAACGCGTGGCACGCGCAGTTCATGCAGCAGGTGATTGCGCCGGCCATCCTGCCTGCCGCGCGCGAACTCGTGCAACGCCATCTGGACGCGGGCGATCTTTGCTGCATCGTCACCGCCACCAATGTGTTCATCACGGAGCCGATCGGCAAGGCGCTCGGTTTCGAGCATCTGCTGGGAATCGAGCTCGGCACCGAAGGCGGCGATCCATCGGCGCGCTTCACGGGCACCGCTGTCGGCACCCCCACCTTCCGCGAAGGCAAGATCACGCGCACCGAGAGTTGGCTGGCTTCGCTCGGGCATCGGCTGCAGGATTTCCACGAGAGCTGGTTCTATAGCGATTCGATCAACGACGTCCCCTTGCTGGAGCGCGTCACCCATCCGGTCGCGACCAATCCCGATCCGCGTTTGCGTGCCGTCGCTTCGGAACGCGGCTGGCCGGTGATCGAGCTGTTTGCCTGAGCTTGCCTGGACCTGGACCTGGGCTTGCGCCTGGCGCTGAGCGGCAGCCGCCGCGCTACACGCGCCCTTTCCACGGCACGAGGCGGCGCTCCAGCGCGCGCATACCCAGATCGAAGAACCAAGCGATCAGCCCGATCAGCACAATGCCCATCACCACCACGTCGGTGCGCAGAAAGCTCGACGCGTTCAGCACCATCTGACCCAACCCCGCAGTGGCCGCGACCATTTCGGCGGCAACCAGCGTGGTCCAGCCGAAACCGATCGCGATACGCAGGCCGGTCAGAATCTCCGGCAGCGCCGCCGGCAAGACCACGTGCCGCACGATCTGCGAGAAGCTGCCGCCCAGTGAATACGCCGCATGAATCTGCTCGATGGTTGCGCTGCGCACGCCGGCGCGCGCGGCCATCGCAATCGGCGCAAAGCAGGCGAGATAGATCACGACGATCTTCGCCGTTTCGTCGATGCCGAACCAGATCACCACCAGCGGCAGATAAGCGAGCGGCGGCAGCGGCCGGTAGAACTCCAGAGGTGGATCGAGCAGGCCGCGCGCGACCCGGCTCACGCCCATCAGAATACCGACCGGCACGGCCGTGACCGCGGCCAGCGCAAACGCACCGAACACACGCAACGCACTCCAGGCGAGATGCTCGGAGAGCGGCAAGCCACCTTGAATGCGGCCATGCCACGCATCGATGAACGCGGCCCATACGGCTTCGGGCGTCGGCAGAAATAGCGGCGGCAACCAGTGCAGATGCGTGGCAAGCCACCACAACGCCGCGAGCGTCGTGACCGACGCCGCGCTGAGTGCCGCGGTCGGCCCTTCGCCGGGCAAACGCCAGCCGCGTACGGGACGCGCGGTCCGTTGCGGCCGCTTGCCGGTTTCGGCGAGCGGCACATTGCCCAATGATTCACGCGAAGCCGTCACGACACCACCTCTTCCTGATTGCGCTCATGCAGGCGGCGCACCAGCCGCTCGCGCCATTCGATGAAATCCGCCGACGACTTGACCGCCCGTGCATCGCGCGTCTGCAGGAAACGCTGCGCGAACGGCAAGTCGTAGCTATCGGCGATGCGGCCCGGACCCGGCGTCATGACGACGAGGCGCGTCGCAAGGAAGAGTGCCTCTTCGACGCTGTGGGTAATGAAGAACACCGTCTTGCGCGTGCGCCCCCACACGTCGAGTACGAGCTCCTGCATCGACTCGCGCGTCATGGCGTCGAGCGCGCCCATCGGTTCGTCCATCAGCAGCACTTGCGGATCGCTTGCCAGCGCGCGCGCAATCCCCACGCGCTGCTGCATGCCGCCCGACAACGCATAGACCTGCGAGCGCGCATGCTTCTCGAGTCCGACGAGCTTCAGCATCTCGAGCGCAATGCGCTCGCGCTCCGCCTTGGGTACGCGCTGAAAACGCAAGCCGAGCGCGACGTTGTCGAGCACGTCGAGCCACGGCATCAACGCATATTTCTGGAACACCACGCCGCGGTCCGCGCCCGGCCCGAGAACGGGCTCGCCGTTCAGCCGCACCTCGCCTTCGGTCGGCTGGATGAAGCCCGCGATGCAGTTGAGCAAGGTCGTCTTGCCGCAACCCGACGCACCCAGCGCAACCACGAACTCGCCGGGCTCGATGCGCAGATCGACATCGGCCAGCGCGACATGCGGCGCCGCGCCACGCGCGCCTTCATAGGCGACTTGCAATTGCCGTATTTCAAGACCGCTCATCGCCGGACCTCGTGATGCTGACTGGAGACAACGCGCGACGCTCAGTGCGCCGCGCGTTGTACGAACTGCGGATCGACGCCGGTCGAATAATCGGCCAGCACATTCTGGATCGTGCCTTGCGTCTTCAGAAACGCCGCGGTGGCAGCCAGCGACTTCGCCGCGCCCGATTGCGCGCCGCCGCCGAGCCATGCGTTCGAAGCCTGCTGGGCCGGCGTCGGGAACGCATACAACGCGAGGCTCGCCGGCACCTCCTGCGCATTGGCGCCGGACTCTTTGGCGACCGCCTCGACCTGCGGCGACGTGGCCGTCCATGCCGACGTGTGATCGCGATAATTCGCGTCGGTCGCGGCGAGCACCTTCACGAAACGCGTGACGAACTCGGGGTTCTGACTCGCGAACTTGCGATCAACCACGAATCCGTCGAAGGTCGCCTTGCCGGTCTGCTGCGCGACCTGTCCCGACGTGATGAGCACCTTGCCGTTCTTCTTGACCTTGGCCAGCACGGGGTCCCAGATGTACGTTGCGTCGATATCGCCGCGCTCCCACGCCGCCGCGATTTCAGGCGGACGCAGGTTGACGATCCTGACGTCGGACGGATTTACACCGGCGCTCTGCAACGCGACCAGCGTATGAAAGTGCGAGGTAGAGACGAACGGCACGCCGATCTTCTTGCCTTTGAGACCGGCGACGCTCGTGACATTGGAGCCGTCGCGCGCGACCAGCGCTTCGGCGTCGTTGATATTGTCGAGAATCCAGAACAGCGAAATATCCACGCCCTGCGACAGCCCTGCTGCGATCGGGCTCGAGCCGGCTTCACCGAGTTGCACCGAGCCGGAGGCCAGCGCGCGGATCACGTCGGCGCCGCTGCCGAGCTTGCGATAGGTGACCTTGTAGCCGGTGGCTTTCTCCACTTCGCCGGTGGCCTGCGCGTAACGCCACGGCACCACCATGTCCTGATACGCGATCACGACTTCTTTGGTGTCGGCGTGCGCCACGGATGCAAACGGCGCGGACAGTGCAAGCAGCGTAGCAAACGCGGCAAGCGAACGGCGGAAGCGGTTCATCGGAAAGCCTCTTTTGTAGGTAAGGTTCGGGAGGCTTTCGACTATAGGCAGTTTGTTCGCGGCCGGTTCTAATTAATCCGCGATTGCTAATCACGCTGTTTTAGCATTGCTTTTCGCGCTGGGTTGGTTGGCGGCGACTGTTGCCGCGGGCAGCCGAACGGTTCCAGCGAATGATGCGGTTTGCCGCGCTTGGGCGCAAGCTGGCCGTTCGGCCGATTGACCTCTAGCCGACCGAGACAGGATCATCTTTGCGTTGCAAAACTTCGCATTCCTATGATCGAATTTTTTAGCCGGCTTAGCTGGTTGTTTTTCAATGTCGGCGTGCCGGTGTGTGCCCCTTTTGCGCTGCTTCCCCTGTTGAGCTTTTCGCGCTTTTATAGGCAGTCGTCGAAGGGGATTGCGATACGCTCGGTCCAGGACGGACAGCTTCTCTGGGTCGTCATTTCGATGTGCGCCGGTGCATGCTACGAGATCGGAAGCGCATTGAGCGGGGCATCCACAAAAAACACGCTGGCTTTCATGCTGGCTGGATTGCTCTGGCATGTTTTGTTTATGGTCGCGGCGTGTATTCTCGTGTCGTTCGGCGCAGCTGACTCGACGCCGCACGGTGGATGTGGCGACGAGCCGCCGGAGCGGAGATTGATGTGGACATCAGTGATCATGACCGCAACGATAGCCGCGACTTTCGCCCTATCTCATTATTCGTTAACCTAACTAATTTAAAGAGGTCTCAGCTATACTTTTAAGCACGTCCAACAGGGAGAACTCAAATGCCCAATCTGATCGACCACATCATGGAGAATCGTGAGCTGCGTTATCGCATCATCGAACTCACCATTCCTTTTTCCATCATCGGCGGAACGATGGCCTCGATCTGCATGCTGCTCGCACGGTATTACCGGTGACTCGCAGATGCGGATCAACCGCGTGTGATTCCAGCGCTCAATGTTTGGCCGCCCAAAGAGAAAAGCCTGCAACACATGCAGGCTTTTCCCAATCTGACAGCCAGCTAGCGAAGATACTCAGACCACGCCGGCTCCATGCGCCTGCAAGTCGGCGTGGTAGCTCGAACGAACCATCGCTCCCACGGCTGCGTGCGTGAAACCCATCTTGTACGCTTCTTCCTCGTACATCCTGAACGTGTCCGGGTGCACGTACGAGCGCACCGGCAGATGGTGTTCCGACGGCTGCAGGTACTGGCCGATCGTCAGCATATCCACGTCGTGTTCGCGCAGGTCGCGCATCACTTGCAGAATCTCTTCTTCGGTTTCGCCGAGGCCGACCATCAAACCGGACTTGGTGGCCACGTCAGGATGCAGTGCCTTGAAGTCCTTCAGCAGCTTCAGCGAATGCGCATAGTCCGAACCCGGACGCGCTTCCTTGTACAGGCGCGGCACCGTTTCGAGGTTGTGATTCATCACATCGGGCGGTGCGGCATTCAGAATACCGAGCGCACGATCCAGACGGCCACGGAAGTCCGGCGTCAGGATTTCGATGCGCGTCTGCGGCGAAAGCTCGCGCGTCTGACGGATACATTCCACGAAGTGAGCCGCGCCGCCGTCACGCAAATCGTCGCGGTCAACGCTGGTGATCACCACGTACTTCAGCTTGAGCGCGGCGATCGTGCGCGCCAGATTGCCTGGTTCGTCGGCGTCGAGCGGATCCGGGCGACCGTGGCCGACGTCGCAGAACGGGCAGCGGCGCGTGCATTTGTCGCCCATGATCATGAAGGTCGCGGTGCCCTTGCCGAAACACTCGCCAATGTTCGGGCAACTCGCTTCTTCACACACCGTATGCAGGTTATGTTCGCGCAGAATCTGCTTGATTTCGTAGAAGCGCGAATTGCCGGTGGCCGCTTTCACGCGAATCCAGTCCGGCTTCTTCAGCTTTTCGATCGGGATGACCTTGATGGGGATACGGGCGGTCTTGGCTTGCGCTTTCTGCTTCGCGGTGGCGTCGTAGGCGGCGGGAGCCGGCACGGCATCAGGAGCGGGAGAAGCTGCGAGGTTCGCGGTAACGTCAGTCATTCGTTCGGTCCAGTCAGGCGGTAAGTGCACCGGCCTGCGGTTGGGCGACGGCCGCGGGACTGCCGTCGAGGTTTGCGGTGAGACATGCTGCAAAGGTACGGGCCACGTCGTTCCAGCCGGCGGTAACGCCTAGCGTTGCCATATCGACTGTTTCGAGCCCCGCGTAGCCGCATGGATTGATGGCGAGAAACGGCCGCAAATCCATGTTCACGTTCAGACTCACGCCGTGATAGCTGCAGCCGTTGCGGATTTTCAAACCCAGCGCCGCGATCTTGGCGCCGGCGTGCGACCCGGCGGCCGGCCCGGGCGCCACATAGATACCGGGGGCGCCCGCCTTTCGTTCTCCGGCGAGATTATACGCCGCAAGCGTGTCGATCACGGCTTGCTCGATCCGCGTAACCAGCTCGCGCACCATCAATTTGCGACGGCGCAAATCGAGCAGCAGGTAGGCAACCACCTGGCCGGGGCCGTGATACGTAATCTGCCCGCCGCGGTCGACTTTAACCAGAGGAATACCGCTGTCAGCCGCCAGCAGGTGCGCTGGGTCGCCGGCCTGGCCTAGCGTGAAAACGGGAGGATGTTCGACCAGCCAGATTTCGTCGGGAGTCTCGGCGGTGCGCCCGTCGGTGAACGCGCGCATGGCTTCGAAACTGGCTTCGTAGGGTTCGGTGCCACGCCAGCGCAGCGCGAGCGGTGCCGTTGCGGGTAAGGGAGTCGGAGAAACCGGGGTGGCGCACATGATCCCGTCAGTTTACCGAAATCTGCGGATCCCCGCCGGGAATGGGGAGGTCCGCAGCGTCGAGTCAAGATAGCGCGGCCGCGCCGGTCATACCAGATGTCGCAGCGCGGTTTGGCCAGTCGTGCTGGCTCAACCATGCAGCGGCCCCATCCGGCCCACCACGCGCCAGTTCCGCCAGTTCCGCCAGTTCCGCGAATTCAGCCAATTCAGCCAATTCAGCCAATTCAGCCAATTCAGCCAATTCAGCCAATTCAGCCAGTCAAACGGTACGCCAGCCGCCCCGTACACGCGCCACCAGCCGTTCGCCGATCCGCGCGAACCAGTTCAGCGCGCGCTCGTCGCAGCGCGTCGGCACTGAAAACGCCACTCTTGCCTGCGTGTCGCCCTCGGCGCTCAGCCACAGCCGTTCGCCGCGCCGAAGCCGCAGCGTATGACCGGGCTGCAGCCAGTAGTCCTCCGTGTCGTCGCTACGCGTGACCCAGATCGCACCGCCGCGAACCACCAGTCTCGTGCTGCGCGCCACCTTCAGGGGAACCGTTTCGCCGTTGCGGATTTCAAACGCGATGCTAGAGGAAATTTCTCGCATGATACCCTCGCCAAAAATCGTTTCGTGACTACAATCCTAGGCGTAGCAAGGGTTTACGCAAAACGATCTATTTTCACCTCTATGTGAGAAATTTTGTCATGGACCTCCGGCAACTACCCGCGTTGAACGCGATCAAGGCATTCGAGGCCGCCGCCCGTCACGAAAGCTTCTCGCGCGCCGCCGACGAACTCTTCGTCACCCACGGCGCCGTCAGCCACCAGATCCGAGCGCTGGAGGCCGAGCTGGGCGTTTCGCTGTTCGCGCGCGACGGCAAGCGCGTGCGGCTCACCGAAACCGGCCGGCGTTACGCCACGCACGTGCGCGCCGCGCTGATGGCGCTCGCCGACGCCACCCGCCAGATCCGCGCGGGCGACCGCGAACGGCGGCTCGTGGTGTCCATGCTGTCGTCGTTTGCGGCGCGCTGGGTGACGCCGCGCATCGGCAGCTTTATCGAGGCGCATCCGCAGTGGGACCTCGAACTCCTGTCCACCAACGCGCTAACGGATTTCGCGCGCGACGACGTCGACGTGGCGATCCGTTTCGGCTTAGGCAAATATTCGGGGCTGCATGCGGAGTTGCTGCTGGAGGAGATCTTCTTTCCCGCCTGCGCGCCGGATTTCAACGGCGGCAAGCTGCCGCAAACGCCGGCCGATCTGGCCAACGTCCCGCTGCTGCGTTCCGACGACGAACTCTGGCGGCCTTGGTTCGACGCCGCCGGCCTCTCCGACTGGCCCGAACCAAAGCGCGGCGTGCTGTACCAGGATTCGTCGAATCTGCTGCAAGCGGCCATCGACGGCCAGGGCGTCGCGCTCACGCGCCGCTCGCTGGCCATGCACGAAATCGCGGCCGGCCGCCTCGTGCGCTTATTCGACGTGGATGGGCCGAGCCCGTGGCAGTACTACTTCATCTGTCCGCCGCAGATGCTCGAAACCGCCCGGGTCAGGGCGTTCCGCGACTGGGTGTTCGAGGAGGTGGGACGCTTCAGGCAACTGTTCGACCGGGCCTGCGAGGTGGGACCCGCCGCAAGCGCCGATATGGCGGCGAACGCATTGCGCGTCACGCCATAAAACAAGGCGCCGGGCGAGGCTTTACAGCACCACCTTCACCATCGGGTGGCCGGTGAGCGCGCGGTAGATATCGTCCAACTGCTCGCGGCTCGTGGCGCGCACCGTGACCGTCAGACCTGTGTAGTTGCCGCCGCTGGAAGGCCGCATCTCGACGCGCGAAACGTCGACTTCATTGTCGAACTGCTGAACCACCGTGACGATCGTTTCGGCGAATTCGGGGTGCGATTTACCCATGATCTTGATCGGGAAATCGCAAGGAAACTCAAACAGTGATTCGTTCACGGGACTCATTCTCTACTCCTTGCCGCGCCTCGCGCGCTTCCTGGGTCTTGGCTCGCTGATAAGCCGCGTACAGCGCGGCAAAGACCGCACCCGGCTTGCCCTCGCCAACCGGCTGGCCGTCGATCTGCGCAACCGGCAGCACTTCCTTGGTTGCCGAACTGACAAGGATCTCGTCCGCCGCGCGCAGTTCGGCTTCGCTGATCTCGCGCGCTTCGAAACGGATACCGCATTCGCCTGCCAGTTCCTCGATCAGCCCGTAGCGAATCCCTTCGAGAATCTTGTGGCTTCGCGGCGGCGCGGACAATACGCCGTCCTTCACCATCCACACATTCGACGACGACCCTTCGGTCAGCATGCCGTCGCGAAACTGGATCGTCTCGAACGCGTCGTTCTCCGCGGCATATTGCGCCATCAGCACGTTGCCCAGCAGCGACACCGACTTGATGTCGCAATTGAGCCAGCGACGGTCTTCAGCGGTGACGCAACGCACGCCTTGTGCGCGCTGCGCCGCGTCCGGCAGGCTCAGCGGCGTCACCATCACGAACACGGTCGGCTGGATGCCGGCCGGAAACGCATGGCCGCGTTTCGCGACACCGCGCGTGACCTGAATATAGGCAATCGCGTCCTGACCGGCGCGCAAACCGCCGCCCGCCTCGTTCGCCGCGACCACCTGCGCGATCAGCGCGCGCCAGCCGGCATCGTTCAATGGATTGACGATGCCGATCCTGTCGACGGAACGCGCGAGGCGCGCCAGGTGCTGCTGGAAACGGAACGGCGTACGGCCGCCCGCATGCGCGGGGTGCGCGTATAGCGGCGCGACTTCGTAAATACCGTCGCCGAAAATAAAGCCGCGGTCAAGAACCGGCACGCGCGCTTCGGACAACGGCACCAACTCACCGTTCAGATAGACAATCGGATCGGACGAAACATCGGAAACAGCGGTCATTGCAATCAGGCTCTTACTTCTTCTTGTTGAACATGAGCATCAGCGAATCCCACACGCGGCCGACCACGCCGGCTTGCGGCACGGCCTGCAAGGCCACCACCGGGAACTGCGCCAGCACCTTGCCGTCGGCGACCAGCTTGACCGTGCCGACCTGCTGACCATTCGCGAGCGGCGCGATCAGCGGATCGATCTGCTCGATCTGCGGCTTCACCTTGTCGCCCATGCCCTTCGGCACGGTGATGTACTGGTCGCTCTTCACGCCGATCTGCACGGTGTCCTGCGCACCCTTGTAGACGCGCGGCGTGCCCACCACCTGATTCGCCTTGTACAGACGCACCGTGTCGTACGCGCTATAGCCGTAGTTCAGCATCTTCAGGCTGTCCTGCACGCGGTCGTGTTCCTTGGTCTCGCCCATCATGACCGAGACGAGGCGGCGCGACGCGTCGGTCGTGCCCGGCAGCGAACGCTTCGCGCTCGCGATCAGGCAGTAGCCGGCGGCTTGCGTGTGACCGGTCTTCAGACCATCTACCGTCGGGTCGATCCACAGCAGGCGGTTGCGGTTCGGCTGCTTGATCTTGTTGTACGTGAATTCCTTGACCGAGAAGATGTTGTAGTAGTCAGGAAAATCGCGGATCAGACGCGCCGACAGGATCGCGAGGTCGCCCGCGGTCGTGTAGTGCTGCGGGTCGGGCATGCCGTTCACGTCGGCGAAATGCGTGTGCTTCATGCCGAGGCGTTGCGCTTCCGTGTTCATCATGTTGACAAACTGCGACTCGCTGCCGCCGACCAGTTCGGCCAGCGCGATCGCCGCGTCGTTACCCGACTGGACGATCATGCCGTACACCAGATCGTGCACGGTCACCGGCTTGTTCGCTTCGATGAACATGCGCGATTCGTCGGTGCGCACGCGGCGCACGGCCTCGCTCGGCATGACCGTCTGGTCCATGTTGATTTTCTTCGTCTGCAGTGCTTCGAAGACGAGGTACGCCGTCATCAGCTTGGTGAGCGATGCGGGTTCCACGCGCTCGTCGGCATTGCCCGAGGCGAGCACCTGATTGCTGGTGGCGTCGACTAGCACCCACGAGCGCGCGTTCACTGCCGGCGGCGGCACCTGTGCGAACGCCGTGCTGGCGGCGAGCGTGGCCGGCAACACGACGCCGAGAGTGACGGCACGCGCAAGCGTAGGGGAAACGAAGGAAGCAACAGAAGGGAAGGACGTGCGGCCGGAGATGGAGAAACGCATAGGGTCGATTCGTGCAGAAAAATACATCGCGCGCAGGGCGCATTGTTTGGAAGAGCCGGTCGGCGAGCGTCCGGCCGTAAAAACGGCACGGCGCCCATTGGACTTCCGGCCACGCGATCGGTTCGCGCAGCGCGCCCTGCATCCGGCACCGCTGCGGCGAAAAGACACTACGCGTCGCGCGAACGGCCGGATGGGCAACGCTGCGCCCAAAAAAGAGTCGCCATTATACGCGTGCTCTGCGGGCAACTTTGCGCGAGAGGCGGCGATAAATTTGCGTTTTGTGCGTACCTGTACCCCGGAAAACGCATGCCGCGCGCCGCTCACCGCCACGCGTCGACGATGATCCGCTTCAGAACGTGCAGCTTGCGATGCAGAAAATGCTCCGCCCCCGGAATCACGACAACCGGCAATTCCTGCGGCCGCGCCCAGTCGTAAACGGATTGAATGGGAACCGTCTCGTCGGTTTCACCGTGAATCACGATCGTGTTCTCCGGTACGGGGGCCACGTCCCAGCGGCTCGCCGCAGTGCCGACGAACACCATTCGCTCGATCTCCTGACCTTCTTCACGCAGTGTCGCGGCCACATGCGACAGCACGAACGTGCCGAATGAAAACCCCGCCAGCACGAGGGGCAGATCGGCCTGACCCGGTTCGGCCCGCATGTGATCGAGCACGGCGCGCAGATCGTCGCGCTCGCCGATGCCCGCGTCATGCTCCCCCTGCGTCTCGCCGACACCGCGAAAATTCGAGCGATAGGTCGCGTAGTTCAACTGCACGAGCGTGCGCGCGAGCGTCTGCGCGACCTTGTTGTCCATCGTGCCGCCGAACAGCGGATGCGGATGCGCGACCAGCGCGATGCCACGCGGCGCGGCACCGCTTTCGCGCGTCTCGTCGGGCAGATCCACCGCGACCTCGATCTTGCCGACCGGGCCGTCGATCAGATATTTCTTCGTATAGGCATTCATGGCGAGGCTTATTGATCGATTTTCAGACGCTCGACAATCTTGCCGTTCACGAGATGCGAGTCGACGATTTCGTCGATGTCGCTCTCGTCGACATACGTGTACCAGACGCCTTCCGGATACACGACGAGCGCCGGGCCGAGCTCGCAGCGGTCGAGGCAACCGGCCTTGTTGATGCGCACCTGGCCCGGACCTGCGAGACCGAGTTTTTTCACGCGTTTTTTTGCATGCTCCTGCATCTCCTGCGCATTGCAATTCGCGCAACTCGGGCGCTCGGCGCCGGGCTCGCGCTGATTGAGACAGAAGAAGACGTGGTACTTGTAGAAGGAGTCCATGATGTCCGGGGGGCGAAACTGCCAGGGTGAGAATGGCGCTGGATGCACAGCGGCGCGCCTGTTGTGCGAACGATTATAACGAGCGGGACCGCCGGTCGCTGACGCCGGCCGCACCTCGCTTGTGCCTCGCTTGTGCCTCGCCTGTGCCTTGCGCGTGCCTTGCTTGCGCATTACGCCCGCTTCATAGCTGCTTCATAGCTGCTCCACAGCTCTTTCGCAGCTGCTTCACACGCGCTCCATGCGCCGCTTGAGCCACGCCTGTTCGACGACATACGCGAGCCACACCAGCGCCGCATACGGCCAGATCCACGCGAGCCAGTGCGCCAGACCGTTGAAGTGCAGATAACGCCCCTGCCGCCAGTCGGCGAGCACGGCGTCGAAATATGGATTCACGGGCAGCAGATTGACGAACACCAGCGTGACCGTCAGCGCGCCGCCTGCCAGCGCCGCGCGCGACCTGCGCCGCAGACGCAGCGCAAACAGCGCGGTCGCGGTGCCGCACACGAGCCCCGCGAGCGCGCCCGGCGTGGCCCAGTCGAATGCGAGGCCGGACTGCGATTGCAGAAACGTCGCGCCGACCTTCACGCACAAGGTCACGAAGACAAACAGGAGCAACAGACGCACGCGCGGCGCATGCCGGCGCACCGGCAGCGACGCCAGTGCGAGCGCGGCGAACAGGTTGAGCGTGGTGATCACGGCTTCCCAGACGTCGTCGGGCATCCAGGCGGCGACGAGAGCCGGCCAGGTGCCGACGTGCCAGCCTGGCGGCGTCCACGCGAGCAACGCGTCTTGCGTCGTCGAATCGAAACGCAACCATAGCGCGCGTGGCCAGTTGCCGAGACCGAACAGGCGCGGCGCCGGATACATGGTCGCGAACGGCCACGCGGCGACCAGACACGCGAGCGCAGCGCGATCACGCTCGAACCACACGAGCCGCAAGCGCCGCAGCAAGCCGCGGTCGAGCAGCGCGCCCGTTGCCGGCGACATGATCGCGGCACCGAGCAGCGCGCCGAGCGCATTGGCCGCGAGATCGAGGTTGGAGGCGACACGCGTGGGCAGATAGGTTTGCACGGCTTCCATCACGCCGGACAGCAGGCCGCCGAGCACGAAGGCAAGCGCGACCGCGAGCGTGCCGCGCCAGCGCGGGTAGACCGCGAGCACCACCAGCGCACCGAACGGCATATAGCCGAGCACGTTGGTAACGACGTCGAACGCCGTCAGGTACTGCGGCATAGGATCGGACAGATAGGCAAACGGACCGAGACCGAGCGAGCGCCAGCCCGAAAACGGATACCACGACCCATAGACGATCAGCGCGGTATAGAGCACCAGCGCCTGCCGGGCGAGCACCGACGGGCGGCGCAGCCAGGATCGTTCGCTCATGCAGCGCTCCGTTGCGTGCGCTGCGAGCCGGTCATTGCGCGGCGACCAGCGCCTGCACGCCGAGCCACGCGCCGATCTGCGCGACCAGATCGTCGCTGGCGGTGGCGAGTGCCTGGGCGCCGCCGGCGGCGTCTCCCGAACTGGACGGCGCGCGCGCGATGAAAGTGCGCTGGCCGAGCACCTTGCCGCCCTGTGTGAGCGTGGCGCGCGCGGTGACTGCGGCGTGGCTTTTGGACTGGCTGTCGAAGACCTGTTCGAACTCGCTCAGCTCGACCTTCAGCACCGGCGCGGACACGCCGTCGGCGCCGGTCAGCACGGTGCCGCGCGAACTGAGCGCGCCACGCAGGCGCTGGGTCAGCAACTGCGAAGGCGTCATGGTCCAGTGGCTGTTCGCGTAGGACGCGGTCTGCTGGGCGTCCGCGTAGCTGAGGCGGTACATCAGCTTGTCGGACTCGAGCACGTCCGGCGCGGTCACATCCAGCACCTTCACGGCCGGCGACGTGCCCGCGGACGCCGCCGGAGCCGGCGGCCCGAAATCGTAGCGGATGTCCGAAATGGCCGCGGGCGTGCCCGCGCAGCCCGTGGCCAGCACGCCGAATGCGAGCAGCACCGCCAGCGCGGCGCTCGAGGACAACAATCGGTGAATCGAGCGTGACATGACAATCTTCCTTTCTTCAAACCTTCGAAATCATCTGGCGGCGCGGGGAGCGGGCCACTTGAACCCTGCTTCGCCCGGACCGGGCGCCGCACCCGGGGCGCCGAACAGCACGCTGCGCGGGCTGGTGCTGAACGTATCGGCTGCGCGGTCCACCGAGCGGGCAGCGGAGCGCACGTCTTCAGCGAGCGAATTGACGCGCGGCAAGGTGTCGTAGCCGACCCGCGCCGACAGTTCCTGCAACGAGCCGTTCATCGACGTCAGCGCGTCGCCGGCCTGCTGCGCCGCCGTGCCGACCTTGTTCAGGTTGGTCTCGAACGGGCCGTCCGGGCGGTTCAGACCGGTGATCAGCTGATTGGTCGACGCGAGCGTGCGATCCAGCTGGTCGATCGTGCCGGGCAGCTTGCCGGCGGCCGGCGCGAATTGCTGGGTCAGCGTGGCGACGCCGTCCGCGGCTTTCTGAAGGCTCGCCGCCGTGCCTTGCAACTGCGCGGCCATTTCCGGCGACAACAGATTGTCGACGTCGTTTGCGACTTTTTCGAGTTTACGCAGCAGCACGTCGCCACGTTGCTGCAACTGATCGAGCAAGCCCGGGCGCATGGGCAACTGCGCCACCTGTTTGTCCGACGACGGCAGCGGCGACGGGTCGCGCCCATTGTCGTCCAGCTGGATGAACGCAATACCCGTCACGCCCTGGAAACCCAGGCTGCCAAATGTCGAGTGGGTAATCGGCGCGTGCGTGTCCACGAGAATACGGATCAGAATCTGCCCCGGATGGTCCGGATCGAATTTGATCGACTGCACCTTGCCGACGTCGAGCCCGCGATAGCGCACCGCAGCGTCGGTATACAGGCCGGTGACGTTGGTGCGCGCAATCAGATCGTACGGCACCCGCACGGAACGGTCGACGTTGAACAAAAAAGCCGCCACCGCGATTGCCGCCAGCAGAACGACCGTGAAGAGCCCCGCCCAGAAGGCATGCGATTTGTTTTCCATTGTCAGGTTCCCTGATTCACAGCGGCAATTCGGACGACGCCGGCTCGAGCGCCGCGCGCGGCAGCTTCGCACGGCGCTCCGGCGGCAACGCCTGCAATGCGCGCCGCCCGCGCAAGCCGAGGAAATATTCGCGGATGAAAGGATGATCGACCGCCGCCGCCTCTTCGACCGGCGCGGCGACCAGCACCCTGCGATCCGCCAGCACCGCGACGCGGGTGGACAGCGCGATCATCGTGTCGAGATCGTGCGTGACCATCACCACCGTCAGGCCGAGCGCGCGGTGCAGCGCGGAGATCAGCTCGACGAATTCATCGGACGCCTGCGGATCGAGCCCGGCGGTCGGCTCGTCGAGAAAGAGAAGCTCCGGTTCGAGCGCGATCGCCCGGGCAATGCCCACGCGCTTGATCATGCCGCCCGACAGCGCCGACGGCATTTTCGACGCATGCTTGCACGGCAGGCCGACCATCTCGAGCTTGAGCATCACGATGTCGCGCAACAGATCTTCAGGCACCTTGCCGAGTTCGCGCACCGGCTGCGCGATGTTGTCGAACACCGAGAGCGACGAGAACAGCGCGCCGCGCTGAAACAGCATGCCGGAGCGGCTGCGCATCAGCAGCGCGGTCTCCGGCGAAATGGTCGCGAGATCCTCGCCGAACAGCTTGATGGTGCCGGACGAAGGATGTTCGAGACCGAGAATCTGCCGCACCAGCGTGGTCTTGCCGGAGCCCGAGCCGCCGACGATCGCCATGATCTCGCCGCGCCGCACTTCCAGATTCAGATGCTGATGCACGATGTTGCGGCCGTAGCGCTTGGTCACGTCGATCACTTCGATCACCGGTTCGGCGATCGAGGGCACCGGCTGGCCGCGCACGGCCTGAGTGAGTGGCGCGATCATCCGAGCCCCACGTTCTGGAAGAGAATCGCGAACACGGCGTCCGCGAGAATCACGATCGTAATCGAGGTCACCACGGAAGTCGTCGTGCCTTCGCCGAGACTTTGCGAATTGGCCTTGATACGGAAACCGAAGTGACAGCCGACGATCGCGATCAGCATGCCGAACACCACACCCTTGCCGAGCCCGATCCACAGATTCGCCACCGGCACCACGCCCGGCAAAGCCCGCGCGAAGTAGCTCATGTCGATGCCGAGCACGATCCTGGCGGCCAGCGCACCGCCGGTCAGCGCGATGATGTTGGTCCACATGACGAGCAGCGGCATCGCCACGCCGAGCGCAAGCACGCGCGGCAGGATCAGCCGCAGGCCATGCGGAATGCCCATCACGCGCATGGCGTCGAGCTCTTCGGTCACGCGCATCACGCCGATCTGCGCAGTGATCGCCGAACCCGAGCGGCCCGCCACCAGAATCGCCGAGAGCACCGGTCCGAGTTCGCGGATCACCGAGAGGCCGAGAATATTGACGATGTACTGGTTTGCGCCAAAAAGCCGCAGTTGCTGCGCCGACAGATAGCTCAGCACGATGCCGATCAGGAACGCGACCAGCGCGGTGATCGGCAACGCCTGCGTGCCGGCGTTGTAGACGTTCGCGGAGATTTCGGTCCACGGCGTGATCTTCGGCTTGCGCACGATCGCCAGCAGATCGAGCACGACGCGCCCGAGCATGGCCACGCCGCCATACAGATGCTCGAAGAACGAGAAGATCGCGAGCCCCAGCCGCGTGAACGGATCGAGTTTGATCACCGGCTCGGCCGTCTCGCGCACGGTGTCGAGCAGGGCGATGCGCTCGAAAATGTCGCGTTGCGTATCGGTGAGCGTGGTGTCCGCCGGCATCTTGTGGCCCCACACGCGCCACAGCGCCTGGCCGCCCACGTGGTCCATCCGGTCGATGCGCGAGAGGTCCCACCCGCCGATGCCTTCGGCGCCGACCAGTGACAGCAACAGGGGAATCACGTGCCCGGTAGCCCGATCGCGCGCGAGCGCTAGCGCCGTCCACTGGCCCGAGAGCCGGACGATCTTGCCTTGGCTGCCTGCCGCGACTTCGAGGCCGGGCGGAGTGTCGTAGTTCAAGGATCGCTGAATCTGGTTATCGGATTAGGGGCCATTGTAACGAAGGCGCGGCCGATGAACCGTCCACGTCGGCTCCCCGGGTTCGCTGTCGCTACAATATGAGCCATGAACGCTTCCAGAACTCCCCCGCCGGCCGCTGCCGCAACTGCGACCCAAGCCGATTGGCGCATCGACCGTGAGCGCGCCGTCGCCCTGTTCGGCCCGCACGCGCATGACTGGCCGATCGAAATCGTCGAGGAAACCGGCTCGACCAACGCCGACCTGATGGCCCGCGTCAAGGCGCTGCCGCGCAAGGCCGGCGCGCTGCCGCGGCCAATCGTGCGGGTCGCGTATCTGCAGACCGCCGGGCGCGGCCGCCGTGGCCGTCCGTGGTATGCGGAGCCGGGCAATGCACTGCTGTTTTCGGTGGCGTGCGTGCTGCCGCGTCCGCTCGAAGGACTCGCGGGTCTGAGCCTCGCGGTGGGCGTCGCGCTGGTCGACGGGCTGCGCTCGCTGCCGGTCGCCGGTCCCGGCCAGATCGCACTGAAGTGGCCGAATGACGTCCTGCTCGAAGGCGACAAGCTGGCCGGCATCCTGATCGAAACCGCGTGGAGCACGGAAAACGCCAGCGCGGTGGTGATCGGCATCGGCACCAACGTCAAGGGCGCGGCCGAACTCGCCGCCAAAGTGGATGCGCTGAACGCCGGTACGCCGCCGCAGGCGCGCGGCACCATGCCGACCGCATTGCAGCGCGCGCTGCCCAACGCCAATCTCACCGACACGCTGGCCGCCGAACTGAACGCGCTCGAACCGGCCTTGCAGCGCTTCGGCGCTGAAGGCTTCGCGCCGTTCCAGGCGCGCTGGAACGCGGTGCACGCCTACGCGGGCCGCGAAGTCGTATTGCTGGAACAAGGCGAGGAACAGATGCGCGGCGTGGCAGCGGGTGTGGACGAACAGGGTCAGTTGCTGCTCGATACCGCAAGCGGTCGCCAGACTGTGGCGACCGGCGACGTCTCCCTGCGTCTCGCCGACGGTGCTGCATGACGAGCGGCGCGCCCTGTTTGCTGATCGACGCGGGCAATAGCCGCATCAAGTGGGCACTGGTGCAGGCGGGCGGTTCGCAGATTGCGAGCGGCGCGCTGACGCACGGCGGCGAGCATCAGCCGGACTGGCTGAGCTTGCCCACGCCGGGCGGTGCATGGTTGTCGAACGTTGCGGGCGAAAGCGTCGCCAGGCGGATTGCCGCATTGCTCGAAGCGCGCTGGCCGCAACTGCCGCTCACGACCATCAGCGCCTGCGCGCAGCAATGCGGCGTGACCAACAGCTACACTGCGCCGCATATGCTCGGCAGCGACCGCTGGGCCGGCCTGATCGGCGCGCACGCGGCGTTTCCGGGCGAACATCTGCTGATCGCGACGTTCGGCACGGCAACCACGCTCGAGGCATTGCGCGCGGACGGCTGCTTTGTCGGCGGCCTGATCGCGCCTGGCTGGACTTTGATGATGCGCTCGCTGGGCGAGCACACGGCACAGTTGCCGACACTCGACGCCAGCGCGGCACGCGGCCTGCTGGACGGCAGTACGCGTGACGCGGCACGCCGCGGCCCGTTCTTTGCAACCGATACGCCGCGCTCGTTGTCCGCCGGCTGCACATTGGCGCAAGCGGGCCTCGTCGAACGCATGTGGCGCGATCTGCAGGACGAGTGGCAGGTGCCGGTGCGGCTCGTGGTCAGCGGCGGCGCGGTGGACGAAGTGGCGAGCGCACTGAAAGTGCCGCATACTCGCCACGATTCGCTCGTGCTGTCCGGTCTTGCGCTGATTGCCGCCGGGCGCGCAGCGGAACGTGGGGCCTGAATCACGGCCACATGGATCGCGGCGGAATAGCCACGGGATAACGGCGGCTCAACTTCTGGACGGGGAAAACCAACAATGCTGCGCTGGCTGATCGCCATACTGTTTCTTGCCAACATGCTGGCATTCGTCGCGGTGCGCGGCGTATTCGGCCCGACGCCCACAGCCGGCGGACGCGAGCCCAACCATCTGAACCGCCAGGTTCATCCGGAATGGTTGAAAGTGCAACCGGTCACGGCAGCGGAGGCCGCCGATCAGGCGGTGGTGGGTGGACCGGCACCG
Source organism: Paraburkholderia xenovorans LB400 (assembly GCF_000013645.1). Lineage (GTDB taxonomy): Bacteria > Pseudomonadota > Gammaproteobacteria > Burkholderiales > Burkholderiaceae > Paraburkholderia > Paraburkholderia xenovorans. The sequence goes on along the minus strand of NC_007951.1, from coordinate 270,636 downwards.
GTGGCGCCGATCGCGGCATCCGCGCTGGCGCAGTAATGTCGGCCGCCATGCAGGCCGTCATGCAGCGAGCAGGAAAGGTGCGGGAGCCCGCGCAATGCTTCGCCTTCAGCGTAGCGTCATTGATACGGCATTCAGCCTTCAGCCCTGCGTGCGGACTTTCTTCAGCAACGCAGTGGTGGAGCGGTCATGCTCGAAGGGAATCGCCAACGCCTTGCCGCCCCAGCTTCGCACAATGGCCGACTCGGGCAACGCGTCCATGTCGTAGTCGCCACCCTTGACGAGCACATCCGGCCGAAGCGCCGAAATCAACTCCACGGGCGTTTTCTCGCCGAAGCACACGACGTAGTCGACGCTCTCCAGTGCCGCCAGCAAGGCCATCCGGTCAGCCTCGTTATTGATCGGCCGGTCGTCGCCTTTACCGAGCATGCGAACCGATGCATCGCTATTCACGCCGACAACCAGACATGCGCCCAACGCCCTGGCATCCGCGAGATACGTGACATGCCCGCGATGCAGGATATCGAATACGCCGTTGGTAAACACCACCGGCGAGCTCAGCGAAGGGCGCAGCGTCACGAGAGCATCGCGCGTAAGGATCTTGCGTTCAAAAGTAGCGGCCATGACGGAGTCGGTGAGGAACAAGGAAGTGCCGTCACGATACACGGTGCACGGCAAGAAGCAAAAAAAGCCCGGCAAGCTCGCGCGTGCCGGGCCTTTCCTGAAGCCCCAATCCGTTTGCAGCCTTTGCCGCGAACCGGAGTCAGGCGCTCGCGACCATCAAGCCGGCTGTTCGGCCGACTTCTGCTCAGCCTGCAGGCGCGCGACCACTTCCTTGCGGTAGCGGTTCAGTTCCTGCGCCGTATTGAACGTGCGCTCGAAGAGCAGCGACAGGTTGTGCAGAATGCGCTCGACCACCTTCTTTTCCCAACTGTCGTCGAAACGGATCTGCTCGTCGAGCCAGCGTTCGAGCCATTCCGGATCCGGCAGACGCGATTGAATCGTGTCGCGCGGGAACAGCGCCTGGTTCACGTGCAGGTTGGTGGGGTGCAACGGCTTTTCCGTGCGGCGCGCCGATGCCATCAGCACGCCGATCTTCGCAAACGCGGCACGCGCGATGTCGCCGGTTTGCGCCATCGCCTTCTTCATGTAGCGCAGATATGCGCCGCCGTGACGGGCTTCGTCGCGCGAGATGGTTTCGTAGATGTGCTTGATGACCGGCTCGGTATGCCATTCGGCAGCACGGCGATACCAGTGATTCAGGCGGATTTCGCCGCAGAAATGCAGCATCAGCGTTTCGAGCGGCGGCGCCGGATCGAATTCGAAGCGCACGGCGTGCAGCTCTTCTTCGGTCGGGCACATTTCCGGCTTGAAGCGGCGCAGATATTCCATCAGCACCAACGAATGTTTCTGTTCTTCGAAGAACCACACGCTCATGAACGCGGAGAAATCGCTGTCGTGATGGTTGTCACGTAGAAACATTTCCGTTGCGGGCAATGCCGACCATTCGGTGATCGCGTTCATCTTGATCGTCGCTGCCTGCTCGTCGGTCAATAGCGATGCATCGAACTTGTCCCAGGGAATGTCTTTCTCCATGTCCCATCGAACGGATTCGAGCGATTTATAAAGTTCCGGATAAAGCATGGTGTTCATAGTCCCACCCCTGTTCTACGCATACTGTCTGTGTCTGTTACTACTGCATGTAGTACGTTTTGCTCACGACGAACGGATCGCACCAGGTGCGCGCCATTTTGCCGGCCAAGCATTCAATTTTACGCGGTAATCGGCCGCCCAGATGCACCTGGCGGCAAAGAAGTCCTGGCGTTTTGCGCATGCGCCTAGCCGTTTGTTACGCGCTGCGCGGCCAACCGTGGGTGAGGGATACCCGTGCCTGAGGTCGAGCCAGTTTGCGATGAAAACCGCACCGTCCAGCCCTGCGCCGATCGTGCCGGCGGCGAATGGAGCAAGGGCGGTTGGATTGATTGTTTTCAACGCACGCCCAAAAGCAGTGAAGCTTACACAATGATAGCACGCTGACCTGACGGAACCCGCACCGTAACAGGCGCAATTCCAGTGCCTGGCTGACCTTCCGCAAGAAAATGCGAGATTCGCGGAGTGTCTCGAAGATCGGCGTCAAAACCATGACAGATGCGAATTCGCCTTGGCACACGGCGCCGGGGCCGCAAGTCGCGCCACCGTGTTTCATGGCTCGCGTCAGACCGGCTTTTTCGTGGCTCTCGGGCTCGCGCTGCTTGCGCTGCTCGTGCTGGTGGTGCCGCTCGCACGCTTCGCCGAAGTCGACGCCCGCTTCGCTGCCGGCCGCGTGGTTGTGTGCTCTGCGCCTTGCGCGGGCGCTTGCGGCGCGTCGCCCGTGGGCTCGCCGCCGGATGCGGAAGCCGCCTCCTCGCCCGGCGCGGAATCCGTTGCCGCGCTGTCTGCCGTGGCCGCCGGCTGCGTCATCGCGAACTGGGCGATCTGGTTGAACTGGGATTGCAGCAGATTCCACCACGCGGACGCGTCGAATGGCGGCGTTGCGGGCGCCTGCTCTTCGTCGCCGGAGGGCTCTTCGGCCGACGAACCTGCGCTCGCCGAAGCGGCCGGCGCAGGTGCCGGCGCGGCCGGATGCGGCCAGCCCGTCGCCGGCATGGGACTCGGCGCTGCGGATGCCGCCGCGGGCTGCGACATCGACGACTGTGCGAAGGCGCCGAACGCCCGCAATGTCGCGAGCGTCGCGCGCTGCACTTCGAGCGCCTGAATCGCGGATTGCAGCATGCTCAGATTCAGCTTGAGCCATTGCTCCACCGCGCGCATGTCGGTGATGCGCTTGTCGAGTTCTTCGACATTGGTGAGCGGCGCCATCATGTCGGACATCATCGAGAGCGAGGGGCCGAGGCCGCCGCCCGGTTGCGCACCGGAGAAAGCCGAGCCGAACGGCGACATCCGCATCATGCCCCACATGCGCTCGAGCATTTCAGCGGGCGGAAAACCGGGAAAGCCGGGGAAAGGCGGCGTGGTGTCAGAAGTAGTCATGCTTGTCGCCTCGCTGCATAAGGTGAGGAAGGAGCGCCGTTGCGCGCGCGTCTGATCCGATCATACCGCGCGGGACGCAGCATCACGAGCGCTCGCCGCCCGCCGTGCCGTTGCCGGACGGCTGCCCGCGCCACGGGTCGGCGCCGCCGAAATCCGGCGCGCGCCGCTCGCGCAGCGAGTTCACGCCTTCGCGTACATCCGGCCCGGCAAAACCCATGAATTCCAGCGCGAGCGACGTATCGAACGCCGGCCCCGCCGAACGCAGCCAGTTGTTCAACGCGTACTTGGTCCAGCGAATCGCCGTTTGCGAGCCGTTGGCCAGCTTCTGCGCGACCTCGAAAGCTTTCGGCAGCAGATCGTTTTCGTCGACGGCGAGCGACACGAGCCCAATGCGCTCAGCCTCTTCGCCGCTCACCGGCTCGCACAGCATCAGGTAGTACTTGGCTTTCGCCATGCCGCACAGGAGCGGCCAGACGATCGCCGCGTGATCGCCCGCGGCCACGCCCAGACGCGTGTGACCGTCGATGATGCGCGCCGTCTTCGCCGCGATCGAGATGTCGGCGAGCAGGCCGGCCACGAGCCCCGCGCCCACCGCCGGCCCGTGCATGGCCGACACGACCGGCTTGCTGCAATTGATCACGTTGTAGACCAGATCACGCGCCTCGCGCCACACCCGTGCGCGCACGTCGAAATCGGTCGCCATGTCTTCGACGAGTTGCAGGTCGCCGCCGGCCGAAAATCCTTTGCCTTCACCGCGAATGATCGCGACACGCGTGTCGGGATCGCGGTCGATGTCGCGCCAGATCTCGGCGAGCTCGAAATGCATGCGTGCGTTGGCCGTGGCGAGTCCGCTCCTGTTGGCGCCCTCGCCGCTCATCACGACTTCGAGCACGCCGTGCGGATGGCGATGCAACTGGAGCGATTGATAGTGCGCGTAAAACGCGTCGTTACCGTGTGGTGTCTGAGACATGATCAGCAATCCGTAAATCGGTGTCGGTGTATCCGTTGGACGGGGTGGCGTTTTCCTGGAAAGCGCGTGCGCCCGCTCGTTTCAGCGCGGCTGATAAACCCACTTCGCATTCCTGATTTCGACCATCACACGCGCCCGTTGATCGAGCCCGAGATGGTCCGTCGCGCTCATGTTGACGACACCGTTGGTATCCGCGAGACCTCGCGTCGACTCGAGCGCATCGCGCAGCGCGCGGCGAAATTCCGGCGTGCCCGGTGCGGCAGTCTTCAGCGCGACCGGTACCGCATGGCCGAGCAGCATGCCCGCGTCCCACGTGTACGAGCCGAAGGCCGACACGCTGCCAGCGCCGCGCACCGCTTCGAAACGCGCGATGTAATCGAGTGCGAGCCGCTTGGCCGGATGATCCGCCGGCAATTGGGCGGCGACCAGCACCGGACTCGCGGGCAGGAAGGTGCCGTTGCAATCCGCGCCGCACACGCGCAGGAAGTCGTTATTGCCGACCCCATGATTGTGATAGATCAGCCCTTTGTAGCCGCGTTCCCGGAGCGTCTTCGGCGGCAACGCGGCGGGCGTGCCGGCCGCGCCGACCACTACCGCATCGGGATGCGTCGCCAGAATCTTGAGGACCTGGCCGGTCACGCTCGGATCGGTGCGATTGAAGCGCTCGCTCGCCACCATATCGATGTGATGCAGTTGCGCGAACTTCGCGACCTCGGTGTAAAAAGTTTCGCCCAGCGCGTCGGCCTGGCCGATGAACGCGATGGTTTTGACGCCATGCAGGCTGGCGTGTTCGGCGATCGCCGACGCCATCATCGCGTCGGTCTGCGGCGTCTTGAAGACCCAGTGGCGTTTCGCATCCACGGGCTCGATGATTTTCGCCGACGACGCCAGCGAGATCATCGGCGTTTCACCTTCGGCAACCACGTCGATCATCGCCAGCGAATTCGGCGTGATCGACGAGCCGATGATCGCGTCGACGTGATTCTCGGAGATCAGCTTCTTGGTGTCCTGCACGGCCTGGGTGGTATCGGACGCGTCGTCGAGCACGATGTATTCGACACTCTGCCCGCCGATCTGCCTGGGCAGCAGCGCGACCGTATCGCGCGCGGGAATGCCGAGCGAAGCGGCCGGCCCGGTCAGCGACAGCACGAGGCCGATTTTCACCTGCGCCAGTGCAATGCCGGGCAACAGGCCGGCGAGTGCCGCGCATAACGCCACGGCACGGCGCGCGAGCCGGTCGCGCGATTGATCGAGGCGCAGATTCGACACGCGAGCGCGCCGGGTTCGAGGTTCAAGGGATTCGATTTGCGGCATGCTTGTCTCCTCACGTCGGTTTTTCGTTTTGATGTGCTGCCGATGGACTTGCCCGTGCACGGTTCACGTGCCTTTCCTACGCTGCTTCGCGGCGCGCCTGCGATGAACTCGCAGCCAGCCCCCGGGGCATGCCGCCGCGCCAGTCAGTGTAGCCGCGCGCACTCGCCGCGGCATCGGGCGAAACCCTTTCGAATCCGGCGCGGCACGGGCAACATGCGGGGCATGCAACCCAGGCGCCGCGTTCGGCACAACCGCGGTGCGCCCTGTGCGTCAGTCCAGCGGCGCGATGCCCTGGTCGATCGAACCGAAAATCGACTTGCCCGCTTCGTCGAACATTTCGATCTTCACGGTGTCGCCGTACTTCATGAATTCGGTTTGCGGCGCGCCGTGCTCGATGGTTTCGAGGCAGCGCTTCTCGGCGATACAGCAATAGCCGCGCCTGGCGTCCTTGTTCGACACCGTGCCCGAGCCCACGATCGCGCCGGCGCGCAGGTTGCGCGTCTTCGCCGCGTGCGCGATCAACTGGCCGAAGTGGAACACCATGTCGGTGCCGGCGTCCGGCTGGCCGACTTTCTTATTGTTCCAGTGGACGATCATCGGCCGGTGCACGCGGCCGTCGCGCCAGTGTTCGCCGAGCTCGTCGGGCGTCACCGCGACCGGCGCGAACGACGTGGCCGGCTTGCTCTGGAAAAAGCCGAAGCCCTTCGCGAGTTCGGCCGGGATCAGATTGCGCAGCGAGACGTCGTTGACCAGCGTGATGAGACGCACGCTCCTGAGCGCCTGGTCGGGCGTGACGCCCATCGGAACGTCGGTGGTGATCACGGCGACTTCCGCTTCGAAGTCGATGCCGAATGCTTCGGACGCGCACAGCACGTCGTCCTTCGGTCCGATGAAGTCGTCGCTGCCGCCCTGATACATCAACGGATCGGTCCAGAACTCCGGCGGCATTTCCGCGCCGCGCGCACGCCGCACCAGTTCGACATGGTTCACATACGACGAGCCGTCGGCCCACTGGAACGCGCGCGGCAGCGGCGCCATGCACTCCCTGGCGTCGAAAGCGAAGGTGTTGCGCGCGCGGCCCTGATTGAGCGCGTCGTACAGATCGTGCAGTTGCGGCGCGTAGAAGGTCCAGTCGTCGAGCACGCGCTGCAACGTGGGCGCTATCGCGTCGGCGATGGCCGCGGTGTGCAGGTCGCGGGACACGACGATCAGCTGGCCGTCGCGCGTGCCGTCCTTCAGCGTGGCAAGTTTCATAGATGAGCGAACCGTGTTAGTGACGATAGAGGGAATCTATTCTACGATGGTGAATCGACACGGCCCAAGTGCCCGCGCCTGCCTCACCCTGATAGCACCTTTGAATGCGTCACCTTTGAATGCGCTCCGTGCGCCCTGCTCATGCCTCCAACTGCCCGCTCCGGTGCGATCCGCACCGACGCCGACGCCGCTGAACCGCTCGACACGCCCGAATCCGACGACGAAAACGCCGAGACCGGCGAGGAAAAGCTGCGTTCGGGCATCCAGTCGATCGAAGTCGGCTTCAGATTGCTCGACGTCCTGACCCACGAGCCGCGCGCCATGATGCTGCGCGATCTTGCCCAGCGTGCCGGCATGAGCCCGGCAAAAGCGCACCGTTATCTGGTGAGTTTTCTGCGTCTCGGTGTGGTCTCGCAAGACGCCCTGTCGGGTCGTTACGAACTGGGCGGTTTTGCCCTGCAACTGGGGCTTGCGCGGCTTGCTCGCGTCGACGGCGTCAAGCTCGCGCGCATCGCGCTGTCCGAATTGCGCGACCGGCTCGATCTCACGGTGGGCATCGCGGTATGGGGCAACCAGGGGCCGACCATGGTGCACTGGATGGAATCGAGCTATCCGGCCAAGGCCTCGCTGAAGCTCGGCGATGTCATGCCGCTGCTCAGTTCCGCCACGGGCCTGCTGTTCGCCGCATATCTGCCGTCGAGCAAGACCGCCGCGATGCTCGAACGCGAACTGGCCGATTCGCGCCGCTCGTCGCATACGGGCGGCCCGCGCACCCGGGACGAAGTCGAACAGGTGCTCGCACAAGTGCGTGCGCACCAGGCGGCGCGCGTGGAAGGCATGTTGCTGCCGACCATCCATGCGTTCTCCATGCCGGTGTTCGACTCGACCGGCGAACTGGCGCTCGGCCTCGTCGCGCTCGGTCACGAAGGCGCGTTCGACATTCGCTGGGGTGGCGAGATCGATACGGCATTGCGCGAGTGCGCGCAAAAGCTCTCGTATGAGCTGGGGTATAGTGCGGCGCCACGTGACGAACAGGCGTGATAGCGCGCGTGGGATTTGGTGCGAACGCCGGCTGTGACGCGAAAGGCGATCGCCGGTTATAACGCAAACGGCTGACGAGCCGGCCGCAAAGCATCGAAGGTGTTGCGCGGCGGCGCGTCGCGCGTGCGGGTCTTTGTCTTTTCGTCGACGCGGAACATCGCTTGCAACAGTGCGGTCGAACCGGTTCGCAGCCGGCTTCGCAGATCAGGCCTCGCGCTTCTTTGCCAATCGTCGCAGCGCACGTCCGCTGATATTCAAACCCCACGCTTTCCTTGCCCACACATTCATCTACCGATGTCCACCGCTCCCGCCGCCCGCCGCTCCGATCGCACGCCGCCCAGCGGGCCGCGCACCGGTTGGCGCGCGGGACGCTGGATCGCGGTGCTGCTGATCGTGGCCGTGTTGCACTGGATTGCCGCGCAATGGGTCGAGCGCAACCGCGCGACGCTCAATCCGTCGGACGACGGGCATGTGCCCGTGCAGGTCGCATTGCTGACGCCGGAACGTGTCGAACGCAATCCGGCCGCCGCCGCGTCGTCCACGCCGGAACCCGCGCCCGCGCGCCGAACTGCGGCGCACAAGCCGCGCGAACCTGTATTGACGGCGCTGCAACCGGCCAAGCAAGCCGCGCCGGCAACGCCTGCGGCGACATCGGACGCCGTGGCGAGCGCGCCGGACGCAGCAGGCGCCAATGCGGCTCCCAACGCCGCCGCCGGCGCCGCGAGCACGGCGGCCAGCGCGCCCGCGCCGGCAAGTGCGCCGCAGGCGTCGCCCGGCGTGAAGTTCTCCGTCCCGCCATCCGGCGAACTGCAATACGACACGTTCTACAACGGCGTGCGCAACCAGCCCGGCACGATCCACTGGACCAGCAGCGCACAAAGCTACGAGATGGTCGTCTCCGTGCCGCTGCCTTTTGTCGGCACATTCGTGTATTCGAGCCACGGCCGTATCGACGCATTCGGCCTCGCGCCGGATCAGTACATCGAAAAGCGCGGCCGCCGGGCGGAAGACATCGCGATCTTCAATCGCACCGACAGGAAAATCGCCTTTACGCGCACCCCGGCCGCACTGCCGTTGCCCGACGGCGCGCAAGACCGCTTCAGCATGGTGATGCAGTTGGCCAGCCTCGTGCGTGGTGACCCGGCCGCCTACAAGCCCGGCGTGACGCGGCAGTTCTTCGTGGTCGATAACGATAGCGGCGAAAACTGGCCGGTCGAGACGATCGGCGACGAAACCATCCGCACGGACCAGGGGTTCCTCGATACGCGCCATTTCAAGCGCCTGCCCCGCCGTGACGGCGACTTGCGCCGCATCGACGTATGGCTCGCGCCGTCGCTCGGCTGGCTGCCCGCGCGCATCGTTCAGACGGAACCGAACGGCACGCAGTTCGAGCTGGTGTGGCGTGGCAAGCTCAACGCCGGAAACGCCGGCAGCCCGCCGGAGAACAACGGCGATGCCGGCGCGGCTTCCCCTGACAATCCGGGCGGATCGTCTCCTTCGGCCTCACCGGCCGTTACGCCCGGCGCCGCGCCCTCTTCACCTTCACCTGTCGATTCGACCAGCCCCGCCGATACACCCGGCATCATCAAACCCTGAAAGCCACACACTGCGCAGGGTCTCGATCAGATCGGCGAAACTTCCACGCCAACGCTCACTCGCAACACATTGCTGCAACCGTTCGCGTCGGCGCTGCGTATATACGGTCAGCCGTGTACCCCGGCTGGGGTACGGCTTGCGCGAAGGGTCCCTTCCACTGCGTTCCTCTTCAAAGGAGTCCGCATGCAAGTGAACATCAACGGTATCGAGACGCGCTATGTGCTGAGCAACGAAGGCGGCGGCCCGTGGCTGACATTCGCCCACCAGCTTGGCGGCGATCTGTCCGTTTGGGACCAGCTCGCCGGCTATTTTCGCGACGACTACACCGTATTGCGCTACGACCTGCGCGGCCACGGCAAGACCGCGATATCCGGCGCGCCCTTCAGCGTCGCCGATCTGTCGCACGATCTCGCCGCGCTGCTCGACGCGCTCGATGCACCTCATACGCACCTGGTGGGCATGTCGATGGGCGGCATGGTCGCGCAGCAGTTCGCGCTCGATCATCCCACGCGCGTCGACACCTTGACGATCGCCGACAGCAGCGCCGGCACGCTGCCGGAAGCCCGCGCCAGCTGGGATCAGCGTGCCGCGGCGGCCCGCAGCGACGGGATGGCGCCGCTCGTGCCCGCGACATTGAACCGCTGGCTGACAGCCGATTTTCAGAGCGCGCACCCCGAAGCCGTCGAGCAGATCCGCGACGTATTGCTGCAGACGTTGTCAGAAGGCTACGCCAGGGCGTGCGAAGCCCTGCGCGATTTCGACGTACGCAGTAAGCTGGCAACAATCCGATGCCCAACATTGACCGTGGCGGGCCGCCACGACACGGGCACGCCGCCTGCTGCTACGCAGGCGATAGCAGACGCCATTGAAGGCGCACGTTTCGAACTGCTGGATGCCGCTCATCTCGCGCCCGTCGAGCAATCTCACCGTTTTGCTGCACTGCTTGAAACGTTTCTTGAAAGGCCGGTCTAACCGGTAGGTTCGGAACCTTTACAAGCATCAATCCGGACCCACCCCTTGAATTCCAAACCATACGCTCCACCTATGGCGCAGGACTGGCCAGGAGCCAACGGAAATAAGGAGTGTCGCCATGCAAATGATCTACAACAGCCCCAATTATTGTGTCGTCGAGTTTCCGCCGCAGGAAGGTCCTCTGGCCATGAAGTCAGGCGGTTACGAGATCGTCGACAAAAACATGCAGCGCGAGATCTATATCGACGGAGCAATGGCGGCGCGGTTTCGCGAACACGTGCAGAAGCTGATCGAAGAGGAACCGTCGCTGGATGAAGTAGACGAATTCCTCGGCCAGTTCGACAGCCTGATGCATCAACCCGTGATTCTTCACTAAGCGAAGGGTTTGGCTTGACGTTTTTGGCGACATACATCGACCGCGCCGTCTGGCCCCGTTAGCGGGCAGCCCGGCGGCTTTTACAAGTCGGTCGGCAATTGTGACGCGGCCCAGCAGGCTTTTGCCTCGCTGGGCCGTTTTCTTTGCGACGCCGCTACGCTATTTTCCCGTTCTTTCCCACGCAGCGCGCCCGCATAGGCGAGGCGGCCGTACCGCCCGCGCCGGGCGATTTCGCCCGGCAGCGGCTACAATGACAGGTTTCCCGAAAAAGCCGGCGCAAGCCCTCGTCCGCCATGAACCAGCCCGCTCAAACCGCCACGCCAGTCCGTCCCGACGCCGCCTACACGCGCGGCGCGGCGCTGCCCGCGCTGCTCAAGTCGCGCATCCTGATTCTGGACGGCGCAATGGGCACGATGATCCAGCGCTACAAGCTCGACGAAGCCCGTTATCGCGGCGAGCGCTTCAAGGACTACGGGCGCGACATCAAAGGCAACAACGAGTTGCTGTCCATCACGCAGCCGCAGATCATCAGCGAGATCCATGAGCAGTATCTGGCGGCGGGCGCGGACATCGTCGAAACCAATACGTTCGGTGCGACCACGGTCGCTCAGGCGGACTACGGTATGGAAGCGCTCGCGGTCGAGATGAATCTCGAGTCCGCAAAACTGGCGCGTGCCGCGTGCGACAAGTATTCGACGCCCGACAAGCCGCGCTTTGTCGCCGGCGCGATCGGACCGACGCCGAAGACCGCGAGCATTTCCCCCGACGTGAACGATCCGGGCGCCCGCAACGTGACTTTCGACGAACTGCGCGCGGCCTACTACGAGCAGGCCAGGGCGTTGCTCGACGGCGGCGTCGATCTGTTCCTCGTGGAGACCATTTTCGACACGCTCAATGCGAAGGCAGCGCTGTTCGCACTGGACGAACTGTTCGAAGATACCGGCGAGCGGCTGCCGATCATGATCTCCGGCACCGTCACCGACGCCTCGGGACGCATTCTCTCGGGCCAGACAGTCGAAGCCTTCTGGAACTCGCTGCGGCACGCCAAACCGCTCACCTTCGGTTTGAACTGCGCGCTGGGGGCGGCTTTGATGCGCCCGTATATCGCCGAGCTGGCCAAGCTGTGCGACACGTATGTGTCGTGCTATCCGAACGCCGGCTTGCCGAATCCGATGAGCGATACGGGCTTTGACGAATTGCCCGCGGATACCTCTGGTTTGCTGAAGGAATTCGCACAGGCCGGGCTCGTGAATATTGCCGGCGGCTGCTGTGGGACGACGCCGGAGCATATTGCGGCGATTGCGCAGGCGCTGGCTGGCGTGAAGCCGCGCGTGTGGGCAAACTATCGGGAAACCGATACTGAAACAGTTTGATCGCAGCGTCTACCTGGATGGGAATCGAGCAATGGCCGGCGTCACCAAACTGACGATTGCGGGTTTCAAGTCGATACGTGAGTTGCGCGATTTCGAGTTGCGCAACCTGAACGTGTTGATCGGCGCCAATGGGGCGGGGAAGTCCAACTTTATTGGTTTCTTCAAGTTGTTGGCCGAGATGTATGAAAGACGCTTACAACTATTTGTCCAGCAGCAAGGCGGATCAGACACATTGCTGCATTTTTCGAGGAAGTTGACGGACAAGATCGAGGGGGAACTGAATTTTGGCACCGACTACGATCATTACCGGTTCGAACTTGTCGTGACTAACGACAACCGGCTAATCTTCACGAACGAACAGTATTGGCTGCATTCGCGCGGCTCTCGCCCAGGCGAAGTAGGTCTTCTTGGTGGAAACAAGGACGAATCCGATCTGAAAAAGCTTGCGGCGCAGCAGAAATCCCCCCTCATCGATGACATTTTGAACAGCACGCGCGTGTATCACTTCCACGACACGGGCGAGAAAGCCAAAGTCAAACAACCGCACGCGCTCAACGACACCCTGCGGCTCAAGGTGGACGGCGCCAATCTCGCCGCTTACCTGCGCATGCTGAAAACGGAGCATGCGGAAAGCTATCGCCAGATAGTCGATACCATCCGTCTCGTCGCGCCATTTTTTGACGATTTCGTGTTCCGCGCAGATTCGGCCTCGAAGATCCAACTCGAATGGACCGAGCGCGGTGACCCGGACACGCCGTTCACCGCACACGCGCTGTCTGACGGCACGTTGCGCTTCATCTGTCTGGGCACGTTGCTGCTCCAGCCGTGGGAACTGATGCCGGCCACTATTCTGATCGACGAACCGGAGCTCGGCCTGCATCCCTATGCGATCAATCTGCTCGCCGATCTGCTCAAGCGCGCGTCCGAGCAGAAGCAACTGATCGTCTCGACCCAATCGGTCGAACTGCTCGACCGCCTGGAGCCGGAAGACGTGATCGTGGTCGACCGGAAGGACAATGCCTCGACCTTCCATCGTCTGGACGCCGTACAGCTCCAGGATTGGCTCGACGACTATTCGCTCGGCGATCTGTGGAAACAGAACGTGTTGGGCGGGAGGCCGGCATAATGGTCGAATTGATCATTGTCGGCGAAGGCCAGACTGAAGAGACATTCGTGCGTGATGTTCTGGCGCCCGCACTCGGCGCAAACCACGTCTACGCCAGCGCACGGCTTATCAGCACATCCCGCGAGCAACGCGGCGGCGCGCTGAGCCTGGAACGCGTGCGCAAGTTCATCGGCCATACGTTGCGCCAGCGCGCGGACACCTACGTCACGACGCTCATCGACCTTTATGGACTCGACAAGTCGTTTCGTGGTGTCATGGCATCGAAAGGGCAGACGCCGGCCACACGCGCGGCACACATTGAACGCCTGTTGCACGAAGACGTTGTCGGATTCGCTGAGTGTCGCCCCGAGCGTTTCATCCCGCACGTGCAGCCGCACGAATTCGAATCGCTACTGTTCTCCGACGTCACCCGGCTATGCGATGTCGAACCCGAGTGGCACGAACAAAGCGACCCGCTGATCGCGGCCCGAGCCGCCGTCGACGATCCGGAATGGATCAACGACTCGCCGCAGACCGCGCCATCGAAACGGCTCGAACGGCTGCAACCGCGTTACCGCAAGGTCCGCCACGGCCCCCTCGCTGCCGCTCGTATCGGCCTCGACAGAATTCGCGAACAATGCCCGCACTTCCGCCAATGGTACGACCGCATCGTGACGCTGCCTGCCCTGCAGGCGCAGCAACCCAATATTGAATATACGAGCTAACGCCATGACCGATCACACCTTGCGCCTTGCCGGCCTCGAGCCGTTCAACGTCACGTCCGGGACGCTCTTCATCAACGTGGGCGAACGCACCAACGTGACCGGCTCGAAGGCGTTTGCGCGAATGATCCTGAACGACCAGTTCGACGATGCGATCGCGGTCGCGCGCCAGCAGGTCGAAAACGGCGCGCAGATCATCGACGTCAACATGGACGAAGCGATGCTCGATTCGAAAGCGGCGATGGTGCGCTTCATGAATCTGATCGCGTCGGAACCGGATATCGCGCGCGTGCCGATCATGATCGACTCGTCGAAGTGGGAAGTGATCGAAGCGGGCCTGAAGTGCGTGCAGGGCAAGGCCATCGTCAACTCGATCTCGCTGAAGGAAGGCGAAGAAGCGTTCCGCCACCACGCGAACCTGATTCGCCGCTACGGCGCGGCCGCCGTGGTGATGGCCTTCGACGAACAGGGCCAGGCCGACACCTTCGAGCGCAAGACGCAGATCTGCAAGCGCTCGTATGACTTCCTCGTCAACGAAGTCGGCTTCCCGCCGGAAGACATCATCTTCGATCCGAACATCTTCGCGATCGCGACCGGCATCGAAGAGCACAACAACTACGCGGTCGACTTCATCAACGCAACGCGCTGGATCAAGCAGAATCTGCCGTACGCGAAGGTGAGCGGCGGCGTGTCCAACGTGTCGTTCTCGTTTCGCGGCAATGATCCGGTGCGCGAAGCGATCCACACCGTGTTCCTCTACCACGCGATCCAGGCGGGCATGGACATGGGCATCGTCAACGCGGGCCAGCTCGGCGTGTATGCCGACCTCGATCCGGAGTTGCGCGAACGCGTGGAAGACGTCGTGCTGAACCGCCGTGAAGACGGCACCGACCGGCTGCTCGAAATCGCCGACAAGTTCAAGACCGGCGCCGCGAAGAAGGAAGAGAATCTGGAGTGGCGCAACCAGCCGGTCGAAAAACGTCTGTCGCATGCGCTCGTGCATGGCATCACCAACTTCATCGTCGAAGACACCGAGGAAGTGCGTGCGAAGATCGCCGCCGAAGGCGGCCGTCCGATCAATGTGATCGAAGGCCCGCTGATGGACGGCATGAACATCGTCGGCGACCTGTTCGGGCAGGGCAAGATGTTCCTGCCGCAAGTGGTGAAGTCGGCGCGCGTCATGAAGCAGGCGGTCGCGCATCTGATTCCGTATATCGAGGAAGAGAAGAAGCAGCTCGCCGAAGCCGGCGCCGACGTGCGTGCGAAGGGCAAGATCGTCATCGCCACGGTGAAGGGCGACGTGCACGATATCGGCAAGAACATCGTCTCCGTGGTGCTTCAGTGCAATAACTTCGAAGTGGTCAACATGGGCGTGATGGTCTCGTGCAACGACATTCTCGCCAAGGCGAAGGTCGAAGGCGCGGACATCATCGGGCTCTCCGGGTTGATCACGCCGAGCCTCGAAGAGATGGCGTACGTCGCATCGGAAATGCAGCGCGACGACTACTTCCGCATCAAGAAGATTCCGCTGCTGATCGGCGGCGCCACCACCTCGCGCGTGCACACCGCGGTGAAGATCGCGCCGCATTACGAAGGGCCGGTGGTCTACGTGCCGGACGCGTCGCGCTCGGTTTCCGTCGCGTCGAGCCTGCTGTCCGACGAGGGCGCGGCGAAGTACCTCGACGAACTCAAGTCCGATTACGACCGGATCCGCGACCAGCACGCCAACAAGAAAGCACTGCCTATGGTCACGCTGGCCGAAGCCCGCGCCAACAAGACCAGGGTCGACTGGGCGAGCTATCAGCCGGTCAAGCCGAAGTTCATCGGCCGCCGCGTGTTCAGGAACTTCGATCTGGCCGAACTGGCGACCTATATCGACTGGGGTCCGTTCTTCCAGACGTGGGACCTGGCGGGCCCCTATCCGGCCATCCTGAACGACGAGATCGTCGGCGAATCGGCGCGGCGCGTGTTCTCGGACGGCAAGTCGATGCTCGCGCGTCTGATCCAGGGCCGCTGGCTCCAGGCGAACGGCGTGATCGCGCTACTGCCCGCCAACACGGTGAACGACGACGACATCGAAATCTACACGGACGAATCGCGCTCGGAAGTCGCGCTCACGTGGCGCAATCTGCGCCAGCAAAGCGTGCGTCCGGTGGTGGACGGCGTGATGCGGCCGAACCGGTCGCTCGCTGACTTCATCGCGCCGAAAGACTCGGGCGTGGCCGACTACATCGGCATGTTCGCGGTGACGGCGGGACTCGGCGTCGACGTGAAGGAAAAGCAGTTCGAAAAAGATCACGACGACTACAGCGCGATCATGCTGAAGGCGCTCGCCGACCGTTTCGCCGAAGCCTTCGCCGAAGCGCTGCACGCCCGCGTGCGGCGCGACCTGTGGGGTTACGCAAATGACGAAACGCTCTCCACCGACGAACTGATCGCGGAAAAGTACCGCGGCATCCGTCCGGCGCCCGGCTATCCGGCCTGCCCGGATCACCTGGTGAAGCGCGACATGTTCAATGTGCTGCACGCCACCGAAATCGGCATGAGCGTGACCGAATCGCTGGCCATGCTGCCGGCGGCGAGCGTCTCCGGCTTCTATCTGGCACATCCGGACAGCACCTATTTCTCGGTCGGCAAGATCGGCCAGGACCAGCTGGAAGACTACGCGAGGCGCATGTCGCTCTCGAAAACGGATGCGGAGCGAGCCCTCGCGCCTTTGCTGTAAGCGCCGGGCGGCGAGGCGTGGCGGGAAACCCACTATATCGGGCATGAAAGACTGAATATTTGCGGCAACGTAATTTTCGGCTTTGTAGACTGAGGCGGCTTGACCCCGCCAGACGCGGCCAAAACGCGTCGGCTCATTAATTGCAATCGTCAACGGAGAAAATCGTATGAAGAAGCTGACGCTGTTGTTGACCGCTGTTTCGCTTGCCTTGGGCGCCTCGGTGGCACTGGCCCAGCCCGCCGCGCCTGGCGGCTCCAGTTCGGTCAGTTCGTATTCGCCGCCCACGGTGAAACACGTCAAGAAGCCGAAGAAGAAGAAAGTGAAGAAAGGTGCGTCGGCTCCAGCAGCCGCTGCGGCGGACGCCGCCAGCCAGTAAGCAGCACGGCAACGCCAGCCGGTTCGAATCTCTGAACGACAAAGAGCCCGCACAAGCGGGCTCTTTTCATGGGCATGTCGAGGTTCGCACCGCCGGGCGCAACGGCTCTGCGAAGCGAAGCGCAGTGCCGCGGCCCGTGGCCCGATCCGGGATCACAGACCCCAGACGATATCGGCGTTTTCCTTCTGCGCCGCGCGCAGCATGTCGAGGAACGGATACGCGCGCTGCGCGAGTCCCGGCGGAATCTCATGATGCTCGTGGCCGTCTTCTCCTTCGTGGAAATGGCCGTCGTGTTCGGCACGTTCCTGTTTGTCGACGGAAATTGCTGCTTCGAGTTTCTCGATGGCCGGGCTCAGTTCGTCGTGAGTGATGACGCCGCGTTCACCCAGCCGCTTGCCGACGATGCCGACCAGAAACTGCGCAAGATTTTCCAGCATCATCACGTCCGGGCAGGCGCGGCATTTGAAAGTAATCAGCATGACTGTTCCCTTTTTCGTTATGTTGGATTGGCGCGCGAACGGCTCGAAGACAGCCGCCGGCGCGCGTTACGTTGGCTCGCCGATCAGGCGTGGCGGCCACGGCCCTTGCTGGGCATCTCATTGAACATATTAGCACCTGCTAAAATCCGTCTGGACGGAAAAGCGTGCCGCAATGCGCCGCAGCGGCGAAGCATACGTGGCGTGGCTGGGCCGGCTGGCCGCGCCCCGCGTCATACCGCTGTCAGCCGCGCCGGCCGGCGCCACGGCAGCGCGTCGCCCACTGCGTCTGGCGTGTCGCAGGCAGCGTGCCTGATGTCGCAGGCAACGCAGCCGGCGCGCCTGATACGCCGCAGCGGGTGCGTGCCGCTTTCCACGCTTCTGACCAACCGGCCGCACCTCGCGCGCGGCCGGCGCCTCTTCCGCATCACCGGATTGCCTCACTGGACTCGCAACAAGCATGCTGCCTGCACATAAACATACCCTCGAAACACTGCTCGCCGACACGGTGAAGCAGGTCGCGCTTGCCTCGCAAGGCGCGTCCGAAGCCGCGTTCGTCTCGCCCACCATCACGCTGGAGCGCCCGAAGGTCGCCGCGCACGGCGACGTCGCATGCAACGTGGCGATGCAACTCGCCAAGCCGCTGCGCGCCAATCCGCGCCAGCTTGCGCAACAGATCGTCGACGCGCTGCTCGCGCAACCGGGAGCCCGCGATCTCGTCGAAGCCGCCGAAGTGGCCGGCCCCGGCTTCATCAACCTGCGCCTCACCGCCGCTGCCAAGCAGGCGGTGATCGCCGCTGTGTTCGCTGAAAAAGAACGCTTCGGCCGCTCGCAACGCGACGCCGGCAAGCATGTGCTGATCGAGTTCGTCTCGGCCAACCCGACCGGCCCGCTGCACGTCGGCCACGGCCGCCAGGCCGCGCTCGGCGACGCGCTCTCGAATGTGCTGGCCAGCCAGGGCTGGGACGTGCACCGCGAGTTCTACTACAACGACGCCGGCGTGCAGATCCAGACGCTCGCCCTGTCCACCCAGGCGCGCGCCCGCGGCCTCGCCCCCGGCGACGAAGGCTGGCCGGCTTCCGCATACAACGGCGAGTACATCGCCGACATCGCGAAAGACTATCTGAACGGCGCCACCGTGGCCGCGAGCGACGGCGAGCCGGTCACCGGCGCGCGCGACGTCGAAGACCTCGAAGCGATCCGCCGGTTCGCCGTGGCATATCTGCGCCGCGAGCAGGACATGGACTTGCAGGCGTTCGGCGTGAAGTTCGACCAGTACTACCTGGAGTCTTCGCTGTACAAGGAAGGCCGCGTCGAAAAGACCGTCGCGGCGCTGATCGCCGCCGGCAAGACCTACGAGCAGGAAGGCGCGCTGTGGCTGCGCACCACCGACGACGGCGACGACAAGGACCGCGTGATGCGCAAGACCGACGGCACCTATACGTACTTCGTGCCGGACGTCGCGTATCACGTCGCCAAATGGGAGCGCGGCTTCACCAAGGTCATCAACATTCAGGGTTCGGACCACCACGGCACGATCGCGCGGGTGCGCGCCGGCCTGCAGGGTCTCGGCATCGGCATTCCGAAGGGCTATCCCGACTACATTCTTCACAAAATGGTCACGGTCATGCGCAACGGCGAAGAGGTGAAAATCTCCAAGCGCGCCGGCAGCTACGTGACGGTGCGCGACCTGATCGAATGGTCGGGCGGCGCGACGCCGGGCTCGGAAGTCGATGTCGATCTGATCGACGAGGAAACGATTCGCCGCGGCCGCGACGCCGTGCGCTTTTTCCTGATCTCGCGCAAGGCGGACACGGAGTTCGTGTTCGACATCGACCTCGCGCTGAAACAGAACGACGAGAATCCGGTGCATTACGTGCAGTACGCGCACGCACGGATCTGCTCGGTGATCGCCGAGTGCAAGGCGCGCTACAACATGGACGAAAGCACGCTGGCGGACGTGGACGTCACGCCGCTCACCAGCGAACGCGCGATGGCCCTGCTGAACAAGCTCGCCGAATTCCCGGACATGCTGCAACATGCCGCCGACGAACTCGCGCCGCACGCGGTCGCGTTCTATCTGCGCGACCTCGCCGGGGAATTCCACTCGTTCTACAATGACAAAGCTGAGCGCGTGCTGGTCGACGATGCGGCCGAGCGCAATGCACGCGTGGCGCTGCTCGCGGCCACGCGTCAGGTGCTGGCCAACGGCCTCGCGACGATTGGCGTCTCCGCTCCCGTCAAGATGTAAGTCCTCCGGCGCAACATGCATGCGGCCGTCGTTATAATCGACGGCCGTTCCAGGATTCTTTTTGCAGGTGATTCATACGATGGCAAAACCACGCCGCACAACAAAGCAATCGAAACAAACCGGGGGGACTTTTCTCGGCATCGTGCTGGGCCTGATCGTCGGCCTTGCGATCGCGGTAGTGGTGGCGCTGTATATCACCCGTGCGCCCACGCCATTCGTCTCGAAGGTGGCGCCGCCCGCGGCGTCCGATTCCGGCGCGAGCCAGCCGCAGTACGACCCGAACCGTCCGCTGCAAGGCAAGACGCCGGGTCAGCCGGTGCCGCAGGCCGCGCAGCCGGCGCCGCCGAACACCGCGCCGGGCCAGACCAACGCGCAGACGCAGTCGGGCATGCTGGAAGAGCCGCAGATCGTCGAAGTGCCGCCCGCCAACGGCAACGCCGGCAACGCGAACGGCACGGCAGTCGCGCCGAAGCCCGCGCAGGACAACGGCACCGGCACGGCCGCCGCGCCGGTGAAGAAGCCGCAAGCCGCAAGCGCGCCGGCCGCCACCGCGGCGGGCGCGGCGCCTAAGGGCGGTTCGTCCACCGCCGCCAACGCCAGGCCCGGTTCGGGCGCGGCGCCGGCAGCGGGCGACGCGAACACCGGCTACTTCCTGCAAGTCGGCGCGTACAAGACCGCGGCGGACGCCGAACAGCAGCGCGCGCGTCTCGCCTTCCAGGGCTTCGAATCGAAGGTCACGCAGCGCGACGCCGGCGGCGTCACGTATTACCGCGTCCGCATCGGGCCGTTCTCGAAGTTCGAAGACATGAATTCGAGCCGCCAGCGTCTGTCCGACGCGGGCGTGGACACCGCGGTGATCCGCTTCACGAAACAATAAGCAAAAAGAAACAAACGGTGATTTGCCGGAACGCGCCGCCGCCGAACTATCGGCGCGCGGCGCGTGTCACAAGCACGACGGACGGCTGAAACCGTCCAGCGCCGAATCTCGAAGACAGTGGCGGGCATTTGCGTGGCGCCACTGCTTTACGCAAACCTGGGTCGACACAACATGAAAAAACTGCTGAGCATTCTGTTCCTCTCGCTAGGGCTCGTTGCCGCCACGGCGCACGCTTCGCCGGCCGCGCCGGTGTCGGGCAAGGACTACACCGTGCTGCCCACGGCGCAGCCAACCGACGTGCCCGCCGGCAAGATCGAAGTCACCGAATTCTTCTGGTACGGCTGCCCGCACTGCAACGAATTCAACCCGTACCTCGAAGCGTGGGTGAAGAAGCAGGCTCCGGACGTGGTGTTCAAGCGCGTGCCGGTCGCCTTCCGCGACGACTTCATTCCGCATTCCAGGATGTACCACGCGCTCGACGCACTCGGCCTCGCCACGCAACTCACGCCGAAGGTCTTCAACGAAATCCACGTCAACAAGGACTACCTGCTGACGCCGGAAGATCAGTCCAAATTCCTCGCGAAGAACGGCGTCGATCCGAAGAAATACATGGACGCGTACAACTCGTTCTCCACGCAAAGCGCGCTGCAGAAAGACAAGAAGCTGCTGGAAGACTACAAGATCGACGGCGTGCCGACACTGGCAGTCCAAGGCAAGTATGAAACCGGCCCCGCCGCCACCAACAGCCTGCCGGGCACGATCCAGGTGCTGGATTACCTGGTCGCGCAAGTCCGCGCCAAGAAGATGTAAAGCCAGGGCGCCGGAATGAGTTCACCGTTGAAGGTTTTCATTACCGGCGCCTCGAGCGGCATCGGCCTCGCGCTCGCGGCCGAATATGCGCGGCGCGGCGCGGTTCTCGGCCTCGTGGCCCGCCGCGGCGACGCCCTCGCCGCCTTCCAGCAGTCCCATCCGCAGAGCACCGTCTCCACCTATTCCGTCGACGTTCGCGACGCCGAAGCGCTCGCCGACGCGGCCGCGCAATTCATCGCGCAGCACGGCTTGCCGGACGTCGTGATCGCCAACGCCGGCGTCAGCCGCGGTGCGGTCACCGGCCACGGCGACCTGCGCACCTTCCGCGAAGTGATGGATATCAACTACTTCGGCATGGTCGCCACGTTCGAGCCATTCGCCGCCGCGATGAGCGCCGCGAGACACGGCACGCTGGTGGGAATCGCCAGCGTCGCCGGTGTGCGCGGCTTGCCGGGCTCCGGCGCGTACAGCGCGTCGAAATCGGCGGCGCTCAAGTATCTGGAAGCGTTGCGCGTCGAAATGCGGCCGCACGGCGTCGGCGTGGTCACCATTGCGCCCGGCTATATCCGCACGCCCATGACCGAGCACAACCCATACACCATGCCGTTCCTGATGGATGCCGACCGTTTCGCCGTGAAGGTGGCGCAGGCAATCGAGCGTCAAACGGCCTTCGCGGTGTTCCCCTGGCAGATGCGCATCGTGGCCATGCTGCTGCATGTGCTGCCGCGCTGGCTCTACGACCGTGCGTTCGAGCGCGCGCCGCGCAAGCCGCGCACCGCCGCCGAGGTCGAGTAAGCCATGCAACCGGGTGCGGTCGATGCAGCCGGCGTCGCGCACGAACCCGCAGGACCCGCGGCACGTATCGTCTCGCTGGTGCCGAGCATCACCGAACTGCTGTTCGCGCTCGGTCTGGACCGGCAGATTGTCGGCCGCACGGGTTTCTGCGTGCATCCGCACGACAAGGCGCGCCAGGTCCGCAAGGTCGGCGGCACCAAGGCCGTGAATCCCGACGCCATTCGCGCGTTGCGCCCCACCCATCTGATCGTCAATATCGACGAAAACGAGCGCGATACCGTCGAGCAATTGCGCGGGTTCGTGCCGCATATCGTCGTGACGCATCCGCAGACACCGCGGGACAATCTGGCGCTCTACACGCTGCTGGGCGCGATCTTCGATCGCGCGCGGGAAGCGGAGCGTCTGGGCGAAGCGCTCGAAGCCCGTCTGCACGAGGCGGCCGCGCACGCGTTCACGCCGCAAAACGTGCTGTATCTGATCTGGCGCGAGCCCTGGATGACCGTGGCGCGCGATACTTATATCTCCGCGATGCTGAGGCTCGTGAACTGGCACACGCTGCCCGATGTGCAAGGCGGTACGGCAGGCGCCGGACGCTACCCGGCGCTCGACTTCGACAGCGCGCCGTGGCTCGCCCGTGTCGAGCGCGTCCTGCTCTCCAGCGAGCCGTATCGCTTTACGCAGACCCATTGCGACGCACTGAAGCGCGATGCGCGGCTGGCCGGCAAGCGCATCGAGCTGATCGACGGGGAAATGGTGTCGTGGTACGGCGTGCGCGCGATCGAAGGCATTGCGTACCTGCTGCGGCGCGCCGCGGCGGCATGAACGCAGGCTGCGCGCCGCGAGGCCGGCCACAACCCGTCCATATGAATATGTGGATTATGTTGTTGTCGGCGCAACCACCCTTCGATAAGCTTTCGCGAAGGCCGACGCACGCATAGGCGGTTCCCTCAACCCTGCGCCAGCGCCGGAAACGTATCACAATAAAGAAGGCGGCTACGCTGGACAGCCGCCCATTTCTCGTCAACGGAACATAACCACACAACCAGACGCACTGCCTGACTGCGCTCGTTATGGGAGATCCTATGCGCTTCAAACTGCTCGCAGCCGCCGTACTGTTCACGGCGCCCGCGCTCGTGCTCGCCAAACCGCTGACCGTCTGTACCGAGTCGAGCCCCGACGGCTTCGATGTCGTGCAGTTCAATTCGCTCGTCACGACCAATGCGTCGGCCGACGTGATCTTCAACTCGCTGGTCTCGTACGACGAGGCCGCGAAGAAAGTGGTACCGGCGCTGGCCGACAAGTGGGACGTGAGTGCCGACGGCCTCACGTACACGTTCCATCTGCGCCCCAACGTGCAGTTCCAGACCACCGACTACTTCAAGCCCACCCGGCCGCTGAATGCCGACGACGTCGTCTTCACGTTCGAGCGCATGCTCGACGACAGCAATCCGTGGCACAAGGTAGCGGGCGCGAGCGGCTTCCCGCATGCGCAGTCGATGGGCCTGCCGAAGCTCATCAAATCCATCAGCAAGGTCGACGACAACACCGTCAAGTTCGAACTGAACGCGCCGGACGCAACCTTCGTGTCGATCCTCACAATGGGTTTCGCCTCGATCTATTCGGCTGAATACGCCGACCAGTTGCTCAAGGCCGGCAAGCAGGCCGATCTGAATTCGAAGCCGATCGGCACGGGTCCGTTCGAACTGAAGAGCTATACGAAAGACGCCGTGATCCGCTACGACGTGAACCCGGCCTACTGGGGTCCAAAGCCGAAGATCGACCGCCTGATCTATGCGATCACGCCGGACGCCACGGTGCGGGCGCAAAAGGTGAAAGCGGGCGAATGCCAGATCGCCTTGTCGCCGAAGCCGCAGGATCTTGCCGAAGCGAAAAGCGACAAGTCGCTCGCCATCGTGCAGACGCCGGCCTTCATGACGGCGTTCGTCGCGTTGAACACGCAAAAGAAGCCGCTCGACAACCAGAAGGTGCGCGCGGCACTGAACATGGCGTTCGACCGCACCACGTATCTGAAGACGGTGTTCGACAACACGGCGACGCCGGCCGTGAACCCGTATCCGCCGAACACGTGGAGCTACAACAAGTCCGTGAAGGCGTGGCCGTACGACCCGGCAAAGGCAAAGAAACTGCTCGCCGACGCGGGCTATCCGAACGGCTTCGAAACGACCATCTGGGTACGCCCGAACGGCAGCGTGCTGAATCCGAATCCGAAGGCCGGCGCGGAACTGCTGCAAGCCGACTTCGCGAAGATCGGCGTGAAGGCCGAGGTGAAGGTGATCGAGTGGGGTGAACTGATCAAGGAGGCCAAGCAAGGCCAGCATGATTCGCTGTTCATGGGCTGGGCGGGCGACAACGGCGATCCGGATAATTACCTCTCGCCGCTGTTCAGCTGCAACGCGGTGAAATCGGGCATCAACTTCGCGCGTTTCTGCGATCAGGATCTGGACAAGCTGATTGCGGACGGCAAGGCAACGCCGGATCAGTCAAAGCGCGCGAAAGCCTATGAGCAGGCGCAGCAGGTCATTCACGATCAGGCGTTGTGGATTCCGCTGGGCTATCCGACCGCGGCGGCGATCACGCGTACGAACGTGAGCGGCTATCACGTGAGTCCGTTTGGACGGCAGAACTTCGGGACGGTGTCGGTGCAGTAATCGCTTCTGCGTGTGAACGCGCAGAAAAAAGCCCGGTTGCGTCAGCACCGGGCTTTTTTATCTGCGCGCCACCCGCGATCACGCGGGCGAAAACCGTATCACGCCGTCCGCGTCCTGCTTACGCTTCAACTCGCCCGCCAGCCACAGCAAATGCAGGTGAGCCAACGCTTCGCCCATCGCGAACGTCATCTGATGAATATCGAGCTGGCGCTTGAACATGAGCGGCACGATATCCGCCGCGCTCTGCGGTTGCTCCGCGCATGCCTCGCGTACTTCCGCCAGACGCGCGTCGTGATGCTCGCGCAATTGCCGGATCCGCGTGCGCACGCCGCGAAACGGCTTGCCATGCGACGGCAGCACGAGCGTGTCCTCCGGCATCGTCTCGTAGCGGCCGAGCGACTCCAGATACAGCGCGAGCGGTGAGCCTTCCGGTTCCATATCGAATACCGACACATTGGTCGAAATGCGCGGCAGCACCATGTCGCCGGAGATCAGCACGCCGGTCTCTTCGCAGAACAACGCGCAGTGTTCCGGCGAATGGCCGAAGCCGGTCACCACGCGCCACGTCTTGCCGCCGATCTTCACACCGTCCGCTTCCCGCAGACGGCGATACTGGCCCGGAATCTCCGGCACGAGGCTGGAGTAATAGCTCTTGCGATTGCGCAGTTTTTCGAGCGATTCCTCGTCGGTCACACCGTGCCGCGCGAAGTGCCGCGCCGCGCCTTCGCCGCCCGCATTCGAACCGTCGCCAGCCGCCATCACACGGGCCTGCATGTATTCACCGAGCGTCGTCCACAGCCGCACGTCCCAGCGCTTTTTGTCGCCGCCCGCGCAGATCCAGTGCGCAAGGCCGATGTGATCGGGATGGCAATGCGTGACGATCACGCGCAGCACGGGCAGACCGTCGAGCACCGAGTCGAACACCTTCTCCCAGTTCTCCCTGATCGTGTCCGAAGCAATGCCGCAGTCCACCACTGTCCAGCCCTGCTGGCCGTCGATTTCGTCGCGCAACAGCCAGAGGTTGATGTGATCCAGCGCGAACGGCAGCGGCATGCGCAGCCAGAACACACCTGGCGCGACTTCCATTGCGTGACCCGGGTCCGGCAAGGCGTCGTTGAACGGGTAGTCGAGTTGGTGTTCGAGTGCATTCATTGTGGGTGTCTTCCTCCGTCGGCCGACCGGCATGGCGAGGTATGCGATGCCGGTCGGCGTGGTTGCGGCGTGCTGGTGCCGTACTGCGGCCGTATTGCGCCTGGTTGCGTTCAACTCAAGTTGACGATAACGTAAACGTCGATTCTATCGTTCAATCCGATTTTCTGCCCGGCCACGGAATGCCCCGATGAACACGCAATACACGATCACCGAGCTCGCGCGGGAATTCGACGTCACGCCGCGCGCGATCCGCTTCTACGAAGACCAGGGTTTACTCTCGCCGAGCCGTGAAGGATCGAGCGGCTTGCGGCGCGTCTATTCGGGCCGCGACCGAACGCGCCTGAAGCTCACGTTGCGCGGCAAGCGGCTCGGCTTCACGCTGTCGGAAATTCGCGATCTGCTGGACGTGTACGAGTCGCCGACAGACACGGTGCCGCAATTGCACGCATTCCTCGCCACGGTGGCGCGTCATCGCGAAGTGCTGGAGCGTCAACTGGAAGACCTGAACGCGACGCTCGAAGACCTCGCGCAATACGAAACCCAGGCGCGCGCGCTGCTGGAAACCGGCACACGCGAAGCCAGGCCGGCATGAACAAGGGCGGCGCGACGCGTCGCGGGCGCACCCGGGCGATACAATCACGGGTGTCTTCACGACATGAGACGAATGCACGGTCGACATGAATCACTTTCCCAAATTGCTGTCGTCGCAAATCGGCTTTGACGTCGCACAGACGATGCTCGAAGGATTCGACCGGCATTACCGGATTTTTCGCGACGCCGCGATCCACGCCAAGACGCTCTTTGAACAGGCCGACTGGCATGGTCTGCAAAAGCTCGCGCGCGACCGCATTACCTCGTACGACGAACGCGTCGAGGAATGCGTCGAACTGCTCGAAGACGAATACGACGCGGAAAATATCGACGACGAAGTGTGGCAGCAGATCAAGCTGCACTATATCGGCCTTTTGACCACGCACCGCCAGCCCGAATGCGCGGAGACGTTTTTCAATTCGGTGTGCTGCAAGATCCTGCACCGCTCGTACTTCAGCAACGATTTCATTTTCGTGCGCCCGGCCATCTCGACCGAATACATCGAGAACGACGAACCGGCCGCGAAGCCGACCTACCGTGCGTACTATCCCGGCAAGGATGGGCTCGCGGCAACGCTCGAACGCATTGTCACGAACTTCCAGTTGGAGCCGCCGTTTGAAGACCTGACACGCGACGTC
This sequence comes from Paraburkholderia xenovorans LB400, assembly GCF_000013645.1. Lineage (GTDB taxonomy): Bacteria > Pseudomonadota > Gammaproteobacteria > Burkholderiales > Burkholderiaceae > Paraburkholderia > Paraburkholderia xenovorans. Next base: position 243,526 of record NC_007951.1, on the reverse strand, counting down.
GGCTGCGTGATGCAGGCAATCCAGGACGCGTTCGGCGTGTTCGACGAAGCGCCCAACTTTCAGATTCACGTGCTCTCGTCGCTGTTCTACCGGAACAAGTCGGCGTATATCATCGGGCGGATCATCAACGGCGATCTGCTGATGCCGTTCGCGGTGCCGCTGCGGCATGTGAAACCGGGCGTGCTCGCGCTCGACACGGTACTGCTCAAGCGCGACCAGTTGCTGATCATTTTCAGCTTTTCGCATTCGTACTTCCTCGTAGATATGGAAGTGCCGTCCGCTTATGTCGAGTTTCTCGGCACCATCATGCAGGGCAAACCGAAAGCGGAAATCTATACGTCGGTGGGTTTGCAGAAGCAGGGCAAGAATCTGTTCTATCGCGACCTGCTGCATCACCTGTCGCATTCGAGCGATCAGTTCATCATCGCGCCCGGCATCAAGGGGCTCGTGATGCTGGTGTTCACGCTGCCCTCGTTTCCGTACGTGTTCAAGCTGATCAAGGACAGCTTCCCGCCGCCGAAGGAAACCACGCGCGCGCAGATCAAGGAAAAGTATCAGCTCGTCAAACGGCACGACCGCCTGGGCCGCATGGCCGACACACTCGAATATTCGAGCGTCGCGTTGCCGGTCTCGCGGCTCGATGAAGCGCTGGTGCGTGAACTCGAAAAGGAAGTGCCGTCGCTGATCGAATACGACGGCGACAGCCTGGTGATTCGCCATATGTATATCGAACGCCGCATGGTGCCGCTGAATCTGTTCCTCCAGAACGGCAACGACGAGGACATCGAACACGGCATCAAGGAATACGGCAATGCAATCAAGGAACTGATGCAGGCGAACATCTTTCCGGGCGACATGCTGTACAAGAACTTCGGCGTCACGCGTCACGGCCGCGTGGTGTTCTACGACTACGATGAAATCGAATATCTGACCGACTGCAACGTGCGCGCGGTGCCGGCGCCACGCAACGAGGAAGACGAAATGTCCGGCGAGCCGTGGTACTCGGTCGGCCCGCACGATATTTTCCCGGAGACGTACGGCACATTTCTGCTCGGCGACCCACGCGTGCGCCGTTCCTTCATGCAGCATCACGCGGACTTCTTCGATCCTGCGCTATGGCAACGGCACAAGGATCATCTATTGAAAGGCGAACTGGCCGATTTTTTCCCGTACGACGGCAGCGTGCGCTTCTGCATGCGCTATCCGGAGCGCTTTGCCGATGCCGCCGGAGCCGCATCAAACGAGCAGGACGCGCCGGACGCCGGGCGCAGCGTGCGGGCAGCGTGAGACTCATACGCTGCTCGCCGTGTTGAATGCCTCGTCCTAACCTTATGTAACGACATCGACCGGTCAAGCGGTCGAGCAACCACTCAGACGCACCATGAACACTAACGCTTCGCCTCCTGACAATCCGCTCTCGCATCTGTTCGACAACAACGAAGCGTGGGTTGCCCGCAAGCTGTCCGAAGACCCTGAGTATTTTTCGCGCCTCGCTCATCAGCAGACGCCCGAGTATCTGTGGATCGGCTGCTCCGATTCGCGCGTGCCGGCGAACCAGATCATCGGCCTGCCGCCGGGCGAAGTGTTCGTGCACAGAAACATTGCCAACGTGGTGGTGCATACCGATCTGAACTGTCTGTCGGTCATCCAGTTCGCCGTCGATCTGCTGAAGGTCAAGCACATCATGGTGGTCGGCCACTACGGCTGCTCGGGCGTCGGCGCGGCGCTGCACGGCCGCCGCGTGGGTCTCGCGGACAACTGGCTGCATCACGTGCAGGACGTGCGCACCAAGCATGCGGCGCTGATCGAGGAATGGCCGATCGGTGAGGCGCGTCACCGGCGCCTGGTCGAACTGAACGCGATCGAACAGGTGATGAACGTATGCCGCACCACCATCGTCAACGACGCGTGGGCACGCGGCCAGGAGTTGACCGTGCACGGCTGGGCGTATGGCGTGCATGACGGCAAGGTGCGCAATCTCGGCATGACGATCCGCGAGCCGGGCGCGCTCGACGCAACCTATCAGAAGTGTGTGGCGGCAGTGTCGGCCGGCGGCGCACACAACGCGGACAACGACGTGGTGGCCGCCGACGCGGCGCAGCTCGGCGACGTGCCGGCCATTGTCGAAGGCGTCATCAAGGAGCTTAAACATGAGTGAGACACACATGAGCGGGACAAAAGCTGATCCGATCGTCATCGTGGGCGTGGCCCGCACGCCGATGGCGGCATTCCAGGGCGACTTCGCCACGCTGAGCGCGCCGCAATTGGGTTCGGTGGCAATCCAGGCGGCCGTGCAGCGCGCCGGCCTTAAACCCGAACAGATCGACGAAGTGGTGATGGGTTGCGTGCTGCCCGCCGGCCTCGGCCAGGCGCCCGCGCGTCAGGCCGCGCTCGGCGCCGGCTTGCCGCTCGCCACCGGCAGCACCACGGTGAACAAGATGTGCGGCTCAGGCATGCGCGCGGCCATGTTCGCGCACGACATGCTCGCCGCGGGTTCCGTCGACGTGATCGTTGCGGGCGGCATGGAAAGCATGACGAACGCGCCGTATCTGCTGCCCAAAGCGCGGGCGGGAATGCGCATGGGCCACGGTCAGGTGATCGACCACATGTTCTACGACGGTCTCGAAGACGCCTATGAAAAAGGCCGTCTGATGGGCTCCTTCGCCGAGGAATGCGCGGCTTCGTTCGACTTCACGCGCGAGGCGCAGGACGCGTTCGCCGTCGAGTCGCTCGCTCGTGCTAAGCGTGCGAACGAGGACGGTTCGTTCGCCTGGGAAATCGCGCCGGTGAAAGTGGAGAGCCGCAAGGGCGAAGTCACCATCGATCGCGACGAACAGCCGTTCAAAGCGAACATCGAGAAGATTCCGACGCTCAAGCCCGCGTTCAGCAAAACCGGCACCGTGACGGCGGCGAACTCGTCGTCGATTTCCGACGGCGCGGCCGCGCTCGTCATGATGCGCGAGTCGACGGCGAAGCGCCTGGGCGTCCAGCCGATTGCGCGCGTGGTCGGCCACTCGACCCTCGCGCAGGAACCGGCGAAGTTCACCACCGCGCCGGTCGGCGCGATTCGCAAGCTGTTCGAGAAGAACGGCTGGCGCGCCGACGAAGTCGATCTGTTTGAAGTCAACGAAGCCTTTGCTGTCGTGACGATGGCCGCCATGAAGGAGCACCATCTGCCGCACGAGAAGGTCAACGTGAACGGCGGCGCCTGTGCGCTCGGCCACCCGATCGGCGCGTCGGGCGCGCGCATTCTCGTCACGCTGATCGGCGCGCTGAAAAAGCGCGGCGGCAAGCGCGGCGTCGCGACGCTGTGTATCGGCGGCGGCGAAGCGACGGCAATGGGTATCGAACTCGTGTAACGCGCGTTTTCGCGGCGCTCTGTTTTGATGGCTTGAGGTGTTCGATGAAGACTGTGTTGATCGTCGGTGCGTCGCGTGGCATTGGCCAGGAGTTTGTGCGGCAGTACAAGAAGAGCGGCTGGCGCGCGCTCGCCACCGCCCGCGACGGCGCCGCGCTTGACGCGTTGAACGAACTCGGCGCGGAAACGTTCTCGCTCGATGTGAGCATGCCGGAGGAAATCGCCGCGCTCGGCTGGAAGCTCGACGGTGAACGGCTCGATGCGGCGATTCTGGTGTCGGGCGTCTACGGCCCGCGCACCGAAGGCATCGAGACGATCACCGCCGAAGACTTCGACCACGTCATGCACACCAATGTGCGCGGACCGATGCAATTGATGCCGATCCTGCTGCCGCTCGTCGAAGAAGCGGGCGGCGTATTCGCGGTGATTTCGAGCAAGATGGGCAGCATCGGCGACGCGAGCGGCACGACCGGCTGGCTGTATCGCGCGAGCAAGGCGGCGCTGAACGATGCGCTGAAACTCGCGTCGCTGGAGGCAAAGCGCGCCGCGTGCATTTCGTTGCATCCGGGCTGGGTTCGCACCGACTTGGGCGGCGCGCAGGCTGCGATCGATCCGGCGCGCAGCGTTACCGGCATGCGTGAAGTGCTCGCGCAAGCGGCGACCGAGCATGAAGCATTCAACGGCCGGTTTTATCAGTACGACGGTACGTTACTCGACTGGTGAGTGGAGGCTTGGATGGGAGCGGAGTTGGCGGTAAAGCGCTGACTCTGGTCGACCGCTGTGCATGGGACCAGAGTAAGCGCTGAAGCGCTAACTCTGGTCGACCGCCGTGCATGGGACCAGAGTAAGCGCTGAAGCGCTAACTCTGGTCGACAGGAGACACACGTATGGTGCTTGATCAGGATCACCTGATGGTGCGCGATGCACTGCGCACGTTCGTCCGCGAAGCAATCACGCCGCATGCGGCGACATGGGACCGCGAGCGCACGTTTCCGAAAGACGTGCACCGCCAGCTCGCGCAACTCGGCGCGTATGGCGTGCTGGTGCCCGAAACATACGGCGGCGCCGGCATGGACGCGCTGGCGCTCGCGCTAATTCTCGAAGAAATCGCAGCCGGCGACGGCGGCACGTCGACGGCCATCTCCGTCAACAACTGCCCGGTGTGCAGCATCCTGCTGACCTACGGCAACGACGCGCAGAAACGCGAGTGGCTCACGCCGCTCGCGCGCGGCGACATGCTCGGGGCCTTTTGCCTGACCGAACCGCAAGCCGGTTCCGACGCCTCCGCGCTGCGCACCACCGCGACACGCGAGGGCGACGAGTACCTGCTGAACGGCGTCAAACAGTTCATCACGAGCGGCAGGAACGGCCATGTCGCGATCGTCATGGCCGTGACCGACAAAGCCGCGGGCAAGCGCGGCATCAGCGCGTTTATCGTGCCCACCGATACGCCGGGCTATGTCGTCGCGCGGGTCGAAGACAAGCTCGGCCAGCATTCGTCGGACACCGCGCAGATCATTTTCGAGGATTGTCGCGTGCCGGCCGCCAACCTGATCGGCGCGCAAGGCGAAGGCTACCGGATCGCGCTGTCGGGGCTCGAAGGCGGCCGCATCGGTATCGCCGCGCAAAGCGTCGGCATGGCGCGCGCCGCGTTCGAAGCCGCGCTGAGCTATGCGAAGGAGCGCGAGAGCTTCGGCGTGCCGCTCTTTTCGCACCAGGCCGTACAATTCCGCCTCGCCGACATGGCGACGCAACTCGAGGCCGCGCGCCAGTTGATCTGGCACGCCGCCTCGTTGAAAGACGCCGGCCAACCCTGCCTCACCGAAGCCGCGATGGCCAAACTGTTCGCGTCCGAAGCCGCCGAGCGCATCTGTTCGGCCGCCTTACAGATTCATGGCGGCTACGGCTATCTGAGCGACTTCCCGGTCGAGCGGATCTACCGCGACGTGCGGGTCTGCCAGATCTATGAAGGCACCAGCGACATCCAGAAAATCCTGATCGCGCGCGGTCTTGGCTGAAAGACTGATGAATAAGCAACTGTTGCCGTTACAACGACCTTCCGATTGTCCCTGCGGCGGCGCCGCGCCCGATCAGCGCAGCGGCGCCAGGGCGCCCCGCTTCGCGCAATGCTGCGGCCGCTATATCGACGGCGGCGAAGCCGCGCCACGAGCTCATGAACTGATGCGTTCGCGCTATAGCGCGTATGTTGTGGGTGCAACGGATTATCTGCGCGCCACCTGGGCAGCTCACACCTGCCCCGCCGACCTCGACGCGGACCCGGCCGCCCCCGATGCGCCGCGTTGGCTCGGACTGCAGATCAAGGCGTTCGCCGAAACCGACGCTCATCACGCCACGGTCGAATTCGTCGCGCGCTATAAGGTGGGCGGCCGCGCGCACCGGCTGCACGAACTGAGCCGCTTCGTGCGCGGAGAAGACGGCCGCTGGCGCTACGTGGACGGCGACGTCAGCGAATAAGCCTTCCCGCTTCTTACACCACGCCACGCGTCCCTACGCCGCGCTCACATATGGCCCTGATAGCAGGGCCATTTTTTCATGTTGGCTCGATGCCACAACGCCCGCGCCGCGCCTGATTGCTTCGTTGCACCAAACACCCGCGAGGCCTGCATCGAGCGGCCGCAGGCGGCAAATCGGCGCGCGGCAAATTTTGCGTCGCGGGTTCTCCTTGATTGCACAAAACAAAATTGTCGTGCCAGGATAAGGCCGTAGCTTCATGACGTCACGTTGCGAGAGCCGATTCATACCAACTCCGCAAATTGCGCAGGACGCCCTGCCGGGCACCAGACAGTGTGGGTCCGGCGGCGGCTTCAGGCAGCAGGCGTGACGCTCATCATCGGCGCGTGGGGTCGCGTCGGCCGTTTGGGTTTATCCCGTGCGATCTCGATTAGCGTGCGTGCGCCTTTGGCGCACTCCGTGCGCGAGTGTGCTTTTGTTTGTCGAAAACTGCCCGAAAGGCAAATGTCAGCGATTATTTTCGACAACCAGGCATGACGGTGTTCAGGGCAAGTTTTTGAGGCGGGTGCGTCAATGGTGTTCAGCAAGGTTCTGACGAAGTGTGCGGTGATCTGTGCAGCGGCTACGTGCATGGTCACGCTCGCGCACGCCGACCCGCTCACCGACACCCAGGCGGGACCGTTGACCCGCGCGCGCGTGCCGCGCATCGCGCTCGACGACGACGTGTACCTGCCCACCGCAGGTCTCAACGAACAGATCATCCGCGTGCCGGTCGACGCTGCCGGCACGGTCACCCTCGAAACGACGATCTACAAGCCGGACGGCGCGGGCCCGTTTCCGATGATCGTTTTCAACCACGGCAAGATTCCCGGCGACCCGCGCAGTCAGGAGCGCAGCGACCCGCTGCCGTTCGCACGCGAGTTCGTGCGCCGCGGTTACGTGGTGGTGGCGCCCAACCGCCAGGGTTTCGGCCACTCGGACGGCGTTTATCAGCAGGACGGTTGCGACGTTGAAAAGAACGGCATCGGCCAGGCCGGCGACGTTGCCGCCACGATCGACTTCATGTCGAAGCAGCCTTACGTGGACGCCACCCACATCGTGGTGGCCGGCACCTCGCACGGCGGCCTGGCGACGATGGCGTACGGCACGGAAGCCGCGCCGGGCGTGCGGGCGCTGATCAATTTCTCGGGCGGTTTGCGGCAGGATGCCTGCAGCGACTGGCAGGGCAATCTGACGCGCGCATTCGGCGCATATGGCGAGAAGACCAGGGTGCCGTCGCTGTGGATGTATGGCGATAACGATTCGGTCTGGAACGCGCCGCTGGTGGCGGGCATGTATGCCGCGTATGGTGCGCATGGCGCGAGCGCGAAGATGGTGGATTTCGGTAGCTACAAGAACGACGCGCACCGGCTGGTCGGCGACCGTGACGGCGTGCATGTGTGGTGGCCGGCTGTCGAGGCTTTCCTTGCGCGTGTGGGCATGCCGACTGGCGTGCAGTATCGCGTGGCGGATCCTTCCATGCCGAAGGCGAGCGGGTTTGCCGCCGTCGATGCGGTCGACTCCGTGCCGTTTGTCGATGAAGCCGGACGCAATGGGTATCGGAATTTCTTGCATCAGTATCCTAGCCGGGCGTTTGCTGTGTCTGATACGGGGGCCTGGTCGTGGGCTGAAGGTGGCGATGATCCGATGTCGGTTGCTGTGGCTAATTGCCAGAAGCAGAGTTCGGCGCCTTGCCGGTTGTATGCGGTGAATAATTCGGTTGTTTGGGGGGAGCAGTCTTCGCAGACGGCTGAGGGGGGTGCGGGTGCGGGCTCGGGCGCGGGTGGCGTCGATGGGCGGCGGGATGTTGCCAGTCGGGAGTGAAGGTGGGGGGTTTTTGCCTGCTCGGCGGTCTGCTGGGTCGGGCTCGGGCTCGTTGATCTGTGGTTTCCTACGCTTGGGTGGTCGGCTTTTTCTTGGTTTTTGTGGTTTATTAGGGTTGCCCCTGTGCGGGGCGGCACCTACTTTCTTTGCCGCGGTGTATGGACCGGAGACATGGGTAACAGGTGTGCGGAGACATGGGTAACACATGCTCCGCTCACTCCTGCGGACTCAGGTTGATGGTTCCGAAACGGTGATGCGCAAAAAACAGGTCGTAGCAGTTCTCTTCACCGACGCGCTCCCGGATGGCCACGGGCAGGTTATGCAATGCGCTCGATACCTTGAAGCGCTGCTTCCTGAAGCGTAGTTCACCATTCCACTTCACGTACTGCACGTGGTCGTTTGCGCCGTACTCGATCGGCGGCAGGCTCTCGGGGTAGGCACGCGGGCTCGGTCGATAGCGCGTAACCGGGGTCGCCATGTCCAGCGCCTGATGCGGGCGCTGGTGGTTGTAGACCGAGCGCCACTCATCGAACGCCTGCTGGGCGCTGCGCAGGTCCCTGAAATGGCGCCCGGCGATCACCTCGGCCTTCAGCGTGCGATGAAACCGCTCCTCCTTGCCATTGGTCTGCGGATGCGCCACGCGGCTGTGCGACAGTCGCACGCCCAGCCGGATGAGCCAGATGGCCAGTTCGGTCAACTGGCCCGGCTGGCTGGGGCTGCCCCACGGCGAACCATTGTCCGCGTTGATGCGCAGCGGCAGCCCGTAGCGGCGGAACGTGCGCTCCAGATGATGCTGCACGATCCGGGTGTCGGTGCTGATGCAGGCATCGAGGGTCACGTTGTAGCGCGAATGATCGTCCAGCATGGTCAGTGGCGAACAGTGCCGTCCGTCCTGCAGGTCGAACCAGCCCTTGAAATCCATCTGCCAGAGATCGTTGGGCTGCGCGTGCTCGAAGCGCTGCCAGGCCGTGGCGGCGGCGGAAGCGGCCGGCTCGATCAGCCCGTGTCGATGCAGGATATCGGTCACGGTGCTGGGCGCGGGCACATCCGTTTGACCCAGATCGCACAGACGTCGGCTGATCTTGCGTCCACCCCAGGCCGGATGCGCCCGCCGCAGTTCGACCACCCGCTGCTCGACCGACGGTGGCGTGCGTGCCGGGCTCTGCTGGGGCCGTCGCGAATGATCCGTCAGCGCGGTGTCGCCACCCTTTGCGTGGCGATCGAGCCACTTGTAGCCGGTCTTCGGGCTGATGCCAAAACGCCGACACAACTCACGACGGTTGGCGCCTTCCTGCGAGGCCAGTTGAACGAATTCCAGACGCAAATTCATGGTGTCTCTCGGGTTCCAGGGCATAACCGGCTCCAGGCGATTCGCTCGCCCAGAGTGTTACCCATGTCTCCGCACACCTGTTACCCATGTCTCCGGTCCATACACCGCGGCAAAGAAAGTAGGCAAAGAAAGCCGCTTCACACCGCCAGCTCTTAAGCGGGTCCCCCGCACAGTCACGGTAGTGGACCATCTGGAATCTGTGTCGTCGCGCATTCAGCCTTGGTGACAAGGCCGTCATTCTTCCGGCGACGCTGCGCGCGCCGTCGCGGTAGTTCGTTAAAACCAGTGGTCGCTTCTCGTACGGGCGATATCTTCCCCGACACTTCTTGCGCGCGCCGTTTCTCAAATCGCTGATTGCCTCGCGCGCGGGCGATATCTCTCTGCTCGCCAGTCGCGACGGGCGCGAACCGGGCCTTTAGGGTTGCTGCCTGTTCCTTGCGCGACAGTCTTCTCAACCGCTGGCGGCCTCTTGAGTTAGCGGACGGCGCCTCCATCACCGCCGTCGTTCTGTGTGCCGTCTGCACACAAGCTCGCGACACTTTTCGGCGCCACGCAGAGCCAAAGCCGACGCCCCACACACGCACAACACTGGTTTTACCGGACCGTTCCGGCGAGCACGCAGTGCGAGGCGGGAAGTATGACGGCCTTGTCACCAAGGCTGAATGCGCGACGACACAGATTCCAGATGCACCACTATCCCCTCCAAGCCAGGGGACCCGCTTAAGAGTTGGCGGTGTAAAGCGGCTTTCTTTGCCTACTTTCTTTGCCGCGGCAAAGAAAGTAGGTGCCGCCCCGCACAGGGGCAACGCTAACAGACCACCGTGAATGCAAGGAAAGGCCAAGCCCCCAGGAACACAGACACAAAGCCCTGCACAGACAAAAAACCACCCCCCACCCCAATTCCCGCCAGTAAAACCCAACTACTTTGCCGTCGCCAACTGCATCGATCAGCAACCTTCCATCGAGAACAGAAACTACCTGCATCGAACGTCAACCAACCCCAGCGCCGCGAGCAAAAACCGCCCACCGCCCCCAGGTGCACATCCCTAAATAAACCGCTAATCTCAACCCCGCACGCCCGCCAAGGCCCGCGCGCAGCGCAAAAAAAGACGCGCAGCACGCCCCAAAATGGCCCCCAAAAAGCCACGCCCGCGCAGCGGCAAAAAAAGCCCCCTGGAGCACCCCTTTGGAAAAATCAGCGCCACCACCCGCCCCCGAAGACTGGATCGCCCGCAGCCTGCGCGCCGTCTGGCACCCCTGCACCCAGATGAAGCACCACGAACGCCTGCCGCTCGTCCCCGTCGCGCGCGGTCAAGGCGCGTGGCTCTACGACCGCGCCGGCCATCGCTATCTGGATGCGATCAGCTCCTGGTGGGTCAACCTGTTCGGTCACGCCAATCCGCGCATCAACGCGGCACTGAAAGACCAGCTCGACACGCTCGAACACGCCATGCTCGCCGGCTGCACGCACGAACCGGCCATCGAACTCGCGGAGCGCCTCAGCGCGCTCACCGGCAACACGCTCGGCCACGCATTCTTCGCATCGGATGGCGCGTCCGCCGTCGAAATCGCCCTGAAAATGAGCTTCCACTCGTGGCGCAATCGCGGTTTCGCCGACAAGCAGGAATTCGTCTGCATCGCCAACAGTTACCACGGCGAAACCATCGGCGCGCTCGGCGTCACGGATGTCGCACTCTTCAAAGACGCCTACGACCCGTTGATCCGCCACGCGCACGTCGTAGCGTCTCCAGACGCCCGCCTCGCGCAAGCCGGCGAAACCGCCGCCGATGTCGCTCGCCGCGCGCTCGATCACGTCCGCTCGCTTTTCGAAGCACGCGCCACGAAAATCGCCGCGCTGATCGTCGAGCCGCTCGTGCAGTGCGCAGCCGGCATGGCCATGCACGACGCGTCGTATATCGCCGGACTACGCACGTTGTGCGATCAGTACGGCGTACATCTGATCGCCGATGAAATCGCCGTGGGCTGCGGCCGCACCGGCACTTTCTTCGCGTGCGAACAGGCCGGTATCTGGCCGGACTTCATCTGTCTGTCGAAAGGCATCAGCGGCGGCTATCTGCCGCTCTCGATCGTGCTGTCGCGCGACGAAATTTTCGAAGCCTTCTATCACGACGACACCGCGCGCGGCTTCCTGCACTCGCACTCGTACACGGGCAATCCGCTCGCCTGTCGCGCGGCGCTCGCCACGCTCGATCTGTTCGCAGCCGACAACGTGATCGCCGTCAACGCACAAAAATCCGCGAAGCTGAAAGCCGCGCTCGCACCGCTCGCCGAACACGAACAAGTCCGCAATCTGCGTCAGTGCGGCACGATCTTCGCGTTCGACGCCCTGATCGACGATGCTCAGCAGGCCAGAACATTCTCGCGCCGCTTCTTCGAAAACGCGCTGCGGCGCGAACTGCTGCTGCGCCCAATCGGCACGACGGTGTATCTGATGCCGCCTTATATCCTCGACGACGAAGAACTCGCGCTGCTCGCCTCGCGCACGCGCGAGACCTTCGACGCCACGCTCGCGGAGACCCGCTAATGCATCTGCTCGACACACTCGCCGAAGGGCTGAAGGAGATTGACGCGCGCGGCCTGCGCCGTCGCCGCCGCACCGCCGACACGCCGTGCGCGGCCCACATGACCGTCGACGGCCGCGCGATCATCGGCTTCGCCAGCAACGACTATCTCGGCCTCGCCGCGCATCCGCAACTGATCGCGGCCATCGCTGAAGGCGCGCAGCGCTATGGCGCGGGCAGCGGCGGCTCGCATCTGCTCGGCGGCCACTCGCGCGCGCATGCGCAACTCGAAGACGATCTCGCCGAATTCGTCGGCGGCTTCGTCGAGAATGCGCGCGCGCTCTACTTCAGCACGGGCTACATGGCGAATCTCGCCACGCTCACCGCGCTCGCGGGCCGCGGCACGACGCTCTTCTCCGACGCGCTGAATCACGCGTCGCTGATCGACGGCGCGCGTTTGTCCCGCGCCGACGTGCAGATCTACCCGCACTGCGATACCGACGCGCTGAGCGCGATGCTCGAAGCCTCGGACGCCGACGTCAAGGTGATCGTCTCCGACACCGTCTTCAGCATGGACGGCGATATCGCGCCGCTCCCACGTCTGCTCGAACTCGCGGAACAACACGGCGCCTGGCTGATCGTCGACGACGCGCACGGTTTCGGCGTGCTCGGCCCGCAAGGCCGCGGCGCGATCGCGCAAGCCGCGCTGCGTTCGCCGAATCTCATTTCGATCGGCACGCTCGGCAAAGCGGCAGGCGTCTCCGGCGCGTTCGTCGCGGCGCATGAGACGGTGATCGAATGGCTCGTGCAGCGCGCTCGCCCGTACATTTTCACCACGGCGTCGGTGCCGGCTGCGGCACATGCGGTGTCGGCGAGTCTGCGCATCATCGGCGGCGAGGAAGGCGATGCGCGGCGCGCGCATCTTCAGCAATTGATCGGGCGCACGCGCGCCATGCTCAAGGCAACGCCGTGGCTACCGGTCGATTCGCATACGGCCGTGCAGCCGCTCATCATCGGCGCGAACGACGCCACACTCGAGATCGCGGCCACGCTCGATCGCGCGGGCCTGTGGGTGCCGGCGATCCGTCCGCCCACCGTGCCCACCGGCACGTCGCGTTTGCGCATTTCGTTATCGGCCGCGCACTCGCAGGCGGATCTGGATCGTCTTGAAGCAGGCTTGCAGCAACTCGGAGCGAAAGCGGCATGAGTAGCACGAGTCAAAACGCACTGTCCTTATTCATCACCGGCACCGATACGGAAATCGGCAAGACGTTCGTCTCAGCGGCGCTGTTGCGCGGCTTCGTCCGCGAAGGCCTGCAAGCGGCCGCGATGAAGCCGGTCGCAGCCGGCGCGTTCGAACTGGACGGCGCGCTGCACAACGAAGATGCGGATCAACTCGACGCCGCCTCGAACGTCCTGCTGCCGCCCGAGATACGCACGCCGTATCTGCTGAAGGAACCGGCCGCGCCGCACATCGCAGCCGCGCTGGAAAACGTCACGCTGGATCTCGGCCATATCGTCGACTGCCACGCGCAAGCACTCAAGCGCGCGGAGATCGTCGTGGTGGAAGGCGTCGGCGGTTTTCGCGTGCCGTTGACCGCTGCCCAGGACACCGCCGATCTCGCCGTCGCCCTGGAGCTGCCGGTGGTGCTGGTGGTGGGCATGCGGCTCGGCTGCATCAGCCATGCGCTGCTCACCGCCGAAGCAATCGCCGCGCGCGGGCTCACGCTCGCCGGCTGGGTCGCGAACCGCATCGATCCCGACATGACCTTCCCCGACGAAAACATCGCGTCGATCCGCGAGCATCTCGCCCGCGCATACGACGCGCCGCTGCTCGGCATCGTGCCGCATCTGAACCCGGCTTCGCCCGAGCTCGCAGCGGAGCAACTCGACATCAACCGGCTTCTGCAAACGCTGCGCCATGCGCATGCGCAGCGCTGAACCACCATCACATCCATCCATGAGGATCGACGACATGACGCAACTGAACATCGCTCCGGCGTCCACCGACACGGCCGCCGCCAGCAACAACAACGCCGCAGCCGGCACGAAGCAGCTCGCGCGCTGGCGCGTGGCGGACATCGTCTCGTTGTACGAACTGCCGTTCAACGACCTGATGTTCCAGGCGCAGCAAACCCATCGCGAGCATTTCGACGCGAACACCGTGCAACTGTCCACGCTGCTGTCGATCAAGACCGGCGGCTGCGAGGAAGATTGCGCGTATTGTCCGCAGTCGGTGCATCACGACACGGGCCTGCAAGCCGACAAGCTGATGCCGGTCGACGAAGTGCTCGCCGCCGCGAAGGTCGCCAAGGAAAACGGCGCGACGCGTTTCTGCATGGGCGCCGCGTGGCGCAACCCGAAAGACCGTCACCTCGAACCGATCAAGGACATGATCCGCGGCGTGAAGGCAATGGGCCTTGAAACCTGCGTGACGCTCGGCATGCTCGAAACGCATCAGGCGCAAGGGCTGCGCGAAGCGGGCCTCGACTACTACAACCACAATCTCGATACGTCGCCGGAGTTCTACGGTCAGATCATTTCGACGCGCACGTATCAGGACCGCCTCGACACGCTCGAACGCGTGCGCGACGCGGGCATCAACGTATGCTGCGGCGGGATCGTCGGTCTGGGCGAGTCGCGCCGTGAACGCGCGGGCCTGATCGCGCAACTGGCGAACATGGATCCGTATCCGGAATCGGTGCCCATCAACAATCTGGTTCAGGTGGAAGGCACGCCGCTGACCGGCACCGAAGCGATCGACCCGTTCGAATTCGTGCGCACGATCGCGATTGCGCGCATCACCATGCCGCGCGCAATGGTGCGTCTGTCGGCCGGCCGCGAACAAATGAACGAAGCGTTGCAGGCCATGTGTTTCCTCGCGGGCGCGAACTCGATTTTCTACGGCGATCAATTGCTGACCACGAGCAACCCGCAAGCCGAAGCCGACCGCAAACTGCTCGAACGTCTCGGCATTCGCGCCGAGGCCGCGCAGCAGATGCCACTCGATCAAAGCGGCTGCGAACATGGCTGCGATAAACACGCTGCGCCGAACTGAGCGCATGCGTCGCGTGCAGTAGAACACGCGCGATAAAAAAGGCTGCCTCGTTTTCCACGAGGCAGCCTTTTTACTTGTGAAGCCGGAAATTACTTCTTGTCGACGATGATCTGATCGAATGTCCCGCCATCGGAGAAATGCGTTTGCTGCGCTTTCTGCCAGCCACCGAACATCTCTTCGACAGTGAAGGTTTTGATCGCCTTGAACTCCGACGCATGCTTCGCGAGCACGGTCTTGTCCTGCGGACGCAAGTGATGCTGCGCGATGATCTCCTGCGCGGCCGGCGACCACAGATAGTCGAGATACGCCTGCGCTTCCTTGCGCGTGCCGCGCTTGTCGACCACCTTGTCGACGATCGAAACCGGCGGCGCCGCCAGCAAACTCACGGACGGATACACCGCCTCGAAGTTGCCCCCGCCCACGCCCGTGTCCATCAGCGCCACTTCGTTTTCGAACGTCACCAGCACGTCGCCGATACCGCGTTGCGTAAACGTGGTCGTCGCGCCGCGGCCGCCCGTGTCGAGCACCGGCACGTTTTTGAAGATCGCCTTTTCGAAGTCGAGCGCCTGCGCGTCGGTCCCGCCGTGCTGCTTGCGATAACCCCACGCGGCCAGATACGTATAGCGCCCGTTACCCGATGTCTTCGGATTGGCGATGATCACCTGCACGCCTGGCCTCGCGAGATCGTCCCAGTCCTTGATGTGCTTCGGGTTGCCCTTGCGCACGAGGAACACCATCGTGGTGGTGTAGGGCACGCTGTCGTTCGGCAGACGCGTGCGCCAGTTGGCCGGCAGCAGTTGACCTTTCTCGGCGAGCAGGTCGATGTCGTTCGGCTGGTTCATCGTCACCACGTCGGCCTGCAAGCCTTGCAGCACCGACAGCGCCTGCGCGCTCGACGCGCCATGCGACTGGCGGATCGAGACGGTCTCGCCGCTCTTCTGCTTGTACGCGGCAATGAAGCCAGCGTTGATGTCCTTGTACAGCTCACGCGTCACGTCGTACGACACGTTGAGCAGCGACGTCTCTGCGTGCGCTGCCGGCACGCCCGCCAGCGCGAGCGTCATTGCCGTCATGCCGGCTGCCAGCCAGCGCGAAGTCCCCGTCTTGCCTGCCATCCTGTCCCCGCCTTTCGTTGATGAAAACCAGTGGCCGCACGAACGTGCAGCGTGAAGCGGGATTCTAACGGATCGCTTACTCGGTCTGTGCCGCGTGCGCGCGCCTCACCTGCCCGAACGCCGGCCCGACCATTCAGATAAATGCGTGCTGCGCGGCCTCGATCGACTCCTCGCGAAACCGCAGCGGCGCCGCGCAATGCACCAGGGTGTCCACGAAATACTTCGCGCGCGGCCAGGGACCGAAGCCGGCCGCGGTGTTGATATGCCCCGCGTCGCCGAGATTCACAAACGCGCTGCCGAAGCGCTGCGCGAGATCGCGTGCGCCGGCGAGCGACATCCACGGATCGGTTTGGCTGCCGATCAGGATGGACGGCACGCCGAGACGCCGCGCGTCGAACGCTCCGGCGAAGGCGAATTTCTGCGGACTCGCGGGCGCCACGAACAGCACGCCGACCACGTCGTTCGCATACGGCGCCTGCTGCAATGCATGCGCGGCCGCAAGGCAGCCGAAGCTATGCGCGGCCAGCACGAACGGCCCGCGCTCACGCGCGAGCAGATCGCGCAACGACCTGGACCACAGCGCGAGGTCCGGTGCGTCCCAGTCGGCCTGCTCGACGCGCAGCGAGCGCGCGAACTGCCGCTCCAGCCAGGTCTGCCAGTGCGCGCCCTCGCTGCCGTGCAGGCCGGGAACCGTGACGAGCCGTGGCGGCCATGTCGATCTGGTGCATGAAAGCATGTGGGTGCCTCGCTGCGGAAATCCGGGTAATGATTGTCGCGCCGGGCGCCGTCTGGGCGAACCAAGTTTTTGTGCTTTGGTTATGGGACAAATACGCGGGCAAATGTACGGATGAACGCGCGGATAAAAAGCGCGACCCGATGCATGGCCGGATACGCACCCGAATGCGCCCGCAAAGCTCCGCCAGATACGGGCCTGCCGACGGAAAACCATCGCCGGAACCGCACGCCCGTGCGCAAACGCGCGCGATGCGCGTCGAAAAAGTAGAATGAAGCCTATCCATAAAAGGAGGAGGCCTCATGCAGCAAGTGTCGTCCGCAGCGTTGCAGCTGTCGCATCGGTCACGCGGTGGCTTCTCCGTCACCCGCCGCGACCTCGCAGGCGCCTTCCAGACCGTATGAAAATCCTCTTCTACATGCCGCATGCCGACGCCACCGCGTGGCTGAACGACTTCGCCCGCGCGCTGCCGGCGGCCGATCTGCGTGAATGGCAGCCGGGCGACACCGCGCCGGCCGATTTCGCAGTGGTGTGGCGTCCGCCGCGCGAGATGCTGGCCGGACGCGACGATCTGCACGCCATCTTCAATCTGGGCGCGGGCGTCGACGCGATCCTCGCGCTGGAACACGCGCAACCCGGCACGTTGCCGCGCAACGCGCAGTTGATCCGCCTGGAAGACACCGGCATGGCGCCGCAAATGGCCGAGTACGTCGCGCATGCGGTGCTGCGCTATCTGCGCCGTTTCGACGAGTATCAGACGCTGCAAGCCGAGCGCCGCTGGCAAGTGCTCGAGCCGCATCCGCGTGAAACCTTTACCGTCGGCGTACTGGGACTTGGCGTGCTCGGCGCGCATGTCGCCCAGGCGGTGGCGGCGTTCGGTGTGCCGGTGCGCGGCTACAGCCGCAGCCCGCGGCAGATCGACGGCATTCAGACGTTTGCCGGCGAAGCGCAGTTCGACGCGTTTCTCGACGGCGTGAAAGTGCTGGTGAATCTGCTGCCGCATACGCCGGATACCGGCGACATGCTGAACGCACGCACCTTCGCGAAACTCGCACGCGGCGCGTATCTGATCAACGTGGCGCGCGGCGGGCATCTGGTCGAGCAGGATCTGCTCGACGCGCTCGCGAGCGGCCAGCTCACCGCCGCCACGCTCGACGTGTTCCGCGAAGAACCGCTGCCGCCGGATCATCCATTCTGGCGCGAGCCGCGCATCACGATCACGCCGCACGTGTCCGCGCTGACGTTGCGCGAGGAAAGCGTCGTCCAGGTCGCGCGGAAAATCACGGCGCTCGCACGAGGCGATACAGTTGGCGGAGTGGTGAATCTGGAACGCGGATACTGAACACAGCCAATCCCATTGAAGGAGCGCCGCCACGCGCGGCGTCAACGAGTTGCATGGAGACAGATCATGGCCCTACCCCAGCAAGTGAAAATCGTCGAAGTCGGTCCGCGTGACGGACTGCAGAACGAAAAAGAATTCGTGCCCACCGCGACCAAGATCGAGCTGATCAACCGGTTGTCGGCGGCGGGCTTCCGTAACGTCGAGGCCGCTTCGTTCGTGTCGCCGAAATGGGTGCCGCAAATGGCGGACGGCGCCGACGTGATGGCCGGTATCGAACGGCGCCCCGGCACGATCTACTCGGTGCTGACGCCCAACCTGCGCGGCTTCGAGGGCGCGCTCGCCGCGCGTGCCGACGAGATCGTGATTTTCGGCGCCGCCAGCGAAGCGTTCTCGCAGAAGAACATCAATTGCAGCATCGCGGAAAGCATCGGCCGGTTCGCGCCCGTCGCGCAGGCGGCCAAGGAGCACGGCGTGCGGATTCGCGGCAGCGTCTCTTGCGCGCTGGGCTGTCCGTATCAGGGTGAAGTGCCGGTGGCGTCGGTGGTGGACGTCGTCGAGCGCTTCGCCGCGCTCGGCTGCGACGAAATCGATATCGCCGATACGATCGGTGTGGGCACGCCCAAGCGCACGCGTGAAGTGTTCGAAGCGGTCACGCGGGTGTTTCCGCGCGAACGCCTGTCGGGCCACTTCCACGATACCTATGGTCAGGCACTCGCCAATATCTACGCGGCGTTGCTGGAAGGCATCGAGATCTATCACGCGTCGGTGGCGGGCCTCGGCGGCTGTCCGTATGCGAAGGGCGCGACCGGCAACGTCGCAACCGAAGACGTGCTGTATCTGATGAACGGCCTCGGCATCGAAACCGGCATCGATCTCGCGCAAGTCGTCGCGATCGGCGATTTCATCTCGACCTCGATCGGCCGGCCCAATGTGTCGCGCGCCGGTAAAGCGCTGCTCGCCAAAGCGCGCAGCGAAGCAGCGGCGAACTGCGTCTGACGCCGGCCCGGCGCATGCGCCCGGCACTCATGCCAACTGTCATGCCAACACTCAGGACCTGAAACGATGACGGACCACGCTTCTCCCGAAACCGACGATCTCACCGCGCTGCCGGACTCGGCACGCCGCGTCGCGCTGCTGTTGCGCGAACGCGGTCACGCGGGCCGGATCGTGATGCTGCCGGAAACCGGCAAGACCTCCGCCGAAGCCGCCGCGGGACTCGGCTGCTCGGTCGCGCAGATCGCCAAGTCGATCCTGTTTCGCCGCCGCGAAGACGACGCACCGGTGCTGGTGGTCGCGAGCGGCGCGAATCGCGTCGACGAAAAGAAGGTCGCCGCGCAGGTCGGCGAAATCGGCCGTGCGGACGCGAAGTTCGTC
Source organism: Paraburkholderia xenovorans LB400 (assembly GCF_000013645.1). Lineage (GTDB taxonomy): Bacteria > Pseudomonadota > Gammaproteobacteria > Burkholderiales > Burkholderiaceae > Paraburkholderia > Paraburkholderia xenovorans. The sequence continues at coordinate 224,359 of NC_007951.1, read as the reverse complement.
CGCGAAAAAACCGGCTATGCGATCGGCGGCGTCTGTCCGATCGGTCACGCCACCGAACCGGTCACGCTGATCGACGCGGATCTGCTCGAACTCGACAGCCTGTGGGCCGCCGCGGGCCATCCGCATGCGGTGTTCAACCTGACGGCACAGGAGCTGATCGCGCTGACGGGCGCGCCGGTGGTCGACGTGGCGCTGCGCGAAACGGCGTGACGCGATGACGGTAACGATGACGACGATGACAGCAGGCCTCGATAACGAAGACGACCGCGCCGTGCCCTCGCCTTGCATCAACGTGTGCAGGATGGACGCGTCGACCGGCTGGTGCGAAGGATGCCTGCGCACCATCGACGAAATCGCCGGCTGGTCGCTGCTCGACGGCGACGCGAAGCGCGCGGTCTGGGACGCGATCCACGTACGCCACGCAAAGCTCGTCGCGAACCTGCCGAAGGTGCCGCGATGAACGCCGCGCCGCGCATCGTCACGATTGGCGAGACGTTCAGTTCGACGCTGGAGTTATCGGCGGAGTCGGTGAAATCGTTCGCCTCGCTGGTGAACGACCACAACCCGCTGCATCACGACGAGGCGTATGCGGCGCAAAGCCGCTTTGGCGGACTGATCGCATCCGGCACGCAGCCGACCGCGCATTTCATGGCGCTGCTGGCCACGCATTTTTCGACCTACGCGCAACCGCTCGGTCTCGAGTTCGATATCAAGCTGAAGAAAGCCGTCCGCGCGAATGACACGCTCACCATCACCTGGCGCGTGAAGGACGCTTACTGGAAGCCGAGCCTGAACGGCGATCTGACCCAACTTGAAGGCACAGTCGTGAATCAGCGCGGCGACACCATGTTGACCGGTTCGTCGACCATTCTCGTCATGCCGAAATCTGAAGCCGCAGCGAACACACACGCAAACGCGGCGCCCAACTCGCCATGATCACGCTACCGGAATCGATTCGGGTTTTCGAACGCGGCTGGCTTTCGTCGAACAACGTGCTGCTGCTGGACGACGCATGCGCCGCGCTTGTCGATACCGGCTACGCCACGCACGCGCCGCAAACGCTCGCCCTGGTGCGGCAGGCGCTCGGCGCGCGGCCGCTCGATCTGATCGTCAACACGCATCTGCATTCGGACCACTGCGGCGGCAATGCGCTTCTGCAGGCCACATGGCCGTGCCGCACCGTGATTCCCGCCTCGGAAGCCGGTGCCGTGCGCGACTGGGACGACACACGCCTCACGTTTCGCGCGACCGGCCAGACGTGCGAGCGCTTCACCTTCACCGGCACGATTGCGCCCGGCGCGCAGTTGCGGCTCGGCGCGCTCGACTGGAAAGTGCTCGGCGCGCCCGGCCACGATCCGCATTCGCTGATGCTCTACTGCGCCGGCGAGCGCATCCTGATCAGCGCGGACGCGCTTTGGGAAAACGGTTTCGGCGTGATCTTTCCGGAACTGGAAGGCGAAAGCGGTTTCGCCGAGGAACAGGCGGTGCTCGAAGCCATTGCGAAGCTCGACGTACGCCTCGTGATACCCGGCCACGGCGCACCCTTCACGAATGTCGAACAGGCGCTGGAGCGCGCGTTTTCGCGTGTTGCGTGGCTGCGTGCCGATCCGGCCCGCAACGCAAAGAACGCGCTGAAGGTGCTGATCGTGTTCAAGCTGCTCGAAGTCCGCGCGATGCGCTTCGACACTCTGCTGCAAATGCTCGACGACGCCGCCGTGATGCGCGCCGCCGCGACGATGCTCAAGCCGCGCGGCGAGTGGCCCGCGCTGGTGAAAAACATCGTCGAGGAATTGGCCGCGAGGAACGGGCCGCTGGAAGTGGATGGCGAGCGCGTTGTCGCGCGCGCGGCATGACGCGCCGCCGCTGGCTCGAACCATCCGGAATACGCGAACCGTCGCCACAAAAAGAAAGCCGCTCGACCATTACAGGCGAGCGGCGGAAATTCTGTCGGACGTGATCAGCGTCAAGATGCATGATACGCGCGCCGGTTTTTTGGCCGCATCGGTGATTTCCCTACAGAAGTTTGACGCCAGCTTTTAAAGCTGCATACACGTCACACCACAGAGCGCTGTAGTCACACAGCTTTCGAAACATTAGTCCGTCTGGATGAACAATGCCGGATTCCAGTTACTCGGGAATCCGTAGCATTGTGGCACGCCGCTACGGCGGAACGACGGCGAGCGCGGCTTCACGCACGACCGCAGCGGACGAACGGGACCTACTGCTCGACCGCTTCGAAAAAAGACAGCATTTCGGCGACCAGTTCGTCCGATGCTTCTTCGGGTATGTAGTGTCCGCAAGGCAGCGCGCGGCCACTCACGTCGCGCGCCACATGACGCCATTCGGCCAGCGCGTCGAAGCACTTCTCGATCACGCCCTTGTCGCCCCACAACACGCGCAGCGGGCAGCCGATCTTGTGACCGCGCTCGATATCGGCCCGATCGTGCTCCAGGTCGATGCTCGCCGACGCGCGGTAGTCCTCGCACATCGCGTGCACGGCGCCTGGTTGGGCGAGCGCCGAGCGATAGGCGTCGAGCGCGGCGGGATCGAACGGCGCCAGACCCGCATGACGGCCGCCCATCACCGCATCGACATAAGCCGCCGGGTTCGCGCCGATCAGCGTCTCGGGCAGCGGCTCCGGCTGGATGAGGAAGAACCAGTGGAAGTAGTGCGTCGCGAAGGTGCGGTCGGTGGCCTCGTACATTGCGAGCGTCGGCGCGATATCGAGCAGCATCAGACGCTCGACGGCGTCGGGATGATCGAGCGCCATTCGATGCGCGACGCGTGCGCCGCGGTCGTGTGCGCACACGAGAAAACGTTCGAAGCCGAAATGACGCATCACGGCGACCTGATCGGCCGCCATCACGCGCTTGGAATACGGCGTATGTTCGGCGTCGCTCGGCGGCTTGCCCGATGCGCCGTAGCCGCGCAGATCGGTGGCGATGACGGTGAAATGTTTGGCCAGTCGCGCAGCGCACTTCCGCCAGATCAGATGCGACTGCGGATGACCGTGCAACAAAAGAAGAGGCGGGCCCGCTCCGCCCTTCACTCCAAAAATATCGACATCGCCCACGGCGACGCGAAAGGGCGTGAAATTCTCGAAGGCCATGACGTCTCTCTTGTGATCTGGAGTCACTGCATTGTAGGAGGCCAATGTGTCCGCGCGAGGTGGGACAGCCCACGCAAGCATAGAACCTGAACACTCCTTCCAACTGTTCCAAACGCAGCGGCCGGACGCGAGCGCCGCGCATCGCCTATAATCGAACGATCGTTCTTAAATTATCGGATGGCTGCGGCTGATGAAAGCGCCGCACGCCATGTGCCGCTAAACTCAGTCATCGCCGGGCGCTCAACCTCGCACCGGTTCGCTCAAATCAGGAGACTCGCACTATGGCATTGCCCGCCGTTCTGCAAAAACTTGCGCTGCCGGTCGTCGCCTCGCCGATGTTCATCGTCAGCTATCCCGAACTCGTGCTGGCTCAGTGTAAGGCCGGGATCGTCGGCTCGTTTCCCGCGCTGAATGCGCGCCCGGCCGAATTGCTCGACGAATGGCTCACGCAGATCCAGACGCAGCTCGCCGAGCACAAAGCGGCCAACCCGGATGCGATCATCGGGCCGATCGCGGTCAACCAGATCGTCCATCAGTCGAATACGCGGCTCGAACACGACGTGCGCGTATGCGTCGAACACAAGGTGCCGATTTTCATCACGAGCCTGCGGGCGCCGGCACGGGAAATCGTCGACGCCGTGCATAGCTACGGCGGCATCGTGCTGCACGACGTGATCAATCTGCGTCATGCGCAGAAAGCGCTGGAGGCGGGCGTCGACGGTCTGATCCTGGTCGCGTCCGGCGCGGGCGGCCACGCGGGCACGACCTCGCCGTTCGCGCTGGTCGGCGAAGTGCGGCGCATGTTCGACGGTCCGATCGTGCTGTCGGGCTCGATCGCCAACGGCGGCTCGATTCTCGCCGCGCAGGCGATGGGCGCGGACCTCGCCTACATGGGCACGCGCTTCATCGCGACCAAAGAGGCTCACGCGGTGGACAGCTACAAGCAGGCCATTGTCAATTCCACCGCGTCGGACATCATTTACACCAACCTGTTCACCGGCGTGCACGGCAATTACATCCGCGAAAGCATCGTCAACGCGGGGCTGGACCCGGACGCGCTGCCGGAATCGGACAAGACCAAGATGAACTTCGGCAGCGACAAGGCGAAGGCGTGGAAAGACATCTGGGGCGCGGGCCAGGGCGTCGGCCTGATGGACGACGTGCCGAGCGTGAGCGAACTGGTGCAGCGTTTGTCGAAGGAATATGACGACGCGAAGGCGCGGCTGGGGATTGCGCGTTGAGGTGATGCACCCAGGCGCGACGCGTTGTGGTTGTGCGTTTGCCTGGAGCGCGCCGGCACAGGCGCCTGGTTCGGGGCGCTTGAGCTGAGACGCTCGATCTGCACGGTCTTGCGCTGCGGCCCGGCTTCACGCAGAGTCGCAGCGACCACCACGCAGCCGCGCTTACATATTGCGGCGGTACTGCCCGCCCACTTCAAACAGCGCGTGCGTGATCTGTCCGAGCGAGCAGACACGCACGACATCCATCAGCACCGCGAACACATTTTCATCGTCGATCACGGCGCGCTTCAGGCGTTCGAGCGCGGCCGGCGCCGCGTCGCGATGCTGCGCCTGGAAAGCACGCAGGCGTTGCAACTGGCTTTGTTTCTCATCGTCGGTGGAACGGGCTAGCGCGATCGGCTGCGGCGCTTCATGCGGATGCGCGCTCAAGAACGTGTTCACGCCGACGATCGGATAAGACCCGTCGTGCTTGCGGTGCTCATACAGCATCGACTCGTCCTGGATGCGCCCGCGCTGATAGCCGGTTTCCATCGCACCCAGTACGCCGCCTCGCTCGGTCAGCCGGTCGAATTCGGCCAGAACCGCTTCTTCCACCAGGTCGGTCAGCTCCTCGATCACGAAGCTGCCCTGATTCGGATTCTGATTCTTCGCGAGTCCCCATTCACGGTTGATAATCAACTGGATCGCCACCGCGCGGCGCACGGATTCCTCGGTGGGCGTGGTGATCGCTTCGTCGAACGCATTCGTATGGAGCGAATTGCAATTGTCGTAGATCGCGATCAGCGCCTGCAGCGTGGTGCGGATATCGTTGAAGTCGATCTCCTGCGCGTGCAGGCTGCGGCCCGACGTCTGCACGTGATACTTGAGCTTCTGGCTGCGTTCGTTCGCGCCGTAGCGCTCGCGCATGGCGACGGCCCAGATGCGTCGCGCGACGCGGCCCAGCACCGTGTACTCCGGGTCCATGCCGTTTGAAAAGAAGAACGACAGATTCGGCGCGAAGTCGTCGATCGACATGCCGCGGGCGAGATAGGCCTCCACATACGTGAAGCCGTTCGCGAGCGTGTACGCGAGTTGCGAAATCGGATTCGCGCCGGCTTCGGCGATGTGATAGCCGGAGATCGAGACCGAATAGAAATTGCGCACGCCATGCTCGACGAAGTACGCCTGAATATCGCCCATCACCTTCAGGCTGAATTCGGTCGAGAAAATGCAGGTGTTCTGGCCTTGGTCTTCCTTCAGGATATCGGCCTGCACGGTGCCGCGCACGTTTTCCAGCGCGGTGCGGCGCGTCGCGGCGAGTTCGTCTTCGGTGAGCGGGCGGCCTTGCCGCTGTGTCGTACGCGCGATTTGCTGATCGATCGCGACGTTGAAGAACATCGCCAGGATGGTCGGCGCGGGGCCGTTGATCGTCATCGAGACCGAGGTTTCCGGCGCGCAGAGGTCGAAACCGTCGTAGAGCGTCTTCATGTCGTCGAGCGTCGCGACGGAGACGCCGGAATTGCCCACTTTGCCGTAGATGTCGGGACGCTCGTGCGGCTCTTCACCGTACAGCGTGACCGAATCGAACGCAGTCGACAGACGTTTGGCCGGCATGCCTTCCGAGAGCAGTTTGAAGCGGCGATTGGTGCGTTGCGGATCGCCTTCGCCGGCGAACATGCGGGTCGGGTCTTCGTTTTCGCGGCGGAACGGGAACACGCCGGCGGTGAAGGGGAAGTAGCCGGGCAGATTGTCGAGCATCAGCCAGCGCAGAATCTCGCCGTGATCGACGAATTTCGGCAGGGAGACTTTGCGGACTTCGGAGCCGGAAAGCGTCGCGACGGTCAGCGCGGTGCGGATTTCACGGTCGCGGACGCGGACGATGTGTTCAGTGCCCGAGTAAGCGGCGACGATTTCCGGCCAGGTGTCGAGGAGGATGCGCTCGCGTTCGCCGAGCGAGGCGGTGCGTTGGGTGATCAGCGTGTCGAGTTGCGAGAGGGTTGGGTTGAGCGCGTCGGTTGGGGTGGCTGTGCCGCTGGTTGCGGAAGCGTTTGAGTTCGCGGTTGTGTTTGCTCCTGGGCTTGCGTTTGCTTTCGAGCTTGTGCTTGTACATGCGTTTGCTTTCGAGCTTGCGCTTGCTCCTGGGCTTGCACTTGTGGCAACAGTGGACCTTGCGGCCTCACCCGTCTCAACGAGCATCCTGCGCGCCTCGATCAGCTGCCAGCGCTCGCGCGCAAGGCGCGCTTGCGCATCGGCTCGCTCGCGATAAGCGTGGATCGTCTGCGCAATATCCGCCAGATAACGCACGCGGGCGGGCGGCACGATGGCGTTGCGCCCGCTCGAAAAACGCAGATCTTCGGGCGCGGCAAGACGGCCGCCGCCCGAACGCAAACCATGCTTGCGCAACGCTTCGGCAACGTGCCGATACAGCGCGGTCACGCCGTCGTCGTTAAAGCGCGAGGCGATCGTTCCGAACACCGGCATCGCTTCCGGCGACTTCGCGAAGTCGGCGCGATTGCGCTGCACCTGCTTGGCGACATCGCGCAACGCGTCCCGCGCGCCTTTGCGATCGAACTTGTTGATCGCGACGAAGCTGGCAAAGTCGAGCATGTCGATCTTCTCCAGCTGGCTGGCCGCGCCGAATTCCGGCGTCATGACATACAGCGATTCGTCGACGAACGGCACGATCGCCGCATTGCCCTGGCCGATGCCGGATGTTTCCACGACGATCAGATCGAAGCCCGCCGCCTTGCAGAGCATCAGCGCGTCGGGCAGCGAGTCGGAGATTTCGCTCGATGCTTCGCGCGTCGCCATCGAGCGCATGTACACGCGCGCGCCGCCGCCCCAGTCGCCGATCGCGTTCATGCGGATGCGGTCGCCCAGCAGCGCGCCGCCGGACTTGCGGCGCGAAGGGTCGATGGCGAGCACGGCGATGGTGAGGGCGTCGCCGTAGTCGAGGCGAAAGCGACGAATCAATTCGTCGGTGAGCGACGATTTGCCGGCGCCGCCGGTTCCGGTAATGCCGAGGAGGGGGATCGCGGTTACTTCTGCTAGAGCGGACAGCTTGTCCCGCGTGTTGACGTCGATGGCGGCCGTTTCGAACGCGCTGATGAGTTGCGCGAGTCGGCGGAAAACCAGGGATGCCGGGTCGGGGATGCCGGCTGTGCTAGCTGTGCTAGCTGTGCTGGCTGTGCTGGCTGTGCTGGCTGTGCTGGCTGCGTCGGCTGCGTCCGCTGCGTCCGCTGCGTCCGCTGCGTCCGCTGCGTCCGCTACGCTGCCAGTGTTGGCCGTGTTGGCCGTGTTGGCCGTGTTGGCCGTGTCGGCCGTGTCGGCCGTGCTGGCCGCGCGGACGCCTCTGTCCAAATGATCGCCGCGCCCCGCCGCGGCCACGCGACTCGCCTCGCTCGACGGATTGCGCGCGACGGCCCCCTGCCGGTCAACACCCACGTCGTCGCGCGAATCAAAACGCGGCAGCCCATGCTCCGAAAACTCCGCCGCCCACGCGCCGACCTGACTCTCCCCTGTGGCCGCCGCCGCGCGCGCACCTTCGGCGCAGCGCGCGATCATATCGTCGATCATGCCTTGCAGACCAAGCCGCTGGCCGTCCTGCGGCGAATAGATCTTCTCGACGCCATAGCGTTCGAGCCCGGCGATCTCTTCGGGGACGATCACCCCGCCGCCGCCGCCGAACACCTTGATGCGCTCGCCGCCGCGCGCGCGCAGCAAGTCGACCAGATAGCGGAAATATTCGTTGTGACCGCCCTGGTAGCTGGACACGGCGACGCCGTCGGCGTCCTCGTGCAGCGCGGCGGTGGCGACTTCATCGACGGAGCGGTTGTGGCCGAGGTGAATCACCTCGACGCCGCTCGCCTGAAGAATGCGCCGCATGATATTGATCGACGCATCGTGGCCGTCGAACAACGCAGCCGCGGTGACAAAGCGCAGTCGCCGGCCCGCGGGCAGCTTGTGGCTGCCGGCGCGCTGCGGCGTGGACAGATCGGTCATGTCTCCCCCAGATCGTTACGCGTATGGGTGCTGGCAACCAGTATAGCGAAACGGTTCGCGGCGCTTGACCGTCCTCGGCGCCTACCGCACCGCCAACGCCTTGATCTGTTCGAGCGACGGCCACAGCGACTCGTTGGCGAACCGCTCAGCGAGGAAGTCGACAAACGAGCGCACCTTGGCCGACAGATGCCGGCGGCTCGCGTAGACCACATAAATCGGCAGCTCGCGCGGCGGCACGTCGTCAACCAGCAGCGGCACGAGGCGCCCCGCGGCCAGATCGTCGCCGATCACTTCGGTGCCGAGCATCGCGATGCCCGCGCCCTGCAGCACGATCACACGCTGCGCTTCGAGATGGTTGACGATCAGGTTGCCCGTCAGGCGTACGCGCGAAGAAGCTTCGCCGGTTGCCGGCGCGATTTCGAGCGCCGACACGCCCGCGTACTGGAGATAGTTGTGACGCGCGAGGTCGGCCACGGTTTTCGGCGTGCCGTGCCGTTTCAGATAGGCAGGCGACGCGCACAGCACGAGATGCGCGGTCGCGATCTGCCGCGCGATCAATGAAGAAGACTTGAGCCCGCCCGGCGAAGCCCGGATGGCGACATCGAAACCTTCGTCGATCAGTTCGACCACCCGGTCGGAGAGTGTCATATCGACGGTGACCTGCGGATACTGCGCGGCGTAGTCCGCCACCGCGGCCATCACATGGCTCAAACCGAACGCCGACAGCGACGACACCCGCAAGCGCCCCTGCGGCACGACGCTCGCGGCGCCGACCGCCTGTTCGGCCTCTTCGAGCTCGGCGAGCACCTGGCTCAGACGCTCGTAATATTCGCGGCCCGCCTCGGTGGGCGCGACCCGCCGCGTGGTGCGGTTCAGGAGCCGCGCGCCGAGTTGCTGTTCGAGATGCATCACGTGTTTGCTCGCCATCGCCGCCGACATCTCCATCCGTTCGGCCGCGCCGACAAAGCTGCCGACTTCGACCACATGCCGGAACACTTTCATGCTGACGAGGGTATCCATCTCAATCGCTCGCTTCAGGAATCAATCGACGGCATTTTGCCGGGTTTATCAAAAGCTGGTCGGCAAAGCACGCGTCCATGAAAGGAATCCCGGCGTCAGAAAGCAAAAAAACCCGCCTTCGGAAGAAGACGGGCTTGGGAGATCAAGCTGATGCGGCCAGTGCGCGATACCCGCGAGCAGGCGCCGCGCGGCGCGGCCGTGACGCTCAGAACTTGGCGCGCAGGCCGACGCCGTAGGTGTTGCCGCTCGACTGATTGCTGATGTGGTCGTACAGATAAGCCGCGTAGATGTCCGTGCGCTTGGACAGCGGATAGTCGTAGCCGATCGCAGCCGTCTGGCGGGTCTGGTCGAAGCCGCCGCCGTCGCGCGAATAGGCGTACGACGCCATCACCGTGCCCGGGCCGAACGGCACCGAGGCGCCGCCCTGCGCCGTGTTCACGTGCCAGCTCGTGACCTGCTGGTCGTTGTACGTGTACATGTACTGGCCGAAGAACTTCACGAACTTCAGGTCGTAGGACAGGCCGAGCTGCGCGACGCTCTGGCTCTTCAGGCCGGGCACGCCCGACGTGCTGAAGCTGCCGAGGTCGCTCGGCACGTTGTTGAAGTTCACGTACTGATAGACGGCCGTTGCCGCGAACGGGCCGTGGAAGTACAGCACCTGGCCGCTCCACTTCTTCGCGCCGTTCTCGGTCGTGTTGCCGAGCGCATACATGGCCGTCGCCGAGAGGCCGTTGAAGTTCGGCGACGAGTACGACACCGCGTTGCTCCAGCCGGAGTCGCCCGTCACGCCCTGGTCCGTCGAGTAGGTGGGGAACGTGCCGAGGCCGAGGTACGTGTGATAGACCATCGGCGAGAACACGTACGAGTCGATGAACGGGTTGAACAGAATCGTCGACACGAACAGCGGCGTCGTCAGGCGGCCCGCGGTAACCGTGCCGTAGGGCGATTCGATACCGACGTACGCGTTACGCGAGAACATCGTGTCGCCCGTGAAGCGGCCGTACTGGCCGTTCTGCGCGAGAAAGAAGCCTTCCAGCGCGAAGATCGCCTTGTAGCCGTTGCCCAGATCCTCCGCCCCCTTCAGGCCCCAGTACGAAGTCGACATGCCGCCGCCGGAGACTTGCACCGAAGTCTTGCCGCCCGGGAATTTCTGCGCGCCGACCCATTCGTCGACCTGACCGTAGAGCTGCACGCTCGATTGCGCAAAAGCAGACGATGCACTGGCCAGCAGAGCGGCACACGCGGTTGCCTTGAGGGTGGTCTTCAGCGCACTGCTGATGCTTGCTTTCATGGGTTCTCCTGTCTTTGTCAAAAGGGGTGTGGCTGTGCGAAAGGGGCGCTCACGCGAACCATTGTTGTTGTCCGTTCGATCATTGAGCCGATCTGGGCGGGACCATCTTTGCGGACCATTTTTATGAACAAAAATATCGCTGGTTATTGCGGGTATATCGCTCTGATTAGTTTTGTTGTTTATCGGCCTGATAAAAGCCCCGGCCGACCGTGCGCTCGCGGTGTCGCCGCAACCTCTGCCGCACCGCGCAAAGCATTGCTGACACTGCGCCGGACGGTGCGATCACGCTCAAGATGACAAGCGAATGACGCACCGCCGCAGAAACGACCTGATTTGACGACGGGAGGGGCCGTGCTGCCGAGTGTTTTCAAAAAAGTGTGGCGTCGAAACGTCACCTGGCGGGCAGACCTGGGGCGCGACGAAGCGCAGCGCCGCTGTCGGGCGATCTCGAAGACGAGGAGAAGGGGTTCGGAGGCGGTTCGGCGGGCGTGGCGGACGCGATGTCCGCGCAACGCCTAATTCCGGTAAGGCGAGCCTTCCGGCTGGCGCGGGTCGTCCGCCTGGCGCTGCATGGCGCGCGTGGCACCGCGTTCTTCGTTGTAACGGGCGACGTCCGCGCGGATCGAGCCGGCACGGACCGGCGCATTGACCGGCGGCCGCGGCACGGCACGCGACTCGGCACTCACCGGCGTGATGGCGCCGGCGTACTGCATGCCGCCGCGGCCGTCGCCGGCGTAACCGGCGGGTGCGGCTACGCGGCGCATGCCCGGGTTGTAAATCCCGAACCCGTTGCCATAATTGCCGCCCGCGCCATTCACTCCACCGCGCGGCAGATGCGCGTCGCGATCCGCCATTGTGGTATGCGCTGGTCCCGCAGTTGCGCCGTTGTAACTGCCGCCGTGATGCAGGTTGCCGCGTACGGCGTGATTGGTGGGGGCATGCGCATAGCCGCCACTGCCGCCGTGCGGCATGCCAGGCGCTTTCGCATAGGCGAACGAGCACAGCGCGGCGATAACCGCGCCCAACGCCCAGTGCCTCGTTCTCGACAACCCGTCCACCCAGTGACTCTCATGCCCGAAGACTTGCCTGAAAGCCCACCGTTCGAGCTGCGATGGACTTGTTTTGGGACTGGCATGAGCGCTGCGACGATATCGCAACGCTAGGCATCCCGACGGCCTTTGAACCGTAATTTATGGGTGCGGGCAGAGGGTGTCGAGCCAAAAAGTGTTAGGCCTCGCCCGCGGATGTAACACCTTGTTACTGCGACGTTTTTCTACGACAGAGCACTTGCGTGAACGCCCGGAAAACGCTTGCTTTCAAGACCTTAGCGAGATAACAGACAGGGCTTTGCGTATGACGAATCGCGGTCCCGTTTTCATCTGGATTGTTAAAAGTGCATGGACCAAACAGATGGCGTCGCCAATACTGAAAACAGCCTCCATGCCGTGCGGGTTCTTCCGGAAACAGGCGCCACAATGCGCGATCCTCATTAATCGATTCGGTAAATGAATTTGCATTTTCAATCAGAAATCAACAACAATAGACGTTTCCCATAAGCTGGAGCGGCGCCTTCATACGTGCGGCCCGCGTGCTTTTCCGCGTCACTGAATCGAGATTCCGATATGGCTCGCCCGAAACTGCTTCCCGACAACTTCACCTTGTGCCTCGTCAGCACCGTGATCCTTGCCAGCTTCCTGCCGGTTCACGGTCAGGCCGCCGTCGGGTTCAACTGGGTGACGAACGTGGCGGTCGGCCTGCTGTTTTTCCTGCACGGCGCCAAACTCTCACGCGAAGCGATCGTTGCGGGCGCGACGCACTGGCGCTTGCACGCGGTAGTGCTGCTCAGCACGTTCGCGCTGTTTCCGCTGCTCGGCCTCGCGCTTAAACCGCTCCTTTCGCCACTTGTCACGCCGGCGCTCTATGCGGGGGTCCTCTTCCTCTGCACGCTGCCGTCTACGGTTCAGTCGTCGATCGCGTTCACGTCCATTGCCAAAGGCAACGTGCCGGCTGCCGTATGCAGCGCGTCGGCCTCGAGCCTGCTCGGCATCTTCATCACGCCCGCACTCGTCAGCGTCGTCATCACCAATCAGGCGGCCGGCGGCGGTGCTTCGCCGTGGCACACGGTGGGCAATATCGTGCTGCAGCTTCTGGTGCCGTTCGTGGCCGGGCAGTTGCTGCGCCCGCTGATCGGCAAGTGGATCGAGCGCAATCGCGGCGTGCTGAAATTCGTCGACCAGGGCTCGATCCTGCTGGTGGTGTACGGCGCATTCAGCGAGGCCGTTACCGAAGGCCTGTGGCACCAGATTCCGCTCTCCGCGCTCGGCGGCCTGCTGGTGGTGTGCGTCGTGCTGTTGGCTCTCGCTCTGGCTGTAACGATGTTCGTCAGCAAGCGGCTCGGCTTTAGCCGCGCGGACCAGATCACCATCATCTTCTGCGGTTCGAAGAAGAGTCTCGCCGCCGGCGTGCCGATGGCCAAGGTGATTTTCGCCTCGCATGCGGTGGGCGCGGTGGTCTTGCCGCTCATGCTGTTCCACCAGATCCAGTTGATGGTGTGCGCCGCGCTCGCGCAGCGCTGGGGCGCGCGCGACACCAGCGGCGAGACCCGCGCCGCCTCGCGCGAGCGGCCCGCCGCCGCCGTCGCGCGCCATTGAATACGCGCGCAATGCAAACAGGACATTCATAAGCGCCCTCCCTGAGCGTCATTTGAAGAAAGCCGCCTCGCGCGGCTTTTTTGTTATTTCACGCGCAAACGCCGCCGCTGTCGCCTCGTCCGGACGGCATAGGCAGATTCCTGGCAACGCGGACCCGGCGAACGGAAGGCCGCCGCTGCAGACGCAAATCCAGCCGCACCGCGCCGGTGCGACGCGTCACTAAAAGTTCACTTAATTACCCGCAGGTCCGGCCGATAAGCCAAAGGTCGATCGCTACCCCACCTGCCATGCAACCTAGCCCGCCCTCCCGATCCGCCGCGCCGCGCATCGAGGAACTGATAGCCCGGCGCGATCTGTCCGCCGTTTTCCAGCCAATCATCGATTTCGAAGACGGCGCGATCCTCGGCTACGAAGGTCTGATTCGCGGGCCGGCGGGCACGCCGCTCGAAGCACCGTTCGCGCTGTTTTCGCAAGCGCTCGCCGAGGGCTGCGGCATCGCACTCGAACGCGCCGCCGCGCGCACCTGCATCGAAGCGTTCGCGCGGCTCGAATTCGACGGCAAGCTGTTTCTGAATTTCAGCGCGGGCGCACTCCGCCAACTGGCCGGGACGCGCGATGAAACGCTAGCGCTCCTGCGTCATCACGGCGTCGATCCGCAGCGGCTGGTAATCGAGCTGACGGAGCAAAGCACGATTCCCGACGTGGGCAGTTTCCTGCCCGTGATCGCGGCGCTGCGCAGTGACGGCGCGCAATTCGCGCTCGACGATTACGGCACCGCGAACGCCAGCATGAACCTGTGGGTGCGGTTGCAGCCGGACGTCGTGAAGATCGACCGCTTCTTCATTCACGACATTGCCTGCGACCCGCTCAAGTTCGAAGCCGTGCGCGCCATGCAGCACTTCGCCAGCGCAAGCGGTGCGCGGCTCGTGGCCGAGGGCATCGAAAACGAAGCGGACCTGATCGTGGTGCGCGACATGGGGATCGGCTGCGGTCAGGGGTTTTTCTTCGGCCGTCCGCACGCGCAGCCGGCCCGCAAGGTGACCGACGACGCCCGCGACGCGCTTCGCGCCGGCCACATCGCGGTGTTTCCCGAAACCACGCGCACGGTGAGCAGTGCGTCGCCTTCGGGCGGCATGGCGTCGGCGAAAATGCTGGTGCACGCGCCCGCGCTGCCGCGCCAGGCCACCAATAACGACGTGCTCGAACTGTTCAACCGTCTGCCCGACCTGCACGCGGTCGCGGTGGTCGAGCACGACGAGCCGGTCGCGCTGATCAACCGCCGCAGTTTCATGGACCGCTACGCGCTGCCGTATCACCGGGAACTGTTCGGCAAGCGCCCTTGCCTGCTGTTCGCCAACGCGTCGCCGGTCATCATCGAAAAATCGATGACGGTCGAGCAGATGGCCAAGCTCCTCGCGAGCGACGATCAGCGCTATCTCGCCGATGGCTTCGTCATCACCGACAACGGCAAATACGCCGGCCTCGGCACCGGCGAAAACCTCGTGCGCGCGGTGACCGAGGTGCGCATCGAAGCGGCGCGCTACGCGAATCCGCTGACCTTCCTGCCGGGCAATATCCCGATCAGTTCGCACATTGCCCGCCTGCTCGGCAACGACGCCGGTTTCTACGCGTGCTACGTCGATCTGAATCACTTCAAGCCGTTCAACGATCAATACGGCTACTGGCAAGGCGACGAAGTGTTGAAATTCGCGGCCCTCGTGCTCGCCGACGTGTGCGACCCGACCCGCGACTTCCTCGGACACGTGGGCGGCGACGACTTCCTGATTCTGTTCCAGAGCGAAGACTGGCGCGAACGCGTGCTGCGCGCGATCCACGTATTCAACGAGGGCGCGCAGCGCTTTTACGCGCCGGCCGACCGGCTCGCCGGCGGTATTCACGGCGAGGACCGGCGCGGCAATCCGACCTTCTTCGGTTTCGTGACGATGGCGATCGGCTGCGTGCACGTCGAGCCCGGCGAGGGACCGTCGCTCTATACCAGCGAGGAAATCGCCTCCGTTGCGGCACTGGCCAAGCGGCGCGCGAAACACGAGGCGAGCGGTTTCGTGCTGATCGACGCGGACGAGAGCGTGGCGTTACTGCGTGGACAAGCAGAAGCCGTGCATGTCTCGCTAGAGTGAAGATGCGGCTTACCGAGGCGGCTTCGGAGATTGTTTAGCTAATTTTACTAAACATAAAATTTCGGACCAAGACCATAGCGTACGGGTATTTACGGGTATCGATCGACGGATTCTCGGGCTGTTTTAGCACGGTTTTACTATACAATCGCCCGAACCCAAACACCGTGCGGCCGCCCACGCGCGCCCGCCTGATTCGATGGCCACAACTATCCGCGACGTCGCCCGCGCGGCCAGCGTGTCGATCGGCACCGTCTCACGCGCATTGAAGAACCAGCCGGGTCTCTCCGAGGCCACCCGCGAGCGCGTCGTCGAGGCGGCGCGCAAGCTCGGCTATGACGCCGCGCAATTGCGCCCGCGCATCCGCCGTCTCACCTTTCTGCTGCACCGTCAGCACAACAATTTCGCTGTGAGCCCGTTCTTTTCGCACGTGCTGCACGGCGTGGAAGATGCCTGCCGCGAGCGCGGCATCGTGCCGTCCGTGCTGACCGCCGGCCCGACTGAAGACGTGATCCAGCAAATGCGCCTGCATGCGCCGGATGCAGTGGCGATTGCCGGTTTCGTCGAACCGGAAACGCTCGCCACGCTGGTGGCCATGCAGCGCCCGCTCGTGCTGATCGACCTGTGGGCGCCCGGCCTGCGCTCGGTGAATCTCGACAACGCCGCGGGCGCCACGCTTGCCATGCGGCATCTGTTCGAACAGCAGCGCAAGCGCGTCGCGTTCATCGGCGGCTCGCTTGCGCACTTCAGCATCGCGCAGCGGGCGCTCGGCTACCGGCGCGCGTTTTTCGAAGCGGGGCTGCTGTTCGACCCGTCGCTGGAAGTGACCATCGACGCAGGCCTCGACCCCGCCAGCGGCGCCGCGCGCGCCATGCATCAACTGCTCGACGCACCGGGCCCGCGCCCCGACGCCGTGTTTGCCTACAACGACGCCGCCGCGCTCGCCGCGCTGCGCGCATGCCTCGCGCGCGGCCTGCGCGTGCCCGAGGACATCGCCATCATCGGTTTCGACGACATTCCCGCCGCCGCGCATGCCACGCCGCCGCTGTCCACCATCTCGGTCGACAAGGAAGCGCTCGGCCGGCGCGGCGTCGAGCTCCTGCTCGAAGACGCACCCGCCGAACCGGAAGTCCGTCTGCCCGTCCATCTCATTGCCCGTGCCAGTACTTTGGTGAAAACGCCATGACGCAATCCGATCCGCTACACCCCGCCAACGGCGCCGCCGCGGTGCCGCCCGTCGAGAGCTTCCGCTCGCGCGACTTTCTGCTCTCGCACGTGCAGGACACGCTGCGCTTTTACGCGCCGAACGTGCTTGATCCGAGCGGCGGCTTTTTCCATTTCTTCCGCGACGACGGTACGGTCTACAACAGGACCACCCGGCATCTGGTGAGCAGTTGCCGCTTCGTCTTCAACTACGCGATGGCGTATCGCCAGTTCGGCGACCCGCAGCATCTCGAATACGCGCGCCACGGTTTGCGGTTCCTGCGCGAGGCGCATTGGGACGCCCAGCATGAAGGCTACGACTGGGAACTCGAATGGCACGACGGCAGGAAGCGCACGCTCGATGCGACGCGCCACTGCTACGGCCTCGCGTTCGTCCTGCTCGCGTATTCGCATGCGGCAATGGCCGGCATCGAGGAAGCGAAACCGATGATCGGCGCGACCTTCGAGTTGATGGAGCACCGTTTCTGGGACGCCGCTGCGGGCCTCTACGCCGACGAAGCCTCGCCCGGATGGCAAGTCAGTTCGTATCGCGGGCAGAACGCGAACATGCACACCACCGAGGCGCTGCTCGCCGCGCACGAAGCGACCGGCCATCTCGTCTATCTGGATCGCGCCGAGCGGGTGGCGTCGAATATCACGCTGCGCCAGGCGAAGCTGTCGCAGGGTCTGGTGTGGGAGCACTTTCACGCCGACTGGTCGGTGGACTGGCACTACAACGAGGAAGACAGCTCGAACATCTTCCGCCCGTGGGGTTTTCAGCCGGGGCATCAAACCGAATGGGCGAAGCTGCTGCTGATCCTCGAGCGCTACCGTCCGTTGCCGTGGCTGCTGCCGCGCGCCATCGAACTGTTCGACGCCGCCATGACGCACGCGTGGGACGAAGACCACGGCGGCCTCTATTACGGCTTCGGACCCGACGGCACCGTGTGCGACCACGACAAGTATTTCTGGGTCCAGGCCGAGACTTTCGCGACGGCGGCGCTGCTCGGCAAGCGCACCGGCAACGAACGCTTCTGGGACTGGTACGACGAGATCTGGCGCTATAGCTGGGCGCATTTCGTCGATCACAAATATGGCGCGTGGTATCGCATCCTCACGTGCGACAACCGCAAGTACAGCGACGAAAAAAGCCCGGCCGGCAAGACCGACTATCACACGATGGGCGCGTGCTACGAGGTCCTGGCCCACGCGCTGCCCAATGGCGCGGCCGCCGCATCCGAATCCGCGGAGCAGACAAAATGAGCAACCCTGGCGTGAACAGCGAATTCCCTCTCTTCGTCTCAGCCGGCGACATCCTCACCGATCTCGTGCGCACCGGCCCTTCCCAATGGCTCTCGCGTCCCGGTGGCGCCGGCTGGAACGTGGCGCGCTGCGTGGCGCGGCTCGGCCTGCCCACGGCATGCGCCGGCTCACTGGGCGTCGACAATTTCTCCGACGAACTGTGGAACGCCAGCGTCGCCGCAGGGCTCGACATGCGCTTCATGCAGCGCGTGGAACGCCCGCCCCTGCTCGCGATCGTGCATCAGACGCATCCGCCCGCGTATTTCTTCATGGGCGAGAACGGCGCCGATCTGGCTTTCGATCCGGCACGCCTGCCGGCAGGCTGGGCGAGCCACGTGAAGTGGGCGCACTTCGGCTGCATCAGCCTCGTGCGGCAGCCGCTCGGCAACACGCTCGCAGCGCTCGCGGCGCAGTTGCGCTCGCAAGGCGTGAAAATCAGTTTCGATCCGAACTACCGCAATCTGATGGAGCATGGCTACGAGCCCACGTTGCGAAAAATGGCCGCGCTCGCGGATCTGATCAAGGTATCGGACGAAGACCTGCGCCTGCTCTTCAAAACCGACGACGAAGCCAGCGCGCTTGCGCAACTGCGGGCCATGAACCCCGCCGCCACCGTGCTGGTGACGCGCGGACCGGAGACCGCCGTGCTGATCGACGGCGCCGTGGTGACCGAGGCCCGGCCGCCGCGCGTCGAGGTCGTCGACACGGTCGGCGCGGGCGACGCGTCCATCGGCGGCCTGCTGTTCAGCCTGATGACCGCGCCGCAGCGGGCGTGGCCCGAACACCTCGCGTTCGCGCTGGCCGCCGGGGCGGCCGCGTGCCGCCATGCCGGCGCGCACGCGCCGTCGCTCGATGAAGTGGTCGCGCTGCTGTAATCCTGTTGCCTTGTGCGGCGCGCATTGTCACCGGCAGGGAGCGCCGCCAGCGCGGAGAACCGAACCTTCATCATCGTGCTAGGATGAAAAAACCGAAACCTTTGGAAGACGGAGAGACGGCATGGACGACATCACCTACACCAAAGGCATCTACACGGCCATTGCCTCGACAAGAGAAATAGAAGAAGACACCTGGCAGGGCGTGGTCACCCTCTCGCGCGACGAAGGCGACGAAACCGCCGACCAGGAAACCACGGTCTACGAAGTCGAAGCCACTTCGTCGACGCCGGAGGAAGCCCTCGAGGAAGCCAAGGCGCTCGCTCATCGCATCCTCGGGGAAATCGAACTCTAGGCAGACCGGCGCCGCGCCCTTCGCGTTTGCGTTTGCCTGTGCGTTCGCGTTGCGCCACCCTGGACCTACCGGCCGGAGGCGGTCATGGCTGAACAACTCTTCCTGTACGGCGTGTATTCGATTCACGTCCGCCCGCTCCAACTCAACGGTGCACGCTGGGATGCGGAATACGAAATCCGTCATCGCGAAAAAGCCGTCAAACCGTGGACGACGGTAGGCGGCGACAACGGCTACGATGCCGAGACCGAAGCGGTCGCGGCGGCTCATCAGCAGGCCGTCGACGATATCGAACACGGTGCGGGCATTCCCAGGCCGCGCGCTTTTCCGTAAGTGTGACGCGCGCGCAGCCGTGGCGTGGTTGCGTGGTTGCGTGGTTGCATGGTTGTTTGAGTGCTTGATTGCACGGCGCCGGGCGCGATGACGCCGTACCGGCATGCGTGAACGAAGCGCCGTTCGTGGCGCGCAGTAGCGCGCCGGCGCGATGCGCGCACACGTATTGCAAGGCCGGACGTGAGCACGACAGCACACCGCACCGGCCCTTTCCGCCACACCCGCGACGCGCCTGCACATCCGCCGAAAATCAGCTTTCGCAGACCAGGCGGCGTGCTACGCTTTGGCCTTTTTTCATTTCCACGAATCAGCGATGGCTACAAAACCCACGGACCGTCCTTCCGCCTTCGGCAACGGCGAAGCACGCGCGCCAACGCGCCGCCCGCGCGGCAGCCGCGAACTGCGCCTGGACGATCGCGTGATCATCGCGCACGGCGTGCCGACACCGCTCTGGCAGGATCTCTATCACCGCGCGCTCGCGGTTCGCTGGCCGACGTTTTTCGTCTCGCTCGCGGTGCTGTTCCTGCTGCTCAACACCGCGTTCGCCACGCTCTACATGCTGGGCAGCGCGCCGATCGCCAACCAGTTTCCCGCCGGTTTCGGCGGCGCGTTTTTCTTTAGCGTCGAAACGCTCGCCACGGTCGGATACGGCGACATGCATCCGCAAACCGTCTACGCGCACTGGATCGCCACGCTGGAAATTTTCGTCGGCATGTCCAGCATTGCGTTGGCGACGGGCCTGATCTTCGCGCGCTTTTCGCGCCCGCACGCCAAGATCATGTTCGCCCGCTATGCGGTGATCCGGCCGCTCGACGGCCGCATGACGCTGATGGTGCGCTCGGCCAACGCGCGTCAGAACGTGATCGCCGAAGCGCACGCAAGGCTGCGCCTTTTGCGCCAGGAAACCACCGCCGAAGGCTATACGCTGCGCAAACTCTATGATCTGACGCTGGTGCGCGATCAGCACCCGGTGTTCAAGCTGGGCTGGACGGTCATGCATATCGTCGACGAGAGCAGCCCGCTGTTCGGCGAAACCGCCGAAACGCTCAAGCAACGCGACACTTCGCTGATTCTGACGCTGGAAGGCGTCGACGAGTCGACCGCGCAAACCATGCAGGCACGCCACCTGTGGTCGTGCGATCAGATCCGCTGGCATTACCGTTTCGTCGACATCATGAGCGAGCAGGACGGCGTGAGCCATATCGACTACTCGCATTTCGACGAGATCGCGCCGCTCGACGAGGCGCCGATCGCCGCCGCGAGAGCAACGGCGCCCACGCCATAAGACGTTCGACACGCGCGGAAACCGCACCAGGGCAGACCCGAATACGACCGCGGCGCGGTAGATCTATCTCAAAACTCCGTTAAAACGCGCGGCTCTTCTCGCCTATTCGTGAACGACTGGTCAAAGTAGAAAAAATCCACTCCAATCGGCGCTAAAAAATAGAGTCTCTTTCGCTGCGTGACGTTTGTGGTCCCCACCACCGCGCGCGGATGCAAATATTGGAGACTCACCCATGACCGCTCGCCTGCCCATCGACGGCACGCCCGCACTCGCCGATTACAAGCTGTCCGACAACCTCACCGCGACGCGCGGCCGCATCTTCCTGACCGGCACGCAAGCGCTGGTGCGCCTCGTGCTCATGCAGCGCGCCGCCGACAAGGCACGCGGCATGAACACCGCCGGTTTCATCAGCGGTTATCGCGGCTCGCCGCTCGGCATGGTCGATCAGCAGTTGTGGAAGGCGAAGAAACTGCTCGCGGCGAGTGATATCCGCTTCCTGCCCGCCATCAACGAAGAACTCGGCGGCACCGCCGTACTCGGCACGCAGCGAGTGGAATCGGACCCGGAGCGCACCGTCGAGGGCGTTTTCGCGATGTGGTACGGCAAGGGCCCGGGCGTGGACCGCGCCGGCGACGCGCTCAAGCACGGCAACGCCTACGGCTCGTCGCCGCACGGCGGCGTGCTGGTGGTGGCGGGCGACGATCACGGCTGCGTGTCGTCGTCCATGCCGCATCAGAGCGACTTCGCGTTGATGGCCTGGCATATGCCGGTCGTCAATCCGTCGAACATCGCGGACATGCTCGAGTTCGGTTTGTACGGCTGGGAATTGTCGCGCTTCTCCGGCGCGTGGGTCGGCTACAAGGCGATCTCCGAAACGGTCGAATCGGGCTCGACCGTCGATCTCGACGCGCTGCGCACCGACTGGGCCGCGCCGCAGGATTTCGAAGCGCCGGCCGGCGGCCTGCACAATCGCTGGCCGGATCTGCCGAGCCTGACGATCGAGTCGCGCATGCATGCGAAGCTCGACGCGGTGCGGCACTTCGCGCGCGTGAACAGCATCGACAAATGGATCGCGCCGAGCCCGCACGCGAACGTGGGGATCGTGACCTGCGGCAAGGCGCATCTGGACCTGATGGAGACGCTGCGCCGCCTCGATCTGACGGTCGCCGATCTGGAAGCGGCCGGCGTGCGCATCTACAAGGTCGGCCTGTCGTTTCCGCTGGAAATGACGCGTATCGATGCGTTCGTCTCCGGCCTGTCCGAAGTGCTGGTGATCGAGGAGAAAGGCCCGGTCATCGAACAGCAGATCAAGGACTATCTGTACAACCGCACGCAAGGCACGCGGCCGATCGTGGTCGGCAAGAACGCCGAAGACGGCACGCTGCTGCTGTCGTCGCTCGGGGAATTGCGGCCGTCGCGCATTCTGCCGGTGTTCGCCAACTGGCTCGCAAAGCACAAGCCCGCGCTCGATCGCCGCGAACGCGTGGTCGATCTGGTCGCGCCGCAAATTCTCTCGAACGCCGCGGACAGCGTGAAGCGCACGCCGTATTTCTGCTCGGGCTGCCCGCACAATACGTCGACGAAAGTGCCTGACGGGTCGATCGCGCATGCGGGGATCGGCTGTCACTTCATGGCGTCGTGGATGGAGCGCGACACGACCGGTCTCATCCAGATGGGCGGCGAAGGCGTGGACTGGGCGTCGCATTCCATGTTCACGAAAACGCGCCACGTGTTCCAGAATCTCGGCGACGGCACGTACTTCCATTCCGGCATTCTGGCGATCCGCCAGGCGGTCGCCGCGAAAGCCACCATCACGTACAAGATTCTCTATAACGACGCCGTTGCGATGACGGGCGGCCAGCCGGTGGACGGCAGCATCTCGGTGCCGCAGATCGCGCGCCAGGTGGAAGCCGAAGGGGTGTCGCGCTTCGTCGTGGTCAGCGACGAGCCGGAAAAGTACGACGGCCATCACGACCTCTTTCCGAAGGGCACCACGTTCCACCATCGCAGTGAAATGGACACCGTGCAGCGCGAATTGCGCGACACCGACGGCGTGACCGTGCTGATCTACGACCAGACCTGCGCGGCGGAAAAACGCCGGCGCCGGAAAAAAGGCGAATTCCCCGATCCGGACAAGCGTCTTTTCATCAACGAGGAAGTCTGCGAAGGCTGCGGCGATTGCGGCGTGCAGTCGAATTGCCTGTCGGTGGAACCGGTTGAAACGGCATTGGGCCGCAAGCGCCGCATCGATCAATCGTCGTGCAACAAAGACTACTCGTGCGTGAACGGCTTCTGCCCGAGCTTCGTCACGGTGGAAGGCGGCAAGCTGAAGAAAGCCGCGGGCGCCGCGTTCGATCCGGCGGCACTCGCCGCGCGCGTCGACGCGCTGCCGCTTCCCGCCACGCATCTCGACGCCGCGCCGTACGACATTCTGGTGACGGGCGTCGGCGGCACGGGCGTCGTGACGGTCGGTGCATTGATCAGCATGGCCGCGCATCTGGAAGGCAAGAGCGCGTCGGTGCTCGACTTCATGGGCTTCGCGCAAAAGGGCGGGGCGGTGCTCTCGTTCGTGCGGTTCGCCGCGCGCGACGAGTGGCTCAACCAGGTGCGTATCGACACGCAACAGGCCGACGTGCTGCTCGCCTGCGACATGGTGGTCGGCGCGAGCGCCGATGCGCTGCAAACGGTACGTCATGGCCGCACGCGCATTGTCGTGAACACGCACGCGATTCCGAACGCGACGTTCGTGACGAATCCGGACGCAACGCTGCACGCCGACGCGCTGCTCGACAAGATGCGTCACGCGGCCGGCGCCGAACGCATGTCGACGTGCGACGCGCAGGCGCTCGCCACGCGCTTTCTCGGCGACACCATCGGCGCGAACATTCTGATGCTCGGTTATGCCTGGCAACTCGGTCTGGTGCCGGTCTCGTTCGGCGCGATGATGCGTGCGATCGAGTTGAACAACGTCGCGGTGCCGATGAACCAGCTCGCGTTTTCGATCGGCCGCCTCGCTGCCGAAGATCCGGCCGCGCTCGAATCGCTGTGGCAAGCACGGCATCAGGCGAAGCAGCCTGTGCGCGTCGATACGCTCGACGAACTGATCGCACACCGCGAAGGGCGTCTCCAGATTTACGGCGGCGCGAGCTACGTGAAGCGCTATCGCGCGCTGGTCGATGCGGCACGCCGCGCGGAAACCGCCGCGGATGCGAACAGCGAGCGCGTGACGCGCGCGGTGGCGACCACGTTCTATCGCCTGCTCGCGGTGAAGGACGAATACGAAGTGGCGCGCCTGCATACCGACGCCGCATTCCGTGAAGCACTGGAAGCGCAATTCGAAGGCGTGGCCGGCAAGGACTTCGGCATCAAGTTCAATCTCGCGCCGCCCACGCTCACGCGCCCGGAACCCGGCAAGAATCCGGCCAAGAAAACCTTCGGTCAATGGATGTGGCCGGTGCTTGGCACGCTGGCGAAATTCCGCGCTCTGCGCGGCACGCCACTCGATCCGTTCGGCCGCACGCTGGAGCGCAAGATGGAGCGCGAACTCGCCGGCGACTACGAAACCACGTTGCAGCGTGCGCTCGCGAAGCTCGGCGCCGACAACCTCGAAGACGTGGCGAAGCTGGCCGATCTGCACGCCCGTGTACGTGGCTATGGTCACGTGAAACTCGCGAATCTGGCGGGTGTGAAGCGTGGCGAGCGCGACCTCGCCGCACGCCTGCGGATCGAAGCGGCAACGGGCGAGTCGGTGCGCAAATCGCTGGAAGAGGTGAAAGGCGCGGGACAGTTGCGCGGGATTCCGGTGGTCGTGGCGAAGTAGTGTTATCGCAAGACTGGCCACGCGGTTGGCCGCACGCGGACATGCGTGAATAGATGCCGCTTCGGGAGCGATCCCGCAGCGGCATTTTCTTTGCCCGATGATTTGTCCGCGCGATGCGTCGGGACGCTTACGTCTGCGCGTCCAGCAGCGCTCTGACCTTCGCGACCTTGTCGGCGTCCACCGGCGCGAGACCGTTGCCGTTCACCCGAACGCCTGAACCGAAATGCACCGCTTCGACTTGCGTGCCGCTCACAAAACCGGCGATCGCATCGACCGTCAAACCGGCGCCGGCCAGCACCGTCAAGTGCGAACCGGAGGCTTGCCGCACCAGTTCACGGATCGTAGCTTCCGCATGCAGTACCGATGGCTGCCCACCCGAGGTCAACACGTTCGTCACGGCGTCGAAACCGAGCAGCACGTCGAGCGATTCGCGCAGATCACGCGCCTCGTCGAACGCGCGATGGAAGGTGATGGCCAATCCGTCGGCCGCATCGATCGCGCGGGCGAGACCTTCGCGGTCGATCCCGCCTGCCGCGTCGAGCATGCCGATCACGACACCGTTCGCGCCCGCCGCGTTGACCGCCCGCACGTCGCGCAGCATCACTGCGTAGTCGTCGGCGTCGTACACGAACGAACGGCTATGCGGCCGCACGATTACGTTCACGGGAATCTCGACCGCCGCCACTACGGCTTCGATCAGGCCGAGGCTCGGCGTGAGGCCGCCCTCGCCCATCGCTGTGACGAGTTCGAGACGGTTGGCGCCCGCTTGCGCGGCAAGGCGCGCGTCGGCAACGGTCGTGGCGATGACTTCCAGAAGAGCGGACATAAGCACGGCTGAGGATCGTTGAAACCGACATGATCCCCCAAAAATACGCCGCGCCGCCCCTGGTAGTTTTGTCACCCCCGAAAGGAATCGTCGCAGGGCGACAGTCAGGCGGCACACTCAACACTCAATAACGCTCTTCGTCCACCCAGTCGATGTCGCCGCACAGCACGCAGGTCTGCTCGCCAACCCGCGTCGCCACGGAAAGCGTGACGCACGGCAACGCCTCGTTGATCGACAGATAAGGGCGCGTCACATGCACCCGTTCCGGCGCATTGATCGCGTCGCGAAAATACGGGCGACGCAGCCAGTTCGCCCCTTGCGCGTCGGCCAGCGGCAGAAAGCGCGTTTCATGCGCCGCACGGTCGGCGCGCAGCACGACGTTGCGGCCCGCCTGCCTGCCCTTCGCGTCGAGCAGGAAGCAGCGCGCGGCATGGTCCAGCGCAAGAAAATTCCAGCACACCTCTTCGAGCGGTTCGCCGGCCGCGAGGCGTTCCGCCGCCCGCTCGAAAGCCCGCAGGTACGGCGCGAGCCGGCTGGCATTGCGGCGCTCGCGTGCTTCGGCCTGGTCGCGGTAACGCTCGGTCAGTTCGCTGATGCAGGTGGTCGCGTGCAACGCGTCGGCCGCACCCGGATTCGGGCGGCCGAAGAAAAAGCCTTGCACGAAGTCCGCGTTGCAGGCGAGCGCCATCTGCGCTTCATGCTCCGTTTCCACGCCTTCGATGAGCACGAGCTTGCCTGCTTCGTGCAGCAGCGCGACGAGGCCGGGCAGAATCGTCGCCATGTCCGCGCGGTGCGCTGCGTGCGACAGCATGATGCGGTCGAGTTTCACGATATCGGGATTCAATTGCCAGATCCGCTCGACGTTCGAGTGTCCCGCGCCGAAGTCGTCGAGCGCGATCAGGAAACCGCGCTCGCGGAACTGCCGCACGGCGTCGGCGAGACGCTCCAGATCTTCCGCGCGATGCTCCAGCACCTCGAGCACGATGCGCCGCGGCGACAGGTCGAGCCGCTTCAGCGTGGCCAGCAACGCGGCCGCCAGATAGGGATCGGTGAGCGCCGCGGGATGCACGTTCAGGAACAGCCACTCACGCTCGGCGCCGAGCACCTTGAAATTCTCCAGATGCAGAGTCTGCGCGAGCCTGTCCACCTGCAGCACTTCGCCGAGGCGCGCGGCCTCGCCGAACACGTCGAGCGGCGACACGGGCCGATCGAGCGCGTCATGCGCGCGCAGCAAGCCCTCGTAGCCGACCGCCCGCATATGCGAGAGGCTGAAAATCGGCTGGAACACGCTGCTCAGCGTGAGTTCGCCATGCTTCACCGTAAAACGTTCGAGCCCCGACGTCATCTCGACATCGAAGCCATGCGGCGCGCCGGCCGTCCTTTCCTGTTGCGCAATCGTCATGCAGTCCTCTCACGCGAGAGCCGGGCCGGTCCGAACGCGAAGGCGAACAACCTCGGCGCCGTCTCTCAAATGTGCGTCATCGATATACCTTAAGCAAGCTCCATGCGCACGCTGACACACATTCCAATGAAATTTGGACGAAAGACTGCGCCCGCAGACGGGAGCATGCGCCGCCTGTGGGCGTGATACGCACCGTTAAGGTGCGCCAGGCCGTTCGAGGCAGTCATGCGCCACGCATCGGCGCCACATGCCGGCCCGGCGATGGCGCGACGCGTCGTCGGGCTAAACTGCTGCCTTACACTTCGTCAGCGTCGCGTGGCCATATCGTCGATGCTCACCGAAGGCCACCGCAGCAACGCCGTCATATCGCCAGAAATAGACCGATGGATATTGTCTTTACCGTACTGATTCTTTTGCTCGCCGTCGCCGCATCGGGCGTCGTCATCCGCATCCTGCCCATCGCGTTGCCGCTGCCGCTCGTGCAGATCGCGATCGGCGCGCTGCTCGCGTGGCCGAAGCTCGGGCTGCACGTCACCTTCGATCCGGAAATTTTCATGATGCTGTTCATTCCGCCTCTGCTGTTCGCGGACGGATGGCGCATTCCCAAGCGCGAGTTCTTCATGGCGCGCCGCTCGATCCTGATGCTCGCGCTCGGGCTGGTCTTCGTGACGGTGCTGGTGGTCGGCTACTTCGTGCATGCACTGGTGCCGTCGATCTCGCTGCCGGTGGCGTTCGCGCTGGCCGCGGTGCTGTCGCCGACCGATGCGGTGGCGCTGTCCGGCATCGTCGGCAAGGGCAAGATTCCCGGGCGGCTCATGCACATACTGGAAGGCGAAGCGTTGATGAACGACGCGTCGGGACTGGTCGCGCTGAAGTTCGCGATTGCCGCGGCGCTGACCGGCGTGTTTTCGCTGCGCGACGCGTCGATCAGTTTCGTGATCATCTCCGTGGGCGGCATCGCGACGGGCGCGGCGGTGAGCTGGCTGTTCAGCTTCGTGTCGGCGCGCTTCCTGAATCTCACTGAAGACGGCGATCCGGCGCCCGGTGTCGTGATGACGCTGCTGATTCCGTTCGCCGCCTATCTGATCGCCGAGCGCTTCGAATTGTCGGGCATTCTGGCCGCAGTCGCCGCCGGCATGACGATGAACTACGCGACCCTCGCGAATGCCGGGCCGGTGTCCTCGCGCGTGCGCGCCAACAGCACGTGGACGATGATCGAGTTCGTCTTCAACGGCATGGTGTTCATTCTGCTGGGGCTGCAGTTTCCGCACATTCTTGGCCGCGCGCTGCTCGATGCACACGAGACGAGCAACGCGCAGGTCGGGCTGCTGATCGGCTATATCGCGGCAGTGGCTGCTGCCCTCTATGCGATGCGCTTCGTGTGGGTGTGGCTGCTGCGCTGGGTCGCGAGCCGCGGCGCCACGAAGCGGGGCATGGCGAATGCGGTGCCGGGCTTGCGCACGGTCGCGGTGACGACGGTGGCCGGCGTGCGCGGAGCCGTGACGCTCGCCGGCGTGCTGTCGTTGCCGGAGGTGTTGCCGGATGGCGTCCCGCTGCCGGGCCGCGATCTGGCGATCTTCATTGCGTCCGGCGTGATCCTGCTCTCGCTGCTGGTGGCGGTGGTGGCGCTGCCGCTGTTGCTGAGCGGCTGGCGGCGCGGCAAGGATCCACATGCCGCCGAGGAGTTGCTCGCGCGTACGCTGGCCGCGCAAGCCGCGATTCGCGCCGTCGACGAGGTGCACGACACCGAGTGCGCGGATCTGGACGAATCCGCTTCGGCGTATGCGGCCGATGTCACCGCGCGCGTGATGGATCTCTATCGGCGCCGCCTCGCCACGCTCGACGAAGAGCAGGAACCGCGCGAACTGGCGCGCCGCGCCGACGCGCTGGAGTTCAGGATGAAGCTCGCGGCCATGCGCGCCGAGCGCAAGACGCTGCTCGCGCTGCGCAGCAGCCAGGCTATCAACGACGAGACGTTGAACAAGCTCATGCGCGAAGTGGATCTGTCGGAGACTGCGCTGACGGCGCGAAGGAAATGACGCGCTGCCGGGTTGCGGTTCCGGCGGCGGGCGCCTGCTGCTTCGAATGAGACATCACGAAAGAAGAGGCCGACGCCGCCGGTGAACCCGCTGATACCGGAGAGAAAAAATCAGGCCACCGGACCTTGCACCGGCTTCCTTCTCAGCAGCGCATAGAGAATGATCGCGCCGAACGTTGCGGTACCGATGCCGCCCAGACCGAAGCCGCCGAGCTTCAGCGAGAAATCACCGGCGCCGAGCACGAGCGTGACCGCGGCCACGATCAGATTCCGGTTGTCCGAGAAGTCCACCTTGTTGACGACCCAGATCCGCGCGCCGGTCACGGCGATCAGCCCGAACACGACGATCGACACGCCGCCCAGCACCGGTCCCGGAATGGTCTGGATCACCGCGCCGAACTTCGGCGAAAAGCCCAGCACCAGCGCGATCACTGCGGCGATCACGAAAACCAGCGTCGAATAGATTTTGGTGACGGCCATCACGCCGATGTTCTCGGCATACGTCGTGACGCCGGTGCCGCCGGCGAAGCCCGAGACGATCGTCGCGAGTCCGTCGCCGAGAAATGCGCGGCCGACGTAGCGGTCCAGGTTCTGGCCCGTCATCGCGCTCACCGCCTTGATATGCCCGAGGTTCTCCGCCACCAGAATCACCGCGATCGGCGCGAGCAGGGTCATGGCCTGCATGTTGAAAACCGGCGCCGTGAAGTGCGGCATACCGAACCACGCTGCGTTCGCGACGATCGTGAAATCGATCGGCTTACCCATGCCGAGACCGTTGGTGACGATCGCATAGATCACATATGCCATCAGCAGGCCGACCAGAATCAGCAGACGCTGCAGCATGCCGCGCGCGAACACCGCCACCGCGCCGACGCACAGCACGGTGACGAGCGCCATCCACGAATCGAAGTTGCTGCCGCTCACGCCATGCACCGCGATCGGCGCCAGATTCAGACCGATCACGCAGACAATCGCGCCTGTCACGACGGGCGGCATCAGCGTTTCGATCCATCGCGTGCCGACCGCCGACACGATCAGGCCGATCACCGCATACACCACGCCGCACGCGATGATCCCGCCCAGCGCCACCGGAATGTTCAGGTTCGGACCGTGGCCGCCGTACCCAGTCACCGCGATCACGAGACCGATGAACGCGAAGCTCGAACCGAGATAGCTCGGCACGCGCCCGCCCACCAGCACGAAGAACAACAGTGTGCCGATGCCCGACATGAAGATGCACAGGTTCGGATCGAAGCCCATCAGCAACGGCGCGAGCACCGTCGAGCCGAACATCGCGACGACGTGTTGCACGCCCATCGCGAACATCTGCGGCCACGCGAGCCGCTCGTCGGTGCCGACGATGCGGCCTTCGGCAGCCGCGGGCTGCGCGCGCCAGCGGGGGAAATACGAATCGGCCATGACGGGGTTCTCCTCTGTTCGGCGTTTTTATGGTGGGCCGCGCCGGAACAAGGCGCCGCCCATGAATTACGCGCGAGTGTACGGAGTGCCATTGGGCCTGGCAAGTTCGGGGAAATGCGCGGCGTGGCCACGCGGCGCATAGCGCGTAGCCACGCTGCATGCAACGGCGAACCCCGCGCTCAGTGCAGGTCCAGGCGCGCTCCGCCGCTTCCGTGACGATGGCCGCGCGCTCGGCGGCCGCGCGGGGCCTCCAGCGAAAACATCGTGACGGCCGCCTGCTGTTCGGTGCGCTGCGACAGATCGGTATTGCCCTTGGTGCGGCGGGCCGCATCGCAGAAGAACGAGGCAGCCGCAAGTCAGCACAAATTTTTTGGGAATCGTCTGATATGTCGAGCGTGGGCGAGGACCTAAACTTGGCTTGCTGCGTTGATCCCCATGAGCAAGCGCATGCGATGTTGTAACTCTCCGACTTTTCCGCTCACGCTTCCCCTGCGTGAGCGGTTTTTTTTGTCCGCACGATCCGTTGTTCATGCAACGCGGATACCTTCATGCGTGCGGCTACGACTTCCGCTCGATGTGTCATATCGGGTTGTTCGCTTTAGACGCTGTTGCGAAATTAAGTTTTGGGTCTGTTAACTTTTCCGGCTTGGTGTTAACTTTCTGTCTTGTTTTGCCTGACAGGAAGCGATGCCTAAAGAACTGATAGACGACGAATTGTGGTTACTCATCGAACCACTGCTGCCTGCGCGAGCACCACGCAATCGCCAGTTTGCGGGCCGCAAACCGAAACCCGACCGAGCGGTGCTGACCGGCATCGTGTTTGTGCTGCGCTCAGGCATTGCGTGGAACCTTCTGCCGCAAGAAATGGGATGTGGTTCAGGCACAGCTTGCTGGCGACGGCTCGTCGCGTGGCAAAAGGCAGGTGTCTGGCAACACATTCACGAAGCGTTGCTCGCCGAACTGCGTCGCCGTGGCGAAATCGATTTCTCGCGTGCGCTCGTCGACAGCTCATCGATTCGCGCCGTGCTGGCGGGAAAAAAACCGGCCCGAATCCCACGGACCGGCGCAAGCTCGGCAGCAAACACCACCTCATCGTCGACGCGCAAGGCATCCCGCTCGCGGTCATCCTGAGCGCGGCGAACCGGCACGACATTACCCAGCTTGATGCGCTGGTCGATGCCATTCCGCGCATCCGGGGCAAGCGGGGTCGTCCCTTGCACAAGCCGCGAATCGTTCAGGGCGACCGGGGCTACAGTTCCGAACCCCATCGGCAACGCTTGCGTGAGCGAGGCATCACGCCACTACTCGCAAAAGTCGGCGCGCCGCATGGCAGTGGGCTCGGCAAAACACGTTGGCCAGTCGAGCGTTCGATTGCGTGGCTTCACTCGTTTCGACGGCTCAAGATTCGTTACGAACGCTATGCGCATGTTCACGAAGCATTCCTGTCTTTGGCTTGCGCCTTAATTTGCTGGACGCGCCTAAAGCCTCTGTTTAACTAATTTCGCAACAGCTTCTTAGTGCCCGTGCCCGCTACGGAGGTGGTGCCCAGCGTCGCATGCATCGCGTGGGTCGCGTGGGTCGTCGCGCCAAAGCACAGCACGCAATTGCGGCCGGCATCCTTGGCTTCGTAAAGGGCCTCGTCGGCGGCGTCCACGAGCGCGCGGCTCGTGGCAAATGCCTGGCCTCGCGTGGTCGCGACACCAATGCTCACCGTCAGCACGCAGTGCGAACTCGCCACGTGGCGAAGCTGCAGCGCTTCAACCGCGGCGCAGATCTTCCCGGCAATGCGGGTTGCGCCGGCTTCGTCGGTATCCGGCAGCAGCACGGCAAACTCTTCGCCGCCGTAGCGCGCCGCCGTGTCGCCGGGGCGCCGCACGCTCTGCGAAATGCAACGCGCTACGCCGATCAGCGCTTCGTCGCCCGCCGAGTGGCCGTACAGGTCGTTGAAACCCTTGAAATTGTCGACGTCGATCAGCAGCATCGACAACGGACGCGCGTTGCGCTGCGCGCGGCGCCACTCTCCTTCCGCCTGCTGCTCATAGGTCCGGCGGTTGAAGAGGCCGGTCAGGCCGTCGGTGCACGCCAGCACGCGCAACTCTTCTTCGGCCGCGCGGCGATGCCGCAGTTGCTGGGAGAACAGGACGGCCAGCGCGATGATCGTCACGTCGAGCGCGGCGATCAGCGAGCCGATGATCCATGCACGGTGCCGCCATTGCGCGTAGATGTCACGCGTGGACAGCGCGACGTCGAGGATCAGCGGATACATGTCGATATGGCGGAACGCATACCAGCGCTCGACGCCGTCGAGCGCCGCCGTGCCGAAGAAGTCACCGCTCGGCTGCTCGGTGAAGCGCGAGTAATTGGCGGTGCCGGTCAGATTGATGCCGATCATTTTCGGGTCGTACGGACGCCGCATCAGCATCGTGCCGTCGCTCAGCATCAGCGCCATCGAGCCGCCAACGCCGAGATTCATGCCGGCGAACAGACTGTGGAAATAGGTAAGGCGCATGGTGCCGGCCACCACGCCGCCGAAACCGCCGTCCGGCCGCGTGATCCGCCGGCTCAGCGCGATGCTCACGTCTTTGCCGCCCACTTTCGGGATGAACGGGTGGCTGATGAACAGACCGGCGTTGGGAGAGTCGCGCTGAACCTTGAAGTAATCGCGGTCGGCGAGATTCACCTGGCGCGGCGGGGTGGCCTGTGAGTCGAACCTGACGTTGCCGGCCTCGTCGGTCACGAGGATCGAGCCCATGTCTTTCGCGCTGGCCGAGCCGTCGAACAGCACCATCTGGCGCATAGCCGGCTTCAGGTCGAGCACGCCCGGCTGCTTCAGGCCGTCGAGCACCGCGCGCAAAGAAAGGTCGTAGATCTCCAGATTACGCGACACGTCGCGTTCGACCAGCAGCGACACGTTGAAGACGGAGTCCTGGGCGCGCCGCAACGCGTCGTCGCGCATCTGCGCCAGCACCCACACGGCGATTGCAAGTATCGCGCTGGCCAGCACGATACTGATCGCAATCACGATGTTCGGTCGGCGCGTCACCATGACTTGTCGTTCGGGCATGCGCGGACCAATGCGCGTGAACAGGAGGGCCGCGTCCGGATAGGCGCGTACCGTGAACCGGTAGCGTACCAGACGCTGTGACGCGCGGAATTATCGACGAGGCGGGTTTTTTGCCGGCTTGGGCGAACCTCAAAGGCTCGCCCGCTTTTAGCCGGCGTGCAGATCGAGGACGGGTCGGGATGCTGAGCGGCTCAATGCACGGATGTCGGCGGTCTCGAGCACCGCCTTGCCGGCGCCGTGGCGTGCGACTGCCAGCATTGCGAGGCCGATGTCTTCCGTGCTGAGAATCTGGTTGGGCAGCAGCGCACGCAGCGTCGACAGGAAGGGCTTCGCCAGCGTGTAGAAGAGCCGGTACGAGCGGGTTTTCGAACGCGCGCTGTTCAGCGGTTCGATCACGCCGGGACGGAACAGGTAGACGCCCTTGAACGGCAGCCGCCGCAACGCGTTTTCGGTGCGCCCCTTGACGCGTGCCCACATGCTGCGGCCCTGCCCGGTGCTGTCGGTGCCCGAGCCGGACACGTAGACGAAAGTCATCTGCGGATTGAGGCGGGCGAGCGTTTGTGCCACCGCCATTGTCAGGTCGTAGGTCAGGCGCGAATACTCCGCCTCCCGCAGCCCCGCCGACGACACGCCCAGGCAGAAGAAGCACGCATCGAAACCCTTGAGCGATGCTTCGATCGCGCGAGTATCGGTCAGGTCGGGCTGGATCACTTCGGTGAGCCGTGGATCGAGCTGCCCGCTGCGAGTGCGGCCAACAGTCTGGACCGCTTCGACGTCGGGCGCGCGCAGGCATTCGCGCAATACGCCCTGTCCGACCATGCCGGTCGCGCCGAATATCAGAACCTTCATGATGCATGCTCCATGAGCGCGCCCGGCCAGCGCGCGTTAGTCAGTGCTTCGGATAACGCCCGCAAGCGGGCGGCGTCCGCCTTGTCCTGCACGCCTCCTCAGCTTGCAGTGGATGAAATGGCGCCGACCCGGCTGCCCGACAGCGCGCTCAAGCTTTCGCCGCTGCGGCCGGAAACGGCGGCAACGCCGCCGGCGCGGAGAAATCCGTCGACACGCTGACGGCCTGCCACGCTTGCGCGTCGGCCGCGCGCGCCTTGTCGCCTGCGCCACAGTAATGCAACGCATCGCTGCCGAGCAAAAGATGCGCCGGCAAGGCATCGTGATACGCGAGCTTGAGCACAACCTGCGCGACCTTTGCCGGATCGCTGGCTTCGTGGCCGATGTACTGCGAGAGCATATCCGACACGGCGCCGACCGAGGGCACGTAATCCGCCAGCAATTCCGGCGTGGCGCCCGCCGCCTGATCGCCCCAGCCGGTTTTCATGCCGCCCGGTTCGAGCGCGGTGACGTGAACGCCGAAGGGCGCGAGTTCCTGGCGGAGCACCTCGGTGAAGCCGCCCACCGCCCACTTTGCCGCCTGGTACGCGCTCAGGCCCGCGATCCCGACGCGTCCGCCCACCGACGAAATCTGGATGATGTGCCCCGCCCGCTGCTGCCGCAGCACCGGCAACGCCGCGCGCGTCACGTTGACGACGCCATAAAAGTTGGTGTCGATCTGCGCGCGGAAATCGTCCTCCGAGGTTTGCTCGAACGGCACCAGATGGCCGAAACCCGCATTGTTGACCACCACGTCCAGCCGGCCGAACGCGTCGAGGGCCGCTTGCACGGCTTGCCGCGCAGCCTGCGGATCGGTGACGTCGAGCGCGACCGTGCGAATCCGTTCGCCATGACGCGCCAACAGATCCTCCAACTGACGCGGATCGCGCGCCGTGGCGATCACCTGCTCGCCCGCCTGCAATGCTGCTTCGACAATTTCCCGCCCGAGTCCGCGGGCGCTGCCGGTAACCAGCCAGACCTTAGCCATCGTTCACTCCTTCAGTTTAGTTGAGCAAGTAATCACTCATTAACGTGACAAAAAAATTAATGACGCGCGATCGCATTCCAGAACGCGTCGAAACCCGCCTGGCGGTAGCGCTCGGCGTTAGCCGGTTCCCGAGCGATGAAGTCCATGGTCGTTTCCGCCAGAGCGCCCATGATCGCCGACAGGAATGCCGGCGGATGATCCCGCAATGCGCCGCTCGCGACGCTCGCCTGAATCATCGCGTTGATGTCGGCGAACGACTGCATGCCTGCCGAGCGCGTATGGTCGGTCAGGCGTTCCGACACGGCGAGCTGCGCCATAGCGCGGCGCTTGTGCGGTTGCGCGACGCCCCAGTCGACAAAGCGGTTCCACACGTGTTGCACGCGCTCGCGCACGCCTGCGCGCCTGGGATAAGCCGTCATCATTACCTCCCGCAGTTCGCCCTTGATGTCGAGATACAGGACGTTCAGCAGATCGTCTTTATTGTCGAAGTACGTAAACAGCGTTCCTTCCGCCACACCCGCCACCCTGGCGATGCGCGAGGTGGGCGCGCCCAGCCCCTGCTCGGCGATGACCTGCGCCGCAGCAGCAAGAATGGCATTACGTTTGTCTTCGCTCTTGGGACGGGCCATGCAGATCGGTTCGATCTCGAACCATAAATGAGTGATTGCTCAATCATAGCCACAAACAAAACTGCGTTCAAGCGTTTATGTACACGTTCGCGCCGCGCTATGCGCGCGTCGAAACATGACATGAAAACGTAACCCGATGTTGTCTCCGCATGAACAAATATATTCATTCAGCACAAAATTGCGCCTTCTTCGTTCATCTTTCGCAAACCTTATAGAGACATACCCGCCCCACCCTCAGTATTTGGGAGTCGCGAACCGATATTCCATCAACGGGGCACCTGTTTGTGCCGACGCTCGACGTTGAAACGAACAGGTAGATGCGCAGGGCCGCCGCAATGTACGGCGGTCACATAGACACCCCCATGCCCGGACCTGAGAGTCCATTGCGAACGCATTCACGTTTCGTTACTGGAGAAAAAAATCGTGACATCGATGCACCTCACCATCAAAGCCAAACTCATTGCCGGCTTCGGCATTCTGTCTCTTATCGTCGTTGCGGTTTCCATGCTTGCCCTGAAGTCGCTCGGCGACTCGACCGATGGATTTTCCACCTTCGTGCATGGCGTCAACGCACGCGCGGACATGGTCATGCAGGTACGAACCGCTGTCGATCGGCGGGCCATCGCCGCGCGCAATCTCGTGCTCGTCACCAAACCTCAGGACCTCGAAATAGAGAAAGCCGACGTGCTGCGCGCACACGAAGACGTGCACACCAATCTGAAGAAGCTCAACGACATGATTGCGACCTCGAGCAACGTGACGGAGAAGGGGCGCCGCCTCGTCGCGGAAATCAATCGGGTGGAGGCGTTGTACGGGCCGGTCGCCACCGACATCGTCAATCTCGCGCTGACCGGTAAACACGACGAGGCGATCGTCAAGATGGACGATCAATGCCGGCCGCTGCTCGCCGCGCTGATTAGCGCGACCAATGCGTATACCGACTACGCGCATGGTCGCCAGGAACAGCTGATCAACGAATTCGCGATGCATTACGAGAACCAGCGCAATCTGCTGATCGCGATCAGCCTGATTGCGGTGGCGCTTGCAATCGGCGCATGCGTGCTGATCACGCGCTCGGTGACCGGCCCGTTGCGTCAGGCGATCGACATAGCCCGCACCGTGTCGGAAGGCGATCTGCGCACGCGCATCGCGGTCAGCGGCAGCGACGAAACCAGCCGGCTGCTGCGCGCCCTGCGCGAGATGAACGAACGGCTGACCACGATCGTCGCACGCGTGCGCGACAGCAGCACGAGCATCGCCGGCGCGGCGCGCCAGATCGCCGCTGGCAACATGGACCTGAGCCAGCGCACCGAACAGCAGGCAGCCTCGCTTGAGGAAACGGCGTCGAGTATGGAAGAGCTCACTTCCACAGTGAAGCAGAATGCCGACAATGCGCAGCAAGGCAGCCTGCTGGCCACGAATGCTTCGTCGGTCGCGCAGAAAGGCAGCGAGGTGGTCGGCCAGGTCGTGAATACGATGCACGATATCAGCGAGAGCTCGACGAAGATCGCGGACATCACGGGCATCATCGAAGGCATTGCGTTCCAGACGAACATTCTCGCGCTCAACGCGGCGGTCGAAGCCGCGCGCGCCGGCGAACAGGGCCGCGGTTTCGCGGTGGTCGCGAGCGAAGTCAGAAGCCTCGCGCAGCGCTCATCGAGCGCGGCCAAGGAGATCAAGGATCTGATCGCCACTTCCGTGGACAGGATTCGCGACGGCTCGGCGCTCGCTGGTGAAGCAGGCAGGACAATGGCCGAAGTCACCACGGCGGTGGCGCGGGTGACGGACATCATGTCGGAGATCGCGGCGGCGTCGAGTGAACAGAGCCGCGGCATCGAGCAGGTCAATCTTGCGATTACGCAGATGGACAACGTCACGCAACAGAATGCCGCTTTGGTAGAAGAAGCGGCGGCGGCTTCGCGGTCGATGGAAGATCAGGGCGAACAGTTGAATGAGGCCGTGGCATTCTTTCAGATTCTGAATGGCGATGCGGTGGAGGCTTCTGTTTCCGCTGCCCGTTTGCAGAAGGAGAAGTCGCCGCGCGAACCGGCTGTTGCTGCGCCGGTGCGGCGCGTCGTGCGCGCGATGTCCGCGCATGGTGCTGCGCCCGGTGCTGCGCCTGGTTGCGCGCCTGTTGCCACGCGGCCGACGGCCGCTGTAGCGGTCGGTGCGGATGACGGCTGGAATCAGTTCTGAACGTTCTTTCCTGATCGGGCGCCGAGCTTGTACGGGCGGCGCGATCAGGCAAGCTGCCTGGCTTTGCTAATGGACCGCCGAGCGAGGCGCAATGGAAAGTAGAACCCTTGCGCCCGACTCCCTGCACCAGCGCGACTATCGCGCCGCGCCGCGCGGCCGAGCCGCGCGAGCGCGGAGGCCATTTCGGTTTCATCGAGATTGCCGTAGCCCAGCCGCACGCCTTGCACGTCCTCGCCGTTCGGTGAGAACTGCCGCCCGGCGAGCAGGCGAATGCCCGCCTGCGCAGCCCGATCCACCAGTTCGCCGGCGGCAACCTGACCGGACAACGTCAGCCACAACGCGAGACCGCCGCCGGGCACCGCAAACGACACCTTGTCGCCCAGTTCGCGCCGCACGCATTCCGCGCAGAAGTCCCGCCGCCGTTCATACGTTCTCAGCGCGCGCCTGATATGCCGTTTCAGTTCGCCGCTTGCCATCAGTTCCGTGACCGCCATTTCCGTCAGCGCGCTGCCCTGCCGGTCGATCAGCATGATCTGCGCGGCACAGCGCGCAATGGCTTCCTTCGACGCCGCGATATACCCGAGCCGCAGTCCCGGCGCGAGCACTTTCGATAACGAGCCGATAAAAAATACCTGCTCCGATGCATTCATGCTCGCCAGCGGGAGGACCGGCTTGTAGTCGAAATGGAATTCGGGATCGTAATCGTCCTCGACGATGACGAAACCATAGCGCCGTGCGAGGTCGAGCAGTCTCAGGCGCCGGTCGGCGGGCATCGTCACAGTGGTCGGAAACTGATGATGCGGCGTGGTGAACACGGCGCGTACCGGCTTCTTTCGACACAGCGCTTCGAGCGAATCGGGCACCAGCCCGTACTGGTCGAGTTCGATCGCGGCAAGCTCGGCGCCGCACGACAGAAACGCCGCGCGCGCAGGCGGGTAGCTGAGCGTTTCGAACGCGATGGTGTCACCGGGGCGCGTCAGCAAACGCGCGGCGAGAAAAATGCCCATCTGGCTGCCGCGCACGACGCAGATATTGTCGGCGCTGACGTTGAGCGCACGTTCGGCGCGCAGCATCGCGGCGATCGCCTCTCGCAGTTCGGGCGTGCCGCGCGGATCAGCGTAGCCGAGCGCGTTCGCGCGCGCCGACGACACGAGCGCGTGCCGGAATGCGCGCGACAGTACATCGAACGGGATCAGGCGGGTGTCGGGCACGCCGTCGGTGAACGCGATATTGCCTGAGCCGTTCGCTTCGCCGGGCGACATGGCCTCGTGATAGAGGCTTGCGCCATCGTCGGACAAGGCCACCGGAAACGGCCGTTCGTGCGTCGCCTCCGGCTTGAATTCCAGCGCCGGCAGCCGCGACGAGACGAAGCTCCCCCGCTTTGCCTCCGTTTCGATCCAGCCTTGTGCGGTCAACTCGTCATAAGCGAGCACGACGGTCTTGCGATTCACGCCCAGGTCGTCGGCGAGCGCGCGCGTGCCCGGCAATGCGGTGCCGGACACCAGCCGCCCGCGACGGATGTCCTCGACGATCGCCTGGACGATCTGCAGGTGGATCGATTCGCTGCGATTGCGCTCTGGCCGCAACGTCAGCTTCCACGTGCGCAGCATGGCGCCCCCTTTCTTTCTGGACCAGATGAAATTATAAATCTGGATGTTTTTTATGGTCCACAACGTTTCTAAGATGGAATCCACGTCGTCGCATCGACGCGTGGCTGGAGCCGGATTCGGCGCCTTCGCCACTTCCACCCAGGATCCTCTTCGATTGGGATTGCACATGGCAGACACTCTCACTACTTCAAAAAGCGAACTAGTGGCAACCGCAGAGCGGCAGATGCAGACCGCCTTGCCCGAACTCGTATGGGCGACTCGCGAGAAGCTCGCACTGACCTGCCGGATTCTGTTCGAGCAGGGCCACGATTCCGGGCTCGCCGGGCAGATCACCGCCCGCACCGACGAGCCGGACACTTACTACACACAGCGTTTCGGCCTGGGCTTCGACGAGATCACGGCGTCGAACCTCGTCCACGTGAATCAGGATTTGAAGCTCGTCTCCGGCGAGGGCATGCCGAATCCGGCGAACCGCTTTCACACGTGGATCTATCGGGCGCGACCGGATGTGAACTGCATCATCCACACGCACCCGCTGCATGTCGCCGCGCTGTCGATGCTGGAAACGCCGCTCGTCGTCTCGCACATGGATCTGTGCCCGCTCCATGACGATTGCGCGTTTCTCGAACAATGGCCAGGCGTTCCGGTCGGCAACGAAGAAGGCGAAATCATCTCGGCGGCGCTCGGCGGGAAGCGCGCGATCCTGCTTTCGCATCATGGCCAACTGGTCACCGGCAGCACGATCGAAGAGGCCTGCACGCTCGCGCTCCTGATTGAGCGCGCCGCGCAAATGCAATTGCTCGCAATGGCGGCCGGCGACGTGAAGCCCATTCCCGCCGAACTCGGCCGGGAAGCACACGACTGGATTTCCACACCCAAACGCAATCAGGCGACGTTCGCCTACTTCGCCCGCCGCGCGCTGCGCAGTCCGATGCACCGCGATTGTCTCGCCTGACGCCTCTTACCTATCGATCCAAGGAGCTGCATCCCTATGAAAAGCACAGAATTTCGCGGCATCATTTCGTACCCCGTAACACCGTTCGATCTGCACGACGGCAGCGTTGATGTCCCGACGCTGAACCGGTTGATCGATCGTCTGGTCGACAGCGGCTCGCACGGCATCGCACCGCTCGGCAGCACGGGCGAAAGCGCCTATCTCAGCGACGACGAATGGGACACGGTGGCCGAGGCATCGGTCAGACGCGTGGCGAAGCGCCTGCCGGTCATTGTCGGCATTTCCGACCTGACGACCCGCAACGCGGTGCGCCGTGCGAAGTTCGCCGAATCAGTGGGCGCCGATGCGGTGATGGTGCTGCCGGTGTCTTACTGGAAGCTCAACGAAGCGGAAATCTTCCGCCATTACGCGACGATCGCCGAGGCGATCAGCGTGCCGATCATGGTGTACAACAATCCGGCGACGAGCGGCATCGACATGCAGCCCGAACTGATCGTGAAGCTCGCGAGGGAGATCGACAACGTCACGATGATCAAGGAAAGCACCGGCGACATTCAGCGGATGCACCGGATTGCGCAGCTGTCGGACGGGCGCGTGCCGTTTTTCAACGGCAGTAATCCGCTGGCGCTCGGAGCCTTCGCGGCAGGGGCGGCCGGGTGGTGCACGGCGGCGCCGAACCTCGTGCCGCAATGGCCAGTCAAGCTTTATGAGGCTTGTGAGAAGGGTGATATGGAGCTTGCGCGAGCGGTTTTTTATCGCTTGCTGCCGTTCCTGCAGTGCATCATGAAGGGCGGCTTGCCGACGACGGTGAAGGCCGGGCTTGCGTTGCGAGGGTTTTCGGTGGGCGCGCCGCGTAGGCCGCTTCAGCCGCTTGCGGAGCCGGCGGTGCGTGAGTTGGCGGCAGTGCTGGGGGGGCTTGAGGGCGGCTGAGGCGGCCGGGCGGGGCTTGGAGTTTTGGGGGATGCGTATTTGCTACGGGGGCTTTCCGGGGTGTGGGGGGAAACCGAATTCGCTTCTTGCGCGGGTGGAAGCGGTCACTTCGGCATTGATCCGCGAGACGTTGCCGGAGGAAAGGCAAACTATCGTGTGCGACGACCTCCTCGCCCACGTTGTCTGGATGGCGTTCGACGGCTTTGTCATCAACCATCGGATTGGCGACCTGAGGGATATGGACGCTATTGCGGAGTTGATGGTGAAGTTGCTCTTCGGCGAATAGGTAACGCCAACACATCGTAGCTACAGCATGTGTTGGCGTTGACAATTGAGCTGGCGTTTGTTGTGCGTGCGCTTCCTTCAGTTCTGGAAAGAATCGCGATACTCGGGCGCGGCGTCTGCACGCGTGTTCAGTTCGAACATCACGCCGCCGGGTGCCCGACAGAAAAAGCGTGAACCGCGGCCATTGTTGAAGACTTCCGTCTCCATTTCTACGCCGTCCGCCTTGAAGCGTTCATATAACTTCCGCACCGCTTCGAGGCTCGGGAGTTCGAACCCGGCGTGGAACGCCCGGGGCCAAGCCGGAACGTCGCTGCCGGTATGGTCGATCACCACGTCGAAGCCGGGGCGCTTGAGTATGTAGGACTTCTCCCAGACACCTGAAACGGTGAAGCCGAGGTATTGCTCGAAGAACTGCGCGGTAGCGGCCGTGTCGGCCGAGGGAAAGCTCAGGTGGTTGAGCTTCATGTTGCTGATCAGATCATTCATCGTCGGTCTCTCTTCGGATAACTGCGGGCACCTCTGCCCGACGACGTCAGAATATAAGTAAAAGCTCGCATTCAACAACTCGCATTGCAATCGCTCGATCGTGCGCCGCGAGTCCTTGGTGTAGTGGGCGAGACGGACGGAGAGGCACGCTCGTGCCGCGATGATTGCTCACATTCCACCCGCTCGTGGCGAATGCTTATCGCGCTTCGCGATCCTCGACAGATAGCCGAAAGCGGCCGCGCGCACGCGATGTTCCAGGCTTTCGAGGTCACGCTCTCCGCGCTGGCCTGCTGCGTCTGTCAGGCCCTGGACGATTGCCAGCAGATCGGCTGCGGCTACTTCAGGATGCTCGAGTCGCGGCGCCACACGCTTGACGATCGCTACGACCAGCGCGTCGAACTCCACTTTCTCGACCTCGCCACGCAAGGCGGGGCTGCTTTCCTGCACATCGAGCAGTTTCGCCAGCATAGGTCGTTGTAGCTGCTGGCGTACCGATGCGCCGATCAGATACTCGAGCGCGGCCTTGCCGCTCCGCTGAGTCAGCGCGGCTGCTGCATCGTGGTAGAACCGCCTGGTTTCTCGCTGGATCAGCGCGACCGTCAGCGCATCCTTGCCAGGAAAGTATTGATATAGCGACCCGATGCTGACACCCGCGCGCCGGGCTATCGCGTTCGTATTGAATCCTTCGAGCCCCTCGGCTTCCAGCACCTGAGCAGCCGCCTCGACGATCGATTCCACGGTTTCCTCGGCGCGCGCCTGGCTCGGCGTCTTGCGCGGGCGAGTGATACTCGGGCGTGAAGAGTGGTGAGTCATGTGTGCTCCGTCGTTGCGGATTGCTGCGTGGGTGGAAGTATCTGGCGAATGGCTATGCTTCGGTGTGAGCGGCGTGGAACGCTGCGGGCCGGAAAAAAAGCGATGCTGAGCGACGGGACAATTCAAGCGGCGGTTGATGAGTTGGAGTGGCTGCGTCGTCTGCGGCGACTGTCAGAATATCGATGGTAGCTTGTGGAAGGCGTCATAGGGCAGTTCGCTTTGGACGGAGGGATATGGAGTGGGGAAGCGGGGTGGGGAAGCCAATTCGGTTAGAGAATATGCGAGGATCTTCGCAGCGCACGTTGCCTCTCTGCCTCAACGGTGCACCAGGCTGTCC
The DNA here is from genome assembly GCF_000013645.1 of Paraburkholderia xenovorans LB400. Taxonomy (GTDB): domain Bacteria; phylum Pseudomonadota; class Gammaproteobacteria; order Burkholderiales; family Burkholderiaceae; genus Paraburkholderia; species Paraburkholderia xenovorans. The sequence continues at coordinate 180,901 of NC_007951.1, read as the reverse complement.
GACGTGTCGCTTGTCGCTTGTCGCTGCATGTCGGCGAAGCCGTTGGCGCAAAGAGGTATCTCTATCCGTATATGAGATTTGCGAACCCGGAAAAGCTATGCCAGACAAGATTTGTCGAGGTTTCAGAACCCACAGATTTTCAAAATTCGTGGGTTCAGTCCTCGGTAACAGATGAAACAGGATTCTCACGAATACTCGCTGCCGCCTTGGCGCACGACCGCAATGGCCGCACGCGTTTTGTTTTATCCGCCAGGCTGTCAGGTTGTCATGGGTCGCATAGCTGACTAATTCGCATCTACTCGGCCAGTCTGTGCAATCTGTGTCAGAGCAGTCTTCTGGTCGGCGTACCATCGAACCAGGCAGTTTCGGTCGTGACAGCTCTGCTCACGGTAGTTCCACTGTTGACGGGTACGCTCCCGGAATGCCGCTTGATCGGTTACGGCGGCCTTCGCCCTGGCGAATATCCTCGACAGCTCAACATCGTCCGCTGCGAGTTCTGGATCGCTACAGATAATATGCTCAGCATCAGAACGCGCGCTTGAACAATCGAAGCTGGTGGTCAATGTGGGTTGTAGTGCGGAAGTTGAGCTTGTTCCAGCAACCGACTGCTGCGACAGGCTCTGCTGCAGCGAAATTTTCAGTGCTTGCGTTCTATCGACGGTCATCTGCACCTGACAATTCAGCTTGTTCGTTTGAAATGCGGTAGTATCCGGCGTTCCGCTATCGAGCGCTTTTATCTTGCAGTCGTTCTCGCGTTGAGCAAGCCACAATCGTTGCTCTGGCAACAATGCTTGCCGCCACTCCTTGCTCCCGGCATTCCAAACAACGTTGATGGCATCGTTGGCCATCTTCATGTCCGACTGCGCTTTTTGAAGGGCAGCCTCGTTGTCCGCTGCTTGTGCCTGTGCGATTTCGGCTTGCTGTTGCTGCGCCTGCAGCGCCTTTTGCTGTTCCTGCTTGGCTTGCTCAGCCTTCTGCCTTTCCAGCGCCGTCTTTACAAACGACTCTTCAACCAACGTTGACGCAAACGTAAGCGCCGCATTATTCCCCTCAGTGCTACCGTAGATTTTCTTGCCGTCGTCCGTCGGCTGGACTCCATATTCGAGCGACGCCTTAACCGTATTCGCATCGAAATCGACGCCGGCCTGCAATGCGCCCTGATGAGAGCTGTTAAGCGACAGCATGCTTCTTGCCGCATCGGCATTGGAAACGACATCAGCCGGCACCGAGAGCCGCATCGTTGCTGAACAGAATTTCTTGGTGCTATTCGGATCACTCTTCGTCGTCAGCACGTCGTCGAGAGTGATACCGATTTTGTCGACAGTTGCCCGAATCAACGCCCCGTCAACGTTGACCTGTACATTGGAATTTGGCCCAGCAAAGTCCGAAGTGATCTGCTTCACTAAAGCGTCTTTCAATATCGAGGTCACCACAGACTTTGCGTCGTCACCGTTGCAGGCGACTTCCGGTTTTTGTGAACACGCGGCTAAGCTGGCTACAAGCAACAACGGGAGGAGCTTCTTCACGATTTTTTCCTTTTATTCAACGACGGTGATCTTCTGCGGAGCGCAAAGCCGTTCCTCCGTGGCCTTGCAATTCCGCCCCCCGATCGACCGTCTATTACACGTGCTCTCAGAATTGAGATTATCAAGATTTGCGACACCTCAGTACAATTTTGAGCGAGCCGCAAGGACCTTGCAGCGAGCAGTGACTGTTTACCGACGATCCACATTGAAGTGGCCTCGGTCAGCGCCACCGTCTGCGCGGCAGTAGCTCGTTCCAGCTATATATTAGATATCTCCGATCCCCGAAAAGGCTTGCTGGTCAAGGCTCTCCTCATCTCAAGAATCAATAGATTTTCGAGAATCCGCGAGTTCGCGCCCGGTCTCCGTCCGGTATCGCTGCCGCGATGCTGACCTTCTGGGCAATTCGTTGGTATAAGAACAGTAAAGGGAGGCATTCTCCCTCCGCCACAGGAGGCGGATGTCCACGGCGACGCTCCTACGCGCGGACGGCTTTACGACTTCCTCTACGGGCTCGAATACGTGGACCTCAGCTACGGCGTGATGCTGGGCAGCGACGCACTCCAGCGGCTTGTCTCCCGGTCAGCGCGGCGCACCGCTACTCATCTTCTGGTTTCTCGTCGACCGGGATCGCGTCCCCATCATCTTGGTCCGGCCCGAAGAGACCTCGACAGTGAGACTGTCTACAATCTGTTGCCTGGTGTGATTAAGAGGGCTAAACGGCCCCGGCAAGTCGTGATGGTCAACCACAACGCCAACCTCGCCGTCACCTGCGACGACGAACGGGTGATTGTCTGTTGCATGGAGCGGGATGGCTCAAACAAGATTTCCTACGAGGCGGGCGCAATCGAGGAGTTGAATTTGACTCGGTCCGTTGTGACTATCGTGGAGAGGACGAAGCCGGCTTTCGAGAACCGTCTCGCAAGTGCGATTGAGGCAAGGAACGATGGAAGGCTACGCCAAATCTTGCAATATACCGGCGGGTCGGTGAGCAGAGGTCAGCATTCTTGGCAGAAACCTGCAGCAGAATGCAAAACAACGCACTACATCGCAAGACGTAGTGCGTTGTTTCTAAAGAAAAACTTGGTGGAGAGGAGGAGGATCGAACTCCCGACCTTCGCATTGCGAACGCGACGCTCTCCCAGCTGAGCTACCCCCCCAACGTGCAAGCAATTCTAGCACAGGCCTTTTCCACTTTGCCAAGCCCGAATAGCAACCCGAATACCAGCAAAAAAGCACCGGCAAACCTCACCTGGATGGCGCCCCCGCAAGCACCCAATCCACCACCGTGCGGATATCCGCATCGCTCATCGTCTGATGCGCGGGCATTGGAATCATGCCCCACACGCCGGAGCCGCCCTCTTTCACCTTGCGCGCCAACTTCGCCTGCGCTTGCGCGTCGCCCTTGTACTTCGCGGCGATCTGCTGGAACGACGGACCGACCAGCTTGCGGTCCACCGCATGACATCCCATGCACGCGTTCGCGTTGGCGACCAGTTGTCCGCGCGGCGCATCCGCGGCTCGCGCGGCCGATACGCCCAAACCCGTCAGCGCACCACCCATCAGCACGCTCGCTGCAACAGCAACAGCAACACCGCGCCTCATGGCGTCGTCGCCTTCGGATTACCCGGATGCACCGAGTTCGAATTGCTGACCGGCGCCGGCGCCTGCTGCTCCAGCGGCCGCGAACTCACCGACGAATCAGGAATAGCGCCGACAGTCGCCGCGCCCGCATCCGGTTGCGAAGCCGCCACGGGTGCCGTCCCCGCTGCGGCGGCTGCCGCCACGGCTTCCTGCGGCTGGATGTACTGGAACACCTTCACCACCTGCACCACGCCCGGCACGCGGCTCGCCACATCCGCGCCGCGATTGCCTTCGTCCATCGTCACAAGGCCCATCAGATACACCGAGCCACGCTCGGCCACGACCTTGAAGTTGTTCGCCGAAATGTTCTTCTCGGCGATCAGCGCGGTCTTCACACGCGTTTCGAGGTAGGTGTCATTCGTACGCGACGAAAACGAACTCGCCGGCATGATCGCCAGTTCGTTGACGATCGTAGTGACGTTGTTCAAGCCGCGCACGATGGTCTCCGCACGTTGCTTCGACACATCCCCCGCCACTTCACCCGTCAACAGCACGCGGCGGTTGAACACGGCCACGTTCACGTGCGCGTTGTCCGGCAGGTTCTGACTGATCTGCGAAAGCGCCTTCACCTGCAACTCGCGATCTTCGGTCTGCGCGCCGAGCGTGCGCCGGTCGGTCGCCACCAGCGCGCCGCCGCCCGCCGCGCCGGCAACGGCGAGAAAGCAGCCCTGCAATGTTGCGGACAGCCCCGCCGCGAACCCTACCACCAGCACGGTTCTCACCAGTGTCTTCTTGACGCGGAATACGCTCATCAACTAGCTCTCCTTCGGAATCGGTCTCAGTCTTCGCCCAGCAACATGGCATCGATGCCGTCGCACAGGCAATGGATGGTCAGCAAATGCACTTCCTGAATACGCGCGATGCGATCCGATGGCACGCACACATGAATATCGGTGTCGCTCAATACGTCCTGCATGCGGCCGCCGCCCTTGCCGGTCAGCGCGACCACGATCATTTCGCGCTCGTGCGCGGCCTCGATCGCGGCGAGCACGTTGGCGGAATTGCCGGACGTGGTGATCGCCAGCAGCACGTCGCCGGGCTGGCCGAGTGCCCAGACCTGCTTCGAAAAAATCTGTTCGAACGAATAGTCGTTGGCGATGGCGGTCAATACCGACGTGTCGGTGCTCAGCGCGATCGCCGGCAAGCCCGGCCGCTCGCGCTCGAAGCGGCCGATCAGTTCGGCCGCGAAGTGTTGCGCGTCGGCCGCGGATCCGCCGTTGCCGCACGCAAGAATGCGATTGCCGTTGGCCAGCGCGGCGAACATCGTGTCGATCGCAGCGGCGATCGGCATCGACAGGGTTTCGAGGGCTTCGAGTTTGACCGCCGCGCTGTCGCGGAAGTGTTGTTGAATGCGTTCGACTGACATCGAGTCTCTATCTTCTACCGCGAGTAGACCGCAATGCGCGGCCGTGTTGTGAAGTCGTATTGCGAACTCGTACCGCTCCGTTGAAGCTGACCGGCAACGCAGTGCATGTGCGCGAAAACATCACGAATTGCGCCGCTTGCTGCGTTGTCGACGTTATCCCGTGGCCGGCACGCGAGCGCAAGTTTATCGCACTCACACGCGTTCTCCGCGCATGGCGTCAGACTTCGTCGGCGCGAAACGCGTCGCGCAACCACACGAGCCGGCCGGCTTCGAACGCGATCACGTCGAACCGGCAAGCGGGCTGATCGCGCAACTGGGAGCTACGGGTCGCCAGATAATGCTGCGCGGCGCGCACGATGCGCTGTTGCTTCCGCCAACCGATACTCGCCGCCGCGCCGCCGTACCGGCGCTGCGCGCGCGCCCGCACTTCGACGAACACCAGCGCGCCGTCACGCTCGCGCATCACGAGATCGATCTCGCCGCCGCGGCATGCCACATTGCGCGCGACGAACCGCAAGCGCTGCCGCTGCAAAAACTCCTGCGCGCGCGCCTCGAAGGCCGCGCCGACGAGTTTGGACCCGACGGGCGCCGAAAAGTTGTCCGGCGTGGCGAATGCGCCGATCGGCGCCACCGCGCGCACCGTCTGCCTGTCGCCGAGGTCCCCCGAGCCGCCCCGCACCGCGTGGCACAATGGCGGCCTCGTTCCGTCTGTTTGCGTCTTCTGCCTCATGACTCCTCTCTCCGAACTCGCGCAAGGGCAGCAGTATCCGACTGCCGCGCTATATGTGGTGGCGACGCCGATCGGCAACATTGCCGACGTCACGCTGCGCGCGCTGCATGTGCTCGGACTGGTGGACCGCATCGCGGCCGAAGACACCCGCAACACGGGCCAACTGCTCGCGCGCTACGGCATCTCGAAGCCGCTCGTCGCGGTGCATCAGCACAACGAGCGGGCTGCGGCGTTACGCCTGATCGAGCATCTGCAAGCGGGCGAGCGTGTGGCCTACGTCTCCGATGCCGGCACGCCCGGCATCTCGGACCCCGGCGCGAAGCTCGTCGACGCGGTCCGTGAAGCTGGCTTTCCCGTCATTCCGCTGCCCGGCGCAAGCGCCCTCGCGACCGCATTGAGCGCGGCCGGCGACTGGGTCGCGACGTTCTCGTTCCTCGGCTTCCTGCCGCCGAAGGCGAAGGCGCGCGCCGCAACGCTGCAATCGCTCGCGAACCACCCTCACGCAATGGTGTTCTACGAAGCGCCGCACCGGATCGTTGAAACGGTGCAAGCACTGGCGGAAGCATTCGGCGGCGAGCGCAAGCTGCTCATCGCCCGGGAATTGACGAAGTTACACGAAGCGCTGCATCGCGGCACCCTGGCCGAAGGGCCAGCATGGCTCGCTGCCGATCCGAACCGGCAGCGCGGCGAATTCGTGCTGGTAGTGGAAGGCGCGCAACCGGAAACCGCCGGCGAACACGATCACGACGCGCTACTGGGGATTCTGCTGGAAGAGTTGACGGTGAGCAGCGCGGCCAAGGTGGCGGCGGCCATCACCGGAGCGTCGCGCAACGCGCTGTATACGCGCGCGCTGGCGCTAAAGAAAGACGAAGAATAAAGCTGGCAGGCAAACAACAAGGGCCGCGCGACGCGGCCCTTGTTGTTTGCGGACGCGGTGCGAACACCCGCCATCCTGCACGGGCGCTGCGAAGCGCGCCCGCCGCCGCTACATCACTTCTCGGCGCTCGAATCCGAGTTCGATGCCAGCATTTCATCACGCGCAGCACGTGCTTCCTGCTGCGTCAGACCTTCGATCTCGACGCGCGCCGTACCCGCGTGGCGCATGTCGAGCACGGCGGCAGCGGCCATCGACAGATCGATCACGCGGCCGCGCGCATACGGGCCGCGGTCGTTGATGCGCACGACCACCGAGCGCGACGTGGCCGGATTCGTCACGCGCACATAGGAGCCGAGCGGCAGCGTACGATGCGCCGCGGTCAGCGCGTGCATATCGTAGCGTTCGCCGTTGGCGGTACGGCGGCCATGAAAGCCGCGGCCGTACCACGAAGCGCGACCCGTCTGATGAAAGTCCGAAACGCCGGAACCCTCATCCGTAAGTGGCTTTGCATCGGCCAGCGCGGAGCCCCTGGCGGTCACGTCGGAGGCCGGCGCGCTACCGAAAGCTTGCGGTCCGAAGGAGCCCGCCTGCGTATTTTTTGTGCTCTGCGGCACGCCGCTCTCCGACGTGTTGCCGGCGCCCGGAGGCGTGGCGCAACCCGCCAGCGCAAAAAAGGCAAAAAGAGTCCCCAGACCACGGGATAACCGAGTTTTCATAAGACGTGCAATCACATTGTCGAGCCGCATCACGCGAAAGTTGAGCGTGTTGCCTGCGACTCCGGCGGCAATGGACGACAACGCGCCGCGCGGATGAGCGCAGTACGTCAAAGCCCGGATGCGGCTCACCTAGCCGCTACCGCACGGTTAATTTTCACGTCTGGCGCAACCTGTCCCCGGCAGCCTGACCAGACCCCACATGCCGCCATCGAACGTGGCAAACACGTTCTTGCGCGCGAAACTCAGCGTGCAGGAACGGCGGCGTAGGCCCCACCCAGCGTCACGGTATTTAACTCCGTAGCAGGCGCGTGGCGCCTGGCTGGGCAAGACGTGTGCATCGAATGCATCGATACCTGATGGCCGTCCATAAGTGCGACAGCCCATACTTGAGTGGCGATCCGCGTGCCCATTTTTGATGGGGACGCATCGCCTTGTGGCAGCACAGTTCCCTGTGCATGGAGACCATTATACCCAAAACAGAATTTCGGGATGACAAGCGACTGAAAACCTTGATGAATTTTCACTCCTGCTGCAAAAATGGGCAGAGGAAAGCCCGCTGCGACGCGGCTTGAGCAGCTCGGCGGGTATGGACGAGAGGCCGGTACAATCAACGTTTTTCCAGCGGCGCGCTCATCCATGAAAGTCACCTTGATCCCCGTCACGCCGTTCCAGCAGAACAGCTCGCTGCTCGTTTGCGAGGCAACCGGGCGCGCGGCCGTCGTCGACCCGGGCGGCGATCTCGACGTCATCCAGGGCGAAATCGCGCGGCAGAACGTGAGCGTCGAAAAAGTTTTCCTGACGCACGGGCACATCGACCACTGCGCCGGCGCGAAGACGCTGGCCTCGCGCTATGACGTGCCGATCGAAGGTCCGCATCCCGACGAACGCTTCTGGCTCGACAAGCTGCCCGATCAAAGCACGCGCTTCGGCTTTCCCGCCGCCGAAGCGTTCGAACCGGACCGCTGGCTGCAGAACGGCGAAACCGTGCAGTTCGGTGACGAAATCCTCGAGGTCTATCACTGTCCGGGCCACACGCCGGGCCATGTGGTGTTCTTCAGCCGCGCGCATCGGCTCGCGCTGGTGGGCGACGTGCTGTTCGCCGGCTCGATCGGGCGCACGGATTTTCCGCGCGGCAATCACGCGGATCTGGTGCGCTCGATCCGCGAAAAACTTTGGCCGCTCGGCGACGACGTCACCTTCGTCCCGGGCCACGGGCCGACTTCCACGTTCGGCGCCGAACGCCGCACCAATCCGTACGTCTGCGACGGAGTCGAGGCATGAGCAGCGAAATCTACGTGAGCACCGATGTCGAAGCGGACGGCCCGATTCCCGGTCCGCATTCCATGCTCAGTTTCGCCTCCGCCGCCTACACCGAAGACAAGCGGTTGATCGCAACCTTCTCGGCGAATCTCGAACTGCTCGAGGGAGCGCGGCCGCATCCCGTGCAGGAAGCGTGGTGGAAGACTCAGCCCGAAGCATGGGAAGCCTGCCGCAAGGATTTGCAGACGCCCGTGGCTGCTTTGACGGCGTACGTCGACTGGGTCGAAGCGCTGCCGGGCAAGCCGGTGTTCGTGGCGATGCCGGCGGGCTTCGACTTCACATACATGTTCTGGTACATGATGCGGTTTGTCGGCCGCTGTCCGTTTTCGTGGTCGGCGCTCGACATCAAGACGCTGGCCTTCGCCATGACCGGGCTGCCGTACCGCAAGAACATCAAGCCGCGCTTTCCGAAACACTGGTTCGACGAGCATCCGCATACGCATGTCGCGCTGGATGACGCCATCGAACAGGGCGCGCTTTTCTGCAATATGTTGAAGGATCTACGCGCCAGTCAGGCGATCACGCTCGCGGCCGGTAAAGATGGGGACGGCACAGGACAAAACCCCGCTGAGAAACCGGCAAATTAGGTAATCTCCCTCGTCGAGGCCGTTTTACATTGCGTTTCGTTTTCGCCCCCTCTACCATGCGTTGATACGGCGACGCAAACGGAGGCGCAGTTGACACTCGATACGTTCTCTCAAAAAATCCTGCGCCTGCTGCAGCTCGACGCACGCCGCTCGGTGCAAGAAATTTCCGACCAGGTCGGCCTGTCGAGCACGCCATGCTGGCGGCGCATCAAGGACATGGAGCAATCGGGGGTGATCCAGCGCTACACGGCGCTGCTCGATCGGGAAAAGCTCGGCCTGCACGTGTGCGCCCTCGCCCATATCCATCTCACGCGGCACACCGAAGGCGGCGTGGAACAGTTCGAGCGGGAAATCACCACCTGCCCGGAAGTCACCGAGTGCTACAGCACGACCGGGGAGTCCGACTACATCCTGAAGATCGTCGCGCCGGACATCAAGGCATACGATACCTTCCTGCACGAACGCATCTTCAAGATTCCCGCCGTCGCGCAGGTTCGTACGAGCGTCGTGCTGCGCGAAATCAAATTCGATACGCAGTTGCCGTTGTGACGCGCTGATCGCTGAAGGTTGTCGTTTGTCGTTTGTTGCGCGCCGTAACCACAGCATGCGCGCGCAGCGCAGCCGTCAGGTGGCGCTATGAGGTTCAGTAGCCTTCGTGTAGTCAACGGCCGTGCTGGTCTTTGGCTCGATTGCCGGAGCAGTTCCGGCTGACGACGTGCCCAGTTCCTGCAACACGTCCAGTCTGCGAGCCCCCAGACGCGCCTTGAGCGCGGCGAGGTCGATTCGCCCAGGCCGTTGCACGTCCCTTTCCGGCGCCCGCGACGGCGTATCCGGCAGCACCACCTCGACATCCAACCCCGCGCTCAGGTAGTGGATGTTGACCGCCGCCGCCTTCATGCCGTGAGGCGCCAATGCTGCGTTTACCTCCGCAGTCACCCGCTCGCGAGTCGGCAAATCGACGGGCGGGTGCGCAACCGCGTCGTTCTCGGGATCGACATGAATCAACGCATCGAGCACGCGGCTGTCCGTCAGCACGCGCAGACGCGCGGACTCGGCGATGTAGTGCCCCTCGGAAACGGAGATCAGCGGATCGACCAGAATGTGCGCGTCGAGGAGCGCGAAGTCGCCCATCTTGCGCGTACGCACTTCGTGCACGTCGCGCACGCCGGGCGTGGAGAGCAGCAACGCGCGCATATTGGCGGTGGTGGCGTCGTCGAGCGCGCGGTCGGAAAGGTCTTGCAGCGCGTCCCAACCGAACATCCACCCCATGCGCGCCACCATGAAGCCGACGATCGCCGCGGCAATCGGATCGAGCAGACGCACGCCGGCGAGGCTGCCAACAATACCGATTGCGACCACCAGCGACGACGCCGCATCCGAGCGCGCATGCCACGCATTGGCGATCAACATGGCCGACCGCGCGCGTTGCGCTTCGCGCAGCATGTAGCGGAACAGACTCTCTTTGGAAACCAGAACCAGCACCGCAACCGCGAGCGCACTCATATGCACGGCCGGGATGTTTTGCAGATCGGCGAGGCGCGTTCCGGCCCGCCACAACATACCGACGCCCACCGAGATCAGCAGCGCACCCAGAAATAACGACGCTACGGTTTCATAGCGGCTATGCCCATAATTGTGATCCGCGTCGGGCTTAGCCCCGCTGTGCCGATTGGCGATCAATACGACAAAATCGGAAATGAGGTCGGCGAGGGAATGGACGCCGTCGGCGACCAATGCCTGGGAGTGGGCAAACACGCCGATAACGATTTGCAGCGTCATCAACACGGCATTGAGCGCGATACTGACAAAAGTCGTTTTGCGCGCAATGCGATGTTTTCCGGCGGACTGGACAGCGGCGGCGGCAGGCATCTCAGAAGCAGAGTGAAAAGTTCAATGCTTGCATTCTACCCGGCGCATCCCGGCACGCGCCCGGGATACCTCAAAAATTCCTTTTAAATCAGTTGCTTATCTAAACGAAAAGCATTCGCGTTCCACTTTCGTGGAGTATGCACGACAAAATCGCGGCGTTTTGCCGCGGCAATAAAAAACCGCGCCCTAGACGGTACGCGGTTCTCTGTTGCAACGGCAGACGCTATAAGAAGTGCATCTGATTGAAGCTATTCGTATTAACTGATGGGCAGAAGCATTACCTTCTGCTCAACGCATTACTTCTGGATCAGAAACTTCTCGCGATCCAGACCTGCGATCCAGCGCGGCGGCTTGCCGCGGCCCGACCACGTGCTGCCGCTGTCCGGGTCCCGATACTTCGGTGCGACACCGGCGCGCGGACGAGCGGCTTTGGCACCCTTGGCGGCGCGGCCACCGCCGAGTTCGGTCAGAGAAATGCCGTAGTCGGCCATTTTCTGCTTGATCTCATTCAACACTTCCGCGTATTCGCGCGACTTCGCTTCTTCGATCTGCTTTTCGAGCTTCTCGCGCTGAGCGAGTAGTTCCTTGTAGGAAGACATAGGTTCCCTTGTGGTTTGGATAAATGACTGCCGGTCTGAAGCCAGCTTGCCCTTTGAAGGTAGATCATGCCTCGGAATTTGATAGCGAGATTAACACAAAATAGAAAAACTACAGAGCTAAAGTCGGAAGTGGTGTACGGGGGAGTTGAGGCGGAAGGTTGAAGGCGGTGGAGGTTTCAGCTGAGAATCTGATTGTCGAAGTCGGAAACCAGCAAACAACAAACCATCCACCATGAGCAAGTTTACGGAAAAAGAAGTCATCGGTCTATCGGGTGCCGGTCTCGGCCTGGACGAGTTGGTCCGCCAAGGAGCACGGCAGGTGATTCAACAAGCGATTGAAGCGGAGCTGGCAGAGCTGATGGAGCGGTTCGCGAACGTCAAGACCATGCACGGGCAGCGCGCCGTGGTGCGCAACGGCTACTTGCCGGAACGCGAGGTATTGACGGCGGCCGGGCCGATTCCGGTGAAAGTGCCGAAGGTGCGCGATCGATCGGGATCAGGCGTGAAGTTCAATTCGTCGATCGTGCCGCCGTACGTGAGGAAGTCGCCCCGCGTGAGCGCCGCGTTGCCGTGGCTGTATCTGAAGGGCATCTCGACGGGCGACATGAGCGAAGCGTTGAGCGTGCTGTTGGGTGAGGATGCCAAGGGTTTGTCGGCGAATGTGGTGAGCCGGCTAAAGGCGCAATGGACCGAAGAACACGTAGCCTGGAGCAAGCGAGACTTGTCGAAATCGCGCTATGTGTACTGGTGGGTCGACGGCATTCACACCGGGCTGCGCAGCGAGAATTCGGACGGTCAATGCCTGCTGGTGATCATCGGCGTGAGGCCGGATGGGAGCAAAGAGCGCGTGGCGATCGGCGACGGCTACCGTGAGACGAAGGCGTCGTGGCTGGAGCTGCTGCTGGAGCTGAAAGCGCGTGGCTTGCAGGCGGGGCCATTGCTGGCTGTTGGCGACGGCGCAATGGGCTTCTGGGCGGCCCTGGAAGAAGTGTTTCCGGCCACGCGTGGCCAGCGCTGCTGGTTTCACAAGATGGGCAACGTGCTCAATGCGCTGCCGAAGTCGCAACAGGGGCGCGCGAAGGCGGACATGCAGGCGATCTGGATGGCCGCCACGCGCGCCGAGGCACATGCCGCGTTCGATCGTTTCGTGTCGATCTATGCGGCGAAATATCCGAAAGCAGCCGAAACGCTGAAGAAGGATCGAGACAGCTTGCTCGCGTTTTACGACTTCCCTGCCGAGCATTGGCAGCATCTGCGCACCACCAACGCGATCGAGTCGACGTTCGCGACCGTGCGGCACCGCACGACACGTACGCGCAATTGCGTGTCGCGACCAACCTTCCTCGGTCTGGCATTCAAGCTGATCGAGGAGGCTGAGAAGACTTGGCGCCGTATTAACGGCCCGGAAAAGATCAAGCTGTTGCTCGAGGGCATTGCCTTTAAGGACGGCGAACCGGTGCAAGACGATCGACCGGTTCAGCAGAAACGCGCCGCTTGAAATCGACCGCCATCAAAATGTTCGTACACCACTCTTGACGTTAGCTCAAAACTACAAAAGCGCACGCGTTAAATTAATCAAAATACGTTTCAAAAAATTTCCGGCCCCCGCCATATACACCGCTTCCTTTCAAATAGCTGATTTCAGATTTTGCTGAAAAACGCAGTCAACGTCGGTAATTACGAGATTATCTCTCAAAATATGAAAATTGAAGGTGCCATTTGCCGACAACATTTCATGCCATGAAAGCTTGCATCTGAACGGTCGTAGCTTATTGCTACGGGCGTTTGTCGCGTTATTACGCATGAGCGTTTTCCCCAAAACAGCGCTAAAAGCGCTAATTAGCGTAGCGCTGCATGCAATCTTCGAGCGCCGCGCGCAGGTTCCCGATATTGAGTTTCGCGTCGTCGAAGACAAAACGGCTTCGCACTCCGTTCACTTTCAGATCCGCGCCATATCGGTCGGCGCCCAGTAGGTGAATTCCTTCGGCATGGCCGGCGAATTGGGCGATGAGTGCGTTCTCTTCATCGAAAGCGAGTGGCGGCAATAGATCGAGTTCCGCGCCATCCAGCCATCCCATTGCGCCGAAACCGCCGATATAGCGCAGCCGTTCGAGCCGCATCGCCCAGAACGTGAAGTCGCCGAGCACCAGATAGCGCTCCGCGTCCGGGTGGTAGCGCAGATAGCGTTGCACGACCTCGGGCGTCGGGTCGATCGGTTCGAAGGTGCCGAGCAGCGTGACGCGCTGGCCGCTCAGCACGTCGCCGTCGGGGGCGTCGACTGCCAGAAAACCGGCGCGCGGGTCGGCGTGCAGGTTATGGGTATGCTCGGCGAGCCGGCTCACCAGGATCGTCGGACGATGCTGCGGGTCCGGTGCAAACGGCAGCACGGACGGATAAGGAAAGCCTTCCGGCTGCCGAGCGTGAGTGGCGAGCGTGCCGACGGCGGCCGTGTGCAGCAGATGCAGCGGGGCGTGAGCGGGAATGTTCAAGTGTGTGCTCCTTCACAGATCTGCGGCGAATCATAGAAAAGCGGCAAGCACGCCGCGCGAGGCCAGTCCGGTCAAGCTGAGCCGAGCTGAGCTGAGCCGAACAACCGCAACTATGCGGATTCCGCCTTCCAGCATAAAACAGCATGCTTCGTTAGAATCGGAATTTCGCTTTCAACGCGCTTTCTCCCGCGTCTCCCTCCTCGAGATCTCCGTGTCAGACCGCTCTTCCGAATACGCCGCCCTTCCCGCCGCTCACCGCGAACTGTCCGATACCGCTCGGCAGCGCGCCCGTATCGCCACGATGGCGGTGTTTTTCATCGCCGGCATGATGTACGCGTCGTGGGGGGTGCATGTGCCGACGGTGCGTGACCGTTTCCATCTGAACGCGGCGATGCTCTCCTTTGCGCTGCTGGCAGTGGCCGGCGGCTCGATCGGCGCGATGGCGGCCAATGCTTCGTGGATCGCGCGGGTCGGCACGCGGCGCGCCTGCCTGAGCGGCGGCCTCGTGATGGCGGTGTGCGCGGCGCTGATCCTGGTTGTGCCGACGTACTGGCTGCTGCTGGCCGTGCTGGCCACCTTCGGCGCGGGCATGGCTACGCTGGATGTCGCGATGAACGCCGAGGCCAGCGCCGTCGAAAAAGCGCTCGGCAAGCCGATCATGTCGTCGTTGCACGGCATGTTCAGCGTTGGCGGGATGGCGGGCGCGGCGGTCGGCGGCGCGCTGCTGTCGCGCGGCATGGCGCCGGCGGTCCATCTCGCGCTGGCCGCCGCGGTCAGCGCGCTCGTCCTGTTGGCCGCCTGTCCTTCCGTGCTGCCGCACGTGCCGCACGCCGAACATCCCGACTCCGCCACGCCGCGCGCCAACCGCTGGCGCTCGCCGGCGCTGTGGGCACTCGGCGCGATGGCGCTGGTCGCGCTGATCGCGGAAGGCGCGATGTACGACTGGGCCACTGTCTATATGCGTGACGTCGTATTGGCCTCGCCCGCGCTGGCGAGTGCCGCCTACGCGGCGTTTTCGGGCGGCATGGCGGCCGCGCGCTTTGCCGGCGACGCGGTGCGCGCCCGCTTCGGTGCTCCGCAACTGGTGATGGCCAGCGCCACGCTCGCCTGCGTCGGCATGGTCGGTGCGCTGTTGCTGCCGAATCCGGTCGCGGCGCTGATCGGTTTCACGATGATGGGTCTCGGCCTCGCGAACATGATGCCTGTGCTGTTCGCGGCGGCGGCGAGCGTCAAAGGGATTCACGCGGCGGAGGGACTGGCGCACGTTGCCGGGCTGGCGTACTTCGGGCTGCTGCTCGGGCCGGTGATCATTGGCGCGGTGACGCAGGTGAGCAGTTTGCCGATCGGGTTGTCAGTGGTCGCCATCTGTTCCGCGTTGATCGCGCTCGCGGGCCCGAAGGTGTTGCGGCGTTTGAAGATCTGACGCACAAGCACGCCGCGGCTGCGTCGGAGCATGTGAGGTCCGTGCGAAGCGCGCGCCTGACGTTACGTTACGTGCGGGCCGCGCAATGAGGTGTTCCGCGACACGTCGGTTGAAACGAGTCTCGCCAGCTTTCGCGCTCGCGTCGACAACACTATGATTTATAGACGTTTACTCCATGCCGCCGACGTGTGGATAAAAATGGCATAGGCCTTGCAATTAGCTCCCCCAGGCAAAGTAATTTCCAGAACTACGGGGGAGCAGACCATGAATCGCAAATTCAAGCTGACGGCGATCGCCATGTGCGTCACGTCGATGATCATCCTGACAGGCTGCGGGAGCACGCTGACGAGGCCAGGTACGGGAAGTGGCGCGGGTGCAGGTGCCGGAGGCGGTTCGGGCGGCGGCACGCCGACGCCGACGCCGACACCGACACCAACACCAACACCAACACCAACACCAACACCAACACCAACACCGACACCAACCCCCACCAGCGCCAACCCCATCGGCGTCGTCGTGCAAAACACCGGCAACGTGATCACCGCCACCGGCCAAACCGTCTCCGCCGTCGGCAGCCAGATCGGCCTCACGCCGATTCCGGGCGCGAATCCGGCGACCACCACGGCGCTCGGCAACGTGGTATCGAATCTCGGCAACGGCGTGACCGCCGTCGGCACAGGCGTGGCGAACGGGCTCGGCCAGCTTGGCAATTCCACCAATCCGCTCGGCACGACGCTCGGCAGCAGTGGCAACCTGGTCTACGACGCGGGCCAGGCCGTCAACAGCGCCGGCCAGTTGGTCACGAGCCTCGGCAGCGGCCCCACCGCGCCGCTGAGCGCATTGACCACGCCGCTCGGCAGCACGGTCTCGACGGTCGGCAACGCGGTCAGCGGCCTCGGCACCCAACTCGGTTCGCAACTGACGAACGGCCCGATCCAGCAAGTCACGCAGACGGTCTCCACCGCGATCACGCCGATCACGAGCACGCTCGCGCAGACGACGCAAACCGTCGGCGACACGACGGGTCTCGGCGCACCGCTAAACGGCCTGCTTTCGACAATCGGTCATGGTCTCGACAGCGCCGGCGGCAAGCTCAGCGGCGCGACCGGTAATCCGGTCGGCCAGAATCTCGGCAACGTCGTCACCAAACTCGGCGACACGGTCACGTCCGCGGGCGGCCTGTTGACGGCTGGCGCCCCGAGTAGCGGCAATCCGCTCGGCGGCATCACGGGCATTCTGAATCCGGGCAGCGGCGCAGGCACGGGCTCACCGCTCGCGCCGTTGACCAGCATCCTCACCGCGCTGCCCGGCACCTTGAGCGGTGGCCTGACGGGCGGAAGCGGCGCCGGCGGCCCGCTCGCACCGTTGACCAGTGTCGTCAGCAGCTTGACCGGCAGCCTCGGCGGCCTTGGCGGCACGGGCTCGGGTAGTCCGCTCGCGCCGCTTACCGGCGTCGTGAGTTCGGTCACTGGTGCCTTGAGCGGCGCGACGAACAGCAGCGGCAATCCGCTTGCGCCCGTGACCTCGGCCGTGTCGTCGCTGACGGGCGCGCTGGGCTCGGCCACAGGATCGGGTGGCGGCGGCAGCAATCCGCTCGCGCCGGTCACCGGTTTGCTGACCACCGTCACCGGCGCCTTGAGCGGTGCGGCGACGTCGGCAGGCGGCACGACCGGCGGCGGCCTGCTCGGCGGTCTCGGCGCTCTGGCAATCAGGAAGTGACGAACAAAGACAACGACAGCAAATAACGGCGCGAACAAACAAGCGTCGAAGGGGGCGGCGAGCCGGGCAACCGGCTCGCCGATTTTTTTGCCGGGCTTTTATCAGCGCTTTTATCAGCGCTTTTTTATGTTTCGCTGCGCGCTTTTCTCCATGTTTCGCTCCGCGCTTCTTTCGCCTTTTTCCGCGCTTCTCCCCGCTTTGCGCCACTTCTAGCCGATTCACGACGCTTCTCACCTCCAGCATCGCATTCCGACCGCGACGCTTCAGCGCGGCGCTCCATTCAACCGCACGTCATAGTTCGTGATACGTATCGTAGCGACGCGAGAAATCGTTGCTGCGAAGAAAATTGGTAAACGTCATCGTCACCGATGCGTCAATTCCTTCCACGTAATGCCACCAGCCGACAGGCAGAAACAGCAGTTCGCCTGGCGCGAGCGTGCACTCGATCAATTGCGCCTGCCGCATCGACGGGAAACTGTCGAAGTCGATCGCACCGCCGTCCACTCGCGAATAGCAATGCAGGTGGTTCGCCATATACGGCGTATCGGACAGCGGCACGAGTTTGATGTGTTTGCGGCCGATCACCTGCGCCATGAAATTGTTGGTCAGGTCATGGTGAAACGGCGTCTTTGTTCCGGCCGGTCCCATCCAGAAGAAACCGGTGTCGGGCGACGCGGCATCCAGATAGGCGTCGATTGGCGGCACATCGGACCATAACGCCGCGAGCGCCGCGCGATTGCGCGAGGTGTTATTGGCGGTCATATAGAAATCGTTTGTCGGGCCGCGCTGCTCGACTAGATCGACATAATCGGCAAAGCGCATCATGCGCGTGAGCCTGGGTTGATTGATTTCGTAATTCGCATCCGACTCGCGGCCGAACTGCACTTCCACTTCGCAATCGCCGCACTGCCGGCGAAGATAGTCCCAATTCCAACGCGAACACGCAGGCCAGAAATCGAATGCGCCGGTGATAATGACTGGCCGGTTCTGAAAGTAATACTGCTCAAAGAACGCATCGCGCGATAAGCGTTCGCACCGTTCGATCACACCGCTCGCCGCGCGCATGCGATTCAGTTCGCTATACACCGACAAAATCCATTCACGCTTACGCAAACGATTGCGCAAGCGCGCAGCGCCGTGAAAATAAGGACTCGCGAGCGCCGCTTCGATTTCTCGCGTGACATCGGCCGCATCGAAACCGTGGCCGAGCAGTGCGCCATGCAGCGCGGAGGGCGGTGCGTCGAGCAGCAGATTCTCGGCAATCCAGCGGCGCCATGCGTCGTCGAACGAACGGGTCACAGTGGTCACGGCATTCTCCGAACAATGCGGATCGGCAAGAAAGATTCACAAAACGAATCGGCAAAGAAAAAGGCACGCGAACCTCGCGGCGCGCGTGCCTTCCTGACCAGGCGACCGAAGACAGACCAACGCTGCCCACGGTCACGCGATTTTTACATCTTCACTACGTCGAGCAGCGTCTTCTTGCCTGCCTTGTAGTTGTACAGCGAGATCACGCCGTGCTGAAGGTCGCCCTTCGAGTCGAACGTGGTTTCACCGATCACACCCTTGTAGTCCGTGCTCGGCATGGCTGCCAGGATCTTGGCCGGGTCGGTCGAGTTAGCACGCTTCATAGCGTCGACGATGATGTACACAGCGTCATACGTGAACGGAGCGTAGATCTGGATCGGCTGACCGAAACGCTTCTGATACTTGGCGAGGAACGCTGCGCCGCCGGCCATCTTCTCGAGCGCCATACCGGCTTCCGAGCAGACGATGTTGTCGGTTGCGTCGCCGGCCAGGTCCGACAGCTTGTCGGTACACACGCCGTCGCCTGCCAGCACCTTCGCGCGCAGGCCAAGCTGCTTGGCTTGCTTGGCGAACGGGCCGCCGGTGGCGTCCATGCCGCCGTACATGATCGCGTCCGGGTTTTCGCCCTTGATCTTCGTCAGAATCGCGCGGAAGTCGACAGCCTTGTCGTTCGTCGCGTCATGCGACATCACGTTCAGGCCCAGCGATTTCGCCGTCTTTTCGAATTCGTTTGCCAGACCCTGGCCGTAAGCGGTCGAGTCGTCGACGATCGCGACGCTCTTCACTTTCAGACCCTTCGCTGCGTAGTTAGCCAGTGCCGGACCTTGTTGCGCATCGGTCGCGACGACGCGGTACGTGGTCTTGAAACCTTGCTGCGTGTAGGCCGGGTTCGTTGCCGACGGCGAGATCTGCACGATGCCGGCATCGCTATAGATCTTCGAAGCCGGGATCGACGTACCCGAGTTCAAGTGGCCGACCACGGCGACGACCTTGTCGTCGACCAGCTTCTGCGCGACTTGCGTTGCGGTGCGCGGGTCGGCCGCGTCGTCTTGTGCGTCCAGTTGCAGCGTGATCTTCTGGCCGCCGATCGTCAGGCCTTTGGCGTTGATTTCTTCAACTGCCAGACGTGCACCGTTTTCGTTGTCTTTACCCAGGTGAGCGATACCGCCAGTCAGCGGTGCAACGTGGCCGATCTTGACGACCTGGTCAGCTGCCGCGGAAGTTGCCAACGTTGCGAACAGCATCGCCGCAGCGCTGATCGGCAACAGCTTTTGAATCTTGATGTTCATGTAAGTCTCCAGTTTCGGTCCCAAAAACAACGTAATCGCCCTGTGCCCCCGCTTCCCCAACACGTGTCGCTCAGTCCCGTGGACGACCACGCCGGTTGCATCGTTCATGCACTTGGCCAGCACGCTCGCCGGACTGTTTGTGGCAGGCGGCAAACCGTACTTGCGCGCAAGTGTAGGCCATCAAATTAATTTGTGGGACTTTTTTGAGGAAGTGGGATCAACACTAATAGCGTTTATCCAACAGGCACCGATCGCGGCTGGACAGATTGACCCGAAAGCACCAGCCCATGCGGGTTTCCGCTATGTGAGGCTGTCGTCTTACAGCACGGCCTAAAGGTTTTATCCCGTTAAACCGTTAATCATCCGAATAGGCTTTGTGCCCGTTCCGTGCCTGAAAAGGAGGCACGCCACAAGGCGTTGCGAGACGCGCCTGAATCATGCTCAATCAGCGTTCGGCGTGGCGATGCGCGCCGTTGCCTCGCGCCATTCACGTTCGAGCTGGCTCATCAGTTCGGCGGCACCGAGACCTTCGCGGCGCGCACGGCCCAAGGGCGCCCCCTGGCCTGACCATAGCGAAAGATAGTCGCCGTTTTCCGCGCGGCTCGCGGTTTGCCGCAACTCCTGCGTCAACGCATTTTGCACGGGATACGGCGCGATCTTCTGGGGCGCCTCGCTCAAACGCTGCATCAACGGATTGCGTATGCCGCGCGCATGGCGGCCGGTGATCGCGCGTGTGACCGAGGTCGAGGTGTCGGACATGGACCGTACGCGGGTTTTCCATGCCTGCGGTATCGCGCTCTCATGGCAGGTGAGAAACGCGGTGCCCATCACCGCGGCTTGCGCACCGAGCGCAAGAGCCGCGACGATGCCGCGTCCATCCATGATGCCGCCGGCAGCGAGCACCGGCAGCCCGGTCGCGTCGACGACTTGCGGCACGAGCGCCATCGTACCGACCAGCGCCTCTTCGAAGGCGCCGATAAACGTGCCGCGATGCGCGCCCGCCTCCGCGCCCTGCGCCGCAATCGCATCGGCGCCCACGTCGCGCCAGGCTACAGCTTCGGCAACGTGCGTCGCGGTACCTATTACATATAGACCGTTGGCATGCAGCCGGGCCACATCGTCGGCCGGGAGCAGTCCGAACGTGAAGCTGGCGAGCGGCACGCGTAGTTCGATCAGCATGTCCAGCTGCGCGCGGAAATCCGGCGCATAGCGCGCGAGCGGCCCACCCGGCGGCAAACCGAGATCGCGGCGCAAGGGATCGATGGCTTCGAGCGCGGTACGCACGGTGGCGTCGTCCGGCGCGGCCGGTTCGAGCACGAACAGATTCACGCCGAACGGACGATCCGTCAGCGCGCGGATCGCCGCGACTTCGCTCGCGATCTTCTCGGGTGAGAGCGCCGCGCCCGCCAGAAAACCGAGACCGCCGGCGTTCGATACCGCCGCGACCATCGCCGGCGTCGTCGCGCCGCCCGCCATCGGTGCCTGCACGACCGGCACGCGCAACCCAAAACGCCTGGCAAACGGTGTCACAAAATTGACTTCACTCATGATGGATTCCTTTTCCGCCAATGCGCTCGCCGCACGGGCGAGCCGATACGCTGGACTGTACCGAGGTGCTCGGCGCCGGAGAAATGAATTATCGAGAACGTTTCAATCGTCTTACGAGATTTCCTCCGTTTGGAGCCGCTCTGCAAGGCGTTTCTTTTGATGGCAAACTGACCGCCCCGCTTCAGGTATCCAGGCCTCGGGCATTCATTCAGACCGACCTCGCGCAGCCGCGCGCGAGTCAATGGAGAGCAACATGAGCACCACTTCCCGATGGATCGACATTCCCGCCGGTAAAGACAGTTTCGGCGGCTACCTTGCGCTGCCCAAAGGCGGCAAGGGACCGGCCGTCATCATCATTCAGGAAATCTTCGGCGTGAACAGCCATATCCGCTCGGTCGCGGATCAGTATGCCCAGGACGGCTACATCGCGCTCGCACCGGACGTGTTCTGGCGGGTGCAGCCGCGCGTGGAATTGACGTATGAAGGCGCGGATCGCGAGAAGGGCATCGAGCTGATGCAGAAGACCAACGTCGATCAGGCCGTAGCCGATATCGGCGCAGCCGCCGCCGCGTTGCGTGCCATGCCGGAAGTGACCGGCAAGATTGCGGCGATCGGCTACTGCTTCGGCGGCCGGCTCGCGTATCTGGCCGCGGCGCAAGGCACGCTCGACGCAGCGGTGGCCTACTACGGCGGCGGCATCCAGAACCAGCTCGACGAAGCAGCGAAGATCAAGGTGCCGATGCAATTCCACTACGGCGAGCTCGACGCGCATATTCCGGTGTCGGCTATCGGACAGATTCAGGAGCGCTTCGCCGGCCGCACCGACGCCGAGTTCCACATCTATCCGAATGCCGATCACGGCTTCAACTGCTCGGACCGCGCGTCGTATAACCAGCGCGCCGCCGCGCTGGCGCATGGCCGCACGTTGACCTTCCTCGGCGAGCGTCTGTAACTCGCGCCTCTGATTGGCGCGTTGTGTGTGCGGCCATTCGCGCTGCCCGATTGCACGCGCCAATTGCGTGTTTTTATCGGCGCTTTCTGTTTGCGCCAGCCATTCGCGCGCATAACTCAGTTACTCTCTCAAAGACGGCGTGTCAGCAGCACGCCGTCTTCTTCCGTGTGGGGCAATCAGCCCGGGCGGCGTGAGGTCCGGCAGAACGGTTCACCGCGCGCATGCAGAACCATGCCGATCCAGAGTTCGATACCGAGGGCCCATCCGTCGTGCATTCAGACTATCTCGCCCATGACGCCACCGGCCTCGCCGAACTGATACGCAAGCGCGAGGCGAGCGCGCGCGAGTTGCTCGACATAGCGATCTCACGCACCGAAGCCGTCAATCCCGCGATCAATGCGGTTGTCCTGAAGGACTACGACGCAGCCCGTCTGCGTGCTTCGCGCGACGACGCAAACCGCGCGGCGAACGGTGCCCACCGTGTGGAGAGCGAAAGCGCGCAAACCGCGCTGGCGGGCGTGCCCTATCTGATCAAGGACCTCGGCGCACCGGTCGCCGGGCTGCGCATGGCAATGGGCAGCCGCCACTACCGCCATTTCATTCCGGCTCAGGACGCGCCCGTGGTCACGCTCGTAAAAGCGGCCGGCCTCAACATCTTTGGCAAGACCAGCACGTCCGAGCTCGGCCAGATGCCTTATACGGAGCCCGAACTGTTTGGTGCGTGCCGCAATCCGTGGAATCTCGACCATACGCCGGGCGGTTCGAGCGGCGGCGCGGCGGCGGCGGTTGCCGCGGGCATCGTGCCGCTCGCCCATGCGTCGGACGGCGGTGGCTCGATCCGCATTCCGGCCTCATGCTGCGGACTCTTCGGCCTCAAACCTTCACGCGGGCGCGTGCCGCGCGCGACAGCGGCGGCTGCCGGCGAACTCGGCGTCGATCACGCGGTATCGCGCAGCGTGCGCGACAGTGCGTTGCTGCTCGATCTGCTCGCGGGCAATGCGGACAGACCGCCCGGCGCACCAGGCACGTTTCTGAGCGCGAGCCGCGAGCCGTGCAAGCCGCTGAACATCGCGTACGTCACCGAGCCGATGCTGGCGCCCTCGCTTTCCGCCGACTCGCGCGCCGCGCTGGACGACGCCGCGCAACTCGCCAGTTCGCTCGGCCATAACATCGAACCGGTGTCGCTCGGCATCGACTTCGCGGCGGTCCGGCATGCGTTCCTCACGCTCTGGTCCGTGACAGCGGAAGATCTCGTGCTCAACGCCGAGCGCATCAGCGGCCGCAAACCGCTGCGTGCCGAATTCGAAATTTCGACGTGGGCGATGGCGCACGTGGGCCGCAAACTCGGCGAGCGTGGCCTGCCCGCCGCGCTCGAAGAACAGCGCCGTATCACCGAACGACTCACTGATCTGCTGAATCGCTACGACGTGATTCTGTGCGCCACGCTGGCCGCGCCGCCGATCAAGATCGGCGAGATGCAGCCCACCTCTGCTGAACGCATGCAGATGCGCGCCGTCACCGCCATGCCGCTCGAAGCGCTGATGAAGAAGGTGCTGGCGGAAGCGTCGAACAAGGCATTCACGTGGGCCGGTTGCACGGAGCTGTTCAATCTGAGCGGTCAGCCGGCGATGTCGGTACCGCTTTACTGGACTGCGCGCGGGCTGCCGGTGGGCGTGCAGTTTGCCGCGCGCGAGGGCGGCGAGGCCATGCTTCTGCGTCTGGCCACGCAACTCGAAACGGCCCGGCCGTGGTTCGACAGGCGGCCGCCGTTGATGCAGGCACGCAACTGAACGAAGACGCCGCATGCGGCGGAGAGAGTGGCAAAGACGGCGAAGGTGATGACGGCAGCAAGGCAGCAAAGGCACCGAAAGCATCCAAGGCACCAAAGGCACCCAAGGGCAGCGATGCGAAGTGGCGGCGAAGTCCCGCAGTGAACACCGACGCGCAACCGGATGCGAACCGCCGCTCAGGCCGGTTTGCGCTGCGCGTCGAGATCGGCGTGGCGCTTGCCCGGAATGCAGGCCACCGCGACGATCGACAGCGCCAGTCCACCCATCACGTAGTAAGTCGGCGCGAGCGGCGAGCCGGTGGTATCGATCAGCCACGTCACGATAAAAGGCCCAAACCCGCCGAACACCATCACCGCGATGTTGTACGCGAGCGATAGTCCAATCGAGCGCACATTCGCCGGAAACAGCTCCGCAATCAGCGCGCCGAACGGCCCGTAATAGCCGGACAGCGTGATCGACAGCAACGCCTGCACGAGAATCAGTTTCGACACGCTCGGCTCCGCCGCGAGCCACACGAACAGCGGATAGATGATCACGAGCGTGATCACCAGCGACCACAGCGACAGCCCCTTGCGCCCGATCCGGTCCGACCAGGCGCCGGTCAACGGCGAAAGCACCGTCAACAGCAGATTGCCGACGATCACCGCGTAAAAGGATTGTGCGTAGGGCAGTTTCAGTTGATGGACCGCGAAGGTCGGCAGATAGCTGATCAGCACGTAGATCGTCACCGTGAGTGCGATCACCGAGCCGAGTCCGCAGAGCACGTCGCGGCTGTGGCTTCTGAAGACTTCGCCGAGCGTCGCGCGCCGCGCGGTTTTTTGCGCGAGCAGGAACGCTTCCGAGTCAGCGAGATTCCGGCGGATATAAAAGCCGATCGGCCCGATGATCAAACCCAGGATGAACGGCACGCGCCAGCCCCAGGATTTCAACGCTTCGGGCGACAACCCACGCGTGATCAATGCGCCCATGAGCGAGCCGAGCAGCAGCGCCGCCGCCTGGCTCGCCATCTGCCAGCTGCCGTAGAAGCCGCGCTTCGAGAATGGCGCCGCTTCGATCAGCAACGCCGTCGAACTGCCGAACTCGCCGCCGGCGGAAAAGCCCTGCAGCAGGCGTCCGACTACGATCATCAACGGCGCGCCGATGCCGATCGCCGAATACGGCGGTGCGATCGCGAGCACCAGAATGCCGAGCGTCATCAGCGCGATGACGAGCGACAACGCCGCTTTGCGTCCCGCGCGATCCGCGTAGAGTCCGAATACGATGCCGCCGATCGGCCGCATGACGAAAGCGACGCCGAACGTTGCGGTGGTGAGGAGCAGCGACGCATAGTCGTTGCCGGCCGGGAAGAACAGTTGCGCGATCACGACCGTCAGAAAACCGAACACGGTGAAGTCGTACCACTCGAGCGCATTGCCGATCACAGCCGCGACGACCGCCCGCGTATGAAGGCTCCTTGACGCTGGTGTCATTCGAATCTCCAGCCTGCGAAAAGTATCCTGTGGTGCGTCGTTTCGGTGCAATGGCGCATCGGCGCGAGTGAGAAAAATGACGCCGGCCGCTGAGGTCGCATTGGAGTGTAAAGAGCGCACAAGCGGTTTTCAAGCAGCAAAAAGGCGTCTGCCGCGCGGGGCGGCAGACGCCTGCATGATGGATCCTCGACTGCACAGCGCCATGTTGCGGCGCGTTTCGCACAACACCGTTTGCGCGCGCGGCTGTCGGCTAATCAGGCCTTCTTGTTATATGCGCTGCACCAACCCTTCGCCGCGACCTGCTTGCCGGCGAACATCGGGCAAGGAGCGTAGGCGTCGGTCGGCTTGCCCTGGAAGAAGCTGCAGTTGCCGCAGTCCTGGCCTGCTGCGTACTTGGCGAATTTCGCTTTGTCGACTTTGCTCGCGTCCTCCTTGTAGCCGAGTGCTTGCGCGGTCGGATCGGATTCGGAGACTTTCGGCGCGTCGGCAAATGCCTGGCGCGACAGCGCAAAGGTGGAAGCCACACCAATGCTGGTGATCAAAAACGTACGACGTGATGATTTCATGGGGACTCACTCCGTTTTATTGAACTGATCGCCGTTCTGATGACAGCGGTCCCCAAGGATATCAACGAAGCCGTCGCGCGTGACG
Source organism: Paraburkholderia xenovorans LB400 (assembly GCF_000013645.1). GTDB lineage: Bacteria > Pseudomonadota > Gammaproteobacteria > Burkholderiales > Burkholderiaceae > Paraburkholderia > Paraburkholderia xenovorans. The sequence continues at coordinate 155,032 of NC_007951.1, read as the reverse complement.
ACCCAAATGATAGAGATAAGCGAATTAGTACTGCCCCGCGCCCGAAGGTCGCGCGCAATGCGGATCGATCACGCGCGAGATTACGCGCGAGTCGGGCACTTACCGTGACCTCGCAGCGATACGCGAGGCGCGTGAACCGCGCGAATTACGCGCGGCCGCTCAGTTCGCACACGCGCTGCGCGATGGCGAGCGACGCCGTCAATCCCGGCGACTCGATACCGAACAGATTCACCAGTCCACGTACGCCGTGCGCGGCCGGGCCTTGAATCAGGAAGTCGGCGGCAGGTTCGCCGGGACCGGAAAGCTTCGGACGAATCCCCGCATAAGCGGGCTGCAATGCATTGTCCGGAAGCGCGGGCCAATAGGCGCGAATCGCCGCGTAAAACGATTCCGCGCGACGCGGATCGACATCGTAATTGATCGCATCGACCCATTCGACGTCGGGACCGAAACGCGCCTGCCCGCCCAGGTCGATGGTCAGATGCACGCCGAGACCGGCTTCATTCGGCATCGGGTAAATCAGGCGGCTGAATGGCGCGCGCCCGGAGATGCTGAAGTAGTTGCCGCGCGCGAGATAGAGCGGCGGCACATGCCGCGCGTCGAGTCCGCGAATCTTGCGGGCCAGTGCATTCGCCTGCAGGCCGGCGCTGTTGATCACGCAGGCGGCGCTGATCGTGGTCGGCGCGTCACCGCCCACCTGGATGTTGAAGCGGCCATTGCTCGCTTCGATCCCCTGCACCGGCGCGTGAAACGCGCACACCGCGCCGTCGCGTTCGGCGTCACCCTGCAGCGCCAGCATGAACTGATGACTATCGACGATGCCCGTCTGCGGCGAGAACACCGCTTCGACGCACTCGAGCGCGGGTTCGAGGGCTTGCGCCTGGTCGCCGGTGATTCGCATCAGGTCGAGCACGCCGTTGTCGCGGCCTTTGGCCATGATGTTTTCGAGCTGGGGAATCTGGTTGCGCGAGGTGGCGACCAGTAATTTGCCGCAGCGCGAATGCGGCACCTTACGCTCGACGCAGTAGTCGTAGAGCATCTCGCGGCCGCGCACGCAAAGCGCCGCTTTGAGCGAGCCGCGCGGATAGTAGATGCCCGCGTGAATCACCTCGCTGTTGCGCGAGCTGGTGCCCACGCCGATCGCCTCCGCCGCTTCCAGCACGATCACTTCGCGGCCGCGCGCAGCCAACGCGCGCGCCACCGCGAGACCGACCACGCCAGCGCCGATCACTACACATTCGATTTGGTCCATGTCCCTTGACGCGGCCGACTTCGCCGCGCGCTGCCTCGTTCGCCCGATCAAGATGAAGACAGGATGCGTCCGACGCGTGCCGTACACCGCGCGCTGTCGAACGCTCCCGTCCATTCGCAACCGCTACGCAAAATTGTATGACGCCGTACAGACAGAAATGCCCGCAGTCGGCAACCACTGCGGGCACTCGGTCTTGCGCAGGTCTCAAACGTATCGGCCAGACTGGTTCAGTGTACGCCGTCGAAGGTGACAGTGCTTGCGTCCTGGCATCTCCTCTGCCGCAATAATTGCCGCAGCATTCACACCATTTGCGGTACCGATTCCCGGTTTGGCTATGGAAAAGCCCACCAGGAGGCGGTTTTTTACGAAAAAGTGCCAAAAAATAGTCAAAACCCGATGGGTTTTCGCCGATTTCCGAAATCGAGGTGAATGTCGCCGGCTTCGATCCGGTCGCGCCCGTCGATGCGCGCCGCGCCGAAGCCGTTCAGAATCGCCCGCCGCATTTCACGCGGCGACGCCCGCATCAGCGCATCGAGCGCAGCGTCGCCGAGCACCTCGGGAAAGCGCAGTCCCCAGTTATGCGCCGAGCGGATCCCGTCGTAGATCGCCTGGGCAATGCGGCGCGCGCCGTCGCGGTCCGGCGCAGGGATTTCGTACACGTTCATCCGGTTCAGGATCGGCTCGGGAATCGAGCGCTCATCGTTCGCCGTTGCAATCCAGATCACATGCCCGGCATTGATCGGAATCTCGGCGAATTCGTCGATGAACGTCTGCGCCGTATCGTGCTCGAGCAGCGCATACAACGCGCCGAGCGGATCGTATTGCGAGTCGCCGGTCGCCTTGTCGATTTCATCGACGGCAATCACCGGATTCGCGTAGCTGCCATTCACCAGCGCATCGAACACCTTGCCCGGCTTCGCGTTCTTCCATTGCGACGAGGCGCCCGACAGAATCCACCCCGCCGTCAGCGAACTCATCGCCACGTATTGATAGGCGGTGCCGAGCAGGCGCGCCAACTGCCTGGCAAAGTGAGTCTTGCCGATGCCGGGGTCGCCGAGCAGCAGAATCGGCATCAGTTCCAGGCGGTCTTCGGTTTCGAGACACAAGGCGACCTGTTTGCGGATGTCGTCGAGCGGTGCTGAAAAATTGGGCAGCGCGTCGATCAGATCGTCGATCGACGGCATGCGGTTCGGCTTCACGCAAAAGCGCAGATTGCCGGTTTTCAGCATCTTTTCGTATGTCGCGCGCAGTGCCTCGTTCGCGCCTTCACCGAGATCGTTCAGCGCGGTTTCGACCTGATCGAGGTCGTACACCCGACTGAAAGACGCCACGGCGATTTCCTGTTTGACCATTGCTGTTGTCATCGCTCACCCCGTCTGGCTGGTCCTGCTGCTGCGGCACCTGATGGGCGCCGTTTCAGGTCCAGTGTAGCGAGGACATATTCGCGTGCAAGCCAGCAGTCGTGCCGCTCTGCTGCTAACAGCCGGTTGTTTTTGGCGATTGCCGGCCTTATCTGAAATGGATTGTTGCTGAACCCGGCCCCGTTTGACGTGTCAGAAAGGCGTTGCGCGCATCAGGCGTAAGATGGCCCTCTGACTATGGCGCCGGATCCGGTGACCGGAGACTTTCTTCTATGTGGAAAACCAGTATCGTGGCCGTGCTGCTCGGCACTTCGTTGCTTGCGAATGCACAACAAAGCGCACAAGGCACACAACAAAATACCCCGCCACGGCCGGCGCAGCAGGTCGTGCAATGGCAGTTGCAGGTCATGCGCGACGGCCAGCAGATCGACGCGTTCGACGGCACCACCACGGTTGGTCAGGCGCGTACGGACACGCATCACAAGATCGTGCAGCATAACGTCGGCTGCAAGGATCAGCCCGGCGGCAGCATCGATCTGGCGCGCACGCTCACCGTCTCGCCGCTGCTGGCGGACGCGAGCGGAGTCACGTTGTCGATCGAAGCGCAGGAAACGTTCGAGGAAGACGCGGCCCGGCAAACCGACACCGGCTGCAAGCTGCCGCCGCAACCGCGCCAGGTGAGCGCGAGCCATCCCGGTCTGAAGGTGGCGCCGGGGCAATGGGCCAGCTGGACCATCGTCGATAAAGACCCGAACCTCGTCTACCGCGTGCGTGCAAGTCTCGCGGACAGCGCCAACACGGCAAACTGATCGAACCGGTGCCAGGAACACGCACGAGCACACTCCCACAGCACGCGACTAACCGACGCCCCCAAACAGAACACGTGGACAACGCGGCATGCGAAACCCCGAAGAACTGATCCGCGAGAGCGTAGCGCCCAAGGATTTCATTGCGGTGAGCTGGAACCTGCATAAAGGCCGTACACCGCTCGGCTTTCAGGCCTGGCAGGCCATGCAGCGCTGGGTGCAATCCACCCACGCGGACGCCTATTTTTTACAGGAAGCGATGGCGCGGCGCATGCCCGCGCCGGTGCTGGCGAGCAGTTTCGGCGCGCCGCTAGCCGATCCGCTGAGCGATGTCTGGCATTGCCAGGCCACGGAAATCGCACGCGCGCTGGAGCTCGAAATCGCGCTCGGACCGAACGTCTTCAAACCATCGTGGCGGCATGGCAATGCGATCCTTTCGCCGCATCCGCTCGATCTCGGCGGACGCTGGGACATCTCCGCGCATCGCTTCGAAAAGCGTGGGTTACTGGTGGCGCGCGCCACCTTTGGCGGTCACTCGGTCACGCTGCTGTGCGCGCATCTTGCGCTCACGCGCTCGGCCCGCTTGCGTCAGATGAACTGGATCGCGCACTGGATCGCGAAGGAAGCACCGCAAGGTCCACTCGTGCTTGCCGGCGACTTCAACGACTGGCGCAACGATTCCGTGCCGCTCTTCCGTGAGCATGGTCTGCAGGAAGTGGCCACGCTGCTTGGCGAATCTGGCCGCACCTTTCCGGCTTTTTCACCGGCGCTTGCGCTCGACAAAATGTTCGTGCGCGGCATGAAGCCGGTCGAATGGATCCAGCCGACCCAGGAAACCGCATGGCTCTCGGATCACTTGCCGTATATGGCACGCCTGCGGCTCGAATAGGCAAAGAGGCAAAAAAGCAAATGCGGGCACAGGCGCTGCACGCTAGTTTTTGTGCGGCGTCCATTTCACCGTCGCGGCGATCTTCTCGCCAGGCTGCAACACGCAGCCGCCTACCTGCTCACGCATGCCGACCGCGTTGAAGCAATCGGTGGTGTTCGTCACCGGTTCCACGCACAGTTGCGCCTCGTTGGCCGGCGCGAACACCACCATGTGATCGAATGGCGCGTCGGCGATCATCGTCAGGCGGCGGTGTTCGTCGGGCCACGCAATGGTCGCCTCGCGCGACCAGTTCGCAAAGTTGTTGTCGAGATCGAAGGCGTCGGCGGACATGCCCTCGCGCAACGCAGCCACGGCCGGATGCGGGCCGAGATGTGTGGGCAGCACGTCGGCGTCAGCATGCCACATGGCGCCCACTTCGGCGTACACCCGGGTTTGCGCGGTGCGCGGATAGTACGGGTGATGGCCCATGCCGAACGGCATCGGCCGCGCGGCAAGGTTTTGTGCGGACAGCGTGATGTGGAGCGCGCCGCCGCTCAACTCGATTCGCTGCTGCGCGCGATAACGGAACGGCCAGTCGCCGCGTAAGCGCGAATCCGGTTCGTGTTCGAAGTGCAGCTCCACCGAGCTCTCCGTGCGCGCTCCCACTTGCCACGGATGCCGCCACGCATTGCCGTGCAGCGCGTGGGCGAAACGCGCGTCGTTGCCGGCAAGGTCGATGGTGCCGCCGTCGAATTCGAAACGCGCGTCGCGAATCCGGTTGCAGTACGGAAGGAGCGGAAAACTCGCCATGCGCAGCGGATCGCGTTCGGCGAAGGCGGCCGGCGCGGCCGGCCGTAACCAGTGCAAGGGGCCGTCAGGCGTCGTTTCGTAGAAAGCCGCCAGCGCGCCGCCCACTTCGGGCGCGATCACGACACGCTGCGCGCCCGCCGAAAGCGTGACGACGGTGGCGACGATCGCGGGATCGTCGAGCCACATGAGTCCGGTCGCGGACGGCCGGGTCGAATTCGAGGAAACGTCGCGCATGGTCAGAAAAGGCGGGAGCTCGGACGGATGGCGGCATGAACGCGTCGCGGTGTCTCCATCGAGGTCTCCTGTTGCATGCCGCGCACAGCGCACGACCGGCGGACTGTCCAGGCCCGCGCGACCGAGAATCGCATGCCAAAGCGCACCCGTCAATATTATTAATAATAAATTGGCCGACCCAGCTGTGTGCGACGATCGATCGTCACCTCCCAGATGGCGGGTTAGCGCGCGTTGCCGCGCGCATATTATTAGTGGTACCGTCAACACCACGATGCCCACGGCATGCCCCAGTTCCAGCGCCGCTGCAGCGCGGCCCGCACAATGAAAAAATCGACCCAGCGCCGTCCGACCATGACCGACATCGCCAAGCTCACTGGCGTGTCGCAATCGACAGTCTCGCTCGTGCTGAACAACGCGACCGGCGCGAAGTTCTCCGAGGCCACCCGCAACAAGGTGCTGAAAGCCGCGCACGACCTCGGCTACCGGCTGTCGCTGCGCGAGCCGGTATCGGCTTCGAGCGACGAGCGCAATCTGATCGTCTATCTGGCCGACGAAATTTCCACGAGTCCGCATCCGGTCGTCAACGTCGACGGCGCGCGTGACGCGGCCTACGCGAGCGGCAAGATGCTGGCGGTCTATTCGACGCACGGCAACGCCGACATCGAAAAGCAGGTGCTGGACGCCACGCTGTCGAATCCGCACGTGTTCGGCGTGATTTACGCGACCGTCTATACGCGCAAGGTGACGCCGCCGGTGGCGCTCTCGCAGGTGCCGACCGTGCTGCTGAATTGCTATACGGGCGAAGGCGGGTTTTCGTCGGTGGTGCCCGCTGAAGTGGCCGGCGGTCACCTGGCGACCGACTACCTGTTGCAGGCCGGACACCGGCGGATCGGCTATATCAACGGCGAACCCTGGCAGGATGCGTCGAAAGACCGGCTCAAAGGCTACCGCACCGCGCTCGCCACCGCCGACCTGCCTTTCGCGCCGGAAATGGTGCGCGACGGCGACTGGAGTTCGGGCCTCGGCTTTGAACTGACGCTCTCGCTGATGCGCGAGCCCAATCCACCGACCGCGATTTTCTGCGCCAACGACCTGACCGCCATCGGCGCCATCGAAGCCCTGAAACAACTCGGCCTGCGCGTGCCCGAAGACGTCTCCGTGCTCGGCTACGACGACCAGGAAATCGCCCGTCATACGCATCCGCCTCTCTCGACCGTCGTGCTGCCGAACTACGAACTGGGGCGCTGGGCCGTCGAAACCCTGCTGCAGGAAGAACACAATCGCGCCGCCGGCGCGCCGGTTCGGCATCGCATGGTCAAGCTCGACGGTCCGCTTGTCGAACGCGCTTCGGTCAGGGTAATTACCGAGGCAAAAAAGCCAATAACTAATATTATTAGTGATTGACCGATAATAATTTCAGGTGAAATAATCGGCACGTCGGGTCGGGCAAACACCGCCGGCCGGCAGGAGCAACACTAAAAGCAAATATACCTACCTCACCAGGTACTGGAGGAAGACATGGCGTCGCTCAACACGCAGTCGCGCAGTCACGTGCGCAAGCAGCAGATTCGTCCGCTGGCGGGTTCGCTGCTGGCTCTGGCAATCGGTTTCGGCGTCGCCACCGCGCACGCCGACGACGCGTTGCCCAAGCTGCCCAGCAAGACTCCGCTGAAGGTCGGCTTCGCGCAGACCGAAAGCAACAATCCGTGGCGTCTCGCGGAAACCAAGAGCTTCAAGGACGTCGCCGCGAAGTGCGGCTGGCAGTTGGTCCTGACCGACGCCAACAGTTCGAACTCCAAGCAGGTGTCGGATATCCAGAACATGATCGCGCAGCACGTCGATCTGCTGGTGTTCCCGCCGCGCGAAGAAAAACCGCTCGCGCCGATCGTGCTGCAAGCCAAAAAGGCCGGCATTCCGGTGATCCTGGTCGACCGCGACGTCGATCAGTCGGTCGCCAAGGCGGGCCGCGACTACATCACGTTCATCGGCTCGGACTTCATCGATCAGGGTCATCGCGCCGCTGACTGGCTCGTCAAGGCGACGGGCGGCAAGGCGAAGATCATCGAACTCGAAGGCACCACTGGCGCGTCCGCCGCGAACGATCGCAAGAAGGGCTTCGACGAGATCATCGCGAAGAATCCGGGCATGACGATCATCGCGTCGCAAAGCGGCGACTTCGCGCGCGACAAGGGCCGCCAGGTCATGGAAACGCTGTTGCAGGCGCATCCCGACGTGACCGCCGTGTACGCGCACAACGACGAAATGGCACTCGGCGCGATCGCCGCGATCAAGGCCGCCGGCAAGCAGCCGGGCAAGGACATCCAGATCGTCACGATCGACGGCACCAAGGGTGGCATGGACGCGATCGCGGCCGGTGAACTCGGCGCAAGCGTGCAGTCGAGCCCGTTCTTCGGCCCGCTCGCGTGCGACGTCGCACAGCGTTACGCGAAGGGCGAAAAGATCCCGACGTGGGTCAAGGTGTCCGACAAGTTCTACGACAAGAGCAACGTGCAGCAGAACATGCAGTACGGCTATTGATCGCGAAGCGGCGCTGTCTGCGCAGTTTCGAAGTTCGAGCGCCGTGCCTTAACGGAGCGTCCACGCGCTCCGGCGGCGCACCGAAGGAAATCCCCCGTCCCCAAGCCGGTGCTCTGCGAGAAGTCGGGACCGGGGGATTGCCTCGCAGGACGTCCTCGCCCCGAATCGGTCTCCTCGGGGGGCGGGCGACGGGAAGGGTTCGGAGCGACGGGTTCGTGGCAGCACGAACCGTCGCTTCGCTTTTATGCGGCGTACCATGATTCAGCGACATCGGCCGCATAAGTGCCCCGAACGAAGGGCCGCACCGGCTCGCACGTGCAATGCATAGCCAGCGTGCATGTGGCAAACAAAGCCGCACATGCATCAGGAGGAAACCCGTGACGGAATCCGGCAAAGAGACGCCACACTCTCCCCTTACCCGTTCGCCGCTGCTCGACATGCAGGACATCGGCATCAGCTTCGGCGGCGTGCCCGCGTTGCGCGGCGCTCATCTGAGCGTCGCCGCCGGCGAAGTGCATGCGCTGATCGGCCAGAACGGCGCGGGCAAATCGACCATGATCAAGATCCTGACCGGCGCCTATCGGCGCGGCTCGGGCAGCGTGCGCTTCGAAGGCCGCGAGGTCGATTTCCGCACGCCCAAGCAGGCGCGCGAAGCCGGCATCAGCACGATCTATCAGGAGATCAATCTGGTACCGTTCCGCTCGGTGGCGGAGAACATTTTCCTCGGCCGCGAACCGCGCCGTTTTGGTTTGATCGACTGGCGCGCGGTACAGCAACGCGCCGCCGCGCTGCTCGAATCGTTCGGCTTGCAGATCGATGTGAAGAAACCGGTTGGCCGCTATTCGACCGCCATTCAGCAGATGGTGGCACTGGCGCGTGCGGTGTCGTCGGACGCGAAGATGGTCATCATGGACGAGTCCACCTCGTCGCTCGACGAACGCGAAGTGGAGTTGCTGTTCACCGTGGTGCGCAAGCTGCGCGACGACGGCCGCGCGGTGATCTTCGTGTCGCACAGGCTCGATGAACTGTACGCGCTGTGCGACCGCGTCACGGTGATGCGCGACGGCCAGACGGTCGCGCAAAGCGCGATGGCGGAGATGGACAAACTGCAGCTCGTCACGACGATGCTCGGCCGCACGCTCGCCGCTGTCGTCCAGGAAGACGCGGAAGCACGCGAAGCGAACCTCGCGCGCCGCGGCAAGCAGATGATCGCGGCGACGCATCTGAGCGCGCATCCGAAAGTGAGCGACGTCTCGCTCGAAGTGCATGCCGGCGAAGCCGTGGGTCTCGCGGGCCTGCTCGGCTCGGGCCGCACGGAAACCATGCGGCTAATGTTCGGCGCCGATCCGCTGGAGCGAGGTTCGCTTGCGATCGGCGGTGAGAACGTGGCGCTGAAGTCGCCGCAGGACGCGATCTCGCGCGGGCTTGCCTATCTCACCGAAGACCGCAAGGCCGAAGGCATCGTCCCCGAACTCTCGGTGCGCGACAACCTCACGCTCGTCTGTCTACGCACGCTGGCGAAGAACGGCGTGGTCGACGTGAAAAAGCAGCAGGCGATCGTCGATCGCTTCATTGCGTCGCTCGGCATCAAGCTGCGCTCGCCGGATCAGCCTATCCGCGAGCTGTCGGGCGGCAATCAGCAGAAAGTGCTGCTGGCGCGCTGGCTGGCGGCCGAGCCCTCACTGTTGCTGCTCGACGAACCGACGCGCGGTATCGACGTCGGCGCGAAAGCGGACGTAGCGAAGATCGTGCGCGAATCGCGCGACGCGGGCCTCGCCGTACTGCTGTCCGCCTCCGAGCTGGAAGAACTGACGGCCGTGGCCGACCGCGCCGTGGTGATCCGCGACGGCCGCACGGTCGCCGAACTGAACGGCGCCGACATGAGCGAGACCGCGATCATGGACGCCATTGCCTACGGCAGCGACGGCCATTCGCCACTGGCCGATGCCGCGCAAACGGCAACCGCCGCACACATCGAAGACGCGCTGGAGGGCGACCGTCATGGCGCTTAAGCTGCACACCGAAACGTTGCACACCGAGCCGCGGCTCGGCGAAACCGCCCAGCAGATGACGGCCGCGCCGCGCGCCACGGCGGCCACCACCGTGCGCAAATGGCGCCATCTCGCCATGCAGCGCGAAGTGATCGTTCTGCTCGCGATGGTGCTGTTCAACCTGTTCTTCACGCCGCACTTCTGGTCGCTACAAACCTTCAACGTCAACATGACGCAGGTGGTGACGATCGTGATCGTCGGCATCGGCATGACGCTGGTGGTGGCGACGGGCGGCATCGATCTGTCGGTGGGCGCCTCGATGGCGATCTCCGGTGCGCTCGCGCCGATGCTGTTCCTGAACATTGCCGGTCCCGGCGGCATTGCGCTCGCGTTCGTGCTGCCGGTGCTGGCCGCCGCGTTGTGCGGCGTCTTCAACGGCTTGCTGGTGACGAGGTTATCCGTGCAGCCGATTGTCGCGACGCTGGTGCTGTTCATTGCCGGCCGCGGCATCGCGCAGGTCGTCACCGACGGCAGCCTGCAGGCGTTCAACACGCCCGCCTTCCAGTGGATCGCGCTCGGCAAGGTGGCGGGCGTGCCGTTCCAGGTGCTGCTGATGCTCGCGCTGGTCGCCCTGTTCGTGTGGGTCGTGCGCAAGACGCTGTTCGGCCAGTATCTGCTGATTACCGGCGGCAACGAAAAAGCTGCTTATCTGTGCGGCGTGCCGACGGCCACCGTGAAGCTGATCGCCTACACGCTGTGTGCGGCGCTCGCGGGACTGGCGGGGTTGATCTCGATCTCGGTGAATTCGTCCTCGGATGCGAACGTGGTCGGGCTCGGCGTCGAGCTCGATGCGATCGCGGCAGTCGCCGTCGGCGGCACCGCGCTCACCGGCGGCAAAGCGTATATCGGCGGCACGCTGATCGGCGCGCTGATCATCCAGTTGCTGCGCTACACGCTGCTCGCGCACGGCATTCCCGACGCGGCGGCGCTGGTGGTCAAGGCCGGCATTATCGTCGCCGCCGTTTATGTGCAGCGGCGCTCGCGGTAAGTCTCGCTAGTTCACGCGCATCAGAGAAAATTCCGGACTCGATACGATGAAAAAGAATCTTCCTATCCTGCTCGCGCTGGCCGCCCTCGTCGTGTTCGGTCTCGTGCGCTACGAGCATTTCGGCTCGGCGTACAACATCACGTCGTTCTGGCGCTACAACTCGATGTTCGCGCTCATCTCGGTGGGCATGGCGTTCGTGATCATCACGGGCGGCATCGACCTGTCGGTGGGCACGGTGGCCGCGCTGGCGAGCGTCGTCGCCGCGCTGACCAGCGTGTACGGCGGTTGGGTCGCCGCGCTGGCCGGGTGCGCAGCGGGACTCGCTGTCGGCGTGCTGAACGGACTGATCATCACGCGCCTGAAGATCCTGCCGTTTATCGTCACGCTCGCGACAAGCCTCGGCGCGCACGGCGTGGCGCTGCTGCTCGGCAAGAACGATGCGGTGTCGATCTCCGCGGAATCGAACTTCGGCAACTTCGGGCAGGGCGATCTGTTCGGGCTGCCGATTCCGGGCATCGTCGCCGTGGTGGCGGCGTTGGCCGGCTGGCTCGCGCTGCGCAGTACACGCTTCGGGCGGCATTCGCTGGCGATCGGCGGCAGCGAGGAAGCCGCGCGGCTGATGGGCCTGAACGTCGACCGCACTCTCGTGATGGCCTATGCGGTGAGCGGCCTGCTCGCCGGCATGGCGGGCGTGATCCTCGCCGCGCAGTTCGGCGCGGGACAACCCAACGAAGGCGTCGGCTGGGAGCTGTTCGCCATCTCGGCGGTCGTGCTCGGCGGCACGTTGCTCACGGGCGGCGAAGGCTCGATCGCGATGACGATTGCCGGCGTATTGCTGCTGGGTCTGGTGTTCAATCTGCTGAACTTCGAGAACGGGCTGGGCTTTATCAGCTTGTCGGCGTACTGGCAGTCGGTGATTCGCGGCGTGTTCCTGCTGCTCGTGATCGTGTTGCAGGCTCGAGTGCTGAAACAGCGCGGCAAAAAGCGGGTGGCGGCTCCGGCGTAACCGGCGGGGTGCCGCGGCGTTGCTGATCCATGTCGCGCGATGGCCTCGGCGGCGCGGCGGTTCAGGTTCACCGCCGCTGGTGTTGACTTTGCGCAATTCGGAGTAATCGAAACGGTAATTTTGAAAAGCCTTATTCCAATTGGAATTCAGGGATGTCTTACACCGGTTTATCCACCTTTGTGTACCAACCCTGAGACGTCCGCGCGGGTCGGATGAAAACACCATCACGCGTACGCCAGGCATCCCGCCATTGTCCATTTCCTCACCAATCGTGCGACTCTTGCCAGTTTTATCAGCAGGGTCAATGCTGCAGCGCATGGCGGGTTTCGGTATCATCCTGAAAATGTTGCCCGCGCGGCGCGCCTGTCCAGCGCATGCCGGACAGCCGATGGCGGCCGCCGTACGCGGCTTTCGCTCATCGCCGTACCTTCCGAAGCGCGGCCGCATCCATGCCAACGTACTTCGCGGCGCCCGGTTTTACCGACCGCCGGTGCCGACGCTTCCGGGTTCGGTCACCCGCTTGACCACGCTCAACCGTCGCGCCGGCGCTACAGGCAGCAGGCGCGGTAAAATAGCGGATTGCGCGTGATTCCCATATGGGTTAGCGCAGCATCGCCCTTGCCGTGCCGGCCGGCTCAAGACGACTGGCCGCCTTTGTTTTTCGCACTATCCAAGAAGCCATGAGCAACCTGAATTCACAAACCGTCCTGAGCGTCCATCACTGGACCGATACGCTTTTCAGCTTCACCTGCACGCGCGATCCGTCGTTCCGTTTCGAAAACGGCCAGTTCACGATGGTGGGTCTCGAAGTCGACGGCAAGCCGCTGATCCGCGCCTACAGCCTCGCGAGTGCGAACTACGAAGAACACCTCGAATTCCTGAGCATCAAGGTGCAGGACGGCCCGCTCACGTCGCGTTTGCAGCATCTGAAGGTCGGCGACGAAGTCCTGATCGGCAAGAAGCCGGTCGGCACGCTGGTGGCCGACAACCTGCTGCCGGGCAAGACGCTGTGGCTGCTGTCCACCGGCACGGGGCTGGCGCCGTTCATGTCGATCATCAAGGATCCCGACATTTACGACCGCTACGAGCGCGTCGTGCTCACGCACACCTGCCGTTTCGTCGACGAACTGGCGTACAAGGAATACATCACGGATCACCTGCCGGCGCACGAGCATCTGGGCGAACTGGTGCAGGAAAAGCTGCTGTACTACCCCACCGTCACGCGCGAAGCGTTCCAGAACCGCGGCCGCATCACCGAACTGATCGAAACCGAAAAGCTGTTCGCCGACCTCGGCGTGCCGGGCTTCTCGCTCGAAAACGACCGCGTCATGCTGTGCGGCAGCCCGCACATGCTGCGCGACACGCGCAAGCTGCTCGACGATCTGGGCTTCCAGGAAGGCAGCAACAACGCGCCGGGTCACTACGTGGTCGAAAAAGCGTTCGTTGGCTGAAGCCACGGTTGGATTTTTGCGGCACTGGCCGCGGAATCAGGGAAAGGAGCCTTCGGGCTCCTTTTTTATTGCCCGGTTACAAATCGATGTCTTCCGCACGACATTCCGCGTCAGCATTCTTCCTACAGGAATTGCGTGACAAAACATCATGGATTGCGTGAAATCAAGCCGCTAACCCTTGGTGCGACTGCATTTTTCCTATTTATGAGATATCATCGCGGCGCATTGTCAGTCAAATTGACACGCCTGTCGTGGCCTGCCCGCCATGTTACTGAATGTAAATTTCGTTACGTCACACTGTAGCGATCCGGCTGTTGCGCCCTAAGCGCAATGGCTTGCACCTGGAGGCCTGAGACCCGTATGCGTTCTTTCGTCTTCGCGCCGCCACGGCGTACCCGCTTCGCCGTCCGCATTGCATTCTGAGAAGGAAGGTCATGGATACGTCGACTGTCGTCCCGTTCGCCGCCCATCTTCCCGCGTCATCGGCACGTGAAGGATCCGGCGCGTCCGCTGCGCCTGCTTCGTCGACCCACCTGGAAATCGAACGGTTGCGCGCCCGGGTGCGCGAACTCTCGGCCGAGCTCGTCCGGGCGCAGGAAGCCGCTTGCCGTCATGTGGCGCGCGAGTTGCACGATGGCGTAGGCGCCGAGCTGACCGCCACCCGCTTCGCGCTCGCCGGCGTCGAAACCTGGCTGCCCGCCGATGCCCCGCCGCAGTGTGCCGCCGCGCTCGCCGTGGCGAACCGCTCGCTCGATGCCGCGTGCGAAGCCAGCCGCCAGGCTGTCGCGGAACTGCATGCGCCGTCGCTCGAAGCGGGCATTGTCGGCGCGTTGGCCCACTGGAGCGGCGACTTCGCCGCGCGCACGCAATTGCGCACGAGTTTCATCTGCGCCGCCGACGTGCGCCTCACCCGCCTGCCCGCCGACGCCGCGCTCGCCGTATTCCGCGTCGCGCAGGAAGCGCTGAACAATATTGCCAAACACGCGCGCGCCGAATCCGCCGACGTGCGCATCGAAACCAGCCGCCGCCACCTCACGCTGATCGTGACCGACGACGGCATCGGCGTCACGCGCAACGCTGGCGGCCGACACGGCCATTTCGGTCTGAGCGGCATGCAGGCGCGCTGCGCGGCCTTCGACGGCACGCTGCGCGTCAGCGCACGGCGCGCCGATGCGGAGCGCAACGGCGACGACAGCGGCAACGGCACGCAGTCGCGCGGAACCATCGTTCGCGCGCGCTTTGCCTGGGACGCCATGCTGGCGCACGCGCCGCGCGCCCGTCGGCACGCCCTGCAATCGTGAGCGTGACGTCATGAGCCTGCGCATTCTGCTCGTCGATGATCACGCAGTGGTTCGCCAGGGCGTCCGTCAGTTGCTGCTCGACCGCGGCGTGGCGCGCGAAGTGACCGAAGCGCAAAGCGGTGCCGAAGCGCTCGACGCCGTCGCCCGGTTCAGCTACGACGTGGTGCTGCTGGACATTTCGCTGCCCGACATGAACGGCGTCGAAGTACTCAAGCGTCTGAAGCGCAAGGCGCCGCGCGTGGCCGTGCTGATGTTCTCGATGTACCGCGAGGACCAGTACGCCGTGCGCGCGCTGAAAGCGGGCGCCGCCGGCTACCTGTCGAAAACCGTCGACGCCACGCAGATGATCGGCGCGCTCCAGCAGGTCGCGGCAGGCCGCAAATACGTGAGCCCGGCGATGGCCGAGGCGCTCGCGGACTACGTTTCCTTCGACGGCGAACAGATGCCGCACGAAAAGCTCTCCGACCGCGAATATCAGACGCTGTGCATGCTCGCGTCGGGCAAGCGGCTGACGGATATTGCCGTGGCGCTCTCGCTGTCGGTGAAAACGGTCAGCGTTTATCGCACCCGTCTGCTCGAAAAGATGAAGCTGCGCAACAACGCCGAACTGACGTTCTACGTGATGAGCAACCGGCTCATCGATCTGAATCCCGCGATGGCGGGCTGACCGCTCTCGCCGCCGACGCCTGCCGACGCTGCTCTGTGTGTGCTGAAAAGCTCGCGCCCGGCACGGCCGGTTTGCAGGAGAGCAATTCCCTCCCGACTGCCTGCGCATCGCGCGAAACCCTTGCTGCGATTGGCCGCGCAGCGGACGAACCGCCCATCCGGATCGCGGCCGTCGGTTTCTTCGGCTTTGCGGCTATGCCGTAAAAAGCACGCGCCAGAACGGTGCAGAGTGCCGATCCGCTAAAATCGTGGGTTTCCCGACATTCGGCGCGCAACACGCGTGCACTACTGGAGACCCTCGCCAATGTCCCTGTTTCGCAAGAAGAGCGTCGAGCACATGATCGCCGCAAGTGCTCAGAACGCCGGTTTGAAGAAAGCGCTCGGCGCGCTCGATCTGACCTTCCTCGGCGTCGGCGCCATTATCGGCACCGGTATTTTCGTGCTGACCGGCACGGGCGCCGTGCAGGCCGGCCCGGCGCTGATGATCTCGTTCCTGATCGCGGCGCTCGCCTGCGGCTTCGCCGCCCTCGCCTACGCAGAATTTGCCTCGACGATTCCGGTGGCGGGATCGATCTACACGTACTCGTATGCGACGCTCGGCGAACTGGCCGCATGGATCATCGGCTGGGACCTGATGCTCGAATACGGGCTTGCCACCTCCGCTGTCTCGGTGGGCTGGTCGGGTTATCTGCAATCGTTGCTGTCGGGCTTCGGCGTGTCCTTGCCGGTTGCGTTGACGGCGGCGCCAGGTGCGTTGCCAGGTCACGACACGCTCTTCAACCTGCCCGCGTTCCTCGTGATGATGGCGATCACGGCGCTGTTGTCGTTCGGCGTGCGCGAGTCGGCGCGGATCAACAACATCATGGTCGCGATCAAGGTGATCGTGGTGTTGCTGGTCATCTGCGTGGGCGTCTTTCATGTGACGCCGGCCAACTGGCATCCGTTCATGCCGAATGGCTGGAACGGCGTGTTCGGCGCGGCGGCGGTGATGTTCTTCGCGTTCATCGGTTTCGACTCCGTGTCGTCCGCGGCGGAAGAGGTGAAGAATCCGAAGCGCGATCTGCCGATCGGAATCATTGCGTCGCTGGGCGTTTGCGCGGTGTTGTATGTGGCGGTGGCCGCCGTCGTCACCGGCATCGTGCCGTCGGCGCAGTTCGCGAATATTTCGCACCCGGTCTCGTACGCGTTGCAGGTTGCGGGGCAAAAGTGGGTGGCGGGGTTTATCGACCTCGGCGCCGTGCTGGGTATGTTGACGGTGATTCTGGTGATGGCTTATGGCCAGACCCGGGTGATTTTCGCCATGTCGCGCGACGGGTTGCTGCCGGCGCGGCTTTCGCGGGTGCATCCGCGGTTCGCTACGCCGTTTTTTACTACGTGGCTCGTGGGGATTTTCTTTGGATTGATCGGGGCGGTGGTGCCGTTGAATGTGCTGGCCGAGTTGATCAATATCGGCACGTTGGCCGCGTTTTCGATGGTGTCGATTGCGGTTCTCGTTTTGCGGAAGACGCATCCTGAATTGCCGCGGGCGTTCCGGTGTCCTGGGGTGCCGGTTGTGCCGGTGTTGGCGGTTGCTTCCTGCCTTTTCCTGATGATTAATCTTCAGGCTGTTACGTGGGTGGCGTTTGTGGTTTGGTTGCTCGTTGGGATGGTTGTTTATTTTGGGTATTCGCGGAGGCATTCCAGGTTGAGCAGCTAATCGGGGGGTTGTCTGGTTGGTGTTTGTGGGTGCGTTGGTGTTTTTTTGTTGGCCTTTCCTTGAGTTCTTTGTGGTTTATTAGGGTTGCCCCTGTGCGGGGCGGCACTCACTTTCTTTGCATGCCGTGTATGGACCGGAGACATGGGTAACAGGTGTGCGGAGACATGGGTAACACTCTGGGCGAGCGAATCGCCTGGAGCCGGTTATGCCCTGGAACCCGAGAGACACCATGAATTTGCGTCTGGAATTCGTTCAACTGGCCTCGCAGGAAGGCGCCAACCGTCGTGAGTTGTGTCGGCGTTTTGGCATCAGCCCGAAGACCGGCTACAAGTGGCTCGATCGCCACGCAAAGGGTGGCGACACCGCGCTGACGGATCATTCGCGACGGCCCCAGCAGAGCCCGGCACGCACGCCACCGTCGGTCGAGCAGCGGGTGGTCGAACTGCGGCGGGCGCATCCGGCCTGGGGTGGACGCAAGATCAGCCGACGTCTGTGCGATCTGGGTCAAACGGATGTGCCCGCGCCCAGCACCGTGACCGATATCCTGCATCGACACGGGCTGATCGAGCCGGCCGCTTCCGCCGCCGCCACGGCCTGGCAGCGCTTCGAGCACGCGCAGCCCAACGATCTCTGGCAGATGGATTTCAAGGGCTGGTTCGACCTGCAGGACGGACGGCACTGTTCGCCACTGACCATGCTGGACGATCATTCGCGCTACAACGTGACCCTCGATGCCTGCATCAGCACCGACACCCGGATCGTGCAGCATCATCTGGAGCGCACGTTCCGCCGCTACGGGCTGCCGCTGCGCATCAACGCGGACAATGGTTCGCCGTGGGGCAGCCCCAGCCAGCCGGGCCAGTTGACCGAACTGGCCATCTGGCTCATCCGGCTGGGCGTGCGACTGTCGCACAGCCGCGTGGCGCATCCGCAGACCAATGGCAAGGAGGAGCGGTTTCATCGCACGCTGAAGGCCGAGGTGATCGCCGGGCGCCATTTCAGGGACCTGCGCAGCGCCCAGCAGGCGTTCGATGAGTGGCGCTCGGTCTACAACCACCAGCGCCCGCATCAGGCGCTGGACATGGCGACCCCGGTTACGCGCTATCGACCGAGCCCGCGTGCCTACCCCGAGAGCCTGCCGCCGATCGAGTACGGCGCAAACGACCACGTGCAGTACGTGAAGTGGAATGGTGAACTACGCTTCAGGAAGCAGCGCTTCAAGGTATCGAGCGCATTGCATAACCTGCCCGTGGCCATCCGGGAGCGCGTCGGTGAAGAGAACTGCTACGACCTGTTTTTTGCGCATCACCGTTTCGGAACCATCAACCTGAGTCCGCAGGAGTGAGCGGAGCATGTGTTACCCATGTCTCCGCACACCTGTTACCCATGTCTCCGGTCCATACACATGCCGCAAAGAAAGTAAGCAAAGAAAGCGGCTTCACACCGCCAGCCCAGAAGCGGGTCCCCTGGCCTGGAGGGGGCAGTGGTGCATCTGGAATCCGTGCTCTCGCACATTCCGCCCCGGTGACAAGGCCGTCATTCTTCCCGCCTCGCGCTCCGCGCTCGCCGGAACGGTTCGCTTCGGGACGGAGGTTGCGTTTGTGCGTCGCGGGAGCCGTCGGCTTCGCCTCGGCGAGGGACTGTATGGACGGAAGATTGAGAAATGCCACCGAGGCAAAACGGCCAGGGATCTTGGAGATCCGCCGACGCAACAGACGGCCAAAGGTTCAAGAATGCCACCGGCGCGACAGCCGGCCAAAGGTTCGAGAACGCCACCGGCGCAACAGCCGGCCAAAGGTTCGGAAATGCCGCTGGCGCGACAGACGGCCAGCGGTTCGAGAATTGTCGCTGACGCAGAGACGGCCGGCGGTTTGCGAATGGAAGAAACGCTCAGGGGCTTGAGAAGTGTGGCTGACGCGCGAGACGGCTGGCGGTGGATGAAGTACCGCGACGGCGCGCGGAGCGCCGCCGGAAGAATGACGGCCTTGTCACCGGGGCGGAATGTGCGAGAGCACGGATTCCAGATGCACCACTGCCTCCTCCAGGCCAGGGGACCCGCTTCTGGGCTGGCGGTGTGAAGCCGCTTTCTTTGCTTACTTTCTTTGCGGCATGTGTATGGACCGGAGACATGGGTAACAGGTGTGCGGAGACATGGGTAACACATGCTCCGCTCACTCCTGCGGACTCAGGTTGATGGTTCCGAAACGGTGATGCGCAAAAAACAGGTCGTAGCAGTTCTCTTCACCGACGCGCTCCCGGATGGCCACGGGCAGGTTATGCAATGCGCTCGATACCTTGAAGCGCTGCTTCCTGAAGCGTAGTTCACCATTCCACTTCACGTACTGCACGTGGTCGTTTGCGCCGTACTCGATCGGCGGCAGGCTCTCGGGGTAGGCACGCGGGCTCGGTCGATAGCGCGTAACCGGGGTCGCCATGTCCAGCGCCTGATGCGGGCGCTGGTGGTTGTAGACCGAGCGCCACTCATCGAACGCCTGCTGGGCGCTGCGCAGGTCCCTGAAATGGCGCCCGGCGATCACCTCGGCCTTCAGCGTGCGATGAAACCGCTCCTCCTTGCCATTGGTCTGCGGATGCGCCACGCGGCTGTGCGACAGTCGCACGCCCAGCCGGATGAGCCAGATGGCCAGTTCGGTCAACTGGCCCGGCTGGCTGGGGCTGCCCCACGGCGAACCATTGTCCGCGTTGATGCGCAGCGGCAGCCCGTAGCGGCGGAACGTGCGCTCCAGATGATGCTGCACGATCCGGGTGTCGGTGCTGATGCAGGCATCGAGGGTCACGTTGTAGCGCGAATGATCGTCCAGCATGGTCAGTGGCGAACAGTGCCGTCCGTCCTGCAGGTCGAACCAGCCCTTGAAATCCATCTGCCAGAGATCGTTGGGCTGCGCGTGCTCGAAGCGCTGCCAGGCCGTGGCGGCGGCGGAAGCGGCCGGCTCGATCAGCCCGTGTCGATGCAGGATATCGGTCACGGTGCTGGGCGCGGGCACATCCGTTTGACCCAGATCGCACAGACGTCGGCTGATCTTGCGTCCACCCCAGGCCGGATGCGCCCGCCGCAGTTCGACCACCCGCTGCTCGACCGACGGTGGCGTGCGTGCCGGGCTCTGCTGGGGCCGTCGCGAATGATCCGTCAGCGCGGTGTCGCCACCCTTTGCGTGGCGATCGAGCCACTTGTAGCCGGTCTTCGGGCTGATGCCAAAACGCCGACACAACTCACGACGGTTGGCGCCTTCCTGCGAGGCCAGTTGAACGAATTCCAGACGCAAATTCATGGTGTCTCTCGGGTTCCAGGGCATAACCGGCTCCAGGCGATTCGCTCGCCCAGAGTGTTACCCATGTCTCCGCACACCTGTTACCCATGTCTCCGGTCCATACACGGCATGCAAAGAAAGTGAGTGCCGCCCCGCACAGGGGCAACCCTAATAAACCACAAAGAACTCAAGGAAAGGCCAACAAAAAAAACAACGACCCAAACCACCCACCAGTCAAAAAACCCCCCATAGCGCCCCAGCCCAATTTGTGCTTTACTTTTCGGCAACCCCATAAGAAACCCCGCAACACCCCAACCGGCCCCACGAAAAAAAACAGGCAACCGAAGGCAAACAACAACCGCAAAAAGGTCCGGTCTCACCCCATAAGGAGACAACTTCATGGCGATCAGCATCAGTCTGACGGTGAACGGCGCGCCCATCAGCGCCTCAATCGACCCTGGCACCCTGCTAGTCCAGTTCCTTCGCGAGCAACTGCGTCTCACCGGCACACACGTCGGCTGCGATACAGCCCAATGCGGCGCGTGCACGGTCCATCTGAACGGACGCGCGATCAAATCCTGCAACATCCTCGCGGTGCAGGCGGACGGCGCGAAAATCACCACCATCGAGGGGCTCGCCAAAGACGGCACACTGCATCCCATGCAGGCAGCCTTCAAACATTGCCACGGCCTGCAATGCGGCTTCTGTACGCCCGGCATGGTGATGAGCGCAGTCTCGCTCGTCCAGCGCCAGCCGGATCTCACCGGCGACGACGTACGCGCCCAGCTCGACGGCAATCTGTGCCGCTGTACGGGCTATCACAACATCGTCAAAGCAGTGCTCGAAGGCGCCGAAGGCATGAAGTCCACCGGCACGGCCAACGCCGCCGCGAATGCCACCGCGCAGGCCAACGCACCGGCCACCGCCTGAGGAGCCGACGATGAACGCACCCGAAACTCACCTGATCGGCGCCTCCGTCGAACGTAAGGAAGACTATCGTTTCCTGACCGGCAACGGCCAGTACACCGACGACATCGTCCTGCCCCAGCAAACCTACGCGGTATTCCTGCGCTCGCCGTACGCGCACGCGAAGATCAACACCATCGACACCACCGCGGCCAAACAGTCGCCCGGCGTGGTGGCGATCTTCACCGGCGCGGACATGGCCGCTGACAACGTCGGCGGCCTGCCGTGCGGCTGGCTGATCCACAGCACCGACGGCAAGCCGATGAACGAGCCGCCGCATCCGGTCATCGCGCATACGAAAGTGCGCCACGTCGGCGACCAGGTCGCGCTCGTCATCGCCGATTCGATCAAGGCCGCCAAAGACGCCGCCGAACTGATCGAAGTCGACTACGACGTGCTGCCGGCGGTAGTCGACACCGCGCATGCAGCCGACGCCGGCCAGCCCGCCGTTCACGACGAAGTGCCCGACAACGTCTGCTACAACTGGGGCCACGGCGACAAAGCCGCCACCGACGCCGCCTTCGCCAAAGCCGCGCACGTCACCACGCTCGACATCGTCAACAACCGGCTGATTCCGAACGCGATCGAACCGCGCGCGGTCAACGCGAGCTATTCGGCGCAGGACGACAGCTACACGCTCTACGTCGCGAACCAGAATCCGCATGTGGAGCGCCTGCTGATGGCCGCCTTCGTGCTGTCGCTGCCGGAATCGAAACTGCGCGTGATCGCGCCGGACGTGGGCGGCGGCTTCGGATCGAAGATCTTCCTGTACGCCGAAGACGTCGCGCTGACCTGGGCGTCGAAGAAAATCCGCCGTCCGGTGAAGTGGACGGCCGAGCGCTCGGAAGCGTTCGTCTCCGACGCGCACGGCCGCGATCACGTGACCAAAGCCGAACTGGCACTGGACGCGGACGGCAGGTTCCTCGCCATGCGCATCCATACAACAGCCAACATGGGCGCGTATCTGTCCACCTTCGCCTCCAGCGTGCCGACCATTCTGTACGCCACGCTGCTCGCCGGCCAGTACGCCACGCCCGCGATCTACGCGGAAGTGAAAGCGGTCTTCACCAACACCGTTCCCGTCGACGCCTATCGCGGCGCGGGCCGCCCCGAAGCGACGTATGTCGTGGAGCGCCTCGTCGAAACGGCCGCGCGCGAACTGAAGCTCGATCCGGCCGAGATCCGCCGCCGCAATTTCATTCGCGAGTTTCCGTACGCGACGCCGGTCGGCCTCACCTACGACACCGGCGACTACGAGACGATCCTCGCGCGTTCGCTCGAACTCGCGGACGTCAAAGGCTTCGCAGCGCGCAGACAGGAATCCGAAAAGAACGGCAAGCTGCGCGGCCTCGGCTATTCGTGCTACATCGAAGCCTGCGGTCTCGCGCCTTCGAATATCGCGGGCGCGTTGGGCGCGCGGGCCGGCCTGTTCGAAGTCGGTCAGATTCGCGTGCATCCCACCGGATCGGTCACCGTGTTCACGGGCTCGCACAGTCACGGCCAGGGACATGAGACAACCTTCGCGCAAGTGGTGGCCGAGCGGCTCGGCATTGCGCTGGAAAGCGTCGAGATCGTCCACGGCGACACCGGCCGCATTCCGTTCGGCATGGGCACGTATGGCTCGCGTTCCATCGCGGTCGGCGGCTCGGCGATCATGAAAGCGCTCGACAAGATCGAAACCAAGGCGAAGAAGATCGCCGCGCACCTGCTCGAAGCCGCTGCGGAAGACATCGAGTTCAAGGACGGCGTATTCCGCGTCGCGGGCACCGATCGCACCAAGGCGTTTGCCGAGATTTCGCTCGCCGCGTACGTGCCGCACAACTATCCGCTCGACGTGCTCGAACCCGGCCTCGAAGAAAGCGCGTTCTACGATCCGACCAACTTCACCTATCCATCCGGCGCGTACATCTGCGAGATCGAAGTCGACCCGGACACGGGCGTGTGCCGGATCCAGCAGTTCACCGCGGTCGACGATTTCGGCAACGTGATCAACCCGATGATCGTCGAAGGCCAGGTGCATGGCGGGCTCGCTCAGGGCATCGGCCAGGCGATGCTGGAGCGCTGCGTATACGACAACGAGAGCGGCCAGTTGCTGTCCGGCTCGTACATGGATTACGCGATGCCGCATGCGTCCGATCTGCCGGACTTCACCGTCGAAACCGCGAAGGGCACGCCGTGCACGCACAATCCGCTCGGCGTGAAAGGCTGCGGCGAAGCGGGCGCGATCGGCTCGCCGCCGGCGGTGATCAACGCGATCCTCGACGCGCTCGCGCCGCTCGGCGTGACCGACCTGCAAATGCCGGCCACGCCGCATCGCGTGTGGTCCGCGATTCACGCTGCCAAACAAGCCCATTGAGATCCTGAGCGGAGCATTCGACATGTATTCATTCGAGTATCAACGCGCGACGGATCCGAAAGCGGCCGCCGCCAGCCTCACCGCCGACAGCGACGCGAAGTTTCTGGCCGGCGGCCAAAGCCTTTTGCCCACCATGCGGCTGCGTCTCGCGCAGCCGTCACAACTGATCGACGTGACGCGCATTCCCGCGCTGAAGTCGATCACGGTCGACGGAAAAACGGTGACGATCGGCGCCGCCGTGTGTCATGCCGATGTCGCGGATCACGCGGAACTGCGGCGCGTATCGCCGGCGCTTGCGGATCTCGCCGCGCATATCGGCGATCGCCAGGTGCGCGCGCTCGGCACGATCGGCGGCTCGCTCGCCAACAACGACCCGGCCGCCTGTTATCCGGCCGCGGCGATGGCGCTGGACGCGACTATCGTCACGGACCGGCGGCGCATTACGTCGGGCGATTTTTTCGTCGGCATGTATGAGACGGCGTTGGCGCCCGACGAACTGATCGTCGCCGTTGAGTTTCCGGTGCCGGAGCGCGCCGCGTACGAGAAATTCCGCAATCCGGCTTCGCACTTCGCGTTGGTCGGCGTGTTCGTCGCGAAGTTCGCGAGCGGCGTGCGCGTTGCGGTGACGGGCGCGGCGGCGTCGGTGTTTCGTGTACCGGAGCTGGAAAGCGCGTTGTCGGCGAACTTCGCGCCCGAAGCCGCCCGCGCGGTGACGGTGTCGGGCGCCGACCTGAACACGGACATGCACGCGAGCGCCGAATATCGCGCGCATCTGATTCCGGTACTGGCGGCACGCGCGGTGACGAAGGCGAACGCTTAGCTTTTCCTCGCCGTTCGCGGCTGATGCGACCCGTGCCCGCGCGGGCACGTCAGCCGCCTTCGCTCACGTGCGCCGCCGACGCCTCGCTTCATTGGCATCGCTTCATTGCGCAGATTCAGGACCACCATGCAGCCCGCTTCAATCGACGACACCCTCACCCAACTCGCCGCCCAGCGCTATTTCGCCAGCCGTGAGCTGGCAACCGCGCTGTATCTCGCGCTGCGCATGGAACGGCCGCTGTTCGTCGAAGGCGAGCCGGGCGTCGGCAAGACCGAGCTGGCCAAGGCAGCGGCAGGCATGCTCGGCACCTCGATGTTGCGTCTGCAATGTTACGAAGGCCTCGACACGGCGAGCGCGCTCTACGAATGGGACTATCCGCGCCAGATCATGGCGCTGCGTCTGGCCGAAGCCGCCGGCGAGCATCCCGACAACGACACCTTGTATCGCGGCGAATTCCTGCTGAAGCGCCCACTGCTGCAAGCGCTGATGCCGGACGAAAATCATCCCGGCGCACGGCGCGTGTTGCTGATCGACGAGATAGACCGCGCCGACGAACCGTTCGAAGCCTTTCTGCTGGAACTGCTCTCGGACTTCCAGGTATCGATTCCCGAATATGGCACGGTCCGCGCGGAGCAGCCGCCGCTCGTCGTGATGACGTCGAACCGCACGCGCGAAGTGCATGACGCCTTGAAGCGCCGTTGCCTGTATCAATGGATTGGCTATCCGGAACGCGATCGCGAGCTGGAGATCGTTGCCGCTCGCGCGCCGCAAACATCGGCGGAATTGCAGCGGCGGGCGGTGGATTTCGTGCATCGGCTGCGCGGCATGGATCTGTTCAAGGCGCCCGGCATTGCCGAAACGATCGACTGGTGCCGCGCGCTGGAAGCCTTGTCGGTGACGGAGCTCGACCCGCAATCCGTGCACGACACGCTCGGCGTGCTGCTCAAGTATCAGGACGATCTGGCCCGCGTCGATGCCGCGCAGATCGCGCACTGTCTTGCGGCGCCTGGATAGCCGGCATGGCGAACTCATTCGACGCAGGTAACGGCGGCGCCTCGGCCCAGAGCGCACGGCTCGACGCCGGCAATAGCGACGCTTCAGGCGATCTCTCGCGCGCTGATCGGCCTGGCCGACGAGTCGTGGCGTCGTCCTCATCGGGCAAAAGCGCAGCCACGCCGCTCGACGGCACGCCCACGCTCGCCCGCAACGTGGTCCATTTTGTCCGCCTGCTGCGCGGCGCCGGCTTGCCGATGTCGCCCGCGCAAGCCGTCGATGCGCTCGCCGCGCTGCACTGGATCGATCTGGGCCGCCGCGACGACGTGCGCGCCGCGCTGGCGGCGTCGCTCGTTTCCGCGCCCGACGAGCGCGATCTGTTCAACGCCGCATTCGACCTGTTCTGGCGCGATCCCGATTGGGAAGGCAAGCTCCGCGCACTGCTTCTGCCGAAGGTTCGCGACGGCCTGCCGCCGCCCAAACGCAACAACCGTCTCGCCGACGCGCTGGCCGTGCGCGCGCCGCCGTCAGCGCATAACAAGGCGCCGCAGGAAACCGGGCAGCACGAACTGCATGCGCACGTCACCTTCAGCGCGGAAGAACGCCTGCGTCATCGCGATTTCGACACCCTTTCCGCCGATGAGTGGCGCACCCTGCGTCATCTGATTCGCGGGCAGCGGCTGCCGCTCGCAACCGAGCCGACGCGCCGCCTGAAAGCCGCTTCGCACGGCACGCATGCGGACCTGCGCGCCAGTGCCCGCCATGCCGTGCGCGCGGGCGGCGACTGGACGGTGTGGAAGTATCGCGCGGTGGTCGAACGCAAACCGCCGCTCGTGCTGCTGCTCGACATTTCCGGTTCGATGAGCAGCTATTCGCGCGCGGTGCTGTATTTCTGCCACGCGCTGCTGCAGTCGCGCGAACGCCTGCAGGTGTTTCTGTTCGGCACGCGCCTCACCAACGCGACACGCGCGCTGCGCGAGCGCGATCCCGACGTGGCGATGGCGGCGCTCACCGAACAGGTGGTCGACTGGTCCGGCGGCACGCGGATCGGCGCGGCGCTCGCCGAATTCAACCGCCGCTGGGCACGGCGGGTGCTCACCGGACGTGCCACGGTGCTGCTCGTCACCGACGGCCTCGATCACGAAGCGATCGACGTGCTCGACACCGAGATGGCCCGCCTGCACCGCTTCGCTCACCGTATCGTGTGGCTCAATCCGCTGCTGCGTTTCAGCGGTTTTTCTCCGAAGGCGCGCGGCGTGCAGGCCATCCTGCCGTATGTCGACGCGCATCGGCCGGTTCATAATCTGGACAGCCTGACGGCGTTCGGCCGCGACCTCGCGCAGCTCACGCGCGCGCCTCGTCGCAGCGTCGGCGCCAGGGCTGCGGGAGCGACTTCATGGAATTGACCGAAACCCAT
The DNA here is from genome assembly GCF_000013645.1 of Paraburkholderia xenovorans LB400. Lineage (GTDB taxonomy): Bacteria > Pseudomonadota > Gammaproteobacteria > Burkholderiales > Burkholderiaceae > Paraburkholderia > Paraburkholderia xenovorans. The sequence continues at coordinate 128,186 of NC_007951.1, read as the reverse complement.
ACGCTGCCCGTTTCGCAGCAAAGCGCGTGGGAGGCGCTGAACGACACGGACATGCTGCGCGCCTGCATCCCCGGCTGCGAAAGCATCGATCCGGACGGCGAGAACGCCTATCTGGTGGCACTGAGCGCCGCGGTCGGCCCGGTCAAGGCGCGTTTCAAAGGGCGCATGCAACTCACGGATATCGACGCGCCCAACTCGTACAGCATCGTGTTCGAAGGCCAGGGCGGCGCGGCAGGGTTCGCCAAGGGCAACGCGCATGTTTCGCTCGAAGCCGATGGCGAGGCCGCCACCAGGCTCAGCTATACGGCGCATGCGCAGGTCGGCGGCAAGCTCGCACAGATCGGCTCGCGGCTCGTCGACGGCGCGGCGCGTAAAATCGCCGGCGAATTCTTCAAGCGCTTCGGCGCCCGGCTGGGCGGCGCCGAAGCCGAAGCCGAAGCCGGTGGCGGTGGCGGTGGCGGTGGCGGTGGCGGTGGCGGTGGCGGTGGCGGTGGCGGTGGCGGTGGCGGTGGCGGTGGCGGTGGCGCCGACGGCGCGGCGGCCCCGGGCGCCGGGGGAAATGCAGCCGATCAAACAGTGCCGCACAATACGGCATCGACTGACGCTGCGGACGGTGAGTCCGGCGGCGACGCAACCAAAAGGAAGAAATCATGGACAGCGTGGATCTCGAAGTCCTGAAATCCAGCGCACGGTGGCTGGAAGAGGGACATCGCGCGCTACTGGTAACGGTGGTGAAGACATGGGGCTCGTCGCCGCGTCCCGAGGGCGCCATGCTCGCGGTGCGTGACGACGGGCTCGTGGTGGGCTCGGTGTCGGGCGGCTGCATCGAAGACGATCTGATCGACCGCGTGCGGCAACGGGGTATCGAGCAGACGCTGCCCGAAGCGGTCAAGTACGGCATCACCGCGGAAGAAGCGCATCGCTTCGGCCTGCCGTGCGGCGGCACGATCCAGCTGGTGCTGGAACCGTTGACGCTGCAAAGCGGCATCGCCGAACTGTGCGGCGCGGTGGAGAACGGGCGCCTCGTGGCCCGTGAAATGGATATGGCAACCGGCACGGCGCGGCTGGACAACGCGCAGGCAACGGACGGCGTGCATTTCGACGGCGCTCGTCTGCTGACGATTCACGGCCCGCGCTACCGCATGCTGGTGATCGGCGCGGGGCAGCTGTCGCGCTATCTGTGCCATATCGCGGTCGGGCTCGATTATCAGGTGACCGTGTGCGATCCGCGCGAGGAATACACCGAAGAGTGGAACATTCCCGGCACGAAGATCGTGCGCACCATGCCCGACGACACGGTGATCGAGATGAAGCTCGACGAGCGCTGCGCGGTGATCGCCTTGACGCACGACCCAAAGCTCGACGATCTTGCGCTGATGGAGGCGTTGAAAACGCCGGCGTTTTACGTCGGCGCGCTGGGTTCGCGAAGGAACAATCAGGCGCGGCGCGAGCGTCTCAAGGAGTTCGATCTGAACGATACCGAGTTGGGCCGCCTGCACGGACCGGTCGGCATTTACATCGGCAGCAGAACGCCGCCGGAGATCGCGGTGTCGATTCTTGCGGAAGTGACGGCGGCCAAGAACGGTGTATCCCTGCCGACCTTGCTTCAGGTCGAAGGCGCCAAGGCTGCGCGGGAGATTGCCGCTTCGGGCGGAACGGCGTGTAGCGTTTAACGGAAATCATGCCTGCGCGCGGCGCGCTGTTCTCAGCCGCCGCACCGCAGCCCACCGCGGAGTCAGAGCAACTCAGCGCGGCGCAACGATTCGCTTACATCAAGCCGCAAACCACGGCGGCGATCACCGACCCGCCCACCAGCACGACGCCCACCACGCGGCGCCTGTTCAACTCGGTCCACAGCAGCACGCCGGTCAGTGAAAGCAGAATCATGCTGCCGGCGATCGTATCGATCAGCAACACCCAGCCGACGCTCAGTCCCACGCCTTTGTGCAGGTTGTTCATGGTCGAGAGAAACGAGTTCTGCGTGCGTTTCACCGCGACGAAGCCGTTGCCCACCCAGTATTCGGCCTGCACGCTTTGCGACGGCCCCATGATGCCGACCTGCCAGAATTCCGGCTGCATCGTGCTGCGATCGCCCCACGCCACCGGATGCGCCGGTTCGCGCTTCGTTCTGCCCGGCTTGCCGTCGATCTTCAACTCGGCTGTGAGCCACTTCGCCATCTCCACCGGCGAGCGCAGCGGTTCTTGCGGGACGGGAATCTGCATCTGCTCGACTTGCGGCTCGCCCGACGAGACCTTCAACGGGCCGCCGCGGTGGTTCAGCAGAAACCCGGTCGCGCCGAACAGCAAGCCCAGCACAGCGCCCCACAGGCCGACCCAGCCGTGCACCTTGCGCAGCCACTTGATGAAATTCGCGCGCCGCGAGCGCTGACGCCGCGCCGCCTGTTCGGCGTCGTCCATCAGATGACGGCCGGGCCCCCGCGTGTGAGCCGTGTATTGCGTGCCGTGACCGGCGGCGGGTTTCATGTCGATCGAGTCAGGCGCGTTCAAATCCGGGCTCCAGGCGCAGCAGGTTGATCCATCGCCGTCACGCGGCGACAACGCGTACGCTCGCCCGGCAGTGTTCGAGGAAAGGACTAAAAGGGAGTGCCGGACGACCCGGCTTGCGGTCCAGGTTATCCGGCTGAAAGGCTGGCTGGTAGTCACAGAGGAGAAATGTGACAGAAAGCTGGCGACGCCTTTCAATTGAGAATGGATATCATTACACAATTAAGTGGTTTGCTCAATCGCAACACGCTGCATCTGCTTGACATCGGCGCGGCGCGCCCTGACTCTAACTGGCGATCCCGCCAACGTTAAGTCCGGATACCAGCCTGCCATGCGCCTTTCTTCCCTGGTTTGTCTTGCCTCCTTCGGCTGGCTTGCCGGCATCCACGGCGCGGGGGCGAGCGTCGCGGCCAGACTGGACGATCCCTATACCAACGAAGGCGAGACGCAGACCTTCACCGTCAACGCGGACGGCTCCTATTCGAAGCTCGATTCGATGACACTGCTCGTGAACAACGAAGCGGGCGTCGCGCGGGTCGCTCAGCAATATGTCTGGTTCAACCGCAACATGGCGGACGTGCAGATCATCGAGGCCTACACGATCACCGCCGACGGCGTACGTCACGACGTGCAGCCCGATCAGATCCGCGACGTCCAGGAAGCCCGCTCGTTCGACGCACCGATGTTTCAGGACATTCAGGAAAAGGTGATCGTGTTTCCCGCCGTGGAACCGGGCGCGCGTGTGCATCTCACCTATCGCAAGACGCAGAAGCAGCCGATCGTGCCGGGCCAGTTCAGCGACTTCACGCCGCCCGATCTCGCACCCACGCACAACTTCCGCCTGATCTACGATCTGCCCGCCGGCAAGCCGCTTTATGCCGACGCGCGCGGCTTCACCGTCGTGCAGCCCGTGACGCGCGAAGGCCGCACGCGCTACGAATATCGCTACGACAAGGCGCATTTCAGCCGCCTGGAGCGCGGCTCGGTTGCGTACGTGTCGTACGGCGACCGGCTGATGGTCTCGACCTTCCCGGACTACGCCGCGTTCGCCGCAACCTACCGGGAATCCGCCGCGGACCCGAGCGCGCACGACGCCGCCGTCACGCGTCTCGCGCAACAGCTCACCGCGCACGACCGCACGCCGCGCGACAAAGCCAAGACGCTGTACGACTGGGTACGCCGCAATGTGCGCTATGTAGCGATCAACGTCGGGCGCGGCGCGGTGGTGCCGCACGGCGCGAGCGCGGTCCTCGCGAACCGCTACGGCGACTGCAAGGATCACGTCGCGCTTTACGGCGCGTTGCTCGACGCGGCCGGCGTGCGCAACGAGCCGGCCCTGATCAGCAGCGGCACGATCTACACGCTGCCGAGCGTGCCGGGGTACGGCGTCATCAATCACATCATCACGTGGCTACCGGATTTGCAGCAGTACGCCGATTCGACCGCGTCGAATGTCGAATTCGGTTTTCTGCCGCCCTCCGACATGAACCGGCCGACCGTGCTCGTCGGCGAGGGTGTGCTCTCGCGCACGCCCGCCACGGCGCTCCTGACGCGCAGCACCGACCTGTCGATCAAGGTCGAACCGGATGGCTCGGCGAGCTTCACGTACCGGCTGGAGGCGGCCGGCGCTTCCGCCGAACAGACGCGCGCCATGCTGCGCACGCAAACACCCGCACAGCGCGAGGAATCGATTCAGGCCGAATTGCGCAGCGCCAACCTGCGCGGCACCGCCACGCTCACCACGAACGACCTCACCGTGGCCGACGGCCCGCTCACCATCACGATGAAAGGCAGGCTGGAAAGTCTCGTGGTGCCCGGCGCGGCGGCGTCGATTCCGGCGCTGACGAGTCTGGCCGGCGGCTTCGAGGCGGATACGCGCTACTGGCTGGGCGAGCGCCAGCGCACGCAGCCGTTCATCTGCCGCAACCAGGCGCTGCATGAACGCGCGCGCATCGAGTTGCCCGCCAATTTTCGCGTGCTCGACGTGCCGGAGGCGAAGCGGACCCAGGACCGCTTTGTCGATTTCCAGTCGCAGTACACGTTCGACCCGCAAAGCAACGTGGTCACGATGACGCGCGACGGCGCCACGCATTTCGATAGCGACGTCTGCACACCCGACGACTTCGCGCAGATGCGCCCCACGATCGAAGCGATCGGGCGCGACGTGCGTGCCGAAGTAATTGTCAAATCGACGCTGGCGGAGCCGTCGAGCGTTGCTTCGCAGGCGCCGTGAGCGCGGGCGAAAGCGCATGCCTTCGCCGGGCGCGCACTCAAACGGGCCAAAGCGGCCCTTCCTGCATCGCGCCGATCTGCTCGCGCAATTCGAGGATGCGGTCTTCCCAGTAACGCTGCGTGTTGAACCACGGAAACGCTGCGGGGAACGCCGGGTCGTCCCAGCGGCGCGCGAGCCACGCCTGATAGTGAATCAGCCGCAGCGTGCGCAACGCTTCGACCAGATAGAGTTCGCGCGGCTCGAAGTCGCAAAAGTCTTCATAGCCTGCGAGCAGATCCGCCAGCGCGCGCGACGCTTCTGCGCGCTCGCCCGGCAGCAACAGCCACAGATCCTGCACCGCCGGTCCCATGCGGCTGTCGTCGAAGTCGACGAAATGCGGCCCTGCGTCGGTCCACAACACGTTGCTCGGATGACAGTCGCCATGCATTCGCAGCATGCGGATGTCGCCGGCCCGCTCGAACGCGCGCTCCACGCCTTCGAGCGCGAGGTTCACCACGGTTTCCCATGCGGTGCGCAGGTTGTCCGGTACGAAACGGTGCGCGAGCAGGAAGTCGCGCGGCTCGTAGCCGAAGGTGTGAATGTCCAGCGTGGGACGTTCGACGTAATTCTGCGTCTGACCCACCGCATGGATGCGGCCGATGAAACGCCCGAGCCATTCCAGCGTGTCGGGCCGGTCGAGATCCGGCGCGCGGCCGCCGCGACGCTCGAAGATCGAGAAGCGGAAACCGTCGAAGCTATGCAGTGTGCGGCCTTCGAAAACGCGCGCAGGCACCGCCGGAATTTCGCGGGAAGCGAGATCGGCAACGAAAGCATGTTCTTCGAGAATCGCGGCGTCGCTCCAGCGCTCGGGCCGATAGAACTTCGCGACCACGGGCGGGCCATCTTCCACGCCGACCTGGTACACGCGGTTCTCGTAGCTGTTGAGCGGCAGCATGCGGCCGTCGGTGCGCACGCCGACTGTGCTGAGCACGCCGTCGAGCGCGTCGAGCACGATTTCCGGCTTGAGCCGGGCGAAAGGCACAGCGCTGTTCGCGCCGTCCTGTGGATCGAGAATGTCGTCGTTCATGCCGGCATTGTGCGCCGCGCCGCCGTCAAAGACGAGGGTGACGACGCACAACGCGGCGCAAGCCGCGGCTTACAACTGGCACACGGCCTGCACTCGAACGGCCTTCAATGCATCTGCGCGCTCGACGGTCGCACCAGCTCGCCCGTATCGATCAGGTCTTCAAGGAAAAAGGGTTCAGTGTTCAGTTGCAGCGAAGCGCCGGGCTCGCCGGCATACCACGCCACCATTGCCATGTCGCCGAGAATGCGCATGACGATCCCGCGCGCGCCTTGCGGCACGGCGATATGCACCGATCGGACAATGGAACCGATTTGCATGATGTTTCCCCGTTTCTCCCATAGCCGGCTTTATGATTTCCTTGCCGGTCAAGGTGATGATAAAAGCGTCGCTCCGCCGATAACGTTGCGTACGCACCCAATCTGCTGCGCGTGATACGCGTGATAGGTTCGAGTCATTGTTCCCGTTTTGCGGGGCCGGGGAAAGCGCGAACTCGAGGCTGCGGACTTCAACATTCTTTACCCGTCGTTTCGCCCTATTCCCATTACGGCGCGGCGGACCGATGATTCGGAGCGTAACGCGTCGCAATAAGGCCATCATAAACCCTGCCGGGGTGAGATATCAAAAACGTGCACCAACCAGACCATTTGCTCGATCCGACCGCTGGGCCGGCCTGCTCGCGCCGCTGCGGCGGCCGTTACGCGCATTGTGTCCGGCCTGCGTGGCACGCGCGCGACATCTCTTCGCACGGCTTTGAGCGGTTGAACTAGTCATGTGGATCGTTCGTCTCGCGCTGCGGCGCCCGTATACGTTCGTCGTCCTGGCGCTGCTGTTGCTGATCGTCGGACCTTTGACGATCCTGCGCACGCCCACCGACATCTTCCCCAATATCGACATTCCGGTACTCTCGGTGATCTGGTCGTACAACGGCCTGCCCGCCGACGAGATGGAAAAGCGCATCGTGCTCAACTACGAGCGTGGCCTGTCGACGGCGGTCAACGATATCGAGCACACCGAGTCGACCTCGCTGAACGGCATCGCGGTGGTCAAGATCTTTTTCCAGCCGCACGCGAATATCGACGAGGCGCTCGCCCAGGTCACCGCGCTGTCGCAAACGCAATTGCGCTCGCTGCCGCCCGGCATCACGCCGCCGAATATCCTGCGTTACAACGCTTCGACGGTGCCGATTCTGCGGCTGGCGCTGTCGTCCGCGTCGCTCACCGAGCAGGAGCTATACGACTTCGGCAACAACTTCCTGAAGACCCAGCTCGCCACCGTGCCCGGCGCTTCCGCGCCGCTGCCGTACGGCGGCAAACAGCGGCAGATCATGGTCGATATCGATTCGCGCAAATTGCAGGAGCGTAATCTTTCGCCGATGGACGTGGTCAACGCGGTCACCGCACAGAATCTGATCCTGCCTTCGGGCACCGCGAAAATCGGTTCGACGGAATACTCCGTGGAAATGAACGGCAGTCCGGATTCGCTGGCAGGCCTGAACAATATTCCGATCCAATCCACCGCTAACGGCACCGTTTATATTCGCGACGTCGCTCATGTGCGCGACGGTTTCCAGCCGCAAACCAATATCGTGCGCGTGAACGGCCAGCGCGCGGCGCTCCTGACCATCAACAAGAGCGGCAACACGTCCACGCTCGAAATCGTCGACCGCATCAAGACGATGATGCCCACGCTGCGCAATCTCGTGCCCGCCTCGCTGAACATCGACCCCGTTGCCGACCAGTCGCTGTTCGTGCGCGCGTCCGTGCAGGGCGTGCTGCGCGAAGCGCTGATCGCGGCCTGCCTGACCGGTCTCATGATTCTGCTGTTCCTCGGCAACTGGCGCGCCACGCTGATCATCGCCGTGTCGATTCCGCTGTCGATGATCACGTCGATCATCGCGCTCTCCCTGCTCGGCGAAACCATCAACATCATGACGCTCGGCGGGCTGGCGCTCGCGGTCGGTATTCTGGTGGACGACGCAACGGTGGCGATCGAAAACATCAGCCATCAACTCGAACAGGGCAAGACGCTCGAACAGGCGATTCTCGACGGCGCGCATCAGATCGCAATTCCGACGCTGGTGTCGACCCTGTCCATCTGCATCGTCTTCGTGCCGATGTTTCTGCTCACGGGCGTCGCGCACTATCTGTTCATTCCGCTCGCCGAGGCGGTGGTGTTCGCCATGCTGGCGTCGTATTTCTTCTCGCGCACGCTCGTGCCGACGCTCGCGAAATATCTGCTGCGATATCACCATAAAGCGGCGGACCTGCATCACGCGCCGACGCAAACGCGCAATCCGTTCATGCGCGCGCACTACGCATTCGAAGGCGGCTTCGAGCGTTTGCGCGAGCGTTACCGCGTGTTTCTCGAAGCGCGCGTCGCGCGGCCGGGTCTGTTCGTGACGCTGTTTCTGGTCTGCTGCGGCGCCTCGATGCTGCTGATGCCGTTTCTCGGCCGCGACTTTTTCCCGGCCGTCGACGCCGGTACGATCGCGCTGCATCTGCGCGCCAAAACCGGTATGCGGGTGGAGGAAACGGCGGTCGTCACCGATCGCGTCGACACGCGTATCCGTCAGTTGATACCGGCGGGCGAGCTGCATTCGATCATCGACAACATCGGCTTGCCGGTCTCGGGCATCAACCTCTCGTACAGCAACACCGGCACGATCGGCACTTCGGATGCGGACGTGCTGATCACGCTCAATCCCGATCATCATCCGAGCGCGAATTACGTACGCACATTGCGGCGCACGCTCACCGACGAATTCCCCGGCGTGCAGTTCGCCTTCCTGCCCGCGGATATCGTCAGCCAGACGCTCAACTTCGGCATGCCGTCGCCGATCGACATTCAGATCGTGGGCCGTGAAGTAGCCGCCAATCGTGTGTTCGCGGCGAAGTTGCTGAACCGTCTGCGCACAGTGCCCGGTCTCGCCGACGCACGCATCCAGCAGCCCGCCGATCTGCCGCGTATCTTTATCGATGTGGACCGCACGCGCGCGCAGCAGGCTGGCTTCTCGCAGCGCGACATTGCGAGCAATCTGCTGATCACACTCTCGGGTAGCCAGCAAACCACGCCGACGTTCTGGCTCAACCCGCGCAACGGCGTGAGCTACAACGTGATCACGGAAGCGCCGCAATACACGATCGATTCGCTGCAATCGCTCGCGAACATTCCGCTGAACGCGAACGGCCGCAGCAATATTCTCGGCTCGCTCGCCACCATGAAGCGCGAAGCAGGCAACGCCACGCTCACGCACTACAACGCGCAGACCACCATCGATATTTTCGGCACCGCCGACGGCCGCGATCTCGGCGGCGTGTCCGACGACATTCGCAAGATCATCGACGACGTCAAGGCCGATCTGCCCAGAAGCTCGACCATCGAAGTGCGCGGCCAGGTGCAGACCATGAACGATTCGTTCTCCGGTCTGTTCGCCGGTCTGGTGTTCGCGATTCTGCTGGTGTATCTGCTGATCGTGGTGAATTTCCAGTCGTGGCTCGATCCGTTCATCATCGTCACCGCGCTGCCGGGCGCGCTCGCGGGTATCGTATGGATGCTGTTTCTCACGCACACCACGCTGTCGATCCCCGCGCTCACGGGTGCGATCATGTGTATCGGCATTGCCACCGCCAACTCGATTCTCGTGATCAGCTTTGCCCGCGAGCAGTTGCTCGAACACGGCGACGCGGCGCGCGCGGCAATCGAAGCGGGCTTCACGCGCTTTCGTCCGGTATTGATGACGGCGCTCGCGATGGTGATCGGCATGGTGCCGATGGCGATCGGTCTCGGCGAAGGCGGCGAGCAGAATGCGCCGCTCGGGCGCGCGGTGATAGGCGGCCTGACGATCGGCACGCTGGCCACGCTGATCTTCGTGCCGGTGGTGTTTTCGATGATCTACCGGCGACTCGCGGCACGGCGCCTGCGCGCAGCCGAGCATGTGGTGCAGAAGCCATGATGCACGGCGCCGCAGCGATCGTGCCGGCCATAGCGGCAACAGCAACAGCAGGCAGCACGAGAGGCAGCTCCGACTGCCCGAGCATCTTCACAGTAACCATTTTTGCACGGGAAGTTTGATGGAAGGACAACGTCCAGACAGCTCCGGCACCACGCGCGATCCGGCGAAGACAAAGCGCGCACGCTGGATCGCCGTCGCGGTCGCCGTGGCGGTCATTGCGCTCGCGGCACAAGGTATCTGGTCGCGTCACGACGCGCATGCGGCGCTCGAACGCGATGCCGAGCACGCCAGCCAGACGAGCGTCGAAGTCGTGCGGCCGCAGAAATCGACGGCCGGACTCGATCTCGTGCTGCCCGGCAACGTACAGGCGTTTCTCGACACGCCGATTTACGCCCGCACCAACGGCTATTTGAAGAAGTGGTACGCGGATATCGGCGCGAAGGTGAAAAACGGTCAGTTGCTGGCGGAGATCGACACGCCGGAAGTGGACGATCAACTGCGCGCGGCCCGCGCCGATCTCGCGAATGCCGAGGCCAACTATGCGCTCGCGAAAAGCACCGCCGCGCGCTGGACCGAGATGCTGAAAAGCAAATCGGTCTCGAAGCAGGAAACCGACGAAAAGGTCGGCGACATGCTCGCAAAGAAAGCCACGCTCGACGCCGCGCGCTTCAACGTGGCGCGACTCGAGAAAACGCAGTCGTTCCAGAAAGTGTATGCGCCGTTCGACGGCATCGTGACGGCGCGCAATGTCGATGTCGGCGCGCTGATCGACGCGGGCAGTTCGGGCGGCCCGGCAAAGGAGCTGTTTCACGTCGCGCAGGCGGATCGGCTGCGCGTTTATGTGAACGTGCCGCAGGCCTACGCGCAGCAGGTTCGCGCGCGGCAGACCGCGTTCCTGACGCTGACCGAGACGCCGTCGCGACATTATCCGGGCACCGTGGCGCGCACCGCGGGCGCCGTCGATCCGCAACAGCGCACGATGCTGGTGGAAGTCGACGTCGACAACCGTAACGGCGATTTGCTGCCGGGCGCGTATGCGCAAGTGCACTTCGAATTGGGCACAGGCGCGGCGCCGTTCACGCTGCCCGGTAACGCGCTGCTGTTCCGCCCGGATGGCGTGAAACTCGCGACCGTCGACGCGCAGCACAAGGTGAAGCTGATCGCGGTGTCGCTGGGAACGGACTTCGGCACGCGTGTCGCGATTGCGTCCGGCCTGCAGGGCGATGAGCAGGTGATCCTGAATCCGCAGGACTCGATCATCGACGGCGCGCCGGTGCGGATCGTGGCGGCGAAAGCGGGAACTGCCACGGGCGCGTCAGGAGCGACCGGTGCTTCCGGCTCGGCGGCGGGTGGTGAGGGCACGGCGGGCGCATCCGGCGCCGCGGCGAGCCGCGATGGTGCGGCAAGCGCCAGCGGCGCAGCCGCGGGCAATGATCGGGCGGCGGGCGGCTCCAACGCTGTTGCGGCAGACACGCCCACCACGCATGTCGCCGCGTCGCTGTCCGTAAAGGCATCGTCATGAACGCGCCGGCATCCCGTCGCCGTTTCGTCGTGCGGCCGCTGCGGCGCGTCTCGCTGCATGCGTGCGCCTTGACACTCGCAAGCGCGTGCGCACTCACCGCGTGCACCGTCGGCCCCGACTACGTGAAGCCGACCGCGACCACCGCCGCCACCTACAAGGAACTCGACGGCACCGGCTGGAAACCCGCGCAACCCGCCGACACTTTCGCACGCGGCGCTTGGTGGAGCGTCTACGCGGATCCGTCGCTCGACGCGCTCGAACAGCAGGTCGCGAGCGCGAACCAGAACGTGCAGGCTGCCGAAGCACGCTTTCGCGCCGCCCGTGCCACCGTCGCGCAATATCGCTCGAGTTTCTTCCCGCTGGTCAGCGCGACCGGCGCCTATTCGCGCGCGCGTTCATCGGAGAACGTGCTGCACAAATCGACCGCGGGTCTCACGCTGAATGACTACCTCGTGCAAGCCGACGCGTCGTGGGAACCCGACCTGTGGGGCCGCGTGTCGCGCAGTGTCGAAGGCGCGAAAGCCGAAGCGCAGGCAAGCGCCGCCGACACACAAGCCGCGCTGCTGTCGATGCAGGCCGAACTCGCCACCGACTACTTCGAGCTGCGCGGACTCGATCAGGAGCGCCAACTGCTCGACGACACGATCGAGGCCTATAGGCAAGCGCTGGAGCTGACGCAGCACCGCTATACCGGCGGCATCGCCACGGACGCCGATGTCGCGCAGGCGCAGACACAACTGAAAACCACCCAGGCCCAAGCGCTCGACCTCGGCGTGCAGCGCGCGCAGCTCGAACACGCGATCGCGATCCTGATCGGCCAACCGCCTTCCACGTTTGCATTGCCGGTCGCGCCGCTCGCGGCGGTGCCGGTCGTCGCGGCGGCGGGCGTGCCGTCCGCATTGCTCGAACGGCGCCCCGACATCGCGGCGGCGGAACGGCGCGTCGCCGGGATGAACGCGCAGATCGGCGTGGCGACGGCGGCGTTTTTCCCGAACCTCGTTTTGTCCGTGACGGGCGGCCTCGAAGCGACCAACTACAGCCAATGGCTGCTGGCGCCGAGCCGGCTGTGGTCGCTCGGGCCGACGTTGGCCGGAACGCTGCTCGACTTCGGCGGACGCGCCTCCGTCAAGGAACAGGCCCGCGCGCACTACGACGAAAGCGTCGCGCAATACCGGCAGACCGTGCTGACCGCCTTCGGCCAGGTCGAGGACAATCTCGCCGCGCTGCGCGTGCTCGAACAGGAAGCGAGCGCGCAGGACGACGCGGTGACAGCCGCGCAACGTGCGCTGGCGGTCGTATCGGACCGCTACAGGAACGGCGCGATCACCTATCTCGACGTGGTGGTCGCGCAAACCACCGCGCTCACCAATGAACGCGATGCCGTATCGATCGCGCGCCGGCGCATGGCCGCGAGCGTGGCGCTGATCAAGGCGCTGGGCGGCGGCTGGGACGAGTCCGCGCTGCCGACGGACGAACAGATCGTGCATCCGTCCCCACCCGCGAGCGATGCAGCCGCGCACGGGTAGCCGGGGTTTGTCGATGCGGTGAAAGGGGGCCGGGCACGGCGCCTGGGTGGGTCGTGGGTGGGTCGTGGGTGGGTCGTGGGTGGGTCGTGGGTGGGTCGTGGGTGGGTCGTGGGTGGGTCGTGGTTGGGTCGTGGTTGGGTCATGGTTGGGTCATGGCTGCGTCGTGGTCCCGCCGCGGCCGCGGCCCGCAGCGCGCTCCAGCGACCCGTGCCGCCCTTTTTCAGCGTATCCTTAACTCCCTTTTTGTCCTTTGCAACCCGCTTCCCCCGTGCCCGACATCCCCTATCTCGAACGCGGCACACGCGCGTACTGGCGCGCCAGCATCGCGCTGCTGTTCGCCGGCTACGCCACGTTCTCGCTCCTTTATTGTGTGCAGCCGCTGCTGCCGTCGTTTTCCGCGGCGTTCAACGTAACGCCGGCACAAAGCAGCCTGTCGCTCTCATTGACCACGGCTGCGCTCGCGCTTGCCGTGTTCGTCGCCGGCTTCATCTCCGAAGGCTGGAGCCGTCACAAGCTGATGACGCTGTCGCTCACCATTTCGGCACTGGCGACCATCGGCGTGTCGATCGCGCCGCATTGGCATCAACTGCTCGTGCTGCGCACGCTCGAAGGTCTCGCGCTCGGTGGCGTGCCCGCCGTCGCAATGGCCTATCTCGCGGAAGAAGTGCACCCCGACGGCCTCGGCCTCGCGATGGGCCTCTATGTCGGCGGCACGGCGATCGGAGGGATGGCCGGGCGCGTGATTACCGGCGTCGTCGCGGATCTTTTTTCGTGGCGCGTCGCGATCGGGACGATTGGCGTGCTCGGGCTACTGTCCATGCTCGCGTTTCGCGCGCTGCTGCCGCCGTCGCGTCATTTCGTGCCGCGGCGCGGACTCGGCTTCACGCATCACCGTACCGCGCTGCTCAGGCAGTTCACGCGGCCCGGCCTGCCTCTGCTGTTCCTGCTCGGCTTCGTGCTGATGGGCAGCTTCGTCACGCTGTACAACTACATCGGCTACCGGTTGCTGGCGCCGCCGTACCGATTGGATCAGACGGAAATCGGCGCGATCTTCGTCGTGTATCTGACGGGCGTGGTGGCCTCGCCGTGGTCGGGACGCATGGCCGACACCTTCGGCCGCGCACGCGTGCTCACCGCCAGCCTGCTATTGATGGCGTTCGGTCTCGCGCTCACCATGCTGCATCCGCTAACGGCGATCGCGGCCGGCATTGCGTGCGTGACGTTCGGTTTCTTCGCCGGGCACTCGGTGGCAAGCGGCTGGGTCGGACGTCTCGCCAAAGATGCCAAAGGTCAGGCTGCGGCGCTCTATCTGCTCGCGTATTACATCGGCTCGAGCGTGGTGGGCTCGTATGGCGGCCACATGTGGACGAGTTACGGATGGAACGGCGTCGCCGGACTGGTCGGCGCATTGCTCGTCATCGGCCTGATAGCGGCGGCGCGTCTGCGCAAACGGGAGCAGCCTCTCGCGTGATCGCTCTATGACCCAACCCGCATTGAATGACGCCTGAAAGTAAGCCCGGCGTAAGCAAACGCTTCATCTTTTTCGATGTATTTGCTGCGTCGCGGTAATCGCGGCGGCCCATGCGCTGCCGGGTTCAGCGGCTTGCGAATAGCCGCTGCAACGCCGCAAAGCGCCGTTATATCGACTGGACTGTCTCCTATACTCAAATCGAGCGTGGGCGGTGCATGACTCCATAAATCGAGCCGCCGCCTGCGCCGGAAAATATAAAGGAGACGAGAATGACGACCTACTTCACGATCGGCGATTTCATCCTGGTCATTCCGATGGCGTTGGCCGGGGCCTTGTTTGTCGGTGCGCTTCCCTGCAAGACGGAATTCCGGCACAACGCGCTGCGCGTGCTGGGCGCGCTGATCGGCGTGGTGTTCGCGGTAGTGCTGGTCGAGGGTTTGCCGGCGCTCGTCTAGACGAAAAAAGCCGCCCGTGGGCGGCTTTGCTGCTTCTACGGCGTGAAAGACGACGCGGGAATCAGATCGCCTGATCCGTCGACGGCTTTTCCCACAGGTTGATGCCGCCTTCGGTCGCGTAGCGGTCGATCTCGGCCAGCTCGTCCTTCGAGAACGCAAGGTTCTTCAGCGCGCCGACGTTTTCACGCACCTGCTCCGCGCGGCTCGCGCCGATCAGCACGGAAGTCACGCGCGGATCGCGCAGCGCCCACGCGAGCGCCATTTGTGCGAGGCTCTGACCGCGACGTTGCGCGATGTCGTTGAGCTTGCGCACGTGCTCGATATTCTGCGGGCTCAGATGCTCCTGCTTCAACGAACCGCCGCCCGGCTTGTTGACGCGCGCGTCTTCCGGCACGCCGTTCAGATACTTGCTCGTGAGCAGCCCCTGAGCCAGCGGCGTGAACGCGATGGCGCCCGCGCCGGCTTTCTCCAGTGCGCCCAGCAACTCATGCTCGATCCAGCGATTGAGCATGTTGTACGAAGGCTGATGAATCAGCAGCGGCACCTTGTATTCGGCGAGCAGCTTCGCCATTTCGAGCGTCTTGCTTGCCGAGTACGACGAAATGCCGATGTACAGCGCCTTGCCTTGCTGCACGGCGCTCGCCAACGCACCCGCGGTTTCTTCGAGCGGCGTCTCGGCATCGAAACGATGCGAATAGAAAATATCGACGTAATCGAGGCCCATGCGTTGCAGGCTCTTATCGAGACTTGCGAGCACGTATTTGCGCGAGCCGCCGCCTTGTCCATACGGACCCGGCCACATGTCCCAACCGGCCTTCGACGAAATCAGCAGTTCGTCGCGATACGGCTTGAAGTCGTCCTTGAAGAGGCGGCCGAAGTTGGTTTCGGCGCTGCCGTACGGCGGCCCATAATTGTTGGCGAGGTCGAAGTGCGTGATACCCAGGTCGAAAGCCGTGCGCAGGATGTCGCGCTGCGTGGAGATCGGCGTGGTGTCGCCGAAGTTGTGCCACAAGCCGAGCGATAGCGCCGGCAGCTTGAGTCCCGACTTGCCGCAGACGCGGTACTGCATATCCGAATAGCGTTCTGAAGCTGCTTCGTAAGCCATTGCTAGTGTCCTTGATGGTGAAGGCGCCCGACCGGTGCGGGCATGGGCAATTGCATGCTGCGGGAGGCGTGCCGCTTTATTTTTTGTAGCTGGGGATGCGGCCAGACCGCTATGGTAGCGAATCGACGTGATGCATGCAGACGCCCAGTATGCGGGATGGACGATTGCTTGCGGCTCCCCTACACTTTGCCCGATTCAGGCTGACGGGAGAGATAGATGACGAAGGCGATTTCCATCGCGTTGATTGTCGGCGGTATCGTGCTGCTGTATTTCGGCGGGCAGGCGTTCAATTCGGTGAGCAGCGACGTCTCGCGCGTCTTTACCGGCTCGCCGACCAACAAGGCGATCCTGCTGCTCGTGGGTGGCGTGGCGGCGACGATCGCCGGCCTGACGGGCATGGCCTTGTCGGGACGCAAGCGGTAACAGCGAGTGCGCCTATGCGGCGCTTGCGGTATCGGGTACAGGGACCGCGAGCGCCGCCGCGAAAGAACGGAAACCTGGAACCGGAAATTCTAGAACGCCACCTCGGGCTTCGCGGCCGAGCGGGTTCCCGGCAACGGCACGTTGCTCGCGCCGTGATACGTGTACACCAGTGAAAACTTCACCTGATCGGTGATGTTCTTGCCGGCTGAATGCAGCGTATTGCAATGGAAAAACACCACGTCGCCGGCCTTGAGCTCAGGTGACACCGCAGTACGAATCCATTCCTGATTCTCTTCCAGATCGGAGCGGAAGAATTTGGCCTGATCGAACCGGTCGGATGTAAACGCGGCGCTGTGCGACTTCGGCACCATCCACAGCGCGCCGTTATCCACCGTCTCCGAACCGAGCGCGAGCCACACCGAAACCAGATCGTCGCGCTCGAACGACCAATACCGCACGTCGCGATGCCAGCCAGTCAAACTGCCGTACGCAGGATGCTTGGTCATCATGCAGTTATGGTGCGCGCGCGACAGGCGCGGCTCTTCACCGAAATACAACTCCATCCAGCCGCGAATTTCCGGCGCGGTCGCCCAGCGCGCAAAACCCGGATGACGTGCGTACGCGTCCAGTAGCCGCCGCACCGTATGGCCGCCGGCTGCCTGCCTGGACTCCGGCGCGCCGGGATATTGCAGATCCGCTTCGAACTCGATCGGCGCGGCTGCCTCTTCCAGCTGGCGCTGCGCGATCTGTTTCAGTTCTTCGCAACGCCCGGCCGACACCAATCCGGGCACCACGACAAAACCCTGCTCCCGCAACGTTTGAATCTGCTCTTTCTTGGAATGAAGTGACATGGTGTTCCGTTACTGTCGACTAGCTGATGCTCGATTGTAAAACGGGCGCGATCGCCCAGTGTGCTGTTTCACGGTCCGAAAACGGCAGCCTTACGCACTACTTTCACGCGCGGCGCGCGATTTCGCGGCACTTCGAATGGGCAAGCGCGCACGATAATCGCCCGCAAAGGGCACGACCCCGCCGCCGCGATTCACGATTAACCCCGGAAAAACCCGTATTCGCAGGGTAAAAACCGACTTTCTGACGTCACGAATCGCGTGTAACCTGCGCTGCATGTTGATCGCCATTCCCGCACTTTTGTGCCGCGTCGAGGCCGACAGGGCCGACTCCGCTGTATTCCGTGCACTTTTCCATCGCATTCGAGGCTTTCGCGCCGTTCATTGCGACATCGCCATTGGCACATTTGGTGCTCTTCATGGCGCACACTCCGTCGCGCGACACGTTGCCTACCAGTGAAGCCATGCATACTCTCCTGAGCACCCCTCTCACCCGCGCCGCACTGAAAGCGGCGCGTCCGGCGCGTCGCCACGTCGTGCGCGCGCTGCGTCACCATGCCACACGCACTCGCGCGCTGGGCGAACAATGGCGCGACGCCAAAGCTGTCGACGGCATTCGCACCTGGTTCAATACGTTCTTCTCCGCGCTGCGCCTGCAAGGCAGTTCGCGCCGTTTCTCGCTGCGCACGCTGCTGCGCAAACCCACGCCGTTGCGTCTCGCCGCGCCGCGCGCAGCGGTCGCCGTGCCGCAGAATTCGAGCCGCCGTCCGCGTCGCATGTCGACGAACGGCAGCACCGGCTGGTTCGCGTTCGCGTTTGCGAGCCGTTAAGGCGCGCGAGTACAGAACGCGCTGCCGGACCTGGCGCGACTCAAGTTCCGTATTGACTGACGACACGACATGACTTCGCGGCTGGTGAAGCCATCGGTCGATTACGTCGCCATTCAGTTCATGGACTGGCGACGGCGATAAAAAAAACCCCGCCCGGCTCAACGCGCCGGGCGGGGTTTTTACTTGAAAGGACGGCTTGCGCTTACTCGGCCAACGCGGCAACCGGTTCCGTGCCGGCGGCTTCGGCGAGTGCCAGCGCCTTGTCCGTGGATTCCCACGTGAATTCCGGCTCTTCGCGGCCGAAGTGACCATAGGCGGCGCTCTTCTCGTAGATCGGGCGCAGCAGGTCGAGCATCTGGATGATGCCCTTCGGACGCAGGTCGAAATGCTCCTGCACGAGACGCGTGATGACCGCATCCGACACGCGGCCGGTGCCGAACGTGTTCACCATCACCGAAGTCGGCTGGGCGACGCCGATCGCGTACGAAACCTGGATCAGGCAGCGCGAAGCCAGGCCCGCGGCCACGATGTTCTTCGCGACATAACGGCCGGCGTAGGCCGCCGAACGGTCGACCTTCGACGGGTCCTTGCCCGAGAACGCGCCGCCGCCGTGCGGTGCGGCACCGCCGTACGTATCGACGATGATCTTGCGGCCGGTCAAGCCGCAATCGCCTTGCGGACCGCCAATCACGAAACGGCCGGTCGGGTTCACGAGGAACTTGATGTCGCCCTTGATGAGGTCGGCCGGCAGCGTCGGCTTGATCACTTCTTCGATCACGGCTTCGCGCAGCGTGCCCAGATCGATGTCCGGCGAATGCTGCGTGGACAGCACCACGGTGTCGATGGAATGCGGTTTGCCGTCGACATAACGCACGGTGACCTGCGACTTCGCGTCCGGACGCAGCCAGGGCAGACGGCCGTCACGGCGCAGATTCGCCTGACGCTCCACCAGACGGTGCGACAGGTGGATCGGCAACGGCATCAGTTCCGGTGTCTCTTCGCACGCGTAACCGAACATCAGGCCCTGGTCGCCGGCGCCTTGATCGAGGTTGTTGTCGTGCGCGCGGTCCACGCCCTGGGCGATGTCCGGCGATTGCTTGTCATACGCGACGAGCACGGCGCAGCCGCGATAGTCGATGCCGTAGTCGGTGTTGTCGTAACCGATGCGCTTGATCGTGTTGCGTGCGACCTGGATGTAATCGACGTTAGCGGTCGTGGTGATTTCACCGGCCAGCACGACGAGACCCGTGTTGCACAGCGTTTCCGCGGCGACACGCGAGTATTTGTCCTGAGCCAGGATGGCGTCGAGAATGGCGTCGGAAATCTGATCCGCGACTTTGTCGGGATGGCCTTCGGAGACGGATTCGGAAGTGAAGAGATAGTCGTTTGCCACGTTGCAGACTCCTGTTTTGTGGTTACGGTTGAGTTTCACGTAGCCAGCTTCGGGAGCCTTGAAGCGGCGACGCTTTAGCGGATTACCTTACCGACAGGCGCAAATCACATGGTTTGCAGCCACCGGCTTCGCCCCGCAAGTTGTCTATTAACTCGGCGAAGCCCTTATTATAGCGACTTCCTCAGATTGTCACAGAGTGTCCACGAGTGCGGTATTACGTCAACTTCTCCGCTTTCCTGAAGCCCGTCACGCGCAACGCCTCTTTCCAGGAGGCGGCATGCTGAGCCGCTATGGCGCAAAACTCGCGATCGGGCTGTTGAAACTGTTTGCACTATTGCCTTACGGCCTGATCGCCCGCTTCGGCGACGGCCTCGGCTGGCTGCTGTATCAGATCCCGAGCCGGCGCAAACGCATCGTCCACATCAATCTGAAGCTGTGCTTCCCCGAATGGAGCGACGAACGCCGCGAAGACGTCGCGCAGAAGCATTTCCGCCACGCGATCCGCAGCTACCTCGAACGCAGCGTGCAGTGGTTCGGCTCGGCGAAGAAGCTCGAAAAATTGATCCAGCTCGACAGCGCGATCGATCTGACCGACCCGAATCTGCCGCCCACGCTGTTTCTCGGCTTTCACTTCGTCGGTATCGAGGCCGGCTCGATCTTCCTGAACTATTCGCTCAGGCGCCAATGCGGCTCGCTCTATCAGCCGATGTCGAATCCGGAGCTCGAGGCAGTCGCCAAAGCGGCGCGCGCGCGTTTCGGTGCGGACATGGCGAGCCGCGCCGACAGCGCGCGCATCGTGCTGCGCTGGCTGCGCGAGCGCAAACCGGTCATGCTCGGCGCCGATATGGACTACGGCGCGCGCAACTCCACCTTCGTGCCGTTCTTCGGCGTGCCGACCTGCACGCTGACCGCGGTCGGGCGTCTGGCCAAGGTCGGGCACGCGCAGGTGGTGCCGTTCATCGGCGAGGTGCTGCCGAACTACAAAGGCTACCGGCTCAAGGTGTTCAAGCCGTGGGAGAACTACCCGACCGGCGACGACGACGCGGACGCCCGCCGCATGAACGCCTTTCTCGAAGAGCAGATTCCGTTGATGCCCGAGCAGTACTACTGGGTGCACAAGCGCTTCAAGACCCGGCCGCCCGGCGACCCGAGCGTGTACTGAACTGAACGGCCGCCCACGCGGCCCGTGTGGAAAGCGACCGGACGCGGAAAAAATACGGCGTTCGGCTCACCTGCGGGCGCGTCACTTACAATAGCGTGATGAAACTGAAATTCACCAAGATGCACGGCGCGGGCAACGACTTCGTCGTGCTCGACGGCTACACCCAACCGGTCAACCTGACGCCGGCGCAGGTGCGCGCGCTCGCGGACCGGCATTTCGGCGTCGGCGCCGACCAGTTGCTGCTGGTCGAAAAGCCCACGGTGGCCGGTGTCGATTTCAGATATCGCATCTTCAATTGCGACGGCGGCGAAGTGGAGCATTGCGGCAACGGCGCGCGCTGCTTCGTCAAGTTCGTGCGCGAGCGCGGCCTCACCGATCAACGCAGCGTGCGCGTGCAGGTGCAGAAGGGCACCATCACGCTGACCATGCAGGAAAACGGCGAAGTGCTGGTCGACATGGGCACGCCCGTGTTCGACCCGGAGCGCGTGCCGTTCGCCACCAAAGGCCTCGAAGGCCGCCGCGAGGGAGCGGACACGCTCTGGCCGCTCGACGTGAGCGGCACGACACGGTGGATTTCGGTGGTCTCGATGGGCAATCCGCACGCCGTGCAGGTCGTCGGCGACGTCGAAGCGTTCCCGGTGCTGGCCGAAGGCCCGGTGATCGAGCGTCATGCGCGTTTTCCGCAGCGGGTGAACGCGGGCTTCATGCAGATAGTCGGCCGCAATGAAATCAGGCTGCGCGTGTACGAGCGCGGCGCGGGTGAAACGCTGGCGTGCGGCACGGGCGCATGCGCGGCGGTCGCGGCCGGCATCCGGCGCGGGCTGCTCGACTCACCCGTGCGCGTGCACACGCACGGCGGCGACCTGACCATCTCGTGGGACAGCACGCGAGAAGGCGAACCGCTACTCATGGCCGGACCGGCCGTGACCGTTTTCGAAGGCGAGATCGAGCTGCCCGACTGACCGGCGGCGTCACAGGCCGCCTGAACTCATTGACCGACGCGCCGCCCCGAGGCGTCGCCCCGAAGTCTTTTAGCCGAAACCATGAACGATCGCGAAGTCGCCGAATACCTGCTCGCCAACCCCGAATTCTTCGCCGACCACGCGGAGATGCTCGCGACGATCCGGCTCGCGAATCCGCACGGCAAAGCCGCGGTGTCGCTGCAGGAACGGCAGATGGAAATGCTGCGCGACAAGAACAAGCATCTCGAACGCCGCCTCGCCGAACTCCTGCGCTACGGCCACGAGAACGACAGCATCGCGTCGAAATTCAACCGCTGGACCATCCGCGTGATCGCCGAGCGCGATCCGTACGCGCTGCCGCGTACGATCGCCACCGGCTTGCGCGATATTTTCGACGTGCCGCAAGCAGCGCTGCGCGTGTGGGACGTCGCCGAGCCTTACACGCAGGCCGACTTCGCGCGCCATGTCGGCGAGGAAGTGCGCATCTTCGCCGGCAGCCTGACCACGCCGTATTGCGGCGCGAATACCGGTTTCGAAGCGGCGCAGTGGCTGGCGCCGTCCGGCGCATCCGGCGGCGACGAGAGCGCGGCCGGCCAGGCGGGGCCCGAGTCGGCGCACGCCACCGAGTCGATCGCCCTGCTCGCGCTGCGCGACCCTGAAGGCAACGAAGAAGCCCCGACTTTCGGCCTGCTGGTGATGGGCTCGCCCGACGCGCGCCGCTTTCACGAAGGCATGGCAACGGATTTCCTCACCCAGATCGGCGCGCTGGCAAGCGCCGCGCTGAGCCGTCTGCTGCCGCGCTAAGCGGCGCTCCACTCAGCGCCAGCCGCTCAAAAAAGCCCACCGTGACCGCCGCCGACCCGATCGCCGCCTATCTGTCGAATCTCGAACACGAGCGGCGGCTCTCGGCGCATACGCTGCGCGGCTACACCCACGAACTGGAAGAACTCAAGCTGCTGGCCAAAGGCCGGCCGCTCGAAAGCCTGAGCGCCGTGGACATTCGCGGCGCCGTTTCACGGGCGCACGCAGGCGGCCTGACGGCGCGCTCGATCAGCCACCGCCTCTCGGCATGGCGCGCGTTTTATCGCTGGCTCGCCGGCCGCGTCGATCTGCCGGCCAATCCGGTCGCGACCGTGCGCGCGCCGAAGCAGCCCAAAACGCTGCCCAAAGCACTTTCCGTCGACGACGCCACGCGTCTGATGGAGAGCCCGCCCGCTGCATCGCCCGAAGGTTTGCGCGATCACGCCATGCTCGAACTGTTTTACTCGTCGGGCCTGCGTCTCGCGGAACTGGTCGGCCTCGACGCCCGTTTCGCCGATGCCGATGGCTACCGCTCCGCCGGCTGGATCAAGCTCGACTCGGCTGAAGTCGAAGTGCTCGGCAAAGGCAACCGGCGCCGCGTCGTGCCGGTCGGCAGCAAGGCGCTGGAAG
The DNA here is from genome assembly GCF_000013645.1 of Paraburkholderia xenovorans LB400. Lineage (GTDB taxonomy): Bacteria > Pseudomonadota > Gammaproteobacteria > Burkholderiales > Burkholderiaceae > Paraburkholderia > Paraburkholderia xenovorans. The sequence goes on along the minus strand of NC_007951.1, from coordinate 105,302 downwards.
CCTTGGCCGCCTGGCTCGCGGTCCGCGACCAGATGGTGAAGCACGATCCGCATCCGCTGTTCCTGTCGGCGCGCGGCAATCGCCTGTCACCGAACGTGGTGCGCGAGCGCGTAAAGCGCGCGGCGCTGGTCGCCGGCATTCCCGCCAACGTGCATCCGCACGTGCTGCGGCATTCGTTCGCCACGCACGTGCTGCAGTCGAGCGGCGATCTGCGCGCGGTGCAGGAGCTGCTCGGCCACGCCAGCATCACCGCCACGCAGGTCTACACCGCGCTCGATTTCCAGCATCTCGCGCACGTCTACGATCAGGCGCATCCGCGCGCCAAGAAACGCGACTGACGCCGCGACGCGAGTCGCGGCGTACGGTCTCCGCCTTCGCTTTACCTGCCGCGCGCGCCGAGCCGCGCGGCCCATTGCTCACTCTGACCACCCTGATGAATACCGTTACGCTCAAACCGTCGAAAGAAAAATCGCTGCTGCGCCGCCATCCGTGGGTCTACGCCAACGCGATCGACCGGATCGACGGCAATCCCGCGCCCGGCGCCACCGTGCTGGTACGCGCACACGATGGCCGCTTTCTCGCGCGCGCGGCCTACAGTCCGCATTCGCAGATCCGCGCCCGCGTGTGGAGCTTCGACGAGACCGAGCCGATCGACCACGCGTTCTTCAAACGCCGCGTGCAGCGCGCGCTCGCGCACCGTCAGACGATGGTTCACGACACCGGCGCGGTGCGGCTGATTTTCGGCGAGGCGGACGGCCTGCCCGGCCTGATCGTCGATCACTACGTGGCCGAAGACGAAGGCCAGCGCAGCCAGCTGGTCTGCCAGTTCATGGCCGCGGGCGTCGAGGCGTGGAAAGAGGCGATCGTCGCGGCGCTGACGGGCGCGACCGGCTGCCCGAATGTGTATGAACGCTCGGACGTGTCGATTCGCCAGAAGGAAGGGCTCGAACAGATCACCGGCGTGCTGGCGGGCGAACCGCCGTCGGAAGCGCTGATCGTGAGCGAGAACGACGTGCGGTATCACGTCGATGTGCGCAACGGCCACAAAACCGGCTTTTACGTCGATCAGCGCGACAACCGCCCGCTGGTGCAGCAGCTCGCGCAGGATCGCGATATGTTGAACTGCTTCTGCTACACCGGCGGCTTCTCACTGGCCGCGCTGAAAGGCGGCGCCAAACGGGTGGTGTCGATCGATTCGTCGGGCGACGCGCTGGCGATCGCGCAGCAGAACGTGGCGGCCAACGGTTTCGACGCCGAACGCGCCACGTGGCTCGACGCCGATGCCTTCAAAACGCTGCGCCGTCTTTACGACGACGGCGAGCGCTTCGATCTGGTCGTGCTCGATCCGCCGAAATTCGCGCCGTCGCGTGAACATGTGGACCGCGCGTCGCGCGCTTATAAGGACATCAATCTGACCGGCCTGAAATTGCTGCGGCCGGGCGGCCTGCTGTTCACCTATTCGTGCTCCGGCGCGATCGACTCCGAACTGTTTCAGAAGATCATCTCGGGCGCGGCCGCCGACGCGCGCGTGGATGCCCGGATTCTCAAGCGGCTTGGCGCCGGGATGGATCATCCCTTGCTGACGGCATTTCCGGAAGGCGAGTATCTGAAGGGCCTGCTGTTGCAAATCGCCTGATCGCCCATAATTTGAGGGGTATTTCCCGGCGCCGCCGGCCCGGGCGAAAGCGGGGCCCGTATCCGCGCGCCAGCGCCGGCCCGGCGAATATGTTTCAATAACCGGCTGGACAGGGCAGCGCGCCATCAGGCTGCCGCGCCCGCCCAGGCTTCGACTACGCACCGTTTCACGACAATACAGGCGACCAACATGATTCCAGTCACCATCCTGACCGGCTTTCTCGGCAGCGGCAAAACCACCCTGCTCAAGCGCATCCTGAATGAAAAGCACGGCATGAAGATCGCCGTGATCGAGAACGAGTTCGGCGAAGAAAACATCGACAACGAAATCCTCGTGCAGGACACGGGCGAGCAGATCATCCAGATGAGCAACGGCTGCATCTGCTGCACGATTCGCGGCGACCTTTCGCGCGTGCTGGGCGATCTGGCGGCGCAGAAGCAGGCCGGCACACTGGATTTCGACCGCGTGGTGATCGAAACCACGGGCCTCGCCAACCCGGGCCCGGTCGCGCAGACGTTCTTCATGGACGACCAGATCGCCAACGAATTCCTGCTGGACGCGATCATCACCCTGGTCGACGCCAAGCACGCGAATCACCAACTGGACGAACACGAAGTGGTGCAGCGCCAGGTCGGTTTCGCCGATCGCCTGTTCATCACCAAGTCCGATCTGGTCGATGAAAAGCACCTGGCCGATCTGCGCCACCGTCTGCTGCACATGAACCCGCGGGCGGCGATCAAAGTCGTCAATTTCGGCGAAGCGGACATCAAGGAAATCTTCGACCTGCGCGGCTTCAACCTGAATTCGAAGCTCGAGATCGACCCGGATTTCCTCGTCGAAGACGAGCACGCGCACAGCCATGCTCACGCGCATGACGAGCACGGCCATACGCACGACGATCACGCGAACTGCGATCACGATCACGGCCATTGCGATCACGAAGGCCACGATCATGGGCATCACCACCACCATGCGCACCATGACGACAAGATCAAGTCGTTCGTCTACCGCAACGACCGTCCGTTCGATCCGAACAAGCTCGAAGACTTCCTCGGCGGCATTCTGCAGATTTACGGCGAACGGCTACTGCGTTACAAGGGCGTGCTGTATATGAAGGGTGTAGACCGCAAAGTCGTGTTTCAGGGCGTGCATCAGATGATGGGAAGCGATCTGGCCGCGAAATGGCAGCCGATCGAGAAAAAGACCAACAAGATGGTGTTTATCGGTATCGAACTGCCGCAAGACCTGATCACCGACGGTCTGGACGCCTGCCTCGTCTGAGCGTGGCCAAGCGAACCGTCGCGGAGTGGCATCGGCTCTCGCTGAAAACCTGCGGCGCGGCACGCATCGTGCTGCTGGCCCCGGGCGCGCGCATTAGCAAAATACGCGCGTCCGGGATAATCATCTGCTGAATATCGCCGGCGGCGGCCGAAAGCCCGTTGAAAAGGCACGCGTGTGAAAAACGCGTGAAAACCCTGCCGTATTAAAGCGTGCACGACCATCGCTTTTTGGTCGAGCGCGCGTTATATTTTCGGGATATCGGCGCGCCGCAGGGGGATTTTCACCAGTTGCGGTGCCAGATTGTGATTCAGTTACAATACGTGCCCACTGGAGAATGAGAACGAATTGCCCGGTCAGCGCGTATCCTGCGCCGGGCCTGAAACGGCGCCGGAAAATCTTATCCGGACAATACGCCGACAATGCCGGCTGGCACAGTCTGAAAAGGCCCGTTGCCGGCAAGCAATACCTCAGGAGCATTTGAGAATCGGTTTCCAGAGGAGTTCGGCCCCGCATTGGCGTTGCGACGCCCGGCGTGTGGGCACGAGGCGCTTCGGCGTCACGGCAGTCCACCGTCCGTGCCCGCCCTGGCGCTCCGCGTCCTCGAGGTGCCTTTGCGGGCAATACGAAAGTGCGGGCACTACGTAAGAGTTTTGCCTCACATTGAAGAAGTTAGCCAGATGACGACGAAACGACTCTTGACCGAAGCCGAAATCCTGAAGATGAGCGACAAGGATTACATGAATGAGGATCAGCTCGCCTTCTTCAAGAACAAGCTCGAACAGCTGCAAGCGGACATTCTCCGCAATGCCGGCCAGACGACCGAGAATCTGCGCGAGACGGTCATCGTGCCGGACCCGGCCGACCGCGCAACGATCGAGGAAGAGCATGCGCTCGAACTGCGCACGCGCGACCGCGAGCGCAAGCTGCTGAAGAAGGTGCAGCAATCAATCGCGCGCATCGATTCGGGCGAATACGGCTGGTGCGAAGAAACCGGTGAGCCGATCGGCATTCCGCGTCTGCTCGCACGGCCCACGGCCACCCTGTCGCTCGAAGCGCAGGAGCGCCGCGAATTGCGCCAGAAGCTGTTCGGCGACTGAACGCTTGCGGCGCGGCTTCGGCTCCGCGCCCTGAAACGCTGCTTCGTCGAGAGGCGCACGGTGGTCCGTGCGCCTTTTTCTTTTGTGCGGCGCCCGCTCGCACACGCCCTCTCTGCATCCCCCACTCCCCCGCACCGAATCGCGTGTTTTTTGTCTTATGCCATTTGCCGGCTCTTGATATGACCGCGCACGCCCTAAAATAAACCCGACATGCGCTGCACGAGCGCGCGCCGGCCAGTTCGGTTCCAGCGCCGCGCGCCGTCCGCTTTCAGGATTCATGCGGTAGCGCATTGCGCTGCCGCGTCCTACCCGTTTTGCAAAGAGGAACGCATATGGAGCAATTTCACGGCACGACGATCGTCTCCGTGCGCCGCGGCGACAAGGTCGCGCTCGGCGGCGACGGCCAGGTGACGCTGGGCAATATCGTCATGAAAGGCGGCGCGAAGAAAGTCCGGCGCATCTATAACGGCAAGGTGATGGTCGGCTTTGCCGGCGGCACGGCCGACGCCTTTTCGCTACTCGACCGCTTCGAAGCGAAGCTGGAAAAACATCAGGGCAACCTCACGCGCGCCGCCGTCGAACTCGCCAAAGACTGGCGCACCGACCGCATGCTGCGCCGGCTCGAAGCCATGCTGATCGCCGCGGACGCCACCACCACGCTCGTCATCACCGGCAACGGCGACGTGCTCGATCCGGAAGGCGGCATCTGCGCGATCGGTTCGGGCGGCGCCTATGCGCAAGCCGCCGCGAAAGCGCTCGCTGATAACACCGAGCTGTCGCCCCGCGAAATCGTGGAGAAGTCGCTGGAGATTGCCGGCGACATGTGCATCTACACGAACCACAACCGCGTTATCGAGACGATCGAGTAAGGACCCACGATGAGCACCATGACCCCTGCCGAGATCGTCTCGGAACTCGACAAACACATCATCGGCCAAGGCCGCGCGAAGAAAGCGGTGGCCGTCGCGTTGCGCAACCGCTGGCGTCGCCAGCAGGTCGAAGAGCCGCTGCGTCAGGAAATCACGCCGAAGAACATTCTGATGATCGGACCGACCGGCGTCGGCAAGACCGAAATCGCGCGGCGTCTGGCAAAACTCGCGGACGCGCCGTTCATCAAGATCGAAGCCACCAAGTTCACCGAAGTCGGCTACGTAGGCCGCGACGTGGACAGCATCGTGCGCGATCTGATCGAAATCTCGGTCAAGCAGACGCGTGAAACGGAGATGCGCAAGGTGCGAACCAAGGCCGAAGATCAGGCCGAAGACCGCATCCTCGACATTCTGCTGCCGAGCGCGCGCCCGGTCGGCTTCGGCGCGAGTTCTGGCGCCGCTGATACCGTGGACGAAGGCAGCACCACGCGCCAGACCTTCCGCAAGCGTCTGCGCGAAGGCCTGCTCGACGACAAGGAAGTCGAGCTCGACGTGGAACAGCCGCAAGTCGGCATGGACATCATGGGGCCGCCCGGCATGGAAGACATGACCGAGCAGATCCGTTCGATGTTCGCGAACATCGGCGGCGGCAAGAAAACACGCCGCAAGATGAAGGTGAAGGAAGCGCTAAAAGCACTCACCGACGAAGAAGCCGCCAGGATGCTGAACGACGAAGAGGTGAAAACCAAGGCGGTGCAGAACGTCGAGCAGAACGGCATTGTGTTTCTCGACGAAATCGACAAGATCGCCTCGCGCAACGAAGCCGGCGGCGGCGAAGTCTCCCGTCAGGGTGTGCAGCGCGATCTGCTGCCGCTGGTCGAAGGCACCACGATCAACACCAAGTACGGCATGGTGAAGACCGATCACATTCTGTTCATTGCCAGCGGCGCATTTCACCTCGCCAAGCCGAGCGATCTGATTCCGGAGCTGCAAGGCCGCTTTCCGATTCGCGTCGAACTGGACTCGCTGTCGGTGAACGATTTCGAATCGATCCTGGTGTCTACGGATGCGAGCCTCGTCAAGCAATACCAGGCATTGCTCGCCACCGAAGACGTGCATCTCGAATTCGCCGACGACGGCATTCGGCGCCTCGCCGAAATCGCGTACGCGGTCAACGAGAAAACCGAGAACATCGGCGCGCGCCGCCTGTACACGGTGATCGAAAAGCTGCTCGAGGAAGTCTCGTTCGCGGCCGGCAACCACTCGGGCCGCACGGTGCAGATCGACGCGGCCTATGTCGATCGCGCACTGAACGAAGTGGCGGAAGACGAAGATCTGTCGCGTTACGTGCTGTGATATCGGCGCGGAGAATGCCTCAGGCGGTGATATGTTCATCACCGCTTGTGACAGATCTGATCTGATGTGATCCGCATAAAAAACGGGCTGCCTTTACCAAGGCAGCCCGTTTTCATTTGCTCACGGCAAACGCAGCCGGGACGCCGCGCTTATTGCTTGACCGGCCGCTTCGCGAGCTTGCGCTGCAGCGTTCGCCGATGCATGTTCAACGCGCGCGCTGTAGCCGAGATGTTGCCACCGTGTTCGGCGAGCACGCGTTGAATATGCTCCCACTCAAGACGCGCCACCGACAGCGGCGTGGGATGCTCGATCGCCTCTTCTGCCTGTAGCGCGCTCGCTTCACTTTGCAGCGCGGACAGGATCGTCTCCACGTTGGCAGGCTTCGCCAGATAGTTATCGGCGCCGTCCTTCACCGCCTGCACCGCCGTGGCGATGCTCGCATAGCCGGTCAGCACCAGCATGCGCGCGTCGGGCTGCAGATCGCGCAAGGGCGCGACGAGCGTGAGGCCGGAGTCATTGCCGAGATGCAGATCCACCGTGATCTGGCTGAACTTCTGCTGATTCGCCAGCTTGATGGCCTCATCCGCGTTGTGCGCTTCGCTCACCATGTAGCCGCGCCGGGTGAGACCACGGGCGAGGATGCCGGAGAACACCTCGTCGTCGTCGATCACCAGAAAATTCATTTCACTCATACTTGTTTCTCCGTGTTGGATGGCTCGGCACCATGACGGCCCGAGCCAAAAAATTTGCGCGCGGCGAGCGGCAGTTTCAGGACCGCACGCGTACCGCGCGGCTTGATCGCGCTGACATCGGTCAGCTCGATCGATCCCTTCAGACGCGCGGCCGCCGCAAAAGCCAGATAGAGGCCCACGCCGTGCCCGCCTTGCGTACTCTCGACCGGCATCGCCCCCAGCGAGCCGCGCAGCGCGGCCGGAATGCCGGAGCCCGCATCGCAGACTTCGAATACGATCTGATCTCCACGCGCCGCAAGCGAGCAGGACAGCGTGACGTGATCGCGACTTGCACGCGCGGCGTTGTCGAGCAGAATCGTGAGAATCTGACTCACGGCCACGGTATCGTCAAGACTGACCTCCGCGGGCGGCATGCCGAGCCGCTCGAATTTCACATGCGGATGACGCAGGCGCCACTGCTCGCCGAACGACTCGAGCCACTCGCCGACCGGTTGCCGGCTGGCGCTCGTGGAAGCCCGGCTGCGCAACCGGGCAAGCGCCGAAGTACACAGCGCCATCTGCTGTTCGAGCAGTTCGAGATCGGCTGTGTATGGCGCGAGACCCTTGTCGGAGCGTGCGGCGTCGCGCAATTCTTCGGACAACATTGCAATTGTAGACAGAGGCGTACCGATTTCGTGAGCAACAGTGGCGGCCTGCACGCCCAATGCGACCGCGCGTTCATCGTGAAGCAAGCGCTGCTGCGCGTCTCCGAGGGCTGCGTCACGTAGCCGCAGCGCTCCCGACATGCGCGCAACGAACCATGCAATGAGGCCGACGCTGACCATGAAGTTCACCCACATGCCCGCGCGATAGTAGTCGAACAGGTTCGCGGGATTGTCGAGATTCAGCGGTACCGAATCGAAACCCAGCACGGCATAGCAGGCCACGGCGAACGCCGCGAGCCAGGCCATCAGATGCCACGGCAGCACCGCCGCGGCAATCGCGAGAGAGGGCAGGTAGAGCGAAACGAAAGGATTGGTGGTGCCGCCCGAGAGAAACAGCAGCGCGGACAACGCGCCCAGATCGACCCAGATCTGGCCGAACAGCTCCATGTTGGATTCGGGCCGCTGCTGCGAAACGCGCCACCATGTGAGTCCATTGAAGATCACTTCGAGCGCGATCACGAGCAGCATGGCAGGCAACGGCAACTGCACGCCGATGAAGGTCTGCACGAACGCAATCGTCATCAGCTGGCCAATGATCGCGAGACTGCGCAGCCAGAACAGATGCCCGAGATTGACGCGGCCAGTGTTGGTTATACGATGCATGACGTTAGTTTACCTGTTCGGACTCGTCCGACTTACCTTGCGAGCTTGCGCCGGTAACATGGGAATTTTTGCGACAGCGCCGCACGAACCGATCCCTCGTTATCGGTTTCTCCGTCGCGCAGCCTATCCATGCTACCTACTTCCTCCGGCGAGGCCGATGCCTCATCAGCTTTCCTGACTGTTTTGCGAGAAGCCGCAGCGGCCCGGCACGACGGCACGGCGCAAACCGAGGCCGGCTGTCTCGACGCCGCAGCGCGACTCCATCCACTGGACGACGCGTCGCTCGCATCGCTCACGGCTACGCTGCTCGAACAACACCGCCTCGGCGACGCAATCGAACTCGCCGCCATTATTGCCCAACTCGATCCGCACCGCGCTCTGGCGCACTTTCGTCACGGCTACGCATTGCAGATAGCGAACCGGCATGGCGAGGCCATCGCACCTTATCGCCGTGCACTCGCCATCGATCCGCGATTGCCGTGTCTGCGCAGCAATCTCGCGGGTGCACTGGCGCACGTCGGCGGCGACCTGAACGAGCAGATCGCGCTGCTGGAATGCGCGGTCCGCGACGAGCCCGGCGAGGGCGACGGCTGGACCAATCTGACGAACGCATACCGCATGAATAGGGATCTGCCGCGCGCGCTCGAAGCCGGCGTCAAAGCCGTGCAATGCGCACCGCATAGCCCGCTGGCGCACAACAACTATGCGCTGACGCTGCGTGAGGCGCAACGCTGGAGCGAGGCGGAGCGGGCCGCCCAGACTGCTTGCGCATTGGGCCCGAACGACCCCGCCCTGCGCTCCAACCTGTCCATGCTGCAACTCATTCGTGCCGATTACGAGCACGGCTGGGCCTCGCACGAGGCGCGCTGGGACGGCTCCGCGGAGTTGGGCGGGAACCGCCCGGTCATGCCGGCGCCCCTCTGGCGCGGCGAACCTTTGGCCGGCAAGACGCTGCTCGTTTGGGGCGAACAAGGCATGGGCGACGTCTTGCAGTTCTGCCGCTATATCCCGATGCTCGCCGGGCGAGTGCATCGCGAAGGCGGCAGGCTCGTCTGGAACTCGTTCCCGCAAATGGGCGCACTGCTCGCGCGCAGCCTGGGCGCTCACGCGGACGAGTTCTCGGCGGGCGGCGGCGTCGAATCGCTACCCGCGTTCGACTACGAAATCCCGTTGCTCAGCCTGCCGCTGATATTCGATACGCGGGAGGAAACGATTCCGGCCGCCACGGCGCCCTACCTGCATGCAGACCCGGCTGCGATCCGGTCGTGGCAAAAAAGGCTGGCGGGCGAATCGAGGCTCAAGGTCGGGCTGACATGGACGGGTAGCCACAGCCATCAGCGCAATCCATTTCGCCGTGTCGGGTGGGAACGCTATGCGGCGTATTTCGGCGGCATGCAGGACGTGGCGTTCTATTCGTTGCAGCCGGGCGCAACCGACGAGGTCGCGGCGGCACGAGCGGCCGGCCTGTCAATGACCGACTGCACCGCGGAATTCACGAGCTTCGACGACACCGCCGCGTTTGTGGGCGCGCTCGATCTCGTCATCACCGTTTGCACGTCGGCGGCGCATCTGAGCGGCGCGCTCGGTCAGCGCACCTGGGTGCTGCTCGACGTCAACCCGCACTGGGTCTGGCTGCTCGACCGTCGCGACAGCCCGTGGTATCCGGGCGCCACGCTGTACCGCCAACCGCGGTTCGGTGAATGGGAGCCGGCGCTGGCAGCGGTGGCGCGTGATCTGAAGGCATTGGCGGGCGAGCGCCGCGCGGCATGATTCGCCCGGGCGCTTCCGTGAAACAGCGCCTCCTCGGGACTTTTCTGTCAATCACACACCGGGCGGCGCCTGAGTCGCCCGCGCAATTTCGGCGGCGAGACACTCGGGGCATAGGCAGCGTCCGCCCGGATCGAGCCTGTCCGCCGGTAACGGCGGCATTTTTCGGCACCAGCAGTCGAACGGCTGCCCATGCATGGCGCAATCGAACGCGCTGCCGCAGCGCGGGCAGCGCGCGCTGCTTTGGGAGCGGGAGACGGACGGTTTCATGACGGGCCGGATGGTCTCGCTTCAGCCTGGATCGGGAAATGATGCCACGTCTGGCGAACCGCCGTGAGTCGTCCGTTCGGCTAATTCACAGGGCCGCCAAACCGCGCTACGCTCGATCCCGGCTGGCACCTGCGACCCGCGATTGCGCGGCGCGCAAAGCCCGCTGCGCCCGCCGCTCGCGCGGCTACCGAAAACCCTGTTGCAGCGCGCCAGTCCTGTACAATTCGCCCTGATTCAACTGTTCCGTGCCTGAGCCTGCCGCCATGTCCGAGCTTCCCGACCTTTCGCAGATTGCGCCCACCCTGAAGGCTGAAATCCTGGCCGAGGCGCTGCCCTACATTCGCCAGTATCACGGCAAGACCGTGGTCATCAAATACGGCGGCAACGCCATGACCGAAGAGCGTCTGAAGCAGGGCTTCGCGCGCGACGTGATCCTGCTGAAGCTGGTGGGCATCAATCCGGTCATCGTGCACGGCGGCGGTCCGCAAATCGACCAGGCGCTGAAGAAGATCGGCAAACAGGGCACCTTCATCCAGGGCATGCGCGTCACCGACGAAGAAACGATGGAAGTCGTCGAATGGGTGCTCGGCGGCGAAGTGCAGCAGGACATCGTCACGCTGATCAACCACTTCGGCGGTCACGCGGTCGGCCTGACAGGCAAAGACGGCGGCCTGATCCACGCCCGCAAGATGCTGATGCCGGATCGCGACAATCCGGGCCAGTATGTCGATATCGGCCAGGTGGGCGAAGTCGAGGCGATCAACCCGGCGGTCGTGAAAGCGCTGCAGGACGACGCGTTCATTCCCGTCATCTCGCCGATCGGGTTCGGCGAAGACGGCTTGTCGTACAACATCAACGCGGACCTGGTCGCGGGCAAGCTGGCGGTGGTGCTGAACGCCGAAAAGCTGGTCATGATGACCAACATCCCCGGCGTGATGGATAAGGAAGGCAATCTGCTCACCGATCTGTCCGCGCGCGAAATCGACGGCCTGTTCGCGGACGGCACGATCTCCGGCGGCATGCTGCCGAAAATCTCGTCGGCGCTGGACGCGGCCAAGAGCGGCGTGCGGTCGGTGCACATCATCGACGGCCGCATCGAGCACTCGGTGCTGCTGGAAATTCTCACCGAACAGCCGTTCGGCACGATGATCCGCTCACATTGATTCCTGCCTCGAATCCGGCGCGCACGGCACATCGGCATGACGTGCCGTGTGCGCCGTGCAGTCGCGCCGCCCGGTCGTTCGTCGGCACGCATAGCGTCCACGGCGGCCGGCAATGCGCCGCTCCGCTCTCCCTTCTTTTTTCGCCGCCCGCACCGTGAACCGCTCGCGTTCGCCGCGTGAGGCGACGGTTCGCGCCTGAACGGCGTACTCCATCATGCGCACTCCTACTTCCCGACGCCATCGTCCGCATATCGCAGGTGGCCGTCCGGTCTGGCTGTTCGACCTCGACAACACGCTGCACCACGCATCGCACGCGATCTTTCCGGCAATCAATCACGGCATGACGCAGTACATCATCGACGCCTTGCAAGTGGACCTCGAAGAAGCGAACCGTCTGCGCACCGGCTACACGCAGCGCTACGGCGCGGCGCTGCTCGGCCTCACGCGCCACCATCCGCTCGACGCGAACGATTTCCTGAAGGTCGTGCACACGTTCCCCGACCTCGGCTCGATGATCCGCCACGAGCGCGGCGTGGCGCGCCTCGTGGCTGCTTTGCCGGGCCGCAAGATCGTGCTGACCAATGCGCCCGAAGCCTATGCGCGCGCGGTGCTCGCCGAACTGCGCATCGAGCGTCTGTTCGAGCAGGTGATCGCCATCGAACACATGCGCGACCGCCGCCTCTGGCGCGCCAAACCCGACCATGCGATGCTGCGCAAAGCCATGCGCGACGCTCATGTTTCGCTCAAGGACGTGATCCTCGTCGAAGACACGCGCTCGCATCTGAAGAACTACCGGCGCCTCGGCATCCGCACGGTGTGGATCACCGGCCACCTGCCGCGCAAGCCGCACGCGGACGGCGTGCCGACGCGCCTGCCGGGCACCGGCCGGCCGCACTATGTCGACCGGACCATTCGTTCGTTAAAATCGCTACGACTGAGCACCCGCTCGGTTCGATTGAAGAGACAGCAGACGGGACGACAGCCATGCAGCCGATCGACAAGCCTGACCAAGTCTTAGCCGAACACGAACCGACCACCACGCTCGCCGCCCCGCGCGCGCAACGCCTGAAACCGGGCGAGCGTCGCGTGCACATCCTCCAGACGCTCGCCGCGATGCTGGAAACGCCCAAAAGCGAAAAGATCACCACCGCGGCGCTGGCCGCCCGGCTAGGCGTATCGGAAGCCGCGCTGTACCGGCATTTCGCCAGCAAGGCGCAGATGTTCGAAGGGCTCATCGAGTTCATCGAGCAAACCATCTTCGGGTTGATCAACCAGATCGCCGACAAGGAAAGCAACGGCGTGCTGCAGGCCCGCGCAATCGCATTGATGCTGCTCAACTTTCCCGCGAAGAACCCCGGCATGACGCGCGTGCTGACCTGCGAGGCGCTGGTCGGCGAACATGAACGCCTGACCGAGCGCGTCAATCAGATGCTGGAGCGCGTCGAAGCGTCGCTGAAACAATGTCTGCGCCTCGCCCAAATGGAAGCGAACGCCGGCGCGAGTCCGGCTGACGGCACCATCGCACAGCACGACACCGTCCCACTGCCGGCCAACTACGATCCCGCCATTCGCGCGAGTCTGCTGCTGAGCTATATCATCGGCCGCTGGCACCGGTATGTACGCAGCGGCTTCGCGCGGCCGCCCGCCGAACACGCCGACGCGCAACTGCTGCTGATTCTTCAGTAGTCCGCGCGGCGTGCACCGCGCCGCGCCCCCCGCGACGTTGCCGCATGAAAATTTCCGCTATACTTTGTGCCTGACTGCGGCGCCCCGATGCATCTGGAGCCGCACTCCGCAACATACAGAACACCCAGAACACCTGCATCAAAAACCATGTACGCGCCGATTTGCTGACTCGATTGCGGGCGCGCGAACTGCCGGGAAACGTTTCCCGCGGCTCACTATAAATGCGGCTAAAGAGGTCGTCAGCCGCGCACACAGTCATTCTCTTCCGTGCTTCGCCGACGCCATCTAGCCGCCCTGTTTTGTTAAATGGCGGAATGAATGGAATCGATCGGTATCGTCGCTCCCCAAAAAATGCATTTCACCGAGCCGCTGCCGTTGCAGAACGGCAGTTCGCTCGCCGGTTACGACCTGATGGTCGAGACCTACGGCACGCTCAACGCCGCGCGTAGCAACGCGGTGCTGGTGTGCCACGCGCTCAACGCGTCGCACCACGTGGCGGGCGTGTATGCCGACAACCCCAGGGACATCGGCTGGTGGGACAACATGGTCGGCCCGGGCAAGCCGCTCGACACTGACAAGTTCTTCGTGATCGGCGTGAACAACCTCGGATCGTGCTTCGGCTCGACTGGGCCGATGAGCATCGATCCGTCTACCGGCAATCCGTACGGCGCGACGTTTCCCGTCGTGACGGTGGAAGACTGGGTCAACGCCCAGGCGCGCGTCGCGGATCAATTCGGCATCACGCGCTTTGCGGCGGTGATGGGCGGCAGCCTCGGCGGCATGCAGGCGCTCGCGTGGAGCATGATGTATCCGGAGCGCGTCGCTCACTGCATCGTGGTCGCGTCCACACCCAAGCTGTCGGCGCAGAACATCGCGTTCAACGAGGTTGCGCGCTCGGCGATCCTGTCGGACCCGGACTTCCACGGCGGCAACTACTACGCGCACAACGTTAAGCCGAAGCGCGGCCTGCGCGTCGCGCGCATGATCGGCCACATCACGTATCTGTCGGACGACGACATGGCCGAGAAATTCGGCCGCTCGCTGCGGCGCGCGGAAGGCGCGCTGGACGCGTACAACTTCAACTTCGACGTGGAGTTCGAGGTGGAGTCGTACCTGCGCTACCAGGGCGACAAGTTCGCCGACTACTTCGACGCGAATACGTATCTGCTGATCACCCGCGCGCTCGACTACTTCGATCCGGCCAAGGCCTTCGCCGGCGACCTGACGGCCGCGGTCGCGCACACCACGGCGAAATATCTGATCGCCAGCTTCACGACCGACTGGCGCTTCGCGCCGGCCCGCTCGCGTGAACTGGTGAAGGCGCTGCTCGATCACAAGCGCACGGTCACCTACGCGGAAATCGACGCGCCGCACGGCCACGACGCCTTCCTGCTCGACGACGCGCGCTATCACAACCTGATGCGCGCTTACTACGAACGTATTGCGAACGAGGTGAACGCATGAACCAGCGAGCCCTGGACTATCTGGCGCTGCGCCCGGACTTCCGCGCGATCGCCCGCTGGGTCGAACCGCGCGCCACCGTGCTGGATCTGGGCTGCGGCGACGGCTCGCTGCTCTCGCTGCTGAGCGAAGAACTGGACGTGCTGGGCTACGGCATCGAGATCAACGACGCGGGCGTGCTGGCGTCGACGCAAAACGGCGTCAACGTGATCCAGCAGAATCTGGAAGACGGTCTGCGCCTGTTCGAAGACGGCAGCTTCGATTTCGCGATTCTGTCGCAGACGCTGCAAACCATTCACCAGACGGCCGCGATCCTGCGCGAGACCGTGCGGGTCGGCAAGGAGTGCATCGTGTCGTTCCCGAACTTCGGCTACTGGGCGCATCGGCTCTCGGTGCTCCGGGGCCGCATGCCGGTGTCGAAGTCGCTGCCTTATCAGTGGCACAACACGCCGAACGTGCGGGTGCTGACCATCGAGGATTTCGAGGCGCTCGCGCCGGAAGTCGGCATCGAAATTCTTGACCGCGTAGTGCTCCACGAGGGTCAGGTGGTGCGCTGGGGCGTGAACTGGCGTGGTAGTCTTGCGGTCTATCGCGTCAAGAAAAGCTAACGCAAGTTATCCACATGTCGAACCCGCCGCACGAGGCGCCTGCACTTACCGCTCACGAAGAACATCCCGGCTGGCGCGCGTTCCTGAATACGCGCATGCTGATCTGCGTCTTTCTCGGCTTTACGTCGGGATTGCCGCTGTTCACGCTCGTCTATCTGGTGCAGGCGTGGTTACGCTCCGAAGGCGTCAATCTGAAGGAAATCGGCCTGTTTGCGCTGATCCAGTTCCCGTACACCTGGAAATTTATCTGGGCGCCGCTAATGGACCGCTACGTGCCGCGCTTCCCCGGCTGGCGTCCGGGCAGACGGCGCGGCTGGATGCTGGTCACGCAGATCCTGGTGGCCGGCGCCATTGCAACCTTAGGGTTCGTGTCACCCAAAGAGTCGATCTGGACGGTGGCCGCTCTGACGGCGCTGGTCGCGTTTTTCGGTGCCAGTCAGGACATCGTGATCGATGCCTACCGGCGTGAATTGCTGAGCGATACGCAGCAGGGACTCGGCAACGCGGTGCACGTGAACGCTTACAAGATCGCGGCGCTCGTACCCGGTTCGCTCGCGCTGATCCTGTCCGACCATTTGCCGTGGAGCACCGTTTTCATCGTGACGGCCGCGTTCATGCTGCCCGGCATGGTCATGACGCTGGTGGTGCACGAGCCCGCGGTTCACGGCACGCCGCCCAGGAACCTGCGCGAGGCGATCGTGCAGCCATTCAAGGAATTCATTCAGCGCGACGGCTGGCGTGGCGCACTGTTCGTGCTCGGTTTCATCTTTCTGTACAAGCTCGGCGACACGATGGCGACCACGCTGTCCACCTCGTTCTTTCTCGACATCGGTTTTTCGCGCACGCAGATCGGCGTGATCGCGAAAACCACGGCGTTCGGCGCGAGTCTGGCGGGCGGGATCGTCGGCGGGATCTGGCTGATGAAAATCGGCATTGGCCGGGGCTTGTGGATCTTCGGCATCCTGCAGATGGTGTCGACGCTCGGCTTCGCGTGGCTCGCGCATCTCGGACCGGCCTCGCCAGGTCTCGTCGCGATTTACGACATCGCCGTCTGGCTGAGCCAGGGCACGACGAAGCTGCTCGCGCTGGTGGGCGTCGATTGGGCCGTTCAGCTCGAGCCGCGTTCGGTCGCGCTCGCGCTCGTGTACGGCTTCGAGACCTTCGCCACCGGTTTGACGATGGCGGCCTTCACCGCCTATATCGCCAGCACCACGGATCCGCGCTACACGGCCACCCAGTTCGCGCTCTTCACGAGCCTCGCTTCGGTGCCGCGCACGCTGGCTTCCGCGGCAAGCGGCTATGTGGTCGCGCAGATCGGCTGGTTCGATTACTTCATCGTTTGTACCGCGCTGGCGTTGCCCGGCATGGTGCTTCTGCTGCGCATTGCGCCGTGGAGGGCGCAGTCGTGAAGGCGCGTCTCCCGATGGGCGTGTTGCGCTCGACCCGGTCCCGGCGTCCCGCACGCACGGTCGGGCGCGCGGCGCTGCGGGCAGTGTGGGCACTCGGCAGTGTGAGCCTGACGTTGGCCGCGCCGTTGAACGCCCACGCGACAGCCATGCCGGCGGCCGCTACCAGCGCACCGGCAGCGATGTCGGCGCCGTCACCGGCCACCTCGGCTACACCAGCGGCGAAGCCCGCGGCCGGCGCGGCGAGCCAGGAAAGCGCGACGTCGGCGGCGCCAGGCGCGAGCAGCGCCGCAAGCGCCGGTAGTGCTCCCGCCGCGGCCACGCCGCCTTCGTCGGCCCCATCGACGCCACCGGCTCCGGTCACGGCAAGGACGCCCGCGGCGACATCGGCGCCGTCCGCAGCGGCCAAAGCGCCCGCCGCATCCGCACCGTACAGCCCGAACACGCAGTTGCGCTACGGCGGCTACCTGGTGTTCCGCAACCTGATCCCATCGCCGATGCTCGAGGCTCAAGCCGCCGAAGAGTTCAACCAGATCGCGTACGGCGCCGAGCACGCCAACCGTCTGTACGGCGACACCGATGCGCATGTCACGCGCGTGCGCTCGATCGTCGACAAGCTGATCCCGTACTCGCTGAAATGGAACGAGCGGGCCAAAAACTGGAAGTGGGATGTAGCGGTGGTGCGCTCGACCGATATCCGCATGTACTGCCTGCCGGGCGGCAAGATCGTCGTATATGGCGGCCTGCTCGACCGCGCGCGTCTGAACGACAACGAACTCGGCATGCTGATCGGCCATGAGATCGCGCACGCGCTGCGCGAACATGCACGCGAGCGGCTCGGCCAGTTGCAGGCGAGCCAGCTCGACTCGTCCGGCACGATCCCGCAGCTATTCGGGCTCGCCGATCTCGGCGCGGCGCCGCTCGGCATCGGCTCGCGCCTGCTGGAAATGAAGTACGAGAATACCGACGAGACCGAAGCCGATGTGATCGGCAGCGATATCGCGTCGCGCGCCGGCTTCGATCCGCGCGCGGCGGTCACGCTCTGGGACAAGCTCGCGCAGGCCACGCGCGGCAACCGCGAGCAGGGCTTCATCTACGTGCATCCCTACACGTCGGCGCGCCGCCAGGACATCGTCAAGCGCTTGCCCGACATGCTGCCGCTCTATGCAAAAGCGATCGGCAAAACAGTGGACACGTTGCCGGATTACGCCGGCATGGGCCGTCCGCGCCGCAAACCGGTCCGCGATTGAGTTGCGCGGGCCGAAGAACGTACCCGCGGCTCTGCGCTGACGAAGCGTCCCCCTGAGGCCGACATCAGCCTCTTCTGCCGCGAGGACGCGAACTCCGCTTACTTCTTGAGCTTGTGGTCGTAGTCGACCGTCAGCGGCGCATGGTCGCTGAACTTGATATCGCGGAACACGTCGGTGCGTTTCGCCTTGCTCGCGATACCCGGCGTGGCGATCTGATAATCGATCCGCCACCCGACGTTCTTCGCATACGCCTGGCCGCGATTGCTCCACCACGTGTACTGTTCCGGCCGCTGGTCGAGCGTGCGGAACACGTCGACGTAACCGACCTCATCGAACAGTTTGGTGAGCCACGCGCGCTCTTCCGGCAGGCAACCCGAATTCTTCTGGTTGCTCTTCCAGTTCTTGATGTCGATTTCCTTGTGGACGATGTTGACGTCGCCGCACACGATCACTTCGCGCTCCTGAGCCAGTTCCGCGAGATGCGGCATGAACTCGTCCATGAAACGGTATTTGGCCTGCTGGCGCTCGTCGCCGCTCGAACCCGACGGCACGTACACCGAAATCACCGACAGCTTGCCGAAACGCAGTTCGACATAGCGCCCTTCCGGATCGAATTCCTCGCTGCCGAAGCCGATCACCACTTCGTCCGGTTCGTGACGGGTGTACACGCCCGCGCCGCTATAGCCTTTCTTCACGGCGTGCTGAAAATAGCCGGTGAAATCGTGCGGCGCCATGAATTCCGGGGTCATGTCGTCTTGCGAGCATTTGATTTCTTGCACGCACAGCACGTCGGCCTTCTGTTCTCCGAACCAGTCGAAAAAGCCCTTCTTCGCCGCTGAGCGGATGCCGTTCAGGTTGGCGGTAATCACACGCAACATGTCGTTCCTTGTATGGTCGATTCGTTTCTGAAGCAAAGGGCAGCGGTCAGACGATCTTGATGCCCTTCAGCGATTCTTTGGCCGGTGGATATTCGAGCTTCAGCGCTTCGAACGTGCGCAGCAGCAACTCCGCCACCATCACATTACGGTGCGTCTTCGAGTTGGCGGGAATCACGTACCACGGCGCGTATTCGGTCGATGTCGCGGCCAGCGCCTCACCATACGCCACCTGATACCTGTCCCACTGCTTGCGCGCGTCGAGATCGGCGACGTCGAATTTCCAATGCTTGGTCGAATCGTCGATACGCGCCTGCAGACGCACACGCTGCTCGTCTTTGGAAATGTGCAGCATGCACTTGATGATGGTCGTACCGCTATAGGCCAGCAACGCTTCGAACTGGCGGATGTGGTGGCAGCGCTGCTCGAAGGCTTGCGCGTCCAGATTGCCGAGCACGGTGGGCACCAGCAGATCTTCGTAGTGACTGCGGTTGAAAACCGTCAGTTCGCCCGCGGCAGGCGCTTGCGAATGCACGCGCCAGAGAAAATCGTGCGCCATTTCGACGGGCGTCGGCGCCTTGAACGGCACGATGCGCAAGCCGAGCGGATCGACGTCGTGAAACACCGCGCGGATCGTGCCGTCCTTGCCGCTCGTGTCCATGCCCTGCAGCACCAGCAGGACACGGCGCTGCTGTTGCGCATGCAGACGCTCCTGCTGGATGTCGAGCTTCGCGCCGATTTCCGATAACCGGGTTTTGTCGGCGTCTTTCGAACCGGCCGAAAATGGTTTTGCAGCCGGATCGAAACCGTCGAGCGAGAATTTGTTTTTCTTCTTGCCGTCGCCGAAATACGGCACGCGGAAGTCGTCGAGTTCGGGTTGCCTGGCCATCCACACACTCCGTGATCTGCGTTTAAACGGACCCGCAAACGAAACGGGCCGCTGCCCCACTTTCGTTTCCGGCAACAGCCCGCGGTGGCCAAAGCGCGAACGCTTCGGCCGTACTTTTTTCAACCCTGCTTCAGTTCAGGACAGCTTCTTCCTGAGCAGTTCGTTCACCTGCGCCGGATTGGCCTTGCCCTTGGTCGCCTTCATGGCCTGGCCGATCAGCGCGTTGAACGCCTTTTCCTTGCCGGCGCGGAATTCCTCGACCGACTTCTGATTCGCGGCGAGCACTTCGTCGATGATCGCTTCCAGCGCGCCGGTATCCGAAATCTGCTTCAGGCCTTTCGCTTCGATGATGCGATCGGTGGCGGCTTCGTCGGTGGCTTTCTCTTCCCAGATCGACAGGAAAATTTCCTTGGCGATCTTGTGGGAGATCGTGCCGTCCGCGATACGCTGTAGCAGCAGCGCAAGTTGCGCGGACGATACCGGGCTCGCAGCGATGTCGAGGTCCTCGCGATTCAGTTGCGACGACACTTCGCCCATCAGCCAGTTCGCCGCGGCCTTGGCGTTGGCCGGGCCGAGCTTGCTCACCACCGCTTCGTAGTACGCCGCCATTGCCTTGCTCGACGTCAGCACGTTGGCGTCGTACGGCGTCAAACCGTATTGCGTGACGAAGCGCTGCTGAATCGCAACCGGCAGTTCCGGCATTTCGCTTTTGACGCGCTCGACCCACGCCGCGTCGATCACGAGCGGCATCAGATCGGGATCGGGGAAATAGCGGTAATCGTGTGCGTCTTCCTTGCTGCGCATGGAGCGCGTTTCGCGCTTGTCCGGATCGTACAGACGCGTTTCCTGCACCACCGTGCCGCCGTCTTCGATCAGTTCGATCTGACGGCGCACTTCGTACTGGATCGCTTCTTCGAGGAAGCGGAACGAGTTCAGGTTCTTGATCTCGGCACGCGTGCCGAATTCCGCCTGACCGACCGGACGCACCGATACATTCGCGTCGCAGCGGAACGAGCCTTCCTGCATGTTGCCGTCGCAGATACCGAGCCACGTGACGAGCGTATGCAGCGTCTTCGCGTAGGCGACCGCTTCCGCCGCGCTGCGCATTTCCGGCTCGGTGACGATTTCGAGCAGCGGCGTGCCGGCGCGATTCAGGTCGATGCCGGTCATGCCCGCGAAGTCTTCGTGCAGCGACTTGCCCGCGTCTTCTTCGAGGTGGGCGCGCGTGAGGTTGACGACCTTTTCGTACGCCGGAGTATTCGCCTTTTCATTGGCCGGCACCTGAATCGTCACCTGGCCGCCCTGCACGACGGGGATTTCGTACTGGCTGATCTGGTAGCCCTTGGGCAGATCGGGGTAGAAATAATTCTTGCGCGCGAAGATGCTGCGCGGCGCCACTGTCGCGCCGATCGCGAGGCCGAACTGGATTGCGCGCTCCACGGCGCCGCGGTTCATCACCGGCAACGTGCCCGGCAACGCCAGATCGACGGGGCAGGCCTGCGTATTCGGCGCAGCGCCGAATTGCGTCGAGGCGCCCGAAAAAATCTTCGAGTGGGTCGACAGTTGCGCGTGGGTCTCCAGACCGATCACGACTTCCCATTGCTTGGTCATGGTGCTCACACTCCTGCCGGTGCTTTGCGGTGCCAGTCGGTCGCGCGCTGGAACGCGTCGGCCACCTGCAGCATCCGGGCTTCATTGAAATAGTTGCCGATGATCTGCAGACCTACCGGACGCTGCGCATTCGCGCCCGCGCCGAAGCCGCACGGCACGCTCATGCCCGGCAAACCGGCGAGGCTCACCGACAGCGTATAGATGTCGGCCAGATACATCTGCACCGGATCGTCGCCCTTCGCGCCGAGATCCCACGCCACCGTTGGCGCGACCGGCCCCATGATCACGTCGCACTGTCTGAACGCTTCCTGGAAGTCCTGCGCGATAATGCGGCGGATCTTCTGCGCCTGCAGGTAGTACGCGTCGTAATAGCCGTGCGACAGCACGTAGGCGCCGACCAGAATGCGGCGCTTCACTTCCGGGCCGAAACCTTCGGCGCGCGACTTCTTGTACATGTCGAGCAGATCGCGATACTCCGCGGCGCGATGGCCGAAGCGCACGCCGTCGAAACGCGACAGGTTCGACGAAGCCTCCGCCGGCGCGATCACGTAGTACACCGGGATCGACAACTCCGTTTTCGGCAGCGAAACCTCGACCAGCGTGGCGCCGAGCGCTTCGTATTGCTTGAGCGCGGCGTCGATCGAGGCACGCACGTCGTCGGCGAGACCGGCGCCGAAATACTCTTTCGGCAGGCCGATGCGCAGGCCGGCGAGCGGTTTGCCGGCGCCGTCTTCTTTCCACGGCTGGCCGAGGTAGCGCGTGTAGTCTTCGTCGTCACGCACGAGGCTGGTCGAATCACGCCCGTCGAAACCGGCCATTGCGTTGAGCAGCGTGGCGCAATCCGCGGCGCTTCGCGCCATCGGCCCGCCCTGATCCAGCGACGAGGCGAACGCGATCATGCCGTAACGCGACACGCGGCCATACGTGGGTTTGATGCCGGTGATGCCGGAAAACGACGCCGGCTGACGGATCGAACCGCCGGTATCCGTGCCGGTTGCAGCGGGCGCGAGGCGCGCGGCCACGGCCGCCGCCGAACCGCCCGACGAACCGCCCGGCACGGCCTTGACGTCCCACGGATTCTGCACGGGACCAAAGTACGAATTCTCGTTGGACGAGCCCATTGCGAACTCGTCCATGTTGGTCTTGCCCACGCACACCATGCCGGCGTTCTGCAGACGCGCGACCACGGTCGCGTCGAACGGACTCTCGTAGTTGGACAGCATTTTCGAGCCGGCCGTGGAGCGCCAGCCTTTGGTGACGAACACGTCCTTGTGCGCGATCGGCAGGCCGACCAGCGGGCCGGCGTGGCCGGTATGGAGCAGCGCGTCCGCGGCTTTTGCCTGCGCGAGCGTCAGATCGGGGTCGACCTGGATGAATGCGTTCAGGCTGTTGGCCGCTTCGATCCGCTTCAGATAGAGCTGCGCCAGTTCGACTGCGGAGCATTCCCTCGCCGTCAAGGCGGCGCGCAGTTCGGTCAGACTTTTTTCATGCATTGCGTTTTATCCTGAAGAGCGCGGCAGCGCAGTCACGCTGCCGTGGAGGCATTCGGCTGCCCGCCGGCAAGCCGAGCCGAGAAAGCCGGAGACGACGGTCACGCGAGCGCCGGGGCCACGAGTCGATATGCCGCACGGCGGCAGGTCGAAGGAAAGCTGCCCCGCACTCCGCGCCGGGCCCGATGCGCGGGTATTACTCGATCACCTTCGGCACGAGGTACAGACCGTCCTGCACGGCCGGCGCCGGGCGCTGGAAAGCTTCGCGTTCGACCGTTTCGGTCACCGTGTCGTCGCGCAGACGCAGCGCGACGTCTTCGATCTGCTCGATCGGGTGGGCAAGCGGTGCGATGCCGGTGGTATCGACCGCCTGCATCTGCTCGACGAGGCCGAAAAAATCGTTGAGCTGAACGAGCGTGTGCTCAGCTTCGGCGTCGGCCAGTTCGAGCCGCGCAAGATGCGCGATACGTTTTACATCGGTCAGGGTCAGAGCCATGCAGTCACCGGAAAATGTGGTGGACCGCCGCAGCACACAAAAACAGCGCTGCGACAGCGGGTTACGACGCTGGAGGAAGCCCTCGAAAAAGGGGCCAGCGGCGGCAAAAAGTGCCGCCCGTTTCCTTCAAAACATCCAAAATTATAAGGTATCATTACGCGTTCGACCCAAACCCGGACCGACTTACCAAGGCCTTTCTGAACTATTCCCAAAGATCGTTCGGAATTTTCTGGCCTGGCTTTGCACCGGCCTCCGGTAGACTCCCTCGCAGCTTCAAGTTCCTGTGGCGCCGCTTCCGCCCGGTTGAAGCTGTTATTTTTTCCGCTGCCGCCCTGCGCATACGTTGCGAGGCCCGGCCCCAAGCGAGACAGGATTTTGAATGTTCGGTTTTTTGCGCAGCTACTTCTCCAACGATCTGGCCATTGACCTCGGCACGGCCAACACGCTCATCTACATGCGTGGCAAGGGCATCGTTCTTGATGAACCGTCGGTGGTCTCGATCCGTCAGGAAGGCGGTCCCAACGGCAAGAAAACCATTCAGGCAGTCGGCAAGGAAGCCAAGCAGATGCTCGGCAAGGTGCCGGGCAACATCGAGGCGATCCGCCCCATGAAAGACGGCGTGATCGCCGACTTCACCGTCACCGAGCAAATGATCAAGCAGTTCATCAAAACTGCTCACGAATCGCGCATGTTCTCGCCGTCGCCGCGCATCATCATCTGCGTGCCGTGCGGTTCGACCCAGGTCGAACGCCGCGCGATCAAGGAAGCCGCGCACGGCGCGGGCGCTTCGCAGGTCTACCTCATTGAAGAACCGATGGCGGCCGCCATCGGCGCCGGCCTGCCGGTGTCGGAAGCAACCGGCTCGATGGTCGTCGACATCGGCGGCGGCACGACCGAAGTCGGCGTGATCTCGCTCGGCGGCATCGTTTATAAAGGCTCGGTGCGCGTGGGCGGCGACAAGTTCGACGAAGCCATCGTCAACTACATCCGCCGCAACTACGGCATGCTGATCGGCGAGCAAACGGCCGAAGCCATCAAGAAGGAAATCGGCTCCGCCTTCCCGGGTTCCGAAGTCAAGGAAATGGAAGTGAAGGGCCGCAATCTGTCGGAAGGCATTCCGCGCAGCTTCACGATCTCCAGCAACGAAATTCTCGAAGCCCTCACCGATCCGCTGAACCAGATCGTGTCGTCGGTGAAGATCGCGCTCGAACAGACGCCGCCGGAACTCGGCGCGGACATCGCCGAGCGCGGCATGATGCTCACGGGCGGTGGCGCGCTGTTGCGCGATCTGGACCGCCTGCTCGCCGAAGAAACCGGCCTGCCGGTGCTCGTCGCCGAAGACCCGCTGACCTGCGTTGTGCGCGGCTCGGGCATGGCGCTCGAACGCATGGACAAGCTGGGCAGCATCTTCTCGTACGAGTAAGCGAGCCCGTCTCCATGTCAGTAGCGCGGATCTGGCAAACGGCCCCTTGCGGGCCGGTTTGCCGTTGGCTGGGCCTGCCAGCCTCCGCTTGCTGAACGCGCGCTCCTAGCGCGCCGCCGTCTCACCCAACCGCTCACGCCCCCGGCGCCGACCATGGAATACAGTCCGCCGCCCCTGTTCAAGCAAGGACCGTCCGCTCTCGCACGACTCGTGTTTTTCGTCGTGCTCGCGCTTGCCCTGCTGATCTCCGACGCCCGCTTCAAAACGCTCGAAATCGTGCGTGGCGTGCTCGGCGCGGGTCTTTATCCGTTGCAACGCGCGGCGCTCGTGCCACGCGACATGTTCGTGGGTGCGGCCGACCTGGCCGTGACCAGCGCCACGCTGCGCAGCGAAAACGACAAGCTGCGCGCCAAAGATCTGCAACTCTCGCAGCAAGCGAATACGGCCGCCGAACTGGCCGCCGAAAACGCGCATTTGCGGGCGCTGCTGCAACTGTCCCAGCGTTCCACCACGCAATCGCTGCCCGCCGAGATCCAGTACGACACGCGCGATCCTTTCACGCAGAAGGTGGTGATCGGCCGCGGCGCGCAGCAAGGCATCCAGAACGGTTCGCCGGTCGTCAACGAAGACGGCGTGATCGGCCAGGTGACACGCGTCTTCCCGCTGCAAGCCGAAGTCACGCTGCTCACGGACAAGGATCAGGCGGTGCCCGTGCAGGTCGTGCGCACCGGCTTGCGCAGCGTGATTTACGGCACGCCGAAGGGCGACACGCTCGATCTGCGCTTCGTGCCGATCAGCGCCGACATCCAGTCCGGCGACGAACTCGTCACGAGCGGACTCGACGGCGTGTATCCGCCGGGCCTGCCGGTTGCCAGGGTGGTGCGGGTCGACAAGCAGGCCGATACGGCGTTCGCGCGCGTGATCTGCCTGCCGGTCGCGCCGGTGCGCGGCGCGCGTCAGTTGCTGGTGCTGCATTACGTGAACAATGTGCCGCCGCGTCCCGCCGAAGAGCCCGACGCAGCCACGGCCGCAAAAGACGCGAAAGCGAAGAAGGGCGGCAAGCCCGCGGACGGCAAAGCCGCGGCGGACAAAGCTCCGGCAAAAGCGGGCGAAAAACCCGCAGCCGAGAAGCCCGCAACGGCCAGGCCCGCCGAAAAGGCGCCGGCCAAACCCGCAGCCGCGGAGAAGAAGTCCGCCGCCGAAAAGAAACCGGCCGCCGAGAAGAACGCGAAGCCGCAAGCCACGCCGGGGGCGCAGCCATGAACCGTCCGCAATACATTCTGCAGCCGGTCAATCCGTACTTCATTTCGTTCAGCCTCGCCGCGGCGTTCCTGCTGAACCTGATGCCGTGGGGGCGCCTTGTCGGCGTGCCGGACTTCGTGGCGCTCGTGCTGCTGTTCTGGAACGTGCACCAGCCGCGCAAGGTCGGCATGGGCATCGCGTTTTTGCTGGGTTTGCTGATGGACGTGCACAACGCCAGCCTGCTCGGCGAGCACGCACTGGCGTATACGTTGTTGTCGTACGGCGCGATTACCATCCACCGCCGCGTGCTGTGGATGTCGCTCGGCGTGCAGACCTTCGCGGTCATGCCGTTGCTGGTGGTCGCGCAACTGGTGCCGTTCGTGATCCGTCTGCTCACGGGCGCGGCGTTTCCAGGCTGGGGTTATCTGATCGACGGTTTCGTCGAAGCCGCGCTGTGGCCGATTGCCAGCATGCTGCTGCTGATGCCGCAGCGCCGCCCGGCCGATCCGGACGATACCCGGCCAATTTGATCACGCATCGGGCCCGCCGGCCGTTCTGATGGAACCCACGTTGCCGGCCCGCTCGACGCGCATCGCAGTTCATGCCTTCCGGTTCCGGCCGGAAAAGGCGCACACTCATCATGGCCGTCATCCGGCCTTTTGCAGAATCGCATGACCGAATTCAAGGACACCCAGCAACAGCTCTCGAAGTTCCGCCTGCGCGTCGCGGCGGCGGGTCTGTTCGTGTTCGTCTGCTTCGGGCTGATCGGCTTCCGGTTCCTGTTCCTGCAGGTCTGGCACTACAGCAAATACTCGCTGCAAGCCGATGAAAACCGCATTTCCGTCGCGCCGATCGTACCGAACCGCGGCATCATCACCGACCGCAACGGCGTGGTGCTGGCCAAGAACTACTCGGCCTACACGCTCGAAATTACGCCCTCGAAGCTGAACGACTCGCTCGAAAACGTGATCGACAACCTGGCCACCGTCGTCTCGATCGACGCGCGCGACCGCCGCCGCTTCAAGAAGCTGCAGGAAGACTCGAAGAACTTCGAGAGCCTGCCCATCCGCACCCGCCTGACCGACGACGAAGTCGCGCGCTTCACCGCGCAGCGCTTCCGTTTTCCCGGCGTGGAAGTGCGCGCGCGCCTGTTCCGCCAATATCCGCTCGGACCGACGGCGGCGCACGTGATCGGCTACATCGGCCGGATTTCGCAGCGCGATCAGGACCGTATCGACGACGCCAGCGACCAGAACGACAGCGATCCCGACCACTACGATCCGCGGCTGGACGCGAACAACTACAAGGGCACCGACTACATCGGCAAGATCGGCGTCGAGCAGAGTTACGAGACCGAACTGCACGGCCAGACCGGTTTCGAGGAAGTGGAAGTGACCGCCGGCGGCCGCCCGGTGCGCACCTTGTCGCGCACCCAGGCAACGCCGGGCAACAACCTCGTGCTGTCTTTGGATATCGGCTTGCAGCAGGTCGCCGAGCAGGCCTTCGCGGGACGGCGCGGCGCGCTGGTCGCCATCGAGCCATCGTCGGGCGACGTGCTCGCGTTCGTGTCCGCGCCGAGCTTCGATCCCAATTCGTTCGTCGACGGCATCGACCAGCAGACGTGGGACGATCTCAACAATTCGCCCGACCATCCGCTACTCAACCGGCCGCTGCACGGCACCTATCCGCCCGGCTCGACCTACAAGCCGTTCATGGCGCTCGCCGCGCTCACACTGCATAAGCGCACGCCGGGCTGGGGCTTCCAGGATCCGGGCTCGTACACCTTCGGCGGTCACACGTTCCGCAACGACGTGCGTTCGGGCCAGGGTTGGGTCGACATGAACCGCGCAATCGTGGTGTCGAACGACACGTATTTCTACATGCTCGCGCACGATCTCGGCGTCAACAATATTGCCAACTTCATGAAGCCGTGGGGTTTCGGCCAGATCACCGGCATCGACATTTCGGGCGAGGCGCGCGGCATCCTGCCGTCCACCGAATGGAAGCGCAAGGCGTACCGCAAGCCCGAACAGCAACGGTGGTATGAAGGCGAGACGATCAGTCTCGGCATCGGCCAGGGCTACAACTCGTTCACCATTCTCCAGCTTGCTCACGCCACGGCCACACTCGCGAACAACGGTGTCGTGATGAAGCCGCACCTCGTGCGCGACATCGAAAACCCGATCACCAAAGAGACCCGGCCGGTCGTGCGCGATCCGAGCGACAGGATCGCGGTGAAGCAATCGGATATCGACATCATCAAGCGCGCAATGGTAGGCGTCGTGACCAATGGCACGGCGTCGAAACTATTCGTCGGCGCGCCGTACCAGGCGGCCGGCAAGACCGGCACGGCGCAGGTCTACTCGCTGCAAGGCGCGAACTACAAGGGCCACGCGATCGCCGAACATCTGCGCGACCACGCGCTCTTCATCGCCTTCGCACCGGCCGAGCAGCCGAAGATCGCGCTCGCGCTGATCGTCGAAAACGGCGGCTGGGGTGCGGAAGCGGCGGGCCCGATCGCGCGGAAGGTGCTCGACTACTACCTCGTCGGCAAGAACAAACCGGGCGCTCAGGCGGCGGCCATCGAGGCAGCGGCATCGGCAACCGAAGACGCGTCCGCGCCCGAAGTCGGCGGCGCACCGGCGCCACAGGAGGCGGTGCAGCCGGTCAAGGTCGCTGCGGGCTTCACTGCCCTGCCGATTCCCGGTGCGGCTTCGGCCGCAGAGGCGGCCTCCGCTGCGGCGGCTGCCTCGGCGGCGAGCGCGGCATCGGCCTCGGCATCTGCTGCCGCGTCGGCGCCCGTGGCCGCCTCCACGTCCGCTGCCGCAAAGAATCCGACGCCGCGTAAATCCGGCGCCCCGCATAAACCCCGTCCGGCCAGCGAGCCGGCGCCGAGCGCCGCGGCACCGTCGCGCGATGACGGTATTCAGGCCACGTCGCCACGCCAGCCGGTTTCCGGCGGCATCGACGAGTAAGGAGAAAGGCATGCAATTCGACAAGCGCGCCTGGCTCGATCGCATCAAGCGGATGTTCGCGGGCTTCGACCGTCCGCTCGCACTGATCGTGTTTCTGCTTTTGTGCGTCGGCATCGTCACGCTGTACAGCGCGAGTCTGGACGTCCCCGGCCGCGTGGAAGACCAGTTGCGCAACATCATGCTGACGTTCGTGCTGATGTGGGCGCTCGCCAATGTTCCGCCCACCACGCTGATGCGCTTCGCGGTCCCGCTCTACACATTCGGGATTGCGTTGCTGGTCGCGGTGGCGCTATTCGGCCTCACGCGCAAGGGCGCGAAGCGCTGGATCAATGTCGGCGTGGTGATCCAGCCGTCTGAAATCCTGAAGATCGCCACGCCGCTGATGCTTGCGTGGTACTACCAGCGCCGCGAAGGCGTGATGCGCTGGTACGATTTTCTGGTCGGTCTGCTAATTCTCGCAGTGCCGGTCGGCCTGATCGCCAAACAACCCGACCTCGGTACGGCGGTGCTGGTGTTCGCGGCCGGCTTCTTCGTGATTTACTTCGCGGGTCTGAGTTTCAAGCTGATCGTGCCGGTGCTGATTGCAGGCGTGATCGCGGTCGGCTCCATCGCCGCCTTCCAGGACAAGATCTGTCAGCCCGAAGTGCAATGGCCGCTGATGCACGACTATCAGAAGCACCGTATCTGCACGCTGCTCGATCCGACCTCCGACCCGCTCGGCAAGGGCTTCCACACCATCCAGGCCGTCATTGCGATCGGCTCGGGTGGTGCGTTCGGCAAAGGCTGGCTGAAGGGCACGCAGGCGCATCTGGAGTTCATCCCCGAAAAGCACACCGACTTCATCTTCGCGGTGTTCTCCGAAGAGTTCGGACTGGCGGGCGGCATCGTGCTGCTCACGCTGTACATGCTGCTGATCGCGCGCGGGCTGTATATCGCGGCCAATGGCGCGACGCTATTCGGACGCCTGCTGGCCGGCTCGCTGACAATGGCGTTCTTCACCTACGCATTCGTGAATATCGGCATGGTGAGCGGCATCCTGCCGGTGGTCGGCGTGCCGTTGCCGTTCATGAGCTATGGCGGCACGGCGCTGACCACGTTGGGGGTTGCCATCGGCCTCATCATGAGCATCGCGCGGCAGAAGCGGTTGATGCAGAGCTAGCAAGTGCGGTGGGCATGTTGCAGAGCGCGAACATGGCCCGAAACATCGCTACACAAGCCGAAGGGGGCGCACCATCATCACGGAGCGCCCCCTGTTCATTTACTGCGGCTTCACTTCCTTCTGATCGCGCAACTGCGCGCTGAGCTGCTGATACTTGAGTCGCGCCGCCGGATCGCCCTGCGCCGCCGCCGCGGCGTAATAGGCGCGCGCCACGTTGAGATTCCTGTCCACGCCGTCGCCGCCGCGCTCGTAGAACGAGCCGGTCACATATTGCGCGGTCATGTCGCCGCCTTGCGCCGCCTTCTTGTACCAGACGAACGCCTGCCTGTTGTCGCGTTCGGTGCCGCGCCCGTCGAGGAACTGATTGGCCAGCGCCAACTCCGCCTGCACATGCCCTTGCTGGGCCGCCTTCAGAAACCAGCGGTGCGCCTCCACCGGATCGCGCCCGACGAACTCGCCATCGTCGTACATCTTGCCGTACACGTATTGTGCGTGCGACATGTTGGCGTCCGCAGCCTTGCGCAGCCACTTCTTGCCTTCATCGACATTGGCCGGGGTGCCTTCGCCGTTGAGCAGCATCATCGCGTAGTTGAACTCGGCAAGCCGGCTGCCGCGCTCGGCGGCCTTGCGAAACTCGGCCAGCGCCGCGCCGAGATTGCCGGCGTTGTAGTCGGCGACGGCGGTTTGCGTCTCCGGATCGTCCGACTTCGCGACGCGGTCCTGCGCATACGCCGCCACATTCGCCATCAACGCCGCCGTGAGCGCCAGACGCACCACGACGCACTGCACCATCCCCTTCATGACCTCACCTCCTGCAACGCCTGGCGAGTCGCGCGCAACATCCACATGACGTCGGCGGCCAGAGCGATAAAACGAAAACCGGCGTCGCGATGCTGCTTTGCGCTCGCGACGTCCATAGCAAAAATCCCGGCGGCAATGCCCGCCTTGTCCGCGGCGCTGACGATGCGCGCCATCGCGGCCTGCACGTCGGCGTGCTTCGAATCGCCGAGATGACCGAGGCTCGCGGCGAGGTCGGCCGGTCCGACGAACAGGCAATCGACACCCGGCGTCGCCGCGATCTTTTCGACTTCCTGCAAGCCGCGCGCCGATTCGATCTGCACGATGGTCGCAATCTGCGCGTTGGCGGTCTGCACGTAATCGCGCCGCATGCCGTAGGCCGCGGCCCGCACCACGCCGGCAACGCCGCGCTCGCCGTCGAGCGCGCCGGCGGTCGGATACTGCGTGAGACGCACGGCGCGCGCCGCTTCGTCCGCGGACTCGATATTCGGGAACATCAGCGTACGCGCGCCGGCATCCAGCACGCGCTTGACGAGCCATGCCTCGTTGGCCGGCACGCGCACCACCGGTTCGCTCGGCAGATGCGCGGCGGCGATCGCGCGCAATTGCGAGGCGACGTCGCCGCTATCGTTCGGCGCGTGCTCCATGTCGATCAGCAGCCAGTCGTAACCGGCGTGCGCGAGCGCTTCGGCCGCGGCATCGCTGCCGAGCGAGAGCCACAGGCCGAACAGCGGCCCGGTTTCCTTGAGGCGCTGCTTGAGGGGATTGGTCAGGCTGCTCATCGCCGCGCTCCGCAGCGGCGATGACATGCGCCGCCCGAACCGCAACGTGCAATGCCGGCGTGACGGGCTAGAGAAAGAGAAAGACAATGGCTCAGGCCGTGGTGGCCTGGATGCCTGCTGCGACGCAATGCGGTGACCGGCATGTCTCGCTCCGTGTGGTTATCGGAGCGATCATACCGTGACAATAACGCGAGGGTTGGCGCGCCACCCGACGCGACTTCCTGCGGGAATGCGGCGGGAATGCGGCGGCGCCGAGTCTAGTCGCGGATCACGTCGGCCCAGCAATTCGGCGTCTCGTACAGACGCAGCTTGTGCAAACGGAGATTCACGCCGTAGTGGGCATCGTAGACGTTCGCGAGAATGCCGAACGCGACGGCGGCCAGATTTTCGACGGTGGGAATGCGATCGAGCACGACCGTCTTGTGCCCGGCCATCGTTTCAAGGAAACCGCGCACCTGCGTGTCGCCTTCATAGACCAGAAACGCATGATCCCACTTGTCGACCAGATGCTCGACGGCGAGCGACTTCACGTCGGCGAAGTCCATCACCATGCCGCGGTCGGGCGCGCCTTCGGTGTCGACCAGATCGCCTTGCAGCGTGATTTCGAGCACATAGCGATGACCGTGCAGATTACGGCACTGGCTGCGGTGATCGGGAATGCGGTGACCCGCGTCGAATTCGAGTTTTCGTGTAATCGTCAGCACGGCAAATCAGGGAATGTTCAGATACTTGTGGGTCTGCATCGACAGGCGCCATTGCGGATGGCGTTTGCACCAGTCGATCGCGAGCCTGGTGTTGATCTCGCGCGAAGGGCCGTCCATGGGCTGGACGAGGAAATACTCGAAGTCGAGCTTCGCATACTCGGACAGGCGCTGGTTGTCCTGCGGGATCACGACCTTCAGTTCGTTGCCTTTGGTCACGACGAGCGGCGCGTCGGCCTTCGGGCTCACGCAGATCCAGTCAATCGTTTCGAGCACCGGCAGCGAGCCGTTGGTTTCGATAGCGATTTCAAAGCCGGCGGCATGCAGCGCGTCGACGAGCGGCTGGTCGATCTGCAGCATCGGCTCGCCGCCCGTGCACACCACGAAGCGCTCGCCCTCGCCTTGCGGCCATTGCGACGCGATCATCCGCACCAGATCTTCAGCCGTGCGGTACTTACCGCCGTTCTCGCCATCGGTGCCGACGAAATCCGTATCGCAGAAGCGACACACCGCCTCCGCACGATCTTCCTCGCGGCCCGACCACAGGTTGCAGCCGGCGAACCGGCAGAAGACGGCCGGACGCCCGGCATTCGCGCCCTCGCCCTGCAACGTGTAGAAGATTTCCTTGACCGCGTAAGTCATGCTGCTTTCTGCCTTTGTTCCTGAAATAGTTGCCTGAGCCGTGTGTGCCCTAGCTGCGCCGGTGCGGGAAACGTCAGACCGGCTCCGTGACGTTCTCGCCGGCCAGATACGCTTCGTAGCCGCGCTTGCGCAGGCGGCAGGCCGGACATTCGCCACAACCGAAGCCCCACGCGTGCAGTTCCGCGCGCTCGCCGAGGTAGCACGTATGGGTCTCGACGCGCACCAGTTCGACCAGTTCAGCGCCGCCGAGCTCGTGCGCGAGGCGCCAGGTGTCGGCCTTGTCGAGCCACATCAGCGGTGTTTCGAGCAGGAAGCGCGTGTCCATGCCGAGGTTCAGCGCGACCTGCAACGCCTTCATGGTGTCGTCGCGGCAATCGGGATAGCCCGAGAAATCCGTCTCGCACATGCCGCCCACCAGCACCTGCAAACCACGCCGGTAGGCAATCGCCGCGGCGATGGTCATGAACATCAGATTGCGGCCCGGCACGAACGTGTTCGGCAAACCGTTGGCCGTGGCTTCGATCTCGATCTCGCGCGTCATGGCCGTGTCGCTGATCGCGCCGAGCACCGACAGATCGATCATATGGTCTTCGCCGAGACGGTCTGCCCATGCGGGGAACGCGCGCACGACGGCATTGCGGAACCCCTCGCGGCATTCCAGTTCGACGCGGTGCCTCTGACCGTAATCAAAGCCCAAGGTCTCGACCGTTTCATAACGTTCGAGCGCCCAGGCGAGGCACGTGGCAGAATCCTGGCCGCCGGAAAACAGCACCAGAGCGCTACGTTTAGCGTCTTTGCGGATCACCGTGAAACTCCGTGAATGAAGAGTGCCACGTCGCGCTGCGCGAGGTGCGCCATGCAAGCAACGCGGCGCGACGCGTGCCGGCACTGCTGCCGGCCCAAAGCAGTATAGGCCGCGCCTTGCGCATGCAGAGTCGCTGGGCGCTTATACCGTTAATCGTCGGGCGAGGGTTCGGTGCTGGTGGCGGCGTTGCCGCGCGGCACTCAGGCGACGCACTCACGTGCAAGTCCTTGAACTGGCGCGATTTTATCATGCTGCGCCGAACCCCGCCGGCTGCCCCTCGCCGCGCGGCGCACACGAGCCGAAGCAATGGACGCCCGCCATGCCCATCACAATAGGGACGCACAAAGGAAAAGCCCCAGGAATCTTGCGATTTCCTGGGGCTGAATCCTGGTGGCCTGGGACGGAATCGAACCATCGACACGCGGATTTTCAATCCGCTGCTCTACCAACTGAGCTACCGGGCCAACGAAGAACGAAATAATATCAAAGGGTCTGCAGTGGGGCAAGCCCCTTGTCGAAAAAATGTGTGAGCATGGAATCTGCAAGCGGAGCGCCGGACCTCACTTGCGCCGGTCACGGGCCTCACTCACCTTTGTTTTTGCCGAGATCGACGCCCAGTTGTTTGAGCTTGCGATACAGGTGCGTGCGCTCCAGGCCGGTCTTCTCCGCCACGCGCGTCATGCTGCCGTTCTCACGCGCGAGGTGATATTCGAAGTACGCGCGTTCGAACGCATCGCGCGCGTCGCGCAGCGGTATATCGAACGAGATCGAGGCAGTTTGCGCAGCCAGCGCGCCGCTGCCGAGGCCGTCGGTGGAAAGCATCGGCAAGGCCGCCGCCGAAGCCACCGCCGAGGCGCTCACCGGCGACACCGGCTTGGCCGCCGCGCCGCCCGGCGCACCCGCCGCGTTGCCGCGCGCGAGGCCCTGCTCGACGGCCTTCAGCAGCTTCTGCAAGGCAATCGGCTTTTCCAGGAAATTGAGCGCGCCGATCTTGGTTGCTTCAACCGCCGTATCGATCGTCGCGTGGCCGGACATCATGATCACCGGCATGGTGAGTTGCCCTTGGGCCGCCCATTCCTTGAGCAAGGTCACGCCGTCGGTGTCGGGCATCCAGATGTCGAGCAGCACCAGGTCGGGCGCCTGGCGCAAACGGAACTCGCGCGCTTCCTGCGCGTTTTCCGCGGCCTCCACGACATGCCCTTCGTCGCTCAGGATCTCCGAGAGCAATTCCCGGATGCCCATTTCATCATCTACCACCAGGATGGTTGCCATTTACGCTGCCCTTGTCTGCACTGTTGCTTTTGTCTTTCCCTGCGACGCACCGCCGTGCGCCGGACGCGGCCCTGTTCCAGGTGTCGCGGCATCGTCTGCCAGTTGAAGGAAGAGGATCGAGATCTGCGCGCCCTCGATGACATCGCCCGCTTTCATACGATTGCGGATGTCGATGCGCGCGCCGTGTTCGTCGACGATCTTCTTGACCATCGCAAGACCCAGGCCCGTACCTTTGGCCTTGGTCGTCACGTAAGGTTCGAATGCACGAGTGAGGATACGCGCGGAGAAGCCCGGCCCGTTGTCCGACACCGTCAGACGCACCGCGACGCGTACTTTGCCTTCCGCGTCGGGGTCTCCGTATTCTACTGTCCTCGTCTCGAGCAACACACGCGGATGCTCGAGGTCCGCTACCGCATCCTGCGCGTTCTGCAGCAGGTTGTGAATCACCTGACGCAATTGCGTCGCGTCGCCGCGAATGGCCGGCAACGCAGCGAGCTCGACCTGGATCGCGCCTTTGCCTTCTTCGATACCGTACAGCGTGAGCACTTCGCTGACCAGATCATTCAGTTGCAGATGCGCGAGCACCGCCGGCGGCGTGCGCGCATAGTCGCGGAAATTATCGACCATCTGCTTCATGGCGGCGACCTGGTTGACGATCGTGGTCGCGCCGCGCTTCAGCACATCGGCGTCGGATGGCGACAGCTTGTCGGCGAGCTTCATCTGCAAACGCTCGGCGGAAAGCTGGATCGGCGTGAGCGGATTCTTGATCTCGTGCGCGAGCCGCCGCGCGACCTCGCCCCATGCGATCGATCGCTGCGCGGAGATCACGTCCGAAATATCGTCGAACACCACCACGTAGCCGGACGTCTGCATGTCTTCCGCATCGCGATCCGTTGCCGAGACGAGCCGCGCGCCGCGCACGAGCAAGGTGAGCGGCTCGGTTTCGCCCGGCACCTGCACCGAAAACTGCTGCTGCCAGTGGCCGCGATCGTCGTGACCATCGCCGCTCGCCGCTTCGCGATCGGCAAAAGCCTTGCGGACCATGCCGCCGAATTCGCTCAGCACGCCGATCTGATCCAGCGCCGAACCCATCACGGCCTGGAACGGCTGACGGAAAATCCGTTCGGCGCCGCGATTCGCCGTGGTCAACCTGAACTGCCGGTCGAATACGAACACGCCCGCGGTCAGGTTCGCGAGAATGCTTTCCAGATACGCCTTCGAATGTTCGAGCGCGATGCGGTTGTTCTCGACGGCCGCGCGCGCTTCGGACAACTGCCGTGTCATCGCGTTGAACGACTGCGTGAGAAAGCCCAGTTCGTCGCGCGATTTGATTTCGCGCTTCGGCGTGTAGTCGCCTTCCGTGATTTCCTTGGTGCCTTGCGCGAGCAGGAACAACGGCCGCGCCAGCTGATTGCCGAGCGCGAGCGCCAGCATCATCGCGATGAAGGTGGCGAGGAACAGCGCAAGCGTCAGCGTGCCAATGTACATCTTGCGCAGACCCGTGCGGCCGAGCGCCTTCTCCTGGTACTCGCGATACGCGCGCTGCACCGCATCGGCGTTGCGCGCGAGCGAGGGCGACACCGGCTGCGTGAGTTGCAGGAAGCGTTCGGTGGGCTGCAGCAGCGATGCGTTCGAGTCGGGAATGCGCTGCACCACGCGCAGACGCAGCACGCCCTTGCTGCCATGCGCGTGAGGATCGCCGTCCACTTCGCCTTCGATCGCCGCATAGCCGCGGCCGCGCGCCTGATCGATCATCAGCGGCGTGGGCAGGTCGTTCGGCACGAGCGTCGCGTAGTTGCCGGATGCCTGCGCGACCACGTGCATATCGGGCGTCGCACCCGACATGCTGCGCGTGGGTTCGACGATCGTCGCATCCTGCACGCCGAACTGATCGCGCAGACGCAGCAGCGTGAGCGTGGTGCCGGCGGCGTCCGCGCTCGCGAGCTGCTCGGACATCAAACGGCCCTTGGTCTGCAGATCGGACAGCGACGCGTCGAGCATGCCGCGCCCGAGATTCAGGCCGGACGTGAGCGCGGTTTCGACATTCACGTCGAACCACGACTCGATGCTGCGCGACACGAACTGGTATGACACGACGTAGATGATCCCGCCCGGCACGACACCGACCAGCGCCATGAAGAACGCAAGTTTCGCGAGGAGCCGCGTGCCGAACTTACCCTTTCTCAGCCGCGCGATGATGATGATGACGAGCGTCGCCACCACCAGCAAAAAGATCATCGCGACCGCGAGATTGGCCGCATAGAGCCACTGGTAATAGCGGTCGAAGAATTCGGTGTTCGCGCTGGCGGCGGCCAGCAGCACGAGCAGCAACACGGCCGTGACCGCGACCGTGGACACCAGCACGCGCACGACGATGCTGCTGACACTGGTGGCGGAGCGCACTTTATTTAGCACGTTCGGTCACCGTAAAGGTAAAGCGCTTCCATTCGGATGCGAGATTCCAGTCGCGGTTGTTCACCGCGTCGATCTGAAACGGCTTGGGCATCAGCGCGATGTCGAGCTGCATACGCACCGATGCGGTGTAGTTCTCCCCGGCGTGCACGTCATTGCGGTCTATCACATGCCACGACGTGATGTGCTTGATGACCGCGAGCGCATCCTTGAGCGTGGTGAAGCCGAGCTGCAAACCGCCGGACGACACGCTCGACACGCGGTACTCACGCGTAAGCGGCTGGAACGACAGGCGGATGCTTTGCGACACGCTCACCGGCTGCTCGTCGAACCAGTACCAGCGCGGCCGGCTCAATTCGAAGTCGGTCGTGAAATAGAGCGGGATGCCTTTATTGACCGCGTCTTCGAGATTGCTGTTCAGGTCGAAGTCGAAACGCGCGTCGAGGTTCCAGCCGGTGTTGTCGGCTTGCAGCGACGCACGCTGCACCGCGATCGAGTCAGCATGCGCCACGCCCGGCGCCGCCAGCCATACGGCCAGCGCGATCCAGAGCACGGCAGCGAGCCGAAGCGGGAAGAAGCGTTTAATGGTCACCGTTTCTGGAAGCGCGCGTAGAAGAATCCGTCGTGGTCTGAGTTCGCGCCGGCGCTGTCTTCAGCGGATTGTCCGGCATGGGAACCGGCCGATGCGTCGGCGGGCGCGCGAGCGACTGAAGGCAACAGCTGCCCCGGCGCGTCCAATCGTACCGCATCCTGATACTTGTTTCCAAACCACTGCGCCTGCAACTCGCCTTCTTCGGGAAAGATCGAACACGTAACGTAGAGCAACTCGCCGCCTGGTTTCACGAGCGGCCACAGCGCGTCGAGAATGCGGCGCTGCTCGGCGACCAGCGCGGGAATGTCGGACGCGCGGCGCAGCCAGCGAATGTCCGGATGGCGCCGCACGATGCCCGACGCCGAACACGGCACGTCGGCGAGAATGCGGTCGAATGGCTGGTCGATGTCGTCGTGCCATTTCGCGGGCGTGCCGGCGTCGCCGATCCGCACTTCCGCTTCGAGCTTGAGGCGCTGCAGGTTCTCGCCGATCCGGCGCGCACGCGAGGCGTCGCTTTCGAGCGCGACGAGCTGAAGATTGGCCAGTTCGAGCAGATGGCCGGTCTTGCCGCCGGGCGCGGCGCAGGCGTCGAGCACGCGCATACCGTCGTGCACGCCGAGCAGTTGCGCGGCGAGTTGCGCGCCGGCGTCCTGCACCGAAACGACACCGTCGGTGAAGCCCGGAATGCGGTCAACGGGCATCGGCGTGGCGAGCTTGACGGCGTAGTCTCCCGCCTTGCTTGCGGCAATGTGCTGGTTCTGCAGCAGTTGCAGGTAGGCGTCCACAGTCGAACGGCGCGCGTTCACGCGCAGCGTCAGCGGACCTTGCGTGTTGCCGGCGGCGAGCACCGACTGCCATGCGTCGGGCCATGCGCGCTTCACCGCATCGATCCACCAGGCGGGGTAGTTCCAGCGCGCCACTTCGTCGGCTTGCGCGGCGCTCAACAGCGTCTCGCGCTCACGCAGGAAAGTGCGCAGCACGGCATTGACGAGCCCCTTGGCAAAAGCGAATTCACGACGCGCGGCGATCGCGCTCACCGCCTGATCGACCACCGTGAACGGCGCGTAGGCTGCGTTCGCTTCGTCGTCGACAAGCAAGGCCAGCGAACAGGCGAGCACATGACCGACGTGCGGCGGCGGCGCCTTTTTCACCAGCTTCGCGATCAGCCACTCGGCGGTCGCCAGACGCCGCATGGTGCGGTACGCGATGTCCTGCACCGCGCCGCGCGCGGCCGCGACGCTACCCTCGGGCGCGGACACGAAGACGGATTGCAGCGCGGCCGGCAACGCTGCGCCGAGACGCACTGCGCCGACAGCCTGGCCCGCGCAGTCGAGCGCGAAGCCGAGCGACTCGGGCGCGAGATGCAGCATCGACAAACGGGATTCGCGCGGACGCGCCGGTGCGGAAGCAGTGCGCGAAGAAGGCTTTATGGTCATGAAGAAGGCTAAGGCGGGCCGCGCGGAGCGCGCGACGCAATCAGCACACATTGTAGCGTGGCGCGGTGCGCGGACCGCCGCGGCCAGCCGGCAGCGGCCGGAGTTGGCTTTTGCACGTGCACGGCGCGCAGGAAAGGCTGGAGTTCGAGCGCGGGTTCGGCCCTGCGCCGGGCACCCTCAACCGTCGTGAATGCAATTGATGATCAGGTGATCCGGCAGCAGCGCCGCCGCTCGTTCGTTTTCCCTTTGCGTTCCGCATAAAAAGGCGAGCCCTCGGACTCGCCTTCCTGAACGCCGCGCGCGGTGTTGTCGCGGCGTTATTCGAAGCGCCCCGTGCGCGCCATTTCCATCAAACGTGCGATGCGTTCCTCGGTAGCCGGGTGCGTGGAGAACAGATTCGCGATGCCGCCGCCCGCCAACGGATTCATGATCATCATTTGCGCGGTGGCCGGATGCTGCTCGGCGGTGGGAAACGGAATCCCGCTCGCGTAACGGTGGATCTTGTCGAGCGCCGAAGCGAGCGCCTGCGGGTCGCCGGAAATCTGTGCGCCGCCGCGGTCGGCTTCGAATTCACGTGCCCGCGAAATCGCCATCTGAATCAGCGCACCGGCGATCGGCGCCAGCAGCGCGACCGCAATGCTCGCGATCGGGTTCGTGGGCCGACCGTTTTCGTCGCGCCCGCCGAAGAACATCGCGAAGTTCGCCAGCGCGGAAATGGCGCCGGCCATCGTGGCCGAGACGGTTGAAATCAGAATGTCGCGATGCTTCACGTGCGCGAGTTCATGCGCCATCACGCCGCGCATTTCGCGCTCGGACAGCACACGCAGAATGCCGGTGGTGGCGGCGACCGCCGCATGCTCCGGATTGCGGCCGGTGGCGAACGCGTTCGGCGCATCTTCATTGATCAGGTACACGCGCGGCATGGGCAGGCCGGCGCGCGTGGAAAGCTCGCGCACCATGCGATAGAACTGCGGCGCGCTGGTTTCGTCGACCTCCTGCGCGTTGTACATGCGCAGCACCATCTTGTCCGAGAACCAGTACGAAAAGAAATTCATTCCAAGGGCGATCACGAGCGCGATCGTCATGCCGCGCGACCCGCCGATCATCCCGCCGATCACGATGAAAAGGGCCGTGATCGCGGCCATCAACATCGCGGTTTTGACCCAATTGAACATGTCTGCAACTCCTTGCCCTAACGCGGGGTTCATATCTGCACCGCGTGATCGCGGCGCCTGATTGTAAGCG
Organism: Paraburkholderia xenovorans LB400; assembly: GCF_000013645.1. Classification (GTDB taxonomy): domain Bacteria; phylum Pseudomonadota; class Gammaproteobacteria; order Burkholderiales; family Burkholderiaceae; genus Paraburkholderia; species Paraburkholderia xenovorans. Next base: position 64,608 of record NC_007951.1, on the reverse strand, counting down.
AAACGTTAGATATGGGCGCGCGAGGAAAATTCAATCATCTCGACGCGGTGGCTAGCTTGATGCCCAAGCCGACAAACGCGCCGCCAACGCCGCGGTCGAGCCACTGCTTCACCAGCGGCCGCCCGGAGAAGCGCCGCGTCACACTGCCGGCGACCCACGCCACAAGGCTGTTCCACAGCGTGCTCATCACGACGAACACGGCGCCCAGCGTGAGGAAGGCGAGCGCTTTGTGGTCGCTGCCGAGCGCCACGAATTGCGGAAAGAACGACACGAAAAACAGCACCACCTTGGGATTCAGCACGTTGGTCCAGAAGCCTTGCAGGAAAAGCTGCCGCAACGACTTGGGCGCGCCGGCCGCGCGCGCTTCGCCCGCCGCCTGATCGGCGGCCGGTTTGGCGAAAATCAGCCGCACACCAAGATAGATCAGATAAATAGCGCCGGCGAACTTGATGACGGTAAATGCCGCGGCCGACGCTGCCAGCAGCGCCGTCAAGCCGAACGCGCAGGCGAGCGAGTGAACGCAGCAGCCCGCGGAGATGCCGAGCGCCGACATCAGACCCGCGCCGCGGCCTTGAGCGACGCTACGCCCAACGATATAAGCCGTATCGGGACCCGGCGTCACGTTCAGAAGAAAGACCGCGACGACGAAAAATTCGAAATGGGTGATGCCGAACATGAGAATCCTTGAAATGCGGGATGTTGCAGGGAGGATTCTAACGCGCGGCCGGCTTGTCCAGCGGGGCTCGAACATCGGCCGAACGGACGATGTTCAGGCCATGCGCAAGCGTGTTACTTTGCTTCGGGAAGTTGAAAGCGTTGTCCCACGGCCAGCGTCGAACCGGCCAGGAATTCGCGCACCGGCAGGCGCTTGCCGCCGGGTTTCTGCAATTGCGTGAGACGCAGCGCGCCTTCGCCGCAAGCCACGACCACGCCTTCGGGCGTGACCTCGGCGATCGTGCCAGGTGCGCCGCCAGCTTTTGTATCGGCGGGAATCGCGGCCCAGATCTTGATCGACGTGCCGTCTTCCAGCGTGCCGACGCCGCCGGGGAACGGGTCGAACGCACGCACCTGGCGCGCGAGCACGGCCGCCGGGCGGCGCCAGTCGAGCGCGGCTTCGTGCTTGCCGATCTTTTCCGCGTAGGTGACGCCTTCCGCAGGTTGGGGCGTTGCCGCCAGCCTGCCGGTGCGCTCCAGTTCGACCAGCGCCTCGACGATCAGCTTCGCGCCGTCTTGCGCGAGACGGTCGTGCAGCGTGGCCGTGGTGTCGTCGCCGGAAATCGCCGTGCGTGTTTCGGAGATCATGGCGCCGGTGTCGAGACCAACGTCCATCTGCATCAGCGTGATGCCGGTTTCGGCGTCGCCCGCTTCGATCGCACGATGGATCGGCGCCGCGCCACGCCAGCGCGGCAATAACGACGCGTGAATGTTGATGCAGCCGAGCGGCGGAATATCGAGCACTTCCTGCGGCAGGATCAGACCGTAAGCAGCCACCACCATGACGTCGTGCGGCGTGGCGCGCAGTTGCCCGATCGCGGCGGCGGCTTGCTCAGGATACTTGCCGGCGCGACGCAGCGAAGGCGGCTGGGCGACGGCGAGCCCATGTTCCTGCGCATAGCGCTTGACCGGGCTCGCCTGCAGTTTCATGCCGCGCCCGGCGGGCCGGTCCGGCTGGGTGAGCACGAGCGGCACCGGAAAACCTGCACCGTGGATCGCGGCCAGTGCGGCCGCGGCGAACTCCGGCGTACCGGCAAAGATGACGCGCAACGAATGACTCATGAACGGGGGCGGTAGGCGAGGTGAACGCGCATTACATTGCGTGGGCGAGCTTCTTCATCTTGCTCTTGATGCGCGTCTGCTTGAGCGACGACAGATACTCGACGAACACGCGGCCCATCAGGTGATCCATTTCGTGCTGGATGCACACCGCAAGCAGGCCTTCACAGTCCATCTCGAAGGTTTCGCCCTTCTCGTTGAGCGCCCGCACGCGCACTTTCTCCGCGCGCTCGACATTGTCGTAAATGCCCGGCACCGAGAGACACCCCTCTTCGGACAGCTTTCTTTCGTCGCTCGACCAGATGATTTCCGGATTGATGAAGGTAAGCAATTCGTTATGGTCGTCCGACACGTCGATCACGATCACACGCTCATGCACGTCCACCTGGGTCGCCGCGAGGCCGACGCCGGGCGCGGCGTACATGGTCTCGGCCATATCCTTGACGAGGCGGCGGATGCGGTCGTTGACCGCTTCGACCGGCTTCGCAATCTTGTGCAGCCGTTTGTCCGGGTAATTGATGATGTTCAGTAAAGCCATGATTTCGAGTGTGATTTTCAGGCGCCGCTGACCGGTGGAAGGCTCGCGTTGGCCATTCGGCCAGGTTGTGGGTTCGTCGCGTTGCGCACAGGATAGATGGTGTCGAACCGGTTCGATTCAACGCGCTACATGCGCTAGACGACGAGCCCGCGCGGGTGGGCGCGGCGCTGCAGTTATTTCGGATGATGAAAATTTTAGCATGGCGCCCGCCTGCCCGCTGGCCCAGTAGGAGGATCGACACGCAATGCGCACCTTGCCTGCAACCGACATTGAACTCGCCGCGTGGCTGCGCCTTTCACTCGCACCGGGGCTGAAACCCGCGGCACTGCGCCTGCTGCTGTGCGCTTTTGGACTGCCTGAAGCGATCTTCGATCAGGCGCCCGAGGCACTCGCCGCGATTGCCGGCGAGGCTGCGGCACGCGCGGCGCTGGCGCCGACCGGCCCCGAATTCGACGCCCAGCTCGACGCGGTGATTGCGTGGCGCGAGCAACCCGGCAATCAGATCGTCACGCTCGACGACCCCGCTTACCCGCCGGCACTGCTGACCATGCCCGATCCCCCGCCCCTGCTATATATAAAGGGCCGGTTGAATCTGCTGCATACGCGAGCGGTCGCCCTCGTGGGCAGCCGCAGCGCTACACCGCAAGGTGTCGAAGACGCGGAGCGCTTCGCACGGGAGCTCTCGGTGGCCGGTGTCACCGTCATCTCGGGGCTCGCGCTCGGCATCGACGGCGCCGCGCATCGGGGCGGACTGGAGGGCGTCGGCAGCACCGTCGCCGTGATCGGCACGGGCGCGGACCTCGTGTACCCGTCGGCGCATCACGCGCTGGCGCGGCAGATCGCGGTACAGGGCGCGATCCTCTCCGAATGGCCGCTCGGCACGCCCGCGCGCGCCGCCAATTTCCCGCAGCGTAATCGGCTGATCGCCGGGCTCGTCAGCGGCGTGGTGATCGTCGAAGCGGCGATGCGCTCTGGCTCGCTGATCACGGCGCGGCTCGCCAACGAGATGGGGCGCGATGTTTTTGCGTTGCCCGGCTCGATTCACGCGCCGCTGTCGCGCGGGTGTCACCGGATCATCAAACAAGGCGCGAAGCTGGTGGAAACGCCGGACGAGGTGCTGGAGGAACTGGGCTTCACGCGACGGGAAGCACCGCGGGCGGCTTCGGGTCCGGCGCACGCCATTCTCTGGAACGATGCCGGTTCAGGGAAGGCGCCAGCGGTCAATGGCGCGACAACGGTTCGGCCGAAACCGGCAACGGCGCAGACGGCAGAGACATCTGCCGCCGACTCAGCAACAGCCCCGAACCCCGCGCCGGCCCACCGACCGGTCGATCCCGAAGCCGAACGCCTCCTCACCGCACTCGGCCATTCACCCACCACGCTTGAAATTCTCGCTACCCGCACCGAGATGGAGGACGCGACGCTGCAAAGCACCTTGTTGCAACTCGAACTTGCCGGCCAGGTCACCGTGCTGCCCGGCGGCCGCTTCATGCGGGCGAGCCACGGCTAACCCCGCATTGACCAGGTTCGGCGACCATTCGCGATCGGCCATGCTACATTCGCGCCAAAGCACCTGACAAAAGTACGCAAGGAACCACCATGCCCGCGCTGAATCTCGACACCGACCAAGACCGGATCGCCGAGCGCGTCAACGAAGCCGAGACGCTATTCGTTGCCTGCCTGTGCGCGCAATGGTGCGGAACCTGCCGTGAGTACCGGGACGCGTTCGACAAACTGGCCGACCGGCACCCGGAAATCTGTTTCGCATGGATCGACATTGAAACTCATGCGGACCGATTCGACGATCTGGATGTGGAGAATTTTCCGACCATACTGATCGAAGATTCGGTTACGACGCGGTTTTTTGGCACCGTGCTGCCGCATGCGGCGATTGTGGAACGGATGTTGTCTGATCTGACGGCCCTGCCCGGCGTCAGCGGCGCGCCCAAACTGCGGCCCGCGCTAGCCACGGCGTGATTGCGCCGCCGGCCTGCGAGCCGGGCGGCCCGGGCGTTGCGGACGGCGCACAAGGCGTTCGCCGCCGCTTGCCCGATGCCTGAGCACGCAATTATCATGGCGCGCTTTATGGCACTTGACACGCCGGTTTCGCGGCGTGTGCTATAAAGCGGTCGTTAATGGGTCGCAAAGGTCGCAAACGAGGGTCGCGCTGATTAAAAGCGCACTCACGGCCATCAACCCTGATCTACCAACCTCACATCGAGTCATGTCCAAAGCACTGATCATCGCCGAAAAGCCTTCCGTCGCGAACGACATCGCGCGCGCTTTGGGCGGCTTTACCAAGCATGACGAATACTACGAAAGCGACGAGTACGTCCTTTCCTCGGCAGTCGGCCACCTGCTGGAAATTGCCGCGCCCGAAGACTACGAAGTCAAGCGCGGCAAGTGGAGTTTCGCCAATCTGCCCGTCATCCCGCCGCACTTCGATCTCAACCCGATCGCCAAGAGCGAGTCGCGCCTGAAGGTGCTGACCAAGCTGCTCAAGCGCAAGGACGTCGACCGTCTGATCAACGCATGCGACGCGGGGCGCGAGGGCGAGCTGATATTCCGCCTGATCGCGCAGCACGCGAAAGCGAGGCAGCCGGTGCAGCGCCTGTGGCTGCAATCCATGACGGCGGGCGCGATCCGCGACGGCTTCGCCCGTCTGCGCAGCGACGAAGAGATGCAACCGCTCGCCGATGCCGCACGCTGCCGCTCGGAGGCGGACTGGCTGGTCGGCATCAACGGCACGCGGGCCATGACCGCGTTCAACAGCAAGGGCGGCGGCTTCTTCCTGACCACCGTCGGGCGGGTGCAAACGCCAACGCTGTCGATCGTGGTCGAGCGCGAAGAGAAGATTCGCCGCTTCGTGCCGCGCGACTATTGGGAAGTCAAGGCGGAGTTCGTCTGCTCGGCCGGCTTCTACGAGGGCCGCTGGTTCGATCCGAAATTCAAGCGCGACGAGTTCGATCCGGAAAAACGTGATTCGCGCCTGTGGTCGCTACCCGCGGCCGAGACGATCGTCGCCGCGTGCCGTGGCCAGATCGGCACGGTGACTGAGGAATCGAAGCCGTCCACGCAACTGTCGCCGGCGCTCTTCGACCTGACCAGCTTGCAGCGGGAGGCCAACGGCCGCTTCGGCTTCTCGGCGAAGAACACCCTGGGCCTCGCCCAGGCGCTGTACGAAAAGCACAAGGTGCTGACCTATCCCCGTACCGACGCGCGCGCGCTGCCGGAAGACTATATGGATACGGTCAAAGAGACGCTCGGCATGCTCAAGGAGAGCAACAACTATCTGCCGTTCGCGAAGCAGGTGCTCGACAAGGGCTGGGTGAAGCCGAACAAGCGCATCTTCGACAACTCGAAGATCAGCGACCACTTCGCCATCATCCCGACACTGCAAGCGCCGAAGAACCTGTCCGAGCCGGAACAGAAGCTCTACGACCTCGTCGTGAAGCGATTCCTGTCGGTGTTCTTCCCCGCCGCCGAATTCAAGGTGACGACGCGGATCACGGAAGTGGTCGGCCATCACTTCAAGACCGAAGGCAAGGTGCTGGTCGAGCCGGGCTGGTTGCAGGTCTACGGCCGCGAGATCAGCGGCGAAGACGCGAACCTCGTGCCGGTGCAGAAGGACGAGAAGGTCAAGACGGACAGGATCGCCGCCCAGCAACTGGTGACGAAACCGCCCGCACGCTACAACGAAGCCACCTTGCTGTCGGCTATGGAAGGCGCAGGCAAACTCGTCGAAGACGACGAGTTGCGTGAAGCGATGGCCGCCAAAGGGCTCGGCACGCCGGCCACGCGCGCGGCGATCATCGAAGGTTTGCTGGGTGAAAAGTATCTGATTCGCGAAGGCCGCGATCTGATTCCGACCGCCAAGGCTTTCCAGCTCATGACGCTGTTGCGCGGTCTCGGCGTGAAGGAACTGACGGCGCCGGAATTGACCGGCGAGTGGGAATACAAGCTCTCGCAAATGGAACGCGGCAACCTGCCGCGCGACGCGTTCATGCAGGAAATCGCCCGCATGACGCAGACCATCGTGAAGCGCGCGAAAGAGTACGACTCCGACACGATCCCGGGCGACTACGCAACGCTGGAAACGCCGTGTCCGAATTGCGGCGGTCAGGTGAAGGAGAACTACCGGCGCTTTGCCTGCTCGAAGTGCGAGTTCTCGATTTCGAAGATTCCGGGCGGACGCCAGTTCGAGATTCCGGAAGTCGAAGAGTTGCTGCAGAACAAGACGATCGGGCCGCTGTCGGGTTTCCGCAGCAAGATGGGCCGGCCGTTCTCGGCGATCCTGAAGCTCTCGTTCGACGACGAGATCAAGAACTACAAGCTCGAATTCGACTTCGGCCAGGATGCCGGCGGCGAAGACGGCGAACCGCCCGACTTCTCCGATCAGCAGCCGGTCGGCGCGTGCCCGAAGTGCAAGGGCCGGGTGTTCGAGCACGGCATGAGCTACGTCTGCGAGAACTCGGTCGCCAATCCGAAGACTTGCGACTTCCGCTCCGGCAAGGTGATCCTGCAGCAGGAAATCGCCCGCGAGCAGATGGCCAAGCTGCTCGAAGAAGGCCGCACGGACCTGCTGACGAACTTCAAGTCGTCGCGAACCGGCCGGAATTTCAAGGCATTCCTCGTCAAGCAGAACGACGGCAAGATCGGCTTCGAGTTCGAGAAGAAGGAGCCGTCGGCGAAGACTGTCGCGAAGACCGCGGCGGCCAAGGCAGCGGCGGAAGCGGCGGATTCGGAGTCCGAGGACGGCGGAGCGCCGGTGGCCGTGAAGGCAGCGCCGGCAGCAAAGAAGGCTGCGGCGAAAAAAGCGCCCGCAACCAAAACGGCGGCAGCCAGGAAAGCGCCCGCCAGGAAAACAGCGGCGCGTAAAACCGGCTCGTAATCGAACCGGCGGCGGAAAGGAGATTCGCTTTCCCGCCGCCTGGTTTGAGGCTTGCCACGAAAAAAGGCGCGGTCACACAAATGACCGCGCCTTTTTTCGTTTGTCCGCCGGAAAGCGCCCTTTGCAAGCGATACCGGCTTTATCGATCCAACACCAATTCCAACACTTACAGCGGCGACAAGACTGTGGACCGAGTGCGAGGCGTTGTTTTTGCCAGTGTCTTCGGCAGTGGCGATAACTCGCTGTCCAGCAGGCGTGAGAGCGGCTCAGCGCCGTCGAACGCTTCCGGCGGCATGGGATCAGCGGAATCGGGCGCCGTCGTCACGGCGGACCGGCCAAGGCCGTCCTCCTTGATCCACTGTTCGCCGAGCAGGCTGTTCGGTGTCTGGCTGAAATGCTCGACCAGATGGTCGATGAACGTGCGCACCTTTGCCGGCAAATGGCGCCGGCTCGGATACGCGATGTTGATCTCGACCTGCGGCAACCGGTAGTCGCCGAGCAGGCGCACGAGCCTGCCGCGCGTCATGTCGCGGCCGATCAGATAGCTCGGCAGGATCGCAATGCCCATGCCGAGCAGCGCGAACTGACGCAGCATTTCCGTGTTGTTCGCGACGATCACGTTCGACGGACGCACGCGCACCTCGCCTTCCGGGCCGGTGAACACACGCTCGTCGCCCCAATATTCGGAAGGCAGGCTCAGGCACGGATGCTCGAGCAGATGCTCCGGACGCGTGGGCATGCCGTGCTTTTCCAGATATGCCGGCGTGGCGCATACCGTCATGCAACCCGTGGTGAGACGCCGTGTGACGATGCTTGCGCTGCGCATTTGCCGCGCGATCACCACGCCCACGTCGAAGCCTTCTTCGACCAGATCGACCTGACGGTCAACCAGCGTGACGTCGGGAATGACTTTCGGGTAACGCTCCGCGTACGTCTGAAGCACGGGCGCGAGATTGTGCAAGCCGAATACGACCGGCGCAACGATTCGCAACGTGCCGACCGGTTCGTGATTGCGCGCGACCACCATCTGCTCGACGTCTTCCAGTTCGTCGAGAATCTGGCGCGCGCGCTCGAGATAGACCTGGCCGGATTCGGTCAGAGACAAGCTGCGAGTGGTGCGATTGAGCAGCCGCGTACCAAGACGGCCTTCGAGGTCAGCAACGTGACGGGTGGCCACTGCGTTGGAAATATCCATCGCGCTCGCAGCGCGGGCAAAACTGCCGAGATCCGCCACTTTGACGAAAACTCGCATCGACTGCAAATGATCCATAGGACAACTCCTGCCGTGTTACTGCTTCCTGACAATTGGTGAAAACCAGTGAAGCGAACTTGGAATTCTCCTACGACTCGCGAAATCGTGTGTAAGTTGCCCGCCAAAGCGGAAATATTGTCAATATTTGTGCGACTGTGTGCCTTAACATGGGGCACGACCATAAATTGTTCCGCGAAAGGCAACAATCTGCTGCAATGCAGCTTCGGTCACCTTTCCTGCTCGAACAGACGCGAGGGTCGCGTTGGCGTTGCGGAATCAGAAAAAATCGCCAAGCTGTCGGCACCAAAAGAAAACCGCCCGAAGGCGGTTCTTCATGCGAAGTGAATACTCACCTGATCAGGCGGCGAGTTTTCCTTCGAGTGTGCGTTTGGCCTGGGTTAGCGCCGGCGGCAAGCCGTGTTGCAATGTGTCAAACAGCTCGGCGTGCAGGGCGAGTTCGTCGCGCCAGGCGGCGTCATCCACGGAAATCACCTGCTCAAACTGCTCGCGGCTGAAATTCAGCCCGCTCCAGTCGATGTCCTCATAGTGAGGCGACACGCCGAATGCATGTTCCGCACCTTGAGCAGAGCCTTCGACCCGGCCGACCATCCAGCTCAGCACCCGCATGTTCTCGCCGAAGCCCGGCCAGACGAACTTGCCGTCCGCGCCCTTGCGAAACCAGTTGACGCAGAAGATTTTCGGCAGCTTCGCGCCGAGTTGCTCCAGACGCTCGCCCGTTTTCAGCCAGTGACCGAAGTAGTCGCTCATGTTGTAGCCGCAGAACGGCAGCATCGCGAACGGGTCGCGGCGCACCACGCCCTGCTGGCCGGCGGCGGCGGCGGTGGTCTCCGAGCCCATAGTCGCCGCCATGTAGACGCCTTCCACCCAGTTGCGCGCTTCGGTGACGAGCGGCACGGTGGTGGAACGGCGTCCGCCGAAGATGAACGCGTCGATCGCGACGCCCGCCGGGTTTTCCCAGTCGGCGTCGATAGACGGGCATTGCGAGGCCGGCGCCGTAAAGCGCGCGTTCGGGTGCGCCGCCTTGCGGCCGCTTTGCTTCGCGCCGGCCGGCGTCCAGTCCTTGCCCTGCCAGTCGATCAGGTGCGCCGGCGGTTCGTCGGTCATGCCTTCCCACCAGACGTCGCCGTCGTCGGTCAGCGCGACGTTCGTGAAGATCACGTTTTCCTTCAACGTGGCCATTGCGTTGAAGTTGGTCTTTTCGCTCGTGCCCGGCGCCACGCCGAAGTAGCCGGCTTCCGGATTGATCGCATACAGGCGGCCGTCCTTGCCCGGTTTGATCCACGCGATATCGTCGCCGATCGTGGAGATTTTCCAGCCGTTCAGGCCTTCCGGCGGAATCAGCATCGCAAAGTTGGTCTTGCCGCACGCCGACGGAAACGCCGCCGCCACATGATGCTTGCGGCCTTCCGGCGAGGTCACGCCGAGAATCAGCATGTGCTCGGCCAGCCAGCCTTCGTCGCGGCCCATAGTCGAGGCGATGCGCAGCGCGAAACACTTCTTGCCGAGTAGCGCATTGCCGCCGTAGCCCGAGCCATAGCTCCAGATTTCGCGCGATTCCGGAAAGTGGACGATGTATTTGGTTGCGTTGCACGGCCACGGCACGTCTTTTTCGCCCGCCGCGAGCGGTGCGCCCACGGAGTGGACGCACGGCACGAACTCGCCGTCTTCGCCCAGCACGTCGTACACCTTGCGGCCCATGCGCGTCATGATGCGCATGTTGGTGACCACGTACGGGCTGTCGCTCAGTTCCACGCCGATGTGCGCAATCGGCGAACCGAGTGGCCCCATCGAAAACGGCACCACATACATGGTGCGGCCGCGCATGGCGCCTTCGAACAGGCCGCCGAGCGTCGAGCGCATCTCGGCCGGGGCGACCCAGTTGTTGGTGGGGCCCGCGTCCTCTCGCTGCTGCGAACAGATGAAGGTGCGATCTTCGACGCGCGCCACGTCGGACGGGTCAGACCATGCCAGATAGGAGTTGGGACGCTTCGCGGGGTTGAGTTTTTTGAGGGTGCCCGCCTCGACCATCTGCGCGCAAAGCCGGTCGTATTCCTCCTGTGAGCCGTCGCACCAGACGATTCTGTCCGGCTTGGTCATGGCGGCGACGCGCTGCACCCAGTCGACCAGTTTTCGGTTTTTGACCCACGCGGGCGCCTCGATAGTGGGCTGCCCTTCGAATGAGGGATGGTTCATCGACTTGTCTCCGTTTTGAAAGCAATAAAAAAACGGTACAAGCCCAGCGACGCTGCATGCGAGAGGCGTTCAATTCTTCACGCCGGGGTTCCTGCCACCCGACGCGCAATTGTGCAGGTCATTCCGGGCCACGCAGCCTGTTGAGCGGAGACGCCAGCCGACGGGGCTTCTGCAACCGTCTGTAAAGCGGCTTGCCTCAACACGCAACAAACTGTTAAAAACGATGTCAATCGGCCTTGCCGTGCGCTGCCGTTCATTCTGTGCGGTAGCTGCTACGGTAAGGCATTCAGCCAGACCGGCATGTGACCTGGGTCACATGGTGGGACAGTCAGCATAACACTCCGTTCCGCACCACCGAGGTGCGGCGCAAGACACATACCATGAAGATTGCCATCCTCGACGATTACCAGGACGCCGTTCGCAAGCTCGACTGCTTTCAATTGCTGGCCGACCATGAGGTCAAGGTTTTCAACAACACCGTCCGCGGTCTCGGCCAGCTGGCAAGCCGTCTTGCCGAAGTCGATGCTCTCGTCCTGATTCGCGAACGTACCCGCATCAGCTCGCAACTGCTCGACAAATTGCCGCGTTTGCGCATGATCAGCCAGACCGGCAAGGTCTCGAGCCACATCGATCTGGCGGCTTGTACCGAGCGCGGCATTGCGGTACTGGAAGGCACCGGTTCACCGTTCGCGCCCGCCGAGTTGACGTGGGCTCTCATCATGGCGGCCCAGCGGCGGATTCCGCAATACGTAGCAAACCTTAAGCAGGGCGCCTGGCAGCAGTCCGGTCTGAAGACATCCGCGTTGCCGCCGAACTTTGGTTTGGGCCAGGTGTTGCGCGGTCAGACGCTGGGAATCTGGGGTTATGGCAAGATCGGCCGGCTGGTTGCCGGATACGGCAAGGCATTCGGCATGAACGTGCTGATCTGGGGCCGCGAGCATTCGCGCGAAGCCGCTCGCGCCGACGGTTACGGCGTGGCGGAAAGCCGCGAGGCGCTGTTCGAGCAGAGCGACGTGCTGTCGCTGCACTTGCGCCTGCACGACGACACGCGCGGCATCGTCAAACAGGAAGACCTGATGCGCATGAAGCCGACCGCGCTGCTCGTGAACACGAGCCGGGCCGAACTGCTCGACGAAAACGCGCTGGTGAATGCGCTGTCGCACAATCGTCCGGGGATGGTCGCCATCGACGTTTATGAAAGCGAGCCGATTCTGCAGGGCTACAGCCTGCTGCGTATGGAAAACGTGATCTGTACCCCGCACATCGGCTATGTGGAACGGGAGAGCTACGAGCAGTATTTCACCGCCGCGTTCAATAACATTCTGGCTTTCGACGCCGGCGATCCGGCCAGCGTGGCCAATCCTGAAGCCTTGCAGGGTGGCCGCCGACGCTAAGCGCCCGGCTCTTTCTTTGGCGAGCGCGTTGCCGCGGGCGCGCCGCTCGTCGCCGTGTGGTTTCGCGCCGCGCCGTGTGCGCGATTCAGCGCGCCGCTTCGTGGGCGCCGGCTTCCAGCAGATCGGGCACGCGTTCGAGGAAGGTCTCGCCGTCCGCGCGGCCGAGGTTGTACGCGTGAACCATCTGCGAGGGACTCGTGTAATCCCAGCTGGAAATCGGCACCTTGCGCGACGGCTGCACATAGAGCCGTTGCTGCACGCCGTGCGGCACGACGAACATCTGCGGACGAGGATAGAGGCGCGTGACCATCACCAGCACGTAGCCCGGCGCCTCGGCGTCGAGCGCGCCGACCGGCACGTTGTCGACCATCCCGCCGTCCAGTACCGGCCGGCCGTTGCGTCGGAGAACCGGCGTGAAGGGCGGCGTACTCGACGATTGCAGGATCAGATCCGCCAGATCCTCGACGCTTGCGCAGTCCTGCGCGCGCACGAATTCAGGATGAAAGCCGAGCGTCTGACCGAGCGTGGGATGCAGCGTCTTACGCACGTACTTTTCGATGTTGTACGCGATCAGGCCAGCGGCCACCGCGCTGCGCGCACCGAGCCAGCGCGGCAGATGCGACACGCCGATGCGGATTTCCGGCGCGTCGGCGAGCGTCGAAAACTTCTCGCCGTAGATGTCGAGCAGCGCCTGACGATAGATGCGGTAATGCGGAAACACCGATTCGCCCCGCAACAGATTGCCCCAGTAAGCGTTGCGGGTGTTGTGGCGTAGCGCGTCCTCGTAATAGCGCATGACCCAGTCGGAATCGCGCGTGTAGAGCATGCACGCGGTGGCGGCGCCGGCCGAAATGCCGGTGATGACGCGCGGCCGGATCCGCAACTCCGGCTGCACCACGTCCCAGAAACCCGCCTGCCACCAGCAGCGATTGCCGCCGCCGGCGAATACGACCTGATCGAACATCCTGATTTTTCCTCTTATGCGGCTCTTGTGGCCCGTTCTAGTCGAGCAGTGCGTAGGTCGTGGTGGCGTGGACGGCCATGTTGCCGGATTCGTCGAACAGTTCGACTTCACCGAACACCAGGTTGCGGCCCATGCGCAGCACTCGGGCGGTGATCAGTACGTCGCCCTTGCGCACCGCGCGCATGAAATTGATGTTGAGCGAGACCGTGCTCATCGGCTTGAAACCGCCGAGCGCGGCCGAAATGGCGACGATCATCGCCGTATCGGCCGCTGCCATGAAGACCTGGCCGCAGATCACGCCGCCCGCATGGCGCAGGCCGCCCGAGAACGGCAGGCGCAGCGTGGCGCTTTCTTCATCGACCTTGACCGGCGTCAGCGTGAGCGCGCGAACCCACGGCGCGAGGATGCGGTCGAGCAATTCGATAATCTCTTTGTCATCCATACCAATCCCCGGTCGAAAGCCGCGCGAGGCTTCGTGCGGCAAGGTGTCCGCGACATGATACCGGGACGATACAGGCAGCGCCTTTTTCACGACAGAGCGCCTACCGAGGAATGCCTCTGGGCCGTCGGCGCAAATATTTTTAAGAAATCTGCTAAGGGGACTTGGCAAGCCGGAAAAATTTCTGCATAATTTCGCTTCTGTTGGGGGCGTTAGCTCAGTTGGTAGAGCAGCGGACTCTTAATCCGTAGGTCGAGTGTTCGAGTCACTCACGCCCCACCAAGTATTTGAAAGGCCGGTTAGCAAAAGCTAACCGGCCTTTTTGTTTTGCTTGCCCGTGACAGATCGCCCGCCGTTTTCAGGCCATGACGAGCGCCTGACTCAGGCCCTCGCCGGGCTTCACTTCATCGCTTTCCCCCGCCTTACCACCCCGAAATATCTGATCTCATTCATCCGGGGGTTCATAACAGGCTCTAGCAAATCGGCGAAAATTTCTGCCATCCTCCGCCGTTAGCGACAAGGGCCATGACGTCTCCGTCTCCAAGGTCGATGGTCTTCAATACATCTGTCGGCGCATTCACGTCCGCGCCAAGGTAATTGGACAGTTGCTGGGCATAGGAGTTTTTTCCGCCTGCGCCTAGGTGGCAAGCATAAAGCGTCACAGGCTGCCCCTGCCTGTAGTTCGACGCTTCTCTCATATAGTCGCCCAATTCACTCGGCGTGAGGGTTTCGCCAGACAGGTCCGCTATGTTGCCCCCTGGCGAGCCATGACCTAACACCTGGAACGTATTAGGAAAATTGTTCAGGTTGCATGCGTAGTGAGGGCCCACTAGCGAAAGATCCACCGCAAGCCCCAACGGATCAATCCATCGCCCGGGGTTGGGTGCGTAACGATACAGGTTGATGCCCCCTCTCAGCCCGATCGGGTCCTGCGTCATGAAACGCCCGGCGTCCGGATCGTAATATCGGTGCCGGTTATAGTGCAGGCCGGTTTCTTCGTCGAAGTATTGCCCCTGGAACCGCAGCGGCTGGTGAGCCTGCCTGCCGGACTCATGCATCTGCTCATGACCGCCATTCGCTCCCAGCAACCTGCCCCATGCCGCGTAGCGCGCGCGCCATTGCGTCCGTCCAGCGTCGTCCGTCGACTCGTAAGGCAAGCCGATCTGATCGGTGTGGTAGTAACGAATGGGCAGATCATCACGTGCCCGGCCGTTCTGAGCATTACGCGACTCGATCTGTGCGACGGGCACAAAACTGTTGTGTGCATAGACGTAGACAAACGTGCGATCGTCCCGCACTTCACTCAGCAGGCGATTGCCCTCCCACACGAACAGCGTGATGCCCGATGCGTTCTTCCTGAACACGCGTCGGCCTAGTGCGTCGTAGCCATATTCCACTCGCTCTTCGGTGCCGTTGCGGGCGACCCGCGCACGTTCGATTCGATGAGCCGGCGAATAGTCGAGACGGATGCGCGTGTGCGCGCCGCTGATCTTTTCGACAACATTGCCATGCATATCGTAGACATAGCGGTGTTGTCCAAACTGCATAACCCGATTGCCGACGACCGGCGAAAGATCCCTCGAATCCAGGATGTTGTGCGCGGGATCGAGGGCAAAAGTCTCGTGCTCTGATTCGATCAGTTGTCCGAGCGGATCGTACCGGTAGCGATGCACACCGGACTGCCGATCCGTCATCTCGCGAACATTACCCACCTCGTCATACCGATACGTGCGTGAGATGAGCGTGATCGCCGAATGCCCGGACACGGCGCGACCCATTGTTTGCTGTCCAATGTGCCGACCCTGAAGGTCATATTGATAGTGACTGACGAGTTCCCCCTGCGTGCGGCTCACTTCCCGATGCAGCGCATCGCGTTCGATATCGCTGATCACTTCGCCGTCGATGCTGATCTGGTGCAAATGCCCAGAACCATAGTAGAGGTAGTCGATGTGGCGGCCGTCCGGCAACGTCGTTCTGATGTGATTGCCCAACGCGTCATGCTCGTAGCTCACCGTCAGCGACCGGCCCGCGACATGGCTGGTTTCGCTGCTCAGTCGGCCCACCGCATCGTAGCCGCGCTCAAGACGGCAGCAATCGTTGCTCGCCTCAATCAGCCGACCGGCTGCGTCATACCGCCATGTGATGCGCTCGGTACGTTCGTCGCCCGCGCGGCTTATCGTTGTCGCGGTGATGCGTCCGGCCTTGTCCCGCTCATACGTGGTACGCAAGGTATCGGGATGGTTGCCGTCGGCGGCCGCGTGATCTTCGTACGCGCCCAGTTCGATCTGCTCCGTCAACCATCCGGCCGCGTCGTAGCGGTAACGGATCAGACGCCCGTCGAAACCCTGTTGCTCGACCAGACGGCCGGCCGTATCGTAGGTGAAGCGGTACGGCGCGCCGTTTTCATTGGTCAGCGTTTGCAAGCGGCGCGCCGCATCATACTCGTAGCGCAGACAGTGCCCCAGCGCATCGATACGCGTCACCGGCAGGCCATCGGCGGCCCGCTCCCATTGCGTGCTGGCCCCGTGCGCATCGGTGTGCGCAATCAGGCGACCGTGAATATCGTAAGTGAATTCCTCGCCGGTGCCGTCGGCGTGACGGGTCCTAAGCAGGCGTCCCCTGCGATTTCGCCAATAGCGCGTCGTTTCGCCTGCGGCGTTAGTCACCAACGCCAGATGTCCCCAGTCATCCCAACCGTAGTGGGTTGCCCGTCCAGAGCAATCGATATGACTCGTGAGCCGGCCATGAACGTCGTACGCGAAGTGCCGGTGCTTGCCGTGCGCATCGGTGATGCGAATGACGCGTCCGTCATCGTCGTAAGCGTACCCGGTGACGTGCCCCAGCGCGTTTGTCCTGCGAATCAGGTTGCCCGCTGCATCGTAGGCAACGCGCGTTGCCGCGCCCATCGCATCGACGATGAGCGTGGGCCGCTGCCATTGCGGATGGTACTGGATCTCGGTGCGTCGGCCGGCTGCGTCGGTGAGCGAGGTCATGTTCCCGCGTGCGTCGTAAGTGGCAAGACGTACGCCGCCGGCCGGGTCGGTGACGCGCAGCGGATTGCCCTGTCCATCGACATCGATACGCGTCGCGTTGCCGGCGGCATCGATCTGGCCCACCATCATCTTCTGGTCATTGAACAGATAGCACCGCGTCTGTCCGAGCGCATCGGTCACTTCCGTCCGGCTGGGCAGATAGCGGAACTGCCAGGTCTGTCCGAGGTTGTTCTCGAGCCGCAACACCTTGCCGTCCAACGTGTACTGGTCGTATTCGTAGCGTGCGATCAGCGCACCGGGCTGGCTATGTTCGATCAGAATGTGATTGTTGTAGCGGTATTCGCGCGTGGCCTGTCCGTCGGCATCACGCACGCGCACCAGATCACCCTCGGGCGAGTACTCATACGAGACCAGTGCTTGACTTCCCAGCACCACGCGCTGCAACCGCTGCACGGTTCCACCTTCGTCCACGGGCAGCGCGGTGAATTGCAACCGCAGCACGCGGCCGCCAGCGTCGTGGATGAGCGCGGGCATGCCGGCCTCGTCATACAGCAGACGCTGGTGGTTGCCGTAACGATCGCCGATGGCAACGAGCGGGAGCGTGCCGTCATTCTGCCCGGCGCCGTCATACTCGCCGACGGTGAGCGACGCAAACACATACTGCGTACTGCAATCGGCCGAGGTGAATCGATAACGGGCGGACGTTTCGCGGTGCACTTCGAAGCCCGTACTGTCCATGCGTTTGCGCTCGCCCGGGGCGAGCATCGGCAGACGGGTTTCGTGTCCTTGCGCATCGACCATCAATACCGAGTAGCCGACCCGCTTCAGACACAACGAGAACGGCAGCGACCAGCCTTGTCCAAGCCAGCCGTTGCCCACCAGATTCGAAAAATAGCTGCGCTGCCAGTGCAGAGGCACGGCGCAAGGCAGCACAAAGTCCAGGTCTTCCTCTCCGTCCAGGAACTTGACGCCGGTGATCGGATTGACCGGATGGCCGACGCCCTTGTTGTTCCTGCACGCCTCCTGCTTTTCCTTCTCAGCCTTGCCTCCGTCCTTCTCGGCCTGCTCGCCGGCCTGCTTTTCCGCCCGCTTTTCCGCCCGCTTCTCAGCCTGCTTCTCAGCCTGCTTCTCGGCGATCTGCTTCCCGGCTTTTTCCGCCTCCCCCTCGGTGAGCCTGGTACCGGTTTTCTCTGCCAGCTTCCCGATATCCTCACCTATGTTTCCCGCCGATTTAAGCTCGCCGGCGCCGGGAATGAGATCCATGACCACGTAGCCAAGGTTCTCCATTGCACTCGCTACGTTGCCCTCGGCAAGGTATACGCCCGCATTGATCGCGTTGAATAAGCTACCTATGACCGGTATATTGCCGAACATATCCATGATCTCGTGGAAGTGCTCTTTCCAGTCCGGATCGGTGGGTTTTAAGTTAACGCCTCCCTTGCCTCCAGGGTTACTAATACTCCTCTGTGACTGTGGAAGTTGTTTCTGAGTCGGATTGCCAAACGTATTTCCTGAGCCTCCGTTCAAAAAATTCTGAACCTGCGTCGGTGTCAGTTTTCCCCTTGGCATTAGCGCCCATCCCTACTTGCTGTCATATAAACCTTCCATTTCTGCCAAGACCATTTCCTCGCGGTGAGCATGACGGCGCCACACGCGAACAGTGGTTATGCGTTAGCAACCTCGCCTACTGACCGCACGTTTTCTATGGCCCATTCATGCTGAAAAGATCCTCGGCACGGACAATGAACTTGCCCTGACACTTCACCGTATTGCTGTGCTGCAGCGGCCGCGTCTTTTGCGCTGTCGTCCCGCTCATGATGCCGCCCTGCGTGCCGGCCTCGCCTCCCTGTGTCATCGGAACGAAGCTGCTATCGAAGACCACAATCGGATCTCCATTGACATTCACGTTCGTGGTGGTCTGCTGTGCCGGCTGCAGCGACGCAAAAACCGGGTACGGTACGGGAACGGGGATAGCGCCAATGAAAGTCAGACAAACGTCAGGTACCTTGCTGATTACCACCCACCCGCCGTCCCGGCGAGCAATGAGATTAGTTGCCATCTTCGTCAGTATTCCAAAATTATCCGGCGCCCGGCCAGAAGGCGAACAGGATCCCTCAAACAGTTGCGAGCGGCGTGCCCAGTGGCCGGTGAATATGCGCCTCCACCCGTTCAATAAAGGATTCTTCAATGAACGGGAAGCGATGTGTGAGCGTCAGCGTCATGGCGTCTGTGTCGATCAGTAGCGTATCGGTCGTCATCGGCATCGGCAGGCAGATGCCATCGTTGCGATGGATATAAACCAGTGGCCAGTCACCTGGCAATTCAACGCGCAGATATCCATCCGGCGTTAAAGCTGAATCCACCAGATTCCATAATTCAAGGCGCGCGTCCGCAGGAAGTGCTTCGATCTGCTGGTCCCGTGGAGCACAGTTCCAGTAACCGAAATCGAAGTCGTCCGGGAGTAAGGGCCACCGCTCGTCTTTCCATTTCTCATCGTAAGTGCCGGCCAATTGCAGCCGCGGCGCCCAGGATCGTCCTACTATGCCGAACCCCGCCGGAAGCTCACCGTATCCTTGCGCAATCCGGATGAATTCAGCGGGATTGGTGGTATCGAACTGATCTGGATGCAGGATCGTCACCGGCCGCCGGGTTGGTCCGTCCGGCACTTCAATCTGTGGCGCCGGCAATCGTTCCGGCTGTTTCAGCCCTGCCTTTCGAAGCGTGTCGGCATAACGGTCTTCAATCCATCCGCAACCGAGTGGATTGCTGAAACAGACTTCGTTCAGCAGGAACTCCACCTCATCAGGATCCTGGCCATGCCGGGGGTTGCGAACCACACTGCCGCCCCCGAACGCATGCTCCCATCGCAGCGGGACGTGTGTCGCCGCTTGAGGTGTGCTCACGCTCCAACCTGCGAAATGGCGCTGAAACTCACGCGGCCCGCTGACCTGCAACGTCTTGTCGAGTAGGACCTGGCGCGAAGTGCCCGGGTCGAACGAATGCTCGGGCAACGCGACTGGAATCGCCCAACGTTCTGCATATCGCGCGTCCAGGGCGGGTTTAAGATCGAGCTTCGCAGACAATCCGGCGACCTGCGATACGGTCTGCAACGAGGATTGCGGCGAGCTGACCTTGATTCGCGCGTTCCAATGCGTTGCAGCCACGCCATCCGGCGCGTGCGTACTGCCGCGGATGATCACGTCACAACGCGGTTTGTAGTGCGCAAGATCGCTTTCCTCCCGAACGCTACTCTCGTTGACAGCTCCGTAGTACTCGTCTCGCATGCAAAGCGGCACCGGTTCTTTCACGGTTTGAGCGACGAAGCGACCTGGGACATCTGTCGGCAATAACTCGTAACCGACCTTCATCACGACGACACGGAATTGTTCGTCCTCGAGATCCACCCCGCCGAAACACAACGTGTCGAATGGCGTCAAGTTCAAAAACTGCATTCAGGATTACTCTGTAAATCTTTTCAGGGTCGCCGGTCGGTGTGAACGCTTCCGGAAAAACCCAGCGTTAAAAACCCGGTTTCCCGCGAACATGAAAAACACCGCCTTCTCTTCCCGACAGGTCATTTGATCAATTGATGTCCACGATCGCACCGTTGATACCAACATGCTGTGAACCCTGAACATCGATGGAAGTGCCGCTGATCGTGATGTTTCCGTTGCTCTCGAGCGAGATCGACGCCTGACCGCACTGCAACGTCAGCTTATCGCTCGCGCTATAGCCGGCCGTTCCGCCCGAGTTCACGCTGACCATTTTTCCCGCGGTCATGGAGATCGACTGTCCGGCGCTCTGCGAAAGCGAATTACCGATCTGACTCGTGAAATTCGAACCCACCGTGAGTTGATAGTTCGAGCCGATCGATTCTGTTTGCATTGCTCCTACAGTCATCATCGAGTTCACGCCGACCTGTACCGCCTGGTCGATACCGGTCGTGATCATCCGGTTGACTCCGACAACGACCGTTTCGTTGAGGCCGACAATCTCCGATCTGTTCATGCCAACGGCGATGGTTTCGTTCAGCGCAACCGCTTCCGTGCGGTTCATGTTGACCTTCACGGTTTCGTTGCCGTCGATAGTCTTCAGCCGGTTGTTTCCGACCCAGTGACTCTCGTCATGTTCGACTTCGATGCGCTGGTCTTTCTCCGCGTGCAGCCAGAGTTCTTCACTACCCTTCATGTCCTCGAAGCGAATCGCATTGGCGTTGTCATATCCGCCGCCCTTCGTGGAGCGCGACAGCGTACCGCTTTGGGTGGCGCCGGCGGGCAACGGCCAGGGCGGCATGGATGCCGCGTTGTAGACCCTGCCCGTGACAATGGGAAGATCCGGATCGCCGTTCTCGAAGTCGACGATCACCTCTGTGCCAATGCGCGGAATGTTGATTGAGCCGTAGTTCGTTCCCACCCACGGATAGGACACGCGTATCCAGCACGACGAGCTCTGATCCTTCACCCCTGAGCGATCCCAGTGGAAACTCAGCTTCACTCTGCCGTACTGATCGGTCCAGATCTCCTGGTCCGGCGGACCCGTCACGATGGCGGTCTGCGGACCGCTTGTGCGCGGCTTCGGATAAGGCTTGCGCGACGGCCGGAATACGGTCGTTGCCGGCTGAACCAGGAACGAGGATTTGAAGGTGTACTCGCTTGAACCCGTGGTCTGATCTGCCTCCGACGCAGCAATCGACGACGAAATCACGAGGTATTCCTGATTGGCCGCTTCATGCGGATAACCTTCCAGCCGAAAGGTCGTGCCGCACACAATGTCGCGCACGTTGCCGGACCCTCTGGCGCGCTCTCCGTGCGCGCGTACCTCTTCCATACGCAAGCGCGCGAACTGCTCGCCGTGTGATGGATTGGTATAGTCACCGGGCCACTCGTAGCGCTCAAGATTACTATGCGCGGTTTTCTGCGGAAGTTCGTTTTGCTCGATCAGCACCGCGTTCGGCTTCTTGAAGTCGAAGTCGTTCGTGGTCCACCGTCCGGATTGCAGGCTTCCACCCAGAGTAAAGCGATCGACGTATTCCCGATCGATCTTATGGCCCGGCGGAAAATACCACAGTGTCTGATAGGCGGCACTTTCAACCGGCTTGTGCGCACCGGGCTGATCGACCAGAATCATCCGGTGAAAACCGTCGCTGTGCTCGAAGAACCAATATATGCCGTGTTCGGCCATCAGGCGCTGAACAAAATAGAAATCCGTCTCTCCATACTGAACCTGATAGTCCAGCACGGGATACTGCTCGCTCAGGCGCATCTGATACGAGTACATATAGTTCTCGAACACCTGCTCGATGATCTCCACGACCGTCTTGCCCTGAAATATCCTGAAGTCCGAACGCTGGTCAGCGAGCCAGATCCACGGTGCGAGTATCAACTGATAGTGACTCTGCTGATTCGATTGGCCAACGTAGTGCGCTTTCGTCACAATCCCGCTGATCTCGCGCGTGCCCGCGCCGATGTTGGCCGCGCCTGCAATTCCGGCCAGGCCCGGCACATAGTCGCCCATTCCTTCCAGTTCGATAGTAACAGTCAGCTCTTTCCCGATCATCGACTTCAGGTCGATGTTGGCCGCTGCATGCTCCGGCATGACCGAGGCAAGCGGCGTGCAGCAGTTGAGGGTGTACGTATATATCTGGGAAAGGACTTCTTCTCCCTGAATGGATCGCAAGAGCAACGCGGGCTCGCCCAGCGGTGTGCCAGGCAGTGCTGCACCACGCATGGTTACGGTACGGGTCAAGGATTTCAGCACGACGCAAAACCTCGGAAAAACGGATGGTGATCGGCAAATAGCGCCAAACTTCTATTGCCGCGTAGCGTTCATGTCTGCACGCGCCGAAGCAGAACGCAGTGGGCAAGTTGTGGTCATTGATACAGATTCCCAACTGACTCGCGCGCGCCGCGCCCGACATACTCTTCGGGCTCGAAGCGCATGCCGGTAACTGGTGTGCCGTCGGGCGACCGGCCAAGCCATCCCGACCAGCCCAACTGTTGCTCGCCACCCAGCACCGCAGGTGGCGCACTCTCCGCCTTGATGCGCAATTCCAGTTCCCATTGGAACTCCCGGCCGATGAAGCTGCGCACCCAATCCACCAGTTCCGGCAACGCAGCGCCACGCGGCGCGGTCCGCAGGCCTTCGATCATCTCCGCAGAGAGTGCCGACTCGCGCTGCAACGGGGTATACGCCATACGCCCCATTACGCCACTCCTCGCGTACCCATGCGCACGGGCCAGCGCGTGATGCGGCCGCGCTGCATCGAATGCAGTTCGGTCTGCGTGAACGAATTGATCGATACGTGCCGCGCCAGATAATGTTCGAGAATCAGCCCCAGCAGGTAGGGACTCGTTCCCGAGAACCCCGTCTCATCGACGGTCAACTGGCATTCAATGCCGCGTCCGAACACGAGCGGACCATTGCCCGGAAGCTTGCGTGTCACGGAACGGGTCTTCACGCCCAGCAGGCTCTCGACCTGACGCTCGTGCTCCGTGTCTTCGCTGCTCAGAAAGAGCCGTAGCATGTCGCGCAGACCCTGGCCGCCCGGCCGATGATCGACGTCCTCAAGCGGCAAATAGTTGAAGTTCAACAGCCGGATCAACCGCCATGCGGTCTCGCCTTCCGCATAAGGTGGCCGCGGCGCGCTCGGCGGGCGAATCAGGCCGATGCTCGCAATCGGTTCGCCGCTTTCCATCTGCATGAAATCGTCGATGCCGTTGCGCGGCACAAGCAGAGGCAGGTCCCGGTTGGTCAGCCACGCATCCGCGGACAGATAGCGAATTCCTTCGTGATAAGGTGCCTCCCGTTGATCGACGAGCGAGACGAACGTCTCCGTGCCGATATAGGGCGTACGCGTGCCATAGCGGCGCGATGTATCCGAAGGCAAACGGCGCTCGCGGCGTACGGAGAAGTATCGGCCGTGGTTGCCTTCGTCGTTGTTCAGCGTCTGATACAGCGGCCGGAATTCGAACTTTTCCGAGCTATTTCCCACCTGGGCGTGCAGCGCCTGAACCGAGAACACTTCATAGTCGAGTGGCGCCTGGCGTTTGGGCACCAGATGAAACTCCGTGCTCGCCTCCGCCAGTTCGATACGTTCCAGCCTTTGCGGGAACAGGTTGATGACCGGCGTGCAGAAGAGCGCGAAGCGTGACGCATCGACGAGGCTCGCGAGCCGATCCGGCGCACGGTCGAGCAGCACTACGATCTCGGCTTCTGCGCCGCGGGTTTTTCCCAGGCCATCCTGAAGACCGGTAAGCGTGAAGAAGTAGAAGCGGCTCGGGCACGCGAAATACTCATGCAGCAGATTGTGTCCGTGAAACTTGGACCATATGAGCGGCAGCATGCCTTGATCGGGATCGAGGCCTTCGTGCACCACGGCCTTCGACGTCACTGCCGAAAAGGGACGGTCTGGCGCGTTGAACCCGTTGGGCTCGCCGACGATCGACGCGATGCCCGCCGTATGCACGAGCTCGAACAGGTTCGACGCAACCTGCTCATCGCCCGCCAGATAGACCGGCAGACGATCCAGATTCCGGAGCGAGGCAATCTTTTCGTGATTCGTGGTTCGAATGCGTAGCCGCAGCGCACCGCACACTTGCGAATGCGCGGGGACATAGCGCTCGATTCCAGGAATGTCGGGAGGAATGCCCGTCAACCGCGCACTCACGATTTCCAGCGGATATAGCACGACATCCTGCGTTGTACGAAACGTGCAAGGCGTATGCTCGCCACGGGGCGTGGTTGTCTTGAGCTTCCCGCCGCGCGGCACACGGAAGCCCCCGGTCAGATCGCCTTTCGTGTGAGCCGGATAGAACTGCGCCACTGCCATCGACGGCGTGGGCGCAACGTAGTTCGGGTAAGTGACTTCGAGCAGGCGTTGCGTGAAGCGCGGAAACTCAGCGTCGATCTTGAGTCGCATGCGCGCGGCCATAAAGCAGAACGACTCGATCAGACGCTCGACGTAGGGGTCGGTCATCTCACCCGCCTGAAGGCCCAGGCGCCGCGCGATCTTCGGGTGCGCCTGAGCGAACTCGCCCGCGCTCTCGCGCAGGTAGATCAATTCCTGGTTGTAGTATTCGAGTAGTCGCGGATCCATGCGAGCGCTTCAGCTCCGTTAGTGTTGCTGGTTCAGATACGCTTCAGGTCGACATGCAAGCGGCTCGACTCGAGATCGAGCGAGCTTTGCACCATGAATTCGAGTGGATACGGCTCCATGCGCACCATTCCGTGAATGTCGAAGGCCACCTGGCTGTGACGGCCCTGACGATCACTATCACTGCGTGGAACCACCCGAAGCGACTCGGGTATCAGCCGCGGCTCGAATCGCCCGATCGCGTCCTTGATCGTTTTTTCGATATCGGCCCACTTGCGCGAGGCCATGAAGGCGCCAGCAAGAGGCGGCACGCCGAAATTCACGGTTGATGCCGCCACCAGTGGATAGCGCTGCGGGTCGATCAGATCGCCCAGGTTGGTCGCGTTCAACAGATAGGCCAGATCGCGCTGGATGATGTCGCGCAACTGCGTTCGCGTGACGGCATATTCGCCCGGCACTTCGGTCTGCCTATGCGGTGCGTCGTCGCGCAGACGATCAAATAGCGTCGGCAGCAAATAGCTGTCGGCACGACGCGGAGAGCTGGGCGCACCGCCGCTTTGTTCCATGGTGACATGTCGATTCATTGCGCTGACTCTTCGCGATTCGGATAAATGACCATAGCGTTGAAACCGGGATATACATAAACACACAAAGTAGAACTAACCTTATGGGCAAATCGGAAAATTTCGACGCATTAGCGCACGATCCATTTGTATTTGTCAATCCTTAATATCTATCACAAGGCATTGATTTTCATGGAATGAAAATATCTGTCACAAACATTAATTCATCAAATGAAAATATTTGAAAAATTGCGCTGACTGCAAGTTGTTTGGGAATTTACCTTTGGTGTTTCGGAAGTCTCCCAGGCCGGCATTCGACAATTGAACAGGCATATGTAAATAGCAAAAGCCTCTTCACCGGGTATTGTTCGGGAAGCCGCGCGACCATTACCTCGCCCGATGGCGAAGAGGCGAGCCTGAACGTCGCGCCGGTTTGCGCGGGCCGCGTTCCGCCTTCATGCGCCCGCCTTCCGATACCATGTCGGCTGCGCTCGCCGCCCACCGTGCGGCACAAAGCTTTGCATTTCCCGGCACCGACAAAAAACATGAACATGCTCGACCGCCCTGGCCGCCGCCGCTCCCTCTGGCTGAGGACCTTGTCATGGGATCTCAACGACCCCCGTCTCACAGTCGCCGCGCGCGTGTGGGTACCGATCCTGTTCGGCCTGTGGTCGCTTTTTCTCGGCCAGGACCGCAATTGGGACGGCTTCAACTATCACCAGTACAACGGCTTCGCGCTCCTGAACGGCAAGCTGCATACCGACTTCGCACCGGCCGGCATGCAGACCTACTTCAATCCGATGCTCGACGTCTTCCACTACGCGTTGAACCGGGCATTTCCGGCGCCGCTGGTGGGCTTCATCATGGGCACGTTGCACGGCCTCAATTTCGTGCTGCTGCTGTCGATCATCCGCAGAACGCTGCCCGGGCTTGCGCCCGAAGACGCCAACCGCGCGCCTTTGCTGCTTGCCGCAGCGGGCATCCTGACAGCGAATTTTCTGTCCGGCTTGGGTAATTCGATGGGCGACGACACGACCACGCTGTTCGTGCTCGCCTCGCTGCTTCTGGTTCTTCGTCTATGGGACAGGCTGCCGACGTGGTCCACGGCCACCGCGGCGGCGCTGAGCGGCGCGGGCCTCGTCGCCGGCCTTGGCATGGGCCTCAAGCTGACCAATGCGCCGTTTGCCGTCGCCCTTTGCGCAGGGTTATTGCTGTTGCCGGCAACACCGCTCGCACGGGTGCGCGCGGCTTTCCTGTTCGGCGTGGGCGCGCTCGCCGGCCTGCTGGCTGCGGGCGGGTACTGGATGGCGGTGATGTGGCATACGTTCGGCAACCCGTTCTTTCCGCAGTTCAGCTCGATCTTTCCCAATCCGCTCACCCCGCCGGGCGGCGTCGCGGATCAATCGTGGCTGCCGAAAAGCGCGCGCGAATACGTTCTCTGGCCGCTCGTCTTTGCGTTCGATTCGAAGCGCGTCGGACAGGCGCGTCTGCACCAGATCATCTGGCCTGTCGTGTACGTGCTTTTCTGGGCGCTCGCCGCTACCCGCGTTGCGGAGTGGGTGCGCAGCCGGCCTCGCGTGCGGCGACTGAATCCGCGGGCGGCATACGTCGTGACCTTCGTGGCGCTGGGTTACTTCCTGTGGATGATTCTGTTCAGCATCTACCGTTACGTGGTTCCGATCGAAACGCTCACGCCGCTCGTCGTGTATCTGCTGCTCAATCGGCTCTTGCCTTACCTGACGGCGCGGCGAGCCGCCGCCTGGCTGCTCTGCGTGACGACAGTAGTTGTCGTGGCCGGTGGTGTCGAAACGTGGGGACACGAGCGCTGGGCGAGGGCTGCTTTCCGTGCCGACGTGCCCGTGCTGGAAAGCCCTCAGAACACGACGGCGGTTATCGTCGGTGGTGATCCGCCCTGGGGTTGGATCGTGCAGTTCTTTCCCGTGTCGGTCGCATTCACGCAAATCGACGGCAGCTTTCCCTACTCGCCGCGATTCGATCGGCACATAGCGGACATCGTGCGTTCTCGCGGCGGTCCTACGTATGCAATCATCGAAGGCCGATATAACTGGCGCGTCGACAACGTCGCGAAGATGGATCGAGTCGCGAACGCGATCGGCCTGACGGATAACGTAAAAGGCTGCAATACCATGCAGGCCGCGATCGATCGCCTGCACCTGCACGCGAGCCTGCAATGGACGCCCAACGCCGCAGACACGCGCATGTGCCGGCTCGACCTACGGCATGATGATGTGCGCGATGTGGTCAGCGAGAATGCGCAACTGGTCGAACAGGCGCGGCCCGCATTGGAGCGGCATGGTTTCACCGTCGACGCCAGCTCCTGTATCACCTACAGGGCCTATGTCGGCCAAGGCGTGTTTCCTTACCAGTGGTGCCGCATCACGCGTCGCTAGAACGCAAAAGCCCGGAGCGCAAGGCTCCGGGCCGACCGTAGCAATTCCCTTCAATACACAGTAAGGCCCACGTATCCGTAGCCGGCAAACGCACTGCGTCAGCCAGCCGACTCAGGAACAACAGCCCATCATCCGCAACACGATCAACGCGGCGCATCCAGACGCGCCCCGGATCACTTCGCCGTCACGTCGATATTGCCGAGATATTTCGTGGCCAGCGTCTTCACCGTACCATCGGCCTGCACCTTTGCGATCGCCGCATTCAGGCGATCACGCAACGCCGTATCGCCCTTGCGAATCCCGTATGCAATGCCGCTACCGAGAATCCTGTCGTCGCGCACCGGCTCGCCGACGAAGGCGTAACCGGCGCCGTTCGGCTTCGACAGAAAACCTGTCTGTCCGGCCGGCGCCAGCACGAGCGTCGCGTCGAGACGGCCCGCCACGAGATCCGTATAAACCTGGTTCTGGTCCTGATACGGCACGACAGTCACGCCCGCCGATTCCCAATGCGCCTTGGCGAAGGTTTCCTGAATCGACGACTGCAACACGCCCACGCGTTTGCCCTTCAGCGAGGCTGTTGTCGGCAGCAGACCGCTGTCGCGCTTTGCGATCAGCTGCGTCGGCACGCGGTACACGACGGTGGTGAAATCAATCGCCTGCCGGCGTTGTTCGGTCGCATTCATCGCCGAATTGATCGCGTCGAACTTGCGGCCCTGCAGCGCGGGAATCAGCCCGTCGAACGAAGTCTCGACCCATTTGCAGGTCATATGCGCAGCGGCGCAGACCGCATTGCCGACGTCGATATCCAGACCCTGCAACTCCCCGTTCGGCCCCTTCGATTCGAACGGCGGATACTGCGCTTCGAGGCCGAAACGCAGCGTCGAGGTGTCGGCGGCGCTCACGGCAGATGCAGCCGCGAGCGACGCAAATGCGCAGGCCAGTGCCAATAGAGGCTTGAGCAATTTCATAGCAGGTCCCTTTCCCTTCGATTTATTGTCACGCCGTGTTGCGGCGCGCTGATGCGTGACGGCGCGACGATCATACTGCGGTCAAAAATAGAGCCATCGCGCAGGGCCGTCACTGCCCCGATCAGATTTGGCACAAACGGCGCGCGCCTTCGATCAAGGTCGCATCATCCTTCGAAAAGCTCAGGCGGATCAAGCCGGAATCCGTGCCGTCGGTATAGAACGCTGAAAGAGGAATCGTCGCGACGCGCGCATCGCGAATCAGGCGCAGCACGAAATCGCTATCGCTTTCCTCGGAGAAGCCGCGAAAACGCGCGAGCATGAAGAAGCTGCCCTCGCTTGGCAGCAGCTCGAAGCGCGAATCGCGCAGTGCGTCCGTGAGCAGATCGCGCTTCTTCTGATAGAACGCGGACAAGCCGAGGTAGCTTTCGCGCCTGGCCAATGCGTCGACAAACGCGTACTGCATTGGTGTATCGGCAGAAAACACCATGAACTGATGGACTTTGCGAATCTCGTCCATCAACGCAGCGGGTGCGAGGCAGTAGCCGACGCGCCATCCGGTCACGTGATACGACTTGCCGAACGACGAAACGATCACGCTGCGCTCCGCGAGTTCGGCATGGCAGGCCATGCTTTGATGCTTCGCGCCGTCGAACACCACGTGTTCGTAGACCTCGTCGGCGAGAATCACGATATCGGTATTGCGCGTAATGGCCTTCAGGCGCGCGACGTCGGCTTCGCTGAACACGGTCGCGGTCGGATTGTGCGGCGTGTTGATGATGATCATGCGGGTCTTTGGCGTGATCGCGGCGGCGACCTCGTCCCAGTCCACCCGGAAATCGTTCAGGGACAGTTTGATCGCCACGGGCGTGGCGCCTTGCAGGCGGACGATCGGGCCATAGCTGTCGAACGAAGGCTCGAAGTAGATCACTTCATCGCCCGGATGCACCAATGCGCTGATGGTCGAATACAGCCCTTCGCTCGCGCTGGCGATCACGGTTACTTCGCTGGCCGGGTCGTAGTGCACGCCGTACAGCGTGGCGACCTTGTCGGCGAGCGCTTCGCGCAGAGCGGCGATGCCGGCCATCGGCGCGTACTGGTTATGACCAGCGCGCATGGCCTGAGCAACGCCGTCGATCAGGCTGGCGTCCGGCGCGAAATTCGGTGCGCCTTGCGACAGGTTCAGCGCATCGTATTGCGCGGCCAGTTGACCGATCACGGTAAAAATCGTCGTGCCCACATCAGGCAACTTCGAGCGGGCTTGCATGGCGCTCTGCATAAGGCTTTCTCCCTTTCTCCATCCGGCAGCGAATTCACGGACGGCCTGCTGCGCGGCGGTCCCTTCTGGTTTGGTGATTAGGCATCAGCCAAAGAACCGTCACAATCGAAACTTTGTCATGCGCCGCATGCGTTTACGTCATGGCCGACGCGAAGCCGCGCCGCCACGGGCGAAGCCAGTCAGATCGGTGCTTTCGGGGAAGAAATGAGGCCGCGTGAAGAACGCGGAAAACTGCAGAGGTATGACGTAATGTGATGCGCACGGTCGCGAGCGGAACGCTCGCGACCGGCTTCGCCTCAGGCCTGGGCCATCAGGCGTCAACCATCAGGCGTCGTCCATCAGGCGGACTTTGACCTTCTTGCCCTTCACCTTGCCTGCGCTGAGCTTGCGCACGGCCTCACGGGCGACGCTGCGCTCCACCGCCACGTAGGTGGACATTTCCGTCACGTTGATCTTGCCGATCTGCGAGCCGGCGAAACCCGCTTCACCGGTCAGCGCGCCGAGCACGTCGCCGGGACGGATCTTTTCCTTACGGCCGCCGAGAATCTGCAACGTTTCCATAGGCGGCAACAGCGGTTCATTGCTCGTCGCCGTGAGTTCGGACAGCTTGTGCCATTCGACGTCGCGCTTTTGCGCCTGTTCGAGACTGCCGACACGGCCCATCTCGTTCATGCTCGCCAGACTCAAAGCCCAGCCTTCCTGATCGGCGCGGCCCGTGCGGCCGATGCGGTGCACATGCACTTCCGGGTCCGGCGTCACGTCGACGTTGATCACGGCTTCGAGTTGCGCGATGTCGAGACCGCGCGCGGCGACGTCGGTGGCCACCAGCACCGAGCAGCTGCGATTGGCGAACTGGATCAGCACCTGATCGCGTTCACGCTGGTCGAGCTCGCCATGCAGCGCGAGCGCATGAAAACCCTGCGCGCGCAGCACGTCGAGCAGATCGCGGCATTGCTGCTTGGTATTGCAGAACGCCAGCGTGCTCACCGGACGATAGTGGTTCAACAGCAGACCGACCGCGTGCAGACGCTCGTCTTCGGTCACTTCATAGAAGCGCTGACGGATCTTGGTGTTGTCGTGCCGTTCCGCGAGTTTGACTTCTTTCGGATTGCGCAGGAATTGCTGGCTCAGTTTGACGATGCCTTCGGGATACGTCGCCGAGAACAGCAGCGTTTGCCGTTCCTTCGGGCATTGCTTCACGACGGTGGCGATATCGTCGAAGAAACCCATGTCGAGCATGCGGTCCGCTTCGTCGAGCACCAGCGTATTGAGCGACTGCAGCGGCAGGCTGCCGCGCTCCAGGTGATCCATGATGCGGCCCGGCGTGCCCACCACGATGTGCGCGCCGTGTTCGAGACTCGCCGTTTGCGGACGCATCGGCGTGCCGCCGCACAACGTCAGCACCTTGATGTTTTCTTCGGCGCGCGCGAGGCGCCGGATTTCCTGCGTGACCTGGTCGGCGAGTTCGCGCGTCGGGCACAGCACCATTGCCTGCACGGCAAAGTTGCGCACGTCGAGGCGCGCCAGCAGCGCCAGCGAAAACGCCGCAGTCTTGCCGCTGCCGGTTTTCGCCTGGGCGATCAGATCATGGCCGGCAAGCGCGATGGGCAGGCTCGCGGCCTGAATCGGCGTCATCTCGACGTAGCCGAGCTGCGTCAGGTTGGCGAGCGTCGCGGGCGGCAGCGATAGCTGGCTAAACGGCGCGCCCGCGGTATGGGGACTGTTCATAGGTGTGATGGCTCGCAATCGGCTGGAAGCAAAAACTATTCGGCCATAGGGCCGGTGGCGGGACGGCCTTCGATCTGCTCGTACAGCACCGAGCCGTCGTCCGCGTCGAAACGCTCGACGTAATTGCGCGCGCCGCACATCGGGCAACGGAACAGGAGGCCCTGGCCTTCGTTCTTGATGACGACGTCCGACTGCTCCCACTGCGCGTCGCAGGACTGGTTTCTACAGGTAAACACGTTGCTTCTCCAACTGGATTCGATTGTTGATACGGCGGGCCGCACGAACGGCCCGGCCGTGGGCGGGTCGCCGCGGCCGAGGTGACGGCGGCCGAAGCACGTCAACCCAGATGCGTATGCCGCGCACGCGGTGCGCTCACATCCATTTCGTTGAGACCTTGCACGATGCCGCAGTCTTCCACGGCCTGTTCGCCGTGGCATTGCTCGCGCAGCGTGGTCAATTGCACTTTCAGCTGCTTCAGTTCTTCGATGCGGGTGTCGACGTGCGCGATGTGCTCGTCGATCAAGGCATTGATGCCGCCGCAGCCGGTGGCCGGTGCGTCGGTCAGACGCAGCAACCCACGAATTTCGTCGTGCGTCATGTCGAGCGCGCGGCAATTACGGATGAAACGCAGCCGTTCGACGTGCTTTGCCGTGTAACTGCGGTAATTGGCCCCGGTGCGCTCCGCTTCCGGCAACAGGCTCTCTTTTTCGTAGAAACGGATGGTTTCGGTCGTGCAATGGGCGATTTTCGCCAATTCACCGATTTTCATGGACCCTCCGGATGACGGCCTTGACCTTGTAGTGGCTTCAAGGTGTTTACTAGACCACAAATCGAACCAGGAAGCCACCATGCCTCAAGCCAACCACGCCGAAGCCGACCGCCTCGAACGGCCGGAAGCCCGTACCGACGGGCACGACGGCCATACTCATGCGCATGAACAGCGCCATGAGCACGGCGCGAACTGCGGCGGGGGCGGCCACGCGCAAGGCCACGGCGAGGGCGACCACTGCTGCGCGCACGCTCACAGTCAGGCGGAGGCGGCTTGCTGCGCTCCGCCAGCAGTCGACGCGGCCTCCTGCTGCACTCCCCCGGCAACCGACGCAGCCTGCTGCACTGCTGCGGCGGCCGCGCCGGCCCCCGGCCAATTGCCGCAATCCGAAACCGTCGGCAGCGACATGCGCACCGCCATCCGCATCATGCAGATGGATTGCCCGACCGAAGAAGCGCTGATCCGCAAGAAATTCAGCCGCATGCCGCACGTGCGCAGCATGGACTTCAACCTGATGCAGCGGATCCTGACGGTCGTCCACGCGCCTGAAGCGCTCGACTCGATCCTCGCCGCGCTGCGCTCCCTCGATTTCACGCCGGAACTGGCGAACGCCGCTCCGGACACCGCACCCACAGCCGCTCCGCACACGCCGCCCAAGCCGTGGTGGCCGCTCGCGCTCGCCGGTGCGGCCGCGGCGGGTTCCGAGGCCGCCGGCTGGCTCGGCGCGCCTGGCTGGCTGCCGGCCGCTCTGGCGATCCTTGCCATCCTCTCCTGCGGCCTCACGACGTACCGCAAGGGCTGGCTCGCGATCCGCAACGGCAACCTGAACATCAACGCGCTGATGAGCATCGCGGTGACCGGCGCGCTGATCCTGCGGCAATGGCCGGAAGCCGCAATGGTGATGGTGCTCTTCACCATTGCCGAACTGATCGAGGCGAAATCGCTCGACCGCGCCCGCAATGCGATCCAGGGCCTCATGCAGCTCACGCCCGAAGAGGCCAGCGTGCAACAGCCCGACGGCGGTTGGCGGTCAACCGAGCTCAAGGCGATTGCGCCCGGCGCGGTGGTGCGCGTGAAACCGGGCGAGCGGGTCGCGCTCGACGGCGAGATCGTGGCGGGCCGCTCGACCGTGAATCAGGCGCCGATCACCGGCGAAAGCCTGCCGGTCGATAAAGCGGTGGGCGACGCGGTGTTCGCCGGCACGATCAACCAGACCGGCTCGTTCGACTATCGCGTGAGCGCCGCCGCCAGCAACACGACGCTGGCCCGCATCATCCATGCAGTCGAGGAAGCCCAGGCCACCAAGGCGCCGACGCAGCGCTTCGTCGATCAGTTCGCCCGCGTATATACGCCGATCGTGTTCGCCGTCGCGCTCGCCGTGGCCATCGTGCCGCCGCTCCTGTTCGGCGGGTCGTGGCAAGCGTGGATCTACAAGGCGCTGGTGATGCTGGTGATCGCGTGCCCCTGCGCGCTCGTGATCTCGACGCCGGTGACCATCGTCAGCGGTCTCGCCGCGGCCGCCCGCAAAGGCATTCTGATCAAGGGCGGCGCCTATCTCGAGCAGGGCCGCAAGCTGACCCGGCTCGCGCTCGACAAAACCGGCACGATTACCCACGGCAAGCCCGTGCAGACCGAGTTCGAGATACTCGCCGAGGTCGACGCCGGCCGTTGCCGCACGCTTGCGGCGAGTCTCGCGGGGCGCTCCGATCATCCTGTATCGATGGCGCTCGCGGCGGCGGCCAAGGCCGACGGCGTGACCAGTCTGACGGTCGGCGCCTTCGAAGCGCTCACGGGACGCGGCGTGCGCGGCGAGATCGACGGCTTGTCCTACTGGCTCGGCAATCATCGGCTGGTTGAAGAACTCGGACGCTGTTCGGCGTCGCTCGAAGCACGGCTCGATGCGCTCGAACGCCAGGGCAGAACCGTCGTGATGCTGGTGGACGGCGAACGCGTGCTCGCGCTGTTCGCGGTCGCCGATACGGTGAAGGAGTCAAGCCGCGCCGCGATCGCCGAATTGCAGCACCTCGGCGTGAAAACGGCCATGCTCACCGGCGACAACCCGCATACCGCCGCAGCAATCGCGCAGCAGGTCGGTGTCGACGAAGCGCGCGGCAACCAGTTGCCGGAAGACAAGCTCAATGCGATCGCGCAGTGGTCGAAGGAACACGCGACGGTCGGCATGGTGGGCGACGGCATCAACGACGCGCCCGCGCTGGCACGCGCCGACATCGGCTTCGCGATGGGCGCGATGGGCACCGACACGGCAATCGAAACCGCCGACGTCGCGTTGATGGACGACGATCTGCGCAAGATTCCGTCGTTCATTCGCCTGTCGAAGGCGACGCATTCGGTGCTGGTGCAGAACATCACGCTTGCATTGGGTATCAAGAGCGTGTTCCTCGTGCTGACCGTGATCGGTCTGGGCACGATGTGGATGGCCGTCTTCGCCGATGTGGGCGCGAGCCTGCTGGTGGTCGCGAACGGACTGCGGCTGTTGCGCAAGTGACGGTGTAGCGAAGCTTGCGCCTTGGCGCGCGACGCGGTGCGGCGCCGTTGCAGCCGGTCAGATCAGTGGTGCGCCAAAGCAACCGCGTTGAACGCGCCAGCCCTTTCAACGCGTGTGCCGGTCGCCGCCTTCAACGTCTCCGAAGGCCGCATGCCGAAGAGCTTCCGGTAATCGGTCGCGAACTGGCTCAAGTGCCAGAAACCCCACGCCGCCGCGACGTCCTGCACCGAGCGTGATTCGCGCGATGCATTCGACAGATCGCGCCGCGCGCCATTGAGGCGAATCGCGCGCAGATACGTGGCGGGCGCCATGCCGAGCACGTCCTGAAAGCAGTATTGCAGCGTGCGCCGGCTCACATGCAGTTGCTCGCACAACTCGGGCACGCTCACCGCCCGGTCGCGATTGAGCAGCACATAGTCGCGCGCTTCCGATACGATCGACTGACGGCGCGGACGTGCCGGCATCGCAACCGGCTCCGAGGCAGGCAACGCGCCGACGTCGAACAGCGAAGCCAGCACGGCGGCCTGCAGATTGTTGCGAGCAACCGAAGATAGCGGCGTGCCGCGCGCCGCGCCATCGTCGAGCAACTGGCGCAGCGTGGCGCACAACTGCGCCTTGCGCGCCATGCCGATCGGCACGACCTGCGTGTTCGGCACAGGGTCGGCCAGACCGACGCGCTCCACTTGCGCCGCGTAGCGGCGCAGCACTTCCCCTTTGACCACCACGCCGAAAATCTCGTAACCCGCCGAGGTCAGCAGTTCGAATTCGATCCCGCCCGGACGAAACGCGAGCGCGTCGCCAGCGATCACCTGCGCGTCGATACGCCCCGAACCGGCGGCGCAAGCCGGAATGCCGAACCAGTAGGCATCCTTCTGCACTTCGCAGGTTTGCCGCAGCGTGTGGCTGGTCGTTTCGACGAACAGTTGCATGTGGTCGAGACACAATTCCGTCAGTCCGCCGACAAAGCACCCGGCCGTCAACTGGTCGTAGGTCTGGCTCCAGCCATGAAGATTGCGCGCCTGCTCGTCGGCGTCATGGGCGACGCGGGTCTGCACGCAGAAGCTCGGCTGCGGCACGAGCGTCGAAGCCGGCAGGTCGCCGCCGAAGGTGTCAGTCGTCATACCGGATCTGCGCAAGCGGGATATGAAGGTGAAAGGGGAAAGGCAATTCCCATGCCGAACGCCCCCGACACCTTGCGCACCCGAACCGTACCGGCACACGTCAAGCCACTGTTCATTTGATGAACAGCACCGCACACACTGCTCAGAAACGGGACGTTGCCTCCTCACCGGTTGGAACAGCGCGGCGCGCCATGCCGTGCGCGAGCGCCTGTCGCGTGTGCACGAGTCACCAGCGCGGTGCATTGGCACACTTCTGGCTGTAGCCTGTCGCGGCCAAGCGAAATATCGCGCCGAATATAGCCCATTCAAACATGTGAGGAGCACACAGATGAATCACGCAGAGATGCAATTTCTGACCACCGAATTCCCGTACAAAAAACAGTATGCGAACTTTATCGGCGGCGAGTGGGTGAAGCCCGTGGGCGGCGAGTACTTCGACAACGTGTCGCCGATCACCGGCGAGGCGTTCACCTCGATCCCCCGTTCGCGTGAAGCCGACGTCGAACTCGCACTGGACGCCGCGCATCGGGCGAAAACGGCGTGGGGCAAAACCTCGGCTGCGGATCGCGCGAATATCCTGAACCGCATTGCCGACCGCATGGAAGCGAACCTGCAACGTCTCGCCGTGGCCGAGACGATCGACAACGGCAAGCCGTTGCGCGAAACGACGGCCGCCGACATTCCGCTCGCCATCGATCACTTCCGCTATTTCGCCGGCGCCGTGCGGGCGCAGGAAGGCTCGCTCTCCGAGATCGACCACGACACGGTGGCGTATCACTTTCATGAACCGCTCGGCGTAGTCGGCCAGATCATTCCGTGGAATTTCCCGATCCTGATGGCCGTGTGGAAGCTCGCGCCCGCACTCGCCGCCGGCAACTGCGTGGTGCTCAAGCCTGCCGAGCAAACACCCGCGTCGATCCTCGTGCTGGTGGAACTGATTCAGGATTTGCTGCCGCCGGGCGTGCTGAATGTGGTCAATGGTTTCGGTCTCGAAGCCGGCAAGCCGCTGGCGTCGAGCAAGCGTATCGCCAAGATTGCGTTTACCGGCGAAACCACCACCGGGCGCCTGATCATGCAGTACGCGAGCCAGAACATCATTCCCGTCACGCTCGAACTCGGCGGCAAGAGCCCGAATATTTTCTTCGCCGACGTGATGAATGAGGACGACAGTTTTTTCGACAAGGCGCTCGAAGGCTTCGCGATGTTCGCGCTGAATCAGGGCGAGGTGTGTACCTGTCCGTCGCGCGTATTGATCGATGAAAAGATTTACGACCGCTTCATGGAACGCGCGTTAAAGCGCGTCGCGGCGATTACGCAGGGGCATCCGCTCGACACGAAGACGATGATCGGCGCACAGGCCTCGCAGGAGCAGCTCGAAAAAATCCTCTCGTATGTGGATCTCGGCAAACAGGAAGGCGCCGAATGTCTGATTGGCGGCGAACGCAATGCGCTGGGCGGTGAGTTGAGCAAAGGCTATTACGTGAAGCCGACCGTATTTCGCGGCAACAACAAGATGCGCATTTTCCAGGAAGAGATCTTCGGACCGGTGGTGTCGGTCACGACTTTCAGGAACGAAGAAGAAGCGCTCGAGATCGCCAACGACACGCTCTACGGCCTGGGCGCCGGCGTATGGACGCGCGACGGCACACGTGCGTATCGCTTCGGCCGGCAGATTCAGGCAGGCCGCGTGTGGACCAACTGCTATCACGCCTATCCGGCGCATGCGGCGTTCGGCGGCTACAAGCAGTCCGGCATTGGCCGCGAGAATCACAAGATGATGCTCGACCATTATCAGCAGACCAAGAACCTGCTCGTCAGTTATAGCGACAAGCCGCTCGGTTTCTTCTAAGCATCGCGTTCCTGTTCGAGCGGGCCGCGTTGCGCGGCTCGCTCTTTTTTTCACGAGGGCATGTGATGGCTGACGAGAAAGAAGTTGCCCGGGTAATTGCGACGCCGGCCGCTGTCGAACTGATCGACAAGCTGCGCGCGGAGCACGGGGCCGTGCTGTTCCATCAATCCGGTGGATGCTGCGACGGCAGCGCGCCGATGATGTTTCCTCAAAGCGAGTTCATGGTCGGTTCGTCCGATGTGAAACTCGGCACGATTGCGGACGTACCGTTCTACATGAGCGAATCGCAATTCGAATACTGGCAGCACACGCAGTTGATCATCGACGTGGTGCCGGGTAATGGCGGAATGTTCTCTCTGGAGCGGCCCAGCGGTTTGCGGTTCCTGACGCGCTCCCGTCTTTTCGAGGACGACGAAAACGCGTGGCTGGAAACGCATCCGGTGCAGCGAGCCGATGCCTGACCCGCTGCGCGATCCGTTACGCGGCGCCCGGGTTTGATTCGCCGCTGATGGCGGGTGCTGCCGGTGTGTCTGCCAGCAGCGCATCGCTGTCGTCTTTCAGGCCGACGCCGGTAAGACCCAAACGCCTCGCGTGCGTCAGCAGATAGTGCAGTTTGTGCGCGGCCAGCGGATAGTCGAGTCCTTCTGGACGCACATTCGAAATACAGTTGCGCTGCGCGTCGCTGCAACCGACTTTCGGCCCGTACGTCAGATAGATGCCAAGGCTATCGGGCGAGCTCAAACCGGGCCGCTCACCGATCAGCATCACCACCAATCTCGCGTTGAGCAACTCGCCGATCTCGTCACCCAGCGCGACGCGCGCCTGACGCGCGACCACCACCGGGCCGATCTTCCAGTCCGCGAGACGCGGAATGACGGCTCGCAGCAGCGGAAGAGATTGCTTCGATGCGGCAAACGCCGAAAGACCATCGCCGATGACGAAGACCACCTCGGGTGAGCCATCAGGAACCGCCGCCAGCGCCACGCGACTCTCTTCCGATAAACGTCGTCCAAGATCGGGACGCCGCAAGTAATGCTCGCGATCCGGCGCGGCGCTATGCACGTCTAGCGTGGTGAAATGTTGCGTGCGCAACTGCTCGTGCAACACGTCCGTATCGAGCGGATGATGCACGGCGTCACGCGCCTGCGCGTGCGACAGGTTGAACGCCAGCAGCGGCGCAGTCGGCAGGCTATTGCCCGCGCGGCCGAGCGCGATGCGTGCATTGGTGAATTGCCGCAGCGCGTTCCACGGATTCTTTTCGAGGAACTCGCTCATGCAATGCCCATCCAGTCAGGCGCCCCTTCCAGCAGCGGCTGTTGTGTCGACGCGCTCAGCAACGCGCCGCGCGCGTCGGTGATCTGCATCGACTCCAGCCATTCTTCGAACTCCGGCGCGCGGCGCAGGCCGAGTACCTCCCGCACATACAGCGCGTCGTGAAAGGACGTGCTCTGATAGTTGAGCATGACGTCGTCCGCGCCCGGAATGCCCATGATGAAGTTGATGCCCGCTACGCCGAGCAGCGTGAGCAGGTTGTCCATGTCGTCCTGATCGGCTTCGGCATGGTTCGTGTAGCAGATGTCGCAACCCATCGGCACGCCGAGCAGTTTGCCGCAGAAGTGATCTTCGAGACCGGCGCGCGTGATCTGTTTACCGTCGTACAGATACTCCGGGCCAATAAAGCCGACCACCGTATTCACCAGAAATGGATTGAACTTGCGCGCGACCGCGTAGGCGCGCACTTCGCAGGTCTGCTGATCCACGCCGAAATGCGCATCCGCCGACAACGCGCTGCCCTGCCCGGTTTCGAAGTACATCAGATTGTTGCCGACCGTGCCGCGCTTGAGCGAAAGTCCCGCTTCATAGGCTTCCTGCAGCAACGCCAGCGAAATGCCAAAGCCCGCGTTCGCTTTCTCCGTACCCGCGATCGACTGGAACACCAGATCGACCGGCGCGCCTTTTTCAATCGCGGCAATCGTATTGGTGACGTGAGTCAGCACGCACGATTGTGTCGGCACCTGGTAGCGTTGGCGGAAGTCGTCGACCATCAGCAGCAGCCTGGTGATCGCGGCGAGATTGTCGCTGGCCGGATTGATGCCGATCATCGCGTCGCCGCAGCCGTACATCAGGCCGTCGAGCATCGATGCGGCAATACCTTTGACGTCGTCGGTCGGGTGATTCGGTTGCAAACGCACCGACATATGCCCCGGCAAACCGACCGTGTTGCGAAAGCGCGTAATCACAGGACGTTTGCGCGCCGCCGCGATCAGGTCCTGATTGCGCATCAGCTTGGACACCGCCGCGACCATCTCCGGCGTGAGGCCCGCGGCGATACGCGTGAGCGCGTCGGCATCGGTCGTGCTGCTCAAGAGCCAGTTGCGAAAATCGCCGACCGTGAGATGCGCGATCTCGGCAAACGCCTGCGGCGAATGATCGTCGATCACGAGGCGCGTGACTTCGTCGCTTTCGTAGGGGATCAGCGCTTCGTTGAGGAAGGTGCGCAGTGGCACCTGCGCGAGCGCCATTTTGGCCGCGACACGTTCTTCCTCGCTCGCTGCCGCCACGCCCGCGAGTTGATCGCCGGAGCGTTGCGGACTGGCTTTCGCCATCAAGGTTTTCAGATCGGCAAACCGGTATGTGCGGCTGCCGATCGTCTCGGTGTAGCTCATCTTCACGACTCCATCGCCGCTGCTCGCGCAGCGGCTCGATCCGTCATTCTTCGAGCAGGGCGTCCGCCGGCGCGGCTTCGCGTTGATGCCGCGTCATCAGGAAGTAGACGTAGCCCAGCGCGAGAAAGATTGCGAACACGATCGCCACCAGAAAATTGAAGTAGACCATCGTGGCCAGGCAGATGACCGCGGCCACCAGTGCGAACGCCGGAAAGACCGGAAACAGCGGCGCGCGGAACGGGCGCTCCATGTTCGGCTCGGCGCGGCGCAGCTTGAACAGCGACAGCATGCTGATGATATACATCACGATAGCGCCAAACACCGACATCGTCACGATGTTCGCCGTCAGCGTCTGGCCGCCGAACTGGATCAACTCGTCGCTATAGATCGCCGCGATGCCCACCACGCCGCCCGCAATGATCGCCCGATGCGGCGTCTTGAAGCGCGGATGCACCCTGGAGAGCCACTCCGGCAGATAGCCTGCGCGCGCCAGCGCGAAAATCTGCCGCGAATAGCCGAGGATGATGCCGTGAAACGAAGCGACCAGTCCGAACAGGCCGAGCCACACCAGCATATGCATCCAGCCGCTATGTTCGCCGACGATGAATTTCATCGCCTGCGGCAGCGGATCGTTGATGTTCGACAGCTTGGTCCAGTCGCCCGCCGCGCCGGCAAAGACCATCACGCCGATGGCCAGCACCACCAGCGTCAGAATGCCAGTCACGTAGGCAATCGGAATGGAGCGCTTCGGGTTCTTCGCTTCTTCGGCGGCCATTGCCACGCCTTCGATCGCGAGGAAGAACCAGATCGCGAACGGAATCGCCGCGAACATGCCATGAAACGAGCCCATGCTGAAGGTGTCGGCACCGGACCAGCCGCCCTTCGTGAAGTTCGACCACTGAAAGCCGGGTGACACGACGCCCATGAAAACGAACAGTTCGAAGATCGCAAGCAGCGTCACGCACAGCTCGAACGCCGCGGCAATCTGCACGCCGACGATATTCAGTGCCATGAACACGAGATACGCGCCCATTGCCGCGTGTTTCGGTTCGAGCCCCGGAAACTGCACGTGCAGATAGGCACCGATGGCAAGCGCAATGGCCGGTGGCGCGAACACGAATTCGACGAGCGTCGCCGCGCCGGCCAGATAGCCGCCGGTCGGACCGAAAGCGTGGCGGGCGTACGCGAACGGGCCGCCCGCGTGCGGAATCGACGTGGTGAGCTCGGTGAAACTGAAAATGAACGTGGTATACATCGCGGCAATGAAAATCGCCGTGATGACGAAGCCGAGTGTACCGGCGCTCGCCCAGCCGTAGCTCCAGCCGAAATACTCGCCGGAAATGACGAGACCGACCGCAATGCCCCACAGTTGCCACGTGCCGAGCGTCTGCTTCAACTCGTGATGCGTGACTTTGCCGACATGCTGATTTTTGGACTCTGATTTCATCGGGTGCTCCCTGATGGTGCCGCCGGCTCGGCGCCGCAAGGCTTTGCGGTGCATGGGCGGACAGGTTTCAGCCGATAGTAGTGAGCCATTATTCGAGGTGTTATCGAAATTCGGCAAAGTTCAGCGTCAGCGGGCGCTTGACTGCGCCGTCTGCGAACAGTGGCAAAGGTGACAACGGTGGCGTTCTGCGCACTGTCGGCGCAGTATCGCAAGCAACGCGTACATAGCCGGTTTCGTCCGGCGCTATCAGGAGATGAGCACATGACCATGCGTGAAGTCGTGATTCGCCACGTGGAGCCGATCGAGCTTTTGTCGGTGGATCACGTTGGACCGTATCCGCAGATCGGCAAAGCATTCGACGCACTGTTCGGCTGGCTGGCGAAACACAATCTGCTTGCGGCGCAGATGCGCGTGATCGGCGTTTACTACGACGACCCCAGCGTCGTGGAAGAAAGCGCGTTGCGCTCGAAGGCCGGTGTGTTGCTGCCGCATCCGGTTCAGGCTTCCGTGACGTTGAGTCCGCCGGTTTCCGTCGCGCATCTGAAGGGTGGCGACTATGCCGTGCTGGAACACCGGGGACCATATAGCGATCTGCGTGCGGCGTATGACTGGCTCTACGGGACGTGGCTCGTGCAATCCGGACGCAAAGCGGCCGACGCTCCATCATTCGAGGAGTATTTGAATAGCCCGAAAGACACCGCGCCTGCGGATCTCATCACGGAAATCTGCGTGCCGCTGGTTTGAAGGTCTGCAGGTTTAAAAGCAACCGCATCCCCTTGCCTGCCCGGTGCGCGCTTGCGCAGCGGGCTTCATGGATGCTTCTCTGGTTTTTATAGTCTTTGTATATGTATACGTAGTAATAGTTAACAAGCATCCGGTTCTGCTGTGGATAACCCGAAACTTCGCTTATGGATCAAGGCAATGCGGATTCGATAACCCTGCGGAGCGCCCGCGAACAGGAACACGGAGCCAGGGAAAACTTTTGGGCGATCTGGCGAAGCGGCGTTTTTATCAAGGTTTCGCCCACAACGTGTCAGATGGCTTGTACAAAAGTTGTCCAGAGGACGCTGTGGATAACTCGACAGGCGCGGCGTAGCAGAATCACGCGGCACTGGTTCGCCGCTTAGCCTATTGCAGCCTATTCCGCCTCGAATTGATGCCCGACGAATTCGATGTGCGCACGCATTGCGTGCGTAGCGTCTTCCGGCACTTGCCGGCAGATCGCGTCGCAGATGCGCTCGTGTTGCAGCAACCGCGCATGCGCACGTTCGGCGGCCTGCGCGTGATTGAGCGTGGCTTCGTACGTATTGCTGGTGATATGTTCGCGCAGCATCACGATCACGCTCGAATAGAAATGGTCGAACATGCGGTTGTGCGACGCAAGCGCGAGCGTGGCGTGGAATTGCGCGTCGGCGGCGGCTTCGGCAGCGAGGTCGTGGGTGAGCACGGCGTCGCGCATTCGCGTGACGATCTCGCGTAATTGCCCGCGTTCGTCCTCGCTGGCGCGCCTTGCCGCCAGACCGGCGGCGGCACACTCGAACACGAGCCGGAATTCGAGCGTATCCGCGCGCAGCGGCGGATGTTCGGCGATCAACTGCAGCCACGGCGCCGCGAGGCGGGCCGGATGGCGGCCAACCAGAAACACCCCGCTTCCGCGCCGTGTCTGCAGCAGGCCGCGCGACACCAGCCGTTGAATGGCCTCGCGCACCGTCGCGCGGGACACGCCGAACTGTTCGGCCAGCGCGCGCTCGGCCGGCAGCCGCGCACCGTCGCCCCAACTGCCGTCAAGCATGTGACGTTCGAGTTCCCGCACCGTATGTTCCAGCACGCTGCGGGTGGGTTGGATGCTCGCCATAACCTCGAAAGCGGTTCGAAAGCCGCCAAAAAGTAGTCAGACCAATTTGTCCGGGTGGTTTCGATTATCCATGATGCGATCAAGCGGCGCACGACGCGGCGTCGTCGATCCCCCACAATCTGGAGACGAACATGAACACGCTTTCATCCGTGATCCGGCTTCACGACGACGATGACGTCGCGATCGCCCGCAATGCCCTGACGGCCGGCACCGTACTCACTGAGCTGGATGGCCTGACGGTCCGCGCGGACATTCCCGCCGCCCACAAGATCGCGCTGCGCCCGATCGAAGCCGGCAGCATCGTGCGCCGCTACGGCCAGACCATCGGGTTCGCCACGCAGCGCATCGAGCCGGGCGAGCACGTGCACGTCCACAATGTGTCGATGGGCGACTTCGAGCGCGACTATGCGTTCGGCGCGGACGTGAGGCCGGTCGAAGCCGCGAGCACGCCGGTGACTTTCCAGGGCTTTCGCCGCGCCGACGGCCAGGTGGCGACGCGCAACTACATTGGTGTGATCAGCACCGTGAACTGCTCGGCGACGGTGAGCAAGATGGTCGCCCAGCACTTCAGCGCGCCGGGCCGGCTCGACGCGTATCCGAACGTGGACGGCGTCGTGCCGATCACGCACAGCTTCGGCTGCTGCATCGATCACAACGGCGAAGGCATTCAGCAACTGCGTCGCACCATCAACGGCTTCGTGAAGCATCCGAACTTTGCCGGCGTGCTGGTGATCGGTCTGGGCTGCGAAGCGAACCAGATGGG
Source organism: Paraburkholderia xenovorans LB400 (assembly GCF_000013645.1). GTDB lineage: Bacteria > Pseudomonadota > Gammaproteobacteria > Burkholderiales > Burkholderiaceae > Paraburkholderia > Paraburkholderia xenovorans. The sequence continues at coordinate 20,136 of NC_007951.1, read as the reverse complement.
CGCGATGTTCATGACCGGCGGCATCGAGACCGGTCCGATGATGGTGCCGCTCGTCATGCAGGAGCAAGGCGGGACGCAGAAAACCGTCGACGCGGCGATCAAGGCCATCGACCAGATGCTGCCCGTCGCCAATCAGGCGCAGCGCGAGCCCTTGCCGATCTCGCATCTGAATATCGCGCTGCAGTGCGGCGGCTCCGACGGCTACTCGGGGATCACCGCCAATCCCGCGCTCGGCGCGGCTGTCGACCTGCTGGTCGCACACGGCGGGACCGCGATTCTGTCGGAGACGCCCGAAATCTATGGCGCCGAGCATCTGCTGACGCGCCGTGCGATTTCGCGCGACGTGGGCGAGAAGATCGTCGAGCGCATTCACTGGTGGGAAGCGTATGCCGAGCGCGAAAAGGGCAGCATCGACAACAATCCGACGCCGGGCAACAAAGCCGGCGGCCTGACGACGATTCTCGAAAAGTCGCTCGGCGCGGTGGCAAAGAGCGGTTCGACGCCGCTGATGGGCGTCTATCGCTACGCGGAACCGGTCGATACGCACGGCCTCGTGTTCATGGATGCGCCCGGTTATGACCCGATGGGCGCAACCGGGCAGATCGCGAGCGGCGCCAACCTCGTGGTGTTCACGACCGGCCGCGGCTCGTGCTTCGGCGCGAAGCCGGCGCCGTCCATCAAGGTCGCGACGAATACGCCGATGTTCAACCGGATGCGCGACGACATGGACATCAACTGTGGCGACATCATGGAAGGGCACGCGACGGTGCGGCAGAAAGGCGAGGAGATTTTCCGCGCGATCGTCGAAGTTGCGTCCGGCGTAAAGAGCAAAAGCGAAGCGCTCGGCGTCGGCAACGAGGAATTCGTGCCGTGGATGATCGGCGCCCAGATGTGAGGCGGGCTCCGTCCTGATGCGGGCGCGTCGACCGGCTGGATAAATCCCAAACTCCGCTCGCCGCCAGTCACATTGGAACTGGATGAACAGTTGCGATAGACTGGCGAAAAAGTGCGAAAAGGGATTTTGAATGCGAAATACTGCGGTGGCCGAACAGCCGGCGTCCGTACCCGCGATGTCCAGACTGACGCGTCAGCGCCTGCATGACACGGTGGTGGAGTATTTGCGCGATTACATCGTGAAAGGCGTGCTCGCGCCCGGCGTCAAGCTGAACGAGCGGGAGTTGTGCGAAACGCTGGGCATTTCGCGCACGCCGCTGCGGGAAGCGATCAAGGTGCTGGCGGCCGAGGGGCTGATCGAGATCTCGGCCAATCGCGGAGCGGCCGTCACGAAGCTGGCGGAGTCGGAAATCGACGAGATGTTCGAGTTGATGAGCGGCCTCGAAGCGTTTGCGGGCGAGCTTGCCTGCGAACGCATCACGCCCCACGAAATCGCGGAAATCAAGGCGCTGCACTACGCGATGGTGGCGTGCCGCGAGCGCGAGGATCTGTCGGGCTACTACGGCTACAACCAGCAGATCCACGACAGGATCAACGGAGCGGCGCGCAATTGCGCGCTGCGGCAAACTTATCTGTCGATCAACCGGCGGCTTCAGGCCATGCGGTTCAAGTCGAATTTCCACAAGTCGAAGCGGGACCACGCCGTGCACGATCATGAGGAAATGATCAAGGCGCTCGAATCGCGCGACGGCAAACGCCTTTCTGCGATCTTGCGCCAGCATCTGCTGGACAAGCGCGACGTCGTGCTCGTGACGCTCGCTACCGCGCGCGAGACGCCGGCGACGGGCGGCCGGTAGTCGCATCATCGGTTTCATACCGCGCCGGCCATTGGCCTTTGCGGTCTTTGTGGCCTTTGCGGCCTTTGTGGCCTTCCGCCGGCGCTGCCGCAGCTTTCCCCGCACGCCTTGGCATGTCAGTCTTATCGCTCGACGAGAGCAGCCAGGAACCCGTCTGGCGCTTTGCTCCCGTCACTGCAATCACCCTGTTCGCCCGCCTCTGGCGATCTGTGTCACCGGATTCTTACGCAACTGCGTTTCCGCTGCCTTCACCGCGTTTTGCGGCGCTCAACCTCCTCTCCCGCCGCGACCACACGAAATCGATTGCTGACGTAAACCCCTATCCCGTCACCGATTTCTCTTCTTGCCCCTTCCGAAAGTTCTGAGTATGATTTTCATAAATAATTTTGAATTCAAAATTCAAGAAAGGAGACGCAGATCGTGGCTACCCGAGAGCATCGCCCCACCAACCGCTGGCTCCAGTTGATTGCCGGCATCGTCGCCATGATCATGGTGGCCAACTATCAGTACGCGTTCACGCTATTCACGCCAGGCATCAAGGAACACTTTGTCGGCACGCCGTATTCGTCGATCGCGCTGATCTTCACCATTTTCGTTATTTTCGAAACCTGGCCGGTGCCGGTGGCCGGCGTGCTGATCGACAAGTTCGGCGTGAAGCTGCTGATGTTCATCGGCACCGGTCTCGTGTTTACCGGCTGGCTGCTGGGCGGTGCGTTCGCTGGGAGCGTCAAGGACCTCTATCTCTACTACGGCGTGATTACCGGACTCGGCGCCGGGACGATCTACGTCGCCGTGACGGGTAATGCGATCAAATGGTTTCCCGATCATCGCGGGCTGGCCGCGGGTTTGACCGCAGCCGGCTTTGGCGGCGGCTCCGCGCTGACGCTGATCCCGATTTCGGCCACCATCAAGGCGATCGGCTGGGAACATGCAATGGTGACCTGGGGGACGATCCAGGCCGTGGTCGTGCTGGGCATGACGTTCATTCTGCGCCACCCGCCCGCGAACTGGGCGCCGCCCGGCTGGACACCGAAGATCACGAAGACGCTCGCGCAAACCGCCGAAAGCTACACATGGCTCCAGGCGCTCAGGATGCCCGAGTTCTACCTGCTCTATCTCATTCACTTCCTGATTAGTCTCGGCGGGTTGATGACCCTCGGGAACCTCTCGGAAATTGCCCGCTATCTGCACGTCGAGACCGCCACGATCATGGGTATTTCGATCGTCGCATTTGCGGCGACGGCAAACGGCATCGGCAGCGTGGCATCGCGGATCTTCTGGGGCGTCACGTCGGACCGCCTCGGACGGGAGAACACGATGTCGGTTGTGTTCGTGCTCGAAGGCATCTTCATTTTCTGCGTCACGCAGATCACCGGCAGCCCGATTCTGTTCGTGGTCATCTTCCCGCTGATTTTCTTCGGCTACACGCAGATCAACACGCTGTTGTCCGCCACGACCGGCGATCTTTTCGGCGCTCGTCACGTGTCGGCGAACTTCGGGATGTTGTACACGGCGAAAGGTGCCGCGGCGATCTTCTCCGGGTGGGGTGCAGCCCGCGTCGCCGCCGCGTTCGCCGGTTCGTTCCAGGCGCCGTACTACATCGCTGCGGCTTGCGACCTGCTCGCCGCGGTGCTCGCCATCTTCGTGCTCAAGCCGCTCGTACGCGCCAAGCTCGCCAGCCGAAACCTCAAGAAGGAAGCCGATTCCGCCTCGACAATGATCAACGCGCAGTTGTGAGGCAACCCTGTTGTCAGTCGTTCGTTGCCCCAGTGGGCAACTGATAAAACCAAGGAGCAATCATGAGTCGAACCCAAGAGAAGCACAACCGGTCAGTGAGCAAGGATGTTTTAGTCGTCGGCGGCGGCACGTCAGGCTTTGTCGCAGCGATTGCGGCGGCGAGAAACGGCGCCAGTGTGTTGCTTCTCGAGCAGCGCGATCACCTGGGTGGCACCCATTCGGGCGGCATGGTGATGATGATCCGTTCGATGCGTCACATGAAGGCACCGGCCAACATGGAGCAGAAGAAGATCATGATGACGGGCTATGAAAGCTCGTTCGACGACGAGCAGGTCGTGCGCTCCATCGTGCAGGAATACATCAACCGGATGCTGGAGATCGGTTCCGCGTGGGGCCGCAAGGACGAGGCAACGGCGCGCCAGATGTTCGATCCGGAAATCGCGAAGTGGGTCATTCAGGACATGGTGGCCGAAGCAGGCGTGGAAGTGTGGCTCAACACGCAGGCAACCGACGTCATCATGGAAGGCAACGCGCTCAAGGGCGTCGTGATAGAAAGCCTGCGCGACCGCGTTGAAGTTCATGCCGGCATCACCATCGACACGACCGGCGACGGCGATATCGCGGCGGCGGCCGGCGCGGCGTTCGAATTCGGCTCGCCGGAAGACGGCAAGTGTCAGCCTGCCAGCCTGTATTTCGCGGTAGGCGGCGTACAGCTCGACAAAACGATCGCCTATATGCGCGACCACGCCAACGAGTTCGGCGAGGAATACGTGAAGACGATGGTCGGCCTGAAGGAGCAGAACAAGCCGATCACGATGTTCCCGTTCAAGGAAAAAATCCGCGAAGCGCTCAAGAACGGCGACTACCCGATTCCTTACGGCGTCGAGACCGTCAACCCCGATACGCTGAGCTACATTGTCCGGCCGATGTTCCGTAACGGCAAGTTTCGCTACGACGTGACCTATCACAACATGGACATGGCGTACAACTTCGATGCGACTGATCGCGTCGAGCTCACGAAGGCCACGCTCGCCATGCGCGACCTCGCCAACAAGATGGCGAAGTTTTATCGGAAGTACGTGCCGGGGTATGAGGATTCCTATCTTTCGTACACCGCGCAGTCGGTCGGCATCCGCGACAGCCGCCGCATTGTGTGCGACTACACCCTCACGCGTGAAGACGTGCTCGCCGGGCAGGTGTTCCCGGACGGCATCGGCCGTTACGGCAGCCTGATGGACGTGCATGACAAGTCGGGCAAGAAGTCGCTGAGTCTCGTCGAAGTGGGCGGTCACGGCTGGTTCCATGTGCCGTTCCGCTCGTTGCTGCCGAAGGGCATCGAAAACCTGATGGTGGCCGGCCGTTGCATTTCCGCCGACTACGACGCGCAAGGCAGCGTACGTTCGCAAGCCGCCAGCATGGTGACCGGTCAGGCGACGGGCACTGCCGCCGCGCTGGCTGTGCAGCAAAAGCGCAAGTTGCGCGAGCTCGACGTCTCGGCGCTTCAGGAAGTGCTCAAGGCGCAGAACCAGGTGATCTGAGCCGTTGAACTGTCTTCGGCCGGTCGGACCGATCTGGTCGATTGGCTGCGGGCAGTTCGCCGGCAGACGCCGGGCATCGTCGGGTTTGCTCAAGAGGAGAGCTTCATGCTGGCCACTCAGTTCCGCGATATCTTCAGCGCACTCGCCGCAGGTGTCTCGGTCATTACTTTCGACGCCGGCGGCCACGTCCACGGATTCACGGCGACGTCGCTGACGCCCGTGTCACTGATGCCGCCGCTCGCATTGTTTTGCGTCGCGCGAAGCAGCAGGAGCGGCGCCTCGCTGTCGCACGGCAAGATGATCGGCATATCGATCCTTGGCGAGACGCAAAGGCATGTGTCGCGGCGTTTTTCCGAACAGGCGAAGCCCGGCAGCTATCGGGACATTACGGTAAGGCGCAACGAGGACGGCGTTCCGGTGGTCAGCGGCGCCAACGCGACGATAGAAGCGCGGATCGCCAATATATATCCGGCCGGCGATCACCTGATCTGCGTTTGTGAATTGAAGTCGGGTTGTCTGACGCAGGCGGACGAGCCGCTTCTGTATTTCTCGCGGCGCTACCATGGGGTTTCGGTGTTGCCCGAGTTGGAAACTGAGCGGGAACTTGCGCCGCAGAAGGAAGAAGTGGAAGAGGCAGCGGTTTGCGGTGATTCTGACGGACGTGTGCAGGGTAGGCGAGCCTGCTGATTGCCGGCTTGGCTTGATGGGAAGGCGTAATGAGGCCACGCGCATGGACCGTCTCAGGCCTGAATAATCGTATCCTGTTGATTTGCGCCGCGAACTGACCCACTTTTTGCATCTAGAATTGACCCACCCCTGATGCTCAGAAACATCATTCTGGTGCGTCGATTTCCTCCTCTTTTTGTCGTTTGGGTGAGCTTTTACGGGTTGCAGCCCGCGAAGCGGGCTGCCCCGCCGTGCTGTTTTTAAAGCGCCAGGAATCGTTGCCTGTTTCCACTATATGGCAGTGGTGTGTGAGTCGGTCAAGCAGCGCGGTCGTCATCTTTGCGTCGCCGAACACGTTCGACCATTCAGTAAAGCTCAGATTGGTCGTAACAAGAACGCTCGTGCGCTCGTAAAGTTTCGAGAGCAGATGGAACAGTAGTGCCCCTCCGGTTTGCGTAAACGGGAGATAGCCCAGCTCGTCCAGAACAATGGCATCGACATACATCAGGCGATTTGCCAGTTGCCCGGGTTTGCCGGCTGCCTTCTCCGCTTCGAGCTGGTTTACGAGTTCAACCGTCGTAAAGAACCGCACCCGCTTTGCATGATTCTGTATTGCGTCAATACCGATGGACGTCGCAAGGTGCGTCTTTCCCGTTCCAGGTCCACCGATGAACACTACGTTCTGCGCGGACTCGCAGAAGCGGACCGTGTGGAGTTCTCGCACAAGAGTTTCATCGACGCTCGCCTGCTGGAAGTCGAAGCCGGCAAGGTCACGGTGCGCGGGGAAACGCGCGGCGGCCATCTGATAGTTGATTGACCTGACCTGTCGTTCAGCCGTTTCCGCTTTGAGAAGCATCTGCATGAATTTCTCCGGTTCAAAGTCGCTGTGTCGCGCCTGTGCTACCAGTTCGGGCCACGCTTGCGCCATTCCGTGAAGCTTCAGCGACTTGAGAAGTGCGGCAGTTTCATTCGACATGACCGTCCTCCTGGTCGCGCGTAACGCGCAGTCGTTCATAACGGTAGACGTCTGCAAGCGGTTCGACCTTGAGCGTGATTGCTGTTCTCACCCCGTCACCCGAATGGACCGACTGGCTCTTCAGTCGGGCAAGGATGTTCAGGACATGGTCTCCGCTCGGACGTCCGGACTCGAGCGCGAGTTCGACGGCAACCAGCACGGCCTCCAGGCCATGAACGGGAGTGGCCGCCAGAACCTGGACCATTACGCGGTCGCCACCGGTCTGCCTCAGCAGGTGTCTCTGCAGGCGAAGCATCGGCTCTGGCATCGTCAGGAACGGCGCGCCGTTCCGCAACGCACCGGGCTTGCGCTCCACCAGAGCGATGTAGTGCCTCCAGTCGTAGAAGGTTTGGTAACGGTCGAAGCTGCGGGGATGGCGGGCAATTTCGACGCCGTCGGCTACGAGGCTGATGTAGGTCGGATAGCTACGCAGGCTCACGATGTGATGTGCATACTCCGTCGGCACGCTATAACGGTTCCGGTCGAGATGTACCAGACTCGTCGGCGAGACGCGCACGGGCTTCTCAATGTAGCCGTCGAACGGCTTCGGAACCTGCATCAGCCGGGGGCGCTCATCCGCCAGGGCGTCTTCTACACTGAGCTCAGGCCATTGCGGATGTCTCAATTGTTTCCAGGCCTGTTGACAGCGTTCGGCCAGCCATATGTTCAGGACCTCAAGCGATTCCCACCGGATACCAATTGCGTCGTGCCATATCTGTCGGCGCCGGTCCTGAACATTCTTCTCAACGATGCCTTTCTCCCAGCCGGCTGCTCGGTTGCAGAACTCAGGCTCGAACAGGTAGTGACCGCACATCGCATGGAAGCGCGCATTGATAGCTCGCTCCTTACCCGGACCAACCTTGTCGACGGCAGTCTTCATATTGTCGTAGATGCCGCGCCGGGGAATGCCGCCTAACGCGACGAATGCCCGTGCGTGGGCGTCGAACAGCATCTCGTGGCTTTGGGTCGGATAAGCCACAAGCCAGAAGGCACGACTCGCGGCGAGCTTCATGTGTGCGACCTCTACACGTCGCCTGAGGCCACCAATAAAAACATACTCGCAGCTCCAGTCGAACTGGAACGCTTCACCGTATTCAAAGGCAAGAGGTATGAAGGCGCCACGTTGCGCCCCGGAATCGCGCTCTTTCTTCCAGTTGCGCACAAAGGCCGACACGCGGTCGTAGCTGCCGTCGTAGCCAGCCGCCCGTAAATCTTCATACATCTGAGTAGCGGAGCGCCGTTCCCGTCTTGTACGCCTTGTATCGGCGACCAGCCACAGTCGCAGTTGCTCCGACCATGGGTCGACGACGCTGTTGCTGACGCGTCTGGCGAACTTCGGCTCGCTCGCCGACGGCTCGCGCAACCATCGTCGAATCGTATTTCTCGAAAGCCCAGTCTGTCTAGCAATGTCCCGAAGAGGGACGCCGTCGCGGAAATGCATCCGCCGAATCTTGGCCAACATGCTCACGGTTATCACTCCGTTCTCCTGCTTGGCGTCCAAGCAGGAAGTTGAACATGTGGGTCAATTTTCGATGCAAATTTCTAGCGGAAGTGGGTCAGTTTTATGCGCCCATCAACAATCGCTGCTTCTATTGCGCGATAGTCATCGTCCGAGACAGTGACCTCTTTCAGCCTTAGTGTTGAAACACCTTCGCCAAAGCGTTGAATCGCACCGTTGAAGAGGACCTCTTCCACGCACCGCTCCCACGCGAGGCGTAAATCACCATACGCACGCGATGTGAGGGTCCGATGCGCGTCCTCGTCTCCGTCAGCATGTGCCTTGCGAACCTCAACAAGCATCTGCCTCAGCTTGCCAACGCGGTTCTTCGTCCCGAGCACATCGAAGGGAAGGCCATCGGAATGCGCACCGAATCCATCGCCAGTGCGGCGAATGTAGTTTGCTTGGAACTGGGCTTTGAGCTCCTCAGCCTTCTGTTCAAGAATGCACAGGAAATAGATGTCGTGCGTAAACACGATGACCTGCCGCTTGAGCGACTCTTCAACGAGGCGCTCCGCGACTTCCCAACGTCGGCGATGGTCGAGTGACGAGACCGGGTCGTCGAAGACGATGCCGCCGAGACCGCCGCCGAGCTTGGTTTCCGCGAGGAACGACGCGATAGCGATGGCGCGCTGTTCGCCTTCACTGAGAATTGCAGCCGGCGTCGCGTTGCCCGGCAGTTGAAGCGTGAGCTTAAACTGCGTTCGGCCACCGGGCGATTCTGGCTTCATGACGACCTGCAACTCATGACACTTCAACCTCTTGAGCTCGTCGTTCAGCGCATCCGCCAACTCCTTACTTGCAAGGGTTCGGGACAGGTCGGTGGACTTTCGAGAAATCCCACGCGTGTCGGTGCCGTCGATGCACTTTTGCAACTTCGCGCAATACTCATATTTCGAAATTGCCTCGAGCACGGCATCCTTCACCTCGCGAAGCTTGTGCCTTGCGTCAAGCTCCGCTCGTTCGAGTAGCAGCTTTGCGCGAGCGACTTCGTCGGCCGATGCTTCGAGGGTCTTTGCCTGAGCTTCCAATGCATCGGCAACCTCTCCGAGTCGGACGGCAGCATCGTTCTGCACGGCGCACACGCTTTCCCACGGCAGAGTGCCCCCGGAAGCAAGCAACGCGTCAGATTGCCGGGTCTTCAAGCTGGCTTCCAATTGCTCGCAGAACGGCAACAGCTGTGCGTCCAGCGCGTTCAGCTCTTCCTTCAAGGCCGCATCAATGGGGAAGTCGAGTTTCGCACTCTTTATCGCGTTGTATGCGTCCTTCGCCAAGTTCCGCGCGTCCTTCGCGGCTTGCTCAACCCTGTCCTTGATAAACGCGTCGAAGCGACCAAGCCTGCCTGCGCCTTCTGCGCCCAGCTCGTTCTGGCAGAGAGGGCACTTCGCATCTTCCGGAAGAGCAGAAATCTGGTGGCCAGCGTGGGAGATGGCTGCGAAGTCACGAGCCGCCTCGAACAGCGTCTTCCACTCCTCGCCACCAGTGCCAGGAAGCTGCCCCGGCTCACTTCGAAACGCTTCCGCGGCGGTGTCAGCGGTTTTCTTCGCGGCGTTCGATTTGCCGATAAGTTCCTGAAGATTTCGCAGCTTTTCAACCGAGACGGTCCCGAGCTTTGCCTCAATCTGCGTCTTCAGTCCCTTTATGCGAAGCTCCTTGTTTCGAATCTCTCGGGCTTTCGTCTTCGGGTCCGCTTCGGAAAGCGTCTTCGTCAAGACTTCTCGGCGTTCGACTTCATCGTCTGACAGCTCCGCCAACTGCTCTATCTGTTCTCTGGTGGTCTTCTTGGAAATGCCGCTGAGTGCGCGACCGACGGCAGTGGTCTGGTTGATTAACGAAGAGTACGCCGCATCGCTCGGCGACGAGTCTGCCTTCTCTTTCGTCGCGCGCGCCTTCAGCTTCGTACTGAGACTCACCAGCCCTTCGAGAATATCGAGCCCGTATGGCACGTAGGCGAAATCACCCTGGTTGTCGATATACGCACGTGCGCAGTGGGTATCGAAGATTGAGATGTCGGCCAACGGTACGGGCGGTTCTGAGCGATGCTTCCACACGAAGTCGACCGTCGTGCCATCGACAATGGTCTCAAATACCGCCTGTGCGGTCCCGACATCCTTCGGGTCCAGACGAGCGTTGGGAAGGATAGGTTCTCTGCGGTCCCGCGCGCGGCACGCATGCTTGAATATTCTGGAATAGCCAGATTTCCCTGCTCCATTTTCACCGTAGATAACGGTCAGGCCGGTCGGCGAAATTGGGAGCCGACCACCCTGAACCAATGCGTTAACATGCTGCAACTCCTTGACGGCGACAATCTGAACCAGTCGAGTAGGGTTGGTTTGAGGGGCGACCTCGGTACCTTCCAACTTCTTGGGCACTCGGCCATCCTCGTCAGGGATACCCGCTTCAGCCTTGGCTAGTGCATAGATGTCCTCGATGTCCTCGATGTCCTCGGGCGACAGTTCGCGATTAACGTACAGTCGTGCAATAGCATCTTGCTGCCATGCCGAAAGAGTCTTCGACCACTGGCAGATTTCTTGGATGATTGTCACTCGTCAGACCCCTCGGAATTTATCGCGACCGAAGCAGTTACTTTGGTCGAGGCTTTGTTTGAAATGGGCGCAGAGATTTAGACGCTGTTGCGAAATTAAGTTTTGGGTCTGTTAACTTTTCCGGCTTGGTGTTAACTTTCTGTCTTGTTTTGCCTGACAGGAAGCGATGCCTAAAGAACTGATAGACGACGAATTGTGGTTACTCATCGAACCACTGCTGCCTGCGCGAGCACCACGCAATCGCCAGTTTGCGGGCCGCAAACCGAAACCCGACCGAGCGGTGCTGACCGGCATCGTGTTTGTGCTGCGCTCAGGCATTGCGTGGAACCTTCTGCCGCAAGAAATGGGATGTGGTTCAGGCACAGCTTGCTGGCGACGGCTCGTCGCGTGGCAAAAGGCAGGTGTCTGGCAACACATTCACGAAGCGTTGCTCGCCGAACTGCGTCGCCGTGGCGAAATCGATTTCTCGCGTGCGCTCGTCGACAGCTCATCGATTCGCGCCGTGCTGGCGGGAAAAAAACCGGCCCGAATCCCACGGACCGGCGCAAGCTCGGCAGCAAACACCACCTCATCGTCGACGCGCAAGGCATCCCGCTCGCGGTCATCCTGAGCGCGGCGAACCGGCACGACATTACCCAGCTTGATGCGCTGGTCGATGCCATTCCGCGCATCCGGGGCAAGCGGGGTCGTCCCTTGCACAAGCCGCGAATCGTTCAGGGCGACCGGGGCTACAGTTCCGAACCCCATCGGCAACGCTTGCGTGAGCGAGGCATCACGCCACTACTCGCAAAAGTCGGCGCGCCGCATGGCAGTGGGCTCGGCAAAACACGTTGGCCAGTCGAGCGTTCGATTGCGTGGCTTCACTCGTTTCGACGGCTCAAGATTCGTTACGAACGCTATGCGCATGTTCACGAAGCATTCCTGTCTTTGGCTTGCGCCTTAATTTGCTGGACGCGCCTAAAGCCTCTGTTTAACTAATTTCGCAACAGCTTCTTAGATGTTATACGTGCGCCGTCAAAGACGTATACCGAAAATTCGGTATTTTCTTGACCATTGTTCGTGCAAACGTTTTCGACAAAACGAAATAGCTCTGGAGGCTATGCACGTGAGTTTTGACCTCTTCAGGAAGTACGAATCTGCAACCGGTCGCGAAGAAGGCGCCTCCGACAAGGCGCGTGCCCGCAGCAAAGAAAGGTGCCCGCCCGGGCGGCGGCGGTACCCGCTGAGCTCGCGCCGCTTGAGCTAAGCGCAATACAGACTCGCGCGACGACTGGAGTCTCCTTGGACGCTTGAATGCCGACCTAGCCCAGCTCGGACTAGAACTATCCGCAGGTAATGCTTAGTGACGAGGTATGCGTAAAGGCTGGGGGAGATGTTGCAGCACTCCCCAAGTGCTGACAGCGGAACTGCCCGGAGCTGATGGTCCCGCTGTTTTTTGTTTTGGAAGCGCGTTATCGAAGAAGGGTCTTGATTAGACGCAGAGCAGATTGACCATCAGTTCTGGCTAATCCTTTGCTGGCAAGGATTTGGAGGCGGCGGGGAGACGCTGTTAACCGAAACTAATGGCACCAATTAACCGAAATTAATTGTGCTCCCCCTACAATAGCAGCCCCCATCGCCTCACTCACTCCACCATCACCGACTTCGCCACATTCCACGGTTTGTCGACATCAGATTGGAAGACATCGCTAATTTCCCGTCGCCGATAAATCCCGGCTATTAAGAAAGAAGCCTCTCGCTTCATCTCACATCAGGCTATCGCTACGACTACGTGGTCGGCGGCAGCGTTGTTCGAAGACGAGACTGCTGGCGACTATAATTAATCCCTGTCTGGGAGTTCTCACAAAAAAACGGCCACCTTTATGAGGTGGCCGCAGACTGCTGACAAAGTACTCCCAAAGCCTGGCCAAGCGCCGGGCTTTGTCGTTTAATGAGCCTCATGCTCAGGAAACCGACACCCATGCAGCACGAACTCGAGATGGTCACGCTCGAGGAACTCGTGCCGAAGGACCACCTGCTGCGCAAGATCGACGCGGCGGTGGATTTCGAGTTCATCCGCGAGAAGGTGGCGCACCTGTACTGCGCGGACAACGGGCGGCCCGCGCTGGACCCGGTGGTGATGTTCAAACTGCTGTTCGTCGGCTACCTGTTCGGGGTGCGCAGCGAGCGCCAACTCATGCGCGAGGTGCAGGTCAATGTCGCTTACCGGTGGTTCGCGCGCTTGCGGCTGACTGACCGGGTGCCCGATGCCTCGACGTTCTCGCAGAACCGGCGCCGGCGTTTCACCGACACGACGGTCTACCAGGAGATCTTCGACGCGATCGTGCAGCAGGCGATCGGGCGCGGCATGGTCGAGGGGCGCGTGCTCTACACCGATAGCACGCACCTGAAGGCCAATGCGAACAAACGCAAGTTCGATCTGGTACAGCTTGAGCAGACGCCCTCGGCCTATCTGGCCGCGCTGGATGCCGCGGTCGATGCCGATCGTGCCGCGCACGATAAAAAGCCGCTCAGGCGCGACGGGCCGCAGGCCAACGACAAGGGAAAGAACGACGACGACACGCCGGGTTCGTCGGGGACAGGCGAAGGCAAGGAAACGAAGGTCAGCCGCACCGACCCTGAGAGCGGCTACATGGTGCGCGACGACAAGCCCACGGGCTTCTTCTATCTGGATCACCGCACGGTCGACGCGCGCTACCCGATCATCACCGACACCCACGTGACGCCGGCCTCGGTGCACGACAGCCAGCCTTATCTGGCGCGTCTGGACCGGCAGCGCAGGCGCTTCGGTTTCCATGTGCAGGCCGTGGGGCTGGACGCGGGCTACTTCACGCCGGCAATCTGTCAGGGGCTGGAGGATCGTGGCATCGACGGTGTGATGGGCTATCGCACACCGAATCACAAGCCCGGGTTCTTCTACAAACGCGACTTCAGATACAGCCGGTATCGCGAGGAATACACCTGTCCGCGGGGACAGGTGCTGCGCTACAGCACGACGAACCGCGCAGGCTATCAGGAGTTCCGGTCCGACCCTGCACAGTGCGGTAGCTGCGAGGTGCGCAACAAATGCACGACGAGCGCCAACCACGTGAAGGTGGTGATCCGGCACGTCTGGGAGCGCGCAAAGGAACATGTGGATGCCAGGCGTCTGACCGACTGGGGCAAGGCGATCTACAAACGGCGCAAGGAGACGGTGGAGCGCAGCTTCGCGGATGCCAAACAGTTGCACGGGCATCGCTATGCGCGCATGCGTGGCCTGCGCAAGGTGGCCGAGCAGTGCCTGCTGGGCGCGGCCGCGCAGAACATCAAGAAGATCGCCCTGCTGGTGGCACGCCTGAAGGCGTGTTTGCGCGTACCTGGCTCCCGTCCTGGCGTCCTGCACAGGCTCGCCAGCGCGTTTCTGGCCCGCTTCGTCCGATCTGGGGAGACCCATCGCACGATCTGCCTGGCCTGAAAAACAAAACCCCACGCTCCGAAAAACGTGGGGTTGGTCAGCAGTCTGCGGCCACCTTTATGAGGTGGCCGTTTTTCTTTCAGAATAACGCTCGACAGGCGTCATCAGTTTGAACTATTGGGACGCATCATTCAATAAAAATCCAGATGGATGCTTCCCAAAATCCAGCTTTATGGCTCTTGCTACAACAACCCTCAAACGTCGATATTCCCCGCCCGCAACGCATTCGACTCAATAAACGCCCTACGCGGCTCCACATCATCCCCCATGAGCGTGGTGAAAATGCCATCAGCCGCAATAGCATCCTCGATCTGCACCCGAAGAAGACGACGCACCGTCGGATCCATCGTAGTCTCCCAAAGCTGCCCAGGATTCATTTCACCGAGGCCCTTATAGCGCTGCTTCGAGATATTTCGCTCGGCATCAGCCAACAACCACTTCATAGCGGACTTGAAGTCAGTAACAGCCATACTCCGTTCGCCACGTTTGATGACGGCACCCGTCCCAATCAACCCCTTAAACGTATTAGCGGTGTTGATCAGCTGCTGGTAATCAGCAGTGAGCTGAAAATCCTGATCCAGCACAGAAATCTTCTGATTCCCGTGATGCGTCCGCGCAACCCGCAGCGAGCGCAGTTCACGAACCGGGTCATACATCGTCGTGACCTTAACTTCAGGCTTCAACGCATCATCCCGCAACTTGGCCTCAAGCGCCGCCGCCGACACTTCAGCCGCTTCCTCGCTGGACAGATCGACAACGACCCCATCCATCACAGCCTCGAGCGCCCCAGCGTCATACAACCGGCTCAAACGATTAACCACAGCCTGAGCCAACAGATAAGCCCGAGCCAACTCACCCAACGCATCTCCAGTAATCGGCGTAGCGCCTTCCGAAGCGAGCAACTCCGACCCCTGCAACGCCAGCTTCAGAATGTGAGCATTGACCTCAGCCTCATCCTTCAAATACCGTTCGTCCTTGCCCGCCTTGATCTTGAACAGCGGCGGCTGCGCGATATAGATATACCCACGCTCGATCATCTCCGGCATCTGCCGATAGAAGAACGTCAGCAACAACGTCCGGATGTGCGCACCGTCAACGTCAGCATCGGTCATGATGATGATGCGGTGATAACGCAGCTTATCGAGGTTGTAGTCTTCCTTACCAATCCCGCAACCGAGAGCAGTAATCAGCGTAACAATCTGCTCCGAAGAAAGCAGCTTGTCATACCTCGCCTTCTCCACATTCAGCACCTTGCCGCGCAGCGGCAAAATCGCCTGAAACTTCCGATCCCGGCCCTGCTTGGCCGACCCGCCTGCCGAGTCACCTTCGACGATATAAATCTCGGACTTCGCCGGGTCCTTCTCCTGGCAATCCGCCAGCTTCCCAGGCAGACCCACGCCGTCGAGCACACCCTTGCGACGCGTCATTTCACGCGCCTTCCGGGCCGCATCCCGCGCGCGCGCGGCATCGACAATCTTGCTGCAAATAATCTTCGCGTCATTCGGCGTCTCGAGCAGAAACTCTTCGAGCGCCTTCGCGACCACATCCTCCACCGGCGCGCGCACTTCCGACGACACCAGCTTGTCCTTCGTCTGCGCGCTGAACTTCGGCTCCGGCACCTTCACCGACAACACGCACGACAACCCTTCACGCATATCGTCGCCAGAAGTCTCGACCTTCGCCTTCTTCGCAACTTCGTGATCGTTGATGTACTTGTTCAACACGCGCGTCATCGCCGCACGCAATCCGGTCAGGTGCGTCCCACCATCGCGCTGCGGAATGTTGTTCGTGAAGCACAGCACGTTTTCGTTGTAGCTGTCGTTCCACTGCATCGCCACTTCCACGCCCACGCCGTCTTTCTCGCCGCTGATGTGGAAAATGTTCGGGTGCAGCACGGACTTGTTCTTGTTGATGTACTCGACAAAGCCCTTCACGCCGCCTACGAACGCGAAATCTTCTTCCTTGCCGGTGCGCTGATCGGTCAGCTTGATTCGCACGCCGTTATTCAGGAACGACAGTTCGCGAATCCGCTTGGCCAGAATGTCGTAGTGATATTCGATGTTGCCGAAAATCGTCTCGTCGGCGAGAAAGTGCACTTCGGTGCCGCGGTTTTCGGTCTCGCCGGTGACTTGAATCGGCGAAACAGCCACGCCGTCGATCTCTTCGATAATGCGGTTCTGCGGCACGCCACGGTGGAATTCCATGAAGTGCTTCTTGCCGTCGCGGCGAATGGTCAAACGCAGCCACGCGGACAATGCGTTCACGCACGACACGCCCACGCCGTGCAGGCCGCCGGACACCTTGTAGCTGTTCTGGTCGAACTTGCCGCCGGCGTGCAACTCGGTCATCACGATTTCAGCGGCGCTGCGCTTCGGATCGTGCTTGTCGTCCATCTTCAGGCCGGTCGGCACGCCGCGGCCGTTGTCGGTGATGGAAATGGAGTTGTCCGCGTGAATGATCACCTGGATGTCGTTGCAATGCCCCGCCAACGCTTCGTCGATGGAGTTGTCCAGCACTTCAAATACGAGGTGATGCAGACCGGTCCCGTCCGATGTATCCCCGATGTACATCCCGGGCCGCTTGCGCACCGCCTCCAGACCTTCGAGGATCTGAATCGAGGATGCGCCGTAGCTGTTGTCGGGTTGCGAATTGTTCGTTTCAGTCATGGATTTTTTCCGGTTCTGCGTTGCTGCAAGGTTGCTGCTCGGGACTTTTCAAATCACCATAAAAACGCCAAAGGGGCGCTGCGCCCCTTGGTGTGTTCTCTGGTTTCTGGACGCGTTAGATGCGCATCGGCATGACGACGTACTTGAATTCGTCGTTCTCGGGAATCGTGATCAACGCGCTGGAGCTGGCGTCGCCCAGGCTCACCTGCAACGTGTCGACCTTCAGGTTCGCGAGCACGTCGAGCAGATACGTGACGTTGAACCCGATATCGACGCTGTCGCCGTCGTATGCGATTTCCAGTTCTTCCTGCGCCTCTTCCTGATCGGCGTTGGTCGACATGATCTTCAACTGGCCCGGCTCGATGATGCAGCGCACGCCCTTGAATTTGTCCGAGGTCAGAATCGCGGCGCGTTGCAGCGAGCGCTGCAGTTCTTCACGGCCGATCACGAACTGATTCTTGTGCGACTTCGGAATCACGCGCTGGAAGTCGGGGAATTTGCCTTCCACCAGCTTCGACACCAGTTCGACCTGGCCGAACGTGAACTTGACCTGCGTCTGCGCGATGTCGATCTTCAGCGTGTCGTCGATGTCTTCCAGCAGACGCTGGAGTTCCAGAATCGTCTTGCGCGGAATGATCACTTCCTGACGCTGGAACGAACCTTCGATCTTCATGGACGAGAACGCCAGACGGTGTCCGTCGGTCGCGACCGCCATCAGCTGGTCGCCGTCCACTACCAGCAGCATGCCGTTCAGGTAGTAGCGGATGTCCTGCTGGGCCATCGAAAAATGGACCATGCCGAGCAACTGGCGGAACGTCTTCTGGGGAACCACGAGGTTCGCGCCGTAGTCTTTAGCTTGCGCGACCGTCGGGAATTCGTCCGCGGCGAGCGTTTGCAGCGCAAAGCGGCTCTTGCCGGATTGCACGGTCAGACGCTTGTCGTTCAGCGTGAGCGTGACCTGGCCGTCGGGCATGGCGCGCAGAATGTCGAGGAGCTTTCTCGCTGCCACCGTGGTCGCCACCGAATCGCCGCCCACGCCGAAATCGGCACGCGTGGTGATCTGCAACTCGAGGTCGGTGGACAGGAACGACACGTCCGGGCCGTTCTTGGTAATCAGCAAATTGGCGAGGATCGGCAACGTATGGCGGCGTTCGACGATGCCGCTCACAGTTTGCAGCGGCCTGAGGAGGTTATCGCGTTCGGTCTTGACCAGTTGCATAGAGTTCCTTCGTTGATATAACGGCCTGCGCGCCTTGCCAGGACAGCTTTCCAGCACGCAGCCGTGGCTCCCCGCCGGCGCCGTGCAGCGCCTGTCACGGCGTGAAATCCGCCCGCGGCCGCCGGGCGGTTAAACCTGTATTGTGCCTGAAAACAGAACCGCCTCACTAAAATGGGGGCGAGTTTGGAAATAAACAGGTCGTTTTTTCCAGACAGCCCGCTCAGCCCTTCAGCGTCTGCTCCAGCACATGCAGTTCGTGGTTCAGTTGCGCGTCCTTGCTGCGCTCGTCGGCAATTTTGCGCACCGCGTGCAGCACCGTGGTGTGGTCGCGCCCGCCGAACAGCTCGCCGATTTCCGGCAAGCTCTTCTGGGTCAGCTCCTTCGCCAGATACATGGCGATCTGCCGCGGCCGCGCAATGTTCGCCGGACGCTTCTTCGAATACATGTCCGCGACCTTGATACTGTAGAAGTCAGCCGTGGTCTTCTGGATGTTCTCCACCGAAATCTGCCGGTTCTGCACCGTCAGCAGGTCTTTCAGCGCTTCTTTGGTGACTTCGATCGTGATTTCGCGGCCGTGGAACTTCGAATACGCGAGGATCTTGCGCAGCGCGCCTTCGAGTTCACGCACGTTCGAACGCAAGTGTTTGGCGACGAAGAACGCGACGTCTTCATTCAGGCTCACGAACTCGGATTGCGCCTTGCGCATCAGAATCGCGACGCGCATTTCCAGCTCGGGCGGCTCGATTGCGACGGTCAGGCCGGAGTCGAAGCGCGAGATCAGGCGGTCGTCGATACCCGAAATTTCCTTCGGATACGTGTCGCTGGTGATGATCACCTGCGCCTTGTTGGCGACCAGCGCCTCAAACGCGTAGAAGAATTCCTCTTGTGTGCGCGACTTGCCGGAGAAAAACTGAATATCGTCGATCAGCAGCAGGTCGAGCGAGTGGTAGTAGCGCTTGAAATCGTCAAACGCCTTGCGCTGGTACGCCTTCACTACGTCGGACACGTACTGTTCCGCGTGGATGTAGCGAATCCGTGCGCCCGCCTTGTCCATCAGAAGCTGGTTGCCGATCGCGTGGATCAGGTGGGTCTTGCCCAGACCCACGCCGCCATACAGAAACAGCGGGTTGTACGAGATGCCGGGATTGTCCGCGACCTGAATCGCCGCGGCGCGCGCCAACTGGTTGGCCTTACCGGTCACGAAGTTGTCGAAGGTCAGAACCGGGTTCAGTTTGGAGCGCTCGTACATCGAGTCGGTCTCGCCGTTGCCGTTCGAACCGGCGCTCTGGCCTGGGCGCCACGTGCGGCGGGCGGCCGCGGCTTCGTTCGCGTCGAGGCTGGGCAGATCGAGGTCGGCGGAATCTTCGGCCGCGGCGCGTGCGTTTGCGTTCTGTTCGGCCGCCGCGCGGGCATTCGCGTTGAGGTTGGCCATCGCGTTGTTCGCGCTATTCGCGCCGTTTGCGCGCGCGGTCTGCGCGGCTTGCACGGCGCCGACAGCCGCGTCCACCGCAGCGCCGTTGCCGGCGCTACCGCCCATCGAGCCAGGCGCGGAAGCCGGACGCGCGGAAGCCGGTGCCGGCGCGGCTGCCGCGGGGGCGCGCATGCCGGCTTTCGGGTCGAGCACGAACTGGACGTCGATGGGGGTATGCCAGAAATCGCGGGCCATATCGGCGATGCGGCCGGAGAACTGGCTCTTGACCCAGTCGAGCTTGAAACGGTTCGGCGCAGCGATGCTAAGCGTGTTCGCAGCGGCGTCGAAGGCGACCGGGGCCAACGGTTTGATCCACGTCACGTACTGCTGGGGCGTCAGCTCACGCTCCAGCAATGCGGAACAGTGTTGCCAGAAATCGTTCATCGAGTTGCTGTCGTTATGGTGTGCACGGCGGTTGCCGCTGCCCCTGTCGCGCGCGCGCAACAAGGCCCTGAGCAGCCAGACTAACCAGGCGCAATGGCTCCAGGCGCTTGTGCCACAAGGGTTTGCGGGGCAAGCGAGCCGGAGCGGCGTGCAGGATTTTTGGGAAGTAAGGCGAGATTCTAACGCCAAAA